>CAVWFJ010000001.1:0-17251 GCA_963754055.1 uncultured Solirubrobacterales bacterium
CGACCAGCGGCGAGGACCTGTGGGTGAACGTCCACGTCGGCGGCCTGTGGCACTCAGGCGACCGAGGGGAGAGCTGGCACGGGGTGATTGAACCCGATGCCGACATCCACGAGGTGCGGGCGGAAAACGGATCGGTGGCCGTGGCGGCCGCAGTTGGATTCGGCTGGAGCGAAGACGGCGGGAAATCGTGGTCGTGGAGCACCGAGGGACTCCACGACAATTATCTGCGGGCGGTGTGCATCGACGGCGAGACCGCCTACGTTTCGGCGTCAGACGGGCCGTTGACAAAGCGCGGGGGCGTGTACCGGGCACGGCTCGGATCGGCGTTCGTCCGTTGTGAAGAGGGTCTGCCGGAATGGTTCCCAGACAACGTCGACACCGGGCACCTTGACGCTGGCGGCGGTCGTGTCGTCATCGGTTTCGGGGAGGAGGTCCATGTCTCCGAAGACGACGGTCAGTCGTGGCGGGCCAACAAGGTTCCCGGCGTGATCACTGCGGTCCGCCTCGGGCAGAACTGAGGGCCCTCCACCCCAACGTTGCGAGCTCGTTCCCCCAGTTCTCCTGTGGCCCCTCCCTGCCCTCGCCGGAAGTCAGCAACTCGCCGACCTCGCACTGTGTCGGGTGCCTTGGCAAGCGTCAGCTCCGACGAGAACCCGGACGTCCCGAGAGGGATTGCCCCAAACAAGAAGCCGCCCGCGTCCGGCGTACGGTGTAAGGGTCTATCAATCGCTTGAGAACGGCCATTCCATGATTCAGTACGGTGGAGGTGAGCGGACTCGAACCGCCGACTTCTACGATGCGAATGTCTGGTTCTCGATGTTTTGACCAGGGCCTTTCCGAGGACTTTCCTGGTGGCGGCGTTTCGATCCCCTCAGGTCCCCTCACGATCCCTCTCCTTCCCTCTCGGTAAAGACACGGCGGGTTCAAGGGGTGAGCGCAAGAAGCTCGGTGAGTTTCTCTGATGGTTTCATATATCCAAGGGTCTTGCGGGGGCGGTCGTTGAGGCTCTTCTCGATTCGTTTGAGGTCCCCGCGAGTGAGGGCCGACAAATCGGTTCCCTTGGGCATGTATTGGCGCAGCAGGCCATTGGTGTTCTCGTTCGAACCGCGCTGCCAAGGGCTGTGGGGGTCGCAGAAGTAGATGGGAATGCCGGTGTCGACCGTGAAGTTGGCGTGGCGGTTCATCTCTTTTCCCTGGTCCCAGGTGATCGTGCGGAACAGGTCCTTGGGCAGCTTGCGGACCGTGGTGCGCATGGCCTCGTCCACCTGATCTGCCTTCCACCCATCGGGAAGGTGCAACAACATGACGTAACGGGTGGAGCGCTCGACGAGCGTGCCCACCGCTGATCGATTCCCCTTGCCGATGATGAGATCACCCTCCCAGTGGCCCGGGATTGCCCGGTCTTGGACCTCGGCCGGGCGCTCGCTGATCATCACCATTCCTGGGATGCGTCCACGAGTCTCGGTGCGTCCTCGTGGGCGTCGTTGCGCCCGACCGGAGCGCAAGCAGCGGGTCAGCTCGCGGCGCAACTCGCCCCTGCCCTGGACAAAGAGGGATTTGTAGATCGTCTCGTGGCTCACCCACATCATCGGATCGTCCGGAAACTCGAGGCGCAAGCGCATCGAGATCTCTTGGGGTGACCACCACTTCTTCAGCCACCTGGTGACCTGGGTGGCCAGCTCGGGTGTGGCCAGCTTTTGGGTCTTGGGACGCAGCGACCTCTGCGCGGCCCGCTGATGGGCTCGCCAGGCTCGGTAGCCACAACGACCGCCGTTGGCGGCCACTTCTCGAGACACTGTGCTCACCGAACGTCGGAGGCCGGCGGCAATGGAAGTCAGGCTCGCTCCTTCGTGGAGTCCCAGGCTGATCTCCTCACGCTCCTCGAGCATCAGCCGACCTAGGCCCGGGGACCACGAAAGCGGCTTGGCCGTGCGTGTCGTCAACCCGGTCACGGCGTTGTTGGCACCATTCGTCGAGGCGTCGATCTGTTCGCCGATCTCCTTGAACGTGAACCCCTTGGCCCGAAGGCGCAAGGCCATCGCTCGTTGTTCGGGCGTTAGGCCTGGCCTTTTTCTCACTTGCGACCTCCTCGGTCAATCAGAGCCTCTATGGCTCACCGAGAAGTTGCGCGGACCCCTTGAATCCGCCCACGTAAAGACACGCCGGAGCGGAGTCGGGATGTGACCATGGATCGGTACTCAGGTCCGATCGGCGTGCCCTCACAACGCGTGGCGAATAGCGCCTGTTCCCTGTTGACAGCGATCACGTTCCTCGGCCAGCGAGCCGACATCACCGGCCCCTGCAGTGGGGTGCTTGATGCCGGGCCAGACGACGGAACGCCGATGTTTCAATCCGCCCGGGGAGCGCTGGACCGCTCTTGTTGCTTGCAACTGTGCCCGCCGGGGAAGGGCCCGTGTAATAGTCCGATTGGGGCACCGTAACGACGACGCGACGGTGGCGCACTCGGGCGTAGGTGTCCAGACCGCTTGACACCACACTCTCGATACTGCGCGTGTTGGTGGCACCCACCGGCGACGGCATCGACCGTAGGAGGGATGTCTAGGCGCGCACCGACGGAATCGCCGGTTTCCCGGCCGGCATCGTCTGCTCGCCCGGACCGTCGAGATCGAGACGGGCGAGCTGGGTGCGGGAGCTGATATTAAGCTTCCTGAACACGTTGCGCAGGTGGAAGTCGATCGTCCGCGAGCTGAGGAACAACTGGGCTGCCACCTCTCGGTTGCTGAGGCCCTGGGCCACGAGATGCACGATCTGGAGTTCTTGTGCGGTGAGCCCGTCCCTGGTGCTTGGGTCACGTCGCCGGGCCACCTGACCGCTTGCGCGGAGCTCGATCCGTGCGCGCTCCGCCCACAGCCTCGCTCCCAGTTCCTCGAAGCCGTCAAGAGCCGCGCGCAGGTACTCACGCGCCTCAACTCGACGGCGGGCGCGCCGGAGCAGCTCACCGAGAGCGAGTTCAGTGCGGGAACGCTCGAACGGACGGGTGGCCTTGGCGTGCGCGTCCAGTGAGGCACGCAAGAGGCGTTCGCATTCGCGTCCGTCGTTGGAGAGCAGCCCTTTGCAGTGCAAGAGCACTGCGCGCGCCCAGGCAGCCCCGCCGTTTTCCGCCCATTGTTCAAAATAGGCAAGCCAGTCTCGGGCTGCCTCCCGCTCGCCGGCGTGGACCGCCGCTTCGATCCGATCGAGCATGGCCCACAACCTGACGCCGCTATTGGAGGCAGCTCGGGCGTGCCGGAGCGCCTCTTCGGGTCGGCCGAGTCCTAGCTCGAGCACCGTCAGCGCCCAGTGCGCTGACTCGGTGGCGAAGACGAAACGCCGCGCGGAGGAAAGCTCGAGACTCTCCCCCGCCAGGGACCGGCACGCTGTCCTCGTCCCCGCGGTGGGCCGCAATCAGAGCGAGCAGGACGAGATGGTAAGCGACGAGGTCGTGCTGGCCGATCTCTCGCGCGAGCCGGAGCCCTTCGCTCAGGTTCGCCGACGCCGAGGCCCAGCGGCCTTCCCACAGCTCGGCGATGCCCACCTGGGGAAGGATCTGCGTCAGGATCACGAGCAGGCCGGCAGTGCGCGCCCGACCCGCCGCCTCGTGGTGGATGCGGTAAACGTCCCGATCGTCGCCAAGGTAGAACGCGGCCCGCCCGGCGAACAGGAGCGCCACGGGCTCCTCGGTCGTGTAGTCGTCATCAAGTCGCTCCGCGGAGTTCACGGCCAGGCGCAGTGGCGGCGCGGCAGCGGCGAAGTCACCCTCGAAGTGGGCGCCGATCCCGGTCAGAAGGGCAACAAGCATGTGGTCGATCGGGGTATCCACGGCCAGGCCTTGAGCCAGCTGGGCGATCGCAACTGCCGCCTCACCGTCATCTGCCCAGGTCGCGGCGACGCTCGCAAGATTGAGCAGCTGCAGCGCACGCTGGCCATCCAGCGGCGCGACCGCAGACGCGGCACGAAGGAGAAGCTGACAGGCGTCGGCGGGGATGCCGTCCATCATCTCGATCAAACCGAGATAGCGGTCGATGTCGGCGCGTTGGATTGGCTCCGAAGCGAGCGGCTGGGCTTGCGTGAGCAACATCGCCGCTCGTTCGACTCGGCCGCCTAACCACGCGTTCTCCGCCGCCGCGATCACTCGATGCACCCGCTGGCTCTCGTTCGGCGTCAGCGCGGCAGCTCGCTCGAAGGCCAATGAGGCGGCTGCGAAGCCACTCCGCTTCCGCGCCCGCTGTGCAGCCCGGTCAAGTTCCTTCGCGACGACGGGGTCGGGTCCGAAGGTTGCGGCGGCGTGGTGCCACGCCCGGCGATCGGCTTCCGACTCGCCGTTGAGCACGCTCGCCAGCGCCCGGTGGACGATGTGGCGCCGCGAGAGCGGAACGCTGTGGTAAATGGCTGAGCGCACCAGCGGGTGATGGAACTCGAGCTGGTCCCCCCGTACCCGGACGAGCCTCTCCTGCTCGGCGGCATCGAGCGCTTCGGGGGCTGCTCCCAGTTGCGCTGCCGCGCTGAGGACGGTAGCGACCTCGCCACTGTCTTCGGCAGCGGCAACAAGCAGCAGCGTCTGGGTGTCCTCGGGCAGCTGATGCACACGCGCCAAGAAGGCACGCTCGATGCGTTCGCCGACCGGTAGCGGCGCCGGCATCGGCTCGGCGCCTGCGAGTTCGGCTTCGCTCAACACCTCGGGGAGCTCGAGCAAGGCAAGGGGATTGCCGCCGGTTGCCGCGACGAGACGCTGACGTGCCTCAGGCGACAATGCGACATTCGCCCGACGGCCGATCAGCGCCGCCGCCGCCTGCGGGTCGAGCCCGCCGAGCGCGAGTTCTGGCAGCCCGCGTGCCTCGAAGCCGTAACCCTCGCGCTCACGGACGGCGAACAGCATGGCGATTCCCTCGGCCTCAAGCCGACGGCCGACGAACACGAGGGCGTCGGACGAAGCAGGGTCGAGCCAGTGGGCGTCATCGATGAGACAGAGAAGCGGCCGGTCCTCGGCCGCCTCGGCCAGCAGGCTCAACACGGCGAGCGAGATCAAGAAGCGGTCGTGGCCTTCTGGCACCCCGAGCCCGAGCGCTCCCCGCAGCGCGCCCCCCTGGGGTTCGGGGAGGCCCTCCAGGTGCCCCAAGATAGGACGGACGATCTGGTGCAACGCGGCGAAGGGGACGTGCGCCTCCGATTCGATCCCGCTGCCGCTCAGGACCTGCATGTCAGGCGCTCGCTCTCGTGCATCCTCGAGGAGGGCGGACTTGCCGATACCCGCCTCGCCGCGGATGACGAGCACCCCGCTTCGCGACTCGCGAGCGTCCTCGAGGAGCGCGCCGAGCCGAGCGCGCTCGGGGTCCCTGCCGTAGAGCATCCCCTTGCGATTGTACCCGCCGTTGCCGAGAGTCCAAACCGGCGAAATCACCGGTGCGAATGCCTAGGACGAAGAGCAATCTTGACACCAATCCCTGTACCCAACGGAAAGGACACCGAGGTGACCACACCCGAGACCACCGCTAACAGATCCCTACGCAGCCGTGAACGTGGCAACATCCCCCCTGGGCGCCGCGATCATCGAGCAACCCCGGTGAGCACCGCCGGATCTGGAGTCGATACCCACGAGATGGTTCTGATGCACCGCGTCCTCCGGCGCGAGGTCGGTCAGTTATCCCGACTGTTCCGCTCCGCGGCCAATGACCCGGCGCGATCCAAGATCATCGGCGCGCACGCACGAGAGATGTTGGACTTCCTGCACACGCACCACACCGGCGAGGACTTGCTGCTCTTTCCCCTGCTCCGCGAGCGACGTGCGCTCGACCCGGAGCTGATGGACCGAATGGATGCCCAACACGCTCAGGTCAACGACGCCGTCGTGGCCATCAACGCGGAGCTGCCGACGTGGACGACGAGCGCGGACGCCGCCGCGGGCGAGCGGATGGCGGCCTGCATCGACACGATGATGCCGTCGCTGATCGGTCACTGCGATGAGGAGGAGCAGAAACTGCTCCCGGTCGTCTCGGTCACACTCTCTCAGAGTGAATGGGACGCTCTCGGCAAGCATGGCATCAGCGCGATACCGGTCACGCGGCGCCTGGTGACCCTCGGATACATCACCGAGGAAACCGATGACGCGGAGCGGCAGAAGTTCATGCAGGTCCTGCCGGCCCCGGTTCGTCTGGCCTACAAGCTGATCGGCCGCCGCCAGTTCACCCACGAGACCACCGCTATCCGCGGCTGACCCATCTCGCGACTCGACACCACAGCCCGAGCGTTCGCTCGGACTGTGGTGTCGATCACCTTCAACGCTGCCGGTGCATCAGGGCCCCCGCAACCGCCTACGCACCCTCAACGTGCCAACCGACAAGGAGATTCAGATGACATTGTCGCATCCGGGCGAGACGTTCCCCAACCTCGCCGTCACCCCAATCGGCGGGGCCGCCCAGACGTCCCCCCTCTACACCCCCCGCGCGAAGAACCTCGCCCTGCTCCTGCTCGCGATGACGCAGTTCGTGATCGTGATCGACGCCTCGATTGTGAACGTCGCGCTGCCGTCAATCGGGCGGGCGCTGAACATCTCGCGCACGGACCTCTCGTGGGTCGTGAACGCCTACGTGCTGACCTTCGGCGGCTTCCTACTTCTGGGCGGCCGGATGGCCGACCTGCTCGGGCGCCGGCGCATGTTCATGGTCGGGCTCGTGCTGTTCACGCTCGCCTCGCTGGCCGGCGGACTGGCGCAATCGGAGGCATGGCTCATCGCCGCCCGCGCCGCGCAGGGCCTCGGAGCCGCGATCGTCTCGCCCGCCGCGCTGTCGATCATCACGACCACTTTCTCCGAGGGTGCTGAGCGCAACCGCGCGCTCGGCATCTGGGGCGCCGTCGCTGGCGCTGGAGGCGCAGCCGGGGTCCTGCTCGGCGGCATCCTCACCAGTGGACTGAGCTGGCGATGGGTCCTGTTCGTCAACGTCCCGATCGGCCTGGCAGCGGCAGCGCTCGCGCCCCGGACGCTGGTCGAGAGCCGCGCCGACGATGGCACCAACACCTTCGACATACCAGGTGCGGTCACCGTCACCGCGGGCCTATCGCTCCTCGTCTACGCGATCGTCAACGCCGTTAACGTGGGGTGGAGATCGTCGGAGACGCTGCTGCTGATCGCCAGTGCGATCGTCCTGCTGATCGCCTTCCTGCTGATCGAGTCCCGCCAGCGCCAGCCGCTCATGCCGTTCTCGATCTTCCGCCTGCGGACCCTACGGGGCGCGGACATCGTCGGCCTGCTGCTCGGCATGTCGCTGTTCTCGATGTTCTTCTTCATCTCCCTGTACCTCCAGGAAGTCCTGCACTACTCGCCGATCAAAACAGGAATCGCGTACCTGCCTCTTGCGGTCGGAATCATCATCTCGGCCGGGCTCGCGTCCCAGGTGGTCACGCGGATCGGGTTCAGGCCGACGCTGATCGCCGGGCTGCTGCTCGTCGCCGGCGGCCTGGTCTGGTTCTCGCGAGTGCCCGCACCGGGAGGCTCATACGTCGCTGACGTCCTCGGCCCGTCGCTGCTGGCGGCCGCGGGGTTCGGGTTCGCCTTCGTTTCCGTGACGATCGCCGCGGTCACGGGGACCAGGCCGCATGAGGCGGGGCTGGCATCGGGTCTGATCAACACCGCGCAGCAAATCGGCGGCGCGCTCGGACTGGCGATCCTCGCGTCGATCGCCAACAGCCGCACCCAGAGCCTCTTCCACTCTGGAGTCCACAACGCCTCCGTTGCCCTGACCAAGGGGTTCGACCAGGCGTTCTTGGTGGGCGCCGGCTTCGCCGTCGCCGGTGCGATCCTGGCCTTCGTGCTGATCTCCTCACGGGACAGCCGCGGGCACTCGTTGGCCGCTCGCAGCGGCGACCCCACTCCTGCCGCTGCCGTCGGCGGCGACCCCACTCCTGCGGCTGCCGTCGGCTGACGCACCGCGCCTCATCCTCCGAGCGGGCTACCAACGCCACAGCCACGCTCGCCGCGGCGGACCCGCACGCTGAGCGATCCCACGGCGTACCCGCCGCGGATCACCGACAACCTTCACTCACACCGCATTGCCCTATCGAAAGGAAACCCCATGTCCACTGTCATCACCGGCGCTTCAGGTCACCTTGGCGGGCTCGTCGTCGACCAACTCCTCGCTACCGGAACGCCGCCGGCGCAGATCGTGGCCACCGGCCGAGACATTGACAAACTCACCGACCTCGCACAGGACGGGGTCACGGTGCGGCGCGCGGACTTCGCCGACCCGAGCACGCTCGAGGACGCCTTCGCGGGCGCCGACGTGATGCTGCTGGTCTCGACGACGACAGTCGGGGATCGATTCGACAACGCCCGCAAGGCCATCGACGCGGCGGCCAGAGCGGGTGTGCCCCAGATCGTATACACCAGTATCGTCAACGCCTCGACCGCACAAATGACGCTCGCTCGCGAACATCGCCGCACCGAGAACTACCTGCGTGACAGCGGATCGGCGTTCGTCATCCTGCGCAACGGATGGTACTTGGAAAACTACACCGACCAGCTCCCGATGATCACCCAATACCACGCATTGTTGGGCAGCGCGCACGACGGTCTCGTCAGCGCGGCCAGCCGACGCGACTTTGCGGCCGCCGCCGCCGCGGTGCTGACGCACGACGGGCACCTCGGAGCGACCTACGAGCTCGGCGGAACGCCGTTCACCCTGACCGAACTCGCCGCCACGATCAGCGACGTCCTCGGCACCCACATCGCCTACCAGGACATGTCGGTCGCTGACTACACCAGCGCCCTGACCGCTGCGGGGCTGCCCCCAGAGATGGCCGCCGCCGTCGCCGACGCCGATGCCGGCCTGGCTCGCGGAGAGTTGTTTACCGCAAGCGAGGACCTGGTGAAGCTCATCGGCCGGCCGGCAACCACAGCGCACGAAGCCGTCCAGAACGCTGCCGCCACCATCGGTAGTTCGTGACACCGCCACGCCACCGAGGCGCCACCACCGAGCCGACCAGCGTTGGAAGGTGAGGAGGCGCGGACGGTGTGACGTTCACTCGTTAACAGGTGCCCAACGCGACAGGGTTCCCGTGCCTGTCCGCCGCCGATCGGGAACGCAATCCTCACCCGCACGGCCGTGCGTGGTCGGTCGGCGCCGTTCGAACCGTCGTCATGAATCCGAAGTAGAGGGGCGCAGAGCATCTACGGGCGCTACCGCAAGGTGGAACGCCCCTTCGTGTCAGTTTGTGAAATCAAGGCCTTGAAATCAAGGCCGCAGCCACGACCTTTACAAATCCATCGTAGCGCTCCTCGTTCGAAAACCACCCTGACCAGGGACTTCGGACCGGTGGAGGTGAAGGGACTCGAACCGTCGCCCTCTGCGTTGCGAATGTCTGGTTCTCGGTCTTTGACCAGGGCCTTTCCGAGGACTTTCCTGGTGGCGGCGTTTCGATCCCCTCAGGTTCCCTCACGATCCCTCGCCTTCCATCTCGGTAAAGACACGTAAAGACACGCCCGAAGTCAGCCGAAGGCTTGTCTACGGACCGGTGCTCATCTCCGATCGGCGGTTCTCGCAACCCGAGGCCAATGGCGCGGCGTCCTTTTTGGCGACGATCACGTTCCTCGGCCAGCCAGCCGACATTATCGGCCCTGAAGCGGCGATGCTTGCTGCCGGGCCAGACGACGGAACGCCAACGTTTCAATCCGCCGGGGAGCGCTGGACCGCCTTGTTGCTTGCAACTGTGCCTGCCGGGGAACGACCCGATTGGGCAGGGGCGCGGTACAGCGAGCCTGCCACGTACCGGCACCATGAGGGCAGGGGCTCGACCTAGATGATGTACTAGCGAAGATGATCGTGAAAGGGCCAGGCGAACCGGGGATCAGGCCCCGTGGCCGTCCTCGGTCGTTGACGACAGAGCAGATCGTCGAGGCCGCGCTGAAGCTGACTGACGAATCGAGTCTCGATGATGTCTCCATGCGGTCGCTGGCGAACGAACTGGGCGTTCCGGTGATGACGATCTACAACTACGTCGCCAGCAAGGAGGCCCTCAACGAGTTGGTGGTCGACCATGCGCTGCGTCCGGTGGAGGTACCTCCCCCAGAGGCGGGATCATGGGAGGAGCGGATGCGCCAGCTTCAACGCGGCGCCCGCAGAGCGATGCATCAACACCCGGGACTCTCGTTCAGCCGTCATGGCAGCAGCAGTCGAGAGGCCAAGCGGCTGGCCGAAGGAGCGATGTCAATCCTTCATGCTGGGGGATTCGCGCCCGGCGAGGCGTCGACGGCCTTCGCCACACTGTTCACGTTCATGCTGGGACAGATCGAGCTTGATGTTCTGTCCGATTCGATGGGTGGTGAAGCGACCTTTGAGGGTGTGACGTCTGCCGCAGTTCGGTCCCGAGACGAGCTCTTCGAGATCGGACTGGACACCGTAATCGCCGGTATCAACCTGAACGTGGGCGGGCGGAGTATTCAGGGGCGACGTGGCACGAGGGGCAAGTAGGTCAAAAGATCATCTTGCCCACGAATGTCAGCACCTGACGCTTCGGCCTCACAGCGTGAGGTGTAGTGGCAGCTCTACCAAGCGGCGAACCAAGAGGCTCTTGTGGTGGTGCAGGTTCTTCGCCGGCATGTCGAGCTCAAAGTGAGAGGTCCGAGCGAGGAGCTGCTCGAAGGCCACTCTCGCTTCGAGGCGCGCGAGTGGCGCTCCGAGGCAGAGGTGAATGCCCCACCCGAAGCCGAGATGGCGGCGGGGGGTGTCGCGTTCTAGGTCGACCACATCGGCGGTCTCGAAGGCGGACGCATCGTGGTTCGCCGCGGGCCAGAGCAGCACCAGCCGAGCCTCGGCGGGAAGCCCGACGCCGGCGAGTTGCGTGTCCCGGGTCACCCGGCGGTAGTGGCCCCGAAAGGGAGGGTCGATCCGACAAGCCTCCTCAACCAACGTCTCCACCAGTGCAGGATCCGCTCTGAGCCGCTGCTGAAGGGCCGGGTCTCTGGCCAGGATCGAGACGCCGGTCCCAATGAGGCTGGCCGTGGATTCGCTTCCCGCTGACACCAAGAGCAAGAGGATGACGAAGGCCTCCAGGTCGTTCAATTCACCCGAGGTCACCGCGTCCGCGCACAGTCCGATCACGGTGTTCTGATCGGGATGTGCTGCGGCACGTGCTTGTCCGTAGGCATCTGCGACCGGGCCCAGATCGCTGATGATCTCTTGGATCTCACGGCATCGCTCCTCGGACGCGAACCCACTGATCTGCTCGCCCGACGCATAACCGAAGTCCCGGACAACTCGGCTGCCTCGTCGGGCAGGCCGAGCAGGCGCGACAGCACCACGGCGGGCAGAGGGATCGCGGCCTGGCTCATCCACTCCATCGCACCGGTCCTCAGGTGGGGATCGAGGAGTTCGTCCACGAGCGCCCGGACCTCGGCCTCTCTCTGCTCGATGGAGCTTCGGGTGAACAGCCGGCTCAGCACCTTGCGTTGGCGGCCGTGATCCGGCGGGTCGGCGGTGGCAAGCACCATCGGAACATCGAGGTCCTGCACCATCTCGCTACTGGCCGACCAGAGCTCAGCACTGCCGTTACGACCGACGTGAAGAAACTTGATGGTGTCGCTCGAGTAGGTCGAGTTATAACAGAAGTTGTGGATGCGCGATCTCCTGAAGGGCGCGTACCTCCAAGTTGAGCAAAACGATTCGCCGGATGAAGCCGGCGGGGAGGGATACGCCAATGTTGAAACTAGTCCATGACGCCACCGCGACGTGGTGGGTGACCCGAGGCGCTGACGATCGACCTCGACGAGCTGTGCCGGGTAGCAGCCCAAGAGATGCTGGCTGTGGCTCTTTTGGCCGAGCGAAGGGCTTACCTCGAGGCAAATGCCGACGACCTCGATGCCACCGGCAAGCGCCTGGTGGTCGGCAATGGCTACGCCGGGCGGGAGGTGACGACCGGGGCCGGGATGGTCGAGGTGAGTGCCCCGCGTGTCGACGACCGCCGAGAGGGCGAGCACTTCAGCTCGGCCATCTTGCCCGCCTACATGCGCAAGTCGCCGAAGGTCACCGAGGTGCTACCGATCCTGACCTGCGGGGCTCTCGACCGGCGACTTCGCCCCCGCCTCGGCGAGTTCTTCGGGGCCGAGGCCGGCTTGTCAGCGTCGAGCATCAACCGGCTCACCGTGGCCTTCCAGGCCGAGCACGCCGAATGGAGCGGCCGGGACCTCTCTGGTGTCGACTACGTCTACTTCTGGGTCGACGGCGTGCACTCAACATCCGCCTCGAAGAGGACCGCCTGTGCTGCCTCGTCATCGTGGGCGTGCGCCCCGACGGCACAGGAGCTGGTGGCGCTGGCCGACGGCTATCGCGAGTCCACCGACAGCTGGGCCGACGTACTTCGCTCGCTGAAGACGCGGGCTGTCCGCCCCGGTGCTCGCTGTCGGCGACGGGGCGCTCGGGTTCTGGGCGGCGCTGCGTGACGTGTTCCCCTCCACCCGTGAGCAGCGTTGCTGGGTCCACGTCACGGCCAACTGCCTCGACGCCCTGCCCAAGCGCCTCCACACCCAGGCCAAAGACGCCATCGCCAAGATCTACTCGGCGGGCTCGCCGCCGCTGCGCTCGAAGCGGTCAAGGCCTTCGCCGACGAGTTCGCGGCGTTCGACAAGGCCGTGAAGAAGATCACCGGTCAGCTCGACGTCCTGCTCGCCTTCTACGACTTCCCGGCCGAGCATTGGATCCACCTGCGGACCACCAATCCCATCGAGTCGACCTTCTCGACAGTACGACTCCGGACCGAGGTCACCCGCGGCGCTGGTTCGCGGAAGGCCGGACTGGCCATGGCCTACAAGCTGCTCGACGCCGCTCAGGACCGTTGGCGCCGCATCAACGGCCACGAGCTGTCCCGCTGGTCCGCGCCGGCGCCACGTTCATCGACGGCAAGCTACAAGAGAGGATTGTGACCACCGACAGCGACAGCAGCACCGGGTCCGTCGCCGCCTGATCGAGAAACCTCATCCACAACTATTGACAATGACTCGAGTAGGTCACCGGATCGGCGATCACTTCTTGGATGAGACTCAGGCGCGTACACGAGGTACGTCCCAGTCCCCGCGACCTCGTGCACGGGATCAAGCTCTCGGAGCTTTGCGTAGTACTCGTAGGGCTCCTCGATCACCGCAGGATCGAACAGCGGATCGACGATTGTCACAGTGCCTGAAGTGGCTGACTCATTTCCGTACAGCTTATTGAAATGTGCGGGAGCACACCGCAAGACCCGTCCAGCAGGCATTGCCCGGCCGTCACGGGGGGCTGACAGACCTTCCCCCGCTGGGTATCTCAGATCGCCTTGGGTCGACTTCAGAGCCTCAGCTGGGCTTTTGGCCGAGCCCACCAGCTGGCATGTCGACCGAACGACCTCCACGACGGGTCGCGTGGTATGACCTGGATCGATACGTCAACTTCGCGTAGCGTCTTACCGACATTACCGGTACTATGGTGACCATGAGCACGACGAGCGTGGCGACCGAGGTCCGCAGGCGAGTTCTTTCGTCACGCGACCGCTTCTGGCGCCCCGAGGACTTCGACGGCTCCCCTGACGCGGTGGCCCAAGCGCTGTCCCGGTTGGCCCGCACCGGCGACCTTCGCCGCATCCGGCGGGGACTGTACTGGCGCGGAACGTCGACCCGACTTGGCATGGCTCCCCCGCCTCCGGGCCGCCTCGCTGGAGAGGTGGTCGGTGACACAGGCACTGGACCGAGCGGAAGGAGCGCCGCCCTGGCTCTTGGCCTTTCGACCCAAGTGCCCCGCCGGGAGGCGATCGCTGTGCCAGGAAGACCGCCTCGGAGTCCCGGTCCCGTCTACTACGTGAGCCGCGCCGCCAGCACCAAGCGTCGTGATGAGCGTCTCCACCCGACCGAGGTGGCACTCTTCGAGGTGCTGCGGGACTGGAACAGTCTCGTCGAGATGCCAACGGAGGACGCGGTCGATCGGATAGCGCGACTCATTGACAGCGGTGCGATCCGACTTGACCGGCTCGCTCGCGCTTCGAAGACCGAGCCGCCTCGGGTCCGCGAACGGCTCCGGCGCCTCCTTGTTGCGCTCGACCGACCGGAGATCGTCGACGTCATCCGCCCGGCGCGCAGCGAGTCAATCCGCCACGATCTGGCGCTGGCGGGCTGATCCAGTGGCTCGCTTCCGGGACTTGGGGGAATTCGGACCGACGCTCGACGCAGCCGCCGAGCGTCTCGGGATCAGCCCGACTGCCGTCGAAAAGGACTACTGGGTGAGCGAGGTCCTCCGTGTGCTCGGGCGCGACTTTGGGGGGGACTTCATATTCAAGGGCGGCACCAGCCTTTCAAAGGGCTTTCGGATGGTGGAACGCTTCTCAGAGGACATTGACGTCCTGGTTCTGCCCGGCGAGCGAGGACGCGGAGCGACCGACAAGCTCATGAAAGCCATGGGAGAGGCCGCGGCCAACGGTGTCGGCGGCTCGGCATCGGCCGTCGGTGGGAGCGAGACCGGTCGCCATCGCTCTTACGAGGTGGCCTACCCCGCCATGCGTGAGCCGACCGCGCTGATCCGAACGAGCGTGCTCCTCGAAATGGGTGTCCGGGGTGGACCCCACCCCCACGAGCGTGTGCCGATCGGCTCTCTACTCGGTGATGTGCTTGAAGCCGCCGGGACCGATCTCAGTGAGTTCATGGACCTCGAGCCCTTCGAGGTTGCTGTGCTTCATCCCGGACGTACGCTCCTCGAGAAGCTCGTCCTCATCCACGCACTGGCCCAGCAACTCGCCGCCGAGCCGGGTACGTCGATCGACCGACGGAGCGGTCGGCACTTCTACGACGTGTATCAGCTCCTTGGAGACCGGCGTGTGCTCGATCTTCTCTCCGACCGGGCTCAGAGCCAAGAGGTGATGAGCAGCATCAAGGAAATCAATCGTGAGTTCTTCGGGAATGGCGACGACATCGAAGTACGACCACCGAGAGGATTCGGCTCCTGCCCGGCGTTCGATTCGAGTAGCGATGTCTCCATCCAACTTCGAGCCACCTACGAGGCCACCATGCCGGCGCTCTATTTCGGGTCGGACCCGCTACCAGATTGGGTGGCGATCTGTCGGCGCGTGGCTGAGCGACGCGACCTGCTCTGACCCGTCAGGTCGGCTCCCCGGTGAGGGCGGCACCTCTGCTCCCTCTGTGCGACAAAGCGTCGTTTGCAAAGACGTCGGGAGACTCCGCCTCGTGGCCCCGATTCACTCGACATGTGACCCGATAAAGACACGTAAAGACACGTCGGAGAATCTGGTCTTCTGGGGGATCCCACCTCGGCCCTCTGACCTGGGCCTTTGGTGGAGGTGAAGGGACTCGAACCCTCGGCCTCTACATTGCGAATGTCTGGTTCTCGGCGTTATGACCAGGTCCTTTCCGAGGACTTTCCTGGTAGCGGCGTTTCGATCCCCTCAGGTTCCCTCACGATCCCTCTCCTTCCCTCTCGGTAAAGACACGTAAAGACACGCCCGGGGCAGGCTCTTGGCCGGCCCGTTCGCGAATCGGTACTCATCGCCGATCGGCAGGTTCTCGCAACGCGAGTCCAATGGCGCGGCGTCCCTTTTGTCGACGATCACGTTCCTCGGCCAGCCAGCGGACATCATCGGCCCTGAAGCGGCGATGCTCGTCGCAGTCGCCTGACCAGAGGACGGAACGCCGATGTTCTGTCCGCCGAGGAGCGCTGGATCGGCCTGTTGCTTGCAACTGTGCCCTGCCGGGGAACGGCCCGATCTGGACACCCTCGCAATGGCGCGACCCTGCCCTGGCACGACGGGGGCACGCCCCCACTCGCTCGGTCCGCCTCAAAGTGGGGCACCTCGAACCGCTGCCCAGATGCATCACTCGTCCGGCGTTCACTCAGGCCCGGGGTCTCTACCCGACTTGAGCGGGGGCGCCAACCGATCTCTCGCTCCTGAGCGAGACGATGCTGCTGATCAGGACGAAGACGAGGAGCAGCACGAACCCGATCAGGTCGAGAACCAGACCAAACGATGCGATCACGCCGCCGAGGCCGAAGGCCTGCAGAAAGAGCAGTGGCGCGGCGAGGATCGAGACCCACCCAAGCCACCGCGGCAAGACGCCACTCCTGAACACGAGCACCCCAGCAGCGAACGCGAAGAGACTGCCGAAGACGTCCGCGACGCTGTCCACGGCGTAGGTCAACAGGTACAGCGTGTAGGAGACACTGTGGTCGTGTTGCGCACCGAACACTGCGAGCTTCCCGTCGAGCACGCCGTAGATCCCGATGTCGCTGAACGCGTGAAGGGCGACAAACAGCATGCCACCGACCAGCATCAAGGAGCCCAGGGCGCGCGATCCCTCGGCATCGGTGTGCAGGAAACGGTCGTACAGCTTCCACAGGTAGATCGGAAACATGACGGCGTAGACGACGCAGAAGCCCTCGACCACCACCAGCCGGTTCTTGTGATCGGCGAGCGTGTTAGCGATCTTCGCGGCCGAGTCGTTCTGGTTGATGCCGACCCCGAGCCCGATCGCGGACTCCACCAGGACGACAAGAACGAAGAGGATCCCTGCCAGCCAGGCATACCGCTCCCAGCCAGGTGCGGCCCGCGTGGTCGCCTGTGAGGTCCCTGCATCAACCATGTTGGTAGCCATGACGTCGTCCTTCCTTGGCGGCGATAAGTGCAAAGGTACCGATCGGGCGATTAGTGCAGGGCCGGCTCCAGGTGCTCCGTCTCTAGGTGCTCCGTCTCCGACAGATCCACCATCGGAACGGCCGTTCCCCGGGAGGCGGCCCGCTCGGTCCAGATGTCGAGCGCGAGCAGGCTCAGGTTCGACAGGACCGCCGCACCGATGATCGTCGTGATCAACGCGATGCCCCCGCTGGTCACGTTGAAACCGAATACGGCTCCGACCACCGCACCGACACCAGCGGCACCGATGCCCTTGGCTCGCATCGCCTTCGGCGTGTCGCTTCGGACCCAGCCGGCGTAGACCCCGAGCCAGATCGGCACCGCGATCGAGACCACTGCCAGCAGCTGGTCGTCGAGCGGCCCGCTCGGCCAGAGCCAGAACCGCAGTACCAACAGTGCGCCGAGGCACCATCCGCCGAGTCCGAACACGATCGGACCGGCCGAACGGATCCATGCGCCCGTCTTGCGGCCGGTACCGCCTCGGCGGCGGATCCGGATCGCCAACACCACCAGCCAGATCACTGCCAGCAAGGCGACCCCGATCATTGTCGCAAGGATTTTCTTGGCAATCGCTGCCTGCGTGTCCGGTGTGGCGAAGCTGACC
>CAVWFJ010000002.1:0-138705 GCA_963754055.1 uncultured Solirubrobacterales bacterium
CACCAGCACCCGTCGAAATCGCAGGCTGTGGATAAAGTCGCAACTGTTGATAACCACGGCGAGTAGCCTGACCGACGTGGACTACGCGGCCGCATTCATCCAGGAGAATCGCGCATTTTCGGATCTGCTCCTCGCCGCCGACGAGTCCCTACCCGTGCCCACCTGCCCAGGCTGGACCATCCAGAAATTGTTGCGCCACGTGGGCCGAGGCGACCGCTGGGCAGCGCAGATCGTCAGCGAACGACGGGACAAATACCTGGATCCCCGCAGCGTCGAAGGCGGCAAACCCCCGCCAAATGCCGACGACACGGTCTCCTGGCTGCATGGCGGCGCGCAACGGCTGATCGACGCCGTCGAGCTGTCGGGCGTGGAAACCCCGGTCTGGACGTTCCTCGGGCCGCGCCCGGCGAACTGGTGGATACGACGACGCCTGCATGAGGTGGCGGTGCACCGGGCCGACGTCGCCATCGCAAAAGGCATCGACTTCACGCTCGAACCCGACATCGCGGCCGACGGGATCACCGAATGGCTGGAACGCGTCGCCATTCAGGCGGGCGGGACTAAGGGGCGCCACTGCCGCTCGAGGACGGCGACACCATGCATTTGCACGCCACCGATCCGGGGCTGGGTGAAGCCGGCGAATGGACGGTCGGTGTCGGCGACGGCGGGATCACCTGGTCACATGAGCACGGCAAGGGCACCGTGGCGCTGCGCGGTGACGCCACCGAGCTGCTGCTGGCGATGGTGCGACGAGTGCCGGTCGCCGATACCGGCATCGCGGTGTTCGGCGACGACGCTGTGTGGCAAAAGTGGCTGGACCGCACACCGCTTTAGCGAAAGCGGACGGTAATTTGCAGGCCATGACCACATCGGAGATCGCCACCGTTCTGGCTTGGCACGACGCCCTCAACGCCTCGGACCTCGACACCCTGGCGACCTTGTCCAGCGACGACATCGACATCGGCGACCCGCATGGAGCCGCCCAGGGCCATGCGGCGCTGCGCCGATGGGCCGCGTCCCATACGGCGACAGCGGAGCTCGGCCGGATGTACGTGCACGACGGCGTCGTGGTCGTCGAACAGAAGATCAGCAATCCCGACGATACCGGCGCCGCCACGACCGGCGCGTCGGCATTTCGGATAGTTCGCGACCACGTCACCTCGGTGTTCCGGCATGATGACTTGGCGTCGGCGCTGGACGCCACCGGACTTGGCGAGGCCGACCTGGTAACTTAGGGGTCATTTGAGGCAAAGGAGCCTTAGCATGCGCGGAATCATCTTGGCCGGGGGTTCGGGCACCCGCTTGCATCCGATCACGATGGGCATCAGCAAGCAGTTGCTGCCGGTGTACGACAAGCCGATGGTCTACTACCCACTGTCCACGCTGATGATGGCCGGCATCCGCGACATCCTGGTGATCACCACCCCGCACGACGCGGCGGGCTTCCATCGGCTCCTTGGCGACGGCACACAATTCGGTATCAACCTCAGCTATGTGACGCAGGATCAACCCGACGGTCTGGCACAGGCTTTCGTGCTCGGCGCCAATCACATCGGTAATGATTCCGTGGCTTTGGTGTTGGGGGACAACATCTTCTACGGCCCGGGACTGGGCACCAGCCTGAGTCGCTTCCAATCCATAAGTGGCGGAGCCATTTTCGCGTATTGGGTGGCTAATCCTTCGGCCTATGGTGTCGTCGAATTCAGCGCGGACGGCATGGCGTTGTCGTTGGAGGAGAAGCCCGAAACACCGAAATCCAATTACGCGATTCCGGGTTTGTACTTCTACGACAACGACGTCATCGAGATCGCCAAGGGCTTGAAGAAATCGGCGCGCGGTGAGTACGAGATCACCGACATCAACCGGATCTACCTCAACCGGGGCCGGCTGGCGGTCGAGCAGATGGTCCGCGGCACGGCCTGGCTGGACACCGGCACGTTCGACTCGCTGCTGGACGCCAGCGATTTCGTGCGCACGCTGGAACGGCGGCAGGGCCTGAAGGTCAGCGTTCCCGAGGAGATCGCCTGGCGGCGGGGCTGGATCACGGACGAGGAGTTGGCCGAACTGCGCGCACGTCGTCAAGTCCGGGTATGGCCGCTACCTGCTGGAGCTGCTGGAACGTCCTCGCTGACCCCGCCCGGTTTGGCCAGCACTGCGGCGATCGCCGTCGTCAGCGGCACCGACAGCGCCAGCGCGATGCCGCCCACCGCCGAGCGGACCAGTTCGATGGCCACACTCTCGCTGATCAGCACGTCACTCAGCGACCGGTTGGCGACGCTGAACAACAACAGCAGCGGCAGCGAACTGCCTGCGTAGGCCAGCACCAACGTGTACACCGTGCTGGCGATGTGGTCGCGGCCCACGCGGATCGCGCTCAGGAAAATGGCCCGCCGCGAGGTGTTCCCGCCGAGACGGGCCAACTCGAACACCGTCGACGCCTGGGTCACGGTGACATCGTTGAGCACGCCCAACGAACCGATGATGAAGCCGGCGAGCAACAGGCCGCTGATCGACACATTGCCGAGGTACACGGTGACCTGGGAGTTCTGTTCGTCCGACAGGCCCGTCAGATGAGCCAGATCGATCGCCGCCCACGACAATCCCGCCGCCAATAGCAACGACGACAAGGTGCCCAGCAGGGCGGCGCTGGTCCGCAGATTGACCCCGTGCGCGAGGTAGATCACCGCGTACAGGATCGCCGCCGACGCCACCAGCGCCACCGGGACCGCGGGTGCGCCGTCGCGCAGTGCCGGCAGCAGGAACACCACCAGCACGGCGAAGGCGACCACGATGCCGACTAGGGCAAGCAGCCCGCGCCAGCGGGCCACCGCGACGATCACCACCGCGAACGCCAGCGCAAGGACGACCAGCGGCCAACCGCGTTCGAAGTCGTAAAACGCGTACGTCGTGGTGCCCTGCGCGTCGACGGCCCGGATGACCCGGATGTGATCGCCCGCGGCGAGCTTCGGCTGCCCGGGGCCGGGGGAGAACTCCAGCAAGGTCCCGGCGCCCGCGTTCGGTCCGGAATCGATCGCCACCCGGGCTAGCACGCACCGACCGGCGCCCGGGGTTGCGGGCAGCGGCGCAGTGGTCAGCACCTGCCCGGCCGACGGGCTGCCACAGTCGCCCAACCCGCTGGTCAGCACGTGTCCGCCCACAGTGGTTACCGCGCCGCCCGAGGCGTTCTGGTACGGCATCGGGACATCGACACGCTCGCGGCTCGGCCATAGCCAGACCGCCCCGACTATCACCGCGATACCGATCACGCCCAGCAGCCCGACGACGATCTTGGCGGGCAGCGGATCCAGGGACTTCGTCGGCGATGGCCCCGACGACAGGCCGTGCGAGTGCGCATGCGCGTGGGTCACCCGCTCCACGTTAAGGTTGTTCATCACAGGGTTGGTCAAATCGAGGACTGCGCCACCCGAACGGCGATACGATCTCGTGATTAGCGTCGGGAGGAACCGGTATGTCGTTTGTCGTCGCGGCAACCGAAGCGGTGGCATCAGCCGCCCAGGATTTGACGAACATCGGTTCGACAATCGATGCTGCCAGCGCGGTCGCAGGGGCTTCTACCAGGGGTGAGCTCGCGGCGGCCGGCGATCAGGTGTCGGTGGCGATCGCACAGATGTTTTCCGAGCACGCCGAGGCCTACCAGGGCATTCGCACTCAGATCGCCGATTTTCACCAGCAGTTCGTTCAGAACGTAAGCGCCGCGGGCCAGGCGTATGCGACCGCTGAAGCGGAGAACGCGTCAACTATGCAGACGGGCGTGCGCGACCTGCTCGGGTGATCTGCTCTTACTGCCGGTAGCTGGTCAGGAAGTTTCCCAACCGATCGATCGCGGCGGCGAGATCACGCGACCACGGCAGCGTCACGATCCGCAGATGGTCAGGCGCGGGCCAGTTGAACCCGGTGCCCTGCGTGACCAGGATCTTTTCCTGCAGCAACAGGTCGAGGACCAGCTGCTCGTCGTCGGCGATGTCGTAGACCTCGGGATCCAGCCGGGGGAATGCATACAGGGCACCCTCCGGTTTGACGCAGGACACCCCGGGTATCTCGTTGAGCTTGGTCCAGGCCACGTCGCGCTGCTCAAGCAGCCGACCGCCGGGTAGCACCAGGTCCTCGATGCTCTGATGGCCGCCGAGGGCGACCTGAATCGCGTGCTGCGCGGGGACGTTCGGGCATAGCCGCATATTCGCCAGCAGGCTGATGCCCTCGATGAAGCTGCCGGCGTGGTCCTTGGGCCCGGTGATGGCCAGCCAGCCGGCCCGGTACCCGGCGACCCGGTAGGCCTTGGACAGGCCGTTGAACGTCAGGCACAGCAGATCCGGCGCCAGGGTGGCCAGGCTGATGTGCTGAGCGTCGTCGTAGAGGATCTTGTCGTAGATTTCGTCGGCGAGCAGCAGCAACTGGTGCTTGCGCGCCAGGTCGACGATCTGGGTGAGGACCTCGCGGCTGTAGACGGCGCCGGTGGGATTGTTCGGGTTGATCACGACCAGCGCCTTGGTGCGCTCGGTGATCTTCGATTCCATGTCGGCGATGTCGGGCTGCCAGCCCTGGGTCTCGTCGCATAGGTAATGCACCGGTGTGCCGCCCGCCAGCGAGGTCGACGCCGTCCACAGCGGGTAATCGGGCGCCGGGATCAGCACCTGATCCCCGTTGTCCAGCAGGGCCTGCAGCGTCATCGTGATCAGCTCGGAGACCCCGTTGCCCAGGTAGACGTCGTCGACATCGAACCGGGGGAAGCCGTCGACCAGCTCGTAGCGGGTGACCACCGCACGCCGGGCCGGCAGGATGCCCTTCGAGTCGGAATAGCCCTGCGCGTACGGCAGCGCCTGGATCATGTCGCGCATGATCACGTCGGGAGCCTCGAAGCCGAACGGCGCCGGGTTGCCGATATTGAGCTTGAGGATGCGGTGTCCTTCGCCCTCCAACCGCGCCGCGTGCTGGTGTACCGGGCCGCGGATTTCGTACAGGACGTCCTGAAGCTTGGACGACTGCGCGAACGACCGCGGCCGGTGATGACCGAGGGCGTGCACGGGCAGCTGGTGAGGTGTCACGTCACCTATGGTGCCATTGCTGTCTACCGAAATTTGCTGACTCTTATCGAACCGTGATCAGCGCTTGCCCGGAGGACGGGCTCCGCGTGCGATTCCCAGCCCCTTTACCGCCCTATGTCGGCTTGGCAGGCGGGGCGGCTTCGCCGTCGGTCTCTTTTTCGGCCTCGGGTTCCGGCTTTACTTCGGGCTCGGGAGCTGGGGCCTCCGTCTTCCTCGGCCCAAGCTGGGGCCGCCGCTTTCTTGGCGCCGGGCCGCTTGGCGCCGGCGGCGATCCCCAGGCCCTTCACGGGTGCCGCGGGCGCCGCGGCTTCCGGTTGGGCCGGTGCCTCGGCTGCCGGCTCCGCGTCCGCTGGTTTTTCAGCGGCGGGGGCCTCTTGAGTCGACGTCTTCTTGGCGCCGGGTCGCTTAGCTCCGGCAGCCATGCCGAGGCCTTTAACTGGTGCGGCTGGTGCCGCGGGAGCCGTGGCTTCCGTGGCTTCCGCGGCTTCGGCGGGCGCGGCCTTCTTGGCGCCGGGCTTCTTGGCGCCGCCGGCGATGCCGAGCCCCTTGGCGGGCGCAGCGGCGGCGGGTGCCTCGGCCGCCTTCGCTTCGGCAGGTGCCGCCTTCTTGGCGCCGGGCCTCTTGGCGCCGCCGGCGATGCCCAGCCCTTTAGCGGGAGCGTCGGCTGTCGCGGCTGCCGCGGCTCGCAGAGGGCTCCGCAGAGGGCTTTTCTGAAGGCTCCGCGGGCGCTTCTTCGGCGGGCGCCTCGGCCAGTGCGGCCGGTGCGGCGGCCTTGGGTGCTTTGGCCGCGTGCGTGTCGGCTACTTCGGCTTCCTTGGCGGCCGTGCCCTTCTCCGGCAGCGTCGCCTTATCGTATTCGAGCGACCCGAGCAGTATCTGGGCCACGTCGAGCACCTCGACGCCGCTGCGACCGGCTTCTTCCTGCCGGTCGTTGACGCCGTCGGTGACCATCACCCGGCAGAACGGGCAGGCGGTGGCGACGGTGGCGGCCCCGGTGGCCAGCGCCTCGTCGACGCGTTCGTGGTTGATTCGCTTGCCGATGTGCTCTTCCATCCACATGCGTGCGCCGCCCGCGCCGCAGCAGAAGCTGCGGTCGGCGTGGCGCGGCATTTCGGTGAGGTTGGCTCCCGCGGCCCCGATCAGCTCGCGCGGCGCCTCGTACACCTTGTTGTGCCGGCCCAGGTAGCACGGGTCGTGGTAGGTGATGTCCTGGGAGACAGGGGTAACGGGGACCAGCTTCTTGTCGCGCACCAGCCGGTTGAGCAGTTGGGTGTGGTGCAACACCGAGTAGTTGGCCCCGAGCTGCCGGTATTCCTTGCCGATGGTGTTGAAGCAGTGCGGGCAGGTGACCACGATCTTGCGGTCGACGGTCTCCACGCCTTCGAACAGCCCGTCCAGGGTCTCGACGGCCTGTTGGGCCAGCTGCTGGAACAGGAATTCGTTGCCGGAGCGGCGTGCCGAGTCGCCGTTGCAGGACTCCCCGGTGCCCAGCACCAGGTACTTGACCCCGGCGATGGCGAGCAGTTCGGCGACGGCCTTGGTGGTCTTTTTGGCCTTGTCGTCGTAGGCGCCCGCGCAGCCCACCCAGAACAGGTACTCGTAGCCGTCGAAGCTCTCGACATCCTCCCCGTAGACCGGCACGTCGAAGTCGACCTCGTTGATCCAGTTGGTCCGGTCGGAGGCATTCTGTCCCCAGGGGTTGCCCTTGGTTTCCAGGTTCTTGAACAACGTGGACAGCTCGGCGGGGAACTCCGACTCCATCATCACCTGGTAGCGGCGCATATCGACGATGTGGTCGATGTGCTCGATGTCGACGGGGCACTGCTCGACGCAGGCGCCGCACATCACGCAGGACCACAGCACGTCGGGATCGATGACGCCGCCTTGCTCGGCGGTGCCGACCAGCGGGCGGGCCGCTTGCTCGGGCCCGTGCCCGGGTACCCGACCGAAGCCGGATTCCGGCACGTGGTGGCCTTCTTCCTTGACCGTCTCGAGGTCGAGACCCTCCAGCGGCTCCGAGGTCTTCTCACCCAGGAGGTAGGGCGCCTTGGCCATCCAGTGGTCGCGCAGGTCCATGATGACGAGCTTGGGTGACAGCGGCTTGCCGGTATTCCAGGCCGGGCATTGCGACTGGCAGCGCCCGCATTCGGTACAGGTGGCGAAGTCGAGCATGCCCTTCCAGGTGAAGTCCTCGATCTTGCCGCGGCCGAATTCGGCGTCGTCCGGTGGGTTTTCGAAGTCGATCGCCTTGCCGTCGGACTCGACCGGCAGCAGCGGGCCCAGCCCGTCGGGCAGGCGCTTGAAGGTGACGTTGATCGGTGCCAGGAAGATGTGTAAGTGCTTGGAGTGCAACACGATCAGCAGGAAGGAGAGCATGACGCCGATGTGCAGCATCAGCGCGACCGTCTCGATGATCTCGTTGGTGTGGTGCCCCAGCGGTGCCAGCAGGTTGCCCATGAAGTGCGAGAAGAAGGCGCCCTTGCCGTACGGGAATTCGTTGCCCAGCGCGTTCACCGACGCGCCGCGGAAGATGGCGTACGTCCAGATGACGTTGAAGATCATGACCAGGATCAGCCATGCGCCGCCGGTATGTGAACCGTAGAAGCGGGAGCCGCGGCCGTATTCCTTGGGCTCGCTGCGCAACCGGATGATCGCGAACGTGATGATGCCGGTGGCCACAGCCAGCGCGAAGAAGTCCTGTAGGGCGCCTAACGCGTCCCAGCGGCCGATGATCGGGAGGTGGAAGTTCGGCTGGAACAGCACGCCGTAGGCCTCGATGTAGACCGTGAGCAGGATGAAGAAGCCCCACATGGTGAAGAAGTGCGCCAAGCCCGGCAGCGACCACTTCAGCAGCTTGCGCTGCCCGAACACCTCGGAGATCTGCGCCCAGATCCGGGCGCCCAGCTCGTCGGTGCGCCCGCTGACCGGTTGGCCGGACATGATCAGTTTGAACAGCCAGAAAACGCGGCGCGCAGCAAACAATCCCACGATTGCCGTCATGCTCAGGCCCAGCACCAGTCTGATGAGCGTCTGCGTGGTCACAGAAGGTCTCCCCAATGCATAGTCACTCGACGAAAACTCGATCGATCAGCTTGCTCATAGTGACATCCGCGCCGCTTCCGACGCGAGAAAGGCTGCCCTAACCTGCCGTTCATCCATGCCGCTGGCCTGCGGCTCAGCGCCGCTTAACGTCTCCAGGGAGGCTCGAAGGGCCGCAGCGGGAACAGCCTTTCCCGCGTGGGCGGGGGCGCGGTGGTGGTCACCTGCGACGTTTGTGGGCGGCTGGGTGGTCGTGGGCGGCGGGGCCGTCGTGGTCGGTGGGGGCGCGGCCGTGGTGGTGGGCTCGTAGGTCGTCGTCACCGGCGGCGGGTTGTTGGTGGTGGGGGGCGGCGGCGGGATCACCGTCGTGGAGGTGCTGTTGTCGGGCGCGGTGATCGTCACGGTTTGCGGCGTTGGCGGGGGCGCGCTGGGCGGGGTGGTGTTGACCGGGTTGGTGTTGGTGTGGCCAAGGGTCAGCGCCAACACCACGGCAACCAGAATGGCTATAAGGGCGCCGGCCACGCTGAGGACCAGCGCCGTGCGTTTGTACCACGGCAGCCGTGCGGCCTCCTCCGCGTATCGCTGGTCGGCCGGATCGTCGAATCCCGCTGCCTCCCTGACATATTCGCCGCTGTGTTCGCCACCGGTGTAGAGAACCGGCTCGTCGCCCTCGTCGGCGTCTTCCGACCATGCCAGCGGCGCTGGCGTTGCCGACGCAGTGGGAACGGCCTGGGTCGGTGGGGCGGCGGGCGGGGGCCATCTGGGTCGGTGTTTCGATGACGGGTGCCGCGGCCGTCGGCGCGCCAGCCGACGATTGCTGCTGACCGAGCACGGCCGCGCCGACGGCAGCGCTGACGACGGGTTGCGGTGTGGTGAAGATCGGCACCTGCAGGCGTTCCGACAGTCGGGTGGTGAGCACCGGAATGCTGGCGCCGCCGCCGACGGTCGCCACGGCCGCCAGGTTGGCACGAATTCCGTTGCGCTGCAAGATCTCTTCGACAGTGGAGACGAATCGGTCCAGCGGTCCGGAGATCAGTTGCTCAAATTCCGTGCGGGACAGCCGGATATCGGCACCGGCACTCCCGGGGATGGAGGCGATGGTGGCCTCGCTGGCACCTGACAGTTCTTCCTTGGCGCGCTGGCATTCACCGAGCAGGCGCGCCTGCGACCCCATTCGTACGGTGCCGGTCATGTCGGCGCCGGAGCCGGTCGCGCGCAGGTGATTTGCGATCAGCTGATCGATCTCGTCGCCGGAGAATTCGCCGTAGCGGACGGACGAGCCGACCTGCTGAAAGTTCGACCCGGCATTGCTCAGGGTGATGCTGGTGCCGCCGGCGCCGAAGTCGCACAGGGCGACGACGCCGTTCGTCGGGAACCCCGGTCTGGTGCGCAGTGCAGTGAGCGCGGCCGTGGCGTCCGAGATCAGCAGCGGAGGCACGCCGTTGGGCGCCAGGGCCGGCTGGGCGAAAAACTCGTCACGCAGCGCCGCGGACTGGCGCTCGGACCAATATGCGGGGATCGCGATCGCGATCGGTGTTCCGTAGCCGACCGTTCGTGCCATCGCCTCGAGCGCTTCGACCGTCAGCGCCTCGCCGAGGTATTTCGTCCCGTCGGCCGCCACCAACGGGGACCCGTCACCGACCCGCTCGACGAACCCCCGCATCACCAGGCCGGGTTCGTTGAGGTTCGGGTTTTCCTCCGGCAGGCCAACTTCGCCCGCCCGGTGGTCGAAGATCGTCAACACGGATTTGCGGCTCACCGCGGTGCTGCCCACCCGGGCGGCGACCAGATTGGCCACCCCGATCGACAGCCCCAGCGACTCGGTCATATCGCATACCCCTGTGTTTGTCGGATCGCTGGCGGTCGGCTCGCCGTCCTCACCATAGCGGGATCATCAAGGCCCGAACGCTGGGCACGCGCGCCGCTACAGATCAAAACGGCAGCTTTATCCCCGGAGGCAGCTGGGGCAGGTGTGGGTGATGCTTCGTTGTCGGTGGGTTGGTTGGCTGGTATGTGGGTTGCTGCTGTGTCGGCGGCGGGACTTCGCTGCTGGGGGGCGGCGTCGTCTCGGTCGTCGAGGTGGCCGGTGGCGGCGTCGTCGTCGGGGTGGTGGCTGTGATGGTCGTCGACGACGACGGGGCCGGGCTGGTGCCTTCGTCAGCCGCCCATCAGTTCGCCGATCCCGTAGACGATCAGCGCGATCAGGATCAGAACCAGTAGCAGCCAGGCGATCAGCAGCGGGGGGCTGCGATACCACGGGGCCGGCTGGAATCCCTCGTGTTCGGGTTCGGGGGTTTCCCCGTCCACGCCGTAGGCGGCCTTCGTCGTCCGCTGGTTGTTGAAGTCGTCCGATGGGCCGTTACCTGCCACGGCAACGATGGTACTGACACCAGCTGTCAGTGCTGATCAGAAGGTGTTGACCTGCTCGATGCTGACGAACGTTCCTGGGCGATTGCTGGCTTAAGCTCTGACGGTTGTGCGACGAATCGCCAGGTCACCGAGATGGTTGTGCTGGGCGCCGGGAGTTGCGAAAAATACTGCTGCGGACCGGCTGCGGACGCTACCGCCGCCCGTCCCTGATCTGAAAGACGCGCGGTGGCGACGGCCCGGAGCGGGTGATCGTGGGTCCGATCCGCGGCATCATCGACTCGGCCCTCAAAATTTGGACCTGCGCCATCCAGCGGGCGGACGGCCGAATCGCACTCGAACCCGAACCGCCCGAGGCGCACATCGTCGGACAGAGACGCAGCTCTGAATTTTGACCAGGCCCGGGAATTGGCCGCGCCTCTGCTGCCTCGAGCGACGTTAGAAGTTACTGTCAAATCGGGCACTCCCTCTTTGCCCAAGACCCGCTAGCGTGATTCCGTGATCATTGACCAGGAACGCTGGCTGTACTTTCAACAACATGCCTCGCTACGGGACCGTGGAGTTCCGAAGGCCGTGGTGGTGGCGATTGGGGCCGTGATCGGCGACGTCAAAATCGAGGCGTCCTGGCCCACCTGGAACACCACTGACACGACGACGACGTGGACCTGCTGGGTTGTTACCCAAAAAGCCCTCGGCTACGCGCGCGTCGAATACGGAAAGAACTTTTACGACGAACATGAAGAGCGCAGACATGCGCTCACGCCGTCAAACCAGTCCGCCTGGGTCCGGCCACTCACTGGCGTCATCGGACTCCGATGGGGTGCCGTCTCCGAGGCACAGGCAATGCAGGACACTTACCACCCTGCCGACCCCATCACGGTCACGTTCACCGGCTGGGAAACCACGATTCCAGAAGCCGATTTCCCGGTCGACCAACGCCCAATAGCGGACCGCTTCCTAACTGCGCTTCGCAGAGGCGTGAACTTCTGAGCGCTCAGACTGCCCCGGGGAGCGCCGTGTATGCGGCTCGTGAAAGGTGAAGTGCTCGGGTGGCTTCGGTGCGTCGTGGGCGATGCGGCGCTACCGTCCGCGACCTGGCCGACCGACGTGCCCGGGGTTGATGTTGGGCAAGTTGATGTTTGGCACGTCGACGTGTGGGACGTCGATAATGTCCGGCACGTTGACGTCCGGGACATCAAAGTCGATGTTGCCGGGCACGCCCGGGATGTTCAGGTCGCCATCGAGGGGTGCGTTGTGGATGGGAGCAGAGCTGAGTTGGATATGCGGTGGACTCGCGATAACGGCGGCAAGAATCGCCGCCGCGGCGACGGGAGCGGTCGCGAGCGCTGTGAGATAGGTGCGCCTAATTCGCATGGCAGTCATCCTTCCGAGGCCGAGCAGATCAAAGAAAGTAGAACCGTGGGCTGGCGCATGGGTTTATTGGCAGCGAGCCTTGAAATCATCCAACGGCTGACGGATGCCTTGAAGGTCAGTTTGTATCTGGGGGTTGGCGTTGAGGTAGTTCTGCGCGTTGTTGCGCAGCACATCGCGCTCTTGGCCCTTAAGACCGGTGAAGAAAGCGTTGACATCGGGATGGGTGAACATGTAGTCCGACGTGGCGGCCGAAACACCGGATTGAATGCGGGCCAGGTCGGCGGCGGTGCAGTCGGGCGGCGGATCGGCTGCGGCGATCGCGGCGCTACCAAATAGCATTGCGCCGCTGATAGCACCGGTAGCGAATGTACCTGCCAGCGCACGGCGCACACTAGGGGCTGAGACCGACATTGCTGCCTCCTATTATCGGGTAACTAGGACATTAGACCGCGTCGATCTGGCGAACAACACCCCTAATCGAACCCGTCCCGATTTTTCGTGGATTGCTGATAGATAATCCATCCCGCCGGGCCCACTCACGACGTCATGAGATGAAATCATTTGTATTACCCGACGACGTCCAATCAACGTGGGACTTGCTCTAGGCGCGGTTGCATATGAACCAGGTACCGATCAGGCGTGATCCGCTAAAATTAGCCCAAAGTTGGCTTTTTCAAGACAATTCGCGCACAAAATCCTTTGGCTCACGGCCGAAATTCGGGCGTACTCCTCTGCGCTTTCAGGCGCTCAGAACGTGTTGACTTTCTCGATGCTGACGAACATGCCGTGGTGAGTGCGGCTGTTGGTGAACTTGGTGCCATCGGTGCTGGCGTTGATCGTCCAGCCCAGCGCGTCGTAGGTCTTGTAGTCGATGGTGACGGTCGGGATGGCCCCCAGGTTGCCCAGCACCCACTGCACGGAGCCCCCGGCGGTGATGCTGACGCCGTTGGCGTGTTCGCCGTCTTGCAGGGGTGAGTGGGTGAAGGCTGCCTCGCAGCCGACGCTGTCCTTATTGATCTGGCAGCGCGTCACGCCGGATTTGGTTTCGATGAAGACGTAACCGTTCTGGTCGGGTGGCAGCGGAATGGCGCCGGCCGGCGCGGTGGGGTTCGCCGGTGCGCTCGGGGGGCCCGGGGCCGCTGTCGGTGCCGGCGTCGGGATGCTGGGCTCGGGGCTCAGCCGCGGCGTGGGAAAGGAGGGTTCGGTTGGTCCCGTTCCCGGCAGGGCGATTGGCTTGCCGTCGATGATCGTGCTGCAGCCGCCCATCAACACGACACCGGCCAGCAGGGCCCACCGTGCCTGACGCAGTAATCGCACGCGCCAAGAGTACGCAGGAGCTGACGCAAGTTACTGCAGTGACGCGCTTTTGGAACCGCGCCGATGACAAGCTGTTAGCTAATGCGGCGGTGTTGTCCTCGGCGGCGACGCGCACGCGATCGCGGACCAGATACCAGCCGCCGATGAGGGCGGGAATGCCGATCACCGCCGCGCCCAGCATCCAAGGGCCTTGCACCTTGTCGAAGAACATCAGAACCAGCACCCCGACCAGGAAGACCAGCGTGGCATAGCCGCTGTATGGCGCGAACGGCATCCGGAACGCGGGCCGCTCCAGCTGCCCGGCCTTCGCCCGCTGATAGAGCCGCAGCTGGCACGCGACGATCGTCAACCACGCCACCACAACGCCCACAGAGGCGATGTGCAGCACGATCTCGAAGGCCTGGTGGGGTACGAACGCGTTGAGGCCGATGCCGAACAGGCCGATCGTGGCGGTCAGCAGGATCCCGCCGTACGGCACGCCGCTCCTCGACAGCGGAATGGTGAACTTCGGGCCGCTGCCGTTGATCGCCATCGACCGCAGGATCCGGCCGGTGGAGTACAGCCCGGCGTTCAGACTGGACAGCGCGGCGGTGAGCACCACCAGGTTCATCAGGCTGCCCGCACCGGCAAAACCCGCCTTGGAAAAGAACGTGACGAATGGACTCACACCGGCTTTGTAGGCGGTGTAGGGCAGCAGCAGGCCGAGCAGGATCGTCGACCCGATGTAGAAGACCGCGATGCGGAACACCACCGAGTTGATCGCGCGCGGCATGACCTTCTCCGGGTTCTCTGTTTCGCCCGCCGCGATGCCGACCAATTCGACGGCGGCGTAGGCGAACACGACGCCCGAGGTGACCAGCACCAGCGGCAGCAGCCCGGTGGGCAGCAGCCCGCCGTGGCTGCTCCACAACGCGGGCCCGGTGTCCTGGCCGTCGACCTTGAAGCGCCCGGCCAGGAAGACCGTTCCCACGACCAGGAACGTCACCAGCGCCAGCACCTTAATCAGTGAGGCCCAGAACTCCATCTCGCCGAAGACCTTGACCGAGATCAGGTTCATCGACACCACCACGACGAGCGCGATCAGGGCGAGGACCCACTGCGGGATGGCGTGGAAAGCGTGCCAGTATCGGCAGTACGTCGCGATCGCGGTGGTATCGACGATCCCCGTCATCGCCCAGTTCAGGAAGTACATCCAACCCGCGGCGAAAGCGACCTTCTCGCCGAAGAATTCGCGCGCGTAGGACACGAACGATCCCGACGATGGACGGTGCAGGACGAGTTCGCCCATGGCGCGCAGGATCAGAAAGACGAAGATGCCGCAGATGCCGTAGACAATGAACAGACCCGGGCCCGGCCGACGCGAGCCGTCCGCCGGCACCGAGGAAAAGACCGGTGCCGATGGCGCCCCCGAGGGCGATCATCTGAATCTGTCGGTTTTTGAGGGACTTGTGATAGCCCGTGTCTTCGCGCGCAAGCCTTTCGGCCGCGGTGTCTTGCGGTGGCCCCATTTTTGTCGAGCTCCTATCGCACGGACTGGCTGTCAGGCTAACCGACGTGCGCGCGACTGGCTCGCCGAAGGGGCGGTTACAGATCCAGCAGTTGCTCGGCGTTGCGGTGGCTGATGCTGGCGCGGTCGTCGTCCTTCAGAGGCAGGTTGTCCAGGAACGCCCGCGCATTTTTCATCGAGCCGAAGGGGTAGTCGGTCGAGAACGTCACCCGATCGACGCCGACGTGGGCGACCAGATTCGCGTAGGTCGCTTCGTCGTTGAAGTTGGCGAAGGTGTAGTGCACGTTCGCGCGCAGGTAGCTGCTCACCGGATCCCGCAGGCCGGTCAGCTCGGGCTTCAGCGTGGCGTCGAAACGGGGCAGCATGAACGACGTCGCCTCGCCCATGTGTCCGATGATGATCTGCAACGTCGGGTGGCGGTCGAAGACCCCACCGAGAATCATGCGCAGCACGTGGGTGGCCGTGTTGATGTGCCATCCCCAGCCCACCGTCGCGAGCGCGAAGGTGACCTGGTCGGAAAACCCGCTGTAGCAGGACTCGATCACGGCCGCCGGCGGAATGGTGGGGTGCAGGTAGATCGGCACTCGGAGGTCCGCCGCGCGCGCCAGCACCGGTTCGAAGAACGGATCGTCCAGATAGACACCCTGGCAGTGGCCGTTGATCACCGCCCCCACGAAGCCGAGTTCGCGCACTGCGCGCTGCAATTCGTCGGCCGCGGCGTCGGGCGCGCTGATGGGTAGGGCGGCGAAGCCGGCCAGCCGATCCGGATACCGACGCACCGCCGCGGCCAGCTCGTCGTTGCACGTGCGGGCCGTGCGCACGGCCGCGGGGGCGTCCAGTTGCTCCACCCCGGGCGCCACCAGCGACAGCACGGACAGGTCGACGCCCGCCTCGTCCATCGCCGCGATGCGCCCGTCACCGAGATCGGTGAGCTGTTCGGCGAGGCCCGGGCGTGACTTATGCCAGCTACCCGGTCCGTTGAGGAATGCTGGTGTCGCGTAATGCTCTTCGAGCGCAATAGTTCTCATGTCTGTTCCTCCAACACTCTGGTGGCCGCGGACCAGCGCGGCAGCTCGTCGCGCCGGCCGGCCAGCCGGATGTTCTTGTGATACCCGTACTCGGCCAGCGTCTCTTGGGCGTGCTCGCGCCCGAACCCGCTGTGGCCGATGCCGCCGAATCCGCTACCGACGGCGACCCGGAAATAGTTGTTGACGAAGACGGTCCCGGCCTTGATCTGCCGGCTCACCCGCATGACGCGGTCGCTGTCCTGGGTGAAAACCCCTGCGACGAGGCCGTATTGGGTGTCGTTGGCGATCCGCACTGCCTCGTCCTCGTCGGAGAATCGTAGTAGCGCGACGACCGGACCGAAGATCTCCTCGGTGGCCACCCGCATGTCGGGTGTGACGTCGGTGAGCAGGGTGGGCGGCACGTAGAAGCCGTTCGCCAGTCGCGGATCGTCGGGCAGCGGCGCCTGCGCAAGGATGCGGGCGCCCTCGGCCATGCCGATTTCGAGGTAATCCAACACCCGTTTCTGCTGCGCGGCGGTGACCAGCGGTCCGACATCGGTGGCGGGGTCAGCGCCGTCGCCCACCCGCAGCCGGCCTACCGCATGGGCCAGCCTGCGCTCAAACTCATCGAAAATGCTGTCCTGCACCAGGATTCGTGACGCCGCCGTGCAGGCTTCGCCCTGGTTGAAGAAGCCGCCGTCGACAGCGGCCAGCAGCGCCTCATGCACATCTGCGTCATCGAAAATCAGCAACGGGTTCTTGCCGCCCAGCTCCATCAATGTCGGGGTGAGGTTGTCGGCCGCAGTGCGCAACACGGCTGAACCCGTCGCCGGGGAACCGGTGAAGGACACCATGCCCACCAGCGGGTGGCCGGCCAGCGCGGCGCCCACCGCACCCGCCCCGGGTACCACGTGCACGACATCGTCGGGCAGCACCGACGCGATGAGTTCCACCATGCGCAGCACCACCGAGGGTGTCTGTTCCGGCGGCTTCAGCACGATGGCGTTGCCGACCGCCAGCGCGGGCGCGGTCTTTCCGGCGGTGTGGATGGGCGGCCAGTTGAACGGCACGATGCCGCCGATGACGCCGAACGGCTCGAGCGTGGTGATGTCGAACACCGGCCCGTAGTCGCGCGCCTGGCTGGGCAGCACCTCGACCATGCTGCCGAAGTAGTCGAAGATGCTGATCGCGGCTTCGACGTCGAAGTGGCGAGCCTGGGTGATCGGCTTGCCCATCTCCAGCGATTCCAGCGCGGCGATTTCGTCAGCGTGGGCGCGGATGACGTCGGCGACCTTGCGCAGGTAGCGGCCGCGCTCGCGGGCCGGGCGCTGCTTCCAGGCCGGGTACGCGGCGTAGGCGGCCCGCACCGCCTGGTCCACCTCCGCTGGCCCGGCACCCTGGACCAGCGCGACCTGCTGACCCGTCGCCGGGTTTTCGACTGCGAACTGGTCCTGGTCGGACATCGACGACCAACGAGTTCTGTTCACCTTCACGTTTCGACGCTACGGCGCCCAAGTGATCACGGCCAATGAAAACTTTCGATAGGTGCCAGCACTTGAGGTGATAATGGCTGGGTGGAGCTTCGCCACCTCGAGTACTTCCTCGCTGTCGCCGACACCCGCAGCTTCTCCCGGGCCGGTAAGAGGCTGCACGTCGTCCAATCCGGAGTGTCCGCGACGATCAAGGCGCTGGAGCGCGAACTCGGCGCGGAGCTTTTCTTCCGTGGCCCGGCCGGGGTGACGCTGACCCCCGCCGGAGAGGAGCTGCGCTCCGGCGCCCGCGCGACCCTCGACGCCGCCCGTGCGGCCAAAGACGCCGTCCACGCCAGCCGTGGGGCCGTCCGCGGCACCGTCACCGTGGGGACCCTGACGTCGATCAGCGTCATCGACCTGCCCACTCTGCTGACCGACCTGCACGCCCGGCATCCCGAAGTCCGGATCCAGCTGCGTGTCGCCAGCGCGGGTACGACGGGGCTGGCCCGGCAGCTGCGCGACGGTGACCTCGACGTCGCCACCCTGGCCTTCACCGGAGCGCCACCGGCCGACCTGCACACCCGACTCATCGCCGAAATCGCACTGCTGCTGGTGGTTCCCGTTGATCACCCACTCGCCCAACGGGATTCGGTGGCGCTGGCCGATCTGGCGGGAATGTCGTTCGTCGATGGCCCGCCCGGATACGGCAACCGCACCGTGGTCGACAACGCCTTCGCCGCCGCCGGCGTGGAACGGACCGTCGCGCTGGAGGTCGCCGACATCGGTACCGCCGCGACCTACATCCGCAACGGGCTCGGCATCGGCTTCCTGAGCTGGACGATGCTGGACGTCAGCGACGACGAGGGCCTGGTGACGGTGCCGGTGGCCGACTGCGACCTGACCTGGCGGCTGTACGTCGCGACATCGGCCACCCGTCCGCCCAGCGCGGCCACCCGCGCCCTGCTGGCGCTGATCGAGGAAAAGCTGCCCCCGCGGTTCGAGGGAAACTAGCCGGTCGCGGTCGCCGCCGTCGACGTGGCGACCTGCCAGACACTCTGGCGCATAACGCAACCGGGTCGCCGCCGCATCGAACGGCTCGGCTCGGCGCTCCTCGACGTTAGTCCCGGTGAGCTCGTGTCGCTGCGGGCGCCGTGACGTGCGTTAGGCTCCTCGATGTCACGGTCACATCGCGCATCGGAGCCCACTATGACGTTCGACGCCGAGGAACTTGGGCAAAATGCCCGTCGACTGCGAGAGTTCACCGCATTCGACAACTTTTCGGATGGTGAGCTCGAGCGTCTCGTTCAAACTGCGCATCACATTTCCCGGTCGCTGCCGTGGCCGCTGATTCGTGAACAGACCCCCTCGGATGCCTGCTACATCCTGCTCAGCGGCGAGGTAGGGGTGTATATCGGCCAGGACCGCATTGCTGTGTTGGGGCCCGGCGAGGTGATCGGTGAATCTGCGCTCCGCCGTGGGAAATTGCGTTCCGCGACGGTAACGACGATCGGACCGGCCGAGGTGCTGCGTATCGAGCGCGATGATCTCGACCGCTTGCTCGACGAGATCCCCGCGCTGCGTGAAACCGTGGAAGCGACTGTCGCACGGCATCCACCGGTGGTCCGGGCCCAGGAGACAAATCTGAAACGCAAGGTAAACGCCTCAGTCCCTGCGGATTTGGTCGACCGGTTCGAGCAGGCCGCCGACGGCGCCGGCGTGGGCGTCGCGGCCGCGCTCGAGGATGCGCTCACCCAGTGGATCGAACGGAACAGCGCCGGGTAACGCGGCCTGCTACACCTCGAATTCGAGACGGTGCCGGATTTCCTCGGCGATGGCTTCAGGTTGCGAGAGACCAGACCTCGTCCGATACCGACTTCCATTGCAACCGATTCTTGCAATACTCTGGTGGCCGCGGACCAGCGCGGCAGCTCGTCGCGCCGGCCGGCCAGCCGGACGTTTTTGTGATACCCGTATTCGGCCAGCGTCTCCTGCGCGTGCTCGCGCCCGAACCCGCTGTGGCCGATGCCGCCGAATCCACTACCGACGGCGACTCGGAAATAGTTGTTGACGAAGACGGTCCCGGCATTGATCTGCCGGCTCACCCGCATGACGCGGTCGCTGTCCTGGGTGAAAACCCCTGCGACGAGGCCGAATTGGGTGCCGTTGGCGATCCGCACCGCCTCGTCCTCGTCGGAGAACGGGATCAGTGCGACGACCGGACCGAAGATCTCCTCGGTGGCCACCCGCATGTCGGGAGTGACGTCGGTCAACAGGGTGGGCGGCACGTAGAAGCCGTTCGCCAGTCGTGGATCGTTGGGCAGCGGCGCCTGAGCGGGGATGCGAGCGCCTTCCGCCACGCCGATGTCGAGGTAGTCCAACACTCGTTTCTGCTGCGCGGCGGTGACCAGCGGCCCGACTTCGGTGGCGGGGTCGGCGCCGTCGCCCACCCGCAGCCGGCCTACCGCGTTGGCCAGCCTGCGCTCGAACTCATTGAAGATGTTGTCCTGCACCAGGATTCGTGACGCCGCGGTGCAGGCTTCGCCCTGGTTGAAGAAGCCGCCGTCGACGGCGGCCAGCAGCGCCTCATGCAGATCGGCGTCATCGAAGACCAGCAGCGGGTTCTTGCCGCCCAGCTCCATCAGCGTCGGGGTGAGGTTGTCGGCCGCAGTGCGCAACACGGCTGAACCCGTCGCCGGGGAACCGGTGAAGGACACCTTGCCCACCAGCGGATGGCCGGCCAGCGCGGCGCCGACCGCGCCCGCCCCGGGTACCACGTGCACGACATCGTCGGGCAGCACCGACGCGATGAGTTCCACCATGCGCAGCACCACCGAGGGCGTCTGTTCCGGCGGCTTCAGCACGATGGCGTTGCCGACCGCCAGCGCGGGTGCCGTCTTCCCGGCGGTGTGGATGGGCGGCCAGTTGAACGGCACGATGCCGGCGATGACTCCGAACGGTTCGAGCGTGGTGACGTCGAAGACGGGGCCGTAGTCGCGCGCCTGGCTGGGCAGCACCTCGACCATGCTGCCGAAGTAATCGAAGATGCTGATCGCGGCTTCGACGTCGAAGTGGCGGGCCTGGGTGATCGGCTTGCCCATCTCCAGGGATTCCAGCGCGGCGATTTCGTCCGCGTGGGCGCGGATGACGTCGGCGACCTTGCGCAGGTAGTGGCCGCGCTCGACGGGCCGGGCGCTGCTTCCAGTCCAGGTGTGCTGCGTGGGCGGCTTTTACGGCCTGGTCCACCTGCTCCGGCCCGGCCCCCTGGACCACTGCGACCGGCTGACCGGTCGCCGGGTTATCGACTGCGAATTGGTCCTGGTCGGACGCCGACGACCAACGGGTTCTGCTCACCTTCACGAGTCGACGCTACGGCGCCTACGTGATCACGGCCAATGAAAACTTTCGATAGCTGCCAGCACTAGTGGTGATAATGGCTGGGTGGAGCTTCGTCACCTCGAGTACTTCCTCGCCGTCGCCGACATGCGCAGCTTCTCCAGGGCCGCCAAGAGGCTGCACGTCGTCCAGTCCGGAGTGTCCGCGACGATCAAGGCCCTGGAGCGCGAACTCGGCGCCGAGCTGTTCGTCCGGGGTCCGGCCGGTGTGACGCTGACGCATGCGGGACAGGAGTTGCGGCGCGGGGCCCGTGCGACCCTCGACGCCGCCCGCGCGGCCAAAGACGCGGTCAACGCCACCCGTGGGGCCGTCCGCGGCACCGTCACCCTGGGGACCCTGACGTCGATCAGCGTCATCGACCTGCCCGCCCTGTTGACTGACCTGCATGCCCGGCATCCCGAAGTCCGGATCCAGTTGCGCGCCGCCAGCGCCGGTACGACGGGCCTGGCCCGCCAGCTGCGCGACGGCGATCTCGACGTCGCATTCCTGGTCTTCACCGGTGCACCACCGGCCGACCTGCACGCCCGCCTCGTCGCCAAAATCGCGTTGCTGCTGGTGGTCCCCGCCGATCACCTACTGGCCCAACGGGATTCGGTGTCGCTGGCCGATCTGGCGGGAATGTCGTTCGTCGACGGCCCGCCCGGATACGGCAATCGAACCGTGGTCGACAACGCATTCGCCGCTGCGGGCGTGGAACGGACCGTTGCGTTGGAGGTCGCCGACATCGGCACCGCCGCGACCTACATCCGCAACGGGCTCGGCATCGGCTTCCTGAGCTGGACGATGTTGGATATCAGCGACGACGCGGGCCTGGTGACGGTCCCGGTCTCCGACGGCGACCTGACCTGGCGGCTGTACGTCGCGACGTCGGCGACCCGTCCGCCCAGCGCGGCCACCCGCGCCCTGCTGTCGCTGATTGAGGAAAAGCTGCCCCCGCTGTTCGAGGAAAACTAGCCGGTCGCGGTCGCCGCCATCGACGTGGCGACCTGCTAAACACTCTGGCGCATAACGCAACCGGGTCGCCACCGCGTCGAACAGCTCGGCTCGGCGCTCCTCGAAGTTAGCCCCGGTGAGCTCGTGTCGCTGCGGGCGCCGTGACGTGCGTTAGGCTCCTTGATGTCACGGTCACATCGCGCATCGGAGCCCACTATGACGTTCGACGCCAAGGAACTTGGGCAACATGCCCGTCGACTGCGAGAGTTCACCGCATTCGACAACTTTTCGGATGGTGAGCTCGAGCGTCTCGTTCAAACTGCGCATCACATTTCCCGGTCGATGCCGTGGCCGCTGATTCGTGAACAGACCCCCTCGGATGCCTGCTACATCCTGCTCAGCGGAGAGGTAGGGGTGTATGTCGGCCAGGACCGCATTGCTGTGTTGGGGCCCGGCGAGGTGATCGGTGAATCTGCGCTCCGCCGTGGGAAATTGCGTTCCGCGACGGTAACGACGATCGGACCGGCCGAGGTGCTGCGTATCGAGCGCGATGATCTCGACCGCTTGCTCGACGAGATCCCCGCGCTGCGTGAAACCATGGAAGCGACTGTCGCACGGCATCCACCGGTGGTCCGGGCCCAGGAGACAAATCCGAAACGCAAGGTAAACGCCTCAGTCCCTGCGGATTTGGTCGACCGCTTCGAGCAGGCCGCCGACGGCGCCGGCGTGGGCGTCGCTGCCGCGCTCGAGGATGCGCTCACCCAGTGGATCGAACGGAACAGCGCCGGGTAACGCGGCCTGCTACTCCTCGAATTCGAGACGGTGCCGATTTCCTCTGGCGATGGCTTCCAGGTTGCGAGTGACCAGACCGCGTCCGATACCGACTTCCATTGCATCCGATTCTTGTCGGGAGATGTGATCAGCACTCGTCCGCCCAAATGGACTGTGCCGCTGTCCAGATAGACATCCCACAGTTCGCCGTCGTCGCCGGATTCGATGAACCGGCAGCGGCTGAGGGTCTCGATTTTGGAGAGCAGGTTGCGCGGGTCGGTCACGACGGCGCTGGCTTCGTCGGCGGGGCACCGGATGTGGCGGGAAACGCTGACGGTCTGGGTCATGTCATCGGATCATCGGGACGACGGTCCTACTGGCCAGCTGGGACAGCCCGACCTGCATGACGCTGGTGACGTAGTCGCGGGCGTGATCCCAGTCCGGTTCATCCCCGAATCGGGTGCGCAGATCGATCGGCTCGAGCACCTGGATGCGGATCTTCGCCGGAAGCGGGAAATGCGGCAGCGGGACCGGCGCCAGCCCCCACGGGACGCTGAGCGTCAGCGGCAGGCTCTTGACCCGGGCCAGTTTGTCCAACCGCAGCAACTGCGCGGTGCGACGGCCGTCGTTGAGGACGAAGAGGGTGTCGTCACCACCCGTGGCGACCACCGGCACGATCTTGACGTTGCACCGGTGGGCCAGTTTCAGGAAGCCCTTGACAGCCCGAGAAGACGATTTTGTTCCGGTCTCGCCACGGGGCGCAGGGCCTCGACGTCGCCGCCGGGATAGACCAGCGCCGAGCCGCCACGTTCGAAGATGTGCTCGACGAAGGAGTTGGCGGCCGGGACCACGCCGAGTTTGCGGGTCAATTGGCCCAGGACCAGCGCCGCCGTGATGCGTGGGCAGGACTGCGCGGGTGAATTCCGGATCGCGGTCGCGAAGTTCTTAGGGAACATCGGCGCCGGTCATCTTCGACGAGCGTAACCCCCGGGAACAAGATGCCGACCCCCGCCGTTAGGATGATCGACAAGTTGAGTGACTCAGACTCAATACTGAGTTGACAGGCCGATCCCCCCAGGGGCAGGCTTGAGCGGGGTTCACTCAGCACAATGCAGGACAAAAGCTCTACTATCAGGAGGAATCACTATGGCTCGTGCGGTCGGAATCGACCTCGGGACCACCAACTCCGTCGTCGCGGTTCTGGAGGGTGGCGACCCCGTCGTCGTCGCCAACTCCGAGGGCTCGCGGACGACGCCATCCGTCGTCGCGTTCGCGCGCAACGGCGAAGTGCTGGTCGGCCAGCCCGCCAAGAACCAGGCGGTGACCAACGTCGACCGCACCATTCGTTCGGTCAAGCGGCACATGGGCACCGACTGGTCCGTCGAGATCGACGGCAAGAACTACACCGCCCCAGAAATCAGCGCCCGTGTGCTGATGAAGCTGAAGCGGGACGCCGAGGCCTACCTCGGTGAGGACATCGCCGACGCGGTGATCACCGTGCCCGCCTACTTCAACGACGCCCAGCGTCAGGCCACCAAGGACGCCGGCCAGATCGCCGGCCTCAACGTGCTGCGCATCGTCAACGAGCCGACCGCCGCGGCGCTGGCCTACGGCCTGGACAAGGGCGAGAAGGAGCAGACCATCCTGGTCTTCGACCTGGGCGGCGGCACCTTCGACGTCTCGCTGCTCGAGATCGGCGAGGGCGTGGTCGAGGTCCGTGCCACCTCCGGTGACAACCACCTCGGTGGCGACGACTGGGACGAGCGCGTTGTGCAGTGGCTGGTCGACAAGTTCAAGGGCACCAGCGGCATCGACCTGACCAAGGACAAGATGGCGATGCAGCGGCTGCGGGAAGCGGCCGAGAAGGCCAAGATCGAGTTGTCCTCGTCGGGCAGCACGTCGATCAACCTGCCCTACATCACCGTCGACGCCGACAAGAACCCGCTGTTCCTCGACGAGCAGCTCACGCGGGCGGAGTTCCAGAAGATCACGCAGGACCTGCTGGACCGCACCCGCAAGCCGTTCCAGTCGGTGATCGCCGACGCCGGCATCTCGGTGTCCGACATCGACCACGTCGTGCTGGTGGGCGGTTCGACCCGGATGCCCGCGGTGTCGGACCTGGTCAAGGAGATGACCGGCGGCAAGGAGCCCAACAAGGGCGTCAACCCCGACGAGGTGGTTGCCGTCGGTGCTGCTCTGCAGGCCGGTGTCCTGAAGGGCGAGGTGAAAGACGTTCTGCTGCTTGATGTTACGCCGCTGAGCCTGGGTATCGAGACCAAGGGCGGCGTGATGACCAAGCTCATCGAGCGCAACACCACGATCCCGACCAAGCGGTCGGAGACCTTCACCACGGCCGACGACAACCAGCCGTCGGTGCAGATCCAGGTCTATCAGGGTGAGCGCGAGATCGCTTCGCACAACAAGCTGCTCGGCTCCTTCGAGCTGACCGGCATCCCGCCGGCGCCGCGCGGTGTCCCGCAGATCGAGGTCACCTTCGACATCGACGCCAACGGCATCGTGCACGTCACGGCCAAGGACAAGGGCACCGGCAAGGAGAACACGATCCGCATCCAGGAAGGCTCCGGCCTGTCCAAGGACGAGATCGACCGGATGATCAAGGACGCCGAGGCGCACGCCGATGAGGACCGCAAGCGTCGCGAGGAGGCCGACGTCCGCAACCAGGCCGAGACGCTGGTGTACCAGACGGAGAAGTTCGTCGCTGAACAAAGGAGCACAGCGTCCGAGTCCGGCGGTTCGAAGGTTCCCGAGGACACGCTGAACAAGGTTGATGCCGCTGTGGCAGAAGCCAAGACGGCGCTCGACGGAACCGACATCGGCGCGATCAAGACGGCGATGGAGAAACTCGGCCAGGAGTCCCAAGCGCTCGGGCAGGCGATCTATGAGGCCACCCAGGCTGAGGGCGGCGGAGCGCCGGGCGGCCCAGGCGGCGACGCGTACGGCGGTGGTCCCCAGGCCGGATCCGCTGACGACGTCGTGGACGCGGAGGTGGTCGACGACGACCGGGAGTCCAAGTGACCGAAAACAATCCGGAACAGGTGACGGTCACCGACAAGCGGCGGATTGATCCCGAGACCGGCGAAGTACGGCAGGCTCCTCCCGGTACCCCATCAGCTGGGGCGCCGGGAGGGGCGGGCCCGGCCGGGGAATCAGGCGGTCCGGGCAGTGACAAGCTCGCCGAGCTGACCGCTGATCTGCAGCGGGTGCAGGCCGACTTCGCCAATTACCGCAAGCGCGCGCTGCGCGACCAGCAGGCGGCGACGGACCGGGCCAAGGCCACCGTCGTCAGCCAATTGCTGGGCGTGCTGGACGATCTCGATCGGGCACGCAAGCACGGCGATCTGGAATCGGGCCCGCTGAGGTCGGTCGCCGACAAGCTCGACAGCGCGCTCAGCGGGCTCGGGCTGACGGCGTTCGGAGCCGAGGGCGAGGACTTCGACCCGGTGTTGCACGAGGCTGTGCAACACGAGGGCGACGGCGGCGAGGGCTCACGGCCCGTGATCGGCACCGTCATGCGCCACGGCTACAAGCTCGGTGACAACGTGCTGCGGCACGCGCTGGTCGGCGTCGTCGACACAGTCGGCGGAGAGACCGGCGCGCAAGCCGACCAACCCGACACGGGTGATAACGACGACACCACAGCTGAATAGGGCTCAGAATCAACAAGAAGGGTAAGGAGGTGACGCAGCATGGCCCAGCGTGAATGGGTCGAAAAGGACTTCTACAAGGAGCTGGGCGTCTCCTCTGACGCCAGCCAGAAAGACATCAAGACGGCGTACCGCAAGCTGGCCTCAGATCTGCACCCGGACAAGAACCCCGGTGGAGCTGAACGGTTCAAGGCGGTCTCCGAGGCCTACAGCGTCTTGTCCGACGAGGCCAAGCGCAAAGAGTACGACGAAACCCGTCGGCTGTTCGCCGGCGGCGGGCTCGGCGGCCGCCGGTTCGACGGCGGCGGATTCAACGTGGGCGGTGACGGCGCCGAGTTCAACCTGAACGACTTGTTTGACGCCGCCGGGCGAACCGGCGGTGCCAACATCGGCGACCTGTTCGGTGGGTTGTTCGGTCGCGGGGCGAGCGCGCGTCCGAGTCGTCCTCGTCGCGGCAACGACCTGGAGACCGAGACCGAGCTGAATTTCATCGAGGCCGCCAAGGGCGTCGCGATGCCGCTGCGGCTGACCAGTCCGGCGCCGTGCACCAACTGTCATGGCAGCGGCGCGCGGCCGGGCACCAGCCCGAAAGTGTGTCCCTCGTGTAACGGCTCCGGCGTGATCAACCGCAACCAGGGTGCGTTCGGCTTCTCCGAACCGTGCGCCGACTGTCGCGGGAGCGGCTCGATCATCGAGCACCCCTGCGACGAGTGCAAGGGCACCGGCGTCACCACCCGCACCCGCACCATCAACGTGCGGATCCCACCCGGAGTCGAAGACGGACAACGTATTCGGCTGGCCGGGCAGGGCGAGGCCGGGTTGCGCGGCGCGCCGTCGGGCGACCTGTATGTGACGGTGCACGTGCGGCCGGACAAGGTCTTCGGCCGCGACGGCGACGACCTCACCGTGACCGTTCCGGTCAGCTTCACCGAATTAGCCTTGGGTTCAACGCTTTCGGTGCCGACCCTGGACGGGACGGTGGGTGTGCGGGTGCCGAAGGGCACCGCCGACGGCCGCATCCTGCGGGTGCGCGGCCGTGGTGTGCCCAAGCGCAGCGGCGGGAGCGGGGACTTGCTGGTCACCGTCAAGGTGGCCGTCCCGCCGAACGTGGAGGGCAGTGCCGAGGAGGCGCTACAGGCCTATGCGGCCGCCGAGCGGGCTAGTGGTTTCGACCCACGCGCAGGATGGGCAGGTAATCGCTAATGGCGAAGAGCTCAAGGGAAGAAGCCCGGACCTTCTTGATCTCGGTGGCCGCCGAGCTGGCCGGCATGCACGCGCAAACCCTGCGCACCTACGATCGCCTCGGCCTGGTCAGCCCGCGTCGCACTTCCGGTGGGGGACGGCGTTATTCGCAGAATGACGTCGAGTTGCTCCGCGAGGTGCAGCGGCTGTCCCAGGACGAGGGCGTCAATCTCGCCGGCATCAAACGCATCATCGAGCTGACCAATCAGGTCGAAGCGCTGCAGTCGCGGCTCAAGGAGTTGAGCGACGAAGTTGTGGCTTTGCGCGCCAACCAGCGCCGCGAGGTAGCGGTGGTGCCCAAGAGCACCGCGCTGGTGGTCTGGCAACCGCGTAGGTCCCGCTAAGCGCGGATCGAAAACTGCGCGACCGCCGGCTCGCCGGGGTGCGCAGACTGATAGCCGCCGCGGCGCAACGCATCCGTCGGCGCGGCCATCGGCTCGAAGCACACCAGGTCCTCCGCCGGGGGCGCGAAGATCTGAGCGGCCGGGTAACCATAGTCGAAGTGCACCTCGATGCGGCGGTCGCCACTGGACACCGCGAACACCGCGCCGTCGGTGAGCTGGTCGTAGCCGTCGTCAAAAGCTTTGTCGCCCAATGATTCCGAGCGAGCAGGCTGTAAAGCGGTTTCGCCCGTCGGCAGTCCGCGATCGTCGACGTTCAGATGCCGCATCGCAGGTGTCTCGATGGTCCACTGTGCGCGCGGCACCTCGGGCAACCGCAGATACGGGTGGTACCCGAAACACAGCGGCACAGCCGCATCGGTGGTGGCCGCGACGGTGGTGTGCACGCTCAGCGTGCGGTCGGCAAGCGCGACCCGCACCACGAGCAGGTGCGGGAACGGAAAGCTGGCGAGCAGCGCCGGATCGGCGCCGTAGTCCAGCTCGGCGACCAGCTCGTTGGCCGACTCGGTCATCACTCGCCAACCGTCGTAGGCCGCCAGCACCCCATGGATGGGCAACCCGTTGGGGTCCGCGCGAACGCGGTGTTCCCCCGGCGTCAGCGTCACGGTCTCGCTTTCGGCCGTATAGCTGTTGCCGCCCAAACGATTTGCCCAGGGGTAGAGGATCGGGATGCCCATCGTCTTGCCGGCGGTGATGTAGGCGTCCAGGCCGCGCCGCTGGCCGAGCAGTTCCACGCCGGCGTCGGTCAGCGAGATGCCGATCATGCCGGCTTCGGGCACGAACTGTGCGGCCACCGATGATGACGGGTCGGTCAGTGTGACGATGTGCATGGCCTACCTCGATAGTGGGTCGTGCTGAATACGTTCCGGCAGTGTGCCTTTGGCGATCAGAGCGGCCTCGGTCGCGCGAACCATGGCCGGGCCGCCACTGATCAGGATCTGCCGGTCGCCCCAGCCACCGTACTTGGTGACTACATCGGGCAGCTGGCCGGTTTGGGTGACGTGCAGGCCACGCGGCGGTGAAACGTCCGGGTAGTCGGCCGCCCAGGACGGATCTCGGGTGTACTCCGACACCGGCGAGACCGACAGCCACGGGTTGTGCGTCGTGATCTCCCACAGCGTGCGCAAGTCGTAGAGCTCGCAGCGATACCGTGCGCCGAAGAACAGGTGTACTCGCGGGTTCACCCCGTAGCGGCACAGGTCCATGATCAGTGCCCGCAGCGGCGCCAGGCCGGTGCTGCCCGCGACCATCAGCACGTCCCCGCCGTCGCGGTCGACCCGCATGGCGCCGTGCGGGCTGGATAACCGCCACCGCTCGCCGGGCCGCGTCTCGTTGACGACAGCCGTGCTCACCAACCCGCCGGGGACTAGGCGGACGTGAAACTCGATGCCGCCGTCGGGGTCGGCCGGAATGGCCGGGCTGAGGTATCGCCACCGGCGCGGGCATTGCGGCACTTGAACGTTGACGTACTGGCCCGGGTGGTAGTGCATCGGGCGGTCCAGGCGCAGCCGCACCACCGCAAGGTCCCGCGACACCCGAATGTGTTCGACGACCGTGCCGTCCCACCAGGCGGGTCCCTCCTCGGCGTCGGCGGCGCCGCTCATCACCCCGATGATCAGGTTGAGCGACTGATCCGCGGCGGCGTCGATGGCAGGAGTCCACGCCTCGCCCAGGTGGCTGCGCAGCGTGGTGTAGAGGGCGCTACGCAACGTGTCGTAGTGGCGCGGCAGCACACCGAACTTGCGGTGATCCCGGCCGAGCTGGGCTAGAAAGGCCACCGGCTCCTCGGCGCGCTGCGCGACCAATTCGCCGTACACCCACTGCAGCGCGTGGCCGAAAGCGGCCCGCTGGCCATCCATTTCGGGGGGGAACAGGTCGCGCACCGAGACGTCGAGGGCAAACCAGTGGGTGTAGAAGCGGTGGACTAGCTCCTCGTGGAAGGCGTCGCGCAAAACGCGCAGCGCATCTTGGTCCTCTAAGCCCACGGACGCCGATTCTAGGCTCGCCGCCGCCGGCGCCAACCGCAACGACGCCGGTATCTGACTCATGCGTAAGAAGGTCTGTTACTCGGCGGTATGACCGCCGGTACCGGGCGTGCCGCCGTTTACGGCCGCCGCTGAAACAAATTCTGGCGCCGCGATCACAAACGACATTTCGCAACCGCCGGATCTTGTTGGGTCACGACGGCCAAGACGGGTAGTTGCTCCGGCCTTGTTCCACGGGTACGGAAAATCCGTTAGAGTTGAGCGGAACAGACTCAACCTTGACGGCGTTGAACAACGCGACAAGCATTTTTCCTTACGTACCTGGAACGGAGGTGTCGTGGACTCTTTCAACCCGACAACCAAGACGCAGGCGGCCCTGACGTCGGCGCTACAGGCAGCGACAGCTGCCGGTAATCCCGAGATCAGGCCCGCTCACCTGCTGATGGCCTTGCTGACGCAGAACGACGGCATCGCCGCACCGCTGCTGGAGGCCGTCGGTGTCGAGCCCGCGACCATCCGCGCCGAAGCCCAGCAGCTGGTCGACCGGTTGCCCCAGATCAGCGGCGCCAGCTCGCAACCGCAGCTGTCGCGCGAATCGCTGGCCGCCATCACCACTGCCCAGCACCTGGCCACCGAGATGGATGACGAATACGTCTCCACCGAGCACCTGATGGTGGGGCTGGCCACCGGCGATTCCGACGTCGCCAAGCTGCTGACCGGGCACGGCGCCTCGCCACAAGCCTTGCGCGAAGCATTCGAGAAAGTCCGCGGCAGCGCGCGGGTCACCAGCCCCGATCCCGAAGCCACCTACCAGGCGCTGGAAAAGTACTCCACCGACCTGACCGCCCAGGCCCGGGAAGGCAAGCTCGACCCGGTCATCGGGCGGGACAACGAGATTCGCCGCGTGGTGCAGGTGCTCTCCCGTCGCACCAAGAACAACCCGGTGCTCATCGGCGAGCCCGGCGTCGGCAAGACCGCGATCGTCGAGGGCCTGGCCCAGCGCATCGTCGCCGGCGACGTCCCGGAAAGCCTGCGCGACAAGACCGTCGTCAGCCTGGATATGGGATCGATGGTGGCCGGCGCCAAGTATCGCGGCGAGTTCGAGGAACGGCTCAAGGCTGTCCTCGACGACATCAAGAACTCGGCGGGCCAGATCATCACGTTCATCGACGAGTTGCACACCATCGTCGGCGCCGGCGCGACCGGCGAGGGCGCGATGGACGCCGGCAACATGATCAAGCCGATGCTGGCCCGCGGCGAGCTGCGCCTGGTCGGCGCCACCACGCTCGACGAGTACCGCAAGTACATCGAAAAGGACGCCGCGCTGGAGCGCCGCTTCCAGCAGGTGTTCGTCGGTGAGCCGTCGGTGGAGGACACCGTCGGCATCCTGCGCGGACTGAAGGACCGCTACGAGGTGCACCACGGCGTGCGCATCACCGACTCCGCGCTGGTTGCGGCCGCCACTTTGAGCGACCGCTACATCACGGCGCGCTTCCTGCCGGACAAGGCCATCGACCTCGTCGACGAGGCCGCCAGCCGCCTGAAGATGGAGATCGACTCCCGCCCCGTCGAGATCGACGAGGTGGAACGGCTGGTGCGCCGGCTGGAGATCGAAGAGATGGCGCTGGCCAAGGAGGAGGACGACGCGTCCAAGGAACGGCTGGAAAAGCTGCGCTCCGAGCTGGCCGACCAGAAAGAAAAGCTGGCCGAGCTGACCACCAGGTGGCACAACGAGAAGAGCGCGATCGACACCGTCCGCGAATTCAAGGAGCAGCTGGAGATCTTGCGCGGGGAGTCCGAGCGCGCCGAGCGGGACGGCGACCTGGCCAAGGCCGCCGAGCTGCGCTACGGGCGCATCCCCGAGGTGGAGAAGAAGCTCGACGCCGCGCTGCCGCAGGCTGAGGCCCGCGAGAACGTGATGCTCAAGGAGGAGGTCGGACCCGACGACATCGCCGACGTGGTGTCGGCATGGACGGGCATCCCCGCCGGTCGGCTGCTGGAAGGCGAGACCGCCAAGCTGCTGCGCATGGAAGACGAGCTGGGCAAGCGCGTCGTCGGTCAGAAGAAGGCCGTGCAGGCAGTGTCCGACGCGGTACGCCGCAGCCGGGCCGGGGTCGCCGACCCCAACCGGCCGACCGGATCGTTCTTGTTCCTCGGCCCGACCGGCGTCGGCAAGACCGAACTGGCCAAGGCGTTGGCCGACTTCCTCTTCGACGACGAGCGCGCGATGGTCCGCATCGACATGAGCGAGTACGGCGAAAAGCACTCGGTGGCCCGCCTGGTGGGCGCGCCTCCCGGCTACATCGGATACGACCAAGGCGGCCAGCTGACCGAAGCGGTGCGCCGGCGCCCCTACACGGTGGTCCTGTTCGACGAGGTCGAAAAGGCCCACCCGGACGTCTTCGACGTGCTGCTGCAGGTGCTCGACGAAGGGCGTTTGACCGACGGCCAAGGCCGCACAGTCGACTTCCGCAACACCATCCTCATCCTGACGTCCAACCTCGGGTCGGGTGGCAGCGAGGAGCAGGTGATGGCGGCGGTGCGCGCGGCGTTCAAGCCGGAGTTCATCAACCGCCTCGACGACGTGCTGATCTTCGACGCCCTGGACCCCGAGGAGTTGGTGGAGATCGTCGACATCCAGCTCCAGCAGCTGGCCAAGCGGCTTGCACAACGACGGCTGCAGCTCGAGGTGTCGCTGCCGGCCAAGAAGTGGCTGGCGCAGCGCGGGTTTGACCCGGTTTACGGCGCTCGGCCATTACGCAGGTTGGTGCAGCAGGCGATCGGCGACCAGTTGGCGAAGATGCTGCTGGCCGGCGACGTGCACGACGGCGACGTGGTTCCGGTCAACGTGAGCCCCGATGGCGACTCGTTGGTACTCGGCTGATTGGTGGCGACCCGCTGTTTGGGTGGCGACCCGCTTCGCCCGGCTGCGCCGCGCTCGCGATCGCCACGGCTGATACGCGGTTGTGACCTGGTCGCGTTGTCGGTTCTGGTGCAACAGCAGATACCCTGTTTGGGATGGTTCCCCTCTGGTTCACGCTCTCCGCGCTGTGCTTCGTCGGCGCGGTGGTGCTGCTGTACGTCGACATCGATCGACGGCGTGGGCGCAGTAGACGGCGAAAGTCGTGGGCGCGGTCGCACGGATTCGACTACGAGCGCGAATCCACCGACATCCTGCAGCGCTGGAAGCGCGGCGTGATGTCGACGGTCGGCGACGTCCCCGCCCACAACGTCGTGCTCGGCCAGATCCGGGGCGAGGCGGTCTACATCTTCGACCTCGAAGAAGTCGCCACGGTGATCGCGCTGCACCGCAAGGTGGGCACCAACGTCGTCGTCGACCTGCGGCTCAAGGGGCTGAAAGAGCCTCGGGAGAACGACATTTGGCTGCTCGGCGCGATCGGCCCACGGATGGTGTACTCCACCAACCTCGACGCTGCGCGGCGGGCCTGCGACCGGCGCATGGTCACTTTCGCGCACACCGCACCGGACTGCGCCGAGATCATGTGGAACGAGCAGAACTGGACGCTGGTCGCGATGCCGATCGCCAGCACCCGCACCCAGTGGGACGAGGGCCTGCGCACCGTGCGCCAGTTCAACGACCTGCTGCGGGTGTTGCCGCCCCTGCCGCAGGAGGCTGAGGAGCCGCTGGCGCTGCGCAACGCCGCGCCGAGTCGCCCGTTGGCTCCGGCCGGCCGCGCCGAGTTGTCCCAGCGGCGTGCCGAGGGGGATGTCGCCGGGTTTCTAGGTGAGGCCAATCACCGCGCCCCGGAGCCGGTTCGCCGCGATGAGGGTCGTCCCGAAGGCTTCCGGCGTCCGCCGCCGGTTGGCCGCAATGGCAGTCAAGCCGGCCACTACCAGCACTGACAGCGTGCCGCGTCCCGTCGCCCTGATCACCGGGCCCACTTCCGGGATCGGCGGCGGCTACGCCCGACGCTATGCACGCGACGGCTACGACCTGGTTTTGGTGGCGCGCGACGTCGAGCGTCTGAAGCAATTGGCCAGTGAGCTGGAAGTGCTGATGGGCTCAGCCGGCAGCGTTGAGATTCTGCCCGCCGATCTGACCGCAGCCGCCGACCGCGAGAAGGTCGCCGACCGGCTCGGCGGGGGAGTGCGGGTCTTGGTGAACAACGCCGGCTTTGGGACGTCCGGCGAATTCTGGACGGCCGATGCCGCGCTGCTGCAGTCGCAGCTCGACGTCAACGTCACCGCCGTGATGCGCCTTACCCACGCCGCGCTCCCGGCCATGCTTGACGCCGGTGCCGGCACCGTCATCAACGTCGCCAGCGTCGCCGGGCTGGTGCCCGGACGCGGGTCGACATATTCGGCGTCGAAGGCCTGGGTGGTCGCGTTCACCGAGGGCCTGGCCGGTGCGCTGCACGGGACGGGTGTTGGCGTGCACGCCGTGTGTCCTGGGTTCGTGCACACCGACTTTCACGCCCGGGCCGGGATCGACATGACCAAGCTGCCTTCGTTTATGTGGCTCGAGGTCGACGACGTGGTCAGCACGAGCCTGGCCGACATCGCGGCCGGCAAGGTGATCAGCGTCCCAGGTATCCAATACAAGGCGCTGGTGGGTGCCGGCCGGCTGATTCCGCGCGGGCTGATGCGCTCGGTAGTCAAACGAGCCGGAGGTGGCCGTGGCCGAACTTGAGCCTCGGCGACGGGAGCTCGCCGAGCTGGTGCGCACGCTGTCGGTGGTGCACGGCCGGGTCACGCTGTCGTCGGGCAAGGAGGCGGACTACTACGTCGACCTGCGCCGCGCCACCCTGCACCACCGGGCCTCGGCGCTGATCGGCACGCTGATGCGCGAACTCACCGCCGACTGGGATTACGCGGTAGTCGGCGGACTGACCCTGGGCGCAGACCCCGTCGCGACCGCCATCATGCACTCGGCCGGTCGTCCGATCGACGCGTTCGTGGTGCGGAAGTCCGCGAAAACCCATGGGATGCAACGACTTATCGAAGGATCCGGGGTCACCGGGCAACGGGTGCTGGTGGTCGAGGACACCAGTACCACCGGCAACTCGGCGCTGACGGCGGTGCACGCGGTTCAAGACGCCGGCGGCCAGGTGATCGGGGTGGCCACCGTGGTGGACCGCGCCACCGGCGCCGCCGAGGCCATCGAAGCCGAGGGATTGCCCTACCGCAGCGTGTTGGGCCTTGCCGATCTGGGGCTGGACTAGGCGGCGTCGTGGCACCTGAGTCTCTCGGGAAGAGGACACGCTTTTTGCCCGCCTCCGAGCGACAAAAATGGTTGTCGGTCGCTGTGAGACGGGCAAAACGTCGACTATCCCCACCAGAGGCCAGCGTGGCGCATGTGACTGCACTGACGCGGCTGATGCGAGTTTGCCTTGCGCTGGTCTGCCTGGCGGGCTGCTCGGATTCCAATCACCTCGTTCGCCCCTATGGCGCCCAGGGCGCGCGGCTAGGCGACGCGCTGGGGTTGCTGGGCTGGAACATCTCGGTGTCGAACCTGCGCTGGGACGACGACTATGTGCTGGTCGACATCGACGCCGCGCCAACGGATCCCAAGGCGCCGCACGCCAAACCCGAAGAAGTGCGCTTCGGGCTTTACGGCGCGCTGGCACATCCAATGGAGGCGGACGGGCTGGGCAGCTGCGATGACGCGATAGCCAAGGTGCACGACATCAGCTCGCCGCTATCGGCGCCCCCCGACCGGCTCACGGGTACGGTCTGCCTGGGCCCGCTGAAGGACCGCAGCGCGGTCCGCGGGGTGTACGCCTACTCGCCGCGCGACCGGATACCGAAAACCACCGCCGCCTATGGCGCAGCTTTTCCGGTCGGGTTGCTGCCGACCAACGGCAGCGACACCGGCGTGGAGCTCAAGACCAGCAGCCTGACGGCCTGGCGCGCCGACGGCGCCCCGGTGACCAAGGCGCAGCTCGGAGACCCGGCGGCGTTCGCCGGCAACGGCTACATGCTGCTGGGGCTTGAGGCCGACGCCATCGCGGCCCGCTACCGCGACGAGTCCGCGGCCCGCGGCGGCCCGATGATGCTGCTCGCTTCGCCGACCCTGCCCGGCAAGGGACTGAACCCGGCCTGCGCGGCGTACGGGGCCTCGGTGCTGATCCTGCCCGACGCGTCGCTGGACGCGGTGCGCGTCGACGCGTCGCTGTGCACTCAGGGTGAGATCAACGAGGCGCTGCTGTACGCGACGGTGGCGATCGCCGGCACGCACGCTGGTGTCTGGACCGTCAAGTGAGCGAACCCGGACCCACCGAATGGGGCGCGCCGTCCGCCGGTGTCGGGCCCTGGGAAGGCGAACTCCCCGACGACCCACGCTACGACCCAGTTCTGTTGCGCGACGGCGACACTCGCAACGTCGTCGACGCGTACCGGTACTGGACCCGGGACGCGATCATCGCCGACATCGATGGCCGTCGCCACCCGCTGCACATCGCGATCGAGAATTTCGGCCACGACGCCAACATCGGCTCGGTGGTGCGCACCGCCAATGCGTTCGCCGTCGACACCGTGCACATCGTCGGGCGCCGGCGCTGGAATCGCCGCGGTGCGATGGTGACCGATCGCTATCAACGGCTGCTCCATCACGACAGCACCGCCGAACTTTTCGACTTCGCCGCGGGCGCCGGGTTGACCGTGGTGGCGGTAGACAACGTCCCCGGGGCCGCGCGGCTGGAGCAGACCACGCTGCCGCGGGAGTGCCTCTTGGTGTTCGGTCAGGAAGGTCCCGGCATTACGGACGACACCCGGACGGGCGCGGTGATCACGGTGTCGATCGCCCAGTTCGGCTCGACCCGCAGCATCAACGCCGGTGTTGCGGCCGGGATCGCGATGCACGCCTGGATCAGGCAGCACGGGGACATGGGCCGCGCGTGGTAGGCGCATCGAGTGTGCGCTGACGGTTTCCAGTGTGCGCTGACGGTGAGAATCGGGCGGCGATTTCCCAGCCATAGACGCACACTCGATGCGAAGCCGGCGGGCTGAGGCAGGATCGAAGGCATGGAACAGGTATGGGCGAACCGGGCGGCCACCACCGAAACCGCCGTCACCCAAAGGCACCTGAAGCGGCTCTGGGCGCTGCCGGGAACGCAGTTGGGAGTGGTGTCCTGGCCCTCGGTCCGCAAGGACCGGCTGTTCGGCACCTGGCACTACTGGTGGCAGGCCCATCTGCTGGACTGCCTGGTCGACGCGCAGCTGCGTGACCCGCAGCCGGAACGGCTCGTCAAGATCAACCGGCAGATCCGCTCGCACCGGGTGCGCAACAACTTCTCGTGGACCAACAACTACTACGACGACATGGCGTGGCTCGCGCTGGCGCTGGAACGCGCCGCCCGGCTTGCGGGTGTCGAGCGCCGCCGCGCACTCTCCAAGCTCGCCGACCAGCTCGTCAAGGCATGGGTGCCCGAGGACGGCGGCGGGATCCCGTGGCGCAAGCAAGACCAATTCTTCAACGCCCCGGCCAACGGGCCCGCGGGGATTTTCCTGGCCCGCTACGGGGACCGGCTGAAGCGCGCCGAGCAGATCGGTGACTGGATCGACCGAACGCTGATCGACCCGGAGACCCACCTGGTGTTCGACGGCATCAAGGCCGGCTCGTTGGTGCGCGCCCAGTACACCTACTGCCAGGGCGTCGTGCTCGGGCTGGAGACCGAACTGGCGGCCCGCACCGGCGCGGAGGACCGACAGCGGCATGCCGCACGGGTGCACCGCCTGGTCGCGGCCGTCAAGGACCACATGGCGCCGTCGGGTGTGCTGCAGGGCGGCGGTGGCGGGGACGGCGGCCTGTTCTCCGGCATCACCGCGCGCTACCTCGCGCTGGTCGCCACCACGCTGCCGGGTGAGTCCGCCGACGCCGCCGTCGCCCGCGACACCGCGCGCAACATAGTGCTGGCCAGCGCGAAATCAGCGTGGGACTACCGGCAAACAGTGGAGGGGTTGCCGGTGTTCGGGTCCTTCTGGGACCGCGACGCCGAGCTGCCCACCCCGGCCGACGAGGGCCAACAGGCGCAGTTCGTTGCGGGTGCGGTGAGCAGTTCCGAGGTCGCCGAACGGGACCTATCGGTGCAGCTGTCGGGTTGGATGCTGATGGAGGCGGCCTGCAGCGTCACCGAAGACTCACTCGGGTAGGACCAGCGGGTCCCGCTCGTCTTCGTTTTCCTTCCCTCGGCCTGCACCGTTGAGCTGCGGCGTCCGCGATAGCCGCGCCAGGCGGCGATCATCGCCGGGATCATCGACACGAAGAGAATGGCCAGGATGATCTTTTCCAGGTTCTGGTGCACGAACGGCGCGGTGCCGAGGAAGTAGCCGGCGACCGTCACGCCGCCGCCCCAGAGGGTGCCGCCGACGATGTCGAACGCCAGATACACCGGATAGCGCATGTAGGACACTCCGGCCACCACCGGCGTGAACGTTCGCACGAAGGGCATGAACCGGGCCAGGATGATGGCCATCGGCCCGTACTTCTCGAAGAAGGCGTGCGACTCGGTCACGTAGTGCTTTTTGAAGAACCGGGAGTCTTCCTTTTTGAACAGCGCCGGCCCGATCCGGCGCCCGATGAAATACCCGGTCTGGTCACCGAGGATGGCGACGACGGCGACGGCCGGCGCCAGGACCCAAATGTCGAGCGTGCCCTGCGCGGCCAGCAATCCGCCGGTGAACAGCAGCGACTCACCCGGAAGCAGCGGGAACAGCAGCCCAGTCTCCACGAAGACGATGACGAGGATGGTCGGTAGTACCGCCGACGCGAACAGACCCTGGGGGCCGATCCAGAACATCGGGTCGAGGATGCTCCCCGAGGCCAGCACAGTGGTGCTCATGATGCTTCAACATACCGGCGTTGCCATACTGAGCTGACCCAGTCGTCAGGAAGGAAGTTCATGCCTATCGCAACGCCCGAGATCTACGCGGAGATGTTGGGCCGCGCCAAGGAGAACTCTTACGCCTTCCCGGCGATCAACTGCACGTCGTCGGAGACCGTCAACGCCGCGATCAAGGGCTTCGCCGACGCCGGCAGCGACGGCATCATCCAGTTCTCCACCGGCGGTGCGGAGTTCGCGTCCGGCCTCGGGGTCAAGGACATGGTGTCCGGTGCGGTCGCGCTGGCCAAGTTCACCCGTTCGATCGCGGCCCATTACCCGATCAACGTCGCGCTGCACACCGACCACTGTCCCAAGGACAAGCTGGACACCTACGTGCGTCCGCTGCTGGCGATCTCGGCCGAGCGGGTCGCGGCGGGCAAGAATCCGCTGTTCCAGTCGCACATGTGGGACGGATCCGCGGTCCCTCTCGACGAGAACCTGACCATCGCCCAGGAGCTGCTCAAGGCGGCGGCGGCCGCCAAGATCATCCTGGAGGTCGAAATCGGCGTGGTCGGCGGCGAAGAAGACGGCGTCGAGGGCGCGATCGACGACAAGCTCTACACCACCCCGGAGGACTTCGAGAAGACCGTCGACGCGCTGGGTCACGGCGAGCACGGCAAGTACCTGCTGGCCGCGACATTCGGCAACGTGCACGGCGTCTACAAGCCCGGAAACGTCAAGCTGCGCCCCGACATCCTGGCCCAGGGTCAGAAGGTCGCGGCGGCCAAGCTCGGATTGGCCGATGACGCCAAGCCCTTCGACTTCGTGTTCCACGGCGGTTCGGGCTCGGATAAGTCGGAGATCGAAGAGGCGCTGCGCTACGGCGTGGTGAAGATGAACGTCGACACCGACGCCCAGTACGCGTTCACCCGCCCGATCGCCGCCCATATGTTCACCAACTACGACGGCGTGCTCAAGGTCGACGGCGAGGTCGGCAACAAGAAGGTGTACGACCCGCGCAGCTACCTCAAGAAGGCCGAGGCCTCGATGACCGAGCGGGTCATCGAGGCGTGCAACGACCTGCACTGCGCCGGGAAGTCAGTCAGCGCTTAGCCGCTGGGGGACTGGCAGACCTTCCACTGATCGTCGCGGAACTGTAGGTCCAGGCTGCGCGTGGACCGCAGCTGCGGGTCGTACGCCATGAATGTGGTGACGTTGGCTTCGGCGTGCTGGCCGTTGACGACGACCTGGTCGATGCTGGCGATCACCGGAAATTGTCTGGCCATTGACACCCGCTGGTAGGTCTCGTCCCACGAGTGCTCGTCGTACTCCACGTAGCCGTCGCGGGTGGCGCCACACGTGATGCTGCGCAACGTTTTCAGGTCGCCTCGTTGCACCGCGACGTCGAAGCTTTGGATGGTCTGGCGCACCTTGTCTTCCGGCGAGGACGACGCGCTTTTGTGCCGGGTCAGCAGCACCGTGCCCAGGATCGCGATCGCGGCCAAGGCCAAGACGATCACCACGATCGCCAGCACCCAGCCCCAGTTGTATTGCCGCGAGGTCGACAGCTTCATGCCCCGCCGCGGCGGGATCGATTGTGGTGTAGCTGTTTTCGGACCCGCCGTAGGTCCTGCCGGGGGATGTGCGTGAGGCGGCCCCGCCGGGGGCGCCCCGGCGTGCGGCGGCGGGCCGGGCGGAACCGCTGGCGGCGCAAAGACTTCCGTCGCCGGTTCGGGAGGTGTCGCGATGATCGCGGTCTCCTTGGCGTCGAACCCGGGCGCGGTAAACCGGCGTTCGCGCGGTTGTTCCTCGCGTCTCTGCTCCGGTTCACCTTCGCGATCGGGTTGGATCACCACGGTCTCGGTCTCGGAGTCGTGGGGCACTAGAGGTTGGGCCTCGGTGAGCTCTTCGTCGCGGTCGGGCTCGGGTGGATTAGGCATGTGTGCGGCTGTCCTCCGCTATCGAGTCGGTAGTGCGAGCTTAGCGACCCAAGGCAACGCGGCAGAATGGTCAACCATGACGCCGATGGGTGACCTTCTAGGACCTGATCCGATTCTGCTGCCCGGTGACACCGAAGCCGAGGCCGAGCTGGCGGCCGACGAGAACCCGGCCATCGTCGCCGCCGCGCACCCGACGGCGTCGGTGGCCTGGGCGGCGCTCGCCGAGGAGGCGCTGGCCGACGACAAGGCCGTCACCGCCTACGCATACGCGCGCACCGGCTACCACCGGGGGCTGGACCAGCTGCGCCGTCACGGCTGGAAGGGTTTTGGTCCGGTCCCGTATTCGCACGAACCCAACCGGGGCTTCTTGCGGTGCGTGGGGGCTCTGGCACGGGCCGCCGACACCATCGGCGAGACCGACGAGTTCCGGCGCTGCCTGGACCTGCTCGACGATTGCGACCCCGAGGCCCGCAAAGCGCTCGGCCTCTAGAACGTCTGCTCGCAGTGCCCGGTGCCGTCCGGGCACTCGATCTGGACGGTGGCGTGGTCCAGCCCGCGCTCGTGCAGCACCGCGCGCGCGTCGCTCAGCACCCGGGCCGAGTCGGCGGCGCTCCTCAGATGCGCGGTGCACATGTCCCTACCGGGCGACAGAGTCCACACGTGCAGGTCGTGCACCTCGGTCACGCCGTCGACGGCGCCCAGCGCCGTGCGCAGCTCCTCGACGTCGATGTGGGCCGGCGACGACTCGGACAGGATCCGCAACGCCGCCCGGGCCAGCGAGATCGCGCGCGGTAGCACCCACAGCGCCACCAGGATCGCGACCACTACGTCGGCGTAGGGCCAGTGCGTGGTGATGGTCACGATGCCGGCGATCAGCACCCCGATGCTGCCGACGGTGTCCGCGACGACCTCCATGTAGGCGCCCTTGACCGCCAGGCTGTCCTCGGAATGCGAACGCAGCAGCAGCGCCACCGCGAAGTTCGCGGCCAGGCCGGCCAGCGCCACCACGATCATCGGCACGCCGGGGACCGCCGGCGCTTCCTTGATGCGTTCGATGGCCTCGTACAGGATGAACAGCGCGACCCCGACCAGCAGTGCGGCGTTGGCGACCGCGGTGAACACCTCGGCGCGATGCCAGCCAAAGGTGCGCGCTGGTGACGAGCTGCCCCGCTTGGCCAGCATGACAGCGGCCAGTCCCATGAACACGGCCACCACGTCGGTGAGCATGTGTCCGGCGTCGGCCAGCAGAGCGATCGAGTTGATCAGCAGCGATGTGGTGAGTTCGACGACGAAGAACGTCGCCAGGATGCCCGCGGCGACGATCATGCGGGGGATCATCCGAGATGCCGAGGCCCCGTCCGAGGCCTCGGCTGGGGTGTGACTGTGACCGGCGCCCATGCGCTGTAATATATGCGTATTAACGCATATATCGCAAGGGTCAGATCCAGCGCCGCCAGATCCGGGTCAGCGAGTCGCCCCAGCCCACCAACACCTGCGGCACCCCGGAGAAATCGAAGAACCACAGCACGACCCCGCGGACCCACGGGCTGGCCGCTAACAGCACGAACAGCAGGATGAAGAAGCCGTACTGCTTGGCCGGTGTCAGCGCGCGCTGCGTCTCGGGACTCAAGTGCGGTTCCAGGGCGTCGTATCCGTCCAGGCCGGGGATGGGCAGCAGATTTAGCAACACCGCGGTGAGCTGCAGGAAGCCCAGGAAGGCCACTCCCGACCAGAGCACCAGGTGGTCCCGGTCGTAGAGCAACCGGGTCAGCGTCAGCAGCAGCACCGCCAGTATCAGATTGGCGGCCGGGCCGGCCAGGCTGACCAGGGTGCGGCGCCTCGGGCTCATGAACCACGTCCGCAGGTAGACCGCGGCGCCCGGCAGGCCGATGCCGCCTAGCGCGATGACGATCATCGGCAGCAGCAGCGACAGTGCGGGATGGCTGTAGCGGCGTGGATCCAAGGTCAGGTATCCGCGCACCTCGGCGTCGTGGTCGCCGAATCGCCACGCGGTCAGTGCGTGCGCGAATTCGTGCAGGCACAGCGACACCAGCCAACCGGCGATCACGAACGTGAACACTCCGGCGTAGGCCATCGGCCGCACGCTGTCCCCGGCCAACCAGGCCATGGCGCCCCCGACCGCCATCAACGCGATGAGGCCCAAAAACAGCGGACTGGGCCGCACCGATTCACGCACCCAACGAAGTTACCTGACCAACAGGCAGTCCTCGACGCTGCGTTAGAACCACTACGTGAGATTTAGCCGGTTTGTGACGTTATGGGCACGTCCGATGATTTTCTATCGCCGCCATTATTAAGCCCTCCGATAATGACGCAAGGCGCCTATGAGCGAGTCGCCTTGACAATCCCGCGGCGGCGGTGGCGGTGGTCAAATCTTCCCTCTCGAGCTTGATTTCGGCCGAGTCGCCTGGTCTTGGGGTGAGCCGCGTAGGCTGCCGGGTATGGGCCCCAAGTGGGAGTACAACTGGTTTTTCACCGGTTGGCATCACGATGTCAACACAGTACTTGCGCAGGCTATGGGACAGGCGAATTACCTTGGCGAATATAGGTGGGAGATAATTACTTTTCAAATGCGAGAAAAGGGCGATGAAGTCTCAATAGTCGCTATGCTGAAGCGCCCTCGACCGCCTTCGGTCGATGATGTTTCGCCGGTTCGCGCTCTCGAAGGTTCGGATGCGTCGGCCGCAGATGGGGAAGAGCTTCCACCCGCCATCACCACAGCCGGGCGTTCTCGATCCAAGAGCCGCAGAGGAATCCGGTCCAAGTAGCCAGCACGTCCGACGCTGAAATGTGCTCCTTTTGTCGGTGAGTTGCAACCTCGTCTGGATAGCTTTGGGATAGCTTTGAATTTGTAACCAGCGCGTCCACACAACTCGGGTAGTCGACTACGCATATGCGGGCGCGAGCTCGCTGAAACGATTGTCTCAACCCCGCCCAGGGCCGGGCGGGGGGATCAACAGTCGAGGTGAAATATGAACAGCCCGACTCGTCTTGCGACCTCTTCCGATGCTGCGACTTCAGGTCGGCACCGCGCGAAGCGTTTTTCCCGGCGGACGGCGCGTTGCAATCCGGCCGTTCGTCAAAGAGCCAGCACACCAATCGATTTCAGTTCCATCGTTCTTTTCTGCGGTGTGTGCATCGAAACCGGTTGCGCGAGAGAAGCCACCCACCAAACCAGGGACGGCCTGTGCGGCTGCGACCAACACATCCAAGAGCTTGAACAAGACGGCCGCGCCGCCCTGCGCCGACAACGACCCGGCTACCGCACTAACAGCCAGCCTTCGACGTTGCGATAGAACGTCGAGCGCCTCGCCGCGCGGGGCGCCGGGACGCCGTCGCGGATCACGGCGACACCGGTGCTGCCCAGCTGCACCGCGCGCCCGGTGATCCACCGGCGCCTGCCGTGCACCCTGGCCCGCAGGCCCGGCAGCGACGCGGTCGGCTCGATGTGCACGCCGGCCACGTCGCCGTCAAAAAGCGGGAAGTCGTCGACGATCGCCTCACCGTGTAGCGGCGGCCCGGCGACGGGCACCCACTGGGCGTTCCCGACGATCACCGACCCGGTCTCGTCGCGGATCAGCGGCGTCCGCCCAGCCGAACCGTTCTGGACGCGCCGCGCTGCCCGGCGCCCGGCCGGTAGTCCGTAGGCCCGGGTCGCCGCGGTGCGCCGGCGCGGCACGTAGGCCACCTCGATGTCCAGGCGCTCGGCGCGCAGCAGCCGGCCCAGCACCGCGGCCAGATCTGCGTCGCCTCCCACCACCACCAGCCGTCGGTACGGGCCGATCGCGGCATCTATTGCGGCGAAATCGGCCGGACCAGCAACCGCGTGGGCGGGCTGGCCGTCAAGGCTCCCGAGCCGGCGAGAGTCGAAGAGCAACACCGCCACACTGGAAATCAAGAGACTCCTCGCAACCTGCTGGGATAGGGTGTGTCACCGGCTGGACAACCATTATTGTGGTGACCCGCTGCGCCCGGCTGCGCCGCGCTTGCGATCACCACAACCAAGCAGGGAGCATGTCATGCCGGCAATCGTCCTCATCGGCGCCCAATGGGGTGACGAGGGCAAGGGTAAGGCCACTGATCTGCTCGGCGGGCGTGTGCAGTGGGTGGTCCGCTACCAGGGCGGCAACAACGCCGGGCATACCGTCGTCTTGCCCACCGGCGAGAACTTCGCGCTGCACCTCATCCCGTCGGGGGTACTGACGCCCGGCGTCACCAACGTCATCGGCAACGGCGTGGTGGTCGACCCCGGTGTGTTGCTCGACGAGCTGAAAGGCCTCGAAGATCGTGGCGTCGACACCTCTAAGCTGCTGATATCCGCCGACGCGCATCTGCTGTTGCCCTACCACGTGGCCATCGACAAGGTCACCGAGCGCTACATGGGCAACAAGAAGATCGGCACCACCGGCCGCGGCATCGGCCCGTGCTACCAGGACAAGATCGCCCGCCAGGGAATCCGGGTCGCCGACGTGCTCGATCCCAGGCTGCTCACGCACAAGATCGAGGCCGCGCTGGAACTCAAAAACCAGATCCTGGTCAAGATCTACAACCGCAAGGCACTGGACCCCGAGCACATCGTCGAGGCCCTGCTGGAACAGGCCGAAGGCTTCCGGCACCGCATCGCTGACACCCGGCTGCTGCTCAACAATGCCCTGGAGGCCGGCGAAACCGTGCTGCTGGAAGGGTCGCAGGGCACCCTGCTCGACGTCGACCACGGCACGTATCCGTTTGTGACGTCCTCGAACCCGACCGCGGGCGGCGCCGCCGTCGGCTCCGGCATCGGACCGACGCGGATCACCGCCGTGCTGGGCATCCTCAAGGCCTACACCACCCGGGTGGGCTCGGGCCCGTTCCCGACCGAGCTGTTCGACGAGAACGGCGAATACCTGTCCAAGACCGGCGGAGAGTTCGGCGTGACGACGGGACGACGGCGGCGCTGCGGTTGGTTCGACGCCGTCATCGCCCGCTATGCCACCCGGGTCAACGGCATCACCGACTTCTTCCTGACCAAGCTCGACGTGCTGTCCAGCCTGGAGACGGTGCCGATTTGCGTCGGCTATGACGTCGACGGGAAGCGCACCCCCGAGATGCCGATGACGCAAAGCGAACTGCACCGCGCCACGCCGATCTACGAAGAGCTGCCCGGCTGGTGGGAGGACATCTCGGACGCGCGGCAGTTCGACGACCTGCCCGCCAAGGCCCGCGACTACGTGCTGCGACTGGAAGAGCTTGCCGGAGCACATGTTTCGTGCATCGGCGTCGGTCCGGGACGGGATCAGACGATCGTGCGCCGCGACGTCCTGGCGGCCCGCCCGTGACAGACACCGGCCAGGATCCCGAAGAACTGGACCCCGAATATCACCACCACGGCGGGTTCCCGGAGTACGGCCTGGCGAATCCCGGCCCCGGTTTTGGCCGCTTCGTCGCTGCGATGCGCCGGTTGCAGGATTTGGCCGTGTCCGCCGACCCCGGCGACGATGGGTGGGACGACGCGGCCGACCGCGCTGAGGCGCTGGTCGAGCTCTTGGACCCGTTCCGGGCCGCCGAAGGCACGGCGCCGGCCGGCCGCACGCCTGACTTGCCCGGCATGGGCAGCCTGCTGTTGCCGCCCTGGACGCTGACTAGGTACGCGCCCGACGGCTGCGAAATGACGGGATATTTCAGCCGGTTTCACGTCGGCGGCAACATGGCGGTGCACGGAGGTGTGCTGCCGCTGCTGTTCGACCACATGTTCGGGATGGTTTCGCACGCGGCGGGTCGGCCGATCAGCCGCACGGCCTTCCTGCACGTGGACTACCGCAAGATCACTCAGATCGATACTCCGTTGGTGATGCGGGCACGGGTCACCAAGACCGAGGGCCGCAAGGCGTTCGTGTCCGCCGAATTGGTCGATGCGAGCGAGACCGTGTTGGCCGAGGGCAACGGCCTGATGGTGCGATTACTGCCCGGCCAGCCTTGAGCGAGTCCACCAGCCCCCGGGTGATGCTGCTGGGTTCGGGTGAGCCCAGCCGGGAGTTGGCGACCGCTTTGCGGCGCCTCGGCGCGGAGGTGATCGTCGTCGCTGACGGCACCGCTGACGCCGATCCGGCGGCGGTGTCGGCCGAATTGGCAAGGCTGGAACCCGATTTCGTGGTGACCGTCACCGACTCCATCTCCGCTGAGACCCTGGCGGCCATGGAGGCCGTCGAGGCGATCCTGGCTGGAACCAACGACGAGTTCACCGAGCTGGTGCCCAACGCACGCAGTGTCCGGCTCACCACCGATCGGGAGGCCCTGCGCCGGCTGGCCGCCGACGAGCTGGGCCTGCCCACCGCGCCGTTCTGGTTCGTCGGGTCCGTCGGCGAGCTCAAGGACGTCGCCGCCGATGCCGGGTTTCCGTTGGTGCTGAAGACCGCCGGCCAGCGGCAGGTGGTCGCGGGGCCCGACGATATCGAACTGGCCTGGCAGCTGGCGGTGGGTCAGGCGTCTCAGCGCGTGTTGGTCGAAACCGCGGTCGACGTCGAATTCGAGATCAGCCTGCTGGCCGTCCGCACCGACGGCCCGGCGGGTCCGGTGCTCGAGTTCTGCGCGCCCATCGGCCATCGCGGCGGGGAGTCCTGGCAGCCGCAGGAGCTCACCCCAGCTGCCGCTGACGCCGCCAAGTCGGTCGCCGCGCGCGTCGTCAAAGCGCTCGGCGGCCGCGGCGTGTTCAGCGTCGAGTTGATGATCAACGGCGACGAGGTGTACTTCGCCGAGGTGACCGCGTGCCCGCACCCGAGCGCCTGGGTGACGCTGCGCAGCCAGCGGCTTTCGGCGTTCGAACTGCAGGCTCGCGCCACACTGGGGCTTCCGGTGGACACCATGATGGTGTCGCCCGGAGCCGCCCGCGTGCTGAACCCCCTGAATGCCGAAGCCGGTCCACCGACCACCGCTGATGCGCTAACCGCGGCGCTGGGCGTACCGGAAAGCGATGTCCGGGTGTCGGGTACTCCAAAAGTGGTGGCGCTGGCTACCGCACCGGATGTCGGGACAGCCCGCGACCGCGCCCGACAAGTCGCGGCCGCGCTGAATATGCGAGACTCACGCGGGTGAGCTACGCAGGAGATATCACGCGTTACCGTGATCGGGCGCTCAACGGCGAGACGCGGCCGTCGTCGGTAGCCCGCCAGCTGACTCAGTGGTCGCCGTCGGGGCCGGGGCCGGGGCCGGTCGAAGCTGCGATCGGGCAGGAAGTCGAAGGGCTGGCGCTGGCTGCGGCTCGGCCCGCGCTGGTCGAGACGGCGAAGGCGCTGGCGCGCAACGTCCTGGATAACCCGCGAGCGGTGTCGAGCCATGCGGCGGCCGCGAGGGTGCTGGCCCGATGTTGGATGACCTGCATAAGGGTGCGCCGCGGAAGTCGCGGTTGTCGTCGGTGCGGACCATGACCGAGAAAAGGCAACGCAAATGGCTGACTTGCACGCCGCCGACTTATCGGTAGAGCAGTAATACCCGAGACATCCGAGGCTCGGCCCGGCCCGACTATAGCCGTCGAAAGTTCTTGTCGGCCAACGGGTTTGTATTGCGGTTATTTATGCTGCGCCAGCCCCTACGGCCTCGTCGACTGTGGTGCCGTTCAAACAGGCGTCCGGGCCGGTCAACGCGGGACTGAACTTGAGGGCGTCGACGAGTTCTTCGATGGCTGTTGCCCCGTGCCCATTGACGACAGCGTCGGAGAAGCATGTCTCTAGGTGGTTGTGCAACATGACTCTGTTCGTGCGTTCTAGCGCCGACTGCACCGCAGAGATCTGCTTCATGACGTCGACGCAATAAGCGTCGGTTTCGAGCATCCGAATGATCCCATCCAGATGGCCCCGAACCGTCTTCAGCCGGTTGAGCGCCGCACGCTTCTTAGCTGTCAGCTCCTGAGTCATCATTGCCTCTCTTTCCGGCTTGCCGTTAGGGGTGGTGACCCATCTCATCAGCACTCTACCCCACCCCACCCTGGGAGGGGTAGTATGACGACCATCAAGTCACCCACGACAGGAGGTTCATGTCATGACCAATGCAACCGACGTTTCCCCACCGGCAGATGATCCCGGCGTTACGACCGAACAACCGAAGAACTCTCAGCATCGGACGAGCCGTCTCAATCAGGCATTGGCATGGGTAGGAATCGTCGCCGGTGGCCTGTTCATCGTCGCTGCGATTTTCTTCTCAGGGTTTTTCCTGAGTTGGAGCGAACACCCGGGGATGGGCCATATGAGCATGGGGCACGGATCGTCGATGGACTGCTGCAGCCAGATGAAACCGGGCGAGCAGATGATGAAACCCGAAGAGCACATGAAACCCGGCGCGATGATGGGGCCAGGCAGCCAGATGACACCTGCACGAGATGATGCCCGGCGGGATGATGGGGCCAGCTCCACAGTCGCCCCCCACTGCCTCTCCGAACACCCCTCGGCCATAGCGGCTGAGGTTTGGGAGGCCAAACGATGACGACGTGGGACAGCGGCTGGGGCTGGTGCAACGTATTCGCAAATATTTCGGCGATGGTGCTGTTGTGGGGCACCGTCATCATCGCCACCATCCTTGGAGTCCGTTTTCTTACCAAGCAACGACACGACCTGCTGGCGCTGAAGGATACGGGTTCGATCCGGATCGAGTACGTGTTGGCGGAAGGCTCTGCTCATCGAGGCGAGACGGACAACGACCAATGGCACCGCCGACTGATGTAGCCGCGTGGAAAGCGTTGGATCGCAAAGCTCATTCACCACGGACCTTCATGATCGAGGGACCGAGGAGGTCGTTTCATGGCTAGATTCACTCGGCGGGCTGCGATTACTGCGCTCGGCGCTAGCGCAGTTATGGGTATCGGGTATGCGCTTCGCGGAATCCTTCGTTCACCAGTTCTACGCATCCGCTTGACCGACGGCGGCATGATGGGTGCCAGCCCGGCGGACATGAGCCTCTACATGGAGATGTTCAACCGGCACAACGAGATAACCCGCACCGTCGAGGAAATCCCCGGCGGCATACGCACCACCACACAATCGAATTCGCCTGACCTTGTCGCGCAACTGCAAGCGCATGTGTCCAGCATGTACTCCCACCTCGAACACGGCGCGGAGGTCATGTGCATGAGCGGCAGCCTGCCCACGCTATTCGCACACGCGAACGGCTATCGTCGCCAACTGACATTCACCCCCACCGGGGTGATAGCCGAAGAAACCGCCGATGATCCAGCACTCGCCCAAGCCATCCGCGCGCACGCGCAGGAGGTCACTGGCTTCGTGCGCGACGGGATGCCGGCGATGATGCGAGGCATGATGGGCGGCATGATGGGGCCAGGGATGATGGGGCCTCAGCCTCGCTGATCCAACCTCTATCCCAGAATAATTCCCGACGGCAGGGTCGAGTGTTCGCCGGGCTGCCACCGACACCCTGAAAGGCGGATGTCGCTTAGGCGCGAATATTGTGGCCTACAACGCTTACGAAACACGAGGTCAAACACGCATGAGCACACCGCAAACGCGCCCCTACGCAGGAGATATCACGCCAGAGCAGGCCTGGAAGCTGCTCGGCGACAACCCGCAGGCGGTCCTGGTCGATGTGCGTACCGACGCCGAATGGCGCTTCGTTGGTGTGCCCGACCTGTCCAGCCTCGGCCGGGACGTGGTGTACATCGAGTGGAACACGTCCGATGGGCGGCGCAACGAGAACTTCCTCGCTGAACTGCAGGACCAGGTCCCGTCGGGTGCGGGGGAGCGGCCGGTGATATTCCTGTGTCGCTCGGGCAACCGATCCATCGGCGCGGCCGAGGTCGCGACCGAGGCCGGGATCGCCCCGGCCTACAACGTGCTCGACGGCTTTGAAGGCCAGCTCGATGCCCACGGCCACCGCGGTGACACCGGCTGGCGCGCGATCGGATTGCCGTGGAGGCAGGGGTGACCGACCAGCCCTCGGTCCGCACGCCCAAGGAGCTTCCCGACGGCGTCCGTCCGGCCACCATCGGTGTGCGCGGCGGGTTGCTGCGGTCCGGGTTCGAAGAGACCGCCGAGGCGATGTTTTTGACCTCCGGCTACGTCTACCCGTCGGCGGCTGTCGCGGAGCAGTCCTTCACGGGCGAGCTGGACCACTTCGTCTACTCGCGCTACGGCAACCCGACCGTGACCATGTTCGAGGAGCGGTTACGCCTGATCGAGGGGGCGCCCGCGGCCTTCGCCACCGCGAGTGGCATGGCCGCGGTGTTCACCTCACTGGGCGCGCTGCTGGCCGCCGGTGACCGGCTGGTCGCCGCGCGCAGCCTGTTCGGGTCGTGTTTCGTGGTGTGCAATGAGATCCTGCCGCGATGGGGCGTGGAGACCGTCTTCGTCGACGGCGACGACCTCGCGCAATGGGAGCAGGCGCTGTCCGACCCCTCCAAGCCGACTCGAGCAGTGTTCTTCGAAACGCCGTCGAACCCGATGCAGTCGCTGGTGGACATCGCCGCCGTGACCGAAATGGCCCACGCCGCGGGCGCAAAGGTGGTGTTGGACAACGTTTTCGCCACACCGCTGCTGCAGCAGGGCTTCCCGCTCGGGGTCGACGTGGTGGTGTATTCCGGCACCAAGCACATCGACGGCCAAGGGCGGGTGCTGGGCGGCGCGATCCTCGGCGACAAGGAGTACATCGACGGTCCGGTGCAAAAGCTGATGCGGCACACCGGTCCGGCGATGAGTGCCTTCAATGCCTGGGTGTTGCTGAAAGGCCTTGAGACGCTTGCTGTTCGGGTGGAGTACTGCAATTCCTCGGCGTACCGAATCGCGGAGTTCCTGGAGGGCCATCCGGCGGTGCGTTGGGTGCGCTACCCGTTCCTGGGCTCGCATCCGCAGTTCGACCTGGCCAAGCGTCAGATGACCGGCGGTGGGACGGTGGTCACCTTCGAGCTCGACACCGCCGACGGCACAGCCAAGCATCGAGCTTTCGAGCTGTTGGACAAGCTGCGGTTGATCGACATATCCAACAACCTCGGCGACGCCAAATCGCTAATCACCCATCCGGCCACCACAACTCACCGGGCGATGGGCCCGGAGGGCCGCGCCGCGATCGGGCTCGGTGACGGCGTGGTCCGCATCTCGGTCGGGCTGGAAGACACCGACGACCTGATCGCCGACATCGACCGGGCGCTGAACTAACCGGTTGCCTTCTCGGCCGCTTCGATACGTTCGGCCGCCGCCAGTGACCCTTCGTGCGCTTGCTTCTCCACCCAGTCCACCACCGGGCGGGCGTACATCATCTGGCTGGTGATGGCCATTTGGCCGCGGGTGCGGCCCAGGAAGGAGATGCCCCAGGAGAACATGGCGGCGATGCGGTTGCGATGGCCGACCAGGTAGTACAGGTGCAACGCCAGCCACGCCAACCAGGCGAAGAAGCCACCGAACTCGAGCTTGCCGACCTGCGCGACGGCACTGTAGCGCGAGATGGTCGCCATGCTGCCCTTGTCCAGGTACTTGAACGGCTTGCGGGCGGCTGGGTCGCCGTGTCCTTTCAGGGCGTGCTTGATCAGCGTGGTGGCGTAGTGCGCCCCCTGGATCGCCCCCTGCGCCATCCCGGGCACGTCAGGAACAGACATCAGATCACCGATGACAAAGACGTGCGGGTGGCCCTTCACGGTGAGGTCGGGCTCGACGATTACCCTTCCGGCACGGTCGGTTTCGGTTCCGTCGGACTGTTCGGCGATCATCTTGCCGAGCGGGCTGGCCGCAACGCCGGCCGCCCACACCTTGCACGCGCAATCAATCCGGCGTTCGCCGCCATCCTCCGCTTTGATGGAGATGCCCTTGTAGTCGACGGCGGTCACCATCGCGTTGAGCTGGACCTCGACATCCAACTTCTCCAGCCGACGCTGTGCGATCAGACCGAGCTTCTTGCCCATCGGCGGCAATACCGCCGGCGCGGCGTCGAGCAGGATGACCCGGCAGTCGCTGGGCTTGATGGTGCGAAACGCCCCGGCGAGCGTGCGTTCGGCGAGTTCCACGATCTGCCCGGCCACCTCGACGCCCGTCGGCCCGGCGCCGACTACGACGAACGTCAGGCGACGTTGCCGCTCGGCCGGGTCGGTGGCGACCTCGGCGGCCTCAAACGCGCCGAGGATGCGCGCCCGCAGCTCGAGGGCGTCGTCGATGCTCTTCATGCCGGGCGCGAAGGCGGCGTAGTCGTCGTTGCCGAAGTAAGACTGTTGCGCGCCGGCGGCAACGATGAGGCTGTCGTAGGGGGTCACCGTCTCCATGCCCATCAGGTGCGACGTGACCGTTCTCGCCGCCAGATCGATCGCGTCGACCTCGCCCCACAACACCCGGACGTTCTTCTGCTTGCGCAGGATCAGCCTGGTGGTGGGGGCGACGTCGCCCTCGGACAGGATTCCCGTCGCCACCTGATACAGCAACGGCTGGAACAGGTGTGTCGTCGTCTTTGAGATCAGGGTGACGTCGACATCGGCCCGTTTGAGCGCTCGAGCTGCGTTCAGGCCGCCGAATCCGCTTCCAATGATGACGACGCGATGGCGTGACATACCGCTGATTGTCTAACGCCGGCCCGGACACTGCCAAAAGGTTGCCGCTGGTGGCCCGCTGCATCGCAAATTATGTTCGATAAGCGCCGGCAGGACGTCTCGCCGATGGTGGATTGTGTGCGAGCAGGGCCGCTTCCCCACCCCGGAAGGTGGTTGGGTGTCATGCTTTGGGATCACCCGTCTTACTTCGGAGGAGCGATGCGTCCTGAAGAGGTTGTGCGAGCGCAGTTGAGCGCGTGGGCGACGTTGGACGCCGAAAAGATCCTGAGCTATTTCCACGACCAGGCGGTGTTGATAGATCCGACAGGGGCTTATCGCGGCCTGGGCGAGGTCCGTTGGTGGGTTCAGGAACATGTCGGTCGTATGGATCATGCGGAGCTCGAAGTCATAAAAGTCGCGGTCAACGACAGCCTTGTGATGGTGGAACGTGTCGACCGCTTCATCTATGACGGCAAGAACGTGTCTGCTCGGTGCATGGGAGCTTTCGAGGTGGTCGGCGACAAGATAGTTGCGTGGCGCGACTATTTCGATATGCCCCATTAGGGCCCACGGTTCACGTCGCGTCGGCCCACGCCGTGCCAGGGACTTCGTGCGCGCAAAACCAGTCCGCTCGGTGCGGCAGCCTCGGCATCGTCCATCGGCTTTCGAGCCGATATTTGCCAAATCCCTTGCCGCCGCCGTCGTTCACGGCCACGCGGAGGCGGTGTTGTTCTTGTAGTTCCCGTTGAGCCGGTCGCAGAAGTCGGAGTTCGTGCCGGCGAGCAAGACGGCATAGTCGCCGCCTTGCTTGTTAAAGGTCAGCGGGGGATAAGTCCACCCCATGTTGCACATTGACATGGTGCTGCCCGCCGAAGGCCGTCGCCAATTGGACATCTCGCAGGTTTTCATGGCGTCGGTGTTCGGGTACGCGCTTTTAGCGATGACCAGCATCGCGCCGCCCCACAGCCCATCGTTGCGCCGGTAGGCCCGCGCCCCGAAGCCCGCGTTGTTCTGCTGACAGCTCATCGCTCGTTGCAACGCCATGAAGGGGCCGGCGAGATCGCGATTTGTGACAGCGGCTGCGGCCGCGATGAATTGAGCCGCGTCCGGGCCGTCCACCTCTTGGACATTGGGATCGTTGAGGCTTTTGAGTTGCTGCGACATCTGCGGTGCGGCGCCGCCACCACCGATGATCGGTCCGCCGTTGGTGGACGCCATCGCGGGCAGCGTGACGGGGTCGGCGACTGCGACGGGAACTGCGCAGGCCAAAGCCACGCCACACGCTGCGATACCGACGCCGATCCGATACGTGATGAATCCCATCGCTATACCTCCTATTTCAGCGGAAGGCGTCGCTGCCGGTGAACGCCTGGCCCAGCACGAGCTGATGCATCTCCGGTGTGCCTTCGTACGTCAGCACGGACTCCAGGTTGACCATGTGCCGAATCACGGGGTACTCCAGCGAAATTCCGTTGCCGCCCAATATCGTTCGGGCCGTCCGGCAGATCTTGATCGCTTCGCGAGTGTTGTTGAGCTTGCCGAAGCTGACCTGCTCGGGACGCAGCCCGCCGCTGTCTTTGAGGCGACCGAGGTGCAGCGACAGCAGCTGGCCTTTGTGTAATTCGACCGCCATGTCGACGAGTTTCGCCTGCGTCAACTGGAATCCAGCGATCGGACGGCCAAATTGGGTGCGCTGCGTCGAGTAATCGAGCGCGGACTGCCACGCCGCGCGCGCGGCCCCCATCGACCCCCAAATGATTCCGTACCGCGCTTCCGACAGGCAGGATAACGGCCCGCGCAGGCCCTTGGCCTCGGGCAGCATCGCGTCGGCGGGCAACCGCACGTCGTCGAGCACCAGCTCGCTGGTGATCGAGGCGCGCAGCGAGAGCTTGTGGTGGATCGTGTTGGCGGTGAAACCCCGGGTGTCGGTCGGCACGACAAAGCCCCGAATCCCGTCATCGGTAGCCGCCCACACGATCGCGACGTCGGCCACCGAGCCGTTGGTGATCCACATCTTGCGACCGTTGATCACCCAGTCCGAGCCGTCGCGGCGCGCCCGGGTCTTCATCGCCGCCGGGTCGGATCCGACGTCGGGCTCGGTCAGTCCGAAACACCCGATCAGGTCGCCCGCGGCCATGCCGGGCAGCCACTGTTGCTTCTGCTCCTCGGAGCCGAAGTTCCAGATGGCGAACATCGCGAGCGATCCCTGTACCGAGACCATCGACCGGACGCCGGAGTCGGCGGCCTCCAGTTCGGTGCAGGCCAGGCCGTAGTGCACGGCCGAGGCGCCGCCGCAGCCGTAGCCGTGCAGGTGCATGCCGAGCAAGCCGAGTTCGCCGAACTGCTTGCCCAGTTCCCGCACCACGGGAAGGTCGCCGGCCTCGAACCATTCGGCGACGTACGGCGTGACGTTTTCGGCGCAGAACTTTCGCACGGTGTCGCGCACGGCGAGCTCGTCGTCGGACAGGGACGCGTCCAAGCTGAGCGGGTCGTCCCGGTCGAATGGGGGTAGTTTCGTGGTGCTCATGGGATCATTCTGCCTTTAACCGGCCATAGTAAGTCCGCCGCTGACGCTGATCACCTGACCGGTGATGAACGACGCGGCCTTGGACGCGAAGAACAGCACGGGCGCGGCGACCTCTTCGGGGCGGGCCAGCCGGCGAAACGGAATCGCTTTCACCGGAGCCTCTTTGAGTTTCTCGGGTTGGGCGTGGAACAGCGGCGTGTCGGTGGGTCCGGGGCATACACAGTTGACCGTGATGTGGTGGCGCGCCATTTCCCGGGCCAACGACTTGGTGAGTGCGATGACGCCATCCTTGCCGCCGGCATAGATGGTTTCGCCGGCGCTGCCGACACGTCCGCCGTCGCTGGCCAGGTTGACAACGCGTCCGCCGGCCTGCGCCTCGATCATCCCGGGCAGAAACGCATGGCAGACATGCACCGGTCTCAGGTAGTTGATGGCCACCACTTTGTTGGCGAATTTCGGTGTGGTATTGAGGAATTGGTCTGTTCGGTCCCATCCGGCGGCGTTGACGACGACGGTGGGCGCGCCCACCTCGGTGTGTGTCCGCTCTCGTAGGGCCTCGACTTGGTCGGGGTCGGCGACATCCACCGGCAACGCCGTGATCAGCTCGGGTTGCTGTTTGGCCGCTGCCGCCGCTGCGTCGAGGTCCGCGGCGATGACCCGGTCGCCGTGCGCGGCGAACGCCAGCGCTATCGCCTTGCCGATGCCCGATCCGGCACCGGTCACCACCGCGAGCCGGTGGTGTGAAGAGGCATTCATTTGCTGTCGAATGTAGGTTCGCCGCGGCGATGGGGTCAAGGATTGCGTAGTCTCGCTGCCATGCAAGGGCGTGCGCCGGCATGGCTGGCTGCAGACGTGGTCGGTGTGCTGGTGTTTTGCGCTGTCGGGCGGCGCAGCCATGCCGAGGGACTGTCCGTCACCGGCGTCGCGTCCACCGCGTGGCCGTTTCTGACCGGGACCGCCATCGGCTGGCTGGCGTCTCGCGGTTGGCGGCGACCCACGGCTGTGGCTCCCACCGGGGTGATCGTCTGGATCTGCACGGTGGCGGTCGGCATGCTGTTGCGCAAAGTCAGTTCGGCCGGCGTAGCGGCAAGTTTCGTGGTCGTGGCCTCATCGGTGACCGCCATACTGCTGCTCGGGTGGCGGGCGAGCCTAGGGCTGGCCTTGCGTCGCCGATGACACGCAAAGACGGGGACACGTGGGATCTCCCGCCACCGGCGTCGGTGTGACCGCGACATTAGGTTACGCACACTCGATTTCTGGACCAGTTCCTCGCTGACGCCGGGCGGTCGGTGGCGCGGCGACGACCGTGACGTAGACATCAACCCGCGTTATGTCGCCGCGACCCGGGTTTAAATAGTTAGGTGATGACCAGTTCCCAGCTGCAGTTTGTGCCGGCTGCGTTGGATGACGCGCTGGCGCAGCCGCTTTTTGACGAGCTGGCAGTCGAATATGCGGACCGCTACGGCAGCACGGCGCCGACGATAATGGAGTGGTTGAAAAAGGGCCCCGTGAGCGACTTCGCGCCGCCCGACGGCGGCATGCTGATCGGGTTATTGGGCGGGCGGCCGGTCACCGGCGGCGGATTCGTGCGACGAGACGCCGACACCGCCGAAGTGAAGAGGGTCTGGACAGACAGTGCGCATCGCCGCCGAGGTTTCGCCATGGCACTGTTGGCCGAGCTGGAAGCCCAGATCGCGGCCCGCGGCTACCGGAAGGTCTACCTGGTGACCGGCCACCGCCAGCCCGAGGCCGAGGAGCTGTACGAGGCGACGGGCTACACCCGGCTGCTCGAGCCGCTGCCCACCTCGGGTCTGGTTCTTCCGATCGCGTTCGAGAAGTGGCTCCTATGACGGATCAGTTGCACCTGGCCGTCGCACTGGACGGGTACGGCTGGCACCCCCAGGCATGGCGCACCACGCTGGCGTCGGGTGCCCCGTCGGTGCTCAGTGGTCGCTACTGGGCCGAGCTTGCCCGCACCGCCGAGCGCGGACTGCTTGACTTCCTCACCATCGACGACACCCTGATGCCGCAGCCGGGACGCCGCGAGCGGATCGATCCGAGACGGCTGGCCGGTCGCGGCGACGCTGTGCTGGTGGCCGCCCGGATCGCGCCCGCGACACAGCACATCGGCTTGATTCCGGTGTCCACCGTCACCCACACTGAGCCGTTCCACATCTCCAAAGCCATTGCCACCCTTGACTATGTCTCGCACGGACGAGCGGGCTGGCAGCCACGGGTCAGCGTGACCACACACGAGGCGGCGCTCTTCGGCCGCCGAGACGGATCGCAGATTCCGCTTTTCGAGGAAGCCGTTGAGTTCGTCGACGTGGTGCGCCGGTTGTGGGACAGCTGGGAGGACGAGGCGCTGATCCGCGACGTGAGCACCGGGCGCTACGTCGACACGGAAAAATTGCATTACATCGACTTCGCCGGAAAGTACTTCTCGGTCAAGGGGCCGTCGATCACACCACGGCCGCCGCAGGGCCAGCCAGTGGTGGCCGCACTCGCGCACGCTGGCCCAGTTTACGAATTCGCGGCGGCTAGTGCCGATCTCGTGTTCATCACGCCCACCGACGATGCGTCACTGCGGGGGATCCTCGAGCAGGTGCACGGGCTGAAGGTGTTCGCGGATGTGGTGGTGTCCTTCGGCGGCGACGCCGATTTCCGCTCCGACTGTCTCGTTATCTCCACGAGCGCAACAGAATTGGTGGATATGTTACTTCAATGGCAGCGGCTGGGCATTGACGGGGCGCGGTTGCGGCCGGCCGTTAACGCCACCGACCTCCCGGTGATCGTTGAGGAGGTAGTCCCGATGTTGCAGCGAGCGGGACGATTTCGCGCGGGCTACCAGCAGGGCGAAACGCTGCGCGCACGGCTCGGCTTACCGGCGGCGGCCAACCGGTACGCGGGGGTGAGAAAGTGATCCCGCTTTCGATCCTGGACCTGGCGCCGATCAGCGCCGGCGGCGACGCCGCCACGGCCTTGCGTAACACCGTCGATCTGGCCCAGCACGCCGAGCGGTGGGGCTTTCGTCGGTTCTGGATCGCCGAGCATCACTTCGTCGGAGTTGCCAGCTCGGCGCCGGCGGTGCTCATCGGTCAAATCGCGGCTGCTACCAACACCATTCGCGTGGGCGCCGCCGCCGTGCAGCTCGGCCACACCACGGCCACCGCGGTGGTCGAAAGTTTCGGGATGCTCGAGGCCTTTTATCCGGGCCGGATCGACTTGGGTGTTGGCCGCGGGCAGCGGCGCGACACCGGGTACAAGTCGGCGCGGCCGTCGGCCAAGAACCGTCCGCCGCGGCAGTGGCGCGAGGTCGACGGCGTGGTGATTCCGCTGCCGTTCGATCTGCGTGGGCTGCTCGACACGGAGCGGGTGCAGGCCACCATGGGAATCCTGCAACAACCCGAGGCGGTGGCGCCCGAGTTCGCCGAGCAACTCGCCGACATCCTGGCGATGCTCGACGGCACGTTCGAGGTCGAAGGTTTCGACGTGCACGCGGTGCCGGGCGAGCGATCCGGACTGGTGCCGTGGATCTTTGGCAGCACCAGAGGCCAGAGCGCCAGGATGGCCGGTGCGCATGGGCTGCCGTTCGTCGCGAGCTATCACATCACTCCGGCGACCGCGCTGGAGGCGATCGAGGCATACCGTGACACCTTCGTCCCGTCGGCCACGCTGGAACGGCCCTACGTCGTGGTCTCCGCCGACATTGTGGTTGCCGACGACAACGCCACCGCGAAGCATCTCGCCACCGGCTACGGGCAATGGGTGTATTCCATCCGCACCGGGGTGGGCGCCATGCCCTACCCGGATCCCGACGACTGCCCGCCGCTCACCGAGGAACAAATGCCTGTCGTAAAGGACCGGCTGGAAACGCAATTCGTCGGCAATCCGGACGAAGTCGCAGAGCGACTGTCAGCGTTGCAGCGGCTGACCGATGCCGACGAACTCGTCGTCACGTCGGTTACCCACCGCCACGCGGACCGGATGCGTTCCCATCAGCTGATCGCGGAAAAATGGGGGATGATCGGTTGACCCGCAAGCCAATCCACTTGGCCGCGCACTTCCCGGGCGTCAACAACACCACCGTGTGGACCGACCCCAGCGCGGGCAGCCAGATTGAGTTCGACTCCTTCGCGCACCTCGCCCGCACCGCCGAACGCGGATTTTTCGACTTCTTCTTCCTGGCCGAAGGTCTGCGGCTGCGGGAACACCGGGGCCGGATCTACGACCTCGACGTGGTGGGCCGACCGGATACCTTCACCGTGTTGGCCGCCCTGGCCGGCGTGACCGACCGGATCGGGCTGACCGGCACCATCAATACCACCTTCAACGAACCATTCGAAGTGGCAAGGCAATTCGCCACGCTGGACCATCTGTCCGATGGCCGCGCCGGATGGAACATCGTCACCTCGTCGGATGCGTTCACGGGTGCCAACTTTCGGCGCGGCGGCTTTCTCGACCACGCCGACCGGTATTCTCGGGCCGAGGAGTTCCTCGTCGTCGCGCAGAAGTTCTGGGACAGCTGGGAAGCCGACGCCGTGCTGGCGGATGTCGAAGGCGGGACGTATGTCGACCCGGATCGGATTCGCAGCGTCGAGTTCTCCGGCACTCAGTTCAACGTGCGCGGGTTCGCGTCACTGCCCACCGGGCCTCAGGGCCATCCAATTCTGTTGCAGGCCGGCGACTCTCCCGAGGGCCGGGCTTTCGGCGCCCGCCACGCCGACGCCCTTTTCACCCTGCACGGGTCGCTCGAAGACGGCCAACGCTACTACAACGACGTCAAGGGTAGGGCGAAGTCCTACGGTCGAGATCCCAACCAGATCAAGGTTTTTCCGGCCGCGACGTTCGTCCTCGGCGACAGCGCCGACGATGCCCAGGACAAAGCGTGGCGCATCCGCCATCAGCAGGTCAGCGGCGCGACGGCGATCGCGATGCTCGAGCAGGTGTGGGGCCGCGACCTGTCAGGATATGACCCGGACGGCCCGCTGCCCGAGTTCGACCCAGCCGGGGACACCGGCATCACGCAGGGCCGGGTGCGGCACGGCGACCCGGTCGCGGTGGCCCGCAGTTGGCGCGAACGCGCCCAGGCCGAGAACTTGTCGATTCGGGAGCTGGTCATTGCGGTCACCGGCCGGCAGCAGTTCGTGGGCACCGCCGCGCAGATCGCCGACGAGATCGACCGCTACGTCCAGGCCGACGCATGCGACGGATTCATCTTGGTGCCGCACCTGACACCGCACGGCTTGGACGAATTCGTCGACACGGTGGTGCCGCTGTTGCAGGAACGCGGCGCGTTTCGCACCGACTATGCGGGCGAGACGCTGCGCGAGCATCTGGGCCTAGCGGGCTAGCCCGGCCGCCGCGTCCGTCGCCTGGCGAATCGGACCCCGCCACACGTCGCCGTGACCGGGCAGCAAAATCTCGGTCTCCAGCAGCGCCAGCGCGTCCAGGCTGCGCAGGCTGGCCTGCTGGCTGTGGCTGAACACCTCCGGCAGCAGCTGCGGCCCGCGGTGCCGCAGCAGCGGATGACCGGTGACGAGCGCATCGCCGCTGACCAGCACACCGTCGACGAGATACGAGCAATGCCCGCTGGTGTGCCCCGGGGTGAAAATGGCCATCGGGTAGCCCGGCAGCGCGGCGGCCGTCTCGGCGGTAAACGGCCGTGCGGTGGGAATGCCCTCGCGGATCAGGCCGCCGCTGCGGACCACATGGGCGCCCCACACCGCCCAGCGGGGTCGCCAGATACGCAGCGCGACATCGAGAATCGAGGCCTGCTCGATGTACTCCCGCTTGGCGTGGCCCACCTCTTCGGCGTGGCAGTAGACCGGAGTGCCGTGCTCGTTGGCGAACCAGATCGCCGAGCCGAAGTGGTCGATGTGCGCGTGGGTCAGCAGGATCGCGTGCACGTCGCCCGCGTCGAAGCCGAGCTGGCGCAGCGATGCCAGCACGTCTTCGCGATCGCCGGGATAGCCGGCGTCGATCAACATCACGCCGGTGTCGTCGGTGACCAGCACCCAGTTCACCGCGCCGCCGCGGGCCATATGCACGTTGTCGGTGACCTGAAAAAGGGTTGGCGCTGATGCCATGCCCGAGAGTCTAGGAGCATCGCAAGCCCGGCGAAGCCGGGCACGGCGGGTCGCGACCGAGACTTTACGTCTGATGCGCGGAGAACCGCTGCACCCGGCTCCGCCGCGCTTGCGATTGCCACGAGGAGTAGAAAGAACGAGTGGCTGAACTGAAACTCGGATACAAAGCATCTGCCGAACAATTCGCACCGCGAGAGCTCGTCGAACTCGCTGTCGCCGCCGAGGCGCATGGCATGGACAGCGCCACCGTCAGTGACCATTTCCAGCCGTGGCGGCACGAGGGCGGGCACGCCCCGTTCTCGCTGTCCTGGATGACCGCGGTGGGCGAACGCACCGAGAGACTCCTGCTGGGTACCTCGGTGCTCACCCCGACCTTCCGGTACAACCCCGCCGTCATCGCGCAGGCCTTCGCCACGATGGGGTGTCTCTACCCGGATCGCATCTTCCTCGGCGTCGGCACCGGGGAGTCGCTCAACGAGATCGCCACCGGGTACGAGGGCGAGTGGCCGGAGTTCAAGGAGCGCTACGCCCGGCTGCGCGAATCGGTGCGGCTGATGCGCGAGCTGTGGCTGGGCGACCGGGTCGACTTCAAGGGCGAGTACTACCACACCAAGGGCGCATCGATCTACGACGTGCCCGAGGGTGGCATCCCGATCTACATCGCCGCGGGCGGACCCCAGGTCGCCAAGTACGCAGGCCGCGCGGGCGACGGCTTCATCTGCACCTCCGGCAAGGGCGAGGAGCTGTACAAGGACAAGCTCATCCCCGCCATGAAGGAGGGCGCGGAAGCTGCGGGCAAGAATCCCGACGACATCGACCGGATGATCGAAATCAAGATCTCCTACGACACCGATCCGGAACTGGCGCTGGAGAACACCCGCTTCTGGGCGCCCCTGTCGCTGACGGCGGAACAGAAGACCAGCATTCACGACCCCCTCGAGATGGAGAAGGCCGCCGACGAGCTGCCGATCGAGCAGGTCGCCAAGCGCTGGATCGTCGCGTCCGACCCCGACGAGGCCGTCGAAAAAGTCGGCCAGTACGTCACGTGGGGCCTCAACCACTTGGTGTTCCACGCGCCCGGCCACGACCAGCGCCGCTTCCTGGAGCTGTTCGAGAAGGACCTGGCGCCGCGGCTGCGGCGGCTGTGACCGCTGCGATCTACATCGCAGCACCCGAGGCGGCCTCCGGCAAGGCGACGATCGCGCTCGGGCTGCTGCACCGGTTGACTGCGCAGGTGGCAAAAGTTGGTGTGTTCCGGCCTATTACGCGGTCCCATAGCGGCGATCGCAAGCGCGGCGAAGCCGGGCGCAGCGGGTCGCCGTATGTCTCCGGCGGCGATCGCAAGCGCGGCGAAGCCGGGCGCAGCGGGTCGCCGTATGTCTCCGGCGGCGATCGCAAGCGCGGCGAAGCTGGGCGCAGCGGGTCGCCGTATGTCTCCGAAGATCGCGACTACATCGCGGAGCTGCTACTAGAGCACAGCACTGCGGGCCTCCCGTATGAGCGGTGCGTCGGCGTCACCTATCAGCAACTGCACGCCGACGCCGACGCCGCGATCGCCGACATCGTCACCTCGTATTACGAGATGGCGCAGTCGTGCGATGCGGTGGTGATCGTCGGCAGCGACTACACCGATATCGCCACTCCCGCTGAGCTTTCGGTCAACGCCCGGATCGCCGTCAACCTCGGCGCGCCGGTGTTGCTGGCGGTGAGTGCCAAAAACCGCAGCGCCGACGAGGTCGCCGATATCGTCGAGGCCTGCCTGACCGAGCTGTCGGCGCAGCACGCGCACACCGCCGCAGTGGTCGCCAACCGATGCGCGCCAGCCGAACTCGCGGCGGTGTCCGAGGCGGTGCACATGTTGGCGGCGCGCAGCTATGTGCTGCCCGAGGAGCCGTTGCTGTCCGCGCCGACCGTGACCGAACTGGCGAAGGCTGTCGACGGAACACCGATCAGCGGTGACCCCGAGCTGCGTGAACGGGAGGTCACCGGCATCCTGGTGGCGGGGATGACAGCCGACCACGTCCTGGAACGGTTACGTGACGGGATGGCCGTCATCACTCCCGCCGACCGCTCAGACGTGGTGCTCGCCGTCGCTAGCGCCCATGCGGCCCAGGGCTTTCCGGCGTTGGCGTGCATCATCCTCAATGGCGGCTACCAGCTGCACGCGTCGATCGCGGCCCTGGTCGCCGGCCTGCAGTTGCGGCTGCCCATCATCACGACCGAGCTGGGAACCTACGACGCGGCCGGCGCCGCGGCCGCGGCCCGCGGCCGGCTCACGGCGAGCGCGCAGCGCAAGATCGATACCGCACTGGAATTGATGGACCGCTACGTCGATATGGCCGACCTCTTGGCGCAGCTCGCCATTCCGATCCCGACCGTGGTCACGCCGCAAATGTTTACCCATCGCCTGCAGCAGCAGGCGCGTTCGGAACGTAAGCACATCGTTCTCCCTGAAGGCGACGACGATCGGATCCTCAAATCAGCCGGCCGCCTGCTCCAGCACGGTATCGCGGACCTGACCATCCTGGGCGACGAAGCCCGAATCCGCTTGCGCTCGGCCGAACTCGGCGTCGATGTGAGCGGGGCGAAAATCATCGATCCGCACACAACCCAACTGCGGGATCATTTCGCCGGGCAATACGTGGAGTTGCGCAAGGCGAAGGGCGTCAGCGCCGAGCAGGCGTATGAGATCATGTGCGACTCTTCATACTTCGGCGTCATGCTGGTGTACAACGGCATGGTCGACGGCATGGTGTCCGGTGCCGCGCACACCACGGCGCACACCGTTCGGCCGGCGTTCGAGATCATCAGGACGGTTCCAAATGTCTCCACGGTGTCCAGCGTCTTTTTGATGTGCCTGCCCGACCGGGTGCTGGCCTACGGTGACTGCGCAATCGTCCCCAACCCGAGCACGTACAGCCTGTGCACTCCCAGGTGACGCATCAGCCCGACCTGCGTGGCGGCCTCGACCGGGTCGCCGGGCAGCAGTCGCCCAAACGTGCGCCGCCCGCTGAGATAGAAGCGCTCGGGCTCACCCTGGCCGGCTTCAAGGGAGGAGGTCAACCCGACGTAGGGGCTCGCGGGGCTCACCTGCAGGATGCCGGCCGCGTTGGTCAGCGGCAGCGACACCGCGGTCGCGGCGGAGCTGTAGTCGCCGATGTAGGCGATCGTGCTCGTGTCCTGCGCCGCGGTCTTTGCGTTGGTGGCGGTGACGCCGGGTTCCCACTGCCCGGTCGTCGGCTTGGCGTCATCGAGCGACACGAAGCTGATCTTGAACGGGCCGACGCGCCCGCCCACCTGCGCGAGCGCGAGCTTCTCGCCGTTGACGATCTGTTCGGCGACCCCCGCCGTCGGCCCCTGCAGGGGCATGCTCGAGTACACGGTCAGCTGGTCGCCGACGATGCTCGCCGCACCGGAAACGCCCACGCCGCCACAGCCGCTGAGGACGGCGGCGAGCCCCGCCAGCCCCGCGAGCGCGAGCGCTGCTGCCGCGCGTCGGCGAGCCCGACTGGACGTGTGCGCGCGTACCCGCGGGCCGGGCACTAGCCGCGACGGCTGGGCAGGTAACCGGAGAGGATCTTCAACGACGCTCCGACCAGGATGATCACGGCCGCGAGCATGAACGCGTCAAAGCCGGTGGTGCCGAGCGTCCACAAGACAATCCAGATGATCAGGCCCGCGGTGACGGTGAGGATCAGCCCCATGCGCCGCCCATCCTACCGGAGCCCGGCCGCCAGCTCCGCCACGACGGCCCCTACCGCTGCGGCGGGGTCATCGGCGGCCTCCTCGGCGGCGCGCACCAGGCGCGTGCCGACGATCACGCCGTCAGCGCCGGCGTCGGCAGCCTGTCGCGCCTGCTCGGCGGTCGCGATGCCGAAGCCGATCGCCACGGGCACGTCGGTGGCGGCCTTGGCCCTCGCGACGATCTCGCCGACGTGCTCGCCGAGCGCTCGCCGCTCGCCGGTCGTCCCGACAACCGAGACCGTGTAGAGAAACCCGCGCGCGCTGGCGCCGATCGCCGCCAGGCGCTCGGGGGTGGTCGTCGGCGCGACGAGCGGGACGAGCGCCAGCCCCTGGCGCTCGCAGGCCTCGGCGACCCCAGTGGCCTCCTCGAGCGGCAGATCGGGCACGATCAGACCAGATGCGCCGCTGCGCGCGAGGCGCTCGACGAAAGCTTCGGCACCGGGCGCGAGCACCATGTTCGCGTAACACATCAACACGACCGGGATGCTCGGCGAGAGCGCGTGCGCCACTTCAAGCACGCCTGCGATCGTCGCGCCGCCCTGTAGAGCGCGCGTCCCAGCCGCGTGGATCACCGGGCCGTCGGCCAGCGGGTCGGAGTAGGGCACGCCGAGCTCCAGCAGGTCCGCGCCAGAGCGCACGCACGCCTCGCCGATGCGCGCCGACTGATCGAGTGTCGGAAAGCCGCGCCATCAGGTAGGGCATCAGCGCCGCGCGGCCATCTGCTGACGTGAAGGCGTCCGCGATGCGCTGCACGCCGCTTTGCGCCGACACGCTCAACACCGGGCGCCGGCGAGGGTCCGTGGCGCTGCTGCTCGCGTGCGCACGGCGACATCGATCTGAGGGTCAGGGGATCAGCCATCGCCGAGCACCTCGGTCAGATCCTTGTCACCCCTGCCGGACAAGCACACGAGGTCAAGCTCGCCGTCGGGTGCAGAGAGCACCCACGCCAGCGCGTGCGCGCTCTCAAGCGCCGGAATGATGCCCTCCAGCCGCGCGACCTCGCGAAACGCGCTCAGCGCCTGCTCGTCGGTGACAGCCTCATAGCGCGCCCTGCCGCTGTCGCGCAGAAAGGCGTGCTGGGGGCCGGTGCCCGGATAGTCGAGCCCTGCCGAGATCGAGTGGGCTTCGACGATCTGCCCCTCCTCGTCCTGCATGACCGCCGAGCGAGAGCCGTGCAGGATGCCCGGGCGCCCGCCGACGGTCAGCGGCGCTCCGTGGCGCGCGGTCTCGATGCCCTCCCCGCCGGCCTCCACCCCGACGAGCTCGACCTGCTCGTCTGCGATGAACGCGCTGAACATGCCGATCGCGTTGGAGCCTCCGCCGACGCACGCGACCACTCGCGCGGGCAGCCTGCCCTCGCGCTCCAGCAGTTGCGCGCGCGCCTCGTCGCCGATCACGCGCTGCAGGTCGCGCACGAGCGCCGGATAGGGCGCCGGGCCGACCGCCGATCCGATCACGTAGTGGGTGTCCTGTACGTTGGTCACCCAATCGCGGATCGCGGCCGAGGTCGCCTCCTTGAGCGTCTTGGCGCCGGCGTCAACGGGGCGGACCGTCGCGCCGAGCAGCTCCATGCGCTGCACGTTGGGTCGCTGGCGACGCGTGTCCTGGACGCCCATGTAGACGACGCACTGCAGGCCGAGCAGAGCGCAGACGGTCGCGGTCGCCACGCCGTGCTGCCCGGCGCCCGTCTCGGCGATTATCCGTGTCTTGCCCATCCGCTTGGCAAGCAGCGCTTGGCCGAGCGCGTTGTTGAGCTTGTGCGACCCGGTGTGGTTGAGGTCCTCGCGCTTTAGATACACGGGCCGGCCGGCCGCTTCGCTGAGGCGCCTGGCCCGATACAGCGGGGTGGGGCGCCCGCCGAAGTCGCGCAGCAGCGAGCTCAGCTCGTCTCGATAGGACTCGTCTGCGCGCGCTGCGCGCCATGCCTGCTCCAGCTCGGCCAGGGCCGGCATGAGCGTCTCGGGTACGAACTGGCCCCCGTACTGTCCGAAGCGGTGCTCGACGGCTATGTCCACCCCGTCCGCGCTCACGCCGGCAGGCCCGCGGCGGGCATCTCGTCGGCAGCGACCGCCCGACGGCCTGGCACGGCGTCGAAGAACGCGCGCAGGCGCTGCGGGTCCTTGCGTCCGGGCGCGGCCTCGGTTCCGCTTGCGGTATCCACAGCGAAGGGCCGCGCCACGGCGATCGCCTCAGCAACGTTGTCGGCATCCAGGCCACCGCTGAGGATCAGCGGCACCTTGGAGCTGCGAGCCCCCAGCAACGTCCAGTCAAAGGACTCGCCGGTGCCGCCCCTCAGCCCCTCGCTGCCGGGCGTCCGCGCGCGAGCGTCCAGCAGGTGAAAGTCGACGTGAAAGCGCTCCACGTCCCTGACATCTCCGGCGAGCGACACCTGCGCGGCCTTGATCACCCGTGCGCCGCTTCGCCGCATCACCTCCGCGCAGAATGACGGTCCCTCATCGCCATGCAGCTGAACCATGTCAAGGCCCAGCTCCTCGCAGGACCCGACCACCTGCTCCAGCGGCGTGTTCACGAACACGCCACACAGATGCGCTCTGCGTCGCAGGCGCGCGACGATCCGCTGCGCCTCGGCCGGTGAGCAGCGCCGCGGACTGCCCTCGTAGAAGATCATCCCCAGCGCCCAGGCGCCGAGCTCGACAGCCAGCTCGGCGTCTTCGAGGTTGGTGATCCCGCAGACCTTTACGCGCGTGGGCGCCGTGGCGCCCGAGCGCGTGTTGAGGCTCGTGTGCGTCTTGGCAGCGCAGGTCGCGTCCCGTTGGGGATATGCCTCAGACATACCCCAACGGTAGCGAGCGACCGGTCTGCTCAGCCTTCCGGCGTGTTGGGGTTCGGCACCGAGCTCGGCCGGCTGCCAAGCGTCGCGCTCACGGTCTTGTGTTCGTAGCCACCGCTTCCGTTTGCGCGCAGCAGCCCGATTTTGATTTCGTTGCCCGGCTTCTTGGCATCGATGTCGTTGGCCAGCTGTTCTGAGCTGGTGACAGCCTGGCCGTCGATCGACACGATGATGTCGCCGCCCACGGCCACCTGGCCGTTTTCGGTGTTGCCGTTGACGGTGCCGCCTCGAATCCCGGCCTTCTCGGCCGCGGTCCCTTTCTGCACGCTCTGCACCAGCGCGCCCGTCTTCACGGGCAGGTTGAGCGCCGACAGCGAGCCGTCGATCGTGAGCGACGTGAGGCCGAGGTAGGCCCCGCTGACGGTCCCGCCTTTCTCGAGTTCTGCGATCTCGGACTTGGCGGTGTTGATCGGGATCGAGAAGCCGATACCGACGCTGCCGTCGCCGCTCCCACCGGTCTCGATCTGCGAGTTGATGCCGATCACTTCGCCCGCCGCGTTGAGCAGCGGCCCGCCCGAGTTGCCGGGATTGATCGGCGCGTCGGTCTGGATGACGTTGTCGATCGTGAAGCCGTTGGGAGCCGTTATCTGGCGTTGCAGCGCCGAGACGACGCCGGTGGTGAGCGTGCGTTCGAGATCGAACGGGTTGCCGATCGCTAGCACGGGATCACCGACCTGAACGTGTGAGGAGTCGCCGAGCGTCAGCGGGTGCAGGCGTGATTCCATTGGTCGGCACACGCAGCACGGCGAGGTCGTTGGAGGGATCCTTGCCGAGCACCTTGGCTTCGACCGACTGACCTTTTTCAACGCTCACGGTCACCTTCACGGCGTTCTCGACGACGTGCCAGTTGGTGAGGATGGTGCCGTTGTTGTCGATCACGATTCCCGAGCCGGTCGCCTTGCCCTGCTGCTGACTGCTTTCGCCGCCGCCGCCGAACAGGCCGAAGGGCGATTCGGTCTTCTGCACGATGGTCGAGGTCACGAACACGACCCCGGGCGCGTCGCGCACATAGATGTCATGCGGCGTCAGGCCGTTGGTGTGCTGTGCCACGTTGGCCGGCGCGAGCGGCGGCGGACTGGATGGTGACGGTCTTCTGCTGGCTGGCGCCGAGGCCGCCGAACGCGGCCACGACGGCGACGACGACGCCGCCGCCGATCAGAGCTGAGATGAAGGGAATCGCAAAGGTTCTTTTCATTGAGAGCAGCTTGGCGGGCAGCTATGAACGCGGTCTAAAGCGCTTGCTCGTTGTTTCTAAAACCTGTGAGCGAGCTCAAGGCCGCCTGCGGATCGGCGGCTCGCATCAGCGACTCCCCAACCAGCACGGCGTCCACGCCGGCATCCTCGAGCCGGCGAAGCTGCGCGGGGCCTGAGATTCCGGACTCCGAGACTACAGCCACGCCATCGGGGATGCCGTCGAGCAGATCGAACGTGCGCTGCACGTCGACTGAGAAGTCGCGCAGGTCGCGGTTGTTGATGCCGATCAGCTCAGCGCCGCAGTAAAGCGCGCGTTCCAGCTCGCGGGGATCGTGCACCTCCACGAGCACATCAAGGCCGAGCGCGCTCGCCTGTGAGTGAAGCAGGCGAAGGTCGCCGTCGCTCAGCGCCGCAACGATCAAGAGCACGGCGTCGGCGCCACCCAGGCGAGCCTCCTGCAGCTGGTAGGGATCGACGATGAAGTCCTTGCGCAGGATCGGCAGCGCGCACGCGTCACGCGCCACTGAGAGATCCTCGAGCGAGCCATCGAAGTTCGCGCGCTCGGTGAGGACCGACAGCGCAGCCGCGCCGCCACGCTCATAGGCGCCGACCATCTCGCGCACGTCAGACCCCTCGCGCAGCAGCCCGGCCGATGGCGAGCGCCGCTTGAACTCCGCGATCACGCCGATGCCCGCACGGGTCAGCGCATCGCGAAAGCCGCGCCGTGTCATACCGGCCTGCACGCTCTCCTGTGTCGTCTGCGCCAGACGACTGCGAGTGCGAGTCGCCGGGGGCGCCGTGAGGCGCGATGTCCGCGAGCGGCACCTCACGCTTGCGACGCTCGAGATCCTCTCGCGTTTCGCTGACAATGCGCTCGAGCACCGTCGTGTCACGGGCGCTCATCGCGACGCCTCCGCCGGCGCGTGCGCGTGGGTCGCGCGCACGAAACGCTGCAGCGCGGCGGCGGCGCTGCCATCGTCGATCGCAGCGCGAGCGGCCCGCACGCCGGCCGCGATCGTGTCGGCCTGCCCGCCCGCGTAGATCGCGGCTCCCGCGTTGATCGCCGCGAGCTCGACGCGCAGGCGCCCGTAATCATCGGCGTGCTCGCGCGCGTCGGCTCGGTCTTCCCCAAGCACCGCACGCGCCGCCGCCGCGTTCTCCTCCGGCGTGCCGCCCGCGCACGCCAGCGCGAACGCATCCTCCGAGGCCGCCTGTACGCCCACCTCACCTGGGGTCAGCCTGTAGCGGCGCAGCTCCTCACCATCGACCTCGATCACATTCGTGGCAGCGCAGATCGAGATCTCATCCAGCCCGTCCTCGCTGGCGACCACGAGCGCGCGATCGACCCCGAGCCTCGCGAGCGCGCCGGCCATCGTCTCCGCGAAGCCGGGTCTGAGACGCCGATGACCTGACGGCGCGCGCCCGCGGGGTTGGTGAGCGGTCCAAGCAGGTTGAAGATCGTGCGCACGGCGAGCTCGACCCTGACGGGCACCACGTAGCGAGTCGCCTGGTGATGGGCGGGAGCGAACATGAAGCCGAACCCCGCCTCTTCGATGCAGGCTGCGACGCCCGGCGGGTCGAGGTCGATGCGCGCCCCCAGCGCCTCCAGCACGTCGGCCGATCCCGAGCGGCTCGTGGCCGAGCGGTTGCCGTGCTTGGCGACAATACAGCCGGCGCCTGCCGCGATCAGCGCCGCCGTCGTGGAGACGTTGAATGTGCTGCGACCACCGCCGGTGCCCGCCGTGTCGAGCAGGTCGTCGCGGTCGATCTGCACACGGGCAGAGAGGGCGCGCATCGTACGTGCGAGCCCGACCAGCTCGTCGACCGTCTCGCCCTTGGTCCGCAGCGCGATCAGAAAGCCCGCGATCTGCGTCTCTGATGCTTGCCCGTGCATGATCTCGCCGAGCACCTCGGCGGTCTCGTCGGCGCTCAGGTCGCGCCGCTGCGCGAGCGCGTCGATCGCGCGCGTGAGGATCTCGTTTGGCATCAGCAATCACCCGGCGGCGCTTCGACCCCCAGGAAGTTGGCAAGCAGCGAGCGCCCGGCCTGCGTGAGGACCGACTCGGGGTGGAACTGCACGCCCTCCGCCGGGAGCTCGCGGTGACGCAGCGCCATCACCACCCCGCCACCGCTTGCCGACTGCTCAAGGCAGTCGGGAAGCTGAGGATCGACGATCAACGAGTGATAGCGCCCGACCGTGAGCGGATTCGGCAAGCCCTCGAAGATCGTGCGCCCATCGTGCTCGATCACGCTCGCCTTGCCGTGCACCGGAGGGTTTAGCGTGACGCGTCCGCCAAACGCCTGGGCGAGCGCCTGATGACCGAGGCACACGCCGAGCGTCGGGATCCCCGCCTCGGGCATCCGCCGCACGACCTCCAGCGAGATCCCCGCGTCGTCGGGCGTGCGTGGCCCGGGCGACACGACGCAGCGGTCATAGCCGCCTTGCAAGAGATCTGACGCGTTCGCGCGATCGTTGCGCACCGTGTGCACCTCGGCCCCGAGCTCGCCCATGTACTGGACGAGGTTGTAGGCAAAGGAGTCGTAGTTGTCGATTACAAGAACCTTCACGTTGCCCTCCGCGCGCAGAGCCAGATGATGACCGACGATCGAGCAGCGCCCGCGATCGGCACAGCCGAAGCTATTGCCACTGCGCCTGGCGGCAGGCCAGCTCGATGGCGCGCACGGCCGCCGCGGACTTGGCCACCGACTCCTCGTACTCGTAGTCGGGCTTGGCGTCGGCGACCGTGCCGCCGCCCGTCTGCACGTGGGCCACGCCGTCGCAGACCACCACCGTGCGGATGTGAATCGCCGTGTCGAGGTCGCCCGCGTAGCTGAGATAGCCGACAGCGCCGCCATATCCGCCGCGCTTGATCGGCTCGAGCTCATCGATTATCTGCATCGCCCTCACCTTCGGCGCCCCCGAGAGCGTTCCGGCGGGCAGCACCGAGCGCAGCGCGTCCATCGCGCCGACGCCCTCGCGCAGCGTGCCCGACACCGAGGAGACGATATGCACGACGTGGCTGTAGGACTCGATCTGCATCAGCTCGTCGACGGTGACCGTTCCGTACTCGCAGACCCGGCCGAGGTCGTTGCGCCCCAGATCGACGAGCATCACGTGCTCGGCGCGCTCCTTCTCGTCGGCGAGCAGTTCCTCGGCGATGCGACGGTCCTGCTCGACGCTGTTCCCGCGCGGACGCGTCCCGGCGATCGGCTTGGTCGAGACGTGGCGCCCGGTCACGGTCAGCAGCGGCTCAGGGCTCGCGCCGGCAACCTGGAAGTCGCCGAAGTCCAAGAAGTACATGTAGGGGCTCGGATCGGTCGCGCGCAGCCCGCGATAGATCGAGAAGGGCTCGACCGGCACCGGCGCAGACCAGCGCTGGGACGGCACGACCTGAAAGGCGTCGCCAGCGTAGATGTAGCGCACGATGCGCTCGACCATCGCTTCGAACTGCTCTCTGGGCATGTTCGAGCGCAGCGTCGGGACCTCCTGCACGCCCGTCGCACGCTCGCCGCGCGGGACGGGCCCGGCCAGCAGCGCGCGCACCTCGGCTATCGACCTGGCCGCCGAGGCATACGCGAACTCGACGTCTGACTCCGCCTGCAGATCGATGTCGGCGGAGATCTCGACGGTGTGCTTGAGGTGATCGAACACGACGAGCAGATCGGTGAGCATCAGCGCCATGTCGGGCAGCCCGAGCGGATCCGGGTTGGGGTCGCCGAGCGGCTCGACGGCGCGAACGAGGTCATAGCCGAAGAAGCCCACGCCACCGCCGGCGAACGGCGGCCCGTCGACGATCGGCGCCTGGTCAAAGCGCGCGACTCGCTCGGCGGCGAGCGCGTAGGGGTCTCCGTCGTCGCCGAGCGACCAGCGCAGCACCTCGCGCGGTCGTACGCCGATGAACGAGTAGCGCCCCACGCGCTGACCCTGCTCGGCTGACTCCAGCAGGAACGCCGGCTCTCCGGGCGCCAGCGCGCGCAGCTTCAGAAATGCCGACACCGGCGTCTCGCAGTCCTCGATGAAGCTGTGGCGCAGCGAGATCAGGTTGTGCTCGCCAGCGAGCGCCCGCACCTGCTCGAAGGCTCGGCGTCACCGGCAGCTCGGTGTCCAGAGCGCTACCTGCTGCGCTCATCGAGCACCCGCTCGACGTCGCTGAGCTGACGGCCGCGGGCGACCAGCAGCACCATCAGGTGGTAGAGCACGTCCGCCGCCTCTTCGTCGACGCGCAGGTCGGACTCCTCGCGCGCGGCGCGCGCGACCTCCTCGGCCTCCTCCATCACCTTCTCGCCGATGCGCGGCGGGTCCGCCAGTAGCGAAGCCGTGTAAGAGCCCTCCGGGCGCTCTGCGGCGCGCTCGTCAAGCGTCCTCTCAAGCGAGGGCAACACCTCGTGCGGCGCCGCCGGCGATAGCTCGCCGCGGTGAAAGCAGCTGCGCTGGCCCGTGTGGCACGCCGGCCCCGCCGGCTCCACGAGCGCAAGCAGGCTGTCGCCGTCGCAGTCGACGCGCAGAGCACGGACCGCCTGGACGTTGCCGCTCGTTTCGCCCTTGTGCCATGGCTGCTGTCGCGAGCGACTCCACAGGTGAAGCTCTCCTGTCGCACGCGTGCTGGCGAGCGCCTGCTCGTTCATGTAGGCAAGCGTCAGCACCTCTCCGCTGCGCCAATCCTGCACGACGCACGCGACCAGTCCGCGCTCGTCGTAAGCGACGAGCTCCTCGATCGACTCGCTCTCGTCTACCGACGTGCTCATCGCACGATTGTAGGTGCCCTCTCCATCGCAGCCGCCCCGTCGCGCCCGTCCTGCCCCGAGCGGCGGGGCTCGCTCGCTCGGCGCGCGCTTTCAGACAAACTGCGGTCTGACGATGACATCCGTGTTCGAACGCGAGTTGCTCGTGGTAACCGGCAAGGGCGGCGTCGGCAAGACGACGATGTCGGCCGTCGCCGGCCTGGTGGGTGCGAGCCGGGGACTGCGCGTGCTCGTCGTCGAGCTCGGCGACCAGGGTCGCCTGCCTCGCCTCTTCGGGCTGGCCGCGCCCCAGCTCGGCGTCGAGATCGAGCTCTGCGAGAACCTCTGGTCGAGCTCGATCGACCCCGATCGCGCCCTGCTGGAGTGGCTGCAGTCGATCGGCGGCCCGCTCGCCGGTCGGGTGCTCGGCTCGAGCAGCACGTTTCAGTACTTCGCCGCTGCTGCGCCGGGCGCGAAGGAGCTGGTCAGCATGGTGAAGATCTGGGAGCTCGCTCAGGGCGAGCGCTGGCACCGGCGCGCAGGTCGCTATGACCTCGTCGTGCTCGATGCGCCGGCCACCGGCCACGCACTGGGAATGCTCGATTCGCCATGGACCTTCGGCGCGATCGTTCGCGTCGGGCCGATCGCGGGTCAGACGCGCGCAGGTCCAGGAGCTGCTCTGCGACCCCACGCGCAGCGGATATCTGGCGGTCGCTCACGCGAGCGAGATGGCGGTATCCGAGGCGCTCGAGATCCAGGACGGGTTGGGCGCGAGGCTGCAACGCGAGCTCGATGCGGTGATCGTCAACGGCATGCTGCCGCGGCGCTTCAGCGACGCAGAGCTCGCCGAGCTGACGGCGCTTAGCGAGAGCGAGCCCGCGGGGAGCCAACCGACTCCGGCGCTCGTCCACGGCGCCGCGTCCAGCAGGGCCCGACCTGCACGCGCACAGTCTGAGGCCGCGCTCGTACGCTCGGCGACCCACGCCGCGCGCTCGGTTCACGAACGTGCGCGTCGCCAGCACAACCAGCTCGCTCGTCTGCGACGCCGGAGCCTGCCGGTCCTAAGCATGCCGTTCGTGTTCGCCGCCGAGCTCGACCTGGCGATCTTGCGCCAGCTCGCCGACCAGCTGTCACGCAAGCTGTAGTCGTCGTCAGGTGATGCCCAGACGATCGAGCAGCTGATCGTCGGCGCGCCAGTCGCGGCGCACACGCACCGAAAGGTCGAGATACACCTGACAATCGAGCTCGCGCTGCAGCTCGCGCCGCGCGGCGGTCCCGATCGCCTTGATCATCCTCCCCTGGGCGCCCACGAGGATCCCCTTCTGGGACTCGGTCTCCACCCAAATCAGCGCCCTGACGCGCGTGAGGCCCTCGCGCGGGCGCTCGATCTCCTCGACGACGACCTCGACGGCATGCGGCAGCTCCTGGCGGGTGCGCCTGATGACCGCCTCGCGCACCAGCTCGGCCAGCACCAGCTGAAGCGGCTGGTCAGACCGCTCGTCGACGGCGAACATGAAAGGCCCCTCTGGCATGAGCGACGCGAGGTGCTCGACGAGCTCCTCGACCCCCGCCCCTGTGCGCGCAGAGATCGCAAAGACCTCGGCGCCGGCGCACAGTTGCGCGGCCTGCGAGAGCGCCGCGATCTGCTCGGCGCGCGATAGACGGTCGACCTTGTTGAGCGCGACCGTCACCGGCGCCGGGCTGTCGGCGAGCGTCCTGGCGATGAAGCGATCGCCCGGACCGACGCCCTGGTGGCCATTGAGCACAAGCAGCGCGGCGTCGCAGCCGTCGAGCTCGAGCGTCACGCGCCTTGCCATGCGCCCGGTCAGAGCGTCGCGTGGACGCTGGACGCCAGGCAGGTCCACGAGCGCCATCTGGCAGTCGCCGCGGACGCGCAGCCCGCGGATCGCGCGCCTGGTCGTCTGAGGACGGTCGGAGACGATCGCGACCTTCTCTCCGACGACCGCATTGACGAGCGTCGACTTGCCGACGTTGGGCCTTCCAGCGAGGGCCACGAAGCCGCTTGAGGTCACGCGCGCTCCAGCGAGAGCACGCGCCGCTGAAGCGCGAGCATCTCGCCGTCGTCTGTCTCGTGATCCATGCCGAGCAGATGCAGCACACCGTGGACGAGCGCCTCGCGCAGATCGCTCGTGTGCTCGGGACAGATCACGACGTCGCCGAGCTCTCGCGGACTGGCGAGCGCGCACCCTGCTTCGGGCGGATCGTCGCCGTCGACCGACTGCACGCCGGCCAGCGGCTCGCTGCCGTCGACGGGGAACGACAGCACGTCGGTGGGCGTCGGCCTATCGCGGAATTGTCCGTTGAGCGTGGCGATCCGCCGCGCGTCGACGAACTCGACGGCCAGGTGGCCGTTGTCCACGCCCATCGACTCGGCGGAGAGGACGCAAAGGCGCCGCACGTCGCGCGCCGACAGATCCTCGACGGCGCCAAACACCTCAACGTCGATCATCGCGCTGGCCCGCGTTCAGGCCTCAGGCGGAGCTGTCGGCCGCGCGCGGCCCGCGCCGGGTGAGCTCAGAGGCGTTGTCGCGCGCGTGCACGTCGTAAGCCTCGACGATCCGCTGGACGAGCTTGTGGCGAACGACATCCTCGCCGCCGAAGCGCACGAACTCGATTCCCTCGATTGACTCCAGGACGCCCCCGACGACGATCAGCCCGGACTGCTGCTCGCGCGGGAGATCGACCTGTGTGACGTCGCCGGTGACCACCATCTTGGATCCGAAGCCCAAGCGCGTGAGGAACATCTTCATCTGCTCGGGCGTCGTGTTCTGAGCCTCGTCGAGGATCACGAAGGAGTCGTTGAGCGTACGCCCGCGCATGAACGCCAGTGGCGCGATCTCGATGACTCCTCGCTCGATGTAGCTGGAGACCTTCTCGGGGTCGAGCATGTCGTGCAGCGCGTCGAACAGCGGGCGCAGGTAGGGATCGACCTTGGCCATGAGGTCGCCCGGCAGGAAGCCAAGCCGCTCGCCGGCCTCGACAGCCGGGCGCGTGAGGATCACGCGGTTGACTTCATGGCGCATCAGCGCCGCGGCCGCCATCGCGACGGCGAGAAACGTCTTGCCTGTGCCAGCAGGGCCGATCCCGAAGGTGATCGTGTTAGCACGCACCGAGTCGACGTAGCGCTTCTGGTTGACGGTCTTGGGGGCGACCTGCAGGCCGCGGTGGCGCCACACGACGTCCTCGAGCACCCGCGCAGGCGACTCGTGTGCATCGAGCGCGCCTGTCACGGCGGCGATCGTCCCAGGCCCGATCTCATGGCCGCGCAGGATCAGCTCCGACAGCTCGGCGACGACCCGCTCGCCGGTGTGCGTCTCATCCGCTTCGCCGTCGAAGGTCATTAGGTTGCCGCGCAGAAACACCTTGCAGTCCAGGTGCTCCTCGAGGGCGCGCAGCACGGCATCCTGGCTGCCGGCCAGCTCCTTGGCCACGTCGTTGGGGAGCTCGACCTGTGTCCTCATCCGCTGAGCGCTGCGCGCATGAGCTCTGAAACGCGCTTGCCGTCCGCGCGACCATCGACCGTCGCCATCGCCTGCTTCATCGCCGCGCCGATGTCCTTGGCCGATTGGGCGCCGCTGTCGTGCACCGCCTGGGTCACGATCGCGCCGAGCTCCTCGTCTGACAGCTCCGCCGGCAGGTAGGCGCTGATGAGCTCCGCCTCGGCCTCCTCGCTGCCCGCGAGGTCATGGCGGCCGGCCTGGCGAAACTCCCGCGCGGCCTCCAGGCGCCGCTTGCGCTCGCGGCGCAGCACGGCCACCTCGTCGTCGGAACCCTCCTTGGCGGCCTTCTGAAGCTCGGACAGGACGAAGCGAAGCGCACCAACTCGCTCCTTTTCACCAGCGCGCATCGCGCCTTGCAGGTCGTCTTTGACCGCATCGAGTATCGCCATTCTCAGACCAGGATACGCATCTGTCAATCGCGCCCCAACGGATTCGGGCCGCCGAGCCGCCCCGGTGAGGACGGGTCGCGACCGAACACGAGCGCGACGTTCCAGTCGACCAGTAGCCGCAGCCGCCGGCCGATCCCGGGCATCAGCAGCAGGTGATAGGTGCGCGCGATCAGCCACGCCGGAAAGCCGCGCCAACGGACGCCGAGCGTGATCGCCACGGCCTTGTTGTCCCCCAGCTCGGCGACGACCCCTTTGGTTCGATAGCGGAAGGGACGCGGCCGCCCGCCGGCGAGCGTCGCCGTGACATTGCGCGCTACGAGCCTGCCCTGGCGAATCGCGTGCTGGGCGGTCGGCGGGCAAGGCCGGCCAGACCTCGATGGGTCAGGTACCGCGGCGCAGTCGCCGATCGCCCACACGTGACCGGCCTCGGCCGCGAGTGGGCTCGCACCCCCCACCCGGGAAGCATCGGAGGCGCGCGGCACCCGCGGCCGGTTCGCGACGTGCATCGTGCGATCGACGACGACGCGACCGTCGGGATCGAGCGCGAGACCTAGTCTCGCGACGATCGGACTCGGCTTGACGCCTGCGGTCCACACCACCGTGCGAGCCGCGATCACATCGCCGTCTGACAGCGTCGCGCTACGCACGTTCACCGATCGCAACATCGTGTCGGTGCGCACCTCGATCCCGCGCCGCAGCAACTCGTGGCGAGCGAACTCCGAGAGGCTCGTCGGGACCTCCTGCATGATGCGCCCGCGTGCCTCGACCAGCACCCACCGCATGCCCTGCGCGCGACAGCGCGGATAGAGCTCGATCGCCTGCGCGGCGAAATCCTGCAACTCGGCGAGCCCCTCAACGCCGGCGTACCCGGCGCCCACGAAGACGAAGCCCAGGTACTCGGCTCGCGCGGCGGGATCCTCCAGCGACTCCGCTGTGTCCAGGCAGTTGAGCACCTGGTTGCGAAGCGCCGTGGCATCGGACAGCGACTTCAGCCCGGTCGCGTGCTCGGCCAGGCCGGGGATCGGCAGCGTGCGTGACACCGATCCAAGCGCCAGCACGAGGTGGTCGTATGAGACCTCCACGCGCGTGGCGTCGATCCGCTGTACCGACAACCTGGCGCGAAGCGGGTCGGCGCCGGTGACCTTGCCGATGAGCAACTCGGTGCGCTTGAGATACGGACGCAGCGGCACGACGACGTGGCGCGGATCGAGCGTCGAGCCGGCGGCGCCGGGCAACAGCGGCGTGTAGAGCATGAAGTTCGCCTGGCTGACTAGCGTTACCCTCGCGCTGCCGGCGGGGAGCCGCCGCTCCAACGCGCGCGCCGCGTAGAACCCGCCGAAGCCGCCGCCGGCGATAACGATCTCAGCCGCCATGACGCGAGGCTAGACAACCGCAGTCTGTGTTCGCGTGCACGTCGCGCCGTCGGGTCGCGCGGCGCCCGACGCGCGGGAGTGGCCCGCAGCAGAGCGCGCGCCGCTCTCGGCGTGACCGAATAAGGTCCAGCGCATGAACGCCAGCCTCTACGTTGACGCGCTCGCGCCGTTCGTGGGCGATGTGGGCCGGCTGCGTCCGCCCGACGCTGAAGTGATCGACGCCCACACACACCTCGGCCTCGATGAGGACGGTCGCTCGCTTAGCGTCGAGCAGCTTCTCTCACAGCTCGACGATGCCGACGCCCGCCGGGCCTGCGTGTTCCCGCTGCACGATCCCGAGCGCCAGCCCGCATATCGCCTGCCCAACGACCGCGTGCTGGCGTGGGCGGCCGAGACGGACGGCAGGCTGATCCCGTTCTGCCGACTGGACCCGACCGAAGGCCCGCTGGCAGAGAGCGAACGTTGCTTGAGTGCCGGCGCGCGGGGCATCAAGCTGCACCCGCGCGCGCAGGACTTCGTCTTCGACGGAGGCGAGATGGACGACGTCTTCGCGCTCGCCGAAAGCGCCGGCGTTCCGATCCTGATCCACGCCGGAAGGGGCCTGCCGCCGCTCGCCGACGGCCTGATCGACGTCGCCAACCGCCATCCCGGCGCGGTGTTGATACTGGCGCACGGCGCGATCTGCGATCAGGGAACGCTCACCAGCGGCCTCGCCGAGCACCCGGGCGTGCTCTATGACATCTCTTGCTTCTTTCCGCTGGACGTAATCGAGCTCTTCGCGCGCGTGCCAGCCGAGCGAATCGTGTTCGCCTCCGATCCGCCCTACGGCCGTCCCGCGAGCTCGTTGTACATGGCGCTGCGCGTAGCGCAGCAGGCCGGCCTGGACGAGACGGCGGTTAGGGGCTTGCTCGGCGCCACGATGGCAGCGCTGATCGACGGCGACGGGCTGCCGCCGGTGAGCGCCCCGCGACGCGGTCCTTCGATCACGCTCTCCGGGCGCCTGGCGCGCGTCTATGGGTACGCGAGCCTGGTGGGCCCGGCGATGTTCGCGGGCGCTCTCGACCAGGCCAAAGCGATGCTCGACATGGCGCGCGCCGCTTGCCGCGACCCACAGCCCGACGAGGCCGCAGAGGCGCTGGAGGCGATCGCCGGCGCTCTGGCTGCCGCGGATGCGCTGCTCGCGGCAGAGGATGGCACACGTATGGCGATCGATTTGGTGTACCGCTCGGCGATCCGGGCAGCCACAGAGATACCCGACCCGCGCTAGCCAGCCGACCGCCTTCTGTCCTCGTTATCGGTGCTCGGCGGGTCCGGCGCTCAGCCACACGGCGGCCCACTCGCGGCTGCTGCGGCGAGCGCGCTCGCACATGCCCAGACGCTGCACGAACGCGTCGGCGACCTCCCCCACCTCGCCTGCCAACAGGCCGCCGAGCACGAGATGCTCGGGCGCTCGAGAAATGGTGCGCGCGAGCTCCAGCAGCAGCGGGCGCAGCAGGTTGGCGACGACGACCAGCCCGCTCGCGGCTCGGCGCGCGTGGTCGATCCACGGCAGCTGCTCGTGGCGCGCGTCCAGCCGGCGAACCTCGATCGCTGCGCCGTTGGCGAGCGCGTTGGCTCGTGCCGCGAGGACGCTCTCGCGATCACTATCCAGGCCGAGCACAGGTGAGAACCCGAGCCGCGCCGCGGCGATGGCCAGCACGCCCGAACCGGTTCCTACGTCCAAAAGCCCCATGGCGGATCCCTCGCTGCCGGTGAGCTCGAGCATCAGCGACAGGCACAGGCGCGTGGTGTCGTGAGCACCGGTGCCGAAGGCCTGTCCGGGATCGATCGCGATATCGAGCACGTCCTCTGCGACGCGCGGCGCCTGCCATGGGGCGCGAACGTGCAGTGACGGTCTCGGCTGAGATCGCGCCTGGGGCGCACCATCTGGCGCTTGGATCGTGACCGGACGGTGAAACGTCTTCCAGCGCTCGTGCCAGTCATCGGGCGTCTCGCTGGTGGAGACGCCGACGAGCGCGGTGCCCGCGGCGCTCGTCAGGTCGGGCAGGCTCGGCAGCTCCCCAGCCGCGCCATACACGGCGTACTCCACCGTGTGCTCGTCGACAGTCACCTCCTCGACCCCCGCGGGAGCGAGTTCCAGCAGCTCGGCCAGGACCAGATCTGCCTGTGCGCGATCAACGCGCACGGCGAGACGAATCACGCGGCCTGGTTGCCGAGCGCGCGACGCAGCTTTGCGAACATCGACTCCTGTGAGCGCATGTTCTCGGCGGTGAGCGTCTCGTTGAGTCGCGTCAGCAACTCGCGCTGCTCGTCGTTCAGGCGGCGGGGTATCACGACGTTGACTACCACGCGCAGATCGCCCCGCCGGCCGCGCCCCAGCGAAGGCATCCCCTTGCCGCGCAGCGTCAGCACATCGCCCGGCTGCGTGCCTGGCTGCAGTTGAACCGACGCGTCGCCCTGCAGGGTCGCGACGTCGAGCGTCACACCGAGCGCCGCCGCAGGGGCGGCGACGTCCAACGCGGTGATCAGGTCATCGCCTTCGCGCACGAAGCGCTCGTCTTCGCGCACCCTCACGAGCACATACAGGTCACCCGCCGCGGCTCCGACCTCGCCGGCGTGCCCGCGATCAGACAGCCGAATGCGCTGCCCGTCTGAGATTCCGGGCGGGATCTTCACCTCCAGCTTCCTCCTGCTCGCCCGCCGCCCGCGCCCGCGGCACTCGCCGCAGGGGTGAGCGGCTATGCGCCCATCCCCTTGGCAGGTGTCGCAGATCATCGTGCGCACCATCTGGCCGAACGGCGTGCGCGTGGCGGCTTGGAGCTGCCCGGATCCGCCACAACGATCACATGCCTGAATCGGCGTCCCCGGTTCGGCCCCGTTCCCGCGGCAGTGCTCGCAGCGATCGATCGCCTCAAACGACACCTCGCGCGTGGTTCCCTCCGACGCATCGATCAGATCGATCTCGATCGTGACCGCGATATCCGCGCCCTGCTCGGGGCCGGAGCGCGCTCCGAAAGCGCCCCCGCCGAAAAAGGCGTCAAACAGGTCTCCGATCGAACCGAAGGCGTCGAAGTTCGGCGCATAGCCCCCGGAGCGCAACCCCTCATGGCCGTAGCGGTCATAAGTCGCGCGCCGCTGCGGGTCAGACAGGATCTCATGCGCTTGCACAGCCTCCTTGAACTTCTCCTCGGCGTCGGGGTCGTGAGCGTTGACATCGGGGTGCAGCTCGCGCGCCAGCGCTCGAAACGCCTTTTTGATCTCCTGCTCGGAGGCGTCGCGCTGCACGCCGAGCACGACATAGGGGTCGCGCGGCACCGCTCGTTCAGTTCTCGGCATAGGTGTCTTCGAGCAGGCGCGACAACTGGTGTGCTGCCTCGCGTACAGTGACGATCGCGCCGGCGTAGTCCATGCGCACAGGGCCTATCACCGAGACGGTGCCGAGCTTGCGCCGCGCCATACCGTAACCGCTGGCGACCAGCGCGAAAGAACGCATCGCGGGCAGCTCGTTCTCGCGGCCGATGCGCACGTACATACCGGGCTCGCCGAGCGCCGCGCGCAACACCGACAGGAGCACAACCCGGCGCTCGAGCAGACCGATCAGCTCGTTGACCTCGGCGACATCCTCGATGCGACCGGCGGACAGCAGCCGCGCGGCGCCCTCGACGTAGAGCGCGTCATCGGCGTCCCCTCCGAGGTCGTCGAACGCGGGCAGCAGCTGCTCGAGAAAGCTCAGCTCGGTGGCAGACAGGCTCGGGTCGCTTAGACGCTGGTGGAGGATCCGCGTGCCGAGGCCCAGGCCCACCAGGCGCTCGTTCAGGTACTCGCCCGCCCACGCCAGCACACCGGGATCGACGGGGCCGTCGAACTTCGCCAGCGTCTTCGAGACGCCGCCGCTGGAGGTGATGATGACCACCATCACGACAGCCGGCTGCAGCGCGAGCACCTCGATGTGCCTGATCGTCGCCGCCTGCAGCGACGGAGCAGAAACGACCGCCAGCAGGTTCGTCACCTGTGAGAGAGCCTCGGTCGTCTGGCGCATCGCCTCCTCCAGCTCGTTGCGAATCGGCGAGATCTCGAGCCTTCTCTCCAGCTCGAGACCCTGGCCCGAGACGAGCATCCGATCCACCACGTAGCGGTGGCCGACGTCGGTCGGAACGCGGCCCGCCGACACGTGAGGATGGGCGAGCAACCCCTGCTCCTCGAGTAGCGCGAGCTCGTTGCGCACGGTGGAGGGCCCGCACTGAAGCTGCGGATCGGCCGCGATCGACCGCGAGGCGACGGGCTGGCCGGTGCGCAGGTAGTCGTCGACCACCTTGCACAGAATGCGCTCTTGGCGCGAGGTGAGCATGCGCCTGATTGTAGGTGGCCGGCTGTCGCCTCGACCGTGGTCACGCCGCGCCGGGCCGAGTGCCCGGCAACCGAGCGCCGCGACGCTAGAGCTCGACCTCCGCGACGGCGTTGCGCACGATCTTCTTGCCCGCCTGCTCAGCCTCGGCGTCGATCAGCGCGCGCCCATCGGCGACCTCGCGCACCGTCGCCCTGACTACGACCTCCTGCTCCGGCAGCCCCATCCCGCGAAACTGAACCGACAGGCGCTTGAGATGCTCGGGACCCCCTGCCGCCTCGGTCTGGGCGCGGGCCACCTGAGCCATCGTCCATAGACCGTGCAGGATCCTCCCGGGCAGCCCCACCGACTGCGCGAACTGCTCGTCTATGTGGATCGGGTTGAAGTCCCCCGAGGCACCCGCGTAGCGCACCGTGAGGTACCTGTCGGGCGTCACGCTGAGCACCGGGATCTGCGCTCCCTCTTTCAGCTCCGCCATCGGCTCACACCCCCCGGACGATGTTCGTCCACGTTCCGCGGCAGACCCGCTCGCCGCGTTGGTTGTCAGAGATCGTCTCGAAGACGTAGTAGCCAAGGCCCGCGCGCTCGACGATGTCCTGAACGCTGACGGTCGTCGTGATCTCATCGCCTGCTATGACCAGCGGGCCCCACTCGAACTCCTGCGCGCCGTGTACGAGCATCGCGAAGTTGATTTCGACGTCAGGGTCGAAGACCGCGGGTCCAAGCGCCGGAAATCCGTAGACGACCGCGAACATCGGCGGCGCTACGACGTCGGCATGGCCGGCCTCGCGCGCCGCGCCTACGTCGAGATGGACCGGGTTGGTCTCGCCCACCGCGCGCGCGTACTCGCCGATCTTCTCCCTGCCCACGGCATAGAGCGCGGGCTCATAGGTCTTGCCGATCGCTTGGGTGTTCACTGGCATCGGGAGCATCCTCATGTCGCGACAGTGCCGCTGCCCGCGCCAGCTTACGCCAAGTGCGGCATAGACCAACGTGCGCGCGACGATTGGCCGGTCCGGCCGCCCTTTAACGACTAAAGCCACTCACGGCAACCAGCGGGGGCGCCGAAGGGGCGCCCCCGCTGTGGCAGACGGTTGCGATAGCGATGATCGCCGCCGGCCGGCTAGAAGGCGAGATCTCCGTCATCGCCGCTCACCCCCGCGCCGACGAGCTCGCGCTCATCGCCCGACTGGCTGCCATCGCGCTCGCCGTCACCGTCCTCGCCATCGCCGGGCGAGTCGCCTGGGCCGTCCAGAAACTGGATGGTGTCCGCGACCACCGAGACCGCCTGGCGCTTCTGGAGGTCGGCCGTCTCCCACTCTCGCCACTCCAAACGCCCGTCGACGGCAACGCGCCTGCCCTTGCGCACGTAGCGCTCAACCGTATCGGCGACCGCTCCGAAGACGCTCACGTCGAAGTAGTTTGGACGCTCGGTGTAAGTGCCGTCGGTTTCTCGACGGCTCGAATTGCAAGCCAGCCTGAGGCTGGCGACGCTCGCCCCCGACGGCAGAGCCCGCAACTCCGGGTCACGGGTCAATCGCCCGACCAAGACGACACGATTTACGTTAAAGCCAGACATTTGGGCCTCCGTTTTCGCATGTTGACCCCCGATCGATGAACCTAGGGACGCCTTGCGATGGTTCTCTCGAGACGCGTGGCCAGCAGCTCAGTCAAAGACAGATAGCGGCACGACCACGACCCTCTCCTCTGCGTCCGCTTCGGCAATTGCCCGCGCGAGCGCACGCTCTGTCTCCGGCGCCGCGACGTAGATCACACCCGCGACGTCACGGCATCGAGCCCACGCGCGACAGATCTCCGTGAGGCGGTCGTGGGCCTTGACCGTCAGCTCGACCTCGACCGCCACCGGGCGATGTCGCGTCCGGCTGTCGCCGCAGGCGTGGCCGGACGCGCCGAGCGCGCCCGGCCACAGAACGAGGTCAGGCCGGTGCAGCGGCGACCGTCCAGGGGATTGCGTGCCGAGCCGAGCACTCGCGAGCGACGCACCGAAATCGCGCTCGTCGCGGCGCAACTCGCGCTCGCCCGCGACGCGATGATCCGGATAGGCGCCGGCCAAAAGCGCGGCCACCCGGGCACAGGTGATGAGGTGCATCGCGTTGGCCGCGCTGACACGGCACGGCTCCAGCCCCCTCAGTCCGCCCGACCTCAAGCCGGCACGCGTGATCGTGTAGAGCGACGGATGCCCGGCGAGAGGCCTGTGGCGACGCAACCGCCCGGCGCGCACAGCTGCGGTCAAACGCGAACGAGCCGATGCGAGCGTGCCACGCTGAAGATCGGCCAGGGCCTCGGCGGTCACGGCTCCAATGCTCGCCGTCCAGCTCAACAGAAATCCCCGCTGACGTGCGGGTGTGGGTCCTTGACGAACCATCCGGTCCTCCTTCGGTCGTTATGAAGCGGAATCCGATGGACCCGCAGAGATGCGCGACCCGCCGGCCGCGTTCGGCGCGCGTCAGCGCGGCGGTGATTGGATGCGCGCGATGCGCGCCGCGCAGCCATCGCTCAAAGCGATCACTGCCGCATACCCAGTTCCCAGGGCGGTCATCTCCTGCGGCGTCAGCACGCCTTCGCGGATTCGCGTCCGCGTCGTCGCGCCATCGCCGTGGCGCGACGTGCGCCAGACGCCCTTGCTCGGGGCGAGGCTCGCTATCAACTGCGCCGAGTCCGGAACGACCTGGCGATGGGCGATCAGCAGTGAGAGGTTTCCCATGACGCGCTCGAGCAGCCCCTCCCGTCCTGGAAGGCGCAGATCAGAGAGCTCCTGGGTGCCCAGCACCAGGCTGACGCCAGCCGACCTGGCTCGGGCGAACAGGCGCACCACCTGTTCGGCGGCGATCGACGAGAACTCGTCGATGACCGCGAGCGTCGGTATTGGCGCGGCCTGAAGCGCGGCGATCGTCGTCAGAAGGTCCTGCACGATGGCGGCGCCAAGCATCTGGGTCAGCAACGGCCTGCGGTCCGCCTGCAGGTCGAAGTACACGACAGAGCGCGAGCGCACGACCGACAGAAGGTCAAATCGCTCGCAACGTGTCGTGGCCGGATCCAACCAGGCTCCAACGTCTGACTCGACGAGAATCGCCAGCCGGTCGCGCACGCCCGCGAGGTCGCCTTGCTGGCGCGAGGTCAACGAGTCGAGATAGCGATAGGTCACCTGTGCGTACGCCTCGGGGAGCCCCCGCGCGAGCTCCTCGAGGCGCGCCGGCGCGAGGCAGTCAACGACCGCCCGCAGGCAGACGTCGAGCTCAGCCGCGCGCAGCGCCCGGACAACGTGACCGAGATAGCGCTGGGCCTGACGCTGATAGTGAGGCTCGGTGAAGCGCTCGCCGGCGAGCACCTTGTCCGCGATCTCCGTCTCGCTCCCGAAGGCGTACGGGTTGTACACGGTCGGGCCATTCGGACTCCATTCGATGAACCGTCTTCGGGCTGCGTGCGCCGCGCCTTCAAGCGCCACGCGCATCGCGCGATCGCCCTTGGGGTCGACGACGATCGCACCAGCGCCGAGTTCGATCGCGCTTAGCGCGAGGAGCGTCTGGGTCACGGTCTTGCCTGATCCTGTCGCGCCCACGACGAGCGTGTGAGCCGCGTGCGTCGAACAGTCGAGCGGAACGCGGACGATCCGCCCGCGCTCATCGTGGCCGACGGTCAGCTGCCCGGCGCCAGACTCGACTTCCCAAGGAAGCCGGGCGAATCGTGCGCGAAGTCCGCGCATGAAGTAGGCGAGCACCTCCTGCGGACCGAGTCGGCGGCGAGCTATCTCGGCGAGATCGGCTCCGGCCTCTAGGTCTTCGCGATGCCAGCGTCGACCCCTGACCGCCGCGCAGAGCGCGGCGCTCGCCAGTGTGACCGTGGCGCCAGCAAGCGTCTGACGCGCGAACTCGACGATCACCAGTGCACCGACGGCCCACGTCCAATGGAGGTGCCGGCGGCGCATCACGCGTGCCGCGAGCAGCCCGATCGCCAGCCCGAACATCAGGTGAGCGACGGTCGCGATCAGCCACCGTAGGCCCTGTTCCGGCGCCGCCAACGGGTCGATGGCGCGCGCGGTCGATACAGAACCGAGCGCTGTTTTCAGCATGACTCTCGAGAGAGAGGACATATGAGCTCCTTTCGCCGGGCCACCCCCTGAAGTGATCCGATTTCAGCCGGCTCGCGCCGGCGGGGTCGTTAACCGAGCGTTGGCGGACCATTCGGTCCGCCAACGGGTTTGAGTCATCGCTTCCCGGCGGCCAGGGGACCGCCAAGGGTTTGGGTCAGGTGGTCACCCCGCGAGGGGCGATCTACTCCGAGCGGGAGCTACGCTGCGCGAAGCGAGTCGCAGTCGGCTTCCACCTCGCGCGGGCCGATCCCGAGGCCGTCGCGGGCTATCAAGGCGAGCACGTCGGTGTGTATCCACGGGGTGGGAGTCCTTTGTCCGGCCTCCGGGAGCAGACCCAGACGCCGCGCCAGCCAGCTCGTCTCGCCGCTGAGATGACCGTGGCTGTCGACCTTCACCCGACCGCAACGAGTCGCAATCTCGCTCATGCTCACGCCTTGGCCGCCGACCACCGAAAGCACAGCCGCGCGAAGCCTGCAATTGAGCACGATCGGACTGTCCTGGAGTCGGCGAAGCTCTGCGCGCAGCACCGTGCTCGAGCTCCCGGTGCTCGCGCGATGCCGAGCAAGCGCATCGCGGGTGAGCGTTCGCACCGGCTCGTAGGCTTCGAGACGCCCAACCAACTCGCGCACGCTCACAGGCCGGGGCTGGGCGTTGGGCGAGGCACGACGACACCACCGCAGTTGCGCGATCGAGCCACCGGTCTCAAAGGACTCGATGCGGTAGCGATACCCGCGCCGATCGACCGGCGCGCCGTGATAGCGCGCCATCGCGGCCGCGCGATCAATTTGCGCCTCGTCCTCGAAGGGGGCGATCTTCAGGTCCTCGCGGTTGACGCGCCGGCATCCGCCGCCGCCCGCGCGCACCTCCTCGAGGTAGAGCGCACATACGAGCGCAGCGTTTTGAGCCGACTCGTCGGCGCCGAGATGAGCGACGAGGCGAGCGTCGTCTGCGGTGTTCGATGCCCGGTCGATCACGAGCACGCTCCCGGCGTGCGCGGGCTGGACGATGACCTCGTGTCGACGGCCATCGCGCCCCACGTAGCGATCGAGCACACGAGATCTCCTGCAGACGGTCCGCCCGTGGCGAGCGTTGGCGTGCTTGGCAGAACGCGAGCGAGAACCGCCTGGGCGTCGGCGCAACGTGCGTGGGGATGATTGGCGAGATCGTGGGCGACATTTGCTTCTCCTTGCCTGGATGGGCACCGTGCATTTGCGACGGGTGCTGGGACACGCAGGAGGGCATGTAGGTGCTTGAGCGCACGCAGGTCAAGGGCCGAACTGATGCTCGGGGCAGCGGGCGTGAACGGTCCGAGAACCCCTTAAGGGGTCTCGGAGATCGCGAGCAAGGCAATCGCTCAGAGCCCAAGTTGGCGCGGAAACGGTCTAACGCCTAACCGCGAAGTCAACGACCGCGGCCGTCATAGCTGGCGGCGCCGGGACCATCTCCTGGCAGCCGTTGCACCCAGCGCGCCAGGAGCTGGTGAGACGGTTCGCGGCACTGAAGCGATGCTGGCTGGTACGGCTCGGCTTGGGAAGAGGAAAAGGAAGGCCGCGAGCCTAGCCGACGCACCACGATGAGACGCGTCGCGTGTCGCACTGGTGTGGCCCAGAGCGCAGTCGCCCGCTCGGACGGCCTGGAGTTTGGCTCTGCTATGCCAAATGATGCGCGCGGCACGTGCAGCCGCCTACCCTCCTGCAGGCGGGCAACTGCGCCTTTTCGCCCCGCCAACACGGCCTAGCTGCGTCGATCGGAGGGGCGACGGCGAAAGCGTGCGGGTAAATGCAAGACCACTCTTGCGCCAGCCGAGCACTCGCAATCGAACGACGCGAACTTGGCTAGCTGAGGCAATCGACGACGTCAAGGACACCGCGCTGTATCACGGCCGCTTCCGCGGCGCGCACGTCGCCATGCGCCGCCGAGACGCGAACCGCGGGCGGCAGGCGGGGCACGCCATAGGCCGACAGCAGTCCTTCGTGGACGTCGCGCTCTGATACGAACAGGATCCGCTCCCTGCCCGGATACTCCCAATCGAACGGGTACTCCCCAGCGTAGGCGCGGCACGCAACCAGCAACTGGTCCGAGCGCCTTGCGCACTCGCGCGCACGAGTGCGGTCTCGACAGACAAACACGACGACGGCCACAGCCTCTGCGCGAGGGCCATAGCGTCTGGTGTGCGCCGACCAGCCGGCTAGAAAGTGGTCGTAGCGCACGAGCTTGCCGGCCGCTCGCCCGAGCGGGAGCCTGTCGTCCAGCTCGATCATCACGTCGATCGTCGGCACGCGCTGGGCCCGTGCGTCCGTGCCCGGAACCGCGTCGCCGACGATCAGGCAGTCTCCGTCCTCGCCTTGCCGCTTGACCGCGGTCGACACCGGCACCTCGACGACGGCATCCGGGCGGACGGTCTCAAAGCGCTCGGCCTCATCGTCCCCCGCGTCCTGCGGGCGCAGGAAGTCGTGGGGAGATCTGCCGCCCGGAAGATGCAGGTCGGCAGGGCCGATCGCCACCTTGCCGTCTTGCGTCGCACGCAACGGCGGTGCGAGCGCCGCCTCGTCGACTCCGCGCAGTGTCAACGCCGCACCCCCAAGCGTGTCTCGAACGCAAGCGCCCAACCGGCCACGTGCGCCTCGTGGCGGGCCTGGCGCAGCCGCTGCGCTGCCTGAGATCGCGATCGGCCAGCGTCGGCAGGCGATCGGAGACCGCCCCACGCCGCGACATCCCGACGCCCGCTCGACAGCAGCAGCGCCATTCCGGCCTCGGTGATCACGTAACACATCGGCACGCCCCCGCCGTCGCGGCGATGAAACTGCAGACGTTCGACGAGCCCGGCGTCCGACAGGCGCTTGAGCCGCCGTTGTGTGGTCGTGATCGCGCGATTGCGATTGAAGCGGCGGTGGATCTGGCTTGTGAGCACGTGACGCAGGCAAGCGATCAACTCCAAGACCTCGAATGTCCATCTGATCTGGCTGCAGTGGCCGCGGCGAGCTCGCCCGTCGTGCCCAGCGAACGCCGTGAGCGCCATCGAGCTCGACCAGCTCGCGGTAGCTGTCAGACAAGGCCGTCGGACGGGACGCCTCGCTGATGGCGCCCTGGGTCGGACACGGATGAACGGCTGTCGGCGACCGACTGCGCAGTCGCGTCATAAGAGGACACGATCACGGGGTCTGATCGGCGCCGCGGCGCAGATCCCCGTGCGCGGTCCCAGTGAGGCTGGCGAAAGTCCGCCAGATGTCGTCCTCCGCGCTCGTGCTGGCGAGACGCATGGAGCGCAAGGCGCTCGTGATCGATGGCGAGCGGGATCGTCTCGGGCGACGAACGGAGGCTGGCGTCCGTCGGCGGTGACCCAGCTCGCGATCGCATGATGCTTGGGCAGGCGCAGTCGCACATCAGGATGGCCAAGCGCCGAAAGCGATCGTGTGTCCGGACGCACCGTGTCCGAGAACTCGGCCATCGTCAGCCGCGCCGCGTCGCGCGCGTCGCGAGCCGAGGCAGTGGCGAAGTAGACGCGGTGAGCGAACAGCGCGTCGAGCTGCTCGCGCACCTCGCGATCGGTCCATTGGGCGTCGGCCTGCCAGCAAGCGACGGTCTCAAGCCCCGCCGACCGCTTCAACGCCATCGTCTCAGCGAAGCCGCGGTTGATCACGAGCGGTGCCTCATCGACCTTGAGCGCAACCGCGATGCGCTGATCGGCGGGCACGAGGTCCTGCTGACGGGCGAGCGCCGCGTCGAGCATGCCGACGAGCAGCTGCATCACAACAGACGTATTGCCGGCGCCCATCATTCCGAGCGCACCCTTGACCACGAGCACCTCGCCGCCGGAAATCACGCGGTCGAGGTCAATGCGCAGCGACTCGTTCAGAAGCACCCGCTTGATCGAGGCAGAGTTCAACAGTCGCGCGAGCTTGTTCACAGGAGCGTCCAACTTCGACGTCGTCGTGCTGCGCGAGTCCGCGAGCTGGGCCGTCAGCTCCGCGGTGAAGAACTCCGATATCTCCTTCATCTCGGGCAGCGTGCGCACGGCGGCGCCCACCCGGCGCCGGAACGCGTATCCCTCCTCGCCGACCGACAGCAGACGCGCCGCGTCCCACAGCGTCGAGCGGCGATCATGGGCGAGCACCGCTATCACAGCGTTTCGCAGATAGCGGTCTGATGAAGCCCGAATGTCGGCGTCGGTGAAGAGGTTCTTCAGGGCGCCGACGACGTAGTCGGCGATCACGTCGGCCGGCGCGTCCACCGCGAGCGGGTTGAAGCCACAGGTCGGACGCGCGAGGTCAAGCAGTGTGCAGGTACGACCGCCGGGAACGAGGCTGATCGCGGCGTCCGCCGCGTCGCCCTTCGGATCGAGCACGATCAACGCGCAGCGCTCGCGACGCAGGTCCTCGGCGACGGTCGCCACCAGGTAGCTGGACTTGCCCTGCTCGACGGTTCCCGGGACCGCGGTGTTCTGTCTGCGCAGCTGCTCGTGTATCGACACCGGGCCGAGGGCGTCTCTCAGCGTGCCCGGCCCGTGCGCGGGTCGCATGATCGCGGGCGACGCGGGCGCGAGCGGAAGTGATGAGCGCGCGAACGGCACCGTCGTGTAGTCGCCGGACGGCATCTGCCAGACGGCCGCGAGCTCACTCGACGCAAGGACGCCCTTCAAGAAGCACGGGAGCGGATTTCCCTCTCCCCTCTGCACCCGCCGGGTGTATTGCCCAAGCACCCCATGCCGCACAGCGGTCCCGCGCTCGACGAGCCGGTTCTCGGCACCGGCTGCGCGCAGCTCAGACGCGATGCGCTCACACACCTCTCGTCGAGGCCCCACGATCCGCAGGTCGGTGAAGAAGAGTGGGCGATGCTGCACCTGAAGGCCTCCCCGAAGCTCCGCATCCTCGACCATCGAGCGGTCCCGGACGACGAGATGCTCTCGGCGCTCCCGAGCGAGATGCAGCTCGCGGCGCTTGAACAGATGCTTGGCGAACCGTTCGAACAGCGCTGGGGCGGGGGTCATGGCGAGTTGCACGAAAGCCGGCTCGCCGCACGCGCCCATGACGGTGAGCAGCCTGTTCATCGGCGGTTCGCGCTCATGCTCGAAGTGGTCGAGCGCCTTGACCCGTTTGATGAACTCGGACTGCTTCTTCAGGCGCAGCACCGCCGGCGGCTCGCCCACCGACTGCTTGCTCGAGCGCAGGCGGCAGTTCGGATACGCGGTCTGCAGAGCCGCCTCGACGATCGGCTCAAGACCCGCCGGGCAGCTTGCCGCCAGCCACACCGAGTGCCCGACGCCGCTCGCGGCGGGCGCGTGGTGCACCTCCAGCGCGGCAGACGGCTGGCCCGCGAGCAGGCGCCGCCACCACCGGCATAACAGCCGCTTGTGCAACGCGGCGAACATCGCGGCGACCGCCTCTGCGCTGGCTCGATCTCCACGGTAGGCGTCGATTTGAAGGCGGACGTAGCGACGTGCGCGCCGGGCCCGCCAGCGAGCGACCGCGAGGGCGAGGGAGAGTGCCAGCGCAGCGACGATCACCGGCCGCGCGAGCGCCACGCCCGCGGCGAGCTCGCGGCCCAACGAGCTCTGTGCGCGCCGCGCGGTGCTCGAGAGCGAAGACACGGCATCTGAGCCAGCGCGACCAGGCGGGCTCGGTCGAGATAGCGTCGTGCGCGCCGATCCGCGCAGCGCCCTGCCGGGCCCTCCGTCGAGAAACCAGGCAGCCAGCATCAGCCCAGCCAGCACGGCGAGCACACCAAGCAGTCGCCACAGCAAGAAGCGGAGCACGTCGCACCCCACTCCGACCGTCGCCAGCGAGGGGGACCATCGAGCGCGCGATCAGTGGATGCGCGTCGCCCGCTCCACGCGAATGCCGCGATCGGTCAGGTGCCATGCGTTTGACATGCCCTTCTCCTGACCCTCGCCGACATTCGTCACGAGCTTCAGTCGCGCCAGGCGCGTCAGCAGCTTTGAGATCTGACCCTGGTCAGAGATGCCAGATCGCTCGGCGATCTGGCGATTGCTCGCCCCGGGGCACTCCGAAAGAGCCATCAGCACCCGCACCGTCCGATAGGTGAGGCGCATGTCCAGCCCGTCGAGCGACTCCTCCTCGGTGTCCGCCGCTCTAGGTCGCTGACCAGGCCGTCGTGGCTGGGGCGGTGGAGCCATGAGTTCGCGACCGGCCTCGTGCGCACCGAGGTAGGGCAGCATGATCATGCTCATCAGCGGGGCGAGCAGATCGATCAACGGCTCGCCGTCGCCCCTGAGCAGACGTACGTGCAGCACGCCGAGGACCGCAGCGACGACACCTTCGGCTGTCAGCGGCGGTGGTGTTCCGCTCGAGACCGAGCGCCCCCGATCGACCACGTCCACAAGCTGCTCGAGCACTTCCGACCGACGCTTGAGGACCCGCGGACCGGCTCCAAGGGCCTCCACCAGGCACACCTTCGCCAGGCCGGTCTCGTCGTCGAAGAACGAGAGCAGGCCAGCGAGGCCGCCGCGGACTCCCTCGCGCCAATGCTGCTGGCTTTGAAAACCCTCCACCGCCGCGCCGCTGGCGCCGTCGATCGCGAGGTTGAACGCGGCAAGGAAGCAGTCCTCACGATCACGAAAGACGAGGTAGAAGGTCTTGCGCGAGACGCGCGCGCGGGTGATCACCTGCGCGACCGTCATGCGCGCATAGCCCACCTCCTCGACGACCTGCACAGCAGCCGCGAGTATGCGGCCGCGCTGGATCTCGGTGACGGCTCCGCGCGACAAGCCACTCGGACCAGGGCGCAGCCCGACGCCGGTCGTCGGCGTCTTCTGCGTGAAGACCATCTCCCTCCCCCCTCGACTTCGGTTCGGCTCTATAGAAAGAGGTCTGCACAGGTCGCCGTCGCACCAAGAGGCCTCGACAGCGCGCGAGCACAAGACCGCATGGCGCGGTCCAAAGATTCGTGGGTCGGCGCGCGCAAGTGAAGGCACGTCCAGGGCATTTCCCTGGAGTTTGCGATTTTTTCCGCTCTGTGTGTCCTTCGTGCACGAAGAATCCCGGCCCGTGCGCCGCTCGTCGTCCCTGCGATCGATTGTCGGCGAGGGTCGCGAGACGGGCGGGCTCGACCGATCCTGCGGTCTGGGACGTAGCGCCGCTCGCGACCCCTCCATCAAACGACCCTTCGGAGCCTGTTTGCTACACGGGCCTAGCCTGCGCTTGGATCGCTTCAAGGATCGTCCTCAGGCCGCCCTCGGTTTCCGTGCTCAGCGCGTCGAGGATCGCTTGGGTGTCCTTGAACGTATTTTCCGAGCGAGCGTCGGACGCGATCGACTGCACGTCCTGGCCGACCATGATGATCGACAAGAGGACGAGCTGGATGAACGTCTGCGCGATCCATGCAACGATCAGGATGAGCCCTGGCTTCGTGAAGAACTTGGGCACATCGCTGTTGGTCAGGACACCAGCCTCAATGAGGATGGCCGGAAGGCTTGTCAGCGCAATCAGGCAGAAGATATATGCCATAGCCATCGACCCCACGGCGTGAGTAATGATGACTGCTAGCTTCGCGTTGAAGCCCTCGACATCCCCCATTGCGCGCCTGATTTCAGACGGGCTGAGGCGAACCGCCTTAGCGAGGTGGCGCCGTGTTTTTATGGCGTCCGGGGTCTTCATTGGGACGGGTCCGGCCGTCGCGGTGCCGGGTGCGGGGCTTTGCGGTGTCATCGGCGTATCCCTTCGGGCAAGAGGGTCTTGAGGGTGTTTCCGGTGGTTTCCGCGTCCGTGGTGATGGCCGCGACACCTCGACCGAAGATGTCGCCTTTCCGCTCGACATCGAGAACCAGTATGCCCGGGTCTCGGCGGTCACGGCGAAGATCTCCTTCGGCCGGATCCGAGCATCCCAGCTCACGCTGCGCCGCGTGCCCGCAATGGACACAAGCAGAAGCAACTCGGCGAGTTCTGGCCATATGCGAGGCGCGACGGAAGGCCCGACTTGCCTCGACGGTTGTCTGCGGCTAGCCCAAAACCTGGCCCACGAATCCCGCCGGCGAGGACGGGACGACGGTTCCGCTGCTCCGACGGGCATAGCTCCGAACCCGGAGCGAGGACATGCTGAAATAGGACGGCGTTGTTGTCGCAGCTGTCCCGACGTGGAGCCTCCAGCATGAACCCGAGCCAGATCGCAGAGCCAACCGCCGCCGCCGAGTCCCTCGACGGCCACCACGAGCTGATCGAGCTCGACGTGACCGGCATGTCGTGTGCGTCTTGCGCAACACGGGTCAGGGGGCGCTCAATACGGCGCCAGGTGTCGCGGACGCCACGGTCAACTTCGCGACGGGTCGAGCCACGGTAGACGTCGCGACGGAGGACACGGATCCGCAGCTGCTTGTCGAGGTCGTGGAGCGGATCGGCTACGGTGCGAGACCCGTCGATCACGCACAGTCGCCGGCCGAAACGGTCGCCGAGATCGAGGCGGCCGAGGCGACCGATCGTGCCGGGTGGCTGCGTCGGGTGGTGGTCGCGGTACCGCTGGCGACCGTGGTGGTCGCACTCACCTACTCGGAGCCGCACAACGTCACTGCACGCTGGATCGTGGCTGTGCTCACCGTGCCCATCCAGTTCTGGTGTGGTCTGCCGTTTCTGCGCGGTGCGTGGGTGCGAGCGAGGGCGCGTACGACGAACATGGATACGTTGATCGCGCTCGCCACGCTCACTGCGTTTATCTACGCGACGGTCGAGCTCTTACGGCGCCCAACATCCACGTTCACGGGGGGCCGGGCGGCGAGTTCAACGCCCACCTGCACTACGACATTCCGGCGGTGATCATCGCCTTCCTGTGTATCGGCCGCTGGTGCGAGGCGACCGCGCGCAATAGAGCAGGGCGTGCCGTACGCGAGCTGACGATGCTCGGGGCGCAGCAGGCGCGTCTGCTCGGCTCCTCCGATCCCGGCGCGGCCGAGCGACTCGTCCCGGTCGAGCAGGTCCGCGCGGGTGATCTGTTCATCGTGCGTCCGGGTGACAAGGTCCCGGTCGACGGCATCGTGGTATCGGGGTCCTCGGCGGTCGACGAGTCGATGCTCACCGGCGAGTCTCTGCCTGTTGAGAAGGCCGAAGGATCGAGTGCTGACCGGCGCCACGGTGAATGTCGACGGCGTTCTGCGCGCCACCGCCACAGCGGTCGGCGCAGACACCGCACTCGCCAAGCTCGTCGAGCTCGTCGAACGGGCCCAGGCCTCACAGCCACAGATCCAGCGCCTCGCCGACCGGATCGCGCGCGTGTTCGTGCCGGCGGTGCTCGCGCTCGCTTCGGCAACTGCGCTCGCCTGGGTGCTCGCCGGTCAGTCAGAGCGCGGACTGTTCGCCGCCATCGCCGTGCTCGTGGTCGCCTGCCCCTGCGCCCTGGGCCTGGCCACGCCGGTCGCGATTCTTGTCGGAACAGGCCGTGGAGCCAGTCTCGGGCTGCTCATCAACGGTGCCGAGATCCTCGAGCGCAGCCAGGAGATCGACACGATCGTGCTCGATAAGACGGGAACGATCACGACCGGAGACCTGTCGGTCACCGACGTGTGGGCCGCGCCCGGCGAGCACCGCGATGCGGTGCTCACGCTCGCTGCCGCCGCCGAGGCCGGCTCCGAGCATCCCGTCGCGATGGCGATAGTCGCCTCTGCACGGGAGCAGGACTTCGAGATCGCCCCGGCTGTCGAGTTTCGTGCGCTCCCAGGCCGGGGGGTTCGCGCCGAGGTCGACGGCGCACAGGTATGGGTCGGGCGCACACAGCAGACAGATGATTCGCCGGGCGAGATCGTAGATCCGCCCGCAGTACTCGATGACTGGGAGGCGAGCGGGCGTACCGCGGTCGTGGTGATGCGCGACGGGCGGATCATCGGCGCGCTGGCGCTGGCCGACACAATCAAGCCGGAGTCCGCGGCGGCGATCGCCGGGCTGCAGCAGATGGGGATCGACGTCGCGATGCTGACCGGCGACAACCCTCGCGCGGCCGCCGCCGTCGCTGCACAGGTCAGCATCTCCCACGTGCTGGCAGGCGTCAGCCCGGACGCGAAGGTCGCCGAGGTTGCGCGCCTGCAAGATGAGGGGCAGCGGGTCGCGATGGTCGGCGACGGCGTCAACGACGCCGCGGCCCTCGTGCAGGCTGACCTCGGGATCGCGATGGGAACCGGCGTGGGGGCCGCGATCGAGGCGGCTGACATCAGCGTCGTCTCGGGCGACCTGCGGGGGGTCGCGCGCTCTTTGCGTCTCGCCCGGGAGACCTACGCAATCATCCTGCAGAACCTCGGCTGGGCGTTCGGCTACAACCTGATCGCCCTGCCGCTCGCGATCACAGGCCTGCTCAGCCCGACCCTCGCGGGCGCCGCGATGGGCGTCTCAAGCGTCACCGTCGTCGCCAACAGCCTGCGCCTACGGAGCTTCGGGCGACCGGGACGGCCGACACCGGTCCGCTCGCGCCGCCGAGGGTTCGCCGGTCTCGCGTTTGCGACCATCGCGCCCGCCGCGATTCTCGGCGCGCTGGTCATCGCCGACCCCAACACCTTCGTCGGCCCATCCGAAGCGGCCCGCACGATCGCCGAGCCCGCCGGCGAGAGCCTCGTCGTGGACGCGCTGCCGCTGCAACCCGGGAACGTGGCGCTGCACGTCTATGTGGCGGGGCCCACCGGCCAGCCGACGCTCCAGTCGATCGCGATGAGCGCAACCTCCAGCACGGGTGCCACCGCGCCTGTTCGCTTCTTCCGCGCCGGCCCAGCTCACTTCATCGGCCAGGTCCGCCTCACTCGCGGTGAATGGTCGTTCAGGATCTCCGGCGCCGACGGTGCCCATCACTCCCTGGATGGCTCGTTCACCATCCCGATCAGCTGACCGGGCGTCGGCGAAGGATCGGCTACATCAACAGTTGCATGGCCGCGAACATGTAGGCCATGCCGAGTGTCATGGCGAACATCGAGACCCGCAGGTCGCGAAAGCAGACCAGCGGCTCGGCGGCCGACATGGCGACCGCGCCCTCAGGCGTGACCGACAAGCCGCCACCGTAGAGCGTCTTGTGGTCGACCTCGCGCATACGGTCGGTCACCCACAGCAGCGACTGCGCGACGAAGTAGGCGACGAGCAGCCACGTGATCGGGGCCTGAAAGCCGCTCGGTGACCACATGTAGGCCATCGCCGCGAGGTCGATCGCCATCACCAGCCACAGCACGTTGACCGCGCGGTGGGCGAGTGCCTGGATGAGGATCCAGATCAGGGCGGCCGCCGAGGCGTTGGCGAAGGCGAGCTGCCAGAACCCGCTCGGAATGTTGAAGTGGTCGATCGAGCCGGGCGCGAACATGAACGCCATGCCGAACGCCATCAGCACGTGACCCGAGTGCCAGACCCGCTGTTGACCATGGGCGTCGCGCAGATGGCGCGCGTGAATGATGATGATCGCGATGAACACGAGTGTCCAGATCACGGCTAGCCACTCCGGAAGGATGTTTGTCGCGCCGTGTCCGGCCGTCATCGACACTCCACCAACCGATGTCGAGTGGCCTCCGCCCATCGCCGAACCACTGTGGCTCATGCTCATGCTGCCCATTACCGCGCGAAGTTATCACAGCAAAGACCGCTTGGGTGGCGCTCGCGCGGAAGTCGCACCCGCGGGCCGCCACTGGGCTAATATTGCCCCGCGATGAGCAGCCTTGGCTCACTGCTTCGGCCGCGGGCACGCGTCGTCTGGCGCCTGGCGCTGACCGCCGCGCTCATCTTGCTCGCCGTGCTCGCTCTCAGCGGAGCGATCGACCCACTCCAGAGCGGGGCGCTGACCATGCTCCCAGCTCTGGCGCTGGCCCTGATGATGCTCACTCGGCCCTACGTCGGGGAGCGCACGATCGCACGGCTGCGTACACGCCGCGCGCAGCACGCTGACGAGATCCGATCGGTGCCCTCACCCCGGTCTCCGTCGGCGCGTGCGGCGCGGGGCGGCCGTTTGATCGCGGTCGCACTCGCGGGCCGCGCACCGCCGCTCCCCCTCGCGCACTGCCGGTAAACGCCGGCAGTCTGCGTCTCCACCTCGGGGCCCCGCGACGCGGGGCGAGTTGACGGCGACGGCCATGCTCGCGTGGCCGCGTCGATGAGCGATAGGAGTCGTTATGTCCGCCTGCCGTCCCCGCGCGCGCACCAAGGCGCACGCGTCATCGTCATGAGCTCCCCGTTCGGCGGCCGCCTGCGGATCACCACCCGCGGCATCCAGATCGCGCTCGGCGTGATCTGGCTGCTCGACGGGCTGTTCCAGTTCAAGAGCTTCATGTACACGCACGGCATCATCACCGAAGTGTTCGGACCCGCAGCCGAAAAACAGTGGTCGATCGTCGGCGGTCCGATGAAAACGTTCGACAACTTCTACGGGCACGACCTCACGCTCTGGAACACCCTCAGCGGGGAGATCCAGGTCGCCATCGGTCTCGGGCTGATACTTAGCAGGAAAACCGTGAAGCCCGCGCTGCTCGTCTCCTTCGCCTGGTCGCTGGTCGTGTGGTGGTTCGGCGAGGGCTTCGGCGGGCTGACCTCGACCACCCTGCCCTCACCGCTGATGGGCGCACCTGGGGCGGTCATCCTCTACGCGATCGTCGGCCTGCTCGTCTACCCCACAAGCAAGCAGGAGGGACGCTCCCCGGCGGATATCGGGCCGCTCGGAGACCGGGGCGGCCTCTATGCCTGGTCGGGGCTGTGGGCACTGTCGGCGGGCCTGTGGCTCGTGAACGTCAACCGGGCCAAGGGTGCCACACACGAAATGATCAAGGCGATGGCCGAAGCGTCGCCGCACTGGCTGGCGAAATTCCAGACCTCGGTCGGAAACCCCACGCAGGGCCACGGGACCACGATCGCCGTGCTGCTCGCAGTGATCTCCGTGGCGGTAGCGCTCGGGGTGTGGACACCACTGCGCTGGCCGGCGCTCGTTGTCGGGATTGTGGTTTCGCTCGCCTACTGGGTGTTCGGGCAAGACCTCGGCGGTCCCTTCTGGGTCAACGAAGCGACCGACTTCAATTCCGGCCCGCTGTTCGTGCTGCTCGCAATCGCGTTGTTCCCGGTCGCTCAGCGTGCGCCATCAGCGGAACGAACACCGGTCGCCGAGGCTCAAGTCGGGGCCCCGGCGTTGGGGTGACCCTGAGGGCAAGTGCAAGCTAGGCGTGCTCGGCGAGGGCGTATCCGGCCGCTTCGACCGCGGCCCGGACGGCCTCGCCGGCAACGCTGCTCCCGTCCACGACCAACACTCCGCTCGCGAGCTGCACATCGACGCTGCTTACACCCGGAAGCTCGCCGACACTCGCCGTGACGGCGGCAACACAGTGCTCACACGACATGCCCGTTACGTTGTAGATTCGTTGGTCAGCTTTGCTCATCGCAGGACTGCGTCTCCGGCCGTTCACGATCGAGCCTCGCGAAGCAGCTGCGACTGGCTCGATCCCCAGCATCATGACACCAGCGCGGCGTGGCGTGGGCTGAAGCGAAAGGTCGCGTGTTGCTTCACGCGGGCCAGAACGCTGCTCGCAATATGTTGCGCAACCGTGCTCGTAGCCGGCTGCAGCACCGCGAGCGCCCCCCAGACCGTCGCCGGTGTTCGTGCCCTGTACCGATCGATCGGTATTGACGCCAGCACCAGCAACTTCAGCGACATCTGCGCGTCGTACATGGATGAGCTGCTGCGCAGCGAGCTGAAGCCGCTGAGCAAGGGCTGTTCGACACCCCGCTTCGAACACTGGGCCGAAAAGGTACGGCTGTCGAAGATCCGGCCCAACACCCGGATCGTCCTATCGGGCCGCGAAGCGCTCATATATGACGGCGTCAAGCCCGAACGCGCGCTCTACGCTGCCGGCCAGTGGCGACTGGCCGAAGCTCCGGAACTCGTGCCAACGCAGCGTAACGGCCCGCAATGACGGAAGCCCCCTAGCGGCCAAATTGAACGGCGTGATGCCGAGCTCGCCAAGACGAATTGGTCCGCCAATGGACCAGACGCCTCACGCTTGGATGTCACGCAAGCCAGCAGCTACGGCGACTTCTGGGCGACCAAACAAGTACCGCTACCGGGATTCGAACCCGGGTTTCCGCCATGAGAGGGCGGCGTCCTAGTCCCCTGGACGATAGCGGCGCGCCGTCGGCTGACGAGGCTAGCAAAGCACCCCGCAGAAGGCCGCGGCCCGCCGCCGCGACCGAAAACCGGTAGCGCGGCCGAGCGCCCCGCGGGCGCACGGCTCCGGTGCGGTGAGCATCGGTTCTGCGCTATCTTCGCGTGCGCGCCGGCGGATGTGGCGGAATTGGCAGACGCGCACGGTTCAGGTCCGTGTGGAGGCGACTCCGTGGAGGTTCGAGTCCTCTCATCCGCATCGCGGGAAGCCGTAGCGATGCAGGGACGCAGAAACGGCCGCCGGGTGAGCCCGGCGGCCGTTTCTCAGCTGTGATTGGCTCTGCTGCTACTCAGTTGTCGCGGCGCTGACGGCGCTGCACGGTCACGATCGAGAAGCCCATCGCGACGAGCAGCAGGCCGATACCCACGGTCCAACGCAGGTCAAAGCCCGTGAACGGCAGCGTTTTCGTCGAGCTGGCTTTCGCCGGCGCCACCGCCGCTCGAGGGTTTGCTTTCTTCTTTGGACGGCGACGTCCCGCTGCTCGGGGTTTTTTCGGTCGTCGGCGTCGAGCTCGCCGGCGTCGAGGTCGTTTTCGGCGCCGGGGCCGTCGTGCCGTAGCCGGCTTCGCCCGTCGATGCGGCGAGCGCCCCTGTCGGGAACACGAACGCCGCTGCCAGAAGCACAAGCGGCAGGACCAATAGCCTGCGCGCTGCGCGGGAAGATCCTTTCCTCGTCGGCGCCGCGCCGATCGCGTGCAGCCCGCTCGCGGCCGCGATTTTGGTCCGAGTCATGCCAACCTCCAGTTGATGGTGTGATGACGCAAAGGCCCTTTGACCGGGCATCTCTTCTTCACGTTTCTATCGACGCTGCTTGATGAAGCATCGCCTTTTGGTTCGCTATTTGCAGGCACGCGCCTGCCCGTGCGCAAAAGGTTTAGCAGCGAAGCCGGTCATAACGCCGCCAAATGGCCTGAAAAACCCCGTTTTTCCGAGCTCCGCCCTGCGCTTTGCATGCGGCTCAGGAGACCTTCACGCGCCCCTCGAGCGTGCCATCGCCGAGTTTCACGCGCAGCAGCTTCTTGTCGAACTTGCCGACGCTTGTCTTCGGCACCTCCGCGACGAACGCGAACTCGTCGGGCAGCCACCACTTGGCCACACGCCCGCGCAGGTGCTCGACGAGGTCCTCGGCGCTCGTGCTCGATCCGTTGCGCAGCACAACGCAGCAGAGCGGACGCTCGTCCCAGCGCTCGTCGGGCTTTGCGATCACCGCAGCCTCCAGCACGTCGGGGTGGGCCATCACCTCGTTCTCGAGCTCAACCGAGGAGATCCACTCGCCGCCGGACTTGATCACATCCTTGGAGCGGTCGGTGATCTGCACGACCCCGCGTTCGTCGACTGCGGCGATGTCGCCCGTGCGCAGCCAACCCGCGCGGAACTTCTCACCGTCTGAGTCGTCGTCGAAGTAGCGTGCCGCCACCCATGGGCCGCGCACCTCGATCTCACCCGTCGAGCTGCCATCCCATGGGACCTCCTTGCCGTCGTCGCCCATCAGCCGCAGCTCCACCCACGGCAGCGCCCGCCCCTGCTTGGCCCGATCGTCCCAGTAGGCGTCGTCGTGCTCGCCCTCCCTCGGGCGTGAGTAGGTGGCGACCGGGCTGGTCTCGGTCATGCCCCAGGCCTGGAAGATACGCACGCGGTGGCGCTCCTCGAAGTCCTTCATCAGCTGCCTGGGCACCGCCGAGCCGCCGCACGCCGCGTTGGACAGCGACGACATGTCGATCTCGGGGTGCTCGTCGGCGTAGCCCAGCAGGCCGGCGAAGATCGTCGGCACACAGCCCATCAACGTGGGGCGCTCGCTGTCGATCAGCTGCGCCAGCGGCTCGGGCTGCAGGAAGCGGTCGGGAAGGATCAGGTCGGCTCCCGCGAGCGCCGCCCCGTACGGCAGGCCCCAGGCGTTGACATGGAACATCGGCACGACCGCCAGCACGCGGTCTGACTGCGACAGCGCCGTGCCATCCGTGGTCAGCGTCACGGTCGAATGCAGGCTGATCGAGCGGTGGGAGTAGAGCACGCCCTTGGGGTTGCCCGTGGTGCCGCTCGTGTAGCAGAGCGCCGCAGCCTGGCGCTCGTCGAGCTCTGGAAAGTCGAACGACCCTGGGCCGGCCTCATCGAGCAGCTCGTCGTAGCGAAGTACGTTTGGCAATGAGCCCGCATCGCCATCGCCCATCACGATGAAGTGGCGCACCCCCTCAAACTGCGGTGCGAGCCTCTCGAGCAGCGGCACGAGCGAGTCGTCGACGAAGATCACCTTGTCCTCGGCGTGGTTGACGATGTAGATCAGCTGATCGTCGAACAGGCGGATGTTCAGCGTATGCAGCACCGCGCCGATGCACGGCACGGCGAAGTAGAGCTCGAAATGGCGCTGGTTGTTCCACGCGAACGTGCCGACCCGGTCGCCCTGCTCGATGCCGAGGCGCTGCAACGCACGCGCGAGACGGTCGATGCGCTCAGACACCTCTGCGAAGGTGGCGCGCTGAACGCTCGGCGCGTCGGTCAGCGTCACGACCTCCGCTTGGGCGCGAGCGCTGCTCAGCCGCCGACGTATGTGCTGCAGCGTCAGCGGAAAGTCGTCCTGCATCAAGCCCTTCAGCATCTGCGTCACCCTCCCGTGACTCCTTCGCGTGGCTCGACGAGGCTGCCGAGCTTGTCGTAGGCAGCTTGCGTGCGCTCTGCAATGTCATCCCAATCAAAGCGCAGAACGTGCTCTGAGGCTTCCGTCACCAGCCGCTCGCGCAGCACATCGTCGACGAGCATCCGCTCGATCATCGCGCCGAGATGCTGCGCGTCGCCGCCGTTGAAGCGAAGGCCGACACGCTCGCCAGATGGGACGACCTCGCGCAGACCGCCCGTGTCGGCCACGATGCACGGGCAACCTGACGCCATCGCCTCCAGCGCGACCAGGCCAAACGGCTCATACAGCGAGGGCACCACGCAGAGGTCGGCGATGCGGTAGATCGAATGCAGCATGTCGTCGCCGATCCACCCCAGGAAGATGCCGTGCCGATCAAGTCCCAAGCGCTGCGCCTGGGCCTTGAGCTCGTCCTCGTGGGTGCCGCTGCCCGCGACGAGGAACCGCACGTCGCCAACCTCGCCGATCACGCCCGGCAGCGCGTCCAGCGCCAGCTGGAAGCCCTTCTCATAGACGAGCCGTCCGACCAGCAGCACGAGCTTCTCGTGCGGCGCGGCAAACTCGCGCCGCAGCGCGTCCAGATCGCCGACCGGACGCAGCTCGCGTGGATCGATCCCGTTGGGGATCACCGTGACCCGCCGCTCGTCGATGTCGAACACATCGGCGACGTGGCCTCGCATGTAGTAGGAACAGACGATGACCGCGTCGGCGCGGTGGGCCATCCAGCGCTCGACGGCGTGGATATGCGACTGCGGCGGGTGCTGCACCCATCCCCGATGGCGTCCGTGCTCGGTCGCGTGCACGGTCGTCACGTAGGGAACGCCGAGCTGGTCTGCAAGCGCCGCCGAGGCATGAGCGACGAGCCAGTCGTGCCCGTGCACGAGGTCATAGCGACGCTCCCCGGCGAGCGCCTCGCCCGCAGCGAGCATGTCCTCGTTCATCTGCTCGACCCAGGCGACGAACCGATCGAGATCGCGCGGCCAGGTCGGCTCGCGCACGCGATGGACCGTCACACCCGCGAGCTCCTGCACCCGCGCGCGACCGAGTTGCTCGTCTTCGCCAAGCCCGCGCGTCAGCACGTCGACCGCCACTCCCTGGCGTACGAGCGCCTCCGCGAGCTTTCGCACATGCCGCGCCAGACCCCCCTCGATGACAGGCGGGTACTCCCAGGAGAGCAGCAGCGCGCGGCGGGCCATAGCCAGACCCTATCTCGCCCGCCCCGCGCGCGACACAGCGACGGTCTGCTTGCCCAGAGGGCTCGGTGCGTGGGTTCAGAGCGCGATCAAGCAGCCGGCAGACGTCGCACGGGGCTTTTCAGGTTCGGTTCGCCGCGACGCTACACACCGCTTGGAACGGTTCGCGGTGGCGTCCGCTCGCCACCGGGCCCAGCCGACACGGCGCACCCGGCGCAGCGCATAGGCTGGGTCGATGCGATGGCTCATCGACGGCATGAACGTGATCGGCACCCGCCCCGATGCATGGTGGAAGGACCGACATCGCGCGATGGTCGACCTGGTCGACCTTCTCGAGCGCTGGTCGGCGGCCAACGGCGACGACGTGACCGTCGTGTTCGAGCAGCCGCCTTCTCCGCCAATCTCCTCCACGGTGATCGAGGTCGCCCACGCCCCGCGCCCACGCCGCGACTCGGCCGACGACGAGATCGTGCGGCGTCTGGCGGCCGAAGAGAGCCTGGCCGCATCTGCGTCGTCACCTCCGACCATTGGCTTGCCGACCGGGTGCGCGCCGCAGGCGCCACCGTGCACCCGTCCGAGTCGTTTCGAACCGAGCTCGAGTCCTGATCGCGAGGTCGAGGCCGCGTGGCGCTCGCGCGGTTGACGTCGAGCGGGCGGCCGGGATCGATCAGGCCGGCGACGCCGGCTGCGCTCAGCACCGCCGGGCGCGCCTCCTCGCGCAGAGCCACGCCGCAATGCCAGCAGTAGGCCGCTCCGCGGCTGTGCACGGCGCCACACGAGCGGCACTGCCCGTCAATCCCCGCCTCGGCGGTCGCCAGCAACCGCTGCACCTCGGCGAGTTGGGCGTCTGCCTCCTGAAGCTCCGCCGCACGGCGAGCGAGCACGTCCAGGCGGTAGTGGTCGCGCACGGCCATCTCATAGGTGAGCCCGCCGAGGTCCCACGTAAGCGCGGCTACACGCTCGGCCAGCTCCAGGCGCCGGCGGCGCAGCTCGGCCATCGAGCCGCTCGGCGGCGACCAGGCCGCCGACGGGCAGGACGATGCCCGTCGTCTGCGCCGGCGCTGGGATCCTGCGCGTGCGCAGAGGGAGGCTGTCCGTTGACCGAGCTCATTCGATCGTTTCCACCTTGGAGCCGGCGCCGATCGACTTGCCCGATTCCTTGGACTGGCGGGTGCTGGCGTGGACGAGCCACCGCCCGTTTCGATCGGCTGGTCGCCGAGCTTGTTGACTTCTTCCTCGTGCTTGGCACCGGTTGAGCTGCCGAGTTTCTTGAGACTGCTCGAGGAGATTTTGACGGGCTTGGGAGGCGGCCCTTTCACCGCCTTGGCTTCTTTGGCGGCTTCCTTGGCTTCCTGCGCTTCGGTCTTTGCGGTCGACTTGCTCGTCGGGGGCGTCGTGCTGGGCGTGCTGCTCGCCGGGGCGGCCGCGGCGGTCGGAATCCCGCTGAGGCCTTCGATCTTCACCACCTGTCGAGCGGGCGGCGCCTTGCCCTGCCCGGCCCAGTGGCCCACGAGCAGGCCAATGATCATCGCGAGCAGCAGCACGCCGAGCAGCCCGAGCACGCCCGAGTAGCGACGCAGCCAGCCCGGCAAGCCTGGGGGCTCGGGCGCGGGGGCGTAGCCCGACTGGGCGCTGGCAGCAGTCAGGCCGTCCGCGGGGAGGCCGAGGCCCTGCCTGGCCTGCGGCTGGTACTCGCTCTGCAGCACATCGAGGAACGCCAGGCGGACCGGCGACACCGGCTGACCGCACGACAGGCAGTAGCGCTGGTCGGCTACGAGTGTCGCCGAGCAGTTGGGGCAGGTCTCGCTGGTCTCCTCGGATGGCACTGGTACAAGGCTCATTCTCGTCACAGTGTCCTCAGTCGCCCGTCGGCACGACGCTCAGCTGCAGGCTCGCTCCGGAGCCGTCGCCCACCAGGAAGATCTGAAACGGGGCCGATCCGCCGTGCACAGAGCGGCGGGCTCGCGAGGGCTCGACCGGCCGCCACGACGCGGCCTCCGCGCAGCGCGACCGCGTACACGGGCACCTTGCTGTTCGCGCTCGGAAGCTGGCCGACGAGCTTCCCCGACACGGTGCTCAGGCCGTCCTGCTCGCCAAGGCGGACGCCGGTCGCGCGCGGAACGGCGGCCGTCGCTGCGCGCGCTACCCGTGCCGTCACCGACGTGCACGCTGACCTTGGCCGAGCTGTCCGAGGCGCCCTGCGGAAGCAGCACCTGGTCGTCGACCCACCACACAGGCTGTCCGGTCCGCGGCAGGCTGACGTGCTGCAGGGAAGCTTCGAGACCGCCGGTTTCGTTGCTGTAGAGCAGCTTGCCGCCCGGACCGCTGACGTTCACCAGCACGGGCACGTTGACCTGCCCAGACGTCGAGGTCCCGGTCAGGCGCATCGCCACGGCGGCCCGTCCAGAGCTCGTCAGGAGGCTGACGTCGGAGATCTTGACGCTGTGGTTGACCGCGCCGAGCTTCAGCGCGCCCTGGCCGGCCAGCAGCTGCTGACCTTCCTGGTTGAGCTTGGCGCTTTCCTGCTCGGTGCTCTCGCACGCCGACAGGCTGACACCCATCACGCCGCACCCTGCCATCGCGAGCACGCGCATCATGCACCCCGTCCGCCGGACGGGCAGTCGAAGGCCTCGAGCGCCCACGATGCTGTGCGCGTCACCCGAACGCCCCACGCACGTAGTCGCGAGTGCGCGCGGCGCGGGGCTGCTCGAAGACCTCTGCGGTGGTTCCGTACTCGACGAGGTCCCCGAGGTACATGAACGCGACCTTGTCGGCGACCCGGTGCGCCTGGGCGAGGTTGTGCGTGACGACGACCAGCGCGAGATCCTTGCGCAGCTCGCCGATCAACTCCTCGATCACACCCGTCGAGATCGGATCCAGAGCGCTGCAGGGCTCGTCCATCAACAGCACCTCCGGGCGCAGCGCGATCGCGCGCGCGATGCACAGCCGCTGCTGCTGGCCGCCCGACAGCCGCAGCGCAGGCCGGTCGAGGTCGTCTCGAACCTCGTCATACAGCCCCGCCCGACGCAGCGCGTCGATCACAAGCGGTTCAACCTCGCGGCGGCGCGGACGCTTGCGCGACTGCTCGCGCAGCGCGAAGGCGACATTGTCGAAGATCGACATCGGGAACGGGTTCGGCTGTTGGAAGACCATCGCCACGCGCGCTCGAAGCGTCGTGTCGGGAAGGTCGTGGATGTCCTCGCCGTCGAGCAGGATCCGCCCGGTGCGCGCGGCGCTGGGCGTCAGCTCGGTGAGCCGGTTGAGCGTGCGCAGCAGCGTCGTCTTGCCACAGCCCGACGGCCCGATCAGCCCGAGCACCTCGCCCTGGTGGATCGACAGCGACACAGCCTTCACGGCCGCCTTGGAGCCGTAATTGACGCTCAGCTCGTCCAGCCGCAGCCGCTCCGGTCCGCTGGATGCGGTCGCCCTGACCGTCTCGCGCTCCTGCACAGGGCGCGCCGCCACCGGCGGGCGGTCGAGCACGATCGTCCGCACAGGCGGGACGGCCGGCTCGTCTCGCGGCAGCTCGGCGCTCGCGCGCGCCGCGGCCAGCTCGCGAGGCTCGGCCTCGAACTGCCGCGGATCGACCAGCATCTCCTCAGGACCCATCGAGCACCTTCTCAATCAGATCGACATTCTCAATCAAAGTAATGAGAATACCGCCTTTGGCCCCGGTCGTGGGCAAGATCTTGCGTGCCGGCTCTCGCGCACTCACACGATCCCTCCCCCGGCTCCGCTGAGGCCGGTGGCACCGGCGTGGGCGCGACCGATCCGAGTGACGATCAGGTTCAGGCCGAGCACGAACGCGAGCAGCACGAAGGCCGCCGCATAGGCCTTCTGCGGGGCCGCGCCTTCTCCGGCCGGCGAGTTGCTGTAGACGTAGGTGGTCAGCGTCGAGCCGGTCGCGCGCAGCAGGTTCAATCCCGGGATCGAGCCCTGCGTGTCGATGCGCAGCGTTTCGCCGAGCAGCAGCAGCACGATCGCGGTGTCGCCGATGATCCGGCTGACGCCGAGCGTGACGCCGGTCGCGATGTTCGAGCGCACGCTGGGCAGCAGCACACGCCGGATCGTCGCGATACGCGTCTTGCCGAGCGCAAACGCAGCCTCGCGCATGTGCGTCGGGACGGCCTGCAGGCCGTCCCTCGTGGCAGCGAACAGCGGCGGAACGGCGATCAGCGACAACATCGCGCCGGCGACGATGAACGACCTCCCATACACGCCTCCGCCCTGGGAGGTGAAGGACAGCGGCGCAAACAGGCTCAACTGAAAGATCGAGAGGCCGAACAGGGCTATCACGATGTCCGGAGTTCCAGCAACGACCTCGATGCTTGACTCAACCGTGCGCGCCAGCCAGCTCGGCCTCCCGTACTCGACGATCCACAGCGCGCTTCCGACCGCCAGCGGGAGCGCCAGCGCGATGCCGATGATCGTCAACAGCAGCGTGCCGAGCAGAGGGTCCAGGAAGCCGCCCGAGCCGCTCTGGCTGGTGCTCACGTTGGGGTGGCTGAACAGCAGGTCAGGTCGCAGGTACTCGATGCCGCGATAGCCCATGTAGATGACGATCGCCGAGGCGATCACGCACAGGCCGATACCGGCGCCCCACGCACACGCGAGCACCAGCCGGTCCCCCCATCGCCAGGTCCACGGCGAGGAGCGCCGACCGTGCCCGCCCTGCGACTGGCCGGACCCGGGCGCGGCCCTTCCCGTCCCTCCAAGATCAGGGGCGAACGTGCTCATCCGTTGGTCTGGTACTTGCGCAGCGGGAGCTTCACGAGATAGCCGAACACCGAGAGCGCGAGCGCGGCAAAGAGCAGCAGCAGCGCAAACGCATAGAGCGTGGAGCGAAGCGCGGGGGCGCTGACGCCTTCGTGATAGTCGACGATCGCAGACGCGAGCGTGCGCAGCGGCTCGAACAGGAAGATCACGCCGTCAACCGGCTTGGGCGCGAATGAGCGCCCGCCGGACACCATCTGGATCATGATCGCCTCGCCCACCGCGCGGGCGGTCGCCAACACGGTGGCCGCGACGATAGCCGGGCGGATCGCCCGCAGCGTGACGGCGCGGACGGCCCGTAGAGGATTGAGCCCGAGCGCGACGGCCCCCTCACGCCAGGAGATCGGCACCGACGCGAGCGCCTCGCAGATGAGCGCGACCATGATCGGCGTGATCATCACGGTAAGGATCACGACGGTGACCGCCAGCCCGGCGCCCGTCAGCTCGACGACGTTCTGCACCGACGCCTTCTCGTGCACCGTGATCACGTCGTTGCCGACGAACGGGACGAGCACCAGAAACCCGATCAGGCCGTAGATGACGGACGGTACCGACGCGAGCAGCCGGATCACGGGGATCGCGATGCTGCGCACCCTTGCCGGCGCGAGCTCGACGATGAAGATCGAGGAAAGCACCGCGATCGGCACGGCGAGCACGACGGCGACCGTTGTCGTCAGCAGCGTGCCGTACACCAGCGGCCAGGCGTTCAGCTTGAACGCCGAAGCCGGCGGATTGACGCTCGTCGCCTGCATGTTGGCGATCTGCGTTTCGAGATGGCCTCCGGGGCCAAGCCAGCTCAGGCCGTTGTGCGCGAAGGTCGGCCATGCCCGGATCGCCACGAACACGACCATCGCAATGACGACCACGCCGACCAACAGCGAAACCGCGCCGAGCGAGAGCTCGGCGCGGTGGTCCGACCACGGCCTTCGGAGTCGTTCAAGCACCCGGGCCTATTTGATCGGGACCCATTGGGTCGAGATGATCTTGCGCGCAGGCGCCGACACTTCGATCCAGTGGATGAATCCTCCCACCGCTCCGGTCGCCGGGCCTTTCGTCACCTCGTTGAAGCGCGCGACGCCTTCGTACTGCCCGGAAGCCACGCTCGCCCGGTTGCACGCGACGCCCTTGAAGCCGACGGAGTTGACACCCCCGAGATCCACCTGGTAGTTCGAGACGAAGCCGACCGCGTTGGGGTCGTTCTCGACCTGTTGCTTGAGCAGACCCTCGGATGACTCTTCGGTGGCGACGCTGGAGACTTTCTTGCCTTCCAGCATCAGCGATTGGAAGCTCGTCAGCACGCCGGCGACCGAAGTGCGGCTGATCAGGTCGATCGTGCCGCTCGCGGTCGCACCGGGCACCTGGCCCCAGTTGCGCGTCTTGCCCGTGAAGATCGACGTCACCTGCGCCTGCGTGAGGTTTGAGAGGGTGTTCGCTTTGTTGGTGATCACGCAGATCCCGTACTTGGCGATCGGGTAGAAGTCCAAGTGGGGGGGATCGATTCCGATCTCCGCTTCACGTGACACGTCGGCGATCGACACGCGACCCGCCGCGACATCGTTGATCCCGACCTGCGACCCGCCCTGGGCGATCTTGAACTTGAATTTGTGCGGGTAGAGCTTCACGTACTTCTGCGCGAGCAGAGCGACGAGCGGGTACGACGCGGTGGCCCCGCTGATCGTGATCACGCTCACCGCGGAAGCGGCCGCAGGCGCCGCAACCCCGAGCACGCCGGCCACCGCGAGGGCAAGCGAGATACGGCGAATTCGACTCATGGAAGGTGGTGCTCCGTTCTTGGAATTTGACGATCGGTTGACAACCAGAAGCGGGGAACATAGCATATTCCCATAGAACTGATCAACATTAGGTATTTTATGGGAATAGTGGTGGATGATGCCGAAGGTCATCCGCCTCCCAGCATCCATCGCGATGACCGATACGCCAGACACCCCCGACCCCACGACCGGCGCCCCCGCCGATGCGGAGACGGCAGCTCCGGGCGACCCGCCGGCGTCGGTCAGACCGCAGACCGCACCGGTACACGCGCGGCTTACGTCGGGCGTCCCGCGAACCCCCTCGCTTCGCGTCAGCGCGGCGCTTGCCGCGGCGATGTTGGCGATCGGTGTCGTCGTCGGTGCCGCAATCGGTCCTACGCCGAGCAGCTCGCTCGCCGGCACATCTGAGCTACCGCTACTGCTGCGCACGCTGAGCGCGTTGGAGGCGAGCCGCCAGGCGAGCGCGCCGTCCCCCACTCCGGCGCCCGCACAAGCGTCCGCGACCTCGACGACGCCGGCGCCCGCTCACGCGGCCTCGCCAGCCTCGTCGTCCAAGAGCGCGACTCCCTCCCAGACGACCTCCTCGGCGACCTCCACGACCCCGAGCACCGCCAAGCCGGCCCCTTCCCCACCCAAGAGCGGCGGCGGCCAGGCTGCGGCTCTGCCCCCGATCACGAGCGTGTGGCTCATCGAGCTCTCCGGCGAAGGCTTCGCAGGCAGGCGCAGGCCTCGGCCGCGCCGTACCTGACTGGGCAGGCGATCCCTTCGGGCACGCTGCTGAGCAGCTGGTCGACCCTGGACGCCGGCGCCTTCGCCAACGAGGCGGCGCTGCTGGCCGGCACGCCGCCGCAGACGCTCGACACGATCGTGCAGCCGCCCTGCCCCGAAGGCGCGGCGGGCGCGACCTGCGCACCCGGAACACCAGGCGCGCTGACGGCGGCTGACGAATTCGTCAAGCAGGTCGTCGCGACGCTGACACCGACAGCGGCCTACCGCGCGCACGGCCTGATCGTCGTGACGTTCAGCTCGATCGCGTCGGCCACCGCCACCGGCCTGCCCGCAGGCGCAACGAGCGCGACGCTCAGCTCACAGCCGCCGGCCGGCGTGCTGCTCATCTCGCCGTTCGCCGCGGCAGGCAAGCGCTCGACGACGGCGTTCAACCCGACTTCACCCAGGCAGAGCCTCGAAAAGCTGCTGCACCAATGACCGACACAACATCATCAAACGAACGGAGATCCCTGTTGTACGCAACCCGAAAAGCCCACCGTGACGCCGCGTGGTGGCTCGCCGCGATCGTGGGCTCGCTTGCCCTGCTGCTCGCGACCCCGGCCGCGAGCCACGCTGAAGAATCCAACCCCAACAACTACTCGTGCTTCGGCCAGATCGGCGCAGGGCCTCCGGAAGCGGGCAGCGAAGAACAGCAGGTGCAGTACTCGTTCTACTGCGACGGCGCGATCACCGGCTACCAGGTCCAGACGCAGATTCCGCTGACGGGGCTCTCCAACCAGCCGGTCGTCGCCAACTCCGGTGGGGGACCGACGAAAGACACCTTCTCCTGCTCTGGAGAAGTGCCCGGCTATGCGCTCAACTGCGTCGGCCTCGCCAAAGAAGGCTACGAGCACATCACAGGCGAGTTCGCGATCGGCACGAAACTGTGCGCCGAGCCGCGCGTCGATCCGCTCTTGACGGTCACCTACGCCTATCTCGAAAAAGGCGTGGTCACACAGGCGATCGCCGGTCCGTATGACCTGGGACGCCCAGAGAAATGCCCGCCGGACTACTGGTCGGGCAACACGCGGCTCAATCCCAAGACCTTCCGCGCGCACAAGGCCAAGAAGCACGGCAAGGGCGCGGGCCACGGGAAGAAAAAGGCCAAGGGCAAGAAATAGACGCCCGCCACAGCCGTGCGATCGGACCATTCGCCCCTCCTGGGGACCTCGGCGCCGATCGCACGGCGCCTGGCGCCCTGACCGGTCTCATCTCCTGCCGCCGAGCCCGCGACTCCCTCGACCAGCCGACCCGCACCCTGCACAGGTTTGGGTGCATATGCTAAACTCCATAAAACTGATCGACAATATCTTCTATAACCGCTAACCTCACAGGGCGCAGCCACCAAAGACACACGGCCAATGACCAAGATCGACGTTCATCAGCACCTGTGGACCGAGCCGCTCGTCGAGGCGCTCGCCGATCGCGACGAGTTCCCCTTCGTGCGCGAGGACAACGGACTGAACGTGCTGTTCCTCGCCGGCGAGCGGCCATACGTGATCGGCACGAGCGCCGAAACGGTGGCTCGGCGCGCGGCGCTGCTGCGCCTGGACGATCTCGACCAGGCCCTCGTGTGCCTGTCGAGCCCGCTCGGGATCGAGTCGCTCGCGCGCGAGCACGCCGCCCCGCTGATCGACGCCTACCACGCCGGCGCGCTCGCGCTCGGCGAGCCATTCGGCGTCTGGGGCGCGATCGCGCTCGACCGCCCGGACCCGGCCGACGTCGACGAGCTGCTGCAGCGCGGTTGCGTCGGACTGTCGCTTCCCGCCGGCGCGCTTGCCGGAGTCGACGCGCTCGCGCGCATCCGACCGGTGCTCGCGCGCCTTCAGTCACTCGGCGCGCCGCTGTTCGTCCACGCCGGCGGCAGCGCCGCCGCGCCAACGTGGGGTGAGACCTCGCTGCGCGATCCCCTCTGGTGGCCGGCGCTCACGCGCTACGTCGCCCAGGTGCACGCGGCCTGGCTGACCTTCGCCAGCGCGGGCCGCGCCGAGCATCCCGACCTGCGCGTGATCTTCTCGATGCTCGCAGGGCTGGCGCCATTGCACGCCGAGCGCCTATTCGCGCGCGGCGGACCGGCGCCCTGCCTCGCCGATCCGCTGCTCTTCTATGAGACGTCCTCCTACGGTCCCGCGGCGGTGAGCGCGCTACTCACGGCGGTGCAGCCGAGCCAGCTGCTGTACGGCTCGGACCGCCCGATCGTCGAGCCCGCCGAGCTCGAGATGCCAGACCGCCTGGAGTGGGACGCGATCACCGAGGCGACGCCACGAGCGCTCGCGCCGAGCACGGGGGTCAGCGCATCATGAGCGCGATCTCGCTCTCGTCGGTCCCACGTCCGCGCGGACGCGACCTCCACGACGATGAGCTGCAGACATTCGTCACCGAGCTCGCCGACCGTCCCGAGCTGTGGATCGACCTCGTCGCCCACGACGCCGATCAGCGCCACTACGCCGAGCTGCTCAGCGACGAGCACCTGACCGCGTGGTTGATCTGCTGGATGGACGACCACGACACCGGCTTTCACGACCACGACGTCTCCGCCGGCGCGGTCGCGGTCGTCAGCGGGCGCGTCCACGAGGAGCGCCTCGTGCTCGAGGGTCCTCCGCGCGATCGCGTGTACGCCGCGGGCCAGTCCTTTCACTTCTCCCCCGCCGACATTCACCGCGTACGCCATGCCGGCTCGGACCCCGCAGTGACGCTGCACGTGTATTCCCCTCCGCTACTTCGCATGGGGGCGTACTTCGTGGGAGACGATGGTGTGCTCGCCAGGCGGCCGATGTCGCCCGCGGAGGAGCTGCGCCCAGTGCGGGAGGCCGCGCCGGCCTAGCCGCTCTTGAAACGCGCAGCCTCGTCTGAGCCAGCGGTCGCATCGCCGGCGCTGTAGGAGTGCGCGCCGGCTCCGGCGAGCCCACCGCCGTCGACGATCAGGTACTCCTCGCGGATCGGGCGCGCATCAAACCAGCACTCGAGGATCTCGCGCGCACCGGCCGCATACCGCGCCTGCGCCGAGAGGCTCGTGCCAGAGGTGTGTGGGGTCATGCCGTGGTGGGGCATCGAACGCCACGGGTGGTCCCTCGGGGCCGGCTGGGGAAACCAGACATCCCCGGCGTAGCCGGCCAGCTGGCCGCTCTCGCAGGCGCGCGCGATCGCGTCGCGGTCGCAGATCTTGCCGCGCGCGGTGTTGATCAGATACGCGCCGCGCTTCATCTTCGACAGCAGCGCGTCGTCGAACAGATTCTCCGTCTCGGGATGCAGCGGCGCGTTGATCGTCACGACATCGCACACCTCCACCAGCGACTGCACCGTCTCATGAAACGTCACCCCGAGCTCCTGCTCGACCTCTGCGGGGAGCCGGTGGCGGTCGGTGTAGTGCAGTCCGACCTCGAAGGGCTCCAGCCGGCGAAGCACCGCCGAGCCGATGCGACCCGCCGCCACGGTCCCGACCTGCATCCCCTCCAGGTCATATGAGCGAGCGACGCAGTCGGCAATGTTCCAGCCACCGTCGATCACCCACTGATAGGACGGAATGTAGTTGCGAACGAGCCCGAGGATCATCATCACGACGTGCTCAGACACGCTGATGCTGTTGGAGTAGGTCACCTCGGCGACCGTCATCCCGTGCTCGATCGCCGCCTGCAGGTCGACGTGATCAGAGCCGATGCCCGCCGTCAGCGCGAGCTTCAGGTTCGGCGCCTTCTCGATCCGCTCGGCGGTCAGGTAGGCGGGCCAGAACGGCTGGGAGATGACGACGTCCGCCCCCGGGAGCTCGCGCTCGAAGACAGAGTCCGGTCCGTCCTTGTCCGAGGTCACGACGAGCTCGTGCCCGCGCTGCTCGAGGAACTTGCGCAACCCGAGCTCGCCCGAGACGCAACCCAGCAGCTCCCCCGGCGTGAAGTCGATCGCTTCCGGCGTCGGCGCGGTCTGGCCGTCGTGGTAGCGCTCGATCTTCGGAATCTCATCGCGCGCGTACGCCGGCGGGTATCCGTCGACCGGATCGTCGTACAGCACGCACAGCACCTTCGCCATCGCCGCACCCCTCCCTAGATCTCACATGCAGAGCGCCGCTTACTGTAGCTCTCCACGGCAGGCTCGGCGCTCGCTTGCGCCTGGCGCCTGGCCGTGGAGCTGACGGCGCCCGCTACTGGCCGCGAACCGGCCCGCGCCTGCGCGAGCGGCCGCGGGCGCGCGAGCCGCGGTGGGCGCCGGCGGGGGCCGTGTGCGGATGGCCGCCGTTGGGCCCGCGGCCGAGTCCGTGCTCGATGCCGAGCTGCTGCGCGAGCCTGCCGACCTCGTGGCGCTCACTCGGCGCGACGAGCGTGATGCCGACACCGCTGCGACCCGCCCGTCCGGTCCGCCCGACGCGATGCACGTAGGCCTCGCGGTCGCCGGGCGCGTCGAAGTTGATCACGTGCGAGATCCCATCGACGTCGATGCCGCGGGCGGCCACGTCGGTGGCGACCATCGTGTCCACCGCGCCGGACTCAAAGCGCGCGAGCGCCTGCTCGCGCTGGCGCTGGGACTTGTTGCCGTGCATCGCGACCGCCCGCACACCGTGCGTGCCAAGGCGTTTGACAAGGCGGTCGGCGCCGCGCTTGGTACGCACGAAGACGAGCGCCAGGTCGCGCTCGCGGTCGAGCTCCTTGACGAGCACGTCGACGCGCCCCTCGGCGGCTACCGAGACGAACCTGTGCTCGACGTCGGCGACGGCTCGGCGCGCGCTCGGTCCGTGCTCGTGCACGACCGCGTCGCGCGTGTACTTCGCCGCGAGCCTGCCCGCGTCTCCGTCGAGCGTCGCCGAGAAGAACAGCGTCTGGCGCGCCTTAGGACACGCGGCGATGATCCTGTCGACAGCTGGACGGAAGCCCATGTCGAGCATGCGGTCGGCCTCGTCGAGCACGAGGATCTGGATGTCGGCGAGCGTGAACGCGCGGCGCGCGAGCAGGTCCTCCAAGCGACCGGGCGTCGCGACGACGATGTGCGACCTGGCGGCGTTGGCAGCCTGCCTGGTCAGGCCGACGCCGCCATAGACCGCGGTGACCCGCAGGGCTCGCGCGTGGGCGATCGGGCGAATGTCCGCGACGATCTGGGTTGCGAGCTCGCGCGTGGGCGCGAGCACGAGCGCGGCCGGGCGCGGCGCGTCGGCCTGGAGGCGATCGGCGATCGGAATGCCGAAGGCGAGCGTCTTTCCCGAGCCGGTGGGCGACTTGGCGAGCACGTCGCGACCCGCGAGGACATCGCCGATCACCAACTGCTGAACGGCGAACGGACTCTTGATGCCGTCTGCGCTGAGAACGTCGACGACGGCGGTTGACACGCCGAGATCGGCGAAGGACTGCGTTGACATGCATGACTCCTTGGCGGCTCTGCTGGCCGCGTACGGTTCGGAGGCTATGGCTGACCCGAACCGCAAACTGCAGGACCCAAGCGAGCTGCCTCGCGATCGACGGCGCCGATCGCACTCGTCAAGCTAGCAGACCCCCAACCCGGCCCCGCAACAGCGCCTGCAGCGCTCATCCCTCACTGGAGGAGGCCAACGCCTCTTCGGCGAGCGCCAGGCACTCGCTCGGGGAGCGGTTGGCGTAGAGCGCAGACGCGTGGCGCCACGCCTCAAACAGCGCCTGCGCCTGCTCGCCAAGCAGCGAGGTCAGCTCGCGCTGCAGCTGCTCCGGGCGCGCCTGCGCGCCGGCCGCGCCCTGCGACTGCTGAGCGGCGGGCGCCTGCACGCCGGCCCTCGCGGCCGCGAGCACTCGATCGGTGACGTCCTCGCCCTCGCGCTGGGCGATGCGCCAGCCGCGACCCATCGACAGCTCTCCCAGGGGTATCTCCGGGCCTTGCTACGATCGTCATCCGAGCCTGGTTGGGGTTCCACTTGCGTTCGCCGAACTCCACCCACTTGTCTTCGCTCCACGGCTGCACGAGCGCGCGCAGCTCGCGGCTCGGTGAGGTTGTAACGCGACGCGTTGTGTGGAAACTGGCGAAGCTCGACGTGGTACATCTCCCTCCCGCGCCTTCCCCGCTCACGCGCTCTGCTCTGTCGGGCGGATGAGCAGCTCATTGACCGCCACGCGACGGGGACGGGTGACGATGTAGGCGATCGCGTCCGCGATGTCCTCGGCTTCCATGCGCTCCATGCCGGCAAAGCGCTTTGACAGCTGCTCGAGCACCTCCGGGCGCAGATGTGTCGCCAGCTCGGTGTTCACCGCCCCCGGCTCGATCAGCGATACGCGCACGTGGCGGCCCGCGAACTCCTGACGCGCGGACTCGCTGAAGGCACCCACGCCGTGCTTGGTCAGGTTGTAGACGCCCGAGCCCAGCCGCGGCACGCGCCCGGCGACCGAGCTGACGTTGATCAGGTCGGCCACGTGACGAGGATCGTCCTCGGCGGCGCGCAGGAGATGCGGAAGCGCCGCGTGGGCGACGTACAGCAGGCCGCTCAGGTTCAGCGCGACCATCCGGTCCCACTCCTCGATCGGCGCATCGAGGATCGGGCCGAGCAGCATGACTCCCGCGTTGTTGACCACGGTGTCAAGCCGTCCGAGCTCGTGCGCCGCGCGGCCAACCGCGCCCGTCGCCTGCTCGCGATCGGTCACGTCCGCCTCGATCGCGAGCGCACGCCCGCCGCCGCGCTCGATGTCTGCGACGAGCGCATCCAGGCGTTGCTTGCGCCGCGCCAGGACCGCGACGGCTGCGCCGCGCGAGGCGAGCTCGCGAGCGCTCGCCTCGCCGATCCCGCTGCTCGCGCCGGTCACGAGCGCGACGGTGCCATCGAGCTGTTCAGCCATGTCCTCTCCGATCCCGCGACAGGATCGCCGCGTCGTGGGCGTTGCGAACCGACACCTCGCCGGGCCGCAGCAGGGAATATCCGGCGCCGGAGGGCCCCGCTCAGAGCAGCATAGGCGCCACGATTCTAGTGGCGAGTATTTGCCACCACGCCTATGATCGATATTCCGCGGGCGTGGACGGGTTATAGGTCGTAGTTGCAAGCCGTCGAGCCTCGGCGGCTACGCGTCGGCCACGCCATGCACATCGATCCGTACATAGTCCTCGGCAGCGCCGTAGTCGGCTTTCTCGTCGGCATGACCGGTGCCGGCGGCGGCGCGCTGATGACGCCCATGCTGATCCTGCTCTTCGGCGTCAAGCCGTCGGCAGCCATCTCGAGCGACCTTGTCGCCGCCGTCGTCATGAGACCGGTCGGCGCCGGTGTGCACCTGCGAAAAGGCACCGTCAACCGCTCACTGGTCGGCTGGATGGTCCTCGGCTCGGTGCCCATGGCCTTCCTCGGCGCCTACCTGCTGCACGTCATCGGCCACACGAAGTCAGCGCAGGAACAGGTGGAGACGATCCTCGGCGCGGCGCTGCTGGTGGGCGCCGCGGCGATGGTGCTGCGCTACCTGCTGGACCAGCGCGGCGAGGAGCGGCGGACGGCAGCGATCCACGAGCTCGTGGCAAAACCGATCCCGACGGTCCTGATCGGGATGATCGGCGGCGTCATCGTTGGCCTGACCTCGGTCGGATCGGGCTCGCTGATGATCATCCTGCTGCTGTTCCTGTACCCGGCGATCGGCGCCAAGCAACTCGTCGGCACCGACCTCACGCAGGCCGTGCCGCTGACCGCGGCCGCGGCGCTCGGCGCGCTCGCCTTCGGCCATGTGGAATTCGGCGTTACGCTCTCGCTGATCATCGGCAGCGTGCCGGCCGTGCTGGCGGGCTCGATGCTCTCCTCGAGCGCCCCCGACCGCTATATCAGGCCGGTCATCACGTTCGTGATCTTCGCGTCCGGCCTGAAGTACGTCGGCCTCGCCACCACCGCGCTCGGCTGGGTGCTCGTCGCGACGCTCGCCGGGGCGTTCGCGTGCTGGCTGGTGTACTGGCAGCGCACAGGCGGCGCGGACAAAAAACCGCCCGGTCGAGACGTGCTGGCCGAGCCCGACTAGCACTAGCGCTCTCGAGAGCGCAGCCGCCTGCGCCTGGCCGTGACCAGGCTGCGTTGGCGCCTTCAGTGGCCGGCAAGCGGCGCAACGTAACGCAGGAACGGCTCGACGTCGAGACCGCGTCCGGTCGCGTGCTCCAGCAGCGGCAGCGTGTCAAGGCGTCGACCGTATCGATGCACGTGCTCGGCAAGCCAGCGCTGGATCGGGGCGACCTCGCCGCGACGCAGGTCCTCGTCGAGCGCTCCGATGTCGGCCTCCATCGCCTCCCACAGCTGCGCGGCGATCAGGCAGCCGAGCGCGTAGCTGGGGAAGTAGCCGAAGCTGCCAGCCCCCCAATGCAGGTCCTGCAGGCAGCCGAGCGTGTCCGACGGGACCTCCACGCCGAGCAGCCGGCTCATGCCATCCCGCCACGCAGCGGGCAGATCGGACACGGCGAGATCCCCCTCGATCAACGCGAGCTCGAGCTCGAAGCGCAGCACGATGTGAAGCGGGTAGGTCAGCGGATCCGCCGAGACGCGGATCAGCGACGGCTCGACGCCCACGAGCGCGGCTCGCAGATCCTCGGGCGCGACGTCAAAGCCGCCTCCGCCGAGCTCGGCCGCCAGCACGTGCGCAAATGCCGCGTTTCGCGCGACGTGGTTCTCCCACAGCTTGCTCTGAGACTCGTGCATCGACATCGACGTTCCCTGTCCAAGGTTCGTGCCGTGTAGCGCCGGATCTATCTGGCGCTCGTAGAGGGCATGGCCGTACTCGTGCAGTGAGCTGAGCAGCGACTCCACCTCTTCCTCGCCATAGCGCGTCGTCACCCGCGTGTCGCCTGGTCCAATCCAGGCCATGAAGGGATGCGTGGAGACGTCGACACGCCAGCTGTCGGCGTCGACACCCAGTCGTCGAAGCGTGCCCGCGACAGCGGCCTGCTGCGCGCTCACCGGCACGACCAGCGTACGCGGCGGCGAACGCAGCCGCGCCTCGGCGACGAGCGGCGGCAGCGCGCTCGCGAGCCGCGCGAACAGCTCCCGAAGCCACTCCGCACGCAGGCCGTAGTCGTAATCCGCCAGCAGCGCGTCATACGCGCCGTCGCGATCGTCGGCCAGGCATTCGCCGTAGGCACGTGCGAGCGACACGTTGCGCTCCAGCGCGGGCGCGAAGGCCGCGAAATCGTCATCGGCGCGCGCCAGCCGCCAGCTCTCCTGGCCGTCGACGCTCGCGCGGGCGAGTTCGGCGGCCAGCTCCGCCGGAACGCGAGCCGCGCGCCGAAAGTCGCGCCGCGCGATGCGCACGATGTCGGCGTCCACGCCATCCAGCAGCTCAGCTGTCGATCTCGCCGAGCAGCGTCTCGATCTGCGGCGCCGTGGCGCGCTCGTGCGTGAGGCGAGCAAGCGTTCCAAGCAGTTGCCCCCGCGCAGCGGCGCCCTCGCCCGGCATCATCACGAGCTGGTCCCACTCGGCGAGCATCTGCAGCGCCGCCAGATCCGCCAGCTCGGTCAGCCGCGCACGCAGCGCTCGGATTCCTGCGTCGCTCAAAGCGCCTGACGGCGCTGCGCGAACAGCGCGCCACGCAACCCGTGCGGCGGCGCGATCCCGAGCGCGTGACAGAAGACCAGCAGCGACGACTGTGCTTGGCGCGGTCTTTGAGCCATACGCGCCCGAACCAATCGTGAAGCCGCCAGCCAGCACGACCGAGGCGTTCAGCTGTTTGGGGGTCGGATTGCGCACGACCTGAACCGTCGCCATCATGCCGTGATCCTCGTGGAAGGTGATGTGACAGTGAAATACGAACTTGCCGGTGAAGTCAATCGGGTCCATCAGGATCACCGTCCGTGACTTGGGCGGCAGCGCGACGTTGTCCTGATAGTCGATGTAGGGAACGCGCTTGCCCGCGACGCTGACGACCTGGAAGTCGTTGGTGTGAATGTGGAACGTGTGCCATTCTTCGTTCGTGTTGACGAGCGTCCACTGCTCGATCGACCCGAGCTTCATCGTGACGTCGATCCGGTTCGGGTCGAAGGTCATCCCGTTGAGCAGGAACGAGAAGTTGTTACCCGATTCCATCGTGCTGAAAACGATCGTGCGCTTGCGGTCGACGTGCTTGCGTCGCAGGTCGATCGGGTGGCTGAGCAGCGCGCCGGGCGTGAAGCCCATTGAGTGCGGCTTGCCGGTCGAGCGCAACGTCAGGAGCGTTTCGTTGGGCACCGGCCCTCCCGTCGCGACGCTTTCGGCACCCGGGAATTGCGTGAACGGCGCGGCCTTCACGGCATAGGTGCCGTGCGGGCCTCCGCGCACGAGCACCTCGCGGCGCGAGCCCGGCGCGATCAGCAGGCTCGCCACGCTGCGCGCCCGCTCCAGCGTGTGCCCGTCTTCGGCGAGCAGGACGAAGTGCTGTCCGTGGGGCAGGCGAACGAGGACGAAGCGGTCGGAGTTGGCGTTGAAGAAGCTCCACCGCTGCAGTTCGCCGGGACGGATCTTCGCCGTCGGATCGACCACGCCGTTGACGTACAGCCTGGCGTCGGATTCGTTGGTCAGCTGTTCCACCGGCACCGTCTTGCCTTCCTTGACCCACGTGTTCTGGATCACGATCCAGCGCTGGGGGATCTTGCGCAGCGCGGGGAGCGTGTCCAAGCCTCCCTCCTCGACGATCGCCCCGGCCATCCCCGCGAAGATCTGACGCTCGACGTGCATGTGCAGGTGCGGGTGATACCAGTAGTCGCCCGCTGGCATGTCCTGGGGGATGTTGTATTCGTAGGTGAAGCTCTGGCCAGGGTTGATTTTCAAGAAGACGTTGTCATGGTTGCCGTTCGGCGAGACGTGAAACCCATGCGTGTGAAGGTTGGTCGGTTCGGTCAGGTCGTTCTTGAAGTGCACGATCAGCCGGTCGCCTTTGCAGATCACGAGCGTCGGGCCGGGGAAGCTCCCGTCGTAGTTGAGCGTCGTGACGACCTGATGGTTGATGCGCACCGGACTGTCGGAGGCGCGCAGCTGCGTGACGAGCAGGCCGTCCTTGCTGTAGCGCGCCGGAGGCTCCGGGAAGCCGTCGTGGATCAGCGGCGGCACGTTGCGGTGGCAGTCCGAGGGGCGCGCCGCTGTCGCGGCGCTGCCGCCGCTTGAGATCGCGACGACGCCGATCGCCAGAGCGCCCACGAGCACGCCCGCAATCGCGATACCTCTCCCCGTCATCGCGGCGATGCTACATACGCCCCCGGCGAACCTGTCGGGCTGGATCAGCCAGTCGACGAGCTGTTGCCAGAGCGGCCGAGCGACGCATCCTGCGCGAGATGAGCGGAGCGCGAGCGATAGCTCGCCCAAGCGGCCCTATCTGCGACGTGCCGAAGGGTCAAGCGCCGGGTTCGTCCAGCCGGCGTCGGTGGGATTGATCGTCGTCCCCGGCGCGACGATCTGATCGATCGGTCCAGCAGCGCGTCGTCGAGGTCGACGTCGACGGCGCCGAGCTGGGACTCGAGCTGCTCCATCGTGCGCGGCCCGATGATCGCCGCCGTCACGCCCGGATGGCGGATCGTGAACGCCAGCGCCATGTGGATCAGCGACATGCCCGCCTCCTCGGCCAGCACCGCGAGCGCGTCGGCCGCCTCGAGCTTGGCCTGGTTTGCCGGGATCGAGAGGTCGTAGCGCTGCGGGATCAGCGCCGAGCGCCGCGAGGTGAGATCGTCGGCCCCCTTGCGCCAGCGACCCGACAGCCAGCCGCCGGCCAGCGGGCTCCACACGATCGTGCCCATGCCGAAGTGCTGGCAGGTGGGCAGCACGTCGGCCTCGATGCCGCGCGCGAGGATCGAGTAGGGCGGCTGCTCGCAGATGAATCGCTGAAGGCCGCGCTCGCGCGCGACCCACTGGGCGCACACGATCTGTGCGGCGGGGTAGGTGGAGCTGCCGATGTAGCGCACCTTGCCCTGCGCGACGAGATCCGAGAGGGCGCCGAGCGTCTCATCATGGTTGGTCCAAGGATCCCAGCGATGCACCTGGTAGAGGTCGATCCAGTCCGTCTGCAGGCGTTTGAGAGACGCCTCAACCTCGCGCATGATCCAGCGCCGCGAGTTGCCGGCCTCGTTGGGGTCGTCACCCATCGTCCCGTGGAACTTCGTCGCGAGCACGACGTTCTCGCGCCGGCCACCGCCGAGCGCCTTGCCGACGATCTGCTCGGACTCGCCGCGCGAGTAGACGTCGGCGGTGTCGATGAAGTTGATGCCCGCGTCGAGCGCCTTGTGGATCATGCGGATCCCGGCGTCGTGATCGGGCTCGCCCCAGGCGCCGAACATCATCGCGCCGAGGCACAGCGGGGTGACGTGAACGCCGGTGCCGCCGAGAGCGCGCTCGTCCATGCGCACACCCTATCGCCGCATCCCTTCAGCCAGCGACGCGCGCGCCGTCGACGCGGACGACGCTGATCGTACGTCAGCGCCGCCTACTGGTTCTGCGCGTAGATGCTTCCCCAAGCTGCGCACAGCAGGTCCGACAGCAGCAGGTCGCGCTGCTCTTCGCTGCTGCGATCTATCTCTTCGACGGCGCGCACCACCAGCGCGGCGGCCGCAACGGGGTCCAGAGGCCAGTCGTTGTTGGGTTCCATCACATGACCCCCGGACAACCGGACTGGACGATTTGTATAACGCTTACATAAAGCGACTTGATGCGGCTGGTAGCTGCCATCTCGATGCCTCTCTGGGGTGTAGGAGGGCTATTTCCTTGACTTGAGAACCCGAGATGACCCGCCCTAGTTTCGCTGTTGGTCGCTCCGCCAACGTCCAAAGTCGTTTGGCCGAGTTTGCCGTTTTGGAGTACGGACGAGAGGCGCGCCTTTTCGGCCCTGCCCGCCTGTGCGATCGTGACCTCGTGTCATCGCCGCCAGAGGCGCTTGAATCAGAGCACGCGGTCCGAGCCGTCGTCGTCGCTAGCGCCCGCGACAGCGCCCTGCCAGACGCCGTGCGGAGCAAGGCTCGCGAGCTCGGCGTCCTCGGTTGGGTGCGAGGAGCTGAGGCCGGCGGCGTGACCATCCACGCCGAGGGGCAGCCCGATGCGATCGACGCGTTTCTGTCCTCGCTGCGCGAAGGCTTGACGGGCGTGCCGGTCTCAGACGTGACCGTCGAAGACGCGCGCGTAGAGGGTCATGAGCAGTTCGCCGTGCGCGGCGTGAGCGCCGGCGTCTTCGTCGTGCAGCAGCACGCAGCCACGACCCGCCACTTCGACCTGCGCCTGGAGGTCGACGGCGTGATGCGCTCCTGGGCGGTGCCCAAGGGGCCCTCACTGGATCCCGCGGTCAAGCGCCTGGCCGTCCAGGTCGAGGATCACGCGATCGACCACAACGCCTTTGAGGGCCCGACCGATCACGGCGGCGTGATCGTCTGGGACAGCGGCCACTACGAGCAGGGCGGCCGCGTGGCCTGGCCGCAGGCGCTGGAGCGCGGCCACGCGGTCTTCGTGCTGCATGGACGCAAGCTGCGCGGTGGCTTCGCCCTGCAGCGCACGCGCCCTGGTGCCAAGGCGCAGTGGCTGCTGGTCAAGCGACGCGACGACGACGCACGCCCGGGCTCTGACGTCGTGGCCGAGGAGAGCGCCTCTGTGCTCAGCGGCAGGACGCTCGAAGAGCTGCTGCGCGGGGAGTGATCGCGATCGCGCTCAGGCGAGGACGCTGCCGTGCGCGCGGCTGCGTCGGATCAGTTGCAGCCGGTGATGCCGCCGTCGAGCGGGATCACCGTGCCTGTGAGATAGGAGCCGGCGCGCGAGGCGAGAAAGAGGGTCAACCCCGCAACGTCGTCGGGCCTTCCGATCCGCCCGAGCGGCACCGTCTGCGCAGTCGCCTCGCGGCTGGCCGGATCGTCCAGGAAGAACGCGGTCATCTTGCTCTGAAACGGTCCCGGCGCGATCGCGTTGACGGTGATGTGCTCGGCGGCCAGGCGCCTGGCGAGGTGGCGCGTGAGCATGTGCACCGCCGCCTTGCTCGCGCTGTAGCTGTAGTTGTCAAACAGCGGCGTGCGCAGCCCGTCGATCGAGCCGATGTTGATCACGCGCGCCGGGTCCTGCTCATCTGCGGCGGCGCGCAGCGCGGGAAGCAGCGCGACGGTGAGGTGAAAGACACCCTCCACGTTTGTATGCATGACCTTGTCCCAGCCGCTCGCCGGAAACTCCTCCAGCGGCGCCCCCCATCCAGCGCCCGCGTTGTTGACCAGGATGTCCAGCTGCGCAAAGCGCTGCTGGGTGGCATCCGCCAGCTCCCTGGCGCCCTCGGGCGTCGAGACGTCAGCCGGGATCGCCTCACAGTCGCCGAGCTTGGCCAGCTCGCCGGCGGCGGCTCGCACGTCATCGACCTTGCGCGAGGAGACGATCACGCGCGCGCCCGCGGTGACGAGTCCACGAGCGATCATCAGCCCGATCCCGCGCGAGCCGCCCGTCACGAGCGCCGTCTTGCCGCTGACGTCGAAAAGGTCGCCCATCGCGCTCAGAGGCTATCGCCGGCGAGCCGCGCCCGCACGGACCGGCTGCGTCGAGCGCTCATGGCGTTGTCGTGACGACCAGCACGCTATTGGCAGCGACCGACAGCGGGATGCGCCCGTGAGCGGGACTCGCGGCCTCGGTCTGCAGCCCCGCCCGATCGGCACCCAACAGCGCCACCTGCACCGCTTTCGAGACGCGGATCACGACCTGCCTGGCCCGCGCGCGCTCGTTGTCGAGCAGCAGCACGATCGCGCCGTCGGGCTGGCGCACGGCGGTCGCGACCAGTTCTCGCACGCGCGGCACGCTGCGCAGCGTGGAGCCGACGGGCAGCCACTGGTTCAGCGCGACGAGCGCGCTCTCGATCGGTCGCGTCGACACCGTCCCGCCGCGAACGACGAACGGGTCATACGGGTTGCCGCTGAAGTGAAACCGCACCTCCGCGAAGCCGGTCTTCAGCGCGGACAGGACGAACCGCACGGCCCACACCGCAGCCGCCGGGCTGTTTGACACACCCGCCAATCCGCCACAGGAGGCGGAGTTGGCCTCGGAGATGATGGCCGGCAGGCCAGCGCCACGGGCGTCCGCGACGACCCAGGCGAGCCTCGATGGGGCATCTGCCGCCTGCGCTGAGAGCAGCCCGCCGATCGTGACCGCGCGCGGAGTGCGACACGCCGTGAGCGGATACAGGTGCACCCCGACCGTCTGCTCGTGCGACTGGCTCACGACGCGCGCGAGCTGTGAGCGCCAGCTCGCCGGGCGCGAGAGTTCAGGTCCCACGAGCGGCGCGCCGGCGACCGCGGGCGCCAGGTAGGCGGCCAGCTGCAGGTACAGGTTCGCCTCTGCGAGTTCGGCCCCGGGCAGCGGCTTGTCCAACGAGGCGTAGTTCGGCAGGCCATACAGGTCGGGCTCGTTGCCCAGCGAGAAGCTCAAGCCGTCGGTGGCGGCGCTGCGCGCTTCGGCGACCATCTGCGTCGCCCACGCCAGGTTGCCGGTCCGCATGTTCAGCCCGACCGTCAGCGGGTCCTTGGCAGCGCTCAGCAGGCAGTGCAGCTGGCTCCAGAAGGTGGCGGGCAGCGAATACAGCGTCGCCGTTTCCCACGACGTCGGAGAGCTCGCCGCGCCTCCGCTCGGGGCCACCATGTCCTGGCTCGCGCCGGCGAGCTGAAGCGGCGGCGACCCGAGGCGAAGCAGCTCGGCGGTGAGCGCTGCGGGGGGACAGGCTTCGCCGCCGAGGTCCTCGGCCATCACCGGGTACTCGATCGACAGGCCGACCGGCGGCAGCGTGACCGCCGCGCCCGCGGCGCCGTTGAGACTCGGCGTCAGGGCGATTTCCGCCGGGCGCAACCGCCCGCCGACCCGCGCCTTGGTCGCGCTCGCCGGTGAGACGGCGCACAGCAGTCCGACGATCGAGGCTACAGCGTGAGCGCGAGCGCTCGCGGGGTCAGCATGTTCAGCCTGCGGCGCATCGGCTGAACATACCGCCGCGGCGACAGCGCCAGCGGAGCACGCCGAATCAAAGCCGCTGCACGTCGAACGTCTGCCCGGCGGACCGCAGCCGTGTGGTGAGCGCGTCACCCATCGCGGTCGCCGGTGTCAGCACCCCAGCGCGTTGCGGCAGGCGATCGGCGTCGAGCGCCAGGCACAGGCCGCTCTCCCCGAACATCACCGACGTCGCCTTGTATCCGGGGTCGCCCTGCGCTGCCACGCGGCAGACGTAGCGGGCGCCGCTTGACGTGCGCGCGTGGATCTCGATGCGAAAGAAGCCCTGCTCACGCTGGCGCTCACCGGGGCCCTCGCCGGGAGAGGGCAGCACTCGGTCGAGCAGCGCCCGCGTGGGCGCCACCGACAGCCCGGCCACCAGCGCGCCGACGCCGCCCGCGATCGCGCCGGCCTGCGCCATCGCGAGCCGGCCGGCCCCGAAGCCCATCACCTCGCGGTAGCGAAAGCGCGGTCCGTAGGCCCAACCCTGCAGCGCGCTGCTGCGTCGCACGACTCGAGTGTTGATCGAGCCCATGATGAACGGGCCGATCCACATGCCGAGCTGCTCGTCGCGATGCGCGCCGCGCAGATCGCGCTCATCGCCGAGCCGCGGCTCGGCGTCGCGGTCTGGGCTCAGCGCGTATGGATCGGCGAGCACGCGCGCCAGCGCCGGCTCCCTGCGCGCATCGTCGATCGAGCCCTTCAACGACGCCACGGTGCCGCCGCTCGCGCCACCCTTCATCGCGCGCACGACGAGCGTCGTGTCCTCGAGATCCCCGCTGCCGTCCGCCGCGAGCGCCTGATGCAACGCCAGCACGCCGAGGTCTGACGGGATCGAGTCATAGCCGCAGCTGTGCACGATGCGCGCGCCGCTCGCCGCCGCGACGGCGTCGAAGCGATCGATCACCTCGCGCATGAACAGCACCTCGCCCGTGAGGTCCAGGTAATGGGTGCCGGCGGTCGCGCACGCCTCGACGACGGGAAGCCCGTAGCGGCGGTAGGGACCGACGGTCGTGGCCAGCACGCGCGCCGACCGCGCGAGCTCGCGAACAGAATCCGCGTCATTCGTGTCGGCGACGAGCAGCGGCCAGCCCGCCGCGCGTCGATCGAGCGAGCGCTGCAGATCGCCCAAGCGCTCGCGCGAGCGGCCAGCCAGCCCGATCCGCACCTGCGCCGGCGCGGCGCGAGACAGGTATTCGGCGCACAGGCGACCGACGAAGCTCGTGGCGCCAAACAGCACGATGTCCAGCTCGCGGTCTGTGCTCACGGGTCGATCCTACGCGCCCGTCGCGGGTTGAGCCACAGCCGCAGCGCAGACCTCACGACATTTCACACGACACGCCGTCGAGCACCAACCTGCGACCAGACGCGCTCAGGCGTCGCCCAGCAGCTGGACGACCGGCTCGGCGGGACCGGCTCGGCGGTGACCGGCTCGTCTGTGGCCGGCTCGCCCGCGGGCGGCTCGGCGGCTGAGCGGCTCGGCGGGCCTAGGGGCCGGGAGTTCGCCGATCGTCGGATCCAGCGCCTCGCCCGACGGCGCGTCGCCCGGCTGGCCTGAGCCATCCAGCGACGCAAGCTTGCGCGCGTCCTTCTTGGCCTGCTTGATCATGCGACGCTCGCGCAGCCTGTTTTCACGCATGATCTTTGCCATCGTGGTCTTCTTCTTGCCGTTTGAGCCCATCGCTGTCCGTCCCTCCTCTTGGGGTTCGGTGCGCGTCGACGACACGCACGCGGATCGGTCGCTGGCTCAGAGTGTCTGGACGTTTGCGGCCGCCGGGCCCTTGGGCCCCTGCTCTGTGTCGTAGCTCACCTTCGCTCCCTCGGCCAGCGACTTGAAGCCGCTGCCCTGGATCGCGTTGTGGTGGACGAACACGTCCTTGCCGTCGTCATCGGGCGTGATGAATCCGAAGCCCTTGTCATCGCTAAACCACTTCACGGTTCCTGTGGCCATCTGCGCTTCCCCTCGGGTTTTGTGCACTGCGAGACGCGGAGGAAGCTGCGAGGCAACGACTGCGGAAACGCGGGGCACTGCTCTGGTCGAACTGGCGCTCGACCCGTGGCGTCACTGTAGCGCCTTGGCCGGCCGCGACACCCGCGGGCCGGGCCTCCTCCCTGCATGGGATCTCAATCGCGCTAGCCTTGAGTGATGCTCTCTCAGGCAGATCGCGCGGCCGAGCGTCGGCGTGAGAAGCTTGTGGAGATCCGGCGCCAGGTCAAGGATGGCTCGCTGAAGATCCGCAAGATGACGGCCGCAGAGCGTCGGCGCTATCCGGCGAGGCCGGCCAAAGCGCGGGGCAAATGACCTCGTTCTTCGTCGCCGGCGTCGAATCGGATTCAGCGCTCGCCGAGGAGACCTACAACGAACTGCGCGAGCGCTCGCTGCTCGCCGCGGGTTGCCCGGCGCGGGCGCGACGCATCTTCAAGCTGAGCTGTCGCTTCGATGGCGAGGACCGTGTTATAGAGGTCGGTCGGCCGCTGTCTGAGGACGGCGACGTCGTGGTCGCGATTCTCGACCATGGTCGCAAAGAGCCGTTCTGCGTCCACACCGACGGTGGTGGCGAGAGCGCGCTGTCGCGCGTCAACCACCCCGTCTACTCGGTCACCGAGTTCTCGTGAGTACGGACGACACGATCAGCGACGCCGAGATCTGCGCCCTCGTCAAGCGCCTAGCACGCCCTCACCCCTCCGGTGGGGACGTGGTCGAGCGCGCGGCGCTGCTCGCGTCGGGCTCCGACTTCACCGCCGTGATGGCATGGGTGACCGCTCATGCCGGAGAGGCCGAGACGATCGCCCCCGCAACCGCCCGACGCGGTCTTCACGGCCCTCGCGTCGGCCTCTCGGGCGGCAGCGACTCCCAGACTCCGCTGCGCTTCGTCCTGCCGGCCGGCTCGCTGGCCTGAGTGCTGGGCGAGGGTGGCTGTGTCCGTGGAGCCGACAGATCCCGGCGAGCTCGTCAAGGTCAGCCGGAGACGGCCCGGAATTAGACGGCATCCTGTTCGATAAGCCGAGCAGATCGAAGGCCGTTGTGGCCGTCGTAGACCCCAGCCGCGGTCCCGTGTTCCGCACGGTGCATCCGAATACGCTGAGCGAGCGGACCGAGGAAGGCGCCGACGACCACGCGCTGCGTCTGCTCATTCGCCGCACGCCGCCATCGGTTCGCGGCGCGGCCAGCGCCAGCGGCGCCGGCAGGGGAAGCCCAGGCCACACGCGCCCGGCGATGCACCGCACGACCGGCAAGTAGAGCCGCGCGGCCCCTCGGCTCGAAGTCTGGGTTGCGCCGTGTCCCGCCTTCTGCTGCCGCGCGGCATCGGCAAGCCGCGCGGCGACAGAGCCCGGGGCTACCCCCCGATGCCGTTCAGGAACGGCACCATCTTGTTGAAGAATCCAGGCGAACGCCCTCGGCAGCTCGAGCACGCACCCAGGCTCGCAGCGGGTCGAAATCGCTGGACGGAGGCATCACGCCCGTGGACAGGAAGCGCCACCAGGGCCTGAGGTTGCGCTCGATGCCGTTGAGCACGTCGGCGTGGGACTCGTCCGACAGGCGTTCGAGCGCCTCTACGTGCGCATCGAGCTCCGCCGCCATCTCCCGTGCCGCCTGGTCGCGAGGGATCCTCGCCACGATCGCGGCCGGCTCAACGCGTATGTCGCGAGCTCGCGAGCTCACCCATCGATTATCGCCCACCCGGCGTGGCGATGTGGCGCGAGCGCGCGACGATCGGTCGGCCCACCAATCCGCCGTCACCGAGCCGCCGTCTCCGTCCCCCCTGTCGGTCGGCGCCGATGGCGATCAGATCGAGACGTCGCCGAGCTTGATGGGTGAATATCTGGTGGCGCGCTCGACTCGCGCTGGCTAAGTGTGTTTCAGGCATGGCTGCTCGGGTAGATCGCTGATATTGGGTCGAAACGCTGAGCCTCACGCTCTGACCCCCACGCGAGTCCACAGGTAGCGCGCCGCGCCGTTTCGTGCGATGCGCCGGACGCGCACCGGCGGCTCGTGTCCCCCAGTTTTGCGACGACCGATAGGAGGTACCACCATGCGTCGCCTTGTTCTGTTGCTATCGGCGGTCTGCCTCGTGCTGACATGCTCGGCGAATGGCGCGTCAGCGTACTCTCGCAGCTACGCGGGACTCCGCTCGCCCCATAGTCGCCAGCACCGCCACGGGATTGAAGGTGTCACCGGGCCACTTGGACCGACCGGGATGACCGGGCCCACCGGCCCGTCCGGGCCAACCGCCCCCACGGGCGAAACGGGCCCGACGGGCGTGTCGGGACTGACGGGCGAAACGGGGCTGACCGGGCCGACCGGCGAATCGGGGGCTACGGGCGAAACGGAGCCCACGGGTTCGACTGGCCCGGTGCAAGAACCGGAACCCATCGGACCGACGGGCGAATCGGGCTCGACCGGGCCGACCGGAGGGACCGGCGCGACCGGCTCCACCGGACCGACCGGAGACACAGGCTCCACCGGACCCGTGGGTTCGACGGAAGAACAGGGGGGAGAAAAGTCGGCCGAATGGTGGCATCCATCAACGGCGTTGACTTGGTATGACCAGCTGCAGGGCGAAGTCAATAACTCGCGCGCCGCGCAGGCATACGACATCGACGGCTTTGAAAACGCGGCGTCGGAGGTTGAAGCGCTCCACAGCAAAGGCATACACGTCATCTGTTACGTCGACGTCGGAACCTACGAGCCGTTCAGACCAGACGCCTCCTCCTTTCCCGCGTCGGTCTTGGGCGAAAGCGTGGAAGGTTTCTCCGAAGAGCAGTGGCTCGACGTCCGCCAGCTTTCGACGCTCGAGCCGATCATGGCCAAGCGATTTCAGATGTGCAAGGAAAAGGGCTTTGACGCGGTAGACCCCGACAACATCGACGGCTGGGAAAACGAAACAGGCTTCCCGCTGACCGCCGCCCAATCGGATGCCTACGACGAGTGGGTGGCGAGCGAGGTCCACTCGCTCGGCATGGCGGTCTTCCAGAAGAACGACGGCGACCAGACGGGCACACTGGACGCGGACTTCGACGGCGCGATCACCGAGGAATGCAACGTGTTCGATGAATGCTCGGACTTCGAGCCCTACATCGCCAAGGGCGAGCCGGTCCTAGATTTGGAGTACGGCCTCGCGACCAGCGTGTTCTGCGCCGCAGACAATGCGGCCGGCATCGAGGGCGCGCGTTTGAACATCGCGTTGGACGGCAGCGTCTTTGAACCCTGCTGGGAAGCCGAGCCACTACCTCCAGCCTAAGCGCTGACGGTACGTGCGAACCCGCCGACGGACGGTGCGCGCCACCGGTCATCGGCGGGTTCGCACTTGCCAGTCCAGCGGCGAGATAGGCAGGCGGCGACAACGGCGCCGAGCGACATTTTGCATCGCTCGGCGATGCACCGCACGACCGGCAAGTAGCGCCGCGGCCGCTGCGCACGAAGTCTGGTCTGCCTCGTCCCGCCCTCTCCTGCCGCGCGGCATCGGCAAGCCGCGCGCCGACAGAGCCCGGGGCTACCCCCCGATGCCGTTCAGGAACGGCACCATCTTGTTTAAGAATTCGTTGTTGGGGTAGGCGCCGGCCGGATCAGTCCTCCCACCAGTCCGCCGGCGCCACGACGCCGTCTCCGCCCTCCGGCCGATCCGAACCGATCGCGATCAGATCCAGCCCCTCCGGGCCGCTGTGCATCGCGCGGACCGTCGCCGGCGCGACGCGCACAACGTCCCACTGGCGCAGCTCGACGATGTCGTCGTCCAGCTTCATCTGACCAGAGCCCGCGAGCAACAGGTAGACCTCCTCCTGCTCACGATGGCTGTGGCCCATCGGCGAGCGTACGTCGGGCTCATAGGTGATGCGAGTCAGGCCGATGTGCTCGGAGTCGATGTGACTGCGCGCGAAGCGCGCCTGGACGCCCTGGGCGCGCCCGCTGGCCGCGTCCTCGATGTCCATGAGGTTCTTGATCGTGTATCCGGGCATGAGAATCTCCCTTGTTTGAACCCCTGGCGAGCCGGTTCAGGCAGCCCGCCCAGGGCTCCGCTCGTTGGTCGTGGGAAGCACGAGCCGCTGCTCGGACTCTCGTCGACGACGTTGCCGGTTCGGTGCGTGCTCGAAACGGCCGCGTCGCAACATGCGCCTCCACCACGGGGCTGACGCCTCGCCAAAGGGATCAGGCGTCAACATCGCGTGAAAGCGTAGCCGAGCGTTGGCCCTGGCGGGTGACGCCGCTCTGTATCGTGGCGGTCCCCGCGCTCCCTCGATGAGTCCACTGAACGGTCGGACCGTCAGCCTCAGCGAGCGGGAGTCGCGAGCATCGCGGAAAATCGATTGGCGAAGGTGTGAGCGTCCCCGGGCCAGCGAGCCGAGAGATAGTTGCCGTCGCGAACGACGAACGCGGGGCGCTCGTCGCCGGTGCTGTCGCGCGAGCGACCGCTCGACTTCAGCCGGGCGTTCGGTTCTCCGGGGTCGACGTCGCGAAAGTCCTCGGGCCGTGCGAGCGCGCGCGTGACCTCCTGCTGTACGGACATGTACCCGGCGGGCTCGCCGGGCTGCTCGAGGTAGGTGCGGTAGTAGCCCCGATCCCAGAAGCGCGTCAGGCGGGCCACCTTCCAGGCGCGACCCTCCAACGCCCAGGTGAGGGCCGTCGTCTGGCGTCCGAAAAGCACCGAGTGTCCCGTGCTTTGATCGATGCTGCGCGCGACGAGCAACACACCGTGGCAGATCGCGGCGATCGGCATGTTCCTGTGAAAGGCCTCGGTCACGATCGCCTGGAGATCGGAGCTCTCCAGATAGCGGCGCATGCCGCGGGCGCGGTGGCCACCCGGGAGCAGGAGGCCGTCGATCGTGTCGAGATCGATGTCGCTCCACGCGATCGGCTCCAGGAAGTTGGGCGCTTGCAGCAACTCGCCATAGGCGACCCGTCCGCGAGCGTCGGCGCGCAGCGCCCGACCGACTCCGGTCAGGCGAGACAGGCCAGGTATGAAGCCCCAGGGATCGAGACCCTCGCCGCTCACCATGAGCTCGTCTCCGCATCCGGGGCGCGCATCGGGCGTCGCGAACCGGACCTCGTGGCCGAGCCCGCAGAGCACCTTCCAGCTCACGGCCACCTCGGTGGGGTCGAAGTCCAGCGCTGGTATCGGGATCAATACTGATGCCAATCGTTGCTCCTCTCGCGGCTCCGTCCCGCGCGTACAGGCGCGGCCCCGAAACTGCGCTCTATCTCGCGAGCGACTCTCGAGGCCCCTGTGTCAGCCCGAAGGGGCTCCCCTCCGAGTCCTTGCAGATCGCCCATCGCTCGCCGGGGTGAATAACGCTCCCTCCGAGGGCGCCGACCATCTCCAGCGCGACGGCCATGTTCGCGACCGTGAAGTAGGGCAGCGAGAAGGAGTCGCCAGGACCGCGTCCGCGCTCGTGCACACCCACCGCGGGCGCTCCGGAGCGTGTCTGCCAGCCCTCGCCCTCGGGTTCCCGACGTGGCTCCAGCTCGACGCCGAGGAGCTCCTCCCAGAAGCGCCGGGCGCGCGCGGGGTTATCAGCGGGGAACTCGACACTGGAGAGCGAGGAGGGTGGCATTGGGGCCACGATAAACGAAGCGTGGGCCTATAGCGGCGGGACCTGGTTGTTGACCTGGGTTCCATGGTAAAGGTGGTCGTGATCCTTGCATGCGTGCGGGAAGAAGAACTGGACGCTGTCGCTGCGGACGCCGTTGTAGCTCGCGAACAGGGTCGCGCGGCCGGGGGTGCCCAGCGCACATTTCGGATCGTTGGTGGCCCGCACACGGACGCGGATCTTCATGATGTTCCCGGGGAAGCCCCACATCACGGCGACGTGCGAGTGGTAGACGAGGTGGTGTTCGACCGTCATCGTGATCGCACGGGTTGGTTGATTTCGGAATCTGTCTTCCTGGCACAGGATCCCGGAGACGGTGTTCGCGCCCAGATTGATGTTGCCGTGGCCGCGAGCGAAGCTGCCCGTTTCGCCGACCGGGGGGCCGGTGTGAAATCCCCACGGCGGAATCCCGTAGACGATTGGGAGCTGGCCACAGCCGGGCGAATAGGCGGGTGCTTGACCGGCCATGCCGGCGAGTGAAAGCAGCGTCGTCAGCACCAAGAGTGCAACTCCGCCGCTGCGCGTGATGTGGTTTCTCGTCACCGGGAGGCGACTATACCCGCGAGTGTTAGCTCCCACTCAGAGCTCGCCGACAACCACCGGCGGGAGACCTCCAGGCTCAACGGATGTAGTACTGCGCGACTCGAACAATTCACACAATTCCGAGCCTACCGTGCGAACACCAAAACCGAAAGGAGGCCACCCACACCCCTCACCACCCCCAATTTATAGCGCACATGGGGGCTTGTTACAAGCCCCGGTCGTGCCGCATAATCGCCGGCCGCAGGCCAGAACCTACGGAAATGGGAGTAGCTAAATGCATGTGTTGTTGCCGACGTACAGGTCGCGCGGGGACGTCGAACCGGTGATGGGACTCGCGGTGCAGCCGCGGACACTCGGCGCGGAGGTACGGCTATGACCGAGCATGCGGTGGTGATCGCCGGAGGCGGTCCGACGGGGATGATGCTGGCGGCTGAGTTGGCGTTGGCGAAGGTCGACGTCGCGGTCGTCGAGCGGCGTCCCGATCACGTGCTCGTCGGCTCACGGGCCGGCGGTTTTCACTCGCGCACGATCGAGGTGCTCGATCAGCGTGGGGTCGCTGATCGGTTCCTCGCGGAGGGTCAGGTGGCTCAGGCCGCGATGTTCGGCACGACCGTGTTGGACATGAGCGACTTCCCGACGCGTCATCCGTATTCGCTCGGGATCTGGCAGAACCAGATCGAGCGGATCATGGCCGCCTGGATCGCCGAGCTGCCGGTGCGGATCTATTACGGATGTGAGGTGACGGGCTTCGCGCAGGACGACACCGGCGTCGACGTCGAGCTGTCCGACGGCCAGTCGCTGCGGGCGCAGTATCTCGTCGGGTGCGACGGAGGACGCAGCGTCATCCGCAAAGCAGCCGGCATCGAGTTCCCGGGGTGGGATCCGACGAGGAGCAACCTGATCGCCGAGGTCGAGATGACCGAGGAACCGCCGCTGGGCATCCGCCACGACGCCATCGGCATCCACGCCCTCGGCAGGATGGAGTACGAGATCCGCGACGGCGAGGTGGTCTACAAGGATGAGGGGCCGGTGCGGGTCATGGTGACCGAGCAGCAGCTCGGGCCCAGCAGCGAGCCCACCCTGCGCGATCTGAGCGAGGCGCTCATCACCGTCTACGGCACCGACTTCGGGATCCACAATCCCACGTGGATCTCCAGGTTCACCGACATGACACGTCAGGCCGCGGCCTACCGCGCGGGACGAGTCCTGCTCGCCGGCGACTCGGCGCACGTGCATTACCCGGCGGGTGGACAGGGCCTCAGCCTCGGTGTGCAGGATGCGGTGAATCTGGGATGGAAGCTGGCTCAGGTGGTCAACGGGACCTCCCCGGAGAGCCTCCTGGATACCTATCAGGACGAGCGCCACCCGGTCGCTGCCCGCGCGCTCCAGCACACGATGGCTCAGGCCGCGCTCCAGCGCCGGGACGAGCGCATGAAGGCCCTGGTCGATGTGGTGTCGGAGCTGGCGAGCATGGACGAGCCTCGCAAACGGCTCGCCGGGATCATCTCCGGGCTGGACATTCACTACGACCTCGGCGAGGGACATCCGCTGCTCGGACGCCGCATGCCCGATCTGGACCTCGTGACCGCCGACGGCCCGCTCCGAGTCTTCGAGCTGCTGCACGACGCCAAGCCGGTGCTGCTCAACCTCGGTGAGCCCGGCGGCTTCGACATCACTCCATGGGCCGACCGGGTCCAGCTGATCGACGCTGAATATGACGGCCCGTGGGAGCTTCCGGTACTCGGCGCGGTCACCGCTCCCACCGCCGTGTTGATCCGGCCCGACGGATACGTCGCCTGGGTCGGAGACGGAACCGATCCCGGACTGCGCGACGCGCTGACTACGTGGTTCGGAAC
>CAVWFJ010000003.1:0-931363 GCA_963754055.1 uncultured Solirubrobacterales bacterium
CCTGCTGTCCGCGACCGGATCGTGCAGGCAGCAGCGAAGCTCGTCATTGAGCCGATCTTCGAGGCTGACATGCTTGAGTGCTCGTTCGGGTTTCGGCCCCGGCGCTCGCAGCACGATGCGCTCCAGGTTCTCGTTGACGAGGCCTGGCGCGGCAAGCGATGGATTGTTGAGTCGGACGTCGCCAACTGTTTCGAGGCGATCCCGCACTCGCAGTTGATGTCGGCGATCGAGGAACGGATCGTCGATCGTGACGTCCTGAAGCTGCTGCGCGCGATGCTGCGCGCAGGAGTGATGCACGACGGCGCGGTCACGCGTGACGTGGCCGGAACCCCGCAAGGGGGTGTGATCTCGCCGTGCCTGTGTAACGTCTATCTCCACCGGCTTGACCGGCAGTGGGCTGCGCGCGGGACCGGCGAGCTGGTGCGTTTCGCGGACGATATGGTCGTGATGTGCCGGACCCGGGGAGAGGCCGAACGCGCGCTTGTGGCGTTGCGCGAGATCCTCGCCGAACTCGGGCTCACGCTCAAGGACGCCAAGACGCGGATCGTGGAGTTGCGCGAAGGCGGGGAGGGGCTGGACTTTCTCGGCTTCCACCACCGCTGGGTGCGCGGGACCACGCCCGCTTCGAAGCATCTCTGCTTCCTCGCCCGCTGGCCCTCACATCAGGCGATGCAGCGTGCCCGCGGGCGGATCCATGAACTCACGGACCGCCGCAGGCTACGGCTACCAGTCGAGGAGGTCGTGCAGGACGTCAACCGCTTCCTGCGCGGCTGGGCGGGGTACTTCCGGTACGGAAACTCCGCTGTCGCCTTCGACAAGATCACGTTCCACGCGTTCGTGCGCCTGGCCAGTCTCATCGCCAAGCGTCACAAGCGCAGTGCCCGATATGGCTGGTGGGCGATCCATCAGTCCCCGGACCGGATGGGACTGATCGACCTCGCTGGAACCATCGTCGCGCCACGACCCAACCGACCATGGCGCAAGGGACGCTGAATGCCGGCGGTGAAGAACGTCGGAGAGCCGTGTGCGGGAGAACCGCATGCACGGTTCGAGGTGGCGGCGGGAGGAAACCAGGCCAGTCGGGCCAGCACGTGCCGCGCAGCCCAGGCGCCTCTCGCCGACCCTACGTGCGCCAGGTAGTGGGAGGAGGTTGGTTGGGATGACCTGATCCGACATAAGCTCGTTGTCGCCTACGGGTGTGAGTCCCGTCCGGGTAGCTGCCAGGAGGCCCGGTAGCAGGCTGGCGGCCTGGTCTGGAAACGGGCCGGGTCGAAGCCCAGCGTCGAAAGCCCTTTAGGGGGAGCAACCCAGCGGTCCGTAGCGTCAAGCGAAGCCTGCCGCGCCGTTAGAGCAACCGTCTTCGGGCGGAAGAGGGAGAGCCGAGCCGAGTGTGTCACGGCGAAGGCCACGGAAGGGGTGGAGAGCCTGGAGCGCAGCCCCGATGGACTCCCCGGCGTAATGGGCTCGGAACGTTGGGATGGTGGCAACGGGAACCTGGGAGACCCTCCCCGGTCCGGTGGTCTGCGGAGAGCGCCGGAGCGTCCCCGTCTTATAACCGGTGATGAGCCGGGAAGTGGACGGGAGCCGGGTGGGAATCGGAGGCGGCCGTAGTACTGCTTGAGCCGACGGGACAACAAAACCCGCGGGGAGGGAAGGGCCGCTGCTTCGTTCATGCGTCACGTACAGGGAAGGGCCGGTGAGTGCCAGAAATGGCTAGGACCACCAAGCAGGATCCAGTCCGAGAACTACAGCGAACGCTCTACCGGGCGGCCAAAGCCGATCCCGGACGTAGGTTCCACGCGCTCTACGACAAAGTCCACCGCAGGGACGTCTTGGAGCGGGCGTGGGAGCTGGTGCGCGCCAATCACGGCGCGGCCGGCATCGACAAGCAATCGATCGCCGATGTCGAGGAGTACGGTGTTACCAGGCTCCTCGATCAGCTGGCCGCGGATCTGAAGGAAGGGAGGTGGCGGCCGCTCGCGGCGCGCCGGGTGTTCATACCGAAGCCCGGGCGCGATGAGTTGAGGCCGCTCTCGATTCCTGCTGTCCGCGACCGGATCGTGCAGGCAGCAGCGAAGCTCGTCATTGAGCCGATCTTCGAGGCTGACATGCTTGAGTGCTCGTTCGGGTTTCGGCCCCGGCGCTCGCAGCACGATGCGCTCCAGGTTCTCGTTGACGAGGCCTGGCGCGGCAAGCGATGGATTGTTGAGTCGGACGTCGCCAACTGTTTCGAGGCGATCCCGCACTCGCAGTTGATGTCGGCGATCGAGGAACGGATCGTCGATCGTGACGTCCTGAAGCTGCTGCGCGCGATGCTGCGCGCAGGAGTGATGCACGACGGCGCGGTCAAGCGTGACGTGGCCGGAACCCCGCAAGGGGGTGTGATCTCGCCGTGCCTGTGTAACGTCTATCTCCACCGGCTTGACCGGCAGTGGGCTGCGCGCGGGACCGGAGAGCTGGTGCGTTTCGCGGACGATATGGTCGTGATGTGCCGGACCCGGGGAGAGGCCGAACGCGCGCTTGTGGCGTTGCGCGAGATCCTCGCCGAACTCGGGCTCACGCTCAAGGACGCCAAGACGCGGATCGTGGAGTTGCGCGAAGGCGGGGAGGGGCTGGACTTTCTCGGCTTCCACCACCGCTGGGTGCGCGGGACCACGCCCGCTTCGAAGCATCTCTGCTTCCTCGCCCGCTGGCCCTCACATCAGGCGATGCAGCGTGCCCGCGGGCGGATCCATGAACTCACGGACCGCCGCAGGCTACGGCTACCAGTCGAGGAGGTCGTGCAGGACGTCAACCGCTTCCTGCGCGGCTGGGCGGGGTACTTCCGGTACGGAAACTCCGCTGTCGCCTTCGACAAGATCACGTTCCACGCGTTCGTGCGCCTGGCCAGTCTCATCGCCAAGCGTCACAAGCGCAGTGCCCGATATGGCTGGTGGGCGATCCACCAGTCCCCGGACCGGATGGGACTGATCGACCTCGCTGGAACCATCGTCGCGCCACGACCCAACCGACCATGGCGCAAGGGACGCTGAATGCCGGCGGTGAAGAACGTCGGAGAGCCGTGTGCGGGAGAACCGCATGCACGGTTCGAGGTGGCGGCGGGAGGAAACCAGGCCAGTCGGGCCAGCACGTGCCGCGCAGCCCAGGCGCCTCTCGCCGACCCTACGTGCGCCAGGTAGTGGGAGGAGGTTGGTTGGGATGACCTGATCCGACATAAGCTCGTTGTCGCCTACGGGTGTGAGTCCCGTCCGGGTAGCTGCCAGGAGGCCCGGTAGCAGGCTGGCGGCCTGGTCTGGAAACGGGCCGGGTCGAAGCCCAGCGTCGAAAGCCCTTTAGGGGGAGCAACCCAGCGGTCCGTAGCGTCAAGCGAAGCCTGCCGCGCCGTTAGAGCAACCGTCTTCGGGCGGAAGAGGGAGAGCCGAGCCGAGTGTGTCACGGCGAAGGCCACGGAAGGGGTGGAGAGCCTGGAGCGCAGCCCCGATGGACTCCCCGGCGTAATGGGCTCGGAACGTTGGGATGGTGGCAACGGGAACCTGGGAGACCCTCCCCGGTCCGGTGGTCTGCGGAGAGCGCCGGAGCGTCCCCGTCTTATAACCGGTGATGAGCCGGGAAGTGGACGGGAGCCGGGTGGGAATCGGAGGCGGCCGTAGTACTGCTTGAGCCGACGGGACAACAAAACCCGCGGGGAGGGAAGGGCCGCTGCTTCGTTCATGCGTCACGTACAGGGAAGGGCCGGTGAGTGCCAGAAATGGCTAGGACCACCAAGCAGGATCCAGTCCGAGAACTACAGCGAACGCTCTACCGGGCGGCCAAAGCCGATCCCGGACGTAGGTTCCACGCGCTCTACGACAAAGTCCACCGCAGGGACGTCTTGGAGCGGGCGTGGGAGCTGGTGCGCGCCAATCACGGCGCGGCCGGCATCGACAAGCAATCGATCGCCGATGTCGAGGAGTACGGTGTTACCAGGCTCCTCGATCAGCTGGCCGCGGATCTGAAGGAAGGGAGGTGGCGGCCGCTCGCGGCGCGCCGGGTGTTCATACCGAAGCCCGGGCGCGATGAGTTGAGGCCGCTCTCGATTCCTGCTGTCCGCGACCGGATCGTGCAGGCAGCAGCGAAGCTCGTCATTGAGCCGATCTTCGAGGCTGACATGCTTGAGTGCTCGTTCGGGTTTCGGCCCCGGCGCTCGCAGCACGATGCGCTCCAGGTTCTCGTTGACGAGGCCTGGCGCGGCAAGCGATGGATTGTTGAGTCGGACGTCGCCAACTGTTTCGAGGCGATCCCGCACTCGCAGTTGATGTCGGCGATCGAGGAACGGATCGTCGATCGTGACGTCCTGAAGCTGCTGCGCGCGATGCTGCGCGCAGGAGTGATGCACGACGGCGCGGTCAAGCGTGACGTGGCCGGAACCCCGCAAGGGGGTGTGATCTCGCCGTGCCTGTGTAACGTCTATCTCCACCGGCTTGACCGGCAGTGGGCTGCGCGCGGGACCGGAGAGCTGGTGCGTTTCGCGGACGATATGGTCGTGATGTGCCGGACCCGGGGAGAGGCCGAACGCGCGCTTGTGGCGTTGCGCGAGATCCTCGCCGAACTCGGGCTCACGCTCAAGGACGCCAAGACGCGGATCGTGGAGTTGCGCGAAGGCGGGGAGGGGCTGGACTTTCTCGGCTTCCACCACCGCTGGGTGCGCGGGACCACGCCCGCTTCGAAGCATCTCTGCTTCCTCGCCCGCTGGCCCTCACATCAGGCGATGCAGCGTGCCCGCGGGCGGATCCATGAACTCACGGACCGCCGCAGGCTACGGCTACCAGTCGAGGAGGTCGTGCAGGACGTCAACCGCTTCCTGCGCGGCTGGGCGGGGTACTTCCGGTACGGAAACTCCGCTGTCGCCTTCGACAAGATCACGTTCCACGCGTTCGTGCGCCTGGCCAGTCTCATCGCCAAGCGTCACAAGCGCAGTGCCCGATATGGCTGGTGGGCGATCCACCAGTCCCCGGACCGGATGGGACTGATCGACCTCGCTGGAACCATCGTCGCGCCACGACCCAACCGACCATGGCGCAAGGGACGCTGAATGCCGGCGGTGAAGAACGTCGGAGAGCCGTGTGCGGGAGAACCGCATGCACGGTTCGAGGTGGCGGCGGGAGGAAACCAGGCCAGTCGGGCCAGCACGTGCCGCGCAGCCCAGGCGCCTCTCGCCGACCCTACTAGATCCGCAAAGCGGATCATCCGGTAGCTGGGATGGCCGTTGGCCCGGTCGCGCGCACGCTGGTTGTGCGTGCGGGCTGCCCATGCGTTCTCGAAGTAGCGGTCGAGTACCGAGAGGGCAATATTCGCCAAAAGAGGCGAGAGGACTGCTCCCACGCAATCGCGAACTTCGAGTTTGAGCGCTCGATTCCGCGGTCGGGCAGGAGGAATCTGCCGTGAGGCGTGGTACTCAAGTGTCTGATGGCCAGCCGCCGGGCGTTCGCCGACGAGTACGCGGTTCGGGTGAACCGGGCGGTCGAGTTGTTGGTCGATGTTTCGGTCTCGGACGCAGTGCGGGCGTTGCAGGCCGAGCACGCGCTGTCCGAGCGGCAGGCGCGCCGGTACGTGAACACGGCGGTCGAGCGCCCGAACCCTGTGGTGGTGCCCGAGCGGACTGTCGTGTTCACGGTCAGGTTGGCGCCGTCGTTGATCGTCGGTCTGCGCGAGCGGGCGCGGGCGACAGGCCAGTCGTTGAGCGCGACGTTGGCGGAGGCCGTCAGGTTGTATCTCGATCGGGTTCACGAGCACGGTGGCAAGGCGAGTTGAGATCGAGTTCGTGTCTGACCGGCTTGCCGGCGCGAGGCTGGCGCAGGCATATGGGACGTTGGTGCCCGAGCGGCGACGTGTGATTGGCAACGAACGAGGGAGCGAGGATGAGCGAGTCGATTGCCGTGAGCGCGCGGCCGGGCAGGGTGGCGGCGATCTACGCGCGCGTGTCCTCGGAGCGCCAGCGCCAGGACGAGACGATCCAGAGCCAGACCGTCGGGCTGCGTGAGCTCGCCGCTGAGCGCGGGCTGCTTATCACGGAGGATCTCGTGTTCGAGGACGAGGGGTTCTCGGGCGCGACACTCACACGCCCGGCGCTTGAGCGGCTGCGTGACCGCGCAGCCGAGGGCTGCTTCGAGGTGCTGCTGTGTTACTCCCCCGATCGGCTCGCGCGTCGCTATGCCTATCAAGTGTTGTTGCTTGAGGAGTTCGGTCGCGTGGGGGTCGAGGTCGTGTTCGCCAAGGAGCCCGAGCAGGGCACGACCGCGGAGGACGAGCTGTTGCGCCAGGTTCGCGGCGTGATCGCCGAGTACGAGCGCGCTCAGATCCGCGAGCGGACCCGACGCGGGAAGCTGCACCGCGCGCGGACCGGCCACCAGGCGGTGCTCTCGTGCGCCCCATACGGCTACCGGTACGTCAAGAACACCGAGCACAGCGAGGGTTTCTGGGAGATCGATCCCGCGCAGGCCGAGATCGTGCGCGAGGTGTTTGACCGCTACGTGAGCGAGGACGTCTCGATCGGTGAGCTCGCCCGTTGGCTGACCGAGCGTGGCGTCCCGACGCGGACCGGCAAAGCGGTGTGGGACCGCTCGACGGTATGGGGGATGCTGCGCAACACCGCCTACCGCGGCCAGGCTGCGTTCGGGAAGACCAAGACGCTTGAGCGGCACGGCAAGCCGACACGCACAACTCGCGCGCGCGGCGAGCGCCATGGCCGCCGGCCAGCCAGGGAGGACCAGTCGGCAGAGAACTGGACGCTGATTTCTGTGCCGGCGATCGTGACCGAGGAGACATTCGAGCTCGCGCAAGCGCGGCTGTCGCAGAACGCACACTTCGCCAAGCGCAACACGAAGAAGCCGACGCTCTTGCAGGGGATCCTCGTCTGCCGCGAGTGCGGCTATGGCTGCTACCGCTCGTCGACCCGGACCACGAAGAAGCGGATCTATTACTACCGCTGCGTCGGCTCTGACAACTACCGCCATGTCGGGGGCCGCGTTTGCCACAGCCGCCCGATCCGTGCCGACGAGCTCGACGGACTCGTCTGGGCAGAAGTCCGGCGGCTGCTCGAGGACCCCGCGCTCGTCCAAGCCGAGATCGACCGGCGACTTCAGGCGCTGCGGACCGAGCATCCCGCCGCCCGCCGCCGCGACGCGCTCGAGCGCGACCTCACTCGCGCCGCCGGCGCGATCGAACGACTGATCGAGGCATACCAAGAACAGCTGATCTCGCTCGAAGAGCTGCGCCGACGGATGCCGACACTGCGCAAACGCCAGACCACGCTGCAAGCCCAACTCGACGCGCTGCACGCAGAGCTCCACGACGCCGAGACCTATCTGAAACTCGCCGACACGATCGAGAACTTCCTCACCCGCCTCAACGACAGCCTCGACGAGCTCACCCTCGAAGAACAGCAACGGATCCTGCGGCTCGTCGTCCGCGAAGTCCTGATCGGCGGTGACGACGACACCGTCACCATCCGCCACTCGATCCCAACCCCAAACGGCGGCTCCAACGGAAGTTATCCATTGCGTGGGAGCAGTCATACTCGACCCTTGTGGCGTGCCCGATGGTGTTGCGGCCAGGGTGCCATGCTCTCGCATGACTCCCGCGGCTAGGAACCGCCGGATCAGTGCCAGGACGCGCTTGTCGGTCACCCGACGGCGCACCTGCTCCATCAACAATCCGTGATGGATCTGCCCGAAGCAGTCTTCGACGTCTCCTTCTATCAGCCACTCATGCGACCGAGGGATGTGGATGAAGAACCGCACCTGCTCGATCGCGTCCTGAGTTCGGCGCCCGGGCCGAAATCCATACGAGGTCGGGCAGAAGTCCGCCTCGAAGATCGGCTCGAGCACGAGCTTGGTCGCCGTCTGCACGATCCTGTCGCGCACCGTCGAGACGCCCAGGCTTCTGAGCTTCCCCGAGCGCTTCGGGATCAGCCGCTCGCGGGACGGCAGCGGCCGGTAGCAGCCGCTCTTGAGCTCCTGACGAAGCTCGTCGAGCACCTGCTCCACGCCGATCTGCTCGACCCGCTTGCGGGTCTGGCCATCGACACCGGCGGTCCGCGACCCCCGGTTGCGTTTCACTCGCTCCCACGCGACGAGCAGCGTCGCGGGGTCGCAGATCAGGTTGAACAGGTCGCCGAAGCGCTGCTGCTCGTCCTGGGCTGCCCATCGGTGCAGCTTGGTCTGCCATCCCAGTACCCGTTGCTCGGCCACGTGGCCCGGCATTGGTGCGGACGTATTCACGCCCGACCTCCCGAACAGCGTCTTTTGCTGCGGTCCTGCTGTCCGCCTTCGCCATGTGCTGGGCTTTCCCCAGCTCGGACTACTACGCGGACTCCGTCACACCCCGCGCGCGTCAGCCGACATCGGGTCTTGCCGGGCCGCCGCCAGCGGCCCCGCGCGCACGGGGCGCTTCCCACGTTCACCATGATCCGTTTGACCGGGTCGGCAGCTTGCTCTACCCCTACAGCACATCCGGCGGGCCCTCGCAGCATCCCGCCGGCCACCATGTCCGGGTCCAACATCCGGGCATGGAGCGCGCCGCCGTCAAATGGAGCGGCGTCGTTGCTGTCGACGGCCCATGTCCACCAGGTTTCGGGCCGTTTGAGAAATCGAGGGGCTTCTACCACCAGTTCGCTTTCGCTCTGCCTTTCGGTCTCGCTAGCACGCACGCGGGCGTCTGGCAGTGCCGCCCGGCCGTCACGTTGTCGGGTCGCTTCACCCTACGGCGCGCGATTCCGCGCCCGGATGGACCCCAGCTTCTCCAGGCCGCTGCATCAGCCCGGGGCCGGCATTCTGGCCGGCACGGATGAGATGTTGTTCGTCCTTCATCTCCTTTCGCATGGCGCCTCGTGGCGCACAGTCGACTTCCTCGGCTTTCACCACCGCTGGGGACGCGGCCGCACCGCCGGATCCACGCACGTCGAGTTCCTCGCTCGCTGGCCCTCGCGGCAGGCGATGCAGCATGCCCGTGATCGTGTGCGCGGGCTCACGGCGCGGGATCGGCTGCGCTGGCCGGTCGAGCAAGTCGTCGGGGACCTCAACCGGTTCCTGCGGCTGGGCGGGTTATTTCCGCTACGGCAACTCGACCGCCCAGTTCGACACGATCATCCGTCACGCGGAACGGCGCCTACAGCTGTGGATCGCGGCAAGCCCATAGCGCTACGGCCGAAACGCGTTCGCCGCCCGGCCTGACCGCTACGGACTGATCAGCCTCAACGGAACGATCGCCGCGCCGCGGCCGAAGCGGCCGTGGCGCCAGGGAGTCGAATGCCGGCGGTGAAGAACGTCGGTGAGCCGTGTGCGGGAGAACCGCACGCGCGGTTCGATGGGGGGCGGGAGGAAACCGGCACGGGTCGGCACAGCCGCGCGGAGCCAGGCGCCTCTCGCCTACCCGACCATCCTCAGATTGACAGGCACAAGTGGGGAGTTCGGCAGCCTCCTCGGTCGGCGCGAGCCCCTGTGGCGCGACGGAGCGACCGGCTGCGGACGCGCGACCTCGAGACGGTAAGGTCGGGACGCCTGGGACGATGAAGCGCTGTGCCGCCGCTGATGCAAAAATGCCGACGTCCAACGGATAACCAAGACCCATCGGAGCGCCGTGCCCACTTCCACTTTAACCGCAGCTTTGAAGAACGAGCAAATGAAGCGAATTCTGCATGTCACTGGGATTCGACGGCGATCGCTGACTCAGCGCACGACGCCGCACTACCGGATGCCCAAGCTCGTGGCCGGTGGGGGCTACCTGCTGCTGAAGAGATACGACGGTCCCGAGATCCCACCGGAGGAGTACGAGGACCTCGTCTTCACCACCTACGCGAGCGACCTATCGACCACTTTGGCGCCGATTACGTCGGCGACCGGGGAGATCGAGCTTCGGGGATTCGAGGCATATGGCCGCCCCGATCTGGATGGCGTCTGGACCGAAAACGCCAAGAAGTGCCCGACGATCGTCAGCTATGTCGAGTCGATCGGCGCGCGGTTCGGACGCGTCCAGCTGCTGAGAATGCAGCCGAATACGATCCGCGAATGCCGGTGGGGACTGCATCTCGACAACAACAATGCGGTCAACCTCCCCGAGAAGGACGGATGGGTAGTGCGGCTGTGGCTCGAGCTGACCGATGATGAGTCGAGCTCGCTCGTGGTCCGCCGCAGTCAGTTCGATAGGAACACTGAGAAGAGGATCGCGCTTCCGCGCTACCAGCAGGCGGTGGTCGACTCTGAGCTGCTCTATCACGGCGGCTATCACGTCGGGCCTGGCACCCGCTATGCGCTGATCGTTAGCCTCGAGAGCGGGCCGGCGTTCGAGAAGTGGATCGAGACTCAGCTCCCTGAGCCGCAGCGGCACTAATGGGCTCAGCGCTGTGGATGCCGAGCCCTTCATGAGATCGCCGAGGTCTTAGTCAGCGTGGCCGACCGGCCTGGTAGCCTGCCGAAACTCGAGGATCCGCCCGCGGCTCCGGGGGTATGGCCGGTTGAGGGAGCCGATCGATGAAGCGAAGGTTCAACGACCAGCACTGGCCACGTCATCGATGTAACCTTGCCGCCTACCGACTGTCCCTGTTCTTCCGCGAGGCAGCGCAATGAGCCAAACGCAGCAGAAGCTTCGCCCCCGCCGAGCGCTCGCGGTCGACTCCGCTAAGGCGACGAGGTGGCTCTCGAGACGGCTGGGAAGGGGCGGAGGCACGAATTACCCCGGTCTGATCGCGAACCGTATCGACCCGACCGCATTGAGGGATTTGGCTGCATCGGTCCCGAACGGATGCGTGTTCGTCACCGGCACCAACGGCAAGACCACGACGACGCGGATTCTCGCCGATGCCGTGCGCAGGTCGGGCCTGGAGCCGTTGACCAATCGCGAAGGCTCGAACATGACGTCCGGCGTGGCCACGACCCTGCTCGCCGAGTGCAACGCACTCGGCTCGCTTCGGGTCGGTCCGCAAGCTATCGGGATCTTCGAGATCGATGAGGGCCACCTCCTACCGGCGGTCAAGGCAGTGCAGCCCCGATTGGTGCTCTTCACGAACCTCCTGAGGGACCAGCTCGACCGATACTTCGAGCTCGACTGGACGGCTCATCTCTGGAAAGAGGCGCTGGCGGCCCTGCCGCCGACTAGCACGATCGTGCTGAATGCCGACGACCCGCAGATCGCCTATCTGGGCGATGATCTGCCGAATCCCGTCCTCTACTACGGAATCGAGGACTCGCGCCACTCGTTGCCGGAGGTCGAGCACATCTCCGATTCGCGTCGCTGCCTGCGTTGTGGCGCCGACCTGCAGTACTCCGACGTCTTCTACGCCCACTTCGGACACTACAGCTGTCCCGCCTGCGGCTGGACCCGCCCGAACCCCAAATTGTCTGCTTTGAGAATCGAGCTGAACGGGATCGACGGCAGCCATATCGAGGCCGTCACGCCGACCGGCGCCGTAGAGCTCGAGCTACCTCTCGGCGGACTGTTCAACGCGTACAACGCGCTGGCGGCGACGGCGGCCGCGAATGTGCTGGGCGTGGGAGCGTCTTCGGTAACTGAAGCGGCCGGCTCGGCACGGTCCGCATTCGGGAGACTCGAGCGCTTCACCGTGGGTGGCAAGAACGTATGCCTCGCGTTGGTCAAGAACCCAAGCGGGTACAACGAGGTGCTCCGACTTCTGCTAGCTGATGAGCACACAAACGGGCTGATCCTGGCACTCAACGACGCCGGCCCGGACGGACGTGACGTGTCCTGGGTCTGGGACGTCGATTTGGAGCGCTGCCGCCAGCAAGTCCGGTTCGTGATCTGTTCGGGCCGACGCACCCAGGATCTTGCCGTGCGGCTAAAGTACGCCGAGCTCTCTCGAGCCACACCGGCGCCCGAGGTGCTCCTCGAGCCCGATGTCAACAAGGCCTTCCAACTCGGCTTGGCCAAGGTTCCCGACGGGGAGACGCTCTGCGTGCTTCCCACCTACACCGCGATGTGGGAGCTTCGAGAGACACTCGCCAAGTCGGGTCACCTCCAGACATTTTGGAGGAGTTGAGCCATGCCGAAGCTGACAGTTGGATACCTGTACCCAAGTGTCATGTGCCACTACGGCGATCGGGGAAACCTGATCTGCCTCACAAAACGGTGCGAATGGCGCGGCATCGAGATCGAAGTCCAACATCTCGAGCGAGGTGACGCTGTCGACCCGGATCGCGTCGACCTGTTTCTTATGGGCGGCGGAGCCGACTCCCATCAGCGGCTGATCGCCGATGACATGGTCAATGGCAAGGGCGAGGCAGTCAAGACCAGCATCGAGGACGGGGCCGCCGCGCTGATGGTGTGCGGCGGCTATCAGTTGTGGGGAGAGTTCTACCGCGCGTACGACGGCACCGAGCTGCCTGGCCTTGGGCTCTTCCCTTCCTACACCATCCACCGAGCGGCTCAGCTTGGAAGTCGGCTTCGGAGCATCAGCGATGCCCGCGCGGTGCGCTCCTTGGGAAACCTCGCCGTGCAGTGGGAGGATCGCACCCTCATCGGTTTCGAGAATCACGGAGGTCGCACATATCTGCGTCCCGGTGCACAAGCGCTCGGGCGCGTTCTCGCGGGGGAGGGAAACAATTCCGAGGACGGCTGGGAGGGGTGTGTCTACCGCAACGCGATCGGCACCTATCTCCACGGCTCCTTACTCCCGAAGAATCCGGCGCTGGCCGATCATCTGATCGAGTCGGCGCTGCGCCGGCGTGATCCCGCCTTCCGGCTCGAGCCCCTCGACGATGACCTCGAGCGCACGGCACACGAGAGCGTCCTACAGTGGGTTCTCGAGCAGTCGCAAGCCGCCAGCCGTCGTGGGCGGGCACGGGTCAAAGGCAGGCCCGTGGGTGGCTACGCGGACCCGACTGATCGCCGGTCGCAGCCTGTACTGCGCGTTAAACCATAGGCCGGTCTGGTGACAGTCTCGCCGACTGACGTCTCCGCCCCGACCCCGCCCGGGACGCCGCCGCCTCCACGGCCGCGAAGTCGCATCGCCGTGAACACCGTCATCTTTGCGATCTCGACGGGGCTGTCGCGGGTGGCCGGGCTGGGCAGGGAGATCGTGGCGGCGAGCTTTTTCGGGACCACGGCGGCGGCATCGGCGTTCACGATTGCCGCACAGGTACCCAGCCTGATGGCCAACCTCTTCTCTCAGGCGGCGTTGTCGGCTGCGTTTGTGCCTGTGTTCACGGAGTTGCTGCACGAGGGGCGCAAGCGTGACGCGTTCGGGCTCGCCTCGGCGGTGTTCTGGATCATCATCATCGCGCTCGGCGGGGTGACGGTCCTGTGGATGTTCACAGCCCAGTACATCGTTCCCCTGTTCACCGGCGACCTTCATGGGCCAACGATTGCGCTCACGGTGGGCCTCTCGCGCGTCCTATTTCCGGTCGTGTTGCTCCTCAGCCTCACGGGACTGCTCGTAGCAATCCTCCAGGCCTACGACCAGTTCACGGTTGCCGCGCTGGCGCCCGCCGTCTGGAACTTGGTGATCCTGTTCCTGCTGGTCGTCCTGCACGGGCGTTTCCACGGACAGGACGCGCTCTACGCGTACGCCATCGGGTGGCTCGTGGCCACCATCGTACAGCTGCTGATGGTTGCGTCCGCGCTCAAGAGAGTCGGCTTCCGGGTCAGGTTCAAGGTCAATTGGGGCGATCCGCGAATCCGGCAGCTGCTGATCCTGTTTCTACCGGTCACGATCAGCATCGGGATCATCAACCTCGACGGCTTCCTAAACGCGATCTTCGGCGCGCTGGTCTCCGACCAGGCGCCGCGAGCGATCGACAACGCCTTTCGCATCTACATGCTGCCCCAAGGGGTCTTCAGCGTCGCGGTGGCGACCGTGCTGTTCCCTGCGCTCACCCGCTTTGTGGTCCGAAGGGACCCGTCGAGCATGCGCCGCGCGATTGGAAATGGGATGCGGCAAATCAACCTGCTGATAATCCCTTCTGCTGCGATCCTGCTAGTGCTTGCGACCCCGATCACGCGACTCGTGTACCAGCGCGGCGCGTTCACCGCCTACTCGACCCACCTGGTCTCCACGGCGCTGTTCTGGTACGCCTTCAGCCTGCCGTTCGCCGGCGTAAATATCCTGCTCAGCCGGACGTTCTTCGCCCTCAAGCGTCCGTGGATCGCGACCCGGCTCGCAGCGATCAACATGACCGTCGACGTGATCGTGAGCCTGGCGCTGTACAAACCGCTCGGAATCGCGGGCCTGGTGATCGGAACGGCCGCCGCCAACGCCGTCATGACTGCGCTCCAGCTCTACCGGCTACGCAAAGGTTTCGGCGGCCGCCTGGAGGGAGCCCGTACGCTGATGATCAGCGTACGGATCCTCGTGGCGACGGCGATCATGGCCGCCGTCGCCTGGGGTCTCTGGGATCTAGTCGACGGCGTCGTCGGCCGCTCTTTGCTCGGTCAGATTCTCTCGCTCGGCGTCGCAATCACAGTCGCGTCCGCGCTGTACGCATGGATCGTATTGGCGATGCGAATCCCGGAGGCCCGGCAGATCCAGGCATTCTTAGGCTCGCGCCTTTCGGGTCGCACGGCCCGCAATCTGCCCGCGGGATCGTCGTGATCCGCGGACGCCTTTTCGGTCTCGGAGCGAGCCTCGCTGCTTATCACAGGCCCGGCGGGTGCCGAGCCACATAATCCCCGCCGTCGGCCAAATTCCCGGTCGGGTTGTATCGCCAACGCGGCCCGGACCCGGCGGGGATGTTCGGCCCCCCGAAGTCGGCGGTGTCGAACGCGAGTCCGGCAATCGCGGCAAACACGTGCTGTGAGTCCGCGTACACCGTGATCCAGCGGTCCGGGCCGGGCAGTCCATAGCCTTCAAATTGCACCGCCAGGGGGGCGGACAGCAGACCGCCCCCGTGCAGCGCGTAGCTGACCGCACCCGAGCAGTCGTACCCAGGGGCAATCCAGCTGGCGTGGCCGCCTGCATAGATGTAGGGCTTGTCGATGATCCGGTTGGCCGCCGCGATGACCGCCTTGACGGCCGGCGGTGCGCTGGCCGGCGCCGTCGCGGTCCCATCCGGGTTTATATGCGCCTTCCTTACCGGGCCGCCGATCGTGAGGGCCTGCACGGCGGCGAGCAGTGCCTTCACGGTGGCGGCGTTCACGACTCCGTTGGCCTTCAGGCCGTGCGCGCGTTGGAAGGCGATGACGCTGGCCCTGGTCTGGGAGCCGAACGAGCCGTCGACGGAGGTGGCGAAGCCCGCGAGCGTAAGGTCGCCCTGAAGCAGGGCCACATCCTTGCCTCGCATGCCGCGGCGCAGCACCCGCGAGCCCAGCTGGCCGGGCGCGATCGTGCCGGCGGGCGGCGATATGGCCGCGCCACCGGTGGCGGTGCCGCCGCTGGCCGCGGCCGGAGCGGCAAACACGACGGCGGCTACAAACGTGACGATGCCCGCAGAGCACGCCGCACGTCGCAAGGTCGATTTCGACAAGGAAACCCCTTCTCTTTCTGGCGCCTACGGGGTTAGCTGTCGGGCTCGCGCTGAAAGAGCTGCGCTACGCCGGAAATCCGGCGATTCGCCCCGGGAGCGCTGTGGGCGCTCCTGTGGGTCCGCCGCTCTATGGACCACGTGTCGTCCATCGTCCATAGACTCGGCTGGGTGTACTTGAATCGCGCGTGAACATATCGAAACCACAACGCAGAGCGAGCCTTCCGAGCGAAAGCCTCCGATTGACGCCACACGCTGCAGATCGCGCAGCCGACCGGTCTTTGCCACACGGCGTCTGACTTCTTTGATATGTTGCCATGCGCCGAATCCCCGGATTGCCGTGCCGGGGAGCGGGGAACCCAGGTTCTTCGGGGCGAGTCTCGCGGTGATCCGTGAGAGGCGCGTTCTGTAGGTAAGCGCTAGCCCGTCAGCTAACTCCGTAGGCACAGGCGTTCAGTTTTTGCAATCCCGCGCCCGCGGAGGTTTGTGAATGGTCGTCCTGCAGCTTTTTGGCCCTTGGCGTGGTGCAAGCCTGGGCGCAATCGGCCGGGTTGAGGGTGGGCTGTGATAGCTGCCGGGTCGATACGACGCATTTTTGGTCTCTGTGTGGTGACGGTCGTCGCCGCGTTGTCCTGCTGGGGGGCAGCGTGGGCGAGTTCAGGCGGGGCGCCCGTGAGTTCAGGCGGGGCGCCCGTGGGCGACAAGTCGGTGCCGCGCACATCGTCGGCACCGGTGTTTCAGCGCACCTTGCGCAAGGGTCAGTCGGGAGCAGATATCCTGACCCTGCAGACATGGCTGGGTGACGTGGGCTATCGGGTGCCGTTGACGGGATACTTCGGGTCGCTGACGAAGGCGGCGGTCAGACGCTTTCAGCTGGCCCACCGACTCAGTCCGGCTAGCGGGACTGTCGGCAACCGTACCTCCGCGGCGCTGCTGGCCGCAGTCACCAAAGCGACCGGTAAGAAGCCGCTTCGCACTGCGGGCCGCGCCGTCGGACGGAATCCGATCCCGGGATTCTCGATCGAGCGGGACGACATGGGCGTTGACGCCAGCGCGCGCACCGGCGCGCCGATCTACGCACCTCTGGCTTCGCGGCTGGTGCAAGTCATCCCCGACTGGTTTGACGGCGAACCACTGTTGCTCTTCCGGTTCAGCAGCGCACCCCCCGGCGCGCTGTCTGACTACTGGTACGTCGCCGAACAGATCAATCCCATCACCACCAGTATCGGCACCACGTTCGCCGAGGGGCAGATCGTCGCAACGTTCGCCGCCAGCGGTACCGGCATCGAGATCGGCTGGGGCTCGCCTACCTCCAACGCCCGCACACTGGCCGATGTCGAGGACCCCGGCGCCGCCAACCCACCCGCCGGATCCACCACCATCTGGGGCGAATCCTTCAAGAGATACTTCCGAATCCGATAGGCACCGCCAACCATACGTCGGCGCACACGAGATCAAGAGTGGTTGGCACCGTTGGTGGCGGCATAGGCTCTGCGACGAGCACGTCCAAGTGTTACCGCGTGGCCGTTCGCCCGCTCAAGCAAGTGGACCAGCTCGGCCGACGGTGTGCTGGTAACGCGCTCGCGCAGCTCGTCGACGCTCGGCCGGGCGCCGTGCCCCACCTCGAGTTCTCCGCGTAAGCCAAAACGGTCGCGTGCGAAGACTGCTGCCAATCTGCGCGCAACGCGCCCATACCGCCGTCGGCGCGAGGCCGATTAGCCGCACAGAGCGCTCGACGTCCTCGTGACGCTCCGCGGCCGCCGACACCACCTCGCCCAGCTGCCCGATATTCAACGACGCGCGCAGCTCGCCGACCAGCGCCTGCGGGCGGCCTGGCGTGCACCTCGCCACGATCCAGCTCCCGTCTTTCCTGATCGCCGGCCAGGCTAGCGAGCGGCACGACGGTCAGCCCACCGCCAGCCGGTCAGGAGCAGGCCTCGCCAGAATCGGAACGAGGCAGGGCTGGTCGGCACAATCCGAGCGCACGCAGAAGCGGCCCGTACTTTAGCGAGGCCCGATCGCCCTCGGGTGACGATCGGCTCCGCGCTCGCGGCTCGCTTTTCACAGCCCCACCGTCGATCCTCATCGGCTTTGCTCGGACGCGGCGGAGTCCGGGCGGGTCACACTCGATCGGCCGAAGCATCGGCGACCCCGGTTGCGTCTGCCAGCTCCTGGCCAGACTCTGCCTCGGTCGCGCTCGTTGTTGATACGGCGTCCTGGCGGGAGGCGGCGCGCGTCCGGGCGATGATCGCGCGCACCGTCCCGTGCGCCACTTGTGCTGCTGCCGCCACGTCGCGCTGCGCAAGGCCTAGCCGCCCCGCGCGGACAACCGCCAGCTCGTACTCGTGCTCCGCTTCGCGCTTGCACCGTGCAGCCCGTTCGACACGTCGCAGAACCTCCGGGCCCAGCTCCCCGCGCGCCCGCCGTTGGCCGATCTGCTCGGCCTCCGGGCTCGCCGCCAACGACAGCCCAGCGGCGATCGCGCGGCTCGCTGCCTCAGCCACCCGTCGCTGCAGGTCCGCGTCGCGCTCGAGATCGCCGGCGGTCAGCGCCCGTAGCCGGTCAGCCGCGGCGGCCGCGATCTGCTCCAGCTCTCCCGACAGCTCCACATCCACCTTCGGCGACACCGCAATCCACCTCCAGTACCTCATGATAGTTCACCGGATAGTGAACCGATCACCAGACGGACATCGCGCCGACGTCGCGCCAACGCGCAGGATCTGCCGCGCACCGACGATCGGTCGCTTCGGTCCCCGTGTGCCGATCCCGCACGCACCGCGATCCTCACCTCATTCCTCGATCGTCTCCCCACCACATCGTCAAGCCAATCCGCATCATCACGAGATTCGACGGAACCCCACTCGCCCCCATTGCCCTGATCCACCACTTGACCTAGGAGCCCGCCACGCCAATCGCCAGGGCTCCGCTCCCTCGCTTCGCTCAGTCGCACCAGACTAAACGGACTGGAGTCACTGTCCGTCCGGCGCATCTGCCACGCTGACTCGCAATGAGTTCAGTATTCGCTGAACTGCGGGAGTTGTGCTAACGCTCTCTAAGGTAGTGGTCCAGGTCGGCAGGGATTGTCCGAGGAACTGTGTAGGCCCGAGCGAAAGAGATCGCTATGCCTACTACGACGAGAAGCAGGAGCACTCACAGCAGCAGCGTGTTGGAGCGCGATCCGGGTCTTGACGGCCTGGAGCTTGGGATCGCGCCGGGGTTGCCCGGCGATGATCGCAGCGAGCGGGAGCGAGCGGAGATCGGCGCTGGGCAACCGCGGCGCGGCGCGCCCGCCGCGGACCCCCCGGATCGGCGGCCGCTGGCGAGTGAGCTGGTCGACGAGGCCGTCGAGAGCGCGGCTGGCCGCCGCCGGCTGCGGCAAGCTCTGGGGGTGCCGTCCGACAAGCGGATCAGTAATGAGGTGATCGACGAGCTGCTCGCCGGCGCGAGCACCGAGGAGGAGATTGCCGGGCCGGGCGGGCTGTTGGCGCAGCTGACCAAGCGGCTGGTCGAGCGGGCGCTGGAGGTCGAGCTGACCGACCATGTCGGCTACGAGCCGCATCAGGAGCCGCCCGGCGGCGCGGGGAACACCAGGAATGGCACGACCCCGAAGACGTTGATCACCGAGCACGGCAAGGTCCAGATCGACGCTGCCCGCGATCGGGACGGGAGCTTTGAGCCGAAGATCGTTCGCAAGCGCCAGCGTCGCTTCCAGGGGTTCGACGACAAGATCCTCGCGCTTTACAGCCGCGGGCTGTCCACGCGCGACATCGAGGCGCACCTCGAGGAGATCTACGGCGTGAAGGTCGGCCGTGACCTGATCTCAAGGGTGACCGACGCGGTGATCGACGATGCCCGCGAGTGGGCCAAGCGGCCGCTGGAGGACATCTACCCGATCGTGTTCCTCGACTGCATGGTCCTGAAGATCCGCGACGGCGGCAGCGTGCAGCGCCGCGCGCTCTACTTGGCGCTCGGCGTCACCCTGGAGGGCGACCGCGACGTGCTCGGGATGTGGTTCCAGGAGACCGAGGGCGCGAAGTTCTGGATGCAGGTCCTCAACGAGCTCAAGCAGCGCGGCGTCCAGGACATCCTGATCTGCTGCGTCGACGGGCTGACCGGGTTCCCCGAGGCGATCGAGGCGATCTTCCCGGCCACTACCGTCCAAACATGTGTTGTTCACCTGATCCGCTCGTCACTGCGCTACGTGCCTCGCCGCGAGCGCGAGCAGGTCGCCCGCGATCTGAAGCCGATCTACACCGCCATCGACGCCGACCACGCCCAGGCCGAGCTCGAGGCGTTCGACGAGAAGTGGGGGCAGAAGTTCCCCGTGATCACGCAGGCGTGGCTGAACGCCTGGGAGCACGTGATCCCGTTCCTCGCGTTCCCCGACGAGGTCCGCCGCGTGATCTACACCACGAACGCCATCGAGGCGCTCAATCGCCAGCTGCGCAAGGCGATCAAGACCAAGGGCAGCTTCCCCAGCGAGGACGCCGCCCGCAAGCTCGTCTACCTCGCCCTGCAGAACGCCGTCCCGCAATGGACCCGAACCCGGAACTGGACGACGGCGCTGCTTGCGTTCAAGATCCACTTCGGCGACCGCGTCCCTGACACTGCAAACTGACTGTCACCCCGCAACCGAAGTAACTGTTACACTTACACAAGAGCCGCCTACACAGTTTTCGGGACGCCCTCGGTCGGCAACCGCGCCGACGCCGCGAGGGCGGGCGACTATCGTCTGGAGCTGGAGGCGGCGCCGGAGGCGTTCGCACGCACCGACTACCAGCTCGCTGCCGACGGGCTCGAGCCCGTCCAGGAGCGCTGTTCCTCGTTATGGCTCGGCTCCGACGAGGCACTCGCGCAGTTCGGCGTGCGGCGGGGTCAGGCGATCGATCGCGATGATCTGATCGCAGTGCTGCAAGGCCAGCACGTCGAGACGGGGGATCAGCTGCGCCGCCCGGGCACGCTCAAGCGCGAGGCTCCTGGAGACGAGCGAGGCGAGGTACCCGTCGATGAGGAGGGCCGGCCGGCCGTGGAGCGGGTGACCGGGGTCGCGCACGTGGAGATGACCTTGTCGGTGCCCAAATCGGTGTCGGTGTTGTGGGCGATGGCCGATGAGCAAGATCGTCGGAGGATCGAGGACGGGCTGCTTGAGGCGGCGGAGCGGACGGTTCAATACATGGCTCAGAACAAGGCGGTCGTTCACCGGCGGGGTGAGGATGGTGTAAGGGTGAGGGAGCCGGCGGCGGGCGCGGCGATCGGCTCGTCGTTGCATGTGACCGCGAGGCGGGCTCGGGGCGATCGTGCGCCGGCGCCGCAACTGCATGTGCACAACCTGGTCGTTGGCGTTATCCGGGCGGACGGTCGGGTGGTGGCGGCGGATTCGTGGGAGTGGTTTCGCCACGACGCCGCTCTGGAGGGCGGTGCGCTGTTTCGCGCCCAGGTTGCCGACACACTCGTGCGGTCGGGCTGGGCGGTCCGGTCGGGCACGGGAGATCGGGGGCGCTACTTCGAGGTGGAGGGCGTGCCCGACGGACTGTGCGAGGTGTTCTCGCCCCGGTCGCGGGAGGTGGCGGAGGCGCGTGCTGAGATCGAGCGTGAGCTCGGGGTGCGACTGCAGGGCGGCGCGCTGGCCGTGCTGGCGAAGGAGACCCGTCAGGCCAAGGACCACGATCTGGACCCCGTGCGGTTGCGTCAGGTGTGGGACGCGCTTGGTCAAGAGCACGACTTTGGGCCCGGTGCCGGCAGCTGCATTCGCCGTCGCGAAGGTGAGATCGGAGAGGTTGAGGCGCGGATGCGCGAGGTCCGGTTTGCGGTGCTTGCGCAGTTGCGCGAGCAAGGCCCAACGGTGAGCCTCGCGCGAGCGCGCGCGATCGTGTTCGAGGCCGCGGCCGGTCGCCTGTCGGCTGATGATGCCGCGGCGTTGCTGGCCAGGATGGAGTGCCGGAACGGGGGCGAGCTGCTGACGCTGGCTGGCGGTCGCGTGACCTCGCGCGAGATCCGCGAGCTCGAACGGCACGTGATCGACGTCGCCGTTCGGGCGGCGGGGAGGGAGGACCCCGGCGCGATCGTCGGTCAGTCGGAGCGGGAGGCCGGACTGGCTGCCGCGGAAAAGGCACTCGGCATGCGTTTGGACCCGGAGCAGGTGGCGGGGTTCGAGCTGCTCACTAGCGGCTCGGGATGGGCGTGCCTCACCGGCCGGGCAGGAACGGGCAAGGGACCGACACTGCACGCGGCCGCCGAGGCGTACCGGGCGGCGGGGTGGACGGTGATCGCGTGCGCGATGGACGGCAGTACCGCCCGCAGGATGGCCGACCAACTCGGCGGCCGCGCCCCGGCGCTGACCGTCGAGCAGCTCAAGGTCCGCACTCGGGCGGGCGCGATCGAGGTGGACGATCGAACAGTGATCTTTGTAGATGAAGCCTCAAAGCTCGACACCGGACACTGGGCCGAGCTGGCGGCTGCAGTCGAACGTCACAGCGCCACCGTCCGGGTGGTCGGCCACGACGGGCAGCACGACGCGATCCGTCTCCCCGGCATGTTCTCCGAGATGCTGCGCGACGAGCGGATCCCACGAACGGAGCTCCGGCAGATCCGCCGCCACCGCGACCCCAGTGACCTCACTCAAATGCATCCGTGGTTGCGCGACTATCAGATCGCCGTCGACGAAGGACGAGGGACCGACGCCGTCTCGATCCTCCAAGAACAGCACGCGCTCAGGATGTATGACACTCGGACCCAAGCGATGGGAGGCATCGTGGATGAGTGGGACGAGTGGCGCCGTGCCTACGGGCCCGCCGGAGCGGCCCTTATCGTCCACGGCCCGAATAGCGAGGTCGATCTGGTCAACCAGCTCGCCCAGGCCAAGCGTCTTGAGGCCGGTGAGCTCGGTGAGCTCGGGATCCGCGCGGTCGACCGCGACTACGTGCTCCGTCCGGGCGACCTCGTTGCCATCCGCAGCGCCGCCTACACCTTCCCAACTCAGCCCGGCCAGCCGCGACCCAGACGGATCGAGAACGGCCAGGTCGCGACGGTCGAAGCCGTCGACCCCCGACGAGACACGCTCATGCTACTGCTGCGCGAGCCCGGCTCCGAGCCACGGCTCGTCGAGATCGACCAGGCCCGCCTGCGCGCAAAGCACGCTGCCGGCACCCGCGCCGCGGCGATCCGACTCAACTACGCACTACACAGCTTCGCCGCCCAGGGCGCGACCGTCGACGGCACCGCCACCCTCGCCGGCCACTGGTCCCAAGCTAAGCAGGAGACCTACGTCGGCGATACCCGCGCGGTCTACCGCCACATCGTCCACATCGCCCGCGAGGACCTCGGCACCGACGCCACCGACGAGGCCCGCATCGGCCGGTACGCCCAGCGAATCTCGGCCAATCGCCAACGGCACGCGAGCATTCGCTGCGCGCCGGACCCAGCCCTCCAACTCGCCGTCCGCCTGCCCCGCCGGCGGGCACGCCCGAACCGCGCAGGCTTACCGGCGGCCACGGGCCGCGGCGATTCTTCGCTAAGACCGTCGCCCACCTCCGCAACGCCCGCGGGAGGCCCACCGCCCCGGCCAGGTACTGCCAATGCGGTGCAGACGCGGGCTCACTCCGATGAACCACTCAAGCGCGTACTCACCGAGCCGCCCGAACGGCTCCTCCGCGCGCTAGGCCCTATGCCGGAAGAACGGATCGCGCGAGAGCGTTGGCAACGCGAAGCTCAACGCCTCGAAGCGCTGGGCTTCAAAACCGACTCCTCCCGGCACCCGGCTCCCACGCCGCCGTCGCCACGTCCGGGGACCTCACACACGGCTGGGCCTCCGCCGCTCTCCCAACGGATCGCACGCCCAACGATCCGACCGTAGCCCGGTTGCCAACACGCGCCCGGGAGATTTTGCGACCCTCGGTAGGGCGCGCCGAATCGCAGCCGCCTGCGGACGGCAACCTCTTGCGACGCGGTCAGGCGGCGACCGCCGTAGAGTGCTCTTGGCCGGCTGTCGGCCGGTCGGGAACTGTGAAGAACCAGCGTGCTTCGAGCCGGTCGACCAGCTTGCCGGCCTCGGAAATCCTACGGTCAATTCGTCTAACTCTGGTCTCGACGTCGGCGAGGGCTTGCGCGAGATCGATCACGTCGTAGTTTTGGTCGGTGGTGCTGACGATCATTGCGTCCGCCTCGGCGCGCAGCGCGTCGCGCTGCGCGCTCAGGTGACGGAGCGCGTCTCGGTCAAGCCGGTATGTTCCCGGCTTGTTCGCGCGAGCGATCAGGGGCGTGCGGGAGAGCTGGGTGAGGAGTGTTGCAGCCGGGTCTTGGCCGTGGATCTTCTGGGCGGCAGCTTCGATGACGGCGAGCCACTGACGGTAGTGGCGCGGGCGTTCCGGATCGTCCTGCGTGAGCATCGCGCGTACCGCGGCCTCACGGATCGCCGCGCCGCGCAGCCCTCCGTCCGCAGCTTTTGTCCCCGGCCGCTTTCTACGTGCGTGGTTCTGACTGAAATCGTCGTCTTCCCCGAGGAAGCGGGCGAGCTGCCCGTGTCTGTTCGCGGTGGCGTCGATCTGGGTTCGGAGCTCTCCGAGCCTTCGTTCGAGTTCGGCGTACTCGTCACGAAGTGTGTCAACGAGGTGGTCGAGGCGTTCGCGCTCGGCCGTGACCGCGATGATGAGTTCGGGGCTCGGTCTGAGCTCGTCGAGCGGCACCGTGGCGTTGTATCGCAGCAGCCCGCTGTCGCAAAGCTCGATCGCGGTGCCTGGCTGTTCGCAACGCTGTCGATAACCCTGCTGGGTTGTTGAGAGCTCGTGTAGCGGCTGCGCATGCCTGTTCATCGTTGCCCACGTCTAGCGCGCCAGCCGGACGGAACATCCCTGGTATTTGCACGGACTCTGGCGCCGGGACGCAACGGCTATCGCTTGTTGACACGACTGTTGAAAACTTGTAGCGCAACGTGATCTCGATGTATGAGCTTCGGACTAATCAACACGTAGCAGAACCTCTACTGTTCCGAATCGCGCTATTTGCCAGCTTGCTCTCGGGCGATTCCCGCAAAGAGCGTGCGTTTTTGACGTGTTGAAAACGCAGCCTGCCGCCGGGATCTACACGCAGAGCGATTGCTCGGTGGAGGCCACCCGAAGATCCGTCCGCGGCGGGCCCTACCGTAGCGTCGCCGATACATGAGCTGGCTGTATCGGCGACGCGTATCCGACGAGACGGAGGCCCGATGCCCTTGTATGACCCACCATCACATCTCAGCGCTCGCCTAGCAGGACTCACCTCATGAGCTACATCGCTATCGGCGAACGCGCCTGTCTGGTCCGCGAGGTGGCAGAGCGGCTGTGCTCTCGCGGACAGACCGAGCGCGAATGGTTCGAGGGCTGGCAAGCCGAGTTCGATGCGGTCACGGCGGACGCCGATGACGAGGCACGTGCGGTTCTCGTCGACATGCTCATCGCCTTCGACCACTGGCAACGCGACAAGCGTCACCATGTTCCCTGCCACCCGCTTCCGTCTCGAGGAACGAGTCGCGGCGACGGCCACGAAGGCGGAGCGTCGTGAATTTGCAGCAAGAGACAGTGCAGGGGGATCTGAGGTCGTCGATCACGAGGCTGACGCAGTTTCGACCATTCGGACCAGGGCGTCTGCAGATCGAGCAGATGCTTCGCGGGCTCGTTCTCACTGCCGCATACGAGGCCGGGGACGTCGGGATCGGATCACTGGCTGGATTCCGCGACGCATGCATGACGCTCTGGGGAATCGAGACTGAGATCGATGAGCTGCGAGACCTCACCGCGAAACTTCAGGAAGATGGGCAGCTGTACAAGGACGGCGCGTACCGGCTAACGGCCGAAGGTAGGGCCGTTTGGCGCCAGCGGATAATCGAGAGCGATCAGACTGAGGGAGAGGCGTTCGCGGACTGGGAACTTGCCGTTCGAGGCGTCGCTCCGTGGGTGCAGCAGGATCATCTCGATCTCCTCCGCGAAGATCTCGACCAATGGTTGCGCGAGATCGCCATCCAGCACAGCGTCGAGGCAGCAGTACTGCTCTACCCGGAGGATGAGCGCGGAGCGCGCGTGCTCTCGGCGATCGAGGACCGCGGACTTGATTTCCTGCCTGCGCGCGAGAGCCGGCTGCAGGCACTCCGACCACAGGCGCTCTACCTCTTCATCCATCAGCCGACGCCGGCCCAACGCGCTTACCTCGCGAGCCTGATGACGACCGCCTACCAAGTGGCGAGCTTCACGCTCGATCCGAGAGCGGCCGAACATCTTCACGAACTCGCTGCCGGGCAGCGCGTCTACCTCGACACCAACATTGTCTACGCCGCCCTGAACTTGCAGGGCCCCAGGGCATACCTGTCAGCCAAGCGCATGCTAAAACTGACGACCGACCTCGGCTATGAGGTTGCTGTCACACGATGGACTGTCGACGAGATGAAGCACAGCCTTCGCGACGGCCGGGCGAAACTAGCCAAGACACCGCTCCCGCCACGCGCTCTGGCTGAGGTCGCGGCGAACGCGACCGGCGAGGAATCGTTCATCACCGCCTACTGGCGGAAGTACAAGGAAACCGGCGTCACAGTCGAGGACTTCTCGGCGATGTACACAGAGCTCGATGCACTGATCGAACGGATCGGGATCACGATCACCGATCAAAGCTGTCTGGCGATCGACCGAAGCGACAAACTGATCGGCGAGCAACTGTCCCTAATCGAGCGGGTTCCTGGTGGGCAGCTCAAATCGGACCCAGTCAAACTCCACGACGTCAAGCATCGGCTGCTGGTCGAACGGCTGAGAGGCGATGCAAACCGGCAGTTCTCGAACGCCGGATACTGGTTTCTCACGCGGGACAGCGTGCTCGTCCCGTACGCGCGCAAGGACCTTTCGCACACAGAGGCGCTGCCGTTCGCGGTGTCGATGAACGCCTGGGCACACATCGTCCGGTCATTCACGCCCCGAACAGAGGACTACGACAGCACCCTCGTCGACCTGCTCGACACGCCCTCGATCCGCCCGAGAGGCATGGTCGCGTACAGCGTTGTCGCTGATGTGCTCGGAAGGATCGACCTGATGGTGTCCGACTCCTCGGAGGAGATCGCGTCGAGGCTGTTGATGGATCAGGCTGCGATGGCGGAGATCAGCGAGTCGATGCCTGACGAGCGGGAAGCAGTGATCGAACATGCGATTGTCAACAAAACAAACGAGATGCAGCGACAGCTCAGCGAATCAGAGACCGCACGCGTGCAGGAGCGAGCAGCACGGCTCGAGGCCGAGCGCGCCAGGACAGAGATACAGGCCCAGCTAGAGGATCACCGCGCCGAGATGGAGCGCCTGTCGCGACAGGTCGCCTCGGAAGCCGAAGCCCGCCACCGGGCGCAGCAGGATGCAATCGAGGGCCAGCGGAGGGAGGAAGTCACAGCGAATGAGCTGGCCGCGACCCAGCGAACCCATGGCGATGAGATCAAAGACCTTCAGGACGCGATACGCCGCCAGAGAGCGCTCCTCCGTTACGCCGCAGGTGTGGTGCTGCTGCTTCTCGCGTTTACAGTCGCGATCGTGCCGCTCGCCGGCGGATGGGTGTCCACCGGCTGGGCGTGGGTCGCCGTCATCGTCGGCGCGGCTGCCGTCGCGTACGGCGGCATCCGACTGATCGTGGGGCCTCGCGCTGCCGCAGCGGCGGCCGTGGTCGTCGCGCTCGGGTCCTTCGCAATCGATCTGCACAACATCGCCCCGTCGAGCCAGGGCTCCACGTCACACGTTGAGCGGTCGGCTGGCAGATAACGCGACCCGCTGGATGACAGTGATCCTTCACGCCCGAGGCCGGGCCTGTGTTCATCGGGATGGCCCCTTGCGTCGGTGCCGATTAGTCTCCGCGGAGAGCCTCGCGTCTCGCCCGCGACCGCTTCTGCCTCTGGGGCAGCTCGAAGCATGCGCGCTCGCGCGACCTAAGACACTTGCCGTGCAGACCGTCGTGCGATTGCTCCGCCACGCGTGCGATCGCCTGGGCGTGGACCACGAACACGCAGAACCACGGAAGCACGTATGAGGAGCTCAGGCCATCCCTGCATGCCCATGCGTAGAAGCCCGACCGCGGTGTGCAACCGCTGCCCTAGGTCGCGCTGTCGCAAACCCCTGACCTTCTCGAGCGGGGAGAACGGCGGCGGCGCCAGCGGGCTGAAGCGACAGGAGAAGGCGAACTGCTCAGACGGCGGGCGCGGAGCGCGGCTGGCGTTGCCGGTCGTCGATCGCGTCGGCCAGTGACCAGGCGGCGAAGGACAGAGCGCCGAACGCTCGCGCGATCGCCGCCACGCTAATCCCGGTGCGCGCCCGGCTGAGCGTGTCGATCGCCTCATCGAACCGCTCCCATACATCCGCCGGCGCCAGCGATGTGCGCCATTGGGCGGGCCGGAGCTCGTGGGGTGGGATCCACGCCGGTCCGGGACGCCAGCCGAAGCCCTCTCGGTCGGCGTACCGGTAGGCGGCCTGTTCTTGGGAGGCCGCATCGGCCAGGGCGCGCAGGCGGCGTGGGAAGCCCGCGTCGGGTGGTGGCTGAGCGTGGTCGCGGATCGCGTCAAGCCAGCGGCTCTCCGATATCCCGAGCTGCTCGCGGACGCGGTCAACGGTCATCGGGCCCCACCAGTTGGTTGCTGAACGACGGGTCCTCCGAGGCACCGAGAACGGCGTCGCCACCAGTGGCGCCTAAGAGGAAGTGGTCCAGGTCGGAGCGGCGGATCATCCACTTGCGCGGGCCTGCCTTCGAAGCCGGAAGCCCGCCGGTCGTGATCCAGCGGCGAACGGTCGCGACTGTGACCTGAAGCTCGTCCGCCACTTGCGCCGGCGTGAGGTACCGCGGATCAGGCACCGCAGCGTGCGAGACTGCCATTAAGCATCGATAGCATGCCATGGAAGATTACAACCGCTGGTAGAGGTATTCTGCATCTTAGGACGTCGATCACCGTGAGGCAGCTGTTCACCGATCACGAACTTGCCCAGCTGGCGGATCTCCTCGCCGAGCGAGTGAGTGCGGCTCGGGGAGGCGTCGGGCATGGGAGGCGGGATCGCGCGGGAACCCTCCTCACCGCCGACGAGCTGGCCGAGATCTTGGGCGTACCGACGGGGTGGATTTATCGCCAATCGCGCGCCGGAGCGATCCCCACGGTCAAGCTGGGCCGCTACTACCGCTATCGCCTGGAGGCGATCGAGCGGTGGATCGTGGAGCGCGAAGACGCGGCCTGATCGTCCGCGCGTCGCCGTCGGCCGAGGGTAGGATGGCGCGGGCAAGCGGAAGCTCTCCGACGGCGAATCGGAGAGCTCCCGGAACTTCGCCCCGGCGGCGCACGAACGCCCCGGGGCCTGGCATCAGGAGGAGATATCCCGATGCAAGCTAAGCGCTATCTGCACGGCGCGGTGAGCCTGTCGACCGCGTACAAGGGCAGGCCCCGAACGCATCCGGTTTGGGTACTCCGCTACCGGCTGCCGAGCGGCAAGGACTCGAGTAAGACGCTCGGCCAGGCGTGGATCAAAGCGAGCCGACCGCCGGTCGGCTTCATGACCAAAGCCCAAGCGGAGGCAGCCGGACAACGGTTCCTCGACGCGCACGCCACCTCGGTCCCCGCGGACCGACGCACGCTGGCTCGCGCCCTTCAGGACTTCATCACGCACAGCGAGCGCGAGCGCCGGCTGCGCGCATCCACCCTCGCCGAATACCGGCGCATCGCCGTCTGGCTGGGCGCGCGGCCGTGGCGCGCCGAGCTGACCTGGCGCGAGCGGCCGCTCGATACGTTCGTTCCCGAGGAGCTTGCGGCGCTTCGTGCCGAGATGGTGGACGCCGGCCTGAGCGCGAGCACGGTCAACCACGTTCGGCGGATCGTGCGTGGCGCCTTCGGGACACACGCGAGTTCGCCGGCGCATGCCTGGGAGTGGATGTCGGCGAAGGTCGAGAGCGAGGGACAGCTCCAGTTCCATGACCCGGCGCAGCTGGTGCGCCTCAAGCAACACGCGCACTCGCCGCTCGACGTGGCGGTGTTCACGCTGGCCGCGGAGGCGGGGCCGCGGATGAGCGAGATCCGTGCGCTGAAGGTGCGCAACGTCGACTTCGCCAACGGCGTGCTTCGCTTCGAGGACGGCTACACGACCAGGGGCGGGCATGCGGGCAAAAAGGGCCGGCGGGTTCGCTCGGTGCCGATGAGCGACAACGTCCGCGCCGCGTTGCTGCCCTACTGCCGAGACCGGACCGGCGAGGACCTGGTGTTCGTGCGCGATGGCAAGCCGGGGGAGCCGATCTGCGGGGTCTCGCTGTACCGCCGGTTTGTCAGCGCGGCCCAGCGGGCCGGGCTGCCGGTCCTGCGCTTCCACGATCTCCGCCATTCCTTTGGCACTCAAGCGATCCGAGCGTTCAATATCTATGAGGTCCAGCGGATGATGGGCCACCGCAGCATCACGACGACCGAGCGTTACCTGCACTACGCGCCGGATCCCGACGGCGCAGCCAAGCTCTCCGGCCTGTGGGCGAGCGACGGCCCCCGTGGCAACGTCGTGCGGATCCCGCGACCCGCGGCGTAGGCCTGTGGGGACCCTTTGGGGACCCTTGGCCGAAATCTCGGCTCGGCGCCGAACTTCGGGCGGGCGGAAAGTGGCTTGCTTGCGGCACCTTCATCAAGAGGCGACGACCGGAATCGAACCGGTGTAGACGGCTTTGCAGACGGTGCGGATATCGAATTCAGGGCAGCTGAGCGCGCCGAAGGCCGACGTAGTGGGGCTTGTCGGTTGCGCTGAGTTCCGCTCAAGCGCCTCAGAACTCGTGAGCTTGGGGAACCTTTTGGGGAGCCTTGGTTGCGGCATCGGCAACCGCAGCCCTGTTGGGGCACATCGTCTCACCGCGAAGTGCTACACACTCGGAGCCGATCCGGGCGGATCTCGACGCCGAACCGTGACGCCGTTATCGCCGTCGGCTGAAACTAAGGAGCGCTAAAGCAGAGGGCTCGGTGCGGGCGGGGTTCTCCCACCGCGATCGCATCAATTCGGATCGCGGTGCCGCCACCTCTAGCACGCGCCAACTGAATGAAGGTCTCCCGGTAGGTGACGTCCCGCTGGTCCGGGAGAAAAGACATGAGAAGCCAGATGCTGATGATGCCGCGCTCTGCGCCTGTGCCATAGCCGAGGCTGCGGTGTTGGGGCGGATGCTGGCGCATCCACGTCCACACCGAGGCGGGCTGTCCCGGGATCCGCAAATAGCGCTGCTCCTGCGCGACGTATTTCGTTGCGCACGGAGGAAGCAGCGGTGCGAGTACGCGCCCGACGCTCGGATCGCTCCGGACCCTCCTTGCTCCCTGCGGGAGCATCACTGATGCCAGCTCCCTGGCCGCGTCCGCCCTCGCGTGCGCTATTGAGCGCCTCGCGAAGGGTGTCGTGGCCTGCGCTTCAGCGGCCACCAGCAACGCAATAACGGCTGTCAGGAACAGTGCTGCTCGTCTCATGATCGCTCCCCAACGTGTGGTGCTGTTCCGGTCCATAACATGCTATTCCCGGCAGTGCAGGGTTGTGCCTGCGGCGGCCGGGGTCGTGGTCGATCAGATCGGGGCATCGTCGCCGCAAGACGAAATCAGGCTGGAGCCCAAAGATCCGGCCTCAAAGTGGAACGACGAGGCCCAAGGTGCGCTCTCCTTTCTCTCCGTCGACATCGATCAACGAGACCAGCAGCGGGTCGTGACGCACCGGAGGCTCGGATCGCGTTGATGCCTGCGAGAGCCGTCGGCACCGCGGTCGAGGTTGATGCGATCGCGGTTGGCGATGAGCGCCCGCCAACGCCGCCCTGTAATCCTTCCGTTAGCTCCGACCTGCGGACAGAAGCCCGTTCCATAGCTGGCGCGGCGCGACAATGTCGATCGATGAAGCGGCCGCCCGAAGCTGACCCAAAGCTCGCGCTGATCGACGCCGTCCTGCACGACCTCGCGCTGCGCGGGACGATGTACGTCGGCCGCCGACGCGAGGACGGCGATGCCGGCACGTTCGTGATCCAGACCGGTGAAGAGGGCCGCCGGCGGCTCAGCCTGCCGGATCTTGAGTCCAATGCGTCAATCGAGGCAGTAGTTGGCGAAGCGCAGGCACATCTCGAGGATGTCTTCGGCGCGCCGGTGCCGCTCTGCCCGCGACACGACCACGCGCTCCGCGGCCGTGCCGCGGAGGGGACCCTCACTTGGATCTGCCCCGCAGGAGAGTGGCAGTGCGCGCTCGGGGACTACGAAGAGCTGACCTGGCCGCAGCTCGACGTCGACAGCCTTGCGCCGATCCTGTTGCGACGGCTCGAGCGACGCGGCACGTTTCCTGCGGTCCGAACGATCGGCGTACGCAAGTCAGGGGGGAAACTCGTCGCCGATTTCGGCGTGACCGAGATCAGCAACCAGCTTCTCGAGATCCTCACCTCGGTAGCCGCGCCCCTGCCCGTGAGAACCCACGAGGAGCCGGCCACGATGATCCGCCTCGCTGTGCGCCGGTGACACGCGCAGCCGAAGCAGAACGGCGAAACTGGTGGAGGTGATGTTCGAGTTCGTGCCGCGTCTAGGCCTGGCGAGGGACGTATCGCAAGCCGCGTGGCTGGCCGAGTCCACCCTCGAGATGGGAGTCGGCAGCAGTTTCGTGCCCACCGGGCTCGAGGCGTACGTTCAGGTTCTTCATCCCGCCGAGACATCGGAACGCGAGCCGGTGCGCTGGCGCGAAGTCGCTGACTGGCTGCAAGTGCCGTTGCTCGCTGGCGTCTGGTTCCAGGACCTCGAGGAGCTGGCCGCGGGCAAGCCTCAGCGTGATCGTCCATGGGCGTCCGGGCCGGTCGAAGGGGAGATTCCGGACGTGGTTCTCGACCGCCTCACGCCTCTACTCGCACGGCACACGACCTCGGAGCACGGGTGGTTCTGCCTCTGGGGTGGGTGGGGGTTCCTCACCGGTTCGATATCTCGCGTCGTCGGGTGGCACGTGGATCATCAGCCGCCGCCCGGCACCCCGTCGCGTTTTCATTCCCGGCCCGCATTTCCGCCGGAAGCGACCGGAAACTCGATGGTCCGTCTGCCGTTCCGGGATTATCTTCTGTTCGAGGGTCCGCTTGCAGCGGTCGGCGAACTCGGCGCGGTGGTGACCTGGGACCCGGGCGGCCAACGAAGCTTCGAGGATCACACGCCGAGCTTGTGGTGGCCAGACGACCGCGCCTGGTGTGCCGGCAACGAGGTCGACGCGAGCTGGACCTGCGTTGGCGGCAGTAGAGCTCTGATCGACGAGCTGTTGGCACATCCCGAGCTCGAGGTCCTCGAGCTCGATCCAGCACTCGAGACCTCGCCGTACAGGAATCTGACCGACGGCGAGGCTTGATCGGCGCCACTCGCGGCGCGCTGGCCGTTCTGCCTGGCCACCCGGTCAGGTCTGCGACTCGCGGGCGTAACGCTGGTCGGGGCAGTCAACCAGCCACACCGGGTAGCTCGTCTATTCATCCTCGTAGCATCCAGGTATGGCTAAGGCGTCGACCCAACCGGCCGAACGGGTCAGCATCGAGCAGTTGCACGAGAGGCTCTACGGCACGATTCCGCGAAGACGCGGCGAGGCGTACGAACGATTGGCAGCAGTGGTGTTCGCGCAGCTCGGCTGGGTGGACGTCGAGCACGACCAGTTAGAGACGACGCCGGGCGGGACCGCTGAGCATCAACTCGACTTCGTGTGTCGGCATCCGGACGGTTCGGTCAATCGACTGGTCGCGCAGTGCAAGCACTGGATGGACAAGGTCGGCAAGGGAGAGATGGACACGTTATTCGGGGTCCAGACCCAGCTTCGGTGGGACGCGGCCGTCGTGGTCACGCAGGTTGGTTTCACTAGGGGAGCTCGCCAGGTCGCGGCTGACCAGGACATCGCCATGGTCGTCTTGCGGCCATATGCGCCGGAAACTGATGACGGCCGGTGGTGGCGTGGCCTAACAACGACCATCACGTGGCCCTTCACGTCGGTGACGGATGTGAGCTTCAGTCCGGTCGAACTCGAGGGAAGACACGCACTCGCGATCCGGCTAACCAAATTCACACAAGCCGAGCTTCACACGCGTTGTATGACGAGCTCGCACGCGCACCGTCTTCTGTGGGAAGCAGGCATAAGCAGTCCAATACCGCCGTGGCGTGAGCTTGAGGGTATAGCGGGCAGCGCCAAGGACAAACCGGAAACCACGATGACCCTCGCTGACATTCTTGTGCGCGACAACGCGGCCCCCACCGTTGAATACGCTCACGACACCGTGGCCATCACTGCTGTGAAACAAGACGATGCCGACCACCGAACCGGTGCTCGGATCGCGATGCGTTGTCATCTTGTGGCTATCGCTGGGCGAAGACCCCACGGCGGCCGCCGTCGTTCCGCAGCCCACCGCAACCGAAAGCGCAGCACCCACGATCGTGATGACGACTCGATGCATGGCTATTTGTCGATCGTAACAGATCCGAGGCCGAGGCTCGCGAGATCGGGCGCTTGGTTTGTGAGCCCGAGATCGGTGAGCTGTCCCGTCGTCGCATCGATGATTATCTCCAAGACCGATCCGCTCGGCGCGACCGCCCCGTACGGGAGCGGTGCGTAGTTGTCAACGAACTGACCGGTCATAACGATCGCATCAACGTTCTGGGTGAACGGCACATCGTCGTCCGATAACGCGAAGACCGCCTGCTCACGGGGGCTCTCGACGTGCTTGATCGAGGACGGAGTTGAATCGCCCATTTGCGCCGCCCACTTCTGCGCGATCTGCGTGATCTGTCCCTCGGTGAGCGGCGTAGAGCTCGCTGAACTCGACGAACTCGTGGTACTCGTAGCCGTCGACGAAGCCGGCGACGTTGTGGTCGTCGTAGCGGTCGACGAAGCCGGCGACGTCGGTGAGTCTGTGCCCCAGCATAGGGCGTATTCCGAGTTGTCCGGCGACCAGTCCCGCGACCAGACATTCTGTGTAATCCAGGCCACATACGGAGGCTCGCTCTCGGCGGTCTGAGCGTTCCCATGACTGCTGTCATGCCAACTGGTCGACCAGTTGAAATCCTCGTCCATGTATTCCAGGCTGGTATGCCCATCACACGCATCACCCGACAAGGTAAAGTCCATCTCGGTGCCCGTCCTGATGAGATTGGGAACCATCGTGTTGTCGTCCGCGGTGCCTACTTTGGGGCCGACTTGGACGTACCAGAACGCGGGGTTGCTTGCATCCCGGTAGATCTGGTCGAAATACTGGCGGTCATAAGCGACCGCATCAGTCGTGTCGAAATGCGTGTAATAATGGCCGTCGAGTGGCCGCAAATCCGCCCAGACAAACTCGGGGTAGTTGGCTCCTCCCCCCGGTTGCCCAACTTCGATACCAGCTTCAATCCAGTACGGAGTGCCCGGTTTCGTCTGGTTATCGACGAGCCACATGTCGTCCAGTTCATACTCCGTGGACGGATCTGGGAGGCTCAGCTCGTCCGTTTGGATCTCCTCTTGGTCACCAAGAAATTCCGTACCCATCAAACATACCTCACCATAATGATGGCCAGAGAGACCGTATGGACTGCAATAATTCGTATCGGCTTGCGCCATTCCGGCGAGCACCGCACCGCTTACGACTACAGCCAACAGCAAAGCGATTGCGCGACCAACGCTTACGCGGATTGCGAGGCCACTAGGTCCAGTGGACCTGTCGCCAACGTGAAATCGAGACGTTCGTCTGCCCTCCGTGCGTATACCCTCGGCTCCCCCCGCCTTACCATTAAGCCTATCACACGCGATGTGCGCGATCGCGGGCACGGCCCGTGCGGGCTAGTGGTCCGTCAGCGTTTTAGCTGGTGATTGCATTGAGTGTCACGCGTCCGCGCTGGACCTTCTCGACGATCTGCTCGGCGGTCTTGGTCCAGGTGAACGGTGTGGGGTTGGTGTTGTTCGCGGTGAGGTAGGCATCGATCGCTGCGATGAGGTCTGGGACCGAGGCGAAAGTACCGCGGCGGATTGCTTTGTTGGTGAGCTGCGAGAAGAAACCCTCGACCATGTTCACCCAGCTTGAGGAGGTCGGCGTGAAGTGGAGGTGAAAGCGGGGGTGCTGCTTGAGCCAGGCGTTGACGTTGGGGTGCTTGTGGGTCGCGTAGTTATCGAGGATCAGATGGATCTGCAGGCCCTTGGAGATCTCACGGTCGATCGTCTTGAGGAACGTCAGGAACTCGGTGTGACGGTGGCGTGGGAGGCATTGTCCGATCACCGCTCCGCTCAGGACATCCAGCGCGGCGAACAGCGTCGTGGTCCCGTTGCGTTTGTAATCGTGGGTCATCGTCCCCGCCCGCCCGGGCTTCATCGGCAACGACGGCTGCGTGCGATCCAGCGCTTGGATCTGAGACTTCTCGTCCATGCTCAGCACGATCGCGCGCTCCGGCGGGTTCAGGTACAGGCCGACGACATCAGCCAGCTTCTCCTCAAACCGCGGGTCGGCCGAGAGCTTGAACGTCTGGACCCGGTGCGGCTTCAGGCCCCGAGCAGCCCAGATCTTCTGGACCGTCGAGCGCGAGACCCCGTGCGCGCGAGCCATCGACCGGCAACTCCAATGCGTCTCACCCTCCGGCTTCTCATGCAGCGTCGCGTGAACGATCTCCTGCACCTTCTCCGGCCCGATCGACGGCTTGCGGCCCCGGCCCGGCCGGACCTTGACCGACCCGGTCAGGCCATCGCGCTCAAAACACTCGCGCCACCGTGTGACGGTTGCCGGGGACACCCCGACCTCCTTCGCGACCCGGGTCGTCGCGAAACCATCCGACGCCATCAACAGGGCCTTCGCCCGCTGCACATCACGGTGCGCCGCGATCTGGGACCGCGACAACGTCTCGAGCACTTCGCGTTGAGGCTCGGTGACCTTCAGGGGAGGGGTAGGAGCGCGCATGATTCATCATACCCATAATCACCACTTATTTCAATGACAGACGACTAGTAGAGGCTTCCGCTGGCAACGACGTCGAGCCCATGATGTCCAACCCGGCGGCGGACGTCCAGCCTGATTTGGCCTATCTGAGCCGGACGCTGTTTCGTGACCGGGCGAGTCTGAGGGTCTTGCTCGCAACTGTGCACGGGAGCACAAGCAAGTTTCGGTGGACGGAGCGGACGGGCGAAGCCCAGCCTCATGAGGCGACGAGCATGTTTTCTGGCAGCTGTCGTTGCCCGCTGGGGCGCAGGCTTTGTCTCCGTTCGCACGGCGCTCGATGGCGCAGGCGAAGGTGGATGCGGTCAGGGAGTTGGCATCAGTGGTCCTCGCGCAGGAGGCGAAGAAGGTTCCGAGTGATCCGAGCGTGGGACGCGCACTCCGTCCCCTGGCCGTTAGGTGCTTCAGGAAATACACTGTGAAGGACCGTGGGTACTGGCTGGTCGCGGGGCAGCCCGCCTCGGTGTGGGCATGGATGCGTAACCGCCGACCGCGCAACCAACGGGCTGCAGCGCACCGGGCCGGTTGCCTTCGGAACGGGCGGAGCGGGCAGCAAAATCAGCTCCTGGTACCTCATGTTTTTCTTCCCCGACCAGCGGGAAGTGACGAACCGGATGCTCAGCATCGAGTTGATGTCTGCGAGCGGTGGCGGCACGGCGGTCGAGGTTGACGCGGTTGCCGTTGGCGACGCCCGCCCACACAAGAGGCCCTGCGTATCCGTCCCTTAGCTCCGGGGCGCGCTCCGACGCGGCCGCCCCATTTTGGCAGGGCGCGGCGCGAGAATGTCGATGATGAAGCAGCCGCCCGAAGCCGACCCGACGCTCGCGCTGATCGACGCCGTCCTGCACGACCTCTCGCTGCGCAGGACCATGTACGTCGGCCGCCGGCGCGAGGACGGCGATGCCCGCACGTTCGTGATCCAGACCGGTGAAGAGGGCCGCCGCCGACACCTTCTCGAGCTTCCTCACCGCGGTAGCCGCGCCCCTGCCCGTGAGAACCCACGAGGAGCCGGCCACGATGATCCGCGCGCTGGGCGACGGTGATCCGCGCCGGCTTCGACGCTCCGCCGAGACAGAACGGCGAAACTGGTGGAGGTGATGTTCGAGTTCGTGCCGCGTCTAGGCCTGGCGAGGGACGTATCGCAAGCCGCGTGGCTGGCCGAGTCCACCCTCGAGATGGGAGTCGGCAGCAGTTTCGTGCCCACCGGGCTCGAGGCGTACGTTCAGGTTCTTCATCCCGCCGAGACATCGGAACGCGAGCCGGTGCGCTGGCGCGAAGTCGCTGACTGGCTGCAAGTGCCGTTGCTCGCTGGCGTCTGGTTCCAGGACCTCGAGGAGCTGGCCGCGGGCAAGCCTCAGCGTGATCGTCCATGGGCGTCCGGGCCGGTCGAAGGGGAGATTCCGGACGTGGTTCTCGACCGCCTCACGCCTCTACTCGCACGGCACACGACCTCGGAGCACGGGTGGTTCTGCCTCTGGGGTGGGTGGGGGTTCCTCACCGGTTCGATATCTCGCGTCGTCGGGTGGCACGTGGATCATCAGCCGCCGCCCGGCACCCCGTCGCGTTTTCATTCCCGGCCCGCATTTCCGCCGGAAGCGACCGGAAACTCGATGGTCCGTCTGCCGTTCCGGGATTATCTTCTGTTCGAGGGTCCGCTTGCAGCGGTCGGCGAACTCGGCGCGGTGGTGACCTGGGACCCGGGCGGCCAACGAAGCTTCGAGGATCACACGCCGAGCTTGTGGTGGCCAGACGACCGCGCCTGGTGTGCCGGCAACGAGGTCGACGCGAGCTGGACCTGCGTTGGCGGCAGTAGAGCTCTGATCGACGAGCTGTTGGCACATCCCGAGCTCGAGGTCCTCGAGCTCGATCCAGCACTCGAGACCTCGCCGTACAGCGATCAGACCGACGACCAGGCATAGAACTCCGAGTGGCGGTCCTCCCGCCTTGCCCTCTCCGTCTGGAGCGTTCGCGGTGCCGACCAGGATCGTCCGCGGACGATCGCGAACGGCGCTGTGCACAGGATCGCGCGCGGCCTACGGAGCCGCAGAGCAGCGACTGACGTAGTAGTGGTTACCCGCGACATAACCGAAGAGGTATTCGTGGCCGCCAGTGGGCAGAAGCCCGCTCACCTGGTTTGAGGCGGACGAATGTTCAGCTTGTTCGTGTGCACACTGGGATCCATTCGCGGCCGTGCTTTCACGGGGCCGTGGTCTGATGTCGTGCGCTTGACCAGACAACCGTACCGTCGGCGGACCGGTAGGTAAGCGAGGACGGGGGGTCCCAGGCGCCGCGGAGGTAGAAGATCACGACGTTCTGGCGTGGGCGTTGGGTGACGGTCAGCGGGTGTGGGACCCGGCCGGGGTAGGTCTGGGCGCTGTATTGCGCGGTTACGGTCGCGACGGGGTCAGGCACGATCAGCGCGGTTACGGTCGCGTGATCGTTGCCGTCGCTGCCGAACCCATGCGAAGGGGCCAACTGTTGTAGCGAGATGGCATTCGTGCACGGGCCGACACCGGTTCCCCCACCCCCGATGTGGATCAAGCAGACCCCCGCGGGATGGCGCGCAACGGTCCGTTCGGCTTGCAGCCAACTGGCCTCATAGCGGATCGCCGCTGGCTGTTGGGAGGCAGGGAGCCGGGCGGCGTCTTGCCGGAACGCGGCTAGTTGCTCGTGATAGCAGCGATCAGGGGTGGCTTGAACTTGGTTGACGTTGGCGGCGGGAACCAGGTAGTAGGTGATGCCGTTCATTTGTCCGCGTCGCGCATAGCGGACATAGATGCCTCGCGCGACCTGACCGAGACTTCCGCCGGCGACTCCGCGCAAGGACGCGGGCGAGACCTGTTGGCCGGCCGGGGCGGGCTCGCGCAGGACCGCTAACGCCGAGGACAGGTCCAGGCTGGGAACATCATTGAGGAACAGGGGAGGCCGCGTGAGCCGCCGTGGCCGGCAGTCTGGATCATGCCTCTTGGTTTGCGCTTTTGCCTGTGCGTTGAGCTTTCCCCACCCACTGGGCGGCGCGTTGGGGATCGACCCACCGGCCGCAATGCGGTCGGGAAGATGGTGAACGTCGATCACGAACACCGCCGCTACCCCGGCGACCACGAGCATCGACGCAACGATGATCAGCGACCGCACAACGCGGCGCTGTCGCCGACCAGGGTGTTGCGCCTGGGCGTCGGGCCTGGCGCGCCGTTCAGCGGTCGCGCGGATCTGGTCATAGATCTCGGGAACCAAGGTCATGGTCTTCTCTCCAGTTCGGTGCGGAGCCGTGCCAGACCGCGGCTAACGCGCTTGCGCACCACCAACGAGGAAATCTCGAGCTCGGCGGCTATCTCTTGATAGGAGCGCTCGTCCAAGATCCGAGCTCGCACAGCCGCGCGCTGCTCCTCAGGCAGCCGCGCGAGCAGATCGCAGACCCACGCATCACCCGCGACCGTCTGCTCGATCCGCCGCACACTCTCGGCGCCCAGCATGACTACCTCGAGCATCCCGACTCGGTGGCGCGCCGCCTCCTCAACCCGCCCGCGCCGAAGGCTCGAGGCCAACGTGTTATGCGCGATAGTCAAAAGCCACGGCACTGCCGTGTCCCCGACCGGGCGGTACCGTGACGCACTCTCAAGCGCGGCGGCGAACACCTCTGCGGTCAGATCGGCCGCGGTCTCCGGATCCCGAACACGGCGCATCAGGTAGCCGACGACCAGCATCTCGTGACGCTTGTAGAACCTCGCGAACGCTTCGGGATCGGAGTCAGTGGAGGCCAGCAACTGCGCGTCGGTAGCCAAGGGTCGCAAACCCACCATTTAGATAAACGCCGACCAAGCCGAAGTTGTGACCGGCCGGTACCGTGACGCACTCTCGAGTGCGGTGACGAACACCTTTGCGGTCAGATCGGCCGCGGTCTCCGGGTCTCGAACATGGCGCATCAGGTAGCCGACGACCAGCATCTCATCACGAGTGCAGAACCCACGTCCTCGGTCTATGTCGCTTTGGCAGGCGCCGTCTACCCCACCGCGCTGGTGCTTCTTGAGGGAGCCGGCGTTACGCAAGAGCATCGGGTCTGAAACGTCGGATCTTCTACCTCGAGGCCAGCGGCTGAAGCGTAGATAACCTTGCGCTCGGCCGGTCAATCGGCCGCAAAGCCGCTGCGATCGTTGTCACAGACGGCCAACTCGCGCAAGCTTGTTGTGGTGGAACCGAGCGCTGATCCACGAAATGACGATGAGCTGTTGGTGGCCACGGCGCGCGGGGATGCCGACGCTTTTGGCGTGTTCTACCGCCGGCACGTGGCCGAGGTACTCGCATTTCTCGCGCGGCGTACCGGTTCGTATGAGCTGGCGGCTGATCTAGCCGGTGAGACGTTCGCCGGCGCGCTGCTCAGCTGCAAGCGCTATCTGCCAGGCAGCGCCCGCACCGGCCTGGCTGCTGGGCATAGCAAGGAACAAGCTACGGGAGAGCGCAAGGCGCGGTCGGGTCGATCAGCGGGCCCGCGAGCGGCTGGGCATTCCGCCGCTGGCGCTCGACGACGGCGATCTCGCCCGCATCGAGGAGCTTGCCGGGCAGGGTGAGCGAGCACTCAACCTGCTTGAGGGTCTGCCGGTCGGGCAGCGCGAGGCGGTGCGCGCTCACGTCCTGGAGGACCGCGGCTACCGCGAATTGGCCGGCGAGCTGGGATGTTCGGAGCAGGTCGTCCGCCAGCACGTCAGCCGGGGCCTAAGGCGGCTTCGCACCCTGATCGAGGAGCGAGAATGACCGACTACGTCGCAAGCCTGGAGACGGCGCTACGCGACGCCGCTGCCCGGGAGTACCCGGTCCTCGACGAGCGTGCCGAGAGGGTCCCAGGCACGAGCCCGGGTCGCTTGGCCGCCCCGATCGGGTGGCGGGTTCGGTGTGGCGCGTGGTGGAGATCACCGCTGGCGCTGCTGCTGGTCGTTCTGGCCGGAGCGTCGACGGCCGCCGCGATCGTGGCTCTGAACTACAGCTCGGCGCCGTTGACGGGCACGGTGCCTGGTTTGGCGGGACGGCTGCGCTTCGACATTCCTCTGACCCCGGACCTCGAGCCCGGAAACGTGGGATGGTGCAGCTTTCCGATCTTCGCCATCACGGGCACCATCGACGGCTCAGGCGGTGGGACGTGCTCGCCCGCGGTGGCCCGCCGGGCGCCGGTGATCCTGGGAGGAGCAGAGCCAATCAGCAATGAGCAGGCGCTGTTCGGCCGAGCTGGTCGGGAGTCGGGGCCGGAACGGCTCAAGCTAGTTTGGATGGTGGTTAGCTCGCAGGTCGCGGCGGTCCGAATCGACGCACACGAGACCGTCTCGTCACGGCCAGACCCACGGCTCCCACGCTCCTGGAAAGCGGTCGTCGCGTTCACGTCCGTCCCCCTAGACCAGATCCAGCCGGTCCCGCTAGATCGCTACGGGCACGCCATCGCCGCGCGGCGAGCGAGCTCCGGCCGCCTGCTCCCGGCGTCGGGCGGCGTGTCACCGGTGCGTAGCTACGTTCCGGGCTCAGCTAGTCCTTCGCCGTGCTCAATCGGCAGGGTCCGCGCAGCCGTCGTGACCGCTCAGTCAGAGATCGTCGCGACGGGCACCCCAGCGCTCGGCTCAAGGGTGGTCCCGGGAACCCTGTTCAGCTGCGCACGTAGCTGGTTTTCGATTAAGGGCCAATCCCAGGCTCCCTCCGCGGCCGTGCTGCTCAATGCCCAAGACCCGCGGCGGCCCGCACCGCCTCTGCCTGGCCTGACGCCCACTGGGCAGGCAGGCGTATTCAGTGATCGCTCGGCAGAACTCCTCGCCAAGCGCATCGGCCCCGCGTGGCTGGTCGTGCAAAGCCGCTCTGCCGCGCAGGCCACCGTGCTCCTCGGAGCGATCCGGGTTGGTGGCTCGGCGATCAAGCACCATGCGGGTGAGGAAGGAAAAGCCGCGGCAGCTCATTGACCGGCAGAGGTGCGGCAGCGTCATCGGGGCTCGGTACAGCGCTGCTCGAGCCCGATAATCCCGTAGCTGATTCGCCCGCGCGGTGATGACCGGCGCCCTCGGCCAGCCTAAACGTGGCCGGTAATGCCCGATGTTTCCTCCGCCCGGGCGAGCTCTCCTCGTGGAGCGAACAGTCCGGGAGCTGGACGAACTCGAGATTGTGTTCGTGTGGCATTGTGAGCGGCGTCGCCGCCCTGGGCCGCCATCGTTGCGTCGCCTGGCTTGAAGGTGCCGCTTCGAACTCGAAAGCGGCAGCCGGACGCGAACCTGCGGTGGCTCGATGATCGGGATCTGGGTGCTTCACGCCAGTGCCGGTCCCCAGCCACGCTCAGCGGGCGCTGGATGCCGCTTGACACTAGAGGCTCGCGCCGCTCGCCTACTGCCACGTGCGAAGCGCGGAGTTTGATCGAGATCGCCGAGTGTGCGACGGGGCCGGCGGCAGTCTCGTCGGATTGGCTGAGCTGGCGCGACTGAGGTGGGCGACAGTTCTCGTCCTAGGTATTCCGGGGAGGTCGGCTGTACCCGTTGCATGATGCGTCTCGGCGAGGCCGCGACGTGCTCGTGGTAGTCATCACGGCACGACGATCGAGAAGCGCCCGACGAGATATGTGTCGGGGGCGCCCGCCTGCGGCAGGATCGCGTGTCCCTGGCCATCCGGGCCGAGGCTCGGCTCGTAGATGACCGTGCCCCGATAGGTGCCGGCGCACCGGCTGACGATCTCGACGTCCCGGGTGATCCGGGTGCCCGCCCGGATCCCCGTCTGCGTGCCGTCGAGGCCTTGCCCGCCGCCGCAGCGGGGTGGGTTGGTGACACGGATCGAGTAGGTGCTGTCGTTTACGTTGGTCACCGGTTCTCGCGCGACCCAGCTGATGTAGACCACGAGTTGAGGGCCGCCGCGAGTGAGTCGGACGTAGCCCTTGGGGACGCGGGCGTCGCAAGGGATAGGCAGCACGTTCGGTCGGTAGATCCCCTTGCTGATGCAGTAGTGGCGCGCCGGTATCGGCCGGACGTTGATGGGCGAGGTCACGTCGGCCTCGGTTACCTTGGGGTGATAGGGGGCGACGTAGCCGACGTAGTGGCAGCGATCGAAGCGCTGAAGCGTCACGCCGTTGTTCGTCAGCCCTGGGCCGTGGCAGGTGGGTGCGTCGCGGAAGGTGATCGTCGCGATCAGGCCGATTGGGAGCTTCATCGAGGTGCTGGTGTCGCCGCCGGAGTATCCGCATTGATGGGGGCAGATCGCCGGGTCGACGGGCTCGACGATCAGGTAGGCGCCGTCCGGGCCGTGGGTGCGCGTGGTGGCGGTGCCGTGGGCGGTGCGGTATGTGACTGAGGTGGCGTCAGGGCCGAGGAGTCCGAAGGCAACCAGTCGCTGGTTGCGCGGCTCGCAGTCGGCCGCGTGGCTCTCGGCGGTGAGCCGCGCCTTCGCCCGCGCGGGCATGTGCGAGGGTAAGCCGCCGGCGAGGTTTGGGCACGGTTGGCCGGAGGCGCTCGCGGGGGCGTTGGCGTAGGCGACGTTGTCAAACGCGTGCTGACGGGCGTCGTCCGGCACGCAGGTCCCGAAGCCGACGTCGGAGAGCGTGTAGGGATGAAAGTGGCCGTCGTTGCCGAACGAGCCGTACGCGCCGACCGCCCCGATCTGTCCGGACTGCTCCCGGCCGACCTGGAAGCAGGTCATGTCGCCCGTCACGCGATAGGTCTTGATCCCCCACGCGGGACCGCTGCCCTCGGGGTCGGGGACAACGGTTGCAAGCCGAACGCTGGACGCGATCACGCCGGTCGGGCCCGACGGGTTCAGGCTGCCCCCGAACGGCAGCACGCTCGGTACCACCGCGCTCGTTGAAGCGTGTTGCCCGCGGGTGCCGAGCGCGACGGCGAGCACGACGAGCGTTACAGCGACGCTCAGGACGATCGCGAGCAGTCCCGACCAGCGGCCGCGTCCGCGCGAGCGTCGGGATCGACGGCGCTCGCGGTCCGCGGTGTTGGACGACTCGACGTGGATCGCGTCAATCAACAGGGCCCGGGCCTGATCGGCTGCGCGCGGCGCGGCCACGTCGAGGCCGTCGTCGAGCTTGTTGCCGAAGCGCCCGAGGAGTTCGTCGAGCTCGTTCATCGTTCCTCCACCCGTGTTGTAATCGTTGCGCCCAGTCCGGCCGCGAGCCGGCTTCGAGCGCGGCTCAGGCGGGTGCGCACGGCCGCGCTCGAGCAGCCGAGCGCTTCCGCGATCTCGTCGTGCGAGAGCTCGGCCCAGGCGTGCAGCACGAGCACCTCCCGCAACGCCGGCGACAGGCCGGCCATCGCGAGCGCCAGCGTCGGCCCGAGCGCCTCGGCATCGAGCCGGTCCTCGACCGCGATCGCGGGCTCGTACCCACCCACTCACCGCCGCGACTCGGGCGTACGCCCGCAGCCGCCGCTCCTCGGTGCGATGGTTCATCCGCGCCAGATTGGTCGCGATCCCGTACAACCAGGCGAGCACCGACGCATCGCCGCCGGTGAACCGCCACCGCGAGCGAAAGGCCTGCAGAAACGTCTCCGCCGCCAGCTCGGCCGCCAACTCATCACCCAGCCGACGGCGCAAGTACCGATGCACCCGAGCGAAATGTCGGTCAAACAGCAGCGAGAAGCACTCCGGCTGGTCGATCGAACGCCTCAAAACGCTCGCGTCGGGCTCCGAGCTCATCACTGCATACATTGCCGCTCCCCACGGCGCGTTACATCACGGCGCCATCCGATCAAAGGCCCTCGAGCACGGGTCACTAGGGTCCCGCCATGTCAACGGCCCGCCACCAGCCCTCTGGACTTTCTTCGCAGCGGTTGCGGCGTGAGGTAGGTCCAGCATCGCACGACTGGTGAGGCGACCAAGACCAAGCGTTCGGCGGACGTGAAGCCGTCGTTGTCAGAGCGGATCAGCACTCGTCGGGCGTGTGAGAGATCCCCAGGCGCCGGCGGAGCTCCGCGATGGTCTCAAGTCGCTTGTCCTGGATCGCGCGTGCCTCCTGGCGCAGCTCCCGCTCCCGATCGCGCAGCGCAGCGGCCTCCTGAAATCGTCCTTCCTCGATCGCCAACTCCTTCGCCACAACAGCCTCTTTCAGGCGTATAGCGAGCGCCCGCTCCTCTGCGCGAGAACGTGCACGAGCGCGCTCGACCCCTGCCCACAACTCGTCCATGTCGATCTCTAGCTCGCCGAGCGCTTCGGCAGCGGGCGTTCCTGGAACCAAGATCAGCGCGAGCAACAGGTCACCCAGGTCAGGCGGTCGGCCAAGATCGGTCCGGATCTCCTCCCCCAAGACCTTGAGCAGCACCGGGAGTCCATCAAGCCAGCCGGGATCGATCGCCGGCCCAGGCCCGCTCGAGGTCGGCTCATCAACCAGCGCAGCGCCCGACCCCTCTGCCCGCACGACCACCTCCTCCCGAAGATTCGCGAAGTCCACGCCGCGATCAAGCAGGATCCGCACAACAACTCCATCCTTCTCGCGCAGCAGCCCGAGCAGAATGTGCTCGGTACCGATGTAGTCGTGCCCCAAGGCGCGCGACTCCTGCGCAGCTACGCGCAGCACGTTCCTGGCTCTCGGCGTGAACGGGATCTGCCCTGAGGTCATCCCCTCATCGGAGCCGACAACCCCGACTACCTGCGCGCGGACCCACTCGACGCTCAGGCCGACCGACCCCAACGCCCGCGCGGCCAGCCCTTCCTCCTCACGCACCAGCCCAAGCAGGATGTGCTCGGTCCCGATGTAGTCGTGGCCGAGCGCCCGCGACTCTTCTTGAGCAAGAACGACCGCCTGGCGGGCTCCTTCGGTGAATCGCTCAAACACGCGCGGATATCCAGATCTCGACCAGCTCCCGGGCTTCGGTGAGCCCGCTAAGCATCCCACCCTCGCAACCCGAGCCGCCCATCCATCCTCCGACGACCGCAAACGATCAGCTCACGCTCGCCGCGACAAACCTTTACCAGTCTTGTGCAGATCCGCGCGGCGGTCCCGAACCTCTCGAACCATTTCGACGCCCTCCAACCGGGCGGCGGCGTCGTGTGCCGCCTGAGTGAAGTCCGCCGCGATCACCCCCTCGCCTAGCAACTCTTGCACCTCGCGCGGATGTGTCGCGTACCTGAACATGCCGCCTGCAGCGCGTCCGGATCGCGCCCCGGAGGTCCCCGATGCGCCCGACTTCCTCCCAGGCGCCCGGGCGCGAACAGAGCGATCGAAGGTCCGTATTGCAGTGATGGACTGCCCGCTGCCTGCCACTGCTCGCGATCTTCGTCAGTAAAGAAGGACACCGGCTGGCCGCTCTCGCGGATCAGGCCTGAGCGGTCCTCACCGACCCAGATCTCGCGCTGCCAGCCCACAAATGCGTGGAGGGACGCCATCGCGTAATGCCCGTGTGCGCAACACGACCCGACGTACTCGAGGCCGGCCACGGAAACGATCATCGCGTATCGGAAACCACCGTGGGCTCGCTTGCACGAGTGTGACACGAGGTCGCACGTTCCGGGCGTCTCAGCGGTCGGAGCGTGGGGGTGCGCCTCAGGTCATGCTGTTCGTCGACGATGGCGGACATGACGGGGCTGAGAACTGTTTGTCGGGGTTCGGGTAAGTAGTTGTATGAGCGTGGTTGCGAGACTCGGCTTGCCGTGAGCTGGCCTCGTTTGACGGATGCTGAGTTGATCGTGGCGTCGGTGGACGATCCGGCGGCGTTCGCGAGGGTGTTTGATCGTCATTACGATTTGATCGCGGGGTACCTGCGTCGGCGGTTGGACGCGTCGTTGGCGTGTGAGCTTGCGGCGGAGGTGTTTTTGCAGGCGTTTGCCGCGCGGGCTCGGTATGACGCGGCGCGGGCCGACGCTCGTCCGTGGCTGTTCGGGATCGTCTCGAATTTGCTCGCGCGTCATCGGCGTGCCGAGGCGCGGCGCCTGCGCGCGTTCGCGCGCGCCGCCGAGCGTCCCTCGAGCGAAGAGACGTTGGACGGTGTGGATGCGCGTGTGGACGCCCGGGCGTTGTCGGGCGCGCTCGCGGCGGGGTTGGCCGCGCTCGCGGCGGGCGAGCGCGATGTGCTGCTGCTGTACGCGTGGGCTGAGCTGAGCTATGAGCAGATCGCGGAAGCCCTCGGGATCCCGACGGGCACCGTGCGTTCGCGGCTTCATCGCGCGCGCGGAACTCTCCGGGAGAGGCTTGAGTCGTCAGGCACCGGGGTTGAGCTCGCGAGACCGTCGGGAGGGAGGAGATCCAATGAGCAGTGAGCTTGACTATCTGCGGGCGTTCCGGTCCGACGACGCCGTGGTCGATGAGCGCGACCGGCGCGCGGCGCGCGGCGCGCTCCTAGCGCGCATCCACGCCGTCTCAGCGCACGGCGCCGACTGGGAGAATCCCGGCCACCGTCGGGACCTTCAGCGCCCGGAAGCCCGCGACGAGACGCAGTCCGGGGGGGTACCTCAGCGGTGGGGCCGGAGAGCCGGCGGCGTGATGCTGTCCGTGGCCTTGGCGATAAGCGTGGCCGTCGCGGTGGTCGCGATCGTCGCGCTCGGTCACCGCGCAGGTACGCCGGCCGTAATCGGAACCGCCGGTCAGCCGGGTTCTGTGCGGCAGCTGGTGTCGCAGCTGGGTGTGCTGCGCCGGCCCCAGACGCCCGCGGATCGCACCTATCCCGCCTACCTGGCCAAGCGGAACGGTCCTCTCGTGTTAGTGGCGAGCCTCACCCGGCTCGCCGCCACAACCGTCGCCCCCGGCGTCGGGTCGATTCGCGTCTACGTGACCGTCGTCAATCGACGCCCGATCCAGACCAACACCGCGCAGCAACCGGCCGCACCAGACGTCCAGGCGACGGCGGTCAGCGCCCGCGGACGGCGCTATCAAGTCACCCGGCCGCTGTCCGCCGCTGCGCTCCAGCCGTCCGCCGTGGTTGGCTTCGGCCTGAACGTCCCGAGCGTCGGATCTGACCCGAACGTCGGTCTGACCTTTAGCGTTGTCCCCGATCGTGTCAAACGGGTGGAGTGGATCTTCTCGGGTGCCCGGCTTGGCCTCCTCAATCCCCATCCCGTTACCGTCTATCCGCAGTTACGCGAAAACGTCGCGCTGGCGCCGATCGAGCCGGGCGAGGGACCTCTCGTACGCGCTATCTGGTACGGCGCCGACGGGCGCGTGATTGCCTCCAGCGCCGCGAACGGCCTCGAACAACAATGGCTACGACGAATCAACTCGATCAACGCTAGCCGCAGCAGACCGATCGCGCCCGCGCTTCTCGCCCATTATCAGCTACTTCGCTCATACCCCACTGACGACCCAACCACCGACCTGGCGCTGCCCACCCCCGGCATCGACGGCGGATACACCGGCGAGATGGGCCTCGACTACTGGCAAACCCGGTACATCCCGACGTCCAACAGTCTCGACGGAGCCGGACTGTGGATCACCCCGGGAACCCGCGGACTGTGCATCAGCAGCCCTCAGGTAACAAGCTGCGGAATGCTCAAGAACGGTCTCAAACCCACCGGCTTCATCGGCCCGAACGGACTGAGCGCACACCTAACCACAATCTCCGGTCTCGTGCCCGACGGAAATCCGACGGTCACGATCCTCCTCTCTAACGGCGCCCGCAAGACGATCCCCGTCATCCACAACGTGTACCAAGCCACGCTCGCCGGGCAGGCTATCGCGATCATTGACCGAAACACCACCGGCCATATCCAACGAGAATCGCTCAACTAACCCAACCCGAGGCTGGGACCACCCCGCGGTTACCTTAGCCGCCGAGGCGATTGGTCGCTCGCCAGCGACGGCCGCCGTCGGTCGAGGCGTAGAGCCAGGTGACCGATCGGAGTGATTCCGATACGCTCGGGGTCTGCTCCTGGACCACCGCGACGAGCTTGCCGTCGCTCGCGGCCACGACCGCGAGCACCTCCTCCCCGAGGAATGCGCTCCACCAGGTCTTGCCCGCATCGATGGTGACGTCGACGACGCTGCCGCCACCTCCGTACGCGAAGTAGGTGCGTGGCCCGGCGGTTCCCAAGTCGCCGACCGCCAACGGGCCGTCGGTGGTGTCGGCAAATAGCACCGGTCCGTCGACCCGCCACTTTCGGCCGCCGTCCGTCGTCGCGGCAGGAAATGTCACGTTACCGATCTGGGCCAGGGTAATCCCGTGCTGAGGGTCGGCGAACGCGCGCGTGCTCCGCAGGCCCTTCGACACCACGGTTCCTGGCTTGACCGACCACTGGCGGTATCGGCCCGCAGGGATCCGACTGGCCAGCACGACCTCCGGTTGAAGCGGAACCGATGCGGCCGTCGAGAGCTGGTCCGAGCGGATCGGCTGTGTCAACGACGAGGACCCACAACCGACTAGCAGCAGTAGTCCGATGAGCACCGCGGCGCTGAGAAAGACGACGTGCTCACTCCGCGATCTGGCTTTCCGATACACAGTGTTCTCCGCCTTGCGTGGCCGCACTTCGATCAGCAAGTCATCGTACGCCCGAAGTGACGAGAGGTACAACGGACGCAGCCTCGATTCTTCTGGCTGTCGAAATCCATGCAGCGGGATGCCCGCCGAGCCATGGTTCCCGACAGGCACCGGCGCAGCGCCGTGCCACGACGCGCTTGCGCTCCACGTGCGCCTGCTGCACGCGGAGGCCGACAGCTGGACGGACGCGATGTTGTTAGGGCAGGCGGAGTTCCAGACTGCCCGGGTCTATCTTCAGGGCGACCTCGCGCTGAGAAAGCAGGCGTTCGCGAACGCGGGCTCGATCGATGGCAACCGAGGCCGCTGCGGGCGGCCGGACCCGCTGATCTAGTTCGTGGGAGGGCGGGTTAGGTGAAAACTTCGGTTGGCTGCCGGACTCCTACCCTGTCAGAGTGGAAGCGCGGGCGCAGTTCGAGGCTATGTACCGTGCGCACGGCGCGGCGGTGCGCACGTTCGTTCATCGCCGGATGCCGCCGGCAGCGGCCGACGACGTTGTGTCCGAGGTGTTCCTGGCTGCGTGGCGCCGGTTCGAGGAGGTCCCTGATGACGCGCTGCCCTGGCAGCTGGGCCTCGCCCGGGGCGTAATGGCTAATCGCCGCCGCGGAGACGCTCGACGCCAAGCGCTGCACGATCGCCTCGCTGCGACGGCGGTCCTTGAGCTCGATCCCGGTCCCGAGCACACGGTCCGCGACTCCGCGCTGTTGCGCGGGCTTGCCAGCCTGAGTGACCGCGATCAAGAAGTGTTGCGATTGGTCGCGTGGGACGGTCTGGATCGCGCTCGCGCTTCACAGGTATTGGGGATCAGCACCCGCCTGTTCGCGCTGCGCCTCCACCGCGCCCGTCGACGGCTGGCCCGCGCGCTCACGACTACCGGAGAAACGCAACCAATGACGGATCAATCGTCCGTGGAGGCCCTGTGATGAGCGATGATCTACTCGACCGGCTGGCGCGTGAGAACCCGCTACCCGAACAGCTGCCGGCGCTGCCGATCGAGCCATTGCTGCGTCGCCTCGACGCCGAGGCAGGAGCGACATCGACTCCGTCATGCGACGCACACACGCGGTTGCAACCAGGGCCAACGGGCCTACCGACCGCGCGCATTCCAAGCCGCCGGGACGTCAGCCGTCCGGCCCGGAGAGCAGCGAGGGCGATCCCAATTCTCCTCTCGATACTCATCGTCGCCGGGGTCACGATGCTGGCGATCACGACACTCAGCCACCGTCAGGGCACGACCGCCCCAAGCCCCGCCGCCGAGCCGTCCCGGACGGAGTTGTTGCACACCCTGGGAATCCTGCGCCGTCCGCAGACCAGGTCTGATCTGGTGAGCATGCTCCGCCGCGGAGCGGGTGGCGCAGCGCCAGCGGAGTTTCTCCCGCTCTCGCCGTCGGCCCGGAACGCGTTGTGCCCGCGCCTCCGACCCGTGGCCTTGCGCTGCTCGCTCGAACTCGACAAGTCACTCGTCCGAGCAGTCAACGTTGGTGGTGGCTACCGGGTCGCGATCTTTCCGGCCGTCGATGCCGTCACCACGTCGAGCAGTCGCGAGCGGACGAAGGAGGTGGTGGTGATAACGCTGCGCGGCCCGGGGATCTACCTCGCCGCAAGCGGCCCTGAGCCCGCGACCGTGCAAGCCATCCGATCGCGAGGACTCCTGCTCTCAGACCACGTCGACGACACCATCAACCGCAGCGTCATCCTCATTCCCGACGGCGTCGCCAAGGTGACCCTAGATCACTTCCAACTCACCGCTCCGACCGCTTCCCACCTCGACCAAATCGCCCCAGCAACGTCGACCGTCACCAACAACCTAGCCAGCTTCCAGCTAGCCGGGATCACCGAGCATGACCTCCACCTCGACCCACGCGACCTCCGGCCCTATTTCAGCCAAGCCTCAGGCCACGGATGCCAGATCACCTTCGCGGTCTATGCGTTGCCTGCCACAGCCCAGATGACCTGGCTCAACGCCGCCGGCGACACCGTCCACCGCACCACCATCGCCCTGACGCTCTACGCGAGCACCCACCACCCAGTGCCCGGCACGACCACCGGCTTCGGTCGCTGCTCATCCTAAATCCGACTCTGCACGGCAACCGAACCTGCGCCGACAAAAGATCTCAGCTGATGTCTTCGATTATGCGGATTAGTTCGGCTGGCCTGTAGCCGTGCTCGCGCGCGAAGGTGAGGAGTTCGCGGGCGCGGGAGGTGACCGCGCTCTGGTCCGAGGTGGCGGCGACGGTGATTCCGCGTCCGCGGCGGAACTCGAGCAGTCCTTCGTCGCGGAGTGTCCGGAGTGCGCGGAGCACGGTGTTGGTGTTCACGCCAATCACTGCTGCCAGGTCTTTGGCTGGTGGAAGCCGTTCGCCGGGGCTGGCCTCGCCGTCTGCGATAGCTCGGCGGATCTGGGCCGCGACCTGTTCGTGGAGGTTGGTCGGGTCTTTCTGGTCGACCTTGACTCGTAGCATGATGCTAGTAATCTTAGCTTCATTGTGATCCGCGATCAACCGGGTTCGTGACGGTCCAAACGCCGACTCGGGGCTCGGCCCACGATGATCTGCAGGCGTTGCTCGAGGAGGCGCGCCAGCGGGCGCGCAGACGCAGGCGACGAATCGCAGCGACCGGCGTCGTCGCCGCGCTCATAATCGCGGGCGCGGTTCTGCTCGCCGTTCAGGCCGGCAGCAATCGCACGCGGGTGAGCTCCGGCTCCGTCGGCTCGAGCTCGGCTCCGTTGGCGGTTGGCGTGGGTCCGTTCTGGTACACGCGGACGATCGGGACGATGCGGGCGCCGGAGTGCGCGAAGCCGCTTCCGGGGGTCATGAACCCGTGCGGCGCGACCGTGTGGTTCGACGTGGTGGTGAGCACCGAGACGTGGGTCGGCACGGACGGGACGATGCGCGAGCGCAGGGTCGAGGTCTCGCAGCGGTTCGCTTCCTCGGCCGATCGCGCGCGGTGGCTGGCTACTCGCAGGCCGATACCGGTCCCGATCGCGGACGCGCAGGGCGACGCGCTCGACATCGGCAGCGCTCACTTCCCATCCCCGATCTTCGGCAGTATCGCTGCGGACGTTCCGCCGGTCGAGGGTCCGCCGAGCGGCGCCGGCCCCGTCGACGTCGGCGACGGGGTGTTCACCTACCGCCAGCTGCTGGCGCTCCCGGTCGACGGCGAGGCCGCGCTGGCCCGGATCGGGCAGGCGGAGACCGCACTTCGTCGTCGCTACGGGAGGATGCTGTCGCGGTGGCGCTCTCCGGGAGCGGCTCTCCTCGCGCGCGATGACTTCGCGCCCGCGCAGGAGGCTGGTCGGTCGATCCAGGAGCTGACGCTGATCGCGAACCTCGACGCCGCCCCCGTTCCCACGCGCGTGCGGGTGGGGCTGTTTCACGCGGCGACCGCGCTCCGCGGCGCGACGGTGACGCGTGGCCCACGCACGGGCGTGGTGGTGTCGGCCTCCTTCGCCCACTGGCAGTCCGTGAGCTTCGCCTTCGACCCCCGGAGCGGCGAGCTGCTGACTGGTCTGCCGGTAGATGGCGGCGTCGTCGACGTGCCCGGGCCGCCGAGCACCGTGGTCGCCCAAGGCCCGGTCAGCTCGATCACCGTGCTTCCCAGAGGGGTGAAGCCGATCCGCGGCGTCAGTGCGCCTCCCTCGTGGCCCTCACCACCCACACCGTTGATCGAGACGGTCTCGCCCGCAGTCGGCGGGCCCGCCACCATATTCACGGTGCTGCTCACCGCGACCGCTGGCGAGCGAGCTCATCCCGCACCGACCGCGTGGCTGGGAATCACCGGCTCCGGCGGCTACGGGATCTACCACGCCGGGAAACCGGCATACGACCGTCGCGGGATGTTTCTGCCAGGCAACCAGGGCGTCGATCCATGCCTCCCGACGACGTCCCTCCGTGTTTGGCCCGCGACGACGATCTACCGCGCGGGCAAGCTCGTGTACGTCTACCGCATCGCTCCGCAGCGATTCCACCTCAGCGCCTGGTGCCCCGGCCGCTACCAGCTCGGCATTCAGGCCGTCCCCAACCCACTGCCCCCGCACTACACAACGCCGCCTTACACGGGCCCATCCGGCACCTCGACCTACTTCCGGGTCAAATGAGACGACAGAGAAGCGATCAATACCTCAAGCAGTATGGAGCTCGGTACGGGCCGTCAAACCCGACTCGCTCGACCCGGGCCGGCCGCGATCAGGCCACGATCCGGATGCGACGCCGAGCGTCCGGTCTGCCTGCCACGCATGACCGGCTGCGCTGCCGGAGGCGGCTGACCAGCGTGCCGCGCGTTGCGCGGCTGGCGGCCACTCGCGATTCGAGGGGTTATGACGAACGTGGACGAATTCGGGCGCCGTATCGGTGGTCTCTCCGGGTGAGCGAGCGGCGATCCTGGAGCGGTTTCGTCGTGGGCTGCGGCGATGTCGTCGGCGGTCTCGTCAGCAGCCGCTCGTCGGTGGTGTCATCGCGTGATAGTTCCACGGTTCGGCCGTAGTGTTGGAAGTGATGAAGGACACGCGCCGCGTGCTGCTGGGGGAGACCGGACGGACCTGGCGGGGCTGGAGGCTGCTCGTCGTTGCTGCGGTGTCGGCCGGTGTCTGCGCGCTGCTCGTCGCGTGCGGCAGCACGACTACGACGACGACGTCGATTTCGCCGGTTTCGCGGACGGTACTTCCCGGGCTGTGCCAGCGCAGGACCGTGCTCAGGGTTGCGCCTGAGCGCTGGGCTGCGGCGCGAGCCGAGTTGGCGCCAGCCGGGACGGCGGGGGTTCGTGTGTGCCGTTACTCGGGGCTGAACGGTCATCCGCGTCTGTCGCTCGTGAGCTCGCGACTCCTCGATGACCGAGTGCTCGTGAGCGAGCTGCTGGGCGAGCTTGATCGACTGCCGGCGCCGCCGTCGGGCGCGCTTGCCTGCCCCGACGACGATGGCTCCCAAATCGCCGTGATCCTCGCCTACCCGGATGGGCACCAGGTGACGATCACGGTCGAGTTGACCGGCTGCAACATGGTCACCAACGGCAGCGTCAAACGCGCCGCGTTGGGGGTCGGCTCAGCGTCGGCGTCCTGGCCGCCACTGATTGTCCAGCTCGAGCGGCTGGCCAGCGGCCGGCCGCGACCCGACTCGGGCAGCGCGAGCGTCCTGGCGCGGGGCCGCTGGTCGGTACTCGCTCGCTCCCCGCTCGGAACGCGGTACGGCCCGGTGTTCGTTTGGGACGGGCGCGAGCTGCTCGAGCTCGGCGGGACGGCTGGCGGGCGGTTGGGCGGCGCTGCGAGTGACAGCGGCGCGGCCTACGACCCCGCCGATCACCGGTGGCGTCGCGTGGCCAGCGCGCCCTCGGCGGTCCAGCCCGCCGGTGCCGCGTCGGTGTGGACCGGCCGCGAGGTGTTCATCTCCGGCCGACCGACGCTGCCCAATGAAGCGCCCACTGATGTGGCGGGTCTGTATGACCCGGCGAGCAACCGCTGGACAGTGACCAGCAGAGTCCCGGTCGGACCATTCGTCGACCAGCCCAGTGCGGTATGGACCGGCGAGGAAGTGATCCTCGCCGGGTTCGCGAACGCAAGCCACCAGCAGGTCCAACTGAAGCTGGCAAGCTATGACCCGGCCACCGGTGCCTGGTCGCGGTTGTACCCGCCGATCAGCCCAACCCATCCGCCACTCGCCGACGCGATCGTCGCGACCAACGATGGGGTTCTGCTGTGGTCGCTCTGGGGACGCACGGAAAAGACCGGACCGAACACCTACAGCGGCTACTCGGGGGTCGACGTCTTCCGGCTCAGCCCTTCAGGAGCCTGGCGGAACGTGACCGGCGCCTGGCCGCAGAATCACACCGTCGATACTCCCATCTTCACCGGCACCAAGGTTCTCGTGGCGCCCGGCCAGGTGTGGTGCGGAGCGTGCTCGCACCCCCCTCCCATCGGCGACTACGAGCACTCCTACCTCGTCAACCCCCGAACGCTGCACATCACCCCAATCCCGCACGGCCCGCTCGACGACCTCGGCCCGCAGATCATCTGGACGGGCGCCGCCGAGATCGCGTTCAACGCCGGAGGCGAAATCACAGGCCCCGCCATCAGCGTTCTTCCAGGCGATATCGCGATCTGGAACCCGAGCACCCGTATCTGGGCGAGAGGACCGAGATCACCCAAACAGATCGACGACGCGCCCGCGGTCTGGAACGGCAGCCAGCTCTACGTGCTGGCCCACGACGGCAGCCTGCTCGCCTACGGTCGTTGAAGTCAAGATCGCAGCTTCAGATCGCCGACGAGCAGGCGCCAGGGATCGGACGTGTGGAGGGGGCTGATCGGCATCATCCGCGGCCGGCCCCCGTCTTGGCCCCCGATGTCCGCTGTGTCCATCGCCTTGACGGCCGCGAGCCGCCACCGACGTCTGGGTCAGGAACAATGTCCCTCGCCAGCGCTGGCTGACTATCCAGCACGGCGCAGAACAATCCAACCTCCGGTAGCGGCACAGACGGCCCTCCGGCGGGGTTGCCCACCCGCCACCCGACCCCGGGTCGATCCGCGCGGATGGCCTTATTCGCGTCGTCGGCGGCGGGATCGGTGGGTGCCGGTGGTGGCCTGGCGCCAGCGTCGCGGTCGGTCAGGCGACGTTGCCGTCGCACTGATCAACGGCGCGCGACAGTTACCGCGTCAGCCAGCCGCGCTCGACCGGCGTCCCAAGGCTCAGCGAGGCCCGGTCGCCCTCCCGTGACGAACCGCGCCGCGCTCGTGGCCCGCTCTTCACGATCACACCATCCAGACTCGTCGCGTCTTACTCGACCGCGGCTGCGCCCGAGCGGTCACACTTACTCGACAGCGTCACCGTCCACCCAAGTTGCTTCTGCCAGCTGCTGCCCGGCTCCGCCCCGGTCGCACACCCGTGGTTGATACGGCGTGGTCGCGGGAGGCCGCGCACGCGCGGGCGATGATCGCGCGCACCGTGCCGTGCGCCACCTGCGCTGCTGCCGCCATGTCGCGATGCGCAAGGCCCAGCCGCCCCGCGCGCACGATCGCCACCTCGTACTCGTTGCTCCGCTTCAGGGTTGCGGCGTACGGCCCGCTCGACCCGTCGCAGAACCTCCGGGCCCAACTCCTCCCGCGTCTGCCGCTGGCCGATCTGCTCGGCGTCCGCGATCGCTGCCAACGACAGCCCAGCGGCGATCACGCGGCTTGCTGCCTCACCCACCCGTCACTGCAAACCCGCGTCGCGCTCGACATCGCCGACGGTCAGACCCGCAGCCGGTCATCCGCGGCGGCCGAAATTTGCTCCAGCTCTCCCGACAGCTCCACATCCGTCTTCCGCAGCACCGCGATCCACCTCCTGTGCGTCACCATAGTTCACTAAACGATGAACCACTGGCCAGAGGGACCTCGCACCGGCGTCGCGCTTGCGAACATCGTCTGTCCACCGGAGCTGTGAACCTACCATCTGCCGCGCGGATCCCCGCTGCACCGATCCGGCGCGCACCCTGATCGTCACCTCCTTCATCGATCATTGCTCCGCCACATTGCCAAGCGATGTCGCGGCAGCACGAGATTCCCCGGAACCCGACTCGCCCCGGCGCACTGATCCTCTCCGTGACTCCGAAGCCTCGCCACGCTAACGACCGGGGCTCCGCTCCCTCGCTTCGCTCAGTCGCACCAGACTAAACGGACTGGAGTCACTGTCCGTCCGGCGCATCTGCCACGCTCACTCGCAATGAGTTCAGTATCCGCTGAACTGCGGGAGTTGTGCTAACGCTCTCTAAGGTAGTGGTCCAGGTCGGCAACCGCGCCGACGCCGCGAGGGCGGGCGACTATCGTCTGGAGCTGGAGGCGGCGCCGGAAGCGTTCGCACGTACCGACTACCAGCTCGCTGCCGACGGGCTCGAGCCCGTCCAGGAGCGCTATTCCTCGTTATGGCTCGGCTCCGATGAGGCACTCGCGCAGTTCGGGGTGAGGCGGGGTCAGGCGATCGAACGGGATGATCTGATCGCGGTGCTGCAGGGCCAGCATGTCGAGACCGAGGGGCAGCTGCGCCGCCCGGGCACGCTCAAGCGCGAGGTTCCTCGAGACGGGCGTGGCGGGGTGCCCGTCGACGAGGAGGGGCGGCCGGCCGTGGAGCGGGTGACCGGGGTCGCGCACGTGGAGATGACCTTGTCGGTGCCCAAATCGGTGTCGGTGTTATGGGCGATGGCCGATGAGCGAGATCGTCGGAGGATCGAGGACGGGCTGCTTGCGGCAGCGGAGCGGACAGTTCAATACATGGCTCAGAACAAGGCGGTCGTTCACCGGCGCGGTAGGGATGGTGTAAGGGTGAGGGAGCCGGCGGCGGGCGCGGCGATCGGCTCGTCGTTGCATGTGACCGCCAGGCGGGCTCGCGGCGATCGCGCGCCGGCTCCGCAGCTGCATGTGCACAACTTGGTAGTTGGGGTTATCCGGGCGGACGGTCGGGTGGTGGCGGCCGATTCGTGGGAGTGGTTTCGCCGCGACGCCGCTCTGGAAGGCGGCACGCTGTTTCGCGCACAGGTTGCCGACGCGCTCGTGCGGGCGGGCTGGGCGATTCGGTCGGGGACGGGCGATCGGGGGCGCTACTTCGAGGTGGAGGGTGTACCGGATGGGCTGTGTGAGGTGTTCTCGCCCCGGTCGCGGGAGGTGGCGGTGGCGCGTGCTGAGATCGAGCGGGAGCTCGGGGTGCGGCTGCATGGCGGCGCGCTGTCCGTGCTGGCCAAGGAGACCCGCCTGGCCAAAGATCACGATCTGGACCCCGTGCGGCTGCGTCAGGTGTGGGACGCGCTCGGTCAGGAGCACGACTTCGGACCCGGTGCCGGCAGCCGCCTTCGCCGTCGCGAAGGCGAGGACAGAGGGGTCGAGGCGCGGATGCGCGAGGTGCGGCTTGCGGTGCTGGCGCAGTTGCGCGAGCAGGGCCCGACGGTCAGCCTCGCGCGGGCGCGTGCCCTCGTGTTCGAAGCCGCAGCCGGGCGGCTCTCGGCTGACGAGGCCGCGGCGTTGCTGGCCACGATGGAGTGCCGCAATGGAGGAGAGCTGGTGACGCTGGCCGGCGGTCGGGTGACCTCCCGTGAGATCCGCCAGCTCGAACGGCACGTCATCGAGGTCGCCGTGAGGGCGGCGGGGAAGGAGGATCCCGGCGCGGCTATAGGTCGGCAGGCGAGGGAGGTCGGGCTGGCCGCCGCGGAAAACGCGCTCGGCCACGACGAGCGTCTGGATCGGGAGCAGCTGGCCGCGTTCGAGCTGCTCATCGGCGGCTCGGGGTGGGTGTGCTTGACCGGTCGGGCGGGCACCGGGAAGGGGCCGACGCTGCAAGCGGCCGCCGAGGCTTACCGGGCGGCGGGGTGGAGGGTGATCGCGTGCGCGATGGACGGCAGTACCGCGCGGCGGATGGCCGACCAACTCGGCGGCCGCGCCCCGGCGCTGACCGTCGAGCAGCTCAAGGTCCGCACTCGGATGGGCGCGATCGAGGTCGACGATCGAACGGTGATCTTTGTCGATGAAGCGTCAAAGCTCGACGCCGGGCACTGGGCCGAGCTGTCGGCAGCCGTTGAGCGCCACGGCGCCACGGTCCGGGCGGTCGGCCACGACGGGCAGCACGACGCGATCCGCCTGCCCGGCCTGTTCTCGGAGATGCTGCACGATGAACGGATTCCGCGGGCGGAGCTCCGGCAGATCCGTCGCCACCGGGATCCTGACAACCCTGCGCAGGTGCATCCCTGGCTGCGCGATTACCAGGTCGCCGTCGACGAAGGACGCGGGATCGACGCCGTCGCGATCCTCCAAGAACGATACGCGCTCAAGCTGTATGACACCCGGACCCAAGCTATGGGAGGCATCGTCGATGAATGGGACGAGTGGCGCCATGGCTACGAGCCCGCCGGATCGGCGCTGATCGTCCACGGCCCGAATAGCGACGTCGATCTGGTCAACCAGCTCGCCCAGCAAAAACGTCTGGAGGCCGGCGAACTCGGCGAGCTCGCGATCCGCGCGGTAGATCGCGATTATCTGCTGCGCCCGGGCGACGTCGTCGCGATCCGCAATGCCGCCTACACCTTCCCAGAACAGCCCGCTCTTCCGCGACGCACACGGATTGAGAACGGCCAGGTCGCGACCGTCGAAGCCGTCGACCCGGCGCGCGACACGGTGACACTGCGGCTGAGCGAGCCCGGCTCCGAACCGCGACTCGTCGACGTCGACCAGGCCCACTTGCGCGCGGAGCACGGAGCCGGCAAGCGGACCGCCGCGATCCGCCTCAACTACGCCCTGCACAGCTTCCCGGCCCAGGGCGCGACTGTCCACGGAACAGCCACCCTCGCCGGCCACTGGACGCAAGCCAAGCAAGAGACCTACGTGGGCGATACCCGCGCCATCTACCGCCACACCGTCCACGTCGCGCGCGAGGACCTCGGCACCAACGGAACCGACGAGGACCGCATCGACCGCTACGCCCAACGAATCTCGGTCAACCGCCAACGGCACGCGAGCATCCGTTCAGCGCCGGATCCGACCCTACATCTCGCGGTCCGCCTGCCCCGCCACCAGGCGCTCCCGAACCGCGCGGCCCTAACCGGCGCCACGGGGCGCGGCTATACATCGCCAAGATCGTCGACCACTTCGCCAACGCCCGCGGGAGGCTCATCGCCCTCGCCAGGTACTGTCAGTGCGGTGCGGCAGCTAGCTCACTCCGACGGAGAGGTCGAGCATGTATGCACCGGGCCGTCCGAACAGCTCGTCCGCGCGCTTGGACCGATGCCGCAGGAACGCATCGCCCGCGAGCGCTGGCAACGCGAAGCACGACGCCTCGAAGCGCTGCGCTTCCGAAGCAACGCCATCCAGGACCCGGCTCCCGCTCCTGCGGCGCCGACACAATCTCCGACTACCTCACGCCCTGCCGCGCCTCCGCTGCCCTCGCAGCGGATCGCTCCCTCGACGACCCGGCCTTAGCCGGTGCCAATCCGCGGCCGAGAGATCTCCCAGTAGCGTTCATCCGTCTTGGCCGTGGCGGGCGTGTCAGCGTCCCCTCCGCCGTGGACGGCTCACGCAGCGGTGTTGGAGGACCTGACTGTCAGGCTGACGGTCTTCCGTCAGCACTGGTGCAGTCCTCTCCGGTTGCGTCAGACGCGGGCAGAGCGAAGAAGCTAGTTCAGAACAGCCGCGCCGCACGACAATTCAGGCCCCGCCTGCTGGGCGATGATCACGTGGCACACCGGGTGTCCGATCGCACGCCTATTCTGGCGCCGTGGCCAAGTTCGCTCGCTCGGCGCCGACGCAGCAGGAGTTGATCGACGGGGGCAACCACCTCCTCTACGAGGTGCTGATGCTGAACAACACCGTCGCACTGCTTCGTGACCACGCCCGTTGGAGCCACGGATGGGAGGAATTCACGCTGTACATGGCGACAGTGGAATCCTTCCTCGTCCACGCGCGGAGCTTGATCGACTTTCTGTGCACCGCGCCAAGTGAGGTGAAGCCGTTTGAAGCCCGCGATATCTTCGCGTTCGACTTCTGCACCGCCTGGACGCCCAAACCGTGGAGCGGAGACGAATGGAAGGCGATCAGCGAACAAATCATTCACCTGAGCTATAACCGCCCAGAAGTTGGGCGCAATTGGGAGCATGATGACCTGCTCTACCGGCTCGACGACGGTATCGAGCGCTTCCTGAAGCAAGCCGACCACCTTCACCCGCACTTTCACAAGCAGTTTCGGCACACATTGGACGGTGGCCGCATGGCCGTCGCATACACGCCGGCGGTCGCCTCGGGCGCCCCGATCGCGTCCGCGCTGAATGTCGGTTTCGCGCAGACGGCTGGAACGGTCGCGTCAACCTCGCTCATTGATCCGTCCCTCCTCGTAGACGCCCCGAGCGCGAGCGACTAGCCGTTCGCGCGGCGAAAGGAAGTGCATGTGGACTGACCTCGCCACCGGCGCGCGCTCATGTGCTCGAAGGATGCTGATCGCTGAAGAACCGGTCGGGGATCGCACGTCTTGGCACCTGCGGAACGGTGATCTCTCCCCAGATCGCCTCTGTGGGGCGGAACAACGGAAACAGGTCCCAGGAACGCTGGCCTTCCCGGCCCTGCCTGGCCCGAGTCCGCGACCGCGCTAACCGCTGCTGAACGTCGCGCCGTGGATACGAGGGCGTCCGAGCTTCTGGGTTGAACGCGTGAGACGGCGGCGTCGTCGGCGGGCTAAGGCGCCCGGCCACGGCGGAGCGGTCAGACGGCTGGAGCGGAGCGCTCGCGGCGCTGCTCGTCGTCGATCGCCTCGGCCAGTGACCAGGCGGAGGAGGCCAGCGCGCCGAACGCTCGTGCGATTGCGGCCACGCTTATGCCGGTGCGCGCCCGGCTGAGCGTCTCGATCGCCTGATCGAACCGCTCCCATTCCTGCTCCGGCGCCAGAGACGCGCGCCATGGGGCGGGCCGCAGCTCGTGGGGAGGGATCCACGCCGGTCCGGGACGCCAGCCGAAGCCCTCTCGGTCGGCGCATTGGTAGGCGGCCTGTTCTTGGGAGGCCGCGTCGGCCAGGGCTCGCAGCCGGCGCGGGAAACCCGCGTCGGGTGGCGGTTGGGCGTGGTCGCGGATCGCGTCGAGCCAGCGGCCCTCCGATATCCCGAGTTGCTCGCGGACGCGGTCAACGGTCATCGGGCCCCACCAGTTGGTTGCTGAAGGACGGGTCCTCCGAAGCACCGAGAACGGCGTCGCCGCCCGCGGCGCCTGAGAGGAAGCGGTCCAGGTCGGAGCGGCGGATCATCCACTTGCGCGGGCCCGCCTTCGAAGCCGGAAGCTCGCCGGTCGTGATCCAGCGGCGAACGGTCGCGACCGTGACCTGAAGCTCGTCGGCCACCTGCGCCGGCGTGAGGTACTGGGGATCAGGCACCGCAGCATCCGACACTGCCATTAAGCATCGATAGCATGCTACGGAAGCTTACAACCGCTGGTAGAGGTATTCTGCATCTTAGGACGTCGATCATCGTGAGGCAGCTGTTCACCGATCACGAACTTGCCCAGCTGGCGGATCTCCTCGCCGAGCGAGTGAGTGCGGCTCGGGGAGGCGTCGGGCATGGGAGGCGGGATCGCGCGGGAACCCTCCTCACCGCCGACGAGCTGGCCGAGATCTTGGGCGTACCGACGGGGTGGATTTATCGCCAATCGCGCGCCGGAGCGATCCCCACGGTCAAGCTGGGCCGCTACTACCGCTATCGCCTGGAGGCGATCGAGCGGTGGATCGTGGAGCGCGAAGACGCGGCCTGATCGTCCGCGCGTCGCCGTCGGCCGAGGGTAGGATGGCGCGGGCAAGCGGAAGCTCTCCGACGGCGAATCGGAGAGCTCCCGGAACCTCGCCCCGGCGGCGCGGGAGCGCCCCGGAGCCCGGCATCAGGAGGAAAGGTCCCGATGCAAGCTAAGCGCTATCTGCACGGCGCGGTGAGCCTGTCGACCAAGTACAAGGGCAGGCCCCGAACGCATCCGGTTTGGGTACTCCGCTACCGGCTGCCGAGCGGCAAGGACTCGAGTAAGACGCTCGGCCAGGCGTGGATCAAAGCGAGCCGACCGCCGGTCGGCTTCATGACCAAGGCCCAAGCGGAGGCAGCCGGACAACGGTTCCTCGACGCGCACGCCACTTCGGTCCCCGCCGACCGACGCACGCTGGCTCGCGCGCTCGAGGACTTCATCACGCACAGCGAGCGCGAGCGCCGGCTGCGCGCATCCACCCTCGCCGAATACCGGCGCATCGCCGTCTGGCTGGGCGCGCGGCCGTGGCGCCCCGAGCTCTCCTGGCGCGAGCGGCCGCTCGACACGTTCGTTCCCGAGGAGCTCGCGGCGCTTCGTGCCGACATGGTGGACGCTGGCCTGAGCGCGAGCACGGTCAACCACGTTCGGCGGATCGTGCGAGGAGCCTTCGGGACACACGCGAGTTCTCCCGCGCACGCCTGGGAGTGGATGTCCGCGAAGGTCGAAAGTGAGGGACAGCTCCAGTTCTATGACCCGGCGCAGCTCGTGCGCCTGAAGCAGCACGCGCACTCGCCGCTCGACGTGGCGGTGTTCACGCTGGCGGCCGAGGCGGGCCCGCGGCTGAGCGAGATCCGCGCGCTGAAGGTGCGCAACGTCGACTTCGCCAACGGCGTGCTCCGCTTCGAGGACGGCTACACGACCAGGGGCGGGCATGCGGGCAACAAGGGCCGGCGGGTTCGCTCGGTGCCGATGAGCGACAACGTCCGCGCCGCGTTGCTGCCCTACTGCCGAGATCGGACAGGCGAAGACTTGGTGTTCGTCCACGATGGCAAGCCAGGAGCGCCGATCTGCGGGGTCTCGCTGTACCGCCGGTTCGTCAGCGCCGCGCAGCGGGCGGGGCTGCCGGTCCTGCGCTTCCACGATCTCAGGCATTCCTTTGGCACCCAGGCGATCCGAGCGTTCAATATCTACGAGGTCCAGCGGATGATGGGCCACCGCAGCATCACGACGACCGAGCGCTACCTGCACTACGCGCCGGATCCCGACGGCGCGGCCAAGCTCTCCGGCCTGTGGGCGAGCGATGGCACTCGGGGCAACGTCGTACGGATCCCCCGGCCCGCGGCCTAAGCGCGTGGGGAGCCTTTGGGGAGCCTCGCCCGAATCGCGATCCGGCGCCGAACTTCGGGCGGGCGGAAAGTGGCTTGTTTGCGGCACCTTCATCGAGAGGCGACGACCGGAATCGAACCGGTGTAGACGGCTTTGCAGGCCGCTGCGTAGCCACTCCGCCACGTCGCCCTGGATCGCTTAGGGTAGCCGCCGTCTTGCGCGACCGCGCTACGACTGCCGGGCGCGGAGAACCACCAAGTTCCCCGACGGGTCGCGGATGCCGGCGGAGCCATCGACCAGTTCGAGGCTCAAGCCCGCGTCGCGCACGCTGCTCATGACTCGATCGAGGGCGTCGCGGTTCGGTAGTTCGACGTCGAAGGCGCGCAGGCCGATCGATCCCGGGACGGCTGGGGAAGCGCCGCGACTGTGCCACGTGTTCAGACCGATGTGGTGGTGGTAGCCGCCCGCGGAGACGAACAGGGCGCCGGGATATCCGCGGACCGACACATCGAAACCGAGCACGCCGCTGTAGAACGCCTCGGTCTCGGGCAGATCGGCGACCTGGAGGTGTACGTGGCCGATCCGTGTTCCTGCCGGCACCGAGCGTTGCGTCTGGCCATCGCCGGGCAAGTCCGAGAGCACGCCGCGGAGATCGAGCGGGAGCGTCGCCATCTCGAGCTGTCCGTTGCTCCGTCGCCACTCGGAGCGCGGTCGATCGCGATAGATCTCGATGCCGTTGCCGTCCGGGTCGGAGAGATACACCGCCTCGCTGACCAGATGATCGGAGGCGCCGTCGAGCGGCCAGCGGGCTTCGGCCAGCCGCGCGAGCGCGAACGCCAGGTCCTGGCGCGAGGGTACGAGCGCCGCCAGGTGGAAAAGCCCCGTCGCGTGGCGGTCCAGCGGTGGCGCCGACAGGTCGCCCCGCAGAAGGATCAGGGGCCGCTCGCCCGGTGCCCCCAGTGCGATCGAGCCATCGTCGAGGGCTGTGGCCCCGAGTCCGAGCGCACCGGTGTAGAAGGCGCGCGCTCGCTCGAGGTCCGAGACGGTCAGGGCGACTGCCCCGATCATCGTGTCCGGATCGATCGAGATGCGCTCTGAGATCGCCATCGTCGATTCAGGTTACGCCGCCACGGCCAACCCGTGGGCGCGCTCGGCCAGCGTGCCGACGATCTCGGTCAGCCGGTCACGCAACTCGAGGTCGATCAGCACGCCGTCAGCATCGAAACGCTCCTGCGCCTTGCTGACCGGCAGCTCGACATCGATCACCCGCGCCCCGGCAAGACCTAGCGCTTTGCGCAGGTGGTCCTGAGCCCAGAGGGCGCCGTAGTCGGTGACGCTCGCGCCGATCGCCGCCACCGGCTTGCCCCACAGGGCCGAGTCGGGGCCGTGCGGGCGGGACGCCCAGTCGACGGCTTGCTTGACGTGACCGGGCATGGTTCCGTTGTACTCCGGCGTGGAGAACAGGACAGCGTCGGCCGAGGCGATCGCCTCGCGGAGGGCGGCGATGCCCGGGTCGATCGCGCCGTCCTCGTCGTCCTCGTTGAACGGGGGCAACCGGTCGATGCCCTCGTAGAGCTCAACCGAGACGTCCTCGGGGGCGAGGTCCGCGGCCGCCCGCAGCAGCGCCGTGTTGTACGACGCTGACCGCAGGCTGCCAGAGATCGCGAGGATCCGCATGGCGGTTAGGCCTCCTTGACGGCGGAGACGCTGACCACCAGCTTGACCTCGTTGGAGACCAGCAGGTTGCCGTTCGGCAGAGTCTGGTTCCACTTGAGCTCGAAGTCGCGGCGGTCGATGACGGCCTCGACCTCGAAGCCGATGCGCTCGTTCCCCCACGGGTCGGTGCCGCCCTCGGCGGCGGTGCCGGTGAGCTCGATCGCCTTGTTGACGCCCTTGATCGTGATCTCGCCGGCGAGACGGACCTGGCCGTCATCGGCGCTCTGGATCGCGGACGTGTGGAAGCTGATCTCGGGGTACTGATCGACATCGAAGAAGTCGGGCGCCTTGAGGTGGCCGTCGCGCTGCTCATCACCGGTGTCGATGCTGGCGACCTTGACCGTGCCGTGCAGCTCCGGCGTCTCAGACGTGACGTCGATCGTGCCGGTGAACCGGCGGAAAGCGCCGCGGACGGTCGCGATCCCCATATGGCGTACCTCGAATCCGACGCTCGAATGGGCCGGGTCGATGTTGTACGTGCCGGCCGGAATTCGGAGGGACGAAGCGGATGTAACTGACATTGGGGCTCCTGAAGTTCAAATGCTTGAGCGGACAATCACATCCTAGCACGAATGATTGCGCTGTCAAGTTTTGTGGACTCAAGCTTCTCCTGGCGCCGGAAGCGGAGGGGAGGGGTGGCGCGGGGAGGGGAGGGCGCGGGAGGGGATCGCGCGGGAGGGGAGGGCGCGGGAGGGGATCGCGCGGGAGGGTGGGCGTCTAAGCGACGCTACCCGTCGTTTAAGTGCGCAGGCTCGGCCGGACTGGCCCGTTATGGGGAGCCCTCACGCCCGGGACGGAGCTACTCGATGGTGCAGCTGCCTTCGTGCCGCGCGCCGGGCAACCGGCCGAGCAGGTCCGACAGCTGGTCGAGCTCCTCCGGAGTGAAGTGCTCGAGGAACAGGCGGCGGATGCTCTTCACGTGGGTGCAGCCCGCCTCGCGGAGTTGTGCGTAGCCGGCGTCGGTCAGCTCGGCGTAGGAGACTCGGGCATCCGACTGGCAGGAGACGCGGCGGATGAGGTCGGCACTGACGAGCCCGTCGACCAGTCGGGTGATGCCGGAACGGGTCAGCATCGTGCTCTCCGCCAGCGCGGACATCGGAAGCTTGCGGTCGGGCGCCTGGGCGAGGTAGAGGAGGACCTCGTAGTCGCGCGTGGTCATCCCGTGCTCGGCGACGAGCTCGGCGTCCAGCTCGCGGAGGATGGAGGCGTGGCTCTGGATGTAGCTGCGCCAGGCGTCGAGGGCGGTGCCTTCGAGTCGGTTGACGGTCGACGTACTCATGCCCTCATTGTAGTTGACGGATCAAAGGAAGTGGCGTCGATCGCGTGGCGGAGCGGGACGATAGGCTGCGGATATGCGTGAAATTGCCCCTGGGTTGTGGCATTGGAAGGCCCGCCACCCGCGCATCGGCAACGATGTCAGCTCCTACTATCTGGAGCCCGAGCGGGTGGCGATCGATGCGCTGTTGCCCGCCGAAGGCCTGGCCTGGTTTGAGGAGCACGGGCCGCCGGAGCGCGTGGTTATGTCCAACCGCCACCACGATCGTCACGCGTGGCGGTTGCAGGAGGCGTTTGGAGCCAAGGTGCACTGCATCAGGAACGGCCTGCATGAAATCAAGGGTCGGGGAGAGGTGGAGCCGTTTGACTTTGGCGACGAGCTGCCGGGAGGGATCATCGTCCACGAGGTGGACGCGATCAGCGCGGACGAGACGGCGCTCTACGTGCCGGCGCACCGGGCGCTGGCGTGCGCCGACGGGGTCGTGGGGTCGAGCACCGGGCTGGCCTTCGTCCCCGACTATCTGATGGACCAGCCCGAATTCACCAAGCGCGGCCTGGTCGAGGCCTACCGCAGTCTGCTGGATCTCGACTTCGATCTCTTGCTGCTCGCCCACGGCGACCCAGTCGTGGACGGGGGCAAAGAAGAGCTGCGCGACTTCGTCACCTTCTAGGCGGCGCTCACGCGGCTCGGATCAGCCAGGCCCGGGGCTGGCGCCACCCCAATCCTCGGGCGCGAGGTCGGCGATCGACTGGGAGAACGTCCACCGGTGACCGCCGATGTCCGCGGCGGTGTACTGGCGCTCGCCGTAGGGGAAGTCGATCGGCTCGCGCACGATTTGCGCCCCGTGCTGCTTGGCTCGCTCGCAATGGTCCTCGACGTCGTCGACGCGGACCATCAGCGAATGGCTCGATTCGCCGTGCCGCGGTGGTCGATCCTCGGAACCGTCCTGATGCTGTGGCTCGCCGAGCATCACCGCCCCGGTCCGGAACTCGAGCAGAGCGCGGTGGCTGCCGGCACGCCAACGCTCGGAAAAGCCGAACGCCGTGCAGAGCCAGTCGGACGCGGCGCCGACGTCGGGATAGACGAGCACCGGGAACAGGGTCGCCGGCGGCATCGTGCGGTTGTCGGGCATGCTGCTCCCGATCATCCCTGATCGACGACGGCCGGGCAAGCAAGTGCACTAGGCTCGGGCGGTGGCCATCCGCGCGCTCGTCTTTGACGTCTTCGGAACCCTGGTGGACTGGCGCTCGGGAATCTCGGAGGCGTTTCGGGGGGCCGGATTGCCCGATCCGGATGACCTGTCCGACGCGTGGCGAGCGAAGTATCCGGTGATCCTGGCCGAGGTCAACGCCGGCGCGCGTCGGTGGGGCGATCTGGACGAGCTGCACTCCGCGACGCTCGATGAGCTGCTCGGCGAGCGCGGGATCGACCTGTCGGTCGGCTCGCGGCGCCAGCTCGTGGAGGCGTGGCATCAGCTCGACCCGTGGCGCGACGTGCGGACCGGCCTCGAGACGCTGCGCCGCCAGGTCATCACCGCGACGCTCTCCAATGCCCATATCGCGCTGCTGGTCGATCTGGCCCGCCACGGCGACCTGCGGTTCGACTGCGTGCTGTCGGCCGAGCTGGCGGGCGCCTACAAGCCCGCGCCCGAGGCCTACCTGACCGCTGCACGGCTACTGGCCGTGGCGCCGGGCGAGCTGATGCTCGTGGCCGCCCACCCGTCCGACCTCGCAGGCGCCCGCGCGGTCGGCCTGGCCACGGCGTTCATCGACCGGCCGCTCGAGTATGGACCCGGATCTCCCTCGCGCGCGGACCCCGACGCCGACGCGTCAATCGCCCAGCTCCACGAGTTGACCGTTCAGGTCAGATAGCCGAGCTGCTTGGCCTCGGCGGTCAGCTGCTCGCGAAAGCGCGGGTGGGCGATCGCGATCAGGCGGGTGGTCCGCTGGGCGATCGTGCTGCCGCGCAGCTCCGCGACGCCGTACTCGGTCACCACCTTGTCGACGATGTTCTTGAACGTGGTCACGGCGGCGCCGAGACGCAGCTGGGAGACGATCCGGGAGGCCGACTCGTTTCCAGCGGTCGAGTGGAGCACGATGAAGGCCTGGCCGCGCTCGGCCATTACGGCCCCGCGTGCGAAGTCGGGCTGGCCGCCGGACGAGGACCAGTATTCGCTGCCGAGCGACTCGGAGGCGCACTGTCCGAGGAAGTCGACCTCCAGGCTGGCGTTGATCGCGTTCATCAGCGGCTCGCGGGCGATCACCGTCGGGTCGTTGGTGTAGTCGACGGGGTGAAACTCGACCCCCGGGTTGTCGCCCACGAAGTCATACAGACGCCGGGTCCCGATCGCGGAGGTGGTGACGATCTTGTTGCGGTGGGTGAGCTTCCGCGTGCCGGTGACCACGCCGGCCTCCACCAGCGGGACGAACCCGTCGGAGAGGATCTCCGAATGCACGCCGAGCTCGCGATGGTTACCGAGTAGCTGGAGGACGAGATCGGGAACGGCGCCGATCCCGGCTTGGATGGTGGCGCCGTCGGGAATGCGCTCGGTCACCCGCTCGGCGATGCGGCGGTCACGGTCGGTCGGCGGTTGGGGCGGGAACTCGGCCATCGGGTAATCGCTTTCGCAGTAGCCGAGGACCTCGCTGACGTGGATCTGGTTGCCGCCGAACGTGCGGGGCATGCGGGCGTTCGCCTCGACGAAGAACGGCACCTCGCCGATCAGCGCCGCGGAGTACTCGGCGTCGGTGCCGAGCGAGAAATAGCCGTGCCGGTCGGGGGCGGAAACGGCGACCACCACGAGCCCGGGGTGGATGACCTGGCGCATCAGTCGCGGCACGTCGCTGAACGAGTTAGGTACCAGGTCGCACGTACCACGGTGAAACGCGTCGCGGGAGTGCGGAGACAGGAACCAGGAAACGTGGCGCAGGCCGGGCCGGGCGCCATCGATGTAACCGCGAGAATGGGCGACGAGCATTTGGTGCAGCCGGACCTGCGGCTCTGACCCGTACCCGGCCTCGATCGCGTCGATGACCCGCATCGGCTCGCCGTTGATCGCGCCCACGATGATGTCCATCCCGGGGGCGATGAACCGCAGCACGTCCTCGGGCTGGCAACGCTTGGCCGCGATCTCCGCGGCGATGGAGCGGCGCTCGGTGCTCATCTCGCGGGCCTGGATACTATGCGAGCGCGACGGAGCGACCGTGCACCAGCTGTTACGCACCTTCGGTCGACACTCACCGCCTACGGATCGACATCAGTACGAGGTGCCAGTTGGAGGCGGCCTTGTCGGGGTGGCGTTTGATCGTCTGGGCGAGCCGAGCGTAGAACTCGTCGGCGGTGGCCTGTAACGGGCCGCGGGCGGCCACCGGTCCGAACAAGGACGGTTCGGTGAACGCCCGGGTGAAGTCGGATACCGCGCTCGCGTAGGTGTCGAGGTCACCTGTCCGCTGAAACTCCGCCCACAGCGGATCCGACAGCGCGCTCTCCGAGCATGATTCGAGCTCGAACGCCTCCGCCAGCGGCGCGGCACTGAGGCCCGCGAGGAACTCCTCACGCGTACGGTAGTACGTCGGGACGACCATCCGCTCGTAAACCGAAGGCGCCAGTTGACCGTCGTTGACCATGCGAACCAACACGTCATTGGCGAGATCGAGCAGCCCCTCGGCGCCCGAACGTCCACCGGCGTCGGCGCCGCTCCCGACGACGACGAGCCCGCCACCCGGGACGAGCTCGGCGCAGCGGTGCAACAGGAACTGCGTCCAATCGTTGGCGGCCCGATCGGCGTAGGCGGCCCGCTCGTCGTTCGCGGCGAGTGGCGAAAATATGTGTCGGCGGATCGCCGTGGGGGCGGCGCTCAGCCAATGGACGGTGATCGACGTCCACCCGAGCGACACGGTCGCGGACGGCAACAGTTGCTCATAGAACGACCGTCCGCTCGCAAACGAGAACACCGCGGAGTCAGTGCGCATGTAGCTGTGAGGGTCGTCACGCAGGGTCGCGAACAAGGCAGCGAAATCGTTCTCGGGCAGGTCGGTGTGAACCACCGAGATCGCCGTCGACGCCGCCACGCGCGCGCGCACCGCGGCGATCGCCGCAGTCATGGGGACCAGCGAGTTGCGCCCTTGCGACGACCCGTAGTCGGCGATCACGACGCCGCGGGCCGCGTCGAGCGGCACGTTCCGGGCGGCGGCCTCGAGCAGGTCGAGACCAAACCGGCCGGCGACGTGCTGAGGCGCCGAGTGCAGGTTGTACTGGCCTGCCCCGGCCATCACGGATCGGGAAGTGGGCGGTGGCTCCGGTGCGGTCAACATCGGTATCGTCGCGCGTCGTGGAACAACCTGCACGCGAGCCGATCACGGAGCTGCTGCGCGAGGCCGGCATCGTGCCGTCCGAGGACGATCTCGCCCTGGTGCGCGAGGAACTAGCGCCGCTGCTCGCGATGGCGGCGTCGCTTCGGGAGCTGCCGCTCGACGGGGTGCCCCCGGCGCTCGGCGCCCCGAGGTGGGAGTGAACGGTGACCCAGATCCCGCGCGGCTGACGATCGCGCAGGCGCGGGAGGCAATTCAGCGTCGGCAGCTTTCGTCGGTCGAGCTTCTCGCGGCGGTGCTGGCCCGCGTCGAGCGCGAGGGAAGCCGGCTCAATGCCTATCTGCATCTGGATCCCGACGCGGCGCTCGCCGAAGCGCGCTCAGTCGATCGTCACCGCGGCCGCGGTCCGCTGCAAGGGATCCCCATCTGCGTCAAGGACGTGATCGACGTCGCCGGGGTTCCCACCACGGCCGGCGCCGCTGGGTGGGTCCACACGCCCGACCGCGACGCCCCGGCGGTGGCGCGATTGCGCGCCGCGGGAGCGATCGTGATCGGCAAGGGCCACACCAACGAATTCGCCTACGGCATCGACGGCCGCAACCCCCACTTCGGGGACTGTCACAACCCGCACGATCCGACTCGGCTCTCCGGCGGTTCCAGCTCCGGGCCGGCCGTGGCCACCGCCACCGGGATGGCCATGGCGGCTCTGGGGACCGACACCAGCGGTTCGATTCGGGTGCCGGCGTCACTGTGTGGCGTGGTCGGGATTCGGCCGACGCTCGGCCTGGTCCCGGCCGCCGGCGTGATCCCCCTCGCGTGGTCCTATGACGTCGTGGGTCCGCTGGCGCGGACGGTGTTCGATGCCGCGATCTTGCTCGAGGTGCTGGCCGGCGGGTCGGGGACCGGCGACGCCGGCCCCGAGGCGCTCGAGCGCTACCTTGACGCCGGCCCAGAGCGTGAGCTGCGCGGCCTGCGGATCGGGGTCATGGAGCAACTGGTCGAGTACGCCGAGCCGTACGTGGCGGAGGCGGTGATCGCGATGGCCGGGGCGCTGGCGGCCGACGGCGCCGAGGTGACGCCGGTCACGCTCGACCTCCTGCCGTACATCAACAGGATCCACCAGCTGGTCCAGCACGCCGAGGCCGCGCAGGCGCACCAGTCGTGGTTCGACGGCCAGCGCCCGCTCTACAGCCAGCCGGTGCGGGTCCGGCTCGAGGCGGGCCGCGTGCTACCGGCCGCCGCCTACCTCACGGCCCAACAGGCCAGGCGGCTGGTGATCGACGAAGTGGCGGACCGGCTGAACGGACTCGACGCGATGCTCGCCCCGACGACGCCGCTGGTGGCGCCACCGGGAGACAGCGAAGAGGTGACGATCCGCGGCTCGGTCCACAACGTACGCGCGGCGCTGCTGCGGTGCACGATCCCGCCGAGCCAATTTGGCTGTCCGGTGGTTTCGCTGCCGATCGGGTCACACGACGGCTTGCCGTTCGGGATGCAGATCATCGGCCGGCCGTCCTCGGAGCGACCGCTGTTGGCCCTCGCGGCGGCCTGCGAACGACGTTGTGGCTCGCTGCTCCCGCCTGAGGTCAGGTGACGACGCAGCTGGCGCTCGGGGGCTCGCCCCTCGGGAACGCGTGGGCGAGGCCCTGCGAGATCCGGTGAGCGCGCGCGACGTAGCCCGGCGAGTAGTAGTGGATCAGGTCGGGGATGAACCATTGAGGCTTGGCCCAGTGGGCCCAGTCGAACACGCGCATGTTGGGGTAGCGCTTGCACGCCGCCAGCAGCGCGTGATTCCACACCTGCATGTTGGCCTCGGAGTAGTCGCCGCTCTTGAGCAACGTTACCGCCGTCACCCACATCGTCGGCTGATGGCCGATGATCGACATCATCCGGTTGATGCGGTCGGTGTAACCGAAGTTCTCGCCTCCGGTGTGAACGTTGTCGACATCGTTGGTGCCGATCGCGAGTATCCAGCACCCGTGGAAGCCGGCCGAGATGTGATTCTGCGCCACCGTGGCCGCGTTGGGGAACCCCTCGTAGGTCTCCACGATCGACCGCGCGCCCGAGATCTCGGGGTACGTGGTGGTCACCCCGACGTCCGCGAGCTGGGCCTGCAGCCGCTGGCGCGGATTGGGGATGTAGTCGGTGGAGATCTCGCCCTCGGAGGTCGAGTCGCCGATGTAGACGGCCGACCGGCACGAGCTCTTGGTGGGGAGCGGTCGCGGCCGCCGCGGCTTGGCGCGGTGGGCGTCGTGGCTCGCGGTACTCGTGACGGTTATCTGGGCCACCTGCGTGAGCCGACCTCCGGTCGCGTAGTTGGTCCCCTCGGACGCCACCGGGAGCGCCCCAGCGAGGCTGAGGATGACGAGCAACATGGCGGCGAGCGTGCCGCCCTCGAGCACCAGCCGGCGCCGGCGAGCGTCGATCCGCCCGGCTCCGGAACGCGTCTTGCCCCACAGCCGTCCGAGCGCGCCGTGACGGATTGGGTCCTCGACGTAGCGCCAGGAGAGCGCGGCCACGATCAGCGTCGCGGCCACCTCGGCCACGGCGCGGGGAAGGTTGAACGCCGTGCTGTGGCTGGCCAGGACGATGATCGGCCACTGCCACAGATAGATCCCGTAGGATCGCACGCCGACCCAGCGCAGCGGCCGGGAACCGAGGATCGGGCCCAGGCGGCTCGTCGGGTTCACGACCGCGGCGATCACCGCGGTGGTGCAGATCGAGAGCAGCACGAACCCGACCGGATACAGGAACGGCGAGTAGACCCCCGTGCGCCAGACCAGCAGCACGATCCCGAGCAGGCCGGCGACCCCCGCCAAGTCGAGGAGGTCGCCGACCCCCGGGGTCACGACGCGTCCTCGAATGCGACCGCTCCACACCATCGCCAGCGCGGCCCCGATGAGCAGGCCGAAGGCCCGCGTATCCGTGCCCTCGTAGACCCGCGTGGGGTCGTAGCCGGGGTGGTACAGGTGGCCCATCCACCAGGCCGAGAAGGCCGCGGCGATCAGCGTCACGAGCGCCAGCGCCTTGCGGCTGCGGAAGAGCCAGATGCCCGCCCACAGCAGCCACGGCCACACCAGGTAGAACTGCTCCTCAATCGATAGGGACCACAGGTGGTCGAGCGGGAGCGGGGCGGCGAAGCGGGCGAAGTACGACCCGTTGTGCGCGATCGTCGACCAGTTCGCGAAATAGAAGGCGGCCGAGATCACCTGCCGGCGGACGTCGGCGAGCTGGGAGGCGTCGAACAGCGCCACCCATACGCTGACCGCCGCCAACACGACGAACAGCGCCGGCAGCAGCCGCCGGGCCCGCCGCAACCAGAACATGGCGAGGCCGAGATCACCGTGGCGCTGCCAGTGACCGAGCAGGAGGTCCGTGATCAGGTACCCCGACAGGGTGAAGAAGACGCCGACACCCAGGTTGCCGCCGCTGGCGCCGGGCACGTTCAGGTGGTAGGCGATCACGCACGCCACCGCCAGCGCGCGAATCCCGTCCAGGCCGGCGATATATCGCCGGCCGGGTTCAACCGGTCGCGGCACGGCTAATTCCTCCCCGGGTGGGGGTCACCGACTTGACCACGACGGCAAGCCGCACGATCAGCGGACTCGGCACCCAAGCCGGCTAGTGTGCCGCAACTGGTGTCGGGCTGCTCTCCTCGCCCGGACCCCATCCATGGCGGGCGGATCGATACTGATTCGCGACCGGACTGGCACTGCGTGCCGCCGCGTCGTGCCGTAGGGTTTTGGCCGGGTTGGCCGTGATCGACGGACCGGCCCGCGGGCACCGCCCGGATCGGGCGACAACCAACTGGGAGCCGGGTGACGAGTCTTGCCGCAGCCGAGCAATTTGACGATCGTCGGGGTAGCGCTGCTGCTGTTCTCAGCGATCCTGCTCGGCGTCGGGATCCATCACGTTGTCGCCACCGGGACGTGCTCGTCGACCGGCTACTCGGCGAACTATGGGCCGGTGCCGACGTGTCCCGCGGGCACCGGGTGGTGGTTCGCGTTCGTGTTCGGCGGCATCTTCGGGTGCCTGATCGGCGCGGCGATGGCCCGCAGCGTGGGGCTCGTGTTCGCGGGGATCTTCGGCGCCATCGGGTTCGGCGCGCTGTCCAACGTACTCGACTCGTCAGCATCGACGGGGACCAAGGTGTTCGCGGCCGCGTTCGGTGGCTGCTTCGCGGTGGTGGGAGTGATCGCCGGGATCGTGGTCATTCGCTCGGCGTTGTCCTCCGCGAGGGGTTCGGCCAAGCGCAAGGCCCGCGCCGCGCGCGGCGAGGAAACCGGGCTCGGGGTGGCCGGCGGCAATTCGGCCTTTGGCACGCCCGCCACCGACGCCGATCCGATCATTTCGGCCTACAACGCCTCCCACGACGCGACCGCGCCCAGCGCGCCCACCGCGTCCTCGACCGCGCCGGCCCGCTCAAACACTCCGACGGCGACCAGCCTAACCCCGATCTCGCCCCTCAATCTGGTCCCTGGCCTACAGGCCGCCGCCGCGCGAGCCTCACACGATCCGATCGACGAGCTCACGCGGCTCGGCGAGCTACACAAGCAGGGCGTGCTGAGCGACGAGGAGTTCGCCACCGCCAAAGCGAAGCTGCTCAAGCAGATGTAGCGATGGCGCCGATCGACAGCCGGTGTGAGGCATGAGACTGTTGGTCGCTCTGGTCGTCTGGGTCGTCGCCGCCCTGGGCGCGATCGAGGTGTCGACCGTGGTCGCGGATAGCATCCACACCCTGCCCGGTGGGTCGTCGGGCGGTGGCGGTGGCGGTGGCGGTGGCGATCCCAGCTCGGTGGGGGCCACGGATTCGGACTCCCTGTTCCGGACGGCCAACTTCACCAAGGCGCTGGCCACCGCCCGCTCGCACCTGGGCGCGAACGCCCAGATCGACGATGCGGCCGTGTACCCGGGATACCTGGACCTGATCGTGGTGCAGAACGGCAGCGAGGTCGATTTCTACGTCAACACGTTCGGCGAGGTCAATCAGACCAACACGGGCGGGAGTCCCGGAGGCGACACCCTGTTCTCGCTGTCGAAGATCAAGCCGACGGTTCCCGCCTCGCTCACCCGGCGCATCGCCGCCACCGGCCTCGTGCCGGCGTCAGCGCTGGCCTACATGGTGGCCGAGGCCGACCCGGTTTCGAACAAGTTCACCTGGCTCGTGTACCCCAAGCAGGGGACGGCGGTCGAGTACTTCCAATCGGCCGGGGGAACCGGCCCGCTGTATGTCCTGCGCTCGAACAGCGGCGCCGGCCCCGAGCCGGTATCGCCCTAAGCGGCCGCTGAGTTGCGATGAGCGTTTCGAGGATCGCCGCCGAGCCGAGCCGGCTGTTGAAGCGCGTGCTGGTCGCGTTCTGGGCGATGTACTTCTCGCTCGTCGCGCTGACCAACCTGGTCGATCTCCTCGGGCAGTTCAGCGCCCTCCATTGGACGTTCCTGAACTCCATGAACTTCAGCTATATCCGCTCGGTGGTCAAGGTCTACCACGTGGGAGCGGTCCCGACCAAGGTGCTGCTGACCGGCGCGCTGATCGTCGAGGCGACCGCCGCCGCGCTGTTCTGGCGCGCGGCCGTCGAGCGTCACGTGCGCGCGGCGCTCCAGGCCCTGTGTTTCGGCGCCGTCGTGTGGATCGCGTTCATCGTCATGACCGAGTTCTTCGTCGCCTATTCGGCCGAGCCGGTGTTCCGGGAGCTGCTGACGCTGACGATCGCCAGCGCGGTGTTCATCGCCGTGGCGCCGGACTCGATCCAGCAGTAGCGCCGGTTTTCTCCGCCCGGTGGGTCTCGGGTGTTGCTTGCTTGCGAACCCCCGGACTCCGCCGCCGACGCGAAGGCCACCACTCACCCGGGCCCAACCGGCGGCCGCCTCCAGCGCGCCTGTTAGCGTATGTCGCCCGGCTGAAGCGATCGGCCGAGGGCAATGCTTGACCGTCGTTGGCGCCACTTCCAGACCGGGGCGATCGTGCTGAGCACGATCGCTCTCGCGGGCTGCGGTGCCAGCGGCGCGGCCCAAAGCGGTGGAGGCACGGCGACCGGCGCCAGCAACGCGGCCGCCAGCAGCGCCGGTAGCGCCGGTAGCGACGGCACGCCCGGAAATGGCGCCACGGTCAGCACATCGACCACGCCGGGCGCCGACACCGGCCCCCAGCTCCACCCCCAGGTCGTCGAGCCGACGGCCGGCGTCCAGGCTCAGGTGGTCGGCCAGGACCCGAGCGACCCCGTAGGCGACGTGCACGCCCACGCGCCGCCCCTCACCCAGGTCAGAGCTGAGCTGCGGATGGAGCTGGTGGCGGCGACGGCCAACAACGCCACCTACATCAACCCGTTGCGCTACGTGACCGTCTGGGAGCGGACCGACCAGGGCGTCGATGCCCAGCTCCCGGTAGGGGCGCCGATCCTCGCCCCCTGCGAGGTGAAGATCCTGGCCATCATCCCCGACTGGTACGCGGGTCAGCCGCTGGTCTACTTCGAGCTGCTGACGGGGCCAGACGCGGGCAAGATGCAGTACGTCGCGGAGGAGATCACCGACATCGCGCCGGCGGGGACGATCCTCCAGCAGGGCCAGGTGATCGCCCGCTACGCCGCCACCGGCACCGCGATCGAGTATGGCTGGTCGACCGCCGACGGCGTGACGCTGGCGCGCGCGACGACGGGCTATGAGGAAGGACAGATCACCCCCGCGGGTCGCTCCATGCGCGCCTGGTTGAATAGTCTTGGCGCAAACGCGGGACCCAACTTCTGAGCGAGAGGGCGATCGATGAACAAGACGGGACGAGTACGGCGACGGCGTAGGCGCGGGCAGGTCGACCGGCGAGTGCTCGCCGCGACGCTGTCGATTCTGGCCCTATGCGCGGTGCCCGCCGCCGCCGACCGGACCGCCCGACGCGCGGCCGCCGGCGGGCCGACGGTCACTACCACGCTCAACTACGTGGTCCGCTTCTACCCACGGTGGCTGACGTATTTCCAGCAGAGTCTGGCGCCGTCCGTCAACCGGCTGACGGGTCCGGTCAGGATGGGCCCGCAGTACGGTCTCGTCGTCGCGCCGAATGACGACACGATCTACGCGCAATTCCTCCTCAACTTGTCGGCGGGGCCACAGGTGTTCACGATCCCGAAGACGCAGGACAGCTATTCGTTGCTCACCGTCGACGTGTGGGGCAACGTCCTCAAGACAAAGATCAATGGGCCGGGTCGATACGCGCTCGTCCCCCGCGGCTTCCTTGGCAGGCTGCCGCAGGGGGTCACGAGGGTGCCGGTGCCGTACTCGTTCACGATCTGGATCATCAGGGCCGACAAATACAGCTCGAGCGGCCAGAACCGGATTCCGCTTGCGCTGAAATTCCGCCGCTCGCTGAGGCTGGCCTCGCTGTCCCAATATGAGTCGGATCCGTCGAGCGGGCCGCCGACGATACTGCCACTGGCCCTATTCGCGCCCCGCATGAAGGCGATCGCCGATGAAGGGGCCACGACCGACCCGCTCGGTTTTCTCAAGATCCTCCAGCAGGCGATCCACTCGTCGACGACCACCCCGCTGAGCGCCTCGGATCGTCGCCTCTCGGCGTCCTTCGACCGCGCCTTCGCGGCGGCCAATGCCGCCGCCAGGCGTGGCAACTACGACGCGATCTCGCAGATCACGCAGGCGACGCGGGCCGCCCATGGATTGATCGTCTCCCACTGGCTCTCGCACGTCGACGGCAATCAGTGGATCTACTTCAACAACGTCGGCACCTGGGGCACGGCCTACCTAGATCGAGCCTCGCTGAGCGAGTTCATCCAGTACGGCAACAGCGCCGCCACCTCGAAGTACTACGACGCGTTCGCCAACAACCAGCGTATCCCGCTCGACGGGAGCGTCGTCAAGTCGTATCAGCTGACCTTCCCCAAGGCCGACATTCCGGACGCCAAGCGCTTCTGGTCTCTGACCGCCTACATCCCGCCCGGCATCACGCTAGTCCCCAACTCGGCCAACAAATACGTTGTCGCCAGCTACACCCCGGGTCTGAGAACCAACCGCGACGGATCGATCACGATCTACATCCAGCCGACGCGGCCGATCGCGTCGCGCGTGGCGAACTGGCTCCCCGTACCCAAGGGGCCGTTCTCCCTGCTGCTGCGGGTCTACGGTCCGACGGGAAATACCGCGGGCAACTACGTGCCGCCGCCGATCCTGGCGTACGGCAAGTTCTGAGCGGCGCACGCTAGGAGAAGAGGTGCGCGGAGCTCGCCTCCAGCATCTCGCTGGTGGCGACGCGCCCCGCCTCGCGCGCCTCGTCCAGTTGATGGAACTCGAGTAGACCGATCCCCCCGGTGCGCGGCCTGATGACCACGTCGGCGTAGCGGCGGGCCATGTCGGACGTGTTGGCCGAACCCAGCAGCAGCACCCGGGTCAGCGTTTCCCCGAGGCTGGGCACGCGCGCGGGCCGGTCCGCGGCCGGCGGGGCGCGGTGGCCTTCGGCCTCCGGGTTGAAGGTCATCTTGACGTCGACGGCGATGATCGGTCCCTCGCCGAGCTCGGCCATCGGCTGCACCGGGAGGTTGTCGGTTAGCGAGCCGTCGATCAGCAGGTTGCGTCCCCGCACCCGCGGCGGGGCGATGATCGGGATGTTGATGCTCAAGCCGACCGCCTCCCACAGCAGGCCGGAGCGCGACAATACGAGCTCGCCGCTGCGCAGGTCGGTGGCGCCGCAGATGAAGCTGCGCGCGAGCTCCTCGATCGCCACGGTGTTGAACGTTCGCTCGAGCATCGCCTCAACCCGAGCTCCGCGGATCAGGGCCTGGCGCGGAAGCGTGTAGTCGCGCAACGGCCGGCGCTGGACCCATTCCTCGAAGCAGCGGCGATCCATCTCCTCGCCGTCCAGCCCCATCGCGAACAACCCGCCGATGAACGCGCCCATGCTCATACCGGCAATGCGATCGATGACCACCCCGGCGGCCGTCAGCTCCTCGAGCACGCCGATGTGCGCGAACGCGCGAGCGCCGCCGCCGGACAGCACGATTCCCACCGAGCGACCGCTCAGGCGCCGCGCGAGCCGGCCCAGATCGGCCGCGAGCTGGTCGCCCCTGACGACGTGCGACTCGATCGGCTCGAGCGCCGCGACCCAATCCGCGAGCGCTCCAGAGCCGGGCAGCACGTCGTAGCCGACCAGGTCGCAGCCGCCCAGCTCGGGACGCTCGAACAGCCCGGGCGGGACGGCACCGCCGGCCGTCACGGCGAGAATCCGGTCGGCTTGCTGAAGGCAGAACTCGGTCCACGGCTCGCCCGCCAGGGCCGCGCCCGCGCTCAGTAGGACGAGGTCGTGTCCGGCCTCGGCGCGATCCAGCAGCGGCCCGTAGACGGTCGCCGGCCCGTGGCCGGGAGCCGGCGGGGCGGCCTCGGACCCGTCGAGGACGGCGATCGAACGGTGGTCCTCGAGCTGGGCCGCGAGTCCCCGCGCGAGCTCGGCCAGCGGCACCCGATCGTCGAGCGCGACCAGGGCGACCGCGGTGGCCAGCGGCCGCGCGTGCGGCGCCGCGGCCCGGGCCTCGCGCAGCTGCTCGGCCAGCGCGCTCGCGAGGGCCAGCGACAGCGGCGGTGAGTCCTGAATCAACTGCTCGAAGTCGCGCCGCGCCACGGCCAGCAGGTCGCTGCTGCGCTCGGCTCGCACCGAGGCGGAGCGGGGAGCGCCGGTCAGCATCGCCAGCTCGCCGACCCAGTCGCCGCGTCCCAGCTCGCGGACAGTGGTCGCGGCGCGCTCGTCGATCACCTTGAGGCGGCCGGCCCGCACGATGTACATCGCGTCGCCCGTCTCGCCCTCGCGGAACAGCCAGCGCCCGGCTTCGACGCGAACCGAACGGGTTCGCGTGGCGATCGCCTGGCGCTGGGCGGGCTCGAGTCCGGCGAACAGCGGCACCAGGGCGAGGAAGTCGGCCGCCGACTCGGCGCGGAGCGGAGCTGGATCGGCCGGGTCGACGACGACGGCCCGGCGCGTACGGGGCCGCGGAGGCTGGACCGGCGGCGGTGGTGGTGGCTCATGCAACACCAGCCGCGCGGCATCGCCCAGCGTCGGCGTGCGCTGCACCGGCACCCGGCTGACCAGCAGGCAACCGATCGCGGCGCCGATCAAGCAAGCGGCGCCGAACGTCCACGCGTCGTGAAACACGGCGACCGCGGTGAACGGCGTCGGCGTGCCGATGATCGCCACCACGACCGCGACGCCGAGCGCGGCGCCCACCTGCCGCGCCACCGAGTTCAGCCCGGTGGCGGTGGCGAAGCTCTCGCCGGGGGACGACGCGACCGCGACCGCGCTGAGGTTGGGCAGCAGCGTGCCGGCTCCGACGCCCAACATCACGATGCCGGGCAGCCACAGGCCGAGGAAGTCCGGCGTGGCGCCCACCCGCTCGACGAACCACAGCACCGCCCCGCCCCAGATCAGGCCGCCGGCCACCAGCACTGGCCGGGGCCCGAACCGCTGTACGAGACGGCTCGTCGGGCCCGCCACCGCCGCGGCCACGAACGGGCCGGGCGTCAGCGCGAGGCCCGCGTCGAGCGTCGAGTACCGCCACACTCCGGTAAGGAACAGAACGTTGGCGAGCGTGTAGCCGTAGAACCCGGCCGCCGTGACGATCGTCATCGCGTTGGCTGCGCTGAAGGTGCGGATCCGCAGCAGACCGAGATCGATGATCGGCGAGCGGTGGCGGCTGCACCGCCGCAGGAAGACGAGTGCCAGCGCCACCGCGACGACGAACGAAATCACGATCCCCGCGCTCGACCATCCCCAATCCTCACCCTTGACGACTCCGAGCACGAGCGCCGCGATGGCGAGCGCGAACAACACCGCGCCCGAGAGGTCGGGTAGCCGCCGGCGGCCCGGGGTGCGGCTCTCGACCAGGCGCCGGCGGGCGAGCACCGCGGCGGCGGCGCCGATCGGCAGGTTGACGAGAAACACCAGCCGCCAGTCGTCGATCGCGATCAGGACGCCACCGAGCGAGGGACCGAGTCCGGCGGATGCCGCCGCGACCGCGGACAGCAGCGCGACGCCGTGCGATCGTTGCGCGGGCGGGAATGCGTTCAGCACGAGCGCCAGGGCGGCCGGAACCAGGCAGGCGGCGCCGAGCGCCTGCAGCACGCGGAACGCGATCAACGCGTCAGGTGAGGGGGCGATCGCGCACAGCAGCGACGCCACCGTGAACACCTCGAGCCCGAGCACGAACATGCGCCGGCGGCCGATCAGGTCAGCGATCCTGCCCGCCGCCACCAGGAAGGCCGCAAACACGATGTTGTACGCGTTCAGCACCCAGGACAGCGATGAGATCGGCGTGCCGGGGAACGACCGTTCGATGTCGGGGAACGCGATGTTCACGATCGTCGCGTCGACGAACGCGACCGCGGCGCCGAGGGAGGCGATCGCGAGCACGGTCCGGGGACTCGGGCCATGCCGCCGCGACGGGGCGGCCCGCTGTGGCTCCGACGTGGCAGCCGAGGTCTCTAGTGACGCGATCGTGCTCGACATGGCTCCGCGGTCCCGTTGCCCATCAGTGGACTTCGGCGCAGAGGTTGGCAGCGCGGGGCGGGAAACCTGCGATTAGCTAGGAGATCGTCAATCTCCCTCCCTAAAGCTGTGCTGTGTGAGCGCGCAATCCCTCGAGATCGCGGACCGTCAGGCGCCGGCGGGCGGTCTCGATCAGCCCCAGGTCACGTAGCGTGCGCAGCGCTCGGGCCGCAGATTCACGCGAGGACGCCGACCACGAGGCGAGCTCCTCCTGGTTGATCGGCAGCGCGATATCGATCGCGTCTCCCTCGCCGGGAACCCCGAAGCGCTCGGCGAGCTCGATCAGGCGGGCGCAGACCCGCGCCAGGCTCTCTGAGGTGGCGAACTCGATCCGGCGCACGTCGGCCGCGTAGAGCCTCGCCAGCGACTGGTCGAGCAGCGCCAGCGTGGCGCCCGGATGGGCGACCAGGAAGGCCCGCAGGCTCGCGACGACGACGCCGGTGGTCGGCTCGATCGCGGTCACGGTGGCCGACCGGCTCGCGCGGCGCACCGCGGAGATCTCACCGAGGAGGTCGCCGGGTCCGGCAAAGCCGAAGATCACCTCGACCCCTTCGGGCGCCAGCGCGTGGACCTTGACCCATCCGTCGAGAAGCACGATCGCTGTGTCGGCCGGATCTCCCCGGCGCACCAGCGGCTCTCCCTTGCGCCACTCGCGTTTGCGGTTACTGGTCAGCAGTTCCGTCCGCTCGGTGTCAGACAACGACTCAAGGAAGGTCGACGCCATAGGGGCATGTTGCCCAAATCGGCGCGCCGGCGTTGTGTGCGCGCACGCACACTCGGTGCATGTCATCTGACGCAGACGCGGGGGCGCCCGGATCGCAGAATGCGTCTTGTTCCGCTTGACCCGATCGATTCACCAGAAAGGCCCCACACAATGCGCACCTCCCGCCGAATCCTCCGTCTTTCTACTCTTTCCCTGACCGTCGCGGCCCTCGGTGGTGGCGCGATCGCCTCGACCGCCAGCGCGGCGACCACGAGCAGCCCGCCGATCAAGTACGAGCAGCTGGTCAGCACCGTGAAGCTCGAGAACGTGAACCTCAACCAGCTTCTGAATTCGGAGGTCATGAGCCTGGTGGCGCCCGTTACCGGGCCCGCAAGCTGATCGCGGACCGGCGGCCGCCGGTACTCCAGCGATCCGGCGCCAGCGAAGCCAGCGCGGCAAGGTTCCGAGGCCCCACCGTGCTGGTAGCTGGCGGCGAGCCGTTCGCGATATACCCGCCACGCGAGCGGCTCCTCAGGGGCATCGTGCGGCACGCCTACGGGCGTGCCGCACGAACCTTTTCGGCCCTCAGTAGCGCCACAAATGGGCCGCGATGATCTCCTCGAGCGACCGGTCGGCGGCCCAGGCGGCATCCGCCCGACGGACCGCGAGGAACGCGCCGAGAAGCGGTTCCCCGAGCGCGGCGCGGACCCGGTCGCTTCCGAGCAGGGCTTGCTCCTGTTCCTCCGGCGTCGACGGCAAATGCGCGATGCCTTCGCGCTCGCGCTCGTCCTCGGTCCAGGTGCCGGGATCCTGCTGGATCGGCGCCGGCGCGGTGAGGCGGTCCTCGATGCCCGCGATGCCCGCCGCGATCACCGCCGCCAGGGCGAGGTACGGATTCCCTGACGCGTCCGAGGGCTTGAGCTCGATGTTGGCGTGCCCATCGCCGACCAGCTTTCCGTCGGGAACGTAACGGAGGGCGGCCTCCCGATTTTCGATGCCCCAGAACGTGTATGCGCTGGCGAAATACCCGGGCCGCAACCTCGACAGGGAGAGCACGCTGGGGGCGCTGACCGCGACGATGGCCGGGAGGTCCCGCAGCAGGCCGGCGATGTAGCTCGCCCCTTCCGGTCCGGGACCTCCGTGGCCCGACAAGAGGTTCGTCTCACCACGCCACACCGAAGTGTGGATGTGCCAGCCGTTGCCGACGCCCGCGGCGGTGACCAGCGGCGCAAAGCTCACTCGCAGCCCGTGGGCTCGCGCGGCGGCGAGGATCGTCTGGCGGGCCAGCAACTGGTTGTCGGCCGCGGTCACGGGGTCCGTGACCGGCAGGCTCAGCTCGACCTGCGAGAGAGCGTATTCCGCATGCAGTTGGCCGATGGCCAGGCCATTGTGGTCGAAGTCGGCCAGGAGCTGGACGATGAATTCGTCGATCGCCAGCAGCGCGTGGGGGCTGTAGGCCGGGCCGTGGTGGGCGGGCTCGACGCCCTCGGCGTCGCGGCCGACGAAGAATTCGACCTCGTAGCCCGCGCGGACCATCAGACCTAGCTCGCCGGCCCGTTCTACCTGCGCCTCGAGCGCGGCGCGCTGGTCGTACGGCGAGATCGATCCGTCCACCTCGAGCTGGCGGCCGGGTGCCCACGCCAGGCCGGGCTGCCCGGCGAGCGGCCGCATCCGCTCGAGCACCGGGACGAGGCGAACGTCTCCCGATGGCGTCGACAGGCCCTCGTAGGCGTAGATGATCTCGTCGTGCGTGTCGAACACCGCGAACAGCGACGTGATCCCCACGCCTTGCTCGGCCGCGCCGGCCAGGCCGGCGCGCGGCACGGTCCGAGACCGCGGAATCCCGTTGTTGTCCGCCCACACGATCATCACGCCGAGGACGCCGTCTTCGAGGGCCTCCGGCGGCTGGCGAGGATCTGGGCCGGCGCTCATGGCGGTGCAAGCCTATAGCTGCCCCGCCGTCCGTGAAGCGTCAGCGGACCGGCGGCACGAGATAGCGGGCGACGTAGATCGCGTTGCCGGCCGAGCCGGCGAGGACCACGCGGCCGGTTCCGGCCGAAAGGACGGCGTTGACGAACACGTTCTTCGGCTTGGCGATCGAGAACACTCCGCCCCGGGCGAACCGCTGGTCGGGCCGCCCGCCCGGAAGTAGCCGGGCTAGCTTCGACTGGACTGCGACCGTCAGCCCGCCGGCGGACGTGGACAGCGCGCCGCACGTCGTGATCGCGTTGCCGCCGACGCCGGGAACGACCGACCGGCCGTTGCGGGCGGCACCGTATGAGCGGTCGAGCGCCCCGCGCGGGGTCAGCCGGGCGGTGAACAGCGCATCGCGCGGAGCGGAACCGCCCCCCGTCACCGTGATCCGGCCTTGGGCGCCCGCGACCATCTTGCACGGATACCACGACTGGGGCACGCCTTTGGCACCGTAGAACGTGACCTGCACGTGGCCCGCGGTTCCGAAGCTGTGGACAGGACGCCCGCCGGGGGTCAGCTCGAACACGCCGGCGGTCCCATAGCCGGCCTTACCCGGCCCGGTGCCCCCGATGTAGTCGATGTGACCGGCCGCGATGATCGTCCCCGCGCGGGTGGTGGTGAGCGAGCTGACCGTCGCGCCGGATGCGGCCTTGGCGTTCCAGAACAGGGATTCGACGATCCCCCGCTGCCCGAACGTCCGGTCGAGGACCCCCGCCTGAGTGAGTCGGACGACCACGAAGGGGCGGCCGGGTACGTTCAAGTTCGAGCCTCCGAGGAGGATGCTCCCGTTCGGCTGGAGCACGAGCGAGCTGGCGACGCCTCCGAGGTCGACGGTCGCGAACCCTTTGTGGTTTGGCCCGAAGGTGGGATCGAGTCGCCCGTTGCGCGTCAGGCGCAAGACGAGCATCGACCCCTCGCCGTACCCGCCTGCCACGACGAGCTTGCCCGCCTTGTCCTGGGCGACGGCGCTGGCGATGAACGGAGCCGCCTTGGTCGGGAAGTTCGACTTGAAGATCCCGCCGGAGGCGAAGCTCCGATCCAGCTTGCCATTGGGCAGATACCGCGCGACGACGACCTGGCCGTTGCCAGACGGTGGGCTGGCCTGACGGCGACAACGATGTCCCCGGCGCGAGTGATGATCGCGCCGTACGCCAGCGCGGTCGTTCCCGCGATCGGGGTGGTCACGTAGCCCCGTCCACCGCCGAAGCGCTTGTCGATCCGCACTCCCGTCGCCGGCGCCCCGGCCCCCACGGCCACGGGCGCAGCGCCCGCGAGGCCTGCAACCACGAGTCCCGCCACGGCGAACCGGGTCGGTCGGGGGATGAGAGACGTTGAGCCCAGGTCGTCCACCCTAGCGAGTTCCAAGCCCGAGCCGCTGGGTTCGGTCTTGCCGTCACGCCGGGACGACAGTAAGCTCCGGCATCTCGGGGGCAACGGGGCGATCGAGTGGCGGGGGAGACCGACGGATCCATTTTCAGTGTTCAAACAGGAGGCGAAGTTGCGAATCTTCAAGTTAGCCGCCGTGGGCGGTGTGCTGGTCGGATTGCTGTCAATCGGGTCGACTGCGCTCGCCGCATCGACCCCCGCGGGCGGACCAATCGTCGGGTTCGTCTCGAATGCCACGGGAGCGTCGAGCCCGATCCTGATTACCGGCGCGATCGGTGATCACGGCACGTCGACCTCCATCGACAAGAACGGCAAGAAGGACGCCAACGGTGACTACGTCAAGGTCGTTCTGAAGAAGGGCGGGTTTGAGGTCAACGCGGTCAAGTTCAACAAGGTCCTGAACAATCTCAAGCCGACCATCGACCATGCGACCTGCTCGGCGTGGGCGTTTGGAACCGGACCGGTAACCGTTTTCAACGGTACCGGCCTGTACAAGGGCATCAGCGGACAGCTGACCGCCACTGCCGCCTTCGCCTTTATCGGTCCGATCGTGAAGGGCAAGTGCGACATGAGTAACAGCGCCAAGCCGGTCGCGCAGTACGCCTCGATCGAGATCACGGGGAACGTGAAGTTCTAGTCGCTCCACTTCGCCGTCGGCGCTCTACCTCGCCCCGGCTGGCGATCTTGGAGGGTCCGCTCCCGGCAGGACGAGAGCGGACCCTTCGTCGTGTTACTACTCGGGGCCGTTAGTTCTTTGCCGTCTGCACCGCGACCAGGTTCGCGCTACCGACCTGAATCGTCTGGTTCGGATCGAGGTTACTGCCCGCATCGCAGAACAGCTTCGGCGTGTAACCTTTTACCACCGTGAGGGCTCCCTGGATGGAAAGGTAGGTGTCTCCGTCGACGGCGGAGGGTGTGTCGTTCCACACGAAGTCGTCGCTGGTCAGATTGCCTCCGGCGCCGTCGAGGATCTCGCACTCGACCTGGAACGAGTGGCCGACGCTTTCGTCCTGGCTTCTGACCTCGACGCGGCCGAAGGCGATCCACGTCCCAGCGGCCAGAGGCGCGCTCAGGACCTTGTGAAAGACGCCCGTGGGGGTGAGGTTGACGGTATTGGTCTCGAGGAACGAAGCGCCGGTGGCGGCTCCGTTCTTGCCGTTCTTCCCTGGGGGACCCTGCTTGTTCCAGGAAATCGCGTGCTCGGAGCTATGACACGTGCCGCCCGAGATGATGCGAAGCGTCCCAGTGCCGTTCTTCGCGCAGCCCTTGATCACCCCGCTGGGAAAGACTGCCACTGCCACGCCGGCGGTCGCCAGAACCGCGACCGCGGCGGCGACGATCGCCACCGACAGCCGGCTGCGCGTGATCGCGCGAATAACCCTCATCTTTAGTCTCCTTTATTCCTTCGTGCACTTGATCGCGCGCCATGGCCCCGGCGCCCGGGGGCGGAGAATAGTGGTTGTGAACGCCGATCACGTCTGTGCCGCGTCCGTCTCATGCGGGCCCGGGCCTCATCTGATCGGGGTGAGGCGGGCGGCAGCGGCGCGGGCGATGCTGTCAAGATAGGATCGGGCCCGATTTCTTGAATTCCTGAGGTTCAGATTGCGAGGTGTTACTTGCGTGCGGTGACCGTGATCCCCGGCAGGGCTGGGTCGGCCCAACTCGAGGAAGTGCCTGAGCCCGCGGAGGAGCTCGGGTCGGTACTGGTGGAGGCGGTGGCCGTCGGCGTATGCGGCACCGACGTGGAGATCGCGAGTGGACTGTATGGGTGGCCTCCGCCGGGCAGAGAGCGTTTGATCCTGGGCCACGAGTCGCTCGGCAGGGTGATCGATCCGGGTTCGACCGGCCTCGCGGTCGGCGACCACGTCGTCGGGATCGTCCGGCGGCCGGATCCGCTGCCGTGCCCGAACTGCGCCGTCGGCGAATGGGACATGTGCTCCAACGGCGGTTACACGGAGCGCGGCATCAAGCAGGTCGACGGTTTCATGTCCGAGCGGTGGCGGATCGAACCGGAGTACGTGGTGAAGGTGGATCAGAGCCTCGGACTGCTGGGCGTCCTGCTCGAGCCGACCACGGTGGTGGCGAAAGCGTGGGAGCACATCGCGGCGATCGGCCGCCGGACGTTTTGGGACCCGAGCACGGCGCTGGTCATCGGCGCTGGGCCAATCGGCCTGCTCGCGGCGCTGATCGGCGTGCAGCACGGCGTTGATGTGCACGTGCTCGATCAGGTCACCGAAGGGCGTAAGCCGGCGCTCGTGGAGGCGCTGGGAGCGACCTATCACACCGGCCCGATCGGGGAGCTGGGCCTGGACCCGGACATCGTCGTCGAGTGCACGGGGGTGGCGGGGCTGATCCGAGCCGCGGCCGAGGCGGTGGCGCCCGGAGCCATCATCTGCCTCACCGGGGTCGGCCCGGCGATCGTCCCCGACGCCAGCCGACCGACGTCGCTGATGACCGACGCGGTGCTCAAGAACCTGGTGTTGTTCGGATCGGTGAACGCCAACCGCCGCCACTACTATCGCGCCGCACAGGCACTGGCCCGGGCGGACCGGTCATGGCTCGAGCAGCTGGTGACCCGACGAGTCGGTGCGGAAGAGTTCGTGCAGGCCCTGGAGCGCGAGCCTGACGACATCAAGGTCGTGATCGAGTTCGCGAACGCGTAGGTTGGAGGGCCGGGGGGATCAGCGCCGCCTATCGGTCCGACGCGGGGTCACGGCGACTCGAGGTCGAAGCCGTGTTCCCCCAGCGCGCCGACTTGGGGCGAACTCCGGGCCATCGAGGCTTGACCTCGTGACGAAAACGTATGCATTAATGCAGTAAGGATTGTGTGATAACTCCTGTTATTGCACGCTTTCTTGACGCTCGGGAGCCAGGAACGATACGTTTGCGCGCAACATTCCGAGACGAAGGAAAGGACTCTGGTGATGATGGGGAGGACCGTTCGTCGGTCATCGCTGTTTGTTGGTCTGGCGGCCGCGCTGGTGATGGGGATCGGATCGTCGTCGGCCGCGGCCCAGGACCGTCCCGGCGGAGTGGCCGCTGTGACCGCGACCACACTGCAGTACGTAACCCAGTTTTATCCGCGGTGGGTGTCCAACGCTCAGGAGTTCGAGGGGACCTCCTCGAACAACATCAACAAGCTGATCGGGACCAAGTACATGAGCCCGGTGTTCGGGTTCGTGGTCGCGCCCAACGACGACACGCTGTACGCCGGGTCGTTCTTCGACGTCACCGACCAGCCGCTGATCCTCACCGTCCCGCGGACCCGGGCGACCTACTCGGTGCTCTCGATGGACACCTACGGGAACGTCTTCTCGACCCTCCAGCCGGGGGAGCCGGGGCGCTACGCGATCGTGGGGCCCGGGTGGCACGGGAAGCTGCCAGTCGGGGTCAAGCGGGTCCGGGTCCCGGTCGACCTCTCGTTCTGGATCATCCGCGCCGACAAGTTCTCGCCCACCGGCGTGAACGAGATCGCCGAGGCGGACCTGTTCCGCACCCGCCTCCGGCTGGCCACGCTGTCGCAGTACGAGCAGGACCGGTCGTCCGGCGCGGCGAAGCTGGTGCCGCCGGTGCGCTACGCCACCAGGTTCCAGGTCATCTCCCGGGACGAGATCTCGAGCGCGCCGATCATCTTCCTGCGCGAGCTGCAAGAAGCTGTGCACAACTCGGGCACCCCGCCCCTGACCGGGGCGAGCCTCAAGCTGTCGAGGCGGTTTGATCTGCTGTTCGGCAATGGACAGCCCGCCGGCGCTCGCCGAGCCGCGTTCGCCCGGGCGACCCAGGCCGCCTATGCCCGGTTCATCGCCCACTACCTGACCCACACCGACTCGGCGAAATGGGTGTTCTTCAACGACATCGGCGCGTGGGGGACCAACTATCTCGATCGCTCGGCGACGACCGCCTACCTGCAGTTCAGCAACACGCTCGCGACGGCCGCCTACTTCCAGGCGTTCCAGGACGGCAACGGGCGGCCACTGAACGGTGCCAGGCACGGTTACATCCTGACCTTCTCCAAGCGTCAGCTCCCCCAGGCCAAACGATTCTGGTCGCTGACCGCGTATCTCAACGGATCGATCACGCTGGTCCCCAACGCCGCCCGCAAGTACGTCGTGGCCAGCTACACCCCCGGCCTGCAAACCAACAAGAACGGGTCGGTGTCGATCTACATGAGCCAGACCAAGCCGGCCGGGGTGTCCCGAGCCAACTGGCTCCCGATTCCGGCGGGGACGTTCAACGTCGCGCTCCGCGTCTACGGCCCCGAGGGACGCGTGGCCAAGGGCAAGTACGTCCCACCGGCGATTCAGCCCCTGAGATGACACGTGAGTCGGGGAGCGGATCCGCTCCCCGACGCCGCGCTTGCGGCCCCGAGCCAATTCCGCAACTCTGCCGTCAAGGACTCGTTCATAGCCCGTAAGGACGGTGGGTCGTGGAGCCGGAGCGGCATGGGCGAGTTGCATGATGCGGCTCGCCCCTGCCGCGTCGGCACACGCGGCGTTTCCCGCGCTGGTCGACGGCGACCCGTGCACTGACACGACACCGTCCGCAGTAGACTCCGCGGGGCGAAGGGGCGGTGAAGGGATCGCGCGGAGGAGAGACGAGGGCGTGGACGACGGTGGTGGGGCCGGTCAGGCGAAACCAGCTCTGACGGTCTTTTTGAGTTATCGCCGAGACGATGTGCCGGATGCCACTGACCGGTTGGCTGCTTCGCTGATCGAGCGGCTAGGTCGCGATCAGGTCTTCTTGGATGTGGACACGATCGAGATCGGCGCGCCGTTCGCGAAGGTGATCGGGGAGTGGGTTGCGCGCTGCGACGTGTTGCTCGCCGTGATCGGGCGCGGGTGGCTCAGCGCGACCGATGATGGGGGCGCGCGACGGCTCGACAATCCGCGGGACTACGTCCGGCTCGAGTTGGAGACCGCACTTGCCCGGGACATGCGGGTCGTCCCGGTGCTGGTTCACGGTGCGCGGATGCCGAAGCCCGACGAGTTGCCCCAGAGCCTCGTCCCGCTACTGGATCGCAACGCGCTCGAGTTGACGCGCACGTATTGGGAGCTCGACGTGCAGAAGTTGCTCAGCTCTCTGGAGCGGCTGGCGGCTGACGACCGGCGCCAAACCGACCAGCAGCGGCGGGAGGAGGTGGCGGCGGCGGCCGCGGCGGATGAGCGCCGACGGGTCGAGGAAGAGGAGGCCGCCGCGCGCGAGGCGGCCAAACGGCGGCGGGACGACGAGGCGGCAGCAGCGGCGCGACGCGCTGCCGAGCGTCAACGGGCCGAGCCGGAGGCGGCAGCCAGCGCGACGGGGCTCGACGAGCGACCGCCGTCCGCAGAGACCGCAACGGTCCGCCGGCGGAGGGTGCAGCTCCTCGTTGGCGGGATCGGAGCCTTGATCGTGGCAATCGTCGTGGCTGTGATCTTGCTGAGCGGCGGCTCGAGTCCGTCCGGTGCGGCAAACACCGGCTCGGCGAGTAGCGCGACCGGCGCCATTCGAGTCGGGCGCGATCCGCTCGGAGTCGCGGTCGGCCAGGGCACCGTGTGGGTTGCGAACTCCGGCGATGACACGGTCACTCGCATCGACGCCAGCACCGGGAAGGTCGTCGGTCAGCCGATTCGCGTCGGCACCGAGCCAACCGCGATCGCCTTCGGGGACGGAAGCGCGTGGGTCGCGAACCAAAAGGCCGATACGGTCACGCGCATCAACGCCAACACGGGAACCGTCGTCGGTAATCCCACTCGCGTCGGCCACCTCCCGTACGGAATCACGGTAGGGCAAGGCAGCGTATGGGTCACGAACGCCAACGACAACACGGTCACGCGCATCGACGCCGCCACCGGGACCGTCCTCGCCAGCCCGATCCATGTCGGCGGCGCTCCGGACGGAATTGCGTTCGGCCAGGGCAGCGTGTGGGTTGCGAACTCCAATGACGGCACCGTCACTCGGATCGACGCCGGCACCGGAAAGGTTTCTGGGAATCCGATCCGTGTCGGGAACGACCCGAGCGGGATTGCCTTCGGCGATGACGACGTCTGGGTTTCGAACTACGGCGATGACACCGTCACGCGCGTCGACACCGGCACCGGAACCATCGTTGGCAACCCGATCCATGTCGGCGTCAATCCGAACGGGATCGCGTTCGGGCATGGCAGCGCGTGGGTCGCGAACTCGGCGGACAACACCGTCGCGCGGATCGACGCCGGCACCGGAAAGGTCATCGGCAACCCGATCGCGGTCGGCCACGCTCCGGCTGGCGTCGCGGCCGCGCAGGGCAGCGTGTGGGTTGCCAACAGAGCGGACAACACCGTAACCCGGATCGACGCCAGCACCGGAACGGTCGACAGCGGCTGATCACTCGATCCCCGACTCGATCGAGCTTGCTCTGATGGGCGATGCTGGGCTCGAACCAGCGACCTCCGCCTTGTCGAGACGGCGCTCTCCCAGCTGAGCTAATCGCCCGGGAGGGTCCGAAATGTACCGCGGTCGGGGCGGGTGGGGGTAGACTGCGGTCTCGATGAGGTGGAAGGGCCTTGCGAGCGTAGGGATCGCGTGTGCCGCTCTGACCGGCGCATCGGCTGTCCGGCTGGGAGTTGCCGCCGCCGGCGCCAAGCCGCCGGGGCCGGCATTTGGGCAGGTGATCCCGATCAGAGTGCGCCCGACCACCGGGACCCCGTCGACCACGTTCGTCGTCAGCTTCGTGGCGCCGACGGCGGCCGGCAATGTGAACGGGCTGCGCCGGTGGTACGTGGTCAGCGTCCGCGGACGGGCCAAGGCCAATGCCACCTGCACCAACGGGGCGACCAAGCTCGTGTCCCACGCCCGCGCGAACGTGCGGGTCCGCGTGCCGCTGAGCGGTGGCACCAGCGGATGGTGCGTCGGCACCTTCCGTGGGTCGGTCGACGAATGGTTCCGGCCGATCTGCGTCGCGGGCCGTGCCTGCCCGCAGTTCATCGGCTTCAGGATCCTCGGGACGTTCAAGTTCACGGTCGTGCGGGCCGTCAGCAAGACCGGCGCGTAGCCCGCGCCGCCATCCACGCCCAGCCACTCGTCAGATTCGAGCGCTAGTTCTCGCTCGCACCCTAGGATGACTCAAGAGATGGAGTATGAGCTCCCCGATGGCACTCGCTTGACCTTGCCCGAAGGGGCAACCGGCGCCGACGCGGCGGCCGCGATCGGCCCTGGGCTGGCCCGCGCGGCCCTGGCGGTCAAAGTCGACGGCGAGCTGCGCGACCTGTCGCGTCCGCTCCCCGACGGCGACGGCGCGATCCCCACCCTGCACCTGATCACCGAGCGCAGCGACGAGGCCCTCGATCTGATTCGCCACGACGCCGCCCACGTGCTCGCGGCGGCGGTGACCGAGCTGTACCCGGGGGTGAAGATCTCGATCGGGCCGCCGATCGAGAACGGCTTCTACTACGACTTCGACTTCCCCGACGGGGTCACGCTCAGCGACGCCGACTTCGCGCGGATCGAGGAGCGGATGCGCGAGCATATTCAGGCCGACGAGCCGTTCATGCGCGAAGAGGTCGCGGCTGGCGACGCGCTCGAGCGATTCGTACGCGAAGGGCAGGACTACAAGGTCGAGCTGATCGAGGACCTCATCCGCGATCAGGCCCTCGACACGGTGTCGCTGTACACCAATGGGCCGTTCACCGATCTGTGCCGGGGCCCGCACGCGCCGTCGACCAAGCGGATCAAGGCGTTCAAGCTCCAGTCTGTCGCCGGGGCGTACTGGCGGGGTGACGCGACCAAGCCGATGCTTACGCGGGTCTACGGCACCGCGTTCTTCTCCAAGCAGGACCTGGACGAGTACCTCGAGCGGCTCGAACGCGCGCGCGCCAACGACCACCGGCGGTTCGGGTCCCAGCTGGGCCTGTTCACCTTCTCCGACGTGGCGCCCGGGTCGGCGTTCTGGTTCCCGGCCGGCACCGAGGTGTTCAACTCCCTGGTGGCGTTGAGCCGCGAGATGGGACGGCCGCGAGGTTACACGGAGGTGAAGACGCCACAGCTGTTCGACAGCTCGCTGTGGAAGACCAGTGGGCACTGGGACAAATACCGCGACAACATGTTCGTGACCGAGTCCGAGGACCGGGCGATGGCGCTCAAGCCGATGAACTGCCCCGGTCATTGCCAGCTGTACCTGTTGCGGCCTCACTCGTACCGCGACCTCCCGGTCCGTTACTCGGAGCCCGGCTTGCTGCACCGCAACGAGCCGAGCGGGACGCTGCACGGGCTCCTGCGGGTTCGGCACTTCACCCAGGACGACGGGCACATCTTCTGCACCGAGGACCAGATCCAGCAGGAGGTGGCCGGCGTGCTGGAGTTCGCGTTTGCCACCTACGCGGTGTTCGGCCTCGATGTGCGGCTCGAGCTCTCGACCCGGCCCGAGCAGCGGATCGGAGCCGAGGAGCTGTGGGACAAGAGCGAGGCGGCGCTGCTCCAGGCGCTCGAGGCACTAGACCTGCCCTACGACCTCAACGCGGGCGATGGCGCCTTCTACGGCCCCAAGATCGACATGCACATGACCGATTCGCTCGGTCGCTCGTGGCAGCTCGGCACCTGCCAGCTCGACTACAACTTCCCCGAGCGGTTCGACCTCACCTACACGGGTGCCGACAACGCCGAGCACCGTCCGGTGATGATCCACCGGGCGCTGATGGGCTCCTACGAGCGGTTCATCGGGATCCTGCTCGAGCACCTCGCGGGCGATCTGCCGGTGTGGCTCGCGCCGGTGCAGGCGATCCTGCTTCCGATCGCCGACCGCCACAACGCGTACGCCGGAACCGTGCTCGACCGGCTGCGCGCCGCCGGGCTGCGGGCCGAGCTCGACGACCGCACCGAATCGGTCGGGCGAAAAATCCGCGACGCCGAGTTGCGCAAGGTGCCGTTCATGCTCGTGGTGGGCGATCGCGAGCAGGAATCCGACCAGGTCGCGCTGCGCGAACACCGGCGAGGCGACGGCGGCTCGGTGGCGGTCGGGGCGTTCATTGCACGGCTTGAAGATATGGTGAAAACTCGCTCGCGGGACTAGATCCGCCGCTATACTCGGCCCCGTTGATCCAAGTGCTTAATCACATACGGCCCGGCACCGCTTGACCTCAGGCCACCTCTGCAGCTAGTGCCGGTCCCGAGAAAATTCGACCGGCGCCCGCCCGAGCGGGACCAGACTCGGATCAACGATCGGATCCGCGTGCCCGAGGTGCGCCTGATCGGCGAGGACGGCAAGCAGATCGGGATCGTGAAGACCTCCGAGGCGCTGGTCTACGCCCAGGAGCGCGACCTCGACCTGGTCGAGGTGGCTGCCGAGGCGCGGCCGCCGGTGTGCCGGGTGCTCGACTACTCCAAATACAAGTACGAGCAGGCGCAGAAACAGAAGGCGGCGCGGCGCCACCAGCAGCAGATCACGGTCCGCGAGATCAAGTTCCGCCCCAAGATCGCGCAGAACGACTACGACACTAAGAAGGGTCACATAACCCGGTTCCTGACGGGCAAGGACAAGGTCAAGGTGACGATCATGTTCCGCGGCCGCGAGGTCACCCACCCGGAACGGGGAACCGCACTGCTCGATCGCCTGGCCAGCGAGCTGTCCGAGATCGGCGTAGTCGAGCAGTCACCGGTCCAGGACGGCCGCAACATGACGATGTTGCTGGCGCCGTCGAAATCGGTGTTGGCCGGCGAGCGGGACAAGGCCACCGCTGAAGACGAGGCGTCCGGCGACGGTCGCTCGCGCGGCTCGCGCCGAGACCGGGCTGCGGCTGAGCGCGACGGAGCCGCGGACGGCGCCGCCCGGGACGACGTTGCCGCGCGGGCCGAGGACGAACAGAGCCCCGGGGACGAGGGCGAGGATGGCGACGGCGAGGGCGACGATGCCGGGGGCGAGGATTCCGGGGGCGAGCCGGCCAGGCAGCGCCAGGAAAACGGCGCCGTTGAGGGCGCGGCGTCAAAGCAAGACGTCGTCGCCTAGGCTGACCGCGCCGGCTTGTAGGGTCGCGAGTGAGGGCGATCGTCTGCCGTCCGGGCTTCTGAGCCTCGACGGGCAGCGAAACCTGTACAAATCTGATAACCGCCGTGACCACCTTCTCCGCGAGTTGATGCTGAACTTTGGCGATTTCCATCCACCTGTCGGATACAAAGTGGCAAAGTTCGCGGTCGCCGACGGGTTTTCGTCTGGTCGGGGTCCGATCGGGCGGGCGCTCTCGACCTTTTGGCTCCTTATCGCACCCAATTCTTTGTCACTTATTGATAATTTCGCGCTCCGCCCTCCGAAGGGTCTACACGGGAGTCCCGAAGACCGGGCCTACCCCCTTCAAAGCCAGACCAGCCCAACGACCGCGCACGTGTCACGGCGGGAGCACGGAAGGCGCCGACTCCAACTCGCGAGCAGCCCGCGCGGCGTCTGCTTTACTAGGCGCCGGATCGACATGCCCAAGATGAAGTCCCACTCCGGCGCCAAGAAGCGCTTCAAGGTGACCGCCACCGGCAAGGTGCGCGGCCGCAGCGCGTTCTCGAGCCACATCCTCCAGAAGAAGTCGGCCAAGCGCAAGCGCCGGTTGGGTCGTCCGGCGGTGATCTCCAAGCAGGATGAGGGCCGGATCAAGGAGCTGTTGGGGGTCAAGCGGTGACCCGCGTCAAGCGCTCCGTCCACGCGCGCAAGAAGCGCCGCGCGACGCTGGCCCTGACCAAGGGCTATCGCGGCGACGCCAGCCGGCACTACCGGGTGGCCAAGGAGACCCTGCTCAAGGCCGACCAGTACCGCTATCGCGACCGCCGAAATCGCAAGCGCGACTTCCGCCGGCTGTGGATCACGCGCATCAATGCCGCCGCGCGCCAGCACGGGATGTCGTACTCGGAGTTCATCCATGGCATGCAGCTGGCCGGCATCGAGCTCGATCGCAAGATCCTGGCCGACATCGCCGTCCGCGACGCTGACACCTTCCGACGTTTTGCCGACCGCGCCCGCGAGGCGCTGGCGGCCGGCTGAGCCAGACAGCCGACCAGACAGCACCGCCGTCCGGGCGCCGCTCCATTAGGAGGGCGCCCTTTTTGTTCCCAAACCGCCGATGACCATCACAAGCCCGCACAACCACAGCCTCACCGAGATCCGGAAACTCCGCCAGCGGCGTCGGTGGCGTGAGCGGGCGGGGCGGTTCGTGGCCGAGGGCGAGGATCTGTTAGCCGCCGCCGACGCCGCCGGGTGGGAGCCCGTGCAGCGCTTCTGCGCCGCCGGCAGCGGCCTGCCGGGGGTCGAGGTCGAGCCGCGGCTGCTCGCGTCGGCCTCGGGGCTCGCGTCGGGGACGCGGACGCTGGCCGTCTACGAAGAGCGTTGGGCGCCAACGGCTGCCGGCCCGCTGTGCGTCTACCTCCATGGAGTCCATGACCCCGGCAACGTCGGCGCCGTGCTCAGAAGCGCCGAGGCGTTCGGAGCCAGCTGTGTCGCCGTCGGCCCCGGCAGCGCAGACCCCTTCGGTCCCAGGGCGGTCCGGGCCTCGATGGGCGCCCTCTTCGCCGTGACGGTGGCGAAGGTCGGCGACCTGGCGCAGCTCCCCGGGACGACGATCGCTCTCGACCCGGCGGCGCCGTCCGAACTTTCACGCGTTGCATCCGAGGGGTGGATGGAAAACGGGAAAGTTCGAGAGCTCACTCTGATCGTCGGCTCAGAACGCGACGGGTTACCGCGGGCGGTGCTCGAAACGGCGGATCTAACCGCCGCTATCCCGATCAAGACGCACTCTCTCAATGCGGCGATGGCAGCTACCGTCGCCCTCTACGAGATAACTAGGATGGCGCCGCGATGAGCGAGCAGACGCCGACCGTCCCCGACCGGATCGCCGAGCTCCAAGCCGAGGCCGAGGCGGCGATCGCCAAGGCCCACAGCACCGAAGCGCTCGAGGACGTCCGCATCCAGTACCTCGGACGGCGGGCCGAGCTCCCCAACCTGCTCCGCAACGTCGCCCAGCTCCCGCCCGAGCAACGGGCCGCCACCGGCAAGGCCGCCAACCAGGCCCGCCAGGCCCTCGAACGGACCCTGGAATGCAGGGCCCAGCAGCTGGCCACCAGGGAGCTCGACGAGCGCCTGAAGCAGGATCGGGTCGACGTGACGCTGCCGGCCGACCCGCTGCCGGCGATCGGCCGGCTGCACCTGATGACCAAGACCCGTCGCGAGATCGAGGACGTGTTCATCGGGCTCGGCTTCAACGTCGCCGAAGGCCCCGAGGTGGAAACCGTCTACTACAACTTCGACGCGCTCAACCACGCGCCGACCCACCCGTCGCGGCTGGCCACGGACACGTTCTACGTGAAGGCCGACGGCCGCGACTTCGACATCTTCGACCCCGAGACTCTGCTGCTCAGGGTCCACACCTCGCCGATGCAGATCCGGGCGATGGAGAGACAGCCGCCGCCCTTGTACATCATCGTCCCCGGCCGCGTGTACCGGCCCGACTCCGACGCCACGCACACGCCCCAGTTCCACCAGATCGAGGGACTCGCGGTCGACACCGATGTGACGCTCGCGGACCTCAAGGGGACGCTGCTGACCTTCGCTCGGGCAATCTTCGGCGAGGAGCGCGACGTCCGCCTGCGGCCGCATTTCTTCCCCTTCACGGAACCGAGCGTCGAGGTCGACGTGTCGTGCTTCAACTGCATCGACGGGATTACCAAGGAGGGCCTGCGCTGCCCGATCTGCAAGGGCAGCGCGTGGATCGAGATCCTCGGCGCGGGGATGATCGACCCGAACGTGTTCGAGCACGTCCGCGAGCACGGCTACGACCCCGAGAAGATCCAGGGGTTCGCGTTCGGGATGGGGATCGAACGGATCGCGATGCTCAAGCACGACGTCCCCGACCTGCGGCTGTTCTACGACAACGACATCCGCTTCCTGGAGCAGTTCGATTAGCCATGCGCGTCCCGCTTGAATGGCTCCACGAGTATTGCGCGCCCGCCATCGACGTACACGAGCTGGTCGACCGCCTCGATTTGACGGGAACCAAGGTTGAGCGGGTCGAGCATCACGGCGTCGGCGAGCTCGAGCGCTTCGTGGTCGGGAAGGTGCTCGAAGCCGACCGTCATCCCGAGGCGGACCGGCTCACCGTCTGTCTGGTCGACGTCGGCCAGAAAGCGCCTCAGCAGATCGTGTGCGGCGCCCCCAACGTCGCCGCCGGTCAGACCGTCGCCGTCGCCAAGCCCGGCGCGGTGATGCCGGACGGGACGGAGCTCGGAACCCGCAAGCTGCGCGGCGTCGAATCCCACGGGATGATCCTGGCCGAGGACGAGCTGGCGATCGGCACCGACCACGCCGGGATCATCGTGCTCGACCACGACGGCCGCGCGCTGGCGCCGGGGACGCCGCTGACAGACGTGCTTCCGATCTCGACCGACGTGCTCGAGCTCGAGATCACCCCCAACCGACCCGACTGCCTGGGGATCTATGGGGTCGCGCGCGAGGTCCACGCCGCCACCGAGGCACCGCTCGCGCCACCCCCGTGGTCGACCGATCCGGGCACCCCCGGACACCTCGAGGGGATCCACATAACCGTCGAGGATTCGAAGCTGTGCCCCCGCTTCACCGCCCGCGTATTCGAGGACGTCAAGATCGGACCCTCTCCGCCGTGGCTCAAGGCGCGGCTGATGGCGGCCGGACAGCGACCGATCTCCAACGTCGTCGACATCACCAACTACGTGATGCTGCTGGTCGGGCAGCCGCTCCATGCCTTCGACCTCGACCGGGTCGCCGGCGCTTGCCTGACCGTCCGCCGGGCCCGCGCCGGGGAGCAGATCACGACCCTGGACGACCAGGTCCGCACGCTCGACCCGGAGATGGTGCTGATCGAGGACGCCGACGGCCCGACCTCGATCGCCGGCGTGATGGGCGGCGCGCGCTCGGAGGTCCACGCCGGCACCACGCGCGTGCTGATGGAAGTGGCGAACTGGGATGGCGCCAACATCCACCGCACCTCGCTGAAGCTCGGCCTGCGCAGCGAGGCCTCGGGCCGGTTCGAGAAGCAGCTCCAGCCCGAGCAGGCGATGGAGGCGCAGGCGGTCGCCACCCAGCTGATGATCGACCTGTGCGGGGCGCGGTTGGTGGCCGGCACCGTCGACGTTGGCGGCCCCGGGCCGGCGCCGGTTACGCTCCGCCTGCGCGAGAAGCGGCTGGCGGGACTGCTGGGGTCGGAGATCCCGATCGAGCGGGCCAAGCGGATCCTGACCGCCCTGGAGTTCGCCACCACCGACACCGACGAGGGTCTCGATGTCCAGCCGCCCGCCTTTCGCCGCGCCGACATCACGCGCGAGGCCGACGTGATCGAGGAGGTCGCGCGCGTCGATGGGATGGAGAAGCTCCCGGCCACGCTCCCCTCCCGCCACAACGCGTCGGCGCGGCTCACCCCCCAGCAGCGGCTGCGCCGCCGCGCCGCCGACACATTGACCGCCCAGGGCCTGCACGAGATCGTCGGCTGGAGCTTCGTCGGTCCCGACCTCGACGAGCGGCTGCGCCTCGACGACCGCCACCCGGTGATCCTCGAGAACCCGATGTCGATCGAGCAGTCCCAGCTGCGGACCACCCTGCTCGGATCGCTGCTCGACGTCGCCCAGCGCAACCGCGCCCACGGGATCGGGACGGTCCGGCTGTTCGAAGCCGGGGCCGTGTACCACCCCGGCCGCCGAAGGGAGCTCCCGCGCGAGCCCTACCACCTCGGCGCGGTGCTGATCGGCGACGTCCGGTCGGCGACGTGGCGCGAACCCGCCCCGCGACAGGCCGACTTCTTCGCCGCCAAGGGCGTGCTCGCCGGGCTGCTGGACGCGGTCCGCGCGCCGTGGACCGTCCACGCCGCGCCCCAGCCGTTCCTGCACCCGGGCCGGGCGGCCGAGATCCTGATCGCCGAACAACCCGCCGGCTGGCTCGGCGAGCTACATCCCTCGGTGGCGGCGCAGTGGGACCTCGACGAGGCCGTGGCGGGGTTCGAGCTCGACCTCGACGTCGTGGCCGCCCGCGCGGTCGAGACCCCGCGCTACGAGGACGTGACGAGCTTCCCCGCGGTGCGCGAGGACCTGGCCGTGATCGTCGCCGACGCCGTCACCGCGGCCGAGGTGCTCGACGTGGTGCGGCGCACCGGCGCGCCGCTGCTCAGCGCGGTCGACGTGTTCGACGTCTACCGCGACGCCGAGCGGATTGGGGCCGGGAAGGTGTCGCTGGCGCTGCGTCTGGCCTACCGGGCCCCCGACCGGACCTTGACCGACGAAGAGGTCGCGTCCCGTCGCCGGGCGATCGCCGCGGCGCTGGCCGACGAGCTTCACGGGAGGATCCGTGACGCCTAGCGTGTCGGTGTTCGGAGCCGCGGGTTTCACCGGCGCGCTGACCGCCCGCCTGTTGTTCGCGCATCCGCGTTTCGAGCTACAGGCGTTGACCGCGCGGAGCGATTTCGGTCGCCCGCTCGACGACCTTTACCCGTATCACCGCGTGCCGCTGATGCTCGAGGAGCTCGACCTCGACCGCCACGCCGAGGTCGATGCGGCGGTCGTCGCCTATCCCCACGGCGCTGCGGCTCCGCTGGTCGCCCAGCTGCGCGAACGCGGGGTGCGCGTCGTCGATTTGAGCGCGGACTTCCGGCTGCGCGACCGGCGCGTGTATGAGCGCTGGTATCGCGAGCACCTGGCTCCGGAGCTGCTCGCGGAGGCGGTCTACGGCCTGCCCGAGCGCTACCGGACGCAGATCCGCGAGGCCGATCTGGTCGCCAATCCGGGTTGTTACCCGACCGCGGCGCTGATCGGGCTGGCGCCGCTGGCCGGCGCCGGACTGATCGATGACGTGGTGATCGACGGCAAGTCGGGCGTCTCCGGCGCAGGTCGGGCGCCCACCGATCGCACCCACTTCGTCACCGTGGACGAGAACGTGGTCGCCTACGGGGTACCGCGGCACCGGCACACGCCCGAGATCGAGCAGGAGCTGGCGGCGCTGGGCGCCGACATCCGGGTCACCTTCACGCCCCACCTGTTGCCCATCGACCAGGGCGAGCTCGTCTCCTCCTACGTCACGCTGCCCGACGGCGTCGACGCGCCCGAGCTACACGAGCTGTACGCCGACTTCTACGCCGAGGAGCCGTTCGTCGAGATAACCGACAAGCCACCCGGCGTCCGCGACGTACGCGAGACGAACTTCTGCCGCGTGTCGGTCCATCGCGACGATCGCACCGGCCGGGCGATCGTGTTCGCCGCGATCGACAACCTGTGGAAGGGCGCGGCCTCGCAGGCCGTGCAGAACCTCAACCTGATGTTCGGATTCGATGAGCGCGAGGGGATCGGATGAGCTTCTTCACCTCGCGCTGGATCGAAAAGCTGGCCCACGTCACCGAGCTTGCGCCGACCGCGCTACCGGAGGGCTTCCGCGCGGCCGGCGTGGCGGCGGGCCTCAAACCCGACGGCCAGCTGGATGTCGGCGTGCTTGTCTCCGACGAGCCGGCGACGGTCTCGGCCGCCCGGTTCACCACCAATGCCCGCGTCGGGGCCCCGGTGATCGTCTCCCGCCAGGCCGACCTCGCGCGCCTACGCGCGGTGGTCGCGAACGCGGGAGGCTCGAACACGGGCGACGGGCAGCGCGGAATCGACACCGCGCGCGCGACCCAGAGCCTGGCCGCGGAGCTGCTCGGCTTCGATCCCGGTCAGGTCGGGGTGGCGTCGACCGGCGTGATCGGCAGCGTGCTGCCACGCGGGCCGCTGCTGGGCGGCGTCCGCGAGGGGGTCGCACAGCTCGGCGGCGACACGGCCGGCTTCTCGGGGGCGATCCTCACCAGCGACCGCGCGCCCAAGCGCGCGTGCATCGAAGTATCGCTTCCCGGCGGGACCGTCACGCTGTCCGCCCAGGCCAAAGGCGCCGGGATGATCTCGCCCCGCTTCGCCACCATGTTCTGCTTCGTGCAGACCGATGCGGCGATGTCGGCCGCCACGATCGACCTGCTCACCACCGTGACCGTCAAGCGCTCGTTCGACCGCATCAGCGTGGACGGACAGCTGTCGACCAGCGATACCGTGTTCGTGCTCGCGAGCGGGGCGTCGGGCGTGCGGGTCGAGCCGGAGACCGAGGACGAGCTGCGCTTCGGCGAGGCGATGGACGCCGTGATGCGTCAGCTCGCGCTCCAGATCGTCGCCGACGGGGAGGGGGCCAAGCGGGTGGGGAGGATCGTCGTGCGCGGCGATGACGGCCTGATCGAGCCCGTTGCGCGAGCGATCGCGAACTCGCCCCTGGTGAAGACCGCGCTGCACGGCGGAGATCCCAACTTCGGGCGGATCCTCCAGGCGGCCGGCATGGCCTATCCGCCGGGCGAGCCGTTCGTGGTGGACCTCGAGATCGAGGGGGAGCAGGTCGTCTCGGCCGGGGAATCGCTCGTCGAGGATCTGAGCCGGCTCGCCCCGCTCGTCCAGGGCGACGAGGTCCAGTACACCCTGACCATGCCCGGGCAGGGCGGCGAGACCGAGGTGTTCTTCAGCGACCTGTCGCCGGCGTACGCGAACTTCAACGCGGATTACACGAGTTGACGGGGAGATCATGATGCGCGACGTCGCCACACTGCTCGAGGCCCTGCCTTACATCCGCGAATTTCACGGCAAGACCGTGGTCATCAAGTACGGCGGCGCAGCGATGACCGACGCCCAGCTGAAGGAGGACTTCGCCCGCGACGTCGTGCTGCTCAAGTACGTCGGCATGAACCCGGTCGTCGTGCACGGCGGGGGCCCCGAGATCACCGGCTACATGCGCCGGCTCGCGCTCCCGGTGCAGTTCGTCGACGGCCTGCGCGTGTCCGACCAGCAGACGGTCGAGGTCGCGAAGATGGTCCTGGTGGGCAAGGTCAACAAGGACATCGTGCTGCTGATCAACCGCCACGGCCAGCGGGCCGTCGGTCTGTGCGGCGACGACGGGCTGCTGTTCCGAGCCGCCCGCCAGGCCGCCCCCAGCGGTCAGGACATCGGCTTCGTGGGGCGGATCGAACGCGTCGACGTCGACGTCCTCAACCACGTGGCCCAGGACTACATTCCGGTCGTGGCCAGCGTCGGCGCCGACCGGGACGGGAACTCGTACAACATCAACGCCGACGAGGCGGCGGGAGCGGTTGCCCGGGCGCTCGGCGCCTACAAACTCATGTTCCTCACCGACGTCGCGGGATGGCTGCGCGACCTCGAGGACCCGACGACGATCGTCTCGGAGACGACCTCCGACTATGTCGAGACCGTCCTCCCGACCGTCACCGGCGGCATGCGACCGAAGCTCGCGGCGTGCCTCAACGCGATACACGGCGGGGTCTCGTTCGCCCACATCGTCGACGGTCGCGTGCCCCACTCGCTGCTGCTCGAGCTGTTCACCGACGCCGGCCACGGAACCAAGATAGGACCCGCGCAATGACCGAGACAATCGACGAGCACTACACGTCGCTGGCCGAGCTCCAAGAGCTCGAGCGCCGCTATGCCGTCCCGACCTACGTCCGCAACCCGGTCCATTTCGTCCGCGGATCGGGGTGTCGGGTGTGGGACTCCGACGGCAACGAGTACCTCGACTTCCTGGCCGGGATCTCGGTGCTCAACGTCGGCCACTGCCACCCGATGGTCGTGCACGCGGTCCAGCGGCAGGTGGAGCGGCTGACCCACGTGACCAACCTCTATTACACCGAGCCGGCCCTGCGCCTGTCGGCGCGGCTGTCCGAGTCCTCCCTCGGCGGCAAGGTGTTTCTCACCAACTCGGGCGCGGAGGCGATCGAAGCTTCCCTGAAGCTCGCGCGTCGCGCCCGCCCGCAGGGCGACATCGTGGTCCTACAGCACGGCTTCCACGGCCGCACCTTCGGCGCCCTGTCGGCCACACCGCAGGAGGCCAAGCAGGCTCCGTTTGCCCCCCTGGTGCCGGGGTTCGTGGTCGTCCCCAAGGACCCGGACGCGCTCCGCCGGGCGGTCGACAAGCGCACCGCCGCCGTCCTGCTCGAGCCGATCCAGGGCGAGAGCGGCATCCTGATGGTTGCCGACGAGGTCCTCCACGCGGCGCGCGAGGCGTGCGACGAGACCGGTGCGATCCTCATCTTCGACGAGATCCAGACCGGGATGGGGCGGACCGGCACCTTGTGGGCCTACGAACACAGCGGCGTCGTGCCCGACGCGCTGACCAGCGCCAAGGGCCTTGGCGGCGGGCTTCCGATCGGCGCCCTGGTCACCGGCCCGAAGCTCGCCGACACCTTCCAGCCCGGCGACCACGGGTCGACCTTCGCGGGGGGTCCACTGGTCAGCTCGGCCGCGCTGGCGGCGCTCGAGCTGTGCTCCGATCCCGAGCTGCTGATGAAGGTCAGGGACCTCGGCCTGCGGCTTCAGGAGCGGCTGGCGAGGCTGCCTTACACTGCCGCCGTGCGCGGTCGGGGGCTGATGCTCGCGATAGACGTGGTCGACGGCGTATCGGCACCTGAGCTGGCGCAGCGGGCGCTGCTCGAGCAACGGCTGATCGTCAACGCCACCGGACCCGCGACGATCCGTTTCGAACCTCCGCTGATCGTCACCCAGGCAGAGGTAGACGAGGCGCTTGCGCGCCTCGAGAAGCTCGCGCCGTGAGCGACCTGCTGGCACCCGACGAGTTGACCCTTCAGGCGGCGGCCGAGGCGCTGGAGGGGCGGTTGGACATCGCGCGCGGCGCCGTGCGCGAGACCGATCGCTGGTACTACGACACGTTCGACGGCCTGCTCCACGGCGCCGGCGTGGTGGCCATCTACGAGGACGGACGGCTGGCCCTGGTCGATCTCCTGAGCGGCGAGGAGCGCGCTTCCGCGGAGCTGCCGGAGCCCCACCGACCGCTGCTCGCGTTCTCGCTCGCGCCCGGTCCGCTGCGCGACGCGCTGATCGCGATCGTCGACGTCCGTGCCCTGCTGCCGCTGGTGCGGATCCACAGCGCTCGGCGGTCGTTCGGGGTCCTCGACGAGGAACGGAAGACCGTCGTCAGGCTGACGCTCGAGGAGCCGGCCGTCGTCTCGCCGACCGGGCGGCGAACGCCGCTGCGTCCGCGCCTTCGGCTGGCTGCGGTGCGCGGCTATGACGAAGACTTCGACCGCGCCCTGCGTGAGGTCCAGGAGTCGCTCGGGTTCATCGAGGCCGATGAGCTCCTGGTCGACGAGGCCGTGCGGGCGCGCGGCGGGACGCCGGGCGGCACCTCGTCGAAGATCGAGCTGCCCCTCGATCCGCATCAGCGCTCCGACGAGGCCGCCGCCGCGGTTCTGCGCCGCCTGCTGGAGGTCATGAACGCCACCCTGCCCGGCACGATCGAGGACATCGACAGCGAGTTCCTGCACGACTTTCGCGTCGCGGTCAGGCGGTCCCGTTCCGTCCAACGGGAGTTCCGCCACGTGTTTGCGCCCGCTCCGCTCGAGCGGATGCGGGCCGAGTTTCGCTGGCTCCAGCAGGCGACGGGGGACTCACGCGATCTCGACGTCTACGTCCTCGAGTTCGACCAGTACCGCGCGATGGTCCCCGAGGAGATGCGCGGCAGCCTCGAGCCGTTGCTGACCGTGCTCCGTCGCCGGCGCGCCGCCGCCCACCGCGAGATGGTCGACGCGCTGCGCTCCGAGCGCGCGGTGCGGCTGCTGGCGGACTGGTCGGCGTTCCTCGACGAGCTCGTCGGGCTGTCCGAGTACGGCCGCCCTGACGCGCCGGTGCCGGTCGGCGAGCTCGCGGCCCGGCGGATTCGCCGCGTCTACAAGCAGATGCTCCGCATGGGGGGCGCGATCGACTCGGCCAGCCCGCCGGAGGATTACCACGAGCTGCGCAAGAAAGGCAAGGAGCTCCGCTACCTGCTCGAGCTGTTCGGGGTGCCGCTGTTCTCCGCCGAGGTCGTCAAGCCGATGATCAAGGCGCTCAAGGCGCTCCAGGATGTCCTCGGTCGCCACCAGGATCGGGAGGTTCAGCTCGCCACCGTCCATTCGCTGCGCGACGACGTCGCGCGGATGGCCGGCGGGGCGGACGCGCTGATGGCGATGGGGGTGCTCGTCGAGCGGCTCGGCGAGGACGAGCGGGCCGCCCGGCAGGCGTTCGCCGAGCGGTTCGAGGCCTTCGCCGGCGAGGAGCAGCGCCGCCTGGTCAAGGAGACGTTCAAGTGACCCGCGTCCTCGCGACCTACAACATCAAGGGTGGCGTGGGCAAGACTTCGGCCGCCGTCAACCTCGCCTACCTCGCCTCGCGCCGGGGTGGGAGGGCACTGCTGTGGGACCTCGATCCGCAGGGCGCCTCGACCTATCTGTTCCGGATCAGACCCCGGATCCGCGGCGGCGGCCACCGGCTGATCGCGCTCGACAGCGACGTCGAGCAGCTGATCAAGGGAACCGACCACGTCGGCCTCGATCTGCTGCCCGCGGACTTCTCCTACCGGCACATGGACCTGGCGCTCGATCACTACAAGCACCCCACGCGCCGGCTGAAGAAGGTGCTGGAGCCGCTCTACGGCCAGTACGACTACATCTTTCTCGACTGCCCGCCGAGCATCTCGCTCGTCTCCGAGAGCGTGTTCGAGACCGCCGATGCCCTGCTCGTGCCGATCATTCCCGCCACCCTGTCCGCGCGGACCTTCGAGCAGCTCGACGAGCTGACCCACGAAGGTCCCCAGGTGCTGGGTTTCTTCTCGATGGTCGAGGTGCGCAAGAGCCTGCACCGCCAGGTCATGGCCCAGGTCCGGGCGACCTACTCGTTCGCGCTGCTGGGCGCCGCGATCCCCAATTCGGACGACGTGGAACGGATGGGGGTCGAGCGCGACGTGGTGATGTCGTTCGCTCCCAGCTCGCCGGCCGCGCTCGCCTACCAGGCGCTGTGGTGGGACGTGCGCTCGCGGCTGACGAGAAGTAGGGTGAAGCGCTCGTGACCGATCCCGCGCCTCAATTGTCGGCGAGCTACCTGGCGGATCCCAGCGAGGTCCATCGCGTGGTGCTGCTCTACAGCGGCGGCCTCGACACCAGCGTGATGCTGAAGTGGATCCAGGACAACTACGGCGCCGAGGTGGTGGCGCTGACGATCAACCTCGGCCAGCCCGGCGAGGACTACGACGTAATCAAGGGCAAGGCGCTGCGGTTGGGGGCGATCGCAGCCGAAGTCGTCGACGCCCGCGAGGAATTCGCCGCCGAATACGTGCTGCCGGCGATCAAGGCCAACGCGATCTACGGCCTCGGCTACCCGCTCTTCACCGCCCTCGGGCGGCCGCTGATCGCCAAGCTCGCGGTCGAGCACGCGCGGAGGACCGGGTGCGACACGATCGCGCACGGGTGCACCGGCAAGGGCAACGACCAGGTGAGGATCGAGGCGACCGTGGCCACGCTCGCCCCCGAGCTCAAGGTGATCGCCCCGGTGCGGAGCTGGCAGATGGGGCGCGACGAGGAGATCGCCTACGCCCGCGAGCACGGGATCCCGGTCAAAGGGGGAACGGAAGCCGCGCCGTACTCGATCGACGACAACCTGTGGGGGCGTTCCAGCGAGGGGCGGTGGATCGAGGAGCTCGATCACGCGCCCGACGACGACGTGTTCCAGCTCGTCACGCGGCCCGAGCTCGCGCCCGACGAGCCCGAGATCGTCACCGTGGGCTTCGAGCGCGGCGTGCCGGTGGCGCTGAATGGCGAACCGCTGGAGCTGGTCGAGCTGCTCGAGCGAGCCGCCGAGATCGGCGCCCGCCACGGCGTCGGGATCGTCGATCACATCGAGGACCGGATCGTCGGGCTCAAGGTCCGCGACATCTACGAGGTGCCGGCGGCGGCGATCGTCCTCACCGCTCACCAGGAGCTCGAGAGGCTGGTGGGCACGATCCACCAGAACCAGTTCAAGCCGGCGGTCGACCAGAAGTGGGCCTATCTGGTCTATGCCGGGTTGTGGTTGGAGCCGCTGCGCTCCGATCTCGACGCCTACATGGATGCCGTCAACGCCCAGGTGACCGGGCAGATCGGGCTCAAGCTGTTCAAGGGATCCGTGCGGGTCGTCACTCGGGCCTCTCCGAACGCCGTCTACGACGCGCAACTGGCGACGTTCTCCGAGTCGGGCGGGCTGTTCTCGCAATCCGCCTCGCCGGGATTCATCGAGCTGTGGTCGCTCCAGTCGCGGATGGCGTGGCGGCTGCGTTCGGCGGGGGATCTCGGGTAGGCCGTCGGTCAGGCGGCGTCGAGGAAGGCGTCGATGAGCCCGAGCGTCGGAGTCGGTTGCTCGAGCTGCGGCAGGTGTCCAGCGTTAGTGATGAGCTCGAACCGGCCTTTGGCGAACGCTTCAGCGTAGGCGCGGCCGTAGCCGAGGGTGAAGATCCGGTCGCTGTCGCCCCAGATCACGAGCGAGGGAATCGTCACCTTCGCGAGTCGATCGCGGAGCCCGGCGTCGAACATGTCGCGAAACACCGCCGCCATCGTCGCCATGTTCGCCTTCTGCATGTCGGCCTGGTCGGTGGGGATCGTTGCCGGGTCGACGTAGAAGCGATCCGGGTCGTGCCATGAGCGTTCGGCGGCCTCGCGTGGAGTCAACGAGAAGAAGTCGGCGATCGGCTCGCCCTCGACCTCGATCCCCGCGCCATCGAGAATGACGATCCCCGCGATCCGACCGTCGTGGTCCTCAGTCGCCATTTCGGCGGTGATCCACCCGCCCAACGATGACCCGATCACGATCACGTCATGCAGGCCGGCTCCTCGGAGGTGGTCGAGGTAGGCGTGGGCGTAGTCGGCCGCGGAGGCCAGCCGCTCGGGGCGTGCGACGCCGTTCCAGCCCGGCAGCGTCGGGGTGATCACTCGGACGCGTCCCGCTAGATGCTCAGAGATCGGGGCCACGGTCCGTGGCCCGCCGCCGCCATGCAGCACGAGCACGGGGCGTCCCTGACCCACCTCGTCAATAACCAGCTGGGGTCCAGCAGCAGCAGCAGCGTCGTCAGTCATATCCTCTCCTCTGGGCCTACTTGTGAGGGTTATCTCTCATCATGAGAGTCGTTATCATCCCACGCGTGGCCGAGATCCGCGTCTTCCCACCCGACAGCGAGGAGATCGTCACCATCGGACCGATCTCGATCAGGATCTTGGAGGACGGAACCGACACTGACCACCGGATCTCGATGGCGGAGATCACCGTACCGCCACGGACCGATGGCCCGCCACAGCACTGGCACGCCCGACACGACGAGGGGTTCTACGTCGTCTCCGGCGAAGCACAATTCACCGTCGGCGAGGCTCAACATCAGGCGCCCGCGGGGACCCTAGTGATGGTGGCCCCGCGTGTCCCGCACACCTTTGGTAATCCCGGGCCTGAGCGGTGCGTGATCCTCAACACCTTCACGCCCGACTTCTACATCGGATACCTTCGGGAGCTGGGTCAGCTGATGCGGCCTGGCGGAACGCTCGACAACGCGCTCATCCTCCGCGTGATGGCACGCTACGAGACCTATCCGGCGGGTGGCGGTCCGACCGCCTGAACGCAGCCAGTCAGGCGACGGCCTGCGCCATCAGCTGACGTGCGATTTCCACAATTTCGGCCACTGCGGCCTCGTCGGACATGCCATAGAAATCGATGAGCGTGAACACGCTCTCGGGGCTGACCACAACGGCGAGCCGGCGCTTGAGGCTTTCCAGGTCTTCGGCGTCTCCATGCAGCCGGTCAGCCACCGGATCGAGCGCCCGGTCAAGCCACGCGAAGCGAAGCCCCGGCCGCTCGTTCGCCGCATGCCGCCGAACGATCGTCGCTGCGATCATCGTACGGGTCGAGCCCTGGTAGCGCAGCACGCGGCGGAGCAGGTCCGCCGTGGCAAAGGCCACCCGCTCGATCGGGTCGGCCGAGTCAGCGACCGACGCCAGCGCTTCCTCGGCCGTCGGCCACAGACCATCAAGCGCATCTCGTATCAGCGACGGAAGATCGGGGAAATACCGGTATGCCGTCGCCTCAGAGACCAGCGCATCATGCGCGACCGCGGACATCGAAACCGGCGCGCCCGCCGCAATCAACTCCCGGGCCGCCCGGACGATCGCGGCCTTGGTGCGGAGTCGCTGGTTAGCGCGGCCGGTGGTATCAGCCTCTCGGTTCTCAGTCGCCACCCCTGCAGCGTACGCGGCTCCCGCGCCGGCGCTGCGGCCCCGCCCGCCGCGAACGTTGTCACGTTTCCGCCACCCCTCGGCGGGAAATTGCCATGGTTCGCGCCAAGGAGACCAGTTCGGGCCCGTCTGCGCGAACTCCGCCACTTTTGTTCAGGGCCTCTCTGGACAAAAGTGGCAAGCTTCGCGAGCGTCGGCCAATATCGCCGCGATCCGCGCTTCGCCGCGGTGGCGTGGGCGGGGTCCGTCCGCCCCCGGCCGTACCGTCGGGCGGCACGATGCTCGATCCGGCCCGGCTGCCTCCCCCGCTCGTCAAGGTGACGGAGCCGCTTTCCAACGGAACCGTTGAGGTGCGCGATCAGCGCCCGGCCGCGGTGATCGCGGAGCTCGACCGCAGTCGTTGCGCGGCCGAGCAGCAACTCCACGCTGAGCGCGCCCGCCGGATCGAACTCGAGGAGGAGCACGAGACTGAGATCGAGTCCTGGCGGCGCCGAGCCGCCGAGGCCGAGCAGGTGGCTGGCGATGGCCGAGCGCCGAGCTGCCCGTGGGCGGTTGGCCGCGGAGCTGCGGGCCGAGTTGCTCATTGCTCGCGTGGCGCCCCGCGCCGGCCTCCCGCTCAGCATGCCGGTTACGCTCGCGCCGGTGGCGGTGGCCGCGCTGCGCATCGAGGGGCGGATGGTGGCGGCGAGAGCCTCGGCGCGGTCTCCACTCGAGCTCGAGCCGAGGCTGCTGGCCCTCCGCGACGCGTTGCGGGACGTGCGGACGCTGGCCGAGCGCGAGCAGGGGGAGTCCGCAGCGCGTGCGACTCGCACCCAGCGGTCAATCGAGGGAGTCCGAGCCCAGCTTCAAGCACTGCGAGTTCCGGCGGGGGCCCGGGATGCGGCAGGCGTGGTGGAGTCGACCCGGCTCGAGGACGCGCTGGCCCGCCTGCGGAACGGTGGCGCACCGGCCGACGAGGCGCGGGCCGCTGGCGCACCGGCCGTCGCGGCGCCGGCCGATGGCGCGCCGGCCGTCGGGGCGCCGGCCGTCGGGGCGCCGGCCCATCCGACCGCCGCGTGGTTGGCCCCGGCCTTCCGCCGCCTCGCCGCCCAGGATGCGGCCCGGGCTGGCCGGTTGTTCGTCCAGCTGGTCCCCGCCCAATGGGCTGCCTATCCCGAGCCGGCTGCGTATGACCTGGTCCTCTCGGGCACCGCGTGTATCGCCGTGACGGCAGACGCCGGCGCCACCGTCATCGCGTTTCGGCCCACGCCGCGGAGCCGGGATCAGGTCGGCTTCCGGGTCACGGGTGACTTTGCCCGCCTCGCCCGGCTGCTGGTCGCCGGCCGCTTCCGGCGCCGGCTGCGATGGCGGCTGGCCCGTGTCCGTGGCGAGCGCTCTCTGGCCGCGCTGCGGGGGCTGCTCGAGGCCCCGCTGACACTCCGCCAGCTGCACGTTGCCGGCGTGCGGCTCGATCCCGCGCTGACGTTCGCCCTCGCCGCGCAGATGATCGACCCGATGGCGACGTCCGGCCAGCGCTTCACGATCGTCCACCAGCCCAGCCGCGAGAGCGTCGCCCGGCCGTCGCTGACCGTCCGCAGCGGAGCCCGCCCGTCCGTCGGCGAGCAGCTTCCGCTCGCACCAGCCGACACGACGATCATCTGCCCGCCCGACTTGCTGGTGCCCGTGCTGGCAGGAATGCGGCCGGCCGAAGCCGTGGTCAGCGGCGAGCAGCGCCCGCTCGAGCTCGTGCAGGGCTGGCTCCAAGCGGCACAGCGGGCGTAGTTGCAGCCGTGTTTGCCCCGCTGGCCGCGAGTCGGGCGCGCTCGGAGCGGGCGAAACGATCGCCGAAGGCGGAAATTGTCCGCGGCTGAGCCTATGCTCGGGAGGCCGAGATGAGTTCCTCCTGCGTCCACTTGCACGTCCACTCCGAGTACTCGCTGCTGGACGGGGCCTGCAAGATCGGCGACCTCGCGGCGCGGGCCGCCGCGTTCGAGCAGCCGGCGCTGGCCTTGACCGACCACGGGGTGATGAACGGCGCCGTCGAGCTGTTCGCCGCCTGCCGCAAGCACGACGTCAAGCCGATCTTGGGTTGCGAGGTGTACGTGGTCGACGATCACGCCCGCCGGGCAGCGGGCCGCCTGGACCGCTTCCACTTGACCCTGCTCGCCGCGACGCCGGCCGGCTACCGCAACCTCGTCAAGCTGTCCTCCGCCGGCTTCCTCGACGGCTACCAGCGCGGCAAGCCGTCGATCGACCTCGCCCAGCTGGCAACCCACGGCGACGGCGTGATCGTGCTCACCGGCTGCCTGCAGTCCCGCTTCTGCCAGCACCTGATCGACGGTCGCGTCGACGCCGCGCGGGCCCACGCCGACGAGCTGATGCAGGCGTTCGGGGCCGACAACGTCTACTTCGAGGTGCAGAAGAACGGCCTTCCGGTGCAGGAGAAGGTCAATCAGGACGTGATCCGGATCGCCCGCGAGGTGGGTCGGCCGATCGTCGGCACCGGCGACGTCCACTACCTCCGTCGCGAGGACTACCAGCACCACGCCGCGCTGCTCTGCGTGCAGACCAAGTCGACGCTCAGCCAGCCGAAGATCAGCTTCGAGACCAACGAGTTCTATCTGCGCTCGAGCGAGGAGATGGCCGAGGCGTTCGCCGAGATGCCCGAGGCGGTCGCGTCCACGATCGAGATCGCCGACCGCTGCGACGTCGAGGTCGAGCTCGACCGGCAGCTGATCCCTCGTTATCCGACGCCGGACGGAAACACCGAGGCCGCCTATCTGCGCAGCCAGGTCATCGAGGGTCTGTGCCGGCGCTACGGAGACCCGCCGCCGGCCGAGGCGATCGAGCGGGCGGACTACGAGCTGGACGTGATCGAGCGGATGGGCTTCAGCGGCTACTTCCTGATCGTGTGGGACTTCGTCAAGTACGCCAAGGACGCGGGGATCGCGGTGGGGCCGGGCCGCGGCTCGGCGGCGGGCTCGATCGTCGCCTACTGCCTCCAGATCACCGACGTCGATCCGCTCCGCTACGGCCTCCTGTTCGAGCGTTTCCTGAACCCCGAGCGCGTCTCGATGCCGGACATCGACATCGACTTCTCGGTCCGCGGCCGGGAGCGCGTGATCCGTTACGTGACCGAGAAGTACGGCCGCGAATCGGTCGCCCAGATCGTCACCTTCGGCAAGATGTTTCCGCGCGCGGCGACTCGGGACGCCGCCCGCGTGCTCGGCCACGACTACGGCGCCGGCGATCGTCTGGCCAAGCTGATCCCCGACCCGATCATGGGCCGCCCGCCGAGCTTCGAGGATTGCCTGAAGCCGGGACAGCCGCTGCGGGCCGAGGTCGATCGCGACGGCACGGCGAAGCAGATCGTCGACGTCGCCCAGGGCCTCGAGGGCATCGTCCGCAACTCCTCGATCCACGCCGCCGCGGTCGTGATCGCCGACCGGCCCCTGACCGACATCGTCCCGCTCCAAATCGCCGAGGCCGGGACGGACGAGTCCGGCGAGAAGGTGTTCCGGATCGTCACCCAGTTCACGATGAAGCCGATCGAGCAGATTGGTCTGCTCAAGATGGACTTCCTCGGGCTGCGCAACCTCGACGTGATCGAGGACGCGCTCGACATCGTCGAGCGTTCCACCGGCCAGCGCCCGGACATGACCACGCTGCCGCTCGACGACGCCAAGACCTACGAGATGCTGGCCGCCGGGAACTCGATCGGCGTGTTTCAGTTTGAGTCCGAGGGCATGCGCGAGGCGCTCAAGAAGGTCCGGCCGACCGAGTTCGACGACCTCGTGGCGCTCAACGCGCTGTACCGGCCGGGGGCGATGGACCAGATCCCGACGTACGCCCGGGGCAAGCACAACCCGGACTCGATCTCCTACCCCGATGAACGGCTGCGCCCGATCCTCGAGGCGACCAAGGGCGTGATCCTCTACCAGGAGCAGGCGATGCAGATCGCCAAGGAGCTGGCCGGCTTCAGCGGCGCCAAGGCCGACGACCTGCGCAAGGCGATCGGGAAGAAGAACCGTGAGGCGATGGCCAAGCTCAAGCCCGAGTTCGTGGCCGGATGCCGAGCGTCGGGGACCAGCGATCAGGTGATCGACTGGCTGTGGTCGACCAACGAGAAGTCCGCCGACTACTCGTTCAACCGCTCCCACGCGGCCTGCTACGGGCTGATCTCGTACCGCACCGCGTGGCTGCGGGCCAACTTCCCGGCCGAGTACATGGCGGCGCTGATCTCCTCGGTGATGGATACCAAGGACAAGGTGCCGTTCTTCGTCGCCCAGGCGGAGCAGATGGGGATCTCGATCCTTCCGCCCGACGTGAACTGTTCAGACCACGAGTTCGTGGTCGTGGACGGCAACATCCGCTTTGGCCTCGACGCCGTCAAGGGCGTCGGTTTCGCCGCCGTCGAGGCGATCAAGCGGGCCCGCGGAGAGACCGACTCCGCCCACCCAACCGCCAGCGACCCGTTCCGCGACCTGTGGGACTTCTGCGCTCGCGTGGACGGGCGCGCGGTCAACAAGAAGGCGATCGAGGCGCTGATCAAGTGCGGCGCCTTTGGCTCCACGGGCGCGTCGCGCAAGGGCATGCTGTCGGTGCTCGAGCAGGCCCAGGGGGCGGGGCAGAAGGCCCAGCAGGATGCCCTGATCGGACAGGGCTCGATCTTCGACCTCGGGTTTGACGATAGCTCGGCCGCCGACGGCGGGCCCGCGGCGCCCGGCGGTGGCATGGTCACCCCGAGCCACGCGCCGATCCCCGCCGGCGAATTCGACCGCACCGAGTTGCTGGCGGCGGAGAAGGAGGCGATCGGCCTGTTCATCTCGGCCCACCCGCTGAAGGAGGTGGGCCCGGCTCTCCGAGCGCGGGTCGACTGCTCGATCAGCGAGCTCGGCGGCCGCCGCGACGGCGAGTGGATCACCGTCGGCGGCATGATCACTCAGTTCAAGCGCCACCGGACCAAGAAGGGCGATCCGATGATGTTCGCCACGCTCGACGACCTCGGCGCCGCGGTCGAGCTGATCGTGTTCGGCGAGGCGCTGGCCAAGGCCGGCGACATCGTCGCCAACGACTCGATCGTGATCGTCCGCGGCCGGCTTGACCACCGCGATCGTGACACCACGACGGTCGTCGCCCAGCAGATCGATCCGTTTGAACCCACCGAGGAGGAGGTGCGCGACGCGGCCGCGGCGGCCGCCAAGGTCGTGGTCGGGCCCACTCCGCTCCATCTCCGCCTCGATGCGACCTCGTTGCCGGCCAGCGTTCTGCCCGAGCTGCGGGACGTCCTGTCGGGCTTCCCCGGCAAGTCCGACGTCGTGATCGACCTCGAGACCTCGATCGGGCCGCGCCGGCTGAAGCTCGGCGCGGACTTCCGCGTCGCGTGCGGCCCGGGCCTCCACGCCGAGCTCGACGCGCTCCTCGGGGAGGCGATGCTCGACCCCCAGGCAGCCGCTAGCCCCGCCAGCGCCGTCGGGGCCGGTGGGTAGGTGACTGGCTAGTCGCCCTTGCTCCCGATGACTTGACCTGGTCGCAGCCCAGGGTCCCAGGGTCCCCGCCAGCCCCCAAACCCAGCGGCGATCGAGTCGCCTTCCTTCGGTCCCCAGGATCCCTGTGCGTAGGGATGCACGGGTGGGGGCGAGTCGAGCAGCGGCTGTACGATCCGCCAGGTCTCTTCGACGATGTCCTGACGAGTGAAGTACGTGCTGTCTCCGACGAGCGCGGCGTGGAGCAGCACCTCGTATGGCGTCGCGCCTTCCCCACCTTCCTGTGCGAACAGCATCTCGAGCGTGATCTCGTCCGGCCCGTTCTGGTCGGCCCGTTGGGCATCGAGAACGATCCTGAGCCCAGCGATCGGGTCGATCCGGACCACTAACTGGCTCGGGTGCGGGTGGTGGTGGCGGGTGGACATGAACAGCAGCTTGGGTGGATGCTTGAACACCAGCCGCACCTCGGTCTCCCTTACCGCCAGGTGCTTGCCGGTCCGGATGAGGAAGGGCACTCCCGCCAAGCGCCAGTTGTTGATGTCCAACCGCAGTGCGGCGTAGGTCTCCGTCTGGCTGTCCGGTGCCACGCCCGACGTTTCCCGATATCTGTCGTACTGGCCACGCACGTAGCGGGCCGGATCCGCGTTCTCGACGGCTCGGAACAGAGCCAGCCTGGCGTCCTTCATCGTTTCCGGGTCCGCCGCCGACGGCGGCTCCATGGCCACGTCGGCCAGCACCTGCATCAGGTGGTTGACCACCACGTCACGCAGCGCGCCCACGGGATCGTAAAAGTGACCGCGGTCCTCTACCCCCTCTGATTCCGCCATGGTGATCTGCACGCAGGCCAGATAGTTGCGGTTCCACACCGGCTCGAGCATCACGTTGGCGAAGCGAAAATAGAGGATCTCCTCTAGAGCCAGCTTGCCCAGAAAGTGGTCGATCCGGTAGAGCTGGGACTCGCTTACGTATTGGTGCAGATCCGCTGCCAGGGCGCGGGCCGAGGCCAGGTCATGCCCGAACGGCTTCTCGACCACGACGCGCTGGCCATGGCTCACCAGGTTCACTTTCGCCAGGCCGGCGATCACCGTGGCGAACAGCGACGGCGGGATTTCCAGGTAGAAGGTGGGGTTGTGGTAGTCCCGCGTCGCCTGCGCCACCCGCTCGTAGGTCTTCCCATCGCTGAAGTCGCCGCTCACATAGTCCAATCGCGCGGCGAACCGCTTGAACACGGCATCGTCGATTATCTCGCCGCTCATCGTGATCGAATCCCGGGCGTGCTGACGCAGCTGTTCGTCTGTCCAATCGTCGGCGGCCACCCCGATCACGGGCACCCCGAGCAGTTTCCGGCTCTCGAGCCGGTACAGCGAAAGGAACGTCATCTTGCGCGCGAGGTCCCCCGTGATCCCGAAGATGACCAGCGCGTCTGCGTCGTTATTGCTCATGCCGACTCACCCTTTGCTCCCACCTGGACTCGCTGTCGTTGCCTGCGGCAACCTATCGTCTGCTGCGCGCGCGTGAGGCCTTGCCGCGTTTTCGCAGCTTGAACGCCAGCGCGACGTCTTCGACCCCGGGAGGGTTTCCGTCACGGCCGGTCTCGAGCACGCAGGGGAGGCGATCGAACCTCGGCTCCGACACGAACACCGCACACCCGCGCTCGCCGAGCTCGCCCTCGCCGAGCACCGCGTGACGGTCCCGGTTGGAACCGAGCTTGACCAGCGAGTCGTTGAGATGGAGTGAGCGCAGCCGCTCGCCTCCGAGAACGCGATCGAGGTCGTCGAGGGTCTCGCTCAGACCCTCCCGGGTGCGGATGTCGTATCCGGAGGCGAACATGTGACAGGAGTCGAGGCATACGCCCAGGCGCCGATCGCCGCCGCTCGCCTCGATCAGCGCGGCCAGCTCCTCGAACGAGCGACCGAGAGTTCCGCCGGCGCCCGCGGTGTCCTCGAGGTGCAGCTCGCACGAGTCGGTCTCGGCCAGGGCCTCCTCGATCACCTTGCCGGCGCGCTTGATCGCCTTGGGCACGTCGCCCTGTTTGGCCGACCCGGGGTGGAGCACGACGCCCCTCGCGTCGATGCCATCGCCGACGTGCAGCGACTGCCGCAACGAGGCGAGCGACTTAGTCCGGATCTCCTTGTCCTCGGAGGCGCAGTTGAGCAGGTAGACGGCGTGGATCAGGACTCCCTTGATCTTGGTCAGCTGCTGCGCCTCGCGGAACGCGGCGAAGTCGTCCTCGGTGTAGGCGGTCGGGCGCCACATCCGCGGCGACTGGTTGAAGATCTGGATCGCCGTGCACCCCCGCTCGACGCCGCGCTCCACCGCGTTGGTGAGACCGCCGGCCTGCGAGACGTGGGCGCCGATTAGCATGGGTGTTGGTTCTTATGCGGGTTCGTTTCGCTCCTTCTCCGACCGGGGCTCTGCACATCGGTGGCGCCCGGACCGCCCTCTACAACTGGCTGCTGGCGCACGGTCAGAGTGGAGCGTTGGTGCTGCGGATCGAAGATACCGACCCCGAGCGATCGACACCTGAGAACGTCGAGCAGATCCTCGACGCTCTGCGTTGGTTGGGAATCGACTGGGACGAGGGGCCGATCTTCCAGTCCCAGCGGGCCGACCGCCACGCCGAAGCGCTCGCGCGGCTGATCGCCAACGGTCACGCCTACCACTCGAGCGCCACCGCCGAGGACGTGAGGGCCTACAAGGAGCGTTTCGGGCACGATCGCGGCTTCCGCGGCGAGCCGGAGACGTCGGGCGCGGTCCGCCTGCGGGTTCCGGACGCCGGCGAGACCACCGTCGAGGACATCATCGTCGGCCGCACGAGCTTTCCCAACGCGAGCATGGACGATCGGGTGATCGCCCGCGCGGACGGCTCGGTGCTCTACAACTTCGCCGTCGCGGTGGACGACCTCGACGCCGGGATCAGCCACGTGGTCCGGGGCATCGACCATCTCTCCAACACCCCAACGCAGCTGCTCGTGTTCGAGGCCCTGGGCGCGGAACCCCCGCGCTACGCGCACCTGCCGCTGCTGCACGGTCCAGACGGGAAGAAGCTTTCCAAGCGCCACGGCGCCGACTCGGTTCAGGAGCTGCGGGCCGCCGGTTACCTGCCCGAGGCCGTCGACAACTACATCGCCCTGCTCGGCGCGGGCTTCGCCGCCGACGAGGAGCATTTCAGCCTCCCGGAGCTGGCCGAGCGCTTCCGGCTCGAGCGCGTCTCCAAGAATCCGGCCATCTTCGACGAACGTAAGCTGCGCCACGTCAACGGCGAATGGCTGCGCGAGCTGGGAACCGACGAGCTGACGCGCCGCTTGGAGGAGTTCACCGGCCGTCGCGGCCTGCGGGGCGCGGTCGAGATCTCCGAGGAGAAGATTCAGACCTTGGCCGACTTCTGGCCGCTGGCTGGGTTTGTGTTCGACGGACCGGTCGAGGACGAGGCGGCGTTCGCGCGGACGATCGGTCGCGACGGCGCGGTGTCGACGCTGACGGAGGTACGCGAGGCGCTGGCCGGACTCGAGCCGTTTGATGCTGCGACGGTCGAGACGGCGCTGCGGGGGATCGTGGAGCGCAGTGGCACCAAACCCTCCGCCGTTTTTCAACCGTTGCGCGTGGCGATCGCGGGCAGTACCGTCTCGCCCGGGATCTTTGAGAGCGTTGCCCTACTGGGACGCGAGGAGACGCTATCCCGCATCGACCGCGCACTTGCTCGCGCGTCTCAATAAAAGCTAAACCGGGACCGAACATCTGCCGATTAACCGGCCAAGGCGGGTAGTTAGCTCGCCGCAGGGACCTGCGTGTCAGAACCATTCACAGGGACGAGCGATTCTCCCGCGGCACCGGTAGCAGCGCTTGGCATGAGCGCCTCTACCGACCCATACGCCGGATCCGACCGGCGTCGCAACGAAGGCCACGGCCGGCGCCTGACGGCCGCGTTCGACACCCTCGAAGCGTTCCCGGTCCTGGCCGAGTCGCGCAACCGCGTGCTGCGGCTGTTCGAGGCGGGCGATCCTTCGACGGCCGACGTCGTCGCCGCCGTCGAGGGCGACGTGGCGCTGGCGGTCGCCGTGCTCCGCGTCGCCAACCGGGTCGATGGGCGCTTCCGGGGACGCGTCGAGACCGCGGTCAAGGCGGTCGAGATCCTCTCGCCCCGGACCGTGCAGGCGATCGCCGGTCGCGCCCGGACGTTCGACTTCTTCGAACGCAGCGCGGTCTGGCAGGGCATCCCCGAGCGGTTCCGGCTCCACGCGGTGGCGACCCAGCGAGCGGCCGACCGGCTGGCCCGCGAGCTCGGCTACGAGAACCGCGACCGGCTGATCGTCTCCGCCCTCCTGCACGACGTCGGCAAGCTCGTCCTCGTCCAGGCCTACCCCGGCTACCCGCGCCAGGTCCACGGCGAGTCGCGCACGCCGGAGGAGCGAATCGAGCGTGAGCGCCGCGAGCTGGGGGTCGACCACGCGCTGGTCGGCGGCGTCCTGGCCCGCCGCTGGGGGCTCCCGCAATCTCTGGCCAGCGTGATCGAGCGCCACCACGCCGACGATTGCGAGGACGAAGCGGCGATCGTGCGCGTCGCCGACATGCTCGCCCACTACGTCCTCGGCGGGTCGATCTCGCCGTCGGAGCTGCTCGCCGTCGGGCGGATGATCGGCGTCAAGCCCGCCGATCTCCGCGCCGTGATGTACGACCTGCCGCTCCCCAGCGCCAGCGACCGCCCGCGTCAGATCGATCCCTGCCCGATGTCGCGCCGCGAGATCGACGTGCTGCGCCGGCTGGCGCGGGGGATGGTCTACAAGCAGATCGCCAGCGAGCTCGGCCTCTCCACCAGCACGGTCCGCACCCATCTCCACAACGTCTACGGGAAGCTGGGGGCGATGGACCGCGCTCAGGCGGTGCTGATCGCCACCGAGCGCGGCTGGATCTAATCTGAATCGAAAATAGCCGTGGGGGGAGCGGCAGCGCCTGGGGTTCGACAGCCTCCTTGGCCGTTTTGCGATGTCGGTAACGAGTGGCGGTCAGGCGGCCTGGGGTAGGGGTTGGAGGGTGACTTGGTGGCCGAGGCGTTCGAGCTGTTTGACGAGCCGTCGGCGATAGCGTTCGGTGTTCTCGGTGTCGCGGCGGTAGAAGAATTCTTCGCCGAGCTCGTGGTAGGGGACGCCGCGCTGGAGGACGTGGTAGGCGGCGGTGAGGATCTTGTGGCCGGTCGCGATCGTGGCTTTGGCATGTCCGCGGCGGCTTTTGATCCGGTGGTACCGGGCCGAGAGGTAGGTGCCTTTGGTTCGCACGACGGCCTTGGCGGACTCGGTGAGGGTGCCGCGCAGCCATTTGGAGCCTTTGCGCGTGGCGGCGGAGTGCTTCTTGCCGCCGGATTCGCGCTGGCCGGGGCACAGCCCGGCCCAGGACGCGAGGTGATGCTCGGTCGGGAAGCGGCTCATGTCCGGTCCGATCTCGGCGAGCAGCATCTCGGCGGCGCGCTTGTCGACCCCGGGGATCGTGTCCAACAGCTCGATCTCACGGGAGAAAGGGCCGGTCAGCTCCTCGACCCGTTCAGATAGCGTTGCGATCGTTTCGTCGAGGAAGTCGATCTGCGCGAGCATCTGCCCGATCAGTAGCGCGTGGTGGCCGGTGAAGCGGCCCTGGAGCGCTTCGCGCAACGCGGGGATCTTCTTGCGCAGCGCACCCTTCGCCAAGTCGGCGAGCACCTCGGGGTCGTGAGTCCCGGAGATCAGCGCGTCGAGCATCTTGCGGGCGGACACGCCGAGCACCTCGGAGGCGACCGAGGACAGCTTGATCCCGGCGTCCTGCAAGGTCTTCTCGACCCGCTGCACCTCGCGGGTGCGCTCCTGAATCTTGGCTTTGCGGTAGCGGACCAGGTCGCGTAGCTCGCGCAGCGGCCGTTCCGGCACCAAGCTTGGCCGCACCAGCCCGTGCTCGATCAGCTGGCACCCCCACTCGGCGTCTTGGACATCGCTCTTGCGACCGGGGACGTGACGAAGATGGGCGGCGTTGTAGAGCCGGCACTCGAACTCGTCCTCGAGCAGGTAGAACACCGGCCGCCAGTAGACGCCGGTGGCTTCCATCCCGACGACGGTCACCGCCCAGCTGCGCAGCCAGTCCGCCAACGTCAGCAGCCCCGCGGTGGTGGCGGCAAACTCGCGGATCTCCTGCCGCCGCCCGCCGGCATCGTCGGGAACCCGGACGCACGCGGTGATCTGCGACTTGTGAATATCCAGCATCGAGCAGCGCTCGATCAAACGATCCATGAACCCCTCCCAAGGGTCGGATGACACGGAAGACCGCCCGGGAGAGCCTCATGCTGTGGAATCTGAATCACGTGCTCAAGGCAACAGTTCGGGGTGCCCGAGACTCTCGCGTCTCACTCTTAATCGGGCTCGCTGGCACCAAGCTAGGCCGACGTCAACCAAGACGGTCGGCGAGATTGCAGCAACCGCGCGTCAGCGCTGCCAGCGGCGCAACAACATTTTCATCCGTCCCGGGTGGGCCCCGCCAGGGGCGCATGGATCACTCTTATGGAGGTCCGGTTGTCAAGGGTTAAGCACCGGATGCCCGCGCGGGGGCGGGCATCTTGTCGGCTGGAGGGGCGGCAGGTCTGGCTGGTGCGCGACGCGCGGTCAGACTCTTATACGCGGGTGCACGGGCTGGTTACCGTCTCCGCAGGACCGGTTTTCGTCGTGAGAGCCCGGCTGTCTAAGATCGAGCGTGGCCGGAGGGGCTGCTCATGCTTAGATCGCGGATGCTCTCGCGCGTGGTGGCCAGATGGTTCCTGCCGCCTCTTCAGCCGACGTGGTGCATGGGTCGGGATTAGGCGGCGTTCGCGAGTGCCCAGCAGAAGCCGGCGAGCTCGCGGGCGACGGCGACCGCGACGATCGTGCGGCGCTTGCCGCGCTGAGTGTCGAGTCGTCGCCACACCTTGTGCAGACGTCGTTGAGCCTGCCAGGAGATCTCGATGATGTGGGCGGGCTGCCCGGCTTGGCGGCGTGTGAGTGTCTGGCCCTTCGCGGGCGCGCGGCGGTAGTGCCAGGCTGCCTCGACGAGCAGGCGGCGGGCGTGCCGCGAGCCGGTCTTGGTGATCGCTCCTTGCCGGCGTTTCTCGCCGCTGGTGTCCTCGGACGGGGTCAGACCGAGGTAACTCATCAGCTGTCCGGCTTTCGCGAACCGCTCGAACTCGCCGACCTCGGCGCACAGCCCGACCGCGGATAGCGTGTCGATCCCGCGCAGGCACCGCAACCTCGCGACGGTCTGTTCCCACGGCGAGCCGGGGATCAGCTCGGCGATCGTTCGCTCGAGCGCGTCGCGGCGGATCACGATCGCGTCGATCGCGCCGAGGTACTCAAACAGCGTCGCCTGCGCGCCGCGCTGCTCCAGATCGATGCTCGTCAACCACGAGCGGTGCCGGATCGTCCACGCGCTGGCGGTGTCCTCGTAGCGAACGTCGTGGCGCAACAGCAGCTTGCTCAGCCGCTGCCGCGCGCGCATCAGATCACCGCGGACCGCCTCCCGGGCGCGGACGACATCGCGCAGCGCTTCCTCCTCGCCGCTCGGAACCCGCACCGGGTGCAGCCCGTCGATCATCAACAAGCGCAACACTCGCTCAGCGTCGCGCTGATCGGTCTTGACCTTATCCGCGGCCGGCCGCTCGATCTTCCCCGGCGCCGCGACCACACACCCCACCCCGGCCGCGTCCAGCGCCCGCGCCAAGCCGTAGCCGGTCGGACCGGCTTCATACGCGGCGCGCGTCGGCCCCGGCAGCGAACAGCAGAACTCGACCACCTCGCTCGTTACCCCAGACAGCCGTCGCGAACGCAGCTCGCCCGACTCGCCGTCGATCATCACAGCGAGCACCGAGCGCGCGTGCACGTCAAGACCAACCCAACTGCGAACCTTCGCCATGGTCGGCTCCTCTATGTGGTTGTGGTCCGCCGCGCGGGGTCCAGCCCGCGCAGCTTCAAAATCCCCACGATCGCGTGGGGGACCGGCCGACTACACCAGCCAGGCCGGACGACAACCTCGATATGGTCTAAGGCGAGTCGGAGACGTCTCCGCGGAAACGCCCCGTCGGCGGAGCGAGCTAGCATCGTGGCAGCCGGCATGATCTCGATCACGACCAAGTCCCCTTACGCGCTGCGGGCTCTGGTCGAGTTGTACCGCTGCGGCGAGGGTCCGGTTCCGATCTCCGAGCTCGCGCGGCGCGGAGGGATCCCGGTCCAGTTCCTCGAGCAGCTGTTCGCCACCCTGCGGCGGGCCGGGATCTTGCGCTCGCAGCGGGGCGTCAAGGGGGGTTACAGCTTCGCCCGGGCCCCTAACGAGGTCACCGTCCTCGACATCGTCGAGCTGCTCGATGGCCCCGTCGGACAGGCCGCCACCGGTGTGTTCGCCCAGGCCGCCGCCGCCGCCGCCGCCGTGCTGGCCGAGTCGACGATCGCCGACGTCGCCGAGGACGAGATCCGCGCCGCCGGCGCGCCTATGTACCAAATCTGACCCGGAGGCCCTGAATTGCAGGGCTTTCGGCGTTTTAGGGCCCCCTCGCGCCAGAAATCGCGCCAGGCGGGAGTCGAACTGATCGACGGGCTGTCGTTGCATAACGGAACCCTTCGCCCCCACAGGGCACGTAACAAGGACCCCAACATCCTCCGGATCGTCAACAACTTCATCATCGGGAAAACCGCGGGATCGGGCCAGATATAAGGGCGCTGACGTCCGGAAGACCTCAATTTCCGCCCGCCGCGGATGATGAAGTCATAGGCGTGTCCCCCATGGGTACAGCCGAGCCTCGTCCGATCCACTCGGACCTACTGACTCCAGCCGAGGTCGGAGCGATCCTCCGCATCAGCCGTCGGCATGTGCGACGGCTCGGCGCAACCGGGGTCCTCGATCGGATTCGAATCGGCGCCCGAACGACGCGCTACACCGCGGACAGCGTCGCGCAGCTCATCCACTCCGGAAACACGAGTGGCCACCTTTCCCGAGGCGGCCACTCGATCGAAGGCAACGCCAGTGCCACCGACCGAATTCCATCCTAGCGGCGATACCGGCGCGGTGGGCGCCGTTAGCCAAATAGCCCTCCCGCGGATAGTCATTGGTATGCGAAGGGATACCCAATGACCGACCAGCGGACCGAGGTCGTGATCCTAAACATCGGCGAGGCCCGGAACCTAACGAACGAGGTCAAGCTCGACGCCGTCTGGCTCTGGAGGAAGCTGCTTCGGCTCTACAGGGGTGGTGCACATACGCTGCTCGGATACTCGTCCTGGGCGGAGTATTGCGCCGAGGAGTTCGACATGGGCAAGTCTCAGGCGTATCGGCTCCTGGACTCGGGTCGGGTGATGGAGTCCTTGGACGAGTCCCCAAATGGGGAACGGCCTGCTTCCGAAGCTGTTGCGCGAGAACTGGTTCCCGTTGTACGAAGGGATCCGGAGCGGATCCTGGAGGTTTGGGGTGAGGTCGTGGAGCGACATGGACCGGCGCCGACCGCTGCACAGGTGAGGAACACGGTCACCGAAGAGATCACGAAGCCGATCAAGCCGCTGCCGGAAAGGTCGCAGGGGAAGGCGCGGAGAGACCTCAAGGAGATCCTCCTTCGCCTGGACGGCTTGTCCGAGCTCGGGCTCGACAGGCTGGCGCCGATCGAAGCGATGGAGCCCACGGCCGACGAACTAGCCGACTGGGATCGTCACCTGACGAAGTCCATCCAAAGACTGCATCGGTTTCGCGGGCGGATTCGGAGTCTGCGATGAGCGACCGAGTCCGCGACCTCTCCTGGCGACTCGTCAGGCAGACCATGGAGATCGTCAACATCCTCAACGAGCTCCAGGTCGAGCAGTTGTCGGAGGGCGATCAGATGTGGTTGCACGCCCCGGCTGCGACGCTTCACAGCGCTTGCATGGAGGTCGAAGGGCTGTTCGACATGACCCGCGCCGGCGATCAGCGGCCCCTGAAGACGGTCAACGCGGCGCTGAGGGCAGCTGCGTGAGAGCCTCCGAGGTCGAGCCGAAGCGAGTCGAGTGGCTTTGGTACCCGTGGGTCCCGTTCGGAAAGATCTCGGGCATCGCCGGCCAAATGGGCCAGTTCAAATCAGGCTTCAACGTCTTCCTCGCGGCATTGACCACCCCCAGCGGAGTCGTCATGTACAACGCCGAGGACGACGCCGCGGACACGATCAGACCTCGCCTAGAAGCGGCTGGCGCGGATCTAGACCGAGTCGAAATCATCACCGACGCCTTACTCAGTGTCGAACACCTTGCCTCAATGTGCGACGAGCTCGGCGACGTCCGACTCGTCACCGTCGACCCGATCCAGGCCTACCTACCAGCCGGCGTCAACTCGTGGAAGGGCCAGGACATTCGCCTCTGGGCAGAGCCATATCGGCAACTCGCCGCCGAACGAGAATTTTCACTCGCGGTCACGCAACATCCGACGTATCGACGGTGATCCGCTCGCCCGCATTGCCGACAGCCAGGGCATACCACAACTCGCACGCTCCGTGATGATCTGGGGACCGGACCCGTCAGATCCCGAAGGTGACCACGGGTCGATGAAGGTGCTCACGCGGGGGAAGAACAACCTAGCTCGCGACACCGGCCAGAGTGCCACCTTCACGATTGCCGAGAAGGTCGTCACCGGCGGCATCAAAGCGCCGTACCTCATCCGAGGCGACGATCGCCAAGTCGCTGCCGACGACGTCATCGCGGATCGGGAGACAAGGACAGCGAGAGAAGAGGCTGTCGAATGGCTGCGCGCGAAACTTGCCAACGGCCCAGTCCCTGCCAACGAGGCAGAAACCGAAGCCGGCAAGGTCGGCATCTCTAGCCGCACGCTCAGACGTGCCAAGCAGTCGCTCAGGGTCATCAGCGAGCAAGCCCGCGCCGACACCAGCATCAGCGGTTGGATATGTTGGACATGTAGGCCATGTAGGCCGTCTAGAGGTAGATGGCCAAGAAGGCCAAGAAGGCCTAGATAGCCACACATATACAGAGGCCACGAACGGGAGTGCAGGGTGATGATGGCCAACACTCCCTCCCTGCCTGATGCCGCACGACCGGCTAAACGGTTGAAATCTGGCGATGTCGTGGCGCAGGTTCCGCGATTGAGCTTGAACATCGAGGAAGCGTGCGCGTCGTTGGGCGTGTCGTGGGACGTCTTCCACGAGCAGATCGAGCCGGAGATCAGGATCGTCCGCATCGGCCGGCGCAAGCTTGTTCCTGTCGCCGAGCTTGAGCGCTGGCTGACCGCTCACGCCGAATCGTTGCTGGAGCGCAGATGACCACCATCTGGGAGCAGTCGAAAACCCCTGCAAATCGTAGGGTGCGCGCCAGTTGCGCGCCAGAAAGCGCGGATTGCACAGGTGGTGTCCGTGGGGACGACCTGCTTCACCCGCGAGAGGCGATGGGCTGATGGGACTGAGTTCCGACCCGAACGCACGCCGGCGACAGTTGGCCAATCTCCGTCCCGGCGGTGGTGCCCTCGCCGAGAACACGCAGGCGATGGTGCACGGACTGCACTCGGCGCGAGTCATGCGGCCCTACCACGAAGCGGCGCGGATCGAGACGTTCGAGCGCTGGCCCTGGCTGGTCGAAGGCACGCGCCTGGCACGCCGGATCAAGCTGAAGGCGTTGGCGCTGCGCGTCGAAGACTGGGAGCAGGACGTCGACGTGGTCTTCCGGGATGGAAAGACGAAGGAATGGCGCGTCCATGGCGTCGAGCGCGACTCGGTGAACTGGCTGCGGGAGCTCGACCAGCTCGACCGTGAACTTGACGCGGAGCAGCAAACGCGCGAGGCCGCGCCGACCGCGAGTCTCGAGGCGATCCTCGGCGAGCTGGCTGAGGAAGGCGACCAATGATCGTCCCGCTGGTCAAGGCCTGCCAGGACCCGCGACTGCTCGGAGCGACGCTGACATGGCGGCCGAAGCAGCTCGAGATGCTGAAGCTGTTCGGCGACGACAACCTCCGTCTGGTGGCCGCGGCTGCAGGTAGGCAGGGGGGCAAATCGAGCGGTGCGACAGCAACTGGGATCTGGGGCTGCACGATGCGAGATGACCTCGATGCCCTGATGCCTCGCGGCAGGACCCGGTATTGCCTTCTTGCCTCGCCGACCGAGTCGCAGTCCAGGGAGCTGATCAGGCTGGCGGCGTCGATGATCGAGGCGTCGGAGGCGTTGCGGTCGTTGGCGGTGGTGAAGGCGGATGAGATTGTGTTCTCGTTGCCTAGTGGCGCTGCGACGGCGCTGCGTGCCCTCCCTGCTAATCCGCGGTCGGTGCGCGGGATGACGGCGAGTTTGGTGATCGCGGATGAGTGCGCGCATTTCAACCGTGAGGATCAGACGGTGAACGATGTGGAGATGCTGCGGGCGTTGGAGGGCAGCATGTCGGTGTTCGATGCGGCTGGAAAGTCGAAGGCGATTCTGATCTCGACGCCGCGGGGTCAGTCGGGAGAGTTTTACCGGTTGTTCACGGAGGCACAGTCGGGAGTGTTGTCGCGGGCGGTGGCTTTTCAGGCGCCGGCGTGGGTGTTGAACCCGGCGTTGGACACCGAGCAGTGGAGGGAGGAGAAGCGGCAGCTTCTGGGGGTTGACGGCTTTCTGCAGGAGCATGGCGCGGAGTTTGTGGTGGGTGGTGGCCAGTTCTTCGATTTGCGCGGGATTGAGCTTGAGGAGGCTCCTGCGAGGCCTGAGGATGGTCGGAAGTGGGTTGCTGGTTTGGATCCTGCGTTCCATGCGGACCGGTTCGGGGTGGCACTGGTGGGCGAGTCGATAGAGGAGAAGGGTGTGCTGCTGGTTGGTCGGGTCGAGGCGTTGGATCCGGGTGCCCGGTTGTTGTCGTTTGAGCGTCGGCGGGCGCGGGAGGATCGGACCTTGCAGAAGGTGTGGGACATCGTTGAGCCTTATCGCCCGTCGGTTGTTACCGATCAGCATCAGGCGGACGCGGTCCGCTCGTTCTTCGGCCGTTTGGGGACCTCGGTTCGGGTGGTGAATCTGACTGCCTCGTCGCAGACTGCGGCGTTCACGTCGACCCGCGTCCGGCTGGTGGACGGTTCCCTGCGGCTGTGGAATCACCCTCAGCTGATCGAAGAGCTGCGGCGTGTGAGGGCTAGGGATTCGGAGCGGATCGAGCTTCCCCGGTTCGGCGGTGGTCATGCCGATGCTGCGAGCGCGTTGGCTCTGGCTGTCTATCAACATCGGCACGTCACTGACGCTGTGTCGACTGGAACGGCCGTGCTTGGCCGGTCGGACTGGATGGCCGGCTCGTCGGAAGAGTGGCTGGCGAATCGTGGTCGGCGGGGCGTCGCGATCCCGATCAGCCTCCGGCGCGGGGCGCCACCCCGCCGCACGGCTGGCCGGGCGCTCGCACCGATTCCAGAAACGAGCAGTTCTAGATGACTGACGACCTTGATCTCACTGGTCTCTCCCCGGACGAGCTGGCTCGCGTGCTGGCGGAGGTTCGCCGTAGGGGAACGAGGGAGGCGGAGCGCGCGATCGATCGAGATCTCGACGGGCCGGCTGTGCGTCGGCATCGTCCGGACACCCTGTTGCCGTCGGTTGAGTCGGAGTTTGACGGACTGGGCAGTTCGCCTGCACGAGTGTTTTTTTGGACTGTGCACGATTCCCTGCTCGCCGAGGGAATGGAGGCCGAGGTTGCTAGTCGGATTCCGAAGCGGGTGGGGAAAGTGGCGATGATGTGCGGGCTGCTGGGCTTTCTGCAGAGGGAGACGGCCGCGGAGGTGGGCGCGAGTGTCGGAACCGTCAAAAACGACATGGCCCGGGTCCGTGCGCTACATGAGCGCGGCGCGCTGGAGGATGCCGCGTCGAGGAGTCTTCCCCCTATCCCGCTCAAGCCGGAGGATTGGATTCGCCCTCGCCGTTAGCCGTGAATGCGGGTTGGCGGGATAGTCGAGGATAGATGCGATTTAGACGTTCCACATCTGCGATCGACCCCGAGCCGCTCGTCGACCCGTCCCCCATGGGGGACAAACTTCCCAAGCCGCCGTCGGACCTTCTTCGGCTGATCGAGCTTGCCCGTGACCAGGGCTTCGAAGTATTCCCGCGTGGCGCGTTCGAGGAGATTGTTGGCGAGTTGCTGGCGCGCGCCGAGACGGCCGAGGCGAAGTTCAGAGAGGCCCTCGGCTTGGGGATGGATGTCATGAGGGTGAGCCATGAGGAGCGCCGCCAGACAGCACGCTGCGAGCACGAGGCGTCACTGCTCAGCGCTGCGCTCGTGGGCGGCATTCCTGATAACGCATCCCAACTTGAAACTGAAGGAGACCCCGACGATGACTGACCTAGATATGAGCTTATCGGCCGTATTCGCGGACCGGGGGCTGCTAGACCGCGTGATCGAAGCGATCCGGCTCGAGCAGAACGCCGATTTCATGACAGCATTGGACATGCTGCACTCGGGCTCTGATTGGAGCCACGTCCACGGCAGCGGGACATTGCGCTCGGCACTCGAATGGGTGGGCGACACCGACTACCTGTCGCAGACGTTGCGAACCTTAGAGAGGCGGGAGTCGCTGCTGGAGCGTGGACGCGTCGAGGCGTCGGAGCTCAGGCGTGACGGGATGGGCCGCGTGACGTTGGACCAGGGCGAGCAGGGCGAGACGGCCGACGTCGGAGAGGCAATGCATTCCGCAGCCGAGCGGGAGCGGCGTTATGCCCGCGCTCGGAAGGCCGGGGCACGCTATCTGGACCGTGCGGCCTTTGACGCCGAGGACAGGGCGTACTGGCCGGCGGTGTCGATTGGGTAAGAACTTGGAGGCGCAGGTCAGCCATCGTGTGGAACCTCAGGTCATGGAGCAGGTACGGACCTTGGACGCGCAGATCCGCAGTGGCGCAAGAAAGCGCCGAGAATTGAAGCTGTTGGATGCGGAGATCTCGAAGTTGTCGGGTCCGACGAAATAGCTCGGGAGGCGGTTGCGAAGCAGTTGCAGTCCGAGGTTGGGGATGCTGATCGTGGAGTCGTGCGCATGCTCGACGCGCTCGAGGCGGGTGAGGACGTGCCATCGACCCGGCTGGAGGGCCGGTTGACGTTGGCGAGTTCCTGCGAGTGTTGGATTCCGGCGATGTGCCGGCTGCTAGGCGCCTGGCTGGCCTGGCCTGGCCGGGCCGGAGCCGACACCAGCCGAACCGGTCGAACCGGCTGGCCTGCACGCCGATGTGGACCAGCAGGTGCGCGTCCTGATGGCCGAGGCCGGTGCCCGAGAGTCGGACTACATCACGTTCCTTGACCGCGTTCTAAAGGAGAACTAGACCATGACCACCCGCCCCTGGACCTCGCCGCACGGCGAGCCCGGTCATTACAGTGAGGTACCGGACGAGTCCCGCCCCGCGTTTTGCCTGGTTGATGGTCTCTCGTTCAATCCTTCCGGGCACTCGTTCCGTTTCGGAATTGGTGACCGCCTGGAACACATCCTGCCGGCCGATGTGCTGGCTGCGTGCGTCAAGGATGGTCGGGCGTCCTACACCGCGCCGGAGTAGTCACGATGGCCGCAGCGAGTCACGATGACCTCGAGGTGACCGTGCGTCAGGCCCGCGCGGAGGGCAGGTATTGGGCTTCCATCGCCGCCGAGGTTGGCCTTTCGCGCGAAGGGCTGCGGAAACGCTACGGCGCCAAGCAGGCGGCGGGAACCCGCGCAGGGTGGCGGCAGCGCCGCGCGGATCTCGAGCCGATAGTTGTGAAGCTGAGAAGCGAAGGTTCCGACTGGGCGACGATCGGTGAGCGGGTTGGAATGCCGATGTCGACGTGCCAGCGTTGGTGGCAGGAGTTGCCGGAGAAGCCGCCACCGAAAGAAAGGAAAGCCGCGAGCACTAATGGGCGCTCGCCCAATGGTGTTCGGGCGCCGGTAGCTAAGCCGAAGCCGCCGAAACCGCAATCGGCGCCGGCTGTTCGCCCGGAGATGTCACCCGAGTTGGCCGCGCGAGTCCTCGAGATGCACGAGGAGGGCACGGCAGGTTGGACGATCGCCAAGCGCACAGGGCTGCGCGTCGGTGATGTGCAGAAGGCGATCTCCCGCTCGGTGCTTGAACGGATGGTGCAGGATGGTCGTCTGACGATCCGGTTCGCGCGGGGCGCGGAGCTTGAGCGGCTTCGCCGTGATCGTGACCGGCATGACCGTCGCGCGCTTCAGGAGCGTGACCGTCTCCCCGAACCCGGTCGCAAGGCGGCCTGATCGGATCGGCTCACCGTGACCGCCACGCCCGCGACCGCAGGGGTCTGGTCCAGAGTGCTGGTTGTCGATCAAGGCGGGAGCGGGTGGCCGGTGGACATTCTTTCCCCGTTGTATGCCGGTAAGGGGTAGGTTTGCGCTTAGTAGGCGGCTGGGAGGACCACTAACTTCTGGGATCTGGGTGATTGGTGATGCATGTACGCGGGCGGATGGGAGCTGTTGCGCGGCGGCCTCGGCTGACTTACGCAAATGTCGTTTCAACGATGTGCCTCTTTATAGTGCTGGGCGGCGGGGCTTGGGCGGCGACCAGCTTTGTCGGCGCAAACGGCCGGATTCACGGTTGCGTCACGACGAGCGGCCAACTGATCCTTGTTCACCCGGCGAAGTCCTGCGGAGCCAACCAGTCGCCGATCAGCTGGAATGAGAAGGGGCCGAAGGGCGACCGGGGCGCAACAGGCGGTAGCGGGCCGAAGGGTGACCGAGGGCCGATGGGTCTTCAGGGGCCGGGCGCGATCTCGATCAACACTCAGGTGGCACGCGGCGCGACTGGCTCTCTGGGCCCGTTTAGCGGCGTCACGGTCGAGTACACCTGCGGCGGCTCGGTCACGGGGCAGAACCTCGTGTACATTTCGCTTGGCAACGCCGACCGCAACACGACGACCGAAGTCAGTGGCGATCAGGCAGAGAACGGCACGCTCAGCTCCATACAGCAGGCGGTAGGCGACGGCGTCCCGTGGACGTCGGCTGCGGAGTTTACGCTGAACATCGATGTGATTGCTGAGAATGACAGCGTCGGCAAGTGGGTGCGGTTTGATCTGGGCGCGTTCGACGGCACGGGCACTTCGGGCTGCAATATCTGGGGTCTGGTAATCCCGCCGTCATAGCACGAGCAGGTTCGTGGTGCATCTGACGCTGCTCTTCCGGAGATGTCTGCAGGAGTCTCGAATCGCAACCACTGTTCGCAAGGTCGCGTCAGGCATTGTCAGCGCGGAGCTGTCGCCCCCGGGGCGGTTTGCCTTGGTCTTCGGCTAAACGAAAACGCACCCTACGGCGCAAGCCGCCGGGGCACTGATTTCACTGCGGCACGATCGCCAGCATGATCACGGCCAGGATCCCGAGCGCGACCAGCTGCATGCGTGCACGAGGCGACACGGATCGCGTCGCCTCGTGCTTCTGCCGGAATCCAGGCCGGGCTCCGATGTCAGGATCCAGCGCGGAAGCTGATCCCGTCGAGTGAGATTGAATCGCCTACCGGCACGGCAACATTGTTGTCGAGTGTCACCGCGCCGTTCGTGGTGGCGGAGATGCCTGGTCCCCAAATGGCCACACTTCCAGTCGTTATCACCTCCTGCACGCTACCCAGGCAGTCGCAGGCGGATATCGGGACCCTGAGAACCTTGTGACGGTCAGGCCGGTAGCCGGGCGGAAGCTGGAAGATCACGCTCCCCGTCGGCGCCGTGGGCTGCACTATCTGGCCCTGGAGATGCACGATGCCTTCCTGGTCCTTGTAGAAGCCGGCCGGCTCGTCAACGGAACCGACTGCGGAACCGCCTCGGTTCGACCACGCATTCTCGAATTGCGGTTCGCCGGACGCGCCGACCAGGTGGAAGGGTTCGGGCGTGGCCAGCCTCTGCGCGGTGTTCGCGCTGCGCGCTCGCAGCGCGTTTGGAACCGTGACCCCGGTCACGTTCAGCTTGTTCTTGGTCACGGCGCCCTTCTTGAGCTTCGCCGTGCCCACCGCTCCGTTCTGGAGCTGCTCGGTGCCGACACTGTTCTTCGGCAGCGACAACGCCGCGTACCCCACTCCACCCAGCGCCACGAACAGCGCCGTCATCGATATCGCCATCGCGTGCCATGGCGTAGGTTGAAACCGCTTCATTCCTCCTCCTTCGGGAGGGCCCCAGCGACCCCCCATCGACAACCTCTGACAGCCCACCTTCGGGCCCGCGACAGCTTCCTCCAGTTGCCGCCTAGAAGTCAAGCATTCGCGCTCACGACGCGGCTCGCGCCGACCGCGCCAGCACTCCCGAGCGGCGCTACATCGACGGCGAGCGGATCCAGGCCTTCACCCGCAACGAGCACACCAACCAGCAATGGACCTTCCCGCCGGGGCTTTCGCAGCTCTCGTAAGGCCCCCCCAGAGCCCTTCCGGGTTGCGACTGAGGCTCTATGCGGGCGACATCGAGCCCGGGCTACCTGAGCGCCAGCGTCACGTCCGGCGCGTTCGGATCAAGCGCTCGGACTTCGATCAGCTCGTGGAGAAGGGCTACGTCAGCCGCCCGGCTACCTCGCCGCCGAGCATCTGGGACGGCGAGGTCCCCGACGCTGAGCTCCCGGGGTCGTGAGCATCCTCGCCCTCATCCCGAACCCTCGGTGCCGCACGATCGCAACCATGATCACGGCCACGATCCCGAGCGCGGCCAACGCCATGGCCGCACACAAGAGTGTCCACACGAGCTTGCCGGTGATCACGCTCACTTCGAACGGCGCTGACGGACGGCTTAGAAGTCGGGCAGCAGTGCCGGCGTCATGGCGGCAACCTGCTCCCGGATGAACGGATAGCGGTCGAGCATCGCGCTGGCGCTAATCACGCTGCCAGTCCCGAGCGATCGAGCCGCCGCACTCCTCGCACGGGGAATCGACGCAAGGTTCAGGTATCGGTAGATCACGGCGTATCGCGACCAGCGTTCGCACGTCGGCCGGGCCAGCTGTACGCCACCCCGTCACAACGCTTCAAAGTGACGCGACTAAAAGTGGTAGCTGTCCTTCGGGTCGTTTGTGCACGCGAGAAATATGTGGTAGGAGGACTTACCTGTTCCCCAGTTAGTTACGGATGAATTCGGATAGCCCGTCGCGGTTCCAACCGCCCTACGAGTAGTATTAATATTGTCGAGTATGGTATGGGTGATCGATATAGCGATGTAGTAGGAACGGTCAACTACGACGCCATTCGGGAGCCACTGGTGCTTGTTGTCAAAATGCTCGCGCCTGGGGTGATCCTTGCTGTCCCCCCCGGGAATGTTGCCGAGGTACGGGTAGGTGGACGGACATCTGTACGCGGGGACGTATTCGTTGGCCCACAATCCGTCTAGCGTCCGGTCGGGAAAGTAAACGTAGCAGTATGCAAAGTATGCTGCTACGCAGTCGCGGTACGTGTATGGATCCGTGTTGGTGCCCCTGCCTAGGAGCGGTCCCACATGATCCGACACGCTAGCACGCGGCGGTGAGTTATCCTGTGCGGTGGAGCGCGACGACTTGAGGACGCGGTCGTGGTGGCCGCGACACGTCTTGCTCACGTTATCGGTCCGGCCGGCAATGATCACCTCATCGGCTGCCCGCGCCGAGCACATGACCTGGTCATCGCGCCCTGAGACCAACACCTCGTCCCACGGGCTCTCCACCTTGATGGTCGTGTCGGGACTGGCGGCTTCGATCAGGTCGTGACCCGGGCCGGTCGCCACCACCGTCCCGCCTCGACCCGCCAAGACAAAGTCATCGCCGGAGCGCAGGAGAACGGTGACGTCGGTGCCAAGCGCCCGGATCTGATCGTGGATCTGGTTCCCGAAGGGCGCGACGAGCGGGTCGCCTGTTCCGAGCGCCAAGAGCGGTGTGTCGTTGTGTTTGTTGCTGAGCACCGTTTCGCGCGTCCCCAGCGCGAGAATGAAGTTGGGACGATCCGGCACCCCCAGAACCGTCCCGCCGCTGCCGGTCGCGATGATGGTGTTGCCCCCAAACCGAGCGCCCGGATCACGAGCCGCCCACCTCTCCACCGACCCCAAGCGCGGCATCGCGCTGGACAGTGTCGAGAGCCCCAACGCCATGACCATGACAGCAACAAGCGCGATCACGGGACGCCTAAAACCCAGTATCCGCATCACTTCCTCCTCCCCGGACTGGGCAGGACGCCCACGCCATCTGAGTTTCTCACATCAGTCAAATCCCGCCGCACGCGTGGCGCCTGGACCGTGCGGATCGCGGCGCCGGCCGCCCGCGTGCTCGCAGTGCAACTCGTCCGGTCCTCTCGTGCCTCCGCTCTAGTTCCGAATCTGCTGTGTTACCTAACGACGAACGTCGAGGACTCGCCTATCTTAGCCCCAATCGAACTCGATCCGCCGAGCGCGTGAAGCGGTACAGACCCCGTGGTGGGTGATCTCGAACGGGTAGCGGTTGAAGTATCCGGGAGAACCGCTGCGACAAATGAACCCCCGCGCGGTGCACGTGCGTCTGGTGACACACGCCGAAGACATCATCCGCTTGGACACGTACTTCGCGGTGGCACACTTCACGTTCCGTGAGGCAGCCACGTACGCCCCGGAAAGGTCGGGGCGCATGCAGTACCTGAGACCGCTCGCTATTAGCGCGTTCCGTTCCCTCGGCGACGCCGAAGCCGAGGCCGGGATCGCGGCCAGCGCGACGACCAAACCGACGGTGACCAAGACCTTCTTCTTCATCTGCTCCCCCTTTGATCTGGTGTTGGGCGCCCACCCCCAGCGGGAGCCTAGCGCCGGTCCATAGCGCGATCAATCCCCAGCCTGGCCTTGGCTGCCGTTCGCCCGGCGCACGAGCGTCTCCGTCAAAGCGCTGGGCAGGCCTGATTCTCAGGAAGTGGCCCGGACTTGGCTCCCCGCCTGCGGGTATCCTTGCGTCAGGTGTAAGGAAGCGACAGGAGGGCGATATGGGCAAGCGTTCACTTGCGATGGCCATCACCGCAGTGGCGGTTCTAGCCGCGTGCAGCGCCGGCGTAGCTACTGCCGGCGCACAGCAGGTCTATTGGCGGTCGATACGAAACCCGTCTTTCGACGTGGTGCGCCCGCACAATCACTTGTTGCTCTCCGATCGAAAGCTCCGCAACATGCGGTGGTCGCGCTGGGGGCCCGATGCCGCTACCGGCCGAGGAGACTACGTTGCGACGTGCTACTTCCTAGGAGCGGGCAACTCTTGCGTGGATTGGGTGTTGCCGGTGAAGTTGAGCCTATCGCGGGTGCGGACCTGCTCGGACGGGCAACGGATCTTCACGCGTCTCGCAATAAAGAACCCTCTCCCGGAACCGTCAGCATCGGGCTACCGCGCAAAGCCTTACCGCCCACTGATCCTGACCTACGATTGCAAAGGCCGCTCGCGGGGCGAGGGCACACTGTTCTAGCGCTCTGCGCCCTGCGACCTCTCAGGACACGCCGCGAGCGACGCGCAAGGTAGTTCAGTTGCCCGACCGCATGATCAGGTTGGTCGGGCATAAGGTCGAAGGCTTCGGCAGCGCGCCGCACATCGGCGATCGTGACGCCGCGGACCTCGAGCGCAAACCGCCCCAGCCACCGAACGGCCGCGCGCTCATGCCGCTCCGGGTCTCCGTTCCGCAGCACCAGGCACACGCGAAGCGCATCACCAAGTGCGATCTTCGGCAGCTCGCGGGCTGCTGCGAGCACGAGCGTCTCGTTGCCAGTCGCGAGCGCGCGTCGAAACCGCGCGTATTGACTCCCGTCGCTCGTCACGAACATATGTTCGCATCAGAGTCAAGCCGACCCTTCGGTTACCGGGGCGGTCCCTCAACGATGCAATGGAGCGGCGGTAGGGAGCTTGGGCGAGCCACTGGCGAGGACGGTAGCGTTCCTGTCGTGCTCGATGACGAGTACCTCACGGTTGACGAGGTCGCGGCGACGCTGAGGCTGGTGCCCCAAACGATCCGCAACTGGATTGACGCCGGGACTCTGCCGGCGGTCCGCATCGGCAGGCGCGTCCGGATCAAGCGCTCGGACTTCGATCAGCTCGTGGAGCAGCGCTACGTCAGCCGCCCCGCTCCTCCGCCACCGAGCATCTGGGACGGGGATGTCCCGTATCCCGAGCTGCGATAAGCCCTGTGCACGAACGAGCAGCTCGTGGGACCACTGCTGCTTGGGGATCGGCAAGTCCCCGCGCTATCCATCGGCTATTTCGCGGACGATCTCAGAGGCCCGAGCACATTGGCACCTGCTGAGAAAGCCGGTAGCCACCGCTCGATGAGCTGTTCGGCCGTCACGTCCGGTTCATCACGAAGCTGAATTGCGCTGACCTGCAACTCTCTGGCCAGGCCGTCGGGCGCCCCACGACCTCGCCCTATGTCCTGGCGCCGTTGGTTTCGCGTTGCGCCTTCAGATTTAGCGTCTTGAAAGCCTCGCAGCGAGACTGCGACGAACAAGATCCCGGCACTAGAGATGGTCGTGAGGTACTCCCCGGCGATGGCAAGCATTCCGGTGAGTTCCTCTGCCACGCTTAGCTCTCGCGCCGAACGGTAAAGCTGGTGTCCTTGGTCGTCCGCCACCACTAATCCCCACCGGCCCTGAAACGACAGCCGGGCCGGGTAGGCAAGCGTCGCTCCCAATTCCACATCGAGTACGTAGAGGCTCGGTTGCTCTGAGAACCCTCCTGCGACCCACCCCGCCGCCTGCCACGGCGACCATCGGAGGAGCGCATCGAAGCTTTGGATCCGTGCGATGCCCGGGAGCCGCTCACGCTGCCGCGCGACTGCATCGCGGACCGCGTCTTCAAGGTGCTGTCTTTGCCACGCGCCGGCGGAATGCGCGTCGCTCTCGGCGCCCGGTTTCACAAGCAACTCGAGATACCCGAATCCCTCCAGCTCTGGTTCCACCATGCGGACGAGCTCGCGCTCAAGGAGCAGGCCTGCTCCTTGAGCTCGCGCTCAAGGAGCAGGCCAGGCTCGCGAGGTGCGATCAGCTTGGCGCGTTGCTGGTATAGCCGCTCGACGTCACGTTCCTCCAGGTAGCCGGTGGTAGTACCCCGCCGGAATGGATACCGATGGTTTGCCTGGTGAGGCGCAAGCGGTGACGCCGGGACTACGACGACCACAACCCCGGCAAGGTCTCCAGGTTGCTCCCTTATTAAAGTGGACGTCCAAGTCAACGGGAGGTGAGACGCCGGATCCCGCGATCTGCCGAATGCGCTCTTCGACCTGCTTCAAAGGAACGGGCTTGATTTCTGCTGCCACGCCCGTGTCTTTGTCTTCTTCCACTCCGTAGACCAGGACTCCGCCGTTGAGCGCCATTGCGGCTAGGTCCTTCGCAATCTCAGGGTTCGACCCGATCTGCCTCTTGAAGTCCAGCGTCGATGACTCCTCGGCGTGTCCTTTCAGAGCCTCGACCTCGTTCCAGGTGCTCGGATGCCACATCGCCCGTCAGCGTAGTGGTCGCCATGAGCGGGCACCAGATGCGACCGAAACGGTCATGGCACGCCGCCGACGTATCCGAGGCAGCTGGCGCAAATCCTGGGCCGCCCTCGCGCTGCTCACGAGCTGCCTCTTCCCGTGGCTACCCTCGAAACATGACCATTGATCACCGCGTGCCGCCAGCTTAGAACGTGCGCAGCACGTAAGCGCCCCCCGCCGGTGCGATCAACACCAGACGAGGGGCTAACCACCGGAGGCACTAGCTCCAATGGCTGCCACTCACGCTATCGCGCATCACGGCCGGACACCGGCTCGTCGCTGCCCGATTGGGGTTCGTTCCTCCGCAACCAACAGGAGGGCCACATGGCCACCAGCATCACCGTGCAGGTCCCCGAGAAGTTCGTGGAGGTTCTTCGTCCGCTTGACGCAGTCATGTACGCCGGAAGTTGCGATATCGAGCAGCTGATGCGGGAACAGCTCCATCTTCTGGTCGATGAACTGGCAAAGATCACTGAGGCGTTTGACGACCTCTCCCCCGAGGAAGTCCGTCGGATTGGCCGCGAGATGGTCTCGATCGCCGACGTGTTCGAGGCGGTCGCGTGATGGCTCCGGGTGTCAGACAACGACACGGTCGCGGCTGCACGCAGCAGAGCCGCTGCAAGTGTCCCTGGGAGGCGTTCGTGTACTCCAGGCGGGACGAGAAGAAGATCCGCAAGACTTTCCCCACGATGAGTGCGGCCACCGCGTGGCGGCAGGACGCCGGCGGTGCGGTGCGTCGCAACGAGATGCGCGCGCCCGTGCCCGTCACAGTCGCGGAGGCGGCCGCAGCGTGGCTTGAGGGCGCCCGATCGGGCGTCATCCTGAACCGCTCGAAGGAGCCCTACAAGCCGAGTGCGATCCGAGCCTACGAGGCGTCCCTGAGGCTCAGGGTGTTGCCCGAGTTCGGACGAGCCAAGCTCAGCGCCGTAACCCAGGAAGACCTGCAGGACTTCGTAGAAGCGCTGCGGGCGTCGGGAGCAAGCCCAAGCGTGGTGATGACCACGATCCTGCCGCTCAGGGCGATCTACAGGCGCGCGAAGCGTCAGATCCCGGTCAACCCGACTCACGGGCTCGAACTGCCCGCGATGGGGGAGGGCCGAGATCGGATCGCGTCCCCCGACGAATGTATCCGTCTCCTCGCCGCGCTTCCCGAGAAAGATCGTCCGATCTGGGCGACCGCCATGTATGCCGGGCTACGCCGGGGGGAGCTGATGGCGCTGAGGATCGAGGACATCGACCTGGCCACTGGCAAGATCGAGGTTCGGCGCAACTGGGATGCCAAGGAGGGCGAGGTCAAGCCGAAGTCGAAGAAGGGAATCCGCCGGGTGCCGGTCGCCAGCGTCCTGCGCGACTACCTCGATCAGCATCTGGTCGGTCTGGAATGGAACGCCGGGCTCGTGTTCGGCTCAAGTGCCGTGAGCCCGTTCGCGCCGAGCGGCATTCGCCTTCGGGCGAACCGGACGTGGAAGGGTGCGGGTCTCGAGCTGATCTCGTTGCATGAGTGCCGGCATACATTCGCGTCGCTGATGATTGCGGCCGGCGTGAACGCGAAGGCGCTCTCGACCTACATGGGCCACGCGAACATCTCGATCACGTACGACCTCTACGGCCACCTGATGCCGGGCAACGAGGATGAAGCTGCCGGGCTCATGGACGCCTATCCGGCGCGCGCCAGTGCAGGGTCTGTGCGCGCCAGTCTCGCGCCAGTCACGTCCTGATCCGGTCGGATTCCATCGGACCCCATCGGATCGAATGTCCTGCTAATAGCCACAATCCCCTTTGTCGACGGGGGTTGTAGTAGATGTACCAGATCTGAGCTTGAAGCGAACGATTGTGCGCAGGCCCGCGTGGTCGCGTCGTGGGCGATGTTAGGAATCACGCCGAATGGGGCTACATGATGTTGCCTTCGGGGGATCGCGGCGTGTCCGTTTGCTGTTGCTGGCGCTGCTGGCGGCCGCCGCCGCGCTCGCGCTCGGTGTCGGCTCGCCGAGCGCGCTCACGCTCGGCCAGATCCACGAGTTCACGCAGGGCGTCAGCGCGAGTCAACGCATGCTCGCGATGGCGCCCGGACCAGACGGCAACCTATGGTTCACCGGCATCGGGGCCAAGCAGCAGGCGCCCGACGGCGCCAGCGGCCGCACCTCGCCACAGCTGACCGTCGGACCGGGGGGGTCCCCGGGAATCTTCCGGATCACCCCGGCCGGCGCGATCACCGAGTTCACCCATCGACTGAACACCGGCGCGTCACCCCTGCGCATCGTCGCGGGGCCAGACGGCGACCTGTGGTTCACGGACAGCGGCGCGACCCCCGCGATCGGCAGGGTGACGCCGCAGGGCGTGATAACGGAGTTCAGCAAGGGGCTGGATCCACTCGCCCAACCTGCCGCCATCGCGAGCGGGCCCGATGGCAACCTGTGGTTCACCGACGTGGGGAAGACGCCGGCCATCGGGCGCATTACCCCCGCGGGCGTGATCACCGAGTTCACCCAAGGGCTCAACCCGGAGGCCGCTCCGAACTCGATCGCCGCGGGCCCCGACGGCGATGTGTGGTTCACCGACGGCGCGGGGGCGATCGGTCGGGTCACCCCACAAGGGGCCATAACCGAATTCACCCAGGGGCTGCCCACGGTCGCCGACCCGTTCGATATCACCGCGGGGCCGGACGGCGACATGTGGTTCACCGACGAGAACACGCCGGCGATCGGGAAGATCACGCCGAACGGCGACATCACGGAGTACGGCAGCTACTTCATGAGCGCGTCGGCGGCTACCGTGGCGAAGCCGTTGGCTAAGGAACCTCCCCATGTCCCATCGGGCATCGCCGACGGCCCCGACGGGGATCTGTGGTTCACCGACACATCCAGCGACGAGATCGGGTTGATGACGCCGGCGGGTCAGGTCACAGAATTCTCGAGCGGGCTGAACACGGGCGCCCGCCCGGTAGCGATCGCCGCCGGCGCGGACGGGAACGTGTGGTTCACCGACAACGGCACCACGGCGGCGATCGGGCGGGTGGGGACGGGTCAAGCGGCGGCGGCGGCACGTGCGCCGCGGCTGTCGGGGCTGGCGTTCACTGGCAATCGGCTCGTCTGCTCCGCCACGTGGACGGATTGGGATGGTTTGACACCGAGCTCGAGCCTGTTCTCGTTCGATGGGTTCCGGTGGTTGCGCGACGGCGTGGCTCTAGCGGGGAAACTGTCTTCGAGTTACACGCTGGTGGCCGCGGACGTTGGCCATCGTCTCGCGTGCGCGGCGAGTGTCACCTATCCGCTGCCGTTGCTGGTCACTGCGGTGTCGACCAGCTCCGCGGCGACGATCCGTTCGGCGCCCATGGTCACGGCGTTGCGCGTCACGCCGGCGTCGTTCGAGCTGTCGGGGCGGCGCGTGGCGGGCCGCTGTCAGCCGGTTTCTCGCGTCAACCGCACGGGTGGGCGATGCACGCGGGCGGTCCAGCTGACCATCGGCTACCGGTTGAGCGCGGCGGCCAAGGTGACGTTCACCATCGGTCGGTTGACCGGTGGGCGGCTCGTGGGTGGAGCCTGCGTTCCCGTCACGGCCGCCAATCGGGCGCGCCCGCACTGTACGCGCGTAATTGCCCTCCCGGGCTCGATCAGCCGCCTCAGCACTCGTGGCCGCAATCAGGTTCCGTTCAACGGACACATCGGCGGCCATGGGCTGACCGCGGGTTTGTATCGACTCGTGGCCACGCCCTTGGGCGGGCGGGGGCGCAGTGCGACCTTCACCCTGCTGCCCTAAAGCTGGTTAGACGCCCGCTCCGAGCAGCATCTCGAGGTCGATCGCCCGCGCCATCGCGCGGTAGCCCGCAGCGTTGGGGTGGAGATGATCGCCGCTGTTGTACTTCGGAGCGAGCCGCTGGGGATGGCCCGGATCGGCCACCGCGCGGGCGAAGTCGATCACGCCGTTGAAGGCGCCGCTGGTCCGGATCCAGCGGTTGATCGCCTCGCGCTTGGCTTCGCCGGCGGGCGTCCAGTAGCGGGCGCCGCGGAACGGGGTCAGCGTGGCGCCGAACACGGCGATCCCGGCGGCGTGGGCGAGCGCGATGATCTGCTCGTAGCCGTCAACGATCTGCAACGCGGAGACATCCGTATGCGGAGCGTTGAGGAGCCCATGGCTCTGGCTGAACCCGATGTCGTTGACCCCCTCGAGGAGGATCACATCTCTGACCCCGGGCTGGTCGCGCACGTCGGTCTCGAACCTCGCCACGGCGTTGGGTCCGCAGCAGATCGAGCTATTGAGCACGCGATTGCCGCCGATCCCCTCGTCGACCACGCTCATCGTGCTGCCGGTGAGTCGCGACAGCCGGCGGGCCAGATCGTTGGGCCAGCGAGCATCGGCGTTCGTCGGGGCCCCGACCCCGTCGGTGATCGAGTCGCCGAGCGCGACCACCGTGCCGAGGTCGCGCGCGGGCGCCAGCACATCGACGCCGTCGAGCCAGTACCACGAGCGGGTTTGCGTCGTGAACGGGCGCTCGTCGGTGGCGAGTACGCGGTTGCCGGGGGCGACGTAGTTGATCTGGCGGGCCTCCAGGTGTTGGGTCGCCGGACCGGTCGCCACCGGCAGGTAGAAGCTCACGGCCAGGTGCATCAGCGGGCGGACGGTCAGATGCACCGGGTCCGACAGCGCCTCCGCGCCCGCGGGGACGAGCACCGTGCGCTGACCCCCGAAGGTCAGCGCGCGGGCCGTGCCGGGCTCGACGGCCGCCCCGGAGGACTCGACCGCCACCGTGGCGGCCCCGATCTCGAGTGGACGGGACCCGAACGTATTGGCCAACTCGATCTTCACCATCGATCCGCCGGCGCTGACGAACACGATCTGGCGGAGCGTCTGGCCGCGGAATCCGTCGTCGGAGAGATTGCCGCTCGCCGGTTGCTGCTCCCCGGCGGCCCACGCGGCGACCCAGTGCCGGGTCTCGAGGGCGTTGCGGGGCGAGATCGTCAACACGCGCGGGCGAGCCTTGCCAGCAGCCGACATGCGCGCCTGGTCAGGTTCACGGATTACCGGCGCGGTGTGAGTTCCCGCCGGTCGCGGCGAGGCCGAGCTGGCTGAGCCCAGGCCGAGGATCGTTCCCACGACCAGTACCACCGCAAGCCCGATGCCCGCCCACGTCAACCGGCCGAAGCGCTGTAGAAAAGCCATGATCACGCTGCTCCTCGCGTTCGCGATCGCCGCGAACACACCTGGTTACGCACCACCGGCCGCCCGGGCGGCGATGCTAGCGCCGGAGCCGGGCCGCTTTCTTAGCGTTTGACTAAGCGCTCACGACCCTCGGCGTAGCTACGAGCCCCGGAGCAACTTGCGCGCCTCGCCCAGCACGGTCGGTTCCATCAGCTTGCCGCAGAACACGCTGAAGTGGATACCGTCAAACCGGCACAGCTGGCCGTCGACCTTGTCGGTGTAGTGGTTGTCCGGCGAGACGATCTTGTCGATGTCGAGCACCTGAACCGTCTTCGGATGGAGCCGGGCCTCGCGCTCGAGCATCGAGTTGATCAGCGCGTGGCGGGTCGGCGAGGCCGCCGGCGCCGGCGACCCGTTGGCCTCATCGGGCGGATGGGTGTAGGGGACCGAGAGGAACAGCAGCTTGACCCCGCCGCGCCCGAGCACCTTGACGTACTCATCGATCTGTGCCTGCACGTAGGCATCGAACGCGGGTTGACCCAGATGGACGACCGAATCGCCCCACCGCCAGTCGAACTCATCGCGGTAACCGAGCTCGATGATCACTTCCTGGGTGTGCAGCTCCCGCTCATCCTGAGCCCATTGCGAGAGTGCGTCCGGGCAGCCGGCCGGCGGGTCCTCCCAGGTGCCGTTGACCTGTAGCTCGCCCTTGGTCGAGAACGCGCACCCGAGCGTCGCCGCGTTGGCCAGCTCGACCCCGTAGCTCTCCTCGTTGTCCATCATCGGCAGTCCGATCGTGAAGGCCAGCGAGTCGCCGATCAGCAACACGCGCTTAGGCGGGCACGTCTGGAACGACTTCGTGCCCGAGCCGCTCCACACCAGCGAGGAGTAGCCCAATGCGTTGTACTCGAACTTCGTCTCCTGGCTCGGCGCCACCGGATCGAGGCCGTAGTGGCTCGTGTCGGTCAGCGTCCTTTGGCACGGCCCGTCGGTGCCGCGGAGCTGGGGCGGAGCCTTCGGCAGCACCGCCGCGGCCGGCACCCCGACCGGCAGGGACGCCGACGACGACGCCATGGCCAGCGCCACGAAGGCTGCCGCCGCGCCCACCGGGGCAAGCCCCCGCACCACCCAGACCGGCCGTCGCCGCTGGCGAATGGGCTGCTCGATGATCACGTACGACAGCAGGCTGACCCCCAGCGTGGCCGCCAGGCGCAGGATCAACAGTTGCGTTCCCTTGAGGCCGGTCGAGCTCTCGTCAAGCCACAGGAAGAGCGGAAAGTGCCACAGGTAGAGCCCATACGAGATCATTCCGATGCCCCGCAGCGGCGCCGTCGCCAGCAAGCGACCGACGAGCGAGCCCGGCACCACGACCGCGGCCAGGATCAGCACCGCCGCCGCCACGTCGAGCCCCAGTAGCCCGTACGGATAGAGCCAGCCGCGCGAGCCGTCCAGCAGCAGCACGCTCGCGCCGACGACCCCGAGGGCTACCAGCGCGCCGGCCCCGACCGCCCGGCGCCGTGCCGGGGTCAGGGTCAGGCGGCTCTTGGGCTTCGGCCAGCGGCGCTTGATCGTCAGCGCGATCGCCAACGACGCGCCGATCAGCAGGCCTGCCGCCCGGGTGTCGGTGCCGTAGTACACGCGGTCCAGGCCGCGTCCGCCGTTGAACAGGAGCGCCGTGTCGACCGCCGACGCGACCACGCCGACCAGGCTCAGGCCGAGAAGCACCTGGAGCGACCGGCGAGCGTCGGCGCCCCGCCGGCGCGCCACCGCCAGCACCCCGAGCACGACCAGTGGCCACACCAGGTAGAACTGCTCCTCGATCGCCAGCGACCAGGTGTGCTGGAGCGGCGACACCGGTCCGCTGGCCGCGAAGTAGTTGGTCCCGTTGGCGATCTGATGCCAGTTGTTGAAATACAGCAGCGTCGAGACGCCGTCGCCCTCCAGCCCATGGATCGCCTTGGTCGGGCCGGCCAGGGCGTAGTAGAGGCCGATCGCAAACACCACCGCGAACAGCGCCGGCAGCAACCGCCGGGCCCGCCGGGCCCAGAACCCGCCCAGCGCGATCGTCGCCCGGTCGGCCCATTCGGAGACCAGCAGCGACGTGATCAGGAAACCCGAGAGGACGAAGAACAGCTCCACGCCCATGAAGCCGCCCGGCGTCCAGCTCACGCCACCGTGGTAGAGCAGCACCCCGATCACGGCGATCGCGCGCAGACCGTCCAGCGCTCCATAATGGGGGAGCGAGACGCGAGCGCCCGAGGGCTTCCGCGGAGCCGCGGTGTTCGGGCGTTTCCGCGGAAACGCGATGCCGGAGGATGTGCGCGGCAACGCGATACCCGAGAATTGGGGCAGCGAGACGCGCAGAAACCTTCCGGATCCAAACCGGCGCATCTCACTGTGGTACCCATTTCCCTGTACGAAAGCCGTAAAGGAACTAACAGAACGCTTAATCGGCGCCAATCCGATGCAAACATTTGGCGCCGGTTGGACCTGTGGGCACGAACCGCTCGTGCTCCGCGCCACCGGCCGCCCCGTGAGACCCGGTCAAGACCCGATTGCCACTGACCGGGCGCCCGGGACCAGGTACGTTGCGGCTGCGGGCGTTCCGATCCCACAACCGACAGAAAGGGGCAGCGTGTTCGGCAGGAGGAAGAAGGAGAAGAGCTTCACCGACGAGCTCGAGGCACAACCCGTCCAGCCCGCGACGCCGCCCGGGCAGGCTCCGTCGCCCCCGCCCGAGCCGCCTCGAGTTGGCGACGGGAACGCCGTGGTCGTGCAGGGCGGCACGATCGAGATCCCCGGGGGCGGCGGCAGGAGCGAGTTTCCCCAGGGCGCGACGATCGTCGACGCTCGCGGCGTACAGGGCCTCCGTGGCGAGATGCTCAAGGCGGTGGAAGACATGCGCGCGGGCAAGTCCGCCGGCCCGGAGGAACTGAAGGCCGTGATCGCAAAGGCGATGGACGTCAGAAATGCCTACCTAGCACAGGCGGGGATGGCCAGCCCCGACGGAACGGTCGCCGGTGCGCCTGGCGCGCCCGCGGCCTCGACCCCTCCCGCCGCCCCCGCCCCGGAGGATCCACTGGACCGGCTCGAACGGCTCAACAACCTCCGGCTGGCCGGGACGCTGACCGACGCGGAATTCGAGGAGCAGAAGAAGAAGATCCTCGGGGAGATGTGAGCGGCACCCGTCGGTAGGCAGGATGGACGCGGCGCTCCTACGATCTCGTAGGGTTCGCCGCGCGATGAGTGCAATTCCGACCAACATTGCCGATCATGTCGGCCGTACGCCGATCGTCCGGCTGACCCGCATCACCGGCGAGCTCGAGGTCGAGCTGTACGCCAAGCTCGAGGCCTACAACCCCGGGGGCAGCGTCAAGGACCGGATCGGCGTAGCGATGATCGAGTCGGCCGAGCGCGAGGGTCAGATCGAGCCCGGATCCACGACGATCGTCGAGGCGACCAGCGGCAACACCGGAATCGCCCTCGCGTTCGTGTGCGCGGCCAAGGGCTACAACCTCGTTCTGACCCTCCCGCAGGGCATGAGCCGCGAGCGCGAGGGCCTCTTGCGTCTCTACGGGGCCAGCGTCGAAATCACCGAATCGCTGGGCGGGATGACCGAAGCGGTGCAGGCGGCGCAGGCGCTCGCCGCGCAGGACGGTTTCTTCCTCCCCGATCAGTTCTCGAATCCCGCCAACCCCGAGATCCATCGCCGCACGACCGGCCCCGAGATCTGGGACGCGCTCGACGGCCGCGTCGACGTGTTCGTGGCCGGTGTCGGCACCGGCGGCACGATCACCGGCGCGGGCGAGATGCTGAAGGGCAGAAATCCGAAGTGCCGCGTGGTCGCCGTGGAGCCGCGCGCCTCCGCCGTGCTTTCCGGTGGGCGCCCGGGGCCGCACCGGATTCAGGGCATCGGCGCCGGCTTCGTCCCCGCGGTGCTCGACTGCGAGCTCCTCGACGAGGTGATCCCCGTCGGTGACGAGGACGCGATCTCGACCGCCCGGCTGCTGGCCCGCCGCGAGGGCGTCCTGGCCGGGATCTCGGGCGGGGCAGCGGTGTGGGCAGCGCTCCAGGTCGCGGCGCGGCCAGAGTTCCGCGGCGCGCGGATAGTCACGATCCTGCCCGACTCGGGCGAGCGCTACGTCTCGACGCCGTTCTTCGCGCCCTGAGCTCGTCGAGGCCGAAGCGTCAGCCTCGCTACCCTTTACCGATGTTCGGATTCGGGCGGCTAGCCCGTGTCACTGGGGAGATCCGGCGCGACGTGGCCGCGGCGCGGACCCGTGATCCCGCCGCCCGGGGGGTCCGTACGCCAGAGATTCTGCTCACCTGGCCCGGCGTCCATGCGGTGCTCGCGCACCGCGTCGCCCACGCTCTCTACGGCGCGGAAGTGCCCGTGCTCCCGCGGGTGATCGCCGGCGTCGCGCGGTCGGTGACGGGAATCGAGATCCATCCGGCGGCCGAGATCGGCCGGGGCTTCTTCATCGACCACGGGATGGGAGTCGTGATCGGCGAGACGGCGCAGATCGGCCACGACGTAACTCTGTACCAGAGCGTCACCTTGGGCGGAACGGGATTCGCCACCGGCAAGCGCCACCCGACCGTGGAGGACAACGTCACGATCGGCTCGGGGGCGAAGCTGCTCGGACCGATCACGGTCGGGCACGGCTCGAAGATCGGCGCCGGCAGCGTTGTCATCCACGACGTGCCGCCGAACTCGACCGTGGTCGGCAATCCCGGCCATCCCGTCCGGGTCGAGGGACGGCGCCCAGAGGGTCCGGACGCGGACTGGGTCCATCTCCCCGACCCGATTGCCGACGCGATCAAAGGGCTCGCGGGGCGGATCGCCGCGCTCGAGGAAACCGTGGACGGTTCGGCGCGTGGGTCGTCGGGCGCCGGTTCGTCGGGGACCGGATCGTCGGGCTCAGGAGCGTCGGTGCGACGGCTGCGGCCCGCGGCCGAGGTTGACGGCCTCCCCAACCGATCGATCGGGCCCAACCCCGCCGGCGGCTAGCCGCGCCGATCCCCGGTTTATATGCAACGACTAATCCGGCTGGCGGCTAGCTACCGAGGTGGCCGGGCTCTGCGAGCCGGCCACCGGCGGTAGCGGCGCCAATGGTGCATCGGCTTCCGGCATGTTGCGGCGCGCGCGGATCAGGTAGAGCGGTCGTCCCTTCACCTCGTCGTAGATCCGCCCCACGTACTCGCCGATGATGCCGATGGCGATCAGCTGGATCCCTCCGAGGAGCAGGATCGCGATCGTGATCGTGCCGAAGCCCGGAAGGTAGGAGCCCGACAGACGCAGCACGACGACCACGGGGATCGCCACGAACGCGACCGTCGAGACTATGAACCCGAGCAGCGTGGCGAGTTGCAGCGGGCGGTCGGAGAACGACGCGATCGCGTCGCCCGAGAAGCGCAGCATCTTTCCCATCGTGTACTTCGTCTCGCCGGCGTGGCGGGGATCGCGGCGGTAGGGCACGGCGGCCTGGGTGTAGCCGACCCAGACCGTCATCCCGCGCAGGAAGCGGTTGCGCTCGCGCATCGAGAGCAGCGCGTCGAGCGCGCGGCGGTCGAGGAGACGGAAGTCGCCCGAGTTGTGCTCGAGCTCGACCTGGGCCAGCTTGTCGAACAGCTTGTAGAACCAGCGCGCCGTCGCGAGTTTGAAGCGCGACTCGCCTTCACGATGCTCGCGGACCGCGTAGACCACATCGCAACCGGCCCGCCAGTGATCGAGCATCGTGACGATCAGCTCGGGCGGATCTTGGAGATCCGCGTCCAGCATCACGACCGCGTCGCCGCGGGCGTGATCGAGGCCCGCGGTCAGCGCCGTCTGATGGCCGAAGTTCCGCGACAGGCAGAGGACCCGGACCCGCGGATCGCTCTCGGCGAGGCGGTCGAGGATCATCGCCGAGCCGTCCTTCGAGCCGTCATCCACGAGCACGAGCTCGAACTGGAGGCCGTCGAGAGCCGCGCAAACGCGGTTGTAGAACTCCTCGATCAGCTGCTCTTCGTTGTACACCGGGGCAACGACGCTGAGCAGGGTGAGCGAACGTGAACCGCTCTCCTCGCCGTTGTCCGCTGTGATCATCGTGTTTCCATGGTAGAGCCGGCCTCAAAGGCCGAGCAGCGAGCTCCCGTGGGGGATGTAGCCGAGCATCTGGATGCCGAGGATCAGCGCGCTCAGCCATAAGGCCGTCCGCCACAGGCGATGGTCGCTGGCCAGAGCGGCGAGCGGCATCAGCCACGCCACGTACCAGGGGAGCAGCGAGCTGGCCGCGACGAGCATCGCCGCCGTGGCCCAGCCGGCCCCGTCGATCCAGTCCATCTCCCCCCGCCACACACGGCGCACGAGCAGGAAGAGGGCGCACGCGAACAGCGCGGCGAGCACGTAGCCGGCGACGTGGCCCACCGGCGCGAGCCCGAGACGGGTCGAGATGAACCCAGGGATGCTGTGCCAGTCGCCCTGGTTCTGGTTCTTCTGCACGGTGGCGAGCAGGTGGAGAGGTCCGGTTCCGAATTCCGCGAAGCCGACGATGGCCAGCAGCACGGCTCCGATCCCGGTACCGATCAGGAGGTCGCGGCGACGGTCACGGCCTCGGGCCCCGGCCTCCGAGGCGGCGGCGAAGGGAAGCAGCAGCCCGGCGGTCAGCTTGATCCCGATCGCGGCCATCGTCAGCGCGCCGGCCGCTCGCTCGCGGTGGCGGAGCATGGCGTACACCGCCGCCATCATCAGCGCGAGCATCAGCAGGTCGTTGTGTCCACCTCCGACCCCGTAGACGACGACCAGCGGATTCAACCCGACGAACGCCACCGCCTTGACCGGATTGAGGCCCCGCAGGCGGGCGCAGTTCCACACCAAGGCGACGATCGCGAGGCTGGAGACCGCCGCGATCGCCTTGTAGGCCATCGCGCTGCCGAGGATCGACAGCGACCCGAACACGTAGCTGAGGATCGTGAACAGCGGGCCGTAGGCCGTCGGCGTGTTCACCCAATCGGCCCCGATGTAGGGGTAGAGCTGATCGAGTCCGATCGCGCTCGGGCCGTGGAGGTAGGGGTTGGCGCCGTAAACGACCCCCATCCGGGCGTACGCCTGGTAGCTGAAAACGTCGGTCGAGAGCAGCGGCGGCGCGAGCAGGACGAGCGCGTTCAGGGCGGCGATCGTCATCAGTACCGCCCGGGGAGAAAGCCGCTCGGCCGCCCGCACGGCGAGGACGTAGGAGACGAACATCAGCGTGAGCACGCCGATCAGGCCGACGACGTGGAGATTCGGCCCGTCGGTACCGAACGGTCCGGCCAGCCATGCCGGCACTGGGCGAACCGTCTGCGGGAGAAGGTTGCTGGTTTGAGCGGCGGAGATCGAGACCAGGAGCACCGTCACCAACAGACCGGCCAGTGCGAGTAAGCCCGTTCGGGTGTCGGACAGCGACTGGGGCGATTCGAGCGACGGTGCTCTGAGCTCTAGTCCGCCGCTCCGCGGCGTGGCGCCGAGCGGACCGGGGACGCTCATGTCTGCCAGATTGCCGCGAACGCGGTCGGTTGCGGTTTGGCCCACATTGCGATTGTGTTAGGGAGTTCTAGGTGGCTCACGAGGCTCCTATCGCCTCGCGCGTTCTCGCGGATCGCGCTACCGCTTCAGCGGCAGTTTTGCGCAAGCGGGGGACGAGCCACATCGCCTCGAGCGCGATCTTGGCAGACATCTTGCTAGTACCCGCTGTGCGGTCTCGGAACACGATCGGAACCTCTCGCACTGTGAAGCCGGCCAGCAGCGCACGGTAGGTGACCTCGATCTGAAAAACGTAGCCTTCGGCTGACACGCTGTCTAGGTCGATCGCCTCCAGCACCTCCCGGCGAATGCATTTGAATCCGCCGGTGAGATCGCGGACGTCGACGCGGAGGATCATCCGGGCGTAGACGCCTCCGCCGCGGCTGATCATCCGCCGCACGAGACCCCAGTCGCGTACGCCACCACCGGACACGTAGCGGGAGCCGAGCACCACGTCCGCTTCCTGCGCCGCGGCTAAGAGATCCGGCAGGTAGCGGGGGTCGTGAGAGAAGTCGGCGTCCATCTCGATCACGAACTGCGCGCCGCCCGCCAGCGCCCTGGCGAAGCCGGCCAGGTACGCGTGGCCCAGGCCCGCCTTGGCGCCATGGTGGAGCACCTCGAGCGATGGAAGGCTCTCCGCGAGTTGGTCGGCGATCTGACCGGTGCCGTCGGGCGAAGCGTCGTCGACGACTAGGATGCGGTAGCCGCCGGAGGCAGCGCCCTCGAGCTCGCTTGCCGCCGCGCGGACGATGGCGTCGATATTTTCGGCCTCGTTGTAAGTGGGGATGATTACCCAAACCGGGGACTGCATGTTCAGGGAGCGTAATGAGCCCATCGCCGGATCGGTTTGACAGGCGGCAAACCAGCCGCCCAAAACAGCATGCCGCCGCTCGACACGGCATCATGGGTATGAACGGACTCTTATGCCACTGGCCATGATTGGAAGGCTTTGATCAGCTCGCCCCGGAGATCTCCGCCGCCGCGGAGGACGAGCCGGCAGCGCCGGCGGAGCATGAAGGCGCACCACCGGCGACGCCGGTGGATGGCGGTGGGCGCTTTTGTCGCGGTCCTGCTCGTGATCATCGGCTTGACCACGAGCAGCGGCGGGGGCTCGACGATCAAGCACTCGCCGACGACTCAGCCGCACGGGGCGGGGTTTTTCGCCGAGATACGGGCGCTGGCCGGCGGTGGGTCACGCTCGTTCGCCGATAAGCAGCTGGCGGCGGAGAACGCGGCCATCACCCGCACGCTCTCCTATACGCCGTTCGTGCGGATCGCCGGTTCGCAGCACCGTGAGCTCGCGCTCACGTTCGACGACGGTCCGGGCCCATACACCCCCCAACTGTTGGCGGTCCTCAAACGCGAGCACACGCCGGCGACATTCTTTGAGATCGGGGAGATGGAGCAGTGGTTCCACGACTCGACGAGCGAGATCGTCCACATGGGCGATGTGATCGGTGACCACACGTACACGCATCCACCGATGTCGGAACTGTCGGCCTCCGAGCAGGAGTCCCAGCTGATTCACCAGACCTCGGCGATCGGTCAGTACGGCGCGCCGTTCCCGCGCCTCTTCCGTCCCCCGTACGGCCTTTACAACTCGACCACGCTCGCGCTGCTGCGCAAGTACAAGATGCTGATGGTGCTGTGGAGCGTCGACACGAACGACTACACGCTGCCCGGCGTGTCAGCGATCGTCCACACGGCGGTGTCGGGGGCCAAGCCGGGCGCGATCATCCTCATGCACGACGCGGGCGGTAATCGCCAGGAGACCATCGAGGCGCTGCCCAAGGTAATCCACGACCTGCGCGCGCGGGGCTACAAGCTGGTCACCGTGCCACAGTTGCTACTCGATAACCCGGCGCCGAAGAACCAGAGCTACACGTCGCTCGGAGGCGGCGGCTAGCGCTCGGCGCTCCCGGGCAGGCCGGGCCCGGCGTTCCTCGGCGAGCCGAGGTCAGCGGCGGATGTAGGCGACGCGGTTCCAGCTCGGCTCGGGCGCGAGCTCGATCGGCTCTCCACCACGGTCGGGTTGGATGTACACGAACGTGTTCGCTTCGTCCTCGTAACAGATGTCCAGCTCGCCCTCTTTGACGCGCTGGTCGAGCCAGGCACCGCGGAAGATCAGCCGCCGCAGCCAGTGCACGAGCGAGCGGTCGGACGAACCCACCAGTTCGGGCCAGCAATCGTTGACATGCTCCCCGAGAGCCGACGCGGGCTCGGTCACCTCGCCGTTGACGACGAGGTTGATCAGGTCCTCGGCCTCTTCCTCGTCGACCGTCTCCTCGATGAAGCCCAGCTTCCGCGCCGCCTGCTCGCAGCGCTCTCTGAAATCGCGCTCGTTGAAGGTGAATCGGAGTTCTCCATATTCGAGCACGAAGTCGTCGCCGGAGCTGTAGTTCCCGCGTCTGTACATAGCAGCGTCGGCATCATATGTGGGTTTCCTTCCCTGCCGCAGGCGCTGAATGCGATGTTGCAACATCCCCTCCTCGGAGCCGGATCCGCGGACAGGTTTTCACAGATTTGAGCGTTCTTTTCGCGACTCGGGCCGTCCGGCGGGGGGAGGTTTTCCGCCCCTGCGCGCTCTGTCAGTTATGAACCCCACGCCGGCCACGATCCTCGTCGTCGAAGACGACCGCCTCACCCGCACGTTCCTGGCCGACAACCTCACCGCGGACGGCTTTGTCCTGCTCGAGGCGGAGTGTGCCGAGGACGCCCGCGAGTTGATCGAGACACAGTTCCCGGATCTCGCGATCATCGACCTGGGATTGCCGGATCGCGACGGGCTCGAGCTTCTGCGCGATGTCCGCGAGGCCGACCGCCTCGCCGGCAGCATCGATCCTGACCTGTTGCTGCTCGTGGTCACCGGCCGCGCCACCGAGCTGCACCGGCTGCGGGCGTTTGAGCGCGGGTGTGATGACTACATCGTGAAGCCGTTCAGCTATCCCGAGCTGCGGGCGCGGGTCAACGCGCTGCTGCGACGCCATCAGCGCCGCGACGGGTCGGGCAAGATCCGGGTCGGGCCGCTGGAGATCGATCCGCTCGCCCGCCAGGTTCGGGTGCACGGAGAGCGGGTGGCACTATCCAAGAAGGAGTTCGCGCTGGTTCGCGCGCTCGCGGCCGACCCGACGCGCGTTTACACACGCGAAGAGCTTCTGCGCGGCGTGTGGGGGTTCAGGACGCTCGGCGCGACGCGCACGCTCGACTCGCACGCGTCACGGTTGCGCAAGAAGCTCGGCTCGTCCGGGGAGCGGTTCGTGGTGAACGTCTGGGGTGTCGGCTATCGGCTGATGGATGGAGACGTCAAGTGACGCCGACCAGACCAATCGGGGGCGCGTGGCTGGCGGGCTCCGGATGGGTCGTCGCGGCCGTCGCGGCGCTGTCCGCGATCCGGGCGTCCAGAATTCGAGATCGGCGGCTCGAGGCGGTGGCCCGCGCCGCGCACGAGCTCCGCGGTCCCATCGGTGCGGCTCGTCTGGGCCTGTCGCTGGGGATCCGGACCGGCGGGCTGCCGGCGGCGAGGCTGCGGGCGCTCGAGCTCGAGCTCGAGCGCGCCGGCGTCGCTCTGGATGACCTCAGGGCGGTCCACGCCCCGTCGGGAGCCGCCTGGCTACGCGAGCTTGTCGATCCCGAGACGCTGTTGCGAGATTGCGTCGAGAGTTGGCAGGCGAGAGCGGCGGTCGCGGGGGCCCAGCTGGTCGGACGGTGGTCGGGGCCGGTGGTACACGTCGGCGGTGATCGGATCAGGCTGGCCCAGGCGGTGGGAAACTTGATCGCCAACGCGATCGAGCACGGCGGCGGCGCGATCGAAGTGCGAGGGCGGGCCGACCACGCGTCAGTCCGCCTCGAGGTCATCGACGGCGGACCCGGGCTGGCGGCGCCGGTCGCCGAGCTCGCCGGACGCGCCCGCGCGGGCCGCGGCACGCGCGGCCGGGGGTTGGCGATCGCCAGTTCGATCGCGCGCGGGCACGGAGGCCGACTCGCGGCCCGCCCATCGGAGCGAGGTGCGAGGCTCGTGCTCGAGCTCCCGGCAACAACCGGATGAGCCGGTTTCCGGCCGCCGACACGCCGTAGGTCGATTCGACGAGCGCGGCTAACAAGCCGTACCGCCTCCGCAGTGCCGCGTCCCCCTCCGCCTCAAAGGTGGGCCGCTTCTCCGCTCGGCGGTCCGTCGCGCCCGGGCGATACCCTAGACCGGGTGCCCGCTATCTGCCCGCACCGCTACGCTGGGGCCGGTCGTCCTTCGGCTCGCACGGCGTCAGACTCTCGACATCACGCCCCGTCGGCGTGATGGCTCATGGGGTGATTTTGGACGCCCGCGGGGCGATTTTGAACGCCCGGGCGCCGTGCGTCCGAATCGTCGCCTGCTCGTACACGAACCTCCCGACCATCGCGCTAGACACGCCCGTTCCTGAGGCGGATTTCTGATTATGGACATCACATTCCTAGGCCAAGCTGGTCTCTACATCCAAACCCGCGCCGGAAGCGTGCTCTGTGACCCCTGGTTCAACCCCGCTTATTTCGGGTCCTGGTATCCGTTTCCCGCCAACGACGGCATCGACCCTCAGACGATCGGCAACCCTGACTACCTGTACATCTCCCACCTTCACCACGATCACTTCGATCCTGAGTTCTTGACCGAGCATGTGTCGAAGGACGCGCGCGTCGTGCTGCCCGACTACAAGGTCGATGACCTCGAGCACGAGCTACGCGACTTGGGCTTCCGCGACTTCATCAAGACGCGCGACTTGGAGCCGGTCGAAGTCGACGGGTTGCAGTTCACGATCGTGTCGCTGACCTCTCCGACCGACGGACCGGTGGGCGACTCGTCGCTCGTCGTCGACGACGGCCAGACGCGCCTGTTCAACCAGAACGATGCCCACCCGCTGAGCACGGACGTGCTCCGGGCGCTCGGTCCTCACGACGGCCACTTCCTGCAGTTCTCGGGCGCGATCTGGTTCCCGATGGTCTATCGCTTCCCGGAGAAGATGAAGCGGGCGTTGATCAAGCACAAGCGCGAGCAGCAGAGTCAGCGGGCGCTGAACTACGCCGATCAGGTCGGCGCGCCGAATGTCTTCCCGAGCGCGGGTCCGCCCGGCTTCCTGGATGACGACCTGTTCGCCCTCAACGATCTTCCGGGCGCGGAGCCGACGATCTTCTGCGACCAGTCCGTGTTCCTGGAATACCTGCGCGAGCACGGTAACGAAGGGGGAAGGCTGGTCATTCCGGGCAGCGTGGTCCATCTGGAAGGCTCTCGCTGCGAGGTCACGCATCCGGTGGCCGAGAAGGAGGTCGCGGCGATCTTCGAGGACAAGGAGGCTTACCTCCGGGGTTATCAAGCTCGGAAGCGGCCACGGATCGCCGCCGAGCGCGCCGCCTGGCCAAGCGGGCGGGTCGACATCCCGAGCGCGATGAAGGACCGCCTCGAACCGCTGCTGAGCTGGGCTGATCGGACCTGTGCGGGCGTGGGCGCCCGCGTGCTGTTCGCCACCGGCGAGCACGACGTCGTGGTCGACTTCATGGAGCGGCGCGTTTACCCCTGGCAGGGCGAGGCGTGTCGGTACCGCTTCTTCCTCGCCGCGCCGCTGCTTGAGGCGGTGCTCGACAGTGGCGAAGTGGACTGGGTCAACTCGGTGTTCCTGTCGTGTCGCTTCGAAGCGGAACGCGACGGCAAATACAACGAGTACGTGTACAACTTCTTCAAGTGCCTCTCCGAGGAACGCCTGCAGTACCTGGAGGGCTACTACGCCGAGCAATCGGACGAGGAGGCCTTCTGGGAGTGCGAGGGCTACCGCGTGCAGCGGCGCTGCCCGCACCTCAAGGCTGACCTCACGCAGTTCGCCGAGGTCAAGGACGGCGTACTCACGTGCACGATGCACGGCTGGCAGTTCGAGCTCGCTACCGGAAGATGTCTCACTTCCGACGATCGGCGGTTGATCACGGAGCCGATCGGCGAGGCGTCGGCCGCGCCGCAGAACAACGGCAACGAGCGTGAGGCCGTGGGGACGTCCGCCAGAGGTGGCGAGTCCGAGCAGTCGTAACGGGCGGCGAGCGCCGGCTCGCGGCCCAACGATCGCACGCGCCGCCATGGCGCCGTCGTCCGTTCAATAGCAGTCCAGGGCCGAGCCCCTGAAGCGGCTGGACGCCCCGACCACCGTCGGCCGCGCCTGAACGTGGGCAACAAAGCACGCGCGCCGCCTCCCGGCCGCGCGCAGATGCAAAAGAGAAAAGCACGGCGGCCGGACGGAATCCGGCCGGTTTTGCAACCCCGCTTGCACCCGCACGAACTGCAAGGCGCATTGCGCGCGAAGGCCGGGTCCGGACCCGCTCAGGGCGGGCCAAATCCCCGGTCGGCGCTGGGAAAACCGGTCGCCAGGGGAGACGAGGGGGCTCGGTGGGGGAAAGCATGGGCGCGGGGTTGCATTGTGGGGGGGAGTGGGATAAAGTGGGGCACGCAGCGTCTGCAGGAACCCGGGTGGCAGGGCTCCTCCCACCCAGCCACCCGGGTTCGAGTTCGTTCACTCGAATGAGAACCCTTGATCTTCCGCGGAACCTTCGAACACGCGCTCGACGCGAAGCATCGATTGACCGTGCCCTCGAAGTTCCGCGCCGCGCTTGCGGGTGGAGTGGTGCTGGCGGCGTCGCCGGAGACGACGCCCGGCGCGCCGCGCTCGATCGCGATCTGGACGCCCGACGCCTACGACGCGTATACGAGCGCGGCGCTTGCCGGCCTCAGTCCGATCTTGCCCGAGGCGCGCGACCTGAAGCGCTTCTTTTTCAACCTTTCGCATGACACCGAACTCGACTCCGCCTACCGCGTGATGATCCCTCCCAAGCTCATCGACTACGCCGAGCTCGGCAAGGATGTCGTCGTCACCGGCTCGGGCGAGTGCCTGGAGGTCTTTGACCGCGTCCGCTATGCGGGCTACAGCGAAGAGGTCCTAAACCGAGTCCCCGAAATTGCAGCGAGCCTTGGCGACACTACTTGACATGACCCAGACCCATATCCCGGTCCTGGCCGGAGAGCTGATCGAGCTACTCGATCCGCGTCCAGGGGAGGTGGCCGTCGACTGCACCTTCGGAGGTGGCGGGCACGCGCGCCTGATCGCCGATCGCGTCGGGCCGGCCGGCGTGCTGGTCGGCATCGACCGCGACCCGCTCGCCGAGGAGCGGTTCCTCGAGCTGTCGGCCGAAGTCCCGTGCGAGACCCGCTTTATCCGCTCGGACTTCGTGACCGGGATGTCGCTCCTGCGCGAAGAGCAGCTCGAGGCCGACCTCATCTACATGGATCTGGGCATGTCCTCGATGCAGGTCGACACCTGGGCGCGTGGCTTCTCGTACGCCTACGACGCCCCGCTCGACATGCGGATGGATCCGGATCAGGAACTCACCGCCCAGGAAATCGTGGGCGCGTGGGACGAGCGGCGGCTGGCCAACCTGATCCGCGAGTATGGGGAGGAGCGCTACGCGCGGGAGATCGCGCGCGCGATCGTCCGCGCCCGCCGGCGCGAGCCGCTCAATTCCACGCAACAGCTGGTCGACGCGATCAAGGCCGCCGTGCCGGTGCCGGCCCAGTTCGCCAGCGGTCATCCCGCCCGGCGAACCTTCCAGGCGCTGAGGATCGCGGTCAACGACGAGCTCGCTCAGCTCGATGCCGCGCTACCGATCGCGTGGGACCTGCTGCAGCCCGACGGCCGCCTCGCGGCGATCTCGTTCCACTCGCTCGAGGATCGCCGGGTCAAACGCTTCCTGGCCGGGAAGGCTCGCGGCTGCATCTGCCCGCCGGATCTTCCGATCTGCGTGTGTGGTCGCCAGCCCGAGGCTGAATTGCTGAACCGCCGCGCCGTGGTGCCGACGCCCGGCGAGACGGCGGCCAACCCCCGGGCCAAATCGGCCCACCTGCGCGCGGCCCGCAAGCTGCCGGCGCCAACGCCATGACGCCACCTGCCGTGACCGAGGCCGGCCGAAACGGGACCGCCACCCGCGGCGCGCCCGATCGCAGCGCGCCCGACCGCGGCGCCGCCGGTTCGCCGCCGCGCAAGGGGAGCTCCGCGGGCCACCGCCGCAAGCTCAGCCTGCCCAAGGTGCCGCGTCGGATCTCAGGGCCCGCCGGCGGTCCAGCGACCCCCAAGACCCAGAAGACCCCGAAAACCCCGAAAACCCCGAAAACCCCGAGAGCCCGGAGCGCCCGGAGCGCCCCGGCCGCCCCGACCACGGCTCCGGGCCCGGAACCCGCGCACGCCCCGACCACGCCGCGGCGCCCGGAGCCGGCGCCCGCCCCGAAAAGGTCGCGCACGACCCGCCGGCGTCCCTCGAGCCGGCGCGCCCGGAGCCCGAAACTCGGAGCTTCGATCTCGGCGCGCCTGCGAGCGTTCTTCCGCGCGCTCCCCGACCATCCGCTGCTCGACCGGATCATTCGCGGCCGGGCGTGGATCCCGCTGCTCGGCGTTCTGCTCGCCGGAATCGTGGCCATGCAGGTCGAGGTGCTGAAGCTCAACGCGAGCATCGGCCGTTCGCTCGAGCTCGGCACGGCGTTGCAGAGCCGCAACGAGCTCCTGCGCGCCAACGTCGCCACGCTGTCCGACGATCAGCGGATCGAGCGGTTGGCGGCCTCGATGGGGATGATCATGCCCGGACCGACGCAGATCGCGTTCTTGTCCTCGCAGACCGGAGGCCGGGTCGGCGCGGCCATCAACAACATCCACCCCGTCGATCCCGGCGGCTTCCTGAACATCACATCGGCTAAGGGCGACGTGGTCACGACCGCGGGCGCGCTGGCCGCGATGCAGCCGAGCACGCCCGGGGGCTAGCTCCGCGTGGCCCTGATCGACCGCCGGATCGGGGTCCTCTTCATGGCCTTCATCGGGCTGCTCGGGGTCGCGGTGGTGCGCGCCGTCTACCTCGGCGCGATCCAGGCCGGATCGTTGCAGCGAGCCGCGGCGACGCAGCAGGTTACGACCGAGGTCGTTCCGGCCCCCCGCGGGACGATTACCGACCGCAACGGCGTCGAGCTCGCGATCAGCGAGTCGGCGGATGACATCGTCGCCGATCCCTATCTGATCAAGAACGCCCCCGTCGCCGCTCAGCGGCTGGCCACGCTGCTCGGCCAGCCCGTCGCCACTGTGCAGGCCGAGCTGACCAAGCCCGACACCGGATTCGTCTATCTCGCGCACGAGCTGCCCGCCGATCAGGCCACGCAGATTCAGGACATGCGGATCGACGGGATCAGCCTCATCCCCGAGGTGACGCGCGTCTATCCGCGCGGCACCGAGGCGGCCCAGGTGCTCGGTGGGGTGGGGTGGAACGACCGCGGTCTGACCGGGCTCGAGTACTTCTACAACGACGCGCTGCGCGGTACCAACGGGATTCGGCGGACGGTCAATGACGCGATCGGCCAGCCGATCTCGATCGACAACGTCCGCGCCACCGACCCCGGAGACACCCTGCAGCTGACGATCGACTCCGGCCTCCAGGAGGAGGTCGAGCAGGTGCTGGCCGGCGTGGGGGAGGCGTACTCGCCGAAGGGCGCAACCGCGATCGTGGTCAATCCTCAGACCGGCGCGATCCTGGCGCTGGCGAACTGGCCGGCGGTCAACGCGAACGATTTCTTCGCCGCGCCGGCCTCCGTGCAGCAGGACAAGGCCGTGTCGCTCAACTATGAACCGGGCTCGACCTTCAAGGCGATCACGGTGGCCGGCGCACTCCAGGATGGATTGATCACTCCGAACACCGAGTTCAACATTCCGCCGCAGCTCCAGATCGCCGATCGGACGATCCACGACGCGGAGAACCACCCCGCCGAGACGCTGACCACAGCCGGCATCCTCAGGGTCTCGAGCAACATAGGAGCCGACGAAATCGGGTTGAAGCTCGGGGCCAAGCGGTTCGATTACTGGGTCCGTCGGTTCGGCTTCGGCTCCAAGACGGGCGTTGACCTGCCCGGCGAGCAGAGCGGGATCGTCCTGCACTGGTGGCAGTACTCCGGGTCGACGATGGCCAACGTCCCGTTCGGCCAGGGCGAGTCGGTCACCCCGATGCAGATGGTGGCCGCCTACTCGACGATCGCCAACGGCGGGATCCTGCGTACTCCCCACATCGTCGGGTCGGTCGGCGACAAGTCGGTCCCCGTCCCCGCGGGGCGCCGGATCATTTCCGCTACCACGGCCTCCGAGCTCCGCGACATGTTGCGCGGAGTGTTCGCCGACGGCGGGACGGCATCGGGCGCCGCGATCCCGGGCTACGACATGGCCGGCAAGACCGGCACGGCAAACGTGGCCGTCCACGGGACCTACTCGGACTCCCTTTACGTGGCGTCGTTCATCGGGATGGTTCCGACAACTCACCCCAAGCTCGTGATCGCGGTGGTCGTCGACGAACCGCGAGGCTCGATCTACGGTGGATCGGTGGCCGCTCCGGCGTTCCAGAAGATCGCCGGCTGGGCGGTGCCGTACTTCGGGATCAACCCGTGCCCGTCGCCATGCTCACCGGCGCAGAGCACAAACGACGTCGCGCCGGAGCTCGCCGTCGCCCCGTAACACGCCTCGGACACCGGCCACGCGAGCGCCGCCGCATCTCAGCGTCCGAGCTGCCGGCTGAGCCGGGCCAGCCGCTCGTCCCACTGCCCCCCGACCTCCGCCATCCACGAGACCGCGTCCGAAAGCGGTTCTGGTGTCACCCGGTAGCGCACCTCACGTCCGGAGCGCTCCCGACGCAACAGACCGGCGTCGGTCAACGCGCCGAGGTGCTTGAGCACCGCCTGACGGGAAATCGGCAGCTCGGCCGCCAGCTCGGTGGCCGTGACCGACGGCTGGGCGGCGATCGTGGCCAGTAACGAGCGGCGAGTCGGGTCTGACAACGCCCCGAACACGGCGCCGGCGCGATCGGCTGTGGCCATGCGCTATGCCGCCACCAGCGCGGGCCCGTAGGAGGGCCCGCCGATCCGGGCCAGCGGCGTCCCGATCAGGTCGAGCATCTCCAGCGGTCGGGTCTCGACCACGCGCAGCCGCGTCGCCTCGTCGCGCTCGGAGATCGTCAGTTCGACCCGCGTTGCGGGCTCTCCGTCGATGGCCCACCAGAACGCCAGCCGGGACGGCGCCGTCGCCTCTTCCACCCAGCCAGTCTTGGTCCCATCTCGCGACCGGAAATAGGCATCGCCGCCCGGCTCGAGCGTCAGCGCGACCTCATCGGCCAGCCATCCGTCGCTGGTCACGGCGGCCCACACATCGGCCGCCGGCGCGTCAAGCCAAAGCTCACGTTCGATCCGTTCCGTCATCGGCCCTCCTCGTGGACGTGCAACCTACGGGTTGCGCATCTGCTATGTTCGTTCGCAACCACAGGGTTGCACCATAGCACCCGGACAGGAGGACTCATGACACTCGTTCCGATGGTCGTCGAACAGACCGCGCGTGGCGAACGTTCGTTCGACATCTACTCACGACTGCTCAACGATCGCGTCGTGTTCCTGGGCGGTCAGGTCGAGGAGGAGGCCGCGAATCTGATCGTGGCCCAGCTCGTGCATCTGGAATCCGACGACCCCGACAAGGACATCCATCTCTACATCAATTCCCCCGGTGGTTCGATCTACGCCGGCCTGGCGATCTACGACGCGATGCAGTTCATCCGGCCCGACGTGCAGACCATCTGCTACGGGATCGCGATGTCGATGGGCTCGTTGTTGCTCGCCGGGGGCGCTCCGGGCAAACGGATGACGCTGCCGAACAGCCGGATCCTGATCCACCAGCCCTCGGGCGGCTACCAGGGGCAGTCGACCGACATCGAGATCCACGCCCGCGAGGTACTGGCGCTTCGCGCTCGGGTGGACGAGATCTACGCCAAGCACACCGGTCAGTCGATCGAGCGCGTCCACGCGGACATGGAACGCGACCGCTTCTTCACCGGCGAGGACGCGGTCGGCTACGGTCTGGTCGATCGCGTACTCGAGCGGCGCGAGCCGGTCAACGGGCGGCGGGGGTTCGGTCAGGGCTAATTGTTGGGGGGCGAGCGCGGGTAGCTGCCGATGGCCTGGCTAGACTCGCGCCGCAATGCGCTTGGATGCCGTGGTCTCCGGAGCCCCACCGGATGCCGCTCAGCTAGAGATCGTGAACCTCGCTTACGAGGCCCGCGCCGTCACGCCCGGCACGCTGTTCTTCTGCGTGCCGGGATTCACCCGCGACGGTCACGAGTTCGCCCCTGAGGCGATCGCCCATGGCGCGGTCGCGCTCGTGGTCGAGCGCCCTCTCGGCCTCGGCGTGCCCGAAGTTCAGGTGCCATCCGTCCGGGCCGCGATGGCCCCGGCCGCGGTCGCGTTCTTCGGCGATCCCACCGCCCGCCTGCAGACGGTGGGCGTGACCGGCACCAACGGCAAGACAACGACCGCGTTCCTGGTCCGCGACCTGCTGGAAGCCGACTCGCGCCAAGCGGGGCTGCTGGGCACGGTGAAGAGCGTGATCGGCGGCGTCGAGCGGCCGGTGATCCGGACCACGCCCGAGGCGATCGACCTCCAGCGCACCTTCGCCGAGATGCTGGAAGCGGGCGATCGCGCGTGCGTGATGGAGGTCTCCTCCCATGCGCTGCACCTCCACCGGGCCGACGCGATTCACTTCGCCGCCGCGATCTTCACCAACCTGACCCAGGACCACCTCGACTTCCATCCCACGATGGAGGACTACTTCCAGGCCAAGCGCCGGCTGTTCACCTCGTGCGGGCCCGATCTGGCGATCGTCAACGTCGACGATCCGTATGGGGCTCGGCTGGCCTCGGAGCTGCCGGAAGCGATCACCTTCGCGCTCGAGCGGCCCGCCCGCTACCGCGCCGAACACCTCCAGACGGGCTTGGGCGGATCGCGCTTCACCGTGGCCACGCCCGACCTCGAAGTCGAGCTGAGCTCGCCCCTGCGGGGCCGCTTCAACGTGTACAACGTGCTCGCGGCGTTCGCGGCCGCCGACGCCCTCGGCGTTTCCGCGGAAACGTCCGCGCAGGCGATCGAGACCGCGGGCCAGGTACCGGGTCGCTTCCAGTTCGTCGAGGAGGGCCAGGGCTTCGCGGTGCTGGTCGACTACGCGCACACGCCCGACTCGTTGCAGAACGTGCTCGAGGCCGCGCGGCAACTGACCACCGATCGCGTGCACGTCGTGTTCGGCTGCGGGGGCGATCGGGACCGGGGCAAACGACCGCTGATGGGCGAGATCGCCCGGCGGCTGGCCGATCGCGTCATCGTCACCTCCGACAACCCCCGCTCGGAGGAGCCCCGCGCGATCATCGACGAGATCCTGGCCGGGAGCGGCGCGGACGTGGAGCACGACGTGGACCGCCGCGCCGCGATCGAGCTGGCCATCGGCAGCGCGCAGCCGGGCGACGTCGTCGTGATCGCCGGCAAGGGCCACGAACAGGGTCAGGAATTCGCCGGCGGCTACAAGATCCCATTCGACGATGTGACGGTCGCGCGGGACGCTCTCCACAGCGGTTCGCTGGCCCGATGAAGGGATGGAGTCCAGAGCGGGTCGCGGACGCGGCCGGCGCGACCTTGATCTCGCCACCGGTCGCGGTGCCCGGTCCCGAGCGGGCGATCATCGACTCGCGCCAGGCGGGGCCCGAGGCCCTGTTCGTGGGCTTGCCCGGCTCACAGGTCGACGGGGGAGCCTTCGCGGTCGACGCTCTGGCCGGAGGGGCATGGGGAGTGCTGACCACGCCGGCCCACGCCGAAGCCGTCCGCTCGGCGCGCGACGGCGTGGTGATCGCCGCCGCCGACCCGCTGGCCGCGCTCCAGCGGCTGGCGGTCGCCTGGCGGGCCGAGCTGGGAGCCGAGGTGATCGGCGTGACCGGGTCGACAGGCAAGACGTCGACCAAGGACCTGCTGCTGGCTCTGCTCGCGCCGCAGCGCCGGACGGTCGCCTCGCGCGCGAACTTCAACACCGAGATCGGGCTGCCGCTCGAACTGCTCGCCGCGCCGGCGGGCACCGAAGTGCTCGTGCTCGAGATGGCGATGCGCGGGGCCGGCCAGATCGCCGAGCTGGCCCAGATCGCCGCGCCGACCGTCGGGGTGATCGTCAGCATCGGCCCGGTCCACCTGGAGCTGATGGGGACGATCGAGGCGGTCGCGGCGGCCAAGGCCGAGCTGATCGCCGGCCTGAAGCCGGGCGGAACGGCGATCGTCCCGGCCGGCGAGGAGCTGCTGGCGCCGTACCTGCGCGATGACGTGCGAACGATCCGGTTCGGGGATGGTGGCGATATATCGTTCGTGGACGCCACCGAGGATCGCGTCCGGATTGCCTTCGAGGGGGCGGAGCTGACGCTCGCATTGTCGTTCTCCCAAGCCCATCTGCGCCGCAACCTGCTCGCGGCGGTCGCCGCCGCCGAAGCGGTCGGCGTGAGGCCGGAGGGGCCGGTGGAGTTCACCCCTTCGCCGGGACGCGGCGGCCGAACCCGGCTCGCCGGCGATGTGGTCCTCATCGACGACTGCTACAACGCCAACCCGATGTCGATGCGCGCCGCCCTCGATGACCTGACCGCGACCACCGGCGGGGATGTGGACCGCCGGCGTGTTGCCGTGCTCGGCGACATGCTCGAGCTCGGTCCCGACGAGCTGCGCTTCCACGAGGACATCGGCGCCTACGCGGCCACGGTCGGGGTCGACGTTCTGGTCACGGTCGGGCCGCTCGCGGCCGCGATGAGCAACCGCTTCGACGGTGAGTCCCACAGCGTGGCCGACGCCGCCGACGCGGCCGCGCTCGTCTCCGAGCTGCTCGAGTCGGGCGACGTCGTGCTGGTCAAGGGGTCGCGGGGCGTCGGGCTCGAGCGCGTCTGCCGGGCGCTGGCCAGCGAGGTGCCCGCATGACCGGATCGATCTCGGGTCGCGTGCTGATCGCGGGCACCGTCTCGCTGCTGATGTGCCTGTTCCTCAGTCCGCAATTCATCGAGTTCCTGCGCCGCCGCGAGTTCGGCCAGAACATCCGCGAGGAGGGCCCCGAGGGCCACAAGACCAAGGCGGGAACCCCGACCATGGGCGGGATCATCATCTTCACCGCGATCGCGGTCCCGTTCCTGCTCCTGTCGGGACGCGACTGGCCCTCGATGGGCGTCTTCGGCGGCGCCGTGGCATGTGCGTTGCTCGGCTTCGCCGACGATTACACGAAGATCGTCAAGCGCCGTTCGCTGGGGCTGCGGGCGCGCACCAAGCTCGTGGTGACGATCGCGATCTCGCTCGGGCTGTGGTGGGTGGCCACTCAGAAGGCCCACATGTCCCCGACGGTCCGCTTCCGCTTCGTCGACGTGACATTGGACCTCGGCCCCGTCTATCCCGTGTTCATCTATCTCGTGGTGGCCGGGACCACCTCCGCCGTCAACCTCACCGACGGCCTCGACGGCCTGGCCGCCGGCTGCGCGGCGATCGTCTTCCTGGCCTACGTGGGCATCACGTTCATCACCCCGGGGGAGGGCAACCTGACCTATCTGGCCGCGTGTCTGGTCGGCGCCTGCATCGGCTTCCTGTGGTTCAACAGCTTTCCGGCGAGCATCTTCATGGGCGACACGGGCTCGCTCGGGTTAGGCGGCGCGATCGCCGGGCTGGCGATCATGACCAAGACCGAGGTGCTGCTGATCCTGATGGCCGGCGTGTTCGTGCTCGAGGCGCTGTCGGTCCTGATCCAGGTGTTCTCGTTTCAGATGTTCCGCAAGCGCGTGTTCCTGATGGCGCCGATCCACCACCACTTCGAGCTCCAGGGCTGGTCGGAGACAAAGATCATCTTGCGCTTCTGGATTGTGGCCTCGGCCTGCGCGGCGATCGCGTTCACCGTCTACCGGCTCAGCATTCGTGGCTGACGCGACCGCCCGGGGCAGCGCGCCGCCGAGCGGGCCGGCGAGCGCGTGAAGCCCCGGCCGCCGCTTCCGCCCGGGCCATATCTCGTCGCCGGACTGCGTGTGTCCGGCGTGGCGGCAGCTCTGGCGCTGCGCGCCCGCGGGGAGGAGGTGATCGGATGCGATGCGGGCGCACCGGACCCTGCGAACCTCGGAAGGCTTTCGCGGGCGGGTGTCGAAGTGCATGTGGATGCGTCAGGCGACGCTTTTGCCGCCCGCGCCGGGACGCTCATCAAGAGCCCCGGCGTACCCCTGGACGCCCCGGTCATCCGGGCGGCACGCGCCCGTGGCCTGCCCGTGCTGGGCGAGCTCGAGCTCGCCTGGAGACTGTTGCCCAACGAGTTCATCGCCGTGACCGGAACCAACGGCAAGACGACCACCACCGAGTGGATCGGCCACATCCATCGCGAGGCGGCGGTGCCCGTGGCGGTGGCCGGCAACGTCGGCACGGCGGCCTCGTCGCTCGTCGGTGGCCTCGCCCCTGACGTCACCGTGGTCTGCGAAGCGTCCTCGTTCCAACTCGAGGACACGCTGGCCTTTGCTCCCGAGGCCGCCCTCCTGCTCAACCTCTCCCCCGACCACGTGGACTATCACCACAGCTACGAGGCCTACGTGGCGGCCAAGCTGCGGATCTTCGCCAACCAGGGAAACGACGACATCGCGGTGGCGGCCGAGGACCTCGGGATCGAGGACCTGGGCGGCTGTGCGCGCCGGGTGCTGTTCGGCCACGGGCCCGAGGCCGAGATGGCCGACCGCGCCGGCTTGCTGTGGTGGGACACGCGGCCGGTGGTGCGGGTCGATGAGCTCGCATTGCGCGGCGAGCACAACCGGCTGAACGCGCTGGCGGCGGCCGCTGCGTGCCTGGCCCGAGGGCTTGACATCGGGGCGGTGGCGGCCGGACTGCGGACGTTCGGCGGTGTCCCGCACCGCCTCGAGCTCGTGCGCGTCCACGACGGCGTCGAGTTCGTCAACGACTCGAAGGCGACCAACGTGGCGAGCACGATCGTCGCCTTGCGGGCCTTCGCGGGCGACGTGCAACTGATCGCGGGCGGGCGCGGCAAGCAGCAGGATTTCGGGCCCCTGGCGCCCGTGGTCGCCGCGCGGTGCCGGGCGGTCTACCTGATCGGCGAGGCCGCCGGCGAGCTCCAGGCCGCGCTCGCCGACACCGGCGTCGAGCTCGTCGTGGTCGGCGACCTCGAGCGCGCGGTGGCGGCCGCGTGGGCGGCCAGCCACCCAGGCGACACCGTGCTGCTCTCGCCGGCCTGCGCGAGCTACGACCAGTTCCGTAACTTCGAAGTCCGCGGCGCGGCCTTCCGCGCGTTGGTCGAGGCGATCTGATGACGGCGGTCCGGGTCAGCAGCCCGGCCAGCCGCGAACGGCGCTCGGCGAGCACCCGACGGGCGGCGCCGCCGCTCGAGCACCGCATCCTGATGACCGCCACCCTGTGCCTGCTCGCCTTCGGCGCCGTGATGGTGTACAGCGCCTCCTCTCCGCTCGGCGTGCTATCGGGTCAGTCAACCGGCACGGGCGAGTTCCTGCGCTACCTGATCTTTGCCGCCCTCGGACTGGTGGCAATGCACATCCTCGAGCGCCGCGGCCTGACGCTGATGAACCGCCAGCTGGTGACCCTGCTCTTGGTCGTCTCGTTCGTGCTCCTCTTGCTCGTGATGGTTCCCGGGTTCGGCGTGCAGGTCAACGGCGCCCGCCGGTGGTTCGCCGCCGGTCCGATCCAGTTCCAGCCCTCCGAGCTGATGAAGCTCGCGCTGGTGCTCTACGTAGCCCGCCACCTGGCCGACCACCCGAAGCGGATGCGGAACTTCCGCACCGCGGTCGCCCCGATCGCTCTCGTCACCGCGCCGGCCTGCCTGTTGATCGTGATCGAGCCCGACCTCGGTACCACGCTGGTCATCGCGTTCACGGTCACCGCGCTGATGATCGCCGCCGGCATTCCGCTGCGCTACCTCGTCGCGGTGGTCGCGATCGCCGGCGTCCTGATCGCGCTGATCGTCCTCGCTCAGCCCTACCAGCGCGCCCGACTGTCCGCGTTCCTGCACCCCTGGTCGTCCAGGTCGACGGCCGGCTTCCAGGCTGTCCAGGGCCAGATCGCGCTCGGCTCGGGCGGCCTGTTCGGCGTCGGCTTGGGCAAGTCGGTCCAGAAGGTCTACTACCTGCCCGAGGCCCAAACCGACTTCATCCTCGCCGTGATCGGTGAGGAGCTGGGGATCCTGGGGATCTTCGGCGTCGTCTGTCTCTACGGGATGATCGCCTACGCGGGGCTGCGGACCGCCCGGCGGGCGGTGGGCCGGTATGCGAAGTTGCTGGCGACCGGGTTAACTTCGCTGATCCTGTGCCAGGGGATCCTCAACATCTTTGTCGTGCTCGGACTCTCGCCGCTGACCGGCGTGCCGCTGCCGTTCATTTCCTACGCGCCCACGAACCTGTGCGTACTGCTGGTGGCGGTCGGGTTGCTACTCAATATCGCCCGTCCATCGGCGCGACGCCTGCAGGTCGTCGAGGGCCCGAAGCGTGAGCTCGACGCGGATCGTGATCGGCGCCGGCGGGACCGCTGGTCACGTCGTGCCCGCGCTGGCGGTGGCCGACGCACTGCGAGCTGAGGGCGCGGAGGTCATCTTCATCGGGGGGGATCGCGCCGAGCGCGAGCTCGTCCCGGCCGCCGGTTACGAGCTGCACACGCTGCGGGTCGTGCAGCTGCCCCGCGGGCAAGCGTCCCGAGCGGCCCGTGCCGCGCTGATCGACGCTCGCGCCGTCCGCCAAGCCTCGAGCCTGCTGGGCGAGTTGCGCCCCAACGCGGTGCTCGGCGCTGGTGGTTACGTGGCCGGCCCGGTCGGGCTGGGCGGGGTGCTGCGGCGGATCCCGCTGGTGCTGAGCGAGGCCGATAGCCATCTCGGGGTGACCAACCGTCTGCTGGCGCCGTTCGCCCGCCGGGTGTGCCTGTCGTTCCCGATCGAGGGCCGGGGCGGCCGGCGCTATCGCGTCACCGGCCGTCCCGTGCCGGCGCCGGCCACCGACCGGGGCGCGGCGCGAGCGCGATTTGCGATCGACCCGGCCGAGACGTGCGTGCTCGTCTCGGGCGGCTCCCAGGGGGCGCGCTCGATCAACCTGGCCGCGGTGCGGGCGTTCGCCGGCGCTCGCTTCCACGTGCTGCACGCCGCCGGCGAGCGGGACTTGGCGGATCTGGAATCGCCCGGGCCCCACTACGACCTGCGCGGCTACATCCCGGACTTCGGCCAGGCGCTGCTGGCCAGCGACCTCGTGGTCGGCCGCGCGGGTGGGTCGATCTTCGAGATCGCCGCGGCCGGACGGCCAGCCGTGCTGGTGCCGTATCCCTACGCCGCGGCCGACCATCAGACGGCCAACGCGACCTTCATGGCCACCGCCGGGGCGGCCGTGGTCGTCCCCGACAGCGAGCTGACCCCGGCCAGGCTCGCCAACGAGGTCGGGCGGCTGCTGGCTGATCGCGGGCGATTGGGCGCAATGGCCCGCGCCTCCGCTGGTCTGGCCAAGCCCGACGCGGCGGTCGAGATCGCCGGCGAACTGCTCGCGGCGGCGCGCCGCTAGTGGGCCTACTAGCCTCGATATAGCTACCAGAGAAAGGAGAAACAGACCGATGTTGTTCGGACAGGAGCATGTGGATCGCTACCGGGAGACCGGTGGCGCCGAGGGGCACGATTGGCAGGGAACGAACATCTTGATCCTCACGACGACCGGGAACCGCACCGGCCAGGCGCGGGATAACGCGCTCATCTACGGCCGTCATGGAGACGACTACGTCGTGGTGGCGTCGAAGGGAGGGGCCTCCGACCATCCGTCCTGGTACAAGAACCTGACCTCCGACCCGAGCGTCGAGGTGCAGGTGATGGAGGATCGGTTCCCGGCCAAGGCGCGGACCGCGCGCGGGCAGGAGCGATCCGAGCTATGGCCGATCATGACCAAAGAGTGGCCGCCCTACGACGAGTACCAGACCAAGACCACCCGCGAGATTCCGGTCGTGATTCTCGAGCGGGCCGAGCCCCGCTGAGGCCGGGCCCGGGACCCGACGGCGCGCGATACCCGCAGCCAATGAGCGAAGACTGGTCATCCCGCCGCCTGCACTTCATCGGCATCGGCGGCGCCGGGACGAGCGGACTGGCGCTGATTGCGCGCACGCTTGGAGCGCAGGTCACTGGCTCCGATCGGTCCGAGTCCTCCTACACCGAGATGCTGCGCGAGCACGGGATCGAGCCGATCATCGGGCACGCGGCGGCCAACGTCCCGCCGGAGGCGGAGGTCGTCTACTCCACGGCGGTCCCGCCGTCCAACCCCGAGCGGGTGGCCGCGCGCGGCCGCGAGGTGCCCCGTGGTGACCTGCTCGCCGAGGTGTGCGGCCTGCGCCGCTGCCTGGCGGTGGCCGGGAGCGCCGGCAAGACGACGACCACCGCGATGGTCGTGCAGGCGCTCCGGGGTGCCGGGCTCGATCCCAGTTATGTGGTCGGCGGTGTGCTGCGCGACACCGGTGCGAGCGCCGGCTGGGGGAGGGGCGACTGGATCGTGGTGGAGGCGGACGAGTCCGACCGCTCCCTGCTAGAGCTCCGCCCCGAGATCGCGATCCTCACCAGTGCCGAGCTCGACCATCACTCGACCTACGGCTCGCGGCTCGAGCTCGAGCAGACCTTTCGTGAGTTCATGGCCCGCGCCGGGACCGGCGCCGTGGTCTGGGATCGCCCCTCGCTGGTGGCCTTGTGCCCGCCGAACGCGCTCGGCTACGACGCGCCCGATGCCGAGTGCTCGCCGCAGGGGTCGCGCTTTCGCTGGCGCGGGCACGAGGTCGTGCTGCAGGTTCCTGGCGCGCACAACGCGATCAACGCTGCTGGCGCCCTGACGGCGGCCACCCTGGCCGGCGCCGATCCCGCCCGGGCCGTGGCGGCCCTGCGGGACTTCCGCGGCGCCCGCCGGCGGTTCGAGCCGCTCGGGCTGACGGCGACGGGGGCGGCAGTGTACGACGATTACGCGCACCACCCGACCAAGGTGGTGGCCACCATCGCGGCCGGTCGCACGCTCGACCCACCGCGCCTGGTGGCCGTCTTCCAGCCCCACCTGTATTCGCGCACATGGGCGCTCAAGGATCAGTTCGGCGCCGCGCTGGCCAACGCCGACCTGATCGCCGTGCTCGACATCTACCCGGCGCGGGAGCGCGCCGTCGACTTCCCCGGCGTCGACGGCCGGCTGATCGCGGCCGCGGCGGCCGACGCCGGTCAGGGGCGCGCCGTGGCCTGGGTGCCGGGCTTCGACGACGCGCGGCGGTTCCTCGCCGGCGCGTTGCGGGACGGGGACCTGTGCCTGCTGATGGGGGCGGGCGACATCGACTCGCTCGGGCGGTCCATCGTCAGCTAGTCGCCCGCGGGCGGGGCGGAGGTGTGGGGGATTTGTGCGGTATGAGTATGTCCGCACTAATCACCCAAGGCATCCTGACTTGGGGAGCTCGCGGCTTGCGCGCCACCGGGCGCCATCGCCGCCCCGCCGCCATCGCCGCCCATCACCGGGGCAGGGGTCCTTGCCCGCAGGTCGAATTGTCATGCAGCGGATGCCGCCGCGCCGGCGACTCGTCGTGGAACCAGAGACGGAGCTGAGCGAGATCGTTCCCACGTACTTCAGGACTCGACCCCACTGGCTCGAGCAGCTGCGCCGGTTGGTGACCGTCCGGCGCATGCTGGCCTTGGTGGCGCTGCTGCTCGCGCTGGGCGGCGGCTGGCTGTGGTTCCGCAATTCCGGTCTGGTAGCCGTCCGGCACGTGAAGGTGCTCGGCGCCACCGGCCCTGATGCGGGTCAGATTGACGCCGCCCTGACCCGGGCCGCGCGCAACATGACCACGCTCGACGTCCACATGAGCCAGCTGCGCACCGCCGTGGCGCCGTATCCGATCGTCAAGGATTTGCGCGTCAGCACCCAGTTCCCGCACGGGATGCGGATCAAGGTGATCGACGAGACCGCGGTCGGCGTCGTCACTGTCGACGGGAGCTCGATCGCGGTGGCGGGTGACGGGGTGCTTCTGCACGACGTCTCGGCCAAATCCCTGCCCGCGATCCCGGTACGGGTGCCGCCCGGTGGCACGCGGCTGAGCGATCCCAGCGCGCTGGCCGCGCTCGCCGTGCTCGCCGCCGCCCCGACCCGGATGCTGCCTCACCTCAGCGAGGTGACGATGACCGAGGAACACGGGCTGGTGGCGCAGATCAAGGACGGGCCGAGCCTCTACTTCGGTGGCGCCACCGAGCTCGTCCAGAAGTGGCAGGCCGCCACGGAGGTGCTGGCCGATCCCGGATCGGTCGGCGCGCTCTACATCGATGTGACCGATCCGGCGCGACCGGCGGCCGGCGCCGGGATGGCCGCGCTGATCGCCGCCGGCGAGGAGCCGAACCCGAACGCGCCGCCCCCGAGCTCGTCCTCGGGCTCCGGACGCGCGTCGAGCTCCCGAGGGGCGTCAGGCAATGGCGGCTCGACCAGCGACACTACAACTACCACCGAAACCACCACCACAACCACCGAAACCACCACCACCGAGACCGCGACCACGACCCCGGGCTCGACCCCTGGCCCGACCGGCAACAGTGGCTCGACCGGGAACAGCGGCGCGACCGGCAACAGCGGCGCGACCGGGAACACCGGCGGGGGCACCGCCGCGACCGTCGCCTCTACCACGACGTCCCAGGACACGAGCCCCGGCTCCCAGGACCTGTCCTCTCAGGGCGCTCCGTCGGCCACTGGAAACACTCCATGAAACCCTAGAACCAACCATAACTCTCAAGTAGAGCTTTAGCCTCAGAAAATCGCAACTCTATGAAGGCTGTCGAGACTTGCACGATCTGCAACGATCGTTGCGCCGACCTCGAGTGCGTTGACTTCCCGCATCTTCAAGCCCTAACGTGCCAAACTCCCGCTAACAGCGAGCAGAGCCACCAACGCTCAACGCTAACTCGAGGGTCGGACGGTATCTATGGAAAGCGGCAGTTATCTGGCAGTCATCAAAGTCGTCGGAGTCGGCGGCGGCGGCACCAACGCCGTCAACCGCATGGTCGACGCCGGCTTGCGCGGGGTCGAATTCGTGGCCTGCAACACCGACGCGCAGGCGCTCGCGATGTGCGATGCCGACATCAAGCTCAACATCGGCCACGAGCTCACCAAGGGGCTCGGCGCCGGCGCGAATCCGGAGGTCGGCCAGGGCGCGGCCGCGGAATCTCGCGACGACATCAAGGAGGCCCTGAAGGGCGCGGACATGGTGTTCGTGACCGCGGGCGAAGGCGGCGGCACGGGCACCGGCGCCGCCCCTGTGATCGCGGACATCGCGAAGAACGAGATCGGCGCCCTGACCGTCGGCGTGGTCACGCGCCCGTTCCTGTTCGAAGGCAGTCAGCGTGCCCGACAAGCGCAGGACGGGATCCAGAAGCTGCGCGAGTACGTCGACACGCTGATCGTGATCCCCAACGAGAAGCTGTTGACGATCGTGGAGCGCAGGACGTCCATCCTCGACGCCTTCCGCGAGGCCGACAACGTCCTCCGCCAAGGCGTCCAGGGCATCACCGACCTGATCACGATCCCGGGGTTGATCAACCTCGACTTCGCCGACGTGCGGACGATCATGCACGACGCCGGCAGCGCGCTGATGGGCATCGGCAACGCGGCGGGGGAGAACCGCTCCGTCGAGGCGGCCAAGATCGCGATCTCCTCGCCGTTGCTCGAGGAGTCCGTCGAGGGCGCCACCGGGATCCTGCTCAACATCACCGGCGGCCACGACCTCGGCCTGTTCGAGGTCAACGAGGCGGCCGAGATCGTCCAGAGCGCGGCGGACGCCAACTCGAACATCATCTTCGGAGCGGTGATCGACGACGCGATGGGCGACGAGGTGCGCGTGACGGTGATCGCCACCGGCTTTGACCAGGGACACGTGCGCCCGAGCACGGCGCGCGAGACGACCCGCCGCCAGCGCCGGGACCGCGACGTGACGATGGACGACCGCCAACGCTCCTCGCTCGAGATTCGCGACGACGAGATCGATATTCCCTCGTTCCTCAAGGACCGTTAGCGCCGATTGTCCGGTGGCGCCGATCGTCGAGCGCTGCCGATCATCTGACGAGCCGGCGGCCGGTGTAGCCTAAAGGCTGGTGACATCAGCCGCCGAGACCTCGCTGCGCAGGACCCCGCTCTACGACCGCCATGTGGCCGCAGGCGCGAAGCTGGTGCCGTTCGCCGGCTGGGAGATGCCGGTCCAGTACACGGGGGTCCGGGCCGAGCACGTGGCGGTGCGCAGTGGAGTGGGGGTGTTCGATGTATCGCACATGGGCGAGATCGAGACCCGCGGCCCGCAGGCGTTCGAGTTCCTCCAGCATCTGGTTTCCAACGACGTGCGCCGGCTCCCCGAGGGCGGGGCGCAATACAGCGTCCTGTGCCGCGGCGACGGAGGCGTGCTCGATGATCTCTTCACCTATCGGCTCGCGGACTGCGTGTTTCTCACCGTCACCAACGCCGCCAACCACGAGAAGGATCTCGCGTGGTTGCGCGAGCACGCGGAACCGTTCGACGTCGACGTGCTCGACTGCGCGTCGGGGTTCGCGATGTTGGCGGTCCAGGGCCCGCACGCCCGCCGGCTCGTACGGACCTTCGCCGACGGCGAGCTTCCGACCCGCATGCACTGCTCGGAGCGCACGGTCGCCGGCGCGGCGATGCTGGTCTGCGCCACGGGCTACACGGGGGAGGACGGGGTCGAGCTGCTGCTCGCCCCCGATGACGCCCCACAGGTCTGGGACGCGTTGGTCGCGGCCGGCGCGGTGCCGGCCGGACTCGGCGCGCGCGACACGCTGCGCCTCGAGGTCTGCTTTCACCTGTATGGGAACGATCTGAGCGAGGACCGCGGCCCGATCGAGGCCGGCCTCGGGTGGTGCTGCCGGGAGCAGACCGGGTTCATCGGCTCCGAGGCCGTCGCCGCGGCCCGGCGCGGCAAGCCGGCGGAGAAGCTCGTCCCGTTCGTGATCGACGGTCCAGGGATCGCCCGCCAGGGAAACCGGGTCCTTAGCGGAGGGGTGGTCACCAGTGGAACCTTCTCGCCGTGCTTAGAGCGCGGAATCGGGATGGCGTACGTTGCTAACCAGGATGCGGAACCAGGCACGCGAATCGAGATCGACGTGCGCGGAACCAAGCGCGCGGCGGTCGTCGATCGCAAGCCGCTTTATCGAAAGGAGGGGTGAACATGGCCGATCCGAGTTATCCCGATGACCTGCTCTACCACCCGGAGCACGACTGGGCGAGGCTGGCCGGGGAGCAGGCGACGTTCGGGATCACCTGGTTCGCCCAGGACCAGCTCGGCGAGGTGGTGTTCTTCGACCCACCCAAGGTCGGAGCCGAGGTCTCCCGCAACGAGCCGTATACGGAGGTCGAGTCGGTCAAGGCCGTCTCCGACGTGTTCGCGCCCCTGTCGGGAGAGATCGTGGAGGTGAACGAGGCGCTCGCCGACCACCCCGAGACGATCAACGACGATCCCTACGGGGAGGGTTGGCTGGTGAAGGTGAAGCTGTCCGATCCCGCCGAGAGTCAGGCGCTGATGGACGCCGAGTCGTACGAGGCCACGTTGCAGTGACCACGTACACCTCGGCAACCGACGCCGACCGGCGCGAGATGCTCGAGGCGATCGGCGCGAGCACAATCGACGACCTGTTCGCCGACATCCCGGTGGCGCTGCGCCTCGACCGGCCGCTGGCGCTCGACCCCGGCTTGGCCGAGCAGGAGGTCTACGAGGAGCTGAGCGCGCTCGCCGCCCGCAACGTGTCGACCGAGGACGAGCTCTCGTTTCTCGGCGCGGGCATGTACGACCACTACATCCCGGCGTTGATCGATTCGATCATCCAGCGCTCGGAGTTCCTCACGCCCTACACGCCCTACCAGCCGGAGATCTCCCAAGGCGGGCTACAGGCGATGTTCGAGTATCAGACCGCGATCTCCGAACTGACCGGACTGCCGATATCGAACGCCTCGGTGTACGAAGGGCCGAGCGCGGTCGCGGCGGCCGGTTACGTGGCCAAGCTGACCAACGACCGCCGGCGGTTCGTGGTCTCCCGCGGGGTGCACCCGCACGCCCGCGAGGCGCTGTCCACGCTCGCCCACGCGTGGGGGATCGACGTCGTGCAAGCGCCGCTCGTCGACGGCCTGACCGCGCTCCCGGAGCTCGACGACGACGTCAGCGCGGTGATCGTCCAGCAACCGAACTTCCTCGGCGCCGTGGAGGACCTCGCCGCCGTCGCCACCGACGCGCATCGGGTGGGTGCCCTGGCGATCTGTGCCTGCGACCCGCTCCCGCTATCGATCCTCAAGAGCCCCGGCGAGCAGGGCATCGACCTCGCGGTGGGGGAGGGGCAGACGCTCGGCAACCGCCTCGACTTTGGCGGCCCGTCGTTTGGCTTCTTCGCCGCCACCGAGGCGCTGATGCGCCGGATGCCGGGCCGGATCGCCGGCCAGACCCGCGACCTCGACGGCAAGCGCGGGTTCGTGCTCACGCTCCAGACGCGCGAGCAGCACATCCGCCGGGAGAAGGCGACCTCGAACATCTGCACCGCCCAGGCGCTGAACGCGCTCGCCGGCGTGATCTACCTGAGCTGGCTCGGGCGCCGCGGGATCGTCGAGCTGCTCGAGCTGATCATCCGGCGCGCCGCCTACGCTCGCGACCGGCTCGCCGCGACGCCGGGCGTGCACCTCCTGCACGAGCAGCCAATCGTCCGCGAGTTCGCGGTCACGCTCGAGGCGCCGGTCGAGCGCGTGATCGCCCGCTGCTGCGAGCAGGGCGTCAACCCCGGCTACCCGCTCGAGCGCGAATACCCCGAGCTCGAGGGAGGCTTGCTGGTCGCGATCACCGAGCGGCGCACGAGGGCCGATATCGACCGGCTGGTCGAGGCGCTGGGGGCGGCCGTGGCGGCCGAACGTCACGCCTACGAGGAGGCGAAGAGATGAGCTTCACGGCCGCCGCCGACGATGGGCTGACCATCTACGAGCGCTCCCGGCCGGGCCGGCGCGCCTTCGTGGCGCCCGCGCTCGACGTCCCCGAGCGGCCGCTCGACGAGCTGCTCGCGCCCGAGCTGCGCCGGGCGGCGCCGCCGAAGCTGCCCGAAGTCGCCGAACCCGAGATCGTCCGCCACTACAACCGCCTGTCGAAGCGCAACTTCGATCTCGACACGGGCTTCTATCCACTCGGCTCGTGCACGATGAAGCACAACCCGAAGCTGCACGAGCGCGTCGCCGCCCTGCCCGGGCACGCCAAGCTCCACCCGTTCCAGGATCCCGGCCGCGCCCAGGGCGCGCTCGAGCTGATGTGGCATCTGCAAGAGGCCCTGGGGGAGATCGCCGGCCTGCCCCACGTCTCACTGCAGCCCTCGGCGGGATCGCATGGCGAGCTCGCCGGCGTGCTGCTGACCCGCGCGTTTCACGAGGATCACGGCGAGGAGCGGACCAAGGTGCTGACCCCCGACACGGCCCACGGAACCAACCCGGCGACCGTGACGATGGCCGGCTACGAAGTCGTCAAGGTCGGCACGGACGCGCGCGGGAACGTCGATCTCGACGATCTCCGCGTCAAGGCGACGAGCGACGTCGCCTGCCTGATGCTGACCAATCCGTCGACGCTCGGGCTGTTTGAGCCGGCCATCCAGGAGATCGCCACGATCGTCCACGACGTGGGCGCCACCCTCTACTACGACGGGGCCAACCTCAACGCGATCATCGGCATCTGCCGTCCGGGCGACATGGGGTTCGACATCGTGCACTTCAACCTGCACAAGTCCTTCACCCAGCCGCACGGTGGCGGGGGCCCCGGCGCCGGGCCGGTCGCGGTGGCGGAGCGGATCGAGCCCTACCTGCCGCGCCCGCAGGTGATCCGGCGTGCCACCGCCCCGGTCAACGGACGGCGGTCGGCGGACCGGCAGACGCCGTTCTACGACCTCGACTACGACCGCCCCAAGTCGATCGGGCGGCTCCGCGGCTTCCAGGGCAACTACGGCGTGTTCGTCCGCTCCTACGCCTACATCCGCTCGCTCGGCGCCGCGGGACTGCGGGAGGTCTCCGAGGTCGCCGTGCTGAACGCCAACTACCTGCTGGCCAAGCTCAAACGCGCCGGCGTGGCCGAGTACCTGCCGGTCGCCTACGACCGCATCTGCATGCATGAGTTCGTCCTCTCGGGCGCGCCGATGAAGCGCGAGCTCCATATCCGGACCCTCGATCTGGCCAAGCGGCTGCTCGATCACGGCGTCCACCCGCCGACGGTCTACTTCCCGCTGATCGTCGAGGAGGCGCTGCTGGTCGAGCCGACCGAGACCGAGACCAAGGAGACGCTGGATCGGTTCGCCGAGATCGTCGTCGACCTGCTCCGCGAGGCGCGCGAGGACCCCGAGATCGCTCGCCACGCCCCATACACGACGCCGGTGCGGCGACTCGACGAGGCCGGGGCGGCGCGCCACCCGGTGGTCAGGCAGCCGCTCTAGGGGGTTCCCGCCCCACCGGGTTTCCCGCCCCACCACTAGGATCCCGCGTACGCAATGAGCTCCACCGGCGGTCATACGATCGAGCGCGTCGGGCGCGAGCACCTGGACGAGCTGCTCCCGCTGATGCGGGCGTACTGCGATTTCTACGAGTCGGCTCCGAGCGACGAGGCCCTGCTGGCCATGTCGGTCGATCTGATCGACGACACCGATTGCGAAGGGCTCCAGTTCCTGGCTCGCGACTCCGGCGGCCGCGCGGTGGGGTTCGCCACCGTGTTCTGGAGCTGGTCGACGACCCACGCCTCGCGCCTGGGGATCATGAACGACCTGTTCGTGGCCCCCAACGCGCGCAGCCACGGCGCCGCCGAGCAGCTGATCGAGGCGTGTCGGATCGAGTGCGGCCGGCGTGGCGCCGAACGGCTGGCATGGCAGACGGCGCCGGACAACCTGCGCGCCCAGGCGGTCTACGAGCGGGTCGGTGGCGTCCGCGAGCAGTGGGTCGACTACTGGCTCGAGGCCTAACGCCGATCCGCCCGCGATGCGGTTCGTGATCTTCGGCGCCGGCGCGATCGGCGGCGTGGTCGGCGCGCGGCTCCATCAGGCCGGGAGCGAGGTGATGCTGATCGCTCGCGGCGAGCACTTCGCCGCCGTCCGCGACGCCGGCCTGACGCTCCACTCGCCGAACGAGCGCGTCGTCCTCCCGATCCCCGTCGCCGCGACGCCCGCCCACGTCGGCTGGGACGACCGCGACGTCGTGCTGCTGGCCACCAAGAGCCAGGACACCGCGAACGCGCTCGAGGCGCTGCGCGCGGTGGCGCCGGCCGACCTGCCGATCGTCTGCCTCCAGAACGGGGTCGAGAACGAGCGGTCGGCGCTGCGCTTGTTCGCCCGCGTCTACGGAGCGGTGGTGATGGTCCCGGCCACGCACCTCGAGCCCGGCGTGGTCTCCACCTACGGCGCCAGCACGGAGGGCGTGATCGATCTCGGCCGCTACCCGCGCGGAACCGGCGAGCTCGCCGAGGCGGTGTGCGCGGCGCTGCGCGGCGCGGGCTACGACTCCCGGGCGCGGCCCGACATCATGCCGTTCAAGTACTCCAAGCTGATCAGCAACCTCGGCAACGGCGTCCAGGCCATCTGCGGTCACGATCACCCGGAGGCCGAGGAGCTGATCGAACTCGCGCAGGCCGAGGCCATGGCCGCGCTGCGGGCGACCGGGATTGAGTTCCTCGCCCCGGAGGCCGATGACGTCATCGCTCGCTTCACGCGGATCGCGATCGGGGAGATCGACGGCCGGGCCCGGACCGGCTCTTCGACCTGGCAGAGCGTGGCCCGCGGGACGGGCACGATCGAGACCGATTACCTCAACGGCGAAATCGTGCTCATCGGCCGGGCGGCGGGCATGGCGACTCCGATCAACGCGCTGATCCAGACGCTGGCCGCGCAGACCGCACGCGAGCGCCGGCCCTCCGGCTGGCTCACGCCGCGTGAGCTCCTCGAGCAGCTCCGCCCGTAGTAGTAGGGGGCCCGACTGTGGCGGTTGACGCCGGGGCAGTCCTCCACGCGCCACCGTCACCTGGCCCAGCACGGGCTGTACGTCGTGCTCGAGGGCACCGGGCGGATGCGGGTGCAGGACGAGCTGCTGACGCTGGCGCCGCTGTCGGCCGTGCTGGTCGAGCCCGAGACCGTCAGACAGGTGTTCAACGACACCGAGTCGGAGGCCCTGTGGCTCGTCGTTGGCGCGCCCAGCGAGGCGGCCAACACGCTCGAGATGACCCCCGAGTTGATCGCGCAGATGTACCCCGACGGCCCCAAGGCTCTGCCGGCCGAGCTTGGGGGCGGGGTCAGCGCCTAGCCAGCCGAGCGACCCTGCCCGCGCGCCGTCGGGCGCCGGACACCGCCGCCCGGAACCGAGCCCGACGGCGGTGAGCCGTCGTCCGGGCCGCCAGCTCCGCGAGCTCGCCCCGCGCGAGCCGCAGGCTCGTCTGCAAGCCGGCCAGCTCGCGCGGCTCCTCGCCGGAGATCCGCTCCAGCTCCGCCTTCGCGACCGTCCCTTCCCGCCGGCGCAGCGCGATGTAGCTGTGCGTGATCTGCGACGCGCCGTCGGCGCCGCGCGGGGGGCGCTTGACCTCCAGCACGTCGAAGGCGCGGCCCCAGTGCTCGCGCAGCCACCACTCGGAATGAAACACCCACGCGTCGGGGCCCTCCCAGTGGTGCAGCACGGTCATCCCGACCTCGGCCTCGCGATACGGCTCGCCCACCAGCGCGTCCCAGATCCCCTCGCCCAGGAAGCTCGCCACCAGGATTCCGTCCGGCGCCAGCACGCGATGCATCTCGGCCAGCCAAGCGCTCCACCGGTCGCCGATGTGGGTGAACACCGACATCGCCCAGATCAGGTCCAGCGAGCCGGTCGGGAGCGCCAGCGGCGGAGCGATCGCGCTGTGGAAGAAGCCAAACGGCGGGCTCAGGTTGGCCCTGTCCCAGTCGATGCTCGCGCGATCGATGTCGCAGCCCCAGAACGTCGCCGAGCCGGCCTCGGTCGCGAAGTGGCGCAGCACCCGCGCGGAGCCGCAGCCGAAGTCGAGCGCGCGCTTGCCCTCCCAGTTCCAGCCCTCGGGCAGGAGCCCATCGATCACCCCGCGCAGCCGGCGTCCCTCCTCCAGATAGAACTGGAGCGGCTCCCGTCCGTCGACCGTCCCCACCCGAGCGGCGAGGTCCGGCGGCGGCAAGGGCAGCGTGGGCGGTGGCATCGCGCGATTACACCGGATCGGCCCTTGGCACCGCGATTCCGTAGGGTTGGGTAAGTGGACCCACTGATTGCGCAGTCCGCGGCCGCGATCGCCGCCACCGCCTCGAGCGAGCTCGAACGGCTGGTCGAGATCTCCTCGCCCTCGGGCGACGTGACCGGCGCCGAGGCCGCGATCGCGGTGTGTATCGAGCTGCTGCCGGCCGGGGCGACCGTCGAGCGCGTGCCGTGCTCGACCCCGGACAACGCCGACGACCTGATCGCGCGGGTGGCCGGCACGGGTCATCGGCGGATGATGCTGTTGGGGCACGTCGACACGGTGATCGGTCACGACGCCCACGTCCCGCTGCGCCGCGACGGCGAGCGGCTGTACGGACCCGGTACCGCGGACATGAAGGGCGGCGACGTGCTCGCGCTCGGGGTCGCGCGCGAGCTGGCCCGGCGGCCGGAGCTGTTCCGCGAGCTCGCCGTCGTGCTCGTGACCGACGAGGAATGGCGCACTCACGACTTCTCCCACGTCCCGCGGTTCGCCGGCTACGACGCGTGCCTGTGCTTCGAGGCCGGCGAGCGCCGCGGCGAGAACGACGAGGGCGTCGTCGTCGAGCGGAAGGCCGCCAGCACGTTGCGGGTCGCCGCGACGGGTCGGGCCGCCCACTCGGGCAGCGCGCCCGACCAGGGCCGCAACGCGCTCCTCGCCCTCGCCCAGACCGCGGGGACGGTGGCGCAGTGGCACGATCCACAGGGCCCCGAGCGGCTCAGCGTCGTCCCCACGGTAATCCGGTCGGGCGAGGCGTTCAACGTCGTGCCGGCGTCGGGGGAGTTGATCTTCGATCTGCGGGCCGATGGGCTCCGGGCGTTCGAGCCGGTGATCGCGGCCGTCCCGGCCGAGCTCGACGGCGTCGAGCTGACTGCGAGCATCGGCCGCCGCTGGCCGGGGATGAACTCGCGCGCCGCCACGGCCGGGTTGCTCGAGCGCGCCAGCGCGCTCCTGGGCCGGCGGATCGTCGGTTTCAAGCGCGGCGGCGCCAGTGACGCGAGCCATTTTGCGGCCACCACCCCGATCACCGTCGACGGCCTCGGACCCCGCGGCGGCGGGGCTCACACTCCCGATGAGTTCGTCAACTCCGAGTCGCTCGGGCAGCGCGCCGAGGTCGCCCTCGCGGTGGCGATCGAAATCCTCACGAACGCCTAAGTTCTTACCTTTCTCATCGCCGGCACGTGGCATCCTGCAGCCATGAGCGCCACCCTGCCCACGCGTCAAGGTCAGCCGGTGCAGCGCCGGGGCCAGACGCAGATCGAGGGCATCGCGCTGCTGATCGGGATCGTCGGGCTGATGTGGGTGATCGAGGCGATCAACGCGCTTGATGGCTACAACCTCAGCAACGACGGGATCTACCCGCGCGACGTCGACCGCCTGTGGGGGATCTTCACGGCGCCGTTCCTGCACGCGAACTTCTCCCCGCATCTACTCGACAACACGATCCCGCTGCTGTTCATGGGCTTCATCATCGCCTTGCAGGGCGCCAAGCGGCTCGCGCTGGTGACGCTGATCGTGATCGTCGTCGGCGGCCTCGGGACGTGGCTGATCGCGCCCGCGGGCACCGACACGATCGGCGCCAGCGGCGTCGTCTTCGGCTACGCGACCTACCTCCTCACGCGTGGGTTCTTCGACCGCAACGCGCTCGAGCTGCTCGCCGGCCTGATCGTCGGGGTGGTCTGGGGCGCGGCGCTGCTCTCGAGCCTCGTGCCCCACACCGGGATCTCCTGGCAGGGCCACCTGTGCGGCGCGATCGCCGGCGTGCTGGCCGCCTGGCTGTTGACCGACCGCCGGACGGGCAAGGCGAAGCCGCCGCCGCGCGCGAGCGGCGACCCCGGCCGACCAGCTGGATCGCCTCCTCTCCAGCTAGCCTCCGCGCTACATGCGCATCTTCTCCGGCATCCAGCCGACCGGTCGCAAGCACCTGGGCAACTACATCGGCGCGATCACCCAATACGTCGCCGGCCAGGACCGCGGCGACGCGATCTACTGCATCGTCGATCTCCACGCGATCACCGTCGCCTACGAGCCGGCCGCGTTGCGCGAGTCGGTCTACGACACGGCCGCGATCCTGCTGGCCGCCGGCCTCGATCCGGAGCGCTGCATCTTCTTCCGTCAGGGGGACGTGACGGAGCACACCGAGCTGTGCTGGCTGCTGACCAGCGTGACCGGCTATGGCGAGCTGGGCCGCATGACGCAGTTCAAGGAGAAGTCGGCCGCCCAGCGCGAGCTGGTGTCGGCCGGGCTGTTCTTCTACCCCGTGTTGCAGGCCGCCGACGTGCTCGCCTACCGGGCCCACGAGGTGCCGGTGGGCGAGGACCAGCGCCAGCACGTGGAGCTGATGCGCGACGTCGCCGAGCGGTTCAACGCACGGTTCGGGGACACCCTGGTGGTGCCGGAGGTACGGGTCCCGGAGGTGGGGGCGCGGATCATGGACCTCCAGCAGCCCGACAAGAAGATGTCGACCACCGGCGGCACTCCCCAGGGGACGGTCTATGTCCTCGACGAACCCGATGCGGTGGCCAAGAAGTTCCGCTCCGCGGTCACCGACTCCGGCAACGAGGTCCGCCGCGCCCCCGACAAGACCGGGATCACCAACCTGATCGAGATCATGGCGGCGGTCAACGGCACCGCTCCCGCGGAGATCGAGAACCAGTTCGACGGCGCCGGGTACGGGGCCTTCAAGACGGCCGTAGCCGAGGCCGTGGTCGCCTACCTCGCCCCCGTCCGCGAGCGCTACGCCCAGCTGCGCGCGGACCAGACCGCGCTGGAGCGGACGCTGGACGCCGGCGCCGAGAAGGCTCGCGCCATCGCCAGCCAGACCATGCTCGACGTCCGCCAGGCGATGGGCGTCGGACCGGTCCGGTCCTCCCAGTAGCCTGGGCCCGTGCAACTGGTTGACCTCGAGCTCGACCTGGACGTTTTCGCCGGGCCGTTCGACCTGCTGTTGACGCTGGTGCTCAAGGAGGAGGTCGACCTGCTCGAGGTCGACCTGGCCGAGATCGTAATCTCCTACATCGACCATCTCGAGCGCAGCGGCGAGCTCGAGCTCGAGGCGGCGACCGAGTTTCTCGTCCTCATCGCGGCGCTGCTGGAGCTGAAGTCTCGCCTGATGCTCCCCGGCGAGGAGCAGGAGCTGATCGAGCTCGAGCCGGGGGAGGCCGCCGAGGAGCTGCTCGCGCGCCTGCTCGACGCCCACCGCTACCGCGGCGCGGCCACCCACCTGCGCGAGCGGCTCGAGAGCCAGGAGGGCCATCGGTTCCGCTCCGCGCCGCTGCCGCCGTCCCTGCGCCGAGCCTCACTCCAGGACGCCACCGCCGTCTATGCGCCCACCGACCTGGCGACGGCGATCGGAAGCCTCCTGCGGATGCCCGAGCCGGTCGACACCCGCCACCTGGTGGCGCCGCGGGTGACGGTGGCCGAACGGCTCGCCCATCTGCGGCTGCTGCTGCGCCGGGGCAGCTTCTCGTTCGACGACGCGGTCCTCCAGGCCGACCGCGTCACCGTGGCGGTTACCCTCTACGCGCTGCTCGAGCTCTACAAGCAGGGCGAGCTGACCTGGACGCAGGGCGAGCCATTCGGCGAGATCACGGTCGAGTCGCTCGCCCGTCCCGACGCCGCGACCCGAGCCCCGGCGGCATGAGCGGCGACCTCGAACGGACGATCGAAGGGCTGCTCTTCCTCAGCGCCGACCCGGTCACCGCCGACGCCATCGCCGAGGCGACCGGCGAGCAGCTGCACGAGGTCGTGAGCTCGCTCGAGCGCCTGCGCGAACACTACGAGTTCGAGCGCCGCGGGCTGGTCGTCCGCGAGCTCGCCGGCGGCTACGTCCTCTCGACCCACCCCGACGTCGAGCCCGCCGCCCGCCGCCTGCTGGCCAGGCCGCGGACGCCACCGCTGACTCCCGCCCAGGCCGAGACGCTCGCCATCGTCGCCTACCTGCAGCCGGTCTCGCGCCCGGAGATCGCCCGGATCCGCGGCGTCAACGCCGAATCCGCCACTGCCACCCTGCTCGAGCGGGGTCTGATCGAGGAGAGCGGCCGCTCGCAGTTCGGCGCCGTGCTGTACCGCACCACCGACCTCTTCCTGCGCCTGTTCGGGCTGAACTCGCTCGACGACCTGCCCGACATCACCGAGTTCGACCCCGACCCCGAGCTCGAGCAGGAGCTCCGCGAGCGGTTGCTGCGCGCCGGCGAGGCCAGGGCGGCCACCCGCCCCACCGAGTGACCCGGCACGCTGCCGCGGCTGTTCTGCGGTTTGGCTGGGAAGGGTCGACCCGTGCCGAATTCAAGCGTCGAGACCTTTGTGCGAAAGCGCCGCGGCCGCGAGCTGCCCGCACGCCGCCTCGATATCCCGCCCTCGCGTCAACCGCACGGTCGCCGAGATCCCCTGGCGCTCGAGCGTGCGCTTGAACGCGTCGATCGCCTTCGGGCTCGAGCCCTCGAATCGCGCCCCGGTCGGGTTGTAGGGGATCAGGTTGACCTTGAAGATCTTCCGGTCGAGCACCGAAGCGAGCTGGATCGCCTGCGCGTGGGAGTCGTTGACGCCGGCGAGCATCACGTACTCGACGAACACCCTGCGCCGCTTGCGCTCGTAGTGCGCGCGACACGCCGCCAGCGCGTCGGAGAGCGGATAGCGAGCGTTGACCGGCATCAGCGACGAGCGGAGGGCGTCATCGGCGGCGTGGAGCGAGAGCGCGAGCCGGACGGGCAGGTTCGAGGCCGCCAGCTGATTGATGCCGGGGATCCAGCCGACGGTCGAGATCGTGGTGCGCCGGTTCGTCACGCCGAGGTCGGGCAGTCGCGCACACGCGTCGAGCACGTTGTCGAGGTTCATCATCGGCTCGCCCATGCCCATGAACACGGCGTGGTCGACCGCCCCGGTACGTCGGAAGTGCAACGCCTGGTCGAGGATCTCCGAGGCGGTCAGGTTCCGACCGAACCGCATCTGTCCGGTGGCGCAGAACGTGCAGGTCAGCGGGCAGCCGGATTGCGAGGACAGGCACAGCGACCGCCGGCCGTCCCGATACACCATCAGCACGGCCTCCACCGGCCGGCCGTCGCCGGTGCGAAACAGCGCCTTGATCGTGCCGTCGCGGGCATGGGACTCGTGCTCGACGGCCAGCGTCGAGAACGGGATCTCGTCCTCGAGCGCGGCCCGCAGGCGGGCCGGGACGTCGGTCATCGCGCGGAACCCGGCGGCGCCCTGGGACACCCAGCGCCAGATCTGCCCGGCGCGATACGACGGCTCGCCGAGCTCGCCCAGCCTGCGCTCCAGCAACGGTTGATCCATGGTGTCTATGGTGGCAGCAGCTCACGATGCGACTCGCCAAGTATCTGGCCCGGGCGGGCGTGGCCTCGCGCCGGGCGGCCGAGGAGATCATCCGCGCCGGCCGGGTGACGGTCGGGGCCACGACGGTCACCGATCCCGCTCGGGATGTCAGCGACGAGGACCGGATCGAGCTCGATGGCTCACCGATCGAGCCCGAGCGGACGCACGTCGTGTACGCGGTCAACAAGCCCGCGGGCGTCGTCTCGACGGCCCGCGATCCTCAGCGCCGTCCCACCGTAGTATCGCTCGTCCCCACCACCGCGCGGCTCTATCCGGTGGGCCGACTCGACGCCGACACCACCGGGCTGATCCTGCTCACCAACGACGGTGAGCTCGCGCATCGGCTCACCCACCCGAGCTTCGAGGTGCCCAAGACCTATCGGGCGCACGTCGCGCACCCGCCCGTCCGCGACAAGGCCCTGGCCGCTTTGCGCGACGGCCTCGAGCTCGACGACGGCCGCACCGCCCCGGCGAGGGTCAGGCGGTTGGGCGGCGATGCGCTCGAGATCACGATCCACGAAGGCCGCAGGCGACAGGTCAGGCGGATGTGCGAGGCCGTCGGGCACCCGGTCAAGCGGCTCGAGCGCATCGCGTTCGGGCCGCTGCGGCTCGGCGCCCTGGCACCCGGCGGCCATCGGCGGCTCAGCGCCGCCGAGGTCGCGGCGCTCAGCGGCGCTGGATCAACAGGCCGTCGTTCCCCAGCGTCGTCGTCACCAGCGCCGCGGAGACCGCGCGCGGGGTCAGGTTCACGGGGTGGTCGGCGACCAGCCGCAGGATCGTGAACTGGTAGATCTGGCGGCGCCACAGCTCGTGAAAGCCGCGCACGGCGTACGTCGGTTGCATGGTCGACGCCCACAGGTTGCAGGCCGACCCCCACCAGCAGAACCCGGCCGTGCGGGGATCCGAGATCGAGATGATGTCGAGCTCCTGCACCTTCGCTCCCGCCGGCGGCAGCCCGCTCAGGCGGGGCAGGTAGAGCGAGAGCGGGAGCAGGTCCTTGTAGTGCTGGACGAGAATCGCCCGTCCGGCCACCGCCCCGGGCGCTCCGATCGCCGGTTCGGTTCCCAGCACCGACGCGACCCCGCGCCAGTCGGGCCGCTGAAGGTCGCGATCGGTCGCCACCGAGACCGTCGCCACGACCCCGATCACGCACAGCGCCACCGCCAGCGCGACCCCGAACCAGCCGGCGCGCGCGACGGCCATGCCCCCAGCCACCACCAGGGCGGCCGGCATCCACAGCGCGATCACGTTGCGGGTCAGCAGATCGTCGATGCCGGCGGCGACGAGCAGCAGGTTCAAGGCCAGTCCGCTGAGGGCCACCGCGCCGACGGCCACCGTCCGCTGGCGCTCCTCGGGGTCGCCGAGCACCACCAGGAGGACGAGCGCCACCCCGCACACCGCGATCGACACCCACACCAGCGGGTTGTAGGCGACCGATCCGAAGCCGACCAGGAACTGCGGCACGACCTCGCCGAGTCGGCGTGACACCGGCACCGACGAAATCCACTTCACGCGCCCGTTCGCGTTCTGACTGATGGCCAGTATCAACAGTCCCAGCCCGCACACGGCCACAAAACCGATCGCGAGCCGCACCGGGCGCTCGTAGCGGTGGACCCACAACAGCCACACGGCCTCGGGGATGACCACCAGCAACGAGTAGTAGTGGGTGGCCAGCGCGAGCGCCGCGACGAGCGCCCACACGGTCACCCGGCCGGATGTCGGCGTCGCCTTGGCGTAAGCGAAGGCGAGCAGGGAGGCGCCGCTCAGCAGTGCCACCAGTTCGTAGGACCGTGCCTCCTGCGAGTACCAGATCAGGAACGGGTTGAAGGCCGTCAGCGCGGCGGCGATCAGGCCGGCCCGCGGCGAGATCAGCTTGCGCCCGGCGCCGTAGGCGACCGGCACGAGCAGCACCCCGCACACCGCCGACAGCGACCGCAGCCCGGCCTCCGCGTAGCCGAACACGCGTGCCCATACCCAGGCGATGCCGTAGTACAGGGGGGGCGTCGACTCGGTCTGGGGGATGAGCCCGAGCATCTTGCCTGGCGAGTAGTGGACGAGCAGGGCGGTGTTGGCCTCATCGAACCAATACCCCTGGTGACCTAGTCGCCAGAACCGCAGTACGGCCGCTGCCACGGTGAACGCGAACACCGCGAACAGCTCGGCCCCCGTTGGGTACTCCAGCGACGACGAGCGATCCCTCCGCGCGAACGGGCTACGCCCGCGGGTCAGCACGCCGACGCTCACGGTGCGGCATGTTAGCCCTGCCCCAGGCCGTCTCGCGCACGTTTGCTGACGTCGGCCTGACGTTCCGCCGGATACAACTGCACACTGGTGAGCGGACGCGGCTTCGAGACACGGAGGGGGTTTCGTCCCGCCTTAACAAGATCTCAACCAACGTCGGAGCAGCGCAAACCGGCTTCCGGGCACTATTTGTCAGAGATGCGACCTGATTCGAGCTCCGCTGAGAGCCCAGTCGCGCTGGCGTCAGGACCCGTTGCCGGAGCCGGAGCCGGTGCGGCTCAGGGCGACGCGGCCGTCACCCTGCCCGGCCTCGGGGCGATCACCGATGGTTTCACGTTCCCGATGCCGCGGGTGGCCACGCGGCCGTGGGCCGGTCGCCTGGCGCTCGGTTCGCTGCTGGTCGCGGCGTTCGTGCTGGCGCTGTTCTCCTCCGCCCAGGAAACCGTCCTCGTCCCGCACAGCTACCTGACCTTCCCGCGGTGGGAGGCGGGGCCGCTGCATCACCTGTTTGGCTCCCTGTTCCGCAATCAGAAGGTGCTGAACCCCGGCTTCAGCGCGTTGCTGGTGCTGACCATGATCCCCTACGGGGTGGCGCTCGCGGCGGTGCGCACGATGTCGCTGCGGATGATCGTCGCGTTCGTGATCACGGTGCAGGTGATCCTGTTGATGAGTCCGCCGCTGCAGCTCACCGACCTGTGGAACTACCTCGGCTACGCGCGGCTGGGCGCGCTACACGGACTCAATCCGTACACGCATGTGATGCTGGCCGAGAGCCACGATCCCGTGTTCCGCTTCAGCAGCTGGCACAACCTCAGCAGTCCCTACGGCCCGCTATTCACCGCGCTCAGCTATCCGCTCGGGTGGATGCCGCTCCCGGTCGCCTACTGGGTGATGAAGATCGTCACGGTGCTGATGAGCCTGACCTTCGTCGGCCTGGTCGGCCTGTGCGCCCGCCAGCTCGGCCGCGACCCGCGGTTCGCGATTCTGTTCGTGGCGGCCAACCCGATCTTCCTGTTCTACGCCGTCGGCGGCTTCCACAACGACTTCTTCATGCTCGTCCCCTCGATGGCCGCGATCTCGCTGATGCTGGCCCGGCGCGATCGCGCCGCCGGCGCGGCGGTGATGCTGGCGGTGGCGATCAAGTTCACGGCGATTCTGCTGCTGCCGTTTCTGCTCATCGGGGTGCGGACGAATCGCCGGCGGATCCGGATCGTGACCGGCGCCGGGCTGGCCACGATCCCGCTGGTGGCGATGTGGCTGATCCTGTTCGGCCTCGCGATCCCCAATCTGGCCGACCAGAGCTCGCTGTTGACCGACTTCAGCATCCCGAACGTGGTGGGGGCCTTGCTCGGCCTCGGCGGCGGTACCCCCGAGCTGCTGCGGCTCACGAACGTCCTACTGGTCGTGGTGGTGGCCTACATCATCTGGCGTCGCGACCGCGACTGGCTGGCCAGCGCCGGCTGGGCGACGGTCGCCCTGCTCGCGAGCCTCGCCTGGCTAATACCGTGGTACATCATCTGGGTGCTGCCGCTGGCGGCGCTCGGGACGAGCCTGCGGCTGCGACGAGTGGCGATCATCTTCACGCTCTACCTGATACTTACCTTCGCTCCAGAGACCGGATTCTTCCTGACGTCACACGGACTCAATCCGATCGCCGGCTCGGCCGGACAGGCCTCGACGGCGCGTCAGAACCACCTGGCAACCGGCCTGTCGTCTGACTAGCGCGGCTAGCTGAGCGAGACTCCCGAGTTCGACTTGACGCGGAACTGACGCGCCTCTGTTAGCTTCGCGTTAAGGATGAGAGTCGAATTCGGCCCTGCCACGTCCACCGTCGAGCCGCTTGAGCGGCTCGATCTGCCTGTCGCGCCCGCTAAGCGCAGGCGTGGACTGGACCGTTTCGACCTCTGCGTGCTGCTCGGGTTCATCGCGATTTCCCTATGGGTGTTGGGACTCGACCTGTACCAGGTCATCGTCCACGATCGCGTCTGGACGGGGACCGACGGGCTGTTCCTCACCGATCAGATGCAGTACGTGGCCTGGATCCGCGACGCGTCCACGCACGGGCTGGCGGCAAACATGTTCGTCCTGCACCCGACGCCGGCGGACTACTTCCAGCCGGTCGTCGTCGTCTCGGGCGGGCTGACCGCGCTGGGGATCGCGCCCTGGCTGTCGCTGCTGCTGTGGAAGCCCGTGGCGGTGCTGGCGGCGTTCTTCGCCATCCGCCAGTTCGCCCACTACACGTGCACCGGCTTGTGGGAGCGGCGGGTGGTGCTCCTCTTCGGCCTCTTCTTCGGCTGGTTCTGGGCCCTCGGCGACCTGTGGACGGCGTTCTGGTCGTGGGGGTATCCGTTCGGCCTGCTCGGCATCGCGGCCGAGCTGGCGGCGGTCGTCGCTTACGATCGCGCTCGCCGCGACGAGCGCTTTCCCTGGCTCGCGATGCTGTTCGGCGCCATCGCCAGCGCGATGCACCCGTGGCAGGGGGAGACGCTGATCCTGATCGTGATCGGCACCGAGATCGTGCTCCGGCCGTGGCGCGGCGACTGGCGCAGGAACCTCGTCGCGCCGGTCGCGATGGTCGCGGCGACCGCGCTGCCGCTCGTGTACTACGCCGCGCTCCAACACCTTGACCTGTCGTGGGAGCTGGCGCGCGACGCGAGTAAGCACACCTTCCCGCTTTCGCACATCCTGCTCGCGCTGGCGCCGCTGATCGTGGCCGCCGCGTTCGCCTATCGCCGCCGACCCCAGACGTTCATCGAGGGCGCGATCCGAGCCTGGCCGATCGCCGCCCTCGTCGTCTACGGCCTATCCGAGACCGACCTGGCCGGTACGCCGTTGCACGCCTTCGCCGGGCTCACCATCCCGCTGTCCGTGCTGGCGATCGAGGGGGTCAAGCGGCTCGGCTTCGACCGGCTCCCGCACAAGCGCCTGATCGCCGGGCTCGTGGTGGCGGCGTTCACGATCCCCGCCACCGTGGAGCTGCTCTCCCAGGCGGCGCAGTACGCCGGGCCCACGACCGGCAACGCCAACTTCATCACCGAGGGCGAGAGCGACGCGCTCAACTGGCTGAACACGAACCCGCAGCCGGGTGGCGTGCTGACCCGCAGCTATCTCGGGACGGTCGTGCCGGGGGCGACGGGGCGGCGCAGCTACGTGGGCGACTGTCTGTGGTCGCAGCCGAACTGCTACGGCCGCGTCGCCCAGATGCAGGACCTGTTCGACGGCTCGATGCCGGCCGCGCAGGCCCGTTCGCTGGTCGAGACCACCCACGCCCGCTTCCTGCTCGCGGACTGTACGGCGACCGCCGATCTGAGCAAGACGCTCGGAAAGCTCGTCACCTCGGTCCACCAGTTCGGCTGCGCCCGCGTCTACACGGTGGGATAATCAGCTCTAAGCGGGGCGAACGCGACAACGATTGGGGGCAGTGATGAGACGGTTGATGTTGGCAGTGGTGGGCGCGCTGGCCACCGGGCTACTGACGAGCGCCACGGCGGTGGCGCAGCCGACGCATCCGGTTACGTTCGGGGCGAGCCTCGCCCAGGCGCCTAACGCGACCTTCGACTGCACGGTCGAGCCGTACGCCAACCCGCTGAAGGGGAACTGGCCGTCCTGTACGTGGGGGTCGCCGCTGTTCAGCGATATCCAGCCCAACCCTGGCGGGCTCGATGTCCCCGGCACCGGCACCGTGTACCAGGTAAAGCTCCGCGTCGGCAACAGCACCGGGCCGATGCAGCTGGTCGTCCTGCGCACGCTGTTCAACCCAAAGGAAATCACCGATAACGAGTGCTGCATTGCCCAGGCGCGCAGCTCGGTGTTCACGCCGGTCAAGAACGGGATCACGACGCTCGACGTGACGCTGCCGGTCGGTGAGCAGGGCAGCCCCGACGTCACGGTCGACTACCTGGACTCGATCGGCCTCTCGATCCTCGAGGACGGAGTGACGATCCCCGTGATCAGCCATCCCGATGCCGTCGCCACCTTCAACGCACCGGCGATGACGCTCGGCAAGAGCCAGTTGGCCGGGGATCCCGACGGCTACATCCTCGACATGCAGGCCACCTGGTACCCGCCCGGCCAGTCCCCCGCGGCGGTCACCCTCCCGGCCCAGCCGGTGACCGTGAGCGCCGGCAGCGCGCACGTCGGGATCGACTGCGCCCTGGCCCCCTGCGCCGGCACAGTCCATCTCCAGAGCGGACCCGGGGCCAGCGCCGACCAGGCCAGCGCGGCCAAGCTGACCACCTACGCCACCGGCAACTTCAGCCTCGCGGCGGGCAAGAAGGGCTCGTTCCCGGCCAAGCTGACCAGCGCCGGCAAGGCGCTGGCGAGCAAGCACAAGAGCATCAAGGTGTACGTGGTCGCGACCCTGACCAACCTCCATCCCGCCAAGACGGTCACCCGCTCGGTGACGGTCAAGTTCTGACTTCAGAGCGTCGTTGATCCGCCCCCGCGGACCCCGGGGCTCACCTGCGTGAGTCCATACAATCACGCCGCGATGCGGCTCTTTGCGCTGCGCGGCGCCAACAGCGTCAAGGCCAACGAGGCCGACGCGATTCTCGATGCCACCGACGAGTTGATGCGCGAGCTGATGGCGCGCAACGAGCTCGTGCCCGAAGCGATGGTGAGCTGCATCTTCACGCTCACCCATGATCTCGACGCCGAGTTCCCGGCCGTGGCGGCGCGCCGGCTGGGGCTCAACCACGTGCCGCTGCTGTGTGCCCTCGAGGTCCCGGTTCCCGGCTCGCTGCCGCGCGTGATCCGCACGCTGCTCCATTACTACGCCCCCGAGGATCACGAGCCCAGACACGTGTACCTCGGGGAGGCCCGCGCGCTGCGGGCGGACCTGGAAGGGGCACAATAGGCCGATGGCCCTCGAATTCGCCGAGCGGATCGGCCGCATCCCGTACTACCCAGTCGCCTCCGGCTACGACCTCGGGGCCGACATGGCGATGCTGGCGTCGAACGAGACGTGCTTCGCGCCGCTGCCTGAAGTCGTCGAGGCCGCTCAGCGGGTCCTCGCCGGCGTGCACCGCTACCCCGACCCGTCCTACTCGCCCCTGCGGCGGGCGCTGGCCGACCGCTATGGGATCGGCCAGGAGCGGATCGCGCTCGGCAACGGCTCGTGCGACATCCTGCTCGCGGCCGGCGAAGCGCTGCTCGAGCCGGGGGCAGAGGTCGTCTACGCGTGGCCCGCGTTCAGCGTCTATCCCCACCTCGCCGCCGCCTCCGGGGCGCGGGGGATCGAGGTGCCGCTGGACGCCGAAGCCCGGCACGACCTCGATGCGATTCAGGCCGAGATCACGGTCGCCACGCGGCTGGTCTTGATCTGCAACCCCAACAACCCCACCTCGACCGCCGTCGATCTCGAAGCGATCGAGGAGTTTCTCGAGCGCGTGCCGCGCCACGTCTGCGTGGTCCTCGACGAGGCGTATTGCGAGTTCTCGCTCCAGATCGGCGATCCCTACGCCTCGCTCTATCTCCTGCGCCGCCACTCGAACCTCGTCCTGCTCCGGACGTTCTCGAAGGTGTACGGGCTGGCGGGCCTGCGGGCCGGCTACGCGCTGTGCGGCTCCTCGGAAATGCGCGCCGCCGTCGATCAGCTGCGCCAACCGTTTTACCTCAACGCGGTGGCCCAGGCGGCGGCGGTGGAGGCGCTCGCCCACCAGGACGCGGTCGAGCGGCGGGTCACCGAGACGCTGGCGCTGCGCACGACGCTCGAGGACGGCGTCCGTGAGCTCGGGCTTTGGGTGGCCGAATCGGACGCGAACTTCATCTGGCTGCACCTCCCCGAGGAACACGACGAGCCGGGGCTGGTGACGGCGCTGCGCGAGCGCGGCGTGCTGGTCCGCGCCGGCGGGTCGCTGGGCCGGCCCGGCGCCCTGCGCGTCACGGTCGGGAACGAGCCCGAGAATCTCCAGTTCCTCGCCGCGCTGCGCCAGCTTGTGTGACCGCTGCCCTTTCCCGGACCCGCGTGGTCTGCTAGAACACCCGATGACGCGTATGAGCGATCCCGCCCGCACCTCCTCTCTCGGCTGGTCCTTCTACGCGCGCTTCTACGCCTGGCGATTTAGCTAGGCGCTCGGCCCTTTACCCCCGCCCGCTCCCGGCGGGCCTGCTCGGAGGCCGAGCGCCGCAGCCGTCCCCTCCCGTACCCTCCAGGCCTAGAAAGGACCCCCCAGCAGATGAGACAGACTGACTACAAACTTGCGGCGGCCCAGGCCGCCGGCGGCGAGAGAACGGTGCTCGACATCGCCGGGCGCAAGGTCGGCGGCGGGCACTTCGCGCTGATCGCCGGCCCGTGCACGGTCGAGTCGCGCGAGCAGCTGCTCGAGACCGCGCACGCCGTCGGGGCAGCCGGGGCGACGATGCTCCGCGGCGGCGCCTACAAGCCCCGCACGTCTCCGTACGCGTTCCAGGGGCTGGGTCAAGCGGGGCTCCGACTGCTAGCCGAGGCGAAGGCGCACACGGGCCTGCCGGTGGTCACCGAGGTGATGGACGCCCGCGATCTCGAGCCGTTGCTCGAGGTCGCCGACGTGCTTCAGATCGGGGCCCGCAACATGCAGAACTACGCCCTGCTGGCCGAGGTCGGACGGGCGGGGCGGCCGGTCCTGCTCAAGCGCGGTTTCTCGAGCACGATCGAGGAACTGCTGATGGCGGCGGAATACGTGTTACGAGAGGGCAACGATAGGGTGATGCTCTGCGAGCGGGGAATACGGACGTTCGAGAACGCCTATCGCTTCACGCTCGATCTGACCGCGGTGCCCGTGCTCCAGGAACTCAGCCATCTCCCGGTGATCGTCGATCCGAGCCACGCGGCTGGACGGCGGGAGCTGGTGACGCCACTGTCGCTGGCCGCCGCCGCGGTCGGCGCCGACGGGATCATGGTTGAGGTCCACCCCCGCCCCGAGGAGGCGATCTGCGACGGCCCGCAGTCGCTGGTCGCTCGCGAGTTCGCGGGCTACGCGGACCGGGTCAGGGCGGCGGCCGCGCTCGCCGGCAAGGTCCCCAGCGAGGCCCCGGCGCTCGTCTGAGCCATGGCGCCCACGCACATCAAGACTGCCGATTACGTCCGCGACCGACGGATCGAGCGGGTCGTCCCGCTGGTCTCGCCGGCGGGCCTGCTCGATGAACTGCCGCTGACCGACGAGCACGCGGTCGTGGTGGTGCGCGGCCGCGCGGACGTCCACGCGATCCTGGAGGGGAGCGATGACCGCCTCCTCGCCGTGGTCGGACCGTGCAGCGTGCACGATGTCGAGGCGACGCTCGACTACGCGCAGCGGCTCGGCGAGTTGGCCGGCCGGCTCGAGGGCGATCTGCGGATCGCCATGCGGGTCTATTTCGAGAAGCCGCGCACGACCACGGGGTGGAAGGGACTGATCAACGATCCGCACCTGGATGGCTCGAGCGACGTCAACACCGGGCTCCGGATGGCGCGCAAGCTACTGCTCGGGGTGCTCGCCGCCGGCCTCCCCGCCGGCTGTGAGTTCCTCGACCCGATCACCCCGCAGTACATCGCCGACGCGGTCTCCTGGGGCGCGATCGGCGCCCGCACGACCGAGAGCCAGACCCACCGCCAGCTCGGCTCGGGGCTGTCGATGCCGGTCGGGTTCAAGAACCGGACCGACGGGGACGTCCAGGTCGCGGTCGACGCCGTCCGCGCCGCCGCGGTCCGCCACGCGTTCGCGGGCATCGACGAACACGGCACGCCGGCGATCCTCTACACCAGCGGCAACGAGGACTGCCACGTGATCCTGCGCGGTGGCAAGGACAAGCCCAACTACGGCCGCGAGCCGGTCGCCGGCGCGCTCGGCCTGCTGCGCGCGGTCGGGCTGCCCGAGCGGCTCATGATCGACCTCAGCCACGACAACAGCGGCAAGGACCCGGATCGCCAGCCGATCGTGGCCACCGACGTCGCGCAGCAGATCGCCGGCGGTGATACCGCGATCGTCGGGGTGATGCTGGAGTCATTCCTCGAGGCGGGGCGTCAGGAGCTCCGGCCTGGGGCCCAGCTGCGCTACGGGCAGTCGATCACCGATGGCTGTATCGACTGGGGAACCACGGTCGAGGTGCTGGAAGGCCTCGCGAGCGCGGTCCGCACGCGCCGCGAGGTGACGTGAGAATCGCGGTTCTCGGGGTCGGTCTCATCGGGGGCTCGATCGCTCTGGGCGCCCGCGAGCGCGTGGGCGCCACCGTGGTGGGGTTCGACAACTCCGCCCAGGCGATCAACGACGCCCTGCACCTGGAGGTGATCGACCGCAGCGCGGCCACCGCCGCCGAGGCGGTGCAGGACGCCGAAGCGGTGTTCGTCGCCGTGCCGGTGGGAGCGCTCCCCGCTGTGGTCACCGAGGCCCTTGCCGACGCTCCGAAGGAGTGCGTGATCAGCGATGTGGGCTCGACCAAGCGCGCGGTCCTCACCGCCCATTCCGATCCCCGCTTCGTCGGCGGACATCCCCTGGCCGGGGCGGAAACAGCGGGCGTTCAGCACGCCCGGTCGGACCTGTTCGACGGCGCGACCTGGTACCTGACCCCGACCGCGAGCACCTCCGGCGTCCTCTACGAGCGGCTGCACCACCTGCTGCACGAGCTCGGGGCGCGGCCGGCGGCGATCGAGGCCGAGACCCACGACACGATGATGGCGGCGGTCTCCCATCTCCCGCACGTGCTCGCCAACGTGCTCGTCTCTCAGGCCGCGCGGACGTTGGCCAGCGGCGGCGAGCGGCTGCCGGCCACCGGACCGAGCTTTCGCGACGCCACCCGCGTGGCCGGCGCGCCGACCACGGTCTGGACCGACATCTACCTCTCCAACCGGGACGCGCTCGGGATCCAGCTCGACCAGACGATCGAGCGGTTGCAGGCCGTCCGCGACGCGCTGGCGATCGGCAACGAGGGCGTGATCGCGGAGTGGAACGACGGCGCGGCCGCCGACCGCCGGCTGCTGCTCGAGGCGGAGCTGGCCGGCGGGCCGCTGTTCGAGTTGCGGGTGTCCGTCCCGAACCGTCCCGGGGTGATCGCGCAGCTGGCGCTCGAGCTCGGCCGCGGCGGCGTCAACATCACCGACATGGCGCTGTATCCGGCCGCCGATATGACCGAGGGCGTGATCGCGCTGTGGATCGCCGGCGACGAGCCCGCCCGGCGCGCCGAGGAGCTCGTCGGGCGGCTCGGGTTTCCGGTGGCGCGGGCTTGAACCAGCGCTTCGAGCCGGCCGGGCCGCTGCGGGGGCGGCTCCGGCCACCGTCCGACAAGTCGATCTCACACCGGGCCGCGATCATCGGCGCGATGGCCTCCGGGCAGGTGCGCATCGAGGGCTACCTGGACGCGGCCGACACGCGCTCGACGCTCGCCGCCGTCCGCGCGCTCGGCGCGGCGATCGAGACGCGAGCCGACGAGGTCGTGATCCGCGGCTGCGGGCTGCGGGGCGCGCGGCCGGCGGAGGCGACGATCGACGTCGGTAACGCCGGCACGCTGATGCGCCTGCTCCCGGGCTGGCTGGCCTTCCAGGAAGGCTCCAGCTTCACGCTCGACGGCGATGACTCGATCCGTCGGCGGCCGGTCGACCGGATCGCCCAACCGCTGCGGCGGCTGGGCGCCGCCGTGGAGGCGCGGGAGGGCCGCTTTCCCCCCTTCACGGTCCACGGTTCGGCGCTGACCGGGATCGAGTACGAGCTGCCGGTGGCCAGCGCGCAGGTCAAGTCGTGCGTGCTGCTCGCTGGGCTGGCCACCGACGCCACCACCGTGGTCGAGCCGGTGGCCAGCCGCGACCACACCGAGCGGATGCTGCTGCGCGCCGGGGTCCCGGTCGAGCGCGCGCCGGGCCCGGACGGCGGCTTCAGGACGACCGTGGGCACCGCCGACGAGCTCGGGCTCGAGTCGATCGAGATTCCGGCGGACCCGTCCTCGGCGGCGTTCTTGATCGCCGCCGGCGTGCTCGTGCCGGGCTCGCGGCTGCTGCTCGAGGGCGTCGGGGTCAACTGGACCCGGACGGGCTTTCTGCGGATCGTCCAGCGGATGGGCGCGACCGTCCTCGGCGAGCTGGAGCCCGCGGGGGCGTTCGACGCCGCCGAGCCGGTGGCGGACCTGGACGTGCGCTCCGGGCCGCTCCAGGGCACGACGGTGGAGGCGGGGGAGGTCCCGCTGGCCATCGACGAGCTACCGCTCGTGGCGCTGCTCGGCTGCTTCGCCGAGGGCGAGACCGCGGTCCGGGGAGCCGCCGAGCTGCGGGTCAAGGAGTCGGACCGGATCGCCACCGTGGTCGGGGGCCTGCGCGGGCTGGGGGCCTCGATTGAGGCGCTGCCCGACGGGTTCGTGGTCACGGGGACGGGCGGATTGCGCGGCGGACGCCTCCAGGCCGGCGGGGACCACCGATTGGCGCTGCTCGGGTCCGTGGCCGGTCTCGCCTCCGCGGAAGCAGTGGAGGTGGTCGGGATGGAGGCGGCCGGAGTCTCCTACCCCGGCTTTGCCGACGATCTTGCGAGGCTGATCGGCTGATGGTGATCGCGATCGACGGCCCCGCGGGGGCCGGCAAGTCGACCGTGGCCAAGGCGGTGGCGCGCCGGCTCGGTTTCACCTATCTGGACTCGGGCGCGATGTATCGCGCGGTGGCGCTGGCCGCACTGGAGCGCGGCCTCGAGCCCGCCGAGGTGGCGCCGACGACGCGGATCGAGCTCGGCGATCGGGTGCTGCTCGATGGCCGCGACGTGACCGAGGCGATTCGCACGCCGCAAATCTCGGAGGCCGCGTCCGAGGCGGCGGCCCAGTCCGCCGTGCGCGCGGCGATGGTAGCCGAGCAACGGCGATTGCTCGGTCGAGGCGATTGGGTCGCGGAGGGTCGCGACATCGGGACCGTGGTGGCGCCGGACGCCGACCTCAAGGTGTTCCTCACCGCGGATCCCAAGGAGCGCGCCCGCCGCCGCGCCGCCGAGCTCGGCGCCGACCCCCAAGCCGTACTCGCCGAGCAGACGATCCGTGACGAGCGCGATCGCACGCGGGAGCACTCCCCGCTGCAGGCGGCTCCGGGCGCCGTGGAGCTCGACACCACCGCGCTGACGCTCGAGGCCGTGGTCGAGCGCGTGGCAGACCTGGCGCGCGCCTCGCACTAACCTGAACCCGCCATGAAAGTCGCGATCGTCGGATATCCGAACGTCGGCAAGTCCTCCCTCGTCAACCGCCTCAGCCAGTCACGCGAGGCGGTCGTCCACGAGCGCCCGGGGGTGACGCGCGACCGCAAGGAGCTGCAGACCGACTGGAACGGGCGGTCGTTGACGCTGATCGACACCGGTGGGGTCGATCTCGAGGACCGCGACGAGCTCGCCCGCCAGGTGCAGGCCCAGTCGCGCGCGGCGCTCGAGGACGCCGATGTCGCCGTGCTGGTCGTCGACGCCCGCGCGGGCCTGAGGCCGGGCGACCTCGAGCTCGCCGATCTCCTGCGCCGCAGCCCGCTGCCCGCGCTCGTCGCGGCCAACAAGGTCGACACCCCGGCCGACGTCCCGCTGGCGGCAGAGTTCCACCGTCTCGGGCTGGGCGAGCCGATTCCCGTCTCCGCGGCCCAGGGCCTCGGCACCGGCGACCTGCTCGACCGGATCGTCGAGCTCGGGCCGCCCGAGTCCGAGGCGGAGGAGTCGGAAGTGGATCCCGTCCGCCTTGCCGTGATCGGCCGGCCCAACGTCGGCAAGTCGTCGCTGGTCAACCGGTTCCTGGGCGCCGAGCGCGTGATCGTCTCGCCGGTGGCCGGCACGACCCGTGATTCGATCGACCTCCCCTTGCGCTTCGAGGGCCGGGACCTGATCCTGATCGACACTGCCGGTCTGCGCCGACAGGCCAAGGTGGGGGAGTCGCTCGAGTACTACACGGCGCTGCGCTCCCGCCGGGCCGCCGAGCGCGCCGACGTGGCGTTGGTCGTGTGCGACGCGACCGAGGGGATCACCTCTCAGGACCTACGGGTGGCCGAGCTGGCGATGCGCAGCGGGTGCGCGACCGCGCTGGTCCTGAACAAGTGGGATCTCGCCGATGGGCTCGATCTCGACCACGAGCGCGCGCTCGCCAACCGCAAGCTCCGGCTGCGGCCGCGGGTGTTGACCGCGAGCGCCAAGACGGGTCGTAACCTCGAGCGGCTGCTGGTCGAGGTGATCGCGCTGGCCGACCGGGGTCGCGGCCGGATCCAGACCGCCCAGCTGAACCGGTTCCTGTCCGATGTCGTTGCCGCCCGCCAGCCGCCGGCCGGGAGCGGCCGGTCGGGAAGGCTGAAGCTGCTGTACATGACCCAGACGGGCGAGCGGCCACCGCGCTTCTCGATCCAGGTCAACTCCCGCACCAAGGTCACCCGCGACTACGCCTACTTTCTCGAGAATCGCCTCCGCGAGCGCTACCGGCTCGAGGGGGTCCCGGTGATCATCGACTTCGTCGAGCGGCGAGAGCGGCGCGGGCCGCCGCAGGCGCTCTCCCGCCGCGCATAGCCGAGAGGTCCACTACTCTTGGCGCCCCCCGATCCGACCCCGGAGTTGCCGCACCAGATCTCATGACGCCGCTTGCCGACAACGAATACCTGTTTACCTCCGAGTCCGTCACCGAGGGCCACCCGGACAAGATCGCCGACCAGATCTCCGACGGCGTTCTCGACGCCGTGATGCGCGACGATCCGATGGGCCGCGTGGCCTGCGAGACGCTGGTCAATACCGGCCTGGTTGTCGTCTCGGGTGAGATCACGACCACGACCTACGTCGACATCCAGGAGATCGCCCGCGAGACGATCAAGCGGATCGGCTACACGAACGCCGACTACGGCTTCGACTACCACACCTGTGCGGTCATCAACGCGATCGACAAGCAGTCGCCGGACATCGCCCAAGGGGTCGACCTCGCGCTCGAGTCGCGCGTCAACCCGGGCGACGACGACGCGTTCGACCTCGCCGGGGCCGGTGATCAGGGGATGATGTTCGGCTACGCCTCCAACGAGACCGAGGAGCTGATGCCGCTCCCGATCTCGCTCGCGCACAAGGTCGCCAAGCGGCTCGCCGACGTGCGCAAGGCGGAGATCGTTCCCTACCTGCGCCCGGACGGGAAGACCCAGGTGACCGTCCGCTACGTGGACGGCCGGCCGGCGGAGATCGTCAAGCTCCTGATCTCCACGCAGCACCGCGACGGCGCCGAGTCTCTGCTCAAGGAGGATCTGTGGGAGCACGTCGTCGCGAAGGTGCTCCCGCGCGAGCTCTACGACGAGCGCCAGCTGCACAAGAACTTCCTCGTCAACCCCACAGGACGGTTCGTGATCGGCGGACCGATGGGCGACTGCGGCCTCACCGGCCGCAAGATCATCGTCGACACCTACGGCGGCATGGCCCGTCACGGCGGCGGCGCCTTCTCCGGCAAGGACCCCTCGAAGGTCGATCGCTCGGCCGCCTACGCGGCGCGCTATGTGGCTAAGAACCTCGTCGCGGCCGGCCTGGCCGACCGCGCCGAGCTGCAGGTCGCCTACGCGATCGGCGTCGCCCACCCGGTGTCGGTGATGGTCGAGACGTTCGGGACCGAGAAGATCGGGCGCGCCCAGATTCTCGAGCTGATCTCGGAGCATTTCGATTTGCGGCCGGGCGCCTTCCGCCAGTACCTCCGCCTCCACCGCCCGATCTTCCAGAAGACGGCCGCCTACGGCCACTTCGGTCGCGAGGATCACGACTTCACCTGGGAGCGGACCGACAAGGCCGACGCGTTGCGCGCGGCCGCCGGGCTCGGCTCGGCCGTCGGGGCCTAGCCCGCCCGTCCGCTCCCGCCTCTCGAGAGGCTGTTGGAGGGCGTGGGACGGGAGATCAGGTTTGTGGAAAGTTGATAACCCGTCGGGTGTCCCTGGGGCGGGCGCCAATGCCGAACTATGGCAATTTTCCTCCACCCCCCGGCGGCAATTTGCCAAAGTTGACGGTCGGCAGCGGGCTTCGCCCCCAATTTGGCTGGCCGGGACCGACGATGCGGGCATCCGCCCTCGATTGGCATCACGATCGCCCGGATTATTTGTAACTTTGTGATAATCCGTGGCCGCCCGGACCCCGGAGCGCCCACACGGCAGTCCCGGAGACCAGGCCCATCCCCCCTCAAAGCCAAAACCAGCCCAACAACCGCCTAGGAGTCACATCGGGACACGAGACTAGACCCCCGGTGTCCGCATCCCCGGCGTCGACTCCTGGAGGTCCTTGAGCGCGCGGTCGACGGTCCGCACGATCTCGTGGGGGTGGGCGACGCCGCGGAAGGTGAAGTCGTATTCGGCGCTGCCGGCGGTGTCGAAGTCGACGTCGCCGATGTACAGCATCCGCTCCAGCAGGGTCTGGGACGAGTTGACGTTCTGCACTCGCGACAGCCGCGTCTCGTGCACGTCGCGCGCGAGCAGGCCGTGGTCGATCGTGAGCCGCTGGTCGGTGATCGTGTAGGTGGTCGAGATGCGGCGGACGAAGCCGAGGATCAGCACCACCACGTAGACGACCAGCACGGCCCCCACCACGATCGGTACGTTGATGCTGTGCGAGGCGATCCTGGTCACCACGCCCGCGATCACGCCGGCCGCCACCGCGATTCCGATGCCCTTGATGTAGAAGTAGAGCATCGCGCGCCACGACGGGTGACCGTGGAAGAAGATCTGCTCGCCGGGTTCGGGGTCCATGGGGGCGAAGGCTACGCCACGATCAACGCCAGCCCCATCAGGACCAGCGCCAGGATTCCCATCAGCCCGGCCAGCGGCGCCGGCGCGGTCAGCACGGGCCCCGAGTCCCGGAACAGCGCGAACCAGACCACGGCCGGGCTGCCGAACACCGCGCACGCCCACGCCCAGCTGCGCTGGCCGGTGCGCTCGCCGGCGACCGTGCCGAGGCACCGAGACCCCGCCTCGAAGGCCAGCCCAAGCGCGAGCAGTAGCCGTCCGTGCTCGAGCGCGGCTCGCCCGATCACGAAGTAGATCTCGAGGCCCAGGACCACCACCAGCGCGAGCCCCAGCAGCAGCGTGTGAAAGGTGAGTCGGCGCTGGATCGCCGGGTGCTCGCCCCGCGCTGTCGGGTGCTCGGCCCGCACCGCCGGGTGCTCGCCGCGGGCCGGCGGCTGCGCGCGCTTACCGAGGATGGTGGCGGTCAACGGGCGAGCCGCCACCGCGGCCCTCGTCGCCTCCAGCTCGGCCTTGTGGGTGGACAGGAAGCGGGCCGCGCGCTCGGCGGCGGCCGCGTCGTCGGGTCCCCGGGGAGCGCGCTTGGGCAGCGGCGGTGAGGGAGGCGGCACCAGCGCCGCCACCGCCTGCGCCACCGCGCTGGCCGGCGAGGGCCCGGTGGCCTCGGGCACCGCCTCGCCGATCGGGCGCGGCGGGAGCGCGAGGTCCGCGATCTTGCGCTCGACGGTCGAGCTCGCCGCCTCGGGGTCGTCGCCGAGCTCGGACGGCGCCAGCTGGAGCAGGCGCAGGCCGTGGCCCGGAATCAGCTCCTCGTAGAGGGGCAGGTGCTCGCGATCGTGTTCGGCGCACATCACCACGACCCGCCGGCTCGGGTAGTAGGCGTCGACGGGGAGCCACTCCTCGGCCGAGGCGTCGGGCGACCGCAACCAGGAGAACAGGTGGTGCCGGCGGCCGACCGCATCGAGCAGCCGATCGCAGATGGTCAGGATCGCGGCGGCGGACAGCGGCGGCGGCCCTGCGTCGCTGCGAGGTGCGAGCGCATCCCCAGCTCGCGAGTCCACGGACATCGTGTCCGCACTTTACCCTCGTCAGAGGTATGGAAGGTGTGTTTTTCCTCCGGCCGGCGCCGTGATCGCGCGCGTCGAACCGCTCACCCGCACGCGCGCGGTCCGCGGCCCGTTCGACTATCGACTTCGCGCCGACCAGGGATCGGTTGGTATCGGGTCGCTGCTCCGCGTGCCGTTCGGCGCCACCCACCTGCTCGGGGTCGTCGTCGAGCTCGCCGAGCGGTCGGAACTCGAGCCCGAGCGGCTCGCCGAGCCCGAGGCGATCCTCCCATCCGGCCTGCCACCCGATCTCGTCGAGCTGGCCGGCTGGATGGCCCGGGAGTACTGCTCGACGCCGGCGCGCGCCCTCGGTTTGCTGCTGCCGCCGGGCGCCGCGAACGGGCGGGCGGTCAAGGACAAGCAGGTGCTGATCGCGCAGCTGACCCCGGCCGGGGCGCTCGCGCTAGGCGATCCGGGCGTCACGCTGACCGACCGTCAGCGGGCGGCGCTCGAGCGGCTCGAGCGCCATGGCGAGCTGCCGGCCGCGGAGGTGGGGACCCCGTTGCTGCGCCGACTCGAGGGGCGGGGACTGGTCGCGCTCGCTCGCGTCACCCGGCGACGGATTCCCGCCCGCCACCAAGTGGGCGTCGCCGACGCGAGCCCCCCGTCGCTGAGCGCGGATCAGCGCGCGGCGCTCGGGCCGCTGATCGAGGCGATTCGGGCCCGTCGCTCGCCGACGGCGGGCGGCAGCTTCCTGCTTCAAGGGGTCACCGGCTCGGGCAAGACCGAGGTCTACCTGCAGGCGGTCCAGGAGACGCTGGCCGCGGGGCGGACCGCGATCGTGCTGGTGCCGGAGATCGCTCTGACCCCACAGGCGCTCGGGCGGTTCGAGGCCCGCTTCGGGGACGTCGTCGCCGTGTTGCACTCCGGACTGGCTAAAGGCGAGCGCCGCGACGAATGGATGCGGCTGGCACGGGGCGAAGCGCGCGTGTGCGTGGGCCCCCGCTCGGCGGTGTTTGCGCCGCTGCCCGACATCGGGCTGATCGTCGTCGACGAGGAGCACGAGGCTTCCTACAAGCACGAGGGGGATCCCCGCTACGACGCGCGCCTGGTGGCCGAGCGCCGGGCCGAGGCGCATGGCGCGGTGCTGGTCGCCGGCAGCGCCACGCCGCGGCCCGAGAGCGCCATGGCCACGCCCCGCCTGCGGCTGCGCGAACGGATCGACCACCGCCCGCTCCCGCCGGTTCACGTGGTCGACATGCGGGGCCACCATCACCCACTGCACCCCGAGACCCGGAACGCGCTGGCCGATCTCCGACGGCTCGGCCGCAAGGGGATCATCTTGCTCAACCGCCGCGGATGGTCGAATTTCCTCTCCTGCCGGGCGTGTGGGCAAGTCTGGATGTGCCCCAACTGCGAGGTCGCGCTCGTGCTCCATCGCCACGGCGCGGCCGCCCGCGGCGCCTACGTCGCCTGCCACCACTGCGGCCACCGCGCGCCCGTCCCCAGTCGCTGTGGCGCATGCGGGTCGATCTCGATCGCTCGCCACGGCGCCGGCACCAAGCGGCTCGAGCACGAGCTCTCGGAGGCGATCGGGGACGACGGCTTTCCGATCTTCCGGCTCGACGCGGACACGACCGCGCGCCAGCGAGCGCGGATCCTCGAGCGTTTCCAAGCGGCGCCGTCGGCGGTGCTCGTGGGAACCCAGATGGTGGCCAAGGGCCACGACTTTCCCGACGTCTCGCTGGGCGTCGTCCTCGACGCCGATCAGACGCTGCGGTTCCCCGACTTCCGGGCCGAGGAGCGGACCTTCGCGCTGATCACGCAGCTCGCCGGACGGGCGGGCCGGGGGGACGCGTCGGGGCGGGTCCTGGTACAGACGCTGGCGCCCCAGGCACGCTCGATCCAGCTGGCCGCCCGCCACGACACCGACACGTTCCTGGCCGGCGAGCTCCAGCGACGCCAGGCGCTCCGCTACCCGCCGTTCGCCTCGCTGATCCGCATCGTCTGCTCGGCGGTGGAAGCGACCGACGCGCTCGAGCTGAGCGCGGAGTTGAGCCGTCGGATCGCCGCCCCCGGCGCCTCCGTGCTCGGCCCCGCGCCGTTGTTCGCGCTCCGCGGGCGAGCGCGCAGCCAGCTGGTGATCAAGGCCTCGGACCGCGCGGCCGCGATCGGCTCCGTGGGCGCCGCGGTGGATGGGGTGGCGCGCGCGGCCTCGCGGCGGGGTGTTAGCGTTAGCGTCGACGTCGATCCCCAGTGAAGGAGGGGCGCTGCCGGTCTCAATCATCGACGACGCGATCGGCGCGAGCCGGCGCGCGATCCTGGACGAGATCGGGGAACCGCCCGATCTCACGCTGCTCGACACCCCCGGCAACGTCGGCGATCAGCTGATCCTGGCCGGGGCGTACGCGCTCCTCGCCGACCGGATCTACACGGTGATCAACCTCGAGGGGCTCTGCCGGGCCGATGGCCACACGCTGCTGATCCGCGGCGGCGGAGGTTTCTGCCGCCCCGATCACGACTTGCTGCCGCGAGCTCTGGCCGTGGCCGAGCTCCGCTTCGAGCGCGTGATCGTGCTGCCCACGAGCTTCGACCCCGGCGAGGACACTGTTCGCGAGGCGTTGACCCGAACACGAGCCACGGTGTTCGCGTGCGAGCGCGAGTCCTACCGGCGGATCGTGTCGCTGTGCGATGCCAGGCTCGCCCACGACTGCTCCTTCTTCTTCGATTTCGCGCCCTACGACCGCGAGGGAAGCGGGGTGCTCGATGCCTTCCGGACCGATCGCGAGGTGCTGCTCGACCGGTCCGGTCGCGCCGGCAACGACGACATCTCGGCCACCGCTCAGCACCTCGACGGCTGGCTCGAGGCGATCGCACGCCACGAGCTGATCCGCACCGACCGCGCCCGCGTGATGATCGCGGGCGCGCTGCTGGGGAAGCAGGTCGAGTTCGCCCCTTGCCGCTATCACAAGGTGGAGGCGATCGCGAGCTACTCGCTGGCCGACTATCCCGTCCGCCCGATCCGGGCCCCGGCCCAGGCGGCGCCGGTCACGCACACGACGCCGCAGACGCGAGCGCCCGAAGCGACGCGGGTCACCGCCGCGATCCTCACGCGTGATCGGCCCGAGTTGGCGATGGCGGCGATCGATTCGCTGGACGCCAACGAGACGGCCGTGCACACAGTCCTGATCGACAACAACTCCGGACCGATCGAGGCGGCCCGGCTCGTCGAGGGATGCGCGGCTCGCGAACGGGTGCAGCTACATCGGCTGGATCGGAACCTCGGCATCGCGGGCGGCCGTCAGTTCGGCTGCGGCCTGGCGCGCGACGAGTTTGTCCTCTTCCTCGACGACGATGCCGAGCTGCTGCCGGGCGCGCTCGACGTGCTGGTGGCGGAACTCGACGCCCACCCCGAGGCGCAGGCCGTGACCGCCACGGTGCAGCTGGCCGACGGGACGGTCCACCACTCGGGAGGCTGGCTTCACTTCGCGGGTGAGGTGGCCGAGTTCAGCCTCGTCGGGCCCGGTGAAACTTCCGCGGCGCTGCCTCCGAGCGGGCCGGTGGGCTGGCTCCCAGGGACCGCGGCACTGATCCGCCGTCCGCTGCTCGACGAGTTCCCGCTCGACTCTCGGATGACCGCGCCCTACTACGAAGACAACGAGTGGTCCTACCGCGTCGAGCTCGAGCGTCCGGGCAGCTTTCGCAGGTCGGTGGAGGCTCGCGCTTTCCATCGTCTGACGCTCAAGCTCGCGCCCGGCGCGAGCTTCGCCGACCGCTCGGCGAACATCGAGCTGCTGATGGCGCACGCGCAGTTCTACGAGCGCCATGGCGTGCTGCTGGGCATCAACCTCGCCGAGCTGCTCCCGGGACTGTGTGACTCCACCGGAAGCTGTGACCTGGCTGCGGCTCGCCTGTTGATGGAACTGCTCGCCGCCAAGGGCACGGACTGGACGTTGATGGAATGGATGAACGGAAACCTCGACGTGCTCGTCGAGTCGGGGCGGCGCGCCACCGCCGCCAGGGTCGAGGGCGAGAGGCTCGAGCAGCAGGCAAAGCAATTGGATCAGCAGACGCGCCAGCTGGATGACCAGGCGCGGGAGCTCGATCAGCAGGCGGCGCAGCTGGCTCGGCAGGCGGAGCAGATGACCGAGCAGGACGCCGCGATCCGGTGGTTGGTGAGCCGCCACGAGGCGATCGAGCAAGGGGGCTGGTGGAGGCTGCGGGGGCGGCTACAGTGGATGCTGCGGATCTGGTGGCGCGTGCGCGAGCTGCTGGAGCGCTGAAATGCGCGTGGTCGAACTGGCGAAGCCCGCTGTCGGGGCACACGAGGTTCTCTTCCGGTGGCACGTGACCCCGGCCAGCGCGCTGTACACGCGCGAGCACTTCACGCTGCGCTTTCCCGATGAGGTCGATCTGGCGGCGGTTCCCGAGGCGTTGTGGTGGCGCCTGGCCTTGCTCTGCTCGCACGTCCACTGGCCACTCCTGCGCCCCTGTCAGGTCGTTTTGCCGGTCACATTGCCTCCGGGTGAGGCGGAGTACTGGTTGCGGCTGACCGACGCCTCGGTGGCGACGCTCGAGGCCCAGGCCGGGAGCTTGGACCGGGCGCGGACGATCGAGTTGGTCCAGCGTGGGCCCCGGCTGCCGCCGCCATCGGCGGCGGACGGTGACGGCGGGGTGGTCAGCCTGTTCAGCGGCGGGCGCGACGCGATCACCCAGGCGGCGCTGCTCCGGGAGCTCGGGGAGGCGCCGACGCTCGTCGCCGTCACGGCTCGAGCGCCGTGGACCAAGGAGCACGAGACGGAGCGACGGCGGGCCGTGTTCGAGGAGATCCAACGGCGTGGGTCGTTCGAGTTGCTCGAGGTCGAGTCGGATTTCCGCACCAGCTGGGATCTCGGGTTCTCGGATCGCTACCGGGTCGGCGTTCATGAGCTCACCGACACGATCGTGTACCTCGCCTGTGCGATCGCCGTGGCCGCGACCCGTGGCGCCAGGCTGGTGACGATGGGCTCCGAAGTCGAGGTCCAGCTGAGCACCCGGCGCGCCGGAATGGTGATCCAGATGCAGCACTTCGCCTATTCGGCGGCCACCCACCGCGCCCTGGCGGCGCTGTTCGCGCCCGCGGGCATCGCGATCGCGTCGCTGACCAACTCTCTGCAGCAGTTCCAGGTCCAGCGCCTCCTGACCGACCGTTATCCCCAACTGCGCGACCTCCAATACTCGTGCTGGGCCGCCGAGCCCGACGAGTCGGCCTGCAGCCGCTGTCATGAGTGCCGGGGAATCGCGCTGAACCTTGCCGCCTCCGGGATCCCGCCCTCGGTGGCTGGGATCGATCTCGTCAAGCTGCTCCTCGCGAACGCCGACTGGGACCCGGGGTCCCGCTATGTGGACGGCGGGGCGGGGGCAGTGGTCCTGCCCCGTCAGGCGGTTGGCCTCGAGCTCGAGATGCAGGAGCTCCGTTGCCTCTCCACGACGTCGTCGTCCGACATCTCGACGCTGCTCGAGGTCGATGGGGTGCACTCCGAGGCGGAGCGGCGGTCTGCCCTCGAGACGTACGGCGAGTTGCGTGCCCGGGCCCAGCGGCGGACGGTCGAGCCCGAGCCTGGCTTCCGCGCCGGTTACCTCGAGCTGCTCGACGACGATCTCCGCGACGGCCTCGAGACGATTCTCGGTGAGCACTTCGCGCCCGCTCCGTTGGCCTCCTACGAGGGTCTGTTGGACAATACGCTGACGCTCTCGGACTGGATCGCGGCCCCGTTGCGGGTCCGGCCGCGACGGCGTGGCAGCGCGCGGCGATCGCCGCCGCGCGGTGCCGAGGCCGTGGTGCTGAGCGACGAAGAGTTCGAGCCGATTCGCGCCCTCGTGCCCGACGCCGAACCGGCGCTCGAACAGCCTCCCGGGGGGCGTGTGATTCGGGTCGCCGACACGCTGCTCGACGGCAACGAGCTGCGCTACGTCAGCCAATGCGTCGCCGACAGCTGGATCTCCTCGGCGGGCGCGTTCGTGGGCCGCTTCGAGCGCGAGTTCGCCGCCGCGCTCGGCTGCCGGTTCGGAATTGCCTGCTCGAGCGGCACGGCGGCCCTCCATCTCGCCCTGGCCGCGGCCGGCGTCGGCGCGGGAGACGAGGTGCTGCTGCCCACCTTCACGATGATCGCGACCGCGAACGCCGCCTGCTACGTGGGTGCCGAGCCGGTGCTCGTCGACGCCGACCCCCGGACCTGGAACCTCGATCCGGCCCGGCTGGCCGATAAGCTGACGCCGCGCACTCGCGCGATCATCGCCGTGCACACCTACGGCCAGCCGGCGGAGATGGACGCGATCCGGGAGTTTGCTGCTCGCAACCGGCTGGCGGTGATCGAAGATGCGGCCGAGGCCCACGGCGCGCGGTATCGCGGGCGGCCGGTCGGCACCGTCGGCGATGTGGCGGCCTTCTCGTTGTACGGCAACAAGATCCTCACCACGGGCGAGGGAGGGATCGTGACCACCAACGACGAGCGGATCGCCTCGCTGGCCCGCGAGCTCCGCGATCACGCCTTCTCTCGCGAGCGTCACTTCTGGCATCGCCGGCTCGGCTTCAACTATCGGATGACCAACCTCCAGGCGGCCGTCGGCGTCGCCCAGCTCGAGCGGTTCGATCAGCTCGTGGCGCTACGCCAACGGATCGCGGAGCGCTACGACGACGCGCTGGCCGGGATCGACGGCGTCGAGCTGGCGCCCCGCGAGCCCGGAGGCGTGACCTGGATGTACGGCATCCGGATCGGGGAGGCGTTCGCGATCTCGCGCGATGAGCTGCGACGGCGGTTGGCGGCCGGCGGAGTCGAGACGCGCACGTTCTTCGTCCCCCTGCACCTGCAACCGATCTACTACCGGCGGTTCGCCGGTCAGCGCTACCCGGTTGCCGAGGCGCTCGGCCGTACCGGTCTCTACCTGCCGTCCGGTCCTCGGCTGACCGAGGAGGACATCGCCTATGTCGCAGGGGCCGTGCGCGCGGCGGCGCGGCCGCCTCACGGCACGACCCCGACCTCGGCGTAAGTCTCCCGCAGCGCGTTGGTGAACCGTTCGGCGGAAAACCGTTCGAGGTAGAGCGCTCGCGCGGCCGCGGCCAGGTCGGCGCGCAGTCGCTCGTCGGCGAGCAGCCGGGCCAGGGCGTCGGCGAGCGCGCGCGCGTTGCCCGGCTCCACCAGCAGCGCGTCCCGGCCATCGACCAGGTCCTCGCCGATGCCGTCCACGTCCGAGGCGACGATCGCGGTCCCGGACTGGAGGGCTTCGAGTAGCGCCATCGAGCCGCTGCCCTCCTCGAGCGAGGGCAGCACGAAGATCCCCGCGCGCGCCAGGTACGGTGCGAGCTCGCTCACGTGGCCGGGGAGCGCGACCCGAGGCGACAGCCCGAGCTCGGCGCTCAGCCGGCGGTGGTCGCCCAGCAGCCGCCCGCCGCCCACCAGGCAGGCGCGAAACGCGACCCCCGCACCGGCCAGCAGCGCCAGCGCGCGCAGCAGCAGATCCAGTCCCTTGCGCGCGACGTGCCGCGACACGGTCAAGATGAGCGGTGCGTCGGCGGGCGCGAGCGCCTGGATCGGACCCGGGATCGCCGCCACCGAGTCGCGCGCTCCGGTCGCCTCGGCGAACGCGGCCGGCGTGGCGTACGGCAGGCGGCGGATCTCCAGCCGGGGATCGACGGTCTCGCGTAGCAAGCGCTCGACGGACGCATAGTTGACTAGCACGAGATTCGACCGCTCGTAGGCCTGTCGCTCGAACCGAGACGCCCCGCTCCGGACCCACGGATACCAGGCCCGATAGCGCCAGATCTGGCGAGTCGAGTAGCGGTTGGTGAGACCCGCCAGGTGGCCCCGCCATTCGTGCGACACGGTCGTGTACGCGCTCGCCACCGAGACGGTGGGGATTCCGCGAGCGGCCAGCGCCCGGCTGGCGGCGGTCGCCGCGCCCGCCCAGGGGCCGAAACCGTGGACTGCATAGGGCGGCCGGTGCTCGCAGCCGACCAGGTACTCGGCCACCGCCCGGGCGAGCGGCCGCCGGTAGGTCGGGGACAGTAGGTAGTGGCGCACGGGGGTGGTCACGCGGTGAATCGTCCCGATCTCCGTCTCCTGTACGCCGGCGGACGTTCCCAGGCAGAACAGCTGGGGCGCGAACCCCATGGCGAGCGCCGCTCGCGCGTGAGCCTCGACGTAGCTGACGTGCCCGTTGACGTACGCGGCGGGGTCGAGGCCGGCGACGTAGATCAGCGGGCGGCCGACGTCGGCGTAGGCTGTGGACCGTGGGCGGGCGCGGGCGTTCATTGCAGTCGGCTTCATATCAGCCGTTCACGTTCGCCGTGGTCGGCCGCAACGAGGCTCGCACGCTGGGCGCGGTGGTCGAGCAGGCGCTGGAGGCCGCTCAGGACGGCGACCGCGTGTGGTTCGTCGACAGCGCCTCCGACGACGACTCGGTGGCGGTCGCCCGCCGGTTCGGTGTCGACGTCATCGCGGGACCGCAAGGCAAAGGTCGGGCGATGGCGGCGGCGCTCGACCGCTGCCGCGAGGGGTACATCTGCTTCGTCGACGCCGACCTGGTCGACTGGAGCACCAACATCCCGGCCGCCCTGCGCGCCGCCGCGGTGCAGACGGGCGCCGACATGGTGGTCGGGAGCTTCAGCTCGGACCGCCGGCGGGCGCTCATCCCGCGGCTCTACTGGCCGCTGGTCGATGCCCTGTTCCCGGATTGCGGGCGGCGCGCCGGATCCGTCCCGCTGAGCGGACAGCGCGTGTTCGACGCCACCTTCCCGACCGGTCCGCTGCCGCCGGGCTACGGCGTCGAGACCCACCTCAACCTCGCCTTCGCGACCGCTAATCGCCACCTGGCGAGCGTCGACCTGGGCCATCTCGGCACGCCGTTGCGCGGATACGCCAACGTCGAGGAGTCCGGGACCGCGATCACCGCGGCGGTGCTCGACTTCGCCGCCGCCGACGGCCGTCTGGACCCGCAGGGACGGCTGCGGTGGGAGCGGTGGGCGCGCCGGCGGCTGGACGAAATCGTGGCCGGTTACGAGGTCATAGACTGAAGTTGTGTCCGAACCGGCAACAGAATCGACCGAACCGCGGCCCGATGGTTTCGCCGGCCGCGAGCGCGAGGAGACGTTCGAGGTCGAGCCCGACGAGACGTTGGAGGCGGCCCTCGAGGAGGCGGAGGAGGACTCCGAGTCCGCCGAGGAGGAGCTCGATCCCGAAGTCGCCGCGCGGCGCAAGGCGGCGCTCGCCCACGTACGCAAGTTCGGCGACCCGGTGCTCCGCACCCGCGCCCGGCCCGTGGACCAGATCGATGACGCGCTGCGAGCCGAGGTCGCGCGGATGGGCGAGTTGATGAACGACGCCCTCGGGGTCGGCCTGGCCGCCACCCAGGTCGGCGTCCTGCATCGCCTGCTCGTCTACCGCGTCCAACAGCAGGCCCCGGTCAACGCGCTGATCAACCCGGAGGTCGAGTGGTCCGGAAAAGTGCAGGAGACCGCCGAGGAGGGCTGCCTCAGCCTCCCCGCGGTTCTGGTCGAGGTCGAGCGGCCCGTGCACGTGCGCGTTCGCGCCCTGAACGAGTGGGGCGAGGAGATCACGATCGAGGCGTCGGGACTCGAGGCCCGCGTGATCCAGCACGAGATCGACCATCTCGACGGCGTGCTGATCCTCGACCGCACCTCGCGCGAGCAGCGCAAGCAGGCCATGCGCGCGCTGCGCGAGGGCCAGCAGGCTGCTTGAGGACCGTTTATCTGGGAACCTCGGAGTTCGCCGTCGAGGTGCTGCGGCGGCTCGCGGACTCCCCACACCGGCCGGCGCTCGTCGTCACCCGCCCCGACCGGCCGAGTGGACGGGGTCGCCGGCTCTCGCCGCCGCCGGTGGCGCTCGCCGCGCGCGAGCTCGGGCTCGAGCTCAGCCAGCCAACATCGGTCAACGAGCCCGAGGCGGTGGCGCGGATCGCTCAGGCGGACCCCGAGGCGGTGTGCGTGTGCGCGTTCGGGGCGCTGATCAAGGAACCGCTGCTGTCGGCCTACCCGATGCTCAACGTCCACCCCTCGCTGCTGCCGCGGTGGCGGGGGGCGGCGCCGGTCGAGCGGGCGATCATGGCGGGGGACGAGCGGACGGGCGTCTCGATCATGCGCGTCACCGCGGGACTCGACAGCGGTCCCGTCTGCCTCCAGGCCGCGGAGCCGATCCACCCCGCGGATACCTACGGCACGTTGGCGAGCCGGCTCGAGCGGCTCGGCGGCGAGTTACTCGTCGGGGCGCTCGATAGACCCGGGCCGTGGATCGAGCAAGACGACGCGCTGGCCACCTACGCCGAGAAGATCACCGCCGAGGACCGCGGGCTCGATCCCCGGCGTCCCGCGGCTGAGCTCGAACGCGTGGTGCGCGCGCTCAACCCGCACATCGGCGCGCGTCTGGCGCTCGCCGACGGGACGTGGCTCGGGGTGTGGGAGGCTCGCGTGCTCGGCGACGAACCGTCGCCGCCCGCGGGCACAGTGGCGTTCGAGGGCGACCGGCCGGTGCTCGGCTGCTCGCCGGGCGCGCTCGAGCTCGTCACCGTCCAGCCGCCGGGAGGCCGCGCAATGCCGGCGGAGGACTTCCTCCGCGGGTACCGAGGATGAGCGTCTCGCCGGCGCGAGCGTGCGCGTTCACCGTCGTGCGCCGCGTGTCCGAGCAAGGCGCCTACGCCGATCGCGCGCTGCACGCCTGCGCGGCCGGGCTGGACCCCCGCGACCGCGCGCTGGCGACCGCGCTCGCCTACGGGGCGGTCCAGCGTTCCGCGACGCTCGACTACGTGATCGAGCGCCTGTCGAGCCGGCCGATCGCGTCGGTCGATCCGCCAGTGCTCGCCGCGCTGCGGCTCGGACTGTTTCAGCTCTTGTTCCTCGACGGGGTGGCCGAGCACGCCGCGGTCCACGAATCCGTCGAGCTGGCCAAGGGATCGGGCCCGGGCGCCGCGCGTTTCGCCAACGCGGTCTTGCGGCGCGCCACGCGCGAGGGACGGGCGATGGTTGACGCGCTCGACGGCTCCACGCCCGCCGGCGCCGCGATCGCCTACTCGGTCCCGGAGTGGCTCGCCGCGATGTGGTTCGCCGACCTCGGCCGGGGTCGCGCGCAAGCGCTGCTGCGGTCGATCAACCGGCCGGCCGAGTCCGCGCTCCGGGCCAACACGCTGTCGAGCTCGGTGCAAGACGTACTCGCCCGGCTTCCGGTCGCCGCGCGGCAGGCCACCGACGTCCCCGAGGGCATCGTGCTCGAGGCTCCGTTCGACGCCCACGGCTCGCCGCTGTTCGCGGACGGGGCGATCATGCCGCAGTCGCGCGGTTCGATGCTGGTGGCGCGGGCGCTCGATCCGGCGCCCGGTGAGCGCGTGCTCGACCTGTGCGCGGCGCCGGGCGCCAAGAGCACCCATCTCGCGGCGCTGATGGGAAACGACGGCGCGGTGATCGCCGTCGAGCGCCACCCCGGTCGGGCGGCGGCCCTCGAGCGGACCTGCCGGCGGATGCACGCCACCTCCGTCCGGGTGCAGGCGGGGGACGCCGCGCTCGCCCGTGCCGACGGTCCGTTCGAACGGGTTCTGGTCGATCCACCATGCAGCGGACTGGGGACGCTGCAATCCCGTCCCGATATCCGGTGGCGCGCGAGCCCGGAGGCGATCGCCGAGCTGGCCGCGCTCCAGCGGCGGATCCTGGCCGCCGGAGCCGCCGCCACGGCGGTTGGGGGAACGCTCGTGTACTCGGTCTGCACGATCTCCCGCGCCGAGTCCGAGGAGGTCGTGGAGTGGCTCCTCTCCACTCATCAAGAGTTCTCCCCGGCGGGCGCTTACCGCCAGCTAACGCCCGACGTGGACGGCACCGACGGCTTCTTCATCGCCCGCCTGCGGCGGACCTAAGCCGCCCAGCTGGTACGGGCGTTGCCAGGATGTAACCTTGCGCGGGCTAACCTTGGTGTAGATCGTGAGCGAAGCCCAGGTCAAGCTCGGTCCCGAGTGCCCCAGTTGTGGCGAGCCGTGGTTGCGGCCGACGGCGGTGCCGGGGCGCTACCGCTGCGTGTACTGTCTGCAGCGCTATGAGCTGGTCTCGGTGTGTCCGAACTGCGGCGAGCACTCGACGATCGTCCGCATGTCGACCACGGCGATGGTGGCCTGTAACCACTGCCAGGGCAGCATGCTGAGAGCGGTATAGCGACTTGCTACCGGAACTGATGCGTGAGGCGCGGGTCGCGCCTTCGATCTTGTCGGCTGACTTCGCCCGCCTCGGCGCGCAGGTGGAAGAGGTGCTGGCGGCGGGGGCGCGGGTGATCCACGTCGACGTGATGGACGGCCACTTCGTGCCCCCGATCACGTTCGGCGCGCTCGCGGTCAGCGCGGTCGCCGAACGGGTCCAGGGGGCTGGTGGCGTGATCGACGTCCACCTGATGATCGAGCGCCCGGAAAAAATGGTCGCCGAGTTCGCCAAGGCGGGCGCCGACAACATCACGGTTCACTTCGAGGCGACGCCGCACGTCCACTTCGCCCTCGCTCACGCCCGCGAGTCGGGATGCAGCGCCGGGCTGGCCATCTGCCCCGCCACGCCCGCCTCGAGCGTCGATGAGGTGTCCGCCGAGACGCTCGATCTGGCGCTCTGCATGTCGGTAAATCCCGGCTGGGGGGGTCAGCAGTTCATCCCGGCGTCGCTGAACAAGCTGGAGCGGCTGCGGCGCGCGCTGCCGGCCCAGGTCGCGCTCGAGGTCGACGGCGGGATTCACGCACAGACCGCCGGGCCGAGCGCACGGGCGGGGGCGAACCTGTTCGTGGCCGGGTCGGCCATCTTCGGCTCCGACGACCCCGGGGCGGCGTATCAGGCGCTGGTCGAGGCGACGGGCGCCCGCTGAGGCGGTGCCGCGTCCGGCTTGCCGGCGGCTCTGGGGGACGCAGGACCCTTGCTCGATCCCAGCCTGTAGACGCCCGCCAACAGCGTGCAGAGGATGAGCGCCGCGCCGAAGTAGCCGACCTCGACGCGGGTCACCTCGGAGCTGATCGTGGGCGCGGCGACGAAGGCGACGAACAGTGCCGCCGAGCACAGCCAGGCGAGTGCGGCCACGCGCGCCCGGCCGCGGGCCAGCGCGGCCTGGTTGAACGTGCCCGCGCTCAGATGCAGCCCCATCCCGATGCCGACCAGCGCGAGCCCGAAGCGGTTGTAGTGAAAACCCTTATCGCCCAGCAGCGCGGTCATCACGGACGGCCCAATGGCCAGCAGCCCGAGCGCGACGGCGCCGGCGAAGGCGGCGATGGCGAGGATCGTGGTCCGGATCGCGCGATGGAACTCCGCAGCGCTAGCCCGTACCTCGAGGCCCGCGAGGTGCGGCAGGATCGACGTCTGGATGGCCTGGAAGAGCTGCAGCGGCGCGCGGACGATCAGCATCACGTCGAACACGAAGCCGGTCAGGCCGGCGGTCAGCAGCGCCGCCGAGGAGGTCTTGGCGGCGACGATCAGGACGCCGGCGTTCAGCAGCGCCTGCTCGGAGAGCATGATCGCCACCACCGAGACGGCAAACCCCGCCCCGTGCTTGAGCGACAGGTCCATTACCTCCTCCTCGACGGCGGCGTGGGCCGGGCCCTCGCGCGCCGCATCGGCCGCCGGCACCTCGGCCGGGGCGCGCACTCGGATCCGCGAGAAGGCGAACGGGATCACGCACAGCGACGCGAACGGGGCCACGGCCATCCCGAGGCCGACGAACCCCTGGCCGGACGCGATCCCCACCGCGGCCGCCAGCGCAAACAGAAACCGGCTCGTCGACTCCAGGAAGACGAGCCCGCCGTAGAGGGCGAACCGCTGGTGGCCGGCCAGCCAGCCGCGCGCGAAGTAACTCGCCGCGTAGGCCAGCACGCCGATCACGAGGATCCAGTAGAGCGCGGCCGAGCCGTCGAACATCCCCTGTTCGATCTGCGGGCGCAGCGCCAGCGCGACGGCGAGGAACAGCAGCGCGAAGCCGGCCTGGATCAGCGCCGGGATACGCAGCGGATGGCCGTGCATGCCACGCGCCCGCCGGTCGGCGATCATCCGCGACAGCAGCTGTTCGATCGGCCGGTAGATCACCGACAGGACCACGAACATGACCGCCCAACAGAGTGAGATGCGGCTGTAGGACGCGGGATCGAGGACGTGGCTCGAGGTGGCCAGGTAGGCGAACGTGAATACCCCGGTCGAGGCGATTCCGATCGACAGCACGCGCGCGCCGGAGGCGAACGAAGGGGAGTCGTTGGGTGGTTTGGGCGTCGCTGGCGGCCGCGGCTCGGGCGGCGGCGACACCGGGTCAGTCATCGCGGTGGACCCTGACCAGCAGCATCGTCCAGGGGAACGGCGAGCGCGCCTCGACCACCTGGCCGTGGCGGCTCAGGAGCTCGACGAACCCGCGCCGGCTCCAGTGGTTGACGTGACCGGGGGTGTTGCCGCCCGCGGTCAGATACGTGCCCCGGGCGACGTTGAGCGCTCGCCACAGCGGCTCGCGGGGGACCGATACGAGCAGGTCCCGGGCCGCCACGCGAGACATCTCGCCGAGCGTCCGTTCCGGGTCGGGAATGTGCTCGAGCGCCTCGATCGCCGCCACGAGCTCGAACTGCCGGTCCTCGAACGGCAGCCGGTCGCCGTCGGTGGCCCTGAACTCGAGGTTTGGTCGCTGGCGGGTCTCCCATTCCGCGCGGAGCTTCGGATCCTCGAGATCGATCCCGACCACCGGTCGATCGCCCAGCGCCTGCGCCCATCTGGACGTGAGCACGCCTTCGCCGCAGCCGACGTCGAGCACCGAGGCCGGCGCGGCGCGAGTGAACAGGTCGTCGAGGGTTCGCTCGAAGCCGGCCATCAGACGGCGGACCACCGGGTTGGTCGAGCCGTATTTGTCGAAGGTATTTCCGGTGGGGACGGCGGCGGCTTCGGTCTGGGTCATACCTCGAGCGCCTCGCGGTCGGGCCGCTCGGAGTCGGGATGAGTCGCGGACGGCAACCGGCCGGGCTCGTAGTGCGAGGGCTCGACCCCGAGCTGGAGCTCGATCCGCCGGACGCGTTCGAAGGTCCGTTGGGACAGCGTGCGCTGCGCGTCGAGCAGATCGCCGATCACCCCGAGCGCTCCCAGCAGCATCGCGGCGTTGAACAGCACCGCGCCGGCGATCAGCGACTGGATGTGGCCTCGGGCGGCGTCGTGGGGGCTCTCGGCGAAGTAGATCAGGAAGCGGATGAACAGGGCCAGCGCGGCCAGCCCCATCACGACCGCGCCGCTCCAGAACACCTTCAGCGGCTGGTACTGCGAGTAGATGCGGAAGATCGAGAGGGCGTTGCGGCGCACGTAGGCGGCCGTCGACGGGAACAACCGCGACTCCCGGGTCTTGGCGTTGGTGCGCACCGGAACGTGGTCGAGGGCGACCAACAGCTTCCCGGCCTGGATGATCGTCTCCAGCGTGTAGGTGAATTTCGACACCGCCTGCATCGACAGCGCCGCCTCGCGGTTGTAGGCGCGGAACCCCGAGGTGGTGTCCGGCAGTTCGGTCGAGGACGCATGCCGGACTACCCAGGAACCGACTCGTTGCAGCAGCTTCTTCCCTGGAGAGAAGTGCTCGATCGTGCTGATCTGACGGTCGCCGACCACCATGTCGGCCTCGCCGCGCAGCACAGGAGCGACCAGCTTGGGGATGTCCTGGCCCTCGTACTGGTTGTCCGCGTCGGTATTGACGATCACGTCCGCGCCGAGCTTCAGCCCGGCGTCGAGGCCGGCCTGGAAGGCCGCCGCCAGCCCCTTGTGGTTGGTCAGGCGGACGATGTGATCGACGCCGTGCTCACGCGCCACCTCGACCGTCCGGTCGGTCGAGCCGTCGTCGATCACCAGCCATTCGACCACGTCGATCCCTTCCACCTCCCGCGGCAGGTGGCTGAGCGTCAACGGAAGTTGTTTCTCCTCGTTGAAACAGGGAATCTGGATGATCAGCTTCATGGACCGGGAATGCACCGCGTACCCGTTGGCCACACGGTAGCGATTCATAGGGGCTCCGAGCGCTCGCCGCCCCCGGACGTCGCTGGCAACTTCCGAAGGGTCACCCGTCGCCAGTAGTCTGACGCGGACACATGGACGCGGGCACGCTCACACGGCCAGGGCTGGCCGACCTTCCCACCACCGAAACGGCCCCGCGGACGCGCTTTCAGCGTCGTCGCGAGCGCGCCGCACGGCGAACCCGCCATCTGGATTGGCATCTGCCCGCGCTGGGTGCGCTGCTCGTGGCGACCTTCCTCTTGCGCATCTGGGGGATCAAGCAAGGCCTGCCCTACAGCTACAACATCGATGAGGCGACGCATTTCGTTCCGCGGGCGGTCGATTTCTTCTCGCACGATCTGAACCCCCATTACTTCCTCAACCCACCCGCGTATTCCTACCTGCTGTGGATCGTCTTCGAGCTCTGGTTCGGGAGCGCCGACGCCGTCGCGCACGCGTTCACCACCAACCCGACCGAGGTGTACGTGTTGGCCCGGCTGGTCGCGGCCGTTCTCGGCACGATCTCCGTCTGGTTCACCTATCTGGCCGGGAGCAAGTTCTTCAATCGCAACGTCGGGCTGCTGGCCGCGGCGATGTTCGGGCTCGCCTTCCTGCCCGTCTTCTACAGCCACCTGGCGCTCAACGACGTGCCCGCACTGGCCCCGGTGGCGATGTCGCTCTACGGCGTCGCCGGGGTCATGCGCCAGGGCCGCCGGCGCGACTACGTGATCGCGGGGCTCGGGATCGGCCTCGCGGCGGCGACCAAGTACACCGGTGGGATCACGATTCTGTGCCTGTTCGCCGCCTTCGTCACCGACGCCTCGGGAGCCTCGCCGTGGGCCTCGGCGCGGCGCCTGCTGCTCGCGCTGCTGTTCGCACTGGTCGCGTTCGTGGTCGCCAATCCGTACTCGGTGCTCGATTTCAGCGCCTTCCACGCCGGGGTCACGCAGCAGGCATCGCTAGCCGCGGGCGAGGACCCGGTGAAGCTCGGCACCACCGCCGGCAGCGGCACCGCCTACTACATCTGGACGTTCACCTGGGGGCTGGGCTGGGGGCCGTCGCTGGCCGCGATCGGCGGCGCGGTGCTGCTGCTCGTCCGAAGGCGGTTCGCGATGGCGATGGTGCTGCTGCCGGCGCCGATCGCCTTCATCATCTTCATGGGCGACCAGCAGCGCTTCTTCGGCCGCTGGCTGATGCCGATCTTCCCGATCGTGGTGATCCTCGGAGCCTACGGCGCGGTCGAGCTCGTGCGGTGGCTGGTGCGCGCGCGACGGGTGCCCGCGCTGATCGCGGGTGCCGTGGTGACGGTGGCGCTGCTGGCCCAGAGCGCGGTCGCGGTCATCCACAACGACGTCGTCCTTTCCCGGCCCGACACGCGCAACCTTGCCCGCGCCTGGATGGTCAACCACGTGCCGGCCGGCGCCAAGGTGGTGATCGAGCCGGTCGTGCCGAACAACTGGGCCGCCGACGTCGGCAAGTCGCTGCCATGGACGCCCGACGGCTCGCGGTGGTCGATCTGGCCGACCTGGTTGACCAGCTACGCGGCCAACGGGCAGCTGTTGCCGCCCGGTCAGCACCGCTATGTGGTCGTCGACGAGTACGAACGGGTGTTGCGCCCGGCGCTGCTCGATCAATACGTGAAGAACGGCTTCTGCTGGCTGGTCGAGGGGTCGCTCCAGGCCGGCCGCGCGTTCGCCGCCCCCGGGGCCGCGCCGGAGGCGATCGCTTACTACGAGGAGCTCGCCCGGCGCGCGCAGCTCGTGTACCACATCAGTCCGTTCAGCAAGGGCACGCACCCGGTGCCGTTCAGTTTCGACTGGTCGATCGACTATTACCCGCCGCAATACCGGCTCCCGGGGCCGGAAATGAGCGTCTACCACTTGACTGGCGGCAAGTGCTCGTAGAGGCTGTCGGGTAGTTCGCGCGCGCGGCATATCCTCCGAGACATGGCCCTGAGAACGGAGACCGACCGACGACACCTCGCCCGCGCAATCGAGCTGGCCGAGCAAGGTCGCGGCAGGGTGAGCCCCAACCCGCTCGTCGGTGCCGTGATCGGGCGCGACGACTCGGTGGTGGGGGAAGGCTTTCACCGCGAGTTCGGCGGCGCGCACGCCGAGGTCGAGGCGATCCGCGCCGCCGGCGTCACCGATCTGGGCGACGCGACCATGTACGTCTCGCTCGAGCCGTGCTGCCACCGAGGCAAGACGCCCGCGTGCACCGACGCGATCCGCCGGGCCGGCATCCGCCGCGTCGTGGTCGCCTCCGATGACCCGTCCGAGCATGCGGCCGGGCGGGGCCTGGGCATCCTCCGCGACGAGGGGATCGAGGTGCTGGTCGCCGATGGCGACCTCGCCACCCGGGCCCGGATGCTCAACCAGCCGTTCCGCAAGCACGCCCGTATCGGCCGTCCCTGGGTGCTGTTCAAGTCGGCGATGACGCTCGACGGCAAGGTCGCCACCCGCGGTGGCGACTCGAAGTGGATCTCCTCCGAGGAGAGCCGCTACCGCGCCCATCACTGGCGCGCCGAGTGCGATGCCGTGGTGGTGGGGATCGGCACCGCGCTGGCCGATGACCCGCAGCTCACCGCCCGCGTCAAGGGTGCCGTCCGCCAGCCGCGCCGGGTCGTGTTCGACTCCGAGGCGCGACTGCCGCTCGGGTCCAAACTGGTTCGCGACGCGGGCAAGGTCCCGCTGACCGTGGTCGTCTCCCGCGCCGCCCCTCGCGCCGCCACCGACGCCCTCGAGACCCACGGCGCCGAGGTGATCGTGGCCACGGGCGAGAACGAGCCCGCCCGCGTCCGCTCCGCGCTCGACCAGCTGGGCGCGCGAGGCATCAGCTCGCTCCTGCTCGAGGGAGGCCCGCGGCTGGCCGGCGCGTTTCTCGACGCCGGCGAGATCGACGAGATCAGGCTGTTCCTGGCCCCGATCGTGCTTGGTGGCCGGACCGCGCGCGACCCGCTGGAGGGCGAGGGCGTCGACGTCATCGCCGACGCCGTGCACGCCCAGACGCTCGAGTGCGAGCGCGTCGGCGAGGACCTGCTGGTGTCGGCGCGGATGAAGGATTGGTGATCCCGAATGTTCACGGGCTTGGTCCTGGGTCTGGGTCGTGTATCGCGGGTTGACCGCTCGCAGGACGGCGCGCGGCTGTCGGTCGCGAGCGGATTGGCCGACGAGTTGGCCGAGGGTGACTCGGTCGCGGTCAACGGGGTGTGCCTGACCGCCACGGGCGTCGACGGTGGGTCGTTCGTCGCCGACGTGATGAACGAGACGCTCGACCGCTCCTCGCTGGGGGACGTCGAGCCGGGTTCCGAGGTGAACCTCGAGCTGCCGCTGCGCGCCACCGACCGCCTCGGCGGCCACGTCGTGCAGGGCCACGTGGACGGCGTGGGCGTGGTTTCGGAGGTCGTCGACGACGGCTTTGCGCGCCGGATCTCGATCCGCGCGCCCGACGGACTGCTCCGCTATGCGGTGGAGAAAGGCTCGATCGCCGTCGACGGCGTGTCCTTGACCGTGGCCGGGCTGGATGAGGGATCATTTACCGTGTCTCTGATACCGGAGACCCTGCAGCGGACGAATCTGGGCAGGGCGCGGTCGGGAACCCGAGTGAACCTGGAGGTCGATGTGTTGGCCAAGTACGTCGAGCGACTGATGCAGGAGCGGCGATGACGCCGGTGAAGGCTCCCTTCGCGACGATCGAAGAGGCGATCGAGGACCTCCGTCAGGGCAAGATGGTCGTCGTCGTCGACGACGAGAACCGCGAGAACGAGGGCGACCTGACGATGGCCGCCCAGTTCATCACGCCCGAGGCGATCAACTTCATGCGCAAGGAGGGGGGAGGCCTGATCTGTCTAGCGCTGACCCCCGAGCGGTGCGACGAGCTCGGCCTCGACCTGATGGCGGCCAAGAACGAGTCGGCCTTCGAGACCGCGTTTACGGTCTCGATCGAAGCCCGCATCGGCGTCAGCACGGGGATCTCGGCCGCCGACCGAGCACGCACGATCCAGGTGGCCATCGACCCCAACACCAGCCCGCGCGAACTGGTCCAGCCGGGTCACGTTTTCCCGTTGAAGGCCAAGGAGGGCGGCGTGCTCGAGCGCGTCGGCCAGACCGAGGCCGCCGTCGACCTCGCGCGGCTGGCCGGCCTGATCCCCGCCGGCGTGATCTGCGAGATCATGAACGACGACGGCACGATGGCTCGCGTCCCCGACCTCGCGCCCTACTGTGCCCATCACGGGCTGAAGATGGTGACCGTCGCCGACCTCGTCGCCTACCGGCGCCGGCACGAAAAGCTCATCGAGAGGGTCGTCTCGACCAAGCTCCCGACCGGGTTCGGCGACTTCGTCGCGGTCGGCTACCGCTCTCGCGTCGACGGGAAGCACCACGTCGCGCTGGTCAAGGGAGACGTCGACGGCGCCGACGACGTCCTCGTGCGGGTCCACTCCGAGTGCCTGACCGGCGACGTGTTCCACTCGTTGCGCTGCGACTGCGGCGAGCAGCTCGAGTCGGCCCTGTCGATGATCGACCAAGAGGGCCGGGGCGTCCTGCTCTACCTGAGCCAGGAGGGCCGCGGCATCGGCCTGCTCAACAAACTGCGCGCCTACAAGCTGCAGGAGGAGGGCCTGGACACCGTCGACGCCAATCTCCGTCTCGGGCTCCCGGCCGACCTGCGCGACTACGGGATCGGCGCGCAGATCCTGGTCGACCTCGGGCTGACCAGCATCCGGATCCTCACCAACAACCCCAAGAAGATCTCCGGGCTGGCCGGCTACGGGCTGTCGGTCGCCGACCAGATCCCGATTCAGCACGTACCCAACCCCCACAACGCGGCCTACCTGCGCGCCAAGCGCGAGCGGCTCGGCCACACGCTCCACCACCAGGGGCTGCCGCTCGACGAGGAGATGATCCACGACGAGCGCGAGCACGACCGGTTGGTTCACGAGGAGTCGCGCGACGGCGATGGGCGGCGGTCGGCTCCGTGAGCGCGCCCGCGCGCGTCGCGCTGTGCGTCGCCTGCTTCTACGAGGATCTGGCCGCGAAGCTCGAGGAGGGCGCCCGCGCCGCGCTCTCCGAGGCGGGGGTCGGCGACGTCGACAGGTTCGCCGTGCCGGGCGCCTTCGAGCTGCCGCTGGTGGCCAAGTACGCCGTCGAGTCGGGGCGCTTCGACGCCGTCGTCTGTCTCGGCGCGGTGATCCGCGGCGAGACCGACCACTACGACTACGTCTGCGGCGAGGCGGCCCGTGGAATCCAGCAGGTCCAGCTCGAGACCGGCGTCCCGTGCGGGTTCGGCGTCCTCACCGTCGACACGATGGACCAGGCGCTGGACCGCGTGACCGGCGGCGCCAAGCGCGATACCGGCCGCTCGGCGGCGGAGGCCGTCCTGGCCGTGCTCGCGGTCAAGGACGAGCTGGCGGCGAGGCGGGGGCCGGCGGGGTTCGCGGTCTGAGTTCTGAGGGGCCGGTTGGGGCTGAGGGCCTGTTGGGGGCTGAGTCAGATCTAGCCCGACAGATTCCCATCGCCCCCCGGCCGACCACCCTTCAAAGCAAAATAACCGTCCGCTGAGCCGGAGTGGCGACGTGAGCGCGGGCTATACTCGCCCGCCATGCCCAAGGTATGCCACGTATGCAGGAAAGGTCCGGCGTTCGGAAACAGCCGTAGCCACTCGATGGTGGCCACCAAGCGCCGCTTCGAGCCCAACCTCCAGCGCGTCAGGATTGACGACAACGGGACGCCTCGCCGTGTGTACGTGTGCACGCGATGCCTGAAAGCCGGCAAGGTCGCCAAAGCACGCTAAGCGTGGTCACGCGAGGGGCCTCTGACTGACCGGCGGCCGGTGACCGATCCGAGCATCGTCCGGTTTCGCCTCGTGGTCGAGGCGGCGCTCGCCGAGCTCGAAGCCCGGCGCCAGGAGGTCAACGATCTCAACGTGTTCCCGGTCGCCGACGGCGACACGGGCGACAACATGGTTTTGACCCTGCGGGCGGTGGTCCAGGAACTCGACCGGCTCGCCAGCGCCTCGCAGAACCGGACGATCGACGACATCGGACGCGACGAGATCGTCGCGTCGGTGGCGCGCGCGGCGCTGCTCGGCGCCCGCGGCAACTCGGGGGTGATCCTCTCTCAGCTGATCCGAGGCGCCGCCGAGGAGCTGGCCAGCCGCCCGGGTGAGCTCGTCGATCCCGTCCTCATCAGCGCCGCCATGGCCCGTGCCGCCGACCAGGCCTACGGCTCGGTTCGCGATCCGGCCGAGGGCACGATCCTCACCGTGGTCCGCGAGATGGCGGTCCGTCTCGCCTCCGACCTGGCCCACACGAAGAACGCTCGTCTGGGCCCCGGCGCGACCGACGAGGAGCAAAACGCGGTCATCGCCGAGGTGATCGAACGGGCGCTCCAGACCGGCGAGGACTCGGTCAGGCGCGGGCCCGATCTGCTCCCCGTGCTGCGCGAGGCCGGGGTCGTCGACGCCGGCGGCTACGCGTTCACGGTCGCCTTCGCCGGGATCGTGGGTGCCCTGCGGGGCACGCAGGCGCCCGCCCTCGAGCACCAAGTGGCGGCCCGGGTCACCCATCCCCACCATTCCTCGAGCACCTTCCGCTACTGCACGAACTTCGCCGTCACGGGAACCGACCTCGAGCCACGGACGTATCTCTCCGAACTCGAGCAGCTCGGAGATTCGGTGCTGGTCGTCGGCGACCAGACGACGCTCAAGATCCACGTCCACACCGACGACCCGAAGGCGGCGACGGCGCTGTTCAAGAGCGCCGGGACGGTCTCCCACCTCGACGTGGCCGACATGCACGAGCAGGTCCAGCGCCGCGATGACCGCCTCACGGAGGTGCCGGCGGATGCGGTCTGTGGTGCGCTGGCGGTGGTCAGCGGGAACGGCATGGTCTCCCTGTTCGAGAGCCTCGGGGTCCGGGTGCTCGACGGCGGCCCGACGATCAACCCTTCGACTTACGATCTGCTGGCGGCGATCCACGCGATCCCGGCCGAGCAGGTCGTCGTGCTCCCCAACAGCCCGAACGTGCTGATGGCCGCCGAGCGCGCGGCGGAGCTGTCCGAGAAGGCGGTGGCGGTGGTGCCGTCGCGCTCGCAGCAGGCGGGGCTGGCCGCCGCGGTCACCCTCGACCCCGACCGCTCCGCGGCCGAGAACGCGGCCGCGATGGCCCGGACGCTCGAGCGCGTGCGCACCGGCGCCGTCGCCCCGGCGGCCCGCGACGACGCCCAGGGCCGGTTCCGGGAAGGCGACGCGATCGGATTCGTCGAGGAGCGGATCGTGGCCTGGGGAAAGCCCCGGGAAACGCTCCGCGGGGTGCTCGAGCAGCTGGCCCAGAACGCGGAACTGATCACCTGCCTGCGGGGGGCCGACGCGCCGCTCGAGGACGAGACCGTCCAGGCGCTGGCGCACGGCGACGTCGAGTTCGAGCTCTCCGAGGGCGGCCAGCCGAGCTACTGGTGGCTGCTGTCGGCGGAGTGATCGCCTGAGGGTCCACGACCCCGACCGTCCTGGCGGTCATCATCAGTCGTACATGAGCGCGACCGCATTCGGTGAGTCGCGCGCGCTGGCGGAAGACGAGCTCGAGCGCGCGCCGGTCCATTACCCCCGTCCGTCGCGGCTCGACCGCCCACTCGTCGTCGAGGGCACCAAGGCGGCACACGCCGCCGAGACGCTCGGCCTGCGCACGGTCGGAGACCTGCTCGAGCACCTGCCCCGTGATCGGCGCGAGGCCCGGTCGGTGGCCGAGCTCGCGCCGGGCGAGAGCGCGACCGTCGTCGTGCAGGTACGTAGCATCGCCTCGCGTCCGGTCCACCGGCGCGGGATGCGGCCGCTGGTCGAGGCGACGGTGGCCGACGACAGCGGGACGCTCAAGGCGACGTTCTTCAACCAACCGTGGCTCGTGCAGCGCTATCCGGCCGGGACGCGCCTGGTGTTGCACGGTCGCTGTCAGCCGCGCAACCGGTTTGCCGTCCAGGCCCACGCCAGCACGACCGAGGCCACGACGGGGGGCGACGCGGTGGCGCACTATCCGGCCACCGACGGTCTCTCTTCGACCCAGATCCTGGCCCTCGTGCGAGCCCATGCCGACCGGCTGCGGGACGCGCTCGAACCGCTGCCCGCGGGGCTTCGCCGTCGCGAGCGGCTCCCCGACCGCGCCGGCGCGCTGGGCGCGGCGCACTTCCCCGGGTGCGAAGCCGACCAGGCGTCCGCCGTCCGCCGGCTCGCCTTCGACGAGCTGCTGCTCGTGCAGCTGGCGCTGTTGCGGCGGCGCCGGCTGCGGCGGATCACGAGCGCCGCTCCCGTGCTCGACGGCGAACGCGAACTGACCGACCGCTGGCTCACGACGATGCTGCCGTTCGCGCTGACCGGCGATCAGCGACGGGCGCTGGACGCGATCGACGGCGATCTCGCTACGCCACGGCCGATGCAACGGCTGCTGATGGGCGAGGTGGGATCGGGGAAGACCGTGGTGGCGCTGTACGCGCTCCTGCGGGCCGTCGAGCACGACTACCAGGGCGCGCTGATGGCGCCGACCGAGACGCTGGCCGAGCAGCACTTCCAGACGATCCAGTCGCTGATGCCGGGCCAGGCGGTGCGGGCCGGGCTCCTGACCGGGTCGACACCGGGACGCCGGCGCGCCGATCTGCTGGCCAAGCTCGCGACCGGCGAGCTGTCGCTCGTCGTCGGCACCCACGCGTTGATCGAGGACACGGTCCAGTTCGCGCGGCTCGGCGTCGCCGTGGTCGATGAGCAGCACCGCTTCGGCGTCCGTCAGCGCGCCGCGCTCGACGCCAAGGGCGTGACCGACCACGAGCCGCACGTGCTGCACATGACCGCCACCCCGATCCCGCGCACGCTCGCCCTCAGCCACTACGGCGATCTCGACTTCACGGTCCTGCGGGAGCTTCCGCGCGGGCGCCAGCCGATCCAGACCTACGTGTGCTCGACCGAGCGCGAGCGGGGCCGGGCCTACGACCGGATCCGGGAGGAGCTCCGCGCCGGACGCCAGGCGTTCGTCGTCTGCCCGCTGGTCGAGGAGTCGGAGCTGCTCCAGGCCCGCGCCGCCACGGCCGAGCTCGAGCGTCTGCGGACCGGCGAGCTGCGCGACTTCGAGGTCGTACTGCTGCACGGCCAGCTCCGGTCGGCGGCCAAGCACGAAGCGATGGCGGCGTTTGCCTCGGGGTCGGCGGACGTGCTCGTGGCCACGTCGGTGATCGAGGTCGGGATCGACGTGCCGAACGCCACCGTGATGCTCGTCGAGGACGCCGACCGTTACGGGATCTCGCAGCTGCACCAGCTGCGCGGGCGGATCGGCCGCGGGCGTCATCCCTCGCTGTGCCTGCTGTTTGGGCCCAAGGACTCCTCGCGCCTGCGCGCGTTGGCCGCCCACACCGACGGCTTCGAGCTCGCGGCGATCGACCTCGAGCTCCGGGGGGAGGGCGAGCTCGTGGGGACCCGGCAGCACGGCGTGGCGCAGTTCCGGATCGCCGAGCTGCCGCGCGACGCGGAGCTGCTCGAGCGCGCCCGCCTCCACGCCGAGCGGATCACGGCCGAGGACCCCGACCTCGAGCTCCCCGAGCACGCGCTGCTCGCGGAGGCGCTCACCGGCGCCTTCGGGACCGAGGCGCAGGCGCCGATCCGGGCGTGAGGCGTGCGGGTCGTCGCCGGCAGCCACCGAGGCCGGGCGCTGGTGGCGCCGCGCGGCCGCAATACGCGGCCGACCTCAGATCGGGTCCGCGAGGCCCTGTTCTCGATTCTCGGACCGCTCGCGGGGGAGCGGGTGCTCGACCTGTTCGCCGGCTCCGGCGCGCTCGCCATCGAGGCGCTGTCGCGCGGCGCCGGCCAGGCCGCCCTCGTCGACTCCTCGCGGGCGGCGATCGTGGCCATCCGGCACAACCTCGACGCCCTCGGGCTCGAGGCCGAGGTCCGCCACCAACCGGCCCTGCTGTTCCTCCGCGACGCACGCCAGAGCGCTCGTCAATACGATCTGATCTTCCTCGATCCCCCATATCGCCACGCGAAAGCAATGGGCGGCGAGTTCTCGACGGCGCTGGCGCCGGTGCTGGCACCGGACGCCCGCATCTTGGCCGAGAGCGACCGCCGATCGCCGCTTGAGCTCGGACCGCTGCCCCTGCGCGACGAGCGACGCTACGGCGACACCTTGATCCGAATCTATGGCTCCCGATAACCGAATCGCTATCTGTCCGGGCACGTTTGACCCGATCACCTGCGGCCATCTCGACGTCATCAGTCGCGCCTCCGAGCTGTTCGGGGCGGTGATCGTGGGAGTGGTGAACATCCCCTGGCGCAAGGGTCAGACGCTGTTCACCGCCGAGGAACGGGTGCGGTTCGTGGAGAACGCCACGAGCAAGCTGGGAAACGTCACGGTCGAGCCGTTCAGCACGCTGCTGGTCGAGTTCGCGCGTGTCCGCCAGGCGATGGCGATCGTCAAGGGACTACGCGCGATTTCGGATTTCGAGTACGAGCTGGAGATGAACCAGCTCAACCGCAAGCAGGCACCCGATATCGAGTCCGTTTACCTGATGGCGTCGGCCAAGTACAGTTTCTTGCGTTCAAGTGGTGTAAAAGAGCTTGCCACTTTCGGCGGAGATATCGATGAGCTCGTGCCCGGCGAGGTCGCCAAGGCCTTGAAGGAACGGCTCGGCCGCTGACGAAAAAGAGGATTTGCGATGGACGTCCTAGTACTGATCGACAAGCTGGACGATCTCGTCCACAACGCCAAGCCGGTTCCGCTGACCGATCAGGTCCGCGTCGACAAGGAAGAGATCTACGACATCTTGGACCAGATGCGGGCCACCATCCCTGAGGAGATCAAGCAGGCGCGGTGGATCGTCAAGGAGCGCCAGGAGATGCTCGCGGAGGCCAAGCGCGAGGCGGAGCGGATCGTCAAGGAGGCGCGCGAGCGCCAGGAGCGCCTGATCTCCGAAGAGGAGATCACGAAGCAGGCGGAGCGCGCCGCCGAGGACATCATCGAGGATGCCCGGTCGCGCGAGCGGGAGATTCGGCTCGGTGCCGAGGACTACGCGGATGAGATCCTGAACACGCTCGAGGTGAACCTGAGCAAGTTCATCGCCGCCGTGCGGCGCGGTCGCGAGCGTCTGGCGGGCAAGGAGGAAGAGCCCGCCGAGGTCTCCTAGCCGGCTGTGATCGAAGTCCTCGACGGCGACATCACCCAGCTGCAAATCGACGCGATCGCCAACGCGGCAAACACGCGGCTGATGCACGGTGGCGGTGTCGCGGCCGCGATCGCGCGCGCCGGCGGCCCGGTGGTGCAACGCGAAAGCGAGCAGCGGGCGCCGATCGAGCTCGGTGAAGCGGTCGAGACGTCCGGCGGGGCGATGCCGTGCCGGTGGGTGATCCACGCCGCCACGATGGAGTTGGGCGGACCGACCTCAGAGGACGTCATCCGCCGCGCCACCGCGAACACGCTGCGAAAGGCCGACGAGCTCGGCGCGCGCTCGCTGGCGCTGGTCGCGTTTGGCACCGGGGTGGGCGGCTTCCCGCTCGACCGGGCCGCCGAGATCGAGGTCGCGGAAGTGCGCCGCCATCTGGCCGCCGGAAGTCAGCTCGAGCGGGTCGTGTTCGCCGTCCGCGGCGGGGCCGCCAGAGCGGCGTTCGAGCAGGCGCTCGCGAGCTGACTCACCGCGGCGGATCCATCCGCCGCGGGCGCTAGGTTCGCGGCCGGTGACCGTCGGGCGCAACGAGCCTTGTCCGTGTGGAAGCGGCGCGAAGCACAAGCGTTGCTGCCTGGCGCACGAGGTCGAGGCAGAACGGCTCGCTCCCGAGCTCGAGGCGATCGTCGAACGGCTCGGCGAGGAGACCTGGGCGGCCGAGCGCGATTGGTGTTTGGCCCGCTTCGGGGACTTCTACGAGGGCGGGCTCGACGCCTTCGGATTGCTCGGGCCACACCCGGCGGAACTGCTCGACGCCCACCTGTGGTTCCTGTTCGACTGTCCCCTGCCGAGCGGCGATACGCCCCTGTCGCGGTCCTTGAACGATTCCGCGGTGCGCTCGATCGAGCTGCTCTCGCGCTCCGAGCTGCGGGTGTGGCGGATCGAATCGGGCAGCGCGTCCTCGTTGCGCGCGGCGTGTCCGGTGACCGGTCGCGGCGCCCGGCTCCACGTGCGGCGCGGACCGCCGACCGAACCGCGTCCTGGCGCCTTGCTGGTCGCTCGCTCCGTGCCGCTCCTGCCGGAGCGCTGGATTCTGCTCGGTACGGTCGCGATCGTCGTTCCCGAGGTCACGGCCGAGTTCGAAGCGCTGTTGTCCTCGCTCGACGCCCCGCGCGGCGAGTTCTGGCGCGTCCACGGCGGCGTGCTGGCACGCGCGGCGTGGGGCTGGCCCGAGCACCGGGAATGCACGGTCGATGGCCAGGTGGTGGAGAACGCGCTCGTGGCCTACGCGCTCCCCGACGTAGCCCGAGCGCTCGCCGCGCTCGAGGGCGACCCGGAGCTGGCTGCGACCTCGCCGCCGGTCGACGCGTCGCATCGCTGGCACTGGCGGTGGGACCCGCCCCACGTCGGACGGTCCACCTCCGACCCCGGCACGCGTGACGAGCTGTGCCCAGAAGACCGTGGACCGGATCCGTATCTCGCGGAGCTCGACATCAGCGGCGACGAGCTGTGGCTCTGCGCTCCCAGACCTGAGCGCCTCGAGCTCGCCGAGCGACTGCTCCGGCGGAGGCTCGGTGAGGCGCTGGGCGAGGTCACGTACCGCAAGGTCGAGCCGCCGGAGATCGTTCCACGGTGGAAGCGGTATCGCATGGACGAGATCAGCCACGCGTTCGTGGCAGCACCGCGCAGCCGCGCCGCCTGACCGCGGCTAGCGCCCGCCGGACGAGACCCCTAGCGGATCGCGAACCCGGTCAGCCCCTCGGGTGCCTCGTGGCTGACGTCGACGCGATCGACGTGCGCGTGGGGTGGTCCGGTTTCCAAGAAGTGCAATAAACGTTGCACCGCCTCCGGCTCGCCTTCGATCACGGCCTCCACGGTGCCGTCGGTTCGATTGCGGACCCATCCGGCGACGCCGTGGGCCCGCGCCCGCTGGCGCGTGCTGTCGCGGAAGAAAACGCCCTGGACGCGGCCGTGGACGACCACGCGGCGACGGACCACGTCTGTCGGCACGGCGCGATTCTCGCATCCCTTCCGTCCGAGCCCCGCGCCATCCTCGGGAGTCCAATGAACGAACTGTGGCTGCTAATCGGGCTGTTTGCCGGGGCGGGGGGAGCGTCGATCTTGTTGCGCGCGCGGATCCGCTCGCTGTCCGCCGAGGCAGCGCGCGCGGTCGAGCTCGACCGGGACCTGGTCAGGGTGCGCGCGGAACTCGAGCACGAGAAATCGCTCGCCGAGGAGCGGCTCGCCGCCGTCCGGGACGCCCAGGGACAGCTCACGACGTCGTTCAAGTCGCTGAGCGCCGACGCTCTCCAGGCCAGCATGGCCCAGCTGACGCAGCTGGCGCGGGCGGAATTGCAGACCGTCCAGGCCGAGGCCCGGGGTGATCTGGACAAGCGCCAGCAGGCGGTCGAGCAGCTCGTGGCGCCGCTCAAGGACCAGCTCGGCCGGGTCGACGCCCAGCTCGTGCGGCTCGATCAGGAGCGCCGCGAGTCGCGCGGAAGGCTGGAGGCGCAGCTGCGCACGCTGGCCGAGACGGGCGAGAAGCTCCGGACCGAGACCGGCGCGCTCGTCACCGCGCTGCGCAAGCCGAACGCCCGCGGTCAATGGGGTCAGATGCAGCTGCGCAACGTGGTCGAGCTGGCCGGAATGGTCAGGCATTGCGATTTCGCCGAGCAGACGCCGGTGGCGGGCGCCGAGGGTGCGCTGCGACCCGACCTGATCGTGCGCATGCCCGGAGGCAAGCACGTCGTGGTCGACGCCAAAGCGCCCCTCCAGGGCGTGCTCGATGCCTACCAGGCGCGCGACGAAGCCGAGCGCGAACAGCACCTCCGCGACCATGCGCGGTTGCTGCGCAAGCACGTCAAGTCGCTGGCCGACAAGGCGTACTGGGCCGGGCTCGACTCCGCGCCGGACTTCGTCGTCATGTTCCTGCCCGGGGAGCACCTCTACGGCGCCGCGCTCGAGAGCGATCCGTCGCTGATCGAGGACGCGATGGCGCGGCGCGTGCTGATCGCCACCCCCACAACCCTGCTCGCGATGTTGCGGGCCGTGGGCTACGGCTGGCAGCAGGAACGCGTGGCCGAGTCCGCCCAGGCGATCTCCGAGCTCGGCCGTGAGCTCCACTCGCGGCTGGCCAAGCTCTCAGGCCTCCTGGCCACGCTCGGCACGCGGTTGAACAGCACCGTCCGCGCCTACAACGAGGCGGTCGGCTCCTACGAGGCGCGGGTGATCCCGGCGGCGCGGCGATTCGCTGACCACGGCGCCGTCGCCGACGGGAGCGAGCTGCCGCAGCTCGAGCACGTCACGATCAGCCCACGCCGCGTCCACGCGGCCCCGAACGAGGGGGTCGATGACCGCCAGGAGACGCTCCTGAGCCCGCCCTTGCTGCGCGCCGCCGAATAGGACACCCGTCCTTAGTGATCCCTCGAACCATCGGCCGAGTACTCAGCGGCGTCCAGCGCCGAACATCGGCAAGTTTCCGCCGGGGGGTGGCGGGAATTTGGCAAGGTTCGGACGGTCCGCGCGACTTCGGAGACAGGGATGACGGCCGGGCCGTCATCCAGCGCCGGAACCGGACCCAGCGGCCAGCTTATTTGTCACTTCATGACAATCCCACGGCCTCCCGAACGGTGAGCGCCGCTTTCGACCGCTATTCCTCGCCGGCCGTCTCCAGACCCAACGCCAAGCGCGCTCGCCGTCGCCACCGCGCTTCCCTCCGTTGGTCGACGCTCACGCTGTCGCGGCCCGCTCCTCCCACCACCGGCGCAAGTCCTCGCGCTGGTGCGGCAGCGGGTCGGCCGAGGGCTTGCGCATCCGCACGACCGCGAGGGCTCGGTCGATATCGAGCCCCTCGCGGACCGCGACGACTCCCGCCGCCACCGCCGCCGACCGCTGCCAGCCGGCGCGGCAGTGGAGGTATGTCCGGGCGCCCTCGTCCAGCCACGAACACACGGTCCCGACGGCGACCTCGAGCGCGTCTGGCGGTATCGCGGCGTAATCGACCATCGCGAGCCGGTACTCCTCGATCCCCGCCTCGCGGAGGGCCTGCTCCAACGCCACGCGCTCGCCCGGCCGGTATTCGTCGTCCTCCACCAGATTGAGGATCCGGCGGACGCCCATCGAGCTGAGCGTGCGGATGTCCTCGGCGTCGGTCGGGTAGGCGCCGATCAGGAATTCATCGAGGATGTCGGCGAACCCGTAGGAGCGGAACCATTTCGACACCCGGCACATGATCCCGGCTTCGGCTTTGAGATGACTAAGTGGGATAGGTCCTAAGCTCGGGGTATGGCGCTTCGAACTGACACATTCGACCTGACTGGACTGCGGCTCACCCCGGGTGAGGGACGCCGGCTCGACCTGCACGTGGCGATCGAGCCGTTCATGCTCGGCGGCGAGCGGTACCGCGTCACGCCCCCGCTGATTCCCGTGCGGCTTGACGTCTCGCGCACGACCGGGGAGGGGTACGCGCTGCGGCTGCGCTTCGAGGCGACGCTGAACGGCCCCTGCATGCGGTGTCTCGAGCTCGCCACGCCCGAGTTCTCGGTCGATGCGCGCGAGATATGGCAGGCAGGCGAGACCGGGGAGCTCAGCTCGCCCTACGTTGACCACGGTTCGGTCGATCTACGGGCCTGGTCCCGCGACGCGCTGGCCCTCGCGCTGCCCACGAAGCTGCTGTGCCGGCCCGACTGCGCCGGGCTGTGCCCGGTGTGCGGGGCCGACCTGAACCTGGCCGGACCCGACCATCGCCACGAGCGCGAGGCCGATCCCCGCTGGGCCAAGCTGTCCGAGGTGCGGTTCGACTGACCCGCCGAGGTGCCGCCCGGGAGCCCTGCTAGCCTCCCCGGTCTCATGGCCGTCCCTAAGCAGAAGCAATCGCACGCGAGGACCTCGCAGCGCCGCGCGCAGCACAAGGTGGCCGCGCCGAATTACAACGCGTGCCCAACGTGCCACAGCCCCCGCTTGCCCCACCGTGTCTGCCCGGTCTGCGGCAGCTACAAGGGTCGCGAGGTGATCGCCGCCGACGAGGGCGATCAGTCCGCCTGACACCGCGCAGATGATCGTCGTCGCGGTGGACGCGGGCGGGGCTGATCTAGGCCCCCGAGAGGTTGCTGCGGGCGCATCGAGTGCCGCCTCGCAGGGCATCGGCGTGCTCCTGTTCGGGCCCGCTCGAGAGATCGGTCCGGTCCCCGCCGGCGTCGAGGTGGTCGATGCGCCCGTGTCGATCGCCAAGGCCGTCGACCCCGCCTATGCCGTCCGTTCGACGCCACAGGCGTCGATCGTCCAGGCCGCCCGCGCAGTCGCCGAGGGCCGGGCGCAGGCACTCGTGTGCGGCGGCTCGACCGGCTCGGCGCTCGCCGCCGGACTGTTCAACATGCGCCGCGACCGCGGCATCTACCGCCCGGCTTTGGCCCTCCCGGTGCCGATGCCGGGCGCGTCGCCGGTACTGCTGCTCGACGTGGGCGCCAACGTCAGCTGTCGCCCCGAGCATCTCGTCCAGTTCGCCCACATGGGCTCCGCGTTCGCCCACGCCGTGATGGGACTCGACTCTCCGCGCGTCGCGCTGCTGTCCAACGGCGAGGAGCCGGGCAAGGGCACGCCGGAGCTGGTGTCCGTGCACGCGCAGCTGGCGGGGTCCGGGGGGACTGGTCTGAACTTCGTCGGCAACATCGAAGGCACCCAGGTGACCGAGAACGTGGCCGACGTCGTGGTCATGGACGGTTTCACCGGCAACATCACGCTGAAGCTGATCGAGGGCGTCTCGGGCCGGACGATGCGCGCGATCCGGGATGTCGCGATGTCCTCCCCGCGCTCCAAGCTCGGCGGCTGGCTGCTCGCGCCCGGGGTGCGCAAACTCCGCGAGGAGATCGACCCCGAGCGTCCCGGTGGCGCCTACATGCTCGGCCTGCGCCAGCTTGGGGTGGTCGCTCATGGTCGCTTCACCCACCGCGGCTTTGCCCGCGCGATCGAGGTCGCGGCACGCGGCGTGCAGGAGGACGTGATCGGGCGCACCCGCGTCGCGCTCCAGAACGCCGGCGCTCTGCGCCCGCCGCGGGGCGAGTCCGAGCCCAGATCCTCGGACTCTGGCCCAGCCGAGTCCAGCCCGTCCGAACCGACGTCTACGGTCTCGGGCCGATGACTCGCGAGCAGATCTTCGCGCTGATCCGGTCCCATCTGGCCGACGAGCTCGAGGTGGAGCCCGAGCGGATCCATGAATCGACCCGCTTTCGGGAGGACCTCGAGGCCGATTCGCTCGACCTATACACGCTCGTCCAGGAACTCGAGGACAGCTACGGGGTGAAGATCTCAGACGACGAGGCGGCCAGGATCTTGACCGTCGGCCAGGCCGTTGACTTCGTGCTCGCGAACGGAATCCCGTCGGCGACTGCGAGCCAAGGCCCTGAACCTGAGTGAACGCGAACCACGAGCAGCCCTTCGACGGCTGCGACGGACCGGGGGCCTCTTTGGCGCAGCTACTGGACCAGCTGCCGGCCGAGCTCGCCGCGCCCGTGTTCACGCACGCGTCCTGGACCACGCGGCGCTCGGAGTCCTACGAGCGGCTGGCCTTTCTCGGTGACAGCGTGCTCGCGCTCGCGGTCACAACCCACCTCTATCCGCGGCTCGAGGCCGAGCGGTTCGGCGCGGGCAGGCTGACCAAGATCCGCGCCCAGGCGGTCTCAGGTCGCAGCTGCCGGGCGGTCGCGGAACGCCTCGGCGTCCCCGAGCGGCTGCGGGCCGCCGCACCCCCGGGCGCCGCGGCGAGCGCGCTGGCGCTGACCGGCACCGAGCGGGTGCTCGCCTCGGTGATCGAGGCCGTGATCGGCGCCTGCTATCTCGCCTTCGGTTACGACCGTACGGCCGCCGCCGTGGTCGACGCCTTCGCGCCCGAGATCGAGGAGGCGCTCGAGCACCCGGTCGACTTCAAGTCCGCGCTCCAGGAATTGCTCGCCCGCCGCGGGGCGCTCGTCACCTACGACGTCGTCGACGAGCAGGGGCCGCCCCACGATCGGCTGTTCTCGATCAGCGCCCGGATCGCCGGCGTCGAGGTCGGGCGCGGAACCGGGAGGAGCAAGAAGGACGCCGAGCAGGAGGCCGCCCAGGCCGCCCTGGAGGCCCTCGATGAGTGATTGGCCGCCATGTATCTGAAATCGATCACGCTCAAAGGGTTCAAGTCGTTTCCCGATCGCACCCGGCTCGAGTTCGGGCCCGGCGTGAGCGTGATCGTGGGGCCCAACGGATCGGGTAAATCGAACGTCACCGACGCGGTCCTGTGGGCGCTCGGAGAGCAGTCCCCGGTCGCGGTGCGCGGCCAGTCGATGCAGGATGTGATCTTCGGCGGGGCTCCCGGCCGCCAGGCGGGGAAGAACGCCGAGGTCGAACTGGTGCTCGACGACAGCGATGAGACGCTCGGGCTGGGCGTCCCCGAGGTCTCGATCGTGCGGCGGCTCGACCGCGCCGGCGAGGGCGAGTACCGGCTCGCGGGGGCCCGCTGCCGGCTGATCGACCTGATCGAGCTCCTGTCCGACACCGGCCTGGGCAAGGAGATGCACTCGGTCATCTCGCAGGGTCGGGTCGAGGCGATCGTCACCTCCAAGCCGCGTGATCGGCGACTGCTGATCGAGGAGGCGGCGGGCCTCGGCAAGCACCGCAAGCGCCGCCGCCGGGCTCAGCTGAAGCTCGCGCGCACTCAGGACAACCTCGATCGCGCGCTCGACGTCGAGCGCGAAGCCCGTTCGCGGCTGCGCCCGCTCAAGCGGCAGGCCGAGGCGGCCGAGCTCCACGCGCGGATCGAACGTCAGACGCTGGAGGCGCGGTGGGAGCTCGCGCGCGACGATCTGCGCGCGAGGCGCGAGGAGCACGAGCACGCTCAGAGCGCGGTCGCGCAGGCGCGCACCCGCCGCGCCGCGGTCGAGCGCGAGCTGTCCGGGGTCTCCGCCCGCCGTCAGGCCGCCGAGGATGCGCTGGCCCGGCGCAGCGCCCAGCGCGAGGAGCTGTCGCGCCGCAGCTTCGCGGCGCAGGGCGCCGCCGAGCGCCTATCCTACCGGACCGACTCGGTTCGCTCCGGCCGCGACGCGATCGAGGGCCGCCTGGCCCGCGCGCGCGACCAGCTGCGTTCGCTGCGCGAGGCGGCCGCCGCCGATTTGCCGGACCCCGAGGGCCAAGCCCGGATCGAGGCGCTCGAGGCCGAGCTGGCGGCCCTCGATCGCGATCGCGAGGCGGAGCTGGCTCGTCAGCTCGCGGAGCTCGAGCGCCAGCGGGATGCGCTCCAGGCGCAGGTCGCCGCACGCGAGGACGAGCTCGCGGCCGCCCAGCAGGTGCGCCACCAGACGGGGGAAGGGGTCGAGCAGGCCCGGCTGGCGGTCCGCGGGGCCGAGCGAGACGTCGAGGCGTCCCGCCGCGAGGCGGCCAAGGTCGGAGGCGAGCTCGCCGTGGTCAACCAGTTCCTGCGCAGCCAGGCCGGCGCCGTGGGCGGCGCGACGGTCCTGGCCGATGAGCTCGAGGTCGATCCCGGATACGAGCTCGCGGTCGCGGCTGCGCTCGACGGCCGGCTCCGCGCTGCGGTGGTCGCCGACCGGGCCGCGGCCGACACCCTGCTCGACCGGGCTGGTGCCGATGGCGGGCGTGCCCTGGTCGTGGGCGGGAGCTCCGGCGCCGGCACGGAAGACCCCCCCGTGGCCGCCGCGCACCGCCTGGCCGAACGGATCGGCGCCGGCGGGGCGGCGTCGGCGCTCGCCCGGGCGCTGTTGCGCGACGCCTGGGTGGTCGAGTCGCTCGACCAGGTTCCCGATGACTTCGACGGCCTCGCGGTAACCCGATCCGGACGGGTCTGGGCGCCGCGGGCGCGCGAGCTGCGCCAGGCGCCGGCCGCGGGCGAGGAGCGGGTTCTGTCCGAGCGCAATCGGCGCGACCGGCTCGTACAGGCCAGCGAAGCGGCGGCCCAGGCCGAGCTCGCGTCGGCCGCCGCACTGAGCCGCGCCGTTGAGGCGGCGGGCGAGGCCGAAGCCGAGCGCGAGCGCGCCACCGCCGCGCAGCGGGCCGCGGTCGACCGCAGGGACGAGATCGTCGAGGAGGTCCGCCGCATCGACGCCCTGATCGCGCGCCGCCGCAGCGCCCCCGACGACGGCCCGCAGGCCGGCCGGCGCTCTCAGCTGACCGCGGAGTTGACGGCCGAGCGCCGGATGCTCGAGCGGGCCGAGCGCGAGCGAGCCGAACGACTTGCCCGGATCGAGCGTCTCGCCGCGAGCACCGCGCGCGACGAGGCGCTGCTGCCCACCGTCGACCACGTCCTCGAGGCGCTCGCCGTCGCCGGCGAGGCGATCGCCGCCCAGCGGGCGGCATTCGACGCCGCGCTGGCGGCCGACCGCGAGGCGGGCGAGCACGTGGCCGCCGAGCTGCGCCAGTGCGCCCAGCAGGAGGCCGAGCTCCACGCCCGACTGCACGGCGAGAACGAGTCGCTGACCGAGACCGAGGTCCGCCTCCAGCGCGTCCGCGATCGGCTCGCCGACGCCGAGCGCGACCTCCGCGAGCTCGCCGCCAAGCTCGAGCTCGAGGCCGCGCCGGCCGCCGAAGCCCTGACTGAGGAGGATCGAGCAGCGCTGGCAACGCGCCTCGAGCGGTTGGCGCGCCGGCGCGAGCAGCTCGGACCGGTCAACCCGCTGGCCCAGCAGGAGTACGCCGAGGCCCTCGAGCACGTCGAGGATCTCGAGCGCCAGCGCACCGACCTCGAGACGGCGCTGCGCGAGCTGGAGAAACTGATCGGCGACACCGATCGCCAGATCCATGAGACGTTCGAACGGACGTTCGCCGCCGCGGCGGCCAGCTTCGAGGAGCTGGCCGAGCAGCTATTTCCGGGTGGGAAGGGACGACTGCGGCTGGTTACCGAGCGCGACGGACCGGCTCGCGTGCTCGGCGGTCAACCGCCGGCGGCGGAGCCGGATTCCGCGCCCGGGGGGGTCGAGGACGAGGACGCCGACGTGGAGCCGTCGCCCGACGAGCAGCTCGGCGTCGAAATCGAGATCACCCCGGCGGGGAAGTCGATGAAGCGGCTTTCGCTGCTCTCGGGCGGCGAGAAGTCGATGACGGCGCTCGCCTTCCTGTTCGCGGTCTTCCTCGCCCGGCCCTGCCCGTTCTACATCCTCGACGAGGTCGAGGCGGCGCTCGACGACCTCAACATCGACCGCTTCCTCGAACTGCTCAGGCGATACTCGCAGCGGGCGCAGTTCATCGTCGTCACCCACCAGAAGCGCACGATGGAGGCCGCCGACACGCTGTACGGCGTCTCGATGAGCGCGGACGGCGTGTCGAAGGTCGTCTCGCGCCGGCTCGGCGAGGCACAGGCGGCGTAACTGCGGGGGTTGCTAGCCTCGCGCCCGCAATGGCGCGCGATTGGCAGGACCTGTTCATCGTCAACGGAGCCGGCGGGGCCGAGATCGAGCCCGCGCCGAGGCGCGAAGAGCGGCGGATGGGTCGCTTCCGCCGCCTGCGCGAGAACCTGCGCCGGACGCGCCAGGCGCTCACCAGCGAGATCCAGGCCACGCTGTTCGAGGACCTCAGCGACGAGACCTGGGAGCGCCTCGAGGAGGCGCTGATCTACGCCGACGTCGGGGCGAGCACTACCGCTCAGGTGGTCGAGCAGCTCGAGCGCGAGGCCACGAGTGGCGAGATCTCGGGCGGCGAGGCGCTGACCCGGCGGCTGACCGAGCTGCTCGCCGAGATGGCCCACACCGGCGACGATCGGATCAGCCTGACCCACCATCCGACGGTGATCCTGGTCGCCGGCGTCAACGGGACGGGCAAGACGACGACGGTGGGCAAGCTGGCGTGGCACCTGCGCAAGGAGCTGGGCCGCTCGGTCGTGCTCGGGGCGGCCGACACCTTCCGCGCCGCCGGGGTCGAGCAGCTCGAATTGTGGGCCGAGCGGGCCGGGGTCGGATTCGTCAAGGGGCCACCGAACGCGGATCCGGGCTCGGTCGCGTACGAATCGGTCGCGACGGGCCTTCGGGAGGGCACCGACGTGGTGATCATCGACACCGCGGGGCGGCTTCACACCCAGGACGACCTGATGGCCGAGCTGACCAAGGTCCGCCGCGTGGTCACCAAGCAGATTCCCGACGCGCCGCACGAGACGCTGCTGATCGTCGATGCCACCACGGGCCAGAACGGCCTGCGCCAGGCCCAGCTGTTCTCAGAGGCGATCGACGTCAACGGGCTCGTGCTGACCAAGCTCGACGGGACCGCCAAGGGCGGCATCGCGCTCGCGATCGCCCACGAGCTCGGGATCCCGGTCAAGCTGATCGGCGTCGGGGAGCAGCTCGAGGATCTGCGGCCGTTCGACGCCGCGGAATTCGCCCGGGCGCTGGTCAGCTGACCCTCGCCGTCGGCGGGGGCGCCCACCGGCCCGTCCCTACGGGAACAAGCAGTACGTATTCGCCGTGGTCTGCCGGCCGGCCCTGACCTTCGCCTGCCCCGAGCACACGCCCGATTTCAGTGTGTAGCGGCCTGCGGGGACGACCAGCGTGTAGCTGTGCAGCCCCGCTACGTGCTGAGTCGCCTCGACCTTGCCCGAGCGGTTCGTGGCCGTCACCGTGTACGCGTTGCCCGAGCACGCGAAGATCCCCGGCGCCGGACCGCCCTCGCCGTAGAGCCCGCCGACGATCCAACCGTCCCCGGCTGGGATCATCGTCGCCGGCGGCACCGGCGGCTTGCAGTACACCTTGGCGGGACCGATGAGGATGGTGTAGGTGGGCGTGGTCACGACGATCTGCCCCCCGAACAGCGCCGCCACCCGCAGCATGGCCTGCCGATACGCCAGTCCGCTCACCCGCCAGTCGAGCGTGAACCGCCCGAGTTTCCCGGGGAAGGTCGCAGCGACGATCGTCCAGCCGCCACTGGAGCCCTGGCGCTCGAGCGCGACCCGGGTGCCCTTCGGAACCGTCCTCACCACGCCCTTGACCACCAGCTGCTGGCCGACGCGGATCGAGTTAGGGATCGGCGTCGTCACCTTGATCGTGGCGTGCGGCGACCCGCTGGCCACCGATGTCAGAACGGCCGCGCCCACCGCGACTACCGAAATCAGAGGCAAGGCAAAACGAATTCTGCGCACGAACGCACACACTAAACCCTCAGCACCGCGATAAGCTCGGTTTTAGATGTCCGGATGGGTCTTGTGGGTAATTTTGGCTTGCGCCTTCGGCGTCGGCGAAATGCTCACGACCAGCTTCTTTCTGGCGCCGTTCGCGCTCGGTGCCGCGCTGGCTGCAGTGGTCAGCGTGGCCGGCGGGGGCAGCGTCGCGGCGGTCATCTCGTTCGTGGTGGCCTCCGTGCTGGTACTGGCCCTTGTGAGGCCGATCGCCCGCCGGCACATGAAAATGCCCCCACAGATCCGGACTGGGGCGGCGGCGCTGATCGGAAAGGACGCGATCGTGCTGGAACGGATCGAGAACCTCGAAGGCGTCGGCTGTATCCGGATCGACGGGGAGGTCTGGACGGCCCGGGCCCTATACGACGACGAAGTGATCGAAAAAGGGACTCGGGTGCAGATTGTTGACATCAAGGGCGCCACGGCGCTCGTAAGCGAATAAAGAAGGAGTCCGGGGCATGGCTGGAGCAATCGTCGCAGGGGTTATCGTGATTTTTCTGATCATCCTGTTTGCGCGAACGGTGCGGATCGTTCCGCAGGCGAAAGCGGGGATCGTCGAGCGGCTCGGTCGTTACAACCGCACGCTGAACCCGGGCATGACGCTGCTGATGCCGTTCGTCGACCGGCTGAAGCCCCTGATCGACCTGCGCGAGCAGGTCGTGTCGTTCCCGCCGCAGCCGGTGATCACCTCCGACAACCTGGTCGTCCAGATCGACACCGTCCTCTACTTCACGGTCGTCGATGCCAAGTCGGCCACCTACGAGGTCGCCAATCCGCTGCAGGCGATCGAGCAGATCACGGTCACCACGCTCCGTAACGTGATCGGGTCGCTGTCGCTCGAAGACGCGCTGACCAGCCGCGACCACATCAACGCCCAGCTCCGCGGGGTGCTCGACGACGCGACCGGCAAATGGGGGATCCGGGTCAACCGGGTCGAGATCAAGTCGATCGACCCGCCGGGGACGATCCAGGAGGCGATGGAGAAGCAGATGCGCGCCGAGCGTGACCGCCGCGCCGCGATCCTCAACGCCGAGGGCGTCAAGCAGTCGCAGATCCTCACCGCCGAGGGCCAGAAGCAGGCCGCCGTGCTCCAGGCCGAGGGTTCCAAGCAGGCGGAGATCCTCCGCGCCGAAGGTCAGGCGAAGGCGATCAACACCGTCTTCCAGGCCATCCACGAGGGCAATCCCGACCAGAAGCTGCTCAGCTACCAGTACCTCCAAATGCTGCCGCAGCTGGCCCAGGGCGACGCGAACAAGGTGTTCGTGATCCCGTCGGAGTTCGCCGATGCGTTCGGCGGCATCGCCAAGGCGTTCGGCGACCGCAGCGCCAACGGCGCCGTCCCGAGCGACAACGCCGCCGCCGGCAACGCGATCGCACCGGCTGGGAACGCGACCGCGCCGGTCGGCAGCGCCGTCGTGCCGGCGGGCAACGCGGCCCCGGCGACGACCAGCGATGCCCCCGACACGGGCAACGCGGTGGCTCCGGCGTCGAGCTCGCCCTCGCCGCCCGACCACTAATCCGCCCGCTAGTCTCGGGGCAGATGTTCGATTCGCTTGCCGAGAAGCTCCAGGCCACCCTCGCGGATGTCCGCGGGCGTGGCACGCTGACCGAGGCCGACATCTCGGCCGCGATGCGCGAGATCCGGCTCGCGCTGCTCGAGGCGGACGTCAACTTCAAGGTGGTCAAGACGTTCACCGACGCGGTCAAGGAACGGGCCCTCGGCGCCAACGTCGTCGGCCAGCTGAACCCCGGCCAACAGGTCGTGAAGATCGTCTCCGACGAGCTCACCGAGCTGATGGGCGGCTCGGCGCGGGACCTGTCGTTCTCGCCCCGGCCGCCGACGGTCGTCGTGATGGCCGGCCTCCAGGGCTCCGGCAAGACGACCGCCACCGGCAAGCTCGCGCGCTATCTGCGCGAGGAGCATGGCTCCTCGGTCGCGGTGGCGGCATGCGACGTCTACCGACCCGCCGCGGTTGAGCAGCTGATCAAGGTCGGCACCCAGGCGGGCGCCGACGTCTACGAACAGGGCACCGATCGCGATCCGGTGAAGATCGCCGCCTGGGCGCGCGATCGCGCGATCTCCGAGGGCAAGGACGTGCTGATCGTCGACACCAGCGGCCGGCTCCACGTCGACAAGGAGCTGATGGCCGAGCTGGTCAACATCAAGAAGGCGGTCAACCCGCACGACATCCTGCTCGTGGTCGACGCGATGACCGGCCAGGACGCGGTCAACGTCGCCGAGCAGTTCGCCGACGCGGTCCAGTTCGACGGCGTCGTCATGACCAAGCTCGACGGCGACGCGCGCGGCGGCGCGGCGCTGTCGATCAAGGCGGTCACCGGCAAACCGATCATGTTCGCCTCCACCGGCGAGAAGCTCGATCAGTTCGAGCGCTTCCACCCCGACCGGATGGCCCAGCGGATTCTCGGGATGGGCGACGTGATGACGTTCATCGAGAAGGCCCAGACCGCCTACGACGAGGATCAGGCGGCCGAGCTCGAGCGCAAGATCCGCAAGCAGGAGTTCGGCCTCGATGACTTCCTCGAACAGATGCGCCAGATCCGCCGGCTCGGGCCGCTCCAGTCGCTGCTGTCGATGATTCCCGGGATGGGGAAGGAGCTCCGCGGGGTCAAGATCGACGAGCGCGACTTCGACCGCCTGCAGGCCATCATCCTCGCCATGACGCCGCAGGAGCGACGTCACCCCGAGTTGATCAACGGCTCGCGGCGGCTCCGGATCGCGCGCGGTTCGGGGACCAACGTCCAGGCCGTCAAGCAGCTCATCAAGCAGTTTGAGCAGATGCGCAAGGTCGTCCGTCAGATGTCCCAGGGGCGGATGCCGGACCTCGGCGCCCTGATGCGCGGGGGGCGTTGAGGCGGCGCCGTCGCGGGCACGCTAACCTCATCGGCCGCATGGCAGTCAGACTCAGACTAACCCGCATCGGCGGACGCAAGAACCCCATCTGGCGCGTGGTCGTCGCCGACCAGCGCAGCAAGCGCGATGGCCGCGTGATCGAGACGGTCGGCCACTACAACGCGCAAACCAACCCCTCGACGATCGTCCTCGACGAGGAACGGATCCGCGACTGGCTCGCGCGCGGCGCGCAGCCGAGCGAGACGGTCCGCAAGCTGCTGCGTACGCAGGGCATCAGCTGACAACGATGAGGGAACTGCTCGAGTACCTGGCCCGCGGCTTGGTCGAGCGGCCCGACGAGGTGCGCGTCGACGAGGTCCAGGAAGACGACGGCACGATCGTGCTCGAGTTGTCGGTCGCCGATGACGACTACGGCAGCGTGATCGGCCGCGGTGGCCGCACCGCCGCCGCGCTGCGCACGGTCGTCAAGTCGGCCGCCGCCAAGGACCGGCGCCGCGTGTTCGTGGACATCGTCGACTCCTGATGTCCCTCCGCGCCGCCTCCTGATGCCCCTGAGCCGGGAGTGGCTGCGCGCCGGCCGCGTCGGGCGACCCCACGGATTGGACGGGAGCTTCCATGTGACCCAGCCCAATCCGCGCCTGCTCGAGGAGGGGATGGCGGTGAGGGTGGGCGACCGGCGGCTGCGGATCGACCGTCGGGCCGGGACCGATCGCCAGGTGATCCTGCGCCTCGAGGGGTTTTCGGATCGCCCCGCCGCCGAGTCCGTCCGCGGCCAGGAGCTCCTCGCCCCCCGCGACAGCGCGCCGGCGCTCGAGGCCGACGAATGGTGGGCGGAGGACCTCGAGGGGTGCGCGGTCCACGACGCCGGCCGTCCCGTGGGCACGGTCCGCCGGCTGCTCGCGCTCCCGTCGTGCGACGTGCTCGAGGTCGAGCGCGAGGGGGGGACTCTGTTGGTGCCACTCATCGCCGACGCGGTCCGGGATGTCGACCCCGCCGGCCGTCGGATCGACGTCGACCTGCGCTTTCTCGGCGAGCCGGAGCCGGAGTGATGGAGATCGACATCTTCACGCTGTTTCCCGAGGCCTTCGGCTGGTTCGAGGCTCAGCGCCACATTGCCAACGCGATCGCCGGCGGCCTGCGGCTCACCTACGTCAACTACCGGGACCACACGCCGCTGAGCTCGGGCCAGGTCGACGACACGCCCTTCGGCGGCGGCGCCGGGATGGTGCTGCGGATCGACGTGGTCGAGGCGGCCCTGCGCGCCCGCTACGGGCGCGACCCGATCGAGTTGGCCCGCGGTCGCCGGGTGATCGCGTTGACGCCGGCGGGACGGCTGCTCGACGACGCGTTCGTCGATGAGCTGGTGGCCGAGCCCGCACTGACGCTGCTGTCGGGACGCTACGAGGGCTTCGACGAGCGGGTGCTCGAGCATTTCGTCTCCGATCGCGTCTCGATCGGCCGCTACGTCCTGGCGGGCGGCGAGCTGGCCGCCATGGTGGTGGCGGACACCGTCGTGCGCAAGCTTCCTGGTGCCCTCGGCCATGAGCACTCGGCACTCGAAGAGTCGTTCAGCCAGGCGCTCGCCGGCGCGCCCGAATATCCCCACTACACGCGTCCGGCCGAGTTTCGCGGCTGGCGGGTGCCCGACATCCTCCTCTCCGGTCACCACGCGAAGATCCGCGCGTGGCGGCTTGAGCAGAGTCGCCGCCGGGCGCAAGGTACGGTGCACTGATCGCCATCTGGAAGCGCCCTTCAGGCGGTCCGCTACCATAGGCCGCCCGTGGATGGGGCGAGCGCGCCAGGGCGCGTCGCCCGACTGCGCCACTCGCCGGTGCTGCCGGCGCCTGTACTGCCATGAGCACCGTAATCGACAGCTTGGAGCGCGCCCAGCTCCGCCGCGTGCCGGACTTTGATGCCGGCGACCGGCTGCGCGTTCACTTCCAGGTCATCGAGGGCACCCGGCGGCGCACCCAGGTGTTCGAGGGCGTGGTCATCAAGCGCCAAGGTCACGGTGCCCGGGAGACGTTCACCGTCCGTAAACAGTCCTTCGGGGTGGGCGTGGAGCGCACGTTCCCGCTCCATTCGCCCAAGATCGAGCGCATCGAGGTCGCCGCCCGCGGTGACGTGCGCCGAGCCAAGCTTTACTACCTGCGTGGGCGCGTCGGGAAGCGCGCACGCGTCCGCGAACGCCGCTCGACCGGCCCTGAGGTGGCGGTCGAGCGCGAGTTGCTGTACGCGCCACCGTCGGAGTCGCCAGTGGAGGAGGAGACTCACACCGACGGGGCCGGCACGGCCGGCGCGGAAGCGGTGCCGGAGAGCAGTGAGGCTGTCGCCGTCGCGGTCGACGCTGGGGAGTCGGAGCAACCCGTATCCCCAACGGCGGCGCAGGACGCCGGTCCGGCGGCCGCACAGGGCTCCGCCGGCGAAGACCAGGTGTGACGCGCAAGAAGAAGTCGGTGACGGGCTCGCTGATCGAGCTCGTGGTCATTATCGCGCTGGCGCTCGGACTGGCGCTCGCGATTCAGGCCTTCCTGGTCAAGCCCTACCAGATCCCCAGCGGCTCGATGCTGCCGACGCTGCGGATCGGGCAGCGCGTGCTCGTCGATCGGATCGGTAGCCATTTCGTCTCGCCCAAGGTCGGCCAGATCGTCGTCTTCCACCCGCCCGCCAACTACGCCGACGGCTGCGTCAACCCCAACCAGGGAGAGAACCAGGCGGGCCAGGACGGCGCCCAGCCGTGCTCGGTGCCGTGGAAGCAGGAGTCGTCGGAGACGTTCATCAAGCGCGTGGTCGGGCTTCCGGGCGACCGGATCCAGATCACCAACGGCCACGTGATCCGCAACGGCGTACCGGAGAAGGATTCGTACATCGCGCCCTGCGGCGGCGACGGGGCGTGCACGTTCAAGAGCCCGATCACGGTGCCCGCGGGGGAGTACTACATGATGGGCGACAACCGCGGCGAGTCCGACGACAGCCGCTTCTGGGGGCCGGTTCCCAAGGCCTGGGTCATCGGCGTGGCCTTCTTCACCTACTGGCCACCGGATCGCATCGGCTTCTTGTGATGGGATGATGGTCGGAGGTCAACCCTCGCGACGCGGAGTTCACCGATGAGATCGCTGATCGAGCTAGTGATCACGGTCGCGATCGCCGTCGCGCTCGCGTTCCTGATCCAGGCTTTCATCGTCAAGCCCTACCGGATCCCCACCCCCTCGATGGTGCCGACCCTCGAGATCGGCCAGCGAATCCTGGCCAACCGCCTCGCCGGCAACCCCAGCGTGGGCGACATCGTCGTCTTCCACCCGCCCGCCGGGGCGGATCCGGACACCCCTGTGTGCGGCAACCCGAGCCAGGGCGGCAATGGTGGACCGGGTGCTCAGGCCTGCGACCGGCCGACCGCCCAGGAGTCCACCCAGACCTTCATCAAACGCGTCGTCGGCGTTCCCGGTGACCGGATTCAGATCGTCAACGGCCACGTGATTCGCAACGGCGTACCCGAGAAGGACTCCTACATCGAGCCCTGCGGCTCCGATAGTACGTGCAATTTCCCCAAAACCATCGTGATTCCGGCCGGTGATTACTTCATGATGGGCGACAACCGTGGCGAGTCCGACGACAGCCGTTTCTGGGGCCCCGTCCCAAGCAAATGGCTCATCGGGGACGCCTTCTTCACCTACTGGCCGCCGGACCGCATCGGCTTCCTCTAAGCCGCGGAACGGCTCCAAACCCTCGGGTTCCTCTCAACCGCGCAACGGCTCCAAGCCCTCGGCTTCCTCAAGACCGCGGAACGGTTCCAAACCCGCCGTGCGCCCCGGCCGCAAGCTGTTCAAGTTCGATCGCTCGCTCGGCGCCCGCTTCGTCGCCGGCGCCGACGAGGCCGGCCGTGGCTGCCTCGCCGGACCGCTCGTGGTCGCCGCGGTCAGGTTCGACCTCGAGCGCCTGACGCCGGCCGACGTCCGCGCGCTCGGGGCGCTCAACGACTCCAAGCAGCAGACGCCCGAGGGTCGCGCCGAGCTGTTCCCGGTGATCCTCCGCATCGCCGCCCAGGTCGCCATCCTCTCGCGCTGCGCGCCCGGGATCGACGCCCGCGGCCTGCACGTGACGAACCTCGCCGCCCTCCGCGAGGCCCTCTCGCTGGTGGCCTGCGACGGCTGCATCTGCCTCAGCGACGGCTTTCCGGTCGGGCCCGTCGGCCACGAGCAGCGAGCGGTCATCGGCGGCGATGCCAAGAGCGCCGCGATCGCCGCCGCCTCGGTGCTCGCCAAGGAGACCCGCGACCGGTACATGCGCCGCGCCGATCGGACCCATCCGGGCTGGGAGTTCGCCCAGCACGTCGGCTACGCCACGCCCGAGCACCGCGAAGCGATCGAGCGCCTCGGCGTCTCACCCCTGCACCGGCTGTCGTTCCAGTCGGCGGCCTACCAGCAGCTCGCCTTCGAGTAGGCGTTCGGCGACGCGGGCGCCTGCTACGGGTTCTGGGGACGGGGAGGGAGGCCGTGGGTCGAGGGGTGGGCCTGGTAGTGGAACACGTGGCCGCTATCTCGCCCACCCCCCCGCGAATCGAGCCCTGCCGGGCGAGGGTGGGCGTGTGAGTGGAAAATATGGCCATTCCTGCGCCAACCCCCTAACTGACTAGCTGGCGGCTGACCGATCAATCCACGTACGCTGCCGATCGATCCGCTCAGACGCGGTTCATCAGCCAGGCAACCGACGAACGCTCCCGGCCCGCCGTCCGTCAAAGCAAACCCAGCCGTCCAGCGCTCGAAGACCGCACGGCAGCACGACCGCCAGACCGCCGTCCCCGCCACTTTGTCCTCGGGAAGTAGCTCGGGGATCGGACCCCGGCTCGAATGGGGCCGCAGGGTCGTCGGGTGCCGTCGGGGTCACCGGAGCACTCGACCCGTCCGTCCCCATCCCAGCCACAAGGCCGAACGACGACGGTGGCGTTCCGGAAGTGCACACGAAACCGCGGGCGACCGCCGGGTAGCTAGAACGCGCCCTCGAGGTGCTCGATGCTCACGAGCCGCCCGGCGCGGTCGAACGTGACGCCGATCGCGTCGAAGCGCAGCACCTCGGCGTAGGGCCGGTCGGTCCGCTCGACCAGCCACCGGCCGGCCAGCTTCCGGACCTGGTTGCGCTTGAGTGAGCGGATCGCGTCCATCGGCGACCCCTCGCCGCCCGCCAGCCGCCTGGTCTTCACTTCGCAGAACGCCAGCACCCGGCCGTCGAACGCGATGATGTCCAGCTCTCCCCAGCGGGTCCGGTAGTTCCGTTCGAGAATCCGGAACCCGCGGTTGACGAGATGCTCGCCGGCGAGCCGCTCCCCGAGCCGACCCAGCTGGTGGCGAACATCGTTGCTCACGCCACCGACGCTACGCGCAATTGTGTAACACGTGGGTGGCAACGTGTGTCAACTCACCGCAGACCCCCGCGCCGTCGCGTTGCAGAGTTGACACACACCGTTACCCACGTTTGACACAAACCGGCGTAGCTTCGGGGCGGTGCTCGCTCGCGTTGTCACCTTCACCATCGATGGGGTCGATCCGTATCCGGTCTGGGTCGAGGTAGACATCCGCAGCGGGCTTCCGGCCTTCACCGTGGTCGGGCTCGCCGACATCGCGGTACGCGAGTCGCGCGACCGCATTCGCTCGGCGATTCAAAACTCGGGCTTCAAGTTCCCCGAAGGCCGCATCACCGCGAACCTCGCGCCGGCGTTCCTGCGCAAGGGCGGCCCGGGGTTCGACGCCGCGATCGCCCTGGCGATCCTCGCCGCCAGCGAGCAGCTACCCGCTGGACCGCTGACCCGCTATGCGGTGTTCGGCGAGCTCTCGCTCGGCGGCGAGCTGCGCGATTCCCCGGGCGCGTTGGCAGTCGCGGAGGGCGCCCACCGTGCCGGCATCGAGCGGCTGATCGTCCCCCGGGCGCGGGCGCGAGAGGCCGCCCTGGTCGGCGGTCTGCAGGTGGCCGGCGTGTCGAGCCTGAACGAGGCCGCCGACGTCCTCGCCTCGGGCCGCCTGCCGCTGCTCCCGGGCGAGCCGCCCAGCCCCGGCACCCACCAGGCCGAGCCCGACCTCGCCGATATCCGCGGTCACGCCGCGCCGCTGCTCGCGCTCCAGATCGCGGCCGCCGGCGGCCACAACCTGCTGCTCGAGGGCCCCCCGGGCACCGGCAAGACGATGCTGGCGCGCCGGCTCCCGTCGATCCTGCCGGCGATGAGCCGGACCGATGCGATCGAAGTGACCCGGATCCACAGCGTCGCCGGCCTCCACGCCCGTGGGCTGATCACCGCGCGGCCGTTCCGCGCCCCGCACCACTCGATCTCACCGGCCGGCCTCGTCGGGGGCGGCGTGCCTCCCCGGCCCGGCGAGGCGACCCTCGCCACCCACGGCGTGCTGTTTCTCGATGAGCTGTCCGAGTTTCAGCGCCCGGCACTGGAGGCGTTGCGCCAGCCGCTCGAGGACGGCCATGTGACGATCGTCCGCGGCCAGCGCGGCCTGCTGTTCCCGACCCGCTTCATGCTCGTCGCGGCCACCAATCCGTGCCCGTGCGGATTCGCCGGCGTGGGGGACCGGTGCCGGTGTGGCGAGGCCGATCTGCGCCGCCACCAGCGCAAGCTGAGCGGCCCGCTGCTCGATCGGATGGACCTGCTGGTCAACGTCGACCGGCCCTCGGAGTCCGAACTGCGCGCCGAGGCGACGATCGACTCGGCCGAGGCGCGGGAGCGCGTCGCCGACGCCCGCGAGCGCCAGCGCGCCCGCCTCGCCGGCACCCTCGCGAGCTGCAACGGCGAGATGGATCCGCGCCTCGCCCGTCGCGTCGTTCGCCTCGACGATCGCGCGATCAACGCGCTCAGTCGGGCCTACGCGATCGGCGCGCTGAGCGCCCGCGGCCGCCACCGCGTCGTCCGCGTAGCGCGCACGATCGCCGACCTCGAGCGGCGCGAGAGAGTCCTCGAGGCCGACGTGCTGACCGCGCTCGGACTGCGCCAGCGGCCGGTCTCCGAGGCGGCATTGGCGGCATGAGCCGCGCTTGTGATCGCTGCCTGTCCCGCAGCTGGCTGATCCGCCGGCTCGCCGGTCACCTCGAGTCGGCCCGATCGGAGATCGCCGAGGTCCTCGCCCTCGGGGACGACGACCTGATCGACGCCGTCGGGGGCAGCCGACGCGACGCCGTACGTCGCGAACTCGAGGGATTCGACCCGGAGCACGCTCGCGACGTCTCCCGCGCCGCGCGGCTCGAGCAGATCTGCCGGTGCCACCCCCACTACCCGACCCGTCTGCGCGACCTTCGCGCGCCACCGGCTGTCCTCCACGCCGCCGGCGGCCTCGAACAGTTCCTGAAGCTGGTCGCGGGTGACCCGGTGGCGCTCGTCGGCGCCCGGCGGCCATCTCCGTACGGCCTCGAGATGGCGCGCGGGCTCGCCCGGGGACTGGGCGCGGCGGGGATCACCGTCGTCAGCGGAATGGCGCTGGGGATCGACTCGGCCGCCCACTCGGGAACGGTGGCGGCGAACGGGGCCACGATCAGCGTGCTGCCCGCCGGCGCCGATCGGCCCTACCCGCCCAGCAAGCGCCAGCTCCACCGCCAGATCCTGGAGCACGGTGCCGCCATCTCGGAGCTCCCGCCCCGAACCGGAGTGTGGCGCTGGATGTTCCCCGCCCGCAATCGGGTCATCGCCGCGCTGGCCGCCATGACGGTCGTGGTCGAGGCCACCGACCGGTCCGGCGCGCTGGTCACCGCGCGGCTCGCCCGCGAGCTGGGCCGGCCGGTCGGCGCCGTACCCGGGCGGGTGACCTCGCCGCAGGCGGCCGGACCCCACCGGCTGCTGGCCACCGGCGCGCTGCTGATCCGCGACGCGCAGGACGTCCTCGACGGCCTGTTTGGCTCCGGCGTGCTGATCGCGCCGCGCGAGCGTCGCCCGGACCTCCCGCCCGAGCTGAAGAAGTTGCTCGCCGCGATCGCCGACGGACAGGACACGGCGGCGGCGCTGTCTCGCGCCGGGGTTCCAACCGACAGCGGACTCGCGGCGCTGGCCATGCTCGAGCTGACCGGCTATGTCCGTCGCGAGCCCGGGGGCAGGTTCTCCGTCGTCGCGTGAGCGCGCTCTCGCTCCCACGGCGTGACGCCGGCGCCCGCGGCGCGATGAACGGACGCCGGCGCCCGCGCGCCAATAATCTCGGCTGACATGAGGCCAACCCGATCGATCCCCCGGCTCCTCTCGATCGCCGGCTCGGACTCGGGCGGCGGCGCCGGCATCCAGGCCGACCTGAAGGCGTTCGCCGCCTGCGGCGTCCACGGGATGACCGCGATCACCGCGATCACCGCCCAGAACACCGTCGGCGTCAGCGCGGTCCATTCGATTCCCCCCGAGCTGATCCTCGCCCAGGTTCGCGAAGTGGTCGGTGACATCGGCGTCGACGCGATCAAGATCGGCATGCTGGGAAACGTGGCCACGATCGAGGCGGTGGCGCAGGCGCTCGACGAGCTGCCGCCCGGAATCCCCGTCGTCCTGGATCCGGTGATGGTCGCCGAATCCGGAGCCCGGCTGCTCGACCCGTCGGCGCGCGCCGCGCTGATCGAGCTGATGCTGCCGCGCGCCACCGTGGCCACGCCCAACCTGCCCGAGGCCCGCGCGCTCCTGGAACGGAGCGACGAAACCGCTGACCCGAACGAGCTCGCGCGCGCCGTCCACGCGCTCGGCCCCCGCGCGGTCGTGGTCACGGGCGGGCACCGCGAAAGCGCCGCCGACGTCTTCTACGACGGGACCCGATTCGTCGAGTTGCCGGGCGAGCGGTACCCGAGTACGGCCGCGCACGGGTCCGGCTGCACCCACTCATCGGTGCTCGCCGCCCGGCTTGGCTGGGGCGACGATCCGCTCTCCGCCGCGCGGGAGGCCAAGGCGCTCGCCGCGCGGGCGGTCAGGGACGGCCTCATCGAGATCGGCGCCGGCGCGGGTCCCGTCGATGTCTTGGGTCTCAGACGTGTCCCGTGATGACACAGCCGCCCCAGGGACCTCACGGCTCAAGGTGGCCCGGACTGTCACCAAGCCGTGAACTGCTCAGTGATGGCTTTCCACTTTGACATAATCAGCACGTGCGCTTTCTGAGGATGAAGCCGGGTCACGGTGAGGTGCTGATCGCTGAAGGCGACGTCGAGGTTGCTGAGGACGAGGAACGTCTGATCGCGGAGTTTCGCCAGCAGCTCGACGCCGGACTGTGGGCGGCGGTACCCGTGGCCGGGGCGGACGGCAAGCGCCAGGCGCAGATGGTGCGCTCGTTCACCGAAGTCCCACGGGACGCCGACCGCGTGATCTTCTTCCCGCGGGCGGCGGGCGGCAGGTAAAGGCGCCGGCCGCCGGTGCTGCTCGCGCTTGTTGCGACTGCACTGGTGGCGCTCGCGCTCGGCTCTGATCTGGTCTTTCCACGGGTCGAGGAGTGGTGGAAGCGCCACCGCGCCCGCCGCGCCCGCGCCCCGACGATCGACTACGACCCCGGCCGCGAGCGGCGGGCCGAGCAGCGTGCCCGTGAGCTGCTCCAGTCGTGCGTCAACGACGAGGAGTGGGCCATGTACCGCGACCTCGGCTTCATCCGCGTATGGGGTTCGCAGACCAAGGGGTCGCGTGAGCCGCGCGGCGCGGGCGGCGCCGAGTACGCCTACCTGATCTATCCCCACCGGCCGATCATCGCCTACCTGACGCAAACCCATCAGCTGCTGAGCGAATACTGCGTCCAGTTCCCGGACGACACCCGTCCGTACGGCAGCGCCCGGCTTCCGGACTCCGATGACGTGCTCGCCAAGTGGATGGCGCTGACCGGCGACGAGCGGCGGCTGATCGCGATGGCGAACATGCATCTGCCCGGCCGGCAGCTCGATCCCGCCCAGGTGACGCGCGACCTGTGGCGCCTGCGGCACTGGGAGCGCGCCCGCATGCGCGACGCCGCGGATCGCTCCAGCCCCGGCCCCATCGACGCTCCTTATTGAGCGACGGCCGCCACCGCGACGGCCGACCTCGCTTGCGCGCCACCGGTTACAGTCCCGCCGGCGATGACCACCAACGGCAGCTTTGATCTGAAACACCGCAGTCGCGCCCTCACGGAGGGCTACCAGCGCGCGGGCGCCCGCGCGTTCCTGAAGGGGATCGGATACGACGAGGAGGCGATGAGCAAGCCGATCATTGCGGTCGCCAACACGTGGATCGAGACGATGCCCTGCAACTTCAATCTGCGCGCGCTAGGCGCGAGGGTCAAGGAGGGCATCCGCGACGCCGGCGGCACCCCGATGGAGCTCAACACGATCGCGATCTCGGACGGGATCACGATGGGCACCGAGGGGATGAAGGCCTCGCTGGTCAGCCGCGAGGTGATCGCCGACTCGATCGAGCTCGTCTGCAACGCCCACATGTTCGATGCCGTGGTCGCGATCTGCGCCTGCGACAAGACGATCCCCGGCACGGTGATGGCGCTCTGCCGGCTGAACGTGCCCAGCGTGATGCTGTACGGCGGGTCGATCGCGGCAGGCCACCACCACGGCAAGCGGATCACCGTCCAGGAAGTGTTCGAGGCGATTGGCGCCCGCGCCGCGGGCCGCATCACCGACGCCGAGCTCACCGAGATCGAGAACGAGGCCTCGCCGGGCGCTGGCGCGTGCGGCGGTCAGTTCACCGCCAACACGATGGCGATGGCGTTCGAGACGATCGGCATCTCGCCCTCCGCGCTATCCGGCGTACCGGCCGAGAACGCCAAGAAGTCCCAGGTGGCGTTCGAGGCCGGCAAGCTAGTGTTCGACGTCCTGGCCCGGGGTCTGCTCCCGAGCGACATCATCACCCGCGACAGCATCGAGAACGCGATCGCCGCCATCGCCTGCTCCGGCGGTTCGACCAACGGCGTGCTGCACCTGCTGGCGATCGCCAGGGAGGTCGGCATCGAGCTCTCGATCGACGACTTCGACCGGATCAGCGAGCGGACCCCGCTGCTGTGCGAGCTCAAGCCCGGCGGCCGGTTCGTGGCGCCCGACCTGTACGAAGCCGGCGGTGTCCCGGTCGTGCTCAAGCGGCTCAAGCAGGCCGGGCTGCTGCACGAGAACGTGCCGACGGTGACCGGCAAGACCGTGGGTCAGATCGCCGACGAGGCGGTCGAGACCGAGGGTCAGGAGGTCGTCCGGCCGCTCGATAACCCGATCAAGCCGACCGGCGGGCTCGCGATCCTGCGCGGCAACCTCGCTCCCGAGGGGTGCGTGGTCAAGCTGGCGGGCCACGAACGTCGCGTCCAGCGGGGCCCGGCGCGGGTGTTCGAGTCCGAGGAGGACGCCATGGCTGCCGTCATCGCCGGCAAGATCAAGGCCGGCGACATGGTCGTGATCCGCAACGAGGGACCCGCCGGCGGTCCGGGGATGCGCGAGATGCTCTCGGTCACCGGAGCGCTCGTCGGCGAGGGGCTCGGCGACGACGTGGCGCTGCTCACCGACGGTCGCTTCTCAGGCGCCACCCACGGGCTGATGGCCGGACACGTCGCGCCCGAATCGGTCCGCGGCGGACCGATCGCGATCGTCCGCGACGGGGAGGAGATCACGCTCGACGTGGAAACGCGGCGCCTGGACGTCGCCCTATCTGACGACGAGATCGCCTCCCGCCTCGAGGCGTACAGCCCGCCGCCCCGGCCCGATCCCGGCGTCGCCCTGAGGAAGTACGCGCGTCTCGTGTCGAGCGCCTCGGAAGGCGCCGTCACGTTCTAGCGGCGGCGGGCCGGCCCCGGCGAACTTCGCCACAAATGTTCAGGGGGGCTGAACAAAAGTGGCGGAGTTGGCGTAGAACGGCCGCGCTAGTCGCCTCGACCCGAAAGATGGCAATTTCCCGCCGAGGGGTGGCGGAAAGTTGCCGAGGTTCGCGCAGCCTCTGGCCCGGCGCCTCGGTTTCGAGAAATGCCCACGGCTTCGGTAGCCGCTGCGCGCCTCGTGCCCGGAGGTCGGGCGCTCCAGCGCCCCGGCCTCCTCGCCAACTAGCGCGGCGTGGCGGCGGCAGCCAACCCGCCTGACCGCCCGCAAACGACCACAGCGCCCTAGTAGGCCCCGCACAAGCCAACCACCGCGGCTTGGCTGACGACGACGGACGCGCCACAAGACACACAACCACCGTACCGACGCGGAGGGCGTTTCCGCGGAAACGCCCTCGTCCGCGGAAACGCCCTCGTCCGCAGAAACCCCGGCCCTCGCCAACCCCGGACCCCCGCGAACCCCACCCCGCCATCGACGCGGCTGCGTACGACCCCCTTGGCCGAGACGCCGATGGCCCCGATCTACCCGGCTTGGGGGCGATCTTCTTCAAGAGCGCGCAACTTTCCAGACCGCGGTATTTGCAAGAATTGTCCCCCGCGATGCCGCGCAACGAAAATTGCGCGATGATGTGCGCCGCTGGGGGCGGGACGTAAGGTTTCGGCCGCCCGATTCCGTACCCTGGCAGGAAAGGAATGCGCGCAATATGCGCGAAATCAACGCGGTGGTCCCGCTCCGGACGATGAAAGTTATTCAGGTGTTAATTGGGCCGGCCGCGCCGGCTCGCTACGATTCCTCGCGTGGGTGATGCTTGATGGCGACTACTTCTGACCCTAATCTCGATCGCGAACGGGCCGAACGGCGGGCGCGCATACAGTCGCGCCACGTGCCTCCGCCCAAGCGCCGCAACCGCGGCCTGCGGTATGTAATTGGCGGGATCCTGCTCGTCCTCGTCGGCCTGCTGGCCGCCGCGGCGCTGATCCTCGTCTCGGCGAGCGCGAGCCTGACCCAGGACTCGACGGCGATCGCCAAGGTCGGCCTGCCACTCGGCGGCGGCACGATCGAGAGCGCGGTGGTGACCGCCGCGCCGACGAACCGGACGATCCCCACCTACGTCCGTGACAACCAGATCTGGCCCCAGAAGACGATCCCGGCCCACACGCTGCTGACGATCCAGGTCGTGGTCAAGCGCCCGGGCTGGATCTCGTGGCTGGCGGGCAAGACGCAGCGTCTGCAACTGCAGATCATGACCCCGAGCGCGAAGTTGACCGCGCACTACCTGACGATCCCAGCCGGCGCGCCGCTCAATTTGCAGTTCGTCTCGCCGGTGCGGGTGATCTCTTACGGTCCCCCCGGGCACATGACCCGCCACGAGCTGGCGAGTCCGGAGAGCACGATCACGCTCGACAAGCCTGGCAGCGCGGGTACGGTCGAAGTCGCCGCGGCGCCGTACGCGTGGGAGACATCGAAGAGCGCCCTGGTGAGCTGGTTCCCGAACGGCTCGGCCGGCGTCGCGGTGGCCAACCCGCAGCCGGGCTCGAAGATCCTCCCGGGTACCGCGATCACCTTGACCTTCAACAAGCCGGTGTCGAAGGTCCTCGGCTCGAATCGTCCGCCGGTGCCCGGCACGCCGGGGACCTGGCACACGGTCAATGACCACTCGATCACCTTCCAGCCCTCGGGCTACGGCTTCGGGCTCGGCTCGACGGTCAGCATCGGCCTCCCGAGCGGCGTCAGGCTGGTCGGCGCGAATGGCAGCTCCGGCACATGGTCGGTTCCGCCCGGCTCGACGCTGCGCCTCCAGCAGCTGCTGGCGCAGCAGGGATATCTGCCATACAACTTCAATACGCCTGGTTCGGGCGTGGCGCTGAACCCGGCGGCACAGATGGCCGCCGCGATTCACCCGCCGAAGGGCAACTTCACCCTCAAGTGGCACAACACCCCGTCCGCGCTGACCCACATGTGGTCCCCGGGAACCTCGGGCACGATGACCAAGGGCGCGATTATGGCGTTCGAGAACACCAACGGCATGAGCACCGAAGGGATCGCCACGGCCGCGGTGTGGAAGGCCTTGATCAGCAACCAGATAGCCAAGAAGGTCTCGACCTGGGGCTATTCGTTCGTGCAGGTCAGCGAGGGCAGCCCCGAGACCGAGAGCACGTGGCACAACGGCAAGACGGTGGAATCGGGACTCGTCAACACCGGGATCCCGGCGGCTCCGACCGCGCAGGGCGTCTTCCCCGTGTTCGAGCACGCGCTGTCGGTCACGATGAGCGGCTACAACCCGGACGGCAGCTACTACTCGGATCCGGGCATTCCGTTCGTCAGCTACTTCAACGGCGGCGATGCCCTGCATTACTACGACCGTGGCGGGTACGGCTACCAGCAGAGCCTCGGTTGCGTCGAGATGCCCTACAACGAGGCCGAGGCCGTCTATCCGTACACGCCGATCGGGCAGCTCGTCGACGTCGAGTAGGGGTCACACCCCGCGCGGCGAATAGCGGGAGCGCACCATGCGTGCGCTCCACGATATAAGCGATGAGTGGCGGAGGGCACTCGATGCGTTCGCCGCGGACCTCCACCGGCGGGCGGTGGCGCCCAAGACCTCCCGCGCGTACGCGATCGACTCCGCCCAGTTCGCCGCCTGGGCGACCGAGCGCGAGCTGTCCCCGACCGCGATCGACGTCAAGCTGCTCCGCCGCTACGCCGCCGGCCTGTCCGAGCGGGGTCTGGCGCCGTCGACGGTGGCGCGCAAGCTCGCGGCGCTGCGCGGGCTGTTCCGCGTCCAGGTGGCGCGTGGGGATCGGGACGAGAATCCCGCCGAGCTGCTCGGCGCGCCCAAGCGCGCCCACCGCCTGCCGCATGTCCTGAAGCCCGGCGAGGTGGCGATCCTGCTGGACCGGATCCCCGCCACCACGCCGCTCGAGCTACGCGACCGCGCGCTGTTCGAGCTCGCCTACGGCTCGGGCTTGCGGGCCGAGGAGCTCGTCACGCTCGACGTCGAATCGCTCGACTTCGACCAGGAGTCGGTGCGCGTCGAGGGCAAGGGAAACAAGACCAGGATTGTCCCGGTCGGCGAGTACGCGCTCCGGGCGCTCGAGCGTTACCTGGCGCGCGGGCGGCCGGCGCTCGGCGGCATCCCGGGCGGCCCGGGCGGCGCGGCCGGCGACGAGGAGCGGGCGATGTTCCTCTCGCGGTCGGGCCGCCGTCTCGGCACCTCGGACATCAGACGCCGGCTTCGCACCTGGGCCCGCCAGGCGAGCGCCCTCGCGCCGGCCATCGCCGAGGTCCATCCCCACGCGCTACGCCACTCATTCGCCACCCATTTGCTCGAGGGCGGGGCCGATCTGCGGGCGATTCAGGAGCTCCTCGGCCATGCCTCGATCTCTACGACCCAGGTCTACACTCGGGTAGAGTCGGCTCGCTTGCGGTCAGCTTATGCGCGGGCGCACCCGCGAGCCTAGCCTGCGACTGCGGCGGGAGAACTGGACACCAACGTCAAAGCGATCGAGCTTCACGAGCTTTGGAGGCGGTACAAGACCTCCGCCGACGAGCGTGCGCGCGAACGGCTCGTCGTCGCCTATTCGCCGCTCGTCAAATACGTGGCCGGCCGGATGGGCTCGGGTCTGCCGGCGCACGTCGAGGAAGCCGACCTCATCTCCTACGGGCTCGGGGGTCTGATCGCCGCCATCGAGCGGTTCGATCTCAGCCGCGAGATCAAGTTCGAGACCTACGCGATCACGCGCATCCGCGGCGCGATCATCGATGAGCTGCGCACGCTCGACTGGGTCCCGCGCTCCGTACGCGCCCGCGCGCGCGAGATCGAGCGCGCCAACATGAAGCTCGAGGCTCGCTTCCAGCGGGCGCCGACCGACGAGGAGATGGCGGCCGAGCTGACGATCACCCTCGAGGAGTTCCACGAGGCGCTGCTCCAGATCTCGAACTCGACGATCGTCGCCCTAGACGAGCTGTGGAACATCTCCGACGCCACCGGCGACCAGGTCACGCTGCTCGACACCCTGGCCGACCGCCACGCCCCCGATCCCCAGGCGCTCGTCGACCAATCCGAGCTGCGCGAGCGGATCGCCGACGCGATCGCCGCCCTGCCCGAGCGCGAGACGCTGGTCGTCGCCCTCTACTACTACGAGAACCTGACCCTGCGCGAGATCGGCGAGGTCCTCGGCGTGACCGAGTCGCGCGTGTCGCAGCTGCACACCAAGGCGGTGCTGCGGTTGCGCTCCAAGCTCGCCAGCGAGATCGAGCATTAGGGGCTGCGCTTCGCGCAGCGTCCGTGGGACCATCCGGGCCCGTCCGGACGGGCCCTATCGGCCCCACGGATGCCGAGCGCAGCGAGGCCCGGTATCGTCGAGTTGACGGACACCCAGAGAGAGGAGTAAGGCATGCACAAGGCCGCGGATCGCATTCGCAACGTGGCACTCGTCGGCCATCGCGGTAGCGGCAAGACGTCCCTGCACGAGGCGCTGCTTTTCCAGGCCGGAGCGATCAACCGGCTGGGCACGGTGGTCGACGGCACCACGGTATCCGACTCCGACCCCGACGAGAAGTCGCGTCAGATGTCGATCTCGGCCGCGCTGGCCTCGTTCGAATGGCAGGACCGCAAGGTCAACCTGATCGACACTCCCGGCGACTCGAGCTTCGTCGCCGACGCGCTCGGCGCCCTGCGCGTGTGCGAGTCCGCGATCTTCGTCGTCAACGCCGTGATGGGCGTCGAGGTCCACGCCACCCGGCTGTGGCAGCGCGCCGCTGAGCTCGATCTCGCGCGCCTGCTGTTCGTGAACATGCTCGATCGCGAACGGGCCGACTTCTTCCGCACGCTCGACTCGCTCAAGTCCGCCTACGGCTCGCACGTCGTGGCAACCGAGATTCCGATCGGCTCAGAGCACGAGGTTTCCGGCGTGATCGACCTCGTCGACATGAAGGCCTACCGCTACGAGGGTGCCGCTCGCGAGAACTGCGGCGAGATTCCGATTCCCGACGAGCTCCAGGCGCAGGCCGAGGAGTACCGGGAGAAGCTGATGGACGAGGTGTCCGAGAGCTCCGACGCGCTGATGGAGCGCTACCTCGAGGGCGAGGAGATCTCCCACGACGAGATCGTCACCGCGCTCAAGGACGGGACCAACCACGGCGCGATCTTCCCCGTCACCTGCGGGATCGCCACCCGCAACGTGGGGATCAACCGCCTGCTCGACGCGATCGTCGATGACCTCCCCTCGCCGGTCAAGCACGGCGGCCTGGAGGTCGGCGAGGTGACGCTCGAGCCGGTCGAGGACAAGGAGCTGTTCGCCTACGTGTTCAAGACCCGCGCCGACCCGTTCGCCGGCCGGATCAACCTCTTCCGGGTCTACCAGGGCGTGCTCAAGCAGGACTCGCAGGTGCTGAACACGCGCACCCACAACAAGGAGCGGATCGGCCAGCTCGTGACCTTCGAGGGCGCCACCACCGGCCACGCGACCGAGTTCGGCCCCGGCGACATCGGCGCCGTGGCCAAGCTCAAGGAGACCAAGGCGGGCGACTGGCTGGCCGCGCGCGACGAGCCGATCGCGATGCCCTCGATCAAGCTGCCGGCGCCGGTGATGGCGTTCGCCGTCGAACCCAAGAGCAAGGGCGACGAGGACAAGGTGTTCACCGCTCTGCGGCGCCTCCAGGAGGAGGACCCGACGATCGACCTCCATCGTGACCCGCAGACCGGCGAGCAGATCGTGGCCGGGCTCTCGCAGGTCCACGTCGAGGTGATCGTCGAGCGGCTGAAGTCGCGCTTCGGCGCCGAGGTCAACCTCAAGCCGCCGCGGGTGCCCTACCAGGAGACGATCCGCAAGCCGGCCAAGGCGCACGGGCGCCACAAGAAGCAGACCGGCGGGCGGGGCCAGTTCGGCGACGTTCGCATCGACATCGAGCCGCTCGAGTCCGGCACCGGGTTCGAGTTCGTCAACGCCATCAAGGGCGGGGTGGTTCCGTCGGGGTTCATCCCCGCGGTCGAGAAGGGCGTGCAAGATGCCATGCACGAGGGCGTCGTGGCCGGCTACCCGGTCAAGGACGTGCGCGTGCGGCTGTACGACGGCTCCTACCACACGGTCGACTCCTCCGAGATGGCGTTCCGACTGGCGGGCTCGCTGGCCATGAAGCAGGCGCTCGAAGGGGCCGGTCCGGTGCTGCTCGAGCCGATCATGCTGGTTACCGTGAATGCCCCCGAAGACACGGTGGGAGACGTGATCGGCGATCTCAACTCGCGCCGCGGCCGGCCGCTGGGGATGGAGCCGGTGGGCGCCGGCATGAGCGAGATCAAGGCCGAGGTGCCGATGGCCGAGATGCTCTCCTACGCCCCCGATCTGCGCTCGATCACGGGCGGTCAGGGCGAGTTCTCGATGGAGTTCCTGCGCTACGAGGAGGTCCCCGGACACCTGGCCGGAAAGGTCGTGGAAGAGGCGCGCGCCGAGCGCGAAGCTGTTAAGGCCTAGTAACCTTCGATACTCTCGCCTGCGGTGGCCACCAAGGAGATCATGACCTCGGGCGAGTACACGGTCTGTGATGTGTGCGGCCGCACCCTCCTGCGCGGCGAGCGCTCGGAGGTCTACCTGGCCGGCGGCGAGCGCCGGTCGGTGTGCGACCTGTGCAAATCGCGCGCGATCCACGAGGGATGGATTCGCGAGGGCACGGTGGCCGCCTACAACAGCTCGGGCTCCGGGTCCGACCGTCGGCGGGGCCTCTTCGGCCGCTTCCGGGCCCGCCCCGACGGCCGCGGCGCGCCGCCCTCGGCGCGCCCGACGCTCGGCGATGAGCTCGACGGGCAGGCGTGGTCGGAGTCGAGCGATAGGAGTCCCGAGCCGGTCCCGGCGTCCCCGCGCCGCCGGCGGCCGGACCGGCAGGGCGACCGTGACCGGGGCCGCGACCGTGGAGATCGCGACCGCGATCTCGATCACGTCCGCGAGCCTCGCCACGTGCGCGCCGTGCCGACCAGCATCGAGCACAAGCAGGCGTCGGCGATCGAGCTGTTCAACCGCTCCGAGCACAAGCGGACGGTGGCCGGCGTGGCGCGCTCGCTCGGCATGCCGACGGTGGCGGTGCTGCCGTCGCCCGGCCATTCCAGCACCGTCTTCCTGATCGCGTCGTGGGAGCTCTGCTGGTATCGCTACGAGGTCGACCTATCCGAGGATCGGCCGACCGTCCGGGTCGCCGCCCAGGGATACGAGCTCGATGAGTTGGCCCCGGAGGAGCGTCGGATGAACGCCTCGTGCAACGAGTCCGGCGCCCTCGAGCTGATCGATCGCTGAATCGTTGAACGCGGCCGAGACGAGCCTCGTGCTCCACGTCGACGGGGGCGCGCGCGGCAACCCGGGACCGGCCGCGATCGGCGTCGTCGTCTCCCGCCCGGACGGGACGGTCGTCGAAGAAGTGGCCGAGACGATCGGGCTGGCGACCAACAACGTGGCCGAATATCGCGCTCTGCTGCGCGGGGTCGGGCGCGCCGCCGCGCTCGGCGCTCGCGAGCTCGAGATCATCGGCGACTCCGAGCTGATCGCCCGCCAGGTGAGCGGCGTCTACAAGGTCAAGCACCCGTCGATGAAGCCGCTCCACGAGCAGGCGATTTCCGCCTTGCGCGGCTTCGACACCTGGCGGATCCGGACCGTGCCGCGGGCCCAGAACGCCCGCGCCGACGCACTCGTCAACGAGGCCTTGGATCGGGGTTGACGCCGGCGATAGCATCGGCGCGGGGGTATCAGGGGCAACGGCATGAAGCTCAAGGTCTCGCTTGTGACACTCGTGGTTGTCATCGCGACGCTGCTCGGCGCCGCTCCCGCGTTGGCGACCGTCACCAGTTCGACGGTGGCCGTGACCTCTCCGACGGGTACCTACCTGCTCGACGATCAGGTGACGCCGAACGAAACGATCGCGGTCACCGGTACCAGCAACGGGAAGACGGGCGACCACGTTGACATAGATTGCTACGACGGCGGGGGCTTCGCCAAGCTCGGCACGGACGTCGCCGTCGCGGCGGGCGGCTCGTTCAGCTACACGGGTACGCTGAGCGCGATCGCGAAGCAGACGTGCGTCCTGCGCGCGGTGCCCACCGGCGACACGACGGACTATCCGCCGGGCGCCGCCTCTCCGTTCATCGGGCCCACGCTGGCGGTCGACCAGGTGACTGACACCGACACTCCCGGGGGCCACCTCGAGTACTACTACCTCTACGACTCGCAGTCCAAGGGCGCGTTCGACTACTCCTCGCTCGGCGACTGCACGATCGCTGACTCCTACCTCTACGACCCGGTCACCTTTGCCAGCACGACCCTGGATTTCTGCGACGCCTGGTTCAACGCGGAGAACGGCGAGAACCAGTCCGGCTTCGCCAGCCCCTGGCGCTCCGAACTCCAGGTCGACGGGGTCAACGCGTACCTGCCCGGTGCCTTCGCCAGCCTGACCGGGATGCCGACTCCGAGCCAGGGTTTTCCGTCGCTGACCTACAGCTACTCGATCGACCCGGCGACCGGCGATCTCGCGCTGAACGAGACCGACCAGGCGGTCGAGTGCAGCCCCGATCCGGAGATCTTTCCCCCACCTCGAAGAGCTGCTCGACGCTGGTTCCGGCCGGCATCGAGATCCGTCAGCACATCGTCCAGACCGACAGCGGGCTGGTGGCGAGCGTCACGCAGTATTTCTCGAGCACCGACGGTCACTCGCACGGGGTCGCGCTGCTCGAGGACAACCAGTTCAACCAGCCCAACTTCGATGGGCGGTTGAACTTCCCGTGGACCGGAATGGGCCTGACCGCTTACACCACCCCCGGAGCGGTGATCGTGCCTCCAGGCTCGGCGGGGCCCGGCTCGTTCTTCGTCCAGGGTTCTCAGTCGGCCGGCTCCGCGAGCGCTCAGGGCGCAGTCACGTTCTCGAACGCGCCCTCGAGCGAGACGATCGTCGGCACGACGAGCGCCAACTTCAGCTGGGTCGATCTCGAGTACCTGCGCACGGTCCCGGCGACCGGCTCGGTGCCGCTCGGCTTCACGTACTCGAACGGATTCTCCGCGGGCGCGGTTGCCTCGGAGGCGACGGCGGCGCAGACGGCGTTCTTCCCGTCGGTCTCGATCACCTCGCCGAATGCCGGTGCGGTGAACCTGAACGGTCGTGTCGTCGTGTCGGGACGCGCGAGCGACGCGAACGGCCTGGCCTCGCTGACCGTCGACGGGCACGCGGCGACGGTATCCCCGGGCGGATCGTGGAGCACGACGATAGGGCTGCACCAGGGCGCGAACTCGATCACCGCCCTGGCGACCAACATCTTCGGCAACGCGGCGACGGCCAACGCGTCCGTCGTCTACACGCCGCTGGCGGTGACCAGCTTCACCGAGTCGCACGCGCGCTTCCGCGAGCGTGGCCGCAACGTGAACGGCAAGCCGCCGGTGGGGACGTCGTTCTCGTTCTGGCTGAACGGCGCGGCGAGCGTCGGGCTCGTGTTCACGGAGACCCTGCTCGGCCGGGTCGTCGCGGGCAAGTGCGTTGCCCCGACGCAGGCCAACCAGCATCAGCCGGAGTGCACGCGGACGGTGACGGTGGGCACCCTCTCGGTCGCCGGTCACGTCGGGCGCAACATCATCGCGTCGTTCAAGGGCCGAATCGGCGGTCGTACGGTGGCGCCGGGCACATACACCGTCACGCTGACCGCGAGCGCCGATGGAACCACGAGCGCGCCTCGACGGCTGTCCTTCACGATCGTCAGCTGACAGGTAAGGTCCCGCCGGTGAGCGCCGTCGACGCGGCACGCCGTCTGCTTCAGAGCAGCCCGAAACACCCGGTCCTCAGCGTCTATTTAGACCTCGACCCGGAGGAGTTCGCCACGCCGCCGGCGCGCCAGACGCAGATCGACTCGCTGATCGACGAGGGCGCCCGCCAGCTCGACGGCGACCAGGAGCTCGACCACGAGGATCGGAAGGCGGTCCGTCAGGATCTCGAGCGGGTCAAGGCCTACCTCCTGTCGGATCCGCCCGCCTTCAAGGGGGCGCGCGGTCTGGCCGTGTTCAGCTCCGGACCCGATGAGCTGTTCGAGACCGTCCAGCTGACCCGCCCGGTCGAGCCGCGGATCTCCTTCGGTCGGACTCCCTACATCGAGCCGTTGGTCGATCCCACCTGGCAGCGCCGGTGGTGCATCGTGCTGGTCAACCGGCGCGAGGCGCGGTTGCTGGCCGGCGAGGCGGGGCGGCTATCGGCCGCGGAGCGCGTCGCGGACGACGTCCGCGGCCAGAGCGAAGGCGGTGGCCTCTCGCAGGCCAACTACCAGCGCGGCGTCGAGGAAGAGGTCGATGAGCATCTCCGTCGCGTGGCCGGGGTGCTCGAGCAGGATTGGCGCCGGGAGCCGTTCGAACGACTCGCGCTGGGCGGGATCTCCGAGGTCGTGGCGCGGTTGGAGGGGTTGTTGAGCGGGGAGCTGCGGCCCCTGCTGGTCCCCGAACGCGTGGACGTCGACCTCTCGAGTGTCACCGACACTCAGATCCGCGCCGCGGTGGCGCCGCTGGTCGAGCACGACGAGCAGCGCGTCGAGCGCGCCGCCCTCGACCGTCTCGCTGCCGGGCTGGGCACCGGAAGCCGGGCCACCGGCGGACCCGAGGCGACGCTCGAGGCGCTGAACGACCGTCGCGTGGAGACGCTCCTGCTGGCGCCGGATTTCGCGTTGCCGGGCGGCGCGTGCGCCGAGTGCGGCCGGCTGGTGTCGTTTGGCATCGAGCCCGACGGCGCCGAGGGCGGCGCGGCCGAGCGCGGATCGCCGTTGCGCGAGGCGATCGTCGAGGCCGCCCTCGGCCAGGACGCCGAGATCCTGTTCGTGCGCAACTATCCCGACCTCGGGCCCCATCTCGGGATCGCCGCGTTGCTGCGGTTCTAAGGGCCCGGCCTCAGTAGGGCGAGGGCGCGCCGAACATTTCGGGCACCCGCGCCGCCAGCGCGAGGTCGCCCTCGAACGAGGCGCGGTTGTTCAAGAGCGGCTCGGCGGGGTCGATCGTGCCGGCCGCCGTGCGGATGAAATCCGCCAGCTGGAAGCGCAGCGTCAGCTTGGGATCGACGCCGGCGCCGCGCCGGGCACTCGCCCGCCCGTTCGCGATCTCGACCGTCCACCGGATCGGGTCCGCGCGGGTCACGGGCCGTTCGAGCTCGTAAACGATTTCGCCCTCGAAGCCGCCGGCCGCGTCGGCCACGAACGAGCGGGTCATGGCGGTGAACAGGATCCGCTGGGCGATCGCGGTGCCGAACCGCCGCTCGAGCTGCTCCTCTTCGGCCGTCCGCACGAACCGCGCCATCAGCGCGACCCCGCGGTGGCGGGCGGCGCCGCGCAGCTGGCCCCACTCGTGTTCGAGCCGCGCCCGCGCCGACGGTGGCGGCCGACGCGCCGGGCCGGCGCCGGCCAGCTCCGAGGACTCGTCGATCACGTACGGGGCGGCCAGTCGGCGGGCGGGACCGCGCCGCGCCAGCGCGGCCCCGATCGCGGGCGCGAGCCGGCGCGCCTTGGCCGCCTCGCGCTCGCTCCGGCCGTCCACGAACCGCGGCATCACCTGCTCCGCGAACAGCTCGAGCGACTCGCAGATGTGCTCGTGGCGGTTCGGTCCCGCCTGGAGCACGAAGATCACCTGATCGACGCCGGCCGTCTCGTAGCGCGCGATCAGCTCCTCGACCTGGGCCGGGGTGCCGATCGCGCCGCGGAGCGACCCCATGCCCTCCTGGAGCAGCCTGACCGCGAGCGGCGCCTGGTCGGGACGGACGACGTCGCGGGCGAAGCCGGCCCGGTCGCGGTTGCGCTGGAACTCCCGGTACACGTCCGTGACCCCCGGCGAGTGGCGCGCGCCGCTGTAGTAGTGCGAGAGCGAATATCCGAAGAAGTGGGCACCGTCGATCCCCCGCTCGATCGCCTCCTCCTCCGTGCTCGCGACCATCATCGGCAGCACCACGGCGACGTTCGGGTTGACCGCGAACCCGACCGGCACGCACTCATGACCCGACAGCAGCTCCTCGTATTCGTTGACCCACTTGGTCGCATCCTCGGGCTCGACGAACGAGAACGACAGCGCCCCGATGCCGTTGCGCGCCGCCAGATGGATCGTCTCGCGGCGGCTGCACGCCACCCACAGCGGCGGGTGGGGCTTCTGCAACGGCTTGGGCAGGACGTTGCGGGGAGGCATCCGCACGAACTCGCCCTCGATCCCCGCGAACGGCTCCTCGACCATCATCCGCGCGATCGCCCCGAGCTCTTCCTGCCACATCGCCCGCTTGCGCCCGCGGTCGACGAGGAAGCCGCCGAGTTCGGCGGCGGAGCTCGACTCGCCGGTGCCGAACTCGACCCGTCCGTCGGAGAGCAGATCGAGCGTGGCGATCCGCTCCGCCACCCGGGCCGGATGGTTGACTGCAGGCATGACGTTGACGATCCCGTGGCCCAGGCGGATCCGGCTCGTTCGCTGCGAGGCGGCAGCGAGGAACACCTCGGGCGCCGAGGAGTGCGAGTACTCCTCGAGGAAGTGGTGCTCGACCAACCACACGTAGTCGATGCCCAGACGATCGGCCAGTTCGACCTGCTCGAGCGCCTCGCGCAGCAGGTGCGCCTCGCTGTGCGGGCTCCACGGGCGCGGGAGCTGGAGCTCGTAGAAGATCCCGAACCGCATTACGCGCTGACCCAGAGCACGTGGCGAACGATACTTGTGGGTCCCCCGGAAAAACCGTTGCCTCGGCCTCTCCGGGGGCATCGGGTCGGCGATTGCGGGTACTCTGCAGGGCGTGACGGATGCCCTGATCGAGCTCAGTGAGCGCCTGCAGGAGACCGCGCAGCGGTTGCGAGCCGGCCAACTCGAACCCGAGGCCGCGCTCGCGCTGATCGAGGAGTGCGCACGGCTGGCCGCGGAGGCCAGCGCCCAGGTGGACCAGCGCGCGCGGGCCGCGATCGAACCGCTGCCGGATCTTCCCGGGCAGCTGCCGCTACCGGCGTCGTGAGCGGGCCCGCCGTGCCCGCGGCACCGCCAGCGCGCGGGGGCGTCTACCCCGACCACCTGCGGGCCGAGGTCGAGAGCTATCTGGCGGAGTTGCGCTTCTCCCACGAGCCCGCGTCGGCCGGTCTCGAGGAGGCGATGCGCTACTCGCTGCTGGCCGGGGGCAAACGGATCCGGCCGGTATTGGCGCTGGCGACGGCGTCAGCGGTGGGGATGCCGACCGAGCGCGTGTTGCCGCTGGCCGCGGCGCTCGAGCTCATCCACACCTACTCGTTGATCCACGACGACCTGCCGGCGATGGACGATGACGATCTGCGCCGGGGACAGCCCACCTGCCACCGGGCGTTCGGCGAGGACGTCGCGATCCTCGCCGGCGACGCCCTCTACGCCGAGGCCTTCTCGCTGCTGCTGTCCGAGCAGCCGGGAGAACCCTCGCAAGTGCTGGCCGCCGCGCGCGAGCTCGCGTCGGCGACCGGGGTTATGGGTATGGTCGGGGGGCAATACGTTGACGTGGCCGGCGCGCCGTCCGGTTCAGCTGGGCTGCGGCGTCTGCACGAGCTCAAGACGGGGAGGTTGATCGGTGCCAGCGTGGAGTGCGCGCTGCTACTCAGCCCCATGCACAAACCTGACACAATCCGTTTTTTCCGTACCTTCGCCAGCGAGCTGGGCGTGTTGTTTCAGATCGTCGACGACATCCTCGACGTGACCGGATCGGAAGCGGCGCTCGGCAAGCCCCAAGGCAGCGATGAGCGGCTGGCCAAGCGCACCTATGTGACCGAATTCGGGCTCGAGGGAGCGCGCCGGCTGGCGGCCGAGTCGCATCAGCGCGCCCGCGCGGCACTCGCTCAGGCCGCGCCGGCGGGGGCAGCGGAACTCGAGCAAATCACCGACTTCATCGCAACGCGGACATATTGAATGCAACCACTCCTGCAGCAGATTCAGGGACCGCAAGACCTCCACCGGCTCACGGACGAACAGCTCCAGACGCTGGCCCAGGAGGTCCGCGAGCACATCATCGAAACCGTGGGCGAGATCGGGGGCCACTTCGGGGCCAACCTCGGCACGTGCGAGATCGCCGTCGCCCTCCATTCGCTGCTCGACTCCCCGCGCGACAAGATCCTGTGGGACGTTGGCCACCAGGCCTATCCGCACAAGGTCCTGACCGGCCGTCGCGATCAGCTGCACACGATCCGCTCCTACCAGGGCCTGGCGCCGTTCTGCGCCATCCACGAGTCCGAGCACGACATCATGGGGGCCGGCCACGCCTCGACCGCGATCGGCTACGCGGTCGGGATCAAGGAGGCGATGCGCCGCGGCCACGGGCAGGACGGCTACGTGGTCGCGGTGGTCGGGGATGGGGCGATGACCGGTGGGGTCGCGTTCGAGGCCGTCCATCAAGCGGGCGGCGAGGGGACGCCGATCGTCGTCCTGCTCAACGACAACGGGATGTCGATCGCGCCCAACGTGGGCGCGCTGTCGCGCTACTTCAACCGCGTCCGGCTCAACCCCAAGCTGTACCACGCCCGCGAGGACTTCGAGGGCGGGCTGACCAAGCTCCCGGCGGGGATCGGCGCCGCCTTCGAGCGGTTCGGACCCCACGTCAAAGAGTCGATCAAGGCCTTCTGGGCGCCCGGGTTGTGGTGGGAGGAGCTCGATTTCGCCTACATGGGGGTGATCGACGGCCACGACGTCCGCGCGCTGCGGCGTGCCCTACGCGAGGCGCTCGCTGCCCAGCGCCCGGTCGTCGTGCACTGCGCCACCGTCAAGGGCAAAGGGTTCGCGCCGGCCGAGGAGGGCGGGCTGGAAGGGATGGAGAAGTGGCACGCGGCCAAGCCGAAGTCGATCTCGGGCGGCGCGCCGGCAGCCGCCGTCCCCGTGGCGCCGGGGGCGCCACCGAGCAAGCCCGCGCCGCCCCAATACACGCAGGTGTTCGGCCGCGCGTTGGTGGCCGAATGCCGCCGCGACCAGCGGGTGATCGGGATCACCGCGGCGATGAACTCCGGCACCGGCCTGAGCATCCTTCAGCAGGAGCTCCCGGAGCGCTATTACGACGTCGGGATCGCCGAGCAGCAGGCGGTGCTGTTCGCCGCCGGGCTCGCCCTGCAGGGGTGCAAGCCCGTGGCGGCCATCTATTCAACCTTCCTGCAGCGGGCCTACGACCAGATCGTGCACGACGTCTGCCTGCAGAAGCTGAACGTCGTGTTCGCGATGGACCGCGCCGGCCTCGTCGGCGACGACGGTCCCACCCACCACGGCGCGTTCGACATCGCCTATCTCCGCTGCCTGCCCAACATCGTCCTGATGGCCCCCCGCGACGAGGCGATGCTCGTTCACATGCTGAGGACCGCACTGCTCTACGACGACGGCCCGATCGCGATGCGCTACCCGCGCGGCGTCGGCGTTGGCGTGGCGCTGCCCGAGACGCCGTCGGTGATCCCGATCGGAACGGGCGAGATCTTGCGCGAGGGCGCGCGCGTGGCCCTGCTCGGCTACGGCGCCGGCGTCGGGAAGGCGCTCGAGGCGGCCTCGATCCTGAGCGAGCGCGGCATCTCGGCCACCGTCGCCGACGCGCGGTTCGCCAAGCCGATCGACGCCGGCCTCACCGCCCAGCTGGCCGCCGAGCACGACCTGCTGGTCACGGTCGAGGAGGGGGTCCTCGCCGGCGGCTTCGGGTCGGCGGTGTGGGAGACCCTCTCCGACGCCGGCCTCGGCAGCCCTCGGATCCTGCGCGTCGGACTGCCGGATCGCTACGTCACCCACGGGGCGCCGAAGCTGCTCCACGAGGAGGTCGGGTTCACCGGCGAGCGGATCGCGGAGCGGATCGAGGCGGCGGTGGCGGAGCGCAGCTCGGTGGCGCCGTAGCGAGCTCTTGGAGCGACGAGAGCGCCCGGGCCCCCCGAGAAAGGAACGGCCCACCGGGAGGGGCGGGCCGTTCGAGGAGGAGAGAGAGTGTTTTGAGCCCCTTGGAGGAAGTCTCGGGTTAAGGGTCGCGTCCCGGGCCCTAAAGCTGACAAACGCCGGTTCCCGTACCCTCCGCGTGCCGATGAAGCGCGTTCGCCTCGACAGCTTGTTGCTGGAACGGGGAATGTTCCCGTCTCGTTCGCGGGCGGCTGCGTCGGTCCTGGCTGGTGATGTGCTCCTGCTCCCGGCCCGCGATCGCGCACAGAAGCCGGGCCAGCTGGTGCCCGAGGATGTCGAGCTCGAGGTGGTGGCGCCGCCCCGATTCGTCTCCCGCGGCGGGATCAAGCTCGCGAACGCGCTCGACGCATTGGCGCTCGACGTCGCCGGCCGGGATGCGTTGGACGTCGGCGCTTCGACGGGCGGCTTCACCGACTGCCTGTTACAGCGCGGCGCCGCGCACGTGGTGGCGCTCGACGTCGCGTACGGTGAGCTCGACTGGAGGCTGCGGTCGGACGCGCGGGTGTCGGTGATCGAACGCCGCAACGCGCGATCGCTGACCTCCGACGAGCTTCCCTACGCCCCAGACCTGATTGCGATCGATGTGTCGTTCATCTCGCTGACCAAGGTCCTGCCGGCGGTGCTCGGCTGCGCCGCGCCGGCCTTCGACTGCGTCGCGCTCGTCAAGCCGCAGTTCGAGGTAGGCCGGGGGAACGTGGGCAAGGGAGGGGTGGTGCGCGACGCGGCGGCCCGGCGCCAGGTGCTCGTCGACGTCGGTCGGGCGGCCGTCGAGCTGGGCTGCGCCGTGCGCGGCTACGCGAGCTCTGGACTGCCCGGGCCGAAGGGCAACCTCGAGAGCTTCATCTGGATCGCCGAGGCCGGCCGCGGCGGCGTCGAGGACCTCGAGCGAGCCGCGCTGGAGGTGGAGCCGTGAACCCGATTCGCACCGCGACCGTCCTCACCCATCGCCGTCCCCAGGAGACGGGCCCGGCGATCATGGGGCTGCTCGCGCTGGCGCGTGAGGCCGGCGCCGTCCTCCGGCTCGATCCCGTCGAGACGCGCAAACACAACCTGCGGCCCACCGACGGTCTCGAGCTCGACGCCGACCTGCGCCAGGACGTCGACATCTGCTTCGCGCTGGGCGGTGACGGCACGATCCTCACCGCTCTGCGGGCCTACGCCGGCACGGGCGTGCCCGTGTTCGCGGTCAACTTCGGCGAGATCGGCTTTCTCTCCACGGTCGACCGCGAGCACGCGCAAGCGGGATTCCGGCGGGCATTCGCGTCCGATTTCGAGGTGCTGTCGCTGCCCGGGCTGGCGATCTCGGGCGACAGCGGCCCGTGGATGGCGATCAACGACATCTCGATGCACCGCCAGCCCGGCAAGCGGGTGGCCGATCTCGAGTACTCGGTGGGGGCTGACGACATCGGTCGCGTGCGCTGCGACGGCCTCGTCGTCGCCACGCCCGCCGGGTCGACCGGCTACAACCTGGCCAATGGCGGTCCGGTGATGGCCTGGGGCGTCGCGGGCATCGTGGTCTCGTTCATCGCGCCCCACTCGCTGACGGCCCGTGCGCTGGTGGTGGCGCCGCAGGATCAGTTGGCGATCATGAACCGCTCGCAGGAGGAGCCGGTGGACGTCACCGTCGACGGGCGGCCGGTGTGCACGCTCGACCCCAACAAGCGGATCACGGTGACGTTCGCCGACGACCAGGGTCACCTCGCCCAGCTCGCCGAGGCGACGTTCTACCACCGGCTGCGGGAGAAGTTCGGTCGGCTGGCGTCGATGCCGTAGCGCGGTCTAGACGGAGTTCTTGCGGGATGAAGTGCGTCGGGGGGGCTCGCCCGTACCAGGGAAAGGCGATTGCTCACTCGTGCCACCACCGGAGCGCGCTCAACTTTGGCGATTTTCCTCCACCCCCCGGCGGGAAATTGCCATCGTTCGGGGCGGGGCGGGCGATTTGCGCTTGACGGCGACGAGTTGGTGTCAGACCGGAGGGTTCGTCGAGCTCACCGCCGGCGTTCTCTGACGCGTGGACCAGCCACGCGAAGATCATCGAGGAAAAGACGGGCGGCGGCGAGAAGCTCGTCCCGGTCACGCTGAAGATCACGCTCACCGGCACGGTCGAGAACGGCAAGACGATCTCGGGCACGCTCAAGTGGAAGGGCTGCACCGGCAACAAGACCAGCCGGTCCAACTACCAGGCCACCTACGACCCGAAGTTCACCCAGTAGCAGTTCCACCACGCCGAATCCGTCAGCCGCGCCTGGTACACCGGGCAGATGCTGTGCGAGCTGCGCGCGGAAAACCTGCTGCTGTTGGAACGGGCTGAACTCCGGCTGGGCCCCGGCCTGAACGTCCTCACCGGCGAGACGGGGGCCGGCAAGACGCTGCTCGCCCACGCGCTCGATCTGCTGCTGGGCGGACGGGCCAAGCGCGGGATCGTCCGCAAGGGCGCGGCGGAGGCGTACGTCGAAGGCGTGTTCGAGCTGCCCGCCGACCTGCGCGGCCACGAGCCGATCCCGGATGGCGCCGAGGAGATCGTGCTCGCGCGTCGCCTGTGGCCCGACGGGCGGACCCGCGCCTACGTGTGCGGTCGCTCCGCGACCCTCGCCGATCTCCAGGCGCTGGGCAGCCGGCTGCTCGCCTTCTACGGCCAGCACGAGCACCGCAAGCTGATGCTGGGCGCCGCTCAGCTCGACGTGCTCGACGCCCACTGCGGCGCCGAGCAGACGTCATCGCGGGCGCGGTTCGCGGTCGCCTACGAGCACACGCGGGAGCTCGAGCAGCGCGTCGCGGAGCTCGCCACGGTGGCCGGCGCCCGCGAGCGGGAGCTCGACCTGATCGAGTTCGAGCTCGACGAGATCGAGGCGGTGGCGCCGAGCGAGCCCGAGGCGGCGGAGCTGAGCCTCGAGCGGGAACGGCTGCGCCATCTCGAGACCCTGCGGACGGCGGCCGCGGCCGGTGCCGAGGCGCTGGCCCCGGACGACGGTGGCGGGGTCGCGCAGACGCTGGCCGAGGCAGCGCGGCAACTGGAAGCGGCGGCCGTGATCGACCCCACGCTCGGGCGCTTGGCGGAACGGTTGCAGACGGTGGTCTACGAGGCCGCCGACCTCGGCGGTGAACTGCGCGCTTACGCGCTCGACGCGGACGGGGATGCGCCGGGACGGCTCGAGGCGATCGAGGACCGGCTGGCCCAGTTTGCCCGGCTCGAGCGCAAGCACGGCGGCTCGATCGCCGAGGTGCTCGCGCACGCGGAACGCTGTCGTTCGCGGCGCCAGGAGCTCCGCCACGCCGACGTCGCGCTCGAGCAGGCGGAGGGGGAGCTGGCGCTCGCGCGCGGCGACCGCGACCGGCTGGCCGGCGAGCTCAGCGAGCGCCGGCGGGCCGCGGCGCCCAAGCTCGCGGCCGCGGTCCGCAAGCGGCTGAAGCAGCTGGCGATGCCGGAGGCCCGGTTCGAGGTCCGCGTGGAGCCGCGCAGCGACGGCTGCGGGCCGCGCGGCGGCGACCTCGTCGAGCTGCTGATCGCGCCCAATCCAGGGATGCCGGCGGGCGCGCTGCGGGACATCGCCTCGGGCGGCGAACTCTCGCGCGTGATGCTCGCGATCCTCAGCGTGGCGCATGCGCGGGAGAAGACCAGCGCGGAGGCTCCGCTGCTGGTGTTCGACGAGATCGATGCCGGGATCGGCGGCCACACCGCGCGTGCGGTCGGTGAGCACCTCCGCGCGCTCTCGGCCGGCCGCCAGATCCTCTGCATCACCCACCTGCCGCAGGTCGCCGCCCTCGCCGCGCGCCATTTCACGATCGCCAAGGACGCCACCGGGACGACCGCCGCGACGACGGTCACCGCGCTCGACGGCGACCAGGTGGTCGGCGAGATCGTGCGCATGCTGGGCGCCGGGGAGGGAGACCGCGCCGCGAGCGCGCACGCTCGCGAGCTGCTGAAGGCGGCGTGAGCCCGAGTCGGGGCATCCGAGCGCCGCGCTAAGTTAGGACCAGTGGCCCCGTCCACTATGAATTCGCCCCACTAGACTCGACCGAGGATCGAATGGCCCAGAGCGAAACGCGCTTCATCTTCATCACGGGCGGTGTCGTCTCCTCCCTCGGCAAGGGGATCGCGGCGGCATCGATCGGGCGGTTACTCGTCGCTCGCGGCCTCGACGTCCAGCTGCAGAAGTTCGATCCGTACATCAACGTCGACCCCGGCACGATGTCGCCCTACCAGCACGGCGAGGTGTTCGTGACCGAGGACGGCGCCGAGACCGACCTCGACCTCGGGCACTACGAGCGGTTCACCGACGCCAACACGAGCCGGGCCTCGAACGTCACCGCGGGCGGCATCTACAACACCGTGATCAGGCGCGAGCGGCGCGGCGACTATCTCGGCGCCACCGTCCAGGTCGTGCCGCACATCACCGACGAGATCAAGCAGCGGATCCGGTTGATGGCCGAATCGACCGACGTGGATTTCGTGATCACCGAGATTGGCGGGACGGTCGGCGATATCGAGTCGCTCCCGTTCCTCGAAGCGATCCGTCAGTTCCCGGTCGACGAGGGCCGGCGGCGGTGCATGTTCATCCACCTCACGCTCGTGCCCTACATTAGCCACGCCGGTGAGTTGAAGACCAAGCCGACCCAGCACTCGGTCAACGAGCTCCGGCGTATCGGAATCGCGCCGGACATGGTCGTGTGCCGGTCAGAATCGATGCTGGGCGACGACATCCGGCGCAAGATCGCGTTGTTCGCGAGCCTGCCGGTCGAAGCCGTCGTGTCCGCGTACGACGTCCCCGACATCTACCGGGTCCCGCTGGTGTTCCACGAGGAGGGGGTCGACGACTTCATCCTCGAGCATTTCCGGATCGAGGCGCCCCTGCCCGACCTGTCGAATTGGGAGGCGATCACGCGCCGGTCCGCCGAGGCCGACGGCTGGGTGCGGATCGCGCTGGTGGGCAAGTACGTCCAGCTCGAGGACGCGTACCTATCGGTCGTCGAGGCGCTCAGGCACGCGGGCATCCATCATGGCTGCAAGGTCGACGTCGACTGGATCGACTCCGAGACGGTCACCGATCCCGAGGTGGCGCAGCGGCTTCAGAGCGCCGGCGGCATCCTGATCCCGGGTGGCTTCGGCGGCCGGGGCTGGGAGGGAAAGATCCGGGCCGCCCGGATCGCGCGCGAGCACCGGGTTCCGTACCTCGGCATCTGCCTCGGTATGCACGTCGCGGTGAGCGAGTTCGCCCGCCACGTGGCCGGCATGGAGGGCGCGAATTCGACCGAGATGGACCTTGAGACGCCGTTCCCGGTCATCGACCTCCTGCCCGAGCAGAAGGAGATTGCCGACATGGGCGGGACGATGCGACTGGGTGCCGATCCGGTCAAGCTCCATGACGGGACCCGCGTGCGCGAGCTGTACGCGGAACCCGTGGTCTACGAGCGCCACCGCCACCGCTATGAGGTCAACAACCACCTGCGCAAGCGGCTGCAATCGGCCGGGCTCGTGTTCTCCGGTACCACGCCCGACGAGCGGCTGGTCGAGGTGATCGAGCTGGCCCGAGAACAACACCCGTTTTTCGTGGCCTCGCAGTTCCACCCGGAGTTCAAGTCGCGTCCGGACCGGCCAGCACCGCTCTTCCGGGAGTTCGTCGGCGCGGCTCTGGCCAACGCCCACGGGGTCGCCCCGGCCGCGCTGCGCATCCCCGAGGCGGCCGAGGAGCCGGCGACCGAGGTCGTCACCGCCGCCGTCGGAGCAGAGCCGCGATTCAGCATTTCGCCGAGCCCGGCGCGGTGAGTCGGGCCGGCGAGGCCGAGCGCGAGCGTCTCCACGAGACGTTCGCGACCTTGTGCCGGATCGACAGCCCGTCGGGTCACGAGCGTCCGTGTACCGACTGGGTCGCCGGCGAGTTGACACGGATCGGGCTCAAGTCCGACGAGGATGACGCCGGTCGCGCCGCTGGCGCCGACGCCGGCAACCTCCTGGCCCGCGTCCGGGGTCGCGGCGCGGACAGCATCCTGTTGTGTGCGCACCTCGACACCGTCCCGGCGACCGCGCCGATCGAGCCGACGATCGTCGATGGCGCCTGGTGCAACGCGAACCCGGCGATCCTCGGCGCCGACAACAAGGCCGCGGTCGCGGTGATGCTGACGCTCGCCGAGCGCTTGGTGAACGGCTCGCCGCGCCCCAAGGCCGGCCTCGAGTTGCTGTTCACGGTGTCCGAAGAGAACGGCCTGCGGGGTACGAAGGCGTTCGACGTGGGGCGGCTGCGCAGCGATTTCGGGTACGTGTTCGACCACGCCACGCCGATCGGCGAGGTCGTGTTCGCGGCTCCGACCTACCAGCGGTTCAGCGCCGAGCTCAAGGGCCGCGCCGCCCACGCGGGGATCCAGCCCGAGGCCGGGCGCAGCGCGATCGCCGCCGCGGCGCACGGGATCGCCGCGCTGAAGCTCGGACGCCTCGACAATGAGACGACCGCCAACATCGGCACGATCTCCGGGGGCACGGCGGTCAACGTCGTGCCCGAACGGTGCCGCATCGAGGGGGAGGCACGCGGACTGTCCGATGCGCGGGTCGAGTCCGTGCTGACCGAGATGATCGATCGCTTTCAGGACGCCGCCGACGCCGCCGAGTGCGATCTCGACGTGTCGGTGCAGAGGATGTGCAAGGCGTACCGAGTCAAGCCGACCGCTCCACCGGTCGCCCTGGCCGAGCGTGCGCTACGGGCGTGTGGATACGAGCCCACGCCGATCACCACCGGTGGTGGGTCCGACGCCAACATCTTTCAGGAAGCCGGGTTCCCGTGCATCAACCTGGCCAACGGGACCGAGCGGCCCCACCAGTCCGACGAGCGCGTCAGCGTGGACGCGCTCGAAGGGATGCTCGAGGTGGCGATCGCGCTGATGGAGGAGTGAGGGCATTGGCGTTCGCACGCGTTGACAGTCAGGTCGAGTGGAGGGGGACGTTCATCTCCGCCGGGGTCGAGCATTACCGCTTCGACGATGGCCGCGAGGTCAGGCGGGAGAAAGTGTGGCACCCGGGGGCGGCGGGGATCCTCGCCCTCGACGCGGAGCGAGTGTGGCTGACGCGTCAACCCCGGGAGGCGATCGGCGCCACAGCGTCCCTCGAGATCCCCGCCGGCAAGCTCGACATCCCTGGCGAGGCACCGCTCCAGACGGCCAAGCGCGAGCTCGGTGAGGAGATCGGCAAACAGGCAGCGCGGTGGCGCGAGATCGTCGCCTTCTACACGAGCCCCGGATTCAGCGATGAGCGCGTATGGCTGTTCGAGGCCACCGACCTGTCAGATCTCCCCGAACCCGTGGCCGGCGACGCGGACGAGCGGATCGAGGTCGTCCCCTGGCCGCTGGCCGACCTCGACGCCGCCATCGCCGCCTGCGAGGACTCCAAGTCGCTGATCGCGCTGTTGTGGTTGAAGTCCGGAAGGATCGGTCAGGCGCCGCGCGAATAGGCAGCTATGGCCACCGCCGCGCAGTCGCCCACGCGGCTGATCGATCTGACCCTCGATTTCCTCGCCTACCTCGAGTTCGAACGCGGGCTGTCTCGGAACACGCTCGAGGCCTACCGATCAGATCTCCAGCAGTACGGATCGTTTCTGGAGCGCCGGAGTCTGGATCCCCTCGGCGTGACGCCGCTCGATCTGGCCGACTTCGTCTCCGAGCTCGCCGAGGGGCGCGAAGGCAAGCCGCCGGTCTCGCCGGCCACGCTGCAGCGCAAGATCGCCTGTCTGCGCTCGTTCTATCGTCATCTGCGCCGCGACCAGATCCTCGACGGAGATCCGACCTCCGAACTGCGCCCACCGCGGCCGCGGGGTCGGCTGCCCCGGGTTCTGAGCCGCGACGAAGTGGCGCGGTTGCTGGAGCAGCCGCGTGGGAATGGGCCCGCCGCCCTGCGCGATCGCGCCTTGCTCGAGACGATGTACGCCTGCGGGCTGCGCGCCTCGGAGGCCATCGCGTTGGAGCTCTCGCAGCTCGATCTCGAGGCCGGGATCGTGCGCGCCCACGGCAAGGGCTCTAAGGAGCGCATCGTGCCGATCGGAAGCAAGGCGGTCGACGCCCTCGCCGTCTACATCGAGAACGCGCGCCCCCGGCTGGTGGGGTTGCGCGACGAGCCCCGCGTGTTCGTCAACCTGCGCGGGGGTGGGCTCTCGCGCCAGGGGCTGTACAAGATCGTCCAGCGCCACGCCCGCGCGGCGGGTCTCGAGCGGCGGATGAGTCCCCACACCTTGCGGCACACGTTCGCCACCCACCTGCTGGCCGGTGGCTGTGACCTGCGCTCGCTGCAGGAGATGCTCGGCCACGCCGACATCGGCACCACCCAGATCTACACCCACCTGTCGGCGGAGCGGCTGCGCGACGTGTACTTCGACGCCCACCCGCGGGCGCAGCTGAAGCCGGACGCCACCTGACATAGCGGGGGTGCTCCGTCCCGCCACCGCGGGCACTCCGACCCCCGCGGATCGCAATAGCATTAGCGCCGTGGGGATCGCACACTTCGACGAGGTACGGCAGTTCGACTTCGAGCTCGATCACTTACGCGGCCGCTGGTCGTTCGCGGGTCGGGCCGCGGGCTGCCACACGGTGGGGATGAGCCGGATCGAGATCCCTGCCGGCGGCTTCTCGACACCGGTCCACGAGCACGGCCGCGGCGAGGAGATCTTCTTCGTTCTGGAAGGCCGCGGACTTTCGCTGCAGGACGGGCGCGCGAGCGAGACAGGGAAGGGCGACTGCATCGTCTACCTGCGTCGGGGCGGCGCCCACACGCTCCACGCGGTCGAGCCGATGGACGTGCTGGCCTTCGGTCCGCGCGAATATGACGAGAGCGTTGGTTTCCCGCGGTTGGGGATGTCGCTGATCAGCGGTCGCGCCGCCGATACGGCTCCGGGTGACATCAATGGCGCGCCCGTCCAGTACGTCCGCGAGTCGGCGCTCGGGCCGCCCGAGCTGCCCGACCCGGGTCCCCGGCCGGAGACGATCGTCAATCTCGACGACGCCGAGCCGGTGCGCGTCGAGCGGGGGCGGATCGCCCGCACCCGGCGCGACCTCGGTCGGGCCGCGGGGTCGGTGACCACCGGGCTGCAGCACGTCGAGGTGGAGCCCGACAAGCTCTCCGCCCCCGCCCACTGCCACTCGCTCGAGGAGGAGATGTTCGTGGTTCTGGACGGCTCGGGGTGGCTCGAGCTGGGGGAGAAGGAGATCGCCATGCGCCCGGGCCACGTCGTCTCGCGCCCGCCCGGCACCGGCATCGCGCACCACTTCGCCGCGGGTCCTGAGGGCCTCACCTATCTCGCCTACGGCACCCGCGAGCCGGGCGACATGTGCTACTACCCGCGCTCCAACAAGATCGCCTTCCGCGGCCTCGGCATCGTGGCCAGGGTGGAGCCGGTTGACTATTGGGACGGGGAGGACTGAGATATACGGCGGGTGCTCGTCTTGATCGGGGATCATGCCCGAGCTGCCTGAGGTCGAGACCATCCGCCGCCAGCTGGCTCCTCATCTCGAGCGACGGACGATCGTCCTGGCGGAGATCCTCGACCCTCGCTGGACCCGTCCCGATCCCCCGGCCCCGGTGGCCGCCGCGCTGACCGGTCGCGTCGTCCAGCGGGTCGAGCGGTTCGGCAAGTACATGGTCTGGGCGCTCGACGGCGATCTCCACCTGATCATTCACCTGCGGATGACCGGGGCGCTGCTGTTCGATCCCGACGTCGACCCGATTCACACGCGCGTACGGCTGCAGTTGGATCACGGACACCGGCTCGTGTATGTGGATCCACGGCGGTTCGGCACCGGCCACCTCGTCGTCGGAGCCGGAGCGCGGTACGAGTACCTGGCCGCCAGGCTGGGGGTCGAACCGTTCACGCCCGACTTCACGGCCCAGCATCTGCGTGGTCTGGCCCGCGGACGGACGGCGCCGGTCAAGGCCTTCCTGCTCGATCAGCGGCGCATCGCCGGCGTCGGGAACATCTATGCCGACGAGGCGCTGTTCCGCGCCGGGGTCCACCCGCTCCGCCCCGCCGGCCGTTTGACGGCCGCGCAGTGGGCCGACCTGCGCGATGCGATCGAGGAGGCGCTGGCGGAGGGCATCGAGGCCAAAGGCGCGTCGATCGACGATTTCCGTCACATCGACGGCGCGCGCGGGTCCTTCCAGGACCGTTTCCTCATCCATCGTCGCGCCGGCGAGCCGTGCGTGCGGTGCGGCGGGACGGTCAAGAAGATCGTCGTCGGCGGGCGGGGCACGTACGTTTGCGAGCGCTGCCAGACGCGGCCTCGGCAGCGCCGGGCGGTTGCCCGGATGCCCGCCCCAGCCGCGCGATGACCGGCGCCGGCGGGGGCTAGGCCGGGATCAGCTCGCGGAGGCGACCGCTGCGGTCGGCCGCGAGCAGGTCGTCGAACCCGCCAAGCGTTTCCCCGTTGATCACGATCTGGGGGAACGTGAACATTCCGGTGCGCTGCTGGAGCTCGGCACGACCGTCCGGGTCCTTTGCCAAATTGATCTCTTCATAGTCGATGCCGCGCTTCTTCAGCAGCATCTTGGCGCCCACGCAGCGCGAGCACTGTTCGGTGGTGTAAAGGGTGACGGGCTTCATAACTTCAAAAAGTATAGCTGTGCGGTGACGCGCTCACCGCGTCGTTGATGGAGCCTCTATGCCCGCGCCACTGAAGACCGAGGCAATCGTCCTGCGCTCGATCCGCTACGGCGAAGCCGATCGAATCCTCCACCTGTACACGCCGCGCCACGGGCGCCTGAGTGCGATCGCCAAGGGGGTCCGCCGCGCCCGCAGCCGCTTCGGCGCCCGGCTCGAACCGTTCTTTCGCGTCCGCGTCGTGCTTGCACCGGGACGCGGCGAGCTGTTCACGGTTACGAGCGCCGACACGGTGGCAGTCCACCGCGAGATCCGAGATCACGCCGCCACCCTCGACGCCGCCTCGCGCGCCTGCGACGCGGTGGCCCGGTTGTTCGAAACCTCCGAGCCGCATCCCCAGGTGTACATGCTGCTCGCCAACGAGCTCGCGCTGCTCGGCGCGGATCCCGACTGCGCCGGCCCGGCCAACGGGCTCGCGTTCCGGCTGAAGCTGCTCCTCGCCGCCGGAATCGTCCCGCAGCTCGGCGCCTGCGCGTCCTGCGGTGAGGTCGAGCACCTGGGCGGCTTTTCGGCCGCCGCCGGGGGAGTGGTGTGCAGCTCCTGCGAGGCGGCCGCCTTCCGGCTCGATGAAGAGGCCTACCGGTTCCTGGTCGAGGCGCTCGGGCGGCCGCTCGCGCAGACGCCGGGGGCGTCGGAGCGCGCGCTGCGCCAGGCCGAGCGTGCGATCACCGAAACCGCCGCACACCACGCCCAGGTCCGGCTCCGTCCGCTGCTGTTCGACGCGGGCCGCTCAGCGGTCGTAGTTGGCGATCGTGCGCAGGGAGAGAAAGGTCAGGATCGACCCGAGGCCGACGATCACCGCGACGCAGACCCCAATCGCCTCGGCGTCCCAGCCGTCGATCACCAGTGAGCGAAGCCCGACGATCGCGTTCCCTGTGACGGCTATGTGACAACGCGCGGTCGCGGTGGGCGGGCGGTGTCAGAATCGGTGATATGACGAACCAGGTCGTCGCCACCGGATACGAGCACCCCTCGGGTCCGGTCGCCGATGCCTTCCCCAGCTGGATCCGGGACCGTGAGGAGCGCGACCTCTCGCCGCTGGCCACTCGTTCCTATCCCGCCCAGCGGCTCGAGCCCGAGCCCGACTGTGGTCTGCGCACGCCGTTTCAGCGCGACCGCGACCGGATCGTCCACTCCAAGGCGTTCCGGCGTCTCAAGCACAAGACCCAGGTGTTCGTGCTGCCGAGCGGCGACCATTACCGCACGCGGCTCACCCATACGCTCGAGGTCACGCAGGTCTCGCGGACCGTGGCGCGCGCGCTGCGGCTCAACGAAGACCTCGTCGAGGCGATCGGGCTCGGTCACGACCTCGGTCACCCGCCGTTCGGCCACCTCGGCGAGGAGTCGCTCGATCGTTGCCTGTCCGAACGGTTCGGCGCCTCGTTCATGCACCACGAACAGTCGCTGCGCGTGGTCGACACGCTCGAACGGGACGGTCACGGGCTCAACCTGACGTTGCCGGTGCGCGACGGGATCGTCACCCACTCGGGTCGCGCGCCACACCCCGCCACCCTCGAGGGCAAGGTCGTCCGCCTCGTCGACCGCTTCGCCTACATCAACCACGACATCGACGATGCGGTGCGGGCCGGGGTGATCTCCGCCTCCGAGCTGCCCGAGCGCGCGATCGCGATCCTCGGCGAGACCGGGCCGCGTCGGATCGATGCCCTCGTCCACGACCTCGTCGAGCACTCCGCCGCGGCCGCCGACATCGTCCAGGGGACGGTGGTCGGCGGGGCGATGACCGAGCTGCGGGACTATATGTTCAAGCGCGTCTACCTCGGTCCCGAGGCGACCCGCGAGCATGCCAAGATCCACGGCGTGGTGTCCGCGCTGTTCAACCACTACTGCTCCCATCCGGAGGAGATCCCCGATTCGATTCCGTCCGGCTCGCTCGCCCGGCGAGTGACCGACTACCTCGCCGGCATGACCGACCGTTACTGCATCCGGGCCTTCGAGCAGCTCACGGTGCCGGTCGCGTTCGCGCCGTGACGCGCTATACGGCGGATTCCACCGACCGCGTCCGCGACGCGGTCGACATGATCGCGCTGGTATCCGCCCGCACCGACCTGCGCCCGCGTGGCGTCAACAGCTATTTCGGGATCTGCCCCTTCCACGAGGAACGGACGGCCTCGTTCCACGTCCGGCCCGATGAGAAGCACTACCACTGCTTCGGCTGTCAGGTCTCGGGCGACCCGTTCACGTTCGTGATGGAGACCGAAGGGCTCGATTTCAAGACGGCGCTCGAATCGCTGGCGCAGCGATTCGGCGTCCGCCTCCAGACCGAGGACGAGGACCCGGTCGCGGCCTCTCGACGGGAGCGCCGCGAACGGCTCTACACCGTGCTCGACCGGGCCGCGACCTACTACGCCCGGTTCCTGTGGAACGCCAGCGAGGCGGCCCCGGCGCGGGAGTACCTCCGCGGCCGCGGCCTGAGCGAGCAGACCCTGCACGAGTTCCGGGTCGGCTTCGCGTCGCGCGCCTGGGACCGGATGGCGGGCGCGTCGCGCTCGGCCGGGTTCACCGACGAAGAGCTGGTGGCGGCCGGTCTCGCCCAACCATCACGGCTGAACCCGGCGCAGCTGATCGACCGCTTCCGCGGCCGGATCATGTTCCCCTCCGCCGACCCTCGGGGCCGGGTGCGCGGCTTCGGCGCGCGGGCGATGAGCGCGGACCAGCAGCCCAAGTACCTCAACACGTCGGAGAACGAGCTGTACTCCAAGCGCTGGCAGCTGTTCGGGATCGACCGCGCGCGGCTCGCCGCGAGTCGCGCCGGCCGGATGATCCTCGTCGAGGGGTACACCGACGTCCTCGCGCTCCATCAAGCGGGGACGCAGAACGCGGTGGGGATCATGGGCACGTCTCTGACCGAGGAGCAGGTCTCCGAGCTCGAGCGAATCGCTCCCGTGCTCCAGCTGTGTCTCGACGCCGACCGGGCCGGCCAGGACGCGATGCTCCGCGCCGCGCGGCTCACCGCGGCGCGCAACCCGCCGCTGGAGCTGCGGGTCGTGCCGCTGCCGGCGGGCACCGATCCCGCGGAGCTCGTCGAGCGCCACGGCGCCGAGGAGCTCCGCCGGCTGGTCGACGCGTCGGTGCCGTTCGTCGTCTTCCACGTCGAGCGGATCCTCGAACGTTCGAACCTCGACAGTGCCGAAGGCCGCGATCAGGCGCTGACCGAGCTGCGGCCGGTGCTCGCTGGGCTGCCCGGGAGCATCCTGCATACCGACCTGACACGGCGCGTGGCGGGGCGGCTCGACCTCACCGAGGGGCAGCTCGCGGGGCTGCTGGCGGGTAGCCCGACCGGCCCGCTGCCCCCCGACCAGACGAGGGTGGTTCCGGATCGCCCGATCGAGGTCACGAATCCGGCCATCCGCGCCGAGCGCACGTTCCTCGCCTTCTGCATCGCGCTGCCCGATGCCGGCCAACGCGCGCTGGCCGCGATCGACCCCGCCGAGCACATCACCTCCGAGCGCTACCGCCGCGCCGCCCGGCATCTGGCCGGCCAGACCGAGATGCCGCTCACCGGGATCGCCGCCGACGACGAAGAGCTGGCGCGCGTGCTCGCGGACCTGGTGCAGCGCGCGGGCAAGTCGGGGCGGGTGACCGAGCAGCACCTCGAGGGTCAGCGGCTGCTGCTCGAGCGAGCCCGACTCGACCGCGCGATCCGGCGGGCGCGCGCGGAGGGGGGAGGCGACATCCCGGGGCTGGCACGCGACCGTCAGGATGTCCAGGAGGCGATCCGGCGGGTCGACATGCGCATGGAGAGCCCGGTGTGAGCGGGCTCCCAGTTCCCGATACAGTTGCTGGCGAGCGGACGAGACTCCGATGCACCGGAGCGCAGCGCTAGTGCACCATAATCCGGGGTAGCTCAATCGGCAGAGCATTCGGCTGTTAACCGAAGGGTTGTGGGTTCGAGTCCCACCCCCGGAGCTCCACAATCGACACCGAACCAGGAACAGACGAGATCCGCTCGGCCACGATCGTCGAACTCGAGGACTGGGAGCGCCATGGCGCCGTGTGGCGGCCGGTCGACGTCAGCGACGCGATCGCCGTGGTCGATCTGTGCAGTTGCACGGGCGAGCCGATGGATCGCGTCCAGAGCCGCGACCGCGAGTTCATCGAGTTCGTCCGCACCCACGGCGCGCGGTAGCCCACTCATCCCCGGCGATCCCCGGTCGCGACCAGCTCCTCGACCAACTCGGCCGCCCTGGTCGCCCCGTCGTGCACCGCGGCCCAGGTGGCCAGCTCGCGCGCATGCGCGGCGAGCCGTGGCTCGGCGAGCGCTCGGCGGACCGCCAGACGCAGCGTGCAGGGGCTGAGCAACCGCCACGGCAGCCTGACGCCGACGCCGGCCCAATCGGCGCGAGCGGCGTTCTCGCCCATGTCGCCGACGTGCGGCACCGCGACCACCGGACAGCCGTACTGGAGCGCGCGGACGAGCGTGCCGTGGCCGGCGTGGCAGACGACGAGGTCGCAACGCGGCATCGTCCGGCCGTAGGAGAGCCAGTCGACCAGGCGGCCGTTGGGCGGCACGGCGACCGGCTCGGGCAGCGGGCGGCGGTTGCTCGCCGCCAGCACGCGCACCGGCTCCCGGCCGAGCCCGATGAGCGCGTCGCGCAGCAGCCGGTGGGCGGGGTCCTGGGCGGTCGACGGCGCGATCAGCACGAGCGGGTCCTCCCCCGGCGGAGGTTCGACATCGTCGCTGGGGGGCTCCCACACGAGCGGGCCGACGACGTGGACCTCGGGTGGCCACTGGCGCGGGTACTCGAGCTGGGGGAAGGTGCCGACCAGGCACAGTCGCGAGCTGATCCCGCCGTGCAGGCGCGAGATCGGACCGAGGCCGAGGCGCCGGCGCGTCTCGTTGAGCTCGTCGCGTCCACGCCGAAGGCCGGCCCCGACGGGCCGCTCGAGGCTGCGCCACAGGCCGCGACCGAGCCGGGACCTCGGCAGCCGCGCGCCGAGCGCGTACGGCGGAGCGCCCGGCGGCGAGGATGGATGGAAGTGGGGGATGAGCGTGGCCACGGGAACGCCCGAGAGCTCGCCGGCCATCGCCGGCGCCAGGGTCAGGATGTCGTGGACGACCACGTCCGGCGCGCAGTCGCGCACCGCGCCCAGGGTCTGCGCGGTGGCGAGGACGACCGCCTCATAGGGCTTCAGGGGTCGCTCGCGGGTTGGAAACACCGGGTATTCGGGAGCGGCCTCGAACCGCATGCCTTCGGCCTCGACGGGCTCGCGCCACCGGGTCCAGGTCTCGAACGTGACGTCGTGTCCGCGGGCCGCCAGGCGCGCGCCGAGCGCCATCATCGGGAACGCGTGACCTGGCTCCCCGAACGCTCCGAGGAAGACGCGCACCTACAGGACCTCGCGACCCCGCTGCCGCACAACCGACACTAGGCCGCCAGCTCCGCCAGCTCGCGCAGCTGCACGATCCGCTCGTCGATGGCGAACGCCATCGGCATGATCATCAACGTTCCCACCCCGGCGTCGCGGTACGCGGCCAGCCGGTCCCTGACCACGGCGCGAGGTCCGCAGAGCGAGATATGGTCGATCAGCTCGGCGGGGATCGCCTCCGCGGCCTCGGCTTTCTTGCCCTCGAGGTAGAGGTTCTGGACCTCCTCGGCGGCATCCTCGAACCCGTAGCGCCTGACGAGCAGGTTGTAGAAGTTCTGCCGGCGCGAGCCCATGCCACCGATGTAGAGGGCGAGGAACGGCCGCATCAGGTTGCGCGCCTCCTCGACGTCGTCGGAGACGAACGCGCTCACGGTCGGCGCGATGTCGAATCCGTCCAGCGTTCGCCCGGAGCGGTCGGCGCCCTCTTGGAGCAGCGCGCGGACATCGGCCACGTGCTCGGGCGAGAACATGGTCGGCAACCAGCCGTCGGCCAGCTCGCCGGCCAGGGCGGTGTTCTTGGGTCCGATCGCGGCCAGGTAGATCGGCATCCGATCCTGCACGGGCGCGATCGTCAGCTTCAACGCCTTGCCGGGTCCATCGGGGAGCGGGAGCTCGAGCGTCTCGCCGTGGTATTCGACGCGCTCGCGCGACAGCGCCAAGCGGACCACCTCGATGTACTCGCGCGTCCGTTGCAGCTGGCGGGCGAACCGCTGCCCGTGCCAGCCCTCCGCCACCTGCGGCCCCGACGAGCCGATCCCGAGGATCATCCGCCCTCCGGATAGCTCGTCGATCGTGGCCGCCGTCATCGCGGTCATCGCCGCGCTGCGGCCGGGCATCTGGAAGATCGCCGAGCCGAGCCTGATCCGCGAGGTCCCCGCCGCCAGCCAGGCCAGCACGGTGGCCGCATCGGAGCCGTAGGCCTCGGCCGTCCAGGCCGAGTCGTAGCCCAGGCGCTCGGCCTCCTGCACGAGCTGCAGCTGGTCCTGCGGTCCCATCCCCAGACCCCAGTAGCCGACGTGTACTCCGAGCTTCATTTTGCAAGGTTCCTTTCGCGACGAGGAGATCGCTTGTGAGCGCCGACGAGCGCCGTTACAGTGGCCCGGCGTCCCGCGAGGTAGGCGCAAAACCCTATGCGAACCCGGCGCCAAGCGACGATCCAGGACCTTCGGCGGACGATCGACTGCCTCCCGCGCGACACCAGGGTGGCGATGCTCGAGGGCATCCGCGCCAACCGCATCATCGTTGGCGCGTACACCACCGGGCAGGGGGTGTGTCCGATGCTGGCTGCCCATCGGGCCGGGGGGCGGACGAGCCTACTCGCGTTCGCCAAGGCGTGGGACCGCTTCGCGCTCGGCGACCGGCGGGGCCGCCGCGCGCGTCGCCCCACCGCGCGCCCCGCCACCGGGCGTGAGCTGCGCATCCTGACCATGCAGCTCGAGGACAGCCTGCTCGCGGAGGTGGCGCCAGCCGGCGACTTGGCGGCGGCGATCGCCGAGCACCGCCGCCTGCTCGCGGCCCGCCCGCTCCGCGTGTTCCGCATCCACCACGACGATCAACGGGCGCTCGAGCGGGTTTGCGCGGCGACCGGGCTCGAGCCGACCGTCCAGTGAGCCCCGCCCGCCATAAGGTCGAGATCTCTCGGCCCGACAAGCAGTTGTTTCCGGGCATCACCAAGGCCGATCTCGTCCACTACTACGAAGACGTGGCGCCGGTGATGCTCCCGCACCTCGCCGGACGCCCGCTCAACCTCGAGCGGTACCCGGACGGGATCGAGGGCAATCGGATCATGCAGCAGCACGCCTCTAAGTACTTCCCCGACTGGATCGCCCGCGTCGAAGTCCCGAAGGCTGGCGGGACGGTCGAGCACGTCATGGCCAAGGACGCGGACACGCTCGCGTATCTGGCCAATCAAGCCTGCATCACGTTTCACAGCTGGCTGAGCCGCACCGATCGGCTCGAGCGGCCCGATCGGATGATCGTCGACCTCGATCCGAGCGATAACTCGCCGGCCGAGGTCCGAGGCGCCGCCGCCACGTTCGTCGCGCTCTTGCGAGAACTGGGGCTCCGGCCGTGGGCGATGGCCACCGGCTCGCGCGGCTATCACGTCGTCGTCCCGTTGGTCCGTCGCGTCGACTACGACGTGGTGCGCGAGTTCTCGCGCGATCTCGCCGAGCTGGCCGTGCGGCGCCAGAGCGACGTGTTCACCGTCGAGCAGCGCAAGGCCAAGCGTGGCGGGCGCATCCTGATCGACATGATGCGCAACGCGTACGCCCACACGGCGGTGTCGCCCTACTCGGTCCGACCGCGGCCGGGAGCGCCGGTCGCGACCCCGCTCCACCTCGACGAGCTCGACGACGACGCCACGCGTGCCGATCGTTGGACGCTGAACACCGTGCTCGATCGGCTGGCCGAGAACGGCGATCCGTGGAGGCAGATCTTCCAGGACGCCCAGACGCTCACGTCGGCGCGGCGGCGACTCGACGACGCGTTGGCCGAAACCTGACTCGCGATACTTGGTCGGTGGATAGCCTGACGAGCGCGGCCGCGCCCGAGCCCACACCGCCCGAGCCAGCCGCCGTCGAGACGATCGGGCTCGAGCAGGAACCGGCCGAGCTCGAGCAGGAACGCCGTACGAGCTCGGCCGAGCTGTTCTGGGACCTCGTGTTCGTGTTCGCGATCACCCAGGTCACGGCGCTGCTCTCGGGCGATCTGACCTGGCGAGGGTTCGGCCGATCGATGCTCGTCTTGGCCCTCGTTTGGTGGGCGTGGTCGGCGTTTGTGTGGGCCGCCAACGCCCAGCCGGAGAACTCGCCGACGATGCGCGCGACCCTGCTCGTGGGGACGGTGTTCATCCTCATCGTCGGGCTCTCGGTGCCCCATGCGTTCACCACCGAGTCGACGCTGTTCGCGTGCAGCTACGCCGTGGTCCGGTTCCTGCACCTGGCGCTCTACGCGGACGCGTCCCGCAAGGGCAATGCCTCCTGGGGGGCGATCGTGCGCGGCTTTGGCGTCACCGTGCTCGTGGGCATGGCGCTACTGATCGCGGGCTCGTTCTTCAATGGGGCCGCGCGGACCGCGCTGTGGGCGGGAGCGGTGGCGATCGACTACGCGGGCCCCGCCTGGCTCACCCGGGCTCGACTACGCGGGCTGCAACGGGTCGCGGTGGCGCACTTCGCCGAGCGCTACGGCACCTTCATCATCCTCTGCCTGGGTGAATCGATCGTGGCCATCGGCGTCGGCGCCCGCAACCAGCCGGTGGACGCCGAGCTGGTGGCAGTCGTAGCGCTCGGTCTGGTGATCGCCGCCGAGCTGTGGTGGAGCTACTTCAGCCGTTTCGCGGACGTGGCCCAGGAGCGCCTGCGCACCCACGATGACCCGGTGCTGGTGGCGGCCGACGCGTACAGCTACCTCCATCTTGTGCTGGTGGCGGGAATCATCATCTTCGCGGTGGGCGTGAAGGACGCGGTGCTCGGTGGCGGCGAACCGCTGCGCGAGCCGGCCCGCCTGGCTCTGTGCGGCGGGGTGGCGGTGTACCTGCTCGGCGAGGTGGCGTTCCGGATGCGGATGGTCCGCGTGATCAGCTACGAGCGCGTGGGCGTCGCCGCGCTGTCGATGGTGCTGTTCGCGATCTCGGGCGGGCTGGCGGCGTGGGTGACCGCCGGGCTGCTCGCCGTCCTGCTCGGGGGCCTGTGCGTCCTCGAGCAGCTGAGATCGACCTGATCGCCGACCGCGAGCAGCTCGTCGATCAGCCGCAGCGCCCCGGCGTGGGTCTGATCGGTGTGCCGCCGGATCGCCTGCACGGCGTGGGCGCCGGCCGACTCGATCGGACGCCGCCGCCGCACCATGAACTGCCGGATCGGCCCCGGGATCACCGAGTGGCGCAAGCGTCGCAACCGCCTGTCCGCGCTCCACGCCATCAGCATCTCGGCCCGTGCGCGCTCCACGTCGGTGCCGGCGCGGCTGCCGACAACGCGCGAGGCGTATTCGTAGAGATCCTGTCGCCTCGCCTCGTCGATCGAGTCGTTGTACGCGCGCAGGAACGAGCCAACCATGGGACAGACGGTCTGCGGGTGGTCGGAGAACTGCTCTCCGGCCAGCATCGACGCGAGCTCCATCACGCAGGCGCCCGTCTCGGGGGAGCTGTGCTTGCCCTTGCTCAGCTTGATCGTTTGGTGCGTGGAGCTGGACATACTGTGTGCCTCTTGTGTTGTAGGGGGGCAGTTCGGCGGCCGCCCGACGCGGCCTTGGCGCTGCCTGATTGATGCTCATCTCGGGCGGATCGCAAACCGGCAATCTGGCCCGTCGAGCCCCGTCTGCGCGCCGGACGTGGAGCGACGGTTGGTAATCGCCCGAGCAGGGGAATCCTCTGAGAGGATGCAGCCATGACGGCACACCCCAGCGTCACCCTGCTCGGGACCATCGAGTCGGGTTTCGAGGAGGTTCTCACGCCCGACGCGCTCGAGTTCGTGAGCTCACTTCATGACGAATTCGGCGCCCGCCGCAAACAGCTGCTGCAGGACCGCGTCCAGCGCCGCGCGCGGCTCGCCTCGGGCGAGCTACTCGACTTCCTGCCCGACACCCGGGAGGTGCGCGAAAGCGAATGGTCGGTCGCGCCCGCGCCCGACGACCTCCAGCAGCGCTGGGTCGAGATCACCGGGCCGACGGATCGCAAGATGACGATCAACGCGCTGAACTCGGGCGCCGACGGCTTCATGGCCGATTTCGAGGACGCCAACTCGCCGACCTGGCACAACATGGTCGACGGCCACCGCAACCTGCGCGATGCGATCGACGGCACGATCACTTACCGCGGCTCGGACGGGCGCCACTACGAGCTCGTCGAGCGCCCCGCCACGCTCATGGTCCGTCCGCGCGGCTGGCACCTGCCCGAACGTCATCTGCAGATCGGATCCGAGGCGGCGTCGGGTTCGCTGGTCGACTTCGGCCTGTTCTTCTTCCATTGCGCCGCGCGCTTGATCGCCAACGGCTCGGGCCCGTATTTCTACCTGCCCAAGATGGAATCCCACCGCGAGGCGCGACTGTGGAACGACATCTTCACGGCCTCCGAGCAGGCGCTCGGCGTGCCGGTGGGCATGATCAAGGCGACCGTGCTGATCGAGACGCTGCCGGCGGCGTTCGAAATGGACGAGATTCTGTTCGAGCTCCGCGATCATTCGGCGGGGCTGAACGCGGGCCGGTGGGACTACATCTTCTCCTCTATCAAGTGCTTTCCCGACCGGCCGGAGATGATCCTACCCGACCGGGGAGCGGTGACAATGACGGTCCCGTTCATGCGCGCCTATACCGATTTGCTGGCCGCGACCTGCCACCGTCGCGGCGCGCACGCGATGGGCGGCATGTCGGCGCTGATCCCCTCGCGCCGGGATGAGGAGGCCAACGAGAAGGCGCTCGCCGGCGTGCGCGCGGACAAGCGGCGCGAGGTCGGTCAGGGGTATGACGGCACCTGGGTCGCCCACCCCGACCTCGTCCCGGTCGCTCGCGAGGTGTTCGAGCAGGGGCTCGGGGGCGCCCCTAACCAGCTCGACCGCCAGCGCGACGATGTCCAGGTCACCGCTGCCGAGCTGCTCGACCTCGCCGCCACGCCGGGTGAGATCACCGAACCGGGGTTGCGCACCGACGTCAACGTCGGCTTTCAGTACATCTCGTTCTGGCTCGGCGGCCGGGGAGCCGCCGCGATCAATTCGATGATGGAGGACGTCGCCACGTCCGAGATCTCGCGCACGCAGATCTGGCAGTGGGTCCACCACCAGGTGAAGCTCGCGGACGGACGCACGGTCACCGCGGAACTCGTCCGCCAGATCCTCGAGGAGGAGATGGCCAGGATCCGCGCCGCCGTCGGCGAGGAAACCTGGCGCGCCGGCCGCCCGGCCGAGACGCGCGAGATCTTCGAGCGGGTCGCGTTGTCGCCCGAGCTGATCGAGTTCCTCACGATCCCCGCCTACAAGTTTCTCGACTGATCGGCGCCCTGATAGCGTCGCGGACTCGTCCGGCCCGGTAGCTCAATGGTCAGAGCAGCGGACTCATAATCCGTCAGACGCAGGTTCGAGTCCTGCCCGGGCTATGCGATGGGCACCGCGTTGACCGGGAACGAGCTGCTGCTGGGAATCGGGCTCGTACTGACCCTGGCCGTCGGCTCGCAGCTGGTGGCGCGTGTGCTGCGGCTACCGGCCATCGTGGTGTTGCTCCCGGTCGGGTTCGTGGCCGGGATCCTCACCACGGACGTACAGCCCAGCGACCTGCTGGGGCCGCTGTACCAGCCGTTCGTGTCGGTCGCGGTCGGGGTGATCCTGTTCGAGGCGGGCCTGAGACTGTCGTTCCGCGACGTGACGCCAAGGATCAGGCCCGCGGTCGTCCGGCTGGTCTCGCTCGGTCTGCTGATCACCTGGCTCACGATCACCGCGGTCGTCGCGGTGCTGTTCGGGGGCGTCGGAGCCGACATCCCGCTGCTGATCGGGGCCATCCTGGTCGTCTCCGGTCCGACCGTGGTGCTGCCGCTACTGGCCTACATCCGCCCCGCTCGCGACGTCCGCGCGGTGCTGAAGTGGGAAGGGGTGCTGATCGATCCGCTCGGTGCCCTCCTCGGCGTGGTCGTTTTCCAGATCGTGCGGACCGGCGGCGTGAGTGGCTGGCATCCAGGGGCGCTGCTCCTCAGCCTGCTCGTCGGCTCGATCGTCGGGGGGATCGGGGCGGGCCTGTTGTGGCTGCTGCTGCGCCGGATCCAGCGCCTGGCGCCACGCCAGGTCGTGCCCGCGACGCTCGCGCTCGCGGTCGCCGCGTTGGTGGCCGCGGACCTGATCCGCGACGACACCGGCTATCTGGCCACGCTGCTGATGGGGATATTCCTCGCCAATCAACGCACGATCGAGCTGGCGCCGACGGTCGAGTTCCACGAGACGCTCGTGCAATTGCTGATCGGCGTGTTGTTCGTGATGATCGCGGCCTCGGTGACGCCCGCCGACGTCAGCCACGTGCTCCCGGGGGCACTGATCCTCGTCGCGGTGATGGTCGTCGTGATCCGGCCGGTGATGGTGGCGCTCACCACCTGGCGCTCGAGCCTCAACCAGCGCGAGCGGGCGTTCGTGGCCTGGATGGCGCCCCGGGGAATCGTGGCCGGGGCGACCGCGTCGGCGTTCGGGCTGTCGCTGGCATCCGCCAACATCGAGGGCGCCGACAAGATCCTGCCGATCGTGTTCATCGCGATCTTCGGAACCGTGGTGGTTTATGGGCTCACCGGGGCGACGGTGGGGCGCCGGTTGGGCGTGGCCGGCGCCGAGGGGACGCTGGTGCTGATCGTCGGCGGCCACGAGCTGTCCAGCGCGCTCGGCGCCGCGCTCAAGCAGGCCGGGGTCGGAGTGCGGCTGTGGGCGGGGCCGGCGGCCCAACCGGCCGCGCACGCCGCCGGCCTCGATGCCCACCGCGGGCGGATGCTCGTGGACTCGCTGAACCGCGAGGCCGAGCTCGAGGAGGTCACCGACGTGATGCTGCTCTCGCGCAGCGATGACTTCAACGCTCTTGCGGCCACGGAATTGCGGGGCGATCTCGGCCACGGCCACGTCTACCTGATCGCCCCCGATCCGGACGAGGCCGACTTGCTGCCGCCCACCACCGGGGCCGAGATCCTCGGGCCCGAGCCGGTGACGCTGAGAGAGCTCACGCGCCGGCTCGCGGACGGGGCCCGGTTCACTCACACGAAGGTCGATGGCGCCAACGGAGCCGAGCTCGCCGACCACGGCAGCCTGCTGTTCGTGGTCGGGCCGACCGGCGCGCTGCACGTCGCCACCGACCACCACATCCCGTCGGTGAGCGACGGCGACACCGTGATCCAGCTGACGGCTAGCCGTTAGGTCGAGGCTGGGACCTGGTCGTCGTCATCCCAGTCGATGTTCGCCTCGTCGCCACGGTCGAGAACGTGGGGGCCGCCCGTCTTGGAGAAGCCGTCCCAGGCCCAATCGACGAATGCCTCGATCCTTGCCTTCGTCCCGGTCATCAGGCTGGCGTGGACGCCGAGCCACGCCATGTGGGCGAACTCGCCGTGGACCTCGTGGTGGTTCTTGCCCACCTCGGCGATCGCCGCCCCGCGGCCGATCATCGCCATGATGCCCTTGTCGTGGTACTCGAACGGCTTACGCGGTTCGCCCTTGAAGTCGGCCAGGATGTTCTCCGCCGCCCAGGCGCCGCTCTGAAGCGCCACCGAGCCCAGCTGCGGGAGCTGCCGTCCCTCCGGCCCGGGGATATTGGCGACGTCGCCGATCGCGTACACGCCGGGATGGTCCTTCAACGTCAGATCGGGCTCGACGTCCACGCGTCCGCCGCGTCCCTGCGCGAGGCCGCAATTGGCCGCCACGTCGGCAGCCATGATCCCACCGCCCCAGACGATGCAGCGCGTCGGCACCACCGTCCCGTCCGAGAAGACCGCGTGGCCGCTGTAGACCTCCTGCAGACCCGTTTCGAGCTGCACGTCGACGCCCTTGTCCTTGAGCACCCGGGCGACATAGCCGTGGGCCTTGTCCGAGAACGGCTTCAGCAGCGCATCGCCGTGATCGACCAGGTAGATGTGGGCCTCTGAAGCGTCGAGGTTGGTGTACTCGGCCGGGACCGTCACGTTGATCATGTCGGCGATCGCGCCGGCCACCTCGACCCCGGTCGGACCGCCGCCCACGATCACGAAATTGAGCGCGCCGCGCTCGATCAGCGATGGGTCGCGGTCGACTTGCTCGAGCAGCCCGAGAATCCTCGAGCGCAGCTTCGTGGCGTCGTCGAGCGAATACAGCGGGAACGAATAGTCATCGGCCCCAGCGGTGTTGAAGAAGTTCGGCTGGGAGCCCGCGGCCAGTACCAGCGCGTCGGCGCTCCATTCCCCTCCGTCGGTCGAGCGGACGGTCTTGGTCCCGATGTCCAGCGAGTCGATCTCGGCCAGCTTGACGTCGACGTTCTCTTGGTCCGCGAAGACGTCCCGCAACGAATTCGCGATGTCGCTCGGCGCCAGCTGGGAGGTCGCCACCTGGTAGAGCAGCGGCTGAAATTGGTGGTAGTTGTTGCGGTCGATCAGCGTGACGGAGACGTCCTTCTCATCGGCCAACCGGTGTGCACAACCCAACCCGGCGAAGCCGCCGCCGACGATCACGACGGTGTGTTTGGTGTTCGTATCGCTCATGATCGGTCACGGTACGCCCGGATGAGATTCGATCATCACCCGGTTGGGATGATGCGTTCACCGTGCTGAAGCTTTCCCTCGCCGTGATCGCGATCGCGCTGCCCGATTGCATCAACCCGTCGCTGATCGGCGGCGAGCTGCTGGTGGCCACCGGATCACGTCCACGCCTGCGAACCGCGAGCTTCACGGTCGCGGCCTGGATGGTGACCTTCGTCTTCGGCCTCGCCTTCGCGCTCGGGCTGGGTGACCTGATCCTGTCGCTGGTGCCCAAACCCACGGCGACGCTCAAATACGCGCTGATCACCGCGGCGGGTTTCGTGCTCCTGCTAGGCGCAGCCGGGGTCTGGATCCGGCGCGACTCGCTGACCGCCAAGGAGCCCGCCCCCGACCGCAGCCGCGCGCACGGATCCGCCGGGCTGATGGGCGCCGGGATCGCGGGCTTCGAGCTGCTCACCGCATTTCCGTATTTCGCCGCGATCGCGATGATCGTCGGCTCGGGCGTGTCGGGCCCGGAGAAACTCGGGCTGCTGATCCTCTACTGCGTGGTCTACACGCTGCCGCTGATCGCGATCGCCGCCGCGTTCGCGATCATGGGGGAGCGGGCCGAGCGGCTGCTGGCTCCCGTCGGCGATTGGCTGTTCGCCCACTGGCCGCTGATCGTCGCACCGCTCACCGCCGCGATCGGTATCGCCGTGCTCGTATTCGGAATCCTCGAGCTGACCTCTACCTAGGATTATTTGTGACTTTATGACAATTCCACCGCCCGTCGGTGGCTAGGGTCGTCACCGGGAAATCGAACCGCGCCGGCGGCAACCTTGGGGAGAAACCGCCCCTCCAGGGAGGGTTTCTCCCCACCGCTCCGAGTTGATCGAGCGCCTTAGGATTCCAAGAGCGTTATCTGCGGCGGCGGATACGTGATCGCGCCGTCGGCGCCGACCCGCGCGAACGGCGTGAGCTCGTGCCGGGTCCTCGTCGCGCCGATCCCTAAATGCTCGACCTGCCACCCGCGAACCACGAGCGCATCCGCGATCAGGCGGCGGTGGCATCGCCACCAGACCCGCTCGGCGCACATGACCGCGCTGGGAGACTGCGTCGCCAACGCCTCGAGATTGGCGAGCGCGGCCCGGAACTCTGGCGCACCCATGTAGTCCGCATAGCCGCGAAAGCCGCGCTCTTCCCAGCCTCCGTTGGACGAACCGGGTACGGGGTCACGGCGGCCGCCGAGACCTGCCATGTGCACGTACCGAATCCCCGCTCGAGGCAGCCAGCGCGCGAGCTGGCTTCGATTGAACTGGGGGTGACGTCGCGAGCCCGGAAACGCTCTCACGTCCGCGATGAGCCGCACGCCGGCGTCGCCGAGTAGCGCCAGGAGTTCGTCCGGCGTGCGTGTCGAATGCCCGATCGTGTACGCGGTCATCTGGTCACCCGGTAGATTGACGCGATCCCGCTGTTCGGCCCTCCCAACGTCCAGAAACTGATCGACAAGCGCGATCTGAAGAAGCTCGCCGCCGCGCTCGCCAACGGCGATGCCGAGATCCGGGATCAAGCCACGCAGGGCCTGATCCAGATCGGTGACCGCGCCGCGGTGCCGTACGTGATCGACGTGATTAGCGCCCACAGCGAGCAGGTGCCGGTGATCGAGGCCGGCGTCTGCGTGCTGCGTGACATGAGCGACCGTGCCGTTCCCCAGCTCGCCGACGGTTTGCGGGCGGCTCGGCCCGAGGACCGCGCGGCGTTCGGCGCCATTCTCGGTCAGCTCGGGCAGGTAGGAGTGGGACCGCTGCTGGAGGCCTCCCGTGACCCCGAGCCGGAAATGCGAGCGATCGCCGCGATGGGGCTCGGCCTGATCGACTCCGCCGAGGCCCACGCGCGGCTGGCTGAGATGGTCAGCACCGACGAGAGCCTCGAGGGCCGGAGCTATGCCGGATTTGCGATGGCAAGCCACAAGCTCCCGGGGGCGTACGACACGCTGTCGGCCGAGCTGGACAGCGACGATCCGTCCCGGCGAGCGATTGCCGCCACCAACCTGGGTGTACTCGGCGACCCGGGGGCGTCCGAGAGACTGCGGACGTTGGCCGACGGCGACCCCGACCAGCGAGTCCGCGACGCCGCGGCGAGTGCGCTGGCCTCGCTCGGCGGCTGACCCGGGTACTTCTCGTCGCAAATTGCGCGGTCGCTCCGTCGCGCCGGTGGCGCCCGGCGGGATCGAGCGGTAGATTGATCGTGGGCGCGAGTGACTGACGAAGCGAAGTGCAGACGTCAGGAGCTTGTGGTCTGCCGCGTGGCTTTGTCCTCGTAAGAGTGACTTAATTTGTGCGCGCTCCAGTGTCACGCTCGCGCCCGCTCTCTCCGTCTGACCGGTCACCCACGCTCCTCCCTAGGATGCCGGGGTGACCGTATGGCGCGATCCAATCAGGTGAAGCCGGAAACGTGGGCGATCATCGGCGGACGGCCCGAGCCGGCGCCCGGCGCCACGATGAACACGCCGATCGTGGCCGCCTCGACGTACGTGCTCGGTGGCGAGCGGCTCTACTCTCGCAACGAGTCCACCGAGGGCTGGGAGGCGTTCGAGGCGATGCTCGGCGGTCTCGAGGGCGGCGACGCGGTCGTCTTCTCCTCCGGCATGGCGGCGTGTGGCGCGGTCCTCGGCCAATTGGCGACGGGGGCCCACTTGGTCCTCGGCGACGATTGCTATCAGGGGGTGGCGGGGATCGCCGAGGCCGGCGCCGCCGCCCACGGATGGCGCGTCGAACGGCTGCCGGCCACCGATTCCGCCTGGCTCGAGAAGGCCTCGGAGGCCGATCTCCTGTGGCTCGAGTCGCCCTCCAACCCGCTGCTCGACGTCGCCGATCTGGGGGCGATCTGCGCCGCCCCCCGCGGACCGCGGACCCGCGTGGTGGTCGACAACACGTTCGCGACCCCGCTACTCCAGCGCCCGCTCGCGCTGGGAGCCGACATCGTCGTCCACTCGGCGACAAAGCTGATCGGCGGCCACTCGGACCTGCTGCTCGGCGCCGCGGTGACCGCCGACGCGGAACTGCTCGGGCGCCTGCGGGCCGCTCGCGGGCTGTACGGTGCGACGCCCGGCATGCTCGAATGCTTTCTCGCGCTGCGGGGCGCGCGTACGCTGGCCCTGCGGCTGCGCCAGGCCCAGGCTTCGGCCCAGCGGCTCGCCGGGCGGCTCACCGACCACCCGGCCGTGACGAGGGTCCGCTATCCAGGTTTCGGGACGATCGTGAGCTTCGAGCTGGCCGACGCCGCCACCGCCGACCGCGCCTGCCGGGGGACCCGGATCATCCGGCACGCCACCAGCCTGGGCGGCGTTGAGACGACGATGGAACGCCGCAGCGCCCACCCGGGCCAGGAGCACATCCCGGCCGGCCTGATCCGCCTCAGCGCCGGCTGTGAGGATCTCGGGGACCTATGGGGTGATCTCGAGTCGGCGCTCGCGTTCGCGCTGCCATGATCAGACTATGAATGACAATCGAGTTTGGCTGATCACGGGAACGTCGAGCGGATTCGGTCGCGCCCTCGCCGAGGCGGTTCTGGGCCGCGGGGAGTACGTGGTCGCGACGGCCAGAGACGCCGACCGCCTGGCTGACCTCGCCGGCGATCAGCGGGTACATGCGGTTTCCGCTGACCTCACCGACGCCGGCGGGCGAGACCGCGTGGTCTCGGAAGCACTCGAGCGCTTCGGTCGCATCGACGTGCTGGTCAACAACGCCGGGCGGACTCAGGTGGGAGCGGTCGAGGAGACCACGGAGGCCGAGCTCCGTTACCTGTTCGAATTGCACTTCTTCGCCCCAACTGCGCTCACCCGGGCGGTCCTCCCGCACATGCGAGCGAGGGGTGGCGGAGCGATCGTGCAGATGTCGAGCGTGGGCGGTCAGATCACCGCGCCGGGCTTCGCGGCCTACTGCGCAACGAAGTTCGCGCTCGAAGGGTTCACGCAGGCGCTTCGTGACGAGGTCGCGCCGTTCGGGATTCGCACCCTGATCGTCGAACCGGGCGCCTTTCGGACCGGCCTGTTCCGGCCCGAGGCCGCCTACCTCTCGGCCCCGATGCCCGAATACACCGACACCGTCGGCCCGACGCGCGCTTACGTGCAGGGCGGCGACGGCCAGCAGCCCGGCGACCCGGCGAAGGCGGCCCAGGCGATCCTCACGGCGCTCGACTCCGAAACGCCGCCGCTGCGTCTCGCGCTCGGCGGGGACGCCATCGACAGCATCCGCTCGCACCACGACCAGCTGTCCGCCGAGCTCCGAGAGTGGGAGCCGGTGGGGCGCGATACGGCCCTCGACGGCGTCTGATCTCTCCCCATCTGGGGGGTGTAACAGCCACCCCGGGCGAGTGTTGTTGTCCGGTGAGATCTGGCTTCTTCCAGGTGGCCAGACGGCGCATGCGCGGGCATTTCTGGCCGATTCTGCAGACCGCGATAGCGGCCGTCACGGCTTGGTATCTGGCCCGTGCCTTGGGCGTCGAGCAGCGGCCGACGTTCGCGTCGATCGCCGCCGTGGTGTCCCTGGGCGCGGCGTTTGGCGAACGCCGGCAGCGTTCGCTGCAGCTGATCGCGGGGGTGATGCTGGGGATCGTGATGGCCGACCTGCTCGTGCGCGCGATCGGGAACGGCCTGCCGCAGGTCGGGCTGTTGGTGGTGCTGGCGATGCTGGCTGCGGTGGTGCTGGGCGGCGGCGAGCTGCTGATCGGCGAAGCGGCCGTGTCCGCGATTCTGGTCGCCACGCTGTCCTCGACGCCGGAGGTCCGCCTGTTCGACGTGCTGATCGGCGGGTCGGTGGCGCTCGCCGTCCACACGCTGGTGTTTCCGCCCGACCCGATCATCGGCGTGGCGCGCGGCACCAGCACGGTGTTCGGCGAGTTGGGGGTCGTGCTGCAGAATGCCGCAGCCGCGCTCGAGGCCGGCGACGTCCGTCACGGCGAGGCGGCCCGGGCCGCGGCCAGCGAACTCGAGCCCGAGATCGACGACCTCCGTCATGCGGTCGTGGTCGGGACCGACACCGTCCGCTGGGCTCCACTCAGGCGCCGGACGCGAGGCGAGTTCGAGCGCTACGCCCGCACGGTCGGCCACGCCGAGCTGGCCGCGGCCGGGGCGCGTGTGCTTGCGCGCAACGTGCTGAGCTACGTGCGCGGCGGTCGACCCGCGCAACCCGAGCTCGCCGGCGCGGTGCGCACGCTCGCCTTCGCCATGTGGGAGCTCCCGTCCCAGTTCGAGGAGCCGTGGCGCAGCGGCGACGTCCTGCGGATGGCGCTGCAGGCGGCCAGCCTGGCGACGGACGCCGCAGCTCGGGATTCAGATATCGCGGTCAACGAGATCGCTGGCCAGGTCCGTTCGATGGCGATCGACATCTTCAAGGCCTCCGAGGCAGGCGAAACCGACCGCAGCGCGCTTGCCGACGCGCCGACGGAAGAGCTGTTGGCGGCGCTTCCCATCCCCGCGCCGGTGGTTCAGTGATAATGCTGCGCACCAGCGACGATGAGCGAAGGCGATCCCCCTCAGTACGGCAATCGGCCGCCGGACGATCGGCATGAGAACCAGCCGTCTCAGGACCCTCACGACGATCAGCAGGGGTACCAAGACTCGGAGCAACAGTACGGCTACGACCAGACCGGGTCGCAGGAGACTACGACCACGAGCCCGAGCCGAGCGGCGGGCGCGACACTCGTCAGTTCGCCATCGTCGCCGGCCTCGCGGTGGCGCTTGCGGCGATCGTGGCGATCGTCCTGATCGCCACCGTCGGGAGCTCGTCGAGCACGTCGACGGTGACCACCAGGTCGGTCAGCGTCAGTACGACCACGCTGACAAAACCCACGACGAGTACGTCTACCGCGACCACGACCAAGAACAGCACGGTCACCTCGTCGGCGACGACGACGGTTACGACGACGAGCACCACGACAACGACTACGACGACCACCACGACCACAACGACGTCGAGCTCGAGCACGACGACCAGCACCTAATCGCTAACGGCCGCGCACCAGGCTGGGGAGGTCGATCAGCAGCCGGGGGATGTCTGAACGCGCGTGGGCAAGCGCCTCAGCGAGCGCGGAGGCACCGTCCGACTCGAGCGTCCTGCCGTGCCCGACGAGCAGCAGCTCGGGCTGGAACCCGGCGAGCTGCGCCCGGGGCGGCGTCAGCCGGAGCACCGGATGGACGCCGGCGCGGCGGCCGAGGGCGAACGCGGGGGAGGTGCCGATCGCCTCCGCGACGATCAAGGCCCGCGGCTGCTCCCACCACAGAGCCACCTCGTGCCAGCCCCGGCGGTCGAGCATCGGCACGACCTCGAACGGCGTATCGGGCGCGCGCTGCGGGAGACGAAGCAAGGGGACGTCGAGACGATTGGCGATCGCTTCACAGTCGCGGTTGTGGCGATCGAGCAGCTGTAAGACGGCGGCAGGCCGGCCGAGCCTGGCCGCGGCCTGCAGGGCGGCCTCATCCTCGAACGGGTCGATCAGCCAAACCCGCTCTGAGCTCTGCAGGGCATGTGCCGTCCGCGCCGTCCGGCTGACCTCGATCCACGTGAGTCCGAGTCGGTGATATTGGAGGGTGACGCTCATGTCTCAGGATATGCACGGGTCGCGGCCGGTTGCCAAGGTCCTAATCGGGTGCTAAACCGTGACCGTCGGAGCCTACCCGCGTGAATGGCGCGCGGAAACGGATACGCACAGCTGAAAGGAGCCACCCATGTCGTTCAGCGAAGATCCCCTCCAGGGCGCCCGAGGGCCGGGGAAGGACCCGACGGCCGGAGCCGCCGGCGGCCGAGGCGCGGACGTTGATCCGACGCAGGGAACCGAGCTCGGGTCGACCTCGGACGAGGATCCGACCCGCGGTGACGACCAGGGCGAGTCGCCGTACGACGACCCGACCGAGGGCAGCGAGGTTGGGGAGCGGCCGGGGGAGGATCCCACCGAGTAGCGTTTCGAGCGGGCCCGACCCGCGGATGGTTCAGCTCTCCGTCTGGCGGAGGCTGCCGATCCCGAGCGAGTCGTCCGGCGATCCGCTGGCCTGGCTTCGCGCTGGCTGGACCGCGGGGCCCGACTCCGAGTCCTCCCCGACGCTGGACGCCTCGTCCTCCCCGGACGGTGGATCGTCGAGGAAGTCGCCCGTGGGCACGAAAAACAGGTTGCCGGTCACCGCGGTGGAGAAGTCCAGCACCCGGTCATAGTTACCCGGCGGGTCGCCGATGAACATGTTGGTCAGCATTTCCTCGATCACGGCGACGTCGCCGGCGTAACCGATGAAGTAGGTGCCGAACTCGTGCGCGCCGACGCTGCCGAACGGCATGTTGAAGCGCACGATCTGGCGCTCCTCGCCGTCCTCGTCCACGATCGTGTTCAGCGCTACGTGCGAGTTGGACGGCTTGATCTCGTCGGGCAGCTCGATGTCGTTGAGCTTCGTGCGGCCGATGACTCGCTCCTGTTCCTCGGTCGGCAGTGCGTCCCAGGTGTCGAGGTCGTGGACGTACTTCTGAATCATCACGTAGCTCCCGCCCGCGAACGGCGGATCCTCCTCGCCGATCGTCACCGCGGCGACCGCGGCGCCGCCCTCGGGATTCTCGGTGCCGTCGACGAACCCGAGCAGGTCTCGTTCGTCGAACGACTTGAAACCGTGAACCTCGTCGACGACCTGCGAGAAGCCATCGAGCCGGTTCATCAACCGTTGCGCCAGCTCGAAGCAGAGGTCGAACCGGTGGGCGCGGATGTGGAACAGCAGGTCACCGGGGGTCGCCGGCGCTTGGTGCTTGGCCCCGAAGAAGCCGGGAAAGGGATGGAGGCCGGCGGGCCGCGGATCTCCGAACATCCGGTCCCACAGCCCCGAGCCGATGCCCACCACGCAGCTGAGTCCGCCCTCGAGAATCCGGAACCCGACCGAACGTTTGAGACCGCTGACGTCGGCCAGGAAGTCGCGGAGCGCGTCCTCAGCGCCCGTGTCCACGTTCAGCACCAGGAAGATCGCCGCCTCGGTGAGCGAACTGAGAACGGTCTGTGGCTCGTCTGCGTCCATGTTCACGCCTTGGGCCGGTAACCCTATATCGCATCCCTCCGGGGTCGTGAAAAGGCGGCGCGGGCGCTCGGTCTAGACTCGCGCCGGTGGCGAGCCGCCCGGGCGCAATTTCAGTCGCGGTCCTGAAGCAGCGCTGGACCGTGGCGGCGCCGTCCACCCCGTGGCTGCCGAAGTGGTCGAAGACTGCCGCCATCCGGGGTGTCCGCGCCGCGGTGGTGATGCCGGGTCTGTTCGCGATCTCCGACCAGGTGATCGGCAACCTCCAGATGGCGCTGTTCACCGCCTTCGGCTCCGTGGCGACGCTGGTCCTGGTCAGCTTCGCCGGGACCCGCCGCGACAAGCTGATCGCGCACCTCGGCCTGGCGGTCGCCGGAACCGTACTGCTGACCATCGGGACGGCGGTCAATTCGCCGCCCGCTTTGGCCGCGATCGTCACCGTGCCGGTGGCGTTCGTGATCTTCTTCTCCGGCGTGACCGGTCCCAATGCCGCGGCCGGCGCGCTCGGCGCGATGGTGGCCTACGTGCTCCCGGCCTCGTCGGCGGGCACGCTCAGCGTGGTTCCCGACCGCCTGGCCGGCTGGTGGCTGGCCTCGGTGGTGGGGACGGCCGCGGTGCTGCTGTTCCCGACGCCCGCGGCGGCCAGCAAGCTGCTGGGCGCCGCCACCAAGCTCGCCTCGACCCTGGCCGACGTGCTCGACCAGGCGCTGGGCGGAGAGCCGACCGAGGCGGGCCTCCAGGCCGCCGTCGCGGCCAAGCACGACCTGCTCTCGGAGTTCAACGCGACGCCGTACCGGCCCGTTGGGCTCGCGGTCCCCGACCAGGCGTTGATGAACGCGGTCGAGCTGCTCGAGTGGGGTACCTCGCTCGTCGTCGACAGCGTGCACGAGCGCGACGATCTGAGCGACGCGGCGCCGGCCGATCGAGAGCTGCTGGCCTGTGCGTGTCGCGTGCTCCGCCAAGCCGCGGCGCTGTTCGCCGGAGGCAAGGAGATGCCGGATCTCGAAGCGCTCGACGCGGCGCGGAAGGCGAGCAGCGAACACCTCGCCGGCCTGACTCCGGGCACCGACAGCTTCCGGGAGCAGGCGCAGCTGTCGTATCACGTCCACGCGATCGCGGCCACCGTGCTCCTGCTCGGCGCCGACGCGGCCGTCGGTGCCCGGCTTCGGGATGCCGACTGGATCTACGAGGCCCGGCGGCGGTGGTTCGGCGGCGGGCTGCCGTTGGCGAGCAACGAGCATCGCCTCCAGGGCGTTTCCAAGTACACCGGCGTGGCCTTCCGCCACGCGAGCGTGCGCTCGGTCTGGTTCATCAACAGCTTGCGGGGCGCGCTGGCGCTGGCAGCAGCGGTGCTGGTGGCGGACCTCAGCGACGTTCAACACGGATTCTGGGTCGTGCTCGGGACGCTGTCGGTGCTGCGCACGAACGCCTCCGGCACCGGTTCGACCGCGCTGCGGGCGCTGCTGGGCACGGCTGGCGGCTTTGCCATCGGCGCCGCGCTCCTGCTTGCCATCGGCAGTTCGACGACCGCGCTCTGGGTGGTCTTTCCGATCGCCGTGCTGGTCATGGCCTACGCCCCCGGGGTGGCTCCGTTCGCGGTCGGCCAGGCGGCTTTCACGGTCACCATCGCGGTTCTGTTCAACCTGCTCATCCCCGTGGGGTGGAAGGTGGGGGAGATTCGAATCGAGGACGTCGCGCTCGGCTGCGCGGTCAGCGTGCTCGTCGGGATCCTGTTCTGGCCGCGGGGAGTTTCCACCGTGGTCGGTGAAGACCTCGCCGACGCCTACCGAAAAGGCTCGAGCTACCTCGTCCACGCGGTCGAGTGGGTGTCCGGCCTGCGCCCCGACAAACCGAACGACGCGATGCCTGCGATCGCCGCCGGGCTGCGGCTCGACGACGCGCTGCGCGGTTACCTGGCCGAGCAGGGATCCAAGCGCGCGAAGAAGGAGGATCTGTGGCGCCTGGTCGGCGGCTCGCTGCGGCTGCGCCTTACGGCCCACGCGGTGAGCTCGCTGCCGCGAGACGCTACGCAGGATCCACCCACCGTTCGGGCCGTGATCGGACGCCGGGCGGAGCGCATCAGCGCCTTTTACGACGAGCTCGCCGACGAGCTGTCCAGGCCGCGCGGACCCGTGGTGAAGCTGACGCCGCCGGACTTCGACGGAGCCGGCGGATTCGACGGGCCCGAGACCAGAGCCCGTTCGCAGGAAGCGATCTGGCTATGCGAGCACCTGGACCACCTCACCGAGCACCTACACGAGCTGGTTACGCCGGCGGCCGATCTGGCCGAGGTCCGCCGCCGGCCCTGGTGGCGCTAGTCAGTATCGAAGGAGGGGCTGGCTGGGCGCGCGGCGGGCTCGGACCGCCGTTGGGCGGTTCGTACACTCGAATAGATGGCAAGAGGACTTGTTACCCGATCGATCGATACCGCCGCACGCCAGGTCCCGGGCCTGAAGCGCATCCCGGTGCTCAAGCTGTTGACGGCGGCCGAGATCTTGTTGCTCACCCACGACCACATCAGCCGGCTGGACCGCCAGGAGCGGCGGGAGCTGATCGAGCTGATCCGGATCGGCCGCGGCCGCCGGCGAAACCTGACCGACGCCCAGCGCCTCGAGCTCGCCCGCCTGGTCGCCAAGGTCGAGCCGCGGATGTTGGCCGGCCACGCCGTCGACACGCTCTCACCCCTGCCGCTGCCGCGCCGGCTGCTCTACGGCCGACGCCGTTAGGGTGCGGGCGGCCGTCAGCCGCCGCCGGCGGTCAGCGATCCCGGGTCCGAGGGCACGTCGACGGCGTGCTCGCGCAGCACGTCGAGGGGCACGATCTCGAGCGCGCGCTCATGCGTGGAGGCGAGCACGACGTAGGCCGCGGCTCCGTCCTGGTGGGCCCGCAGCCAGTTGACCGCCGTGACGCACCAGCGATCGCCCGGTTCCAGGCCGGGAAACCTGAACGCCGGCATCGGCGTGATCAGATCATTGCCGATGCTGCGCTGGTGGTCGAGGAACTCCGCCGTGACCACGGCACAGATCGTGTGGCTGCCGCGGTCCTCGGGGCCGGTGTGGCAGCAGCCGTCGCGGTAGAAGCCGGTGAGGGGATCGTGGCTGCAGCTCTCGAGCTCGCCCCCGAGCACGTTGCGGTCGCTCATCGGCGCCAGTATCGCGCCTAACGGCCCACGACAGAATTATTGACGTCTCTGACGGCGTCTGGACGCGCCTGACGCCGCCGACTCGCCCTCAGATACTCCCGGTATTATCGCGGCGAGTCGGCGACGCCAGACACGCCCAGCCACTCGCCAGAGCCTGCCACTAATTCTGTCGCGAGCACTAAACGACCGCGACGTGAACTCTTCGCCTCCCGCGGCGTGGCTCCCCTCGGTTACCAGATCGGCCAGATGTTCCAGACGCGGTGGTGGCGACGGTGGTGGACCGTCGCGATCGACGCGGTGGTGAGCAGTTGCGAGGCCTGGCTGGATCCAGAGACCGCCGACTGGAGCGGCGCGCCACCGCTCGGCGTCGTCGTCCCCGTCTTCGATGAGTGCTGGGTGTTCTGCCCGCCCGACGTCGAACCCGAAGAGCTCCCGCCGGACGAGGACAGTGGAGCCCCACCGGTGCTCTGCGGCGCCGACTGGGTGGCGGAGCTCGGGGGGTTCAGCCCGGCGCCACCGCTCCCGGGGGTGGCGGCTTGTGCTGACCCGGCCGCCAGCGCGAGGCCGATCGCCGTGCCTAGAAGGATGTGTTTTGCTCGTCTCATCTGTCTTTTCCCCATGCCGGACGGACGTATCCGTCGGTTCAACTCGTACCCCTGAGAGGTTCCGCGCGCGAGGCTCGAATCCTGCCTCCCGTCCCTGGTTCGCCACGGCCGCCGGAACCTTCGTATATTTGTCAATCGCTAGTTATCGACACGAAGGAGAGAAGGATGCTCAAGCAACGTGTCGGCCGGGTCACTCACTTGGGAGGACAGATGAGAAAGCTCTGGGCGCTAGGCGCCGGAGGCCTGGTCGTCGCTGGGGTGCTCGCCACCCTGTTCACTTCCGTAGCGGCTGCCGCGGGCACCGCCCAACCGGCGGCTGATTGCCAGCCGTTCGCAGCCAAGCCGTGCCTGCTGCCGTTCCCTAACAATCTCTTCACCAAGCCGGACCGGACGACGCCGACCGGACTCCGGGTACAGCTGCCGGCGGGCGCGATGCCCGTCAACACCAAGGGCCAGCGGGTCAGCGTCGCCCAGTACGACCGCAACGACGGCTTCAGTCCAGGCAGCGCGATGATCGTCCACGTGCCGGGCCTCGACAACGCGAAAGCGTTCAGTCGCACGGACCCGGTCGGACTGCTGAACATGGCCCAGGCGTTCGCCAAGAACCAGCCGATCGTGGTAATCGACGAGGCCACCGGGCGCCGCCAGCTGATCTACGCGGAGCTGGACGCCAACGCGTCCACGCCGCAGACGACCAACCTCATCATCACCCCGGGCCAGGAGCTCGCCGAGGGCCACACCTACGTGGTCGCGCTGCGCAACCTGAAGACCTCCGGCGGCAAGGTGATCGGCGCCCCGGCCTGGTTCGAGAAGCTGCGCGATGGCCGCAAGCTGCCAGCCAATGAGCGCTCGCAGCTGCCGCGTTACAACAAGATCTTCGCCGCCCTGAAGAAGGCGGGGATCGCCCGCGGCAATCTGTACGAGGCGTGGGACTTCACCGTCGGCTCGGAGAAGAGCCTCACCTCGCGGCTGCTGTCGATCCGCAACAACGCGTTCGCCCAGCTGGGCGACACCAACCTCGCCGACGGCAAGGTGACCGGCCGCGCGCCGGCCTTCAAGGTGACGAGCAACACCCCGCTCAGCGGTGCTCCGAACCTGCGCGACGTCCAGGGGACGTTCAACGTGCCGTGCTATCTGATCACGTGCGGCGCCACGGCGACGACCGGGTTCCACTACAGCTCGAACAAGCCCGACGCGCTGCCGACCCAGATCCCCGGCAACGTGGCCACGGCGCCGTTCGAGTGCATCGTGCCGACTTCGGCGTCACCGTCGGACCCGGCGCGGATCTCCCTCTATGGCCACGGGCTGCTCGGCTCGCACACGGAGGTCACCGATTCGTGGGTGCAGGCGCTGGCGACCAACTACAACATGGTTTTCTGCGCCACCGATTGGTGGGGACTCGCCCAGGGCGACACCGCGCTTGCGATCAAGGCGATCACCAACCTGAACCTGTTCCCCAACCTCGTCGATCGCCTCCAGCAGGGGGTCGTGAACTTCCTGTACCTGGGGCGGCTGATGGACAACCCCAAGGGGTTCGCCGCCAACGCGGCGTTCCAGTCCGGCGGCCGCTCGGTGATCAACACCTCGAATCTGTACTACGACGGCAACAGCCAGGGCGGAATCGAGGGTGGCCTGACCACCGCCGTCTCGCCCGACTTCCGCCGCGCGGTGCTCGGGGTGACCGGGATCGACTACGGAAACATGCTGGTGCAGCGGAGCACCGACTTCACGTCGTTCAAGACGCTGCTCGAGAAGTCCTATACGGACCCGTCGATGTACCCGGTGATCCTGGACGCGATCCAGCAGCTGTGGGATCGCGGCGATCCGGACGGCTACGCCGAGCAGATGACCTCCCATCCGCTTCCCGGCACGCCCTCGCACACCGTGCTGATGCAGATCGCCTACGGTGATTTCCAGGTCAGCATGTACGCCGGCGCGGCCGAGGCGCGGACGATCGGGGCCAAGGTGTACGAGCCGGCGCTCGGCTCCGCGCGCTCCCGCGACCGCAACCTGTTCTACGGGATCCCCGCCATCAGCGGCTTCCCGTACAAGGGCTCCGCGGTCGAGATCTGGGACAGCGGCCCGGGGAACGTGCAGCCGCCACCGGTCGGCAACGTCCCGCCCACCACGGGACCCCACAACAACGATCCCCACGAGGATCCGCGCGAGACGCCGCTCGCGCAGAAGCAGATCTCGGCCTTCCTCGAGCCGCAGGGAGCCGTGACCAACGTGTGCGGCGGCAGCCCCTGCCGTTCGTTCGACTACAAGCCGTGAGGTGACGCGATGGCCCGGAGGCGGTAACCCCGCCTCCGGGTCCACGCCGTTCAGGGCGCTTCGTCCATGCGGCGGTAGACGCACACCTCGCTGACGTAGCCCAGCCGTAGCGGCTGCGGCTGCGACTCGGCCAGCCGGCGCACGCGGTCGACCACATCGGCTCGCGTGGCGTCGTCGAGGGCGGCGATGAAGCTGGTCGAGACGACCCGGTCGACGAGGCCCTCGGTGTCGAGCCGCTGCTCGAAGGGCAGCTCAAACTCCTCGGCGGCTACGAACCGTCCAACCCGCTCCAACCGCTCCCGCCACGCGCTCCGTCGATGGCTCGGGCTGTCGTCGTGGTACGGCTGCATGATCCCGTCGATCGCGCGCTGGAGCGCTTCCTCGGTCCGGCGCCGGTTCCAGACCAGGGCGAATCTCCCACCTGGCCGGAGCACCCGATCGAACTCGGCCAGCGCCGCCGGGGTGTCGAACCAGTGAAACGCCTGGGCGACGACGATCGCATCGACGGTCGCGTCGGTGACCGGGAGCGCCTCGGCGGTTCCGGCCAGCGCCTGGGCCTCGGGGGCGGTCCGTTCGAGCACCGCGCGCATCTGATCGAGGGGCTCGACCGCCAGCACCCGGGCCCCGCTGCCGCTCAGCGCGCGCGTCAGCTTGCCGGTGCCGGCGCCGACATCGAGCACCACGCGGCCCGGCCCCAGCCCAAGCCGATCGGTCAGCCAGGCGATCGTCTCCGGCGGGTAGCCGGGTCGGCCGCGCTCGTACGCGGCCGGGTCCTTGGCGAACCCTTGGCGAGCGACGTCGTGGACCGTCACGTCACTGATGATGACAGCGCGCGAGCTAGTGCCAGGCGCCGCGCGATTCGGTAGGCTGATGAACGATGCTCGTCCTCGGCGACTATGCGACCGGACAGACGATCGCGCTCCTGATCACGTTCATCGGGATTGGCATTCTCGTGAACCTGATCATCTTTTACATCATCTTCCAGGTGATCGCCGAGCGTAAGCAGAACCGCGAGCGCCAGCAGCGCTACCAGTAGCTGGCGCGCCGTCGCGCCCGCCGCCGGCGGGCGAATCTTGCGACGTCTTTACAAACCCTGAAGGAACGCTGCTAGGCGACGTCGAATCAGACGCCTGCCGATGAAGCAAGCAGCGAGCTCCACCGCCACCGCCCAAGCCCCGCCCGGCCACCAGGCACTTTCGGCCTATATCCGCGCTCGCTTCGACGAGTTCTCGCGCTCGCAGAAGGACGTCGCCCAGTACATCGTCGACCATCTCGACGAGGCCGCGTTCCAGACCGCCGAGGAGCTGGCCCGCCGCGCCAATACCTCGTCGAGCACCGTCGTGCGCTTCTCGCAGGCCCTCGGCTTCGAAGGCTTTCCCGAGCTCCAGCAGGCCGCGCGCGACGAGTACCGCCGCCGGCCGCCGGGCATGACCGAGGCCATCGCCGGCGCCGCGCCGCTGTTCTCGCTCGATCACACCGAGTTCGAGGCCGCGCTCGCCGCCGACCACGTCAACGTCGAGGACACCGCCCACAAACTGTCGCGCTCCGACGTCGAAGCCGCGATCGACGCCATCGTCTCGGCCGAGAAAGTGCTGATTGGCGGCACCGACCAGATGGCGTTCTTCGCCAGCTACCTGCGACACCTGCTGATGCTGCTCGACCTCCGCGCCGAGATCGTCGCCAGCCCCTCCCAGGAAGCCCTCGGCCGGCTCAGCCGGATCGACGAGCACACGCTCGTGATCGGCCTCTCCGCGGGCCGGCCACACCCGCTGATCACGCGCACGATGAAGCTCGCGCGCCACCGCAAGGCGCCGACCCTGGCGATCACCGACGCCACGCTCTCCGAGGTCGCCCGGCTGGCTCGGATCCGCCTCTACTACTCGTCCAACACCCCCGCCTTCGTCCGTTCGCATACCGCCCTCTTGGCCCTCATCCAGGCCCTCGCCTACGGGGTCTACGCGCGCGACGCGCAGCAATACGACATCCGGATCAAGGCCTTCCGGCTCAAGTAGCGGGCGGGGCGCCGGAAACCCACGGTCCTCAACGCGCCGCCACCAGCAGCGCCTGGATTGCCCGCCCGACCCTCCCGCGCTCGTCGTAGAGAACGCTCTCAGCGATGCCGACTCCGCCGGCGCCGGCGATGACCGTGTCGGACTCGAGACCGATCCACTCACCGACCGGCGGCCGGTCGATGTACAGCGTGAGGTCGGGGTTGATGTAGAGGTGGTCGTGCCAGGTCAGGGGGCCGCTGATCCCGTTGCCGAAGTCGCCGGCCGCCGCGAGCCGCTGGAGCGGTGAGGGCTCCTCGCCGGCGACGGTGGGGACGAGCAGGCGAAACCACGCCATCGCCGGCCCGCCCGTGTGCCACCCGCCCGAGATGAAGCGGATCTCGATCGCGTCCGGGGTGAACATCGGACGGTGGGGGGGCTTGAGCTTGCCGTCGTAGCCGTGGGCGGGCCCGGACGGCGCCGCCACGGACTCGGTGGTGGGAATGCCGGGCTCGACGGCTCGGATCTGCAAGCACCGCGCGCGAGAGACCTCGACGCCTTCCGCAGTCAGCAGCGACGCCTCGAGCAGCTGGACCCGTCGACCGGGTCGCAACACCTGAGCCTCCACGAACAGCGGACCGACGGGCGCCGGTCTGACGAATTCGTAGGTGACGCGCGCGATCACCAGACCGTCGGCGGCCGGGAGCTGCTCAAACGCGCGCATCAGCAGCGCCGCCGGCGCGCCGCCGTGCAGCGCGCCGGGATCCCACGGTCCGCGGGCCAGTTCGGTCGCGACAAAATGTCCATCTTGGGGCAGGAAGACCGCCGCTGGCGCCATGGCGTCACACGCTATCGCCCGGGTACACTCAGGCCCATGGCCGAAGAGTTCGAGACCCGGCGCGACGAGGCGACGTTCACCGTCAAGGCCGGTCTGGCCGAGATGCTCAAGGGCGGCGTGATCATGGACGTCGTCGACGCCGAACAGGCGAAGATCGCCGAGGACGCCGGCGCCACCGCGGTGATGGCGCTCGAGCGTGTGCCGGCCGACATCCGTCGCGACGGCGGCGTGGCGCGGATGAGCGATCCCGCGATGATCCGCGGCATCCAGCAGGCCGTGACGATCCCGGTGATGGCCAAGGCGCGGATCGGACACTTCGCCGAGGCGCAAGTGCTCCAGGCGCTCGAGGTCGACTACATCGACGAATCAGAGGTCCTCACGCCGGCCGACGAGGCCAACCACATCGACAAGTGGGGTTTCAAGGTCCCGTTCGTGTGCGGCGCCACCAACCTTGGCGAGGCCCTGCGCCGCCTCGGTGAGGGCGCGGCGATGATCCGATCCAAGGGCGAGGCCGGAACCGGGGACATCGTGGAGGCCGTCCGCCACCTGCGCATGATCCGCCAGGAGATCCGGCGGCTGACGATGCTCGACGAGGCGGAGCTCCCCACCGCCGCCAAGGAGCTCGCCGCGCCCCTGAACCTCGTGCGCCAGGTCGCGGTCGACGGCCGTCTGCCGGTGGTGCTGTTCTGCGCCGGCGGCATCGCCACGCCGGCCGACGCGTCGCTGGTCATGCAGCTGGGCGCGGAGGGCGTGTTCGTGGGATCGGGAATCTTCAAGTCGGAGGACCCCCGTCGCCGGGCCAACGCGATCGTCGAGGCGACCACGCACTACGCCGATCCGGCGCGGGTCGCGGCGGCGTCGACGGGACTCGGGCAGCCGATGATGAGCCTCGAGACCTCGAAGCTCGAGACCGAGCAGCTGCTGGCCCCGCGCGGCTGGTAACGAGTGTCCACTCAGCGGGTCGGCATCCTCGCCCTCCAGGGTGACTTCGAAGCCCACGCCAAGATCGTGCGCGCGCTCGGCGCTGATCCCCGGGAGGTGAGGACGCCGGCCGACCTCGAGGGGATCGACGCGTTGATCATCCCGGGCGGCGAGTCGACGGTCATGACGCTGGGGATCGAGCGGGAACGGTTGGCCGAGCCGTTGCGGGAGCTGGCCCGCGCCGGCACGCCGATCCTCGGCACCTGCGCCGGCCTGATCATGCTCGACCGCGACCATCTCGGTCTGCTGGACGTCCGCGCGGAGCGCAACGCGTTCGGTCGCCAGCTCCGCTCCTTCGAGGCCGACCTCGAGCTCGACGGCGTCCGCGGAGGGCCGTTGCACGCGGTGTTCATCCGTGCCCCGTGGGTGGCCGAAACCGGCGATGGGGTCGAGGTGCTGGCGCGGGTCGAGGGCCATCCGGTGGCGGTCCGCCAGGGCAACCTGCTCGCGGTCGCCTTTCACCCCGAGCTCTCGGGCGAGACTCGGCTACACGAACTGTTGCTAATGATGAACGGCGCCGCCCCCGGGCACCCGGGCTCCGACGGCTCCTAGCGAACGCCCGAGTGCGGGCGCTGGGAGTAAGCCCGGAACTCCCGCTCGAACGCCGGCCAGTCGAACCACGGGATCCCGTCCGGCTCGGGCGGAGGCTGTTCGTCGACCGGATCGTCGCCCCGCGGCGGGGGATCCTCGGAGTCGGTCCCGCGCGACAGCCATAGTGCCAGCGCGCAGGTGGCGATCCCGGCCGCGTAGAGCAGTCCGGCGAGCTCGGTGTGCCCGCCCAGCGAGACGAGCGCGCCGGCGCCATACAGCGCCAGCGCCACCAGCACGAGTCGGCGCAGGTCGCTGGTGGGGATCGACCGCCGCGGAGCGTGGCCGAACGCGCTCACGCAGATCGCCACGCACAGGGCGAGCGCGAGCGCCAGCTTCCACGCGTCAGACGGCGGCACGATCATCTGCGGCCCCGATGATCGGCCCCAGCGGCCGTGAAATCAAGCCCTCCTAAAGAATTTACTCACACTACGAGCCCGTGGCGCATGGTGTTCTCGGTCACCGCGCGCGGCTCGACGAACTGGAGCAGGTAGTCCGGACCACCGGCCTTGGTACCGGTTCCGGACAGGCGATTGCCACCAAACGGCTGCCGCCCGACCATCGCTCCGGTGATCCCGCGGTTGACGTACAGGTTCCCCACCGGAGTCCGCCCACGGACGTAGCGGACCGTCCCCGGATCCCGGGCAAACAGGCCCCCGGTGAGGGCGAACGGCAGCGCATCGACCCGGTCGCAGGCCTGCTCGACGTTCCGGACGCGCTCGATCGTCAGCAGCGGCCCAAACACCTCCTGCTCGAGCACTTCCGAGCTCGGCTCGAGGTCGCAGGCGACCGTCGGAGGGCAGAACCAGCCGCCCGCCGGGACCGGCTCGACACGGGCCACGATCCGCCCCTGGCGCGCCGCGAGCTCGGCGAAGCGGTTGATCCGCTCCTGCGCCGAGCGTTCGATCACCGGTGGCACATCGGTGCCGAGCTCCGCCGCCTGGCCGACCACCAGCGTCCCGGCCGCGCCGGCCACGCGTTCGATCAGATGGTCGGCGATCGCCTCGTGAACCAGCACCCGGGCCGCCGCCGAGCACTTCTGCCCCGCATACACGAACGCCGAGGCGATGATCGCCGGCACCGCCTCGTCAAGGTCGGCGTCGGCGTCGACGATCACGCAGTTCTTGCCGCCGAGCTCAGCGACGACGCGCTTGAGGTGGCGCTGACCCGGGACGACCTCGGCCGCGGCGCGAACGATCTCGAGCCCGACCGGCATCGAGCCCGTGAAGGCAATCGTATGCACGTGGGGGTGGCGGACCAGCGCCGCTCCGGCGTCGCCCTCCCCGGGGACCAACGAGATCGCCGCCGGAGGGACGCCACCCGCCCGTAGCGCCTCGACCAGCCGCCCCGCGCAGCCGGGCGACTGTTCGGCCGGCTTGAGCACGACGGCGTTGCCGGTGGCCAGCGCGGCGGCGGTCATGCCGCACGGAATCGCCAGCGGGAAGTTCCACGGCGAGATCACGCCGACCACCCCGCGGGGGACATAACGCAGCTCATTGCGCTCGCCCGCCACCTGAAGCAGCGGCCGTCCCGCCTCGAGCTCGACCGCCGCGCGCGCGTAGTACTCGAGAAAGTCGATCGCCTCGCACACGTCGCCGTCGGCCTCGGGCCACGGCTTGGCGCATTCGCGCACCTCGAGCGCGGCGAGCTCGAGCCGCCGCTCGCGCATCCACGCGGCGGCGGCGACGAGCGCAAGCGCGCGGTCGCTCGCGCGCCGCGCGCTCCAGGCCGCGAACCCGCCGCGCGCCTCGGCGACCGCGGCGTCGACGTCATCGGAAGTGCCCCGGGTGGCCCGTGCCACGAGCCGGTCGACCTGGCCTGGATCCGTCGATTCGATGTACGCCGGTCCATTTCGCCGGCCGGCGCCGACCGCTACCGGGACCTCGACCGGCAACGTCCGATCGACGTCCGCGAGGGCATCGGCGAGCCCGTCGCGGACGGCGGCGCGGCGCAGCTCGAGGATCGGCTCATTGGCAAACGGCTTCATCGCAACATCGACGTTAACAGCGGTGAGCGGCCCACTCAGGGCGCGGCCAGGAGAACGTCGATCGGGACCCCCTGCGCCTGCTCGTGCAAGAACGACTCGTTGCTGGTGTTCTCGAGCAGCCGCCGGATCAGATACGCCATGCCGGCGATCAGATCTCCCACCGGACAGTACGTCCGGACCCGAAACCCGCGGGCCGCGAGCGCGTCCTGGAGCTCGTCGCCGAGCCCGCGCAGGACCTGGAACTCGAGGTCTTGGTCGGCGGCGTGGGTCAGCCGGTTGTACGCGATCGCGTGGGACACCGAGCGGAGGTTGTGCGACGCGATCGCGACCCGCAGCAGCGGCCGGACGTCGAGCAGCCGCGCGGTCAGCGCCTCGAAGTTCCGATCGCACTCCGCCTTGACCTCGAAGACCGGCGCCGGCCAGCCGTGCTGGCGGGCCTCCACGAGCTCGTGATCCCAGTAGGCGCCCTTGACCAGCCGGATCTGCAGCGGCGGCGTCCGCCGGCAGCCGCCGGCCCACTCGATCACGCGCTCGAGCTGCTGCGGCGAGTCGCGCAGATAGGCCTGGAGCACGATTCCGGCCGACGGCCCGTCGGCGAACTCGTCCTCGGCGAGCAGATCGAGCACCAGGCCGAGGACGGCTTCGCGAGAGTCGAGCGACTCCATGTCGATGTGCAAGTGGGCCCCTCGTTCGCGCGCCTGGCGCAGCAGCGGCCGCAGCCGGGCGGCGGCATCGCGTTGCCCGATCTCCGGCGCCTCGGGTCGCAGCAGCGGGGTGAGCGCCGAGACCTTCACGGCGACGTTGGTCCGGGGCAGGGGTCCCGACCCGTCGCGCTCGAGTCGCGGCCGCTCCGGCCAGTCCCGCATCGCCGTGGCGAGCTGACCGATCGTGTCCGAGCAGCGAGCCGCGTAACGATCGGCTTCGGCCTGGGTGACCGTCGCCTCGCCCAGCAGGTCGACCGAGCTGGCCACCTGGTGGTCCCACAGCCCGCGCAACACCCCGAGCGCCGCCATCGGCGTCTCGCCGACGATGAATCGGTGCGCCATGTGCTTGACCCCCGCCGCCGAGGCGGCGCCCAGCGCGGTGCGGCCGGCCTTGGTGTGACCCATTCGCATCGCCGCCGCGATCGGCGGCGGCCGCTCGGGCACCTCCTCCAGAAAGCTGGTCAGGTGGCGGGCCAGGTCATCTAGCGACCGGCACGCGGGCACCACGTCGACGAACCGGAACAGCGCCGCCCGCAGCTCGCGATCGCTCGACGCGAGCTCCATCGCCCGGCTGTCGAGCGCGCGCATCGGATGGCGGGCGGTGGATGGAAACGCTCCGGCGAGCTCCCGGCCGATCCGCCGGATCTCCGGCTCGAGCGTGTCGGTGGCGACGCTCAACTGGCGAGCGTGCCTCCCACCTGTGCCTCGACGGGGTCGCGGGTCACCGGCGGGACGGCGACCCACGGGGTTGCCCGCTCGACCGCCTCCCAGCCCGAATCGCGCTCACGCCGGGCTTCGTCTACCGCCCCGCCACCGCGGAGCCCGAACAGCCGCTTGGCGTAGAGGAGCCAGACTGCGATCGCGAGGTTGATCAGGAAGCCGATGACCTTCAGCACCGTGCCCTTGTGGATGATCTCGTAGACCTCCAGCGGGAGCAGAATCACCGTGGCGAGGAAGGTCAGGTACTCCGCCCACCGCTTGCCCAGCCACAGGCCGACCGCCTCGGTGCCCTCGAGCAGGGCATAACCGAGCAGGCCGAAACCGACCGCGTGCAGCGCTCCCGAGCTGAGCGAGAACAGTTTGTCGAGCTCGCCCAAGAAGCCGACCCGTCCCGATGCCGTGACCGGACCGCCGGCGACGCCGTTCTGGAGCGCGGCGAGCACCTTGTAGTACTCCCCCCGCAACGAGCTCTCGTGGGCGGCGAACACGAGCACGGCGATCCCCAAGGCACCGAGAATCAGGAAGTGGAGGGCACGGTCGATCGCGATCAGCCGCAGGACGACCCGATCTCGGAGCGCCTGGCCGCGCCGCGGAACCGTGATGTCGGCGCGCGCGGGCGGATACTTCCGGGAGGGGTCGCTGGGGATCGCCAGCGCCACCCAGCTGTCGCAGCGCAGGCAGCGGTGCCAGCGCAGATGGGCTTGCTCGCGGGCAAAGATCGCGTCCTCGGTGCGGACCTCCGCGGCGTCGAGCCCCACCAGCCAGTGACCCTTGATCCCGCACACGATCAGCTCCCAGTCGATCTTGCGCCGGGGCCGCGGAGGTGGATGGGTTCCGGGCGGCCGCTCCACGGGCTCTACGGTACCCGCTCGCGGTGGATCAGCCGAGGATGTTTACGGCGCGCGCGACCACCAGCCCGATCGTCACCAGCGCGCTCACCGATTGAGCCGTCATCAGCCACTTCGCGGTCGCGGTGAGCGGCATCGTGTCGGTGGGGCTGAACGCGGTGGCGTTCGTAAACGACGTGTACAGATAGTCGACCAGCCCCGGCTTCCAGTTCGGCGCTGCCCACTGCGGATCGGTCATCTGCGGGAACATGAAGTCGTAGCGGATGTCCCCGGGCGTCATCCGCTCGTACGGACCGCCCCGGTCGAGCATCCAGTACCACAGCCCGAACAGCAGCACGTTGGTGACCCAGAGCACGACCCCGGACAGGATCAGCGGCTTGCCGTTCTGCTCCTTGGCGCCGATCAGGTAGTGGCTTAGGAGCACCAGCGAGACGATGTTGCTGGCGCTGACCGCGGCGATCAGCGTCAGCGCGACGCGGCGCCGGAGCTTCGACCTGCGCAGGCGTGGGTACGTCGCGAGGACGACCAGCCCCACGAGCAATACCGCTTCGAGCGCCGGGATCAGCCAGGTAGGGCCGATCGTGATCTTGTCCGGAAGTGCGAGCTGGAGCACGATCGCCAGCAACACCACCACCTGCGGCCCCAGGAACGGGTCGTACCTGGCCATCAGGCCCTGAGCGTTGTTGACCGCGCGGCGGCCGAACAGCGCAGCATTCTCCTCCTCGCGCTCCAGCTCTTCTTCGAGCTCCTGTCTGGTCCTATGTGTGTCCATCGCCGCCCCGAAGATGCTCGCACGGTTAATTGTGAACGACCTAAGTGTCCTACGCCGAGCCCGGTTCTGATGAGAATCGTCTTGCTCCGAATCGCTAAAGCGATTCGAAGCGGGCCACGTCGCCGTCGGCGAGCTCGCGGGCGAGACCGTCCCGGACCAGCAGGTCGAGATGGCCCAGCACCTCGGACAGCGTCAGATAGGCCTGGGTGACAGCCACGTTGCCCCACATCCGGACCGCGATCTCAAATGCCGTCACCGGCCCGTCCGCGAGCATCCCCGAGATCTTCTGTGCCCGGCGCTCGTGCATCCGCAACCGCTCGTCGATCAGGCCGACATGGTCGAGCACCGGAGGGCCGTGGCCACCCAGCACGAGCTCCACTGCAAGCTCTTGCGTGGCTCGCAGCGAGGCGAGGTAGTCGATCAGGGCGTGCGGTCTGGGCCCATCTTGATCGCCCCCCAGCGGCCGCGAGATCACCGGGTTGGACGAGATCCGGGACAGCAGGTGGTCGCCGGCGAACAGGATCCCCCGTTGCTCGTCCCAGAAGACGGTGTCCGACGGGCTGTGGCCCGGTCGGTGGAGGACTCGTAGCCGCCGATCCCGGAGGGTCAGCGTGTCGCCGTCGCGCAAGAACTGCGTGACGTGGCCGCTGGAACCGAACGCCCTGAACGCCGCGCCGACCAAGGCGATCACCGTCGCGAGATCCTCGGGAACCCCGTGGCGGCGCATGATCGAACGGGAGAACTCGTCGTCGGCGGCGGCGCTGGCGGGGAAGTTTTCGAGGTAGGGCGCGAGCAGGTCGATCGTGGCTACCTCGGCTCCCGAGCGGCGCGAGAGGATCTCGAGCAGCCCGAGATGGTCCATGTGCTGATGGGTGATCACGATCAGGCCGAGGTCCTCGATCCGGTGCCCGTGCGCCGCGAGCGCCTGCTCGAGCTCGTCGAGCGACTTGCCCGAGTTCGGGCCCGTGTCGAGCAGCGTCAGAGGGTCGTCCTCGATCAGGAAGCAGTTGACCCGTCCGACCAGAAACGGCGTCGGCAGGGCCAGACGATGGATCCCGGCCGTCGCCGCCTGCGCGAACGGATCCGCCGCCTCCGCCTGGACCCCGCCCTCGGCGCTCACGAGCGGATCACGGCGAGCACTTCGTCGCGGTGGCGCTCCATGTCCTGTCTCGAGCGCAGCGACTCGAGGCACAGGCGCAGCAGCGGCTCGGTGTTGGACTGGCGGACGTTGAAATGCCAGTCGTCGTATTCGACCGAGATCCCGTCGAGCTCGTACTGGTGCCCGTCGGAATAGCGCTGGGCCAGCTCGTCCATCTTCCCCCGCTGGTCGTCGACCTGCGAGTTGATCTCGCCGGAGATGAAATAGCGCGACCGGTAAGGCTCGAGCAGCGCCGACATCGTGACCCCCTCCGTCGAGAGCAGCTCGAGGATCAGCAGCGCCGGAATCGTCCCCGAGTCCGCGCAGTAGAAGTCGTGGAAGTAGTAGTGCCCCGACACCTCGCCGCCGAACAGCGCGTGCTCGTCGCGCATTCGTGTCTTGAAGTACGCGTGCCCGACACGGTTCATCAGCGCCGTCCCGCCGGCCCGTGAGACCGTGTCCGCCACCGCCCGGCTGGCGCGCACGTCGTAGAGGATCGTCGCGCCGGGGTTCTTGCGCAGGATCGTCTCGGCCAGCAGCGCGGTGAGGAAATCGCCGTCCACGAACGCGCCGGTGTCGTCGATGAAGAAGCAGCGGTCACCGTCGCCGTCCCAGGCGATCCCGAGGTCGGCGCCCTGCTTGACCACCTCGGCCATGATGAATTGGCGGTTCTTTTCCAGCAGCGGATTGGGTTCGTGATCGGGGAAATTGCCGTCGGGACGCCAGTAGGCCTCGATCAGCTTCAGCCCGAGTTGCTCGAGCAGCGGCCCGACCATCGGTCCGGCCATCCCGTTCCCGCCGTCGACGACCACGCGCAGCGGCTTGACCACGGTGGGGTCGATGAATCTCATCGCCGCCCGACGAAACTCGTCTTCGATCGACACTGCCTCGACCTGGCCGCCGCCCGGCGCATCGCCGAGCCCATCCTCGATCTTGGCCCGCACGTCGTCGATCCCGGCCTCCCCGGACAGCGCGATCGCCCCGCGCTTGACCAATTTCGCTCCCGTGTACTGCTTGGGGTTGTGCGACGCCGTGCACATCAGGCCGCCATCGAGCTCGCGCGAGCCGACGAGGTAATAGAGCATCTCGGTCGCGACCTGGCCCGCGTCGAGCACGGTCGCGCCCTCCGAACAGATGCCTTCGCGGTAGGCGGCGATCATCTCTGGGGCGGTCAAGCGCATGTCATGCCCGACGCCCAGGCGCAGCTCAGAGGTCGGCTTGCGCTCGAGTTCGCCGATCACCCGCGCGAACGCGCGGCCGATCAGGACCGCGGTCTCGGGTTTTAGCTCCTCCCCGTACAGGCCGCGTATGTCGTAGGCCTTGAAGATCTCGGGGTTGGCGACCGCGCACACGCATTCAGCCTATCTCGATACCGCCTGCAGCCGTAGACTGGAAGGTTATGTCAGGTCACTCCAAATGGCACTCGATCAAGCACAAGAAGGCCGTGGTCGACGCTCGCCGCGGCCAGCATTTCACCAAGCTGGCTCGAGCGATCACGGTCGCCGCCCGCGAGGGCGGCGGCGATGCCGAAGGCAATCCGGCGCTGGCCCTGGCGGTGCAAAAGGCCCGCGACGCATCGATGCCGAAGGACAACATCGAGCGGGCGATCGCCAAGGGGACCGGCGAGGGCGTCGATGCCGACCAGATCGAGACCGTCGTGTACGAGGGGTACGGTCCCGGCGGCGTCGCGCTCCTGATCGAGGCGCTCACCGATAACCGCAATCGCACCGGCGCCGACGTCCGCCACCTGCTGAACAAGCACGGCGGCAATCTCGGCGAGCCCGGCTCGGTGGCGTATCTGTTCGACAAGCGGGGGGCGATCGTGGTCGACGCGGAGCGCTATGACGAGGACGACCTGATGCCGGCGATCGACGCCGGCGCGGAGGACATCTCGCGCGACGACGACGTCTTCGAGGTGATCACCGAGCCCGGCGACCTCGGCGCGGTGCGCGAGGCGCTGGCGCAGGCCGGAGTCGAGATCGAGCGGGCCGACGTCTCCCAGCGGCCGAAGTCCCGGGTTCCGGTCGCCGAAGCGGATGCGCAGAAGCTGATGCGGCTGATCGACGCGCTCGAGGAATCGGACGACGTCAGCGCCGTGGACGCCAATTTCGACATCGACGCCGACGTGCTCGAGCGGATCGCTTTCTAGCGGTTCTTACGCGACTCACATACTTAGGCCGCTACTCTCGTCCGCCGAGATGAAGAAGCTCTTGATCCCGATCGCGCTGGCCGCCGGCCTCGCCGCCTGCGGAGGCAGCTCGAAGGCGCCCGGCGTCGAGCTCGCACCGTCGGGTGGTCCTACCGCGGCCGCGGCCACCGCGACCACCACCACGACCGCCAGCAGCAGCACCTCGAGCGTTGGCACCCCCAAGCCGCCGTCGCCCCTCTCCAAGGAGCCGACCGTCACCGTGCCGAAGACGCCGCCGCCCAAGGTGCTCGTTACCAAGGACGAGATCAAGGGCACGGGCGCGGTCGCCAAGACCGGTAGCACCGTCACCGTCAACTACGTGGGCGTGCTGTACAGCAACGGCAAGCAGTTCGATTCCTCCTGGAAGCGCAACATGACCTTCAGCACGCCGCTCACCAACGGCAGCGTGATCCCCGGCTGGGTTCAGGGGATCCCCGGAATGCGAGTGGGGGGGCGGCGCGAGCTGATCATCCCCCCGAACCTCGCCTACGGCAAGACCGGCAGCCCGCCGACGATTCCGCCGAACTCGACCCTCATCTTCGTGGTCGATCTTCTCGCCGTCTCGTAGCCGCCCGTTGACGCGGCGGGGGTCTGCGCTCGGCGGCCGCGTCGGGCTCGAGCGCTCGGGCGCGATACAGCGCCAGCGGCTCCGCGATGCCCTTCAGGCGATGCCGCCCGGCGAACGACCAGGCGAACTCCTGCGGCGCTCGGGCCCGCACTTCCTCCGTGCACAGCACGCTGCCCGGTCGCGCGATCCCGGTGACGCGGCTGGCCAGGTTGATCGACGGGCCATAGAAGTCGCCGGATCGCGCGAGCGCCTCGCCGACCGCGATCCCGGCCCGGAGGCTCGGCAGCTCGGCCTGATCGACGGAGGCCACCAGCGAGAGCGCGACCTCGACCAGCGCTCCCGGATCCGGGCTGACGAACATCGCCGCGTCGCCGATCGTCTTGACCAGCCGCACGGGCTCCACGATGGCATCGGTGGCGAGCTCGGCCAACCTGCCCGCCACCGAGCCGAGCTTCTCGATCTCCACCTCTCCGCCGAGGCGGGTGAAGCCCACCAGGTCGGCGAAGCACACGGTCAACTCCCGGGCGCCGGTGACCTGGCCGGACTCCCGCTCGGCCCGCCCGAGCACGCTGCGGCGGACGCTCTCGCGGAGGTGCTGGCGGTAGGCCGACACCAGCACCGGTTGGATGGCCGGCGCCAGCTCCTCGGTCAGCGTGGTGAACCGCCGCGCCACGTCCTCCTCGCTGTCGCCCGGCTGCAGGTAGGCGTCGACGAAGGCCAGCACGCTGGCGGCGGCGACGCGTGCCATCGCCTCGCCGAGCACGCGCGTGGTCTCGGTCAGCCGCTCCTGGTCGAGACCGGCCTCCCGGAACAACATCGTCGACCGTGCGGCCTCGACGTCCTCGTCGGAGAACTCACGGTCATCGAGTCCGGGATCGGGTAGCCCGAGCACCCGGCGGAAGCGGATCAGCTCGGCGGCGCTGAGGCCGCTGCGCTCCTCCACCTCCCGGGCGGTGTAGCGACCGCCCAGCAGCCGCTCCACCGGCAGCAGCGCGAGCCGGTCCTCGTCCACCGCGGCCTTCAGCTCGGCCAGCGTTGCCCCGTCGGCGGTCAGCTGCTCGAGCAGCTGCTGACGAGCGGTCCGGTCTGCTCCCTCGAGGCCGTCCAGTAGTCCCGTGGCCGCGAAGTCCACGGCGCTAATCCTGACCCAATCTACGGTCGTTCGCTAGCATCATCGATCCCTCGCGGGCGCTCGCCGACTGCGGTCCCGCCCAGCCGATTCCTTGAAAGTCATCGCCACATGCTCTCGATCTTGATGCCTGTCTACAACGAGCGCGAACGCGTCGAGCGCGCGATCGCGGAAGTGCTCGCCACCGAGCTGCCGTCCGACTTCGAGCTGATTGTGGTCGATGACGGCTCCACCGACGGCACGCGCGACATCCTGCGGGGCGCCGACTGGGGCCCTCGCGTGCGGTTGATCGAGCACGAGCACAATCAGGGCAAGGGCGCCGCCGTCCAGACCGCCCTGCGCGAGGCGAAGGGCGAGTTCGCGGCCATCTTCGATGCCGACCTCGAATACGACCCCTCCGACCTCGGGCTGTTGATGCCGCCGCTGCTGGACGGTCGCGCCAACGCCTGCTTCGGCGTGCGTGCGTTCGACGGTTACACCAGCCACTCATTCCTGTTCGTGCTCGGTAACAAGGGCGTCACGTTGGCCTGCAACATCCTGTTCAACGTCTACCTGCACGACATCATGACCTGCCACAAGATGATCCGCACCGACCTGTTCCAGAGCCTCCCGCTGCACTCGGCCGGGTTCGCGATCGAGCCCGAGATCACCGCCCGGCTCGTCCAGCGGGGCGAGCGGATCTTCGAGGTGCCGGTCCATTACCGCGCCCGCTCCAACGACGAGGGAAAGAAGCTCACCGCGGTCGACGGGTTCCGGGTGATCGGGACGCTCGTGCGCTGCCGGCTCTCCCCGGCCTGAGCCACTTATCGGTGGGCGCCGGCGACGCGCCTCACCGCCGGGCGGGCGCGATCTGGACCGTGTGGTGGTAGATCCGGGACACGACGGCGAAGGCCGGTTTCAGATCCCCGTAGAGGTCGACCAGACCCTTCTGGTTGAACGGTGGGGTCGGCCGGGGATTCCCGCCGTTGTATCCCGGATAGGCGACGTAGTCCTGGAGCAGAAAGTACAGCGCTCCCGACAGCCACCGCTTCTTGGCGAACACCCCGAGGTGGAACGCCACCGAGTTGGCCTGGAAGGCATACGTGCCCCGTTCCTCGACCGGCCCGGGACGGTTGGCGTCGAACCCGAACTCGGTGATGAACAGAGCCTTGGTCGGGTAGCAGGCGTGGACCTGGTTCAGGTACGGGCTGAGCGCGTCGCGGTCATCGTTGGCCCCGCCGTCGGTGTCGAACCACCCGAAGTACTCGTTGATGCCGATCACGTCCAGCGGCGCGTATGCCGCCTGGCACGGGGTTCCCGGGTTGTTGGAGACCGCCATGCCGACGGGACGGGTGGGATCGAGCTTGTGCGCCAGGGCGGCCGCGCCCGCGATGTAAGCCGCCTCCGGCTTGGTCACCGGGCTGGGGAGCTCATTGCCGATGCTCCACAGCAGCACCGACGGATGGTTCTGGTTGTCGAGGATGTTCTCCTGCACCAGTTGATAGGCGCCCGCCAGCCACTTGGGTCGGCTCAGGAACCGGCTTCGGGTCTGGTAGACGGGCACTTCCGACCACAGCAGGATCCCGTCGCGGTCGGCCATCTCCTCGATCTGAGGATTCAGGGGGTAGTGGGCGCGAATGATCGTCGCGCCGAGCTTTCGCACCCATCCGACCAGCCGCTCGTCCTGAGCGGTATCGAGCGCCGCCCCGGTGGCGATGTTCTGCTCGTGCAGGTTGACCCCCCGCAGGTGCAGCACCCGGCCGTTCAACTCGAGCTGACCGCTCTTGGTGACCGTGACGGTCCGGATACCGCTGTAGGTGACGTACCCGCCGAGCGGTATTCCGCGGGCGCTCGAGAGGCTCACCGTCGCCTTGTACAGCGTCGGGCTGCCGGGAGCCCACAACTTGGGGTGGCGGATCTTCACCGATGCCTGAGCCGTCCAGGTTTGGTGCGGACCGATCGAGGCCTCACCGAAGTTCAGCCTCGCGCTCCCGAAGCGCCCGGTGAGCGCGACCGACTGGTTGTTGCCGGTCACGTTGCGGACCAGGACCTGGTCTTCGATCGTCGCCGTGCAGTCGGATGACGGAGCCGCCGGTGACCCCGTCTGCCGGGTGGTTCGCCGGCTCGAGGGGCACCGGAGCACCGGCCTGACCTGCACCTGCTGCACGTCGACGGCCGCGACGGCGCGCAGGTAGACCTCCTGGAGGATGCCGCCGAAGCTCCACCATTGGCCGTAGGGCCCGGGCGGGAAGTCGGCCGACGTCCGATGGTTGTCGACCCTGATGATCAGCCGGTTGGTGCCGGCCCGCAACCCCGTGAGGTCGAACTCGAACGGCAGATACGCGCCGGAGTGGCTGCCGATCAGATGGCCGTTGAGCCACACCGTGGCGCTGTAATCGACCGATTGGAACCGGATGATCCAATGGCGCTCGCTGGCCGGCAGCTGGGACGGGAAGGCGCCCGACGGCAACGTGAAGTCCCGGCGGTACCAGCCCACCCAGCCCAGCTCGCTCGCGCGCGTGAAATCGCCCGCGTTGTAGGAGTTGGGAATCGTCACCGGGCTCCAGCCGTCGGTCGCGGCGGTGCCCTTCCACCAGCCCTGCCCGATCCCCACGTCGGCCTTGTCGGCGCGATACAGCCACGTGCCGCCGAGCAGGTAGCGGTCGGTCTGGCCGTCCACCTCCAGGGCGCCTTTGGTCGGGGGCGATGGCGTGTAGACGAGCGCTTGGGCGGGGCTGCTGGCGAACCCGAGCAGGATGCAGAGGGCAAGGAATGCGTTAACCGCCACCGCTAGAATCGCGCGGCCATGCCCGCCGCTCCCGACGAAGCCGCGGGTCAGGCCGTTGCCGATCTTCCGCCTAAGCGGCCGCCTGATCGTGAGCCCCTGACCCCCGCCGGCGCGGGCGCCTTGGATTGGCGCCTGCTCCGCTCTCCACCGGTGATCATCGCCATCTGCGTGGCGCTGGCGGTCCTGTCCGCCGCGGTTCTGCCGACCGTCCCCAGCTACGACCCGTTCTCGTGGATCGTGTGGGGACGCGAGATCTCCGACCCCCACCTCAGTTTCGTCACCGGCGGCGGACCGTCGTGGAAGCCGCTGCCGGTGATCTTCACCACCGTCTACGGACTGTTCTACAGCGCCGCTCCGACCTTGTGGGTGATCACCGCCCGTGGCGGCGGCCTGCTCGGCTTGGTCGGCGCGTGGCGCCTGGCCGCCCGCGTCGTCGCGCCGCTGGAGATTCCGCTCGCCGGTCCGATCGCGGGTCTGGTCGCCGTGCTTGGCGTGGTGCTCACCCAAGACTGGGTTTATTACATGTTCCGGGGGGCGTCGGAGCCGATGCTGATCGCCACCGCGACCTGGTCGGTCGATCGCCTGCTCGATCGTCGCTACTCCCAGGCGTTCGTCATCGCCGCCCTCGGCGGGCTGATCCGGCCCGAGTGGTGGCCGTTTCTGGGGGTCTACGGACTCTGGCTGTGGTTCAAGCAACCAAGCTGGCGGATGCGGCTGCTCGTCATCGGCGGATGGGTGGCGCAACCGGTCTTCTGGTTCGTGCCGCCCTGGATCGGCTCGGGTCAGCCGTTTCTGGCCGCCGTGCACGCCCAGGAGTACAACGGCCACCTCGGCGCTCACCCGGTGCTGACCGCGATCGGGCGGGCGCAGAACCTCCAGGTGCGCGCGGTCCTGATTCTGGCCGCGGTGGCGGTGGTCTGGACGCTGTTCAAGGAGCGCGATCGGCTCACGCTGGCGATCGCCGCCGGCGGCCTGGCGTGGGTCGCGGTGGTGGTCGTCATGACCATCGACGGTTATCCGGGGCTCGAGCGCTTCTTCCTCCCGGCGTCCGCGATGGCCTGCGTCCTGGCCGGGGTCGGCGCGGCGCGGATCTCGGGGCTGGCCAGCCGGCACATCGCCGCGCCCGTGAGCGCTCGGCTCGCCGGAGTAGGCGTGGTCGCCGTGGTGCTCGCGCTCTCGATCCCCTTCTCCACCTCCCGCATCAGCGATGCCCGCGCTCAGGAGCCGACCGCGCGCCAGGCGGTGACGATCCTGAACCAGCTCTCGGACGCCGTCAAGGCGGTCGGCGGCACCGCCCGCCTGTATCCCTGCAAGTCCAGCCTGGTCACGATCAACCACAGCGTCCAGACCGCGCTGGCGTGGAAGCTCCAGGTCGCCATGACCCGCGTCGTGACCGTGCTGCACGGGCCCGGCGTCGACTTCATCGGGCCCCACAACTCGATCGATGGCGGCCCGGCCCCCGTGAGTCATAGGCTCACGATCGTGCAGCCGCTGGCTCAGGTCGGGGTCTGGCGGGTGGTGCGGCTCACCGCTCCCGGGGATCCCGCCAATGCTTGTGTCGGTCGCTGAGTTCATCTAGTGGCCACTTAACTCCTTGGGCGGCGGCTCAGGTCCGCTGCTTCGCCGGGCCGACATCCCAGTCGCGCTGGACCGTCGTCGTGTTGCCGGCTCGATCGGCGACCGTGACCGCGACGACGTAGCGGCCCGGCTTGTGGTAGATGTGGAACTTGCCGTGCTTGATCCGCTCGACGGTGCCGTCACCCCAGTCGACCGTGATCTGCGCGACCCCCGAGGCATCCGAGGCCGGCAGCCCCGGCGCCGCGTCGTTGGCTCGCACGGTGATGTGATCGTGCGCGCCCACCCGGGCCCCTCCGCTCAGCGTGAAGCTGACCGTGGGCGGCACCGTGTCGACGAATACCGTGACGGCTTGAGCGGTCCGCGTCAGCCCGGCCGAGTTGGTCGCCGTGACGTCCCACACATGGGGCCCTTGCGAGAGCTCCCTGGCGACCGTGAGCGAGGTTTGAGCGGTTTCCCCGACCGTTCGACCGTCGAGTTTGACGGCATAGCTGACCGTGCCCCACAGCTCGCGCGCGCTCGACCAAGCGAGCGTGGGGTGGACGGTCCGGGCGTAGCCGTTCGGGCTCAGGGCACCGAACACGCCGGGTGGGAGCGCCAGCTTCGCCGCCACGATCCTCGTCGAGTTGCCGGTTCCTTGGACCCAGGCCGCGGCCACGTCCCCGAGCACGTCGGCGCCTACCGCTAGGCCGTCCGCTGCCTCGGACGGCCCGTCGAACGGGGAGGAGATCGCCTGCTGGGGCCCGAGCGAGCCACTGGCGTCGGTGAGGCGAAGGAGGATCTCGGGAACGCCGAGCGCGCCGGACTCCTGCTGCCACACGATCAGCGGGGACGACAGCTTGGCGATCGCCGGCACGGCGTCGGGAAGCGCCTCGTTGCTGAGGTTGTCGATGGGCTCGGGCCCTTCGGGCTGGCCGTGCGTCCCCAGTCTCTCCGAGTACAGCTGATTCGTGCCCTCGGCGGCGGCGGTGGCGATCCCGGATCCGTATTCGCCGACCGCGATCCCCGGCTGATCCGTGTCGGCGACGCCGGCGGGGTTGAGGCGGTACGTGCGGTTGTATTGGGAACCCTGGAGCCGCCGGACGAGCACTCTGGACTGGCCGTTGGCCAGGATCTCCTGGAAGACGACGTCGGCGAACGACGAATCGCCTCCGGCGGCGACCTCCGGCGACTGGGCCAGGACCTCGTTCGAACCCGACAGCGACGGCACGTCGGCCTGCTCGTCAACGACGCTCGCGGCGGTGCCCCACACCCGCCGCGTGTAGACGTGCCCGAGCTCGCCCCAGGCCACGATCGCGACGCCGTCGCCGGCGGCCGCCACCTTCGGCGCGCCGTTCCCGGTCCCGGCGTCGTCGTTGGGAGTCGCGTTCAGCGGCGGGTGCTCGAGGCGCCATTTGCCGAGGTAGTAGAAGCCCGTACGGACGTCGTCGCCGCCGCCGTTCGGCTTCTGGGCCGTGAAGGCGAGGTACGCCTTGCCGAAGTTGGTCATCTCGAGCGACGGGTTGATCGCCCCCTGGAAGATCAGGTGGGGATCGGCGTAGGCGGCGGTCGAGCTGGCGCGCTGCACCACGTATAGGCGCTGTCGGTTGATGAACGCGATCAGCAGCACGCCCCCGTTGCCGGCCGCGATCACCGGCTGCGAGGAGGCGCCGGGAAGGTCTCCGTCGACCTGCTCGGGGGCCCCGAAGGCGCCGGCGGACAGGCGCGAGACGAACACGTGCGAGGTCCCCGAGGGGTCGTCCTTCAGGTAGACGAGGCCGCCGGTGCCGTCGCGGGCGATCGAGAGGCCGCCCAGCGAGAGGATCTTCGAGCTCGGGCCATCCACGACATCGGCACCGGTGAACGTGGGGCCCGGGCCGGCGGTCTGACGGGCCCGGGAGGGGGTGCCCGTCGCGCCGGCAAGCGCTACGGCACAGCTCGCCAGCGCCAGGGCGGACACGGTGAGACCGGCGATCGCGCGTGCGGCGGCCGCACGGGCGAAAATGGCGCGCGCGGCGGCCGCGCGGCCGAACGGCCGCGCCCGGGCGCCACGGGGCGCCGAGACCCGCACCTGTCTCAGGGGAAAACGCGCCAACGGTCTGACAGGGGGTTAGAACTCGCGCGCTCGCCCGAGGTTGCGGTCGCGCGCATCACGCAATCTCCGGTTAACCCGCGCCTCGGCCGGGGAGGCGTCCGAGCCCGTCCGCAGAATCTTCGTGTGATGATCGTCCTTGGCATCGATCCCGGCACCGCCAGCACTGGATACGGCATCGTCCACAGTGCCGGTTCTCGGCTCCGTGCTCTCGACGCGGGGGTGATCCGCACCGCCGCCGGCGTGCCGCTCGAGCGGCGCCTGGCCGAGATCCACACTTCGGTCGGCGAGCTTCTTGAAGCTCACGTTCCCGATGCGATGGCGATCGAGGAACTCTACTTCGGGACCAACGCCCGCACGGCGTTCGCCGTAGGTCAGGCTCGCGGGGTGGTCCTCCTGGCCGCTGGCCAGCGTGGCGTGCCGACCCGCTCGTACACGCCACAACAGGTCAAGGGGGCGGTCTGCGGTCACGGCCACGCGGACAAGGACCAGGTCGCGCGGATGGTCGCGCGGCTCCTCGGCCTTCCCGATCCGCCCACCCCGGATCACGCCGCCGACGCGCTGGCCGTCGCCGTGTGCGATGTCAATCGGGCTGCGTTGGCCGAGGCGGTGGCGCGCGCGTGATCGCCCTCGTGTCAGGCAAGGTCGCGGTCCGGCGCACCGACCACGTGGTCGTCGACTGTTGCGGCGTCGGCTACCGACTCGCGGTCTCGGGGGTGACGTTGAGGCACGTCCCAGCGGTGGGCGAGGACGTCATGCTCCACGCCCACCTGGTCGTGCGCGACGACGCCCTCGCCCTCTACGGGTTCGCCACCGAGGAGGAGCGCGAGCTGTTCCTGATGCTCCTCGGGGTGCAGTCGGTGGGTCCGAAGGTCGCCTTGGCGGTGCTGTCGGCCGGCCCCCCGCGAGAGCTGCTGGCGGCCCTGGCGGCCGGCGACTCGGCGCGATTCCAGGCCGTCCCCGGGATCGGCAAGCGGACGGCGGAGCGGATCATCGTCGAGCTGCGCGAGAAGGTCGGCGCGAGCCTGCCCGAACGGGCGATCACCGTCACGCGCTCGAGCGATCCGCGCGCCGTCGCGCGAGAAGGGCTGCTCGGCCTCGGCTACACCGCGATGGAGGTCGACGAGCTGCTCGACGGCGTCACCGGCGAGGAGCCCGAGGAGCTGATCGCCAGCGCGCTGCGGATGGCCCGCCGATGAGCCCCGCCGGCACCCGAATCCAGGCGCCTGAAGAGCTGCCCGACGACGAGCTCGACCGCTCGCTGCGCCCGCGCCGGCTCGAGGACTTCGTCGGTCAAGAACCGCTCAAGGAGCAGCTCGCGGTTTCGATCGCCGCCGCGGCGAGTCGCGGCGAGGCGCTCGACCACGTCCTGCTGGCGGGACCCCCGGGGCTAGGCAAGACCTCGCTGGCCCAGATCATCGCCGCCGAGCTCGACGTGCCGTTCGTGCAGACGGCCGGGCCGGCGCTCGAGCGAAAGGGCGACGTGGCCGCGTTCCTGACCGCGCTCGAACCCCGGGCGGTGTTCTTCGTGGACGAGATCCACCGGCTGCCGCGCGCCCTCGAGGAGACGTTCTATCCCGCGATGGAGGACGGCAAGCTGCCGATCACCGTCGGGCAGGGGGCGGGCGCCCGGGTGGTGACGCTCGACCTGCGGCCGTTCACGCTGATCGGCGCGACGACGAGGACGGGCTTGCTGACCACACCGTTGCGCGACCGGTTCGGGATCCAGCATCGCCTCGAGCACTACGGCGCCGACGAGCTGGCCCGGATCGTGCGACGGTCGGCGCGGCTGCTCGACGTGGCCATCGAGGACGATGGCGCGCGGGCGATCGCCGAGCGCAGCCGGGGAACCCCGCGGGTCGCCAACCGGCTGCTGAAACGCGTGCGCGATTACGCCGAGGTCCGCGACCGGGGCGTGATCACCGAGTTGGTGGCCGGGGCCGCGCTCGATCTCCTCCAGGTCGACCACGAAGGCCTCGATCGCCTGGATCGGGAGATCCTGCGCGCGATCTGCGAGAAATTCGGCGGCGGTCCCGTCGGCCTCTCGACCCTCGCCGTGTCGGTCGGCGAGGAGCAGGACACGATCGAGGACGTCTACGAGCCCTACCTACTGCAGCGGGGACTGATCGAACGGACGCCGCGGGGACGGGCGGCGACGCGGCGGGCGTTCCGGCACCTCGGCCTCGAGCCACCCGGCCCGTTATCGCTGTTGTAGCGGTTCTTCGATTCTTAATAAGACCCTCCGTCTATCCTGGGCGGCGATGTCTCGCGAGCACTACTTCATCTGTCCTCACTGCGGGCACCGCTCGATGGCGACCGACCGCAACCAGGGTTTCCGGCGCGAAGCCAGGGGTTGCGAGAAGTGTGGCTTCGCATATCTGTTCGAGTTGCTGGACGACTACTACCCGGCCCCCAACGCCGCCTTCTTCGCCTGTGACGCCAAGGGCCACGTCGTCGACTGCGGCCGGGGATCGTTCGAGCTCACCGGGCTGAAGACCGAGCAGGCGATCGGCCGCCCCGTCAATGAGGTGCTGGGCCTCCAGTTCGACGACGGCGGTGACCACGTGGGCACCGCGCTCGAATGGGAGGTGCGGGTCCAGGGCAAGTCGGTCGAGGTCCACGCCGAGCATGACCAGCCCGCCCGCGCGGTCGCGGACATATTTCCGGCTTACGACGACGACGAAGGGGGAGTGCTGCTTGTGCTAACTCCCACTAATCACCACTAGCATCTGATTCCACAGATGAGCGATCGCAGACGCTACGGCTTCATCTTGCTCCTCGTGATCGGCCTGATGGCCGCTTCGATCGTCGTCATCGCCGGTGTTCCCGGCGTCGTCAAGTCGCACAAGACCGTCCTCGGCCTCGACCTCAAGGGCGGCGTCCAGCTCGTCTACCAGGGTGAGCCGACCGCTCAGACCCCGGTCGTCACGCAGGATGCCCTGCAGCGCGCGGTCGACATCATGCGCAATCGCGTCGACCAGCTGGGCGTCTCCGAGCCCGAGATCCAGACCTCGGGCGGCAACCAGATCACCGTGGGCCTCCCGGACGTCCAGGACACCGCCCGCGCCGAGCAGGAGGTCGGCACCACCGCTCGGCTGGAGTTCTACGACTGGGAAGCGAGCGTGCTGACGCCCAACGGCAAGACGGCGGCCAGCCAGCTTCCGAGCGGCGATGCGACCGCGATCGAGATCAGCCAGGGCACCACGACCGCGCCGCCCGGCTCGCCCGGCGCCGGCAGCCTGGAGCTCTACGACGCGGTCAAGCTGGCCTCCCAGCAGCCGTTCTCGGCCAGCGTCAACAACGCCCAGAACGAGCCCCAGTACTACATGTTCGGCGCGCCCGGGAGCGCCGCGTGTACGACCGCGGCCAAGGACTTCGGGTACACGGCGCAGGTCGGTCAGCACTGCTACTTGTCGGGCCCCGACAACAACATGCAGGACCTGATCTCGGGACTGCCCGCCGGCGTGTCCGCCGGAGAGGGACAGACCCTGATCGTCAAGCGCGGCACGGTCGTGCTCGAGGCCGTGCCGTCGAGCTTCACCAGCCCGACCCCGATCAGCAGCCCCGAGGCTCAGTTCTTCGTCCTCAAGGACAACGTCTCGCTGTTCGGCAACGACATCACCAACCCGGCGGAGAGCACCGATCCGTCGGGCGCCCCGGACGTGCAGTTCGGCTTCACCTCGGCCGGCAACAAATCGTTCTCGGACGTCACCTCGACGATCGCCCACCGCGGCCAGCTGGTAAGCGGTCTCGGCCAGACGCTCAACCAGCATTTCGCGGTTGCGCTCGACACCCAGCTGATCACCGTCCCCTCGATCGACTTCAAGCAGTACCCGGACGGCATCAGCGGCGGTAACGGCGCGGACATCACCGGCGGTTTCACGGTCACCTCGGCGCAGGATCTGGCCAACGAGCTGCGCCTGGGCGCACTGCCGATCAAGCTGAAGCTGATCTCCGAGTCGCAGGTCTCGGCCACGCTCGGCAAGCAGGCCCTCAACCAGGGCCTCCTCGCCGGCGCCATCGGCCTCCTCATCGTGGCCATCTTCCTGCTCGTCTTCTACCGCGTGCTGGGCATAATCGCGGTCGCCGGCCTAGTCGTCTACGGCCTGTATTTCTTCGCGCTGATCAAGCTCATCCCGATCACGCTGACGCTGCCGGGCATCGCCGGCCTGATCCTCACGATCGGCGTCGCGGCGGACGCCAACATCGTCATCTTCGAACGCGTCAAAGAGGAGATACGCGGCGGTAGATCGATCCGGCAGGGGATCGCGATCGGCTACAAGAAGGGCCTCACGGCGATCATCGACGCCAACGTCGTCACGATCATGACCGCGTTCATCCTGTTCGTGCTCGCCACCGCTCAGGTCCAGGGCTTCGCCTTCACGTTGGGCGTCGGCACGTTCGTCTCGCTGTTCACCGCAGTGATGGCGACCCAGGCGATCCTGATGACGATGGGCAACTCGCGGCTCATCTCGCGTCCCTCCGCGCTCGGAGCCGGCGGGCAGAAGCGGCCATGGCGGTTCGACTTCATGGGCGCCTCGAAGTACTTCTTCACCCTGTCGGGCTGCATCCTCCTGATCGGCGCGCTCGCGATCGGCGGCAGGGGCCTCAACCTCGGGATCGACTTCACCTCGGGCACTCGGATCACCGCGAGTCTCGAGAAGCCCGCCACCGAGGCGCAGGTCACCACGGTGCTCAACGCCGACGGCGTGGCCACCCCGACCGTCCAGAAGGTCTCCAACCAGGCCCTCGGCAACGACGTCTTCCAGATCTCCGCCGAGGAGCTTCAGCCGACGAACCTGACCAAGGTTCATACCTCGCTGGCCAACCAGTTCGGCGTGAAGTCGTTCGATTCGGAGTCGATCGGCCCGACCTTCGGGCGCACGATCGCCAACAGCGCGGTCATCGCGATCATCGCGTCGCTGCTGGTGATCTCCGCCTACGTGGCCCTGCGGTTCGAATGGAAGTTCGCCGTACCGGTGCTGATCGCACTCGCGCACGACCTGTTGATAACGGCCGGCGTGTACGCGCTAACCGGCCGTCAGGTAACCGTCGACACGGTGGCAGCGCTGCTGACGATCCTCGGCTACTCGTTATACGACACGATCATCGTGTTCGACCGCGTCCGGGAGAACATCCCCCGAATGCCCCGGGCTGCCTTCTCGCAGATCGTCAACCGGTCGATGTCCGAGGTGCTGACCCGATCGTTGGCGACCACCTCGTGCACCCTGCTGCCGATCATCGCGCTGTTGGCCTTCGGCGGCTCGACCCTCCAGGACTTCGCCTTCGCCCTCTTGATCGGCGTCGCCTCGGGCGCGTACTCATCGATCTTCATCGCGTCACCCGTGCTCACCCACTGGAAGGAGCGCGAGCCGCTCTACCGGGGACGTCGTGCGCGGATCGAGAGCGAGTACGGCGCGGTCCCGGCCTACGCCGACGGCGGGGACATCGACCCCGTGGTCAAGCGTCCGCGGCGCGGCGGCCGGATCACCGAGCCCGAACCCGAGACGGTCTCCGCGGCCGAGTTCGAGCAGATGAAGCGCGACCTCGAGATCGAGCGCAACGCGCCGGCGCGCCACACCTCGACCCTCTCGCAACGCCTCGCCCGCAGCACCGAGGCCGAGTCCTCCTCTCAGTCCACGAAGCGCTCCGGTGGCGGGCGGCGGTCCGGCAACGGCCAGCGGGCTGCCGACGGCGGCCGGACCCGCGACGGCGGCGGTGGCGGGGGTGGCGGTGGACGCGCTGGCGACGGGTCGGGGTCGGGCGGTCGAGCCGGCCGTCGCGGGCGCGGTAGCGCGGGTCAGCGCGGCGGTGATGGACAGCGCGGCGGTGACGGTCAGCGCGGCGGTGGCAGCGGGCTGCCGGCGGACACCGGTTTGCCGGCGGATAGCGGCCTGCCCGTGGATAGCGGCCTGCCGACGGGGAGCGGTTCGGCCGCGGATATTGGGTTGCCGGCGGACATCGCCCGGGCCGGGGACGGTGGCCTGGGCGGAGATAGCGGTCGTTCGGCGGATGCCGGCGGTGCTGCGGACGCCGGCCGGGGCGGAGATGGCGGCCGCGGGAAGGCGGGACCGCCCGCCGAGACCAAGTCGCCGGCGGATTCGGGCGTCCCAGCTGACGCGGGACTGCCGGCCGACAGCGCGCAGCCCGCAGACGATGGCGCGACCGTCGACGGGGGCTCGACAGGCGACGACGCGCCCCTGCCGGCGCCCGATATCGCCGAGAACGAAGGCGTCGCCCGACCCCAGAAGCCGGGTCGCCCGCCCAAATCTCGACCCCGCAACCGACGACACGGGAGGCGCCGCTAATGGGCATGCTCGCCTGGGTGATGATGGGTCTGGCGATCTGGCACTTCACAATCTGGCTGCCCGACCGCTACTGGGGCGGCATCGTCGGCGCCTTCGTCGGCGCCATAGTCGGCGCCGTCCTGTTCGGCCTCATCGTCAACGGCTTCCACATTCCCGGACGTCACGACACACACATCGTGACCGCCCTCGAGGCGATTCCCGGCGCAATCATCGGGATGGCGCTCGTCTACTGGGAGGGCGTCCGCCGCGAGCACGCCGGCCACGCCGGCGCCCCCAGCCTGCCGTAGCGTCACTGCGCAGGCTCACGCGCGGCTTGCGACGCAGCGTCGCATACCATCGCCGCCGTTGCGGTTGAGGGGGCTCGGGTGTGCCAACTCCGTCCCCTCTTTGTAACTTTTGACGCGCGCCACCGCCTGGACGGCGTGGATCCGTCGGGGGCGGTGCTTACGCTGCGGCCATGTCAACGGAGGCAGCGCTCCTTCCCGCCGGCCCAACCGAGCCGCCCTACGCTCAGCCGGAACGCCTGCTACCGGACACCACGATCCCACGCCCGGCGACGCCCCCGAAACAGCGCAAGCTCGAGATCCCGACCTATGACTTCTCGGCGGCCCTGAGACTCGAGCGCGAGCTGGGGGTCAGCCATGTGGTCGCGCAAATCCTCGTTCGCCGCGGACTCGGCGAGCCGGACGATGCCCGTGCTTACCTTGATCCTCGGGAGAGGCACGATCCGGCAGCGTTCGCCGGGATCGAGCGCGCGGTCGACGTGATCGAGCGCCACACCCGCGCCGGCACGAGGATTACCGTTCACGGCGACTACGACGTCGACGGCGTGTGCGCCACCGCCGTCGTCGTCCGCGCGCTGCGGGCCCTCGGGGCCACGGTCGATTGGTTCGTGCCCGGTCGGCTGGAGGATGGGTACGGACTATCGAGCGAAACGGTCCACCGGCTCGCCGCGCGCGGAACCGGGCTGCTGCTGACCGTCGACTGCGGAATCACCGCGGTGGAGGAGGTGGCCGAGGCGATCTCGCTGGGGATCGACGTCGTGCTGTCCGATCACCACGCGCGGCGGGCGGATGGGCGGCTGCCCCACTGCCCGATCGTTCACCCCGGCGTCTGCGGTTATCCGTGCCCCGACCTGTGCGGTACCGCGGTGGCGTTCAAGCTCGCGCAGGCGCTGGGAGCTGGGACCGCGGACGATGACGTCGAGCTCGTCGCGCTCGCCACCGTCGCCGATCTGATGCCCCTTAGAGGCGAAAACCGCCGGCTCGTACGAGAGGGCCTGGCGGCGATGGCGAACACCGGCAACCCGGGGCTGCGGGCGCTGATGAACGTGGCCGGCGCTGATCCGAGCGCGCTCGACGCCCAGGCACTGGGATTCCGGCTCGCGCCACGGCTCAACGCGGCCGGACGCGTCCGCCGGGCCGACGCCGCGCTCGAGCTGCTGCTGACCGAGGACCCGGTGCGTGCGGCGGAGGTCGCGAACGAGCTCGATGCCGCCAACGGCGAGCGGCGGGCGGTCGAGCAGCGGATCGTGTGGGAGGCTGAGACGTTGATCGCCCAGGATCCGGACCGCAGCGCTTTCGTCCTGGCCGCCCGGGATTGGCATCCGGGAGTGATCGGGATCGTCGCCTCCAGGGTCGTCGAGCGCCACCACCGTCCCGCGATCCTGGTGGCGATCGACGGGGATGGGTCGGGGCATGGCTCCGGCCGGAGCATTCCAGGATTCGACTTGCTCGGGGCGATGCACGCGACGGCGGGGTACCTCGAGCGCTACGGCGGGCATCGCGCTGCCGCCGGTCTGTCGCTGCCCGCTGATCGCATTCCTGCATTCGCTGAGGCGATCGACGCTTACGCCGCTTCGCTGCTGACGCCCGAGCTGCTGACGCCGGTCGAGCGCGCCGACGCGATCGTCTCGGGTTCCGAGCTGGGACTGACGCTGGCCGACGAGCTGGCGAGCCTGGAGCCCTGTGGGATCGGCAACCCTGGCGCCCGTCTGCTCGTCCCGGGGGCGCGGTTCCGCGACGTGCGGCCAATGGGGGAGGGTCGCCACGCCCGGTTCTCAGTGATCTCGGGTGGATCGCGAGCGCGCGCGGTGGCGTTCGGCTGCGACGGGCGCCTCGGCGCCGACATCGGGGCACCGTGCGACGGCACCTTCAGGCTCGAGCGCAACGTCTGGAACGGGGCCATCGAGCCGCGGCTGATCCTCCGCCACGTCGAGGCGTGTTCGCCTCAGCGGATCGAGGTCGTGGGGGAGCCGGTCGACTATGTGGCCGGCGCGCTGGACGAGCTGAACGCTCCGTTGCAGCCTGGAGCTCCGGCACAACCGACCCGCACCGTGCTTGATCGGCGCGGTCAAAGCCCGCTCGCGGTGGTCGGAGATGTCGTGGCCACTGGTCAGCGTGTGCTGGCGGTCTGCGCCGACGTGCCGCGCCGTCTGGCCGGGCTGGAGGCCAGGATTGGTGGGTTTTCGCTGATCTCCTATCACGCACTGGAACGCGATCCCGCGCACGCGGAAATGGCCGTCCATGTCGTCGCCCTGGATCCTCCTACCGGTGACGCGGCAGCCGGTCTGATCCGGGCGGGATGCGGGTTCACCCATCTTGCTTGGGGCGCGGCTGAGCTACGCTTTGCAGAGCAGATGCACGAGCTGGAGTACGGTCTCCGGACTTCGCTCGTCACTTTCTACCGAAGCCTCAGGCAGCGACGGAGAGTGGCCGGTGAGGAGCTCGGGCGACTGCTTCGCGGTGACGGTCCGCATGGTCGCCCGGCCCGCTTGGCCGGTAGGCTGATCAGAGTCCTCGCGGAGTTGGAGCTCGTCAGCCTCGACCGGGATCTGCCGGCCCTGGCGATTGCGGGCGAGGCGCAGACGGCGCTCGAACGCTCCTCCGCCTACCGGGCCTACGCGCAGCGATATGAGGACGGACAGCGATACCTGAACAGCGAAAATCCCCCACCAAGCGGCTGACCCGCAATGGCCGGTCGAAAGGTGGAAAAAATGGACAGGCGGGGACCTCGCCGTCCGTGCCCACCGCTGGTGCCACCGCCGGTGGCGACGGGCCCCGAAATCAGGTCCAGGCGACCGATGAACGCGCAGCGGATGCGGGAGGACCCGCCCCCTCGAGTCAGGAGGAGCGCGGCGGGTCGCGAACCTTGATCAGGCCGCGCCAGCCGGTCGGCGGCAGCGGTCCTCCGGCGGCGGAGACTGGCTCTCCATCGTCGGCCGCGGAAGGACCTGTTCAGGCGGTGTCCAGCGGCGCTCCCGCTGCAGTCACAACCGGCCCTCATCAGTCGGCGACAACCGGATCCCTATCCGCGGCGGCGAGCGAATCTCCGCCCGCGGCGGCGAGCGAATCTCCGCCCGCAGCGGCGAGCGAATCTCCGCCCGCGGCGTCGGGCGGGTCTCGTCCGCCGGCGATTAGCGGCTCTCGCGCGCCCGTCGGGACCCCTTCTAGTGGCGGCGGCACGACCGCGCAGATGACGATCGACCGAGCCGAGCTCACCGACACCGAGCGCGGATTGCTCAGCGATCTGTTCGCGATCGTGGAGGAACACGCGGATCAGCGGGCGGTGCAAATCGACCGCGACCGAGTGGAGGAAGCGTTCGTCTACGCGTGCGACCACCATGCAGATCAGCTCCGCAAGTCGGGCGAGGACTTCATCATCCACCCGGTCGGGGTGGCCAAGATCTGCGCCGGCATGCGTCTCGACACCGAGACGCTCTGCGCGGCGCTGCTGCACGACACCGTCGAGGACACCTCCGCCTCGCTCGACGAGGTCCGAGAGGCGTTCGGGGCCGAGATCGCTGGTCTCGTCGACGGCGTGACCAAATTGACCGGGCTGACCTTCCAGTCGCGCGACGAGGCGCAGGCCGAGAACTACCGCAAGATGATGGTGGCGATGGCTTCGGATATCCGGGTCATCCTGATCAAGCTCGCGGACCGGTTGCACAACATGCGGACGATCTCGGCGATGCCCAAGCAGAAGCAGATCGAGAAGGCGCGCGAGACGCTCGACATCTATGCGCCGATCGCCCACCGGCTGGGTATTCACGCGATCAAGTGGGAGCTCGAGGACCTCGCCTTCCAGACGCTTCATCCCCGTAAGTACAAGGAGATCAAGGGGCTGGTCGCCCAGCAGCGGGCCGAGCGCGAGCGCTACGTCAACGAGGCCGGGGAGTACCTCTCCCAGGAGCTGAAGGAGATCGGGATCGAGGCCGAGATCTCCGGCCGGGCCAAGCACTTCTACTCGATCTACTCGAAGATGACCAAGAAGGGTCGGGAGTTCAACGAGATCTACGACCTCACCGCGATGCGGGTGATCGTCGCTTCGGTCAAGGACTGCTACGGCGCGCTGGGCGAGATCCATTCGCTGTGGAAACCGCTGCCCGGACGGGTCAAGGACTTCATCGCGATGCCGAAGTTCAACATGTACCAGTCGCTGCACACGACGGTCATCGGGCCCGAGGGCCGGCCGCTGGAGATCCAGATCCGGACGCGCGAGATGCACGATCTGGCCGAATACGGGATCGCCGCGCACTGGATCTACAAGGGCGACGGCCGCAGTCGCCAACCGGCCGCCGCCCCGGGCGTGCGCGACTCGGAGTCCAGGCTCAAGTGGCTGCGATCGTTGGTCGACTGGCAGCAGGATCTGAGCGACCCGCGCGAGTTCATGGAATCGCTCAAGGTCGACCTGTTCGAGGACGAGGTGTTCGTGTTCACGCCCAAGGGCGAGGTCAAGTCCTTGGCTGCGGGCGCCACGCCGCTCGACTTCGCCTACGAGATCCACACCGACGTCGGACACCGTTGCGTGGGCGCCAAGGTCAACGGAAAGATCGTGCCGCTGTCCTACCAGCTGCGCTCGGGCGACATCGTCGAGGTCCTGACCTCCAAGCGCGAGCGCGGGCCTTCGCGCGACTGGCTCGCCCTCGTGCGGACTACCCGTGCCCGCAACAAGATCAAGGCCTGGTTCAAGGCCGAATCCCGTAAGGACACCGAGCATTCGGGACGCGAGCTTCTGCAAGACCAACTGAAGAAGGCCGGACTCCCCGCGCAGAAGCTGGTCGGCTCGCCGCTGCTCGCCGACGTGATCCGCGAGATGGGATTCCGCAAGGGGGACGACTTCTACATCGCCCTCGGCGGGGCCAAGATCTCGCCCAAGGTCGTCGTCAACAAGGTGATGCAGCGCCTGAAGCAGGGCGAGGCCGCCGAGTCCGAGCCGACAGCGACCGAGGACCTCCTCAAGCAGGGACGGCGCCGCTCCCGCCCGACGACCTCATCCGCGCGCTTCGGCATCGCGGTCGACGGGATCGACGAGGTGATGCTCAGACTGGCCAAGTGCTGCCGCCCGGTCCCGGGCGATCCGATCATCGGCTACATCTCGCTGGGGCGGGGGATCACGATCCACCGCCAGGACTGTCCGAACGTGGCCGTGCTGAAGAAGGACCCCGAGCGCTTCACGCCGGTCAGCTGGGACGGGGATCCGGAGACGTCGTTCCGGGTCGAGATCGAGGTTGATGGCTGGGATCGCCACCGCCTCCTCGAGGACATGTCGCGAACCTTCGCGGAGGCGGGGATCAACATCATCGAGGCGCGCTGCACGGTCAATCACCCGATGGTGAAGAATCGGTTCGTAGTCGAGGTGGGGGACACCCGGTCGTTGGACCAGGCGATCAACCGCCTACGCAACATCGACGCGGTATTCGACGCCTACCGCGTCACCCCGGGCGCCGTCTGAAGCGCGGCAGGACGGTCAGTCCCTATCCGAGCGTCGGCCCGTCCCGACGGGGCCGACCCGGGGGACGGCCCGGCCCCGGACGCCCACCCCGAGCCGCGATTCCGCGCCGCCCGGGCGCTGTCCGGTTGCCACCCTCGCCACGCTCGGGAGAAGCGGCCCGCGACGGGTGAACGGAGCCGACGCCGGTGTCTGCGCCCGGGAGGGCCCCTGCACCCCGGTCCGGTGGCCGGACTCGCACGATCCGCACGTCTGCGAAGGGAAGCTTGGCGATCACGACCGCCTGGCCAGTTTGAAGCGACATGATCTGGTTGGGATGGATGACGAACTGCTCGACGAGGCGCATGGAGCCGCCGCCGCTGCGTCGCCCGAAGCCGCCGAGGGGATGGGTGATGTCCCATCGCTTCTCGGTGCCGATCATCTCGGCCACGGCGTGGGCAGACCCCGGGACGTCCTGGCGATGGATGAACTTGATCGCCGTGTTGCCGAGCACCTGAGCTCTGAGCCCCGGCGCCGCCCGATCCAGGTCGGCCAGCTCCTGGGTGGCGAGGAACACGCTGAAGCCGGCCGCGCGCCCGCGGGCGAATAGGTTCACGACGTGATCGGCCTCGAGGGCCGAGAACTCATCGATACCGATCATCGCCCGCTGGCCGGGAGTGTCGAGCCGGTGTCCGGCGGCGGCGACGAGATCCTGGATTGCCAGCGTTCCCACCTGGGCCGCCAGCTTCCCGTAGGTGCTCGAGTTGAGGCTGAAGAGCACGACCTCGTCGCCCTCGAGCGCCCGACGCAGGTCAATCGGCGGCTGATCACCGATCCCCGCCGCCGCGGCGGTGGCGCCCGCGCCGTCGGAGGACAGGAAGCGACCGGTGTGCGACTCGCTGAGGATCGCCAGGCGGGTGCCGAGGCCGCGGACCGCGCTCAGCTGATCCGGCGTCATGCCGGCTAGATAGTCGTGAACTTGCTCAGCGCGTGCGCGCGGCAGCTCTCGCAACATCGCGGATAGCCGCGCGGGTTCCATCAGTCTTACTACCTCGTCGAGCTCGATCGCCGCTTGTGGTCGGGCTTGTTTCAGCACCTGCAACACGGTCTGCACGTACCGTTCGGCCGCCCGCTGGTAATGGGGCTCGGTGAAGCGCTCGGTGGCAATCAGCTTGTCCTTCAGCTCGGTCGCGTTGCCGTGGGCGAGCGGGTTCCAGCGCGCCGGTCCGTCGAGCGTCCACAGACGAAATGGCCGTCCGGCCTCGGCCGCGGCGCGGGCCAGCTCGTGAGCGAAGGCGGGGGAGCCCTTCATGTCGATCGCGACGACCGGACGGCCGCGACGGATCTGATCGGTCAGCAGGGTCAGCAGCGTCGTCGACTTGCCGGCTCCGCTCGCTCCGACGATCAGACCGTGGGCCGACAGCTGGCGATCGGTGACCTCGACCGTCCGTCCGTCAGTGCCGCGACCCAGGGCGACCGCGTCTCCCCGCGCCGCCGCACCGTCGGCGACCGCGCGTCGGTGCCGGGCGTCGCGGACTCCGGAGACGACCGTGGCGGTGATCGCCACGCCGATCAGTGCCGCGACCGCCCACGTTGGCGGGGCCAGCAGCAAGCCCGCGAGGACGAACAGCAGCCAGTACGGCCGGCGCGGAGGACGAGGCGGCGGCCGGTTCACCGCGCGGCCTCCGAGTCCACGCTGCCCCCGCGTGATGCAACCCGCGCGTGGTTCATCGCTCCGCCCTGCGCTCCAGCTCGCCCGCCCGTGACGCGGCGTGCGCGCGCTGCGATGACCGGCCGGCGCCTCCGGCGCCGCCGACGGGCTCCATCGAGACCATCTGGACGTGAACCCGATCCGAGATTCCCAGCTTGCGCGCCGAGTCGCTGATCGTGCGACCGAGACTTCGCTTCTCGACGAGGTAGAGGACCTTGTCGATCCGCCGGTCGAGACCGTAGCCGCTGAGGATCGCCTCGCGACGCGTCCGGCCCTTGCGAGTGAGCTCGAGCTCGAGCGCGATCCGCCGGCCGCCGGCCTCGACCAGCAGCAGATCGGGATAGTGCAACCGCTCGCGCCCCCGCGGTCCGGTTCCGCCCAGTCGAACCGCGGCCGGCTGCTCGAGCGGATCCCGCTTGGCGTCGGTCGAGCGCATCCGCCGCTCGCCGATCACCTCCTCCAGCTCACCGAACGTTCCGCGGTGCGCCGCCAGCCACAGCCACGCGACGCCGACGTCGTGCCGGTACTCGGCGACGTCGAATTTGGGCGTCGGTAGGTCACTCCCGATCAGCGATAGGCCGGCTCGGGTTGCCTGGCAGTACGGCGGCTCGCGGTGGAACAACGCCTCGCGGAACAGGAAGCCCTCGGACGCCAGCGCTCGCATGCGCGCATCGGCGGCGCCGGCCGAGGTGCCCAGGAACCGTCCGGCCTGGGCGGGCAGGACCAGCCGGTGCTCGGCGATGAATCCCAGCAGGCTCAAGTCTCGCTCGGTGGCGCGCACGGTGCGGACCCGTTTTCGGTGCGGCTGGCTCGAATCGCCCACACGGCTCGAATCGCTCACACGGCTCGAATCGCTCACACGGCTCGAATCGCTCACACGGCTCGAATCGCTCACACAAGACAGAGCCTCCACCCACCCGGTTTTCGCCCCCCGTCAGGACACGACCGTGATGCCGCCGGGCGTCACTCCGAACCGCGCCTCGCCGACCTCGCCGATGAAGTCGCCGTCGACTTGGAGGGGCATCGGGTTGGCGTCGACTGGATAAACCCGCAGGCTGTCCACCCCTGTGAATGGATGGACGTGGCGGTGGCGGCTGACGCGCCGTCGGGGCGACAGCGCGCGCCACAGGATGCTTGGGATGTCGAGCGGATTCGCGCGCTCGAGCACCGCCCCCGCGAGGTCGCCGCTGTCGAGCGCGCCGCCGTCGGCGAGCTCGACCGGCCGGTCCCCGAAGTAGGTGTAGGGACTCGAGTTCTGCACGACGATCTCGACCCCGGCCACGCGCGCGCCGGCGACCTCGGCGACGAACCTCGGCGGGCGCCAGAGGTAGCGCCGGTTAAAGGTGCTGACCGCGATCCACGTGTAGTACCACTCACCAAGTCGCGCCTTGAGGCGGGGGTGAGCATCGACCCGTTCGACAACGCTGGCGTCGAGGCCGACACCGGCGGAGAACACGAAGTAGCGGCCGTTGACCTGCCCCAGGTCGACCGGGCGCGGGTGCCAATCGTCGGCGAGACGGAGGAGGTGTTCGGTGGCGTCGACGACGTCGGCCGGGATCCCGAGCATCCGGCAGTAGACGTTGGCCCGGCCGCCGGGGAGACAGCTGAGCGGAGTCGTGGTGCCGGCCAATCCGTTTGCCGCCTCGTTGACGGTGCCGTCTCCGCCGAAGGCGACCACGACATCGTAGCCCTCGGAGGCGGCTTCGCGACACAGCTCGGTGGCGTGGTCGCGGCGCTCGGTGTCAACCGCGTCGACGTGGTACCGGCCGCGCAGGGCGTACACGACGAGACTCTTGAGGCGGTCGGAGACCGTCGTCGCATACGGGTTGATGATCACCAGCATCCGCTTGCTGGGTGTGGACTCGGTCACGTTCAGCGCCGCCTCGAGGCGCGTGATTGGGTCGGTCGAGCTGGCGGCCATCGCAGTCGGGCCTAAGCGGTCCGGGGGGATCGCGGAGCGTCCTGGGCAGACTCAACACCGCGGCGCGAAGCTCGTTACTTCCCCGTGGAGCTTTTGTGCCGATCGGCCGGTTTTGCCGCGCCGAGGCGTCCGGCTATACTCCCGCCGCACATAGCTGTACGCATCAAGAGGGGTGGAGGGACTGGCCCTACGAAGCCCCGGCAACCTCCCGCAAGGGAAAGGTGCCAATTCCATCAGGCTCCAACAACAAGCCTGGGAGATGTGGAAAGGCGGTTTCACAGGACCTCCGACCACAGACCCCGGCGGAGGTTTTTTCACATATGCCGCCAGAGTCTCTTCGCTGCAAGGAATGCCAAACGACCTACTCGCTCGATGCGAGTTACGTCTGCGAGCGCTGCTTCGGGCCTCTGGAGGTCCGCTACGCCGCCCGACAGGACGCCGATCCGGCCGAGCTGCGTCGCCGGATCCAGGCCGGACCCCACTCGCTGTGGCGCTACTGCGACTTCCTTCCGGTCCAGGCGCCGCCTCGAGGCACGCTTCCCGCCGGTCTGACCCCGCTGCTGCGGGTGGATCGGCTCGGCGAGCATCTCGGCCTCCGCGAGGTGTGGATCAAGAACGACGCGGCCAATCCCACCCACTCGTTCAAGGACCGCGTGGTGTCGGTCGCTCTGGCCCGGGCCCGCGAGTTCGGCTTCCAGACGATTGCGTGCGCCTCGACCGGCAACCTGGCCAACGCGGTGGCGGCTCATGCGTCCGCCGCCGGTCTCGAGTCGTATGTGTTCGTCCCGTCCGATCTCGAGGAGCAGAAGGTGCTCGCGACCGGCGTCTACGGGACGAACCTCGTCTCGGTGCGCGGGAACTACGACGACGTCAACCGTCTGTGCACCGAGCTGTCGGCCGAGCACGAGTGGGCGTTCGTCAACATCAACATGCGTCCCTATTACGCCGAGGGCTCAAAGACCCTCGCCTTCGAGACCGCGGAGCAGCTCGGATTTGAGCTCCCCGATCGCGTCGTCTGCCCGATCGCCTCCGGGTCGCTGTTCACGAAGATCGCGCGCGGGTTCGAGGAATGGATCGAGCTCGGTCTGATCGAGGGCGAGCTGCCGACGTTCAACGGCGCGCAAGCGGCCGGATGCTCGCCGGTGGCGACGGCGTTCGAAGCCGGCCAGGACTTCTGCCGCCCGGTGAAGCCGGACACGATCGCCAAGTCGCTGGCGATCGGCAATCCGGCCGACGGCCCGTATGCGCTCGACCTGGCGCGCCGCACCGGCGGCTCGATCGACTCGGTCACCGACGACGAGATCCGTGAGGGGATCAAGCTTCTGGCGCGAACCACCGGGATCTTCACCGAGACCGCCGGCGGCGTCACCGTGGCGGTGCTCACCAAGCTGGCCGCGCGCGGCCACATCGACCCCTCCGAGCGCGTCGTCGCCTACATCACCGGCGAAGGACTGAAGACTCTCGACGTCGCCCGAGGGATGTTCGAGAAGTGGGAGATCGAGCCCACCGTCGACTCGTTCGAAGAGGCGAGCCGGCGCGTTTCGGCCCTGGCCTGAGATGATGCAGGGCGCAATGGCGGTCAAGGTCAAGATTCCAACTCAGCTCAGGGCGGCGACCGAAGGTGAATCGGCGGCCGAGGTCGAAGGCACCACGGTCGGCGAGGTGCTCGACTCGCTGTACGAGCGCTACGGGGAACTCCGCAACCGGATCGCTGAGGACGGCGGCTTGCGGCGGTTCGTCAACGTCTACGTCGGCGGTGAGGACATCCGCTTCCTCGACGGGCTGGAGACGCCCGTCGAGGACGGCGACGAAGTGACGATTCTGCCGGCGGTCGCCGGCGGCTGACCGCCGCCGGCCGTTCGGTAACCATCCATTAACAACTTGGCGTAGCCTCGCAGGCGCCGATGCCTAGCTTTGGGCAGCTGACGTTGATCATCGTTGCGGGGCTGTGTGGGCCGTTGCTCTCGGGCTCTCGGCGACTGACGATCCCGGTCGTGGTGGGCGAGTTGCTGGCCGGCGTGGTGCTGGGCAAGACCGGCGCCGGCCTGATCAAGGCCAATGACCCGACGATCGCGTTTCTCGGCAACATCGGCTTTGCCGTGCTGATGATGGTCGCCGGGATGCACGTGCCGTTGCGCAACCGGGCGCTGCTTGGGTCGCTGCGGCGAGGGACGATGGGCGTGGTCGCGAGCGCGGTGCTGGGCTTGGGGGGAGGGCTGCTGATCGCCCACGTACTCGGCTTCGGGCGACCTGGAACCTGGGCGATCCTGCTGGCTACCGCGTCGGCAGCGATCGTGCTCCCGGCGCTCGACGAATCCGGCGTCGAGCCCGATCGAGCGCTGCTCGCGATGGCTTGGGCGACGGTGGCGGATGTCTCGACGATCGTCGCCGTGCCGCTGGTTCTGAACCCGTCCAAGGCCCTGCGCGCCGCGCTCGGCGTTGTGGCGGTGGCGGCCGGCGCGGTGGTCGTCCTGATCGTCGCGCGGGCGCTGGCGAACGACAAGCGGGTACGGGGGTTCCGGCGGCAGTCGGGCCGCAAGGGCTGGGCCCTCGATCTCCGGTTCGCGCTGGTGGCGCTGTTCGCGCTGTGCGCGCTGGCCCAGTGGTCGGGGGTCAGCATCATGATCGCGGGCTTCAGCGCTGGGCTGGTGGTCGCGTGGGAGGGGGGTCCGCGCCGCCTCTCGGACCAGGTCATCGGGGTCGGCCAGGGATTCCTGGTGCCGGTGTTCTTCGTCGTCCTCGGCGCCAGCCTGGATGTCCGCGCGCTGGTGCAATCGCCGAAGGAGTTGCTGCTCGTGGCGGCGCTGATCGTGGGGATGGTCGCGGTCCACGTGCTCGCCGGGCTGGTGATCCGGGCTCCCGTGTGGACCGCGCTGATCGTGACCGCGCAGCTCGGGGTCCCGGTCGCGATCGCCAACCTCGGCTTGGCCGACGGCCTGCTCAAGCCGGGCGAGGGAGCCGCCATCATCGTCGCGGCGCTGGCCAGCCTGGGAGTGTGTGCGGTGGGGACCGAAGTGGCCAAGCGCAGCTCGCCCGCCAGGGACGATCCGGCCACCGCATCGCCGCGTGCGCCGCAAGCTGCGTGGGGGACGGGTCGGGCGCGCTAAGGTTGTGGAGGGGCTGAGCATTCCCTGCTCCGCAGGAAGGCGAACCACAGATGAGCAAGCTGCAAGGCAAGGCGGGCCTGATTGCGCTCGCCGTTCTGATACCGGCGATCCCGGTGGTCATCGGGCTGGTGATCGCCACGAGTGGGTCGAGCTCGAGCGCGACGCCGAATCAGACCTACACCCCGGTGGCGACCAGCTCGGCGACGACGACCAGCTCGCGACCGGCGCCAAAGCACCCCTCGCTGCTCCCTCCCGGGAACGGCGCGGTCGTGGCGGTGCTCCAGCACTCGACGACGATGCGCGACTCGCCGGATGGGTCGACCCTGGCGCCGCTGGGGATGCGCACCGGGTTCGGCTCCCCGCAGGTCATGTGGGTGGTCAAGCACACCGATCGGTGGCTCGGCGTGCTGAGCCCCCTGGCCGGCAACGGCAAGGTCGGATGGATCCCACGCTCCGCGGTGACGCTCCAGCGCGTCCCTTGGGAGCTGAAGGTCTCCCTCTCGGCCCATCAGCTCCAGGTTCTCGACCACGGCAGGGTGGTCCAGAAGTACACGATCGCGGTGGGCGCGGCCGACTCACCGACCCCCACGGGCCGCTTCGCCGTCACCGATCGCCTCACCACCGGTGACCCGAGCGGACCGTACGGCTGCTGCATCCTCGCGCTCAGCGCCGAGGCGCCGCACACGATTCAGGGCTGGAGCGGCGGCAACCGAATCGCGATCCATTCCACGCCCGAGACGGACAGCATCGGGGAGTCGGTCTCCCATGGGTGCATGCGCCTGACGCTCGCCGAAGGGCAGTGGTTGCTGAACCACATCCCCCTCGGAACCCCCACGATAATCCGAAGTTAGAGCAGGCTTCCGCCCGGCGGCACGACCCACAGCGCCGCCGCGAACCGTTCGGCCACCGGGCGGTCCAGCGCTCCCACGGTAGCCGCGCCAGCGGCGGACATCTCGCGCGCCAGCTCCGACCAGCCGCGCGCCACGGAGGCGACGCGCGCCGTCGGCCCCCATCCGGTGGCGGCCCGCAGCTCGGCCGCGCGGGCCTTCACATCTTCGAGCGTGAAGCTCCGGAACGGCTTGTAGCCATCGCCCGCGTACACGGGTCGCTCGAGGATGTCCTCTTCGCTCACCACAGACCCCCGCTTACCACAGACCCCATTTGGGCATCGGCGACAGCCCACCCTGCTGGATCGCCCGCTCTGTATCGGCCGAGCGCTTGGTGGTCGGATAGGGCGGGCGCTTCCACGGATGGGGAGCGATCGTCCCATAGTGCTCGCGCACGAACGCGGTCAGCTCGCCGCGATGCTCGCCGCAGGCGTAGCGGCGCGGACCGAGCGGACCCCCTCCGAGCCAGGTCAGCCAGCGGCCGGGCGGCACGTCGAGATACTCGCCGAAGGCCAGCTCGCGAAGTCCACGCTCGAGGCTGCGCTGCGTCTCCGGATCAGGCTGCGCGTCGCAGAACTCGCAGCGGAAGATGATGCGAGAGGGCATCGAGCGCTCACCAGCGCGGCGTGTATCCCGTTCGCAGCTCGGTCCCGCGCCGGCGCCATTCGGGCTCGAGGTCGTAGTGGTTCTTGATCGCCCGGCTGCGCAGCTTCCTCATCACCGGCCCGTAGGTGAACCGAGCCCCCCGTGCGGCGAGCACGCCGAGCGAGCTGGGCTCCATGAACGGCATGAATCGGTCGGGGAAGCCTGGCATCGTGCAGGCCATGCAGATACCGCCCACGTTCGGGCAGCCGCCGACGCCGCCCACCCAACCGCGGATCGGCACGTTGCACTTCACCACCGGCCCCTTGCAGCCGAGCTTGACCAGGCAGCCGCGATGGTCGCCTGGCTGGTTAGCGAACTCGCCGTGCTCGGCAAACCCGGCCCGGCCACACCCCTCCTGCACGGTCCGTTCGAACAGATAGGTCGGACGACCCTGCTCGTCGAGCTCCAACATCGGCTCGACGCCGGCCAGGTGCAGCGACAGATGCAACAACGTCTCGGTGATGTTGTCGGGCTGAACCGGACAGCCGGGGAGGTTGACGATCGGGAGGCCCAGCCGCGACGTCCAGCGCGGGCCTAGATAGTCGCGCAGCCCCATTGCGCCGGTGGGGTTTCCGCGCATGGCAGGAATGCCGCCGTAGGCGGCGCAGGTTCCCATCGCCAGCACCGCGGCGGCTCGGGGGGCGAGCCGGTCGATCCAGGTGTTGGTGGTGATCGGTTGACCGCTGCTGTGGTCAACGCCGAATCCGCTCCAGTGGCCCTCGCCGCTGATCTGCTCGTTGGGCACTGATCCCTCGAGCACGAGCACGAACGGATCGAGCTGGCCGCGGGCCGCCCGTTCGAAGATCTGCACGAACTCCTCACCGGTCTCGTAGGCCAGCATCTGGTTGTAGAGGAGCACGCGGGGAGCTCCGGGCAAGAGGCCGCGCAGGAGCTCTTCGAGGCTCGGATTGGTCGCCGCCGTCAGAGCCACGGAGTCGCCGTCGCAGCCGAGGCCGCTGGTCAGCCACAGGATGTGAATGAGTTGGCGCTCGGCGTGGGCGTGAGCGGTCGAGAGCTGGGGGGCCCGCATCAGCGGAACCCCAGGGACGAGGCGGCGGCCACGAGCTGCTCGACCCGTCCGCTATGGGGTTCGATCATCGAGGCGAGTTGCTGCTCGAGGCTCCCATGGAGGTGCCACTCGTCGCCGTGGCCGGTGATCAGCTGGGCGCTGGCCAGCCGGCCCAGCGCGTGCGACACCGACGGGCGCTCGGCTCCCACCAGCCGACCCAGCAACTGGTGGGTGAGCGGGACCTGCAGATGGATGCCGCCGGGCTCGACCTTCCCCCAGCGCGATGCGAGGTGCCAGAACAGCAGCGCGAGGCGGACCTCGAGCCGCGGCTGGGCGGCGATCGCGCGCTGGACGTTTAGATTGCGCGTCCGGCCGGCGACCCGACGCAGCAGCGCGTGAGTGATCTGTGGCCACGGCTGCACGCGCTCGGCGAAGGCGGCATCGAGCAGGGCGAAACGGGTGGTGACGAGCGCGCGCCAGGCGATGTCACACGACAGAAGCTCGTCGTCCTGGCAGGGCGAGGCCTGGAGCAGGTCACCGGCGCCCACGAGCTCGGCGGCGATACGGTCGCCCACCCGGGCGTTGATGGCCAGGATGCCGTCGAGCACGAGCACGCCGAGTCCGCGCCCGGCCGCCGCGAGGGATTCCGACAGCTTGACCTCTCCGGTCTCGATCTCGAAGGTGACCGCGGTGGCCGCCGGCCGGGCGACGAGCCGCATCCGCACGTCGAGCTCGTCGGCGAGATCGGTGTCGAGATCGAAGAGGTAGCGATAGGAGCTGGGGCGCGCGCGCGCACCGTATCGTCTCGCCCAGGGCGAGCGGACGGTGGTGCCGTCATCGGGTGTCAATGTGTTCGCCCGTCCACGTCGATCGCGCTGAACACGCCCTCCTTCTCACCGGCGAATGCTAAGGCCGAAAGGGCGATCGCCAACAGACAGTCTACGCCCGCGCCGGACGCCGTGACTCACTCTCGAGGACCTCCGCAGACCTATGTAATCCAGATTACCGTCACCAAAATTACGAATAGCAACATTGCCGTTTATCACGGTGATATAAGGCGGGAATGACTGGTTGGCCCCATCGGTCAGTTGACTGTGAGGAGCGGGGCAACACGACCACGGAGCGGAGTGAGGCTTTTATGTGCCTGGCGATTCCCGGCCTGATAATCGAGTTGGTCGACGAGGCCAATCAGATCGCCAAGGTGGACGTCGTGGGCGTCAAGCGCAACGTCAACGTGAGCTTGCTGGCTGACGAGGATGGCGGCGCGCAGCCGGGCGACTGGGTGCTGATTCACGTCGGCTTCGCCCTCTCGAAGGTCGACGAGGAAGAGGCGCACGCGACGCTCCGGCTGCTCCAGGCGATGGGCGCCGAGTACGAGCAAGAGCTAGAGGAACTGAAGGCGAGCGTTATCGAATGACGATCGAACTCGAGGCCGGCAGCTGCCTGGCCGGCGACCCCCACTGCATCACCTGCGGCGACGAGGGGGTCCCGATGCGGGTGCTCGAGGTGGACGACTCGTTCGCCGAGTGCGCCGACGACCGGCAGGTGATCCACGGCGTGGCGATCGACCTGGTCGAGCCGGTCGAGGTCGGCGACGAGCTGCTCGTGCACGCCGGCGTGGCGATCGCTCGTCTCGGGATGGTCCGATGAAGTACGTCGACGAGTTCCGCGACGCGCAACTCGGGCAGGTGCTGGCCGGCGAGATCCTCGGCGAGCTCGAGCCCGGGCGCCATTACAAGGTGATGGAGGTGTGCGGCGGCCACACCCATTCGATCTACAAGTACGGCATCGATGATCTGCTGCCCGCCAACGTCGAGCTCGTGCACGGCCCTGGCTGCCCGGTGTGCGTGATCCCGATGGGCCGCGTCGATGATGGCATCGCGGTGGCGCGCCACGAGGGCGTGATCTTCACGTGCTTCGGCGACATGCTTCGCGTGCCGGGATCCGACTACACGCTGCTCGACGCCAAGGCCCAGGGCGCCGATGTACGGATGGTCTACTCGCCGCTCGACGCGCTGCGGATCGCGCGCGAGAACCCCGACCGGGAAGTCGTGTTCTTCGCCATCGGGTTCGAGACCACCGCCCCCTCCACCGCGCTGACGCTCAAGCGCGCCAAGGCGGAGGGCATGAGCAACTTCTCGTGCGTCTGCAACCACGTGACGATTGTGCCGCCGCTCCGGGCGCTGCTCGAATCGCCCGACCTGAGGCTCGACGGGTTCATTGGCCCGGGCCACGTCTGCACGGTGGTCGGCGCACGGCCGTTCGAGTTCATCCCGGCCGACTACGAGCGGCCGGTGGTGATCTCCGGGTTTGAGCCGCTCGACATCCTCCAGTCGATCCTAATGATCCTGCGCCAGCTGGGCGAGGGCCGGTGTGAGGTCGAGAATCAGTACACGCGGGTGGTGCCTCGGGAAGGCAACCTACGCGCGCTCGAAGTGATGTCCGAGGTGTTCGAGTTGCGGCCACACTTCGAGTGGCGCGGGTTGGGGTTCATCTCCCAGAGCGCGCTGCGGCTGTCTGACGCCTACGCCGATTTCGACGCCGAGCAGCGCTTCCAGGTGCCGGGGGTGCGAGTGGCCGACCCGAAGGCGTGCCAATGCGGCGAGGTGCTCAAGGGCGTGATCAAGCCGTGGGAGTGCAAGGTGTTCGGCACCGCTTGCACCCCCGAGCACGCGATCGGGACCTGCATGGTCTCGCCGGAAGGCGCGTGCGCGGCGTATTACAACTACGGACGGTTCGCCCGCGAGCGGGAGGTTGTGTGACTCCGCCGGAGTCCGTGGCTTCGGGACGCGAGGAGCGGGTGCTCCAGATAATCGAGACCGCGCGCTCCAAACGGGCACGGTTTCGCGACGAGCGGATCACGCTGGCCCACGGGGCCGGCGGCAAGGCCACCCAGACCCTGATCGAGGGGTTGCTGGTGCCGGCGATGTCCACCGCGCAGGACAGTGCGCTGGCGAGGATGGCCGACGCCGGCGCGGTCGAGATCGACGGCGTCCGCCTGGCCATGACGAGCGACAGCTTCGTGGTCAAGCCCCTGCGCTTCCCCGGCGGGTCGATCGGCGAGCTGGCGGTCAACGGAACCGTCAATGACCTTGCGGTGAGCGGCGCCCGGCCGATCGCGATCACCGTCTCGATGATTCTCGAGGAGGGCCTGGAGGCCGACGTGCTGCGCGGTGAGGTCGAAGCGATCGCCGTCGCGGCCCGCGCCGCCGGCGTCGAGATCCTGGGTGGCGACACGAAGGTGGTCGAGCGGGGCGCCGCCGACGGGATGTACTTGTGCACGACCGGGATCGGGCTCGTCGACGCGCGCGCCGAGCTCGCGCCGCAGGCGATCAGGCCCGGCGACCACGTGCTCGTCTCGGGGCCGATCGGCGAGCACGGCACGGCGATCATGCTGGCGCGAGGCCAGTTCGACCTCGACGCCGAGATCGAGTCCGACACATGCTCGTTGTGGCCCGCCACCGACGCCCTACTCGAGTCCGCCGGCGGATGGCTCCATTGCCTGCGCGACGCGACGCGGGGCGGCGTGGCGTCGGTGCTGAACGAGCTGGCCCGCGCGTCGGGGGTCGCCATGCTCGTGCGCGAGGCCGACGTGCCAGTGGCGCCGATCGTTGCCGCGGCGGCCGAGCTCTTGGGGATCGATCCGATGTATGTGGCCAACGAGGGTCGACTGGTGGCCTTTGTGGCGCCCGAGGGAACGCAAGCGGCGCTGGCGGCGCTGCGGAGCGTCCCCGGGTGCGAGGACGCGGCGGCGATCGGCGAAGTAAGGACAGAACCGCCAGGGATGGTGCTGGTGGAAACGAGTTTTGGCGGCAGGCGGGTGATGGATCAGCTGGTCGGTGACCCGCTGCCGCGGATCTGCTGACACAGACGACTCCGAGGAGAGGAAGGCAGGCAAGTGGCGACAGGAATCGAATACGCACCCAATCAGCACGCGACGGAGGCCGTGACGGCACACGTGCTGTGGATGACGACGGGGCTGTCCTGCGAGGGCGATTCCGTCGCTATGACGTCCGCGACCAACCCGAGCCTCGAGGACATCATCCAGGGCGTCATTCCCGGCATGCCGAAAGTCGTGATCCACAACCAGGTGATCGCCTTCGAGGTCGGCGACGAGTACATCCAGGCCTGGTACGACGCCGAGCAGGGCAAGCTGGATCCGTTCGTGCTCGTCGTCGAGGGCTCGGTCGGCAACGAGCAGATCAACGGCGAGGGCCATTGGACGGGGTTCGGCGTCAACCCGTCGAACGGGCAGCCGATCACGCTGAACGAGTGGATCGATCGCCTAGCGCCGAAGGCGGCAGCCGTCGTCGCGGTGGGTACGTGCGCCACCTACGGCGGGATCCCGGCGATGAAGAACAACCCGACCGGCGCGATGGGCGTCCCCGACTACCTAGGGTGGAAGTGGCGCTCCAAGGCCAACCTCCCCGTCATCTGCATTCCCGGCTGCCCGGCGCAGCCCGACAACATGACCGAGGTCCTGATGTACCTCGTGTTCCATCTCGCCAAGATGGCCCCGGCGCCCGAGCTCGACGAGCAGCTGCGGCCCAAGTGGCTGTTCGAGCGCACCGTCCGCGAGGGGTGCAACCGGGCCGGCTTCGTCGAGCAGGGCAACTTCGCCACCGAGTACGGGTCCGACCACCGCTGCCTGGTCAAGCTCGGGTGCAAGGGTCCGGTCGTCAAATGTAACGTTCCCGTTCGCGGTTGGGTGAACGGGATCGGCGGCTGCCCCAACGTGGGCGGCATCTGCATGGCCTGCACGATGCCGGGGTTCCCGGACAAGTACATGCCGTTCATGGAACCCGATAAGTGGGGTAACTACGCCGCCACGTTCGAGCGCTTCAGCTACGGGCCGGTCCTGAACTACTTCCGCAAGCGCAACATCGACACCAAGTACGACAAGGAACCCGAGTGGCGCAGGCGCGGGCCGGCGCTCACCACCGGTTACCAAAAGCGCTGGTAACCAGTGGCCCCGTACCTGACGAGTTTCCAAGAGGAGAACTAGATGGCAACGACAGAAACCCCCGCCCAGCAAAAGGTCGTCGTCAAGGAGATGTCGTGGGATCCGATCACCCGGATCGTCGGCAGCCTCGGAATTCACACCGAGATCGACTTCTCCAACCGGCAGGTGCTGAAGTGCTACAGCACGTCGATGATCTTCCGCGGGTTCGACATCTTCATGAAGGGGATTGACCCGCGCGACGCGCACTTCATCACCAGTCGCATTTGCGGCATCTGCGGGGATAACCACTGCACCTGCTCGTGCCTGAACCAGAACATGGCCTACGGCGTCAAGCCGCCGCCACTCGGTGACCTCGCCTTCAACCTCGCCGAGACGGCCGACTACATCTTCGACCACGCAATCTTCAACGACTGCATGGCGAACGTCGACTTCTGCGAGCAGATGGTCAAGGACACCAACCCGACCCTACTCGCCACGGCCGAGAAGACCGCCGCCCCGCACCAGGATATCCACGGCTATAAGACGATCGCCGACATCATGCGGGCGTTGAACCCGTTCACGGGCAGCTTCTACCTCGAGACGTTGCACGTGGCGCGTTACACGCGCGAGATGTACTGTCTGTTCGGGGGGCGCCACACCCATCCCTCGACGATCATGCCGGGGGGTTGTAGCGCCGACATCACGCACCAGACGCTCACCGATTACTACGTGCGCCTGATGCGTTACTTCGACTACGTCAAGCGAGTCGTGCCGATGCACGATGACCTGTATGACTTCTTCCTGCAGGAGTTGCCGGGTTACGACATGGTCGGCTACCGCGAGACGAACCTCGTCAACTGGGGCTCGTTCGACGATCCCGACTACGTCGACTACAGCTACCGGAACATGACCGAGTGGGGCCGTCGGCGTTACGTCACGCCGGGAATCGCGATCGGCGGCGAGCTGATCACGACCGACCTGGTCGAGATCAACCTGATGATCAGGATCCTGCTGGGCAGCTCGTACTTCGACGGCTGGCAGAACGAGCCCACGTTCGTCACCCGCGATCCGCTCGGTAACCCGGTTGACAAGAACCACCCGTGGAACAAGGTCACGCTGCCGAGGCCACAGAAGCGCGACTTCGCCGACAAGTACAGCTGGGTCGTGTCCCCGCGCGTCTACGACAAGCGGACCGACACCAACGTGTGCTGCGACACCGGCGGCGGCCCGTTCGCGCGCCAGTGGTGCACGGCCAAGGCCGGGCTGGTCGATTTCGGCTACGCCAAGGCGACCGGTCACTCGATCCAGATGGTGCTGCCGAAGTCGGCCTCGATGCCCGAGATGGAGCTCGAGTGGAAAGTGCCCGAGAAGTCCAACGCGATCGAGCGCGATCGGGCCCGGAGCTACCACCAGGCCTACTCGGCGCTGATCGCGCTGCACTGCCTGGAGCGGGCGCTCAAGGAAGTGAGGGCCGGGCGGACCAAGAGCTGGAATAACTTCAGCGTTCCCGAGGAAGCCATCAGCTGCGGCTTCCACGAGGCGGCTCGCGGGGTCCTGTCGCACCACATGGTCATCCGCGAGGGAAAGATCGCCAACTACCAGCCGTATCCGCCGACTCCGTGGAACGCCAGCCCGCGTGACCAGTTCGGTACGCCGGGACCGTACGAGGATGCGGTGCAGAACACGCCCATCTTCGAGGAGAACGGCCCGGAGAACTTCAAGGGCGTCGACATCATGCGCGCGGTGCGCTCGTTCGACCCCTGCCTGCCATGCGGCGTGCACATGTACACGGGCAAGGGGAAGGTCCGCAAGGTCATCCACACCCCAACCGGGCTCAGCTGAGGGTCGGCACCGATGAACGAGCAGGCCTCCCCGCACGAGCTGCTCGACCGGGTTCAGCGGCTGACGGAGGAGATCGATCAGCTCTCGGATCCCCGCACCCGCGAGCTGACCCAGGAGCTGATGTCCGCGGTCCTCGCGATGTATGGCGACGGATTGACGAGGATCATGGCGGCGATCGGGCGCTCGCGCGAGGCGGGCGCCACGATCCTCGACGAGCTGGCGCAGGACGGCGCCGTGGCCAGCCTGCTGCTGATCCACGACCTGTACCCGGTGAGTCTCGAGGATCGCGTGGTCGAGGCGCTCGACACGGTCCGCCCGTATATGGAGTCCCACGGCGGCGACGTCGAGTTCTTGGGCATCGAGGACGGGGTCGCCAAGCTCGCGCTCCAAGGAAGCTGCAACGGTTGCGCGGCCTCCCGGGCGACGCTCGAGCTGGCGATCAAGCAGGCGCTCGAGGAGCACGCCCCGGACCTCGACGGCCTCGAGGTGCAAGGCGTCAGCGACCCCGTCTCGAGCGGCGATCTCGGCGGCTCGTTCGAGCTGCCGATGTTCCATTCGGCCGGGGTCGGCCTGCCGATGGTGGACGAGCCGCCGCCCGCACGGTGGGTACCGCTCGAGGAGGCCGGCGAGCTGTCGCTGGGCGAGCTGCGGGCGATGACCGTCGAGGGCGCCGGCGTGCTGGTGGCCAATGTCGACGGCTCGTTGCTGGCCTACCGCGACGAGTGCGCGGCCTGCGGCGAGTCCCTTCAGGACGGCGAGCTGAGCGGGCCGCTCCTCCGGTGCCTGAGCTGCGGCGCCGACTTCGATCTGCCCCGGGCAGGTAGGGCCGCAGGGGGAGAGCCGCTACAGCTCACACCGGTGCCTCTGCTCGCCACGGGCGGAGTCCGGGTGGCGGTGTGAGCCGGCTCGATGACAAGGTGGCCGCGCGCCGGCGGGCCGAGACGTTGGCTCGCATGCGGTCGATCGCTCAGGTGGGGTCTGGTTCGCGAGCAAACCGGGCCGGCTCGCCTTCGCGCGCCGCCGAACGGTGTGACATCTGCCACGCCCCGATACCGGACGACCACCGCCACCTGCTGCAGCTCGAGGAGCGCCGGATCGTCTGCTCGTGCGAGCCGTGCTGGGCGCTCCATTCCGGAGATCCGGAATACCGGCCGGCCGGGATGCGGACGGTGTGGCTCGAGGACTTTGGGCTCAGCGACGAGCGCTGGGCGTCGTTCCAGATCCCGATCGGCCTGGCCTTCTTCATGCGCTCCACGGTCACCGGCGGCGTGGTGGCGTTTTATCCCAGTCCGGCCGGAGCGACCGAATCCGAGCTCAGCCTCGAGGCCTGGGACGCGCTGGTGGCCGAGAATCCGTCGCTTACCGATCTCGACCCGGACGCCGAGGCGCTGGTCGTCAACCGGATCTCCGCGCCCGCGCAGTACGTCATCGCCCCGATCGACAAGTGCTACGCGCTGGTCGGGCTGATCAAATCGCGCTGGGAGGGGATCTCCGGTGGCGCAGCGGTAGACCAAGCCGTCCCGGAGTTCTTCGCGGCGTTGCGCGCGCACGCGGCGCCCGGCTCTGGTGTCATGTCGTGAGCGTGCAGGCGGAGTCAGAACCGACCGCGACGGTCGTCCCAGAACTCGAGTTCGCGATCACCGCGTCCGGCCACCTGGCGTACTCGGCGGTGCCGACGATCGTCTTCTCGGCCGAGGTGACGGACCTCGCCCAGGCGCGGATCCAGTCGATCGCGCTCACCACGCAGGTGATGATCGACCCCGCGCGGCGGGGCTACGAACCCGAGACCCGGGAGCGGCTGGCCGAGCTGTTCGGCGCGCCGGCGAGCTGGGCGCCGTCGACGCAGGGCCTCGCGTGGGCGCGGGTATCGACGGTCGTGCCGGCGTTCACCGGCGCCACTCCGTTCGCGCTCGAGCTCCCCTGCACCTACGACCTCGAGGTGGCGGCCGCGAAGTACTTCTACGCCGTGGAGGACGGGTCCGTGCCGCTCAGCTTCCACTTCAACGGCACGATCTTCTATGAGGGCGCCGCTGGAGCGTTGCAGGTCGCGCCGGTGCCGTGGAGCGCGTCGGCGCAGTTCCGGATGCCGGTCGCCGTGTGGCGAGCGATGATCGCCGAGCACTATCCCGGCGGCGGCTGGATCCGGCTGTCGGATGAGACGCTTCAGCGGTTGAACGCCCGCCGGGCAGCGCGCGGGCTGCCGAGCTTCGACACCTGTGTCGAGGAGCTGCTCGACGATGCTTGAGGAGCTCGTCTCTTCCTTGCTCTACGAGGGCTACGCGCTGTATCCCTACACGCCGGGGGCGACCAAGAACGCCACCCCGACGCCGTTCGGGATCGTCTATCCGCCCCGCTACGCGGAAGAGTGCCCGGGCGCGTTCGACCACGCGAGGGTCGAGGCGGTGGCGCTCGCAAACGCTGGAGCGCTCCTGACCGCGACGCTCCGCTATCTGGCCCCCAGCGGGGAGGGCCACCGGGCCGTCGAGCAGCGGATCGAGCTCCGGCCGGTGGCGGTGGGGGAGAAGGCCACGGTCCGGTTCGACGGCGGCCGGTTCACGGTCCGGTCCGAGCCCATCGACGACGCCCCGGGCCGCTTCCTGGTGAGGGCGTGCGTCCACAACACGGCCGAGGTCGCCGCCGGCCTCGATCGCGCCGGCGCGCTCGGGTGTTCGCTGATTTCGACGCACGTCGTCCTGCAAATCTCGGTCGGGCGGTTCATCTCGCCGCTGGAGGCCGGACGCGAGAGCGTCAACATCTGGCCGGTGTTGGCGAGCCCGGACGATGACGCGATCCTGGGGGCGGCGATCGTACTGCCCGACTATCCGATGCTGGCGCCCGAGAGCCGGGGCAACCTGTTCGACAACACCGAGATCGAAGAGGCGCTCGTCCTCCACGTCCACGCACTCAGCGACGGTGAGCGGGAGCAGGCGGCGAGCCAGGACCCGGCGGTGAGGGAGATGCTCGAACGGGCGCTGAACGTGACGCCGGAGGAGATCATCTCCCTGCACGGAGGGATGAAAGACTTGGGTAGGGCGGGGGCGATGGGCGGACCGGCGACACAAGGGTCGGTGGTCGGGGGGGCGGATGACAACCCTGGCGAGCCTCGCGCGACCGTCGACGGAGTGACGTTCGAGCGAGGATCCACAGTGGTGCTCAGACCCGGGACCGACCGCGACCCCTACGACCGCATCCTCGACGGCCGCAACGCCACCGTCGAACGGATCTACGTCGATTACGACGACCGCGTGCACCTCGCGGTCACCGTCGACGACGACCCGGGTCAGGAGCTGATGCGAGAAACCGGGCGCTACCTGTTCTTCTTCCCCAACGAGGTCCAGAAACCATGACCGAGACCGCCGAGCGAACCCAGCAGATCCTCGTGGCCGGGATCGGCAACGCCTGGCTACGCGACGACGGCTTCGGCGGCGAGGTGGCCAAGCTGCTGACCGAGCGCGAGCTGCCACCCGGCGTGCACGTGATCGACTTCGGCTCCGGCGGACTCGATCTCGCCTACGAGGTGATGCGCGGCTACGACGCGCTGATCCTGATCGACGTCAGCCGTCAAGGCGAGCCGCCCGGGACGCTTTATGTGATGGAGGCCGCCGCGGCCGATGTCGATGGGCAGATCGAGGACGGCCAGATGCTCGATCCCCACGGAATGGATCCCCAGACCGTCTTGCGCTTCGTCAAGTACGTCGGCGGCTGGCCCGGACGGGTGTTCGTCGTCGCCTGCGAGCCGGAGGTCGTCGAGGACGTCGGATTCGGCCTCAGCGAGGCGGTCAAGGGCTCGCTGGCCTGCGCGGCCGACGTGGTACTCGAGACCGTCGCCGAGCTGAACCGCGGCGATGCATGAACTGTCGGTCGCCACGGCCGTCGTGAACACGGCGTGCAAGCACGCCGACGGGCGGCCGGTGAGCCTCGTCAGCGTCCGCGTGGGCAAGCTCCGCCAGGTGGTGCCGGACTCGCTGAGCTTCTACTGGGAGATCGTCGCCCGCGACACGATCTGCGAGCGAGCCCGGCTCGAGCTGATCGAGATCAACGCGCGCCTGCTGTGCCGCACCTGCACGCGCGAGTGGGAGCCGCTATATCCCGCCTTCCGCTGCCCGGACTGCGCGTCGGCGGACGTCGCCGTGCTCGCGGGCGAGGAGCTCGAAGTTGATTACATCGAGGTCGAGGACAAGGAGGCCGCATGCACCGGACCAAGATAAGGGTCGTCGAGGACGCCCTGGACGCGAACAACACGATCGCCCGGGCCAACCGCGACGACTTCGACCGCCACGACGTGACCGTGCTGAACCTGATGAGCGCACCCGGTGCGGGTAAGACGACGTTGCTCGAGCGGGCGCTGGCGGAGCCGCTGCCGGGGGTGCGGGTCGGCGTGCTCGAGGGGGACGTCCAAGGCTCCTACGACGCCGACCGGATCGCCAGCCTGCACGTGCCGGTCACCCAGCTCAACACCGACTCGGGCTTCGGCGGGGAGTGCCACCTCGACGCCAACATGGTCCGTTCGGCGCTCCCCGCCCTGCCGTTGCACGAGATCGACCTGCTGGTGATCGAAAACGTCGGCAACCTGGTCTGCCCGGCCGAATTCAAGGTCGGTGAGGACGCGCGGGCGATGGTCTGCTCGGTGGCCGAGGGCGAGGACAAGCCGCTCAAGTACCCGTTGATGTTCCGCAGCTGTGAGCTCGTGCTGATCAACAAGCTCGACCTCCTTCCGCACTTGGACGTCGACCTCGACCGGCTGCTCTACAACATCGACGCGGTTAACCCGGGCGTTGCGCACATCCTCATGAGCGGCCGGACCGGAGAGGGCGTCGAGCGGTTGCGGGAGTGGCTCACCGAGTTGGCCCACCGGAGGGTCCGGGCGGCGGTATGAGCGCGGTCGGGAACCGCGGCGCGCTGGGGGAGCTGCTCGAGCAGCGGCTTGAGCAGCGGTACCTGGCCGGCTCGCGGTTCTTCGCGTCGGAGGCGGAGCGGATCGCGCAGCTGTGCCACCAGATGGCGGAGCGGTTCGCGCGCGGCGGACGGTTGGTGGCGTTCGCGCTGACACCGGCGGCGCGCTCCGACGCCCGGCACGTCGCGGTCGAGTTCGTCCACCCGGTGATCGTGGGCAAGCGCGCGCTGCCGGCGCTCGCCCTGTGCGGCGAATCCGGGCCGGTGGCGCGCGAGGTCGATGCGGTGACCGAGCCTGAGGACATCGTGCTCGCCTTCGGGGAGCCCGCGGATGGCCCGGCCCTCGCCTCCGGATTGAGTGTCGCGCGGGCCCGCGGGTGCCTGACGGTCGCCTTCGCCTCACTGCCGGCGGAGTGGCGCTTCGAGCCGCCGAGCGAGGACCCGTTCGTCCGCCAGGAGCTCGTCGAGACCACCTACCACGTCCTGTGGGAGCTCGTGCACGTGTTCTTCGAGCACCGCGGGCTGCTGAAGGGACGGACCGAACGGCGCGTCCACGATGTCGGAGCGTCGAGTTTCCTCTATCCGTTCCTGGGCGAGCGGGAGGACGACCTCGAGGCCGTGCTGGCCGACGTCCGGCGGTCGGTCCTGATGAAGGCCGAGGAGGTCCACGACCTCCGGGTGCGGACGGTGACCGAGGGGGGCGGGACGCTGGGCTCGGCGGCCGCCGCGCTGCGCGCCTGCCTCGACGCCGGTGGACGGGTGTTCGCACTCGGCAACGGCGGCTCGGCCACCGACGCCAGCGACTTGGTCGCCGATCTCATGAATCCGCCCGCCGCCTCCGGCTGGCCGCGGCGCAGCGCGCTCGACCTGACCGCCGACACATCGATCATCACCGCGATCGCCAACGACATCGGCCCGGAGGCGATCTTTGCCCGCCAGCTGATCGCCTACGCCCGCGCCGGTGATGCGCTGGCGACGCTGTCGACGAGCGGCAACTCGCTCAGCGTCCTGTCGGCACTGAGCGAGGCCCGGCGGCGTGGCGCAGTCACGATCGCCTTTGTCGGCTACGACGGCGGGCGGGTGCTCGCCGAGCGGCTGGCCGACCACACCGTCGTCAGTCCCTCGCAGCACATCCCCCGGATTCAGGAGGCCCACGCCACCGCCTACCACCTGCTGCGCGAGCTGGTCGAGGCGCGGGCCGTGAGCGCCCGGCAAGACGAACCGTGATTGCCCAGCCGGCCGTCGTCTGCGTCCGCGTGCGCGTCGAGGGCACGGTCCAGGGGGTGGGGTTCAGGCCCTACGTCTATCGCCTGGCGCACGATCTCGGACTGCGCGGGTACGTTCTCAACGACGCGCGCGGCGTGCTGATCGAGGTTGAGGGCTCCGAGCGCGCGGTGCACGGGCTGCTCGCCCGGCTCGCGCCCGAGGCGCCCCCGCTGGCCGTGCTCGAACGGGTCCTGTCCGAGCGCCGGCCGGCGGCCGGTCACGTCGATTTTCGGATCCGCGACAGCCCGCGCGACGGCACCGCGGAGGCGCCGGTCAGCCCCGACACCGCGGTCTGCCGCGACTGCCTGCGCGAGCTGTTCGATCCCGCCGACCGGCGTTTTCGCTATCCGTACATCAACTGCACCAACTGCGGTCCGCGGTTCACGATCGTGCGCGGCATCCCCTACGACCGGCCGTTCACGACGATGGCCGCCTTCGAGATGTGCGCCGCGTGCCGAGCGGAGTACGACGATCCGCTCGATCGCCGCTTCCACGCCCAGCCGAACGCGTGCCCGGTGTGCGGGCCCTCGCTGCGGCTGCTGTCGGCCGCTGGCGAGGCGGCGGCCGAGGTCTCGCTGGATGTGGTTCGCGCGGCCGCCGATGCGCTCGCCGGCGGCGCGATCGTGGCCCTGAAGGGAATCGGCGGCTATCACCTGGCCTGCCGGGCCGACGACGAGGCCGTCGTGGCCCGCCTGCGGGCCCGCAAGCACCGCGAGGACAAGCCGTTCGCCGTGATGGCCACCGACGCCGAACAGGCGGCCGCGCTCGTCCACCTCGATGGTCCATCGGCGGAGATGCTCAGCTCGGTGCAGGCGCCGATTGTGCTGGCGCCGCGCGTCGCGGAGGCCCCCGTCGCGCCGTCGGTGGCTCCGGGCGCGCCTGAGCTGGGCGTGATGCTGCCCTATTCGCCGTTGCATCACCTGCTGCTGGCGGACGCCGGGCGCCCGCTGGTGATGACCAGCGGCAACACCGCGGATGAGCCGATCGCCTACCGGGACGACGACGCGCTGGAACGGTTGGGGGAAATCGCCGACCTGCTCCTGGTCGGCAACCGGCCGATCGAGACCCGGACCGACGACTCGGTGGTCCGAGTCGTCCGGGCCGGCGGCGCCTGGCGGCGGGTCTTCCTGAGGCGATCCCGCGGCTTCGTGCCGGCCGATGTGCCGCTGCCCGGCCGGGGCACGCCGCGGCCATTGTTGGCCTGCGGCGCCGAGCTGAAGAACACGTTCTGCGTGGCCAAAGGCAACCGGGCCTGGGTCTCGCACCACATCGGCGATCTCGAGAACTACGAGACGCTGTGCTCGTTCGTCGAGGGGATCGACCACTTCAAACGGCTGTTCGCGGTGGCGCCCGAGGTGGTCGCCCACGACCTCCACCCCGAGTATCTGTCGACCAAATACGCCCTCGAGCGCGAGGGCGTGACGGCGATCGCCGTGCAGCACCATCACGCCCATCTCGCCGCGTGCCTGGCCGAGCACGGCGAGCTGGGCAGGGCCGTGGGCGCGATCTACGACGGCACGGGATACGGCCTCGACGGCGGCGTATGGGGCGGCGAGCTGTTATTCGGCGACCTCGTCGGCTTCGAGCGGGTGGGGTGGCTCGACTCGGTTCCGCTGGCGGGTGGCGCCCAAGCGATCAGACAGCCGTGGCGGATGGCCTGCGCGTGGCTGACCGCGGCTGGGGAGGAGGCCGAGGCCCCCCCGGAGGCGCTCGCCGGCCGCGTCTCGCCGGTGCTCTGGCAACAGGTCGCGCGGATGGTCCACACCGGCCTCCACGCCCCGCCGACGACGAGCGTCGGCCGTTTGTTCGACGCCGTCGCGGCCCTCTGCGGCATACGCACCGAGATCAACTACGAGGGTCAGGCGGCGATCGAACTCGAGGCCGCCTGCGATCCGCGGGCCCGGGGGCGGTACGAGCTCGACCTGCGCACAGGCGACGGCGGGCTCGTGATCGATCCCCGGGAAATGATCCGCTCGATCCGGCGTGACGTCTCGGCCGGGGTCGCCGCGGGCACCGTTGCCGCCCGCTTCCACGAGTCGATCGCCGCCGCCACCGTGTCGGCGTGCTCGGCGATCGCCGCCGAGCGGGGCGCCGAGCTCGTCGTCCTGTCGGGCGGCGTGTTCGCCAACCGGCGGCTCCTGGAATCGGTCGCCGCCGGCCTCATCGGGGCGGGGCTGCGCGTGCTGACCCCCGACCGGCTGCCGGTCGGAGACGGCGGGATCTCCTATGGTCAGGCCGCGATCGCGGCCGCCCAGCTCGAAGCTAGTTAGCGACGAGCCAGTCCGCTACGACTCTGAGATCCGCGACGAACTGATCCATCGCGGCCCGCCGCTCGGCCGCGTCGGCGACCCGCAGGATCGCCGCCGGATGGGTCGTCAGCGTCACCAGCGGCGCCAGGTCGGACCGGATCGGCTTGCCGCGATCGCGGCCGATCCGGATCGACGGACCGAGCAACGCCTGGCCCGCGACCGCGCCGAGGAGGACGAGCGCCTCGGGCTTGACGAGCCGGAGCTCGGCCTCGAGCCAGGGGAGACAGGCCGTGACCTGCCATCGGTCGGGGGTCTGGTGAATCCGGCGCTTGCCGCGTGCCCGGTAGCGGAAGTGCTTGACCGCGTTCGTGACGTAGATCTGATCGCGGGCGAGGCCGACCTGTTCGAGACCCTCGTCGAGCACGCGGCCGGCGGGGCCGACGAACGGGTGACCCTCGATGTCCTCTCGGTCTCCCGGCGTCTCGCCGACGAGCATCAGGCTCGCCCCCACCGGGCCTTCGCCGATCACGGCCTGGGTCGCGCCGGCGTACAGGTCGCAGGCCCGGCACTCCTGAACCGCGCTTCGGAGGTTCGACTTTGACGGACGCGTGGGAACCGGGGCGGGGGGATAGTCAGCGGGCTCGGGGATTGGGAATCCTTACCCCGAAAATGAAACCTGTACGCATCGGGTGCTCGGGATGGATGTATGACGACTGGCGTGGCCGACTGTACCCCGAACGCGAGCCGAAGCGGCGCTGGCTCGAGCTATACGGCCAGCGGTTCGACACCGTCGAGGTGAACTCGACCTTCTACCGTCTCGCCCGTCGCGAGGCCGTCGCCAACTGGGTCACCCAGACGCCCGGGCAGTTCACCTTTGCCGTCAAGGCGAGTCGCTATCTGACGCACATCAAGCGGCTGGTCGACATCGAAGAGTCGATCAAGCGCTTCTACGACCCGCTCGAGCCGCTGATCGACGCGGCCAAGCTCGGACCGGTTCTGTGGCAGCTGCCGGAGAACTTTCACCGCGACGACGCGCGGCTGCAGGGATGGCTGGAGGCGCTGCCGCCCGGGCTGCACACGATCGAGTTCCGGCACCCGAGCTGGTTCGATCCGGCGGTGCTCGAGCCTCTCCGCGCGCACGGCGTGGCGTTGGCGATCGGCGATCACCCTCGGCGCCCGTTCCAGTCGTACGAGTCCACGGCGTCCTGGCGGTTCGTTCGCTTCCACTACGGCTCCCGTGGCCGCAACGGAAACTACTCGGCCGGCGAGCTCGACACCTGGGCCCGGCGGATCGCCCAGTGGCGGCGCACGGACGACGTGTTCGCGTACTTCAACAACGACTGGCGAGGGTTCGCCCCCGCCAACGCGATCGCCTTGCGCCGGGCGCTCGACTCCTGACACCGGCCGGGATCGGTCAGTACATGGAGTCGAACGCGTCCCCGTAGCGCTCGTAGACCACGCCCCGCTTGACCTTCAGCGTCGGCGTCAGCTCCCCGGTCTCGATCGACAGATCGTGGTCGAGGATCGTGAACCGCTTGACCTGCTCGACCTGCGCGTAGTTGGCGTTGGCGCGATCGAGCTCGGCCTGGATCATCTCGCGCACCGCCTCGTGCTCGATCAGCTTCTCGATCTCCTCCGGCAGGCCCTGCGCCTTGGCCCACGGGGCGATCTCCTCCGGATCGAGCGTGACCAACATGACCGGGTACGGGCGACGGTCGCCGTACATCACGGCCTGTGAGATGAAGCGGGACTGCTTGAGGTCGTTCTCGAGGTTCGCCGGGGCGAGGTTCTTGCCGCCCGCGGTGATGATGATCTCCTTCTTGCGACCCGTGATCGAGAGGTAGCCATCATCGTCGAGCTCGCCGACGTCGCCCGTGAACAGCCACCCGTCGACCAGCGCCTCGCGGGTCGCCTCGGGGTTCTGCCAGTACTCGCGGAAGACGGTCGGGCCCTTGATCAGGATCTCGCCGTCGTCGGCGATCCGCACCTCCATGGTCGGGACGGCGCGGCCGACGGTCCCGAACTTGAAGTGGTCCAACGTGCCCAGCGTGCCCACCGCGGTGGTCTCGGTCATCCCCCAACCTTCGAGTACCGGCACGCCGCAGGCGTAGAAGAACTCGAGAATCTCGGGCGCGATCGGCGCCGCCCCGGTGACCGCCTGCCGCAACTGCCCGCCAAACAGGTTTCGCACGCGAGCCAAGATCTGGTCGTCCGCCTGGTCGAAGGCCACCTGCAGCTCATCCGGCACCGGCTCGCCGCGCTGCATCTTCAGCCGCACGTCGACCCCGAGCCCGATCGCCTGCTGAAAGCGCTCTCGCTCCTCGGGGCCGCCCTGCCCCGCCATCGCGGTGGCGACGGCGTACAGCTTCTCGAAGATCCGCGGCACCGACGGCAGATAGGTCGGCTTGGTCTCGATCAGCTCGGGCAGGATCTGCCTGGTGTCGCCGCCGAAGAACACCAGCGTGGTGCCCTGATCGAACGAGGCCAGCTGGGTGGCCAGCGCGAACACGTGGGCGAGGGGCAGGTACAGGTAGATGCATTCGTCGTGGCGCACGAGGGCGAGTTGCTCGACGACCTCGCATACCGCCATCCCGTTGGCGTGGGTGAGGACGACGCCCTTGGGTGGCCCGGTCGTCCCCGAGGTGTAGATGAACGTCCACGGGTCCTGGGGATCGACCTCGGCCTGCCGCGCCGCCAGCTCGGCACGGTTCCGGCCCCGGCCGCGCGAGCGCAGTTCGTCGAGCGTCATCTCTCCGGCCCCCGGTTCGATCCCGATCACGTGCGCCAGATCGGGGAGCTCGTCGCGGACCTGATCGATCTTGGCCCGCTGACCCGGGTCCTCGCAGATCACCGCCCGCGCACCCGAGTTGCCCACCACCCACAGGCATTCCTGCGGCGAATTGGTCGCGTAGACGGGAACCAGCACCGCGCCGGCGGCCGAGATCGCCAAACTCGCCAACGTCCACTCGAGCCGGGTGTTGGCCAGCACGCAGACCCGATCACCGACCGCCACCCCGAGGTCGACGAGGCCGAGCGCGATCTCGTCGATCGTCTGCCCGACTTCGCCGTAGGTCGACTCGCGCCACTCGTCGCCGACCTTGTGACGTGCCGCCGGCTGAGCGCCGAAGCGCTCGACCGCCGAGGTGGCCAGCGCCGCCACCGTCGGTGCGATGATCCTCGGCGTCGGGGTCGTGTCGGGCATTCGGTCTCCTCTGTCGGACTTCACCTACTCTCTCACAACTGGATCACCCGGCCGGAGCGAAGTGATGGCCAGCCCCGAGGCAACCCGGCATCGAGAATGGCGCCCTGTCCGCGCCGGCGTGGGCGCGTTGCTGCGCGCTGCGCCAGAGCTGAGGCCTCGAGTCGAGAAGCTGCTGTGGCGCGCGTTCTACGAGGCCAACAGCCTCAGGCGCAGTGAGCTCGCGAGCGCGCTGACGAACTACGGCTACGCCCCCGACGAACGCGCCGGCGCGGACACCGACCGCTTTGGTCGCGAGCTGTACGGCGCCGTCGCTGGCGCGGTCCCGTTGGCCGGCAAGGATGTCCTGGAGGTCGGATGTGGCCGCGGCGGTGGCACCGCCTACGTGTTCGAGCGCTTCGCTCCGCGCACGTTGACCGGGGTCGACCTGGCCCGGTCGGCGATCAGAAGCGCGTCCCGACGCTACGGCCGTACCGGCCTGACGTTTGTGGCCGGCGACGCCGAGCAGCTTCCGCTCGCGGACGGGTCCTTCGATGTGATCCTCAGCGTCGAGTCGAGCCACTGCTATCCGGAGATGCGCCGGTTCCTGCGCGAGGCGCGCAGGGTGCTGCGTCCCGGCGGAGTCATGCTGCTCGCCGATTTCCGCCCCAGCGGCGCCCAGCCGTCGGCCGACCAGGCCACGCAGGATGATGTGGACACGCTGCACCGGCAGCTGTCCGAGGAAGGCTTCCGCACGGTCGAGGTGCGGGACATCACGCCAGGCGTCGTGCGCGCGCTGCGGCTCAAGACGCCCGACGTACGCGCGCGGGTCGCGCGCCGCGTGCCCAAACCGCTACGCGGCTACGCGCTCGAATTCGCCGCCGTCGAGGGCAGCGGCATCTATCAGGCCTTCGCCGACGGCGGCCTGACCTATCTGCGGTTCGTGCTCGGCCGATGAAGTGGGAGATTCCGATCCTCGCCGCCTCGCTGCTCGTGGTGGCCGGAGTGTCTCGCCGCCTGACCGATACGAAGTTCACGCCGGCGATGGCGTTTGCGTTGATCGGCCTGCTCACCGGCCCACTCGTGATCGACCAGGTGACGACCGATCCCGCCACCGCGACGGTCCGCACGCTCGCCGAGGCGACCCTGGCAGTCGTGCTGTTCGCGGACGCCTCGCGGATCAAGCCGCGCCTCCTGAGACAGGAGTACGCGGTGCCACTGCGCCTGCTCGGGGTGGGTTTGCCGCTCACGATTGCCGCCGGTGCCGCGCTGGCGGGGGCGATCTTCACGTCGCTGGGCGCCTGGGAGGCCGTCGTGCTGGCCGTTCTCCTTGCGCCCACCGATGCCGCTCTCGGACAGGCCGTGGTGACCGAGCCGCGACTCCCGTCTCGCATCCGCCAGGGGCTCAACGTCGAGAGCGGGCTCAACGACGGCATCTGCGTGCCACTGCTGTTGATCGCGCTCGCGGCGGCCGATATCGAGGAGCACGTGGCCACGAGCCACCACGCGATCGCGATCGTGGCGGAAGAGATCGGGTACGGACTTCTCGGCGGTGTCGCGGCCGGGGTGGCTGCGGTCGCGGTCGTGACGATCGGCTCCCGCCGGGACCTGATCAGCGCTCCGTGGCTCCAGGTCATCCCGATCGGCGCCGCCGCGCTCGCGTATGGAATCGCGGCGGCGCTCGGTGGCTCGGGGTTCATCGCCGCATTCATCGGCGGAGCCATTTTTGGTGGACTCGCCTCTCCGGAGTCCGAGGACGCGTCGCGGCTGAACGACGAGATCGGAGGACTGCTGGGGGGCCTCACGTTCCTGATCTTCGGCGCGGTGTTGCTGGGTCCGGCCCTCCAGCACCTGTCGTGGCAGATCGCGCTCTACGGCGTGCTTAGCCTGACGGTGATTCGGATGCTGCCGGTGGCCATCTCGATGGTCGCCAGCGGCGCGCGGCGGCAGACCGTCGGTTTCCTCGGCTGGTTTGGCCCGCGCGGGCTGGCCTCGATCGTGTTCGCGGTCATCGCCGTGCAGGAGGCCCACCTGGCCGGGGCGGAGACGATCGTGCGCGCGACCTATTTCACCGTGGGCCTGTCGGTGTTCGCGCACGGAATCACCGCGTCACCGCTCGCGCGACGGTACGCCGACTGGTATGAGGCACACGCGCCGGACCGGCGGCCGGCGATGGAGAGCGTCCCGGCCCCCCATCACCGCCCTCGATCGCTGCCTCACCGCACGCCGGCGGCCTAGTAGCCGATGGATATCATCGCCGGCGATGAGCGCGGTTGGCTACGCCGAGCCTTCGGCGGCGGGACGGACACAGGGGCTGTTCGGGCGCGTGATGGCGCTGGTGGCGTTGACCGTGGGGTTCGCGACGCTCGGCGTATGGATGGCGCGCGGGTGGGGCGGCGTCGGCTGGTTCATCGCGTGGCTGCTCTCGTTCGGCTGCCTGATCGGGCTGAATGTGGCCAGCGCCCGTGGCAACACCGGAGTGGCGCTCGTGCTGCTGTTCGCGTTCGGTCTGTTGATCGGCGTGAGCGTCGCGGCGACCGTCAACTACTACGCCGCCACCGACCCCACCGCCGTGCGCCAGGCCTTCGGGGCGACGGCGCTGTTCATCGCCGTCCTCGGCTCCGCCGGTTACGCGACCCGTCGCGACCTCTCGTTCCTCTATCGGCTGCTGTTCTGGTTGCTGCTGGGCCTGCTGGCAGCCGGAATCGTGCTGATCTTCGTGCGCATCCCGGCCGTGTACACAGCCTGGTCAATCGCCGGTCTGGCGATCTTCGGCCTCTACACCGTGGTCGATTTCAACCGCTTGCGCCGTGCCGGCAAGGACGAGGCGATTCCCCTGGCGGCGGGAATCTTCCTCGACGTTCTGAACGTGTTCCTGCTCTTCCTGCGGCTGTTCGCGCGCTCGAACTGACGTCCGCGCTAGGTGACTACGCTTTCCCGCGCAGGCCCAGCGTCTCGCCGCGAGCCACCGCCTCCGCGCGTGAATTGACACCGAGCTTTCGGTAGATCGAGCGGGTGTGCGACCGCACCGTATTTGCCGAGAGGAACAGCTTGTCCCCGATCTCCCGAGCCGACAGGTCGGAGGCCAGCAAGCGGAGCACGGCGAGCTCGGCTTGGCTCGGCATTTCGAGCAGCTCGCCACCACCGGCGCGGGCCACCGCCTGCTCGAGCTCCTGTTCGACCTCGGCGGCGAGCGATGGGAGCCGGCCGCTGTCCGCGAGCTCGCCGAGCGCCTGCTGGGCCGCCCTCAACGCCACCACAGCCTCGTCGACGCGGCCGCGCCCACAGCGGACGCGCGCCAGCACGATCAGCACCCACGCGTGGTGGACGGTCGCTACCTCGTCGCGCAGGAAGTGCTCGGCATAGGCGACTTCGCGTTCGGCGTCGACGAGGTTGCCCTCTTGCTCGAGCACCGTGCCGAGCGCCGCCGCGGCGCTCGCTCCGAGCCAGCTCCGGCTGGCCGCGACGGAGGCGACGAGCGACTTGGCCTTCTCGGCGTGGGAGCGGCCAGAGGCGAGCCAGCCGCGCTCGACGGCGACGAGGGCGAGCGCGGAGCGGGCCAATGCCTGTCCCGGGGCACGGTGCTCGGCGTTTGGGTGCTCGACCGCCCGCAACGCCACCTCCCACGCCTCGTCGAGATCACCGGCGAAGTAGAGGGCGCACGCGCAGCCGGCGCGGGCCGCCAGGATCACGTCGTCGGCGGCGACCGACGCCAACGCGACCGCGCGGCGGCCGTCGCGAACTGCCACCGTGACGCCGCCATCCATCGTCGCGGCGCTCACCATGGCCACGACCGCCTGGACGTATGAGGTGACTCGCTCGGGACACTCGCGCTCCGCCCGCCCGATGAGCGCCACCAGCCTCCGCCGGTCAAGCGTCATCTGACCGGCCATCGTGACCGCCGTCGCGGCGGCCGCCGTGAGTGCCGGATGCCTCACCAGCTGTGCGTCCGGCAGTGTGCTCATCCAGCGAATCAGCGTCCGGGCGCCCCCGGTCCTGATCATCGCGAGGTGGTGCTCGGACAGCAGGTCGGCAACGAGGTCGTGATCGCCGGCGGCGGCGGCGTGCTCGACGGCTTCCACCGGCAACCCCCGCGAGCGCAGCCAGACGGCGGCGCGGAGGTGGATCTGGCGCGCCGCATCGGGTTCGACGGCGGCGAGCTCGGACCTGGCGAACTCCGCGAACAGCGAATGGACGCGGTACCACTCCGGGTGCTCGAGATGGGCGACGAACAGATTCGACCGTTCGAGCTCGGCCAGTACCGCCGCCGAGTCCGAGCGGTCGAACACGGCGTCGCACAGCTCGGCGGTCAGCCGGCCGAGCACCGACGCGCGCAGGAGCACCGAGCGGGCATCCTCGTCGAGGGCCGCGATCACCTCGCGGCTGAGGTAGTCGGCGACGAACCGGTGGTCGCCGCCGAACTCGCGAGCCGCCACGCGGGGATCATCCACCCGGCGCAACCAGAAGGCGGCGAGGAACAGCGCGGCCGGCCAACCCTCGGTGCGCTGCCACAGCAGCTCGACCTCCTCGGGCTCGAGCTCGACGCCGCTGCGCTCGACCACGAGCTCGTGCGCCTCTTCGCGCGTGAACGCGAGCTCGTCGGCGCGCAGCTCCGCCAGCGCGCCGTGGGCGCGCAGCTCCGCCAGCCTGAGCGGCGGGTCGACGCGGGTCAGCATGATCAGCCGCGCGTTGGCGGGCAGCCGTTCGAGGCCGTAGTCGATCGAGGCCAGGCACTCGCTCGCGGTGACGGTCTGGACGTCGTCGAGGACGAGCACGAGCTCCTCGCCAAACGCCGCGATGCCGTTCATCAGTTCGTCGACCGAGGTCAGGCTCGGGGGGCCCGGCTCGCTCAGCCGTCGGAGCGCACCGCGCCCGAGGCCCCGCCGAACTCGATCCACGGCGGTAGCGACATAACTCCAGAACCGACTGGGATCGTTGTCGCCGGCGTCGAGCGTAACCCAGGCGAGCGCCGAAGCCCGGCTGGCGCACCAGGCGCGGGTAGCGGTCGTCTTGCCGTAGCCCGGAGGCGCCGCGACGAGCGTCAGCTCGGCTTCCGCGCTGAGGTCGAGCGCCCGCGTGATGCGACGGCGCTCGACCATTCCCGTCCGTTGGCGAGGCGCAGCCAGCTTTGCTTCGGCGAGCGGGGGATCGACGTCGTGAAACCCCCGAGCGCCAGAGGCCGCCTCGCTCCGGAAGCTGGCTATCGGTTCACTTCCTTATGCTCCAAATAGTGGTGCACGCGCGATAGCGACCCCCCGACGACCCGCCCGTCTTTGGTTGCTCGCCGATGCTAAATCTGCGTTAAATATACCCGGCTAGGGGGTGAAGACGGTTAAGGATCCTCGGTTATCGCACGCCCGAGCGCGAGCTTGGCCAGGCCGTCGATGACCGCCAACGGCGAGTCGGGCTCGAGCGCCGAGGGAGAGGCGCCAGGGTGGCTGGGTGCGATCCTCACCCGCAGCGCGCCGGCGTGGACGCGGAAGCGAAGTGGGGGTTCGAGCACCGTCGCCTCGCCGTCGATTCCGGCCGCAACCGGCCCGTCGGAGTCGATCTCGAGAGCCGGCGCCGACCACTCCTGGGTACCCAGCGTGTCTCTGAGGCGCAGCTGCTGGAGGTTGTCCGCGGCCCCAAGGACGGTGATGCCGAGCAGTCCCGCGTCGAGTCGCGGCCGCGTCCCCGAGCCCAGCACCCGTCCCAGCCGATAGCGGTTGTTCGACACGAGCATCGCGACGCCCGATTCGTGTCCGCCCGGGCCCCGCCAGCGCAGCTGCGACGGCTCGGCCTGGGGTCCGACCACATCGGGGACGGTGTCGAGCAGCGTGCGGATCTTGGCGTCTCGGTAACCCGCGCGCTGGACCGCTTGCGCGTACAGGCCGAGCGACACGTTGTTGACGAACACGCGTCCGTTCACGTCCGCCAGGTCGACCCGCCGCTCACCACCGTCGACGAAGGCGTCAAGGGCACCGACGACGTCGTCGCGGTCGACGCCGAGGTCGAGCGCGAAGTGGTTACGCGTGCCGGCCGGAATGCAGGCGTAGGGCAGCTCGTGCTCGGCTGCCACCATCGCCACGATCGCTTGGGAGCCGTCGCCCCCAGCCATGGCGAGGCCGTCTGCCCCGCGCTCCACGGCAGCGCGTACAAGCTGCTCGAGATCGTCGCCGAGATTGAGGCGGATCGGCTCGATTCCGCGGCGGGTGGCCTCATCCGCGAGATGGAAGCGCTCGGCCTTGCCGCCACCCGACTTCGGGTTGTAGAACAGCACCGCCCGCCGCGGTGGCGCCGCGCCCGGCAGCCGGACATGGGTCGTGAACGCCGTCCGCGCGGCAGCGACGGAGGCCAGAAATGCGACCACGATCAGCGCGTCGAGCAGCGGCTTGCCTTCAAGGACGACGAGAGCCACCGCGCCGGCCAGGAGGAGCCCGGCGAGGCCGGCACATGCGGTCCGCAGCGCGCCTCGGCGGCGGACTGCGTACCACGCGGCTAACGCGGCCAGCAACAGGCAGGCCAGCACCGACAACCCCTGGGGAAAACGGATGATCGTGAGCACGACGGCGAGCGCCAACGCGCCGATCAGCAGCGCCACGGCTGCCGCCGCCCAGAGTTGCCGCCGCCGCACTAGTGCCCCGTACCTCCGCCTCCTCCGTTCATGAAATGAGCCTACGTCGGATGCGTTCAGCCGATCGGTTGGCGGCGCGTCTTCACCTAGGTGAACGCGAATCGCGGGGCGGCGCGCGATCTGCGTTCACCTGGGTGAATCCGTCGGACAAGCCGGGCCGCACCCGACCGTCCGCGTAGCCTGACGCGATGCCGGCCGACGTCGACGAACGGCAGCGGGGCCAGCGGCCGACTGGCGATCGTCGCCCCGGGCCGGTCAAGACGGCGCAGCGGCTTCCGGGGCTGCGCATGCTTGCGGAATACCGTGGGTCATGGCTGCGTCACGACCTCGTGGCGGGAATCGTCCTGACCACGTTGCTGGTGCCACAGGGGATGGCCTACGCCGAACTCGCTGGCCTGCCCGCGATCACGGGTCTCTATACGACGATCCTGTGCCTCATCGGATACGCGGTGTTCGGGCCATCGCGGATTCTTGTACTGGGCCCTGATTCTTCGTTGGGGCCGATGATCGCGGCGACGCTGCTGCCGATCCTCGGCGCCAACGGGAGCCCCGAGCGGGCGATCGCCCTCGCCTCGATGCTGGGGCTGATCGTCGGGGCGATCATGATCGCCGCCGGCATCGCGAAGCTCGGCTTCGTGGCCGATCTCCTGTCCAAGCCGACGCAGATCGGCTACATGAACGGCCTCGCGGTGACGATCCTGGTTGGCCAGCTGCCGAAGCTGTTCGGTTTCTCGATCGACGCCAACGGTTTGATCGACGAGGCGCGGGCGTTTGTGCACGGACTCGCGTCCGGTGAAGCCGTCGGCGCCGCGGTGGCGATCGGGCTGGTCAGCCTGGCGCTGATCCTGGCGCTGAATCGGTGGCTGCCGAAAGTCCCGGGCGTGCTGGTGGCGGTCGTCATCGCGATCGCGGCCGCGTCGGCGCTGAACCTGACCGACCACGGCGTCTCGGTGGTCGGCGAGCTGCCGCGGGGGTTTCCGCCGCTGACGGTCCCCGGCCCGGTCTCCGATCTGCCGTTGTTGATCGCGGGCGGTCTCGGCATCGCGCTCGTCGCCCTCACCGACACGATCTCGACCGCATCATCGTTCGCCGCCCGCAGCCATCAGGAGATCGACGGCAACGGCGAGATGATCGGCATCGGCGCCGCGAACGTCGCGGCGGGTTTCTTCCAGGGGTTCCCGGTCAGCACGAGCGGATCGCGCACGGCGGTGGCGGCCCAGGCCGGGGCCAAGACGCAGGTCACGGGCCTGGTCGGCGCCGGAGCGATTGTGCTGATGCTCGTGCTCGTACCCGGGCTGCTGAAGAACCTCCCTAATCCGACACTCGCCGCCGTGGTGATCGCCGCATCGGTCTCGCTGGCCGATATTCCCGGAACCGTCCGCCTGTGGCACCAGCGCAAGGTGGAGTTCCTGCTCTCGATGGCCGCCTTCCTCGGCGTTGCCCTCGTGGGCGTACTCGAGGGCATCGCGGTCGCCGTCGCGCTGTCGATCCTCAACGTCTTCCGGCGGGCCTGGTGGCCCTACCAGACGACGCTCGGCCGCGTTCCCGGACTGCCGGGCCAGCACGACCGCCAGCTCCACCCCGAGGCCGAGCAGTTGCCCGGACTGGTGATCTTCCGCTTCGACGCTCCGCTGTTCTTCGCCAACGCGCGGACCTTCCGAGACGGGATCCGGCGGCTGGCGGCCACCGATCCACGGCCGCAGTGGATCGTGATCGCCGCGGAGCCGATCACCGACGTCGACACCACCGCCGCCGACATGCTCGCCACCCTCGACGAGGAGCTCAACGCCGGCGGCACGTCGCTGGTCTTCGCCGAGCTAAAGGATCCGGTGCGCGCGAAGCTCGAGCGCTATCAGCTCGTCGGTCCCTTGAACCCCGACCACTTCTTCGCCACCCTCGACGACGCGCTCGAGACTTTCCGCCGACAGACGCGCGCCAACTGGACCCCGCCGCGCGGGTGAACTACCCGAACCAGCCGTGGTCGGGCACCAGCTTACCGTCGCCGTCACTCAGCTTTTCGCGGCGGACGACGCGATGGTAGGCATCCTGCACGATCAGCTGACGGTCGGGTCCGAGCGCCGCGGACAGGATCGCCACCCGTCTGGCATCGGCGAGGGTTTGACAACTGATCGGCTCTGGCTGATCGGGTAGCGCGACCTCCCATGCGCCGCGTTGATTTGGGCTCACCCTTATTGCTGCGCTAGTAGTCACCGTGGTCTCCGGGGTCAGTCGTTTGCCGCCAGCTCGAGATATTGTCGCCCTTCTGGCAAATGTAAAGGATTTGTTTTCACATAGGTGAACGTGAATCCAGCCCGCGGTGACAACTCAGTTCACCCTATTCCCAGCGGGGGCGATTCGCGTTCACCCAGGTGAGTTGAACGTGGCGTGAGCTTGGAGGCGGGCGGCCGACGTAGGCTCACACCATGATGTTCGGCGACGCGCGGGTCGGATCCGGCGAGTTCTTTTCCACCGATCAGCTCTACCAGCTCCCCGACGAGTCGCCGGGCGTGTGGCCGAGGTGGGCGAGGTGGAACGACAGCCTCGGGCGGCCGTATACGATCGGGGTGGAGGAGGAGGTGCTCCTTCTCGACGCTGCGGATCATTCGCTGGCGCAATCCAGCGACCGGGTCCTTCCGAGGCTCTCGCGCGAGTTGTCGGCTCACACCTCGCCCGAAACGCACGCCGCGGTCGTCGAGCTGAGGACCGGAATCCACGGCGATGTCCCCGGAGCGGTTGCCGAACTCGCCGCCCTGCGAGCCCAGTTGCACCGGGAGCTCGGCCAGATGCGCCTGTGCGCAGCCGTAGCGGGGACCTATCCGCTGGCTTCGGCGGGCGAAAACCAGGTCTCGGGCAGCGAGCGGTACCGGCTGGTGTCCGACTCGATGCGCGTTCTGGCCCACCGGGAGCCGACGCTGGCGCTGCACGTGCACGTCGGCGTTCCCGATCCCGAGAACGCGATTCGCCTCCTCAACGGCCTGCGCGAGGTGGTGCCGCTGCTGCTCGCACTATCGAGCAACTCACCGTTCTGGCGAGGGGTCGATACCGGCTTTGCCTCGGTCCGCACGGTAATCTTCGACGCCTTCCCTCGTACCGGCATCCCGCGGCGATTCGAGGACTACGCGGACTACGTTGGCGCGATCGACGAGCTGATCGCCTCGGGGGCGCTGCCCGATCCGACCTTTCTGTGGTGGGACGTCCGCCTCCAGCCGGCGCTCGGGACGGTCGAGGTGCGGGCGATGGACGCCCAGACCACGCTCCTCGATACCGCCGCGCTCGTGGCGCTCGTCCGGTCGGTGGCGCGTCTGGTGCTGGAGGGCGGGGCGGGGGACGGCCAGCTTGGCCCCGAGGTGCTGGAGGAGAACCGTTTTCTCGCGGCCCGGGACGGACTCGACGCGCGCCTGATCGATCCGGTCAAGCGGACGTTGGTGCCGGTGCGAGCACTGATGGAGGTGCTGTTGGCCGCTTGCCGCCGCCACGCCGATGAGGCCGCCGTCGCCGAGCTCGACCGGGTCCGGCGGCTCGTCGCCACCAACGGAGCACAGCGCCAGCGTTACCGGGCCGACCAGGATGGGCTGGCGGGGCTCGTCACTACCCTTGCACAGCGGTTCACGTCGTCCAGCGACCGACCGCAGCTCGCCACCCCCACCGACTAGTCCACCGAAGGAGCGTTGCCGTGCTTATCGAAGACTACGCCCTGATCGGCGACCTCCAGACCGCCGCGCTCATCGGCCGCGGCGGGTCAATCGATTGGATGTGCCTGCCCCGCTTCGACTCCGCCTCGTGCTTCGCCGCTCTGCTCGGGGATCGGCAGCACGGATGCTGGCGGCTGGCGCCCGCGGGCGAGGTGGTCTCGACCTCCCGGCGCTACCGGCCCGGCACCCTGGTGCTCGAGACCGACTTCGAGACCGCCGAAGGGAAGGTGCAGGTGATCGACTTCATGCCCCGCCGGGGCGATGGTCCGCCGCGCTTGATGCGGATCGTCCGCGGGTTGAAGGGTCGGGTGCCGATGCGAATGGAGCTGCTGTTGCGGCCCGACTACGGAGCCATCTCGCCGTGGACCGAACGCGCGCACGACGGCGCGGTCGCCACCTCGGGGCCGGACGGGTTCCGGCTCAGCACGCCTTTGCCGCTCGACGTGCAGAACGGTGCCGTCGAGGCAGAATTCGACGCCGTCGAGGGGGCTCGGGAACGGTTTGCGCTGCTTTGGCACCCGTCGCACCTGCCGACCCCGCCGGTCGAGGACGCCGACTCGGCGCTCGCCCGGACCGAGGCCTGGTGGCGCGAGTGGAGCGCTCGCAGCACCTACCAAGGTCCGTACCGGGACCAGGTGCTGACCTCGCTGATCGCGCTCAAGGCGATGACCTCGGAGACGACCGGCGCGTTGATCGCCGCGCCGACCACGTCGCTCCCGGAGGACCTCGGGGGAGTCCGCAACTGGGATTACCGGTTCTGCTGGCTGCGTGACTCGGTGCTGGCGCTCCAGGCGCTGCTCGCCGCCGGATACACCAACGAGGCGCTGGGGTTCCGCGACTTTCTGCTGCGTGCCGGGACCGGCGACCCGACCAAGATCCAGATCATGTACGGGATCGGCGGCGAGCGACGCCTGACCGAGTTCGAACTCGACCACTTGCCCGGCTACGAAGACTCGAAGCCGGTCCGCATCGGAAACGCGGCCTCGGAGCAGTTCCAGCTCGACGTCTATGGCGAGGTCATCGGGGTGGCGTACATCGGCGCCGAGGCGCTCGGGCGAATCGAGCACCAGTATTGGCCGCGCTGGCGGACGGTGGTCGAGCACGTGGAGACCATCTGGCAGCGGCCCGACGACGGGATCTGGGAGACCCGGGGGCCCCGGCAGCACTTCACCTATTCGAAGGTGATGGCGTGGGTGGTGTTCGACCGCGCCGTGAAACTGGCCGAGCAGTTCGACCTCGAGGCCCCGGTCGAGCGGTGGACGGCGATCCGCGACCAGATCCACGACGAGGTCTGCGAACGGGGCTTCGACGCCGAGCGGCAGACCTTCACCCAGTACTACGGCTCGAAGGAGCTCGACGCAAGCGTGCTCAACATCCCGCTGGTGGGGTTCTTGCCCGGCGACGACGAGCGCGTCACGGGAACCATCGACGCGATCACGCGTGAGCTCGGGCGCGATGGATTCGTCTCCCGGTATTCGACGGCTGACACCGACGACGGCCTGTCGGGCGACGAGGGTCAGTTCCTCGCCTGCTCGTTCTGGCTGGTCAGCGCGCTCGCCGTCAATGGCCGCGTCGACGAGGCGCGAGCGCTGTTCGAACGGCTCATCGGGCTGAGCAACGACCTCGGCCTCCTGTCGGAGGAGTACGACGTGGCGCGCCAGCGCCAGGTGGGCAACTTCCCCCAGGCCTTCAGCCATCTGACCTTGATCGTCGCGGCTTACGCGATCGAGGTAAACGCAATCACCTAGGTGATCGTTGGGCTGGGGCCGTGGTCGGCCACCGTTTGCGGCAAGGTTGTGGCGATGGGAGGACGAACCTACAGGCTTGAAGTTGAGGGTGAGCTGAGCGACTGGATGGGCTCGGCATTCGACCACATGTTCCTGACGCGTGACCACGGCAACACGGTCCTGGTCGGGCGTTGTCGGGACCAGTCGGAGCTTCAGAGCTTGCTCCAACGCATCTCGGACCTTGGCCTGACGCTCGTTAGTCTCCGCGCGATCGGCGACAAGGCGAGTTCACGTTCACCTGGGTGAATAGCGTCGGCAGGATCGCTACGCACCCGGCGTGGACGTAGCCTCGCTCCTCGCCGCGACCCGCATTGGAGGAGACGATGGCCAATCAGAGAGAGAAGCGAGTAGCGGAGTTCATCGAGCCGTTCCGGGTCGCCCCCGGATCCAAGGTGACGCTCCACAAGGATTTCGATCCGCGGTTCAAAGAGGGCGTGAAGAAGAAGAAGGAGGGCGTTGCGCTGCTCAAGGAGGGCGTCCGCCTGCTCTCGGAATACCAGGCTCGCCTGGCGGCGCAGGACACCTGGGGAGTGCTGGTCGTGCTGCAGGCGCTCGACGCGGGGGGCAAGGACGGAACGATCCGCCACGTGATGAGCGGCGTGAACCCGCAAGGGGTCTCGGTACACAGTTTCAAGGTGCCCTCGACCGAGGAGCTCGCTCACGACTATCTGTGGCGCTACGCCCGGCGGCTGCCGGGTCGAGGAGAGATCGGGATCTTCAACCGCTCCCATTACGAGGAGGTGCTGGTCGTCCGGGTGCATCCGGACAATCTCGACCGCCAGCGGCTCCCACCGGCGTCGCGGAAGGGCGACGTGTGGGAGCGCCGCTATCGCGAGATCAACGACTGGGAGCGTTACCTGAGCGATAACGGCTTCCGGATCGTCAAGGTGTTCCTGAACCTCTCGCGCGAGGAGCAGCGCCGGCGATTCCTGCGACGGATCGACCTCCCGGATCACAACTGGAAGTTCTCCGCCGCCGATGTCAAGGAGCGCGAGCGGTGGGACGACTACCAACGGGCGTTCTCGGAGATGCTCTCGCACACGAGCACCGAGTGGGCGCCGTGGTACGTGATCCCGGCCGATCGCAAGTGGTTCGGGCGGATCGGCGTCGGGTCGGTGCTGGTGCACACGCTGATGGAGATCGATCCGCGGTTCCCCGTGGTCTCCAAACAGCGGCGCGAGATGCTGGCCGAGGTCAAACGAGAGTTGGAGGCGGAGGCTCCGGCGGGCGCCGCGCCCGACCCGTTCGAGCAGGAGCAGCGAAGCGCGAGCGACGACGGGAACGCCGAGTCCCGGGACGGACAGGCGGCCGAGCCGGCCGCCGCAGACGACGTCGCCGGGGACTCGCCGGTCGCGCGGAGCTAGTGGACCGAGTGGGCACTGGTCCCGTGGCGACCGAAACCAGTCCCCGCGCCGACCCGGGCGCCGGCCGCGATCGGGCCTACACCCTCACGGCGCAGGAAATAACCGCGCGGTTCAAGGTCGATCCCAGCGCCGGGCTGTCCGGCCGGCAGGCCGCGGAACTGTTGGGGCAGAACGGGCCCAACGCGCTGCCCGCCGAGCAGTCGGTACCCGAGTGGCGGCGGTTCGTCCAGCAGTACCGGAGCTACATGCAGCTCATCCTGCTGGGCGCGGCAATCGTGTCGCTGGTGATCAAGGAGTGGAGCACCGGCGTGTTGCTGATCGTGATCACGGTCCTCAACGCCGTCGTGGGGCTGCGTCAGGAGGGCAAGGCGGAGAGCGCGATGAACGCGCTCAAGGCGATGGTCAAGGCGACTGCCCGGGTCCGCCGCGACGGCTCGGAAGCCGAGATCGCGGCCGAGGACGTGGTCGTCGGCGACGTCGTGCTGTTGGCGGCCGGCGACGAGGTGCCGGCGGACGGACGGATCATCGAGGCCCACGCGCTGGAGATCGACGAATCGGCGCTGACGGGGGAGAGCGTGCCCGCCTCCAAGGGCGTCGAGATCCCCACCGGTGCGGACCTGGCTCCCGGAGAGCAAACCGACATGGCGTTCATGCATACGCCGGTCACCCACGGGAGCGGGGTGATGGTCGTGACCGCGACGGGCGCCGACACCGAGGTGGGCAGGATCGCCGGGATGCTCGCCTCGACGACCCGCGAGCAGACGCCGCTGACCCGGCAGCTGAACACGCTGACGCTGTGGATCGCGGGCGCGGCCGGGATCACCATGGTGATCATGTTCGCGCTGGGGGCCAGCCGCGGTCTGTCCGCCACCGTCGTGTTCACGAGCGCGATCGCCCTCGCGATCGCGGCCATTCCCGAGGCGATGCCGACCGTGCTCCAGGTGATCCTCTCGCTCGGCGCGGGCGAGCTCGCCAAACAGGGAGCGGTGTTGAAGGACCTCGCCTCGGTCGAGACGCTCGGTTCGACGTCGGCGATCAACTCCGACAAGACGGGGACTCTGACCATGAACCAGATGACCGCGGTCGAGGTGGTGAGCCCGAATAACCGGTACACGATCTCTGGTTCCGGCTACGAGTTGGAAGGCAAGGTCCACCACGCCGTCGGTACATCGGGCACGATCGACGACGCGATCGTGCCCTACGTCGTCGCGAGTGATGCGACGCTCGTCGACGGAAAGGTCGTCGGCGACCCGACCGAGGGGGCGCTGCTCGTGCTCGCTCACAAGGCCGGGGTCGACCTCGAGGCCATGCGGGAGCGGTATCCGCGGCTGGCCACCCTGCCGTTCGACCCCACCTACAAGCTGATGGCCGCGTTCACGAAAGCGGCAGATGCCTCGGGCGACGAGATCGTTCGCTGCTATGTGAAGGGTGCGGCGCCGGCGGTCATCAGCCACGCCTCCAGTGCGCTGTCCGACGGTGAGAGCATTCAGTGGACCGCCGAGCTGGAGAAACGTGCAGATGCCCACGTGCGGAGGATGGGGGAGGCGGGGCTGCGCGTCATGGCCGCGGGCTTCCGTGACATCGACCCCGGAACGTTCGATCCCGACGGCGACCTGCTCAGCCTGGTCGACGGTCTCGCGCTCACGAGCCTCGTCGGGATGGTCGATCCGCCGCGGGCGGCGTCCAAACAGGCCGTCGAAGACGCCCAGAAGGCCCACATCCGGGTGCGGATGGTGACCGGCGACGACGTGATCACCGGAGCGGCGATCGCCAAGCAGCTCGGCATCGGAGGGGACGCGATCCTCGGGGCTGACTTCGCCGCCCTGACCGAGTCCGAGCGGCTGTCGCGGATCGACCAGATCGGCGTGGTCGGTCGCGTGGCCCCCGAGCACAAGGTGCTGCTGGTCGACACGCTGAAGCAGAAGGGCCAGGTCGTGGCGATGACCGGCGATGGCGTCAACGACGCCCCGTCGATCAAGGCCGCGCACATCGGGATCGCGATGGGCAGCGGCACCGAGGTGGCCAAGAACGCGGGCCGGATGATCCTCACCGACGACAACTTCGCCACCATCGTCCAAGCGGTCGAGCAGGGGCGCAAGCTCTACGACAACCTCATGAAGTACGTCCGCTTCGTGCTGATCTCGCTCGTGGCGTTCGTGCTCACGTTCCTGGGCGCGACCCTGCTCAACATCGCCGCCGGACAGCCGTTCACGCCGCCGCAGGTGCTGTGGATCCACTTCTTCATCAGCGCCCCGTTCGGCGTCGCCCTCGGCCTCGATCGGGCCACCCCGGGCCTGATGCGCCTCCGGCCACGGCCGAGCGACGAGTCGATCATGACCCGCGGGGTGATGCTGACCTCGGGCCTCGTGGGCCTGTATATGGCGATCGTCCTCGACGCCATGATCGCGTTCGGCAAGTCCCACTACGGGAGCACCGCGATCGGGTCGTCGATCGGCTTGACCGCGTTCGCGCTGATGCTCGTCGTCGCCGCATACGAGAGCCGCAGCATCTCGCTCTCGATACTCGTACGCGAGACGTTCGACAACTCGCGCATGAACTGGATCGCGCTGATCGAGATCGCGCTGGCGGTGGCGATCACCCAGATGGACCTGTTCAACCGGCTGCTCGACACCGTGCCGCTGAAGGCGCCACAGTTCGGATTGGCGCTCGCCTCCGCGGTGCTGCTGCTGGTTCTATGGGAGGTCGGCAAGCTAATCGCGCGTCGGCAGACGGATTAGGTACGCAGTTCACGTTCACTCGAGTCAGGAGCAGGCGTGCAATGGAAGACAACCAACGGGAACTCGGGCCGATCGACGTCGTCGTGATCGGATACCCGCCTGGAGCGCCAGCCACCGGCGACTCCATCCCACTGTTTCTCGACCTCGTCGACCGGGGGATCATCCGCGTGTTCGACGTGCGATTTGTGAAAAAGAATGATGACGGCACATTCGTGGGCCTTGATCCCGGCGATCTCGACGTACGCACCGCCGGCGATCTCGCCGCGTTCGACGGAGCTTCGACGGGTCTGCTCAGCGATGACGACGTCGCCCTGGCGGCGGCGCAGATCGAGCCTGGCAGCTCGGCCGTGATGATCGTCTACGAAAACCGCTGGGCGGGGCCATTCATCGCCGGCGTCCGCCGCAACGGCGGTGAGCTGATCACGTTCGAACGGATTGGCGTTCCAGACCTCATCGCCGCGCTTGACGCCCTCGACGCCGAGCCCAACCGAAAGGCCTGAACATGCCCGGATTGCTTCGTGGTGTCGCTCGTACGGCCGTCGCCGCCGGCACCTTCACCGCCGTGTCCAATCGCGTCAGCCGCCGTCAGGCCAAGCGCTGGGGCGCACAGGACGCTCAGCAGTATCAGCAGGCCGCGCCGCCCCCCCAGCAGTATCAACAGGCACCCCCTCCCCAGTACTACCAGCAGCCGGCCCCGGCCCCGCCCCCGCCGCCAGCTCCTGATCCGATCGCGCAGCTCAAGGAGCTGGCCGAGCTCAAGAACCAGGGCATCCTCACCGAGCAGGAGTTCGCGGCCCAGAAGGCCAAGCTCCTGGCCTAGCGGGTTGGACGGTCCTTGGGAAAGGGGATGTCAGCTAGCGCGCCGACGCGCCCGAGCGGCTCAGACGCTGGGCGGAGGGCGCGCCCAGCCGGCACCCCTCACACGCGCGCCGAGTCGATTACCCGCAGCAGTTCCACGGCGTTGGGGAATGCGTCTGGCTATATCTGACTCAGCCCCCACGGGGGTCGCCCCGCGACACCCCGCCGTCGCACTCAGCGTGCCGAACCCACGCGCCGCTCAGCCACGCTCAGCCGAGCCGTGGCGCGATCAGCAACAGCACCACGAAGGCGGCCAACAAATAGAGCAGGTAGAGCCCGAGGGGACCGGCCTGGATGTTGCGCAGCGCGTCCGCGACGCGCAGGAAGGCGGCGTTGATCGGCCGGTATAGCCAGCCGGCGTCGAAGATCCGCGGTTCGGCGCGCAGCATGCTGAGCCGCTCGGGGAAGCGCTGGTCACCGACGGTGCGCAATTGCGTGCGGACCCGATAGACGACGTTGAAGATCACGCGGACCATGTTCGCGTAGCCGAGCGCGGTGTACTGCGCTCGCCGCCCCGTGACCGCCACGCCGGACGCCCACACTGGCGCGCGCCGCGCCCGTCGCAGGCTCGCCAGGTAACGCAGGCCGGCCGCGGCGAGGCCGAAGCCGATGGCGAGCGAGAAGACCGCCAGGACGGCGAGGCCGAGCCGGGCCAGCCGAGGCTCGGCGGCCGGCCGGATCGAGCGGTCCCGCGGCATGCCGAGGAAAGTCATCCCGGTGGCACGGACGAACGCCAAGGCGGCGAGCCCGGCGGTGAGGGCGAGCAGCGCGCCCGCCAGGGCGATCGCGAGATGCGAGCCGGTGCCGTGACGCGGAAACCCTGCATCAGTCCTTCCAGCCCCAGCCATTCCGAGACAAAGCCGCTGAACGGTGGCAACGCGGCCAGCGCGGCGCCGCCGGCGAGCGTGGCGCAGGCCAGCGATTCCTTGCGAAAGAACTTCGCGATGTCGTAGTCCGGCTGGAGCACAGAGGGGCCCGTGCGCCACTGCACCCGCGCCTCGGCCTTGGCGATCACGCCGCTGATCAACGGCGCGAAGACCAGCATCGCCAGGACCTGACACACCTGAACACCCCATGCGGGCAGCACTGCGGTTGGGCTCCTTGGATACGAGATCGACAACGGTCTCGTAGGAGCCATTAGCCCGCAGGCGGTTCGACCGATCAGGTCACGGCGAACTCCATCGCCGCGTCTCACGTTGTGAGCCGATGATAGCGGGAGCTCGATTCGCGGGTAGGATTTGGGGCGAGCGATGAGGCTCGCTCCAACCGTGGCGCAGCCGCTGATGGCCTCTGTGTCGGATCAAACCTTGAGGTTCGCGAGGCCGTCGATGAAGAGCAGTCTTGAAATCGCCCAACAGCACGAGCTGGTTCCGATCGACACCCTCGCGGCTCGGATCGGGTTGCTGCCGGACGAGGTCGAGCCGTACGGCCGTTACAAGGCCAAGCTTTCGCTCGCGGTGCTCGAACGGCTCAAGGATGCTCCCGACGGCAAGCTCGTCTGTGTCACCGGGATGACCCCGACCAAGCTCGGCGAAGGCAACACGACCACGCTGGTCGGGTTGACGCAAGGGCTCGGTTTGCTCGACAAGAACCCCGTGGCATGCCTGCGCGAGGCTTCACTGGGTCCGGCGTTCGGGGTCAAGGGCGGCGCCACCGGGGGTGGCATGAGCCAGGTGGTCCCGATGGAAGACCTCAACTTGCATTTCACCGGCGACATGCACGCGATCGGCGCCGCCAACAATCTCCTCGCCGCGATGGTCGACGCGTCGATCCTGCACGGCAATCCACACCAGATCGACGCGCTTCGGGTCACCTGGCGGCGGGCCTTGGATATGAACGACCGCGCGTTGCGAGCACTGGTGGTGGGGCGCGGCGGCCGCGCCAACGGGTATGTACGCGAGACCGGTTTCGATATCACCGCCGCCTCGGAGGTGATGGCGATCATGTCGATCGCTCGCGACTTGCGCGACCTCCGCCACCGCCTCGGCAAGATCACCGCCGCCTACTCCCACGACGGGGGACGACCCGTGACGGCGGAAGCTCTGCGGGCGGCCGGCGCGATGACCGTCCTGTTGAAGGATGCGCTCAAGCCGAACCTGGCCCAGACCCTGGAGGGCCAACCAGCGCTGATCCACTGCGGCCCGTTTGCCAACATCGACCACGGCAACAACTCGCTGATCGCCGACTTGGTGGCGATGAAACTAGGTGATTACGTGCTCACCGAATCCGGCTTCGGTACCGATATGGGGATGGAGAAGTTCTTCAACATCGTATGCCGCGTGGGTAAGGTCAGACCGGCGGCGGTGGTGCTCGTGGTGACCGTCCGCGCGATCAGGCACCACGCCGGCGAGCTCGACGATCCCCGCATGCGCTCGGCCGCGCTCGAGCGCGGCATCGGCAACGTCCGCCGCCACCTCGACATCATCAAGGAGTTCGGCTTCTCGCCGGTTCTCGCGATCAACCGCTACCCGGAGGACAGCGAGGAAGAGACCGAGCTCGTGAAGCGCCTGCTCTCAGAGCTCGGCGCACGATCGGTCCACGTACACGACGGGTTCCGGCATGGCGGTCAGGGCGCCGCCGAGCTCGCGGAGGCCGTCGTGGGAGCGTGTGAACAACCGAACCAGTTCACTCCGTTGTACGGCGATGAGGTGGCGATCCGCGAGAAGATCGAAGCCGTCGCGACGCGCGTGTACGGAGCCAAGGACGTCTTCTACTATCCCGCGGCGGAACAAAGTATCGCCCAGTTCACCCGCGACGGGCTCTCGCGTCTCCCGGTGTCGATCGCCAAGACACACCTGTCACTGTCGCCCGACCCACAACTGCTGAACGTGCCGGATCCTTTCACCCTTCCAGTGCGTGACATCAGGGCGAACACCGGTGCCGGGTGGCTGGTGCCACTCAGCGCCGAGATCGCGCAGATGCCGGGCTTGGACGCCGCACCCGCGGCCGAAAGAGTCGACATTGACGAGCACGGCCGGGTCGTCGGTCTGATCTGAGCATGGGCGAACCACGACTCAAGGAGAGGTGGCGGTGACGGTGGTGGTGGCGATTCCGGGGTGGCGGGAGTTCGAGCTCGAGCACGTGCTGCTCGATGTGAACGGCACGCTGACCAATCGCGGCGAGCTGGTCCCTGGAATCCGGGCCAGGATCGCCACGCTGCGTGAGACGCTGACCGTCCACCTGGTGTCCGCGGACACGTTCGGAACCCTGGACGGGATCGCCGCCGGGCTGGGTGTGGACGCGGTCCGTGCCCGGACCGGCGCTGACAAACTCGTCGAGCTGGATCGGCTCGACCGCGATCGCTGTGCCGTGATCGGCAACGGCGCCAACGACGCGCAAGTTCTCGAGGCGGCGGCGCTCGGATTGGTGGTAATCGGACCCGAGGGCGCGAGCTCCGCGGCGCTAGGAGCTGCGGATGTCATTTGTCAATCGGCGGCAGACGCAATTGACCTGCTGCTGGACCCACAGGCGCTGTCTGCGACCTTGCGTCCGTGATTTGGGAGCGGCGGTGACGGAAACCTTCGAAACGCTGACCCTCGTCCAGGTCGCCGAGCGCGCGCGGCGGATCGTCGATGAGGTGGAGCGTGCCGTGGTCGGTAAGCGCGCGGCGCTGGAGCTGGCGTTGATGGCGCAGCTGGCCGACGGTCATCTCCTGATCGAGGACTTTCCCGGACTCGCGAAGACGTTGATCGCTCGCTCATACGCCGCGGTGACCAGCGCCCGGTTCGCGCGCATTCAGTTCACCCCCGATCTGATGCCCTCCGACGTGACCGGGGCCTCGATCTTCGACCAGCGCACGCGTGAGTTCGAGTTTCGCCCCGGGCCGGTGTTCACCAACCTGTTGCTCGCCGACGAGATCAATCGCGCGCCGCCGAAGACGCAGGCGGCCTTGCTCGAGGCGATGCAGGAGCGCCAGGTCACGGTCGAGGATCGCACCCACCCGTTGGAAGCGCCGTTTCTGGTGTTGGCGACGCAGAACCCGGTCGAATACGAGGGCACCTACCCGTTGCCGGAGGCGCAACTGGACCGCTTCCTGGTCCGCATGCGGGTCGGGTATCCCTCGGCGCAGGACGAATGGCAGATCCTCGAGCGCCGTCTCGAGCGCCGCACCGACGAGCCCGAGCTCGTGGCGATGGTGACCCGCGACGAACTGCTGGCGATGCAGCGGGCGATCGAGGCGGTGCACGTCGCCGAGAGCGTGGGCCGCTACATCGTGGCGTTGGTGGCGGCGACCCGCGAGCACCCGAGCGTGCAGGTGGGCTCGAGCCCGCGCGGCACGCTCGCCGTGATGAAGCTGGCGCGCGCCAGGGCGGCGTACGACGGTCGCGAGTTCGTCGTGCCCGATGACGTCAAGGCGATCGCGGTGCCGGCACTGGCTCACCGGCTCACCCTGCGCCCCGAGCTGTGGGTGCAACAGGTCTCCTCAGACGATGTGGTGCAGGAGTGCCTGGACCGCGTCCCGGTGCCGGCGGTCAGGAATTGAGGCTTCGTCGCCCGCGCCCCGCGACCAAGGTCGGCTTGCCCGCCCGTCGATCCGGCGAGCGGCGCTCGCCGCCGAGCGTCGTGACCACCTGGCTGCGCCAGGGCTTACGGGGTGGGATTTGCCCGCTCTGCCGTGTGACCCACAAGGCCGACCGGGAGTACATCTGGCACTTCTTCGATGAGGGCTCCGATCAGGGCGCGGCGATCGATGGGCTCCGCGCCGCGTGCGGATTCTGCGCTGAGCACATCGAGATGCTGCGGCGGATCGAGGTGGACGGGATGCGCTCGACGCTCGGCGTCAGCACGACGTTCGCGGACGTGTTCGAGGGCATCGTCGAGGACCTGGACCGGCTGACGCCGCGCGGGTCCTTCGCGGCGGCGGTCTGCCCCGCATGCGCCAACCGCGACCGCCAGCTGGCCGCGAACACGCGCAACCTGCTCGACCTGCTGGCCACCAGCCCTGGCCACAGTGACGCGTTCGCCGCCTCGCCGGGGCTGTGTTTTCCGCATTTTGAGCGGGCTTGGAACGCCGCCGAGACGGCGGGTGATCGCGAGCTGCTGCTCGCGGTCCAGCGCCGCGCCGCCGGCTCGCTGCTGGCCGACCTGCGCGAGCACGTGCGCAAGCAGGACGAGAAGTTCCGCCACGAGCCGAAGGGGAGCGAGCGCGACGCCTGGCGCCGCGCGATCTACTTGACCGCCGGCTGGCCGCCGCCGACCGCGTCCGCCGCCGAGCCAGAAGCGCAGGAATAGAACTCGGTCGCCAGCTCGCCGCAGCGGCGGCTGATCCGTTGCAGCTGCTCGAGCCGGTCGTGAGCGTGCCGCTCGCCCTGCCGGCGGTCGGCGGCGGCGCGATCGATCGCTTGCTGGATCGCGGCGATCGCGTCTTCGACGGCCGCCGCCAGCTCGCGCCGGTACCCCCGGGCCGCCTCGGTCGCGCGCTGCGCGAGCTCCGAGCGAAGTCGTCCCGCGTGGCGGTCGGTCATCTCGAGCAGTCGCTGCTCGGCGTCGCGGATCACCAGACGGCGTCCCAGCGCGCCCGGGGTCACGGTCCGTCCGAAGCCGACGATCACGTCAAGCGCATGCTCGACGTCTTCGAGCTTGAAGGTGAACCGCGACGGCTCCCGCAATCCGGTTTCGGGGAGGAAGTCACCCGCACGGGCGCCGAACACCTCCTCCGCCACCGCCTGCACTTCCTCGAGGAGCTCTCGCACGCGCGCCGCGTAGCGATGTTCGAGCCCGCTCAGCTGCCCGGCGATCGCGGCCTCGAAGCGCGGGGCGAGCGTCTCGAACTCACGCCGGATCGTGACCTCGACGAACTCCTCGAGCTCGCGCGAGAGCTCGCGCGGCGAGCGACTGCCGAGCTCCTGGATGTGCCGACGGAGCTCGGCGTGCAGGCGGGGCTGCTCCTGGCGCGCGAGGTCTCGAAGCGGCTCGTTGACGAGCTCCGTTAGCGCCCGCTGCACTCCTCGGTCCAGCAGATCCCCGGCCTCCTCGCCGGCCGCTGGCAGGTCGGGGATCCGCTGCCCGAACAACTCCATCCGGCGGCGCAACTCGTCCAGCGGGAGCTCGATCGCGTGGGCCTCGAAACGGGCTGCCTGCGCGCCCTCGACCGCCGCGCTGGCCGCCAGGCCCGCGACCGACAGCCGCAGCACCGCCTCGCGCTCATCCGTGGCCAGCCGCCCGAGCCGCTCGGCCAGCGGTGCCAAGCCATCGCCGGCGCGCGCGCTGACCACGAACAGATCCTCGACCGGGTGACCCAGCGTGAGCTCGAGCGCCGAGCGGATGAACTCGACCGCCACCTCGCGCTCGTCCACGGACAAGTGGTCGATCTTGTTGACCACGATCAGCAGCCGGGGAACGCGAGCCGCCGCTTCCGCGAACAGCGCGCGCTCGCCCTCCGACAGCGGTTGGCCGGCATCGAGGACGCATAGGGCCGCGTCCACGCGGGGGAGAAAACCCCGCGCCACCGCAGTGTTGTGGCCGTGGATCGAGCCGATCCCCGGCGTGTCGACGAGTTCGAGGCCGGCGCCGAGCAAGCCGTGGTCGAGCTCCACGCGGGCGAGTTCGACGCCCAGCCGGTTGCCCGGATTCTCCGCCTCGGTCACGTAGCTCGGCAACTCGTCGATCGGTCGCTCGCGCTCGTCGCCGTTCGCATAGGTGACCAACAGCCGCTCGCGCTCGCCCCACCCGAGCACCGTGACCACCGAGGTCAGCGGCACGACGCCGGTGGGCAGGAGCTCGCGTTCCAGCAGCGCGTTGATCAGCGTGCTCTTACCGCGTTTGAACTCCCCCAGCACGACGAGGTTGAAGCGGTCGGTGGCCAGCCGGTCGCGCGCCGCCGCCAGGTTCCGCACCCCTCTCTCGGGCAACAGCCCGTCGGTCAGGGCCAACAGCTCGTCGAGCGGTACGAGCAACCGATGTGCCGAAGCCTGGGCGCGCATTCTCTGGGGCTTTACCGTCCGTATCGGTAGAAGCCATCAGCCGAGTCGGCGCTTCAGGGCGGGCCTCATCACCCGTCGAGGAATGTTAGCCGGGGGACAGCGCCCGCATCGCCACCGCCTGGACCGCGGGCGCCCCTGATTTGGCTAGCGGTTCGAGGAGGTCCCGGTGCCGTCGACCCCCGCGATCGAGACTAGCCTCTTGAGCGGCTGGGGCGGCCAGATCAGCTGTTCGACGTAGGAAGTTTCGGGTGGCTTCTCGATCGGCAGACCGCAGGACGCGCAGGCGCCGACCGGGACACGATTCGCGCCGCAGCAGCGCCAGCAGTAGTAGGTGCGGACCTTACCCACCGAGTTCCGGCCGCCGGCTCAGAGCGCGATATGATCGCCAGAGGCGATGAGGCCCGCCTAAACCGCCGGTTTGGCTGATGGCTTCTACCGATCGACAACGGTGGAAGAAGATGCCCTCTGCGATCGCCGCGGATCCAGCTGAACTGGTTACAACCTCCAGAATGTGAATGCTAGTGACGTTCACCAGCATCCTCTTCGAGCACGAACCGGAACCGACCCTCGCGGGCCAGGAACAGCCGCTGTGCTTCAGCGACCTCCATCTCGATCAGATCGTAGCCGGGGTGTGCACCGATCGCGAGGAGTACGACCTGGCGCCGTTCTTCTACCGCTCATTGCACACCGTTGATGCGGTTCACTACCGCCATCAGATCCTCGGCGATCTCCGCCGCGAGGACGTACTCGACCCAGTCCGCGAGTTCGCGCAGCGGATGAAACACATGCGCGGGCACCTCGCCCTCGTCGAGAAGGCCTACTACGCGCGTGAAAAGCAGCGCTGGTTCCTGTCTGCGGTCGCCGAGTACTGCCAGGCGGTCGAGGCGCTCACCGAGCAGCTCGCCGCGCTCCAGCTTCGCTCCCGCGGCTTGGTCGCGCTCCGCGTCTATCTCGAGAGCTACCGGCACTCCGACCAGTTCGCCTCACTGCGAGCTCAGACGCAGCAGCGGGCGGATGAGCTCGCCGGCGTGACATACGCGGTTCACATCAACGGCAACCGGGTTAGGGTAACACCGTACGAAGCCGAACCGGACGTCAGTCAGGAGGTGGAGCGTAACTTCGCGAAGTTCCGTCGCGGTGCGGGCAAGAACTACCTCGCCGGGTTCCGCGACTACCCGCAGTTGAACCACGTTGAGGCACAGATGCTGGACCTCGTGGCCAAGCTGTACCCCGACGTGTTCGCTCGGCTCGAAGAGTACTGCGAGCGACATCGGGGCTTCCTCGACGGCACGTTGGCTCGGTTTGACCGGGAAGTCCAGTTCTACCTGGCCTACTTGGACTACATCGCCCCGTTGCAGCGAGCCGGACTGGCGTTCTCCGATCCGGCCGTGTCGACCGAGTCAAAAGCGGTACGCGCCGCGGACACGTTCGACCTCGCCCTCGCGGCACAGCTCGTCGAAGCCGACGAGCGCGTGGTCGCCAACGACTTCTACCTCTCCGATCCGGAGCGGATCCTCGTCGTGAGCGGGCCAAACAACGGCGGGAAGACGACCTTCGCGCGCACGTTCGGACAGCTTCACTACCTGGCCGGGCTCGGGCTTCCGGTTCCCGGGCGCGATGTCCGTCTGTTCCTGCCAGACCATGTGTTCACCCATTTCGAGCGCGAGGAGAGCATCGAGACGCTGCGGGGTAAGTTTGAGGACGAGCTGTACCGGATCCGCGAGATCCTGGAGCGCGCGACTCCGAACAGCGCGCTGGTCATGAACGAGAGCTTCGGCTCGACGACGCTCCGCGACGCGCTCTTGGTCGGGACCGAGGTAATGCAGGAAATCATCGAACTCGACGCGTTGTGCGTGTTTGTCACCTTTGTCGACGAGCTGGCGTCCCTTGGGGAGACGACGGTCAGCATGATGAGCACCGTCGTCCCGGACGACCCTGCGGTACGGACCTTCAGGGTCGTGCGAAAACCCGCCGACGGTCTCGCTTACGCGGCCGCGCTGGCCGACAAGTACGGGCTGCGGATGGAGACGCTGAGAAGGAGAATTTCACGATGAAGGCGTTGCTCATGCATCGCGACCGCGACTTCGCCGTGGATCGCGAGCTGCCGGCCAATGCCGGGGCGGTGATCCCGGACCTGGAGCTCGACGTCGTCTGCGCGACGATGGCCGGGGACGACCCCTTCCTGTTCGAGGTGGCCCGCCGCGCGTTGCTGGCGAGCCTGCGTGACCCGGATGAGATCGTCTACCGCCAGCAGGTTCTGGCGGACTGCTTGGAGCACCCGTCGGTGGCACGGGACCTCTACGCGCTGGCCGGCGAGGCGCTGGCGGCGGAGAGACGGGTCTGGGGCGGCTTCTCGGCCGAGTCGCGTCGGTACCTGCTGAGCAGCTCGGTGCAGAAGATGGTCGTGCTGGTGGACTTTCTCAAACGGGTGCGCGAGCTTGCGGAAACCGCGGTGGGATCGTTTCGCTCGCCGGGGTTCAACCGTTTCTTCGCAACGCTCGCCGAGGAGCTTGACGATGACTACTTCAAGGTGATCGAGGAGAACCTGCAAGAGCTCAAGTTCAAAAGCGGGATGCAGCTCAGCGCGCAGCTCGGCGAAGGCAACCGCGGCGTGAACTACATGCTCCGCAGGGCGCGCGATCAGAGCTTGCTCGGGCGGCTGTTCGATCGCTCGGGCTACAGCTTCGCGGTCCCCGAGCGCGATCAAGCCGGCATGCGGGCGCTCAGCGAGATCGAGGACAAAGGCGTCAACCTGGTCGCGAACGCGCTGGCGCAATCGGTCGACCACGTCCGCAGCTTCTTCGTCATGATTCGGGTCGAGCTCGGCTTCTACGTCGGCTGTGTCAACCTCCACGAGCGACTCACCGCCAAAGGCGAACCGACGGTGTTTCCCACCGCGACGCCGCCCGGCGAGGTGACGCTTTCCGCCGAGGATCTCTACGACGTCGCCTTGACACTGACCGTCGAACCGCGCGTGGTCGCTAACCACGTGAGCGCGGATGGTAAGCCGCTGATCGTGATCACCGGAGCCAACCAGGGTGGAAAGTCGACCTTCCTGCGCAGCGTCGGAGTGGCGCAGCTGATGATGCAGTGCGGCATGTTCGTCGGCGCGTCGTCGTTCACCGCCAACGCCTGCGAGGGGATCTTCACCCACTACAAGCGGGAGGAAGACCAGACCATGCAGAGTGGCAAGCTCGACGAGGAACTGGCACGGATGAGTGACATCGCCGACCAGATCGCCCCCAACTGCCTGCTGCTGTGCAACGAATCGTTCGCGGCCACGAACGAGCGTGAGGGATCGCAGATCGCTCGCGAGGTCGTGGAGGCGATGCTCCAGGAACGGGTCAAGGTGATATTCGTAACCCATATGTTCGACCTCTCCAACGGTCTCTACCGCCAAGCGGGGGACAGCGCGTTGTTCCTGCGCGCCGAGCCCGGCGTGAACGGGGCCCGTCCGTTCAAGCTGACCGAGGGCAGTCCGCTCCCCACCAGCTACGGCGAGGATTCTTTCCAGAAGGTCTTCGGGCGGCCGGTGGCGGCGGAGGCGTCGGTTTGACGGGCAGTCAGTCCCGCGGTTCTGGAGAGCTTCGATCCGGGCTGGTCATTGCCGCGATCGCGGTCGGCTTCACCGTGGCGACGGCGCTCGTGGCGATGGCGGGGCGCGCGCCACTCTCGCGCGGGGCGCCGATCAATGCGGTCTCCGCGCGCGCGCCGGCGGGGGCGCTGTTCGTGCTGTTCATCGGTGCCGGGATCATTGCCCTGGGGGGGCTGGCGATCTTGGCGTGGGTCGGGCGCCGTCGCCGGCAGGACGACGAGCCCGAGTTGGTGGGTGAGCCGATGCAGGTGCATTGGCTCTGGAAGGTCCTGGCGGTGGTGGTGCCGTTCGCGCTCGGGGCGGCGCTGATCGCCGCGGTGGTCTTCGGCGTGAAGAACGTGCAGCCGAGGAGTACGGCTGGCGCGGCGGAAACGCTCGTCCATCCCCACGGCCCGGCGCCGACAGGCGGCGCTAAGAGCACTTTCGCGGTGCCGTCATGGTTGCCGTGGACGGTGCTCGGGATCGCGTTGGTGGCGGTGGCGATCGGCGGTCTGTGGCTGTGGCGTCGCCGAGCCCGCTTTGACAATGAGTCGGTGGAGAGGAGCGCCGCTCGCGCGGCAATCGATGCCGCGATCACCGCGCTCGAGGAGACCACGGATCCGCGTGGGGCGGTGATCGCCGCTTACGCGGCGATGGAACGAACGCTCGCGGCGCGCGGCGTGGCGCGGAGGGCCGCCGAGGCTCCGCGCGAGTACCTGGCCCGCGTGCTCGTCGAAACCAGTGGGGCCGCGAGCGACGCGCGAAGCCTGACGAACCTGTTCGAGGAGGCTCGATTCAGTCTGCGCCCGATCTCCGAGCGGTCGCGCGCGCTGGCGCTGGCCGCGTTGAGCTCGGTACGGGCTCAGCTGGGAGCGGTGCAGAGCGGATGACGCTCGGGTTGGAGATTGTTTTGATCGCCGCCGCGGCGGTGGGGATCGCCGTGTGTCTCGCATTGCTGCCGAACGCGGAGTCGAGCCGATGGCGCGGTCCGGCCGTCGCGGCTCCGTCGCGGCCGGAACCGCTGGCTCGGCTGGAAGGGCTGGTCGTCATGTCGGGAACCAGCGCGCTGCAGGTTCACGCCTACCTGCGACCGCTGCTGGCGGAGATCGCCTCGCGGCGACTCGCGGTTCGGGGCCGGACCCTCGCCGGGATGTCGGAGGCCCGCGGTCGACTCCTGTTGGGCGATCGCTTGTGGGAGATCGTTCGACCGGACCGGCCGTTTCCCGAGGATCGGCACGGGCCCGGCGTCTCGTCGCAGGAACTGGCGGCAATGCTCGACGTGCTCGAGCGGCTGTGAGCGTCTCGATCGCGCCGCGCGTCGCCGGTCTCCTCGCCGTTGCCGCCGCGGGCCTGGTGGCGGGACTGGCCACCGGACGGGCCGAGCTCGCGGTGCTCGCTGGACCGTTCGTGCTGTTCGCCGCGATTGGCTTGATCCTGGCCCGGGACCCGGTGCTGGAAGCGAGCACCGAGCTTCTCTCCGAGCGCGTGCTCGAAGGCGAGCAGACCGGTGTGTCGGTCGTGGTGCGCAACGGCGGCGCGCGAACGGTCGAGCTCGAGCTCGTGCTGGGGCATGGCGCGCAGGTCACGGTTACACCGGCGGGGCCGGTGATGCTGAGCCTGGCCGCGGGCCAGCGGCTGAATCTGGAGTTCGCGGTGCGTCCTCTCCGCTGGGGCGCACACGCGGTCGGTCCGCTGGTCGTGCGCGCGCGGGACCCCCTGGGGGTCACAAGGTCGAGCGGGCGCCTCGGACGCCAGCTGATCTTGCGGGCGTTTCCGGACGAGCAGCGGCTGCGCGAGCTCGTCGCGCCATTGCGAACCCAACCATTTCTGGGCGCGCACGTTGCCCGTGCGCGCGGCGAAGGCATCGAGTTCGCGGACATCCGCCCGTTTGCCCCCGGTGATCGTGCACGGCAGATCAACTGGCGGGCCACCGCGCGCCGCGGCGCGCTCCAGGTCACCCAGCGCCATCCAGAGCACGCGAGTGACGTGGTCCTCCTGATCGACACGTTCGCCGAGGTGCGCGAAAGCGCCAGCGGGACACTCGACGCCGCGGTCCGCGCGGCGGCGTCGTTGGCTCGCGCCCATCTAGCCCGTCGCGATCGCGTCGCGCTGGTGGATTTCGGCGGGACCCTGCACTGGCTCGAGCCGGCATTCGGGCCGAGGCAGCTCTACAGGATCGTCGACGCGCTGTTGTCGAGCGAGATCGTGTTCAGCTTCGCCTGGCGCGCGGTCGAGAGCATCCCCCGCCGTCTGCTACCGACGGGGGCACTGATCCTCGCGATCAGCCCGCTACTCGACGAGCGCTCGATCCGGCTGGTCACCGACCTGCGCCGGCGAGGCGCGGACTTGACCGTGATCGAGGTGTCTCCGGTGAGTCGCACGCTGCCCGGCGCGACGGTTTCCGATGCGCTCGCCTACCGGCTGTGGGGCCTTCAGCGGGAGGCGCTGCGCGCAAGACTCCAGGCGCAGGGAATCGGCGTCGCGGTGTGGGAGGAGGACGACACACTCGGACCGGCGCTCGAGGGGGTGAACGCATTCCGCCGCTTCGCTCGGCACGCGCTTCGGGCCTGACCATGGCCGTCGCTGCGGTGCTTCTCGTGATCGCGCTCGGGGCACTCGTCGCGAGCGATGCCCACGGGGCGAGCGCGCTCGCCTGGGTCGGGGCGGGCGTCGCCGGGCTACTCGTCGCGCTCGGCCCCTTCGCGCGCTCGACGACGCCAGTCCACGCGGGCGTGGCCCTGCTCGGCGCGGCGCTGCTCCTCCGTCACGACGCGCGGCTCGCGCTGGCCCCGCTCTACGGCGCCGGCCTGCTGATGGTCGCCGAGCTCGGGACGCGGGCAATCGAGCTGCGCGAGGTACGGGCGGTCGGTCCTCGCGTGGTGAGCACGCGGGCCGCGGCAGCGCTGGCGATCGCCGCGCTGGGCGCGTGCGGGGCGGCCGCAGCGGCGGTCGCGGTCACGGTGGCGCCGGGTCGCTCGGTCTGGTTCACGGCGATCGGGGCGATCGCGGCGGTGGGGATGTTCGTGGCAATCTTGCTGATCGCGCGGCGCCATCGCCGGACCACCGTCCTCAAGCATCCCAGTGAATGAACGTGCGACGGGCCAGGGCCACTTCGGTCGTATGCAGAAGGGTTGCCGCGTAAGGGTTACCCAACGCCTCGGCGCTGGCGGCGGCGGCCTCGTCGAGCCCGGCGACGGTGACGCCGGCGAACCGGGACAGGGCCGCGAACTCGATCAACTCGGCGGCGCACAACGCCGGCTCGCCGTCGAGCACCAGGCCGCGGATCGCTCTGCGCGCGACTCCCGGCTCGCCCGCCTGGGCCCAAGCCGCGGTGATCGCGACCCGGCGTGCCAGGCCTTGCGGCAATGGGTGGTCGCTCGGTGCAGGCGGTAGCCCGCGGATGCGGGCCAGATCGAGCGCCGCCGCGTGGCCGGCGAGCGGGTCTCCACCGTCTCGACTCGCGAGCGCCTCGAGGCGCGACTCAGCCGCGTCCAGCTGGCCGAGCAGCGCCTCGGCGCGAGCGATTCGGCGCTGGAGTTGGGCCGAGCTGTCGCTTGCGCTCGCGGCGAGGTAAGCGGCCAGCGCGTCGCCGGGCCGGCCCAGCGCGAGCGCGAGGTCCCCGCGACGGCCGGCGAGCTCCTCGCGGTCGGCATCGTGGCCGGAGGCGAACGCGAGCAGACGGTCGGCGTCGACGAGCCGCAGCGACCGTTCGGCGCGATCGGCCGCCACTCGTGCCTCGTAGGCGGCTCGGGCAGCATTGCCCCCGCGTGCGACGGTCTCGAGATAGTCCACCAGCGAATCGGTGCTGGCGGCTGAGAGGCGCTCGACCGCCGCGGCCAGGCGCCGGTTGGCCGCGATCGGCATCCCGAGCAGCGAGCGCGCGAGGACAAGCTCGAAGTCGACCGCCCGCAGTCGACCCAGATACCGTCCGATCGTGGCCAGGTCGGCGACGTCGGTGGTCTCCAACCGATCCAGCCAGTCGCCGAGCCTTCGCTCGAGCGCCTCCAGCTCGGTGCTGCCGCCGTAGCGCCGTTGCGACCAGTGAGTGAGCACACGCGCCCGCTCGACGAGGTGGTCAAGCCGAGTCATGACCGCCTCGTGCAGCGTCCCCGGAAGCGCCATTCCCTCGCTCCCTTCCTGGATCGCTGCGGCGAGGTGCTCGAGGTAGAGCGGGTTGCCGCGCTCCGCTCCCGTCGCAACGTGGGCACGCACACGATCCGGCATGCTGCCGAGTCGCTGAGCCAGCAGCGCGGCCCGCTGCTCCGGGTCCAGCGGTGGCAGCTCGACCGTCAGGTCCGCCAACTCGAGGAGCTGGCTCAGGGCGGCCAGCGACGACGTCCGCATGGAGAGGATCCATGCCAGGGGTGCCCCGTCGTCGCTGGCGGCGATTGCGCCCTGCACGGCGGTGACTGCCTCTCGGCTCGCCCAGTGCAGGTCGTCGATCACGATCGCGGACGGCTCGATCCGTGCCCGCTGGTTGGCCGAGTGGGCGAGGGCGGCGCCCAAGTCTTGGCGATCGGCTCCCTCCACGCCGCCGAGGTCGGCGAACAGCGAGCGCACCGGGTCCAGCGGTCGCGACCCCAGCGGCGGGAAGGCGACGCCGGCCGCCGACGCGACGACGCTGTCGGCGAGGACCCGTCGCAGCAGATACGACTTCCCGCCGCCCGCCGGAGCGCACACGACGAGTACTTTCCGCTGTCCGGACGCGGCCGCGGTCAGCTCCGCGGACAACCGACGCCGTTCGCTGTCGCGCCCGAGCACGCGTTCCGGCACCTCGCCACTGACCGCCGAGGGCAACACGGGTGGGCGAATCCGCGCGAACAGCGATCGGTACCGACCCACCGGCCCCATCGGCCAGCGCGAGACGAGGCCCCCGCCGCGCAGCTCGAAGCGATGCTCGAGCCTACGTGCGGCCTCCTCCGACGCCAGCCACTGCCCGACTGATGCGGCCAGCGCCAGCCGCTCGGCGCAGCGCTCGACCGCATCAGCCCGGCCGCCGCCGCCGATCACCCCGAGCGTGAGGCCGCCCCGCAGCTCGGTGCGCTCGGGCCCAGAAAGCGACGTCTCGTCGCGCAGGTTCAACGCGAGCGCCGCGACCTCGGCGATCGATTCCGGGTGCTCGAGCGGCCACACCGCGACGATCGAGCCCGCCGGAGCGGGTCTTACTCGTAGCGCGCCCGCCAGCGCCGAGCCGACCGCGTCCCACAACCCCGGCGCCCAGTCACGACCGCCATACGGGTTGCGCCGAGACAGCTCGAGCGCGAGCGCGGCGACTAGCGCTGGCTCGGCGTCGCGAGCAGCGGAAGGCGGCACAACTCGCTCACCGGGGATGACTCGAGCTTCGCCGAGGACGGCCGCGCAGTCTCGGCAGACCTCGAGGTGGCCGGGCCACTCACGTCCACACCGTCGACAGTTGCGGACGACGATTCGAAACGGCCGCGTCGTCGCGATCCGATCTGGCGACGCGAGGTCGAGTCTCATCGGTGGCGCGGAGGCGTCGTGGCGCCGCGAGGTTCGCGCTGGTCCGCCTCGACGAACAGATGACACGGTTCGGCGTCAGATGCGGTCCGCTTCCGCGGTCCGAACAGCTCCATGGCGATCCGGGGATGCCGGCAGAAGCCGAGGATCTCGTAGCCGGTGTCGTCGACGAACGGCGGGCTCGACCGTTGGAAGTAGGCGCAGCCCGGGCACTGCCGGGGGTGGAATGGCCAGCTGCCGGCGCTCATCGGCAAACCGCTCCCGCGCGGTCGAGTTCGATGGCTGAGTCAGTGATGAATGTTTGGGCCTTCCGCATTGCCGGGTTCCTCGGGACCGATACGGAGAGGCCATCAGCGACCGAAGTCGCGGTTGGAGCGAGCCTCATCGCTCTCCATCAGCATACCCGTGACCGCGATGCGAACCCGCGTGGGCGGCGGTCGCCCGCCTGTTCGAGATCCAGGGCGCGGGGGCGGCCGAGCAGATGCGTTCGCGGTTACTCAGCGCCGATCTGGAGATCGTGGGCGACATCGCCCGCGCGCTGCTCCCATGGCGCCGCGGCCGCGAGCGAGCGCCGCCAGCCGATCGTCGGTCCTGCTCTGCTCGCCGCGGCGTGTGTGTTCCTGGGCGTCGGAGCGCCACTCGTGCTGACCGCGCTCGACCGCGTTGCACGGTCGGCCACCGGTCTCGACATCCGCTCCGAGCTGATCGTGTCCAAGCTCACCGTGATCCCGGCCCACACGAACTTCTCCGGCTTCTCTCCCACCTATCTCGCGCTGTTCCTGATCTGCATCTCGGTCGTCCCGATCCTGATCTGGCTGGCCGGCCGACCCCGCGCCGCGAGCCGCCGCACCCCCGTGTGGGACGGCGGCATCGTCTCCTTCAGGCCGCGCGTGCAGTACACCGCCACCACGTACGCAAACCGGTGCGCGTGACGTTCGATCGCTCTGCCAGGCAACCATCCACGTCGAGCGCGCGTCCGACGACCCGGCCGGCCGCTCCGGGCCCGTCCATTACCGCTTCAAGGTAACCCCCATCTTCGAACGCTATCTGTACCCCTCCGAGTCGGTCATCGCAGCCGTTCATGGGCCGAGAACACCCTCTGGCCGGGAAACCCACCCGCCCCCGAAGTGTCGAACGGGGAAATCGCGCCAGTGAGCTTGTCGGGCCAGAAGGGGATGAAGTTGCCCCCGGCGAGGCTCGACGGCAGCGAATCCGCGGCCGTGTTGAGCGCCGCCGAGGTGGCGACGTTGCCCCAGCTTCCGGTGGTGACACGCTGTGCCAGGGCTTGCACGCCGGCGACCAGTTCCGCGGAAGTGAAGTTGCAGTGACCTTGCGCCTCCACGAATGCCTGGCGCAGCAGCCGGCGGTCTCCCGCCCGCGCGACGAGGGCGTGGTAGTAGTTCTCCTGCTGAACCGGGACCAGCTGATCGGAGATCGTCTTCAGATCGAGCTCCGGCACCTGAAGCCGGCCCGTGGGGACGGACGTCCGAGTCAGCCAGCGATAGGCGGCCTTGTCCGGCCTGAGGTTGGCGTTCCGGGCCAGGTTCTCCAGGTCGGCCTTGAGGCTGAGTCCTGCCTCGTTGTAGAGCGCTTGGACCTCGGGGTAGTAGGACGAGTGATACAGCAGTCGCGCGAAGTCGACTCCCACCGTGCCACTGCCCTCGCCACCGGCCGCCGCCTCGAGCTGCTCGCGCGCAGTGACGATGAAGCTGATCGCCGACAACGCGCCGCCGAGGAAGTAATCGTCGTACTGCCCCTGCTCCTGCCCGACATAGTCGTAGATGTTCGGAATCGAGCTGCCGCCCCAGGGGGAGACGTTGAGGAACGCCATCGCCAGTGCCAACCGGGCCCTGCCCGGCGCCGTTCCCTGCGCGGCGGCGGCTGCCGTGAGCAGCTGCCCAGCCGCGGCGGCACTATCGGTGAAGGTCGGCGGTCCGACGGTGAAGTTCGTCAGCTGGATGCTCTGGCCCGGGGCCAGCAGCCGGCTGAGCGCATACTCACCGTCGAGCTGGTACTGGTTGAGGTTGTTGGCTCCGGCGACAATCCCGCACGTCGTCAGGGCCCCATCCAGTCGTCTGTTGGAGTTCTGATCCTCCAGCGCGCTGATCAGGCCGCCCATCGAGGTGCCGAACGCGTACACCTCCCGCGGAGGCGATGGAAGGATGCGGTGCTCGACCCTGGCCAGCGTCTCGAACTGGTCACGCACCGCGCTCCCCAGTGCCCACCAGGACCCGTTGGGGTTGTACGACGAGCCGGCCAGCGCGTAGCCCATGCTCAGCAGTGCCTGCTGGGTCGTCGGGTCCGGGGCGTCGGCAGCCGTCAGCGGACCGAAGCCGTGACTGTAAAGGATCAAGGTGTGGTTCCAGTTAGACGGCACATCGGCTATCCACACCGCTTGGTCAGGCAGTGTCCCCGTGTAATGGTTCGAGGTCGGCGCGGCTGAGACGGGTACCGCAGCCAGCAGGGCACCTAATCCGGCCAGCGCAATTGCCACGCCGAGACGGCGCGCGGACACCAACTTCATTACTACCTCCCTCTTTGGGCGTGCAGCCGCGGGGTGAACACCGCGCGACCTCCGCTCGCTCTCACTCGCGCGGAAACCTAACCAGTGTCAAGAAGCTTGTCAAGCTACTTGTCACTGACCGCCGCCGCGCCAGCTATTCTCTGGCGGCCCATGAAACGTGCCGCGACCGCAATGGCCGCCGACGCGCCCCGCCCGACCGTGCCGCGCGTGGCCTACCTCGTCTATCGAGTCGAGCGTCGGTTGCGCACCCGCATCGACGCGGCGGTCAGCAACGTCGGGGTGACGACCCCTGAATACGTGACCCTCAGCGTCCTCCGAGAGCGCGACGGCCTCTCCAACGCCCAGCTCGCCCGGTGGGCGTTCGTCACCCCACAGGCCATGAACCTCGTGATCTCGGCGCTCGAACGACGGGGACTGGTCCGCCGCCGACCCGACCCGCGCCACCGACGTGTGTTGCGGACCTCCGTCACCGCGCGGGGCCTCGAACTCCTGGACCGGTGCGATCGCGAGATGGACGTGATCGAGGCCGACATGTTGCGCGATCTCGATGACGACACGCTCGAGACCGTCCGCTCGGCGCTGTCATCCTGCGCCCAATCGCTCGAGGCGACGATTCCACTGCCCGTGCCGCGGTCGACCGACCGTGGCCCGCGTTCCCACTCGAAGCGGACCGCAGCGCCTTGACCGGCCGGGTAGAGTAATCGCAGAATCGAAGATTGGAGGGGCGGGTGGCAAGATCGGTGCAAATCGGCCAGGGCACCGGATTTGCGAAGGTGCGCAATCCGGTCGGAGTCCTCGCGCTCTCGATCATCACGATCGGGATCTATTACTTCTTTTGGTGGTACTTCATCAACCGCGAGATGCGTGATCTCGGTAACGCGAAAGGCGTCGATCTCGGCCAGAGTCCGGGGACTTCAGTGCTGGCGATCACGCTCGGCGCGTTCATCATCGTTCCGCCGTTCGTCTCGATCTGGCGGACCGGCCGGCGGATGGAAGGCGCGCAGCGAGCGGTCGGGGTCGACGGCGGAAACGGGCCCCTGTTCTTCGTACTGCACCTCATCCCGTTCGTCTCCTTGATCGCGCCGGTGTACATGCAGGCCGAGTTGAACAAGACCTGGAACGCGCTCGGATCCGTGGAGAGCGAACCAGCGCCCGCGATGGGTCTGACTTAGAGCCGGCCACCGGCGGCAGACGCTGGGGACGGGGGTGCCGAGAGTCTCGCGTGGGGGCGTTGGGAGGGGCGGAGAAAATTTGTCAAAAGGTGATAACGGCATATTTCGGCTCCATCCGGTGTTCGCGGCGAACGATGGCAAATTACCGCCACCCCTCGGAGCAAAAGTGGCAAGTTCGCCGTCGGCAAACGGATTCCCGACAGGGTGACCTAAATCAGGGCCGGCGCGGCGGCAGGTCGAGCCACTACGCGGGCCGACGGGGCCAAAACTTTGTAGGTTAATGACTAGTTTCTCCGCACTGGGACCCGCGGAGAACATTCCGGCCCACTCGGTGGCGCTGCAGCGGCGCCACGATCAGAGACCGACCCGCGCAAACAGCCCAACCCTCCCTCCTTCAAAGCAAACTCCACGGCCCGCGCGACGTCGCGCTCGGGGAACGGCGCAGCGAGCGGACCGCGACCCGGCCGCGCTTCCCCCACAGCCGCGACCCCGTTGAGGGAGCGCGCCCGGCAGGATTTGAACCTGCGACCTCTCGCTCCGGAGGCGAGCGCAGGACTGATCGGCGAGGCGTCGGATTCCCCCAATTTGCGGGGGATTCGGCGCCTCTAGCCGTTCCGGCGTTGTCCGGGGATTACGGCCGATTTACGGGGATGCGGGCAGCGGTAGGCCGCTGCTGCCCGATCGCGCGTCGGTCATGCGCCGGATGAGTTGAGCGTCTTTCGGTACGCGTTCAGCGCCTGGGTTATGAGGTCGAAGGTCGTTTGAAGCTGGGCGTTCAGAGACCTGACCTCATCCGCTGCGCTCTGGATACGCGTCTGGAGCTCACCGATCCTGCGCTCGACGTCAACGAGCTCTCGCTCCAGCTTGGCAATGTCGGACGCCGGCAGCGAGTTGGCGCGCTTAAGTTGATCGAGGATTTCATCTCGCCGGAGCGACAGCGCGCGGAGCTCATGGTCGTCGGCCCGGATCCTCTCCCCGAGTGCCTTGACCTTCGCTTCGTAGTCAGCGACCACCTGCTTGCTGAACGAAACGAGACGGGCCTCCACGCTCGGCTCCTCGGCGGCAACGCGCGCGGACCTTGGCGCCGTGGTTGCCGGCGAACTCGAAGCTAGGGCCAGGGCTGAAAACGCAGCCGCCCCGATCAACAGCACCGCCACGATGGCCACTCCGTAGTGACGAGAACGCCGGAACATAAGTCAGCCTCCAATCGTTATGTCGGCGCTCTCCCTTCCGAAACTACATCAGAAAACTGAAGCACCCCATGCAGTGGGTGTGCTTTCGCGCGACCCCATGGCAAACGCCACAAGCGCCCCACCCGGTCGGGGGTCCGGGCGGGGCGCTCGCTTTTGTCATTCTTGCGGGCACGGGCCGATCCTCCCGTAAGCGTGGCAGCGATCCGTAAGCTGGGAAGTGGACGGTTCGAGCTGGCACTTGCGACCTTCCGGGATGGTGGTGGGCGTGGGGCTCCGCCGGCTTTCGGGTTCCCTAGAGCTGGCGGGGCGCTCGCGCTCGACGCATCCAGGGGGGTCCTTCGCGCCGATTCTCGGACTGTCACCCCATCTCGACCTGTGCTCCGCGAGCGCAGGCAAAGAGGATGCAAGTGCCCACATGTCCAGCACATCAGCCGGGGCGGTCAGCCTCCGGCCCCCTGCGGCGTATCCCCGGCTCTGCCACTGCGGCTGTCGTCGTTCCCTTGAGGGTCGGCGAGCCGACTGCCGTTTCTACAACGGCACCTGCCGCAAGCAATACCTTCGCGACCGGGCCAAGGCCCTGCAGGACGTCCCGCGACGCTGCCGGTGCGGTCCTGGTGCGCTCCACACGCTCGACCCCGCCGACGGGGATGTCAGCTGCCAGAAATGCGGCCGTGTCGTCGGCCACCTCACGGCGCTGGTCAGTTACTACCCGATGAAGGCGCTGATGACCGGGGACGTCGACGGGCGGCGGAGGCGACCCGCACGGAAGCGGCCGGAGCGCCAGCGCGACTGGCGCGACTTCCAACCGTTCCCGTCTCCGCTGATCGTGAGGACCGCGTGATGACGGCGACTGGGGACTATCGGTCGTATCTGCCGCCGCAGCTCGCGGAGGAGCTACGCCGGGCCCGCGTCGAGCTCGGTCTGAGCGGCCGGGAGGCAGCCATGCGTGCGGGCATCTGCCCCGCCTATTTCTCGCACTTGGAACGCGGGATGCGGTGCCCGTCGACGGCGGTCGCCGAGTCCCTGATCAAGGCGCTGAGCTTGCCTGGCGACACCGCTGCCCGGCTGCGGAAGGTGGCCAGGCCGGACGCCGGACGGCGTTCCCCCTATGCGAGCGCACGCAGCGCCGGCGGGCGGTCCTACGGCCCGAGATCCCAGTCCCGGCCGGACGTTCGGGCCGGCGGCGCGACGGCTGCTGGCCGTCTGGGAGGGGGCCGCTGCCCATGAGCCGCCCGAATTCGGTCCCGAACAGGGCCCGATATCAACCATCAAAGGAGCGACCGTTGGAACACAAGATTCTCAGCATGGCCCTCGATGAGGCCCCGGAGGAGGTCGAGCGGCTCCTCGACGAGGCCGCGGCAGAGGGCTTCCGGGTTCTGCAGATCACGGCGTCGGCGAGCAACCTCCACGTGCTCATGGCGCGACGGCGGCGCTGACCTTATGAGACGTCCGACGCCGCCCGCGAACCGCCGGCAACGGCGTCGGAGCGAGCTCGTGTCGCACCACACGCCGGCGCGTCCCGCGGCGGTCGAGGCGCTCGAGGCGCTGATGTGGCTGGACGAGCTGGAGTCCGAGAAACGTAAGCAGGAGGCGCGCACGATCGCACGGCTGCTGCGAGAACAGAGAAAGGCAGCGAATGAGCACTGAATCGGAGCGGCACGCGCAGGGATACCTCGTGCGGCTGCAGGAAGCGGAGAAGGCCTCGTCGGACGCTGCTGGCGTCCGAGTGATCGCAGGGATCCTTGAGGATCTCGGCAGCGAGGCGGGTGACGGCACACCGTTGCAGCGCCAGGCCAAGGGCTATCTCGAGACGCTGCGCGAGGCGTCGGAGGTGGCTTGCGAGGCGGACAGTGAAGCGAAGCTCGCGGACCTGGTCGAGGAGATGTCGCGCGACGCCGGCGTCCTTCCAGCCGGCACGCGGTTGCGGGACATCGTCGCGGAGCGAGGCGAGGGCGCAAGCCTCCGGGAGGTTCGCCGCTACGCAACCGGCGAGCGTTCCACGAACCCGACGATCGGCGGCGGCCTGCTCGAGCACGTGTACGGGCCGGACGCCCGCGAGGATCTGGAGCTGGCTCGATGACCGCACGCAAGGAGTCCTCGCTCGCCGAGCTCGAGCCGCTGAGCGCGCAACGCAACGGCCTCAGCAAGTTCGCGTCCGAGCTCAGATACGACACCAGCGATCCTGGGCTAAGCCGGTTCTACGATGGCAACACGGCCCTCTTGGATGCAATCCACAAAGAGCTGCTGCGTTACCGGCCGACGAACCACGGCGAGCCCATTCCCGAGCGGGACGGCCCGTCGGTCGCGGAGCTATCCGAGCAATCACTTCGGCAGGCGGTCGAGCGAACACAACACCGCGTCTTCCCCTGGTACCTCGCCGGCGACGCGGACCAGCCGATCCTCGAACGCCTCGACGCGCACTTCCGACCGTTGCAGGCACGGTTCATCGCCGAGGCCGAGGAGCGAATCGCGCGGCAGGCGGCGCTCGCCGGGGCCTGAAATGAACAAGCTACGTCCGCGCCGGGCCATTCATGGCACTTCCCTGCGGCGCGGAGCGCGGGCAAGAGGGGTGGCGCCGCAACCCAGGGAGCGGCGCCACCCCGTCCGGGCCTCTTCGCCGGAGACACGCCGCGTACGCGGCAGCGGCTCGCACGCGCCGCAACGCCCGCCAGGACGGGGATTCGGCCGCCGGCGCGATCCTGACCCAGGGCAGCATCAGCGAACGGCTACCCGATCCGGAGCTAAAGCGTGACCTCCTACGCGGACAGCATGTCGGCCCCTGCCCGATCCGCACGGACAACAATTTAAGGGCCGGGGCACTACTGGCCGAGCGGGATTTCGCGCAGTATGCTGCGATGTGGGAAGAGGGCGAGGGCAATCAACTAGGAAGGGATAGGACATGCGCAGCAGGGCGATGGTCGCGGGCATGGCTGTTGCGCTTGTTCTCATCAGCGCGAGTACATCACCGGCGCTTGCCAACCAGCACACGACGCCGTGGAAGCTGTGCCACCGCGATTCCGCGCGTCTTCACCTCAGCGTTCGGAACGGTCTCAATTGTCAAGTCGCCTACGCAGCCTCGACCGACTTCTTGACCAGCGCCGCTTACTACGACCTCGGGCTAAACGGCGCGAAATCGGGCGCGACCTCGGTGGTCCGTTGGAGCGACTATGGGGAAAAGTTCAGCTACGTCGACTTCGGTAACCGTTGGTCTTGCGGCTGGCCCGCCACAACGGTCACCTGCACTACCTCGCGCGGCCAGGCGATGCGGTATCACGGGCCTGACGTGAGTTCGACGTATGAGTGCGCGGGAAGCCAGCCGCCGTACGACACGAACTGGGCCGGCTACGGACCGTCACCCTTGGCTGGGCCCTATTTCACGCGCAACCTGACCTGCTCACAAGCAAAAGCTGTTGAGTACGCCGACGCCGTCACCCGCGCTGGAGGAGCAACGGCGCCTATGCATTCAACATGTTCAGGTTCGCTCGAGGCCTGCATTATCCCTTGACAGCTGCCGGCCAGGCATGGCATTGCGGAGTCTCGACGCAGGACGATAAGGTCCTAATGACTTTCGGCGACGTAACCTACGACGGTTTCACATACAACTTTGACTGCCTGAGTACCGTTCGCACGCGGCTCGGTCAAGAGGTGTTATGGGCCGTCGCAGAGCCGCACTGCCGACCGACGGGCAATTACATTCTGCCGCCGCCGCCACTTCCTATCTGCAAACGCTCGTAGCGTAGTGCCGACCCCTTGCGATGGGGGTGTTGTCGCGAGCCCCATGGCAAAACACCGATGCTCCGGAAACCGGCGCGGCGATCCGTAGCATCGGGGGCGGGTTGAGGTGGTGCTTCGGGCTGGTGAAGGTGGGTCTCGGGCGCACCACACGAACAAGCCAATGTGGGGCTGGTGGTCGAGGAGGCCGAACGGCGAGCCGGGCGAGCGCGACTCGGGCACGTACGCGCCGCGGAACTACGTCCAACCGGCAGCGGCGCGCCGTGCATCGGGCAGCACTCCCGACCGGAGCCGCGGGAACCCGTAGCGCCACCGGACGTTTCGCCGCTTCCGACCGCTCGCTTTCGTCGCAGCGTGTCGAAGCAGCCCAGATCGGAAACCTCCATACATGGACACCCCCCGGTTCCGCTCGAGGGCGACAATTCTGGTCGATGGCGCCCACCGCTGACCCCCAACAACAGCGCCTGCTGGAGCTACTGCGTCAGGCCGGCGAGCAGCCGGTCTCTTTCGCCGAGCTGCACGCTGGCGGGATCGCGTTCACGGCAGCCGTCGTCGGCGAGCTCGAGCTGAACGAGTACCGCATCGAGCGCGTCCATGACCACGGACGGCTCCTCGGCGTGCGCCTGCTCCAGCCAGAGCCCCGAACAACCGCATCCCACGGCGGCGGCGCCGGCCGCACGGATAGCCAAAGCGGAGACGCCATCGCTGACCCGTACATCCGGGGCAGGCGCATGGACATCCGCACGTCGAGTTGCCGATGCCCGTCGTGCTCGCTGATCTCAAGCGAGGGCTCACCGAGCGGGCGCACCGGCTCGTGAACGAGATCCTCGCGGTCGAGCTCTATCTCGCGGCCGGCTGGCGGCTGCGCGAGATCCGACCGGGCGGCCAGCTGACAGATGCCGAGTGGCGCGTCGCAAGGGCTTGGATGCGGGAGGAGCTGGGCGCCCAAGCCAGCCAATGACCGCACGGCCTCAGGCGACGTGGGCGATTACCGTCTCCGGTTTCGGGAGACCTGCGCGCTGGCTCTCTTCCGTGAATGCGTCAAGCGCGAATCGCTTAGCGCCGTACTCATCGAGGGTCTCGGCCTCGTAGATGACGGCCAGCGTCTGGCGTCGGGGCGGGATCCGCGCGTCCTCTTCGATGCTCCAGTCAACCGCCGCAGTCTCGAAATGGGGAATCCCGTCTGGAACCTCCGGGCCTCTGCGCATGTCCGCCAGAACGCTGATGAGGCGATCTGCGTGTCGGCGGGATAGCTGGCGACGACAGTTATTCGACGACTGGCGTATAGCCGCTTTCCGACCCAGGAGACGAAGTCGGTCTCGCTCAGCGTTTCCGCCGCAAGCTCCTCGACCGCTTTCGCGGTTGCGTCGAGGCCGCCTGGTGGGTAGGTGAACGCTCGTGTTGCGTTCGATGAACTCTCGCATGACGTAGTAGCCCGTGCGCTTATTCCCGTGGGGAGGGGATGGTACGTGACGATCCGTGAGCAGTAGACGGCGGCTTTTCATGGAGAGTTGGGTGTGCTTCGAAGTCGCAGAAGCCCGCGAATGGGGCGGCGAGTGCCGCGGACGCGAGCTGAGTGACGCGGGGCAAACGGGCCAGCTGATGGGCATTGATGCCAGTGTGGATTTCGGCGATGAGGAGGAAGTAGCCGAGTTCGATCCGTAGCATGATGCCTAAAGGCTAATCGATTGGTTGCTTAGTATCAAGCTAGCATGTAAAGGGTTTGAGAGATGTCTTGACGGTTTTAGAAACGAGCCGTAGCATCCAATCCATCACACATGCGAAGGGAAGACTCCATGGCTAAGACGATGACTTTGCGGCTCGAGGATGAGCAGGCGGCGACGCTGGAGCTCGTTGCGCGCGCCGATGACCAAACCTCACACAGGCGGCGCGCCACGATAGACGAGCACATAGAAGCTCGCAGACGCGATGCAGAGTTCGTAGAGCGGTTGCGTGCCGCTATGAGCAGGAGCGCGAGCTGTACGAGCGGCTCGCCGCTGAGACGCTCGCTCCGCAGCGAGCGATCGCGGGCGCGAAACGTGAGGTAGCGCTGGCCGATCGACCGCCGCTGGCGCACCCGCTGCCCGATCTACCGCGGGGATGCTGGCTGGAAGGGTGGATAGGCTAATCGCGTTGTATAGCAGGACGACCGCGGGACACGCTCGAGGAGGTCTTCAGCGCTGATAGGGTCGCTCTGGCGGGTGCCGGTTACGTAGCGCGAGCGTGGACCTCCTGCCAACGGCGCTGGGTCATCTCGGATGCGCTCGAATGTGAGCGTCGCTCCGCTAGGCTCACGGAGGATGACGCGGGGCTCTATCGCCGCACAGCCTAGTTCCAGCCGGGGCGTATGTCAACCTCGTCGGCGATGACCGAACATGACCCCATTCCGCTAGCCGACGCGATAGAGGCTGGCTACACGCTCTCTACCGCCGAGTTCGCTGAACTGACCGCACTCCAACCTCAGCGCATGAAGCGGCGATCTGTGAGGCGAATGCCCGGGCTCGGGATGGAGTGCCGATATTGTCCGCTTACTTCGTATGGTTGTACGGTTTGTCGCTCGGCTACAGATTGAGACTAGAGGAGGCTGAGGACTGGCTCTGACAGGTATGGATATCATGGCCACCACGGGCAGATCCGATCGATTCGCCGCAGACGATTGCGCTGCTCAACCGCGGTGTTCCATTGCGCGCAACGACCAGGGAGTACAAGGCCGTGCTTGCCGGCTCGGGCGGAGTGGCGTACGCACGTGGCGATTGCTCGGGAAGAACCGCTATTCACGAGCCGAGATCGAGCAGCTGCGGCGCTGTGGACGGCGCGCGGCATCACCACCGACCGGATACCGATGCGAGATAAGGGACGCCACTCGCTCCCACCAGGTGACTGGCTGAACACTCATCAAGCGGGCGAGAAACTCGCAAGGCTGCGTAAGTCCCGCGAGCCGCTCGATGACGCCACCATCGCCCGACTAGCGCCGAGATCCCGGGAGCGCTCAAGCAAGGCCGCCGATGGTGGTTCGCGGAGAAACCATTAGAGGACTTCGTCGAGCTGCTGGCATCGACGGGAGCGGTCATCCGCGAGCCGAAACGCGACGCCCAGGGGAACACCATCGGCCGCGGCGGAGGCAAGGTGATCATCGGGTGCAGGGCGGCCAGGTGCAGCGAGGTGGTCGAGCGTCCGTGGTCCACGCTGTACGAGATCCGGGATGGCGAGATCGTCAAGCAGAACGTGTTCGTCTACTGCAGCGTCGAGCACTACTTGGACTCCAGCGACCAGTGGTTCAAGGCCCGGGCGCGCGGATCATGGTTCCTTGCATCTGCGTCCTCGAGAGCGGCAGCCCCTGCGGGCGGCTCACCCGCGTCCGGACCGGCCGCGAGCATCAGGCGGAGACCGGCTGGGCTCCCCCGTGCCCTGAGTGCAAGCGAGCTGGTCGCGTCCTGCCGAAGGGCCAGAAGCGGTCGCCGGCGGGGCGGGCCAACATGACCGTGGGGCGCCGCGCGTTCTTTGCGCGTCCTCGGACACAGCGCGCCCAGGAGCTGGTCGACGAGTATGCGGAACGCGCGCCCGACATGCGCGAGGCGGTTCTTGCGTTCAATGCCGACGTGTGCGACGACATGCGACGAAAGCGAGTGGTTCCCACGACGAAGGCGGTGAAGTTGCTCGGCTGGCCCGCTCAGCACGTCAGGAGCTCGTCGGTCTTGACCGTGGTTCGCTTCCAATTTGGACAGGCCGTCAGGCTTGGTGTTCCGGCGCGAGAGGTCGCAACGACAGCTGGGGATCCTGCTGTCTTTGGTCGACTCAGCCGTGAGCTCGCGGACGGGCCAGTCGGGCGTCCTCCCATGAAGCGGCCCGATGGATCGCGGCTGTCGACCGAGGAGCTCGCCGAGGTCGAGCGACTTCTACTCACGGCTGCCGGCTGGTCGCAGCAGCGGATCGCGAATCGGTTCCGCGTATCACGCGACCAGGTCAAGCGCTATGCCGCCGCGCTGAAAAGGTTGGGCGAAACCCCCCTTAGCGCCGCGTAGGTTGGGCGAAACCCTTTCGGCGGGTGATGAGACGGCGTAGCTTCGCCGGCCATGCCAGCGACTAAACCTAAGCGGTCCGCGAGCGATCTCCGTCAGGACCGGGAGCGTGCGGGACTCACGCGACAGGAACTCGCCACCGCCTCGGGGTGCTCGATGTCGATGCTCGGGCTGCTCGAGGCCGGCTATGACCCGGAGCGCTCTGCGGCCCGCGAGCGTATCGAGGCCGTGCTCGACGAGCTCGAGCGGGAACAGGCCGCAGCGTGAGCGCGAGGGCTACGTCCAGGATCGGACCTCGAGCGATCGTTCGCCTGAAGGACGGAAGGACGTTCGAGGGCTCCGTCGAGATCTCGGATCTGTTCGGTCCGGTGCGACGGTTGGCGTCGGATCCGCCACGGCGACCGAGTACTCCGCGACTCGCACGGCGAGCGTTGCTGGCCGTGGTCGGAGGTCGCCGAGGTCCGCCGGACCGTCGAGCGGGAGCGGATCGCCGCATGAGCGCGGACGCTCGAGCGACCGACTCGCTGCCCCCAGAGCATGCGGTCGCAGCGAACGGGAACGCCGCTAGCAACGGCTATGCACCTGTGGTCGGCGAGAGCCCCAACGGGCAGCATGCGTCCAACGCTGCCCGTTGTCGCTGCAACGACCCGCTCGCCCAGCGATGGACGCGTGAGGACGACGGCACCCAGGTCTGCTGGCACTGCTACCTGATCTCCGAGGGCGCCGAGGGCGCCGACCTGGACATCGCCGAGCCTGACCTGACCGCGGGCTCCGAAGTGCTTGAGGAGCTCGAGTCACGACCGCTAGCCGAGGATCCGAACTATGCGGCGCCGTACGCGCCCACTGCGGGCGTGCGGGTCGTCACGCTCGAGGAGTTCGCCGCGGTCGAGGAGAAAGGCGCCGGCGCGATCATCGGCGAGCCCGATCGCATTCTGATCCCCGAGAACGGCGACGTGATGGTCTATGGCGACGGCGGCGCCGGCAAGACGACGCTGACGATCGACCTGGCCGTGCACCTGGGCGCCGGCGCGGGTTGGCTCGGAATACCGGTGCCCCAGCCGCGGCGCGTGCTGCTCATCGAATCCGAGGGGCCGCGCCCGTTCTTTCGCAAGAAGCTGGCACGGAAGCTCGCGGCGTGGCAGGGCTCGCCACTCGCTGGGCGCGTGATGGTGTTCGAGGAGCCGTGGGCGCAGATCACGTTCGCTGACGAGCAGTGGCGCGTCAAGCTCGCCGAGCTCGTGCCGAGTGCGAGATCGACGTGCTGATCGCGGGCCCGCTGACGCGGCTCGGGATGGACGATGCCGGGACGCTGCAGGAGGTCCGGGCGTTCATGGCGCTCGTCGCGGACGTCCGCAAGCGATCCGGCCGGCTGCTGACTGTCGTGCTCGTTCACCACGAGAACAAAGGCGGCGCGGTCTCTGGCGCCTGGGAAGGCGCGGGCGACACGTTGTTGCACGTTCAGGCTGCCGGCAATGGCCACACGATCGTGTTCGTCCAGAAAGCCCGGTGGGATAACGAGCGGCACGGTAAGACGCTGCAGCTCGCCTGGGCCGACGGCGAGGGGTTTGTGCTCGAGGGCGATCGCAACTACCTGGTGGAGATCGTCGAGCTGCTGTCCGATGGCAAGTGGCGCACGCTGAAAGAGATCGCGCGATCGAAGGACAAGGGCGGCATCGGCGCCAACGACGACACCGTCCGCGAACTGCTCGACAAGAACCCCGAGCAGTTCGTGAGCGCGAACGGTAAGGCAATCGGGCGGGCGGCGACGGCGACCGTCTGGCAGCTGCGCCACGACACTGACCCAGAACTGCATCAGAGCCCCGATGCAGTCGATGCAGTTAGTGCATCCCAGGGGGGTGCGGAGGCTACTGCTGCGCCTGCTGCATCCCTTAAGGGTGCAGCAGTAGCTGAGCGCACCCCCGCCGCCCCGCTCGCTACTGCACTGGACGCCGGATGCAGCTCGTCGCAGCTCGACGTCGACGCCGAGTTTGAGCGGGCTGCAGCGAAGCTTCGGGCGGAGGAGAGCGACGCTTGATCACCCTGGCCCCGGCTCAGTTCTCGGAGCTCGCCGACCTCGTCGCCCGCCGCGTCGTGGAGCTACTCGACGAGCGCGACCAGGGCGTCACGTCCGCGCTGGTCGACGCCGCAACGCTCGCTCGCCTGCTCAGCGTCAGCCGTTCGACCGTGTACGAGCATGCGGCCGAGCTCGGCGCTATCGAGGCCGGCAACGGCAGCAAGCCGCGCCTGCGCTTCGACCCGAGCACGGCGCGCTCCGCTTGGACCGCTCGCCTTGGACGCGAGCGGTCCGAGCCCCTGGAACCCGAGCCGCAGCCGCGGGAGCCGCGCCGGCGCCGACGCCGTGCTACCCGACCCGGCGGGGAGCTGCTGCCCATCCGCGGTCTGCCGGCACCGGAGGGCGACGATGCAGCCTGAGCCGGGCGTGCTGTTCGAGACCGACGATCGGATCGCCGAGCAGCTGCGCCGAATCGCCGGCGAACTTCGCGTCCTAGCGAACCGCAGACGCGCCACCGAGCTGGCGGGTGAGCTCGATCAGATCGCGCAGATCCTGAGTCCCCCGTCGGCCGATGCGGCGTGAGGTCGTGGTCACGATGCAGATGACCGCAGCGCAGAACGTGGTCGCCTCGTGGCTCGGCGTCCCGGTTCCGGCGCCGCCGAGCACCGCAACCTGACCCGGGCGGGCTATCGGAAGACGCCGGCGCGGCGCGAGCGCCGAAAGCGAGCGGCAGTGTGACACCCGCGGAAATGAACTGACATCTAACCGCAAAAAGCAGGGATCTCGGCACGAGTCAGTTGTGGAATTGCACTCGACACAGTCACGATTTCTGCATCGTGAACCCAAACCAACAACACCGAAAGGACCACAGCAAACATGAGCGGCACTGCGATGACCAAGCACGAGAGAGACGAGCTCGCGAAGCTGGTACGGCGTCGAGAGAAGCTCGCGAAGGGCGATGTCGATCGCTTGGCCGCGGAGCGCAAGGCCGAGTTCGAGGCGCGGCTCGCGATGCAATACGACGCCTATGACGAGCGGTGGAGAGAGGGTATGCGTCGGATGGAGGCCCAAATGGCCGAGGTGAACAAGAGGATCGTCGAGGAGCTCGTCGCCGAAGGGCAACCGCGTGAGTTCTGCCCACAGGTCCATGTTGCCTGGTCCAGCCGCGGAGACAACGCAATCCCTTCGCGACGCGCCGAGCTGCGAAAGGTCGCTGATACCCACATCGCGGCACTTGCCCGGACTGCGAAGGTCGAGATCGAGCGCCGCTCGCTCGAGGTCCAAACCGAGCTCGTGGCCGGTGGCCTGCAATCCGAGCAGGCGAAGGCCTTCCTTGCGGAAATGCCTACAGCTGAACAGCTTATGCCGGGACTGTCGCTGGCCGATGTAGAAGCAGCGTTGAGCGTTGAGCGCAACCGCGGGGCCCAGGCGTTCCGCGACGACCACGCGCTACTGCGGCGGGGATGATGGCGAGTCAGCGCGATTCGCCGGTCAGTTCAGCTGCTCGCCGACTCGTGGGATGCCACGGTGGCAGCGTGAGCCCCCGCGGCCGACCCCATGGAGTGCGGAAAACCGCGGATCTCGAAAGGCCGCCTAACGGCGGGCGATGCCTCAGAGGGAGTGCGGGAAATAGCCACAATTCCGCAGTCCCTCGGCGATATGGGCGACGTCACGTGCGCAAAATGGACTCTATTCCGCGAACCGTTGGGCGAGGATTCGTCGCACGGGTGGCAGGGATTGCCGATCGGCCAGCAGTAGCCCTGCCGTCGGGCAGCGGCGCCGCGGCGGCCGGGAAGCGACCCTCGCAGCCGCGGGCGCATCGGCGCGTACGACCGCTCGCCACGTCCGCAGAAACTCCCACAAACGTCCGCGCTGAGCGTATGCTTTCGCCCGTAAACATTGTTGGGGCCCGCGCCGCGCTAACGGCCGGACCCCGTGGCACTGAAGGCATGAGCTTCAGCGCGCCAGGCACGCTACCTCACCCGGCGGCAGGCCTTCCTCGCCAGACGCGAATTCCCTCGGCGCCCCAACCGAAAGGAGCAGCACATGACGTTGCACGCACAGTGCGATTTCTGCGGCGAGCCGATCGAGGACGACCTGATGGTCAGACTCAAGACCGACGGGCACCGAGAGAGCGGTACGCCCTGGGGATGGGAGTTGGTGCTGGGCGACGTGGGGCATTACCACGCCTCGGAAGACAACCCCTGTTGGGCCGAGATGCTTGACCGGCTCTCGCTGATTCACGACGTGTCGAAGGACCTCGGTCCTAAGCGCGAGGACCTCGAGCGTCGCGCGGCCGAACAGACGAAGCGCAAGCAGCACCAGGACGAATACGACGAGACGAAGCGCAAGTGGCGCAGAGTCTCGACCGACCGGCGCGAAGAGCTCCTGATCGAAGTGCTCGGGGGCGAGCGTCTGTTGATTCGCGAAGTTGCCGTCCGGATCAATGCGGAACTCGGCGGCTCCGACGACGGAGCCCGGATTGTCGACGAGTACGAAACGCGGCCGCTGGTCATGCGCCTCTTCCACGACGGGCAACTCGGCCGCGAGCCCGAGACGTTCAACAAGACCCACACCCGCTACCGGTACTTCCGTAACGGCGGGCCCGACGCTCCGATTGCCGAGTTGGAACAGGTCTACCAGGATGAGAGCGAGGAGGCATAGCGATGGCGATCGAAATGACACTGGCCGAAAGGGTGCTCGCGCTTGTCCGGGACCCGAGCGATGCCGTGCTAACCGAATCCGGCCGCCAGCCCGTCTGCGCAGGGGACGAGTTCCTGTCGGAGTACGAGTTGGACCTCCGCGAGTGGGGGGTGTTCTACGGCCTCGCGGTCGGGCTCGCTCGGCTCGAGGAGCCGTGTGAGTCGACGGGACGCGTCGCTCGGCGGGCGCTCGTCGCGGCACAGGAGGCCTTCGCGGAGTACTCGGATGGCTTCCATAGGCGCCCGCCGTTCCGCGACGAGCGAGAGGCGGCGTGATGGCCCGTCGATCTACGGGCGGTGTTGTGGTCGACACGCGCCGCAAATCACCGGTGTTCGCGTTGCGGTTCCGGGCGTACGGGCGCCGGCAGTTCGTCACGCTCGGCTCGGTCGACGAAGGTTGGAGCCGAGCGAAGGCGGAAGACAGGCTGAGGCACGTCCTAGCCGACGTCGAGAGGCAGATCTGGCGACCACCGGACCGGGAGCCGGCGCCCGCGCCGGTGTTGCCCAGCGACCCGCTGTTTCACGAGTTCGCGAGCCGCTGGTACGCGGACAACGAGCCCGGATGCGAGGAAAACACGCGACTGGACTACAGCTGGCAGCTCTCCAGCCATCTCTTGCCGTTCTTCGCGGGCCATCGGCTGTCGCAGATCACGGCGGCCGAGGTCGACCGATACAAGGCAGCCAAGCTCCGCCAGGCCACCTTGGGGCCGACGAGCATCAATAAGACGATCACGAGGCTCGCGCAGATTTGCGAGGTTGCGTGCGAGTACGGATTGCTCGACAAGAACAGCGCGAAGGGCCGCCATCGCAAGGTGAAGGCGTCGAAGCCTGCGCCCGTGTGGCTCGATCGAGCCGAGCACCTTCGGGCGCTGCTGGACGCGGCTGGCGAGCTCGACCAGCAGGCTCGTCGAGGTGGCCGGCACATACCGCGACAGGCGCTGCTGTCGACGCTCCTGTTCGCCGGCTTGAGGATCGGCGAGCTGCTCGACCTCCGTTGGCGAGATGTCGATCTGACGGGCGAGCGGATCATCGTGCGCGAGGCGAAGACCGAGGCTGGCGCCGGCAGGATCATCGACCTCTTGCCGGTGCTGCGCCTCGAGTTGATCACGCTCAAGTCGCGGTCACGGCGTGCCGGCCCGAACGAACTGGTGTTCGGCACCAGCACGGGGAACCGTCAGCAGGCGAGCAACGTCCGCCGGAGGGTCCTCGCACCAGCAGTCAGGCTGGCGAATCAGCGGCTCGAGGAGGCCGGCGAAGTGCCCTTGCCGGCGTTGACCCCACACAAGCTCAGGCACTCGTATGCGAGCTTGCTGGTGGCGCTCGGCGTGGATCCGTCGAGCGTGATGGCCCAGATCGGCCACTCGTCGCCCAGCTTCACGTTGAGGGTCTACGCCCACGGGATGCGCCGAGATCAGGCATCGAAGCAAGCGCTGCGCGAGCTCGTCGGCGGCGTCGATTGGGCAGCACCGGGCAGCAACGTGGTTCCGGTGAACTTTTCGGCGGTCGCGGGGGCGCGCTGACCGCGAGAAAAACCCCGCCGATAGCGGGGCCTTTACGGAGCGCGCCCGGCAGGATTTGAACCTGCGACCTCTCGCTCCGGAGGCGAGCGCTCTATCCCCTGAGCTACGGGCGCCCTGGGATCAGTCGCGTATGAGCTTACTGGCAGGTAGGGGCGAGGTGTGGCCCACCCGGATACGATCACGCGCGTGGGGAGACGTACGGCGGCCAGCACATGACCGGCCGAAGCGGACCGCCGGGGCGGGCGCGGATCGCGATCATCTCGGACACCCACATGCCTCGCGGCCCCCGGCGGCTGCCGGACGCGTGCGTCGCCCAGCTGCGCGCCGCCGAACTGATCATCCATGCCGGCGATCTGAGCACGTTGACCGTGCTGAGCGAGCTGCGGGGCTATGGCGAGACGGTGGCCGTGCACGGGAACGTCGACGAGTGGAACGTCGTGCACGCGCTACCGGAGACCGCCGTGGTCGAGTTCCACGGACAGCGAATCGCGATCGTCCACGACGCGGGGCCCGCCCAGGGCCGGCTCGGCCGTCTTCGGCGGCGCTTTCCCGGCGCCGACGCGGTCGTGTTCGGGCACTCACACCTGCCGCTGCACGAGACGGATCCGGACGGGTTCCAGATCTTCAATCCGGGCAGCCCGACGGAGCGACGCCGGGCGCCGCGGCACACGATGGGAGTGGCGTCCGTCGAGTCGGGGAAGCTCGAGTTCAGTCTGCTTGCCCTCGACTGACAGACTCGGGTTCGATGGACCTCTCCATCTTCTTTGCCGGCACCGGCGGGTCGATCCCGACCGCGCGGCGGGGTCTTCCCGCCGTGCTGCTCCGCCGCGGCGGCGACCGGATCCTGTTCGACTGCGGTGAGGGGACCCAGCGCCAGCTGGTCGGGTCGGTCGGTCTGGTCGAGCTCGACGGTGTCTTTCTGACCCACTTCCACGCCGACCACTGGCTGGGGCTACCCGGGATGCTGAAGACGTTCGACCTGCGGGGGCGCGAACGGCCATTGGCGATCTATGGCCCGCCGGGCCTGCGCGATCTGCTCGGGCTCGCGCTCCGAGTGGCGGGGCGCGTCCGCTACGACCTCGAGCTGCACGAGCTCGCCACCGGGGACGTGATCGAGCACGACGGCTACCGGATTGCGCCGGTCCCGGTGGCCCACCGGGTGCCGGCACTCGGCTACGCCGTCTTCGAGGACGACCGGCCGGGGGTGTTCGATCCCGAGGCCGCCGTCCGACTTGGGCTCACGCCGGGGCCCGAGTTCGGCCGGGTCCAGCGCGGCGAGACGATCAACGGCGTCACCCCCGAGCAGGTCATGGGACCCGCCCGCGCGGGGCGCAAGATCGTGATCTCGGGCGACACCGCGCCGTGCGACGCGCTGCGCGTCGCGGCCGATCGGGCCGATGTCCTCGTCCACGAAGCGACGTTCGCCGAGGAGGAGCGCGACCGCGCCGCCGAGACCGGCCACTCGACCGCCGGTCAGGCCGCCACCCTCGCCCGCGAGGCGGCCGTGTCGCTGCTCGCCCTGACCCACTTCTCGACCCGCTACCCCGTCAGCCTCCTACGCGGCGAGGCGCGGGCGATCTTTCCACCGACCGTCCTGGCGCGGGACTTCGACACCATCGAGGTGCCGTTCACAGAGCGCGGCCGGCCGGAACTCGTGCGGTGGGAGGATCGTGCTCCGTCCGAGGGGTCGGAGGTTTCGCAGGAGGTTTCGCAGGTGGACGGGCGAGTCGTCGAGGATGAGCCGGCGGGGGCGAACGAGGTCGATGCCGACGGGCGGCCGTTGCTCCGGCGCGGCTCGGAACCCGTCGCGAATCCCCGCCGATGACCACGCCGACGATCGAACGGGTGCAGACGTCCCGGCTGGTGCTCGAGCGGCTGCGCGACGACCACGGCGAGGAGTTGTTCAAGCTCCTGCTCGACCCGCGCGTCGCGCGCACGCTGTGGCCGGGTCAGGGACCGCCGACCGAGGTGGACGTGCTGGCCGGCCTGGCCTCGAAGGTCGAGCACTGGGAGCGGTACGGATTCGGGCTGTGGCTGGCACGCGATCGCGCCACCGGAGAGGTGGTCGGGCGCGGCGGCCTGCAGCACACGTACGTCTCGTACCTGGCCGCGGTCGAGGCGGCGTGGGCGATTCTCCCCGAGCGCTGGGGCGAGGGTCTGGGGACGGAGCTGGCGGCAGCGGCCGTCGAGGCCGGTCTGGGCGAGCTCCAGCTGCCCGAGATCGTCGCCTTCACGCTGCCCGACAACCTCGCCTCGCGCCGGGTGATGGAGAAGACTGGCTTCCGCTACGACGGCGAGATCGTGCACGCCGGCCTGCCCCACGTCCTGTACCGCAACCGGGCCGAGTGGGATTGACGCGAGTCCGGGCGCGCCACCGCCATCGGGGATCCGCCGACCCCACTGCTACGCTCGACCAGTCGGCCCCTTTAACCAGGTCCCGTGAGGCCAGGAAGGAGCACGTTGGAAGCCGCAACGGTCGTCCTCGACCACGACGACATGCGCCGCACGCTGGTGCGGATCGCACACGAGATCATTGAGAAGAACCCCGATGGGGCGATCGCTGTCGTGGGCATCCATCGCCGGGGGGCGATTCTGGCGGACCGGCTGCACGCCTTGACCAGCGAGTTGCTCGCCAGCGAGGTGCCGCTCGGATATGTGGACATCGCGTTCTACCGGGATGACCTGCGGATCCGGCCGTCACACCCAGTCGTGCACGCCACCACGCTGGAGTTTTCGATCGACGACCGGACGATCGTGATCGTCGACGATGTGCTCTACACCGGCCGCACGGTCCGCGCCGCGATCGACGAGATCTTTGACTACGGGCGGCCGGCCAAGATTCAGCTTGCCACCCTGATCGACCGCGGCCATCGCGAGCTGCCGATCCGCCCCGACTACGTCGGCAAGAACATCCCCACCTCCCAGGACGAGCGCGTGTACGTCAGGGTGGAGGAGGTCGACGGGATCGATCAGGTCGTCATCCGCCCAGCCCCCGAACGCAAGAGCCGCGCGGCATGACGATCCCAGCAGAGAGCACAGAGAGAAACCCCAAACCCCGGAGCCATCACGCATGACCACGCACACGTGGGAGAACGGCGGGTCAGCAGCCCCACCAGACCGCCCCGACGACACGATGTCATCCAACTCCCGCACGCATATAACCGCGCCACCGCGCCACCGCCACAACCACCGCGCCCACCCGCTCCGCCACCTGATCTCGATCGAGGACCTCGATCGCGCCGGCATCGAACGGATCCTGGACCGGGCGGAGTCGTTCGCCGAGGTCTCGGGGCGCGAGATCAAGAAGGTGCCGGCGCTGCGCGGCCGCACGGTAGTCAACCTCTTCTACGAAGCCTCGACCCGCACGAGCTCGAGCTTCGAGCTCGCGGCCAAGCGTCTGTCCGCCGACGTGGTGTCGGTCCGGGCGCAGGGCTCGGCGGTCGACAAGGGCGAGTCGCTCAAGGACACCGTGCAGACGCTCTCGGCCTACGACCCGGCCGCCCTGGTCATCCGCTCGCCCCAGGCCGGCGCCGCCCAGCTGGTCGCGGGCTGGACCGAGGCGGCGGTGATCAACGCCGGCGACGGCAAGCACGAGCACCCGACCCAGGCGCTGCTCGACGTGTACACGCTGCGCCGCCGGCTCGGCGCCCTCGACGGGCTGGGCATCTGGATCGTGGGCGACGTGCTCCACTCGCGGGTGGCCCGCTCGGACATCCTGGCCTTCAATCGCATGGGCGCCAAGGTCACGGTCTGCGGCCCGCCGACGCTGATCCCGCGCGGGATCGAGGCGCTCGGCTGCGAGGCCACGCCGACGCTCGACCGGCTGGGCGAGGCCGATGTGGTCTACGTCCTGCGGATGCAGCACGAGCGGATGCAGGACTCCTACGTGCCGAGCCTGCGCGAGTACGCCAACCGTTACCAGATCAGCCTCTCGCGGCTGCGGCCGGGCCAGCTCCTGATGCACCCCGGCCCGGTCAACCGCGGCGTCGAGCTGTCGGGCGACGCGATCGACTCCGAGGTCGCGTTGATCGGCGAGCAGGTCAAGGCCGGCGTGGCCGTCCGGATGGCGGTTCTCTACGAACTGCTGGTCAGCGCCCCGATCCTCCAGGCGGCGGTGTAGCGCGATGAGCCTCTACCAAGCCCCAACCCCACCCGCCGAGGTCCTGATCACGGGCGCCCACGTCCTCGATCCCCGCGCCGACCTCGACGGCCCGCACGACGTCCTCATCAGGGACGGCCGGATCGCCGAACTCGCCGCGCCTGGGTCGCTCGCGCCGCAACCCGACATCGAGACGATCGACGCCACTGGCCACCACGCCTTTCCCGCTTTCGTGGACCCGCACGTTCATCTGCGCACCCCGGGCCAGGAATACAAGGAAGACATCGAGACCGGCACCGCGGCGGCGGCCGCCGGCGGCTTCTGTGCGGTGATCGCGATGCCCAACACCGATCCGGTGGTCGATGACGCGGCGGTCCTGCGGGCCCTCACCGATCTCGCCGGCCGCCAGGCCAACGTGCCCACCGGCTTCCTCGCCTCGATCTCCAAGCGCCTGGAGGGCCAGGAGCTGACCGAGATGGCCGAGCTGCGCGACGCCGGCGCGCTGGGCTTCACCGACGACGGCAAGCCGGTGGTCTCGGCCGGACTGCTGCGCAAGGCGCTCCAGTATCAGCGGCTGACCAAGGGCGTGATCGCCCTCCACGAGGAGGACCCCGAGCTGTCCCGCGACGGCGTGATGCACGAGGCCGCGATCTCCACCCGGCTCGGTCTGAGCGGGATCCCCTCGGTCTCCGAGTCGACGATGATCGCGCGCGACGGCGCGCTGGCCCGATACGAGGACGCCCGCGTGCATTTCCAGCACCTGTCGGCGATCGAGTCGGTCCGCGCGCTCGAGCAGGCCAAGGACAACGGAGCGCGGGTCAGCGCCGAGGTCTGTCCCCACCACCTCACGCTGACCGACGAGATGGTTCTGACGCTCGACAGCCGCTTCAAGATGAACCCGCCGCTGCGCGCCGAGGCCGACCGCCAGGCGCTCGTCGACGCCCTTCGGCGGGGCGTGATCGACTGCATCGCCACCGACCACGCGCCCCACGCCCGTCATGAAAAGGAGGTTCCGTTCGAGCAGGCCCCGATGGGCACCACCGGTCTCGAGACCGCGTTCGCCGCGCTCTACACCGAGCTGGTGCTGGCCGGCGAGCTCGACCTGGCCACGGTGATCGAGCGGATGACCGCCGGCGGAGCGCTCTACGGCCTGGCCACGCCACAGATCAAGCCCGGCCTGCCGGCCAATCTGTGCTTGGTCGACCTCGATGCCCGCTGGGAGGTCGGCGCCGACGGTTACGCGAGCCGCTCGGAGAACTGCTGCTTCCACGGCCGCACGCTGCTCGGCCGCGTGCGGCTGACGATCGCCGCCGGTGGCGTCGCGTTCCGAGCGGCGATTCCCACCCCCGCCGTCAACCGATGACGATGGCCACCGCCACCGCCTATGTCCTGCTCGAGGACGGGACCCGTTTCGACGGCCGCGCCTGCGCCGCCGGCGGCCACGCGGTGGGCGAGATCGTGTTCACCACCTCGATGTCTGGCTATCAGGAAGCGATGACCGACCCGAGCTACGCCGGCCAGCTGATCACCTTCACCTACCCCCAGATCGGCAACTACGGCGTTTCCGAGGCGGCGATGGAGTCCGACCGTCCCCACGCCCGGGCGGCGATCATGCGCGCCGCCACCGACCGCGACGACGCCGCTACCGCGGACATGGGCTGGCTGAGCTGGCTGACCGAGAACGGGATCCCCGCCATCACCGAGCTCGATACGCGCGCGCTTGTGCGCCACATCCGCGATGCCGGCGCGATGGTTGGCGGCTTGTTTCCAGCCGACATACCCACCCACGAGGCCCGGCAACTGATCGCGGCCGAACCGGCGATGACCGGACGCGACCTGGCGCAGGCCGTGACCCCCTCGGAACCGATCATCCTCGAGAACTCCGGCCCCCGGATCGCGATGATCGACACCGGGGTCAAGCGCTCGATCGTCCGGAACCTCCACCAGCGCGGCGCCACCGTCGAGCTGCACCCGTGCACCGCCCAGGCCGGCGACCTGCTGGCCAACCAGCCCGACGCCATCTTTCTGGCCAATGGCCCCGGGGATCCCGCCGCGCTCGGCTACATCGTCGACACCGTCCGTCAGCTCGTCGGCCGCCTGCCGGTTTACGGGATCTGCCTCGGCCATCAGCTGCTATGTCGCGCGGTCGGCCTCGAGACCTACAAGCTGCCGTTCGGTCATCACGGAGTCAACCATCCGGTCAAGGACCTGACCACCGGCCGGATCGAGATCACCAGCCAGAACCACGGCTTCGCCGTCCTCGGCCCCGACGGAACCAGGACGATCGACACCGACGCGGCGGTCCGCTGGGAGACCGACTTCGGCGCCGCCGAGCTCAGCCACATCAACCTCTACGACCGCACGGTCGAGGGCCTCACGCTCAAGGACGTACCCGGCGCCACCGTCCAGTACCACCCCGAGGCCGGCCCCGGTCCCAACGACGCCCTCTACCTGTTCGACCGCTTCATCAACGATTTATTGGGGGCTCGCAAGCTCGCCCCTGTTTTCAGCCACCCCACAACCAATGCCACGTAGGGACGACCTCCACAAGATCCTCCTGATCGGCTCGGGACCGATCGTCATCGGTCAGGCGGCCGAGTTCGACTACTCGGGCACCCAGGCGTGCCGGGTGCTGATGGACGAGGGGTACGAGGTCGTGCTGGTCAACTCCAATCCGGCCACGATCATGACCGACCCGGAGGTCGCCACCACGACCTACATCGAGCCGCTGCTGCCCGGACCGGTGGCACAGGTGATCGAGCGCGAGCAGCCCGACGCGCTGCTGGCCACGCTCGGCGGCCAGACCGCGCTGAACCTGGCCAAGGCACTGCACGAGAACGGGACCCTGGCCCGGCATGGGGTGGAGCTGATCGGCGCCGACTACGAGGCGATCGATCGCGCCGAGGACCGCGAGCGCTTCCGCGCCACGATGACGCAAGCCGGGCTGCGCGTCCCGCGCAGCGCGATCGCCCACACGCTCCAGGAGGCCCATCAAGCGGCCACCGAGATCGCGCTGCCCTTGATCGTCCGCCCCGCCTTCACCCTGGGCGGCCGCGGCGGCGGCGTCGCGTGGAGCGAGCAAGACCTCGCCCGGGTGGTCCAGCGTGGCCTGGAGGCCTCGCCGATCGGTCAGGTCCTGCTCGAGAAGTCGGTGCTCGGGTGGGGCGAGTTCGAGCTCGAGGTGATGCGCGACCGCGCCGACAACGTGGTGATCGTGTGCTCGATCGAGAACCTCGATCCAATGGGCGTGCACACCGGCGACAGCGTCTGCGTGGCCCCCCAACAGACGCTCACCGACAAGCAGTACCAGCGCCTGCGCGACCAGGCGATCGCCGCCATTCGCGCCGTCGGGGTCGAGACCGGAGGCTCGAACGTCCAGTTCGCGGTCAACCCCGCCGACGGCGAGATCGTGGTGATCGAGATGAACCCGCGCGTGTCACGCTCGAGCGCGCTGGCCAGCAAGGCGACCGGGTTCCCAATCGCCAAGATCGCCGCCCGGCTGGCCGTCGGCTACACGCTCCAGGAGATCCCCAACGACATCACGCGCGCGACCCCGGCCAGCTTCGAGCCGGCGATCGACTACTGCGTGGTCAAGTGGCCGCGGTTCGCGTTCGAGAAGTTCCCCGGCGCCGAGGCCGACCTCACCACCCACATGAAGTCGGTGGGCGAGGCGATGGCGATCGGGCGCACGTTCAAGCAGGCGTTCGCCAAGGCCCTGCGCTCGCGCGAGCTCGATCTCACCTACCGCCCGCCGGAAACCAGGCAAGCGCTCCTGCGCGCGCTCGCCGCCCCCGGAGCCGAGCGCTTCGACCACCTGCTCGAGGCGCTCCGGCGGGGGATCTCGATCGACGAGCTCCACGACCGTACCTCGATCGACCCTTGGTTCATCGGCGAGCTGGCCGAGCTCGTCGAGGACCCCGAGGCCCCGTTCGCCGGCGTGCGGACGTTCAAGTCGGTCGACACCTGCGCGGCCGAATTCGCCGCGCAGACGCCCTACTACTACTCGGGCTGGGAGCGCCCCGGCCCGAGCGGCGCCGATCACGAGGTCGACCGCGGTGGACGGGCCAGCGTGGTGATCCTCGGCTCGGGACCGAACCGGATCGGCCAGGGAATCGAGTTCGACTACTGCTGCGTCCACGCCGCGCAGACGATCCGCGAGACCGGCCGCGACGCGGTCATGATCAACTGCAACCCCGAGACGGTGTCGACCGATTACGACACCTCCAACCGTCTGTACTTCGAGCCGCTCACGCTCGAGGACGTACTCGGCGTATGCGAGATCGAGAAGCCCGAAGGCGTGGTCGTCCAGTTCGGGGGCCAGACCCCGCTGAAGCTCGCCGCCGGCCTGGACGCCGCGGGGATCACAATCCTCGGCACGAGCATCGAGGCGATCGACCTCGCCGAGGATCGCTCCCGCTTCGGCCCGCTGCTCGATCGGCTCGGCTACAAGGCGCCGCCCTACGCCACCGCCGACTCGCCCGAGCGCGCGCTCGCCCAAGCGCCCAACGTCGGTTTTCCGCTGCTCGTCCGCCCCAGCTACGTCCTCGGCGGACGGGCGATGGAGATCGTCTACAGCGTCGACGGCCTGCGCGATTACCTCGAGCGAGTCCGCCCCGACCCCGGCGCCACGATCTATCTCGACCGCTTCCTCGAGGACTCGATCGAGGTCGACGTCGACGCGCTGTGCGACGGCGAGGACGTGTGGATCGCCGGGATCATGCAGCACGTGGAGGAGGCCGGGATTCACTCCGGCGACTCCGCCTGCGTGCTCCCGCCGCATACGCTGGGGCACGAGATCCTCGGCCAGATCCGCGCCCACACCGAAGGGATCGCCCGCGCGCTCGGCGTCGTCGGCCTGCTCAACGTCCAGTACGCGATCCACGGCGACGACGGGCTGTACGTGATCGAGGCCAATCCCCGAGCCTCGCGGACGGTGCCGTTCGTCTCCAAGGCGATCGGCCTGCCGCTGGCCAAGCTGGCCTGTCGGATCGTCCTCGGCGAGCGCCTGGCCGAGCTCGCGTTGCCGCCCGAGACCGGCAACGGCCACGTGTGCGTCAAGGAGGCGGTGCTCCCGTTCGACCGGTTCACCGGGGCCGACTCGCTGCTCGGCCCCGAGATGCGCTCGACCGGCGAGGTGATGGGGATCGCCCGCGACTTCCCGACCGCCTTCGCCAAGGCCCAGGCGGCGGCCGGAGCCCACCTGCCGAGCTCGGGCACCGTGTTCATCACCGTCGCCGACGGCGACAAGCCCGCCGCCACCGGCGTGGCCACCGTGCTGCAGGACCTCGGCTTTCGCATCATCGCCACCCGGGGGACCGCGCAGGCGATCCGCCGAATGGGGATCGCGGCCGAGGCGATCAACAAGATCGGGGAGGGCTCGCCGCACGTGGTCGACTGGATCGAGCGCGGCGAGGTCGACCTCGTGATCAACACTCCGGTCGGCACCGGAGCCCGCGCCGACGGGTACGAGATCCGCACCGCCGCGGTCGCGCGCGGAATTCCCTGCGTCACGACCATGGCCGGCGCGATCGCCGCCGCGCTCGCGATCTCGGCCGCCCGCCGCGGCGAACCCGAGGTGCTCTCGCTCCAGGAGATCCACGGCAAGACGCGGATCTCGACGTGACCGCCGATCGTCCCACCGCGCCGTTCGGCCGCCGCGCCGCCACGATCCTCGCGCGCGAGCGGCACGGCGCCTACACCGTGCTCCGCTGCGCCGACCCCGCCGGACCCCGGCCCCGCGCCGGGCAGTTCTACATGCTCGCGGCGGCGACGCGGTGGGGCGGGGGAGAGGGTGAGCGACCGTTCCTCCCCCGCGCGTTCAGCGTGCTGCGGGCGCCGGCCGGCACCGACGAGCTCCAGTTCCTGGTTGAAGACGTCGGCCCGGGCACCAAGCGCCTCACCGAGCTCGTCGCTCGCGATCGACTGCTGCTGGTGGGACCGCTCGGCAACGGCTTCGGTCCGCCCCGCGAGGGGCGGCGCCCATTGTTGGCGGGTGGCGGTGTGGGGATCGCCCCGCTGGCCATACTGCAGGACGAGCTCGGCCCCGCGACGCAAGTCCTGCTCGGCTTCCGCGGCGCCGATCACGCGTCCGGCGCCGGCCTGCTCGGCGCCGCCACCATCGCCACCGACGACGGTTCCGCCGGTCATCATGGCCTGGTCACCGAGCTGCTCGAGCCGGAACTCGACGCTGACGATCGAGTCGAGGTGTATGCCTGTGGACCTCCGCCGATGCTCGAGGCGGTGCGGGGGATCTGCGACGCGCACGAGGTCCCCGCTCAGCTGGCACTCGAGTCCGGGATGGCCTGCGGCTTCGGCGCCTGCTTCGGCTGCGTGGTGCCGACGCGCGACGGTTATGTGCGCTTGTGCCTCGATGGCCCCGTGCTCGACGCCGCCGTCCTCGACACCGCCGCCCTCGCCGGAGCGTGCCATTGACCACGGTCTTTTGCGGGCTCGAGCTCGCCCACCCGATCATCAACGCGTCGGGAACGTTCGACGCCATCGCCGCCCGCCGCGCCTTCGGCGACGAGCTGCTCGACCGTTTCCCGTTCGCCGCCTTCGTCTCCAAGACCGTCACCGTGCAGCCGCGTCAGGGCAATCCGCCGCCGCGGTTGTGGGAACTTCCGAGCGGCATGATCAACTCGATCGGTCTCCCCAACAAGGGCCTCGAGGGCTACCTGGCCCACGATCTCCCGGAGCTCGCACGGCTGCCGGCACCGCTGATCGTGAACGTGATGGGGTTCACCCGCGACGAGTTTTCGCGCCTGGTCGTCGCCTTCGGGGAGCGCGATGAGGTGGCGGCGCTCGAGCTCAACGTCTCCTGCCCGAACGTCGAAACCGGCCTCGAGGTGGGCTCGGACCCGTTCGAGCTCGCCGCGCTGCTCGAACGCGTCCGGCCGCTCACCGGCAAGCCGCTGATCGTGAAGCTGACTCCCAACGCGACCGACGTCCCGGCGGTGGCGCGGGCGGCTGAGCAGGCGGGCGCCGACGCCGTATCGTTGATCAATACGGTCCGCGGCATGGCGCTCGATCCCGCCACCGGCCATCCCTGGCTCGGCGCCAGGACCGGAGGGATCTCGGGCCCGGCGGTGCGGGCGGTGGCGCTGGCGCAGGTGTACGCGGTGGCCGGCGCGGTCTCGATCCCAATCGTCGGCATGGGCGGTGTTCAGCGCGCCGCTGACGCGCTCGACCTCGTCCGCGCCGGCGCGTCGCTGGTCGCGGTGGGCACTCAGAGCTTCCGCGACCCCGCTTGTGGCAGTCGGATCGCAGCCGATTTGACTGAACTTCTCGCAAACAGCGGGACTTAGTTACACCTACCAGGACGCGTCGAAGATTTACTGTCAGCGCAGCGAAAACAAGTTTCTAACAGCACATAAAAGACCCTGCAAAATGCGATCTATTCCCGCAACCAAGCTCGATGCCACTAGACCTCAAGTTGAGGTCGACATTAATTGGGAAAATTTGTCTTGATCGCCCCGCCCCAAGATGTATAGTCGCCGCCCATGTCGCCGGTGTCCGAGTCGTTATCCAAGCCTATTGCTGCTCCGGAAAGGTCACTAGTGCAACGGATGGAGGCGCTCCAGCGGGCGAACGACATTCGCAGCCGCCGCGCGCAGCTGAAGCGTGACCTGAAGGCGGGACGCCAGCCGATCGACGAGCTGCTGCTGCGTCCGCCCGATTATTTAGAGACCGCCAAGGTGTTTGACTTGCTGCTGGCGGTCCCTAAGTACGGGCGGGTTAAGGTGAACAAGATCCTCGGGCAGTGCCGGATCTCCCCGAGCAAGACGATCGGCGGGCTCTCCCAGCGCCAGCGGGACGAGCTGGTCGTAATGATGCGCCGCCGGTAGGCGGCCCCGGTGGCCGCGGTCATCGTGATCACCGGCCCGTCTGGGGTCGGCAAGGGAACGTTGATCCGCGGCCTCCTGGAGCGCGTCCCCGAGCTCGAGCTGTCGGTATCGGCGACGACGCGCGCGCCACGGCCGGGCGAGGAGGACGGCGCCGACTACCACTTCCTCTCGCAGGAGCGCTTCGACCAGCACATCCGGCAGGGCGACTTCATCGAGCACGCGAGCTACTCCGGCAACCGCTACGGCACCCTGCGCGCGGGGCTCGAGCGGCGTCTGGCGCAAGGCGTCCCCGTCGTACTGGAGATCGAGGTCCAGGGGGCTCGTCAGGTCCGGGCCGCGATGCCCGACGCGGTCGCGGTGTTCATCGCGCCGCCCTCGCTGGAGGCGTTGCGCGCGCGCCTGGTCGGCCGGGGGACCGACAGCCCGGAGCAGGTCGACGAGCGGCTGCGCACGGCCCAGCGCGAGCTCGAGGCCCAGTCCGAGTTCGCCCACGTGGTCGTCAACGATCGGCTCGAAGAGGCCACCGACGAGCTGGAAGCAATCGTCCGCGAGGCGCTCAGCCGCCCAGCGTGAAGCGAACGCTCGCGGTCGCGCCGGTCAGGCCGTCGGCGACCGGGGTCGCCTTCACCAGGTATCTGCCTTTGCCCAGCTCGAGACCGTTCAGATGGGCGGGAAGCTCGAGCTGGTTACGTCCACGGTGGTCGTGGTGGGTCACCGAGCCCAGCGTGCTGCGCCCATGGTTGTTCACGGCGATCACCCTGAGGGTCGTGACCGCGGCTTGGGTGTCGAAGTAAGCGAGCCTCCGGCCCGAGGCCTCGAGGACCGATAGTTGCGGCGGGCGCCCGAACCGCACCAGCACCCCTGAGAACCGCCCGTTCTTGATCACGCTTCCCGCCTCGATCACACGCCCGTCCGGCTGGACCGCCAGCGCGGCCGCGCCGGACATCTCGCCGAACCCCGTCTGGCCCGACTTGCCGACGTGGACCACGAACCGGCCCCCGGGGGCGAAGGTCGCGTCAGCCGCGCCAGTGGCGGTACGCCGATCCAGCCAGAAAGCGCCGTCGTTGGCGTCGTCGTTCGCCGCTACCAGGATGTTTCCGTCGGGCAGGAGAGCCAGGCCCGCGGGGTCGGCGTTCTTGGTTCCCAGGCCGAAGGTCATCCGTCCACCGGAGCCGAAGGCGTCGTCGAACAGGCCGTCGGCGTCGTAGGCGGCCAGCCCGATGCGGGCCCCTTTGTTCTCGTATCCGACCACGACGATTTGCACCAGGCTGCCGTCGGGCCGGCGCGCCAGGCCGATATCGAAGTTCGGGACCGTGAACGGCGCGGCCACGCCACCCTCAACGCCGAAGGTGGCATCGAGTTGGCCGCTCATGGCCGAGTTGCCGCCCTCAAAGGCGAGCACGGCAGCACCGGTGCTGCCGAGCTCCCCGCAGTCACCACTCGCGATGATCAAACCGCCGGGGCCGAGGGTCAGGCTGTCGGTGCCATCCGGGCTCGACGTGCCGCACCCGCCGGTATCGCCCGGAACCCCGGCCACGCCGGTTCCGTCGAAGGTCGGATCGAGGCCCGTGCCGTTGGCCGTGTAGCGGGCCACCATGAAGCCCTGGTTCCACCCTCCGACGAGGATCTTGCCGTCTGGTTGCACGAGCACGCTGGTGCCCTCGCGACCGATCGAGGGGGACGACTGGACCACGATCCCGTTCGAGCCGAAGGTCGGATCGAGCGAGCCGCCCGAGCGGTAGCGGACCAGTGCCACCGTGTCGACCGACCCGTTCGGGCCCGTGAACGCGGTCCCGACGACCAGGATCTTGCCGTCGGGGGCGACCGTCATCGAGTCGGGGCTGACCCCGTCGGAGACCCGCGTGGTGACGATTCCCCGCTTGCCAAAGGTGTGGTCGAGCGAACCGTCGGGCAGGTAGCGGGCGAGCCCGATCGCCTCGTGGCCGCCGGCGGACACCTCGGTCAAGGCGAGGATCGATCGATCGGGCAAGACCGCGACCCGGATCGGCACGACGCCCATTCCGGTCTGCACGATCCCGCCGTGACCGAAGCTGGGGTCGAGTTGGGCCAGTCGCGCTTGCGCGGACGCAGCGCCGAGTAGATACGCGATGGCGACGGCCAAAGTGGCGGCAACCGACAGCCAACCCGGGCTCCGCGACCTCAAGCGCCCGCTAACCTGTGGAATCCCAATTACAAAGGAAGCTAACACTTGATCTCACCCCGCATTGACAAGCTGCTTGAGAACGTGGATTCCGACTACGCGAGCGTGATTGTGGCAGCCAAGCGCGCGCGACAGATCAACTCGTACTACCACAACCTCGGTGAGGGCACATTCGATGAGTTCCCGCCGCCGATGGTCGAGACCCGCTCCAAGAACTACCTGACGATCGCGCTCGAAGAGGTCGCTCAGGGCAAGCTCAAGTACCACTACCGATAAACCCGATCGTGGTCTGCTCACGGCAACGCGGGAGCGGATCGTAGGCCGGCCGTGGCCCGGTTGCTCCTCGGTGTGAGCGGCGGGATCGCGGCCTACAAGGCGCTCGAGACGGCGCGCCTGGCGACCCTGGCGGGCCACGCCGTGAGGGTGATTCAGACCCCGACCAGCCGGCGCTTCGTGGGGCGGGCATCGTTCGAGTCGATCACCGGAGCGCCGGTGCTGATCAGCGAGTTCGAGCCCGATCCGGCGCGCGGCGCGTACCCGGGGGAGGCCCTGCCCGACCGGGCGCCGATCAGCCACCTGACGCTCGTCCAGCGCGCCGACGCCTACCTGATCGCCCCCGCCAGCGCCAACACGTTGGCCAAGCTCGCGCACGGACACGCCGATAACCTGCTCACCACAGCGGCGCTCGCCGCCGCGTGTCCGGTCGCCGTCGCCCCGGCGATGAACGACTTCATGTACCGCCATCCGGCCACCCAAGCCAACCTCGAGCTGCTGGGCGCCCGTGGCGTCACCGTGGTCGGACCGCGGGAGGGCGAGCTCGCCTCGCACGGCGAGCGCGGGATCGGCCGGCTGGCCGAACCGGCGGAGCTGCTCGCCGCCTGCGAGTCGCTGATGTTCCGTTCAACGCCCACCCGCCCAAGCCTGGCCGGCGTGCGCGTGCTCGTGACCGCCGGCGGCACCCGCGAGCCGATCGACAGCGTGCGGTTCATCGGAAACCGCTCGTCGGGGAAGATGGGCCTCGCGCTGGCCGCCGAGGCGGCCGCCCGCGGCGCCACCGTGATCGTCGTGGCCGCCAACGTGAGCCTCGCCCTTCCGGCGGGCGCGCGCGTGATCGCGGTGAGCACCGCGGCCGAGCTCCAGCACGCCTGCGAGCGCGAGTTCGACGACTGCGACGTGCTGCTGATGGCCGCCGCCGTGGCCGACTTCCGGCCGACCGCGCCGGCGGCGTACAAGCTGAAGAAGGACGACGGCGTGCCGGAGGCGATTGAGCTCGAGCAGACCGACGACATCGTCGCGGGCCTCGCGCGGCGCCGGCGCCCGGACCAGGTGCTGGTCGGCTTCGCGGCCGAGCACGGCGAGCAGGCAATCGAGTATGGCCGGGCCAAGCTCGCCCAGAAGCGACTCGACGCGATCGTCGTCAACGACATCTCGCGGCCGGACATCGGCTTCGAAGTCGACGCCAACGAGGTCGCGATCATCTCGGCGACCGACGAGCGGCGCATCGCTCGGACGAGCAAGCGCCACGTGGCCGCGCTGGTGCTCGACGAAGTGCAACGCCTTCGCGAATCGGGAGAGGAGACCGGTGGAGCCACACGAGCAGACGCCCGTAGCCCCGCAAGAGTCTGAGGCGTTCGCCGCGGTGGCGCGGCGGATCCAGGCCAACATCGCGAGCGCCGTACAGATCAAGCAGGAGACGCTCGACTTCGTCGTGATCGCCCTCCTGGCCGAGGGACACCTGCTCGTCGAGGACTATCCCGGCGTCGGGAAGACGGCGCTGGCGCGCGCGTTGTCCCGGTCGATCGACTGTCAGTTCGCGCGCGTGCAATGCACTTCGGACCTGCTGCCCGCCGACGTCGTCGGCACCAACGTCTACGACCAGCGCGAGCAGCGCTTCCAATTCCGGCCCGGTCCCGTGTTCGCGAACATCGTGTTGGTCGACGAGATCAACCGCGCCTCGCCCAAGACGCAATCCGGCCTGCTCGAGTGCATGCAGGAGCGCCGCGTCACGGTCGATATCCACACGCACGAGCTCGCGCGGCCGTTCCTCGTCCTGGCGACTCAGAACCCGATCGAATACGAGGGCACCTACCCGCTGCCCGAGGCCCAGGTCGATCGTTTCATGATCCGCGTCTCGCTCGGTTACCCGACGCGGACGGCCGAGGCGGGGATGCTCGCCGCCCACGAGTCGGGCGACCGGGTGCTGACGCTGACCCCGGTGGCGACGGCGGCGGAGGTCCTCGCCGCGCAGGATGGCGCGACCCGCGTGCTGGCCTCCGAGCCGTTGCGCGAATACATCGTCAAGGTGCTGTGGCGGACCCGTGAGGATCCGCGCGTCGAGCTCGGGGCGAGTCCGCGGGCGGGGTTGATGTTGCTGCGCGCCGCCAAGGTCCACGCGATGATGAACGGCCGCAGTCACGCGCTGCCCGACGACGTCCAGGCGCTCGCGGAGCCGGTCCTGGCCCACCGCCTGGTCCTGGCGCCCGAGTTTCCCCGGACCGCCGCGAGCGACGTGGTCGCCGACGCCGTGTCGTCGGTCCGGGCGCTGTGATGCGGCGTTGGGCGGCCGTCGCCCTCGGGGGTGTCGCGCTGACGCTGATCGCCTATACGTTCGCCACCGCGCCGCTGTTCGTGCCCGGGTTGGCGTTCATCGCGCTGGGGACAATCGTCCCCCTCTGGGTCGGCATCAGCGCCCGCGCGGCGCGGGTGGAGCGCCGGCTGAGCGCGGACCGCGTCCTCGAGGGGGAGCCGCTCGAGGCGACGCTCACGATCAGCTGTGGCCGGCTCGGTTTGCCGGGCGCAGCGGTGATCGATCCGCTGGCCGCGCACCCCGTGTCGCTCGACGGCACGCTGTCGCTGATCGGCGGGTCGCGCAGCGCTCAGGTACGGATGGTCACGCGGTTTCCGCGCCGCGGGCTGCTCCATCTCGATCCCCCGCGCCTCGCGATCACCGACGCGCTCGAGCTCGCCACCACGATCCGTCCCGGCAGCTCGCCGGCCGAGGACCTGCTCGTGCTGCCCCGGACCGAGCCGGTCAAGTGGGCCTCGCACGAAGGCATCGCCCGCGGTCAGCGTGCCGGCGCCCGCGCCAACGCCGAGCCGATGGCCGCGGTCGACGTCGATGGCTTGCGGCCCTACCGGCCCGGCACCCCGGCCTCGCGGATTCACTGGCCGGCGGTCGCCCGGGGCGCCGGGCTGCTCGAGCGCCGGCTGGAGCCCGACAGCGAGCTGCGCCCGTTGATCGTGCTCGACTCGCGCTACGACGGACCGCCGGAGCGGCTCGACGCCGCCGTCCGGGCCGCCGGCTCGCTCGCGCTCGAGCTCGGCCGCGCCCGCGGTTGCTCGTTGCTGCTCCCCGGTGACCGGCGGGCGCTGACCATCGAGCCGGAGCTGAGCGGCTGGCCGGCCGCCCACGCGCGGCTGGCGCTGGTCGAGGGCGGCCCACGGGCGCGGCCGCCGATGCTGGTCGCCGGAGCACGACCGGGACCCGTGCTGTACGTCGCCGCCCAGCCCCTCGAGCGGCTGCCCGCCGGTCTCGCCGGGCTGGGGAGCGGCGCGCGGGTGCTCGTGTTGCCGAAGGAGGCGAGCGATCGGGCGGGGCTGGTTCCCAGCTTCGAGGTATCGGGCTGCTACGGATTCGTCCTGCGCGCCCGCGGTTCCTGGGCGAAAAGGAGTGCGGCGGCGTGAGCGCCGGGGCGCAGGTCGCGGTTCTCCCGGCCGGCAGCCGCCACCGGACCGAGCCCGTCGGCGCGCCGACCGCGAAAGCGCGCGAGCGCCCGTGGCTGCGCCTGGCCACGTTCGGCGCGCTGTGCGTGTACGGGGCGATCCGCTGGTCGACCCTGCTCGTGCCCGCCCCCACGGGTCGGCTGATCGGGCTCGTCGCGCTCGCCGTCGTGGTCGCCGGCCTCGGGCCGTTCGTCGCGCGGCAGTCCACCGCCGCCGCCGTCCTCGGCGGGATACTCGCGGTGCTGGCGATGTTCGCGTTCGCGGGCGTCCCGCTGAGCTGGATCCGACACGTCCGCATCACCGTCACGGCCAACGCGATCGGCGACGGGCTGTCCGCCCTCCCAGGGCTCACGGTGCCCTACGGGGGAATCAACGAGTGGGCGCGGATGGTGAACCTGCTGGGCGCGGGGATCCTGCTGCTCGACGCGGCGATGCTGCTGGCCTTCGCCACCACGTCGCTCAGCGATCTCCGGCGCGCCGCCGTGGCGCTACCGCTGGTGGCGCTGGCGATCGTGCCCGAGACCTTGCTCCATCCGCAGCTGCCGTATCTGCAAGGGGCGGTGCTGTTCGGCCTGATCGCGGCGTTCATGTGGGGGGAGCGGATCCGCGATCGCCACTGGGGAGCCGCCGCCGGGTTGGCGGCCCTGGCCGCCGCGGCCGCGGTCGCGGTGGCGCCGGCGATCTATGAGCGCCAGCCGTGGGTCAACTACGAGGCGCTGGCGTCGGCGCTGGCCCCCGGGCACGTCGAGCATTTCAACTGGTCCCAGACCTACGGTCCGCTGATCTGGCCTCACGCCGGTCGCGAGGTGCTCGAGGTCAAGGCGAAACGAGCCGATTACTGGAAAGCCGAAAACCTCGACCTGTTCGACGGCGTGGCCTGGAGCGACGCGGTGATCGGCGCCAGCAGTCCCGTGCCGTCGCCCGACGCCAAGTCGATCGCCGAGTGGACGCAACCGATCCAGGTCACGATCGGGGCGATGCAGATCAGCAACGTGATCGCCGCCGGTGACGCCCAGGTGCCGACCCACCTCCCGGGGCAGCTGTTCGCCGGCTCGAGCCCCGGAACCTGGACGACGACCAACCTGGCCCCGGGCGACAGCTACGAGGTCACGACGTACTCGCCCCGGCCGACGGCCACCCAGCTCGAGCACGACACGCGCAACTATCCGTCCCTGGCGCTGGCGCCTTACCTGGCGGTCGGGCTCCCGGGCGTGAGCGTGGCCAGCGTCGGCCAGCTGCCGCCCCAGCAGGTGAGCTTCTTCACCTTCGGGACCGGCAGCGGAGTCGCCAACAGTCAGACGACGGTCGATCCGGCGGTCGCGCTGCGCCACTCGCCGTACGAGCCGGCCTACGAACTCGCGCGCCGCCTGGCGCGCGAGTCCGCCACCCCGTACGCGTTCGTCAAGCGCGTGATGCGTTACCTGTCCCCCGCTGACGGCTTCCGCTACGACCTGAACCCGCCGGTCAGCCCGTATCCGCTCGAGACGTTCCTGCTCCACAGCAAGCTCGGGTACTGCCAGCAGTTCGCCGGCGCGATGGCGCTGCTGCTGCGCATGGGCGGGGTGCCGGCGCGGGTCTCGGTCGGGTTCACCCCCGGCAGCTACGACGGGGCCACCCACAGCTACATCGTCACCGATCAGGACGCCCATGCCTGGGTCGAGGTGTGGTTTCCGCGCTACGGCTGGGTCCGCTTCGATCCGACCCCCGCGGCCACCGCCGGGCAGAGCGCGCGCGCGATCTCGCCCCTTGGCCCAACCGGTCTGGACGGTCGCACCGGAAACTCGACCGTCAACAAGAAGGGTCTGGACGCCGTGTCGATCGACACCGGCGGTTCGCAGCAGGGCGGTGGCGGGGCCGCGGCGCTGCTGATCGCCGCGGGCCTGCTCGCCTTGCTCGTGATCGCGTTCGTCGCGGCGAAGCTGTGGCCGCGCCGTGAGCCGAGCCTGGACGAGCTGATGCGCGAGCTCGAACGGGCGCTGCGGCGCAGCGGCCGCCCGCTGCAGGACGGCGTCACGCTGGCCGGCCTGGAGGAACGTTTCCGGGGCTCGCCGCTGGCCGCCAGCTACATCCGCACGCTCCGCCTGGCCCGGTTCGCGGACCAGACGGACCTTCCCGATAGCGAGCAGCGACGGGCGCTGCGCTCGCAACTCGGCGCCGGGCTGGGCTTCGGGGGGATGCTCCGCGCGCTGTGGGCGCTGCCGCCCCGGCTGGGTCGAGTGTGGACCCGAAGCCGTCAATCGCCTGTCCTACACTCCCATTAATGGACGACGTGTACGAATTAATGGACGACGTGTACGAGCTTTTCCGCCGCGGGACCGAGCTGCTCGAGGCCGGGCACAACCATCAGGCCACGATCCCGCTCTCGCGCGCGCGTGACCTCGCCCCCGACAAGACCTCGATTCGCGAGGCGCTTGGGCGCGCGCTGTTTCACGCCCAGCGCTACGAGCAGGCCGCGGTCGAGTTCGAGGCCGTGACCGACCGCGCGCCGACGAACGATTACGCCCTGTTCTGTCTCGGCCGTTCGCTGCAGATGCTCGGACGCCACGCCGAGGCCCGCAAGCCGCTCGCGCTGGCCGCCACTCTGCAACCCGGCCGGCGCGATTATCGGATCTACCGGGACCGCGCACGGGCCGCGGCCGCGCGCTCTTAGGCCTCTCCGGGGGTCGCCGGACGGCACCGTCGGCCCTCGCGGAAGGGCAAGCCTGGTGCTACGCTGGGGGAGACAGCTTTCCGCGCCGGGCGCTTCCCGGTGAAGTTCAGGAAGTGGGCGCTGGCCCGCTTTTTTTATGAGTTTTACGAGTTTTTATGACGGAGGAGATCGTGAGTGCACTCCAAAACGAGATCGAGACGAGGCTCGCCGAAAGCGAGCCCGATGTCGAGGTGCTGCTTGTCGAGGTCGTCTCGGCGCACACCCTGCGTCTGTTCATCGATCATCCGGATGGGGTGACGCTCGCACTGTGCGAGCGGGTCTCCGGCCACCTGAACGATTACCGCGAGCGCTATGCGCTCGAGGTCTCATCGCCAGGTCAGGACCGCCCGCTCACCAAACCGGCGCACTACACCCGCTTTCTCGGCCGCCACGCGCGCGTCCGTCTGCGCGACGCCACGGAGGGTCACAAGAGCGTGACCGGCGAGCTGGTGGGCGCCTCCGACCGGGACGTGACGATCGCCGTCAGTGATGGCATCGTGACGATCCCCTACGAGCAGATCGCCCGCTCCAACCTCGTCCCCGGAGTCTGAGCCCATGTCTAGAGAGATCGTCGAAGCCGTTCGCGGCCTCGCCGCCGAGAAGAACATCTCCCACGAAAAGCTGATGGAAGCGCTCGAGGACGCCCTGCTGTCCGCCTATAAGAAGACGCCCGGCGCGGCGCGCTACGCCAAGGTCGAGATGGATCGCGACAGCGCCGACTTCAAGGTCTGGGAGCTGAAGATCCCGCCGGAGCTCGAGGATCAGCTGCTCGTCGAGCCCGCCGCCGATCAACAGCCGACCGTCGACCCCGATACGGGCGAGATGCGCCAGCCGCCCGAGCCCGAGCTCGACATGGAGAAGCTCAAGGAATACGAGAACGAGATCGAGACCGAGGACGTGACCCCTCACGACTTCGGCCGGATCGCCGCCCAGACCGCCAAGCAGGTGATCCTCCAGCGGATCCGGGAAGCCGAGCGCGACATGATGTTCGAGGAGTACCGCGATCGGGTCGGCGAGCTGATCACCGGAATCGTCCAGCAGTCCGACTCCCGCTACACGCTCGTACAGCTGCGCGAGCGCGTCGAGGCGCTGCTGCCCAAGTCCGAGCAGGTGGAGGGCGAGCGCTACGACCATTCGCAGCGGATCAAGGCCGTGATCAAGGACGTCTCGAATTCGACCAAGGGTCCGAGCATCATCGTCTCCCGTCGCGACCCCGAGCTGATCAAGTCGCTGTTCGAGCTCGAGGTGCCCGAGATCGCCGACGGCCTGGTCGAGATCACCGGCGTCGCCCGTGAGCCCGGTTACCGCTCCAAGATCGCCGTCGTCTCCCACGTCGACGGGGTCGACCCGGTCGGCGCGTGCGTAGGCCCGCGTGGCTCGCGCGTGCGGATGGTGGTGTCCGAGTTGCGCGGCGAGAAGATCGACATCATCCCCTACAACGACGAACCGGCCCGGTTCGTGGCCAAGGCGCTGTCTCCCGCACGCGTGCGCGAGGTCCTCGTCGACGACGCCGGCAAGCAGGCGACCGTGATCGTTCCCGACGACCAGCTGTCGCTGGCCATCGGACGCGAAGGCCAGAACGCGCGGCTCGCGGCCCGGCTCACCGGCTGGCGGATCGACATCCGCTCCGAGACCGAATTCGCCAAGGAAGAGGCCGAGCACGGCTACGAGGAGGACGAGGCGCAGGGTCGCTGCGCGGCGATCCTCTCCAACGGCCGGCGCTGTCCGAACGCCGCGCTGCCGGGCTCGCGCTACTGCGGGATCGAGGCTCACCAGGCGCTGGCGGGCAAAGACACCGACCGCGTCGAGGCTACGCAGTCATAAACTCCACTTGCCTATGAACAAGCGCGTCCATGAGATCGCCAAGGAGCGGGGCCTTTCGGCCAAGAATGTCCTCGAGCAGCTCCGCGCCGCCGGCGTGAACGTCAAGGCCGCCTCGTCCTCGGTGGACGAAGCGGTCGCCTTGCGCGTGCTCGGTAACGGGGGCGGCCCGGCCGCCTCGGCCGGGACCACCGCTACGGCGACCGATCCGGCTCCGGCCGCGACCAACCGGCCCGCGCGCACCGCCGATCCGGCCCCCGATCCCCGCAACCAGGCCCGATCCCGCGATCGAGACCGCTCCGAAGGCGCCGCCCAAGCACCGGCCGACGACGACGGCGGGGATCCCTCGGCGCGCGCCGGTGGTGAGGCGGCCCACAAGCGTCCCACCCGTGACTCGCTCCAGGGCGAGCGCGCGCCCGGCGCGGCCGGCGGCCGCCGCCGCGTGGTGATCGACTCCCAGGCCTCCCGCCGCGCCCCGTCCGGGACCTCGGCGGCGACCAACCAGCCGCCGCGGCGCCAGCGCCGCGGTCGCCGCCGCCGCGCCGTCTACGACGAAGAGGCGGCGTCGCGCCCGTCGGTCGAGCGGGCCGCGCTCGCCGAGCCGGACGCGGTCCAGATCATCTCCGGGTCCACGGTCAAGGACGTAGCCGAGTACCTGAACGTCCCCGTGCCCGAGGTGATGAAGAAGCTGATGGCGCTTGGCGAGATGAAGACGCTCACCCAGACCCTCTCGGACGACTCGATCATGGTGCTGGCGGCCGAGCTCGGCAACAACGTCGAGATCATCCACTCCGAGGACGAGACGATCGTCGAACCGACGTTCGCGGATTCCGAGGAGGAGCTCGTCGAGCGAGCGCCCGTGGTGACGATCATGGGACACGTCGACCACGGCAAGACTTCACTGCTGGACGCGATCCGCCAGACCCAGGTCGCCGCCGGCGAGGCGGGCGGCATCACCCAGCACATCGGCGCCTACCAGGTCCATCACGACGATCACATCGTCACCTTCCTCGACACGCCGGGCCATGAGGCGTTCACGGCGATGCGGGCCCGCGGCGCCAAGGTCACCGACATCGCGGTGATCGTGGTCGCCGCCGACGACGGCGTCAAACCGCAGACTCAGGAGGCCGTGGATCACGCCCGCGACGCCGGCGTGCAAATCATGGTGGCGGTCAACAAGATCGACAAGGAAGGCGCCGACCCCACGCGCGTCCGGACCGAGATGACCGGCATCGGGCTGCAGCCCGTGGAGTGGGGCGGGGAGATCGAGTTCGTCGACGTCTCGGCGCGCACGCGCGAAGGACTCGACAACCTGGTCGATACGATCGTGACGCTCGCCGAGCTCCAGGAGCTGAAGGCCAACCCCGACGCCGCGGCTTCGGGAACGGTGATCGAGTCCAAGCTCGACCCGGGTCGTGGCCCGGTGGTCACGATCTTGATCGGTCGCGGCACGCTGATGGTCGGCGACGCCCTCGTGGCCGGTGCCCACTGGGGCCGCGTCCGCGCGATGCACGACTTCCTCGGCAACCGCGTCGCCCAGGCGCTGCCCGGTGAGCCGGTCGAGGTGCTTGGCTTCGACGGGGTACCGGAGGCCGGCGAGCACGTGCGCGTGGTCGAGCACGAGCGGCGCGCGCGCCAGCTCGCGGGCGAGCGGGCGACGCGGCTGAAGGCCGAATCGCTGGCCCGGCGCAGCGGCAAGAAGGTCTCGCTGGAGGACATCTTCAAGGCCGGCCTGCAGGAGCTCAACCTCGTCCTCAAGTCGGACGTTGCCGGTTCGCTGGAAGCGATCGAGGACGAGATCGCCAAGCTGCCCCAGGACGAGGTGTCGGTGAACGTGATCCGCGGCGCGGTCGGCGCGGTGACCGAGTCCGACGTGATGCTGGCCGCAGCCTCGGACGCCGTGATCCTCGCCTTCAATGTGCGCCCGGTCGGCGACGCGCGCTCGGTGGCGGAACGCGAGGGTGTCGAGATCCGCCACTACGCGGTCATCTATCGCGCGATCGAGGACCTGCGCGACGCGATGCAGGGCATGCTGGCCCCCGAGGAGGTCGAGGACTCGGTCGGCTCGGCCGAGGTCCGCCAGATCTTCCGCGCCTCGCGCGTCGGCACGATCGCGGGCTGTCACGTGACCGAGGGCAAGATCACGCGCGGCGGCAAGGTCCGCCTGGTCCGGGACGGGACCGTGATCTACACGGGCGAGATCGGCAGCCTGCGTCGCTTCAACGACGACGTGCGCGAGGTGGCCACCGGCTTCGATTGCGGGATCGTGCTCCGCGACTACGCCGACGTCAAGGAAGGCGACGTGATCGAGGCGTACGCGACGCGCCAGGTTGAGCGCGCGCTCGCCTGATCACGGGGTGCAGGATGTCCGCGGCGGGATTCGTCGCCGTGCTGGTGATCGATCTGCATTTCCCGGACGCCGGCAGCCTCAAGAGTAAACGTAAGGAGCTGGCCTCGATCAAGGCCCAGCTGCACGGCCGCCTGGGCGCCGCGGTGGCGGAGATCGACCACCAGGACCTGTGGCAGCGCGCCACGCTGACGGCGGCTCTGACCGGCGGATCGTTCACGACTCTCACGGCGGCGGCGGACAACGTCGAGCGGTGGCTCGACGCGCGCTGGCCGGATGCGGTGACCGTGCAACGCCGGGTGGTCTCGGTCGACGAGCTCGAGGAGCTTGGTGCAGGGCAATGAACCTGTCGTCAACTTTTGTGCGAGAGGGATAGGATGGCGACAGGCCGCATGCGGCGCGTCGACGAGGCAGTACGCGCTGTCCTTAGCGACGCGATCGCGAAGGATCTTCACGATCCACGCGTCGGGTTCGTGACCGTTACCGGAGTCAAGACCAGTCCAGATCTGCGCCACGCTCGGGTGTATGTGAGCGTGCTGGGCGACGAGCGCGTTCGCGCCGAGAGCTTGAGCGGGCTGCGGTCCGCCCACGGCTTTCTGCAGAGCCGCGTGGCCAGCGAGCTGACGCTCAAGCACACCCCGGCGCTGACCTTCGAGTACGACGAGTCGGTCGATCACGGGATGCGGATCACCGAGCTGTTGCGCGACCTGGGGATCGGAGGCCCCCCCGCGGACGATGACTGAGAACGGCGACCGCTCGAGCCGCGACGAGGTGCTGCGTCAGCTCCGGCAGGCGGACAAGTTGATCGTGGTCAGCCACGAGAATCCCGACGGCGACGCGCTGGGGTCACTGATCGCGATGCGGGGGATGCTCGCCGCCCTGGGCAAGGACAGCGTCATGTTCATCGCCGCCGCCGAGCTTCCGCTGCCGCCCGAGTACGGCTTCCTGCCGCTCGACGGCATGGTCAACACACCCCCGGCCGATCTCGTGGAACGGACGGTGGTGTTCCTGGACTGCGGCAGCCTCGAGCGCAATCCCGCCGTGGCGTTCCAGCATCCCGGGATGCACATCCTCAATATCGACCACCATCACGACAACACCCGCTTCGGGACCGTGAACCTGGTCGTTCCCGAGGCCTCGTGCACCGCCGAGATCGTGTGGGACCTGATGCACGATCTGGGGGTGCGACCCACGCTGACGATCGCCGAGGCGCTGTATGTGGGCCTGATCACCGATACCGGGCGGTTCATGTACGAAAACACCGGTCCCCGGGCGCACCTGATGGCCGCCGAGCTGATCGAGGACGGCGTCGACGCCCACGAGATCTACCGCCGCGTGTACGAGGGCGTGCCCTACGGCAAGCTCGCGCTGCTCGCCCGCGGACTGGCGAAGATCAAACGCTTCGACGACGGCCGGCTGACGATCACCGCGCTCAGCGCGAAGGACTTCGACGAGTCGGGCGCCGAGGAGAGCTACTCCGAGGGCGTGATCGACCATCTGCGCGCCGTACAGGGGACGGCCGTGGCGGCGCTCCTGCGCGACCGGATCGGCGAGACCAACGGCGGTCCCCAGCGCAAGGTCTCGCTCCGCGCCACCGACGACAGGGTCGACGTGTCACGGATCGCGCGCGCCCAGGGCGGAGGCGGCCACCGCCAGGCGGCGGGGTTCTCGACCAACATGGACTGGGACGAGCTCGTGCGCTTCCTGCGCGATGAGGTGGCCGAGCAGCTATCGCCGACGGCCTGATCCTCTACGACAAGCCCGCCGGGATCACGTCCCACGACGTGGTCGCCCGCGTCAGGCGCCGCCTCGGACGGGGGATCAAGGTGGGCCACGCCGGCACGCTGGATCCGTTCGCCACCGGGCTGCTGCTCGTCCTGACCGGCCGAGCCACCCGGGTGCAGCGGTTCCTGATGGCGCTCCCCAAGACCTACGTGGCCACGGCGCGGTTCGGCGCCGTGTCGAGCACCGGCGACCCGGAGGGCGAAATCGTCGTCACGGGGGTGATCCCGGACGGACCATTGACCCTTCCAACGGGGGCCGTGCGCCAGCGGCCGCCGGCGTTCTCGGCCGTGAAGGTAGAAGGGCGACGGGCCTACGCGCTCGCGCGCGCGGGCGCCGAGATGCCGGAGCTGGCAGAACGAGAGGTCGAGGTCTACCGCTTCGAGGAGACTGAGCGCGAGGGGGACCGGCGGGTGTTCGTGATCGAGTGCTCATCGGGAACCTACGTGCGAAGCCTGATCGCCGAGCTCGGCGACGCCTACTGCGAAGCGCTCCGACGCACGCGGATCGGCGGATTCGCCGTCGAGGACGCCGATCCGGACGTCGTGCTGGCGCTCGAGCAGGCCCTCGACTTCCTGCCCGAGGTCAGTCTCGACCCCGAATGGGCCCGGCGGGCGAGCCACGGGGTCGCGGTGCCGGGCCCGGGCTCGGACGCGATCGTGCCCGGTGCGGAGGAGATCGTGCGCCTGACCGACGAGGCCGGGTTGATCGCGCTGGCGCGCCCGGTGGCGGGCGAGAACCTGCTCAAGCCGATCGTCGGGCTGCGGGGCTAGACGAGTCTCAGTCGACCTCCCGGAAACCCGGAGGCCCACTAGGCTTCCGCGCGCATGCGGGTTACCAGCCTCCATGACGTCGAGGCGCGGCCTCGGCAGATTGCCGTGGGCGAGTTCGACGGCGTCCACCTGGGACACCGGGAGGTGATCCGGGACAACGACACCGTGCTCACATTCGAGCCTCACCCGCTCCAGATCATCCGTCCGGAGGCGGCGCCGCGGCTGCTCACCAGCCTCGAGACCAAGGCCGAGCTGATCGCAGAGCTCGGCGTCGAGGAGCTCGTCGTGATCCCGTTCGATCAGAGCTTCGCCCTCCAGCGGCCCGAGGAGTTCATCGACAACATCCTCGTCGACGGTCTCCAAGCCACCCGCGTGTCGGTGGGGGAGAACTTCCGGTTCGGACATCACGCCGCCGGCGATCCGGCGCTGCTCGCCGCCGATGACCGGTTTGAGACCCGCGTCGTTCCGATGGTCGAGGTCGACGGCGAGATAGTGTCGTCGAGCCACATCCGGGGCCTGGTGCTGGCCGGCGAGGTCGAACCGGCGGCCCGGTTCCTGGGCGCCCCGTTTCAGCTGCGCGGAACCGTGGTGCGGGGCGATCAGCGAGGACGGGAGCTGGGCTTCCCGACCGCCAACATCGTCCCCGACGCCGCGCTCGTGTGTCCCGGCTACGGGGTCTACGTCGGGCGCGCTGACGGCGACTGCGCCGCCGTCAGCGTCGGCGTTCGGCCCACCTTCGGCGCCGGACGGTCGCTGCTCGTGGAGGCATATCTACTCGACCGCGACGTGGACCTGTACGGTAAGCGGCTCAGGATCGACTTTCTCGCGCGGCTGCGCGGCGAGCGGCGGTTCGACTCGGCGCAGGCGCTCATCGAGCAGATGCGCGAGGACGTCGAGCTCACCCGGGAGCGCTGCGGCTGAGCGCCGCCGGTGGCGCACCGATCGGTGGGCTTCCGGGAGGTCCACTAGCCGCGAGGAGATGCTGACTTGACTACCACGACCAAACTGGGGCGGACGCTGCGCGTGCCCGCGCTCGCGGCAGTGGTGGCCGCCGTGACGCTCGGCGTGACCGCGTGCGGATCGTCGTTCGACTCCGCCGCCAGCGGCGACAACCTGATCAAGGACTACATCAAGAAGTACGGCAACGGCACGGTCTCGCTGAAGTCGGTCAGCTGTCCCTCCGGGATCAAGCTCACGGTGGGCGGCACCTACAACTGCAAGGTCGTGCTCCACAGCGGCGCGACCAACGGCGACGTGTCGGGCACGATCACGATCCACATGATCGCCGGCAACAAGGTGGAGATCAGGGGCGCCCAGGACCTCCACTTCGCATAGTGGGCCACTGGCGGGCGGGCTCTGGCGGCCCCGTGGACACGGCCCTGCTAGCCTCAGGCGCGTATGACCCTGACCCAAGATCGTAAGCGAGAGATCGTCGAGAAGTTCGGCGACGCCCCGACTGACACCGGCAAGGCCGAGGTTCAGATCGCCTTGCTCACCGAGCGGATCAACGAGCTGACCGAGCACCTCCGCGCTCACCGCAAGGATCACCACTCGCGGCGCGGGTTGCTGATGCTTGTGGGTCGCCGCCGCAGGTTCCTCAACTACCTGCAGCGCAACGACCTCGAACGCTATCGCGGTCTGCTGCGGGAGCTCGGGCTTCGCAGGTGATCGAGCCCGGCTCGCCCGCCCCGGAGTTCACCCTCCGGCGCGAGGACGGAAGCAGCTTCACCAACGACGACCTGACCGGGCACAGCACCGTGCTCGTGTTCTACCCGTTCGCCTTCAGTCCGGTCTGCACCGACCAGCTCAACCTGTACCAGGAGGTCCTGGACGACTTGGAGGCGCGGGGCGCGACGCTCTACGCCGTCTCCTGCGACGCCTCCTACTCTCAGACCGCGTTCCGCGAGCAACTCGGCGTGAATATCGAGCAGCTATCGGACTTCGAGCCCAAGGGCGAGGCATGTCGCGCCTTCGGCGTCTACCACCCCGGCGGGTTCCCGCAGCGCGCGCTGGTGATCGTCGGCCCCGATGGCGCGGTCACTTGGAGCTACCAGGCCGCCTCGCCGGGAGATCTGCCCGGGGCCAACCTGATCTTCGACGGCCTCGCCGCGAGCGCCCCGGCTTAGGCCGCCGCCGGAGCCCGAGATGGACGGGGGAGCGACCGGGGATGACGCCCCGGCGGACCTCAGTTCCGCGCCGGTACCGCCCCCCTCGGCCGAGGACCACGTCCGGGGGCCGGCGGGCGGACCGCTGGTGATCGAGTACGCCGACTTCGAGTGCCCGTTCTGCGCGCTGCTGAGTTCCCGGCTCGCCGGGCGCCCGCTGCGGCGCGTATTCCGCCACTTCCCGGTCCGCTCGAGCCACCCGCGAGCCTGGGCGGCCGCGTGTGCCGCCGAGGCCGCCGGGTGCCAAGGCCGCTTCTGGGAGATGCATGACCTCCTGTTCGCCGACCAGGGTCGGCTCGAGGACCCGCACCTATGGGACCGCGCCACCGCGCTCGGCCTCGATCTCGCCCGCTTCGACCGCGATCGCCGCAGCCAAGCCCTCAGCGACCGCGTCCGGCGTGACTTCCAGTCGGGCGTGCGGGCGGGCGTGGTCACCACGCCGACCCTGTTCGCCGGGCCGCGGATGCTCGCCGGGCAGATCGAACCGCGCGCGCTCGACGAGCTGACGGCGGCGCTCAGACCGGCGTGACCGAGGGGCTGAGCTCGGAGTCGGGCGCCGTCAGTTCGGATTCGCCCGCGGGGGGTGTGGAGTCGGGCGCGGGGGGTGCGGAGTCGGGCTCCGGAAACGCCCGCTCGATGTCCTCGAGGCGCAGCGGGCGGCCGCGCAACGGTTGCGCCGCGGGCTCGGCCATCAGCGCCGCGTGGACGAGGTCGAGCTGGCGGGAGGCGATGTCGGGATCGAGATGGGCGAACGAACTCGCCGCCTCGCACGCGCCCTTCACCAGCATCAGCACATCAAACGCGCCGACGTCGGACCGGATGCCGCCGGCCTCCTGGGCGCGGACCAACAGCTGCTCGACCACGCCCATCACCTCGGCGTGCGCGCAGCGGATGCCCTCGTTGGCCAGCCACGTGTCGGCCACCGCCTCGAACAGCGCCCGATCGAGCTGCTGTCGGACCACCATGTGCTCGAACAGAACCCACAGCGCGCCGGCCGGATCGGGGTCGTCCAGAAGCGTCTGCCCGAACGCGACGGCATCGTGCATCCGCTCGACCACGATCGCCGAGATCAGGTCTTCTTTGGTGGGGAAGTTGCGGAACAGCGTGCCGCGCCCGACGCCGGCGCGCTGCGCGATCTCCGCCACGCCGACGTCGAGTCCATGCTCACGGAACGCTTCCTCGGCGGCCTCCAGCAGTCGCTTGCGATTGCGCTCGGCATCCGCCCGCAGACGGCGCTCATCTTGGCTCATCGCGCCACATTCTCCTATGCGACGACCGGCGATGTCGTCAGTTCCAGCGCCTCGACGTCGCGCGTCCGCAGCCCCACGGCCATGATCACCGCGCCGAGCGCGAGCATGCCCGCCGCCGCCGCGAACGCCACGTGATAGCCGGACACCCGCGCCGGGATAGCGGCGACGCCGCTGTTCAGCAGACTGGTCGTCTGGCTGGCGGCGAGCGTCGAGAGGATCGCCAGTCCAAGCGAGCCACCGATCTGCTGGGCGGTGTTGAACAAGCCGGAGGCCAGCCCCGAATCGTTCTCCGGCACGCCGCCAGTAGCCAGGAGGGTGATCGGCACGAAGGTCAGCCCCATCCCGATCGACATCGGCAGCAGCCCGGAGAGCAGGTTGCCGAGGTAGCTGCCGTGCACCGGCAACTGCGTCAGCACGGCCAGACCCGCCGCCGCCAACGTGATGCCGCCGACCGCGACGTTCCGCACGCCAAACCGCTTGATCAACTGCTGCGCCAGCCCAGCGCCGATCACGATGCCGACCGTCACCGGCAGGAACGCCAGTCCGGCCTTCAACGGGCTGTAGCCGAGGATCTCCTGCACGTACAGCGACGCGAAGAAGAACATCCCGAACATCCCCGAGGCCACCAGTAGTAGGACCCCATCAGCGACCGCCAGCGTGCGGATCCGGAAGATGCCCAGTCGCATCAGCGGCGCATCGCTCCGGCGCTCGATCACCACGAAGGCCGCCAGCAGCGCCAGCCCGAGCGCGATCAAGCCGATCGTGCGAGCCGAGCCCCAGCCATACGACTGCGCCTTGACGATCGCGAACACGATCACGATCAGCCCGCCGGTGACGGTGGCCGCACCGGCGAGGTCGAACGTCCGATGTCCCAGATTGGCCCGCGACTCGGGCACGAACCGGGTCGCCAGCAGCACCGTAACGACGCCGACCGGGACGTTGACGAAGAAGATCCACGGCCACGAGACGAGGTCGGTCAGCACGCCACCGAGCAGCAGGCCAACCGCGCCACCGCCCGCCGCGATCGCGCTCCACACGCCCAGCGCCTTGGTGCGCTCGGTTGTGTCGGTGAACGTCGTCGTGATGATCGACAACGCGGCGGGGGAGACCAGCGCGGCACCGAGGCCTTGGAGCGCCCGGCCGGCGATCAGCATCGTCGACGATTGCGCCAGGCCATTGAGCAGCGACGCGCCCGAGAACAGGATCACGCCCGCGACGAACAGTCGTTTGCGCCCGAGCAGGTCAGCCGCCCGACCTCCCAGCAGCAGGAAGCCGCCGAACACCAGCGTGTAAGCGTTCACCACCCACTGCAGGCTCGAGGGCGAGAAGTTCAGCCCCTTCTGAATCGAGGGCAGCGCCACGTTCACGATCGTCGCGTCGAGCACGACCATGAACTGGGCCAGGCAGGCAATAACCAGGACCAGCCACGGGCTGACGTGACGTTGCGTTGTCGGCGGGGCGGCGATTGCTGACATCGGGGCTCCTTCGGCTTCTTTGTGCATCGCGTCGGCCCCGAGACGGCCGACGCGGTAAACTGGAACCGTCTGGTCCGGTTACACTAGCATAAAGCGGACCGGGTAGTCCGGTTAGTTTGTTTGGGGCGGCTAAATCGCACTCCCCGAGCCGGCTACGGCGCGGCCACCTCCTGGCTGGCCGCCGTGGGCGCTTCTCGGTCTACTCGCTCCGCTGTTCCCTGAGCGCGCCGTCGCTCCGCGGCGGGGTTTGCTTTGAAGGGGGAGGATTGGGCGGTTTACCCGGGTTGACGTCTGATCGTGACGAGCGCTGCAGCGGCTTCCAGGGGGTGCCTGATGTCGTCGATTCCTCGTCGATCATAATTTGTCATAAACCTACAAGTTTTGGACGCTCGCGGCCGGGAAAATGGCCGATCTGCCGTCGCTCGGCACCGGTAGAGGTCGCCGAGCCGGGGATTCGCGCCGAACTCGATTGCCGCGGGCGAATGCCACTTTGCTGCCGAGGGGTGGCGGCAATTTGCCATAGTTCGCGGCGATCGTCGGCCGGAGCCGAAATTCGGGGTTATCAGCTTCTTACAACTTTTCCCCAGACCCGCTTCGATCCGCGCTCGCGTCCCGGCCGGCCGCGAAGGCCGGGACCTGTCACCCCTTCCCCAGCAAAACGGCCGTCGATCTGCGCCCGCGCCCCGGCCGAGCGCGAAAGCCCGGCGCTCGCCACCCCTTCCCGCCCGCGCCCGGACCGGACGCTCGGGGACTCCCGCGTGCCGACCGCCGCCTCGGTTCGCAGCCTGTGGAACTCGGCGGCGGTGGGAATGCGTCGGGCTATACCTGACTCAGCCCCAACGCGGGTCGCGCCCCGCCTACTACGGGTGGCGCCGCTAGCAGCACGCGCAACTCCCTGGTTGCGTTGGGGATTTTAGGCGCTATATACCTGCCTTTCCGCGGTTCGTGGTTGCTATTTGGCTCCCCAGCCTTCGGCTTGGTTGGCGGTGTCTAGGCAGAGGGCTTCTAGTTGTGCGATGAGCTGGCGCAGGCGGCGGTTGTTGTCGAACCAGGGCTGGTAGCGGTTGAGTTGTTCGGCGGTGAGGCGGCGGGTGATGGTCTTGCCGGAGACCTTGCGGGTCCAGGTGATGTAGGGGCCGTGCAGGCGGGGTGGGTCGGCGTGGCAGGCGCAGTTTGGTTTGCCGCAGCGGTTCATGGCGATGTTGATCGTGCCGGGCAGGACTGGTCCGATCTGGGCTAGCTGGGCTTGGAGCTCTGTCAAGCGGGGGTCGGGCGGGGGGTCGTGGTTCGGCATCAATTCATGTCCGATAGTAGATGTACTCTCGGACTGTGGAGAAGGACATGCTGATGATCGCGCCCACGCCAAGCGCCTCCGCCGATCGCTTCGAGCTGTGCTCGCGGACGCTCGGCGCGCTACCGATCGTCCGCCACTTTCTGGGGCGGATGAGGTTGGGGGGTTTGCTGGAGCGCTACCTGCCGGGCGCTGAGGCGCGGGATGCGCTCCCGGCCGCGCGGGCGATCGGGGTGTTGGTGGGCAACCTGTGCGTCTCGCATCGCCCGCTGTACGCGCTAGGCGAGTGGGCGCGGGCGTTCGATCCTGCGCTGTTGGGGCTCAGCGGCCGGCCCCAGCTCTCGGATGACCAGCTCGCGCGCGCGCTCGACCGACTGTTCGTGGCCGATCGCGCGTCGTTGTTGACCGAGCTGGCGCTGGGGGTGATCGGCGAGTTTCAGATCGACTGCTCGCAGCTGCACAACGACTCGACCTCGATCACCGTGCACGGCCAGTATCGCCACGCGGACGGGGCCGAGCAGCACGGCAAGCCGACCCCGGCGATCACCTACGGCCACAACAAGGACCACCGACCCGATCTCAAGCAGCTGTTGTGGATCCTGACCGTGTCGGCCGATGGAGCGCTGCCGCTCGCCTACCGCTTAGCGGACGGCAACACGACCGACGAGCAGACCCACGTCGCGACCTGGGACGGGCTGCGGGCGCTGGTCGGTCACCCCGACTTTCTCTACGTGGCCGACTGCAAGCTGTGCACCCGCGAGCAGATGCAACACATCGACTCCCGCGGCGGGCGGTTCGTGACCGTGCTCCCCAGATCCCGCAAGGAGGACGGCATGCTACGCGCCTGGCTGAACAGCGCCACGCCCGAGTGGAGCGAGGCCTGGCGCCGACCGGGCAAACGCAAGCAGGATCCCGAGGAAATCTGGTGGACGGCACCCGCGCCGATCCAATCAGCCGAGGGTCACCGCCTCGTGCTGGTCCGCTCGACCCTCAAGCGAGGGCTCGACCAGGCCGCGCGCGCCGACACGCTCGCGCGCGGGATCGCCGCCCTCCAGCAACTCCAAGCCCGCCTGCAGGGACCCAAATGCCGCTTCAAGGACAAGACCACGGTCCAACACGCCGCCGACGACGCGCTGCGCCGCACCAGCACCCACCAGCTGATCCGCTACCAGATCTCAGAACACCTGCACCAATGGACCCGCATCGAATCGCGCGGACACGGCCAAAAACCCGGCCCGCGCAAATACCAAAAGCTCCGCTTCGAGCTCTCCTTCCAAATCGACCAAGACGCCCTCAACCAACAAGCCGCCGCCGACGGCTACTTCCCACTGATCAGCAACGACAACCACCTCTCCGAGACCGAACTGCTGGCCGCGTACCGCTACCAACCCAACCTCGAAAAACGCCACCACCAACTCAAATCCATCCACCACGCCGCCCCCGTATTCCTCAAAACCCCGCACCGGATCGAAGCGCTGTTCTGCTGCCACTACATCGCGCTGCTCTGCTGCTGCCTGATCGAACGCGAACTCCGCAACGCCATGACCCAACAGCGCATCACCCACCTACCCCTATTCCCCGAACAACGCGCCTGCCGACAACCCACCGCCACCCGCACCCTCGAGCTCTTCAACGAACTAACCCACCACCGCCTCTACAACCACGAGCGCCACATCGCCGACTTCCCACCCCAGCTCACCCCACTACAAACCCAACTACTCCAAATGCTCGGCGTCCCACAAACCCACTACACCGGCTAGACCAACCCCACCCCCACCTGGGGCCAAATCCCCCCCGCGAACCGCGGAAAGGCAGATATACATATACCGATCAAATCGCCATCCCCCTCGCCCAAAACACATCGGCGGTCGACCGCGACGGAGCTGGCCAAGAAGGCCGACGGATCGGTCACGATCTGGATCGGACCCAAGCTGCGCGCCGGCGCCTGGGCGACGGACTGGATCCCGACCCCGTGGACGGCTTATTACCAGAGCGTCTACCACCGCGGCGACATGCCCGCCAACATCCGGCCCATCATGCGGATCTACTATCCGACCCCCGGCAGCGACACGCAGGCCTCGATCCTGCCGCCGCCGAACGGGTCGATGGGTGCCACGTACGTCTTCCCAGCCCTCCAGAAAGTCGGCTGACGGCGCCACCGGCCGGGCCAAACTGCCCATAAACCAGGCCGCTCCGCGACGCCCGGCCCCCGGACCGCCCGCTACCATCAGACTCGTTCGGAAATAAGAGAGAAACGAAGCACTCCGCCGACCGAAGGGTGGAGCAGAAGGGAATTGAATATGTCTGACGCCGTTACGCGCGTGTCCGTCGAGGTCGAGGGCAAGGAGATCTCGTTCGAGACCGGCAAGCTGGCCAAGCAGGCCTCCGGCGCCGTCGTCGTCCGCTCGGGCGACACCATGGTCTTGTGTACCGCCACGGCCGGGAACCTCCGGGACGTGGACTTCCTACCTCTGACGGTCGACGTCGAGGAGCGCATGTACGCCGCGGGGAAGATCCCCGGCTCGTTCTTCAAGCGCGAGGGTCGCGCGGGGGAGAAGGCGACGCTCGCCGCGCGGCTGATCGACCGGCCGATCCGCCCCCTCTTCCCCAAGGGCTGGAGCTATGAGACCCAGCTAGTAGCGATGCCGATCTCGGTCGATCACGTCAACCCGTACGACATGCTGGCCATGAACGGCGCCTCGGCGGCGCTGATGATCTCCAACATCCCGTTCCCGACGCCGGTCGGCGCGGTGCGGATTGGCAAGATCGATGGCAACTTCGTGGTCAACCCCGACGAGGAGGACCTCGTCGAGAACACCGACCTCGACCTGATCGTGGCGGGGACCGAGGACGCGATCCTGATGGTCGAGGCGGGCGCCAACGAGATCCCCGAGGCGGAGATCCTCGACGCGCTCGACATCGCGCACGAGGAGATCAAGAAGCTGTGCGCGATCCAGCGCGAGCTCGCCGCGCTGGCGGGCAAGGAGAAGCTCGAGGTCGTCGTGCCCGAGGTGCACCAGGACCTCTACGACCAGATCAAGCGCTCGCACGGCGCGGCGCTGGACGCCGCCACGCAGGTCGAGGACAAGCTCGACCGGCAGGACGCCTGCAAGGCGGTCGAGGAGCAGGTCATCATCCAGTACTCGGGCGAGCCCGAGGCTGAGACTTACGCCGAGTACCGGAGCAACGCCCAGCGGGCCTTCGACAAGCTCGAGAAGACGCTGATCCGCGAGCGGATCGCGGTCCACAAGAAGCGTCCCGACGGTCGGACGTCGGACGAGATCCGTCCGCTGTCGATCGAGGTCGGCGTCTCGCCTCGCGCCCACGGTTCGGCGCTGTTCACGCGTGGCCAGACTCAGGCTCTGAGCGTCGTCGCGCTCGGCACCACGCGCGAGGAGATGCGGCTCGACACACTCGGGCTGGAGACCGCCAAGCGCTACTTCCACCACTACAACTTCCCGCCCTTCTCGGTCGGTGAGGCCGGCTTCATGCGCGGCCCAAAGCGCCGCGACATCGGTCACGGCGCGCTGGCTGAGCGCGCGCTGGTGCCGATGATCCCGGGCCAGGAGGAGTTCCCCTACACGATCCGCGTCGTCTCGGACATCCTCGAGTCCAACGGCTCGAGCTCGATGGCCTCGGTGTGCGGCTCGACCCTGTCGCTGATGGACGCCGGCGTGCCGATCAAGAGCGCGGTGGCGGGCATCGCGATGGGCCTGATCAAGGAAGGCGAGGACTACATCATCCTCACCGACATCGCCGGCGTCGAGGACCACCTCGGAGACATGGACTTCAAGGTCGCCGGCACCGAGCGCGGGATCACCGCGCTGCAGATGGACATCAAGATCACGGGCGTGACGTTCGACATCATGCGTGACGCGCTCGCGCAGGCCAAGGTCGCGCGCCGATTCATCCTCGGCGAGATGGCCAAGGTGATCGACGCCCCGCGGACCGAGCTGTCCAAGCACGCCCCGCGGATCTCGACGATCCAGATCGACCCCGAGAAGATCGGGCTGCTGATCGGCAAGGGCGGCGAGACGATCCGCGCCCTCCAAGAGGAGTTCGAGTCCCAGATCGACGTCAACGACGAGGGCCAGGTGCTCGTCTACGCCTCGGATGGCGAGCGTGGCGACGCGCTGGTCGACCGGATCCGCTCGATGACCAAGGAGGTCGAGGTCGGCGACGAGTTTGTCGGCAAGGTCGTCAAGACGACCACGTTCGGCGCCTTCATCGAGCTCTCGAAGGGCACCGATGGGCTGCTCCACATCTCCAACGTCGCGCCCGGCCGGCGGATCGGAACCGTCGAAGAGGTGCTCAACAAGGGCGATGAGCTTGCCGTGCGAGTGGTCGAGGTCGACCGCGAACGCGGCCGCATCGGCCTGCGCCTCGCCGACGACCCCGAGGTCGCGGGTAAGACCGTCGAGGAGCTCGCCGCCGTCGGCAGCGGCGACAACGGACCGCCGCGCCGTGAGCGCGGCCCGCGCGACCGTGACCGCGGTCGTGGCCCCCGTGACCGCGGCCGTGACGGCGACCGTGGCCGTGACGGCGACCGTGGCCGTGACGGCGACCGTGGCCGGGACGGCGACCGCGATGGTGATCGCTCCCGGGTCCGCGACCGCGACCCCGAGCGGCCGCGTTACTAGTGCCGAGCACCCCTAAGAAGGCGGACGAGCACCGTCTAACGACGCTCGATTCTGGCCTGCGGATCGTGACGGAGGCGATGCCCTCCGTCCGATCCGTGTCGATCGGGTTCTGGATCGGCACCGGCTCACGGGCCGAGACCGACGCCCAGGCCGGCCTCTCCCACCTGCTCGAGCACCTCCTGTTCAAGGGCTCATCGAAATACGAATCGCTCCAGATCGACCAGATCTTCGACGCGATGGGCGCCGAGCTCAACGCCGGCACCGGCAAGGAGAGCACGTCGGTATACGCGCGCGTAATCGACGAGCACCTTCCCGAGGCCTTCGACGTGATGGCCGACATGGTGTTCCGCCCGGCGTTCGCCGACGTGGACTCGGAGCGCGAGGTGATCCTGGAGGAGATCGCGATGTACGAGGATGATCCCCAGGAGAAGGTGTTCGACGTGCTCGGCGAGGCCGTGTTCGGCGACCATCCGCTCGGCCGCTCGATCATCGGGCGGGCCGAGGTGGTCGCGAACACGCCGGTCGATCAGATCGCCAGCTTTCACCACGGCCGCTACGCGCCCTCCAACGTCGTCATCGCCGCCGCCGGCGCGGTCGATCACGACGCGCTGGTGGCGCTGACCGCCGAGTCGCTGGCCCGGCTTGACATGTCGACCGCTGCCGACCTCCGCGGCGGCGTGCCGGCGGTCGCCGCGCGGCGACGCTTCGAGCGCAAGGACACCGAGCAGTCGCATGTCTGCCTGGGCGGACGGGGGCTCTCCCGCCACGACGACCGCCGGTTCGCTCTGCGCGTGCTCGACACGATCTTCGGAGGTACGTCTTCCTCGCGTCTCTTCCAGGAGGTCCGTGAACGTCGTGGCCTCGCCTACGCGGTCTACTCGTTCACCAGTGCCTACCACGACACCGGCCAGGTCGGCCTGTACGTGGGCACGCGCACCGACAATCTCGCCGAGGCGATGTCGGTGGTGGCGACCGAGCTCGCGCGACTGCGGGTCGAGCCGGCCACCGACGAGGAGCTCACCCGAGCCAAGGAGAACCTGAAGGGTCGGATCGTGCTCGGGCTCGAGTCGACCGGCGCGCGGATGAACCGGCTGGGGTCGGAGATCCTCGCCGGCGCCCCGCTGCTGGCGCTGGATGAGGTGGTCGAGCGCATCGACGCCGTCACGGTCGACGACCTGGCCGCGCTGGTCGAGGAGCTGTGGGACCCGGCCCGGCTGTCCGCGGCCGGCATCGGCCCCGACCAGGACCGCTTCGACGAAGCCGTGGCGGCAGTGTTCGCCTCTCCGGCTCAGGCGGCGTGATTCGTGTCGCGGTAGCCGGGGCGGCGGGGCGGATGGGCGCCACCGTATGTGGCGCGGTCGAGGACGCCGACGACCTCGAGCTGGTGGCCCGGGCGGACCCGGCGCTGGGCGAGAGCCTCGAGGCGGCGCTGGCCGCCCAGCCAGACGTGCTGGTCGACTTCACGGTTCCGGACAGTGCGCTCGCCAACGCGCGCCAAGCGGTGGCGGCCGGCGTCCACGTGGTCATCGGCACGACCGGCTTCGACGTCGGCAAGCTCGATGGGCTCACCGGGGCCAACGTGTTCGTCGCCCCCAACTTCGCGATCGGCGCGGTTCTGATGATGCAGTTCGCCGCCGAGGCGGCCAGGCACATGGCCCGTGCGGAGATCATCGAGCTCCACCACGACGGCAAACTCGACAAGCCGAGCGGCACGGCCGCACGCACGGCCGCCCTGATGGGCGGTGGGGTGCCGATCCACTCGGTCCGGCTGCCGGGCCTCGTCGCGCACCAGGAAGTGATCCTCGGCGACGTCGGCCAGACGCTGACGATCAGGCACGACTCGATCGACCGCAACTCGTTCATGCCGGGCGTCCTGCTCGCGATCCGGCGCGTCGGCGGTCTCGCCGAGTCGCCGGTGATCGGCCTCGAGCACCTCCTCTAATTCGGCCTCACTCCTCGAACGTTTCGGCGGCGTTAAGGCCCTGCCGCTATCACAGGCCGTCATTGTGGTCGAAGATATGTTGTGAACTCGTAGTCGATAGGGGAGGAAGGATGACGTGGACGCGCAGCATTCTCGTGGTGGCGAACCTCACCGCGACGTCTGATCAGCTGGTGGCGGCGCTCGAGGCCCAGGCGCGCGGAGAGCCGACTCGATTCACTCTCGTCATCCCGGCGACTCCCTTTGGCGGCGGCCGAGAAGCGGCCTTGCAGCAGCTGAGCGAAGCGACCGAGCGGCTGCAAGCCACCGGACTCGAGGTCGACGGCAGCGTCGGCAACGGCGACCCGATCGTCGCCATCACCGAGGCATGGGATCCGAAGCTCTACGACGAGATCATCGTCTCGACGCTGCCGATAGGGTCCTCGAAGTGGCTGCACGCTGGGCTCCCCGAACGCGTGAGGAGAATGACCGGCGCCCCCGTGACCCACCTCATCGCCAAGCCGCCCAAGCCCGAGGCTCCGACCGTCGCCGCGCCGGTTCACGAGAAACGGCTGCTCGGGCCGCTAACCGTACTCACGTGGGGTGGCCACAAGGACGTGCAGTGACCTGACCGTCCACCGCGGGACACCGTGTCCGGCGAAGCTCCTGCGATAATCGACGTACATGTCAGTGAACCTCGGCGCGATCCTCACCGCCATGGTCACACCGTTCGACGGCGGTGGGCACGTCGACCGGGAGGCCGCGGTGCGGCTCATGAACCATCTGCTCGACCACGGCTCCGACGGCCTGGTCATCTGCGGCACGACCGGCGAAAGCTCGACGCTGTCCGACGAGGAACATCTCGGGATGGTCCAGCTGGCGGTCGACGAGGTCGGCGATCGCTGCACGGTCGTCGCCGGGGTGGGCTCCAATGACACTCGCCACGCCGTGCACCTGACCGAGCGCGCGACCGAGATCGGCGCCGACGCGCTGCTGTCGGTCAACCCTTACTACAACAAGCCGAGCCGACGTGGCTTGATCCGGCACTATGAAGAGGTCAACCGGGCCACCAACCTGCCGATCCTCCTTTACAACATTCCCCAGCGGACGGCGTTCGACATGTCCAACGAGCTGTTGGCCGAACTCGCGCAACTCGACAACATCGTCGGCGTCAAGCAGGCCAACGCTGACAACCTGGCCAAGATCGACGGTATGGTGGTCTACGCGGGCAACGACGACCTGCTCGCCGACGTACTCGACCTCGGCGAACCCGGAGGCGTGCTCGTCGCCAGTCACCTGTTCGGGCTCGAGATGCACAGGATGGTGGATGAGCCGGAGCGGCGCCGGGAGATCGACCAGAGCCTGAAGGACGTCTACCGCGATATGGGGGTGGCGCCACTCGCGTGCTCGACCAAGGCGGCGCTGAACCTCCTTGGGCTCGATGTCGGCGGACCGCGACTGCCCTACATCGAGCTCGACGAGCAGGAGACGGCGACGGTCCGCGGGATGCTGGAGCGCCACGGGATGCTGCAGACCGCCGGCGCGTGACCGGCACGCTGCGGGTCCTGCCGCTCGGCGGCCTGGGCGAAATCGGCAAGAACATGATGGTCGTCGAATACGACGACCGGATCGTCGTCGTCGACACCGGTCTGCGGTTTCCGACCGCCGAGATGCTGGGCATTGATCTCGTCTTGCCCGACTTCACCTACCTCCGGGAGCGGGCGGAGGAGATCGAGGCGATCGTCATCACCCATGGCCACGAAGACCACCTCGGCGCCCTGCCCTGGGTGCTGCGAGAGCTCGGCCCGCGCCACACCCCGACCGTGTACGGCGGCCGCCTGACGATCGCCATGGCCCGCTCGAAGCTGGACGAGCACAACCTCCGCGATTGGCCGCTCGAGGACGTGCTGCCCGGTGACGAGCTGAGCGCGGGACCGTTCGCGCTCGAGCTCATCCACATGACACATTCGATCCCCGACTCGTGCGCGGTGGCGCTCTCCTGCGAGCTCGGAACCGTGCTCGTCACCGGCGACTACAAATTCGATCAGACGCCGGTCGACGGACCGCCGGCCGACATCTCCCGGCTGGCCGAACTGGGCCGCGATGGCGTGCTGCTGCTGTGCGGCGACTCCACCAACGCCGATCGTGTGGGGTTCTCGCCGTCCGAGCGCCAGGTCGGGCCTCACCTCGAGGAGGTGTTCGCGCACGCCGAGGGGCGGATCGTAGTCACCAGCTTCGCCTCCAACATCCATCGCGTTCAGCAGGTGGTCGACGCCGCCGCGGCGCTGGGGCGCAAGGTCTCGCTGGTCGGCCGCTCGATGCGCAAGAACGTCAACATCGGCCGCTCGCTCGGCCACATCGAGATCCCCGACGGGATGCTGATCCAGCCCCAAGAGGTCGAGGACTGGCCCGACCACAAGATCGTCGTGATCTCCACCGGGTCGCAAGGCGAGCCGCTCTCGGCGCTGCGGCGGATGGCTCACAACGATCACCGGCTGATCAAGCTGCGAAGCGGGGACACCGTCGTGTTCTCGGCCACGCCGATCCCCGGCAACGAGCGCACGGTCAACGAGACCGTCGACCGCCTCTACCACATCGGGTGCGACGTGATCACGCCCCGCGACGCGCCGATCCACGCCTCCGGTCACGGGTACGTGGAGGAGCTCAAGCTGATGCTGAACCTGGTCAAGCCGCGCTACGTCATGCCCGTTCACGGTGACCACAAGCGGATCCACCTGCATGCCCAGCTCGCAGACGCGGTGGGCATCGACCCCGACGACGTGTTCCGCTCCGAGAACGGTCTGCCGCTGGAGATCGACGATCGGGGCGCGTGGCTGGGCGAACCCGAGCAGTCGGGAATGATCTTCGTCGACGGCGTCGACATCGGCGATCCCGCCGACGTCGCTCTGCGCGACCGGCGGATGCTGTCGGCCGACGGGATCTTCATCGTGGTCGCCACCGTGTCCGAGCAGACCGGGGAATCGGTCGTACCGCCCGAAGTGATCTTCCGCGGAGTTCCCTTCATCGAGCAGGCCGATGGCCTGCTGCAGGACATCCGCTCCGAGGTCGAGCGGTCACTGGCCGCGTCGGCTCGCGATGGGGTGCGGGAGATCGACCTCCTCCAGCAGGAGCTCCACGACGACCTCGCCGCGTTCGTCTACGACCGGTTGCGGCGCCGGCCGATGGTGCTGCCGGTCGTCGTCGAGGTCTGACCGTCCACCATCGGTCCGCCGTTCGGCGTCGCCGTGGGCTCGGGCACGCGCTCCTCGGTGGGCAGCGTGATCACGAACCGCGTGCCCGACCCGGATTCTGGGCGCTCGAGCGAGACGCGGCCCCCGTGCGTCTGCGCCACCGCCTGGACGATCGCCAGGCCCAGTCCCGAGCCGCGGCCGCCGTCACCGGCACCGCGCACGAACCGCTCGAACACCCGGCCACGCAGGTGCACCGGAATCCCCGGGCCATCGTCCTCGACCACCAGCTGGGCATAGCCATCGGAGACCGACGTCTCGGCCCGCACATGCGTTCCCGGCGGCGTGTGCCGGACCGCGTTCTCCATCAGGTTAAGCGTGAGCCGATGGAGATCGTCCTTGACGCCGGGGACGATCGCCGGCTCGGCCTTGATCGAGAGCTCGTGGTCCTCGGCCATCGGGCCCAGCTCGGCCGCCGCCTCGGTCAGTACCTCGGCGAGGTCGGTCGGACGCTTGACCTGGGCCCGCTTGCCGTCGGCCCGGGCCAGCAGCAGCAGGTCGCCCACCAGCCTGCGCATCCGCCGGGTCGACCGCAGGGCGGCCTGGGCGGACTCGGCCTGCTCGCCGTTCAGCTCCTCGGCCAGCAACTCGAGGTTCGCCAGCAGGCTGGTCAGCGGCGTGCGCAGCTCGTGCGAGGCGTCGGCCACGAACTCTCGCTGCCGGTCGAGCATCGCCTGAGTCTCCGAGCGCGCCCCGTCGAGCGCGCCCAACATGCCGTCGAGGGTTCGGGCCAGCTCGGCGATCTCGTCGTCGGCTCCAGGGTGGGGAATGTGAAGGCTGGGATCGCGGGTCCGTTCGATCTCACGCGCCGCGTCGGTCAGCTCGGCGATCGGGCGCATAGCGCGACCGGCGGTCGCGAGGCCGGCCAGCAGCGCCAGCATCGTGCCGCCGAGGACGCCCAGCAGCAAGAAGAAGCGGACGCGGGCGATCGTGTGGTTGACGTCTGACAGCGGGCGGGCGTAGAGGATCACTCCGCCGTAGTTGATCGGGCCGCTGATCTGCAGCGGGCGGACGGCGACGCGATACCCGTTCGAGGTGAACAGGCCGCTCGTCTGCGTCGGCGGAGCGGCGAACAGCGATGGCGGCGCGGGGGCCTCAGCGCCCTTGCGGAACACCTCGTCCTGCGTGCAGGCGAGCTGCCCGTCGGCGAAGATCCTCACCTGCGCGTGCTCCGCGCTCGCGTAGTCGTTCAGATGCACGGGCTGCTTGTCGCAGTCCAGATTCGGCCCCACGAACGCGAGCTTGTTGTTGAGCTCCTGCTGAAGCTGGAACGCCGCCGAGCTCACCTCGTCGTTGAACTGGCCGACGACCTGCCGGTCGGTGAGGACGCCCACGACCGCGGCGAACGAAGCGAGGATCACCAGCGTCAGCGCCGCGGAGCCGCCGGCCAGCCGCCAGCGGATCGGGACCGACCTATATGCGGAGAACGTAGCCCGCGCCGCGGATCGTATGGAGGAGCCTAGGCTCGCCACCGGCTTCAAGCTTCCTTCGCAGGTTGGAGACGAACACCTCGATCGTGTTCGTCATCGAGAACGGGTCGTAGCCCCAGACTTCGTCAAGCAGGCGCTGGCGCGAGATCACGATCCGCTCGTTGCGCATCAGGTACTCGAGCAGCTCGAACTCGCGCTGGGTCAAGTCCATCGTCCGGTCGCCCCGCGACACCTCGTGGGTATCGGGGTTGAGCTTCAGATCGCCGACCGTCAGCGTTGCCTGCCCGCGCGGAGGCCGGCGGCGCAACAGGGCCCGGAGCCGGGCCAGCAGCTCCTGGCGCTCGAACGGCTTGACCAGATAGTCGTCGGCACCGGCGTCGAGCCCCTCCACTCGCGACTCGACCGCATCCCGAGCCGTCAACACGAGGATCGGCACGTCATCGGTCTGGCGCAGCGTCTTGGCCACCTCGATCCCATCCAGGCGCGGAAGCCCGAGATCGAGAATCACCAGATCCGGGAGGAAGCCGTGGGCGGAGTCCAGGGCCGCGATGCCGTCGCTGGCGATCTTGACGTCGTAGCCCTCCATCCGCAGCGAGCGCTGGAGGACCTGCGCGATCGCGTCATCGTCCTCGACGACCAGTACGCGGGGGGGTCGCTCGAAATCCGTCATGGTGTTGATGAGATGCATGGTAGGGGGGTTGTTCCTCGTGGCGGCCGTTCTTTACGGATGCTTCATACAGGGCAGGAGCCGATCCCCGGGTGTCGAAGCAGACAGTTCGGACATGCCCGCCGCCCGGAAGAGACGGAGCCCGAAGAAGGCGCCGGCCCGCGCTCGACGCTCGCTGCTAGCCAATCGGCCCTCGCTTCCCAGCCTCAGCCGACCGCTCGAGCCCCACCACCTCGACATCGTCGGCCTCGCCTTGATCGCGGTCGGGATCTTCCTGGCCGGCGTCGAGTACCTGCACTGGTCCGGCGGCGCGCTCGGGAACGGCGCGGTCTCTGGCCTGCGTTACGTGGTCGGAGCGCTCGCCTACGCGATGCCGGTGGTGCTGGTCGCGACCGGGACGCTGGTGCTCGTCCGCGAGCTGAGGCCGCCGGCGCGACCGATGCGCACCGGAGCCGTGTGCTTGACCGCCGCGATCACGCTCGCGCTGGCCGCCGGGACGTTCGGGATCGGCCCGGGCGCCGCGCCCGCCCAGCACTTTTGGGCGGCGAGTACCGTCAAGCCGTGCGGCGGCATGCTGGGGGCTGGCGAGCTGTGGCTGAGCTCGCACCTGCTCTCGACGCTGGGCGCCAACATCCTCGCCGTATTCCTCTTCCTGGCCGGCGTCATCCTGGTCAGCGGGGCGACGCTGGCCTCGGTGATCCGCGCCACCGGCGCCGGCGTCGCCGGGACCAGCCGCGCGCTCCGGCGCACCTCGGGCGAGGTTGCGGCGACGGTCACGGGCAGCGCCGGCAAGATCCGTGCCCGGCCCACGAGAGAGGCGGGACGGGTCGCCACCGAGGCGGGACAGGCGGGGGCCCCGCCCGGCCAGGCCGCCACGGAAGCGGGGCGGGCTGCGATTCTCGGGGAGGGCGAGCCGTTCCTGCCCCCCGAGCCCGAGACCTCCGAGCTGGTCGTGCGCGCCACGCACGTCGAGGCGCCCGCGGTCGAGGTCGACCCGGAAGCTGCGCACGAGCTCGAGGACGAAGCAGCGGAGGATCCCGCGCCCGGTCGCCCGGCGCGCGAGGTCTCGCCGGAGGATCTGACCCCCCAAGGGCGCTATCGCGCTTCGATCACCGACGATCCCGACTTCGTGTGGCGGGTTCCGCCGGCGCGATTCCTGACCCGCTCGACCGGGGAGAACGCCAAGCCCGACACGGCCGGCCAGGAACAGGTGGCGCGGACGCTGATCGAGACCCTCGGCCATTTCGGGATCGAGGCCAAGGTGATCGGCCGGGTCACGGGTCCGCACATCACCCGCTACGAACTGCGCCTGGCGCCGGGCACGAAGGTCTCCAAGGTTGCCCAGCTGAAGGACGATCTGGCCTATGCCCTGGCCGCCACCGACATCCGGATCCTGGCCCCGATCCCCGGCAAGCAGGCGGTCGGGGTCGAGGTGCCAAACGCGCGCCGGCGGATCGTCCACCTCGGCGACGTGTTCCAGGAGCCGCCGCCGGACTGGTCGCCACTGACCGTCTGGCTGGGCAAGGACATCGCCGGGCACGCGATCGGCGCCGACTTGGCCAAGATGCCCCACCTGCTCGTCGCCGGCACCACCGGTGCCGGCAAGTCGGCCTGCGTCAACGCGATGCTGTCCGCGGTCCTCCTGCGGGCCACCCCGCACGAGGTGAGGCTCGTGCTGGTCGATCCCAAGCAGGTCGAGCTCAACCACTACGAGGGTATTCCGCACCTGCTGACGCCGGTCATCACGTCTCCGCGGATGGCCGCCAACGCGCTCCAGAACCTGGTCAAGGAGATGGAGCAGCGCTACGGGATCATGTCGCTCGCGCGCACCCGATCGCTGCCCGAGCTCAACCGATTCCGCGAGCAGCGCGGCGATCCACCGCTGCCCTACGTACTGTGCGTGATCGACGAGCTGGCCGACCTGATGATGGTCGCGCCGGCCGACGTCGAGGACTCGATCATCCGCCTGGCCCAGAAGGCCCGCGCGGTCGGGATCCACCTCGTGCTGGCGACCCAGTCTCCGCGCGTCGACGTGATCACCGGCATGATCAAGGCCAACGTCCCGTCGCGGATCGCTTTCGCGGTGTCTTCGCAAACGGATTCCCGCGTGATCCTCGACCAGAACGGCGCCGAGTCCCTCCTCGGCCAAGGTGACATGTTGTTCTCGCCCGTCGGCTCCTCGAAGGTGCAGCGGATTCAGGGTGCCTACATCGACGAAGAGCAGATCGCGCATCTGACCGACGCATGGCGCCGCCAGGGCGAGCCCGAGTTCCGCGAAGAGCTGCTCGACGAGGTGCCCTCCGAGAATTCGGAGAGCTCCGAAGACTCCGAGTTTCATCCCGACGAGGACCCGCTGCTCGAGGAGGCGATCGCGCTCGTGACCCAGATGGGAACCGCCTCGACCTCGATGCTCCAGCGCCGTCTCCGCCTCGGCTACACGCGCGCCGGCCGCCTGATCGACATGCTCGAACGCCGCGGGATCATCTCGGGTTACGAAGGTTCCAAGCCCCGCCAGGTGCTGATTACCGAGGCCGACGTGCCGCGCATCCTCTCGCACCTGGCCGAGGCCGAGCGGGCCTCGAGCGTCGCGGGCGGTTCTGATTTGGCGGATGGGGTCTGAGGCAGTAGCCTGTCGAGTGGATGTGGGGCCGGCGTTTAGCGCTGTTTGCGATTGGGGCGAGCTTGCTTGGGGCTTGGGGCGCGTCGCTGGCCGTCGCCAAAGCCAAGCCGAAGCCGAAGACGATCACGGCGACCTACGTGGTGGACTACGGCGGCAAGGGCACGATGTCCTCACGGGAGGACGTCCCGATCGCCTGCGGCGACGTCAACCGGGTCGAGAACAGCGACTTCTCGTGGTCGGTCAAGTACCACATGACGGTGCAGTTCAGGCCCAAGGGCTTCAGCGGCGGTCAGTTCGACGCCGTCCCGGAGGGGCTGGCCGGCGCCAACGAGCACTCGACCGTCACCTTTACGGGCGGTGGGCAATGCGGTCCGAGCGCCGTGTGCGATGGGTTCGATCGCCCCAACGACAAGAGTGCGTTCGTCCAGACGCTGCCGGCCGCGGTGGGCAAGCGGGTCACGTTCAAGGTCGGTGCGCTCAATTACAAGGACGGCTATTTCCAGGGCGAGGATTTCACGGGTCCGAGCAGCCTGCCCACTTCACCAGGCACGAGCTGCGCTTCGTACTTCAACGCGGACTACGGATTCGGAGTTCTGCTCGTGCCCGAGACGGACCTCGGCAAGCAGTTGCAAGCAGAATTCACGGTCCCCTACGCGGCGCTGAAGAGCCTCAAGCCCGACGACCTGCTCGACTTCAAGGTCGCGCCGGGCTCGAACGCACCCGCGCATACCCACGCCTGCTACTCGGACGACGGGTGCCTCAGCGAGACCTGGGAGTGGAAGGGCGAGGTCTCGATCAAGCGCGAGTCTTGACGCGCGGTTGCAGGTGATTTTGCCGTCGTCCTGATTGGGCCGGCCGTCGCTAGCCTTGGGCGCGATGGCGGATATCGGCCCGACACTCCGGGAGGCGCGCTTGCGCGCCCGGATCGACATCACGGAGGTCGAGACCAAGACGAAGATCCGTGCCAAGTACCTGCGCGCGATCGAAAACGAGGAGTGGGACCTCCTCCCGGGTCCGGTCTACATCAAGAGCTTCCTGCGCACCTACGGCGATTTCCTGGGGCTCGACAGCCGCATGCTGGTCGACGAGTTCCGCCGTCGCTATGAGCGCCCCTCGGATCATGACCTGCGCCCGATGCCCTCGCTGGTGCGAGAGCGCGAGCGCGCCGCCCGCGGGCCGCTGGTGCCGGCCTGGTTGCTGATCGGCCTCGTGCTCGTCGTCGTCGCCGGCGCGCTGTACGCGGTCGGTTCGCTCGGCTCAAGCTCGAAGCCGACCACCACCCCGAGCTCGACGCATCCGCCGGCGCACCAGAACCACCCACCGCACCACAAGCCGCCCGCCGCCAAATCCGACACGGTCAAGCTCCAGCTGGTGCCCACCGGGACCGTGTACGTTTGCCTGGTCAACGGCAAAGGCAAACAGCTGATCCCGGGGACGATCTTCAACGCAGGTCAGACGATTCCCACCGAAACCGCGCATAAGCTGCGCCTCACCCTGGGTAACAATGCCGTTGACATGAAGGTCAACGGCGTCCACGTTCCCATCCCCGCTTCATCTACGTCGATTGGCTTTCTCTTGACCCCAAGTGGCCACAGCTCATTGCCGGCGTCGCGGCAGGCGAGTTGCACGTGAGCGGCGACGCGGATCCGGGAAGGACGCAGCCGTTGCGCGCCGGCCTCCTGATCACCGGTACGGAGGTACTCACCGGGATCATCAGCGATCGCAACGGGCCCTGGCTGGCCGAGCGGCTGCTCGAGATCGGGGTTGACCCGGCGAGCATCCAGATCGTCGGCGACCGCCCTGACGACCTGCTCACCGCGTTGCGCTCGATGGCCGCTGAGGGAATGGCCCTGATCGTCACCAGTGGCGGTCTCGGCCCAACCGCCGACGACCTGACGGCCGAGATCGTCGGCCGCTTCTCGGGGCGCGAGATGGTCCTCGATGAACCGCTCGAGGAGCGGATCGCCGAGATCTTGCGTCCGTTGATGTCGCGCTGGCCGAACCTCGACCCCGACGCGATCCGGGAGTCGAACCGAAAGCAGGCGGTGATCCCCGAGGGGGCGACGATCCTCGAGCCGGTCGGAACCGCCCCCGGGCTGGTCGTCCCGCCCGCCGACGGCGCCGGCCCGACCGTCGTCGTTCTCCCCGGACCTCCGCGTGAGCTCCAGCCGATGTGGGAGACCGCCCGTCAGACCGATGCCTTCCGCGCCGCCGTCGCCGGCGCGACCGTGTACGAACGGCGAATCGTCCGCCTGTTCGGGATCCCCGAGTCGGAGATCGCGAACACGCTGCGCGCCGCCGAGGCGGACGGTCTGTCGCTCGACGCGCTCGAGATCACGACGTGTCTGCGTCGCGGCGAGATCGAGGTGGCCACGCGGTACGAGCCACCCGCCCGCGAGGACTACGAGGCGCTGATCGAGTTCATCCGCCGACGCCACGCCGACACGCTGTTCTCGGTCGACGGCTCGACCGTCGACGAACAGGTGGCGGATCTGCTCGGCCACCGCGCGATCGCCGTCGCGGAATCGTGCACGGGAGGCTTGATGGCCGCGCGGCTGACCGAGCGGCCCGGCTCATCCGCGTACTTCGTCGGCGGCGTGGTCGCCTATTCGAACGAGGCCAAGGCGTCGCAGGTCGGCGTGGATCCAGCGCTCATCGATCGCGCCGGCGCGGTCTCCACAGAGGTCGCGGAGGCGCTCGCCGACGGCGCCATCGAGCGATTCGGGGCCGAGTTCGGGATCGGGATCACCGGCATCGCCGGGCCCGACGGCGGCACCCCGGAGAAGCCCGTTGGAACGGTCTGCTTCTCGGTCAGCGCCCGCACCCGCGACGCGACGGGCGAGCCGGCACGCGAGCGGATCACCCGCCGCACGAGGCTGCCCGGCAACCGCAGCGACATCCGCGAGCGCTCCACCACCGTCGCGATGCACCTCCTGCGCCGGCTGCTGCTTGGCGAGCGCGACGACCCCGGCGCTGCCCGCGATGAGCGGGACGCGTTTTCGGCGGCCCGGGTCGGCGGCGACGCGGGAACGTCCGCCTCCAGGCGGCAGTGAGCACCGAGGGCTCCCCAGACCAGCTTCACGAGTCGTCCAGCGACGCCCCGCCGCCCCTGACCCCCGTCGAGCGGGGCGGACGCGCGCGGTTGTTCGTTGCCCTCGAATTGCCGGCGGGGGTGCGCGAAGCGCTGGCCGAGTGGCGCGAGCGCGCGCTCGCTGACGTGTCCGGCCTACGACCGGTGCCGTCGGAGTCGATGCACGCGACGCTCGTCTTCCTCGGTTCACGTCCGCTCGCCGAGATCGAGCCGATCGGCGCCGCAATCGCCGCCTGCGCAGGCGCGCGCCCCGCGCCGGCCGCCGTCGGCGAGCCGCTGTGGCTGCCCGCCCGCCGCCCGCGCGTGCTCGCGGTCGAGCTCGACGACCCGGTGGGCGCCCTCGCCATCGCACAATCCTCGATCTCGCGCGCGCTCCAGGCCGGCGGCTGGTACGCACCGGAAGGACGCCCCTTCGTCGCCCACGTCACCGTGGCCCGCGTCGCGCACGGCGCGCGAATCCGGCCGACCGCCCTCCCGTCGCCGGCGCCGAGGGCGTTCACCGGCTCACAGATCACACTGTTTCGCTCACACACCGTTCGCGGCGGAGCCCGCTACGAACCGCTGCGCTCGATCGACCTCGGCTCGGTGCCGCCGCCCAGCGACCCGCTCGCCGTCGTGCACCGCTTTCACGCCGAGCAGGCCACGGTCTACGCTGGCGGTCCACTCGAGTCGTTGCGCCCCGTCTTGAGCCAGGACGTCGTCTGGCACGTGCCGGGCCACAGCGCGATCGCCGGCGAGCACCGCGGCATCGACGCGGTCCTCGCCTACTTCGCCAAACGCCGCGCGATGACCGACGCGACCTTCCGCGTCACCGTCCACGGCACCGCCCTGATCGGCGACCGAGTCGTCCAGCTGGCCGGCGGGCGCGCGGAGCGCGACGGCGGGACGGTGGCGTGGGAGACGGCGGGGGTGTTCCGGGTCGCCGGCGGCTTGATCGCCGAGTGTTGGCTCGTCCCGTTCGATCTGTACGGGTTCGACGAGATCTGGCGGTGAGGGGAGCTCGCGGTTGGGGGGCTCGCGGGCGGGGGAGCTCGCGGGCCGGGGCGTGGGGGCGGCGGCCGCCATCCGGCGCGGCCTTCCGGTCAGTCTTCTTCTTTCCAGCCCCGTTTACGGGGATCTCGCCCCGTCACGAGATCCAGGAGCTTCTGCCAGCGACTCGGCCTGACCCCCGGCTCAATCTCGCGGTAGGCAGGTGCGCCACCGTGTGGCGGGGACAGCGCCGCCACCGCCGCGGAGTCGATCAGCAGATCGACTCCTCGCTCGTGCAGCGACTCGATCTGATCGGCCGGCACGAACTTCAGGCCGCCATCGGCGCGGATCACGAGGCCATGGAAGATGTCCTCGGCCGGCGCCGCGACCACGTGATCCACGGTGCCCACCTGTTGGCCGTCCGACGCCAGCACCGGCACATGCGGCTCGAGTACCTCGTAGGCGATCGGCAGGCCCTCATCCACGGCGGGCACCTTACCTGGGTTGGCCCGGCCGTTCCAGCGCTATCCCGCACACTCAGCACGTTTTTGCCCACTCAGCACGTTTTTGCCCACTCGGCACGGTTCTGCCCACTCAGCACGATTCCGCCCGATCCAGCACCATTCCCCGACGATGACCCGAGTTGGAGTAGTCGGACACGTCGAGTGGGTTGACTTCGTCCCGATCGACCGCTTCCCGGAACGCGGCGATGTCGTTCACGCCGACACGGCCTTCTCCCGAGCCGCCGGCGGCGGCGGGGTCGCCGCCGCGGTCATCGCCGACCTCGGAGCCGACATCACCTTCTTCACCGCGCTGGGCTCCGACACCCACGGCGAGGCCGCCGTGAAGCAGATCCGCGACCGCGGCGTGCACGAGCAGGTGGCCTGGCGCAAGCAGCCCACCCGCCGCGCCGTGACTCTGCTCGAGGAGGACGGCGAGCGGACGATCATCACGATCGGGGAGCGCCTGGAGCCCCTCGGCTCCGACCAACTCGACTGGCAACGCCTACGCGACGCTGACAGCGTTTACTTCACCGCCGGCGACCGCGCCGCGCTCGTCCATGCCCGCCGAGCGAAAGTCGTCGTCGCGTCCCCGCGGGCCAGACATGTGCTGATGGGGGAGGGGCCTCGCATCGACGCGCTCGTGTTCAGCGTCCGCGATCCCGACGAGAGTCGCTGGGCTCACCAGATCACACCCCGAACCCGCATCCTGGTCGGCACCGACGGCGCCGCCGGCGGCCGCTGGTGGGGTGAATCGGAAGGCCACTGGTCAGCGGCCAAACCACCCGGACCGCCACGTGACAGCTACGGCTGCGGCGACTCATTCGCCGCCGGATTCACCTCCGGCCTCGGCCAAGGCCTGAGTATTGGACAGGCTGCCGAATTGGGCGCCCGCCTGGGAGCCGAGTGCCTGGCCCGCATCGGCGCTCCATAGCCGGCGTCCATGAAAGTGCGTGGGGCAACCGGCGTTCTCGAAAGTGCGCGGGGCGCCGGCTGCTCCTGGACCGCCTGCAGCCGGACGGCGGCGGCACCAAGCTCTATGCGAGCGTCCCGTCTTGAGCCTCGGGGAGAAACCGCCCCTGGAGGGTAGGAAACATCCCAAGGCATTGATTCCCCTCCGGCTGGTCACGCGCGATTGCGGGTTTGCACCGATCACCCCCTATAGCGGCACAACGGTGCAAAAGCATCCCCGTGCCAGCCACTGCCGAGCCGGAGCGCCTGAGTAAAGCGCCACCGATCCGCCGCCACCGTCCCGAGAAGCGCCGCGCCCGCTCCTCACGAGCTACGACTCAAGACAGCAGTTCACCGGCGCCGTGGCCACCCTGGTCCGCGCGCTGGTCCGCGCGCGCGATGCCGCCGCGCCGGCTGTCGAGCGTTAGCCCCCAGACCATGGCCAAACCCGGTCGGCAGATCATCCGTCCGCCCGGTCCTTACGCCATCCGTCCGCCCGGTCCTTACGCCATCCGTCCGCCCGGTTCTTACAGTCTCGTCACGCAATTGTTCGCGTTTCGTGACGGACGTGTCTTGTTCTGTCACAGGGCTTCGACCTAGCCTCCGGTTTCCGTCCGCTGCCCCTCCTACCGTGGTGGGTTCAACGTATGAAAACAAGGAGCCGAATCGAGATGAGCGAGCAGAAAACGAACGGCGCCGCGGCTCAGAAAACGAACGGCGCCGCGGCTGATCCCAAGTCTGACGCCAAGCGTCAGGCCGCGCTCCAGGGTGCCCTCACACAGATCGAGCGGCAGTTTGGCAAGGGCACCGTGATGCGCATGGGGGATCCCGGGGCGCGCGTCGCCGTCGATGCGATCCCCACCGGGGCGCTACCGCTCGACCTCGCGCTCGGCATCGGTGGCGTGCCGCGCGGGCGGATCATCGAGATCTTCGGCCCTGAGTCGTCCGGTAAGACGACGCTCGTCTACCACATCCTGGCCGAGGCGCAGAAGCTGGGCGGCGTCTGCGCATTTATCGATGCCGAGCACGCCATGGACCCGCTCTACGCCCAGCAGATCGGCGTCGACATCGACGAGCTGCTCGTCTCCCAGCCCGACTACGGCGAGCAGGCGCTCGAGATCGTCGACATGCTGATCCGCTCCGGCGCCGTCGACGTGATCTCGATCGACTCGGTTGCCGCCCTCACCCCGCGTGCTGAACTCGAGGGCCAGATGGGGGATCAGAGCGTGGGTGTCCAGGCGCGGATGATGTCCCAGGCGATGCGCAAGATCACCGGCGGTCTGAACCGTACTCAGACCCTTTGCGTGTTCACCAACCAGATCCGTGAGAAGGTCGGCGTCATGTTCGGGTCCCCGGAGACGCAGCCCGGTGGCCGCGCGCTGAAGTTCTATTCCTCCCAGCGGCTCGACATCCGGCGCATCGAAACGCTCAAGGACGGCACCGAGGCGGTCGGGAATCGGGTGCGGGTGAAGGTCGTCAAGAACAAGGTCGCCGCGCCGTTCAAGCAGGCGGAGTTCGACATCGAGTTCGGCAAGGGGATCTCGACCTCGGGATGCCTCATCGACTACGGGATCGAGCACAACATCATCACTAAGTCGGGCTCGTTCTTCTCCTACGGCGAGGAGCGGCTTGGACAGGGCCGGGGCAACGCCAAGGCGTTCCTCGACGAGCATCCGGAGACGGCCAAAGAGATCGAGCGCAAGATCTATGAGGAGCTCGGGATCAGCCGTGATCTCGTCAAATCGATCGAGACACGCAAGGAAGCTCCGCTGCAGGCCGTGGACGCGACGGACACCACGGGCAAGGCGGCATGAGCACCGACATGGCGACGTAGCCCTCGGTGATGCTGGAGACCAACGGGCAGCTCGAGCGGGCGCTCGAGTTCGCCTACCGCTATCTCGATCGGCGGGACCGTACTGCGGCGGAGATGCGCAGCCACCTGACGCGGAAAGGGCTGACCGCCGGCGAGGTCGATCGTGCGATCAACGCGCTTGGCGAGCAGGGCTACTTGGATGACACGCGCTTCGCCCGCTTGTTCGTCGATGACCGCCGCGAGCTCGCAGATTGGGGATCAGAGCGGATCAGACGAGCGCTGGAGGCGCGGGGCATCGACCGAGAGCTGATCGACGCGGCGCTCGAGCCCGAGGCGCAGACGTCCGAGCTCGATCGTGCGGTGGCGCTCTTGCAACGGCGGTTTCCCACCCCACCACGCGATCGGCGAGAACGCGAACGAGCTCTCGGGTTCTTACTGCGCAAGGGCTACGAGACCGAATTGGCTCTGGAGGCGCTCCGCGCCCACGCGCGCAATGGCGACTTAACTTGAACGAATACGCCGCGGCGACTCGCCCGCTACGCCAGATTGCGTCGCATCGCCGCCGGTACTACGATGCTGGCAGCGAACGAATGGCCCGCGGGGCCACTAAAACACCAGCAAATTTCGTAAATCATTGGATTCCGGACTCAGTGTTGACGGGCATCTCAACGGGCCCCCAGGGCCCGTTCCGACCAGACAACCGAATTACCAGCTAGCCGCCGCCTGACGGGCGCGAGTCGCCATATCCGGCATCCGTTCGTGCGTTTCGCACGGGCCGCTCGGTCGCTCCCAAAACTAAAGATGTGATGGGCGGACCTGAGCGGAGCCCAGGATCGCCAGGAGAGGAACGACCATGGACATCATCGGTGCGGCTGCGCTGATCGCGATAGGAATCGTGGTCGCCGCAGTCGTCTACGGGCGCGCGCATGGTGCCCGTCCCGAGGCCGCTGCGGCGCCCACCCCGCCGCCGCCGGCTCCCGATGCAGATCTGTCCGAACGCACCGCGGCCATCCGCCGCCGAGAACAAGCGCTCGAGCAGCGCGAGACCGAGGTGGCGGAGCAACGCCAGGCGCTCGTGAACAAACAGGACGAGCTCCAGCAGACGCTGGAGCGGATCTCGGGACTATCCGCCTCCCGGGCCAAGCAGCTTCTGCTCAAGGACGTGGAGGAGCAGGCCAAGCATGATTCGGCGAGGCGGATCCGGCAGATCGAGGAAGACACCAAGCGCGAGGCAGACCGACGCGTGCGCAACATCCTGTCGGTATGCATGCAGCGCCTCGCCGCCGGCCACGCGGCCGAGACGACGGTTTCCGTCGTCCAGCTCTCCGCCGACGATATGAAGGGCCGGATCATCGGACGTGAGGGCCGCAACATCCGAGCCCTGGAGAACCTCACCGGCGTCGACTTCATCATCGACGACACGCCGGGGGCGGTCGTGCTTTCGGGCTTCGATGGGGTGCGGCGCGAGATCGCGAGATTGACGCTCGAGAAGCTCCTCCAAGATGGCCGGATCCACCCCGCGCGGATCGAAGAGATGTACTACCAGGCCAAGTCGGAGCTCGAGAGCCACATCGTCGAGATCGGCGAGGAAGCCGAGTTCGAAGCCGGCGTGCAGGGCGTCCACCCTGAGTTGGTCAAGCTGCTCGGCCGCCTCAAGTTCCGCACCAGCTACGGCCAGAATGTGCTCGCCCACTCAGTCGAGGTTTCACAGTTGGCCGCGATGATGGCCGCGGAGCTCGGCGCCAGCTCGAAGACGGCTCGGCGCGGAGCGCTGCTCCACGACATCGGCAAGTCGGTCACCCACGAGATCGAGGGCCCTCATGCGCTCGTGGGCGGGCAGCTGGCGCGAAAGTACGGCGAATCCGAAGCGGTCGCCCACGCGATGGAGGCTCATCACAACGAGGTCGAGCCACAGACCATCGAAGCGGTCATCGTGCAGGCCGCGGACGCTCTCTCCGGCGCCCGCCCGGGTGCCCGCGGGGAGTCGCTCGAGCAGTACGTCAAGCGTCTGCGTGACCTCGAGCAGATCGCGACCCGCCACAAGGGCGTCGACAAGGTCTACGCGATGCAGGCCGGACGCGAGATCAGGGTCATGGTCGCCCCGAGCTCGATCGACGACGACGCCGCGACGATCCTCTCCTACGAGATCGCGCGCGAGATCGAGAAGGAGCTCGAGTATCCCGGGCAGATCAAGGTCACGGTGATCCGAGAGTCTCGGTCGGTCGAATACGCGCGGTGAATCACGCGCCCGAGCGGCCCCGAAGGTGCGGCTAAGGTCCCACCCGAGCGTCGCGCTGACTGAGCCGGAGGTCGACGGTCAGGCACAAGAGAACGAGCCTTGGCATCCGCGAACACTGCCTCGGAGGTGCGCCAGGCCAGATCTCAAGCGAAGGTTGACCGTTAGGGATTGGATCTCAGGCGGAGGTCGACCTTTAGAGCGACGCGCGAGCAGATGATCGGCGGACGCGCCCTGCATCGGCGTCCCCCCGAGATTTGACGGCGGCGTGGGATTCGGCGGGCGCCGCGGGATTCGGCGGGCGGCGGGATTCGACGGGCGGCACGCGGGATTCGGCGGGCGGCACGGGATTCGGCGGGCGGCGCGGGATTCGGCGGGCGGCGCGGGATTCGGCGGGCGGCGCGGGATTCGGCGGGCGGCGCGGGATTCGGCGGGCGGCGCGGGATTCGGCGGGCGGCCTGAGATTCGAAGTGGCCTGAGATTCGACGGGCGGCCCAAGGACCGGATGGTCAGGCAACGGATCCGAAGGAACCGGGGAGTGATCGAATCCTGACTAGTGACTCAGTTTTCCAGATACTAGTATTATGGGCTTCCGCCGCCTCATCACCCGACTGCAACCGGTCTTGACCGTCCCAGGTAGGAGAGCCTCAGCGCGCAGCCGTATAGCGCGTTGAGGCTCTTGGGGGCGCCGGCCGAGCCCGTGGCCGGATTCTCGGGTCCGTGTGAGCCGTTTGAGGTGCCGCGGTCAGTTGCCGTCGTCGAGGACCTTGCGCAGTTTGTGCGCGAACGCTTCCGGTCTGCCGGCGTATGGGGAATCGCCGCCGACGAACCCGCCGTGGTGGCCCGGGAACACGGTCGCCTGCTGACCCAGCAGGTCGGCTGTGGCCAGCGACGTGCGTCCGGTGAACGTGCCCTCGGACTCCTCGCCCACGGCGATCACGACCCGAGTCGGTGCCGCGGCTAGCGCGTCGACCTCGGGTAGATAGCTGCTCACCGCCCAGGACCGATCCGATAGCACCGGATCGTCGCGGGAGCCGTCGTCCTCGGTTGGCATGCCGAACGCGGCCGGATCCAAGGCGGGTTGGGCGAAGTACTCGTCGGTGAACTCGCCTCGCCACGAGGTCATCCCGATGAATGCCGCCATTCCGGCGCCCCAGCCGTTGGCTTCGTAGGCGTCGCGAACCGCCGCCCGGGCCCGCTCAGCCGCCGCAAAGTCCGGGACCACCGGGATAAGCGGGGGCTCGTGTGCCACCAGCGTGACCACGTCGTCGGGATAGGCGGCCACGAGCGCGAACGCGGTCACCGCGCCCCCGCTGCTCGCGAACATCTCGACCGGGCCAGCGCCGAGCGTCTGGATAATCGCGTGCACGTCGTCCGCCTGGACCGTTGGCGAATTGTCGACCCGGCCATCGCTGCGGGTGCTGCGCCCGAGGCCGCGCGGGTCATAGGTGACCACCGTGCGATCGCCGAAGTTCGACGCCAGCGCGTCAAATCCGCCGGCGGTCATGGGCTGACCGATCATGAACAGCGGGGGCCGTCCGTCGATGGTCGGCAGCGGGCCGTGGACGTCATAGGCGATGTCGCCCTCGGCGGTTTCGAGGATATGCGTTGTCGTCATAGCTCTATTGACCTTCGCCGGGTTGAAAACTAATCGGCTCTCGCTTGCCGGTTGGCCGGCGCCACGTGGCCGCGTCGGTTGGTCTCGCTGTTACGTGCTGTCCCGGGGCGCTGATGCGACGGGGTGGCATGATTGACGGGATTTGGACGAGCGACGCTCACATGCCTAAGCGCTACCACGTCACCACGTTCGGCTGCCAGATGAACGCCCATGATTCCGAGCGGATGAAGGGGATGCTGGAGTCGATCGGCTACGTCGAGGCCGAGAGCCGTCGGGATGCGGACCTCATCCTCTTCAACACGTGCTCGATCCGCGAGAACGCCGACAACCGGTTCGTCGCCCATTTGGGTGAAGCGAAACGCCTCAAGGCGGACCATCCCGAGCGGATCGTCGGGGTTGGCGGGTGTTGGGCCCAATCAGTCAAAGAGGAAGTGTTCGCGCGCTTCCCGTTCGTCGACGTCGCGTTTGGCCCCGGTCAAGTGCATCGGCTGGCCGAGTTCCTCACCAGTGACTCGCTCACCGCCCAGGGCTACTTCGAGTTCGAGGGTTTCACCGGCCACCTGCCGGCGAAGCGGGAGCGCGACTTTCAAGCCTGGGTCCAGATCAGCGTCGGTTGCAACTGCGTGTGCGCGTACTGCATCGTTCCGTCCACCCGAGGCCGCGAGGTCAGTCGACCTGCGGCGGAGCTAGCCGAAGAGGTCCGGGCGCTGGCCGTCGACGGTGTGAGGGAGGTGACGCTCCTCGGTCAGAACGTCAACTCCTACGGGCGTGATCTGCTGCGCGAGCAGCACACCACGTTCGCCCAGCTGCTGGCGACGTTGGACGGCATCGACGGCATCGAGCGGATCCGCTACACGAGTCCTCATCCGAAGGACATGCGTGAGGACGTGATCCGTGCCCACGCCGAGCTGCCTTCGGTATGCCAGCACATCCACCTCCCGCTCCAATCTGGCTCGAGTCAAGTGCTCAAGCGAATGCGGCGTACGTACACCCGCGAGCGCTACCTCGATCGAGTCGCGCTGATCCGCGAGCACGTCCCCGACTGCGCCCTGACCACCGACATCATCGTCGGGTTCCCCGGCGAGACCGAAGACGACTTCGAGCAGACGCTCGCCGTAGCCGAACAGGTCGGCTATGACGGGGCATTCACGTTCCTCTACTCACCCCGGCGGGGCACCGAAGCCGCCACGCTCCCCGATCAAGTCCCGCACGAGTTGAAGGTCGCACGGATGGAGCGGCTCGTGGCGGTGATCCAGCGCCGCGCTCGCGAGCGCGCCCAGCGATTCGTCGGCCGCCAGCTCGAGGTGCTCGTGGAGGGCCCCTCCCGGACGGATCCCAGCCGCTTGCGCGGCCGCACCAGCCACAACAAGGTCGTCAACTTCAGCGGTCTGGGAGCCCCCGGTGAATTCGTTCAGGTAGAGATCACCGAGGCCACCAGCCAGACGCTCGCCGGCCACGAGTTGATCCTCGGGCGCGCCCGGGACTGACTTCCCGCCCGCGCGACGCCTCCGTCGCGGCGTGCGCCGCAACGTCCGGCATCCCGCCGGGCCGCTGCAGCGCGCGGCATCCCGACGGCCGTGCACGTTTCCGCGGAAACGTCCGGTCCGGCGCCCTTGAGTATTCAGCTCCCCGCAGATGCTTGATCAATCAAACGTTTCCGCGGAAACGTTTGCCCTCTCCAGGGCCTCGCGCTCCCGTACGGTGGCTGAGAGACGCATGGTCGGGTGAGGGAGGCTATGGATGGATGGGCAGGCCAGGGCCGAGTCCTCGGCCCGCGGGCACCCACGGACGTCATTTCAGGGTGGCGGCCGAACTTCGGCAATTTCCCGCCGGGGGGTGGCGGAAAGTTGCCGAACTTCGCGCCTGTGGCGTGTTCGAAGCCTCCAGAAGAGATCGGCGACCTACCCCAGCACCGTTTGCGTCGCCTGCCCGGAGTTCGGGCGCTCCAGCGCCCCGACCTCCTCGCCACACAGCGCGGCGCGGCGGCGGCGGCCAAGCCGCCCGACTGTCCGCCAACAACGACAGCGCCCTGCGCCCCGCACCAGGAAAGCTCGGCGGCTTGGCTGACGACGACCGACGCGCTACCCGCCCAACAACCGCCAACGCCCAGCACGGGAACGCCACCAAACCGTCTCCAACGACGCGCGTGCGGGTCGCGGGCGGCGTCGGGTCATCGAGGGCGCGATCGCGCGCACCGGAACCCGTGTGCGCGGGACTGGCTGCCGACTTCGCGCCACCGTCGAGGAGGCGATGGGACCGTCTGCCGAGTATGCGAACATGTGTTCGTGAGATGGAGCAACCTGAGCATGCTGGAGGAGGAGCGGACGCAGCTTCCGGGCTACCGCGACGAGGCGGTCGTGCGCCATTTCGAAGTTCCCGGCTCGGTTGAGAGCCGGTTCTACGAGGTCCGGGCTCGCTCGATCCTCAACCGGGTCCCGAAGGCGTCGCGGATGCCGTTTCGGTGGACGATCAATCCGTACCGGGGCTGCACGCACGCTTGCAAGTACTGTTTCGCGCGGCCGACTCACACCTACCTCGACTTTGACGCCGGCCGGGACTTCGAGCGGGAGATCGTGGTCAAGGTGAACGCCCCCGAGCTGTTGCGGGCGGAGCTGGCGAAGCCTTCGTGGCAGGGTGAGCACGTCGCGCTTGGCACGAACACGGACCCGTATCAGTGGGTCGAGGGCCGCTACAAGCTGATGTCGGGGATCTGGGAGGCGATGCGGGACGCCGCCAACCCGTGCTCGATCCTGACCAAATCGCCGCTGTTGCTGCGGGATCTCGAGCTGATGAAGCAGATCAACGAGCGGACCGAGTTCGGTGCCGCGTTGTCGGTGCCGACGATCGACGAACGCGCGTGGCGGGCTACCGAGCCGCACACCCCCAACCCTCGGGCTCGACTCGAGGCGGTGGCGACGCTGACTCAGGCCGGGATCAGGACGGGGGTGTTGGTCGCGCCGTTGATGCCGGGGATCAACGACAAGCCCGAGCAGGTGGCAGAGATCGTCGAGCTGGCCTCCGAGGCGGGCGCGGCGTACGTCACGGGCATCGCGCTGCATCTTCGTGGCGAGGTCAGGGGCGTGTTCTTCGACTGGCTGACCGAGAACCGCCCGGACCTGATGGAGCGCTATCGGCGGCTTTACCGGCGAGGCGCGTATATGCCGGTGCGGGAGCGCGAGCGGCTGGCCGCGATCGTCAAAGGGCCCGATCTCGCCCCCGGCCAGCGGATGCGCGGCCGGACACAACGGCCGGAGCCCGAGCCGGAGCCGGCCACACCTCCGAAACCGGAGCCAGTGCAGAGCCGGTTGTTTTGATCCAAACTTGAGACCGGCAGATGAAACTCCCCGCCGATCGCAGGGGTACGTTAGAACGAGCATGCTGAAAAATCTGAAAGACCAGAAGGATCTGCACCTCGAACGTATGTTCGAGACCCGCAGCGAGGCGTGGGAAAAGGCCGGACTGACGGTTGACGTCAGCCAGCGCTCGATTCGCCACGCGAGGCGCGAGGCGGTGCTGCTGTTGGTTCTGCTGGTCGGCGTGCTGGTCGTCTACTTCAACGCCGACACGCTCCTCGGGGTCGGGAGCAACAGTCCGTGGCTAACCCCGCTGCGGATCGTCACGGTGCTCGCGTTGCTCGTGCTCGGGTGGTGGATCGCGCGCGACGTGGGGCGGATCGCCGGGCCGACGTTCTTCCGGCGGATGGACCCGGCGACGGCGGGGACCGTGGGCTTCCTGATCCGGCTGGGCACGATGGCCATCGCGGCGATCCTCGCGCTGCATGTAGCGGGGGTGAATCCCGCGACGCTGGTGGCGGGAAGCGCGGTGACGGCGGTGGTGATCGGCCTGGCGGCGCAACAGACGCTCGGCAACCTGTTTGCCGGCATGGTCCTACTGGCGGCGCGGCCGTTCCGCGTTGGTGAGCGGGTACGGCTCCAGTCCGGACCGATCGCCGGCCGGACGGAGGGGGTTGTCAGCTCTCTTGGCCTGCTCTACACGACCCTCGCGAACGGTGACGACCGGATCATGATCCCCAACAGCGTCGTGCTGGCAGCCGCCGTCGTCCCGCTCAAGGAGCCCGAGTCGGTCGACGTCAAGGTCCGGCTCGGATCCGGCATTCGCCCCAGCCAGGTGCAGATGCTGCTGGACGACAACATCACGACGCCGACGCGCCGGGCCCCTGTCGTGTTGCTGGAGGAGATCGACGGCGAGGACGTGGTCGTCAGAGTCCAAGCGACGCCAGAGCGCGCTCACGAGGGAGCCAAGCTGGCCGACGAGATCATCGCCACCCTTTCGTCGGTCACGGGCGAGCACGTCGCCGAGATCATCAACCGGAAGGCGAGCGGCGAGCAGGACACGCCGGCGAGCGGTCGCGTACCCACGGGCCAGCGCGACACGCCGCCGAATAGCACGACCGCCGCCGGGGACGGTGAAGGGCCGGGAAATCGCCACAGCCCCGCTCCGGATGGCGATTCAGCGGCGAAACGCTACAGCGACACGATCCGGCGCGCCCTCACGCGCGACTAACCGCCCCCGGCGCTCGGCCAACCGCGGCACTGGGAACCGCGGCCCGGCCAACCTCACTTAACACGGACCGCACGCCGCCGGCGCCCCGGTACAGTCGGCGGGTGCTCCCGAGCCGCCATCTGGCCGAGTTCCTGGTCACGATTTACGTGCTGATCCTGATCCCGGGACCGAGCGTGCTGTTCGTGGTCAGTCGCGGCGTCGCGCTGGGACGTCGGGCGGCGCTCGTCACGGTGTTGGGCAACGCGATGGGGTTCGCCGTGCAACTGGCGCTGGTGGCGATCGGGGTGGGCGCGATCGTCGCTCGATCCGAGGCCGTGTTCACGGTGCTGAAGTTCGTGGGTGCGGGCTACCTGGTGTTTCTTGGAGTGCGCAACATTCGTGATCGGAAGGCGCTGTCGAAGATCTTTGCCCCGGCCAGCACGGGACCGGTGCCGCTGCGGCGGATCGTGCGCGAGGGGTTCGTCGTAGGGGTCACCAATCCCAAGGGGCTGATCATCTTCACGGCCATCCTGCCGCAGTTCATCGATCGGTCGGCGGGCCACGTGACCCTCCAGCTGGCGACGCTGGGCGCCATCTGCATCGTCATCGGCGTGCTGTCCGACAGCGTCTGGGCGCTGGCCTCCGGCACCGCGCGCGAATGGCTCGGTCGGTCGTCCCGTCGGCTCGAGTGGCTGAGCGCGACCGGCGGAGCGATGCTGATCGGCTTGGGCGTGACGCTGGCCATCACCGGGCGCAGGAACTGATCGAGGCCGCCGTGCGGTCGGCGGGTCGCCGTCATGTGCCGCTCAACGTTTCTCGCGCTGACCTTCGGCGAACGCCGCGCCCACCTGTTCGGATCCCATTCGACGGCTGATCGCCGACGCTAGCGCGGGTGCGAGGCCGGCGAAGTTCGCGCCGACGCGCATCAGCAGCGGGCCGATGTCGATCTCGCCACGGTTGCGTTCGATCGCGCGGATCACGCCGGCGGCGACCTCTTCCGGCGAGGACGTGCCGGCGATGCGGGGCAGCTCGGCGGCGGCGTCGACGAACATGCCGGCGTCGCGCACGAATCCGGGGAGCACGACAGATGCGCCGACGCCGTGCGGCCGGAGATCCTCGCGCAAGCCGAGGGCGAAACCGCGCAGGCCGAATTTGGTCGCCGAGTAGATCGACGAGGCCGGCGCCGCCGAGGCAGCCTTGCCGGACAGCGACGAGATGAACACCATGTGTCCCCGTCGACGCCCGATCATCCCCGGCGCCAGCGCCCGCGCGAGCGCGATCGGGGCGCGCAGGTTGACGTCGATCATCCGGTCGATCTGCGCCTGGGTCAGGTCCTCCAGCAGCCCGCTGGCCGGAAGGCCGGCGTTCGCGACCAGCACATCGACCTCACCTGCCTCCTCCGCGAGTCGAGTCACTTCATCGGCGATCGACAGATCGCAGACGATCACGCGCCCCGAGACCTGCTGGGCGAGGGCCTCGAGCACGTCTGCGCGGCGACCGGTCAGGATCAGGCCCGCGCCCCGGGAGGCGAACGCGCGTGCGATCGCGTGGCCGAGTCCGCCGCTGGCGCCGGTCACCAGCACCTTCCCGCTCACGAGGTTCGACGAGCTCACGGCGCGCCAGTGTAGAGCGCACCTTCCGATTCTCCCATCCGTCGGCCCCGCCGACCGGCCCCGACTCTCCAGTCCCGCGGCGCCGCCGACCGGCCCCGTCACTCCGGGAACACGGCGATGGTCGCCGTGAACGTGTGCAGGAAGCTACGTCCGCCGACCGGCCCGATCTCTCCGGCCGCGAAGAACCCGGCCGACGGAACGCCACCGAGCTCCTGCTCGACCGCGTTCGCGTCGTGGTGGCGGACTCCGAACATCGCCTCGCCGCGGCCGTTGCAGGAAAAGATCAGGGCGCCGGCGGGGGGACGACCGGACAGCGCCTCGACGCGCAGGCGCAGCGCGACGCGCAGATCCTCGGCCGCCGAGGCGGCGTCGCGGGCGTGGAGACGGATCACCTGCCCCTCCCTGACGGCGGCGCCGACTGCGATGGTGCCCGACTCACGATCGGCGCCCAGCAAACCGCGGACGAGGAAATCGCCCTGCTCGTACTCGGGCTTGCCGCCATCGATCACGAGCCCGATCAACAGGCCGCCGGCGACCAGCGCGCGCTCGCGGGGGGTGAGCTCGGCGATGATCTGCTCGACGGTTTCGAGCGCGGGCCGTCCCGCGAGCTCGCGGATCATGTTGCCGTCCGCGGCGGTGATCGTGGCCTCGCGGCCCAGTGGTGCCGCGCCCTGGCTCACGCAGGGAATCATCTCGACCCCGCTCAGGGCCACCCCGACCGCTCCGCCGTCGCGCACCTCGTCGCCGAGGAACAGCGCCGCTCCGCCGGCTTCGGTGCGCGCGCTCGAGATCCCGCCCAGCACGGGGACGCCCGGCGCATCGCGGGACAGCCAGGCGAGCACGCCATCGGTCGGGAATGAGTAGGGGTCGGAGATCATGATCAGGCCGGTGGTCTCCGATAGGGGCGGGAGCCCTTCTAATGTGCCGTCGTCATCGACCGTGGCCTGGAAAGGAACCGCATGGCTGTCGTCCGGCAACGCCGCCAGCCAGATGGCCAGCGCGGTGCCCGACTCGTGTTCGCGGCCGCCGCCGAGGACGCCGCCGGCGCCACAACCGATCATCACGTCGGGCGCGACGGCCGTCTGGACGCCTTCGAGCATCGCCTCGGGCGCGGCAAGGTGCTCACCGCTGGCGAACACCAGCGCGAGGTTGGCCTCGGCGCCATCGAGGGCGGCGGCGGCGGTTTCGCCGGCCTGGATGGCCGCCTCGAGCGGGTCGCCCTGCGTCGAAACGCCGGTTCCGATGCGCATCGTCACGGCCGGCCCCGAGGCTTCACCGGTTAGCTCCGGATCGACCGTGTCTCCCGGGCCGCAGGACGGGTACGGAACCAGTCATCCCGCACGCCCGTGACCTGGATCGGGGTCCCATTACTTCACGATACTCCCGCGTGTGTCACGCCCCGAAGTGATCGCCTTGTTCGGCCCGACCGCCGTGGGCAAGACGGCCGTCGCGATCGCGCTCGCCCGCGGCCTGCGCGAGCGCGGCGAGGATCCGGTGGCGGTCTCCGCCGACGCCCTCCAGGTCTACTCCGGGCTACAGACACTGACCGGCACCGCGAGCCGGGCGGAACGGGCGCAACTCGAGCACCGGCTGATCTCATTTCTGCCCGTGGACGCGCGGTTCAGCGCCGGGGAGTACGCCGAGCTCGCGCACGCGCAGATCGATGGCCTGCTCGCCGCCGGGCAGCGCCCGATCGTGGTGGGCGGAACGGGTCTCTATTTGCGGGCGGCGCTCACCGAGTTGAGCCTGCGCCCGCCTCCCGCGGCCGGCGTACGCGAGCGGTGGCTGGCCGAGCTCGAGCGCCAGGGTCCCGAGGCGCTGCACCGACTCCTCGCACAGCGGGCGCCGTGGGCCGCGGCCGGGATCGAACCGGGCGACCGCCAGCGCATCGTGCGGGCGCTCGAGCTGCTCGAGGCCGGCGAGCTCGAACCGCCCGACGGGGAGTCGCAGTTGTGGACCGACGAGATGCGACGGCCGACGCTGCTGGTCGGGTTGGTGAGAGACCGCGACGACCTCTATCGACGGATCGACGCACGCGTCGATGCGATGGTGGCGGCCGGCGTCGAGGCAGAGGTCAGGCGGGCGAACGCCGCCGGCGCCTCGGTCACGGCGCGCAAGGCGCTCGGGTTCGAGGAGCTGCTGGCCGGCGACGTGGAGGGAATGAAGCGGCGTACGCGCAACTACGCCCGCCGCCAGCTCACGTGGATGCGCAAGCTCGCGGCGATCCACGAGCTCGATCTCGCCCACCGCTCCCCCGACGAAGCTGCGGCCGAGATTCTCGTTTGGTGGACCGAGGGCGACGCCGCCTGAGCCGGCGGCGGCCAGTCAGGGCAGCGGGGTGAACGGATACAGAATCACGGCTGCCGCCACCACCGCCACCATCCACACCAGCACGATGCGCCGGCGGACCCCGACGCGCGCCACGAGCAGCGCCGCCGCGATGTACAGCGCCGGCATCACGATGATCATGTAGTAGATGTAGCTGGTGCGGCTGTACACGAGGCTGAGCGCCTCGAACGGCAGCCAAGTACCGAGGAACCAGGCGACGATCAGCGCTTGAAGCTCGGCTTGCCCGGCGCCGGACCGATCCCCACGCCCGCCCTCGACCGCCGCCCCGCCCTCGACCGCCCGCCCGTCGACCGCCGCGCCCGGCCCGCCGTCGACCGTCGCGCCCCGCCTGCGACCCCGCCACAGCCCCACGGCCGCCAGCCCCAACCCCGGGAGGGCCAGTACGAGGATCGGCGGGCTGATCACGCCGAAGAAATGCGATGCCGGATAGATGTTGTAGAGGCCGGGCGCGGGCTTGGCGGGGTTGATGTTCAGATACGTGATTGGCTTGAAGTCGAACAGCCATTGCCACGGATAGGAGGCGATTCCCTGGGGACCGTTGGGGCTGGTCTGTTGCGCGGCGTAGCTGAACATGTGGGCGATATGGGCGAAGGGGCCGCCTTTGATCAGGTGCCCGGTGGTGGCATCGAACGGCGGCGCGATCCGATCGAGGATCGCCAGCAGCCCGACGAACACCGCCACCGAGGTCGCCACGCAGACCCCCAAGCGCCTGACGACGCCGATCAGGTACGCACGCGACAGCGGCCGTCGATGCACGAGCATGAGGGCCTCGAACAACACGAGCACAAACAGCGCGTAGGGGGCGACGAGCTTGAAGCAGGCTCCGATGCCGAGCACCACGCCGGCCGCCAGCGCGCGCCGGCGCAGATACAACGCGGTTCCCCACAGCATCGCGGCCACCACGTAGATGTCGAGAATTCCGATCCGCCCCGCGATCAGCAACAAGGGGTCAAAGGCCATCAACGCGGCGGCGCCGACTCCCAGCCATTGGCTGCCGCCCGCCGCGCGGACGAGGGCGTACAGGCCGAGGATCGCTAACGAACCGAACACCAGGCTGCCGAGCCGCCAGGCCAGCGGGCCGTCCCCGAACAACTCGATCAAGCCCGCGATGATCAGCTTGACCCCCTGGGGATGCTCGGCGTTCGGGTCATCGCCGAGCGGCGAGCCGGCGTACGTGGCTCCGGCGGGCGGTTCGATCCCGGCGATCACCCGCGCGGCGTTCACGTAGTAGCTCTCGTCGAACACCAGCGTGTGATCGCTGGCCGTCACGCACGGCCTATGGCAGGGCTCCGCCAGCCACGCCGCCCGCGCCGCCAGCGACAGCACCGACACGAGCACGAGCACACCGACGGGCGTCATCAACCTACTCATCAGCTCGCTGCGCATAGACTCCGCGCGCGTGGAATTCGAGAAGTGGCACGCGCTGGGGAACGACTACCTGATCGTCGAGGCGTCTGCGCTGCCATTTGAATTAACGCCGGCGCGGATCAAGGCGATCTGCGCGCCGCACACCGGCGTGTTTGCCGACGGGATCCTCGTCCTCTCGAAGGCCGGGCGGGCCGGTCACGTCGCCCATCTGCGGATCTACAACCCCGACGGGTCCGAAGCGGAGGTGTCCGGCAACGGCGCCCGCGAAGCGATCCTTTACCTACGCCGGCACGGCTGGGCGACGAGCGACGCGTTTTCGATCGAGACCGCGGCGGGCGAACTGATCTCGACGATCACCGGGTCGCGCACGTGTACGGTCGACATGGGCCGGGCTCGCGTCCACAGCGACGACTACCCGTCCGGGGCCGAGGACGGTGCCGGGCAGTTGACGGCGGCCGGCCGGGGCTGGCGCTTCCAGCACGTCCAGGTCGGCAACCCGCAGTGCGCGATCGAGGTCGCCTCGGAGCGGGAGCTCGCGGCGGTCGACCTGCCGGCGATTGGCCCGGCGATCGAGCACCACCGGCTGTTTCCCAATCGGACCAACGTGTCGTGGTTCGCGGTGCTGGAACCGGGCAGGATCCGCGCGCGGATCTTCGAGCGCGGGGCGGGGGAGACGTCGGCCAGCGGCACGGGAGCCACCGGCGCGGCGGTCAGCTACGTGCTCCACGGGGGCACCTCGCCGGTGACCGTGGTGCTCGACGGTGGCGAGCTGGAGGTGGAGGTGGGGGAGGATCTGCACATCAACCTGAGCGGTTGGGCCGTCCCGGTGTTCGCGGGGCGACTGGCCGACGACTTCGTGAAGGAGCTGCATGCGCTCGAGTAAACGGCTGGACCAGATGCCGCCTTATCTGTTCGCCCAACTGGAACGCAAGATCGCGGCCAAGCGCGCCGCGGGCGTGGATGTGATCAGCCTCGGGATCGGCGATCCCGACACCCCGACTTACCCGCCGATCGTGGCCGCGATGCAGGAGGCGGTGACGGATCCGACCACACACACCTATCCGAGCAACCGAGGGCGGATCGAGTTCCGCCAGGCGGTGGCCGACTTCTACGCGCGCCGCTTCGGCGTCACGCTCGATCCCGAGAACGAGGTCATACCGGCGATCGGCGCCAAGGAATGCATCTTCAACCTGAACATCGCCTTCCTCGATCCCGGCGACGTCGCGCTCGCCTCCGATCCCGGTTACCCCGTCTACACCGGCGGCCCGCTGTTGAGCGGCGGCGAGCCAGTGGTGATGCCGCTGCGCCCCGAGCTCGATTTCGCCCCCGACCTCGACGCGATCGCCGCCGAGCACCGGGACCGCGCGCGGTTGATGTTCTTCAACTACCCGAACAACCCCACCGGCGCGATTCTCCCCGACGGCCTGTTCGAACGGGTGGTCGAGTTCGCCGGCCGGCACGACATCCTCGCCGTTCACGACAACGCTTACTCGGAGATCACCTTCGACGGCTACGTGGCCCCCTCGTTTCTGGCCACGGCGGGCGCCAAGGAGGTCGGCGTCGAGGTCTTCTCGTGGTCGAAGGGCTACAACATGACCGGCTGGCGCTGCGCCGCGATCGTCGGCAACGCCGAGGCCATCGACGCCTACTGGCGGCTGAAGTCGAACATCGACTCGGGGCTGTTCGGGGCGATTCAGCTCGCCGGCGCGCAGGCCCTCAGACCCGAGCTCGACGGGTACGTGCGCGCGATGACCGAGGTCTACGCTCGCCGGCGGGACCTGGTCTGCGACGCGCTCGCCGAGGCGGGGGTCGAAGTCACGCGACCGAAAGGGACGATCTACGTGTGGGCGCCGGTCCCGGCGGGGTTCGGGTCGGCCGCGGCCTATTGCGAGCACGTGCTGGAGGAGGTGGCCGTCGTGATCTCGCCCGGGGGCGCATACGGGCCGAGCGGGGAGGGTTTCTTCCGGATCTCGCTGACGACGCCGGACGATCGCCTGCTCGAGGCGGTCGAGCGTCTCCGCAGCCTGTCAGCGCTCCCCACCGCATCTGGCGGAGACCGTTAGGCCGCCTCTACCATCAGTAGTGTGAGTAACACCTCGAACGGCAGTCTCAACCGACGGCGCGCGCGCCAGCGCGCATACCTGATCGCCGCGCTTCCCGACGGCGAGGACGAGCGGCTCGGCGAGCTTCACGAGCTCCTGCGCACGGCGGGCGTGGCCGGCGTGGGGGAGCTGGTCCAGCGGCGCGACCATCCCCATCCCAACACCTATCTCGGCCCCGGCAAGCTCGAGGAGCTGGGGGACGAGATCGCCCGCTCGGATGCCAACCTGGTCGCGTGTGACGACGAGCTCACGCCCCGCCAGGAGCGCAACCTCGAGGCCGCCCTCGGCTTGCCGGTCATCGACCGCACCGCGATCATCCTCGACATCTTCGCCGCCCACGCGCACTCAGCCGAGGGCAAGCTCCAGGTCGAGCTCGCCCAGCTCGAGTACAACCTCGCGCGGATGCGAGGCCTGTGGTCGCACCTGGAGCGGCTCGGCGCGGGCCGGATCGACGGTGGAATCGGCACCCGAGGCCCGGGCGAGACCCAGATCGAGACCGACCGGCGCCTGGCCCGCGATCGGATCGCCGCGCTCAAGCGACGGCTCCGGCGCGTCGGCTCGAGCCGCTCGGTGATGCGCGCCGAGCGCGAGCGCGCCGACCTGCCACAGATCGCGCTGGCCGGTTACACCAACGCGGGCAAATCGACGCTCCTCAACGCCCTCACGGGCGCCACCGTGAGCGTCCGCGACCGCCTGTTCGAGACGCTCGATCCGACCACCCGGGTGCTCCGCGCGGGCGGTCGCGACTACCTCTTGACCGACACGGTCGGGTTCATCCGCAAGCTTCCCCACCAGCTCGTGGACGCCTTCGGCGCCACGCTCGAGGAGACCCGTCTGGCCGATCTGATCCTGCACGTCGTCGACGCCTCGGTCCCCGAGGAGGAGCTGCTGGCGATGACGGCGGCGGTCGAGGACGTGCTGATCGAGATCGGGGCCGAGAACGCACGCCGCGTGCTGGTGCTCGCCAAGGCCGATCAGGTCGACGACGAGCGCCGGCGCGAGCTCGAGCGCCGCCACCCCGACGCGGTGCTGGTGTCGGGGCTGACCGGCGAGGGGATCCCCACGCTGATCCAGCGCATCGAGGATGAGTTCGCGCGCACGCTCCGCCAAGTGGAGCTCCTGATTCCGTACGAGCAGGGAGGCAGGTTGGCCGAGCTGCACGAGCTGGCGGGCGATCTCGAGCGGGAGGACACTCCGGACGGCGTCCGGGTGATCGCGCGGCTCCCGGTGACCGTCGCGGCTCGTTACGAGTCATTCGCGCTGGCATGAGCCTGCGCGTGATGCGCCTCGACGCGCGGGCGACGCTACCCACCCGCGCGTACGACGGGGATGCCGGCCTCGACCTGTACGCGCTCGAGGAAGGGGTGCTCGAGCCGGGGGCCCGAGGCAGCTTCAGGACCGGCATCGCGCTCGAAATCCCAGACGGGCAGGCCGGCCTGGTGCTGCCGCGCTCAGGGCTGGCGACCCGCCACGGGATCGGGATCGTGAACGCGCCCGGCCTGATCGATGCCGGCTATCGCGGCGAGGTTCGGGTGCTGCTGTTCAACACCGACCGCTCGGCGGCGTTCGCGATCGCCGCCGGGGACCGCATCGCCCAGCTCCTGCTGGTCCGCGTCGAGACGCCCGAGGTCGAAGAGGTGCAGGCCCTGGCGATCAGCGAGCGCGGCGTCGGCGGGTTCGGGTCGAGCGGCGCCTAGCTCTGCGCGGGAAGGAGCCCGCGCGAGGTCAAGAACTGTTTGGCGGCTGCCTGCGGCGTCTCGTGCGAGAGGTCGACCGCGGCGTTCAACTGACGCATCACCGACGTCGTGAGCAGCGCGCTGACCTTGTTGATCGTCTCGGTGAACGCCGGGCCCTCGGCGTCGACGACCTTGGTGGCGACGACCGGTACCGCGTTGCCCCACCCAAACACGTGCTTCGGGTCTCTGAGCACGGTGTAGTTGCCGCTGATCAGCTCGCCGTCGGTGGTGTTCACGTCGGCCGCCTCCACGGTTCCTTGATCGATCGCCGTGTACTGCTCGCCCAGGTCCAGCGCCTTGAACGCGGCCGGCATGAATCCGTAGGCCTGTTCGATCGCGGGCAGGCCGTCTGGGTTCTGCTGAAACTGCGGTGGGCCGCCGAGGGTCAGCGTCTGCGCCACCTTGCGCAGGTCGCCGATCGTGTTGAGGTTGTTCTCGGCGCCGTAGTTGAAGCCGACCGCGATCGCGTTGGTGTCGCTGAACGGCGTCGGGTTGAGCAGCTCCATGCCGTGCGGCAGCGCGTAGCGCTGGGCCGCCTGGTAGGCGACGTACTGCGAGCTGAAGTTGCGGCTGTAGCCGGCGATGTCGGAGTTCCACGTGTCGAGGTACTCCGGATACATGTCGAGCTGGCCATCGGCGAGCGCCTGCAGCGTCACCTCGGTGGGGCCGATGTTCTGGTTGAGCGTGACCGTGAATCCCTCGGCCTCGAGCGCCATCGAGTAGAGCTCGCCGAGCACGAATTGCTCGGTGGTGTTCTTGTCCCCGATCGTGATCGGGGGTCTGTTCGTCCCGGGCAGCGTTGTCGTCTTGGCGCTGGTCGTGCCGGCGGCGGTCGGCGGCGAGCTACCCCCGCACGCCGCGAGCCCGGCGACCAGCGCGACCGCAGACAGCAGCGCGATCGTGGCGAACAAGGCAATACGGCGCGAACGTGGCATCCTGGGGGCGAGGGCGTAGCCATCGTACTGGGGCGGATGACAAAAACCGCCCCCAGGCGCCCCCAAACCCTGCGATTTGTAAGGCTCTGCCGCCCCGACTAGAGACCGGCCGCGTGGCGGGCCTCGGCGTGCGCCGCGGCTTCGAGCTCATCGCCGAGCGGGTCCAGTGGTTGATCGCGCTTCAGCGCGGTCTCGATCAGCCAATCGCCGAACCAGGCGTTCTTGGGCAGCAGGGGGCCGTGCAGATAGGTTCCGATCACCGTCCCGGCGCGGGCGCCCTCGAAGCCGTCCGTGCCATTGTTGCCACGGCCCCGCAGAACGCGGCCCAGCGGGCTCGTCCCGGCGCCGAGATAGGTCCGTCCCCCGTGGTTCTCGAATCCCGCCAACACCCGCTTGACCCCTGGCTCGAGCTCGACCTCGATGGCGACGTTCCCGATCAGCCGCGGGCCGTCGGCCCGGATCGTCCGCAGGTCCACCAGCTCCACGCCCGGGAGGGTCTCGTCGCCGAGCTCATACGAACGTCCGAGCAGCTGGTAGCCGCCGCACACGGCCAGGATCACCGCCCCGCGGCCGGCGGCGGCGTGCAGCGCGTCGCGCTTTTGCTGCACCAGATCGAGCGCGCACAGCCGCTGATCGCGATCCTGTCCACCGCCGATGTAGTACAGGTCGGCGCCGTCAGGATCGAGCCCTTCGCCCAAGCCGCTGGCGCTCAGCGTGAACCCGATCTCGCGCCACGCGCAACGTCGTTCGAGCAGCAGCAGGTTGCCGCGGTCGGCGTAGATGTTCATCAGGTCCGGATACAGCGCGCACACGCGCAATTCAGCCATCGGCGGTCTCCAGCAGCACCACGATGCTTCCAGCGTAGTCGGCCGTCGCGGGCACCCTCAGCCGCCCGGCGGGCCTCAGCCCGGCCGCGCGCGCTTCGCCCTCCAGCTCGGTGGGAGCCAGCCGGTCGAGTCGGATCGTGTTGGCCTCGACCAGCCGCTCGCCCCCGGCACTGATCGCTTCCCGCCGGCGCTCGAGCACGAACCCGTCCGCGTCGGCCCGCACCGCCGTCGGCTGGCTCGAGTAGACGATCCCGTCGAGCTCGCAGATGTCCGGCAGCGGCCCCACCGCGAGCTCCGCCTCCTCGTATAGATCCAACGTGTCGGTGACAGCGATGCCCGCGAGACCGTCGGCTGCGAGGTGGTCGCGGACACGGGTGAAGAACGACCGCCGGCCCGCGCGACCGCCCAGCAGCTGGACCGTCTGCATCGGTACCAGCAGCAGCGCGAAGCAAGCGGGCAGCGAGAAGTCGCGAGCGTCGGCGAGGACGGCGTCGACCGTCAGCGACCGCGCGCGGCGCTCGAGTTCGGCCACCAGCGTCGGGTCGTTGTCGAGCGCGGTCACGCGATGTCCCTGGCGGGCCAGATCGAGCGCGACGCGGCCGGTACCGGCACCGATCTCGAGGATTGGATCGCCGCGCTCCTCGGCCAGCGCGCGCCACAAGGGCAGGTCCTCGACGTAGGCGCCGCATTCGAGGTCGTGCCAGATGACGCTCACGAGCCCTCCCAGAACTGCGCCACGTGACCGCGCGAGGCGAGCAGCTCGCGCAGCTCGAGCAATGCCGTGTAGGTCGGGAGCACGAACAACGGGCCCGCCCCGACGGCCGCCACGGCGCGATCGAGCGCGGCGGCCAGGCCAGGGGTCACCTCGAGCCGATCCGCCGGTACGCCGGCGTACTTGAACCGCAGCGCCAGCTCGGCCGCCCGCGTGCCGGCGCACGTCACGCGCCGCACCCGGCCGGCCAGCAGCTCGAAGTCCGCATCCCAGATCCAGGAGACGTCGTGCCCGTCGGCGGTGCGGTCGTTGAGGATCGCCAGCAGGTCGAGCTGCTGGCCCTCGAGCGCCACCGTGCGGAAGATCTCGTTGGCTCCCGCCGGATTCTTGACCAGCAGGATCCGCAGCTCGGTGGGGCCGATCGAGACCGTCTCGGCCCGACCGAAGACGGCCTTTACGCTCCCGAGCCCGCCGACGATCTGCTCCACCGCAACGCCCAGCCCAAGGCACAGAGCGGCTGCCCCGAGTGCGTTGTAGACGTTGTAGAGCCCGGGCAGCGGCAGCCTCACCGGAGCGATGCCCGCCGGGGTCCGCAGCACGAAGCTGACCGCCTGGGTCCCGTGCAGCTCGATCGCTTCCGCCACGACCGAGGGATCGGGTCGGCGTTGGCCGCACGAGGGGCAGTGGTAGCGGCCGAGATGCCCGAGGTAGATCGCCTCGTATGAGTACGCCGCGCCGCACCGCCGGCAGTGCTTGGAGTCCGCCGCGTGCTGCATCTCCGCGAGCGCGATCGAGGGGTCCTCGATCCCGAAGTAGGTGACGTTCTCGGAGTCGCGACCGAGATCGGCGATCAGCGGGTCGTCCGCGTTGAGCGCGAGCCGGCCGCCGGCCGGGAGTCGCTTGACCACGACGGCCCAGCGGTCGGCGATGATCTCGAGCTCGCCATAGCGATCCAGCTGATCGCGAAACAGGTTGCCGAGGAGCAGCGACCGCGGCTGAAGCTCGGCGGTGACGCGATCGAGCCAGAACTCGTCGACTTCGAACAGCCCCAGCTCGCCGTCGAGCTTGCCACCGGGACGCGCGGCGTCAAGCAGCGTCGACGCCACGCCGCCGGCCATGTTGGACCCGGCGCGGTTGTGCACGAGCGGGATCCCAGCCTGCCCGAGGATCGCCGCGGTCATCGCCGCCGTCGTGGTCTTGCCGTTGGTCGCCGAGATCACCACCGAACCGCGCGGCAAGCGGGCCGCGAGCTCGGCGATGGCGTGCGGCTCGAGGCGGATCAAGACCCGTCCGGGCAGGCTCGTGCCGCCGCCGCGCCCGGCGCGCCGGGCCAGCTCGCCGACCGTCCGCGCGGCGAGGATCTTGACTCCCAGCGCGCTCATGGGGTGGGCACGATCACCCGCACTGCGTGGGCCAGCGCGCGGATCGTGACCGGCAAATCAGCCACCGGATCGCCGTCGGCGTACAGGGTGAACTTGCGATCCGCGCTGATCCGCACCTCGCGCGCGCGATGAACCTGGACATACGGCAAGCGCACATGCTCGCCCTTGAACACGGTCGGGAGCACGCGCGCGAACCCCAGCTTCGAGAGATGCTCCACGATCACCACATCGAGCAGACCGTCCTCGACCGACGCGTCGGGAGCCATCAACATCCCGCCGCCGTAGGACTTGGAATTGGCCGCCGCGACCGTATATCCGGTGAACCGCAGCGGTTCACGATCGTCGAGGCACACCTCGAACGTCGCCGGTTTCCAGCGCGCCAGCGCCCACATCGCCCCGTAGGCGTACACGAGGCTCCCGCGGACGAGGCGGGTTTGGTTGGCGACCCGGTTGGCCTCGGAATCAAACCCGCAGCTGGCGATGCCGATGAACGTCTCCGCGCCGACCGCCCCGAGGTCGACCGTGCGCACGATTCCGGCGGCGATCACCGCGCACGCCCCGGCCGGATCGAGCGGGATCCCGAGCATTCTGGCGAAGTCGTTACCGCGTCCGCCGGGGAGCATCCCAACCACGCCATCGGTCCCTTCCAGCGCGCCCGCCACGGCCCCGATCAGCCCGTCGCCGCCGAGCGCGACCGCGGGTTCCCCGGCGCCGGCGGCGGCCAGCGCGAGCGTGCGCGCGTGCTCGAGACTGTCGGTCGACTCGAGGTGATAGTCGACCCCATAGCGGGCGAGGGCAGCCTCTACGTCCGGCAATGCCCGGCGGGCGCGCCCGTTGCCGGCCGACGGATTGACGATCAAGGCGATCCTCATCGACCGAGCAGCAGCGCGTGGAGGTCGGGGGCGATCGCCACCGGAGTCGGCTCGCTCGCTTCCTGAGCCTCGGTCCGGCTGGTGACGCCGGTGAGCACGATCGCTCCGTCCAGGCCGGCCGCGGCGGCGCCGGCCAGGTCGGCATCGAGTCGATCGCCGACGACCAGCGTCCGCCCTGGTCCCATCCGATCCAGCGCGGTCATGAAGATCTGACGCTCGGGCTTGCCGACGATGCTGGCCTCCCGCGAGGTGGCGTACTCGAGCGCGGCCAGCACGGCCCCGGTTCCCGGCGCGATCCCGTTCTCGCTCGGGAACGACCGATCGCGATCGGTGGCCAGCATCTCCGCGCCCGCCAGTACGGCCTGCGTGGCGTCGCGGAGCTCGCTGAAATGGAGCTCGTCGTGTCCGGCGACGACGACGACGTCCGCCTCCTCGACGCGAGTCGTTCCGTTTAGGATCCGCTGGCCGGAGTCGGCGACGTGGCGGAAGATGGCCTGCGAGCCGATCACGTACGCGCCGGTCCCGCGCGGGCGCTCCGCCAGGACATGCTGGATCGCGCCGCCCGCGGTGACGATCTCCTCGAGCGAGGCCTGGAGCCCGAGCGACCACAACTTGCGCACGTACTCCTCCGGCGACCGGCGGGAGTCGTTGGTGAGGAAGCCGACCGATTTGCCGGCGCCGCGCAGCTCGGAGACTGCCTCCGCCGCGCCCCGGGTGGTCGAGTTGCCGATCCACACGCAGCCGTCGAGGTCGAGCAGCACGTTTTCATATCTTTGGAGCAGAGGGACGAGAGGCATAGCGCGACCCGCGGATTATCGCGAGGCGATGTGCTTTCCTTGCCCGTCGTGCGCTTGCTCGGACTGCTGATCGCCGCGGTGCTGGTGCTCGACGCGTGCGGGAGCTCGAGCGCGCCCAGCGCCACCACGAGCTCCAGCCAGACGACGTCGGCCCCCGCTCAGGCCTCCTCGAGCTCCGCCAGACCCGCGGCAGCGGCGTGCCGGGTGGTGCCCGCGCCGGCGCCGCGCCCGTCGCAGCACCTCAGCCCGCCGCATCTCCAGCTCGACCCCAACCGCACCTACACGGCCACCGTCGTGACTAACTGCGGGACGTTTGCCTTCACGCTCGATGTGAAGCAGTCGCCGAAGACCTCGGCCTCGTTCTACTACCTGGTCAAACAGAAGTTCTTCGACGATGTCACCTTTCAGCGGGTGGCGGCGGGGTTCGTGATCCAGGGCGGCGATCCGACCGGGACGGGCGCCGGCGGCCCGGGCTACACCGTCGTCGAACCGCCTCCCAAGGACACCCAGTACGTCCGCGGCGACGTGGCAATGGCGAAGACCGAGACCCAGCCATCGGGGGCCAGCGGCAGCCAGTTCTTCATCGTCACCGCCGTCAACGCGACCCAGTCGGCCGGCCTCACCCCGGACTACGCGCTGCTCGGCAAGGTCGTGTCGGGGCTGGGCGTCGTCGAGAAGATCGGGTCGCTGCCGACCAACCCAGCGGGAGACGGAGAGCCGACGCCGGTGGTGGTGATGTCGAGCGTCACCGTCTCGGGCTGAGGCCCCATCCGGCCCTAAGGCGGCGTGACGGAATTAGCTGGTGGAGCTGGGCCTCTCACGGGGCGCGGTCTCCGCCCGTCAATCCGCTCCCCTACGATGGACTGATGAACCAGTCCCAGACCGCCACCCCCAGCGCTGAGCACGAGCGACGCCTGGAGCAGCACCGCATCGAGCTGGTCGGCTACTGCTACCGGATGCTCGGCTCGCCGTTCGAGGCCGAGGACGCCGTGCAGGAGACGATGATCCGCGCGTGGCGCGCGCTCGACCGGTTCGAGGGTCGTTCGGCGCTGCGCTCCTGGCTCTACCGGATCGCCACCAACGTCTGCCTCGACATGCTGAACGGCCGCGCCCGTCGCGCCCGCCCGATGGATTTCGGTCCCGCCAGCGCGCCCGTGGAGGCGAGCCTGAACACGCTCCCGGAGGTGACCTGGATCGAGCCGGCCCCCGACGCGCTCGTGATGCCGGAGGGCGATCCGGCCGAGGTCGCCATCGCGCATGAGACGATCAGGCTCGCCTTCGTCGCCGCCCTCCAACACCTGCCCCCGCGCCAGCGCGCCGTGCTGATCCTGTGCGAGGTGCTCCGCTGGCGGGCCTCGGAGGTGGCCGAGCTGCTGGGCACCACCGTGGCCTCGGTCAACAGCGCGCTGCAGCGCGCCCGGAGCACGCTGGCCACGAGCGACGTCGGCGCGGTCGACTCGGCCGAGCCGCTATCCGAGGAGGACCGAGCGCTGCTCGAACGCTACGTGGCGGCGTTCGAACGGTACGACATGACCGCGCTGACCTCGCTGATCCATGAGGACGCCAACCAATCGATGCCGCCGTACGACATGTGGCTGCGCGGTCGCGACGACGTCTTCGCGTGGTGGGTTGGCCCCGGTGCGGGATGCCGCGGCTCACGGATGCTGCCGACCCCAGCGGCCAACGGTTCGCCGGCCTTCGGCCAGTACAAGCCCAGCCCCGACGGCGGGTTCGATCCGTGGGCGCTTCAGGTGATCGAGCTCTCAGGCGGGCGGATCGTCGATTTCACCTTCTTCCTCAGCACCGAGCGGTTGTTCCCCTTGTTCGGATTGCCCGCGAGGCTCGAGTCCTAGAACCTCCGCGAGGCCGGTCAGCTCGAGCAACAACCGGAGGTCGTCCGGACAGTCTCGGAGCCGAAGCTCGCCCCCCAGGCGATGTGCGAGGAGCTGTAGGCGCGCCAGCAACTCGACCACGTGGGGGTCGGCCCGCACCGAGCCAAGCTCGCAGATGAGCACGATCGTGCTGGAGGTGCGCGCAGGCATCCCCTGTTAAGACGGCCGCGACCGTCCAAAGTCATCGGGCCCGACGGGCGAGGGTCAGAACAGGACCGTCTGGCGGCTGGCCAGCGGCTCGGCGAGACATTCGGATCCGTCGTAACGGGCGTCGTTGACGGCGGATCCCACCGCCCTGACCGCCGTATGGGAGGGGGAGAGGCCGCCCAGCAGATCGGTCAAACGATCGGCTGGGGTCGCGGCGTCGAGCCACTCGGCCTCGGCCTCGGGGGCGAGGATGATCGGCATCCGGTCGTGCAAGCGGGCCACCGCGGAGTTGGCCGCGGTGGTGAGGATCGTGCAGGTGCGCAATGTCTGGCCTTCGTCTCCGTGCCAGATCGACCACAGCCCCGCGAAGGCAAACAGCTCGTGATCGTCGCGCGCGATGTGGAACGCCGCCTTGGGAGCCGACGGCACTCGCTGCCACTCGTAGAACCCGTCGGCCACGATCAGGCAGCGGAAGCGCTCGAAGGGGCGGCGAAACGCGGGCCGCTGGGCGACCGTTTCGACCCGGGCGTTGATCATCTTCAGCCCCGTGTCCGGTGTCTTTGACCACGATGGCACCAGGCCCCAGCGGAGCAGGTCGCCGCGCGGCGACCCCTCGCGATCGGTCGTGACCGCGAGCACCTCGTCACCGGGTGCGACGTTGTAGCGCCGGCGGATTTCGATCGCCTCGCCGATCGGGAACCGCGCCCGGACGTCAGCAGGGTTGGGCGTGGCAAGCGTGTAGCGGCCGCACATGGTGGCGCGGCGTCAGCGGGCCCGCGCAGCCGCCTGTTCGGCGCGTGCGCGCTTCTGGCGCCGGCGGCCGAAAAACACGAGCGCCCCCACGGCCACGACGACCAGAAGGAGCGCGTAGAAGATCGACAGGTCGAGCGAAATGCCGCCAAACGGCAACGCCACGAGGTTAACCAGTCCGAACGCGATAGCCAGAATCGCGACGACGAGGAAGACCGCGATCAACACGCCCCGGACCCGCGCCACCATCCCAGCGCTGGCCGGCGGGGCGATCAGCCCCATGAACCACAACCCCCGCAGCTGGCGCTTGGTCGGCGCCTCGACGCCTAGCCGCTCGGTCGCCTTCTTGAGGTCGTCAGGTCGACGCTCGGCCAGCGCGAGCGACGCATCGGCCATCCGGCGCAGCTGTAGGCGCTCCTGCGGCCTGGCCGCGGCGAGCGCGCGCTGGAAGTGGCCGCGGGCCGCCTTGGCGTCGTAGCGCTCGGCCGCCCGGGCGCCCAGAATCGCCTGGGCCGCGGACTTGTATTTCGTCTCCGCCTCGAGCTCCTCGTCGGACTTGCTCTCGAGCTGCTGCATCGCCGCCAGCTGACTGCGCTGCTCGACCCGCATCGTCCGTTGCTGCTTGGGCATCTCGACGATGGAGTCTAGTCGCCCGGAGGCCGACCGCGAGGTGAGCAGCACGCAAATCATCGCCAAGGTACCGTGCTGTGCGCGCAGCGGCGCGAATGTGACGAGCGGCTGGTTAGCTCAGCGCTGCAGGTGCTCGCCTCGCAGCCAGTTGAGCGTTGCCTCGAGGCCGGTGGGATAGTCGACGCGGGGTTCCCAGCCGAGCCGCTCGCGGGCCTTGTGGCTGCTGAAATCCTGGTGGGTGCCCATCACGTGCACGGCCTGTCGCGAGAGCAGTGGAGGCGAGCTCAAACGGGTGGTCTTGCGCAGCGCGCGATAACCCTGCTCGAGCGAGAAACCGAGGCCGTGCGCGAGCCAGTAGGGCAGGCTCCATCGCACGTGCGAGCAGCCGAGGCCGTGCGCGAGTCCGTCGGTGAATTCCCGCCACGTGACGTCGAGCCCGTCGCTGACGTTGAACGCCTCCCCGCGGGCCCGTTCGTCCCTCAGCGCGAGCAACGCGGCGTCGACGAGGTTGTCGACATAACACAGGCCGGCCACCGCGCGACCGCCGCCGACCAGGACCATGTTGCCGCCGCGGATCGCCCGCGCGATCTCGCCGACCACGTCGGTCGAACGCGGTCCGTAGACGGTCGCCGGACGGAGGATCACCGTCTCGACGCCGTGGGTCCGTTCGGCCCGCCGAACCTCGGCCTCGGCGGCTCGCTTGGTCTGCGAATACCAGTTGCAGAACCGCGTCGAGGCGTAGCTTTCGTCGATCCCGGCGCCACCGGGGTAGCCGTAGACATCGGTCGTGCTGAAATGCACGACGCGCTGCACGGACGCATCGATGGAGGCCGTGAGCAGGTTGCGGGTGCCCTCGACGTTGATCCGCGCGATCTCCTCCGCCGTCGCCCAGTCGGACACGAGCGCTCCGCAGTGAACGACGTAGCGGCAGTCCTCGGTGGCGCGGGTGACCGAGTGCGCGACCGTGAGGTCGCCGACCGCCAGCTCGACTTCGAGCTGGTCGAGCAGCGACGTATCGCTGCCCGACCGGACCAGACAGCGAACCTGGTAGCCCTCCGAGACCAGCCGTTGGGCGAGGTGCCCGCCGATGAACCCGGTCGCTCCCGTGACCAGGCAGACATCGCCCCGCGACGGATCGATCGGCTTGCCGCGGAACGGCGCCTTGGCGATCACCGGACCCTCGTCGGTCGCGCGGCGGCGGAGCGTCGCGGTCGCGATGTCGCGCACGACAGCCCAGTTCTTGCTCGCCGCGCCATGGCAGTCGGCGAGCACGGCATCGAGCGCGCCCAGGAAGGCGTTCGCCTCGGACTCGGATAGGGTCAGCGGGGGCAGCAGCTTGATCACGTCGTTCTTACCCGCGGCCATCGTGATCACGCCGTGGTCGCGGTGCAACGGGATCACGATCAGCTGCGGGAACAGGCCCTCGCTGGCGAGATGGATCAGCCGCCAGTTCAACCGAGCCGTCCACGAGCTCGGCGCGCCCAGCTGGATCCCGATCATCAGGCCGCTCCCGCGGACCTCGCTGATCATCTCGTAGCGCTGCTGGAGCTCGCGCAGGCCGTCGAGCAACAGCTCTCCGGTGCGCGCGGCTCGCTCGACCAACCGGTCTCGCTCGATGATCCGCAGCGCGGCCAACCCCGCCGCCATCGACAGTCGGTTGCGCCCGAAGGTCGACTGGTGCACGTACGAGCGCTCGAGCGTGCCGACGGCTCGCTGATAGATCTCTCGCGTGGTGACCATCGCGGCGACCGGCATGTAGCCCCCGCTGAGCGCCTTGCCGACCAGCACGAAGTCCGGCTCGAGCCCCCAGTGCTCGAGCGCGAACCACTTGCCGGTACGGCCCAGCCCGGTCTGCACCTCGTCGATCACGAGCAGCGTCCCGTGGCGGCGGCAGAGCGCCTGAGCCGCCTCGAGATAGCCGGCGGGGGGCGGCGTGACCATCCGGCCCTGAATCGGTTCGACGATCAGAGCGGCGACATCCTCGGCCCGCAGCTCGGCCTCGAGCCGCGACAGGTCACCGAACGGGATGGACTCGCAGCCGGGCAGCAGCGGGCCGAAGCCCTCCTTGAAGAACTCGTCGCCGATCAGCGACAGCGGTCCCAGCGTGACGCCGTGAAAGCTGTTGTTGCACGAGAGCAGGCGGGGCCGGCGCGTGGCCGCCCGGGCGAACTTCATCGCCGAGTCGACGGCCTCGGCGCCCGTGCTGGCGAAGAACACGGCGTCGAGCCCGCGCGGCAGACGCTGCGAGAGCTCCTCGGCCAGCATCCCGGCCAGCGCCGAGTAGTGAATCTGGACGCCGTCCACGAGATCGGCGGCAAGCGCCGCCTGCAGGACAGCGCGGACGTCGGGATGGTTGTGTCCCAGGCTGGCGAAACCCTCGCCGCTGTGGAAGTCGAGGTACGCCCGACCGGCTGCGTCGTACAGGTAAGACCCCTGCGCGGACACGTACCGCTTGTCGAAGCCAAGGATGCGCAGCACCTCGACCAACGACGGATCGAGGTGGCGCGCGGCCAGCCCGAGCGTCTCCTCGGCGCGCGCCATCGCTTCGCTGACCACGCCAAGGTCGTCGGCTATGTGAGGGGGCTGGGGTTCGGGAGCGTCCGCCATGACAGGGGTACCGACGTTCGTGTCCGGCTTGCCATCACCCCGCAAAAGTCCCCATCCTCTACGGCGATGCCGCAGGATGGCGCGCGCAATCATAATCGCTCCGCGCGGGTCGAGCGACAACCGAGAAGGGGGGTGATCCGATCGTACGCAAGTATCCCGTGATCGAGCCGGAGGACGGCCCCGAGCTGCCGCCGGTGACGTTCGTGACGGTCCGTTTCTCGGGGGAATTCGACCACAACATCGGGCGATCGCTGGCCACGCTGGACCGGCGGCATCAGGCGATCGTGGTCGACAACTGGTTGGGGCTGCGCTTCGCCACGCTCGGCGGCGCCGTCAACTCCGGCCTCGAGCACGCCGAGCACGACCTCGTCGCCGTGGTCCACGAGGACGTCCTGCTGCCGGACGGCTTTTGCGGACGGCTGGCCCGGTCGCTGCGCGTACTCGAGGACACCGATCCGCAGTGGGGGGTCGCCGGCGCGATCGGGTGGGACCGCGACGGCACGGCGATCGGGCACTGGTCCGATCCGCACGGGTACTACAACACCTTGGCCCCGCGAGCGATCGCGCCGATCGAGCAGATCGACGAGCAGATCATCTTCTTCCGCCGGTCAAGCGGCCTGCGACCCGATCCCGCGCTGCCGTCGATCCACGGGATCGGCGTGGATCTCCCGCTCCAGGCTCAGGCCCGCGGGCGCGCCACGTACGCGATCGACGCGCCGACTGTCCACAAGTACGCGGACGCCGACGGCGTCCCCATCCAGCGCGCGGGGGACTCGAACAAGATCCGGCGCCGGACGAGCCGTACCTTCGAGGCGGACCGGGCCGTGGCGGACGAATACCTGCTGGCCAAGTGGCGGCCCGACGGCGATCCGGGCGCCACCCCGGTCGCGGACCGGCATTCGGCACTCGACCGGCCAATCGTCCTGCTCGGGCGGGGTGGCGGCGGCACCCGCCTGCTGAGCGCGGTCGCGGACGAGCTCGGCGTGTTCATCGGTGGAGTTCGCAACCAGCCCGGTGATTCGCTCGAGATGGTTCCCGCCGTGTACCGCGCGCTGCTGCGCGACGAGCACGACGGCGACGGCGCCCGGGCGCGCTCCGTGCATCAGCTCGCGGTGGCGGCCAACCAGATGCTGGCCGGTTGCCCGGCTTCCGTGACGTGGGGGTTCAAGGTCCCGGAGACGATGCTGCTCGTGGAGGAGATTGTGGCGGCGTTCCCGCAGGCGCGGTTCGTCCATCTCGTCCGCGATCCACCGAACACGTGCCTCCGGCGTACGCACATGACCGCGCGCCCGGACAACGAGGTGGGACGGGCCTGCCTGCGGAGCGCCTACCGTCACCTGGGGCTCGATGCGCGGCAGGCGATCTCGGATCATCCCTGCGTGCGCATGGCGCACACGACCGTTCATCAAGTCGGCGCGGTGCTGAGCCTACGCGATGCCGGCCGGCTCGACGGACGGTACGTCGAGGTGCGCTTCGAGGACCTCGTCGACGATCCGAGGCGTCTCGTGGCATACGTGGCGGACTGGCTCGGGGTTCGCGTCGAGTGGCCCGGCGTGCTGGCCAGCGTCGTCTCGAGCCAGCGGGCCGGCGCCGCGGCCACCGACATCCCCGCCGCCGACGTGGAGCGCGTGCACCGGATCGTCAGGCCGCTGCGGACCCGGCTCGGGTACGTGTAGATCTCGTCGGTCGAATGACAGTCGCCCGTGAAGCGATGAGTTTCGCGTCGCGGGCTGGTCCATAGTTCCACCGGACCGAGCGAGAGGAGGACGACATGAGCGGACACAGGACAGGAACGCGGGAGGAGTGGCAGGCCGCGCGCGACGAGCTGGCGAAGATTGAGGCCGAGCACGCCGAGCTGGGACGGAGGGCCGCCGAGAAGCGGCGCGAGCTGCCGTGGGTCGCGGTGGAGCAGGAGTACGAGCTCGACACCCAGGACGGCAAAAGGACGCTCGCCGAGCTCTTCGACGGACGGTCTCAGCTGCTTGCCTACAACATCATGTACGGGCCCGACTACGCGGTCGGCGCGTGCCCCGGCTGCACGCAACTGGGTGACGAGCTCGAGGGCACGCGGGTGCACCTGGAGCACCGCGACGTAACGCTAGTCTGCTTTTCACGCGCGCCGATCGATCGCCTGACGGCCTACAAGCAGCGGATGGGCTGGACGTTCCCGTACGTCTCCACCTACGGCAGCGACTTCCCGTTTGACTTCGGGCTCGCGCTCTCGCCCGAGCAGGCGGCGCAGATCCCCGAGATCGGGGAGCTGGTCGATAACCCCCCGGCGTGGTTGGCGGAGTGGTCAGAGCAGGTGGGCGCGAAGCTCGAGGACGGCCTGCGGGAGTCGCCCAGCTACATCGTGTTCGCGCGCGAGAACGGGACCGTCTACCACACGTACACCGTCATGGCACCGGATCGCTTCGTCGCGCCGTACTCTTCGTTCCTGCTCGACCGCACACCCAAGCCGCAGCCCGCGGAGCCGCGGTCCTACCGCAAGGACGAGTACCCGGAGGTGCCACGGTGAGGTCGACCTCACTTGTTGATATCGCCGGCAATCCCACCGACAAAGATCCGTGTAGAACGTCGGTCGAATGACGGTGGACACCCGGGCGAACGGCCGTTCGCTTCGAGCGGCCCTGGACCGTCGTGCGGGCACAAGGCACAAGCGACGAGAATCCGCGAGGGGTCGCTTCATCATCATCACACGACGATGCGCATTCTTCGCGAGAGCGACGAGGCGGAGATGGTTGCCGTCTTCTTGCAGGGTGAGTTACCCAGCGAGCGATTCGGCACAGCGGTACGCGACGCCTTGCGCGCCCTGGGTGAACCGGAGCGGTTGCTGACCAATCCCGACCTGCACGACGAGCACGCCAATCAGGCCCGGGGTGCGGTGCTTGCTGCTACCCGCGGATATGGCGAGGACCGTGAGCTGTTTGAGTACTTTCCAGCCGAGGTCGAGTGGGTGTGGGCGCAGATGGCACCAGCAGAACTCGCTCGGGTCCGCTACATCGAGTACTCGTACTGGAACGAGCTTTCGGGTGGCAGCCGCCTGGCGGCCGATGCGGCGCGGCGGATCAACGCGGGCGTGCGGCCGTTCGGTGTTTCGAACGGCCCAGTCTGGCGGGCCGCCCGCGCACTGCTGAGCGGCGCACGGTTCCCGCCACTCATCCTCGCCGGCCCGAACAACGACGACCTCGTCTGCCTGGAGGGGAATGTCCGGCTGACGGCGCACGCTCTTGCGGGCTTCCCGATCGAGACGGAGTGCCTGGTCGGCACCGCACCTGCACTCGAGCGATGGGCCCAATGAATGGGATCCAGGGCGATGGCGAACACGCGCACGTTTGGCTAGATGCGCAACGCCGCCTCCGTTCTTCGCTGCGGTAGACATAAGATCGATTATCGAGCGTAAATAGAGGAGAAAACCGGCTTCGGTAGCCTCCGGCCCGTGAGCGCGCTCGGGTTCACGGCCGGTCGCGTAGCCGGTACACGAAGCGCAGTCCCGACCACACGTCGTCGATCGCGCACACTTTGTTGTCGACGAGCCCGATCGCCAACCCGAGGTGGCGCACGGCGTCGTCACTGAGGTCGGTAACCACGCCCGAGGCGCGCTTCGGCCAGCCGATCCACAGACCGCCGGCCGGAGTCAGCGCGCGCCGGAGCGCCGGCAGCCGGCGCTCGAGCTCGGCGCCGCGAACGAAGAACGCGACGATCACCTCGAACTCCCCCCGAGCCTGACGGCGGATCGTGACCCCCGGGGGCAGCTCCCCGAGCGTCGCCTCGAACCCATCCGGCGCGTGCAACAGCGCGACTCGCGCCTCGGCCTTGATGCCCAGTTTGCGGGCGAGCGGGCTGCCGAGCGCGGAGGTGCTCACCGCGCCGGCTCGGCCCGCGCGGCGACTTCGGCGATCAGCTTCGAGAGCTGGCTACCCTGCCAGGCGATCGGCGAGCGGCCCGGTTCGTCGAGCACCAGCCGAGCGCCGGGAATCGCCGCGGCGTACTGCACCCCGACGGCCTGCGGATGGCCGGGGTCGGGCTCGTCGGCGCTGGCCACGACCGTCGTGGGCACGGCGATCGACCCGAGGTCCGCGAGCTCCTCAAACGGTCTCGAGCGCGGGACGACGTGCAGGGCGTCGGCGATCGCGTCCGGGTGCTCGTGCAGCGCGAGCCGCTGGCGCATCACGGTCAGCACCGAGTCTTGCCACGGCGGCGGCACGTCGACCGGCCCGTAGGCGGCGATGAACCCCTCCACACCGCCCCGCCGCATCCCGTCCGACAGCGCGTCCCAGCGCGCCAGCCGGTCCGGGTCGTCGTCGGTGTCCGGTTCATACGCGGGCGTTATGACAACCAACCCCCCCACTCGGTCAGGAGCGTTAAGCGCGAGCCACAGCGCCGTGTGGGCGCCCATCGACGCGCCCGCGAGCACCGCGCGCTCCACGCCCAGCTGATCGAGGACGGCCACCGCGTCGGCGCCCAGGTCGCTGTACTCGTACTCGGACGGGGTGGGCGCCGGCGAGGAACTTCCGTGGCCGCGGGCGTCGTAGGCGATCACGCGATGAGCCGACCGTTCGAGCGCGCGCGAGCCCATCACGACGTAGCGGCGGGTGGCGGTCAGGCCGTGGAGGAGGAGGATCGGGAGACCCTCGCCGTCGTCGGAGAAGGCGAGCCGGACGCCGGCCGCGCCGGGGATCGTCTTACCTCCCGGGGTGTGGCTCGAAGTTGACGTGCGCGTGAGGTTACCCCTCTCAGTCCGCCGCTACCATCAGTGGCATGGACGTCACCGATACCACTTTCCAGACCGCGGTAATCGATCGCTCGCATGCCCTGCCCGTGGTCGTCGACTTCTGGGCCGAGTGGTGCGGGCCGTGCCGCCAGCTCGGACCCGCGATCGAGAAAGCCGTGGCCGCGCGGGCCGGCAAGATCGAGCTCGCCAAGGTCGACGTCGACGCCAATCAGGGCCTGGCTCGCGCGTTCCGGATCCAGAGCATTCCCGCGGTGATGGCGTTCCGCGACGGCAAGGTCGCCGCCGAGTTCGTCGGCGCCCAGCCGCCGGCCGAGATCGACCGCTTCCTCGATTCGCTGCTGCCCTCCGAGGCCGATCTGCTGGTCGGGGCCGGCGATGAGGAATCGCTGCGTCGCGCGGTCGAGTTGGAGCCGACCCGGGCGGATGCCGCCGTGCCGCTGGCGCGGATCCTCCACGGCCGGGGCGAGACCGACGAGGCGCTGCAGGTGCTGGGACGGGTGCCCGGCAGCTTCGCCGCCGACGGGCTGTCGGCCCGGATCGGGCTCGAGAGTCGTACCGAGCCCGACCTCAGCGGGGCGTTCGCCGCCCTCGACGCCGGGGACGAAGCTCGCGGTCTCGATCTGCTGCTCGCCGCGCTCCCGTCTTCGGACGGCGCGCGAGACGACATCCGCCGGGTGATCGTCGGCGTGCTCGACGAGCTCGGGGTCGAGAACCCCCTCGCGCGCGAAGCGCGGCGCAAACTCGCCTCCGCGCTCTACTAAGGCCACGTGACGAAATTACCTGGCGTTCTGGCGGCGCCTGGACGCGCCTGGCACCGCCCGCCCGCCCTCACGTACCACCAGTACGATCGTGGCGGGCGGGCAGCGCCATCCACGCCCAGTCACTCGCCAGCTCCACCAGCTAATTCCGTCACGCCGCCTAAGCCGCTCAGACCGCCAGCGTCAGCTGCTCGTCGGTGGCGGCCACGGCCGGCTCGAGGCCGGCCACGCGTACGCCGAGCAGGCGCACGGGTCGCGGCGGGTCAAACCGCCGGAGCAGGTCGACGGCCACCGGGCCGACGCGGTCGGCGCCGCTCACCGGCTCCGCCAGCGTGCGCGCGCGGGTGTGGGTCGAGAAGTCGTCCAGGCGGACCTTGATCCCGATCGTGCGGCCGCAGCGACCCTGATCGACCAGCGCCAGGCACAGCCGTTGCACTAGGCCGTCGAGGATCCGCTCGAGCTCCTCGAGCTCGCGGATGTCCTCGTCGAACGTCGTCTCGCGCGATTCCGAGATCACCTTGCGTGCCTCGGTCACCGGTGCGTCGTCCTCGAACCGTGCCCGCCGCTGGAGCTCGGCGCCGAACCGTCGGCCGAACCGCTGCGCCAGCTCGACCTCGGGCGCGGCCGCGAGCTTTCCCAGCGTCTCGAGGCCGAGCGCGCGGAGGCGCTCGGCGGTCTTGGGGCCGATTCCGGGCACCAGCCCGCACGGCGCGTTGGCGAACCGCTCGCAGGCCTGGACGCGCGAGAGCACGACGAAGCCCCGGGGCTTCTCGGCGTCCGAGGCGACCTTGGCCACGAGCTTGCTGGGCCCGATGCCGACAGAGCAGCTGAGTCCGGTGGCACGTTCGATCTCGGCCCGTACCCGCCGCATCGAAGCGTGCGGCGCCGGCAGCCCAGTGAGCTCGAGGTAGGCCTCGTCGAGGCCCACCACCTCGACCACCTCCACGTGCGCGCGCACGATCGCCATCACCTCGCGCGAGGCCTCGCGGTAGTAGTCGAAGTCGGGCGGCAGGTACACGCCGTGGGGACACAGCCGCCGGGCCCGCGCCGCCGGCATCGCCGAGCCGACCCCGAACCGGCGCGCCTCGTAGGACGCGGTGGTGACGACCGCGCGTGGGCCTGTACCGGCGACGACCACCGGCAACCCCCGGAGCTCGGGACGCCGGCGCAGCTCGACCGACACGTAGAACGCGTCCATGTCGAGGTGTGCCACGCATCGCGCCGCCATCGCAAAGGAGGCTACGGGGCGCCCGGGACGGAACCCGAGCGCCCTGCGCAACCTTCCGATTACTTCGTGGCCCAGATCGTCTCGACGCCGCTGAACCCCAGCGCGGCGGCGGTGTTCTGGTTCAGATCCCACGTGCGGCCCGGGATGAACGGTCCCCGGTCATCGACCGTGGCCGTGACCGAGCGCCCGCCCAGGCGGAACGTGACCTGGGTGCCGCACGGCAGGGTCTTGTTGGCCACGCCGTAGTAGGCGTGGTAGCCGCACGCCGTGCCGCCGGCGTCGTCGTACCAGGACGCAACCGCCTGCTGGAAGACGTTGAGCTGATCGGCGACGGCCCACGACGGCGTGTTCCGGCGGTCGCCGTTGAAGCGCACGCGCAGCCACTGCGAGCCGAGGTCGTTCGACACGTGGGTGATGGTGAACTGTCCGCGCCCGTTCGTGGTGGCGCTGCCGAGGGTATGGAAGGTTCCGTCGACGCGACCGCGAAGCTCGACCCGCCGGCCTTTGACGCCCGGCACGATCCTGCCCGACACCTTGAACGGCGTACCGGCGAGGACGTCGATCGAGCCGGTGTGCATCTGCAGTTGCGAGCTCACCGTCACCCGCTGGGGAGCAGTACGAGCGCTCGCGGTGGCGGCCGTGTGGTCGGCGGAGGCGGAAGCCGGACGGACCACCGTGATCCGAACGTGTCCCGACTCTCGCACCGGAGCGGCGAGGCGGAACTGCCCGTCGCGCGCCACCGTTCCCGTTCGCAGGGTCCGCCAGTGCTGATCGCCGACCTGGAGGAACTCGAGCAACAGCTTGCTTCCCGCGGCGGGGCGCGACGCGGTCCCCGTCACGATCAGGTCATGACCGAATGCCACGTGCCGGGTCCTGACGTTCATCTGGACCTGAATCTGCAGTCCGCCGTTCGTATCTTGAACCTGCGCGGCGCTCTTGGTTTCTGTCGGTGCGACGGTGAGCGCGACCGCCGAAGCCGGAGTTACAAGCATCACGACACCCGCGGCCGCGTGGACCGGGCGCATTTTGCGCAACCAGCGCGTAGGCCTCATCCAGAGGACCTCCTATGTGAACTTCGACCGGGCGCCTACGGGGTTAGCTGACGGGCTCGCGTCCGGTCGAAATCAGCGCGCCTAGCGCTGTCGCCCGGTCGCTACGACTGCGGCCGGCGGACCGCCGGGCAGCCGATTCGCCCCGCCGGATGAGGATCCTCAAACCGAAGTGGTTCCCCCGTTCGCCCCCGCACCGGGCAGGAACGACTCGGCAGGTCGATTGACAAGCGCTTTAGGCAAGCAAATTCAACCGCCGAGAAGTGTGACGTTGGTCACACTTCTGGTGATGCCGGTTTCCTTCCATCGGCTCTCATCCTCGAGCGCACCGGCCGGTGCCTGCCAGAATCACGTAAGTGACCAACAAGGATCGGCTCACCGGGCTGGACAGCTCGTTCCTGCACCTGGAAGGCGACTCGGCGCATATGCACGTGGCCGGGTGCATGGTGATCGAGGGCGCGCCACCGAGCTACGACGAGTTCGTCGAGCACATCGTCTCGCGGCTCCATCTGATTCCCCGCTACCGGCAGAAGCTCGCCTTCGTGCCGTTGGGCCAGGGACGGCCGGTGTGGGTCGACGATCCGCACTTCAACCCGCGCTACCACGTGCGCCACACCGCGCTGCCCAAGCCGGGCGGGGAAGCCGAGCTGAGGCGGCTGGCCGGCCGCGTGTTCTCCCAGGCGCTCGATCGCGCTCGGCCGCTGTGGGAGATGTGGCTGGTCGAGGGGCTCGAGCAGGGCCGCTTCGCGCTGCTGTCAAAGACTCATCATGCGACGATCGACGGCATCTCAGGGGTGGACATCGCAACCGTCCTGTTCGACGTCATGCCGAGACCGCAGCCGATCGCCGATCCCGAGCCCAAGTGGGCGGCCCGACCGGAGCCGAGCGGCGCGCAGCTGCTCGCCGACGCGCTGCTCGAGCGCGCGACCGTCCCCGGCGAACTGGTCCGCGGCGTACGGGCGACCGTCCGCGGCCCCGAGCAGGTCGCCCGTCGGATCACCCGGACGGTGGCCGGCGTGGGCTCGTTGGCTTGGAGCGGACTGCAGTCCGCTCCCAGCAGCCCATTCAACGTACGGATCGGGCCGCACCGCCGGTTCACGTGGGTCGACACGGAGCTCGACCGCTTCAAGGCGATCAAGAACTCGCTCGGCGGCACCGTGAACGACGTCGTGCTGACCGTGGTGGCGGACGCGCTGGGGCGGTACATGCGACTCCACGGCGGGGACACGGACGGTCTCGAACTGAAGGCGATGATCCCCATCTCGGTGCGGGCGGACGTCGAGCGGGGGGCGCTGGGCAATCGCATCGCGGCGATGTGGGCGCCGTTGCCGGTGGAGGCGATGGACCCGGTGCGGCGCCTGCAACGGATCAGCTACGGGATGGACGGACTCAAGGAGTCCGGCCAGGCCGTCGGAGCCCAGGTGTTGAGCGGCCTGACCGGGTTTGCGCCGCCGACGATCGTTGCGCAGGCGGCGCGGCTCCAGGCTCGCCAGCGGCTGTTCAACATCGTCGTCACGAACGTCCCCGGCCCGCAATTTCCGCTCTACATGCTCGGCCGCGAGCTCGAGGCGATCTATCCGATGGTTCCCCTGGCCGAGAACACGGCGCTGGGGATCGCGATCATGAGCTACAACGGCCGCATCGGGTTCGGCCTGGTCTCCGATTACGACGCGCTGGCCGACCTCGAGGCGCTGGCCGACGAGCTCCGGGTCGCGATCCAAGAGCTCTCGGAGGCCGCCGGCGCGGAACCCAGCCTGGCGGCAGACAAGGTCGAGCCGACCGTCGTCGGGAGTCCGGAGTGAGCCTCTCGGCGGTCACCGTGCTCGAGCGCGTGGCGATCGTGATCGCCTCGCTGGTGCTGTCGATCGGGCTGATCGTGCTCCTGTCGGGGTACTTCGCCTCCCACGATCAGGCCGGGGTGGCCGGCTCGAGCTCCGGCCCCGGCGTCCAATACCGGGATCAGGGGGATGCCCATCTGCGGCCCGGGCAGCCCCGCCCGGCTTACGATTCCAATCCGCCGACCAGCGGGGCGCACGTGCCCGAGCCCGTCCTCCGGAACGAGGTCGCCTTGAACAACGATCAGCTGCTCGAGGCGCTCGAGCTCGGCAACGTCGTCGTGATGTACGGGACCCCGTCTCCCCCGCCCGCGCTCACGGCGCTGGCGACCAGCGTCGCCGGTCGGTTCTCACCGTCGCTGGCCGCCGCCGGACAGGCGGTGATTCTGGCCCGGCGGGCTGGGACCGTGGGGCTGACCGCCGCGGCGTGGACCCGCCTGCTGAACGTCCACTCCGCCACCGACCCCAACCTGCGCACGTTCATGCAGTCCTGGCTCGGGCGCGGGGCGCCCGCTCACTCGGCACTCCCGGCCAGCTGAACCGCCGCTCACTCGGCGCTCACGGCCAGCTGAACCGCCGGTCACACGGCTCCGGGGTTGCCGGGCCGGACGGCGATCGTCACGCGTGAGAGCGCGCACAGCCGGCTCGCGTCGTCGCTGATCTCGACCTCCCACACCCACGTCGTCCGGCCGCGGTGCTTGCGGATCGCGCGGGCGTGCACCGTCCCCTGCGTGATCGGCTTCAGGAAGCTGGTCTGATTGGACAGGCCGACGGCGGTGTTGCCCTCCGGAACCACCGCCACCGCGGTCCCGAACGACGCCAGCGCCTCGGAGACGGCGGCGTAGACGCCACCGTGTACCAGCCCCGTTGGCTGTTTGAGCTCGTCTCTGACCGCGACCACGCCGGACGCCAGCGCGTCCGACAGCTCGGTGATCTCGAGTCCGTAGAGCGCGTCGAAACCACCATCTAAGTGATAGGGAAGGTCGACCTCCATCGGCGCGCCACGATAACGCCTAGCGCCTTTCGGTACAGGGCTTCTCTACGCTACGAAACGGATGGCCGCACTTGACAACCTGCCGGCCGATCAGCGTGCGGTGCTGCAACTCGTGCTCAAGCAGGGACGCAGCTACGACGAGATCGCCAAGATGCTCTCGATCGACCGCGCCGGGGTACGCGACCGGGCGCTGAAGGCGCTCGACGCGTTGGGGCCGCAGACCCGCGTCCCGCCCGAGCGCCGCGCGTTGATCACCGACTACCTGCTGGGGCAGTTGCCGCCGGCGGTCAGCGGCCAGACGCGCGACCGCCTGGCCGAGTCTCCCAGCGAGCGGGCGTGGGCGCGCGTGATCGCCTCCGAGCTCGCGCCGCTGGCCAGCTCGCCGCTCCCGGAGATCCCGGTCGACGTCAGGTCGGAATCGACCCCGGCCGCCGCGCCGGAGACCACCCCGGACACCGTGGAAACCCCGGAGACCTGGGAACCGCCGGAGATCGCGCCGACCACCGAGCCCGAGCCCGTGGTCCCACCCGTCATCGCAGTGTCAACCGCGGCGGAACCCCCCACCGCCGACCAATCCGGACAGGAGCCCGAGGAGCCACGGCGCTCGCGTCGCGGCGGGGCGATCCTGCTGGGAGCCGGGGCGCTGGTTGCGCTGGCCATCGTCGCGGTGGTGGTGATCGTCGCCGCGGGCAGTTCGGGCTCCTCCAACAGCACGGCGGAGTCGACCCCCGCCACCACGACGGCGGCATCGGTCTCGTCGAGCGCGACCACGACGGGGAGCGCCACGAGCGCGTCCTCGACCGCCTCGACCAAGATCGTCAAGCAGATCAACCTGCTCCCGCCCGACGGGAAGAGCAAGGCGGTGGGGATCGCTCAGGTGCTGACCGAGGGCACCACCACCGGAATCGTCATCTACGCGACGGGGATTCCTCCCAACACACCGCACAACGCCTACGCGGTGTGGCTCTACAACTCTCCCGGCGACGCCAAGATCCTCGGCTTCGTCAACCCCGGCGTGACCAAGACTGGGAAGCTACAAACCGCCGGCGCGCTGCCCTCCAACGTGGGGCGCTACAAGCAGGTGCTGATCACGCTCGAGACGCAGCAGTCCCCGAAGAGTCCCGGCCCGATCATCCTCCAGGGCTCGCTCGCCGGGGCCTGAGGCCGCGTCATCCGCAGATTCGAGCCAGCCCGTCCAACGCGTCGCTGAGCCGATTCCGGGCCGCCCGGCGCAGAACCAGCCCACCCGTGCGCGAGTAGCCTTTGAGCCGCTGCTCCTGGGCGATCGTGACCTTGGTCCCCTGATCGACCTGCTCGAGCAGCACCTCGTAGATCGACTCGCTCAGGACTCGCTCGAACGGCGTCCCGGCCACCTCCTGTTGCCAGGCGCGATGACCGGGAATTGTCGCGGCGGCGGCTCCCGCGCCGGGAGGCTCGGAGGCGAGCACGCGAAAATCCATCCGGACCGAACGTCCCCGCTTGGTCGTGAACACCTGCGTGAAGTGGTCGCGGCTGACGTCCTCGACGCGCTTGACGCCGGGCCACCAGCGCGGCATGTGATGGGGATCCTCGATCACCTCCCACACCTGATGCGGCGTGGCCGCGATCGTCCGAGCTTTGCTGGTTCGGGCCAACTACCCGCCATCAGGTCGCGATCTTGCGCAGATCGCGAATCAGCAGCAGGTGCTTGAGGTGGGTGGTGACCGACGCGAGGTTCTCGAGCGCCTCGATCGCTTCCTTGCGCCGCTCCGGGTTGCGCGATCGCAGGGCCGGAGCGAGGATGCTCTGGAGCAGCTGCGCCTCGCGATCGGCCGAGCTGCGGAACACACGGAGGTTGCGCCCCCCGACGCCGTAGCGGGCCAGCTCGGACACCGCTCGGATGATCTCGCGTTCGGTTTCGTCGTAGTAGCGCGTCCCGCCTCGAGCCTCGCCCTTGATCACCCCGAATTCGACCAGCTCGCGCACGAGCTTCGGATCCGCGCCGGTGTCTTCGACGACCTCCTCGAGCGAGTACAGCGCCCCGGCGTCCTTGACCGTCACGCTGGCGCGGCGCAGCGAACGGCCGCCGTCCGACGCCGGCGTGACCTCGCGTTCCGAGCGGCCGCCGGCGAGCTCCTGACGGATTACTCGCAGGGGCAGGAATTCGTCGCGCTGGAGACGCAGAATCGTGCGCAGGCGCTGGATATCGTTCTGGGTGTAGAGCCGATACCCGCCCTGGGTGCGCCGCGGGGAAAGCAGTTTCTGGTCCTCCAGATAGCGGATCTTGGAGATCGAGATGTCGGGAAACTCCTGTCCCAGCGCCTTGCAGACCGCCCCGATGGTGACCGGTTTCTGCCGTGGCGCCTCGGACTCCGCCTCGAGCTCTTCCGGCTCGGGCAGCTCAATCGCAGGATGACGGGTGTCGGTGCTTGACATCAGCGGCTCAGGAAAGCGAGCTTGTACTTACCGATCTGGAGCTCGTCGCCGTCGACGAGGCGATGAGACTCGATCCGGCGCCGGTTCACGTAGGTGCCGTTCAGTGATCCGCAATCGTCGAGGAAGTAGTCGCTCCCCCGCCGGACCAGAATCGCGTGATCTCGCGACACGGTGACGTCGTCGAGAAAGATGTCGCTGTCGGGTCGACGGCCGACCGACAGCCGATCGCCCTCGAGCCGGAACGACTCCCCCGCCCTGCCTCCGCCGGCGCGGATCACGAGGGTGGCGCCACCCGCGAGGACCTCGGCGAGCTCGAGCTCCTCGAGCTCCCCGGTATCGCTGACCTTGTAGGTCGCGGTCGTGGCCCCCGGTGGAGGATCGGACTGCGCGAGGAAGGCCCCGCAGCGCTGGCAGTAGTTGGCGCCGTCCGAATTGGCGAAACCGCACTCAGGGCAGTGCTGAGCCACCGAGCCGCGGGCTAGTCCGGATCCGAAGCCGGAACGCGTCCGGCGAGGATGTCGGTCAACTGCTGGACGTCCGCGCCCGTGATCACGAGCTCCCCACTCTCGTCCTTCTTGCGCAGCCGGTTCACCAGCTCGGCGCGGAGGATGTCGATCTTCCCGTGCATGATCCGTCGCTTGTAGGAAATCTCCATCTCCTCCTCGGTGAGCTGCTTGATCAGTTCCTTTAGCTCCTGGTCGCTCAACGAGCCGAGGTCAGGAAACGTGTCCATGCGGGTGAAAATCCTTCCGGCCGGGAGGGTGTTCGCGAAGCTGCGAGTATAGCTCCGCATGTCAAAGGGTCAAGCTGAACTTGAGGGTATTGCCTAGGGGCGGCCGTCGGCGCTCGGGTCGGGTGCCGTGCAGCGCGGGCAGTTGACGACCGTCAACTTCAGCGCTACGGGATGGTAAACCGCGCTCTTGGAGTTTAGGCCGGAGCCCGTGACGAGGCAATTCCCGGCGCCCGCGCAGCCGACCGCGTCGAGCGAATCCGACGGGTAGGGGTTGTTGGTGTCGGCCAGCGCGAAGGCGGTCCCGTTCCAGTGGGCCACCACGCCGGGATTGCTGTTCGTGTCGGTGAAGGTGCTTCCCACCGCCCAGCATGAAGCCGCGCTCAGGCACGTATCGCCACCGAAGGCGTTGACCTGGCTCGTGGCCGTGGTCCTCGTCGCGAATACGGGCGTCACCTCCGACCAGCGGCGCCCGTTCCAGCTGATGGCGAAGGGAATGGTCTCCCCCGGTCCGGTGACCGGCCAGAGATCGGCGGCGCCCGCGCCTAGGCAATGGCTCGCCGAGCTGCAGTCGAAATAGCCGATCGAGGTCTCGGCGTAGGTGCGGGGATCGGGGATCGGGATCGACTCGAACGTCCACCCCTTCTTGCTGAGACGCTCGCCGAACGCTTGCGGCGGGTCACCCGGATTCTCGGACGACCCGACGAGCAGGCAGTTGTTCGCGCCGAAGCACTTGAGTTCGTCCAAGTACGTGTATCGGTTGCCTTTCGGTCCCAGGCTGGAGTCCTTGGTCACGATCGACCAGTGGTGGCCGTCCCAGCGCTCGACCAGCGCGCGTGAGCCCGTGCCGCTCGCGTTCCAGCCGACGCCGTAGCACAGCCGGGTCGATACGCACGCGATGTCGGCCAGCTCGTCGTCGGTTCCCGACCCATCGGGGACCCGCATCTGGGTCCAGCGCCGGCCGTCCCAGTGCACGACCAACGGCGAGAACCTCCCGGTCCTCGACGCGACGGCGCCCGCAGCGAGGCAGTCGTGGGCGCTGACGCAGGTGACACCTTGGAGGATCCGGTTGGTGGTCGGATCCGAATCGATCTTGAAGCTCTTGCCGTTCCAGTGCTCGATGAAGGAAATGTTCATGCGATTGGCCATCAGTCCCCTGCCCACGGACCAACAGTCCGACGCCGAGACGCAGTCGAGATTGCCGAACATCCCGCCGTAGACCTGGCCCACGATCCGCTGAGATGGCGCCTGGATCGCGACCGGTTGCCAGCTCTCGACGGTGACCGCCAGCGCGTTGCTCGCGCCGCACAGAGAGACCACCGCCGCCGTCAGCGCCGCCAAGCCGCCCAGGCAGCGGCGCCAGTTCGCCCCACTTCTATCCGCGCCCATCCGAACCCCCAAAACTTGTCGATCCTGGCCGCCGGAGGATCATCCCACCGCGGTCGGCCCGGCGTCAACCTCCAGTTGGGACCTGATCCGCTCGCGCGCGCAGCTGTCTCACCCCACTCCAGACGTACAGCGCGGTGGCCGACAGCGCGAACGCCATCCCCACGTAGAGCAGCACCAGCGCGAGCCAGCGCACGCCGAGGAAGGCGAAGAACGGGGCGCCCATCATCGGTGCGACTCCGATCCGGCCGAGCCAGTTGATCTTCAGGTCCAGCTTCCGCCTGAGCGCGTAGCGGCTGAGCCCGAGCATGAACAGTTCGCGCCCGATCACGACGGCGATCGCCCACCGTGGCAGCAGCTCGAAGTGCCAGCACACGACCATCCCCGAGATCACCAGTAGCCGATCGATGATCGGGTCCAGGAGGGCGCCCAGGCGGCTGTATTGGCCGGTCAAGCGGGCGGTGAAGCCGTCGAGATAGTCGCCCCAGCCGATCGCCCCGTAGAGCACGGCGGCCAGCACGCTATGACCGCCGTCGCTCGAGAAGGCCACGATCAGGAACACCGGTATGCCGGCCAGCCTCACGAAGCCGATCAGGTTGGGGATCGTCCAGGGATTCAAGTCGTGGCCGGAGCGCGTGGCTTCGGGATTCGGCCCGGATCGGTCGATCCCGAACAACCGCCGCTTAGTGATCGGACTCATCGCAGCTCCGGCCACATCGTCCTCGCCTGCCCGCTCAGGGCAGCTCCCGCCACAGTTCCATGATCGCTTCCGCCGCACCGTCCAGCGGCACCGTCCGCGCCTCGCGGCCGCGGCGTACCTGCACCTCGATCTCTCCTGCGCCGAGCGTCCGCCGGCCGATCGTCACGCGGGCCGGGCAACCCAGTAGCTCGGCGTCAGCGAACTTCTCGCCCGGGCCGGCGTCCCGATCGTCGTAGAGCGTCTGGAGGCCGAGTTGCTCCAGTTCGCCGTACAACCGATCGGCGAGCGCCCGCTCGTCGGTGGCCGGCTGGCCCAACCCGACGATCTCGACGTCGAAGGGAGCGATCGCCCGGGGCCACGAGATCCCGCGCTCGTCGGCGTATTGCTCGACCGCGGCGGCCGCCGCCCGCGCGGGCCCGAATCCATATGAGCCCATCCAGATCAGCTGCTCCTTGCCGGCCTCGTCCAGGTATGTGGCACCCAGTGCTTCGGAGTAGCGCGTCCCCAGCTTGAAGATGTTCCCCACCTCGATGGCGGGCTCGATTCTGACCGTGGCGCCGGCGACGGTGTCTCCGTCGACCACGTTGCGGACGTCGACGGTGTCATAGCGGAAGTCGCGCCCAGGTTCGACGCCGCGCAGGTGGGCGTCGATGCGGTTAGCTCCGGTGACGTAGCCGCCCGGGTGGACCGCCTGGTCGAGCAGGATCGGCAGCTCGGTCCCCACCGGACCGATGTACCCGGGCGGACCGAGTCGCTTCGCCACCTCGTAGGGATGGGCCGGGCGGAAGTCGGACTGAATCGCGAGCCGAAGCTTGATCTCGTTCACGCGGTGGTCGCCCCGCACCATTACGACCTTCATCGCGTCGCCGTCGACGATGATCGGAAACGCCTTCAGCAGCGCGCCCTCGGGGACGGTCAGGGCAGTCGCGACCGCCTCGACGGTCGTCATCCCCGGAGTCGAAACCTCCACCGGCACGGGCAGCGGCGTCGGTAACGGCACCGGCCGCGCGTCGGCGCTGGCCACCTCGAGATTGGCGGCGTACCCGCCGGCCAGCGCGACCTGGTTCTCGCCGGCTGGACATGGAGCCATGTATTCGTGCGCTCCGAACCCGCCCATCATCCCGACGTCGGCCTCGACCCGATACCACTCGAGCCCGCAGCGGTCCATCATCCGGTCGTAGGCCACGACGTGCTTTTGATATTGCGCGTCGAGCCCTTCCGGATCGCGGTCGAAGGTGTAGGCGTCCTTCATGATGAATTCCCGGGTCCGCAACACGCCGGCCCGCGGGCGCGGCTCGTCGCGCTCCTTGATCTGGAAGTGGTAAAGGATCAGCGGCAGGTCACGGTAGGAACGGACCGCCGCCGCCACGTGTCCGGTGACGATCTCCTCGTGGGTCATCGCCAGCACCATGTCGGCGCCGCGACGGTCCTTGAGCTTGAACAGCTCCTCGATCCCGTACCGGCCGGTACGCCGCCACGGCTCGGCCGGATGGAGCACGGGCATCAGCATCTCTAGGCCGCCGATCGCGTTCATCTCCTCACGCACGATCTGCACGATTCGCTGGTGGACCCGCCAGCCTGCGGGCAGCCAGGACCACAGGCCGGAGCCGACCTGGCGGACCAGCCCCGCCCGCACCATCAGCTTGTGCGACAGCGCCTCCGCATCGGAGGGCGGCTCGCGCTCAGTGGGCAGGAAATAGCTGGACAGGCGGGTCATTTGCCGGCGGACGTGTGGTCGGAGGGCGAAGCGTACCCGGGGCCTTCCGCCGCCGCGCGCAAGGGGCCCCCGGACATGCCCCGCCGTGAGCCATCTGATAAGACAGAGCCAATCTGCAGATCGCCCCAAGGAGCTCACCCGTGGCCTACGAAGTCCCGCCCCTGCCATACGACTACAACGCGCTCGAGCCGACCATCGACGAAGAGACGATGCACCTCCATCACGATAAGCACCACCAGGCTTACGTCAACGCGGTGAACGCCGCGCTCGAAGGCACCGAGTGGGCTGACACGCCGGTGGAAGAGGTGCTTCAGGTCCTCGACGCGATCCCCGAGGACAAGCGCGCGGTGGTCCGCAACAACGCCGGCGGCCACTACAACCACTCGCTGTTCTGGGAGTGGATGGCGCCAAATGCCGGCGGCGAGCCGGATGGCGCCCTGCGCCAGGCGATCGAGTCCGCGTTTGGCTCATTCGACGATTTCAAGGCCAAGCTCAAGGATGCCGGCATCAAGCGCTTCGGCTCCGGCTGGTCATGGCTCGTCCACGACGGCTCCGGCCTCGCCGTCGTCTCGACGCCCAACCAGGACAGCCCGATCAGCGACGGCAAGACGCCGCTGCTCGGCGTCGACGTGTGGGAGCACGCCTACTACCTCAAGTACAACAACCGGCGCCCCGACTACCTCGACGCGTGGTGGAACGTGGTCAACTGGCCGAAGGTGGCACAGGCCTTCGAGGCCGCCGGCGGCTGATCTTCAGCGCCCTTCGAGCACCGCCACGATCGGCGCGGCGGTGCTCGCAGCGGTGGTATGGGGCACCGCCTGGTGGGAAGAGAAGTCAACCGTGTAGGCGAGGAACGCCAGCGCGAGGATCCCGGCCCCGGCGAGCAGCCGCCACGATGCGAGCTCGTCCGCTCCGACGGTGAGAAACAGGACGAGCAACGCGAACGGATCGACGTACTTCTGCCACGGGTAGTGGATTGCCACGGCGGAGACGAGGAAGCAGCCGGCGAACACGATCGCGAGCCACGGTCGCGGCGCAACCCGGATCCGGGCCCATAGAACGGCGCCGGCCAGCGGGACCAGCACCCAGAACAGCAGCGAGGTGCCGTGGATCGCCGGCAGGTGGCCCGCCGCTTTCCAGAAGTCGCCCGCCGCGTGGGCTCCGGGTCTAGCCGGAAACGCCACCAACAACAGCAGGCCCACAAATGCCCCGATCAGCGGTCCCCGCGCCCAGACGGCGAAACGACGCATCGCCCCGGGGCGGCCGGTTTCGCGCAGGCCCCCGGAGATCCACAGCGGGCCGAACAGCACGACGCCGTAGAGCCCAATCGTGGCCAGCGCCAGCTCGGCGCTGGGCACCTCGAGTCCACCCGTCGAGATGCCCTGCCCCGTCCCCCGCCCCGCGCACAAGCCGCACGAGCTCGGGTCGCTGCCGACCGGCACAAGGCCGTGCCAGCTCAGAAACAACAGGCCCACGGGAACGAACGAGAGCGCGACCGCGCCGAGTGCGACCGCGCGCTCGGGGAGCGAGATCGCGGCCCCTGGGCGGAGCGCGTAGATCGCCGCCACGGCGAGCATGAACGCCGTGCTCTGGCGGGTCAGCGTGGCCGCGGCCACGCAGCCGCAGCCGACCACGAACGGGGCCAGAGAGTCCGTCTCGCGGAACCGCTCGAACCGCTCGAGCGCGAGCACCACGAACAGCAGCGCGAGGTTGTCGGTGAGCAGCCGGAACGAGGTGCCAAACACGTACGGCGAGAGCACGAACAGGAGGGTCAGCGCGAGCGCCTGCAGCCGCTGCATCCCGAGCCGGCGGTGCAGCAGGAGGAACGTAGCCAGGGCGAGCAGGTAGGAGATCAGCACCTGGATAAGCCGCAGCCGCCACAGCTCGTAACCGACGACCTTGCCGGCGTACGCCATCAGTAGGTGAAACAGCGGGGTTTGGGCCGCGTGATAGCTGTGGAGGTCCGGGAACGGGAGCTGGCCGGCGAACCTCAGGATCGTCGGGTACTGGTAGACCTGCTCGTCGGTGCCGTGGAAGATCGGCAGCGCGGCGGTCATGCCGCGCAGGGCCGCGACCATGATCAGGAACGGGACCGCGAGCGCCACGGGCGCCAACCATCGCTGGCCGCGCTGCTCTCGAGTCCGTGCTGCGGGCGCGACGGCGGCGCTCATCGCGGGAGCGCGGAGGCGCTACGCCCGGGTGAAGCGCCGGCCGGCGACGGGCGAGACTTCCTCGTCCAGGCGAACCGCCGGCGTCGGCCGCGGTCCGTCCGCCTGGTCCGCCGCGGCCGCCTCCATCGCCGCCATCCGCTCCGGGGTCATCGCGGTGGCGTCCTCGTGTTCGGACAGCCACCGCTCCGCCTCGGCCGCGGCGCGTTCGTCGCGGACGACGCGTTTGCCGGCGGCGTAGTACTTGTCGATCTCGGTGAACAACTCGTCGACCAGGTTCTCGGTCCTGACCTTGCGCAGCATCTTGCCCTTCGAATAGATCGCGCCGGCGTCCTTGGCGCCGGTGATGCCGAAGTCCGCGTGACGGGCCTCGCCGATCCCGTTGACCGCGCAGCCGAGCACCGACACCTCGATCGGGTCCTCGTATGCCTCGAGTCGCCGCTCGACCTCGGCCACCACGCTGTCCATGTCGAACTGCAGCCGTCCGCAGGTGGGGCAGGCGATCAGCACCGGGCCGCGCTCGCGCAGCTTCAGCGCCTTGAGGATCTCCCACGCGACCTTGACCTCCTCCTCGGCGTGGAAGGTCGAGAGCGAGATGCGGATCGTGTCGCCGATGCCGTCGGCGAGCAGGGTGCCGAGACCGACGGCGGACTTGAGCGACCCCGACCACTTGGTGCCGGCCTCGGTGACGCCGAGGTGCAGCGGGTAGGGAATCCGCTCGGCCAGCCTGCGGTTGGACGCGATCGTGTTCGGGACCGAGGTCGACTTCATCGAGACCTTGAAGTTGTAGAAGTCGAGACGCTCCATCAGCTCGACGGTCTCGATCGCGGCCTGGACCAGCGCCTCGACCGGGTCGTCGTACTCGAGCTGGCGCAGGTGGGCCGGCAGCGATCCCGAATTGACGCCCACCCGCAGCGGCTTTCCGAGCTCCGTGGCCCGCGCCACGACCTGCGCGACCTTGTCCGGGCCCCCGATGTTCCCCGGGTTCAGCCGCACGCAGTGGGCGCCGGCGTCGAGCGCCTTGAGCGCGAGCGTGTAGTTGAAGTGGATATCCGCGATCACCGGGATCGGGGAGTCATCCACGATCACCTTCAGCGCCTCGACGTCCTGGTCGCGCGGAACCGCGACGCGCACGATGTCCGCTCCGGCCTCGGCAACTCGTCTAACCTGGTCCATCGTCGCTCGCACGTCGGCGGTTTCGGTTTTGGTCATGGTCTGAACCGCGACCGGGGCACCGCCCCCGATTGGTACGCCACCGACGCGGATCTGGCGCTCTGACGGCATAGCGCCAGTGTAGAGGGCAGGCCTTGGTTGAGCGTTCGCCCAGCTTCCGCACGCACCGCAACTTCGACCCCCCATCAGGAGTTACGTGAACCCTATGCTCAGATCGATCCGAGTTCGCTATCTACCGTTCCTGGCCGCCCTGGTTGCGCTGTGCGCCCTGCCCGCTGCGTCCGCGCAGGCCTCGCACACGCAGGTCTCGATCCTGGAGGACAACGGTCAGCTCTTCTCCAATCCGGCGGGGACGCTCGCCAAGTTGCGCGTGCTCGGCGTCGACGCCGTCCGCCTGAACGTCGGCTGGGCCGCGATCGCACCCGATCCGCGGGCGCACAAGAAGCCCAAGCACTTCCGCGGCACCGACCCGGCCTCTTACCCGGCGTCGCACTGGGCCCATTACGACGCCATCGTGCGCGACGCCCAGAAGGACGGAATCAGCGTCATCTTCACGCTCACTTCCCCCGCGCCACAGTGGGCCGAAGGGGCGGGCGAGCCGAAGGGCGGGCCATTCGGGGTGTGGAAGCCATCGGCGACGCTGTTCGGCAACTTCGTGCGCGCGATCGGGACCCGTTACGACGGCCATTACAAGCCGAAGGGCGCGAAGTCTGCCCTGCCCGCGGTGCGGATGTGGTCGATCTGGAACGAGCCCAACTACGGCGTCGACCTCGCCCCGCAGGCGATCGACAACGACACGATCGAGGTCGGCGCGGTGGCGTATCGGGGCCTGGCCAACGCGGCCTGGAAAGGACTCCACGCCTCGGGTCACGGCTCGGACACGATTCTCATCGGGGAAACCGCCCCGCGCGGGCAGGACCATCCGATCGGCAACTTCTCCGGCGTCAAGCCGCTGCGCTTCCTCCGCGCGGTGTACTGCGTCGGCTCCAACTACCAGCCGCTGCGCGGGTCCGCGGCCAAGGACCGCCGCTGCCCGACCACCGCGTCCGGCACCCGCGCCTTCCGCGCCGCCAACCCCGCGCTGTTCGACGCCAGCGGCTTCGCCGACCACCCCTACGCGCAGGGCTTCCCGCCCAACGAGCCGACCTACGCCTGCGGACACAGCGCGTGCGGGAACGCCCAGCACAAGAGCGACCCCGACTACGCCGACCTGCCCGAGCTCGGGCGACTCGAGCGGACGCTGAACAAGCTCTACCGCGTCTACGGATCGAGCCACAAGCTCCCGATCTACAGCACCGAGTACGGCTACTGGACCAAGCCGCCCGACAGCGCGGCCACGATCAGCCCGTCCACCGCCGCCTACTACATGAACTGGGCCGAGTACCTGACCTACAAAGAGTCATACGTACGGTCGTACGACCAGTACCTCCTCGAAGACTCGTACACCGAGCACTTCGCCAGCGGTCTCGAGTTCTCGAACGGCAAGCCGAAGGCGACTTACGCGGCGTTCCGGATGCCGCTCTACCTGCCCGTGACCGCGGCCAGCAAGAACCACCCCCTCGAAGTCTGGGGGTGCGTCCGGCCGGCGCCGAATGCCCGTGCCGGCACCGGCAAGAAGCAGAGCGTTCGGATCCAGTTCCGGCGCGGCTCGCACGGGTCGTTCACCACCGTCAAGACGGTCACGATCACCAACTCGCGCGGGTATTTCGACGTCCGGCAGAAGTTCTCGGCCAGCGGGACCGTGCGGCTCGCGTGGACCTATCCGACCGGCCAGCACATCTACAGCCGCTCGGTCAAGCTGACGATCAAATAGCGCGAGCAGGATTAGGGCAGCCTAAGGCGAAACCTGTTAGGGTTCCCTAACCAAAAGCCGGTTAGGGTTCCCTAATTCGCAAGGCTTCGCCGTCTTGCGAGGCCGGTCTCGAGTCCAGTCGAGATGATGATGAGCCGCTCAATCTCCCGCGCCAGGACCCGCCGACTCGGTTGGATCGCCCTCGCCCTCGCCCTCGGCGGGGTACTCGTGTGGCAGATGCTGAGCGCCCGCGGCGGGACCCCCGATCCGACCGATCCCTCCACGAACCTCTCCCACGGCGCGGTCATCATCGACAGCGGCCTGCTCGTGCTCCGTGAGGGCCTCGAGACGATCCTGGTGATCGCGGCCGTCACGGCCAGCATGCGCGGCGCCAACGGCTCCTACCGCCGGCCGATCGCGCTCGGCGCGTCGTGTGCGCTACTGGCCAGCGTCGCCACCTGGTTCGTGGCGATTGCCATCACCAGCGCCGTCGGGGCCGGCAGCCTCGACCTCCAGGCGGCGACCGGGTTGCTGGCGATCGTGGTCTTGATGATCGTCATGAACTGGTTCCTGCACCGGGTCTACTGGACGGGCTGGATCGCCCACCACAACCGTCGCCGCAAACAGCTGATGGACGGAGCCGACAACGCCGGGCTGCGCCGGACGCTGCTCGGCCTCGGGCTGCTCGGGTTCACCTCGGTGTACCGCGAGGGGTTCGAGGTCGTGCTGTTCCTGCAGGCGCTACGGCTGCGGTACGGCTCGACCGTCGTGCTCGAGGGCGTCGCGGTCGGGCTGGCGCTGGTGGCTGTCGTGGGTTATCTGACCTTCGTCCTGCACCGCAAGCTCCCGTACAAGCGGATGCTGGTGGTCACCGGCGTGTTGCTCGGCGTCGTCCTGCTCGTGATGGTCGGCGAGAGCATCCAGGAGATGCAGCAGGCGGGCTGGATCGGGGTCACGCCGATCAACGTCACCGTGCCTGGCTGGATGGGTCTCTGGTTCTCGATCTTCCCCAACGTTCAGACGGTCGTCGCCCAGGCGGTGGCGGTGGCGTTCGTGGTCGGGTCCTACCTGCTCGCCGAGCACATTCGCGTGCGCGGTCCGCGCCGGCGCGGCGAGGCGGTGGCGGTCCGCGCCAGCGGGCCGCCGACTCCGTCCGCACCGCCTCCACTCGGCGCGCTCGTGGCCGCCGGCCCGGCGGCCGGCGACTAAGGTCCTGTGGGGCCCTAGGTGGCCGGCCCGGTGGGGCCGGAGCCGCCGGTCCCGGGTCCGCCGCCGCCCTCGCGCCGGCGGCGTATGGCCAGCGCGGCGAACGTCGCCGCGGCCAGCGCGAGCACGACGATCACGATGATCAGCGGGGTCGGCAGGAAGCTGCTCGAGGAGCTCTGACTCGACACCGGCGTGCCGTCTTCGCCCTTCTTGCTCAGCGCGGCCAGGAGCGCGCGCTCGATCACGTCGGGGCAGTCCGTGTACTCCTTGACGTCCGCGCTCATCGTCGCCAGCGCCTCGCGCAGGTCGGCGATCGAGTAAGTGCGGGTGAGCCGCGCGTGGGCGTTGCAGTCGGCGATTACCTGCGCCGCACTGGCGAAGGCCGCCGGTGGCGCGGGTAGCGCGAACGCGCAAACGACGAGCGCGAGCGCGCCAAGTAGCGCGATTCTCGAGCGAAAGCGCCTGATCACGAGTGCAAGGGTAGGGACTATCTCCCCCGCGCGCCGCCGCACCCGTTCACGACCGCTGCTGGATCAGGACGCCCGGTCCGGGGGGAGCCGGGCCGAGCAACGCCGGAGCCCGCCGGCCGATCAAGGCGGGCGGGAGCCGCCACGCCGGAGTGACCGAGAACCGCTGAACCAGATACCCATCGACGTCCTCGGAGGACATGAGGCGAGTTCCCGCGGGCAGCGGGTCCGCGGTGCGCTGCCACACGCTCCCCACCACGTCGACCTCGCCGACGGTGACCGGTGCCTGGCTCGTCTGCGGGATCTGCCCGGTGCCGGTCCACGCCACGCCGGGAAGGTAGATCGCGAGCGGCGCGGTGGCGAACGTGCCGTCGTAGGCCACGATCGCTCGTGTGGCGCTCGTGGGAACTCCGAGCGCGCTGGCCACGCCGCGCCAATCGGGCCGCTGGTAGCTCGGATCGGACTCGATGCGGGCCTGCGCGTAGACGAAGGCGGCCAGCACCACGACGGCCAGCGCCGCGCCCGCGACTCGCGCCCGCGGAACCGCGCAGGCCGCCGCGAGGACGACCACCAGCGGGATCCAGGCCGGCATCAACGCCCGTGCCTCGTAGTAGTCGTGGCCGAACAACGCCAGCACCAGCGGCACGAACAGCACCGTGGCCCCGATGGCGGCCGCCAGCCCGGCGCCGCGCAGCTGCCGGCCGTCCGCGCCGATCACCAGCAGCACGATCAGCACCCCGACCAGGATCGCGGCGCCAAGCAGGCCGTACCTCAGAATGTCCGGGTTCTGGTAAAGCGCCCCGAGGCCAAAGTCCACCGGGACCTGCTTGACTCGGACGGCCAGCGAGAACGTGTCGATCCAGCCGGCCGGATGGGCCTCGTGATTGATCGCGTGGGGCAGCAACGCCGCCTCGAGGACGACGAGCACGCCTACGCCGGTCACTACCGCGCGCGAGCGGGAGCGGTAGAGCAGCCCGATCGCCATAGCGGCGACGAGGAAGGCAGCAAAGTATTGAGTCAGCAGCGCCAGCGCCGACAGCAATGCCCACCAGCCGACGTTGCGGGCGGTCGGCTCGCGCCACGCCCGGGCGAAGAACAACAACGACCCACCGCACAGCGCGGCCAGGAGCATGTATTCCCGCGCCTCCTGCGAATACCAGATCATGAACGGGCTCACGGCCACCAGCGCGGCCGCGACCAGCGCGGCGCGGCGCGAGACGAGCTCGCGGGCGCACAGGTAGGTGATCGGGATCGCTGCCGTTCCGGCCAGGGCGGACAGCGAGCGAAGTCCGGCTTCGCCGGTGCCGAACATCTGCGCCCACAACCAGCCGACAACGAAGAACAGTGGCGGGTTGGGCTCGTTAACGCTCCACGACGACAACATCGCCCCGAACGACAAGTGCAACTCATGTGCCGCCTGAGCCTCATCGAACCAATAGCTCTGGCTCGTGAGCGTGGCGAACCGCAGCGCCGCGCCGACGACGGTAACGGCGACGAGCAACCACGTCTCGACCGAAATACCGCGCGCGAACACGACGGCCTCATTCCGGGCCGGGGCCCCCTCGCCCGTACGGACCGGGATGAGCATGCGCACAGATTCTAAGACGACGACATCATTGCTCTGTTGCGCAGATTGAACGGACACAACCGCCTATTCGCGCCACTGGGCGCGGCGGCGCTGGCGGTGTTGGTGCTCAGCGGCTGTGGTTCGAGCCATGTCGAGCCGCTCGCGGTGCCCAGCCGGGCCACCCCGCTGGAGTCGATCTTCGATCCCGGCCCGCAGCTCGTCACCGACCCAGCCGCGACCTTCGGCGCGATGCGCGCGCTCGGCGCCGACCGCGTGCGGATGTTCGTGCATTGGAACTCGCTCGCCCCCGATCCGGCCGCCTCGAGGGCACCGAGCGGGTTCGATGCCGCCGATCCCGCCCAGTACTCGGCCAAGGCGTGGGCGCCCTACGACGCGATCGTCCGCGAAGCGGCGGCGCAACGCGTCGGGATCGACCTCACGCTGGGCGGGCCCCCGCCACTGTGGGCGTCTGGTCCGGGAGCGCCGCAGCCGAGCCAGCACCCCCAGTGGGCCCCGTCGGCCACCGACTTCGGCGCCTTCGTGCGCGCCATGGGCACTCGGTACAGCGGCCATTACACGCCCCCGGGCGCCTCGCGTCCGCTTCCGCGGGTCGACTTCTGGGCGATCTGGAACGAGCCCAACTACGGTCCCGACCTGGCCCCTCAAGCGATCGATGACTCCAAGATCGAGGTCTCGCCGCGGCTCTACCGGAACCTGGTCGGAGCTGCCTGGAGCGCGCTCCAGGCGACCGGCCACCGTCACGACACGATCGTCATCGGCGAGCTGGCGCCGCGCGGGATCACGGTCGGCAACAGCCCCGGCAACTTCAGCGGGATGGTGCCGTTGCGCTTCATGCGGGCGCTGTACTGCGTCGATCAGTCGCTCCAGCCGCTACAGGGCTCCGCGGCCACCAGCCGGGGGTGCCCGTCGACCCCGGCCGGCTCGCAGGCGTTTGCCGCCGCCAATCCGGGCCTGTTCGAGATCAGTGGGATCGCCGTCCATCCCTATCCGCAGGGCCAGGTCCCGCCCAACGTGCCAGCCGCGAACGAGCCCGATTACGCTGATCTGCCCGCCCTCCCGCGCCTCGAGCAGCTTCTGACCCGCGTCGTGCACATCTACGGAGCCGATCGCGAGCTTCCGTTGTACTCGACCGAGTTCGGATACCAGACCAACCCGCCGGAGAAGATCGAGAAGGCCGTCAGTCCCGACCAAGCGGCGGTCTACCTGAATTGGTCGGAATACATCTCGTGGCGCGACCCCTACATCCTCTCCTACGACCAGTACCTGCTCACCGATCCGGCGACCGCCAACGCCCAGGGTGGGTTCGCCAGCGGCCTGGAGTTCAAGGACGGCACGCGCAAGGCCACCTACGACGCCTATCGGATGCCGATCTTTCTCCGGGTGACGAGCTTCGCGGCCGGTCACCAGCTCGAGGTCTGGGGATGCGTGAGGCCGATCCGCTACGCCCGCCCGGCAACCGGCACCCAGAGCGTGCAAATCCAGTTTGCCGCCGGCACCGGCGGCTCGTTCAAGACCATCCGGACCGTCCCGCTGAGCGGTCCGGGTTGCTATTTCGACATCGCTCAGGCATTCCCGGGGACCGGCTCCGTCAGGCTCGCGTGGTCATACCCAAACGGCGCCGAGATCTTTAGCCGCACGGTCAACGTCGCGCTGCGCTAGCCTCGGGACGGGCTAAACACGGCGGGCGGGGTCACGAGTCGTCCTTGTGATCTTTGCGCGGTCGCAACTTCCCGCTGGCGCGAGTGTGTTTGGCTCTTGACGCGATGACCCGGTTCCTGCTCACGATCAACCTCGCGCTCGCGTGCGTCGGGGTGGCGCTGGCGGGCGCGGCGGCTCCGGCCGCCGCCTCGCACAAGCAGATCTCGATCTTCGAGGACGACTCGCGCATGTTCGCCAACCCGGCCGGGACCCTCACCACCTTCCGGTTGCTCGGAGCACAAGTGGTCAAGGTGACCGTCCACTGGCGTTCGATCGCCCCGCGCCCGAACGCGAACAAGCGCCCCGCCCACTTCAACGGGGACAACCCGGCCGCCTATCCCCGCCACAACTGGGCGATCCTCGACGAGATCGACCGAGACGCGCACACCGACGGCATCCGGGTCTACTTCGACCTCAACGGCGGCGCCCCAGCGTGGGCTACCGGCCCGCACCATCCGGCCGGCGAGCACCCCGGCTGGGACCCGTCTCCGAGCAAGTTCGCCGCCTTCGTGCAGGCGGTCGGAAAGCGCTACGACGGCTCCTACAAGCCTCCAGGCGCGAAGACACCGCTTCCCCGGGTCAGCTTCTGGTCGGTATGGAGCGAGCCCAATCTCGGCTACTCCCTGTCGCCGCAGGGAGTCCTCGGCGACATCCGGGTCGAGAACAGCGGCCACATGTACCGCAACCTGCTGAACGCCGCCTGGAGTGGCCTGCACAAGAGCGGACACGGTCGCGACACGATCCTGATCGACGAGCTGGCGCCCCGCGCGGGCAACCGGTGGGGCGAGTTCCAGGCCATGAAGCCACTCGTGTTCCTGCGCGCGCTGTACTGCGTCGACTCGAACTACCACGAGCTACGAGGCGCGGACGCGGCGATCCGCGGCTGCCCGACGACCGCCGCCGGCTCGCGGCACTTCCGCGCCGCCAACCCGGCTCTGTTCCAGGCCACCGGGGTGGCCGATCACCCGTGGATGCGTTGGTACCCGCCGAACCGCGAGATCCAGAACGACCCCGATTACACTTCGCTGAAGGACATCGGGCAGCTGACCGGTGCCCTCGACCGGCTCCAGCGCGTGTACGGGTCCCACAAGCGCTTCCCGGTCTACAACACCGAATTCGGGTACATCACCGACCCGCCGAACAACTCGACGATCCGCGTCTCCGGACAGGCGCCGGCCAAGTACCCCTCCCCCAAGACCGCCGCCGACTACCTCAACTGGGCCGAGTACCTCTCGTGGAAGAACCCGCGAATCGCCAGCTTCGACCAGTATCTGCTCCGCGATCCAGACCTCGGGCCGGGGCGGTACACAGGCTGGGCCAGCGGCCTACTCGGTCCCCGGCAGGGCACCGCCAAAGTCACCTTCGGCGCCTGGCGCCTGCCGCTCTACCTGCCGGTCACCAGCTTCTCGCCGGGACACAAGCTCGAGGTCTGGGGCTGCGTCAGACCCGCCACCTACGGCGCGCTCGACTCGGGGTCGGCGCAGACGGCCGAAATCCAGTTCGCGCCCGGCAAGAGCGATTCGTTCAAGACCGTGAAGAACGTGACACTCGGCCGAACCGCCGGCTGCTACTTCGACAAGCGGATCAAGTTCTCGCACAGCGGCTCGGTGCGACTCATCTACACCTACCCGACCCCCGATGCACTGTTGCCCGCCGGTCGCACGGTCTACAGCCGCCACATTGAGATCACGCGGCGCTAGCGCAACTTCCGGGGGCCGGGGCCGTTGGTGTATTGCCATGCGACCGAACCGGCAATTTGTCGGCGCCATCGCAGTGGGGTTCTTGATGGCGCTGGCGTCGGTGGCTGCCGTGCCCTCGACGGCGGCCGCCTCCAAGACCCAGATCTCGATCTTCGAAGACGACCCGCAGCTGCTGGCCAATCCGGTCGGCACGCTGAGCACGCTCCGCGCGCTGGGCGTCAACGTGATCCGGGTCACGTTGCCGTGGGCGTCGGTCGCGCCCCGGCCGAACTCCTACAAGGTGCCCAAGCTGCACAATCAAAACAATCCGGCCTCCTATGCCGGATTCAAGTGGGCGCCGTTTGACCGCATCATCAAGGACGCCCAGCGCGACGGCATAGCGGTCGACATGGATCTGAACGGACCCGCTCCGCTGTGGGCGACGAGCGGCGGGCCGCGAAACAAGCCCCACCCGTTCTACAACCCATCGACGTCGCGTTGGGCAGCCTTCGTTCACGCGGTGGGCGAGCGCTACAGCGGGTCCTACCGGCCGCGGCGAGGGGCCGCGCCGCTGCCTCGGGTGACCTTTTGGTCGATCTGGAGCGAGCCCAACCTCGGCTACGCCCTCGAGCCGCAGGGAGTTCCCAACGACTTCGATGTCCTCAACGCCGGCCACCTCTACCGGATGATCGTGGACGCCGCCTGGGGCTCGCTGAACCACACCGGCCACCGCGGCAACACGTTCCTGATCGGCGAGCTGGCCCCACGCGGCGGCAAGCACATCGGCATCTACAGCTCGACCCAGCCGCTCACCTTCCTGCGCTGGCTCTACTGCCTGGACGACCACTACCACCAGCTTCGCGGCGCCGTCGCGCACCTGGCCGGCTGCCCCACCACCGCTGCCGGGTCGAAGCATTTCCGCTCCGAGAATCCCGCCCTGTTCGACGCCACCGGCGTCTCGGTTCACCCATGGAGTCGCGACTATCCCCCCGACATCGAGGCGCAACCGCAGCCCAACTACGCCTCGCTGGCTGAGCTCGGTGGCGTCATACGTGCGGTCGATCACGTCCAGAGCGCCTATGGCTCTCACGCCAAGCTCCCGATCTACAACACCGAATACGGGTACATCACCAACCCGCCAAGCCGCCGCGAGGTCTCGCCCAAGACTGCGTCCGATTACCTCAACTGGGCCGAGTACATCTCCTGGAAGAACCCGCGGATCGTCAGCTTCGATCAGTTCCTCCTCCGCGACCCCTACTCGAACCGGCACCCCTACGTCGGCTGGTCGAGCGGCCTGACCGGGCCGTTCCGCGGAACTCCCAAAGCCACTTTCTCGGCCTGGCGGCTGCCTCTGTATCTGCCGGTCACCTCGACCCGCCGCGGCCACCGCCTCGAAGTGTGGGGGTGCGTGCGGCCGGTCAACTACGCGTTCGGCGACACCGGCCAGGCCCAGCTCGCCGAGCTCCAGTTCCGAGCTCGGAGCGGCGGGCCTTGGAGCACCCTCAAGCAGCTCGCGATCAGCACCGTGTCCGACTGCTATTTCGACGTCCACCTTCCATTCACGCAGAGCGGAGATGTGAGGCTGAGCTACACCTATCCAGCTGGGGACAAGCGGTTGCCGGCCGGCAAGACGGTCCACAGCCGGCTGGTGGCGGTGACTGTCCGCTAAGGCGACGTGACGAAATTACCTGGCGTTCTGGCGGCACCTGGCCGCGCCTGGCGCCGCCCGCCCGCCCTCACGTACCACCGGTACGATCGTGGCGGGCGGGCAGCGCCATCCACGCCCAGTCACTCGCCAGCTCCACCAGCTAATTCCGTCACGCCGCCTAGCTAGGGGCGGCGGCGCCGGCGCGGCTGCTGTCACGGGGATTGCTTGAGGACGGTCACCCCGCCCGCGCTGGTCAGCCGCTCCGAGAGGAGCTTGCTCAGCCGCACAGTCTGCGGCCTCGCGGCCCGATACCGGATCACGGCGTACGTACTGGCCAACGTGCTGTCGTAGAAGGTGAATCCTGGGGGCACCTTCAGACGCGGCCCCGGGTGGGGCGGCGCCCCGATCCGTTGCCCGGCGCGGTTGTTCGGGCCGGCCACGATGTCGAGCTCGGAGATCGTCGTCGGCCCATGCACCGGCTTCAGCCCCGGCTGATAGATCGCCAGCGGGATCGCGCCCGACGCGGGACTGAGGACGATCGCGCGCGGGGTCTCGACGGCGCCGAGGGCCTGGCTCACGCCGCGCCAGTCGTCGCGCTGGTAGCGCGGATTGGTGTCGACCAGGACGAGGACGGCGATAAACACGAGGCTCAGCGCGCCGGCCGCCAGCAGTCCAGCCCGCCCAGGCGCGACCCCGCCCGCACTACGGTCAGCGGCCCCGGCTGCCGGGGCGCCACCGGAGCGCCCCACCGCGACCGCTTCTGGCGCTCCGGCCCCCGCCGCTGTCGCGCCGGCACTCTCCGCCGTGGCCCCCGACGCTGCGAATCCGCACGCCACGACCACGAGCAGCGGCGGCAGGGCGGGCAGCAGGTTGCGCGTGTTGAGAAAATCGACCCCGGCGAGCGCCAGCAGCGCCGGCAGCAGCAGGGCGATGATCCCGAGGCCGAGTGGTATCAGCACCGCCCGGTCGCCCCACGAGCGACCGCGAGCCGCCCTCACCAGCGCCCACATCCCCCCGCACAGGACCAGCGCCGCGGCCACGGCGCCGGTGGCGATCTGCGCCGGGCTCGCGTAGCCGATCAGGAACTGCTTGGGGACCTGGAGGATCCGCGTCCCGAGCCCGCCGACGGCGATGTAGTCGGCGTGGCCGGTGCCGCGCTGGGCCAGCGCCAGCGGAACCAGCGCGATCCCCACCGCCACCACCGGCGCGATCGCCACGAGCACGCGCCGGTCCCGATGGAACCGCCACAACAGCCACACGAGCTCCGGCGCGACGACGAACACCACGAAGTAGTGCGTCGCCAGCCCGAGCGCGCTGGATGCCGCCCACCCCACCAGCCACCGCGCGTCGCGGTCCTGGAGGAAGCCGATGAAGCAGAGGATGGTGGCCGCGCTCAGCAGCGTCGCCAGCGCGTAGGCCCGGGCCTCCTGCGAATACCAGATCATAAACGGGGCAAGCGCGACCAGCACCCCCGCGATCACTCCCGCCGTGCGCCCGGCGATCCGAACCCCGATGAAGTACACGACGACCACGGTGAGGATCCCGGCTGCGGCCGACAGCGACCGGAGCCCGAACTCCGCGGAGCCGAACACCCGCGTCCAGACCCAAGCCAGCGCGTAGTAGACCGGAGGGGTGGACTCGGTGATTGGGATCTGGTGGAGCATGCGGCCGAAGCTCATGCGGACCAGTCGCACGGTGTAGGCCTCGTCGAGCCAGAAGCTCTGCTGCGCCAGCGTGGGCAGGCGAACGATCGCCGCCAGCAAGGCCAGCGCGAGCGGCACCGCCGCCCCCGACCTGACCACGGACCCCGAAACCGGCGGCGGATCGGCAGACGGTCGGTCCAGCGTGGCCACGGCGGTCACGGTACCGGCATCGCCGACGCTCGCTACGGTCCGGCCGGGCCTCGCGACCCGCCCGGCGCGCTGCCGGCGCTCAGCCCGCGTACATCGCTTCGATCTCGGCCCTGTACTTGGCGGCGATCGGCTTGCGCTTGAGCTTCATCGTCGGCGTCAACTCGTCCCCTCCGGGCGGCCAATCGCCGGGAATGATGGTGAACTGCTTGATCTGCTCGACCCGCGACAGGTGGCGGTTGGCCTCCTCGACGCCGGCCCCGACGGCCTCGAGGACCGCCGGCTCGCTCGCGAGCTGCTCGAGCGTCTCATCGGCGAGCCCGTGCGCCACCGCCCACTGCGGGGCGTAGTCCGCGTCGAGCACGATCAACGCCGTGTTGTAGCGACGCGCGTCCCCGATACACGCCGCCTGACCGATCAGCGGGCTGCCCGACTTGAGTGCCGCCTCGATGTTCGCCGGGGACATGTTCTTGCCCGCGGCGTTGATGATCAGCTCCTTCTTGCGATCGACGATCGTGAGAAAGCCCTCGGCGTCGATCGCGCCGACGTCTCCGGTGTGGAGCCACCCCTCGGAGTCGATCGCCTCGGCGGTCCTCTCCGGCGCGTTGCGGTAGCCGCGCATCAGGATCTCGCCCCGGACCAGCACCTCGCCATCGTCGGCGAGCCTCAGCTCCACGCCCGGGGCCGGTGGCCCGACGGTTCCGATCTTGACCGCGCCGGGCCGGTTGCAAGTTCCCACTCCGCACGTCTCCGACATCCCCCACAGCTCGGCCAGCTCGATCCCCAGGGCGTGGAAGAACTCGAGCACGTCGACTGGCGTCGGCGCGGCGCCGACGTTGACGGTCACCACCTGGTCCAGACCGAGCATCCGTCTGACGTTGGAGAACACCTGCTCATCGGCCAGTGCGACCTGAGCTTCGAGGGCGTCCGGGACCGGCTCGCCCCGCTGCCGCAAGCGGACGCGCTCGATTGCCGCTTGCAGCGCGTCTTCGAGTGGCTTGCGCGCCTCCGGGGGCTGTCCCGCGCGCATCGCGTCGAGGCCGGCCTTCAGCTTCTCCCAGACCCGCGGGACGGCGAAGAACCAGCTCGGACGAACCTGAGGCAGGTAAGAGATCACCTCCCGTGGGTCGGGACAGCAAGTGACCGTCAGGGCGTAGATCAGAGGGATGTAGTGATGGGCCATCCGCTCGGCGATGTGGGCCGCCGGCAGCCACGAGATGACTCGCCCGCCGGGATCGAGAGGGACGATCTGCTCGACCGTCTTCGCGCCCGACATGATCGCGTGGTGGGAGAGCTGCACGCCCTTGGGCGGTCCGGTGGTGCCCGAGGTGTAGATCAGCGTGAGGATGTCGTCGGGCTCGATCGCCGCGGCGCTCGCGGCGGCGTCGAAGTCGGGGTCCATCCGCTCGACTTCCGCCAGCGCCATCATGCCGGCGGGCGGCTCGCCGTCGACGACGATCACGTGCTCGAGCCCGGGTAGCTGCGCCCGTGCCTCCAGCATCACCGGGAGATAGGCCTGCTCGACGATCGCCACACGCGAGGCGGCATCGGTGATCAGGAAGCGGATCTCCTCGGCCGGATAGGTCAAGTAGATCGAGAACGGGGTGCCGCCGATCGTGGCCACGGCGAGGTCGGCGATATGGAACTCGGGCCGGTTGCCGAGCATGATCGCCACCGTCTCGCCCCGGCCGACGCCAAGCTTGGCCAGTCCCCCGGCCAGCGCGTCCACGCGCTCCAGCAGCTCCGACCAGGTCAACGAGACGCTGTCGTCGGACATCCGCACCGCGACGATCTCGGGGTGATTGGCCGCCGTGCGGCGGAGCGCCTCGGTCACGGTCGGTGCTTCGACGGCGCGTCCCGGGCCCGCCGTGATCGTGCTGCTCTCCATGCGCTTCCCTTCGTCTACTCGCTCGAACCAGATCCAGGTGCCGAAACTAAGCTTTCGTGGGGCGGACTGCGTCGCTCTACCGTGCGCGCTGCGGCGAGTGGGCGGCGGGTGGCTGGGACAAGGCAAGCCACCGCTCCGGGGCTGCCGAGGACGTCGCCGGCGGTCCGGCGCGGTACTTATAGAAAACTGATAACCGAAATTTGGCGGGCAAATCGTGTGCGACCCCGAACTTCGGCAATAAGCCTCCACCCCCCGGCGGCGATTTGACAAAGTTCGGCCGGGACACCCTCGTGTTGCCTCGATTCAGACCCTGGGCAGGGCGGCGCAGCCGTCAGTCTGCCCATCGGCGGCGATTTGAGGGCAGATTATTTATCACTTCTTGACAAGTTCGGAGTGTACCTGCCGCCCGGGCCGCTCCCTGCCGGGTTATGGCTCCGCCACCGCTAGTGCGCGCCGAAGCCCGAGCCCCCGAGATGGCCGATGTCGTTGCTCAGGCCGATCAGGAACAGGAAGATGATCAGCACGAAGCCGACCACGCTGGCGCGCTCCATGATCTCGAACGGAATCCGCTTGCCGCGCACCTTCTCGGCCACCGCCCAGAACACGTGGCCGCCGTCGAGGGGCAGGAACGGGAACAGGTTGATGACCGCGAGCGACAGCGAGATCAGGGCCAGTACCTGGAGCGCCAGCGTGGTGCTGGTGGCGAACGACTCCTGAGTAACGGTGTAGACCCCGACCACGCCCGACAGCTGCTTGCGCTCCTGGGGCTCGAAGATCCGGGCGATGGCGGACACGGTCTGTGTGGTCACGTTCCACATGCCGGTGACTGTCCTCGACGCGGCGTCCACCGGCCCGATCGACTGCTGCTGGTTGCCGAAGTCGAATCCGACCAGCGGCCGCTTGTCGGCCGAGCTGTAGCGCGGCTTTATCTCGAACGTCAAGAGCTTCCCGTCCCGACGGACGACGATCTTCGCCGGCGTCGCCGCGATACAGCCGTTGACTTGGGCGCCGGCGCAGCGGTGGGTGGCGAGCTGGTTGCGGATCGCGTCCGGGCTGCTGGACACGCCGTCGACCGAGACGATCTGGTCGCCGGGGTGCAGGTAGTGGGCGGCCGGCGTTCCCTTCTCGACGCCGGCGACGGTCTTCGAAGGGCCGATGGTCACGCCGTTGGAAAGGAACAGGGCCCACACGATCACGAACGCGATCAGCAGGTTCATCCCCGGCCCGGCCAGGATCACGACGATCCGCTTCCAGGGCTTCTGGTTGTAATACGCCCGCGGCACGACCTCTGGCGGGAGGTCCTCGTGCGGGTTCATCCCGCTGATCTTCACGTAGCCGCCGAGCGGGATCGGGCCGATCCCGTATTCGGTCTCGCCTCGCCGGGTCTTGATCAGCAGCGGTCCGAAGAACAGCGAAAACCGCTCGACGCGCATGCCGACCGCCTTAGCGGCCATGAAGTGGCCGGCCTCATGGAGGACGATCAGCGCGATGAACCCGAGGAACGCGAGCAGGTACGACACACGTCGAGTGTGGCAGGCGTCCGTTAGGTTCTTGTCAAGCCGCTGGTTCGCGCGCTTCGATCAGTTCGGCGGCGGTGCGGCGAGCATCGGCATCGGCCTCGATCAGCGAATCGAACGAATGCACGGGCTGGGCCGGCAGTCGGGACAGCGTCTCCTCGATCACGGAGGCGATGTCGAGGAATCGCAACCGGCCGCCCAGGAACGCGTGGACCGCGATCTCGTTCGCGGCGTTGAGCGTGCAGGGCGCGGTACCGGCGGTCAGGGCCGCCTCGCGGGCCAGGCGCAGGCAGGCGAACGTGGCGTCATCGACGGGCTCGAAGGTGAGCGCGCCCAACTCCTCGAGGTCGAGCGGCCTGACCGGCACGTCGACCCGCTCGGGGTAGTGCAGGGCGTAGGAGATCGGCACGCGCATATCCGGGTAACCGAGATGGGCGAGCGTCGCGCCATCGCACAGTTGAATCAGGCTGTGAACGATCGACTGGGGATGGACGACCACGCTGATCCGTTCGTAGGGCGTCCCGAACAGATAGTGCGCCTCGATCAGCTCAAGCCCCTTGTTCATCAGCGTCGCCGAGTCGATGGTGATCTTTCCCCCCATCGCCCACGTGGGGTGAGCCAGCGCCTGCTCGACCGTCACCGCCTCGAGCTCGGCCGGCCTGCGGCCGCGGAACGGGCCGCCCGAAGCGGTCAGGATCAACCGGTCGACGGTGCCCGCTCGCTCGCCGGCGAGCAGCTGATGCAAGGCGGAATGCTCCGAGTCGACGGGGAGGATCGCGGCGCCGGTCGCCTCGGCGAGCGCCGTCACGAGCTCGCCGCCGACCACCAGCGACTCCTTGTTGGCGAGCGCCAGATCGATCCCCTCGCCGAGTGCCGCGACCGTCGGCACGAGCCCCGCCGAGCCGACGATCCCATTGAGCACCAGATCGCAGCCGCCCTCGGTGATCAGGCGAACGAGCCCCTCCGAGCCGCTCAGCACCTCGCCATCGGTCCACCCCTCGGCGGCCCGCGCCGCCGCGTCACGGTCCGCGAGCGCGATCCGACTCACGTCATGGCGGCGCGCCTGGGCGACGAGTTCTTCCCAGGCGTGCGAGGCACCGAGCCCGACCACCCGTAGCTCGCCGCCGGCGCGTGCGACGACATCGAGCGCCTGCACGCCGATCGATCCCGTGGAACCGAGAATCACGAGGCGGCGCGGCACGCCTCGATTGTAGGTTCAGGTAGATCGGCTCAGCCGATCGGCCCGCGCACCATCTGCCCCCGCGCGCGTCAGCGGATGACGGTGAGCCAGATGTAGTAGCCAGCCACGATGGTGAACAACGCTGCATCGACGCGGTCCAGCGCGCCGCCGTGGGCTCCGAACAGCGTCCCGGCGTCCTTGACGCCCGCATCTCGCTTCACCACCGACTCGAACAGGTCGCCGAGTGGCGCCAGGACCGCCACCGCAGCGCCGAGCAGGAGTGCGTCGCCCGCGGTCAGCCACGTCTGGTACAGCCCGGCCAGGAAGATCGCCACGATCGCCACCAGAGCCCCGCAGAACAGCCCTTCGACGGTCTTGTTGGGCGAGATTTCCGGCGCCAGCGGTCGCCGGCCGAACAGACGGCCGCCGAGGTATGCGCCGGTGTCGCCGAGGAATGTGCCCAGCAGGACGTCGAGGACGACGCCGTTGCCGTGCGGGAGCTGGCGTAGCAGCTCGGCGTGAGCCGCGGCAAGCCCGATCCAGTAGACCCCGAACAGGGTCCCCGCCATCGCGACGGTGGAATTGCCGCGAATCCCCCGCGCGAGCAGGAATGCGAACAGCACCGGGACCGTGATGACCGCCGTCTCCAGCACCCCTCGGATGCCGCTGTAGCGCGCGGCCAGCACCATCGCCGCCAGCGACGCGAAGCCGACCAGGGGCAACGGCCGCCAGCGGTGCAGCAGCTGATAGAGCTCGTGCAGGCACACCAAACCGACGGCGATCATCAGCAGCGCCCACGCGATCCCACCGAGGTTGATGAACACGATCAGAAGAACCGCCGCGGGAATCGCGACCAGCGCCCGAGACAGCAGTTCGGATCGCCCGCGGGGTTGGCCGGCGCTGGACTGGCCACCGGCCGACCGCCGCGCCCCGCGTGGTTGCCTGGTGTCCGAGGACCGCCGCCTGCTTGGCGGCATCCCTACCTACCTCCGAAGCGCCTGCGTCGGGTGGCGAACTCCTCCAGGCTCTCTTCAAACGCTCGCCGCGAGAAGTCCGGCCACATCTCCTCGCGAAACACGAGCTCGGAGTAGGAGCCCTGCCAGATGAGAAAGTTGGAGCTGCGCAGTTCGCCGCTGGTTCGGATGATCAGGTCGGGGTCGTGCATGTCCGGGGCGTACAGATGGGAGCGAAAGTCGGCTTCGTCGCCACCGTTAAAGGTTCGCGCCGCGTCGATGATCTCCGCCCGCCCGCCGTAATTGAATGCTACGAACAGCGTGATCCGCGTGTTGGCGGCCGTCAGCTGCTCAGCCCACTGCATGCGCTCGACCAGCGAAGTCGGCACCGGATCTCCGCGGCGGCCGATGAAGCGCATTCGCACCCCCTCCTCGTGGAGCTCGGGCGTCTCGCCCTCGATCCGCCGCTTGAACATCTCCATCAGACCGGACACCTCCGCATCCGACCGGCTCCAGTTCTCGGTCGAGAAGCTGAACACGGTCATCTCCTCGATGCCGAGGTCGGCCGCATCGCGAAGCCGGGCCTTGACCGTGTCGGCTCCGGCCTCGTGACCCGCGATCACGGGCAGCCCCCGGCGCTCGGCCCAGCGCCCGTTGCCGTCGGTGATGATCGCGACGTAGCGGGCCCGCGCGCCCTGATCGCCGGCGCCCACGTCCCCGACCACTACACCTCCAGGATCTCTTCTTCCTTGTGCTTCAGGACCTCGTCGAGCTCGGTGATCCTCACGTCGGTCACCTTTTGCAGCTCGATCTCGGCTCGGTGCTCGTCATCGGATCCGGCGTCGCCGGCCTCTTTGAGCTCGCGCAGGTCGTGCATCACGTCGCGACGGATGTTGCGGATCGCCACCCGGCCCTCCTCGGCGATGCCGCGCGCCACCCGGACCAACTGACGGCGACGCTCCTCGGTCAGCTCGGGCACCCCGAGGCGGATCAAGTTGCCGTCGTTGGAGGGCGTGAGGCCGACGTCGGACTCGAGGATCGCCCGTTCGATCGCCTTGATCGAGCTCTTGTCGTATGGCTGGATGGTCAGCAGGCGGGGCTCCGGAGCACTGATCGTCGCCAGCTGCTTGAGCGGCGTCGAGGTGCCGTAGTAGTCGACCGTGATCCGGTCCAGCAGCGCTGGGCTCGCGCGCCCCGTGCGAACCGAGCCGAACTCCTGGCGAATCGTGTCCACCGATTTAGTCATCCGCTCCCGCGCATCCTGCAGGAGCTCCTCGATGATGGTGTCCTCAGTCAAGTCCTCACCAGCGTTCCGACGTGCTCACCGGAGACTATTCGGTCGATGCTGTGCTCGTCCGCCATATTGAAGACGACGATCGGGAGGTTGTTGTCCATGCACAGGGCGAACGCGGTCGAGTCCATCACCTGCAACCCCCGAGTCAGCGCGTCTTTGTGGGTGATCTCGGGGATGAACTCCGCGTTCGGGTCGACCGCCGGATCGGCGGTGTAGACCCCTCGCACCCCGTTCTTGGCCATCAGGATCACCTCGGCGTGGATCTCCGCCGCCCGCAGCGCCGCCGCCGTGTCGGTGGTGAAGAACGGATTGCCCGTTCCGGCCGCGAAGATCACGATGCGGCCCTTCTCGAGGTGGCGGATGGCGCGGCGCCGGATATACGGCTCCGCCACCTCGGAGATCGTGATCGCGGACTGCACGCGGGTGGCGATCTCCTCCTTCTCGAGCGCATCCTGGAGCGCAAGCGCGTTGAGCACGGTCGCCAGCATGCCCATGTAGTCGCCCGTCGCCCGGTCCATGCCCCTGGCCGCGGCGGCCAGACCACGGTAGATGTTGCCGCCACCGACGACGACCGCGATCTCGACCCCCCGGCGATTAACGGCCGCCACTTCTGCGGCCACCGACTTCACGTTCGCAGGATCGGTGCCGTACTCACGGTCGCCCATCAGCGCCTCGCCCGAGAGCTTGAGCAGCACACGGCTGTAGACCGCGGGCTTGTCCGTGGGGACAGTTGCCACGGCTCAGCCGCCGACGGAGAACCGGGAGAAGCGTCGAATGACGACATTCTCTCCCGTCTCGCTAGCCAGCTCGGCTCGCAGCTGCTCGATCGTCTTACCGCCGTGCTTGTCCTGGTTCACGTGCTCCTGGCGCAGCAGCACGTTGTCGTCGAGCCATTTGTCGACCTTGCCGGAGACGATTCGCTCGCGCACGTTCTCCGGCCGGTCGGCCGCCTGCTCGGTGGCGATGCGCGTTTCCCGCTCGCGATCCTCGGTCGGCACGTCGTCATCGCTGATGGCCACCGGCGCCGTCGCCGCGATGTGCAGCGCGAGGTCCCGGGCGAACTCGATGAAGCGCTCGTTGCGCGCCACGAAGTCGGTTTCGCAGTCGACCTCGACGAGCACGCCGATCTTGTTGCCGGCGTGGATGTAGCTCTGCACGACGCCTTCGCGGGCCTCCGCGCCCGCGCGCTTGGCTGCCTGCGCCTGGCCCCGGGCGCGGAGGATCTCGACCGCCTGCTCGACGTCGCCGCCGGCCTCATTGAGCGCCTCGCGACACGCCAACACGCCGGCTCCCGTGCGATCGCGAAGAGCCTTGACCTCAGTTGCGCTGACGCTGCTCATCGTGTCTCCTGTCCGGACCCCCCGGTCGCCGGGGTCTCTGGGCCGGCCTCGGGTTCTGAGGGCGGCGGCTCGGTAACCGGTGGCGGAGCTTCCTCGGTGTCCGGCTCGGGCTCGGGCTCTGCCACGGCGGCCGGCTCGGGCTCGGGCTCTGCCACGGCGGCCGGCTCGGGCTCCGGCTCTGCCACGGCGGCCGGCTCGGGCTCCGGCTCGGTCGCGGTGGGCGCGGGAGCTACCGGCTCCGGAGCCTGCGCCACCGGGGCGGGCTCGACCTCGGACACCGGTTCGGGCGCCGCCGCAGGCTCGGCGGGCCTTGCCGGCGCCTCGGGCTCTGCGACCACCGGCTCGGGCTCCGCGACCACCACCTCGGCCTCGGCGACCACCGGCTCGGGCTCCGCGACCACCACCTCGGCCTCCGCGACCGCCGGCTCGGGCTCCGCGACCACCACCTCGGCCTCCGCGACCGCCGGCCTCGGGCTCCGCAACCGCGACCTCGGCCTCCGCGACCACGGGGGCGGGCTGTGCTTGGACCCGTGCCGCCGCGGCGGCCGCCGCCTCCGCTTCAAGGCGAGCCGCGGCTTCCGCCTCGGCCCGCGCGCGCTGCTCAGCCTCCTGACGCGCGAGCTCCTCGGCCTCCAACCGCGCCTGCTCCTCGGCTTCCTGGCGCGCGCGTTCTTCGGCCTCCAACCGCGCCTGCTCCTCGGCCTCGCGGCGAGCGCGCTCCTCGGCCTCCTGGCGTTCGCGCTCGAGGCGGGCGCGTTCCTCTTCGGCGCGGAACATGTTGTGGCCCTGCGCCACCACGTCGCCGATCGCGTTGGTGATCGCCGCGCACGAGCGGATTGCGTCATCGTTGCCGGGGATCACGTAGTCGATCCCATCCGGGTCACAGTTGGTGTCGACGAGCCCGATGATCGGGATCCGCAGCCGCTGTGCCTCGCGCACCGCGATCGTCTCGGTCTTGAGGTCGATCACGAACACGGCGTCGGGAGGCCGCTGCATGTTCTTGACCCCCCCGAGGTTCGACCGCAGCTTCTCGAGGTCGGCCTGAGCCGACATCCGCTCACGGGTCGGGAGCAGTTGCAGCTGACCCTCGGCCTCATACCGCTCCAGATCGTGCAACCGCTTGATCCGCAGCGAGATGGTCTGGAAGTTGGTCAAGAGGCCGCCCAGCCAACGGTGGTTGACGTAGGGCATGTCGGCCGCCTCGGCGGTCGCCTGGATCGCGTCGCGTGCCTGCTTCTTGGTGCCGACGAACAGCACGACCCCGCCGCGACGCGAGACCTCGGCGGCGAACTCGCGCGCGTTCTCGAGCAGCTGCTGGGTCTGCAAGAGGTCGATGACGTAGATGCCGTCCCGCTCACCGAAGATGAACCGGCGCATCTTGGGGTTCCAACGGCGCGTCTGGTGGCCGAAATGCACGCCGGCCTCCAGCAGCTCCTTAATTCCGATTTGAGCCACTGCTTACTCCCTTTTTGCTTGTCGTTGAGCCCGATCACGGGGAGATCGCGAACCTCGAAATGAGAGGCAGGGCGCGAGCCGCGCTAACGGGGTTGGAGATGAGATTCTTAAAAAAGTTTACGCAAGTTGCCCGAACACGCTACGTTTTGTCGCGTAGGCGGGTCGTCACCCTTCCCCTACCTCCGGTGACTGACTCGCTGCGCGGGCCGAACCTCCCTTCCCCTACCTCCGGTGGCTCGGTTCGCAACCTCGACGGGGCGGCTTTGGACGGGCCGCCCCGTCGTACTTAAACGGCCGGTTTACTCCTCGCCGCGCTCCGCTCGTTCCAGGGCATCCACCAGGTCGGCCGGCAGCGGAGAGCGGACATCGACGTCGGCGCCCGTCACCGGATGTGGAAACGCGAGCCGCGCCGCGTGGAGGAACTGGCGCCTCAGGCCGTAGCGATCGGCGACCCCGTACTGCCGGTCGCCCGATACCGGATGCCCGATCGCCGCCATGTGAACGCGGATCTGATGGGTGCGCCCAGTTTCCAGGATCACTCGCAGCAGCGCCGCCCGCGGCAACAGTCGCTCGATCTCGAAATGCGTCCGCGCCTCCCGGGGGGCGTCCGAGTCGATCGACATCAGCGTCCGCTCGCGGCGGTGGCGACCGATTGGCGCGTCGACCGTGCCCGAGCGCGCCGGCGGGTGTCCGTCGACCAGCGCGACGTACTCGCGCCTCAGCCTTCGCTCGCTGAGCAGCGCCTTCAGCGCCCGGTGGACCGCGTCGTCCTTGGCCACGACGAGGAGCCCCGACGTGTCACGATCGAGGCGGTGGACGATGCCGGCCCGCCACGGCTCTTCCCCGCCCGCTCCGATCCCGGTCAGCGCCTGCGCGAGCGTGCCGGAGCGATGCCCTCGGGCAGGGTGCACGACGACGCCGGCGGGCTTGTCGACGACGACCAGATACTCGTCCTCGTAGGCGATCGCAAATGCCGCTCCGGTCCCGTCGCTCTCGGGTCCGCCCTCGCGATCATCGGCATCGACCTCGATCCGCTCGCCGGGCTGGACGGCGTGGCGCTTGGGCCGTTGCTGTCCATTGACGCGCACTCGCCCGGCGTCGATCAGCGCCTGAGCCCGGCTGCGTGAGCCCAGCGGCCCGGCCAAGAATCGGTCCAGCCGCGTGCCGGCGGCCTCGCCCGGCACCTCAACCAGCTCGGTTGGCACCCTTCCGCGGCCCTTCCAGCACCAGCAGCAACACGATCACGCCGAACGTGATCGACATGTCGGCGACGTTGAAGGCCGGCCAGAACGGGAGCTTGATGAAGTCGGTCACGGCGCCGTTGGCCAGCCGGTCGATCAGGTTTCCAAGCGCTCCGCCGACCAGCATCCCGGTGGGCAGCCACAGCCAGGGGCGGGTGGGGTGGCGGGCGAGATAGCCGACCAGCGCCGCCAGGGCCACGGCAGTGAACACGAGCACGATCGTGCCTCCGCCCGAGAACAGGCTGAAGGCCACGCCGGTGTTGCGGACGTGGACGAGGTGCACGCCAGGCAGAAAGCTCTTCTCCTGCCCCGGGGCGATACCGGCGGCGAGCGTATGTTTGGTCAGCTGATCGAGACCGACGACGATCGCCGCGACGAGCCCCGCACGCGCGAAAGCCAGCCAGCGGAGCTTTGGCCGAGCGGCAGCCTGAGACACGGTCAACACGCGGATTCCGTCAGCCCGAGATCGCGTTCGTCACGATCTCCTCGAGCACGATGAGGACGATGATCGCGATCATCGGGCTCAGGTCAATCGCCCCGATCGGCTTGATGAAGCGGCGAAACAGTCGCAGGTATGGCTCCGATACGTCGCGCAGGAAGTTCATGATCGCTTCCGTGACGCGCGAGTACGGCAGGCGGGCGCCGAACGAGAACAGCAGATTGAGCAGGATGTAGAGGAAGATCAGGAAGATGTAGACCTCGAACAGCGCGCCCACGTAGTTGGCGACGTCGGCGCGAGTGAGCGCGAAGGCGACCATCACGCACGCGCTCCCGAGAAGACCACGTCCACTACCCGCCAGCCTCGGGCGCTTTCGCGAGCCACAGGCTCGCCTCCGATGAGGCCGACTTCCATGTTCAGGAACGTTAGCGGGCTCCCGATTGCCGCAAAGGGCACCTGCTTTCTCGGTGCTCTACATCCCTCCCGCGCCGAGCGCTAGGACTGGTTGTAGAACCCCTTCTCGACCAGCCGCGCGCGCTCTTCCGCGGACACTTCGACGTTGTGCGGCGTCAGCAGGAACACCTTGTCGGCGATCCGCTGCATCCCTCCATCCAACGCGTAGGTCAACCCGCTGGAGAAGTCAATGAGCCGCTTGGACAGATCCGTGTCGGTGCCCTGGAGATTGAGGATCACCGGGATCGATTCCTTGAACTTGTCCGCGACGTCCTGCACGTCGTTGAAGCTCTTGGGAGCGACGAAGTGCACCCGAACATCGCCGCTACGGCCGTTGGCACGGCCCCCGGCGACCGGACGCAAGGGTGCTGAGGAGCGACGTTCGCTGCCTGAATCGTCGGCGAAGATGTCGTCGAAATCATCCCGGCGCCGGCGTGAGGAATTCAGCCGCCGAACGTTGGGGCGCTCCCGGTAGGTGTCCTGCATTTCGACCTCGGGTTCGTTGTAGGGCTCGACCTCTTCGTCGTAGGCCTCATCCTCGGCGAGCCCGAAGTAGACCAACGTGCGATGCCATGTGTCTCTCAAGGCCATGATCGTTGACTGGGTTCGCTCCGTTAGAAGATTTCCCTGCCGTAATTATGACGCTTAGGGAGACAGTTATCGGTACAGACTCGTGCCAAGTCGCACAATTGTCGCCCCCTCCTGGACCGCGACGGCGTAGTCCTGGCTCGTACCCATCGACAGCTCTCGCAGCCCGTGATGCTCGGCGAGCTCCCGCAGCGCCACGAAGTAGGGGCGGCTGTCCTCCGGATCATCGGCCTGAGGCGGCATCGTCGTGAGCCCGATCACGCGCACCGGGCACCGGTCCAGAAAGGCCGTCAGACCGCTGGTCGGGATGCCGCTCTTCCCCTCCTCGCCGGCCACGTTGACCTCGATCAGGATCTCCCTCCCGGGGTCGGCGTGGCGGGACAGTTGTGCGAGCACGGAGTCGCTGTCCACTGAATGGATCAGGCGGACGTACGGAAGTATCTGTTTGACCTTGCGACTCTGGAGGTGTCCGATGAAGTCCCACGTGAACCGGCCGGGATAGGCCATCGCCTTCGCCACCAGGTCCTGCGCGCGGTTCTCCCCCAGCAGCTCGAGACCCGCCTCGGCGAGCACTTCGAGTTCCGCGAGCGGCACGTACTTCACCGCGGCCAAGATCTGGACCCCGGCCGGGTCCCGGGCCACCGCGTCGATCTCTTCTCGCACCCGCTCGAGGTTGGCGCGCACCCGCCCGGCCTGCAGGCCATGGATCAGGTCAACCACGCGATCCCCGCCTGACGCCCGGTGACGCCATGATCCCGGCGATGAGAGAAAAAGTCCTGCGAGCACATCGTGCAGATGCCACAGTCGTGAATGTCAGCGACGCCGGCCAGCGCCAGCTCCCGGGCGGCGATCGCCTTGAGGTCCAGGTTGCGCCCCTGCCTGACCCCTTCACCGTGGCGCGCGAACACGGCGTGGACCTCCTCGCCCACCTCGTAGCAGCACGGCCCAGCTCCCGGGCCGATTGCCGCGCTGAGCATGCCGTGGGCTCCCAGCGAGCGCACCGCTTGCGCCCCCTCCCCCACGACTCCGGCGGCCAGTCCCCGCCAGCCGGCGTGGACCATCGCCACCGCGCCACCGCCCGTGATGGCGATCGGCAAGCAATCCGCGGCCAGAACCATCGGGGCCAGGCCGGCGGCGGCGGTAGCCTGGCCGTCCGCGTCGACGATCACGCCGCTGCCCTCGGCAACTTGATCGTCGGGAACGCGGACCACCCGCTTGCCGTGGACCTGGCGGCCCCAAACGAAGCGGACCCCGAGCTGGGCCGCCAACCCCACTCGGTTGCGCTGGACCGCGTCGGGATCGTCGTCGGTCCACCGGCCGAGGTTGAGACTCCGATACGGCCCCACCGACAGGCCGCCGTACCGGGTCGTGAATACCACCTGGGCGCCCGGGAGCTCGATCCCGAGGTGGTCGCCATAGGGACGGAAGTCGCTCATGAGGTGACCAGCTCCACACCGGGTATCGCCATCCGCTGCCCGTATTCGAAGTGCGCCCGAGCCGGCGCGACCAGCGTCGTGCGATGGGCCCACCCACCCACTTGCCGCGCGCGCTCGTACATGTGCAGTTGCATCGAAGCCGTCTCGCTGTTGTAGCAGTAGGCGAGCTCCCCGTCGGGATCGTGATAGGTGACCCCGGCCAGCTGGCCGCGGTCGGCGTCGACCTGTCCGATCAGCTTGCGCCGGCCGGCAACCGCCTCGAACCGCCAGCCCGTCAGCCCGAACGTGCTGCGGTTGGCCACCACCCGCGCCGGGTTGGTCGAGATGAAGTCGCGCTCGTCGATCCGCGCGAGGACCGGCGTGCTCGGCCCCACCTCGCGCCCGAACCGGTTCACGAACACCGAAGCGGCGTCCACGAACGCTCCCCGCAGGGGTCCGCCGTCGAGCGTCTCGAAATCGTTGCAGTGCACCCAAGCCCACGAGCTCGCGTGCTTGGAGCCCCACAGGTGGGCCTGGCCCCCGCGCGCGCCGGCCAGGTCGAGCCGCTCGCCCGCGAACGTCACCGCACCGTCGATGGCCAGGTCGGGCTCTGGCAGGACGAGGACCGTCTTCGCGACCCCGCTGCGGGTCAGCCACGGATCGACGTGTCGGTAACTCCGGGAACCCGGCTGCCACCGTAGGTCCCACGCGACGTCGCCGATCGCCCCCGCGGCGCCGCCATCGCCGAGCGTCGCCCCGTCGATCGCCAACCGGAACGGCTCGGCCTCCGCCTCGAGGAGGTCGATCGGCACCGAGCGCTTGCGCGCGAGCACCGCGGCCCCTCCCGGACGTGGATCCATGGCCAGGAACCACAGCGCGGCCGACGCTGCCTCCGCGAGCGGCGCCACCATCGTGTAGCGGATCCAGATTCCGACCCCGCTCGCCCGATCGGTCAGCGTCACGTAGTAGACCTCGTAGTGACCGGGCTGCCGGTTCCACCGCAGTGCGTTCAGCGTGCGTGACATCGCCGCGAGGCTAGTCGACCTGGCGGCCACCGGCCGTCACCGGCCCGGCTTGGCGTCGCGCGCGGCGGTGAGCGCCACCGACAGCTCGTCCTGGGGGCCCGACGTGCGCCCGTCGAGCTTGGCCCGCAAGGCGTCCCGTAGTCCAGCGCCGATCGCGCGTCCCTCCGGGATTCCCGCCGCTATCAGATCCTCCCCCGAGATCTGGAGGCGCACGTGACGCAGCCGCCGGAGCCAGTCGCGGGCTGGTTCGGCCGGTCCGAGCGCCCCCGCCAGGGCGACGAGCTCGGGATCGCCCCCCGCCGCCGCGTCCGCGATCTCCGATGGCCTCCGGGCGCCGCGGAGTGCGTGGGCGACGGTGTCCGCGCGCGTCGCCGCACGCACGATCGCGTCGCGATCGGCGGCTTCGAACGCCCAATCGTCGAGCAGCGCGGTGGCCGCGTCGCCGGGCACGCCCCGCAGCGCCAGCGCCATCAACAGTCGGTCGACGCGGGCCTCGCCGCGGGCCAGGTCGAGCGCGCGCTCGGCCAGTTCGCGATCCTCGATCCCGAATTGCGGATGCATCGCACGGTCCGCTCCCAACTCACACAGCGCGGCGAACGCGTCCAGCGCGCGCGGCTCGCGGCACAGCAATCGCAGCTCGGAGCCGATGCGCGCGCCGCTGACCGTGTCCAGCGCCCCGCTCGCCGTCGCCTGCTCGGCCAGCGCGCGCGTATGCGGTTCGACGGAGAAGCCGAGCCGAGCCAGGTAGCGGGACATGCGCAGCAGACGCGTCGGATCGTCGATGAAGCTCCGCTCGTGGAGCACGCGCAGCCGTTCGGCATCGAGGTCCTCGAGTGCGCCGCGAACCGCGCTCAGCTCGCCCGGATGGGGGCCGCCGAGCGCGATCGCCAGCGCGTTGACCGTGAAGTCACGCCGCTGCAAATCGGCCGCCAAAGACGCCGGCGCGACGTCCGGCAGCGCGCCCGGCCGCGCGTAGGTCTCGGTCCTGGCGCGCGCGAAGTCGTAGGTGTGGCCGTCGAGCCTGACTGTCGAGGTCCCAAACCGGTCGTGCGCCACTACGCGGCCGCCCAGACGCTCTGCGATGGCGGCTGCGTCCCCCTCCACGACCAGGTCGAGGTCGGGCGGTTCACCGCCCCGGAGCAGGTCGCGGACCGCCCCGCCGACGAGGTACACCCCCCGCGGATCACCTAGCCGATCGAACAGGAGGGCGGCGGCCGGCAGTGCATGCACGTCCGCGAGCAGGGCTTCCGCCGGCCTGGTCTCCATCCCTTGATCTTCCTGGATAGCGGGGTTTAGCCGCCTGTTCGGTGGCTAGCATGACTGGATGCCGAGTCCCGGTTCGCGGCGTGTGCTGCGGCGGGTGCTCGTCGCCGTAGCGGTCCTGCTCGTTGCGCTAGGGGGCACGGTGGCGTTCCTCCTACTGCATGCGCCTGGCAACGTTTCACATCCGGACCTGTCGTTCACCGTCCCCCCGCCGACGGCGACCGACACGCAGCCGTCACCGCCGCCCAAGAAGAAAAAGCCGGTGGTCGACGACTTTGCCTGGCCGCGATACGGATATGACGCCGCGCGCACGCGCTTCTTCCCCGGCGGGAGCAAGTTGACCCCGCCGCTCAAGGTCGGCTGGCGCTTCCAGGACTACGCGTTGCTCGAGTTCCCGCCCGTGATCTACCAGAACAACCTGTACCTGCTCGACGACGACGGCTCCGCGAAGGAGATCAACAAGCTCAACGGCCACAAGATCTGGGAGCGGAAGATCGGGACGCTGGCCGCCGCCTCGCCGGCGATCGGAGAGAAGCAGGGGCTGGTCTATTTCTCCGTGCTGTCGACCAACCATGGCACGGGATCGACGCCCGGCAACGGCCGTTTGATGGCGTTGTCGATGAAGACCGGGAAGATCAAATGGTCGCTGACCGTGCCCGCAGGCACGGAATCCTCGCCGCTGGCCTGGGGCAACGACGTCTACTTCGGCGATCAGAGTGGCACCGTCTACTCGCTCAACGCCACCACCGGCCACGTCAACTGGACCTACCACGCGAGCGGTGCGGTCAAGGGCGGCGTCGCGCTGTCTGACGGGATCGTGTACTTCGGCGACTACGCCGGCCGCGCCTACGCGCTGAACGCGGATAACGGCCATCAGGTGTGGGCCGTGAGCACCAGCGGCACCGCGTTCGGATTCGGCTCGGGGAACTTCTACTCGACGCCGGCGGTGGCCTTCGGGCGCGTGTACATGGGTAACACCGACGGGCGCGTGTACTCGTTCGCGGCCAAGACCGGCCAGCTCGCGTGGGCCACCGCGACCGGCGCCTACGTGTACGCCTCCCCGGCCGTGGACGACGTCCCCGGCCTGGGTCCGACCGTCTACCTCGGCTCCTACGACGGCAACTTCTACGCCTTCAACGCCCAATCCGGTTCGATCCGCTGGACCCACCCCGCGGGGGGCAAGATCTCGGGGTCGGCCACGATCGTCGGGAACGTCGTCTACTACTCGGATCTCGGCACCCGGACGACCGCCGGGCTCGATCTCCGCACGGGAAAGCAGGTGTTCTCGTTCCCCGATGGCGCCTTCAATCCCGTGATCGCCGACCCGGGCGCGATCTACCTGTCCGGCTACACGATGCTCTACCAGATGCTGCCCAAACGGGCGACGCACCACCGGACCGCGCCGCAGTCGAAGGGCCAGAGTAATCAGCCGGCGCCGACGCCCCCGATCACGGCCGCCGCTGGGTCACACGCCCACGCCGCCTAGTCCTGACCGCGGATCACGGACCCGCGCCGCCTGATTCGAGCCGACCAGGCACAATATGGCGAGCGCATAGCCTGCGTGAGGCCGCCGCGGTCCGCAAGGATCCGCCCACGGAACGTGCGTTCGGGGCCTTTTGCTATGCTTAACTGTCTATGCGTTGTCGTAGTGGAAGTCACTGTCAGCACCCGGCCGCACCGGGACGTCGGTTCTGCGCGGATCACGCGGCAGAGCTCGATCGCATGCGCGAGGAGCTCAAGGACGCAGCCGCTGCCCGCATCGGGCGGGGCCGGCCAAAGCGGTCGTCGACGTGCTGTCGCCCTGGTTGTTACGAACCCCGTGTCCCGCCGGCCGCGTATTGCGACGCTTGCGCCGCCGCCGGATACGTGGAAGAGGCCGCCTAACCGCGGCCGTATTCAGTCGGGCATCACATAAAACTGCAGATATCGCCCGACAGGGGCCGGGGTCTTCCGCGGCGCCCCGCTTGGTGCGCTCACCACGAAAGCGCGAGGAATTCCTTGCGCAGGAGTTGCTGACCCCAGAACTGGGCGTCGGCACTTGATGGTGTGGACGACGGGATCGCGTTTGCCGTGGCGCCGCCGGACGCGGAGGCCGACCAAACCGCCTGCATGTCGAGCACGTAGCCGGCCGGGTCGCCGGCGTCCTGGCTGGCCCCGGGCGTCAGCGCCGGCGCGTTGAACGTGTCGACCGCCTGCTCGCCCACAGGCATGCTCGTCTCGTCGACCAGCGGAATCTGAACTCCATCCTCGAGGATCGAGAGGCCAACCGCGTCGTCGTAGTAGAGGTTGTCCTGCTGGATGAACCCCTCCCCTACCGGAAGTGATACGGACTCGGTCGTCACCCCGTTCGCGGTCGGCGTGAACGTCGGACTCACGGCTTCCGCGGCGCAGCACACGTTATCGCTGGGGTCGCTGCCACTGAAGTACGTCCGCAGGATCACCACCTCCAACGGGCCGGTGCTCGCTCCCACCCTCACCATGACCTCGGAAATCGTGCCGTCGGCGGGGACGAGCAGCCCGCCCGCGTTCCCCGACTGCGACAGCTCCGGCGTGCCCCACGAGCACGACTGACCCCCCTGCGCGAAGCCCGAGGAGTAAGGGATTACCGTGCAATCGAAGTTCACATCCGGCGCCTGGCTGAGGGGGGCGCCAAGCGTGGTCTGTGCCGTCGCCGCGGCGGGCGTGAGGAGCAACGCGGCGCTCGCCACCACCGCTGCGCTCGACGCCAGCGCCGCGCCGGCCAGGGCCGTTCGCGCGCGGATCGCCCGTCCGCTCGCCGCCCACCGACCGCTCATCACATGCCCCTTTCGATTCCCGGCGCCGCCACGACGCAGGTTATCGCCTAGTCGCGGGCTCCTGAGTCAGTCTGACAGCCACTCCTGAGCGCGCCATGTATTCCTTTACCCCCGCCACGGTGTGATGCCCGTAGTGGAAGATCGACGCGCACAGTACGGCGTCGGCGCCCGCGTGCACCGCGTCGGTCAGGTCCGCCAGTTCGCCCGCGCCGCCGGAGGCGATCACCGGGATGCCGACGGCCTCGGCCACCGCCGCCGTCAGGCCCAGGTCGTAACCGGCCGTCGTGCCGTCGCGGTCCATGCTGGTCAGCAGGATCTCCCCCGCCCCGCGCTCGGCGCCTTCCCGCGCCCAAGCCACCGCGTCGCGGCCGGTCGGCGTTCGCCCGCCGGCGGCGTAAGCCTGCCAGCCGCCGCCGTCGCGGGCCTTGGCGTCGATCGCCAGTACCACGCACTGCGCCCCGAATGTGCTCGCCAGCTCGTCGATCAGCTCGGGCCGCGCCAGGGCCGCCGAGTTGACCGAGATCTTGTCCGCGCCGGCGTCGAGCACGGCCTGCGCGTCCGCCGTGGATCTGATCCCGCCCCCGATCGTGAACGGGATGAACACGTCGTCGGCGGTCCGGCGGGCGAGCTCGACCACCGTCTCGCGCTTGTCGGACGTGGCGGTGATGTCCAGGAACACGAGCTCGTCGGCACCGGCGGCGTCATAGCGGCAGGCGAGCTCGACCGGATCGCCCGCGTCGCGCAGATCGACGAAACCGACGCCCTTGACCACCCGACCGCCGTCGACGTCGAGGCAGGGAATTACGCGCTTGTAGTGCACGCCAACTGCCCCTCGGCAACCGTGAACCGTTGCTCGTACAGGGCCTTGCCGACGATCACGCCGGTCAGATTCACCTGTCGGAGGTCGGCCAGCGCGGTCAGGTCCTCCAGCGACGCAATGCCTCCGGAGTAGATGAACGTGCCTCGGACAACGTCGGCCACCCCCCGGACGGCGTCCAGGTCGGGCCCGCTCAGCATTCCGTCGTGCTCGATGCTCGAGAACACGAACCGCCGTACGCCCCGGCTGCCCAGCCGCTCGAACACCGGCCCGATCGGAATCTCCGTCTGCTCGGTCCATCCCTTCATCGCCAGCCGGCCCTCGCGGGCGTCGACCGACACCACGACGCGATCGCCGAACTCCTCGATCACGGCGTCGAGAAAGTCGACGTCCGAGTACGCAGCGGTCCCGATCAGGACGCGCGCCGCGCCGGCCTCGACGGCGGCCTTGACCGCGTAGATCGTCCGTAGCCCGCCTCCCATCTGTACCGGCACGTCGACCTCCCGGGCGATCCGCGCGACGTGGTTCAGGTTGGACGCCGCGCCCGTCCGGGCACCGTCGAGGTCGACGACGTGCAGACCGCGCGCGCCGCCATCGACCCACCGGCGCGCGGCCTCGAGCGGGTCCGCGTCGTAGACGGTCTTGGACCTGAAATCTCCGCGCGTCAGCCGCACCGCCTTGCCGCCGAGAATGTCGATCGCCGGCAGCAGGATCATGCCCGCACCGCCGCCGACCGATCCGCCGCCTCCAGGCAGATGCCGTTGAAGTTCTCGAGCATCCGCAGCCCATGGGCGGAGGACTTCTCGGGGTGGAACTGGACTCCGTAGACCGACCCGCGGGCGACCATCGTCGCGAACCGCTCGCCGTACTCGGTCACGCCGACGATGTCCGCCGGATCGTGCGGATGGGCCGCCATTGAATGCACGTGGTAGAACGGGCACCCGCCCGCGGGCAGTCCCGCGTTCAGCCGCGACGGCAGCTCGAACGCCACCTCGTTCCAGCCGATATGCGGCACCCGCAGCCCACCGGTCTCCAGGCGCCTCACGTCCCCGGGGATCAATCCCAGTCCGGGCGTCCGCTCGAGCTCGTTGGAGGAGTCGAGCAGCAACTGCATGCCGAGGCAGATGCCAAGCAACGGCGTCCCGTCTTCCACGCGGTCGCGGATCAGCTCGGCGAGGCCGAGGGCGCGGAGGTTGCGCATCGCGCGCGGGAAAGCTCCGACGCCCGGGACGACGACCCCGTCGGCGGCCCGGATCTCGTCGTGGTCGGCGGTGATCGCGGCGCGCGCGCCCACGTGCTCGAACGCCTTCTGCACCGAGCGCCGGTTGCCCATCCCGTAGTCGACGACCGCGATCCGGATCACCCCAGCGTCCCCTTGGTGCTCGGCACGCCGCGTTCGGTCGGATCGAGCGCCACCGCCGCGCGCAGCGCTCGCGCCGCCGCCTTGAACGCCGCTTCGATCATGTGGTGCGCGTTGGTGCCCCGCTCGACGGTCAGGTGCAAGGTGAGCTTCGCATTGGTGGCCAGCGCCCGGAAGAACTCCTCGGTCAGCTCGTGATCGAAGTTGCCGATCGTGCCGGGTGGGATCGATCCCTCCCAGGCGCAGAAGCCACGGCCCGAGATGTCGATCGCGCACGAGGCGCGAGCCTCATCCATCGGCACCGTGGCTTGTCCGTAGCGGGTGATTCCGGTACGGCCGGCCAGCGCCTCGTCGAGCGCCTGGCCGATGCAGATGCCGACGTCCTCGACCGTGTGGTGAGCGCCGGTGTGCAAGTCACCGCGCGCCTCGACGGTCAGGTCGAGACGTCCGTGGCGCGCCAGTAAATCGAGCATGTGATCGAAGAACCCAACCCCGGTCTCGCGGGTCCCGGCCCCGTCGCCATCGAGCGTCAGGTCCACGCGAACGTCGGTCTCGTCCGTCTTGCGTTCGATCTGGGAGGCGCGGGGCATCGTCATCCATTGTCCCGAATGCGCGCTTCCATCGAGCGTGCGTGAAGCTCGAATCCCTCCGCGCGCGCGATCGGAATCGCTTTACGCGCCAGGTCGGCCGCGTCGCGCTCGATCCGCACCACGGTGAAGCCGCGGCGGAAGTGCGACGGTGACAACGCCGATACGAATCGGGCCGTCCCGCTCGTCGGCAGCACGTGATTTGAGCCGGCGATGTAGTCGCTGAACGCCGTTCCCGTGTCCTCGCCGAGAAGAATGCAGCCCGCCTGAGTGACCTCGCCGGCCAGGGCCTCTACCCTCGGACCGGCGAGCTGCAGGTGCTCGGGCGCGAACGCCCGGGCGAGCGCCACCGCCTCCTCGACGTCGCTCACTTCGACCAGCCGAATGAGCGCGCCCGTCGCCGGCGCATCGGCCACCGCCTGCTGCCACGCGTCGAGCATCCCTGGCGAATCGGAGATCCCCACGACGAGCGAGCCGGCGCCGTGCTCGGACTGGGCCAGCAGGTCGAGCCCCAGCGGCCCCGGGTCCGCGCCCTCCTCGGCGATCACCACCAGGTCGCTCGGCCCGGCCAGCCCCTCGATTCCCACCCGACCGAACACCTGGCGCTTGGCCTCCTGGACGTAAAGGTTGCCGGGGCCGACGATCACCTCGACGGCCGGCACGCTGGCCGTGCCGTAGGCGAGCGCGGCCACGGCCTGCGCGCCCCCCATCCGGTACACCACGTTCGCGTCGGCCAGCCGGCAGGCGGCGAGCACCACCGGATCGAGCTCGCCGTCGTGGCGCGGCGGCGCGCACACCGCGACGTGACCGACCCCGGCCACGCGCGCCGTCACCACCCCCATCACGACCGTGCTCGGATACGGCGCGCGCCCGCCCGGCACATACACCGCGGCGCTGCCCACGGGTGCGGTGCGCAGGGCCACCTCGTGGCCGTCGAAGCCGACCGTGACGTCGTCCCGGATCCCGGCCCGCGCCACCGTCGCCACGTTCTCGATCGCGCACTCGAGCCCGGTGCGCACCTTGGGATCAAGGCCTGCGGCGGCGGCGTCGAGCTCCGCCTCGGTGACCTCGAGCGCGCGCGGTGCGGATCCCGCCAGGTCGAACCGGCGCGTGTACTCCACGAGCGCCTGATCGCCGTGGGCGCGGACGTCGGCGATGATCTGGGCCACCGCCGCGCTCACCGATTCCGGCGCCGGGACGAGGCTTCTCAGGTCGGCCGCCACGCGCTCGGGCCGGCCAGCGCAGACGAGTCGCTCAAACTCCATCGAGGCGCTCCAGCAGGCCGTCGATCGTGCTCGCCTTGAGCTTGTGGGCGACGGGGTTGGCGATCAGCCGGGCCGTGCAGACGGCGATCTCCTCGCGCACCACGAGCCCGTTCTCGCGCAGCGTGGTTCCGGTCGCCGTGAGGTCGACGATGCCCTCGACGAGGCCGGTCAACGGGGCCAGCTCGACCGACCCTTTGACCTCGACGATCTCGGCCTGACGGCCGGTCTCGAGAAAATAGGCGGCGGCGATCCGCGGATACTTGGTGGCGATCCGCACAACGCCGAGCCGGCGCAGCGCCTCGGCGGCCCGATCCTCGCCGGCGACGGTCGCCAGCACCATCCGGCACTGGCCGTACTTGAGGTCGACGAGCTCGTACACCTCGCGCTCGGACTGCTCCATCAGCACGTCCTTGCCGGTTATCCCCAGGTCGGCCGCCCCCGCCTCGACGTAGGTCGGAACGTCGGACGGCCGCATCGTCACGATGCCCACGCGCTCGAACAGAAGCTTGCGGTCGTTTTCGCGCACCTCGGCGGTGTCGATCCTGAGCGCGTCGAGCAGGTCGAGCGTGTCGGCGAACAAGGCCCCCCGCGGCACGGCGATCCGGAGTTCGCTCATCGCGCCCCGCGCTCCTCGCCGGTCAACGCGATGTGGACCCGCTCGACGTTGAGGGCAAAGCCCACCGCCGGCAGCGGGCGCCCGAACGAGCCCAACAGCTCGTCGTAGCGGCCGCCGCTTCCCAGTGGCACGCCGTACGCCGGGTCGTAGACCTGGAACACCGCACCGGTGTAGTAACCGATGCTCCGCACCAGGCCGAGGTCGAAGATGATCCGCGCGGCGACGTCGGGGGCCAGCAGACTATGGACCTCGCGCATCCCCGCCACCGCGTCGTGGACCGCCCCCTCGATGTGCTCCAGCACCTCGGGGCCGCCGCGCGTGCGCGGCACCGCCAGCAGCAGCTCGGCCTGGTCACTCGCCAGCCCGAGTTCGTGGATCTCGCGCTCGACACCGACGAAGTCACCGATCGCCAGCTCCGACAGGATTCGCTCCGCCTGCTCGGCCAGCACCCCGACGGTGTCGAGCAGCGCCGGATACAGCGACGCGTCGCCGAGCCCAACGCGATAGTTCTGCAGACCGGCGGCGTCCAGCGCCGCGCACAGCACGCCCAGCACCTCGGCGGTACCCCCGGGGCCCGGCGAGCCAACCAGCTCGACCCCGGCCTGCAGAAACTCGCGCGCCTGCCCGCGCTGCGGCCTCACCCCGCGGTAGGCGTGGGCGAAGTAGCTGAAGCGCAGGGGCGTCTCGGCGTGGGCGTAGCGCGTCGCCACCAGCCGCGCGATCGGGACCGTCATGTCGGGTCGTAGCACGAGCACGTTGCCGAGCTCGTCGAACATCCGGTAGGCGGGGCGCGCGCCGGCGCTGGTGGCCTTGTCGAACGTGGTCTCGTATTCGAGCGCCGGGGTGTACACCTCCCCGTAGCCGGCCCGCTCGAACACCGCTCGCACGCGTTCGGTCATCGCCCGCAGCTCCCGCATCTCGTCGGGCAGCACGTCGCGGGTCCCGCTTGGAATCCGATCAACCATTGGCACCGGGAGGCCAGGCTACTTGGCCCTGGGCTCAGGGGACGGCCCGGTGCCCGGACCGGCCGCCGCCAGCGCCTGTCTGCCGGTCAGACCGGGAGCGGAACGTCTTCGACGCGGGTGATCTGGGCGCCGAGCTCGCGTAGGCGCTCGTCGATCCGCTCGTAGCCGCGATCGATGTGGCGGATGTTGCCGATCTCGGTCGTCCCGTCGGCGCACAGCGCCGCGAGCAGCATCGCGATGCCGGCCCGGATGTCGGGCGAGTCGACCCGCTGGCCGCGGAGTCGGCGCGGTCCGACGATCATCGCCCGGTGCGGGTCGCAGGTCGTGATCGCCGCGCCCATCATCACCAGTTTGTCGGTGAAGTTCAGCCGGTTCTCGAACATCCATTCGTGGATCATCACCGAGCCCTCGGCCTGGGTGGCAAGCGCCAGCGCGACGCTCGTCAGGTCGGCCGGGAACGCGGGCCACGGGCCGTCCTGGACCTTGGGGATGTAGTCGCCGGTGTCGTTGCGGACGATCAGCCGCTGATTGCCCGGCACGATCACGTCGGCGCCCCGCAACTCGCTGCGGAGACCCAGCCGCTCGAATACGAGCCGGATCATCCGCAAGTCGCCGGGTACCGTGTCCTTGACGATGAGCTCGCCGCCGGTGACGCCGGCCAGCGCCATGAACGAGCCGATCTCGATGTGATCGGGGGCGATCGTGTGCGTGCAGCCGCGCAGGCTCCCCGTGCCGTGGATGGTCATCACGTTCGAGCCGATCCCGTCGATCGGAGCACCCATCGCCACCAGCATCCGCGCCAGATCCTGGACGTGCGGCTCGGACGCCGCGTTGCGGATCACCGTCGGCCCTCGGGTCAGGGCGGCCGCCATCAGCGCGTTCTCGGTCGCCATCACCGACGGCTCATCCATCAGAAAGTCGCATGGGCGCAGCCCGAGGTCGGCCTCGAGCTCGATGTCCCGGTTGTGGCGGACCGAGGCGCCCAGGGCCCGGAATGCGTCCAGATGGGGATCGAGGCGACGGCGGCCGATCACGTCGCCCCCTGGTGGGGGCATGTGAACCCGTCCGAAGCGGGCCAGGAGCGGCCCGGCCAACAGGAAGGAGGCTCTGATCCGGCACGCCAGCTCGCGATCGACGTCGGTGCAGTCGACCGTCGAGGCGTCGATCGAGATCTCGCCGGGCCCGAGCCACCGCACACGAGCGCCCAACCCTTCGAGCAGGAGCACCATCGTGTCGACGTCGCTGATCGCGGGAACGTTGCGCAGGACCACCTCGTCGTCGGTGAGCAGGCACGCGGCCAGGATCGGCAACGCGCCGTTCTTGTTTCCGGCGGGGACGATCGTGCCCGACAGCGGCACGCCGCCTTCAATGACGAACTTCTCCATAGGAATCGGCGGAGGGACGACCAGCCTAGCGGTTGGCTTCGAGCGATGAGGCCCGACTCGCCCCTGGCGCTGAGCTAGGGTAACAGCCATGCAAGTGCAGATTTCGCGCGATCAAGCCTGGGACCTTCTTTGTGAATGGACACAGTCCGAGTCGCTGAGGCGCCACATGCTGGCGGTCGAGGCGGCGATGCGGGCCTACGCGCCTCGCTTCGACGGCGATGTCGAGCTGTGGGGTTTGACCGGTTTGTTACATGACCTCGATTACGAGCGCTATCCCAACCTGGACGATGGCCACCCCCGCTACGCGATGCGCGAGCTTGAGGCCCGCGGCTATCCACCCGAGCTCGTGCGGGCCGTGGCCTCTCACGCCGACTTCCTCGGCGTCTCGCGCGATAGCCCGATGGAGAAGACGCTGTTTGCGGTCGACGAGCTGTGCGGCTTCCTGCTCGCGTGCGCCTATGTGCGGCCCGAGGGACTCGTCGGCATGACCCCAAAGTCAGTCAAGAAGAAGCTCAAGCAGCCGAGCTTCGCCGCCGCGGTCAATCGCGACGATCTTCGCGAGGGCGCGGAACAACTCGGAGTCGACTTCGACGAGCACCTGACGATCGTGATCGCCGCCCTCGTCGATCGACGCGAGGAGTTGATGCCGGCCCAAGCCTAGCCCGGGGTGTGACAATAAATACACCCCCGGCGCGCGGTTGCAGCCATAATCACGGGGCCAATGGGGATTGGACCGTGCAGCTTCAGCCTCGCTAGAGTCGCGTGCATTGTGGCGCTGGCGTCCGCCGCTTGCCTCGCGGCGCCCGCGATCGCCGCCGCCGCCGCCAGCTGGCAGTCGGGGCCGCTGGTCGAGTCGCAGGACGGCAACTGTATTACAGGGCAGGCGGAGTATGAGGCCGGCACGTTCCTCAGCTATTACGCCGATCCCACGGCTCCGCCACAGACCGGTCAGGTGTTCTACGTCGCGATTGACCTGACCGGGATCGGCAACACCTGCGCCGGCATCTACTCTGACATCAACCTGATTCTCCCCTCCGGCTTGAGCCTGGCGATCTCGGCCGCACACCCGGTTATCTGTTACCTGGGCTTCCCGGGCGCGAGTTCATATTCGCGAGACACCGCGGACTGTCCACAGAGCCTGCCGCTCGGTCCTTACGGTTACTCGATCGATCCACTTCACGCAAACCCACCCTTCTGGCCACTGCCCCAGGGCGGAACGGTCGAGGTTCAGGTCCCAGTGGTGGCGAGCTCGGCCGGCGTGTTACAGCTTCAGGGATACGTCCATCTCGCCGACGGCGAGGACGACCCGACCCTATCGCCGACCCTCGAAATGATCGTCGACAACGCCGGCGCCCAGAACGTGGGCGGGCAGAACGAGCAGATCGGCATCACCTACCAGACGCCTTCCTCAATCACGAGTAACACGTTCCAGACCACTGGTACCTATGCCGGCACCACTACCGCGACGATGACCGGCTTCGTGTGGAATCAGGCCAACACCGGCAGCGCGATCGTGCAGCTCGCCTACCCCGACTCGGCCGGGAACTGCGACAACCCGGGCGCGCCCTTCGTCAATTACACGGTGCCGGGGGGACTGGCCCATCCCGACTCGAGAGTCGACGTCACGATTCAGGATCTCTTCCCCGACGTCGCCTACTGCTGGCGGCTCGGCGCCAGCATCACCAGCGGGCCGGTCGGTACCTACTACGGCAACTGGCAGTACTTCGTCACCTCCGGCGCGTACCACCCGAACTGGACTCCGACCGAGCCCCCGGCCGCGACCGCCACCGGCGTCTCCGAATGCCAGAGCAACGGCGCCGGCTGCGCGACCTCCAACTGCAACACCGGCTCCAGCTGCCAGAGCGGTGGCTCATTGGGAGGACTCGGTCATACGCTGCACGTCGCCTTCGCGGGCAGCGGCACGGGGACCGTCAAGGGCCCGCTTGAGTTCTCGTGCACAAAGTCGTGCTCCGGCACCTTCGCTCCCGGATCCAAGGTCGCCCTGACCCCGACGGCCGGCCCGCATTCGAAGTTTGTCGGCTGGAGCGGTGCCGGCTGCTCGGGCAGCGGCACGTGCACTGTCACCATGAGCTCGAATCAAAGCGTGACGGCTATGTTCGCCTCCACGCTGCCGTCGTGCACCATGTCACCACTCAGCAGCAAGGCCGCGCTCAAGCGCGCCAAGACGGGCAAGCACAAGATTCTCTCCGGCACCGTCACCATGCGGGTCAAGTGCAATCAGGCGACTACCGCCAAGCTGGCCGGCACCCTGACCCAGATCATTGGCAAGTCGAAGAAGACCTACACGTTGTCCGGCCACGGTTCGGTCAAGGCGAACACGGGCACGGAGCTGGTGGTCAACCTCCCCCTCGCAGCGCTGAACGCCCTGACCAAGAGCAGGGCCAACGAGAGCGTCAAGTTGACGCTCACCGCTACCGACGCCAACGGCACCGCGCACGCGACTGCCAGCATCGGCCGTTTGCACAGCTAGCGCAGCGTCGCAAGGCTGGTCAGTGACCGCTCGGCTCCGAGGTCGCCGCGCAGGCCGGCAAGCCGAGCGCCTTGGCGTCGGCCATGGTTCGCGCAGTATCGACCTTCCCCTTAGCGGTCAGGGACTTAAGTTCGTTCTGGTTCCCAGCCTTGGCCGCGGCGACGAGCTTGATCGCCGTTTGCTCCGTCTGCTCGACCGCAGCCAGCCAGTTCTCCACCGAAGTCTTGATCGAACTCGGCGGTTCAATCTGCTTGATCCGAGCCAGCGTAGCCTGGGCGATTGATAAGAGTTTGTCCAGTCCCGCCGCCGTAGTCTCCACGCTCACCGGAAGCGCCTTGATCTGGTTGTTGTTGGTCAAGCAGAGCTTGTTCACCTCGGCCGTAAAGGCCGCGACCGAGATTCCCGAGCTCGAACTGGAAGTCGACCTGGTACTCGAGCTCGAGTTCGAGCTCGAACTGCTCCCGCATCCGGTGAGGCCGACGACGCCAATCAGGATCGCCAGCGTTATGCCACGGCGGCTAGTCATGCCTGTGCTCCCTTACGAGTTGGTCTGCGCTGCCTGCCGCACCCCTCCGACACCAGATTACGGTGCCTATCGGCGCCATGCGCCGCCGGGAGCAGGCCCGCGGACGCGCATGGCCAGGATCGCCGCGTCTTAGCCCCGGCCGCTGGCCTCCGTCGCCAGGCGGGGGATCACGCCGCGGATCCCAGTGACGACCACACCTCGAGCTTGGTCCGGACGCGAGACACGACCTCGGTGGTGAACTCGGTCGTGCCCGCGTGGCCGCCGAGATCCGGTGTCTTGCACCCGGAGGCGACGGTCTCGAGGGCGGCCTCGTAGATCGCGCGCGAGCCGCGATCGGCGTCCGGCCGGTGACGCTCGCCGGCGTAGCGCAGGGTCGCCGCGGCGGCGAGGATCATGGCCAGCGGGTTGGCCACATCCTTGCCCTGCAGCGCGGGCGCGGTGCCATGCGGCGCCTCCGCCATCGCGACCGTGGTGTTGTAGTCGTCGTCGAACGACAGGAGGATCGATTCGGCGCCCGCGATCGAGCCGAACATGGGCAGCACGAGGTCCGACAGGCAGTCGCCATCGCGGTTGAGCGACGGGATCACGAGCGGGACGTCAGTAGCGCCCGAGAGCAGGCCGGCATACGTGGCGTCGATCAGCACCGGGTGGTAGCTGACCTCAGGGTGGCGGACGGCCGCGGCGTCCATCTCCTCCTTCAACATGCCCTCGTAGATGGGCGACACCGTCCATTTGGGACCGCCATACACGCGGGCGTTCATCCGGCCGGCGGATCGGAACGCGTACTCGGCCACCGCGCGACAGGTCGAGCGGGTGATCCGTTCAACCCTGAACGCGACCTCGTCCCCCCCACCGGCCTCACCCTCCCGTCGCTCGACGGCGCCATACGCGTCGTCGACCGCCATACGGACGATCGAGATCGGGTAGTGCACGCCCGCGACCGGCGCCACCCCAGGGATCCGCCGGCCGGTGCGCACGATCACCTTGCCATCGACCTCCTCGCGCAAAATCCGGTTCGGCGAGCCCACATCGCCGGCGCCCTCCGGCGTGATCGTCGCCGCCTTCAGGCCCAAGCCAACCTCCCGCATCATCGCGGCGGCATCGTTCACCACCCGGTTCGAAGTCGCCCGCCGGTTCTCGAGCGAGAGATCAAAACGAACCAGATCAAGCTTCACCTCCAGCAGCTCGGAGTCGAGCACGCGGATCGATTGCTCGAGCAGTTCCTGACCAGTCTCGTCCCCTTCCAGGACCACGATCCTTATCGGCTCCGCCATCCGCGCCACGATATCCAAACCCGCCCGAAATAGCCCGGCGTTCCCGACTGGCGCGTGTGGGCGTTGGCGGTTGTGTGGCTTGTAGCGCGTCCGTCGTCGTCAGCCAATCCGCCGCGGTTGGCTGGTGCCGGGCGTGAGGCGCTGTGGTTGTCGACGGGCGGTCGGGCGGCTTGGCTGCCGCCGCCGCGCCGCGCTGTGTGGCCAGGAGGTCGGGGCGCTGGAGCGCCCGACGTCCGGACACGAGGCGCAACGGCACTGGAATCCGTGGCTGATTCCGGTCCGGCGGGTCTCGGACGCGCCGTCGGCGCGAAGTTCGGCAACTTTCCGCCACCCCTCGGCGGAAAATTGGCGAAGTTGGGCCGCGACTGCAAAACCATCGAGGGCGCCGCCGCCCCTAGGCCGATCACCCGACCCCGTTTCCGCTTCCATGGCCCGACTCAACCATCCGTCTCTGACGAACCGTCCGCGGGGACGTCGCTGAGCTACCACGACGGGTCGAGCAGCCGACGTCAAAATCGGGCAGCCGCTCACGCGCCCACGCCCCACGCGTATTCTTAGCGGAAACGGTTGAGCCATCAAACGTTTCCGAGGAAACGCGCCCGCACCCACGGTTTCTCCGCCGAACGCCGGCGCCGATGAGGGGCGGCCCACGCGTTCTCGGGCACCAGTGCGTTTCGCGGTAGCCAGCCCGTCCGTATGCTCCCACTCCCAACGGGCGAGGTGGTTCCCGCCGACACGATCTGCCCGTCTTCGGTCGTTTCTATACGCGAACCAACCTTTCCGCCGCGCCACGCGGCTTGGCCCGCTTAGTCGCTTACGACCATGACAACGACTCCTGCCGGCAACAGGTCAAACGCTGCCGGTCACGGCAGTCGGTTTTCGGCAGTCGGTTTTCGGCAGTTAGGCGTTTCTGGTCACGTTCGTTTCAGGCTCAGGACACTCACCTCGCACTCCGTAAACCAGCGAGGAACCGTGCCTTGCATCGATCGACCTCGGTGGCAGGGTAAGAACACGACGGAGGTTGTCGACTTGATTCGACGGCGTCACGTAACCGTGGACTCCTGATTGTCGTAAGCAGTCCCGTACTCCCGCGCCGAATAATTTCGAGCAGGGCTCGAGTTGCAGAACGGTGATGGGTAGGCCCACGACTGCTCGCTGGACCGATTGTGGAGCGGCAGACTTAGCTCGTCTGGTGCCAATTGTCGGTGCTCAGCCAGAACTCGTCGCGCTTCCCACAACGTCGACCTTTACCTGAAATTTATCTGGGTACAGCACGTGCCACGCAAGACCTCGTCACACTATGCCGCGTTCGGCACAGCTCGACGAGTCGAATCCGTCGATCGCCATCAGGCGGTCTGAGCTTTCTTGTCGTCTCATACCCTATGCCGGGCGGTGCACCGCGCGTGACTGAGGCCGTTAACGGAGTCGATGCTGGCACTTTCCGCCGATCGACGCCCGGGGGCTTGTGTTTGCGTGGCGATGTGGTTTGATGGTGTGCGGCCGGTGAGAGGCCCTTGGACCGGATGGGCGCACTTTGTTGTTGGGACGAGATAGCGAGCTGGAGCGAGTCGATCAAATGGTCGCGGGGGTGCGCTCTGGTGGTGGGGCGGTGGGGATGTTCGAGGGCTCTGCGGGGATCGGGAAGACCGCTCTGCTAGCGGAAGCTGCGCGTCGCGCGTCGGGTTTGGAATTCCTGGTGTTGCGGGCCGCCGGGGCGCCCTTGGAGAGCGAGTATGTGTTCGGCGTTGTGCGCGAGCTGTTTGCGGCGGTAATGGCGGGTCGCGGTTCGGATGATCTGCTTGAGGGCGCTGCGGGGCTGGCTGCTGCTCCGGTCGGGCTGGTCCCCGCGACGGCTGGAGTGGCTGGGGCGTGGGGCGATCCGGTTCCGGCGGCGATGCACGGGCTCTATTGGCTGACGGCAAGACTCGCACAGCGCGCACCGTTGCTGCTTGCGATCGACGACGCGCACTGGGCCGACGTCATGTCGTTGCGGTTTGTGCTGTACCTCGCGCGGCGCCTGGAGGACTTGCCGGTAGTCGTGCTGGTCGCGGCCAGGCTGTCCGCAGGGCTCGAGCAAGGGAAGCTGCTCGCCGAGCTGGGTGTGTTGCCGGAGGTGGTGGTGCTGCGTCCGGCGCCGTTGACCGAGCCGCAAGCCGCGCGCCTGATCGGGGAGCGCGGCGTGCCTGACGCCGACGATCGGTTCGTCGTGGCGTGTCATCACGCCAGTGGCGGCAATCCGTTCTTGCTCGGCGAGATGGTGGGCAGGCTCCGGGTTGACGGGGCGAGGGGGACTGCTGCCGACGCTGCACGGGTCGCCACCATCGCTCCGGAGGGGATCGTGCGTTGGGTATCGGTCCGGCTGGCCGCGCTGGGGAAGAGAGCTGAGCGGCTCGCCGCAGCGTACGTGGTGCTCGGTGGGGGCGCATCGCTGTCCGACGCAGCGGTTCTTGCCGGGATTGAGCCATCTATCGCGGCGGCGACCGCCGACGCGCTGATCGGGGCCGACATCCTGACCGGTTCCGGGTCCTATGAGTTCGTGCATCCCCTGATTCGTGCTGCGGTGTCTGACGGGTTGGCCGCCGCCACGCGCGCTGAGTGGCACGAGCGTGCGGCGCGGCTGACGGCAGCGCGCGGGGCGCCGCTGGGGGTTGTCGCGGCGCACCTGATGGCCGCTAGTCCGGGGAGCGATGATTGGGCGGTCGAGGTGCTTCGCGCGGCGGCGCGAGAGGCGAGCGCGAGCGGGGCGCCAGGGACGGCGGCTAACTACCTGGAGCGGGCGCTGGCCGATGCCCGAAGTCGCGAACTTCGCGCGGACTTGTTGGTTGAACTGGGACGGGCGCAGTTAGATGCCGGGCTTGAGGGTGCGACGCAGTCGATCCGTGATGCGCTCGACTTGCTCGATGACCCGCGCCGCCGTGGAAAGCTTTGGCTCCTGCTCGGCCGTGCTCTGTTCTCCACGGGTGACCAAGAACAGGCCCAAGAGTCGTTGCGGAGCGGCCTGGCCGAAATCCCCGACGACGAGGAGGATCTGTTCCTCGAGCTTCGCGCCTGGTACACCGCGGACACGCACGACGATCCACAGTTGACCGCCGCGACAGAGGCGCGACTGCGGGACCTCCTCGATCATGACTCCCCGGGACGCACTCGTGCCGAGCGGTTGACGCTCGCCCATCTGGCATATCGCTCGGCGCGATCGGGCGAGCGGACAGCCGACAGCGTGGCCAGGCTTGCGCGCCGGGCGCTGGCGAACGGCGCGCTGCTGGCCGACAGCGGCAGCGACATGGGTCCCTACAGCGCTGCCTGCCACGCATTGGCGGCCGCCGGCGAGCCCGCCGCCGCCATCGACGAGCTCGACCCCGCAATCGAGCTTAGCCAGCGTCGTGGGTTGCCTGTCCCTTTCGGCTGGTTCTCGAGCATCCGCGGCATCGCCCACTACCAGCTCGGACACTTGATCGACGCCATCGCGGATCTCGAACAGGCCAGCCACGTGTTTGACGACGCGCACGTGCACCTGCTCCACGATCCGCGCCCGTTTCTGGCGCTGTGCCTGATCGAACGCGACGACCTGACCGGCGCTGGGGTGGCATTGGCGTTGACTGACGGCGAGCCGTCAGATGAGCTGCAGCGATCCTCATCCTGCAGCTATCTGTACGCATTCGGCCGATTCAGAATAGCCCGGGGACAGCTGCGCGAAGGGCTTGCCGCGCTACTTGGGTGCGAGCACTGGGTGAGAGTGACTAACGCCCCAAACCCGGCGGCGAACCTCGCTTGGCGCGCCGACGCCGCGCAACTCTTGGCAAGCCTCGGTGAGCAAGACCGGGCGCACGCGGTGCTCGGCGATACCGTCAGCGTCGCACGAGCGTTCGGCGCGCCCCACGCCCTGGGAATCGCGTTGCGAGCGAGAGGGCTAATCGAAGGCGACAGCACCGGCCTCGAGTCGCTCGCGGATGCCGTAGCTGTGCTCGATGGCGCCGGGTTTGACCTCCAACTCGCCCGTACGCTCACCGAGCAAGGGGCAGCGCTGCGGCGCGTCGGACAGCGGCAAGAGGCGCTCGAACCGCTGCGTCGTGGGCTTGACCTCGCGGTGCGCTGCGGCGCGGTCGTGCTCTCCAAACGTGCCAGGGACGAACTCGTCGCCGCCGGGGCGCGTCCGCGGCGGGCGCGCATCTCGGGCGCCGACGCCCTCACCGCGAGCGAACTTCGCGTAGCGCGAATGGCCGCCGAGGGCATGAGCAACCCGCAGATCGGGCAAGCGCTGTTCATCAGCCGCAAGACCGTGACCGTACACCTCACCAGGATCTACCAGAAGCTCGACATCGAATCCCGTGCGCAGCTCGCGCGGTCCCTCGTCGAGCACTAGACCGGAACGGCCCCAGCGCCAACGCTCGGCCGATACGTACTGTCAGCGTCGGCGGGGTTGCCGTGCCGCAGAGCTGACCAGCCGTGCTGGACTGCGGCACGAGCGATAGCGCGGGCACAATTCAAAAGATAGGACAGGGGTGTCTGATGCCAAGCCCGCCCCTCGCGTAGATGATGGCCGACATGACGAGTACCGGCACGGTCGACCTCACGGAGTTTCGCGCCGCTCTCGCAGCGGTCGTTCGTGGAATTCTCGCAAGGCTGGAGGAAGGCGGTGCTGATCCGCGCCGGACTCGCCAGCGCGTGGATTGGACCTCGGCGGATTTTGCTGTGACGCTGGCGACGGATCTTGAGGTAGATCTGTCGATCCAGATCGAGACGCACCTCGACGACTCGGACCCAGCGATGATCGAGATGCTCAGGGCAATCCGGTCGAGCGATATCGCACATCGTATCCTTGAGGTCTGGAACGGGGAGGTCTGGAACCGGGGGAGCCCGGCGATGTGGCTGAGGGAGGTACTTGTCGCCCCGTTCGTGCGTCACTATCTGGCTAGGTTCATCGAGCCCAGATACGTCGAGGATCGGTTTGAGGCGATCTTTTCGCACCTTGTCGACGCGCTCACGAACGATGAGGTGCACGTCGACATTGTCAGTCCGCTCATGGGATTTCGAGCGGAGGTGACTGACGAGGTCCCACTCGCGGAGAACCTGTCGGTCTTCGAGTTGACCGACCGCGACAGGCAGGAGATCTGGCAATGGTTCGGCCAGCCGCCGTTTGGACGACAAGCCGTGACAGTCGATCAGCTAAGTCGGTGGACGCACGCAATTCGCGAGCGAGTCGTCTGCGTGCGTGGCGAGCCGGTGCCGCCGCTCGATGCGCACCGGACCGCGACTGCTGTCGCGATGATAAGACTTCAAAGACGAGGAAGTGTCAGGACCGGCGTCTGGTGGCTCACGCCCGCGCGCCCGGAGGATGCCTACGGCGGACAACGTGTCTGGTTCGGCCAGCGCGGCCCAGAGATCGCCCCTTCCTCCCCCGCCGAGCTCTATGTCGCGTCCGCCGAGGATCTCGCCCAGGTGTCCGCCCTTCTGGCTCGCAATGAACACACAAGCAGCGGGTCGGTGTTCGAGTTTGCGCTACGGCGATTCGATCCCGTGCATGAGCGCCTCGACGCATCGGACCGGTTGGTTGACTTCTGGATCGCGCTGGAGGCGTTGTTCGGCCAGACACAAAAAGGACAGGACCTCGGCGATGTCACGTATCGACTCGAAACTCGGATCCCGCGGTTCCTTCACGAGGCTCGGCCCGATCGGGTCGCGCTCCAGACCAAACTCCGCAAGCTCTACTTGACCAGAAACGACGTCGTGCACGGCTCGCCCGGGATCTCGGCTAACAAGATCGTCAAAGCCGCGCAACAGACCGAGGACATCGCCCGACAGGCGCTCAAAGAATGGCTCATGCGCGGGGCGCCGCCGACGAGTGAGGAACTCGATTTTGGTCCCGCTAAGACGGCGTGACGGAATTAGTTGGTGGAGCTGGCGAGTGACTGGGCGTGGATGGCGCTGCCCGCCCGCCACGATCGTACTGGTGGTACGTGAGGGCGGGCGGGGGGCGCCAGGCGCGTTCAGGCGCCCCCAGAACGCCAGGTAGTTTCGTCACGTCGCCTCAGCCTGAATCCTGTTAGGTGCGCCAGGTTCGGCCGGATTTGGGGTGAGTGGCCGTGGGGTGGGGTGGGCCGGCTTGGTTGACGGTGACGCTTCCGCGGAGCTGGGTATCCAAATCGCTCCCCCGCCGATGCCGTGCCGCCACCGGCCGCAGCAGTAGCAGCAGACAAGGCAGCTACGGGCCAACTCGCCGGCGCGAACCGAGCAGCGGATCAGCGCGAGGAGCGTCGCTGACAGTCTTCCGGCGGAGCCTGCGCAGCTAAGGGCCCGTCCGAAGCGACACTATTCGTCGTTTACACGCGCAGGCTCGCGGCGCGGGGCACGAACTTTCCGAGTTCCGGCGCGCCGTCCGACTTGACTTGCTCGGGCCCCATCGCGGCAGAACAGACACGTCTCCGCGGAAACTCCCTGGGCCGGGGAACGAATCCCATCCAGGCGGGCCGGGGAGCCGGGCGCGCACTGAACTTCGCCACTTTTGTTCAGGCCCTCTGAACAAAGGTGGCTGATTCGCGGAGAAGGGGTCACATGCGAGACGTGACGTACAGCGCGATCGCCTCGCACATCGGCTCGATCAGCTCGTCGAGCGTCTCTCCTGCGGCAAGGCAGCCGTTCCACTCGCTCACCTGGGCCCAGAACGCGATCGACCACGCCTTGGCAGGGCTCGACCTCGACGTCGTCGCTCGAGCACCGGACCGCATCGCGGTCGAGCACCGAACGGGACCCGCACCCCCATCGCGATCTCGGCGCCCGGCGGCGCAGTCGCGCTGGCATAGGCCAAGCTCGCCGGATCACCTCCAACGCGCGCCGCCCACGAGCTCCAGCGCTCCCTGAGGCGTAGCATCACCGTCGCGGTCACACAGCTGGTCGACCAGCCGTCGGACACGATCGCCGCGCTCGTCGACCACGCCGACGACGCCCACATCCAACGGCGACGGCGGGCCCGCAGGCGCCTGACCGATCAAGCCAATGAGTGACGAGACTCGGCTCTCAACCAAGCACAGACGGCCCCGCGCCAGGTTAGCGGCTGGGGCCCGATACCGAAACAGGTGACCAATCGATGCAAACCCCCTAAGGCAGCCGGCGCGTGCCCGCTCGCAGAGCTCGCGGGCACGCCACCGATATGACTGTCGTTGACGCCCTTACGGTGCGCTGGTGCGCAGCTGGAAGCTCCAACGACCCTTCGTGATGATGCGGACGTTGCGATAGGTGTCGGGCGGGAGCGCGATCTGACCGCTCTCGCCGCGCGCCGCGATCTGGTGCGGTTGACCGTTCATCGTGAAGGACACGCGGGCACCGGTCCTTGCGGTCCACCGAAGCGTGGTCGGTTCACGGACGGTGATCGTCCCGAGGCGGCCCGGACCCGTGCCGGCGAATCGCCGTGCCGGTGTCGCCGTAGTGGTGTGGGCCTCTGTCGCGATCGAGGAGGGTCCCGCCGTGCCTGACCCGAGGGTCAGCGCGTAGAAGCCGTGGTCGGGCGAATCGCTTCCGACATACACTGCTCCGTTGGCTACGATCGCGGGTGTCGTCACGTTGCCGCTGGGCAATATGAAGGTCGACAGCGGCGGGCAGCTCGGCAGGCCGCAGCCGTCGGCGGGGAACGCGTCCACGGCGCCGGGATGGCCGCTACCGACGTACACAAGCCCGTTGGCCACGGTGGGTGACGCCGTTATCTGCGTGCCGTGAGTAATTGCCGTCCACGCCGGCCGGCACGTATTCGCGTAGCACCCGCCGGCGGGGAACACGTACAGCTTCGCGTGGTGCCCAGCCGGGGCGTTGGCTTGTCCGACGTACACGTCGCCGTTGGCGATCGCCGGGGTGGCCAAGGCTCCTCCGCCCGGAATCGCCGCACTCCACAGCAGCACCCCGGTCTCAGCCGAGTAGGCGCGTAGGGTTCCGTCGCCCCCCGGTGAGAACACCACGCCGTTTGCCTCCGCCGGGGGCGACGCTCCGTCAAACGAGTCCGGCGCAGTCCAAGCCGGTGCCACGGGCGCGTCAACCGGGGGATTGAAGATCCGGTAGGCGACAATCGTGTCATTTGACAGTTTCACGTAGACCATCCCGCCGCCGACAGTGACGTCAGATACGTCGTTTCGGCCCGGCGATGCGCCGAGCCACGCGCCACGCGAGAGCGTCTCGTTGAGCCCGAGCACCGTGCTCAGCTCGCCGGCGTCGGAGCTGACCTGGCCGATGCCCATCCAGATGAGCCCGTCGGCCACCGCCGGTGACAAGACCGCCCGCGGGACGGACGACCCGTAGCCCAGCTGAAGCGTAAAGTGAGAGACGGGAGCGCACACTGATGGGATGTCCGTGGTGCACGTAGATCCGCTCCCCGATTGTGGAAAGGCCAGGAGGGCGGGAGGTGTGCTCGGGCCCAGATTCGCGTCCACGAACACGTTTCCGTTGTCGACTGCCGGCGCCGACAGCTGCGTGGCTCCGGCGTACGCGCCTTCCCACGAGGGATGGCAGACCGCGCCACCCGTACCGCAAGCGACTGGGAAGCCCATCAACCGACCATTGTCGCCGCCGAGGAACACCTCGCCGCCGGCGACCACCGGACTCGAATGGATGCTCCCTGTGTCAGACCCTGTCCTCCACGCCAGCCTCAGCTCCCCGACGTTCGTTGGACTGATGGTGTTCTCCGTCCAGTTGAACCCGCTATGCCCCGAGTCATAACCCAACTGCGTCCAATCGCAGCCAGCGGATGCCAGCGCCAGGCTGGCCACCGCCGCCAACGGTACGAGCAGACGCGCCCCGCGGAGCCTGCGGTTCGATCTCTTTCGAGCCGCGGCACTTGATTTGAATCGATGACCAATCACGATGAACCTCCGATCTTCGACGGAGCGAGCGGGATTGCTCACCCGGCCGAATGAGAACCGTGTGGTGAGTGCGCCCGCCCGATCAAGCAAGAGAAAACCGGTTACGTGGCGCGGCACCGAACCTACCCCCACACGACACGCTTGGCATCGGACACCCCTGTCCTATCTTTGATCCTCAGCCGGGTGGTTGGCGTGGTCCTCACGGCTCGGGCTGACGAGCCACTTGGGACTAGAAGCCCCCCTGATCGGTCGCCCCGGAATGTGACAGTGACGGATCCCGGGCCACGACGCTCTACTTGCGCCCGTAGCGGCGAGCTTACAACGCGCTACGTCTCTCAGCCCCCTAGCCTCCGCCTGCCCGAATCAACTTTCGACCGACTCGGCGCTCGTGCTCGCTAGCCGCACCGCCGGGCCGAGCACGCTCGCGCGGCGCTGCGCGGAGGAAGGGCTCAGAACAGACGACCATCCGTTGGAGGGTCCTGCCGATCGCCGGCCGCGACTCCATAGGCACCGGCCTTGACGTCTAGGAGGTCATTCGGTGGTCCCCGACAACGACGGCAACGAGCGAACGGCGGCCGAGCATCTAAGGATCCCGCTCGCCCTGTCGTTCGCCAAGGAACCCGCCGGAAGCGAATCAGCTTCCGTCCGAGCGCTCCCCTACCCTATCGAACATATGTTCCAGTCATCTTCCAATCGTGTGCGCGCCTGGCTCCACCGCGCCGAGAGCTTGCTCGGCCTTGTCGACGACGTCCTCGGAGACCCGCCAGCCGCCGCGCCACCTCATCCCCATCGCCGCGAGCTTCAATGGAACCGGAAGCGGCGCGGCGGCGCCGTGCCGCACCCTCCGGCCTATTGCTTGTCCCCGATTCGCGCGTCGCCCACCCGCTCACGCGCCGGCGCGTCGCGCTAGCCAGCTCCAACGACTCCTGGCCCAGCCGAGCAAGGGCACCAGGGCCGACTAGGTGGCTCTAATCGGCTTCGGGTGTCGGATCTGGGGCTGGGCCGGCGGCGACGACTTCGAGTCGGACGGCCGTTTTGCCGGGGACGGAGGTGGCGGGGACGGGGCAGCCGTCAGTGGTCGAGGCGCTCAGATTTGCCAGCGCACTCGAGCGTCGAGGAGCAGAAAACCGGGGTGTGTGAGGCCGTTGGGAGTGGCGAGGATTTATCAGAAGCTGATAACGGCATATTCCGGGCTCGATGCGGGCTTCGCGGCGAACGATGGCAATTTTCCTCCACCCCTCGGCGGAAACTTGGCAAAGTTCGCCGCTGGCAAGCGAATTCGGCCCGGATTCCCGGCGTGGTGACCTTCATCAGCGCTTTGACAAAGCGAAGGTCCGGGGCGATGCGGTCCGGCGGCCAAATGTTTGTAGGTTAATGACAAATTCTTCCTGACAGGGAACCGCGGGAACATCTGGTCGCCCCGCGGAGCCACTGCAGCTCGGGCCGCCATCAGACACCGCCCGCGCAAACACCCCGACCCTCCCCCTTCAAAGCAAACTCCGCGGCCCGCACGGCGGCGCGTTCAGGGAACGGTGCAGAGAGTGGACTGACACCCGATGGCGGTGGACGGAGCAGCTCGAGGCGGGGTCCCGGTCGCTGGGTCAGCGAACGGGCTGGCGCCCTCGAGCCCCGGGCGGGGCAGCGCCGACAGACGCCGGGCGCCGCGCGGGGGCGGCTCCGACCAGACGGCCTCGCGACGCGCCGGGCGATGGGCGTCAGGGCAGTCCGGCCAACGCTAGCGCCGCCCGCGCCGCATGCACGGCCAAGATTACCCCGCTGGGCTCGCCGGTGGTTTGGTCCGATCCGGCCGTGACGAGGGCGATGATGACCGCGATGAAGGTGCCGACCCCGAGGACCAGCGAGATCACGAGCAGCAACAGCACCTGAGGGTTCTCCCGGAAGAACTTCTTCATCTCCGGCGCATCCAGATTGCCATGCTCGTGTGGGTCAACGGCACCACCGCTGCTGAAAGCGGCGGTGCCATCTGTCGAATATAAACCGGCGGCGACCTACTCTCCCAGGCCCTTGCGAGCCAAGTACCATCGGCGCTGAGGGGCTTAACGGCTCTGTTCGGAATGGGAAGAGGTGTTTCCCCCTCGCCATAGCCACCGGAAACCGGTCGAGACCCGCCCCTCGCGGGCCCTGAAAACTACACAGCGCCAATGCACGGATATCAAAGAAAATCCGTCAAGCCCTCGACCCATTAGTACCGGTCTCCTACGGATGTCACCATCCTTCCAGATCCGGCCTATCAACCTGGTGATCTTCCAGGGGTCTTACTCCCTCAAGGGGATGGGAGAGTTCATCTCGAGGCCGGCTTCCCACTTAGATGCTTTCAGCGGTTATCCGATCCGGACGTAGCTAACCTGCGGTGCTCTTGGCAGAACAACAGATACACCAGAGGTCCGTTCATCCCGGTCCTCTCGTACTAGGGACGAATCCTCTCAACTCTCCAACGCCCACGGCAGATAGGGACCGACAGTCTTGTTACTCCCGACCGTCACATCAGACGATCGAGGGCCAGGGCATTTCTGCCTGACTCTGCATGTCGCCATGCAGCTCGGACTGTATCTTCCGAACGCATAGTTCGGTCTGGCGTACAGTCTCTGAGGATTCTGGAGGGCATTTGTGCCTCCAGCCTTTCCTGCTGATTGTCCGCACCCGTCACATTGTCACTGCCCCGTCCGTAACGGACGGATCAGTAGTGCGGGATACTCGGAGTTTCCAGCATATAGCCAGATTTATAGACAGCAATGGTCTACTGTCTCACGACGTTCTGAACCCAGCTCGCGTACCGCTTTAATGGGCGAACAGCCCAACCCTTGGGACCTACTTCAGCCCCAGGATGCGACGAGCCGACATCGAGGTGCCAAACCGGGCCGTCGATGTGGACTCTTGGGCCCGATGAGCCTGTTATCCCCGGAGTACCTTTTGTCCGTTGAGCGACGGCGCTTCCACTTGCTACCGCCGGATCACTAAGGCCTGCTTTCGCACCTGCTCGACCTGTCGGTCTCGCAGTCAAGCTCCCTTGCTGCCTTTACACTCTACGCACGATTTCCGACCGTGCTGAGGGAACCTTTGCGCGCCTCCGTTACATTTTGGGAGGCGACCGCCCCAGTCAAACTACCCGCCTGTCACTGTCCGGCGCCCGGATTCACGGCGCGCCGTTAGAGATCCAATACACCAAGGGTGGTATCTCAAGGTTGACTCCACGCCAGCCGCAGCCGGCGCTTCCAAGCCTCCCACCTATCCTGAGCGAAATGCATCGAACCCCAATACCAGGTTGTAGTAAAGGTTCACGGGGTCTTTCCGTCTAGCCGCGGGTACTCGGCATCTTCACCGAGACTGCAATTTCACCGAGCCCCTCGTTGAGACAGCGTTCAAGTCGTTACGCCATTCGTGCAGGTCGGAACTTACCCGACAAGGAATTTCGCTACCTTAGGACCGTTATAGTTACGGCCGCCGTTTACCGGGGCTTAGTTTCGGTGCTTCGGGTTGCCCCTAACACCTCCACGTAACCTTCCGGCACCGGGCAGGCGTCAGCCCCTATACGTCGTCTTAACGACTTAGCAGAGACCTGTGTTTTTGGTAAACAGTCGCTTGAACCAATTCACTGCGGCCCTCTCGGGCTCCCTCCGCAAGGGAGTTCACCCTACTGGGGCGCCCCTTCTCCCGAAGTTACGGGGCGATTTTGCCGAGTTCCTTAACGAGGGTTATCTCGATCACCTTAGTGTGCTCCACTTGCCCACCTGTGTCGGTTTTGGTACAGGCACGCGCTTCCTCCCTAGAGGCTTTTCTCGGAGGTATGGCATCCGGGACTCGCCGGCTTAGAGCCAGCTGGCATCGCACCTCAGGTATTGCGGCCCCGGATTTACCTAGGGCCACCCCTACATGCTTACCCCAGGACGACCATCGCCTGGGATCCCATAGCCTTCCTCGTCCCCCCATCGGTCAAACGGAAGCAACGTGGTACGGGAATATCAACCCGTTGGCCATCGACTACGCCTTTCGGCCTCGCCTTAGGACCTGACTAACCCTGAGCAGACGAACTTTACTCAGGAAACCTTGGGCAATCGGTGGAGGGGATTCTCACCCCTCTTTCGTTACTCATGCCGGCATTCTCACTTCCGGAGCCTCCACGGCTGACTTACGTCGCCGCTTCGCTGGCGCCGGAACGCTCTCCTACCGCGCGTTCGGCCCGAAGGCCTTACGCACCCGCAGCTTCGGTGACTAGCTTGAGCCCCGTTACATTGTCCGCGCTCGAACACTTGACCAGTGAGCTGTTACGCACTCTTTCAAGGGTGGCTGCCTCTAAGCCAACCTCCTGGTTGTCTGGGCATTCGAACATCGTTTCCCACTTAGCTAGCACTTAGGGACCTTAGCTGGCGGTCTGGGCTGTTTCCCTTTTGACGCTGAAGTTTATCCCCCAGCAACTGACTCCCGGAGTAACCGTGACGGTCTTCGGAGTTTGCCTGAAGTCGGTAACCTGGTAGGGCCCCTAGTCCAAACAGTGCTCTACGGCCGCCACGGAATTTATCCGAGGCTATACCTAAATATATTTCGGAGAGAACCAGATATCACTGAGCTTGATTAGCCTTTCACTCCGACCCACAGGTCATCCGCCCAGTTTTCAACCTAGGTCGGTTCGGTCCTCCACGAGGTCTTACCCCCGCTTCAACCTGCCCATGGGTAGCTCGCTCAGCTTCGGGTCTACCGCCTACGACTATGTCGCCCTATTCGGACTCGCTTTCGCTACGGCTCCGCTCATCGCTTAACCTTGCCGCAGACGAGTAACTCGCCGGCTCGTTATGCAAAAAGCACGCGGTCACAGCACAAGAGTGCTGCTCCCACCGCTTGTAGGCACATGGTTTCAGGTACTATTTCACTCCCCTTCCGGGGTACTTTTCACCTTTCCCTCACGGTACTAGTCCGCTATCGGTCACCAAGGAGTACTTAGCCTTGGAGGGTGGTCCCCCCAGTTTCAGTCCGCGTTTCACGGGAGCGGACTTACTCAGGAACACCTGCAGAAGTCCATGAGATTTCGCCTACGGGACGATTGCCCTCTGTGGTGCGTGGTTCCACACGCTTCGACTATCTCATGGTTTTGTAACTTCCGCCGGACCGACCACGATCCGGACCAGGCGTCCTACAACCCCCGACGCGCAACGCGTGGTCGCTTACACGCGCCGGGTTTGGGCTGTTCCCTTTTCGCTCGCCACTACTCAGGGAGTCTCGGTTGATTTCCTTTCCTCGGGGTACTGAGATGTTTCACTTCCCCCGCTTGTCTTCGCCGCGCCTATGTGTTCAGCGCGGGATAACGCCGCATTACCGACGTTGGGTTTCCCCATTCGGGCATCCGCGGGTCACAGGCCATTCAGCGCCTAACCGCGGCTTATCGCAGCCGTTCACGCCCTTCTTCGACTCTTGGTGCCAAGGCATCCACCATGTGCCCTTACTATCTTGACGGTGATCTTGGGAGAGAGCCTTTCGGCCCTCGCCCGGTGATACCCGTGTCATTGGCTACTGTGCAGTTTTCAAGGTCCGCGAAGAGGCGAACTCAGCGCACGGAAGCCCGGGACATCGTCCTTCGAGCCGCCGGCACTGAGCCGGTCTCTCAAAACTCAACAGCATGCAGCCGCCCCGCCAGAGCCAATGCTCCGACGTGCAGCCTGCCAGATCCGGTCGACGTTCTAGTGGCCGGTCGTGCTCGAGGAGAGCGCCGCGGAGCCCGAAAGCTCAAGAGACGGCGATCCTACTGACGACCGGTGCCCTGTTGTTTGAAGGGCTCCCTAGAAAGGAGGTGATCCAGCCGCAGCTTCCGCTACGGCTACCTTGTTACGACTTCACCCCAGTCGCGAGCCCCACCTTCGACGGCACCCTCCCTTGCGGGTTAGGCAACCGGCTTCGGGTGTTGCTCACTCCCATGGTGTGACGGGCGGTGTGTACAAGGCCCGGGAACGTATTCACCGCGGCAGTGCTGATCCGCGATTACTAGCAACTCCGCCTTCATGCAGGCGAGTTTCAGCCTGCAATCCGAACCGAGACGCGCTTTAAGGGATTCGCTCCACCTCGCGGTATCGCAACCCTCTGTACGCGCCAATGTAGCACGTGTGTAGCCCTGGACATAAGGGGCATGATGACTTGACGTCATCCCCACCTTCCTCCGGTTTGTCACCGGCAGTCTCGCATGAGTCCCCAACTAAATGCTGGCAACATGCGACGGGGGTTGCGCTCGTTGCGGGACTTAACCCAACATCTCACGACACGAGCTGACGACAGCCATGCACCACCTGTGATCCTGCCCCGAAGGGAGACCGTGTTTCCACGGCTGTCAGGAACATGTCAAGCCCAGGTAAGGTTCTTCGCGTTGCGTCGAATTAAACCACATGCTCCGCTGCTTGTGCGGGCCCCCGTCAATTCCTTTGAGTTTTAGCCTTGCGGCCGTACTCCCCAGGCGGGGCACTTAATGCGTTAGCGTCGGCACGGAGGGAGTCGACACCCCCCACACCTAGTGCCCATCGTTTACAGCGTGGACTACCAGGGTATCTAATCCTGTTTGCTCCCCACGCTTTCGCGTCTCAGCGTCAGTACCGTCCCAGCGAGCTGCCTTCGCCATTGGTGTTCCTCCCGATATCTGCGCATTTCACCGCTACACCGGGAATTCCACTCGCCTCTTCCGGACTCTAGCCCGACAGTATCCGCCCGCCTCCCGGGGTTGAGCCCCGGACTTTCAGAGCGGACTTACCGAGCCGCCTACACGCTCTTTACGCCCAATGATTCCGGACAACGCTTGCCCCCTACGTATTACCGCGGCTGCTGGCACGTAGTTAGCCGGGGCTTCTTCTGAAGGTACCGTCACCCCAACCGGCTGTTCACCGGCGGAGCTTCGTCCCAACTGAAAGGGGTTTACAACCCGAAGGCCTTCTTCCCCCACGCGGCGTTGCTGCGTCACGCTTTCGCGCATTGCGCAAGATTCCCTACTGCTGCCTCCCGTAGGAGTCTGGGCCGTGTCTCAGTCCCAGTGTGGCTGATCGTCCTCTCAGACCAGCTACCCATCGTTGCCTTGGTAAGCCGTTACCTCACCAACAAGCTAATGGGCCGCGGGCCCATCCCGATGCGGAGGCCGAAGCTTCCTTTCCCCAGCAGCCTTATGGCCGAAGGGCACATTCGGTATTAGCCCGAGTTTCCTCGGGTTGTCCCAATCATCGGGGCAGGTTACCCACGTGTTACTCACCCGTTCGCGGCTTTGCTCCAGGCCGAAGCCTGGTTCGTCGCTCCACTTGCATGTATTAGGCACGCCGCCAGCGTTCGTCCTGAGCCAGGATCAAACTCTCCGTGAAGAACTACTCAACTTCACAAAGAGTCGTCAGGGGTACACCCGCGAGCTGGGAACGCAAACCGCGCGCTCACTCGCGGGCAAAAACCTCTGGGTCCGTCCCTGGTGGGATCGGACCCTTGCGCCCACACTAGGGAGCTCAAAGTACACGTAGAGCTCCGGGGCACAAGACGGGGTCAATCTTGGCACCGTCGTCCGAGCGACCCAAAAACGGGATCGATGGAGCGACGGCGTCGAACCTGGGCACACCTCTCGACCGAGGAGTCGGTCAAGTTGTGTGCATGCTGTTGAGTTTTCAAAGACCGTCGCACCTCTTCGGAAGGGGCTTCCTTCTCATTGGGGTACGCCCAGGAACCGAATCGGGTCCCAGGCCGGACCGACGAGTATAGCGCGGGATCGGAGCCTTCTGGAAAGACTTCAGCTCTTCTTCACACGACTATTTCGAGCGGCTGCGGGAGAATAGCGGGCGCAGCAAGCCGGCGCTTAAATTGCGCTTCTGAGACGCCCGTGCGCCGCCGGATCCACGAGCCCCCGGGTCAAGATCGCATGACGCGTCGCTCCCGGCGCGAAGGGCGCTACGAGACCACCTGGACGGTCACTTCCCGGGTCCGCGGCCGGTCGTCGAAGTCGATCAGCACGATCTGCTGCCAGGTGCCGAGCGCCAGCCGGCCGCCGACGAACGGGATCGTCTCGGACGGCCCGATCACCGCCGCGCGTTGATGGGCGTACGAGTTGGTGTCGTGGTTGAGCCGGTCGTGGTCGTAGTCGCCCTGGACGGGGATCAGGCGGTCGAGCAGGGCTTGCAGGTCGTGGACACCGCCGGGCTCGTACTCCATCGTCGTGATCGCGGCCGTGGATCCGGTGACGAACACCGCCACCAGCCCGCGCTCGGCCTCGCTGGTTTGCAGCACGCGGGTGACTCCCGGCGTGATGTCGATGACCTGGCCGTGACCGGACGTCTCCAGGCGCAGGAGGCCGCCGTGGACGGTCATCGTCGATCCAGGCTCACCCGCGCGTGGCCTCGACGAGACGAACCCGGGCGAACCGCCGCTTGCCCAGCTGGAGCACCTTGCCGTCCACCTCGGACCCGTCCACGTCGAGCGCGCCGTTGGCGAGCTGCCGGCCGTCGACGCGGACGGCGCCTTGGGCGAGGCTGCGCCGCGCCTCGGATGTCGAGATGCCGAACGCCCGCGCGAGCAGCGCCGGCAGATGGACCCCGTCGCCCGAGGCGTCGAACAGGACGACCGGCACCTCGTCGGGCAGCTCGTGCCGGATGTGGACCTGGTCGAATCCCCGCTCGGCCTCCTCGCCCGCGCCGTCGCCGTGGAAGCGCGTGACCAACGCGCGGGCAAGCGCGCGTTTGGCATCCCGCGGACCCAGCTCCGCGGGCGGCTCGCGACCGAGCAGGAGCGTGTACCACGACTCGATCGCGCTGTCGGGGATGCTCATCGTCTTCCCGTACATCTCTGCGGGCGGCTCGGTCACACCGATGTAGTTGTCAAACGACTTCGACATCTTGCGCACGCCGTCGGTGCCGACCAGCAGCGGTACGGTGAGGATCACCTGCTCCGGCTGGCCGTAGTGGCGCTGGATGTCCCGCCCGAGCAGCAGGTTGAACTTCTGGTCGGTCCCCCCCAGCTCGACGTCCGCCTGGATCGCCACCGAGTCATACCCCTGAAGGGGCGGATACAGGAGCTCGAGGACCGAAATCGGCTCGTGAGCCGCGAAGCGCTTGGCGAAGTCGTCGCGTTCGAGCAGTTGCGCGACCGTCGGGATGCGCAGCAGTCCGAACAGCTGCTCCATCGACATGTCCAGCCACTCGCCGTTGTAGCGCACCTCGAGTCGATGCTCGTCGAGCACCTTGACCGCCTGTTCCTGGAAGGTGCGGGCGTTGGCGTCGATCTCGGCCGGCTCGAGCACTGGCCGGGTGCTCGAGCGTCCGCTCGGGTCGCCCACGCGTCCGGTGTAATCGCCGATCACGAGCACGACCGTGTGGCCGAGATCCTGAAACTCACGCAGCTTCTGGAGCACGACGGTGAACCCGAGGTGGATGTCGGGCGCGGTGGGATCGATGCCGAGCTTGACGCGCAGCGGACGGCCCAGCGCGAGCTTCTGCTCGAGTCCGTTCTCAGGCAGGCAATCGACGGCGTTTCTGGCCAGCCACTGGGCCTGGAGGGCAGGCGTGGAGTGGTCGGCATCCATCCGGGCCAATGCTAGACTTTCGGCCCCGGCGGGACCCCGTGCCGCTTCGTTTCGGCCGTGCCGCCACCGTGGTCGCCGGGCACCTGGGGGCCGGAGACGCCGCACCCACGACCCATGAGCGACGCCGTCGAAATCCCGACAGAGGACGCCGAACCACGCGCGCCGATCCCGTTCGCGCCGCCGCGTCGCGACGGGTCGGGCGGCGACGGCGACGGCGACGGCGGCTGGGGGGACGACGGTGACGGTTCGGGTCGCCGGCCCAAGCCGCGGGTCAGAAAACTCCGGATCCTCCTGCTGTTGCTGGGCTTTGGGATCCTCGCGCTGGCCTCCACGGTGTTCGGGATGATGATGTCGGTCACCCGCGATCTGCCCCAGCTGGAGAACTACCGCCAGTACCAGAAGACGACCGCGAACTCCTACATGTACGACGACGAAGGGCGGCTGATCGGGCTCTTCGCCCCCCCGACGCACGAGGTCATCGACAACTTCGACCAGATCTCGCCCTACATGCGACGAGCGATCGTGTCGGTGGAGGACAAGCGCTTTTGGAGCGACCCGGGCGTCGACATCAAGGGGATCGCGCGCGCGCTGGTGGCCGACGTGACCGGCGGCGCCACCCAGGGCGGTTCGACGATCGCCGAGCAGTTCGTCAAGAACGCGCTTTCCCAGGAGGGCAACCGCACGATCTTCGAGAAGCTGCGCGAGGCGGCCATCGCGTACCAGCTGACCCACCGGTGGCCGCGGCGCAAGATCCTCCGCGAGTACCTGAACTCGATCTATTTCGGAAACGGCGCCTACGGGGTCGAGTCGGCCGCGCGCGTCTACTTCGGTCGCCAGCTCGGCTACGAGGACGGCGCCCACTCGCGGTGCGGAATCCCCAATACCCAGCCGTGTGCGGCCTACTTACAGCCGTATCAGGCGGCGCTGCTCGCGGGCATGGTGGCCAACCCGAGCGCTTTCGATCCCGTCGCCCACCCGAAGGCGGCGGCGGCGCGGCGGCAGCTGGCGCTCCAGGACATGCTCGCGCAGGGCTACATCACCCAGGCGCAGTACGAGAACGGAATCGCTCAGCCGCTGCCGACGGCAGCCGACATCCAGCAACCCGAGGAGCCGCCGGCGGCGCCGTACTTCACCAGCTGGCTGCGCCCGCAGATCCTCCGCGTGATGGGCTACGGGCGTCCCGGGGTGAGCAAGCAGGACGCCGAGTATCGGGCCTACTACGGCGGCCTGAAGATCCGGACGTCGTTGGATCTCGAGATGCAGCAGGCCGCCGACCAGACGATCGAACAGGATCTGCCCTACGGGAACGGGACGCCCACGGCGGCGTTGGTGTCGATCGATAACGCCACCGGACAGGTCCGGGCGATGGTCGGCGGCCCAATCATCAACGGCCACGAGGACTTCATCAACCACCAGTTCAACCTCGCCACCGAAGCCGAGCGCCAGCCCGGCTCCGCCTTCAAGCCGTTCACGCTCGCGGTGGCGCTCGAGTCGGGCTTCGGGCCCGATTCGATGTTCCTCTCCGCGCCGTTCAACGTGCGCGTGCCTGACAGCGCCGACAACGAGATCTTCCACGTCCGCAACTTCGGCAACGAGTACTCGGGTGAGATCACGTTGCAGGACGCCACCGACGTCTCGGACAACTCGGTCTTCACGCGGCTCGGCCTTTACGGCCTCGGCCAGAACGGAACCAAGCGGATCTCGCAGATGGCCACCAAGATGGGGATTCGCACCCCGGTCTCGACCAACCCCGCGATGATCATCGGCGGCCTCAAGGTCGGCGTCTCTCCGCTCGACATGGCCCACGCCTACGAGACGCTCGCCACCGGCGGCAGGCTCGTCTACGACCCGGTCCTGGGCGATGTCGACAAGGGGCCAACCGGAATCGAGAGCATCACCTGCCCGCAGGTGTGCGGGGCCACGACGTCATTGGTCGACCACCCCGTGTACAAGCGCGTGATGCCGACCGACATCGCGAACGAAGTCCAGTCCATGTTGACCGGCGTGGTGCAGTCGGGCACGGGCACAGCGGCCGCCATCTCGGGTGTCGACGTCGCCGGCAAGACGGGAACCACGACCAATTACGCCGACGCCTGGTTCGTCGGCTGGACGCCGCAGCTGACCACGGCCGTGTGGGTGGGGTTCCCGCAGGGCGACATTCCGATGTTGACCAACTACAACGGCAGCCCCGTCGACGGTGGCACCTATCCGGCGCTGATCTGGCACGACTATATGGTCCAGGCGCTTCAGATCTACGCCTCGGAGCATCCGAAAGCGCACCCGAAGAACTTCGTCACCCCCAACGGCAGCGCGTTCAACACCTCCTCGGGCGTCCTCGGCGGCGGCACGGCCGTCGGCAACTCCGGAAACAGCGGTAACACCGGGAACACCGGTTCCGGCGGCGCCACCGGTAACTCCGGCGGCAACGCGCCCACCGGTAACTCCGGCGGCAACGCGCCCACCGGTAATTCGGGCGGCAACGCGCCCACCGGTAATTCGGGCGGCAACGCGCCCACCGGTAATTCGGGCGGTGGGGCGCCGACCGGCAACACCGGTGGCGGCGCGCCGACCGGCAACACCGGTGGCGGCGCGCCGACCGGCAACTCGGGCGGGGGGCCGACCGGCAACTCCGGCGGCGGCCCCACGGGCAATTCAGGCGGCGGCCAGACCGGCAATTCCGGTTCGGGCGGCGCGGGAGTCGCGGGCGTGACATCGCCCCCGCACCCGTAGTAGACACCCGCCGCCCCGGCACCCGTAGTAGACACCCGCCGCCCCCGCACCCGTAGTAGTCAGCCGCCGCCCCGGCACCCGTGGTAGACAGCCGCCGCACCGGCGTCCGAGCCACCGCCGAATGGCGGTCACTCCGCCGGGACGCCGTCCTCGGACGCCACCTTGGACACGAACCGGTTCCCGGTGGCGGTAAACCGCCACGGCAGTTCGGCGGCCTTGGTGATTCCGATCCGGCGATCGGCGGTGACCGCGACATCCCGCCACGCCCCGGGTCGCTGCGAGAACAAGATCGGTCCCCGCCGGAGGTCGGAGCCGTTGTGTTCGAGGCCGATGGCGAGCGCCTGGGTCAGCTTGCCCGGCCCCGAGCAGAGGCTCCGGATCCGCTCTACTCCCCGCCGTTCGCGCATCTCATCGATTCCGGCGACGGGCTCGAGCGCCCGGATCAGCACCGCGGCGCCGACCCCTTCCGCGTCCGACACCGCGTTCAGCAGGGCGTGGATTCCGTAGGAGCGGTACACGTAGGCGAACCCCGGCGGGCCGAACAGGATGCGGGTGCGGGCCGTCAGCCCGACGAACGCGTGGCTGGCGGGCTCTGAGTCGTGATACGCCTCCGCCTCGACGATCACCCCCGCCGTCTCTCCGTGCGAGACGACGCACCCGATCAAGTCTCGCGCCACCTCGAGCACCGGGCGCGCGTAGAACGACGTGCTCAACACCCCGCGCCGGCGGCGCGCCGCGGCGTGAGACGTCGTCCCGCCGCTGGTCATCGCAGCGCGGAGCGCACCTGCTCGAGCTGCTCGCGCACACGGGCCAGGCTCGTGCCCCCTTCGGACACCTTCGACTCGAGCCAGGCGCGATCCGAGAGCAGCGCATAGAAGTCCGCGTCGAGCAGCGGCGACTGTTCGGCCAGCTCCTCGGGGGTCAGGTCGGACAGCGACTTGTTCTGCTCGAGCGCTCGCCGGACGAGCCCCGCCACCACACCATGCGCCTCACGGAACGGCATTCCGCGCCGCACGAGCAGGTCGGCGACGTCGGTGGCGGCAAGGAACTCATCGGCCGCCGCCGCCTCCATCCGGTCGCGGTGGAAGGTGATCGACGTGAGCATTCCGCTGGCGGCCGCGAGGCACCGCTCGAGCGTGTCGACCGCATCGAACAGGTGCTCCTTGTCCTCCTGGAGATCCTTGTTGTAGGTCAGCGGGAGGCCGTGCATCACCCCGTGCAGCGCGACGAGATGGGCGGCGACGCGGGGGGCTTTGGCGCGTAGCAGCTCGGCCGCATCGGGATTCTTCTTCTGCGGCATGATCGAGGAACCCGACGCCCATGCATCCGCGACCTCGCAGAAGCCGAACTCCTCGCTCGACCACAGCACGACCTCGCCCCCCAGCCGCGACAGGTGGGTCGCGCACGTCGCGGCCGCGGCCAGGTAGTCGAGGACGAAGTCGCGGTTCGAGACGGCGTCGATCGAGTTCGGGCTCACCCGGGCGAACCCGAGCTGCTGGGCGACCATCTGGCGGTTGGTGTCGAAGTTGACCCCCGCGAGCGCGCCCGCCCCCAGCGGCAGCGCGCCCGTTCCGGCGCCGACCGCCTCGAACCGCTCCCGGTCGCGCACGAGCATCCACGCGTACGCGAGCAGGTGATGGCTGAGATAGACGGGCTGGGCCCGTTGGAGGTGCGTGTAGCCCGGCATCGGCCAATCGAGATGGCGCTCGGCGAGCTCTACCAGCGTGCCCGCCAGCTCGAACGCCCCGGTGGCCGCCTGATCGGCGTGGGCGCGCACGAACATCGCCATGTCGGTGGCGACCTGGTCGTTGCGCGAGCGGGCCGTGTGCAGCTTGCCGCCGACCGGGCCGACGATCTCGGTCACGCGCCGCTCGATCGCCATGTGGATGTCCTCGTCCCCGTCGGCGAACGGGAACGAGCCGTCGGCGAGCTCGCCCTCGACCTGATCGAGACCTCGCAGGAGCTCGTCGCGCTCCGGCTCCGCAATGATCCTCTGGGCCGCCAGCATCGACACGTGGGCGCGCGACTGGGCGACGTCGTAGGGGCCGAGGCGCCAATCGAACGAGATCGAGTCGTTCAGCTGGCGGAACGCCGCGTGCTGAGGCTCCGCGAAGCGAGACATCGGCTCATTATCGCCCGCCACGCCGCTCACACTCCGAACAGGACGGCGCTCAGTGCCGACGCGACCCGCGCCACCTGTCCTTCGCTCATGGTCGGGAAGAAGGGCAACGCGATCGACCGCGCCGCGACGTCCTCGCACACGGGGAACTCGCCCGGCCGGTGACCGAACTGCTCGCGGTAGTAGGACATCAGGTGCACGGCCGGGAAGTACGGCTTGCTCGGGATCCCGTGACCGGCGAGCGTTCGCACGACGTCGTCGCGATCGACCCCGCGCGGCAACTGGACCACGTAAACGAACCAGCCCCGACGCGCTCCGCCGGCGTCCGGGCACGGTAGCTCGAGCCCCTCGACCCCGGCCAGGGCCTGGCCGTACAGCGCCGCGACCCGAGCTCGCCCCGCGAGCATCGCTTCCAGCCGCTCGAGCTGCGCCAGCCCGAGCGCACAGGCCACGTCGGAGAGGCGGTAGTTGAACCCCAAGCGATCGTGGTCGAGCCAGTCCAGGTTGGGCGCCCGCCCCTGGTTGCGCTCCGAGTCGATCCGTTCCTTCAGCGCACGATCGGCGACGCACACCATCCCCCCTTCGCCGGTCGTCAGCTGCTTGTTCGGGTAGAAGCCGAAGACGGCCGGATGGCCCCGACCGCCGACTGGCACTCCGTCGGGAAACACTGCGCCCAGGGCCTCGCAGGCATCCTCCACGATCGGCAGTCCGAGGCCCTCGAAACCGAGCATATCGGCCGGGTACCCGAACACGTGCACCGGCAGCAGCGCGGTCGTGCGCGCGCTGACCCCGGCAGCCGCGGCGTCGACGGACAGGTTCAGCGTCACCGGATCGATGTCCGCGAACACCGGGCGGGCCCGCTCATACACCACGACGTTGGCCGAGGCGACGAATGAAAACGGGCTGGTCACGACCTCGTCGCCATCGGATACGCCCACGGCCCTCAGCGCCAGGTGGAGCCCGGCCGTTCCGCTCGAAACGGCCGACGCGCAAGAAGCCCCCACCCGCGTCGCGAACGCCCGCTCGAATTCGCCGAGGAGCGGTCCCAGCGAGAGGCGCCCGGAGCGCAGGGCACTCAGCACGAGCTCCTCCTCGCGCTCCCCGATGACCGGCTCGGCGAGCGGGATCTCCCCGCCGCTCACGACGTGGCCGAAGCCTGCGGCGAGCGCCTGACCACCTGCATCCCGTACTCGAGCGAGTCGACGAGCGCCTCCCACGAGGCCTCGATCACGTTCTCGGAGACGCCGATCGTCCCCCACACCTCGGCTCCGTCGGAGCTGTCCAGCAGCACGCGAGTGATCGAGTCGGTGCCCTTCTCCTCGTCGAGGATGCGGACCTTGAAGTTGACCAGGTCGATGTCGCGGAGATCGGGATGGACCTCGACGAGGGCCTCCCGTAGCGCTCGATCGAGCGCGTTGACGGGGCCGTTGCCCTCGGCGGTGCGCACGTAGCGCTCGCCGTCGACCCAGATCTTGATCGTCGCCTCGGTCTCGACGCGGCCGTCGGCTCGCTTCTCGACGATCGCCCGCCAGGACTCGAGCCGGAACAGCGGCTCGTAGTCGCCGGCCTCCTTACGCAGCAGCAGCTCGAACGATCCGTCGGCGGCCTCGAAGTGGTAGCCGCGATGCTCGAGCGCCTTGACCCGTTCGATCACGCGGGCCGCGCTCTCGTCGTCGAGCGACAGCCCAGCCGCGCGCGCCCGGGCATGGACCGTGCCCTTGCCCGACAGCTCCGAGATCAACACATCGCGGCGGTTGCCCACCACCCCCGGCTCGATGTGCTCGAACGTTGCCGGATCGGCGGCGACGCCCGCCACGTGCAGCCCGCCCTTGTGGGCGAACGCGTTGCGCCCGACGTACGCCTGATCGGGGTCGGGGGTGAAGTTCAACAGCTCGTCGAACCAGTGTGCGGTGGCGCTCAGCGAGGCCAGCTGCTCGTCGGTGAGGCACGAGTAGCCCATCTTGAGCTGGAGGTTGGGAATGATCGAGACGAGGTTGGCGTTGCCGCAGCGCTCGCCGTAGCCGTTCATCGTGCCCTGGACGTGGGTCGCCCCGCCGGCGACGGCGGCCAGCGAGCATGCGACGCCACAGCCGGCGTCATCGTGGCAGTGGATCCCGATCCCGACCCCGGTCCCGGCGAGCTCCGAGACGGCCGATGACATCACAGCGCCCACCCGTTCGGGCAGCGTGCCGCCATTGGTGTCGCAGCAGACGACGCCGGCGGCGCCGGCCGAGGCGGCCGCCCGCAGGCAGGCCAGCGCGTACCCGGGATCGTCGGCGAACCCGTCGAAGAAGTGCTCGGCGTCGTACAGCACCCGCTTGCCCTGGCCGACCAGGAACCCGACCGACTCGGCGATCATCCGCAGGTTCTCTTCCCGGTCGACCTTGACGACCTTCTCGAGATGCAGCGCCCACGTCTTGCCGACCAGCGTGCAGACCGGCGCGAAGCAGTCGGCCAGGACGCGGAGCGCGGGATCCTCCGCCGCGGCCACGCCCCGCCGGCGGGTCATCCCGAAGGCGGCCACCACGGCATGGGAGAACGTCTCGCCCGCGAGGAGCTCGAACAGCTCGAGCTCCTTGGGGTTGGAGCTCGGGAACCCGGCTTCGATCACGTCGATCCCGAGCTCATCCAGACGGTGGGCCACCCTCAGCTTCTCCTGGGCGGACAGGGACATGCCCTCGCCCTGCATCCCGTCGCGAAGGGTCGTGTCGTAAAGCTCGATTGTCGTCATGAAGCAGTCTCCTGGGATTGTCGGTCAGCGATTTAAGAGGCCGGCAGCGCGCAAGCGCGCGCCGGCCCGTTAATTCGGCTGACCAGTCCCAGCAGCATCGTCATGCGGTCTTGGTTGGCACCTTGACCACGTCGATCCAGTCCAGATAGCGCGGATCCCGTCCGTGCAGAGCGTCCTCGTACACCCGCTGGATCGCGCGCGTGATCGGCCCAGCGTGACCCTCGGCGATCGCGTGGTCGTCGACCTCCCTGACCGGTACGAGCTCGGCCGCCGTCCCGGTGAAGAAGACCTCCTCGGCCAGGAACAGCTCGGCTCGCGTGATGTCCCGCTCGACGATCTCGTAGCCGAGGTCGGCAGCGATCTGCATCACCGACTTACGGCTGATCCCGTCGAGGATCCCGGCGGTCTGCGGGGGCGTAAGGATTTGACCGTCGCGGACCACGAACACATTCTCGCCCGAGCCCTCGCACACGTAGCCGTGCGAGTTGAGCAGGATCGCCTCCTGATAGCCGGCCTTGGACGCCTCGATCTTCGCCAGCACGCTGTTGAGGTACTGGCCGCACGCCTTGGCGTGCGGGATCAGCGCATCGTCCGGGATCCGTCGCCAGCTCGACACCTTGACCCGGACGCCTTGCTCCTTGCTGTCCGCGCCGAGGTACGAGCCCCACTGCCAGGCCGCGATCGACACCTCGACCGGCGCGTCGAGCGGGTACAGCCCGATCTGGCCGTAGCCCCGATAGACGATCGGGCGGATGTAGCACGCGCGCAGGTCGTTGGCCGCGATCAGCTCGTGGGTCGCCTGGCGCAGCTCCTCGAGCGAATAGGGGATCGGCATGTAGTACAGCTCGGCCGATTTGAACAGCCGCTCGAGGTGGTCGTAGTGGCGGAAGATCGCCGGGCCGTGCGCGGTCTCGTAGGCGCGCTCGCCCTCGAACACCCCAGTGCCGTAGTGGAGCCCGTGCGTGAGTACGTGTACCTTCGCGTCCTCCCAGGCAACCATCTCTCCGTTTTGCCAGATGAGGTCCGCTTGTTGCACGGCGTGCTCCTTACAGGTGTTTGAGGACTGCCTGGGTAGCCTCCGCGGTGGTCGCGGTGCCCCCCAGGTCCCGGGTGCGCAGCCCCTCGGCCAGCGCCCGGTCGACGGCCGATTCTACCGACGCCGCCTCGGGTTCCATAGCCAATCCATGGCGGAGCATGAGCGCCGCGGAGAGGAACATGGCCAGCGGATTGGCCACGCCCTGACCGGCGATGTCGGGCGCCGAGCCGTGGACCGGCTCGAACAGTCCGGGGCCCGCGCCTTCGCCGCTGGCACCGAGCGAAGCGCTCGGGAGCAGACCAATCGAACCCGTCAGCATCGCCGCCTCGTCGCTGAGGATGTCCCCGAACATGTTCTCGGTCACGATCACGTCGAAGTGTCGGGGCGCCGCGATCAGCTGCATGGCGGCGTTGTCGACGAGCAGGTGCTCGAGCTCGATGTTGGGGAACTCGTGTCCATGCACGTCTCGGACGACCTCGCGCCACAGGCGGCTCGTCTCGAGCACGTTGGCCTTGTCGACGCTGGTCACGCGCGACCGCGCCGCGCCGAACGCGACGCGGGCGATCCGCTCGATCTCCTCCCGCGTGTAGACGCAGGCGTCCGAGGCCTGATCCTCGCTGCGCGTCTTCTCGCCGAAGTAGATCCCGCCGGTGAGCTCGCGCACCACGAGCAGGTTGGTCCCATCGATTATCTCGCGCTTGAGCGGGCTGGCGTCGTAGAGCGCCGGTAGCGGCCTCACGGGCCGCAGGTTGGCGAACAACCCCAACCCCTTGCGCAGCCCCAGCAACCCCTGCTCGGGCCGCGGCTTGGTGGGGTCGGTGGTGTCCCACTTCGGTCCTCCGACGGCGGCCAGCAGCACCGCGTCGGCCCGCCGGCAGGCCTCGAGCGTCTCATCGGTCAGCGCGGTCCCGTGCGCGTCGATCGAGGCCCCGCCGAACAGATGCTGCTCGTAGTCGAGCTCGGTCACGGCGCCAAGAACCTCGACGGCAGCCCGGGTGATCTCTGGCCCGATGCCGTCGCCGGGAAGGAGAACGACGTGGTTGGCCATGGCGCGGGACCGTACCTTTTCGCGCCTCGCGGTGCGGGGTGGGGTCGCCGCAGGGGAATTCCTGACAGAATCGCTCGCGCGACCCACGACGGGTCCAGGGAGGTGCGGAGCCTGCCGAACGTCGGCCAACGACCAGCGCCGACGATCGCCAACTCGGTGGAGCCCGCGCCGACGAGCGAGCAAGCGCGCAACGCGGTCCGCCGTTGTTGTCGTCGGATCCTCGCCCGATCCCGCACTGTCAGCGAACGACAACCGCCACCACCCGCCGAGCCACCCACCGCAACAAATCATGCACCGCTCTGCACCGGCACCCGACCCCCCACAAAACGCGCGCGCGGCGCAACTTCCGACGGGGGCTCTCTGTTCACTTAACGCGATGCTGCGTTGCCTGTCCGCAATGCTCGTGGCGGGCGCCATCCTGCTCACGGTGGCGCCAGGCGCGAGCGCCTCGCCCTCGGTGAGCGTGTTCCCGAGCCCCGGCACCCAGTACGCCGCTCCCGGAGAGCAGATCGTGTTCCGGGGCATCGCCCCTAACCAGATCGGCAACATCACCGTGGTCGGCTCGAGAACCGGCACGCATACCGGCCACTTCAAAGACGACTCCGACGGCCAGGGCGCGAGCTTCTTCCCCGACAAGCAGTTCGCACCGGGCGAGACCGTGACCGTCAAGACCGGCCTGAACATCGTCGGGGCCAGCAACGGCACCTTCCACTTCGAGATCGATACCCCGTTCGGGAACATCGGCCCGGAGACGATCAACTTCGTTCCCGCCGGCGCCCACGGGGTCACCCACTACCGTTCCCGCCCCGACCTCCTGCCGGCGGCGGTCTCGATCTCCAACCACGGGGCGCCGGCGTCGGACGGCGACATTTTCGTCGCGCCGCAGATCGGCCCCGGCGCAAACGGGCCCGAGCTGCTCGCGCCGAACGGCAGCCTGATCTGGTTCCACCCGCTGGGCAAGAACATGCTCGCGACTGACTTCCGCGTCCAGCACCTGCACAACCAGCCGGTGCTGACGTGGTGGCAGGGCTACACGAACCACGGCAGCGGCCGCGGCGAGGGGATCATCTTCAACAAGCAGTACAAGGAGATCGACGTCGTCAACGCGGCCGACGGCCTGCAGGGCGTCGACCTGCACGAGTTCCTGATCACGAACTCGGGCGACGCCTACATCATCGTCGAGTCGCCGGTCAAATGGCAGGGCCAGAGACGCCCGCTGATGAACTCGACCGTGCAGGAGATCGACATCAAGACCGGCCTCGAGCTGTTCGAGTGGGACGCGCTGGATCACGTTCCGGTCAGCGAGTCGTTCTTCCCGACCCTGAAGAGCCAGTCCGGATACGTCTACGACCCCTACCACATGAACTCGATCGCGATCGACACCGACGGCAACCTGATCGTCTCGATGCGCAACACGTGGGCCAGCTACAAGATCAACCATCAGAGCGGCGCCGTGATGTGGACGCTCGGGAGCAAGCGCAGCAGCTTCAAGATGGGCAACGGAGCGAGCACCGCGTTCCAGCACGACGTCGAGGTCCAGCCGAACGGTGACCTGACCGAGTTCGACGACGGCGCCGGCCCTCCGGTCGTCCATTCCGAGTCGCGCGGGATCGAGGTCTCCGTCAACACCGGCAACAACACGGCGACGCTCGTCAAGCAGTACGTCCACACGCCGCCGATCGTCGCGATCTTCGAAGGCAGCATGCAGATCCTGCGGGGTGGGGACGTGTTCCTCGGCTGGGGCTCTGACCCGCACTTCTCCGAATACACGTCGTCGGGCCAGCAGGACCTCGACGGACGCTTCATCGCCGGTACCGACTCCTATCGCGCGTACCGCTTCCCCTGGAGCGCTCAGCCGCCGACCACGCCGGCGCTGGCGCTGAGCCGCGGCGCCGACGGCGTTACCAGCCTTTATACGAGCTGGAACGGCGCTACCGACGTCTCGTCCTGGCGCGTGCTCGCCGGCTCCGATCCGCACCACCTCAGTCAGATCGGCGTCGAGCCGAAGACGGGGTTCGAGACCGTGATTCGAGCTCACAACGAGCAGCCGTATTTCGAGGTCCAGGCGCTCAGCTCGTCGGGGAAGGTGCTTGCCACCTCCTCGGCCGAGGGTTCGACCGCCACCCGCATGTCGATCTTTGGCCACAGCGCCTTCATCCACGGCGGCGGCGGCGGACTGTTCGTGGGCTGTTTCTCCAGCAAGACGTGCCACGTCAAGACCACGCTGTCGGCAGGCAAGACCGTGATCTCGAGCACCGGCAGCGAGGCGATCCAGGCCGGCAAGCCTGGGAACGTGTTCTTCACGCTGACCTCGGCCGGGCAGTCGATGCTCGCTCACGCCCGCGGCGGCCAGCTCGGTGCCTCCGCCACCGTGCGCAATCTTGACGGCGCCACCACGAGTACGGACCTGAACTTGATTCCCTACAACGTCAGTGGCAAAGCCCCTGCATACAGCGTCAAGCAGGGCCGCACGGTGCAGATCTACGATCGCAGCGTGTTTGTCTCACGGGGCGGGGTCGGCGGCGTCTACGTCGGCTGTTCTGCCTCGCACCCCTGCCACACGGTTACCACGATCACCGCCGGCAACACCACGATCGCGCGCACCGGGAGTGAATTCGTCGGGGCGGGGGATTACGGTACGGACGTATTCAACCTCACGTCCACTGGCCTCTCGATGCTCGTCCACGCGCCGGGCAACCAGTTGGCCGCTACGGTCAGCGTCAGCAATGGGCACGACGCCGCGGTCGCCCATCAGGCGCTGATCCGCTTCGGCTGACAGTGACGCCGTGCGCGCCGAGCGTACGAAAACCTGACACCGGCCACGATATGAAGATCGTGTGAATGGGCATCTGAGGATGCATGGACGCCGCGTGCTGAGACTCGCACTGTCGCTGATCGCGCTGCCCGCCGCCATGCTCATCGCCGGCTGCGGCGGCGGGAGCCCTGGCGGCTCCGGCGGCTCCGGCGGTGCCGACCCGCCGATCAACGTCTACCCGATCCCGGGCGCGCAGGTCGCCTCTCCGCAGACGCAGATCACATTCCGCGGGCTACCGATCAAGCAGGTCGGCCAGATCCTGGTCACCGGCTCGCGGAGCGGAACGCACGCCGGACGGTTCTACGCGGATTCCGACGGGCACGGCGGGAGCTTCTTCCCCGACGAGGCGTTCACCCCGGGCGAGGAGGTAACGGTCAAGACCCACCTCAACGTCCTCGGCGTGAACCACGGCACGTTCCATTTCGAGGTCGCGAAGCCAGCCGGGCCGATCCCCGACGATCCCACACCGCCCGCGCCGCGGCAGCCCGGAGACGTGCTGCAGTTCCGGTCGCGTCCCGATCTGACGCCGGTGGCGGTCGAGCTGACCAGGGAGTCGGCCGACACTGCGCCCGGCGACATCTTTCTCGCCCCCCAGGTCGGTCCGCTCGAAAGCGGCCCCATGATCCTCAGCTCGGACGGCGAACTGCTGTTCTTCCAGCCCGTTCGGGCGCCCGACTTCGCCGCCGACTTTCAGGCCCAGCGCTACCGCGGCAAACCCGTGCTGACCTGGTGGGAGGGCTACACCGGGGCCGGCGTCGGGGTCGGCGAAGACGTGATCGAAAACTCCGCCTACGTTCCGATCGCCCTCGTCAAGGCGGGCAACGGCCTCAGCGCTGACCTGCACGAGTTCACGATCACCCCCGAAAACACGGCTCTGATCACCGCCTACTATCCGGTCTATTGGAATGCGTCCTCGGTTCACGGGTCGACCAACGAGATCGTGCTCGACTCCGTCGTGCAGGAGATCGATATTGCCACCGGGTTGGTGTTGTTCCAGTGGGACAGCCTCGATCACGTGCCGCTGACCGACAGCTACGAGGCGCTTCCCAAGAACACGGGCAACCCGTTCGACTACTTCCACCTCAACTCGGTCGAGACCGACGGACCCGACAAGCTGTTGGTGTCGGCCCGGAATACGTGGGCCGCGTACGAGATCGCCAAGGACAACGGCGATGTGCTGTGGACACTCGGAGGCAAGAAATCGACCTTCGCGATGGGCAGCGGCACGAGCTTCGCCTTCCAACACGACGTCGACGCCCCGGGCCTGAGCGACCCCGTGGTCACCCTGTTCGACGACGGCGCCGGGCCACCCCAGGTCCACGACCAGTCGCGCGCGATCACGCTGGGGCTCGACTTCGCCGACAAACGGGCCACCTTGCTCGGCCAATACGTCCACGACCCGCCGCTGCTCTCGTCCTTCGAGGGCAGCGTGCAAAGCCTCTCTAACGGCGACAAGTTCGTCGGCTGGGGCCAGCAGGCGTACTTCAGCGAGTTCAATGCCAAGGGGCAGATGATCTTCGACGGTCGCTTCGTCGACGGCAACGACTCCTACCGTGCGTACCGCGAGCTGTGGGAGGGCACGCCCCAACGGCCACCGGCCGTCACCGCCTCCACGAGCGGCTCGCTGACCACCATCTACATGAGCTGGAATGGCGCCACCACGGTCTCGTACTGGCGGATCCTGGGCGGCTCGAGCCCCAATTCACTGCAGACGATTACGACCGAGCCCAAGCAGGGGTTCGAGACCGAGGTTCAGATCGCCCCCGAGGCCTACGTCGCCGTGCAGGCACTCGATGCGCGCGGACGTACGCTCGGAGCCTCGGCCACCGTCCCGGCGCCCGCCGGCTCCCCTCAGCCGGCTTCGGGAACCGCCTAGGCGGCGGCTTAGGGCGGATTCGAGGCCGGGCCCGGGGCCGGATGGACCGGCAGGATCAACGGCGGACGCGGCGCCCGGTTGAAGTTGAAGTCGGCCGTCAGATCGCCCAGCATCGGGTTGCTCTCTCTGACGTCGGGCCGCGGATCGGGGCGCCCGTCGGTGATCGGGTTCAGACGTTGCCCGTCCATGAAGTCATCCTCGATGAACTTGTTGTAGGCATCGTGGCTGAGCGTCTGGCGATCGATGAACCCGCGCTTGGCGTACGGGCTGATCACGATTCCCGGCACGCGCAGGCCGTAGCCGAGTTGGTCGACCACGGGCGGCACCACGTGGTCGTAGAACCCACCCCAGTCGTCCCAGGAGAGGAAGATCGCCGTGCTGTCCCAGTCGGGGCTGCGCATGATCGCGTTGATCAGGCCGGTGACGTAGGTCTGGCCGGTGCTGACCAGGGCCGGCGGATGCTCCGACACGGTCCCGTTGGGGTCGATCCACGAGACGGCCGGCAGGGTCCCCCGCTTGGCGGCGCTGAAGAAGTTCGTCAGGCTCTGGATGTTGTTCAGCTGGCCGTCCTGCCAGACGTCGGTGAAGTCGGGCAGAGGGTTCCAGATCCCCGGTGTCTGCGGCCCTTGCTTGACGGGGGCGCAGGTCATCGAGCTGTCGTTCTCGCAGTCCGGCTCGGTTCCCTTGAACACGTAATAGGCCCAGCTGACGTTGTAGCGATGCAGCAACCAGGTGATGTCAGTCCACGCGTACGTCTCGGTGGCGTTCGAGGGGCTCCCGATCGCACTCTTGTAATCGGGATTCGGGTTCTCTAGCGCGCTCGTGCACGAGTATGGGTTGGTCGCGTCCGAGCAACGGGCCGACCACTCCGAGACCTGGTACAGGTGGGCCGGCAGGCTCCACGACGCGTTGGGCTCGAACATGTGGTCCTGGAGCACGAAGTTCTCGGCGTACTTCCAGTAGTTGGGGATCTCGCGAGCGTCGTGATAGCCCAACACGTCAACGCACTTGGGCGCCTGGCTGGTGTTCGCCTGCCCCTCCTGGCACGGGCTGCAGTTGGGGTCATCGCTGGCACAGCTCATCCCGTTTTCGGCCTGGGCCACGAACCCGTCCATCTTGCCGCGGTCGATGTCGGCGGCCGCGTTGACGGCGCCGTGGGGCCCGCCGTAGTTGAGATCCGAGGAGTCGTGGAAGGGAGCTTGGCAGCCGCCGTTGACCGGATCGGGCAAACACACGTTGGGCGGGATCGCATCGGCGCCCGGGTAGGTCCCGAAGTAGCTGTCGAACGAGCGGTTCTCCTGCATGATGATCACGACGTGCCGGATCTTGTGAATCCCGGTCGCGGGGGCGATCGTGATCGGCACCGACAAGGACTGCGAGAGGATGTTGCGCGGCGTCGCGTTCAGCACGGCGCGCCACTGCGCCGTGCCGGCGGCGCTGAACTGATGGGGCACGGAGAAGCTCGACGTGCCGTCCAGAGTCGCGCGCGCCACGGTCTGCCAGGTGCTGCCGACGCTGCGCTGTAGCTGCACGGTCTGCCCGGCGTGGCTCGGGATCACCTCGCCGCTGAGCGTCTCGCGATCGCCGGCAACCGCGAACGGGACGTTGCTGGTCAGCGTCACGACCGCGCGGACCAGCTGGGTGAGGCGCGGACTGGTGAGGTTGCGCGCCGTGACATAGAAGGAGGCGTTGGTCTGGACCCGGCCGGCCGGGAGCGCGAATTGATAGCTCCCGCCGACCACCGTCGAACCGACCGCGACCAGCGAGAACGGGCCACTGGCCGTCGCGCGCCCCCACAGGTTCACGGTCACCCCACATTTCTGTACCGCGGGACGGACGCCCACCAGCGCGCCGGACAGGACCACCGGCTCGCCGGCGGTCGACGGATCCGGCGTGGCGGAAAGCGAGATCCCCGTGGCCCAGCGGCCGCTCGCCGGCGGAGCCGGGGCGCAAGCCGACGCGCGCGAGCCGGACGGCGTCTTCGCGACGGCGCGTCGCCCGGCGGCACGCACCCCCCCGGCCACGGCGAGGACTGAGCCGACACCACAGACAAGCAGTACGACAATCAGCAGCAGGGTTGGCGAGCGGCGCAAAATCCCTCCTTTCCCCTGCCCGGGGGCTCCGGTTGGCCAAACCCAGCAGTCGACGCAGAGTTGCGCCCGCCGCCGGACTCTTACAGGTTTCTCAGGAAAGGCTTCAGGAGGGTCCGCCCGGCGCGGGCGACGCCTCGAGGCCGCGAGCGGCGTCGTCCTCGGACGCCGTTTCGGTCTTCCGGCTGAGCGACGACGGCCACCAGTTCCAGCGCCCGAGCAGGATCACCGTCGAGGGAACGAGCAGCGTCCGTACGAGGAAGGTGTCCATCAGGATCCCGGCGGCCAGCCCGAACCCGATCGCCCGGAGCTGGCTCCCCTCCGAGCCGCCACCGCCGACGATGGCAAACACGGCGAACGTGCCGCCGAGAATGATCCCGGCCGAGGTCACGGTTGGCCCGGTGCGCTCGATCGCCTTGACCACCGCCTCGCGCAGGGGCATTCGTCGCGCCTCCTCCCGGATCCGGGTCATCACGAGGATGTTGTAGTCCTCCCCCAGCGCGAACAGGAAGATGAACATCAGGAACGGCAGAACGAAGCTGATTCCGCTGTCGCCGCCAAGGTCGATGAACACGATCGTCGCGAGTCCGAGCGCGGCGAGGTACGAGAGGACGACGCTCGCGATCAGATACACCGGTGCCACCAGGCTGCGCAGGACGAGGGCCAGCAGGAGCGCGATCGCGATCACCGCCACCGGGATCACCACGGCCAGATCGTGATTGGCGGTCGTGTTGATGTCGTAGACCGCGGCCGCCTCGCCGGCCACGCCGTTAGCGACTGCGCCGGACCGTTTCGCCGCGGTGTCGACGACGGCTCGGATCTGCGGCGTCGCGTTCATCGCCGCGGTCGAGTCCTGTGTTCCCACCACCAGCGTCGCCTCGAACTGAATCGTGTGGCCTGTCTCGGACACGAACTGAGACGAGGCGCGGTAGGCGTTGTAGGTCGCCCGTGGCACGTTGACGCCAGCAGGTTCGCGCACCGGGAGTTGTTGTGGCGGTCCCAACTGCGCATGGAGCTGCGAGAACTCGGCCGCCGTGAGCGTCGTCCCGTTGGGATTGAGCGGTCCGGCCAGCTGGCTGAATTCGCCTGACGCGCGCAGTGATGCCTGCGCAATCCGAATCCGGCCGGGGCTCGTATAGACCGATTCCGGATAGGCCAGCACCAGGTTCGCGGGGTTGCTGCTCGACTGCGGGAAATGCTGGGCCAAGGCGGCGTTACCGGCCGCTGCGTCGGACCCGGCGGGCGCGTTGGTGGCGCCGCCGAACCCCGCCGAGTGGTAGCCGAGCGCGCCCGCTGCCAGCGCGAGGAACAGGACCACGCCGATGCCCAGAGTCAGCGCCGGGCGCTGCACGAGGCGACCGGCGATCCGGCCCCAGAGGCGGTCTTGCGACACTCCCGGCTCGGTGCGGGAGGGCCAGAACGCGCGGCGGCCCAGGATCGCGAGCAGCGCGGGGAGCAGCGTCAGGCCGATCAGCAGCATTACGAAGATCCCGACGGCGAGCGGTATGCCCAGATCGTGGTAGAGCCCGAAGCTCGCCAGCAGCAGCGTCAACAGGGCGATGATCACCGTCCCGGCGGAGGCGCTGATCGATTCGCCGACGCGGATTAGCGCTCCCCTCACCGCGTCGTGTGGCTCGCGTCCCTCCCGCAGTTCCTCGCGGACGCGGAACACGAGGAACAGTCCGTAGTCGGTGCCGGCGCCGAGCAGCAGCACGATCAGCAGCACTTGCGTGATCGACGAGATCAGCAGCCCGTGCTTGCCCAGCTCGCCGATCAGACGGAAGGAGATCAGCAGGGCCAGGCCGCTCGGCAGCAACGTCACGATCGCCGCCGGAACGGAGCGAAAGACGATCAGCAGCAGGACGATGATGAACAGGAGCGAGAACGTCTGGACCTGCTTGCCGGACTTGTTCGAGCTCGCCTGGTTGGCCACCACGGTGGCCACCTGGCCGGCGAGATGAACCTGCAGGCCGGGAGGCGGGTTGGCCTGTGCGAACGTGCTCTGGAGCGAGTCGACGATCGTCTTGTCTTTGGAGATGTCGTTGGCGCTCAGCAAGACCCGGACGCGGATCTCTGCCGCCTGCCCATCGGAAGAGATCCCCAGTGGGGTGGCGGATTGCACGCCTGCAACGGTCTTGGCCAGCTCGGCCAGGCGGCCGACTGCGGCCAGGTCGGCTGCAGTCAGCTGCTGGGAGCTGGACGCGACGATCGTGATCTCACTGACCCGGCCGGCCGCGCCACCGCCGATGATCGGCGCGGCCAGGTTGGCCGCCTTGGTGCTGGGGGCGCTGGACTGCAGGAAGGCGCTGTTGTTGTCGTTGACCTCGGTCGACAAGGACGGGAGCGCGGCGCTGGTGATCACCGCCACCAGTAGCCAAAAGGCCACGACCGCCCAGCGGAAGCGGACGACGAATCGGGCAAGGGCTGCAAAGGCGCTGTCGACTGATATGGGCATGGCCGGGGATGTTGGCGGCCGGCCAACGATCTGTCGTCCCCCCACGGGTGGAACTTGGCAGTGCAGCGTCCAGGCGCCGCGAGAGCGCAAGTGATTTTCGGGACGTTGCACTCGATCCGCCCGAACCAACATCCCCCTCTGGGATGACGATTCCCGATCGCGGTATCGATACGCTGGAACGACGGTGCCAGCAGCTCGGAGCGCCCCACGACTGACCGTCGCCAGGCAAACATCGGGCCTCTCGGTCGACCTCGCGCTCGCGGCAGCGGCGATGGCCGGCACCGTGCTGATGATCGCGCACGGCGGGATCGGCCGCTCCGACGCGCCGGCCCGGGGGCTCGATGCGCTCGCCGTCGTGCTCGCTGCCGGCGCCTCGCTGCCGCTGCTGGCCTGGCGCCGGCACCCGATGGCCGTCCTGGTCACCACCATGGCCTTCAGCGCAACGATCCAGCTGCTGAGCTACCCGGGCGGCCCCCCGCTGGGCGGCACGATCGCGCTCTACCTGCTCGCGGCCAGCAAGGACGACGCCCATCCCTGGACGGTCCGGACGACGATCGCGGTGACAGCGCTGTTCAGCGTGCACTTCGCGGCCTACGCGATCGGCCACGGCACGCTGCCCGCCACCGAGCTTGCAATCGGCGCGCTGGTGTGGGCGGTGGCGTGGTTCGCCGGTGACCGCACGCGCCTGCGCCGCGCCGAGATCGAAGAGCTCGAGCGCCGGGCGGCGCGGGCCGACCAGGACGCCGAGCGGGACCGCCGCCTCGCCGCGGCCGAGGAACGGGCGCGGATCGCGCGTGACCTGCACGACTCGGCCGGCCACGCGATCAACGTGATTGCGGTGCAGGCGGGCGCGGCGCGCCTGTGGCACGAGCGCGATCCGGGTCAGTCGCGGGCCGCGCTCGAGACGATCGAGCAGGTGGCCCGCCAGACGGTGGCGGACATCGACCAGATCGTGCGCAATCTCCGGGTGGGACACGGCGCCGGCGACGGGGTCGAGGCGCCGCCGGGCATGGCCGCTCTGAGCGGACTGATCCGCGATCACGCGAGCACGGGGCTGGCCGTCACGTTGACCAGCCGGGGGCAGCTCCGGCAATTGCACAGCTCCGCCGATCAGGCGGCCTACCGAATCTCGCAGGAGGCGCTGACCAACGCCGCCCGCCACGGGACCGGCACGGCTGAGGTCGTGCTCGATTTCGGGGCCGACGAGCTCGACATGACGATCACCAATCCCGTGGTGGGCCACAACGGGACAAATCCCGGGGTGGGCCACAACGGGACAAACGGGGGCGGAGGTCACGGGCTGATCGGCATGCGTGAGCGAGCGGCGCTCCTCGGCAGCAGTTTGACCGTGCAGCGCTCGGACGGGACCTTCAACGTCCACGCGCGGATCCCGTACGGAGACTGACTGATGCCCCGGGTCTTGATCGCCGACGACGATGCGTTGATGCGCGCCGGCTTGGCCGCCGTGCTGTCGAGCGACGCCGGCATCGAGGTGGTCGGCGAGGCCGCCAACGGGCGCGAGGCGGTGCGGCGCGCCCAGGCGTTGGCCGTCGACGTGGTGCTGATGGACGTGCGGATGCCGGATCTCGACGGGATCAACGCCACGCGTGAGCTGACCCGCGCGGCGCCGGGAGCGCGAATCCTGATCCTGACCACGTTCGAGCAGGACGACTACATCTTCGGCGGCCTACGCGCCGGCGCGTCCGGGTTCCTGCTCAAGCGGACCCGTCCGGAGGAGCTGATCGCGGCCGTCCATACGATCGCCGCCGGCGATTCGCTGCTGTCTCCGTCGGTCACCCGGCGGGTGATCGACCGGATGGCGGGTCAGCCCGTGCCCGGCGCCGATGCGGGCCCGATCGGCGAGCTGACCCCGCGCGAGCGGGAGGTACTCGGCCTGATCTCCCGCGGCCTCGCCAACGCCGAGATCGCCGACGAGCTCGTGATCGAGGAGTCAACCGTGAAGACGCACGTCAAGCGGATCCTGATGAAGCTCGGCCTGCGCGATCGCGTCCAGGCCGTGATCTTCGCCTACGAGCACGGCGTCAGCCGTCCCGCCATGGCGCGCTCGCGCTAACGCGCGACCGCGGTCATGTTCAGCCGCACGTACTCGAGCACCAGCGGGTTTCCGGCGCGCTCGAGCACGCGCGCGACGAACGGCCCGCGCACGGCCTCCGGCAGAAGGTCCAGGTGACGGACGAGGCAGACGGTGTGAACAAACGCGCGGGCATCGGCCGGAGCGACCGACTTGGGCTCCAGCCAGGTGTTGATCTCGGTGAACCCGGCCGCCTCGAGCCGCTCCGCGGTCTCCGGCGCGTCGGCGTAGTTCCACGGCCCTTTCCAATCCGCGAAATACGGCGCGAACGGCTGCTCGAGCGCCACCTCGTCGGCCAGCGTCCGGAAGGCATGGATGTTGCCCTTCCCCCCGCACTGGGCGACCAGCCGCCCGCCGGGGTTCATCGCCCGCCGCAGCGCCCCGAACAGCGCCGGGTGATCGCCGATCCAGTGGAAGGTGGCGTTGGAGAAGATCGCGTCGACCGGCTCGGGCAGCTGGAGCTCGACCAGGTCCTGGCACAGGATCATGGCTCGGTCCCCGAGCGCGGCTTGCGCGTGCTCGGCCATCGAGGGCGCCGCGTCGACGCCATAGACCCGTCCCCGGGGCACGCGCGCGACCAGCTCCGCGGTGACCCGGCCCGATCCGCAGCCGGCGTCGAGCACCACCTCGTCGCCGGCCAACGGCAGTCGCTCCAGCTGTTCGAGGGCCCAGGCGAACTGCGGATCGGAGACCCGGTGGTAGGTTGCCGCGTCCCAGTCGCGGCTCGTCGCGGCGTCCATCACAGCGCCGTGGTGACCGGACCGCTGCGCTCGCGGTCGCGTTCGTAGGCCTCGATCGCTTCGCTGTCCTCGGCCAGCGTCGCCGCGATGTCGTCGAGGCCATTGACCAGGCGGTGCTTGATCTGCCAGTCGATCTCGAACCTCGCCGTGCCGCCCGGCCAGCGCACCTCCTGAGCGTGGAGGTCGACCTGGGCCTCCCCCGCCTCGGCGATCGCGGCGCACTCGGAGGCGGTCAGCTGGACGGGCAGCAACCCGATCTTGGTGCAGTTGGAGCGGAAGATGTCGGCGAAGCCCGGCGCGATGATGGCCTGGAAGCCGTAGTCCTCCAGCGCCCACGCGGCGTGCTCGCGACTCGAGCCGCAGCCGAAGTTGGCGCCTCCGACGAGGATCGGATTGACGGGCAGGTGCCACCCCGGTTCCTTGGCCCAGTCGAAGAACAGGAAATCGCCGAACCCGGTGCGGGCCACGCGCTTGAGGAACTGCTTGGGGATGATCTGGTCGGTGTCGACGTCGTCGCGGTTCAGCACGCTGACGCGACCGGTGATGGTCTCGATGGCCTTCATGAACGCGAGCCCTCCCAGCTCCGGATGTCGACGAAGTGTCCTTCGATTGCGGCCGCGGCCGCCATCTGCGGTGAGACGAGGTGCGAGCGGCTGCCCCGACCCTGGCGGCCCTCGAAGTTCCGGTTCGAGGTCGAGGCAACCCGTTCGCCGGCCTCGGCGACGTCGGGGTTCATGCCCAGGCACATCGAACAGCCGGCGTCGCGCCAGTCGAACCCGGCCCGCCTGAACACCTCGTCGAGTCCCTCCCGCTCGGCCTGCGCCTTGACCTGCTGCGATCCGGGCACGACCATCGCGTACACGCTCCCGGCGACCTTGTGGCCATCGACCACGGCCGCCGCGGCCCGCAGGTCCCCGATCCGGGAGTTCGTGCACGAGCCGATGAACACGCGGTCGAGCTTCAGTTCCTGCATGGGGACGCCCGGTTGCAGACCCATGTACTCGAGCGCCCGTTCGTCCTGGTCGGTCTGGGGCTCGGGGACCGAGTCGGTCACCGGCACGACCATCCCCGGGGTCGTGCCCCAGGTGACCATCGGGCTGATCGCGTCCGCGTCGACCGTGATCTCCCGATCGAAGGTCGCGCCCTCGTCGGTGTGAAATGCCCGCCACTCGTCGGGGACTTCGGGCGGTCCGCCGGGTCGGCCGATGACCCACTCGAACGTGGTCTCGTCCGGTGCCACCATGCCGGCGCGCCCGCCGCCCTCGATCGTCATGTTGCAGATCGTCATCCGGCCCTCCATCGACAGCGAACGGATCACCGGACCCGCGTATTCGACCGCGTGGCCGACCGCGCCGGCCACGCCGATCTGGCCGATCGTGGCCAGGATCAGGTCCTTGGCGGTGACGCCGAAGCCGAGGTCGCCCCCGTAGTTGATCCGCATCGACCGGGGCTTGGTCTGGACCAGGCACTGCGTGGCCAGCACGTGCTCGACCTCGCTGGTGCCGATTCCGAACGCCAGCGCGCCGAACGCGCCGTGCGTCGCGGTGTGGGAGTCGCCGCACACGATCGTCATTCCCGGCTGGGTGATGCCGAGCTCAGGGCCGATCACGTGCACGATCCCCTGCCGGTCCGAACCGAGCGAGTACAGCGGGACGCCGAACTCGGCACAGTTGCGCTCGAGCGTCTCGACCTGGACGCGGGAAAGCTCGTCGCGGATTCTCGCCGCCACGTGGGTGCCGTCGGTCGGCACGTTGTGATCCACGGTGGCCACCGTGCGATCCGTTCGCCGAACCTGGCGGCCGGCGAGCCGGAGGCCGTCGAAGGCCTGGGGGCTCGTCACCTCGTGCACGAGATGCAGGTCGATCCAGATCAGGCTGTGCGATACCTCGTGGGCATCCCAGATCTTGTCTAGCAGGGTCTTGGGCATAGCGCTAACTCCTCCGTAGGCCGGCGCTCACTACCGCGAGCAAGACCGCCTCCTCGGGTCCTGGGTTTTCAAAGTGGTGCGGAAGATCGGCGTCGAAGGTGACGCAGTCGCCGCGATCGAGCCGGTGACGTTCGCCGTCGCAGATCAGCGCCACCGATCCGTCCAGCACCAGCGCCGTCTCGCGACTGCCGGGCTCGTGCATCGGTGGATCTCCCGAGCCGCCGGTCACCGCACCGGGCAACAGCACGTGCCGCGACAGCTCCGCCCGCTGGCCGGGCAGCGGCGGCGTGAGGATCTCGTAGCGGTGGCCCTTCACGCGACCGGGCCCCTTGCGGCGCTCGGAGCACCGGACGATGGTCACGGTCCCCTCCTCATCGAGGCGCAGGAGCTGGGAGAGGCGCAATTCCAGGCCGGCCGCGATCCGCGCCGCGACCTGAAGCGTCGGGCTCGTCTCGCCGCGCTCGACCTGCGAGAGCATTGGCGCGCTGACCCCCGAGCGGTCCGCGAGATCGCGGAGCGACAGGTCCATGGCCTCGCGCAGGGCGCGTACGCGATGGCCGATGGCGTCCCCGGAACCGTTGCCCGTCACGCGCGCTACCGACATACAAGCGTACGCTATCACATACGCAGTCGACAACCGGCGAGTCCGCCGACGCGTCGACTATAGGCTCTCGCCCCGTGGCCTCCTCGCCCCCATACGACGACCCGGTGGCGCTGGTCCTGGCCGGCGGTGGCGCCCGCGGGGCGTATGAGGTCGGGGCCCTGTCGGCGTTGCTGCCCGAGCTGCTCGACGACGAGTGGCCGCAGATCATCGTCGGCACGAGCGTGGGCGCGATCAATGCCGCGTACCTGGCGTCCAACGCCGAGAAATCCGCCGAGGACGCGCTCGCCGAGGGGATCAGGCTGTGGAGCCAGATCAATTACGGTCAGGTGCTGGAGCCGGTGCTGTCGCCGTTCGAGGCGCGGCGCCTGTGGTCCTACGTCGCCGAAGCGCTCGGCGTGCCGGGAGTCCGCGCGATGAGCCTGCTCGATCCGGCGCCGCTCGCTGCCACGCTGAGCGACCTGATCGATTTCGATCGGATTCACGCCAACGTCGAGCAGGGCAACCTGATCGCGGCCGCGGTGGTGGCGACCTCGGGTGTGTCCAACCTCAGCGTCGTGTTCCACGATGGCGGCCCCAACCCGCCGCCGGACAAGCGCCGCGGGATCGAGTACGTGCCCTGCCGGTTGACCGAGGCCCACGTCCGGGCGTCGTCGGCCATCCCGCTGCTGTTCCCCGCCGTCGCGATCACCACCAGAGACATCCGACGGTGGTACTTCGACGGCGGCACGCGCCTGAACACGCCGATCAAGCCGGCGCTCGAGCTGGGCGCCCGCCGGCTGATCGTGATCGCGCTCAACGCGCTCGTCCCCCACTCCGAGCGGCTCGATCCCCGCCACCGCCCCGATGTGCTCGATGGCGCCACCCAACTGCTGCAGGCGGTGCTCGTCGATCCGCTGGTCAACGACGTTCACACACTGGCCACGATCAACCGGATGCTCACCGACGACTCGCCCGACAAGATCCGCGCCCACCAGTCGCGCACCGGCCGCGTGCGCGTTCCGTACATGCTGATCGCGCCCTCGGACCCCGACGAGATCGGTCGCCTCGCCAACGAGGTCTACCGCCGCCACTTCGGCTCGCCGCTGGCCTTCGCGCGCGCGCCCAACCTGACGACGCTCGGACACGTCGTCGACGCCGCCGCCAGCGCCAACCACGGCGAGCTCCTGAGCTATCTGTTTTTCGCCGGCGAGTTCACCGAACGGCTGATCGAGCTGGGGCGGCGCGACGCCAAACGCTGGCTCGAGGACGACCACGACCACGGCCGCTGGCAGATCGGGCCGTTGTAGGGCCGAGCCCCGCTCCCGGCGGGCTCGGTGAGTCGATCGCGCCGCTTAATGGCGGCTTAGGGTGCTTAGACTTAGTGTTGGATCTGGGGGAGGGCAGGGGACGAGGAGCTGGCCAGCCGAAAAGCGCGGTCACCTCTCCCGGGAGCGACGGAATTGTCATAAAGTGACAAATAATCCGGCCACTTCGGTCCGGTCCCGGCGCTGGATCGCCGCTCGCCCGCCATTCCCCCTCCGATCCCTGCGAACCCTCCGAACCTTGCCAAATCTCCGCCACCCCCCGGCGGAAATTTGCCAATGTTCGCCGCGGGACCCCGCTGAGCGCCGATTTCCGGGTTATCAGATCCACACAACCCCGGAAGAGTCGTGCAACGCGCCCGCCCGCTCAGTGCGAGACCCGCCTCCCCTTTCCCCAGCACCTCGAACCGCAGTCGCCACCTCCACAGCGCTTCCCCCCACCTGCCGACCGGCGCACCGCCCCGATCCTCAGAACGTGTTGAAGCAGCCGTAGATGGTGAACAGCGGGTTGACCACGGAGCGGCCGCCCGCCGCACGCATGTCCTGCTGGCCCACGAAGGAAGGAGGCGCCTCCGCCTTGTAGCAGCCGTCGGACTGCACGCTCACGTCGTAGGTGACGGGCGTTTGCTGGTAGGGCACAGCGCCGAGCTGGGGGATGAACACGTCGAGCGTGCACGCCCAGTCGTCGCCGGGACCCCGATTCGTTCCGGAGCGCCGGCTGCACAGGGTCTGGATCTGAAGCTTGGCCCCCGCCGGAACCGTCCGTCCGAGCTCGCGTTGCTGCAGCAAGGTCAGGTTGTTGAACGTGGGCGTGATGCTGGCGTTCATCCGCGCCGCCGTGACGCCGGTCGGACCCCAGTTGCACGCGAGCGCGAGCAGCGCGATCAGCGCAACGGTGACGAGCACGGCTCGCACCGGCCGGACCCAGCCGATCTTGCGCGTCGGCGGCGAGCCGGCGAAGTCACGCCGGCGCAGCATCAGCCACGAGGCGCCGACGCATGCCGCGATCCAGGCCACGCTGGCCAGACTGGTCACGATCAGGGGCCCATAGAAACGGTCCGAGGTGAACAGGCCATGCCAGCCGTTGACCGTCCCGCCGATCAGCACCGTATGAACCCAGACCCCGTTACCGATCAGCGCCAACAGCTGCATTAGCAAGCTGATCACCGTCGGCCCCATCACGCCGATGATCCCGTTCCGCGTGGCAACCGAGAACAGCACCGCCAGTGCGGTGAAGGCGAGGACCGGCAGCAGGCTCACGACCCACGCGCAGACCACCAGGACCAGGCACGCGCCCGGTGAAATCAACGCTCCGCTGAGACCCACCAGCGACTGCGTGCCGATCAGCGCCAGCCCGGCGACCAGGCTGGCCGCGGCGGCTAGTGAAGTGAGCCCGACCGAGAAGGTGGCCGCCGCGAGCAGCTTGCCGGCGAACAGATCGCGCCTCGCGCAGGACCGCGTGAGCACGGTCTTCCAGGTTCCGTAGCGGTCCTCGGAGGAGAAGATGTCACCTGCCACGACCCCGGCGATCACCGGGAACCCCCACGCGCCGGCAAACGAGAGGATCACCAGTGAGAGCGCGAACCCCGAGCTGCGGGTCCACACTCCGAACAGAGTGTCGGCCGGCAAGCCGCTCTGGGCCTTGAGGATGCCGGCGAACGCGAACGGCGCCAGCACACAGGTCACCGCCAGCACGCGCGTGGCCAGCTGGCTGCCGAGCTTGCGGCACTCGGCGCGGTAGACGTGTCGAACCGCCGACGTGGCCCGACGCGTGGCCGCGGGCGCAGCCGCGCCCATGCCGAACGCACCGGTCGCGCTCATGAGCGCAGGAAGGCCCGGTCGATCAACTCGGCATGCTCCTCGGCGTCGAACTCGCCCTCGGTGGTGAGCGCGAAGAACATCGACTCGAGCGGGCTCAGACGCAGCTCGAGGCGGCGCACGGCGACCCCCGCCTCGGCGAGCGCGAGGACGTAGCGATCGAGCTGGCCTTCGGCCACGGTGACCGCCAAACCGCCGCCCGGCGCCGGGCGGGCCTGGACGCCGCGCTCGCGTTCGGCTACCTCCAGGGCGCGGCGATCATCGCTGGTTACCATCGCGTAAGCCGACGCCGGCGCCTGGGCGCGCAGCTCCTCGGCGGTCCCGCTCCACACGGCGCGCCCGGTCCGGAGGACCGTAAACGTGTCGCAGATCTCCTCGATCTCGCCGATCTGGTGGCTCGAGAGGAGCAACGCGACGCCGTCCGCCGAGAGCTGGCGCACGAGCGTGCCGACCTCGCGCACGCCGGCGGGGTCGAGTCCGCTCGTCGGCTCGTCGAGCATCAGCAGCCGGGGCTCCCGGAGCAGCGCAGCGGCGATCCCCAATCGCTGACGCATCCCGGTGGAGTACCCGCTGACCCGGTCCCCGGCCCGCTTGGCCAAGCCGACCTGGTCGAGCACGGCATCGATCCTCGACTCCGACCGGCCCCGGTCGAGCTCGGCCAGGAGCTCGAGGTTGGCTCGCCCGGACAGGTACGGATAGAAGGCCGGATCCTCGACGAACCCACCCACGCGATCCAGCGGCGCGGCGTCCATCCCGTCCACCCGGCGCCCAAACAGCTCGATCGAGCCCGCGTCGGGCATGATCAGCCCGAACAGCATCCGCAACAGCGTCGTCTTGCCGGCGCCGTTGGGCCCGAGCAGGCCACGGACCTCCCCCTCGTCCATGGTCAGGTCGACCTGGTCGACCGCGCAGGTCGACTCAAAGCGCTTGACCAAGCCGCTCGCGCGTACTGCCGGCACGGTCGGCCACTATACGCAAGGCACCTCGTCGGCACGCCTGTAGCCTGGCCCGCATGGTGACTCGTCCCGATGTGCTCGTGCTCGGCGCCGGCGGCGTCCTCGGTGAGGCGTGGATGAACGGCCTCCTGGCCGGGCTCGAAGACGCCACCGGGTTCGATCTGCGGCAGTGCGAGTACTTCCTCGGGACCTCCGCGGGCTCGATCGTCGCCACCCGGCTGGCGGCCGGAACCTCTCCCGAGCGACCCCCCGATCCCGGCGAGAACGGGAACGGCCTGCCCGGTCCCGGGGACGGCCCACCCGACCCGGCGGCGCCCCAGGCCGCCGGCGGTCTGTCCGCGGTCGGGGGAGCCGTGGCCCGGCGGGCGGGCGCGTGGGCGATGGCGGCGGGCGTCCCGTTGGCGCCGGCGGCGCTCAGCCTCGGGGCGCCCGGCGCGGCGCTGATGCGGGCCGGGGTGCTGGCGCTGATGCCCCGGGCCCGCGAATCGCTCGACGCGCTGGGCGAGCGGATCCGCGACTCCGGGGTGACGTTCGACGGCCGCCTGCGCGTGGCGGCGCTCGACCGGGCCAGCGGCCGGCGGGTCGTGTTCGGGAGCCCGCGGGCGCCTCGGGCCACCGTCGAGGAGGCGGTGCGGGCGTCGTGCAGCGTCCCGTGGATCTTCGCCCCGGTGCGCATTGGCGGGCGCGAATACGTCGACGGTGGCGCCTGGAGCCCGACCAACCTCGACGCCGCGCCGGCGGGCCGCGATACGCAGGTGCTATGTCTGAACCCGACCGGCTCGCTCCCCGGCGCCGACCGCGCCACCACCGTGATCCGCACGATCTCCCGCTCGGCCGTGTCGGTCGAGGCGCTCGCGCTTCGCCGGCGGGGGGCCCTGGTCGAGACGGTGGCGCCGAGCGCCGAGTCCGCGACCGAGATGGGGTCCGACCTGATGAACCGGGGCCGGCGGGAGCGGGTGCTCGCCGCCGGCTACCGGCAAGGGCTCGCCCTCGACGCCGAAGGCTAAGGCGCCGCCACCGGCTCGGGAGCGACCACCTCGGCTTCGATCGCGTCGCGCCGGCGCACCGCGTTCGACAGCGCCCGCACGTAGGCCCGCCCGCCGGCCTCGAGGATGTCGGTCGAGACGCCCTGGCCGGAACCCGTCACCCCGGCCACCTCGAGCACCACCGACGTTTCGCCCAGCGCGTCCTGGCCACCGGTGACCGCGTCGACGCGGAACTCGCGCAGGCGCGCGTCGACGCCGGTGGCGGCGTTGATGGCGTGGAAGATCGCGTCGACCGGACCATCGCCGGTGAACGAACCGGTGACCTCGTCGCCCTCGGGCGTCCGGATCCCCACCGTGGCGTGCGGCGGTCGCCGGGAGGACGCTTCGACGTCAAACCACTCGAGTTGGTAGGCCGTGATCTGCTCGCGCAGCTCGTCGGTGACCAGCGCCTCGAGGTCCATCGCGGTGACCTGCTTCTTCTTGTCGGCGATCTCCTTGAAGCGCTTGAACGCGGTGTTGAGGTTCTGGCCCGACAGCTCGAAGCCGAGCTCGGACAGCGCCTGCTTGAGCGCATGGCGGCCCGAGTGCTTGCCGAGCACGATCGAGTTGGCATCCAGACCGACCGTGGTCGCGTCCATGATCTCGTACGTGGTGCGCTCCTTGAGCACCCCGTCCTGGTGGATGCCCGACTCGTGCGCGAACGCGTTGCGGCCGACCACCGCCTTGTTCGGCTGCACCGGATAGCCGGTCAGGCGCGAGACCATCCGCGAGCTGCGAGCCAGCTCCTGGGTCACCGCGCCGGTGTGGAGCCCGACGTCAGCCTGGCGGGTATGGAGCAGCATCACGATCTCCTCGAGCGACGCGTTGCCGGCCCGCTCCCCGATCCCGTTGATCGCGCACTCGACCTGCCGCGCGCCGGCCAGCAGCCCCGCGAACGAGTTGGCCACCGCCAACCCCAGGTCGTCGTGGCAGTGAACCGACAGCACCACATCGCGCAGGTCGGGCACGAGCTCGTACAGCCGCGTCAGATACGCCGTGTACTCGTGCGGCATCGTGTACCCGACGGTGTCGGGAATGTTGATCGTGGTGGCGCCCTCGTCGATCGCGATCTGACACACCTCCGCGGTGTACTCGATGTCGGCGCGGGTGGCGTCCATGGGCGAGAACTCGACGTCCTCGAGGTACTCCTTGGCGTGCGCCACCGCGGCCCGCGCCTGACCCTTGACGTCCTCGCGCGTGGTCTGCAGCTGATGGCGGATGTGGATGTCCGAGGTCGAGATGAACGTGTGGATGCGGGGCCGGGGGGCATCCTTGACCGCGTTCCACGCCGCGTCGATGTCGGCCGAGTGAGTCCGCGCCAAGCCGGCGATCACCGGACCCTCGACCTTGCGGGCGATCTCCTGGACGGCCTCGAAATCGCCCGGCGAGGTGATCGGGAACCCGGCCTCGATCACGTCCACGCCCAGCCGCGCCAGCTGCTGCGCGATCTCGAGCTTCTCCTGGCTGTTCAGCGAGATCCCCGGTGACTGCTCGCCATCGCGCAGCGTGGTGTCGAAGATCAATACTCGTTTGGGATCGTCAGGCTTCATCACATGTCACTCCTTCTGTTTCTCGAACTTGGCTTCTTCTCGGTGCTGGTTTCGCGGCTACATGCGGCCGCCGGCGCGCTATTCCCCCCGAAGGGGGAGGAGAAGAAGTCGAAGGTCGAGCGCGAGCGCCATGCGGGCCTTAGCCTAGCAAGCGCACCGTGATGCGCCAATCCCGAGCCGTATCCTGCGGTCGTGGCCGAGCTCGAAGGTAGGACAGCTCTGATCACCGGCGCGAACTCGGGCATCGGCGCCGAGACCGCCCGCGCGCTCGCCGGCCGGGGCGCCAAGGTGGTCTTGGCCTGCCGCTCGGAGGCCAAGACGGCCCCCGTGATCCAGGCCAGCGTCGCGCAGACTGGCAACCCCGACGTGACCTTCCTACCCCTCGATCTCGGCGACCTCGCCTCGGTCCGCGCCTGCGCCACCGCCTTCCTGGACCAAGGCGAGCCGCTCCACGTGCTGGTCAACAACGCCGGCGTGGCCGGCAGTCGGGGCACGACCAAGAGCGGCTTCGAGGTGATGTTCGGGACCAACCACGTGGGTCATTTCTTGCTCACCGCGCTGCTCCTCGACCGGGTGCGCGCGAGCGCTCCGGCCCGGATCGTGATCGTCTCGAGCATCGGCCACTACAACGCCAAGGGCATCGACTTCGAGGCCGTCCGGCGGCCTACCAGGACGATCACCGGGATGCGCGAGTACTGCGTCTCCAAGCTCGCCAACGTGCTCCACGCCCAGGAACTCGCGCGCCGACTCCACGACGACCGCGTCACCACCTACGCACTGCACCCAGGGTCGGTGGCCACCGACATCTGGCGCCGTGTCCCGTGGCCGGTGCGCCCGCTGCTCACGCGTAACATGCTCCCGGCGGCCGAAGGAGCGCGGACCTCGATCTACTGCGCCACCGCTCCCGAGCTCGCCGAGGAGACTGGCCTCTACTACGACAGCGAGCGGCCCAAGGAAGCGAACCCCGCCGCCACGCCCGAGCTCGCCCGCGAGTTGTGGGACCGCAGTACCGAATGGGCGGCGACGGACTGATGTCGGGGCATGACCGCGCCAAGACGGCCCGCCGTCTCCTCGGCGCCGGCGCCGCGGCGGCACCGGTGTTCATCGCCACCTACACGATCGCGGGGGCGCTGCGCCCCGGCTACTCGGCCCGCCGGCATCCCGCCAGCGCGCTCGCGCTCGGTCCCGGGGGCTGCGTCCAGCGAGCCAACTTCATCGTGGCGGGCTCGCTGTACCTCGCCGGCGCGTTCGGCCATCGGCTCGCGTCCGCTCAGCTCGGGGATTCCCCCGTGAGCCCGGTGGCCGTGGGCGCCATCGGCGCCGGGCTGATCAGCTCCGGGGTGTTCGCCACCGACCCCATCAGCGGTTACCCCCCTGGGACCCTGGACCAACCGGACCGCCCCACCACGACCGGCTCGTTGCACAACTTCTCGGCGGTCCCGATCTTCTTCGGGATCCCGGCGGCCGGCCTCGCGTGCGCCCGTTCACTGGACCGCGCCGGCGATCGTCGCTGGGCCGCCTACTCCGCCGGCTCGGCGGCGCTGATGGTGGTCAACTTCGTCCTCTTCTCCGTCGGCTTCGGGCAGCATCCCCGCCTGGTCGCTTACGGTGGTGCGTTCCAGCGCGCCGCGATCACGATCGGCTTCGGATGGCTGACCGCGATCTCCCTGCGCCAGCGCCGCCGGCTCAGCGAACGATCGTGAACGTCGCGGCTCGCGCCTGACCGGTGACGATTCCGGCGGACGGCACCAGCTTCAGGTGGTAATGGCCGGCCGGCAGGGCCTTGCCGCCCCACCGGCCCGAGAAGTGGAACCGGTCAAGGCCGGGCTTGCCCGGCACCGGCTCGGCACCCGTGTGCTGCGCGATGGTCAGCGCCACCCGTCCGCTGCCGGTGACACGGTATGTCACGGTCGCGCCCCCATGGCCGGCGGAACCGACCTTGAACCGATCCGGCTCGATCTTCAGGGCGGTCAGCTTCGGTGGCGCCACGATCACTACCGTGCGCTTCATCCGTGCCGCCGGACCGCCGTCGAGTAGTACCTGGTGTCCAGTGAACACCTGCTGGGTCGACGCTCCGTCGTTGTCGGTTACGGTCAAAGTGACGACATAGTGACCCGCGCGGGCATAGACGTGGTGCACGGTCGGGCTCGTGGTGGCGGTCGACTTGCCGTCGCCGAACGTCCACGTGTAACGCGCGATCTTGCCGTCGGGGTCGTGCGAGGCGGCGCCGAAGAAGACGGTGGCGTGGCCCGGCGCGGCCGGGCTGTCGACGAATTTGGCCGTCGGACCTTGGTCGGGCGAGATCGCGATCCCGCCGGCGTACTGGCCGGTGGGGGCCAGGTCGCTGGTGAGCGTCAGCGCGCCGCCGGCGCCGACCGAATAGCGCACGGTGCCGCTGAGATCCTCCGTCGCGTACAGGCTCTTAGCGTCCGGGCTGACGACCACACGCGACACGTCGCTCGTCCCGACATAGGGCTGGGTCATCGCGGTCACCTCGCCGCCGCTGCCGATCGTGAACTGCTCGACCCCGGTGCCCGCATAATCGTCGCCGACGTACAGGTTCTTGCCGTTCGGCGACACGGCGATCGAATCCGGCACCGCACCGTTGGTGGCCAACGAGACCGTCGCCGGCGTCTTGGCGCTCAGCGCTCCGCCGGCGGCGATGTTGAACTGCTCGACCAGCCCGCCGCCCGAGTCGAGCCCCACGTACAGGCTGTGGCCGTCGGGCGTCACTGCCATCCCGAGGGGATACAGCCCCGTGCTGACCGTGGGCGGATTTATCGCCGACAACCTCCCGTTAGCCGCCACGTTGTACTGGTCGATCAGTCCCGGGTCACCGAAGTTCGACACGTACAGATGCCGTCCGTCGGGCGTCATCACGAGGTCGTCGGAGCCGGCCGCCGTGACGCTGGCGGGTGACATCGCCTTGAGCGCGCCGTTCGACTGAACCGTGAACTGATCGACGACGCAGCACGGCGTGGTGGCCGAAGGGTTGACCGCCGCCGCGTACGCGCTCTTCCCGTTCGGCGCCACGACGATCGACGAGAGATCGCGACCGGTGCCGACCGACGGCGGGGTGAGCGGTTCAGCGCGCCGCCGGCGCCGACCCCGAATTGGTCGATCAGGTCGTCCCCGGCGCCGACGTACACCTGACGTCCATCCGGCGCCGGTGCGACGCTGCCGGACTCAGGAGCATTCGTGTACGTCGACAATGACGGCGTTGTCGTGGGAACCGAACCACCCGAACCGATCGGCAACGAGTACACCACCCCGGGCGAAGAGCCCGCGAGGGTCACGTACACCGACGCGGCCCGGGCCGCAGCCGAGCCCGCCGCCGCCAGCCCGACCGCCGCCAGCGCGAGCGCTCGCGCCAGCCTGGCACTCACCCTCATCAGCTACCTCCCTCGTACAGCGCCACGATCTCGGCGGCGTATTTCGCCTCGATCGGCCGGCGCTTGAGCTTCATCGTCGGCGTCAACTCATCGCCGGCCGGTGGCCAATCACACGGCAGGATCGTGAACCGCTTGATCTGTTCGATCCGGCTCAGGTGGGCGTTGGCCCGCTCGACGCCGGCGCCGACCTCGGCGCGCACGGACGATTCGGCGGACATCGACGCTGGACCCGCGTCGGCGAGCCCGTTCCGCTGCGCGAAGGCCGCCGAGGCATCGGGGTCGAGCACGATCAGCGCGACGTTGAAGGGCCGACGATCGCCGATCGCGATCGCCTGACCGATCAGCGGACTGCCCTGCTTGAGCTGCTGCTCGATGTTGGCCGGCGACATGTTCTTACCGGCGGCGTTGATGATCAGCTCCTTCTTGCGGTCGATGATCTTGAGGAAGCCGGCGTCGTCGAACTCGCCGATGTCGCCCGTCTGCAGCCAACCATCGGCGTCGATCGTCTCCGCCGTCTTGCCCGGCTGGTTGCGATAACCGGCCATCACGGTCTCCCCCCTGACCAGGATCTCGCGGTCCTCGGCCAGGCCGACCTCGACGCCGGGCATGGCGGGGCCGACCGTCCCCAACCTGACGTTGTCCGGGGGGACCATCGTCGCGATCGAGGTCAGCTCGGACATCCCCCACACCTCACAGATCGGGATCCCGATCGCGGCGAAGAACTCGAGCACCTCGAGCGGTGTGGGTGCCGCCCCGATCATGTACCACTCCGCCCGGTCGAGACCCAGCTTGGCCCGGATCTTCGAGAACACCGCGGCCTCCGCGCGCCCGTACGCGTCGCGCAGTTCATCGGGGACCACCTCCCCCGCCTGCTCCAGACGCACCTTCCTCACCCCCAGCTCGACCGCCCGCAGCGTGGCCTGGCGGCGCGCCTCGTCGGGCTCGGCAGCGATCCCTGCCTCGAGCGCCGCCTTCAGCTTCTCCCACACCCGCGGCACGGCGCCGAAGAAGGTCGGATGGCAGTCGGCCACGTGGGCGAACACCTGCGTCACCTCGGGGCAACAGGTGATCGTGTTCCCCCACACCATCTGCGCGTAGTGGCTCAGGCCGCGGTCGGCGATGTGCGCGTGGGGCAGGAACGACACGATCGAGCCTCCCATCAGCGGCTTCGCCACGGCCTCGATGCCGCGGCATTCGGCCAGCTCGTTGGCGTGCGTGAGCTGCACGCCCTTGGGCGGCCCGGTGGTGCCCGAGGTGTAGATCAGCGTCAGTAGGTCATCGGGCGCCACCGCCCGCCAGCTGGCCTCGAAGTCGAACGACGCCCCCGGGTCAGCTGCCTCGAGCTCGCCGAGCGAGATCGTGTCATCGTCGGCGCCGTCGAGCAGGATCACGTGCTCGACGGTTCCCGTTCGCTGCATGGCCGCCCGCGCCCGCTCGTAGAACGCGTCTTGCACCACCATCGTCCGGTTACCGGCGTCCGTGATCAGGTACTCGATCTGCTCCGCCGAGGACGTGTTGTAAAGCGAGAACGGCACCGCCCCAAGGTGCAGTGCCGCCGTATCGAGGAGGTGAAACTCGGGCCGGTTGGCGAGCAGAAAACCGATCGTGTCACCGGCGCGAACGCCGAGCGCGTACAGCCCGCCCGCGAGCCGTCTGACCCGTTGCGCGTACTCGCCGAACGTGATCGACACGCCACCGCCGATCGTCCGCAGCGCGACCTGTTCCTGGCGGTCGGCCGCCGTGAGCTGGAACGCCTCGCACATCGTGTTGACCGACAGCGCCCGCACGCGGGCGCCCCAATACCGCCCGGTGCTGACCGCGCCCTCCATCGACCGCTATGTCTATCACGCGGACGCTCTAAAGCGTGACGGTTCTTCCCGCCTCGAACCCCTGGGTCCCGACGATCTCGTCGATCACCGCCGCCGGAACGGCGCTGTCGGTGGTGATCGCCATCGCGGCCAGGCGGCCGCGACTGCCTTCCTCTTCGGAGAGCTGCCGTCCCACGGCGGCGGACACGATGTTGATCCCGTGCTTGCCGAACACCGTGCCCGCGCGCCCGATCATTCCGGGCACGTCGTGGTAGCGAAACAGCGTGAGCTGCTCCTCGAGCTGCACGTCGAAACGCGATCCCCAGGCCTCGAGGAGATGCGGCCGCAGACGGCGGCCGATCAACGTCCCGGCGACCCGGACGCTGTCGTCGCCACAGGTGATCGTGACGCGGACGAGGTCGGCGTAGTCGCGCGCGTCGGTGCGTTTGGTCTCGCTCAGGGCGATCCCCCGCTCCTCGGCCATGGCCGGCGCGTTGACCTCGTTGACCTCCTCCTCGGTGTGGCCGCGCAGCGCGCCCAGCAGCGCCTCGATCGACAGCAGCCGGGTGTCGCGATCGGCGATCCGGCCCAGGAACTCGGTCTTGATGCGATCCACCGACGAACCGCACGCGAGCTCGATCGCGATCCGTCCCAGCGCCCGGCAGAGAGGGACAAACGGCCCCAGGGCCTCCCAGTCCTCGGCCGCCATGACGGGAACGTTCACCGCGCTGGTGACCACACCGCCGGTGAGCGCCGCCACCACCTGCTCGGCGGCTTGATATCCGGCCCGGTCCGTCGCTTCGGTGGTCGACGCTCCGAGGTGTGGCGTGACAATCACGTTCGGATACCCGAACAGCGGATGCTCGGTGACCGGCTCGGTCCGGAACACGTCGAGCGCGGCGCCGCCGACCTTGCCCGAGTCGAGCGCCGCCTCGAGGTCCTCGTCGACCACCAGCGAACCGCGGGCCACGTTCAACACGCGCACGCCGTCCTTGCACTTCGCCAGCGCGGCGGAATCGAGCATGTCTTCGGTCTCCGGCGTCTTCGGGAGGTGCAGCGTGATGAAGTCGGCGACGCGGTACACGTCGTCGGGCGAGTTGGCCTTCTCGACGCCGAGCTCGCGATATCGATCCGCCCCGACATACGGGTCATACGCGACCAAGCGCATCCCGAACGCCTTCGCGCGCGCGGCGACCAGTTGGCCGATGCGGCCAAGCCCGAGGATCCCGAGCGTCTTCTCGTTCAGCTCGATCCCGGTGAACTTCGAGCGCTCCCACTTGCCGCTGATCAGCGAGGCGTGGGCTTGCGGGACGTTGCGGGCCAGCGCGAGCAACAGCGCCATCGTGTGCTCGGCGGCCGTGATCGTGTTCGACTGGGGAGCGTTGGCGACCAGGATCCCGCGCTTCGTGGCTGTCGGCACGTCGACGTTGTCGACGCCGACACCGGCCCGGCCGACGGCGCGCAGGCGGTGCGCCTGGCCTATAAGGTCGGCGTCGAGCTTGGTCGCCGACCGGATCAGGATTCCGTCGAACTCGCCGATCCGCGCCGAGAGCTCGTCGCGGCTCCAGTCGGTCCCGAGCTCGACGTCGAAGTGCGCGCGCAGCAGGTTGATGCCGGAGGCCCCGATCGACTCGGCCACCAGCACGCGCGGCCGTGCCGCTCCGTCGCCGGTGGTGGGTTCGGAGATGGCCAGCGCCTCGCTCATCACAGCCGTTCGAGCACCCAGTCGATGCAGGCCGTCAGCGCCTCGACGTCGGCCGGGTCGATCGCGGGGAACATCGCCACCCGGAGCTGATTGCGGCCGAGCTTGCGGTACGGCTCGACGTCGACGATCCCGTTCGTGCGCAGCGCCCCGGCGAGCGCGGCCGCATCGACCTCGTCGTCGAAGTCGATCGTCCCGACCACGAGCGACCGCTTGGCCGGGTCGGACACGAACGGCGTAGCGCGTTCGTGGCTCTCGGCCCAGCCGTAGAGGTGAGTCGCGGAGGCCGTGGTCCGAGCCACCATCGCGTCGAGGCCGCCCTCCGCGAGCATCCACTCGACCTGGTCGGCCAGCAGGAACAGCGTCGCGACCGCCGGCGTGTTGTACGTCTGGTCCTTGACGGAGTTCTCCAGGGCGATCGTGAGCGAGAGAAAGTCCGGTATCCAGCGGCCGCCGGGCAGGGTCGACGCGATCTGCTCGATCCGCTCGATCGCCGCCGGGCTCAACAGCGCGAGCCACAACCCCCCGTCGGAGGCGAACCCCTTCTGCGGCGCGAAATAGTAGGCGTCGGCGTGAGCGACGTCGACCGGGAGGCCGCCCGCGCCCGAGGTCGCGTCGATCAGCACTAGTGCGCCGTCAGCACCGGCCGGCCGCGTGACCGGCACCATCACCCCGGTCGAGGTCTCATTGTGGGCCCACGCGATCACGTCGGCGCGCGGATCCGACGTCGGCGCCGGCGCATCGCCCGGCTCGGCCTTCAGGATGATCGGATCCTCGAGGAACGGCGCCCCGCGCGTGCACGCCGCGAACTTCGACGAGAACTCGCCGTATGACAGGTGCAGGGCGCGGTCGCGGGCCAGGCAGCACGTGGCGGCGTCCCAGAACGCCGTCGTGCCGCCGTTGCCGAGCGCCACCTCGTAGCCCTCGGGCACCGCGAACAGCTCTCGCAGTCCCGAGCGGATCCGCGCCACCAGCCGCTTCACCGGCTTCTGGCGGTGCGAGGTTCCCATCACCCCGGCGCCCTCGGCGACGAGCTGGGCAAGCTGCGCGGGCCGAACCCGCGACGGCCCCGAACCGAACCGGCCATCGGCGGGCTTCAGCTCGTCCGGGATCTTGAGCAGTGTCTCGGTCTCGGGCATTCGCCTCGTGATTCCAACTTAGCGCAGTCGCGGTTCGCGACCGCGGGCGCCGTCACTCCTGGAATTCGGTGTCGATCCAGTCCATCTGGGCGCGGAGCTCCTTGCCCACAACCTCGACCTGGTGCCCGGCCTGCTCCTCGCGCATCCGCTTGAAGTTCTCCTGACCGGCGCGGTTCTCGGCGATCCACTCGCGGGCGAACTCGCCGGCCTGGATGTCGGCCAGGATCTGCTTCATGGCCTGGCGGGTGTCCTCGCTGATCACGCGGTTTCCGCGCGTCATGTCGCCGTACTCGGCGGTGTTCGAGATCGAGTAGCGCATCCCCGAGATCCCCTTCTCGTAGATCAGATCGACGATCAGCTTGAGCTCGTGGAGGCACTCGAAATAGGCCAGGCGCGGGTCGTAACCCGCGTCGACCAGGGTCTCGTAGCCCGCGCGGACGAGCTCGGTGACGCCGCCGCACAACACCGCCTGCTCGCCGAACAGGTCGGTCTCGGTCTCGTCTTTGAACGTGGTCTCGATCACGCCCCCGCGGGTCCCCCCGATCGCCTTGGCGTAGGCGAGCGCGATCTGGAGCGCCTGGCCGGTGGCGTCCTGACCCACCCCGACCAGACACGGGACGCCCGACCCCTCGACGTACTGGCGTCGCACGAGGTGGCCGGGCCCCTTCGGCGCCACCAGCGTCACGTCGACGTCGGGCGGCGGCGCGATCTCTCCGTAGTGGATCGAAAACCCGTGACCGAACATCAGCGTGTTGCCCGAGGCGATCCCGTCCTTGACGCCGCTCTCCCAGACCTGGCGGTGCAGCTCGTCGGGGACGAGCATCATCACGATGTCGCCGCGGCTGGCGGCGTCGGCCGGGTCGAGCAGCTCCAGCCCGTGGGCCTTCGCCTTCTCGACACTCGGCGAGGAGGCACGCAACCCCACTACGACCGATACGCCGGAGTCCTTGAGGTTCAGAGCGTGGGCGTGGCCCTGGGAGCCATAGCCGATGATGGCGACGGTCTTACCGTCGAGGAGTTTGAGGTCGGCGTCGTCGTCGTAGAACATAATCCGGAGCCTAGCTATCTGAGCCCCGGCTCGGATTCTGGCCCGTCAGGGTCCGCCGAAGCGGTGCTGTAGCGCCTGCACGTTGGCTACGTACTGCTGCGTATCCGAGTACAGACCGCGCGCCCGCACAGAGGGCAGGCCCTGGTAGTAGCCGGCCGCCGTCAGCCCCACATTGCCGCCCGTCGAGTTCAGCAGCGAATGCAGCAGCAGGACGCCGGCGCGAACGTTGTCGGTGGCCGAGTGCGGGTCCAGCGGGATCGGCCCGGCCAGCGTCTGCCCGATCCAGTTCCACGTCCCGGGCAGGATCTGCATCTCTCCGATGGCGTTGGCGGGCGACACGACGTCGTTGTTGAAGCCGCTCTCCTGGTCAGCGATTGCCTCGGCCAGCGAAGACGGAACCCCGTTGTCGGCGGCGATCTGCCCGACCTGCGAGGGGGGCACGCGCGCGGGCGTCGGATACGGCGGGCCGGCGGTCGACCCTTCAGCCGCCGAGCCCACCGGCTGGGAGGTCGAGGCGTTAGACGATCCCCCGCCGGAGCCTCGCGAGCCGCCGCCGAATTGCAGCACCGTCCCCGAAAGGAGGATTCCGTTCGGGTTAAGGCCGTTCTCCGCGGCCAACTCCCGGACGGTCGTCCCGTCGCGCTCAGCAATCGCCCACAGCGTGTCGCCGGGCTGGATGACGTAGGAGCCAGCCGGGGCGCCACCCGAGGATCCGCCACCCCCGCTCTCATCGCTGCCGCTCGAGGTCCCTCCCCCGCCCTGGGGCGGGATCATCAATGTGGACCCGGTGATCAGCTCGGCGTTCGGAGACAGCCCATTCGCGGCCGCCAGCTGGTCGACGGTGAGACCATCGGCGGCGGCCACCGAGGTGAGCGACTCACCCGGGGTAACGGTGTGTGGGAAGTCCCCCCTGGCCAACGCAGGCGCGAGCAGCATCAGGGCAGTAGGAATGATGAAGAATTGGCATCTCCGCAGAAGCATGGGCGCAGTGTCCCCGCAGAGGCGACCCGCGCAACCGCTGCAAGCCGACACCCGGGACGCAGGATCGGGTGCAGTGGGCAGGAGAACGGTGGCGGGTGACGACGCCGACGAGGGATGGTGGCACCCTGGTGTCGTCGGAAGGTGACAAAAAAGACGACACCAGTAGTCGTTGTTACACAGCGCTTCCGCGTTGCGCGGAAGTAACAACTCGCAGTCCCCGCCTCCCTCGGTCGTGCGGCCCTGAACGATCGCGATTTCCCTCCACCTGTCGGAGGGAAATCGCCAATGTTCGCCGTCTGGTGATCTGTGTCACCTGCCGGTTGCGATTTCCGGCCGGATGCCTTTGCACCGTTGTACTCCTATAAGGGGTCATTGGTGCAAACACTGCGGCGAACGGAGGCGAATTGTGGGCCCTCGCCGCTCGCGGCCTGCCGTAGCGGTCTAGGCCCCCGCCACCGCCACCAGCGTCCGCCCCGGCAACCGGATCGTGCCCTCATCCCCCGTGAACGGCTCGGCCAGCGACTCGATCCGCTCGCGGACCGCGGCCTGATCGCCGTCCGACAGCGCGCCGTATGCCTCGGCGAACTGGCTCGACAGCTCGAGCGTGTCCGACATGTAGGCGTCCAGGCTCGGGTACTCGCGGTTGATCTCGATCGCGTCGATCGTCGGCTCGATGAAGCCCGCCCCTTCGAGTAGCTCCTGCAGCAGCCCCGGCCGCCCCAGCACGAACATGCCGGGCGCCTCGGGATCCGGGGGCTCGATGAATCCGAGCTCGACCAGCGCCCGTCCCGGAATCGTCGCCCATGGGTTGCGCTGCGGCTCATCCCACGCCGCCAGCGTCATCCGGCCGAGCGGTCGCAGCACCCGCCGCGCCTCGCTGAACGCGGCTCCGCGATCGAACGCGAACATGAACCCCCATCGGCAGAGGATCGCGTCGACGCTGGCTGTCTCCAGGTCGATCCACTCGATCTCGAGCCGCCTGAACTCGACGTTGTCGATGCCGAACGCCCGTGCCCGCTCGCGGGCGACGCCCAGCATCGCCACCGTCCCGTCGCTCGAGATCAGCGTGCCGCCGGGCCGGATCAGCTCCGCGGCCAGGAAGCCCGTGTCGCCCGGGCCCGCGGCGAGCTCGAGCACGGTCTGCCCCGGCTGCAACTCGAGCTGCTCGATCATCCACTGGGACACCGGCATTCCCATCTCCCGAATCCGATCGGCCTGCCGGCCCCACCTCGACGCCGACTCCTCCCACCGCTCGAGCATCTCGGCACGTTGTTCGTCGGGTCCGCCAACCGCCACGCTTCGATCATACGGTCATGGCGGCACGGGCCGTCGCGTGCGGTTCCCCTCACCGCAGCTCGCGTCGCAACAACTTCCCCGACGCCGTCCGCGGCAGCGCGACCGCGAACTCGACCTCCTTGGGCACCTTGTAGCGGGCGATGCGGCGGGCGCAGAACTCGCGCAGCTGGTCGGACCCGACCACCGCTCCGTCGCGCAACACCACCCTCGCGACCACCGCTTCGCCCCACTCGGGATCCGACCGCCCGTGGACGGCGACGTCGGCGACGTCGGGGTGCTCGAGCAGTACGGCCTCGACCTCGGCCGGGGCCACGTTCTCCCCGCCGCTGACGATCGTGTCGGCCTCCCGGCCAATCACCTCGAGCCGCGAGCGCGCATCGAACCGACCCAGGTCACCCGTGTGGAGCCAGCCGTCCTCGGCGATCGCGCCGGCAGCCACGATCGGGCCGCGGACGAGAATTTCACCGCCGGACGTCAGCACCAAGACCCCGGGGAGCGGCCAGCCGTGGGTGGCGATCTGCGAGCAGGCCTCGGTCATCCCGTACGTGGGGGCCACGGGGACGCCGGCGTCCCGCGCGCGCAACAGGAGCCCCGGGGCGATCGGCCCCCCGCCGAGCAGCGCCCAGCGCAGCGCCGGCGGCCGCGCGAGGCCGGCCTCGAGGAGCCGCGCCAGCATCGTCGGCACCAGCGAGACCAGCGTGATCCTGCGGGCCGGATCCATCAGATCCGCCAGCACGGTCTCGAGATCGAAGCGGCCCCGGATGATTGCCGTGGTCGCGTAGATCGCGCTGCGGATCGGGATCGAGAGCCCCCCGACGTGGGTCAGGGGCATCGGGCACAGCCACCGCTCGTCGGGGTCGAGACCGAGCGCCACCGCCGACCCGAGCGCGCTGGCGAGAAAGTTGCCCTTGCTGAGCACGACCGGCTTGGGCGCGGCGGTGGTGCCGGATGTGTGCATCACCGCCACCGGAACATCGCCGTCGAGGTCGCGCCACGCGGAAGGGCGACCCGTGGCGCCCCGTTTGGGCAGCCCGCCGAGCGGCTCGGATATCACCACCGAGGCCCCGGCCAGCCGGGCGGCCCGCTCCGCCTCGGTCAACCGCAGGTCAACCGGCACCGCCGCCGCCCCCGCGAGCACGCAGGCGTGCAGCGCGATCACGAAATCCTCGCCCGGCGCCAGCGCCAGCGCTACCCGCGAGCCGGGAGTCACTCCCATCGCTTCGAGTCGCGCGGCGGCGTGCATCGCGTCCGTCTGGAGCTCCGCGTAGGTCATTTTCCGGCCCGGCCCCTCGATCGCCACGCGACCGGGATGCTTCGCCGCCGCCAGGTGAAGCCAGAAAGGCACGGACAACACGGTAGTCTCGGCGCGCTGTGACAGTCGCCTGGGAATCCGCCGCGCAGTACACCGATATCCGCTATGAGATCGCCACCGGCGAGGACCGCGGCATCGCCAAGATCACCATCGACCGTCCCGAGGTTCGCAACGCGTTCCGCCCCGAGACCGTGATCGAGCTGATCGACGCGTTCGAGCAGGCGCGCGAGGACGAGCGGGTCGGGGTCATCATCCTCACCGGCGAGGGCCCCGACGCGTTCTGCTCGGGGGGCGACCAGCGGGTCCGGGGGTCGCGGGGCGGCTACGTCGAGCACGCCGACCCCGCCCAGGCCGGCCACCACCAGGCCGTGGGCCGCTTTCACGTCACCGATCTCCACGTACAGATCCGCCGCCTGCCCAAGCCGGTGGTGGCGATGGTGGCGGGCTACGCGATCGGCGGCGGACACGTGCTGCACGTCATCTGCGACCTGACGATCGCCGCCGACAACGCCCGCTTCGGTCAGACCGGGCCGAAGGTGGGCTCGTTCGACGGCGGCTTCGGCGCCGGCGTGCTGTCCCGCCTCGTCGGCCCTAAGAAAGCCAAGGAGATCTGGTTTCTCTGCCGCCAGTACGACGCCCACGAGGCGCTGCAGATGGGGCTCGTCAACGCCGTCGTCCCGCTCGACGAGCTCGAGACCGAGACGGTCAAGTGGTGCCGCGAGATACTCGCCAAGTCCCCCTTCGCCCTGCGGCTGCTGAAAGCCAGCTTCAACGCCGACGAGGACGGGCTGGCCGGGATCCAGCAGCTCGCCCACGACGCCAACCTGCTGTTCTACATGAGCGAGGAGGCGCAGGAAGGCCGCGACGCCTACATCGAGAAGCGCCCGGTCGACTTCTCCAAGTTCCCCCGCCGGCCGTGACCACGGCACAACATCGCGCGCGTCGGAGCCACCGGGCGACCCCGCCGCCGAGCGGAATCCGCATCTGGTTGATGGCGGCCAGGATCCGCACGCTGCCGGCCGCGATCGCCCCGGTCCTCGTCGGCACCGCGCTGGCCGCCTACGAGCACGTGTTCCACCCGTTGCGCTTCCTCGCGGCGCTGATCGGCGCCGTCTTCATCCAGGTCGGCACCAACCTGTCAAACGACTACTCGGACGCCCGGCGGGGGGCCGACACCGAAGAGCGGTTGGGGCCTGTGCGGGTCACCGCGGGCGGTCTCGTTCCCCCTGATCAAGTGCTCCGCGCCACCTACGCGTCGTTCGGGATCGCGGTCCTGGCCGGCATCTATCTGACGATCGTCGCCGGCTGGGTCCTGCTGCTGGTCGGCGCGGCCTCGATCCTCGCCGGCGTCCTCTACACCGGTGGCCCGCGCCCATACGGCTACGAGGGCCTCGGCGAGGTGTTCGTGTTCCTGTTCTTCGGGATCGTCGCCGTCGCCGGCTCCTATTTCGTGCAGGTCAAGCACCTCCAGTGGGAGGCCTTCGCGCTCGCGGTGCCGGTCGGCCTGATCGCCGCCGGGATCCTCGTCGTCAACAACGTCCGCGATATCGACACCGACCGCCGCGCGGGCAAGCGGACGCTCGCCGTCCGCCTCGGCCGGGCGCGGACGCGGGTCATGTTCGCCACGATCATCTACGTGGCCTACGCGCTCGTTCCGGTGACGTGGGCGTTCGGCCCCCTCAAACCGTGGGTCCTCCTCCCCTGGCTGACGTTGCCGCTCGCCGCGCAGGTCGTGCGCGCGGTCCGCAACCGCACCGACGGGCGGTCGCTCAACCAGGCCCTGGCGCAGACCGGAATGCTCCAGCTCGCGTTCTGCGTGCTGCTCTCGGCCGGTCTGCTGCTGAGCCGGTGAAGGTCGACATCAGGTTTATTAGGGCGCGCTTGCGCGCGCCTTTTGTTTCCGCCCGTGCCACCGTCGACGATCGCCCGCTCCTGCTGCTGTCGCTGACCGACGGCGACGGCGTGACCGGCTACGGCGAGGCCGCGCCGCTCGAGGTCCCGCTCGACGACGTCCGAGCGGCGCTCGAGGATTGCCGCCCGATCCTCGGCGCCGCCGACCAAGCCACGCCGGCCGCCGAGCTGCTGGCCGCCTGCGAGCGGGTCGCCGTGCTCCCGCAGGCCCTCGCGGCGGTCGATCTCGCCCTCTGGGACCAGGCCGGCCGCCGCGCCGGGCAGCCGGTGTGGCGACTCCTGCGAGCTCCGTCGGGAGACCCCGTGGCCGTCAACGCGACGGTCGCCGCGCCGGACCGCGCCGGCGCCGCCACCTCCGCCGCGGCCGCTCGGGCGGCGGGCTTTGGCGCGCTCAAGCTGAAGGTCGGCACCGGCGATGACGCCGGCCGTCTGGCCGCGGTCCGCGCCGCCGCCGGCCCACGGATGGCGATCCGGCTCGATGCCAACGGCGTCTGGTCGGTCCCCGAGGCGCTGGCCACGCTCCGGGCGCTCGAGCCGGCCGGGATCGAGCTATGTGAGGAGCCGGTCACCGGTCTGGACGAACTGGAACGCGTTTCCGCGGAAGCGTCGGTGGCGGTCGCGCTCGACGAATCGGCCGCCCTGCCGGGCGCGCTCGAGCGGCGCGTCGCTGACGCGGTCTGCCTCAAGATCGTCCGTTACGGCGGGATCACCGGGGTCCTCGAGGCGGCCCGCCGCGCCCGCCACAGCGGCTACGACGTGTACCTGGCCTCGATGCTCGACGGCCCGCTCGGCATCGCCGCGGCGCTCCACGCCGCCGCCGCGCTTCGCCCCCGCCGCGCCTGCGGGCTGGCCACCCTCGGCTTCTTCGAGCCGCCCGATCCGCTCCCTGCCCGCGACGGCCTGATCGCGCTTCCCCGCGGCACCGGCCTCGGAGATGGCCTCCTCGGCTGGTACGGCGTGCTAGACATCCCCGCCTAATGACTGTCGACGCCACCGAGCAGGCCTGCCTGGTCCGCGACGGCGAGGCCTCTCCGACCGAGCTGGTCGACGAGGCGATCGCCCGCGCCGAGCGGCTGAACCCTGAACTGAACGCGATCATCCATCCGCTCTACGAGCAGGCCCGGGAGACGGCGGCCGGCGAGCTGCCCGACGGCCCCTTCCGCGGCGTCCCGCTGCTGGTCAAGGACCTCTCGTGCTACATGGAGGGCGCCCCGGTCCACGAAGGCATGCGCGTGCTGCGCGACGCCGGTTACCGGGCCGATCACGACATGGTGCTCACCCGCCGCCTGCGCCAGGCCGGGTTCGTGATCATCGGTAGGACCAACGCTCCCGAGTTGGGGATCCTCCCCACCACCGAGCCGGTGGCCTACGGTCCCACCCACAACCCGTGGAACCTCGACCGCTCGCCCGGCGGCTCTAGCGGCGGCTCGGCGGCCGCCGTCGCCGCCGGCATCGTCGCCGTCGCCCACGCCAACGACGGGGGCGGTTCGATCCGGATCCCGGCCAGCCACTGCGGGCTCGTCGGGCTCAAGCCGACCCGAGCCCGTACCACCCAGGCCCCGGACTTCGGGGAGATCCTCTGCGGGCTCGTGGTGGAGCTCGCGGTGACCCACACCGTGCGCGATACCGCCGCGATCCTCGACGCCGTCCAGGGCCCGGCCCCCGGCGACCCCTATCTCGCCCCGCCACCGGAGCGCCCCTACCTCGAGGAGGTCGGCGCCGACCCCGGACGGCTGAAGATCGGGCTGATGACTACTCCGCCGGCGGGTCAGTTCGAGACCCATCCGGAGTGCGTCCGGGCAGCCGAGGATGCGGCGGTGGCCTTGGAACAGCTCGGCCACGACGTCGAGCGCTCCTACCCGAAAGACCTCGACGACCCCGGCTACGTGGCCAACTTCCTCGTGCGCTGGACGGCGGGCGTCGACTGGAGCCTGCGGTACTGGAGCCGGGCCATCGGCCGCGAGATCGGCCCCGACGACGTCGAGCCGCTGACCTGGGCGCTGGCCGAGCAGGGTCGCTCGCACACCGCGGGGGCGCTGCTCGAGGCCCTCGAGAAGGCCCACGCGAGCACTCGCCGGTTGGCCTCGTGGTGGGCGCAGGACGGCTTCGACCTGCTCCTGACGCCGACCTGCGGTGAGCCGCCGCCACCGCTCGGCTCGTTCGAGCCCGTGCAGGACAACCCATTCGCGGCCATCCTCCGTTCGATCCCCTTCGCATCGTTCACCGCGGCCTTCAACACCACCGGTCAACCCGCGATCACCCTGCCGCTGCACCAGACGCCCGACGGTCTCCCGGTGGGTATCCAGCTCGTCGCGGCCTACGGCCGCGAGGATCTACTCCTCCGGGTCGCGGCCCAGCTCGAGCGCGCGCGTCCGTGGACGGATCGGATCCCGCCGGTGCACGCCGACGCCGGCGCCCCCGCCTAGCGGTCCGGCTGATCGGCGAGCGCCCGCGCGACTCGCTCGGGCGCCTCGAGGTGCACGGAATGGCCGGCGCCGGGCACGATCACCACCCGCGCTCGCGGCATCCGCGCGGCCATCTCGTTCGCCACCGCCCGGAACTTCGCGTCGCGTTCGCCGGCGAGGAGCGTCACCGGCATCGGCAGCTCCCCGAGTCGGTCCCACAGCGGGGGCAGGGCGCCGGTACCCAGCCCCCGTAGCGCCCGCGCGAGTCCGGCCGGGGTGCTGCGCAACCGGTCGGCGTGAGCCGCCGCTTGAACCTCGGGCGGCTGCCCGGCCAGCACCGGACTGGCCGCCCACCTCCGGGCCACCTGGTCGATGCTCGAGTGCTCGATCTCCGCCGCCAGCCGCTCATCGGCGATTCTGCGCGCCTCGCGTTCGGCGGGATCGGCCAGTCCCGGGCTGGCTCCGATCAACGTGAGGCGGTCGACCGATTCGGGCGAGGCCAGCGCGACGTGGAGCGCGATCCGACCCCCCATCGAGTAGCCCGCCAGCGTGAAACTGCCCGCGGGCGGCGCCAGCGCCCGCACGTCGCGCATCACCGCCGTCAGCGTGACCGGCTGGCGCTCCGACGCGTGACCGTGACCGCGGATGTCCGGCGCTAGCGCCTTGTAGCGTTCACCGAGCGCCGCCGTCGCCTTCCCCCAGCTGGCGCCAGTGTGCGTAAAGCCGTGGAGCAGGACGAGCGTTGGTGCCATCAGCGCCCTCAATCATGACCACGATCGACACTTACCTCCTGCTGCGCGCGTTCTGCGACGAGCTCGCGCGCTGCGGGCTACAGCACGCCTGCACCGCGCCCGGCTCGCGCTGCGCCCCGATCGTCCTTTCGCTCGCGCGCGAGCCGCGGATCCGGTGCTGGTCGCACATCGACGAGCGCTGCGCGGGCTTCTTCGCCCTCGGGGCGGCCAAGGCCTCCGGGCGACCGGTGGCGGTCACCTGCACCTCGGGCACGGCGGCCGCCAACCTCGGCCCGGCGGTGATCGAGGCGCACGAGGCGCGGGTGCCGCTGATCGTGCTGACCGCCGACCGACCGCCCGAGCTGCGCGAGGTCGGCGCGGGGCAAGCGATCGACCAGCTCAAGCTCTACGGCGACGCAGCCAAGTGGTTCTTCGAACTCGATGTGGCCGACGCCGCCCCCGCGCGTCTGCGCTGGATCCGCACGCTCGCCTGCCGTGCCTACTCGACGGCGGTGAGCGGGCCGCCGGGTCCGGTCCACCTGAACCTCCCCTTGCGCGAGCCGCTCGTGCTCGAGGACCCGCTGCCCGCGGACGCCACCGCGCGCGCCGGTGGACGGCCGTACGTCACCTTCGAAGCGCCCGCCCCCGGCTGGCCGGGCGGGGCCGATCACCCCACCGGGCGGATCGTGATCGTCGCCGGCCGTGAGGAGCGCGATCCGGCGAGCGCCGAGCGCCTGGCCGAGGTCGCCGGCCGCGCGCGGATCCCGCTTCTGGCCGACCCGCTGTCCGGCGCCCGGCGTGGTCCGGCAGCGATCGCGCACTACGACCTGCTGCTGCGCGACCCCGAATTCGCCGACGCTCACCGGCCCGAGTTCGTGCTCCGGATCGGCGATCTGCCGACCTCCAAGCCGCTCCGGGCATGGCTCGCCGGGCTCGACGCGACCCAGATCGCGATCGACCCCGACGCCGCCTGGCAGGACCCCGACGCGGTCGTCGGGATGCGCATTTCCGCGCCCTACCGAGCCCTGCTCGACGCGCTGGCGCAGCGCGAGCGCCCCGCCGGCGACGATGACTGGCTGGCGTCCTGGCGCCGTGCCGACGAGGCCGCCGAGGAGGCGATCGCCGACGTGCTAGGCAGCCAGCTGTCCGAGCCCCAGGTGGCGCGCAATCTCGCCCAGTGGCTGCCCGACCAGGCGACGCTGTTCGTCGCCTCCTCGATGCCGATCCGCGATGTCGAGTCGCTCACCCCGGCCACGGCCGGGTCCGCGCGACTGCTGTCGAACCGGGGGACGAACGGGATCGACGGCACCGTCTCGTCGGCGTTCGGGGTGGCGGCGGCGACCGGCCTTCCGGTCGTGCTGCTGATCGGCGACGTCGCGCTCCTGCACGACATCGGCGGCCTGCTGGCCGCCCGCCGCCTCGAGCTCGCGATCACGATCGTGCTCCTCAACAACGACGGCGGCGGCATCTTCCACTTCCTCCCCGTCGCCACGCAGACCGACGCCTTCGAGGACCACGTCGCGACGCCGCACGGCGTCGACTTCCGGCGGGCGGCGCACCTTTACGAGATCGAGTACGTCTTGCCGGCGGACGTCGCCGAGCTCCGCAGCGCCGTCGAGCGCGGAGTGGAAGCGCCCGGCACGACGCTCGTCGAGGTCCGCACCGACCGCCATCAGAACCTCGCGCTGCACCGGCGGATCGCGGACGCGGTCCGGCACAGCTCGAGACCCGCACCTGCCCCTTGAGCGCGACCCCGCGACCCGGTGTGGAAGGAGGGGCGGGGCGCTCCGTGGTGGCCGAAGCCCGCCGGCTGATCGCGCACCCCCGCGCCCCGTTGGTCGCGCTGGCGCTGATCCTCGCCTACTCCCTGGCGGCGCACGTGTTCTACCTCGGCGAGCCGTGCTCAGCCCCCTGTAACACCGACTCCGCACACGGGTTGATCTTCGATGAGGCGTACTACGTCAACGCGGCCCGGGTGATTGACGGGATCCATCCCCCGGCCGGGGACCCGTACGCCGGAGCGCCGCTGCACAAGGACCCGAACGCCGAGCATCCTCAGCTGGCCAAGCTGATCATGGCCGGCGGGATCGAGCTGTTCGGCGACAACCCGTGGGGATGGCGGATCGGCAGCGTCATCTTCGGGCTGCTCGCGATCGTCGCCATGTACGCCCTGGTCCGCGCGGCGGGCGGAAGTCCGTGGCTCGCGGTGGGCGCCTCGGGGGTGATGGCGCTCGACAACCTGATGCTGATCCACGGCCGGATCGCCACCCTCGACATCTACTACATCGCCATGGTCCTCGTCGCCGCCGTCTTCTACGTCCGCGGCTCGCCGCTGATCGCCGGCGTCGCCCTCGGCGTCGGCAGCTGTATGAAGCTAATCGCGTTGGGCGTGATCCCCGCCTTCATCCTCTACGAGGCGTTCGTGGTCGTCTGGGCACGCCACGGCTCGCCCGGAGCCTGGCCGACCATGCGGGCGCGGACCCGATCACTCCTGGTGATGGTCGCCGCCGCCATCGCCACTCTGCTGCTCGGGGTGTGGGTGATGGACCTGCTCGTGCCCGCCTATGCGCCCGGCACCCACGTCACGTACGCCGGCAGCCCGTTCACCCACATCGCCCACATGCTGAGCTACGCCGCCTCGCTGAAGGCGACCCCGAACGCCACCGGGATCAGCTCGAGCCCCTTGCAGTGGCTACTCGATCAGAAGCCGATCGACTACTACCGGGTGGCCGTCAACTCGATCTCGGGTGGCAAGATCGTCGCCAGCCGGGCGATCTTCCAGGCCCAGGGCGAGGTCAACCCATTCGTGATCTTTCTCGCCATCCCGGCCCTGTTCGTCGCCATCGCCTCCGCCTGGTACGAGCGCGACCGCGTCGCCGCGCTCGGCGCGGCGTGGTGCGTCGGAACGTTCGCCGTGCTGCTGATCCAGGCCGACGCGTTCGACCGGATCTCTTACATCTACTACATCGTGCTCGTGCTGCCCGGCATCTACATGGTCACGGCGCAGCTCTTCTCGCCCTCGCGCGTGCCCCGGGCGGCCACCGTCGGCTGGGTGGTGGCGCTGATTTACAGCTTCATCAACCTGTACCCGGTCAAGAGCCTCAGCGGCCACTGACGGCTCCAGCCCGGCGTCGTTCGCGCCTCCCGAGGCCTAGGTGATGGAGGTCTTCGACGAGATGACCGTGATCGTGGTCGTCACCGTGACCGTGGTGGTGGAGGTCGTCGTCGTCGTCACGGTCGAGGTGCTGTTGGGCTCGGTCACCGTGGTGGTGATCGTCGTCGAAGGGGCCGTCACTGTGGTCGTGCTGTTCGACGTCTCGGTCTCGGTCGCGGTCGGCGTCGTCGTGACGGTCGTCGGCAAGCCGGTCGTCGTAATCGTGGTCGTCGTCGTCACGGTCTCCGTCTGCTGCGCGGTCGTGTGGACGACGCGGGTGCGCGTGAACGTAAACGTGTGGCTCACATTGCAGCGGCGCGTGAAGCGCGGCAGTCCAGGCGCACGGACGTCGATCCGATACGGCCGGCACTTGGCCGGCACGCCGTCGCCGGGACCGCCGCTGTCCGAGAAGGCGACGCCGACCGGCACCGCCACCACGAGCATCGCGCCCAGCAGAGCGGCGGATCGGACGAGGCGCGCGCCGCTCATGAGCAATCCACCGCGCCACCGGCGCATCCGACGATCGTGGTGGTCGAGGGCGACACCGTGGTTGTCGTGGTCACGGTCGTGGTCGTCGTCTCCGGCTGAGTCACGGTTGCCGTAGTGGTGGTCGTGGTGCCGGTCTGAGTCAGGGTCCGCGTGGTCGTCGGCGTGGTCGTCGTGGTGGTCGTGGTCCCCGGCACGGTCGTGGTGGTCGTCGTCGCGGGCGCCGTGAACGTGGTGGTGGTGCCGGGGACGCTCGCCGTGGAGGTACTCGTCGTCGTCGTGAACGTCGGCGGTAGGTGGCGCGTCCGCGTGATCGTCGTGCGCGTCACGACGAAGTGGAGGTGGTAGCAGAGCCCGTGGTAGATACCGTGCCGGTCAGGCCGGCAGCCGGGCCCGACACCGCCGCCCCCGAACCACCCGAACGCCACGGCGACGGGAGCCACCGCTAGCACGACAATCACGCCCACCAACACCCTGCGCACCATGCCAGCACGAAGCCTATTTCAATCTCCGGCCTAACGCCAAATTAATTCGGAAGCTCGCCCGGCCCGAATTCTGACCCGTCACCCGGCGAGCACCGGCAGCAGCGCGCCGAGCTTGACCTCGGTCTCGGCCAGCTCGGCCGCCGGCTCGGAATCGCGGACGATCCCGCCGCCCGCGTAGCAACGGGCCAGCCGGCCGCGGAGCAGCGCGCACCGCAGCGCGACGCTGAACTCGCCGTCCCCGGCCGCGTCGGTCCAGCCCACCGTTCCCGCGTACCAACCCCGATCGAGTCCTTCCAGGGCGGGGATCAGCCGGGTGGCGATCGCGTTCGGCTCGCCGCCCACGGCCGGCGTCGGATGCAGCAGTCCGGCCAGCGAGATGGCGCCGACCGGCGAGGCCAGCTGGGCCCGGATCGGCAGCGCGAGATGCTGGATGTTGGCCACCCGCACGAGCGCCGGCTCGGGCGCCGCGGTCACCCACACCGAATGCGGTTTCAGCGCCCGGGCGATCCGGCGGGCGACGATCGCGTTCTCTTCTCGATCCTTGGCGCTGTGCAGCAGCTGCTCGCCGAGGTGGTCATCGACGGCCGGATCGGCGCTGCGCCGAGTCGACCCGGCCAGCGCCACGGTGCTGGCCCGTTGGCCCTGGCGGCGGACGAGCAACTCGGGGCTGGCAGCCAGGAAGGTCGCCGCGCCGCGCCCGATCGCGAACACGTAGCAGGAGGCGAAGCCCTCGCGGAGCACCGCCAGGACCGCGGCCGGGTCGTGGTCGATCGGGGCGTGCACCTCGACCTCCCGCGCCAGCACCAGCTTCTCGAGCTGCCCCGCCTTGATCCGCTGCACGGCCCGCGCCACCGCCTCCTCGTAATGCGCCGGCGGCATCGTGCTGATCACCCGGTAGGCCCCCGCGGGGGCGGGATCGAGCAGCGGCAGCGCGCGGTTGCGCAACTCTCCCAGGCGACGGTCGACCCGATTGCTCAGATCGACCAACGTGTCATCGGGGGCCACGTCGACGTTGACGGTCAGCCACACGTGGCCGGCCTGGCGGGCGAACGAGACCTCGGGGACGATCATCGACGCCGGCGCGAACCCCTCCCAGCTCGGCGTATCGCCCCCGTCGGGCGCGAACGCGAATCCGCCCACCGCGACGAGCCCCGACCCCGGCACGCCCTGCGGCTCGTCGCCGATCGTGCCGGTCAGCACGTCTCGCCACCGGGCGTCGATCGCGTTGAAGCGATCCCGACCGCGAGCCTCGAGCCGGCGGACGGCTCCGAGCCCGGCCACCGCGTAGCGGTCGCGGTCGGGCTGTTCGAAGCAGAACCAGGGTTCGTCCGGGCGGCGCGACATGGCCACCGCGGCCACCGGATCGACGTCTGCGCCGACCTCGGTGGTGACGCTGGTCAGCCACGGCGTGCCGTGGTCGCGCGCCCGCTCACGGGCCAGCTCGAGTCGCGCGAATAGCCGCCGCGAGGCCACCGAGTCCAGCCACCCACCGGGCGCGGCCTGGGTCAGCGTGTCGGGCATCACCTCAGCCTACCCAGACCACCGGCGCCCGATCGGGCTAGTGGACCTCCCAAGGTTGGTTTGCGTCAGGTCTCGCCGCGGCCGCGCGCGATCGCGATCTCGCCGGTCCGGGCCATCTCGATCAGGCCAAACGGCCGCACCAGCCGTTCGAACGCGTCGACCTTCTCGCACGTCCCCGTCACCTCGACAATCACCGATCGCTTGTTCACGTCGACGATCTTGGCGCGGAAGATCTCGCAGATCTGCATCACCTCGGCGCGGCTGACCCCGTCGGCCGACACCTTGAACAGCGCGAGCTCCCGGGCCAGCGTCTCCTCGGGCTCGAGATCGCGGATCTTGAGCACGTTGACCAGCTTGTGGAGCTGCTTGGTCACCTGATCGATCGGGTGCACCGCCCCGTCCAGGGTCAGCGTGATACGCGAGAACGCCTCGTCATCGGTCGGCCCCACCGCGAGCGTGTTGATGTTGAACCCGCGGCGGGCGAACAGGCCCGTGATCCGCGTGAGGACACCCGGCTTGTTCTCGACCAGGATCGACAGGATGTGTTTGCGACCCGTCCGCAGGCCGCCGGCCGCCTCGAGCTGTTCGAGCGACAGGACCTCCTTGGTGGCTGGCTCCCCCATGACTCACCCCACCATGTTCCGCGCCGGCTGGCCGGCCGGGATCATCGGGTAGGTGTTCTCTTCGCGCGTGACGCGGACGTCGACCAGCACGGGGCCGTCGATCGCCAGCGCCTCCCGCATGTCGTTGATCAGCGTCCGTTTGTCCTCGAAGCGCAGCCCGGTCGCGCCGTAGGCGTCCGCGAGCTTGACGAAGTCGGGAAACCGCCCCGTGTCGACCTGGCTGTAGCGCTTGTCCCAGAACAGCTCCTGCCACTGCCGGACCATGCCCAGGTAGCCGTTGTTCATGATGAACACCTTGATCGCGATCCCCTCCTGGGCGCAGGTCGCGAGCTCCTGGATGTTCATCTGCACCGAGCCGTCGCCGGCGACGCAGACCACGGTCTCGTCCGGACACCCGACCTTTGCCCCCATCGCGGCCGGCAGCCCGAAGCCCATCGTGCCGAGTCCGCCCGAGTTGATCCACCGCCGCGGCTCGGTGAAGTTGAAGTACTGGGCCGTCCACATCTGGTGCTGGCCGACGTCGCTGGTCACGATCGCGTCGCCACCGGTCGCCTCGTACAGCGCCTGGATCATGAACTGGGGCTTGATCTCGGCGTCCGTGGAGTCCTCGTAGGCGAGCGGATGGCGCTCCTGCCAGGCGTGGATCCGAGTCCACCATTCCTCGAGCCGGCTCGATTCCGGCGCCAGGGCCCGGTACTCGGCCGTCAGTCGGGGAAGGATGTTCTTGGCGTCGCCGACGATCGGGATATGGGCGGGGACGTTCTTCGAGATCTCCGCCGGATCGATGTCGATGTGGATGAACTTGGCGTGGGGCGCGAACTCCGACAGCTTGCCGGTGATGCGATCGTCGAAGCGGGCCCCGATCGCGCAGATCAGATCGGCCTCGTCCATCGCGTAGTTGGCCGCCCGGGTGCCGTGCATGCCGAGCATCCCCAGCCACTGCTCGTGGGTGGCCGGAAACGCGCCGAGGCCCATCACCGTGCAGGTGACCGGGAACCGGTCGACCAGGACCAGCTCGGTCAACTCGGCCGCCGCGTTCCCGCTGATCACGCCGCCGCCGGCGTAGATCACCGGCCGCCGCGAGTTGGCCAGCGCCTTCGCAGCGAGGCGGATCTGCTTCTGGTTGCCGTCGGTAGTCGGCTGGTATCCGGGCAGGTGCACGTCGCTGACCGGCTCATAGGGAATGTCGGCCCGGCTCAGGTCCTGCGGGATGTCGACCACGACCGGCCCTGGCCGCCCGGTGCGCGCCAGGTGGAACGCTTCGTGAATCGTCCGCGGGATCTCCGTCGGGCGCTGGATCATGAAGCTGTGCTTGACGATCGGCATCGTGATCCCGATCGTGTCGGCCTCCTGGAAGCCGTCGGTTCCGAGCAACTCCGTTCGCACCTGGCCGGTGAGGAACACGACCGGCACCGAGTCCATCATCGCGTCGCAGATCGGCGTGACGAGGTTGGTCGCCCCAGGGCCGCTGGTCCCGAGCGAGATCCCGACCTTCCCGGTCGCCTTGGCGTACCCCTCGGCCGCGTGGCCGCCGCCGGCCTCGTGGCGGACCAGGATGTGGCGGATCCCGGCGTCATAAAAAGCGTCGTAGGTGGGGAGGTTCGCGCCGCCCGGCAACCCGAATACGACGTCGACACCTTCCGCCTTCAGGCATTCCATCAGGGCGTCGACTGCACGCATGGCACCAGCCTCCTTTCGCTACTTAAATTTGGACGCGAGAACTTGGGCGCGCGCACCCAATCAGACCGCGCGGGAAAGGGCGAGTTTACCGAGGTGTAAAGGCCCCCCGGGCGGAGCCATAGAGGCCCGCCCGAGCGCGTCTTAGGGTGCTACGGCCCTCACACCTGCACCTCGGGCGCGATCGCCACGTCGGGGAACTCGAGCTCCTCGCCGCAGCTCATGCAGACCGCGTCGTGCAGCATGATCACCCGGCCGCAGCCCGGACACTGGCGCCGCAGTTCCTGCCGGTCGTAGCGGTAGCAGACCGCCGCCAGCAAGCCAAGGAACGGGATCAGTCCCGAGATCAGGAACCAGATGAACACCGAACTGCCCTTGATCCGGGCGATGACGGCCCCGGCCAAGCCGAAGAACAGCATGATCACGAGCAGGCCCATGGAGTCCATGGGGTCCTCCCGCTACCAGACGAGTGTCTTCAGTGCCCAAAGGATCGCGATGATCACTGCGACCACAACTACGGTCCAGAAAATCGCGATCACAAAGCCGATGGCGAGCTTCAGAATCAGCGCGACGGCGACGATCAGGACGATGCCCGCGGCTGCCTTCTTCAGCACTGGCGTGTGCGACCGGCTTGGTTCGAGGTCAGTGTTCATAGGGACAGCGTAGCGCGGCGCGCACCCGGCCCCACCCGCAACCGTTGGGTGGGACCGACTAGGGTGTGCGAACGCGCGAGGCGGCGTCGACGGCCCGGCCCTCGGGGCGGAGCCGCACGAGCCGGTAGCGGCGGACGGGCGAGGCGGACGGCGCCGGGACGCGCCGCCGGTCTGCCACCAGTAAGACTTTGGAAGAGGCTGCTGAACGGGTCATGGCGGGAATCTTGGCTGGCGGCCGCGGACATTCCTTTGGCCCCAGGTACAAACATTGCCTGGACAGATGCGCCGCGCGGATCTGAGCTCAGAGGGACTGGGGCACGAGCAAGAATGATCGTTCGCACCCTTGGCGAGTCGCTGCGCCTCATCCAGCGCTCGCTTACACGAGTCTGGCACCCGGCGGCGCAGCCGCCAGAAGCCGCCGGAGAACGCGAGGTTGGCGATCGTGGCGAAGCCACTCTCATCCGCCCGCAGCGCCAGCAGCAGATGAGCGATCCGATCGCTGGCCGGCAGTCCCTGGCCCGTGGCGGTGACGCAGTAACAGAACACGCGCCGGCCGCCCGGCCGGACCAGAAGCGCGCCCTGCTCCCCCAGCAGCCACACCCCAAACCTCCCTCGCTCGAGCACCAGCCCGGTGGCGGCGAGAAGCTCGCGGGGACCGTGGTCCAACAGGTCGCACAGCAGCCCGCGGGCCACCCGCTCGGGGTCGGGATCGCCGGCCGCCTGCCCCCGGACGACGTTCCCGCCCCTGGCCGCGTGGAGCTCGGGGATGATCCACGCGTGGGCCAGCAGGATCAGCGACACGGGGATCGTGACCGGCTTGAGCAGCCCCAGCAGCACCGCCGCGATGATGAACGGCGCGGTGTGGGCTGCCGTCGCCCCGGTCCAGACGCGTCCGCGCCTCACCAGCGCCAGGTGATCGATGCGCGGCCGCCAGTAGACGCTGGCCAGCTCGGGCAGCGACCCCGAGCTAGAGGTCCCGGTCCCGGATAAGGCCAGTCCGTCACTCATCTCAGCGGCTCGCCGAAGCGGCTGCCATCGGTCACCGAGGGGCGCTCAGCGACCTCCCGCGATCGGCCGGCGCATGATCACCAGCGGGGCGTCCTTCACCAGCTCGCGGACCTGCTCGGCTTGCCCATCCTCGGTGGGCACCACCGCGAAGTAGCCCTCCTCGAGCGCCGCCCGGAACGCTGCGACGGCGTTCTCCGTCGCGGTCGGGTCATCGGTCGTCCACTCCGCCAGCGTCGTGTGACCCGTCTGGTCCATCCGAATTAGCCTGGACATGCTTGACCTCCTGACGCGGGTGAGGCTCTCATCCTACGCCTGAGACGGCGGGTGGCGAAGGGGCCCGCGCCTAACTGCGATCATCCGGCCCCGTGGGGGATTCTGTAGCCGTTCGCCTCAAACCTCATGTCCCCGCGCTCGCGATGGGAGCACTGCCCGTCGGTCTGTTCGTCATCTGGGCCGTACACAACGGCGGCTACGACACCGACACGTGGTACTGGGGAGCACTGCTCGTGCTGGCGACCCTCGGCGTCGTGTTGACGCTCGGGGTGACGAGGCCGCGGCTGTCCAAGGCGGCGATCGTCGCGCTGTGCGCGTTCGCGCTATACGTGGCCTGGTCCTACCTCTCGATCACCTGGGCCCAGTCGCCGGGCGACGCCCTCCAGGGCAGCAACCGCGCGTTGCTCTACCTGCTCGTGTTCGCGCTGATGCTGTCGATCCCCTGGACCGTCGAGGCCGCGTTTGGGCTGCTGCTCGTGTTCGTGCTCGCCGTCGGCGTGATCGCGGTTGTCTTGCTCGTCCGATTCGCGTCGATGGATCACGTCGGGGCGCTGGTGATCGAGGGCCGGCTGTCGGCGCCGACCGGCTACTTCAACGCCACCGCGGCCCTGTTCACGATGCAGGCCCTCACCGCGATTGTCCTCTCGACCCGACGAGAACTGCCGTTCGTGGTGCGCGGTGCGCTGCTCGCCACGGCGTGCGCCGGCCTCGAGCTGGCGGTCGCCGTGCAGAGCCGAGGCTGGCTGTTGACGCTGCCACTGATCGCGATCGTCGGCATCGCGCTCGTACCCGACCGCTTGCGCGTCGTGGCGGCGGCCATCCTCCCCATTCTCGGGACGCTGTTCCCGCTCCGCACCCTGCTGCACCTCTACACGAGCGCAAGCGCCGCCGAGCTTTCTCACACGGCGGGCACGGCGGGCAAGCGGGGGCTCGTCAGCTGCGCGGTCGTGCTCGTCGTGGGCTCCCTCGTCGCCTGGCTCGACCGGCGCACCCATGCGTCTCCTCTGAGCCGTGGCGCGCGCCGGGCGATCGGCGCCACCGTGGCGGTGGCGGCCGTCGCGCTCGGTTTCGCCGGTGCCATGGTCGCCACGCACGGCCACCTGTTTCGCTTCATCAGCCGGCAGTGGAACGGGTTCAGCCACGAGACGACGTCCGACACCGCGACCCACTTCGCGGCGGTCGGCAGCGGTCGCTACGACTTCTGGCGGGTCGCGCTGGACGCGTTCCTGGCTCATCCGGTGGGGGGCCTCGGGCAGGACAACTTCGCCGACTACTACATCCTCCACCGGCACACCGGCGAGGATCCGGCCTGGACGCACAGCCTCGAGTTCCGGCTCCTCGCCCACACCGGCGCCGTCGGCTTCGCCCTGTTCGCCGTGTTCGTGATCGCGGCCTTGACGGCCGCCATCCAGGCCCGCCGCCACGGCCGTGGGCTGGCCGCCGCGGTGACCGGCGCCGCGATGCTCCCGTTCATCGTCTGGCTCATCCACGGCTCAGTGGACTGGTTCTGGGAGGTGCCGGCGCTCTCCGGGCCCGCCCTCGGCTTCCTCGCCATGTCGGGCAAGCTCGGCGAGACTCAGCCCGCGACGGTAGAGGAAGCGGCGCGTCCACGGCGGTGGCGCGCGGCGCGGTTCGCGGCGGCGGTGGCGGCGGGAGTCGCGGCGACGGTCGTGCTCGGGCTCCCCTACCTGGCCGTGCGCGAGACATCGATCGGCAGCAATCTCAGCGCCAGCGATCCGGCGGCGGCTCTCAGTCACCTCAAGACCGCCTCGCGGCTGAACCCGCTGGAGGCCGATCCCGGCCGGCTGGCGGGCACGATCGCGCTCCAGAATGGCTACTACGACGAGGCTAAGCAGATCTTCCAGCAGGTGATTTCGCGCGAGCCAGGGGGTTGGTATGGCTGGTTCGGCGCCGGGCTCGCGGCGTCATCGCTGGGGGACAATAGCGACGCCGAGCACTACCTGCGCGGTGCCCAGGCGATCAACTCCCGTGAACGGGCGATCAACGACACGCTCACGGATTTGAACACCTCCCACCCGCTTACCGCCGACCAAGCCCTTAACCTGATCGTTCTTGCTGGATGATCAACGTTTGTTAAACCTCCCGAGTGCTTTCGTGTATGCTTCAGGGGGGGAAACATGTGCAATGCCCCACCGGGAGAGATGGGGGGCGCAAAGATCGATCTTCGGAGAAGGAGCATGAGACGAATCGTTGTTGTGCTTGCGTTGGCAGTCGCCTTGTTGGCGCCGGCGTCGGCGTTTGCTAGTAGCAGCTCGACGTGCCAGGCGTACAACACTCAGGCGGTGTGCACCTCGACCAACTCGAACCTCCCGTTCACCGGCGTGAACGTGGTGTTGCTGACGGCGGTCGGTTGCGCAATGCTCGGCACAGGATTCTTCGTTCGCAAGCTCTCGCGTCGTCAGAGCTGAGCTAGCGGCGCACTCCTCTCGTTTTCTCGGGGCGCTCCCAGGGACGGGCGCGCCCCTTGTTGATGAGGCCTCCAAGGAGGGAGTGACCCAATAAGGGCCGACCGCGCCGGCTGACCGGCTCGGTCACCAGCCGTCGTCCCCTCACGGCCACTGAGATGCCTTGGGGAGTTTGGCCAATATGTTTTTTTGGCACTTCTTCCGACCACAGTGGTCCTAGCCTGGCCACGGCGGCGCCGCCGGGGCCGTACGAGCTAGGCGCCGGCGTCCTCCGGCTGCAGGCGGTCCAGGAGCAGCCGGCGGACCTCGCCACCGTCCGCCCGGCCCTTGGTCTCCCGCATCACGAAGCCGACCAGGGGACCGATCGCGCGGTCGTTTCCGGCCCGCACCTTGTCCGCGGCGTCCGGATCCGATGCGATCGCCCGGTCCACCACCTCGGCCAGACCGTCGCTGATCGCGCCGAGGCCCTCCCGCGCGACGATCTCCCGCGGGTCTCCTCCCTCCTCGACCAGGCGGGTCAGGACGTCGCGCGCGGCGTCGCGGCTCACCTCTCGCGCCTTGACCATGCCGGCCAGCGTGGCCAGGTTGGCCGGCGAGACCTTCGACCCGGCGGGATCCGCGTCCGAGCCGATCCGCTCGATCAACGGCGGGATCCAGTTGGCGATCGCGGCCGCGTCGGCCGCGCCGCCATTCGCCGCCGGTGAGCCACCGCCGTCGCCGGCCGCCGCGACCGCGGCCTCGAAGTAGTCGCCCAGCTCGGCCCGGAAGGCCAGCAGCCGCGCGAACTCGGAATTCAGCCCCAGCTCCTGTTCGAACCGCGCCGCCCGCGCCGCTGGAAGCTCCGGGATCCGCGCCGCCACGGCCGACCTCATCTCCTCGGTGACGACCAGCGGCACCAGGTCGGGCTCGGGGAAATAGCGGTAGTCGTGCGCCTCCTCCTTGGACCGCAGCGACGTCAAGCGGCCCGAGGTGGGGTCGAAGTGAAGCGTCTCCAGCTCGACCGAGTCGCCCGCCCGCAGCAGCGCGATCTGCCGCTCGATCTCCGCCTTGATGCCGCGCTCGAGGAACGCGAACGAGTTCATGTTCTTCAGCTCGGTCTTGGTTCCGAGCGTGGTTGACCCGACCGGCCGGACCGACACGTTCGCGTCGCAGCGCAGCGAGCCCTGGGACATGTCGACGTCGGAGACGCCCAGCTGGCGCAGCGTCGTGCGCAGCAGCGTGAGCCATTCCCGCGCCTGCTCGGCCGAGGCGAGGTCGGGCTCGGTCACGATCTCGACCAGCGGCGTGCCGCCGCGGTTGAAGTCGACCCAGCTGCGCTCGGCGCCGTGGATCCGGCCGCTCTCGCCGAGGTGGTTGAGCTTCGCCGCGTCCTCCTCGAGGTGCACGCGATGGATCCGCACCTCGCCCAACCGCCCGCCGCTGCACAGCGGCACGTCGTATTGCGAGATCTGGTAGCCCTTGGGCAGGTCGGGATAGAAGTAGTTCTTGCGGTGAAACAGCGAACGGTCGGCGATCTCGCACCCGAGCGCGAGCCCGATCATCACCCCGAACTGCACCGCGCGCTCGTTGACCACCGGGAGCGACCCCGGGAGCCCGAGGCACACCGGGCAGGTGTGGATGTTGGGCGGATCGCCGAACGACAGCTCGCAGCCGCAGAACATCTTCGTCCGCGTGCCGAGCTGGACGTGGATCTCGAGTCCGATGACCGGCTCGTAGTGGATCGCCTCGATCCCGCTCATGCGGCCACTTCCCTGGCTGCGCTCCCGTCGAACCCGATCGACTGCTCGAGCGCGTAGGCCGCCGCCAACAGCCGGTTCTCGCTGAACGCGGGGCCCGCGAGCTGGAAGCCGACCGGCAGCCCGTCGCTGAGCCCGCACGGGATCGAGATCGCGGGGATCCCCGCCAGCGGCATCGGCACCGTGCAGAAGTCGTTCAGGTACATGGCCAGTGGATCGTCGGTCTTGGTCCCCAGCTCGAACGCCACCCACGGGCTGGTCGGGGTGACGACGAAGTCGAAACGCGCGAACGCCGCCTTGAAGTCCTCGGAGATCTTGGTCCGCACCTTCAGCGCGGTGCCGTAGTAGGCGTCGTAGTAGCCGCTCGACAGCGCGTAGGTGCCGAGCATGATCCGCCGCTTGACCTCGGGGCCGAAGCCGGCCGCGCGGGTCCGGCTGTACATCGCGGTCAGGCCGGCCTCGCCGTCGACCCGCAGCCCGTAGCGAACCCCGTCATAGCGCGCCAGGTTCGCCGACGCCTCCGCCGGCGCGATCAAGTAGTACGCGGACAACGCGTGGGGAGCGTGCGGTAGCTGGCACGGTTCGATCGCCGCGCCGAGTTGCTCGGCCACCGCGAGCGTCGCCTCGAACCGCTCGCGCACGCCGGGCTCGACCCCGCCCGCGGAGCCGGTCAGCTCTTCGGGCACGCCCAGCCGGATGCCGCGGAGATCTTTCGACGTCGGCGCCACGATCGGCTCGGGGAACGGCAGCGAGGTCGAGTCGCAGGGGTCGTGGCCGACCATCTGCGACAGCAGCAGCGCCGCATCGGTCACGTCTCGGGTCAGCGGCCCGGCCTGATCGAGCGAGGAGGCAAACGCGATCATCCCGTAGCGCGAGCAGGCTCCATAGGTCGGCTTCATGCCCACGATTCCGCACAGCGCCGCGGGTTGGCGGACCGACCCGCCGGTGTCGGTCCCGATCGCCCACGGCGCCAGCCCGGCCGCCACCGCGGCGGCGGAGCCGCCGGACGAGCCCCCGGGGACGCGACCGAGATCCCAGGGGTTCAGCACCGGCCCGTAACTGGAGTTCTCGTTCGAGGAGCCCATCGCGAACTCGTCCTGGTTGGTCTTGCCGAGCAACGGCGCCCCCGCGGCGGCCAGCCGGGCCACGACGGTGGCCGTGTACGGCGGCCGGTACCCCTCGAGGATCCGCGAGCCAGCCTGACTCGGGACACCCCGGGTGCAGAACAGATCCTTGACCGCCACCGGCACGCCGCCGAGCGGCCCCTCGCTCCAGTCGCCACCGGCCGGGGCCTCGGGCGCCACCCACGTGAACGCGTTCAGCCGGTTCTCGGCCGCCCGCGCCCGGTAGGCGTCGAACAGCTCGCGCGGATCGAGCTCACCGGCGCGGACGCGGTCGGCCGCCTGCGCGGCGGTCAGCTCGAGCAGTTCGTTCACTCGCCGGCACCCGGAGTCGGTACCCCGAACCCGCCCGCCAGCGGCTCGGGCGCGCTGGCGAGCGCCTCCTCGTGGGTCAGGCACGGGAGCGGCTCATCGGCCCTCAGCGCGTTGACCACGTCGACCACGTGCGAGGTCGGCGGGACCCCGTCGAGGTCGAGTTCGCCGATCTTCTCGATGTGGTCGAGCACGTGCGAGAGCTCCGCGGCCATCCGGTCGACCTCGCCGTCGGTCAACTCCAGCCGGGCCAGTCGGGCGACGTGCAACACCTGGGCGCGTTCGAGCATCGAGACGATTCTAGGATCCGCCGGACGCCTCGGGGTCCGAGAGGTCGACCGTCTCGATCTCCTGCGGCTCATCCCGGGGCGCGATGCCCTCCTGGCGAAGCGATGCATACCCGCCGTAGGCCACCCCGATCGCGGCCGCCAACGCGAGATACGGACCCGCTTTCTGTTCGATCAGCGGCCCGCCAGGGGGGTTGATCAGCACCCGGTAGATGAGCACGAGCGTGGTCAGCCCCCCCAACAGCATCACGAACATGCTCAGCGTCACCGGCACCGCTGGGGCCCGGCGGGTGGCCTGAGCCCAGACCAGTCCCAACCCGAACACGCCGGTGAGCAGCATCAACCAGCGGACGTTGGTCAGCCCATCCCACCCGTTCAGTGGTGCGACCGCGAACCCGAGGAGGGCCGCGGTGGGGTCCGATACGCCCTTGGGCTGATACCACCTCAGCGCGAACATGAAGACCAGGAGGAGCAACCCGCTGATGCCGGCGATCCATTCGCCGTGGCGAAGCCGCGACGGCTGGGCGTGCATCGCGGCCTTGACCAGGTTCACCGTGCCTCCTCCTGCATGATCGCCGGCGGACCCGTGCTTCCGAGCCGACCGGGCAAACCCTACCGCGCGGGCCACCCCGAGGCTATGCGTCGCCGTTTTCTGGTCCGCTGGACGCCGCTCCCCGCCAGAGCCCGTTCACCCCTCATCGCCTCGAGGCCTCCGAGCGTGATCCCGACCGCGCAGAACAACCCGAGCAGCGCACCGAGCTTCTGGTCGACGACCTCATCGCCCATCGGCAGCGCGATCAGCACCCGATAGATCAGGAGGACGGTGGTGATCGCGCCCAACACGGTCACGGCGAGGCCCGTGTCGGTCTGAGCGCCATGCGTCCGCTGGGAGGCGCGCAGCACGACGGAGCCGATCGCCACCACGATCGTCAACAGCAACACCCACCGGGTCAGGGTCAGGGCCTGCCAGGCGTTCACCGCGGTCTCGCGCGCGGCACCTTCGGCCGAGGCGGTGGGGAGCACGTTGATCCCGTACCACTCGGTCACGAACATCAACAGCAGCAGCGCGAGCGCGAAGCCCGCGGCGATCAGCTCGCCGCGCTGGACCCGAGCCTGGCGCTGTTGCTCGAGCTCCGCCGCTTCGGGCTCATCGGCCGGCGCGTCCGCCGCCCGAGCGGGGTCCTGCTGGGTCGCGGGGTCCAGTCCGCTCACGCGCCTCCCGACGGAGGCTGCATCTCGGCCGCGAGGAGCGTGTTGCGCAGCAGCATCGCGATCGTCATCGGGCCCACCCCGCCGGGCACCGGCGTGATCAGTCCGGCCCGCTCCGCCACCCCGTCGAACGCGACGTCGCCGCGCAGCCCGCCCTCGGTCCGGTTGATGCCGACGTCGATCACCGCCGCTCCCGGCTTCACGTACGCGGCCGTGATCAGCTCGGGGCGCCCGACCGCCGCCACGAGCACGTCGGCCCGCGCGCAAACCCCGGGCAGGTCGCGGGTGCGCGAGTGGCAGATCGTCACCGTCGCGTGCCGGCCGAGGAGCAGAAACGCCAGCGGCTTGCCGACGAGATCGGAGCGGCCGACGATCACCGCCTCGGCCCCTTCCAGCTCTACTTGATATGCATCGAGAAGCTCGATCACCCCTGCCGGCGTGCACGGCCGCAACCCCGGCGTGCCCTGGGCCAGACGTCCGGCGCTGATCGGGGTGAGGCCGTCGACGTCCTTCTCGGGCGCGATCAGTTCGGTCAGCTGCGCTCCGTTCAGGCCATCCGGCACGGGCAGCTGGAGGAGGATCCCGCTCACCGCCGCATCGCCGTTGCACCGCTCGATCACCGCCGCCACCTCCGCTTGGGTGACGTCGGCGGACAGATGCTGGTGATGGTCGCCGATCCCCGCCTCGGCGCACGCCTTGCGTTTGTTGGCCACGTAGACCGCCGACGCCGGGTCTTCGCCGACGAGGATCGTCGCCAGGCCCGGCGTCCGGCCGGTTCGGGCGGCGAACGCCGCCACGTCCTTCGCGACATCGGCGCGCACCGCGGCCGCCACCGCACGTCCATCGATGATCTGAGCTGTCATTGCCTAGAAGCTATTGGATCCCGACCCTCCGTACGGCTACCGCGCTCACGTTCTCAGCGCTTCGAGATCGGCGCCAGATCGGCCACCAGCTTGCGCTCGGAGCGGTCCTTGCTGAAGCGGATAACGACGATGCCACCGGGCTCGAGTCCGGTCACCACGCCTTCGCCGAACGTCGGATGGACCACGTCGTCGCCGAGCCGGAAGCTCACCGCGGGCACGGCTGGAGCTGGGTCGGGCGAGCTCCACGACGTCATCCGCGCGCGAAACGCGCCCACGCCACGCGGTCGTTGTTCCTCGCCATCGGTTAGGTCGGCGGGAATCTCGCCCACGAACCGGCTCGGGATCCCGTAGTTGCGGGCTCCGAACACCTGCCGGGTCCGGGCGTAGGTGATGTACAGGTCGCGCTCGGCGCGCGTGATCCCGACGTAACACAGCCGCCGCTCCTCCTCGAGCCCGCCCTCGTCGAGCGCGCGCGAGTGCGGGAAGACGCCCTCCTCGCAGCCGATGATGAACACGATCGGGTACTCGAGCCCCTTGGCGTTGTGGAGCGTCATCAGTGTGACCAGGCCCTCGTCGTCGTCCCGTTGGTCGGCATCGGAGATCAGCGCGATCTGCTGCAGGAAGTCCGCCAGCGACGACTCCCCTTCGGCGGCGTCGTACTCCACCGCGACGTTGACGAGCTCCTCGAGGTTCTCCAGGCGCCCCTGGGCCTCGATCGTCCGCTCGGCCTCGAGCGCCTCCAGGTACCCGGTCTCCTGCAGCACCTCCTTGAGCACGGCCGAAATCGGCGCGCCCGCTTCCGCGCGCTCGCGCAGCACGTGCATCGTCCCCATGAACCGGCGCAGGGCCTTGATCGCCGCCGCGCCGAGGCCAGGGACCTGTTCGGGATCGGCGGCCGCGTCCCACACCGAGGTGCCGGTCGTGTTGGCGAACGCCAACACGCGGGACATCGAGGTCGAGCCGATCCCGCGCCGGGGTGAGTTGACGATCCGGGTGTACGAGCCGGCGTCCTGCTGGTTGATCAGCACGGTCAGGTAAGCGATCGCGTCCTTGATTTCTGCCCGCTCGTAGAACTTCGTCCCCCCGATCACCTGATAGGCGACCTCGGCGCGCACCAGCGTGTCCTCGAGCACCCGCGATTGCGCGTTCGTGCGATAGAAGACCGCGATCTCCGAGCGCGAGATCCCCTCGTCCACCAGCCGCTGGACCTCGCCGGTCACGAACCGCGCCTCGGCGTGCTCGTCCTCCAGCTCGCGCACCTTGATCGGATCCCCGCGCCCGAGGTCTGACCACAGCGATTTCGCCTGCCGCCCGCGGTTGTTGGCGATCACCGCGTTGGCCGCGTCGAGGATCGTCTGGGTGGAGCGGTAGTTCTGCTCCAGCTTGACCACGTGGGCATCCGGGAACTCGTCCTGGAACTCGAGGATGTTGCGGACATCGGCTCCGCGAAACCCAAAAATCGCCTGATCGGTGTCGCCCACCACCGCCAGGTTTCGCCGCTCCTTCGCCAGCAGCTGGAGCCACCGATACTGGGCGTGGTTGGTGTCCTGGTACTCGTCGACGAGCACGTAGCGGAAGTTCGTCACGTACTGCTCGCGGACCTCGTCGAACAGCCGCAGCAGATCGACCGACCGGAACAGCAGGTCGTCGAAGTCCATCGCGTTCATCCGGTGGAGCTCGCGCTCGTAGGCGCGATACACGTCGGCCACGGTCTGCTCAAAGTACGACCCGACCATCTGTCCGTAGGCATCGGCATCGCGGAGCCGGTTCTTGGCGTCGGAGATCTGATTGTGGATCGAGGCCGGCGTGAACCGCTTGGGGTCGATCCCGAGCTCGTCGAGGCAGCGCTTGATCAGCCGCCGCGAGTCCGCCTGGTCATAGATCGTGAACTGCCGCGTGTACCCGAGCTTGTCCGCGTGTACCCGCAGCATCCGCGCGCACGCGGAGTGAAAGGTCATCACCCACATGGCACGGATTCGCCCGCCGACCAGCAGCCCGGCCCGGTCGCGCATCTCGCCGGCCGCCTTGTTGGTGAATGTGATGGCCAGGATCTCGTTCGGTTTGGCGGCCTCGGTGGCGAGCAGGTAAGCGATCCGGTGGGTCAGCACCCGGGTCTTGCCCGAGCCGGCGCCGGCGAGGATCAGCAGCGGCCCTTCGCCGTAGGTGACGGCGTTGCGCTGGGGTTCGTTTAACCCCGCCAGCAGTGATTCCAGGTCGGTCGCGATCTCGGCCATCGTCGGGTTCTACGGTAGCGACGGGAGTGGTCGGGTCACGTCATGCTGCGCGGCGATGGCCGCCGTGGTCGACGAGCTCAGAGACGCCTGCGCCAAGGTGGCGTGGACCGCGCGACACGTGTCGATCGAGCGCGATGCGATCGAGGCCTACGCGCGAGGTCTCCCGCTCGAGCGCGAGACGCCCACCGAGGCCGCGGCCGACCCCAGGTCGCGCGAGCGACTGGCGGCGTTGTGGCTGACCCTCGACGCGATCAACTTCGGCTCGGGCTGGTTTCCGACCCTGAACAAGCGCCCGGGTCGATCGGGCTATTTCACGATCGCCACCGGGCTGCGCGCGCGCTTCCACAGCCAAGGACCGTGGCCGGCGGCCGTCCTGACCCAGATCACGGCCGCTGAGATCGCCGGCGTGCTCGGCCAGGATCCCGACCACGAGCTGATGGCGCTGTTCGCGCGCTCGCTCCGCGACCTCGGCGAACACGTCAGCGGCGACTACGGCGGACGGTTCGAGGCCGTCGTCGACGCCGCCGGCGGCTCGGCGGTTGCGCTGGTCGAGCTCCTCCGCGGCTGGCAGTGCTTCGCGGACAGCTCGGGCTACGACGGCCTGACGATCCCGTTCCTGAAGCGGGCGCAGATCGCCGCCGCGGACCTCGAGCGAGCGGGCGTCACGGCGATGAACGACCGCGATCGGCTCACCATGTTCGCCGACAACCTCGTCCCGCACGTGCTTCGCCTCGACGGGATCCTCCGCTTCGAGCCGCCGCTGGTCGCGCGGATCGACCGCGAGGAGCTGATCGAGCACGACTCGCCCGAGGAGATCGAGATCCGGGCCTGCGCCCTCCACGCCGTGGAGCTGATCGTCGCCTCCCGGCCGGGCAGTTGCGCCGCCGACATCGATCAGTTCCTGTGGGGCCGCGGCGGCGAGCCGCGCTACAAGGCCTCGCCGCGGCACCGATCGCGGTGCACCGCATACTGAGCCGCGGCGCCTACGAGATTCCCAGCGCCTCGGCGCGACTGCGCACGATCTCCCCGGCGCCCTCTTCACCTACCAGCAGCTCCGCCTTGAGCGTGCCGCTGGTCGCCGGGTCGAGCGCCGGGAAGCGCCCGGTGGCGGTCAGCGTCGCGTCGAGTGCGATCACCGTCGTCTCGCCGCCCACCGGCTGCGGCCCGGTGGCCACGACCGTCAGCGAGCCGCCGTCGACGATGTTGCGCGCGGACGCCATCACCCTGCGCGCGGCCTCCGGACGCAGCCATTGGAGGCTGTCGATCAACAGCACCGCGTCCGCGCCCCGCGCCGCCAGCCGCCTCCCCTGGTCGACGATCCGCTCCACGGCCACCCCCTGGTTGTCGGCCATCACAGCCATCGTGGTCGTGCTGGCCGGCTCGAGCGGGCCGCTCCAGTCGCCGACCTCCTCGGGCCGCGCGCCGGCCAGGACGACGAACAGCTTCGCGTCTTCGTGCGCGGCCAGCGCGCTGGCCACCCGTCGCAGCGCCTCCGTCTTGCCGGACCTCGCCGGCCCGACGATGCTCACGCGCGAACCGCGTCCGAACGGCGTCAGCCACTCGATCGCCTTGACGGTTGGATCCTCCGAGCCGAGCCGGAAACGCTGGTCGGGAAACGCGGCCGGCAGCTCGTCGTAGCGGGCGCTGTCGGCCACCTCGGCCGCCGGCTGTCCATTGATCGTGTCGATCCGGATCAGCGACGCGAATCGTTCCGACCGACGGGGCGCCCGTCGCGGCCCCGACACCCGATCGCCCGAGACCAGCTCGCACCGCTTGACCTGGGCCGCCGAGATGTAGACGTCGTCATCCGAAGGATCGGGCGGGTCCACGCGCAGGAAGCCCGAGCCGTTGGCCAGCAACTCGACCACGCCCTCGGCGATCGGCTCCTCATCCGGTGCGGACGCGGGCTCCTCGGCGCGCCCGACGACCTCAGCGGGCTCATCGGCCTCCGGTCCCTCGGGCGCCGCGACCTCGCCGGGGGCCGCCTCCGCGAGCTCGTTGGTGGCGTCCCGCGCCACCTCGGCTTCCGTCGAGCCGTCCCGGGCCTCATCCTCCTCCGCGTCCGCCTCCTCCGCGTCAGCCGCGTCCGCCTCCTCGGCCTCCTCGGCCTCCTCGGCCTCCTCGGCCTCCTCGGCCTCCTCGGCCTCCTCGGCCTCCTCGGCCTCCCGATCCCGGCCGCCCCGGCCGCGACCACCCCGCCGGCCCCGGCGCCGTTTGGGCGCCGGCGCCTCGGGCCGCTCGTCCTCGTCGCGTTCCTCGTCCTCAACTCCCGCAGCCGCCTCGAGGTCGCCGGCGTCGTCGTCGCCGTCGTGCCCTTCACCCGCAGCGGGTTCCTGATCCTGTTGGCGGCCGAGGATCGCCTCGATCAAGTCGGGGCGCCGCAACCGCCGGTATCCGTCGATCGAGAGCTCCGAGGCGATCGCGTGCAGGTCGGCGAGGGGACTCTGCTCCAGCGCGGTTCGGTCGAGTACAGACATGGCGGTCTCCTTGTGGCTTGTATCGGTGGGCTCCGGTCGCGTTGGGCCAGCGACCGGCGATCAACGGCCACAAATCTAGCGTGCCGACCGGCGACACCGGTCGCGGACCCGTTCTGCCCCTTGGCCGGCCACGAAACGCCAACTCTCGTTCGCCCGGCGCGCGCTTAAGATCCCGCCAACGACCAAGGAGCGCGCGGATGTTCCGGAACGTCATCGTCGGTATTCACGAGGAACACGGAGGCGGCGACGCGATTGCCCTGGCCCGCAAGCTCGTGGCCAAGGATGGAAAGCTCACGCTCGCCTACGTGTATCCGGGCTACGCCGCCTTCCAGGCTCGGTCCAATCCCGAAGCCGAGGCCAAGGAACAGGCGCATGCCAAAACCCTCCTCGAGCAGGCCCGCGACGAAGCCGGCCTGACGGCCGAGTTGGCGGCCAAGGGATCGCCCAGCGTCGGACGGGGACTGCACGAATTAGCGCAAGCGCGCGGCGCCGACCTGATCGTGACCGGCTCGACCCACCACGGTCTGATCGGGCGGGTTTGCGTCGGCAACGATACGCACGAGGCGCTGAACGGTGCTCCGTGCGCCGTGGCCGTGGCGCCGACGGGCTACGCGCCGCACTCGGACCCGATCAAGAAGATCGTCATCGGATATGACGGGTCACCAGAAAGCAAGCACACCGTCGCGACGGCGCGGATGCTCGCCTCCGACCTCGGCGCCACGCTGTCCGCCGTTCGGGCCGTCAGCTGGCCCACGTACATGTTCGCGAACCATCGCGTATCGGCCCACATGGTCCGCGAAGCCGTTGACGAGGCCCAAAAGGAGATCGCGGAACTCGGCGATATCGAAGGCCACGTTGTCTATGGCGATCCTGGCGAGGAGCTGGCGGCTTACTCGGCCTCGGCCGACTTAGTGGTGGTCGGATCGCGCGGCTACGGACCACTTGGGCGGCTCGTCCACGGCCGCACATCGGAGCACCTCGCGCGCACCGCACGCTGCCCGCTGCTCGCGCTCACGCGCCCCGACGCGGTCATCCGTCGCCCTGCGCCCATCTCAGGTCGTCGCTGACCCGCAACCCGGGGTCGACCTGCGCCTCGCCGCTCAGCGCGCGGCGCACGGCGAGGAAGTCGGCCGTGGCCGCGACGTCGTGGACGCGCAGGATGTGCGCGCCGGCGTCGGCGGCGTGAGCCACCGCGGCCAGGGTGCCCGCGAGCCGCTCGCGCGGACCCCGGCGGGTGATCGCGCCGACGAAGTCCTTGCGCGAGATCGCCAGCAACAGCGGCCGTCCCAGCTCGTGCAGCCTCGACACCGAACGGAGGACCTCAACGGTCTGGTATGGCGTCTTCGAAAAGTCAGGACCGGGGTCCACGATCACCTGCTCGAACGCGACCCCGTGCGCGATCGCCAGCTCGACCCGCTCGCGCAGGAACTCCTCCACGTCGGCGACGATTCGCCCGTCGAACGAGGGATCGTGCAGCCGCCGCTTGGGCACGGCGCGGGTGTGCATCACGACCAGCCCGGCTCCGGTCTGCGCGCACACGTCCGCCAGCTCCGGATCCCGCAGCCCGCTTACGTCGTTGACGATCGCCGCGCCGGCCGCAATCGCCGCCGCCGCCACCACCGGCTTGTAGGTGTCGACCGAGACGATCGCGCCGAGCTCCCCCCGGACCCGTTCGATCAACGGCACGACGCGCTCGATCTCGACCTCGGGCGCCACCGCGGGACGGTTGGTCACGCCGGACTCGCCGCCGATGTCGATCAGGTCGGCGCCCGCGGCAAGCAGGGCGGCGGCCAGCCGAACGCGCTGGGGAACCGTCCGGTGCAGGCCGGCATCCGAGAACGAATCGGGGGTCGCGTTGACGATCCCCATCAACCACGGCCGGTCGCCGAGGGCGAGGATTCCCGCCGTCGTACGCAGCGCGCGCCGCGGCGCGATCATCCGTCCTGGCCGCTCGCCCGGTGGCAGAGCTTCACCGCTATCTGATCCATCAAGCCCCCGGGTCCGCCACCCCTGCCTGGCGGCGCTGCTCGACGATCTGCTTCATCCGGTCGACCGTCTCCTGGGACATGCGCCGGATCTCCCAGTGCGTGAGCTTGATCACGCGCATCGGCGAGGTGGCGATCACGTCCGCGTTGCGTTTCTCGTGTTCCAGCAGGCCCATCTCCCCGATCAGATCACCCTCGCCGACCGAGGCGATCTTGCGGCCGCGCTGGATCACGTCCGCGGTGCCCTCCTCGATCGCGATCAACTCGATCGAGTAATCGCCCTCCTTCATCAGGACCTGGCCTTCGGGGATGCTCGTCTCCGTCGCGAACGCGGCAAGGCGCTTGGCCTCCTGCGGACCGAGCTGCGAGAAGATCGGAATTGCCGTCAGCCGGTTCGGGTCCATAGGCCGAGCCTATAGCGCCTTGACCTCCGCGGTGATGTCGCTCACCGAGGATTTGGCGTCGCCGAACAGCATCGAGGTCTTGTCCTCGTAGAACAGCGGGTTGTCGATGCCGGCGAAGCCCGACGCCATCGACCGCTTGAGCACGATCACCGATCCGGACTCGTCGACCTCGAGGATCGGCATCCCGTAGATCGGCGATCCCGGCTCGTTCTTGGCCGCCGGGTTGGTTACGTCGTTGGCGCCGATCACCAGCGTCACGTCGGTGCGCGGGAACTCGGGGTTGATCTCGTCCATCTCCTTGAGCAGGTCGTAGGGCACATCGGCCTCGGCCAGCAGCACGTTCATGTGCCCGGGCATCCGGCCCGCCACCGGGTGGATCGCGTACTTGACCTCGACGCCCTTGGCCTCGAGCGCCTTCTCGAGCTCGCGCACCGCGTGCTGCGCCTGCGCCACCGCCATCCCGTAGCCGGGCGCGATCACCACCTGGCGCGCGTAGGAGAGCTGAATCGCTACGTCCTGCGCCGAGGTCGACTTGACCGGACCGCGATCGAGCGCGCCGGCCGCCGGTGCCGCCACCGCGCCGCCGAATCCGCCGGCCACGATCGCCGGGACCGAGCGGTTCATCGCCTTGGCCATCAGGTTGGTGAGGATCGTGCCCGACGCGCCGACGATCATCCCGGCCACGATCATCGCGGTGTTCCCCAGCGCGACGCCGGTCGCGGCCGCGGATAAGCCGGTGAACGCGTTCAACAGCGAGATCACGACGGGCATGTCGGCGCCACCGATCGGCAGCACGACCATGTTCCCGAGGGCCGCCGCCGCGACCAGGATCCCGATGATGAACAGCGCCTGCGAGTGCACGCCGGCCAGGATCAGGACCGCCGACGCGACCGTGATCAAGAACAGCCCGAGGTTGATGAACAGCTGCCCGGGAAGCTTGATCGGCCGGCCGGGGAGGATCTCCTGGAGCTTGCCGAACGCGATGTTCGACCCCCAGAACGAGATCGACCCGACGATCGCGCCGAACAGCTCGAAGATCGCCGTCTTGGTCTGCCAGTTTCCGCCGAACGCGTGGCGGAACTCGACCCAGGCGATCAACGCCACCGCGCCACCCCCCACGCCGTTGAAGATCGCCACCATCTGCGGGATCGCGGTCATCTTCACGTTGCGCGCCGCCGGCACCCCGATCGCTGTCCCCAGCACGATTCCCAGCGCGATCAGCCACGGCGCCGAACCTGACAGCACGTGCGGCGTCAGCAGCGTCGCCACCACCGCGATCGCCATGCCGCAGGCCGCGATCTTGTTGCCGCGCACCGCCGTCCGTGGCCCCGTCAACCCGCTCATCCCGTAGATGAACATCGAAAACGCGACTATGTACAGAGCATCGATGAAGCTGCTGCTCTGAAGAAAGACCGTCGCGACCGGCATCTATTTAGGGAGCCTCGCCTCCGGCTCGGCTTTGTTTTTGCCTTCCTCGACCTCCGGTTTCGGCGGTTCCTTGCGCTTGAACATGCCGAGCATTCGATCGGTGACCAGGAATCCGCCGACCACGTTGATCGTGCCGAACATCACCGCGATCACCAGCAGCACGTGCTCGAGTACGCCGGTGGCCTGCGACATCAGCAGGATCCCGCCCAGCAGCACGATCCCATGGATCGCGTTGGTGCCCGACATCAACGGCGTGTGCAGCGTGTTCGGCACCTTCGAGATGACCTCGAAGCCCACGAACGCCGCCAGCACGAGGATCGCGATCTCGGTGACCGTGCTCACGACCTAACCTCCTGCGACGCCGCTCGCTTGGCGCCCTCGTTGACGATTTCCCCCTCGCGGGTGATGCACGCGCCGGCGATCACCTCGTCCTCGAAGTCGAGCTTCAGCTCCCCTTCGTCGGTGATCATCAGGCCCAGCAGCGCCTCGATATTGCGCGAGTACAGCTGCGACGCGTGCTCGGCCAGCGTGCTGGGCACGTTGAGCGGCGCGATGATCTTCACGTCGTGCCTGATCACGTTGTGGCCGGGTTCTGAGAGCTCGCAATTGCCGCCGGTCTCGGCCGCCAGATCCACGATCACCGAGCCTGGCTTCATCTTCTTTACCGCCTCCTCGGTGACCAGGATCGGCGCCCGGCGGCCGGGCACGGCGGCCGTGGTGATCACGACGTCGACCTTGCCGATCGCCTCGGCCATCAACTCCTGCTGGCGCTGTTGCTGTTCGGGCGTCAGCTCTTTGGCATAACCCCCGGCGCCCTCGAGGTCACCGCCGAGGTCGAACTCCAGGAAGTGCGCTCCGAGCGACTCGACCTGCTCCTTGACCGCGGCTCGCACATCGAAACCCTGCACCTGGGCGCCCAGCCGCCGCGCGGTGGCGATCGCCTGCAGCCCGGCCACGCCGGCGCCCAGCACGAGCACCGTGGCCGGTCGGATCGTCCCCGCCGCGGTCATCAACATGGGGAAGAACCGGCCCAGCTCCTGCGCGGCGATCAGAACCGAGCGGTAGCCCGAGATGTTGGCCTGGCTCGACAGCGCGTCCATCGACTGGGCGCGGCTGATGCGCGGCACCGACTCCAGCGCGAAGCTGGTCGCGCCCGTCTGCGCGATCGCCCGGACCCCCTCCCCGTTGGTCAGCGGCTGCAGAAACCCGATCAGCACCATGTTGGGTTTCAGCCGTAAGGTCTCCTCCGCGGTCGGCGGCGCGACCTTGACGACGATGTCGGCGTCCCACGCCTGATCGACGAGCTTCGCCCCCGCCTCTTCGTAATGGGAGTCGGGGATCAGCGCGCCTGCGCCGGCGCCGCGCTCGACCGCCACCTCGAGCCCCCGGCCGATCAGCTTGTGCGCCACATCTGGCACCAGCGCGACGCGATGCTCTCCCGCTGCCGTCTCCTTGGGAACGCCAATCCGCATATGGGGGGCGAAAGCTATCCGATCGGCGCGAGCGCGAGCGCGTCCGCCACGCCGAGGTCGACCGCCAGCTGATCCAGCCAGGACGAGCTCGCCGCCGGCTCCGGGCGAGGGCTGTGGTGCGACCTGGGGGCGGTGCTCGAGGCAGTGACGGCCGTGGACGCGGATGCCGACGATGACGACGCGGACGAGGACGACGACGTCTTGTGGGCCACCGCGACGTGCCGCGCGGGCGAGTGCGCCACCGGTTGCGCCGGCCTCGGCGCCGCGCCTCCGGTGCTCGGCGGCGGCGAGAACGGAAGCGGCTTGCCCGACAAGGCCATCAGCGCCTCGGCCGTCACCCAGACCGGAGTTTGATCGTCGCCCCGCGAGTAATCGATGTGCCCGTCCGCCGCGGTCAGGGAGCGCAGATACGACAAGGGCCGTCCGAGCGAGCCCGGGCTGGCGCCGACCGCGATCAGCCCCTGGATCGCCCACGCCGTCGACTGCGCGTTGGAGAAGCCACCGGGCTGGCTGGGAAAGCCGCCATCGCGGTTCTGCTGAGCGTCGATGAAGTGAACCGCCCGGCCGATGCCGGGATCTCCGGATCCGGCCAGCGCCTCGAGCGCCGCCCCGGTGTCGTCGACGTCGCTCTGGCCGCCGGCGGTGGCGAAGTTGAAGCCGCCGTCCGAGTCCTGCTGGTGGATCAGCCAGCCGACCATGTCGCCCGGCGGCGAGACCCCGGCGGCCCGCAGGGCGAGAACCGCGAACGACGTCAGGTTGACCTGGTTGGCAACCGAGCCGTTGGCGCGGACGTCTCCCTGCAGTCGCCCCAGCAGTCGGCCCGCCGACTCCCCGGCCGCGCGCAGGACGAGGATCGTCCGCTCGATCGAGCCGGGGTCGGTCCCCGAGTTCTCGGTGGCGGTGATGTAGTCGAGCAGGCTGGCGCCGCCGTGCCGCACGTCCCCGAGGTTGTAGCCGGCGGCGGCCAGGCCCAGGGCCGCCCAGCCCGAGTAGAGCGGGTTCGATGCGCTGCCCGCCGCCGCGCCGAGGCCGCCGTCGGAATTCTGGGCCGAGATCAGGTAGCCGGCGGGAGTGGTGGCGGCATTGGCGCGTGGAATCGCCGAGGCCCCTCCTAACAGCGCGAGGAGGACGATGGGGACGATCGCCCGGTCGAGCGGGACCCAGGTGACGTTCAGGCGGGCCGTGAACCGCGCGATCGAGCGCAGCAGCGCCGGCCCGAAGGCGAGCGCGAACGCCACGCACCCCGCGGCGTGAATGAGGTCGAACCCGAGCCCCTTGCCCACGTAGACGCCGAGTTGGGCGAGGCTGTGGTCGCTATAGGTCACCCAGTCGCCCACGTCCTGCATCGCGGTGAAGCCGAACCCGACGACGCCGCAAACGGCCGCGAGGAACCACCGGTTCGGCTGTCGGCGCCGCAGCGCGAGCGCGAGGCCGGCGCCGATCAGCCCCGTGAGGCCCCACCCGGCCATCTGCCACGGCGTCCACGGACCCTGGCCGAAGAAGAAGTTCGAGGTCAGGGCCGACACGGCGCCGACGACGAACCCCGGTGCCCCGCCCAGCGCGTAGCCGGAGATCAGCACGATGTCGGTCGTCGGCTTCACGTTCGGCAGCGCGGCGAAGGCGATCCGCCCCAGCGCCCCGAACGCCGCCAGCGTGCCGACCAGCGCGACGATCCGCGCGTCGGGCTTGCACCGTTCATACCAGGCAAAGCCCCCGGCCAGCGCCACCGCCAGGATCGTGAACGCGCCGAGCTGCCAGCTCATACGGTCAGCTCCTCGCGCGCGAGCGCCTGATCGGCCGTGAGCGCGCCGATGATGCGCGCCGTCTCGGTGGTGAAGTACGTCCCGCCGGTCAGCACCTCGTTCACGGGCGCGTCGGCGATCGGGGCGCCGTCGGCGAGCAGGATCACCCGCTCGGCGAACGCCGCCGCGAACTCGGGATCGTGCGTGGCCACGACGACGGCGGCGTCGAGGCCCTTGAGGAGCTTGGCCAGCTGGTCCTTCAGCGCGCGGTCCATCCCCCGGGTCGGCTCATCGAGACAGACGACGGCCGCCGGACCGTCGAGCACGACGGCCAGCGCGAGCCGCTGCTTCTCTCCGCCGCTCAGGTCCCGGGGGTGACGATCGTGCAGTCGCGGATCGAGGCCCACCGTGGCCAGCGCGTGGGCCGATGCCTCCTGGCCGACGGTGTCGTGGACCAGATAGTCGGTCGGGTTCTGGAGCAGCAGCGCGACCCGCCCCCCCGCCTGCACCTTGCCGCGGGTGGCCTTCATCAGCCCCGCCGCATGGCGCAGCAGCGTCGACTTTCCGGCGCCGTTGCGCCCCATCAGCGCGACGCGCTCGCCGGGGGCGATGGTGAGCGAGGCGCCGCGGAGGATCGCCGGGCCGTCGCGCAGCTCGTGCCACACGTGCTTGAACCGCAGCGCGGGATCGCCGGGTGCGGTGGCGGCGGGCGGTGCGGCGACGCCCGGAGCCGGATCGACGCCGCGATCACGGAGCGCCGCGCGGGCCGCCTTGACCCCGGCCACCGGGGCTATGCCCAACCCTTTCAGGAGCTTGGCCCCGGGGGTTTGCAGCTCGGCGGGCGCCCAGGCGAGGAACCGGTCCGGGGTGGCGTCGCAGGCGATCCGGCCGCGATCCATCGCGATCACCCGATCGGCCCACGCGAGGCACCGCTCGAGTCGGTGCTCGACCAGGAGGATCGCCACGTCGAGGTCCTCGTTGAGCCGGCGCAGGACGCCCATCAACTCGTCGCCGGCGACGGGATCGAGCTGGGAGGTCGGCTCGTCGAGCAGCAGCAGCGCCGGCCGGCCGGCCAGCGCCGCGCCCAGGGCGATCCGTTGCAGCTCGCCCCCCGAAAGCTCGGACGTCGGACGTTCGAGCAGGTGGGCGATCCCCAGGGCGAGCGCCGCCTCCTCGACGCCGCGCGCGACGTCGGCCGCGCCGTCGCCCCGGTTCTCGAGACCGAACGCCAGCTCGGCCCGCGCCGTGCCCATCACGACCTGCGTCTCGGGATCCTGGAACAGGCTCCCCACCGCCGTCGCGAGCTCGCCCGGACCGTGGTCACGGGTGCCGAGCCCCGCCGCGATCACCCGTCCGGACATCGTGCCGCCGTGGAAGTGCGGGACGAGCCCGTTGGCCGCCCGCAGTAGTGTCGACTTGCCCGACCCCGAGGCCCCCGCCACGACGACCAGCTCGCCGGGCGCGATCTCGAGCGAGACGTCGTCGAGCGAAGGGATCTCGGTCCCGGGATAGCGGTAGCTGACGTGGTCGAGCTCGAGCACGCTCATCCCGTGATCCTCCGACGGTCCGCGGACGGCGCGATCCCCCGTCGGTCGGCGAACGGCGCCAGCGCCACCGCGATCAGCCCGCCCGCCACCGCGAGCTCGCCGGCCCCGAGCGGCGCGTCGAGCGACGGATAGGCCTGGAACGGCGCCAGGCCGGCGATCCGCGCCGCGACCGCCAGGCCGACGATCGCCACCGCGGCGGCGGCGAACGCGAGATCGTGACGCGAGTAGGGCCGGCGCACGCGAGGGGGCCGCCGCGCGGCGCCGTAGCCGCGGACCTCGAGCGCGGCGGCGACGTTGAGCGCGCGGTCGAGCATGCCCGCGGTGGCGACGCGCATCAGCGCCACCCGGGTCGGTGGCGCGCCGGGGCGGCAGCGCTGGGCGTCCGCGAGTCGCCGCGAGTCGCGGGCGAGGATCGGCACCATCCGCGTGGCCAGCGTCGCGGTCAGCGCCGAATGGAAGGACACGCGACGGAACAGCCTCAGCACCTCGTCGGGATCGACCGCGGCCGTGTACAGCGCCCCGCACAGGATCAGCGCCGCCGCCCGCAGGCCGAGGATCGCGCCGTACACGGTCGCCTCCAGCGTGATGTCGGTCTGACCGAGGATCGGCAGCTGGCCGAAACGCCAGATCACGGTCAGCCCGTTGCGGCTGACCAACGCATTGATGACCATGATCGAGACCGCGAGCGCGAACGCGAACACCGCCGCCCGGGCCATCTGCCGGCCCACCCGGGCCCCGACCCCGGCCAACGCGATCGCCACCGTCACCGCCCCCAGCGCCACCGGGCTCGTCAGCATCAGCGCCGCCACCCCCAGCGCCAGGCAATAGGCGCACCCGGCGCCCGCGCGGGCGGCGTGCAGCGGGCTCGAGCGGCGCCGGTAAATCATGTCCCAGGCTGCACCGGAACCGGGATGTCAGTCGCGCCCTGCAGGGCGAGCGCGAAGTGGTTCTTCAGTTGCGCGGGGGTCAGCGCGGCCGCCGCGGCGTCAACGCCGGCCGTGTCGGTGCCGGTGACCAGCCACGTCGGCTCGGCCGAGGGCTGAGAGGTGGCCGCGATCAGGCCGGCGTGCGCACCGAGCGTTCGTACCACCTTGCCGGCCGGATCGAGGAGCTCGAGCGAGTGCGTGCCGGCGAACCTCGCGTACACGCCGCTCGAGCCGGGGCCTTGGTCGATCACCGCCGCCGCGAACGACCCGCGCAGGTCGCTCCAGGTGCCGACGAGGATGGCCAAGCTGTCGGTTCCCGACCCACCGGCGAGCCCGGCGGACGCGGCCGGGACGCCGTCGCGGTGCAGCTCGCCGGTGATCCGGCTACACGCAGCGCCGACCTCGGGCGCGCACTCGAGCACGGTCGGCAGCCGCCGGCCGCCGATCCCGTGGACGAACGGCTCGGGAAACGAGCCGACCACGGCGGGGATCGAGTCGGTGGCGCTCCAGTCGTGCAGATCCCACCAGATCCGGTCCCCCTTGTGCACGGCCGTCGCGGCCGCCCCGACGGGCGCCTCGATCCCGTTCACGTAGTAGAACCAGTCGAGCCGGTTGGCGCTGCCCGACAGGCCATTGATCGACTCGACGAAGCCGCCGCCGTAACGCGTGTCGACGTGAAACGACCGCTCGAGCATCCGCATCACGGTCTCCGAGCCCGGCACCTGCGATTTCGTCACCGTGGCCACGGTCCGCGTGCCGAATTCACGCGTGACCGTGAGACTGACGTCGGAGGTCCCGGCCCCGGGCCCGATGCCACAGCCGGCGAGGATGGCGGCGCCGATCGCGGCCGCCACCGTCGCCAGCGTGACACGTCGGCGATTCACCGGAGCTAGGACACCTTGACCTGCGCCGAGGCGGAGCGGATGTAGCCCTTACGGGTCGCCTGTAGCTTCAGCGTGCCCTTCTTGTTCGGCACGATCTGGACGAGGCCGTGGGCGTTGGTCTTCTTGCCGTCGACCACGGCGCCGGCGAGCGGCGCCGCCTTGCCCTTCGCGTTGTATCCGACGACCTTGGCCGTGAACGCGTGGTCAACGTTCGCCGTGGTCGGGGCTGAGAGCGAGCTCGGGTAGTAGAACGGCCCCGTCGACGGCACCACGGCGAACAGCAACTGCTCGCCGGGGCGCAGCTTGATCTCGCACGCCCCGCTCGTCGCCGCGACGTTGTTGACGAAGATCTCCCAGAAGCTCTTGGTGCCACTCTCGGTGTCACCGAGGATCGTGAAGATCTCGTACTCGTTGTAGCTGTTGGACCACTTTCCGCTCCACCGGTGATGGGTCGCGACGTCGAGCGCGCCCTGAGCGGTGTCGCCGGGGCAAGCCCCCTTCGGCGCCCCGCCCTTGGTGATCGAGCCGGCCTCGCCAACGGCCTTCGTCGTCGCCAGCAGCGTCTTCGCCTTACCTTCGATCCGGATCGTCGCCGGCGCCGCCGGCTTGCTCGCAGTGGCGGCGCCGGGAGCGACGACGAGCGATGCCGCGAGCGCCGCGCCGCCAAGCGCGAGGATTTTCGTGTGTTTCATGAGGGCCACCCCTTTCCACGAGGGCGTATCGGCATGGCGGTCGGAGGCTGGTCTCCTGGCTTACGGGCCTACCGATCGCGCCTTCCCGGCTGACTGCCGTCACCCAGTGGCCTTCGATGCGACCGGCGTCCCCGATCACAGTGGCGGGTCCGCGCCGGTTTCCCACCGGCTTCCCATCACCACCGACCTTGAACGGCGGGATCGTATCGCGGCCAGTCTCGGTCGGCGGCAGGACCTAGACTCCGAGTCAATGACGATCAACCTCACGCGGATCTACACGCGCCTCGGCGACGGTGGCGAGACGCACCTCGGCGACATGAGCCGAGTGCCCAAGACCCACCCCCGGATCGAGACCTACGGCACGATCGACGAGCTGAACTCGCACATCGGGCTGACCCTCACCGTCGACGGCCTGCGCGACGACCACGCCGAGTGGCTGCGCCACATCCAGAACGACCTGTTCGACGTCGGCGCCGACATCGCGGCGCCCGAGGACCCCGAACGCGAGGCCGAGCGAGAGCGCCTACGCGTCCTGCCCGAACAGACCCGCTGGCTCGAGGAGCGCTGCGACGAGGTCAACGCCACCCTGCACCCCTTGAAGTCGTTCGTGCTCCCCGGCGGGACGCCGGTCGCCGCCCATCTGCACATCTGCCGGACGGTTTGCCGGCGCGCCGAACGGCTCGCCGTCGCGGGCGGCGAGGAGATCAGCCCCGAGGTCGTCCGCTACCTCAACCGTCTCTCCGACCTGCTGTTCATCCTCAGCCGCAGCGCCAACGGCGACCACGAGCCGCTCTGGCAGCCCGGCCGCTACCGCTGAGGCAGCCTCTCCCGACCTAGCCCGCCATCGCGGCCCTCGTCGAAGCCGCCGTCAACATTGGCACTTTTCCGCCACCCCTCGGAGGAAAATTGCCATCGTTCGCTCTACTGAGAACGAAGCGCCAGCAGCACCCCGGTGGCGATCGCGATCGCCACCGCGCCGAGCGCCGGGGCGCCGATCGTGATCGCCTCGTGGCTGCGCGCGAAAGCGATGGCCGAGTGCGGCCGCGCCAACGCCGCCAGCGCGACCACCGCCGCGGCGCCGACGAGAACCGCCACCGATGGCGTCAGCACCGCGCGCAGCGGCAGCCGGACGCGCGGGAGCGTGAGTGCCTCGGCGGTCGTGCGTCCGTTGGCCAGACGCCGTCGGACCCGCCAGTCCTGGGCCGCGAACAGCGCCGCCGCCCCGAGCAGGGTCCATACCGCCGCCACCAGGAAGCCGCCCACGACATCGCTGGGGTAGTGCCACCCGAGGGCGAGGAACGAATAGCTGACGGCGAGCGCGAACGCGGTGCCGAGCGCGGCGACGGCGGGCCGCCAGCGCGGCGGGGCGGCGAGCACCGCGGTCAGGGCGAGCGACATCGACGCGGTGGCGTGACCGCTCGGCCACGAGGCGGGCAGTTCCTCGGTGCCGGCGCCGAACACGTCGCCGAAGCGGGCGTGGGCGAGCATTGGCTTGAGCAGCTCGGTGGTCACGTTCGCGCCCACGAGGATCGCCGCGATCCCCAGCGCGAGCCCCGGGCGCCGGCGCAGAAGCGCGACGACTACCGGGATCGCTGCCAGGTAGATGTACGGGTGTGGGTTGCAGAGGTTGGCGATGAAGGTCGCCAGTGCGCTCACGTGCGCCCGGTCTTGGAGGCTCGTGAACCCGGCGAAGGCCGACTCGTCAGCGTGCCGGAAGAACCCCACGTGGAAGGCCAGGAACCACGTGAGGACGAGCAGCGTGACGCCGGCGGCGGCGCCGGCCAGACACGGTGCGGCTCGTCTCGGCATCCACCGAGACTAACGGAGGCTGTAAACGGGTTGATAAGGACCGCGTAGGAGCCGCGTACACCCAGGGGCCCGACTAGGTGTCGTTTTCCGCCGCCACCCCGCGCGTGATCTTGATTTCGGGGGCGGTGCCGGTGCGGCTGACGTGCGCGTAGTGCTCGATGTCCTCCGGCGAGGCGACCTCGACGGACAGTCCCTCGGCCAGCTCGAAGCGGCCGGCCTCGTAGAGCAGCTCCTGGTACCTGGGGCCGCCCGGGTGGCGGCCCTCGATGTCGAGCTCGTGGACCCCGCAGCGCAGCGTCCACCGCTGGCCGCGGGCGAGCTTCTCGCCGGTCATCTTGACCGGCAGCGTGTCGTCCTCCCCGGCCGCCCGGGAGTCGATCCGCAGGCGGGCGTGAGCCGCCGACAGCGCCCGGGCGAGGCGGCCGTAGTTGCGCCCGTAGGGGGCGGGGACGATCGCGACCGGCCCATGGGCGGCCTGGGCGCCGCGGACCGCCTCGGCGGCCGGTCCGACGAGCACGAACTCGATCTTGTTGGCGAGCAGCCAACGCAGGACGGCGATCCACTTCTCGTCGAGGTGCTCGAAGCCCTTGGTGGTCTGGACGGGCCGGGGGTCGATGCGCGGGGGACGATGTCTGAGCAGCATGGGAAGCGTTTCGTGGCCGGGCGGCGGACTCCTTCCTGCGCGCCCAGGGACTCATTTGCGCCCGTTGAGAAAATTAACGCAGACCGTTGAGAAAATTAACGTCAGACTAGACTGGGGACCATGAGCGAGTCGCCGCGGCGGCACAGCTTGCACGAGGCGGCGCACAAGCACGTCGTCTACGACGGCGCAAACGGGGCAGCCCCCAAGACCGGGGTCAGACGGAGTTTTAACGAGGCCGCTCACAAGCTCGGCGAATGGCCCGTCACGCCCAAGCCCAAGCAAGCCGACAGCGGCCCCTCGGCTCGCTTGCGCGCGGCGTCCGACGACGATCGCGACGTCGTCGCCCACGCCGGCAAGCTGGTCCTCGCCCTCGGGGCGATGGGGATCGTCTACGGCGACATCGGCACGAGCCCGCTGTACACCGAGCAGGTCATCTTCACCGCCCACCGCGAGGCCGCGCACCCAACCGTCGCCGGCGTTTACGGCATCGCCTCGCTGATCTTCTGGGCGCTGATCATCATCGTCTCGGTCAAATATGCCGGTGTGATCATGCGCGCCCACAACCGCGGCGACGGCGGCATCATGGCGCTCACCGCGCTGATCCAGCGCAAGAAGCTGGCCAAGGCCGCCGTGCTGATCACGCTCGGGATCTTCGGCGCCGGGCTGTTCTTCGGCGACGGGATGATCACGCCGGCGATCTCCGTGCTATCGGCCGTCGAAGGCCTGAAGGTCGCCACGCCCAGCCTGGCGCACCTCGTCTTACCGATCTCGCTCGCCATCCTGATGGCGCTGTTCCTGATCCAGCGCTACGGCACCGGCACCGTCGGCTGGCTGTTCGGACCCGTGATGCTGATCTGGTTCACGGTCATCGGCGTGCTCGGCGCCCGCGAGGTAGTCGCCCACCCCGGCGTCATCCAGGGCCTCTCGCCGGTCTGGGGGGCGCGGTTCTTGGTCGATCACGGGCTGGCCGGCTTTCTCACGTTGGGCGGCGTCGTGCTCGCGGTGACCGGCGCCGAGGCGCTGTACGCCGACCGCGGCCACTTCGGCGCCTCCCCGATCCGCGCCACCTGGTTCCTGATCGTCCTGCCGGCCGTCGTCCTCTCCTACCTGGGCCAGTCGGCGCTGATCCTCGAGCACCCGGCCACGATCGCCAACCCGTTCTTCCTGCTGGTGCCCAGCGGGGGCCGAATCGTGATGGTGTTCCTCGCCACCGCCGCGACGATCATCGCCTCCCAGGCGGCGATCACCGGATCCTTCTCGGTGGCGAAGCAGGCGGTGCAGCTCGGCTTCCTGCCGCGGCTGCGGATCAAGCACACGTCTCAGACCGAGGGGCAGATCTACGTCCCGGTGATCAACTTCGTGCTCGCGGTCGGGGTCGCCACGCTGGTGCTGACCTTCCGCTCCTCTGGCAAGCTGGCCAACATCTACGGCGTCGCGGTCACGGGCACGTTCATCCTCGACACGATCCTGTTCCTGGCCGTCGCCCGGGGCCTGTGGAAGACACCGAAGTGGAAGCTCGCCCCGCTGGGAGCGCTGTTCCTGATCGTCGAGGTGTCGTTCTTCAGCGCCAACGTGGCCAAGATCACCCACGGCGCCTGGCTGCCGTTGTGCGTCGGGCTGATCGTGGCCTCGATCATGATCACCTGGCGCCGCGGCCGCGAGATCGTGACCCGGAACCGCACCGTCCGCGAGGGCTCGCTGAGCGAGTTCCTCACCAACTTGGCCTACGCCGAGCCACCGGTGCGGCGGGTGCCGGGCACGGCGATCTTCCTCAACCCGGGCAAGGAGACGACGCCGCTGGCGCTCCGCGTCCAGGTCGAGCACAACCATGCCTTCCACGAGAAGGTGCTGATCGTGTCCGTCGACACGATCTCCATTCCGAACGTCGACGCCGGCGACCGGTTCGGGGTCGAGATCCTCGGTCACGGCCTGTTCAAGATGACCTTCGTCACCCTGCGCGTCGGCTACCGGGACCGCACCAACGTGCCGGCGGCGCTCGCACTGGCCCGCAAGCGCGGTCTGCTGGAGCGCAACCTCGACCTCGAGCACGCGTCCTACTTCCTCTCCCGTATCACGCTCACGCCCAGCACCGAGAGCCGATTTCACACCGTGCGCAAGCGGCTGTTCATGGTCATGGCGCGCAACGCGGCCAGCCCGATCGAGCACTTCGGTCTGCCCGGCGACCGGACGCTGCTGGTCGGCTCACAGGTCTCGGTCTGAGAGGGCGGCTACGACCGAATCCGGAACGCGTCAGGACCGCCCGTCGCGGCGTACCCTGATTAGTGGAGCAACAGTGCCGCGCGGCTCACGGACACCACTCGGGATGGCGACGGCCAGGCCTCGGGCGCTGGTCCTGATTTCGATTGAGGTGGTGGTCTCCGTAGCTCTCGCCACCGTCTGCGTGGCCCTGCTCCAGTCGACGGCGCCACCCACCGGGCTCGGCGTCCTGTACCTGCTCGCGGTCCTCGAAGTGGCGATCCGGCGCGGCGAGATTCCCGCCCTGGCCACCGCCGTGCTGAGCGTCCTCACGCTGAACTTCTTCTTCCTCGCCCCGCGCTACGAGCTCTCGATCGCACACTCGCAGGATGTCGTCGAGCTGATCGTGTTCCTGATCGCCGCCGTCGTCGTGGGCCGGCTCGCGGCCACCAGCCGCTGGCGCGCCGCCCAGGCCGAGAGCCGGGCCCGGCAGGCCAGCGCCCGCGAGCGCGAGGCGACGCTGGTCGCCGAGGCCGCCTCGGCGATCCTGGCCGGCCGGAGCCTGAGCGCGCAGCTCGACGAGATCGGGGCCCGGATCGCCAGCGCCACCGGCGCCGGCCACGCCCGCGTGGCGCTGGAGCCGGAGCCGCGGCCGGCCGAGGACGAACTCGCGGTCGCGCTCCAGGCCCAAGAGCGAACCGCCTGGCTGTACGTGGGCAAGGACCTGGTGTGGGACGAGAACGACGTGCAGCGGCTGTCCGAGCCGCTGGGCCGGTTGATCGACGTGGCCCTCGAGCGCGAGCGGGTCGCCGAACAGGCCGCCGAGACCGAGGCCGCGCGGCGCGCCGAGATCGCGCGAACCGCGATCCTGCATGCGATCTCCCACGACCTGCGCTCGCCGCTGACCGCGATCACGACCGCGAGCTCGGCGCTCCGAGCTCAGGGGATCACCGACGAGGAGCGCCGCGAGCTCCACTACGTGATCGACACCGAGGCCAAGCGACTGGCGCGGCTGGTCGACGACCTGCTCGACCTGTCGCGGATCGAGGCCGGCGCCGTCGCACCGCAAGCCGACTGGTGCGACCTGCACGACGTCGCGGCATCCGCCGCCGCGCACCTGCGCACTGAGCATCCGATCGAGTTCGCGCTGACGGCCGATCTCCCGCTCGTCAAGGCCGATGCGGCCCAGCTCGAGCGGGTGTTCTCGAACCTGATCGACAACGCGGTCAAGTTCTCTCCGCTGGACGCTCCGGTCAGGATCAGCGCCGAGGTCGACGGCGACCAGGTGACCGTTCGGGTGACCGATCACGGGCCCGGGGTAGCCGCCCGCGATCGCGCGCGCGTGTTCGAACCGTTCTTCCGGGCTTCCAGCGACACCGGCGGCGGCTCGGGCCTCGGGCTCGCCATCTGCCGCGGCTTCGTGGAGGCCAACGGCGGGCACATCAGTGTCGAATCGGCCCACGGAGCCGGCGCATCGTTTGCGGTCACGCTGCCCGTGGCATCCCAGCCGCTGGCCACGGCCGGCGCGCGGCCGGTGGCATGAGCGTCACCTCCCCCCGCGTCCTCGTCGTCGACGACGAGCGTCATATCGTCCGGGCGCTCAAGATCATCCTGCGCAGCGCCGGCTACAACGTCGAGGCCGCCGAGACCAAGGAGCAGGCGCTGGCGTCGCTGGCCGCCCGGCCGCCGGACGCCCTCGTGCTCGACCTCGTCCTGCCCGATGGTCAAGGCGTCGAGGTGTGTCAGGACGTGAGGCGGTGGAGCCAGCTGCCGATCGTCGTGCTCTCCGCGGTGGGCGACGAGCGCGAGAAGGTCCGCGCGCTCGATGCCGGCGCCGATGACTACATCACCAAGCCGTTCGGCACCGACGAGCTGCTGGCGCGCTTGCGCGCTGTGCTGCGGCGCTCGAGCGATGCTGGGGGCAGCCCCCGCGTGCAGATCGGCGAGCTCACGATCGATCTCGCCGACCGGCGCGTGCTCCGCGCCGGCACCGAGGTCCATCTGACCCGGATCGAGTTCGAGCTGCTCAGCGTGCTGGCCCAGCACCGCGGGCGGTTGGTGACCCACCGCCAGCTGCTGAATGAGGTATGGGGGCCCGAATATGGTGACGAAACGCACTACCTCCGCGTCCACGTGGCGCATATCCGCGCCAAGCTCGAGCGCGACCCGTCGCGCCCCCAATACCTGATCACCGAACCGGGGATCGGCTACCGGCTGCGCGACGACGGCGATTAACGAATTCTCTACGCCGGACGGCGGATCCTTAGCGGGATCTTGATAAGGGGCGTCTTACCGTGGATAGGCGCTGATGTCTCGCGTCGGTTTCCCCTGCTCGGTTAAAGGCGCCGTCCCAGCCCGGCGGCGAGCGTCGGCATGAGCTCGACCCGGCCCCGCAGCTTGTACGAGGCCGCTCATAAGCAGGGGATCGACGCCACCGTAACCGACGAGGTCGCGCCGCCCGAGGGCAAGCCGGGGGTGCGCCGGAGCTTCAACGAGGCAGCGCACAAGCTCGGGAACTGGCCGGTGACGCCGAAGCCGCACGCCGCCGACAACGGCCCATCGGCCACGTTACGGGCGGCCGCCTCCGACGAGCGGGACGTCGTCGCCCACGCCAGCAAGGCCGTACTCGCCCTGGGTGCGCTCGGCATCGTCTACGGCGACATCGGCACCAGCCCGCTCTACACCGAGCAGGTCATCTTCACCGCCCACCGGGCCGCCGCGACGACCAACGCGGCCGGCGTCTACGGGATCGTCTCGCTGATCTTCTGGTCGTTGACGATCGTCGTGTCGATCAAGTACGCAGGTTTCATCATGCGCGCCCACAACCGCGGCGACGGCGGGATCATGGCCCTCACCGCGCTGATCCAGCGCAAGAAGGTGCCCAAGGCGGCGGTGCTGGTGATCCTCGGGATCTTCGGCGCCGGCCTGTTCTTCGGCGACGGGATGATCACCCCGGCGATCTCGGTGATCTCCGCCGTCGAGGGCCTCAACGTCGCGACGCCGAGCCTCGCCCATTTGGTGGTGCCGATCTCGCTCGGGATCCTGATCGCTTTGTTCGCCGCCCAGCGCTACGGAACCGGGGCTGTCGGCTGGCTGTTCGGACCCGTGATCCTGGTCTGGTTCGCCGCTATCGGAATCCTCGGCGCCCGCGAAGTCGTCGCCCACCCGGGCGTGTTGCAGGGCCTCTCGCCGACCTGGGGCGCGCGCTTCATGATCGATCACGGCGTGGCGGCGTTCCTGACCCTGGGCGGCGTCGTCCTCTGCGTGACCGGCGCCGAGGCGCTCTACGCCGACCGCGGCCACTTCGGTGCAGGGCCGATCCGCGCCACGTGGTACGGGATCGTGTTCCCCGCCGTCGTCCTCTCCTACCTCGGCCAGGCGGCGCTGATCCACGCCCATCCCGCGACGATCGTCAACCCGTTCTACCTGCTGGTCCCCAAGAGCGGCCGGGTGCCGATGGTGATCCTCGCCACCGCGGCGACGATCATCGCCTCCCAGGCGGCGATCACCGGGTCGTTCTCGGTCGCCAAGCAGGCGGTCGCGCTCGGCTTCCTGCCGCGCCTGCGAATCAAGCACACGTCGAAGATCGAAGGCCAGATCTACGTGCCGATCATCAACTGGATGCTCTGCTTCGGGGTGGCGGCGCTGGTCCTCTACTTCAAGCACTCCGCCCGCTTGGCCGACATCTACGGCGTCGCGGTGACCGGGACGTTCGTCCTCAACACGATCCTGTTCCTCGCCGTCGCCCGCGCCCTGTGGAGGACCCCGAAGTGGAAGCTGGTGCCCTTGGGCGCCCTGTTCCTGACCGTCGAGGTGTCGTTCTTCAGCTCCAACCTGGCCAAGATCTTCCACGGGGCATTTCTCCCGCTCGGCGTCGGGCTCGTGGTGGCGATCGTGATGATCACCTGGCGTCGGGGTCGCGAGATCGTGACCCGCAACCGGACCAAGCAGGAAGGTTCGTTGCAGGAGTTCCTCGAGGGCTTGCCGGACGCCGTGCCGCCGATCCGCCACGTTCCCGGCACCGCGATCTTCCTCAACCCGAGTGGCGAGACGACGCCGCTCGCGCTGCGCGCCGAGGCCGAGCACAGCCACGCGTTCCACGATCGGGTGCTGATCGTCTCGGTCGACACGATCAGCATTCCGCACGTCGAGCCGAGCGATCGCTTCACCGTGGAGAAGCTCGGCAAGGGTCTGTTCAAGATCCTCCACGTGACGATCAGGGTCGGCTACCGGGATCGGCCCAACGTGCCCGCCGCGCTCGCCCTGGCCCGCAAGCGCGGCCTGCTCGAGCGCAACCTCGACCTCGAGCACGCGTCCTACTTCCTCTCGCGGATCATCATCACCCCGGTCGGCTCGAAGGGCATGCGGCCGTGGCGCAAGGTGCTGTTCGTCAACATGGCCCGTAACGCGGCCAGCCCGATCGACCACTTCGGACTGCCGAGCAACCGCACGCTGATGGTCGGCTCCCAGGTCGCGGTCTGAGCCGAAGGTCAGCGGTCGGCCTCGACGTACGCCGCGCTCGGCGTACGCTGATCTCGTGAAGTTCGCCGTGAGCCCTGGGCGCGTGGCCGCCGCTCGACCGGATCCGTGGGTCGGGATCGCGGTCGCGGCGATTACGGTCGCCGCTGCCACCGCGGCGATCTATCCGCTCGGCCACCTCGCGCCCAAGGTCTCGCTGAGCGTCGTCTACCTGCCCGCCGTATTGCTCATCTCAGCCTATTGGGGACTGTGGCTGGGGCTGTTCACCTCGCTGCTGAGCGCCGCCGCGTTCAACTTCTTCCATCTGCCGCCGGTGGGGCGCTTCACGATCGCCGACAGCCGCAACTGGGTGGCGCTGGCCGCGTTCACGATCGTCGCCGTCGTCGTCTCGACGATCGCCGAGGTCGCGCGCAACCGCGCGCTGGAGGCCGAGCGGCGGAGCGCCGAGGCCGACCTCGCGGCGGCGCTGGCGCGTGAACTGCTGTCGGGCTCGGACACGCGCGCCGCGTTCGGCACCACCGCCCGACGCGTGGCCGAAGCGCTCGCGATCCCCTCGGCGGCGATCGAGCTCGGGACCGCCGAGGGCGACGAGCGCCGGCAGGCGTTCCCGCTCACCGGCGCGGATGGAGAGCAGCTCGCGACCCTGCTGGTGCCGCGAAGGCTCCCCACCGAGACCGCGGAGCGACTCCGCACCCAGGTCGTGCCCGTGCTGTCCGCGCTCGTGGCGATCGCCCTGCGCCGCGATTCGCTGCGCGATGAAGCCGTCGAAACCGCCGCCCTGCGACGCTCCGATGACGTCAAGACCGCGCTCCTGCGGACCGTTTCGCACGACCTGCGAACGCCCCTGACCGCGATCGTGGCCGCCGGCCACGCGCTCGGGACCGACTCGCTCTCCCCCGATGAACGCAGCGAGCTGAGCGCCGCGGTGGTCGGCGAGGGCGAGCGGCTCGCGGGGCTGGTCGAAAAGCTGCTCGACCTCTCCAAGCTGCAGGCCGGGCGCGCCGGGCCGCGGCGCGAGTGGATCTCCCTCGAGGACGTCGTGCTCGCCGCGCGCGACAGCCTGGACGGGCACGGCGGAGAGGTGCGGGTGGCGATGGATCCCGCCGTCCCCGAGATTCGAGCCGACGCGGCTCAGCTCGAGCGCGCGTTCGCGAACCTGCTCGAGAACGCCCGCCGCTACTCCGACGGCCTGCCCGTGCACGTCCATGCCCGGCGCAGCGGCCAGCGCGTGGTGATCAGGGTGGTCGACCAGGGTCCGGGCATCACCGCCGAGGAGCAGGAGCGGATCTTCGAGCCGTTCTACCGCAGCCCGCAGAGCGCTCGCCCTCCCTGGACCGGCTCCGGTCTCGGGCTGGCGATCGCCAAGGGGTTCATCGAGGCCAACGGCGGCACGATCGCGGTCGAGTCGCTCCCGGGCCAGGGCACCAGCTTCGTCGTCTCGCTTCCGATCGAGCAGCCGGCGAACGCCGAGTCGCACGATGGATCTCCGCTCGCGCCCCTCGGGACCCGGGTGTGAACCGGTCCGAGCGCCCGCGCATCCTCGTCTGCGACGACGAACCGCAGATCCTCCGCGCGCTGCGGGTGATCCTGCGCGACGCGGGGTTCGAGGCGCTTCCGGCGAACGACGGCGAGGAGGCGCTCGACGTGGCCGCGGTCAGCCGGCCCGACGCCGCGATCATCGACCTGGTGTTGCCCGATATCGACGGCATCGAGCTTTGCCGGCGCTTGCGGCAGTGGACCGACATTCCAGTGATCGTCCTATCCGCGGTCGGAGACGAGGACGCGAAGGTGCGGGCTCTGGCGGCCGGCGCCGACGACTACGTGACCAAGCCGTTCGGGCCGCGGGAGCTGGTGGCACGGCTGGAGGCGAACCTCCGCCGGATCTATCCCGAGCCCGAGGAGACCTTGATCAGCGCCGACGGACTCGAGGTCGACCTCGCCCGCCGCACGGTCCGCCGCGATGGTACCGAGGTCCACCTCACGAAGACCGAGTTCGACCTGCTCCGCCAGCTCGTCCACAACCGCGGCCGGCTGATGACCCACCGTGACCTGCTCGCTTCGGTGTGGGGCCCTGGGTACGCCGATGACACCCAGGTCCTGCGCGCTCATATCGCCAACCTCAGGCGCAAGATCGAGCCCGCCGAAGGCCCCCGCTACATCAAGACCGATGCCGGCGTCGGATACCGATTTGCCGGATAAGTGCCTCCTACACCATGGAATTACGCGGCCGCGTGCAGGACAATCTGGACAGGATCCACGCAGGAGGAACGATGAGTAACGATTACACGCTCGCCTACGGAACGCATGCCACCCCCGGAGAGGGCCGCTGCGCGATGGAGTGGGTCTCTTACATCGCCGGTGAACCGCACAGCGATCACCCGGCCTGCGTCAGCCCTGTCCTGCGCGCTTTTTGCGTGGCGCTCAATGATGCGCTCGAGGACGGCCCGCGGCAGCGCCTGCGCCCGTACCTGACCCGCACGATCGGCACGGCCGGTGACGGCCTGGACCAGAAGCGCGCATGGATGTCGATGGACTGGCTGATCCGCTCCTACACGCCGACCTGGCTGGCCGCGGCGGGACTCGACGACGTGGCGGACCGCCTACGCTCGGTGGCCGAGGTGTCGGGCAGCCGGGAGCTGCGGAGCGGCCTCCACGCCCTGCGCCTCGCCCGTCAACGTGCCCGAGAGCATTGGGGCACCCCCGCCGCATGGCTGACTCCCCGCGGGGCGGCGCGCATTACAGCGCGGGAGGCGGCTTGGTCCTCGGCCGGCGCCGCCGCATGGGCCGCTGCCCGGGCCGGCGTCGGCGACATCAGCGGCGACCAGGCGCGGGCGGCCGCCCGCGCGGCCGCCGGCGACGCTGCGGCGACGATCGCCCGGGCCGCACGGACCGGCCCCAGCCGGACCGCGGCGCGCGACGCGGCCCGGCGCGCGCTCGCGCCCACCCAGGCGGAAATCGGCGAGTCGGCGTTCGCGCTGCTCGACCGCATGCTGCCCACCGTGCCGCTCGCCCTCCCCGAGCTGGGCGGCGCCCAGCGCGGGCCGGCAAGCTTCGTGAGCTAACTCCCGCTGACCGGATCGGCGCTGGGGCGCCGGCGCTCGGCTTCCGCTTCGGCTTGGCGGGTGGCGGCGGCGAGCACCTCGTCGTATCCGCGCTGGACGTCGGCGCGGTCGGACGGCTCCGGGATCGATTCCTCGCTCGCGCGATGGATCATCTCCGCCTGTTCGAGCAGCAGCAGGCGCTGCTCGGCCGCGGTCGCTTGATCGATGATCTTGCTCAGCGCCTCGAGCTGGCGGATGAACACGGCCGGCATCCCTCGTCCGGCCTGACGGATCTTCTCGAACGCCCGCTCCACCAGGCGCCTGTAGCTGACGTGGGCGGTGATCACGCGCACGTAGCCGTGGCCGTCGCGGTGCACGCGAATCGGATGCCACCGCGCGGTCACCCGGACCAAGCTGTCACCGAGCCAGTCGATGCACGTCAAGGCGGTGAACGTGTCGTTGACGGCCGGTGACAGCGCCCGGATCGCGATCTCGACGATCTGATCGACGGCGAACGGCAAGTCCTGGGCCAGCGTTCGCGTCGGCCCCGTGATGTGCGCGTTGCGGAGCGCCTGACTGACCGTGGGGGCGGCGGCGGGCGGCCACACGATCGCCATCGGGTGACCTTGGACGAGGAACTGGCCGGGGCGGTAAAGGAGCTGGATCACCGCTCCTTTCTGGGTCGCGAGGCCGATCAGCGTCTCGTGGGAGATGAACTGGAGGTAGCCGCTCGAGGGGGCGGGGACCGTGCCGCCGCTGGCGCCCATCCGCGTCAACAGCTCAGATACCGATGGCCCGGCTTCGATCCGCGGGCCGCGGTCGGTCGATTCGGCCTCGATCGCCCGGGTCAGATCGCCCGCGATGCTGGCGATCACGTTGGGGAGCTGGATCGTGGTGGCGATGTGGTGGATGAAATAGATCAGCACTCCCATGGAGACCGCGACCAACGCCACCGCGACCGTGATCGACAGGTGCGGGACGAAGTTGCCGCTCGAGCCGCCGATTGAAATCAGCACCAGCGTCGCGTAGACGAACGTGGCCACGAACGTCCCCAGCGTGATCTGGGTACCACGGTCCCGGATGAAGTTGCGCAGCATCCGCGGCCCGAACTGAGTCGAGGCCAGCGTCAGCGTGACGATCATGATCGAGAACACGACGCCGACCACGGTGATCACCGCGCCCGCCAGCGTGGTCAGGATCTGACGCGAGGAATCGGCCGTGCCGAACCGTGCCCACGACGGCAGCGTCACGGTTCCGTGGTAGGCCGCAAGATCGATCGCGTGCGTGCCGACATAGAGCCCGATCGCCAGCGCGACCTCGATCGCCGGCACCAGCCATAGGTTCGTGCGCAGCGCCTCCCGGCGCCAATCCGACACGAACGGTAGGCGGAACATCAGCGGAGGTTACGACGGGGAGGAGAACTGGCGGGCATGGGGCCTTGCAGCGCCGACCAGTCTTCCCGGCTCACCCGGCGCGCCAGCCGTGGCGACCGTTACGCACCCTCAGTGTAGTCCGAGCTCAATGACGCCGCGACCGCGGCGTTCACGGAATCTTGGTGGATCGGCGACGATCTGTATTCGAGCTTCACGCTCTTGGATCTACGTTTGCCACGTGACCAGGCCGGGCGTAGTGGTGGACCGAAGTAAGAACCCCTGACGGCGGCTGGCCGGATGATGGTCACGGGCTGGATTCAGATCGTCGTGTTGGTCGCGGTGCTCACCGCGGTGACGCCGCTGCTCGGCGGCTACATGGCAAGGGTCTACCTGGGCGAGCGCCTCGCGCTGTCAGTGGTGCTCGGCCCACTGGAACGATCTCTGTATCGCGTTCTGCGGAGCGACGCAGAGCGGGAGCAGGACTGGAAGCAGTACGCCAGCTCCGTGTTGCTATTCAGCGCCGCCAGCTGGCTGATTCTCTACCTCGTGCTCCGAACGCAGGCGGTTCAGCCCTTCAATCCTCAAGGCTTCACGCACTCGGGACCGTGGGATCTGTCGTTCAACACCGCCTCGTCGTTCGTTTCGAACACGAGCTGGCAGTACTACGCCGGTGAGACGACGTTATCGGATTTCTCACAGATGGCGGGCATCACCGTCGCGAGCTTCACCTCCATGGCCGTCGGCATGGCCGTGGCGGCCGCGGTGATTCGCGGTCTGGGCCGCCGAGGCACCGATCGGCTCGGGAACTTGTGGGCCGACCTGATCCGGTCCCTGCTGTACATCATCCTTCCGCTCGCCGTCGCCGTTTCAATCTTCCTGGTTGCCGCGGGCGTCCCGCAGACGCTGGAGCATTATCAGAGCGCCCGCGGCCCGACCGGGCTTCGGCAGACGATCGCGATAGGCCCGGTCGCCTCGCAGGAGGCGATCAAGCTGATGTCCGGCGACGGCGGCGGATTCTTCAACACAAATTCCGCGCACCCCTTCGAGAATCCGACGGGCTTGACGAACCTCGTCGAGCTGATGCTGATGCTCCTAGTCCCGGCGGCGTTCACCGCGACGTTTGGCCGCATGCTCGGCCGCCAGCGCCAGGGCTGGGCGTTATACGCGGCGATGATGGTCATGTTCCTCGGCGGCACCGCTGTGATCTACGCCGCCGAGGCGCACGGCACCCCGGCCCTGCATGCCGCCGGAATTCACGGTGCGAGCCTGGAGGGCAAGGAACAGCGCTTCGGCACCGTCGGCTCCGCCCTATTCGTCTCGTCCGGCACCGCCAGCGGCGATGGCGCCGTCAACGGCTCCGTTGAGTCGTTCACTGGTCTTGGATCTGCAGTGGCGATGGCGAACATGATGACCGGCGAGGTCATCTTTGGTGGTCCGGGCTCCGGTCTCTACGGAATGCTCGCGCTCGTGGTGCTGGCCGTGTTTGTCGCCGGGCTGATGGTCGGACGTACGCCGGAGTACCTCGGCAAGCAGATCCAGGCCCGAGAAGTCAAGCTGGCGAGCGTCGCGACGCTGTTCGTGCCCCTGCTCGTACTGGTCGCTGCCGCGATCGCGATCGCCACGGCGGCGGGGCGCCAGTCGATGTCGACCGGCGGCCCCCAGGGACTGGCGGAAACGCTGTACGCCTACCTGTCCCAAGCTCAGAACAACGGCTCGGCATACGCCGGTTACAGCGGCTTTGTCCAACCGCTGGCGGGAAACGTCGGCGCCCATGGGATCGCCTTCGCCGATCTCGCGGGCGGTGTCGTCATGACCTTCGGACGGTTCGTGCCGATTCTCGCCATGCTCGCACTCGCGGGCTCGCTCGGACCGCGCCGGGTCGCCCCGCCCGGTCTCGGCACGCTGCGCACCGACACCCCGACATTCACGGTCTTCCTGATCGGTTTCGTGCTCATCGTGGCCGTGTTGACCTTCCTCAGCCTGCTCTCCTGGCTCCGTTGGCACAGGCGGTGAGCTCCCGCCTAATCGGCTGAGCTTCATAGGCGCGTCTTCGTTCCTCTTCACAACATCTTTATGCCTCGCCCGCGTTTCTGCACACCCACTTCATTCCCGAGGAGCGAGGATCTCCGCATGGACGTTGTAGCCGTATTGCTCGGGATTGTCATGTTCGCCGCGCTGTTTGCACTCATCTACGGGATCGAGCGGATATGAACGTTCCCTTCGCCTACTTCATCTGGCACATGAGCGCCGCGGATTTCTTCGGGCTGGTCGTGTCGATCCTCGTTTGCGCCTACCTGCTCTACGCGTTGCTGCGAGGAGAGAAGTTCTAGTGTTGCTTGACGCTGGGGGTGCGGTCGCATGACCTTCCTCGGCTGGCTGACGATCTTCCTGTTCGTCACGCTGCTGACGGCCTTCGCGTTGCCGCTGGGGCGCTATATGGCGGCCGTCTACACCGGCGAGCACACGTTCATGGACCGGATCATGGGTGGTCCGGAGCGGCTGCTGTACAGGATCATGCGCGTCGATCCGCAGCGAGGGCAGGATTGGAAGCAGTACGCCAAGAGCCTGATCATCTTCTCGCTCGCCGGCTGGCTGCTGCTGTATTTCATCCTACGCACGCAGACGCTGTGGGATTTCACCGGGCTCAACCCGGAGCATTTCCACTCGGCGCCGTGGAACGTCACATTCAACACCACTTCGTCGTTCATGACGAACACGAACTGGCAGTACTACGGCGGCGAGACGACGATGAGCTACTTCAGCCAGATGGCTGGGCTCACCGTCCAGAACTTCATCTCCGCGGGGGTCGGGATCGTAGTCGCGGTGGCGCTGATCCGCGGGATCATCTCGCGCAGCGGCAAGAGCCTGGGCAACTTCTGGCAGGACATCGTGCGCACGATCCTGTATGTGCTGATGCCGATCTCGTTTGTGGTCGCGCTGGTGCTCGTGTTCCAGGGTTCGATCGCGAACTTCTCGCACTACCTGAGCTTCAACGGCATCACCGGGCTGCCCAACACGATCGCGATGGGGCCGGTTGCGTCGCAGGAGGCGATCAAAGAGCTCGGGACCAACGGCGGCGGGTTCTTCAACACCAACTCGGCCCATCCGTTCGAGAACCCGAGCGGGTTCTCGAACTTCGTCGAGATGCTGACCGTGCTCATCATCCCCGCGGCCCTGGTGTTCATGTATGGCCGGATGGCGGGCAACCGACGCCAGGGCTACTCGATCTACAGCGCGATGATGATCATGTTCCTCGGCGCGGTGATCGTTTGCTATATCGCCGAGGCCCACGGTTCCCCCGCCCAGCATGCCGCCGGGCTGCACACCGGCGTGATCTCGGGCTCGACCGGCGGCAACATGGAGGGCAAGGAGCAGCGCTTCGGGATCGCCGGCTCGGCCCTGTTCGACGTCGTCACGACCGTCACCTCGTGTGGCGCGGTCAACAGCGCGATCGAGTCGTTCACGGGGATCGGCGGCGCGGTGCCGTTTGCCAACCTCAGCGCGTCCGAGGTCATCTTCGGCGGCGTCGGCACCGGGCTCTACTCGATCCTCCTCTACGTCCTGCTGGCCGTGTTCATCGGCGGACTGATGGTCGGGCGCACGCCCGAGTACCTGGGTAAGAAGATCGAGGCCAGGGAGATCAAGCTCGTCACGATCGGGCTGCTGGTCACGCCTCTGATGGCGCTGTTCTGTACCGCGATGGCGACCGCGATCAGCGCCGGACGAGCTTCGATCAGCGCCGCCGCGACCGGCCCACAAGGCTTCTCCGAGACCTTCTACGCGTACCTGTCCCAAGCCAATAACAACGGCTCCGCGTTCGCCGGATACACCGGGTTCATCCAGCCCAACCCGGGCAACCTCGGCTCGCACGGGATCACGTTCGCCAACCTCCTGGGCGGGTTCGACATGATTCTCGCGCGCTACGCGCCGATCCTGTTCGCGCTCGCCGTCGGCGGGTCACTCGCCGGCAAGCGCGTCAGCCCCGCCGGCCTCGGGACGATGCGGACCGACAACCCGACCTTCGTCGTGCTGCTGATCGGCGTGATCATCCTCGTCGGCGCGCTCACCTTCTTCCCCGCCCTGCTGCTCGGTCCGATCGTGCAGGGCCTCACTGGACATCTCTACTGAACACACTCATGCGTAAGGACATCATCACCTCCGCCATCGGAATCGTCGTGCTGACGCTGCTGTGCGGGATTCTCTACCCCCTCGTCGTCACCGGGATCAGCCAGGTCGCGTTCCCCGGTAACGCCAACGGCCAGAAGCTCTACGTGGGCGGGAAGCTCGTGGGCTCGAAGATCATCGGGCAGAGCTTCAGCGACCAGGTCTACAAGAACGGCAAGCCGGAAATGCAGAACGGCGAGCCGGTCACCAATCCCGATCCCCGTTACTTCCAGGGCCGCCCGTCGGCGACGGTCCCGCCGTACAACGCCGCGGCGACCACGTTCTCGAACCTCGGCCCGAACAACAAGGCGACCGAGCAGGCGATCGCGGGCAACATCCAGAGCTACATTCAGCTCAACGGTCGCTATTACCCGGGTGGACTGACCGCCGGCAAGATCCCGGTCGACGCGGCCAACAGCTCGGCCTCGGGGGTCGACCCCGACATCTCGGTCGCCAATGCCGATATCCAGGCCCACCGCGTCGCCACCGTCCGGCACCTGTCGCTCGCTCAGGTCAACCAGCTGGTGTCGCAAAACACCCACGGGCGCGGCCTGGGCTTCTCCGGTGAGCCCGGCGTGAACGTGCTGCAACTGAACCTCGCGCTGAACCGGTTGAGCGGAGGCCACTGATGTCCGTGAATACCCCCGCCCCGCCGTCTCAGCCGCACATGCCGGCGACCCCGCACGAGCGCCGCGCAATCTCGCTCTTCCAGCCCCAGCTAGTCAAGCGCGCGTTGATCGACAGCGTCATCAAGCTCGACCCACGCGTCCAGATCCGCAACCCGGTGATGTTCGTCGTCGAGATCGGAGCGCTGATCACCACGTTCACCTGGTTCAAGCAGGTGTTCGGAGGCAAGGCGCTCGGCGGCAACGATCCCTCCTGGTACACGTTCACGATCTCCGTCTGGCTGTGGCTGACGGTCATCTTCGCGAACATGGCCGAAGCGTTCGCCGAAGGCCGCGGTCGCGCGCAGGCAGACACGCTACGGGCCATGCGCCAGGAAACGATCGCCACGATGAAGGACGGAACGACCAAGCAGGCATCCGAGCTCGCCAAGGGCGACGTGGTCGTGGTCGACGCCGGCGAACTGATCCCCGGCGACGGGACAGTGATCGAGGGGATCGCCACCGTCGACGAATCCGCCATCACGGGCGAATCGGCCCCGGTGATCCGCGAGTCGGGCGGTGACCGCAGCGCCGTCACCGGCGGCACCCGCGTGACCTCAGACCGGATCGTGGTCGAGATCACCCAGGAACCCGGCCATTCCTTCCTGGACCGGATGATCGATCTCGTCGAGGGCGCCGAGCGGCGCAAGACCCCGAACGAGATCGCGCTCAACATCCTCCTCGCCGGCCTCACCCTGGTCTTCATGATCGTCGTCGCGACGCTGCGGCCGTTCGGACTGTTCGCCCACACGGCGATCTCCGAGACGACCCTGATCTCGCTCCTCGTCGCGCTGATCCCGACCACGATCGGCGCGCTCCTCTCAGCGATCGGAATCGCCGGCATCGACCGGCTCGTGCGCCGCAACGTGCTCGCGCTCTCCGGCCGCTCCGTCGAAGCGTCCGGTGACGTCGACGTGCTACTGCTCGACAAGACCGGGACGATCACGATCGGCAACCGGCTCGCATCGGAATTCATCCCGATGCCCGGCGTGACCGAGAGCGAGCTGGCCGAGGTCGCGCAGCTCTCCTCACTCGCCGACGAGACCCCCGAAGGACGCTCGATCGTCGTGCTCGCCAAGCAGTACGGCATCCGCGAGCACGACATGAACAAGCTGCATGCCGAGTTCGTGCCGTTCACCGCCCAGACGCGGATGAGTGGCGTGAACCTCAACGGGCGCATGCTGCGCAAGGGCGCCGGCGACGCGGTGATCTCGCTCGTCAAGGCCGAGGGCGGCCGGCCACCCGCCGAGCTCCAACCCGTGCTCGACCGGATCGGCCGCGAAGGCGGCACCCCGCTCGCGGTCGCCCAGGACTCCCAGGTGATGGGAGTGATCTACCTCAAGGACACGATCAAGGAGGGGATGCGCGAACGGTTCGACCACCTCCGCGCGATGGGCATCCGCACGATCATGATCACCGGCGATAACCGCCTCACCGCCGCCAAGATCGCCGAAGAATCCGGGGTCGACGACTTCCTCGCCGAAGCGACCCCCGAAGCCAAGCTCTCCCTGATCAAGGAACAACAGGCGACCGGGCGAATGGTTGCCATGACCGGCGACGGCACCAACGACGCCCCCGCGCTCGCCCAAGCCGACGTCGGCGTCGCGATGAACACCGGCACCCAGGCCGCGCGCGAAGCCGGGAACATGGTCGACCTCGACTCCAACCCGACGAAACTCATCGAGATCGTCGAAGTCGGCAAGCAACTGCTGATCACCCGCGGCGCGCTCACCACGTTCTCGATCGCCAACGACGTCGCCAAGTACTTCGCGATCCTGCCCGCGATCTTCCTCTTCACCTACCCCACCACCCCGGGCGGCGAGGGGCCGCTGCACGTGCTGAACATCATGAACCTCGGGTCCCCGGAGTCGGCCGTCATCTCGGCGATCATCTTCAACGCGCTGGTAATACCGTTGCTGATTCCGGTCGCGCTCAAAGGCGTCCGCTACCGCCCTATCGGCGCCAGCGCACTCCTGCGCCGCAACCTGTGGATCTACGGACTCGGCGGCATCATCGCCCCGTTCATCGGCATCAAGCTGATCGACCTCATCGTCCACAACCTCCTTGGGGCGTGAGCGAGACGCACCCCCTGACTCCCCCATCCCGCCGGATCGGCAAACGGATCCGTGCTGAGCGCACCTCGGTGTCGTTATGAATAGCGCACGGCGAGGCCGCTACCGGATCTTTCTCGGGATGGCGGCCGGGGTGGGCAAGACGTTCAGGATGCTCCAGGAGGGACAGGCCGAGGCCGAGGCCGGGCGGGATGTCGTGATCGGCTACTTGGAGCCGCACGGACGGGCCGAAACGATAGCGCAGGCCAGAGGCCTCGAGGTCGTCCCGCGCCGCCGGGTCAGCTACCGGGGCGCCGAGCTCGAGGAAATGGACACCCCGGCCGTGATTCGCCGTGCGCCGGAGCTGACCCTCGTCGACGAGCTCGCCCACACGAACGCGCCCGGGCTCGACCACGAGAAGCGCTATGAGGACATCGACGACATCCTCGTCGCCGGAATCGACGTGTTCTCGACCGTCAACGTGCAGCACCTCGAAAGCCTCGTCGACCAGGTCTGTGAGCTGACCGGGATCCGCATGCGGGAGACCGTGCCCGACTCCGTATTCGGGACGGCCGACGAGATTGTGCTCGTCGACATCACCCCCGACTCGCTGCTCGAGCGCCTGCGAGCCGGAAAGGTGTACCCGCCGGAGCGCGTGCCGGCGGCGCTCAACAACTTCTTCCGGGTCGAGAACCTATCGGCGCTGCGCGAGGTGGCCCTGCGCCAGGTCGCCGAAGAGGTGGAGGCCAAGCGGCTGCCGGCCGAAACGATCCGGCCTCGCGACGACCGGATGATCGTCACCGCCGCCAACCAGGCGATCGGCGAGCGGCTGCTCGCCCTGGTCACCCCCCAGCCGGCCTCGCAGCGCGTGGTCCGCCGCGCCTGGCGCTCGGCCCAGCGGCTGGGCGGCGAGCTCGACCTCCTGTGGGTGGCCGATCACGACCCGGCCGAGGAGGAGCAGGAGCAGCTCGAGGCGCTGCGGAGACTGGCCAGCGTGCTCGGCGCTCACCTGCTCATCGAGCCGGGCGACGACGTCGCGGTGGTCGCGCAACGCGTCGCCCACGAGCGCGGCACAACTTACGTACTGATGGGCACGCCGAACCCCCGCGGCGCCCTCCGTCGCCTGGCCAAGCCGGCGCTGCCGGTCCGCCTGATGGCGCTGCTTCCGGGGATCGACCTGCGGATCGTCGCCGACCGCACCCAACGCAACGGGGACGAGCCGTGACCATCGTCCTCATCGTGCTCGTGGTGATCCTCGCCGCGGCGGTGATCGCGCTCGCGCTGAGACGGTTTGACCCTCGTGGGCGGTCGCGCTCGGCGCCGCCACTGACCGGGAAAGGTCGAATCCTGTTCCCGTTCGTCGCCGAGGCGCTGTCGCCCCGCGCCCTCGATGCCGCCCTCCGGCTGGCGCGCGCCGAGGAGGCGACGCTCGTCCCGGTGTTCCTCGCTCGCGTGCCGCTGCGCCTGCCGCTCGACGCCCCGCTGCCCCGCCAGTCCGAAGTCGTGCTGCCGCTCCAGGAGGCGATCGAACAGCGCGCCAACCGGTTCGGGGTTCCGGTCGACGCCCGGATCGAACGCGGGCGCACGTATCGCCACGCCCTGCGGCGGACGATCGAGCACGAGCGCTTCGATCGCATCGTGATCGCCGCCACCCCCCACGGCAGCACCGGGGGGTTCGACCCGGACGATGTGGCCTGGCTGCTCGACAACGTCCGCGCCGGCGAGATCATCGTCCTGCGCCCCGCCGAGCCCGAGCGCGTCGCCGCCCCGCCCCGGCGCGCCCTTCTCGGGCTGGGGCGGGAAGGGCGCGAGCGGTCGCCCGCGCCCCCCACCGTGCTGGCTACCGAGCGGCGTCCGGGCTCAGTTCTGACCGCCCCAGGGGCTGGGGCGTCCGGAGCTGGAGCCTGGCGTAAATGACACCCCTCGCACGACCTGGCCGTAGCGCGGGGGCGAGAACGTGCGGAACCGCTCGGATGAGGGCAGGCTGGTCGAGCCCAGCCGGTCGCTGATCACGACCACCTGGTTTGGATCGGCGCCCTGGTCGCCGCCGCCGCTGACCGTTGACGTGACGGCCCAGATGGTCACGGTCCCGTCCCGGTTGACCCGTCCGGTGATGTTGCGCAGCCCATCGGTCGCGGGGGCCCACGGGAGCCCGGTGACGCCATTGTCGCCGGTCGGGTAACCCCGCACCGTGTAGGGCTGACCGAGTTTCAGCCCCGACTGCAACGTGTACGCGAGCTGCCATGAGCCGGTGGTCGAATCGAACGTCCACTTCTGCAGACCCGCCATCGTCTGTGCGGCCGCGTCCGTGTAGGTGCCCGTCGACGTCGAGTAGGTGTTGGTGCCGTCCCCCTCGTCGGCCACGTACAGCGTCTTCGCGTTGGCGAACCACAGGCCGAAGGGGAAGATGTCAGTCGTGCTCTTCGCCACCGTCGTGTTGAACCCCTTGAGGATGCACATGTTGGTCGGCAGTCCGGTCGTGGGGTCGAACGTGAACGGCGTCGTCGGCAGGGTTGCGTTGGCGGCCGGCAGGCCGACGCCGTCTGGACACGCGCTGCCGCTGGTGTCGACGAAATACACCGTGTTGACACCGTTGCTGCCGCTGCCCTTCGTGTAGTAAAGGACGTTGTCGAAGACGGCCAGGCCACGGAAGTTGTCGTCCTTGCCGAGCTTGTCGGGCTTCAGGTCCAGCTGACTGACGTTGAAGTTCCCTACCGGAGTCGGCAGCCCGGGCATCTGGTCGCTTTCGGGCTCTCGCGACGGCGTCATGATCTGGGCGCCGGCACCGAGAACCACGCCAGTCGGCTGGGTGCCACTGCCGTTGCCCGCGTTGCCGGCGGTGTAGAAGACGTGACCGAGGTTGTTCAGAATCGCCGCGCGGCCATTGTTGCCGCTGTAGGCGTTCGTCAACGTGAAGTGGAAACGTCCGCGGTCCGACATCGCGGCCACGACGCGATCGTCGGTGCCCGGGACCGGGTTGGTCGGATCGACTACCAGCGGCGTGTTCGAATTCGAGACGTCGATCGAGCCCGGCGCGGCGTCATACCCCATGAACGTCAGATCGCGGCCGTTCGTCGACAGGTTCAGCGCCAGCTCGGACTTGGACGAGAAGCTCGTCGTGATGTCGTCTGAGGGCACGGGGATCGTACTCACCGGCTGGCCCCACGGCGTCACCTGATCGATGTAGATCTTCGAGGTGATGCCGAAGCTGCCGTCGACGGTGTCATTGTTGAATGTCTCCGGGTAGTTTCCGTCCGCGATCGCGGTCGCGCAGTTGCTGCCCGTGCAGCCAGGCGGCAGTTGCGTGACTCCCGCCGTGATGTCGGCGGGGGTGAACACGCTGCGACTGACCAGCAGGTTGCCCGCGACCAGCCGCGCCGGTCGCGGATGGCGGCCGTGCCCGGGGCCACCGTGAGCCAGCGCGGCCGGCGCGAGCGCGCAAGCCGCACTCGCCACGGCCACAGCGGTGAGCACGCCATGGCGAACAGGAATCAGGCAGCACTTGACGCGCGGCATCAGAGATCTCCTTTTGGACGAAGGGACTGAATTCCCCGGACCCGGTGAGGCGGCCGGACGGTATCGTCGCCTCCGTCCGGGCTTGTTGCCGCGCTGTTATCGGTTAGAGGTCCCTAATCAATCGTGAATATGGAACGGCAGGATGGCGATCACCACGTTGGTCCGGGCCTTCAGCACGGTGGCGAGCAGCCGCCCTCGCTGGTTGTGGAGGATCTGGTGGCGGCGGCGGCGGGGGACGATGTCGGGGATCAGCACGGTGATCGCCACGTCTTCGCTCTCGATCGAGCGGATGTAGCGCAGCACGGTCCGCACCAGCGAGCGACGCGAGTCGATCAGCACCTCGAGCGGGATCCCCGGCTTCCATTCGTCCCAGCTGTGCTTGATTTCCGCCTCTTCCTCCTCATCGCCGGCCACGGCGACCGCGACGACCGTCTCGCCCAGCGAGAGAGCGGCGCTGACGGCTCGTTCGGTGAGCAGGTTGACGGTCGACGTGGGGACGATGACGACGCTCTCGCGCTTGCAGGGGTGGGGCGGTGTCCGGCCGAGCTTCAGCTCGCGCGCCACCCGGCCGTAGTAGTGCTCGGTCTGCGAGAACAGCAGCATCAGGAGCGGGATCGCGATCGCCACCACCCACGCTCCCTCCACGAACTTCGTCGACAGGAACACGACGACCGCGATCGCGGTCATCGTCGCCCCGACGCCGTTGAGCGCGACGCGGACCCGCCAGTGCGAGGCCCGCGTCCGGCGCCAGTGGCGCACGAGGCCGACCTGGCTGAGCGTGAAGCCGATGAACACGCCGATCGTGAACATCGGGATCAACCGATCGGTCTGGGCGTCCACCGCGATCAGGAGGATCAGTGCCGCGAGCGCGAGGGCCAGGATCCCGTGCCGGTAAACCGGCCGCTCGGCACGGAGATAGAACAGATGCGGCATCCGGTGGTCCTTGGCCAGCAGGCTCATCAGCACCGGCAACCCGCCGAAGCTGGTGTTGGCCGCCAGGCCCAGCACGGCCGCCACCGCGAGGTTGGAGATGTAGAACGCCGCTCCCTTGCCGAACGCGGCGGCCGTCACCTGCGCCAGGATCGTGACCCCGCCCCGGGGGACGATGTGGTGGCTGCGGATCAGCAGCGCCAGGCCGACCAGCATCACGCCGAGCAGCACGCCGAGCGAGAGCTCGGTCTGCTGCGCGGTGCGGATCCGCGGACGGCGAAAGGCCGGGCATCCGTTGGCGATCGCCTCCACCCCAGTCACCGCCGAGCAGCCCGCCGCGAACGCCTTCAGGAGCAACACGATCCCCAGTGCCTCGGTGGCCTTGATCGGGATCGGGGTTCCGATCACCGCTTCCGGGTGGGAGCGAAACGGCCCGACGACGAGCACCGCGAGGATGCTCACGATGAACACCACCGTCGGCAGCATCAGTGCCTTCGCCGATTCGGCGATCCCGAACATGTTCACCGCGGTCAGCAGCGCCAGCGCGATCACGGACACGAGCAGCAGGTGGTGTGAGAGGGCGGGGAACACGCTGCCGAGGCTCGCCGCGCCGGCGGCCAGGCTGACGGCCACGGTCAAGGTGTAATCGACGACCAGCGACGCCGCCGCCAGCAGCGCCGGCGTCCGGCCAAGATTGGCCTTCGAGACCGCGTAGGAACCACCCCCGTCGGGGTAAGCGGCGATCAGCTGCGAGTAGGAGATCACCAGCAGCACGAGCATCCCGGTGATCACCAGGGTCAGCGGCACGAGGTAGGCGAGCCCCGCCGTGCCCGCCGTGACGAGGACCAGGATCATCGACTCGGGCCCGTAGGCGACGCTCGACAGGGCATCGAGGCTGAGCGCCGCCAGCCCGGTGCTTACGCCGAGGTGATGGCCCTCGTCGGAGTGCTTGCCGAGCCGCCGAGGATGACCCGGAGCGTGTGCGCGCTTCAGCCGTCGGGCGAACCGGGGTGCGGCGTCCGTCGGCGTCCCGGCCCCGTCCGGCGATGGGGTTCCCGCTGACCCTTCGGTGGAGTCACTGACGCGCATGCCGCTCCGGCGGAGAAGCCTATTGCCCGATGAAAGTTTTATCGGTCATACAGCTAAAAGCCCCCACACCCCCGGGCTAGGATCGAGAGAGATGGCCGCCCTGTCATCCAACCATCTCAGCCGACGCCGTCGCCTGCTCGTGCTGGGGATCTGCAGTAGCAGCCTGCTGATCGTGGGCCTCGACACGACGATCGTCAACGTCGCCCTGCCCGCGATCCACAAGGACCTGAATGCGTCGTTGTCAGGTCTGCAATGGACGATCGACGCCTACACGCTCGTCCTCACCAGCCTCCTCATGTTCGCCGGTTCGACGGCCGACCGGGTGGGGCGCCGGCGGACCTTGCAAACCGGCCTCGTCGTGTTCTCGCTCGCTTCGCTGCTGTGCGGGGTGGCGCCCACCCTCGGGTTCCTGATCGCCGCGCGCGTGCTCCAGGCCATCGGCGGGGCGATGCTGAACCCGGTCGCCATGTCGATCGTCCGCAACGTGTTCGAGGACCCGCGCGAGCGCGCCCGCGCGATCGGCGTGTGGGGCGCGATGTTCGGGATCAGCATGGCTCTCGGACCGGTCATCGGTGGAGCGTTGGTCGACTCGATCAGCTGGCGGGCGGTGTTCTTCGTCAACATCCCCATCGGACTGGCCGCGATCGTGCTCACCGCCCTGTTCGTGCCCGATTCCCGCGCCCCCCGGCCGCGCCGGATCGACCCCGTCGGGCAGGTGCTGATGATATTCGCGTTGGCGTCGTTGACCTACGCGATCATCGAGGGTCCGGGCGCGGGCTGGACCTCAGCCAAGATCCTCGGTCCGTTCGCCGCCTCCGTCGCGGCCTTCGCGATCCTGATCCCTTACGAGCTCCGGCGCCGCGAGCCGCTAATCGAGATCCGGTTCTTCCGCAGCGCCCCGTTCGCCGGAGCCAGCGCGATCGCGGTGATGCTGTTCGCCGCGATGGGCGGCTTCCTGTTCCTCAACACGCTCTACCTCCAGACCTCCCGTGGCTTCTCCCCCTTCCACGCCGGTCTCTATACATTGCCGCTTGGCGCGATGATCCTCGTCTTCGCCCCGATCTCGGGTCGCATCATCGCCAACCGCGGCACGCGTGGTCCGTTACTCGTTGGCGGCGCTTCGATCACGGTCGGCGCCCTGATGCTGACCCGTCTGGCCCCCACCACGTCGCTGGCCTACCTGCTCGTCGCCTACTTCATCTTCGGCGTCGGCAGCGGGCTGCTCAACCCGCCGATCACCAACACGGCGGTCTCCGGCATGCCTCCCGACCAGGCGGGCGTGGCCGCGGCCGTAGCCTCGACGAGCCGGACGCTCGGCACGACCCTAGGCGTGGCGATCGTCGGCGCCATCGCCGGGGGATCGCTCGCCCAGACGGGCACGATTGGCCAGGGCTTCGCCGCCGCCACCCACTCGAGCTGGTGGATCATCACCGGCTTCGGACTGAGCATCCTGTTGCTGGGCGTCCTCACGACCACCCGGTGGGCCAACGAGACCGCCCGTCGGACTGCGGCGCGCCTCACCGACACGAGTCCGGCCACGGCCACACCGTTATAGCCTGAACCGATGGCCCAGCGCGCGTCTCTCTTCATCACGTGCTTCAACGACACGCTGTTCCCCGAGACCGGCAAGGCGGTGGTCGAGCTGCTCGAGCGGCTCGGCGTCGAGGTCGACTTTCCCTTCGAGCAGACCTGCTGTGGACAGATGCACTTCAACACCGGGTACGCGCGGCAGACGGTCCCGCTCGTACGCCGCTTCGTGCGCACGTTTGCCGATAGCGAGCTGGTCGTCTCGCCCTCCGCCTCCTGCGTCGGGATGGTCCGCGACTACTACCCACGCGTCGCCGAGCTGTCGGGCGACGTTGGCCTGGCCGGCGACGTGGAAGCGATCCGCCCGCGCGTGCTCGAGTTGACCGAGCTGCTGATCGACCACCTCGGCGTGGAGGACGTCGGCGCCTACTTCCCGCATCGGGTCACCTACCACCCCACGTGTCACTCCTTGCGAATGTTGAACGTGGGGGATCGTCCGCTGCGGCTGCTGCGCGCGGTCCGGGGCCTCGATCTCCGCGAACTGCCCGAGGCGGAGCAATGTTGCGGGTTCGGCGGGACCTTCGCGATCAAGAACGCCGACACCTCGATCGCGATGCTGACCGACAAGGTGCGCGCGATCCTCGATACCCGTGCCGAGGTGTGCGCCGCGGGCGACAACTCGTGCCTGATGCACATCGGTGGCGCGCTCGGGCGTCAGCGCGCTGGGGTTCGCACGATGCACCTGGCCCAGATCCTCGCCGCCACCGAGGGACGATGAAGGAACGAACCAACGACGCGCTCGGGGCGCCGGCGTCGCTCGGAGGCGGCCGGCCGCCGTTCCCGGTGGCTGCGCGAGCCGCGCTGGGTGACACCCAGCTGCGCCACAACCTCGGCCACGCCACTCACGCGATCCGGGTCAAGCGGGCGCGAGCGGTCGCCGAGCTGCCGGACTGGGAGGAGCTGCGCGAAGCCGGCCGGGCGCTGAAGGAGCGCGTGCTGCGTCACCTCGACACCTACCTGGTCGAGCTCGAGCAGTCCGTCGCCCGATCCGGTGGGACCGTCCACTGGGCGCGCGATGGCGAGGAATGCAACCGGATCGTCGGCGACCTCATCGCCGGCCACGGAGTCACCGAGGTGGTGAAGGCCAAGTCGCTCACCACCGAGGAGACGATGCTCAACGAGTCACTGTCGCGTCGGGGCATCACGGCTTGGGAGACCGACCTCGCGCAGCTGATCATCCAGCTCGACCACGACGCCCCCTCGCACGTGCTCGTGCCCGCGATCCACCGCAACCGGGCCGAGATACGGGAGCTCTTCCTGCGCTGCCTCGACGAGGCGCCGGCCGACCTCTCGGACGATCCCCACGAGCTCGCCGAGGTCGCGCGCCGGCACCTGCGCAGGCGCTTCCTCTCGGCTCGGATCGGGATCAGCGGCGCCAACTTCGCCGTCGCGCAGACCGGGACCGTGTCAGTCGTCGAGTCCGAGGGCAACGGGCGGATGTGCACCACGCTCCCCGAGGTGCTCATCACCGTCATGGGGATCGAAAAGATCATCCCCACCTGGCAGGACTTCGAGGTTTACCTCCAGCTGCTGCCGCGTTCCTCCACCGCCGAGCGGATGAACCCTTACACGTCGCTGTGGACCGGAGTCACGCCGGGGGACGGACCACGCGAGTTTCACCTCGTGCTGCTCGACAACGGCCGCACCAAGGCACTCGCCGACGCGGTCGGCCGTCAGACCCTGAACTGCATCCGCTGCTCGGCCTGCCTGAACGTGTGTCCGGTGTACGAACGCACGGGCGGCCACGCCTACGGCTCCACCTACCCAGGTCCGATCGGCGCGATCCTCACCCCGCTGCTCGTCGGGCCGGGCACCGCCGGCTCGCTGCCCTACGCGTCGAGCCTGTGCGGCGCCTGCTACGAGGTCTGCCCGGTGAAGATCAATATCCCCGAGGTGCTCGTCCACCTCCGCCACCGCGAGGTCGAGCACAAGCGCCGCGCCGACCCCGAGCGGCTGACGATGGAGGCGCTGGCCCGGGTGTTCAGCGACCGGAGGAGCTATGAGGCCGCGCAGCGCTCGGGCCGTGTCGGGCAGCGTCCGCTGGTTCGCGGCGGCGCGATCCGCCGCCTGCCCGGGCCGCTCGCGGGCTGGACGGCGGCGCGCGACCTGAGGCCCCTGCCCCCGGAGACGTTCCGGGAATGGTGGCGCCGTCGCGACCGGCCGGCGTGACATCGATCGGCGTGACAAAAGTGCCATGAGCGAAGCGCGCGAGGAAATCCTGGCCCGCGTCCGCGCTGCACTCGCGGATGTCCCGGCCGCCGAGCGGCCGGCGGATGTCGCGGTGGCGCGCGACTACCGCCGCGCCGGGGACCGTTCACCGGGGCAGCTGATCGAACGGCTGGAGGATCGGCTGCGTGACTACGGCGCCACCGTGCGCCACGCTACCGCCGACACGGTCGACGCCGTCCTTACCGAGGCGTGCCGCGAGCTGAACCTCCGGCGCGTCGTGGCGCCCCGGGCCGCCACCGCGCGCTGGCGCCCGGCGGGAATCGAGCTGATCGAGGACGATGGGTTGAGCCCGCACGAGCTCGATCAGCTCGACGGCGTGATCACGGGCTGCGCGGCGGCGATCGCCGAGACCGGCACACTCATCCTCGACAGCGACGGCGACGGCGTGTGCGGACGCCGCGCGATCACGCTGGTGCCCGACCATCACATCTGCGTCGTCGGGGCCGATCAGGTCGTCGAGCTCGTGCCCGAGGGGATCGCGCGCGTGGGCCTATCGGTGACCGAACGGGGCCTTCCGATCACGCTGATCTCCGGCCCCTCGGCGACCTCCGACATCGAGCTCAGCCGCGTCGACGGCGTCCACGGCCCCCGCCACCTGGTCGTGGTGATGGTTGGCGAACCCTCAGGCCGCGGGACGTAGCGCCTCGAGCTCGCGGTTCTCGGCCAGCTCGGAGAGCGCCTTGCGCTCGAGCCGGCGCACGGCGTCCTGCGAGATACCGAGCCGCCGGCCGGTCTCGCCCAGCGGCGTCGGGTTATCGCCGCCCACGCCATAGCGGAGCTTTACCACCTCGCGCTCGCGCTCGGGCAGTCGCTCCAGGGCGCGGCGCAGCGCGTCCTCGCGCAGGATGATGTCGACCTCCTCCTCGGGCGTCCGGCCCTCGCTGGCCAGCAGCGAGCCGAGCGAAGTCCCCTCGTCCTCCCCCACCGGGCGATCGAGACTGGCCACGACGCGAGTCGCCTCGCGCGTCTCCTGGATCTCGTGCACCGTCAGCTCAGCCGCCTGCGCGATCTCCTCGTCGGTTGGCTCGCGGCCCAGGGCAACCGCGAGCTCTCGCTCGGCGCGACCGATCTTCCGCTCGCGCTGTCCGAGATGGACGGGAATGCGGATCGTGCGAGCGCGGTTGTCGAGGGCGCGCTGGATCGCCTGGCGGATCCAGAAGGTCGCGTAGGTAGAGAACTTGTAGCCCTTGCGCCAGTCGAACTTCTCCGCCGCGCGAATCAGCCCGAGGATGCCCTCCTGGATCAGGTCGAGCAACGGCACGTCATGACCCTGGTATCTGCGGGCGTTGGAGATGACCAGCCGCAGATTCGAGTTGACCAGGCGCTCCTTGGCCTCGAGGTCCCCGCGCTCGATCCGCTTGGCCAGCTCGATCTCCTCTTCGCGGGTCAACAGGGGCCAGCGACGGACCTCCTGTAAGAACAAGGACATGGCATCGGTCGTGCGGCTCGCCAGTTCGTCGTTGACGTAGCCGGTGAGCTCCAAGTCGACGCGGCCGCAGTCGTCGCGGACCTCAAATCCGCGCTCCTGCAGCAGTTCCTGCAGTGCCTGGGCATCGTCGTCGTCGAGCGCCGCCTCCTGGACCGATTCGCTGAGCTCGGAAAGCTCGATGCACCGCTGACCGCGAGCCTCACCGCGGGCCGCCAGCTCGTCTGCCAGATCGGCCAGCGCATCGGCTGATCGTGGAGTATCCAGTTCACCCGCCATGATCTCTTGCTACCCGGCCCGCCTCCTGACTGCGCATTAATCGCGTGAGCAGGACACTATCGGTACACGTGTGAACCGCGCAAACCACCCTCATCGCCCCAGTTTCAACTCCCTCTACACCCACGGCTTCGTGCGCGTCGCCGCGGCCGTCCCCCACGTCAAGGTCGCCGACCCGGCGTTCAACGCCGAGCGCACGGTCGAACTGGCCCATCGGGCCGCCGAACTGCACGCGGCGCTCGTCATCTTCCCCGAGCTCGGGCTGTCGGCCTACGCAATCGACGACCTGCTCCATCAGCAGGCCCTGTTGAGCAGCGTGGTCGAGGCGCTCGCTCACATCGCCGCCGAGACGGCCGGCCTGCCGTCGCTGATCGTGGTCGGTGCGCCGCTCGCCGCCGAGCGGGGCGTGTTCAACACCGCGGTCGTGATCTATCACGGCCGCGTCCTCGGCGTGGCGCCCAAGAGCTACCTGCCCGAGTATCGCGAGTACTACGAGAAGCGGCAATTCCGCGCCGCGCGCGAGCTGGTCAGCGACCACGTGGAATTGCTCGGCGACACGGTCCCGTTTGGGCCGGATCTGCTGTTCTGCGATCGCGGCCTGGACGCCTTCACGCTCTACGTCGAGATCTGCGAGGACCTGTGGACGCCGATCCCGCCCTCGAGCTACGGGGCGATGGCCGGGGCCACCGTGCTGGCCAACCTATCGGCCAGCAACATCACGATCGGCAAGGCCGACTACCGCCGCGAGCTGTGTGCCAACCAGTCGGCGCGGACGATCTCGGCCTACGTGTACACGGCCGCGGGCGCGGGCGAGTCGACCACCGACCTGGCCTGGGACGGTCAGGCGCTGATCTACGAGAACGGCGACATGCTGGCCGAGTCGGAGCGGTTCGCCGAGTCCGAACAGCTGATCACGGCCGACATCGATCTCGATCGGATCGTCGCCGAGCGCGCCGCCATGTCGAGCTTCGGCGACTCGATCCACGACCACCGCGACATCCTCGCGCGCATGCGCCGGATCGAACTCGATCTGGGCCTGGCCGGCGTCGAAGCCGTACTGCGCCGCCACGTCGAGCGTTTCCCCTACGTGCCGGCCGATCCCGCCCGACGCCGCGAGCGCTGCGAGGAGGTCTACAACATCCAGGTCCGGGGCCTGGAAACCCGGCTGCGGGCGACCGGCATCAATCAGGTCGTCATCGGCGTCTCCGGAGGCCTCGACTCGACGCACGCGCTGATCGTCTGCGCTCACGCGATCGACCGTCTGGGGCTGCCCCGCGAGAACGTGCTCGCCTACACACTGCCTGGATTCGCCACCAGCGACCTGACGCTGGCCAACGCCCGCAAGCTAATGGACGCACTCGGGGTCGGCGCCAACGAGATCGACATCCGTCCGTCGGCGGAACAGATGCTGCGCGACCTCGGGCACCCGGCGGCGGACGGCGAACGGCGCTACGACGTCACCTACGAGAACGTCCAGGCCGGCGAGCGCACCTCGCACCTGTTCCGGCTGGCCAACTACCACGGCGGGCTGGTGATCGGGACCGGCGATCTATCAGAGCTTGCGCTCGGGTGGAGCACCTACGGCGTCGGCGATCAGATGTCTCACTACAACGTCAACGCGTCGGTCCCCAAGACGCTGATCCAGTTCCTGCTCCGGTGGGCGGTCGACACCGAGGAGTTCGGAGGCCGGGCCAGCGAGGTGATCCAGTCGGTCCTCGACACCGAGATCTCGCCGGAACTGATCCCGCCTGACGACCCCGATGCCAACGTCCCCGGTCAGCGCAGCGAGAGCATCGTCGGGCCCTACGAGCTTCAGGACTTCTTCCTCTACTACATCCTGCGCTTCGGCCACCGCCCGAGCAAGGTCGCGTATCTCGCTCAGCACGCGTGGCACGATCGGGCGCGGGGCAGCTGGCCCGATCTGATCCCGGCTGAGCGGCGCCACGAATACTCGCTGGCCGAGATCAAGCGGTGGCTCGAGGTGTTCCTGGAGCGCTTCTTCCACACCAGCCAGTTCAAGCGCTCCGCGATCCCCAACGCGCCCAAGGTCGGCTCCGGTGGCTCGCTGTCGCCGCGCGGCGATTGGCGAGCGCCCAGCGACGGCACCGCCGACGTGTGGTTGCGCGAGCTCCGGACCAACGTACCGGACCTCTACATCGAAGAGACGCGGTCCAAGCGCGACGGACAGCGAATCAAGCCCGAGGCCGGCGTAACCCCTCGCTCGGTGGGGTAACACGAGCTGGAATTCCAACCACGATCAAGGCGGAAAGGCAAGCGCGATGGCAAGCCCGGAACAGGTGGCGGTGCTCGGTGCAGGCAGCACGATGGGATTCCCGATGGCGCGCAACATCGCGCGCGCCGGGTTTACCGTGCGCGCGTGGAATCGTTCGCCCAACAAGACGGCCGCGCTCGCCCATGACGGCATCGAGGTGTGCGACTCGCCCGCGTCGGCGGCCGACGGGGCCGGCGTCATCCTCACCATGGTCTCCGACGGCGACGCCGTGCTCGAGGCGATCGGCGCCGCGCGCGCCGGCACGGCTCGAGGGGCGATCTGGCTGCAGATGAGCACGATCGGCGAGCACGGAACCAGACAGTGCATCGAGCTGGCCGCCGAACACGGCCTCACCTTCGTCGACGCGCCCGTGCTCGGCACCAGGCAACCGGCCGAGCAGGGAAAGCTGGTGGTCCTGGCCTCGGGGCCGGACGAGGTCCGCGAGAGCGTGCAGCCGATCTTCGATGCCCTGGGGCACAAGACGATGTGGCTCGGCGAGGCCGGCGCCGGCAGCCGGTTCAAGTTGGCCGCCAACAGCTGGGTGCTCACCGTCACCGAGGGCTGCGCGGAGACGATCGCGCTGGCCCAGGGCCTTGGGGTCGACCCGAGGCTGCTGCTCGACGCGTTCGAAGGTGGAGCGTTGGATCTGCCCTACTTCCGGATCAAGGCGGCGGCGATTCTCGAGCGCAAGTTCGAGCCCACGTTCAGTCTCAAGCTGGCGGCCAAGGACGCCGCGCTGGTTGACGACGCCGCCAAGGATCACGATCTCGACCTGCCGCTGATGGCCACGATCCGGGACCGGTTGGCCGAGGGCGTCGCCGAGCATGGCGAGGAGGACATGGCCGCCACCTGGTACACGAGCGCGCCGCAAGGTGAGCTGACCCGAGCCGGGTGAGCGTTCGACCGTTGTCGCGCTGGACGTCCGCAGCCCGCTCGCGTACCGCTCCACCGGTGCAGCACGCGCCGCACAACGCGATGGAGGACGGCGGGGAAATCGCGCGCTTTCACGATCGGTGCAGTGACCTGATGCGCCAGCTGCTCGACGCGCTGGCCGCCGAGCCCGACCGCCCGCGGCCGTTTCCGGAGGTCGAGGACCGGATCGGATGGCCGCGCCGCCGGATCGCCTCCGTGCTCGGCGGCGTGTTTCACCTGCGCATGACGGAGTTCGCCGGACGACGTCCCTATCGCTTCCACGCGCCTCGGCACTCGGCGTCGGGGCGATGGGAGATCTGGATGGACCGAAACCAGGCCGGCGCCGTGCGCCGGGCGTCCGGCATTATCCAGCCGTGATGGACGGGGCAGCGACGCTTCCACGCGGTGTGCTCGTCGGGCACTGGACCGACACGATCGGCCGTACCGGGTGCACGGTAATCATCGCGCCCGACGGCGCCACCGGCGGTGTCGACGTCCGCGGGGCGGCGTCGTCGACGTTGTGCACCGACGTGCTGCGGCCCGCCACGCTGGTGGAAGAGGTGCACGCCGTGCTGCTCACCGGGGGCAGCGCCTTCGGCTTGGAAGCCGCCGCGGGTGTGATGCGTTACCTCGAGGAGCACGAGATCGGCTACGAGCTCGCGGGGCTGCGAGTGCCGATCGTGGCGGGCGCGGTCATCTTCGATCTGCCGGTCGGCGATCCGCACGCGCGGCCGAACATCGACGCCGGCTACGCCGCCTGTGCGTCGGTTACCCGACAGCCTGCCGCCGGCGCGGTGGGCGCCGGCACCGGGGCCACCGTGGCCAAGGGCGGCACCGGGGTGGAGGTTCGACCCGGAGGGGTGGGGATCGCCGGCGCCACCGTCGGCGACGCCACCGTGGCCGCGGTGATGGTGGTCAACAGCGTCGGGGGAATCTGGGACGACGAGCGTCACGAATGGGTCGCCGAGTTCACCGGTTGGGATAAGGCGTCGTCGCTCGTGGCCGGCGCCAACACGACGATCGGCGCGGTCGTCACCGACGCCTCGCTCACCACCGAGCAAGCCAACCGGATTGCCACCGTCGCTCACGACGGTATCGCTCGCGCGATTCGCCCCGCGCACACGATGTATGACGGCGACACGATGTTCTGCCTCGCCACCGGTGTCACTTCCGCACCGTATGACGCCGTCGAAGTCGCCGCGGCCGAGCTGGTGGCGAAGGCGATCGCCGACGGCGTCCGCCTCGGCCAGCGCGCGGCGCCGCCCCCCGGTGCCTGACGCCGATTGGCTCGACCCTTTCATTTGTCTCAGTGTTGCCGCCGCGGCCACTGAACGGATCGGGCTCGCCACCGGAATCTCGCGAGCGAATTGACACTCTACGCCGGCTGTGTGCGGTCGCGGGGCCGCGACTTCGACGCGCTCTCGATTGCCGTGGACGTTGCCGGCTGTCAGCCCGCGGATCTGACACAGCTCGAGCGGCTTGGCGTCACCGAGCTGGTGCTCGTCGAGGGGCCTCCGGCCGACCCTGGTGCGGCCGTGGGCTGGGTGCGCGGCCTGGCGCGAGGGTGGCGACTCGGCTAGCGTCGTGAACCAGCGCCGCGCGGCGCCCGTCACTGTGACAGCACGGAAAGCGAAATTAACCCCACGCGGCCTGACCCACCATGCCCCGTGTAACTACCAGTGCCCGCGGTGCACGACCTCGTCGAAGGGGCGCCGATCGGGCTTGGCGATCGGCTTCAGCGGCCGGTCGGCCGGATAACCGAGGTCAAGCAAATACGCGGCATACCGATCCTCGGGGAAGCCCAGGACGTTACGGGCAAGCTCCTGATCGGCCACGGCCGAGTGACCGCTGCCCACCCCCAGGTCAGCGGCCATGATCAGCATCACCATCGTGGCCTGCCCGATGTCGAACTGGGTCCGTGCCCGCACGTGAGGATCGTCGGTGGCGCGCGCGATCACCGCGATCGTGGCCGCTGAGTCCGCCACATGCCCACCACCGCGCCACACCTTGGCGAGCTCGCCCAACTGCTCGCGGTCGGTGACCACGATGAAGTCCCACGGTTGGGTGTTCCGCGACGACGGCGCGCGTCTCCCGGCCTCGAGAATTCGGTCGAGGGCCTCGTCGGGCAGGGGCCGATTCACGAACTGCCGCACGTTGCGACGCGACGCGATCGCGTCCCAGGTCTCCATTCAACCCTCCTTTGCCGAGCCGGTCCGTCTTTCCGCGGAAACGTCCGAGCCGGTCAAACGTTCCCGCGGAAACCGCCGAACACAGCTCGCGTTAGCTGGACTGGGCAGCGAGTCGGCGCCGCGCCTTCTGCACCGACGGAAGGGCGCTCTTCGCCTTGGCGAGCGGACGCGCACGAAGGTCGACGCTGGCCGGCTTGGCCGCGATCGTGATCTCTTCGCCCGTAGCTGGGTTGCGCCCCTTGCGGGCCTTCTGCGCGGGCTTCACGCGGACGGTGAGCTGGACGAGGCCTCCAAGGCGAACCTTCTCTGCGTTCCCGAGCTGCTCGAGCGTGATCTCCTCAAGGGCGGTGATCGCGCGCTTCGCCTCGGCGCGGGTCAGCTCAGCGCGCTCTGCGACGGCGCTCGTGAGCTGGGTCTGGGTAAGGGGCACGGCAACTCCTCTGTGATCGAACGTTGGCGCTTAAGTGCGGTATTGAATCTGGTAGGGCGGATGGCCGGCGCAACCCCTCAGCAGTTCGCGGGCCAACTCACGGTTCCAGCCTCAATGCGTGATAGTGACTGATTTAGGCAGTCGTGTGGAGATTGGGGTCAGCCAGTGAAGCACGACGTGGTCGTTCGGTGTCGGGCCGTCGGCCGCGAGATCGCTCAGAGCGAGCCAAATTCCTCGAGCAGCGCACGCGACGCCGCGATTCCCAGGGGAACGTAATCAACCAGCAGGCGTTCGTTGGGCGAATGGATGTTGGCGTCGGGGAGCGAGAAGCCGGTGATGATCGTCGGGATGCCTTTGGCGGCCAGCGCCGGCACGATCGGCAGCGTACCGCCGGAGCGGATCAGCGCCGGACGCGCGCCCAGCACGCGCTCGAATGCGTCGAGCCCCAATTGGACAGCGGTGGCGGTGGGCGAAACCAGGCCGGGTGCAGCGGCCGACAGCAGCTCTATCTCGAGCTCGGCGCCAGCGGGCGTCGCCTCGCGGAGGATGCGCTCGAACGCGGCCGCGATCTCGTCAACCTCCTGTCCCGGGGCCAGCCGGATCGAGACGTTGGCCACCGCCTCGACGGGAATCACGGTTTTCTGAACCCGAGGCGATCCGCTCTCGATCCCGTTCACATCGAGCGAAGGCTCGGCGAACGTCCGCACGTAGAACTCCTCCGCGGCCCGTGCGTCCATCGGCCGCGCTCCCTGCTGGGCCAACTCATGATCACCGGTCGGAAGCCGGCGCCAGCCCTCGAGCTCCTCCGCGGTCGGTTCGGCGCGCCCCGCGCGCAGCGGTTCGGCCAGCCTCCCGTCACGCGCCACCACCGCACCGAGCGTGTGGATCAGCGCGTGGGCAGCGTTCAGCGCGGCTCCCCCATAGAGCCCGGAGTGAAGATCGCGTTGCCCGGTGCGCATGGTCACATGGAAATAGATGACCCCACGCGTAGCCAGGTCGAAGGCGGGAAGGCCGCGACCGATCATGCCGCTGTCGAAGATCACAGCCACGTCGGCGCCGCGCTCATCGGACGCGAGGAAGTCGAGGATCGAATGACCGCCGGTCTCCTCCTCGCCGTCACAGGCAAAGCGGACGTTGACCGGCAGCGCTCCGGCCTGCGCCAGCTCCCGGGTCGCGGACAGCAGCAGGTACAGCTGCCCCTTGTCGTCGGCCACGCCACGCGCGTACAAGTATTCGCCGCGGATCTCGGGCTCGAACGGCGGCGACTCCCACAGTTCGAGTGGATCGGGCGGCTGCACATCGAAGTGGCCATAACAGAGCACGGTGGGTGCCGCGTCGGGCCGGGTCGAGGCGCGGACCTCGCCGATCGCCAACGGCTGGCCGTGCCAATCGACCAGGTCGCACTCACCGCCGCTCGCGCGTAGGAATTGGCACACCCACTCTCCGGCCTCCCGCACGTTCACGGCGTGGGCGGGATCGGCACTCACCGACGGGATGCGGAGGAAATCGGCCAGTTCGTCGAACCAGGTGGGCATAGCCGCTGAGCCTATCTGAGCTTGCGCCTCGGCGACGCGGTGGTTGGGAAGCGTTGGAGCTGAGTCGGGCTATACCTGACGGATTCCCATCGCCGGTCGTTCGCGGGCGAATTCTTATCCGCTCCGTACGCGACTCTCACGTTGCGGGCCCACAGTATCCGGTATGAAGCTCTCACTCCCCTCACCGAAACGAGCGGGCCACGCGGCTGCGACGGCGCCGACGCCCGCGAAGCCTCGGCCCGTGCCGCCGCCGGCCGTGCCGCCACCGGTCACACCACCGCCCATTGCCGCCGAAGGCTTTCGGCTCGAGCGGGTGCCTCCGCGCGCCGACCCTCACGCCGGTCCGGCGGTCGGTCAGGTGCTGCCGATTTACTTCGTCGGCGACGAGTCACACTCGATGGCCGGCGCGCCGATGGCCGCCGTCAACCAGGGGCTGATCGACCTGCGGGACGAGGTCGCCAAGCATCCCCTGATCGGCAAGAAGGTCCGCTTCGGCGTCGTCACCTTCGCCGATACCGCCGAGACGCGCCTCGAACTGTCGGAGCTGAACGAGGAGCTGATCTTGCCCACGCTGTCCCCGCGCGGCCGCGGAACCAGCTATGCCAGCGCGTTTGAGGCCCTCCGGCACATGATCCCGGGAGACATCGCACTCCTGAAAGGCAGCGGTTACCAGGTTCACCGGCCAACCGTGTTCTTCCTCAGCGATGGCTTGCCTACCGAGAAGGAGGCGAAGTGGCAGGCCGCGCTTAGCGCGCTCAAGGACGACCAGTTCAGGCAGCGGCCGAACATCCTCGCCTTCGGCGTCGGCGACGCTGACCCGGCCATCATCGCGCAGCTCGCCACCGCTCCCCGTTACGCATTCGCGATGACCGACGGCGTTTCCACCGCCGGCGCGATCGCAGAGTTCGCGGCATCGATGCTGAACTCGATGGTCGCCTCGGCGGAACGGCTCGATCGCGGCGATCAGTCGATCGAGTTCGAGAAGCCGGAAGGGTTCATTCAGCTCGACGCGCCGCTGGTGTAACCCAGCCCGATGACCGCGGCTCTACGGGAGACGACGCCGGAGCTGGGGCCCGAGTTCTCCGCCGCCACCACCCGGTCCCCGCGCCGGCCGCTCGACCTGCCACTGGAGGAGTTCCGCGAGCTGACTGCGGTCGGTCGCCCCGGGGGTCAGGGTCGTGTGTACCGCGCGGCTTCCGGAACGTCCGAATTGGGCGAGGGCCCGATTGTCGTCAAGCTCTACCGCCGGCCACCGGCGGCGGGCGCCGCCCTCGTGCTGGCTCAGATGATCGACTGGAGCCAGTCGCTGGACACTCGCCAGAGCGGAGAGCTTCAGCGGGTCGCCGCTTGGCCGCTGGCCACGGTCAGCGCTAACGGGAGGGTGGTCGGAATCGCGATGCACGACGCGACCGTCCGCTTCGCGGTGCCGTTCGTGATGCCGAGCGGCCGTCGCGAACGCGTGCTGGTCTCGCTCGAGCACCTGCTCGGGACCGACACCTACCTCGAGGCGCGCGGACTTGGCATCCGGCTGGACACCGCGATGCGCGCTCGCGTGGCCGAAGCGATCAGCGGCCGTCTGGCATGGCTTCACCGCCATGCGATCGTCGTCAGCGACATCGCGCCCAACAACCTGCTCGTTGGCTTCGGCGGCCACGAGCCCGACACGTGCTTGATCGATTGTGACTCGATGGCGTTCCGCGGCCGGCAAGCCCTCCCAGCGGTACAGACGGCTGACTGGCAGACCCCGCCGAGCTTCGACGAAGGTATGCCCACCCGAGCGACCGACGCCTACAAGCTCGGGTTGATCGTCCTGCGTCTGTTCGCTCGCTCGCATGACGCCCGCGCGGTGGCGCCACACCTGCGCTACGTGCCGGCCGAGCTGCACCAGTTGCTGATCCGCGCGCTCGGCGCCAACGCGGCCAATCGCCCGCCGGCGGGTGAATGGCAGCGGGCGCTGCATTCGCTCGTGGCCGCGGGCGCGCTGAATCAACGCTATCCGGGCCCGGTGACCCCCCGGCCGGCGACTCGCCCGGCCAGCCCCGCGCCGCGCCATGCCGCGCCTGCACCGGCGGCGCCGTTACGAGCCGCACGCCGGCCCGCCGCGCCCGCACGAGCCGTACGTCGGCCCGCTGCGTCAAGAACAAACAAGACCCATCCGCTCACGCTGGCGTGGGTCGTGCTCGCCGCGGTGATATTCGCGCTGCTCCTCGCACGGCTGCTCGCGGACGCGGTTCCGGCTCAGGACAGCTTCGGCCCCGGACAGTCGGGGACACCGACGTACCAGTACTACCCGCCGAGCGGCGGCGGGGCGGGGATCCCTTAGCTCAGCCGCGAGATCCCCGCAGATCGGTTCTCCGATTAACTCCTAACCCACCGCGTAGGACGCGCCCGCGCGGGCTCGCGGCAACTTCTGCGGCGGCAGCCCGTTGAGGTATGCGCACGCGTAGTGCCTGCCCTCGAGCTTGCCCACGAACGTCTTGGTGATCGAATACCCATTCGTCACCTGGGTGACGAACTTCAGGAAGTTGCCCGGAAGCGCGGCGTCCGCCGCGGCCGTGACCGCGCATGGCTTCTTCCGGTTGAGGTACAGCCTGAGCACTGAGGTATTGGCGGACAGGCCGAACATGGTGACCTTGAAGGGGTGATTCAGCGGAACCGTGCTCGGCACGACCTTCACGTGGACGGTGTACGGACTCCCCGCCATCGCGACCGCGCTGAACGCGCCCGTCAACACCAATGCCGCGACGCCCCCGATCAGCCACCTCCGGACCTTCAACCGTGCGTGCATCTTGACCTCCCCGGTAACGGCCCCGACGCTGCACGTGGCGCCGGTGGACCTGGTGGAACCTGTCTGGCCTCTACAACGTTCGACCACGGTCGGAGTTGCGCTGGCCGACCGCGCTGAGCGCGGCCGAGGCGGCCAGCGAGCACACCGGCATCGCGATCGCCATCGGCAGAGCCGAGCCCGGTCCGGCCAGTCCGACCACCGGCGCAATCGCCGAGCCCGCCATGAACTGCAGAAAGCCCAGCAGTCCGGAGGCCATTCCCGCCCGCTCGGGGTGATCCTCCATGGCGAGCGCGGTGGCCATCGGCATGATCGCTCCGACACTGGCCACCGCGATAAACAGACAGACGAGCAGCGCGGCCAACCCGAGCCCCAACACCGTCGTGGCCAGCACGCCGACGGCTCCCACTCCCTGACAAATCAGTCCACCCCGCATCACCCTGGTTGTGCCCAAGCTCGGCACCCGCTGGGAACCGATCTGCCGACCGAGCAACAGACCGGCACCGTTGGTGGCGAACACGAGGCTGAAGGCCTGCGGCGACAGTCCGTGGATGTGCTCGAGCACGAACGGCGAGCCGGCGATGTAGGCCATCAAGGTCGCGAACGAGAGGGCCCCGGCCAGCGTGTGACACACGTAGCGGCGGTCCCGCAGCAGCACGCCGAAACTGGTGCGCGTTGTCCGCAGGCCCCCACCGTGCCGGCGGCGGGGCGCGAGCGTCTCCGGTATGGCCACCGCCGCGGCGGCCAGGAGCACGAGACCCACCAGCGCTAGAGCGACGAACACCCCGCGCCAGTCGGTGATGTGTAACAGCAGCCCACCGGCCACCGGGGCGACGATCGGGCCCAGGCCGGTGACGATCATCAGCGTGGCGTAGGCACGCGCCGCCGTCACGCCGTGTGAGAGGTCACGCACGATCGCGCGGGCGACGGCAATCCCGGCCGCGCCCGCCATGCCCTGCACGAAGCGCGCGGCCAGCAAGGCCGCGACGTTCGGCGCGGCCGCGCACAGGCTCGAGGTGACGACGTACGCCACCAAGCCGCTCAGCAACGGCCGGCGCCGCCCGAGCGCATCGCTGATCGGCCCGGCGATCACCTGACCGACCGCCAATCCGATGAGGCTCGCCGACAGTGTCAACTGCGCCACCGACGGCCGGACGTGCAGGTCGCGGGCCAGCGACGGCAGGCCGGGCAGGTACATGTCGGTGGACAGTGGCCCGAACGCCGATAGCGCGCCGAGGATGACCAGTAGGCGAGGTGTCAGACCGGGCGGGAGACGGCGCCGCTCGGTCGCGCTCGCCGCCGGTTGATCAGAGCTCGCCCGCAAGCGCCGGCTCGATCTCGAGCTGTGCGAGCTGCGCCCGCGACGCCACTCCGACCTTCACGAACACTTTGGCAAGGTGATACTCGACCGTCCTGCGACTCAGGAACAGCTGGGCGGCCACGTCGTTGTTGGTGGCTCCGCCCGCGACCAATCGCGCCACCCGCAGCTCCTGGGGAGTCAGCGCATCGAGCGTTGACACATCACGCTTGCGCGCCGTCTCGCCGGTGGCGCGCAGCTCGCCACGGGCCCGCTCGGCCCACAACGTCGTGCCCAGGCCCTCGAAGGCATCGAGCGCGGCGCGCAGCTCTACTCGGGCCTGGACCCGTCGTCGATCGCGGCGCAACCGTTCGCCGTAGGCCAGCTGAGTCCGCGCCCGTTCGAACGCGGTGACGCGGTGATCGTGGTGACGCAGCGCTTCGGTGAACAGCTCGTCGGCCTCATCGGGATCGCTCGCCATCCACGCCTGGCACCGTGCCACCAGGCCGTCGACGAACGGCGTGCGGCTGACCGGCGCCCAGCGGATGAAAACCTCGAGCGCCTCGGTTGCCCGCTCCGGCTGACCGGTTCGCAGCGCCGCGTCGATCAGCTTCGGCGTGGCGAGCAGCTTGGTGGGCGGGAGCGGGCTGGGGTCCAGCTGCTCGAGGTGCTCGAGCGCGGCCCGCGGATCGCCGAGGCCTAGCTCCAGCAAGCCGAGCGCCAGATGGGTCTCGTTCACGGTCCAGCCGACCCCCGAGGCCAGCCCACGCCGGCTCACCTCGGCCGCAAGCTGGCGACATTCCTGTTCGTTGCCGAGCAGCGCCGCCATCCACGACTGGAGCGCCAGATAGGAGATCTCGTCGTTCTCGTAGGAAAGCTCGCGTGCGAGCTCCCGTCCCTCGGCAGCGGACTCGAAGCCCGGCCCGATCCGCCCGATGCACAGCTCGCCGATCACCAGCATCGGGAGTGCGCCCGCCAGCTCGGTGATCAAACCGGCGGCCCGGTACTCGGCCACCAGCCGCGCGAAGCGGTCGCGCGCGGCCTGAAAATCGGCCGTCCACAGTCCGACCAGGCCGGCGAGAGTCGTCACCGCCGGATCGCGCGCGAGCCGCTCGGCCCACTTGAGGGCCGCCGCGAACCGCCGTGCAGCGTCCACCGCTTCGTCGTTTACGACCGCAACCGCTCCCCGCAGCAGCGACTCGATGACCTCGCGGTGTGCCCCCTCGACTTCGATCAGCTCGAGCACTTCCAGCGCCCCCGTCACCCCGGTGGCGACCCAGCCGCCCTGCGCGGACGCGAGCACCATTAGGCCGACCAGCTCGAGCGCGCGCTCGGGATTGGTTTCGGCGAGCGCGGTCGCGGCGGAGCGCATCGCCGAGAACGTCTCCGCCGGCGACCCTTTTCTGAACCACACGGCGCCGCAGACGACGTCGAGCTCGACCGCGAGCGGGCTGTGCGCGACCAGTGGACGAGCCTGCTCGACGAGCCTCAGGGCGGCGTCCGAGCGTCCCGCGGCGAGCGAGGTCTGGGCGGCCAGCACCAGCCGGTGACCCCTGCCCTCGGCGGTTTCGCTGAGTCCGGCGGCGCGCTCGAAGGCGGCGGCCGCGGTCGAGGGGGCGCCGCGGGCGTACGCCTGCCCGCCGGCCTGGTCGAGTTCCGCGGCGATCGCTTCGTCGACCCCCTCGCTCATCAGGGCCTTGTGCCACGCGCTCGCGACCGGGTCCTCGAGCACGGCCGCCAGCGTCTTGTGGGCCGCCCGACGCTCCCCGCGGCTGGCGGAGTGGTAGACGGCCGAGCGGACGAGCGGATGGCGAAACTCGACCGCGCCGTTGAGCTGCACGAGTCCCGTCCGCTCGGCCTCCTCGAGCGCGCTCGCCGGCAGGCCGGCCCGCTCGATCGCCCGCTGGAGCGTCGTCAACGCGCCGTCGATGTCGGCGGCGGCGAGCAGCAGCGCGCCGCGAACCGGGTCGGGCAGCTCTGCCAGCCGAGCCTGGAAGCGCTCCTCCACCGGGCCACGCACCGTCGGCGGCTCGACGATCGGTTCGGCTCCCTGGAGCTGGCGATCGCTCAACCCCGACGGGAGCTCGATCAGCGCCAGCGGGTTTCCGCCCGCGGCCCGCAGTAGCGCCCGGCCGACGTCCGGCGCGACCGGGATCGAGCTGCGGGAGTCGAGCAGCTCGCGCGCGGGTCCCTCGTCGAGTCCGCGGAGCTCGAGCTCGGGCAGCCCGCGCGTCTGGAGGCCGCCGTGGTCGCCCATGCGCGCCGCGATTAGGACCGCCACCGGTTCGGCCTCGAGCCGGCGAACGGCGAACAACAGGGCCTTCGTGGACGGCCCGTCGAGCCACTGGGCGTCGTCGACGAGGCACAGCACCGGTCGCTCCTCAGACGCCTCGGCGAGTAGCCCGAGCACGCCCAGCGAGACGAGAAATGGGTTCTGCACCGGGTCGAAGCTCAGCCCGAAGGCGCCCTCCAGCGCAGCCGCCTGCGGCGCCGGCAGCCGGTCGAGTAACCCCAGGCACGGGCGCAGAAGCTGATGCAGGCCGGCGAACGGCAACTCGTGCTCGGCCTCGATCCCGACGCTATGCAGGGTTTTCATCTCCTCGGCCCGTTCGGCGGCGTAACCAAGCAGCGCGGTCTTGCCGATCCCAGGCTCTCCGCAGACGATCAGCACGCCGCTCCGTCGGGCGCGCGCACCCTGGAGCAGTTCGTCGACCGCGCGCTGCTCAGACGTGCGCCCCAGCAACATGGTCGAATCGTAGATCAGGACTGTGGAGGTCACTAGTAATCCTCCCGATGCGACCGGGGACGCGCGGTCGTAGCTTGCCTGTCGGGTTGAGCGCTCGGCTCAACCCCGAGAAACACAACGACCGGGAGTGCGAGTCATGTGGAGAGGATCGAACTGGGCAGCAGTAGTGGCGGGCGCGTCCGCGCTGGCCATCGGGGTCGCCGCGTGCGGAGGATCGAGCGGGTCATCGGCGACCCAGACCAACACGGTTACGGTGCAGACGAAGACGGTGACCGCAGCGTCGTCGGATCACGGTCACGCCGGCGCCGGTAGCGCGGCGTCTTCGCAGCAGGGCACGGCGGGGGCGGCCGGCGGGGGATCTGGGTCCAAGCCGTCTGGCGGATCCGGGGCGTCCGGTGGGTCCAAGGCGTCTGGCGGGTCCAAGGCGGGGGCGATCGCGGTCTATCAGCCCTCCAGCCTGGTCAGCAAGAGCGACACGACAACCGTCCTCACCTCGCCGGACTCGGTCGGCAAGATCGGCGCCTTCTACGGTGGCGTCCTCGCCGATGGCGGGTGGCAGATCAGGTCTTCGGCGAAGAGCGCCTACAGCGCCAACTTCACCGCTCATCGCGACGGCGAGGGGGTGACGATCTCGGTGTACCCGCGCGGGTCGGGGGCACGGATCACGATCAGCAAGCACCCCGAGTGATCTCGCCGTCGAGGCCCAGCCGGGACGACGAAGGCTAAGGCGACGCGAGCGTCCCTTGAATGCCAAGTCCGCCACCAGCACAGCGGGTGAGCGCCACGGCAGTGCCGGAGCCCCGGTCACGGGACGCCCGGGCCTAGAAACCGACGCAGTTCGTCGCTAATCCGCGCACCCTCGGCCCTCCGCCCCCACGCCACGAGCCTGCACGACAGTTAATGTTGGCGTTGAAACCCGAGGGCGGGCGTCAAGTGGTGCCCGGGTCAGCCGAAGTGGCCGCCGCCGTGGCCCCCACCACCACCGTGGCCACCGCCATGTCCGCTTCCGCCACCATCGTGGCCGCCACCGTGGTGACCGCCGTGATCCTCGTGATCCTCGTGATCCTTCACATCGTTGCCCGGGAGGTAGCCAACGTCGCTGTAGCCCCGCCCCAGCCCCTTGGCCCGGCGCGACATCGAGCGCGACCAGAACCACAGAACCCCGACAACCACAATCACGATCAGGATGGCAATCATTTGTTCCCGCCCTTCCGTTCGCCCGGCATCGCCAGGAGCAAATTGTGCCAGGTGTCGCGGTGCTCGCGGGAGGAATCACGACCGCGATGGTTGGGCCACGCCAGAGCCGGACCGCGTGACCCTCGCGCGACGGCTCACGACCGCCATACTGGGGCCGTGCCACGGCCCAACCGCGTAACCCCCATGGGCGAGCTGATCGCAACTCCTGCCCGCGGTCTCGTCTACGGGAATCGCGGTTGCCTACACGACTCGAACGGTGAGATCCGGCGCCGCTACCCGACGAAGCGGTGGATCGCGTGTCAGCTGGAGTTCCGCGGCCGGCGCCGCCGTCCGCTGATGGCGTCCGGGCGGTTCACCGAGCTGTTCTTTCTCGACGAGGCGACCGCCTTCGCCGCGGGTCACCGACCGTGCGCGGAATGTCGCCGTGTGGACTACCGGCAGCTGACCGAGCTGTGGGCCGACCTGCGCCCGAATCAGCGGGGCGCCGATGCGATCGACGAGCAACTGCAGGACGAGCGGATCCTCACCACCACCGGTGAACGCCGACTTCATCAGCTGCCGTTTGACCAGCTACCTGACGGGGTGCTCGTGCTGCACGACGGAACTCCCCACCTCCTGATCGGCGACCGCTTGATGAGATGGTCGCCGTCGGGCTATACCGCGCACACCGCGCGGCCCCGGAGCGCATCAGCCAACGTGATCACGCCACCATCTTTGATCGCGCTGCTGCGTACTGACTACCGGCCGCTGGTCCCCCTACTTCACCCCTCGGCGCAAATTCTTCGCTAGTACTTACTTGACTCGCCGATGCTGGGCGCTGGAGTGGGTGCAAGCAGACGTGCAATGAGCAGGGAAAAACGAGCTTTCATTACGGACCAACAGCACGGTCTTGGGTTGGTCCATCGGACCCAAAGCAAAGGAGAACACGTGGCAGTGTTTGTTGATAACACGGTGAAGGAAATCGATGGTCGGCTGCGCGAACTCGACGACGAAGTCGCGAAGCTCAAGGCCGCTCGTGCGGCTTTGGTCGGCAACGGCCGCGCCAGCGCGCGACCGGTCCGCCGCGGACCGGGTCGTCCGCGCGGTTCTCGTGCCGCCGCCACCGCAGTGAGCGAAGCGCCGGCGCGCCGTGGACGTCCGCGCGGTCGGCGAGGTGGTAACACCCGTGGCGCCCAGGCGCTCGAGCTTGTTCGTCAGCGGCCCGGGATCACCATCCCCGAGCTCGCCAACGAGATGAAGATCGAACCGAACTACCTGTATCGCGTGCTGCCCAAGCTCGCGACCGATGGTCAGGTCAGGCGCGATGGGAAGGGTTGGCACCCGGCCGGTTAGTCTCACGCCGCGAAGCCGCCGGCGGGCGAAGCTCTCAAATCCGAGCCGTCAAGCTCTCGAGCCCGCCCGCCGATGCTGCCTCAGCCAACGGGCGCATGTCCTAGTACCCACCGGGAACGTGGGTCGTGGCGATGATCTTCACCGTGACGGGAGCGGTACCTGATTTGTTGTTGTTTTCGACCGTGGCGGCGTAATCCGCCCCGTGGTCGACGTCGCCCTTCTTCTTGATCTTGATCAGCTTGAGCGAAGGCTTGGTGCCGCGCTTGGGCAGGATGATCTTGACCGTCCCGGTGTAGTTCTTGCTCTTGTATGCGCCGCTGTCAACGTAAGCGACCGTGAACGTCTTCGTCTGGCCTGGCTTGAGCTTGCCCGACTTGACGTTGGGGATGTTGTTCGCGGATGACGCGGCGATCGCCGTGCCGCTGCCGGTGGCCGCCATCGCGACCGCTACGGTGATGATCGTTCGCCCGCGCATGTTCAGTCTCCTCATGTCTCCCGATCTGGGGTAGTCGTCCGCTGCGCTCGCGAGCGTACCTTGATCGCGCGACACGGCGCCAGCCGCAGACGCTGACCGAACGGCTCACGACGAGAAATCGGTTACCTTGCCTGGCAGCAGGATGACGCTGTTGCCGCCCCACCGCCCCCACGCGGAGGCCGAACCGGAGCCGACCTCATGAGCGACGTCGCCCTCGACCACTTCCGCGCGCCCGACCTGATCCAGCCGCTGCTCGGCTTCCGTCTCTGGCGGCTGCGCGATGACACCCTCCAGTCGCCGTACAGCAACCAGCGCTGGACGAGCGCAGACCTGCGCGCCACGTGCCCGGTCGACGATCACGAGCCGACCGACATCCCCTCGCAGCGATGCTCGTGCGGGATCTACGCCTATTACGATCCGTGTCCGCGGATGTCCTCCGGCGGCACTCGAGACCTCGTCGGCGGCGTGGTGATCCTGTGGGGACGGATCGAGGTTCACGCCACCGGCATGCGCGCCGCGTGCGCCCGGATCGTCGCGCTCGAGCTGCCGCTCACACGGGGCCGCAAGCGCCGCCGGCTGAGCGAGATCGCCGAGCGGTTGGACGTGCCGACCGTCCCCCACCGAAAGCTGAAGACGGTAGGGGCGGAAGTCGGCTCGCCCCTCCCCGGTTCGATGCGCCCCGAGAGCAACTGGGCCAGCGGGCTGCGCTATCCGCCGGTCAGCCGACAGCCAGCCGCGGCCAACTCCTGGCTCATGCAGGCGGCGCGCGATCGCGGCGTACGGATCAGGAACCGCGCCCGCTCGCCGTTCACCGGCCTGGGTGGGGCGGCCCAGCAGCACCATGCGCCCAATCCGCCGCCACGGTAGGGTGATCGCATGACCACGGCAACCGATCACCTGATCACCGGGGTCGATTTCGTCGCCATTCCGACCCACGACCTCGGCGCCGCGGTCGCGTTCTACGGCAACACGCTCGGTCTCCCCCGCGCCGTCTACAAGCCCGAACGGCACTTCGCCGAGTTCGAGACCGGCAACCTGACCTTGAACATCATCGACGCCGAGGCGATGGGCCTCCCCCACGTGACCAACGCCAACGCAATCGCGCTGCACGTCGATGACGTCGCCACCACCCGCGCGGCCCTGGAGAGCCGTGGCGTCCAGTTCACCGGCGACACCTTCGACACCGGCGTGTGCCACATGGCGTTCTTCCAGGACCCGGACGGGAACGCGTTGATGCTCCACTCGCGCTACGCGCCGCGCATCACCGAACTCGCCTCGGCGGACTGATCGGTAACGCCCCGGGGTCGCCGTCGACCCCAGGGTCGATGGGCGATTTGGTGGGCTTGTGGCGCTGATGGCGCTTTGGTAGGGTCGTGGCGCTTTCGGGGGCTGGTGGGGCTTGCGCAGGTTGATCGCGCTCCCGAGGAGGCTCCCGCTCGGTGCTCGGCCGGGTTTGCTTGGGAGGGGGGCGGGTGGAGCCGCTCGTCGAGGCCGCGGAGATCGCTGTCGGCGGCACGAGCCCAGCCGAGGCACACTTTTAGTATTTGTCAAGAAGCTACAACGATTCGCCCCATGACCCGCCCGAAATACCGCTCTGAGCTGGTGAATCGCTCGGAGTAGGTCAATGTTCTGACTATCCGACGTCGATGGATGAGGGCCGTTGGGGATCTGTCAGCCATAGCCAGACAGATCCCCCATCACCCGGTGTCGCAGGGGCGTTTCCCTCGACTTGCGACTTATCACGTATCTACAAACTCGTACCCGACGGTCGGCACCGGCCGGGTGTAATTCCCCCGCCCCAGCTTCCGGGCCGCCCGGCAGCGCCGAGGCGGTGGCTCACCTCCGCCTCCCAGCCCAAAGGCCGTCCAACCGCCACCGAGCAACACGGCAGCTCCAAATCGTCCGGGGATAGAAGCCAAGCCGCCCAAGCACCAAACCGCCCACGACTGGGCGCCGACATTCTCACCGGCCCCCGAGCCGGAGAGCCCGCCCACGCCGAGTAACTGCCGGCGAGTCAACCGCCGCCACGTCAACGGCCGCCACGTCAACGGCTGCCAAGTCAAAACGGCCATCAGGTCCTCGACCACCAGGTCCTCGCCCACCAGAGCCTCCCCCGCTGAAAACTCCGCCCTTGACTTCATCACGTGATGAAACTAAGGATAATTCATCACCCGGAGAAACCGCCGATGTTGAGCCAAACCCGAACTTCCGCCTCCCGTTACGGATTGATTACCGCCGTGGTCTGCCTGGCCCTCCGCCGCCGTGGTCGCCGCGATGGCTTCGCTGAACGTCGCGCTACCGGACATCGCCCGCGACACCCACGCCTCCCAGACCGATCTCGTGTGGGTGATCGACGCGTACTCGCTTGCCTTCGCCGCCTTGCTGCTGCCGGGCGGAGCGATTGGCGACCGCTACGGCGGCCGGTTCGCTCTGGTCGCCGGCCTCGCGCTGTTCGCAGGCGGATCGGCGATCGCGATGACCGCCCATTCGGCCTCGGAGCTGATCGCGCTCCGCGCGATCCTTGGACTCGGTGCCGCACTGGTCATGCCGGCCACCCTGTCGACGATCACGATCACGAGCACGTTCTCGGCCGCTGAGCGGGCCCGCGCGGTCAGCGTGTGGGCAGCGGTGGCGGGTGGCGCGGCGATCCTTGGCTTGCTGGCCTCCGGTCTCCTGCTGGCGGCCTTCTCTTGGCGCTCGATCTTCGGGCTGGGCGTGGTCCTGGCGCTGCTGGCGCTGGCCGGGACGGTTCGTTTCGTCCCCGAATCCGCGGACCCCGATGCCCCCCGGCTCGACCTCGGGGGCGCGATCATCGCGGTGCTCGGTCTGGTCGTCCTCGTCTTCTCGGTGATCGAAGCCCCGACCTACGGCTGGCTCGCGACCCGAACCGTCGTCGGCTTGGTCCTCGCGCTGGTGCTCCTCACCGTGTTTGTCCTCTGGGAGCTCCGCCAGAATGCGCCGTTGCTGGATCCGCGGATCTTCCGACAGCGTTCGCTTTCGGCCGGGAGCATGTCGATCTTCGTCCAGTTCTTCGCCTTCTATGGCTACACGTTCATCATCCTCCAGTACCTGCAGCTCGTGCGCGGCGACACACCGCTGCTCGCCGCGGTGCAGGTCCTCCCACTCGCCGCGACGATGATGCCCGCCTCCCGCCTCTCCCCCCGGCTCGTGTCGCGCTTTGGCACCCGCACCGTGTCGGCCGCGGGCTTGACGTTGGTCGCTGCGGGAATGGCGATCGTCTCCCAGCTCGGTACCGACAGTTCCTACTGGCCGATGGCCAGTGGGTTGCTCGTGCTCGGGATCGGGATGGGAGCCGCGATGACACCGGCCACCAGCGCCATTACCGAAGCGCTGCCGGCCGCCCAACAGGGCGTCGGCTCCGCCATGAACGATCTCTCCCGAGAAGTCGGCGGCGCGATCGGGATCGCCGTGATCGGGAGCATCCTCACCGCCGCCTACAGCAATCACGTGAACCTCGCCGGACTCCCCGCCTCGATCGCCACCAAGGTGAAGGACTCCTACGCGTTCGCCTCACAGCTGCCGGCGCCGATTCCCGACCGCGTGCATGCGGCGTTCGTTACCGCCATGCGCATCGCGCTCCTGACCGCATTAGGCGCGGCTCTACTGGCTGCTCTGGGAGTGCTGCTCCTGTTGGCGCGTCGGTCGCCACGAGCCGCCACGGAGGCGACGGACCCGACCCCGACGATCACCCACGCCACCGCGGTCCCGGCGCCCATGGGGACCGCCTGATCGGCCGCCCGGTGCCGAACCCGCTGATCACGACGATCGCCCGCGAGCGCCCGCAGCTGCGGGCGCTCGCGCGCGTGGATCGGTCGCGTCTCGCCGTGGCGGCCGCCCTGCCCGGCGCGATCGGTTACGCGATCCCCCTCGCCGCCGGCCTGGTGAGCGGGCACCTGTCCGATGGCGTGACGGCCTCGGTCGGCGCACTGATCGTCGGCTTCGCCAACCTCGGCGGTCGTTACCGGCTCCGGTCGGCCACGTTGCTGGCCACCACGGCGGCGGCAGGCTTGGCCGCGCTCCTGGGCGGCTTCGCCGGCCCCAGCACAGCCGCAACCGTCGTGGTCATGGCGGGTTGGGGATTTGCCGGCGGCCTGCTCGTCTGCCTCGGGACGCGTGCTGCCTTCGTGGGGCTGCTCTCGACCTGGGCGATGCTCTTGGCCGGCGATCTGTACCTGCACGGCGACGCGGTGCTGCGCGTGGCGTGGCTGATCACCGCGGGCGGCCTGGTGCAGACGCTCGTGGCAATCGCGGCGTGGCCGCTGCGTCCGTTCGCCGCCGAGCAGCGGGCGATCGCGGACGCCTTCCGGGCGCTGGCCAACTATGCCCGGGCACCGACGGCCGCCGGGCCAGATACCACCTCCGCCGCGCTGTCAGCCGCGAGCGCGACGATCGGCGCCGGCCCCACCGCCCCCGAGCGGCTCCAGGCGCTCGTCGAGCAGGGCGAGTGGGTGCGAGTACGGCTGGTGGCGTTGACTCGGCTGGATGTGGCGGGCGTCGACGAAGCCCTGACGGTGGCGGGTGACGCGCTCGAAGCGGTGGCGGCCGGACGCGACCCCGCCCCCTGGATCGCGCGCCTCCAGCAGCGGGCGCGGACGATTGCCGACCCCGCCGCCCGCGACCAGGTGGCGAGTCTGATGGTTCGGATCGTCGCCGCGGCCGCTGATCAGGACGACGACATCACGCTCAGCGGGGGGCAGCACCGTGACGTGATTCGTCTGTTGCGCGCCGAACTGACACTCCGCTCCCCCGCGTTCCGCCACGCGCTGCGGCTGTCGCTGGCACTGATCGTCGCCGTGCTCGCGTACCGCGCCCTCGACCTCACCTATGGCTACTGGGTCCCGCTGACCGTCCTGTTCGTGCTCAGGCCCGATTATGGGACGACCGTCGGCCGCGGGATCGCGAGGGTCGTAGGGACGATGACGGGCATCACCGTGGCTTGGGCGCTGGTCACGGTGTTCTCGCCATCGAACGCCACGATCGTCGTGCTGCTGGCGCTCTTGGCCGCGGTCGGCTACGCGCTGTTTCCCGCCAACTACGCGCTGTTCTCGGTAGCCCTCACGATCCTGATCGCGCTGGTGGCCGAGTTCAGCGGGGGCTCGCCGTCGGGCGCGCTCATCGATCGACTGATCGACACCGCGATCGGGGGTGCGATCGCGCTCGGCGCCTTTGCGCTGTGGCCCACCCGCGAGGCCCCTCGGACCCAGGAGGAGTTGGCCAGGTACGTCACCGCGCAGGGACGGTGGCTGCATGCGATCGTCGGCTCCTACTGGGACAAGAACGCGCGACGGTCGCTGCGCTCCGAGCGACTCGCGACCCGACACGCCCGGACTCAGGCCCAGGATGCCGTCCGGCGCGTTCTCGCCGAGCCGCCGCGACGCCGGCTTGCGGAGGCGCCTCTCCAGGCGCTGCTCGAGGCGATGGACCAGATCAACGTGTCGGCGCTCGTGCTGGTGGTCGCCGTCCACGACGGGGCCCGGGCCGCGCGCGAGCGGCTGGCTGCGTATCGCGACGCACTGGACTCCACCTTCGACGTGCTCGCCCGCTCGTTGCGCGACGGCACCCGCATGCCCGACGGCCTACCGCGCGAGGAGACGCTGGCACTCGACGGAACCGATCCGACGATCGCGACACTGGCCGGCGAAGCGAGCTCGATCCTCGTCGCCCTCGAACGGATCGAGGCGACGTGGAGCGAGCTAGCGCCGTCTCCATTGATCGCCGACACCCCGCGCGATTCGGCCGGCACGCCCCGTCCCGGGGCGATCTTGTGAATGACGGACCGATTTCTTGTGTGTGCACTGCGGGCTGAATAGGGTTTCCGCGCGACACGTCCCTGCCCACGCCGTCAGGAGGACATATTGAGCCAGGAGTCGAGCGACGCCGTGCCCGTGCGCTTTGCAGACACGTACCGTTCGTGGCATCGAACCGCCGCCCAGATCCGAGCCGAAGGGGCGATCGGCAGCCTCAAGCAGGGCATCGAGATCGAGATCCATGGAGTCCCGACGCGGATCATCGCGTGGCCCGGGAACGGCTTTCAGACCGAGAGCATCCACGTCCACACCCTGTCTCCCGGACAGGAGATGGAGATGCACACCTACGGCATGGCGGAGGAAGCGATGCTGTGTCTGAAGGGGGGCGGTGAGGCGTACGTCCGCGGGAACTGGGTCCCGTTCAAACCCGGCGACCTCGCGTTCTTTCCGGCCGGGATCCCGCACTCCGTTCGCGCTGCCAGCAGTGCGGACCAGGACCTGATCGTGGTCGGCGCGACCTCGCCGCCTCAATTCGACCTCTACGAGCCAGCTGGCTTCTACAACGTCCAGTACGGCGTCATCAACGAGGAGGCGGCGTTCTTCGCGCACACCAACACACCGGGCGGTTCGATCTCGAGCGATCAGCAACTGCGCTACTGGGACCACGCTCCGGACGTCCGTCCGTGGAATCTCGACGTGCCGGATATCGGGACGGCGGGCGCTCTGTTCAACATCTTCCGCGGCGCCAAGGTCGACGTGATCGACTCGCCGATGGTCTTCCTGCTGTGGCCGGGGTATGGCGCGCGCTCGACCGGCTTTCATTTCTCCACCGGAGTACCGGTGCTCGGAACGGCATTTCACGCCCACCCCGCGGCCGACGAGTGCGTCGTGCTCTGGGCCGGCACGGCCAAGGCGTACGCGTGTGGCGTCTGGCACGAGATGGAGATGTACGACTGCGTGTTCGCTCCCTGCGGGGTTAAGCACGGGATCAGCATGGTCCCGAGCACGACCCTCTGGGGAGGCTTCGCGGCACCGCCTCAGCTCGATCTCTACCGGCGGACCGAGCACTACAAAGACGGCGTGTTCGCCGCGCCCCCTTACGAGATGCTCGACGTGCCGGCGGAACTGCTCCCGGACGGCTCGAACTAGCCCGAACGCACCGGCGTGGGCCGCCGGACGTGAGCGGGACCCATCGCGCGTTCACCCGAATTGGGTGAAGCCCGCGCATCTGAACGGACCGGACACTTAGGCCGTGCCGTCTACTACTGACCGTCGATGACCGGGAGGCGCTTCGCCGCCCTGCTCGCGCTGGCGCTCGCGGTGCTCTGCATCGCACTGGCCGCCTTCACCGCGGTCGACCGCTTCCCACGCGGCCTGATCGTATTCGGCTGCATTTTGGTCGCCCTGGCGGCGGGGTGGTACGGCGCCTTGCGTCGGGGGGTGCTTCGGGTGATTGGCTGGGCGGTAGCGGTCGCAGCCGTGGCCGCTGGGCTGATTTTGCTGGTGACCCACGATCCGCTCGTGATGGCGGCCGTCGTCGTGGCCGCCGTGGCGGCACTGGTGCTCGCGCGCTCGGCGTTCAGCTCCCATGCGCATCTGCCCACCGCCCCGTCCCCGTCGCGACCGGTCCTGTTCGTCAACCCTCGCTCGGGCGGGGGCAAGGCGCAGCACGTTCACCTGGCCGAGCAGGCCCGGGAACGCGGCATCGAGGTCGTCGAGTTGACCCCCGGGGCGACGCTGGAGTCGCTGATCGACGCCGCCCTGGCGCGAGGGGCCGACGCCCTGGCGATGGCCGGCGGCGATGGCTCGCAGGCGATCGTCGCCGCCGCGGCCGCGCGCGAGGGACTCCCGTACGCGTGCATCCCCACCGGGACTCGCAACCACTTCGCACTCGATCTCGGCGTTGATCGCGACGATCCGGTTGGCGCGCTCGACGCGTTCGTGGGCGGCGGCGAGCGTCGCGTCGACCTGGCCAAGGTCAACGGCCGCGTGTTCGTCAACAATGTGTCGCTCGGGCTGTACGCGGAGGCGGTGCAGCATTCGAGCTATCGCGGCGCCAAGCTGCGAACCCTGCTCGACACCGTCCCGGACGTCGCCGGGCCGTCCGCGCAACTGCCCCCGATTCGCTGGTCAGGTTCCGACCAACTACAGAAATCGGGCGGACTGGCTCTGCTGATCTCCAACAATCCCTACCGCCTGGGCCGAGCGGTCGGCTCCGGCACGCGCCCGCGGATGGACACCGGGCGACTCGGGGTGGCGGTTATTGGCCGTCGGGCTGGGGACGACGGCGGACTGCTGCGACTCTCGACGGAGCCGACGGTCGAAGTCGACAGCAAGCAGCCGGTGGCGGCGGGAATCGACGGCGAATCGGCGATGCTCGACGTGCCGGTGCGGTTCGAGATGGTGCCTGGGGCGCTGCGGGTGCGGATCGCGGCCCGGCACCCCGGACAATCCCCGTCAGCGGCGATCCCGCAGGGGCCGTGGACGAGCCTGGGCGCTCTGGCCCGAGTCGCCTTCAGCCGGCCGGGCGAAGCCGCCGGACCACGAGCCAGCTGATGATCTTGCCCGTCAGCGCCCCCAGCAGCACGTCGCTGGGGTAATGGACGCCGGTATGCACCCGCGAGTATCCGACGGCTGCGGCCAGCACTTTCAGCGCTCCTCCCTCGCGCGGCAGGACGGCGCCGACCCCGTTCGCGAACGCGACCGCCGCTGCCGTGTGACCGGACGGCAGCGAGGCCGAGGCGGGCATTCCGACCCGTTGAATCCCCTCGCGCCCATGTTCGGCGCGATCGGGCCGCGCCCGCCCGCCGAGCGGCTTGAGCACGAGGTTGGCCACCGCCGACGTGACGGCCAGCGACGCGATCCCGAGCTTGGCCGCCTCCCGCCCCGGTTTGCCACGCGTCAGGCTCAAGGCGGCAGCCGCGAGAAACGACAGCCGCGAGTAGTTCGCCGCCACCGACAGCCGCGACATTGCGCCGTCCAGCCAAGGCGTGCGGCTCTTCACGATCGCGTCGTAAACGGCACGGTCCAGCTCCCCGAGGTCGTCGATCCAGCCGGCGGGCGCGGTCATTGGCGAATCAGTCTGCAAGGTCGCCCGTGACTATGCCTCACCCGTTGCGGGCGAGGCGCGCCCACCCTGCCCCTGTCAGATTGCCTCGAGAGAAACCCAACCTGGTAAATCAGTCCGACGCCGGTGCTACCTTGTCGTTTCCGAGGGTGAACGCTCGATAGCCCCGGCGCACCGTTCGGTGGCGGGCTACTTTCGGAGAGCACAATGACATCGGAGTCGGAACCCAGCGCGCTGGGCGATAAGTTGCCACCAGCGACCGGTGGTGGTGCGACCTCGGCGGACAGCGGCGCGACGGTTGAGGCGGCCGGCGATCAGAACGCAGCCGCCGATCAAAACGCTGCCGCTGCCGCGGACGAGCAGACGGACACCGTCGAGCAGACCGCCGTCACCGGGACCGCCGCCGGCGAGGGCGACTCGGGGTCGGGCGCGACGACGTCCGGTGAGGACCGCGGCGCCTCGGACGCGCGCCCGAGCCGTGGCCGTCGCATCCTCGTCGGCTCGCTGTTCGCCCTCGCCGTGATCGTCGGACTGTTCGCGGTGCTCGCGGTTTGGGGCAACCGTCAGGCGCTGAACACCGACAACGTGGCCAACACGAGCTCGAAGATCCTGGCCGACAAGCAGGTCCAGACCGTGCTCGGCAGCTATCTGGTCACCCAGCTGTTCGACTCGGTCAACGTGCAGGGCGAGCTCCAGAGCGTGCTGCCTGGCGCGCTCCAGCCGGTCGCCGGGCCACTGGCATCCGGCCTCCGTGAGGTGGCCAACGACACGGCGCCCCGAATACTGGCGTTACACCAGGTTCAGGTTGCGTTCAAGCAGGCGGTCCGTACCGCGCACGCCACCTTCATGAAGATCCTCAACGGAGGTAGCAGCGCCGTCTCCACCAATGGAGGCGTCGTCAAGCTCGACCTGCAAGCGCTCGTGACTCAGCTCGCGGACACGCTGGGGCTCTCGAGCCAGTTGAACACGGCGAAGCAAAAGATCCCCATCACGCTGCCGGCGGGCACCGGCGAGATCACGATCATCCGCTCCGACCAGCTGAAGCTCGCGCAGGACATCGCATCGGCGATCAGCGGCTTGGCCATCGTGCTCCCGCTGGTGGCCGCCGCCCTGTTCGCCCTGGCCATCTATCTGGCCCGCGGCCGGCGCCGGCGGGCGTTGCGGACGACCGGCTGGTGCCTGGTGTGGATCGGCGTGCTCGTCCTCCTCTTCCGGCGGGTCGGAGGCAATGTGTTGGTCAACGAGCTGGTCACCAACGACTCGAACAAGCTCGCCATCAACCACGTCTGGGTGATCGGCACGAGCCTCCTGTACGACATCGCGGTGGCGATCGTCGTCTACGGCCTGATCATCGTGATCGCCGCCTGGATTGCCGGCCGCACCCGTCCCGCCACTGCATTGAGGCGGTCGCTCGCCCCGACGCTTCGAGATCGTCCCGTGGTGGCGTACGTGGTGGTCGGCTTCGTATTCCTGCTCGTGATCCTGTGGGGTCCGACGCCCGCCTTCCGTCAGTTCATCCCGATCCTGATAATCGCCGCACTGCTCGTCCTCGGGATCGAGCTCCTGCGACGTAGCACGGCGGTCGAGTTCCCTCGCGCCCAGAAGGGCGACACCGTGCGCGGGCTGCGGGATTGGTACGCGGCGCAGCGATCCTGAGGCCGGTCCTTCGCGAGCGCGACGGTTCCGACGCGCGGGGCAACCCGGCGTCGACCTGCCGCGCGCGACGGTCCCGTGCGCGGTGAGCGGGGCGGTCCGCTGGATTGGCTGGGAAGGGTGGGCGAGCCGGGCACCTCGGTGCTGCCGAGAGCAACTCATTCGACAGCCGGTTGGCGGGCGGACCGCCGAACTTGTCAAAGAATCACAAAGAACTTACGATCAACTCGGGGGGTGGCGGTGAGATCCGCCGTTGAACCGCCGTCGCCGCCGGCCGCGCGCGGCTAGCCGAAACCTCGCGCGCGAACTTCGGCAATTCTCCGCCGGGGGGTGGAGGAAAGTTGCCAAAGTTCGCGCTGGCGGCCCGGTGTGACGCCGAGATCGCTCGTTATCCCCTTGGTACAAACCGCCGACCGCCCGCCCGCACACGAGCCCCCGCCGCCCGCACACGAGCCCCCGCCGCCCGCACACGAGCCCCCGCCGCCCGCACACGGGCCGCCGCCACCAGGCCAAGACGCTCATTTGCCACCCCGGCTCAACCGAACCCTCGCGCGCAGTCGCCATCGCGTCCGACCGCAGGCCCATGAGGTCCGGACGGAAACCCACACCGGCCAGCCCGCCACGCCCGTCCCACCGCCCACAGAATTCGCCCGTTACGGAAACTCCGTCCGGACGTATGAGCCGGGACTAGTTGCCGGAGCGAGCCGACCGAGCCCGGTGGCCGCCGCCGTACGAGCTGAGATCGATCACGAAGGCGAGGGCGACGAAGACCCACTCGAACCCGGTCACGTGGTGCCCGGGGCCCCAGCTCCAGAATGCGGCGTAGGCGAGCGTCGTCCAGGGCAGCAAGAAGAACCCGAGCACCGGAATGACCCAGCTGCTGAAGGCGCGGCTGAGGACGTCGCTGACGATCCACAGCACGATCAGCGCCAGGCGGGGCGAGATCAGCGCGAACAGGGAGACGAAGCAGCAGCCCATGGCCCGCAAGTCTCGCAGCCATCACCGCCACGCCGCCTCACCCCGGACGGGTGATGATTGTCATCGAACGAACATGGGCCGTTGGCAGGCCACGGGGCAGGGGTACGCTGAGGGCGTAGTTATTCGATACGACCGCAATGGAGGTCTGATGCGGATCGATCCTGCGCACGGAGCGGCCGAACGGCCGGTCCAGCCCGAAATTCCCCGCTCGCAGTTCGCACGGGGAATGGCCAAGCGCCCCACCGACCCCCAGGCAATGCCGCTGGGACGGTTCAGCGAAGGCCAGGAAAAGCTTCACAGTTCACACACTCACCCTCACCGCGGGCGCTTCAGTGAAGGCCAGGAAGCGCTCGGAGATGAGGACCCTCGCAAGCACATCAGGCGGCGGTACAGCGAAGGCCTGGAGACGAAGGCATAGGCAGCTTGGGCGAGGCCGCCGCGCCGTGTGAACGCGGCGCGGTTGCCTCGGTGAGGCTGGGTCTGCATCCGAGGACAGCGGGCGCTCGGTGATACAGCTCGATGCACGGCTTCGAGAGCGCGCCACCGCCCTCCCGGGCGAGATCGCCGGGCGCCTGCGGGTCGAAGTAGTCGAATTTGACGCCGGCCCCGCCGATCTCACCGCCGTCGCGGGCGAGCCGGAGGGGTGGCTGGGATTGCTGATCCTCCAAGGCCTCGTCCTCGTCACGCTCGAGGCCGGGCACGGTCGTGTCGGGTGGCTGATCGGCACCGACGACTTCATCCGGCCATGGGACATGCCCGAGCTTTGCCTAACCAGCGACACCTCGTGCCAAGCGCTCAAACCGACGCGGGTCGCGTTGCTGGACGGCGATTTCGGTCGGCGAATCGGCGGGGCGCCGGCGATCACCCGGGCCTTGCTGAGCCGGGCTGCCCGCACCTCTCACTGGCTACTGGCCAAATCGCTGATCGTGAGCTGCACGCTCGTCGAGGAACGGTTGATGCTGCTGTTCGCCCTGCTCGGCGAGCGCTGGGGCAAGGTCACGCCGGCGGGAATCCGTCTCGACCTGCCGCTCACCCACCGCGTGCTCGCCTCGCTGTGCGGCGCACGGAGACCTTCGGTCACCCTGGCTCTCCGAACCATGCAGACGGAGAACGTCCTCGAGCGGATCGCCGGTGGCGGTTGGTTGTTGTCTCGCTCGCTGATGAGCGGTGAGACGTCGCGCCCGCCGGGCTGGACGGAATACGCGAACGCACTGGGCCTGGTGCAAATCGAGGCAGCCGCGGCGACGATCTAACCCGGTGGCGAAGCGCCGGTCAGCGTACGCAGCAGCGCGTCGTCGAGTTCGACGTGCACGTACATGTCGGCCAACTCGTGGTGACTCAGTGAGTGACCCAGGCTCCTCAGCCGTCGGGTGAGCCGCCTCATATCCTTGCCGGCGAGCTCGGCCACCTGTTGTTCGAACTCGGCTCGGTGGGCATTTCGCTCGACCCACACTCCGGGATTGACCACCTGCACGTGCTCGTGGCTTTCCGCGTTCGTCTCGAGCGTAACCTCGAGACGGATGATCAGGGCCTCGCCGCGCCAATACTCGGACAGCCACTGCTCCCACGACTCATCTCCGCCCGCCGCCTCGGCCTCGGCGCGAGCCAGCGCAGGTGCTGGATCATCGAGACACGCCCGCGCGGCTAGGCGCTTGACCGTGACCATCGGCTCTTACCATCAACGCGCGTGCCCGCGTGGTCGACCTTACCGTTCGCCGGTCGCAGCGAGCGCTGGAGTGGACGGCCGTGCGCGGCTCCGACACCTCGCAGCTTGCGATGGGGAACCGCCGGGACGCCGAACCTCTCCGCCAGCTCGGCGAGTGCCTGCCGCTTCGCGCCGCGGGAGATGGGCAGCGACAGTCCGACGATCCGCGCGTTGGAGGCCCGCATCCCATCCGAGTGCAGCGCGAGTGTGCCCCACAAGACTACGACGCCGGCGATCAGGTCGGCGGTCGCCGCGGAAGCCGTGAGCGGACACAGGTCGTAGTAGGCATAGATCCCGCACGAACACGCCTTGTCCGGCGCTGGCCTCGGGTCGTGCTTGCCCAGCGGGCAGCCGGCGCGCATCTCGGGACCCTGCCACTCGACCGACCGGAACATCGATCGCAGCCCATCGCCGGACAGGCGCCAGTGTCGGAACCCCACCACCGGCTCGACCAAGTCAGGCGCGGGCTCCACCAACGCCTGGCCGCTCCTCACGGCGACGGAACAGGTTCGCGCATCGGCACCGGCTCGCGCAGCGGCGCCGGCTCCGGACGGGCGGGCACCGTCCGGGGTGAAGGTACCTTTCGTGGAAGCGAAGGTGCCTTCGGGATGCGCAGCGGCTCGACGGTGATCGTGCGAGCCGGTCCGGGAAACGTCGCCCGGGGCAGGATCAACAGTGAACCTCGATGATCCCGGTAATCGTGTGCGCGTCCGAGGGATCCGGCCTCCCTGCCCTCCGGGAGCACCCCGCACCTTGTCATGTTGTACCTCCTTACGAGCATCGGAGACGCGGTTCGACGCCGGTGACGGCCATCGAACCGCGCCTACCGGTTTACGTCTACTGGGTCGTCGGACGGTCCTCGAGTACCCGACCCTCCGCCTGGACGCCCGGCTCGGGAGCCTTTCGCGCCTTGAGGAAATCCTGGAGCGCCACGTCGTAGAAGAGCGCTGCTATCGCCCCACCTATGAGAGGTCCGACGATCGGGACCCAGAAGTAGTTGCTTATGTGTGCGTAATCCCCTGGAAACGCCACCTTACCCCAGCCGGCGATCAAGGCGAATATCCGGGGGCCGAAATCGCGGGCCGGGTTGATCGCATACCCGGCATTGGCTCCGAACGAGACGCCGATCGCCATCACGATAAAGCCGATGACCCACGGGCCCATGTTCGAGCCGGGCGGGAGGGAAAACTCGTCGGTGACCGCAAACACGAACAGCACGAGGAAGAACGTGCCCACGATCTGGTCGCATAACGGTCCCCAGACGCTGCCGAAGTAGGGTGCTGGGAACGTCGCAAATGTGCTGTAGGTGGCGACCGAGGCGGGCTGACCCTTGACGATGTGGTTGACCTGGTCGAAGTGGTTGATCGCCTGGTTGTAGACGAGAAACACCAGGGCGGCGCCGACGAAGCAACCCAGGACTTGGAACACCCAATAGGGAACCACCTTTCTCCACGGAAGCTGGCCGCGCAGGGCAGCACCGAGTGTGACCGCGGGATTGATGTGGGCTCCGCTGATCCCACCCACCGTATATACGGCAAACGCCACCGCCAGACACCACCCCCAGGTGATCAGGAGCCAGTCGCCCGAGGACTGCAGCGGTCCGGCGCTGCTTCGGCCGGACCCGACCAGGGCCCACAGCATGGCCACGACTCCGTCACCGAACGAGATCAGAATGAAACAGCCGAAGAACTCCGCCCACAGTTCCCCCACGAGCCCCTTTCGCCATCGTAACGGCAAAGGTCGAACCGCTCTACTCTCCACTACCGTCGCCACAGAGTCACCTCCAGAGAAGCAATAGCTGGTATGCGAGCGCTGGGAATCTCCGGCACGACCCAAATGGACAGAGAAATATTCGGCGGCTAAGCGATTAGTTGTCGCTCAACCGGGTTCGGCCATCCACCGCGCCGGTGACTCCGGTCTAGTCTCAGTGTGCAGTTAAGGGGTATCAGCTGGAGTGAGACACGGCTACATTTGACGTCCGACGTGTTCGTCCGCGAACATAGGTCTAAATTCAACTCGGCCGAAGGTCGACAATCATCGTCGCCCGGTCGAGGTCAGCCGTCCTTGCCGCCGGTTACAGTTTTGCGGCGCGGGACGGGTCGGGTTGGATCGAGCAACATATTTCTCACCGTGCCCGCCGATCGCCCACGGGTCGGATCCAGCTCGATACTTCTCGCCGTTCCCGCGGACTTACCCCGCGTCGGATCCCGTCCCAAACTCGTCTCGGTGCTGGCGAATCGCTTCCGGGCGGGATCGTCGTCTCGTTGGGGCTGACGGTTGCCTCTACGCGTCCTCATTGGTTCCTCCTTGTCGCTTCGCCTACGGGCATAGCAAGCGGGGGCGGGGACGATCACCCCGGCCGTCCGCTGGCGTACCGGGGTTGTACGCGGACGGACCAAACCGCTCGATTGGTTACCGTTTCAGTTGTGCTGCGCCGGCACGATCCTCGCCGCCTCGTCTCTTTGCTCGACGCCGATCCGGATCTGGCCGCCGACCTGAGCCCGGAGGACGCGCGCATCGCGCGCGCTCGCGCCGTGGCGACCGTGCTCGAGCTCGAGCCGCCGAGCTGGGACACGTCGGAGATCCGCCGGGTGGCGCAGACGGGCTGGTTGGGCCTATTCCTGCTTGACGGTCTGCTGATTCGTCGAGTCAACGTCGGTAAGCGCGCCGCGTGTGAGCTGTTTGGTCCCACCGACCTGATCCGTCCGTGGGATACGGACGACGAGTACAGCGCGCTGCCGATAACGGTCGACTGGATCGTGCTCCGACCGACTCGACTGGCCATCCTCGATACGGCCTTCGTGCTCCGCATCGCGCCGTGGCCGACGATCAGCAGTCGACTGGTCAGCCACGTCGCCCAGCGAGCGCGCCACCTCGCGCTCACGCAGGCCGTCACCCACCTACCGCGGGCGCACGCCCGACTCCTGATCCTGTTCTGGCTCCTCGCCGACCGCTGGGGCAAGGTATCTCCCAACGGCATCCACGTCGACCTCCCGCTCACCCACGAGGTGCTCGCGATGCTCATCGGCGCCCACCGTCCCACGGTCACGATCGCCCTCCAGCGCCTGAGCCGGTCGGGTTTGCTGATCCGGGAGCGCCACGATCGGTGGCTGCTGACCAAGGCGGCGATCGAGCTGCTCGAGCATCCCCAGAGCCTTGGCCTGGTCAACGGCGAGCACGACGGTCATGATCTTGGCGACGACCAGATCGCCGAACCGCTGTGAGCCGCGGCCGTTCAACGAGATCCGACCAGGAAACCGTCCCACGAGCCGTCACCGACGGCGCCGAGCTCGGCGCCCACCTCGCGGGCACCTACGGCATCGAGGTGGCGAGGATCGAATCGCTCGACGCCGGCGTGTTTCGGATCGATCGCGTGGACGGGCCGGGCTGGGTCGCGCGCGTGTTCCCGGCCGCGCGGGGGCTCGACGGCGTCCACGGCGACGCCGCGATCCTTCGGGCCCTCGAGCGGCATGGCTTTCCGGCCGAACGGTGCGCCCACCCCGAGCCGGTATCAGCGCTGGCGGGCCAGGGGGTGCTCGTGACCGAATTCGTCGCGTCCGGCCCGCCGCTGCGCCCCGGCCGGCCCGCGGGGATCCTAGGGACCCTGCTGGGCCGCCTCAACGCGAACCCGGCGACGGGGTTGCGGGACGGCCGGGCGTGGCACCACCTGTCGTTCGTTGGCGGACCGCGGGAGGAGATCGCGGCCGCGGCGGCCTTGCTCGAGCGGGCCCTGCCCCGCGTGGGCGTCCGCGAGCTCTCGCGCTACGACCGCCTCCGCGAACAGGTCGACGCCACGGACGATTGCCAGGATCTGCCGCACGCGTTCGTGCATCCGGATTTCGTCCCCGCGAACGCGATCCCGACCGTCGATGGGCGCCTGGTCGTGGTCGACTGGACGGGCGCCGGCCGCGGACCGCGCCTATGGTCGTTGGGCTTTCTGTTGTGGGCGGCCGGGGCTCGGAGCCCGCGCCTGATCGACGTGGTGGTCTGGCGCTACCGCCGCCACGTCACCCTCGAGCCCGCGGAACTCGGACGGCTCGCCGGCGCGATCCGCGCTCGACCGTTGATGCTCGAGGCCTGGGCGTTCGGCGTCGGACGGCGCGAGCTCGGCGACGCGGTGGAGCGAGTATCGGAAGCCGGCGCGCTCGCGACTCGAATCGCCGACCGGGCTCGTCGGGCGTTCGAGCTAGACGTCGGGAAGGACTAGCCGCCGCTGGCGAGGCCGAACGGGCTCCCCTCGGAGTCCTTGCAGATCGCCCACTGAGCGCCCGGGTGAACGACGCTCCCACCGAGTGCCTTGACCCGATCGAGCGCCGCCTCGAGATCGCTGACTGTGAAGTACGGCAGCGAGAACGAGTCTCCCGGCCCGCGGCCCCGCCGATGTACGCCGATCACCGGTCCCTCGTCGCGCGTTTGCCAGCCCTCCCCCTCCCCTCGCCCTCATCGCGTGGTTCCAATGTGCATCCGAGGAATCGGGACCAGAATCGCCGGGCGCGTTCGGGGTCGTCGGCGGGAAACTCGGTCAACACGAGGCGGCTGTCCATGCCCAAGACCATAACGTCCCTCGGCGCGCGGCGTCTATCGCGTCCGCGATCCGCCGATGCGGAACCGCTCCTTGTCGACCACGTCCCGCAGCGGCGCGCCGGCCCGCCACCGACCGAGGTTGTCGATGAAGCCACGCACGACGGCGTCCTCCCAACCCGTCACGTCTCCGGACATGTGTGGTGAGACGATCACTCCCTCGGTCGTCCAGAACGGGTGTTCAGGGGGAAGCGGCTCTCGCTGAAAGACATCGAGCGCCGCCCCGGCGACCCTCCCCGAGCGCAGCGCCGCCAGGAGGGCATCCTCGTCCACCACGGCGCCCCGGCCGACATTGACCACCCGCACCCCGGGCGAGAGCCTGCTCAGTTGGCGCTCGTCGATCAGATCTCGCGTGCCGGCGGTGAGGGGCAGGGCGAGCACGACGAACTCAGCCGCTCCGAGCACCTCGTCGGCATCCTCGAGTGAGGAGACGTGACCGAGGACCGGGTCGGGACGGCTGGTGCGGCCCACGACATCGACCCGCACGCCGAGCGCCCGGAGCCGTTGCGAGAGCGCGACGGCGATGCCCCCCGCTCCGATGATCGTCACGCGACGTCCAGCCAGCATCTCGGTCGCTCGGTAATGCCATTCGCGCTCCCGCTGGAACGCCAGGGTACGGACGAGGTCCTTGGTCCAGATCAGCAGCAGACCGATGACGTACTCGGCGATCGGCGCCTCGAACACTCCGCGGGTGTTCGTGACGACGACGTCGCTGGCGACGACGTCGTCGAACAGCAGGCCGTCGACCCCGAGGCTCGCGGCGTGGAGCCACTGCAGCGAACCGGCGTGTGGCCATGCGTCTTGGAGCGGCGCCTGCCCGCCGACCCAGACCAGCAGGATCTCCGTCTCGTGCAGCGCTCGAACGAGACTCTCATGGCTGTCGGCCAGCACCGGGTCGGCGACCCCGTCGAGCGCGGCGAGGGCCGCGGGCATATCTGCGTCGGGCAGGAGGATCGCAACTCGCTCGCCGCTCATGGGCGCGAAGCATGCACGAAGATGGTGGCTCGCGGTTGCGCGATCAGCTGCCGGCGGCCGCCGCGACCGCCACGATGGCTGCCGCGCGGGCCTCGATCAGCACGTATCCGCCCGCGCGAGCGAGCTCGAGCGCCCGCGCTGCCTGCTCGTGGGCGCGGGCTCCGTCGCCGCGGCGGGCCAGCGTCTCCGCCCAGCCGAGATGGGCGCGCGCGGCCCACAACGGGAGGCCGTGCTCCTCCTGGAACTTGCAGGCAAACTCCAAGTGGCGATCGGTCAGCTCCGGCTGGTCGAGGATCGAGGCGACCAGGCCAAGCCACATCTGCGCGTGGCCGTAGCAGTTGGCGTCCGTCCACACGATCTGGTCCGACCAAGGCTCGAGCAGCTCGTACAGGATCGCCGCCGCGTCGGTGCAGCCCGACTGAGACGCGGCATCGGAATAGAGCGCGAGCGTCGTCATCCGCACTGGATCCCAAGGGACGTGTTCGAACCGGTCCGTGGCCGCGTCCTGGACGATCACGGCGCCCTCCTCGGCCCGGCCCAGCCAGCAGTAGACGTTGGCCAGGCCGGCGCGGAAGGCCGGCACGCCGGAGTAGGCGGCCACGCCCTGCTCGAGCAGGCCGACGATCTCCTCGGCGCGGCCCTGGTACGTCCTAAGGAATCCGAGCTGCGCGCCATAGAGCAGCAGCGCGTCGGAGTGCCCGGCCTCGGTTCCGGTGTGCAACGCGCGCTCTGCCCAGCGGTCGGCGGCCGCCAGATCGCCGCGCAACACCGCGAAGGCGGCGTCGTTGGAGTTGCATAGCCAGTTCAGCGTCGGGTGATCGAGCTCACCCGCGAGCTGGCGCTGTTCGTGCAGGGCGGCTTCCGCCTCCGCGACCTGCCCGAGTTCGATCCCGATCGCATGATTGGTGTGGACGGCCCACCACTGAATCGCCGGATCCTGCGCTTCGGCGGCGCAGCGGTGCAGCTCATCTTTGACCTCGACGCGCCGCGCGAGCGTGTCGGGCGACCACAGGGCCTGGATCGAGTTGCGCAGGACCTCGGCCATGATCCGAGCGTCGTTGCCCTCGCGGGCCAGCGGAATCGCCTCGTCGACCAGGGCCCGTCGGCGCTCGAGTGCCTCGGGGTCGAAGGCCAGCTCCGAGGCGCGGAGCGCCAGCAGGCGGGCCCGTCGGACGGGTTGGGATCCGTCGTCGAGCTCGGTCGCGCGCTCGATCGCCGCCAACCGGTCGGAGTCGACGTCTCCGACGGCGCTGGCGATGCCACGGTTGTTGGCCAGGGCGGCGCTCGCGGCCAGCTCGGCGTCGCCGAGCGTCGAGGCGATCTCCGCCGCCTGCAGCAGCGTGTCGCGGTACTCCGCCGCCCCGGTCAGCAGCTGCGCCTCACCCAACCCGATCAGCACCCGGCACCGTTCGGCCGTGGCGCCTTCGGCCAGCAAATCGAGCGCATCCGCGAACAACTTCGCCGCCTCGGCCGGCGCCAACCGTTCCAACGCCTGCTGGCCCGCACGCCGCGCGTACTCCGCTGCCTTCCCGCGATCCACGGGCGCCGTCGCCATCCGCCAGTGGAACGCCAACTCGCCCAACCGATCCCCCGGATCATCGCCCACCAACTCCTCCAACGCCTGCGCCACCCGATGGTGCATCCGCGCTCGCCGCGTCGTCCCCAGCGCCGCGTACAGCGTCTGGTTGATCAACGCATGGGTAAAGCGAAACAACCCAATCTGCTCGGTGGACTCCGCCAGCAACGAGGCTCCGACCGCCGCATCCAGCTCATCCAGCAACCGCCCCTCGCCCATATCCACCAGCTGCGCCAGCAACTCGACCTCAAACGACCGCCCGACGACGGCCGCGAGCGTCAGCACGTCGCGCGCCGCGTCACCGAGGCGATCCACCCTCCGCTCGATTACATCCCGCACGCTCTGCGGTAGCCCCAACCCCGACGAGCGATCGACCCTCCAGCGCCCCGTCGCCTCGTCCAATACGAACGTCCCGGACTCCTGCAGGCTCCGCAGGATCTCGCCGACGAAGAACGGATTGCCATCGGTTTCAGCGGCGATCTCCCCCGCCAGCTCCACCCCCTCTCCGTCGAGCTCGTGGCCGGCGATCGCGGTCAGCATCTCCGCCACCGCATCGACCCCAAGACCGTGTAGCGAGATCCGCCGCACCCCCTCAATCCGCCGCAGGTCCGCCAACACGCCCGTCAGGGCATGATCCTTGCCCAGATCGGAATCCCGGTAGGTTCCGATCAGCTGCAACGGCCCGTGCTCAACCGTCCGCGTCACATGCTTGAGCAACGCGACGGACTGACCATCCGCCCAGTGCAGATCGTCGAGCACAAGGCACAGCGGAACCTGCTCGGATACCGCTCTGACCAACCCCGCCACGGCCGAGAACAGCAGAAATCGCTCGGTCTCCGGATCTGAGGACTGCGGAGCCGGCGCATCCGGAACGCGCCGCGCCAAATTCCGCGCCAGCCGACTGACCTCACCCCCGTGATGCTCGACATACGTCTCGAGCGCCTCGGTCGGGGCGGAGTCCACGATCTGCTGACACACCTCGATCCACGGCTCGTAGGGCACGCCGAGCTCCTCCGAACACGCGCCCCAGCAGACCCCGAACCCCTCCCCGTGGGCGCCGTGTGCGGCGTAGGCGGCGAGCCGACTCTTGCCGATCCCCGGCTCGCCCGCGATCAGCATCACCCGCCGGGCGCCCTCGCGGACCGCCGCGCGTTCCTCCTCGATCTGACCGCGCTCGAGCTCGCGCCCAACGTAGGACAGCGTCGGGAGCGAGCGCAGCGCGGCCGGCAGCCGCCACCGGCCGAGGCCGCCCGCCTCGGCCGCCAGCGGCGCCCACGGCACGGCAAACGCTTCCACCGGTTCTTTGAAGCCCTTCAGCTCGAGCAGGCCGACCGACTCGAATGAGATCCCCTCGGTACGGCCGGCCAGCGCTGTCACGAGCGAGGAGACGAGAATCCCATCCGGGGGTGCCTCGTCACACAGTCGAGCCGCCTCGATCGACGGCATCCCGAAGTAATCGCCGTCCTTGACGGTCGACTCGCCCGCTCCCATGCCGATCCGCACGTGCAACGGATGGGGGGCGCGGCGGTAGCGCCGCTCGAACTGCTGCTGAATCAACACCGCACAGCGGACCGCCGCCGAGGCGGAGGAGAAAGCGACCATCAGGCCGTCGCCCGTGTTCTTGGCCTCCCGCCCACCGGACGACTCGATCGCTTCCCGCAAGACGCCGAAGTGCTCCTCGCGGAGCGCGTCCGCCACGGCGGGGCCGACGGTCGTGGCGAGCCGCGTCGAGCCGACCAGATCGGTCAGCAGGATCGTGGCAAGCTCGATCGACTCCGAACTGGTCGTCCCCTGAGTCGATCTACCGGCCTCCACGTCCGTGATGTTAAGCCACTCGGAGTCCGGGGGCTCCGCGCCCCCGAAATTCACCCCGTGACTCGATCGATCGCCACCTCGAGGAACCCGATGGCTTCCTCGAGCTGGGCATCGGTGAGGTAAGGGGCCGGACCAAACCTCACAAAGTCTCCTCGTATGTCAGTAAATACACCCAGTTCTGACAATACCTCAGCTAGCTCGGACGCGTATGGTGAGCGCAGGGCGAGAAAGCCGCCGAATTGATCGAGCGGCGTTTGCCGGTCGCGGGCGATCACCGCATCGGGCAGGTCGAGTGCGTCAAACACCGCCGCCAGCCGCGCGACTTGCGATCGGTAGGAAGCGTGGAGAAAGCTCGGCGTCAGCTCGTGCTCGGCGAAGAAGTCCACCACCTTGGCCGCCCGGTAGTGACTGGTCGGGTCATAGGTTGAGCCGGAGAATGCGCCCGCGCCGCGCGGATACGCGACATGGGCCGGATCGCGGGCATCGGTCAGTGCCTCAAACTCGGCGAACCAGCCCGTCACGGCCGGGCGCGCGTCGTACATGTGCGGGGGGACGCGCATGAAGCAGTTGCCCTCTCCCAGTTGGAGGTACTTGTAGCCTCCTCCCACCACCCACGCGGTCGCGGGTGTCACGAACGGAACCGCGCCGAGCGCGTGATAGGCGTCGATCAGCAATTCGATCCCGCGCGCGGCACACACGCCGGCCAGGACGTCCAACCCCGGAACGATCCGCGCGTCCGCGAACCGTACGACCGAGACGAGCACGGCCGCGGTGCGATCGTCGGCCTGAGCGGCGAGCCGCTCGGCCAAGGTCTCCGCCGGGCTCGCCGGGACGCGAACGATCTCGAGCCACTCCTCGCCGAGCCGGGCGAGCTGGCGGCGCAGCGTGTGGAACTCGCCGTCGGTCGTGATCAACTTGGGCCGCGAGCGCAGCGGCAGGGCCGACAGGAAGCGGATCACGAGGTCGTGCGTCGAGCCCGCCAGGGCCAGCTCCGCGTCCGGGTCGCCCAACAGCGTCCGGAGGCCGGCGCGGACCCGGTCGGCCCTGAGGAACGCTTGCTCCCACTTGTCATCCACGTGGCGAGCCGCGTCCGCAAACGCCTCGGTGACGCCGTCGAGGGCCACGTCCGGCCACGCCTGGTGAGAGTGGCCGGTCAACAGCAGCCGCTCAGCGACTCGGAACCGCGTGTAGTGCGCGGCCAGCGGATTGCCCTGAGCCGGCCTCACAGTTTGGTTCGCACGGCCCAGAGGTCCGGGAAGGCCGGCCGTAGCAGCGTCGTGGCCAGATATGCGGCGCCGGCCGTGCCGCCGGTTCCCAGCTGCTCGCCGATCGTTCGCCGCACCATCTGGACGTGCCGGTATCGCCACTCCATCACGCCCTCGTCGAGGTCGACCATGCGCTCGCACACCTGCGCGGCCTCGCCGTCATCCTCGTACACCGTGCGCAGCACGAGTTGCAGGGCCGGCGACGGTTCCAGCGGCTGCGAGACGTCGCGGTCGAGGGTCTCGCGTGGCACGGCGTAGCCACGAGCCACGAGATAGCGCGCGAACGAGTCGAACAGCGAGGGTTGGCTCATGGCCGCGTCGAGCCGGGACTTTTCCGCCGAGCTCGTCTCGTACCGGGTGGGTACGGTGGCGTCGCGGCGCCCCAGCAGCGCCTCGAGCTCGCGGAACTGGGCCGACTGAAAGCCGCTCGCCGTATCGAGCCGGTCGCGGAAGCGAAAGAACTGTCGCGGGGTCATCGTCTCGAGCACGTCGATCTGTCCCACGACCGTCTTGAGCATGGTGAGAATCCGCTTCAGTGCCGCCAGCGCATGGGGCGTATCTCCATCCTCGAATCGCCGCTGTAGGTGACGGCCCTCGTGCAGCAATTGCTTGAACCACAGCTCGTACACCTGATGAATGACGATGAACAACATCTCGTCGTGTTCACCGGTCTGTGGTCGCTGGGCGGCGAGCAGCTCGTCGAGCGCCAAATACTTCGAGTAGGTCAGGGACGGAAGCTTCCGGTCCGACATCAGGGCCTTGGATGATAGTTGACTTGCGTGCGCAGTGATGCGTAGAGTGTCAACTGATGGACGGCTCCGTGACGCGCCTGGAAGAGCTCACTTCGCCGGGCCTGGAGGAGCTGCGGAGCCGCCGTCCGGTCGCGTTGTGGCCGGTCGGCGTGATCGAACCCCACGGGCCCCACCTTCCGCTCGCCACCGATACGTTGATCTCGGTCGCCATGTGCGAACGCGCGGCGACGCTGATCTCCGACCCGCCGATCGTGGTTCTGCCACCGCTGCCGTTCGGGGTCACGCGGTACGGCGCGGCATTTGCCGGCGCGATCGGGATCACCGAGGCCACCTTGCGCGCGGTCGTGCTCGACGTCGCCGCGTCCTTGACCGCTGAGGGCTTCCGACGCCTGGTGATCGTCAACAACCATTTCGAGCCCGAGCAGGTATCTACGCTGCGCGCCGCCGCATCGGAGGCGGGCGCGCTGTACCTCGATCGATCTCGTCCGGCGCCGCAACGCCCAGCGTCTCACGGACGAGTTTCAGCGGGGATCGTGTCACGCCGGGCGCTACGAGACATCGCTCATCCTGGCCGCCGATCCGGGGCTGGTCGATGCCGTCGCGATGACGAGCTTGCCCGCGTTTGAAATCTCGATGCCGGCCGAGATCGGCGCCGGTCACACCGATTTCCTTGCCATGGGGATGGCGCGCGCGTACTGCGGAGCCCCGGCCGAGGCGAGCGCGGACGAGGGGGAGGCGACGTTTGACACCCTTACCCAGATGCTCATCGAGCTCGCGTCCGAGGCAACCTAACTGGAGTTCTTCAACCTCACCAGCTGGTTCGTCGACCGCCACCTCGAGCAGGGGCGAGGCGACCGGATCGCGCTTCTGGATGGGGAGCGACGAATCACCTACGCCGGGCTGGCGGAGCTCATCAACCGGGTGGGGCACGTGCTCCGCGACCTCGGCGTCCGCCAGGAGGAACGGGTGCTGCTGGCCCTGTCGGACGGAGCCCCGTTCGTCGCGACCTGGTACGCCGCCCAGAAGCTGGGGGCGGTGACGGCCGAGGTCTACACGTTTCTCCAGAGCAAGGACTACGCCTACTACCTCGACTACACGCGCGCGGCCGTCGTCGTGGTCGACGCGATCACGATCGAGCGCGTCCGCGAGGCCCGGGCGACGCTGGGCGCTCGCCCCTGGCCCCGGACCTTGCTCGCCGTCGGTGTGCCGCGAGCCACTCTCCAGGCGGGCGAGGTGAGCCTCGAGGAGCTCATCGAGGGCGCCTCGCCGTCGCTCGATCCGGCGCCCACGACCGGCGATGACGTCGCCCTGTGGAAGTTCACCACCGGCTCGACCGGGATGCCGAAGGGGTGTGTGCACCGGATGGAGACCCCGCTGCGCAGCTTCGAGCACTACGCCCGCGGCGTGCTCGACATCCGTGAGGACGACGTGGTCCTGCCGGTGCCGAAGCTGTTCTTCGGCTACGCCCGCGACCTGACCACGCTGTACCCGTTCGGGGTCGGCGCCACCGGGATCGTGTTCGCCGAGCGGACCACCGCGGAGCGGATCTTCGAGCTCACCGTCCGCCATCGCCCGACGATCCTCGTCAACGTGCCCACGATGATGCGGGCGATGCTCGACCATCCCCAGAGGGACCTCTCGAGCCTGCGCTTGTGCACCTCGGCCGGCGAGGCACTACCGGTGGAGCTGCACCGTCGCTGGCTCGAGACGTTCGGCGTCGAGGTCCTCGATGGAATCGGCTCCTCCGAGGCGTACCACATCTACATCTCCAACCGGCCCGGGTCGGTCAGGCCGGGAACCGTGGGTCAGGCCGTCCCCGGTTACACCGCCCGCGTGGTCGACGAGCACGGGCGCGACGTACCCACCGGCGAGACGGGCCGGCTGTGGATCGAAGGTGACACGACCGCCTTGATGTACTGGGGCGAGCGCGACAAATCGGTCGAGACGTACGCCGGCGACGTCGTGATGAGCGGCGATCTGTTCGCGGTGGACGCGGACGGCTTCTTTCACTATCGAGGCCGGGCCGACGACCTGCTGAAGGTGGGCGGGATCTGGGTGGCCCCACAAGAGATCGAGCGGTGTCTGGCCGGTCACCCGGATGTCATTGAATGCGCGGTCGTCGCCTACGAGGACGAGGGCCTCGAGAAACCGGCGGCGTTCGTGGTCCTGCGCGAGGGCGCGCAACCCGACGCGACGGCCCTTCAGGCCTATGTCAAAGCCACGCTCTCGCCGCACAAGGCTCCCCGCGACGTCCGTTTTCTCCCCGAGCTGCCGAGGACCGGCTCGGGCAAGATCGACCGGCAACGGCTCCGGCACTCACTGGTCGCCGGGGGGCCGGGGTTGCTGGGAGTAGATCTGCGCCGCGGCTAGGTGAAACCCGTCGGGTTCCCCGGCGGCGCGGAACGTGTCGGCGATCTCGCGCATCTCGCCCTTCCACCGCCATCCCTTCTCTGCCGCGGCCGCACGCGCCGCGCCAAGCCGGTCGGTCAAGGCCGGTTGAGACATTGCCCATTCGTCGCGCAGCGCGGCCGCCACCCCGTTGGCCTGCGCGGTGCCCTCGATCGCGATCAGCAGCGCAGCTGATCCCTTCGTCCACGCCGCATAGCTCATCTTCAACGCCGACGCCGCCGTGATCCGCGCGCCGGGGAGCACGCGCGGCTGGATCCGGGCGCCGGCGAAAACGGCCGCAACCCACTCGGCCTGCTCGCCCGAAAGGTAAAGCCGCGTCGTCCCCGGGCGCTCCGGGGGCGGCCCGATGATCCCACCGTCGACGTACCTACCGCCGAACGCGTCGCCGGCCCGGACGGACGTCGCGGGGGAGATCGCGTTGGCGTCGACGAAGATGCCAGGGAACCCGCGCACGCTGCGTGCGACCGCGACCGCCGCGTCCGGTGGGCAGATCGAGAGCACGAGCTCGCACTGCCCCAAGAGCCGCTCGAGCTCCTCGACGTCACGCAGTCCGGCATGCTCGGCGCGCCGCGCGCTGGCTGGCGATCGTCCCGCCGACGCCCAGACCACGTCGTGGCCGACGGTGAGCAGCGCAGCTCCCACGGCGGCTCCCATCGCCCCCGGATGCAGGATCCCGACAACTGTCACTACGCGTGCCGTCGGTCAAGCCAAGCCATCGCGACAATCATGGCAACTCATGGCTTCTCGGCGCGGCGCGAGGTCGGCCTTCCCACGCCATCGGACATCCGACTCGCGATCAATAACTTGTCGATTTCGGTGTCGCTCCACGGCACGGGGGCGAACGGTGCTGGTTCACGCCAAGTGCAGCCACTCGATTCTGGAGCCGCGAATGTCCACTTTTCGACGTAAAGGGCGATCGCCCGGTAGGGTGACGGGGGTTCTCGGCTGGCGCTCCCCGCGAGCGCGGGGCCCCGAGGACCGACGGTTACCGATTCGAAACCCCCAGATTCGATGGAGGCGCGCAGCATGAGCACTCAGCTCGATCCGCGGCAGGAACAGCTGGCTGACCAGTCAAGCTGGGATTTCTCCGACCTGCGGGCGTTGTACATCAACTGCACTTTGAAGCGCTCGCCCGAGATCTCAAACACCGAGGGGCTCGCCGAGCAGTCGATCGGAATCATGCGCCGCGTCGGCGTCGGCGTCGAGGTGATCCGCGCGGTCGACCATCAGATCGCGACCGGCGTGTACCCGGACATGACCGAGCACGGATGGGAGCGCGACGAGTGGCCGGCGATCTTCGAGAAAGTGGCGGCGGCCGACATCCTCGTCCTGCTCAGCCCGATCTGGCTGGGCGAGAAGTCGTCCATCTGCACCCAGGTGATCGAGCGCCTGTACGGGAACAGCCACCTGCTCAACGACGCCGGCCAGTGGGCGTATTACGGTCGCGTGGCGGGTTGCATCATCACCGGCAACGAGGACGGGGCCAAGCACTGCGCGATGAACATCCTCTACTCGCTCCAGCACCTCGGCTACGTGATCCCTCCCCAGGCCGACTCGGGCTGGCTGGGAGAGGCCGGCCCCGGTCCCAGCTATCTCGATCCCGGCTCGGGAGGTCCGGAGAATGACTTCACCAACCGCAACACGACGTTCCTCACCTGGAACCTCCTGCACTTGGCGCGGATGATCAAGGACGCCGGGGGCATCCCTGCCCACGGGAACCAGAAGAGCCTGTGGGACGCCGGTTGCCGGTTCGACGCCGCCAACCCCGAGCACCGAGTCTGACCCTCACACACCTCACCAACCCCACCGAGCACGAGGCACGCGCTATTCGCGCGACGACGGGAGGAGCGCTCGGAGCTCGCCGATCGTGTCGGCTTCGCCGCCGTCCTTGTCCGGGCGATAGCGCTTGACCCGCGCGAAGCGCAACGCCACACCACCGGGGTACCGGATCGAGGCTTGGACCCCGTCGAGGGCGATCTCGACGACCAGCTCCGGGCGGACGAACACCGCGATCCCACGCCGGTCGGTCTCGCGCGCCAGAAGCTCACGCGTCTGCCATTCCAGCAGCTCATCGGTTAGCCCCTTGAAACATTTTCCGACCATCACGAACCCGCCCGAGCCGGGGTCGCGAGCGCCGAGGTGGAGGTTCGACAGCCAGCCCCGGCGGCGCCCATGTCCCCATTCGGCGGCGAGCACGACGAGGTCGTAGGTACGCACCGGCTTGACCTTGCGCCACGTTCGTCCGCGCCGACCGGCGGCGTAGAGCGACGCGGCGTCTTTGACGACCACGCCCTCGTGGCCAGCGGCCAACGACTCGTCGAGGATCCGTTGTCCCTCCCGCGGATCGTCGGTGAAGGCGCCTGGGATCTTCAGCTGGGGGGCGATCGCCCCGAGCTTGGCCGACCGTTCGCGCAACGGCGTATCGAGCAGGTCGTGGCCGTCGAGGTGCAGCAGGTCGAACAGGCAGGTCACGATCCCCTCCGGCGGCGCGTCGCCGTCGATCTGCGACATCGTGTCTTGGAACGCGGCCGGGCCGTGCTCGCCCATCCACAACGCCTCCCCATCGAGCACGGCCTGCGCAACGGGCAGCTCCAGCACCGCGTCGACGATCCCGGGCAGCGACGCCGTGATCTCGTTGAGGTTGCGCGTGTAGATCCGGACCTCTTCCCCACGCCGGTGGATCTGGATGCGGATGCCGTCGAGCTTCCACTCGACCGACGCGTGCTCGAAGCCCGCCATCGCCTCGCCGACGCTCTTGCCGGTGGCGGCCAGCATCGGGAGGATCGGGCGGAAGACCTCAAACCCGATCTCGCGCAGTCCCGGCTCTCCGCGTGTCATCGCGATCTCAGCCATCGCCGCGAGATCACCCGACAACATCAGCGCCCGCCGGGCGATCGCGCCCGGCACGGCGGCCGCCTTAGCGACGGCGTCAACCATCAGCCCGGCCAGCGCGCCTTGCCTCAACTCGCCGGTGAACAGCCGTCGCAGGAACTCTCCCTCCGACTCCGTCGCCCGGTCCAGCAGCTGCTCCAGAAGCTGCTTGCGAGCCGAGGCCGAGCCGCTCCCCGTCGCCGCCTCGATCTCGCCGATCGCCCGATCTACCTCGTGGACGGTCAGCGAGGGCTCGGCCGCCGGCCTGCGCTCGAGGCCGTAGATCGTCGAGTAGCCGACCCCGACCCGGCCCTGACGGGGCACGCCGGAGAGAAACGCGACGCAGATCCCGATCTCGGTCGGGTCCAGGCGCGTGAGCAGATCGGCCAGAATCGCGATCTTGCGCGAACGCGAGCTCGTGCCGGCCACCTGGCTCGAGGCGACCACGACATCGGCGAGCGCGGTCATCCCGGCCTGCGGTGTGGCGGTGGCACGACAGCGCCTACGACGAGGTGGATCCGGGGACGCGCCCGTCCAACTCGTCGTCGATATAGACGCGCACGATCTCGTCGAAGTTGGCCTCGGCGCGGAAACCGAGCACCCGGGCGCGACGAGCGTCGAACGCCCGCGGCCAGCCCGCCACGATCCGGGCGATCGTGTCGTCGGGGATCCGCTCGATGAGGCCGACCGCCCGCTCGCCTGCAACCCGGCGCAGGGCGTCGATCTCCATCGCCACGGTCGCCGAAACCCCGGGCATGTTCAGCGACCGGCGCCGTCCCAACCGCGCGGAGGGCAACGTCGCGGCGTGGATCAGAAACTCGACCCCCGACCGCGGCGAGGCGAACCAGTGGCGCACGTCCTCGGACACGGGCAGGATCGCGGCCTTGCCGTTCAGGGGTTCGCGGATGATGTTCGAGAAGAAGCCCGAGGCGGCGAGGTTGGGCGTGCCAGGACGGACGCAGATGGTCGGCAGCCGGATCCCCACGCCGTCGAGCACCCCGCGGCGGGTGTAGTCGCCGAGCATGAACTCGACCATCGCCTTCTGGGTCCCGTAGCTGGTCGCCGGGGTCGGCGGCTGGCCATCGCCGATCAGGTCAGGAACTGGCGGCCCGAACACCGCGATCGAGGAACTGAACACCAGCCGCGGCCGGTACCCCTGGCCGGCGTCGTGGATGGCGTCGAACAGCAGCCGGGCCGCATCGACGTTGACCCGGTAGCCCTTGGCGAGGTCGGCCTCGGCCTCCCCGGAGACGACCGCCGCCAGGTCGAAGATCACCTCGGGGCGGCCGGCGACGACCCGCTCGGCGACCCCCGGCTCCGCGACATCGGCGACCAGCGCCTCGGCCGGGATGTCGCCGGCCGAGGCCGTCGCGGGCGCAACTGCATCGACGAGCAACATGTGCGACGGGCGCCCTGATCCAAGCGCGCCCGGCTTGGCCAGCCGCTCGACGAGCCGCCGGCCGAGCATGCCCGCCGCGCCGAGGACCGCGATTCGCATCGGCCGAGCATAGACGCCGCCGCCGCCGCAATTGTCGGTGCGTCGAGCGCTCTGATCAGGCGTCGGCCACGGTTTGTCGAACATCTAGGCGGAGCGCCGGCGCGGGACAGCATGGCTCGCGCCGGCGACTCATCCGCCGTGGGCGATGGCCGCCTGGACCTGGGCGATCGTGATCGCCCCGTGGGTGACCCCGACACACGCCTTGGCGGCGGTGAGGACGGCCGGCTGGTGGAGGTCGATCCCGGCGGCGCTGATCATCTGGGACGTCAACTGCCCTTGGCTGTTCGGGTCCGGGAAGTTCGCCAAGCCGTGCGTGCGCAGGCAGCGCGCGAACGCCAGCAGGACCTGTTTGTGCGCCTGCTGCTGTGCCGCCGCCTGGGCCGGGTTGACGTTGGCCGCCCCCGGCAGGATGCTCTGGCAGCTCTTCTGCGCCGTCTTGAACTGCGGCGACTGGCCCGCGCTGGCCGGGACCATCTGCCGGACCGAGACCTGCCCGCCGCTGCTGCTCACTTGCGGGTCGGGAAAGTCCGGCACGCCGTGGTCGCGCATGCAGGCCGAGTACTTGTACGCCGCGGTGGCGATGCTCTGCGGCTGGTCGGCGGCGGTGGAACTGGTCTTGGGCGAGGAGGACCCGCAGCCCGCCGCGAGGACCGCGGCGGCGGCGATCGCCATCGCCGCCACCGCGGCCCGTCGCCGTCGGGGGGGTTGTGGTGGAGGTGAGCGTGGAGTTGTATGCATCGAGTCGTGCGATCGGGTCGGGAAAGTTGTAGAGAGTGGGTGGTGACAGCTCGGTGACAGCGGTTGTGACCCCCTTGTCACCTTCGGTCGGACATCCTTTGGCTGCGACGATGAGGGTCTTGGTTGCCGAGGATCACCGCCGGCTCGCCACCGCCGTGGCCGAAGGGCTACGCCGCGAGGGCATTGCCGTGGATCTAGCGTTCGACGGCGCCGACGCGCTCGCCCACGTCGGCGTCAATCGGTATGACGTCGTCGTGCTCGACCGTGACCTCCCGGTCGTGCACGGCGATCAGGTCTGCCGTGCCCTAGTAGCGGAACGGAGCGAGACGCGCGTGCTGATGCTGACCGCCGCGAGCACGATCAAGGACCGGGTGGAGGGTCTCGATCTTGGCGCTGACGACTACCTGCCCAAGCCGTTTGACTTTGCCGAGTTGCTGTCGCGGATCCGGGCCCTCGCCCGGCGCGCCGTCCCGCCGCTGCCACCGACGTTCGTGCGCGGCGAGTTGACCCTCGATCCCGCCCGCCGGATCGCCTGCCGGGGAGACCGCCGGCTGGCGCTCAGCCCGAAGGAGTTCGCGCTGCTGGAATGCCTGCTCGCGGCCGACGGCCGCGTCGTATCGGCCGAGGAACTGCTCGAGCGCGTGTGGGACGAGGCGGTCAACCCGTTCACGAGCACGGTCAAGACGACGGTCGCGCGCCTGCGGGCCAAGTTAGGCGAGCCACCGGTGATCGAGACGGTCCGTGAAGGGGGCTACCGAATCTGAGCTCGGGATCCCGCATTCGTGCGGCACTGCGGTTTCCGGTTCGCACCGCGCGGCTGCGCCTCACGCTCCTCTACGCCACGATGTTCCTGGTGGTGGGGAGCGTCATACTCGCGATCACCTACGCGCTGGCGGCCTATGGTCCGACGATCGAGGTCCACGCCGTGCACCCGGCGCATGGAGCGGGCACGCTGATCGCCACCGCCGTGTCCAGCGCCGCGCGGGCAGCCGCTCAGGTGGGGCTCAGCCAGCAGGTCGGGTTGCAGCACTCGGCCGATCTCAGCCGCCTACTGGCCGTCTCGTGGTTCGTGCTGGCGGTGACCGCGGTGCCCGCCGCCCTGCTCGGATGGTTCGCCTCGGGAAGGGTTCTGCGTCCGCTGCGCCAGATGACCGCCACCGCCCGCACGATCTCGGCCGGGAATCTCGGCCAGCGGCTGGCGCTGAGCGGGCCCGAGGACGAGTTCAAGGCGCTCGGTGACACGTTCGATGACCTCCTGGCGCGGCTTCAGGCGTCCTTCGAGGCGCAGCGACGGTTCGTGGGCAACGCCTCGCACGAGCTGCGCACGCCACTGACGCTCGAGCGGACGCTGCTCCAAGTCGCGCTCGCCGACCCCAAAGCGAACGTGGCCACGCTGCGCGCGACGTGCGAGGAGCTGTTGGCCTCCGGCCGCGACCAGGAACGACTGCTCGAGGCGCTGCTCACGCTCGCCACCAGCGAGCGCGGCCTCGAGCAGCGCGCACCCGTCGACTTGGCGGCCCTCGCCGGCCAGGTGCTGCTGACCCAGAGGCCCGCGATCCAGCGCAACTGCGTGCACGCCACGAGCGCGCTCGCGCCCGCCGCGACGGTCGGCGATCCGGCCCTGATCGAGCGCTTGATCGCGAACCTGATCGACAACGCGGCGAGCCACAACTTCCGCGGCGGCACGCTCGAGGTCACCACCACCACCCGTGAGGACCGCGCCGTGCTCTCGGTCACGAACACCGGAGCGACGATCTCCGCGGACGAGCTCGAGCGGCTGTTCGAGCCCTTTCAGCGGCTGGACGGCCGGCGCGCCAGCGGCGCCGACGGCCACCACGGCCTCGGCCTGTCGATCGTTCGCGCGATCGCCGCCGCCCACGCGGCGACGATCGACGCCCATCCGCAGCCCGGCGGCGGGATCGCGATCACCGTCGGCTTTCCCGCGTGAGTTCGGCCACTCGATCGCGGTAACGCGCGACGTTGGCCAGCTTCACGTGCTCGTAACCCCGGACCATGTCGGGTAGCTGGGCAATCTCCACGGCCAGCGCGTGATTGTCGGCCGTGAGCGACCAGGAGAGCTCTCTGATCAGGTTGCGGTACTCGACGATCAGCTCGCGCTCCACGCGTCGCACGGTCGCGTAACCGAACGGATCGAGGCGAGTGCCCCGCAGCCGGCGCATCGCATATAGCACGCGGTAGGCGGGGACGAACCACTCGCCGAGCGTGATCTTGCGCCTCAGCCCGAGGGCCCGCAGCAGGGGCGGGTGGAGCTTCCATGCGAACCGCGCGCCGGCGCCGAACTCGGCCTCGATCCGCCGCCTGAACCCCGGGTCCAGGTGGAGCCGCGCGACTTCCGCCTCGTCCTTGTAGGCCATGAGCTTGTGGAGCTGGAAGGCGACCGCCTCGGCGAGCGCGGTCGACTCGGGAACGCATCGCCGCTCGGCCGCGTGAACGTAGACCACGTCGTCCACGAATCGCCGCGCGTACTCGATGTCCTGGTAGGCCTCGAGATCCGGGACGCGGACCGCGAGCAGCGCCGCCAGTCGCGACTCGGGTCGAGCGCCGACGCGCTCGATCAGCGCGCGCGCGGGCGGTGACAGCGGGCGGACGGCATCCCCGACCGGGGTCAGCGCTCGCACCGTTGCCGTATAGGCAGCGGGGTCGGACACTCGCTGGCGGCCACGACGGAAGGCCTGGAGGTTCATTTCCACAGCCGTGCCGTTGAGGCGGATCGCGTTCTCGATCGAGGCGGCGTTGATCGGCACCGCCCCGAGCTGATAGGCGACGCCGAGGAGCAGGACGTTAGCCGCCGGATCGGAGCCGAACAGTCGCGACGCCTCTTCCTGAGCGCTGAGGAAGGTGCTCTCGCGCACGCGGCCGGCGATCCGGTCGGTCAGCGCACCCGCACGGGGAAAGGCCACCTTGACGTCGGCCACCATGTGACCGGTCGCGACCTCCGTCGTCGACACCACCGCCCGCGTCCGCGACGGCAGGGCGGCGGTGAGATTGCGTCCCTCGGCGGCCACCAGGAGGTCACAACCGAGGTACAGATCACAGTCCGCGGAGGCGAGGCGATTCGATCCGTCTCGATCGCCGGTCGAGAGACGGAGGTCCGAGACCACGGGTCCGCCCTTCTGGGCGAGCCCGATCTGGTCCAATCCGCGCACGCGCCACCCGTCGTGTTGGGCGGCCACCGCGAGGACCTGCGCCAGCGTGACGATCCCGGTGCCGCCCACTCCGGTGATACGGATCGTGTAGTCGCCCGTCGCGGCGCCGAGGTCGGGGGGTGCTGACGCGTCGCTGCCGAGCGGCGCCAGCGCAGGGCTCGCGGCCCGTCGGTCTCCCGGGATGACCTCGATGAACGACGGACACTCACCTTCCACGCAGCTGTAGTCCTTGTTGCAGGAGGCTTGGTGGATCCGAGTCTTGCGACCGAACTCCGTCTCGAAGGGGACGACCGACAGGCAGTTGGACTTCGTGCCGCAGTCGCCGCACCCTTCACACACGCGCTCGTTGATGAAGATCCGCTTGGCCGGCTCCTCGAGCTTGCCGCGTTTGCGCTTGCGCCGCTTCTCGGTGGCGCACTCCTGGTCGTGAATCAGCACGGTCGCGCCCTTGACGCCGGCCAGCCGCTCCTGAGCCTCGATCAGCCGGCTACGGTCCCACACCTCGACGCCGGCCGGAAGCGGCTGCGAGGTGTAGCGCGCGAGATCCTCGGTCGTGACGATGATCTGCTCGACACCTTCGGCCAGCAGCAGCGCGCACATCTCGGGCACCGACAGCCCACCGCCGGCCGGCTGCTGACCACCGGTCATGGCGACGGCCGAGTTGAACAGCAGCTTGAACGTGACGTCGACGCCGGCGGCGATCGCCGCCCGGACGGCCAGCGAGCCGGAATGCATGAACGTTCCGTCGCCGATGTTCTGGTAGAAGTGCGGCGCGTCGACGAACGGCGCGATGCCGATCCACTGCGCGCCCTCACCGCCCATCTGGGTCAGCCCGGTCACCTTTCCCGTCTGGCTGTCGTCCATCAGCAGAACGATCGCGTGGCAGCCGATGCCGCCACCGACGACGCTTTCCTCGGGCACCTTCACCGAGGAGCTGTGGGGGCAACCCGAGCAGAAGTACGGCGTGCGGGCCACCGCCAGCGGTGCCGGCTCGGGGACCGAGCTCAGGGCCTCGAGGCGCTGGCGGGCTTCCGGAACGTCGGTCACGCCACCGATCCGGCTCCCCATGACGCGCGCGATCAGAGCCGCGTCGAAGTCGCCTATGGTCGGGAACAAGGTCCGACCCTCCTCGTCCCGCTTGCCGACGACGACCGGGCGTTCGTGTAACGGGTAGAGGGCCTCCTTGACGCGGGGTTCGACGAACCCGCGCTTCTCCTCGATCACGATGATCTCGCGCAGGCCGGTCGCGAACTCCCGAAGCTGCCCCTCGTCGAGCGGAAACGGCATGCCGACCTTCATGATCCGCAGACCGAGTTGCTCCTCGTCGAGCCCGAGCTCAAACAGCGCCTGACGGAGATCGAAGTACGCTCGCCCGACCGCGATCACCCCGATCGTGTCGTGGTGATGACGGCACACGGTCCGATTGAGGCCGTTTCGCCGCCCGTACTCGCGCGCGCCCTCCAAGCGCGCCTCGAACAGCGAACGCTCGAGCGCCAGCAGTGGTGGGCCGACCAGCTGGCTGTGCGGCTGGTGACGGTAGGGAAGACCGTCGAGGACCGGCGTGGCGGGGATCGGGTCGACGCGCGAACGGCCCACCTCGACCGTCCCCGATCCGTCGGCCACCGGTGTCGCGATCTTCAGCGCCGCCCAGATGCCACAGCTACGCGACATCGCCACGGCGTGCAGACCGTAGTCGATCACGTCCTGCACGTCGCCGGGCACGAAGATCGGCACCGCCAGGTCGTACAGGGCCGCCTCCGAGCTCGAGGGGACCGTCGAGGACTTCGCGGTTCCGTCATCGCCGACGAACGCGAGCGCGCCGCCGTTGGTCGCTGCGCCGACGAGGTTTGCGTGGCGGAGCGCGTCGGTGGCCCGGTCGAGCCCGGGCGCTTTGCCGTACCAGTACCCGACCACGCCGTCGAAGCGGAGCTTGCCCACCGCGTGTGCGATCTGGGTTCCCATGATCGCCGTCGCCGCCAGCTCCTCGTTCACGGCCGGTTGATGGACGATGTTGGCTGCCTCGAGCCGTTCGCGCTGGCGGCCTAGCTCGAGGTCATATCCGCCGAGCGGCGAGCCCTGATAACCGGAGATGTACGCGGCCGTGCGAAGACCGGCGCGAACATCGGCGCGGTGCTGCTCCAGCGGCAACCGGACGAGCGCCTGGACGCCCGTCATGAACACCGTCCCCTCTTCAAGGGCGTACTTGTCCTCCATCGTGGGCGACGTCCCGGCGGCCATTGCGGGCACTGTCGCATGCACTTTCGCGTAAGTCAAAGCCACTCCCGGGTGCCGTAATTCGCGGTCTTGTCCGGCCCGCAGCAAGTAGGATCCGCGCCGACGATCGGGAGCGTCGAGCCACAATCGAGCAAACGTCAGCCAAAAGGAGAGTCAAGCCATGCCAACACTGCTTGCGATCGGCTATCCGGACGAGGCGACTGCGGAGGAAGCGCAGAAGACGGTCGAGCAACTCCAGGGTGAGCTCGTCATTCAGGCCTCGCAGGTCGCGTCGATCTCGCGCGACAAGGAGGGCAACTATCACGTCCACACCACCCACGGCGGCTCGGGGACCGGCGTCGGCGCGGTGTGGGGTGGATTCTGGGGTCTGTTGTTCGGGCTCCTGTTCTTCGTCCCGTTCGCCGGCTGGGCGGTCGGGGCCGGGTTGGGCGCGCTGTTCGGCCACCTGGGCGAGAAGGGAATCGACAAGCAGTTTCAGGAACAGGTGAGGGACCACCTCAAGCCGGGCACCTCGGCGCTGTTCATGATCATCGAGCAGGTCACGCCCGACAAGGCGGTCGCCGCGCTCGAGAAGTACGGCGGAACGGTGATCAAGACCTCGTTGTCCGAGGAGGACACGAAGCGCCTCGAAGAGGCCCTGCAGGCCCCGCAGCCGGCCGGGGCCCCCGCCGCCGAGGCGAGCTCCTAGCCGTCTGGCCTAGACCTCGCGCAACTGCCGGCCAGACCGTCTGGCCGGCAGCACGGCAAGCTCACGCTACCGGCGGCGGAATGCCCTCGGCGCTGGCCGCGAGCGCCGGGTCCCACTCGCACACCGTGCACGCGTGACTGAACGTCGAGTGCGCGAACGTCAGCGCGACGGTATGGGGATCGGAGCTCGCGCGGAGATCGTCCCAGTCGAGGACGTACTCGCCGAGCTCGGGGTCCCACCGCCCGGGAGACAGCGCCCGCTCGGCAAACCCCAGCGGCGCCGGGTGGGCATAGGCGTAGAACGCGGCCTTGCCGTAGCGCGGATCGCCCGGCCACCACCCGACGGCCACCTCCTGGGCGTCCATCGCGTTGCGCATGATGAAGTCCTGCGATGGCGGATCGGCCGGCTGGCCCGAAAACAAGTTGACCGCCAGGTCGAACGACCCCCACCAGGCATTCACGGGGGTCGAGCGGCCGCGATACGGCGCCCGGAAGGCGGCGAGGACGAGCGCGGCGCGAGTCGCGGCCATGAAGTAGGCGGCGACCTGATCGGGGTCGTAGCGAGCGTGCTCCTCGTCTTCGTCAAGCGGCACCGTCCACGGCACCTCCTGCGGCTTGGGGTCGATTTCGACCTCCCCGGCCAGGCCACGGACCTGCTCGAGCACCGCGCGCGTAACCTCACCGACCGACCGATCGGGCGCGAGCGCGACGCGACCAGCGCGTCCGTCCGTGTGCTCGACCACCGCCTCGTGGGCGCGCAGATCGAGCGCGACCACGAAGGCCCCGGACCCGTTGGGCGCCGGTAGCAGACCTGTCTCCCAGCCTCGGGCGGTGAGGCGCAGAGCGGTGTGCTGGAGCTGTGGCTCGGGCGGGGCCAACGTCACCGCCAGCTTGCCGAGCACCTGGGTATGGCAATGCAGCGTGTCGCAGCTCGCCTTCCACTGGTCGTAGGACACCGCTGGCCAACCAGATGTCACCGCGCGCACGCTACCAGGACCCCGGCTCGTTCGGCCGCCCCGGGCGGCTCAGAACCGCGACGGTACGAACGTCTGCGTGTCCATCGGCGGACGGATGTAGCCGCCCTGCGGAGCCCGGGGCGGGAGCTTGGTCTCGGGAGGCAGGATGTCCTTGTACGGGATCGTGTGCAGGATGTGGCTGATGCAGTTGAGGCGCGCGCGTTTCTTGTCGTCGGCGTCGACCACGTACCACGGGCAGCGCTTGGTGTCGGTGAACTCGAACATCTCGTCCTTGGCACGCGAATAATCGACCCACCGATCGCGCGAGGCGATGTCCATCGGGCTGAGCTTCCAGCGCCGTCGGGGATCGGCGGCGCGAGCCTGGAAGCGCCTCTCCTGCTCCTCATCGCTGACCGAGAACCAATATTTCAACAGGGCGGTCCCCGACCGGATCAGCATCCGTTCGAACTGCGGGCAGGAGCGCAGGAACTCTTGATACTCGTCTTCGGTGCAGAAGCCCATCACGTGCTCGGTCAGCGCGCGCGTGTACCAGCTGCGGTCGAACAGGACCACCTCGCCCGCGGCCGGCAGGTGCGTCGCCCAGCGCTGGAAGTACCACTGGCTCTTCTCCCGCTCGGTCGGGATCCCCAGGGCAACGACCCGGATCACGCGAGGGTTGGTCCGTTCGGTGATGCGCTTGATCACCCCGCCCTTGCCGGCGGCATCGCGGCCCTCGAAGATGATCGCCACCTTCAGGCCCTTCTCCTTAACCCAGTACTGGAGCTTGACGAGCTCCTCCTGAAGACCCGCCACATCACGGAGGTACTCGTGCCCGGAGAGCTTTCCGGGGCGGCCGCCCTTGCCGCTCGCGTCGTGCTTTCCGTCGCGACGAGCGTCGCGCTTGCCGTTGTGTCCCTCGAGCTTGCGGTTGCCATGGCCACTCGCCATCTCTCGCTCCTTTCGCCGCCAAACGTAGATCGCCTGACTTCGGATAAACGGCACCACGATTATTGACGCCCGGCGACGCGCGGGTCAAGCCGGGCCCGCCGGGGAGGAGCCGACGCGGGCGGAGTCGAAGAACTCTCCCTAAGGCGATGCCCAAACCTACACAACCTGGCCACCGTTACGTGCCCGGCCTCGATGGCATGCGGGCAATTGCCGTGCTGTGCGTGATCGCGTACCACCTGAACGTCCCCTGGGCGCAGGGCGGTCTGCTCGGCGTCGGCGTGTTCTTCACGCTGTCCGGTTATCTGATCACCGACCTGTTGCTCGGCCAGTGGGACCGGTTCGGACGTGTTGCCCTGGGCCGGTTCTGGTTGGGCCGGGCTCGGCGCCTATTGCCCGCGCTGTTCCTGATGCTGATCGTGGTCAGCATCTGGGTGGCGCTGTTCGATGCCTCTCAGCTCGATGAGGTGCGCCGCCAGGTGGTCTCGGCGTCGCTCTACTTCGCCAACTGGTCGACGATCGCCAGCCATGGCTCGTATTTCTCGCGCTTCGCCGCTCCCCTTCCCCTCGATCACCTGTGGTCGCTCTCGATCGAGGAGCAGTTCTATTTGGTCTGGCCGTGGCTGCTGGTCGTCCTCCTCTGCCTGATCCGCAGCCGCCGCGTGCTCGCCATTCTGACCCTGGCCGCGGCCGCCGGCTCAGCCTTCCTGATGGCCCATCTTTACCACCCGGGCTACGACCCGACTCGCGTCTACGAGGGAACCGACACTCGAGCCTTCGGGCTCCTGATCGGCGCCGCACTGGCCATGGTGTGGCCGACGCGGATCCCGCGGCTCAGCGCCCGCCGGTCGATCCGCGCCCCGCTTCCGCTCGACCTCGCCGGCGCGGCCGGCCTGATCGCGATCTTCGCGCTGGTCTGGAAGACGAACTCGCTGAGCCGGTTCTTGTACCCGGACGGCTTGATCCTGTTGTCGCTCGCCACCGCGCTGACCGTGGCGGCTGTGGTCAACCCGACGAGCATGCTCGGGGCGTTCCTGGGTTGCCGCCCCTTGCGATGGGTCGGCGTCCGTTCCTACGGCATCTATCTCTGGCACTGGCCGATCATCGTCCTCTGGGGCGGGGCCCAGCAGCCCGGGGTCGACTGGGGTCGCGCCGGCCTGCAGGTCGCTGCCACGATGGTCGTGGCCGCCCTGTCGTGGCGCTTCGTGGAGGAGCCGATCCGCCAGGGCGCGCTCGGGCGGCTGCGCCGCCGCTCGGGCTCCAGGGCGGCGATCATCCGGGCCCGCAGACGAGCCATGGCGTTCGTCACCGCCAGCGTTGGCGTGGTGACGCTCGTGGTCGCTGGCCTGGCCGGGGCGCTCCCCGCCGCGTCGGCGGGGGACACCGGGCCGGCCGAGATCACCCACTTACCGCCAACGCTGACCGTCGCCGAGGCCCCGACCACCCCCGCGACTCGGGCGCGACACAAGCGCCCCGTCCCCCCTGCGACCAAGACCGCGTGCCACTCCGTCGTGTACATCGGCGACTCCACCTCGGAAGGGGAGATCTCCAGCGACTACATCCCCAATCCCCATCAGCGCGTGGAGGCGCAGTTGGCCAAGGTCGGCGTGAAGACCTTCTACCCCGAGGTCTCGGGCGCACGCTCGATCATCGAGACGTACGAGCACTTCCCCAACGCCGCCACCGTCGCGCAGGCCCACATGTCGGCCGGCTACCACGGCTGCTGGATCCTCGCCATCGGAACCAACGACGTCGCCAACGCGACCCTGTCGCCGATCGGGATCCAGCCGCGCATCGCTCGGATGATGTCGATCATCGGCCACCAGCCGGTGATGTGGATCGACCTCATCACCCTGCTGAGCGGCGGCGACTATTCGGAGGCCGGCATGGAGCAGTGGAATCACGCGCTGCTGGCCGCGTGCCGGCGCTACCCGAACATGCGCGTCTACGACTGGGCCGCCCACGCCAAGCAGAAATGGTTCATCCCCGACGGCATCCACTACTACTCGCCCGGTTACGTGGCGCGCAGTCACGACTTCGCCGTCGGGCTCGTACACGCCTTCCCCGCCGGCCGCCCCCCGAGCGCCAGCTGCCTCATCCACTAGAAATTGACTCGCGGTAGCACGGAAATAACATGAGGTGACGTGACTAGTTGCTAGGGTAGCAAATAAGGGTGAGCAGAGGAGAAAAGGGGGTTAGGTTGGTATGAGAAGGTATGAGTGGATGTGAGGTAAGAGGAAAGAAGTGAGGTTAAGATGGGTGAAGAGGGTTTTAGTATAGGTAGAGGAGGTGGAGGTGGCGGTGGCGGTTGCGCGAGAGGCGTGGGCGAAAGAGTACATCTAACAGTACGGCACCGCGGGCAGCGGCAAGGGGGAATTGAACAGCGAGCTGGGGGTGGAGGTAGACGATTATAAAGGTGAAGTGTAAGTCAAAGAAGAGAGAAAAAAAAGGGTAGAGAAGTTAGAAGAAGATGGTAACTATATCTATGAATTAGGCAAGAAGGGCACAGGTAAAGGCGAACTCAATCAGAGCGGCGGGATAGCAGTCGACGCCTACACAGGTGACGTCTACGTCACCGACCAGGGTAAAGAAAGGGTGTAAAAGTTAGAAGTTGTTGGTAACTATATCTCTTAATTAGGTAATAAGGGCATTGGTAACGGTTAGTTTAAAGATTTTGTAGGGGTAGCGGTAGATTTCTTTAATAGAGAAGTGTAAGTCACTGACATGGTTAACAACAGGGTTTAGGAGTTTGATTTGGTTAGCAACTACATCTAGCAGTTCGGCAATACTGGCATTGGTAACGGTTAATTATAGGTACTAGAGAAGTGGTAGCGGTTTTCTTCTATAACAGAGAAGTGTAAGTAGTTGACTAGAGCAAAGATTGGGTGCAGAAGTTTGGTGCTCACTGGTAGCTATATCTATCAGTTCGGCATTGTTGGCACTGGTGACGGTTAATTAGAGATTTTGGTTGGGGTAGCGGTAGATTTCTTTAATAGAGAAGTCTAAGTCACAGAAGAGGGCAACAACTGGGTGTAGGAGTTCGACGTTGTTGGTGACTACATCTATCAGTTCGGCACTAAGGGCGTTGGTAACGATCAGTTCAACCACTCACTCGGGGTCGCGGTAGATTTCTTTAGCGGCGCTGTCTAAGTGATAGACGGCAATCACAACTGGGTGGAGAAGTTCGACGTTGCTAGCGACTACATCTCGCAATTCGGCATCGTCGGCACCGGCAACGGCCAATTCCAGCTCTCGACAGGGTTCGCGGTAGATACCTCCAGCGATGACGTATAAGTCACTGAATAACTGGGCGATCGGGTACAGAAGTTCGGTTTCACGGGCAACTACATCTGTCAGTTCGGCGTTGCGGGCACCGGTAACGGTTAATTCGCTGGCTCGTTTGGGATCACGGTCGACCGCTGCACCGGTGACGTTTATGTCGCCGTATAGGGCAACAACAGTGTGCAGAAGTTCGACTTGGTTGGCAACTACATCTCTCAGTTCGGCACTAAGGGCATTGGCAATGGCCAATTCATCGGCCCCGTCGGGGTGGCGGTCGACCTCTCCAACAGCGACGTGTACGTCGTCGACTCGAGCAACGACCGGGTGCAGAAGTTCGGGCTCACCGGCAGCTACATCTCTCAGTTCGGCGCCGCCGGCACCGGCAACGGCCAATTCCAGACCCCCGTCGGGGTCGCCGTCGAACTCTCCACCAGCGACGTCTACGTCACCGACGAGGGCAACAACCGGGTGCGAAGTTCGGCTCGGCCGGCAACTACATCTCTCAGTTCGGAGCCAGCGGTAACGGCAACAGCCAATTCACCGCCTCGCTCGGGGTCGTGGTCGACCCCTCCACCGGCGACGTATACGTCACCGAACAGGGCGACAACCGGGTGCAGAAGTTTGACGTCGCCGGCAACTACATCTCGCAGTTCGGAGCGGCTGGTACCGGCGCCGGCCGAATTCAATGTGCCCGCTGAGGTCGCTGTCGATCCCTCCGACAGCGACGTCTACGTGACCGACTCGATCAACGACCGGGTGGAGAAGTTTGGTGTCGGCGCGGTCACCTCGGCGTGCGGTTCGCTTGGGTTCGCCACCGGGGCGGGGACCGCAGTAGCGGTGCAGCTGTCGTGCTCGGTAGCCGGCGGCGCCCTGGCTCCGACCTATCAGATCGTGTCGGGTCCCGGTCATGGTTCTCTGTCGGGATTAGATCAGTATTCGGGCGCGGTCACCTATACGCCGGCGGCCGGCTTCTTCGGGACCGACTCGTTCACCTACCAGGGTGCCGACTAGGGGGCTTCCTCGTCGGTGCGGACGGTCACGGTAACGGTGGCAGCGCCGCCCCCGTCGTGCCAGCCGGTTCGGCGTCGACGGGTGAGGGGCAGACCGTGGCGGTGTCGCTGTAGTGCTCTGATGCGGCGGGTGCGGCGTTGTCGTACGCGATCGATGCGCAGCCGTCGTACGGTTTCTTGGGAGCGCTCGATGAAGCGACGGGGATGTTGACTTTCACCCCGAGCGCGGGGTTCACCGGCACCGACACATTCACCTACCACGCGTCGAGCACTAACGGTACCTCCAGTAGCTAAACAGTGTCGGTGGCGGTGAACACACCGCCATAGTGTGAGAACACTTTTCTGACCACGGCGGCGGGGCAGGCCGCGACCGCCGGGCTGAGTTGCGCCGATCTATCGGGGGCGAGTGTGACCTACGCGATCGTGTACAGCTCGACGCACGGATCGTTGGGGATCTTGCACCAGTACACCGGCCAGGTGAGCTACACGCCGGACGCCGGGTTCTCGGGCAGCGACAGCTTCACTTATCGGGCGTCGAGCGCGAACGGTACCTCGAACACGGCGACCGCTCAGATCACGGTCAATCCTCCGCCGGTGTGCCAGAGCCTGTCGGTCGCCACGGGTGAGAGCGACTTGGCAGTGGTCGCGCTCAACTGCGCTGATCAGACCGGCGCGAGCGTCACCTACGCGATCGTGTCTGGCTCGACGCACGGGTCGCTGGGATCGATCCAACAACCAGGTGGCGCGGAGACCTACACCCCGACCGGGGAGTTCACGGGCAGCGACAACTTCACCTACCGGGCGTCGAGCGCCAACGGAACCTCGAACACGGAGACGGTGCAGATCACGGTCGAGCCGCGGCTCACGTGCCGGAACATGTCGGCCACGACCGGTCAGAGCGTGCCGGTGGTCGTGGCGCTGGGCTGCACGGACCCAACCGGCGAGTCGTTGACCTACGCGCTCGACACGCTGCCGGCGCACGGATCGTTGGGTTAGCTTCTCGCAGCTGTTCGGCCAGGTCGCCTACACGCCCGACCCCGGGTTCGTGGGCACGACAGCTTCACGTATCACGCCTCGAGCGCGAACGGGAACGCTCAGCGGATGACGGTGGAGATCACGGTCAACCCACCGCCGGTTTGCCACTCGGTCACGTCAGGAACGAGCGAGGGCACGGCGGTAAGCGTGTCGCTGGCCTGCTCTGACTCGCACAGCGCTGGGCTTGATTACGCGATCGATTCACAACCGGCGCACGGGACGCTCGGGGCGATCAACCAAGCCACCGGCCAGGTCGCCTACCGGCCGGATCTGCGGATTCTCCGGCACCGACAGCTTCACCTACCACGCCTCCACGGTGGACGGGACCTCCAGCAGCCAGAGCGTGTCGATCGCGGTACGCGCGACGGTCACGCTCACCACGCCGGTGAACGAGTTCCAAGACCGGCAACTGGCTGTCGTTCGGCGGCATGGCCTCGACCGCGGAGATCGACAACGACACGGTCGCGGTGGCGCTGTACAAGGGACCGATCGCGACAGGGATCTCGGTACTGATACTGTCCGCACCGGTCAGCACCACCGGCGCCTACTCGATGGCCGCGCCCACGGCTGCTCTGGCGAGCGGGATCTACACCGCCCGCGCGCAGATCACCGACACGGTCGGCCTGCGCGGCGGCAGTGCGCCGAACACGTTCACGGTCACGGTTATCGCGACATCGCCGAAGGTCACGCTGACCGCCCCGGCCGCCTGCTCGTCGATCGACCAAACGAGGCCAGTGTTCTCCGGGCGTGCCGGCACCGCTGCTGGTGACCAGCCCGCGATCACCGTCAAGCTGTATCGCGGGATCGGCGCCACCGGCACCCCGTCGCGGACACTGACCGCGACCGCCGTCGCGGGACACTGGTCCGTTGCCCCCACCACCCCGCTGCCGGGCGGCACCTGGACCGCGCAGGCGAGCCAGACCACGTGGACGGACACACGGCGCGAGCACGGCCAACACCTTCAACCTCACCACCACAACGGTGGAGATCACCGCGCCACGCGAGTGCTCGCAGACCAACCACGCCACCCCGGCGCTCGAAGGCCGGGCCGGCAGCGCCACCGGGGACTCGCGCACGATCACATTAAGCTCGTACGCCGGCTGGCGCGACACCGGCACCCCGATCCGCACCCTCACCGCGACACGAACCGGCGGCAGCTGGCACACCACCACCCCAGCCGCGCTCAAGCACAACACCTACACGGTCGTGGCCAGCCAAAAACTCCGGAGCGGCACCAGCCACCAGCTCCGCGATCAAGTTCACCATCACGTGACGTAGAGCCGCCGGCGCCAGCCGCGCGGTGCGGCCGGATAGCTCCGCGAAGCTCCCGGCGTCGCGGGCGCGGGATACTCCGGTTGATGGCGGCTCCGCAGCAGCGCGATCAGACGGCCTACCCGCCCGCGGAGGTCGAGGTCACGGTAATCCCGGGGCCTCGCGGCGGGAGCCTCGAGCAGCGCCTCCCCCGCATCCGCGTCCCCGCCGTCGTTTGCGGCGTCGTCGCCACCGTCCTCGCCCTCGCCGCTCTCGGCGCGGCGTTCGCGCTGCGTGGCGGCGGGCGGACGTCGCGCGGGCTCGCGGATGAGGCAGCGGCACCGGTGGCGGGCGCCTTGCCGGGAGCGGCTGGCGTCGCCGCCGCATATAGCTATCCGTTGGACTGCCTGAGCGTGACGATCTCCTCCCGGGACCCCGCCTACGCGACCGCCCGTCTCGACCGCGCCAGCCCATGTTGGCGCTACGGCGACTGGGGGGTCGCGGTCTTTCGTCGAGTCGACGGCGCCTGGCGGAAGGCGAGAAGGAGTAGGTTGTGGGAGTGGGTTGGTTTGCGTAGCACGCGGGTGGCCGCCTGCCGCGCGGCGGCGTCGCACACTCCGACGGACTCACAGCAAAAGGCCACGTGAGCTTGTCCGCCCCGGCAGGCGGAAGTGGATCAGTCCTCGACGGCTCGCAACGCCGCCACGCCACCCGGGCCATCAGCGCCGGGGCGGTCACGAGCACCGTCGACCGCTTCGAGATCGAGCCGGTGGCCCCGGCCAGCAGGCCGGCCAGGCAGTCCGCCGCATCACACGCGATGCCGAGCTGCAGCACAGCCGCAGGCTCTCGCCGCGGCTGAGCTGGAGGCCCGCGGCGAGCGCCACATCGCGCACGCGGAACAGCGGAGCGACGTACGGAAGCTGGGGGTTGGCGGCCGCATCGAGGCCAAACAGCCGCCCCGTCACACGCGGAGCGATACAGGCACGGGCGCCGACGCTGGCGCGGATCTGGTCAGGGCGCTGATCACGGACATCGCGCGCGATCGTAATCGATCCACGGGGTAGCGCGTCGAGCGTCGTCAGCCAAATCGCCGTGGTCGGCCTGTACCGGGTGCGGGGGGCTGTGCTCGTTCACGAGCGATAGAGCGATTTGGCTGCCGCCGCCTCGCCGCGCTGGTTGGCTGGGAGGTCGGGGCGCTGGAGCGCCAGACTTCTGGGCGCGAGGACGCGCCGGGACTGAACTTCGCCATTTTTATTCAACCCCTCTGAACAAACGTGGCCGAGTTCGCGAAAAACGGGCAGACGCGCCCTCCAGCAAGTCCGTCGACGGCCTCACTTGCCGGGCGACCACCGCCACCGCGAACCATGGCGATTTGCCGCCGAGGGGGTGGGCGAAAAATGCCGAGGTTCGCGTCGGCGGCGGGTTTCACGCATGCGTGCGCAGAGAAAGCGACGAAATGAGGTTGTCGCAAAACTGCGACGAGGTGACGTTGGTTGGTGTTTCGGTAGGGGTCGAACGGGACGGTGAAGCCGGCCGGTCGGCCGGGAAGCGCGGTCGCGGTGCCGCCTGCGCTCAGCATTAGCCCACCAATCACCGCCGGGAGCTCGACCACACCAAGGGTGCGCGAGAAACCGGCCAAATATTCCGCTAACTCGCGCACCCTCACCCCAGACGGCTCGATCCGCCCGAGGGTGGGCGAGAAACCGGCCGAATATTCCGCTAACTCGCGCATCCTCCCACTCGCACCATCGGCGACCCCGTCCCCGGCCCTAACCGAGGCACAATCGCCACCGCCTAACGCGCTCCCCCACTACCCCGTTCCGGGCCCCAACCGAGGCGCAATCGCCACCCCCAACGCGCTTCCCCTCACCACCCGACCGGCGCCCCGCCGCGATTCCCGTTCGAGTTTTGCGACACCCTCAAATGCGTCGCTAACTCGCGCAGCATCTCCTGGCAGCGAGGAATCTGGAGAATCGCCCGCGTCTGCGGTCGCTGCTGTACGCCTCGTGCCCGGAGGTCGGGCGCATCCTGCGCCCCGACCTCCTGGCCAAACAGCGCGGCGGGGCGGCGGCAGCCGAGCGCCGACGCCCGCGACCAGGGCGGCGCCTCGCGCCCCGCACAAGCCAGCCACGACGGCTTGGCTGACGAGGACCGACGCGCTACCCGCCCGACAACCGCTCACGCCTCCCGCACGGAAGAGATGGACTCCGCTGTGGGGCGCCGCTGGTCTAGCGCCGCCAGCGTGGCACGGTCGTCGTGACGTAGATCGGCACCACGGCGGCCCGCCGGCGGGCCCGCCGGTTCTCCCAGGCCAGGTAACTGCCAACGCCAGTCGCGGCGAGGAGGGACGAAACAGCGTTGAAGATCAGGATCGTCGTCATCTTGTGGTCCTTTCCGAGATGGACCCCAGGATCCCGCGGTTGCCGAAGAGCAATCGCGGAGAAACCTCACAACTCCATAAGAGCTCGAGGGGAACGCGGCGCAGCGGATTCACCTGAAACTTTGCCTCCTTGATCACTCGCCGCCCGCTTGGCAGACTTCCACGCGCGCCGGCGCCCGTGCCGCCCCGGCCCAATCACGCTATGACCGACATCGGCGACACCGAGTTCCATAGAGGCCAACCCGTCTGGGTGATCGAGGACGACGGCTCGCAGCGGGCCGCCGAGTACGTCGGCGAAGGCGAGACGAGCGCGTGGTTCGGCGGGTCGCCGACCGTCTACGTCGTCTTCGTGGACACGCGGACCGGCGGAGCGGTGGAGGTTGATCGCGTGATCCCGCGCGAGGCGTAGGGCGTGGGGACCTACGGTTCGGTCGCGGGAGCTTCGCTCGTCTCGGACGCAGCGTCGAGCCGCCGACCGAGCTGCACTCGAGCGGTGACCCCGGCTCCGAGCAGGAGACCGAGGGCGGCCAGGTAGCAGGTGATGAGCACGCCGGTGAACATCAGAAACAACGCCACCGGGGTCGCGCCGGCCACGTAGCGCAGGTAGTAGCCGGCCGCGGTGGGCGTGACCTCGAGGAACACCGCGGCCACGAGGCCGCCCGCCAGCGCCGCGCGTTTTCGAACCCGCCCGCCCGTGAGCACCGTATAGATCGCGGCGCACATGACGAGGGCGACCGCAATCGAGATCAGAGGGACGGCAATGCGGATCGCCAGGTGATCGATATGCAGGCGGCCAACGAGACCGGTTCCGGCGGTTGCGACGACGACGAGCAGGACGATCAGGGTGGTCACGACAGCGGTCACGCCGAGGTTGCGTAGTTTGCCGACCACGATCCCGGATCCGGGAAGGTCGAGCAGCCGCGAGAGACAGCGTGACATAACCCCCACCGCTCCCGATGCGGTCCACAACATGACCGCGATCGAGCCCACGAGCAGGAGCGGCGAGTCGCGATGGGTGCGCAAGATCAGCTCGACCACCTGATCGTGGACGTCCTTGGGCAGGACCTGTGCCACGCGCTCGGCTACGGACTGGGCCTGGGAGTAGTCCCCCAGCAGGACCGCTGCCAGCGCGGTCAGCCCGAGCGCCAGCGGGACCAGCGACGCGAGCAGAAACCAGGCCAGAGCTGGAACGTCGTCGCTGACGCCCGAAGACCAGTAGATCGCGACCAGCTCCCGGAGTGCACGGACCGGACGACTCGATCGGCGCGGCGACTTCGGCAAGGATCTAGTTTCGGGGCACCAACGGGTCGGGCGGCTCGGCATGTCGCCGGCGCCGCCACAGATACCGATAGACCAAGCCGACGCCGGCGAGGATCACGATCACCAGAACCCCCTTGACGCCGGCCGTCCCGAGCAGGTCCTTGGCCTGCTCGCCGATCAGGTACGAGATCAACCCGGTCGAGAGTGACCAGGTCAGCGCCACGCCCACCGAGGCGAGGGCAAACAGCGCGACCGGAACCCGGTGGACCCCGGACAGCGGAGACGGCGCAAACCACACGGCGGTGCGGGGATAGCGCTTGAATAGACCATCGCCCTTGGCGACCGCACGGGTCCGGAAGCCCTCGAACCAACCGGGCCGCGTAATCAGAGATCGGCCGCCGCGAAGGCCCAGCTCGTAGCCAACGAAGCGGCCGGCCAGACAGCCCGTGAAGGCGAACACGAGCACCCAGGCGATCCACAGGTGGCCGTCGGCGGCCAGTAACGCCGCGGCGATCAGCGCCGAGTCGCCGGGGCCCGGTACTCCGAGTCCACCCACCGACGCGAGCAGCAACAGCGCCGCGTACTCCCCGGCCTCGACCATGGTCGCGCTGCGCTCAGTACGGTGTGAGAAGAGCCAACAACCTGAGCGCACACTATCTGGCTTCCCAAACGATGGTGGACGCACCAGCCCGGATGGTGGCCGGACCCCATGTCAAACCGTCGCCCGCGAGCGATCATGGTCAGAAGCGCGCGCAGTCGAGGGCGTGTGGCCGGCGTGGGCAAACCAGGAGGGACCGAGATGGCACAGCTGGCTGTTGGCGGTGGTCGGTGAACGTCGAGCCGATCGCGGGCACCGACTCATGCCATGTCGATCACATCGGCTACGTGCTCGAGGGGCGGATAGCGTTGCGGATGGACGACGGAGCCGAGCGCGAATTCGGGCCCGGCGACGCGTTTCACGTGCCGCCGGGCCATGGCGCCTGGATCATTGGCGACGAGGCGTGCGTGCTGCTAGACCTCGGCGGCTTGGAGGGTTACGCCCAGGCCAGCTGAGCCGAGCCGGTCCGAACTCACCGCCGGCCCGTCTCACCCACGCCGGTACGAGCGGCCCCGTTCGCAAGTACGACGACATTCGAGCGGCCCCTGGCGGCGCACAGCTTCGTCCTCGAATGCTCGTGCATCTCCAATGCACGTCGCATTCTGCGTCCTCGCTGTGCATCCACCAGTGACCACTCTCGGTGTCGCCGTACCTACGAACGAGACCACTTGGCGACCGCGATCGGGAGGAACACCGCGAGGATCGCCACCGTCCAGGCCAGGGCCCGGACGAGGAAATACGACGTCGGGTGGCCGAGTAGGGCCTGCGCGTGCGGGCCGACCGTGAGCGCGCGGACCGAGTCGACCATGTACGTCAGCGGCTGGTGCTTGGCGAACACTTGGAGCCAGCCGGGCATCGAGCTCACGGGCACGTAGGCACTCGACACGAACGCGAACGGGAACACGATCATCCCCATACCCTGTGCCGCCTGCGCATTGCCGGCGAACAGACCCATGGTGATGAACACCCATTCGAAGGCGAACCCGAAGACGATCACCAACCCAAAGGCAGCGAGCCCCTGGACCGCGGAACCGTGGAGGGTGAAACCGACCGCGAACGCGATCGCCACGGTGAACGCCGAGCTCCAAGCGAGGATCGCGGTGTCCGCGATCACTCGCGCCGAGAGGACGGATGAGCGGGCGATGGGCAACGACCGCAGCCGGTCGATGAACCCCTGCTCGACGTCCTCGGCCATCGCGGCCGCCGTCCCGATCCCGGCGAACAGCACGCCGGTGGCGACGAACCCGGGCACCAGGTAGTCGACGTACGACATGCCGACGATGTGGATCGCGCCGCCGAACATGTAGCGGTAGATGAGGAAGAACAGCGACATCTGGATCGTGGCGAGCACGATCAGCTGCGGCGTGCGCACGTAGCGCAGCAGCGTGCGGCGGGCGACGATCGCGGTGCTCCTGGCAATTCCGGTGGCACGCCCCTGGGGTGCCGCCGGCCGAAGTCTCGAAGCGATGGTGGTCATGACGATCTGGCCTTTCTGATCACGCCGCGCGAGCGGCGTTCGCGTCTTCGTTGTCGGGTGGTTGGCCCGTGAGGGCGAGGAACACTTCGTCGAGGTTCGGCTGTCGGAGGGCGATGTCGTCGAGCTCGATGCCGGCCCCGCGTACCGACTGCATCGCGGCCATCAGCCCGTCCGTGTCGACGTCGACCCGCACGCTGACGCGCCGGGTCGGCTCGTCGATCTGGGCCTCGCCGAGACCGGGACGCGCGAGCAGTTCGGCGACCCGGCCCAGGTCCCGTCGGTGGCGCGCGTGGACTTCGACGACGTTGCCGCCGATCCGGCGCTTGAGCTCCGCCGGCGTGCCGACCGCGACCGCCCGGCCGTGATCGATGATCACGACCTGGCTGGCCAGGTGATCGGCCTCGTCGAGATACTGGGTGGTCAGGAGCACGTCGGTGCCCGCCCCGACGAGCCCCCGGACGGCCTCCCACAGCTCGATCCGGCTGCGCGGATCAAGCCCGGTAGTGGGCTCGTCGAGCAGCAGCAGGCGCGGCGCGCCGACCAGGCTCACCCCGAGGTCGAGCCGGCGGCGCATGCCACCGGAATAAGTGCGCGCCAGCCGGTCGGCGTCATCGATCAGCCCGAGCTGCTCCAGCACCTCGGCAGCGCTCGCCTTCGCCGCACGCCGGCTCTGGCCGAACAGGCCGGCCACCATCTCGAGGTTTTCGCGCCCGGTCATGGCCGGCTCGATGGCGGCGAACTGGCCCGCCAGCCCGATCATGCGACGGACCGCGGCGGGCTGCCCGCGGACGTCGAACCCGGCCACGAGCAGCGTCCCCTCGTCGGCCTTCAACAGCGTCGCCACCATGCGCACGAAAGTCGTCTTCCCGGCGCCGTTGGGTCCGAGGATGGCGACCACTTGGCCGCTGTCGGCGACGAGGTCGAGGCCGTCGAGCGCTTTGGTCTTGCCGTATCGCTTCTTGAGGCCGCGGGCCTCGATTGTCGGTGTCATCTAGCTGCCCTCCAGCTCGAGTTCGTCGGGTGGGTTGTTGAAGATCTCGGCGATCTGGCTGAGCCACTCGTAGCTCCAGGTCAGCCGTCCCGTTCGCAGGTCCTCGATCACGCCGCGCAACCAGGCGAGCTCGGCCTCCAGGACCGCCTGCCGATACTCCTCTTCGAGCACGAACAGGCGCGGCAAACCGGGCGGCGCGTTGGAAATCGAGGCTCGCGAGTCCGCCAGCGTCTCCTCGAGCCGCTCGGCCCGCAGCTCGAGCTCCGCCCGGGCGTCGGCGGGCGCGAGGCCGAATAGGAGCGAGAGCGCCGCGATGAAGTCCGGGTACTCGCCGTCGGTCGTGTGGAGCATCTCGCGCAGCCAGACGCGCGCCATCTCACGTCCGTGGTCGGTGATCGCGTACACGACCCGGTCGGGGTATCCCTCGACCCGCCCGGTCTCGGCGACCTCGACCAGGCCGAGTCGCTCCAGGCGCTCGATCGTCTGGTACAGGCTCGCCCGAGCCCGCACGTTGACCACGCGGTCCTTGCCTTGGGTCTCGAACAGCTTCTGCATCCGGTAGACGTGCATCGGCTTGTCCATCAGCTGCCAGAGGACGATCAGCCCGAGGGCCGATCTCTGAGGTGTCTTTGGGGTCGGCATAGTAATGAACTTACTAGATAGATCATTACTAGTCAATGGCTCGCCCCGCAAAGGGTGGCCGGGTGCCGGCTTGCGCGTCACGCATCGCCGAGAGTGGTTCGCGGCGGGGTGCCGTGGCGGGCCGTCTTCTCCGCTTCCGCTGCCAGGCCGGTAGCGACGGCGCCTTGTGTAAAAGTGATAAGCGCCGATTTGGCCTCGATCACCGTCTGAGCGTGAACTTTGCCAAATCTCCTCCACCCCTCGGTAGCAATTTGGCAACGTTCGCGCCCGAGCCCACGGATCACCCGGAATCGCCGCAGGGACAGCCATCGAACCGGCGATCCAAGGGGCGAGCGGGGTTTACCCGCCGAATTTCTTATCACTCATTGATAAATTTCGTCCGGCCAAGCCTAGCGCCTCTAGACGGAACCGATGAGCTCGTCGGCGCGCCGGATCGCGGCGCACAGCAGCTCGGTGGCGAGCCCGATGTCTTCGGGGCTGGCCTGCTCGCGCGCCGAGTGGCTGACGCCGTCGACGCACGGGATGAACACCATCGCCGAGGGCACGCGGCGCGCCAGCACGGCGGCGTCGTGTCCGGCGCCGCTCGAGAGCACGCGGAAGGCGATGCCGCGGCGCCGGCATTCGTCGTAGAGGATCGCCCGCGGCCAGGCGGCGAGGACGATCGGCGCCTGCTCGGAGAGGACTTCGGCCTGGCAGCGCAGACCGCGGCGCGACGCGATCTCATCGCCGGCCTCCAACACGACCCGGGCGGTGGCGCGTTGCCGGTCGGGGTCGACGTCGCGGAGGTCGACCCACAGCGTGACCCGGCCGGCGATCGTCGTCACGCTGTTCGGCGTGACGTTGATCCGGCCCACGGTGGCGACCGCCGAGCGGTCGCGCCGCCCGGCCGCCTCGACGGCGAGGATCAGCTCGCCGGCGGCGGCCAGGGCGTCGGCGCGCATCCGCATCGGGGTGGCCCCGGAATGGTCCGAGCGGCCGGTGAACTCGAACTGGATGCGGACGCTGCCGGCGATCGCGTCGACGAGGCCGATCCGCGCCGAACCGGCCTCGAGCTGGCGACCCTGCTCGATGTGGAGCTCGAAATAGCAGGCGACCTCGTCTCCCAACCAGTCGCCCGCCAGCGCCGGGTCTAGGCCGAGTTGGCCGGCGGCGGTGATCACGTCGAACCCGTCGGCATCCCGCAAACGGCCGAGCGCTCTCGCGCCGAGCTGACCCGCGGCCAGCGAGCTGCCGAGCATCGGGCGGCCGAACCGAGCGCCTTCCTCGCCGGCGAAGGCGACCACGCGCACGCCGCAGCGCAGCGCGCCGACCGCCTCGGCGACCTCGAGCCCGGCGACGACGCCGGCGGCGCCGTCGTAGCGCCCGCCGTGGACCACGGTGTCGAGGTGCGAGCCGATGAGGAAGTAAGGCGTGCCCGATCGAAACACGGCCACCGTGTTGCCGGCGTCGTCGACGTGGCAACTGGCGCCGCCCTCGAGCGCCCAGTCGGCGAACCGGCGGTGGGCGTCTCGCTCGGCCTCGGTGTAGGCGAGCCGAGTGACGCCGCCATCCGGCTCGCCACCGATCAGGGCCAGCGACGCGAGTCGGGAGCGAACGCGCTCGACCGCCCCGCTCATCCTGGCGCCTGGCCGGGCTGCTCCAACAATTCCGCTTCGGTGAACAAGGCCCGCAACGGCACGCCCTCGCCGGCCAGCAGCTGCGCCGCCCCCGACTGACGATCGAGCAGGGAGATGACGTCGAGCGGCTGGGCGCCCGCGGCGCGCAGCGCCTGGCAGCCCGCCAGCGCGGTCCGGCCGGTGAACACGACGTCCTCCACCAGCGTCACCCGCGTGCCGGCGGACAGCTCTCCGCCGAAGCCCTCGGCCTGCTCGTCATTCGACATCAACAGCGGAACGCCAGCCTCGAGCGCGAGCGCGGTGGCCAGCGCGGCAGACGGAATCCCCGTGACGGCCAGCCGCTCGCAGTCATCGGAGACCAGGTCGGCCAGGAGACGCGCCGCCCGGGCCAGCAGACCGGGCCGGCACAACACGAGGAACTTGTCGAAGTAACGGGTCGCCGGGACGGCGCCCGCGGAGGCACGGAGGACGTATCCACCCCGGCTGAGGTCGCCCGCGAGCTCGGCCCGGAGCAGGTCCCGTGCCGCGGTGAACGGCTCGGCGCTCAGCGCTCGGCACCCCGCGCGGGCGGGCGCCACGGTTGCCCGAACTGCCGGGCGTCCTCGGGCCAGTTCTGGACGGTCATCTTCAGCCTGCGCATCGCCTTGGCCTTGAACGACCACGGCACGCGCCGGAACAGGGGCACGAACACGTAGCGCCAGAACGGGCCCGCCGGTGGCAGCGCTGACGTCGTGGTGCGGGAGGGGTAGCGGCGCCTCACGTCGTCCATGGCCGCGAGGCGCAGGCCGTACTCGGACCGCTCGCGCAACCGGCGCTGGAGCTCGACCAGCCTCACGCCGGCACCTTGTCTCGAGCCTGGGCCTGGACGGCGGCGAGGCCGTTCTGGGCCGCGATCTGGATCGGCTCGTAGAGCGCCCCGATCGGGGGCGAGTAGATGTTCTCCATCCAGGCCAGATCGTCGAGCGTGGCTCCGCGTTTGGCCACGAAGGCGAGGAAGTCGCAGCGCTCCTTGATTCCCTCTCCCCCGTGCAGCTGGGCTCCGATCAGCCGCAGCGTGCCGGGCTCGGCGAGCAGCTTGACGTGGGTGCGAGCCGCGCCCGGGAAGTAGCGCGCCCGGGACACCCCGACGCCCTTGGCCACCAGATACGGAATCCCCATCGCCTCGGCGAGCGTCTCGCCGATCGAGAACCCCCCGATCGTGTAATCGCCGGACATGAAGCCCCACGGAATCCACACCGGGTCGTAGTTGCGGTTCTCGCCGGCCGCGTTGGCGCCGGCCACGCGGCCCTGGGAATAAGCGTGGGAGCCGGTGAGCCCGCTGATCGGCAGCATCGACAGGCCGTGCGGGACCTCGATCACGTCGCCGGCGGCCCACACGCCCGGCGCCGATGTCCGCATGTGGTCGTCGACGACCACCGCTCCGGTAGTGCCGAGCCTCAACCCCATGGCCCGGGCCAGCGACGTGTTGGGCAGCTTGTGGAGCGCGATCACGGCGACGTCGCAGTCGAACTCGCCGGCCGACGTGGACACGGCGCGGACGCGCCCGCCGCCGTCCTCGAAGCCGAGGAGCTTGGTTCCCATGCGGACGTTGACCCCGAGCTTCTCGAGCGCTTCCTGGGCCGGCTCGGCGACGTCCGGGTCGACCAGCTCGGACAGCAGCCACGGCCCCTCATCGATGAACTCCACCTGAAGTCCCCGGCGGGCGAGCGCGCCGGCCATCTCGACCCCGAGCCACATGCCGCCGATCACGACCGCGCGCTTCATCGAGTCGAGCTCCTTGTCGAATTCGATCGCGCGGCGGATGTCCTTGACGTAGTGGAGCCCGTCGAGGTTGGCGCCCGGCACGTCGGGCTGCTCCCACAAAAAGCCGGTGCAGAGGATCAGCTTGTCGAACCCCTCGTGCTTGTTGCGCGCGGTGACGGTGCGGCGGACGAGGTCGATGTCGGTGATCGTCGTCTCCATCCGCATGTCGAGGCCGTCCTCGACGTAGCGCTGCACGGTCGAGAGGAAGAGGTTCTGGAAATCCGGGATCTCGCCGCCGTGGGCGTATGGGATCCCGCAAGGGGAGTAGGCGATGTCGGGAAACTCGCTGAACAGCGTGACGTGCAGATCGGGGTTGCACCGTTTGGCGATCGTCGCCGCTGCCGTCCCGGCTCCGCCGCCGCCGATGACGATCAAACGCTCACTCATGGGGCTCCTCTCCTCGAAGGCATGACATCCGGTTCCAGTAGTCCTTCCGCGGGCGTATGTAGCCCCCAGACACCACGCTCGCGGATAACCACGGCCGGCCGCGGCTCACCGAACTGCGTCGAGGCGGCCTGCTGGTAGGCGCCGACCTCCAAGGCGACGAGCGCGTCGCCGGGCGACACCACGGGCAGCGGCGCGGCCGCCTGCAACACGTCGGTGTTCAGGCACAACGGGCCCGTGACGAGTGCCGGCGAGCGCGGCCCGGAGTTCTCAGGCGCCTCGATCGCCGGCGGATCGGCCAGCGCCCCCGGCAACAGGTTGGTGCCGGCGTCGCAGATCAGGCAGCGCCGCCCGTCGCGCAGCGACTTGACGGCGACGACCGTGAACGCGAGCCGGACCGCGTCGGCCACCACCGCCCGCCCCGGCTCGAGCAGCAGGGCGCCCGCGAAGCCGCCGGAGCGCAGCGCGTCCGCGACCGCGCGGGCGTGACCCCTCACCTCCGGCGCGCGGGGGAACCCGCCACCGAGGTCGATCGTCTTGACCGAGGCCCCGACCGAGCCTGCCAGTCGCGCCATCAACGAGGCCGCGCGGACGTATTCGTCCGCCGCGCGCGGCCACGACACCACCGGCCGGCCGGAGCCGGGCTCGAAATCGGTCGATACGAGGTGGGTCGAGAGGGCGCTCACCGTGAGGCCGAGCGAGGCCGCCGCGCGCACTGCGGCGGGGATCTCAGCCGGCGGGATCCCGAACCGGGTCGGCGCTCCGGTGAAGCTGTCGAGCGCCACGCGCAGGCCGAGCCGCTGGACGCCATGCGCGGCGGCACGGTCGAGCTCTGGGATCGAGTCGGCGAGCACGAGCGCGCCCCCGGCAGCCGCGCGCGCGAGCAGCGAGTCCGGCTTCGCCGGTCCGTCGACGACGATCCGCGCCGGATCGGCCTCGACGACGGCGGCGGCGAGCAGGTACTCGGCCTCGCACACCACCTCCGCGCCGGCGCCTGCCTGCTCGGCCGCGTGGAGAAACGCGAGCAGACGATTGGTCTTGTACGAGTAGGCGAGCCTCACCTCGGGCCAGTGGCTGCGCCACGCCTGCTCGAAGCTCCGGAGGTTGCATCCAAACCGCTCCAGGTCGGCCAGCCACAGCGGCGAGCCGTACCGCGACAGGAGCGCGGAGATCGTCATCGGAGGCTCCGGATGAAATCCACCAGTCGCGCGGCCCGCTCGGTGCCCTTGCTCTCGAGCAGCGAGATCACGGGCTCGCGCCAGCGCCCCGAGGCGGCCTCCGCGACCGCCTCGGCCAGCACCTGTCGGAGATGGTCCATCGCCCAGGCGTCGGGCCGCGAAAGGTTGAGGCGGATCGTGTTGGCGGCGGCGGTCTCGCCCAGGCCGTCGCCCGGGTAGACGGCGACGCGACGTGCGAACAGGGCGACCATCACCTCCTGGGCGCTGGCGCCGCTCGCGCCGACGTCGAGCGCACAGGCCAAGCCGCGCTCCGGGCGGACGACGAGCCGCACACCCTCGACGGCTTCCAAGGTCCGCTCCAGGTGGACCAAATTCTCGCTGATCCTGGTCTGGGCGCCACGCAGGTAATCCGGGTCGGTGAGCGCGGCGAGTGCCCCGTGCTGGGAGATCAGGTTCGTGTTGAGCCGCGTGAGCGCGGCCTTCAGCTGTAGGCAGCCGCGCACGAACGCGGGCGCCCCGCCCAGGAACCCAATGCGCGCCCCGGCCATCCCATAGCAGTGGGAAACCGACAGCGCGGCGACCGCGTTATCGGTCAGCCCGAGCGCCGGCAAGCTGCGGAATTCGTCCTGGCCCTCCAGCGCCAGCGGGGCGTGGGTGACGTCGTGGAGCAGCAGCAATCCGTGACGCTCGGCCAGCTCGGCGAACGCCGCCAGCTCGTCGAGGGTCTGCGCCGCGCCGTAGGGGTTAACGGGGTCGACGATGCAGATCGCGCGCGTGCGTGGGGTGATCGCGACGCCCACGTCGTGGGGGTCGAGACGGAACCCGGTCGACGCCCCGATCGGGACGGCGACCGGCACCCCGCCGGCGGCCAGGATCGCGGACGGGATATGGAAGTAGCCGGGATCGGAGACGATCACCTCGTCGCCCGGATCGACGCTCGCCATCAGCGCTAGGGCGAGCGCCGCCTGCGCACCCTCGGCGCCGACGACCTCGAAACGCGGCCCGCGCTGACAGCCGAGCACCCCGGCGGCGGCGTCGCGCAGCGGCTCGATCAGATCGGGCGTGTACTGGTTCAGCGCTTCGGCGCTGACCGCCCGGCGCATCGCCTCGACCGCCGAGGCCGGGGGACCGCAGAAACACGTCAACCACCCGAGGTCGGCCCACTGTGCGGGGTCGAGGCGGGTGGCGCCGTCCGGGTAGATGTCCGCTGCGTCGAGGCCGATCAGACCGATCGCATCGCGGTAGGTGACGTAGTTCCACATCCCGTGGTGGCTCGTCCGCACGCGGGCGAGTCGCTCGCTGGTGGGAACGCCGGCGGCCGGCGGAGCCGAGGTCCAGGTCAGGACGCTCACGCTGGGACCCGCCGCAAACGCCCGACGCGGTAGATGCCAAAGCTGTCGCTGCGGATCGCCGCCGGCTCGTAGCCGGCCGCGGCGGCCCACTGCAGGATCGACTCGACTGGGCGCAGGCGCCACACGCAGCGGTGGCCACGATGGTCGCGCCACACTCGCGCGATGTGCTCGATCTCGGGGTTCTGGGTCTGCACGTTGAACACGATCTGCTCGGGAGCCACGGTCTCGGCGAGGTCCCGGAAGTGCTGCTCGATCAACCGGTCGTCGTGGTAGATGCCGTACAGGCCGAGCTCGACGACCACGTCGGGCCGCGGATCCAGCGCCGTGAGAGACCGCCGGTCGAACGCACTCGCCTGGACGAAAGCGACGCGCTCGGCCACCCCCAGCCGCCGAGCGGAGCTCCGGGCCTGGTCGAGCGCGGCCGGGTCGATATCGGCCACGATCGCCCGCACACGGTCCTCGGCGGCCAGGACCTCGAACAGGTACGGTGCCGGCCCCGCGGCCAGATCGGCGATCACCGGCGCCTCGACGGAGCTCGTCGCGACGGCCTCGGCGATCGCCTCCCGAGCCAGCCCGCGGATCTCGCGGAACGCCTGGCAGGTGCGGCGATCGAGCAGCTTGCGGTCGATCCGCCGACCCAGCGGCGTCCGTCCCTGGGCCTGGTTGGCGTAGACGTGGGCCATGAACGGACCCGAGTCGAAGCCGTGGGAATAGCCGACCCGCAGGCCCTCGCTGACCAACGCCCCCGCACGTGAGGCGGTGCTCAGCGCGCGGAACCGCCATGCGGCCGCCGACAGCGGCGGCAGCTCTCGCTCAAGGTCGGCGAATGACGGGCCGTCGACGGTGTCAGCGCCCGTTGCCATACAGGGGCGCCTCGGCGAGCTCGCGCAGGCGATAGAGCTCGTGCGCGGTATCGGCGGCGGCGCTCGGGCGGCGCACGAGCTCGTGCAGGGCGGCGATCGCCCGGTCGTTGTCGGCGCGGACCACGGCGATCACCTCGGCGTCGCCTTCGAGCTCGGCCACCTCCGCGTACACGGCCAGCAGATCGGCGAAGTGCTCGAGCGACCCACGGGCGTAGGCGAGCAGCTCTTCCGACCCCAGCTCGGCCATCCGCTCATAGATGACGAGGCCCTCGGGCGGGCAGACGTAACGGTCGGGGTCGACGCCGTGGCGGAGCGCGCGGTCGCGGAACAGCACCATGTGGCGCGCGTTCTGGTGCACGAACGACGCGACCAGCTCGGTCAGCTCGGGATCAGTGAGACGGGGGATGCGGACAGCCAGCAGGTCGACCCACTGGCGCATCCCGTAGGCGTGCCGCGCGAACGCGGCGCCGAGTCGGCCGCGAAGCACCTGCTCGAGCTCTGAACGGTTCTGGAGCATTCATCTACCTTCGTGGACGCGCGTCTACCGAAGTGTAACCATACTTGAGCTTGACCCCCTCGGCAAGGGTGTTGGAGACCCAGCAGAACCGCCGCGCGGGTTCGATGAGGGGCGCCAGCTCCTCGTCGGGAACATCGGCCTGGGCCTCGATCTCGAACGTGTCGTAGCGCAGCTCCCGCCCCACGCGCTCGGTTCGCACGGTCACCCGCAGGCCCGGCAGCTCGCGTCCACGCTTGCGCGCCGCGAACGCCAGGGCGAGGCTGAAGCAGCTGGCGATCGAGGCACACAGCAGTTCGGTCGGCATCATCCCCGCGTCCTCGCCACCGATCCACTCCGGTTCGTCGACCGCGAGCTCGTGGCCGCGAGCCTGCACCTTGACCTGATAGCCGTCCACCCAGGTCGCGCTGACCTCGAGCCCTTCAGCCATGGCGCGCCCGCACCGGCTCGAGCAAGGCCAGCAAGTGGTCGTAGGCGTGTTCGTGGGCGACCGCCGCCCGCTCCCAGGTGTATCCGGCCGCCACGGCCAACCCGGCGGTGCTGAGCGCCTCGCGCGCGGCCCCATCACCGCCCAGACGGGCCAGCGACGCGCCCAGGGCACGGCTATCGCCGACCGGGACCAGCCGTGCATTACGGCCGTCGTCGAGGAAGGTTCGGAAGGCGTCGAGGTCGCTCGCCACGACCGGCAGTCCCGAGGCCAACGCCTCGAGCGCGGCCAGCCCGAAGCCCTCCTTGGTCGACGGGAAGGCGAACACGTCGGCCGCGCGGTAGAGGCGCTCGATCAAACCGTCGGGCAGGCTGCCGAGCGCCAGGACGTGGTCCTCCAGGCCGAGCTCGGCCAGCCGCTCGCGGAAGCGCTCGACCTCGGGCCGGTAGTCGAACAGGGTTGCCCCCCCGGCCAGCACGAGCAGCGGATCGAGCTCGGGCGCGAGCCGGCGGAGCTCCGCGAACCCCTCGAGCAGCGTGATCGAGCCCTTGCGGGGCTCGATCCCGCCGACCGTCAGCACCGTGAAGCGACCGCCGAACCCGAACCCGCGGCGGGCGTCGGCCCGCTCTCCGGAAGCTCGCGGCGGGCGGTAGCGGTCGGTGTCGACGCCGTTGCGAACGAGCATCGCGTCGACGCCGTACTCGCGCTGGAGCCGCTCGACCCACGGCTCGGATACGCACAGCAGCGCGTCGGGCCCGAGAATCGAGCGGTTCTGACACTCGATCAGCGACGGCGAGCGGAAGTCGTCGACGTGATGGACGGTGCGGATCACCGGCGGGAGCGCGACGCCGAGGTCGCGCAGCTCGAGCGCCGCGTTGGCCGACAGGCAGTCCTGCGAGTGGATCAGGTCGAAGTAGCCCTCGCCGAGCGGCTCGGCGAGGCCGTCCCGGTAGGCCGCCAGCATCGCCGCGATCCGCGCGTCGAACGGCGCGTCGATCGGCGCGAAGCGAACGATCCGGGCCGGCACCGGCGGGGGGCGAAAGAACTCCTCGCCGGCCTGGCCGAGCGAGACGAGCTCGACTTCGTGGCCGCGGCGGGCCAGCGCCCCGGCGATCTCGAGCGCGTGGACGACGCCGCCCCGCGGTCGCAGCGAGTAGGTCAGCATCGCGATCCGCAGGGGTCTCATCACAGAGCTCGCAGGGCGAGGCGGGCGGCGGCGGCGTTCGAGGGAGCCACGATCGCGCCGGCGCCGCGCAGCGTGTCCTCCTGCCGGCGCGAGTCCTGAGGGTCATCGGGCGTTCCGCACACGTGCGCGATCACGAGCGCCTCCTCGCTCGCCCGGGCGATCGCGTCGGCCAGCCCGCCGGCGGGATCCGGGTGGCCGGCGTAGCCGAGCACGACGTCGAGCAGGATGCACCCAATCCGGGAATCCGCGGCCGCCCGCTCGAGCATCTGGGTGCGGACCTCGAGGTCGACCATCGGATGCGGACGGCCCTGCGTGTACTCCGCTTCGCCGAGGTCGAACAGCGCGTGGACCCCGTCCGCGTCGGCGGGTCCGTGGCCCACGTTCCCGGCCAGCGGCCCGAGCTCGGGCTCGAGCAGCGTGGCCGCTTCGTGGGCCAGCGAGCCGCCGGAATAGAGGCCCAGCAGGCGGCGCTCAGCCCCATCGCCGCGACGGCCATCGACCTCGCGTTCGAGCGCCGAACAGTCGGGAGGGCGTACGCCGGCGGCGGCGAGCGCGCCCGCTTCGAGCGTCGGATGGACCTCGAACGGTGCCTCCGCCCCATCCCAGCCGACGAACGCGGCCACCACGCGCTTGTCGGCCGGCAGGGAGCCCGAGAGAGCGCGGACGCCGCCGGGCGTGGGCGACTTGCACACCAGCAGCAGCGTCTCGGTCTCGGCGTCCGCCGCCAGCAGCTCCATGCCCCGGCGGAACATCAGGGCACCGATCCGGGGCGACAGATCGCGTCCGCCGACCCCGATGATCTGCGACACCCCGACGCCGGCGGCGTCGAGCAGGCACGCGCTCTCCTGGGCGCCGGTGCCCGCCGCGGCGACGATTCCGACCGGCCCCGGGGCGACCACGTTGGCGAAGCCGAGCCCGACTCCGCCGAGCATCGCGGTCCCGCACTCCGGTCCCATCACCAGCAGGCCGAGTTCGGCGCCGCGGCGCTTGAGCTCGAGCTCGTCCTGGACCGACACGTGGTCGGAGAACAGGAATACGTGCATTCCGGCCGACAGGGCGCGATGAGCCTCGAGCGCGGCGTACTCACCGGGCACCGAGATCAACGCCACGTTGGCGCCGTCGAGCTCGCGCGCGGCCAGCGCCAGCGAGCGCGACCGCTGCGTGCGGACGCCGGTCCCGCTTCGTGCTCGGGCGCCGACAGCTCCCGCTCGGCGTGGGCCAGCGCGGCGTCGGTGGCGGCGTCGTGGCCGTTGACCGCGATCACCAGGTCGCCCGGCGCCGCGTCCACGACCGCCCCGAGTCCGGCCAGTAGCTCGAGGTTGGCCGGCGTTCCCATCCCCACCTCGCAGCGCGCCACGCCGTCGCGGGCGCGGACGGAACGGGCGATGCTCATCAGCCGAACGCTGTCGGCGTAACGGTTCGGGATGACGCGGACGTGCCAGGTCACGCGGCGATCGTGGCTGGACCGATCCAAGCCGTCGCTGACGGACCCTCGTCGTCGGGCACGATCCGGGTGCCCGCCAACCCCCTGACCGCGTCAGTCAGTCGCGAAGCGCACGTCACGATCGCCGCGGAGCCGCCCCCGCGGACGAATCGCGCCGCCGATTCGACCTTGGGGCCCATGCTGCCGGGGGGAAACTCGCCCCCGGCCAGCAGCCGCTCGGCGTCCGAAACGGTGAGCGTGGCCATGTCCCGCTGCCAGCGGGTGCCGAAGTCGAGCGCGATCCGCTCGACCGCGGTGAGCATCACGAGCAGCTCCGCCCCGACGGATAGGGCGAGCACGACCGAGGCGCGGTCCTTGTCGATCACGGCCTCCGCCCCGGCGAACCGCCCGCCCGACCGCACGACGGGGATCCCGCCCCCGCCAGCGGCCAGCACCAGCACCCCGCACTCGACCAGGGCCCGGATGTGCTCGAACTCGATGATCTCCTGAGGCCGGGGACTGGGGACGACGGTCCGCCAGCCGCGACCGGCGTCCGGGGCCACGCCGAGACCGTCTCCGGCGGCGGAGCGGGCGGAGCGCTCGTCGCTGAAGAAGCGGCCGATCGGCTTAGTCGGCTCGGCAAAGGACGGGTCGTCGGGCTCGACGCGAACCCGGGTGAGGACGGTCGCCGTGCGCAGCCGCGGGTCGACCTCCTCGATCGCCATCTGGAGCAGGTAACCCAACTGACCCTGGGTCATCGCGACCAGCGCGTCGAACGGCAGCTGCGGTACCTCGTCCGCTCCGCGCGACTGCTGCAGGTGCAGCGCGCCCACCTGCGGTCCGTTGCCATGCGTCAACACGAGCTCGTGTCCGAGGGCCTTGAGCTCGGCCAGCTCCCGCGCGACGGCGGCCGCGTTGGTGCGCTGCTCGGCCCAGCTGCCGGCCTCGTGCTCGGCGATGATCGCGTTACCCCCGATGGCGACGACGATCCTCACCGCACCTCACCCAAGACGCTACGAGCCGCGGATCGCGAGCCAGATCGCCCGCGCCGGTCGATCGTCGGGGTTGGCCCACGAGTGGGGACGGACGGTGCGGAAGTGGATCGAATCGCCGGCGTCGAGCAGGAACGGCTCGCCGTCGATCGTGAACGTCATCCGGCCATCGAGCACGAGCACCAGCTCCTCGCCGGGATGGCTCATCGGCTGGGGGCCGCTGTCGGCCAACGGCTCCAGGTGGGCCTCGGCGCCCGCGACCCAGAACGGTCCGTAGCGACCGGAGATGTTCTGCAGCTCGAGCCCCTGCTTGGAGGTGTAGAGCCGGGAGCGCTCGTCGGCGCGGACCACGGTCACCGGACGGGTCGCCTCGACCTCCTCGACGAAGTAGCCGACGCTCTTGCCGAGCGCGGCGGCGACCTTCATCAGGCTCGCGATGGTCGGCGTCATGCCGCTCTTCTCGATCTTGTGCACGGCGGCGGTCGACAGGCCGGACCGCTCGGCCAGCTGCGCCAGCGACCATCCCCGTTCGGCGCGGGCCTTGGAGACCTTGGCGCCGATCTCCGACACGGTGCGCTCGATCTCGCGCAGCGGCGGCTTTCCCTCCGGGGCGCTCAGGGACGTCTTTTGTGCGGTCGCCGTCCGTGGGCTCATGGCAACGCTCCTCCACGTCTCTGGTCGGTGGCGTTCACCATAGTACACGCCCCCACAAGGCCGCAGGTAAGGCTGGATACCCGCACTTTCGGCATTTTTGCCGTCGCCTTGACCGAAGTCAGCGGTCGCGCTATGAATACCTGTCTACGATCCGATACGCGGCGACCGTGCTTGCGGTCCGCCGCTTCACGTCTTCTCCAAGGAGGAAAAAGGTGGCTGTCAACAGCACTCTCGCGGAGTCGAAGCAAGCGGGAACCGAGCTTTTCGATACCTCGGAGAAGGTGTTCGAGGACATCAAGGCCAATCCCGGCGAAAAGGCGTTCACGTTCATGCACACCGTCCCCTATGAGGGATCGGTCGGATTGGTCAACCTGCTGACGACGACGCGCGTGCAGCGCAAGGGGTTCGACACGTCGCTCGTGCTCTACGGCCCCGGGGTGCTGATGGCCTCGGGGACTCGCGGATTCCCCAAGGTCGGCGACGAGGCGTTCCCCGGCCACATGGCGATCAACAACCAGATCCGGACCTTCCTCGACGAAGGCGGCAAGGTGTACGCGTGTCGGTTTGCCTCGGGCGCGCTGTACGGGTTCCCCGAGGACCTGCTGATGGACGGCGTCAAGCCGTTCCATCCGCTCGACGTGCTCGACGCAGCACTCACCGCGTGGCGGGCCGGCGCATTCCAGCTCAACACCTGGACGGTGTGAGCACCGCCGGCGCAGTGCTGGACCGCGACGCCGCCGTCAGCGCCTGGCGCCGCGCCGAAGCCGTCGTCTACCCGTCGGTGATGGTCAACGCGGTCCTCTACGAGCAGTACATCCGCGTCGTGCGGGCGATCCTCGACGACCTGCGCAACGTGCAGAGCCAGGACGAGCTGGTGCGGACGTGGTACGAGCAGCGCGGATTGGGGGCGGAGGCGCTCGCGCGCCTCTCGCCCTCGATGGGCGCGCTGATGGACGCCGAGGCGGTACGCGACGCGGCGTTCTGCCAGCGTCATCGCGAGGTGATGCGCGAGCACGCGAAGGAGATCGCCCGCGAGCGCCTCGAGCGGGCTCGGCGGACGGGCGCGCCGTGGGTGGTCCTGTTCGAGGACGTCACGCCGTTTGGCTCGCATTTGCTTGAGATGCACGTCCGCTCGGGCCGCGCGATCCACGCCTCGGCCAAGACCGATCCCACTGGATCGGCCACCTACGAGCTCGAGGTCGTCCAGCTGGATCCCCGTGACGGCGCCTGGCTGCTCGATAAGCCGCCGCTGATGGCGGCCAAGGAGTTCTCGCGCCACGACGAGTGGCAGGCGCGGATCGCGGCGGCCCGCGAGACCTTCGGAAAGGATTGAAGATGACGACCCATCCCAAGAAGATCATCGATGCGCACTGTCACATCGGAGAGATCCCGCCGTGGAAGTTTTACGACCTCGAGCACCCGGTCAAACCGACCGTCTACGACTACCGGAACACCGCGGAGTTCGTCAAGAACCACATGGACGAGTTCAAGATCGAGCGCGCGCTGACGATGTCGAATTACGGGGTTCCCCTGCACGAGATCTCGTTCGATCTCAACGACGTCGTGATGGACGCGGCCACCACTAACGAACGGGTGCTGGCCGCGATCTGGGTCTCCTTCCTGCCGCGGAACGCCGAGCTGACCCGCAAGGCGCTGAAGCTGGCCGGCGAGTCTCGCGTGGTGGCGCTGAAGACGACGTTCCTGCTCGGCGGTAACCCGGACCCGGGCAGCTGGGACGAGGAAACTCAGGCCGTTGCCGATGAGTGCTTCGACGCCTGCGAGAAGCACGATCTGATTTTTCACTTTCACACCAGTCCCGGCGGTAACTCCGACATCAACAATTTCATTCCCTTGGTGGAGAGGTACGGCAAACGGTGCAAGATCTACCTGGTGCACTTCGGGGGTGGAGTGTCAGGTCACATCAAGCTCGTGCCCAAGTTCTTGCAATGGGTGCAGGACGGTTACAAGGTGTATACCGACACCTCGTGGGCGGTCGGGTTCGGGGCGCGGTGGCTGCTGACCGAGGTCGAGCGGACCGGCGTCGGCGGCGACCGCGTGTTCTTCGGCTCCGACGAGCCCTGGTCGGATTTCGACAGCGAGTACTGGAAGATCAACGGCATCCGCGGAATCTCCCAGGAGCTGAAGGACCGGGTGTTCTGGCAGAACTACGAGGCGCTGTTCGAGGGCCGTGGCTGAGCACGCGATCAGAGTTCCCGACCTCGACGAGCGCCGGCTGCTGGTCGAGCTCCAGTCGCTCGGCGTCCACGTGCAGGACGAGCGCGACGACGCCGCCGGCGGGAGCGCCCGCGGCCGGAGCGGCTGGGGTCGGCGCGGCGGCGCCGGCCCCTCCGATGCGCTGTTCATGTGGGTCCGCGGACTCCCGCTGACCGTTCCGTGGCAGGCGTCGTTCGTCGAGCGCTCGCCGTATACGGTCCACGTGACCGACCTTGGCGCCGTTCTCTACCGCGGCGAGGATGAGATCGGCCCGGTGAAGTTGCCGCGCCGGCCGCGGATCTACGACATGGAGACGGCCGACGGTGTGCCGTACTGGAAGATCGCGCTGCTGCACCTCGATTCGATCGCCTCCACGGTGGTGCAGAAATGCATCTACTGGGGCACCGAGGAGCAGTGCGGGTTCTGCGGTATCGAGCTCACCCGCGGCGAGCAGACGATCCCGGTCAAGACGCCCGCCCAGCTCGCGGAGGTGTGTACGGCGGCGCGCGACTACGACGGTGCGGTCGACGTGACGCTCACCACCGGCTCGATCAACCGGCGCGACCGCGGCGCGCTGTACATCAGCCGCTGCGCGGCGGCGATCAAGGACGCCTCGGGGCTGCCGATCCAGGTGCAGTTCGAACCGCCCGACGATCTGAGGGTGCTCGAGCAGGTCCGCGACGCCGGCGTCGACGCGGTCGGCATTCACATCGAGACGTTCGATCCGGACGTGCTGGGCCGCGTGGCGGCCGGCAAGGCCAAGTGCGGCGTGGAGGGCTATTTCCGCTGCTGGGAGCGGGCCGTCGAGCTGTTCGGGCGCGGCCGCGTGACGACCTACGTGATCCTCGGCATGGGCGAGCGCCCCGAGCTGATCGAGCAGGGATGCGCGCGGGCCATCGGGCTCGGGGTGTACCCGTTCGTGGTCCCGTTGCGGCCCGTCCCGGGGACGCTGATGGCCGACAACCCGGCGCCCGACGCCGAGTACGTCGCCTCGATCTACCGGTCGGTGTCGGCGATGCTGGCCGAGTCGGGACTCGATCACGTCGAGGCGAAGGCGGGCTGCGCGCGCTGCCAGGCGTGTTCGGGCCTGTCGGCCTGGGAGCGACTGTTCAAACGAGAGGAGGCGCGTGCCCGAGGTGAGCTCGCGATCCACGGCAGCACCTGAGATCACCGCGGGCGCGATCTCGTGCCGCCTGGCCCGCGGCGAGGACGAGCTCGGGGCGCACTTCGAGCTCCGACGGGCGGTGTTCGTCGTCGAGCAGGGGATGTTCGCCGGCGACGATCGCGACCAGCACGACGATCGGCCCGAGACGCTCCATGCCCTGGGTCTGCTCGGCGAGCACCCGTGCGGGGCGGTCCGCCTGTATCCGCGGGATCGGGACGGCGTGGAGTGGAAGGGCGACCGGCTCGCCGTGCTGCCGGAGCTACGGACCTACCACCTCGGCGCCGCGCTGGTCCGGTTTGCCGTGTCGACCGCCGGGTGGCTCGGCGGGCAGCGGATGATCGCCCACGTGCAACTGCCCAACGTTCGCTTCTTCGAGTATCTCGGCTGGAAGCGCGAAGGGGGGCCGGGGGGGCGGGGTCCATTTCACGGGGTCGATCATCAGCTCATGTCGATCGGCCTGGGCCGAGATGCGTGAACGGCTCGCGCTCGAGGTCCCAGAACACAGCTTGTTCGCCGTTCGTGGCGAGCCTTAGCACCCCCGTGTCGTCGAGTCGTCCGCATGTCGCGCAGGCCAGCCCCCGGCGCAGAAACGGCTCCGCTGCGTCGGCGGCGGCTCCGGGAGGCGCGACGAGGAGGAAGCCGAAGCTGGGAAAGGTCCCGAGCCACCGCTCGAGCGGCACCGACGGCGGGCGCGGAAGCCGTTCGAGCTCGAGCGTCGCTCCGCAGCCGGCCGTCTCCAGCAGCTGGAGCAAGGAGCCGGGCACACCCGGCATCGAGACGTCGCGCGCGGCGTGGACGGCGCCGGACTCGGCGCCTTCGACGAGCGCCTCGCCGTCGGTTTGCAGTTTCTCGGGCGGGCGGTCTCGCAACGAGCTGAAGAACGGCGTGCCCTCGGTGTACCGGCCTTCGAGGCTGAACGCCGCCAGCAGGGTGTCCCCCGGCCGCGCGTTGCGCCCCAGCAACGGCCGTCGCGCGACTCCGGTGCACGAGGCCGACAGCGCCGCGTCGTGCCCGAGCGTCAGGTGGCCACCGACCACCTCGACGCCGAGCAGCCCGGCCGCCCAGGCGATCCCGTCGAGCACGGCCTCCGCGTGCGCTCGATCCGGGCTCACCAGCATGTCCACCAAGCCGATCGGGCGTCCGCCCATGGCGCGGATGTCGGAGACGTTGGTGATCACCGCAGCGGCGCCGGCCGCGTGGGGGTTGGCGCGGACGAACCCGGGCAGGATCGCCTCGCCGCACAAGAGCAGATATTCGTCGCCGTGCGCGATGGCGGCGGCGTCGTCGCCGTCGAGCGCGGCGCCGATTCGGCGCAAGAGCGCGAGCTCGCGCTTGGCGTTGACCGTCGCCGAGGCGCGCAGCGTGGCCGTCAGTTGCTCGAGATCGATCATCGGCAGGCCGGTGAGATAGCAGACGGAGGTCTGGATGCGCGGTGAGGTGTTAGAGCGGGTGGCAGCGGTGAACGTCGGCCTGGCGACGTTCGCCGAGGCGATCAGGCAGCAGGGAGCGCCTGTGCTCGACGTCGACTGGCGCCCGCCCGCCGGCGGCGATCGCGACGCGATCCGTGCCCTCGAGCGTCTTTGGGGGGTCCACGGTGGGCTGTTGGACGAGGCCAACCGGGAAGCGGTCGAGCGGATCGAGGCGGCGACCCCTCGGGCGGTGACCGTCGCTCCCGCCCGCGAGGTCATTCCGGTGCTCGCCGGGCGGGTGTTGCTGCACGCGGGCACGGCGATCGATTGGGATCGGGTCTGCGACCCTCAGCGCCGGGCGCTGGTCGCGGCGTGCCGGTTCGAGGGGTGGGCGGGCGATCGGGCGTCGGCGGAGGCGCTGTTGGCGAGCGGCGAGGTGATGTTGGCGCCAGGCAACGAGCACGGTCACGTCGGCCCGATGACCGGCGTCTGCTCACCGTCGATGCCGGTGTGGGTGGTCGAAGACGCGGGGAGCGGCACGCGGGCGTACTCCACCTTCAACGAGGGTCCCGGGCGGACGCTGTGGTTCGGCGTGGGCGACGACGAGTCGATCGAACGGTTGCGCTTCTTCCGCGACGACCTCGGCCCGCTGATGGCCGCGCTGCTCGAGCGCGAGGGGCCGATCGAGATCTTCTCGCTCGCCGCCCAGGGTCTGCAGATGGGCGACGAGCTGCACATGCGCAGTCAGGCCACCGGCAACCTCCTGATCCGCAACTTCGTGGGTGGTTTCGCCGCTCTGGGCGGCCAGCCTGGGGCCGAGCGGGCGGCGCGGTTCGTGGCCGGCAACCACCACTTCTTCCTCACCTTGACGATGGCGGCCGCCAAGTGCGCCTCGCTGGCCGCCACCGGCGTGCGGGGATCGAGCGTGGTGAGCCTGATCACGCGCAACGGCACCGACATGGCGCTCCAGCTCGCCGGGCTCCCGGGGCGCTGGTTCTCGGCGCCCGCCGCGCCCGTGCAGGATGCGCTCCTGCGCGACGGCTACACCGAGGCCGACGCCGCGCCCGACATCGGCGACTCGGCCGTGATCGAGTGCATCGGGCTGGGCGGCATGGCGGTCGCCGCGGCGCCCGCCGTGGCGGCTTTCTTCGGCGGCGGGGCGGCCGACGCGATCGCCCGCACCGAGCAGATGGCGCAGATCACCGTCGCCCGCTCACGGCGGTTCACGATCCCGGCCATGGACTTCGCCGGCACCCCGACCGGGATCGATGCCCGGCTCGCCGCGGAGCTGGGGATCACGCCCCAGATCACCACCGGCGTACTCCACGCCGCGAGCGGCGCGGGGCAGATCGGGGCCGGCGTGGCGCACCAGCCCGTGCGGCCGTTCCTCGACGCGGTGCTGGCCCTCGCGGCCGAGCTCGATCGGGAGGCCGAGACGTGAGCGAGGGCCGCGCGCTGTTTTGTGGGCCGGGTGCGCGGCGAGCGCTCCTCGCGGGTCGCCGCGGATCGGTCGAGCTCGTGTTGCGCCGAGGGGCGTATCTCAGGTTGGGGCTCGAGTGGGTCGGACTGAGTGAGCCGGGCGCCCCGTTTGGGCCACTGTCGGTGGCCGTGCGCGGCCTCGATCCGCGTGGTGTGCAACCCGGAGCGCCGGTACTGGTCGGTCGAGAGCGATTCGTGCTCGGAGCTCAGGTGATCTCGATGGGACGGATGCGCCAGCGGCACGCGTTTATCGCGGTTGGCCCGCTCGGGCCGACAGCGGGTGAGGCTCTGGCCGTTCTGCCGGCGCCTCCCCGGTCGCTGCACCGCGGGATCGAGGCGCTCGCCCGCAGTGACCTTCTCACGGGGGTCAACTGTCTGGCCGGCCTGGGCGAGGGGTTGACACCGGCCGGCGACGACGTGCTGGCCGGCTACGCCGGCGGGCGATTCGCCTTCCACCGGGGGACTCTGAGCGGCCCGGCCCTGTCGGAACTGGCTCGGGCGCGCTGCTCGCCGTTGGGACTCGCATATCTGCGCTGCGCTGAGCGCGGCGAGCTTCCGGAGCCGGCGGCTCACGTTCTGAGCGCGGTCCGTGGCGGCTCGGCGCCGGACGTGCGCAAGCGGATCGTGGCGCTGGGATCCTGGGGGGCATCATCGGGGGTCGCGCTTGGATGGGGCATCGCGGCCGCGGCGAGAGCAGACTTCACTCCCCAGACAGAAGGAGAACCATGGCCATTTCCGGATTCCGGCTCGGGATCTATGTCTTCAAGGACGCCGAGATCGTCGATTTCGCGGCGCCGTACGGCGTGTTCTCCGTCGCGCGGCGATTCGACCCCGAGCTCGACGCATTCCTGATCGCCGACGCGATGCGGCCGGTCCAGGCGCAAGCCGGGTTCACCGTGCTGCCCAACTACAGCTTCGACGACCGGCCCGCGATACACGCCTTCCTGATCCCCGGTGGCTTCGGGACGCGCCAGGAGATCCACAACAGCCGCCTTCACGAGTTCGTGGGCTCGCTGCCCACCTCGTGTCTGCTGACCAGCGTGTGCACCGGTTCATGGGTCTACGGCCGCATGGGCCTGCTCGACGGGCTGGCCGCCACCAACCGCAAGGAGCCCGACAGAGTCGAATCCGGAGGCGCGGGCAAGGTGCCGATCGATCGCCTGGCCGAGATCGCGCCGACCTGCCGGATCAGCCGCGCACGCGTGGTCGACACCGGGCGCATCATCACCGCCGGTGGCATCACCTCCGGGATGGAGATGGGCTTTCACCTGCTGCGCCGCGCGGGCTACAGCGAAGCGTGGGTCGCCGACGTGGCGCGCGTGATGGAGTACACGGACGCCTACCAGCTCTACCGGGACGACGTCGAGACCGCGCCGGCGTGATTTGTTGGCCGCCGCGCCTGGCGAGTGGCCGTGGCCGGCTAGTCGTCGTCGTCGGACGCGAGGTCCGCGATTTCCAACTTGAGGTCGAGCGCCCTGACCATCTTGCCGGCCGCTGACACGACGCGCGACGTTCCGACGATCGGAGCCACCGCGGCCAATACGCCCGCGACCTGATCGGAGTCGACGCCGGTCTCGCCGGCGGCGCCCAGGTTCAGCATGTAGGACGCCGGCGGAGCGTCGACGGCGACCAGCGCCGCGATCCGGACGAGCATCAGCGACTCATCATCGAGGCTGGTCGCCTCGATCGAATCCTGGGTCATCTTCGCAATCAGATCGAGAATCGGCGTGTCGCCGGATGGAGCTGACATCTGCGGTCTCCTTTCAGGGGTCGGCCGAGATGCTCTGCCATCGCCGCCGGGGGGTCATCACCCGATCCGGATGAACCCGCGTTCCGCGGGTATCTACGGACCGCCCACGGTTAATGCCCGGATGGCGCGGTGCCGTTCTCCACCTAGGGTCACCGGCATGTTCGAAGTCCGCATCCACGGCCGCGGCGGCCAGGGCGTCCGCACCGCCGCCCACCTGCTTTCGCTGGCGGCGTGCCTTGACGGGTACCACGCCGGGGCCATCCCGGGCGACGCCGCGTCCACCCGCCGGGGCACACCGGTGGTGGCCGGCTGCCGGATCGACGAGGATGCGCTTCACGGCCGCGAACCGGTGCGGACGCCGGACGCGATCGTGATTCAGGACCCGACCCTGCTCCGCCACTTCGACCTGTTCACCGGCCTGCGCGAGGAGGCTTACGTGCTAATCGATTCGAGCCGCAGCCCGTCCGAGCTCGGCCTGGACGAGATGACCGCCCGACGCGGGCGAGCACACGTCCAGAGCATCGCCGCGACGACGATCTCGCGCGACGCCGCGGGTGGCGCGCGCGCGAACGTCGCGCTGCTCGGCGGCCTCATCGCGATGACCGGCATCGTCTCGCTGGCCGCGCTCAAGGAGGCCATCAGCAACCGCCTGCCGGTCGAGGTCGCGGCCGGCAACACGCGCGCGGCGGTGGCCGGCTACGACGCTGCCGTGGCCAGGCTGCGCGGCGTCACCCCCGCCTGACGCGATACCGCCGTCTTCGCGGCTCGGACTGGCTATTGTCAGGACCCGATGCCTGCTGTCGCCATGCTGGTGGGCGGCACGTGAGGCGCGGGGTCCCGAGGAGCCGGCGGTTGCTTGCGCTGGTCGGGGCGCTCGCGATCGCGTGCGTGGCCGGCGCCGTCGTCGCGTGGTCGGTGGCAACCGGCCCGCAGCCCGGCACCGCTCACTCGATCCCCACCGCCACCGGTTCGATCCCAACCCGTCCGCCCGCCCATCCCGGGCGACCGAACATCGTGTTCGTGCTCACCGACGACCTGTCGCTCGATCTGGTGCGCTATATGCCGCACGTCCTGGCGATGGAACGCGACGGGCTCACGTTCAAGAACTATTTCGTCTCCGACTCGCTGTGCTGCCCGTCGAGAGCGTCGATCTTCACCGGCGACTTCCCCCACGACACGGGCATCTTCAGCAACTTCGGCGCCGATGGCGGTTTTCACGCCTTCTACGCCCGGGGCGAGGATCGGCGGACGTTTGCCCTCGCGCTGCAACGGTCCGGGTACGAGACCGCGATGATGGGCAAGTTCCTCAACGGCTACCTGCAGGCTCCGGGGCACGGCTCCGACGGCTCCACCTCGGACGTCCCCGGGACATACGTGCCGCCTGGGTGGTCGGACTGGGCGGTAGCGGGTTGGGGCTATCCAGAGTTCAAGTACACGTTGAACGAGAACGGAGTCCTGCACCGCTACGGCCATCGGCCGTCCGACTACCTGACCGACGTGATCGCGCGCCGGGGAGTCGACTTCATCGACCAGGCTTCGCGGTCCGGGAAACCGTTCTTCCTCGAACTCGCGACGTTCGCCCCGCACTTTCCGTACACGCCCGCGCCCCGCGATGCCCACCGGTTTCCGGGGCTCCGGGCGCCCCGGCCCCCCAGTTTCAACGTGCTGCCGACCCACCCGCCGCACTGGCTGGCCGGCCACCATCGCCTCACGCGCGCACAGATGAGGGGGATCGACTCGGCGTTTCGCCGGCGCGCCCAGTCCGTCCAGGCCGTGGACGCGATGATCGCCACGGTCGAGCAAACGCTGTCCGGGCTCGGCATCGCCGATAACACGTACCTGGTGTTCAGCTCCGACAACGGCCTCCACATGGGCGAGTACCGCCTGTTGCCCGGCAAACTGACCGCCTTCGACACGGATATTCACGTTCCGCTCGTGGTCGACGGGCCCGGCGTCGCGCCCGGGACCGCGACGAGCGCGATGGCCGAGAACGTCGATCTGGCCAAGACGTTCACGACGATCGGCGGGACGACGCTGGCGAGCGACGGCCACAGCCTCATGCCGCTGCTGCATGGGCATCACGCCCCGAAGTGGCGCGACGCGGTGCTCGTCGAGCACCATGGCGCTCGCCAGCCGCTGGACGACCCGGACTTCCAGCCACCGACGAGCGGCAATCCGACGACCTATGAGGCGATGCGGACCGACCGGTTCCTGTACGTCGAGTACGCGGACGGAGAGCGCGAGTTCTACAACCTCCGGCGCGATCCGTTCGAGCTCCACAACCTCGCCGGGCGGCTCACCCGCTCGGACCTCGCGCTGCTGCACAAACAGCTCTCGGCGATGAAGCACTGTCACGGGGGGCGACGGTGCTGGGCGGCCATGCACGTCAACGACGCCCGCCCGTCGTAACTTTTTTCACCCGCGGCGGCGAATCGGATATGTTCGCCGGTGGGGCTTTACGGGGCGGTTGATGACGGACGATAGGGCTTCACCTTGGGCGCCGGTAAGGGCCTGCACGTGATCGACAAGTACGGCGACGGCAACCACACGGTGGCCGATATCTACCGTTGCTCGCGCGGGGCATGGCGGCGCGTGACCCCGAGCCGCTGCGACCGTCCACTTTGCCGCTCAGGGCGCGAGCAAGCGCCGCCGGCACCGGCGCTGACGCGGGCCGGTCGCGTAGGGTTCGCGGCCACCAGCGGTCAGGAAAGGGGTTCTCAAAGTGTCGACATCGCAAGCAGACGGCGGCGCCCCGCTGCGCGGGCGCACGATTCTCATGTCCGGCGGAAGCCGGGGGATCGGCCTGGCCATCGCCGTGCGAGCCGCGCGCGACGGCGCGAACGTGGCGCTCCTGGCCAAGACCGCCGAGCCGCACCCGAAGCTCGAGGGCACGATCCACACGGCCACCGCCGAGATCGAGGCGGCCGGCGGCAGCGGGCTGGCAATCGTGGGCGACGTGCGTGACGAGCAGTCGATCGAGAACGCGGTCGGCGCCACCGTCGAGCGGTTCGGTGGGATCGACATCGTCGTCAACAACGCGTCGGCGATCGATCTTTCACCGTCGACCGACCTGGCGGCCAAGCGGTTCGACCTCATGCAGCAGATCGAAGTTCGCGGGACGTTTCTGCTCACGCGTACCGCGATCCCCCACTTGCGCGCCTCCGATCACGCCCACGTGCTCACGCTCTCGCCGCCGCTCAACCTGTCCAAGCAGTGGCTCGGTTCGTGCGTCGGCTACATGCTGGCCAAATACGGGATGACGCTCGCCGCCCTCGGTTTCGCCGCCGAACTGGAAGGCGACGGCATCGCCTCCAACGCGTTGTGGCCCCGCACGATCATCGCGACCGCCGCCGTCCAGAACCTCCTCGGGGGCGATGCGGCGATGGCGCGCTCGCGCAAGCCCGAGATCATGGGAGACGCCGCCCACGCGATCCTCGCCCGCCCACCCATGGAGCGGACCGGGCAGACCCTGATCGACGACGAGGTCCTGGCCGGGATCGGGGTCACGGACCTCTCGGGCTACGGGTTCGGCGGCGACGACGCCGAGCTCCAGACCGACATCTTCCTCGATCCCTGACCGTCGCAAGTCCTAAGACCAATTGCCGGTGGTGGGCGCGCGGGTGGGGGCCTACCCTGTTGGTTGATGAGTCAGCACGGCACAGGCGAGCGGATCAAAGCGGCGGTGGCGAGCTGGCCGGGCGTCGAGGTCGCTCCGCACCGATTCGGCGGGGTCGAGTTCCGGGTCGGCCGGCGCGAGCTCGGACATCTCCACGGCGATCGCATCGCCGACCTCCCGTTCCCGCGCCGCGTGCGCGATGAGCTGGTTGCCTCCGGTCGCGCCCGTCCCCACCACGTGCTGCCCGATTCGGGCTGGATCACCGTCCCGATCGCCGACGCCGCCAGCGCGGGCGCGGCGATCGAGCTGTTCCGCGACTCCTACGAGCGCGCCGTCCGCGCCCGCGACCGGAACGCGGCTTCGACGGGTGGCGGCTCCCGTGGCTGACCGGGCCCGCATCTATGCGCTGACCGGAGACGACGTGGTCGGCTTCGGCCTCGACGGCACGCGCACCGGCGAGGCGCGGTCGCTGCTGCCGGGAACCGACGCGCGCTGCATCGCGGTCGATCCGCTCGATCCGTCTCGCGTCTACGTGGGGACGTTCAACGACGGGCTGTTCGCTAGCGCGGACGGTGGCGCCACCTGGCGCCCGGACGGGGATGGGCTGATCGATCGTCGCGTGCTTTCGGTGGCCGTGTCGCCGGTGCCTCGGCAGTCGGGCACCTCCGTGGTGTTCGCCGGCACCGAGCCGAGCAATCTCTACCGTTCCGAGGACGCCGGCCGGAGCTGGCAGCTCCTTCCCGCCCTGCGCGAGTTGCCGAGCGAGGCCGGCTGGTCGTTTCCGCCCCGCCCCTGGACCCACCACGTGTCGACGATCGCGCCCCACCCGAGCGACCCGAACTGGCTGGCGGTCGGGATCGAGCTGGGCGGGGTGATGCGGTCACTCGATGGCGGAAGCTCGTGGCTCGATCACAACCCGGCCGCGTACTCGGACGCCCACCAGCTCCTCACCCATCCGCTTGCCCCGCACCGGCTCTACGAGGCGGCGGGACAGGGGATCGCGCTCACCGAGGATCTCGGTCAGCGGTGGGATCACCGCGATCGCGGCCTCGATCGTCACTACGCCTGGGCCGAGGCGATCGATCCCGCGGACCCCGACCTCTGGTACGTCTCGATCAGCCGAGGGCCCTACGCCGCTCACGGAACACGAGACGGGCAGTCGCAGTTGCTGCGCTCGCGCGGCAACGGCTGGAGCGCGATCGACACCTGGGAGAACGCGCCGGCCCTGCGCCGGATGCCGTACGCGCTGGCGACCCTGCCCGAGCAGCCGGGCCGGCTCGTGGTCGCGCTGCGCGGCGGGGCGTTCCTGGTCACCGACGATGCCGGCGAGAGCTGGACCCAGCTGGCGCTCCGGCTCCCCGACGTGATCGCCTTGGCGGTGGCGTCGGCCTGACCCGTCCGCGGTCCGGAATGACGCCGAGGTCGCTGGTATGGGCGACGGACCTCGACGTGCTGGCGCCCGATCGGGTCCTCGAGCACCGCGACGGCTACCTGGTCGTCCGATCGCCGAGCAACCCGGGCTACTTCTGGGGCAACTTCCTGCTGCTCGAAGGCCCGCCGGGGGCCGGGGATGGCGCCCGGTGGGAGCGGCTGTTCGAGGCCGAGTTCGGTGGTGACGCGCGCATCCGGCATCGGGCGTTCGGCTGGGACGACGTCACCGGCGAGGTCGGCGCCGCGCCGGAAGAGTTCGCCCGGCGGGGGTACCAACTCGAGATGACCGTGGGGCTGATCGGAACCCGCGAGGCGATTCGCCCCCACCCCCGCGCCAACCGCCAGGTGACGGTGCGACCGCTGGATGCCCACGGTGGCGCTGACGCATCGTTCTGGAAACAGGTCCTCGAACTACAGGCGGCGAGCGACGCGCCCGACGGAGAGGCCGAGGCTCGGCCGTTCGCCGTCCAGCGACTCGCTGACCTACGGGCGCTGATCGTCAGCCGGCGGGGAGCGTGGTACGCGGCACTCGAGCCGGTCGGCTGCCGCGTCGTGGCCAGCTGCGGGGTGATCGTGACCGGCACCCGGGGCCGGTTTCAGCTCGTTGATACCGCCGTCGCATATCGGCGGCGGGGGATCTCGTCGCGGCTCGTCGTCGAGGCGGCCCATCACGCCGCCGAGCACCATCACGCCCGCCAGCTGGTGATCGCCGCCGACGCCAACTACCACGCCCTCGGTCTCTACGAGTCGCTGGGCTTCACGCCGGCGGAGCGCGTCTGCGGCGTCTATCGCGGACCCACCACTTCCGCCACACCTTGATGAGCCCTCCTCGCGCCGCAAACTGCCACCGCCCGCTGCAGCCGACCCCAACGCCACCGTCGGCGACGAGATCAGCGGTCGGCGAAGACCAGGATCTGGCCGCTGTAGACCGCGACCCACACGTCCCCGGTGGTGGCGTCGTAGGTGATCCCGATCGGGTGCACGCCGGTGTTGACGGTCTGGAGCAGGCTGAGGTCGGAGGCACGGAGCTTGGTGACCGTGTTGGACGAGTAGTTGACGACGTACAGCGACCGCCCGTCGGCGGAGATGGCGAGCGAACGACAGTCCTCGCCGGTGTGCACGGTCTTGACCACCGAGTCGTTGGCGAGGTCGATCTTCACCACGTCACCGGGGCCGTTGAGTGACGCGTACAGATAGTGCCCGGTCGGATCGATCACGAGGTGACGCGGGTTGTCACCGACCGTGAAGCTGCCCTCCTCGTGGAGGTTGGTGAGGTTGATCTTGACCACCGAGTCGCCGCCCATGACCCCCACGTAGGCGGTCTTGGAATTGGGGGAGATCGCGATTCCGCGGGGATAGGCGCCGATCGGCAGGCGAGCGATCTGCTTGCCGGTCGCGATGTTGACCACGCTGAGGTCGTATGAGCACCAGTTGGACACCAGGAGGTAACGGTCGTTGGGCGTGACGGCGAGGAATTTCGGCACCAGACCGACCTCGATCACCTGGTCGATGGCCAGCGTGGAGGTGTTGAGCCGGTACACGTAACTGTTCGTGTCCCCGGCCGCTTCGGCGCTGGCCGGGGTGCAGTCATCGCTACCTTCGGGTCCGAAGCCGCTCCCGTACATCGAGTAATTGGAGACGTAGACGTACTTGGCGTCCGGGGTGAAGGCGGCCTCCACCGGCGCCCCGTGGGTGATCCCCGGGTGTCCGGGGAAGCCGAACTTGGCCATGTTGACGGTGTCGGGAATCGTCTTCACGAGCGAGCCGCCGCTGTTGTAGACGGTGATGGTGTGCGTGTACATCATGTTCTGCGCGAACACCAGGCCGGTATCGGAGGCGTCGACCGACTTGGGTGAGATGTGCCCGCCGATCGTCTTGATCAAGGTCATCTGTCGTTCGTCGGAGGGCTTCCCCGGGGGGATCCGCTTGAACGGAGACACGGTGGCGCCATGGCCATGCTTGTTGGCGTGACTCGCCCCCGTGGCGTGGCTCCCGGCGCTGCTCTTGGTCGATCCGTTCGAGGTCCAGAGCGTGAACACCATCACCACGACCCCGATCAGGGCGGCCAGGGCGAGCAAGCGCCGGCGGCGCACGACCGACCGGCTGGGAGGCTTCGGTGGCCGGCGAGCCCTCGACCTGCTCGGCGCGCGCCCGTTCGAACCGCCCGCCCGCGTGGGCGGTCGACCATAAGCGCCTCGGCTCGCCCTCGCCGCCGACCGGCGATAACCGGCGCCGGTTCGAGTCGAGGCCCGCCCGGAGCGGTTGTCCTCCCAGGTCCAGGCCCGATCGTCACCATTGTCCAACCGACCCGACGGCCGCCCATACCGATCGCCCGCCCGCTCAGGCGCTCGACGCGAGCCGTCTGGCGGTCGGGAAGGCGGGCTGCTGGATCCGCTCGGCGGTCGACGAGCGCCGGATGACATCTTGGGTCTCCAATCGATTAGGTCGGACCTTTTTTCGGCACCGAGGCAACCGCTCCTGCGTGCTGCGGGCGTAGACTCGCCGCCAACCAACCCAGGAGAGCGATGAGATGATCCGCAGTCCGTTTCCGGACGTCGACATTCCGGAGCTGTCGTTGACGGAATTTGTCCTCGGCCGAGCCGGCGAGCACGGTGACCGCATCGCCCTGATCGACGGGCTCAGCGGTCGCACGATCACCTACTCCGAGCTGGCCGAATCGGTGCGCCGGGTCGCCGCCGGGCTGGCCGCGCGAGGCTTCGGCAAGGGAGACGTGTTCGCCCACTACGCGCCGAACCTGCCCGAGTACCCGATCGCGTTCCACGGCGTGGCCTCGGCGGGTGGCGTGAACACGACCGCGAACCCGATGATGACCGTGGAGGAACTCGCGTCGCAGCTCAGCGACTGCGGTGCCCGGCTGCTGGTGACGACACCGGAGCTGATCGAGAAGGCACGGGGCGCGGCGGCGCGGGCCGGCGTCGAGGAGATCTTTGTCTACGGCGAGGGCGCCGAAGCGACGCCGTTCGCGTCGCTGCTAGGCGCCGAGGGCGCGCCGCCTCAGGTGGCGATCGACCCCGCCGACGACCTCGTCGCCCTCCCCTATTCGAGTGGCACGACGGGGCTGCCCAAGGGCGTGATGCTGACCCATCGCAACCTGGTCGCGAACATCTGCCAGGTCTCGGCTCGGGTGCTGCTGAACGAGGAGCACCCCGAAGCTGACCGCGACATCGCGGCGCTGCCGTTCTTTCACATCTACGGGCTCACGTCGATCATGAGCCTCCCGCTCTATCACGGCCGCGCGATCGTGACGATGCCGCGGTTCGATCTGGCCGAGTTCCTGCGGATCATCCAGGACTACCGGATCACGCGCGCCAACGTGGTCCCGCCGATCGTGCTCGCGCTGGCCAAGCATCCGCTGGTCGACGAGTTCGACCTCTCGAGCCTGAAGTACATGAACTCGGGGGCGGCGCCACTGTCCGCCGAGCTCGAGGTCGCGTGCGGCCAACGGCTCCACTGCCTGATCACCCAGGGCTACGGACTGACCGAAACGAGCCCGACGACCCACTGGGTGGGCGACGAGCTGGCGGGGCAGATGCCGGGCTCGATCGGGCCCGCGGTTCCCAACACCGAATGTCGGATTCTCGACCTCGCCACCGGCCAGGATGCCGCCGAGGGCGAACCCGGGGAGCTCTGCATCCGCGGCCCCCAGGTCATGAAGGGCTACCTCAACAACCCCGAGGCGACGGCGCGGACCATCGATCCCGAGGGGTGGCTTCACACCGGCGACGTCGCCGTGCTCGACGACGACGGCTCGCTGCGGATCGTCGATCGGATCAAGGAGCTGATCAAGTACAAGGGCTATCAGATCGCGCCCGCGGAGCTGGAGGGGCTGCTGCTCACCCACCCGCTGATCACCGACGCCGCCGTGATCCCCGTGCGTGACGAGGAGGCCGGCGAAATCCCCAAGGCGTTCGTGGTCACGAGCGGATCGATCACTCCCGAGGAAGTGATCGCGTTCGTCGCCGGGGAGGTGGCCCCGTACAAGAAGGTTCGTCTGGTGGAGATCGTGCCTGAGATCCCGAAGGCGCCCTCCGGCAAGATCCTCCGACGCGTGCTGATCGACCGAGACCGCGCGCAGGCGGCGGCCTATTAGCCGCGCAGAGACGCGGAGCGTTGTTGTAGCCTCCGATACTGACCACTCGTTCACAGGGGCCGGTCGGGGGACCCAACAAGGAGGCATGATGATTCGCAGAACCGTGGCGCTGGCCGTCGCTGGCGTGCTCGTAATCGCAGCGAGCGCATGGGCGGCACAGAGCGGTACCTATTCCGGCAAGACCAGCCAGCACCTGGGCACGATCAGCCTGAAGGTGAGCGGGAACAAGGTCGTGCACGTGAAGTTCGCCGACGGCGTCGGCCACGGCGCGGGCTGTTCGTCGTTCGGCAAGGTGCAGCCTCAGTTCCCCGTGAGTTTCAAGAGCGACTTCGCCATCAAGCACGGCAAGTTCAGCGGCCACGCCTCCCCTCGCAGTCAAGAGGTGTTCAAGATCAGCGGCCATTTCAGCGGTAAGCGCATCACCGGCTCGTTCACCGACGTGGTGCCGATCGGTCAGGAGACCGGGCACGGCACGAACTGTTCATCCGGCAAGGTCACCTTCACCGCGACCCTCGCGAAGTAAGGGCTTTATGAACGCGAGGGGTGCGGCGGATCCTGCGGCGTGGGGAACTCCTTGTCGATCAGCTCGATCCGATAACCGTCCGGATCGGTGACGAAGCAGATCCGATACTCCTCGCGCCCGCCGGGCGCGTAGGGCGGCCGCTCGGGCTCCACGCCGGCCGCGGCGAGGTGCTCGAGCAGGCCGTCGAGGTCCTCCACCACCATCGCCATATGGTTGTACCCGTCACCGAGGTTGTACGACTCGTCACGACCGACATTGACGGTCAGCTCGAGCGTGTCGCCGTCGCCGGGCAGTCCCATATAGACGTTGTAGGCGGAGTCGAAGTTCAGCCCGCCGCGGTCCTCGAAGCCGAGCAGCCGATAAAAGGCAAGCGACTCGTCGATGTCTCTGACCCGAATACAGGTGTGCACTAGTTGAGGGCTCATAGCGCTCGACAATAACCGACCGGGGCAGGTCAGTCAGCCCGACTGACCTTGGACAGCCGTCCGTCGCCGAGGGCCTCGATGTCGACATCGTCGAGGCTTTCCACCACGAGGTCGGCGTGGGCCGCGGCGAGCGCGTCGGCGTCGTCGGCGCGCGCGATCCCCAGCCCCGCCATCTCGCCGGCCTTGGCCGCCTGGATGCCGGACACGGCGTCCTCGACCACAAAGCAGGCGGTCGGCGGCGCACCGAGCTCCTTGGCGCCGGTGAGGAAGATCTCGGGGTGGGGTTTGCCCTGCTTGAAGTCCCGGCCCGAGATGTCGACATCGAAGAAGTCCAGCAGCGTGAGCCCCGGTTGGACGAAGTCGTAGTGCAGCCCCTGTTCCTCGGCGAAGGTATCCAGCCGGATCTGAGACAGGAACAGCCCGGCGTTCTTCGACGACGAGGCCGCGGCGGTGGGGATGCCGGCGGCCCGCACCGCGAGCACGAACCGCAGCGCGTCGGCATAGGCGTGGAACTCGCCCGCCTTGATCAGCTCGATGACCATCGCCTGCTTGCGCTCGGCGTAGAGCTCGACGTGGCCTTCGGGGTCGGGCACGTCGAAGTACTGAAGCGCGGCCAGCGCGCCGGCCATCCGCGGTTTACCCGACATCACCTGCTGGTAGACCTGCGGCGTGAACCGCTCGGGTGTCCAGTTCGACTTCTCCCGTATGTCGCTCCATTCGTCTTCCATCAGCTCGCGCAAGGAGTCACGCCAGGCGCGCTCGTGAGGTGAGTCGACGAGTACGCCATCAACGTCGAAGATCGCTCCCTGGAAGGTGGTGATCTGCACACTCAAGGCAGTTGTCTCCTTTTCTAGTGACTAGCTGGGGACGGCGGTCTCGCGACTGAGCGAGAACGTCCGGCGGTCGCCCGGGCACATTTCGTAGACCTGCTCGCCGACGCCGACCCGGACCGGACGGCTCTGGCCCTCGGGGTCCGCGACGACCGTGAGCCTGTCGCCCTCAAACGACACTTGTAGCGGCATTCCGCGGAACTGCAGCGACATCCGCAGACCGTCGATCCGGTCGAGCAGTCGTGGCTCGAAGAACAGCACCCCCTCGCGGACGCGCTCGCCGGCGTAGCTCCGCTGGACCAAGTCGAGGGTGCCGGACATCACGCCCATATGGATTCCCTCTTTGGTCGTGCCGCCCTGTACGTCGCCGATATCACTTTCGAGCGCGACCAGGAAACGCTCCCATGAGCTCTCGGGATTGATCGCGGCCAGTACGCCCGCGTGGGCGATGAAGCTGAGCGTCGAGCCGTGCGAGGTGCGCTGGTCGTAATACTCGACCGTCTTGCGCGCCGTGTCGGGCGTGTAGTCGTAGCCGAGGCGCTCGAATAGCCGGGCCAGCTCCTCCTCCGAGAAGAGGAAGAACAGCAGCACGGCGTCGGCCTGCTTGGTCAGCTTGTAGCGGTCGGGATCGTCCCCCTCGGCCTTGAGAATGCGATCCAGCCGCTGGATGTTCGAATACTGCTCGCGGTAGGCGTCCCAGTCGAGCTCGTCGAGCTGTTCGTAACCCTCGAACTGGCTGATGACACCGTCGGCGTGGAACGGCACGTACATCTTGCTGCTCATGGCCTCGAGCTTGCGCAACTCCTCCTCCGACAGGCCGATGCGCTCACGCAACGCCTGGCGACGACTCTCCGGTAGAAGGAACAGCACCTTGTGCACGGTGTCGGCGATCCACGCCACCATCACGTTCGTATACGCGTTATTGCGCAGCCCGCCCGTGTCGGCACCCGGGTATTTCTCGTGGAACTCGTCGGGTCCCATCACACCGTGTATCTCGTAGCGACCGCGCTCCTGGTTGAAGTGCGCGATCGAAGCCCAAAAGCGCGCGATCTCGAGCATCATTTCGGCGCCTGACTCGCGCAGAAAATCGACGTCCTCGGTCGCCTGGTAGTAATGCCAAACGTTGTAGAAGATCGCCGCGTTGACGTGGCGCTGGTTGTGGCTGTGGTCGGGGTCCCACTGGCCCGAGAGCGGGTTGAGGTGGACGACCTGGGTTTCTTCCTGCCCGTCGCTGCCGCTCTGCCAGGGGAACATCGCACCCTGGAACCCCGCCTCAACCGCCGCCGCCCGCGCTTCGCCGAGCCGTCGGTAGCGATACATCAGCAACTCTCGCGTGATCTCGGGCAAACGGAAATTCAGGAATGGATAGACGTAGAGCTCATCCCAGAACACGTGCCCGCGATACGCCTCGCCGTTGAGGCCGCGGGCGGGAACGCCGGCGTCGCGGTCGGACGTGTGACGCGAGCAGACCTGAAGGATGTGCGCGGCATGAAAGCGCAACAGCAGCTGAACCCGCGGCTCGTTCGGGAGCACGAGGTCGCATGCCCGCCACAGTTCGTCCCATGCCGCCCGGTGGCGCGCCAGCGCCCGCTTGAAGTCCGAGTAGCGGGACACGGACTTGCCGGCCGCGCCCAAAGGTTCGGTGATGGCCCGGTCCTGGGAGGTGTAGAACGCCACCAGCTTCTCGACCCGGATCGGGCTCCCCTGCGCGATCTCGAATGACACGACCTGCTGGATGTAGTCGTCCATCTGAGTGAGCCGCCGCTCGACCGGGACGGGCCCATCTTCGCTGAAGACTCGAGTCCGCGCCGCCTCGGCCACGTACAGCCGCGACTGTCGCGTGCGCGCGTTCAGCGCGATGATCTCGGGCCCGAAGGTGCGGGGAGAAACTGGATCCAGGTGACGGCCCTCGAGCTGCTCGTAGCGCGCGACGTTGGCGTTGACGACCCGCGCGTCGAGGGCGGAAACGACTTCGGCTGACCCCGACCAGTCTTCGGCGACGATCGTCCATTCGATCGCCGCCTGATGGACGTGCGCCATGCTGACGAACCGGCGACTGCGGATGCTGGTCACGCGTCCGCCGCGATCTCGGAATCGGATCTGACGGCTCACGAGCGCGTTGCGGATGTCGTACTCGTGACGGTAGGAGAGCAGCTCGACGTTGCCGAGCGTGATCGCCTCCTCGCCCTCGATCCGCAACTTCAGCCCCAGCCAGTTGGGCAGGTTGACGAGATCCTCGTTGAGCACCGGGCGGCCGCCGAGGATCGTCGTCTCGCGGTTATACGCGCCGTGCGCATAGGTGCCCGGGTAGTGGACGCCGTCGGCGTCCTGCCACTCGGCCGCCCCGCGGGTGCAGAAGTAGCCGTTGCCCGTCGACGTGAGCGCCTCGCGCAGTGCCTCCTGCCCAGGGACGAACTCGTCATAGACGAGCGTGAAGTTGTCCATGCTTGCCTCCTCAGCGGCCGTTCGAATCACCTCGCGAGTCTGTCCAGGAACTGTTCCACCTCTTCGACAGATTCGAGCACATAATCGGCCGCGGTGGGCCGAGCTGCCGCCTCGGGATCCGACGGGTCGGCGACGATCACGCCGATGCCGCGGCCGGCGAGCGCCTCGAAGGCATCCTCGTCGGTGATGTCGTCGCCGACGTAGATCGGCGTCACGCCTCCCTCGAGACCCAGCACATCGAGCAGGTGAAGCACCGCACGGCCCTTGTCCCAGTCGAGCTTGGGCTGGATCTCATAGACCATCTTGCCGGGCGTGACCTTCAGCTCATCCGGGTGCGCCGCGAGCAGACGCTCGACCACCTCGCGCACCTGCTCGCGCCCGCTGTCGCTGGCCAGCCGATAGTGAGCTGCCACCGACGCTCGCTTGGGCTCGACGACGGCTCCCCTGATCGGATCCAGCGCCTGCTCGAGCTCGGCCGTGACGCCGGCCAGCAGCTCCTCGAATCCGCTGGCCGCGTTGTGCTCGATCGTGCCCAGCCGCGGGGACCAGATGTCAAACCCGTGGCTGCCGGCGACCACCAGGTCGTAGACGCCCATCAGGTCTTGCACGACCTGCCGGTCGCGGCCGCTGACCACGCACACTGTGCATCGCTGGGCCAGAGATCGCACGGTCTCCCGCATGCTGTCGGTGATGATCGCGTCCTCGGGGCGGTCGACGATCGGCGTGAGCGTGCCGTCGTAGTCGAGGAATACCGCCGGTGGACGGTCGCCGAGCCTCCGCATCAACTCCCCGCCTTCGGCCAGCGCGTTCGGCAGGTCGCTGATGCTCGAGCTGCGGATCGTCATCGCTTAATGATGCGCCACCACACCAACTTCTCCGGTCATCTCCTCGAGCTCCTGCCCCTTCGTCTCGGAGACGAAGCGGTAGACGAACAAGAAGGACAGAGCGGCGAACCCGGCATAGATTCCATAGACTAGCCCGAGACCCGCGTCCTTGAGTGTCGGGAACGTGGTCGAGATCACCCAGGTTCGCGATCCACGGGGTCAGCTCGAGCGTGAGCCCTTGGCGCGGCTGGTTTCGGCCACGCGATAGACGGCCTCGGCGAGCCGCACCGGGTCGTGGCGGATCTCGCCGCCCGCCGCGTCGGGGAGCAGATCGGCGGTGTGCAACCGCGCGCCGAGCCGCCTCACCTTGGTGCGATCGATGACGACCGGCGCGGCGCCTTCGGCGCGATAGCGCTCGAGCATCGCTTCGGGCAGTGGAGCGTCGTGGACGAGCACATCGGTGATCACCGGGCCCACGTGGTCGCGGATCATGCGAACGTGATCGGACAGCGTGAAGTCGACCGTCTCCCCGGGCTGCGTCATCACGTTGCCCGCGTAGATCACCGGACCACGAAAGCGCGCCAGAGCGTCGGCCACCCCGGCGCCGAGCAGCGCGGGAATCGTGCTCGTGAACAGACTGCCGGGGCTGAGCACGACGATCTCGGCGCCATCGATCGCCTCGATCACCGCGGCCGGGGCGGTGACCATCGGCGGCTCGACGGTCACCCGGCTGACGGCGTGCCCAGCTTGCCGGAGGGTTGACTCACCGCGCGTGATCGTCCCGTCGGCGTGGTGGACGACCAGCGTCACGCTTTCGGTGGCCGCCGGCAGCACCCGCCCCGTGATCCGCAGGAACCGGCCAGCCTGCTCGACCCCTTCACAGAAGCCGCCGGACATGTCCGCGAGCGCGGCGATGATGATGTTGCCCACCGAGTGGTCGCGGAGTTCGACGCCCCCCTCGAACCGGTACTCGAACACCTCGGCGAGCTGCCGCCTCCCGGCCAGGGCGACCAGGCAGTTGCGCAGATCACCCGGGGGAGCCACGCCGAGCTCCTGGCGCAGACGGCCACTCGAGCCGCCGTCGTCGGCCACGGTGACGACCGCCGTCAGCTGTTTGACGCCGGTCTGCCGCAAGCCACCGAGCAGCACCGGCAGCCCCGTCCCGCCCCCAAAGGCCACCACCTGTAGCGCCGCGCGCTCGCGGATCATCGGATGGAGCTGGTTTGGGCCGATAGGAAAGCTCAGTAGTGGGCTGCAGGACGCGCTAGCCGTCGGGCTTGTCGCGCCCGCCGGTTTCGCCGGTGCTCATCTTGTCCACCGCCGCGCCGGCCTTCTCGTTCATCTTGACGATCTTGTCGGCGTACTTGCCCTTCGTCTTCTCGTTGGCGGCGACGCTGACCCGGTCGACCGCGTCGTGGATCTGATCCTTGTGGTCGGCCACCGCGTCTTGCGCCTGCTTGGCCAGATTCTTGAACTTGTCCCCGAATCCCATCTCGCTCCTCGGCTCACCGTGGTTTCCGCTCGGCGGCAGCTTACCCGGCCGCCGGATCCCTGACGCCCGCAGCCGCTCGTTCGCCGCGTCCGCCGGGCGCTCGCTGCGCGTCTATGCTCGGTCGATGGTTCCGGAGGCGGAGCTCGAATCGACCGCGTCAGGGCTCGTCGCCGGCAGCCGGGGATGGTTCGTCCTCAACGCGCGCGACGCGCGGTGGATCGAGCGGCCGGGCCGCGGGCACAACCTGCCGTTCACCGGTTGGACCGAGACCGAGGCCGAGACTTACTTCCCGCAGGTCGGGGTCAGCCTGGTGCGGCTCGGACCCGGAGAACCGATCGGGATGTATCACTGGGAAGCCGACGCGGAGGAGTTCCTCGTCCTGGCCGGCGAAGCGGTCCTGATCATCCAGGGCGAGGAGCGGCGCCTGCGCCAGTGGGATTTCGTCCACTGCCCACCGGAGACGGAACACATGATCGTGGGCGCCGGCGAGGGCCCGTGCACGGTGTTGGCGATCGGCGCGCGCGAGCACCAGACCGGCGACTGGGGCGCCTACACGGCCGATCCGGTCGCTCGGCGTCACGGGGTCAGTGTCGAGCGCGACACGACCGACTCCGACGTCGCGTACGCCCGTTACCCGCCGTCAACGCCGACGCGCTACCACCACGGCTGGCTGCCCGACAGCTGACTAATAACCCGTCGGGTGAACTTCGGTGTAGTCGTTCCCGTCGCCCAGCTGCTCGGGGATCACCGACGCGGGCTGCCAGCGCGGGCCGCTTCCGGCGGGCGTCACGGGGGCGTACTGCGCGGTGTCGAAGAGCAGGCCGGCGACCTCCATGAAGGCGTGGTCCGCCGATCCCCACACCGTGATCCACCGGCCCGGGCCGGGCGATCCGTAGGACTCGAAGTCGCCCGAAACATCGGGTGAGTTCGACAGCAGGCCGGCCTTGTAGAGCACGAACGAAACCGAGCCCGAGCAGTCATAGCCGGGCCACATCCACGCCATCGACGGGTAATGAACCGCGATGTAGGGCTTGGTATGGATCCGGTCGCCGCCCCAGATCGCCTTCTTGACGGCCAGCGGAGCCATCGACGGCGCGTAGGCGACGCCGTGGATGATCTTGGCCTTCCATCCCGCGACGACCGGCTTGCTGGGCGTACTGATGTTCGAGTAGTGAGCTCCCAAGGCCGCCCCGCCGGTGGGCTGAATCGCCGACTTCGCCTTCTTCGTCGATTTGGTCGACTTTTTCGTCGGGGTCCCGCCCGGGCTGGCGCCGCCGGTGGCCGCGAGGGCGTTGGTCGCGCTCAAGAGCACGAGAACGGCAACGGTCGGAAGAAGCAGCTTGGCTACTCGCAAGTCATCTCTCTTTCGTCGGCCGGCGGGGTTAGCTGTCGGGCTGGCGCTAAAAGAGCCTGCGCCTCCCGCGGATTCACCGCAGGATTAGCCCCAAGAGACCTGGGTCCCCCGCTCCGCGGATTTCAGTGGCCCGCGGATTAGGCGTCGCGCAACATACACCATTGCGCGGCCGTGCGCACCCACCTAGTACATCCGGGAGGTGAAGTTGGCCAATTAGGCAAAGCCGCCGCGGCGGCTAAGCGGCCGGCGCCGGCTTGGGCTGTGGGTCGGGCTTGACCACGCCGTTCTGCGCCGGCGCCTGGGCCCGGGCCACGAGCTGGGCGAGGCCGTATTCGATTCCCCGGCCGAGGACGTCGATGTCCGGAGCGCTGTCATAGTCGCCGCTGACGCCGAAGCTGAGCGCTCCGTCGTAGGAGAAGATCGCGACCGCCACGCGGACGCTCGCGAACAACGGGATGTACGGGAAGGACTCGAGCATCCGCCGGCCGGCGAGGTACAGCGGGTACTGGGGCCCGGGAACGTTCGTGGTTCCCGTGTTGAGGCTGCGCTGGGGCAGCCGGCTGGCGAGTCGGGCGCCGAGCGCCAGCAGCATCGGGGGCGCGAATCCGGACAGCGAGGTGAGGACCTCGCCGGCCACCGCCTGCTTTGACTCCTTCAGATCCGCCATCTGGGTGCGAATCGCCTCGAGCGCCTCCGCGGGATCCTTGATGCCGACCGGCAGCTCCGCGAAGATCGCCGACACCCGGTTGTTGTAAGTGCCGCGCTCGCCCGGCCGCCGGACCGAGACCGGCACCAGCGTTCGCAGCGCCCGATCGACGCGCTCGCCGCGCGTGAGCAGCAGCTCTCGGAAGCCGTGGGTGATCGCGGCCAGCACGACGTCGTTGACCGTGCCGCCGAGCGCGCGCCTGACCTGCTGAACGTCCGAGAGCCGTCCGCGAGCCCAGTTCCACCGCCGGTGGGGGCTGAGCGAGCCGTTGAGCGACGACCCGGAGGGACGGGCGACGTCGGCAACCCCGATCAGCCCCCGGACGGTGTCCTCCAGCAGCCTCGAGAACTGTCTCGGCGCGCTCAACGCCACGGCCAGGCGCTCACTCGCCGCGACCGGGCTCGTCGCCTGTTCGACCAGCGCCCCGCCAAACAGGCGAGCGGCGCTCGGCATCGGGCCCGGCGCCCACGCAACCACCTCGGGGCGTACCGGCTCGCTTTCCTTGTCGAGCAGCACGGTCAGCAGGTCGGTGCTGGCGATGCCGTCGACCATGCAGTGGTGAACCTTGGACAGCACCGCCCACCGTCCCTGCTCCAGCCCCTCGACCACCCACATCTCCCACAGCGGTTTGGCGCGATCGAGGTTCTGGGACATCACCCGGCCGACCAGCGTCAGCAGCTCGTCCTCGCCCCCGGGGTCGGGGAGCGCCGTGCGGCGCACGTGGTAGCTCAGGTTGAAATGGGGATCGTCGACCCATACCGGACGGGCCAGCGCGAACGGCACGAACCTTACGACCTGGCGGTAGCGCGGCACCAGCGGCAGCTTGGCCGCCACCATCGACTGCACGTCGGCAAACGGCGGTGGTGGCCCTTCGAAGATGCTCACGCCACCGACGTGCATCGGGCTGGTGTCGTTCTCGATGTGCAGGAAAGACGCGTCCTGGGCGCTCATCCGGTTCATCCGGTCGTCCTCTCGCTCACAGCATCGCGGTCTGGGTGGGCTGACCGAGCAACAGCCGGCCCGTGAGCACCCAGCTGGCTGGATTGACCTGAAAGTGGGCCGTCGCGGCGTGGGCGTCGCGGAAGCGGCGCTGCAGCGGCGAGGTCTCGTACAGCGCCGAGCCGCCGCCGAGGTCGTACATCGACCGGGCGATGTCGGCCGCGGTCCGCACCGCGTGGGTGGCCGCCAGCCGGAGCGCGCCCTTCACCTCGAGTGGCACCGGTTCGGGCTGATGCGCGGCCCGCCAAGCGTCATCGATGGCCTCATAGAAGAACGCGCGTGCCGCCCGCCACGACGCCTCGGCGCTCGCCACGCCGGCCTGCGTGCTCGACACCTCGGCGAGCCTCCGGCTCGACTCCTGTCCCACCTTGCCCGCCGCCAACTCGGCGAGGTCATCGATCGCGCCGCGGGCATTGCCGAGCGCTGCGGCGGCGATCGACAGCGCGAAGAACCCGAAGGCCGGGAATCGATACAGCGGCACGTCGTCCTCCCTCGGGCCATCGAACAGCGACAGAGTCCGCCGGTGGGGCACGAACACGCCGTCGGCGACGGCGTCGTGGCTGCCGGTGGCGCGCAGCCCGCTCGTGTGCCAGGTGTCGAGGATCTCGAGCTCGCCGGTTGGGATCGCGACCACGCGCACGACCGGCGGCTCGTCGGTGGCGCCGGTCTCCACCGCGGTCCCAGCGAACAGATAGTCCGAGTGCATGATTCCGCTGCAGTAGGACCAGCGGCCCGAGACCCGGAAGCCACCGTCGACGGGGCGCGCGGTCCCTCGCGGTGCCCACACGCCGGCCGCCACGACCTCGGGGGCACCGAAGATCTCCGCCGCGCCTTCGGCTGGCAGATACGCCGACAGCAGGCTGCTGGTGGCGGCGATCGAGACGCACCAGCCTGCCGAGGCGTCGCCGCGAGCGACGGTCTCGGCGCACCGCAGGGTCACCGCCGGCGGCGCCTGCGGACCGTCGAGCCACCGCGGGACGCCGGCGCGCATCAGCCCGGAGATCCGGAGGCGATCGACCAATTCCGCCGGGAGCGAGCGCTCGCGCTCGGCGACGGCCGCCAACTCGCGCGCGAGCGAAGCCGACGCTTGCGCAGCGAGGTCGAGCTCACCGGTGGCGATCGAGGAGATCGTGTCGTCCATCCGGGCGCTCACTCGCGCCGTCCGCCGTCGCGCACGCGCTCGCGCAACTCGGGCGTGACCAAATCGAGGTACTCGTCGGGATGACGGTGGATGTAGCCGGCGATGAACGGGCACCGAGGCACAACGGCCAATCCTCGCTCGCGAGCGTCGTCGAGGGCGAACCGCGCGAGCCGGCTGCCCAACCCAGCGCCTTCGTATTCCGGCTCGATCTCGGTGTGGATGAACGTGATTCGCCTCTCGCCCAGCGCGTAGTAGGCAGAGCCCGCCAACTGGCCGTCCTGCCACACCTCGTAGCGGGTCTCCTCGGGATTGTCGTGGGTCGTCACCGCCATCAACAGGGAGCTTAGGGCCGACGGGGCACTAGGGCACGCTGGTGGCGGGACCCGGCTTCCCGCCCGCACTGCGCCCGACCGGAACCCCGGCCGGCTCAACCCGCGCGGCGTCCAATGGCTGCCCGGCGATCTGGCCCCCCGCGCAGTCCTGGGACAGCACGACCCGTTTGGGATTGCGGATTCCGGCCAGCCCGAGCATGCCGCCGATCGCCACCAGGACGGTGGAGATGCCAATGCCGACGTGGAAGGCATCGACCGAAGCGGTCTGCACCGCCTTCGCCACCTGAACGCCGGTGACGGCCGGGTCGACGTGGGTGATCGTCTGCGTGCGGGCCTCCGCCACCGCGCTCGCCGCGGCGGGCGTGAGCGTGACGCCGGCGAGCTGCTGGTCGAGGCTCGAGTTGAACGCGCCCGAGATCACGGCGCCGACCGCGGCGATCGCGATCAGACCGGCCACGCGGGCGATCGCGTTGTTGACCCCCGACGCGATGCCGGCGTTGGCTTCGTCGGCGTCGGACAGCACCGCGGCGGTCAGCGGGGCGACGGTGGCCGCGAGCCCGAGGGAGAAGACCACGAGCGCCGGCAGCAGATCGGTGACGTAGTTCACGTGGGCGCCGAGCCGCAGCATCAGCGCCAGGCCGGCGGCGGCGAGGAGCGGACCCAGGCCCATGAACAGTCGCGGCCCGAACCGATCGGCGAGCCGGCCCATGCGCTTGGAGAGGAGGAACAACACGATCGTCGAGGGCATCAGCGCGAGACCGGCCTTGAGCGCGTCGTACCCCGCCACCTCCTGAAGGAACAGCACGAGCAGGAAGAAAGTAATCCCGAGCCCGCCGTACATGGCGAACGTCTGCAGGTTCCCCACCGCGAAATTGCGCCGCTTGAACAGCCCCAGCGGGAGCATCGGCTCGGGCGTCCGCCGCTCGTGGACGAGGAACAGGCCGAGCAGCGCCAACCCCCCGAGGCCGGTGGCCCACACCTGGGGGCTGCCCCAGCCGACGACCGGCTGACGGATCAGCGCCAGCACTGGTCCAGCGAGACCGAAGAACGTGAGCACGGCGCCGAGCCAGTCCACGCGGGCATGGGACCTCCCGGGAGCCCGAGGCGGAACCGCCACCGAGACGATCATCAACGTGGCGATAACGAACGGGATGTTCACGGCGAAGATAAGCCGCCAGGACACCGCGTCGACCAGGTAGCCGCCGGCCAGCGGGCCGACAACGGTGGCGATCCCGGACCAGGCCGTCCACGAGCCGATCGCGGCACCGCGCTCCTCGCGCGAAAAGGCCGACACGATCACCGCCAGCGAGCTCGGCATCAGCAGCGCGCCGAATCCGCCCTGGACGGCCCGGCAGGCGATCAGCACCTCGATCGTGGGCGCGATCGCGCACAGCAGTGACATCGCCCCGAAGCCCGCCACGCCGATCGAAAAGATGCGGCGCTCCCCGAACACGTCGCCCAGCGAGCCTCCGACGAGAATCAGCGATCCGAGCGCGAGCAGGTAAGCGTTCGACACCCACTGCTGGCCAGCCAGCCCACCTCCGAGGTCGGCGCGGATCGCCGGCAGCGCGACGTTGACCGCGGTCGCGTCCAACCCCGCCACGAACGAGCCCATGATCGCGGCGAGGAGGGCGAGCTGCTTGCGACTCCGGTGCACCGACCTCCTCTCCACGTCGCGATCGATCGCGTCGATCACATGCTTGACGTCGGTTGACGTTAGCGCTCGCGGTGGCGAGCCGACGCTGAGGCGACGTGACGCCTTAGGCGGTCTCGGGCTGCAACTCAGCTGCGCGCATCGGCACGCCGGCGGCGGCGTAGGCGTCAATCGCGTCGAGCGTCTCGGCGGCGAGCAGGGCGTGCGTGAGGTTGTCGAGTTGGTCCCGATGGTCGGAAAGGACCTGCGTAACCTCGGTCTGGGACTCCTCGATCAAGCGGCGGACCTCCTGGTCGACGAGCCATTGGGTCTGGGGGGAGGTCTCGCTGACGCCGGGGAGCAGCGGCCCCTGGCCATCGCTCGGGAGCACGGCCACCGGCCCGACCTTGTCGCTCATGCCCCACCGCCCGACCATCTGCCGGGCGATCTGGGTCAGCTGCTGGATATCGGATTCGGCGCCGGTGGTGATCTCCCCGTAGACCACGTCCTCGGCCACCCGGCCGGCCAGCGCGACCTTGATCTTGGCCTCGAGCTCCTCGCGCGAGTAGGAAACCCGGTCGGCGTCGGGGGTGGCCAGGGTGACTCCGAGCGCCATCCCCCGCGGGATGATCGAGACCTTGCGGACCGGGTCGGCGCCGGGCGTCAGCATCCCCACGAGTGCGTGTCCGGACTCGTGGTAGGCGGTGCGTTCGCGATCGGACGGGCTGAGGACGATTCCGCGCGGCGCGCCGAGGAGGATCTTCTCCAGCGCGTCGGTGAAGTCCGCCATCTTGACCTTATCGTGACTTCGCCGGGCCGCGAGCAGCGCCGCCTCGTTGGCGAGGTTGGCCAGGTCGGCGCCGACCATTCCCGGCGTCGTCGACGCGAGCGCGCCTAGGTCGACGTCGTCGGCCAGCGGAATGTCGCGGGTGTGGACCTGGAGGATCTTCAGACGGCCGGTGCGGTCCGGCGGCGACACGGCGACGCGGCGGTCAAACCGGCCGGGGCGCAAGAGCGCGGGGTCGAGGATCTCGGGCCGGTTGGTCGCGCCGAGCACCACGACCGCCTCGGTTGGCTCAAAGCCGTCCATCTCGGTCAGGATCTGATCGAGGGTCTGCTCGCGCTCGTCGTTGGCGCCGGTGATCCCGGCCGATCCCTGGCGCGAGCGTCCGATCGCGTCGAGCTCGTCGATGAAGATGATCGCCGGGGCGGCTTCCTTGGCCTTGGCGAACAGGTCGCGGACGCGGGCGGCGCCCACCCCGACGATCGCTTCGATGAACTCCGAGGCGGCGATCGAGAAGAACGCGGCGTGCGCCTCGCCGGCCACGGCGCGAGCGAGGAGTGTCTTGCCGGTGCCCGGGGGTCCGAACAGCAACACCCCGTGGGGCATCCGCCCGCCCAGCTTCTCATAACGGTCCGGCGTCTTTAGGAAGTCGACGATCTCGGTCAGCTCGCCCTTCGCCTCGTCGATCCCGGCGACGTCGTCGAACGTCACGCGGATCTTCTGGGGATCGATCCGGCGGGCCTGCGAGCGGCCGAAATTTCCGAGCGCGCCCCCGACCCCGCCACCGGCCGCGGCGCGCCGCATCAGCAGCACGAACAGGCCAACCAGGAGCAAGGTGGGACCGAACCCGAGCAGCAGCTCGGCCAGTAGTGAGGTGCCCGTGGTGGTCGACTGCGCGTTGACCTCGACGTTCTTCGACTGCAGCAGGGACGTCAGCTCTTGGTTGCTCCAGAACGTCGGCACCTCGGTGGCGAACAGCGTCGTGGGCGTCGCATTCGCGTCGTTGCTGGGGTATTTGATCTTTGCGGTAAACGTCCCTTGAACCGTGTCGCCTTTGGTGGTGATGGATTTGACCTTGCCCGCCTCCACTTCGTTCAAGAAGTACGGGCTGAAGGGCACCGTCACGCGCGGCTCGGCCGATGGCTGGAACAGGACCACGGCCAGCCAGTTCGCCGCCAGCAGCGCGATCACGAGGATCCAGAAGCCGCGCCAGCGATGGGGCGGCGGCGGTTTGTGCTCGTCGGGGAGCCCGCGACCGTCGGGCGCGGGAGCGACTCGCCAACCCTGCTTATCGCGCAGCCCGCCGGGCGGGACCGGCTTCTGAGGGGACCCGCCGCGGCCGGAGCCCTGACGCGACGCAGACGTAGCCTCGTTCGGGCCGGGCGCTGACGCAGCGGCCGGCTGGGCGCCGTCTGGGCTGCTCGGATTGGGGCTCGGGTCGGTCACGGATTCGTCAAGTTCAGCAGGTCGCGGAGTTCGCTTTCGGCTGCCAAGCGGTGTTGCACCCTCAAGCGTAGGCTAGATCACGCGATGAGCGACATTCCAGGTGCTCGCAATCCACATTCCCAATGGGTATCCCAACCAACCGAGAGAGAGGTGCGATGAGCACGGGATCACGTCAACCGAATCGATTCCTGGTCTTCGGAGCCACCTTCATGGATCTCGTGCACGCGTCCAAGCATTACCCGTGCGTGAAGACGAAGTGGGTCGAGTACCTCGGCGAGCATCCCGATCCGGTCCTCGACCGGGTCGAGTGAGCACGTCAAGGCACTTGCGCCGGCTGCGCGGCCAGGGCCCGGCTCAGCTCATCGCGGGAGTGAATGCCCAGCTTCTGGTAGACGTGGCGCAGGTGGTACTCGATCGTCTTGGGGCTCAGGAACAGCGCTGCCGCGGCTTCGCGCGTCGTCTTGCCGCCGGCGAGCGCGAGTCCGACCTGAAGCTCCTGGGGGGTCAGCTCGTCGATCGTGCTGGGATCGCGGCGCCGCAACGTCTCCCCTGTCGCCGCGAGCTCGGCCCGGGCCCGGTCGGCCCACGGACGGGCGCCGAGACGGTCGAATGTGCCCAGCGCCGCGCGGAGCTGCTCGCGAGCTAGGATCCGATTTCTCGCCCGACGCAGGCGCTCCCCATAGACCAGGCGGGTCCGCGCGGTCTCAAACGCGTCGGGCGTCTGCGCGTGGTGGCCGAGCGCATCCTCGAACGCCGCCGCGAACTCGTCATCGGCCGCGAGCAGGCCCTGGCTCCGGAGGGCGCGGGCGAGTGACCATGGTTGCCCCTTGGCGGCCGCCGCCGCGGTGAGACGTGCCGACACCCGGCTCGCGTCATCGCCGCGCCCGAGCCTCAGGTAAGCGTCGACCAGCTCGGCCGCGGGTGAGAGGTCGACGTCGGTGATGGCCAGCTCGCTCAGGAGCAGCTCCTGGTGTTCGAACTGGCTGGCTGCCTGCGCGGCGTCGCCGAGACCCAGGTCCAGTTCGCCGAGGGCGGCCAGCGCCCAGATCTCGTACAGACGGGTGCCGAGCCGCCGACACAGCGACAGCGCTTCCGCCACGGTCGCTCGGCACTCTGGTTCGTGCCCCCGGCGTGCCTGCAGCCACGCCAGGCCGGACAAGCCGAAGGCGAGCGCGGTCCGTTGGTCGCTCTCGCGGGCCAGCGCGATCCCCTCCCGATAGGCGCTCTCGGCCACGGTCCAACGTTCGGTGGTGGCGTGGTCGCGCGCGATCAGGCTGAGCACGAACGGCAGCGATCCGACCGCGGCGCGCGCTCGGGCCACCTGCAACGCGCGCTCGAGCAGCGAGCGTCCCGTGCCGGCTTCGCGGAGAAAAATTGGCGCCAGAGCGAGCCACGTCACCAGTTCGAGGTCGTCGCGCAACTCCGCCGAGGACTCGGCCAGCGCGATCGCCTCGTGGATCGCCTCCGCTCCCGCGGCGCCGTCGCCGCCGACGATCCTCGCCATCCCGATCGCGACGGCGGCCAGAAACCTGGTTCGCTGTGACGCGCCCGCGGGCAGACGGTCGCGGGCCCGCTCCGCCACGGCGAGCATTTCCCGCGGGTTGCCGGCGATGAAACAGGCGTCGGCGGCCTCGGCCAGCATCGCCACCGCGAGTTCGTCGTTGGCTCGCCCGGCCGCCGCGACCAGAATCGCATGGCCCGACATCACCGGGCCCCGGCGAGTCGCGATATGGCCCGCCAACTGGTCGATCAGGACCAGTTGTAGAACGTCGGTGGTATCCCCGCGCGCCTCATCGAGTAGCCCCGAGGCGCGATCGGCCAGTCCCGCCAGCCAGGCCGACTCGGCCGCTTCACGCAGCAATCGGGGCCGCCGCGAGAGATCTCCGGCGAGCCGCGCCGCCCGCTCGAACGCCGCGCTGGCGGTCGCGTAGGCGCTGCGATCTCGGCTGCGGGCGCCCGCCTGCTCGAGCGCGGCCGAGGCCGCGTCATCGATGCCCACGGCCGCCGCCGCGAGGTGCCAGGCGCGACGATCGACGTCCCGATCCGGCAGCGCGGCGGCGAGCGCGCGATGAGCAGCGCGACGTTGCTCGGCCGGCGCTTGCGCATATACCGCGGAGCGGGCCAGCGGATGGCGAAACTCGACCGATCCGGCTCCTAAGCTGACCAGTCCGGCGCTCTCGGCCCCGGCGAGCGACGAGAGGTCGATCTCGAGGTTCCTCGCCGCGCGCTCGAGCAAAGCGACCTCGCCGCTGTCGCTGGTCGCGGCGAGCACGAGCGCTCGCTGTGCGCCGGCCTTGAGCCTGCCTGCCCGGCGCAGGAACGAGCGCGCGATCCGGGCCGAGACGAGCAGCGGAGCAGCGTCGGGAACGAGCGTCAAGTCCTGCGCGTCCTCGGCGAGTTCGAGCAGCGCGAGCGGGTTGCCGGCCGTCGCGCGCTGGAGGCGGATCGTCGTGTCCGCCCCGAGACGGGGCAGCAGTTCGGTCGCCTCCACAGCGGTCAGGCCGGCCAGTCGAACGGTCTGAACGTCGGCGCCGTCGAGTAGCGACGGCTCGTCCTCGCGCACGGCGATCAGGGCCGCGATCGGATCGGCGAGCAGCCGGCGAAAGGCAAACAGCAACGCTTCGGCGCTGGGCGCGTCGAGCCAGTGGGCGTCGTCGAGCAGGATGGCGACGGGTCCCTGCTCGGCGTGCGACGCGAGCAAGCTCAGCGTCGCGGCGCCGACCGCGAACCGTTCCTGGGCCTGGCCGGGCCGCAGCGCGAGGGCGGCCTCCAGGGCGATCTGCTGGGGCTTCGGGATGTTGTCCAGCAGCGCCAGCGCGGGCCGGATCAGCTCGAGCAGCGAGGCGAAGGGGATCTCGGCTTCGGACTCGATGCCCCGTGCCCGCAGCAGTTGCATGTCCCGCGCCCGGTCGGCGGCCCAGTCGAGCAGGACCGTCTTGCCGATCCCCGGCTCGCCGACCAGCGCCAGCGTCGCGCTCGAGCCCGCCCGCGCCCTGGCCAGCGCGTCGTCGATCGCTCGCCGTTCCTGCACCCTGCCCACCAACATCACGCGATTCTAGGCGGCTTGGAGTAGGTGCTTTCCGGATGCCGGCCCGCTCCCCGCTCGCGAGCACTAGGTGGCCCCCCGGAAGCGAACTCCGCCGACCTGAACTTAGCCTGCGGCGAAACGACCTCAAGGAGGCCTCAATGAGCACGATCGAACCCACCGCCGAGATCGATCCGGACAAGCTCCAGCAGTTCGTCTTCCGAGCCGTCGATGAAGTGGGCGCCACCCTGAACGCCGCGCTGGTCGTGATGGGCGACAAGCTCGGCCTATACAGGGCGCTGGCCGGCACCGAGGGGCTGTCACCGGCCGAACTGGCCGCGCGCACCGGCACCGCCGAACGGTACGTACGGGAGTGGTTGAACGCTCAAGCGGCGGGCGGTTACATCGAGTACGACGCCGACAGCGGCCGCTACCGGCTGCCGCCCGAGCAGACGGTCGCGCTCACCGATTCCGACAGTCCCGCCTATCTGCCGGGCTTCTTCCAGATTGCGCTTGGATCGGTGATCGACTCGCCGAAGATCGCCGAGAGAGCCCGAAGCGGCGACGGATTCGGGTGGCACGAGCACGTCCACGACGTTCACGAGGGGTGCGAACGATTCTTCCGGCCCGGCTACAACGCGAACCTGACCTCCTCCTGGCTCCCTGCGCTCGACGGCGTGGTCGACAAGCTCGACCGGGGCGCCCTCGTGGCCGACGTCGGCTGCGGCCACGGTTCATCGACGATCCTGATGGCGCAGGCGTTTCCCCGCTCGAGGTTCGTCGGTTCGGACTACCACCGGGCGTCGATCGAGACCGCGCGGGTCCGGGCGCAGGAGGCCGGGGTGGCCGATCGCGTTCGTTTCCAGACCGAGCCCGCGGCGACATACAGTGGCCGTGACTACGACCTCGTGACGATGTTCGACTGCCTCCACGACATGGGCGACCCAGTGGGCGCCGCGCGCCACGTCCGCGGCACGGTGAAGTCGGACGGCACGTGGATGATCGTCGAGCCGCAAGCCGGTGACCGGGTCGAGGACAACCTCAATCCGGTCGGGCGCGCCTACTACGCGTTCTCGACGCTGCTGTGCACGCCGGCCTCGCTCTCCCAGGACGTCGGGTTGGCCCTTGGCGCCCAGGCCGGCGAGGCGCGGATCCGCGACGTCGTACAGGCGGGCGGCTTCACCCGCTTCCGCCGGGCCGCCGAGACCCCATTCAACCTGGTGTTCGAGGCGAGGCCGTGAAAATGGCTGCGATGACCGTCGTGGGAGCGATACCGCGCCGGGCCGAGCAATCCCGTGCCCGTTACCCCGACCACGAGGGCATCGTGCAACGGGACGGCGTCGAGATCCACTGGGAGAGCTACGGCGAGGGCGAGCCGACGATCTTGTTCGTGCCCCCGTGGTCGATCGTGCACTCGCGCTGCTGGAAGCTGCAGATCCCGGATTTCGCCCGCCGCCACCGGGTCCTCGCGTTTGACGGGCGCGGGAACGGCCGATCGGACCGGCCTAATGATCCGGCCGCCTACGCAGAGGACGAGTTCGCGGCCGACGCGCTGGCCGTGCTCGACGCCACCGACACCGAGCGGGCGGTGCTGGTGGGGTGGTCGCTCGGCGCTCAGCGGGCCCTGATCGTGGCCGTCGGCCACCCCGAGCGGGTCCAGGGACTGGTCATCATCGGCGGGTTCCTGGACCTCGGAACCGGCCCCACCCGAGGCGATATTCCCGCATTTGACGTTGATCTGCGGGTGGACGAAGCCTGGCAGCGCTACAACGCCCACTCGTGGCGGCGCGATTACCCCGGCTTCGTCGAGTTCTTCTTCGAGCAGGTGTTCATCGAGCCCCATTCGACCAAGCAGATCGAGGACGCCCTCGGGTGGGGACTCGAGACCGATGTGCAGACGCTGATCACGGCCGAGGTCCTGGGCGTCGATGAGGCCCGGACGCGAGCGCTGTGCGCAAACCTGGGCTGCCCGGTGCTCGTTATCCACGGCGACCGGGACGAGATTGCCAACCACGCGATCGGGGCCGAGGCGGCCCGAGTGACCGGCGGTCGGCTGCTCACGCTCGGAGGATCCGGCCACGGCCCGCAGCTCCGTGATCCGGTTCAGGTCAACCTGGCGCTGCGCGAGTTCGTCGCTCCTGCCGGGCCGCAGGAGTGCCGTTGGACCCGCGCCCGGGCGCGGCGCAAGCGGGCGCTGTACGTGTCGTCGCCGATCGGGCTGGGACACGCCCGGCGCGATGTCGCGATCGCCGATGAGCTCCGTGAGCGCCACCCAGACCTCGAGATCGATTGGTTGGCGCAGCACCCGGTGACCGCCGTGCTCGAGCAGCGCGGCGAGCGCATCCACCCCGCCAGCGCGGAGCTAGCCAGTGAGTCAGCCCACATGCGGGCCGAGTCGACCGAGCACGACCTCCACTGCTTTCAGGCCCTGCGCCGGATGGACGAGATCCTGGTCGCGAACTTCATGGTCTTCCTCGACGCCGTCCAGGCCGAGCCCTACGACCTGTGGATCGGCGACGAGGCGTGGGACGTCGACTATTACCTGCACGAGAATCCGGAGCTGAAATCGGCCGCCTACGTGTGGTTGACCGACTTCGTCGGCTATCTGCCGATGGACGACGGCGGCGAGCACGAACGCTCCCTCACCGCCGACTACAACGCCGAGATGATTGAGCAGATCGCGCGCCACCCCCGCCTCCGCGATCGGGCGATCTTCGTCGGCGAGCCCGAAGACATTGTCCCGGAGACGTTCGGCCCCGGACTGCCGGGGATCCGCGCCTGGACCGCGGACAACTTCCGCTTCTGCGGCTACGTCACTGGCTTCGATGCATCCCAGTTCGCGGATCGACCCAAGCTCCGAGCCGCGCTTGGATACGCCCCCGATGAGCAGGTGTGCATCGTCACCGTCGGTGGTTCCGGGGTCGGCAGCGCGCTGCTCCGGCGCGTGATCGAGAGCTTCCCAGCGGCCAGGCGGCTCGTCCCCCAGCTCCGGATGATCGTCGTCGCCGGCCCGCGGATCGACCCTTCGTCGTTGCCAGAGGAGACGGGGCTCGAGATCCGCCCCTACGTCCACGACCTCCACAAGCATCTGGCCGCGTGCGACCTGGCGATCGTGCAGGGCGGGCTGACCACCGCGATGGAGCTGACCGCCAACCGCCGGCCGTTTCTCTACTTTCCGCTGGGTCACCATTTCGAGCAGCAGGTTCACGTCGGCTACCGGCTCGAGCGATACGGCGCCGGGCGCCGGATGGAGTTCGATCGATCCCCGCCCGAGGCGATCGCCTCGGCGATCGCGGAGGAAATCGGACGCGAGGTGGATTACCTGCCGGTCGACTCCGGCGGCGCCGCCCGCGCCGCCGGACTGATCGCCGAGCTTCTATGAAGCGCCAGACCCTCGCGCAAGCGCTCCATCTGCAAGGCTTAGAGACGTGGAACTGGGAACCTTCGGTGTCTGGGCATCCAACCGGGCGGTCGGCGAGGAGCACGCGGGCGAAGCGGCGAAGCTGGCCGAGGACCTCGGTTACGGCACTTTCTGGCTCGGTGGGTCGCCGCGGCTGCCGGAGGTTCGCCCGCTGCTCGAGGCGACCGATCGCCTGATCGCGGGCACCTCGATCGTCAACGTGTGGCAGTACGAGCCCGACCAGCTCGCCGCCGAGCACGCCGAGATCACGCGCGAGTTTCCCGAGCGGGTAGTGCTCGGTATCGGGATCGGCCATCCGGAGGCGACGGGGCACTACGCGCGACCCCTGGCCACGATGCGCAACTTCATCGATGGCCTCGACGGTGCGCCCGCGCCGGTCCCGCGCGAGGAGCTGTGCATCTCGGCGCTCGGGCCGAAGATGCTCGCGCTCTGCGCTCAGCGATCGCGTGGCACCCTCCCGTACTTCGTCCCCGTCGAGCACACGCGGTGGGCCCGCGAGCAGCTCGGTCCCGACCCACTCCTGGCCACCGAGGTCGCGTGCGTGGTCGAGCCCGACGCTGACCGCGGCCGCGAGGTCGCCCGCCGGTACGCCCAGGTGTATCTGGGCCTTAGCAACTACACGGGCAACTTGCTGCGGTTTGACTACACCGAGGACGACCTCCGCGACGGCGGGTCGGATCGGCTGATCGATGCCGTCGTGCCGCACGGGAGCGTCGGCGAGGTCGCGGCCGCCCTCCGCGCGCACCTCGACGCCGGCGCCGACCACGTCTGTGTGCAACCGGTCGGGGCGACAGGTATCCCGCGGGCCGACTGGACCGCGCTCGCCGCCGAGTTGATCGGCCAGTAGTTCAGCCGGAGACGAGCGCGGCGTTCGCGACGATCGCGTCGATGATCTGCGGCCACATCTCGGGCGGCAGGTCGTGGCCCATCCCGGGGATGATCACCAGCTTGGCTTCCGGAATCGCGTCCGCGGTGGCGCGACCACCGGAGACGTCGATCATCGGATCGGCCTCCCCGTGGATCACCGTGGTCGGCACGCGCACGTTCGCCAGCGCCTCGGTCCGGTCGCCGGCGGTGACCACCGCCGCCAGCTGGCGGGTGCTCCCGGCCGGGTAGATGCCGCGGTCGATCATCCGCGCCGCGAGCTCGTTGATCTGTTCCTCGTCGAGTTTCACGTCGGGCGACCCGGTCACCCGTCGCGTCTCGATCTGAGCCGCCATGAATGCGGCGCGCTCGCGCGGAACCTTGCGCAGCTGCCGCGAGGTCATCCACCTGTGGGGCTGGCCGACGTTGCGACTTCCGGTCGTCGAGCTGACCGAGACCAGCGAGAGCACACGGTCGGGATCGTTGATCGCCATCAGCTGGCCGATCATTCCGCCCATCGCCCTCCCGACGACGTGCGCTGCGGGGATCTCGAGCTGATCGAGCAGGCCGACCGTGTCGCCCGCCATGTCCTCGAGGGCGTACGCGGCCCCGCGACGAGAGCGGCGGAGGAGCTGCAACCGCGACGGGATTCGCGACCCGCGCATGATCGTCGACCGGCCCACATCCCGGTTATCGAAGCGGATGACCCAGAACTCACGGGCCGCCAGCCGCTCGCAGAACTCCTCTTCCCACGTGATCATCTGCGAACCGTGCCCCGCGATCAGCAGCAGCGGGCGGCTACCCGAGTCGCCGAAGGTGTCGTAGCAGAGCTCCACTTCCCCGATCGAGGCGATGAGCTCGTTGGACTCCTCGGGTTGTCCGTCCTCGGTCGCTTCGGGTTGTTCGTCTTCGGGTTGTTCGTCTTCGGTCGCCACGGTTCACCGGTGATCGCGTCGGAGCAAGATTTTGCCTGACCGTGACGGACGCGGTCCGGACGGCACAATGCACGGGTGACCGCGCGGCGTTTGCGGGCGGGGGGACCGCACTACTACCGGCTGTGCCCCGGCTCGGACGTCGGTGGAGAGGTTTACGAGGAGATGTTGCTGGCGCGCTTGCCGGACCACGGCATTGATCTCGTGTTGGGCCTCCCGCGTGACCACTGCGTCCACGTCCCACCTCCCGGCTGGCACGCCGACGTGCTGCGCCACCGACTCGGTCTGCACTGGGTCCGCGCGCCGATCACGTTCACGCCCTACGTGGTCTCGCTGCTGCGCAGCCGTCGGGTCGATCTCCTGCGTGGGCATTCGGTGCGCCACACCGGTCCGGCGCTGCTGCTGGGCAGAGCGCTGATGCGCTCCAGCGTCCCCGTGGTGCTCCACCACCACCACCTCTACCCGCGCTGGGCCCGCCTCGAGGTGGCGATCGTCAACCAGGCGGATGCCGTGGTCACCGTGTCCGAGTTCTCCCGCCGCGAGCTGATCGCGGCCGGTGCCAGAGCCGAGCTGATCCATGTCGTGCCCGAGGGGGTGGCGAGACCGCCGGCCACCGGTGGCTGGCCAGGCGCATGGCCGCCCGGGACACTCCGGCTCCTTCACCTGGGCCGGCTCGAGCCCCGCAAACGACCGTCGGTGGCGATCGATGCCCTCGCCGCCGCGCGGCGGACCGGGCTGGCCGCCTCGCTGGTCGTGGCCGGCGAGGGTCCATCGGCGGCGAGCCTGTTCGAGCGGGCCCGTCAAGCCGGAGTGGGCGACAGCGTGCACTTCGTCGGACGGGTCAGCGACGAGCGCAAGTGGCAGCTCTATGACTCCAGCGACGTGCTCTTGTTCGCCTCGACCCTCGAGGGGTTCGGACTGGTCGTGGCCGAGGCCCAATCGCGCGGCGTTCCGGTCGTGGCGGCGGCGGGGACGGCGACCGCCGAGGCGCTCGAGCCCGAGCGCAGCGGGTTCCTCGTGGCACCGACCGCCGACGCTTTCGCCGGCAAGATCGCCGCGCTGTACGACGAGCCGCTGAGGGCGAAGATGTCCGCCCGCGCGCGCGAGTTCGCCAGTCGATTCGACTGGGACGCTTGCGCGGCCGGGGTGGCCGACATCTACCGGGAAGCCGCGCGCGCCGGCCGTCGGCTCTGAACATTGGCTCCTTGTTTCCGATCCGAGGGGTGGAACGATTGGACGTTGTTCGGCCCGAAGCGCTCGGTCCTCCCGGAACGCTCCGTGTTGGGTTTCCACAAGTGGCCGATTTCTGCGACACACCTGGGGTCACCGGTCCGTATGCCCCGTTCAGCTTCCCCCGCGACCAGCGCCGATTTTAGGCGGGCTGAACCAGGTCTCGTCGCCGCGGGCAAGCATAGGGTGAGGTACCGGCTGTCCAATCGGGCGGTCCTCGTCGTCGAACCCCCACCAGGTGTTGAGCGTACTCACGCGAGCACCCCCTTCCTGGCTCATTACACGTAACTCGCCGCGCACGTAGCCATTGACCGACGCCTCCTTCCGGTAATCGGGGGTGACACGGCCGTCACCGAGCGCCGGTAGGTTTCTGGCGGTCAATACGGTGTTGAGGTTGTGGTCGAGGCTAGTCCGCGAGAGCTCGACAGTGCTAGTTGGAAGCTCTCCCGGCCGGGCGGTGGTCGCCCAGTTCACCTGCCACACCGCCTTACCAAGCAGGACAACCTTTCGCGGGTGTTTCGCGTTGGCGAGTGCCAGCCAGGTCACGAATTCCTCCGTGCCCTCGGTCGCGCTCAACGCCACGCGGGTCCCGTCTACCGGGATCGCGCGCGGAACGTCGAGCCGCGGCGGGTCGTCTTCGGCCAGCTCCGTGGTGGTGCCAAGCTGGAAGCCTCTGGCTGGGTAAGAGAACGGCAGCTCGCCCGGTTCGCCGTCGCGGATCGGCGGATGGTCTGCGGGAAGAACGATGACGATAGAAGCGTCGGCGCCGTAGCGCCCGACTCGCTCGACGCGTGTCACGTTCTGAACGAAGCCAGCCTTCCACTCCGCCAGGTCTCGAGGCGCTCCTTCGACAGCGGTGATCTTGGCCGCAAATTTCATCTTCCCGCAGCCGATGCGATACACCGGCTCGTCTGCTCCGAACCCCATGACAGCGCTCCAGTCCATCGTGACAGCGTCGGATGTGGCGACGCCCGCCGGACGAGCGACGAGCTCCTGATCGATCTGGAACTTCACCCGGTCGACTTCCACGGGTCGCGGCATGGTCGCGGAGAGGATATTCGACCTATCAGACGCCGACACTCGGCGAGAGATACGCCCGCCAGGAGGGTCTTTGAGGGTCGGAGAGTCTCCCGTTAACCGGAGGCCCGCTACGGCCGCTGACCCGACAGCTCGACGCACAAGCGCTTGAGCAGCTGCTGAACCTCGGGCTGGCGCTCGGCGGACTCGTCGTTGATCGCTTCCTCGAGCTGCTCGCGGCGAGCGCTGAGCACCTGATCGGCCGCTGCCCGACCGCGCGGCGTGAGCGTCAGCGCTCCTTCCTGCGCCTCGAGCATGCCGTGATCGACCAGTTCCTGCTCGACCTCGGCGATCCGCTCCGGATCGACTCCCTGCTCGCGCGCCATCTCGCGCGTGCCCGAGACGCCGTAGTAGTCGAACCGCGCTAACCCCCAGACGGCTCCCGTGCTGAGATCGACGCCGGCGCGGGCGGCCACCTTCTCGTAGAACGCGTGCCGGGCCTCGCGGCTGGCGACGAGGCTGAGCGAACGGTCGAGCTCGGCCAGGGAGCTGTTGCTCTTGGGTACCGCGAGGGCATCGCCCAGCCCATCGCTGGTCGAGGCAGTGGCGCGCAAGGGCCGCTCGCGCAGACGCAGACTGAGCACGAAGCCGAACGCGGCCACGCCGGCCGCCGTGATGAACACGGGATGCAGCGCGTTCACGTAGGCGTGTTTGTAGGCCAACCGCGCCGTCGCGGGCAGGCTCTGCACCTGCGCGCCGGTCAGCCGGCCGCCGCCGGCCACCAGGGCGCCCAAGGCACCGGTGAGCACGCCGTGCAGCGAGGCGCGCAACTGCGTCGAGAAGATCGTCCCGAATACCGCGGCGCCGACCGAGCCGCCGATGCCCCGAGCCAGGGTGACCCCCGACGTGGCCGCCCCGAGCTGGGCGTAGTCGACCGCGTTCTGGACCGCCAGCACGAGCACCTGCATCACCATCCCCAGGCCCAGCCCGAGCACCAGCAGGTACAGGTCCGCTGCCAGCGTGCTCGTGTTCACGTCGAGGGTGGACAGCAACAGAAGCCCGGTGGTCATCACAGCGGTGCCGGCGATCGGGAACAGCTTGTAGCGCCCGGTACGCGAGATCAAGCGCCCGGAGACGATCGAGGTGAGGACCAGGCCGCCGATCATCGGGATCAGCCGGAGCCCGGAACCGGTCGGGGTCGATCCGAACACCGTCTGGAAGAACAGCGGGAGGAAGGTCACCGACCCGAACAAGGCGAAGCCGACGATCATCGACAGGATCCCGCCGATGCGGAACACGTCGTTGCGCAGGACGGCAATTGGCAGGACCGGATCCACGGCCCGGCGCTCGACGACCACAAACAGGCACAGCATCAAGATCGCGGCCGCGCCGACGACGATCGTCTGCACGGACGCCCACGGCCACGTCGTGCCGCCGAGGCTCGCCACCAGCACGATCGCGCTCAGCGCGCTGGCCAGCAGGCCGGTGCCCAGATAATCGATCGCCGGGCGACTATCCGGGCCTGAGCTCGGCAGGGTCAGCGAGATCACGACCAACGCGACCAGGCCGATCGGCAGGTTGACGTAGAAGATCCACCGCCACGAGATGTGCTCGACGATCAGCCCTCCGAGCAGCGGACCCGCGATGCTGGCCACGCCGAAGACCGCGCCGAAGAGCCCCTGATAACGACCTCGCTCCCGCGGCGCGACGACGTCCCCGACCGACGCCTGCACGAGCACGATCAGCCCCCCGGCCCCCAGACCCTGAACCGCCCGGAAGGCGATCAGCTCGGTCATCGAGCCGGCCTGGCCGCAGAGGCCGGAACCGATGAGGAACAGGACGACGGCGCTCTGGAGGACCCGCTTGCGCCCCAGCTGGTCTCCGAGTTTCCCGTACAACGGCGTGACCGCCGTCTGCGCGAGCAGGTACGCGCTCGTCACCCACGACAATCGTTCGAGCCCGCCCAGGTCCCCGACGATCGTCGGCAACGCGGTGGCCACGATCGTCGAGTCGAGCGCGGCCAGCAGAACGACGAGCATGAGCCCCGTGAAGATCAGCCCAAGACGGGTTGCCGCGGGCCGGGGAACAGCTTGATCGGTGACCGTCGCCACGGGCGCCGCCGCCAAGGTGCACGCGCGCTCAGCCGGGACGGGCCTGGGCGCTGTACTCCGCGTTGGGCAGCATGTTGGTGGCCATCGCCATCCTGTTGGTTAAGTTGTACATCGCGCTGATCTCCGCCACATCCCAGGCCTCCCCGAGCGTGAGGCCGACGTCGAGCAGCGTCCGCAGATCGGCCCGCGTGAGTTCGCGCGGTTGCAGCGTCACCTTCTCCGCGTAGGCGCAGATCGCCCGCCGCCGCGGATCGAGATCGGCGCGACGCCAGTCATACGAAATGCGCTCCCCGAGGACCGGATCGCCCAGCTCCTCGCGCAGGGCGGCGCCATGCGCGACGAGGCAGTAGAGACAGCCGTTGGCAGCGCTGACCACGACCGCGATCATCTCGCGGTCGGCCGCGGTCAGCTGCTCGCTCGGTTGATGGAGCAGCCGATAGTGCGCAAACCAGGCGCTCAACCGCTCGGGCCTGAACGAGTAGACGCGGAAGACGTTGGGCACGAAGCCCAACCGCTCGCGCGCCTTCGCGAACAGGCCCCTCAGATCGCTCGGGAGCTCAACCTCGTCCGGAACCGGGAACCACGAGCCAGTGTCGGCGCCACTGCTCGTGGTCTCGGGGACGTCTGACATCTGCGAAGGTCGAGTCCTCGCGCATCAATCCTTGGTTGCGCGCTCCGCGTCGAACGGCTGACCCGCCACGGGACCCGGTGTGACCTTCGGCTGCTCGACCCGGGCAGCCTGGGCAACCCGCGCGTGCTCGCCGGCCACCGTCTGACCCGGCGTCCACGGCAGCTGCGCGGTGGGCTCGGGGTCAGGGGGCATGCGGTCCCTCGCCGCTTCGGCGACCGAGGTGATCGTGGCGGCCAGATCGCGCATATCGTCGAGCATCTTCACGTGCTCGTGGCGCAGCGCCAAGGCCTGGACCTGGAGATCCTGGAGCCGCCGATTCGCCTCCGCGGTGATCGAGACCGCGTTGCTCGCGGCCTCGGCGACGCACCGGTCCGCCTGCTCCTGCGCCTCATTTCGGGTCTGGGAGGCCTGCTCGTGCGCGGCGACGAGAATCGCCGATGTCTGCTCGCCGATCCGCTGGATCTCGCCGGACACGTCGGTGCGCGGCACCGCCCGGGCCTTCAGCTCGCCGATCTCGCGTTCGAGGTCGTTGAGCTCCTGCTCCAGGTCGGCCACGTGCTCATCGACGGCGCGGCATTCGTATCCCTGACGGGTGATCGGGAACCGCGGGAGCACGTCGTCCCAGGCCACATCCCGTTCGCCACGGTCCACGTAGCCGAGATCGTTTTCGTCCGGCTCGCCGTCCGTCCGCCCACTGGCGCTGAACGCCCGGGCGAAGCGATCGCTCAGGTCTCCGAAACGCGAACCCGATGCGCGCCGCTTGCCGCCGTTCGCGCCGGCGCTCCGCCTATCAACGTCTTGCATAGTGGTGCCTCCTTTCCTCGAGTTGCTTGGCACCAGCACGCAGTTCGCTGCCCAGGCCAGGAACCCTGTTCACACCCTCGTGACGCCACGGGTCATGCAAACGGAAACGCCACCGGGGAGGCCATACACAACCCGAAAGTTGCGCATAGCCTCCCCTTACGGTGGAGCCGGGGAGCCGGTTAGGGTGCGAGCGAGGATTAGCGCTCGAATCTGACGAGTGGCTGGGCGTGGATGGCGCCGCCCGCTCGCCACGATCGTACTGGTGGTACGTGAGGGCGAGCGGGCGGCGTCAGGCGCGTCCAGACGCCGTCAGAGCGAGCGATCATTCTTGCTCGTGCCCCTAGGCGTTGATCGAGTCGGGCACCGCGCCCGCCGCCCCGATTCGCTCGCGCGCCGCAGCCGCGGGCCGTCGCTGCCTGCGGACGGGGCCACCGCCAGGCAGCCACGCCAGCCAGCTCGGCAGGTACCAGGCCCGCTCGCCCAACAGCGCCAGCGTGGCCGGCAGCAGCACGCCTCGGATGACGGTGGCGTCGATCAGGATCGCCGCCGCCAGCCCAACGCCCATCTGCTTGAACTCGATCAGGCTCAGCGTGCCGAAGATCGCGAACACGCCGACCATCACGAACGCGGCGCTGGTCACGACCCCCGCCGTACTGCGAACGCCGTGGCTGACCGCCTCACGCGCGCCCATCCCCCGGTCGTAGGCCTCCCGAATGCGGCTGAGGATGAACACGTGGTAGTCCATCGAGAGCCCGAACAGGACGACGAACAGAAACAGCGGTAGCCACGAGGTGATCTCGCTCGTGCCCTGGAAACCGAGCAGCTGGTGGCCGTGACCGTCCTGGAAGATGAGGACCAGCAGGCCGTAGGCCGCGCCGACCGACAGCAGGTTGAGGATGATCGCCTGGAACGGGATCACGATCGACCGGAACGTGAACAGCAACAGCAAGAACGCCATGCCGAGCACGAACGCGAACACGATCGGCAGATGCGCGTTCATGACCGAGTCGAAATCGACCGTTCCCGCCGTCTCCCCGGTGACCCCGGCCACCACGCCGGGCACCGCGCCGACCGTCTGAGGCACGAGTGCCCGCAGCCGCCCGAGCGCCGCGTCCGACCGCGCGTCGGTGCCGCTGCCGGCCAGCGGGATCGAGACGGTCTCCACGCGTCGATCGCGGCTCTGCTCGACCGTCACTGGCCGCAATAGCCCTGGCGTTCGCTCGGCGCGCACGATCAGCTCGGCGATCCCGCTCTGCACAGGCGCCGCCCGCACGTCGCTCGCTTCGACGCCGACCACGGCCGGGGCAGGACCACCGGGGAAGGCGGCCTGGATCCGATCGTAGGTCTTCATGATCGGCAGGTCGCTGGGCAGCGAGCTAACCCCCGGCAGCGCCGTCTGCATGTTCAGCACCGGCACCGTCAACGCCAGCAGGGCCATCGCGCTGAGCCCCGCCGCCAGCTTCGGCTTGGCCATCACGCCGCGCAACACAAAGCTCCACAGCCGAGATTCCCCGGCGGGGCGGCGGAGGCGGTGGAGGATCGGGATCCGGCCCTTGTCGACACGCGGGCCTAGCCAGCTGATCATTGCCGGCAACACCGTCAGCGAGCCGACCACGGCCACTGCCACGACGATGATCGTGCCGACCGCGAACGACGTGAACACCTTCGATCCGGCGAAGAACATCCCGGCCATGGCGATGATCACGGTCAAGCCGCTGACGACGATCGCGCGACCCGAGGTGGCCGCGGTGGTCTGGAGTGCGGCCCGCGGATCGACACCCGCCGCGCGCTCTTCGCGGTCTCGACGGAGGTAGAACAGGGAGTAGTCGACGCCCACGGCGAGGCCGATGAGCAAGACCACCGAGTCGATCGAGCCGTCCATCGGCAGCAGGCGTGAAACGGCGCCGATCAGCCCCAACGTGGCGGCGACGGCCGACAGTCCGAGCAGCAATGGCAGCCCCGCCGCGACCAGCGAGCCGAACGCGAACAGCAGGATCAGCAGCGTGATCGGGACCGACAGGGTCTCGGCGCGCGAAAAGTCCTTGGCCAGCGATTTGTTAATCGCCTGGTTGGCGCTCGCTTCGCCGAACTCCTCGATTCGAAGCGACGGGAAGGCCCGGGCCGCCGCGGCGGTGCTCGCCAGCACAGGGTCGACGTTGCCGTTCGTCCCCAGCTCGAGCGTGACGAGGGCCGAGCGGCCGTCGGCCGAGATCCCGCCGCGCTGTCCGGCCGACCCCGGCGCGTGGACATCCGACACGTAAGGTATCCGCGACACGTGGCTCGTCAGGTCGTTCACGGCGCGGCGGAACTGCGGGTCATCCGAGAGCTTGCCGCGGCGGGCTTGGATCAGGATCGACTCGGAGTACGTCTGCGGCAGGTGCTTGCGCAGGAAGGTGTCGGTCCGGCCGGATTGGCCGTTGCCTTCGTTGTTGTCGGTCTTCGTTCCCAACAATCCGCTGAGCGCGGCAGCAAACAGGACGAACACCAACCAGCCGACGATCGCGCGCCTTCGGTGCTTGGCACTCCAGGCTCCCGCGCTCGCGGCGATCTTCGATGGGGACATGTTTCTCGCTCCTCGGCTAAGTGATTTGCGGACCTCGCCAAGGTCTCACCGGCTGTCGATCGAGAACAGGACGGAAGCTGGCGTCAGCGGGTGGGGAAAACCAGAGATCGCCGGCGGAGGTCATCCGCATTGCGCGCCGCGCCCGAGCCCGCGATCCTTCAGCTATGCAGGACACTTGGGTAACCCTGATACGGCGTCCGCTCGCGGCCGAGACTTGGACCGACACGCTCTATCTGATCGTGGGCCTGTTCACCGGGGTCTTCGGCTTCACGTTCCTGGTGACGGCCATCTCGACCGCGGCGAGCCTGATCGTGATCGTCGTCGGGGTGCCCCTCGCCGTGCTCGTCGCCCACGCCGACCGCTGGTGGTGCGGGATCGAGCGGTCCCGCGCCGAGTCGGTCCTCGGCCGTCCGATCGAGGCCGCCTACGCGCCTGCGTCGGGCGAAGGACGGATCGCGCGGTGGCTGTCGATCCTCAAGGATCGCCAGACGTGGCTCGACACGCTGTGGATGCTCGTGGCGTTCCCGCTCGGGATCGCCGGTTTCGTCCTCGCGGTCACGTTGTGGTTCGTCGTGCTCGCGCTGCTCACCGCCCCGATCTACCTGTGGTCGATCCCGGGCTGGATCCACGCCAACGACGTATTGCTCTCGATCCTCTTCCCGTTCCTGGCCCTGCCGGCGGCCGTCGTCGCCGCGTGGCTGGTCAGCGGCGTGGCGATCGCCTTTGCCAGCGTGGCCGCCCGGATGCTCGGACCGAACCGGACCGAGGTCCTCGAGCAGCGCGTGCAGACGCTGTCCGAGACGCGGGCGGGCGCCGTCGACGCCGCCGTCGGCGAGCTGCAGCGGGTGGAGCGCGATCTCCACGACGGCGCCCAGGCCCGGCTGGTCGCGCTGGCCATGGACCTGGGGCTGGCCGAGCAGCGCCTCGCCGGATCCGACCCCGAGACCGCGCTCGAGCACGTCGCCAGCGCTCGCAGTCAGGCCCGCGCCGCGATGGCCGAATTGCGCGACCTCGTGCGAGGCATCGGCCCGAGCATCCTCAACGATCACGGGCTCGACGCCGCGCTCACCGCGCTCGTGTCCGGGCGCAACCCGCCGGTTTCGCTACGCGTCGAGTTGTCGAGCAAGGACGTGACCGCGCGCGAGGCCGGCGCCTACTTCGTCGTCGCCGAAGCGCTGGCCAACGCGCGCAAGCATTCCCATGCCTCGCACATCTGGGTGCACGCCTGGGATGGCGCGGGCGACCGGCTCTACGTCGAGATCACCGACGACGGGATCGGCGGCGCCGATGCGGGGTCGGGCTCGGGCCTTTCGGGGTTGTACAAACGCGTCGCCGCGCTCGACGGGACGCTGACCATCACCAGCCCCGAGGGCGGCGCGACCACCGTCGAAGCCGAGTTCCCGCCCACGTCATGACCATGCGCGTTGTCATCTGTGAGGACCTCGCGCTGCTGCGCGACGGCCTCAAACGGCTACTGCAGGACAACGGCATGGAGGTGGTGGCCGAAGTCGCGGACGGCGACCGGTTCGTCTCCGCCGCCTTCGGCCACAAGCCCGACGTGTGCGTGGTCGACGTTCGCCTGCCCCCGACCTTCCGCGACGAAGGGCTCCGCGCCGCCCTCGCGGCCCGCGAACGGATGCCCGGACTGCCGGTCCTGATTCTCTCTCAGCATGTCGAGCAGATCTACGCCGCCGAGCTGCTCGCCGACGGCGTGGGCGGGATCGGCTACCTGCTCAAGGACCGCGTGGCCGACGTCGATGACTTCGTCGCCGCCGTCCGCCGGGTCGCCGGGGGCGGGACCGTGCTCGACCCCGAGGTGGTGGCGCAGATCCTTGCCCGCCGGCGCTCCAGTGCCCTCGACAGCCTCACCCCGCGCGAGCGAGAGGTGCTCGAACTGATGGCCGAGGGGCGGTCAAACCAGGCCATCGCCGATGCGCTGGTCGTCACGCCGGGCGCCGTCGAGAAGCACGTGTCGAGCATCTTCGGCAAGCTCGAGCTGCCCGCCAACGAGGAGGACAACCGGCGGGTGCTGGCGGTGCTGGCGTACCTGCGCGCCGAGGGTTAATGAGGCGTTCGTAGCGACGCCAGGGCGGCTTGCAGCGTGTACAGCTCGCCGAGCATCGCGGTGGCCGCTTGTTCCATGATCTCGTTGCCCCGGATGACACCCTCGTCGTCGAGGAACTGCGCGACGAATGGGATGTTGACCGAGGCGACCGCCGGGACCATGGCCAGGGCAGTTACCACCTGTTTGAGTTGCTGGACCGCTCGGGTTCCGGCGGCGACACCGCCGTAGGAGACAAACCCGACGGGCTTGTGGCGCCATTCGTGGTGGAGGTAGTCGATCGCGTTCTTGAGCGCGGCGGGATAGCCGTAGTTGTACTCGGAGGTCACCAGCGCGACGGCGTCGGCACTGTCGACGATCGCGCTCCAGGCGTGGGTATGGTCCTTCGTGTACTGGCGCAGGCGAGGGTGGTTGGGCTCGTCGAGCAGTGGCAAGCTGAGCTCCGCCAGGTCAACGACCTCGAGGTCGAAGCTGCCGTGCTCCGTGACTTGATCGACGAACCAGTTCGCGACGGGCAGGCCGACCCGGCCCGGCCGCGTGCTGGCGATGATGGTGATGAGCTTGGGCATGGGGCCGAGAAGTTAGACGACGAGGCAACCCAAAAGTGACGGCGGCTACAGCCGGCGGGAGGACCAGAGGATCCCCGCCAGCACGACCGACACCGCTGAGACGACCAAACCGATCAGCCACCCCTGGGAATGCTGAGAGGCCATGATCGCGGCGATCACGACGCCGATCCCGATGATCCCCGCGGTGGCGACGGCGCGCATCAGCGGCGCCTCAAACGGCAGACGATCGCGACGGGCGGGAATCATCACGCCGGGCCGGTCGGCCGCGGTGCGCCCCGGATCGACCGCCTCGCCACGCGAATCGATCGCCTCGCCACGCGAATCGACCGCCTCGCCACGGACCGCCTCGCCACGCGAATCGACCGCCTCGCCACGCGAATGGCCCGCCGGGGCCTCGGTCGGGTCCGGCTCTGCGCCCGACCACGTACCGAGATCGTCGCCCCAGGACCGACGCTCGGTCCCGCCGTCGCCCTCGCCTCCTCTGGTGCTCGTGGACATCTGAGTTGTGGCTACCCGGCGTCGAAGCCGTGTAAGCAGGCGCGAGGCGTGGTAATCATTTCTGCTGGTGAGCGACGAACCGACCACCGCGATGGGCTACCCGCCCCTCGGCGCCCTCCCGAACGGCGACGGACGGACGACGTTCCGCGTCTGGGCGCCGGCCGCTGAGTGGGTCGAGGTCGACGTCGCGGGCCACCGCCTCGCGCTGTCGGCCGTCGGCGATGGCCTGTTCGAGGCCGAGGTGCCAGCGAATGTCGGAGCCGACTACGAGTTCGTGCTCGACGGCCGCGAGCGCTGGCCCGACCCGTGCTCGCGGTGTCAGCCCTACGGCCTGCGCGGCCGCTCCCGCGTGATCGATCCCGGCCGGCTCACGCACGAGCAACCGGGCTGGTCTGGCGTCGCGCTCGACGACCTCGTGATCTACGAACTCCACGTCGGGACGTTCTCCCCGGCCGGCACGTTCGAGGGCATAATCCCGCGCCTGGCGGAGCTCCGCGACCTCGGCGTGACCGCGATCGAAGTGATGCCAATCGCGACCTTCGCGGGCAACCATGGCTGGGGCTACGACGGCGTCTACGCCTACGCTCCCCACCCGGCCTACGGCGGACCGGAGGGGTTCGCCCGGCTGATCGAGGCCGCCCACGCGGCCGATCTCGGGGTGATCCTCGATGTGGTGTACAACCACCTCGGCGCCGGCTCGGACGCGATCGACGCGTTCGGCTGGTACATGACCGACCACGGCGAGACGACCTGGGGGGAGGCCATCAACTACGCCCAGCGGGCGGTGCGCGAGTGGGCGCTCCAGAACGCCGAGATGTGGGTCCGCGACTACGGCGTCGACGGACTGCGGCTCGACGCCGTGCACTCGATCGTCGATCACGCCGATCCGCACGTGATGGCCGAACTGGCCCAGCGGGTGAAGGCGATCAATTCCCGCGCGCTGGTCATCTCGGAGATGGAGATTGGCGATCTACGGCCAATCGAGCAGTGGGGGCACGACGCCCAGTGGGAGGACTCGCTTCACCACGCGATCCACGTGCTGCTGACCGGCGAGCACGAGGGCTACTACGCTCAGTACGGCAAGGTGGCCGATGTCGCGGGCCAGCTCGTGCGACCCGAGGGGCGGCGGTTCGTGGTCTGCGACCAGAACCACGATCAGGTCGGGAATCGGGCCCTTGGCGATCGCCTGCGGGGACGGGATCTGCGGCTGGCGGCCTTCTGCTCGATCCTCTCCCCCGGCACCCCGATGTTGTTCGCCGGCGAGGAATACGACGAGTCCCATCCATTCCAGTACTTCACCGACCACATCGATCCCAAGATCGCGCAGGCGACCCGCGAGGGCCGCCGGCGCGAGTTCGCCGCCTTCTCCGAGTTCAGCGGAGAGGAGATCCCCGATCCGCAGGACCCCGAGACGTTCTTTCGCTCCAAGCTCGATCCGAGCCGCGGCAACCCGGAGCATCTGGCTTACTACAAGGAATTGCTGGCGCTCCGCCGTCGCCTTCCCGACGAGCCCGCCGAGATCCTCGAGGTTGACGAGGAGCGCCGCCTACTGCGCTTCCGACGCGGACAAACCGAGCTGATCGCCAACTTCTCCGACGTCGAGCACGACGGTGTCGCCACGCGCTCCGGCGCCGTCCGGGAGTAAGGCTCCAGGAAAAGTAATGGGGAGTGCCGGCGGGCGGGCGCGCCAGGCAAGGCTGCCCACTCGGGGAACGCGCCAGCACGCCCCGAAAACAGGTTCGCCGCACGTCGTCAACCGCGCAAGTCGTGTCGAGGAAAATCAGAGCTTGGCGGAGGTAGGCTGCACCAAAAGCGACTCCTCGAGCGGGATCGGCGGACCAAAGCCGATCCGCAGGAGCGCCCCGGCCCCGGCCGCGTTGCTCGCCTCGACAAACCCACCGTGAGCGTCCGCGGCCTGGCGCACGATCGCCAGGCCGAGCCCCGAGCCGGGCTTCGAGCGGGCGTCGCGGGCGCGGTGGAAGCGATCGAATATGAACGGCAGATCCTCCTCGTGGAAGCCGGGCCCGTGATCGCGCACGGTCAGCGTGCCGGCGTGCAGGTCGACCTCGATCACGCCCCCATCCGGGCTCCATTTGCTGGCGTTGTCGAGCAGGTTGGCCACCGCGCGGGCGATCCGATCCCCCTCCCCGCGCACGAGCGTCGGCTCGACCTGCGCCTGCACGGTCAGCTGCGGTGCCCGGCGCCGCGCTCGGTCGACCGCCTGGGAGACGATCTGATCGAGCCGTACGTCGTCCTGAGCCGCGCTCGGCTTGCTCCCGCGCGCGAGCTCGACCACGTCCCCGACCAGTGCGGTCAGCTCGTCTAGCTCCTCGATCACGTCCGCCCTCAGCGCCTCCCGGTCCTCCGGCGTGAGCAGGGCCTCGTCCCGCATCAGTTGCAGGTTGGCGCGGATCGTCGCGATCGGCGTGCGCAGCTCGTGCGAGGCGTCGGCGACCAGGTTGCGCTGCGATTGCAGCGAGTTCTCCAGCGCGTCGAGCGTGGCGTTGAACGTCCGCCCCAGCCGAGCCAAGTCATCGCTCCCGGTCACCTCGAGCCGGTCTGTCTCGATCCGCTCCGGGTTCGCGGCGATCGCCTCCGTCTGGCGGGTGAAGCGCCGGATCGGCGCCAGCGCGGTCTGCGCGACGAGCAGTCCCAGCAGCGCGGCCAGCGCGATCCCGCCCGCCGCGATCACGGCCAGCAACAGTCGCTGGTCGCTCAGCGTGTGATCGACCGTGCTCAGCGGCAGCGCCACCATTAGTGCCCCGTAGCCCGGCACGCCGCTGACCAGCACGCGAATGTGGTCGCCGTTGACGGTCATGTCGGTGAAATAGCTCCCGTGCTGGGACTGCGCGATCGACTTCGTCTGGTCGCTCACCGGCAGCTCGGTGGTTTCGCTCGTCCCCCGGCACACCGTGCCGCTCGGCGTCACGAGCTGGGTGTAGCCGCGCGCGCCGCCGAACGGCTGGTTCGGCGGTCCGGAATTGATCCCCAGGCCGCGATCGCAGTCGCCGCCGAGCGCGCCGCGGGGCGGAGAGCCACCGCCCGGACCCTGTGAGCCGCCGCCTCCGGGGAACGGGCCTCCCGGCCCGCCGTGGCCGCTGTTGGCCTGGTTCAGGTACTGGTGGGTGATGTTGTTCAGCGACTGGTCGACCTGTCCGAGCAGGTTCGAGCGAGTGGCGGCATAGGCGACCACGGCGACGGCGATGACGGCGAGTGCGACGGCGACCCCGGACGCCAGTCCCATCCGGGCCCGCAGGCTCACTCGTCGGGCTCCCGGAGCGAGTAACCGACGCCACGCACGGTGTGGATCAGCGGCCGTGCGCCGGCGTCCTCGAGCTTGCGGCGCAGATAGCCGACGTATACCCGCAGCGCGTTCGAGGTCGGTCCGAAGTCGTACCCCCACACGCGCTCGTAGATCAGGCTGTGCGGGAGCACGCGCCGCGGGTTGAGCATCAACAGCTCGAGCAGCTGGTACTCGGTGCGCGTCAACTCCACGAAATTGCCATCGACCGAGGCGCCGTGACGGGCGGCGTCGAGCTTCAGCTCGGCGAACGAGAGACCTCCGTCGATATCGCCTTCGCCACCCGCGCGGCGCAGCAGCGCACGGATTCTCGCCTTCAGCTCATCGATATCGAACGGCTTGACCAGATAGTCGTCGGCGCCGGCGTCGAGCCCGTCGATCCGGTCCGAGACAGCATCGCGAGCGGTCAACATCAGCACCGGCACGCGGTTGCCCTCGCGGCGCAGCAGGCGGCAAACCTCGAGACCGTCGATGTCCGGCAAACCGACGTCGAGCACGACCGCGTCCGGCACCGAGGCCGCCACCTCGGCCAACGCGCCGGCGCCGCTCTCTGATAGCCGGACGTCGTAGCCGGCCAGCGCGAGCGCGCGTCGCAGGACGTCCCTCAGCGGGCGATCGTCATCGACGACGAGCAGTCTCATGTGACCATTGTCGTCCGTTCCGGCGACGTACGCGAGCCATTCCTACGTAGCGCTTACGGGCTGCTCGGCCGCCAATCCCGGGCTTCACTGCCGCTGCTTGGCCTCCTGCTCGCGCAGGACCGCCCCGAGGATCCCGTTGACGAACCCCGGCGCGTCGGCGCCGCAGAAACGCTTGGCCGTCTCGACGGCTTCGTCGATCGCCCCCTCGGGCGGGATCCCGCGCTCGCCGGGAAGCTCGTCCGGGTACAGCAGCTCGGCCAGCCCGACCCGCAGGATCGACCGCTCGAGCGGCGCGATCCGCTCGAGCGACCAGCCGGTGGCGTGCTCGCGGATCAGCTGATCGAGCTCGGGCTGGCGCTCGCGCACGAGCACGGCCAGCTCGCGCGTGAAGCCATGCACGTCGCGCGGGAACATCTTCTCGAGCTCACGCCCGAGGAGGTCGCTCTGATACAGGGCCCAGACGGCGGCGCGCCGCTGTTCGGTTCTACGCACGCGAAACGTATTCGCCGCTGCGCGTATCGACCCGGACTACGTCGCCGATGTTGATGAACAGCGGAACCTGGATGCGCGCCCCAGTTTCGAGCACCGCCGGCTTGGTGCCGCCACCCGAGGCGGTGTCGCCGCGCACTCCCGGCTCGGTCTCCGACACGGCGAGGTCGAGCGCGCTCGGCAGCTGCACATCGGCCGGCTGCTCGTCGATGTAGAGCAACTCGACCTCCTCGGATTCCTTCAACCACCGCAGGGCGTCGTTCAGCGCGCTTTCCGCGATCGTCAGCTGCTCGTAGCTCTCGCTGTCCATGAAATGCGCGTCGGAGCCGTCGCGATACAGGAACTGCATCCGCCGCGTCTCGGTCCGCACCGGCCGGAATTTCTCGCCGGCGCGGAACGTCCGATCGATCACCGCTCCGTCGCTCGCCCGGCGCAGCTTGGTGCGCACGAACGCCCCGCCCTTGCCGGGTTTGACGTGCTGGAACTCGATGATCTTGTAGACGGTTCCGTCGACGTCGATGTGGGTGCCGTTGCGGAACTGGTTAGTGCTGATCGCCATCCGTTAAGCGAGTGTAGAGGCCTGTCCGGAGGCCCAAGTCGATTCAGTCGACCACGGTGAGCGCCTTGCTGACCGAGGTGAAGACCTCGCAGTCCCCATCGCGGACGGCCACGAGATCCTCGATCCGGACCCCGAAGTGGTGCGGGAGGTAGATGCCGGGCTCGACGGTGACCACGTTGCCGCTGACCAGCTGGTCGTCGCTGGTCTGGGTCAGCCGCGGCGCCTCGTGAACGTCGAGCCCCACGCCGTGCCCGAGACCGTGGCCGAACTCGTCGCCGTGGCCAGCTGCCACGATCACGGCGCGCGCCGCACCATCCACTGCGCGGGCCGCAGCCCCGGTCGCGACCGCCCGCACTCCGGTCTCCTGCGCGTCCAGGACGAGCGCGTACACCTCCCGCGCTTGCGCCCCGGGCTCCCCCACCGCCACCGTCCGCGTGCAGTCCGAGCAGTACCCATCGACCTGAGCGCCCCAGTCCACGACCACCAGATCGCCGCGGCGGACTTCGACGTCGCGAGGCGTCGCGTGGGGCAGCGCGCCGTGGCTGCCGGCGGCCACGACGCTGTCGAACGCGGGCCGGCGGGCGCCGCGGCGGCGCATGTCGTGCTCCAGCCACGTCGCCAGCTCGATCTCCGTCCGGCCGAGCAGTCCGTCGCTGACCAGCTGCCCGAAGGAGGCGTCGGCGATCGCGGCCGCGGCTTTGATCAGCTCGAGCTCGCCCGGCTCCTTGACCGCCCGCAGGCGCTCCACGAGGCCGCCCGCGGCCACGAGCTCGACGCGCTCGGGCAGCAGCTCGCGAAGGCGGGCGTGGACCCGCATCGAGATGTGGCCGTCCTCGAAGCCCAGCCGCAGTGGCCCCTCGGGGAGCTCGCGACCGACCGCGTCGAACAGGTCACGCGAGGCCGGCGCATGCTCGAACGTGGGATCGACTTCGGTCGCCGCCTGAGTCACATAGCGGAAGTCGGTGAAGAACTTGCGGATATTCGGGCCGACCAGCGCGAGCCCGTTCGAGCCGGTGAAGCCGGTGATGTAGCGGACGTTGACCAGGTCGCTGATCAGCACCGCATCGACCTCTGCGTCCGGCAGCAGTTCGGTCAGCCGCTGCGCCCGGTCGCTCATCGCTGGAGCTCCGCGCGCAGCCGCGCCAACGCGTCCCGGTAGCCGTCCGGACCCTTACCCGAGACGCGCGCGATGCACAGGTCGCGGATCACCGACTCACGGCGCCACGGCTCGCGCGCGTCGACGTCGGAAAGATGGACCTCGATCGCGGGCAGCCCGGCGAGCTCGAGCGCGTCCCGGATCGCGTAGGAGTAATGCGTCCAGGCCCCGGGATTGAGCACGAGCCCGTCGGCGAGACCGTCGAGCCGGTGCAAGTGCTCGACGAAATCGCCCTCGTGGTTGGTTTGAAAGAAGCGCGTGGTGAGCCCCAGCTCGCCCGCCGCGTCGGAGATGCTCCGCTCGAGCTCGTCGAGGGTGAGGCTCCCGTAGTGGGTGGGATCGCGACGGCCGAGCTGATCGAGGTTGGCCCCGTGCATGACTTCGATTCGGTCGCGGATCGTCACTGCCGGGCCAACTCTCGCACGGCGGCGACCAGATCGCGAGCTTCGACGCGGCATCCCGGCCGTGCGGCGCCCGGTCGATCGAGCAAGACGAACGGCACCGGGCCTTCGCCGACCCGTTTCTTGTCGCGACGGGTCGCCATCACGACGTCATCCGGGTCGGCTCCGTCGAGGCTCGTGGGCAGCCGGCGGGCCGCCAGCAAATCGCGTACCTCGTCGCGCAGCTCCGCCTGCCCGGATAGGCGCAGCGCCGCCAGCAGACCCAGCGCTACCGCCTCGCCGTGCCGGTAGCGCGCGTAGCCGGTCACTGCCTCGACCGCGTGTCCGACCGTGTGCCCGAGATTGAGCACCTGCCGCAGCCCGCCGTCGCGTTCGTCGCGGGCGACGATCCGGAGCTTGGCCAGCACGGACGCCTTGATGATCTCGGGGTCGGTCGGCCGCGCTCCCGCCCGCACCCGCTCCCACAGCTCCCCGCCCGCGATCAGCGCCGTCTTGACAACCTCGGCGTAACCGGCAGCGACCTCGCTGTCCGGGAGCGTCTCGAGCGTGGCCGCGTCGGCGATCACCGCCGCCGGTTGGTGGTAGGCCCCGACGTAGTTCTTCGCCTCCGCGAGGTCCACCCCCGTCTTGCCGCCGTAGGCCGAGTCCACCTGCGCCACCAGCGTGGTCGGCACCTGGACGTAACGGACGCCGCGCTGGTAGGTGGCGGCGCAGAAGCCCGCCAGGTCTCCGACCACCCCGCCGCCGAGAGCGACCACGAGATCGGTGCGGGTCATCCCCGCTCGCACCAGCTCCGTCCACACGATTTCGGCGTGAGCAATCGTCTTGGACTGCTCACCGGGCATGATCGCCACCCGTCCGGCGAGCGGCGCGAGCGCATCGCCGTACAGCCGCCCGGCCGTCCCGTCGGTGACCAGAAAGCGGCGACCGTCGACGGCCGGCGGCCAGAACCGCCCGGCCAACAGATCGCGACCCAGGTACGCGGGGCAGTCGCCCGACGCGCTGGCCCCCCACAGCAGCGTGATCGAGTCCGACACGCCGGCGAGCGATCGCAGCACGGGCTCCATCGCCGCCGAGCGGTCGGTGGGGACGACCGCATCGGCCAGCGACGCGTACAGCGGCTCGCGCGTCGCATACAGGCGCTCGAATGCCGCCCGGTCACTGGCCAGTGGACGACCGCTGTCCCTCGAGCGCCCCCACGCGGTCTCCGGGTCGATGTCGATCCAGATCACGAGATGCCCCTTCAGCGCGCCGCGCACGGCGGCCGAAGTGATCGCGCCGCCGCCGAGAGCCAGCACCGCGGGACCGGGACGGTCGAGCAACTCGAGCGCCGAGCGCTCCTCCTCGGCCCGGAAGGCCGGCTCGCCATCCTCGGCGAACACGCGCTCGATCGACTTTCCCAACCGCTGTACGAGCACGTGGTCGAGGTCGATCGCCTCGGTTCCCAGCACCTCGGCCGCCGCCCGGGCCGCGGTCGTCTTCCCAGCCCCCATGAAGCCGATGAAAACGAGTGCTCGCTGGTCGTCGAACGTCAGCCCCTCCGCCACGCGATCCGCTCCTCGTAGGCGCCCAGCGCGGCGCGCACGTCGTCGATGTGGTCTCCGCCGAACTTCCGCCGGTAGGCGTCCGCGACCACGAGCGCGACCATCGCCTCCCCGACCACGCCGGCGGCCGGGACCGTGCACGAATCGGTCCGCTCGCGCAGGGCCCCGGCGGGCTCGTGGGTGGCGATGTTCACCGAGCGCAGCGGCTTGGTCAGCGTCGGCAACGGTTTCATCGAGCCGCGGACCACGAGCGTCTCGCCGGTACTCATCCCCCCCTCGATTCCGCCCGCCCGGTTGGTCTCGCGATAGAAGCCGCGCCGTTCGTCGTAGAAGATCTCGTCGTGGGCCTGGGAACCCGGCAGGGCCGCGACCTCGATCCCATCGCCGATCGCCACCGCTTTGACCGCCTGGATCGAGAGGATCGCCTGGCCGAGGCGACCGTCGAGCCGCTCGTCCCAGGAGACATGCGAGCCGAGCCCCGGCACGAGCCCGAAGGCGAGGACCTCGAACACGCCTCCCAGCGACTCGTTGGCCTTCCGCAGCCGGTTGATCTCGGCCACCATCAGCCGCGTGGCCTCGGGATCGAGGCACCGCACCGGCGATTCGTCGACGGCGACGAAGTCGGCGACCTCGAGGCCATCGCGCCGCGGCGCGGTGACCGAGGCGATCCGGATCACGTGGCTGTGGACGGTCACGCCGAGCTCGCCCAGGAACGCCTTCGCCACCGCGCCACCCGCCACCCGGGCCGCGGTCTCGCGGGCGCTGGCGCGCTCGAGGATGTCGCGTGTGTCGGTGAGCCCGAACTTCTGCGTGCCGACGAGGTCGGCGTGGCCCGGGCGCGGTAGATGGACCTCCGCCAGCGGAGCGTCCACCGGCCACGGATTCATCCGCTCCTCCCAGTTCGCGTAGTCGCGGTTGATGATCTGGATTGCGATCGGGCCGCCCAACGTCCGTCCGTGCCGGACCCCGCCCGTGACCTGCACTTGGTCCTTCTCGATCTTCATCCGCCCGCCGCGACCGTGGCCGAGCTGGCGGCGAGCCAGGTCGCGGTTGAGCGCATCGCGGTCCAGGCGCAGACCGGCCGGGAGGCCCTCGATGATGCAGGTGAGTCCCGGGCCATGCGACTCGCCCGCGGTTCTCAGCGTCAACGTCATGGGCGCTGAAGGTTAGGTGCCGGACTCTGGGGGAGCGTCTCGGGCCTGCTCGGCGGGCGATGCCTGCGCGTCACGGCCGGGGATGAACTTGCCCGTCTCATCGCACCACGGACAGGGAAGCTCGTGCTGCTGGCCGCCCAGCGTCGAGAGTACGCGCCCGGTTCCGCGGCACGGTCCGCAGGCTGATCGGTCAGAGTCGCTCGAGTTGTTCCTCGCCTGGGGCATTCGAGGGGCGAGGGTAGCGGCTACCGACGCACGGCCACCAGGACTCCGTCGCCGACCGGGGTGAGCGTGCCGACAAGCGGCGCATCGTGGAGCAACCGCCGGTTGAACTCCCGGGCCTTCTCGATCTGCTCCTCGCTCCACTCGCGGCCGGCGCGGCGCTCGGCCACGGCGCCGGACATCAGCACGTTGTCGACGGCCAGCACCGCGCCGGGGCGCAGCAGCGGCAGCAGCGAGTCGAAGTACGCGCCGTACTGCGTCTTGACGCCGTCGATGAACGCCATGTCGAAGGGACCGTCTAGCTTCGGCAGCCCGTCGCGAGCGTCCTCGAGGCGTAGGTCGGCCCGGTCGAGCACACCGGCCCGCTCGAGGTACGAGCGCGCCGCGGCCTGCCTGTCGGGGTCGATCTCGAACGACACCACAGTCCCGTCGGGAGGCAGGGCCCGCGCCAGGTAGAGAGTGGAGACCCCGATCGCCGTGCCGACTTCGACGATCCGGCGTGCTCCCGCGGCCAGCGCGAGAACGTGGAGCAACTGGCCGGTCTCGGGAACGACGATCGGCACTCGATCGCGCGCGGCGTGCGCCTCCATCTCGGCCAGCACGGGATCCGGATCCGGTTGGAGTTCCGCCAGGTAAGAGCTGACCGCGGCCGTGACGATCACGAGGCGGTCACGATATCGATTCGCAACTTCACCCGGATTGGGTGATGCCGGTTCTCGCCCCCCAGCCAAAGAATTTCGGCATGCCTCGAGCGGAGCGGGTCGATGGGACCGAGGGCGCCCGTCGATGACCAATGACCTAGCCCGCTGGCAGTTCGCGACCACCACGATCTATCACTTCCTGTTCGTCCCCGTGACGATCGGGCTCGCGTTCCTGGTGGCCGTGTTGGAGACCGCCTGGTATCGCACTGACAACCCCGACTACAAGCGGATGACCCGCTTCTTCGGGACCCTGCTGCTGATCAACGTGGCCATCGGCGTGGTGACGGGCCTCGTCCAGGAGTTCCAGTTCGGGATGAACTGGTCGATCTACTCACGCTTCGTGGGCGGCGTCTTCGGGGCCCCCCTGGCGATGGAGGGCCTGCTCGCCTTCTTCCTCGAGTCCACGTTCCTGGGGCTGTGGCTGTTCGGCTGGGACCGGCTCCCCAAGCGCGTCCACTTGGCCACGATCTGGGCCGTGTCGCTCGGCACGTTGCTATCGGCGATGTTCATCCTGATCGCGAACTCGTGGATGCAACATCCCGTCGGCTACAAGTTCAACAAGCAGGGCGAGCCGGTACTGAGCAACATCTGGGCGCTGTTCGTCAACCCCACCTTCGTCTGGGGCTACGCGCATGTGGTGCTCGCGTCACTGATCACGGGCTGCCTGGTGATGCTCGCCGTGTCCGCCTGGTACTTGCGCAAGCGGGAGCACGTCGAGTCCTTCCACCGCACCGCGAGGGTGGCGCTGATTGTGCTGATTCCCACGATCGTCATCCAGCTATCGGTGGGCAACCAGCTCGGCGTGATCGAGACCCACTATCAGCCGATGAAGATCGCGGCCGCCGAGGGCCAGTGGAACAACTGCCAGCCGTGTTCGTTCTCGGCCCTTCAGTTCGGCGGCTTCAGCCAGAGCCACCAGTCGGCGACGGAGATCCTGCCCATCCCGCACCTGCTCTCGGTGCTCGCCACCGGCACGTGGAGCGGGCCCGTCACCGGACTGAACGAGCTCCAAGCCCAATATCAAGCCAAGTACGGACCCGGTAACTACATACCGAATGTGGCCATCCAGTACTGGTCGATGCGGACGATGGCCTACCTCGCCGCACTGGTTCTGGTGTTCGCGCTGTGGGGCGGCTGGCTGCTGCTCCGGGACAAGCTCCGAACCGCCAGGCTGTTCCTGCTGGCGTCGGTGTGGATCGTGGTGACGCCGTTCCTGATGAACACGGCCGGCTGGCTGCTGACCGAGAGCGGACGCCAGCCGTGGATCGTGCAGGGCCTGCAGAAGACCGTCAACGCCAACTCGCCCTCGGTCACCACCACCGACCTCGTGATCAGCCTGACCGCATTCGTCGTCGCCTACATCATTCTCGGGGCCCTCGACCTCGGCTTGATGCTCCGATACTCCCGCCGCGGCATGGCTGAAGCCGACGCCGAGGCCACCGAGTCGGGCGAGGCCGCCGGCGGCCGCGCCCCCGCGCTCACCTACTGACATGCAGCTCCACACCATCTGGTTCGTCATCATCGCGATCTTCTGGACCGGCTTCTTCGTCCTCGAAGGGTTCGACTTCGGCGTGGGCGCGCTCCACCGGTGGATCGGAAAGACGGAGGAGGGCCGCCGCGTGGCGATCAACACGATCGGCCCGTGGTGGGACGGCAACGAGGTCTGGCTGATCGTCGCCGGCGCGGCTATGTTCGCCGCGTTCCCCGGCTGGTACGCGACGCTGTTCTCGGCGCTGTACCTCGCGCTCGTGCTCCTGCTCCTGTCCTTGTTCGCCCGCGGCGTCTCGTTCGAGTGGAGGGGCAAGCGCGAGAGCCAGCGCTGGCGCAACGGGTTCTCGTGGGCGCTGACGATCGGCAGCATCCTGATCCCCGTGCTCCTCGGCGTCGCGCTCGGCGACCTCCTGCACGGCCTGCCGATCAACAGCAACCACGACTTCACCGGGAACTTCTTCGACCTGCTGACCGGCTACGGGGTCATGACCGGGGTGACTCTCCTCGCCCTGTGCCTCCAACACGGCTGCACGTTCCTCGCCCTGCGCACGACCGACGAGATTCGCGATCGCGCTCGCGCCTTCGGTCGCGTGATCGGCCTCATCGCGCTCATCCTCAACCTCGCCTGGGTGATCTGGACACTGGTGGTGATCGGCGGCGGAACCGTTCCGGAGCCCACCCAGATCTTCGGAGTGCTCGCCGTGGTGTTCGCTTGGGCACTGGCCAGCACCAACTACGACGGCTGGGCCTTCGTCGCCTCCGGTTTCGCGATCGCCGCCGCGATCGGCCAGATCTTCATTTCTCTGTATCCGAACGTGATGGTGTCGAGCACCAACCACGCCTACAACCTCACCGTCAACAACTCCGCCGCCGGCCACTACGGACTCGTCGTGATGACCGTCGTCGCGCTCTTGTTCTTCCCGATCGTCCTGCTCTACCAGGGCTGGTCGTTCCACGTCTTCCGCGGCCGGCTGAGGGCACCCAGCGGGGGTGACGCGACCGCCGGCGAGCAGACCAGCGCTTCTCTGGCCCCCACGGCCGAAGCCGGCCCCGACCCGGCCCCCACCTAGGCTGGCCGCCAGTCGCCAGGCTTGGCCGGACGAAATTTGTCACCGAGTGATAAGAAATTTGGCGGGTAAACCGCCGCTCGCCCCGCCCAAACCGAAGCGCCGGCGCGCCGAACCCGGCCTTCACCCTCAACGGGCGCGCAGCGCCGCGCGCATCGCCTCGCGCGGCGCACCGCGACCGGTGAAGCGCTCGAAGCTGAGCGCCCCCTGGCCGAGCAGCAACTCGAGCCCGTCGACGGCGGGGATCGACCTCTCCCGCGCCGCCCGCACCAACTCGGTCTCCCCTTCCCGGTAGACGAGATCGACCACGCAGCCGTACTGCGGGAGTTGATCGGCCGCGATCGGAAGCCCCTCGAACATCGGCCGGGCAGGGTCGAGACCGCTCGACGTGCAATGGACCAGCACGTCGGCCGGCGCCGCCTCGAGCACCGGTTTCGCGCCGAGCTCGGCGGACAGCCGGCGGGCCCTTTCCGCGGTTCGGTTCCAGACCCGAACTTCCCCTGCGCCCGCGTCGAGCAGCGCCCAGACGCCGGCACGGGCGCTCCCGCCCGCGCCGAGCACCAGCGCGCTCGCGCCTTCAATCGATCGCGGCAGCGCGCCGCGGAGCGCCGCGATCAGCGCCGGGGCGTCGGTGTTGTCGGCTTCGATTCCGCCGCCGTCTGCGAACGTGAGCGTGTTCGCGGCGCCGACCGCGCGCGCCCGCGCCGTGGCCTCGGTGGCGATCCGCAGGGCGCGCTCCTTGTGCGGGATCGTCACGTTGGCGCCCCTGAACCCGGCCCGCGGCAACGCGGCCACGGTCTCGGCGAACAGCTCGGGAGGCACCGGCAGCAGTTGGTAGCGCCACCCCTCGAGCCCGACGGCGGCGAGCGCGGCGTTCTGGATCGCCGGCGAGCGACTGTGGGCGACCGGCCAACCGAGCACGCCGAGGCGCGTCATCGCCCCGGCGCCCCGCCGCCGACCGCCCGCTCAGCAGCCCGACGCGGAATTCGAGCCCCGCTTCTGCGACGCCTCGTAGCGCTGCACATCCCGCAGGAAGTCCTGGTAGTTCGCCGAGAACACGAGCGCGTTCGAGCTGCAGGACTTCGTCACGTAGTACAGGTAGTTGGTCTGGGCCGGGTGGGCGGCCGCGTTGATCGAGACCAGCCCGGGATTATTGATCGGCGTCGGCGGCAGGCCCTTGTGGGTGTAGGTGTTGTACGGCGAGGTCGAGTGGAGCTCGGATTCGGTGATCGGCCGGGTCCAGTTGTTCGTCGCGTAGCGGGTCGTGGCGTCGGACTGCAACGGCATCCCGGCCGCCAAGCGGTTGTAGACCACCGAGGCCACCAGGGCACGATCGTGCGCCGTCGCGCCCTCGCCCTCCACCAGCGAGGCCACGATCAGCACTTCGTACGGCGTCGTGTGGTGGCGCTCGGCGTAGCTCAGGTTGACCGTCGCGAACTGCTGCTTGAACGTCTTCAACTGGTCCGACACGAGCGCATTGACCTTGACCGGTTCAACCACCTGATAGGTGTCGGGGAACAGGAACCCCTCGAGCGAGTTCGTGTTCCGTGGAGCCCCGTAATGGCTCGGGTCCAACACGGGTGAATGGTGCGTGGCGTTGAAGTAACCACGGATCCCCTGCGAGCGCAGGATCGCGTCGATCTGTAGTCGGGTGTGCCCGTCGATGATCGTGATGTCGGTGGTCCGGGCGGCCGGCGGCGGGGTGGTCAGGATCTTGAGCGCGGCGCCGTAGCTGATGCCCTGCTGGAGCCGGTAGGTCCCGGACCGCAGGTCGCCGCGGTCACCTTCGAGCGTCGCCCGCAGCTCGAAGAAGAACGACGAGGAGATGACGCCGGCCTGCTCGAGCAGATCCCCGACCTGGCTCGCGCTCGAGTGCGGCGGGATGTGGACCGTTACCTCGCCGTGGCCGGCACCGTGGAAGGGCTGAAACAACTCGACCAGAAACCAGGCACCCGCCACCGCGAGCACGAGCGCGATTCCGGCGCCAATTCGGCCAGCGACGGAGTGGGAGCGCGGCGCCCGGTCGCGCCCGCGCCGGGCTCCGGCCGGGATCGGCTTCCGCGCCGGCCTCGGCTTGGGCGAGGCGTTTGGTGGTTCGGACGTAGGTGAGGGCGCGGGCGCCGAAGCGGCCGCGAGAGCCGGTGCGGCCGGCTCGGGGACCGGCTCACCACGGGCCGCGCGCAGCCGGTCCAGGCGCGAGACCCGCCGGGTGCCGGCGGGCGCCTCGTCGTCGTGCTCGTACCCGTGGTTGTCCTCGTACCCGCTGTCGTCCTCGTAGTCGTCGTCGTCGGAGCCGCCGTGTTCCTCGTCGAAGGACTCGTCGACGGCGTCCTGCGGGCGATCCGGCTCGTCATCGTCTCCGTGCTCAGCCTCGTCCGGCTCGTCGGTGGCGGCGGCCACCTGGGCGCGCCGTCGCTCGCGCTCGAGCCGCGCCGCCTCGCGGTCCTCGGGAGTCCGCTCGCTGCCGTCAGACACGGGACGCCTCCGCCGCGAGCCAGCTCTCGAGCAGATGCGCGGCCGCCCGCGAGTCCTCACTGGCGCGGCCACCGAGGCGCACGGCCAAACGGGTGGTCAGCCGCTCGTCCCGCAGCTCGACCGCCACCGGAAGCTCCCGCTCCAACCGGGCGGCGAACTCGCGCGTCTCGATCGTCTGGGCGGAGTCGGCCCCCGAGAGCGACAGCGGCAGACCCACGACCACTCGCTCGACCTCCAGCTCGGACACCAGCGCCCGGAGGCGTCGCAGCCCGCGCTTGGTGGCGGGCGCCAAGATCGGGTCCAACGGCGTGGCCAGGACACCGGTGGGATCGCTGACCGCACAGCCGCAGCGGGCGCTCCCGTAGTCCAGCGCGAGCACCCTCATGACCCGTTCAGCGCTGACTCGATCGCCTGCCGGGCCGCGGTGATCGCCTCGGGGAGCTTGTCGGGGTCGCGGCCGCCGGCGCGCGCCAGGGTATCCCGTCCCCCACCCCCGCCGCCGACCTTGGCCGCGGCGAGCGACACGACCTCGCCGGCGCGCACGCCGCGCTCCACCAGCGACGGCGCCACGCTGGCGACGATGTTCACCCGCCCTTCCGCGGCGCTGGCGAGCACGATCGCGGCGTCGCCGAGCTTGGCCTTCAATCGATCCGCCACTTGCAAGAGCGTCTTCGCGTCGGGGACCTCGACGACGGTGACGAGTACGCTGGCGCCGTCGATCTCGACCGCTCCGCTGGCCACCGCGTCGATGTCGATCTCGCCGTTGCGAGCGCCGGCCCGCTCGGCCGACCGCTCGAGCTCGCGCACGCGTGCCCGGAGTTCGGCGACTTCGTCTGGGACCCGCTCGGTGGGGACGCGCAGCACCTCGGCCGTCCGCACCAGCGCGCGGTCGTGGCGGCGCATCAGCTCGACCGCGGCCGGGCCGGTGATCGCCTCGATGCGGCGCACGTTGGCGGCGCTCGAGCTTTCCCGAAGGATCTTGAACAGCCCGACCTCCGCCGTGGCCCGCACGTGCGTGCCGCCGCACAACTCGCGCGAGAACGACCCGTCGCCCACCTCGACCATCCGCACGATGTCGCCGTACTTCTCGCCGAACAGGGCCATCGCTCCGAGCCGCCGAGCCTCTTCGTAGGTCGTGGTCAGGGCGTGGACGGGCTGATCCTCGAGTATCCATTGATTGACCGTGTTCTCCACGTCGCGCAGCTCGTCGGCCGTCATTGCGCTGGTGTGGCTGAAGTCGAACCTCAACCGATCCGGCCCGACGTAGGATCCGGCCTGGTGCACGTGGTCGCCAAGACGGGCCCGGAGCGCCGCGTGCAGCAGGTGGGTCGCGGTGTGGTTGCACTCGGTGGCGTGGCGGGCGGCCCGGTCGACGTGGGCGTGGATCCGCTCGCCCGGCACGAAGGTTCCGTGCTCCGGCACGAGCACCGCGACCTGATCGTCGCCGAGGCGGACGACATCATCGACGCGCGCTCGGCAGTCGCCGTCGGCGCACTCGATGTAGCCCGAGTCGGCGACCTGGCCGCCACCGGTGGCGTAGAACGGAGACTCGACGAGCTTGACCAGCACCCGGGCCGGTCCCGGGCCTCCACCGTCGCCCGACTCGGCGCGGACCGCGTCGCTCTCGAGCTCGACCGCGCCGATCGTCGTCTCGCGTTCGGTCGTCTCATAGCCGACGAACTCGGTCGAGAATCCGGCCTGGCCGGAGAGCGAGAGCGCCTGATCGCGCAAGGCTTCGTCGGCCCGGCCGCGTCCGCTGCTGGCGCGCGCTCGGCGACGCTGGTTGTCCATCAGCGCCTCGAACCCCTCCTCGTCGACGCCGAGATCGTGCTGGGCCACGAGCTCCAAGGTGAGGTCGAAGGGAAAGCCGTACGTGTCGTGGAGCATGAACGCGTCGGCGGCCGAGATCCCCTCGGCGCCGGACTCGAGCGCGGCCGTGATCTTCTCGCCGAGAATCCGACTGCCCTGAATGAGCGTGCGGCTGAAGCTCTGCTCCTCCGACGAGAGCCACCTGCGGACCGTGTCGCGCTCGGCGTGCAGCTCGCCGTACTCCCCGGCCATCAGCTCGGTCACCAGCTCGGCGTAGCGATGGAGGAAGCCCGACTCGAGCTGGAGCGACTGCCGGCCCTGGAGAATCGCTCGGCGGATGATGCGGCGCAACACGTAGCCGCGGTCCTCGTTGGAGGGAACAACTCCGTCGGCGAGCAGGAAGGTCATGGCGCGACCGTGGTCGGCGAGGACGCGGAGTGCCCTATCGATGGCGAAGTCCTCGCCGTAGCGGCGACCGGACAACTCCTCGCCGAGCGCGATCAAGGGCGAGAACTGATCGGTCTCGAACACCGTCTCCTTGTCCTGCAGGATCGCGGCCAGCCGGTTGAGACCCAGCCCGGTGTCGATGTTCTTGGCCGGCAGCGGGGTGAGCACGTTCACCGGGTCCTGCTCGAACTGCATGAAGACCAGGTTCCAGTACTCGAGGAACCGCTCGTTGTCGCCGCCCGGCAGGTCGTCGGGCTTGCCGAAGTCCAGGCCCCGATCGAGGTACAGCTCCGAGCACGGGCCGCACGGCCCGGTGGGGCCCATCTGCCAGAAGTTCTCCGAGCGGGGGCACTCGACGATCCGCTCACGGGGAATCCCCACCGCCAGCCAGGCCTCGATCGCCTCCTCGTCAGGACCCAGGCCGAGCTCTTCGTCGCCCGCGAACACCGTGATCCAGATGTCGTCCTTGGCCAGGCCGAAGCCGTCGGCCGACAGCTCGAGCGCGAACTTGACCGCGTCGGTCTTGAAATAGTCACCGATAGAGAAGTTGCCGAGCATCTCGAAGAACGTGATGTGGCGCGTCGTGGTGCCGATGATCTCGATGTCGGCCGTTCGGAACGTCTTCTGACAGGTCACCAGACGCTGGCGGGGAGGCCGCTCGCGTCCCTGGAAGTAAGGCTTCAGCGGCACCATGCCGGCGATCGTGAACAACACCGAGGGGTCGTGCTCGGCAGGGATCAGGGACGCCGAGGGCAGCCGGAGGTGGCCCCGCTCCCGGAAGAACTCGATGTAAGTGCTGCGAATCTCGTCGGAGGTCATAAAGGAGGTCAGTGTAGGCCCCTCATTGGCGGGTGATCGTGCCCCACCCGACGACCAGCTCCCCGTCCATCAGGCAGGCCAGCTGGCCCGGTGCGGCGCCGTCCACGGGCTGCTCGAGGTCGATCGTCAGCGCGGCGTGGCGCCCGGCCTCGGGAGCGCCGGGCAAGCGGGCGGCCAGCGGGCGCGACCGGTAGCGGAGTTTGACGCGATCGACCCTCGCCCCGGGACGGTGAAGCCGGGCCGCCCTGACCGCCACCCGGGTCGTGCGCAGCTCGCTCCGCGGGCCGACGACCACGTGATTGCGGGCGGCGTCCTTCTCGAGCACATATAGCGGAGTCCCGTTGGCCAGGCCGAGCCCGCGGCGCTGGCCAACCGTGAACTGGTGTTGCCCTTGGTGGGTACCCACGACCGTCCCCTCGGTCGTGACGAGCGGCCCGGGACGGTCGCCGAGGCCGCCGTGAACGGCGAGGAAGCGGGCGCGATCCGTTCCGGCGAGGAAGCACAGATCCTGGGAATCGGCCTTGTTCGCCACCGCCAGCCCCGCCTCGGCGGCGATCTCGCGGACCACGGGCTTGGTCAGCTCCCCGAGCGGAAAGCGCATCCGCTCGAGCGACGAGGGTTTCAGCGCGGCGAGCATGTACGTCTGATCCTTGGCCGGATCGGCAGCCACGCGCAGCAGCGGTCCGTCGGCCTCGTCGCGCTCGGCGATCCGCGCGTAGTGGCCGGTGGCCAGCGCATCGCAGCCGAGCCGGTCGGCCAGCTCCAGCATCGCGTCGAGGCGGACGTGGCCGTTGCAGCCCACGCACGGATTCGGGGTCTCGCCGGCCGCGTAGCCGGCCATGAACGGCTCCACCACCCCGGCGCGGAAGTCCGCGCGCAGATCGAGCGTGAAGTGGGGAAGGCCCATCGATTGGGCCAGCCGGCGCGCGTAGGCGACGGCCGAGGACGAGCAGCAGCTGCGCTCGGCGTCGTTCTCGACGTCCGCCCACAGCTCGAGCGTCACCGCGATCGTCTCCCGCGACCGGGCACTGAGCAGCGCGGCGACAGCGCTGTCAACGCCGCCGCTCATCGCTACCAGCGTCCGCCCGCCCGCCGGGCGAGTGAGCGCGGCCCGCTCGGCGGCGGCGCCACCGAGGGCGCGGGCCAGTGCATCCGCCGCCAGCTCGGCCGCGTGGAGCTTGGCCGGGGAGAGGCCCCCGAGCTCGGTCGCGATCTCGGCTGCGCCGATCCGCGCCGCGTCGAGCAGCGGCAGGCCGCGCACGAGCGTGACCACGGCGCTGCCGGCGGCGGTGGCGGCGCCGCATCCCGTGGCCTCAAAGCCGGCGTCGGTGACGCGCTCGCCGTCGATGGCGACCGACAAGCGCACCCGATCGCAGCAGCTGCCTCCCTCTGCGGTGATCGTGTAACCATCGACCGGGATCCGGCCGTGACCCTGAGGAGAGACCAGATGGTGCTCGAACGCGGTGGAGTCCATTCGCCGCCGAGGATAGTCGTGGCTACCGAGGGCTAGGTCAACCTCAACCCGAGCTCGCGGAGCTGTTGCGGCTGCACGGGTGCGGGCGCGCCGGTCAGCGGATCGGCGCCGCTGGCCGACTTCGGGAAGGCGATCACCTCGCGAATGCTCTCCCGGCCCGCCAGCAACGACACGATCCGATCGATCCCCATCGCGATCCCGCCGTGGGGCGGCGCGCCGTAGCGGAAGGCATCGAGCAGGAAGCCGAACCGGGCCTGCGCCTCCTCGGGTCCGATCCCCAGCAGCTCGAAGACGCGCTCCTGGACCTCGCGGCGATGGATACGGATCGAGCCGCCGCCGATCTCGTTGCCGTCCAAGATCAGGTCGTAGGCGCGGGAGCCGAGCGTCGCCGGATCGTCGAGGTTCCCCACCGGCGCGGTGAACGGGTGGTGGGCGGAGTCCCACCGTTGCGCCTCGGCGTCCCAGAAGAAGGCGGGAAACTCGACCACCCAGAGGACGTCGTGACGGCCCGCGGGAATCAGGTCGAAGCGGCGAGCCAGCTCCATCCGCAGCGCGCTCAGCGCCTGGCCGGCGGTCGTCATCTCGTCGGCCACGATCAGCAGCAGGTCTCCCGGCGAGGCGTCGAGCCGCTTGCCGATCTCCGCGATCTCGCCCTCCGAGAGGAACTTGGCGATCGGCGATCGCCAGCCTTCCGCTTGGACGAACGCCCACACGAGCCCCTTGGCGCCGTGCTGCTTGGCCAGCTCGGTCAGCCCATCCAGCTCGGAGCGCGGGAGCTCACGTGGGCCGGCGTTGATGCCGCGCACGACCCCGCCGGATCCCAGCGCACCCGCGAAGACCTGAAACTTCGATTCGGCCAGGGCCTCGCCGAGGTCCCGCAGCTCGAGCCCGAAGCGAGTGTCGGGGCGGTCGATGCCGAACCGCGAGACCGCTTCGGCGAACGTCATCCGCGGCCACGGCGGCGGCGAGACCGCGAACCCCTCGCGCTCGAACACCGCGCCCATCACCGCCTCCATGCACTCGATCACGTCGTCCTCGTCGACGAACGACATCTCGACGTCGAGCTGAGTGAACTCCGGCTGGCGGTCGGCGCGGGTGTCCTCGTCGCGGAAGCAGCGGGCGATCTGGTAGTAGCGCTCGAATCCGGCCACCATCAACAACTGTTTGAACAGCTGCGGCGATTGGGGTAGCGCGTAACAGGACCCTGGCTGAATGCGGGCCGGCACGAGGTAGTCGCGCGCGCCTTCCGGGGTCGAGCGGGTCATGTACGGAGTCTCGATCTCGAGAAAGTCGCGCGCGTTCAGGACCTCGCGCATCGTCGCGATGACTCGGTGGCGGAGCGCGATCGCCGCCTGCATCTCGCTGCGGCGCAGGTCGAGCGAGCGATGCTTGAGGCGCAGGCTCTCGTCGACCGAGGCGCCGTCGTCGAGCGGGAACGGAGGGGTCTCGGCATCGGCGAGGATCTCGAGCTGGTCGACCGCGAGCTCGATCTCACCGGTGGCGAGGTTGGGATTGACGTTCTCGGGATCGCGCCGGACGACCGAGCCGGTGGCGCTCAGCACGTCCTCAGAGCGCAAAGCGTGCGCCGCCTCGTGTGCCGCGGGGGCCGTCTCGGGATGGAACACGAGCTGCACGATTCCGGACCGATCGCGCAGGTCGATGAAGATCAGGCCGCCGTGGTCGCGCCGGCGGTGCACCCAGCCCGCCACCCGGGCCCGGGTGCCGGCGCGCTCAGCGGTCAGCTCGCCGCACCAGGCATCGCGGAAATCGTTGGGGCGAGGAGCGCGCTTCATGACAACCTGCTCCCCCGCAGGATCGCCGGGATCACGTCCGTCGAGGTCAGCTCGTTCTGATCGCCGGTCTCCATGTTGCGCAGTGAGGCCTGCGCGTCGTCGCCGATGATCGCCACGTAGCGAGCCCCGAGTCGATCCGCGTGACGCAGCTGCCCGCGCAGGGATCGGCCCCGCAGCTCGAGCTGGGCGCTCAACCCCGCGCGTCGGGCCTCGTGGGCGAGCTCGAATGCGACCTGGGTCGCGTCGTCGCTCGCCAGGGCGACGAACAGGTCGACCACGTCGGGGGCGATCGGCAGCTCTCCCGCCGCCAGCAGCATCCGTTCGACCCCGGCGGCCCATCCCGAGGCGGGCGTCGATGGTCCGTCGAGTTGCTCGATCAGGCGGTCGTAGCGGCCACCGCCGCCGACCCCCGACTGGGCTCCGAGGGCGTCGCTGGTGAACTCGAATACCGTGCGCGTGTAGTAGTCCATCCCCCGGACCAGGGTCGGATCGAGCTCGTAGCCGATGCCGGCCTCGTCGAGCAGCGAGCGGACACTGGCGAAGTGCGCGGCGTCCTCGGGGTCGAGCCGATCGAGCAGCTTGGGCGCATTCGCCATCACCGCTTTCGTGCCGGGATCCGTGGAGTCGAACGCGCGCAGCGGGTTGAGATCGATCCGGGCTCGGACCTCGTCCGACAGCCCAGCTTCGTTGGCGCGCATGTAGGCCTTCAGCTCCTCGCGGTACTCGGCGCGGGTCTCCGGCGTCCCCAGGCTCGAGAGGCGCAGCCGCACTTCGCGCACGCCCACGGCGTCCAGCAGCTCGGCGAGCAGCACGATCAGCTCGGCGTCGGTCTCCGGGGAGTCGGAGCCGATCGCCTCGGCGCCGACCTGCCAGAACTGTCGGTAGCGGCCGCGCTGAGGGGCCTCCGCCCGGTAGTAGGGGCCCAGGTACCAGAACTTGACCGGCTGCGGCAGTTTGTGCATGCCGTGCTCGATGTAGGCGCGACAGATCGGCGCGGTGCCCTCCGGGCGCAGCGTCAGCGAGCGGCCGCCGCCGTCGTCGAACGTGTACATCTCCTTCTGAACGATGTCGGTGGCCTCGCCCACGCCGCGGGAGAACAGCTCGGTGGCCTCGAACGTGGGCGTCTCGATTCGCTGATAGCCGGCCGCGCCGAGGAGCCGCCGCACGCGCGACTCGATCACCTCCCGCCGCGCAGCGTCAATCGGGAGCACGTCAAACGTGCCACGCGGGGCTTGGATCACCGGTTCGCGAGGAGTTCCCGCAGAAACGGGTTCGTGGCGCGCTCTTGACCGAGCGTGGTGAGCCCCATGTGACCGGGATAGACCGTCGTCTCGTCCCCAAATGCCTCGACCAGCGACTCGATCGACGCCAGCAGGGTCGGCCAGTCGCCGCCCGGCAGGTCGACCCGGCCGACCGAGCCTTGAAACAGAACATCGCCCGAGAACAGCGCCGGGGCTTGCTTGACCGCGTAGGTCACGTGGCCGGGGCTGTGGCCCGGGGTGAACAGCACATCGAAGCTCAATCCCGCCAGCTCGAGCGTGTCGCCGCCGGCGACGGTGTGATCGGCCTCGTAACTCTCGAAGGGCCCGAACCCCGGCCACGGCACGTAGTCCATGATGTTCGCCAGCACGTGCGTCTCGAGCTCGGGACACCACACTGGGGCGCCGGTCGCCCTGGCCACCGGAGCCACCGCGCCGATGTGGTCGAAGTGGGTGTGGGTGATCAGGATCGCTTCCACGGTCTCAATCCCCAGCGACTCGATCGCCGACAGCAGCCGCTCCGGCTCGTCACCCGGGTCGACGACCACCGCCCGCGATCGGTCGGGCCCGCGCACGATGTAGCAGTTCTCGGCCACCTGGCCGACGGTGAACATCCGGACGTCGATCATCTAAGGGCCCTTGACTGCGGCGGCCCTCTTGCGCATGCGCCGCCGGTACAGGTACAGCTCCATGTAGTACCCGGCCGGGACGTACAGCGCCATCGCCACCAGGGCGAACGCCGCCGCGATCACGATCCGGTCTTTCCCCTTCGCCGTGAAGGACAGGAACACGAACATGATCGCCGCCGCGATGCACGCGCGGGTGAACGACGACTTCCACGTCGGGGGCGTGTTCAACCGGCGCTCTCGCGCCTCGGTGCGAGAGATCTTCTTGCGCTCTTCGGGCGTCGACGGGCGCCCCGTCCGGCCGCGGGCGGAGATGGTTCCGGCGGCGGTACCGCGATGCTTGGAACGACGCTTGCGCTTGGTTTGGGCCATGGTTTATGGGAGCTTAGTTGTTGAGGGCGAGGGCGTCCTCGATTGTCGCTCGTCCGCGGACGTTAAGCCACTCCGGGAAGCCATCAAATGCGGCGCGGGGAGCCAGCCCGACGAGCTCGGCCTGCGCCGGCGCGGCGTGGCGCGAAATCGCGCGCACTACTTCGGCCAGCGGCGTGGCGCGGTGGTCCTCGACGTTGGTCGACACCTGAGCGATCCCTCCGGCGTCGGCTAGGAGCACTCCGATCGCCCGGACCGAGGCGAGCCCCTCCTCCCCCCCTCCCGAATCCGGGCGGCGATCGCGCGGGCGTCCTCGCGCGTCGCCGGCGGCGCAAGCTCGACGTTGAACGCGACCAGCGGGGGACGGGCGGCGACCAGCACCGCGCCGGCGGTGGCGTGGAGTCGCTGCGGCCCGAAGTCGGCTCGCAGCTCGCGCGCTTGGAGACGTCGGGCGAGTTCGTCGGGGCCGCCGCGGCGCAGCTCGGCGCGCGTCCGCCCGCCGGCCAGCGCGCCGTAGAGGAACACCGGGAGCGCCAGCTCGGAACCCAACCGGTCAGCCACGACCAACGCCTCGGCGACCGCCGCGCCGCGCGCGTCGTCGTCGAGGTAGACGATCGGGGCCACGTCGATCGCCCCCACGCGCGGGTGAGCGCCGGCTTGCGAGGTCAGGTCCACCCGGCGCACGGCTTCGCCCGCGCCGGCTACCACCGCCGGCGCGAGCCGGCCGGGCGGGCCCGTCAAGGTGAACACCGACCGGTGATGGTCGGCGTCCGAGTGGACGTTCAGCAGCCGCGCGTCGAACGCGGCCGCGATCGCCTCGATCGCGGCCCGGTCGCGCCCCTCGGACACGTTGGGGATCGCGAGCAGGGTCGGGACCTGGTCAGCTTGCACGGAGCGCCCGCCACGCCACCCCTGGGCGGCGCGCCACCAGCGGGCCGACCCTGAGGGCAAACAGCGTCAGCGCGAGCCACGGACGGAGGTGGGGCGTGATCCTGCGGATCCGTCCATCCTCGGCGAGGTCGAACACCATCGCGTCGGTGAGCCGGACCGGACCGACCCGCGCCTCGCCCACGACCACCCGCAGGCTTCCGTCCCCGACCTCGGAGTGCCATCGCAGATCGTGAATGCTGCCGTAGACGGCGGTCAGCAGGACCCGGAGGTCCTCGCGGCCGCGGAACACCATCCGCCCCGAGATCGGCGAGCGCAGCTCCGCGTCTTCGGTCAGGGTCTGGACCAGCGAGTCGATATCGCGGGCCTCGGAGGCGATCCGGTAGCGGGCGACGGCGTCCACACGGCAATCGTGCCAGACCGACTCCCGCGCCGACCGCCCCGGATTGCCCCGCCATCGGCAAGATCAGCGCGGGTTGACGCCGATCACTCATACGTTTGCCACAACTTCTGAACGGGCAACGTTCGTAATCTGGCAAGAAATATGCGATCAGTTATGACAAGGTGGATGCCGTGACTCGCGCCGAACGCATCGCAAATCTGCTTGGCGTCGTCGTGCCATTCGCCGGCGTGCTGGCGGCCGTGATCCTGCTCTGGAACCGCGAGGTGAACGCCACCGACCTGGCGATTATGGCCGGGATGTACCTCCTGACCGCGATCGGGGTGACGATCGGCTTTCACCGGCTGCTCACCCATCGTGCCTTCCAGACCTACCCCTGGTTGGAGCGGACGTTCGCCATCCTCGGCTCGATGTCGGTCCAAGGCTCGGTGCTCGACTGGGTCGCCGACCATCGCAAGCACCATGCCCACGCCGATCAGGAAGGCGACCCTCACAGCCCCCACGTCGGGCACGGCAGCGGGCTCAGCGGCCTGTGGCACGCCCACGTCGGGTGGCTACTCGAGAACCAGGGCCAGGCCGACTGGAAGCGCTATGCCCCCGAGCTCTATGAGGATCCTGCGATGCGGCGGATTGGGAAGCGGTTTCCCTGGCTGGCGGTCCTGTCGCTGCTGATCCCAACCGTGGCCGGCTACGTGCTGAGCGGGTTTACCGCCGCCGGCGCGCTCCAGGGCTACATCTGGGGCGGTCTCGTTCGGATCTTCTTCGTCCATCACGTGACCTGGTCGGTCAACTCGGTGTGCCACTTCTTCGGCAGCCGGCGCTTCGACGTCGAGGATGAGTCGACCAACGTCGGCTGGCTCGCGGTGCTGTCGCTCGGCGAGTCCTGGCACCACAACCACCACGCCTTCCCCCGCTCCGCCTATCACGGACTGCGGTGGTACGAGATCGATCCCTCGGGGCTGATGATCTCGGGGATGCAGCGCCTGGGGTTGGCCTGGAACGTCGTCCGGATCACCCCGGAGCGCCAGCAGGCCAGAGCCCTGCCCGCGTCGCGGCCGCGGCGCGCGGCGGTCGGTGGCGACTGAACGTCCAGCCCCGGCGCCACGGCCCGTTCGGCGACCGCCCCCGGTGCGGACTAACGACTCACGACGCTCTAGAACACGCGCTCGTAGACCCGGAAGCGCTTGACGATGCGGCCGCCGAGCTCCTCCATGGCGCGGTTCATCGAGTGGTTGGTCTCGAGCATCCACCCCATCTCCCCGCCCTTCTGACGCGTCCGCTCGCCGGAGCGATACTGGGCCAGGTACAGCGCTACCCCGGCGCCCGTGTGGCGGTACTCGGGGATCACGCCCAGGAAGCCCACCCGGATCTGGTCGATGATCCGGCCCTTGTTCAGGTAGTACCACCATCCGAGCGGCAGCAGCCGGCCGTTCATCTTCTTCAGCACCTGGTTGACATCGAGCACGCTGATCGCCATCCCGGCGGTCTGCCCGTCGACCTCGGCGATCATGAACCAATCCCGGGCGTAGACGAGCTGGAGATCCAGCGCGTACGCGTCCAGGTCCTCCGTGGAGTACGGGACGAACCCCCAGTTCCGTGACCAGGCGGAGTTGTAGACCTTGGCGAACTCGTCGAGCTCCCGCCGCAGGTGAAGCCGAGACATCGACCGCACCCGGACGCCGTACTTGCTCTTCGCCCGTTCCGCGATCCGCAGCAGCGTCGGGTTGACCTGGCTCGCGTCGAACGTATGGCGCTCCCACATCAGCAGGTCCATCGCCTTGGTCAGACCGACGGCCTCGCACCGCTGCCGGTAATAGGGCGGGTGCCACGGTTGCTTGATCATCGGCGCCCGATCGAAGCCCTCGATCAGCACCCCGCTCTCGTCGTTGAGCTGGAAGTCCATCGGCCCGACCATCCGATCGCACCCCCGCGCCCGCAGCCAGCCGTCCGCGGCGGCCAGCAACGCCTCGAGCAGCTCGGCGTCCTCCTCGAACTCGAGGAACCCGAACATCCCCCAGCGGTTGCCGTGGAACTCGTTGAACGCCCGATCGATCTGCGCGGTGATCCGCCCCACCACCCGTCCGTCCCGCCGGGCCAGGAAGTACTCCGCCTCGCCGTGGGTGAAATAGGCGTTCAGGTGGCGGTTGAGGAACACGTACCGCTCGAGCTTCAACGGCGGCACCCACGGCGTCCCCTCGTGGAGGCGGAACGGGAGGCCGACGAACGCGCGGAGGTCGGAAAAGCCGCGCACCGGACGGACCTCGAGCGTCACGGGTGGTCACGGTAACCGATTCGTATGCCTTGGGGCGAAAGTGCGGATAGACCGCCACAAATCCCCCAGGGCACCTGGGCTGCCGCCCCCGGGTACGATCGGCGGTATGGAGCCCCTGCCGATGGCGCCCGACAGCTGCTCCCTCACCGAGCCGGAGCTCGAGTCGCAGCTGGGCCGCTACCGGCGGATCGGACACGGCGCGCGAGTGCAGTTCGCCACTGACCGGCGGCTGGAGCTCGTCCTCGATCCGTCGGTTCCCGACGGGCTCATCGAGGCGACGATCGCCACCGAGACGGCGTGCTGCCCGTTCTTCGGCCTCGAGTGGACGGCCGCGGAGCGCCGCTTCGTTGTCACGGTCGCCGAGGCCGAGCGCGAACCGGCGCTGGCGCAGATCGCGCGGGCCCTGGGCGCTTAGGGCACGGGCGATCATTCTTGCTCGCACCCTTACCGCTAACGGACCAGCTCGACCTGACCCCGGGGGATGTTGACCGGCGCGATCCCGGCGATGTTGGGTTCGCGGGGATGGAGCTCGAGGTGACGCTCGAGCCGGATCATGTACCGAACGGTGAGGATCAGCGCGAGGTTGAGCAGCAGGCCGAGCGCCGCCGAGAACTCGGTCTCGAGGAACGCGAACACCTCGCCGACGAAGATCTGCACCAACAGCGCGTGCTCAAAAGCGATGTAGGCGGCCAGCCGCGAGGTCCGCAGCTTGTAGATGCCGCGGAAGATCAGGGCCGCGACGATCACCGAGGAGATCGTGCCGGCGGCCGAGATGACCTCGAGCTGCTGGTGGTGAGTGACGACCAGATGGACGGCGTCGGCGGCCTGGAGCACGGTCACCACCGCGACGCCGAGGAAGACGAAGGTGAGAGACTTGCTGAACCACGGTCGGGCGACGAGCTTGAAGTATGTGGTCTCGGCGCGGTCGGCGGCCCTCGTCCACCAGTTGCTCTTCGCCTGCGCGCACTGAACCTTGATCAGCGAGGTCTTGAGCGGGTCGAGCAGCTCGTGGTCGGCGTCACAGCGGTCCAGCAGCGACAACGCGAGGTCGCGCTGCGCGACGGTCATCTCACCGCGGGCCGCGTCGGCCAGCATCTCCGCGGCGTTGGCCAGACACTCCTCCTGGGTGAGGACACCGCCGTGTTCGAGGTGGCGCGTGACGAGGAAGAGAATGATGAAGACGAGGTAGATGATCCCCGCCGCGGGTTTGAAGAAGTAGTTGTTGTCGGCGGTGATGAACTTGCCGAGCTCGTCGATGAAGAAGCCAAACCCGACCCCGCCGATCACGGCGGCGAGGTGGTGGAGCGGGCGGCCGAGGAACGACAGCAAGATGATGATCGCCACCAGCATGCCGAGACCGCCCCACAGCAGGTGAGCGATGTGCAGCCCGCCGCCGCCCAGCTTGGGGTAGTGGGTGGCCCACAGCTGGAGGCGGATGATCAGGATGGTGAAGATCGCGCTGACCAGCAGGGTGTCGAGCAGGTAGCCGATCTCGACATTGCGGAACAGGTGGTTTCTTCTAGGTTGCTTACGCATCTCGCCCTCCCGACCTCCGCTCCCGTCGGCCAATTATCCTGCGCCGAGCAGTTGGCATGATCAGCGGATGCCCAGGAAGGTCACCGCAACGCGCTACGTGACGCCGCTGCGCGAGGGAGGCTCGTTGCCGGGCCTCGTCGAGGCCGACGACGACGGCCTCTACGTGGTGAAGTTCAGCGGCGCCGGCCAGGGAACCAAGGCGCTGGTGGCCGAGCTCGTGGTGGGCGAGCTGGCGGCCGCGGTCGGCTTGCCGGTACCCGAGATCGTGCTCGTCGAGATCGATCCCGAGCTCGGCCGGGCGGAGCCGGATCCCGAAGTCAACGAGCTCGTGACCTCGAGCGCCGGGGTGAATTTCGGGCTGGACTTTCTCCCCGGCGCGCTCGAGTATCGGGCTGGGTCGAGCGGTCCCGCCGACGCGGAATTCGCCTCCGCCCTGGTGTGGTTCGACGCGCTCATGACCAACGTCGACCGCACGCCGCGCAATCCGAACCTGCTGCTGTGGCACGGTCGCACGTGGCTAATCGATCACGGCGCCGCGCTCTACCACCACCACCGCGACGGTCAGTTCGTGGCGCGGGCGCGCGAGCCGTTTGCCCTCATCGCCGAACACGTGATGCTGCCCGTCGCGGGGCCGATCGACCGAGCCGATGCGAGCCTCGTCGAGCGGTTCACCGAAGCGCGGATCAACCAGACGTTGGCCGCGGTGCCGGATGACTGGCTGGGGGACGATCCGGAGCAGGCCAGGAGCTCTTATTCGACCTATCTCCTGCGCCGCCTCGAGGAGCCACGCGCGTTCGTCGCCGAAGCCGAGCGAGCCCGTGTCGCGTGACCCGTTCCAGTACGCGGTGATCCGCGTGGTACCGCGAATCGACCGCGGCGAGTTCCTCAACGTCGGGGTGATCCTCTTCTGCCGCACCCGTGGCTACCTCGAGGCCCGGATCGAGCTCGACGAGGCGCGCCTGGCCATGCTGGCGCCACACGCTGAGCTCGAGGGACTCGTCGAACAGCTCGAAGCGCTCGCCCGGGTCGCGGCGGGCGCGCCCGACGCCGGGCCGATCGCCGAGCTGAGCCAGTCGGAGCGCTTCCATTGGCTGGTGGCGCCGTCCAGCACCGTCGTCCAGACCTCCCCCGTCCACAGCGGTTTGTGCGAGGACCCCGGGACGACCCTCGATCACCTCGTCCAAAGCCTCGTGCTGGCTCCGGCCGGCTGAGCGTTACGGCTCGCGTGCCCGTTCCCCGCCTGAGGCCCGATCTCACGCCGCTGCGCCACAGCCGCGATCTGCGGCTGCTCGTGAGCGGCAATTTCCTCTCCGGACTCGGCGCGCAGGCGGCCGTCGTCGCCATCCCCTATCAGCTCTACGTGCAAACCCACCGGCCCCTGCTGGTCGGACTGGTGGGGGCGGTCGAGCTCGTCCCGCTGGTCGCCGCCGCGCTGTTGGGCGGCGCAATCGCCGATCGCTTCGACCGCCGCAAGCTGCTGCTGGCCAGCCAGACCGGCCTCGTGCTGACGGCGTCCGGCTTGGCGGTGGCGGCCTGGCTGGGCGACCCGCTGGTCGTGACGATCTACGCCCTCGCCGGACTCCTGGCCGGTTTCACCGCCCTCGAGACCGTGATCAGCTCGTCGATCGTCCCGAACCTCGTCGAGCCGAGGGATCTCCGCAGCGCCCTGGCGTTGAACTATGGGCTGTATACGCTGACGCAGGTGGTCGGGCCGGCCTTGGGCGGGCTGCTGATCGCAGGCCTCGGCCTCGGTTGGACGTACGCCATCGACGCGATCAGCTGCACGGCGATGGTGCTCGCCGTCCTCGCCATGAGCCCCCAGCCGCCGAAGCATTTGCTGGCGCCCGTCGGCCTGGGTCAGTCGATCGGCGAGGGGCTCCGATACGTCCGCGGCAACCAAGCCCTGTTGGGGTCGTTCGCGATCGATCTGGTGGCGATGACGTTCGGCATGCCTCGCGCGCTGTTCGCCGTGCTGTCGGTCAGCGTATACCACGCCGGTGCCGGTGGCACGGGACTGCTCTATTCGTCGGTGGCGGCGGGGGCAACGGTAGCGGCGATGACGACGGGATGGCTCCGCCATGCGCGCCGGCTGGGACGGATCGTCATCTGGGCGGTCGTCGTGTGGGGCATCGCCATCGCCTTCGCCGGGTTGGCGGGCAGCCTGTGGCTGGCCGCGATCCTGTTCGCGTTCGCCGGCGCTGCCGACTCCGTCAGCGCCGTATGCCGGAGCACGATCAATCAGACGATCACGCCCGACCACATGCGCGGCCGCATGTCGGCGGTTTTCTCGCTCGTAGTCAGCGGCGGACCGCGCCTGGGCGACATCGAGTCGGGTGCCGTCGCCGGCGCCACCAGCCCGCGCTTCTCGGTCGTGTCGGGTGGGGTCCTGTGCGTGATCGGCGTGGTCGCCGTGGTGGCCAAGTTCCCGGCCCTACTGCACTACGACGCCGACGAGTGGATCCGGGAGCCGGCGGTCAGCGCACCCGGGCCGTAACTCCGGAACCCGCGGACGGCCTTAAGCCGTCTGACCGGCGGTGATCTCGGCGCCGAGGGCGTCGCGCAGGGCGGCGATGTCGGTCGACCCCCCGAGCCCCCGCATCAGGCGCAGCGTCCAGAAGGTCGCCTCCGCGGCCTTGCCCTCGAGCGGAAGCGGCCCGGGGATATTGTCGACCAGGATCTCCTCGATGAACTCGGCCGTGGCCAGAGCGCCTTCCGTCCACGCAGGACCACCGCCGAGCCGCACCGCCTGCTCGACGTCGTCGGGGAGGACGCCCTTGGCGTAGTTCCTCAGGCTCTCGGCCAGGAGCCGCGCCTGGTCGTAGGTCAGCTCGTAGACCGTGTGGCGAAATTCAAATCCGACCACGCGGCCAGGGTAGGCACCCCCTCGGACGGACCGATCAGCAGGCCGGGCCGGCGCCGCGCCAACGCCCGCGGTCTACTGGCGAGCGTATAGCCGGCCGTGGGAGCGAAACCAGGCCACGCCGCCGTCCGGCCCGCGCACGAAATCGGAGCGCGAGCCGTTCGGGCGCCCGTCGGCCTCCAGGTCGAGCACGTAGTCCCGCCGGTAGAAAGTGAGTCCGAACTCCGACCGCTCGCCCTCGATCGTGCGGACGGCGTGGAGTCCGCCGTCACGCCCGCTCAAGTCGACCACGGTCTTGATCACCTCGCCGGACCCGGTGATCCCCCGGGAGATGTAGCGGCCCTCGTAGGGTCGCAGCTCGCGACGGCTCAGCTTCATCGGCGTCGCCGGTAGGTTGCTCACCCCGGCGAACCGCCGCAATGCCCAGTCGTCGGCGAACAGCGTGTTGGTCAGCGCGGGGCCCCCCACGGAGTTCGTCATCAGCGCCATGGCAAAGCCGCGCTGCGGAACCATCATGAACCCCGACGCCTGGCCCGGCCAGTTCCCGCCGTGCTGGACGACCGGAATCCGCTCCGCGGTCGGCCGGAGCATCCACGTCACCCCCATGCCGGTGAGCTCGACGATCAACGTGCCTCCGGGACCGGGATTTGAGCGCATCGCCAGCAGCGAGCGCCGGGTCAGCAACCGCTTCCCGTCGGGCGCCCTCCCGTCGCCGAGATGGAAGCGGGCCCAGCCCAAGACGTCGCGGGCGCTCGAGATCAGCCCCCCGGTCGGGTCACAGCTGCGGGGAAAGTGCCACCACGCCGGCTCGACGACTGCCTTGCCCTCGACGATGTCGTGCGAGGCAGCGACGTTGAAGCCGATGATCTGGTCGCTGAAGAAGCGCGAGTGATCGAGCCCGAGTGGGTCGAGCAGCATTCTTTGCACGGCATCCTCGTATGCCGCTCCCGCCGCCACCTCGACGATCCGCCCGGCGACCACCAGCCCCGCATTGTTGTAGGCAAACACCTTCCCCAGCGGCGTGAGCTGGGGCAGGCGAACCATCGACGACACGTACCGTGCGACGGCGTCGTCGCCGGGACCGAAGTCCTGCAGGTCGTCGCCCAGCCAGCCACTCGAGTGGTTGAGCAGCTGGCGGACGGTGACCCGATCGGACACTGACCTCTGCGCGGTGGCGAAGTCCGGTAGGTATGTGCGCACCCTGGCGTTCAGGTCGAGCTTCCCCTGATCGACCAGGCGCATGATCGTGGTGCCGGTGAACGTCTTCGTGGTCGACCCGATGCGGAACACGGTGTCACCGTCGACGGCCACTGGATAGTCGACGTTGGTGACGCCGTAACCCTTGATGTATTCGCGCCCCTGGTGCAACACCGCCACGGCGACCCCGGGAACCACGAACTCCGCCATCGCCCGCTCGATCTTGGCGTCCAGCTGCGCGAACAGCCGGTCGCCCCGGCCCCGCCGCGGCGAAGAGAACGAAGCGCTCCGCGCCGGCACGGGCCGGAGCGCGATCGCCGCCGCAGCGGCGCCGCCGGCGGCCAGCAACGCCCGCCGGGAGATCTGTCGCTCGACGCTCGAATTCACTTGATCACGAACGCCGCACCTTGACCGAGGCCGCCCCGGCCCAGCGCGATCGTACTCACTGACGGAACCATATCCGGAAGTGGCCGCACCGATGCCACTTAGACCGGGTGCGCAGCGTCGCCCCGTTATGCTGCTGCCGTCATGTCGGACGGGATCCTCGGGCGCGCCCGCGATCAAGTGCTGCACCGCGGCGACGGCCTCGGCGAGTCCGATGTGCTCGAGGTCCTGAGGCTTCCCGACGAGCAACTGGCGGAGGCGCTCGAGCTCGCCCACGAGGTGCGGATGCGGTGGTGCGGTCCGGAGGTGGAGGTCGAGGGGATCGTCAGCATCAAGACCGGCGGGTGCCCCGAGGACTGCCACTTCTGCTCCCAATCTGGTCGGTTCGATACGCCCGTGCGGGCCGCCCGGCTCGACATCCCGTCGCTCGTCGAGGCCGCGCGCGAGACCGCCGAGACCGGCGCCACCGAGTTCTGCATCGTCGCCGCAGTCCGAGGCCCGGACGCCCGGCTGATGGCCCAGGTACGCGAGGCCGTGGCGGCGATCCACGCCGCGGCCGAGATCAACGTCGCGTGCTCGCTCGGGATCCTGACCCGCGAGCAGGCGGAGGACCTGCGCGACTTCGGGGTGCACCGGTACAACCACAACCTCGAGACGGCGCGGAGCCATTTCCCTGCGGTCGTCACCACCCATACGTGGGACGAGCGGTGGGAGACGCTCGAGCTGGTGCGCGAGATGGGCATGGAGGTCTGCTGTGGCGGGATCGTCGGCATGGGCGAGTCGCTCGAGCAGCGGGCGGAGTTCGCGCTCCAGCTCGCCGGCCTCGAGCCCGACGAGGTGCCGCTCAACTTCCTCGATCCGCGGCCTGGCACGCCGTTCGCGGAGCTGCCGGTGACCGAGAGCAGCGACGCGCTGAAGGCGATCGTGGCATTCCGGCTTGCGCTCCCGCGGACCGTGCTGCGCTTCGCCGGCGGTCGCGAGCTGACGTTGGGAGACCTCGGCACCCGCCAGGGTGTGCTCGGCGGGATCAACGCGGTGATCGTCGGCAACTACCTGACCACGCTGGGCCGCTCCCCGCAGGAGGACCTAGACCTGCTGGCCGAGCTCGAGATGCCGATCAAGGAGCTCTCGAACACCCTGTGAGCTATTGCGCGGGCTGCGGGCGGCCGGTCGAACAGGGCGACCACTCCGCGTGCCGGCGCCGCCAGCAGGCGACCGACCCTCCCCGCTTCTGCACGACCTGCGGCCGCAAGCTCCTCGTCCAGGTGCTGCCGCTGAGCTGGCGCGCAGAGTGCGTGAAGTGCGGCCAGCTCGAACGGCCACCGGCCGCGCGGGCGTAGCATCTGCAACGCGAGCGAGATCGACCCGAGAGGAGCGCGGACCGGTGGCCACGGCAACTGAGCGTCCATTGCTGGTGCAGCACGAGGACGAGACGGCGACGCTGACGATGAACCGGCCCGATCAGCGCAACGCGTTGTCGGTCGAGCTGATGAACGAGCTGATCGCCGCCCTGCAAACGGTCGGCGAGGACCCGACGGTGCGGGTGGTGATCCTGACCGGGGCCGGACCGGCGTTCTCTGCCGGTCACGACCTGTCGGAGATGCTCGGGCTCGACCTCGAGGGATATCGGGAGATCTTCGCCACTTGCACGCGGATGATGAACGCGATTCACACGTTGCCCCAGCCCGTGATCGCGCGGGTCCACGGGATCGCCACCGCGGCCGGTTGCCAGCTCGTGGCGGCGTGCGACCTCGCGGTGGCGAGCCGGACGGCGAAATTCGCCACGCCGGGGGTGAAGATCGGGCTGTTCTGCTCGACCCCGATGGTCGAGGTGAGCCGCGCGGTCGGACGCAAGCGCGCGCTCGAGATGCTGCTCACCGGCGTCCCCATCGACGCGCCGACGGCGGCCGAGTGGGGGCTGATCAACCGCGTCGTCGAGCCCGACGAACTCGACTCGGCCACCGCCGAGCTGGCGCGAGGCATCGCCACCGCCAGCGGGCTCACGGTGGCGATCGGCAAGGAGGCCTACTACCGTCAGATCGATCTCGATCTCGACGGCGCCTACGCGTACTGCCAGGACGTGATGAGCCGCAACGCGACCGCCGATGACGCCCAGGAGGGCATGTCCGCGTTCCTCCAGAAGCGGCCGCCCGTCTGGCACGGGCGTTGACGCTCGCCACCGACCCGGCGGTCGTCGCTCATCAAGCCGACACCGTCGCCGCCGCGTGGTCCCCGCCTGGCGCGCCCGTGTCCTGGCAGCTCACCGCGGCCCAGTTCGAGATCTTGCGCGACGATCCGGATCTGCTCGCACTGGCGGCCACGATTCCGCTCGCGCGGCTGCCGCCGCTGCTGTTCGAAGCCGCGGCTACGTTCCTGGTGCTCGAGCTCGAGCCGACCGAGCTGCGCGGCTACTTCCCCCGCCTGGGCCGACCACAACCACCGCTCGGCCGGGACTTCGGAGCTCTGTACCGGGAGTTCTGCCTCGATCACCGCGACCGCGTGCTGGAACTGTGCGCGAGCCACCGCTACCAGATGAACGAGGTCGGCCGCTGTGCCGATCTGCTGCCCGCGCTGCCCGCGCTGCCCCCGGCCGCCTCGGACGAGCCCGGGCTGGCGCTGATCGACGTCGGCACCGGCGCCGGCCTGGCCCTCCACCTCGACCGCTACCGGTATCAGTTCCGCGGTCCCGCCGGTCGGGTCACAACGGTCGGAGACGCGGCCAGCGAGGTCGTGATCGCCACCGAGCTCCGTGGCGGGAAAGCGCCGCCGATCCCCTCCGCACCGCCCCCGATCGCCGACCGGGTCGGGATCGACATCGAGCCGCTCGACGTCGCCGACCCCGACGTGCGGGCATGGCTCACCGCGTGCGTCCCCCAGGAGATCGCCGCGGTGACGAGATTCCACCACGCGGTCGAGATCGCGATCGCCAATCCCGCGCGGACCGTCCGGGGGCGGGGTAACGACGTCCTCCGGGACGTGCTGGACGGCCTTCCCGAGGGACCGCTGGTGTGCCTGATCGACACCTACGTGCACGTGTTCTTCGAGCCGGACGAGCTGCTCGCCTTCCGGGCCCTGATCGACCAGTTCGGCGCCGAGCGCGACCTCGACTGGGTATCGATCGATCCGCTGGTGCCGATGGGCGAGGCGGCGGACCGAGACGTGCTCGGGATCCCGGTCCCGCCGGAGCTCGTCGCGCGCAACCAGCGCGAGGGCCTCTTCGGGGTGATCGGCCGGCTCCGATATCGAGGCGGCAAGCGGTCCGGAGAACTGCTCGGAGTGGCTCACCCGGGCGCCGCCTGGCTCGAGTGGCTCGCCCGCTAGTGCAGCGTCCCGGAGGTCGCTTGATGCTCTCGCGAGTGACTGGGCGTGACTGGGTGGATCCGCCGGCCGTCCTCGTACCTGGTCGTACTTGGATGGCCGGCGGATCCGGCCAGGCGCGTCCAGGCGCCGTGAGAGCGCAAGTGACTTTCGGGACGTTGCACTACACCTCGCCGCCGAAGGCCCGCTCGAGCAGCGCGAACAACTCGGTGAAGTGCCGCTCGCAGGCGTCCGCGTTGAACACCGCGGTGTCGGCCATCGTGTAGCCGTGGAGGGCGCCGGCGTAGACCTCCGAGCGGTAGGGCACCCCGGCATCGTCGAGGGCCTGATCGACGGTGGCGATGTCTTCGGGGGTCATGCCCGGATCCTGGTCCGCGTGGCCGAAGTAGACCTCCGCCCGCAGCCGGCCGGCGGAAAGATGGGGGCTGTCCGGCTCGTCGCTGACCAGCCGTCCGCCGTGGAACCCCGCGAGCGCGATCACGCGATCGGGATAGGCGGCGGCGGTCCGCCAGCCCAGGCGCGCTCCCATGCAGTAGCCGGTGATCGCCGCCGGGCCCGGCGCCACCTGCTCGAGGTAGTCCAGGTAGGCGCTCGCATCGGCGGCGATCGCCTTCGCATTCAGCTGGGCGATCAGCGGACGCAAGGATCCCATGGACTGCGCCCGGGTCTCCGGATCGCTCATGTCCGGCATCGGAAGCACGGGCGCGCGCCCGGCTCGATAGAAGACGTTGGGCGCCAGCACGACGTAGCCGTGCTGGGCGATCCGATCCGCCATCTCCTCGATCCGCGCTCGCAACCCGTACGCGTCCATGATGAACAACACCCCCGGGTGAGGATAATCGTCATCCGGACGGACGAGATACGCGTCGGCGAACCCCGCCGGCGCCGGCACGTCCACGGTCGACCCGTTCACACGTCAAGCATCGCAGATCGATATGAGCTCAGCGAGCGAGATCCTGGCCCGGCGCATGCACCTCCCCCGCGCGCAGACGGAGGCCGTCGTCTGCGCGCGTGACCTGCGCGCCGAGATGGACGACGGGGCGACGCTGCTCGCCGACCGCTGGGTGGCGCGGGCGAGCCGCGACACGCCGCAGCCGACCGTGCTCGTCCGCTCGCCGTATGGACGCCGGCAGCTGATGGGTCTCCTGTTCGGGCGGCTGCTCGCCGAGCGCGGCCTCCAGGTCGTGATCCAGAGCGTCCGGGGGACATTCGGCTCCGAGGGCGAGTTCAGCCCCTTCGACGAGCGCGCTGACGGCCTCGCCAGCCTGCGCTGGCTCCGTGCCCAGCCGTGGCATCGCGACCGGATCGGCATGATCGGGCCGAGCTACCTCGGGCTTGTCCAGTGGGCGGTGGCGCCGGAGGCCGGGCCGGACCTGGCGGCGCTGGCGATCCAGGTCAGCGCGTCGCAGTTTCACGGCCAGACGTGGGCCGGCGGTGGTCTGTCGCTCGAGACGGCGATCTCCTGGCTCGTGCTGGTCGCCGCGCAGGAGCGGCGGCTGGCGCCGCTGGCGATCGTCCGCGGCCTGCGGGGTCTGCCGGCCCTGTTCTCCGAGTTGCCGCTGCAGGATCTCGACGAGCGGGCCACGGGCGCCGAGGTCTCCTGGTGGCGCCAGGGGCTGGCCAGCCCCGACCGCGGCGACGCCTACTGGGTCACGCGCGATTTCGCGGCCGGGGTTTCCCAGGTCACCGCCCACGTCCAGCTCGTGGGCGGCTGGTACGACATCTTCCTCCCCTGGATGCTGGAGGACTTCCGCGCGCTCCGTGATGCCGGGCACCCCGCCCAGCTGGTGATCGGCCCTTGGTCCCATACCGCGCCGGCGTTGCTGGCCGCCGGAATCCGGGACGGCCTCGGCTGGCTGCGCGCGCGGCTGCTGGACGACGACCGGCTCGTGAACCGGGACCCCGTCCGGGTGTACGTCACCGGCGAGCGCACGGGCGGCGGCTGGCGGTCGCTGCCGGCGTGGCCACCGCCCGACGCGGTGCCGTGGCGCCTCTGGCTGACCGAGGACGGCGGCCTGCAGGAAGACGCGCAGGCGCCCGGGCACCCCGAGAATGGCGAGCGCTATCGCTATGACCCGAACGATCCCACCCCCTCGCTGGGCGGGCCGGTCCTGCTGACCACTGAGCCCGTGGTCGACAACGCCCCGCTCGAGGCGCGTCCCGACGTGCTCACCTATACGACGGCCACGCTACCGGGCGAGCTCGAGGCGATCGGTCCGGTGTCGGTCGAGCTGTGGGTGCAGGCCAGCTCTCCGTACTTCGACATCTTCGTCCGCGTGTGCGACGTCGACGCCGACGGTGTCTCTCGGAACGTGTCGGACGCGCTGGCGCGGATCGAGCCGCAGCGTTGGCACGAGGACGACGACGGTACCTGGCACGTGGCATTCGACCTGTGGCCGACCGCTCACCGGTTCGCGGCTGGACACCGGATACGCCTCCAAGTCTCTTCCGGCGCCCATCCACGCTACGCGCGCAACCCCGGGACCGGGCAGGATCCCGCCACCGCGACCGAGCTCCGTCCCGTGGATATCGAGGTGCTGCACGGCCCCAACCACCCCTCCGGTGTGGTGCTCTCGCGCCACCCGTCCGAGACGCCGCACCCGGGGGCCTAGAACCGCTCGAGGATGGTGTTCAGGGTGGCGCTCGGTCGCATCGCCGTGGCCGCCTTGACGGCATCGGGCCGGTAGTAACCGCCGATCTCCACCGCCGAGCCCTGTACCGCCGCGAGCTCCTCGACGATCGCATCTTGGTTGTCGCTCAGCTCCCGCGCCAGCGGCCCAAACCGCCGGGCGAGCTCGGGATCCTCGTCCTGCGCGGCCAGCTCCTGCGCCCAGTACAGCGCGAGATAGAAGTGGCTCCCGCGGTTGTCGAGTCCGCCCGCGTTGCGCGTCGGCGATCGGTTCGCTTCGAGGACGCGGCCGATGGCGCGGTCGATCGTGTGGGCCAACACCCCCGCCCGCGGGTTGTCGGTTCTCTGCGCCAGGAGCTCGAAGGACGGGGCGAGCGCGAGAAACTCCCCCAGCGAGTCCCACCGCAGATGATCCTCGGCCAGAAACTGCTGGACGTGCTTGGGCGCCGATCCGCCGGCCCCGGTCTCGAACAGGCCGCCGCCGTGCATCAGCGGCACGATCGACTGCATCTTGGCGCTCGTGCCGAGCTCGAGGATCGGGAAGAGATCGGTCAGGTAGTCCCGCAGCACGTTGCCGGTGACCGAGATCGTGTCCTGGTTCGCACGCGCGCGCTCCAACGTGAACCGGGCGGCATCGGCCACGTTCAGGATCTCGATCCGCAGCCCCTCGGTGTCGAGCTCGGCGAGGGCGGGGCGAACCTTGCGGAGCAGCTCGGCGTCGTGGGGCCGGGTTTCGTCGAGCCAGAACACGGCCGGGTCACCGGTGTCACGCGCGCGCGCCACGGCAAGCCGCACCCAATCCTGAATCGGGGCGTCCTTGGTGCGGCACATCCGCCAGATGTCGCCCTCCTGGACCGTGTGTTCGAGCAGCGTCTGGCCATCCGCGTCGCACACGCGGACGACCCCGGATTCGTCGAGCTCGAACGTCGTGTCATGGGACCCGTACTCCTCCGCGGCCTGCGCCATCAGCCCGACGTTCGGGGTCGTGCCCATCGTCGCGGGGTCAAACGCGCCGTGCACCCGACAGTGGTCGACCGTCTCCGCGTACAGCGCCGCGTAGGAGTGATCGGGAATCACGAACTTGGCGTCCTGCTGCTCGCCCTGCGGGTTCCACATCTGCCCGCTGGCGCGGATCGCGGCCGGCATCGAGGCGTCGATGATCACGTCGCTGGGCACGTGGAGGTTGGTGATCCCGCGGGCCGAGTCGACCATCGCGAGCGGCGGGCGGCGTGCGTAGTCGGTGTCGATCGCCGTCTTCACCGCGTCGCGCTCGCTCGCTGGAAGCTGTTCGATCCGTTCGAGCAGCGCGCCGAGCCCGTCGTTCGGATTGACCCCCACCGAGCCAAGCGCGTCCCCATATCTCTCGAACGCCCCGGCGAAGTACGCCCGCACCGCATGCCCGAAGATGATCGGGTCCGACACGCGCATCATGGTCGCCTTCAGATGGACCGAGAACAGCACCCCCCGCTCCATCGCGTCGTCGATCTGGGCGGCCAGGAACGCCTCCAGGTCGCGCTTGCGCATGACCGCGGCGTCGACGACATCTCCGGCGCCGATGGCAATGCCGTCCTTTAGCACGGTGACCGTCCCGTCCGGACCGAGCCGCTCGATCCGCAGCTCACCGGGCGCAGCGACCGTCACCGATCGCTCGGTGGCGCGGAAGTCGCCCTCGATCATCGTGGCCACGTGCGAGCGTGAATCGGCCGACCACGCCCCCATCGAGTGGGGATGCTGGCGCGCGTACTCCTTGACCGAGGCCGAGGCCCGGCGGTCGGAATTGCCCTGGCGGAGCACCGGGTTGACCGCGCTGCCCTTGACCCGGTCGTAGCGCGCGCGGATTTCCCGCTCCTCGTCGTCGACGGGAGCCTCCGGGTAGTCGGGGATCGGGAATCCCGCGCCTTGCAGCTCCGCGATCGCCGCCCGCAGCTGCGGCACCGACGCGCTGATGTTGGGCAGTTTGATGATGTTCGCCTCGGGCGTCTCGGCCAGCTCTCCCAGCTCGCTCAGCGCGTCGTCGACGCGCTGGCGCTCGTCGAGGCGGTCGGGGAACTGAGCCAGGATCCGCCCCGCCAGCGAGATATCGCGCACCTCGATCTCCACTCCGGCCGCCCCGGCGAAGGCGCGCAGGATCGGCAGCAGCGACTCGGTGGCGAGCGCGGGCGCCTCGTCGGTGCGCGTGTAGACGATCCTCATGCCGGGGGGCTGCACCCTACCGAGAGAGAACTGCTCAGCTCGATGCCGGCGTGCCGCCGGCCGAGCCACTGGAGTCCACATGCAGGGAATAGCCGCATACGGTGAGCGCGCCGATCGATACCGCGCTGCCCAGCACCGCGGTGGCGATCATGGCGAAGTCCGGCAGCGCCAGCTCAAAGAAGCTGCGGGTAAACGGGAGCAACAGCGCCAGCACGTAGATCAACCCCAGTGCCGCGCACATCGCGGCGATCAGCCTCGAGCGGTGGCGTGACCCGCCCGCCTCGAGCGCCATCACCAGGTACAGGCCGACGATGATCAGCGTGGTCAGCGCCACCGTGCGGGCAGCCTCGACCGACAGGTCGAGGTCGTGGATCGCGAACAGATAGCTCGCCACCACGCCGGTGCCGGTCAGCACGCCGGCGGGGACCGCGAACCGCGCCACCGACTCGAGAAATCCGTCCGGGCTCCACGGGCCGGTGCTGGGCGCCAGGGCGAGGAAGAACGTCGGGATCCCGAGCGTCAGTGCCCCGGCTATCGACAGATGGCGCGGCAACAGTGGGTAGGACTCGGAGCTGATCCCGATGGTGAGGATCAGAAACGCCGCGAACGCGGACTTGGTCACGTAGAGCTTGGTCACGCGCTGCAGATTTCGCAACGCCCGGCGGCCCTCTGCGACGAGCGGCGGCACGCTCCCGAAGTCGCCCGAGATCAGCACGAGATCGGAAACGCTGCGCGCCATCTGCGTGCCGTTGCCCTGCGCGATGGCCAGCCTGGCGCTCTTCAGCGCGGGAACGTCGTTAACGCCGTCGCCGATCATCGCCACGTAACGACCCTCATCGTGCAAGGCCTGGACGATCGCCTGCTTGCCCTCGGGGGAGATCCGTCCGACCACCGTCGCCCGCGCCGCGAAATCGCGACGGGCCGCCGCGTCGTCCGGAATCGCCTGACCCTCGGTCACCCCGTGTACCGGGATCCCGACATCGCGGGCGATCGCCGCCACGGTCTCCGGCGCGTCGCCCGAGAGCACCTTGATCTCGATGTTCTGCCGGTTCAGGAAGGCAATCGTGTCGGCGATGTTCGGACGGAGCTCCTCGGCCAGCACGACCAGGCCGACGGGCTTCAGGCCAGCGGGCGGCAGCTCGTTCGGCTCGTCCGGCAGCCGCCCCTCGCCGCGGGCGAGCGCCAGCACGCGCCGGCCCTGGCCCTGGCGGTCGGTCGCGACCGAGTCGAGCTCGCCCACCGGCACGCGGCCGGGCGCTCCGAGGTAGAACGTTCCGCCCGCCACCTGCACCGCGCTCCACCGTCGCCGGCTCGAAAACGGGACCTCGCTGATCACCGGCTGGGCCTCGTCCGGGTGGGCGTCGGCGATCGCTTGCAAGGTGATGTTCCGCGCCGAGGCGCTGGCGGCGAGCGTGGCCAGCTCCTGCGTCAGCGTGCCCTCGTCGGTGCCGGGGGCCGGGATGACTTCGACGACGCGAAGCGTGGCCTCGGTCAGCGTCCCCGTCTTGTCGACGCAGATCGTGTCCACCGAGGCGAGCGACTCGATCGCGTTGAGCTGCTGCGCCAGCACGCCGCGGCGCGACATCCGCACCGCGGCCGCCGCGTAGGTGAGGCTGACGAGCAGCACCAGCCCCTCGGGGATCATCGTGGCGACGCCGGCCGTCGCGGTCGCGACCGCCGTGTGAACCCCCACCATGCGATGGTGAAGCGAGTACACGAGCAGGGTGCCCAGCGCGATCACAAGCCCCACCAGCACGTACAGCAACCGGTTGATCGCCCGCTCGAGCGGCGAGCGCGGGTGGCGGAAGGCACGGGCCTCGCCGGTGACCCGGGCGGCGAAGCTGTCGTCGCCGACCGCGGTCACCCGATAGGCGCCGGCCCCCTCGACGACGAACGCGCCGGATTGAACCTCGTCGCCCGCGGCGCGGCGGGCCGGCTCGGATTCACCGGTGAGGACCGATTCGTCGAGGAGGAGATCGCTCGCGCCGAGCACCTCGCCGTCGGCGATCAGCTGATCGCCGGGCGCCAACAGCACCAGGTCGCCGACCGCCACCTGATCGACCGGGATCTCCCGGGTCCCGTCGTCACGCTTGACGTTCGCCCGCGCGGCGACCAACAACGAGAGGCGGTCGAGCACGCGCTTGGCCCGCACCTCCTGAAAGATCCCGATGGCCGAGTTGGCCACCACGATGCCCAGGAACAGGGCGTCCTGTGGTTCGCCGAAGATCAGCGTGATCACCCCGAACCCGACCAGGATCAGGTTGAAGACCGTGAAGACGTTGGCGCGGACGATGCTCGCGTAGGAGCGGCTCGTCGCCTGACCGCTGGGCGCGCCCGCCTCCTGCAAACGCCGACTGGCCTCGGCCTCGGTCAGCCCGACCAGATCGGCCGGGGCCGGAACCGGACCCTGGGGCTCGTCCTGGTCGGTTTTCGTGACCACGCTCGCTATAGCGTTCCATGCGGGGCGGCCCTTGGCGGCGCCCATAGAGTTGTGAACAGCCAATGCACGACACAGCGATCACGTCAGCGGGAGCGGCGGCGGGCGATCAGGTGCTGGCCGGGCGCGGATTGTCGACGCGTGAGCGCGCGCCGCTGTGGCGGCTGCGCTGGCGCGTGCGGGAAGGCGCCTCGAGCAGCCTGGCGCTGATCCCCACCCTCTATCTGCTCGGCGCGATCGGGCTCGGGTTGCTGCTCCCAGCGATCGATCGGGGGCGCTCGGGCGGCCTCGTCGGGCTCACCTCCTCGGAGGTCCAGTCGATCCTCGAGAGCGTGGCAGCCGGCATGATCGCGTTCTCGGGGTTGGTCGTCTCCGTCGCCGTGCTCGTGGTCCAGTTCGGAGCCGGGCAGTACTCGCCGCGGCTGGTCCAGGTGTTCCGCCGCGACCGGGTGCTGAAGAACGCACTGGGGCTGTTCGTGGTCCCCGGCGTCTACGCCCTCGTCGCCGCGGCCGACGTCGGCGGATCCAGCTCGGACCGACCCCAGACGCTGACCGTGATCGTCGCGCTCGTGCTGATGGTGGTGGCGCTCGCCGCCCTGTTCCGGTTCATCGGCCGCCTGCTCGATCTGATGCGTCCGCGGCAGATCTACGGGCGCCTGATGCGCCACATCGGGCCCGCGATCGAGGAGTTCTACCCCGAGGCCAGCGCGGAGCGCGCCACGCCGAGCCCGATTGGACTGATGCCGATCACCGCCACGGTTCGCCATCGCCACCGCGACGAGGTGCTCGCCGCCGTCGATTGCGCCCATCTGGTGCGCGTTGCCCGGAACGCCGATGCGGTGATCGAGGTGCGGGCGCAGATCGGATCCCACATCCCGGACGACGCGTCGATCCTCGCCATCCACGGCGGCAGTGGCATCGCGGAGCCCGAGTTGCTTCGGGCCCTGATCTTCGCCGACGGCCGCCGGCTGCCCCAGGATCCCGGCTTTGCGATCCGCTGCATCGTCGACGTGACGGTTCGCGCGCTGTCGTTGGCCATCAACGACCCGACGAGCGCCGTCGAGGGCCTCGACGCGCTCGACGCCCTGCTGCGGCGGCTCGGACGGCGGACGCTCGAGGTGTCGGCGATCCTCGACCACGACGGAGTGGTTCGGCTCGTCCTCCCCACCCCCAATTGGGACGAGCTGATCGATCTCGCCCTGACCGAGATCCGGTGGTACGGCGCCGGCAGCCCGCAGGTGGCCAGGCGGCTCGCGGCGCTGCTGGACGGCCTCGAGGCGACCGTCCCCGAGGGGCGGCGCGAGGCGGTCGTCCGCCACCGTCGCTTGCTCGAGGACCACTTGCGCCATGCGTACGAAAACCCGGAGGAACGGGCTTTCGCCGCCACCCCCGACCGACTTGGAATCGGCGGGCGCCGAGGCTCCTGACGGTCACACGAACGTGCCGGGCGGGCGCTTATGGAGCCGGTACATTGAGCCGGAATGCACGCTCAAGCGGCCATCAGGGTGCTGGTGGTCGACGACGATCCGAAGGTTCGCCGCCGGCTGCACGACCGCGTGGCCAGCGCGGACAGCCTCCAGGAAGCCGGCGTCACGCACGCCGCGCAGGACGCGATGCTCCTCGCCGAGCGCGAGCAGATCGACGTCGCGCTCGTCAACTACGGCCTCGCTGCGCACGGCGCCCTGTGGCTGACGCGGCAGCTCAAGCGGCTGCCCCGCCCTCCCCGCGTGCTGATCTACTCGGCGTACACGGACGGCTTCCTCGCCGCGGCGTGTGTGGTGGCGCAGGCCGACGCGCTCCTCGGTCAGTGGCGCCTGATCGCTGATCTCGAGCCAACCGTCCAGAACGTCGCCCGCGGACAGCGGCTCCTCCCCCCCGTCCCGCCACCCCTGGCCGAGCAGCTGGGCGACCGCTTGGAAGCGGTCGAGCAGGCGATCTTCGGAATGATGCTCGCCGGCATGGCGCCGGGCGAGGTCGCCCGCGCGATGGCGATTTCGAAGTCGGAGCTGGACTCCAGGCTGGGAGCGCTGCTGCACAAGCTCGAGCAGCTTCCGCCGGCCTCGCGCCTGAGCGGGCGCGAGGCTCGCGGCGATCGCTGACCGCAACGCAGTGAGGAATTCCTCAACGCTCTAAGAACCTCACAAATGTCGGTCACCTCGGTATGAGCCGTGCGTGACCGGGGTCCGTAAGTTCAGTACCGTGCCCAACTGTAAATCGGCGGCGGGGTGGTGAGGTGACCGATAAGGCTGGGTTTCTTCGGAACGTTCCTGTGTTCCGGGGCCTGTCCGAGCAGTTGCTGGAGCGGCTGGCGAGTCAGCTACAGGAAGTGTCGATTCCAGCCGGCGCGTGGATCATGCGCCAAGGCGAATCCGGTGACGGCATGTTCATCGTCACCAGTGGGCGCGTGGAAGTGGTGGATGAGGGGCCGCCCGAGGTGCTACTGCGTCCGCTGCGCAGAGGTGACATCTTTGGCGAGCTGGCCCTGCTGGGCCTCGGCACGCGATCGGCGTCGGCGCGCGCCCGGCGCGACTCTGAACTGTTCAAGCTGGCTCGGGTCGACTTCGAATCGTTGATCGAGCGAGCGCCTGCCTTCGCGGTTGGTCTCGTTCGCGCGATGGGCGCGCAGCTAGCCGAAAGCCGCTCTCGGGTGGCGGTGCACGGATTGCCGCGAACGGTGGCGGTGGTGGGGCTCGATCGTGCGGCGCGCAGCAATGAGGTCGCCGAGCGGCTGACCGAGGCCCTCGCGCGCCACGGCTCGGTGGCGCTCCTGCGCGAGGGCAGTCTCAGCGCGATCGATCAGGCCGAACGCGATACCGAGCGGATCGTCCTGCGCGGCGGCAACGAACCGGGCGAAGCCTGGACCGACCTCTGCCTGCGGGAGGGTGATCTCGTCCTCGCGGTCAGCAGCACGGGCCGGCCTGACCCGCGGTGGGCGGCCGAAGCACACGTCCTGCGCGGCTGCGAGCTGCTCGTGCTCGGGGCCCCGTTGGCCGGCGGCGTGCACGACATGATCCAACCGCGGGAGGTGCAGGCCATCGTCGAGGTGTCCCGTCTGGGCGACACGCTCGCGGCAACCGCGCGCAGGCTCGCCGGACAGTCGCTGGGCCTGGTGCTGTCGGGTGGGGGCGCGCGGGCGTTCGCCCACGTCGGCGTGCTCGATGAACTTCGCCGCGCGGGCGTCCGCTTCGACCGCATCGCCGGAACGAGCCTCGGCGCGCTGCTGGCCGCTGCGGCCGCGTCCGGATTCCCGCCCGCGGAGATGTACGAGCAGCTGGAGCGCTATTTCGTCAAGGTCAACCCCAGCAACGATTGGGCCCCACCGGTCTATTCGCTGATCCGCGGTTCCAAGACCCGCCGTTTGGTCCACGAAGGCTTCAGCGGACGCAAGATCGAGGAACTCGATCAGCGGTTCTTCTGCGTGAGCTGCGACCTGGTCGCCCGTGAGGTGGTGGTACATCGGGCCGGGCCGGTCGCTGATGCGGTGTATTCGAGCCTCGCCATACCCGGCGTGTTCCCTCCGGTGGCCACCGCGGACGGCCGGCTCCTCGTCGACGGTGGGGTGCTCGACAACCTCCCGGTGGCGACGATGGCCAGCCGCGCGGAGGGCCCGGTGATCGCCGTCGACGTAACCGGACGGGCCGGCCGCCGGGACCTCGTACAAGGTTCGCGCTTCGCGCGGTTCGCGCGGCCGGTGCGCCGGGCGCTGACCGGCAGTGAGGCCGAGATCCCGCGACTCGGCGAGACGCTTGTGAGGGCCGTCACCGTCGGCAGCATCGACACCGCCGCAGCGGCCCGGAAGCACGCCGAGGTGGTCATCACGCCGGCGGTGGAGGGCGTCGGGTTGATGGATTGGAAGGCGTTGGCGCGCATGCAGGAGCTGGGCCGTGCGGCCGCACGCGCCGCGCTCGCGGGCCCCGAGATGGGAAACCTCCTCGGGATTTAGCGGATCGGGCTCACATCCGTGAGCAATCTTGAGACTTAAGCCCGGTCACGACCCATTTGGCCAAACTGTCGGCGTGACCAGCCCGACGTCATCGGCACCACGGTTCGATGCGACGCGGATGTGGCCGGTCATCGGCCGCGAACCCCAACTCGAGCAGATCGCGCGGGCTCGCGCGAGCGGTGCCGGTGGGATTGTGTTCCACGGCCCGGCCGGAATGGGCAAGTCCAGGCTGGCGCGCGAGGCGCTCGGGCAAGCCGAGCGCGACGGTGCCCTCGCGGCCTGGGTCCGGGCCACGCGCAGCGCCGCCGCCGTGCCGTTGGGAGCCTTTGCCGGCGTCATCCCGGAGGGGATGCGAGCCGACGATCGCTTCGAGCTCCTGCGCGGCGTCACCCAGGCGATCCGCGAACTCGCCGGCTCCCGGTCGACCGTGGTCGTCGTCGATGACGGTCACCTGCTCGACCCGACCTCGGCTGCGCTCGTCCTGCACCTGGCGAACACCGGGGCCGCGTTCGTCGTCGTAACGGTCCGCAGCGGCGAGCCGTGCCCGGACGCGATCGTCTCGCTGTGGAAGGACCGGATGGCACAGCGAGTCGAGCTGGGACCGCTGTCCCAACTCGAGACCGAGCAGCTGGTCGACGCGATTCTCGACGGGCCGAGCGAGCAGAACGTCCGCCACTGGGTGTGGGAAACGAGTCGGGGCAACCTGTTGTACGTGCGCGAGCTGGTGCTGGGGGCGATCAGCAGCGGCGCGCTCGAACAGGTCGACGGCCTGTGGCGGATGTCGGTGCGCCCCCCGATCAGCGAGTCGCTGGTCGAGTTGATCTCCGACCGATTGGCGGGACTCTCCGAGCCCGAGCAGCACGCGCTCGAACTGCTGGCGCTGGGGGAACCCGTGGGCGTCTCCGCGATGGTCGAGCTGGCGGGGACCAAGCCCCTCACGGCGATCGAAGCGCGCGGACTGATCAGCCTCGAGGGCTCAGGGGGCAACGGCCGGGTGCGGCTCGCCCAGCCCATCTACGGTGAGACGATTCGGGCGGGACTCGGGCCGCTGCGGGGCCGCGAGATCCGGCTCGAGCTGGCCGCCGCCGTTCAGTCTCGTCCCCAGCTCTCCCCCGAAGATGCGCTCCGGGTCGCGCGCTGGATGCTCGACGCCGGCGAGCCGATTCCCACCGGGACGCTGCTGGATGCGGCCAGCGCGGCGATCCTCAGCGGCGACCCCGAGTTGGGTGGGGAGCTGGCCCAGGAGGCGGTGAACGCCGGGGTCGGGCTCGAAGCGGCACTCGTGCTGGCCCGCTCGCACGCCGTCCGCAACCACTACGGGGACGCTGAGCGGGTGCTGGCCGACGCCGAGCACGGGCTCGAAACCCAGGAGCAGGCCGTCGCCTACCTCGAGCAGCGCTTCGCCGTTCTCTACTGGGGGCTGAAGCGGATCGATGAGTTGGGCCAGCTGCTCGACCGCGCCCGGGATTGGTGGCCCGACGGTGGATGGGCCCACCGACTCGCGCCGCTTCGCCTGCGCGCGGGGCTGCTGGAATCGCTCGAAGGCAGCGGCACGGTGCTCGCCTCACCCTCCGCGCTGAGCACGAGCGAGGATCTCGGGCCCGAGCCCGGACGGCGCTCGGAGGTGGACCAGTTGGCGGGCCTCTACTACTCCGGCCGGGGGCGCGAGGCCCACGAGCTGGCGGTCCGAATCCGACCTGAACTCCCCTTACAGGACATCGACAGCGAAGCGGTTCTGTCGCTGTACGTGACGATCACCGTGCAGACCGGCGAGGGGTGCGCGGAGCTCGATCGGTGGGCGACCGCGGCGCTCGATGAAGCGGTCGGCGTCAGCGACCACGGCGCGGCCGGAATCGCCGCGCTCGGGCTCGCCTATCTGCGGCTGCTGGAGGGGCGGCTGCTGGACGGCGCGCGGTGGATGACCGAAGCACAGCTCCATCAGGAGCAGCACGACCCGATCGGCCTGTTGGCCGTGACGGCGTCGCTGCAGGCAGCCGTCGCCTACATCAAGCGCGACGTCGAGGCCGCCGGCGCGGCGCTCGACCGGTGCCGGGCGGCGCTGCGCGGCGAGCGGCCGCTCCCCGTCCAGCTGCCCTATCTCGCCTCCGCCGAGGCGTGGGCCGTGATGGCCGGCGGAAATCTCCACCGCGGACAGCAAATCCTGCTCGATGCCGCGGCCGAGCTTTCCTCGCTGCCGCTGTACGCCGCCGGCCTCACGTACGAAGCGATGCGGGTCGGCTGGCCCGCGCGCGAGATCGCCCCCGTCCTCGCCGAGCTGACCCGGCGCTGCGACGGCCGTCTGGTCGCCGCCACCGCCGCCCACGCGGCCCATCTGGCCGCCGGCGACGGCCAGGCCCTGCTGGCGACGGCGGATGCGTTCGAACAGATCGGGGCGCCGATGTACGGCTGCGAGGCCGCCGCGCAGGCCGCCCAGATCTTCGTCGGCGAGGGCCGCCGGGACTCGGCCCGCCGCGCTGCCGCCAGGAGCCGCGAGCTGTTCGTGGAGGACCAGGGCCGCGAGCTGCCGGCGATCGACGGGCTCGACAGCACCGCCGTCGAGTTGACCTCGCGCGAGACTCAGCTCGTCGAGCTGGCCCGGCTCGGACTCTCCAACGCGGAGATCGCCGAGCGACTCGTACTGTCGCGTCGCACCGTCGAGTCGCACATGTACCGGGCGATGCAGAAGCTCGGGATCAGCGATCGGCGGGAGTTGTAGCTCGTGCGGAGCGCCGGCGGGCGGCGTCAGGCGAGTTCGGCCTGGTGGACCGCGGTCAGTAGGCCGGCGTAGGAGCGAACCAGCGCGGCGCTGACCTCGTCGATCAGCGGACTGCCGAGTTGGCAGCCCTCGGCGACCCACCGATCCGAGTACCGCATCGCCAGCGCGCGTTGCTCGGCGGCCCGCCGCACCTCGTCCTCTGGCGCCCCATACACGTAGCCGTAGAGCTTGGTCAGCGCGTCGATCAGCGGCTGCTCGCCGACGTCGCCGTTCGAGTGTTGGTGTTCGCGGTGCACCCGCCACCACTCGACCTCGAGCCACGCGGCCATCGCGGGATCGAACCGCTCGTCATGGCGGCGCTGGACGATGCGATAGAACCGCTCCATCGCGCGCCGCGCCCCCACCGGGTCGTTGTCCGGATACGGCGCCCACAGCTGGTTGGCTCGGAGGACCAGCCACGATCCGTAGACCGTCTGCGGCCACGGAAGACCGAACGTCCGGTGGGTGAGCGTGACCGCCGATCGCAGGAACGCGAACCATTCGCGTCGGTAGTAGGCAACCCACACCGCGCACTCCATCCGGCCGACAAACCGCGGATCGAACGACCGGTGCGGCTTGACGTGACCGCCCGGCCTCACTGGACCCTGCGGCGACACTGGACCCGGTCGTTCCAGCACATATGACGCCGCGCGCGTCCCCGAACGGTTGCCCTCATCGGGCGACCTTATCAACTGCTTCGCCACCGCCGCAGGCGCCCACGGCCTGCCGTACTGTTTGGCGATCAGGCCATTCGCTGCGATCACGATCGCGGTGCTGGTGATCGCGGGTTGCGGTGCCAGCGCGGTCAACCACTCCACCACTACCGCCACGCGCACGACGTCGGCCGCGGCGGCGACCGTCGCGCCGATCCCTCAGGCCCATCCACAGGTCGTCGAGCCCTCCGTGGGCGTGGTCGGCGTCAGCACCACGACAACCTCGACCGCGCCCCTGCAAGTCACCCCTGCCGCGCCCACCAACGATCCCCGGCCTACGGCGCCGGCCAGCATCACCAACGCCCCCGCCAAGGGCGCCCCGACCAACGCCGAAGTCCGCGCCGCGATCGCGCAGTTCAAACTCGCGATCTCGCAGTACCACCTCGATCGGCTCAACTTCCGGGGCCAGCTCCTCAATCTCTCGCAGCTGCCGCCCGGCCCCTACAACGTCAGCATCGCCTCCGTGTTCACCGCCTACGGCGATCCGGTCGCCTGCGGCGGCATCCTCCACGTATCCGAACTCGGGGTGGCCAACAAGACGTTGCCCTGTGGAACCGAGGTGATCTTCGTCTACAACGGACGAGCCATCCGCGTGCCCGTGATCGACCGCGGACCTTATATCGCCGGGCGTACGTGGGACCTGACCGGCGCCACCGCGGAGGCGTTGCACTTTCCCGGCCTCGGGCCGATTCAGTGGCGGCTCGGGTGAGTAGTTGACCCGCGACTGGCGCGGCGAGGACGACCGCAGCGATCGGCTGCTCGACAACCGCCCCGATTGTCGGAGCTTCCTCATCTTTCGCGTACGGCCCGGTTCGTAAAATTGTTCACATGGTCGCGCCGGGGGTGGTGGGGATGTTCGAGCGAGAGCTGGAAACGAGTCACCTACACCGCGCGGTGGACCACTCCTTTCACGGAGTCGGCCGGCTGGTGGTAATCGAGGGTCCCGCCGGCATCGGCAAGACGAGTTTGCTCGCGGTGGCGCGCCACCTCGCCCGCGAGGCCGGTATGAACGTCCGCGGCGCGCGGGGCGCCGAACTCGAGCAGACCTTCCCCTTCGGCGTGATCCGGCAGCTGTTCGATCCGCTCTTCGCAAGCGCCTCCGAGGCCGAACGGGGCGAGTGGCTGTCGGGCGCCGCCGAGCTCGCCGCGCCGCTGTTCGACGCCCACGGAGCGCTGAGCGACGCCGGGGAGGACACGATCTATCCCCGTCTGCACGGTCTGTACTGGCTGTGCTCCAACCTGGCTCGCGCTCAGCCGCTGGCGCTGCTGATCGATGACGCGCAGTCGGCCGACGAGCCATCGCTGGCCTTCCTCGGGTTTCTCGCCCGCCGGCTCGAGGAGCTCCCGATCCTCCTCGTGGTCGCGGTCCGCTCGGTCGACCTCGGCGCCCCGGACGCACTGCTGGCACTCCGAGCCGATCCCGCTGCCCGGATCCTGACGCCGCGGGGACTGAGCACGGACACCATCCAGCGGATGCTGGTGGAACGGATTGGCGGACGCGTGGAAGAACAGTTCGTCAATGCGTGTCACACGGCCACCGCCGGGAATCCGTTTCTGTTGGGCGAGTTGGTGCTCGCGCTCCAGGGAAGCCGGTTCGCGCCCGTGGCGGCCAACGCGTCGGCGGTCAGCTCGGTGGCGCCGCAGCGAGTCGCCGACGCTGTGCTGGCACGCCTGGGCCGACTCTCGCCCGAAGCACCGCGGCTCGCTTACGCGGTGGCGATCCTCGGCGACGGCGCCAGCCTCGGCAACGCCGCCGCGCTCGCCGGTCTCGACGAACGGACCGCGCTGCGCGCGGCCGCGGCGATGCGGACGAGCGACCTGTTCAGCGACCAAGCCGGCCTCTCGTTCGCTCATCCGATCATCCGCGCGGCGATCTACCAGAGCCTGCACCCCGCCGAGCGCGGGCTACGCCACGCGGATGCCGCACGGTTGTTATACGACCGTGGCGCGCCGCCCGAGCAGGTCGCCGCTCAGATCCTGCTGACCAGAGAGTTGACCGAGCCGTGGGTGCTCGATCAGCTGCAACTCGCCGCGAGCTCGGCCCTGGCGATGGGAGCCCCCCGCAACGCGGTCGCGTATCTGCGGCGGGCGCTCGAGGTGCCGGAGATCGAGTCCGAGCGCGGCTCGCTGCTGGCCCAGCTCGGTCGCGCGGAGATGCTGTCCGGCCTTCCGGAGGCGGCTGATCACCTCGAGCAGGCGGTCCGGCTCACCACCGACCGCGACGAGCATGCGCGCGTGGCGATCATGCTGGCTCAGCTGTTGAAGTACACCGGTCGGGCGCCGCGAGCCGTTGAGCTGCTGTCGGGCATCCCGCCGGCGGATGATCAAACGCTCAACGAACGCGCCCAAACCGAGATGCTGAGCGGCGCCCTGATGAGCCACCCGGCCCACCAGCAGCTCGCCGATCGGATCGGCGGGCTCGAGGATCGCGGCGGCCACGCCGAGTCCGACCGGGAGCGCCTCGAGCTGATCGTGCTCGCGTTCGAAGGCATGAACTTCAACCGGCCGAGGGCCGAGCTCGTCGACCTGCTGACGCGGGCTCGGCCCGACCCGGACTCGCAGGACTACGGGGCGCTGCTACCCCCCGGCGTGATGACCGCCGCGGCGACGTTCACCTATCTCGACGAGTTCGACCAGGCCGACAAGATCTGCACCTCGGTGGTCGAGCGATCTCGCCAGCGCGGCGCGCTCGCGGCGCTGCTGATCGCTCTCTCGATGCGGGCCCAGATCGAATACCGCCGCGGCGATCTCGAGGGCACGCTGGCCGACGCCAGCGCGGCGTTCGCGCTCGCCACCGAAGTGACCGCCATCAGCGCCGCGCCGAGGCTGCATCCGCTGGCGATGATCAACTTCGTCGCCGTCGAGCAGCAGCGCTCGGAGGCGGAGCTACAGGAGCTCCTCGAAACCACCGACGACAGCCTCCACCGCGACATGCGCCACACGTTGCACGGCGCGCTCACGGTGCTCTCCTACGCTCGCCTGCTGCTCGCCCTGGGACGGGCTGAAGAGGCGCTCGATCAGCTGCTCGAGCTCGGTGCGCTCCCGGCGACGTTTGCCACCCGCGCGCCGGCCTTCCTCGCCTGGCGCTCCGACGCCGCCCTGATCATGCACCAGCTCGGAGATCAGGCCGGGGCCCAGCGCCTGGCCGCCGAGGAGCTGGAGCTCGCCCAGCAGATGGGCACCGCGCGCGGGGTCGGGATCGCCCTGCGCACGGCCGGGATCATCCGGCCGGAGCCGGCGATCGATGTCCTGAACGATGCCGTGCGGGTGCTCAAGCGATCGGCGGCGCGCCTCGAGCAGGCACGTGCACTCGTCGATCTCGGCAGCGCGATGCGCAACGCCGGTGAGCGCTCGGCGGCGCGCAAGCCGCTGCGCGAGGGCCACGACAAAGCGGTTCTATGCGGCGCCACGAAGCTCGCCGAGCGGGCCCGGCAGGAGATCGCCGCGAGCGGGGCGCGATCGTCCGCGTCCGGCCTCAGCGGCGTTGCCGCGCTGACGCCGAGCGAGCGCCGGGTCGCCGAGCTCGCGGTGCAGGGCCAGACCAATCGCGACATCGCTCAAGCGCTGTTCGTCACCGAGAAGACCGTCGAGACCCACCTCGGGCACGTCTACGACAAGCTCGGAGTCCGCTCGCGCCGCAAACTCGGCGAAGTGCTTCCGCAGCCGGAAGCCGTAGAGGTCTGAGGGAGCCGGGGCCGAGCACCGTCCCCGATCCTGTCCCTGATTACCGGCGGACGGCTGGGCCGGCGGGACCGGCGGGGCGGGTGTCCGCCAACCGCCCGAATCCATCCTCGAGCAGGTCATAGGCGCGATCGGCCTGCGCCAGCGCGTCGGCGACGACGCGATCTGGCTCCTCGCCCGCGGTCAACCGGTCGAGTCCGTAGACCAGCACGGCGGAGTTGACCCCGCACAGCGCCCGGGCCGTCGCGCTGCAGAAAGCGTCGCTCTCCGCCAGGCCTCGCTCCGCAGCCAGCTCCCGGGCGACGCTCCGCGCGTGACGAGCGAACATCGCCTCGGCGTAATCGCGTAGCGCCTGGCTGCCGCGGACGATCTCCCAGAAGCCATGGGGAAGTGGACCGACGTCCAGCAGCGAGCCCATCCGCATCCAGTGGGCCCGCGTGTGCGCGCGAAACACGGCGATCAGCGAGACGTCCGGCCCGCGATCGCGAACCGCCTCCACGAGCACCGCCTCGACGTCAGCGTCACGGTCGAACAGCATCTGCTCCTTGGAGGGGAAGTAGTTGAACACCGTCTGGCGCGACACGTCGGCGGCCTGAGCGACGTCGTCGACGGTGACCGCGGCGAACCCTTTGCGCGCGAACAGGTCGGCGGCCGCCTGGGCGATCGCCTCCCGGGTCTGGCGCTTCTTGCGCTCCCGCAGCCCGCTCATTGTCGGTCGTGTGGCGCGCTCATTCGAGCACGTATCCGGTCATTGTCAGAATTCTATACTGCGTAAATTCTTTGACCGAGTCTCTGATACCTTTGAAGACGATGGAGTCCGGCATTCAAATCACCGGCTTGGTCAAGTCGTTCCGCGCTCCACACGGTCCCGTGCACGCCGTGCGCGGCATCGACGTCTCGATCGCCCAGGGTGAGACGGTCGCCCTGCTCGGCCCCAACGGAGCCGGCAAATCGACCACGATCGACGTGCTGCTGGGGCTGTCGGCGCCCGACAGCGGCACCGTCTCGGTGTTCGGCAAGGCGCCGCGCGAGGCGGTCGACGCCGGCCTGATCGGCGGGATGCTCCAGACCGGCCAGCTGATCCGCGATCTCTCGGTGCGCGAGCTGCTCGTGCTGATGGCGTCGCTGTATCCGCGCCCGCTGGACGTCGACGAGGTCATCGAGCTGGCCGGCCTGGGCGCAGCCGCGGCACAGCGCACGCAAAAGCTCTCCGGGGGTCAGACCCAGAGGGTCAGGTTCGCCACCGCGTTGGTCAGCAATCCCGAGCTGATGGTGCTCGACGAGCCAACTGTGGCCATGGACGTCGAGGGCCGGCGCGAGTTCTGGGCCACGATGCGCGAGTACGCCGCCCGCGGCAAGACCGTGCTGTTCGCCACCCACTACCTCGAGGAGGCCGACGCCAACGCCGATCGCGCGGTGCTAATGGCCCGCGGCCGGATTGTCGCCGACGGGCCCACGACCGAGATCAAGGCCCGGGTCGGCACGCGGACGATCCGCGCCACGCTCCCCGACGTGTCCGTCGGCGAGCTCGGCGGCCTGCCCGGCGTGGCTACGGCGGAGCACCACGGCGACTCGGTGATCCTCAGATGCACCGATTCCGACGCGGCGATTCGGGCGGTGCTGGCTCGCCATCCTTCGGCACGGGACATCGAGATCACCGGCGCGGGACTCGAGGACGCCTTCCTCGAGCTGACCGCCGACTCCGACGAGGAGACGCAAAGCCCATCGGGGCCTCTGGCGGTGATGCGGTGAGCGGCCTGCTCTACACCCGCTTCGAGATGCTGCGCGCGTTTCGCAACCGCCGGTTCTTCATGTTCTCGCTCGGCTTTCCGTTGATCCTCTACTTCGTGATCGCGGTCCCCCAGCGCAACATCACCGACTTCGCCGGCACCGGTATCTCCGCCCCGCTCTACTACATGGCCGGCCTGGCCTCGTTCGGAACCATGATGTCGATGATCTCGAGCGGCGCACGGATCGCCGGCGAGCGGCAAGCCGGATGGACGCGACAACTGCGGATCACGCCGCTCCCGCCTCGTTCCTATTTTCGCGCCAAGGTCATGGCGTCGTACGCGCTGGCGATCACCAGCCTGGTTTTGCTCTACATCGCCGGCGCTTCGCTCGGCGTCAGCCTCTCGGCGGGCAAGTGGCTCGAGATGACCGGCCTGATCCTCATCGGGCTGCTTCCATTCGCCGCCCTGGGCATCACGCTCGGTCACCTGATGAACGTCGATTCGATCGGCCCGGTCACCGGCGGTACGGTCTCGCTGCTGGCGCTGGTGAGCGGAACCTGGTTTCCAGTCACCCACGGCTTTCTCCACGACGTGGGGCAGTGCCTGCCCTCCTACTGGCTGGTCCAAGCCGGCCACGTCGCGACCGGCGGGCCCGCCTGGGGCGCCACCGGCTGGCTCGTGGTGGCGGGCTGGACCGTGCTGCTGACCGTGACCGCGGTCTACGCCTACCGGCGCGACACCAACCGCGTGTAACGCGGGTCTCTGGATGCTCAGCCTTTGCGCGCCACCGCCTTGAAGAACGTGTAACAGAAAACCCCATCCGGCTCGGCGGTCCGATGCAGAGCCGCGACGCCGGCGTCGAACGGTTCGGGTCGGGTCAAGCCCGCGGCGATCGCCTGCGCCCGGACTCCGTCGATCATCGCCGTGAACGTCCGCCGCGTGAACCCGTCGATCAGGTCCGGACGGCTCCCGTCCACGTACACCATCCTCGGCATGACTTGCACGTCGTCGAAACCCGCGCTGACCATCAACGGATACAACTCGCGGCCGATCAGGGAGTTACCGCCGGCCCGCGCTTGGAGCTCGATCTGACACGAGATCGCGGCGTCGGCGGCCGCGCTCTGGGGATGAAAGTAGGCCGATCCGTGATCCCCCTCGATCACCGTGATCGTCCCGCCGGGCTTCAGCCGGCGTCGCAGGACGGCCAGCGCATCGCGCGGCCGGGATAGGTGCTCGAGGAGGAAGCAGACGAACACGTGGTCAAACGTCTTGGCGTCGAACGGGAGCGCGAACACGTCGGCTTGGCGGAACTCAACGTTGCCCAGTCCGGCCTGTTCGACCCTGCGGGCGGCTTGCGTGAGCGACTCCGGCGAGATGTCAATCGAGGTGAAATGGGCCCCGGGACTCCGCGCGGCCAGCGTGATCGTCTGTGCGCCGACGCCGCACCCGGCTTCCAGCACGGTGGTCCCGGCGGGATACCCGGTGTCGCCGTGCAGGAGCTCGATCAGGGCCTGCGCTTGGTCATGCAGGCGCTCGTGCTCACGCGAGTGATAACCGTGGACGTAGGCGTCTTCCATCGGCAGCCACGAGCATAAAGCCGTCGAGTGGCCCGACCCAGCGCCGGCGCCCGCGTCGAGTGCCTACGCGCGTCGGCGCGGCCGCCGGCCGGTCAGCGGTGGCGGATTGATTTTGCCGGGCTGATCGAAGCCGTAATAGCTCTGGTTCATGAAGTGGGCAGGGCCGATCATGCGCATGCCGCGCACGAGCCCCGAGCGCAGATCGACGCGCAGGCGAAACCAGAACGGAATCTGATCGATGGGCGAGTGGATGTCGGCCAGCGCAAGCTCCGCCGTCGGGTGAGCACCGGCGCCGCTGATCCCGAGCAGGCGGACATCGATCCGGTGCGTCCACCACGGCATCAGCTGGCGAGTGTCGAACGGAGGACCGGTCTGCTCCTCCCAGGAACCACCGGGCTCGAGCACCCAGCTGCGCCGGCCGATCCCGATCGTCTCGCCGAACCCGCCGCTGTGATACGTGATCTGGTAGTCCTGCCGCCCCTCGATGCGGTAGTGAGTGCTCGCCGGTGGACCACCCTCGCCCGTGCGCAGCGTCTCGTGAATCTGGAAGGAGGAGAGATGGTCGGTGCGAGCCACGGCCGCGTCGAGGATGCGGGTGGCGGTGGCGCTGTGAGCGGGGATCCAGCCGATCGGAATCATCGCCGCGACCGTCCGGCCACCGAGGCTCGCGTGGAGCTTCAACACGGATGCGGGCCTGATCAGCTGGAACGTTGCGCATCCTGGCCCGCATGGCGCGCTCCGTGCCTGCTCGATCGTGATCGTGGCCGGGACGGGAGCAATGTCGGCGTCCAGCAGCCGTACGGTCCCGCCGGCCGGCTCCGATGCGTTGACCCACGCCGCGGCGATCCACGGGCCCGCCTCCTCGGCCACCGCGAGTTGGGCGCTGGTGGGAGCGGGAAGGAGGCCCGACGCTCCGGCGGCCGGGAGGCCCGCCCGGGCGGCGGGGCTCGTGGTCGCGCCGAGCCCCGTATTCGGCTGCGGGATCACGGCCAGCAGCGCGCCGGCCGTCAAGACGAGCGCCGCCAGCGGCGGTTCGATCCCCAGCAGCCGCCAGTGATAGCGCTCGAGCGCGGGCGCCTCGTCCACGGAGGCGAGGAGGCGGGGTCGGAGTCTCAGGGCGTGGCCATAGCTGGCCAGCGCGATGGTCGCCACCAGCGCGATTTTGACCAACAGCACCAGCCCGTACTCGCTGCTCCACAGCTCGCGGACGGCGCCGAGCTCGAGCAACGCCGTGGTCACCCCGGCGAGCGCCAGGATCAGGAACGCGGGCAGCGCGATCCGCCCGAAGCGGGCCAGCACCTGCCTCATGACCTGGCGCCGCTCGCCGGCCCCGAGCCACAGCACACCCGGCAACCAAACCGCGACGATCTGCGCGATTCCGCCGAGCCACACCATCCCGGCGACGAGGTGGACCCAGTCGCTCCCCACCGCCACCAGCCGCGGCGAAGCGGAGTTCGCGTGTCCGCCGAGCGCGATCGCACCGAGCGCCGCGACGACGGCGAGGGCAGCGAGCCGCGGCAGCCGGTTGACGGTCAGGACGGCGATCAGAATCAGCAGGACCGCCGTCGGGCGAGCGCCGCCCGACAGCGTCGAGAGCAGGTACCCCCGCAGCGCGCGTCCGGACAGCGAACCGCCGGCCGCCCACGTGTCGACCAGCACCACGCCGACGCCGGTGGCAGCCGCGATCCAACCGCTGGCGTACGTCCGCCGCCAGATCCAGCCACTGGCAGCGGAATCCCCCGGCGCCGGGGACGCGACGGGCGCCGGCACGTGACCGGGGATAAGCCAGCCGGTCAACCCCGCGGGCGAGCGGAGCAGAACGCCGCAGAGAACGCCACCGCCAAAGAAGAACAGCGCCAGGTACCAGAGCGTCCGCAACCCGGTCTGCAAGAGGCCGAGCCGGCTCAGATCGCTCTCGACATGCTGCTGCGCGGCGCCGGACGGGATCGTCTCCACGCCGAACTCGAATGACCCGCTCAGCGCATGCCCGTCGAGCGCCGACACGCTGTGCCATTGCACGGTGTAGGTACCACTCGCCAGCCGATCGGTTGGCCGGAGCGAGAGTACGCGCGCGCCGGGAAAGCCGACCATGGCGGTGACCGCCCGGCCCGTGCCGAGCATCACCAGTCGGGCGGTGCTCAGCTGGCGGTTCAGGGGCTCGGTGAAGTCGAGCGTGACGGCCCGCGGGGAAGCCTTCACATCGGCCCCGATGGCCGGGTTGGCCCCGATCAGCAGGGCATGCGCACCCGCCTGTCCAGGCAGGAGGATCGCGCCAACCGCGCTGACCAGCGCGACAACGATCACACACCGGCGCACCATCGAGTTAGACGTCTGCGGCGCCGGGGGCCTTCCCGGGGCCCATGGAAACTCGGGAAGGAGAACGGAGAACCGGGCGTCCTTTGAGCCAAGGATGCCCTCCACCAGCCGTTCGTCCCTGCGACGTAGTCGCCTGTTGATCGTCTCCGGAGTGGCCATGCTCGGGGTCGCCGCCTCGGCGCAAGCCCGGAGCGATAGCCAGAGCCACCACCGGCGCCACCCGCACCCGATCGTGCGCCGCCGGCCGGCGACGAGCACCCCGACGACGACGACAGCCGGGCCGGGTCACTCACCGCCGCACGGAGCGGCGCACCCCGACCGCGTCATCGGACGCGGCGCTCGCCTGATCCTCGCCCCGCGTCACACGGTCGCGGTCAAAGCGCACGCGGCAGGCGGGACCAGCGTGACGATCTCCGACTTCCAGTTCACGCCGGCGACGATCACGATCCACGTCGGGGATACGGTGACGTGGACCAACAACGGACCGAGCGCCCACACCACTACCGCCAACGACGGGAGCTTCAACACCGGCGTCCTCCAGAAGGGCCAAAGCGGCTCGCACACGTTCACGACCGCCGGAACGTTCGCTTACCACTGCGCGATCCACACCTTCATGCACGGAACCGTCGTCGTCCTGGCCGCCAGCAGCGGCTCGACGACGCCCTCGAGCGGATCCTCGGGCTCGGGCAAGTCCTCGAATGGCCCGAGCGGATCGGGCGCCTCGAGTGGCTCCGGCTCCCCCTCGAGCGGGTCCGGCTCCGGTTCCGGCGGTTCGGGCAACGGCACCGGATCGTCGGGCGGAACCTCCGGCGACTCGACGCCCGGCAGCACGAGCTTCTCGGCGGGAGACAATCAACCGACGCTTCCGGTGACCGGGTTCACGGTCGGGGCGCTGGTCGCGGCCGGGTTCCTGCTGCTCGGCGCCGGATTGGCCCTGCGCCGCGCCCAGGCTCGCTAATCGGACCGATCCGCTGGCCGGTAGGTGGACGGCGACGGTCGCGCGGCGACCGCCCCCGGCACCCAATCTCCCATCGTCGAACGGACCGGCTATGATCGCGACGCCCGCGGGATGGTGGCTAAGACTTCATTGAGTCGCAGTTCTGCCAGCGAAGCCGCAGCCGCGAATCGTCGGTACCTACTCATCGCTGGGGCGGTCGTAGCGGCGCTCGCCGCCGGGTTGTACCTGGTGGCGCTGGTTCACTACCCGCGAATCAGCCTCCTGAAGGGGTTCGACCTCGGCGTATACCGAATGGGGGGATTGCTGGCGCGGCACGACCCCACCCACCTCTACACCTGGCAGCTGCTTCCGGGCATCCAGTTCACCTACACCCCGTTCGCCGCGCTCGTCTTCGCCCCGCTCTCATTCGCGTCGATCGCCGAGCTGATGGACGTGATGGTCGTCCTGAGTACGATCGCGCTCGTCGCGACGGTCTGGATCGCGTTCCGAGAGTTAGGGCTGCGGGGGAGCAGCCGGCTCGGAGCCACGCTGCTGGTCACCGGAATCGTGTTCTGGTCACAGCCGGTCCAGCGCACCCTTTTCGTTGGCCAGATTGAGCTTGTGCTGATGGGCATCGTGGTCTGGGATATCTGCCAGCCCGACAACCGGCGGTGGAAGGGCGCCGCCACCGGGGTGGCAGCGGGAATCAAGCTGGTGCCGCTGATCTTCATCGCCTACCTACTGCTCACGCGGCGGTTCCGCTCCGCCGCAGTCGCTTCGGCCACGTTCGCCTTTACGGTCCTGGTCGGATTCGCCTTACTGCCGAGTGAGTCCGTGACGTGGTGGTTTCACGGTTACTTCCTCAAGGCCGGACGAACCGGGTTCGTCGGGGATCTGCGCAATCAGTCGCTGCGCGGAGTGATTACCCGCCTAGCCGGCAGCGTGGCCGCCGGGCAGCCGCTGTGGATCGTCGCCGCGGTTCTCACCGGCATCGTCGGCCTGGCCGCGGCCACGATGCTGCATCGCGCGGAGCGTAGCTTCGAGGGCCTGATGGTCTGCGCGCTCACCGCAGTACTCGTGTCGCCCATCAGCTGGGACGCCCACTGGGTGTGGGTCGCACCCGGGCTTGCCGTGATCGTCGCCGCCGCCGTCAAGGCCCACCGCACCTGGACCAGGCTCGCCTGGGCAGGTACGGCAGCCTTGGTTGCCGCGGCCTTCGCCGCATGGCCCACGGTGTGGGCGAAGGGAACCGGGCTGCTGGGCGGCGGACTGCTGTTTTACGCTCCCTCAACGGGGTTCGGCTACGGCGACAACCCCGAGTACGTGGAGTACCACTGGCATGGCCTACGGCTCTTGGCGGGGAACCTCTACGTGCTCGTCGGATGCGGCCTGTTGATTCTCGTGCTCTTGCAGGTCGCGAGGCCCGTTGCGCGCCGGTGGGCCGGAGGTGGAGCGTCGCGAACCGGCCGCGGGCCGCGGACATCGACCCGTCCGTCGCCCGAGAACCGCTCGCCTAGCTCGACCGCCACGCTTTCGCTCGGCGCTCGCTAGCGGCGCCTACTGCCAGTACCGCTCCACGGTGTCGGCGTCGCGGACGTGCGCCTCCTCGGGCGAGCGGCCGGCGTCGCGCAGGGCGCGCCGCTGGCGGAGCAGGTCCCAACAACGGTCGAGCTCGATTTCCACGGCGCGCAGGCGGTCCTCGTCGGCCTCGAGGCGCTCGGCATCTTCGTTGTCCTGCTGCTCGCGCCCGCGGAGCGAGTGCTCCTCGGCGACCAGAGTCTCGATTCGCGCCGCGATGCTTTCGTCGCTCACGGAGCAGATCTTACGCTGAACTGCGCCGGCTTCAGAGTCTGACCCCGCGGTCCGCGAGCCAATCCTGGACGGCATCGGGCGGATCGCCCTTCCATTCGGCCCGCGCGGCGAGGCGGAGGATGTGCTTCGGGTCGGCGTGCAGCTCATCCCGGCGGTAGCCGAGATAGATGATCGTCGCGGCCGCCATCGAGACCGCGGGATCGTCGATGTCCACGTCGACCCCCTCGACGGCGATGGCCACGCGCTCCTCGAGATTCTCGATCCCCGCCACCGGCTCGTCGTCGTCCTCAAACAACTCCAGCAGGTGCCCGAGGTTGGGATCTCGGTCGTCCGGGTCGCTGATCTCGATCGCGCGCTTGGCGACCTCGAACAGCGTTACGGGCTGGGGGCGGGTCGGCATCTATGGTCCTTTTCCTCGGTAGGGCCGAATCCACGTGGTCATTGGCCGATGCGCTGGCAAGTCTAACCGCGACCACCCGGGTCCGCCCGAACGCGGCGGCGGCCGCGGCGGGGCAGTCGACGCGCCACCCCGGAACCCCGAACCAGGCGGCACGATCCCCTCGTCCCTGCAGAGCTCCCCAGGGCGGTGACAGATCCCATCCAACCAGAGCGGCGTGGGTCGGTTCGGGTTGTGGTGGGAGGGGTGGGCGGATAACCCACGACGATTGTGGGTTAGCTGCCGAGGCTCAACCCTGGATCGCAGAGCTGTGTGTGGTGGCGCGGGCGATGGCTGGAGAGTCGGCGGTCGCGATCGGGCGGGCGAGGACCGAAAATCTGACGGGGCGTGGCGGCGGTTCGCGACGCACGATCGGCTGAGCCCCAGGCGGCTCGCGGCCGCCTCCCGTCCCGTGCGACGCGGAAGGCGCGCCGGCGGTCCGCGCGCACCCCCCGGGGGGCGCGGTGATCGGCACCGAGCCTGGACGGAAAACTGGCAAATATCGCCAGGAATCCGTCCACCCTCGCCGGGGTCGGCCGCCGGCCGCTGTACCTCCGCAATCTCCGACCGGCCGAATTCGTTTCATCATAGAATGATTCTGTTAAGTGAATCAGTCTCCCGAGGTATGATGTAGGCGATGAATGATTCTGCGGAAAGGGTGTACACCGACTTTCCCTACGGCGCCGGCCGCCGCACGGGCCTGCTCCTGGCTCGGGTCGGGACCGTGCTCAACGAAATTGCCGACGAACGGCTGGCCCCCGCCGGGGTCAGCGGGCGCGGCTACAGCATCCTCGCCATCCTGGCCGTCGTCGATCCGGACACCCAGTACGAAATCGCACGGCTCCTGGGCAAGGCCCCCGGCGTCGTCGTCCGGGCGATCGACGAGCTCGAGCGCAACGATCTCGTGACCCGCACCCGCGATCCGTCCGACCGCCGCCGCTCGCGCGTCACGCTCACCCCAGCGGGGTGGCGAACCTTGCTCCACGCCGACCAGCTGGCAGATGAGGCCACCGCCAGCGTGCTCAGCGGGCTGGATCGGGACGAGCTCGCCCAGCTTCGAGCGCTGCTCGCCAAGGCGTTGGGACTTCGCGAGTAAGGGCCCGTCCGAAAATTATTTGCGGTTTTGACGGCGTCTGAACGCGCCTGACGCCCCGGCTCGCCCTCAAATACTCCCGGTATTATCGAGGCGAGCCGGCGGCGCCAGTCACGCCCAGCCACGCGTCAATTCCCACAACTAATTTCCGGACGAACCCTAAGGACACTTGGGGCTTGACTCTTTCCTTGCCGTCGATGCCGGGGCGGCCCGGAGCCGTGAGGCGGTCGTGCACATCGGGCGCGGCGGCGAGACGAGCCCGGCCCAGTGGCAGCTCGTGTCGGAATCACTCCGCGCGTGGGCCGATGAGCACCACGCCCGTCCGAGCGGGTTGGGCGCAAGGGTCACCTTCCTCGCGACTCGAGAGGCAGTCGAGCCACGCTCGCCAGATTGTGACTTCGCGGTTCCCTTGACCTGATCGGGCCTTACAGCTCCCGCTGCGTCAGCCGCTCGATCAGCCGGTCCAGGATCTCGATCGCTGCGGCCAGCGTGTCGATCTCGGAGTCCTCGAGCGTCGCCATCTCTTCGTGGAGCAGCGCCCGGTACTCGAGGCGCAGCTGCTCGAACACGGCCTCACCGGCGGGGGTCAGGCTGACCAACACCGCGCGGCCGTCGCTGGGATCGGCGACCCGCTCGACCCAGCCGCGGTCGGCGAGACGGTTGACCAGTAGCGTGATCGCCGGTTGAGTAACGAGTTCCTCGACGGCCAGCTCGGTGATCCGTCGCGGTCGCTCTTGAAGACTTCGCATTACGCCTACCTCGGTCGGCGACACGCAGATACTGGTCCGCGTGAAAAACAGGCGCGAGAGCGTGGTGCTGCGCCGAGGCAGTCCCTCGGCGATCTCGTCCAACCGGCTCTGCCGACGATCCACCTCCGCGCGCTCCATCAGGGACTTATATTAGCCACTAATGGATGACCTCGGCCGCCACTATCGTGTGTGGCCCGGGCCCACGCCGGCCCGGCTCCGGCCCGTGTCACGATGTCGGGGAAGGATGGCTCGACCCCGGTGACCGACACCATGCCGACGCGCGAGAAAGGTGGCGCCGCTTCGCCCACCGTGAGTTCCGACGCCGCCTACCGGGGCGTGCCACGCCGAGTCGGCGTCGTGGTGCACCCGGAGCGGCCCGTGGAGGCGGCCCTCCAGACGCTCCGGGACTGGACGCGCAGCCATGAGGTCCAACTCGTGCAGGTGTACGCGGGCGAGCGCCAGCCACGCGTGGCCCCGTACGGCCGGATGAATCGGTGTGACCTGGTGGCCGCGATCGGCGGTGACGGAACGACGCTGAAGGCGCTCCACGCCGCCGCGGCGAGCCATACCCCGGTGATCGGCGTGGCCTACGGGAGCTTGGGCGTGCTCACCTCGGTACCGGCCACCGAGTTGGTCACCGCGCTCGATCGGTTCGCCGCCGGCGAGTGGCGCCCGCGGCGGCTGCCCGCGCTGGCCGTGATGACGCCCGAAGGACAACGTGCCCAGGCCATCAATGACGTCGTTCTGCTGCGCGGCGGCGGCACCCAGGTGATCGTGCACGTGTTCGTCGAAGATCAGCTCTACTGCCGCTTGGCCGGCGATGGAGTGATTGTTGCCACCCCGCTCGGCTCGAGTGCCTACTCGATGGCGGCGGGTGGCTCGATTGTGGTCGAGGGCACGAAGGCGTTCGTTTGCACCCCCCTGGCCATGCACGGCGGTTGCGCACCTCCGATCGTAGTTCCCAGCGACCACGACCTGAGGCTCGACGTGGTTCAGGGCTTTGGCGGCTTTCAGCTCGACATCGACGGCCATCGGACAAAGACTCCCTCCAAATCGTTCACGGTCCGTTGCCTCGACGACTACGTCACGATGGTCGCCTTCAGCGACCACGCGACGGACCTCCGGGATCTGCGCCAGCGTGGCTTGATCGCCGACAGCCCGCGAGTCGCCGCGCGAGCCGGTCAAGCCGCTCCGCTCCCGCGCTCGATCGAACCGTAACCCCCCCCTCTATCTCACGCGCTCGCCAACCTGGCCAGAGCGCGACTCGACCGGCTGGTGACCCGGGGAGTTTCCGATCACCCGTTCGCCACGACCGTGGGTGAAGAAGCTGAGCGACCACTGGATCATGACCAGCAGCCGATTGCGAAAGCCGATCAAGTACCAGAGGTGAACGAACAGCCAAACCAACCAGGCAAGGGTTCCGCTGAGCCGCAGGAAATGCAGGTCCGCAACCGCCTCGCGTCGACCGATCGTCGCGACGTTGCCTTTGTCGACGTAGCGGAATGGTCGCGTCCGGCGGCCCGCGAGGCGGTTGCGGATCAACGTCCCGGCGTAATGACCCTGCTGGATCGCGACCGGCGCGACTCCGGGGAGCGTCACTGGGGTTCCCCGCTTGTCGCGGACGCGAACCATGTCCCCGAGCACGATCACCTCGGGGTGGCCCGGAAGCGTCAGGTCACGCTCAACGGTGAGCCGGCCGGCTCGATCCAGCTCGCCACCCGACAATTTGCCGAGGTGTCCCGCCAGCTCCGAGGCAGTGACCCCGGCCGCCCAGACCACGGTGCGCGTGGGCACTCGCTCGCGCCCGCCACCCGGAGCCTCAATCGTGACCGAACGCCCGTCAACGCCGACCACCGTCCGGTTGATGACCGGGTCGACCCCGAGGCGCTGCAACGAGCGCATCGCCTTGGCGGACAGCGACCTGGGAAAGGTGGGCAGGACGCGATCCGCAGTGTCCAGCAGCAACACGCGCGTCGCGGTGGGATCGATGGCGCGAAAGTCATTGCGGAGGGTGTCGCGAGCGAGCTCGCCGAGCTGGCCCGCCATTTCGACCCCGGTCGGTCCTGCCCCCACCACGACAAACGTCATTTCCGCCTCGCGTTCGTGTGGATCGGTCGCCAGCTCGGCGCGTTCGAACGCGCGCAGGATCCGCGAGCGCAGGGCGACCGCACTCTCGAGCGTCTTCACCTCGGTGGCGAACTCCCGCCAGTCGTCGTGTCCGAAGTAGGCGTAGTCCGATCCCGCGGCGATCACCAGCGTGTCGTAAGGGATCGAGCGCGGGGTGGTCACACCGGCCACCTCAGCGAGCAGGACGTTGCGCGCGGTGAGGTCGAAACCCGAGACGTCGGCCAGCAGCACGCGGACGTTGGCGGCCGACTTGAACACGGCCCGTAGCGGCCGCGCGATCTCGCCCGGCGATAGCGCGCCGGTGGCGATCTGGTAGGTCAACGGCTGGAACAAGTGGACGTTGCGCCGGTCGATCAGCGTCACTTGCACCGGCGCGCCTCGAAGTCGTTTGACTGCCCGCAGCCCGCCGAAGCCACCCCCGACAACGACGACGCGGTGAGCGGTGGAGGCGTGGGAGGAGATCGTGGAATCACTCATCGGGCCTACGTTAGCCGGGACATGGGGCGAGACCCGGCTCGCCAGTACGATGATCGGCGCCACCGTGACCGTCGATGTACTTCGCCCATCACCCTTTCGATGACCCACCCGCCCTCCCCCCCGCCTCGCTCGCCCGCCGCGATCGTGTTCGATCTCGACGGGGTCCTGATCGATTCCGAGGCAGTCTGGGATAGCGCGCGGCGGAGGGTGGTGGCACAGGCCGGTGGCCACTGGCAGCCGGACGCCACGCGAGCCATGATGGGCATGAGCTCGGGCGAGTGGAGCCGTTACCTACACGAGCAGCTCGCGGTCCCGCTCGCGCCCGAGGAGATCAATCAGCTCGTGGTCGCGCACGTGCTCGATCGCTACCAGCACGATCTGCCGCTGCTGCCCGGTGCCGTGTCCGCCGTCAACCAGCTCGCCGACACGTGGCCGCTCGGCCTTGCCTCTTCGGCCAACCGACCAGTGATCGACACCGTACTCGAGCGCTCCGGGCTCGCGACGCGCTTTTCCGCCACCGTGTCCGGCGACGAGGTCGCTCGCGGTAAGCCCGCCCCGGACGTGTATCTGGCCGTGGCGCGCAAGTTGAACGTCGACCCAGTGGCTGCCGCGGCAGTCGAGGATTCCACCAACGGCCTGCGTTCCGCCGCGGCGGCGGGGATGCTCGTGATCGCCGTGCCCAACCGCGAGTACCCACCGCAGCAAGACGCACTCGCGCTGGCCGACCTCGTCGTGGCATCGCTCGAGGAACTCACTCCTGCCGCGGTCGTGGCGGCCGCGCACCGTCGAGCGCAGAGTCGCGGTTAGATTCCTCTAGTTGACGCGGTGGTCGTCGCGGCGGAGGGCGTCGGTGAACCGGCGAGGGACGGCGGCGTTCTCACCCTCCTCCCATAGGGTGACCACCACGAGGTCCCTCCCGTCCGGCCGGCACACGTACACGAGGTCGGGACGGTCAGGATCGCGGATCAGGATCGTTCCGCCGGTGCCGGACTCGACCAGCCCGGCCTCGCGCCCCCGCGCCACCGCGGCCGCCACCTCGAGCTTTTCCTCCAGCGACCCTCGGACGCGTTGCCGGTAGCGCTCGGCGGCATGATTGGTCACGGTGATCAGCACGCCGACCACGATATCGGCCATGCACGTCTCAAATCCCACAGAGCGGCCCATCAATCAATCTAGGGCTCAGGTGGCAGCTCAGCCTTGCACGAGACGGCTACGTCTCAAAATCAGGGCGCTTTACCGCGACCAATGCCGAGGAGGGCGTGGCTGCCGGACCGGCGCAAGCGACGGTGATTTGGTGCAATCGGACCTGCACCTGATGAGGGGGAAGAGACGGTTCGAGATCGAACAACAGTATGGTTTTAACACAGTCTTCGGGGGACCAATCAAAGGAGAACAACGTTGGCAGTGTTCGTAGACAACACGGTGAAGGAAATCGATGGGCGACTTCGCGAGCTCAATGACGAGGTCGCCAAGCTCACGGCTGCGCGTGCCGCACTCGTCGGCAACGGCGGCGTGAGCTCACGCCCCAGCCGGCGTGGGCCGGGACGTCCGCGTGGTCGCCGGAGCGCGGCGAGTGCCGCCACGACGGCGGCGACGACCGCGGCAGCGCCGCGCGCGGCCCGTTCGGGCCCCGGTCGGCCTCGCGGTCGGCGCGGTGGGAACACCCGCTCGACCCAGGCGCTGGAACTGGTTCGCCAGCGGCCCGGGATCACGATTCCCGAGCTCGCCAAAGAGATGAAGATCGAACCGAACTACCTCTACCGCGTGCTGCCCAAACTGGTCACGGAAGGCCAGGTGAAGCGCGAAGGAAAAGGATGGCATCCGGCCGCATAGCGGCTTTGCCTCTCGATTGCTCGTGAGCGTCATCGCGGCCGCTTTGCACCGGCCCGATGACGCCACGGCAAGCTATATGCCGTTGACGTTGTCGCGATGAATGACGTCTACACCCACGGTCACCACGAGTCGGTACTACGAAGTCATCGCTGGCGAACGGCCGAGAACTCGGCCGCTTACCTGTTGCCTCACCTGCGGCCGGGGTTGGACCTGCTGGACGTTGGCTGCGGCCCGGCCACGATCACGGTTGAGCTCGCCGCAAGGGTCGCGCCCGGCCGCGTGGTCGGCGTCGATCGGGCACCGACCGCTTTGCGCGAGGCGGAACAACAGCTGGCCATCGCAGGCGGCAACTTGGAGTTTCAACTGGCAGACGTCTACGCGCTCGGGTTCGACGACCGTTCGTTCGACGTCGTTCACGCACACCAGTTACTCCAGCATTTGACCGACCCCGTCGCCGCCCTGACCGAGATGCGTCGAGTGCTGCGTCCAGACGGACTGCTCGCAGTCCGCGACGGTGATTACGGAGGTTTTATCTGGGCGCCGACCGATCCCTTGCTTGACCGTTGGATGGAGCTGTACCACGAGGTGTGCGCGCACAACCGTGCCACCGCCGACGCCGGTCGCCACCTGCTCGGCTGGGCGCAGGCGGCCGGCTTCAGCGCGATCGAAGCGACGAGCTCAACCTGGACGTTCGCCGACCCGACCAGTCGCCAGTGGTGGGGTGAGCTGTGGGCGGAGCGCATGACTCGCTCGGCGATCGCCGAGCAGGCCATCGACTACGGATTGTCGAGTCGCGCGGAACTCGAGGAGATCGCACGGGCGTGGCATCGCTGGGTGCAACATGAAGCCGGCTATTTCGTGGTCGTCCACGGCGAGCTGATCGCGCGGCCCTAAAGGGGCTACGCGTCCGCGACGACCGCGCTCGTAAGCCCTTCGATCGCGGCGAGTCTGGCCGCCAGTTCGTCGTCGAGTCCGTAGCGGTCGGCGAGGGCCGCGGGCGAGGTGTAGGTCAACTTGGTCTGACCATCGTCTGACCACACGAGGACCTTGAGCGGTAGATCGAGCGCGACCAGCGGGACGGCCTCCATGACCGGCGTCCCGGCCTTGGGGCTGCCGAAGATGACCACTTTGGTGTCGCGCAACTCGAGCCCGTTGGCCTTGGCCTCACCGCTGTGGTCGATCACGGCGAACAGTTTGATCCCTCTGTCGGCGAGCAGCTCCGACATCCGAGCGACGGTCTCGTCCACCGAGCCGGCGCTCAACTTGGTCACCAGCTGATCATCGATCGCCGTCCTGCCGGCGTCATGCCGCGTCACATTCCCGGACACTGGTGCTCCTTTGGTTGGTTGGCCGACCCGCTTCGGTCTCGGCGCTCCCAGCCCGGCGGCCGACCCCGCGAGACGGTCGGCTGGGCGAAATCGCCGAGGGTGTAACTTGAGGGCATGGTGGGCTTCATGATTCAGGCCGAATCCGTGCATCGTAGTCACGGCACGCTGCTCGCGCCGCTGCTCTTCCTCACGGTCGTCACGCTGGGCGGAGGACTGTTTGTCGCGTTCGTCGGACGTGTGCTCCCGTGGTCCCGCGGGGTGGTTCGCTCGCGGCGGGCGCGGTGGCGCCGGCAGCACGGGACGGCGCAGATGGAGATGCGCGCTCGGGCGCTCATGGACGAGCTCTGTCCACACGGCTGGCGGGCACAGCTGACGCTGTTCGCGTCGCCTCTGCATGACCCGCCCAGCGAAAGCTCGGAAGCTCCCCGCGATCAGGTGGCGCTCGATTGGACCGCCTTCGAGCACGACGACTCGGGGGAGCCGATCGTGAGGCGTGTGTGGGCGCCCACCATCGGCCAAGCGCTCGAGGCCATGGTCGCCGATCGTCACACGGACGAGACGCTCGCCCAGATCGAACAGGGCGCGCTCGCCGACGGCGCCGTCTGGCCGGATCCGTAGGCGCCGCCGGTCAGCCCGGGCGCTCGCCCCGAGAGCGTTCTAGGTTCCCGGGCACACGGTGCCGAGGTATTCGCAGCCGTTGTTCGGGTTGCCGTCGCAGTTGAGCCAATCCGGAGCGCACCGGTCGATCACGCAGGTCCCGTTCGAGCAGTGGGCCTGGGCGACGAACGGCAGCGAATTGCAGTCCACGCATGAGGCGCCGCACGCGGACGCATCGGTCATCTGATCGACGCATGCCCCTCCGCAGATCGCCTGACCGGGAGGACACTGGGCCTGGCAGCGACCTGAAACGCACTTCTCGCCGGCCGGACACGCTTTGCCGCAGCTGCCGCAGTGTTTTGGATTGGTGGCCAGAGTTACGCAGGCGCCGGAGCAGATGGTTTGGCCGGACGGGCAGTGGCAGGTGCCGTTCTGGCAGTGCTGGTTCGCCCCACAGCTGTGGCTGCAGCGGCCGCAGTTGTGCGGATCGCTGAGCAGGTTCACGCACTTGCCGGCGCAACGGCTTTGACCGTGGGGGCAGCCGCAGTGGGGTTTTCCGCCCTTGTGCTTCGGGGGCAGGCATACCTCGCCCTTGGGACAGCACGTTCCGTGACATTTGACGCGGTGCGCGGGGCAGTGTCCAGTGACGGCGCCCCAGGCGTCGGCCGGCGTCATCGCGGCGCCGCCGATGAGTGCCGCGCCACCCGCCTTGAGCGCCTCGCGGCGCGACATTCCGCCCGCGAGTCCGCGCGCGATCGAGTCAAGTCGGCTTTCGAAGATCCCACGCATCCTGATCACCCGGTCTGACGCGATCGCACGGCGAAACCTTCCCGCGGACCCGGAAATTCTTTCCCCAGGATTCGCGTGCAAGGGCTGGCGCGACCCGGGAAGGATTCGGCCGTGACAGCGGTCTCTATTCACGACCCTCATTCAGCGAAGGGCCCATGAAAACCCCGATTTGGGAGCAGATTATGTTGAGTTTCAGAAAAGCCAAGTTCCGGGTCGGCGGTGCCGCCGCTCTGATGGGAGTTGCCTTGGTCGTCGCGGCATGCGGCAGCAGTAGCAGCTCCAGCTCGAGCGCGAGCGCCACTACGGCAGCCTCTTCCGCGAGTCAGAGCGCGCCGGCGAGTGGGTCCGGCGTGGCGGCCAACGGCGTGGTGATCGGTACCGCGCACGGGTCGGCGGGCGTGTACCTGACCGGGCAGAGCGGCCGCGCGGTGTATCTGTGGGTGGCCGACAGCAACGACAAGTCGGTCTGCTCGGGCGCGTGCGCCCAGGCGTGGCCGCCGGTGGTCACGACCGCGACGCCGACGGCCGGGAGCGGCGTCACGGCCGGTGATCTGGGGATGATCACGCGCACCGACGGCAAGAAGCAGGTGACCTACAAGGGCCATCCGCTGTACTACTTCGTCGGTGACCGGAGCGCCGGGACGGATCACGGTCAGGGCAGCGATTCGTTCGGCGCCAAGTGGTGGCTGGTCACGCCCGCGGGCGCCGCGATCACCGCGGGCGGATCCTCGAGCGCACCCTCGGGCGGCTCCTCGAGTGGTTCCTCGACCGGCTCCGGCGGTAGCTGGGGCTAACCCCTGGACCCCGGCCAAGCAAGTTGATTTCACAGCCGTCTGCCGGTGCCCGCGTCCGCGCGGGCACCGATGCGGTTAACGGTGCCGACCAGTCCGCGGGTCAGGTTCGACCCGAGCTGGGACGGCCGATCGGTCCGCTGGCCTTCGCCGGGTTCGCCGTGGCTTCCTTCGGCGGACCGCTGGCGCTCGCCGCGCTGAGCGCCCCGGGCACGCTCGACGACGCGGCCGGCTCGGCCGGACTGGCGATGTTCGCCGCCGTCGTCGTGTTCGCCTTCCCGCTCGTCATCTGGCTGCGCTACGCCCGGTACATCAACAGCTCGGGAGGCCTGTACGCGTTCGTCGAGGCGGCGGCCGGGCGCCGGGTCGCGCTCGCACAGGCCGGAATCTGGACCTTCAGCTACCTCCTCTACGTCGTCTACACCACCGTTCAGATCGTCTACGACCTGCTCCCAGCGATCTTCCCCGGTGAACGGCAGTACCAATCGCTGCTCGCCCTGCTGATTCCGATCGCGATCGCCGCCGTGATGATCGCCGGGCGAGCGGCGGCCTTGGTCGTGATCGGCATCATCGCCGCCGGACAGCTGGTACTGGCCGGCATCCTCGACGGGGTGACGCTCGCCAACCTCTCGACGCCCGTGTCGAGCTTCGGGGTGGGCTCATCGGCCGGTTCGGTGGCCCAGGCCAGCGCCCAGACCTCGCTGCTCTACATCTGCGGCAGCCTCCCGCTGTTCCTCGGTGGCGAACTCGCCCATCCCGCGCGCACTGTCCGGCGCGGCTTGACCGGCGCCTTCCTGATCAGCGGCTTGGTGATCCTGCTCGCCGTGGCCCCGCTGGCGGCCGCTCCGGGACTGGCGCACGCGGACGTGCCGGGCGTCACCGTGATGCAGCTGTTCTCCACTCGCGGCTTGGCCAACGCGGTCGGGATCGGAATCGCACTCAGCACCGCCGGCGTGATCATCTGCGAGTACTTCGCGGTGACCCGGCTCGCGCATGCGATCGGCGGCTGGCGGATGCGGCCGATCAACGTCGTCATCGGCGCCATCCTCGTCCTGTCGGCGCCGTTGACCCTGATCGATCCGGAGGGCTTCTACAACACGCTGCTCAAGCCGTCGCTGATCGCCCTGTGGCTGAGCCAGCTGATCGTGTTCGCGGTCTACCCCTGGTTTGCGGCCAAGCAGAGACAGCGGATGCTGCCGGCCTGGATCTTCACCGTCGTGGCCAGCGGGCTCGCGATGTACGGCCTCTGGACCACGTTGCACCAGGCGGCGACTTGACGCTGCTCTTGCGGGGACGTCCCCCTGTCACGGCTTGAACACCATCAGGCCGGCCAGGAGGTGGCCGAACAGCGCTACGTCGTCCACGCGAGTGGGCCGTCAGGCCCGAATACCTTCACCCCGATGTACGGCTCGTTGATCACATACGGCACGAAAGGATTTCCTTGCTCCGATTTCTTACACCAACGATGGAGGAATTACCAGAGGCCACTGTTTTCACAAGCGGTGGTGCATAAAATTGACTCCGGTGGACGTTCCGTTCACGATTGACCGGGAGGACGTGCTCGCCCAGTCCACGCGGGCAAGACTGTTCACATTGCTCGCGGAGATGAAGCGCACCGCCGGCACCGCCGAACTGGCCGAGTATCTGAACCTGCACCCGAATGGAGTCAGGGCTCATCTCGAGCGAATGGAACAAGCTGGGCTGGTCGTGCGCGAGCGGATGCGTCAGCCGCGCGGGCGCCCACCCGACGCTTGGACGATCGCTCCCGACGCACGACCCGGCGGCCAGCCGCCCCACGCCTACCACGACCTCGGCCGATGGCTGGCCCGGGCGATCCCCGCCCGACCTCGGAGGTTGCGCGAAGTGGAGCTCCTGGGCCGCGAGATCGGACGCGAGCTGGCCCCTCGGGACGGGTCGGGCGACGGCGCCGCGTCGGTTCAGAGCGCGCTGGTGGCGCTCGGCTTTCAACCTCGGGTCCATCACCTCACTCCGGAACGGATCGGCCTATGCCTGGACAACTGCCCCTACCGGGAGGCCGTGCGCGAGAACCAACCCGTGATCTGCACGCTTCACCGCGGGATCACGCGCGGCCTGCTTGACGTGCTCCACCCTCACGCCAAGCTGACCGATTTCGTCCCTGGAGACCCCGAAACCGCCGGCTGCCTGGTCGAGTTCACGACCGAGGGCAAAACTCCGCCCACCGTGTGATCCGCCGGCGCCGGCTCAGCTTCCTTCGCCGCCGGCCACCGAGGCAAGGAACTCGAGCCCGTTGAGGCCCGGGACGAAGAAGTACTCGCCCCCTCTCACGGCGACAAACCGCCCCAGTGGCCCGATAAAGAACGGCGGGTTGCCCGGGACGGTCATCTTGTGCGGCGGCGGCCCGTCCTGTGGACCCAGCATCAGATCCTGGTCCTCGCCGAGCGTAAACGGGTTGCCGCGGTTGAACCACTCTGACTGGATAAATTCGAACTGCCGCGCGATGCTCGCCTGCAAGCACATGAAGATCACTCCGCGGTCCTGATGATCGTCATCCGCGCCGTCCGGCAGCGGATCGCCGTAGGGGATCCCGCGCCGGACGATCCGGTGCCGGTTGACCAGCTTGCCCTCGAAAGGCAGGCTGTCTCGTGGGTTGGCCCGGCGAACGTGAGCTCCGATCGGGCACCTGAGGCCGTCGGCGTCGGCGGCGTACGAGAACGCGTTGCTGCGCTGCTCGTCGGCGACGATCGCCGGGTCCGGGCGATCGGGCGAGAGGTCGAGCGGGGTGCCATCCCGCCAGCGCCCGACGATCTTGGCCGCCAGCAGCTCCTCGTCACCGGGGTAGAGCTTGGCCGACTCGCGCAGTCGGGCGCGGAACCCCGCGACGTCCTGATGCAGCTTGCGGTAGACGAGGAACGTGCCGTTGGTGCTGAGCTCGTCCGGTGCGGGCGCCCCGGGCAGCACGTTTTCCTCGTCGGGATAGCCCAGGATGAACTCGCCGGCTCGGATCGGCCGCCAATGGCCATCGCGTAAAGGCGCGCCCTGTCCGGGGAGCGACGGGATCCCCGCCCCTTCGATCGCCGGCTGGGCGAAGCCGTCGGCGTAACCGAAATGCTCGGTGCCACCGGGCAGCGCGGCGCCGAACTGGTCATAGAGAATCGCCAGTCCACCGCTCTGCTCGATCTCCGACCGAACCCGCCGATCGTGATCGGCCAAAGCCTGCCGTTCGGTGGCCGAGATCATCACCAGCACGTGCGCGTCGGAGCTCCCGAGCGGCGGCTCCCACTTCGAAGGCGCGCTCTCGCCGAGGTCGCCGAGCAATTCAGCTCGTGCCGCCATCCCCTCGCGGAACTCCTGCGGAAACCCGGCGAGGCTGGCGTCCGGGATCTGCAGCGCCACGAGCCCGGAGTAGCTGAAGGCGAGGTTGACGCCGGCGTCGGGCTTGACCGACCAGGGCGCGGCGGTCAAGACGGTGCCCGCGATCTGCGCTAGCCATCTCCCCGCCAGCCGCGCGTCGGTGATCCGCAGCACCAGATAGCCCGCGAACGGAAACCGGTAGCCGCGCACCACGTACCCCTGAATCCGCGCGAGGTCGAGCTCGGTCACGAGCCGAAACTCTCCAGGAAGGCGCGCTTGAGCTCGACGGCGCCGAGCCCCTGGGCGCGCAGTGCGAAGTCGATCAGCTCCGTCCGCAAGGCCAGGCTGTGCCTGACGTCCGCGACCGTGCGGTCCCCGTAGGCGGCGAAGAACAGGGAGTTGTTGACCTGGTGCGCGGCGAAATAATCCGTGAACGCCCGTGCGTCGGCGCTGCCCGGATAGCCGCGGCAATGGCCCCAGATCTCATCGGCGCTTTCACTCAGTCCCACGCGCAGCGCTTCCAGATAAGGCGCGAGTTCACCATCGAAGTTACTCGTGAACAGTAGGCGCGGCTGCTTGAGGTGGTCGCGCTCCTCCTGCTCGAGGCCTTCGTAGACGACATCGCCGATGATCACCCACCGCGCAAAATGAGTGCCGGGAACCCGAGCCAGCGGGCTCTGCTCACCCGGCGGGAGCGTATCCAGGTACTCCGCCAGCTCGGTCTCGTGGCCATCGAAGACCGGCGTGAGCACGGTCAGCGCGTAAACCTGGCCGCTGATGTTGTGCGCGCCGCTCACAGGTCGTGCTGGATATCCGTCAGCAACGACTCGTACGCGACCTTGAACGCATCCGGCTCGAGCTCGGCCGCGTGCTCGCGGAACTCGCGCAGCGCGGCCTCGACGTGGCCGGCGGAGATGATCTCGGTCGTGGTCGACCCGGGGTAGGCCGACCAGTAGTGGTTGGCGACGTACTCGTTCCGACGGATGTACGCCTTGAACGGCTCCACCGGCAGCGGACCGGGGAAGCCGAACGACGTCCCCCAGATCGATTTCATGCGGAACGGAACTACCTCGGAGAACGCGTCGATGTATTGGTCCCAGGTCCCGTTGAAGTTGCTCTCGAACAACAGGTAGTCGTGTCCGAGCCGCTCGCCGCCGTCCGGGTCGGGGAACCGCTCGATCACCGCCCAGCGCGCGTAGTGAATGAACGACAGTTGCTCGAGCTTCTTCAGCGTCTCCTTGATGTTCCGGCCGGCCCAGAAGACCGCCGAGAGCACCAGCGGGCCCTTGCGCCGCACCGGGGTGAGCACGGTGATGGCGGTCGCCTTGCCGTCGACATTGGCCACTTGGTTAATCCTTCTCGACGGGAACGCCGATCAGGCTGCCCCATTCGGTCCACGAGCCGTCGTAGCTCTTCACGTCGGTCAGGCCGAGCAGCTCGTGAAGCACGAACCAGGTGTGGGCCGAGCGCTCTCCGATCCGACAGTAGGAGATGATCGGTTCGCCGCTCAGCACTCCCTTCACGCCGTAGAGGTCGCGCAGCTCATCAACGGACTTGAATGTTCCGTCCTCGTTCACCGCCTGCGCCCACGGAACCGAAAGCGCCCCGGGAATATGGCCGGCGCGTTGCGCGCCCTCGCTCTCGTACCCGGGCAGCGTCACCACGTCGCCGTAGTACTCCTGCGGAGAGCGAACGTCGACCAGTACGCGGTCGGTGTCGAGGGCCGCCAGCACCTCGTCGCGCATCGCGCGGATCTGGCCGTCCCCGGGCGTCGCGGTGAACAACGTCGGCGCGTGGCTGGGCAGCTCGGTCGTGGTCGGTCGTCCCTCGCTGATCCACCGCTCGCGTGGACCATTGAGCAGCTTGACGCGATCGTGTCGGTAGTACTTCAGGTACCAGTAGGCATAGGCGGCGAACCAGTTGTTGCGGTCGCCATAGACGATCACGAGGTGGTCGTTGGAGATCCCGCGGCTCCCGAACAAGCGACCGAAGTCCTCGGCTCCGAGGAACTGACGACGAACCTGGTCCTGGAGATCAAGTCGCCAGTCAAGCCCGATTGCGCCAGGGATATGCGCCTGTGCGTAGAGCGCCGGGTTCTCGTCGACCTCGACGATCCTGATCGAGTCGTCCTCGAGGTGCTGCTCGAGCCACTCGGGCTCGACGAGGACGTCCTTTGCATACTTACCCAATTGATTTTCTCCTCATCGGAGACGATTCTCCGGTCGTGAGAGTAACGCTCGGCGTAAACATCACGCCGGAATCGCTGGGCGCTCGCCGAGCATCACGGCGAGTTTGTGTCGCGAGCGGACGTCGAGCTTGCCGTACACGTGCCCGAGGTGCGTCTCCACCGTCTTTTCGGTGATGAACAGGCTCTGAGCGATGTCACGGTTGGTGAGGCCTTCGGCGGCCAGCTCGGCGACTCGCCGCTCGCTCGGCGTGAGCGAGTCGACGCCGTGGAGCCCGGCCGGCGCCACGCGCGCCCCGGTCGAAGCGATCTCGTGACGCGCGTTCTCGGCCAAACGGGTGGCGCCACACAGCACGGCCAGGTCATGGCCTTCGCGCAGGGGTGAACGCGACGCCGCCCGCTGTCCGGCACGCCGCATCGCGGCACCGAGATCGACCAGCGCGCGGGCGAGCTCGAGCTGCGCAACCGAGCCACGGAGTACCTCCACCGCCTCTTGCAGGACGTCCAGGGCCGGGGGCACCTGCACGAGCGCGCCCGCCCGCAGGGCGATCCCGAGTGCGCGGGGAGCGCCAAACGCACGTGCCAGCGCGAGTTCGTCGTGAGCCAGCCGCTCGGCGCCGGCCCGGTCGCCCAGCTGGCCACTGATGATCGCCGCGGTCGAACGCCAAGCCACGATCGCCGGCGTCCCCGCGCCGAACGTCCGACCTAGGGACTCGAACGCCAGCAGCTGCTCCAGGGCCGACTCGGGGCGTCCCAGCGCGAACAGCAGGCGCGCGCGGGCCACCAGCGTCAGCGATCCGCGCAGCGTGTCGCCGTCGAGCGTCGTCTCGATCTGCGCCAGCTGCGCCTCGAGCTCGTCGTCGGAGCGGCCCTCCTCGACCGCGATGTTGGCGATCACGCCCAGTGGGTGGACCAACAGCACGGCGCTGTCCTCGCCCGGCAGCTCGGCGCACAGCTCGACCGCCGCCCGCGCGTCGTCGAGCGCCGCGGCGAGCGCGCCGCGCCGGAACGCGATCTCCGCCCGCATCGAGAGGCCGAGGAGCACCGAGCTGAGCGAGCCCCGTTTCCGGCCGCTTGCGATCACTTGCTCGTAGCGCGCCGCGGCCGCGTCGAAGCGCTCGCAGTAGGTCAGGATGGCGCCGTGGGTCATCACGCCCGGGGGGAGCACGAGGCTCTCGTCGGCCGAGCCGAGCTCTCCGCCGCCCCGCTCGAGCAGATCGAGGACCCGATCGGCGGGAGCGTCGTCGAGCAGGCGCTCGAAGGCCAACAGGATGAGCCGGAAGCCCTCAGCCTCGGAACGCGCCGGGCCGCCGGGATCGCTCAACCGGGCGATCCGGTCGTCCAGCAGCTCGTGGGCCTTATGGCTGATGAGGGCCGCGCTGAGCATTTCGGCCTCGACCCGCTCGCGCAGACTCGGATCGAGTCTCTCCTCCAGCGCCGACAGCAGCTCCACCGCGCGCTCGGCGCGACCGCCGAATTTGAGCACCTGGGCGAGCATGATCGCGATCCGCGCCTGTTCCTCGGGGTCGTCGGTCAAACCAACGGCCTGCTCGAGGTGGGCGGATGCCCCCGGCAGCCCCGCCAGCACCTCGGCGCGACCCAACTGGGCCAGCAGCGCGGCGTGCTCCCCCGGAGCGTGGTCGAGCTCGAGTGCGCGGTGCAGGTAAGCCACGGAGTTCAGCGGTGCCCCCATGGCGACCGCGGAGCTCGCGGCGAGCCGCAACTCTCCCAGCGCCCACGGCTCGGCGAGCAGGTCGGCGTGGAGGACCTGGGCCGCGACCTGCTCGGGTGCCGCACCGCCCTGGTGGAGTAACTCGGCGGCCTGGGAGTGACGCATGGTCCGCTCGGCGGGCAACATGCTCTGGTAGATGGACGCCCGAATGATCGGGTGAGCGAACGCCAGCCGTTCGCCGTCCCTGAGCAGCTCGCGCGTTCGCATCGACTCCACGGCATCGATCACGAGCGACTCATCCAGCTCGGCCAAGGCCGCCGCGTTGGTGACGCTCGCTCCGTCGCCAAGGATCGCCACCGCCCGGGCCAGCGCCGGTGCGGCCGGCGATACTCGCGCCAGTCGGGCGAGAACCGCGTCGGCCACGCGCTGTGGCCCGAGCGTGCCTACCTGCTCTGCACTGGCAGCCGTCGGAGCGATACCGGTCTCGTCCAACTCGCGCATCAACTCGTGCACGAGGAACGGGTTGCCTCCGGTGGCGGTTCGACAGGCAGCGGCGAACGCGCCCGCCACCGAGCCGCCGGCGTCCGGCGCCAGCAGGCACTGCACCGCGTCGGCGCTGAGTCCGCGGAGGTTGAGGACGCGCGCGTCGGCTTCGGCCAGCAGCGCGACCGGGCCGTCGGGCGCGTCGGTCTCGGCCTGTCGCACCGCCACCACCACGAGGATCGGAAGTTCGTCGAGGCGGGGGGCAAGGAACTCGAGGAACGCCAGCGACGGCTCATCCACCCATTCGGCATCGTCGATGCAGAGCGCCAGCGGGCGTCTGCGCGACAGGTTGCTGCACATCCAGTACAGGCCGTGCAAACGTGGATAGGCAGTGGTCTCTCCGGCCTCGTGCAGCGGCGCGCGAGGGTCGAACACCGGTCCGGCGAGCTCGGCCGCCCCCGACAGCCACTCGGCGCGCTGCGCTTCGTCCGCGGTGGCCAGGAAGGAGTCGAACAGCTGGCGCAGGACGCCGAACGGGAAGCTCTGCTCGAGTTCCGAGCCCCGGGCGCTCAGCACATTGAAGCTAGCGGCGGTCGCGAGCTCACGCGCCGTGCCGAGGAGCGTGGTCTTGCCGATCCCCGCCGGTCCGGAGATCACGACCAGTCGACCGACCCCGTGCCAGCAATGATCCACCGCTCGCTGAAGGTGAGCCCGCTCGAGGTCGCGCTCCAGCAAACCTTCCCCCGGCGGGCCCATAACTCCATTCTAGGGCTGGCTGCTCACGCCGGGTGGAAGTCGTAGCGCGAGGCCACGCCTCCGATCACCTCGGCCGTGAGCGGTCCCGACTTGGCTGCTTGCCCCAAGTCGCGCATGTAGTTCTCCCACCCCGCGGGCGTGTTGAAGTTCAGAAAGCGGACCGGGCGGTCGGTCGGGTTGCTGAACGTGTGCACGACCCCGGGAGGGACGCACACGAACGATCCCGGCCCGAGCTGTCGGATCTCCTCGCCCAGACGGACGCTGAGCGCGCCTTCGAGCACGTAGAACATGTCGACGAGCCGCTCATGGTGGTGCGCGGGGGGTCCGGGGAACCCGGGAGCGATCGTCGTCTCCGAAAGGAAGAACGTCCCGTCGGTCTCGTCTCCGGTCGCCTTGATCACGATCTCGGAGCTGCCGGCGGGGTGGCGCTCGCCTTCCCCGGGCAGATGCACGACGGCTTCGATCGCGTTTGTGTGGGGGGTGAAATCAGGCATTGCGGCGCTCCTAGTGTTGGCTCGTTGACGGTTCTACGGGGGGTTTCGGTCGAATGTCAGGGATCTATACGCGGGCGCCCTGATCGCCCGCAAACACGGGCGATTCGGCGGTCGCGAGATCGGTGCGCGCCACTGCGCGCGCCAGTGGGCCTTCCGGAGCTGCGACGGCGGCCTTCCTGGCCTGGGTGTTCGCGCGCTCGAGGTAGGCGTCCAACAGTCCGGCTGCCTCGTCCTCGTTGCCGGGCATCAGGTGCCCGTAGCGGTCCAGCGTGATCGAGATGTTCGCGTGCCCCATGTACGTCGAGAGCGCCTTGGCGTTCACGCCCGCGGCGATCATCAGCGACGCGAATGTGTGCCGGCACTCGTGAAGCACGATCCGCTCAAGGCCGGCGTCCCGCCACGCCCGGTTGGCCCGATCGCCGACCGCGCCCGGCCTGAACGCCCTCGAGGCGTCCCGTCCGAACACGAGATCGTTGTTGGCCAGCTCGATCGCACGCATGCGGTGCTCCACGAGGAAGTCACGCAGCACCGCAGCGACCGGCACCTTCCGTCGACCCTTGACCGACTTGGGGTCGCCGGGACCCTCCACGGCGTCCCAAGATTGCTCCACGTGGAGCACGCCACCGGCGAGGTCGACATCCCCCCACCGGAGCGCCTGGAGCTCGCCGCGACGTAGGCCCGCGTACATCGCCGTAGCCCAGAGAGCCCGATCCTCAACGGGCACGGCTGCGATGAGCTGGGCGGCCTCCTCCGGTGACGCGATGCGATCTCGGCCGCTTCGTACAGCTGGCATCTCGACCCCGCTGGTGGGGTTCACGGCGACGTCTCCACGGCTGAGCGCCCGCCGGTAGATCGCCCTCAGGGGCAGCAACGTCGTGCTGATCGTGGACGGGTTCAGCCCCTCCGCCAGTAGACGATCAACCAAGTCCTGGAGATCGACGCGCGTGACCTCGCCGAGCCGCATGTGGCCGAACGCCGGGAGGATCCGCAGCCGAAGCGACGTCTCGTACGCCCGGATCGCGCCCGGCTTGTACGGGTCCCCTGAGCGAGGGCGGATCGTGCCGTCCCTGGCGCCGGCGAGCCACGTCTCCGCGGCCTCGCTCACCTTGGTCGACGTGGGCGCCTTCATCGTGCCCCGCCGAACAGCGGTCTGCGAATCGGCCCGCCACGCCTTCGCCGCCGCCTGCGTTGGGAACGTCTTGCGGATCTTCCGGTTCTCGCGCCGGGAGTACACGCTGGCTTCCCAGCTCGGGGCACAGTTGCAGCTGTCGCCGCCCTTCCGGGTGGCGCAGCCGCGACTGTGGCGCTTGGTGATCCCGGTCGCCATCAGTCCTCCTCCTCCCTGGTCGTCGTCAGCCTCGGCACGTTCCTGTCGCCGGACCTCGGACGCCACCTTGCCCTCCAAGACGTGGACCGGCCACCCCGACGCCTCGGATAGCTGCTCAAGCGTCGGGTGCGGGTTCTCTCTCAGTAATGCTTCGACGCGACGATCACGATCGGCCCGCTCGGCTCGATCACGCTCGCAGTCCGCACAGCCGCACTGCATGCCATCGAAAAACCCGCCTTGCGGCTCATGCTCAAGCGCCTGAAGCAGCATGACGCAGACATGCCAGCGGCGAAGGAAGCGTGTGTCGAACTGCTCCAACGTGCACATCAGCTCGTGTTCGAGGAACGGGATCAGCGTCTCGCGCGGGAGCGTCAGCTCACACGAGCCATCGGCCCGGGTGAGGACGAGATCATCCGCGATTGCCGCGACGGTCGGGCCGTGGAGATACCACTCGATCCCCTCGGCCTCGAAGTCGACCCTGTCGTCGCAGACGTCGAGCAGGGCATCGCGCTGCTCGGGTGTGATGGTGGTGCTGGACATCAGTCCTCCTGTGGTTGGTTGCGGAGGAACCCAGCCCTGACCGCGCACCGACAACCGCGGGTACGGCCGTGATGCGCGATAGCGTGCCGTGTAGGCCATGGAGCTCGTCCTCCGTGTGCTTAGGCCCGGGTCTGGCGTCCAACCGCCGGCCTGGGCCGCTTTGTGCTGCGACCCCATCTTACGCTCCACGCGGACATTCGTGGGGGATAGCTAACTTTGGGCGCCAAGCCGTCTTGCCCCTCACAGCCCGAGCGGATAGCTTCCGTCCTCTGACGGAGCCAGGCGGCCACATCACCACACTCGTTGCAGAGCGCATCGACGCGGCGCCGGCCGAACTCGGGAACCTCACTAGCCAGGCTCAAGGAGATCCGGCCCTCGCGCTCCAAGCCGTGATTGACGGCCACTGGGAGATGATCAACGCCCTCACCGAGATCGTGAGCCTCCTTGCCGTCGAAATCGATCGGCTCAGACATCAATCAGCCCCGCCTTGCTGATCCCCTCTGGACTCGCGCTGCGCCTTGCGTCGCGCTTCCTCGGCTTCGGCCTGGTCAAGGCTCGCATTGGCAGCGTCCTTAGCTTGTCTCTGGAGGGTTCGGGCGAGCCGCGCGCCCGGTTCCCTTTCATCCCCAGGGGCCTTGAGAGTCGGTTCACGCGCCGATGTGGACCCCGACGAAAGTGCCTTGATCGCGTAACCAAGCAAGTCCGCCTTACCTCGAAGATAGTTCCTCAGGGAGAGGGTGTCGATGTGATCGAACTGTCGCTCGGCGGCTTCTTCGGTCATCTCGTCTGGCACATGGCGGTCCGACACTCCGGGTGCCCCAGAGATCTCACGGAACTTCGCCCACTGCTTTTCGTCTAGGGCCCAAAGCTCACGCTCCACGTCCTGACACCAATCAATAATGCGCTGACGGACCGCCAGTATCGCCTGCTCTCCATACGCATTGTCTATTGCCAACTGAAGGGTCGGAATCTGTTGCTGTAGCTGACGCAGTCGGTCAAGCGGGGACGCCTCCGACGGCGTCGCCACCGATTCACTGGGAGGGAGTGCTGGCACGCGCTCAGAACGTGACGACGGAAAGCCCCGCCACTCAAGCGGGCTCCAATGCGCGACCGCAGAGGGGACCTCGAATGCGATCAGGGCACCGATTAGGCACAAGAGCCCGGCGACCAGCAAGCCGATCGCGTAGGGACTCCCCCAGTGGAACGATTTGCCAGCCACCGCCAGAACCGCGCCTATCCAGCATGCAGCGGTAACCCCTAGCAACCCGCCTCCAATATGTCCGCGATGCGACCCCATCGTGCGCAGCCTACGTCTCCCGCGGGGGGTTTCGCCAATCCATTCGCCAAACCCTCCGAGGACGGCACCTGTCTCCTCCTGCGCAGTGCCCTAAAACATGACGATGTCATGCTTCTGCCCGTGCGAGGTGTTCGAGGAGCTGGGCGCCGGCGTGGAACTCGTCTGCCTGGGCGTGCCGTCCCTGCTCGTGAAGCCAGGCTGCGAGGGAGAGGGCCCTAGTAGTACTTTGTTAGGGGGGTGTCACTCGTTCTGACGGGTCTGGTGGAGCGGAAGCTGGTCGAGGTCGACGGGCTGTTGGCAGGTCTGGCAGCGACCGGCCCAGCACTTGAAGATGGGCTGCAGCAGCCGCACGGCCTGCTCGAGGGTGAGACCGTAGGCGGGGCTAAGGTGGGCGCAGGCGCTCAAGGGTGAGGAACCCGTGCGCGGCTGTGACCAGCGCGGTGTGGTGATACCACCCCGGCCAGGAACGGCCTTCGTAGTGGTCCAGGCCGAGCTGGCCTTTGAGCTGTCGGTAGTCGAGCTCGATCTTCCACCGGAGCCGGGCGAGGCGGGCGAGGCGGCCGGGCTTGGTCGAGCGCGGGAGGTTGGAGATCCAGTAGTCGGTCGGCTCGGGCTTGCCTTTGGGCCATTCGGCGATCAGCCATTCCTCACGCGGCGGGATCTCCTCGGTCTTGCCCCAGCGGCCGCGGCCGTCGTGCGCGCGCCAGTGGTGCGCGGCGCGGACGCGCACGAACATGAACCGGGACTTGAGGTACGTGCCGTTGGGCCCGTCGCGAAACGTGACCGTTTTCAGTTGCTTTTCTCCCAGGCGGGCGATCAGCTGACCAATCGACTCGGGGTCGCGATCGGGCCGCGGATGGTTGTTCTTGCGTCCCGGCCCGGTGCGCGGCTCAGGCAACGTGAACTTCGTCTCGGCGCTGAACACGGTCGTCTCCGGCGAGACCGACAGCACATATTGAAGGCCCTGGCTGTGGAGTTGGTCGCGCAGCTCGGTGTTATCCCCATAAGCGCTATCGCCCAACACCGCCGCCTTGCGGACCTTCCAGCCGGCGGCGCGCACCGCGAGCTTGACCCCCAGCTGCGGCTTGGTCTGAAACTCGATCTCCTCGGGGATCTTCGCCTTGCGGCGCCGCTCCTTGTCCTTGCACCATTCCTCCGGTAGATACAGCGCCCACCCCAACGGCACTGTGCTCTTGCCGCCCACAGCGTGCAACGACACCCCGATCTGGCAGTTGCCGATCTTCCCCAGCGTCCCGGAGTACTGACGCTTGACACCAGGCGAGTGCTTACCGTCCTTCGGAAACCCGGTGTCATCCAGCACCCACGCCTCCACATCGATCGCCGGCGCCACCCGCTCCGCGACCGCCCGGACCACCAGCACCGGATCCCACGGACTATCCGCCAAAAACTGCTGCATCGACTGATAGTCCGCCTCCCCACCCAACCGCTGGACCATCGGCTCAAGCGACTTCCGCTCGCCCTGCTCCAGCAGCCCGCGCACATACAACCCGCCATTGGCCATCTGCACGGGGTGGCCCATCGCCTCGGCCAACACCTCAGCCGTGAATGCCTCAGCACGTTCCCGCACGGCCGAAGGCGGATCGATCTGCTCCTTCACATCGGCCTGCGGCTCCCTCACAACGACCATCATGCCCTCCTCGCGTCGGCAACACCAACACCAGAAGGGTTCGCCGCGACCCTGGCGAACTCCTACCCACCGACTAACAAA
>CAVWFJ010000004.1:0-792872 GCA_963754055.1 uncultured Solirubrobacterales bacterium
TACTTTGTTAGTCGGTGGGTAGGAGTTCGCCAGGGTCGCGGCGAACCCTTCTGGTGTTGGTGTTGCCGACGCGAGGAGGGCATGATGGTCGTTGTGAGCGAGCCGCAGGCCGATGTGAAGGAGCAGATCGATCCGCCTTCGGCCGTGCGGGAACGTGCTGAGGCATTCACGGCTGAGGTGTTGGCCGAGGCGATGGGCCACCCCGTGCAGATGGCCAATGGCGGGTTGTATGTGCGCGGGCTGCTGGAGCAGGGCGAGCGGAAGTCGCTTGAGCCGATGGTCCAGCGGTTGGGTGGGGAGGCGGACTATCAGTCGATGCAGCAGTTTTTGGCGGATAGTCCGTGGGATCCGGTGCTGGTGGTCCGGGCGGTCGCGGAGCGGGTGGCGCCGGCGATCGATGTGGAGGCGTGGGTGCTGGATGACACCGGGTTTCCGAAGGACGGTAAGCACTCGCCTGGTGTCAAGCGTCAGTACTCCGGGACGCTGGGGAAGATCGGCAACTGCCAGATCGGGGTGTCGTTGCACGCTGTGGGCGGCAAGAGCACAGTGCCGTTGGGGTGGGCGCTGTATCTACCGGAGGAATGGTGCAAGGACAAGGAGCGGCGCCGCAAGGCGAAGATCCCCGAGGAGATCGAGTTTCAGACCAAGCCGCAGCTGGGGGTCAAGCTCGCGGTGCGCGCCGCCGGCTGGAAGGTCCGCAAGGCGGCGGTGTTGGGCGATAGCGCTTATGGGGATAACACCGAGCTGCGCGACCAACTCCACAGCCAGGGCCTTCAATATGTGCTGTCGGTCTCGCCGGAGACGACCGTGTTCAGCGCCGAGACGAAGTTCACGTTGCCTGAGCCGCGCACCGGGCCGGGACGCAAGAACAACCATCCGCGGCCCGATCGCGACCCCGAGTCGATTGGTCAGCTGATCGCCCGCCTGGGAGAAAAGCAACTGAAAACGGTCACGTTTCGCGACGGGCCCAACGGCACGTACCTCAAGTCCCGGTTCATGTTCGTGCGCGTCCGCGCCGCGCACCACTGGCGCGCGCACGACGGCCGCGGCCGCTGGGGCAAGACCGAGGAGATCCCGCCGCGTGAGGAATGGCTGATCGCCGAATGGCCCAAAGGCAAGCCCGAGCCGACCGACTACTGGATCTCCAACCTCCCGCGCTCGACCAAGCCCGGCCGCCTCGCCCGCCTCGCCCGGCTCCGGTGGAAGATCGAGCTCGACTACCGACAGCTCAAAGGCCAGCTCGGCCTGGACCACTACGAAGGCCGTTCCTGGCCGGGGTGGTATCACCACACCGCGCTGGTCACAGCCGCGCACGGGTTCCTCACCCTTGAGCGCCTGCGCCCACCTTAGCCCCGCCTACGGTCTCACCCTCGAGCAGGCCGTGCGGCTGCTGCAGCCCATCTTCAAGTGCTGGGCCGGTCGCTGCCAGACCTGCCAACAGCCCGTCGACCTCGACCAGCTTCCGCTCCACCAGACCCGTCAGAACGAGTGACACCCCCCTAACAAAGTACTACTAGAAGGGTGGTGTGAAAAGGGGGTGTTGGTGGGTGCTGGGGGTCTGCCGCGGATGTGTTCGGTGTGGACCGCCCTGGGATGGTGACGGTTTCCGCGGGGTTCGTGGCGCCTGGGGCGCTTCCCGGCCCGGGTGGCGCCGGGAGCGTCCTGGTTAGGCGCGTTTCGCGTCTCACCCCGCCTGCTCGGCGACAGCTCCGAGCACGGCGAGGCGGGCGAGGTTCACGGCGGCGGCGAGCAGGGCGAAGTCGGCGGCCACCTTGGGCTTGCCGCGCACCCGCGCGCGGCGGCCGCCGTGGCGGCGGCGCATCAAGTGCGAGATCTTTCGCTCGACCTTCGGCCGGGTGGCTTTGTAGTCGGCCTTCCAGGCGGGGTCTGATTGGCGCTGGCGGGCGCGCGCGAGTTGCTCCTCGTAGGGGCCGACGTAGATCGTGCGCCCCTCTTTCGCGCTCGTGCACCGGTCGGCCAGCGGGCAGCCGGCGCACGCCGCCGCGAACTTCGCGATCCGCCCCTCGCCGAACGGCCGCAGCGCCGTGGTGTTCCCCGCTGGGCAGCTCACGGTGCCGCCATTCAGGTCGATCGAGAACGCGTCCTTGGAGAACCGCCCGCCCGGCGAGACCGGCGGCTGCACCTTGCAGTTGACCTGCGCGTCCGCTTTCTCGAGCTTGTCCACCAACTCGCCCGAGCCGTAGGCCGAGTCGCCGTACACGGACGGCGACTGCCCGTCCTCGTCACGTTCGGGCTCGGACTGCTCAGCCTCCGGCTGCTCGGGAGGGCGCGGCTCGTCTGTGGCGCGGAGGTCATCTGCGAGCAGCTCGTCGGCTGCCGCCGCGTCGCCGCCGTTGGCGGCGCTCACCGTGGTCGCGAGGATCAGCTCCGAGTCAGGATCGAGCGACACGTGGCCCTTGTAGCCGTCAAACCCCCGCGCGGAGGTCTTATGCCCGTGACGGGCGTCGGGGTCGACGGTCGAGATGACCCGGTCCTTGGCCACCCGCCGAGCGATCCGAAACACCCCATCCTCGCCCTCGTCCAGATCCTGGCCGGTGACGGACGCCAACAACTCGGCCGCGTCACCGACCGCGGCCTCAAGCTCGCGGCCGTCGAGCGACACGAGCAGCGCGCGGGCGTCCTTGGCCAGCGCGTCGACCAGCGCCTCGCGCGCCTCGGGATCCTCGTAGTCACACACCGGCTTGCCCGCGTCGCGGTAATCATCATCGCGCCGCAGTTGCCCGCGCAGCTCGCTCTCCAGCTCCGCGTCGCACACCGAAAGCAACCCCCGGATCGCCGAGCGCACCAACGTGACCGTGTCCATCGTCGCGACCGCGTCATAGATCGGGGTGGAGTCCAGCACCCGTCGGCGGCCCACCAGCCCTGCATGCCTGGCCACCTCGCGCGTGACCTCGAAGATCCGCTCCGGCCACTCGGACGCCGCAAGCCGCGCGCGCATGTCAACCAGCACCGTATGCACGAACCCCGGATAGTCGAACCCCAGCCCGCCCGCTGCGTACTTCCAGCGCAGATCGAACTGAAAGCGGTCCACCGCCTCCCGATCCGAGCAGCCCTCAAGCCGCTGCAGCACCATCACCACCGCCACGATCATCGGCGGCACACACCGACGACCCACATCACAGAACAAGTCAGCGAATAACTCATCCGGGAACAACCGGTGGCACTCGCGATGAAGCAGCCCGTAGATCGAATCGGGCGCGACCAGCCGCTCGCAGAAGCTCGTCGTCGTGGCGAACATGTCCTGCTGGCGGGGAGATAAACCGAGACTCATAACCCTCAAGTCTTACTTGAGGGTCGGACGGACCAGACGCGGTCAGCCCCCGCTCAGGCCATCACAAAAAACACCAGCCTTCTAGTCGCGATCGTGCTCCGACACTACGGCCTGGAACCGCGACGAGAGCCCGCAACCATAGCCCGGGACAGCCGTGAAGCGCCGCCGGAAGTGTCCCCACCTCCATCGGCGCATCCCATAAGGAAGCGTTGCACGACGGATATCACTGTCAGACAGGAATAGCGATACCGCGCTCGGAACGAGTCCCCCCGAGCGCTCGCATCAGGCAGCTCAACTTCGCTGAACGCGACCATGAGACGTGCGCGGACCGCCTGGGCGGCGCTTGGTGAGCAGCGCCCATGCATTCTGGGACCGCCGCACTCGGGTGCCTCCGCGAGGACGTATGGGCAGGTCTCGACCCGCCCACGGCGCGCGACCCCCCATTTCGCCGTCAGGTTCGAAGCCTGACCCGCGCCGGGCGGCGCCCAGATCGATCCGCTCCGCGCCGGGCCCGGCGGACGTATCCATCGGCGGTCGCCCGGGCAGAACCGTCCGCCCGGGTGCTCGGAGACCATCGAGCAGGATCGCGATCGTCCGACTCCACTGCTCGGGTTCGAGAGCAACGGGTGCGTTTAAGCCAGGCGGCGGAGCGAGCGCAGGAACGAGACTGGCGCGGCGGCGGCGTGGCGGGGTGCGGGGACGGCGTGGCTGCTGTTGGCGGTGGTGGCGATGTGCACGAGGCGGTTGTGGTCGGCGGCTCGGTGCAGGTCGGCGATGTGTTGTTGGGCGGCGATGAGGGTGAGTTGGGGATGCATGGCTGACCTCGCGTTGGGTTGTGCTGCGGGCACTGTGATCCGCACGGGTTGCAGCCGGCTTGCAGTCCGGTAAACGCCCCGGCCGGGCATTGCAACCGCGGGTGGGGTGCCGTCGGCGGCGTTCGGTCGGCGGCGAGCGACCGGGATCGGTACGGTCGCGAGGGCGTATGCGTTTCGGGATCCTGGGTCCTTTGCAGGCAGTCGGTGACGATGGGCGCGAGCTCGCCCTGGGCGGGCGGATGCCGCGAGCCGTGCTTGCTTTGCTGCTGCTGCGGGCGAACGAGGTCGTGTCGAGCGATCAGCTGGTTGAGGAGCTGTGGGCGGGTGCGCCGCCGGCGAGCGGCACGAAGGGACTGCACGTCCACGTATCGCGGCTGCGCCGGGCCCTTGCCGCCGGCCACTCAGGCCCAGACGGGGAGCGGCTGGTCACTACTGCCGGTGGCTACGTCTTGAGAGTCGGGCCCGACGAGCTCGATGTGCAGCGATGCGAGCGGCTGATCGGCGAGGGCCGATCGCTGCTGGCGGCGGGGCGACCAGATCAGGCACTCGCCGCGCTGAGCGGCGCGGTCGAGCTGTGGCGCGGCGACGTCTTGGCCGACTTTCAATACGACGCGTTCGCGCAAGGGGAGATCGCGCGGCTCGGCGAGCTGCGCGACGACGGGCGGAGCGAGGCGGAGGTCGAGCGGGCTCGGGCGAATGCCGCGGGCCGGGAGGCGCAGGTGCTGGGCGAGCTCGAGCCTCTCGTGCGCGACTACCCGTACCGCGAGCGTCTGCGGGGCCAGCTGATGCTGGCTCTGTACCGGACCGGACGGCAGGCGGAAGCGCTGGCCGCATACCGTGCCGCACGGTCGGCGCTGGTCGACGAACTGGGGATCGAGCCTTCGGTCGAGCTTCGGCAACTGCACGAAGCGATGCTCGGTCAGGACCGGGCGCTGCTCCAACCCGACCCAGGCCAGCCGGCCGCGCCCGCCGGCGCCACGACGGACGGGCGAGCGCCGGGCCATGTCCATCTGCCCGTGCAGGCGACACCCCTCATCGGCCGCGAGCGCGAACTTGCCGAGCTGATGACGCTCGCTGATTCGCGCCGGCTGATCACCCTGACCGGAACCGGTGGGACGGGAAAGACCCGACTCGCGATGGCGTTCGCGGCGGGCCTCGCCGACCGCTATCCGGACGGCGTGTGGTGGGTTCCGCTCGCCATGGTCAGCGAGGCGCGGCTGGTACCGGCGGCGATCGCGGCGGCGCTCGGCGACATCGCGGATCTGCCGATGTATCTGCGCGGGCGAGCGCTGTTGCTCGTGCTTGACAACTTCGAGCAGGTGATCCAGGCAGCTCGCGCGGTCGGCGAGCTGCTCTCCGGCGCGCCGGGTTGCGGGGTGATCGTGACGAGCCGGGAGCGGCTCGGGGTGGCCGCCGAGCAGGAGTACCCCGTGGCGCCGCTGTCGCCCCACAGCGCCGTCGAGCTGTTCACCGCGCGGGCGCGGCAGGTGGAGCCGGGCTACGAGCCGGGCGCTGAGATCGACGCGATCTGCGAGCAACTCGATCGGCTCCCGCTCGCGCTCGAGCTCGCGGCGACGCGGGTCAAGCTCCTCTCCGGGCAGCAGCTCCTCGCCCGGCTGGAGCAGCGGCTCCCGCTCCTCGCCGGCGGGCGCCGCGACCTCCCCAAGCGCCACAGCACGATGCGGGCGACGATCGCGTGGAGCTACGACCTGCTCAGCCGGCCCGAGCAGCGGCTGTTCACACGGCTGGCCGTGTTCGTCGGCAGCTTCGAGCTCGAGGCAGCCGAACAGATCTGCGACGCCGATCTCGACGCCATGCGGTCACTGATCGACAAGAGCCTCGTGCGCCACGCCGACAACGGCCGGCTCTTCCTGCTGCAGACCACGCGCGAGTACGCGCTCGAGCAGTTCGACTCAAGCGACGAGCGCGACGAGATCCACGCCCGCCACGCACGCTGGTACTTCGCGCTCGGTGTCGCTGATGGTGACCGCCCCCGGGAGGGCACCGATGACCTGATTCGGCTGCGCCAGGACGCCACCAATGTCGGACTCGCGCTCGCTTGGGCGCTCGACCACGATATCGCCGCGGCTCTCCCACTCGCCGATGCCCTCTTCACGCCTTGGTTAGGGGCCGGACGCATCCGTGAATTAGAGCGGTGGTACGAGCGCGCGCTGGCCGATCCGACGGCGATGTCGTCACGGTACCGAGCCAGGGCGCTGACCGGGCTCGGCTACGCACTCGTGTATCTCGAGCGCCTCGAGCAGGCCCGCACGGCCCTGATCGAGGCCCTCACGCTCTGCCGGGAAGCCGGCGATGAACGCGGCGAGACCCTCGTGCTGCTTCGCCTCGGCGTCGCCGAGTTGGTGGCCGGCGCGCCGGAGAGGACCCTCGCGTGGGCGGAGCAGGCGCTTCCGATCTACGAGCGCCTCGACGACACGGTGGGGATCGCCCGCACCTTGCACTACATCGCTGAGGCCCTCCGGGACCTCGGCGATTTCGAGCGGTCCGCCGAGCTGTTCGCCCGTTCCATCGAGATTCGGCGCGCAAACGGACTCGGCAGTGGTTCGGCCGCGGTGCACAGCCTCGGCGACCTCCATCTCGACAAGGGCGATATGCCCACCGCCGAGCGCTACTACCGTGAGGCACTCGCACTCGGCCTGCAAGAGGGAGACGTGCGGTTGGGGGCGTACTGCCTCGCGGGTCTCGCCTGCGTCGCCGCGCGAAACGAGGACGCAACCGCGGCCGGCCGCCTGTGGACTCTCGCCGAGCGGCTCGAGCACGAGATCGGCTTCCGGATGGTCGCCGCCGAGCGAGTCCGCTACGAGCGGAACCTGACCCCACCACTCACCAACACCGACGAGTACCGCGCCGGCATCGCGGACGCAGCAAACATCGACCCGCTCACCGCAGCCGCCGAGATCGTCAACCCGTAGTGCGACAGACGCAGTCGAGAAACAAGTCGATCGCGCCGGGACCGCCACCAACCGGCCACTTGGTATCTGGTGGCCGGTTGAGATCTGAATCCTCCTTGGGGATGCCCTCGAGCCCTTGACCTCCGTGGCCTCGTTCCTTCTTTCCCGCATCGACACAACGGTGGACGGCAGACCAGGGGCCTGACCGGGGGGCTACCCGGACGCGAGCAGGCACGCCCCGTGGGAACGTCCCAGTCACCCCGTCTTCCCCTACGCCAGGAGCAGGTGCGTCATGCCCTCAGCAACGAAGGCCGCGCAGGTCAGGCTCAATGAAGTTACGCCTTCGCACTGTCGAGTCGTACTCGACAACCCGCCGCTGAACCTCATGGGTCCGGAATTCGTTCTGCAGATCCGAGAGGTCGTCACGGCGCTCGAGAACGACGATCAAGTGAAGGTGGTGGTGTTCGAAAGTGCCGTCGACGGGTTCTTTCTCAACCACTCTGACTTCCTCGCGAACTTCGAGGATCTGACCAGCATCCCGCAAGGCCCGACAGGCCTCGAGGCATGGCCCGACGTCCTGGTGCGCCTGACACGCGCCCCTTTCGTTTCGATCGCGCTGATCCGGGGGCGGGCGACCGGAAACGGCAGTGAGCTCGCGCTCGCCTGCGATATGAGCGTCGCGAGCCGAGAGAAAGCGCTCCTCTCGCACTTTGAAGTGGGCGTGGGCGTCGTCCCTGGTGGAGGGCCGATGGCGCGATTGCCGCGGGTCATGGGACGGGGACGCGCCCTCGAAGTGCTCCTGAGTGCAAACGACATCCGAGCCGCCGAGGCCGAACTGCTCGGCTACGTGAACCGTGCGCTACCCGATGCCGAGCTGGACAGTTTCGTCGACGCACTCGCAACCCGGATCGCCTCGTTCGACAAGTGGGCGATCGCAAACACCAAGCGCCTCGTGAACGAAGCCAGCCTGCCCCCCGACGTCGAAATCAGAGCCGGCTGGGACGCCTGCATGGCCTCGGTCAAGCGACCAGCGGCGCAGGAAAGAATCAAAGCTCTCCTGGAGCAAGGGCTCCAGAAGCCTGGAGACGCGGAAGATCGACTCGGATTCTCCGTGGGACAGCTGGGGCTCAAGGGCGAGCGCTGAATCCGAACGGCCTATCTCTTTTCTGAAAGGAAGCACACGACCATGGACTTACTCACCATCGCGAAGAACATCGCTGACCGCGTCGAGGCCGAGTCGCTCAAACAAGACGTGCCCGTCGCGGTTACCGTCATCGACATTCACGGCAACGTCGTTCTCACCCACCGCATGACCGGAGCGGCCGTGTTCTCGCTCGAGCTCTCCGAGCGAAAGGCCTACACGTCCGCTCTCGTCGGCATGCGCACCGCTGATCTCGTTCCCCTCGTGCAACCAGGCGCGGAGCTGTATCCCCCCTCGCGGTCTCCGGCGGCAGATACTCCGCGATGGGCGGCGGCGTCCCGCTCACCAGCGAGGACCAGGTAATCGCCGGCGTCGGAGTCAGCGGTGGAACGACGGAGCAGGACATCGCCATCGTCGAAGCGGCGATCAGCTAAATCGTGGCTACCTAGCTTAGCTAGCGTCTACCAGTGTGACTTCAAAACGTCGTGGCCAGATCGGCGCCGGGGGAGCACAATCGAGCGCCATGAGCGCCAGCGTGTTCCACGCCCCTAGGCGCCGTCGCGTCTTTCGCGCGCACCACGCCGGGTCCGTCGTGAGCCGCGACCGCGCGCGACACGTTGAGGTCGAGCCCCCTCGAGACCCGGACTCTCACGGGACTCGACCCGGGCATCGACCGGGGGGTTGCCCGGGCGCGACTGGATGCTGGAAGCGTGACGCTTCTCGCAACACTCAATGACCCAGGAGCACGACGTGCCGCGCATCACTGTTGGAAGCGAGAACGACGCTCCGATCGAGATTCATTACGAGGACCACGGCGCCGGCCAGCCGGTCGTCTTGATCCACGGCTACCCGCTAAGGCGAAGCGCGGTCTCCGTGATAGGCAAGCTCCTCAGAGACAGGGCGCCGCCCTGCGCGTCGCAGTCATAGACTGTCATGCCGAAGTGCCACGGACCTCGATGCGGTCGCGACAGAGTGTCGCGCGTCTAATCAGAGGTAGGTGTCGCTGCACGGTCAATCACACTCAGATGGAGAAGGAGAGCTACCAGATGGCGATCGATTTCACCTTCACGAAGGAGCAGCAGGAGATCCAGGCCGCGGCGAGGGACTTCGCTCAGAATGTCCTCGCTCCGCTGACGCCGAAGATCGACGAGGAGCCTGATCCGCTCAAGGGCTGGCAAATGGCGAAGCCCGCATATGAGGAGGCCTGCAAGCGAGGCATCGCATTCTCGATGCTGCCAAAGGAATACGGCGGTGGCGGCATGTCGAATGTCGACTTCATCATCGCGGCGGAGGAGGTCCAGGCTGTCGATCCGGGCTTCGGCACCGCCGTCTTGGTCAACGGGCTCGGTCTGATGCCCGTCTGGTACTACGGCACCGAGGAGCAGAAGCAACGTTTCATCGGAGGAGCGACCTCCGACACGAGCAACGAGTTCATCGTCGGCTATGCCGCCAGCGAGCCGGCGGGAACGCCGGGCGGCACGGCGAACTTCGACGCGCCGGCGGTCGATGGGGCCGGCATGGGAGTGACGGCGAGTCTCGACGGCGACGAGTATGTCATCAACGGTCGCAAGTACTGGCCCTGCAACGTCGGTGGGTGGGACAACCAGGGCGCGAACCTGAATCTCGTGGTCGTTCGCACTGACCCCTCGGCTGGGGGAACGTCGGGGCTGTCGGCGATCATCGTCGAACGCGGGACACCCGGGATCACGTACAAGTCGATTAGCACGATGGGGCAGCGCACGGCGCCGAACTGTGAGATCACGTTCGACAACGCGCGGGTGCCGGCCGCGAACCTCATCGAAGGGACGAAGGGAAACGGAGATCTCGTGATCAACCGGAACTTCGCCTGGTCGGGGCCGGTGGCCGGGATCGGAGCCGTTGCGGTCGCCAGAGCAGCTTACGAGGACGCGCTTGTGTGGGCGAAGACATACACCGCGGGCGGTCCCAAACCGATCATCAACTATCAGTATCCGGGTTACGTCCTAGGAGACGTCGCGGCTCAGATCGAAGCCGCCCGGTGGTTCTGCTACAAGACTGCTCACTACCTCGATCAGCACGACTACCACGGCGAGATGATCGGAGCCATGTGCAAGGTGCACTGCACTGAGCTGCTGTTCGATGCCGTCTATAAGTGCATGCAAGTCGTCGGGGTGAACTCGGTCGACAAGCAGCACAATTTCCACCGCTATCTCCGAGAGGCCGCCGTCCTGCCCCTTTACGACGCCGGCAACTTCGGGATGCAGCGCCGTCGCGTCCACGGTGTCATGGCCGATGCGTCCTTCGATCCTCGCGCGATCATGAACGATCAAGCGATCGAGTTCACGAAAGCGATGGAGGGCATCGGAACTATTCCGGGCCCGACCAGTTAAGTAGGTCCCGAGACTGATGGGCCCGCGTCCGGCCGGCCGCCGGGGACGACCTCGGCGGCTCGGTCGAGCGGCTCCTTCACTCAGCCCGCGCCGGCGCTCTCGGCCAGGCCAGTCGCCGCGGCGTCCGGGCAGACGCTCGTCGGTAACACGCGCGCGGTGCACGTCCTGGCGTGGTCGAGATCGAAGCCACCCGGCCGATTCGCGCGAACGACCAGCACACCCCACTCGCCAGCCGGCGAGCTTCAGCGCTGGAGTTGGGTGTCGTGCGTACTGCTCGATCATTGTGATGAGCGGCTCAACGGTGTATATTCACTTTTGGTTGAGCCGGGAAGTCTGGTCGGCGCGGATGGTGTGCGCTCGACATGTATCGGCAGACTCAGCTTCCTCCTCTTAGCGAACGGCTCGTTGTCGATGTGCGGGGTCCGGGGGAGTGGGTCATGGGCGCGCTCGCGGGCGGGCGCGCGTTGCGTGTGTACAAGCTCGGGCGCGCCGATTGGATCGTCTTCGAGGTGGGCCGCGATACCGAGGGTCGCGGGTCGGATCTCGGGCGAGCACTCGCGGCGCTCTTCGCTGGTGTTCGGGCGCCCGGATGGCTGAACGCCGCCGATGTGTCGCTCAACGGCGGCGACCTGGAGAGCGTTGAGTCAGGGAAGGCGGAGCGGTGAATCGCGGATCGGTTCGTGGCATCTTGATGCGCCGATCGGTGCGTTCACGACCTTCCTACGAGTGGAGGCCGGTCCGGGGGTTCCGGATGTCCTCGTCGCGGCCGTTCAGGGTGTGGAGGCGGTTCTGGCTCTGCTGTATGACCCGGACCGCGAGCGTGGCGGCGTTGAACCGCTTCTCTCTGCCGCGGTCTTGGCAGTGCTCGGTCTCGGACAGTCGCAGCTGCGCGGCGCAGGACGCGTTCAAGACGTCCAGACGCACGGTTTTGGCGCGTTGTTGCGGACACGACGTCTCGGAAGCGCAGGGAGGTAAGGAGCTCGCCAAGTGCGCTCTGCCGCTGCGCTTCCGAGGCGTCGTGTTCGCCGTAGATAACACCCGCTCGGGGAAGCGACGGTCGTCGTTGTGGCCCCCTCATCACAAGGTCGGAAGCTGCTGGACAACTTGAGATCTGCAACTCATTTGAGGTAGCTCATGGATCAGGAAACGACATCCGTTCTCGTCGTCGCGCATCAGACCGCTGCGACGTCCACTCTGATTGAGGCCGTGCGCGAGCGTGCCCGCGGCGGTCCCTCCAGGTTCCATCTCGTCGTTCCGCGCCGCCGGCGCAGCGGGGAAAAGGCGGCCAACCCGCAGGAGATCGGCGTACATGAGGCGCGCGAGGTGCTGCGCAACGCCTTGCCGCGGCTGAGTGAGGCCGCCGGCACCGAGGTCACCGGCGACATCGGCGACCTGGAGCCGGCGATCGCGATCAAGGACGCGCTCGAGCGCGGCCACTACGACGAGATCATCGTCTCGACCCTGCCGCTCGGCATCTCTCGCTGGTTGAAACACGACCTCGTTTCGAAGGCGCGGTCGTTCGGGCTCCCAGTGCACCACGTCCTGGGTAAAGACAGCCGGCTGGCGGGAACGGCCAACCGCTGAGCGTTTCGAACAGTCTCCCGGGGCTGGACGCTCGCGACGTTCATCGCCCGCAAGTGCCGCTCGTGAGATGCAGGCGCTCGATCCGGACGACTCCTCTCAGGCGGATCCGATCGCGCGCTACGCTGGGCGTGTGGCGAGACGGTATTCCCTCCGGGCTTCTGATAGCGACCGCGAGGACGTAGCGGAGCGGCTGCGCGCGGCGACCGCCGAAGGGCGCCTGCTGGCCGGGGAGCTGGAGGAGCGCCTCGAGGTCGCTTTGCAGGCTCGCACATACGGCGAGCTCGACGCGCTGGTGGTCGATCTGCCCGCCCCGCCGGCGACCGTGCCGGCCACCCGCCGGCGCCCGGGTCTGCCGGTTGTGGCCGGGGCGACGCTGGCGGTCGGAATCCTTCTCAGCGTGCTCGCGGCATTAGCAACGGCGGGGTTCGCGCGGGCACACTCAGTCGTTGCAGGTGGACCTCCCTGGATGCATGGCCGACCGGACGGCTTCTACCATGCCGGGCCAGCGGGGCTGGTTGGGGCGCTCGCTCCGCTGGTCATGATCGTGTTCCTGGTGGTGGTGTGCGCCGCGCTCGGGTGGCTGTTCTCGCAAGGTTCGGGCGGAGCGGACCCTGCGCCCAACGCCTAGTGTTGCGCCTCTCGTTGAGGGAGCTGGTTGTGTTCATCGCCGCTGGAATGAACGACAAGATCACGCGGGCGCGTCGAGAGCACCAGCCAGGCCGACGGCGCCGTGCAGTGTCCCTCCGGTCGACTTCTTGAAATCGCCCCTGCCCGAGCGATGAGGCGCGAGGCGCCCGCGCCCGCCGCAGACAAATGTGTCCACGGTCCTCGTCGCGACGCGGAAGTCGCGACAATCGCTTCCAACGTCCTTGCTGTCGAACAGCGGGCGATCCCCAATGGCGACCAGACGATCGCGGCGCTCAGCGCCCGGCGCACGATCGGATTCGCCCAAGAGCCCGCCCGCGAAACCTAGGTCTCGCTCCCCGGATCCGGTTGCAGCAGTCCGGGCAGCGCCCGGGTCCGTTGAAGGCTCGCATGAGATTGTTGCTCTCTCGTGCCTGAAGCCTTCACGGAATCTAGATGGTCAGCGACGCTTTCTACACGAGTTCTGCACGCCTCAAAGCTACCGTAAAGTGAGAGCAGAGCCGATGGTGACTGCTCCACCGGTGTCCGACTCAGGTCGTTGGTGATAGAGCAATAAGGAGAAGTGTGAATGTTTCCGAATCTCTTCGATATCGAGACGCGTCGCGGTGATCCGGGTGTGGCGGGGTGGCGGTCGCTCGTCCTGAGGGTGCGCGTTGCCGCAAGCCGTGATCGCCTCACCCGTGAACTGGCCCAGGGCGCCGAGCCGAGCTCCTCGCCCGAGCGTGGAGCGCGCGCCGCGCAGCTGACCCGCCGCGGCGGGCGCAAGCAGCTTCCGCGCACTCTGCGCCGTACCATCAGCCGCGCACCAGCCTCAGCTCAATCGGTCGCGGGTGGTCATCATCAACCGCGCCCAAGTCGTTGACGCGCGAGACGCGATCAACGCGTTGATGACGAGGATGGGCTACGCAGCGCCCGTGCGCACCGAGTGAATGGCAATTGCCGAGCGGATTATCACCAGCGCGGATAGGAGCCCGCTGTACAACCCCGCCGAGCCGGGCGCGCTCCGGCGCCAGGTGCTCGTTGCGACCGAGGCGCTGGACACGACACCTCGAGCCGACCTCGAGCTACCGATCGCGGCATAGCTCCTTACGAACGCGATGCCGAGCAGCAAGACATGAGTAACCAGCGCAGAATCGAGCTGCCCGAGCATCAGCGCCCCGAAACCAGGCCTCTCCCGGTTGCCCGCGAGCTCAAACCGAGAGCACGCGCCGCCAAGCGGCGTCGACATCGCCGGTCCTTCACAAGTCTTTACGGCGCCAACGACGATCTGCACAGCCGCCTTGACACTTCGCGAGCGGACTGGAGTACGTACTGAACCGCCTTGAACGGAGGCACGATGCGACGCTTGACCGCTAACCAAGCAAGATACGCCAGATCGGTCCCGCCGACGCGTTACCACTCGTTGGTCATGCGACCCATATCGGCCGATGACCGATTCGGCGTGTGCCCCTCTGAGGACTCCTGCTCCGATCGCCCAGCGGGAGCAGGATCGCGATCGCTTCGCGGAGTTGCTGGAATGCATGGCTGATCTGCTCGTCGGGACGCGCAGGCAACACGAGGAGATCTCGCAGAATCCCGGCAACGGTGATCGGCGGGTGACCGATGCGATCGCGCGGCTGGCCGAAATGGAGCGCTCGCTCGAAGCAGCGGGCATCGAGGCCGCGGGTGTCCACCAGCTCCTTCAGCACTTGCACCTGATCTGACTCTCGCCACCGACATGACACGGTCTGTGAGCACAAAGGAGTCGGTGACCGAGATCCCACCGACAGGACCCACATGGACCTGCGCGCGCTGAGGCGCAATCGAGCAGAGCCTCGCGGGAGCCGCACGCCATATCGCGGCCGTGCACTAGGGTAAGCGGCTCTGGGCCCTCCCATGCCCGACCACGGGACGCGCGGCCCTGCTGAGATTGGCCGACGGGCTCGACCGACCAGGCCCCGCAAGCGCCAGGGGAGTCGCACTTGCTCAGGCGCTGCTCAGGGACGGGGTCGGCGGTCCGCTCTTCAATCTCTGGCGCGAACCTACACCAGTTCACACTCTCCTTGAGGTGGCGGAAGTGCGCGTGGCTGACTCAGGACAAGCCGTTTGCGCACAGCTACCGGCCAGTGCCCGCGAGGTCCTCTGATGTCGACGCTTGAAACGACGAATCCCCATCAAGCTGCCACACGATTCGCTGGAACAGGAAAAGAGCAACAGGGTCCACTTCAGCGCTGGAGTTGGTTGTCGTGCGTTTGCTTTCCCCGGCTCGTTCGTACTCCTTGAGCATTGTGATGAGCTGCTCAACGGTGGTATATTCGGCGTGGTTGAGCCGGGAAGCCTTAGCTGACTGATTAACAGCGATGCGGCTCCAGCGAGTTCACGTAAGGCTCTTCCGTCATGCCGTGAGCATGAGGCACGTCGGGCCACCTCGCATCCGCCAGTGGCCAGTCGTGATCGCTGGTGAAACGTTGAGCCCAGTTCACGCCGCGGGTCCGATCGATAGGCAAGCAGAGTGGGGCGCTCAGCTTCGGTAGTACTCGATCGCGCCGGTGCGTTCGAGGTCCTCGAGCCGGATCGCTTCGACGTCGAGCACCAGCTCGATCTCGTTACTGACGACCACCCCACCGCCGGAAATCTCGTCCTGCCAGGAGACGCCGAAGTCGTGGCGGTTGATCCTGGCCTTTGCTTCGAGCCCGATGCGGCGCAACTCGCCCTTGTTCTCCTCTCCGACCCAGAATGGCGTGTTCCACTCCCCCAACGAGATGATGTCGAGCGGCACCGTTCGCGTTACGCCGCGGATCGTGAGCTCGACCTCGCCTTTGAACATCGTACCGCCGGTGCGCTCGGTGAAGCGCCCAGCGAACGTGATCTTGGGGTGATTCGCGACGTCGAAGAAGTCGGCGCTGCGCAGATGCTCGTCGCGCTGGGACTGGCCGGTCCAGATTCCTGTCGCGTCGATCTCGCCGGTAAAGACGGCGTTCACGCAGTGGTCCCAGTCGAGCTCGAGCTGCCCGTGGATGTCCTTGAACAGGCCGCGCACCCAGCTGACCATCATGTGCCGAGCCCGAAACTCGGCCTCCGTGTGCCCCGGCTCGAAGATCCAGGTCGCCATTCAGACACTCCCTTCCGATCGTGTGACGTCGAGGATGTGCAAACTACTCTCAGCTCGCCAGCGCCTCCAACAAGGTGAGCGCGTCGTGGCCGCCACGGTGCATGACTCCGTCGACGAACAGTGTTGGCGTGCCGCGCATCGTGCGACCCCTCCCCGCTGCGAACGTCGTGGCCCACGCGCCCGAGCACCGCCTCTCGGCCGCAGTCAGCGTCGAAGCGCCCGAGGTCGAGCCCGAGCGCGACGGCGTACCGCCGCGTGTCGTCGTCCGCCAGCGCGTGCTGGCGGTAAAAGGGCAGCTCGTGCATCTCCCGGAACCGGTCCTGCGGCGCCGCAGCCTCGGCGGCCGCCGCCGCGGCGACGACCGATGAGCATGACGCGATACTCGAGCGCGCTCACACCGCGGCCGCTTCGCGGCGGCTCACTCCACCGGCACAGTGCGCAGACACGCTCGGCCGACTCGCCTCGGCCCTCCGGGCTGAAACGGTCGCGACGCCCACTACGGCCGCTTCCCCGCAGTCCGCGCATGACGAGACTGTCCGCGCCGACGCCAAGATGCCGCGCGGGCAGGGATGCAGGGCTACGGGTCGACGGAGCACTAGAGCGCATACTGCTGCTCCACGTCACGAGGTGCTTCTAGTCGAGCAGCACGAGCGCTTGGCCGTGGAGTCTCGGCAGTCGTACGACGGGCCCCAGGAAGTCTCCAGTCGAGAAGTCGAACGCGATCGCGTGAGCCTCGCCGACGCGATAGAGGTGGCCGTCCGGCCCCATTTCTCAACCCGCGCGCTGGCGGAAGTTCACCGAACGGTCAGGAGCAAAGATGCGGACGAGATCTCCGCTGGCCGGATCGTATTCGCGAACGGTGACTACAGCATCGGGGGCACGGAACGGAGACTCGCTGGCGACGACGATATGGCCATTCGGAACAACGGTCAGGTCCAGAGGGCTCAATTCGGGATCCGTGACCAAGCGACGCGGCTGGGCGGGCGCGTCGGGATCGAACACCAGGATAGTGTTGTCGCCCTCGCCGGAAGGGCCGATGCCCGAGGCGAGATACAGGCTGCCGTCCCGCCCGAAACCGAACCCGCGTGGGAATGGGACGATGCCTTCCGGCAGGAGGGGTTCCGCGTGGCCGTCGAGCGTCGCAGAGATGCCCAGAATCGTCCGGCGGCGCCGCATCGTGACGTAGAAGCGACCGCCTGGCCCGAACACGGCGCCGCCCGGGTCGAGGTCGGCCATCGGCCCTGAGTCGCGCGTGACGCGTCCGCTGCGATCAAGGGCGAGCATCCGGTCCACGCTGTTCAGGTAGATCAGCGCGCCGGAGGGATCAATGCACAGACCACGCGGATCGACGATCCGGGGGTCGTCGCTGAACGGGCCGACGAACTCGCCTTCGGCGTTGAAGGCGAGCACCGCGTCATGGCCACCGCCGTTGGCGCTACCTGCACTGGTGACGACGAAGCGCACCAAGTCATGCTAACCCGGATAAGCGGTGGGTTCAGCCGTCCTCCGCGGTCTACGAGCGTTCCTAACTTATTTTCGCTTTGTCGGCTTGGTCATGCAGCGTACGCGCACCCCCGCAGCAATCGCAGCGCCCGATCGGCAACGTGGTACGGCCGCTGATGCAGGCTGGTCGGCAGGAACGTTTGTTAGCTGGCGCGGTCAAGGGGCGTTCCCATGGCAGCGATCGCCTCTTGAGCTTTTGCTGGTCCGCGTAGTACGTATGCGACGACGACGGCGATGGCGGCGCCGGCCACGGGTCCGATCAGGTAGACCCACCATGTGGAGAGGTTGCCGATCGCGACGTCGGGGCCGAAGCTCCTGGCCGGGTTCATGGAGGCACCGTCGAATGGCCCGCCCATCGTGCCCCAGGCCATGATGCAGGCGCCTACGGCAAGCGGGACGAAGGGGCCGTTGAGCTTCGCGCCATTGGCCATGTTGATGACCATGAGCACGAGCCCGAAGGTGATGATCGCCTCGAATCCGGCGGCTTGCCAGGACGTGCCGCGCGGAGGCATCGTGGCTGCGAGGTGCCCGTTGGCGCCGAAGAACGCACGGGCCAGGAGTGACCCGCAGGCGGCGGCGGTGAACTCGACGATCCAGTAGGCCGACGCCATCACCCAGTCCATGTCTTTACCAGCGCGAAGGCCAGGGTGGTCGCGGGATTGAAGTGAGCCGAGATATCTCCCAGGAAGTACACGGCCACGACGAGCCACAGGGCCGATATCGCCGAGAGCACGAATACCACCTGCCATGGCTGGAGAAGGCCGCCTCCATAGCGAGCGAGGACGGCCGCGCCGCCGGAGAGGACGAACGTCAGCCCGGCCATGGGAGCCCCGGAGTTGAGGCGAGGCCGACGGCCCACCGTTTTCCTTGAGTGGGGGTGAGGCCGGCGACCGACCAAGTTGTTCGATTCGCGAGCTCATCTCAACCGTGCAGCGATGCGGAGCCCAGATCGGCGGAGCCGCCCTTGGTGAGCGCGAGCGGATTGACTACTCGGTCGTAGAGTTCCTCGCTGACGCCGTTGTCCAGGGCCGCCTTTTTCAAGGTCAGGCCGTGGTCGATGGCGTAGTGCGAGATGACCGAGGCCTTGTCGTAGCCGATGACCGGCGAGAGCGCGGTCACCATCATCACCGACCGCTCGATGTTCTCTTTGAGTTTGGGCTCGTTGAGCTCGGCGCCCTCGATCATGAACTCGCGCAGGTGGTCGCACATGTCGGCCTGGATCAGCGCCGAGTGCAGGTAGTTGTTGATCAGGATCGGGCGAAAGGCGTTGAGCTCGAAGTTACCCTCGGCGTCGCCCATCGTCACCGCCAGGTCGGAGGCGATGATCTGGATGGAGACCATCAACATCGCCTCGGCCTGAGTCGGGTTGACCTTCCCGGGCATGATCGACGACCCGGCTCGTTGGCCGGCAGGATCAGCTCATGAATCCCGGTCCGCGGGCCCGAGCCCAGCCACCGCAGATCGTCCGCGATCTTGTAGAGGGTCACGGCCGCGGCCTTCAGTCCCGCGTGCGCGCGGACCATCCGGTCAAGCGTTCCCTGAGCGGTGAACTTGTTCGGCGCGGTCTCAAACGGCGCGCCCGTCATCCTCGCGATCTCCGCCGCGACCTGCCCCCCGAACCCGAGCGGGGCGTTGCGCCCGGTGCCGACCGCCGTGCCCATCGCCACCTTCAGCAGCCCGCGGGTAGCGTGCTCGACCTTCCCGATCGCGTCCTCGAGCGCCCCCACATAGCCCGACCATTCCTGACCTACCGTCAACGGGACCGCGTCCTCGAGATGCGTGCGACCGATCTTCACCACATCAGCCCACCTCTTCGACTTGCGCTCGATCGCGCCGCGTAGCCGCCGCAGCGCCGGGATCGTCTTCTCGGCCGCCATCTTGTAGGCGGCGATGTGCATCGCGGTCGGGAACGTGTCGTTGCTCGACTGCCCCATATTCACGTGGTCATTCGGGTGCACCGGCTCTTGGGAGCCGAGCGTCCCCCCACCAGCTGAATGCAACGGTTGGAGATGACCTCGTTGACGTTCATGTTGGACTGGGTTCCTGAGCCGGTCTGCCATACGTACAGCGGGAAGTCCTCGTCGAGCGCTCCGGCGATCACTTCGTCGCACACCCGCTGGATCAGATCGCCCTTCCACGCGGGCATGCGACCGGCGCGGGTGTTGACGATCGCCGCCGCCTTCTTCACGTAGCCGTAGGCGTGATAGACCTCCTTCGGCATGCGGTCATGCCGATGTTGAAGTGCTCGAGACTGCGCTGGGTCGGCGCGCCCCAGTACCGGTCGGCCGGGACCTCAACCTCGCCGAGGCTGTCGAACTCGCGCCGCAGCCTAGTGGCTTCGAGACGAATAGGTAGGTCGAGGATGGTTGGCTTCGCGTCGCTGATAGCAGTCATGGTGGTTCCACCTATCCTCACCCGAGGGTGGTCTTGAGGTTTACAAGTATGTGGTTACCGGCTTGTCTTTGAGCGGGGTGGCTGCGGCTCGCTCTGTTGAGGTGAAATCGCTCGAGACGCGGCCCGTGTCAGTACGTATGCGTCGCGATCTGGCCATCGCGTCGCTTTCGCCTCGGGTCCCGTCCCGGCGGTCCCCGGTCGGAACGGTCCGCAGCTCGTACTTGGTGACAGCGGCCGTCACTTCGTCTCCAGCCTCGGGTAGGTGGCTTGCCAGATCGCGTCCTGGACCGCTTGGACGGGGTCGGGCAGCTCGTGGGCGACGCCATCTCTTGCGGCCTGTTTGGCGACCGCGACCGCCACGGTTGCGGACACCGCCCGGAGGTTGTCGACCTGGGGCAGGAGCCCGGCACCGGGCCGGCTGACGTCCACGAGTCCGGCGATCGCCTCAGATGCGGCGAGCGGCATCCCGTCGGTCGCGTGAACGGCGCGCGAGACGATCGTCCCCAAACCGATGCCCGGGTAGATCAGGGCGTTGTTCGCCTGTCCGATCACGTAGTCGGTGCCCTTGAACGGGACCGGCGCCCTCGCCGAAATCGACGGCGCCCGGCTCGACGTCATCCCCGGGAGCGGCCACCTGATCCCGCTCGAACGGCCCCAGGAGCTCAGCGACCGCATCGCCGCCTTCCGCGACACGATCATCGGAAGCTGACCAGAACTTGGCGATCGACACCGCCCGCGCACCGATCAGCTCGTCTTCTCCGATTCAGAGTGAGGATGACGTACGCCATCCTCACTGTCGGTTGCTGGCAGACGCTGCGGTTCTGCGTTCAGCCAGCAGCTTCGTGTGCGCGGCGGTGAAGGGCGTTTGCCGTGCGGGTGAGAATCTCGTCGGAGAGCTCCGGCTCGTCGACGGCGCGCGCCATCGCGACCGCCCCGACCAGAGCCGAGAGAGTCAGGATCGCTTCGTCTCGCTTGGTGTCGGGCTCGGCTTGTCGAATCAGGCCAACGAGCCGGTCGATGTACCGTCGTACCTGCCGGCTGTAGGCGTGGCGCGCTCGGGAACCGCATCGCGAGACGTCGGCCGGGAGCGCCGCCACCGCGCAACCGACCTGCGGGTTGTCCCGGTGAGCTTTGCTCACGTAGCCATCGATGATCTGTGCGAGCTCCGCGCCGGGGTCCAGGCTTTCCCCGGCGTCCGCTTGTCGCGATCCGTCGATGAGCGCCGCGTCGATGGCCTCCTCGATGAGGTCCTCGCGGGAACCGAAGTGACGGTAGAAGCCGCCGTGGGTCAGTCCGGCCTCTCGCATCAGCTCGGACACCCTCACGGCGTCGACGCCGTCCTGCCGGATCTGGGCCGCGGCGGCCTTAACGATCCGTCTGTGGGTGGCCTCCTTCTCGGCCTGCGAGCGAGCCATCTTCCTCTCTTCCCGGCGTTTGGTCTTGACATTGAGGATGACACACGTCATCCTCAATGTGGATGACGTGGGTCATCTACTTTGCCTCGCGTCATGCCCCGACCGGAAGGGACCAGCCTCGTGTCTGACCTGAACCTCGATGTCCACATCGCGCCGATGAGGCCGATGAACGGCGCGCCACCACAGGGGCCCGGCGATGAGCCGATGTGGTCTCCGATGAGCGCGACGCTGATCCACGGCCAGGAGGAGGCGGTGCTCGTCGACACGCTCGTCACGTTCGATCAGGTCGACGCGCTCGCCGACTGGATCGACGCTCTCGGCAAGCGTCTGGTCGGCATCTACATCACCCACGGGCACTCAGACCACTGGATCGGCCTGAGCCGGCTGCGGGAGCGCTTCGGGGACGTTCCCGGATGGGCGAGACCCAAAGTGTTCGAGCGCGCCGCCTTCGAGGCGAGGAACCCCGGCCTCTCCGGCTACTGGCAGGCCGTCTTCCCGGGCGAGATCCCGGAGAAGCCCCAGACACCGGACCGGCTCGAGACAACCTCGATCGAGCTCGAGGGCTCCGAGATCAGGGTGATCGACATCGGCCAGGGCGACACCGAACACTCCACGATCTTGCACGTGCCATCGATCCGTGCAGTCGTGGGCGGCGACGTCGTCTACAACGAAGTCCACATGATGACCGCCGAGACCGACACTCAGTCTCGGCAGGACTGGATCGACAATCTCAACCAGATCGCGTCGCTGGACCCGCAAATCGTCGTCTCCGGTCACCACCGGGTCGGAGCCCCCAACGACCCCAAATCGATCGGCGCGTCCCAGCAGTACCTCCGCGACTTCTCCCGCGTCGTCGAGACCGAGGAGACCGTCGAGGACATCGTCAAAGCGATGCTAGAACTGCACCCCGACCGCGACAACCCTCGCGTCGCGTGGCACTCCGCGCGGGCAGCCGTCAAAAACCGCGAACACGCCTAACGCCGCAGCCCTCAAGGGAAGGCACGCACGGGGTGGGGATTTTCAGACGGAGCCCGAGTTCCAGGAGCAGCTGACCACCAGAGGCTCGCCGCTCACACTGCTGGTGTCGACAGACGCAGCCACGAAGCCGGCGTCGGGCTCGCATGCACTGGCGCAGCTCCTCAGGAGACGGATCGTCGGCATCCCCAGCGATCCCTTGGATGTCGTGGGAGATCCGCATGAGCCTGTCCCGGAGCATGTACTCGACGACGTACTCCTCGGCGCTCAAGGTGCCGGCCAACGGCTCCAGCGCCGACGCGATGAGCGCCAGCGGGCCGAGGCAGGAAGCAGCGCGAGAGGAACGCGCGCGAACGCGCCGAAGCGAACCATCGACGCGGCGACGACCGACTCGCTCGCCTTCGTAGGACGCTTCAGCGGACCGTCGCGGCCCATGCGCTACACGGCAAGGATGCCGTTGATTTTGGCGAGCACGACGTGCTGCTTGCCGTTGTGCTCGGCGACGTTGCTAGCCCGGTTGGTCCCACGTGATAACGACCTGCCCGTTGCCTTTGTTTACGCCGGTATAGAACTTCACGGGGGGGAAATCCACGCGCGGCCCGAACCCGCTCCCGCCGCCACCACCGGCCCCGAGCCAACCGCCGCCGCCACCGTAGTAGCCGCCGCCGCCACCACCGCCGCAGGCTGAGTTGTCAAAGCCCAACTTGCCCGTTCCCCCGAAGCCTAAGCTTCCGCGGCCCTCGGGGTAGTCAGCCTGGGCACCGCCGCTGGTCCTGGTGCCGCCGGTCCCCCCAATGCATCCGTCCACCGCGGCGACCCCGTGAGCTCCTTCGTGCCCACCACCACCACCACCAACCGAGAACCCGCACGGCACGTACAGCTTCTCCGACGAACCGCCGCCCCCACCGGCGACGATGACGCGGTTGGTCACGTGCGTGCCCTCGACGCGGATGTCGGACGCTCCGCCGCCACCAGCACCGCCAGACCCCCCGTGGTTACACCCGCCGCCGTTACCACCGCCGTTGAAGCCCCCACGGGATCGTTCGGCGGGCGGATTGCGATGGGGGCAGGTGCCGCCGTCACCGCCCTTGCCGCCGACGAAGATGTGGATCACCTCGCCCGGAATCACCCTGATCTCCGCGACGGTGCGGCCCCCCTCGCCGCCCGAGATGACAGGGATCCCGAAAACGTCGTTGCCACCACCCTGGGCGCCGCGCACATCGAAGTGCGCCAGGTGCACGCCAGCGGGAACCGTCCAGTTCTGCATCGCACCCGAGTAGCTGAATATGTGAACGATCTGTGCCCCCAGGGCCGCCGGCGGTGCAGCGACTGGTGCTAGCCATGCGCCGACTAGCGTGAGCACGAGCACCCCGGAGCGAAAACGGGATAGGCGAAAGCGTCGCGCGCGCGGCATGCGTCGCCAGAACCGCTTCTCGTCGGGCATCTGCGCCTCGACGTCACGCGCCCGCGCGTCCACATGCGACCGCCGCGCGGTAACCTGCCCGAGCCTGAGAGCCATCGCCCTCTCCTCTCAATTGCGAACCGACTTCGCGACCTTCAGATGAGCCGGCGACAGGGGTGTCTGTCCATCCCGGCGCGCGAAACTGGAATCGCGAACCGGAAAGGCCCTCGACCCCATTTGCTTTGCGCCTCCGGATCGCCGGTTCACACACTACAGCACGACGAGGGGGGCCGGTACTGGACTGGGCGGCCCGCGCGGCTCGAGGGCCTCGAGCAAAATGGGCGCGCGCCGGTGATCCCCCTGGGCTGAACGAGTGTCCGATACCGATGCCCTTCTAGTGAAGGCCTCCAATGTACCGGCCAAAGCGCGTGACACCTCGGTCCTCAGGCCTTTGCCTGGGGGCTGTACAGCGCCGGCTCCGTTCCGGATCGCGCCGCCGTTCCGGGAGATCTCTGAGCAATCGAGCTGCCACATCGTCCGCGATATCGGCGCCGGTCGCGCAACTCACCGGCGCTCAAGGAGACGCCGACTGCCTATGAGCAAATGCTCACGATCCGCTGTTCACGTTCGCCTCGGAAAGACGAAGCGGCGAGTCGCGTGAGGAGGGCCGCGGCGTGCTCGACCCCGTCTGCCCGTGATAGCGCCGCATCGCGCCCTGGCTGTGTGCCGCCGGCCGCTGGCGCGCCACGTAGCCGCTCGGCCATGTCACGTGATCCGATATGGCTTTGAGCCGACCGGCCGGCGGCCCAACGCGAAGTGAACTGGGCGACAGCCGCCTGCTGCTCCCGCAAGCCTGGGCTTTGAGGTCAGCCCCGCGGCCGAAACCTCCGGCGCCCTTGAGCGGTGTCAGCCTGCTCTCCAGGGCCTTCTTGCCTCTTGCGCAGCGCGCGAGAGCGTTTCAGCGACTCAGCGGCGCGTTCACGAACCGCTGTGGCGCGGCGAACGATCTTGCGGTAACGCTCCCTTTCGGCCTCGCGACCCTTCACGCTCCCATCATGGCATGTGGCCAGGGATCAGCGGAGAGCGAGTCGCACGTGCCGGACGGAAGCTAGTGGATCCTGCTACCACCTGCCACCTACCACCCGATAGGTGCTTCAGACGGTGATCCCTCGATCTCCCTGCCAATGGCCGGCCGTCGAGTCGAGCACAGGGGCGCGATTGATGCGCCCGACTTCGTCTCGGTCTGAGAGGCCACGGTCGTTCAGTCAGAGCCGGAGCCGCAGCACTTCTTGTACTTCCGGTCGCTCCCGCATGGACACGGAGCGTTGCGGCCGACCTTGGTTGCTTGCCGCGGACGCATCGAAGGCCTCGCAGCGTCGGGCGCCTCGACGATCTCCGTCATCCGGTCGAGCGGGAACCCACCTTCGAAGGTGGCAGTTGCGCTCTCGCGGACGACGGCGCGGTCGCCGGCGTCCTCCAGGTGGACCGTCCGTCGGACGCTCACGCCGGAGTTCGAACGGCTGACTCGCTCGGCTTCGGCTGCGAGCTTCTCGGCCTCCTCGTCACGTCCGGTCTCTCGATACAGCAGCACGAGCCGGTCGGCGATGTCGTCCCGGTTCCTGACGCCGGGTGTCGAGTAACCGCGGCGGAGTAGCTCACCGGTCCGGCTGTAGTCCTTCGGCCGGTTGTTCGTGAAGAAGTGGAGGTCGGCCCAGCCAATCCACCCCCAACCCCAGCGAGGGTCGGCCGCGAGCCACTGGTCGAACAGCGTCTCGGCCTTGTCGGTCTCGCCGAGCTCGAAGTACGACTCGGCCACCGCGCGGCGGCGGTTTTCGACCATCAGCTCAGTCTCGTCTGGGAACCGCCGCAGCGCCCCTCGCACACCGCGATTCTCGCGCGCAGAAGCTCTGGATCCTCGCGCCCGGCGTTCCACAGCGCGTTCTCCAGGTCCTGGCTCCAGTTGAACAGTGACTGGTACATCGAGAACCGGTCGTCGAACTCCCGGATCGAGTCGATCCCGGTGAGATCGCAGAGACGCACGACGTCAGACCACGCGTCGAGCCAGATCGCGGCCACGCTCGCCCCGTCCTGGCGCTCGAGCGCGTCGTAACCCGCCTGGATCTTGTCGCCGAGGAACTCGACGCACACCCGCTCGGGCCACCACCGCCGCCACAGCTCAAGCAGGCACAGCCAGATCCAGTCCTCGTGCGGCAGCCCTCCCCCGGCCCTGCTACGGCAGCTGTCGAGCAGTGGGCGCGCAACCTCCTCGGCCGACAGCGCCCCCTCGCACAGCCGCTCGAGCTCGGCGCGGTCTACCTCCAGACCGAACCCCTGCAACTTCTCCAAGAGCTGCTCGTCGCTCAGCTTGGCGGCGTCCGAGCGCGCGGGCCAGTCGATCATCGCGTTCGCGATCGTACTGACCCGGCCGGCGCGACTCCCGGTGCGGAGAGGCTCCCAGTGGCAGTTTCAGACGACGCCTGCAGCTTTGCCGAAGGCACGGTCGGACACGCGCGGGTTCTGACCGACACGACACCTACGCTTGCTCGTATGCCCTCCGATGTCACCGAAGTCCAGTCCGAGGTTCTGCAGCGGCAGATCGTTCCGCGGACACGGTCCCGTATCCGGAAATGCCCGGAAATCTGAACTTCGCTTGAGCTCATACCCGCGTGCTGTCCACGACACCGTCAAGCGTCAGGGCGGTCGCCGCAACCGCCAAGTACGGACGACAGGCGAGCACGAAACCGCATCACGCCCGTGGACGTAGTGGATGGCGGTCCCGCGGGACCGCGCCGCAGCTACTCGCCCTGATCCGAAGTGAGCCCTGGCGGTAGCATCGAGGCGTCTGACGCCCCCTCTCCGATCCTCACGCGCGTCTACAGACCCCTGAGCCGCAGAACGCTTAGCTCCGATGGTGACCTACGGATTCGAGATCGACGACGTCGCCGCGATCCGCTTCGCGGTATCGCCGATCCACGAGCTCGTGAACAGCCTCAGGACGTTTCGCGATCGGCCGACCGCAACGATGCACGTTCCCTGGCTACGCCAGATCAGTGGCCGGATCGCCGGTGCGGCGCTACGACCGATGATCGCGCTCGTGGTCCCGCGGGGGTACACGCCGGACTTCCTGACGCCGCCTCCGGCCAAGCCGAGCGCGACGATCGACGAAGAGCTTGACGTCCTCTCAGCGACGCCGGCCGATCAGGTCGTCCATGACATCCGCAATGCCCACGCGCAAATGCATCACGATGGGGCGATTGTCGAGCCCTGGCTGCGCGACCCTTCGGTAGCGCTCGCGCGCGCCGTCGACGTCCTCCGGCGGTACTGGGAGGACGCGCTCGCCGGTGTCTGGCAGCACGTCCACGGATTGCTCGAGGCGGACATCGCATACCGCGCCGGGCAGCTCGCCAATGGCGGCTCAGCGCGACTGTGTCCGACCTGCACGAGACCGCCCGCTGGGACGGGCACCACCTCGTCGTCGACACCCTCCGCACCGAGACCTGCGAGCTGGCCAGACGTGGCTTGCTGCTGATGCCATCCGCATTCGCCTCGATCCACGCCTCGGCGATCACCCGGGCGCCGTGGCAGCCGACCGTGGTCTATCCCGCTCGAGGGGTCTCCACCCTGTGGGAGTCGCCGGCCCAACAGAGCAGGCGCGGTGCGCTCGGGCGCGTGATCGGGGACGCTCGAGCGCAGCTGCTCACCGAGCTCGACGTGCCGCTGTCCTCGACGGACCTGGCCAAGCGGACCGGCCTGTCGGCCGCGTCGGTATCAGAGCATCTCGCTGCGCTCCGCGATGCGGGCCTCGTCAGCAGCCGTCGCTCCGGGCGCTACGTGCTCCAGGCCCGAACCCCGCGGGCAGAGCAGCTGCTGAGTTCGGAGTAGGCCGAACTGTTTGCCACCGCGCACGAAGTCCCTGACGCTCCACGCATGTTCCATCTCACATCGGTGCCCCGACGTTGTCGCTGGCGCCAGAACCCTGACTCGACCTCCGGTCGATTCGAAGGACGCGACTGCGACAGCGGCGTGTCCGCCTTCATCGTCGACGCCGCGCCTGGCGCGGGCCCGTCGGCACACGTCCATCGCTACCCCGAGACGTTCGTCGTGCTGAACGGGTCGGTGACGTTCAACGTCAACGGCTCGGAGTGCCGGGCGTCGGCCGGCGACGTACTCACGGTGCCGGCTGGAGCGGCACACGGCTTCGCCGCCAACGCGCCAGAAGGCGTTCGCCTGATCGGCATCCACGCCTCGGCGCGGATCGCCCAGACGTTCGTGGACGACCACGGACCACTGTCAACCGCATGCGCAGGAGGAATGAAATGAGCCCCCAGAGCTAGCTGAGACTCAGCATCACGATGTCGCTGGACGGCTACGTCGCCGGCCCAGACCAAAGCGAGGAGAACCCACTGGGCATCGGCGGGATGGAGCTGCACGAGTGGTTCTTCCCGCTCAAGGCGTTCCGGGAGATTCACGGCGAGGAGGGAGGCGAGGTCAACGCCAGCTCCGGTGTGGTCGAGGAGCGCCGGGCAAACATCGGCGCCACCATCATGGGCCGCAACATGTTCGGGCCGGTTCGTGGTCCGTGGCCGGATGAGTCCTGGCGGGGCTGGTGGGGCGAGGATCCTCCCTACCACCATCCGGTCTTCGTGCTGACCCACCACCCGCGCGAGCCGCTCGAGATGCAGGGCGGCAACACCTTCCACTTCGTCAGCGACGGGATTGAGTCGGCGCTCGCTCAGGCCAAGGATGCCGCACGGGGACTCGACGTCTGGCTGGCCGGTGGCGCTTCGGTGGTCAACCAGTACCTGGCCGCACGCCTAGTTGACGAGATCGACGTCTCGATCGCGCCGTTGATCCTCGGTGCCGGCACTCGCCTATTCGAGGGGCTCGACCGCGGGACGCTCAAGCTCAAACAGACTCGGGCCGTCGACGCGCCTGGCGTCACACACATCAAGTACGACGTCAGCTGACCCGCTTTCAGGAAGCCGCGCGCTCTCCGCGCTGGGGTTCGGTAAGCCCTGCAACGCGCGGGAAGCCCGTCAGCGGTCGCCGGCAATCGGTTCGGTGCCGCGACGCTGCATGCGATCACGCTTTCCGCGCAACGCAGGTGCGACGTGCACGACCACGAGAGGCGCGTGCCAACAGCGAAGCGGGACCGGCGCGGCGACGGTGCCAGCCTCTCAGTCGGCAACCTCTTGCGGACAGACCGACCCGACCATGAATGGTGGCCTGCGCGACCCGAGGCATCGCCGCAAGGCAGACTCGTAGGATGGGTTCGGTCCGGATGCTCCGAGTCGTTCCGGTAGCGACAGTTCAGTCGTGGCTGCCGTGTTGATCGAGCTGTCCGGGGGCGAAGGCGTCGTTCGCTGTGACGATGGCGAGATCGTGCTTACGCACGACGTCAGGCTGGAGTGGGGCCAACTGCTGCAGCCGCACGACAGTCATTGGTGGCGGATGTTGGCTTCAGCCGGGATCATCGTGTGGTGCGCGGGGAGGCGAATCCTTTGGCGACGAGCCAGATCGGGAGGATCAACTCGAAGAGGCCACCGGGGACCAGCGCGAGCATCCCGGCGCCGTGAGTGACGTGGATCAGGTTGAACATGGCCAGGACCGTGCCGACCAAGAACACCGGGTAGCCGATCAAGCCGAGCATGGATACGTTCCGCGGCACGAGCCACGACGTCCACAGGGCAGAGGACAGGATGAGCCCAGCTGCGCCGGAGACGACGTAGACCGGAAGCACGGAAGCGTTCCACTGTGTATGGCTCGTCAGGAAGTATCCGCCGATTGCCACGATGGTCAGGCACTCGACCGCCCTCAAGATCAGATAGGCCTGCGAACGAAGGCGTGTGTGGCGTCAAGACACTGCGCATCGCCAGGCCGTTCGTCACGGCCGCTAGGCCGGTGCAGGCGAGAAGGAAGACGCCGGCGCCGAGGGTGCCGTCGCGGGACGTCCCGCTCGAGAAGTGCGAGTGGATGAGCGCGCTACCGATGGCGAAGGTGAAGGTCGCCACTAAGAAGCAGAGTCCAACGAGCACGGCCGTCTTCCTCGTGGACGTCTTCGTCAGTCCCTCCAGCGGGTACGGAGCTGGCTGCGGGATGCGGCTTGTCGACTGACTGAGCGTTGCGGCCTTCATGGTCCTCCGATGCTCGAGCCTTACGTTGTAAGTAGCGACCGGCGAGGCGCGGCTGGAGCTGCCGACTTGCTCGGTCGGCAGCTCCGGCCTGTGTTCGAGTGGATGGTGGTGGCCGCTGCGTGGTCCGTTGGTTGTTTGTCGGGATGGTTGCGTCAGACGAGGTCGCGGCTACGCAGGCGCCAGGCGGCTGCCGCGAAGATGGTCAGTGTCCAGGCGACCATGACCGCGAGCGCGAGAGCGGGCGACAGGTCCCCGTGGGTGCCGCCGAGGACGCCGCCCGGAGCGCCGGCGAGCGGGAGGAGGCGACCGACGTTCGGGACCGCGTGGAAGACGGCGGGCTCGATCGCCGCGGCGATGATTATGAGCCCGACGACGGTGACGATCTGGTTGCGTATCAGCGCGCCGACGCAGACGCCGAGGGGGCCGAGCAGGGCAGCGACGGCCAGGTTGCGCCACAGCACGTCGGCGATGCCGCCGGCGCCCAGCGTTGCTAGCCCGCGGCCTGACAGGACCAGCTCGCCGACGATGATGGTCGGCACCGTCACGATGATCGCGAGGGCGATGCCGGCCACGGAGTAGGAGATCGCCTTGGCGGCGAGCAGCCGCACTCGGTTGGGGGCGGCGAGCACGGAGCCTGTGATCGTGCGATGACGCCACTCGCCCGTCATCGCGATCGCACCGAGTATCACGATGATGTAGGTGATCGCGCTGTTGGTGAACAGCGCGTGCGCTTTGGTTTCCTTCCCTAGGGCCGCGCCGAGGACGACGAGGGTCAGCGACAGCGCCGCGGCGCAGCCGACGACCGCGGCGAAGGTGCGGGTGGTGCGGAGCTTGAGCAGCTCGGCTTGCAGGAGCGCGGTCATGACTGCACGCCAGTGAGGGCGATGAACGCTTCTTCGAGGGAGCGCGTTCGGGGGGCCAGGCCGAGCACGGACAGCTGCTCGTCACCGGCGATTTTGCCGACCTCTTCCGGGGTGGCGCCGAAGACGCTCAGCACGTCACCGTCACGGTCGACGCGGTGACCGCGACGCTCGAGCGCGCCGGTCAACCGGACCGGGTCCTGTGCGCGGACCGTCGTCGCGGGGCCGTCGTCGCCGCCGAGCACCTGCTCCAGGGGCCCGTGGGCGCGCAGCTCGCCGTCGGCGATCACGACGACGTCGTCGACAGACTGGGCGACCTCAGCCAGGACGTGGCTGGAGATCAGCACCGTGCGCCCGTCTGCCGCCTGCTCGCGCATCAGACCGCGCAGCCAGATGATCCCGGGCGGGTCCAGGCCGTTGTTCGGCTCATCGAGGATCAGGACTTGCGGGTCGCCGAGCAGGGCTGCGGCGATCGCCAGCCGCTGACGCATGCCCATCGAGTAGCCCTTCACACGCCGGTCGGCGGCGTCGCTGAGCCCGACCGCGGACAAAACCTCCTCGACGCGGTGGGGGGGATGATTTCCCGTCATGGCCAGGACCCGCAGGTGGTTTCGTGCGCTGCGACCCGGATGGAAGGAGGCGTCCTCGAGCACCGCGCCCACGCGGGCGCTGGGCTCGTCGAGCTCGTCGTAGCGCAGACCGCCGAACGTGGCGGACCCCGACGACGGCTGCACCAGCCCGAGCAGCGCGCGCAACGTCGTGCTCTTCCCGGCCCCGTTCGGTCCGAGGAACCCCGTGACGCGACCGGGCTCGATGTCGAACGAGAGGTGATTGACGGCGGCGACGGCGCCGAAGTGCTTGGAGAGATCGCGGATCTCGACGGGGGCCATCGGCCCTCCGATCCGACGGCGGCCGCGGCGAGGCCCGGGCTCTTCGGCTTTCCGAGCGGGGAGAACTTCTTCAAGTACGGCGTGTGGTGCGCTCATCACTGCTCCTCAGGTTGGTGCAAGTTGCCTGGGGATCAGTCTGGGACCGCCGCCTGCGCCTGTCATCGCCCGCAGGGCGCGTCTGCGCTCCTCCTCAGCGCAGATCTTTGCCGCTCGCGCCTCTGTCGAAGGACAGAGGCGCGTCTACGCGCCGGGCGTGACCAGCCCGCTCTCGTACGCGAGGACGACGGCCTGCACGCGGTCACGGAGCCCGAGCTTCGCGAGCAGGCTGGAGACGTGGGTCTTGATCGTGCCCTCGGTGACGAACAGCTCGGCGGCCAGCTCGGCGTTGCTCTTACCGTGCGCCAGCATCCTCAGCACCTCGCGCTCGCGCTGCGTCAAGGCGTCCAGCCGCGTGCCGAGCTCCGGCCTGACCGGCCGGCGTGCGAACTGCTCGATGATGCGCCGCGTGACCGACGGGGCGAGCAGCGCCTCGCCGGCAGTCACGACGTGCACCGCGTGCAGGAGCTCCTCGGGTGGGGCGTTCTTGATCAGGAAGCCGCTGGCGCCCGACCGCAGCGCCTCGAACACGTACTCGTCACGCTCGAACGTGCTGAGGATCACCACACGACTGTGCAGCTCGCCGTCTTCGGTAATCCGCCGCGTGGCCTCGAGTCCGTCACCGTCGGGCATCTGGATGTCCATCAACACGATGTCGGGCCGCAGGCGCCGGGTGCTGGCCATGGCCTGCTCGCCGTTCGCCGCCTCCCCGACAACCTCGATCTCGGGATCGGACTCGAGGATCATCCGGAAGCCGGCGCGAACCATCGCCTGGTCATCGGCCAGCAGCACACGGACGCTCAAAGCACACCGTCCGAGGTCGGCAGCTTGACCCGCACGGCGAACCCGCCGCCGGATGCCGGCCCCGCCGTCAGTTGGCCGCCGTGCAGGGCGGCACGCTCACGCATGCCGATCAACCCCAGGCCGCCCGGGCTCGTCCCTGATAGCGCCGTCGCGCCGCGGCCGTCGTCGATGATCTCGACCTCGAGCTCGTCGGGCGATCACGAACGCGAGCCAGCCGAAGATCGCGGTCTTGCGATGGCTCGCGCTCCAGCGGCCCATCCGGGCCGCCAGGTTGTTTGAGTACTTCAGGGGGTGACATCTCGGTCCCTTTCTGCTGTGGGTGTGGGCGTGAGTGATGTGTTGAGTCCGCCCGGCTAGGCGGCGTAGGCGAATGGGTGATAGAAGGCCTCTAGCGCGCGGTCGCGGGCGACGGCAAGGTCGAAGCGGTGGCCGTCCCGCGTGTCGTCGACCGAGACCGTCACTGCGTCTTGGCGGGGGTGCCAGAGCAGCAGGACGTGGATGCCGTCGTTCTCGCGGGCGGCGAGTTCGCGCGTCTGAAGCGTCACTGGAGTCATGGCTCCTGTCTCCGGTTCAAAGGTGGTGAGTGGTCGGGTGGTTGGGGCTTGCATGAGCGGTCCTTTCGAGTCGATTCGATGCCACGAACCTTGCGGCCGGCGTCATGTGTGAGTCCTGCTCTGGCTCCGAGGGAGCGCGAAAGCACCGGAGCTCATCGTGTCGCAACTCCCGCCTCGAGGGCGCTGCAGCACAAGGGCTGGAGATCGACGCGAGCCCTCAAGAATCCGCGTCCGCCGATCGGGGGCGGTCGAGAGGTCCTGATCTACTCTCGCGCCCCGATCGCCTCAACGGGCCGGGCGCGGAGCGCTCGTCTGGTTGGCAGCGCAAGGGCCAAGAGTGCCAGGAGCGCTGAGATGCCGAGGATCGCGGCGAATGGTCTCGCGGGTATGTATGGCAGGCCGCCGTTGAGCGCCAGGCTGAGTGGTAGCAGCGCGATGGCGGCGATCGCCAGGCCGATGCCAAGTCCGATGGTGATGATCAGCGCTGCCTCCCAGCGCGCCATCGATCGCACTTGGCGGGGGGTCGCGCCGACGAGCCGCAGGAGCCCGAGCTCGCGGCGGCGCCGGAGCCCGATCATGATGAGCGTGCTGAGTACGGCGATTGATGTGAAGGCGAAGATCTCGGCGACGAACTGTGGGCCGAACCACTGGTTCATCTCGTCCTCGGCGGCGGTGGCGGTGGCGAACGTCGCGCGGTTGCTGATCTTCAGTCCGAGATACCGCGTAGCGAGGGCGTGGAGGCGCCGGGCGACCGCGGCGGGCTGGTCTGTTTGGATGAGGATCGTCCCGAGCAGCGGGATCGTTTGGTGGCCGGCGGCGAGCTCGGGGGAGAGCAGAGCGTCTCCGAAGGCCAGGTCGCGGCTGTAGATCGCGACGACGGTGGCGTGGGCGATTGTGCCGTCGCCGAGCATGATCTGGACGCGTTCGCCGATGTGGGCGTGGGCGGCGTCGGCGCGGTTGCGCCCGAGCGCGATCGTGTTGCCGTGCAGGGCGTTCAGGGATCCGGCGGTGACGCCGACGTCGAGGCCGCCGCCCTGCCCGCCGGCGAGGATCTGGGCGGGGAGGGTATCGTCGGAGTCGCCCAGGCCGGGGCCGAGCGTGGTCGAGGTGAGCGCGACGGCCGAGCGCACTCCGGGGATGGCGCGCGCGTCGCTCAGCGCTGCGGTGGGCAGTCCCGGACCGGTGCTGGTGAGGGCGAGCTGGCCGGTCAGCCCGGCGTGCCTTTGCTGGGTGATGGCGTGCTCGATGGTGGTCGTGCTGAACAGAAGCGTGCAGCTCATGGCGACGGTGAGCACCAGTGGGGTGCTGGCCGAAGAAAAGCGCCGGGTGGCGGTGCGCAGGTTGGCGGAGGCGAGGAAGCCGCCGACCGGCGAGATCGCCCCGAGCGCCGGCGCCAGCAGCCGAGCGACCACGTACGCGAAGATCGGTCCCAGGAAGCCGACCGCCACGACGAGGAGGATCGCGGTCATTTCCGCTGTCGCCCCGGCGGTATCGGGCGTGCTGGTGGTGACCGACACGGTGAACAGCGGCACGGCGCCGGCGAGCGCGAGCAGCCCGCCGATGATCCGCCCCGGGCCGAGCAGCCGCGGCTCTACCGCAGCGTCGGTGAGCGCGAGGGTGGGCGGCACGCGGGCGGCGCGCCGTCCGGCGGCCAGGACGGCCAGCAGCGAGGTAGCGACCGCGCAGCCGATCACGGCGGCGGCGGGGAGCCAGTCGTAGTTGAGGACGAAGTTCGCCGGGGCGATACCGTGGCGCACGAGCCCGTGCGCGAGCGTGCGGCCGAGCACGATCCCGGGCCAGATCCCGGCGGCCGAGCCGATCAGGGCGATGATCGCCGCTTCCCAGGCGATCATGCGGCGGATCTGCCCGGGCGTGGCGGCCACCGCCCTGACCAGCGCGATTTCGCGCTCGCGCTGCTGGATTGAGAGACTTAGCGTGCTGGCCACGACGAACATGGCGATGAACAGCGCGAGTCCGCCGAAGGCCGCTGTGACGGGGATAAGAGCGGTGCGGGTCTCCTCGAGCTCGGGGTATTCGCCCTGCCCGCGGGCCGCGCCGGTGAGCACCTGTGCTCCCGAAGCGGCGGCGCGCACGCGGTTGATGTCAAAGCCGGGCCCGGCGAGCAGGCCGATCGCGTCGACTCGGCCGGGGTGGCCGGCCAGCGCGGTTGCCTCGGCGTCGGTGAGGAAGATCGCGCTCTGCTGGGTGACGGGATGGCGGGGGCGAGCGACGCCGACCACGGTGACCATGCGCGTGGGTGCGGTCGATGCGAGCGGCAGCCGCGCGCCGAGCGCGGCGGGATAGCCGGTGACTACTTCGTCGGGTCGGGCGGGTGGGCGTCCGGCGCTCAGCACGTAGGGGGTGAGCGCGGCGCTTGACCACCCATGGGCAACGTCGGCGCGGTCGCCGAGCCGGGCAGGCACCGACACGTCGCCGATCGCGGCCCGGACGCCGGGCAGCCCTGCCAGGCGAGCGGTGAGCGCGGTGCTGACCCGCGCGCGTTCGGTGAGCTGCACGTCGTGGTCGGCGCCGACGTTCTGTTGTCCGGCCACGACCGCTGCGGCGCCGGCGTACCGCTCGACGGGCGCATGGGTGCGGAGCATCGATTCGAGTTGCATGCCCCAGGCCATCGCGAGCACGGACGCGGCGAAGAGGGCGATCAGGGCGCCGGTGAACGTGCCGAGGCGGCCGCGGGCGCTGAGGATGGATAGACGCAGCATGGCTCAGCCCCCCAGATGCGCGAGCTGTTCGGCGACGTCATCGGCGCTGGGAGCCTCGAGCGTCGCGGCCACGCGTCCGTCGGCGAGCACGATCACGTGGTCGGCGTACGCCGCGGCCACGGGGTCGTGGGTGACCATCACCACGGTGCGGCGGTCTTGGTCGACGATGTCGCGCAACAGCGCGAGCACCTCGCGTCCGGTGCGGGTGTCGAGCGCTCCGGTCGGCTCGTCGGCGAACACGACCTCGGGCCGGGTGACGAGCGCCCGGGCGATCGCGACGCGCTGCTGCTGTCCGCCGGACAGCTGCGAGGGACGGTCGCGCAGCCGCTTCTCCAGGCCCACGCGCGCCGCGACCTCGCGCACCGTCGAGCGCCGCGGACGGTGACCGTCGAGGCGCAGCGGCAGGCCGATGTTCTGAGCCACGGTGAGCGAGGGCAGCAGGTTGAAGGCCTGAAAGACGAACCCGATCCGCTCGCGCCTTAGGATCGTCAGCCGCCGCTCGCTCAGTCCCGCCAGCTCGGTATCGGCGAGCGTGACCGTGCCCGACGTCGGCCGGTCCAGCCCCGCCGCCACGTTCAGAAACGTGCTCTTGCCCGAGCCCGACGGGCCCATCAAAGCTGTGAATGATCCGCGCGCGAGGCCGACCGTGACCCCGTCGAGAGCGACGACCGATCCGTCGCCCCGGCCGTACACCTTGCGCACCTCACGCAAGGCAACTGCCTGAGTCGAGGTGACCGCCTCGGAAGTGCGGAGAAGTTGAACAGGGGGGACGGTTAGCCGTACGGCGTGTGGTGCGGTCATCACTGCTCCTCAGGTTGGTGCAAGTTGCCTGGGGATCAGTCTGGGACCGCCGCCTGCGCCTGTCATCGCCCGCAGGGCGCGTCTGCGCTCCTCCTCAGCGCAGATCTTTGCCGCTCGCGCCTCTGTCGAAGGACAGAGGCGCGTCTACGCGCCGGGCGTGACCAGCCCGCTCTCGTACGCGAGGACGACGGCCTGCACGCGGTCACGGAGCCCGAGCTTCGCGAGCAGGCTGGAGACGTGGGTCTTGATCGTGCCCTCGGTGACGAACAGCTCGGCGGCCAGCTCGGCGTTGCTCTTACCGTGCGCCAGCATCCTCAGCACCTCGCGCTCGCGCTGCGTCAAGGCGTCCAGCCGCGTGCCGAGCTCCGGCCTGACCGGCCGGCGTGCGAACTGCTCGATGATGCGCCGCGTGACCGACGGGGCGAGCAGCGCCTCGCCGGCAGTCACGACGTGCACCGCGTGCAGGAGCTCCTCGGGTGGGGCGTTCTTGATCAGGAAGCCGCTGGCGCCCGACCGCAGCGCCTCGAACACGTACTCGTCACGCTCGAACGTGGTGAGGATCACCACACGACTGTGCAGCTCGCCGTCTTCGGTAATCCGCCGCGTGGCCTCGAGTCCGTCACCGTCGGGCATCTGGATGTCCATCAACACGATGTCGGGCCGCAGGCGCCGGGTGCCGGCCATGGCCTGCTCGCCGTTCGCCGCCTCCCCGACAACCTCGATCTCGGGATCGGACTCGAGGATCATCCGGAAGCCGGCGCGAACCATCGCCTGGTCATCGGCCAGCAGCACACGGACGCTCAAAGCACACCGTCCGAGGTCGGCAGCTTGACCCGCACGGCGAACCCGCCGCCGGATGCCGGCCCCGCCGTCAGTTGGCCGCCGTGCAGGGCGGCACGCTCACGCATGCCGATCAACCCCAGGCCGCCCGGGCTCGTCCCTGATAGCGCCGTCGCGCCGCGGCCGTCGTCGATGATCTCGACCTCGAGCTCGTCGGGCCAGTACCGCACGCGCACGTCGGCGCGCGACGCCGCCGCGTGCTTGAGGGTGTTAGTCAGCGCTTCCTGCACGATGCGGTACGCCGACACGCCGATCATCGGCGGCAACGAGCGTTCCTCCCCTTCGATGCTGACCGCGACAGCGAGCTCGGACTCACTCATGCTCGCCGCCAGCCGCGGAAGCTGGCTCAGGCCAGGGCGCGGAGCCAGCAGATCGTCCTGGTCGCCGGCCTGCCGCAGGAATCCGAGCAGGCGGTGCAACTCCCCCACCGCCTGACGGCTCGAGACCTCGATCGCAGTCAACGCCTCCTTCGCCTTGACACGGTCACGGTCGATCACGACGCGGGCAGCGCCGGCCTGGACGCCCATCATGCTCACGTGGTGGGCGACGACGTCATGCAGCTCCCGCGCGATCCGCACGCGCTCCTCGAACACGGCGTGCTCGGCCTGTGTCGCACGTGACTCCGCAACCTCGGCCCGCTCGGCCCGCGCGCGGACGGCAAGGCCTGCAACCCAGGCGACGGCGAAGTCGACGGGAATGAAGACGAGCTGGTCGACCGAGTGTCCGGGGATGTTGTAGATGAGGGTCGCCGCAGCGCCGACCACGATCGCCAGTCCGAGGACGGCCCGCCGGACGTCCCGAAGGTTCCCGAGCAGGAATGCGGTCGCCAGCCCGGTCAGGAAGATGGACTCGGGGTACGGGATCAGCAGCGGGTCGACGAACGAGATTCCCGCGGCCAAAAGCCAGTACGCCGCCAGTCCGGCAAACGGAAACCATCGCCGCGCGAACACGGGTAGCACCAGGATCGCGAGCGCGGGAAGGCAGAACCACAGCGTCGTTGTCGGAGCTCCGGGCGAGCCGCGTCCGAGCACCACGTCAAGCATCGCCACGATCGCCAGCAGCGCGATCAGCAGGTCGAACCAGTACGTGCGGGCGAGATGTTCGATTCGGCTCACGCATCGAACGTACTCCACCAGCTCGCGGACCGCCTCCCACAAGGTCAGACCCGGGATCCCTCTCAAGTACTACCCACCTCGGAACCGGCAGCCTGGCGACGACGCCTCGCCCTAACGGCGCCCACACGCTCGCGGACGACGCCCACACTGCGCACCACTGGCGCGCGCACGGCGCTCGCGCCACCCGCGCCCGGACGAGGGGCCGGAACCGCTTCCGGTCGGTCCCCGCGCTCGCTGCCAAGACAGCCGCATCACCGCCGCAGCGGAACTCATCAAGAACGAACGCTTCCGATCCGCCAACTGCCAAAGGAGGCCTCGAGCCCGGATGCCCGTGCCGACGTCAAACCAGGGCAACAAGCCGGTCGTGACCGCGATGCAGGCTCGGTTCTGCTTTCGCGTCGCGACGGGCACGTCCATGCTCACGCTGTCAGTTCGGTGGCAATACGAAAGGAGTACGCCGGTCCGAGGTTCAGCTCAGCGGATCTTGCGCAGCTTCTTGAGTTGATGGACCAAAAGGCGCGGGAGCAGCCGTGGGCCGGGGACGACGACGAGACCGATCTGCTGGAGAAGTGTGAGGGCGTCCAGCTGGACCCAGTGCTCGGCGACCTTTCCATCGACCAGCCGGTTGAGCTCGAGCCCGTCGAACGAGACTTTCTTACCGGTTGCGGGCAGCCCCTGGAATTCACCGGTATGGGTGCCTTCGAAGTGGATGCGTTGTGCGACGAGGTCGCCGTCCCCGGCTGTGTCCTCGACTGTCAGGTGGAGGTCAGGGAAGCCTTCTACGAATCCCGCCAGGAACTGGGTCCACGCGTCGGAGTTCAGTGGGGCGGGTTCCAGGCTCGCGGGAGCGTGGGCGATGTAATCTGGTGCGCGCACGGCCACTTCCGCCGCGTTATCGCGCTGATTGAATACCTCGATCCATCGGCGGCAGAGGGCCTTGTTGCGCTCGACCGAGGCCGGGTCGGTTGAGGTCTGGGTCGTTCCTGGGGCCATCACAAACTCCTTCCAGGTTGGTAGCAGTACAACGCTATGCGTTCAACCGCATTGGGGTGGGGTGGTGGCGGGTCAGGCGGGGATCCCGGGCGGGCCGAGGATCTCAATTCCGTGCTCGGCGGCGAGCGTCATCAGTGCGGTCATATCCGGTGGGGCGCTTGGGGCCGGTGGGATCTCGAGCCGCTCGGCGGGCTCGGCGAGGGCGCGCATGAACCCTTCGAAGCCGGCCGGTTCGGTTACGAGCAAGAAGCGGGCCTGCTCGGAGCTGACGGTGAACGTGTGCGGGATGCCGCTTGGCCCGTAGACGAACGAGCCGGCCGGCGCGTTGATCACCTGGCCGCCGACCCAGAAGGTCAGCTCGCCTTCGGTCACGTAGAACCACTCGTCCTCGCGGCTGTGCATGTGCAGCGGCGAGCCGCTTCCGCGTGGTCCCAGATGTTCGATCACCGCGACTGCTCCCGCTGTGGTCTCGCTTGAGGCCTTGATCGTGACCAGGAAGCCGAGAAACCACAGCGCCTCCCCCTCGCGGGGTTGCAGCGCGATCTGGGCGGTGTCGTTGCTTGCAGTGCTCATGTCCTCTCCTGTCGTGTGGTCGGGCGCGACGTCGCGCGCCGGGTGCTGGTGGTGGATTTCGAGCAGGCGCAGCAGTCCGAGCCAGCCGTTGAACTCCTGCTCGGCTCCTGTGTGGTCGCGCACGCTGCCCCCGGGCGGGTCCGAATCAGGTTCGAACCTGACACGCAGCTCGACCGGTTGTGCTGGTGCTCTCATCTCGACGGTGAGCTTGCCGCCGATCGACGGGCGAGACATCGGCCAGGTGCGCAGACTCCTGTACGCTTGCGGCCGTGGGCGCAGCGGCCGCCTCGGTGTCTCTGATTGGGCGGGCGGCTGAGTTATCAGCGCTCGGTGAGTGGCTCGGCCGCGTGTCCGCCGGCAAGGCCGGCTTGGGGTTGATCGAGGGAGAGCCCGGGATCGGCAAGACGCGCCTGGCTCAGGCTGCGTTGGCGGCGGCGGCGGAGGCCTCGTTCGCCGTGTTCTCGGCGCGGGCGGACGAGCTGGAGCGAAGCCGGCCGTTCGGGGTGCTGGCGGATGCGTTGAGGTTCGTGCCAGAGGCGCCGGAGGGGTCGGTTGCCGTTCCCGGGTTGGAGTACAGGCTTGTCGATCAGATCGTCGAGCGCGTCGAGGCGTTGGTGCTCGAGCGCCCGGTGGTGGTCGGGCTTGAGGACTTGCAGTGGGCGGATCCTGGGACGCTGGTCGCGTTGCGGGCGCTGGGCCGGCGGCTGGCGCATCTGCCGCTCGCGCTGCTTGGCACGTTCCGGCCGTCGCCGCGGTCAGCGGAGCGGGAGCGACTGATCGAGGACTGGCGGGCGGTCGGCGCTTTGCACCTGGTGCTGAAGGGTCTGGAGCATGCCCGTGTGCTGGAGCTGGCCACCGAGCTGATCGGCGTGCCTGTCGGCCCGACGCTCGAGCAGCAACTCGCGAAGTCGGCCGGGACTCCGCTGTTCGTGTGCGAGCTCATCGGTGCGCTTCAGGACGACGGCGCGATCGAGCTGGCGGGTGGGGTGGCGGAGCTCGCCGGGGAGTCGTTACCGCCGTCGCTGCGGCTGACGATCTTGCGGCGGGTTGGCCTGTTGGGGGATTCCGCGCTGTCGCTGCTGCGGATCGCGTCGGTGCTGGGAACGACGTTCTCAATCGCTGATCTCTCGACGGTGTCCGGCCGCGCGGTCGCGGTCGTCTTGGATGAGCTGCTCGAGGCTCGTCGGGCAGGGGTCGTGGAGGAGGCGGGTGCGGTCTTGCGCTTTCGTCACGACCTGGTGCGCGAGGCGCTGTACCTGGATCTGCCGGAAAGCGCACGGCTGGCGTTGCATCGCGAGGCCGGGCGCGCGCTCGCACACGCCGGTGCTCCGAGGCTGCAGGTCGCCGAGCAGCTCTCGCTGGGCGCCTCAGCGGGCGATCGGGAAACGGTTGGCTGGTTGCGAGACGCGGCGGCGAACTGCGTGCTACGCGCCCCGCAGACGGCGGTCGCGCTGCTCGAGCGGGCGGCCGCGCTCGCGGACCCGAGTGACCCGGCCCGGGACCAGCTGCTGGCCGATCTCGCGGACGCGCTGGTGTGGTGTGGCCGACCCAACGAGGGCCAATCGCTGGCGGCCGACCTACTCGCGCGTGGCGCGGCGGCAGGCACGCGCGATCAGGCGCGCGCGACGGTGGTCCGCGGCCTATGGCTCGACGGTCGCTGGCACGAGCTCGTCGAGCAGGTCGACCGCTGGCTCGGTGCGGCCGAGCCCGAGCTCACTCCCCACGCACGTGGGCGGATGCTCGCCGACCAGGCGATGGCGTGCGTGTTCGGCGGCGACACTGCGCGCGCCGAGACTCTCGGATTAGAGGCACTGCGGATCGGCGAGCAGCTCGACGACGATGGGGTCGTGTTTCAAGCGCTTTACGCGCTCGGGCCGGTCCACAACTTCCGCGGCCGCAAGCACGACGAGCTGGCCGTCGCCCAGCGCGCGCTTGAGATCGTCGAGCGCGGCACCAACCCCGACCTCGTTCGTTTTCACCCGCACTTCGGCGCTGCCATGGCGCTGGCGGGCAACGACCGCCACGGGCAGGCGGAGGCGATGTTCAAGACCGGACTACGACTTCGGGAGGACCTCGGGACCGTGTGGGACCTGCCCCTCTACCAGGCGGGCTTGGCGGAGCTGCACTGCCAGATGGGAAGGTGGGATGAGGCGCTCGTCGAGGCCGAAACCGGCGTGGAGATCGCCGGCGAGGTGGGAACGCGGCTGGCGATCGTGGTCTGCGCCGGGGTCGCGGCTTGGATCCGCGCGCACCGCGACGACCTTGCCGAGGCCGAGCGACTGCTCGCGATAGCGCAGAGCGAGATCGACCGCGCGGGAACGCAATGGGGCTCCTACTGGGTCATCCTCGCAACCGCGCAACTGGCCGACGGCCGCGGCGATCAACCGCGCGCGCATGAGGTGTTGTGCGACGGCTGGACCGCGAACGAACACAGCGTTGGCCTGCGCACATATCTGGCGCCCGAGTTGGTGCGCGCCGCCGTGGCGGCCGGGAACACTGAGCTGGCGCGATCGGTCGCCGACACGGTCGCCTCCTACGCGCCAGGAGCGAACGCGGCAAGCGCCCGCGGCAACGCGCTGCTGGCCCGCGGGCTGGTCGATCACGACCCCGAGCTGCTCGCCCAGGCGACGGCCGCTTTCCGGTCAGGCGGCTCGCCGCACGATCTCGCGATCGCGTGCGAGGCAACCGGCACGGCCATCGCCGAGCATGGCGACACGCTCGCCGCCAGGCCACTGTTCGCAGAAGCGCTCACGACATACGAACGCCTCAGCGCGCGGCGCGACATCGGCCGCGTGCTCGCGGCGATGCGCGCAGCCGGAATCAGGCGCGGCAGCCGCGCGGCCCACCGCCAGGACCTGAAAGGCTGGGACTCGCTGACCGCAATGGAGAGCGACGTCGTGCGACTGACCGTCGAAGGGCTGACAAACCGGCAGATCGGCGAGCGGCTGTTCATCTCGCGACGCACCGTCCAGACACACCTCTCGCACGCGCTCACCAAGCTCGAGGTCTCCTCACGCGTCGAGCTCGCCGCCGAAGCCGCCCGGCAAGCCTCCGTCTGAGCGGTTGGGGTCGAGGGCAGAGCATCTTGCGGGCGTGCGTCGAATCGTCGATACGGACACCTCCTTTCGCGTCGCGAGGCGAACCGGGGCCGAGTGACCGAGCGATCCGCATCGCGCGGATCGGAGGCACGGCGGGCCCCGGCAGTGGGCAGCTGCTCGCGGATGACAGCAGGCGCTCCCAGGGCGCGGCTCGCAACCCGCGGCGTCGCGACCGACGTCAAAGCCGGGTTGTGCCGATCACACAATCCCCTGTGGTGGCAGCTACCCGGCGGCCGGCTGCTTCTCCGCCAGGAGCTGCACAAGCTACGGACGGCCGTGGGTTCACTGCTGGTGCCATGGGCTCCGTCCGGTTATGCGCTCTCGGCCTCTCGGTGGCCGCTTTTCCCCTGCTCAGCTCGAAATCACGGGCCGAGCTACAGCGCATAATCGCCACCGCGCCTGGCGATGCCTAATGGGTCGGATAGCCGATATGCGTGGCCGGCGCTGCCGCCAGACCATCGTGGCGATTGGATCGCATCCTGCGAAACCGCGCGGATTACAGGGTCAGGCTCGCGAAGGCCGCGGTGGGCGAGCAGCTGGACGCCCGTGGGCCCCGTCGCTGTCTCAGACGAGCGCGTCCTCGAGCGCGCGTGAAGCGGTCGATTATGTGCTGCGTTTCGTTGGGCGGACGCGGAAACCGCGTGGTCAAGGACCGCCACAGCGCATAATCGGAAGCAGCGCATGGGTGCTCTTAAGTCCCCCCGTTCGTGTATACGACCAGCCAACACGGGTGATTGCTGTCGTTGACATGTATGCGACGAGACGTGGTGAGGCGGCAGGGGAAAGGGGAAGAGTGGCCCCCGACGGGCGATTGTGCTCCTTGAGCTACGTCATTGACGTCGTCGACAGGGTGAACATATCGACCGGCGCGGATGTCAACACCACCCCTTCGTTGACGTCGTGGACACCCAATTTCTGCGGGGACTTGACAGCGGTTAGTAGGGTCGGCGAGAGGCGCCTGGGCTGCGCGGCACGTGCTGGCCCGACTGGCCTGGTTTCCTCCCGCCGCCACCTCGAACCGTGCATGCGGTTCTCCCGCACACGGCTCTCCGACGTTCTTCACCGCCGGCATTCAGCGTCCCTTGCGCCATGGTCGGTTGGGTCGTGGCGCGACGATGGTTCCAGCGAGGTCGATCAGTCCCATCCGGTCCGGGGACTGGTGGATCGCCCACCAGCCATATCGGGCACTGCGCTTGTGACGCTTGGCGATGAGACTGGCCAGGCGCACGAACGCGTGGAACGTGATCTTGTCGAAGGCGACAGCGGAGTTTCCGTACCGGAAGTACCCCGCCCAGCCGCGCAGGAAGCGGTTGACGTCCTGCACGACCTCCTCGACTGGTAGCCGTAGCCTGCGGCGGTCCGTGAGTTCATGGATCCGCCCGCGGGCACGCTGCATCGCCTGATGTGAGGGCCAGCGGGCGAGGAAGCAGAGATGCTTCGAAGCGGGCGTGGTCCCGCGCACCCAGCGGTGGTGGAAGCCGAGAAAGTCCAGCCCCTCCCCGCCTTCGCGCAACTCCACGATCCGCGTCTTGGCGTCCTTGAGCGTGAGCCCGAGTTCGGCGAGGATCTCGCGCAACGCCACAAGCGCGCGTTCGGCCTCTCCCCGGGTCCGGCACATCACGACCATATCGTCCGCGAAACGCACCAGCTCTCCGGTCCCGCGCGCAGCCCACTGCCGGTCAAGCCGGTGGAGATAGACGTTACACAGGCACGGCGAGATCACACCCCCTTGCGGGGTTCCGGCCACGTCACGCTTGACCGCGCCGTCGTGCATCACTCCTGCGCGCAGCATCGCGCGCAGCAGCTTCAGGACGTCACGATCGACGATCCGTTCCTCGATCGCCGACATCAACTGCGAGTGCGGGATCGCCTCGAAACAGTTGGCGACGTCCGACTCAACAATCCATCGCTTGCCGCGCCAGGCCTCGTCAACGAGAACCTGGAGCGCATCGTGCTGCGAGCGCCGGGGCCGAAACCCGAACGAGCACTCAAGCATGTCAGCCTCGAAGATCGGCTCAATGACGAGCTTCGCTGCTGCCTGCACGATCCGGTCGCGGACAGCAGGAATCGAGAGCGGCCTCAACTCATCGCGCCCGGGCTTCGGTATGAACACCCGGCGCGCCGCGAGCGGCCGCCACCTCCCTTCCTTCAGATCCGCGGCCAGCTGATCGAGGAGCCTGGTAACACCGTACTCCTCGACATCGGCGATCGATTGCTTGTCGATGCCGGCCGCGCCGTGATTGGCGCGCACCAGCTCCCACGCCCGCTCCAAGACGTCCCTGCGGTGGACTTTGTCGTAGAGCGCGTGGAACCTACGTCCGGGATCGGCTTTGGCCGCCCGGTAGAGCGTTCGCTGTAGTTCTCGGACTGGATCCTGCTTGGTGGTCCTAGCCATTTCTGGCACTCACCGGCCCTTCCCTGTACGTGACGCATGAACGAAGCAGCGGCCCTTCCCTCCCCGCGGGTTTTGTTGTCCCGTCGGCTCAAGCAGTACTACGGCCGCCTCCGATTCCCACCCGGCTCCCGTCCACTTCCCGGCTCATCACCGGTTATAAGACGGGGACGCTCCGGCGCTCTCCGCAGACCACCGGACCGGGGAGGGTCTCCCAGGTTCCCGTTGCCACCATCCCAACGTTCCGAGCCCATTACGCCGGGGAGTCCATCGGGGCTGCGATCCAGGCTCTCCACCCCTTCCGTGGCCTTCGCCGTGACACACTCGGCTCGGCTCTCCCTCTTCCGCCCGAAGACGGTTGCTCTAACGGCGCGGCAGGCTTCGCTTGACGCTACGGACCGCTGGGTTGCTCCCCCTAAAGGGCTTTCGACGCTGGGCTTCGACCCGGCCCGTTTCCAGACCAGGCCGCCAGCCTGCTACCGGGCCTCCTGGCAGCTACCCGGACGGGACTCACACCCGTAGGCGACAACGAGCTTATGTCGGATCAGGTCATCCCAACCAACCTCCTCCCACTACCTGGCGCACTGTGCTGCAGCGCATAACTGGTGGGGACGATTTGGGGAAGCGCGGCGGCGGTCTCCGCGGGGTCGGCCGATCAGTTGTGCAAGTCGTCCACAGCAATCATCTCGCTCGGGACCTCTCGGGTCCTCGCGTCAGTCGCGGGGGCAGTAGGCGGTCCGGGCCGATGCGAGCCGACTGTGTGCTGGCGGATTGCCTGCACGAGCGACGGTGTCACCCACGCGGCGGTCCTATGTGTCGTGCAGGATGCGGCCGCGACGCATGCACGGTTGTCGGCGCCGCCGGATCCGGCGGCCGCGCCGTCAGTCCGCCCGCCGATGCGACCCGATGCTGACACCGAACGTGACCGGGGATACGGGAACCTCACCCCGCGAGCAGTTCCTTGAAGGCCGGGTCCTCGCGGATCGGATCGAAGTCGGAATCGCCTTCCAGGAACGAGCGCGACCGCTCCGAGAGCTCGATTGCGCGTCGAAGATGCGCGATCGCGTCGTCCTTCTGGCCGGCGAGGCTTTCGCAGCAGGCGACGTTGTAGAACAGGGCGGCGTACGGTGGATCGCCTGCCAGCAGCTCGCGCCCTCGATCCGCCGCCTCGGCGTAATTGCCCGCCTCGTAGAGTGGCCGCAGTGGCGCAAACAGCTCCCAGCCGCCACGCTCGTACGCCTTTCCGGGAACACCACCGACCGCAATGATCGTCGTGCCGGGCTCCTCGCCGAACGCCGTGCGTTTGACGCCGGGCCGTACAAAGACGAACATCCCGGCGGGCGCTTCGAACTGCTCACCGTCGACCTCGAAGGCTGCTCGCCCGCGTAGCACGAGATACAGCTCCTCGTCGGAATCGGGCTCGGACTCGTCGTGCTCGTTGATGATCCGAGCTCCCGCCTCACGGGCGGTCCAAGCGTTCACACCGAACGACGTGATGCCGAAGTGGTGTCGCACGGCGCGCATTGGCGCACGGCCGTCGTCCATCTCCCCGATCTCGTCGACATATGCCACTGCGTAACCATTCATACAGATGCCTTTCCGCCTCGTTTGCCTAGATCGCTCAAGGCTCGGCGAGTCTAGTCGAGCCCAAAGAACGTCTCGGCCTGGCGCGTCCGCGAATCTCGGCATCCTGTCGGCCTGGCATTCACCGGGTGCGACGTGCACGCGACGGTACGAACCAACGGCCGATCGCGGCGCGTGCACCCACGCATCACGATTGACCGCGCACACAATCATGCGGTCCCTTGAAGGAAGCCGCGCTCGAGGTCCGCAAGTCAACGTCGATGCAGCTGCCGGCCGTTGGCCTGCATGAACAGAAACGAGTAGCTCACGCCTAGCTGCCTCGCCGGCTTGCGGACCCTGCGGCTCAGCAGCCCCATCACGACGCCGATGAACTTTGCGCTCCGAGCTGTTTCGCGAACTCGGGGTCGGGCGGGCCGGTCACGCTTATAGCTTGTCCGCCTGGTTTGAGGACGGTGAGGGATTTCTCGAGGTTCTCGCCCCCTCGTGAGTCCAGCACGACGTCGTAGCCGGAGAGGACCTCGGCGAAGTCCTCCTTGGTGTAATCCGCGACGACGTCGGCGCCGAGGCTGCGTACCAGCTTCGCGTTCTTTCCGCTCGCGGTTGTCGCCACCGTGGCGCCGAGGTGTTTGGCGAGCTGGATGACGGTCGATCCCAGGCCGCCGGCGCCGGCGTGGACGAGGACCTTCTGGCCGGGTTGCGTGTGGGCGCGGTCAACGAGGGCCTGCCAGGCGGCTAGTGACACGAGCGGCACCGCGGCCGCCTCGTGCAGGGTGAGCGAGGCTGGCTTGCGGGCGACGTCGTGCTGGTCGATGGCGATGTACTGCGCGAAGGTCCCGATCCGCAGGTCGCGGGGACGAGCGTAGACCTCATCGCCCACCTGGACGTCGCGTACGGCCGTGCGTCGGGTCGAAGCACCTGCTCGTCGCCATGACCGGGTTCGATGGTGACGTCAAGCCCGGCCGGCGAGACGACCGCCCGCCTAACCGCGCAACGCGCGTCTGTTGGCACCCGTCGCAAAGTCGTGCCCCAACGCGATGGCAGGTCGCCCGATCCCACATGCCGGCCCGACCGGCGGCGGCGCGATTCTGCAAATCTCGTTACCGGGTCGCGGCTCGGTTCTCGCCGCCGTCATAGAACGCGGTAGATCTCGTAGGCGATCGCCTTAGAGCCGCTGAGCCGGCCGCGCCCGAGAAATAGGCTCTCGGCAAGCCACGCGTACCGCCCGGCGGCGACCTCGAACTCCGGCGCGATTCGCATGTATTGGTCCTGGAACGTGGTGGACTCGCCGGAGGCGAGGGCGGCGAGGAAGCGCTCGCTTGAGCGGATCAGCGCGAGGTCGTAGCGAAACAGGAGCAGCACGTCGTCGCTGGTCAGCAGTTGTGCGCGCAGGTCCTGGCGGCGGATGCCGTCGCCGCCGAGCCGGATCCAGTCGGTGCCTGGCATTGCCAGGGTGGCGTTTATCCGCGGGCCCCGTAGAGTCGCGGTCGCGACCTGCCAGCACAGCCGCTCGCCGAGCGGCGAGCCGGTCGTCGGACCGAGCGGCCCTTCGATCGTCTCCGCGTAAGTCATCTCGTACTCAAGTTCGATCATCATCCAACCTCCAGGGGACTTCTCAGTTTGAATGCGGAATCGAGCGGCGGTTTTTGGTCGCTAATGCTCTGGGTGCCAGTCCGCAGCGCGCGCAAGGCGTCGGTTGGACACGCGTTCGCCGCCGCGGCAGACGTTGTAGATGCCGCTCGGCAGGGCGAACGCCGAGAGAAGCGCGCGGGCTGCGTCGCTGATGTGAACGGTGGCGCGTCGGGTGAGAACCGAACGACGGCGGCGGGCAACGCATCGGCGTCGCCTACGTCACAGAGGACGGGTTCCGCGCCGCGCGCCTGCAGTTCTGCGATCTTTTCGGGCGAACGAGTCATTCCGGCGACCTCGGAGCGGTAGCAGCCGGACGCCGATCACGCCGCTTGCCCCGGCGACAAAGATGCGCATGGTCACAGTCCTCCTCGGACAGCGCGAAGCGGGGTGACGTCGTTCGAGAATGCGACGTTGTGGGCGTACAGCGTGTCCATGTACTCGCGCACGGCTTGGATCTTTCCCTCCCTGATCGTGAACACGGCGATGCAGCCGTTCTCGTACGGCCGGCCATCGCGTGTTCGTGCTCGGCTTGTCCACTGCAGCACGACCTGCTCGCCCTCCGCGATCATTCCGGTGATCTCGAGGCTGATGGAGCCCGCTTGGTAGTGGGACATGGCAGTCGCGAGGAACTCATGAAGGATCGCTTCGCGCCCTTGCCACACACCGGAGATCGGCAATTCCCCGGCCAGCGTCCACGTCGCCTCTTGCGCGAAGAGGTCGCGGATTGCCTGCTCGTTCCCGGCCTGGACGGCTGTGACGTACTGCCGGGCCACTGCCTTGCTGTCGGTTGCCTGTGTCATTTCAGATCTCCTTGTCTGGTTGTTGGTGAGGCGGTTGTCGTGATCGATGCGCAGCACCGCGTTGCCGCGGATCCGTCGCTCGCGGAGGTCCTCCAGCACCGACGCTGCTTGCGTCCAGTCTGCGATGACTCCGATCTCCGGGTGCAAGCGACCGCTCGCCACCAGGCGTACGAGCGTCGCGAGGTCGGTTCATCTGCCGCCACGGTAGGTCGCGGCGCCGCGGATGTGAAAGACCTTCCTGGCATCTCTTGAGCACGCGCCGGTATGACGCGCTCGCCCCCGCTATACGAGGCGCTAAAGCCAGCCGAGTTCGTCTGCGATCACGGCTGCCGCGTCGAGCATTCGGTCCACGACCGGAGAGCGGTTGTGGCGGCGGGCGAGCAGGCTCACCTCGAAGCTCACCGGTGGAGAAAGGGGGAGCCAGCAGAGCTCCTCGGGCAGCTCGAGCCCTGACGACTCGCCGATGATCGTCACGGCCTCCGCCTCCACGATCGGGCCGTAGGTCAGGTCGAAACTCAGGGTTCGCAGCAGCACGCGCGGCTCAAATTCCTGCTCGTGGCACAGCCCGAGCACGGCGTCGTAGTGACCCGGATTCGCTTCGCGCGGATGCAGCAGCAGCGTCTCATCAGCAAGTTCGGCAGGGCTCACGGCAGGGCAGGAGGCAAGCCGATGATCGCGGCGCAACACAAGGCCTTGGCGCTCGCGGCGGATCGTCCGTGCCTCCATCCCCAAGGGCGGCGGAAGGCAGCGGACAAGCCCCAGATCGATCGAGCCGTCGTTCACGCCCGTGACGATCTCGGGAACCGACTTAACCGCTGTCGTGATCGCGATCCCGGGATGGCTCTCCGCCAGGATCCGGAGCAGGCGCGGCGCGGTCTCATAGCTCGCACTCGCGCCGTACGCCACCAGCAGGTGCCCGCGCTCGCCCGTCCCGTAGGTTCGGACGCTTCGCCACAGCTCCTCAGCGGCGCTGAGCAGCGCCGGCCCGCGCTCGAGCAGGAATTCGCCTGCCTCGGTCAGCTCGAACTCGTGCGTGGTCCGGTGCAGCAGCTCGACTCCGAGCTCCTGCTCGAGCAACCTCACCTGGCGGCTAAGCGCGGGCTGCGCTATGTGCAGCCGATCAGCGGCGCGAGTGAAATTCCGCTCGCGCGCGACCGCAACGAAGTACTGCAACCGACGAAGATCGGCCACCGCAGGGATGCTAGCCCCGCTCGCCCCGGCATGACGGACGGCTGTGCGGGCGCATGGTTGCGCCTCGCCACAGCGGCTCGTCGCGGTCGACCTCCAGCTCATGCAAACGCGGTGATACCCGTCTGCGCTGAAGAGAGCACAAACGGGTCTTTCACATCCAGGGCACGGCGGCTTAGCGTGGTCGGCGACCGATCACCTGACAACCCGCAACCACACCGCCGCCATGAACGCCCACCTGCACCATCAACTCGCGAACGCCCACATCGAAGAGCTACTCCGTCAAGCCGACCTCCGGCGCCTCGTGGCTCACCCACCAGAGCGGCGAGCGTGGCCCGCAGCCGCGCTCGCCCGCGCCCTCGGCCGACTACGCGGCTCGACCCACTCATGGCCCGAACAAGGGCCGACCGCCGGCCCTCCGGTCACGATCCGCTATGCAGGCGCCGATGATGAGGCTGCGCTCGACAGCACAGCGATTCTAGCGCCACCGGTTCTCATCGCGGAGGTCGGCGGTGAGCCGCAGGTAGCGTTGTCGGTGCGCAGCTCGGCGATCGTCGCGGATCCGTTTCACAAGAGGGCCCCACTTGTGGAGTTGGTGCGCGTCCGTGCTGACCAGCTCGGCGCGACAGCGCAACGAGGCGAAAGCGCCAGTCGCCGACGCCGACTCGGTCGCCGGGCACTTGACACCGCAGTCGCCGACCTCACCACTCGCTGCACCGATAACCCACGTCCGGTTCTCTGATCGGAGGGCTATCAATGACATCTTCCAATCTCAGCCCCACGCGCCGCTGGATGATTCTCGCGGTTCTCGGCACCGCTCAGCTGATGATCGTGCTCGACGCGACGGTGGTGAACATCGCGCTGCCCTCGGCCCAGCACGCCCTTCGGTTCAGCAACCCCAACCGCCAGTGGGTCGTGACCGCGTACGCGCTCGCGTTTGGCAGCCTGCTGCTGCTTGGCGGCCGCCTCAGCGACTGGTTCGGACGCAAGCTGACCTTGATCGCGGGTCTGTCCGGGTTCGCGATTGCGTCCGCTGTCGGCGGCGCCGCCCAGTCGTTCGGAATGCTGATCGCGGCCCGCGCTGTCCAGGGCGGGTTCGGCGCGCTGCTGGCACCGTCGGCCCTGTCGCTGCTATCGACGACCTTCACCGAGCCACGTGAGCGCGCCAAGGCGTTTGGCGCGTTCGCCGCAATCGCGGGCAGCGGCGCGTCGATCGGCCTGCTCCTCGGCGGTGTGCTCACGCAGGCGCTGGGCTGGCGCTACTGCATGTACGTCAATCTCGTGTTCGCGATGCTCGCGGTCGTGGGCGCGCTCCGATTGGTGCCCAAGTCGCGGCCGCGGAAACGTCCGGGCCTGGACCTTCCGGGTGCGCTCGCCGTTTCCGTGGGCCTGTTCGCGCTCGTGTTCGGTTTCTCGCACGCGCAGAGCACGAGCTGGGGCAACCACCTGACGGTCGGGATGCTCGGTGGCGGCGTCGTGCTGCTAGCTCTGTTCGTCGTGCGGGAGACGCGGGCGGCCAGCCCGCTTCTGCCGCTGCGCGTCGTCGCGGACCGCAATCGGGGCGCGTCGTTTCTGTCGATTGCCATCTCGATAGGGGCGATCTTCGCTGTGTTCCTGTTCCTGACCTACTACCTGCAGCAGACCCGCGGCCTCTCGCCGATCACCACCGGGATCGCGTTCCTACCGATGACCCTGGCGATCATGAGCTCCGCAGTCCTCGGGCTGACCAGGCTCCACGTGCGCTTCGGCCCGCGCCCGCTCGTCGTCGTCGGGATGACCCTGGGCGCTCTGGGAATGCTCGGCCTGACCCGGATCGGGGTGGCGTCGTCATACGCGGTCGACATTCTCCCCGCGTTGGTCGTGCTCGGGGTCGGGCTCGGACTCGTTATCTCGATCTCGATCAGCAGCGCCACGCTCGGCGTTGCGGCTGACGACGCCGGCGTCGCGTCGGCCACGGTGAACGCTTCCCAGCAGATCGGGGGCTCGCTCGGCACGGCCCTGCTCTCGACCATCGCGGTGAGCGCGGCCACGCACTACCTCGCCGGCGCACACCATGTGCCCGACCCGGTCGGGCACGCGGCCGTCCACGGGTACGCGGTCGGGTTCGCTTGCGCGGCCGCGATCTTCGCCCTCGGCGCCATGGTGAGCGCGGCTCTGTTCACGCGCCACAACCGGGTCCCTCGGCCGAGCGATCGGTGCGCGCCGGCGCGCCCTCGCGTGGTGGTTGTCGGAGGCGGCTTCGGCGGCCTTCAGGCGGCCTTGAAACTGGCCCGGCTGCCGGTCGAGGTCGTGCTTGTCGACCGGCGGAACTTCCACTTCTTTCAACCCCTGGCCTACCAGGTCGCGACCGGTGCGCTGTCGCCCGCAGAGATCTCCTACCCGCTGCGACGCATCTTCCGCCGCCACCCGAACGTACGAGTAGTCCTCGCGGAGGTCACCGATATCGACCTCGCGGCGCGGCGGGTCCGGCTGAAGTTAGTCGCGAATGACCGCGCACCCGAGTCGCTGTCCTACGACATGCTGATCGTCTCCGCGGGCGCCCGATACAACTACTTCCACCACGACGGGTGGCGAACGCATGCCCCGAACCTCAAAACGATCGAGGGCGCGCTTGCAATCCGGCGCAGCATCCTCGAGGCGTTCGAGGCCGCCGAGCTCGAGTCCGACGCCGAACGGCGCCGGTCGTGGCTGACCTTCGTGGTCGTCGGAGCTGGCCCCACCGGTGTCGAGATGGCCGGTCAGATCGCCGAGATCGTGCACGACGTACGTGACGAGTTCCGCGCGTTTGGCGCGAGCGAGCCGCAGGTCCTGCTCGTCGAAGCTGGCGAGCGGATCCTGAGCGAGTTTCAATCCCGCCTCTCCGCGAAGGCGCTGCGCTCGCTCGAACGCCTGGGCGTGAGGGCCCGACTCCGAAACATGGTTGTCAACGTCGACGCCGAATCGGTCACCCTGCGGCGTCCGGACGGGTCACTAGAGCGGATTCCCGCACGCACCGTGGTCTGGGCCGCCGGCGTCGTCGCGTCGGGTCTCGCCGGCGTACTCGCCAAGCGCGCCGGGCTCGAACGGGACCGGGCGGGACGAGTCGAGGTCCTGGAGGACCTCTCGCTAGCGGGTCATCCCGAGGTGCTTGCGATAGGGGACATGATCCGCGTCCGCCGGCCCGACGGCCAGTCCATCGGGTTGCCCGGACTGGCGCCGGTCGCGATGCAGGAAGGCCGCCACGCCGCCCGCGTCGTGCGCGACCGCCTGCGCGGCCGTCCCGCCCGGCCGTTCCACTACCGCGACAAGGGCAACCTCGCCACGATCGGGCGCGCGAGCGCCGTCGCTGACATCAACGGGGTACGCGTCAGCGGCCTCGCGGCCTGGATCACCTGGCTGATCGTGCACCTCTGGTATCTGATCGGGTTCGAGAACCGGCTGCTCGTCCTCACCCGCTGGATCTTCAGCTTCATCACCCGTGGACGTGGCGCGCGGCTGATCACCGGCCCACCTCAGCAAATCCTCGCGCCCGATCCCGTGGCGCTTCCCGCTGCTCCCGCCGAGCCATCGCGACTGAATGCGCGGCAAAGAGCCGCCTGAATCGGCTCGGCCCACCGCAATGCACCTCACCTGATTGGAGCGTCATGCATACGAAACTGCTGCCCCTACTGAAACACGATTCCGCCCGCCAACTCGAGGGGGCACTCGGTGACGAGGTCATCTTCCACAGTCCCGTCCGTACCTATCTAGGCAGGGCGAACGTCGCGCACATCCTCTTGACGATCGGCAGCGTCCTGGACGAGATCGACGGCGAGCGCGAGTTCGTCGCCGGCGAGGAGGTCGTCACGCTCCTCACCGCCTCTTACAACAACCGCCCGATGACCGGCGTCCTGCTCGAGTCCCATGACCAATGCGGACATGTAGCGCGCGCGACCCTGCTGCTCCGACCCCTGTCCGCGCTGCTGAACACGATCAACGGCATGGGCATCGCGCTCAAGCGATCCCCGCTCCCAGATGTCCGTCGATGACAGCTATGACGGGGCCGCCGCGATCGAGGAGCTCGAAGCCGCCGGCTCTGCCGACTTCAATGAACAGCTCGAGCGATCGCCGCCGGCGCCCGCCGATACGGCCACGTAACCGCGCTCCTGGAGCGCATGGCCGGCCGGGCCTACGCAATGCCTTGACCGGCGACCTCACCGACGCCACCTACTCGTCGCCGCGGGATCGTCATCTCACCACCGAGCAATCCACACCCGGAGTTACCAGAGAGGAACGCAAATCATGATCGTCGACGAGCGTCCCAAGCTGACGGACGAGCTGATCGAGCGGTACTGCGATTGGCGCACAAGATGCGAGGAGGTCAGCGCGACCTATGAGCGGTTCGCCAATGCGGGCAGTGCCGATCGCGGGGTGGCGTTCGCCGCTTTCCAGGCCGCACTCGACCGCGAGGAGTGTGCCGCGGACGCCTACGCCGAGCAAATCGATCGCATGGCGCTCGCGGCCTGAGTCGCAGACCGGGAGATTCACCAAATGAGGACGTACATGAACTCAACAAAGCGCCCAGCCGCGCGAATGGTGTCCACGTCGATGAACATGCCGCCGCGACGCGGCCTGATGCTGCGCCTGGTGCGTTGGTGTGTCGCGCATCGCCGGGGCGTGTTCGCGGCCTGGATCGCGATCGCGATCCTCACGACAATCGTCGCCGGGGCCGTCGGGCGACACTACGCCACGAACTTCAGCCTTCCGGGCACAGAGTCGCAGCGCGCTTTGGATCTCCTCAAGCAAGAGTTCCCGGCCCAGAGCGGGGACATCGACACGGTCGTTTTCCGTGTCGATCATGGGACAGTTGACGCACGGCGCGTGCGGGCGGCGATGAGCCACCTGCTGGCACGGGTGAGCGCGGACCCGCACGTGATCAACGTGATCAGCCCGTACGAGGCGGCAGGCTCGGTCGAGGTCTCTGGCGATCGCAAGACCGCGTTCGCCACGGTCAACTACGACAAGCCGCCCAACCTCGTCCCGAACGCCACGGGAGAGCCGGTGCTCGACCAGATCCGGGCGGTGCATGTGCCCGGGCTGAGGATCGCCGCGGGCGGCCAGGTGATCGCGACCGCGGAGGGATTCAGCATCGGTCCGGCGACCGAGATCGGGGTGATCGCCGCGCTGATCATCCTCCTGATCACGTTCGGTTCGCTCCTGGCCGCCGGGATGCCGCTGATCACCGCCGGCCTGGGCCTGACCAGCGCCACCGCGCTGATTGGCCTTGGCACCCGCGTGATGAGCATGTCGAACGTGGCCCCCGAGCTGGCGCTGATGATCGGGCTGGGCGTGGGGATCGATTACGCGCTGTTCATCGTCACCCGGTTCCGCGAGAACTACCTCAGGTTGGAGGATGTGGAGCAGTCGGTGATAGAGGCGATGAACACCTCCGGACGGGCGATCCTGCTCGCCGGCGGCACCGTGATGATCGCGCTCCTGGGGATGTTCGCGACCGGCGTGGACTTCATGTATTGCCTAGCGATCGCCTCGGTGCTCGCCGTACTACTGACCCTCGCCGCGACGTTGACGGTGCTCCCGGCGATGCTCTCGCAGTTCGGCCACCGGGTCGTGCGCCCCTCTCGCCCCCGGCGGCGCAACCTGCTGGCAGAGCGCGCCGCCGCGCCGAGCTGGGCCCGAGGCGACAAGGTGACGATCGCCGGACACTCGCGCTGGCGGCAGTGGAGCGAGACCATCCAGGCGCGACCGTGGCCGCTGGCGATCGTTGCCCTGGCGGTGATGGTCGCGTTGCTCTTGCCCGTGTTCGCGCTGCGTCTGAACCCCAGCGATGCCGGGAACGACCCCACCAACACCAGCACCCGGCAAGCGTTCGATCTGCTGGCGAAGGGCTTCGGCCCCGGATTCGACGGGCCGCTCTCGATCGTCGCCGAGCTCCCGAATCGAGACCGGGCCGCGGCGCTGAGCGCCCTGCGCGCCGCGCTCAGCCATGCGCCCGACGTGGTAGCGGTCACGCCGCCACGGATCGCGCCCTCGGGCACGGTCGCGGTCATCGAGGCGTATCCCCGCTCGGCGCCGCAAGCGGCCGCCACGACCAGCCTGGTCAACCGGCTGCGCCACCAAGTGCTGCCGCCCCTCGAGCGCAGCACGCGAACGCGAGTGCTCGTCGCGGGGTTCACAGCCAGCGCGGTCGACTTCGCACACGTGCTCTCGAGCAAGCTCCCACTGTTCATCGGGATCGTGGTCACCCTCTCGGCGCTACTGCTATTCGTGATCTTCCGGTCGCTTGTGATCCGGATCCAGGCGGCGCTGATGAACCTCCTCAGCATCGGCGCAGCGCTCGGCGTCACCGTGGCCGTGTTCCAGTGGGGATGGCTCGGGAGCTACATCGGCGTCGAGAAGGGCCCGGTCAAGCCGTGGATACCGGTGCTGATATTCGCCGTCGTGTTCGGTCTGTCGATGGACTACGAGGTGTTTCTCGTGTCGCGCGTGCGCGAGGAGTGGTTGCACCAACGCGACGCCTCCATGGCGGTGGCGGACGGGATCGCGTTCACCGGTCGCGTGATCACCGCAGCCGCGGCGATCATGATCTGCGTGTTCCTGTCGTTCATGTTCGGCAACCAGCGGACGATCAAGGAGTTCGGCTTCGGACTTGCCGCCGCGGTGCTGCTCGACGCCATCCTCGTCCGCTGCGTGCTGCTACCCGCCGTCCTCGAGCTCCTCGGCTCAGTCACCTGGAGGCTCCCGAGGAAGGTCGAGGCTCGGCTCCCCCACGTCCACATCGAAGGATCCTCCGCTCGCGCACTGGCCACCGCCGACATCAACCAGCCTGGCCAGGCGGCCTTCGACCAGCCGGACGCGGCCGCTGCCTAAAGACGCGGAACACCGCAGAAAGGAGCCCGCAATGTCAGCGACCGCGGCGGTCGAGGTACATCAGCTGCGCAAGTCCTTCGGCGAAGGGTCGCACTCGATGGGGTTGACGTGCCGATCGTGCCGGGGAACCGGGCACGCGTCGGTCTCACGCGGTCGAGACCGACGTTGTGAGCGAGCACAAAGCCGGCCGCATTTGGCAGCGTCGTGGGTCGTGGGGTGATGGCGCGACGCAATCAGGTGCGTGCGCGACGTCCAAAGCTCGGCGGACCGAGCGTTGCAGCTCAGGTGTTGCTCTGAAGTGCGCAATCGAGCAGCTCGAGGAACGCGCTGCCAGCTGGCGACGGTTCGCGTTCAACCGGCGTGACGAGCATCAGATCGCGTGCTATCGATGGCTGGGTGGCGAGTCCGATCGCTCGGCCGCCGGCCATCCGGATCGCGGCTGGCGGCAGTAGCGACACGCCGAGACCGAGCGCGACAAGCTCGACGAGGTCCGCGATCGTGTCGGCCTCGCACACGACCCGCCGCTGTAGTCCTGCGGCGTGGCACGCCTGGTCGATGCTGGCGCGCAACGAGGAGTCCGGGCGGTACTCGACGAAGTCACGGTCGGCCAGGTCGACTAAGCGCACACGGTGACGACTCGCCAGCGGGTCGTCTTCCGCGACGCCGAGCAGCAGCGATTCTGTGCCGATCGGTCGGGCCTTCACTCGGCTGGCTTGCGGTCCGAGGGGTAGGTCTACGATCGCCAGCTCGAGCTCCCCATCAGCGGTCTGATGAACGAGCGAGGCGACGCCGGCGTGGTGCAACCGCAGGGTGACGGCAGGATGCCTGCGGTGATAGCGGGCCAGTAGGGCTGGGACGTTGACGGGCCCGACCGTCTGCGTCTGGATAACGCCGATCGCCAGTTGCCCGCGCACCAGCCCGCGGACCCCCGCAACGGCGTCAAGGCCGCCCTCGGCCGCTGAGACGGCGCGCCGGGCAGCTGGTAGCAGCGCGCGACCGGCCGCCGTCAGCTCGACCCGGCGTGTGCTACGGACGAACAGGTCGGTGCCCAACTCTCGTTCGAGGGCACGGATCGAACTCGACAGGCTCGATTGCGTCAGATGCACCCGCTTCGCGGCTCGCGTGAAGTGGTTGGCTTCGGCCACGGCCAGGAAGTGGGTCAACTGGCGCAGTTCCATTCATTGATCGTATCGATTACTCATAACGCAACTATCTGTTGGACATCTGGGCGTCCGTCACGAAGACTGTCGCCTGGTCGATGCGTAAGAGCACCTAGGCCGCGCAGATCACCAACCCAGAACCACAGGAGGACTCATCACCATGCTCATCAGGCCCAGCGAACTCCCGGGGGTCCCCGACGGCCGTTCCTTCGTCGGCGCCGACCATGGCGACCTGCCGATCTCTCTCTTCCTAGTTCACGTCCCCCCGGGATCGGGACCGGAGCTTCACCGCCATCCCTACACGGAGATCTTTGTGATCGATACCGGACAAGCAGCTTTCCAGGTCGGCGATTCGCACCTCACTGCGCACGCGGGGGATGTCCTCATCGCCCCCGCAGGCGCCGCTCACCGCTTCACGAGCACCGGCGACGACCAGCTACACCTGACCGCGATCCACACGGCGTCCACGATGGAGACCGAGTGGCTCGCGTCGGACGCAAGACAGGCGCCAACGAGCCGGTCCGCCACTGCCTGACCGCGCTGCCGCGGACACCCCGGCGCGCGAAACCCAGTCACCAGAACGTAAGGAACGCCAATGCTCACCACCCTCGGATCCACACTGTCAGGGGTGATCGCCGTTGCCATCACCCTGATGGGCGCCCGATACCTCCTCGATCCCCGACCAGCCGCCGCCGGATTCGGCATCCCTGGCGAGCTTGCTGATACCACCCAGGGATCCGCTTGGCTCGCGGTCAAGGCGACCCGAGACATCGCCATGGCGATCGTCATCGCGATCCTCCTCATCAAGGGAGCACCCCGGTTGCTCGGCCTGCTGATGCTCGCCATCGCTCTGATCCCCATCGCCGACGGGACGATCGTCCTGCGTAGCGGCGGGCCGAAGGCAATCGCTTTCGGGGTCCACTGGGCCACCGCCGCCGTCATGCTGATCGTCGCGGCGCTGCTCATCGCCTGACCCGAACCGTCGCACGTTCAATGAGACGACCGAATTCGAAAAGGCACGCAGCGCGCGCCGACGTCACGGATCAGTGGCGCCCGCGGTGGCTCGTTCCGCTCGCCCCCGTCGCGCTCGGCGGTGTCATCCTCGTCGCTACGACGACGACCGGGCACCTCCTGAGCGGCATGGCGTGGTTCGCTGTTCTCGCGGCCGTCGGCGCGCTGTCGGCGATCGCCGGACGCTTCGAGGCCGCCCGTCGTGGACGCAGACACGTCGGCGACGAACGCGAGGCGATCATCAACACTGGCACGATGTCGATCGCCGGCACCGTGCTCGTCATCGCGCTCACCGGGTGTATCGCCTTCACGCTCACACGCGGAGAGAGCACGAGCCCTTACACAGCGCTCCTGGCCGTCGCCGGGATCACCTACGCCGTCGCGCTGATCGCGCTTATCGCGCACGTAACCGGGCGGATTCGACGTGACGACCGTCCGCCCGATGGACGCAGTCAATCGGCGGTCGCTCGTCGCGTAGTAGTCGCGGAGACCCGGGAACGTCGCGGGCTGCGCGGCCTGTCGCCGGCGGACGTCATCGAGCACCCAGTCCCACCTACGAGGGATGCCGGACTGTCGCGCCGCCGAATCCGGGCACGGGTCCAGCAGCGGATGGTCGACGGCGAACGTCTGCGATACGAACGGGCAGAAGCCGGCGATCTCGACCGGCGTCGCCGCGTTCAGCGCGACGCAGATCTCACGCGACGGGTCAGCCAGATAGTGCCCGAGGCAGTAGTGCAGCGCCTCGACCGCATGCCCGACGTTGTGCGCGTAAAAGAAGTTCACGAGCATGCGCTCGTGCCCGTCAACCCGGCCCCCCGAGACGTTCACGGCTTGGGTCCGAACTCGCCGCGATCGAGCCAACGCCCAGCGCACCACCGGCACGCCCCTGAATCGAGCTGAGGCGCCTCGAACGGGTGGCTTGCGGACGGAGAAGGCCTGATGACATGCCGAACGTCGACTACCGAACCCGCCAAAGCAGGGCTGCTCCGCGGACGTTCATGGCGCGGAGACGATCGACGATGCCGCCGCTCATGTCCTGGCAGACGCTCACAGCGGTCAGCGCCGACCCGAACCCGCAGCACAGAATGAGGACGCCGGGCACCACGTACGTCACGTACTTGCCACCGGTGTGGATTGCGCCGCCGAACAGCTCTACGAAGATCACCATCAGGATGACCGGGATCAGCAGGCTGCTCATCAGGGCGTCGATCTGGCGGCGGGAGAGCCGGACGCAGCGCGAGCTCAGGCCAATCCGAAAGGCTCGACCGCGATGTCACGAGAACTCATGATTCCTGCCGCAGACACTCGGCTCTATGCCGTCGACGGCCCCGGCGGCACGCCTGCCATGCTGTTCCTCAGCGGCGGGTTCGGGACCGTGCAGAACTGGAGCCGCGTCATCCGCCGTCTCGACGGGAAATACCGCACGGTGCGGTTCGACGCGCGGGCGCGCGGGAAGTCAGGAAGATCGGCCGACTACTCGATACAGGCAGCTCTCGACGACGTCGGACGGGTCATCGACGCGACCGGCATCGAACGCCCGATCCTCGTCGGGTGGTCTCAAGGCGCCACGATCGCGGTGCGATACGCGGCTCAGCACACTGGGCGGGTCGGCGGGCTGGTGCTGATCGACGGTGCCTACCCGATCACCATGTTCGACGAGGCCGGAAAGCAGAAGGTCCGCACCCAGTTCCGCCGGTTGGGGTGGATCATGCGGATCCTCGCCGCGCTCGGCCGCTCGGCCCGGATGTCTCCCGCCGAGTCCGCGGACGTCGTGATCGAGATGGACGCCGTCAACGGCGAACTCGGACCCGACTTCGCGGCGCTACAACGCCCGACGGTGTTCGTGGTTGGCACCGGAGCCCACTCGGGCGCCACCGAGGACGAGATGCGCACGGTGCGCGCGGCTGTCGCCGACGCGGTGGAGAACAACAAGCGCGTGTCCATATTCGCAACTACGCCCCACAAGCACACGCAGATCCTTAGGAAGGCCCCCGACACCGTGGTCGCCGCGATCGAGGACGTCATGCAAAGTCTTGCTGAGGAGCGCTCGACCGACGCGGCCCGTCGCCGACAGCCACTGGGGGCTTGATCTGCTCGGCCGAGATCGGCGCGGGTTCCGGCCTACCGCCATGCTTCACGCGGGAGCTCGAGGTAGCTGGCCTGGCCGTGTCCGAAAGACCAGTCCTCGCGTTGGTTCTCCGTCATCGTGACGGTCAGGTTCTCGGGGCGGATCCCGACGCGATCGACAAGCAGTCCGGCAAGGCGCCGGTAGAACGCGCGCTTGGCGTCGGTTGTGCGCCCTTGTGCGAGGGTTATGCGCACAAGGACGAAACCCTCGTCGCGATCGACGTCGAGGTAGTGGCGGTCAAAGCGCAGGCTCTGCGCGGAGTGCTCTGTAATGATCTGAAAGCGGTCGCGCTGGGGGACGTCGAGCAGCTCGACCATCGCCTGGTGGGTCACGTCTGAGATCGTGTCGAGCTCCTGCGATGAGCGGCCCCCGAGCAGATCGATCGTGACTAGCGGCATCTGCATGCTCCTTCCGATTGCTTGACGGTAGCCCGGCAGACAGCCAGCGCGCCTGGTCGACCGGACCATCGGCGTCGAAGACCTACGGTCGGTCGGCGGCGTGTATGAGCGGCCCGCACGCTGCACGCAAGCTAATGCGCACGGCGCGGCCTTGCTTTCCGCTACCCGTGGTTGGGGACGGCGGCCTCGAGGTCGTCGATGCTGCCCGACATGATCGTGCGGAGGTGTTCGGTGATGTGCTGGACAGGCCAGTCCCACCAGGCGAGGGCCAGCAGGCGGCTGATCTCTTCCTCGTTGTAGCGGCGCCGGATGACTCTGGCGGGGTTGCCGCCGGCGATGGCGTAGTCGGGGATGTCGTCGACGACGACGGCGCCGGTGGCGATGATCGCTCCGTTGCCGATCCGGACGCCGGGCATCACCGTGGTGCGGTACCCGAACCACACGTCGTTGCCCACCACAGTGTCACCCCGCCCGGGCAGTCCGGTGATGAGGTCGAAGTGCTCGACCCAGGAGCCGCCCATGATCGGGAACGGGAATGTTGAGGGACCGTCAATGCGGTGATTGGCGCCGTTCATGATGAATCGGACACCCTCGCCCAGCGCACAGAACTTCCCGATCACGAGCTTCTCCGGCCCGTAGTGGTACAGCACGTTGCGGGTCTCGAACGCGGTGGGGTCGTCCGGATCGTCGTAGTAGGTGAAGTCCCCCACCTGGATCAGCGGAGAGGTGATCAGCGGCTTGAGCAGCACCACCCGCGGCTGATCAGGCATCGGATGGAGAACAGCGGGATCAGCTGGAACGCTTGGCATCACGAACTCCTCCTCGAGCGTTCCGACTGGCGTTCAGTCTGGCTGGCGTGTTGCGGAGCCCGAGTGAGGCGCTCTCCACGATTGGCGCCCGAGAATCGCCGCCGGTGAAACACGAGACGTCCGCGCATTCGTCCGGGAACCCAGCCATCGTCAAGGTCTACTACCTCGCTGCCCCAGGACGCCGGGCGGTGCGTATGGCTTCGCGTCTCGATCCCATCGCGCAGGCCGCCCGTACCAGGTGGTTAGCGCGTCAGCGAGCCCCCGGTCTGTGCCTTCTCCCACCCAGGCGACATGTCTGTCGCGGCGAATCAGCATGCGGTGGGAGCTGTGACCGCCCCGAGTAGACGTAACTCCCACCTCAAGGCGGAGTCACCGTCGATCAGTTGCACGCGGTCGGGCCATGGAGCGATGTCCAAGCCGTCAGGCTCGCCGAGGTTGAGGAGCACCGGTCGCGCGTGGTGCCGCAGGGTGTAGACCCTGCCCTCGGGTTTAACCAGGGATTCGGCAGGGAGACTACACAGCCCCCTCAGCTCAAACCTGCGAAACCCGCGCTTACCGGCATGTCTGCCAGCTTCCCGGATTTCTCCGGGTCAGAGCGGTTGACTCCGGACTGGTTCGGCGCCACCTCGGGAACTGCAGGCATTTCTTCTGAGAAATCGGAGGGATCCCGACGTCCCGACCCTATATCTACTATCCATGAGGCTCGAGGCTCGAGCGAACCGTCCGCCGTAAAAGCCCTGTAGATCGTGAGGTTTCAATCGGGGCGCCCGGGTTTGAACCGGTATCGAGACACCTCCTCTCAGATCCTCGGTTTTTGCGGTGGATTCCCGGGGATTAGGCAGGGAGACCGAGTCCCTGGCAACCCCGGCGCCGGTCATTGGAGCCAATGGATGAAGCTCTCGTACGGTGGTCCGGCGGCGATCAACCGGTCAAGCGACGTAACCAACGGACCGATCGAGATGGGGCCGTGCGGAAACCGGCGCGGGTTGAGAATGACGATCCCGTGGTGCCGCCGGTTCTCGCTGCGGTATCGCCGGTCGAGCTCAAGGAAGTCGTCGCGGTTGTAGGTGACGATCGCGCGCCCAGCCGTCTGCGTGTACTCGAACAGATCCAGGTCGGGGAGTCCGCGGAGCTCACGACGCTCGGTGACCGCCTCGATGTCATGAGCCCGACCACGCAGCTGCTCGGCCACGACGGCCGAGATCATCTCGTCGAGCAGTAGCTTCACCGCGTAAGGCTCTGCTCACGCCAGCGCCGCTCAGCCGCGTCGGCCTCCTCCTCGTTTAGACGGATCCGCTCGTCGACCTCGGTCGGATACTCGCTGTAGTAGCCGATCGCGTCGCGCACCTGGCGGACGCTCAGGCCCGACCACTCGGCTGTCGCCCGAATCGCTTCGTCCCCGTCAAGCCCGGTCGAGCGCAGCGCGCCGACCACCTCCCACACGTCTGGACCAGCGGCCAGGCCGGCGCGCCTACCGGTCGGCCCGTCGCGGAACACAATTCCGGGATGGTCATCCATCCGCACGCCTTCGTCGATGTAGCGCTCCGCAAGGCGCGACCTGTTCAGGCCCGAGCGGGCCCCGCGGCGCTCGAGGCGCTCGACGACACCCGCATCCAAACGTGCCGAGAACTGACGCGCAGCAGCCATGTCAGACAATGTAACGCATTGCGTGACAATCGCCCTTGGACGCCCGGGGCGGGAGCGGAACCGTTCCGTGCTCACTCGAGCGCGCGCCGTTCCGCCGCGGCAGCAAGCGTCGCGTACGCGGGCACGAATATCTCGGCGAGGTTCTGACCGCATGATCACCGACGACCAGCGCATGATCAGCGAAGCCCAGACCCGCCGCCTGCCGATCCTCTCGCCAGCCTGAGATCGTCTCGCCGCCGGCTGAGCCGCCTACCACCTCACCGACCACTCCAAGCAACCATCCGGTTGCAGGTCGGCGCGATCTGCGGCCCTCTCAGGCCCCGCGAGCGACGGCCTCGACCGATAGGACCCCCTCCACGACCGCGCACACGCGCGGATCCCTTCCACCAACCAAGACCGCGGGGAGGTGACCATCCTCAGCCCGGCCTGAGGCGCCACCCTCGCCGACCAGTTCTACTCGTTACACCACGGCCGCCCAGCCATGGCGCCGCGCCCGCACACAGGAGTTGCCCTGTCGGCGGAAACCGCGCGCCACCGTGGGGTCGGTCGATTTCATCCTCACAACACTGTTGCGATGGACGGTGTGATGACCGCGGCTCGTCTCTGCGATCGCGCGTGTGTTGGGCCATTGGGTGTCGAGTCGGCGACCTGTGAAGCCACAGAGGATCGGAACGCGTCCTCGCGATGCGTGAACATGTTTGCCAGTGATCGTCCTCCACGCCATCTGGTCGCGCACGGCGCGGCTGTGCGTGTGGGGCGAGAACGGTTGCCTGCCGTCATCCGCCCCCCGTCGTCGCGGCAGGCCGCCGCTGAAGCCTCGCCCACGCCCGCATCCGTTCGCGGCGGGGATCGAGGATCTTACTCAGGCGCTCTGCCGGGCGTGCCCGGAGGTCGATCCTACGGCGTCGGTCGCAGGCGAGCTGTACATGTTGCTGCCCTCCGACGGGCACGGGCCACAGGCCTCGCCGCACCTGCTGCGAGCCGATGACAACGGCGCCGCCTCGGGACGACCAGATCGTTTGCATCCGTGGGTCATCCCCGCCGCCACGTTCAGCGTCGCCGACGCCGTGGAGTTCCTGCTCCGCCTCCCCGGTAGTGATCAACCCGGAGTGGCGATCGGCGATTCCCCGCGGTTCCTGGCCGAGATTTCGAAGCTCGCGCTCGAACTGCTCGCGCGCGGGCGCGTCATGCCGACGCTCGCACGGAGCGAGGATCGGTGGATGGCGCGATGGGAGCCGATCGCGACCGATCCTGGCGACGCCGAGCGTCTGCAGCTGCTGGCGGGCTCAATCCCGCCGCTGCTACGCGCCGAAGTCGGCTTATCCGACCACGGGAGGCCGCCAGACAAGATCGTCGACGGCGCGCTCGGCGCCTTCGTCGATGCGTGCGCGCGGCGCTTCCTGGCCGAGCCGCTGCTCCCGCGGGCCGCTCGGGGGCGGGCGCCCGCGAGCGTGGAGGCATGGATCACCGCACTGACCGCGGCGGATCCTGTCGTCGCGGCGGAGGGACTGGAGCTCGCGGCGCTCAGCGAGCAACTCGACGCGTGGCGAGGTGCGATAGAGCACTATGCGGCGCACCGGACGTTCCGGACGTGCTTTCGCCTGTCCGCGCCCGAGGAGCCCGCCTCACCAGTGGCCGAGCAGCCGTGGCGCGTCGAGATCCTGCTGCAGGCGAAGGACGACCCGAGCGTGCTCGTCCCGGCGCAGGACGTGTGGAGCTCGAACGGCGATGGCCTGCGCGTTCTCGGCCGTCTGATCGATGACCCACAGGAGCGGCTGCTGGGCGGGCTCGGCCACGCGCTGCGCCTGTGGCCCGACCTCGAGCCGGCTTTGCACGAGGTCGCGCCGACCGACGTCGCGCTCGACACAGACGCCGCCTTCCGGTTCCTGCGCGACGCGGTCCCCGCGCTCGAGCAGGCCGGCTTCGGCGTGCTGTCGCCGGCGTGGTGGGACACGCGACTGCGACTCAAGCTGACAGCCGATCCGTTCAAGGAGTGGGAAGAGGGCAGCGGGCTGTTCAGCCTCGACGGCCTGTGCGCCTATGAGTGGCGAATCGCGGTCGGCGACGCCACGTTGTCGGTGTCGGAGCTGCGGGAGCTGGCGGCGATGAAGCTGCCACTGGTGATGTCGCGCGGGCACTGGATCGTGCTGCGCTCCGAGGACGTCGAGGCCGCGCTGAAGTTCTTCGAGGGCCGCAAAGAGCGCGGCGAGGCGCCGGCCGCAGACCTCTTGCGTGAGAGCCTCGCGCTCGATGCCGGCCGCGACGAGCTGCCGGCGACCGAGATCGAGAGCACCGGCTGGCTGAGCGAGCTGCTCAGCCAGGGCGGCGAGCGCAAGCTCCGACAGATCCCAACGCCGGCTACGTTCGGTGGCGAGCTGCGCCCATACCAGCAGCGCGGACTGGCGTGGCTGTCGTTCCTGTCGAGCCTCGGCCTCGGAGCGTGTCTCGCGGACGACATGGGTCTCGGAAAGACGCCGCAGGCGTTGGCGCTGTTGCTCGCCGAGCGCGAGGGCCGCAAGTCGCGAAAGCGTCTGAGCCCGACCCTGCTCATCTGCCCGGTGTCGGTCGTCGGCAACTGGCAGCGCGAGGCCGAGCGGTTCGCGCCGAGCCTGCGCGTACTCGTGCACCATGGTCCCGAGCGATCGAAGGGCCGCGCATTCACGGCCGTGACGCGACAGGCGGATCTCGTGATCACGACCTATGCGCTGGCGGTGCGCGACCGCGAGACGCTGGCCGCCGCAAAGTGGGAGCGGGTCGTCCTCGACGAGGCTCAGAACATCAAGACCAGCGACGCGAAGCAGACGCGAGCGATCCGCTCGCTCGCTGCCCGCCATCGAATCGCGCTGACCGGCACGCCGGTCGAGAACCGCTTGAGCGAGCTCCACTCAATCATGGACTTCCTCAATCCGGGGCTGCTCGGCCCGGCCGCGACGTTCAAACGCTGCTACGCCACGCCGATCGAGCGCTACCGCGACGGCGGCGCGACCGAGCGACTGCGACAGGCGACCGGCCCGTTCATCCTGCGCCGGCTGAAGACCGACAGGAGCATCATCAGCGACCTGCCCGAGAAGATCGAGATGCGCATCGACTGCCACCTCACCAAGGAGCAGGCGACGCTCTACCAGGCGGTTGTCGACGAGATGATCGAGAAGGCCGAGCACACCACCGGGATCGAGCGCTCGGCGATCATCCTCGCAGCTCTGATGAAGCTCAAGCAGGCGTGCAACCACCCGGCACACCTGCTGAAGGATCGCTCCGCGCTCGACGGACGCTCCGGCAAGCTCGCGCGGCTCGAGGAGATCCTGTCCGAGGCGCTCGCCGAGGGGGACAAGGCGCTGTGCTTCACGCAATTCGCCGAGTTCGGGCACCTGCTCCGCCGTCACCTGCAGGAGCGACTGGGACGCGAGGTGCTGTTCCTGCACGGCGGGAACGCGCAGGCCGCGCGCGACGAGATGGTTGCGCGGTTCCAGGCCGACGGCGGGCCGCCGCTGATGATCCTGTCGTTGAAGGCCGGCGGTACAGGCCTCAACCTCACCGCGGCCAACCACGTCGTCCACTTCGATCGCTGGTGGAACCCGGCCGTCGAGGACCAGGCGACCGACCGCGCGTTCCGGATCGGTCAGCGCAAGAACGTGCAGGTGCGCAAGCTCACGTGCGTCGGCACGATCGAGGAGCGGATCGACATGCTGATCACGCAGAAGAAAGATCTCGCCGAGCGGATCGTCGGGACCGGCGAGCGGTGGATCACCGAGCTCGACACCGCCCAGCTGCGCGAGCTCGTGACCCTCTCCCATGAGGCGGTGGCGGCGTGAGACGTGGCGGCAGCATGAGCGAAGCGGCTGTATGAGGCAGGCATCTGATTGGCGCGATTGGGAACCATCGCGGCCGCTGCCGGTCGAGGGCGGGATCGCTGCGCGCAGCAAGCGCGGCGCGATCGGTGAGACGTGGTGGTCGCAGCGGTTCATCGCGCTGCTTGAGTCATTCGGAGTCGGGTCACGGCTGCAGCGGGGACGCAACTACGCTCGCCGCGGCCAGGTGGTCGAGCTCGACGTCGAACCGGGCATCGTGATCGCGAAGGTGCAGGGCTCGCGCTACACGCCGTACCGCGTCCGGATCCGGTGCAAAGCGCTCAGCGAACAGCAGTGGCGGCGCCTGGAGAAGGCGATGGCGTCGCAGGCTCTGCCACTTGCGCAGCTGCTCGCCGGCGAGATGCCCCGCGACATCGAGGACGTGTTCGCGTCGTGCAAGCTGACGCTGTTCCCGCGCTCGCACGACCAGTTGAAGGCGAGCTGCACGTGCCCGGATTGGGAGAACCCGTGCAAGCACATCGCGGCCGCCTACTACATCCTCGCCGAGCGCTTCGACCAGGACCCGTTCCAGATCTTTGCGTGGCGGGGACGCGAGCAGGACGAGCTGCTCGATCACCTCCGCGCCCGGCGAGCCGGCGAGGGCCCCGCGCGTGGTCCGGGCGGCGTCGGGCGCCGCTCGGGCACCGCCGGCACGGCTGCCACGGCCGCCGCGCGGCCGGCGGCGCCGGAGTCGCGCGGTCCCGCGCTCCTCGACGAACTCGCCTCGTTCTGGCACAGCCGTCCCGGGCTCGCCGATGTGCACGTCAATCCGCTCGCCTCCGAGGCGACGGATGCGCTATTGCGCCAGCTCGGTCCGGCACCGGTCGACGTCGCCGGCCAAAACCTCGTCGAGCTCCTCGCGCCGGCATACCGTGCGCTGGCCGAGCGGGCCGAGCGTCGCGCGCTCGAATGACCGACTCGGTTGGGGATCTGGATGCCCCAGTTCCGTTTGGTGTTGGTGCTGCCAGATCGCGAGCGATCCGAGTCCCCAGCTGCAGTCCGTCGAGTTCTGCAGGCGGCGGGAAGCGACACAGCTTCCGGTTAATGCTCTGTCGGCTGGCGCACCAATAGTCCAATCTCCACGGGCGACAACAACGGGCGTGCTCGTGAGCAAGACCGGGGTCGCGCACTCGGCGTCGGCGTTCTTCTGGTCCACAATACGGGCCCGATGTTGACTCCTGGTGCTTGCGCCAGCGCCCAAGCTGCTCGCCGCGACCGACCCTCTCGGCTCGTCAGCCCCAGAAGATGCAGATCGGATCGCGGTCGATCTCGTTTAGGAGTTCGTCAACCCGACGAGTCGGGCCCAACAGCGGGTAGCGCTCCCAACGCCCCGTGTGCCGGCGGTAATAGAGCGTCCAGAGCCGAGACGAACCGACGTACCGCAGCCGCGCAACCGGCGAACGGGTCCACGCCGGCCCGTGGTCCTCCCGCCAGGGCGGCCGGCATTCCACGATCGTGACCGCCTGCCTACCCTCCTCAAGCTCAACACGCACCTGGTCGCGCGCATGATCAGGAACCCTGTCCTCGCACAACGTCCGGATTCGAGAAACGTCAGCGGCCGGCAGCACGTGGTGATCGTAGATAGACGACCGGCCGGACTCGCAGTCCGCAACAGCGCGGCCGTCACGTCACCAATCTCGCCCAGCCCGTGCCCAAGCGAAAGCAAGGACTCACGGTCGGCCTGGATCCCCGCGCCGCTCCTCACCAATTGCGGCACCGCGTCGCGCAACGCGCGCTCGAACGATTCCGCCTACGAGCGGCGCACCACTGTCTCACGCCAACCGGGACTCGAGTTTCGGCAACGATTGGGCGGTAAGGCCGCCGCGACCCGGTCAGCTCACACCAGCGAAACCCACATTTACCTGGCTTTCCGGCCGTGTGCCCCATGGGCGCCCCGACGTCTCCCCCTGGTTGGAGCCGTTGACTTCGAAGGGATCGCGACGTCCCGAGCCCATATACCATCCGTGGCTCTGATCGTCGACCGCTTCCCGCCTCACAAAATCCCTGCACATCCTCACAAATAAATCGGGGCGCCCGGATTTGAACAGAACCGGACGCTAGGTCGTGCGCTCAGGTAAGTTCCCTGCAAACGAGATGTTCTGAAGTTCTCTCGGTTCCCTCAGATTCGCTCAAGATAGAACCCGAATAGAACCCGGCGCCTAACGACAACGGGTCCGCCGAAACGGGGTGCCCACCGATCCGGTCGGTGAGGTGCGGGCTTGTTGCCGCTTCTCGATCACTGCGACAGCGTCGGCATGGGCTGGATTTCGACTGGATTGACAACCCGAGCCGACGAGAGCTAGCCCGCGCCCGGCGCGGCGGGAAGTCCGAGCTGTTGCCTCAGCGTCATGAAATCCTGGTACTGGCGGAAGTCCTTGATCCTGTCGCCTTCAATCGTCGCGACGATGCAGCCGGGCGACGTGTGATGCCTATTGGTCGGCTCCACCTCACCGTCGGGTGTGGTCCATGGACCGGTGAATGTCCCGGTCCAGGTCACCTCCAGGACGGTGGTATTGCCGCAGTCGAGCGCGTTGGTCACGGTGCCCTGGGCGTCGGGCATCGCCTGCCTCCAGCCCTTGAAGAGGTCGACGATCTCCAGCTCGCCTTCGGCTCGACGGCCGGTCGCGACCTCGTCGTAGACGCTCTGCGGTCCCAGCAAAGCTTCGAGCCCGCCCCAGTCCGCCCTGTTGTAGGCGTCGACAAAAGCACGAGCAACATCTGAGGACGGCATCGGTCAACCGCAGATGCTACCCCACAGAGATTGCCGGAACGAGCTGAACGCAAGGCAGCGCGTCTCCTACCCGGATCGACCAACCGGATCTCGCCAAGACTTCCCCTTGTCGATCGAAGCGACAGTGTCCCGCGTCTGCTCCCGATGGTGTTGAGGGTGCTGCTCATTCGTGAAAGCAGGTCCCTCAAAGAGCCGACCGAGGTGACCGAGCTGCTCCTGCTTGTGGCGAGTAGGAGGGAAGCGACCCGCTTGTGCTCAGAGACCTGCAATGCCGTCGCGGCGGTAATCACGGACAGCCGCCGACGACGCCACGGCAGCGTCGATGGGACGGAGCCGGGCTTCTGTGTTCTCGGCCCGTGACAGCAGTCTCCGAACCCTCACCACCGAGCTCGATCTCGTCGCGGCGAAGGTCGTCAGCCAGGTCCACGAGCAATTTGACCGCGGTGACGTCGATCGACGAGCACGACGGCGTCCGTGCCTTCGGTCCCTCGACGGGCCACTAGGATCTGGTCGCACGCCGCTCCAAGTCGTCGCCATCGCGCCACTTGAGCACACGGGCATAGATCTCGAGCGTCGCCAGGACACTCCCGGGTCTGCATCGGTCGACCTTGGCCGAGGACGAGCGTCGGTTTCTCCGATGCGCGGCGGGAATCCCTTGCGGGCCACAGCACGAGTGCGTCAACGACCTCCGTTCCGGTGTGGGCTGCTCCCGTGAGGCCGACCCCAAACTCGAATCCACCTATGGGTTGCTCGACGCGGCTTCGCTCAGCCGAGCCACCACCAGAGCAGCAGGCCGATCACGGCGAGAACGGCGGCGCCGATCGCAAGCCGTGTCGCTCGCGGGAGCCGCTGCCACCAGTGCTCGACCTCGTGCGCCCATCGGTGGACCCGGTCGTGCGCGCGCTGCGCCCACGCGAAACGTCGCGCCAACAGGCCGAGCGCGACCAGCATGAGCGGGACGCCCAACTCGGGGAACAGGACGAGGACGAGGAGCAGTCCCAGACCGAGGAGGGCGAACCCGCCGATGACGTCGATGATCCAGCGGACGACGCCTCCACGACCGTGCGCAGGAACTCCTTCACCTTGTTGTGTCATCACTCCCTCCTGGGTCGGTCCTGAACCATCGCGTGGGGTCCGTGGTCCGGCTCTGTCGAACGCCACGCAGTGCGAACCCTGCGCCGGGCTGCGGGGACGGCGGACGGTGCGGCGGCGTTGCCCCCCTTGCGCCGTCCCCGCGCCTGTTGTGGCAAGCCGATAAGTGGCGAAACGCAGTTCCTCAGATTCGTTCTCCGGACAGCGCGCCGACTGCCTGGTCGATCGTGTGGAAAAGGTGGTCTCCCCCGATGGTCTCGAGGACGCCGCTGCGGCGCGCGGCGTCGATGACCGGCCGGTGGACTTCGGCGAGGGCGAAGTCGACCCCCGCCGCGCGCGGTGATCCTAGACGCCGGCTCGAACTGGAACCTCGACATCACCGCCGCCGAGAAGCTCGACGAGCTCGTCACGAGCCTCCGCTCGCGGCCGGTCGTGGGTGCCCACGAGGCGCTTGATGGCGTCGCAGACGGGTACGGCGCTGGCGTACAAGAGCGGCGCCTCGAGCCTCAGCACGAGCATGTCGGGCAGCCGCTCGTAGGCGGGGTGCCGGCCGACGTCGCCGTACGCGTTCCGGAACGCCGGCCACGCAGCCGAGGACCGAGATGTGCGGTCGGCTCGCCTGGTAGACGATGAGCCGGATCATGGCGATGACGCCGATCACGAGCCCCGGCACTACGTCGATGGTGACGACGCCCAGCAAGGTGGCGAGGCCGACCCAGAATTCGAGCGGCTGCTCGATCGATAGCGGCGGACCTCCGCGACCCTCCAGAGGTGCGAGACGGCGTGGATGATCAGCGCGGCGGGCACCACCTTCGGCAGGTTATTGAACAGCGACGTCGGCACCAGCATGGCGAGCACGGTGCCGACGAGCGGCGAGACTCGGAGCGCGCGCCGGCGCCGCCGCCCACCGTCAGCGACACCTGCCTTCACTGGGCGACGGGCATCCCGCGACGGAGGACGATTGGCCCCGCAATGCGCGGATAGCGGGAGCGGCGTCCAGGCCCAGCGCTGGCACCCGCTTCGTCGGCGAACCGGCAGCGTTGCAACGACTGCTCCTTCGGGCTAAACGGCTTATCCATTTCGCTCAGGTGCCGCGCCCGCCCCCGCCGCGACAACAGCGCGACGGACAGCCGGCCGGGACGGCGCCGGCGGTCTGGGGCGCTCTGTGCCGCGACGCACCCCGCCAGGCATGACCAAGTGCCTCCTCCCGCCGGGGTGCGCTGCAAGATGCAGCGCCCCGCACGATGCGCGACCTGACTCAAATGGATAACACCGCGGGCTAAAAGCAACAGTGATCAGCCGCCAACGCGATCGGCTTGCGACCACCTACCGGGTCGCGACGGCGAACGCCTGCGAGATCATCTCGCCCTCGGTCGCGCGCGGCGCGTAGTCCGCGTAGCGCTCGGTGGTCGAGATGTGCTTGTGCCCCATCCACTCCTGGAGCGTCCGCATCGGCACGCCCGAGGCCGCCATCGTCGTCCCGAACGTATGGCGCAAATCGTGGGACACATGCTGGTCGAGCCCGGTATCGGCGAGCGCCTTGTGCAGCCGCCGGGTGACGTTCGCTTTGGGGATCGCCCGGCCGGTCGCTGGGTGCGCGAACACGTGATCGTCGTCGCCCTGAAACGCCGACGCCTTGAACCGCCGGTCGAGCACGCCGCCGACCTCGTCGGCCATCGGCACCGCGCGCGAGGATCGCCGCGACTTCGGTGTGCCGTAACGCCCGCGGACGTAGTTGCGCCGCACTCGGACCACGCCCGCGATCCAGTCGACGTCGCGCCAGCGCAGCGCGAGCAGCTCGCCAAGCCGCAGCCCGGTCATGGCCGCCACCAGGTACAGCGCACGGTCGGCCTCCTGATACATGCCCGACCGGGCGTGCTCCATCAGCCGGTCTAACTCGGCGAAGGTCAGGAACCGAATCTCATCAGTCTCGGGGATCTCGGGTAGCTCCGCGCCGTCGCACGGATTACCGTTCACCCACCGCCGCCGCGGCGCCTTGGCGAAGTTGAACAGAGCCGACAGCGTGCCGATCACATTGCGGACCGTCTTCGGCGCGAGCCCCTTAGCCGCAAGAGCCGAGATCAGGTCGGCGATGTCGTCGGCGTCGATCCGGTCGACCGAGCGGTCGCCGAAAAATGGCGCGAGGTGGCAGCGCACCTCCGACTGGACGTTCTCGACCGTTGAGGGCTTGCGCGGCTTACCCCCTTTGGCGGGCGCACGCAGGTAGCGCGTTGAGACCTCGGCGATCGTCGGGCGATCCCCGCGGGTGTGAGCGATAGCGCTGGTCTGCCCGATTTCCTCGCGGAGCCGCTCCTCCGCCTGCGTGCGTGTCAGCCCGTCCCGACCGCCGGGCACCCGCCGCGGCCACGTCCGCTTGGCCTCGCGCCTAGCGACGTAGAAAGACGCGACCCACACGACGCGGCCTGAGGACAGTGTCTTGGGTTGCAATGAACCGGACCCATACGCCCGGCGAGAGGTAGGCTGGCGTTGCATCGAAGCTATCCCTTCGGTGTCGGGCCTCGGGCGGCTGCAACCGCGCCGGGGCCACCTTGTGCGTTGTTCGTTAGAGGATAGACCGGACCGCGCTGGCGATTACGCGCCCACGCGAGCAGCTCGTCGCGGTCGAATCGGACGTATTTCCCGAGCCTCACGTGCGGGATCGCGTCGCGCCGTGCTTGTCGCAAGACCCAGGTGTCCGGGACCGGCTCGGCCGCAGCTACCGCCGCCGCGCCCGTCCGCTGTCGGCGCGCTCGATCAACATGCACATCGACCTGCTGGCGCAGATCCTGGCCGTCGCGGTCGACCACGGCCACCTGCCGAGCAATCCGGCGGTGGGCAAGCGCCGGCGCATGAAGGTCTCGAAGCCGCGGCCAGTGCACCTCGACAGCGCCGAGCAGATCGCGATTCTGCTCGAGGCCGCCGGCCAGCTCGATCGCGGCGAAGCCGTGATCGACGTGACCGACCGCCGGGGCCGCACGTGGAGCCAGCGCCGCCCGACCTACACGACCGGCCGGCGCGCGGCGCTCGCGACGCTGCTCCTCGGCGGCGGGCGGGCATCGGCGACCGGCGCGATGCTGTGGCGCGACGTCGACCTGGCCAACGGGCGCTTCGAGGTCGGTCGCGACAAGACCGACGCGGGCATGCGCGAGGTCGACATGCTGCCGCTGCTGCGGGAGATCCTGACCGAGCACAAGGCCGCGAGCGGACGGACCGGCCCCAACGACCCCGTATTCGTTACCGCCACCGGTACGGCACGTTCCCGGCACAACCTCCGCCAGGACGTTGTCGGCGCCGCGGTCGCCCACGCGCACCGGCTCGCCGAGGAGCGCGGGATGCAGCCGCTGCCGCTCGGCATCACCCCGCACAAGCTGCGCCACACGTTCGCGTCGATCCTTGTCGCGATCGGCAAGGACCCGACCTACGTGATGCAACAACTGGGCCACACCGACCCGGCCTTCACGCTGCGCGTCTACGCTCATGCGATGCGCCGCAGCGAGGACGAGCGCGAGCAGCTCAAGGCGCTCGTCGAAGGCCACGATTGGGCACAGATTGGGCACAAAACGGCCGAATCGACGTCTGCGGCTGTCGAGCGCGACACCGACTGATACGCAGAAAAGCTCTGCGTTAGCAGGGCTTTTCTGAAATCGGGGCGCCCGGATTTGAACCGGGGACCTCACCGACCCGAACGGTGCGCGCTACCAGGCTGCGCCACGCCCCGATCCAGTCAGTAAACCACAGCCGTCCGTGGTTATCTGGACCGCCATGGGGGGAAGACGCTGATGTCGCGCGCCGCGGGCCGAAGCGGGATTCTGCTCAGAGTCACAGATTCGCTCGGGAGCCCGCCATGGAGGCCGTCGTCGCATACGAGGACACCGAGGGCCCGGTGCAGGCGGGCGAGCTGGCGCGGGCGCGGGGCGCGGAACTGGCAGTGGCTCGCCCGACGCCTACTGGCGGATAGCGACGCCCGCTGGGGCGACTACGAGGCGGCGCTCGACCCGCTCGATGCCGCCGAAGCGCTGCACGGGGTGTTGCCGCCCGAGGACGAGGCCAAACCGCGCGCCGAGGGACGCCGGCGGTGATTGCGGATTTTCCGCATAGTCGTGCGTGATTCCCGTTTCGCCGCGGCGGCACGAAACGGATGCCGATGACGTCCCTCGGAACGACGATGAAGGCATCGAGCAAAACCGTCTGGAACGAGGAGAAGATCCGTGTCGCGCAAAGTGTTTGACATCATCGCCAGTGCCTTCGGCCTCAGTGTCGTGGCTGCTCTGCTGGTCGCGGGCGGTCTGTTGACCTGGGGCCACATCTTCGTCAACAACAATGTCCACAACCAGCTGGCGGAGCAGCAGGTCTACTTCCCTGCCAAGGCGGCGTTCGCCCACCCGAAGGCGGGCACCGAGATCACGCCGTCGATGATTCCATCCGTCTCTCAGTACGCTGGCCAGCAGCTGCTGACCGGTGCGCAGGCGAAGGTCTATGCGAACGATTTCATCGCGGTCCATCTCTCCGAGATGCCGTACGGCGGTGTCTACTCCAAGGTCAGCGCTGCCGCGCTCGCCCACCCCAACAACGCCGCCCTCCAGCAGCTCGTGCAGACGTCGTTCCGAGGCACGACGCTCCGCGGACTCCTGCTCGAGGCGTACGCGTTCTCGACTATCGGCGAGGTCATGTTCTGGGGCGCGATCGCTTCCTTCGGCCTGGCCGCATTCATGTCGGTGCTCGTCGCGCTGGGTCTCTGGCACGCACACAAGTCCGAAGCCGAAGAGCGGATCCGCGTCGGCACGGCCGTCCCGGCTTCCTCCTGAGCTCGACCACCAGACGGACCGGATAGGCGCCCACGTCGGATCCCGGCGTGGGCGTCGCCCGTTGTCGGCGCCGCGATCCCCCGAGACTTCCCGTGTCAGAGCAGGCCGAGGAGGCCGCCGCCACCGCCGGACGAGCCGCCACCGCCGGACGAGCCACCACCGCCGGACGAGCCACCGCCGCCACCGCCGGACGAACCGCCGCTCCCGCCACCGAGGATCGAATGGACCGCGCCGACGACTCCTCCGGTCACCGTCTTCACCGTATTGACCGCGCCGCCGGTCACCGTCTTGACCGTATTTACCGCACCGCCGGTCACCGTCTTCACCGTATTGACCGCACCGCCGGTCGCCGTCTTGACCGTGTTCACCGCACCGCCGGTCACCGTCTTGACCGTGTTCACCGCACCGCCGGTCACCGTCTTGACCGTGTTCACCGCACCTCCGGTCACCGTCTTGACGGTATTGACCGCGCCTCCGGTCACGGTCTTGACGGTATTGCCGGTGCTCTGAACGGTCCGGCCAACGGTCGAGCCGAGTCCGCCGACCGCCCCGCCCAGCGAGCCCTGAGCACCTCCGGACGCGGCGCCGGAACCGCCGCTCCCGCCGGTTGCCGAGCTCGACCCGCCGGACCGTGAAACGCTACCCGCCGAGGCGCCGCTCGAGGCCTTCAAGAGCTGGCTTCCCGCACTCGACCGCGCCGTCGTGCTAGCGGCTCCGCCGAACCCGGGACCCGCCAGCGATCCTGACTGCCCGCCCGTCCCGAGGGTGGCGGCACGCGAACCGCCCGGACCCGCTGACGGGCGTGATCCACCGAACGCCGACGAACCACCGGCGCCGGCCGAACCGCTCGAGCCGCCGGACCCACTCAGGCCACCGGCGCCGCGAGCGCCGGCCGATCCACCCAACCCCCCCGACCCGCGGGAACCGCCAGCACCGCTGGTGCCGCCGGAGCCCGCAACCGACCTCACGTGCGCCGCCGGGCGCGCCCCGATCCCGGCGCCACTGCTGCTCTGGGACGCCACCGTAGCTACGCCGCCGCCGGTGACCACGATCGCCGCCACCGCCGCCGCGACACGGCCGAGTCCGCTGGCCAGGGGACCCGAAGGATCGGTGATCGGAGCCATCGCTTGGAATTGCTGGAGCGGGCCGAGCTGATGGGCGGCCGCCGCCGCTCCCGGATCGTCGTCGCCTCCGCCCCGCCGCCAGAAGAAGCGCCAAAAGCGCAGCCCCGGGAGCGGCAGGATCGCGGCAATCTTGCCCGCGAGGGTCCGCGGCTTGAGCGTCGCCGGGTCGATGCCGAGCATCCAGGCGTGGCGCCGGCACGGCTGACAATGCGCAAGATGGCGGCCGACCAGCCGGCGTTGGCGGATTCCCAGCGATCTCACCGAGCCGCCCTCGCAGCCGTCGATGGCAGTTCGGACCTGCTGACAACGCTCGCCGGTGACCAGCTGCTGGTACTCCTCGCCGAGCCGCCGGCGGGCCCGGAACAAGGTGCTCTCCACCATCGGCCGCGACATCCCCATGCGCGCGCCGATCTCGCCGTACGAGCGACCCTCGAACTCGCGCATGACGATGATCCGATGGTGGTTGTCCGACAGGCCGCGGAAGGCGTCGCGGAGGTCGTCGAGCCGTTGCTTGCTCTCGATCGCGTCATCCGGGGAGGGCGCCAACGACAGCACGTGGCCGGGTTCCGACCCATCGCCGCCATCGTCGAGCGAAACCTCGCGGCTGCGGCAAGTGCGCCGGTACTCGTCGATGCACGCATTCCGGGCGATTTCGTAGATCCAGGGTTTGAAGGCGACCGGCCGCTCGGTGTCCCGCAGACGGCGCAGCGCAGAGATGAACACTTCCTGCGCGATGTCTTCGGCCCGACCGTGGTCGGCCACCAGCCCAAAGATGTAGGCGCGGATCCTGCGCTCGTAGCGCGAGTAGAGCGCACCGAAGGCGCGATCGTCGCCATCCCGGACCGCGGCCACCAAATCTTGCTCCGAGCCGCAAGGCGCAACAAGAGCCCGTCCCGCCCGTTGGGTGGTTGGTGCTGCTAGTTGGGTGGTCGCTCCCGCCAGTTCCATCGCCGTCCGTTTATTCCCTCAACCGCAAGTTTCCTACCCAGAAACTCTAGAAAACGGGGGCGTCTAATGGAGCACCGCCGCGCGGGCGAGGATTCGCACCGGGTTGGACGCTGTAAGCGGGCAAATCAGCGCTTTGTTCGTTGAGACCGTCTGGCCGAACCGGCATACTTGTGACCATGTAGCAAACGGCGAAGGAGGAACTAGGACCGATGGCCAATCACCTGACGCCCACGGAGCTTGCGCGAGAGTCGGGCATGGAGCGCCGAGACGTGATCGCCAAGTGTGTTCAGTTGGGCGTCCCGATCTTCCGAGGTCGGATTGACAAGACCCTCTTCCTATCGAGCCTGCGCGAACTGCGCGGCCCGGCCACGGCGGCCCGGCCTCAGGCAATCGGCTTCTAGCCGCGGCAGACGATAGACCGCTCGTAGTCGCGCCGGCGACACAGCTGGCGCGTTGCTCCACGGCTTCGTGCCGCTGAGCGCACCTGTGCGCCCAGCGCACTTGCGCGCTCACCGCCACCTATTCCTGAGCCGACTGCCGCAACAGCGTCGAGGTTGTCTGCTCGAGAATCTTTCGCCACGCCCGCGTCTTCTCGCGCTCGGTCTCGAAGTGCCTAACGACCTGCTGGACGCGCGTGCCCGAGATCTCGATCCCGTGCCGGGCGCAGATCCGCTTGAACCGGGGATAGTCGTTGGCCAGCTTGAGCGTCACCGACTGGAATCCATGGCGCGCGATGTCGACCCGCGAGGTGTAGTTCATGACGCTGGTCTGGAACATCAGTTCGTCGTTGGGCTCGGGCTCGATGAGGATGATGTCGACCCCCGGGTAGCGGTCCTCCCACCGGCGCGCGATCTCGTGCAGGCGCTGGTATGCGAGTAGCTTGAACGCCTGGTAGCCGATCTGCGGAAACCCCATGTCGGACACGCGCCGCGTCCGGGAGCCGGTCAGCGTCGGGATCTGCTTCTGGAAATCGTTGACGTAGGGCACCAACGGGTTGACCACGACGATGAACTTCGCCCCCGCCTCGACCGCGATGTCGAGGTTGGTCGTCGAGACGATTCCACCGTCGATCAGCTCGCGATCCTTGACCTTGACCGGCTTGTAGATCATCGGCAACGCGCTGGAGGCGCTGACCGCGGTGGAGATCGGTACGTCGTCCCAACCCTCGGCGCCGAACACGATCCGTTCGCAGGTGTCGAGGTCGGTCGCGGCCAGGTACAGCTCGTTGGCCAGCAGCCGGAAGTCGTCGGTGCGGCCCTCGCCGGAGAGGATGGTTCGGGTGTAGCGCTCGATCCCCTTGGCGGAGTACAGCCCCGAAGGGAGCGCCTCGGCCAGACCGACCGCGATGTCGACGGCCGAGATCTGCCCCAGGTCCCGGGCTAACGAGCGCACGAGGCGCACCAGCCGGAATGGAACCTGTAGCCACATGCGGACAAACTCGGAGTAGTTCGGGCGCAGCAGGGAGCTCACGCGCGCGTCTTGAAACGGGGTCTGGACCTGCTTCACGATCACCCGCATCATCTCCTCCGGCGTGACGCCGTTGGCGACGTTCGCGGCCACGAACGCCCCTGCGCTCGTGCCAACGTATACGTTGAACTCGTTGACCGTGCGGTTGACCGACAGCAGATCGAGGGCCCGCAAGGCCCCGATCTCGTAGACGCCCCCGGTGAAGCCCCCGCCGCCGAGCACGAGCGCGGTTTTGGAACGTTGCCGGCGCTGGCGCGACCCCGACTCGCGGGGCCCGGCGGCCGTTCTGTCGCCGCTGGCGGTGTCGAGCTTGACCACCTTCCCCATGCTGGGGCGATTGTACGGAGCCGTCCCCCGTCCTCCCCGAGCGCACCTTTCGCCGCGATAAGGCGTTACATACCTCTGATGCGACGGTTCGTGGCCGCTGTGGTCGTCATCGGGGTAGTGCTCGGGGCCGCCGCCACGGCGAGCCTCGCCGCTGCCGCGACGCAGAAGGCCAAGACGGCCCAAAAAGCTCTCGTACAGGCGCTACGCCAGGGGCTCGGCCAGGTGGGGAGCGTAACCGGGGCGGAGGTCCTCGACCTCAACACCGGGCAGGTGCTGTTCGCCTCCAAGGCGGGAGTGAGGCGGCTCCCGGCATCGGTCGAGAAGCTCTATACGACCTCGACCGCGCTGGTCGAGTTCGGTCCCACGGCAACCCTCACCACGAACATCTACGGCCGGGGGGCGCTGGCCAAGAACGGCAGCTGGCACGGCACGCTCTACTTGAAGGGAGGGGGCGATCCGAGCTTCGGGACGGCCAGCTTCGATCACGCCAACTACGACGGCGGCGCGACGATCCAGCGCCTGGTCAGCACGCTGATCACCACCTCTCGAATCAGGTCGGTCTCGGGCCGGGTGGTCGGCGATGAGTCGTACTTCGACTCGGTCCGCGGCACGCCGGCCACCGGCAACGCGAATTCGCCCTACCTCGAGGGCTCTCTCAGCGCCCTGGCCTTCAACCGCGGGCTGATCGACGGGGGCGCGGAGTTCGTCGTCCATCCGGCGATCTTCGCGGCCTCGGAGCTCGCCTCGACGCTCCGCGCCGCGCGCGTCAACGTCCCCGCCAAGACGCCGATCAGCGCCGGCAAGACGCCGGCGGGCGCGCGTCTGCTCGCCACTGTCCATTCGCCCGACATCGCGCACCTGATCGGGCTAACGAACACGCCGTCGGACAACTTTTTCGCCGAAATGTTGTTGAAGGGGATTGGAGCCCGGTTCGGCACCGGCGGCACGACCGCCGCCGGAGCCGCTGTGGTCCGCAACACGATGGCAGGGACATTTCACATCGATCCGACCATGGACGACGGCTCCGGCCTTTCGCGAGACGATCACACCAGTCCGCGGCAGGTCGTGGCGCTGTTGCGCCAGCTGGCCAACGACCCGTATTTCGTGGATTCCCTGGCCATCGCGGGCGAGACGGGGACGCTAGAGGACGAGATGTTGGGCACCTATGCCGTCGGCCGGTGCCGCGGCAAGACCGGGACGCTGTACGACGTTGCCAACCTGGTCGGCTACTGTCATGCCCGGGACGGGCATACACTCGCTTTCGCGTTCCTGTTCAACGGATTGAGCGATCCGGACTTCGGCCACGACGTCGCGGCGGACATGGCCGTCGCGGTGGCCAACTACAACGGTTGAACCAAAAAGGAGGAGCATGCGCTTACGAACCATCATCATCGCCCTAGTCGCCTTAGCCGCAGTCGGCACGGGGACGGCGGTAGCCGCTTCGTCCGACAGCACATTGCACTACTCAAAGACGTTCACGCTCAAGGCTGGCCAGACGAAGACGTTCAACGTCGCCTATGTCGATGCGGGGACTTACGCCAAGAACGCCTACACCGGCAACATCAAGCTCTCGATGCCGACTAGCGGGAAGAAGCCCAATCTGAAGCTCGTCCACATCAAGAAGAAGGGCACCACGCACAGCGGCAACGACTTCTCGGCCACGATCCAGAACTCCAACAAGAGGGGCACGGCGGCGGTCAAGATCAAGATCACGGCCAACACCAAGACGCCGGGCTTCTACTAAGCCGACGGCGATCGCGCTGAACGCCGCGTCCGACTGGGTGGCGCGGCGGTCTCAGGCCTGATCCGGAGCCTGGGCGGATAAGCGAACCAGTGGGTCGCTTATCCGCCCACCCTCGACAGAAGCGCGCTCAGGAGGAGCATGCGCATGCGCCTACGAACCATCATCATCGGCTTGGTCGCCTTCGCGGCGATCGGCACCGGCACGGCGGTCGCCGTCCAACTTCCGACTGTGACATTGCCCTACACGAAGTCGTTCAAGCTCAAGGCCGGACAGACAAAGACCTTCAACGTCCCGTATCTCGACGCCAACGATTACCCGGGGCCGTCCGCCAACTGTCGCAAGTGCGGGTACTCAGGCACCATCAAGCTCCTGCAACCGAGCCACGGGAACAAGCCCTCGCTGAAGCTCGTCCACATCAGGAAGAAGGGCACCACTCATCGCGGCAACGATTTCTCCGCCACGATCCAGAACTCGAACAAGTCCAACACCGGCCCGGTCACGATCAAGATCACGGCCAAGACCACATACGAGCAGTCGTACTAGATCAGTAGCGCCCGCAGGCCGTCCTCGTCGATTACCTCGACCCCGAGCCGCTCGGCCTGGACCAGCTTCGACCCCGGACTCTCGCCGGCGACGAGGTAGGCGGTCTTGCGCGACACCGACCCGGTGACCTTGCCGCCGGCGCCGACGATCATCTCCGTGGCCTGCTCCCGCGTCAGGTCGGGGAGCGTGCCGGTGACCACGAACGTCTTGCCGGCCAGGCGGCCCTCGCCGGGGGGCGGTCCGGCCTCGGCGAGCGTCAGCCCCTGCTCCCGCAGGTCCTCGATCAGGGCCTCCATCTGGGGCTCGTGCAGCTGATCGTGGATCGTGCGCGCCATCTTCGGCCCCACTCCCGGAGTCTGCTCGATCGCCTCGGCATCGGCGGCCAGCAGCGCGTCGATCGCGCGGAACTGCTGGGCCAGGTTGCGGCCGGTGACGTATCCGACCTCCTCGATCCCGAGCGCGAACAGAACCCGGCCGAACGGCTGTCGCTCGGAGGCCTCGATCGCCGCCACCAGCTTGTCGGCCGACACCTGGCCAAGCCCCGGCTGCGACGCGATCTGCTCAGCCTCCAGCCGGTAGAAGTCGCCGGCGGTGCTGACCCACCCGAGGTCCATGAAGAGGCTCACCTGCTTCTCGCCCAAACCGTCGATGTCCATCGCGCCGACGTAGTGCTTGAGTAGCTGCCAGCGCCGGCCGGGACAGTCCCGGTTGGGGCAGCGGGTGAACACCGAGTCCTCGGGCTTGACGGTCGGCGTCTGGCAGATCGGGCACCGCGGCGGCGGATGGGGCGGCGGTGGCCGGTCGCTGCGCTCGGCCACGTGCGGCGCCGGCGAGAGCACCTGCGGGATCACGTCGCCGGCGCGCAGAACGATCACCTCCTCGCCGGGGCGGATGTCCTTGCGCGCCAGGTCCTCCTCGTTGTGTAGCGTGGCGAGCTTGATCGTGACGCCGCCGACGCGGACCGGCTCGAGCACCGCGTAGGGGTGAAGATCGCCGAACTTGCCGGGGTTCCATCCGATCTCGGTCAGCTTGGTGACCGCGGTGGTCGGGGGGAACTTCCAAGCGATCGCCCACCGCGGCTCGCGACCAACCACGCCGAGGCGACGCTGGAGCTCGACCTCGTTGACCTTGACCACGGCGCCGTCGATCTCGAAGTCGAGCGAGCCGCGGCGCTGCTCCCACGATTGACAGCGCGCGACCACCGCATCCTCGGAGTCGAGCTTGGCCACATCCTGGTGGACGGGAAAGCGGTGGGCCCGCAGCCACTCGAGCGCGTCCCAGTGGGCGGAAAAGCTGATCCCGTCGGTGGCCCCGACCGCGTAGGCCCAGAACGACAGCGGGCGGTCGGCGGCGAGCTTCGGATCGAGCTGCCGGATCGTGCCGGCGGCCGAGTTGCGCGGGTTCATGAACGTCGACAGGCCCGCCTGGGCGCGCCGCTCGTTCAGCGCCGCGAAATCCGACAGCGACATGTAGACCTCGCCGCGGACTTCGATTAACGCCGGCGGGTCGGGGATATCCAAGCTGAGCGGAATCGACGGAATCGTCCTCAGGTTGTGGGTCACGTCCTCGCCGATCTCGCCGTTGCCGCGCGTCGCCCCCCGCTCGAAGAGGCCGTCCCGGTACAAGAGCGAGATCGCTAGACCGTCGATCTTCGGCTCGACCACGTACTCGAACTTCGGATCCTCGATCCCCTCCCGGGCCAGGTGGTTGCGCATCCGCTGGTTCCAGGCGCGCAGTTCGTCGGCGCTGCGGGCGTTGGCCAGCGACAGCATTTCCTGGGGGTGGCGGACCTTCTCGAGATCGCTGACCGGCTCACCGCCCACCCGCTGGGTCGGCGAGTCGGGGGTCACGAGCTCGGGATGGTCGGCCTCGATCGCCCGCAGCTCGTCGATCAGCGCGTCGTAGGCGTCATCGCCGATCTCGGGATCGTCGAGGACGTAGTAACGGTGGCCGTGGTATTCGAGCAGCCGCCGCAGCTCGGCCGTGCGCGCATCCAGGTCGGCGCCGCGCTGGGGGCGAACCGCGCTCACCCCTCCCCCACCTCGTGGGCCGCGGGCGCGATCAACCGCGCCAGGTCGTAGCGCTGGAGCGCGTCGAGGCCGTCGCGATCGGTGAGGTCGAAGTGGATTGGGGTCACGGCGATCCGGCCGCGGGCCACCACGTCCAGGTCGGTGCCGTTCTCCTCGTGGTCAAAGCTCGCGTCGCCGTAGATCCGGTACAGCCGCCGTCCGCCCGCACCCTCGTCGACCAGCGAGAGCTCGTCGCGGTAGACGCGCTTACCCAGCCGTGCCACCTCCACGCCGCTTGGATCTCCACCGGGCACGTTGATGTTCAACAACGTCCCGGCGGGCAGCGGCACGCTCTCGAGCTCCGACACGAGCCGCGCGGTGAAGGAGGCCGCGACCGAGAAGTCGAAACCGGCCCCGGACCGGAAATCCAGCTCGAGGGCGCCCGACTGCTGCGAGACGGCGATCCCCGGAAGACCGAGCACGATCGCCTCCAAGGCCGCCGCGACCGTGCCCGAGTAGGTGATGTCGTCGCCCAGGTTGGAGCCGTGGTTGATCCCGGACACGACGAGCTCGGCCTCGAACCCCTCGATCAGGCCGAGATGCGCCAGCCGCACGCAATCGACCGGCGTCCCATCGGTGGCGTAGCCGACCGTGCCGTCGCCGAACTGCACCTCCTGCACCCACAGCGGCCGGCGGGTGGTGATCGAGCGGGCCATCGCGGAGCGGTTGCCGTCGGGGGCGATCACTGCCAGCTCAATCTCGGGCAGCGGCATCAGCGCCCGGCGCAGCGCCTGCAATCCGGCGGCCTCGATCCCGTCGTCGTTGGTCAGCAGTACGCGCACGAAAACTGATCCTAGTGGCCCCGGCGGCCGCTAAGGGGCCGCCAGTACGCACTCGGATCCGTACCCCACGCCAGCCAGATACAGTCCATGCGGTGGCGCCGTCCGCCCCGCCTCAGACCGCGGCGCGCCCGCCAGCAAGCCCGCGAACGAGTCCACGCTGCGCCGGCCGCCGGCCACCTCGAGCATCGTCCCCACTAGCACCCGGTTCATGTGGCGCATGAACGCGTCGGCCTCGATCCAGAACTCGAGCAGACCGCAATCGCGGCGGCGCCAGTGAGCGCTGAACACCTCCCGCCGAAAATGGACGTGTTCGGTCTCGGTCGGGGTGAACGCGGTGAAGTCATGGAGACCGGCCAACGCCCGCGCGCAGTCATCGAGCCGGGGCGGATCGATGAGCCACGGCCAGTGCAGCGCCCGGCCGCGTAGGAACGGGCTGGGCGCCGATCGCGTCAGTACTCGATAGCAATAGGCACGGGAGGTCGCGTCCCGCCGGGCGTCAAACCCGTCGGACGCGTCAGAGCACGTCAGAACCGCCACGTCATCCGGCAGTAGCGCGTTGAGCCCCCGCACGGGCGCCACCAAACCCCGATAGCTCGCCACCTGACCCCAGGCGTGCACGCCGGCGTCCGTCCGCCCGGCGACGGTCAGCGGCACCGATCCCGGCGCGACTCGTAGCAACACCTCGAGCGCCCGCTCGACCTCTCCCTGTACCGTTCGCTTGCCCGGCTGGCGCGCCCAACCGGCAAATCCGCTCCCGTCGTACTCGAGCTCCAGGCGAGCGGTCAGACCAGCTCCAGCAGCACCATCTCCGTCGAGTCCGAGCGGCGCGGCCCGAGCTTCAGGATCCGGGCGTAGCCGCCCGGTCGCTCGGAGTAGCGCGGCGCGAGCTCGTCGAACAGCTTGTAGACGGCGAACTTGTCCTGGCCCAGCGCCGACAGCGCCTGGCGCCGGGCGTGCAGGTCATTCGGCCCCCGCTTGGCGAGCGTGATCAGCTTCTCGAGCTCGGGCTTGACCGCCTTCGCCTTGGCCTGGGTCGTGGTGATCCGCTCGTGCTCGATTACCTCCTTGGTGAGGTTGATCAGCAGCGACTTGCGGTGCGAGGCGCTGCGGCTGAGCTGGTATCGCTGGCGCTGGTGGCGCATGGCTGAGACCTTACTCGCCGCGCAGGGCGAGCCCCCGCGCATGCAGGGTCTCGATCACCTCGTCGATCGACTTCTTGCCGAAGTTGGGGATCGCGTTGAGCTCGGACTCCGTCTTGGAGACCAGGTCGCCCACGGTCTGGATGCCGGCTCGCTTGAGGCAGTTGTAGGAACGGACGCCGAGCTCGAGCTCCTCGATCAGGATGTCGTCCATCGCGTTCGGCTGGCGGGTCGGGATCTGATCCTGGATCCCCATCCCGCGGCCCTGGTCGAGCACTCCGCCGCCGGCCTCACGCAGCTCGACCACGCGATCGGCGTCGGTGAAGATGGCCAGCTGCGAGATCAGGATCTCGGCCGCCTCGCGCAACGCGGCCGGGGGATCGATCGAGCCGTCGGTCTCGATGTCGAGCGTCAGCTTGTCGTAGTCGGTCCGCTGCCCGACGCGGGCCTGCTCGACGTTGTAGGCGACCCGCCGCACGGGCGAGAAGATCGAATCGATCGGGATCACGCCGATCGGCTGATCGGGCGACTTGTTCTCCTCCGCCGGGCGATATCCCCGTCCCCGCCCGATCGTCAGGTACACCTCGAGCTTGGTCTTCTTCTCGAGCGTGGCGATGTGGGCGTCGGGATTGAGAATCTCTACGCCGGAGGGCAGGTCGATGTCCTTGGCCGTGATCTCGCCTGGACCCGTGACGACGAGGGGCGCCTCGATCTCCGTGGCGTCGCTGTGCATCCGGCACACGATGCCCTTGAGGTTCAGGACGATGTCGGTGACGTCCTCCTTCACGCCCCTGATCGTCGAGAACTCGTGCGCCACGCCCTCGATCCGGACGCTGGTCACGGCCGCGCCGGCGAGCGACGAGAGCAACACGCGCCGCAACGAGTTGCCAAACGTGTAGCCGAAGCCCCGATCGAGCGGCTCGATCGTGAACGAGCCGCGGTTCTCTTCGACATTCTCGCTGGAGATTCGGGGGACTTGGAAGTCAAGCATCAGGGTCCTAACGTCGTGGGTTGTGCGCCGCTGGCGAGGCGGCCATCAGCCGCGCGCCAGGTCGAGCCGCGCGGCTGGAAGGTTTCATTTACTTGGAGTACAGCTCGACGATCAGCTGCTCCGCTACCGGCGCGGCGATCTCCCGCCGCTCGGGCTTGCGCAGCACCTTCGCCGTCAGCGAATCGTGGTCCGCCTGGAGCCAGGCCGGCACCTGGCCGGTCAGCTCGGTCGCGTCGCGGATCACCTGCGTGGCGCCCGAACTCGTAGCGATCGCGATCACATCACCTTCCCGCAGCTGATAGCTGGGAACGTTCACGCGCCGGCCGTTGACCGTCCAGTGGCCGTGTAGGATCAGCTGCCGCGCTTGCCGGCGCGAGGCGGCGAAGCCGAGCCGGACGAGCACGTTGTCGAACCGGCACTCGAGCATCCGCAGGAGGTTCTCGCCGGTCACTCCCGACTGGCGCGAGGCCTTGTCGTAGTAGATCCGGAACTGCTTCTCCAGCACGCCGTAGTAGCGCTTGGCCTTCTGCTTCTCGCGCAGCTGCACGCGGTACTCACTCTGCTTCTGGCGGCCGCGGCCGTGCTGGCCGGGCGGGTAGGAGCGCCGCTCGACGCCGCACTTATCGGTCAGGCACCGCTCGCCCTTGAGGAACAGCTTCTGTCCCTCGCGCCGGCATTGTTTGCACTGGGGTCCGGTATCGCGGGCCATCAGACACGCCTCCGCTTCCGCGGCCGGCAGCCGTTGTGCGCCTGCGGGGTGACGTCCTTGACGCCCGTCACCTCGAGCCCGGCGGCCTGGAGCGAGCGGATCGCCGTCTCGCGGCCCGAGCCAGGGCCCTTGACGAACACCTCGACCTTCTGCAACCCGTGCTCGATTCCCTTGCGGGCGGCCGCGTCCGCGGTCACCTGGGCCGCGAACGGAGTCGACTTGCGCGAGCCCTTGAATCCGGCCCCGCCGGCCGACTCCCACGCGATCACGTTGCCCTCGCGATCGGTCAGCGACACGATCGTGTTGTTGAAGGAGGTCTTGATGTGGGCCTGGCCGATCGGAATGTTCTTGCGAACCCGACGGCGGCCGCGCTGAGGTCTGCGTGCAGCCGGACTCACTTCTTCGCCGCCTTCTTCCTTCCGGCCACCTGCATCCGTTTCGGTCCCTTACGCGTGCGCGCGTTGGTCTTGGTGTTCTGGCCGTGTACCGGCAGCCCGCGGCGGTGGCGCAGCCCGCGGTAGGACCCAATCTCCTGGAGGCGCTTGACGTTCTGCGAGCGCTCGCGGCGCAGATCGCCCTCGACCGTGTAGTCGTTGTCGATCAGCTCACGGAGCTTGACGACCTCGTCGTCGGTCAGATCGCGTACCTTGCGATCTGGCTCGACACCCACGTCGGCCAGGAGCTTGTTGGACGTCGTCCGCCCGATCCCATAGATATACGTGAGCCCGATCTCGGCTCGCTTGTTCAGGGGAATGTTGACTCCGGCGATACGCGCCATCTCTTACCTCCCTAGCCTTGCCGCTGCTTGTGGCGCGGATTCGAGCAGATCACGAGGACCCGCCCGCGGCGGCGGATGATCTTGCACTTTTCGCACATCGGTTTGACCGACGGTCGTACTTTCACGTCGCTACTTTCGTTCTCTTCGTGACCAGATTGCAGTGGTACCTCAGCTCGGCTCTGGCGACCGCTTCAGGTCGCCGCTACCGCGCTGAGGATCGGCACGCAGCACGAAACGCGCGCTACGAGCGCACCGGCTGATGTTAGCAGGGCCCTATGGACTGGCCACGGTCCCGCAACTCGCCGACTCCTGACACCGAGGATAGCCGCTACGGGACCGACCTAAGCTACGGCGCGCCCGTCGCCCGCCTGGTGCCACGGGGTGAGGATCCGGGGCCCGTCGGCGGTCACCGCGACCGTGAACTCGAAGTGCGCGGCCAGCGATCCGTCCTGCGAGTAGATCGCCCAGTGATCGGAGCCGATCCGGACCGCGTGACGGCCGGCCGTGACCATCGGCTCGATCGCCATCACCATCCCCTCCTCGAGCGGGACTCCCGTCCCGGGCGTGCCGTAGTTGGGAATCTGCGGCTCCTCGTGCATGTCGCGTCCGACCCCGTGGCCGACCAGCGTGCGGACGATCGACAACCCGGCCGCTTCGACGTGGGCCTGGACGGCGTGCGACACGTCGCCCAGCCGGTTGCCGACCCGGCATTGCTCGACGGCCAGGAACAGCGACTCCTCGGTTGTCTGCAGCAGCTTGCTGGCGATCGGGGTGAGAGGGCCGATCGCGAACGTGCGCGCCGCGTCGGCGACCCAGCCATCCTTGACTACGCCGACGTCGACCGACAGGAGGTCGCCGCGCCCGAGTTCGTAAGGACCGGGAATGCCGTGGACGATCATCGAGTTCGGCGACGTGCAGATCGAGCCTGGGAAGCCGCGGTAGCCCTTGAACGCCGGCTCGGCACCCTGCGAGCGGATGAACCGCTCGGCCGCCTTGTCGAGGTCCGCGGTCGTCACCCCGGGCCTGATCTTCCCCGCCAGCAGGTTCATCGTGCGGACGAGGATCGACCCCGCCACGGCCATCCGCTCGATCTCCTCTGGGTTCTTCTTGATGATCACGGCCGGTGGGCTTCCTGGAGGTCCGCTAAACGTTCTCTTCTAGACGCAACGTCGCGATCACGGCGCGGATGTGGTCGTGCACTTCGGCCGCGGGGCGGGTGCCGTCGATCCGCCGCATCAATCCGCGCTCGTCGTAGTAGTGGATCAGCGGCTCGGTCTGGTCGTGGTAGACCTTGAGCCGGTTCGCGATCACCTCGGGCTTGTCGTCATCGCGCTGGATCAGACCCGAGCCGTCCTGATCGCAGACTCCCTCGTGTTTGGGCGGGTCGAACTCGATGTGATAGTTGTGCCCCGATTTCTTGCACACGCGCCGGCCGGATAGGCGGCGCACCACCTCCTCATCGGGCACGTCGATCACCAGGGCGGCCGTGATCCGGCGCGAGAGCTCGCTCAGCTGGCGGTCGAGCGCCTCGGCCTGCTCGATCGTCCGCGGGAAGCCGTCGAGCACGAACCCGTCCTGGGCGTCGTCCTCTTGCAACCGTGCGGCCACCATCGCGACGATCAACGCATCGGGGACGAGCTCGCCCGCGTCCATGAACTGCTTCGCCTGGCGACCGAGCTCGGTCCCGTCCTGCACGTTGGCGCGCAGCATTTCGCCCGTCGAGATGAACGGCACCTGGAAGTCGCTGCGCAGGCGATCGGCCTGCGTGCCCTTGCCGGCTCCCGGCGGCCCCAACAGGATCAGGTTGAGTTCTGACACGAGGGCTCACTGTATCGAGCGCGGCCGGACCGCGTGGTCCACGAAACTAAGCGGCCCCTTTCGCACCGAGGGCCGGATGAGGGCGCACCTCTCCCGTCGCTCGGAGGGCGCTCTACTTCAAGAACCCCTCATAGTTGCGCATCATCAGCTGCGCTTCGAGCTGCTTCATCGTGTCCAGAGCCACGCCGATCACGATCAGGATCGAGGTGCCGCCGAAGAAGAAGTTGGCGCTGGTCTGGTTGATGAGCACGGTCGGCAGGGCCGCGATCGCGGCCAGGAACAACGCTCCCGGGAACGTCAGGCGCGCGAGGATGCGGTCGAGGAACTCGGCCGTGGGCCTACCTGGTCGAACCCCGGGGATAAAGCCACCGTACTTTTTCAGGTTGTCGGCCTGGTCGACGGGGTTGAACGTCACCGCCGTGTAGAAGTAGGTGAACAGGATGATGAAGATGCTCTCGCCGACGACGTAGTGCCAGCTCTGGGGGCTGAAGAAGTTCGACAGGCTGGTCCAGAAGCCGTTGCGGTTCTGGCCAAGCAGCTGCCCGATGGTGGGCAGGATGGCCATCACGCTGGCGGCGAAGATCACCGGGATCACGCCGGCCATGTTGACCCGCAAAGGCAGGTACGTCTGTCCGCCCTGGGTCATCCGCCGACCGATCACCCGCTTGGCGTACTGAATCGGGATCCGGCGCTGGCCTTCTTGCACGAACACGACCGCGGCGACGACGCCGAGGGCGATGAACGGCATGATCACTCGGAACACCTGGTCGGGGTTGGTCCACCAGGCGTGAATCCCGCTCGGGATTCGGGCCACGATGCTGGCGAAGATCAGCAGCGAGATGCCGTTGCCGATGCCGCGCTGGGTGATCAGCTCGCCCATCCACATCAGCAGCACCGTGCCGGCGGTGAGTGAGATCACGATCAGGAACACCTTGGCCAGCGTGAAGTTCGAGATCAGCGTGGTGCCCGCCTGCTGCTGGAAGCTGCGGAACAGGAAGACGTAGCCGATCGACTGGGCGAAGGCGAGACCGACGGTCAGGTAGCGCGTGTACTGGGTGATCCGCGCCTGACCGACCTCGCCTTCCTTCTGCAGCTTCTCCAGCGAGGGCATCACGACGGTCAGCAGCTGGAGGATGATCGAGGCCGTGATGTAAGGCATGATCCCGAGCGCGAAGATCGCGATCCGGCCCAGGCCGCCGCCCGAGAACAGGTTCAGCAGGCCGAGGATGCTGTTGCCGCCGAAGTTCTTCTGGATCGCGCTGACCGCCGAGGAGTTGATGCCCGGCGCGGGGATGTAGACGCCGAGGCGGTAGAGCCCCAGTATCCCCGCCGTGAACAGGACCTTGTTCCGGATCTCGCCAACCCTGAACGCTCCGAGGATGGTGGAGATCACGGCCGGTCCTTAATCCTGAGCGTCGCCGCCCCGCGCGAGGACGATCACCTGGCAGACACCGCCGGCGGCCTCGATGCGCGAGCGCGCCGCGGCGCTGAAGCCATGGGCGTGTACGGTCAGCGGCTTGGTCAGATCGCCCTTGGCGAGCACCTTGACCGGCACTCCCTTACGCGTGGCTAGCCCCTTGGAATGCATCGCTTCCAGCGTAACAGCGGCGCCGCTTTCGAAGCGCTGCTCGAGGTCGACGAGATTGACGGGCTGGGTCTGGGTGCGGAACGGCTCGAACGGCATCGACTTCTTCATCGTCGGCCCGCGAAGCTTGCGCATGCGCATGTGGATCGGATTCTGGCCGCCCTCAAACCGGACGCGCCGTTTGGCGCCCGAGCGCGAGCCCCAACCCTTCTGTCCGCGCCCCGACGTCTTGCCGGTGCCCGATCCCTCGCCCCGGCCGATGCGCTTGCGCGGCTTGCGCGAGCCGGGCGCCGGGTGCAGGTTGTGCAGACCGATCCGCTCTTCGGGGTCAGCCATCCTCGGACACCTCGATCAGGTGGCGGACCTTGTGGATCATGCCCCGGATCTGAGGCGTGTCGGAATGCTCGACGGTGTGACCGATCCGCCGCAAACCCAGTGAACGCAGCGTGTCGCGCTGACGCTTGTCGGCGCCGTTACGGGACCGGCGCTGGGTCACCTTCAAGGTGCTCACGCCGACTCCTCGCTCTCGTCGCCGTCGACGACCACCGCGTCCTGGACCGCCACCGGCTCCGCGGCTTCACCGTCGGGCAGCACCGTCTCGGAGCCGTCGCCGTTCTCGTAGGAGAGTCCAAGGACCTGGTTGATCGACAGCCCGCGCAGCTTGGCGACCTCGTCAGGGGTGCGCAGCGACTCGAGGCCGGCCATCGTCGCCTTGACCAGGTTGATGGGGTTCTGCGAGCCGAGGCTCTTGGAGAGGATGTCGCTGATCCCGGCCAGCTCGAGCACAGCACGCACGCCGCCGCCGGCGATCACGCCGGTACCGGGAGCCGCCGGCTTGAGCAGCACGCGCCCGGCGCCGAACACTCCGGTCGTCTGGTGGGTGATCGTCGAGCCGTGCTTGGGCACGCGATACAAGTTCTTCTTGGCCCGCTCGACCGCCTTCTGGATGGCTACTGGGACCTCGTTGGCCTTCCCATAGCCGATGCCGACGATCTCGCGCTCGTCGCCCACGACGACCAGAGCGGTGAATGAGAACCGCCGGCCGCCCTTGACCACCTTGGCCACGCGGTTGATTTCGACCACGCGCTCCTGCAGGTCGAGGCCGGTCGCGGAAACTGTGCGCCTGAGTACGGGCATCGGTCGATCCAGAGTAGCGGCTTCGCTGCGCCTAGAAGCGCAGCCCGCCCTCCCGGGCTCCGTCGGCGAGCGCCTTGACGCGCCCGTGGTACTGATAGCCGCCACGGTCGAACACGGCCGAGTCGATGCCGGTGGCGCCGGCCCGCTGCGCCAGCAGCGCGCCGGCCCGCTGCGCCTGCTCCATCGGATCCAGCGACCGGAGCTCGGGCTCGGTCCAGCTGACCGACGCGATCGTGCGGCCAGCGTCGTCGTCGATCAGCTGCGCGAAGATGCCGCGGTTGGAACGGAACACCGAGATCCGCGGCCGCTCAGCGCTGCCGCGGATCTTGGCCCGGACGCGGCGCCGGCGCTTGAGCCGCCGGGCGGGTGCGCTGATCACGGTCATGCCCGCTTGCCGACCTTCCGCGGCACGTACTCGCCCTCGTAGCGGATCCCCTTGCCCTTGTAGGGCTCGGGCTTGCGCTGCTTGCGAATGTAGGCCGCCACCTCGCCGACGCGCTGCTTGGAAGCGCCTCGGACGACGATCCGGGTCGGCGTCGGCACCTCGAACTCGATCCCGTCCGGCGCCTTGACAGAGACCGGATGCGAGTAGCCGAGCGCCAGCTCCAGGTCTCGGCCTCGCAGCTGGGCGCGGTAGCCGACGCCCTGGATCTCGAGCCGCTTCTCGAAACCCTCGGTCACGCCCTGGACCATGTTCGCCACCAGCGTTCGCGTCAGCCCGTGCAGGGCGCGATGCTCGCCGCGATCGGTGGGGCGGGTGACGAGGACCTGCTCGCCCTCCTGGGCGACCGTGATGTCGCGCGGAATCCGCTCCCACAGCTCACCCTTAGGCCCATTGACGGTCACGCGCTCGGGCTCGATCGCGATCGAAACGCCCGCCGGCACGGCGATCGGCTGTCTACCAATCCGGGACATGGGCTACCAGACCCTCGCCACCAGCTCGCCGCCGACGCCCCGCTGGCGCGCCTCGTGACCGGTCATGACGCCGCGCGAGGTAGAGATTATCGTCGTGCCCATGCCGCCCTGGATCCGGGGGATATGAGTGCTGTCGACGTACGTCCGGCGTCCAGGCCGTGAGACCCGCTCGAGGCCGCTGATCACGGGCTTGCGGTCCTCGGTGTACTTGAGCGTGATCGTGATCTCGTCGCCGGGCCGGTCGCCCGCGGGTGCATGGACGGCGTAGGCGTCGATGTAGCCCTGCTCCTTGAGGATGCGGGCCAGCTCCTGCTTGAGTTTGGACGACGGGATGGTGACGTCCTGATGCTGCGCCTTGGCCGCGTTGCGCAGGCGTGTGAGGAAGTCGGAGATGGGGTCGGTCATGGACATCTGGGTCACCAGCTCGACTTCGTCATCCCCGGGATGTAGCCGTTGTGGGCCAGCTCGCGCAGGCAGATCCGGCACAGGCCGAACTTCCGGTAGACGGCGCGGGCACGGCCGCAGCGACGACACCGGGTGTAGGCCCGCGTCTTGTACTTGGGAGTCCGCTGCTGGCGGACGCGCTGTGAAGTCTTAGCCATCTGCTCCTCTAGCTGGTCGCGGCCGCTGGCGCACGGCCCTCTCTCGAGAATGGCATGCCGAACGCTTCGAGCAGCGCAAACGCTTCCTCGTCGTTCGGTGCCGTGGTGGTGATCGTGATGTCGAGGCCGCGGACCTGATCGATCTCGTCGTAGTCCACTTCCGGGAAGATGATCTGCTCGCGGACGCCCATCGAGTAGTTGCCGCGACCGTCGAACGAGCGTGGGTTCAGCCCGCGGAAGTCACGGATGCGCGGAATCGCGACCGACATCAGCCGGTCCAGGAACTCGTACGAGCGGTCGCCGCGCAGGGTCACCGCCACGCCGACGGGCATCCCCTCGCGCACCTTGAACTGAGCGATCGACTTGCGCGCGCGACGGACGCTGGGCCGCTGGCCGGTGATCGTGGCCAGCTGATTGGTCGCCGCCTGGAGCATGTTGGAGTCCTGCTTGGCGTCGCCGACGCCCATGTTCACGGTGATCTTCTCGATCCGGGGCGCCCGCATCGGGGTCGCGTAGCCGAAGCGCTCCATCAGCGCCGGCCGGATCTCGTCCTTGTACCTGGTCTTGAGTCTTGCTTCTGCCATCTAATCGATCCTAGAACCGCTCCGGCGCGCGACCCGGAAGCGCTTGCCGCCCTCGACCTCGATCCCGATCCGCGTCGGTTGGCCGTCCTTGGGGTCGGCCAGCATCACGTTGGAGAGGTGGATCGGCCCTTCCTTCTCGATCACCCCGCCGACCTGCTCGGCGCGCTGCGCGCCGGCGACCTGCTTGGGCCGCTGGTGACGCTTGACGATGTTCAGGCCCTCGACGAACACCCGGTCCTTGCGGGGCTCGACGCGCAGGATCTTGCCGCGCTTACCGCGATCCTTGCCGCCAACGACGATCACCTCATCTCCCGCCTTCAGACGTTGGGGCATCGCTACAGCACCTCCGGCGCGAGGGAGACGATCTTCATGAAATTGCGCTCGCGCAACTCGCGCGCCACTGGGCCGAAGATGCGCGTCCCGCGCGGGTTGTTCTGATTGTCGATCAGCACGGCGGCGTTCTCGTCGAACGCGATGTAGGTGCCATCCTCGCGGCCGTAGGACTTCTTGGTCCGCACGACGACGGCGGTCACCACCTCGCCTTTGCGGACCGAGCCCTGCGGGCTGGCCTGCTTGACGGTCGCGGTCACGATGTCGCCGACGCCGGCGTAGCGCCGCCGGTGACCGCCCTTGACGCGGATGACGAGGATCTCACGGGCGCCGGTGTTATCGGCGACGCGCAGGCGGGTCTCGTTCTGGATCACTTCGCCCGCTCCACCACCTGCACCAGCCGCCACCGCTTGCTCCGCGACAGCGGCCGCGACTCGCGCACGATCACCGTGTCGCCCACGTGCGCGTCGTTGCGCTCGTCGTGGGCATGCAGCGTGCTCGAAGTGCGGACGATCTTCTCGTAGCGGCGATGGCGCCGCGCGATGTCGATCCGGACGGTGATCGTCTTATCCGCGCGATCGGACGTGACGACGCCCTGGCGCGTCTTCTGCCTCCCCGGCTCGTGCTCACGGGCCTGGATGTCCTCGGTCGGAGAACTGGCCGCTTTCGCCTTGGCCCGCTCGCGCTCGCGACCGACCCGGCGGATCTGCGCCTTGCGGCGCCGCTCGGTCACGCGTTCGTCGTGCCGCTCCTCTGGCGAACGCGGCGGCCGCGCTCCGGACTCGGCGGCCTTGCTCGCGCGGGCCCGCCGCCGACGTTCCTTCGGCTCCAGCGTCGGCTCAGGCGGTGGCGCCGGCTGTCGGCCCGGGGTCTGTTCGGGGGTCTCGCTAGTCGTGTCGTCAGCCATGAATCTCAAGTCCTCGTTCGCGGGCGATGGTCAGCGCCCGCGCCACTTCACGCTTGGCATGGGCCAGTCCGGACGTGTTGTCGAGCTCGCCGGTGGCGTGCTGGAAGCGCAGCCCGAACAGCTCGCGGCGGGCCGTCCGCAGGTGGTCACGCAGGTCGGCATCGGTCAGGTCACGAAGCTCCTCGGCCTTCACGATTACCCCTCCTCCCGCATCACGAACTTGGTCCGCACGGGAAGCTTGTGGCCGGCCAGTCGCATCGCCTCGCGGGCCAGCGGTTCGGGAACGCCGGCGAGCTCGAACATCACCCTCCCGGGCTTGACCACGGCGACCCATCCCTCGGGCGAACCCTTGCCGGATCCCATCCGCGTCTCGGCCGGCTTCTTGGTGAACGACTTGTCCGGATAGACGTTGATCCAGACCTTGCCGCCGCGCTTGATCTTGCGCGTCATCGCGATACGAGCAGCCTCGATCTGGCGGTTGGTCAACCAGCCCGCGTCGAGCGACTTCAGACCGTACTCGCCGAACTGCACCTTGGTTTGGCCGCGCGACATCCCGCCGCGCCGGCCGCGATGAACCTTGCGGTGCTTTACACGCTTGGGGGCCAGCATCAGCGGTTGGCGCCTCCGTTGCCGCCGCCGCTTCCGGGTCCGCCGCCGCTGGTTCCGGTCCCGCCGCCGCCGCTTCCGGGACCGCCACCGCGACCGCCGCCGCCACGGCCGCCTTGACCGCCGCGTCCGCCGCCGCCGGGACCGCCACCACGACCGCCGGGACCGCCGCCACGGCCGCCACCGCCACCGCCACGACCACCGCCAGGACCGCCAGGACCACCGCCACGTCCACCGCCGCCACGGCCGCCTTGACCGCCGCCGCGACCGCCACCGCTAGGACCGCCACCGCGACCGCCACCGCCAGGACCGCCGCCACGACCGCCAGGACCGCCAGGACCGCCAGGACCGCCACCACGACCGCCACCGCCGGGACCACCGCCGCCGGGACCACCACCACGACCACCGGGGCCGCCGTCGCGACCGCCGCGACCGCGTCCCTCGCGATTGCCGCGGCCGTCGCGCCCACCGCGCTCGGGAGCCTGCGGCGCGGGCTCATCCATGATCGTCAGGTCCGCGCCCGTGTAGCCCTCGGGCATGATCTCGCCCTTGTTGATCCAGCACTTGACGCCGATCCGTCCGAATGTCGTACGGGCCTCGTGGAAGCCGTAGTCGATGTCGGCACGCAACGTGTGTAGCGGCACCCGGCCGTCCGAGTACCCCTCGGTGCGCGCCATCTCGGCTCCTCCGAGGCGTCCGGAAACTTGGACCTTCACGCCCTTGGCGCCCGACCGCATCGCGCTGGTCAGCGCGCGCTTCATGGCGCGGCGGAAGGCGACGCGGTTCTGGAGCTGCTCGGCGATCGACTGCGCCACCAGCCGGGCGTCGAGCTCGGGACGCTTGATCTCGAGGATGTTGACCTTGACCTGCTTGCCGGTGATCCGGTGCAGGTCACGTCGCAGCTGGTCGACCTCCGAGCCCGACTTGCCGATCACGATCCCCGGCCGCGCCGTATGGATGTTGATCTCGACCTCGGTGGCGTTCTTGCGGATCGTGATGTCCGACAGCCCGGCGTGCGACAGCCGCCGGATGATGTGCTCGCGGATCTGGATGTCCTCGTACAGGTAGTCCGCGAATGCGCGCTCGTTGAACCAGTTCGACTTCCAATCGTGGATGTAGCCCACGCGCATCGACTCGGGGTGAACTTTTTGGCCCATCTTCTTCTAGCTATTCCTTTGGCGTGAGCAAGATCGTCAGGTGACTGGTGCGTTTGCGGATCCTCGTCGCGCGTCCCAGCGCGCGCGGACGGAACCGCTTGATGGTCGGACCTTCATCCGCGTAAATCTCCAGCAGGTAGAGGTCCTCGCCGATGAGCTCGTGGTTGTGCTCGGCGTTCGCGACCGCCGACTCGAGCAACTTGCTCCAGTCGCGCGCCACCGCACGCGGCGTGTGAGCGAGGATAGCTCGCGCCTCATCCACGCTTTTCCCGCGAATGTTGTCGCACACCAGGCGGGCCTTGCGCGCCGATGAGCGCACGTACTTGGCCTGGGCCCGCACGATTGGTGGCGGCAGGCTCGGGTCGCGCTGGCTGCGGCGTCGACGGGCGGGCGCCGGTCGAGCCGGCTTCTCCTCGGCGACGCCTCTGCCCTGACGGCGACGGCGGCTAGGGCGCCGGAGTCGACGGCGAGCGGGCTCCTCTGCCGAGGCCGCTTCATCCTCCTCGTCCTCGTCCTCGTCCTCGTCCTCGCCCTCGTCGGCCTCGGACTCGTCTTCGTCCTCGCCTTCGGCCTCGTCGTCCGCCGCCTCGCCCTCGGCTTCGTCGTCGGACTCGAGCACGACCTCGGTGGCGTCCTCGGCCGCGATGTCCGCGTGGGTGGGCTCGATCTCGTCGGCTTCCGCCTCGGCCTCAGCGTCGGTCGACTCGTCGGCCTCGGTCGCGGCCGATTCTGCCTCGGGGGCACCCGCCGGCTCCCGGCCGCGAAGACCGCGCCGGCGGCGGCGGCGTGGCTTCTCTGCTTCCTCGTCAGCCACTAGCGCCTCTTTCCAGTTCCGGCGTGACCGCGATACAACCGTGTCGGCGCGAACTCGCCCAGCTTGTGCCCGACCATCGATTCCGAGATGAACACCGGCACGTGCTTGCGGCCGTCGTGGACGGCGATCGTATGTCCGACCATGTCGGGGAAGATCGTCGAGGTCCGCGACCACGTCTTCAGCATCCGCTTCTCGCCCGAGTTGTTCATCGCCTCGACGCGCGTCATCAAGCGGTCGTCGACGTACGGTCCCTTCTTGCTCGATCGGCTCATCGCTTCTTACCTCTTCTCCGGCCGCGCACGATGTAGCGGTCCGATGTCTTGCCCTTCTTGCGGGTGCGGTAGCCGAGCGTCGGCACGCCCCACGGGGTTACTGGATGCCGTCCGGCGGTCGTCGAGCCCTCGCCGCCGCCGTGGGGGTGGTCGACCGGGTTCATCGCGGTGCCGCGCGTCTGCGGCCGCACGCCCATGTGGCGCTTGCGCCCGGCCTTCCCGATCTTCAAGTTCTGGTGGTCGCTGTTGCCGATCGTGCCCACGGTCGCGCGGCACTCGGCCCGCACCATCCGCATCTCGCCCGAGGGAAGGCGCAACGTCACGTAATCGCCGTCCTTGGCCAGCAACTGGACCCCGGCGCCGGCTGCCCGCGCCAGCTGGCCGCCGCGTCCCGGCGTCAGCTCGACGTTGTGCACGACCGTGCCGGCCGGCATGTTGACCATCGGCAGGCTGTTGCCGACCCGGATCTCGGCCGTCGGTCCCGATTGGACGGTCATCCCCACCCGAAGCCGCTGCGGGGCCAGGATGTAGCGCTTCTCGCCGTCCGCGTAGTGCAGCAGCGCGATGTAGGCCGATCGGTTCGGGTCGTACTCGATGTGCGCCACCTTGGCCGGGATCCCGTCCTTGCGGCGCTTGAAGTCGATCTTTCGGTATAGGCGCTTGGCCCCGCCGCCACGATGGCGCGCGGTCTTGCGGCCGTACGCGTTGCGGCCCCCCGACTTCTTCAGGCCCTCGGTGAGGGACTTCTCGGGGTGGTCGCGCGTGATCTCGGCGTAGTCCGAATAGGTGACGAACCGCCGCCCGGGAGAGGTCGGCTTCGGTTTGCGGATCGGCATTACTCAGTCCCCTCCAGGCCCTGGAAGATCGGGATCGTGTCGCCCTCGCGGACCTGGACGATCGCCTTCTTCCAGCTGCGGGTCCGGCCCGCGGTCTGGCCGCGGCGCTTGGGCTTGCTCTTCACCGAGGCCGTCCGGACCTCGACCACCTTGACGTCGAACAGCTGCTCGATCGCCTGGCGGATCTGGGTCTTGTGGGCCTTGTCGTGGACTCGGAACGTGTATTTGCCGGCCTCGGCGAGCACGAAGGTCTTCTCCGAGACCACCGGACGGATGATCACCTGGCTGGGCTGCATCAGCTCTCCTCCTCGTCCTCGGCCGCGGAGGCGCCGGCGGTCGATCCAGCCCCGGTGGCCCGCGCCACCAGCTCGGGCAGGGCAGCCTCCGACACCAGCAGCGACGCCGCTCCGACGATCTCGGCCACGCCGACGTCGCCGACTGGCATCACCGCCACCCGGGCGATGTTGCGAAACGACTTGCCCGCGGCGGCCTCGGACTCGGATAGCAGCACGAGCGTCCGCGCGGCGGCGCCCCACTCCTCGAGCAGAGAGGCGGCTTTCTGGGTTGAGGGCTCGTCGAACGCGCCGGCGTCGAACACCGCCAGTGACTCGCGCTCGGCGTGCATCGACAGCGTCGCGCGGAGCGCGGTGCGGCGGGCCTTGCGGTTGACCTTGATCGTGTAGCTGCGCGGGGTAGGCCCGAACACGGTGCCGCCGCCGACCCACAGCGGGGAGCGAGACGAGCCGGCGCGCGCGCGGCCGGTGCCCTTCTGACGCCACGGCTTGGCCCCGCCGCCCGACACCTGACCGCGGGTGCGGGTCGAGGCGGTGCCGCGCCGACGGGCGTTCAGCTCGGCGCGCACGGTCTCGTGCACGAGCGGCATGTTGAAGCGCGCTTCGAACGCCCCCGCGTCCAGGGTTACCGTGCCGCCCCCGAGAACGGGGGCCGTGCGACTAGCCATCGGACCGCACCTCCACCGCGGCGCCGCGGGGTCCCGGGACCGGGCCCCGCAGCAGCAGCAGATGCTGTTCGGGGATCACCTCGACCACGGTCAACCCGCGCTGGGTGACGCGACCGCCGCCCATCCGGCCTGGCCCGCGCACACCCTTGAACACGCGCGACGGCGTGGCCGAGGCCCCGATCGAGCCGGGCGCGCGGATGTTGTGGGAGCCGTGCGACTTTGGCCCGCTCTTGAAGTTGTGGCGCTTGATCGTGCCTTGAAAGCCCTTGCCCTTCGACTTGCCGGATACCTTGACCTGGTCGCCGGGGGAGAACGCGTCGACGGTCACCGTCTCGCCGACGAGCAGCTCGCCGGCCTCGTCGCGGAACTCGCGCACGACCCGGTGAGCGGACGCGTCCGCCTTCTTGAGGTGGCCCAGCTCGGCGCGGGTGAGCGATTTCTCTTTGCACTTGTCGAAGGCGAGCTGGACGGCCTCGTAGCCGTCCCGCTCGACGGTGCGGATCGCCGTCACCGGGCACGGGCCGGCCTCGAGCACGGTCACGCGCTCGACTCGGCCATCCTCGAGAAACCGCTGCGTCATCCCAAGCTTCTTGGCGAGGATCGCGGGCATGGCGTCACGAAGCCAGGCGAATCTCGATATCCACGCCGGCCGGGAGGTGGTCGAGGCGCTGGAGCGAATCGACCGTCTTCGGCGTCGGCTGGTGGATATCGATCAGTCGCTTGTGCGTACGGATCTCGAAGTGCTCGCGTGAGTCCTTGTCCTTGAACGGCGACCGGATCACGCAATACACGTTCTTCTCCGTGGGCAGGGGCACGGGACCAGAGACGGTCGCGCCGGTGCGCGTCGCCGTCTCGACGATCTCCTTCGCCGCCGTTTCGATCGCCGTGTGGTCGTAGGACTTCAGGCGAATGCGGATCTTGTTCTGGGCAATGGTTGCCACTTTAAAACTCTTGGTTTCTCTCAGTCAAACGGGCGAGCCCCGGGCTCGGGGCCCGCCGCGTCAGGTCGTATCGGCGAAAAAAACAGGCGGCGGGCCGAAGGCCGCGCCGCCCTTAATCAGTTGATGACTTCGGTGACGACCCCCGAGCCGACCGTACGGCCGCCCTCGCGGATCGCGAACCGCAGACCCTGATCCATGGCGATCGGCTGGATCAGCTCGATCTCCATCTGAACGTTGTCGCCCGGCATGACCATCTCGGTGCCCTCAGGCAGCCTGGCCACGCCCGTGACGTCAGTCGTACGGAAGTAGAACTGCGGCCGGTATCCGGTGAAGAACGGGGTGTGACGACCACCCTCCTCCTTCTTCAGCACGTACACCTCGGCCTTGAAATGGGTGTGCGGGGTGATCGACTTGGGCTTGCACAGCACCTGGCCGCGCTCGATGTCCTCGCGCTTGGTCCCGCGCAGCAGGCAGCCGACGTTGTCGCCCGCCTGACCCTGGTCGAGGATCTTCTTGAACATCTCGACGCCGGTCACGACGGTCGAGGTCGTGTCCTTGATGCCCACGATCTCGACGGTCTCGCCGGTCTTGATGATTCCCTGCTCGATCCGGCCAGTGGCCACGGTGCCGCGTCCCGTGATCGAGAACACGTCCTCGACCGGCATCAGGAACGGCTTGTCGAGGTCGCGGACGGGCTCGGGGATGTAAGTGTCGAGCGCCTCGGCGAGCTCCAGGATCTTGGCCTCCTGCTCCTCGTCGCCTTCCAGCGCCTTCAGCGCTGAACCGGCCACGAACGGAATGTCGTCACCCGGGAACTCGTACTCGGACAGCAGGTCACGGATCTCGACCTCGACGAGCTCGAGGAGCTCGGGGTCGTCGACCATATCGACCTTGTTGAGGAACACGACGATGTAGGGGACGCCGACCTGACGGGCGAGCAGGATGTGCTCGCGGGTCTGCGGCATCGCGCCGTCGGCCGCGGACACGACCAGGATCGCGCCGTCCATCTGGGCGGCGCCAGTGATCATGTTCTTGACGTAGTCGGCGTGACCCGGGCAGTCGACGTGGGCGTAGTGTCGGTTGGGGGTCTGGTATTCGACGTGGGAAGTCGCGATCGTGATCCCGCGCGCCTTCTCCTCAGGAGCGTTGTCGATCGATTCGAACGACCGCACTTCCGTGCCGCCGTACTTCTCGTTCAGCACCTTGGTGATCGCGGCGGTCAGCGTCGTCTTGCCATGGTCGATGTGACCGATGGTGCCAACGTTGACATGGGGCTTGTCGCGCTCGAACTTGGCTTTCGCCACTTTGGTGTCGCTCCTTCTCTTTCAGTAGTTGTGTCCGTCCTGAGGACGAACTTCCCAAATATAACTTCCGTCCGCGGTTGCTGCTACGCGGCCTGTTGATCACCGCCGACGATCTTCTCGGCAATATTGCCCGGAACCTCTTCGTAGCGATCGAACTGCATCGTGTACGTGGCCCGGCCCTGGGTGGTCGACCGCAGGTCGGTTGCATACCCGAACATCTCCGCCAGCGGCACACGGGCACTGATGACCTGCGCGTTGCCGCGCTGCTCAATCCCCTGGACGTGGCCACGGCGGCGGTTGAGGTCGCCGATCACGTCGCCCATGAAGTCGTCGGGGGTGACCACCTCGACGGCGAAGATCGGCTCGAGCAGAATCGGCCTGGCGCGTTGCGCGGCCGCCTTCAGCGCGAGCGAACCCGCGACCTTGAACGCAATCTCGCTGGAGTCGGTGTCGTGATACTTGCCATCGGTCAGGATCACGCGCACGTCGACCATCGGATAGCCGGCGCGGGGTCCGTTTTCGAGCGCCTCCTCGACGCCCTTCTCGACGGCCGGGATGAACTCGGTCGGGATCGCCCCGCCCTTGATCCGGTTGACGAAATCGAAGCCCTCGCCCGGGGCCGGCTCGACGTCGATGTAGACGATGCCGTACTGGCCCGCGCCGCCGGTCTGGCGAACGAACCGCCCTTCGACGTGGTCGGCGTGTCCCTTGATCGTCTCCCGGTAGGCGACCTGGGGGCGACCAACATTGGCCTCGACCTTGAATTCCCTCAGCATGCGGTCGACCAGCACCTCGAGGTGCAGCTCGCCCATGCCGGAGATCTCGGTCTGTCCGGTCTCTTCGTTGGTGCGTACCTGGAAGGTCGGGTCCTCCTCGGCCAGCCGTCCCAGCGCGGTCGACATCTTCTCTTGGTCGGCCTTGGTCCGGGGCTCGATCGCGACCTTGATCACGGGCTCGGGGAACTCGATCGTCTCCAGCTTGATCGGCTTGTCAGGCGCGGCCAGCGTGTCACCGGTCACGACCTGCTTGATCCCGACCGCGGCGGCGATATCGCCGGCGTGGACGTCCTTGAGCTCCTCGCGCTCGTTGGCGTGCATCATCAGGATGCGGCCGATCCGTTCGGTCCGCCCGGTGCTGACGTTGAGGATGCGCGAGCCGGCTTCGAGCTGACCCGAGTACACGCGGAAGTAAGTGAGCTTGCCGACGTAGGGATCGGCCATGATCTTGAACGCCAGCGCCGCGAACGGCTCGTCGTCGTCCGCGTGCCGCTCGGCCGGCCGGCCGCCGTTGTCGGAGCTCTTGTCCGGCTCGAGGCCTTGGACCGCCGGCACGTCGAGCGGGCTCGGCAGGTAGTCGAGGACCGCGTCGAGCAGCGGCTGCACGCCCTTGTTCTTGAAGCTCGAACCGCACAGGACGGGCGTCATCTCAATCGCCAGCGTGGCCTTTCGGATCGACTGCTTGAGCCGCGCGGGCGAAATCTCCTGCTCCTCGACGATCATCTCGAGCAGCTCGTCGTCGTACTGCGAGACCTCTTCCAGCAGATGCTCGCGGGCCGCGGCGGCCTGCGCCTGGAGCTCAGCCGGAATCTCGATGACCTCCTGCTCCTTGCCGAGCTCGTCCTTGTAGACGATCGCGTTACCGGCGACGACGTCGATGATCCCGCGGAAGTCCTGCTCGGCACCGATCGGCAGTTGGATCGGCACCGGGTGGGCGCCGAGGCGGTCGATCATCGTCTGGACGCTGCGCCCGAAATCGGCGCCGATCCGGTCCATCTTGTTGATGTAGGCGATCCGCGGCACGCGGTACTTGTCGGCCTGGCGCCACACGGTCTCGGACTGCGGCTCGACTCCGGCGACGGAATCGAACAGCGCGATCGCGCCGTCGAGCACGCGCAGGGAGCGCTCCACCTCGACGGTGAAGTCGACGTGGCCCGGCGTGTCGAGGATGTTGATCCGGTGACCCTTCCACTCCGCGGTGGTCGCGGCCGAGGTGATCGTGATCCCCCGCTCCTGCTCCTGGGCCATCCAGTCCATCACGGCCGCGCCCTCGTGAACCTCGCCCATCTTGTAGGTCCGCCCGGTGTAATAGAGGATGCGCTCAGTCGTCGTCGTCTTGCCGGCGTCGATGTGGGCCATGATCCCTATGTTGCGAATCTTGTCGAGAGGAAAAGTGCGAGGCATGTACTCGGGTTCGGGTTGGTGGATCACCGGAGGCCCATCGACATCCCGCTCGGCTCCCTTTTCCTCCGACTCCGGACATGAAAAAGGGCCCATCGGGCCCAATCACGACGCAGCTGTCGGGAAGGGGCGGTTGTCTATCTGGCCGGGTTCTCCATTGCTTGGATTCTCGGCTCTCGAGGACGCGCACACATGATCGGCACGCCACTCGAGGCGAAAATCGAATATAGCAGAGGATCGGCGGGTTCTCGTGGCCTTTTTATGCGCCCGCGAGGGGCGAAACCGTCAGCTCGGTCGGGCGCCGGGACGTCGGCAGGTTCCGCACGTGCGAGCGGCAGTCGGGTGGTCGCCGACGTGATCCTCGCGATCGGCGTACTGGCCGCGCTGTTGCTCGTCATCGCCGAGTTCACGAGCCTGTACACGGTCCATTCCGCGGCCAGCCAATCGGCGATCAAATCGAGCAGCACGGGCTCCCACAACGATTACAGCCTGCTCCCGATCGCGCTCCTCGCCGGGCTCCTCTCGTTCGCCTTCTGGCGCGCCGGAAGTCGCGCCGCGCTGCTCGCGGTCGGCGCGGCCGGTGTCATCACGCTCCTGATCGCCCTCCTCGCGGACCTTCCTGACGCCCATGCGAGCGGGCTGATCGGTTCCGCCGCGACGCACTACACGAGCGCCTCGACCACGCCCAGCGCCGGCTTCTACCTCGAGACGACGGGCGGGACGTTGTTGCTGATCACGTCGGTGTGTGGCCTGATCATGGTCGGTAGCTCTCGCCCGGAATAGATCGAGTTTCCTGCACGCCAAATTTCTGTGTGATTGTCCGGATCCTGACACTCAGCGCCTGGATGCGCCCACGACGGGATTCCACCGCTAAATTTCACACGGCGAGGGTTGTCCCACTGCAGCCCCCGGTCCCGTGTGGTGGGCGGCCCTCGCAGACTTCTTAGAGCGGCGCTACCAGCGATAGTGGGCGAAAGCCTTGTTGGCCTGCGCCATGCGGTAGATGTCGTCCTTGCGCTTGTAGGCCGCGCCCTGCTGCTGCTGGGCATCGAGCAGCTCGTGGGCGAGCCGCTGAGCCATCGTCTTCTCGCGGCGGGCCCGGGCGTACTGCACGAGCCAGCGCACGGCGAGGGTGCGGGCCCGGGGACCGGGCACCTCGACGGGAACCTGGTAGGTGGCGCCGCCGACGCGGCGCGAGCGGACTTCGAGTACCGGGGTGAGCGCCTTGACGCCACCCTCGAGCTCCTCCACCGGGTCGCGCCCGGTGCGCTCGGCCAGGATTGCGAGCGCGTCGTAGACGATCTTCTCGGCGACCGACTTCTTGCCGTCCAGCATCACCTTGTTGATCACCTGCTGAACCAGGCGATTGCGGTGGACCGCATCCGGCTCGATCCGCCGAACCTGAGCTGCTGCGCGACGCGGCACTTACTTGGCCTTCACGCCGTACTGCGAGCGAGCCTTCTTACGGTCACTGACGCCGGCGGCGTCGAGCGTGCCGCGGATCACCTTGTAACGGAAGCCGGGCAGATCCTTGACGCGGCCACCGCGCACGAGCACCACCGAGTGCTCCTGGAGGTTATGGCCCTCGCCGGGGATGTAGGCGCCGACCTCCATGCCGTTGGTCAGCCGCACGCGAGCCACCTTTCGCAGCGCCGAGTTCGGCTTCTTCGGGGTGGTCGTATACACGCGCGTGCAAACACCCCGCCGCTGCGGCGCGGCGACCTTCTTCTTGCGTCCCTTGCCGGACTTGAGGCCCGGCGTGGCAAGCTTCTTCTTCGGCGTGACGCGGCCTTTGCGGATCAGTTGGCTTGTAGTCGGCATGCGGTTCGCAGGGTAGCAGGGGGACGCCGCCACGCGCCCCAGCCGGCGGGGAGGGTGTCGCGGCCTATACGAAATGCCCCCGTTGGAAGATAAGGCCGCAGCGGTCCCGGCCGGCCTCGCACGCACAGGGCTCCATCCGAGACGAGCGCCAGACCGGCCTCGAGGACGACCCTGATCGCCCACTGCTGATCCCCGGTGATCCAGCGGACGCTCGGCCGCTCGGTTTCTTCGCTCGCGGCGATCGCGCACCACAGCAACGTTTGCGCGGCGTCCTCGTCGCGCGCGACCAGCAGCCACGGGCCGCGATCGGGGCGCACCAGCGCGAACCCGCGATCGCGCAACCGCAGCAGCTGGACGCCTTGCTCGAGCACGAACTCGAGCTCGGTCGTATGGGCCGCCCCGCGCACCTCGCGCGAGATCGAGGCCAGAGCATCGAGGTCCGAGGCATCGCCTTCCCGCACGTCCGCGCCGACTCGGGGTAGTCGGCGCCGGTCGACCTCGCCCTGGGCCTCGAAGCTAGGGCGCAGCGAGAAGCCCGAGAGGGCGTAAAGCCGCAGAGCGCGCGGATCGGCCGAGCTGACGATCAGCCCATCGCTGGTCCGTGATCCGTAGCCGAGCGCGCGCTCGAGCAGCCTGCCCCCCACTCCACCGCTTTGTACGTCGGGCGCCACCGCGAGCGTCGACAGACACCACAGTCGCTCGCGCTTGATCGCCTGGGCGAGGCCGATGATCCGCCCGTCGTTCTCGGCGACAAACGCGCCGTCGGGGTCGGTCGCGAGCACCCGCGCGATTCGAGGCCGCACCAGATGGGGTAGTGCATGCCCGAACGCCGCCGCGCCGACCACGGCAGCGGCGGACACGTCGCCGCTCGCCATCGATCGCACGCGCGGCCCGACCGCGCGTGCTCGGTCACGGGAGACTGCCCCCTTAGAAGGGGCCCGCCGGCGGACATCCATCACCTCAAGGCTAGTCGTCTCCATGCCCACCTTCCGCCCGCTTCGCAAGAGCCGACGCTCGCGCCTTGTCAACATTTTCAGAATGAAGCGACGACGCCCACCGTTCGCCCTCGTGCTGGCCACGATCGGCGTGGCGCTGGTCGCCCTCGTCGCGTTGACCACTCGACACGCCGGAAGCTCCCACCACGGACCGCCGAGCCTCGCGGTCGCCGGGCCGGCGCGCGAGTGCATGACGGCACAGGCCTCGGGCAGCCGCGTCGCCCACGCCACCGTCTCCGCGCACGCCCGCGTCACCCTTCCCGTCAACGTGACCGAGCGAGTCCAGACGCCCGCGGGAACCCTCACGGCGACCGGCACCGAGAAGATCGTCGACACCGCCAAAGTGGAGCGGCCGGTTTCCATCACCGAGCACGAGGTGGTCGTCCGTCGCGCCTGCGCGCGCGGCTCGACGCCCCAGGCGGCGAAGTCAAAGGCGCTCCAGCACGCCTACGCCGATGCCCTGGCGGCAAGCCGCGCTAAGGCCGACGCGAGCGCGCGCAGGACCGTCAAGGTGCTCGCCGAGCAGGAGCACGAGTCGGCGCTCGAAGACGCCCAAGCCCTGGCGCTGGCCAAGGCCCAGGCCTCGGTCACCGCTGTCCGGATGCAGCTAGAGCAGAAACTGCTCAGTGAGCTCAAGGCCCGCACCGCGAGCGCTTCCAAGTCGCATTAGGGGGCCTTCCCCGGACAGGTCGCGTGATACGGCTCGTTGGGGAGCGCCTGGTTCCACTCGGCCTCGGTCAGGTTGTGCGTGACGGTCGGGCACAGCGCGGCGGTGAAGGCATCGAGCTGGGTCGATAGGAGCAGCGGCGACCAGATGAGGACGCTGGCCGGGCCGAGGGCGCCGGTGGCGGTGACGAGCTGGTTGCCGGCCAGCCGCCCCACCGCGAGATAGCCCGGAGCCGTCGGCGGCCCGGGAAAGTCCCAGGCCGCTCCCAGGGCCTCACCGCTCGCCACGTCCCATAGTTGAAGGTTGTGGTTGGCGCTGACCGTGGCGAGGGTCTTGCCGTCGCCGCTGAACGTGAGGCCGTTGACGCCGCTGCTGGCGAGCAGCGGCGAGCCGATCTGTCGGTGATCGGCGACCGACCAGAACAGGACGGTGCCGTCGCGGGCCCCCGACGCAAGCGTGCTCCCGTCCGGACTGAACGCGAGGGCCTGGACAACCGCGGTGTGACCGAGCAACGTGGCGATCGGCTTGCGCGTTTCCACGTTCCACAAGCGCACCGATTGGTCCTGGCCGCCGGAGGCGAGCGTCTGGCCGTCGGGGCTGAACGCCAGCGTCGCGACGAGTCCGGTGTGTCCGACCAGCGGGGGGCCGGACAGGTTGTGGGTGCTAGTCGACCACAGGCCGATCGCATCGTTCGGCAGGGCCGCCGCGATCAGCTGCCCGTTCGGACTGAAGGCGAGTGGCTCATGGATGTCGGTCTGCCCGCTGAACGGCGTCCCCACCTGGAGGCCCGTGCTCACCGACCACAAGCGGATCGTCCGGTCGGGCAAGCTGTCGCTGGCGATCGTCTTACCGTCGGGACTGAAGGCGAGCCGGTAGATCGTCGCGTCGAGCGGATGCGTCGGCGCTCCGATCTCCCGTCCGGCGCGAGCGTCGAAGACCAGGATCGAGTTGCCGAGCGCGCTCGTGGTGGCGACCTCTTGCCCATCGGAGCTGACCGCCATCGCCGTGCCGCTGCTCAATGCCGACACGGGCCGCGCGACCTGGATTCCGGAGCCCACGTTCCACAGGTTGATCGCGTCCGAGTTGCCCGACGCCACCGTGCGGCCGCCGGCCGTGAACGCGACTCCCTCGCCGGAGTTGGCCAGCCGCATCCCGAGCAGCGCGCCGGTGGCCACCGACCACAGTCGCAGAGCGCCGTCGTATCCCGACACGGCGAGCGTCCGACCGTTAGGGCTGAACGCCACCGAGTTCACGAAGCTGTCGTCGCCAGTGGGCAAGCGGGCCGTCGTGCGGTGGGTCGCCAACGAGGTCAGCGAGACGGTGCCGTCCCAGCTCCCCGCCGCCAACAGTTGGCCGCCCGGGCTGAACGCCACGCTCGAGACCTCGCTCGTGTGGGCCGTGATCGGCGCGCCAAGTGGCTTCAGCGTGGCTGCCGACAGCAGCTCGACGCTGCCGTTGGCGACGCCCGCGGCCACCGTCTTGCCGTCCGGGCTGAAAGCCACGCTGGTCACCAGGCCGGGCAGCGTGACCGGGGCTCCCACCTCCCGACCGGACGGGACGGACCACAGCCGCACGGTGCGGTCGTAGCTGGCGGTGGCCAGCAGCGTCCCGTGCGGACTGAACGCCACGCCGCTCACCTCCTCCGTGCCGACGGTCGCTTTGAAGTTAGGCGGGTTGAGGACGTCGAGGTTGCTCGGCACGGGCACTGGCACCAGCAACACGTGACCGTCCGTCGTCCCGGCGGCGACGGTCCGGCCATCCGGGCTGAAGGCCACGCTGGCCAGCCCGCTGGCCCAAGTGATCGAGTCCCCGATCTGTTGATGGTTGGCCACCGACCACAGGCGCAACGTCCCGTCGTAGGAGACCGAGGCCAGCGTGTCGTCGCTGACCGGGCTGGCCGCGAGCGCCTCGACAAAGCCGCTGTTGCCGACCAGCGTCGGCTGGTTCTTCTGCAGCGCGCTCAGCATCGCGCCGCGCGCGTCCGGCGTGGGGGTGATCCGGTACGCCTCGAGGCTGAGCAGCGTCGCCTCATCGGGATCGTCGTTGAAACGGCTGACGGCCTGGGCGGCGAGCTGGCGTGACTGGTCGGTGCGCTGCTCCACGTCGGCCCGGTTCTTCTCGCGCTCGGCGAACACCACCGCCACCGCCGCGATCACCACCAGCGCCAGCAGCCCGACCGCCAGCGCCGCCAACGCGCGGACGCGGCGGCGCTCTCGTCGCGCGAGTTGCTCCGCCGCGCGCTTCTCGGCCTCCAACTGCTCCCGCTCGCGCGCCTCCTCGGCCGTCTTGCGCTGCTCGAGCGCGCGCCGGCGCCAGTCGATGATCGCGGGGGCCAGGACGTCGTGGAAGATCTCGTAGCGGTCGTCGGGCGCCGCGCGCCCCGGCGGCGGGGGCACGTGGCGGACGATCCGCGTGTCGCCTTGGGCGAGCTGGGCCAGCAGGTCGGCGACCTGCCCCTCGGGTCGCTCGGTCATCTGCGCCAGGTCGGAGGCCGCGTAGACGATCTTCGTGCCCGACGGCGTGACCAGGTATCGGAACAGGTCGAGCGCGGCGTCGCGCGCCTCGTCGGGGAGCGCGGTGAGTGCCCCGTCCAGGTGCGTGCGGACGATCTCCTGGGCTCCTCCGAGCTCCCGCAAGGTGGACAGCCGCAGCACCCGCGACTCCCGCTCGCGCTCGTGGTTCCAGAGCGTCGTCATCACGAGCTGGAGATACGGAGTCTCTATCTCCTCCTTGCGCCCCGACGCCCCGTTGCCGGCCTGGATCGCCCCCTGGCTGGGCTGGCCGAGCACGACCTCTCCCGTCCGCACCTGGTCGAGCACGGCCTCGACCAGCGCCGGCTCGATCGTGATCGGCGGCTCGCCGGGATGCTGCCCGTTGAAATGCTCGATCGGGCCGACAATGCTCTCGCGCGCGGCGTCCCGATCGAGGTACTCGAGCTGCAAGTAGTTGCCGTAGACGTTCGCGATCTTTCCGGCGAACAGGTCGCCGAGACCCGCGTAGGCGTCCTCGCGGATCGCGATGAGGAAGTTCGCCCGTAGGTCGGATCGGTTCACGCAGCGGGCCAGCTCATCGACGAACCGCCGCTCGGAGTCCTCCCGGGTGCGATACAGGAAGTACTCCTCGAACTGGTCGAGGATGATCAGCAGCCGCCCTCCGGCGGCCTCGCTGGCCGCCTCGATCGCCGCGTCGAGCCCGTCGCGAGGCAGCTGGGCTGTCGGGCGGCCGCCGAGGTCCGGCGCGAGCGCGCCCTGGATCACCCCGATCAGATCATCGACCGGGTCGTCCTTCCAGTCGCTGAACACGACCGGCACGTACCGAGCCCGCCCCCGCTGGGCGAGCTGTCGTTGGGCTAGCCGGCCCAGTTCTCGTGCCACCCCGGCCCGCAGCAGCGAGCTCTTGCCGACCCCGCTCTGGGCGTAGAGGATCGTCAGCCGCGCCGCGCGGAGGTTAGCGATGATCGTCTGACTCTCGTCTTCGCGCCCGAAGAACCACTCGGCGTCGGCCTCCGTGTAGAAGCTCAGGCCGACGTACGGACTGACTACTCGCGCGTCCACCGGGGCCACCGAGCCGTCGCCGTCCATCGGCTATGTGCCGGTCGGATGGAGCGCGGTCATCCGCGCATTGAGCTGGTCAACGTAGTCATCGAGCGGGCAGGCGAGCAGCTCTACATGTAGCGAGCTCCAGAAGTCCTTCTCGAGCCCGTCGGGGGCGCGCTCGATCGCCCACGACTTGTCCTCCAGCGGGTGCCCCTGCCAGATTCGCTTGAGGAACACGCGCAGGCTCCAGTCGCGCATCGCGTAACCGAGGAACAGGCAGTGGCTGCTGGTTAGCTTGTTGAGGATCTGGAGCGGGACCACGCTCCCGATCTGATCCGTGACCATGTAGTCGATGTACTGATCCTCGGTCAGCACGTAGCTGCGGTCCCAGTGCAGGACCCCCTCGCGCCCATCGACCGCGCCCTGGATCTTCACGATCACCGAGCGCTCGAGCTCGTCGTTGCCGTCGATCGGGAACTCGCGGTACTTGCTCGCCTCCGCGATCAACTGGGGCTCGCCCTTCCACGGGACGTGAACGAACCTGCCCTTCTCCTCGCCGCTGGCAATGAACACAGCCAGGTCGTACGGGGTGCCGGCGGTCTCGAACGCGCGCTCCAGAGCATCGTCGTAGTTGGTGGTGACGATCATCTGGTTGCGCGCCGGCAGTCCCAGCTCGTCGAGCCGCTCGGGGAAACGCGCCAGGAAGTCGTGGACCTTGGTCGGCTCGGCCTGGCCCCGCAGCACCTGTTTCATCTCCCGGAACAAGGACGACGGCCCTTTGGCCACCAGCACGTGCTGGGCCACCTCGGCCAGGTCGTGCGATTCGGACAGGTTGAACTTGCTGGCCAGGTGGGCGGCCAGCTGCTCGGCGTCGGGCAGCGATCCGCGCACCCGCGACCCGAGCACCGGGACCACCGTTCCCTCTTCGACCATGCATTCGAGCACGGTCTCGTAGTGGGCGGCGTCGGGCCCGGGCAGCACCGGTTCGCTAGTCACGACGGCGGCGACGGCCGCCGCGACGGCCGGTGGGGCAGTCTGTGGCACGGTCGCCGGCGCGGCCGGGGGCGGGGTCGGGAGCGCGGCCGGCGGCGGGGTCGGGGGCGCGGCCGATGGCGGGGTCGGGGCCCCGGCGGCGTTCCCGTCCGGCCCCGCGGGCGCCTCCGCCACCGAGACCGCGGGCGGGTCCGCGATCCCCGACTCGATCGCGTCGAGCTTGGCCATCAGCCCGGCCAGGTCCTGATCGAACGACGCGTGACGGAGCTCGACCCCCTGGATCGCGGCCAACCCCCGGATCGGTCGCGGCAGGCTCACCGCCTCGGGCATCGAGGCGCCACCGATCACGATGGGGATCACGGTGCCCGGCCACCGTCCCAGCGCCAGCTCGAGCTCGAGTACGACGTAGTCCTCCGGATCGGAGGCCTGGAGGCGCTGGCGCTTCTTCAGTTCCTCCAGCCAGTCGCGGCCGATCAGCGCGAGCACGGCGGCCCCGCGCGACCCCTGCGACTTGATCTCCTCCAGCCACCGGGTGCCGGCCTCCAGCGACTTGACGTCGAGAAATACGTTGGCGTCGCCGTAGCGCTGAGCCAGACGATCCCAGAGCAGCAACGCGGCTGCGTCGGTGTCGTCGTGGCGATAGTTGATGAACACCTTCAACGGCGCCGTGTGCCCCTTCCGAAACCGATGCGGGGCGGGATTCTAGACCTTCACGTTCCCCGCCTGCGATGCCAGACCGGGATCGCCGGCACCTTGTGGAAAAGTGATAAGCGCCGATTCTGGCCTCAATCATCGCCTGAGCGTCAACTTTGCCAAATTCCCTCCACCCCTCGGCGGCAATTTGGCAAGGTTCGCGGCTGAGCTCACGGATCACCCGAGATCGCCGCGCCGACAGCCATCGAACCGACGATCCAAGGGGCAGACGGCCGCTTATCCGCCAATTTCTTATCACTTATAGATAAATCTAGCCCAGCCCGCACCGGTCCGCCTCCGCCTGCCGGCGCGCCGAATTCGGAATCAGCCGATCTAACGCACGCCCCGCGCCGCCGGCTCCCTCAGCTGAGCGGTGACGTTGGCCAGCGCCTCGTCCACCGGGACCAGCGGCACGCCGGCCGCCTCCGCCACGGGGGCGTAGGTGACGGCTCCGCCGGCCACGTTCAAGCCCAGCTTGAGCCCCGGATTCTCGTTCACTGACCCGAGCACGCCCGAGGAGGCCAGGTGCACGACGTACGGAATCGTGGCGTTGGTCAAGGCGTAGGTGGAGGTGATCGGCACCGCGCCCGGCATGTTGGCCACGCAGTAGTGGGTGATCCCGTCCACTTCGTAGGTGGGGTGGGAGTGGGTGGTCGGCCGCGAGGTCTCAAAGCACCCACCCTGATCGATCGAGACGTCGACCAGCACCGCGTGGCGCTTCATCAACTGCAGCTGAGCTCGGGTGACCACGTGCGGCGCCCGAGCGCCGTGAACCAGCACCGCGCCGATCACCAGATCCATGAACGGCAGTCGCTCCTCGATAGACAGCGTCGAGGCGAAGCACGTGTCGGCTCGGCCGCCGAAGTTGATGTCCAGTTCGCGCAGCCGGTCGATGTTGCGGTCGTACACGTAAACCGTGGCTTCCATCCCGATCGCGATGAAGGCCGCATTCATCCCGACCACACCGCCGCCGATGATCATCACGTTGGCGGCCGCCACGCCGGGGACGCCGCCGAGCAGGATGCCCCGCCCGCCCAGCGGCTTCTCGAGGATGAACGCTCCGGCCTGGGTGGCGATCTTGCCCGCCACCTCCGACATCGGCGCCAGCAACGGCAACCGCCCGCGCGCGTCCTCGACCGTCTCGTACGCGATACACGTCGCGCCCGACTCCATCAGCGCATGGGTGAGCGACGTGTCCGCGGCCAGATGCAGGTAGGTGAAGAGGATGTGGCGGGGCTCGAGCCGAGCTACCTCGGGAGGCTGCGGTTCCTTGACCTTGACGATCAGCGTCGCCGCCGCGAACACCTCGTCGGCGTCGGCCACGATCGTGGCGCCCTGGGCCACGTACTGCTCATCGGCGATCGCCGAGCCGAGCCCGGCGCCGCTCTGGACGAACACCTCATGGCCCCCGTCGACCAGTTCGCGGACCCCGGCGGGCGTCAACGCGACCCGATACTCGTCCGCCTTCACTTCGCTAGGAACCCCGACCCTCACGGCATCACCTCGAGTAGTTAAGAAACCAGTTGTCTTCCTCTGAGCGCCAGCCAGAACTCGATCCGGTCGCGCGCGCTGCCGAGGTTGCGGCCCGTCAGCTCCTCCACCCTGCGGATCCGGTAGCGCAGGGTGTGCCGGTGGCAGTACAGCCGCTTCGCCGCTTTCTCCCACTGCCCGTTCTCCTCGATGAAGGCCTCCAGCGAGCGCATCAGCTCGCCGCCGTAATGGCCCTCGGAGGCTTCGATCGGACCGAGGATCGAGTCACAGAACAGTCTCAGCGCCTCGTCGTCCTGGAGCGACAGCAACAGCTGGAAGGACCCCAGGTCTTTGTAGGTCGCGACCCGGTGGGCGCGCGATCCGCCGTTGCTGGGCGGGCTGGGGATGCCGAATCCGACCGCCTCGAGTGCGCAGCGGGCCTCGTGGAAGCTCCGGCGCGCCTCCCCGCCGGGCACCGCGCGACCCGCGCCGACGCGCACGCTCCCGGCGTCGGTCGACAGCCGCTGGGCGACACGGTCAGCGATCCCGAACAGCTCGTCCTCGGGCATCCCGGCCACCAGCGCGCAGGTCAAAGGACCGGTCGAGGCGACCAACCCCGGCGCCGCCTCATCGCGCAGCGCCAGCGACATCGCCTCTTCGACCGGCGCCGGCGATCCGCGGCCGTTATTCGGGCGCTCGAGGACGATCGCCGCGACGCGATCGGAGAGGCCGAACGGCTCGAGCCGGCGAGCCAGGTCGGCGCCCGCGAGTTCACCTCGGACGACCGCGGCCAGCACATCGCCGGCCAGCCGCCGCTCGGTGTCGCCCGCCACGCGACCGCGGAGCAGCTCGAGCGCCACGATCGTCACCGCCTGATGCAGGGTGAGCCGATCGAAGTCGGTCAGCGGTCCGGCGTCCTTGACCGCCACCAACCACGCCTCGGGGATGCGGACCAGGTCGCCCGTGTTGACGCGGGCGGGTCCCCCATCGCTGGCCACCGGCAGCGCCAGGCTACCGTGACCATCCTCGCCACTGGGCATGAATGCCCGCGTGTCGCGCCGCCGCGCGCGCTCCCGTACCTCCCCCGCCATCGCCACCACCATCTCCGGCGAGATCGGGCGCCGGAACGCCCGCTCGACCAGCGGCTCGCCGCGGGGATCGAACACGAATACCGCGGCGCCGACCATCGTGGAGATGGCCGCCACCACGGCCTCCAGACCTCGTTCGGAGAGAACGATCCGCTCGAGCCGCTCGTGCGCGGCCAACGCGCGCCGGAGCACCGCATACTGCTCGTTGACCAGCTGTGTGAACGCGGCCTCGGTGACGGCGATGAACGGGACCTCGTAGGGAACCTCGAACACGGGAAAGTCGCGCTCGGTCGCCACGTCGATCAGTGGCTGCGGCACCTCCTCGTGGCGGAAGCCGGTGCCGAAGCCGAGTCCGGCCAGATGATGGTCGGCCAAACGGGTCATGAAGTCGCGGATGTTCCCGTCGTCGAGCTGCAGGCCGGTGGTCAGCAGGAGTTCGCCGCCCGACAGCCAGGGGGTCGGATCGAGCAGCTCCGAGATGTGCACCCAGCGGACCGGCAGGTCGAGGCTCGCCTCCCCGACGAGGAGGCGAACCTCGAGGTCCTTCAGCAGGTCACGAACCGTGAGCATCGCCCACGACGTGCCGCCTGTATTCGGCCGAGCCCCGGTGATGGTCGACTTGCATGCGCTCGCCCGCCTCGGTCAGAACCGGCCGCAGGATCGCCTCGATCTCGGCGAACTGCTCGGGTCCGGCGATCAGCGGCGGGGAGAGCTGGATCACTGGGTCGCCGCGATCGTCGGCGCGGCAGATCAGCCCCCGACGGAAGAGCTCGACCGAGAGGAAGCCGCGCAGCAGCGTCTCCGACTCATCGTCGTCAAACGACTCCTTGGTCTCCTTGTCCTTGACCAGCTCGATGGCGTGGAAGTAGCCGGTGCCGCGGACATCCCCCACGATCGGGAGGTCGCGCAGCGAGTCGAGCATGGCGCCGAACTCGTCCTGATGCGCGCGGACGTTTTCGATCACGCCCTCGCTCTCGAGCGCGTTGATGTTGGCCAGCGCGATGGCCGAGCACACCGGGTGGCCGCCGAACGTGAACCCATGAGTGAAGCTCCGATGACCGTCCATGAACGGAGCCGCGATCCGGTCCGAGACGATCACCGCGCCCATCGGGGCGTAGGCGCTGGTGAGCCCCTTGGCGGTGGTGATCACGTCAGGTTGGTAGCCATAGCGCTGCGCGCCGAACCATTCGCCGAGCCGGCCCCAGGCACAGATCACCTCGTCGGAGATCAGCAGCACGTCGTACTCGTTGCAGATCTCGCGGACGCGCTCGAAGTAGCCCTCGGGCGGCAAGAAGCAGCCGCCGGCGTTCTGCACCGGTTCGAGGATCACCGCGGCCACCGTTTCCGGTCCCTCGAACTCGATCTTGTCCGCGATCGTCTGCGCCAGCTGCGGGCCGGTGGTGCCCGGGGGCAGCCGGTACATGTTCGTGTTGGGGACGTGCAGGCCGCCTGGCGTGAGCGGCTCGAACATCTCGCGCAACCCGGTGATGCCGGTCGCCGAAAGCGCCCCCAGGCTGGTTCCGTGGTACGCGATCTCGCGCGCGATCAACTTGGTCTTGTTCGGCTTGCCGATGTACTTGTAGTACTGGCGCGCGAGCTTGAGCGCCGACTCGACCGCCTCGCTGCCGCCGCTGGTGAAGAACACGCGGTTCAGATCGCCCGGCGCGAGCCCCGCCACCCGTGCCGCCAGCTCGATCGCCGGCGGATGCGCGTACGACCAGTTGGTGAAGAAGCCGAGGTCCTTCGCCTGGTCTGCCCCGGCCTGCGCGATATCCGCGCGGCCGTGGCCGATGTTCACGCAGAACAGCGCTGACAGCCCGTCCAGGTAGCGGTTGCCGTGCTCGTCATAGACGTAGCAACCCTCACCTCGTACGATGATCGGCACCTCTGCATCGTCGTACGCGGACATTCGCGTGAAATGCATCCAGAGGTGGCGCTTGGCCATCTCCTGCAACGTGCTCGCATCGGTCCGAACCACCGATTCCGTGCTTGCCATTACTCTCCTCACAAGCCGTTCGCCATTTTGTACAACATTAACTCCCGATTCGCCAATTCGGAACTGTCCAGCCCGTCTCCATCGCGGCCCGCCTGTTGTCCGCTCCGTCGATGAGGCTGAACTACCGCCGGCTGGGGAGCGGCGAACCGCTCGTTCTCGTCCACGGCATCGGTAGCCGCTGGCAGGTGTGGCAGCCCGTCCTCGGACGGCTGGCCGACCGCCGCGACGTGGTGGCGGTCGATCTGCCGGGCTTCGGAGCCTCCCCGCCGCCACCTCCAGGGACTCCGGCCGGGATCGACTCCCTGGCCGTTCTTCTCCTCGAGTTCCTCGAGCACGAGCTCGGGCTCGACCGCCCCCACGTGGCCGGCAACTCCCTCGGCGGCTGGCTGTCGCTCGAGCTCGCCCGGCGCGGCCGCGCCCGTTCAGCGACCGCTCTGTCCCCCGCCGGCTTCGCCGAGGGGTGGGAGGCGCGGTACGGGCGCGGCTCACTGTGGCTGATCGTCCGGCTCGCCCGTGCCTTGGCCGCGCGCGCCGAGACCGTGATGGGCTCGACCGCCGGCCGTGAGCTTACGCTGTTTCAGCTCATGGCCAAGCCCGCCAACATCTCCCCGCTCGAGGCCTCCGAGTCGCTCCGCGCGCTCGGTGGGGCGCCGTGGTTCGACGACACGCTGCGCGCGCTGGAGTCGTTCGGCGACGGGAATGGGATCGCGGTGCCGGTCACCATCGCCTGGGGCGAGAAGGACCGGATCCTGCCGCCGCGTCAGGCCAAGCGGGCCGCTCGAGCGATCCCGAGCGCGCGGATGATCACGTTATGGGGCTGCGGGCACGTGCCGACCTACGACGACCCCGAGCAGGTGGCCCAGGTGCTGCTCGACGGCAGTCAGTAGCGCTAAGGCGACGTGACGAAATATCTGGCGTTCTGGCGGCGCCTGGACGCGCCTGGCGCCGCTCGCCCGCCCTCACGTACCACCAGTACGATCGTGGCGGGCGGGCAGCGCCATCCACGCCGAGTCACTCGCCAGCTCCACCAGCTAATTCCGTCACGCCGCCTAAGACCTCTCGATCGGTCGGTCGGGATCAGTGATCCAGTCGCTCCACGACCCCACGTATAGTGCGGCTGGATAGCCAGCCAGCTCCAGCGCCAGCACCTCGTGGGCGGCGGTCACGCCCGAGCCGCAGTAGGCGCCGACCTCGACGCCCTCGCTAACCCCGAGTGCATTGAACACGGCCCGCAGCTCGGCAGGATCGCGCAGCCGCCCGGCTTGGTCGACGTTGTCGGTCGTGGGCCGATTGCGGGCTCCGGGGATCCGTCCCGCCACCGGATCGATCGGCTCGACCTCGCCCCGGAAGCGCTCGGGCGCGCGCGCGTCGAGCAGAATCCCACGCCGTGCCAGCGCGGCGGCGTCGGCGGCGTCGAGCAGCCGCATCCCGCCGGGGCGGGCGGTGAAGTCGCCGGCGACGATCGGTGGCGCGCCCGCTTCGAGCTTGCCCCCAGCCTCGATCCAGGCCGTCAGTCCGCCGTCGAGCACGGCGACCCTCGGGTGGCCGAAGTAGCGCAGTAGCCACCAGGCGCGGGCGGCGCCGAACTGGCCCGCGTCGCCGTACACGACGACCGGTCGCTCGTTCGAAACGCCCGCTCTGCGCATGCTCTGCTCGAACTGGTCCCGGTCAGGGAGTGGGTGGCGCCCGCCGTCGCCCGGTGGCGCCGCGAGCTCGGTTTCCAGATCCACGAAGGCGGCGCCCGGGATGTGCCCATCGACGTACCCATCGTGGCCGGGAGAGCCGCCCAGCTCCCAGCGGGCGTCGAGCAAGGTCTCGGGCTCGCACATCGAGGCGAGGAGCTCTTCGGCCGAGATCAGGGGGCCAGTCGACATAGCCTGTGGGGTGTGGACAATCGCACAGGCACCGACCGGCCGTTGCTGCTGATCGACATTGACGGCGTGATCTCGCTGTTCGGCTTCGATCCGTCTTCGCCCCCCGCCGGCTCGTTCGTGCTTGTGGACGGGATCGGCCACCTTCTGTCGGCGGTGGCCGGCGATTATCTGCGCGCGCTCGGGCGGGCGTTCGAGCTCGTCTGGTGCAGCGGCTGGGAGGAGAAGGCCAACGACTATCTCCCGCTCGCTTTAGGCCTGGCCGGTCCGCTCCCGTTTGTCGCCTTCGATGGCGCGGCGCGCGCCGACGGCGGTCACTGGAAGCTGGCCGCGATCGACGCCTACGCGGGCGCCGACCGGCCGCTCGCCTGGCTCGACGACGCGCTCGATGAGCGGTGCCGGGCCTGGGCTGCGGCGCGGCCGGCGCCGACGCTGCTGGTCGCCACCCAGCCGGCGGTCGGACTGACCGCCGGCCAGGTGGCGCAACTACTCGAGTGGGCGAGGACCGCTGTTAGTCGCTCGAAACCACCTCTTGGCCGATGAACACGCAGTTTGGCGTCTCGGCCCGACCAGTGATATTCGCTGTGGCGACGTGATCCAGGCCACCAGAGGTGAAGCCGATCTGGTAGTTGGCGCTGAACGGTAGACCCGGAGAAGACGGCTCGGTGACGCCGACGCCCGCCGGGATGCCGTTGAGGGTGTTCATGCTCGTGGTCACGGCGCTACCTTCCTTGACGACCGTCGCCTCGTATTCGTCGTCAGTGCCGGTCGGAGTCCAAGTCACGCTCGGCTGGTCCGACGCGCCGCAGTTCACCGTGAACTCGCCGAACAGCGTGTTCAGAAACAGGTTGCCGCTGGTATTCGCCGCCACCACGATCCGCCGCTGCTGCACGAACCCCACTCCCTGCATGTAATCGGCCGGTAGCAGGCCGCCGAGCCGGCTCGAATCCGCGGCCGTCCCGTTGGCGGCCAGGAACGTGTTCGGCTTGACCTTGTTGCTCGTGATCGCGTTGTCCTTGATCTTGGCGTTGCCGACCGAGTTGTTGGCCAGCTTCGGATTGGTGACCGCGCCGTCGTGCAGCTTCGGCGTCGTCACGGCTCCGTTCTGGATCTGGTTGGTGCCGATCTGGGTGACGGCCAGGGCCGTGCCTCCCAGGGCGACGAACAGTGCCGTCACCGAAATCGCCAGAGCGACGCGGCCAGAAGTGATCCTTCGCATGCAAACCTCCTCAGGTTTGATAGTTGCCCGTCTCAACCCTATAAACGGGTGAAAGGCGCGTTAGTGCGCTTGGTCAAACAAGCCGTGGCGCCCGGCGCCGGCCCGGAACCGTTCCAGCCCGGCCTGGACGCCTTTAAGCGACCGTAGCCCATGCGCGAACTCGTTCCTCATCGCCGTGGTCTCCTCGAGTCCCTCCGACTCGAGCAGCGACAACCGGTCCTCGCGCAGGCAGGTCTGCGGGAATGCCGCCAGCTCGCGCGCCCACTGTTCGGCCGCTCGCCGGGCCTCGCCCGTCGCCACGACCCGGTTGGCCAGCCCGAACCCGAGCGCCTCCGCGGCGCCCACCGCCCGCCCGCTGAGGACCATGTCCATCGCCCGGCTGACCCCGATCAGCCGCGGTAGGCGGACCGTGCCCCCGTCGATCAGCGGCACTCCCCACCGCCGGCAGAACACGCCGAACACCGCCGTCTCGTCGGCCACCCGCAGGTCGCACCACAGCGCCAGCTCGAGCCCACCCGCCACCGCGTAGCCCGCCACCGCGGCGATCACCGGCTTTGACAGCCGCAGCCGCGTCGGCCCCATCGGCCCATCACCATCTGCGGCCACCCGATTCCCGTCCGCGGTTCCCACGGCCTTCAGGTCGGCCCCCGCGCAGAACACCCCGCCCTCCCCGTGCAGTACCGCCACCGCCGCTCGCGGGTCGGCGTCGAACTCGCGGAACGCCGCGGCGAGCGCGGCCGCGGTCCGCCCGTCGACGGCGTTGCGGTGCTCCGGGCGCGAGAGCAGGACCGTGGTCACCGGCCCGTCACGCTCGGTCCTGACCGCCTCGCTCACTCGGGTGGGGCCCCGACCGCCCGGCGCACGAAGATCCGCAAGGCGGCGAGCGTCTCATCGCGCGACGGCCTCGAGCCGGCCAGCGGCGACAGCGGCCCCACCAGCGCCTCGCCACACCCCCCCACGAGCGCCGCCGCGATCAGCTCGACGTTCTGCTCGGGCAGCTCGCCGGCAGCGATCGCCGCCTCGAGGGCCTGGGCGGTCAGTTCGCTGTAGCGTGCCCGGTAGGCGAGCCGCTCGGCGTCGACCAACGGGTCGACCGGCTCGGCGATCAGCGCCCAGGCCAGCCGCGGCCGGCGCAGCGCGCGCTTGGCGAAGGTCTCGAGCACGGTCACCAGACGGTTCACGTGCGAGCCGCCCGCCGCCTCGGCCGCCGCCCGCATCGCCTCGACCTCCCCGTCGCAGATCGAGCGGAACATCTCCACGAACAGCTCCTCCTTGGAACTGAAGTGGCGGTACAACGTCCCCGCCGCGACGCCGGCGCGCTCGGCGATCGCCGCCACCGAGGCGGCGCCGTAGCCGCCCTCGTCGATCAGCTCCCGAGCGGCCTGGAGCAGCCGCTCCCGGGTCGGGGCGACCGCGGTCATCGGCCGCAATCCCCGAATGGTTCGTCGCGGGCGCGGACGGCGGCCCGGAAGCCATCGCGAGCCGCCAGCTCCTGAAACGCGTATCCCTCCCGCGTGTGGCGGGCGATGCCGTCGAACATCGTGCCCACCATCTGGGTCGTCTGGAGACCCTGCGAGAACATAGATTGGTTGACCAGCAGCTTCATCATCTGCAGCTGGTTGACCGGCATCCGCGCGATCCGCTGGACCAGCGCCTGGGCCCGTTCATCGAGCTCGACCGCCGGCGGCGCCTCGATCGCCAGCCCCCATTCGAGCGCCTCCACGCCGGTTAGCGAATCTCCCGTGAACAGCAGCCGCTTGGCCCGCTGCGGCCCCAGGCGGTAGGCCCACATCGAGGTCGTCGGTGACCCCCACACCCGCGCCGGCGGATAGCCGATCTTGGCGTCCTGCGCGATCACGAGCAGGTCCGAGCACAGCGCCATGTCGGTGCCGCCGGCCACGCAGAAGCCGTGCACCTTGCACACGACGGGCTTTGAGCAGTGAAACAGCGACATGAAGGCGCGGACGTTACGACTCATCATCGCGTAGTCCACCATGGGGTCCCACGGCTCGGCCGGATCGTGGTTGGGAATCGTCCCCTCGCCGTACTCAACCAGGTCATAACCGCCACAGAACCCCTTGCCGTTGCCTTCCAGCAGCAGCGCGTGCACGGCCGGGTCGCCGTCGGCACGCTCGACGCACCGCTCGAGTCCCAGCACCAGCTCGCGCGTGATGCCGTTACCCCTCGCGGGGCGGTTCAGCGTCAACCGGGCCACCCGGTCGCTCACCTCGTAGAGGAGATCGCTCATACCGGGAACGCGCGCTCGATGACCGCCCCGGCATCGACCGTCGGGGGCAACGTGCCGTAGACCCGCCCGCTGTCGCCCGCCAGCCGCGAGGCGCAGAACGCATCGGCCACCGTCGGCGGCGAGTGTCTGACCAGGAGCGACGCCTGCAGCGCCACCGCAAGCTCCTCGACCAGCCGGCGGGCCTCGAACTGGGGCTCCTCGAGCTTGAACAGCGCGAGCGCCCGGTCGCGCGTGGCGGACAGGTGCGCGTCGAGCCGCGGATCGCCGCCCTGTGCGAGCTCGCACTCGGCCATGAAGGCGGGAAAGCCCTCGGGGTCTCTGGCCATCGCGCGCAGCACGTCGAGCGCGGCGACGTTGCCCGAGCCCTCCCAGATCGAGCCGAGCGGGGCGTCGCGATACAGCAGCGGCAGCCCCGAGTCCTCGACATAGCCGTTGCCGCCCACACACTCGAGCGCCTCCGCCGCGTGGGCCGGGGCCCGCTTACAGGCCCAGTACTTCATCACCGCGGTGGCGAAGCGCCGGAACGCCGCTTCGTCGGGCTCGTCGTAGCTCCGCGCGACCCGCATCGCCGCCACCGTCGTCGCCTCGGACTCGAGCGCGAGGTCGGCCAGCACGTTGCGCATCGCCGGCTGGTCGACCAGCAGCGCGCCGAACGCGCGCCGGTGGCGGGAGTGGTGGATCGCCTCGACGGTGCCCCGTCGCAGCCCCGTCGTCGCCCCCAGCAGGCAATCGAGCCTGGTGTGGTTGACCATCCGGATGATCGCCGGCACGCCGCGGCCCTCCTCGCCGATCAGGCGGCCGGTGGCGCCGTGGAACTCGACCTCCGAGGAGGGCAACGAGCGCGTCCCCAGCTTGTCCTTCAGCCGTTGGAACTCCATCCCCGGCCCCCGCTCGACCAGGAAGCACGACAGCCCGCCCGGCGCCTGGGCCAGCACCAGGAACACGTCGCACGGCGGGTAGGAGCAGAACCACTTGTGGCCGGTGATTTGGTAGGCGCCGTCGCCCATCTGTTCCGCGCGGGTGATGTTGGCGCGGACATCCGACCCGCCCTGGCGCTCGGTCATCGCCATGCCCGCCAGCGCGCCGGTGTCGTAGTCGGGTCGCGTCAGCCGCGGCTCCCACTCGGCCGCCAGCTCGGGGGCGCCGTCGCGCAGCGCCGGGATCGCGGCGTAGGTCATCGACACGGGGCACATGACCCCATCGTTCGCGTTGCCCCACACCGTGAACAGCGCCGCGCGCACCGTGTGGGCACCCGGGGTCTGGACGCGCCAAGGCAGGCCGTGCAGCTCACGCTCGATCGCCCCCCGCAACAGCCAATGCCAGGACGGATCGAGATCGACCTGATCGATCCGGTTGCCGTACCGGTCGTGAGTGCGCAGAATCGGCAGGTTGCGCTCGGCCCGCCGTCCGTGGTCGAGCGCCTCCGCGCTGCCGGCCGCCGCGCCCGCCTCCCGCGCCCGGTCGACGCCCCACCCACCGCCCTCGCGTTCCAGCGCCTCACGTAGCGCGAGGTCGATCTCGAACAGATTGATCGGCTGCAGCGGCGGCGCCTGGTTGAGAACGTCGCGGGCGGGATTGGTGACGTCCACGGTGGCCATCGGCCCTCCTCTTCGATGTGAATCTCAATTCACATCGTAGTGAATCTGGATTCACGCTACAAGGGCGGCGGTGGGCCGGGGGATCGGCCGGTCCCGTAACGGCACCGTGCGCGTCGCCGACGCCTCGCTATCCGAGCGCCCGGTCGCCTACCAGCACCCCGCGCGCCGCCAGCCCCCCCCACTGCGCCAGCGCCCACTGCCATGAACTAGGGCTTCCGCACTCTGCAACGCCCCTCGGTTGGGGAAGGGCCGGCTCGGTCGGGGCCGTCGCTCCCTCGAGCGCTCGCGCCGTTCGGCGCGCCGTAGCCCTCACGGAAATCCGCAGCGGTCCCGGACATCGCAGCAGCGTTGGGGACTTTGTGCGGTATAGGTATAGCCGCACAAATCACCCACGCAACCGGTTTGTTGCGCGTGACTTGGTCAGTTGTCTGACAGTCAGCTCCGCGGAAACCTGGGTCGAGGTGCGCCGCGGAGCGTTTCCGCGGAGGTGCCGCTTGGCCGACCGCCACACGCCACAAGCCACCTCGGCCGGGGAAGACCCACGGAGACGCCACCACCGCCACCGACCCGCCGCCACCAGCGCCACCGACCCGCCGCCGCCACCGCGCCCCCAGCACGGCCGATAGACCCGCCCGTCGAGCGCCAGGTCGTAGAGCGCCCCCATGATCCCGGCCCGGCCATCGGAGGCACAGAAGCCGGGATACAGCGACGCCTGGTACTCGGCGTTGAGCACCGGCTTGCCGGCCTTGAGGTAGGGCGCGAACGACGAACACTCCCGGTACTGGTTGCACTGCTCGTCGAGCACCCCGTCGAAGTAGGGCTCGAGCGTCCGCACCTGGTCGGAGTCGTTCTTCTGGAACACGGCCAGTCCGAGCCGGTGCACCGCCGTGGCGATCCACTCGTCGTAGATCAGCTGTTGGCGCGCAGTGATGTGGAAGCCGGTGTCGTTCTCGTAGCCATCGATGTTGTCGGGCTCGACGGCGTCGAACTTCTTCCGGGCGCACATGGCGAAGCGGGCGCGCATGATCGGCTCGATGATCGATCGCTGCCGGATGTCGAGCCACCGCTCGCCCGGCCAGCCGTCGCCCCGCCCGAGCACTGAGCGCGGGAACAGCCCGGCGTCCGGCCGCCAGTTCTCCCACGTTCCGGCGTCGATGTAACAGATCACCCGCTTGCCGCGGCGGTGCAGCGCCGCCACCGCGGCGGCCGAGTTATCGAAGCCGTCGATATCGAAGGCCGCCACCGGCGCCGTTCTGCGCACCGGCCCCTGGAGCTGCCAGTACCACGTCAGTCGCTGCGGCGGCCGCCAGCGCGCGGCGTGCGCGACGCCAGGCGCGCAGAGCGCGACCAACGAAGCACCACGCACAGTCCCAGGCGGCGCACGGCCGCCAGACTAGTGCAGTTTCAGCTCGCGGCGGCGAGTCTCGCTGGCATGGCGGCCGGCGGCGTGGTGGTCTTCGACCTCGACCTTGACTTCGACCGACTGCGTGCTGCCCAGCCCAGCGATCGCCCGGCTCGACAGCTTGAGCTTGACCGTGGCCACCGCCCCACCGTGGATATGGAAATGGCTCGACCCGAGGCCTCCGTCGGGCCCGACGAGCTTGATCGCGCCGTCGCAGTAGGACTGACCCAACGGACAGCCCAGCGACAGCATGGACAACGGCGGCCTTGCCGCCGTTGTCCATGAGCGAGTGGGCACCGATCGCCATCGCCGGCGGCGTCCGGTCCAGGCACCGCCGCACCGCCCCGACCCTCTGGAACTCGAGCGCGCCGCCCGAGCCGAAGCCAAAGTCCTCCGGCCGCGGCGTGTTGCCGTAGACGATCGAGTTGGCGATCGATAGGTGATCGTCCGGAGACCCCCAGATCGCTCCGCCCTCGCTGCCCGTACCCGACGTGACGTGGTTGCCTACCACGGTCGGGTCGTCCAACGTGAGGTCATCGGCCGGGCAGTTCGAAATGCACGGCTGCGGGATCGCAATTCCCACGTAGATCGCTCCGCCCCATCCACCGACCGTGGTGGTGTTGCCGTCGAAGGGGTCGTCCTTGGCGATGAAGGAGGCCGGCCGCCGCGTGGCCGGCGTCGAGCCGGACGACGCGTACGCGCCGACCGCGCCGCCTTCGGGCGGGACGCCGTCGACGGTGGACGCGCTGTTGCCGGTGAAGCTGTCGGCGATGCTGCGCACGGTCAAACCCTGGATCCACTCCGCCCCCCGCCCAGCGGGTGCGGGTTCGTCGGCGCCGTCGTGCCGGTGAAGTCCACCGAGTTGTCGATGAAGACGTTGCGCGATTGGGTCACCGAGGGGGCGGTGCTCTTGCCGAGGCCGCTGATCGCCCACACTGCCCCTCCCTGGCCGGCATCCTCTCCCGTGGCTGTGACGGAGTTGCCTTCGAAGGTGTTCCCCGACAACGTCAGCGGTTGACCGGATCTCAGCTCGGACCACACTGCGCCGCCCGCGTTTACGGCCGTGTTGCCGGCTGGGCCACTCCCGCCGAAGGTGTTGCCGGTCACCTGCGCGCCCGCGCCCGCACCCAGGTTTGTCTCGATCAACCCGAGCGCTCCGCCGTCGATGGCGCTGTCGCTCGTGAACCGGTTCCCGCTGATCTCGGCCGGCCCCGAAGTTACGTCACCCGGGTTCGACGGTTCGAGCACGGTCGGGGTGCCGCCGGTCGCGCCCTCGACGGTGAACGGCGCCGTGTTGGAGATCGACACGTTCGTCAAGCACGTCCCCGCTGGAAGTTGCAGCACTACCCCCGGGCCGGCGCCCTGCATCGCGCCGGCAATCGCCGCACAGGTGACCTGCGTCGGCGCCGTCGCCAGGGCCTCCGGCGCCGGCTTCTTGTGATCGCTTCCTAAGCGGCGGCCTTCAGCGTCTCCTCGGCGACGCGATCAGTCGCGTCTCGGGTGCCTCCGAGCAGCCGCCGAGACAGCTCTGCGCGGCGGAAGAACAGCGGCGCGTCGTGCTCCCAGGTCGCGCCGATGCCGCCGTGCACGTTGATCATCGAGCGCGCGGCAAAGTCCAGCGCCTCTCCGGCTGCCGAGCGAGCCGCGCTCGCGGCGAGCGGGAACTCGTCGAGCTTGGACTCCCCCGCCCAGCCGGCGTAGTACTGGAGCCCGCGGGCGTTCTCCAGCCGGCGCAGGACCTCGGTCAGCTCGTGCTTGATCGACTGGTAGGACCCAATCGGACGGCCGAACGTGAACCGCTCTTTGGCGTAGGCGACGCTGACGTCCAGGCACGTCTGCACCGCGCCGAGCGACTCCGCTGCGATCAGCGCCTGGGCGAGGTACCACGCGTTCGCCAACGTCTCGGCGCCGGCCTCGAGGCGACGGCCCCGGGCCCGCGCGAACTTCACGTGAGCCAGCGACCGCGTGGCGTCGTAGCGCATCACGGGCTCGATCGCCACGCCGTCGGCCGACGCCGGCACGGCCACCGCGACCGGATCGCCGTCGCTCGCGACCCCGATTACGACCAGCAGGTCCGCGCCGGGGGCGTCGGGCACGAACGCGACCTCCCCCTCCAGCACGACATCCGGACCATCGATCACCGCCGCCGGAGCCGACACCCGCGACAACCCGGAGCGCGGATCCGCCGTCCAGCGCGGCTCGTGCTCATCGGGGGGCCGCGCGGCGACGCACGCCGGCCGCAGCTCGCCGGCGGCGACGGCGGGCAGCGATCCGTCACCCGCCGCGTCGAGGATGGCGGTGGCGGGCAGCAGGCCGAGCAACGGCACCGACGCCAGCACGCGGCCGCACTCCTCCGCCACCAGCAGCGCGTCGAACGTACCGAGGCCCGCGCCACCGTGCTCCTCGCCGACCAGTAACCCGGGCCACCCCGCCTCGACGACGGTCGGCCACAGGTCGGGCAGCGCGGTGGGATCCTCGAGCGCCTCGCGAGCAGCCTCCACGGTTCCCAGTCGCGACAACGCTCCCCGTGCCGCCTCACGCAGCAGCACCTGCTCATCTGAGAGAGCGAAGTTCATCCCGCCACCGCCTCTCGCTCCTTGGCCCTCAGCTCGCTGAACGGGGCGCCCTTATCGAGCCGGGGTTCGGGCGGAAGGCCGAGGACCCGCTCGCCGATCGTGTTGCGCAGGATCTGCTCGGTCCCGCCGGCCGACTTCAGCCCGGGCAGGAACGAAATCAGATAGGCCCACTCGCTGTCGGCCTCGAGCGCCTCGGGACCGACGACGTCGGCGCCCAGGTCGGTGGCGACGATCGCGGCGTTGACCATCGTCACCTTGGCCAGACCGGCCTCCGGCCCGGGAATCTGTCCGCGAGCCAGCATCGTCAGCGCTCGGTAGCCGTTAAAGCGGACCGCCAGAAGTTCGGTCAGAACGTGGCCGAGGCGCTCCCGCACCTCCGCATCCTGACGGGCGGTGGCGTCGTCGGCGATCGTGCTGGCCAGCCGCGCCGGGGAACCGAACGACTCCGAGCCGAACCCGATCGTCAGCCGCTCGAACATCAGCACGGTCAGCGCCGTGCCCCAACCGTTGCCGACCCCGCCGACGACGGCGTCCGCGTCGAGGACCACGTCATCGAAGAACACCTCGTTGAACTCGGCCTCGCCCGAGATCTGCCGCAACCCGCGGACGACCACGCCCTTGGCGTTCATCGGGACGATGAACATCGTCAGCCCCTTGTGCTTGGGAACGTCGGGGTCGGTCCGGGCCAGCAGCAGGCCAAACGACGCGAACTGTGCGTTAGTCGTCCACACCTTCTGTCCGTTGAGCGTCCAAGTGCCATCTTCGTTGTGGCGCGCGCGCGTTTGCACGGCGGCCAGGTCCGAGCCGGCCGCCGGCTCGGAGAACATCTGGCACCAGACCTCATCGCCGTGCAGCATCGGACCGAGATAACGCCCCTTCTGCTCCTCGGTGCCGTGGGCGATCAGGCAGGGTCCGAGCATCCCGATCCCAATCACGTCGAGGATCCCGGGCACGTTCGCCTTGCCGATCTCCTGGTTGACGGTGACCTGCTCGATCGGCCCCAGACCTCGACCGCCGTACTCGGTGGGCCAGGTCACGCCCGCCATCCCAGCCTCGGCCAGCTTGCGCTGCCAGGCGCGCCGCGCGTTCACATACCTGGTGTCGTCCATCGAGCCGCCGCGGGGCGGCGCGTCGGCCTTGTTGGCCGCGAGCCACGCGCGCACCTCTTCGCGATACGCGGCCTGCTCGGGCGTGTCGTTCAGATCCACTCTCGTCTCCTGTGTCGCTCAGCGCCCGCGGCCCTTCCGCGCGGCCTGTGAATCCAGATTCACAGATGTTAGTGCAAGCGGGAAACGCCGGCGTTCATTTGAGACGACGCGGGCGGCCGCGCATACGATCCAGCCGCGGCCGGTCGGTCTTGCTCGTCTGACCCCCCGTGTGTTCGCGTTTGCGTTCCTCGTGGATGTGCTCCCGCTCCTGCCGGGCCTGCTCGCGCTCCTGGCGGGCTCGCTCGCGCTGTTCGCGGACGCGATCGCGGTCCTCGCTCAAGCCGACCTCGAGGAATACGAGGCTTAGCGCCCAGATCAATCCCACCGCGATGAAACCGAGCGCCAGCAGCTGGCCGACCGTGCCACCGATCACCGCGCCGCAGATGGCGCCGACAAGCACCAGCACGGCGCAAGATCCGAAGCTGACGATGCGCGATCGACGGCTCATGCCGAAATGATTGCGCCTGCCCGGGCTTAAAGGCGTAAGGGCCGCCCCGCACGCGCGGGACGGCCCTTGCCAAGCTCGGAGCTACTCGTCGCCGACGGAGTTACCGTCGTCGGCCGGGAGGTCGAGGTCGGCCAGTTCCTCGGCGAAGCCGAGCGAGGACCCGTGGCTACCGATGTCCTCGAGGTCCGACAGGTCGGGCTCGATCCCGCCACCGAATCCGCTCAGAGACTCGCCGTCGGTCAGCCCCAGCTCGGCCGCGAGGTCGTCGTGGTCGAGCAGGCCCACGTCATCGATTCCACGCGGCAGCGGCTCGGACGGCTCGATCTCGATCCGCCGGTAGCGCTTGAGCCCGGTGGCCGCCGGGATCAGCTTGCCGATGATCACGTTCTCCTTGAGGCCGTTGAGCCGGTCGATCTTGCCCTCGAGCGCGGCGTCGGTGAGGACCTTGGTCGTCTCCTGGAAGGAGGCCGCGGAGAGGAACGAGTCAGTGTTCAGCGACGCCTTGGTGATCCCGAGGATGATCTCCTCGGCCTGCGCGGCCTCGCCGCCGGCGTCGATCACGCCGCGGTTGACCCGTCCATATTCCTGACGGTCGACGAACTGGCCAGGCAGCAGGTCGGTGTCGCCCTTCTGGTCGACCCGCACCTTCTTCATCATCTGGCGCACGATCAGCTCGATGTGCTTGTCGTTGATGTCCACGCCCTGGGACTTGTAGACCTCCTGGACCTCGCGGACGAGGTACAGCTCAGTCTCGGTCCGGCCGCGGATGGCGAGCAGCTCGTGCGGGTAGAGCGACCCCTCGTTGAGCTGCGTGCCGGCGATGATCTGCTGGCCGTCGTCCACGAACAGCAGCGTCCGCGAGGGGAACGTGTGGCGATGCTCCTCGCCGCCGTCGTCGGTGATCACGACCGTCTTGGCCTTGTCGCTCTCCTCGATCGAGATCTTGCCGCCGACTTCGGCGATTTTCGCCAAACCCTTGGGCTTGCGCGCCTCGAACAGCTCGACCACGCGCGGTAGACCGTGCGTGATGTCCGCGCCGGCGACGCCGCCGGTGTGGAACGTACGCATCGTCAGCTGCGTGCCCGGCTCGCCGATCGACTGGGCGGCGATGATTCCCACCGCGTCGCCGATCTGAGCCAGCTTGCCGGTGGCCATGGCTCGGCCGTAACAGGCCTGGCAGACGCCGGTCGTCGCCTCGCACTTGAGCACCGAGCGGACCGGAACGTAAACCACTTCCTTCCGTTCGGTCTCGTCGTGCCAGGCCTCGAACAGATCGGCCAGTTCGGCCCGATCGATCTCCTTGCCCTGTTCGACGATCACGCGTCCGCGCTTGGTCTTGATGTCCTCGGCCGCGATCCGGCCGATCAGGTTGTCGTTGGGCTCACCGATCGGCTCGAGCCGCCGGGTCTCGGGGTTGATCTGAAGCTTCGAGACGGGCATGTCGATGAACTCGGTCGTCCCGCAATCCTCCGCGCGAATGATCACGTCCTGGGCCACGTCGACCAACCGGCGGGTCAGGTAACCCGAGTCGGCCGTGCGCAGCGCCGTATCCGCGAGGCCCTTGCGGGCGCCGTGGGTCGAGATGAAGTACTCGAGCACGGTCAGGCCCTCCATGAAGTTGGCCTTGATCGGACGCTCGATGATCTCGCCCTTCGGGTTCGCCATCAGGCCGCGCATCCCGGCCAGCTGGCGGATCTGCGAGAACGAGCCACGAGCACCCGAGTTGGCCATCATGAAGATCGGGTTGAGCTCGTCGAGGTGCTCGTTGAGCGCCTTGCCGACCTCGGTCGTGGCCTCGTCCCACAGCTTGGTGACCGCCTCGTGGCGCTCGTCCTGGTTGATCTCGCCGTCGGCGTACTGGGCTTCGATGGTGGCCAGCCTGTCCTCGTAGCGCGCCAGGATCTCCGCCTTGTTGGGCGGCGTCTGCACGTCATTCTTGGAGATCGTGACCCCCGCCTGGGTGGCGTAGTGGAAGCCGACGTCCTTGAACGCGTCCAGCACCTGCGAGATCGTCGGCGCGCCGTAGGCCTGCACGAGGTCGTCGACCAGCTTGGTCGTGTCCTTCTTGGTCATCGACCGGTTGACGAACTCGTACGTGTCGGGATCGAACTCATCGCCGAGGGACTCCTCGAGCGCGCGCTCGATCTGGTCGTTCCAGATGATCCGCCCGACCGTAGTCAGCACGTGGCCACCCTCGCGCCCGAGGGGGCGGTACTCGGCCAGGTCGTGCAGCTTGACCACGCCGTGCTCGTAGGACCACTCCGCCTCCTGGGCGGTGCGGAACACGTGCGGGCGGGGTTCCCGCGTCGCGAGATCGATCTGGGCCAGCTCGGCTGGGTTTGGCCCGTAGGTCAGGTAGTAGGTGCCAAGCACCATGTCCTGCGTGGGCGTCGCCAGCGGCGCGCCGTGAGCCGGGGAGAGGATGTTGTTGGCCGACAGCATCAGGATCCGCGCCTCGGCCTGCGCCTCCGCCGACAGCGGCAGATGGACGGCCATCTGGTCGCCGTCGAAGTCGGCGTTGAACGCGTGGCAGACGAGCGGATGGACCTGAATCGCCTTGCCCTCGACCAGCACCGGCTCGAACGCCTGGATGCCCAGACGGTGCAGCGTCGGCGCACGGTTGAGGAGCACAGGATGCTCGTGGATGACCTCCTCGAGCACGTCCCACACCTCGGGGATCATCGAGTCGACCATCTTCTTGGCCGCCTTGATGTTCTGCGCGGACTTGCGCTCGACGAGGCGGGCCATGATGAACGGCTTGAACAGCTCCAGTGCCATCAGCTTCGGCAGCCCGCACTGGTGCAACCGCAGCGACGGACCGGACACGATCACCGAACGGCCGGAGTAGTCGACGCGCTTGCCGAGCAGGTTCTGACGGAACCGGCCCTGCTTGCCCTTGAGCATGTCGGACAGCGACTTCAGCGGACGGTTGCCCGGTCCGGTGACCGGACGTCCGCGGCGGCCGTTGTCGAACAGCGCGTCAACAGCCTCCTGGAGCATCCGCTTCTCGTTGTTGACGATGATCTCGGGGGCCCCGAGGTCGAGCAGTCGCTTGAGCCGGTTGTTGCGGTTGATCACGCGCCGGTAGAGATCGTTCAGATCCGAGGTGGCGAACCGGCCGCCGTCCAGCTGCACCATCGGGCGCAGCTCGGGCGGGATGACCGGCACGGCCTCGAGGATCATCATCTCCGGCTTGTTGCCCGAGTTGATGAACGCCGAGACGACCTTCAGACGCTTGACTGCGCGGGACTGCTTCTGCCCCTTGGCGGTCTTGACCTGATCCTGGAGATCCTCGGCCTCGGCCGCCAGGTCGACCTGCTGGAGCAGGTCGCGGACGGCCTCGGCGCCCATCCCGCCGCGGAAGTACTCGCCGAACCCGTAGGGGGACCCGAAGCGGTCCTTCAGCTCGCGGAACGTCGTCTCGTCGTTGATGACGTCCTTGGCCTTCATCGTCTTGAACAGATCCCACACCTGGGTCATCCGCGCCGCGGCGTCCTCGATGTAGGCCTCGGTGTCGTCGATGTCGGCCTGGAAGCTCTTGCGGAGGTCCTTGAGCAGCTTCTCGCGCTCCTCGTCCTCGAGCTTGGAGACGTTGACCTCGAGCGACTCGACCCAGAGATGATCCTCGTCGGAGAAGTCGCGTCCGATACGGCCGGCCTCGAGGTACCCCTCGCGCCGCTGGAGCGATTCCTTCAGCTCGAGGACGCGCTCCTCCTTCTCGGCCGCGTAGGAGTCGAGCACCTTCTGGACTTCTTGCTCGAGCGAGTCCACGTCCCGCGCCCGGGCCTCGTCGTCGACCCAGGTCACGATCGAAGCCGCGAAGTAGAGAACCTTCTCCAGCTCCTTGGGCGCCATGTCGAGCAGGTAGCCGATCCGGCTGGGAACGCCCTTGAAGAACCAGATGTGGCTTACCGGGGCGGCCAGGTCAATGTGTCCCATGCGCTCGCGGCGAACCTTGGAGCGGGTAACCTCGACGCCGCACCGCTCGCACACGATGCCCTTGTAGCGGACGCGCTTGTACTTGCCGCAGTAGCACTCCCAGTCCTTGGTCGGGCCGAAGATGCGCTCGCAGAACAGCCCGTCCTTCTCGGGCTTGAGCGTCCGGTAGTTGATTGTCTCAGGCTTGGTTACCTCGCCCGAGCTCCAGGCACGGATCTGCTTGGAGGAGGCGAGTCCGATTTCGATTGCGTCGAAATTATTGATATCGATCAAAGTGATTCCTTATTAGTCATTGAGAACAGGCTGACGGGATGCGGCGGCTGGCCGCGCCCGGTCAGACCTCGTCCTCCTCCAGTACGCCTTCGGCTTCGCCGGCGGGGATGTCAGCTTCCAGCATGGGGTCTCCGTCGGTAGCGAAGTCCGCTTCTTCGAGCTCTTCGCCGGGCTCGAGGTCGGTGTCCTCTTCCTCAGCTTCCTCCTCGGAGGCCTCGACCGTCTCGCCCTCGTGCTCGACCGCCTCATCGGCCGCCGCGCCATCGGTCGCGCGCACACCGCTGAGGTCGATCCCGAGCTCCTCGGCCGCGCGCAGCAGATCGTCGTCCTCCTCGCGCATCTCCGCGCGCTCGCCCTCCTCGGAGACCACGTTGACATCCAACGCCAACGACTGCATCTCCTTTAACAGGACCTTGAACGACTCCGGGATCGACGGCTCGGCGATGTTCTCGCCCTTCACGATCGCCTCATACGCCTTCACCCGACCGACCGTGTCATCGGACTTGATCGTCAGCATCTCCTGAAGCGTGTACGCCGCGCCATAAGCCTCCAACGCCCACACCTCCATCTCACCGAACCGCTGACCACCAAACTGCGCCTTCCCACCCAACGGCTGCTGCGTAACCAACGAATACGGACCCGTCGACCGAGCATGGATCTTGTCGTCCACCAAATGCAACAACTTCAGGATGTACATGTACCCAACCGTCACCTGCTCCTCGAACGGCTCACCCGTCCGACCGTTGAACAGCCGCGTCTTCCCCGACGCCTGCTCGCCCACCCGGCGCGCCTTATCGACATCCATCCGAATCCGACCCTGATGCTCGTCCTGCCAACGCACCAGCGCCTCATCGACATCCGACACCGTCGCGCCGTCGAACACCGGCGTCGCGACATACACCTTGCCGCTATCGGCCTGAGCATCCCGATAGGCGATCGAGCCATCGTCATACCAGCCGTTCGCCGCGACCCACCCCAGATGAGTCTCGAGGATCTGACCCAGATTCATCCGGCTCGGAACCCCGAGCGGATTCAGGATCACATCCACCGGAGTGCCGTCCTCCAAAAACGGCATGTCCTGCACATCCACGATCTTCGAGATCACGCCCTTATTCCCATGCCGCCCCGCGAGCTTGTCGCCCTCCGCGATCTTGCGCTTCTTGGCCACGAACACCCGCACCAGATCGTTCACGCCCGGCGGCAAATCATCGCCCTCATCCCGACTGAACGTCTTCACATCGATCACCACACCACCCTCACCATGCGGCACCTTCAACGACGTATCACGAACCTCGCGCGCCTTCTCCTTAAAGATCGCGCGAATCAACTTCTCCTCCGCCGTCAACTCCGTCTCGCCCTTCGGCGTCACCTTCCCCACCAACAGATCCCCCGACGCCACCTCCGCGCCGATCCGCACGATCCCGCGATCATCCAGATTACGCAACGACTCCTCCGAACGATTCGGAATATCACGCGTGATCTCCTCATCGCCCAGCTTCGTCGTCCGCGCGTCGATCTCGTACTCCTCGATATGAATCGAGGTCAACTCGTCATCCTGCACCAAACGCTTAGACAGAATGATCGCGTCCTCGAAGTTGTACCCCTCCCAGGACATGAAGGCGACGAGCAGATTCTTGCCCAACGCCATCTCACCCTGATCAGTAGCCGAACCATCAGCCAGCACCTCGCCGCCCGCAACGCTCCTACCGACGTCGACGATCGGCTTCTGGTGGATCAACGTGCCCTGGTTCGAGCGCATGAACTTCTGCAGCTCATACTCTTCCTGGACGCCGTCCTCCCGGTCGATCACGAGCTGTTCAGCATCGACGTAGGACACGGTGCCCGGATTGGTGGCAACGATCACATCGCCGGTGTCGATCGCCGCGCGGCGCTCCATCCCGGTGCCGACCAGCGGCGCGTCGGTGACCAACAGCGGCACCGCCTGGCGCTGCATGTTGGAACCCATCAACGCCCGGTTCGCGTCATCGTGCTCCAGGAACGGAATCATCGCCGTCGCCACCGACCAGATCTGCTCCGGCGAGACGTCGATCAGATCAACCTCCTCCGGCGACACGCTCACATACTGACCCGCCTGCGTCCGGCACACGATCTCGTCGCCGGTCAGGTGGCCGGAGTCGTCGATCGGCGTGTTCGCCTGCGCGATCCTGCGCTCCTCCTCCTGCGTCGCATCGAGGTGGATGATCTCGTCGGTGATCTTGCCGTCCTTGACCACCCGGTAAGGCGTGGTCACGAAGCCGTGCTCGGAGATCTCGGCGTAGGAGGACAGCGAGCCGATCAGGCCGATGTTCGGACCCTCGGGGGTCTCGATCGGGCACATCCGCCCGTAATGCGTCGGGTGCACGTCACGCACCTCGATCGGCGCGCGCTCCCGCGTGAGACCACCGGCTCCCAAAGCACTCAATCGCCGGCGGTGCGTCAGCCCGGCGAGCGAGTTGGTTTGGTCCATGAACTGCGAGAGCTGGCTGGAGCCGAAGAACTCCTTCAGCGCCGCCACCACCGGCCGGATGTTCACGATCGTCTGCGGCGTGATCGTGTCCGCGTCCTCCGTCGTCAACCGCTCCCGCACCACCCGCTCCATCCGGTACAGACCGATCCGGAACGCCTCCTGAATCAACTCCCCCACCGTCCGCAACCGCCGATTACCGAAATGCTCGTACTCATCCAGATGATCCTGAATCGGCTCCCGCGTGCGCGACGCCGCCTCCGCCGCGTAATCGCGCACCTCATCATCAACCTCCTCGGGCATCCCGAGCAGCTTCGGCAGCGACACGAGCTCGCGGACCAACGCGATGATGTCATCGTGCGTCAGCGTCCGAGTCTCGAGATCGATGTCCAACCCCAACCGCGAATTCAACTTATAGCGCCCCACGCGCGTGAGGTCATACCGCTTCGGATCAAAGAACAACTGATTCAACAACGCCCGCGCCGCGTCGATCGACGGCGGCTCCCCCGGCCGCTGCTTCTTGAACAACTCGATCAAAGCGCCCTCTTCAGTCCGCGTCATCTCCGCATCCGCGTCCAACGTCAAACGGATGTACAGCGAATCGTCGAACAGCTTCAAGATCTCCTCATCCGACGCATACCCCATCGCGCGCAACAACACGCTCACCGGAAGCTTGCGCTTACGATCGATCCGCACATACACGCGGCCCTTCTTATCGATCTCGAGCTCGAGCCACGACCCACGCGCCGGCATCAAATTCGCGATGAACACCTGCTTCTCGCGATCCTTGGGCTCCATCACATACGCGCCCGGGGAACGCACCAGCTGCGTCACGACCACACGCTCGGTCCCGTTGATGATGAACGTACCCCGATCAGTCATCCACGGGAAATCACCCATGAACACCGACTGCTCACGAATCTCGCCCGTCTCACGATTGATAAACGCAACCGTCACGGTCAACGGCCGCGCGTACGTCAAATCCTTCTCGCGACACTGCTCCAAACTCGCGACAGGCTCATCAAACGTAAACTCGCCGAACTGAACAGCCAAATTTCCGGTGTAATCCTCGATCGGCGAAATATCGTCAATCGTCTCGCGCAGACCACCCTCAGCGGGATCGGTCAACCACGCAAACGACTTGCGCTGAATATCAATCAGATTAGGAACTTCAAGGACCTTATTCAGACGCGCGAAACTACGGCGCGTCCGGGGGGCATGAGCGGTTGCCAAGACGGCGACTCCTCGGGCGGTCGAGAGGGAGGCTAAGTCAGCGCTAACGACGCGCGTGTCCCTCCAGCTACAGAGGGCCACATCGCCCCATTGAGCGCGACCATCAAAGATAGCACACGGCAGTGCTGCCCTGTGCAGGGACCATCAGCTCTCACGGACCCCGCCCTCGGAGACCGCGTATGTGGCGCGGTCCCGCATGGTCTCGGGCGGCTACGGCTATTGGCTGACCGCGGAAGTGTAGGCGGTTCTGCCGATTCGGGCAAGCGCGACGGACTTTCTGCTCTTTGCGGCTATATCCTCGCTTTCGTGGGTCTGGGGCCGCTACGCATCACCGAGGGGAACCGTCGGTGGTGGGTAGTCGTCGCGATGACCGTGGCGATGCTCCCGTTGAGCATCGACACGTTCGGCTTCGTGGTGGCGCTGCCGACCGTTGGTTCCGAGTTCAACGCCGGGACCGCCGAGCTAGCGTGGATCCTCAACATCGCCGTGTTGATGTTCGGGGCCTGCACGATGGCAATGGGACGTCTCGGCGACATCGTCGGGCGGCGGCGAGTCGTGATCTGGGGCATGGGAGTCATGGTCGCGTCCTCGATCGGCTGCGCGCTGGCCCCATCGGCCGCGGTGCTGATCGTGTTTCGCGGCGTGGAGGGCATCAGCATGGCCATGCTCTACGGCTCATCCTTCCCGATCGTCGCCAACGCCTTTCCGGAATCACAGCGCGCAACGGGGATCGCGTACTGGGCGGCCGGCTACCTGAGCGGCAACGTGATCGGGGCACCGCTCGCCGGCTGGCTGTCCCAGTCGGTGTCCTGGCGGGCGCTGTTCTGGATCAACCTGCCGCTGATGGCCCTGGCGTTGATGCTCACCCTGTGGGCGGTGCGGGAGTCCAGGGACCCGACGGCCTCACGACGGATCGACTGGTTCGGGGTATTCGTACCCATCCTCGGCCTGCTGGCGCTCCTCTATTCGCTCCTGCAGGCGAACGATCTCGGCTGGGGCGCGCCCAGCATCATCCTCGGGTTTGTCGCCGCGGCCGTGCTGCTCGGCACGTTCGTCGTGGTCGAGCCGAAGATCCGGGAACCGCTGATCGACTTCGCACTGTTTCGCCGGCGCGCCTACCGGGTCGCCTGCGCCGTGGCCTTTCTCTGCAACGTCGGCCTCGGCGCGCAGCTGTTCTTCACCCCGCTGTTCGTGCAGGGCGCCCTCGACCTGTCGGCCTTAGCGGCCGGGATCGTCCTGCTGGCGGCGTCCATCCCGCGGTGCGTGGTCTCGTTGGGCGCGGGGCGGCTGGTCGATCGCGTGGGAACCCGGCTCGTGATGGTGATCGGCATGGCCGCGATCAGCGTGAACTTCATCATCTACGCCGTGATGGGCAGCAGCGCCGGCCTCGACGTGATCCTCCCGGCGCTGGTGATCGGCGGCATTGGAACCGGGCTGGCCTTCAACGGATCGAATATCGGCGCGATCCAGGCTAGCCCGCCCGAGCGCGCCGGCATGGCCTCAGGTGTCGTCTCCGAGGTGCGGCTGCTGGGCAACGTGTTCGGCGTCGCGATCCCGCTGGCGTTGTTCGACGCCCTCACGACGGCCAAGCTGAACTCGCTGCAGGCAACGGTGCCGCCGACTCAGCTCCAGCAGGTGCGCTCACTCCTGTCCGGATCGAGCACGGCCCACTCGCAGCTCGCCCAGCTGCCCGCGGCCACCGCGCACGACATCGAGTCCGCAGTGCGGACCGTGTTCGCCGCCGGGCTGCGAGGGGCGATGGCGCTGGTGGCGGCGGCGGCCCTCGTCGCCGTCCCGTTGGTGCTGCGAAGCCCCCGGCCGAAACCCGCTCGTGAGCTGGCGGGCGCCGTGGCGGCGCCGGTGGCTGGGGACGATCAATAGTTCCCTAAAGTTATTGGCCGGGCGCCGACAATCAGACGTCGGACCGGACCGAGAGGAGACACGATGGACCTTCCCGCGGAACTGCGCGGACGTGTGCTGACGCGACGGCAGCTGATGACCTACCTAGGGATGGCCGGGAGCGGGGCGTTCCTCAGCAAGTCGGCCGCGGCGTGGGCGGCGAGCTCCGCTCCGCAGCGGCTGGTGGCGAGAGCGGCGTCGGTGAAGGCAGCTGGGTCGGATCTGGGAGCGATCGACCACATCGTGTTCTTGATGATGGAGAACCGCTCCTACGACCACTACTTCGGCGCCTATCCGAAGGGTCGTGGGTTTGACGATCATCCCAAGCACTCGCTGGGCGTGTTCGCGCAGGACTACCCCGGCGGATCCGATGTGTTCCCCAAGCACAAACTGCTTCCGTTCCATCTGGACAGCATGGCGGGGCACGAGTGCACCGACGACCTGACCCATGACTGGGGCCCCATGCACCTGTGCTGGAACCGGGGCAAGATGAACGACTGGGTCAGGGTCCACACGTCGCCGAAGTACGAGGGAGCGAACGGCGCTCTGACGATGGGCTACTTCGAGCGCACCGACCTGCCGTTCTACTGGGCCTTGGCCGATCACTTCACGCTGTGCGACGCGTACTTCTCCTCGATCCTCGGTCCGACGCACCCGAACCGCCTGATGGCGAATAGCGGCTCGATCGATCCCGAGGGCAAGCACGGCGGTCCGGTCGTACATACCAACTCGGCTCCCGAGCAGCTCTGGAACTGCACTTGGACGACGATGCAGGAGGTGCTGGAGGATGCCGGCGTGTCATGGAAGGTGTACAGCCCGAGCAACGCCGGCGTGACCGGCAAGTACGCGTCGCTCGCGCAATACCCCCGCTGGTCGCCAGGGTTCTATGACCCGGCCACCAACCCCGAGGTCCTCGCCGTCAGCGATCAGATCCTGCCCTACTTCACGGCGTTCCGGAACCAGAAATCGCCGCTGTTCCCCAAGGCGTTCAAGCAGACCTTTCCGAATGACTTCGTGGCCGACGTCAACTCCGGCAGCTTGCCGCACGTGTCGTGGATCATCCCGGCGCTGGGCTTCGACGAGCACCCGTCCGCATCCTCGCGCAACGGTGAGTACTACAACTCACTCGTGCTGGACGCCCTGACGTCAAACCAGAAGGTGTGGTCGAAGACGGTCTTCGTCCTTATGTACGACGAGAACGACGGCTTCTTCGACCACGTGTCCCCGCCCACGGCCCCTCGCGGGACTAAGGGTGAATACCTGACGACGATGAAGTTCCCGATCGGTGAGCCCAACCCCGACACGCTCGACATCGCCGGGCCGCTCGGGCTCGGCGTGCGGGTGCCGGCGCTCGTCGTCTCACCGTTCAGCCGCGGCGGTCACGTCGCCTCCGAGGTGTTCGACCACACATCCCAGCTGAAGCTCGTCAGCGAGCGGTTCGGGGTCGAGGTGCCGAACGTGTCCGCTTGGCGCCGGCGGACGGTCGGCGACCTCACCTCGGCGATCTTCCGCGGCCCCAAGGACACGGCATTCCCCAAGTTGCCGGCTACCTCGGTCTTCTTCCCGGCCATCGGCCCCTGCGCCCAGGTCAAGCAGGAGACCGAGAAGGGCGGCGCCGGGGCGAAGGTACCGACCAAGCAGCGGATGCCGAAACAAGGAGGAGGCAGCACACCGGCGAGCTACTACTTCAAGGCGACCCGGGAGGAGCTTGCGATCTCCGACGATCAGGAAACGCTGATTGTGCCTCCGGGGCCGGGCTCGATGACGACCAAGTCCTCCTATAACCGCCTGGCCGAGGTCTCGTCCTGATCCAGCCGCCCGGGACCTGGCAGGATTAGAGTCGATGGCAGCCCCGGACCGCCTGCACTTCACCGACTCCGACGAGGCCAATGCGCTGATCGCTTCGGATCCGATGGCGCTGCTGATCGGCTTCGCGCTCGATCAGCAAGTCAGCGTTCAGAAGGCGTTCTCAGGGCCGCTCGTCCTGAAGGAGCGATTGAGGACGCTCGAGCCCGCCGCGATCGCGGAGGCGGACCTCGAGCCCCTGTTCCGTGAGCGGCCGGCGATCCACCGGTTCCCGGGCTCGATGGCCAAGCGCGTCCACGAGCTCGCGGTCTACATCCGCGACAACTACGACGGCGATGCGGCGCGGGTGTGGACCGACGCCACCGACTCCGATCAGCTGCGGGCCAACCTTGAGGCGCTGCCCGGCTTCGGCGAGATGAAGATCAAGGCGCTCGGTTCCGTGCTGGCCAAGCATTTCGGCGTGAAGGCGGCGGAGGGCCTGATCCCCTGGCATCCGACGCTGGGCGACGTCGACTCGGCCCAGGCGCTGGCCGACTATCAGGCCGAGAAGCGCGTTCACAAGGCCGAATGGACGAAGGGCTCAGCGCGGCCCAAGAGCGGTCGCGCTTAGGGTGCGTCCGGAAATTAGTTGTGGGAATTGACGCGTGGCTGGGCGTGACTGGCGCCGCCGGCTCGCCTCGATAATACCGGGAGTATTTGAGGGCGAGCCGGTGGCGTCAGGCGCGTTCAGACGCCGTCAAAACCGCAAATAATTTTCGGACGGGCCCTTGGTTCCCCACGCGCGTGTAACGGACAGAGCGGCCCGGGCCACCGGGCTCGGGCCGCTGCCCTGCTCGCTACTTCAGTTCGACGATGCCGCCGGCCTCTTCGATGTCGGCCTTGAGCTTCTCGGCCTCTTCCTTGTCGATCCCTTCGCGGATCGGCTTGGGGGCCTCGTCGACGAGTGCCTTGGCCTCCTTGAGGCCGAGTCCGGTGGCGGCGCGGACGACCTTGATCACCTGGATCTTCTTGTCGCCGGCCGCGGTCAGCACTACGTCGAACGACGTCTGCTCCTCGGCCTCCTCGGCCGCCTCAGCCGCTGCGGGGGCGGCGGCGGGCGCCACCGCGGTCGCCGAGACGCCGAACGTCTCTTCGAGCGCCTTGATGCGCTCCGACAGCTCGAGTACCGAGATGGTCTTGAGCTCGTCAATCCACTCTTGAGTGGTGGTCATGCTTCCTCCTTCGCGTCGTCGGACGTGCCCGCGTCCGACGCGGCGTCCTGTTCAGGTTCATCAGATTGTTCAGTCGTGGCCTCCGGCTCCGGCTCCGCCTCGGCAGCGGGCTCCGGCTCGGCGGCGACCTCCGGCTCCGGTTCGGCAGCGGGCTCCGGCTCCGGCTCCGCGGCGGCCGCCGGCTCCGGCTCGGCGGCGACCTCCGGCTCCGGCACCGGTTCGGCAGCGGGCTCCGGCTCCGGCTCCGCGGCGGCCACGGGCTCCGGCTCCGGCTCCACGGCGGCCGCGGGCTCCGGCTCAGCGGCGGCCTCGGGCTCAAGCGGCCGCGGGCTCCGGCTCCGGCTCCACGGCGGCCACGGGCTCCGGCTCAGCGGCGGCCTCGGGCTCAACCGCGGCCGCGGGCTCCGGCTCCGGCTCCGGTTCAGCGGCGGCGTCGGGCTCCGGCTCCGCGGCGGCCGCGGGCTCCGGCTCAGCGGCGGCCTCGGGCTCAACCGCGGCCGCGGGCTCCGGCTCCGGCTCCGGCTCCGCGGCGGCCGCGGGCTCCGGTTCAGCGGCGGCCTCGGGCTCAACCGCGGCCGCGGCTCCGGCTCCGGCTCCGGCTCCGCGGCGGCCTCGGGCGCCACCCCGCTCACCAACCCTTGATCAGCGATCGCCTTCAGCTGGATCGCGATGCCCGCGATCAGCGCGTTCAGACCGCGGACCAACCCGGTGAGCGGCGCGGCGATCGTGCCGACCAGCTGGGCGTTCAGCACGTCCCGCGACGGGAGGCGCGCGATCGCCCTCACCTGGTCGGCGCTCAATGCGGCGCCGTCCATCAGGCCGCCCTTGAACTCGAGAATCTGGAGCTGGCGCGCGGCGTCGCTCAGCGCCTTGGCCGCCAGCGCGGCGTCGCCGTGCACGAGCGCGAGCGCGGTCGGTCCCTCGAGGAGGGACTTGAGCGACTCGGCTCCCGCCTTGTCGGCGGCGCGCTCGGAGAGCGAGTTCTTGACGATCCGGAACTTCGTGTCCGACTCGCGCAAGGTCGCCCGCAGGGCTGCGGCCTGGGCCACCGACAGGCCTCGATAGTCGACCGCGAAGATCGCCTGGGCGGCTTTGATCTGCTCCGCGATCTCGTCTACGACTGCTGCTTTCTGATCTCGATTCATAGTTCCTTTCCGGAGCAGACGCCCGCGTGATGGCGGGCGTCGATGAATCGAGTCAGGGCTCGTGTCGAGGCTCCACCTGCTCCGGGCTTACGGGGACCGCCGGAGGTCTCGGGCTTGCGCTCCGTAAATAATTTTACGCCGCGATCGACTCCTCGACGATGTCGCGCGTGCGGGTCGGGTCGACCTTCACGCCCGGCCCCATCGTGGTGGCGACGGTGACGGTGCGGATGTAGCGGCCCTTGGCGGCGGACGGCTTGGCCCGGATCAGCTCGTCGATCACCGCGGCGTAGTTCTCCAGCAGGCGGCGATCATCGAAGTCCCGCTTGCCGATCACCAGGTGGACGATCGCGTTGCGATCGGTGCGGTATTCGACCTTGCCGGCCTTCGATTCCGCGACCGCCTTGCCGACGTCCATCGTGACCGTGCCCACCTTGGGGTTGGGCATCTTCCCCGCCGGTCCGAGGATCCGGCCGAGGCGCCCCACCACGGGCATCAGGTCGGGGGTGGCGATGGCCACGTCGAAGTCGTCGAAGCCGTCCTGGATCCGCTGAGCCAGGTCCTCGGCGCCGACGACGTCGGCGCCGGCCGCGGCTGCCTCCTCGGCCTTGTCGCCCTGGGCGAACACGATCACCTTGACGTCCTTGCCGAGGCCGTTGGGCAACGCGATCGTTCCGCGCAACTGCTCGTCGGCGTGGCGAACGTTGAGGCCGGTACGCACGTGGACCTCGACCGACTCGTTGAAGTTGACCCGGCTGAGCTGTTTGACCAGCGCGATCGCCTCGCCGGGCGAGTACTCCTGCTCCCGGTCGAAGCGCTGCTTGGCGTCGAGGTAGGTCTTGCCGTGCTTTGCCATCAGATGACCTCCACACCCATCGAGCGCGCCGTGCCGGCGATGATCTTCGCCGCCGCGTCGATGTCGTTCGCGTTCAGATCCTTCATCTTCTTCTCGGCGATCTGCCGGAGCTGGTCCTGGGTGATCTTGCCCACCTTGTCGCGGTGGGGTTCGGCGGAGCCATGCTCGAGCCCGAGCGCCTGCTTGATCAGCACCGCGGCCGGTGGGCTCTTGGTGATGAACGTGAACGAGCGATCCTCGTAGACCGTGATCACCACCGGGATCACCGTGCCCAGGTCCGACTGCGTCTGAGCGTTGAATGCCTTGACGAACTCCATGATGTTGACGCCGTGCTGGCCGAGCGCCGGACCGACCGGCGGCGCCGGGCTGGCCTGACCGCCGACGGCTTGAAGCTTGATCTGCGTGAGGACTTTCCTGGCCATAGTTAGATCTTCTTGACTTGATCGAAGCCTACCTCGACCGGGGTCTCGCGACCGAAGATCGAGACCAGCACCTTGAGCCGCTGCGCGTCCTCGTTGACCTCGGAGATCTCGCCGGAGAAGTCGGACAACGGGCCCGAAATCACCTTAATCTGCTCGCCGATCGAGAACTGCGCGCGGCTGCGTGGACGCTCGGCGACCTCCTGGTGGAGCAGCCGATCGACCTCGGACTGCGTCAGCGGCACCGGTTGATCGGAGGCGCCGACGAACCCGGTGACGCCCGGGGTGCCCTTGACGAGCGACCACGAGTCTTCGTTGAGATCCATGTTGACCAGCACGTAACCGGGCATCGTCCGCTTTTCGACGGTGATCTTCTGGTTGTCCTTCATCTCGGACACCGACTCGGTGGGCACGACGATCTGACGGACGGCGCGCTGCTGCCCGAGCGATACGACGCGATGCTCGAGGTTGTGCTTGACCTTGTTCTCGTGGCCTGAATATGTGTTTACGACGTACCAGCGAAACATTGCTTGGTTATGACGCCGGCATCAGCGGCCGCGCCTTCCTCACTCCTACTTCAAGATGAAATTGACCAGCTTCCCGGCGAAGAAATCCGCCACGCCGAGGAACACGCCGGCGACGATCACGAATCCAATCACGACCCCGGTGGCCTGCATCACCTGCCGGCGATCCGGCCACTGTACTCGCTGGAGCTCGCGCCAGCTTCCCTGAAGGAAGCCGATTAGACGACTGATTGTATTTTGGTGGCGCTCGGGGACCGCGCCGCCCGCGGGAACCGGGGCCTCGCTCCGAGCCGTCGGCGGACCCTGGCCGTCGAAATCGCCGCCGTCGTCGTCCTCGGACTCCAGACCGTCCTCGGGCTCCAGATCGTCCTCGGCGAGCGCCTCTGACTCGAGCTCGTCGTCGTCGTCGGGCTCCGGCTGGTCTGAGAACTCTGGCCGTCCCACCGCGAGCTGGGCTTCGGCCAGCTCGACGTCGGGCGCAGCGTGCTCGATCGGGCTCGGCGCCTCGTCCTCGCGGTCGATTCCGGCACTCCCGACCGGCGCGGGCCGACGCGCGCGCCGTTCCTTCGCTCGTTTACGGTTGCGCGCCACGGACCACCCGCTCGGCTAGCGGGTCTCGCGGTGCGGCGTATGGCACTTGCACCAGCGGCAGTACTTGCGCAGCTGCAGCCGCTCGGGGTTATTCCGCTTGCTTTTTTGCGTCTGATAATTCCGGCGCCGGCACTCCTCACAAGCGAGGGTGGCAGCTATCCGGACGTCTCCTCGAGCCATCTTGGGCGCTTCCGGGTCAGGGTGTTGAACAGCGACTCGGCCGCCGAGCCGCGGGCGCCAAAACGAACGCCGCCCGGCGCCGAGGCTCAGTGTAGCGGCATCCGGTTAACCCGCCGCAGGTGATCCGTGCCTGAAGGCTGGGAGCCCGGCCGTCTATTCGGTCAGTTCCACCGGGGCGATCTCGAGATCGAGCCAGCGGTCGCCGCGCAGCACGCGGATCGGCAGCGCCCTCCCGATCACTTCGCCGGTCATCAGGCGCTGAACGTCGTCGACCCGCTCGATCTGTTCGCCGTCCAACTCGATGATCAGGTCCTCGGCCCGCAGACCGGCTCGCTGGGCAGGGCTGCCCGGCGCGACCTCGACCACCTCGACGGCCGCGGTGCGGTCCAACTTGACCCGCGCGTGCGGCGGCAACGGGCGGGGGCCTCCGCCGATCCCGATGTAGGCCCGGCGCACGCGGCCTTCGCGCATCAGCGCGCCGACGATCCGCCGGGTCGCCTCGTTGATCGGAACCGCGAGCCCGAGGCCGACCCCGGCCACGGCGGTGTTGATGCCGACGACCCGGGCCGAGGAGTCGACCAGCGCCCCACCCGAGTTGCCGGGATTGAGCGCAGCGTCGGTCTGGATCACGTTGTCGATGTAGCGGACCATGCGACCCGACCGAGCCGGCAGCGAGCGCCCGAGCGCCGACACCACGCCGGCGGTGACGGAGCCGGCGAACCCGTTCGGGTTGCCGATCGCGACCACCAGCTGGCCGACCCTGAGCCGCTCCGCCTCGCCGAGGATCGCGGGCACGAGCGTGTCGCCGTCGGCCCGCAACACGGCGAGGTCGGAGAGACGGTCGATCCCCACGACTTGGAAGCTCAGCTCGCTGCCATCCACGAACGCGGCCCGGCCGGCGCGACCCGTGCCGGCCACTACGTGCGCCGAGGTCAGCATGAACCCATCGGGCGTCAGCGCGACCGCGCTCCCCGCCCCCGCGGGGACCTGGCCCCCGCGCGAGCGCCGCGTCACCCGTAGGTTGGCGACGCTCGGCGCGAGCCGTTCGGCCACGTCGACGACCACCCGCGAGTAGGCGTCGAGCGCCTCCGCGTCGCGCTGTCCGATCGCGCTGTCGTGCTCGTCCACTGCCGTGCTCATTAGAACGTAACCTGCACTTGCCGCTCGTCGGTTCCGCGGACGATCGTCAGCTCCAGCTGCCCGCCGACGCGGGCGTCATCGAGCGCCTCATAGAGGAGATCGACCCCTCCGAGTTCGCGATCACCCGCCGCCACGATCAGATCGCCGCGCTCGAGGCCCGCGCGATCCGCCGCGCTGCCGTCCTCGACGGCGCGGATCAACAGGCCCTCGCGCTCGGGCAAACCAACCGCGCGGCGCAGACGCCGCGCGACGCGGGCCGGCGCGATCGCGACGCCGAGCCGGGCCCGGGTCGGACTCTCACCGCGCCCGAGCGAATCGATCCGCTCGTGCATGGCCGTGTCAGCCGCGATCGCGAGGATCAGACCACCGTCGACGCGGACCGAGTTGATCCCGAGCAACCGCCCGTTCACGTCGACGAGGGGCCCGCCCGACGAGCCTCGCGGCAGCGGCGCCGTGTGCTCGATCGCGCCGTTGATGCGACGGCCGCGCGGCCCACGGAAACCACGGGCGGCGGACGACACGAACCCCGGCGTGACCCGGAGACCTCGCCCTCCAGGGTTGGCCATGGCCAGCACGGCGCGGCCGACCGCCGGCGGCTCGAGCCCCTCGGGCCACTCAACGGGCTCGATCGAACCGGTCTCGACCTCAATTACCGCGACGTCGACATCGGCGTCAGAGCCGGCGACCCGGCCCGACGCGCGCTCGCCGTCGGCGAACGTCACCGACACCTCGTCGTGACGAAGGTTGTGGGCGTTGGTGAGCACGAGCCCGGGGGCGATCACCACGCCCGAGCCCACACCCCAACCGCGGCCCAGACCGACGACGGCCGGACCCACTCGCTCGGCGACACCCTGCACCGAGGCTTCGAGCTCTTCAAGCAAAGACATCTTTCTCCACTCCTGGGAGCCGTCTCGGCGACGCCTCCCTACTTACTTGCAATGTGCAAGTCACTCTACCAGAAGAGATGAAGGGCAAGACCGCGGGCCGGGAGCGATCGCCCCCGGCCCGCGGGACCGAGCCGCCGGCGACGCCGGCGGAAACGAAGCGGGAACGCCTAGTTCACGACGATCCCGAACGGGTGGGTCCCGGGCAACGACGTCGGGGAGGACGAGAACTCGGTGAGCCCCCCGCCACGGACCGCGAAACCGCTGACCGCGCCGAGGCCGGTGTCGACCACCCACAGCGTGCGGCCATCCGGACTGAGTCGAGCATCCTCGGGGCCGAGGCCGAGGCTGGTCGGGTTCTTGAACGGCGTGCTGCCGATCAGGCTGAGCGAGCCGTCACGGTTGATCCGGTAGCTCGAGATGCTCGGCGTCGCGGTGTTGACCGTGAACAGGATGTTCCCGTCGTGGCTGATTTCGACCCAGCAAGGAGCGGTTTGCTGATCGGGGAACGGGGACCCGCCAATCGAGCTCAGCGTTCCGTCCCAGCCGACGTCGAAGGCCGACACCGTGCCGGTGCCAGCACCAACGTTGTGAGCATTCGACACGAAAAGCTGGCTCGGGTTGGTCGGCCGGAACTCGCTGCCGAACGGACCGAGTCCCTGAGCCGTGAACGGCGACCCGGGAGCGGCGACCAAACGGCCGTCCCACGTGACCCGGAAGCTGTCGATCTGCGAGGTGCCGACCCGAGTCCCCACCAGCTTCGTGCCGTCGCCGTTGAACAGCACGTCGCCTGGCTGGGCGTTGTCCGGCAGCGCAAACGTCGATCCGGGCAGCGGCACCAACCGGCCGTGCCGGGCGAGCACGAAGCCCGTGTAGTTCGCGCCCCCGGCACCGGAGTTCGCGACATACACGAGGCGACCGTCAATCGCGATGCTGACCGGCGTCGTGCCGTCCGACCTGACCGGGCCACTGCGTACCAGGCGCAGGCTCCCGTCCCGCTCGATCCGCATCACCGAGATCTGGTTGCTCCCGGCATCGACGGCCAGCAGGTAGCGCCCGTTGTCGGTCTCCTGCAGCGCGCCCTGGGAGCCGATCGCGGCGCCGGTGCCCAGGCCCCCGGTCGCGAACGGCGAGCCGGGCGCGGTGGTCAAGGTGCCATCGGCGTGCCGGTCGAACTCGGAAACGGTGTTGTTAGGTGCGGTGTTGTCGTTGACGTAGACGTGGCCGACGACGGGCGAGACGCGTGGGCCCGGGAACGCGGACGCGGACGCGGACGCTGGGGCAGCGACCGCCGCGGCCGCTGCGAAGGCGAGCGCGGCTGAGCGCACGCAGGTGCGTGTAGGTAAGCGCATGGCTTCTCCTTTTCGACTGGTGTGGTGTTGGCCACATGGCCGATCCGGGAGAAACCAGCGCGGCTCTGACTCTTATCCACCCGGACCGGAGAGCGACGCCATTTGACCAAGCCGCCGGTGCCGGGTCAATCCCCTGCGGCGCGACGAAAGCAATCGGTAAGACACTGGGAAGCGACTGGTAAGAGATCGGAAAGGCAACCGTAAGAATTTGTCGGCGTACGATGGTTGGTAGACATGGCTAACCCCTCCCTTGACGCCGCTGCCGAGCTCCCATCCGATCACTCAAGCTCGGCCGACGATCGACGCGCCGCGCTCGCCGACGCGCTCGCCGCCGTCGGCGATCGCTGGACGCTGCTGCTGATCGCCGCCCTGCTCGACGGCCCCCGTCGCTTCGGCGAGCTTCAGGCGGAGGTCTCCGGCATCGCCCCCAACGTGCTGACCCAGCGACTGCGTCAGCTCGAACGCAACGCGCTGCTGATCGCGCGCCCGTACTCCGAGCGACCGCCCCGGTTCGTCTACGAGCTCAGCACGGCCGGGCAGGAGCTGGCCGGAGCACTGAGACTGCTCGCGGGCTGGGGCGCGCGCCATGCCGAGGGCGCTGGGGCGCCGCGTCACGCCGTGTGCGGGACGCCGATGGAGGCGCGCTGGTGGTGCCCCACGTGCGAGCGGCCCGTCGGCGACGAGGAGGGCGAGGAGCTGCACTTCGCCTGACCGGCATCCGCCTCGACATCGCGTCGAGCGGTCAGACCTTCGTGGGGGCGCTGGTGGCCAGCCGCCGCCCGGAGGTGTCGAGCGCGGCCGCCGCGACGTATCCGCTCGCTCGGCCAAGGTTTATGGCCGTCTCAAAGCCCTGCCGCGCAATCGTGTGGACGGCCTTCAGTTGCTTGGGCACCGAACCGCCCAGGACCTGCCATTTGGCGAGCTCCGTGGACCCGTTCCAGCTCGCGTAGAGAATCGTTTCACCGCTCGAGCGGTTACGCGCGGTGGCGATTTCCGGGAGACTCGTCGGGGTCCCCTTCCAAGGGAAGCGGAATCCGCGGTAGCTCGTGCAGCCGCCGGGGGTTTGCATATCGAACAGCACCGAGCCGTCGAGCGTGAACTCGGTCAGATACGGCGCCGTCCCCCAGCCGACCACAACATGTCCGTCCGGCAACGTCTGCACGTTTCCCATCGCGGTGGACAGCAACGGGCTTGGATGGAGAAATTGATGCGCCAGCCGCACCGTCCTGTGGACATAGTCCACGTCGAGCATCATCCCTCGAGACCTCATCGAGAACTCCAAGCCGAATTTCGCCCCATCATCGAACAGCGTGATCGCCCCAGCGCCGGTCTGGCGGGCGTCGCCGACGTGGCGGGCGTCGTGTTGCCACCCGAACCCCGTGCCCGGGCCCATGTGGAAGTCACTGCGCTTACCGCCCAACCGCCAGATCACGTCGCCGGTCTTGCGATCGAGCTTGTAGAGGGCGAAGGTGTGCCGCGCGGAGACGAGCAGATTCCCGTCCGGCAGGATGTCGATCGAGTTGAGGTGGAGGTAGTCCCATGGATCCCCAAGCGGCAAGTAGGACTCCGAGACCGAGATGTGGTCCCGTCCACGCCACTCGAGCAACAGCCGGCCGGTGCGCAGGTCCACCTCCTGGAAGAGCGAATCGATCAGCCGCCCGGCCTTCGGACCGCCGACCGAGGAAAGGTCGGCGTCCACGGTCGGGGGGTGACACGTGAACAGCGCCGTGCCCTGCGGGGTGAGCTGGAATTCATGCAGGTCGATCCACCGGCCCTGCGCGGCGCGAACGCGGAGCAGCCGGCGGTAGGACTGATCGAGGAGCGTTGCCGTGCCGTGCCCGTAGCCTGGGTTGATGATCGTGCCCTCCCAAATCACCATCACCGGCCTGTTCTCGTAGGTCTGCACGCCGACGTTCGAGGTCCAGTGGGTCTTGGCGGTGACCGGCTGGAAGTAGACGGGCTCACCCGACTCATCGACGATCAGCGACCCGGCCTGGGAAACCGAACCGTTGTGCGGACCCATGAACAGGTACCCCGGTGCGGCGCGCCGGTCGGCCACATTGACCGAGACGCCCGGCGGTAGCAGGTCGGGCCGCGAGCGAAACCGCAGCACTTGCTGCGACGGGGGCCCGGCCGCTTGCCCGGCAGCGACCCGCCGAACCGCGCCGAGCGCGTTGCCGCCGCCGGCCAGCAAGCCGGCCGCGACCCCGCCGCTGCGCAACAGCTGACGTCGGGTGATCATGCGGTCTCCACCTCGCTCATCGTCATCTGCCTTGCCCACCTCCCACGAACGACTCAGAGCTTTGTCACCGCGCTAGTGGCCAGCCGCCGCCCCGAGGCATCGAGTGCAGCCACGGCCACGTATCCGCTCGCTCGGCCGAGCATGATCGCCGTTTCAAAGCCCCGACGCGAAACGATCTTGGCCCGCGTAAGCTGTTTGGGTGACGACCCGCTCAGGATCTCCCACTTGGCGACGGTCGTCGCGCCGTTCCAGCTCGCGTATAGGACCGTTTCCCCCGAACGGCGGTTGCTCGTGACGGCGACCGCGGGCGGGTATGCCGGTACCCCCGTCCACGGAAAGCGGAAGCCCCTGTAGCTCTGACAGGGTCCGGGGAGCTGCAGATCGAACAACAGCTTGCCGTCGGCGGTGAACTCGCTCAGGAACGGCACCGTCCCCCAGCCGACGACCACATGCCCGTCAGCGAGCACTTGCACATTTCCACACGCGACGGACAGCAGCGGTTGCGGATGGAAGTACTGATGCGCGACCCGGACCGTCTTGTGGGTGAAGTCCACGTTGAGCATGAGCCCGCGGGACTGCGGCGCGCTCAAGCCGTACTCGGATCCGTCGTCGAACACGGTGATCGTCGACGAGCCCACCTGACGGCCATCGTGCTGCCAGGCGAATTGGGCGCCCGGGCCCATGTCGAAGTCGCTTCGCTTGCCGCCCAAGCGCCAGATGACCTGGCCCGTACGGCGATGGAGCTTGTACAGCGCGAACGTCTGCCGGCACCCGACGAGCAGATTTCCGTCCGGGAGAACGTCGATCGAGTTGAGGTGCAGGTAGTCCCACGGCTTCGAGATCGGTTCGTACGACTCCGAGATCGAAATGTGGTCGAGTCCACGCCACTCGAGCAGCAGCCGACCAGTGCGCAGGTCGATCTCCTGGAAGACCGGATCGACTATTTGCCCCGACTTCGGGCCCCCGACCGATGACAGGTCGGCCTCGACGATCGCGGGGTGGCAGGTGAACAGCGCGGTCCCCCGCGGCGTCAGCTGGAACTCGTGCAGGTCGATCCACCGGTCCTGGGCGGCACGAACTCGCGCCAGCCGGCGGTAGGACTGATCGACGATCACGGCCGTGCCGCGTCCGTAGCCCGGCACCGAGAGCTTGCCGTCCCACCACACCAGGACTGGCTTGTGGTTGTAGGTCTGCACGCCCACATTCGTCGCCCAATGCCCCTCGACGCTCACGGGCTCGAAGAAGATCGGCTCGCCCGATTCGTCAACGATCATCGCCCCCGACTGCGAAAACTTGTCCGGCTGCGGCCCCATGAACAGATAGCCCCGAGCCGCCTGGCGGCTGGTCACCGACACCCGGTCGGCGGGCGGCAGCAGGTCGGGCTGCGAGCGAAACCGCAACACTTGCTGATTCGACGCCGAGCCCGGCAGAACGCCCGATCGCCCTACCGCGCCTCGCTGGATGGCGCCGAGCGCGTTCCCGCTGGTGGCTAGCAGGCCGGCCGCGACCCCGCCGCTACGCAGCAGCTGACGTCGAGTGATCACGCCGGCCCCCTTCGTACATCGTCATCCGACTCGCCTACCTCCTTAACGCGGTCCACTGCAACTCACAGCTTTGTCGCGGCGCTGGTGGCCATCCGCCGTCCCGAGCCGTCGAGCGCGGCCACGGCCACGTATCCGGTCGCTCGACCAAGGTTGATCGCCGTCTCAAAGCCTTGTCGCGCCACGGTAGCGGCCGCCGCGACGTCGTTCGCCGACGAGCCGTTCAGAATCTGCCACCTGGCGACGGCGGTAGCGCCGTTCCAGCTCGCATAGAGGACCGTCTCGCCGGTACGGGCGTTGGTGGTGGTGGCGATCGCCGGTGGCTCCGCCGGGGCGCCGTACCACGAGAACTTGAATCCCCGGTAGGTCGCGCAAACTCCGGGGAGCTCTATGTCAAACAACAGCCGGCCGTCCGCCGTGAACTCACTCACCAGCGGTGCCGACCCCCAACCGATGATGACGTGTCCGTCGTGGAGCGTCTGCATGTTTCCCGCCTCGATGGCCACCAGCGGAGTTGGATGGAGGTACTGGCGCCCGAAGCGCACCTGCTTGTGCTTGTAGTCGACGTCCAGCGTCAGTCCTCGGGAGCGCTGGGGGCCGTTCTTATTCTCCGCGTACGACCCATCGTCGAACACGGTGATCGTCGAAGCGCCAACATGACGCGCATCGTGCTGCCACGCGAATTCCGTATTGGATCCCATGGCGAAGTCGCTGCGCTTGCCGCCCATTCGCCACATCACCTTGCCGGTCTTGCGATCGAGCTTGTACAGCGCGAACGTGTGACGCCCCGAAACCAGCAGATTCCCGTCGGGAAGCACGTCGATCGAATTGAGATGCAGGTAGTCCCACGGCTCCGACATCGGCATGTACGACTCCGAGATCGCAATGTGGTCGATGGCGTTCCACTCGAGCAAGACGCGTCCAGTCCGTAGATCGACCTCCTGGAAGCCCGGACTGAACAGCTTTCCCGCCCTCGCACCGCCGACCGAGGAAAGATCGACGTCGACCGTCGTCGGAAACAACGTGAACAGCGCCGTCCCCTCCGGCGTCAGCTGGAACTCATGGAGGTCAATCGACCGACCGTGCGCCGCGCTAACCCGCAGCAGTTCCCGGTAAGCGTGATCGTGGATCAGGACGATGCCCTGTCCGTAACCAGGAGAAACGATAGCCCCCTCCCACCACACCATGACCCGCTTCTTGTTGTACGTCTGAACGCCGGCGTTCGTGGCCATATCTCCGGGCGTCGCGACCGGCTGAAAGAAGATCGTCTGACCCGTTTGGTCGACGACCAGCGAACCCGCCTGGGAAACGCTACTCGCGCGCGGCCCGAGGAACATGTGACCGCGCGCCTCCTTGGGCCGCGCCACCTTGATCCAGACGGGCGGCGGCAGCAGGTCCGGGCGGGAATGGAAGCTCAGCCCCTGCGGGGCCGAGGCCGGGGACGCCAGACGATCCACGTGCCTGGCCGCGCGCGGCGACCACGCGGCGAGCGCATTGCCGCCAGTTGCGAGCACGCCGGCCACGGTGCCGCCCGCCCGCAGGAATGCGCGTCGCGTGATCACGTCAGCCCGAGCCGTCTCGTATCGGTGGTGGATACCCATCGCCCCATAAAAACATTCTTTCAGCCGTTCAACGGAGCCGCGCCGACGATTGTTTCGCAAACGTTCAGGCCCGCTCGCCCCGGCTGACCTCCACGCGAATCAAACAGGGCTCTACGGAGCAAGGCAGAATTCTCACGAAGCACGGAAACTCGCGGAAGGCACAATCTCCCGCATGCTGCGCTTGATCGGCCTCGTGGTGTCGATCGGTCTGGCGGATTCCCTGAACCCGTCGACGATCGCGCCGGCGCTCTACCTCGCCACCGGCGAGGAGGCCCGCGCGCGCGTAGCCGAGTTCACGATGGCCGTGTTCGCCGTCTATTTTCTCGGCGGCGTGGCCATCGCGCTGGGCCCGGGACAGCTGCTGTTGGCGCTGATACCCCATCCCCACCACACCGTCCGGTTCGTGATCGAGATCGCCGTCGGAGTGGCGATGGTGGGCGCGGCGGCGCTCCTCTGGTGCCACCGCGACAGGCTCGCGCGCCGCGAGCTGCCTGCCCCTGAACCGGATAAGCGTTCCAGCGCGCTCCTGGGAGCGTCGATCACGGCGATCGAGCTCCCGACCGCGTTCCCGTACTTCGCCGCGATCGCCGCGATCGTCGGCTCGGGGTTCGATCCGGCGCGCCAAGTCGTGCTGCTGGTCCTGTTCAACGTCTGCTTCGTGCTGCCGCTGCTGTTGATCGTCGGCACCCTGGCGCTGGCCGGCGATCAGAGTCAGCAACTCCTCGCCACCGGGCGCGACTGGCTCCAGCGTCACTGGCCCGGGCTGCTCGCCGGCCTGGCCCTGCTCGCCGGCTTGATCGTGGTCCTCCTCGGCGCCAGCGGCCTGGCCGCGTCCGGCCACGGCCACTTCGGCAGATTGGCGCGCCGGCTGCGCCACTTGATCCATCCGTGAGCCGTCGGGGCTACTGGCTTTCGACGGTCGGGTTCGCGGCCCGCGCCTCGCGGACGATCCGCTGCATCCCGCTCAGCCACCGTTCGGGCTGAGCCGCCTTCAGCGCCATGTGACGGGCGACCGCCTCGTGCGGGAGGATCAGGAATCGTTCCTCCCGGATCCCGGCGATCACGGCCTCGGCTACCTGATCGGGCTCCATCACGCCGCCCGCGAGCAGTGGCGCGGCGCCGACCGGGTCCTCGAGTGCGAGGTCGAGCATCGGCGTTTGTACGGCCTGGGGGCACAAGCAGGAAACCTTGATCCCGGCATCGCCGTAGTTGACCGCCAGCCACTCGGCAATCGCCACCGCGGCGTGCTTCGTCGCCGTGTAAGCGAGTGCCGATACCTGGGTCAGCAGCCCAGCGGCCGAGGCGGTGCTGAGCAGATAGCCATCGCCGCGCGCCACCATCTCCGGGACCAGCGCCCTGGCCGCCCAGACGTGCGCCATCACGTTCACTTGCCAGGCCATCTGCCATTGATCGTCCGGCGCCTCGGGCCCACCCGCGGGGCCGGGCACCCCGGCGTTGGAGCAGAACAGGTCGATCGGCCCGCCTGCCTCGCGGGCCCGCGCCACCAGCGCCTGGATCGCCGGCTCCTGGCTGACGTCGGTCGGGATCGCCAAACCACCGATCTCGCCCGCGACCCGCTCCGCGGCGTCTCGGTTGATGTCCGCCACCACCACCGCGCGAGCGCCCTCGGCCGCCATCCGTCGCGCCAGGGCGCGCCCGATCCCGCTGCCCGCTCCGGTGACCACCACGTGGCGATCCGCTAGCTCCACCTCCCGCAGCCTATTCGACCGCCGCGATGCCGCTCAACCCGCCCTTGGCCGCGCGAACTCCGCGCGCGCCCGCTCCACCTTCGGGCCCGCGTCGCATCCACGAATGTGGTCGTTGACCAACCCCATCGCCTGCATGAACGCGTACACGGTGGTCGGCCCGACGAACCGCCAACCCCTCCGCTTCAGCTCCCGCGCCAGCGCGCGCGACTGGTCGGTGTGGACCAGCTCGCCCAGTTGGGCGCGCGTGAGGAGTCCCTTCCGGCCGGTTGGTTCGAAGCCCCACACGAACCCCCCCAGCGAACCCTCCTTCGCGACCAGCTCGAGGCCGCGCTGGGCGTTGTTGATGACCGCCTCGATCTTGCCTCGGTGGCGGATGATCGAGGCATCGCCGAGCAGCCGCTCGACGTCGTGCTGGTCGAACTGCGCCACGCGCTTCAACTCGAATCCGGCGAACGCCCGCCGGAACGCCTCGCGCTTGCGCAGGATCGTCAGCCAGGACAGGCCGGCCTGAAACCCCTCGAGGCTGAGCTTCTCGAACAGGCGAACGTCATCCGCCATCGGCAGGCCCCACTCGTCGTCGTGGTAAGCGCGGTATTCGGGCGCCGAGTCCCCCCACCAGCAGCGGCGGACGCCGTCGTCGGCCAAAACGATTCCATCCGCGGTCACCGCGCGAATGCTCGCACTCCGCGCGCCTACGCCGTCGGCTGACCGACCGGGTCGGAAGGCAGACCACGTCGGGCCACGATTCGCTCGTAGTTCAGCCGCATCAGCTCGAGCACATCCCGCGTGTCGGCGTCGTCTTCGATCCGGCGCGCGGCCGGCCCCTCCCGCTCCGGGAACACGGGGTGGTAGGTGATCCGCCCGGCGCGGAACAGCTCCTGCCAGACGTCCCGTGGAAACACGAAATGAGCCGAACGATCGCCGTGAAGATGGCCCAGCTCATACCGGCCGACCTTGAACGCGAACTCTCCGCGGCGGCCATATCCGGCCTCGACGCCCGGCCACGAGGTGACCGCTTGACTGATTTGCTGACTCGGTGTCATTGAAGACCTCCAGGCTTGGCTTGCCTGGCATGGTGCGCCTTCGCGGGACCAGGTTTACAGAGGCAATTAGTCCTAGGTCCACCGGCATAGCTAAATGGTCGATTCCGAATCGGCGGCTGTAGCGCGCGCGGGGCGACCCCGTGGGGGCTGAGTCAGATATAGCCAGACGCATTCCCCAACGCCGCGGAGCTGCTGCGGGTAATCGACTCGGCGCTGCTCGAGCGCGGGTCGCGCGCGACCGCCATTCTTGATAAATTTCATTGAGTTAGTTCTGTTTGGAACCATGCGGGAGCTGCTCGATGCGCGTCGATGTCCACCAGCACATCTGGACCGAGCCTTTGATCGAGGCGCTGAGCGCCCGTGACCGCCTTCCGTTCATCCGCCGCGTCGACGGGCTGACCGTTTTGCACTGTCTCGGCGAGCGGCCGTACGTGATCGACGTCGAAGCCGAGGCGCCGGCGCGGCGAATCGAGCTGCTCGACCACGATGGACTCGACCTCGCGCTGATCGCTCTCTCGAGTCCGATTGGGATCGAGATGCTGCGGCGAGACGTCGCCCTCGAGCTGATCGATGCTCACCTGCAAGGCGTCGGCGCCCTCGGCGACCGCTTCGCAGCTTGGGGTCCGGTGGCGCTCGACCGGCCATCGGCCGACGACGTCGATGCGCTGCTCGATCGCGGCTGCGTCGGGATTTCGCTGCCGGCGGGAGCGGTGATCGGCGCGGACGCGATCGTCGCACTGGGCCCAGTGCTCGAGCGGATCGCGCTGCGCGAGGTGCCGCTGTTCGTCCACCCGGGGTCCACGCCGGCCGAGGAGCAGGCGTTGGGCGATCCCCTCTGGTGGCCCGCCTTGACCGCCTACGTGGCGCAGATGCAGGCGGCGTGGCTGACCTTCCTCACCGCCGGTCGCCGTGAGCACCCGGACCTCGTGGTGGTGTTTGCGATGCTCGCCGGCGACGCGCCGCTGCACAGCGGTCGCCTCGCCAGCCGTGGCGGACCGGCGATCGACCTGCGCGATCCCCGGCTCTTCTACGACACCTCGAGCTACGACTCCAGGGCGGTCGAGGCGATTGCCGAGATGGTCGGCGGCAGTCAGCTCTTGTACGGCTCCGATCGTCCGGTCATCGAGCCGGCCGGCGGCAGCGACGCCGGGCTGCAGGAGGGCTCGGCCCGCATCCTGTCGCCGATCGGAGCCGCGGCGTGAGCTTCACGCCCGGCGAGCTCGAGCGGTTCGTGGAGGGACTGGCCGCCTCGCCCGAGTGCTGGCAGCATCTGGTCAGGCACGCCAGCGACATCCGCGTGTACGCGCGGATCTGGGACGACGACGAGGTCAACGCGTGGGTCATCTGCTGGAGCGAGGACCAGGACACCGGGTTTCACGACCACGATCAATCGGCCGCCGCGATCACCGTGATCTCGGGGCAGATCCGCGAAGAGCGCCTGCGCCTCGGCGCGCCGCCGCGCTCGCGAGTCATCGGCCCCGGCTCGACCTGCACGGTTCCGCCCGAAGCCATCCATCGGGTCCTCCACGCCGGCGCCGCGCCGGCCGTGACGATTCACGCCTACTCGCCGCCGCTGACTCGGACGGGCGCCTATCGCGTCGGTCGGGACGGCGACTTGCAGCGTGAGTCGATGTCGGCGGCCGAGGAGCTCACCGCCACCGGGCGCTGACATCGGCGCACTCGAGGCACACCGACTCGGGGACCACCCCGGCGCGCATCAACAGGCCAAACAGCTTGCAGCCGACGCAGTAGCCGGCGATCGACTCGAGTCCGGCCGCCGGCAGGAACGCGACCAGCACGATGTCAGCCGCGGTGTGCGAGCCGACGATTAGTGCCAGCACCAGCGCGGCCGTCGACATGATCGCGCCGATCCCCTGCGCGAAGCGCTTGGGCGGACCTGGTACCGGTCGCTTCGGACCCAGTCGCGGCGCGACCACATTCTGGGCCAGCCACCCGAGCGGACTCAGGGTGGGACCGGTCAGTACGCGGGCCCAGAAGCCGTAGGCCAACGGAATCAGCAGCCAGTAGGCGCCGGTGAGAAGAATCGCGATCACGGTCGCGAGCACGACCCCGGCTACCGCGCGCGCGGCCTTCTCATTCACCGGATTGGGAAACCTGAACAGCTCTCGCATTGCCTGTGAGTCGAAGCTCCAGCGGTCAGCTCATTCTCCACTAACTCAATTGATTTTACCGTAGTTAATTAGTGGAAACCCGATCGCCATTCCGGTCATTAGTTGACTTTGTCAAGTAATTAAGTAGACTTGACACCGACCCGCGGGGATTGCGACCACTCAACGGACAGGAGATATGGCTCGTGTACTTCCGGCAGATCCTGCATGAGGACCTCGGGTGTGCCTCTTATCTAATCGCTGACCAGGGCGAGGCGCTGGTCGTGGATCCGAAGTGGGAGATCGCCGACTACCTCGAGGCGGCCGAGCGCGCCGGGGCCACGATCCGTCACGTGCTCGAGACTCACCACCACGCCGATCACGTTTCCGGGCGCGCGCGGCTCGCCGCGCTGACCGGCGCCACTTGCCACCTCCCCGCCGATCCGCGCCGTCCACAGTCCGCAGGCCTCCGCGACGGAGACCGCCTGCGCGTCGGGAACGTCGAGTTGCGCGCGCTCGCCTCCCCCGGCCACCGCCCCGAGCACTTGGTCTATCTGGTGTTCGATGGCGCGCGGGCCCCCGAGGACCCATGGCTGCTGCTCTCCGGCGACTCGCTGCTCGTGGGCGACCTGGCGAGGCCGGATCTCGCGGTCGACCCGGCCGAAGGCGCTCGCGACTTGTGGGAGACGGCTCAGCGCTTGCAGGTGCTCGGCGATCACGTCGAACTGTGGCCGGCTCACATCGGCGGCTCGTTGTGCGGCAGCGGATCGCTCTCGGCCAAGACATCGTCGACGCTCGGCTACGAGCGTCGCGTGAACCGGTTGTTGTCGATGCCCGACAGCGAGTCGTTCTTTCGCGCGCTGACCCGATCGATCCCGGCGCGACCGCCCACCGTCGAGCGGGTCGTGGAACTCAACCGCCGCGGCGCTGAAGCTCCGGATCCCCTCCCCGAGCTCGACCTGCGCGGCTTGCGGCGCCAGCTCGGCGACGGTGCCTGCGTGGTGGATGGCCGCTCCCCGGACGCGTTCGACGCCGGCCATCTCGCCGGGTCGCTGAACCTGCCCGCGAGCAGCCGCGGTTTGGGCACGCGGGCCGGCTGGGCCGTGGGCCTGGACGAGCAAATCGTGGTCGTGGCCGACACCGCTGCCGCGGGGCTCGAGATCGCGACGCGGCTCTACGCGGCGGGGGTGTTCAACGTCGCCGGGGTGGCGCAAGCAGATCCCGCCGGCTGGCGGAGCGCCGGGCTGGCGGTCCGGCGTGCGGTCGCGCTGATCCCCGAGCAGCTGGCTCCGCGTCTGAACACAGGGGAACTGCGCCTAGTCGACGTCCGCGACCCGGCCGAATGGCAGGCCGGACACATCATCGACTCCGTTCACCTTCCCTTGTCGGCGCTACGCGACGGACGCGACGTCTCGCTGCCGTCCGACCGTCCGCTGGCGGTGGCGTGTATGTCCGGTGGCCGCGCGGCACTCGCCGCGAGCGTCCTGCGCCGGCGCGACCAGCCCCATGTCGCGCGCGTCCGCGGCGGGATCTACGACCTCGCCCGCCACGGGGCCCGTCTCATTGCAGAGTCGAGCTAGTGCTCACGGCGACATCGAGCAGGGCGGCGCTGATCCCCGGCATCGTGAGCTGATAGTGGCCATCGGTGGGCCGGATCGTCTGCTCGACGGGCCTGCCGACCCACTGTCCGTTCGGCGCGAGGTGTTGGCCGGCCAGCGTCACTCCCGAGCGCGCCGCCGCTGAAGGCGCCAGCATTCGTTGCACGGTCGCCGGTCCTGTCGCGGGCAGCGCCAGGGTCACGCGCACGGCGTGATCGCTCTTGTCGAGCACCAGCACGTGGAGCTGGCTGCCGGGGATCTGGACCGCCCACGCCTTCACGTTCAGCGACCGCTTGACGTGAAGCTGCAGGTTGACGAGCTGCGAGTCGGCCCCACTCAGCGTCCGCACGAACAGCGCCAGCCCGTAGAGCAGTGGGCGGGCGCCGAGCCCTGCGCGGATCAGGTCAAACGGCGCGTTGATCGTGTTCGCGCGCGTGTGGATGTTGACTCCGTTGACCCCGGCCTGCATCAGCTCGAACAGCGCATCCGGCGCCCACAGCGCGGTCGCGAAGCTATTGCTGACGCCCGCGAGACCACCGCACGTGACCGAGTTCAACTCGGTCAACCGCAGCGGTAGACCGGCCCGGTGGGCCAGCCGGACAGCCGGACGGATGGTCTCGGCCAGGCCCGAGCTGGCTTCCGGGCTCAGCAAGCGCTGAATCGTCGGATATTCGCCGGAGAATCGATCGACACACGCGGAGAACGGGTAACGGTGGGCACTCACCATCCCGAGCGACCTGCCCGCGCCCGCAATCAGCGCCGCTACCCAATTGACGTGATGCTTCGGATTGGCGATCGCGGGCCCGATCAACGGGACGCCCGGCGCAACGCGCGCCAGCGCCCGAGCGTAGTCGCGGAACTCCTCCACATAACGCGCGGCCGTGATCGACACCGGGAGCACATCGGAATCACGTCGAGGGATCGTGAGCAACCAATCCCACCGGCTGTAGATATCGGGCTCGTTGCCGATCTCGAAACCGATGATGCTGGCCCGGGGCAGATTCTGCTCCGCCACCCGTGCCCACTGGGCGGCTTTCTGAGGCGAGTCCGTGACGAGGTTCAGGTCGAGGATCACCTTGGCGCCGACGTCGCTCACCAGCGTGCTCATTCGCTCGAGGAACTTCGGCGTCAGCGGGAAGATCCAGCTCGCCATGTGCCGCCTGAGCGGGTCCCAGAACGCGTGGTCCGCGGAATCGCCACCGATCCTCAGCACCAGCGGCCCGTCGCCGGGGACCCGCAACATCGTCAGATAGCGCTCGAACGCCGCATCGTTGCGTTCGAACAACGGGAGCGACCAGTACTCGGTCGAGACCCCCAGGAACGAGCGGGGGACCGCCATCACGCCGGCGTTCGCGTCGATCGTCACCGTGGCCACCGGCAATCCCGCAACCGGCTGGCCTTGCCGATGTTTGCCCGCCGGGCGATGGTGGTCGCGGTGGCGCACCACGATCCTCGCTCGCCGCGGCTCGATCTTGGCTCGGTGCGGCACGCTGCGCTGGGGGCGAGCCGCGGCACGGTCATGGTCGGCCAGCGCGACCAGGCTGAAGGTCGCCGCCAGCGCGCCGGCGAGAGCCACCAGCACCGCGGCTCTGAGCGGAGTCACCAGCTTTCGGCGGCCCCGCCCAAGTTGATCGCTCGAGGTGCTCATGGCTCGATCGGACGCGGCCCGCGCGCTCGACGACAAATCGAGCATAAGCCAGGGCCACGACGCACCATCCAACCTAAAACCGGTTCTTAACGCGGCCTAACGGCTAACCGACAGACCGCAAAACATTCACACACGCAAAAGATTCGGTGATCTGCGGGAGGCGCGAAGAACGCCTCCCGCGTGAGCACGCAAATGCGGAGGTCCGGGCGGACCCGCTACCGGACGGGCCCTAATCGTCACGTCGCCTAAGCGCGCGACATGGTGCCCTCGAGCTCGGCGGACGCCAGCCGCGCGCCCTCCAGCCTGGCAGCGATCTTGCTCATCGCCACGTCCCGCGCGAAGTCGGGCGAGCCGTGCTTGGGCTTGACGTCCCGGCTAAAGGGCGAGAAGCCGCAGTCGTCGGTGGCTCCCAAGCGCTCCACCGGGATGTACTTGGCGGCGGTGAGCAGCTCCTGCTTGACCTCATCGGGGGTTTCGATCTCCGGCGTGAGTGGATTGATCACACCCATGAAGCAGACCTGTGGCACGCCCTCGGCGTCCTCGCGGCTGTACTGACCGCACAGGCGGTAGACGTTCTCCCGGTCGTCCTCGCTCCTGCACTGGATCAGGAAGTAGCCCGCGTTCATATCGAACATGTGCGAGAGCAGAAGCTCGTAGGGCACCTCCTTGCTGTGGACCGAATCGCAGTCCCCGCCCGGGCAGGTGTGGATGCCGATGTTCTTGCGCTCGGCGGCCGAGAAGCGATTCAGTACCCGGTTGTTGAGCTCGATGAAATCCTCGAGCATGTTGCGGCCGGTCCACGGGTTGCGCGCATCGTTCTTGTTCGCGAGCCGTCCCTCGGTGAAGTCGATCGACACTCGTACCGCGCCCGCCTCGAAGCACTGCCGGATGTCCCGTTCGCACTCATCGACGAGATCGCTCAGGAACTGCTCGCGCGAATACCCCGGTAGTTCCCCGTCCAGCGGATAGAGCAGCATCAGCATCGACGGCGCGATCACGGCCTGCTTCACCGGATGGGTGGCGATGGCCTTGTTCTTCTTGACGAACTCCGAGGCGTAGGTCTGGTAGCGGAACGGGCCGCCCGTGAGCCGGGGCAGCTGACGGTGATGTCCGTCGTCAAAAATCGCGAAGAACTGCCCGTCGCCCGCGAGGTTGTCGCCCAGCCCTGTGCCGGCGAGCGTGTGAGTCAGGGGGTAAGTGGCAAAGCTCGACTCGCGCTGCTCGCCATCGGTCACGATCGGCTCGCCGGTCTGCTCGAGGCGCCGGATCGAGTCCTCCGCCGCGGCGTCCTGCTCGGCGACCAACTGCTCCCAGGTGATCTTGCCTTCGTCGTGGTCCGCGTAAGCCTCCTGCAACTTCATCGGTCGCGGCAGAGACCCGACCAGCTCGGTGGGGATCGACATCAAAACGTCCTCTCCTCGTGAGACCCGGGGCAGACGACCAGTCCGGCCAAAGCGAGCCGGGGGCAAGTAGGGTCGACATCAGACTGATCGGTCTCCCTCTTAACGACCGCGACCTTACTACTCGCAGCGCGCTCGAGTCAAGCTCGACGGGCCGGAGTCGGTCGGGCTAGATCGCGTTGGACGGCGCGTTCCGCAATGCGCCTGCCAAGGCCAGCACGCCCAGCTTCCTCGCGCGACGGGCCGCGTCGCGGTCGCCCTCGCCGGCGGCCACGATCGAGCCCTTCATGAGGATGTGCCACTCGCGCGCGAAGCCTCCGGCGTCGGGGACTCCGGCCCGTCGGGCGAGATCCTCGACGAAGTGGCGAATCCCGGCCAGGTATGAGGCCGCCGCGCGATGCACGGCGTCGCTCGAATCGGGGTGCTCCAGCATCACGTTGATAAACGAGCAGCCTTCGAAATCCGCGCTCCGGAACCAACCGTCGAACACGTCGAAGATGGCGAGCAGCTGGGCCTGTGGATCCGACGCCCGGCGGCGAACCTCGTTCTGCAGCCAGTCCTTGGTCCACACCTGCTCACGCCGCTCCAGGAACGCGAGCACGAGCTCCTGCTTGGAGGCAAAGTGGCGATACATCGTCTGCCTTGCCACCCCTGACCGCTCGATGATCGCGTCGATCCCGACCGCCTGGACCCCGCGACGGGAGAACAGCTCGTAGGCGGCGGTGAGCAGTCGCTCGCGAGCGTCGGGCGTGGCGCTCGCGCGTCCGGGTGTGAGATCCGAGCCCAGGGCGGCCATGAAGACCACGAATCTAGCAATCGCCCCGGCCGAGGATCCACCTTACGTCGTCTTATGTCCGGAGATTTCGAGGGAGAACGATCAGTCTGATGAGGACAAAGATCAGCCGCGGATCAGCACGCCCGACGGGTGGGTCGTGGTCAGCACGTACTTAGCGTGGAGGTCCGCGCACTGGGCGCGCTGCCGGCGCCGCGTGTGCCATGGCAGGACCGCCCAGCCTCCGGGCGACACCGGCAACATCAGCACGATCGGATACCGCCGGCGCATCTCGAGCTGCGGTATGTACCCCACGAACCCGACGTCGAGATGGGTGTACCAGGCGAGAGCGCTGGCGTATTCGACCACCGTCACGGGCTCACCGCACGAGCGGACGCGGTGATAACCCCCGAGCGCGTCGATGGTCGTCGCGAGCAGACCGATCTCGTTCGTCCGGCCGCGTTCATGACGGAGGTCCGTGCGCTCCGCTCTCAGCCTCGCCACCGCACCGGGGACCAGGCTGATCGCGAGCACCCCGACGACGGCCGCTCCGGACCAGCTGGGCAGTCGAGGGTTCAGCTGCGGCAGTCCGACCAGTAACCATCCGACTCCCACCCCGGCCAGCACCCCGACCACCGCGCCCGCCTCGAACATGTACCGGGGCAGCGCAGGGAAGCCGTGGAACGCGAAGGCGATCTCGATCAACAGCCACACGAGCACCCCTCCGGCGAGGCTCAGCACGATCCAATTTCGGCGCCAGGCGGCGATTGCGACGGTGATCGCGGCGGCGACCCAGATCGGCAGGTACTGGAGTTCGTGCAGGCGGCCAATCGTGCCCACGATCTTGCCCTGGTGAAGCTCGCGGGGCGATCGCAGAGCCAGCTCGCCGGCGATGTCCGGGCGCCCGTTGGTGATCCACGGGATTCCGAACCACATGAACGCGATCAGCGCAATCCCTCCCCAGATCATCCACCGCATCGCGGGGGCCTTGATCCAGGCCCAGACCGAGTACACGCCGAGGAATGGCCACACCTCGGGGCGACCGAGGGAGCCGAGGACTCCGAACACGAACGCCCACCGGTAGTGACCGCTCAGATACATGTCGATGCCGGCGAGGCAGAAGGTGACGATCATCGGATCGGATTGGGCGCTGAGGATGTAGTGCATGTAGTCCTCGAGTGCCAACACCGCGAGGCCGGCGAAGATCGCGGCGATGATCGGCGCGTACCGCCTGATCGGCTCAGCCCCCTGCAATTCGGCCGAGCCGCCACCGGTGAGCCGGTAGGCGATCCGTCCCGCGAAGATGCAACCGGCCAGCGACACCACGGTGGCGGTCACCATCCACAGCCACATCTGGTCGTGACCGGCGAGCGCATAGGGGATCGTGAACACGTACGGCAGCGGCTTCCACGACGGAGCGCCGCCGAGATCGAGGGTCAGGTGAAGCGTCTGATCGCCCCACACCAGCCAGCCGTAGGGGTCGTATCCCGGCCGCGTGCGCGCCCAGAGCAGCAGTAGCAGCGAGACGACCACCAATCCGAACCCGACGAGGACCCAGGGCAGACTCAGCGCGTAGCGTCGCGCTGCTCCCGGCTCCGCCACAGGTTCCGCCGGTGCGCCCATCGGCGGTGCTTCGGGCGTGCTCTTGGACACGAAGGCGGCCAAGCTAGCACCGCCACCTCAAGAGAAAATGCCGGTTGAGTTAGGCGTTTCTCAGTAAATCCTTAAGAACGCATGACCGCGAGCGCGTCCAGCGCCAACTCACAGCGAGGACGAGAACACACCTCGCTCAGGCCGTCGTCCTCGGTTGCGCCGCCGCTCTCCCGGTCGCCGCCGCCGCCACCACGAACCACACCGTCTTGCCGGTGGCCGGCGACGCCTGCTCGACTCCCCACTCCTTGGACAGCATGTCGACGATCTGCAGCCCGCGGCCGGTGGGTTCGCTCGGGCCGGGAGAGCGCATCACCGGCGTCCCGCCGGCACGATCGGTCACCTCGATCCGGATCTCGCGGCGGTCGCGCACGATCGTGATGTCAAATGCAGTGTTCGTGTGGCGGATGCAGTTCGTGGCCAGCTCCGAGACCATCAGCTGGACCGCGTCGACGGCGTCGCGGGCAGTACCGGTCAGCGCTTCGTCGGCGAAGCGCCGGGCCGCGGCGACGGACTCCGGGCGGCGAGAGAAGCTGCGAGTCTCCCTCATGGCCTCAGCTGCAACTTTTCGTCCAATCCCATGGCCGAGATCACCCGTCGTAGGAGCGGCGGAGGGTCACGCAGCTCGACCGTGCCGACGACCGACGCCCAGCCCACCCAGAGCGCGATCGCCGACGTGTCGGCGAAGCGTAGCCGGCTGACGTCGAGCACCAGTCGGTCCGGCTTTGACGCGATGATCGGCGCCACCGCGGCCTCGAGCGCGCCGACACTGGCGATGTCGAGCTCGCCGCCGATGGTGACCATGGCCACCGCGGGATCGTTGCCGTCAACTTCAAACGTCACCCCGGGTCGGTCGTCGTCGCCTAGCTCCGCCATCGGAGTCCCACGATCGCGGTGTCATCCTGAAATGAGCCCTGTCGTAGCTCTCCGATCAGGCGGCTCAGCAGATCTGGCAGCGCCGCGTGATTGGTGGTGGCCGCTTCGCGTAAGCGCGCCAGACCCTGGTCGAGATCCTCGCCCCGTCGCTCGACCAGCCCGTCGGTGAAGGCTATGAACGTGGCCCTGGGCGGAGCCGACACGGTGGTCGATTCGTATGACGCGCGGTCCTCCACTCCGATCGGAAGCCCGACCTGGCTCTCCAGGTAACGGCCTTGATTGTCGCTGATCAGCAAGGGTGGCAGGTGACCTGCGCTCGTGACCGTCAAGGCGCGCGCGTCGATGTCGATCAGGGTGCACAGCACGGTCGCGAGTTGCCCGCTCTGCGTCACGTTGAGGAGGCGGGACAGCTTCGACAGGATCGTCGCCGGCGGATCGTTCTGCGCGGCGTAGGCGTGAATTGCGTAGCGGAGTGAAGCCATTGTCGTGGCCGCTCTGAGGCCGCGCCCCGAGACGTCACCGACCACGATCAAGGTCTTGCGATCATCGAGCGGGATGACGTCGTACCAGTCACCCCCAACCTCAACGCCGGGCTCGCCCGGCTCATACCGTCCACTCGTCTCGGCCCCGGGGATCTGCGGCAGCTGCTCGGGCAACAATGCATGTTGGAGAGTCTGGGCGATCGTCCGCTGCTGAGCGTAGAGCCGCTGGTTCTCCCCGGCGACCCGTTCCAGCCGGTCGGCCAGGTTCTCGGCGTCACGCCGGCGATGGATAAGGCGCAGGGTCAGCGCCGCGGCTCCGAGCGTCAGCAACGTCCCGATGACAGCCACGATCAACGGCAGTCGCTGCGGCAGGCTCCCGGCCAGTGGTTCTCGAGCGTTCATGACGAGTGTCAGGTGAGTGTCTCCAAATGGGATCACCTCCTTGGCCTGCTGACCTCGGATGGGGAGGTCGGTCAGATCCGTCACGAGCAGATTCGGAGCCAGCACCGACGGGCCGAGGTAAATCGCATAGTCGAGATCCGAGAAGGCCGTGTTGCTTTCAAACCTCGACCGGCGGTTGGCGGGAACCGCACTTTCACCATAGGCCACGAACTTGTCGCCGGCCCCGGAAGTCGTATACGCGTAGCCAACGCGTGGGCTACCGGTGTGCAGCATGCCGATCACGCTCAGCGACGCCATCCGCGCCGCGTGGGCAAAGAACACGCTCGCGTCGGGCGGCGCGGCCAGGATCGGCTGGAGCCCGACGACCGCGACCGGACCCTGCTGGATTGCGTCCAGCCGCCAGAGCGAGAACGAGACGAACCGGTGAGCGGTGCCGAACCCGGTGTACGGCGCCACGAAGCGCTCGAACTTCCCCACGTCTCCGTTGGTCGCGTCGGCCAGCTCCGCGGCCGAGGCGAGCGGTGTTTGGATGCTCGTCAAGCTCGTGGCCAGGAGCGTGCCGGCGTCGCGCACGCGCAAATCGAGCAGGCGCCTCTCGTCGCGCTGGTAGAGCACCAACGCGACCACCGCCAGGGCAGCCGTGACCAGCAATCCCGTCACGAGCACGCCGATCGGAAGCCAGTACGGCCAGCGCCGCGACGGCGCTCCCTCCCCCACGCCCTCCTCCGGCACGGTGTGGGACGCGTCAGCCTCGACGGCAGACAACGACGACCTCTCTGTCCCGCGCAGCCCTGTCCACGGCAAGAAAGCTACAGCTAGGCGGACCGACGTGCGCGGTACCCACGGTGCGCCCAGCGTCGTAACGCGCCCTAGGTGTCCTCGGGCGTCCCTAGAGCTCCTCGAGGGCCTCCGACACTTCGGTCGCCACCACCTCTGACTCGGGCTCAGTGACCGTGTCGCTATCGGACTCGGGCGTCTCCGTATCGGGGCCGGCCGGACGCTCGACCGTCGCCTCGGCGGCGGGGGTCCTCATCAGCAAATCGATGCACAGCGTAACCACGTAGGCCACGCCCACGATTCCGATGCTGAGCGCCGTCTGCTCTTCTGGATCGAAGACGTAATCGTGCACCGCCCAGGGCCCGAGCTCGTGGGCGAACCCGAAATACAGCACGGCGGCGCTCGCCGCGAGCATGTAGCTCATGTACAGCAGCACCCTTCCTGGGCGCCGGACTCGCGGGCCGTCGTGGTTTGTCAAGTCACCCGAAAGGGCCACATCCCACACGAATGCACCGATCAACAGCGTCACACCACCAACTGTCAACAGCGTGTCGGAGTCCGAGGACCCCGAGTACACATTGAGTAGTTCATCGAGAATGAACAGCGCCACGGCGAGGATCACGACCGGTACGAGCGGTGAGCGCAGTCGTTCCAGCCACGACGGCCCTTTGCTCACCAGCGTGGGTATCGCGAAGATCACGATCGCGATCGCCACCGCCGCCTCGATTCCGACGATGCTCAGGTGCGGGACGCCGCTGACCGTGTGACCGGCCAGGAACGACACCACGTAGTTCAAGTCGGCCAGGCCGGCGAACAGCATCGACCCCATCAGCAGCAGCGCGGTGAGCAGTAGCGAGCGACGGAACCTGAATACGACCATGACACCCGCCAGCACGGCGGCCAGCACGAATCCGATCAGCCCGAACTCTCCGGTGGAGCCGGCGCTGGCCCCGGTCGGCTCCGGCGCCGAGGCAGCTACGCCGACCGCGCCGAGGTTCGGCCGCCAGCTGTTGATCATGGCGTTGGCCACGGTGGCGAAGTCGGGCCAAATCGCGCGTTGCGCGAGGACCTGGATCACCCACTCGTCGGTTGGCGTCAACGACCCGGTAACGATCCCCTGCAGCGGCGTCTTGCCAGCGATGACGAAGCCCAACCGGTTCGGATAGGCGGTGGTGGTGAAACTAATGTTGGCGAAGCGGCGACTGTCAAGCAGCTCGAGCGCGGAGCGCCACTGCGCCGCGGTGGGCACACCGACGATCGGCCGCGTGAGGTGGAATGCGTCGACCTCGGCGACGGCGGGCACGCCCGTCTTGGCACCTCCGAACACGACCGTGGTGGCCGAGGGAGCCACCTGCCAGTTGGGCGGGATCGCGATCGAGAACTGAGGCGCCGAGACGTGTCGGTACACGTTGCTCGGCGCCGGCAGCTTGAATGACACCTGGGTGGACTTGGATTCCGTCGTCAACGTCTCCCAGGCAATTCCGCCGGACAAGACCAGGACCAGCAGCAGTCCGGCGACGATTGCCGACCAAGAGGGCATTCGTCCTGAACCGGCCAGCCGCCGGCGGTTGTGGAAGGCGACCGCCCCGATCACGGCAGCCCCGGCGAGCGCCAGCCCGATCTCGGCCGGGAGTGAGGAGGACACGTCGATAACCGCGCGAACCAGCAGCGCCGCCGCCAACGCGAGCGCCGCGAAGCCGAACAACTTCCGCAGCGGGACCGCGCCGACCACGGCCGCCGCCGCCGAGCCGACCAGATGGGCCGCTTGGGCGAAATCCGCGCCGGCGGAGCTCAGGAACAGGTTGGCTAGGACCGCGAACACGGTCAGCTCGAACGCGAGGGTGACCGCGAACACTCCCGCGATCGGAGCCCCGCGAGCGGCCCACCACGCGGCCACCTCGACGAGTCCGGCGAGCACGAAAACGCCCGCGGCGAGCGCGCGCTCGGTGCCGGTCGACAGCGGCTCCCGGTTCTGCCCCCGGGTCAGCCAGCCGTGGGCGAGCACGGCAGCGATCAGCAGTGCGAGCGCCACCAGCAGCACCGGGCCCCGACCGGAGGTCACGGACACGAAGAAGGCGCTGCCCTGGTCGAGCATCGCGGCCGCGAACAGCGCCAGTACGCCGGCGCGCAACCACACCGGCGCGTACAGGACCGCGGCGACCGCGTAGCACCAGGCGAGGCCAAACGAAATCAGCAGCAGGACCAGCGCGGGAAGGGGGATCACGATCGGGTTGGCGTTGCCGATCGCCAGCTTCGCCTCTGGCAGGTGGACGCCCTTGAGCAGCCCCAGCACCAGGGCGCACACCAGCATTGCGATGGCCACGACCGAACAGACCCGCACCATCGGCTGCATCGTCCCCAGCGAGATGACTCGCTCGCTGAACGCCTCGCGCAGCGCCGAGACCTCTTCCAGCCGCTCCGCGACCGGCGTCGCCTCCGGAGCGGTTCTTGCGGGCTCCGGCTCGGAGCTCGGCCCGGGCGGTTGAGGTGGCGAAATGGGTGGGTCGGTCGCTGAACTCAACTGAGGTCGTCCGCTCTTGCCCTGGATGTACCCCGGCTCCGAGCCGCTGCTCGTCCAGCAAACTACCCCTCCGGTTCAGGAGCGTGTGAAAATCGTCACAAAGCGCCCGGAAACCCTCGTCAGGCCGCGCCGGGTGCCCGGGCGCGCGCGACGGTGAACGCGATCGACTGCGTCCACCAGTCCGAATCGGCGCAATGGGCGAGGAACGTTTCGACCGTAGCCTGGTCGAGATGACCCGACGCCACCAGCCGATCGCGCAGCTCGACCACCGTCGCCGTCCAGTACTGGGCCCAAGGCGAACCGCCGTTGTAGAGCGCGGTCTCGGCCGTCGCCTCGATCTCCTCGAACCCGAGCTCGGCCAGCCGCGCCGGCAACCCCCGGCCGATCATGTAGTCGATGCTCTGCCCGCGCGACCAGGCGAGCCATCCGTCCCAGAAAGTCCTGATCTCCGCTGGTTCGGCGACGCTGACGGGCAAGAAATCCGGCTCGATGAGCAAGATCGCGCCACCGGGGCCCACGCTGGCGGCGAGATTCGCCACCGCGGCCCGAGGGTCGCCGACGTGGTGCAGCACCGCGCGGGCCGTGACGAGATCGAAGTCTCGGGGCTCGATCGGGCCGCCGACGATGTCGGCCAGGCGAAGCTCGAGGCCCGCGGGGCGGACCTCGATCAGCGACAAGTCGAGATCGACCGCCACGGCACGTCCGTCCGGCGCCACGCGCTCGGCCAGCCACGCGGATATCGACCCGTTGCCACACCCGACCTCGAGCGTTCGCGTTCCCGGGCCGGCACCGATCAGCTCGATATAGCGACGGTGCATCGGATCGAGCAGCCGCGACATCAGCGCAAGTCGTTCCCGCTCTCCCTCCCGATGATGGTCGAGGACGTATTCGGGCATTGCGGACGGTCGCGCTCAGCGAGGAGCCCTAACCCGCACCAGCACCAGGAGCTCGTAAACGATCACGGCCGCGAAACACACCATCCCGACGACGCGGAGCGCCGTCCAGCCGTGGTCGGCGCTGTCGATCACCAGGGCGATCAAGCCGACGCCCAAGAAGACCACCGCGATCAGCGGACGGACGACGTCACTCACCCCGTGATTATCCGCTCTCCCGCGGCGTCGGCTTCAAGCGAGCGCGGCAACCAGTCCTCGGGCAGCACCGAGGGCACGCGGGTTACCGACGGTATCGCGCGAAGGGCCAACGACTCGGCCGGCCGCCCCGCCAGCAGCCCGGCCACGTCGTCGATCGCCATCAGCGTCCGAATTGACGCCGCAATCTGGAAGTCAGCCGCGCCGAGCTCGGTGCCGCCGACCACGCCGCGGGCGACCAGGCGATCGACCTCGTCCAGCAACGCCGGAAGCTCGGCCAGGTCGCGCCGCACGCGCTGGTCGCTCGCGCCGGCCTGCCAAGAGAACACCGGTGCCAAGGGCGCCATCAGCAGGGCGGCGAAGGCGGGCGCGGGCAGCGGGGTCGCGACCTCGGCGAACCACCGTCGCTGGTGCGGCTCCCGGCTCAGGCCCCACCGGATCAGACGCCGCGGCACCGGCTGAAGCACGCGCTCACCCCACCGCTCGGCATCCTCGGCGGCGGCCCGCGCGGCCGGGTTGAGCGGGTACAGCGACGGGATCGGGACCGCTTGCTCGAGCGCCCGCGCGATCGCCAGCGAACCCTGGACCCGGCGGCCGCCCGGGAGCTTCATCGCCGGCACCGTCACCCCGCGAAACCCGAGCGCCAGGAGGCTTGGGGGATGAACGCCCGCCAGCAGGTCGAAGTAGCGGTAGCGCAGATCCTTTCGTTCGAGCATCGCCCGCGCGGCGAGCACGGGATGGGACATCGGAATCCCGAACAGCCGGATCACGACCGGAGCCTACCCCGATGACGGCCGGATAGGGTACGGCCGGCGATGAACAGTGACACTGGACGTGACCTGGTCACGGGGGCGTTCAGCCACTCCGGCTCAGGGATCGCGGCGCGGCTGCTCGAACTCGGGCGCACCGTGCGCACCCTGACCTTCCACGGCGACCGCTCGCACGGGCCGATCGAGGCCGTGCCTTACCGGTTCGATGATCCGGTCGCGCTCGTGCGGAGCTTCGAGGGGGTGACCACGTTCTACAACACGTACTGGGTGCGGTTCGAATACGGGCGCACGACGTTCGCCGACGCGGTGGCCAATTCCAAGATGCTGTTCTACGCCGCCCACCGCGCCGGCGTCAGCCGGATCATCCACGTCAGCGTGTCGAACCCGACGATCGACTCGCCGCTGCCCTACTTCCACGGCAAGGCGCTGGTCGAGCGGGCGCTGGCCGAGGTGGGCCTCCCCTATTCGATCGTCCGACCCACGTGGATCTATGGCAGCGACCGCGAGCTGCTGGCCAACAACATCGGCTGGGTCCTGCGCCATTACCCGATCTTCCCGATCCCGGGAGACGGTCGCTACCAGGTGCAGCCGGTGCATATCGACGACTTTGCCCGCATCTGCGAGCAGGCCGCCCACATCGATGGTGACGCGGTCCTCGACGCCGCTGGCCCCGAGCGACTCTCCTACGAAGAGCTCGTCGTAGCGATCGGCGCGGCGGTCGGCTCGGAGCCCAGGATCATCCACGTGCCGCCGGCGATCATGGCGGCGACGTCGCGCGCCCTGGGGGTTGTGGTGCGCGATGTCCCGGTCACCACGGATGAGATCAAGGGGCTGATCGCCGAACTGCTGATCTCCGACCAGGCGCCGCTGGGGCAGATCGCGTTCAGCGATTGGGTCTCACAGCACGGGAGCACGCTGGGCGTGAACTACGTCAACGAACTCCGGAACCACTTCGCGGATGCCGGGGCCCGGAGGGGCCTGCGCCGCCGGCGCGGATGAAACGGTTGGACCCCGAGTGAGCGAGGTCGAGTTCCTCGGTGCCCTGCACGTCGAGCTGCTGCGTCATCGCGAGCTTCGGCCGGGCGGCCACAGTCACGAGCTGTTTCAGACCTCGACGATCGAGGCCCTGTTGGCCGGCGCGTTCGACGGCGACGTCACGCTAGCCGAGGTGCTCGAGCACGGCGACCACGGCCTGGGGACGCTGGACGGCCTCGACGGTGAGCTGATCGTGGTCGACGGCCAGGCGTGGAAGGCCCGGTTCGACTGCACACTGGAGCGCGCAGAGCCCTCGCAACCGACCCCGTATGCCGTGGTGGTGCCGTTCTCGCCCGGTGACCCGATCGCCCTACCCGGGCCACTGCCGGACGCCGAGCTCGAAGCGCACGTAGGGCACCGACTGAAGGAGTCCAAGGGGCCGACCGCGATCCGGATCGACGGTCACTTCGAGCACGTGCGAGTCCGTTCGGTGGCCAAGCAGCGACCGCCGTACCCACCCCTGGCCGTGGTCATCGCCGACCAGCACGTCAGCGAGCTGTTCGATGTGAGCGGCACGATGGTCGGCTTCGGCTTTCCCGACGCCCTAGATGGGATCGAGATGGTCGGCTGGCACCTGCACTTCGCCACCGATGACCGCGCGCGCGGCGGCCACGTCCTCAGCTATACGTTGCACGACGGGGTGGCGCGGCTCGACGACGCCACCGACCTCCACATCGAGCTGCCACCGGCCGTCACCGTCCACCACGGGACGAGGCTCGACCAGGAGGCCCTGCACCACCTCGAGAGCGACGACTGATCAAGCCGCGGCGTTGATGACTCCGAGCGGGAAGTTGACACCGGTGAGCTGCTCGGAGACCTCCCACAGACGGCGGGCCGTGGCACCGTCCTGGGCGGCAGCCGAGCGCCCCACGAGCTTCGGCGCCCCGCGCTGCTGCATGAACCCGCCGGGGCCGGCAAAGCTGTTGCCGGGGATGTCGGCCACCGCTGCGTAGAGGGTCGGAAGCGCGCCGGCTTCCTCGTCCTGGGCGAACAGCCAGTTGCCGATCACGCTCAGCACGTCCAACGAACGCCGTTGGCTGTGGAACTGGAGGTTGGTGGCAGCGTAGCCCGGGTGAGCGGCCATCGCGAGCACTGGTGAGCCGGCCGCAGTCAGGCGCCGTTGCAGCTCGGCGGTGAACAGGAGGTTGGCGAGCTTCGACTGACCGTAGGCTCGCCAGGCCTTGTACGGCTTGCGCTCCCAGTTGAGGTCGGCGAAGTCGATCTGGCCGATCCGATGGCCGGTCGAGGAGACGGTGACGACCCGGCCGGTGACACGGTCGAGCAACAGCCCGGTGAGCGCGAAATGGCCGAGGTGGTTGGTGCCGAACTGGAGCTCGAAGCCGTCGACGGTGCGGCTCAGGGGCGGCACCATCACCCCGGCGTTGTTGATCAGGAGGTCGATCTCGCCCTCCCAGCCGGCGGCGAACTCCCGCACCGAAGCGAGATCGGCGAGGTCGAGCCGCCGGACTTGAGCTTCGCCGAGCATGCCGGCCGCGGCCGCTCGGCCCTTCTCGGTATCGCGCACGGCGAGCGTGACCTGGGCACCGGCCCCGGACAGGGCGCGAGCAGCGGCCCGGCCGATACCGCTGTTGGCGCCGGTGATGATCACGGTACGGCCGGTCATGTCGGGAAGATCTTGGGCGGAGGCAAAAGTAGTCATAAGCAACAATGTAGTCGATGACAACAATGCTGTCAATGCCCACATATCTTCGCTAGTCTGCGCCCCGATGGCCGCACGCCCCTATCACCACGGCAACCTCCGCGTTGAATTGCTCACGCAAGCGGAGCGCACGGTCCGCGAGCGCGGAGTCGACCAGCTCTCGCTGCGCGACCTCGCCCGCCAGACCGGCGTCAGCCACGGGGCCCCCCGGCGCCACTTCCCTGACCGTCAAGCGCTCCTCGACGCGCTCGCCCAGGCCGGCTTCGAGCGGCTCGGCGGGGAACTGCGGGCCGCGGCCGCCGGCGCCGGTGAAGAGTTCGAAGCGCGGCTGCGGGCCACCGCTTCCGCCTACATCAACTTCGCCATCCGCGACGCCAACCTGCTCGAGCTGATGTTCGCGGGCAAGCACCGAGATCCGTCGGGAGGGCTGGAGCAGGCGGCCGACGCCGCCTTCTCCGTGCTGTTCGAGCTGATCGGGCAGGGACAGGAGGAAGGGATCCTCGAGCCCGGCGAACCCGACCGCGTCGGCCTGGTTCTGTTCGCCACCGTGCAGGGCATCGCTGCCCTGATAACCGGCGGGATGATCGAACCCGATCAGCTCGACGGCCTCGTCGCCGAGGCGATCGCCCGCTTCCTGCGCGGGTCCCGAGCCGCGGCCAGCGCCTCGTAGCACGCTTCGCTCAACGAGAGTGGCGGAGTTCGCGAACGATGGCAATTTCCGTCCGACAGGTGGACGGAAATTGACGATGTTCGCGGCGGCTAGCCTAGCCCGGACCGGTCGCCGGCCACTGGTCCGCGATCGCGGCCTTGGCGGCGGCGATCCGGGCGATCGGGATGCGAAACGGCGAGCATGACACGTAGTCCAGCCCGGCCATGTGGAAGAACGCGATCGAGTCGGGGTCGCCGCCGTGCTCGCCGCAGATGCCGAGCTTGAGCTCGGGTCGGGCTTCGCGGCCGACCCACGCGGCGAGACGGACCAGCCACCCGACGCCGGGGCTGTCGATCGTCTCGAATGGCGACCGGTCGATGATCTTGCGCTCGATGTAGGTGGGAATGAACTTCGACTCGACATCGTCCCGAGAGAAGCCGATCGCCGTCTGGGTCAGGTCGTTGGTGCCGAACGAGAAGAAGTCGGCGTGGCGCGCGATCTTGTCGGCCACGAAGCAGGCCCGTGGGAGCTCGATCATGGTTCCCACCGTGTAGTCCCGACGCTCGACGAGGCCGTGCTCGGAGGCGACGCGCACGACCAGCTCGCGCAGCTCCGCGAGCTCGTGCTCGTAGGCGACGAGCGGAATCATGATCTCCGGGTGCGGCGGCTGGTCGACCGCCATCGCGGCCCTGACGATCGCCTCGACCTGCATCTCGTAAATCTCCGGATAGAGGATTCCCAGCCGGCAGCCGCGCGTTCCCAGCATCGGGTTGCCCTCGTGGATCTCCTCCACCCGGGCCAGCAGCCGCTCGAGCTCGGGCAACTCCTCGTCCTCCTCGAGCCGGGCGCGCTCGACCTGAGCCCGCAGGTCCGGCAGGTCCGGCAGGAACTCGTGCAGCGGGGGATCCAGCAGTCGGATCGTCACCGGCAGGCCCCGCATGGCGTCGAAGATGCCCTCGAAGTCCGACTCCTGGAGCGGCAGCAACTCGCGCAGCGCGAGGCGCCGGCCCTCGCTGTCCTGCGCCATGATCATGGCCCGCATCTTCGGCTGGCGATCCTCGGCCATGAACATGTGCTCGGTCCGGCACAGCCCGATGCCCTCGGCACCGAGCTCCCGGGCCCGCGCGGCATCGCCCGGCGTGTCGGCATTGGCGCGCACCCGCAGCCGGCGGATCTCGTCCGCCCACTCGAGCAGCCGGTAGAACCGCTCGTCGAGCGTCGGCTCGACGAGCGTGGCGCCCGGATCGACGACCGCCCCCTCACTGCCGTCGATCGCGATCTGATCTCCCTCGTGCATTACCTGGGCGTCGATCCGTAGCTCACCCTCGCGCGCGTCGACCGTGATGTCCGCGCCGGTCACGGCCGGCACGCCCATCCCGCGCGCCACCAGCGCCGCGTGCGATGCCTTGCCGCCCTCCGAGGTGAGGATCCCTTTGGCGGCGTGGAAGCCGGCGACGTCGTCGGCCTCGGTGAACGGCCGGACGAGGATCACGTCTCGCCCTTCGGCGGCCGCCGCCACGGCCGCCTTGGCGCTGAACACGATCGCCCCTCGGGCCGCCCCCGGTGACGCGGCGACGCCCCGGGCGAGCACGGTGTAATCGGCGCCGCGGTCGAAGGTCGGATGCAGCAGCGCGTCGAGCGCGCCGGCATCGACGGTCGACAGCGCCTCCTGGCGCGTCAGTAAGCCCTCGTCCACGGCGTCCACGGCGAAGCGCACGGCGGCTTGGGCGGGCCGCTTGGCGTTGCGCGTTTGCAGCATGTACATGCTGCCCTCCTCCACCGTGAACTCGGTGTCCTGCATGTCCTTGTAGTGGGCCTCGAGCTGGCGGAGGATCTTCATCAGCTGCGCGTGGGTCTCAGGCATCACGTCGGCGAGCTCGGCGATGTCGCGCGGCGTGCGAACTCCGGATACGACGTCTTCGCCCTGGGCGTTGATCAGGAAGTCGCCGGATGGCTCGGGGGCCCCGGTCACCTCATTGCGGCTGAACGCCACGCCGGTGGCCGACGTGTCGCCCTTGTTTCCGAACACCATCTGCTGCACGTTCACCGCCGTGCCCCAGTCATCCGGGATGCGGTTGATCCGGCGGTAGGTGACGGCTCGCTCTCCGGTCCAGGAACCGAACACGGCCCGGATCGCCTGACGGAGCTGCTCCTGCGGGTCCTGGGGAAACTCGTAGAACTCCTTGAACTGCGCCACGAGCTCCTGCAGCGCCGAGGCCGACAGCTCGGCGTCGGTGCTGACCCCGGCGGCTTCCTTGGCCGCGCGCAGCGCGTCCTCGAACCGGTCGCTCGGGACTCCGTGGGCGACGTTGCCGAACATCTGCACGAGCCGCCGGTAGGAATCCCACGCGAACCGCTCGTTCCCGGTCGCGTCGGCGAGGCCGAGCACCGACCGGTCGTTCAAGCCGAGGTTGAGGATCGTGTCGAGCATCCCCGGCATCGACTCGCGGGCGCCGCTGCGCACCGACACGAGCAGCGGGTCCGCCTCATCGCCGAAGTTCTTGCCGGTCGTCCGCTCCAGGCGCTCGAGCGCCTGCGCCACCTGCTCGGCCAAGCCCTCGGGATCCTCGCCCGTGCGCATGTAATCCACGCACGCTTCGGTGGTGATCGTGAAGCCCGCGGGGACCAACTCGGGCCCGAGCACACGGGTCATCTCGGCGACGTTCGCCCCTTTGCCTCCGAGCAGCTCGCGCATGTCGCGCGAGCCCTCGGCGAAGTCATATACCCACTTGCGCACGGGCTTGGGCCTAACCTACCAGGAACCGCCGAGCCATCGGGTCCGGGCTCAACGGCGCAGCAACTGCTCCTGAAGTTCTCGCACCTCCGGCGACGGCGTGGCGCCGAGTTCGTCGCGCAGCCGCCGCCGGAGCGCCTCGTAGACACGCAGCGCTTCCGCGCCATTGCCCCGGGCGGTGAGGATCTCCATCAGCAGCGCATGGCCGCGCTCGCGGTACGGCGCCAGCGCGATCAGCTCGCGGGCGACCCGTTCGCCGGGCGGGAGTTCGCTGCCGCCGACGCCCAGCGCGACGGCGGCATAGCACTCGAGGGCGGCGACCCTGATCTCCTCGAGCCGCCGGCGGTACTCCTCGGCCCAGGGGAGGTCCTCCCCAGGGAGGAAGCCCCGCCGGGCGGTGAACAGCGCGATCAAGGCCGGGCCCCAGCCCCGAGGCCAGTCGGACTGCGCGACCGCGGCCTCGGCGCGGTGGATGGCTTCCTCGGCGGCCTCGAGATCGATCCACGCATCGCCGGGCAGCTCGAGTTGGAGCTCGCTGCGCCCGGACAGGACGCCGGCGCCGAGCACCGAGCGCAGCCGCGACAGGAGCGCGCTCAGCGCCGCGTCGGCACCAGCGGGCGCCCGCCATGGCCACAGCGCCTCGACCAGCTCTTCGCGGCGCGCCGGCCGCGCGCGGGTGACAGTCAAATAGGTGAAGAGAACCCGCGCCTGCCCGCTGGGCAACCTGGGGGTCAGGTCACGGCCCGAGAGCTCGATCGCGAGCCGCCCACAGAGCTGGATTCGAGTCGGAGAGTTGTCGGCCAATGTTGGTGCAAGGAGAATCGCAGAACCGTGCAAACCGCCGATCGTAGGGTCGCGCTCACATTCAAAGGAGAAAGGTCATGGCGAAGGTCATCCGGTGTCAATGCGGATTTCTGGGACGGGGCGAGACCGTCGAGGAAGCGGCGACGACGATCGAGGCGCATATGCGCTCCGATCATCCCGAGCTGGTCGGCAAGGTCACCCGCGAGGACCTGGTCGCGATGGCCGAGGAGGCATAGGCGCGCGCCGCAGGGCCGGCGTGCGCCTGGCGAAAGGAGAGGTCATGTCGGCACTGCAGGTACTCGTAATCCCGGATGGGCCGCTGGTCAGCACCCAGTGGCTCGAGGGTCAGCTCGGCCACCCGAACGTGCGGGTGCTCGACGTTCGCGGCCGTCACCCGAGCTCGCCGCTGCCGCACGCCAAGCGCGCCGAGTACGCCGCCGGGCACATCCCCGGAGCGGCGTTCGTCGACTGGGAGCACGACTTTGTCGACGCCGGCCAGCCGGTGCCGGTCCAGGTCGCGGTGGGCGAAGCGTTCGCGGCGAGGGCCGGTCAGCTCGGAGTCGGCGACGGAGATCTCGTCGTCACCTACGACGACTACTACGGGATCTTCGCCGCTCGCGTGGCGTGGGCGTTCAGGTACTACGGCGCCGAGGCGCGGGTGCTGGACGGTGGCTGGACGACGTGGAACGAGGAGGGCCGGCCGGTCGACCACAATCCGGTCGAGCCGACCGCGGCGACCTTCTCGGCCCGCCCGCGCCCGCGCCTGCGGCGGACGCTGGCCGACGTCCAGCAAGCGCTCGGCCAAGGGGCGACGCTGGTCGACGCCCGTCCCCGTCACCTGTTCATCGGCGAGCGGGGGACCGCCAATACCGGACACATCCCCGGCTCGCGCTGTCTCCCCTACCAGGAGCTGGTCGACGGCGCCACCGGGCTGTGGACGGCACCGGCCGCGGTGGCCCGACTCGCGCGCGACGCCGGAATCGATCTCGATCATCCGCCCCGGGAGCTGATCGCAACCTGCGGCAGCGGCGTTTCGGCCACCGTGGCGATGTTCGCGCTCGAGCGGATCGGGATCCACGCCGACGGCGTCTACGACGGGTCGTTCAACGAGTGGAGCGCCGACGCCACGCGGCCGGTCGCCTACGGCGCCACCGGCTGAGTGCCGCTCACGGCCGCGGGCACGCGCTGTGCTGTCCGAAGATCCAGCCTTCGCAGCGCCGGATGGCTGGGTCGGCGGGCAGATCGGGCTCGCCCCCGCGCCCGATCGAGTCGATCATCGCGAACAGTCCGACGACCGCGTCGAATGGATCCTGGCCCGCCGAGCTGGGTCCGAAGCCGTCGCGCAACTGGGCTAGGAGGTGATCGTCGGGGACGACGCCGTGCCGGCCACACCACGCCAGCAGGCGGGGCGCGTCGGCGCGGCGGCTGTCCTGGCTCGTCTTGGCCGTGCCCGGCGTGCCCATACGCAGTCCGAGCTGCCGGTAGGCCTCGGCGGGATAGGCCTCGACGATCACCGCGTCGAACTCGCCCAACAACGTCGTGAGCTCGCCGTCGAACGGCCAGAGCGCGTACCGATGCCCGGGCTCGATCAGCGCGGGGATCAGCGCCTCACTCCACCCCATGAGCGTCGCCTTGCCAACCGCCTGTGGCCCCAGGGTCCAGAACAGCTCCGACGCGGCGCGCCGGCCGCAATGGGCTCGGTCACAGACCCGCAGGGTGCTCTCCAATCCGAGGGTGTCGTGGAAGGCCCGTTTGAGGCCTGGGCTTCTGGTCCTGACCGCCCGCGGGAAGAACGGCCTCGCCAGCGATACGTCCGACAGCTCGCCCGCCACGTCGAACAGCGCATCCGACGGATCGAGCCTGCGGAGCCAGGCGGCGAAGCTCTCGATGCCCGCCCGCCGGGCGTAGTCGGCGGGCATGCCGATCGGAAAGTCGAACCCGAGCAGCGCCGGCGAGGCGTGCGATCCCGGACGCCCATCCGCTCGAGCAAGCTGCCGCTTGCCGCCACCCGGGTCGGTGCGAGCGCTCGGTATCCGCCGCGCCGCAGCTCGGCCGTCGCGACCACGCGCTTGGCCGGAGCGCTACCCCAGTCCGCGTGGGCGATCCAGCCCGGCGCGGCTACCCGGTCACCTTGACGAACTTCTCGACCGTCCCGTCCTCGAGCGCTTCGCGGCCGATCTCGGTGATCCGCCACGGCGGCGAGCGCATGATCGAGATCGGCTCCACCAAGTCGACGTGCTGAAGCCGCTGGAGCGCCGTGATTACGCGGCCACTCAGCTCCAGGGCGATCATTCCCTTGCCCGCCGGAAAGTCTCGCAGCAACTCCTCGCACAGCTGCTGGACGCGCACCGTGTACCCCTTGCTGAGACCATCCGGCCCCAACATCGGCATCAGCAGCATCGCCATGTCGTCGACGCGGAGCTTCTTAAGACGCTCGATCTCGGCCTTCGCGGCGGCTTTCTCGGCCGCCTTCTCAGGGCTCTTCTGAAACAGTCGCATCGATGTGGGTCGAGAGCTCGGGGACGCTGGCAAGCGTTTGATAGACGACGCAGTAGCGCTCGGTGAGCTTCTGCAGGGTAGCTAGTTGCTGATCGTCGGCGTCCGTGTCGAGTTCGAACCACAGGCGGATGGCGCGGAAGCCGACCGGCGCCTCGCGGTCGACGCCGAGCGTCCCACGGAAGTCGAGGTCGCCGTCGGCGCGGACGGTTCCCGCCGCCACCGAGATCCCCAGGGAGGTCGCCACCGCCCGCAAGGTAACGCCGGCGCACGCCACCAGGGCCTCGAGCAGCATGTCGCCCGAGCACAGCAGTGACCCGTCCCCGCCGCTCGCCGGATGAAGCCCCGCCGCGGCCAGCGCTCGTCCGGTGTGCACCGAGCAGGCGATCCCCTCGTCGAGGCTTCCGGTCGCCGACAGCGTGACCAGGGCGGCCTCCGGTTGCTCGCGATAGCGCTCCTTCAAAGGCGCTTGCAGCGCTCGCAGCTCGTCGCGGTCCATGGGATGAAGGTTACGCGCCGCGGCGGGATAGCGGTCGCGGCGCAGCCAACGCCTCCTCGCCCAACAGACGCTCGAGCTCGCCTCGAAGGTGTTCGATCGCCTCCGGCCGCAGCGGCAGCAGCGGGGCGCGCACATCGGGCTGGATGGGCACGCCCCGCATGGCCAGCGTCGCCTTGATCGAAGCCTGAAACGGATGCTCCGAGAGCACTCCGCGCAGCGAGGCCAGGAGCATCGAGCGCTCCGCCGAGGGGTCGCGCACGAGCCCCGCGACCAGCTCGGGGAAGACCGCCGCGACGCCCGATACGGCACCCACGGCCCCGCGCTCGAGGCCCTCGCGGAGGACCGCCTCGGCGCCGATAAACACGTCCAGGCCGGTGGCCAGGTACGGCTCGGCGCGCTCGAACGGCGCGTCGGAGACCTTCATCCCCGCCAGGTTGCTCGCCCGCTCGCGGAGCTGCTCGACGACCGACACCGGCACCACATAACCGCTCCGCGCCGCGAACTCGTAGACGTAGAAGGGCAACGGCGCGCACGCGGCCGCCGCCGCGGCCAGGTGTTCCAGCACCTCGTCGGCCGCGAAGGCGAAGTACGGTGGCGCGATCACCGCCACCCCGTCGGCTCCCGCCTCCGCGGCGTGGGCGGCCAACGCGACCGTCTCCGCAGTCGTCTGAGCGCCGCAGTGGACGATCACTCGCAGCCCGTCGGCGCCGGCCACCACCAGCTCGGCCACGCGCCGCCGTTCGTCCGCGGTCAGCAGAACGCCCTCACCGGTCGTGCCGAGCGCCAGCACTCCGTCGACCCCGCCGTCGCGGTAGAACTGAAGCAGCGGCGGATAGACGTCCTCGTCGACTTGCCTGCCGTCGTCCCGTAGCGGCGTCACCGCCGCCGACAATGTTCCCGAGATGCGTTGTGCGGCCACATCCGCATCCTCTCACGTTGCGCGCCGGCCGTGACCCATGGCGCCTTACGGCCGCGGGGCCAGGCCCGAGAACGGCTCGGTCATGTTCGGCCGGGCGAGCGCGGGCTCCTGGCTCGCCTCGGTCAGCGACGCCCCCAATTCGCGATGGATGGCGGGCAGCGCGAGCACGAAGGCGGCGTTCGGCACGGACGTGATGCCGCTGGCCAGACCCATCGCCAGCAGCAACCGGGTCGTGCCGGCGCGATCCCCCGACGTCGCCTCATCCCCCATGTCGGCGCCCTACTCCCCCGCGCGAATCACCGGCCGTTGCACGTAGGAGAATTCCCCCGATGAGCGACGGGTCGTCCACGAGCCATGCCGACGGCGCCGAGAACCCGGCCGCCGCCGAGCCGCCGTCGCCCGAAGCGGCCAATTCAGCGGCGGGCGATCACCCGGGGCGGATTGGCTGGCGAGACGCGATCGGCCGGCGCGAGCAGCGGCTCGAGGAGACCGGAGAGCCGCCCGACCCGCGCTTCACGTTCGCCAACGAACGGACGTTCCTGGCCTGGAACCGGACCGCCCTGGCCCTGATCGCCGGCGGTCTGGCCGCGGCCCAGTTCCTGCATTTCAACCTGCTCGGCCTGAGGCTGCTCATCGCCGTGCCGCTGATCGTGCTCGGCGCCGTGCTGGCGCTCGCTAGCTATCTGCACTGGGAGGACACCGAGCGCGCGATGCGGCTTGGCCGTCCGCTGCACTATTCGTGGATGCCCCGGGTGCTGACCGGAGGGATCGTCGTGATCGCCGCGTGCGGAGGAATCCTCGCCATCGTCGACCGGTTGGTCCATTGAACCGGCCGCCGGCATCTGATGGGCCCGCTGGCCAGGCGGCGACGGCCGGACCGGCTCGGATCGAGGCGGCGGATGCGCTCGATCGCACCGCGCTGTCGTGGACCCGGTCGTCACTCAGCATCGCGGCGAGCGGAGTCCTGATCGCCCGCGCCGCGTTCGTCGCGAACCTCGATGTGCTCGGGGTCGCCTGCGCGACCGCGATCGCGGCGGTGGCGTACCTGACCTATCGCCACGGGCGAACGGTCTATACCCGACGCGGCCAGCCCGGAGCGTTCGCCCATCCCCATACCGCCACGCTTCGCCGCTTGACCGCGGCCACGGTGGCGATCGCCGTGGTCGCGGTCGTGGTCACGATCGCGCTGTGAGGCGCTCACTCGTCCCAGTGGACCTAGCCGGCCTCGTGGACGACGATCACCGGACACGAGGCGCGTTTCACCACGTTGTTCGACGTGCTGCCTTCCAACCTCGCCTTGAGCCCGCTGAGACCTCGCGAACCGACCACGATCGCCGCGGCTTCATGCTCACGGGCGACGTTCAGGATCGCTCGCGCTACGCCGCCGGCGTCGGGCACGGCGAGGGCCTCGGCCTCCAAGCCGAGGGATCGCGCCAGCTCGGCGCCTTGGTTTGCGACGACCTCGGCCCGGGCGCCCAGTTCGCGATCGAGGTTGAGCACCGTGGACGGGTCGACGGCCGGAGGCATGGTGACGCCGGGCGTCCCCGCAACCGAGGCGTAGGCGAGGCCCGGCTCCCACACGGTGACGACCACGGTCCGGCGGGATGGCAGCAGCTTGGCGGCGTCGGCCACCGCCTGGCGCGCCGCCGGGGAACCGTCAAACGCCACCACGATCGGTCCGTCTAGAGCGTTCATGACCGGCAGCATATTTGCCCGGCAGGAAGCGGCGGCGGCTGACGTCCGGAGCCCCGATCAGCTTCGATGTACATCGCGTTAACATGTTTGAACGCGTCGTGAGATGCGGCTAGCGTCTTCGCGCGACCGAGTCGTGACCGCCGCCGCCACTCCGAACGCTCAACCTGGCGCATCGCCGCTGCTCGAGCTGTCCGGACTGCGCGTTAGCTTCGGCCCCGTGCCGGCGCTCGATGGGGTCGACCTGGCTATCGGCGCGGGTGAGCTGGTCGCGCTGGCGGGCGAGAACGGCGCCGGAAAGACCACCCTCGTCCGCTGTATCGCTGGCGACATCTCCCCCGGCAGCGGCACGGTCAACCTGAGCGGACGATCAGTGCCGGCCGATCCGCGCGTCGCCGGTCGGCGCGGCATCGCGGTCGTGTGGCAGGACCTCGCGCTGTGCGACAACCTCGACGTCGCCGGCAACGTGCTCCTCGGCCAGGAGACTCGGCGTTTGATGTTCTCCTCGTCCCGGCTTCATGCGGCCGCGGCGTCGTCGCTGAAAAGCCTGAAGATTCCGATCACCGACACCGGGCGAAGCGTCACCTCGCTGTCGGGAGGGCAGCGCCAACTGGTCGCGGTGGCGCGGGCCATGAGCCGTGAGCCCCAACTGCTGCTGCTCGACGAGCCGACGGCGTCGCTCGGGGTGACCGAGGCCAGACAGGTCGAGCAGCTCGTCATGAGCCTGCGCGACCGGGGCACGACGATCGTGCTCGCATCCCACGACATCGAGCTGATGTTCAGACTGGCGGACCGGATCATCGTGCTCCGCCAGGGCCGGGTGGTGGCGGACCTCGACCCCCACACGACGCATCCGGACGATGTGATCGCGCTGCTCTCGGGGCAGCAGGTCGACTCTTCGGCACGCCGGCAGCTCACCCGGTTGCATGGGCTGGCCGACCGCCTGGTGTCCGCCGACCCGTCGGCTAGCCTGTCGCTGATCCTCTCCGCGCTCGGGGCGGCACTGGGCGCGGACAAGCTCTGCATCCACGTGGTCGGCGGCCGCGCGCTCGTCTGCGGAGCCTCGCTTGGGTTTGCCCAGGGGGAGCTCGCTCTCGTGGCGCGGCTCCCCTTCGGGCGGGCCGGCGGCCCGCCCGGCGAGGCGGCGGCCGCGAGGACGCCGGTGGTCGACGAGCGGCGTCGCGCGAGCGCGGCGTGGACCGAGTTCGCCAGCGCAGCCGGGATCGCGGGCTCGTGGTCGTTCCCGGTCATCGGACCGGTTGGCCTCAGCGCGGTGATTACCGTGTTCAGATCCGAGCTCCGGCCCCCGGAACGGGACGAGCTCGATCTGGTCGAGCTCTACGCCGGCTACGCGGCCAGCACGATCGAGCGGGACCGGCTGCTCGATCAGGTGACCGCGCGCAACCGTGTCCTCGAGACGATCCGCGAGATGCTCGAGACGCTGGCGGGCCCGATCCCGGTCGGTCAAGGGCTCGTGATCGCGCTGCAGTCACTCCGCCGTGGGCTACGGGCCGAGGAGGTGGCGCTGCTCACCCAGCCCCGCGGCGAGCCGCCGTGCCTGCGCGGCTACGCGGGCCCGCAGGGAGTGGATCCCGCGGAATTGTCCTCGCCGTTGTGGACGGCGGCCAAGGAGGCGCTGGCGAGCGCCCGCCGCGACGGTTCGGCGCGCGCTTCCAACAGCATTCCTGGTCGGCAGGATCTGACCGTCGCCTTTGTGGGTCCGGAAGGTCCGACCGTTCTGCTCGCCACCTCGAGCGAACTACGGCCGACGAAGGAGGAGACGGCGCTGATCGAGGATGCGGCTCATTCCTTGCGGCTTGCGCTCGAGCGCGAACAAGCCGGGCTGGCCCACCAGGAAGCCGCCGCGCTGCGCCGCTCGCGCGAGCTCCAGCGCGAGTTCCTGTCCATGCTCAGTCACGAGCTGCGCACGCCACTGACCGCGATCCGCGGCTACGCGTCGAGCCTGATGGCCCCCGATGTGACCTGGGATGGCGACTCTCAGCGGCGTTTCCTGGACAGGATCGGAGCGGAATCCGCGCGCGTGGGACGGCTGGTCGACGACCTGCTCGACTTCTCTGCCATTGAATCCGGCGTCATGCGTCTGCAGCTCGACTGGTGCGACATTCCGCTCGTCGTCGAAGCGGCCCTCGGTTGCTTGCCCGCCGAGCACGTGGACACCGTGTCAGTGGCTTGTGAGCCGGCGCTGCCTGCGGTGTGGGCAGATCACGACCGGCTCGAGCAGGTGTTCGTGAACCTGCTCACCAACGCATTCCGTCACAACCCGCCCGGGACCCGCGTGCGGGTTATCGCGAACGCCGTCGCAGCCGAAAATAACGGAGCTGCGAAGCACGCCCGAGTTCATGGCTCGGCGCCCGGCGACGTCGAGATAACCGTCGTCGACGATGGCACCGGGATGCCCCCGGAGCTGGCCGCCGCGCCCTTCGAGCCGGCTCGCGGGCGGCGGTCCCCCAGCTCCGGCGCGGGCCTCGGCCTGTCGATCTCACGCGGGATCGTCGAAGCCCACGGCGGCACGATCGAGATGGTCACGGTCGCCAAGGGCACCTGCTTCCGCGTCCGACTGCCGATCGAAGGGACCGGCACCGGCGGCCCGGGTCCCGATCACGGCGAGTCCGTCAAGGCCGACGAGATCGTGGCCCTGGTCGGGCACCCCCAAGGCGCCGGTAACGGTGCGACACCGTTGGGTCATGCGACCTGAGCTGACCCGGAACACCCGCGCGCTCGTCGTCGAGGACGATCCCAACATCGTCGACCTGATCCGGTCGAACCTCTCGGTGCGCGGATTCGACACGGTCATCTCGGCCGACGGCCTGCGCGTCCTGCAGCTGCTCGAAACCGAACAGCCCGACATCGTGTTGCTCGATCTGATGCTCCCCGATGTCGATGGCTTCCAGCTCTGTCATCAGATCCGGGAACGGTCCCCGGTGGCGGTGATCGTGGTTTCTGCTCGCGGCGGAGAGCGGGACAAGGTGACGGCGCTCAATATGGGAGCCGACGACTACATGACCAAGCCGTTCAGCGTCGAGGAGCTGCTGGCGCGCATCACCGCCACCTTGCGCCGGACGCGGCCGGCCGGGGCTCTGGAGCCCGACACGCCGGTGCTGACCGCCGGCGATGTGGTAATCGATCTGACTAACCAGACCGTGACGAGGAGCGGGCAACCCGTGCATCTCACCCCGACCGAGTTCGCGCTGCTGCGTGAGCTCGTGATCAACCGCGGGAAGTTACTCACGCACGCTCAGCTATTGCGACGCGTCTGGGGCACCGGGTACCAGACCGAAACCGAGTACATCAGGGTCTACATCCGCCGTCTGCGCGGCAAGCTCGAGGTGGACGGAGGTCCGTCGCTGATTCTCACCCAGCCGCGGGCGGGGTACCGATTCGTCGCCGAGTGAGAGGTTGCACGGCAAATCCGGGCGGCGGCACTCCCTCGTCTCGCGTTAACTGTTTTTTTACGTGAGGCCGAAGATGTTAACGACTCGTTCATCCGGCCACCCCTAGAGTGCCCCCCAGACTTCGTCACTGCAGCCACCGCCGATGCGGTGGCGCAGTGCGTGGCGTTCTCGTAAGCTGCAGTTTGACGAGGAGGAGATAGGTTTTGCATTTGGCGAGCCGTAGAACGGTGGTGTCTGCGCTGATCGTCGGCGCGACGATTGGGGTGGCTGCGTGCGGTAGTTCGTCGTCGTCGAGTTCGTCTGCGACGTCGTCGGCGTCTTCGGCGTCGTCGGCGTCTTCGAGTGTGGCGGCGCCGACGATTTCGACGTCGTCGTTTACGAATGATTTTTCGGCGATGGCGGGGTTGAAGTCGTTGGCGGCGGCGGGGAAGGGGAAGGTGGCGGCGATTTTGCCGGATACGGTGAGTTCGACGCGGTATGTGGAGTTTGATCAGCCGGATATTCGCAAGGCGTTGTCGGCGGCGGGGTTGCCGTCGTCGGACATCATTGTGCAGAATGCGTTGGGGTCGGATTCGACGCAGTTGACCGATGCGCAGAGTGACATCACGAATGGCGCGACGGTGTTGTTGGTGGATCCGTTGGATTCGGGGGTGGGCGCGTCGATCGAGAAGTACGCGACGGCGCACGGGGTCGAGGTGATCGACTATGACCGGTTGACGTTGGGGGGGAGCCGGAAGTACTACGTGAGCTTTAACAATGTGGATGTGGGGAAGGTGATGGGGCAGGGGATGGTCGCGTGTATCGCGGCGTGGAAGCTGGCTAAGCCGCAGATGGTGGTGATGCACGGGGCGGTCACGGATAACAACGCGACGTTGTTCTATCAGGGGTATTACGATCAGGTGCTCAAGCCGTTGTTCACCTCGGGGAAGTACACCGATGTCACGAACACGGCTGGGACGTGGGATCCCCCGACCGCGTTGACCGAGTTCGAGGCCGCGTACACGGCGCATAAGAACATCAACTCGGCGTTGATTCCCAACGATGAGACGGGCGCGCCGATCATCACCTATCTGAAGACGCACGGGGTCAAGCCCAAGACGTTCCCGACCACGGGGCAGGACGCGACCCTGACCGGGCTGCAGAACGTGCTCTCCGGCTACCAGTGCGGCACGGTGTATAAGCCGATCTACCTCGAGGCGCAGGCCGCGACCGCGCTCGCGCTGTACCTGCGGGCGGGGAAGGCCCCGCCGGCCGGGCTGGTCAACGGCAGCACCGAGGACACCACCGCCAAGGTCGCGGTCCCGTCCGTGCTGCTGACCCCCGAATGGGTCACCACGGGCAACATGAAGGACACGATCGTCAAGGACAACTTCGTGCCTACCAACCAACTCTGCGCCGGCACCTACGCATCGGAGTGCTCAGCCGCGGGTATATCCTGAGATCGAGGACGTTCAGGTCTCCGATTCGGTGTAAGCAAACAGCTCGCTCCCACACCCCGCCCCCGCGCCCGCCGGCCGGGGGTTGGGGCGGGGGCGGGCGATGAAAGAGGCGCGTGCGTATGAGTTCACCTGGTAGCCCGTTGGTGGAGGAGTCGGTCGGTGGAGCGGGGTCGGGGAATGGGATGTTGTTGGTGTTGGAGAAGTTGTCGAAGTCGTTTGGTGCGGTGCGGGCGTTGGTGGAGGTGGATTTGGGGTTGCCGGTGGGTGAGGTGACGGCGTTGGTGGGGGATAATGGGGCGGGGAAGTCGGTGACGATTAAGACGATTTCGGGGTTGTGGGAGCCGTCGGGGGGGCGGTTGGTGTGGGAGGGGGTGCCGGTGCGGTTGCATGGGCCGCGGGATGCTGAGGCGTTGGGGATTACGACGATTTATCAGGATCTGGCGTTGTGCGACAACTTGGACATTGTGCAGAACTTGTTTTTGGGGCATGAGCCGTTGCGGTGGGGGTTGATGGATGAGTCGTCGATGGAGAAGGCGGCGCGGGCGACGTTGCGGGAGCTTTCGGTGCGGACGATTCGGTCGATTCGTCAGCCGGTGGCGTCGTTGTCGGGGGGGCAGCGTCAGTCGGTGGCGGTCGCGAAGGCGTTGTTGTCGAATTCGAAGTTGGTGATCATGGATGAGCCGACGGCGGCGTTGGGGGTCGCGCAGACGCGGATGGTGTTGGATTTGATTCGGTCGTTGTCGGGGCGGGGGGTGGCGGTGATGTTGGTTTCGCACAATCTCAATGATGTGTTCGGCGTGGCGGATCGGATCGCGATTTTGCATTTGGGGCGGTTGGTCGCGGCGGGGCCGGCGTCGGAGTTTGATCCGCAGGTGGTGGTCGATTACATGACCACGGGCCGCTCGCAGCGCGACGGCGCTCCACCCGACACGAGCGGGGCGGGCGATACGGGTGGGGCGACTGGGGGTTCGGGGGTGGGGGTCTCGGCGCGGCCGGGTGGTCCGGGCGCGGGTCGCGGGGAGGTGTAGTCGTGGAGGGGTCTGGTTTGGGTTCTGAGTCTGAGTCTGAGTCTGGGTTGGGGTTGGGGGGGTCTGAGTCGGTGCCGGGTGGGCCGGCGGTGTTGGAGGATGTGGATGAGCAGGCGCCGGCGGTCGATCCGACCGTGGTCGCGGGCGCGTCGGCGGAGTTGATGGTGGGGTCGTTGGGGGAGTACGTGCGGGCGTGGGGGCAGCGGATCCGTAGTGGGGATAGTGGGGCGTTGCCGATCTTGGTGGGTCTGGTGGTGATCGTGATCTTTTTCCAGGTCGAGCGCTCGGAGTTTCTCTCGTCGTTGAACATCGTGAACTTGTTGGTGCAGGCGGCGGTGTTCGTGTTGTTGGGCGCGGCGGAGATCTTCGCTTTGTTGCTCTCTGAGATCGATCTCTCGACGGGGTTTGTCGCGGCGGTGGTGGGGTTCGTGATCGCGGAGTTGATCGCGCCGCCGGTGAACTTGCCGTGGTGGCTGGGGATTCTCGGCGGGTTCGCGGTCGCGGCCGCGATCGGCCTGTTGCAAGGCTCGCTGATCACCCGGTTGCACGTGCCGTCGTTCGTGGTCACGCTGGCCGGGTTGTTGTTCTGGGAGGGGGTGATGATCGAGCTGGCGAACATCGATAAGACCGCGGTCGGGGGCGTGATCTCGATCTCGAGCAACAGCCCGGTGTACAAGCTCGTCAACAGCCAGATGTCCCCCACCCTGGGGTGGATCCTGCTCGTCGTGGTCGTCGCCCTGTACGCGCTCGTCTCGATCACCCGCGCCGCTCGGCGCCGGCGCGAGGGACTGAGCGCCCCGCCGCTGAGTATCACGATCGCGCAGATCACTATCGCCGCGCTCGCGGGCGCGCTGCTGGTCTGGATCTGCAACCACAACCGCGGGCTGCTGATCCCATTGAAAGGCGTGCCGTGGGTCGTGCCGTTCGTCGGGGTCGTGCTGTTCGCCTGGACCATCCTGTTGGGCCGCACCCGCCCCGGCCGCTACATCTACGCGATCGGCGCGAACCCCGAAGCCGCCCGGCGCGCCGGGATCAACGTCGCGTGGATCCGCACCTTCGCGTTCATGCTCTGCTCCCTGACCGCCGGCATGGCCGGCCTGGTCTACGAATCCCGCCTCGGATCGATGGCCACCGACATCGACGGCGGCTCGCTCGTGCTCTACGCCGTCGCCGCCGCCGTGATCGGCGGCGCCAGCCTCTTCGGCGGCCGCGGCAAAGCCATCCACGCCCTCCTCGGCGGAATCCTCATCGCCGCCGTCTTCAACGGCCTCGGCCTAATGGGCATCAACGCCGCCGGCCAAGACATCGCCACCGCCATCGTCCTCCTCGTCGCCGCCGCCATCGACGCCCTCGTCCGCCGCCGCGGCACCACCACCACCTAGACGACCCAGAAACCCAGCCGGCGCCGGCCTTGTCATCGGCTCCTTGGAGTGAGAAGGTTGTCGTCGTCGTGATCGCGAGCAAGACCACTGGATGTAGAGATTGAGCAAAGCGGGGTCTCGCCCGCGGTCGTTTGAGTCCCTGCGACGGCTGCCGCTGGTCGGCCGGACGATGGACTGGGGTCTTGGTCCGAGCGCAGCCTCGGAGCGGACGCGGCAGGCGGCGGCGAGGATCGCCGGGTTGAAGGTGACCGAGTCGGTGTGCCCGTTCTGCGCGGTGGGTTGCGGGCAGGTCGTCTATACACGGGGCACGGAGCTCGTCGATATCGAGGGGAACCCGCGCTCGCCGATCAACCAGGGGACGCTGTGTCCGAAGGGCGCGTCATCGCGGCAGCTGGTGCAGCAACCGGGCAGGCTGAGCAAGGTCAGATATCGCCGCCCAGGCGGCACCGAGTGGGAGGAGCTCGACCTCGAGCGCGCGATGGACATGATCGCCGATCGCGTGATCGCGGCGCGCGAGACCGGCTGGCAGGACACCGACCGCCACGGCTGGCGGGTGGACCGCACGCTGGGATTCGCGCACCTGGGCGGCGCGACGCTCGACAACGAAGAGAACTACGTGATCAAGAAGCTGTTCACGGCCATGGGGGCGATCCAGATCGAGAATCAGGCCCGGATATGACATAGCTCCACGGTCCCCGGTCTGGGGTCCTCGTTCGGACGTGGCGGCGCGACGAACTTCCAGCAGGATCTGCAGAACTCGGACTGCATCGTGATCGAGGGCTCGCAGATGGCGGAGGCGCACCCGGTGGGATTCCGGTGGGTCATGAAGGCGAAGGAGCGGGGCGCGCGCGTCATCCATGTTGATCCTCGCTTCTCGCGCACGAGCCAGCTGGCCGATCTGCACGTGCCGATCCGAGCCGGGACCGACGTCGCGTTCCTGGGCGGGCTGATCCGCCACGTGATCGAGACCGGGTCCTACTTCAAGGAGTACGTCGTCAACTACACGAACGCGTGCGCGATCGTCGACGAGAGCTTTCGCGACACCGAAGATCTCGACGGCGTCTTCTCGGGCTACGACCCCGAGACCGGAACTTACGACCCCAGCTCGTGGATGTACGGAGGCTGCCAGCTCAGCTTCTCGGCTGGGGTACATGAGCACGCCACGCAGGCGTTCAGCGAGCACACCGGCGCGGGGATGTTGGTCGACGGTCTCGAGCGCGACGAGACGCTCGAGCATCCGCGGAGCGTCTTTCAGATCCTCCGCCGGCACTTCGCCCGCTACACGCCCGAGATGGTTCAGCGCATCTGCGGGATCTCGCCCGCGGAGTTCGCGGCCGTAGCGGATGCCCTGATCGCGAATTCCGGGCGCGAGCGCACGAGTATGTTCTGCTACGCGAACGGGTGGACGCAGCACTCCGGCGCGGTGCAGATGATCCGTACGGCGGCGATTCTCCAGCTGCTGCTGGGCAACGTCGGCCGGCCCGGCGGCGGGATCATGGCGCTCCGCGGCCACGCGTCGATCCAAGGGTCGACCGACGTCCCCACCCTGTACGACCTGTTGCCTGGCTATCTCCACATGCCGAGGACGCGCGAGGGTCACCTGACGCTGGCCGAGTACATCGGCGCCGGCAAGGCGGATCGCGGCTGGTGGTCACACTTCGACGCCTACATCGTTTCGCTGCTCAAGGCGTGGTTCGGCGAGGACGCGACCGAGGAGAACGATTACGGCTTCGGCTGGCTGCCGAAGCTGACCGGCAACCACTCCCACTTCTCGACCATGCTTCGCGCCCTCGACGGGGGGCTGGAGGGCCTATTCGTGATGGGGCAGAACCCGGCGGTCGGCTCTCAGCACTCGGGCCTCCAACGGCGCGCCATGGCCAAGTTGAAGTGGCTGGTCGTGCGCGATCTGGCCGAGATCGAGACGGCCACTTTCTGGCGCGACTCGCCGGAGGTGGAGTCGGGCGAGCTCCGTCCCGAAGCGATCCAGACCGAGGTGTTCCTGATGCCCGCTGCTTCGCACATCGAGAAGGAAGGCACGTTCACCAACACCCAGCGGCTGGTGCAGTTCCGTGACAAGGCGCTCGACCCGCCCGGCGACGCGCGCTCGGAGCTGTGGTTCATGCACCACCTGGCCAAGCGAGTCAAGGCCCGCTACGCCGGATCCGACCGCCCGCGGGATTGGCCGATCGTGAGCCTGACCTGGGATTACCCGGAGCACGGCGACCTGCGCGAGCCCGACGTGGAAGCCGTGATCAAAGAGATCAATGGCTACGACGTCGCGACGGACGAGCCGGTTGCCTCGTTCGATGCGCTGCGTAGCGACGGCTCGACCGCCTGCGGCTGCTGGATCTACTCGGGCATCTATGCTGGGGGCGTCAATCAGGCGCGCCGACGCCGAGCGGGCGACATCACCGTCGCGGGCGGGATCGTCTCGCCGGAATGGGGCTGGGCGTGGCCGGCGAACCGGCGGATCCTCTACAACCGTGCCAGCGCCGATCCCCAGGGCAGGCCGTGGTCTGAGCGCAAGCGCTACGTGTGGTGGGACGAGACGCAGCGGCGCTGGACGGGATACGACGTGCCGGACTTCCCGGCCGACAAGCGCCCCGACTACCGGCCTGCGGCCGACGCTCGCGGGATGGACGCGATCGGCGGCGCCGAACCGTTCATCATGATGGGTGACGGCCGCGGATGGCTGTACTCGCCCAGTGGACTGCTCGACGGACCGTTGCCGACCTTCTACGAGCCGGCCGAGTCGCCGCTGCCGAACGCGCTCTACCCGAAGGTCGACGCCAGTCCGGCCATGATCCGCTGGCGCCGACCCGAGAACCCGTACCACGCACCGGGCGACCCGCGCTACCCGCTGGTGGCGACGACGTTCCGGCTGACCGAGCATCACACCGCCGGCGGGATGAGCCGCACTGTCCCGTGGCTGGTGGAACTGCAGCCGGAGATGTTCGCCGAGCTCGATCCGCAACTGGCCGCCGACCGTGGGATTGAGGACGGCGGCTGGATGACGATCGTCACCGCCCGGGCGGAGATCGAAGCGCGGGCCAAGGTCACCGACCGCATCCGCCCGCTCCGGGTCGACGGCCGCGTGATTCATCAGATCGGGCTGCCGTGGCACTGGGGCTACAGCGGACTTTCACGCGGTGACACCGCCAACGAGCTCGTCGCCTTATCCGGCGATCCGAACGTCTCGATTCAGGACGACAAGGCGTTCACTTGCGACGTGCGGGCCGGTCGCAGGCGAGGCGCGAGCACGGCGCGGCTGGCCGGCGCCAGGCTCGCGGGCCATCACATCGGACCGGGCGACGACGACCCGGTGGCCGAGGACCCACAGGAGGCGAGCGAGTGAGCACCAGCACCCCGGACACCGAGATCGCCATCCATCGCCCCGGCGAGCAGCGGTTGGGGTTCTTCACCGACACCTCGGTGTGCATCGGCTGCAAGGCGTGCGAGGTCGCGTGCAAGCAGTGGAACGACCTCCCCGCCGACGGGTCACAGTCCGGCCCGGGCGTCTCCTACGACCACACCGGGGATCTGTCGGGTTCGACTTGGCGCCACGTCCGGTTCGTCGAGTTGTTTGAGCCCTCGCCGCAGCTAAAGGAAGAGGCCGAGCGTGCCCTCGCGAACGGGCGCGGAGGTCACCTGCCGGCGATTCCGGCGGCGGGCGGCGTCGACGTCAACGAGGCCGTGCGCAAGATGGGCGAGTGGGTGTTCATGTCCGACGTGTGCAAGCACTGCACCAACGCGGGCTGTCTCGATGCTTGCCCCACGGGGGCGCTGATCCGCACCGAGCATCAGACCGTGGTGCTGCAGCCGGACGTGTGTAACGGGTGTGGCTACTGCGTGCCGGCGTGTCCGTTCGGCGTCGTCGGTCGCGACCCCGAGGACGGACGGGCCGGCAAGTGCACGCTCTGTTACGACCGCCTCGCCGACGGACTGGAACCCGCCTGCGCGAAGTCGTGCCCGACCGATTCGATCCAGTTTGGCCCCCACGAGGAACTGGTGGAGATCGCGTCTCGTCGAGTCGCCGAGCTGCGCCGGCGCGGAATCGAGGGTGCCTACCTGTACGGAGCCGGCGACGAGCCGGCAGAGCAGCTGGCCGGCGGTCTGGGCTCGTTCTTCCTGCTGACCGAGCCGCCCGAGCGCTACGGACTGCCCGCACACGCGGACTCGCCGGTGCAGGAGAACGTCGTCCCGGCCACGCTGGCGGGCGTCGGCGCGGGTCTGCTCGCGACCGCAGGCGCGGTCCTCACGTTCGTCGCGGCGGCACGGCGCGGCCGCAGGAGATCCGCAGAGGGGCGCTGGTGAGCACCGAGAAACATGACACCGACATCCGCGACATCCGCCCGGCGCTGGGCACGCGCGGTGGACCGGGCCCGTGGACGGCGGGCGAACCGGGGGCGCCGGTCGCGCTCGCGCGGCCCGACTTTGGCGACGCCCGGTGGTCGTATCTGTACGACCGGCGCGACACGGGCTACGCCTCCGTCACGCCCGATCCAGGGGAGGTCGCGGCGGCGAACCGGAGGATGCGCGGCGCGCCGATCGCGGATATCCACGGGCCGTTCATCCACGCCCCCGTGTGGAGCTGGGAAGTCGCGACCTACTTCTGGTTCGGCGGGATGGCGTCCGGCTCGGCGTTCGTCGCGCTCGCGTGTGACGCCGCCGGGGACCACCGTTCAGCAGCGATCGCCCGCAAGGTCGCGCTCGGGGCCGTCGCGCCCGCGCCGGCCCTCCTGATCGCCGATCTAGGGCGCCCCGAGCGGTTCCTGAACATGACGAGGATCATCAAGCCACGCTCGCCGATGAACATGGGCTCCTGGTGCCTGATCGCGTTCAGCGGCTCGGGTGCGCTTGCGGTGGGTTGCGATCTGATCGGTCGGCCACAGGCTGCTCGCGGGTTGGGAGCGCTGACTTCGCTGTTCGGCACCTACCTGGGCTCCTATACCGGCGTCCTGCTCGCCTGCACGGCGGTGCCGGTCTGGTCCGGCAGCCGCCTGATCCTCGGGCCGGCCTTCGTCGCGACCGCGACCGCCACGGGCGCCGCCGCGACCCGCCTCACGCTCGTAGCCAGCGGGCTACCCAACGGTCACCCGACCCGGAGGGCGCTCGGCACGATCGAGACGGCATCCATGCTCGCCGAGCTGTGCCTGTCGGCGGTCGGCGAGCGGCGGCTCGGAGACGCCGCGGAGGCACTCCGCCACGGACGCCCCGGGGCGATCTTCCGTACCGCCAAGAGCCTCGTCGTGGTCGGGCTCTCGCTACGCCTGATCGCGCGCCGTACGGGCGCACGCGAGCACGACCTGGCCAGCGTCATGTACCTCGCGGCCGGCCTGGGCTTCCGACTCGCCTGGGTCTACGCGGGAAGAGCCTCCGCGACGGACGACGCGGCCGTGGCCGCAATGGCCCGAGGTCGACCGGTGGCCGAGGGGGAGCAGGAGGTCGCGGGGCAACAGCGCGCCATGTCGACCCGACGCTCCCCGCTCCCGGTTCCCGACACGGCCCGGCGGGCCTACGGGGAAGCCGTCAGGCGCATCAGCCTTGCCATCGAGCGGCGGCTACGGCGCTCTCCTCAGAAGTGAGGCCACAGCGGTAATGGAGAACCCTCGGCCGGATGCGTGTCTCCGCCGGCTGAGAGGAACTCGGTCCGCCGCCGACACAGCTCTTTGAACCGATGTAACGCGCGCTTCACCATGCCACTAGACGACCGCCGCGCTGAGTCCGCCATCGATCGGAATCGCCACGCCAGTTAGATAGTGCGCCGCGTCCGAGCACGCGAACGCGATCACGTTTGCCACGTCGCGCGGTTTACCGAGACGGCCGAGGGGGATCGTGTCGGCCCGTTCTGCGGAGGTCGGTTGGTTGGCGGCGCGCGCAGCGGCGTCGGTCTCCTGGCGCATCGGGGTGTCAGCGATCACTCCGGGCAGCACCGCGTTGACCGTGATGCGCTCCGGTGCCAACTCGAGCGCCATGGTCTGCGTCAAGCTCACGAGTGCCGCTTTGCTCGCGCTGTAGAGACCGAACATCTGGCGCGAGCGCAGTCCGAGCCAGGAGGCAACGTTGACGATGCTGCCGCCGCCGTTGGCACGGAGGTGCGGCCGGAGGCTCGTCACCACGTTGATGGCCCCGCCAACGTTGATGTCCATCGTGCGCCGCAACTCCTCCCGCGTGATCGCGTCGACCGGCCCAATCGGAGCGACCCCGGCGTTATTCACCACCGCGGCGGGGACTCCGAGCACGTCGATCAACTGCTCGATGCCCTGGCGGACCTGGCTCGGGTCCGCGACGTCGCCGGCCACAGCGTGAGCGCGGCCCGACCCTCCCGCCTCCGTAGCCACCGACGAGCCAGCCTCCAGGTCGATATCGAGGATGGCAATCCGGGCTCCCAGACCACTCAGCGTTACCGCGGTGATGCGGCCGATTCCGCTGCCCGCGCCGGTGATCAAGACAGTCTTGTCCTGGAAGTCGATCATCGTTGGCCCCATCCGCGGGCGGTCTCGCTCACGGCGCGCTCCGGGATGGCTCGAGCAGGCGGGCGGCTTCGAACGCCTCCTGGTTGGCATCAAGGAGCTTGCCCGCGTGCGCTGCATCGCCGATCAGCGTCACCTTGCGCGGGTCGAGGCGCAGTCGGTGGGCGATCCGCACGCCGGTTCCGTTACGAGCCCGGTAGTAAAGCCAGAGACGGGCTCGGTCCGACCCGACGATGTGCGCCACGAGTGGACGGCGAGCGAGACCCGTGCGCAACACCCATCGAATCAGAGGGCCGACTCCGTAACGGTAGGCCGCGCCGGTGGCCACGATGACGCGATCAGCCTGCCACAGGCGGTCTGCCTCAGCTGATGCGTCGGTACCGAGACGTACAGTCACGCCCTGCTCGCGACAGGCTCGTTCCAACTCGTCGATGTAGGTGAGCAGCGACGCTTTCGACGCTTCGACGTTATTGAACCGGGGTGCTTCGGCGGCGTATCGGAGCGCGCCGCCTGGACGCGGCTCGCGCTCGACCACGACCACCCGGTTGCGCTCGGCGACGAGTGATGCGTAGGAGAGACCCCCCGGTCCGGCGCCGATCACGTAGATGAGCTCCCCGTTTGGCCCCGCGGCCCCCGCGAACTCACGCTCACGGCCGGTGGTGGGATTCACGACACATGAGATTTGGCCACCGGCACGCATCGTGTCCACACAGTGGTTACAGGCCAGACACCGCCGGATCGCACGTCCCTCACGGACCTTCCGTGGCCAGTCGGAGTCCGCCAACAAGGGCCGCCCGAGCGCCACGAGATCCATCTGACCAGCTTTCACGGCCTGCTCGGCGAGTGCCGGATCACCTAACCGTCCCACACCGATGACCGGAACCGTGATCGAACGCTTCACCCTTGCGGCCAGGTCGACGAACGTCCCCATCCGGTAGCGCATCGGTGGGATCATCCGCTCACCGCTCGGCTCCGAGCGATAGTGCCCGGCGGTCACACTGACCGCGTCGGCGCCGGCCTCGGCAGCCCACTGAGCGACCCGCGCTCCGTCACAGGCAGACAGTCCACCACGGAAGAAATCGTCGACGCCGACCCGGAAGATGACCGGGAAACGCGGGAGCTCGGCCTTGATCCGCCGGATGATCTCGAGTCCGAAGCGAGCGCGGTTGCGCAGGCTGCCGCCCCAGCGATCCGTCCGCCGGTTCTCGAACGGCGTTAGAAACTGCGAGATCAGATAGCCGTGAGCGCCGTGCAGCTCGACCATGTCGAAGCCGGCCCGACACACCCGCCGGGCGGCGGCGACGAACGCGTTGATGGCCTGCTCGATCCGATCGTCGCCCATCTCGACCGGGACGTTGGTCTCGGCTTCGATCTCGTAGAGCGGTGTCGGAATCGCCGATGGCGCGATCGGCGTCTCTCCGGAGACACGACTGGGAGCACGGCTGCCCGCGTGACCGAGCTGGATCGAGAGACGCGCGCCCGTGCCCGCAGTTCGGACCGCGGCCACGATCCGGCGTAGCCCGGGGATCGCCGCATCGTCACACGTCAGGAGCTCGCGGAAGCGATGGCGGCCGGCGCGCTCGGGCGAGCTCATCTCCACCGTGACCAGCCCCACGCCGCCCTCGGCACGGGCCCGGTAGTAGGCGAGCAGGTCCTCGGTGACGTGGCCCTGCTCGTCGGCCAGACGCGTGGTCATGGCGGGCAACACGATGCGGTTCGGAATCTCGACGCCGCCGACGGTGATCGGCGAGAACAGCCCGGTGGCGGGATCCGGCGGCGCGATAGCGAGATTCCTAGACACGACTAGTGGGCCTCAGACCGGCCGCCTCAACCGCCACCGCCAACCGTGCTCGCTCGTAATCGGGGATCGGCTGCAGCGGCGGGCGCACGTAAGCCCCGTCGATCCGCCCCAAGATCACCAGTGCCTCTTTCATCCGGTTGTGCGCGTCGACAAGCGGATCCGCGTAGCAGGCCTCCGCGATTGGCCGGATCCGATCCCAGCACCGTCGCGCGGCATCGAGGTCCGCCCGCTCGATCGCCCGCCACAGCGCAACGTGCAGGTCACCGACCAGACTGCCATGACCGCTCAAGATCCCGTCCGCGCCGATACACAGGGAGGCGAACAGCGACCGGCTGAAACTGCTCAGGATCGAGATGTCCTTGTCGAGGCTCTTGAGCGCCCGGTAGTTGCGCTCGTAGAGGACGATGTCGTTCGTCCATTCCTTGATCGCGACGACGCTGTCGATTTCGACGCAGATCCGCACCAGCGCATCGGTGCCGATGCTGACCCCTGATGCGACCGGGTAGACGAAGGCGATCAGCGGCAGACCTGTCGCCTGCGCGATCGTTGCGTAGTGAGCAAAAGCGACCTCGGGTCGGCGCTCGCCGCCGAAGTTGAAGACCTGTGAGGGGAACACCAGTAGCCCATCCGCACCCGCCGCCTCCATCTGACGCGCGATGCGGGCCGCGTTCGCCGAACCGTCGGCGTAAACGCCGGAGATGACCGGGACCCTGCCCCCCGCCTCTTCCATCGCAATCTCGAGGACCAGGCGCTGTTCGTCGGCCGTGAGCGCGGCCACCTCCGCAGCGTGTCCATTGGTCGTGATCGCGCTGATGCCGTCGATATCGAGCAGGGCACGGAGATGGCGCCGCAGGTTTGGCTGGTCGATCTCGAAATCGGCATCGAACGGCATCAGGTGGGCCGGAATGACGCCTCGAATCGAAGAACCCATGCGGCAAGGAACCTAGGGCGCGGAGCCTGCGGAGGGAAATGCCGATTTCGGTACTGTTATGCGTGACGTGCATTACGACGCCACCGACCGGCCGGAGCAGGAACGTGACCCTCGCGACCGCGCACTGTCGAGCGTCGAGCTGCGTCACCTGCGCGGCTTTGTGGCGGTGGCGGAGGAGCGCAGCTTCACACGCGCGGCGGTTCGCCTGTCGCTGACCCAGCCCGCACTGAGCCGGACGATCGCTCAGTTCGAGCAGCTGCTCGGCGTCGCGCTGCTTCACCGGACCCGGCAGGTGGTCGAGTTGACCGCCGCGGGGCAACGCTTCTTGCCAGCGGCTAAACGGGCACTCGCCGTGGTCGAGGACGCGCTGCGCAGCGCCACCGAGGAGATTCCGCCCCTGCGGGTCGGCTTCACCTATGGCGGAGCGCTGCCCTTCATCGCGCCGATCGTGAAGGCATTCGAACGTGCCCATCCGCGCGCGGCCGTCGAGCTACTTCGCGTCGATGATCGGCTGGCCGGCTTGAGCGACGGCCGCTCCCATATCGCGTTCCTGCCGATGGCGCCCGACGATCCCGCCATCGAGACCGCGATCGTGGCCCAGGAATCGCGGGTCGCCGCAATTCCGGCCGATCACCCGCTCGCCCGGCGCCGGTCACTTCGTTTGCGCGACCTGCGCAGCGACAAGCTCGTCATGAACATCGTTTCGGGAACCACCCGCCTCGACCTATGGCCCCCCGGCGAGGCGCCACGATCGATCGTCGAGGTTCGCAACGTCGAGGAGTGGCTAGAGGCCATCGCTGCTGGCCGTGGCATCGGCATGACACCCGCCGCGACGGCGCGCGTGTATACCCATCCGCAGATTCGCTACGTGGCGATCGTCGACGCTCCCGCGGTACAGATTGTGATGGCCTGGCCGGCGAACGCCGTACACCCACTGAATGAGAGCTTTGTGGCCGTCGCCGCGCGAGCGGATGACTAGTGGCCTCGTCCGCTAGTCCGCGTCAAGGATCTCGGCGAAGTTCTCCCAAACCATCCGGTGGAATCGCGCGATCGCGCTCTCACTTCCCGGCATCAGTCGGCCATGAGGAACCATCTGCGAGCGTAAGCCGGGCTGCTGTAATCCGACTGCGACGGTGTCCTCGGTCAGCGTCTGGTCGAGCATCGTGAGCCAATCATTTACCTGGCCCTCGTCGAGCTCGGGACGGACAAACATATCCGCCACGAACCTACAGGTCTCGGGTCCGGTCGGGACGATCATGGCGGCGGTGGCCACCAAATCGTCCTCGACGATCGTCGTGCCCGGCCACAGATACAGGAATCGGAAATGGCGGTCGTCCTCGCGCACGGAGTGGGCGTACCTCTTGGCCCGCGGGTTGTACACGGTGAACTGGCTCAGCACCCGATCGCCGTCGACGTACTCGTAGACGTCTGGCTTGTCGACGAAAGCGTCGCTGAAGCTGTGGGTATGAATCGTTGGGCAGTGATAGCACTCGCTCGCGTTCTCTACCCACACCTTCCAGTTGGCCGGCACGTCGTAGGTGAAGCGGCTGTGATACTGGTAGCCGCGGAAGTCCACGCCCCGTTCGAGGGCGAGAGCCTCGAACTCAGGATATGACTCGCGGAATGATCCCGCCTCGGCGTCCGGGTTGACAAACACCAGCTCATTCCAGGTGTCGACCGCAACCGGGATGAGCGAGTACTCCGATTTGTCGAAGAACTCCTCCCGGTCACTTCGGGGCGCCTTGTGCAGGCAACCGTCGAGGTTGTATGTCCAGGCGTGGTAACCGCACTGGAGGATCTTCCGGTTGCCGTCCTGCGCCGCGACCGGATATGCACGATGGCGACAGACGTTGACGAACGCATGGAGCTCGCCCTCGAGATCCCGGGTCACCACGATCGGCACGTGCCCGACCTGGCAAACGACGTGATCGCCTGGATTCGCAAGCTTGACGAGCTGGCCCGCGTACTGCCAGGAGCGGGCGAAGATCTTCTCGATCTCGAAAGCGTAGATGTCGGGATCCGAATACCACCGAGCCGGGAACGTCATGTTCCGCGAGAGCGCCTCCTCGACCGTCTCTGGGTCGATGCCAAGATCGTCGAGCGTCTTCGTCGCCATTCAAACCCTCCGTTTCCGCGGCGCCCCGGGGCGGCGAGGCCCGCGGCGCAGCCGCGGGTCGCCCAAGGCCTGGTCGATCCATCCAGAAGCTAAGACGCCACGAGCACGGACGGAAATGCCAATTTCGCATGCCTTATGCATCGCACGCATTACGCACGGACCACCGGGCGCACCGGTTGGCCATGTGATGCCTCTGGCGCATAACGCACGCTAAACCGGCATTTCCCTCGGCGACCTCGGAGTCCTAGCTTCCCGGTTGCATCGGCCACGGCCCGGCTCACCCGGGTGTTCGTCACACGGGTTCCGTTTTCCATGTTCCGCGCTAGTTACAAACCGCCTCCGCGCAGCTCCTCGCGCACTCCGGCCATACCCGCGAACGATGCCGCATTCCATGTCACCGACACAGTACTGACACCGGAGGAGGGTTCGTGAGCACGATTACGCGGCGCACCTTGCTGGAAAACACCGCCAAGGCCGGCCTCGTGCTGGGAGCGGGGGGATTGATCGCCGCCTGCGGCTCAGCCGCGTCGTCTTCCGTCAGCAGCGACGCGCCGGCCACGCCCAAGCACGGCGGCACGCTGCACGCGGGCCTGACCGGTGGATCGAGCTCGGACACGCTTGACCCGAACAACCCAGTCAACGTCACCGACTACGCGCGTGTGGCCAACCTCTACGAGGGGCTCCTCTGGCTCAACGCGGACGCTCAGCAGTACTACCGGCTGGCCGAGGAGATGACGCCCAACAAGGACGCCACGGTGTGGACGATCCGCCTCCGCGAAGGGGTCACGTTCCACAACGGGAAGGACCTGACGGCTGATGATCTGATCTTCTCGATCAACCGCGTCGTCGACCCCAAGTCTCCCGGCGAGGCCGCCAACGCGCTGCACGGGATCGACGCGGCGGGGATGAAGAAGCTCGACAACCGCACGATTACGGTGCCGTTCGCCAAGCCCTATTCGACCTTGCCCCAGAGCCTGGCCAACAACGTCACCGTGTACATCGTTCCCGTCGGGTTCGATCCCAAGCAGCCGGTGGGTACGGGTCCATTCAAGTACGAGAGCTTCACGCCCGGCCAGCAGAGCGAATTCGTGCGCAACGAGAACTACTGGAACTCGCCGCTCCCGTATCTCGACACGCTGATCATGACCGACTACTCCGACGAGACCAGCCAGGTCAACGCACTGCTCTCGGGCCAGGTCGACGTCATCAACGAACTGTCCCAGGACGTGCTCGGAACAGTCACGGGATCGGGCAAGAAGGCCGTCATTTCGCCCGGCGGCGGTTGGAATCCGTTCACGATGCGCGTCGACTCGCCGCCGTTCGACGACGTCCGGGTCAGGCAGGCATTCCGTTTGGCCGTCGACCGGGAGCAGATGCTCCAGACCGTGTTCGGCGGCCACGGCACGATCGGCAACGACATCTTCTCGATTTGGGCGCCCGAGTATGACCACAGCATCCCGCAGCGGCAGTATGACCCCGAGCAGGCCAAGTCGCTGCTCAAGCAGGCCGGCCACGACAACCTGTCAATCCAGCTCGTGACCGCCGACATCGCGCAAGGCGCGACCAATATGGCCCAGGTGTACGCCCAGCAGGCGCAGAGCGCCGGAATCGGCGCGTCGCTCCGTCAGATCACCGTCACCGAGTTCTACGGATCGAACTATCTCAAGTGGGTGTTCGCTCAGGACTTCTGGTACTACGTGCCCTACTTCACTCAGGTCAACCAGGCCACGCTTCCCACCTCGCCGTTCAACGAAACGCATTTCGACAATCCCAAGTACATCAGCCTGTATAACGAGGCGTTGGCCACGCTCGATGTGAACATGCGCAACGAGATCGCCCACGAGATGCAGATGATCGACTACAACGAGGGTGGCTACATCATCCCGTTCTTCCCCGCGGTGATCGACGGTTACCTGCCCAACGTCAACGGCATCGTGGAGTCAAAGACGGGTGGGTCCTTCAATAACTGGGACTTTGAGCACCTGTGGCTGTCGTGACGCACTCCTACCGGCCGGCGCGGCCTGGTTCGGTACGTGGTCGGGCACGCGCGTGGGGTCGGCGGCATCCGGTGTGGTCGATGGTGGTGGTGAGGATCGCGTTGGGGTTGTTGACGATTTTTGCGGTGTCGATCGTGATTTTCGCGGCGACGCAGGCGTTGCCGGGTAATGCGGCGTATGCGGTGTTGGGGCATTCGGCGACGCCGCAGCGGTTGGCGGCGTTGGAGGCGCAGTTGCATTTGAATCGTCCGTTGGTGTCGCAGTACGGGAGTTGGATCGGTGGGGTGTTGCACGGGAGTTTTGGGACGTCGTTGGCGAACGGGGAGTCGGTGTCGTCGTTGATCGGCCCGCGGCTTGAGAATTCGGCGGTGTTGGTGGTTGGCGCGGGTTTGGTGGGGACTTTGATCGCGGGGGTTTTGGGGTTGATCGCGGCGGCGCGGCGGGACCGGTGGTTTGATCATGTCGCGTCGGTGGTCGCGTTGACGATCACGGCGTTGCCGGAGTTCGTGGTCGCGATCGCGTTGGTGATCGTGTTCGCGGTGAACGTGTTGCATGTTTTGCCGGCGGTGTCCGCGATCCCGCCGGGCACCCCGCCGTTGGACGATTTGAGCGCGTTGTGGTTGCCGATCGGGACGTTGGCGTTGGTGATCGCGCCGTACATCTTCCGGATGGTGCGCGGCGCGATGATCGAAGCTTTGGAGTCCGATTACGTCGAGATGGCCGAGTTGAAGGGGATCTCGCGCTGGCGGGTGTTGTTGGTGCACGCGTTGCCGAACTCGTTGCCGCCGGTGATCCAGGTCGTCGGCCTGAACCTGTTGTATCTGGCGGGCGGGATCGTGGTGGTGGAGTACGTGTTCAATTACCCGGGGATCGGCGCCGCTTTGGTCGACGCGGTCTCGAACCGGGATATCCCGACGATCCAGTTCATCGTGCTGATCCTGGCCGCGTTCTACGTGTTCGTGAACATCACGACCGACGTGGTCGCGTTGTTGGCCAGCCCGCGACGCCGGGCGAGGCGATGAGCACTCCCGCGATCGGGGAGCTACGCGCCGCGCCGCGGACGGTCGGGCGCTCTTCGCGGCGCGAATGGCTCGTCATCCTCAAACGAGCGGTCCGTTCGCGTCGTGGCGCGATCGGTCTCTCGCTCGCGGGGTTCGTGGTGCTGGTCGCGGTGATCGGCCCGCTCGTCGCGCCGCACTCGGCGACCGCGCCGGTGACCGAGACGTTCGCGACCCCGAACTCGGCCGCGCCGCTCGGCGGCGACGTGCTCGGCCGCGATGTCCTCAGTCGCGTGCTCGCGGGCGGGTGGGAGCTGTTGCTGATGGCGGCCGCCGCGACCGCGCTGGGGGTCGGGGCGGGGGTCGCGTTGGGGATCGCGGCCGCGTATTACGGGCGGATCACCGACGGGGTGATCATGCGGATCGTCGACGTGTTCCTCGCGTTCCCGCAGCTGGTGTTCGCGTTGTTGTTGGTCAGCGTGCTGGGACCGAAGATCTGGCTGATCATTCTCGCGGTCGGGATCTCGCACGCCCCCCAGGTCGCCCGCGTGATCCGCTCGGTCGCGCTGGACGTGTGCGAGCGCGATTACGTCAAAGCGGTCGAGCTGATGGACACCCCCGGCCGCAAAGTGATGGCCGGTGAGGTCCTCCCGAACCTGATGTCGGTCGTGATGGTCGAGCTCGGGCTGCGGTTCACCTACTCGATCCTGATCATCGCCGGCCTCAGCTTCCTCGGGTTCGGGATCCAGCCGCCCGCCGCGAACTGGGGACTGATGATCAACGAGAACCGGATCGGGCTGGTCGTGAACCCGTGGGCGGTGATCGTTCCCGCCGGCCTGATCGCCTTGCTCACGATCGGGCTGAACACGTTCACCGACGCGATCGCGCGCGCGTCGTTGGGCGTCGACCGCCCCGCCGAAGAAATGGTCATGGCCACCGGCATCATCCTCGACCGCAGCGCATGAACCCCCACCCCCCACCCCCAACCCCAACCCGCGACGACCCAGAGTCGAGCGCGGGAGCGTTGTTGAGTGTGGAGCGGCTGCGGATCGTGCTCGCGGGCACGAACACCGACGTCGTCGACGACGTGTCGTTCACCGTCGCCGCGGGCGAGGTGCTGGGTCTGGTCGGCGAGTCCGGATCGGGCAAAACCACCGTCGCATTGGCGTTGATGGGGTACGCCCGCCGCGGCCTCACGATCGCCTCCGGCAACGTGCTGCTCGACGGGGTCGAGGTGATCGGCCGTACCCGGGGTGAGCTGCGGCGCCTCCGCGGCGCAGCCGTCGCGTACGTCGCGCAGGACCCGACCAGCGCGCTGAACCCCGCGCTGAAAGTCGGGACGCAGTTGCGGGAGATCTTCGCCGCGCACCCCGCCCAGAAAAACGGCGCGTCGGTCAACGACCGGATCGCGGAGCTGTTGGCCGAGGTTCGCCTCGACCAGGTTGAGCGCGCGCTGGATTCCTACCCCCACCAGCTCTCCGGCGGCCAACAGCAACGCGTGATGCTCGCGATGGCGTTCGCGCTACGCCCGAAGCTGATCGTGCTCGACGAACCGACGACCGGCCTGGACGTCACCACCCAGCGGCACGTGCTGGACGCGATCCGCGGGCTGTGCCGGATCTACCACGTCGGCGCGGTGTACGTCTCACACGACCTCGCCGTCGTCGCGGACATCGCGGACACGATCGGGGTCATGTACGCCGGACGCCTCGTCGAGCAGGGTCCGACCAGCGCGGTGTTTCGCCACCCCGGTCATCCGTACACCCGCGGGCTGTTGCGCGCGATCCCCGACCCCACCCGCGCGCACGTCCTCGAAGGAATGGAAGGCCAACCCCCCCGCCCCGGCAACCGCCCCACCGGATGCTACTTCGCCGCCCGCTGCGAATTCAGAACCGCCGCGTGCGAGACCGAGTTCCCCCCCATCCACCCGCTCGACGGCAACGGTCACTGGGTGCGCTGCCTACGCGCGCAAGAAGTCAGCCGCCTACCCGCGCTCGGGGAGCTCCCCCTCCGCGAACACCCCCCACTCACACAAGCCGAAACACCGTTGCTGCGGATCGACGATCTCAGCGCGACCTACGCCGAGCACCAAGTCCTGCACCACGTGAGCGTCGAGGTGCACCCCCAACGCTGCCTCGCCGTCGTCGGCGAATCCGGCGCCGGGAAAACCACGCTCGCCAGGTGCATCGTCGGACTGCACACCAACTGGACCGGCACCATCCAATTCGACGCCACCACGCTCGCGCGCGACCGCCGCAAACGCCCCCGCGACACCATCCGCTCCCTCCAATACATCTTCCAAAACCCCTACACCTCCCTGAACCCCCGCAAAACCGTCGGCCGGCTAATCGAACAACCCCTCCGAGAACTCTTCAACCTCCCCCGCGACCAACGCGACCAACGCGTCATCACCGCCCTCCAAGACGCCGCGCTAGACGCCGACTACCTAAACCGCTACCCCGACCAACTCTCCGGCGGCGAACGCCAACGCGTCGCGATCGCCCGCGCGCTCGTCCTCACACCCAAACTCCTCGTCTGCGACGAAGTCACCAGCGCGCTCGACGTCTCCGTCCAAGCCGCCATCGTCGAACTCCTACACCGCCTCAAACAACAACGCGGACTCACCCTCATCCTCATCACCCACAACCTCGCGCTCGTCCGCAGCCTCGCCGACGACGTCGTCATCCTCCGCAACGGCCAAGTCATCGAACAAGGCCAACAAGTCCTCGACCACCCCACCTCCGACTACGCCAACCAACTCCTCGCCGACGCACCCAGCCTCGAGCTGGCCGCGTCGTGAACGACGCGCTCGGCGTCACAACTGGGGCCGCTGCCGTGTCTTACGGTGGTGGGATGATTGCTCGACAGGAGGCACCAGCCATGGCCACCACAACTGAGCACTTCGCCGGCCTGACCAGCAGGGAGCGCTGATGGCGCCGATCACCGCCACCATCGAGGTCGCGCGACCGGCGGAGGAGGCGTTCGCCTACGTGATCGACCCGAGCACGTTCCCAGAATGGCAGCAGGGCGTTACACGAGGGCGCATGGACGGCACCCCGACCCACGTCGGGTCCAAGTGCACGACGATGCGGAAGATCGGCGGACGCGAGCGAGAAGTGATCACCGAGATCACCGAATACGATCCCCCGCGCCGCTGGGCCGACCGCGGCATCAGCGGGCCAATCAGAGCCATCGTCGTAGTCGATGTGGAGCCCCTCGCCGACGGCTCTCGGTCACGGGTGACGATCGAGGTGGACTTCATGGGGCACGGGATAGGCAGGCTTCTCGTTCCGCTGTTGGTCCGTCGGCAGGCAGCTAGCGAGATGCCCGGGAACATGAAGCGGCTCGAGCAACGGCTCGACGCCGGCCGCTAGGGACACCGGTCCTGACGATTCAGCGGCGGGGCTGATCGCCGACCGCCTCGACCACGTCTTCCTGTAAAGTTAAGATCTTCAATAGAGAAGATAGAAGTAGTGTTCTTTTCGCGCGAACGGAGGGAGAGGACATGGCAACGGCAGTCGAGACGGGCTACGACCTGCGAGGGGATCTGATCGAGGCTTGCTCGTGTGGGGGACCGTGCCCGTGCTGGGTCGGCGACGACCCGGACAATGGGCACTGCAACAGCTTCACGGGCTACCACATCCGGTCCGGTCACGCTCGCGGTATTGATCTCAGTGGCCTGTCGTTGGTCAGCCTGGTCCAGATCCCGGGCAACGTCGCCGCGGGTAACTGGAGCGAGGTGCTGTTCGTCGACGCCAAGGCGACCGACGAGCAGCACGATGCGCTGGTCGATGCGTTCCAGGGGCGGCTCGGGGGGCCTCTGGCCGATCTTGCCTCCCTGATCACCGACCGGCGGGCCCAGTACCGCGTGCCGATCGAGTACACGATCGAAAACGGCGTTGGCACGGTCAAGGTTGCCCGCCCAGACGGAAACGGCTTCGCCATTGACGCGGTAATGGAGCCCTACCGGGGTCCGGACGGCCAGCCGACCCGGCTGGTCAACAGCTCCTGGAGCACGATCCCGGGCAACGAGGCGCTCGTCGGCAAGGCCAGCCACAACCGCATCTCGATGGCCGAGAACGGAATGGAATGGGCTTACGAGGGCCGTAACTCGATCCAGGGCCTCGGCTTCCGGCTCGCCCACGAAGGCGGCGTGGACGCCGGTGCTCGCGGCCTTTGAGGCGCGCCCCGGCATAGTCGCGGCCGTGGTCGCGGCGGCGGCCGGAGTCCTCACCGGCTTGGTCGCGTGGGCCGCCCCGTCGTGGACGCCGGTGGCGGCGGGCGGCGCGTTGCTGGCGGCGGGGTTCGTGGTGATGGCGCCGTGCGAGCTGCAGATGGCGACCGTGCTGGCGACCGTGGCCAGTCGCTCGACCGAGCCCAAGGACGTGCGTGTGACCGCACTTCGGTTCTCCGGCGGCTACCTGGCCTACTACGCCCCGTTCGCGGTAGTGATCGGGGCCTTGGCCCATCTCGCGGGCAGCCGCGCCTGGGCGCTCGGCGCCGCCGGTGGCGTGCTCGCGCTGCTGCTTGGGCTCGCTACGCTGGGCCGGGGCGGTCCGGCGTGGTTGCGCCGCTGCCGGGGGCCGCTGTACCTATTGCGCAGCGGACGGGCGTCGTTCCGGCGCCCGTTTCGGGCCGGAGTCGCCTTCGGCCAATACTGCTCGACCTGCTGCGGTCCCTACGCCTTCGCCCTCGCGGTCTTCGCCGGAGCCGGACGGCACGCCTGGCTGGGGGCCGCGATCGTCGGCTTGTACGCGGTCTTGATGGCGCTCCCATTCCTGGTTCCGGCTCTGCTGGCGCCGAACCGCTCGGCCGCGCTCGGCGAGCATCTGGGCACCGTGCGCCCGGGGCTGGAGCGCGCTGCGGGCCTCGCGCTCGTCGTGCTCGGTGCGCTCGTGATCCCGGTGTGTCTCGCCGCGGGGGTGAGCGGCTCGTGGTGATCGATCCGACGACGCTGGTTCCCGTCGCCTTCTATGCCGTGCTCTACTGCCTGCTCGTCCGTCAGCGCCTTCACGCCCAAGCGCGGGTGGACTGGCTCCGGGTGACCTCCTACGCGCTCGGTCTGATCGTGATCGTGGTCGCGCTCGATTCCTCCCTGGACCAACTGGCCGACAACGGCTCGCTGGCTGCCCACATGGTCCAGCATGAGTTGCTCGGCAACGTCGCTCCGGTGCTGCTCCTGCTCGGGCTCGATCCGGCGCTGGCCAAGCCCGTCACGCAGGCGGTGTTCGGTCCAATGCTGATCCGGCCCCACTGGCGCAAGGCGCTGCAAGCGGCCAATAGTCCGCTGCTCGCGGTCGGGTTGTACATCGGCGTCATGTGGTTGTGGTACGTGCCGTCGGTCTACCGGCACGTGAGCGAGTCCCCCGTGCTGCACCCGCTCGGCCACGCGCTGTTCATCGCCACCGGGCTGCTGTTCTGGTTTCACGTCCTGCGACCGCTCCCCGCGCTGGTCACGCTGAGCCCCGCCCAGAAATTGCTCTACCTCCTCGTCGGGACGATCGGCGGATCCGTCGTGGCGGCCTTCTTGATCGGCGCCCCGGAGCCGCTCTACGGTGCGACCCTCGAGAACCAGCGGCTGGCCGGCGCGGTGATGATGGCGATAGAAATGCCGCTCGCGGTGGGCGCCGCGCTGTGGGTGTTCCTGCGCGCCGTGCCTCGACGCACCCTATGGCCGACTACTTGAAGCGCGGCCGCGATCACGTCGCGAGCGCGAGTCCGGACGTCGTCGCGACCGTCGCCGAGATCATCGCCGACGTGCGCGAGCGTGGCGAGCCGGCGGTCCGCGCTTGGTCGTCGCGGCTCGACGGCTGGGATCCCGAGTCGTTCACGCTCGGTGAGGAGCAGATCGCGCGCGCGTGTGACTCGGTCGATCCCGTCCTGGCGCGACACATCGATACCGCCGCCGGACAAGTGCGGGCCTTCGCCGAGGCGCAACGCGCGACGTTGGTCGATCTCGACGTCGAGATCGGCGACGGGGTGCGGCTCGGTCATCGTTACGTGCCGGTGGCTCGGGTGGGCGCCTACGTCCCCGGCGGGCGCTACCCACTGATCTCATCGGCGCTGATGAGCGTCCTGGTGGCCAAGGTTGCCGGCGTCGACGAGGTGATCGCGTCAAGTCCACCGCGCGACGGCGGCTTGCACCCACCGACGGTGTACGCGCTGCGCGCCGCGGGCGCGCAGGCGGTGATCGCGCTCGGAGGCGTCCAGGCGCTGGCGGCGCTGGCGTTCGGCTCGGTCGAGGGGATCGGGGCCGTCGACATGATCGTCGGTGCCGGCAACGCGTACGTGGCGGAGGCGAAACGCCAACTGTTCGGCACGGTCGGCATCGACTTGCTCGCCGGCCCGACCGAGATCCTCGTGATCGCCGACGAGACCGCCCGGCCGGCCGTCGTCGCGGCGGACCTGCTCGGGCAGGCCGAACATGGTCCCACCTCGCCGGCCGTGCTCGTGACGGTGTCGCGCGAGCTGGCCGAGGCCGTGATCGATCACGCGGAGCGCCTGCTCCGGGACTGGCCGACGGCCGCGGTGGCTGGTCAGGCATGGCGCGATCTTGGCACCGTCGTCGTCGCCCGCGACCGCGAGGAGGCGGTCTCACTCAGCGACGAATTCGCGCCCGAGCACCTCGAGCTTCAGGTCCGCGACCCCGACGCTTACGAGCCGCAGCTGCGCAACTACGGATCGGTGTTCGTCCACGATACGACGAATGTCACCTTCGGTGACAAGGTGGTCGGGACCAACCACACGCTTCCGACCGGGTTGGCCTCCCGCTATACGGGCGGCCTTTGGGTCGGCTCGTTCCTCAAGGTGCTCACCCGCCAGCAGCTGAGCGCCCCCGCCAGTCGCCGCCTGGCCCAACCCGCGGTCGCCATCTCCGAGGCCGAGGGGCTGGCTGGCCACGCGCTCAGCGCCGGTCTCCGTTTCGAGCTCGAACGCCACCCGCGCATCGTCGACCACGATGTGGTTGCCTCACCCCCGGAGCCGGCGTCGTAATCCCGGTGTCAGCGGGCCTCAAGCAGGAGCGACTGCTGGCGTTCCGGGCTGACGCGTTTGACGTTCCAGATGAGACCTAGCTTCTCGAGCAGCGCGATCAGCCACCCCGTCGGGTCGGCGAGCCGCTCCCAGAAGGTCAGGCCGTGGAAAGCCGAGGTGGGAAATGCGTGGTGGTTGTGGTGCCACGCCTCGCCCATCGACAGCGGGCTCAGCCAGAACACGTTCCGTGACTCATCGTCGATGTCGAACCTGCGCCGGCCGGCGAAGTGACACACAGAGTTGATCGAAAACGTCACGTGGTGCAGCAGGAAGATGCGGACGAGGCCGCCCCACAGCAGGGCGGTGAGGGCGGCGCCGACACTGCCGCCGAACAGCCACCCGACCGCGAACGGAATCGCGAACCCAAGCGCCACCCACGCCAGGAAGAGGTTGTCGATCGACTGAATCAGAGGGTCATTGACCAGATCGGGCGCGAACCGGTCGGGCGACGCCGTCGACGCGCTGACAAGCAGCCAGCCCATGTGGGCGTGCCACAGTCCCTTCACAGCGCCCCAAAGGCCAGGCCCGCTCAGGTGCGGAGAGTGGGGATCGCCGTCGCGGTCGGTGAAAGCGTGGTGCATGCGATGATCCGCGACCCATGTGATCACCGGACCCTGGGCCGACATCGAGCCCAGGACCGCCACGACGGCGCGAAACGGCCGCGACGACTCGAACGCGCGGTGGGTCAGCATTCGATGAAATCCGAGCGTCACGCCGAATGCGGTCGCGACGTAGAAGAAGACCAGCAATCCGAGCTGCAACGGCCCGATTCCGTGGTGCCAAAGCAGGACGATCGCCACGACGAGCCCCACGAACGGAATCGGCACCCCGATCAGATTGATCTTCTGCCGGAACGTCATCGTCGCCGAGGGCATACGTACGCCATGTCGGCTTCCTTCTACTAATTTCTCGATCGATCGGGGCCAAGTTGGAGCTTTGGCACAAGAGATGGACGACCAATTCGGGCGGGACGGCACTGTTTCGCCCCTCAAGGAGCCGATTCTCGGCGGCTGGCGGGTCAGGTTCGACCTGAGATGGTTCCTTGTCTACTCGAACTCCGATGCGAACAGGTAGCTGACCGCGAGGCTCCGATAAGGGCGCCACCGCTCGGCCAACTGGACCATCTCGTCCTCGGTCGGCAGGTGGTCGAATCCGTAGGCATGCTGCACCGCACGCCGCAGTGCGAGATCGCCCGAGAGCAGCACGTCGGGCCGGTCGAGAGCCACGATCAGAAAGCCATGCGCGGTCCACGGCCCGATCCCTGGAACCTCGGTTAGCGCCGCCTCGATCTCATCATCGGTCATGTCCGCGAACGACTCGTCGCTCAGCCGCCCATCGACGAACCGTTCCGCGAGCGCTCGCAGGGTAGCGCCTTTGCCGGTCGACATGCCAGCCGCGCGAAGCTCCTGCGGGTCCGCGGCGAGCAGTTCCTGCGGCGACGGCAGATGGCCGCCGAACCGCGCCCGCAGACGCGAGACGATCGTCCGCGTCGCGCTGACTGAGAGCTGCTGGCCGACCACCTGGAAGATGAGCGTCCCAAAAGCGTCGAGCGGGGGAAGCTCGCTCAGCCACGCCCGCGGACGGAAGTCCGGCCGCGCGTCGATCACCCTCCTGAGGACCGGATCGGCGCGCCGCAGGAATTCCCGCGCCCCAGGGTCGGCGACCGCGGCACCCCCGGATCGCTTCCGCTCGCGAGCAGTGCGTCTGGCTCGCGGAGCGCCCGCCGCACGATCTGTGTCGGATTTCGGTGTCTGGCTCACCCGCTGCGATCAGTTTGCCAGGGTTCCGTCGAAGTCGATCGTGGCGTGTGTGCCGTCGCAGAACGGCTTATTCGAAGAGTGGCCGCAGCGGCACATCGCCATCGGATCCGGATGTTCGATCACGTGCCCGTCCGGTGCCGTCAGGGTCACTGGTCCGGAGACGATGTAGGGGCCGTTTTCGCTGGGGGTGATAGCGACGTCAGGCATATGAGTGTCCTCCTAGGCGATCTTGATTGTTTTGTTGATGGGGAGCTGACGGACGCGCGTCCCGGTCAGCGCGGCGATGGCGTTGGCCAGTGCCGGAGCCGCTGAGGGGACGGACACCTCTCCGACGCCGGTCGGTGGTTCGGCTGACTCGATCAGGTGAACCTCCATCTGGGGAACGGAGCGCATTCGCACAATCGGGTACCGGTCGAAGTTCTGGGTGACGATCTCTCCGCCTTCGCCGAGGACGACCTCGCCCCACACCGCTGCGCTGAGCCCGAACAGGAGCCCGCCCTCGACCTGGGCGCGGACCAGGTCGGGGTTGATCGTGATGCCGCAGTCGAGCACGAAGACGATCCGATCGATATGCACGCGGTCGCGGTCGTCGAGCGAGATCTCGGTCACGTTCGCGCTGTGGCTGAGGAAGCTGGAGCACGTGATCCCGCGTGCCCGCCGCTCGGGCAGCGGAGATCCCCAGCCCGCGTATTCCGCCGCGAGCTCGAGCACGCGCGCGGTGCGTGGGTTTCCGACCAGCAGCTCTCGCCGCAGGTCGACGGGGTCGCGGCCGGCCGCGATCGCGAGCTCGTCGATCGCCGACTCGCGCGCGAACTCGGTGTGCGAGTTGCCCACCGATCGCCACACCATCGTCGGGACGCCGGACTCGAAGTTCGTCGACTCGAGCTTGAAGTTCTCGAACGCGTACGGCGGGTCGGCGGCACCCGTGGTCGTGAAGAAGTCGATCCCATTGGTGAACATGACATCGCGGACGAAGGGCAGGTTCACCGAGGTCGGCTCGGCGACGATCTGCTGGTGGAACGCTGTCAGTCGGTGGTTCGAGTCGGCTGCCGCCCTTACCCGGTGCACGGCCATCGCGCGGTACCGGCCAGTCTTGAAATCCTCCTCGCGCAGCGACTGGACCTTGATCGGGTGCCTCCACTCGAGCGCCCGTGCGATGTGCACGGCCTCGGCCGTGGGGTCACGCTGGGAGCTCGAATGCAATCCGAACGAGCCGCCGGCAAAGGTGACGTGAACCTCGACCTCCTCTTTGCTGATACCGGCCGCCTCCGAGGCCGACATCCGCGTGTACTCGGGCGATTCGGTGCTCGCCCATACGTCGAGTACTCCGTCCTCCCGCATCCGGCACGCCGCGTTGTTCGGCTCCATCGTGGCGTGAGCCAGGTAGGGCAGCGTGTACGTCCCGTCGATAACCGTCGGGGCGTCTGCGATTACCTGGTCCGCGTTGCCCTCGTCCCGTGCGACCACGGCTCCGTCGCCCGATTCCAACAAGCGGAGGTGCTCGGCCAGCAACTCATCCGAACTCCGGCGCTCGGCCTGGGAGTCATCCCACTCCACGGTCAATGCGCGCAATCCTCGCAGCGCGTCTGCGACCGTTTCGGCGACCACCGCCACGCCTTCCTCGATCGCCACCACCGCGGTTACCCCCGGCTCGCCCAGCGCCGCCCGATCGTCCACCGAGGCGACCGTCGAGCCGAATCGCGGCGGGTGGAGCACGACTGCGGTCAGCATTCTCGGGACGCTGACGTCGATCGTAAACCTGGTGGTGCCGAGGATCTTCGGGACGGAGTCGACCCGCAACTGGGGACCCCCGATCAGCGTGTAGTCGGATAGCGCCTTGGGCTCGACACCGTCGGGAACCGGGAGCCGTTCCGCCCGGGCGGCGAGCTGTGCGAACGTCGCCGCCTGGCCGTTCGGGTGGCGCACGACACCGCGCTCGAACGCCACCTCTTCGGCGGGCACGCCCCAGAGCTCCGCCGCTGCCGCCGCAAGCCTGGCTCGCGCCTGGGCCGCCACCAACCGGTACCGAATCCAGAAGCCCTTCGTCGAGTTGGAGCCACCGGTGAGCTGCAACGCGCCGCCAGCGTCGGGATTGCCGTACACATCCTTTGGCGGGCCACCTCCGTTTGCGGCGTTGACCACGACGACCGAATCAAAATCGGCGTCGAGCTCCTCGGCAACGATCGTCGCCAGCCCCGTGTGGATTCCCTGGCCCATCTCGATCTGGCTCGAGTACGCGACGATCGTCCCGTCCTCACGGATCCGGATGTATGGATGCACTGGATCCGCCATCTCATCTGGCGTTAGCCGATGCAGCTCCAGGTCGGGTGGAGCGACGAGTGGCCCCGCGTCATCGCCCGACGCGAGTGCGCTGGCGGCCTCGTGAATGGCGGCTCGGATCCGCGGATAGGTACCGCAGCGGCACAGGTTGCCGCTCATCCATTCCTCGATCTTTGCGTCATCGGGGGCCGAGTTCGACTCGAGCAGCGACACCGCGGCCAGGGTCTGCCCGGGCTGGCAATAACCGCACTGCACGACGTTGGCCCGGTGCCACGCGTCACGGACGGCGTTGGCCACCGGCCCGGAGGCACCCTCGACCGTCGTGACAGCCTTCCCGACTGCACGTTCGCTCGTCGTCTGGCAGGACTTCACGTTGCGCCCGTCGATCAACACGGTGCACGCCCCGCAGAAGCCGGCTCCGCAGCCGAACTTCGTGCCGTGGAGACCGAGGACATCCCTCAGAACCCACAGCAGCGGCGTCTTCGCATGCCGGTCGTCGACCTCGACGTCGGCGCCGTTCACGACAAGCTTCATCCGAGACCTCCCTCGACCGGAACCAGCGGGCGCTGTTTCATGGCGCCAACGATCGCCCCGGCCAAGGTGAGCTGTCCTCACCGGATGATGGTGATTCCCCGGCCACGCGTCTTCGGCGGCCCTCAGCCGAGCCGTTCGAGCGCCTCACGCGATGTTGGTCTGGCGCGGATTTGCCGGAGTTCGAGCAGGTCGAGCCCGAGCGCTTCGATCTGGGCAAGGACGCCGAACAAAGCTGACCGATCTTGGAGCAAGCCGGTGAGCACCGTCTCGCTGCCCTTCAGCTCACACACCATTGAGGGAAAGGCCGACAGGGCGGTAGGTCCCAACCGGCCCTTGATCCGGATCGTGTATAGGCCGGGCAGTGTCGCCACGCGATGATCCTGCCGCCCGGCCTAGTGAGCCTGCACCGCCGGAATCCGGTGATTGTTCGCGGCCGACCACGGCCGCAAAACTGGAGGCTGTTCAGGAGCGCCCGGTTGAGAGCAGCCGCAGATCGCGTGCCCGTCTCACCGCGGACGAGCGATCACGGGCGCCGAGCTTGGAGTAGAGGTTGCGGATGTGGGTGTTGACGGTGTTGATCGACACATAGAGCTCTCGCGCGATCTCGGGCCGGGTCAGGTTCGTCGGCAGATATCGCAGTACGCGGAGTTCGCTCGGGCTCAGTTCCTCCGGTTGCGATAACCCCTCGGGATCGAAGCTCGAGACCGTTTCGCCTCTGAGCACGTCGAGGATGTCGGCAAGCAAGGCGCGATGCGCCGTTTCGTGACGTGGTAGCGCGTCGAGCAGCTCCACGGCTTGGGTCATGGCAAAGGGGAAGATCAGCCGGTCTGGCTCCGCAGCCGCGAGCGCTGCCTCGGCTGCGGCAGCGGCCGCGTTTCGGTCCCCCAACTCCAGGTGCGCGAGGCCTGCGAGCAGATGCGATTCGACCAGCGTGAACGCCGGGACTATCGGGGGTGTCACGTCGAGAACGTTTCGGAGCACATCGAGCGCCGCCGCGGGGTCGGCCTCCGCCAGGTGGAGTACTGCGTGGGCGTTGTAAATGTCACCCATCCGCTCAGGTTCGGTGGAGAACTCGGCGAGCGTGGCACGCCCTTCATCCGTCCTCCCGAGGCGACCTTGGGTGGCCGCGAGCCAAGCGGTAATCCGCGATGCGAGAGCATGCACGCCGGTCAGCTGCGAGTCCGCCCGCGCCGCCGCTGCGAATGCTTCTAGCGCCGCTGGATGCTGCTCGCGCCCGGCATGCAACATGCCGGTCACGGTGTGCAGAAGCACTGCGGCGGCCGGGTCAATCTGCGCCTCTGCGATGTCCCACGCGCGGCGTAGACACCACTCCGCCTCATCAAACTCACCCATCCAGATCGCCAACCCGCCGAGCGCCCCGAGTGCAGGCACGAGCGTCGGCCGATCATCCAAACCATGACGCTCGGCCAGGGCCACGGCCTCACGGCCGCGCTCGCGCGCGGTGGCTACCGACACCAGCTTTGACGGGAACGCTAGATACGCACGGCACGAGACCTCCAAGTAGGGTCGGCCGATCGTTCGAGCGAGTGCCGCCCCCTCCAAGAGGTGCCGCTCGGCGTCGGCGAGGCGCCCGGACCAGGTCTCGACGATCCCGAGATTCAGCAGCGCTACTCCGCGCAGCTCGCTGCTCATCGCAATCTGTTCGTTCGATCCGTCTGAGATCGAGGCATCAAGCAGATCCACTTGCTCGATTACTTCGGTGAAGTGACCGCTACGCCGCGCTAGCGCCAACCGTAGAGACGCAATCGCGACCGCGAGACGCCGGCGCCGAGCAGGCGGCGCGCTCTCCACGTGAGACTCAGCCAGCGCCAACTGAGCAGCCGCGTCCTCCAACCGTCCCTGATTCAGCTCAGCCGCCGCGTGAGCCAACGCCAGATCAGGATGATCGACCGACGCACCCTCCGGAAACGCCCGCAGCACCGCGTCGATGGTTCCGGCTTGGCCATCCAGCACCCATCTGAACGAATGGTCCGCGACCAACCGCGCCGCGTCGGGCCAGTCCCCGGCCGCGAGCGTGTGCCGCACCGCCTCAACGACGTCGCCGTGGTCGGCAAACCACCCCGCAGCGCGACGGTGCAGATCAGGAACCTCCTCGGCCAACGTCCGCCGAAGCTCGAGGCGAAGAAAATCCGCCAACAGCTGGTGATAACGAAACCAAGTCCGCTCCACGTCCAACGACACCACGAACGCATTCGCATCCTCAAGCTCCAACAACATCCGCTCCGAACCCGAACAACCCGACAACAAACCCGCCAACTCACCATTCACCCGATCCACCAACGACGTCCGCAACAACATCCCCTGAACCTCAACCGGCTGACGCTCCAACATCTCAGCCATCAAATACTCCCCAACCGCTCGATCAGTGCCCGAGAACTCAGCCACGAACCGCTCCGGATCCCCATGAGCACTAAGCGAAATCACCGCCAACCGCAACCCCGCCGCCCAACCCTCCGTCCGCCCGCACAACGCCGCCGCCCCCCCATCAGACAAAACCACCCCCGACGCAGCCAACAACGCACGCGTCTCGCCCTCGCTAAACCGCAAATCACCAGCCCGAATCTCCGCCACCTCACCAGCAAGCCTAAGCCGATGCAACCTAATCGGCAGATCCCGACGAGACGACAACACCACCCGCACAGACCCCGGAAGCACCCCCAGAAAACGCTCCAGCTGCCCAAGCGCCTCGACCGACCTCAACTCATGAAGATCATCAACAATCAGCACCACCGGCTCGCCCAACTCGGCGAGCTCCGACAGGGCTCTGCCCATCAGCGCGTCGGCGTCGAGCGCCGCCATCGCCGTTGCTGGCGTCTCGGGATCGAGCGAGGACGTCGGCCCGAGGATCGCGTCCAAGACGGCGCACCAGAAGCGCTGCGCGTCCCGTTGATCGCGCTCGACCGACACCAACGCGACCCGACGAAGGTTGGTCGAGCGTCGAGCCCACAGACGCAACAGCGAGGTCTTCCCACTTCCCGGCGGCGCCGAGACGACCGTCACACGTCTGGTCAGAGCGCGATCCAGCGTCTCGAGGAGGTCGTCGCGATCGAGCAGACCCCGAGTGACGGGAAGGTCTTTGGCGCCGAGTTGCTCCGCCTGCTCCCCGCGGTGCGACGTTGCCGGGGTCCTCACGCGATCCCCACGATCGATCACACGATCAGCTTAGGTCACTCAGCCTCCAATCACCGGGATCTGGTGATGACGCGTCACCGCCCCGCTGGCGACGATCACGGCCAATTAGCGACCCGAGGAGAAGGCGATTCATGTCCGATATCGGCAACGGTGACGCCGGTCGTGCCGACGTAATCATCGTGGGAGGAGGCGCGGCGGGCTGCGTCCTCGCCAACCGGCTAAGCGAAGATCCGACCCGCTCGGTCCTCCTACTCGAGGCAGGGACGGCGTACGGTGCCGAAGGCTATCCAGACGACCTCCGGGACCCCGCGCACGTGCCGGCTAATCCCGAGCACGAGTGGGGATACACGGCGCGTGGCGGACCGTCGTCCCCGAAGATCGACGCCGCGCGCGCTAAGGCGCTCGGCGGCTGTACGACCCACAACGCCACGGTGGCGATGCGCGCCCGCCCTAGCGACATCCGCGACTGGCAACAACACGGTCTTGGCGGTTGGACCGTGGAAGACGTCGACGCCGCCTTCAAGGCGATGGAGAACACGCCCGACGGCGACGACGCGTACCACGGGCGGACGGGTCCGTTCCCCATCCGACAGGAGAAGTACGACGATCTGACCAACTCGTTGCGCGGGTTCATCGACGCAAGCGTGGCGGAGGGGTTCGCCCAGGTCGATGATTTCAACGGCCCGAATCCAAGCGGCGTCGGCGGATATCCGGTCAACGTCGTCGACGGCGTCCGCCAGAACACAGGCCTCGTCTATCTGACCGAGGAGGTTCGGAACCGCCCCAACCTCAAGATCTCCGGCGATGTGCTCGTCGACCGCGTCGTGTTCGACCAGCGCCGCGCGGTCGCCGTCCTCACCGCAAGCGGCGTCGAGATCCCTGGTGGGCAGGTGATCCTGTCAGGAGGCTCATACGGGACGCCGGCGATCCTCCTGCGTTCGGGCATTGGCCCCGCCGCGGACCTGGCGGAGCTCGACATCGACGTCGTCGCCGATCTCCCCGTCGGGCAACACCTCCAGGACCAGCCGTTCTACTACAACGCGTACGCGCTGAAGGCGGATGCGCTTGACATGAGGCCGGCGGTCGGCGCCTTGCTGTGGACACCGTCCAGCGAAGCCCGCGGCGACGAGCTGGACGTTCACATCGCGGTGACCCACCTCTTTCCTCCCCAATACAGCCCGACCGGCGGGGCGATCTCACTGAGTGTCGCGGTCGTCAAGCCCGACTCCCGTGGAACCCTACGGTTGCGTAGCCGTGATCCGCGCCGGCAGCCCGAGATCGACTGCAACTACCTCGCCGAGGAACGGGACGCCCGCCGGATGCTCGAAGGCGTGAGGCTGGCTCGGAAGATCGGCCGCAACCCCTCACTGGCTCGGTTCCTGGAGCTCGAGATCCTGCCGGGCGACGCGGTCGCTGACGACCAGCTGGCAGAGGTGATCGCGTCCAACCTGGCCTCTTACGGGCACCCAACCGCGACGGCGCCGATGGGCGGATCCCACGACCAATGGGCCGTCGTGGACTCGGAGGGCGCTGTGAAGGGGATCGCCGGACTCCGTGTCGTCGACGCCTCGATCATCCCGGTTGTTCCATCGGTGGCGATCACCCCCACGACGATCATGGTCGCTGAACGGATCGCAAAAGCCGTCTACACGAGTGGGGCCAGCCCGCGCGAACTTCAGACGGCTCCCACGGCCTGAGTTTCCGACCCCCATGGGCGACAGAAAGGAATGACATGACAAACGAGGCTTTCGTCCGTCAGGCGTACGCGCTAGCCGAGGTGAAGGACCTCACGGGATGGGTGGCGTGCTTCAACCCGGACGGAGTGTTTGTCGACGAATCGGTTGGAGTGACCTACCGGGGACCGAGCGAAGTTGGAAAGCCGGTCGAAAATTACGGCGCGGCGTTCTCGGACATGCATCGCGAGCTCTACGACGTCTGCGTAGCTGGTGCTAACGGTGACGTGGTGGTCGTCGAGCTCGCACTGCAGGGGACTCACGACGGGCCGCTCTGGCTGCCCCAGGGAATCCTTCCGGCGACGGGCAACCGCATGGATGCGCCGTGCTGCGATGTCTTCCGGCTCAGGAACGGGAAGATCCAGCTGTTCGACTGTTACCCCTCAGGGACGGTGATCCTCGGCCAACTCGGCGTGCTGGGCCATCTCGAAGCCGTGCTCCAAGATCCGGCCACGGTGTAGGCGGAGGTCATCGTGCCGCTGAACAACACGGTGGGGATCGTCGACATCCACCATCACATCATTCCCGACTTCTATTGGGAGGCTTCGAACGAGGACGGGAACGCCGCGGGAGGCATCAATCCCCCGCGCTGGAGCCTCGATGGCGCGATCGCGTACCTCGACGAGGCAGGGATCGACGTCGCGGTCCCGTCGATCAGTACGCCCGGCGTGCACTTCGGCGACGATGCCGCCGCGCGGACGCTCGCCCGTCGGGTGAACGAGTACCTCGCGGACATCAAACGGAGCCGCCCGGACCGGTTCGGCGGATTCGCCGCGGTTCCGCTGCCGGACGTCGACGGTTCGCTCGAACAGATCGAGTACGCGTTCGATGTGCTCGAGCTGGACGGAGTCTCGCTGATGACCAACGCCGGCGGTGGTTACCTCGGCGACAGCCGCTTCGATCCAATCTTCACGGAGCTTCAGCGCCGCGGCGCCGTCGTGTTCGTCCACCCGACCGCATCACCCGATCCGATCGCGCACACCCTCGGCCTCCCGGATGCGCTCTTGGACTACCCCGTCGATACCTCGCGCGCGGTCGCCAAGCTCCACTACAGCAACACGCTCGCCCGGACGCCGGACGTGAAGTACGTCTTCGTACATGCGGGCGGCACGATCCCATTCGTCGCCTCGCGCTTTGCGATCGTCGACGAGATGGACGTCGTCCCGGGGGCGCGGGAGCGAGGAGCGTTTGCTGACACCATTCCCCGCCTCTACTGGGACACCGCGTCAGCGTTCAGCGACCCCGTGCTCCACATGCTGCGGTCGGTCGCGGGGCTCGGAAACGTCGTGTTCGGCACTGATTATCCCTATCCCCGCGACGCGATCTCGATCGGCGGATTGCACCAGCTCGAGCGGACCACTGAGCTGGACGACGGCGAGCGCCGTCGTCTCTTGAGTGAATCGGCCGCCAGGCTCATCCCCCGGCTCGCGCAAGTGGGCAGCCCGCTCTGAAACGCCTTCGACCTCGTGACAACAAGGCCCGCGTCCGGAGAACGCGGGCCTCGGAGAGCAAGCGGGTTGCTAGAGCAGGTCAGTTGCTGGGCGTCGTGAACGTCTGGTCGGCGCCGCTGTAGCTGGCCTCGTTATAGGAGCCTTCTTCCTGGCTGACTAGCACCACTCGGTAGTGATAGGTGGTGCCCGGCTTAAGGTTGGTCAGGTTGATCGAGGATGCGTTGTCGCCCGGGTTCAGGGTCCCGGTGCCGGCGTCCGAGGTGCTGGTGTAGTGGTCCCAGCTGGTGCCGTACTGGACATACCACTTGAACGACTGGGGCCGGCTAACAGTGTTCGTCAGCGTCGAGTTGATCGTGACGCTGGTCGCGGTGACGTTCTCCGCCGTCGGGGTCCCCGCCGAGCCAATCGAGTCGGGGTCCGTGGACTGGCACTCGATCGAGACTCCCCAAGCGTAGTTTCCCTTGGTCTGCGGGTTGCTGACGTAGAAGGCTAGGCCGCTGTTGTTCGTGGACTCGGTGTCCCAGGCGTCGAAGGTGATGATCACGCCCGGCGTGCTGATATTGCGCCACGCCCACGTATAGCCGCTGCCCTCGTGGACCGTGAACGGATATAGGACCTGGTCGCCGGCCGGCGTGTCGCGATTGCAGTACACCTTCGCGACCCAAACCGGGCTCGAGTCCTTGATGTCGAACCTTGGCGTGGTCACCCACGTGGTATGGTCCGCCGGCCGCACGTCGGACGTGAGCCCGACCGGTCGCTGGGGAGCGGACGGGGCGGCGATCGCCGGCGCCGCCGGCACCAGAGCCGCGCTCGCGGCGGCAAGGGCAAGCAGCGAATTCTTCACGCGTCGACAGTTCATGGCTGGTCTCCTGTTCTCGATCCCCCTCGGCCCTCTCTGGCCGGTTGATCGTGTCGTTTCTTCCATGCCACCATCTTGCCCCCGCGCGGTTCCCCGCACATCGGGGGGACCCCCCCACCGCTACCCCACTATTTCGCCGCCCAAGGAAGTCCGCTCCCGCGGGGGCAGGGCAGGGGGCCTGGGCACCCTGGCTGTTGTGTCGGACCTTGGGAAGCGTGCGCGGTTGTCGGGCGGGTGGTAGCGCGTCAGTCGTCGTCAGCCAAGCCGCCCCGGTTGGCTTCCGCGGGGCGCAAGGCGCCGTCGCGGTTGACGGGCAGTCGGGCGACTTCGCTGCCGGCGCCTCGTCGCGCTGTTTGGCCAGGAGGTCGGGGCGCTCGAGCGCCCCGACCTCCGGGCACGAGACGCACAGCCGCGGCCGCAACGCGGGCAATTCTCCAATTTCCGCGCTGCCGGGGGAGGCTGCGCGAGTTAACGACGTATTTCGTCGCTTTCATGCGCAGGCATGCGTCTGCCCCGCCGCCAGGCGCGAAGTTTGGCAACTTTCCGCCACCCCGAAGCGGAAAATTGCCATCCTTCGGGTCGAGGCGACCAGCCAGGCCGTTCTACGCCAACTCCGCCACTCTTGTTCACCCCCGACGGGTCGGGTGGCCGGGGGCGTTTCAGCCCCCGGCTCCCACGGATCCCGGCGTGACAGTCTCCCGTCACCGGGCTCTTCTCACCAGCCGTTCAGCACGCGCGGACCCATTGCCAGTGGGCGAACAGGCCGGGCTCGCGTGCGAGCAGGCCGGTCCACCACCGTTTGAACCGCTTGTAGGGCCGCAGTCGTTTGTACTTTTTCCCGGCCCAGCGCCTCAGGTAGAGACTGACGCGCCGCAGGAGGGGATACAGGGCCGTTCGGTAGTAGCGGCCGTAGTAGTTCATCCACCCCGCGATGATGGGGTTCAGCCATCTCGCGAGGTCGTCCAGCGACAGGTCGGTGCGTCGGTGGATCCGCAGCTCGCGGAGCCGGACGCTTTTGGCTTTGAGCGCCTCGGTACTGATCGCAGGCAAGAATCCGGTGAAGTTCTTCCCGGTCTTGGTGCGCGCCTCCCGGGGTCGGAAGGTGTAGCCGAGGAAGGTAAACGAGGTCTGTCCGTGCCCGCCTTGGCGGTTGCTGTCCTTGCAGTAGACGATCCTCGTCTTGTCGGGGTTGAGCCGCAGCCCGACCTCTGCCATCCGCGCCGCGATCCGGCCCAGCACGTGTTCGGCCTGCGAGCGCGTCCTGCAGTGCACGATCGCGTCGTCGGCGTAGCGCTCGAACGGGCAGTCCGGGAACTCCCGGACCATCCAGGAATCGAACGCGTAGTGCAGGAACAGGTTCGCGAGGACCGGCGAGACCGCCGACCCTTGCGCAGTGCCCTTATCTCGCTCAATCAGGGTGCCATCGGGCTGCTGTAGCGGGGCTCTAAGCCACCGCCCGACGTACAGCAGCACCCAGCGGCAGTCGCTCACCGCCTGCACCGCTCGGGTCATGAGCTCCCACGGCACTTCGTCGAAGAACTTCTGGACGTCGAGATCGATCGCCCAGTCGTACTCCCAGCACCGCGCCCGGCATGTCGCGAGCGCGTCATGGGCCGACTTGTTCGGGCGATAGCCATAGGAATCCTGGTGGAACCTCGGTTCCACCAACGGCTCCAGAAACATCGCCACCACCGTCTGCGCGACCCTGTCCGCGATCGTCGGCACCCCGAGCACCCGGACCCCATTCCCGTGCGGCTTGGGGATCTCGACCGCCCGCACCGGCGGCGGAAAGTAGGACCCCGAACTCATCCGATTCCAAACCTTGTAAAGGTTGCCCTTCAGGTCGGCCTCGAACTCCTCCAGCGCCTGCCCGTCCACACCCGGCGCGCCCTTGTTCGCCTTGACCCGCCGCCACGCCTCCCACACCAACGACTTGGGAATCACAAACGACTTGTCCTTGGGCTTTGGTTTGTTCATCACTCGACTCCTCCCAGACCCCTTCCGGGCCCCGGTTGATCGACACCAAACACTCCCGGTGAGCCGGCCCCTTCGCTCCACCCCCACCCCAGAAAGCAGAAGCTTCACCACTACTACGAGCCGGTCCGCCAGCGAACGCCGCCACCGGTACTCAATGCCTTCCGGTTTCCGCCGTCGGCACGCTCCCTCTCGCCGCCCGTCGTACTGACCCGCAGGCCCGGACGGCCACTTTCGACGCTCGCCTTCTCACGTTCCGCGCAAGAGCCGCAGACCAGGCTCACGCCGCCTCTACGCCGGACACCACCCAGCCAGGAACACGGGCACCCGCCAGGCTCATCCCGAGGAGAACTTCAAGCCCCCCGGTTTCGATGCCACCTAACTTGGTAACGACGCCTCAACAGCGCACACCCACCCCCAAGAACCAAACCCTGGACATGAGCGCTTTCTGGAACGTCTTCCTGGTCCCCACCTGACCCGATCAAGCCGAGCCTTTTCCCTGGACGCTCACCACGACGGTCTTCAGCCAACGCAGCACCAGGGCGGTTTAGCGCCAACCCCCGCAAGGCCGACGCTGGAGGGCCAACAAGCCTCCATCTCTCGCACAGCACCGCCTATAAAAGCACTCCTCTACACGGGCCCTCCTTCAGCGTTCGTGACACACGAAGTTGCCAACGTTCGCACCCGGTGGGTGCAGCGAGCTTCTGAACCTAAACGGGAAAGTTCGTCCAACGCGCCGCGACAATCTCCTTACGGGTCACTCAGTCAGTCGAGGACACCTCAGCTACCAGCCTCGAGCCGGCTGAACGCCGACACGCGATCCGGAATAGCGACCGGCCACAAAGCCTCAGGTGAGCGAGGCCAACAATCCCTCCGACCCACGGACCGAGTCCGGCACTCCGTATCCGACCGCCACTCCCCTCCTGCTTGGAGGTCGGGCGCTCCAGCGCCCCGACCTCCTTGCCAACCAGCGCGGCGCGGCGGCGGCAGCCGAGCCGCCCGAGCGCCGTCAACAGCGACTGCGCCTTACGCCCCGCAGAAGCCAACCCCGCGGCTTGGTTGACGACGACCGACGTGCTACCCGCCCAACAACCGATCACACCTCCCACAGGTCCGCCACAAGCCACCTCGGCGGGCGCATCCAGTTCGCTTTCCGGCATCGGACTCGATCCGACAGTACGATTGAACTCGTGGGGCTCGCGCCAGTGCCGCGAACCTAGCCACTTTTGTCCAGGGGGCCGCATGAACAAGAGTGGCGAAGTTCGGCGCAGGCCGGAATTCTCCGGCGGGCAAGCGCCCCGCGCGGCCGCGCCCGACCGTCGCCGCATGCGATGCTTGGCGCCGAGATGCATGTACTTGGGCTGTTTGAGACGCATTTGACGGTCACCGACCTGGAACGTTCGGTGACCTTCTACCGCGAAGTAGTGGGGCTCCCGGTCGCGCTCGAGGTACCCGAGCGAGGTGCTGCGTTTCACTGGATCGGCGAGCCTGGACAAGCCATGCTCGGCCTGTGGTCGATCGGTTCCGCCCCGATGGGCATGCAGCTACACATCGCGTTTCAGATGTCGCTCGCTGACGTCCTGTCCGCTCCCGAGCACCTGGCCGCGCAGGGCATCCAGCCTCTCTCGTTCTTTGCCGAGCCGGCCGACGAGCCGAGCGTGATCGGCTGGATGCCAGCGGCCGCGGTCTACTTCCGCGACCCAGACGGTCACCTGCTCGAGTACCTCGCCATGCTGGAAGGCCCGCCTCGACCTGAATTGGGCATCGTGCCCTGGTCACGGCGAGACGGATGAGCTGACCCGGGCCACGACGACTCCGCCATCCTCTGACTCCTTTTCGGGTCGCCGGGCATTACCACGCCGCGGGCAGCTCGACCGGGTACGGGGCGCCGAAGTCGGCTGAGGCGGAGACGTCTTGCCACGCGGTCGCCTCCGCGATCTGGCCGCCCGAATAGTCGATCGCCATCTGTGCCGCGCCCGCCCCCAGCAGCAGGTGGCCGGGCAGGCGCGCCTGCTTGATGACGCGGACGATGATCTCGCCGGCCCGCTTCGGGTCGCCGGCGCTCGTGCGCCCGCTGCTCACGTGCGAGGCAAACTGGCCGACGGTCGCCTCGTACTCCTTTGGGACGTCCTGGATCTCCATGGACGCGCCCGCCCAATCGGTGTCGAATCCGCCGGGCTCGATGACGATGTAGCGAATGCCGAGCTGCCCAGTCTCGGTGGCGAGTACCCGGGTCAGTCCGTCAACGGCGAACTTCGCCGCCTGGTAGGAGCCCAGCCCAGCGGTGCCGCCGACGCGCCCGCCAACCGAGGAGAACTGCACAATCGAGCCGCCCCCTTGCGCCTTAAGTACGGGCAGAGCTGCCTTGGAGACGTTGTAGACGCCCCAGAAGTTCGTCTCAAACTGGCGGCGGAAGTCCTCCTCGGGCGCCGTCTCCACGGGGGCGACGTTTGCATAGCCGGCGTTGTTGACGACGACGTCCACTCTTCCGAACCGCCCCACGGCGGCCTCGAACGCGGACGCCGCTGCAGCGGAATCAGTCACATCGAGCGCGACCGCAAGGATCCGGTCGCGGTAGCGCTCGACCAAGTCGTCGAGCTGGGCGGGCGTACGCGCGGTGGCCACGACCTGGTCGCCTGCTTCCAGGGCGGCGAGGGTGAGGGCGCGACCGAAGCCGCGAGAAGAACCGGTGATGAGCCATGTGTGCTGTGTCATGCACTTAGTAAAACACAGGTGCGTTATTTACGCAACCTAGTTTTGTTATTGTGTGGGCGTGGCTGCGAGAGACGAGTTCCAGCGCGCGCGAAGCCCGCAGGCGAAGCACGCCCGCGAGCGAGCGATCCTCGACGCCGCCGGCGCGATGGCCACGGAACGCGGCGTCCGGTCGATCACGCTCACCGACATCGCCGGCGCGGTCGGCATGCACAAGTCCGCGATGCTGCGCTACTTCGAGACGCGCGAGCAGATCTTCCTGGTGCTCACCGGCGAGGGCTGGCGCGAGTGGTCGCAGGCGGTACGACACGACCTCGACCGGTTGCCGGCCTTGGCGGACGATCCCGGCTCGGCCCCTGAACGGGTTCCGCCCGTCGCCGAGGCTTTGGCCGGCTCGCTGGTCGCTCGGCCGCTGTTCTGCGACCTGCTCGCGCACACCCCGCTCAGCCTCGAGCGCAACGTATCGCTCGCGGCCGTGCGCGCGTTCAAGCTGATCGCGCTGGCCGAGGCGGCCGCGGTTGGCGCCTCGCTGTGCCGGCTGCTGCCGCTGACCGCCGATCAGGCCGCCGATGTGGTTGCCACCGCCACGAGCATGGCCGGAGCGCTCTGGCAGATGGCTGCTCCCGGTACAAATCTGCGCGAGCTCTACCGCACCGACCCGGAGCTCGCCCACGCCGTGGTCGACGTCGGCCCGCGGCTCACCGCCATCCTCGCCGGGCTACTGACCGGCTTCACCACGCCTTCCCACTAACGGGTTGTCTGCGGCCTGCGTGAGCGTTACGGCGAAGAAGCGCTGCACCGTGTCGAGTGGCTGGGTGCTTTGGTTTGCCTGGCTCACGATGACGGCGCCCTCGAGCGCTGCGAGCAGTACGGAGGCGTCGTCCTTTGCGGTTGACCGCGGGGAGCCGAACTTGACCAAGGCGGCGTGCACCGAGTCACGCCACTGATCTAGGAGAGCACGAGAGTGTTGCCGTAGCTGGTCGTCTCCGGAGGCATCTATGACGGTCGCGGCGATGGGGCATCCCATCGTGAAATTGCTCTCCACTAGCACTCGGCGCCAAGGGGCGAAAATTGCGTCGATCGCATCGGCCAGCGTGACGGCCTTAAGGAGCCCTGACTCGGTGGCGTCGAGCACCTCGGCGCCGGCCAGGTTGAGGGCCTCGATGATGAGCTGCGTCTTCCCGCCCGGGAAGTAACGCTGGAGGGACCCCCGAGGGCCGTTGGCATGGGCGACGATCTGGCGAAGCCCAACGCCGTGGACACCGCGCTCGCGAACCAGCTCGGCCGCGCTGCGTACGATGCGGTCACGGGCTGGCTGCTGCTTGTCGCTTCCCGTCGTCCGCGAGGTCTCTTGCCGGGCGCTCATGCGGACAGTGTATTTGGGCGCGATGACGGTCGTCATCGCAGTTTGCTATGGTCCGTCACCTACCGATGACAGTCGTCATCGCCTGCTCTGGCCATACCGGTTCAGCACCCGAGAGGACCGCGCGGTGACGACGAAAGCGACGTGGAGGCCACGACGATGAATGCAGCAGAGTATTCGCCCATCGCTCCCCTCTTTCGAGTGTGCGACGGGGTGCGGATTCGGTTTGCCGACAACAAGGCGGATTCCTCAACGGCGACCGTGTTGATGTTGAGCCCATGGCCGGAGAGCCTCTGGGCGTTCCGACGGATCTGGGACCGGGTGTCAGCGGCGGCGCGCGTGGTCGCGATCGACCTGCCTGGCTTCGGCCACTCCGACGGTCGCCCGGAGCTGATCGCGCCGGATGCGATGGCCACGTTCCTTGCGCGCCTCATCGAGGAGTGGGGCCTGGGCGCGCCGCACGTTGTTGGTCCGGACGTGGGCACCGCCGCTGCGTTGTTCTTGGCGGCCAACGCTCCAGGCCGTGTCACGAGCTTGACCATCGGTGGAGGTGCGGTCCGGGTTCCGATCGATGCCGGCGGCGCGCTCAAGGATGTCATCGAGGCCCCGAGCCTCGAAGTCGTCCGGCAGCTGGACGCCCGAACCAACATTGGGTTCGCCGTCGAGCCCGGGGCGGCGGTCGAGAGCGAGCCCGACGTCCATGAGGACTACGTCAGCGCGTATGACCTGGGGCGCTTTGCCGAGTCCGCTCGCTTTGTCCGTCACTACCCCGAGCAGAACCCAGTGCTGCGTGGGCTGTTGCCCTCCATCACCACCCCAGCTCAGATCATCGCCGGACGCGAGGACGACCTGGTGCCCTGGTCCAACAACCAGTACCTCGCCGACCTGCTACCCAACAGCGAGATCCACCCGCTGGATGCCGGCCACTTCGCGTGGGAGCAGGCGTCCGATGAGTACGGCCGTCTCATCGTCCAGTGGGTCACCGGCGGCTTCCAGCGGGTCGGTGGCGCGGTAACGGCCTGAACCTCCTTCATACCGAACAGCTCGTTGGACTCGCCGCACTCGCTGGCGCTTGCGAGAGGGTCAGCGACGCTGGGCCGGAAGAGGATCGCCCCGGGGTTTGATCGCAGCCAGCGGTTCATCGAGGGCGTAGGCGATCGCGTCCTCGAAACTGAACGCGCCGCCGTCGCGTGCGGCGCCGTTCCTTTTGTCGGTCCCAAGCTGTGTGCGGGCGGGCTCGAAGAACGTCTCGTCGAGCCTGGCCTCGACTGGATCCTGGGGGGCGTCGTAGCGGTGCGCGGCGGCGGCGCCGACGAGTGTGGCGACGCGGTTCGTGTCGCCTTGCGCCGCGGCGATGGCGGCCAGGCCACGAAGTCCTTCGAACACAATGGGCCGAACGACCATTTCTCGGCATAGCCTGAGTTCCTCGCGGAATGCCAGCGACGCGGCCTCGATCTGACCGGTCAGCAGCGCCGCGAGACCGACGTTGCCGTTGTTGATCATCTGGTCGAACCGGCTGCCGAGCCTCCGTGCGATCGGTGTGGCGCGCGCAGCAAGATCCGCTGCGTCTTGCGCACCGCCGAGGCAGAGTGCGCCGTAGGCCGCGTCGTTGAGCAGCCGCGCGAGTTGATGCGGGTTGCCGACGTCGTCGAGGAGGCGGGCAGCGGTGTCGACGCGCTCGCGCAAATCGGCGATATTCGATGCTGAAATTGCCTTCTCGCTAGATGCTTCGGCGATTTCCCACTCGTCGCCGGCGGCTTGCGCCCAGTGCAGCGCTTCGTCGGCGAGCGCGTCCGCGACATCGAGCCGATCGTTGTCGAGCTCATGGGCGACGCGTAGCTGAAGCGTTTGGGAGAGGATCACGGGCTCGCCGAGCCGTCGGGCGATCGCATCCGCCTTGGCCAGGACTCCGGGTCGCTCGCTGCCGCGCCCGGCCGCCCACAGACACCTGGCCTTCGTGCCGAGACCGCGGACGTGCAGGGCTGGATGGGCGTCACCGCCCGGCAAGTTCAAGGCTTTGTCGATCCAGTCCACGGCGTCGGCGTAGCGGTTTCCCATGACCCAATAGGAGCCGAGCGCAGCCGTCATCACCAGCGCTCGCTCCGCGTCGGCTTGTCCGATCGCCCAGCCAAGCGCCCCGTGAAGGTTGTCGATTTCCGCGTCTAGACGCGCGACGTGTTCTCGGCCGCCCTCGCCGAACAGCGCCCGGTCGGCTCCGTGGCGCTCGGCCAGCTCGACGTAGAAGCGGTAGTGGAGGGCGCGGACTGCCTCGTTGTCAAGGCCCAGCGTAAACCGCTCGGTGGCGTACGCGCGGATCGTCTCGAGCATGTGCAGTCGGGTCGGCGCGTGTGCCATCTCGCGGCGTACGAGCAGGCTTTTGGCGACCAGTTGCTGGAGCGTGTCGAGGCCGGCGAGCGTCACGGTCTCGGCCGCATCGATCGTCGCACCGCCGGCGAATGCAGCGAAGCTCGCGAAGCAGTCCTTCGCCGGGGCATCGAGCAGGTTGTGGCTCCAGTCGATCGTGGCACGCAATGTCTGCTGGCGTGCCGGCGCATCGCGGGGGCCGCCTCCGAGCGCGCTCAGCGCTACCTCGAGGCGATCGGCGATTTCTCTGGCGGAGAGCATTCCGCAGCGGGCAGCCGCGAGCTCGATGGCCAGCGGTAGCCCGTCCAGCCGGCGGCAGATCTCGGCGATAACGGCGGGGTCGGCGGCCGCGAGGTCGAAGTCGGGATCGTGCGCTCGCGCGCGCTCGCAGAACATCGTGACCGAGTCGACGTCCGCCAATGCCCGTGGATCGTCGAGCACCCCGACGTCTGGCACCGCGAGCGGCTTTACGACGTAGCGCTCCTCGGCGCGAAGCGAGAGCGGCTCCCGACTCGTGGCCAGGACGGCGAGCGCCGGACATAGCTCCAGCACCCCGGCGAGGACGGGTGCCGCGGACAGCACATGCTCGAAATTGTCGACAACGAGCAGTAGCTGCTTGGCGGCGAGAAAGCGCTCGAGCGCGTCGACCGGCGACTCACCGGCAAGGACGATCATCCCCAGCGCCGTGACGATTGTCGCGGGGACATCCTCGGGCCGCTGCAGGTCAGCAAGCGACACGAAGCACACGCCGTCCGCGAACCCCTGCTCGGCGGCCCGGCCTGCCTCCACAGCGAGCCGGGTCTTGCCCACCCCACCCGGGCCGGTGAGCGTCAGCAGCCGAACACGACCGCTGTGCAGACGTCCTCGGATCGCAGCGATATCACCCTCGCGGCCGATCGTACGGTTGGGCGCTACCGGCAACCTGCGCTCGCGAGCCGCACCGGTCGGCGCCAGCGCGGGCTCAGCGCCGAGCGCGTCCGCGTGACGCAGGATGTCCTCGTGCAACTCGCGCAGCGGCGGCCCCGGCTCAATGCCGAGCTCCTCCCCAAACCGTCGGGCCGCGTGGAAAACCGCCAGCGCATCGGCCTGTCGTTCCGAGCGATACAACGCCAGCATCTGCAGCTCCCCTAGCCGTTCCTTGAAAGGATGCGCGACGACCAGCGCCTCCAGCTGGCCCAGCAAGTCACCGTGGCGGCCCAGCCCCAGGTCGAGCTCGATCCCCTCGATTGTCGCGGCGAGACGCTCCTTGTCCAAGCGCGCCCGCTCGCCCTCGAGCAGCTCGTGCGCGCTCGCTCCACCAAACGGCGTCCCGCGCCAGACATCCAGCGCCTCCTCGATCGCCAACCGCGACGCCGCGAACTGACCGGCCGCGCGGGCACGCCGCGCCCGGCCCAGCGCCGTCTCCCAACGGTCGACATCGCGCGCGCCGGCGCCCAGCTCCAGGACATAGCCACCCGCCCGCCTGACCAGTTGCCCTCCCGCCTCCCGCCTCCCGCAGCGCCTTGCGCGGCCGCGATACGTGCATCTGCAGGCTGGCATGAGCGCGCGCTGGAGGATCCTCCCCCCACAGCTCATCGATCAACCGCTCGATGCTCACCACCCGGCCAGGCATCAACGCCAGCAGCGCCAGCAACGCCCGAGGTCGACGCCCACCGAGTGCGACCCGTCGACCATCCACCCACGCCTCAACCGGACCGAGCACCTCAACCCGAAAGCCACTGTCGTTGTCCATGTAGGCCATTCGCGCCCCTTAGTCGCGCGTAGCGGACTCTACGCCCGCCGGGTGGTGGCTGTTAGCGCACCGTTGGCACTCGGTTGGCGCCGTTCCCGATCCTCCCAGAGGATCACCACCGTCTGCCCGGGAGGCAGCATGTTTCGCCACTACATCACTATCACCGCTGAGCGATTGGCTTCGGCAGGTCATCCCTGATGCGTGCCCGTACAGTGCGCGCTCCCGCGCGTCCAGATGGTTGGAGCCGTCCTCAAGAGCTGCCCGCCGTCTGTCCACGGCCGGCACCGCCGTTCGGTTTGGAGCTACGGCAGCTTCGCTACCTCGTGGTCCTGTCCGAGGAGCACAACATGACCCGCGCCGCGGCGCGTCTGCATCTGACGCAGCCGGCTCTGTCTCAGGCGATGCACAACCTCGAGCTTCGCCTCGGGGTGCGGATGTTCGATCGTTTGCCGCGCGGGATCGAGCTGACCGGGCCCGGTGAAGCGTTCGTTGGTCACGCACGGACGGTCGTCGCGGCCGCGGACGCGGCGGAAGCCGCCGCCGCCCGGCTGGTCGCGGAGCGGCGCAACCAGCTCCTGATCGCGTTCACGAGCGGGCTAATGTCGATCGCCAGCCAGCTGGTGTGCCTGCTGCGCGGTGAAGATGACTCGGTGGAGATCAGCATGAAGTCGATGCCGGCCAGCACCCTGATCGAAGGTCTCGTCGCCGGCATGGTTGACATCGGTCTCGCGTGTCCGGAACTGCGCGCTGCCGACGTCGTGGCGACGACGGCGGTACGGGTGCCCCTAGTTGCGTTGATCTCCACCGAGCACGGGCACGCGGGCGATCAGGTCGGCAGCACGGAACAGATCGCCGGCCTCAAAGTCGTGGGGCCCTGGGCGCGAGAGCTCACTCGGGACACCGTCGCCGACATCGATCAAGACCGCGTGGGCCTATCGTCTGAGCCCGAGCAGACAACCGTCGAGGAGGCCTGCCCCAACATCCTCGCCGGAACTTCGATCGCGGTCGTGCCCGCGTTTCTTGCCGATACCTACGCAATGCCCGGGGTGGTCGCCCGTCAACTACCCGACCACGTCCGAACCGCTATCGGGATCTCTCGCCGTGCCGACGACACCCGCGCGTTAGTGGCTAGCGTTGCTGAGCGGCTCGCCCAACACAATCCCTTCGGGGGCGATTTTGAACTTGCGGACTGATCGCGGGGCGGTTTGACATCCCGCGCCAGTCGAGGTACAAGTCGTCACGGCGGTATTTACAGGAGGCTAACCGAAGGGCGGTCGACATGCGCATGAGTGGGCTGAGCGTCGCCGAAGAGCCGAGGCCGCGGCGATTGTGGGTCGCGCTGCGGTCGTCGATGGCGCTGGTGCCGGTGTTGATCGTCGCGTGTTTCACCGCATCGGGCGCCCGGGCCGACTATCCGTTCGTGTCGAAGTTCATCCCTGCCACGACCTTCCAAACGGCCAACCGTCCGTTCGACATTCCGATCGATTCAGTCATCATCCACGATACTGAGGAGTCGTATCAGGGCACCGTCGACACTTTCACCGCCCCCGATGCGATCTCGGCCGTGCAATACCTCGTTTCGGGTCAGTTCGGCTCGTCTGACCCCGCGGTGACGCAGTTTGTCCTCGACAAGAACTGGGTCTTTCAGGTGGCCAACTGGTGGTTCAACGAGACCTCCATTGGGGTCGAGCACGTCGGCTTTGCCGTCGCTCCCGCGGGCTATTTTACTCAGCAGTTGTACGAGCGTTCGGCCGATCTCGTCGGATGGGTCATGTGGAGGTACCGAATCCCGATCGACCGCGCTCACATCCTGGGGCACGACAACATCCCCGGCTCCACCGTTGATAAGACGCACACTCAGCACTGGGATCCGGGGCCGTCCTGGGATTGGCCGTATTACATGGCGCTGGTTCGTGCCGCGTACAAGCGCTGGTCACACAACGCGCCGCTTCCCAAACCAGAGATCCCGGCGCGATTCACCAAACGCACCTCGAGGATCCGCATGATCTCGGTGGGTGACAACCTCGCTTCGGTCCGGGACTTGTTCCTCTGGACCTCGGGGCTCCAAAGCAACTACACGAACGTATACGCAGATGCGGACGGGCGTCCCGCTCCCGGCACGCTGGTACGCGGCGCCAGCGACCCGTCGACCTACGTACCGTCGCCGACCCTCGGCGATCCCCCGCTGTCCTACAACCAGCTGGACTTCTCTTGCGACAACTTCCCCTGGGCCATCGTGCCCAACGGATCGCCGGTGATCTCGGAAGTCTCGGCCAGCGATGTTCGCGCCAAGGCAGCGTGGGGAGAGGAGTTCGTGCTGCTCGGCAAACAGCGAGTCGCCGGTATCCTCTACGACAAGATCAACTTCAGCGGAACGGTTGGATGGGTACGCGACTCCGACACCCGCGATGGCTGGGGCGCACTGGTGCGATTCCGCGGCGGATCCCATCCGACCACGCTATACAGCGGTCCGGACCGGAATCCGACCTATGACGGCACCGTCATCGACACCCAGATCTGTCCCGACACGGCCTACGGATTCAGCAGAGCCGGGCAGACTTACGTGTCGCAGCTCAGGCGCTTGGAAAACGGCGAGATGTGGTACCAGATCGACTACGACCACAGGGTCGCGTGGGTACCGGCCGACGAAGTCACGGTCTCCGCCCCATAGTCGACGCCACACGAAACAACGCTCAGCGAACGCGACCCATGCCCGCTCGTCGGTGGCGCGAAACGAGCGTCGCGCGGTCACGAAGGCGGTGATTCGCCATCAGACAGGGCAGAATGCTCGTCATGCAAGCCAGCGGAGGCCCCTCGGGCCATACCCCCGAAGGCGGTGTCCTGGTGGGCAGCGAAGGCGCGCGACGTCGGCTCGTGTTGTTTGAGGACCCGCAGTGTCCCTACTGCCGCGAGTTCGAGGAGGTGTGCGGAGATTTGCTGCGTCGCGAGGTCTCGGCCGGCGCCGTTGCCGTGGAGTACCGAATTCGGTGCTTTCTCGGAGTCGAGTCGGTGCGTGCTGCCAACGCACTCGCCGCTGCTGCGGAGGTCGGTGGGTTTGACGAGCTGCGCCGGGCGATGTCCGCCAATCAGCCGCCGGAACACAGCGGCGGCTTCACGACCGAGGACCTGCTCGAGCTCGGCCGCCGCGTCGGACTGACCACACCCAGTTGGGTTGCGGCGGTGCGAGAGGGTCGGTATGCGAGCTGGGTCCGCGCGATGGACGCGGTATTCCAAGAGCAGGACCCGGATGGCACCCCGTCCGGCATCTTGGACGGCGAGCCGGTCGACGCCGAGACGCTGTATGACCCCGACGCTCTCGGGGCGTTGATCCGCGGCTGAACCGCTCGCACCACGCGCGATGCTTTCCGGGAAGCCCCCCGGAAAGGAGAACGTCAACCGCCTGTGTTCACTAGCGTGTAGAGCACCGCGATCCGTCCGTCCCGCACCAGCGCCACGTCGTAACCGCTAACTGCGGGCGGCTGCTCAGGCACTCCCTGGTTGAAAGGCAGGTGGCCCAGATCGCGCAGTACCTGGACCGGCCCGGCCGCGGTGAATACGAAGTCGGGCAGGTTGTGCAGCAGCTGCTGGGCACGCTCGTTTAGTGCCTCGCGACCGTGGAATGTCGTTTCGGGGTCTGACCAGATCACGTCCTCGGTGTAGTTGGCCGCGATCGCCTTCCATCGACGTTCGGGATCGCGCTCGTTGAACACCGCGAACAGGTTGATCAGCATCAGCTCGCGGATCCGCGCGTCGTCGGTCATCACACCTGGACCGGCTCGGTGCCGGGCTCCCTCTGAGCGCTGACGGGAGGCCGGGGGGTCGGTGTGCTCGAGGCGCCAAGGAACGCCAAGCCATCGCACCCTCGGCAGGACCGGTGCACGACGCCGCCGAAGACGGGATGATGTGTTGCGCTACCGGACACGGTAGCCATAATACGTGACTTGTCACCTAAAAGCAACAGCCGACCGGAACCCGCCTTCAGAACGTTGACGCATGAGCAGCAGCGAGCGTGGCTGGCCTATATGAGGGTGCAGCTGCGGCTGACCTACGAGATGAACCGCGAGCTTCAGGCCGACAGCAACCTCTCGCTGCCCGACTACGACGTCTTGAACGCTCTGCGGTACGCACCGGGCGGGCGAATGCAGATCACGGCGCTGGCCGCCCAGATCGGCTGGGAGCGAAGCAGGGTCTCGCACCACGTCCGGCGCCTTCAGAAGCGGGGGCTCGTCGAGTCCCGCCAAGCTCCCGCTGACCGTCGCGCGACGGAGATCACGATTACCGATCAGGGGTGGGACGAGATCACGCACGCCTCCACGGGGCACATCGATCTCGTGCGACGGCTGTTCTTCGACGGTCTGCCGGAGGAGCTGCTCGAGCCCCTTACGGTCGGGCTCGAGCGCGTCTACGACAACATCCTCGACCGCGGAACGCTTCCTGCTCCCGCTGACGAGTCCTAAGAATCGGCCGGGCGCTCGCGCCCACGAGCGCGCCGGGCATCTTGGCGTGCTGGCTGGTCTCATGGGCCGCGTCCGAGGGTTGGGTTCGTCGTCTCGTTAGCCCGCGTGGGCGAGCAGTTCGGTCTGCGCGACGAGGTATTCGACGGCGAGGCCGGCCATCGAGCCGTGCCCCATGACTGACGGATTGACGCGCTGGCGCACATCGGTCGTGTAGTCGGGAGTCCATTCGCAGATGACCGCCATCCATTTGATGGGCGTGGCGCCGGCTTGGACGAGTCGCAGTTTGGCGTCTTCGTGGGCCTCGACGCTCATTCCGCCGGAGCAGTCGCTGACGAAGAAAACACCCGGTATCCGTCGGCAATCGCTGAGATCGCGGGCCAGGCAGACCTCGGTCGACAGGCCGGCGATCAGTAGCGTCCGGCGACCGGTCGCTTGAACGGCTCCGCGGATGTCCTCCCAGGCGTTTGTCGACGCTCGGTCGATCGGTGTGACGTCCGGGACGGCGTCGGCCAGGCCCTTGATCGGGGGGTCTTTGAGGATGCCGCCCTGCGCGCCGACGGTGGTGAGGATGGTGGGAACGTCGACGGCCTTTGCGCTGGTCGCGAGGCCTGCGAGATTGTTGACGAGCAGTCCCGCGTCGATCGATTTGACTGAGAACGCGACCACGGCTGGTGGTCGATGAGGATGAGGACCGAGTTCTCGATGGTGATCTCGTTTGGGTTGTCGGACACTTGTGTTCCGCCTCCTCAGTTGTTTTGCGTTCGTTGAGGCTCCAGCGCACCGTGCCTGCTGGGGCGGCGCAGGAGCTTGACCGCGGATGCGACGATGCCGACCGTGACGGCGATCCCGAAGGTGAGGATCGTGACCCTTGGGGTGACGTGTCGGGCGAGCATTATCCCTGCGCCCACGACGGGCAGCGAGATACCCACGTACGCGGCGAGAAACACTCCGGTCAGCGATTCGGCGATTCGGCCAGGCGGGGAGATGCTCATCACCGTTCCGACCGCGCCCTTGAAGATCGCGCCTGACCCGCCGCCGATTGTGACGCCTCCGGCTGTGAACAACGCGAGCGACGGGGAGTGCAGCCATACCGCCAGCACCGCGAGTCCGACTCCGATGGCCATCGCGGCCATCCCAGCCTGCAGGTCACGGGTTACCGACCAACCTACGGTCAGGAATTGCGCGGCCACGGCCGCCCCGAACATGGCGGCCACGACGCCGCCCGCGAGCGCCAGGGACGGATGGTGCAGTGTGACGGCTAAGAACAGCCCCGCAAGTCCGGCGAACAGACCGTTGGCGGCGAAGGCCACGAACGTGCTCAGAGCCGCGGCGAAGTACCGGCCCCTCTCGGACGGCGGTATCGACAACCGCTGCGGGCGATAGCGCGGACGTGGCGTCGAGGCCTCTCGCGTCTCCGGTATCAGCGCGACACCGACCGCGCCGAGCATCAGCGCCGTCAGGAACACGAGGTAGGGCACGGTCAGCGGGTGCGCGACCCACTCGGCGAGGAGCCCCGCTACCAGCGCACCCACGGCAAGCCCTCCCACGTTGACGGCTGACGCCGTGAGCTGGGCCTTTTGCGCCGTCGCACGCGGCCGACCAATGGCGTGCAGCTCTGCCAGGTACGCGGTCGCGGTCGACGCGACGATCCCGATCGAGATTCCGCTGATGAACCGGGCCGCGAGCAGCCCGGGGAGGCTCTTCCAGGCGAGAAAAACGATCGCACTGATGATCGAGATGCACACCGCCGGGAGCAACAGACGCCGGCGCCCATACAGATCGGACAGGTGGCCCGCGAGGAGCAACGCGACGATAACGCCAACCGCGTACACAGCGAACGCGACGGTCACCATGAACAGTGAGAAGTGGTCACGCGCGCGGTAAAGGCCGTAGAGCGGACTGGGCACGGTCCCCAACGCCATGACCACCAGAAACGCAAACGCCACTACCCAGAACCCCAGTCGGTGCCGCCGGCTCCCCACCAAGTCGCGCGGCTTCGCCCCGTTCGGTCGCGCCTCCCAAGCGGTCGTGGTCATTTCGCGACCTCCGCGTCGGTGGTGAGGAGCAGCTTGCGGTCAGCGTGTCCGTTCTCGAGGAGCCGGTGGGCTTCGGCCGCTGCCGACATCGGCAGAGCCTGCTGGGATCGCAGTCGCAGCTCGCCGGAGGCGAGCAACCGCATGCCGATATCGACGCCGTCGGGAGCCCGATCAGGGGTGGCGACTGAAAACCGAATGCCAAGCTCCGCCGCGCGCTCGTCGGCCAGCGTGATCACGCGGTCAGCGCCGCCGGTGAGCGTGATCGCGTCTTCGAGTCCGCCCTTGCCCGCGGCGTCGAAGGTCGCATCGACTCGGTCGGTGACCTCGCGGACGTTCGAGAGCAGGTGGCCCCCATACGCGACCGGCGTAGCGCCCAGCTCTCGGATCAGCGCCTCGTCTCGCCGGCCCACGGCTCCTATGACCTTGAGCCCCTGGCGTATCGCGAGTTGTGTGGCGATGATGCCGACCGACCCACCCGCGCCCAGGATCAAGAGGGTCCCGCCGTCTGACACTCCGAGCTGCCGTAACACCCCCACCGCGGCCTCGGCGGACGTAGGCAGCGCGCCGGCGTCGTTCCAGGTCACATTGGGCGGCTTGGGAGTCCATGCTGCGGCCAGCGCGTACTCGCCGTACCCGCCAAGTGACGGCAGCCACGCGGCTACCTCGTCTCCGACCGTTACGCCATCGACCTCTCGGCCGACGGCGTCGACGGTCCCGGCGGTCTCAAAGCCAAGGACTGGGGGCTGGGGGAGCGGGAAGATGCCCCTGAGGTCGCCACGGCGGATCTTCAGATCCGTGGGGCCAACGCCGGACACACGAACCTTGATGCGGATCTGCCCCTCGGACGGTTCCGGTTTCGGAACGTCGTTCCACTTAAGAACGTCGGGGGGCCCAAATTCAGTTAGGACGCAGGCACGGGGCATGGTCGTCCTCCAGTCCGTTAGCCGGATACAGAGATGTCAGGCGGCGTTATGTACCGCCTGTCGCGAAAATACATGATGTATCATGTAAATTCAATCGTCGGGCGGTTGCATTGGCCCAACATTGCTCCACTTCAGGTGACGTGTCCTCGCCTGATAGTGGTGATTTCGGTTACGTGGATGGCCGCAGACCGGCGAGCACGATGTCGTAGATGCGGTCTGCCTGACCTCTCCAATCGCTCGCCGGGTCCAGCTGCCAGAGGCCGGCGAGCGCGAGAATCACGTCGTCGGCGTTGAGGCCGGGCCGGAGGGTGCCGGCGGCGATGTTCGCCTGGAGCAGGCGGTCGAGTGCTGCGACGATCGCGCCGTAGGTGTCGCTGGAGGACAGGTCGCTTCCGGGGGTGGTCGCCTTGCGCAGGGCGTCGGCGAGTCCGTGCTTGCTCACCGCATAGGAGGCCAGCCGGCTGACCCAACTACGCAGCGCCTCGATTGGCGTCTGCTCGTGCAGAAGAGAATCGGCCGCGTCGACGAGCCTTTGCACCTCTTGCTGGTAGGTGGCGAGCACGAGCTCTTCCCGGGTAGGGAAGTGTCGGTACAACGTCGCGTTGGCGACACCCGCACGTTTGGCGATCGCGTTCAGGGACGCGTCAGGCGATGTTGTCAGCGCCTCCAGTGCAGCGGCGAGGATCGCGTCGCGGTTGCGGCGGGCATCACTTCGCTTGGGTTCGCTGGATTCGGTCACGCGAAGTCCGGCTGGGGTTGCAAGCGGGGAACTCCCCGCTTATACTCGTCGTCATCCGGGGAGTTCCCCGGTTCGTCTCAGGCTAATGCACCGAGGATAGGAACAGGAGGCGTATGACGACTACCACCGAGATCACGCCGACCGAGCAGGCCGACCGCCTGGCAATCCGCGAGCTCGTCGACGCCTACGCGCACTGCGCCGATCGCCGCGACGCGGAGGGGCAGAAGTCACTCTTCACCGAGGACACCCACTTCGTGGTCTACATGGATGGCGAGCGTTCCCATCCCACGCAGGTGCTCGATGGCCGCGAGGCGCTAACGCCCGTGTTCGATGACCTCAATCGCTACCAGGCCACGATGCACTTCAACGGCCAGAGCACGATCGCACTCGACGGCGATCGAGCCACCGGCGAGAGCTACTGCATCGCCCACCACCTGTTCACCGACGGCGGGGAGCGCAAGCTAATGGTCGCGTGGCTTCGTTACGGTGACACATTCGTCAAGGTCGACGGCGGGTGGCGGTTCGCCGAGCGCGACCTCTATGTCGACTGGACCGAGACTCGCCCCTCGCATCCTTGACGCTCTGCCGGCTTGGCTACTCGTTGAGGAAGGCGTCGACGTCGGCGGCGAACTCGGCCGCGTGCTGGAAGAGAAACCCGTGCGCTGCGTCCCGGTAGATCTTGAATCTCGATCCCGGGATCAGGCCGGCGAGCAGGTAGGAGTAGCGCGGAAGGATCATCGGGTCGCTGTCGCCGTTGGCGATGAAGACCGGGCGGTCGATCGTGGTGACGCGCTCCAGGAGCGCGTGGTTCGGGATGCCCCACGAGCAGACGGCGTCGTACTGCGCTTGGCGGGTTTGCCAGCTCGTCTCAGCGTCGCGGTCCGCGGTGCGGGCGCCGAAGATCCGACGCACGGACTCTTGGCCGGCCGACTGACTTGTCGCAGACGGCGCGTAGAAGACGGATAGGTAGCCCTCGGGCGAGCCCTGACGCTGGCCGACGCGGTCGATCACGTCCTTCGTCCATCCGTGCATGCCGGCCGCGCCTTGAGGCGCTGAGGACGCGAGGACGATACGCCGCGTGAGGTCGGGGCGGATGAGTGTGACCTCCTGCGCGACGAAGCTCCCGATCGAGAAGCCGAGCAGGTCGACCTGTTCGAGTTCGAGGGCGTCGATGAACTCGATCGCGTCGTGCGCCATCTCGGCGATCGTGTGCGGCGTCCGGCCCGTGGTGCTGCCCACGCCAGTGTTGTCGAACGTGATGACCTGTCGTTGCTCGGCGAGGGGGTCGATCAGCGTGGGGTCCCAGTTCTCGAGGTTCCCGCGGAAGTGCTGGAAGAGGACGACGGGGAGGTCGCTGCTGCCGAGTTCACGGTAGGCGTAGGTGATCCCGTTGGCCGCATCGACCTTCTTGTTTTCGGCCGCGAGGTAGCCGCCGCTTGTCACGCTAGCGCTCATGCGTTCCTTTCGTGTTCGAGTTGCCCGCGTGTTTGTCGGGAGGAACTTGTCGCCCACTTGACCGCCGGCCGATCACGCATCGGCCCAGGCACCCTGGAACGCGGGGGACGGTCCGGCATGGCTCTGCTCGGCGATCCACCGCGCCGCGAGCGTCGTCCACATTGCCGCGTCCCCACTGTCGCGAGCGAGGCCGAGACTGTGCGGCCCGTGGGCGAAGACGTGGACTGTGTGGGGAACCCCATGCGCGGCGAGGGATTTAGCGAGTCGGTAGGTGTGCTCAGGCGGCACGTACGGGTCCTCGGCGGTGTGCCAGAGGAAGAACGGCGGTGCGGACGGGGTGACGAGCGCGTCCAGTGACGTCGAACGACGAAGCTCGGGCGTGGCGTCCTCGCCGAGCAGGATTTCGCGTGCGGGCCGGTAGGTGTCGGTCTCCATCGAGGTGATCGCGTAGCCGAGGACGGCGAAGTCCACCGCGTTGCCTGGCTCGCCGCCGGGCGCGAGCGCGGCCAGGCCGGCGAGGTGCCCGCCCGCGGAGAAGCCGATCGCCCCGATGCGCTCCGCGCCGCCGGCACGCACCCGTTCGATCTCTTCGCGGAGTGCGACGAGCGGTGCCGGATGGCGCACCTTCAGTGGGTAGAGGAACACGCTGGCAGAGAAGCCGAGGCTAGCCAGCCAACCCGCGATTGGGTCTGCCTCGTGCGGAGCGCGCCGCGCATAACCGCCGCCGGGCAGGACGATCAGGTGTGTTCGCGACGCACTCGACACCGGTTCAACGTGCGGTACCGCGATCGATGCGACATCACTCGATCGCGTCATATGTTTTGGGGAGACGGCGCCGCGGGGCGGTCAGACCACATCGGCGCGATATGGACGTCGAGGTTCAGGTCCGACATGCGGTCGGCCCCTTCCGGTCGACCTCGACGCGGACAACAGGATGATGCCCATCATCCAAGTTGAGGATGACGTGTGTCATCCTCAATGTCAAGGCCAAACGTCGTAGAAAAGGGGAAAATGGGTCACTCGCAGGCCGAGAAGGAAGCCAGTCACCGACGGATCGTTGAGGCCGCCGCGGTCCAGATCCGGCGGGACGGGGTCGACGCCGTCAGGGTCGGTGAGCTTATGCGCGACGCCGGCCTGTCTCATGGCGGCTTTTACCGTCACTTCGGCTCCCGCGAGGAGCTCATCGACGAGGCCATCGACGCGGCGCTGACCGACGGGTCGCGGCAGACCGACACGGGGGCAACCGTCGACCCCGACACCGCGCTAGCGCAGATCATCGACGGCTACGTCAGTAAGGCTCATCGGGACAACCCGCAGGTGGGTTGCGCGGTCGCGGCGCTCTCGGCGGACGTCTCGCGGTGCGGTTCCCGAGCTCGCCAGGCCTACGGTCGGAAGGTACGACGGTACATCGACCGGCTCGTTGTCCTGATTCGACGAGCTGAGCCCGACGCCAACCGAGACGAAGCGATCCTGATCCTCTCCGCTCTGGTCGGGGCGGTGTCGATGGCGCGCGCCGTCGACGACGCGGAGCTATCCGAGGAGATCCTCACGCGCACGGCAAACGCGCTTCACCGCCACGCGCACGAAGCTCCCGGCTGATCCCCGTACCGGGCGGCCGCGCTCCGGGGCTATTGCTTCCACCAAGGAGCATTGGTAAGCTTTCGTCAGAGTTGGTTGGGGCGCCGAGGGTTGCCTGGTCCCTTGCCCAGGCACGAACTGAATACGAGGGAGCTGCTGGATATGGTCCACGGGCTACTTTGCCGCGTCGCCGGATCGAACTGGTCCATCGTCCGTCTGTGTCTGGTCGTCGGAGCCACGGTTGGCTTTGCGGTCGGACCCGTTGTCGCGCCCGCGTCAGCGAAAGCGCGAACGGAGAAGCTCACAATCAACTTCAGTGGAACCGGGAAAGGGAAGGTGACGTCAGCGGGGCTCTCGTGCAGCAAGGCCTGCTCGCACTCCTACAGGAAGAACAAGACGGTGGAACTCACAGCCGAGGCGAGCTCGGGCTCGAGCTTCTCGACGTGGACTGGAGCTTGCGCGGGAACAAAGTCAACCTGCATGTTGAAGATGGGCAAGCCTCGCACCGTCACGGCGACGTTCGCCAAGAAGGCGGCCACCACGCTGACGCCCAGGGCAGGTAGTTACTCGGGCTCCGCGTCCGTCAGCTTCTACGTCTCCTACGACCATAAGTCGCTGCAGGACATCACGGCGGAGCAGCAGTACATCGACTGCACGCCGGGAGGCAGCGTCTACGACGGCCCGGTGATACCGTCGCTTTCAATATCTAGGAGTGGCTCGTTCAGCGGCAGCACGACGAGAAAGTTCGTCGTGAATAACGTCCTCGCGACGGCGACGTACACGTTCTCCGGACACTTCACCACGACTGGCGCCGCGGTTGGGACGTTCAAGGACACGGTCAAGTATAACAACGGCAAGCCGTACTCGTGCAGCACTGGGGCGACCGCGTGGACCGCAACCTACGATGCACAGGGAACGCAGGCGGCTACCGCGCCGCCCGCGGGCGGCTACTCAGGATCCGACTCCGTCGGTTTCTACGTCTCACCTGACCATAAGTCACTCGAGGATGTGGTCGCCGAGGCCCAGTATGTTTCGTGCACCCCGGGTGGGGACAAGTACGACGGGCCGGTGTTCACGTCGATCCCGATCCGGAGCAACGGATCGTTCGCCGGCACGGCAACGAACTCGTTGATCGACGCGTACGGGGACAAGATCACGTCAACCTACACCTTCGACGGTCACTTCCACGGCTTCGCGAGTGACGGCGCGATGCGCGCCGCCGGCGAGTTCAGTGACACCGTCAGGTACTCGTCAGGCGGAACCCCTTACTTGTGCACAACCGGGGACATCGCCTGGAGCGCCACCTACGAGACCCAGGGATCACAGCGTCTCGCCGCTCCGCTCAGTAGCTCCTATTCGGGAAATCCGTCCGTCGCGTTCAGCGTGGAGTCCGGCGGTCGGACGATCGACAATTTCACCGCGGAGCACCAGTACGTGTACTGCACGCCTAGCGGCTCCGTCTACGACGGGCCGGTGGTCGCGTCGATCCCGATCCAGAGCAACGGGTCGTTTGCCCGCACCTCGACGAACTCATGGACCGGCAACGGCAACGCGTACAGGTCGACGTACACGGTCGTCGGACACTTCCATGGGTTCAGCAGCGGCGGAGAGCAGCGGGCCGCGGGGCTGTTCAGCGACACGATCACGTACAGCACGAGCGGAACCGATTACACCTGTCGGACCGGGTTGATCGCGTGGTCCGCGACGTCCTGACAAGCCGGCGGCAGTTAACTGATGGGCGGCCTCAGGTCATGCGCCGGTAACGCCACACGGAGAGCGGGATGAACACGGCCAGCAGGCCGGCGACCCAGGCGATTGCGCCGCCGACGGAGGACGGTGTTCCGGGGACCAGAGCCAGGGAGCGCGCTGCGTTCGCGGCAAGGGTGACCGGGCTGACCTTCGCGATTGCCTGCAGCCAGTTCGGCAGGGTCGAGACCGGCACGAACACCGAGCTCGCGAACACGAGCGGAAACAGGACCACGAAGCCGGCGGTTTGAGCCGCCTCGGCGCTGCGGACGGTAAGGGCTACGAAGGCAAAGATCCAGCTCAGCGCGAGCCCGAAGGCGCTGACCAGCGCTATGCAGCCGAGGGCCTGCGCGAAGCCGGCCTGGAAACGGAAGCCAATGATGTAGCCCACAATGATCATCAGCAGAATGATCAGCACGTTGCGGACCACGTCGGCCGCGGTGCGGCCGACGAGCACTGCAGAGCGTGCCATTGGCATCGAGCGGAAGCGGTCGATCACGCCGAGTTTCAGATCTTCGGACAGGCCCGTTGCGGTCTGGCTGGCGCGGAACGTCACCGACTGGACGAGGATGCCGGGCAGCAGATAGTCGATGTAGCTCACGCCGGGGGGCAGTGAGTGACTGATCGCGCCGCCGAACACGTATGTGAACAGCAACACGAACATGATCGGCTGGATCGTCGAGAAGACCAGCAGATCCGGTTGGCGGACGAAGTGGCGCAGGTTGCGCACGCTGACCACCCGCGCGTCGGTGATGTCGGCGCGAAGCTTTCGCGGCGAGAGCCGGGGTCGCCGCGGTCGCCTCTCGGCGGGGCGGAGCGTCTCGCGGGCGCGAGCGGTAGGAACGCCCACGCTCCTTGGATCAGGCCGCCCATCATCGGTCGCGACTTCACCCCTCGCCCCGTTCTCGCTCGGCGACGCGCCGGTCAGCTGCAAGAACACGTCGTCGAGCGTCGGCCGTCGCAGCCCGAGATCACTCACTCCGATTTCCGCCTTGCGCAACGCCGAGGCCGCGTCCTCGATCATCGCGAGGCCATGCCGGGGCGCCGGAAGCGTCAACTGCGCGAGCCGCTCGCCAGGCTCCGGCTCACCGCAACCTATCCCGACCAGCGCGGCCTGCGCACGGTCCCTTTCCGCGGCGCTCACCAGCTCGACCTCCAGGATCTGCCCGCCGACGCGATCCTTGAGCTCGCTCCCGGTGCCCTGAGCGATCACCCGACCGTGGTCGATCACCGCGATCTGCTCGGCGAGCTGATCCGCCTCCTCGAGATACTGAGTGGTGAGCAGCAGCGTCGTCCCCTCACGCACAAGCTCGCGCACGACCGACCAGATCTCGTTGCGGCTGCGCGGATCGAGGCCAGTCGTCGGCTCGTCCAAGAACAGCACCCGCGGGCGCGTGAGCAGGCTCGATGCGAGGTCAAGACGTCGCCGCATCCCGCCGGAGTACGTGTGGGCGGGGCGGTCAGCGGCGTCAGCAAGGCCAAAGCGCTCGAGCAGCTCGTTTGCCCGCCGGCGAGCATCCCCAGCCGAGAGGTCGAACAGTCGTCCGAACATCTGGAGGTTCTCCCGGCCGGTCAGGATCTCGTCGACCGCCGCGAATTGGCCGGTCAGCGCGACGAGCTCTCGCACGCCCGCGGCGTCGCGGACGACGTCGCGGCCAAAGATCTCGGCTCTCCCCTCGTCCGGAGCGAGCAGCGTGGCCAGTACCCTGACCAGGGTCGTCTTCCCTGCGCCGTTCGGCCCGAGCAGCCCAAAGACGGTGGCTTCCTCGACATCCAGGTCGACCCCAGCAAGTGCCTCTGTCGCCCCAAAGCGTTTGACCGCACCCTCGACGTGGACGGCCGAATCAGCCATCACTCGAGCGCGTAATCAAGGAGTAGAAAACGGGTGGGCTCCACGGGTCGATAACTCGACAAACGGGATCGTCGCCACGACGCGAGTGATCTGTCATCGCCGGATCCCGGTGATTTAGCGATTGTCGGCGGGTCATCACGAAGCGAGGGCGCGCGTGTGTGGAAGATCGGTCCTGGGTTGCTCCGCTCGGTCCGGATCGCCGTGATCCAGCGATGCCTCCTCACCTACCTGGCAGCAAGACTTGGCCGCGGCCGGGCCCCGTCAGGACATTTCAGCAGCGGATCGGCTCGAGCGAGCGGGCCTTGAGCGCTGCCAACCCAACCCAACCCAGAGTAAGGAGATCCTCCGTGAGCACCGAGCAGCGAGAGACCCTCGACGCAATCCTGCGACAGTCAGCCTTCCCTGTCGACAGCGATGTCAACGAGCAACGGCGGCTGCTCCGAGAGGCGATATCGGCACAGCCGCTGCCCGCCGATGTGACCGTGACCGCGGCCTCACTGGGCCGCGTCCCAACCGCCGAGATCACAGTCGACGGAATCGAACCTCGCCACGTTGTTCTGTACTTCCACGGGGGCGTGTACGTGATGTCGGACGCCTTCCTCGCCGCGGGCCTGGCTTCGCAGGTCGGTCGGCGGACGCACGCCAAGGTCATCTCCGTCGACTACCGGCTCGCCCCCGAGCACCCGTATCCGGCAGCAGTTGACGACGCTCTTGCGGCATATGAAGCCCTCCTGGACAATGGCATCGTCCCTTCGGACATCGCGTTCGCGGGAGAGTCCGCCGGCGGCGGCCTCGTCGTCGCCACCCTGGTCAACGCCCGGGATCACGGGCTGGCCCTGCCAGCCGCGGCGTTCGTGATGTCACCGTATGTCGATCTCACCTTGGCCGGCGCGACGATGGAAAGCAAGCGCGAGGTCGACCCGCTGCTCAGCCGGGAACTCCTCCAAGCCCGGGTCGCCGACTACACGGCCGAACAGGACGCCGCAGCTGGCCTGATCAGTCCCGTATTCGCCGACCTCTCCGGCCTGCCGCCCCTGATCATCCAGGCCGGAAGTCACGAGGTTCTTCTCGACGACGCGGTTCGTCTCGCCCGGCGAGCCGCCGCCGCCGACGTCGAGGTGACGCTCGACATCACCCCTGGGGTCCCCCACGTGTTCCAGGCCTATTCCCCCATGCTGGACGAAGCCGCCGCTGCACTCGACAGAGCCGGACAGCTCCTTTCGGCGCATCTCGCCGGCGCAGACCGCGTCACCGCATAGCGCGAGGAAGGTGCCGGTCTGCCTGCATGCGCAGGTCGGCAGCTGCGCCCTGAGCCCTAAGCCAGGGTCTCCGGCGAGACACCCCACCGCCCCTTCGCGGCGGTTGATCTTCCCTTGCGCAGCGAGGCCAGCGAACTGATCGTCCGGCGCTAACCTGATCGATGTACTCGACCGCAGGGAGCGCATGACCCCCATGGCGATGATGGAGAACGGGGAGCAGGCGCAGCAGCGTGACGTTTCGGTTGCCCGCGGCCTGCTCGCCCGGGAGGACCTCCTCCAGATGCTGGATCGCGCCGTGACCAGACGTGTGACGGTCGTCTCGGCGCCGCCGGGAAGTGGGAAGACCTCGCTGTTGCGTCTGTGGGCTCGACGCTCGACCAACCTTCGTCGGGTCGCGTTGGTGTCGGTCGAGCGCGATCAACGGGACGCGCAGCGCTTCTGGTGCGCCGTCTTGGACGCGATCCTCGGGCCGACGTCCTCGCTCGATCCCGAGACGCCAGCAATGGCGATGGCGGCGCTCGACGCCGACGCGCTGATGGGCAGAGCCCTGTCGGAGCTCGCCGAGTTGGGCGAGCCGGTGGTGCTGATTGTTGATGATCTTCATGAGTTGAGGTCGGTCGAGGCGCTTGGGCAGCTGGAGCGTTTTCTGGGGGTGCTTCCGGGGTCTGTGCGGGTGGTGTTGTCGTCTCGTCGGGATCTGCCGATTAGGTTGCATCGGCTTAGGCTTGCTGGTGAGGTGGCGGAGATTCGGGCTGGTGATTTGCGGTTTAGCGAGGGCGAGACGCGTGCGTTGTTGGCTGCGTCGGGGGTGGTTTTGTCTGATGGGGGGGCGGCGGCGTTGTGCGGGCGGACGGAGGGTTGGGCGGCGGGGTTGCGGTTGGCGGTGATTTCGCTTAGTGCTCATGGGGATCCGGAGCGGTTCGTGGCTGAGTTCTCGGGCACTGATCGGGCGGTTGGGGAGTATTTGATGGCTGAGATGTTGGAGCGTCAGCCGGTTGAGGTTCAGGGGATGTTGTTGCGGACGTCGTTGGTGGATCGGGTGAATGGTGAGTTGGCGGGTTTGTTGTCGGGTTGTTCGGGTTCGGAGCGGATGTTGTTGGAGCTTGAGGATGCGAATGCGTTCGTGGTGTCGTTGGACGTGGAGCGGACTTGGTTTCGTTATCACCAGCTGTTGGCGGATTTTCTTCGCCTCGAGCTTCGGCGGACGTTGGCCGAGGAGGTTCCTGATCTGCACCGTCGCGCTGCGGGGTGGTTTGCCGACCATGGCGACGTCGTTGAGGCGGTGCGGCACACGCTCGCGGCCGGGGACTGGCCCGACGCGGCGCGGTTGGTCGCGGACCATTCGTTCAGATGGGTGCTGGATGGCCAAGCCGGAACCATCGACGCGGTGCTGCGGGCGTTTCCGGAGGGTGCGTCAGCCGATCATCCTGATCTGGCGTTGGCTCACGCGGCGGCTGAGCTGAATCAGGGACGGTTGGAGGACGCGGCTGCTCAGTTGGCGCTGGCTGAGTCTCACGTGGAGAGCGCGCCGCCTGCTCGGCGCCGGCGTCTCGCGGTCGCGATCGCGTCTCTACGGTTGGCGCTAGCGCGGCGTAGCGGTCACTTCACCGAAGTAATCGAGCAAGTGGATCTGCTTGATGCCTCGATCTCAGACGGATCGAACGAACAGATTGCGATGAGCAGCGAGCTGCGGGGGGTCGCGCTGCTGAATCTCGGGATCGTCGAGACCTGGTCTCGGCGATTCGACGATGCCGATCGGCACCTTTCCGAGGGCGCCGCGCTCGCTCAGGCGATCGGCCGACCCTACCTCGAGGTCGGGTGTCGTGCTCACCAAGTTTTCCCGACAACGCTCGTCTCGCTCGCGAGCGCGCGCGAACGGGGCCGTCAGGCCGTGGCCCTGGCCGAGCGTCATGGTTTGGATGATCGGCCGATACTCGCGCCCGCGCTTGGGGCGGTTGCCTTCTGGGCCATCTGGATGGGAGAGCTCGACGAAGGGGAGAGCGCGCTGCGCCGCGCCTGGGAAGTCGCCGAGCCACAGATTGACCCGGCCGCCGCGGTGCTGCTCCACCTGGTGACCGGCCAGTTGCATGGCGCTCGCGGGCAGCATCGAGCGGCGGTCGAAGCATTCGCTGCCGGAGCGCGGGCGCAGTCGCTACTCACAGGTGTCCACGCTTTCGCGACGCCGGTCGTCGGATGGCTCGCGGCCGCGCAGGCCCGGCTCGGGAGGCCGGATGAGGCGCGCGAGACGCTAGCCGGATTCTCCGCCGAGGACGAACGGGTGGGCGGCATCCGCAACGCGCGGGCAGTAATCTGCATCGCGGAGGGAGACCCCGCCGGCGCGTTGGACGTACTCCGAGACGTTCCGGACGTCACGCCCCCGACCGGCCCCGCGTTCACGCTGGTCGAAACCCATCTGCTCGCCGGCATCGCGCACCTGCATCTGGGTGATCGAAACGCCGCGGTCGCGGCGGCCGAGGCGGCGCTCGCGGCCGCCGAGCCAGACCGGCTGATCTTCCCGTTTGCCATGACGGGCGCCGGGGAGCTGCTCGACGCGCTCCCGCATCACGAAACCGCTCACGGCGCCCTCCTCGCCGACATCGTCGACGTGCTGCAAGGCGCACCGGCGCCGAGCGCCGACCGACAGCGCCTACCGCAACCGGAGGAGCTCACCCCGGGCGAGCTCCGTGTACTGCGATACCTGCCGACAAATCTGACCCGGCCCGAGATCGCAAGCGAGCTCATCGTCTCCGTCCACACGGTCAACACGCACATCCGCAACATCTACTCCAAGCTCGGCGCGCGTGATCGCACCTCCGCCGTCAGGCGCGCACGGGAGCTGCGGCTCCTCTCGACCGGGGGCTCCTGAATCGGTCGCCGTTTCACGCCCGCCCTGCATGCACGTGAGGTCCCGCGCGGTTAGGATCGCGGCCGTGCCACGAACGCTTCGGCTAGTCGAGCATCCGGTGCTGGCCGACCGCCTCTCGCTCATGCGCGACCGGGAGACCACCCACGGCGCCTTCCGCCAGGCGTTGTTCGAGGCGTCGGCGATCATGGCCGTCGAGGTGGCCCGTGAGCTGTCCGTCAGGAAGGTCGAGATCGAGACTCCCCTCGAGGCGACGGAGGGCCTGCGCCTGCGCGAGGAGTTGGCGGTGGTTCCCGTGCTGCGGGCTGGGCTGGGGATGGTCGAGGGCTTCCTTCGCCTGCTCCCCGATGCCCGCGTGGGCCACGTCGGCATTTACCGCGACGAGCAGGAGCACGTGCCCGTCCCGTATTACGAGCGACTGCCCCCCGGCCTGCCGCAGGCCCGGGTGTACGTGCTCGATCCGATGCTCGCCACCGGCGGCAGCGCGGTCCACGCGCTTGACCACCTGAAGCGTGCCGGTGCCCGCCAGCTCGAGCTCGTCTGCCTGGTCGCTGCGCCCGAGGGGATCGCGGCGGTCGAGGTCGCGCACCCGAGTGTTCCGATCTGGGCGGCGGCGGTCGACCGTCAGCTGGACGAAAACGCCTACATCCGGCCTGGGTTGGGCGACGCCGGCGACCGCGTGTTCGGCACGGCCTGAGCCAAGCTCTCCGAACCTGGGCCCGCTGCGGCGGCCGTCCGGCGCGTCTCACAGGCGGAATCACACGAGGGCTTCGGCCTCGACCTGTCGGCACACTTCGACCAATTCCCGTGCAGAAAGGAGCTGCCATGCAAGCCATCACCGTTCGAGATCGCGATGCCGGCGTCGAGGGACTGTCGTTGACGGACATGCCCTACCCCCACGCCGCCGAGAACGATGTCATCGTGCGGGTGCACGCCGCGGGTTTCACTCCCGGCGAGCTTGACTGGCCGACAACGTGGGCCGACCGCGCCGGGCGCGACCGCACTCCCAGCGTGCCAGGCCACGAGCTGTCGGGGGTCGTCGTCGAGTTGGGGTACGGAACCACCGGCCTCACCGTCGGCCAGCGGGTGTTCGGAATGGCCGACTGGGCCCGCAACGGCTCCCTCGCCGAGTACACCGCGGTGGAGGCCCGCAACCTCGCGGCGCTTCCAGCTGACGTCGACCACACCGTGGCCGCCGCGCTGCCAATCTCCGGGCTGACGGCATGGCAGGCGCTGATCGACCACGCCGGCCTGAGGACAGGCCAGACCGTCCTGATCCACGGCGCCGCGGGCGGCGTCGGTTCAATCGCCGTGCAGCTCGCCCGCGAGGTGGGAGCCCGGGTTATCGGCACCGGCCGGGCCGCGGACCGCGGCACAGCCGTCGGTTTGGGAGTGGATTCCTTCTTGGACCTGGAGGCCGACAAGCTGGAAGACGCCGGCGAGGTGGACGTGGCGTTCGATGTAATCGGCGGTGAGATCCTCGACCGCTCGGCGGCACTGGTGCGCGCCGGCGGCACGCTCGTCACCATCGCCAGAGTGCCTACGGTCCAGCCGAAGAATGGGCGCGCCATCTTCTTCGTCGTCGAACCCGATCGTTCCCGGCTCGCGGAGCTCGCCCAGCGGCTCAGGGACGGACGGCTCAAGCCGATCGTCGGCGCAGTACGCCCGCTCGCCGAAGCGCCCGCTGCGTTCGCCCCCGGCCCGCGCACCCCCGGCAAGACGATCATCCAGGTCGCCGAGGGCGGATAGCCGGCTATGGGCCATCCCTCGGCCTGGAGCAGCCTGCCGCAGGGGACTCCCCTTCCTGTCGCGCCACAGATAGTCTGATGCCACAATCCCCGTCCGCCCACCCACCACACCGTCCGAAAGGTCCGCTCGCGAGCGATGAGCGCACAGCATGAGATCACCGTCCGGGTGGTCAGTCCAGAGGAGGCCGATTACGGTGTGGCTGAGTTCTGGCTCGGCGACGAGCTATTCGGTTTCACCAGGCTCGAGGACGGCGAGCTCCTCCTCAGCATCGAGCCGCGCAAGGACGGCGCCGCGGTTCTCGTCAACGCGCACAAGCTGGCTGACGCGTTGGCGCAGGCGAAGGCGCTCCTAGAGTCCTACTGAGGTCCACCACCCGATTTGAGCCCGCAACGTAGACCGCCACCCGGCTGATCGCGAAGCCGGGTTTGGTTCTGCGCGTTCTCGAGCGAGGTTCCTCCGCCTGATCGCGGCGGCAGGGTGCCGGGGTGGGCGATGGTAGCCAGCTCGGGCGGTGCCGTCACCGGTGGAAGATCGGCCGGCTGTGTAATCGGAGGCCGCGTGCCGGCCACTATCAACTTACAGAACGGCCCAATAGGCACCGAAGACCACGGAGCAGCGTGACGGACAAGGAATCCCGGAGACGGTTCGAGGCCGCGTTTCGCGACCACTTCGACGATGTGCTGGCCTACGCCCTGTCGCGCGCTGGCACGGAGGCGGCGCGGGACGCGGCCGCGGCCACGTTCCTCGTCGCGTGGCGGCGGCGGCAGGAGCTGCCCGAGCAGCCGCGTGGATGGCTCTTGGGAGTGTGCCGCCGGACGCTCGCGGATGAGCGGCGTGCCGCCGGGCGCTACGCGTCGCTGATCCGCAAGCTCGCGTCGCAACCCGAGAGCTTCGAGCCGCAACCGGATCGAGCTGAGGACCTCGAGGGGCACGACGCGGTGCTGAGGGCGCTCGCGACGCTGCGCCCATCAGACCAGGAGCTACTACGGCTGGTCGCCTGGGAGGGCTTGACCAACACCGAGATCGCTGTCGTGCTGGGTTGCTCACGACTGGCCGTCGGCGTCCGTGTGCATCGAGCGCGTCAACGGTTGCGAGCCGCGCTGGCCACTCCCGGAGAGCCAGTGCCACGACCAGCCGGCCCGAGCGAAACGAAGATGGCAGTGCAATACACGAACAACTTGGAGGACCGATGACCCGACTTGCCCCTGAGCTCGAGCGGCTCCAGGCAGCGCGTCCACAGGCCGCCTATAACACCCGCACGCTGGTCGATGACCAGGCGCGCGAGGCGCTGCTGGCCGCGATCACCGCCGACCAGCACGAGGAACGCCGGGGCCCAGACGCCGATCCCCGCCGCCGCTGGCTGGGGCGACAGGCGGCCACGCACAGGGGCGCGCGGCCCGGCGTTGTCGCCGGCTCCGCCCTCGGTCTAGCAGGGATAGGAACCGCGATGGCGCTCGTGCTCGGCGCGACGACCACCTCGCCGGCGTTTGCGGTGACCCATAACCGTGACGGCACGGTCACGATCTATATCGAGCGCTCCAGCGGCATCGGCGGCGCCAATGCGAGGCTGAATCAGCTCGGGATCCGAGCTCAGGTGGTCCAGCAGGCGCCGGCTGGCTTCCGCTGCACGTCGACGGTCGGCGAGCCAGAACGAGGAGCGCCGGCATCGGAGCGATCAGTCGCTCACGTCCACTGGACGATCGACCCGAGGACGGTCCCCCGGGGCCGCACCCTGGCGCTCACCCCCCCTGCTGGACCCCCGCCTGGAGGGACCAGCGGGAACAGCGGGAACAGCGGCAGCAGTGGTGACGGTGGCTCCAGCGGCCAAGTGTGGTGGTACTGCGGGACCGAAGGGCCCGCCGCTGGTAGCGGGCCGCCCCCTCAGCCTCCGGGCATTAGCGGCAACAGCGGCAACAGCTGACCCTCGGCGTCCGAGTGACTAGCCAGACCGCTTCAGCTTCCCGTGGCGCTTCGCGTAACGCTCGCCGGCCTTGAACACCGCGAGACCGAGCGGGATCACGACGACGCCGAGCACCAGCAGCGGCCATATGTTGCCCCATTGCGAGCCGAGGCCGGCCCCGTTCAGGACGGCCGCGCGGATGCCGCGCAGCGCGTAGGTAGCCGGTGAGATCTTGGCCAACCACTGCATCCACTGAGGCAGCACTGAGACCGGGTAGTAGACACCAGACACCACCAGCAGCAGCCCCTGGGCAATGAACCCGAATTGGGCGCCCTTCTCGGGAGAGATCAACGGGAGCACCGCGGTGACCATCCCGACCCCGACGAACGAGAGCGACGCGATCGCGAGCAGCACGAGCGCAGTGACGAAGTCCGCGCTGTGCAGGTGCAAATCGAAGAACAGCGCCACGACCGCGAACAGCAGCGCCGTGCGCACCACCCCGTAGAGGACCGCGAACAGCCCCATCCCGCCGAGGTGGATCGCGCGCGACAGGGGCGCCATGAAGGTGTATTCGATCGTCCCCTCCCAGCGCTCCCAGGCGACCGTCTCGGTGAGGATCTCGAAGATGATTCCGAGGTAGGACCAGATCACGGCCCCGATCAGCAGCGAGGTCGTCACGCGCTGAACGTCGAGCTGGCCGCCGGTTGCCTGCACGCCCTTGGCGATGAACACGATCGTCAGCGTGTTGGCGACGGTCCAGATGAAGAACGCCAGCTCCCACCATGCGTAGCGTTTGATCAGGTACGTGTTCCGTTCGACCACGCCGCCGAGCCCGATCAGCTGCTGGCGCAGGCCGCCGCCCACTGCTCGTGGCCCGACGCGACTCAGACTGCTCATACCACCGCTCCTTCCTCATCTGCCTCCAGCGCGACTCCCGTCGCGGTGAAGAACGCGTCCTCGAGATTGGTCGCACCGAACCGGGCTACGAGCGAGCCAGGGGGGTCGAGCGCCAAGAGCTTTCCCGCGTGCAGGATCCCAACGCGCTCGGCCAGCGTCTCGGCTTCGGCAAGCTCGTGCGTGCACAGCAGGATCGTCGTATCGTGCTCCGCGCGCAGCTGCTGGATGAACGACTGCACCTCGCGCTTGGAGCGCGGGTCAAGCCCGGTCGTCGGTTCGTCGAGCAGCAGCAGAATCGGCGCTGTCAGCAGCGCGCGGGCGAGCGCAACCTTCTGTTGCATTCCGCGGGAGAGATCCTGCATCGGCTCGGTCGCTCGCGCCAGCGGGAAGCCGATGCGCTAGAGGATGTCGGGAATCTCGTCTCGGGTCATCGCCCGGCGTGAGCCCGTAGAAGCGGGCGGCGTAGGACAGGTTCTCGAGCGCGGACATCCGCTTGAAGAACGACGCCTCGACTGACACCCGGTTCACCAGACGCCGCACGGCGCCGGCGTCGCGGACGACGTCGTGGCCGAACACCCGCGCCCGCCCGCCGTCCGGCAACAGCAAGGTCGAGAGGATGCGGACCAGCGTCGATTTGCCCGACCCGTTTTGCCCCAACACCGCGACGCACTCACCACGGTCGATTGCGAAAGTCACTTCGGCAAGCGCGCACGTCCCGCCCCCGCCGCGCGCGGCGTCGGCCAAAGCGCTTCTCCAAATCAGTCACGTCTACAGCAAACACGGATTGCTCCTCGAAGGACGGGATGGACACGGGCAGACGACCGAGGCGGCGCTCGGCCAGCGCGGCTGCGGGGTCACCGTCGAAGTAGGAGCATCCACGAGCCAGCGTACCACCCGAGTGCCGACCAGGCAGCTCCAAGCCCCGGAGATTCTCGTCCCCGGCCACGTTCGCCGCCCTCCAGCGGAAGGTGCGCGCCACGTTTCTACTCGGAGGTCGCGCGGCGCACGGGGCTGCGTGTCACGCCGATCGCCGGAGACACGGGACCCGCGGCGATTTGGGCCGAAACCACCTCCGACTTCGACGACCTGAGCTGCTTGCTACTGCCTCGCTTTCCCGGCGTCGCAGCCGCGCATGCCTTGGTTTGTCCCTCTGCTCATGTCGACGTGTCGGGCCATTGCGTGGCGTCGAAGATGGCGATCGGGTCGGGGTAGTCGCGCCAGTGCGTCGCCTTTCCGTCCGTGACGGTGATGATGGAGACGACGCGGTGTATGGCCGTCCGGTCTGGACTGATTCGCCGTGCACCGTCGGTGACGATCTGGATCGCGCCGACCCTGCCCGCAGGGGGCACCCGCCACCAACTGGATCCCGACACCATCGACGGCGTACTACTCGACTCTCTATCCCGGAGTGTCGGTGCCAACTCTGATCCGGCCAGTACTCCGCATCTACTACCCAGCGCCCGGAAGCAACACGCAGGCCTCGATCCTGCCCCCGCCGAACGGGTCGATGGGCGCCACGTACGTGTTCCCAGCTCTCGAGAAGGTCGGGTAGCGCTCGCTGGCGATCCCGAGCTGACCAGAATCCTGCTTGACGGCGGAGCACGCGAACCTCGCGTGGTCTGTCACTCAGGCCAGGGCTGTTGTCTGCTCCGAACTCCATCGGAGTTTGAGCGCGGTTCCCTGCAGGCGCCCCGCTTCAGCGGCCGGCGTGCGCGTCGCCGGATCCAGCGGGTTCGCACCGATCGCCTGCTTGGAGCGATCGTCGGGTGCAACGGTCGCCACCTCCGCCCCGCCCGCCCGCAACCCCGCGACGGCGCCGTCGAGGGGCGTGTCGGTCGGGAACCGCTCAGCGTTGCCCAATGGCACGATCACCAGAACTCGCGACGCGCCCGCGGCGAGGTCGGCGTTCGCGCCAGATCGCACGCCGCCGTCGATGTACCGGCGCTCGCCGATCGTCGCCGGCGGCCACACGCCCGGCACGGCGCAGCTGGCCGCGACGGCGTCGACGAGGCTCACCCCGGAGGCCTGGTCGAACACCCGCGGCTGTCCGCTCTCGGCATCCACGGCCACGATCTTCAGCGTCCGGCTGGGCCACTCATGTGACGGAAGCCGCGACGCAATCACCGCGCGCCGCTCCGCCTCGGACACGGTGGCGGCTTCGAGCGCGAACCTGCCCACCGCGCGTCGCATCTCCACGAGCGTGTCAGCCGTTTGCGCCACGGCTGTGAGCTGCGCGACCCAGCTCTCCAGGTCCATCTCGACCATGATTTCGGCCGTCTGCAACTCGGGTCTGAGCTGCCGGGCGTACAGCTCCTTCAGCCCGACGCCGCTTCCGAGCTGCGCAGCAACGGTGGAGCCGGCAGACGTCCCCACGATCACCTCGGCCCGGGTGACGTCCTGGCCCGCCTCGCCTAATCCCAACAGCAGACCGGTGATCCATGCGATCCCGGCCACACCACCGCCGCCCAACACCAACGCATCAGCCATGTCCGCCCCCGTGTGTCGAAGGATTCCGCAGGCTAGAAGGTAGCGTCCAAGTGCAGCCCACGGGTGGTGATCACCCTAGGAGTCTGTCAGCCCCGCCACGGCCCGGCCGGCCGCCGCTTCGCCCAGATGGTGAAGAAAGCGCAGCCGGCTCTCGAGCGGGAAGCGGGACACCGCCCACGTCGTGGTCACGACGGGAAGCGTGTCCGCCGGTACGCGGGCGATAGCGTCGGGCAGCGCATCGACGGGGTCACCTTGCAACAGCAGCGGAGCCGCGCTCGCCGCCACGCCATCTCCGCTTCGAGCCTCGCGATCCGCACCGACTGATCCGGCCACAGGCAGGCGCGCAACCACCGCGCGTCATCCGTGTCGGTCACGTCGACCGGATCGCGGTCGACGCCGACCCCGGGCATGACCCGCGTCGGCACGGGCCGGTCTCCCACGATCGAACACGACAGCTGCACCGGAGATGACGGGTCACCCAGAAATTGTCCGTTGCTGTAGGTGACGCCAACGCGATCAACATTGAGATTCAGCGCAGCCGAACAAGGCACGTCGATCAGCCCAACCACATTCGCGCTTACCCGCCGCGCCGCCTCGGCGATCGCCGGATACAGAACGGCGCAGTGTCCGGTCTCGTTGGTCCGCATCCGCCGGCGCGCGGCGATGGCCGCGACCGAGCCGGTCATCTCCAAGAGAGTGTCGATCGCCGCACCAGCGGCAGCGTCACCGCGCTGCCGCGACGCGTCCGTATAGCGGCGATACTCCTGCGGCGTCGACCTCGCCGAACTGTCGGTACAGCTGAGCGAGTGTGCGGGCCGCACCTGCGGATGCGGCAGTTCCTGCGGTCGCCGCTGACATTCCGACGACTCTAGCCGTTGGCCGTGGAGCCGTGCCTTATCGGACTCCAAAGTGGGCCGGCGGTGATCGTCTCCGGAGAAGTCAGCTCTTCGTGGCTATGAACCTGCCTTGACAAATCTTGCCGTCGTGGGCGAGCTGCTGGATGAAAACCATCTCGCCACCGAGGCCCGTCATCAGGTCCATGTCGAAGTTAATGATCTTCAGGGCGTCATAGGTCAGCTGCTTGTTCAGCATCTCGAGGTAAAGATCGACGTGTGACGGGAACCGGCCCGTGTCCTCCGCCGTCTCGACCTGGCAGCCGCTGGCCTCCAACAGGCTTCGGTAGTCATCGATGCTCAGCACGTTGGGGAACTTCATGAACCGCAGGTAGCGCTCGGCGTCCTCGTCGGTCATCGGCGTGGACCCCACCACCCAATCGGTGAATGCAATCGTGCCACCCGACCGAACTACGCGAGCCGCCTCGTTGATCAGCTTCCGCTTGTCCTCGACGTAGCACCACGCGTCCTCACCCCAAACGAAGTCGGCAGTGGCATCAGGCAAACCAGTGTCGGTGGCGTCGCCGAGAACAAAGTCGACGCGGTCCGACAGCCCTTCGTCGCTCGTTCGCTGGCGGCCGCGTTCAACGATCCGCTCGGTGGCGTCGACGCCGGTCATGTGCGCGACGTTCCCAAACCGGACCAGGAACCGCATTCCTGCACCATTGCAACAACACAGGTCAACCCCCTCGCTGCCCTCGGCGATGCCTGCCTTCTCGGCCAGCTCGCTCGACGAGCTCAGTCCCCCGATGTGGATCTGCTCGCCCATCACCAGCTCCCACAGATCGCCCTCCGCGCCGTCGTAGACGGCTTGGACATCCGCCAGGCTAATCCCTTCAAGCGTACGCATATCGATCCTCCCGGACCCAAGTTGCCCACCGTCGGCGCCCATACTCCTCCCCCGGTCGGCGCATGTCAATCGCGGCCGGCAACATCCGGGAGCACAGGAAGCAGGAGTCGCGAGGAGGAGATGACCGTGTTGAGCGAGCTCGTGCCGACGGTGGCGTGGCGGAACCCCATCATCGCCGGCACGGCCTCATCCTGGTCGTCGCTGGCAAGCACCAGCTGGATGCGGTGTCCGGCCCGAAAGCAGCGGGCGTTGCCCACCACCGGGACGCGGTAGTGCACGATGTCGCCGATCGGAACCGCCTCCATCGTGCGGCACGGAAGCGTAGGCGCCCCGGGGCGGCTGGCGTTCTCGTCCACCTCTCGGAGGCTGGCCCTCAGGTATCCCGCGGTGATCGCGGTGACGGTTCCGGCGGCGTCGACGTCTTGCAGGGTGACGATCCACGCGGTGTCGGCCGCGGTGCTGATCGCATCGAGCCGTAGCTCGATGTCCCCGGCGACGCAGAGATCGTGTTCGAGTGGCGCGGTGCTCCAGGTCAGCTTCGCCGGGGGATCGGCCGGGCTGCGCCGGGGACGGTTCAGTCCCGCCCCAAGGGTCATCAATTGCCGGGCCCCGGTATCCCCCTCGTCGTCGTCAAGAGACCCGTCTGCGCGGAGCGCCAGCTCGCGGTAGACGATCCCCGGCGGGGGCCAGGTGTCGACGGCGTGCCACGCGGCATCGGCCGATTCGACGGCGGTATGGCGATCGCTCCCGGGGATGACGCAGCGGATTGGCGGGCCGTCGAGAATGCCGGTCTCGTGGCCCTTGAGCCAGTGGTCGAACCACGCCAGCGCTTCTACGTGGAGGCTCTCCCACGGCCAGGATAGTCCGTGCTCGCCGAGCATCCCGACCCGGACGTGCGGGCTGCCGGTCAACGCCGCGAAGGCCTTGAACGTCGCGGGCAGGTGCAGAGGTACGTTCTCCCAATCGCAACCGAGGTAGGCCGGAACCTCCACCCGGTCCAGATGGGGCGCGAGGTTGCGCTCGTCCCACCAGCCATCGCGGGCTTGGTGTTCGACCGCGATCGCCCGCCACAGGTCGTCCCACGGGTGAGCGGCGTGGTGCAGCCTGAGCAGCAACTTGAGCCCTCCGATGGCCGCCTCTCCGTTGACCGTCTCGAACCGCTTGTGGAGCGTCGGGTTGCGCAGCAACTCGCGGGCCACCCGAATCAGCTTGCCCCGCCACAGCTTGTCGCCGAGCCCTGAAGTCGTGCCGACCATCGACAGAAATGGCGTCACGAACGTCGAGCTGAACAGCCCGTGGTGGATCGCCGCCTCATACAGATCGATCGTCGCGGCCACCGGAAAGATCGCCTTCAGGTGCGCGGGCCGCTCGACCGCGGCCTCGAGCTGCGTCATCGCGAAGTAGCTGATGCCGACCATGCCGACGTTGCCGTCACACCACGGCTGCTGACCGACCCACTCCACCAGGTCGTGCATGTCACGCCGTTCCTGACCGTCGAAGAAGCCGAACGCGCCTCCCGATCCGCCCGTTCCCCGGCAGTTGGCGATCACGTGGAGGTACCCGCGGGGCACGAAGAAGTCACTCTGGCCGGCCTCGATGAAACCCATTGGGGCCCCGATATCCTGAATCTGCCGGGGGTAGGGCGAGGCGGCTACGAGGGCGGGATAGCGTCCCGCCGTGGCCGGACGGTGGACGTCGACGAGTAGCTCGACCCCATCGCGCATCGGCACCGCGACATCGTCGTCGCGAGCCATCTCGTACGCCGGCTCGGACAGGTTGCGGTAAGTACGGCCGGTGGTCTGCGGTCCGTTGAGCCGGCGCTGCCCAGGCCCGGTCCCGGCGATCTTGGTCGTCATCTCACCGGGAACGTTTTCAAATTCGAGTCGGTCGCGGATGTGCCCCGCGTCGGCGGCGAGCACGTGGCCCGTCACCCAGCCGGATTCCTCCGAGGCGAGAAAGGCGACCCGCGCGACCCCTTCGCCGTTGAGATCGACGACGGCCACGGTCGCGCCCTCGGAGTGGAGCCCGGCGATGGAGCGCACGCCGGCCATCGCGGCCGCCTTCGTGAACGACCGGTCGGTGGCCACGTGCTGCCTCTCGAACTTAGCGAAGGTGCGGTCGCGGGCAGGAGCGACGTCAACCTGTTCGCCCACCGCTGGCGTCGCCGTCCTCAGACGGTCTGGGACCCGACGGTGGCGGCCCTCACGCCGAGGACGAGCACAGCTGGTCGCTTCTCCCCTCGCGCGCGCGGCGCTCATGGTGCTGCTGACGGCACCGCCACCGGACGCCTGAGCCTGAACCGGGCTCCCTGCCGCGCCACGCAAGTAACTGCGCGGTGGTGATACCGAATGTGGCGACTCGTACTACTATGCGCCCGCGGAGGCGCAAAGCTATTAGTGGCGGAAGCCACTAGAGAGGACTGATATGAAGGTATCTATTGGGAGGCGTGGGCTGGTTGCTGCGATCTTGTCGGCTGGCGCGATCGCGCTGCTCGGCGGTGTTGGCTCGAGCGCAGCCGCGACTCCGACCGCGGTCACGCGAACGTTCTCGTTCATCATGCCGCCGAATAACAAATCCGCGAACGTGATTAACATCGACAGTCTGACGGTTAGCGCAAGGTGTGACACGAAGGGCTCGCCGATCGTGTTCGCCTTCACGTCGGCGAGCGCGGCCGACATTTTCGGCCGAGTGTTCGACGGCTCGGGTCGAGTTCACATCATTCACAACACGGTGTTCAACAACAAGAGCAAAGGCATCCTCTTGTCGCCGACCACCAATGACTTCGACTCAACCGGTTCAATCCTCTTCGAGAACTCAACCGGCCAAGTCGTGACCATCAGTTTGGCGATGGACAACAGCACGACGCTCAACAAGAAGAACGTCTGCACGATTTTCGGCTCCTACGTCGCCAGCTGACCTCCGCGGGTGAGCTCCGCACCGATGGCCGTGGTCGGTGCGGAGCCTCACGCTCTAGTGCGAGGCTGGCTGCCGAGCGGGCCGGAGCAAGTCAAGTCGGATGGCGCGCCGGAATCGGGGAAGTTCGGGCCCGCCCCGCGAGCTAGAGAGCCTCCTCCGGACGCGCACGGCTGCAGACCTTGCCTCCCAAATCGCATCGGCCGCATCCGACGACGACGAAGGGTCGTGTCTCCGGCTCAGCCGGCCGTCGCGCGCCGCGCGGCGTGCTCGAGGAGGGACCGGACCACCTGTAGATGCCGGGCCTCGATGCTCGCCCAGCCCGCGCGGGCGGCGGGGTTGCGCAGCATCACCAGGGTGGCGAACAGGACCGCGTCCGGCTCGCGGCGGAAGAGCAGCTCACCCGAGAGCCCGAAGGGAGAACTCGCCCCGAGCAGCACGTACTCCGAACTCGCCCGGCGGATCGCCCAGCCGAGCACGCGGCCGCCCGACCACGGTCGAAGGTTCAGGCCGAGCGAGTACCACCCGCACACGAGCTTCGCGCGCACGCTCGCTGGAGTGTCCTCCAGGACGAAGCGTGCCCACTGCTCGCCGCCCCGACCCCGGCCGGCGACCCCTTCGATCAGAAACGCGTCGGCGTAGTCGATGCGGGAAAGGGTGCTCAGCGTGTGCGCCTCGGTCGGCACGCGGACCTGACGAACCCGCGACTGCCTCTCGATGTTCCGTTCCTGCGCGAAGGTCACCATGTCGAGCTCCATCCATACAGTGCTGTATGGATGGAGGGTAGGCCTCACCCGCCGGAATGTCAAATCAGGCCCGAACGCGCTACAGATAGACGTATGGCGGCGCCGATCCGCACCCCCTCGCCATAGATAGACGTATGGCCGCACCGATCCGCACCCCTCGCAGCGCCTGGATCGAAGCCGGGCTCCGGGCGCTCGCCGCCGGCGGTCCCGACGCCGTGCGGATCGAGACCCTGGCCAAGACTCTCGGCGTCACGCGCGGCGGCTTCTACTGGCACTTCGAGGACCGTCAGGCGCTGCTCGACGAGATCCTCGACACGTGGGAGCGACGGGCCACCGACGAGGTGGTCGAGCGCGTCGAGCGCGGCGGCGGCGGCCCCCGGCTCAGGGCGCGACGCGCCGGCGCGCTGACCTTCAGCGATGACCTGCTGCCGGTCGATCTCGCCGTGCGCGACTGGGCGCGACGCGACCCAGCGGTCGCCGAGCGCTTGCGGCGCGTCGACAACCGCCGGATGGAGTACTTGCGGACCCAGTTCCGCGCCATCTGCAGCGATGAGGACGAGGTCGAGGGACGCTGTTTGCTCGCCTTCTCATTGCTGATCGGCAACCACTTCATCACTGCCGATCACGGCGCCTACAGCCGCGAGGACGTGCTCGAGAACGCGGCCCGGTGGCTGCTCGCTTAAGCTCGACCGCGTGCCCCGTGCTCACGAGATCGCAGTGCTCGGCGACGGGCGCGGCCGGCTCGGCGAGGGGCCCGTGTGGGACGGGGAGGCAGCTCGGCTGCTGCGCGTCGACATCGCCGCCGGCGAGGTACTGACCTCGCGCTCGCCGCACGATCAGCCGACGACGGTGCAGGTCGGCGGGGAGCCGAGCGCGGTGGTGCCGCTGTCGCCCGGCGGCGTGCTGGTGGCCATCGGCCACGAGCTCGTCGCGTTCGATCCGCGTTGGGAGCGCCGGACGCTGGCCACCGTCGAGGTCGATCAACCCGACAACCGGTTCAACGACTGCCGGTGTGACCCGCAGGGCCGGCTGTGGGCCGGGACGATGAACAAGCGGGGCGCTCCCGGGACCGCCGCGCTGTACCGCCTAGAGGCGGGCCGGCCGATCGAGCGGGTGGTCTCGAACACCACCCTCTCGAATGGAATCGGGTGGAGTCCGGCCGGTGACCGGATGTACTTCGTCGACAGTACGGCGCAACGGATCGACGCATTTGACTTCGACGGTTCCACGGGCACGATCGGCAACCGTCGGCCGTTCGCGACGGTTGACCCAAGCGACGGGGTGCCGGATGGTCTCGCGGTCGACGCCGAGGGTGGCGTCTGGCTGTGCCTGTTCGGTGGCGCGGCGCTCCGCCGCTACGGTGAGGCCGGCACGCTGGACGAGGTGATCGAGCTGCCGGTGACCCGCCCCACCTGTCCGGCGTTCGGCGGCCCGGGACGGCGGACGCTGTTCGTGACGAGCGCGCGCAGAGGCTTGTCGCCAGGGCAGCTCGCCCGCGAGCCGTTCGCCGGTGGGCTCCTCACGCTCGAGCCCGGCGTCGCCGGGCTACCGGCGCACCGGTTTGCGGGGTGGAGTAGCCAAGCACAGTGAACGTGAACTCACGCAGTTCTTACGGTTCTCCAAACATGCATTGCGTCAGTTCTTACATCCGGAAGCCACAGTGGTTCCAGGATGAGTTCTGTGATCGACACTCCGGCAGCCTTCGAGACCGCGACGCCGGACCCTCTAGAGGTGTTAGTCCTTGGGGCCGGGCCCGTGAAGCTCCGGCCGACTGGCGACGGCTGGTCGCTGGTCGGTCCCGACGAGCGGCTCCTATTCCACGCGCCCGGTCTACGGGGCCGGCGGCGGTGCTTGGAGTACGCCCGTGACGAGGGCGTGCTCGCCGTCTTCAGCTGAGACGAAGTCGACCGACCCGGCTACCACGACGCGCGTGCCTCGTCGCGAAGCGCGCCGGCGAGTCGGTCGCTCAACCACCGCGCGATCTCGCTTCCGTGAAGTTCGAACTCGGACGGCAGGCGGGAGACGACGTCTCGCATGAACACCCGGGCGACGAGCACGTCGACCTCGATGCCGAGATAGTCGTTGAGGATCGCCTGCGCCAGCAGCGCCGGTCCGGCTCCGTCGTATCCCCACTCGAAACTCTCTTGCCGCAGATACCGCTCGTCGGCCAGAGTGAGCGTCCGCTTGACGCCATTTCGGATCACCCCGACGACCCGGGGACCACCGTGGCCGTAATCGGGTTGCGGTCCGCGGATGCCGACGTAAGCGAGGGTCGAGACCATGGGCGAAATCTAGTGGAACGGCCCGCGGAATCGTCGATGCCCTCGGCGCCGACGATCGATCGCGGTCAGCACCCCGGGGCGTCGGCGGCTCACCGCTAAGATCATGGTTCAGGCGATGAGGCCCGCCCTGAAGCGCCGACGCGGCTGATGGCTTCTATCGAGTTCCGGACGGTGAAGCCCGATGACCCGCAATAACGGCAGCCGCAGCATCCTGTCTGACACCCCCGACGATGGTCCGGCGGACGCGGAGCCGCCGATCTTTGCCGATCTGAACTTGGATCAGGTGGTGGCGGCCATCGTCGCCGGCCGCGAGGACTATGACCTGGCCCCGTTATTTCACGCCCCGCTGCACACCGTCGAGGCGGTCCACTATCGCCACCAGGTCATGCGGGATCTAGAGCGCGAGCCCGTGCTGCGAGCCGCGGACGCATTTGCCGGCCGTATGGGACGGATGCGCCAGCGGTTGGCGCTGGCCCGCACGCTCTACTACGTCCGCCAACAGGAGCGCTGGCTGCTGGATGCGATCAAGACCTATTGCCATGGCGTCAGCACGTTGGCGGCGGATCTCGCGGCGGCTGAACTCAGCTCGCGAGGGCTGCTCGCGTTCCGCGAGTATCTATTGGCCTACATCGAATCCGAGCCGTTCGCCACGCTCGTGTCCGACACCGAGGCGCGCGAGGCCGAGCTGACCGACGTCACCTACCTGATCAACATCAAGGGCAACCGAGTGAGGGTGAGTGGGTACGACGGCGAGGCCGACCTGAGTGAGGAGGTGCTGCGGACGTTCGCGAAGTTTCAGGAGTCGGCCGTCAAGGACTACCGCTTCAGCTTCTCCTCGCCGCGGGAGATGAATCACGTCGAGGCGCAGATTGTCGATCTCGTGGCGCGGCTACACCCCGACGTGTTCGCGAACCTGACCGAGTACTGCCGGCGCCACCGCGACTACCTCGACCCGGAGCTGGCTCGGTTCGACCGCGAAGTCCAGTTCTTCCTCTCTTACCTCGGGTTCATCGCGCCGCTGAAAGCCGGCGGTCTGCGGTTTTGCTACCCACGCGTATCGGCGTGCTCGAAGGAGGTTGCCGCCACGGCGGGATTTGATCTCGCGCTGGCCAGCAAAGTCGTCTCGGCCGGCGAAGCGGTGGTGTGTAACGACTTCACGTTGTCCGAGCCCGAGCGCGCGCTGGTGGTAAGTGGACCCAACCAGGGTGGAAAGACGACGTTCGCGCGAATGTTCGGCCAGCTTCATTATCTCGGCAGCCTAGGCCTGCCGGTGCCCGCCGCCGAGGCGCGGCTGTACCTACCGGATCGGATATTCACCCACTTCGAACGCGAGGAGGACGTGGCCAACCTCCGCGGCAAGCTCGAGGACGAGCTCGTTCGCATCCGCGAGATCCTCGCCGCGGCGACCAGCGACAGCCTGCTGATCATGAATGAGAGCTTCACCTCGACCACGCTCAGCGACGCCGTGCTGATCGGCAGCGAGGTGATGCGGCAGATCATCGAGCTCGACGTGCTGTGCGTGTGCGTCACTTTCGTCGACGAGCTGGCCTCGCTCGGCGAGAGCACGGTCAGCATGATGAGCACCGTCGTGGCCGACGATCCCGCAGTGCGCACCTTCAAAATCGTCCGCAAGCCCGCGGACGGGCTGGCCTACGCCGTGGCGCTGGCGCAAAAGCACGGCCTGACCTACGAGCGGCTGACGCAGCGGGTGCTGCGATGAAGGTCCTGTTGACACACCGTGAGGCCGATCTCCAGCTCGAGGGCGCGCTCCCCCCGCAGCGCAAGGAGCTGATCCAAGACCTCGAGCTGGAGATCGTCTTCCGGGCCATGGCGGCCGGGGAACAGTTCCTGTACGACGTGGCCGAACAGGTCGTCCTCTCCAGCCTCACCGATCCGGCGGACATCGAGTATCGCCAGGAGGTCCTGCGCGATTGCATCACCCATCCGGAGGTCGTCCGGCAAATCTACGACCTCGCGCTGGAGGCGATCCGTCGGGAGAAGCGCGAGTACTGGGGTCTGTTCACCGACCGGCCCGACACCGTGCTGCGTCGTTCACTGGTCGTGCTGAAGATGTTCATCTCCTTGCTCAGGCGGTTGCGGGGGATCGCCGACGAGCACGCCGCCGGCTTTCAGTCGCCCGGTTTTCGCAGGTTCTTCGCGATGCTGGAGGACGAGCTCGACGATCAATACCTCGCTGCCCTCGAAGCGCGGTTGAGCGAGCTGAACTCCAAGTCCGGCGTCCTAATGAGCGCCCAGCTCGGCCAGGGCCACAAGGGCCACGGCTACGTCCTGCGCAAGCCGCGCGAGCAGGGCTGGCTCGGCCGCCTCGGCCTTGACCGTTCGGGGTTCACGTTCCAGATCCCCGATCGGGACGAGGCGGGCTCCAGGGCCCTGAGCGAACTCGAAGCCCGCGGCGTCAGCTTGGCCGCCAACGCCCTCGCCCAGTCCTCCGACCACATCCTGAGCTTCTTCACCGTCCTGCTTTCCGAGCTCGCCTTCTACATCGGCGCCGCCAACCTTCACGACCGTTTGGTCGCGCAAGGACAAGCGACCTCATTTCCAGTGCCGGAGCCGCTGGCGGCGCGGACCTTCGAGGCGAGCGACCTGAGTGACGTCGGCCTCGCGTTGTCGCTCGGGTCGGCCGTGGTTGGCAACGATGCCGGCGCCACCGGGAAGTCACTGGTGATGATCACCGGCGCCAATCAGGGCGGGAAGTCCACCTTTCTGCGCAGCGTCGGCGTGGCCCAACTGATGCTGCAGTGCGGGATGTTCGTCGCGGCTCGCTCGCTGCGCGCCAGCGTCTGCGAGGGAGTGTTCACCCACTTCAAGCGTGAAGAGGACGCCACCATGACCCAGGGCAAGCTCGACGAAGAGTTGAGTCGGATGAGCGAGATCGCCGATTACGTCACGCCCGGGTGCGTGCTCCTGTGCAACGAATCGCTCGCCGCCACCAACGAGCGCGAAGGTTCCGAGATCGCTCGCCAGATCATCGACGCACTCACCGAGGCGGGGATCCGGGTGGTGTTCGTGACTCACCTCTACGACCTGGCGCACGGCTTCTACGAGGCACGTAACGACCGCTGGCTGTTCCTGCGCGCCGAGCGAACCAGCGACGGCGGACGGACCTACAAGCTTCTCCCCGGTGAACCGCTCCCGACCAGTCACGGCGAGGACACTTACCGGCGCGTCTTTGGCCAATCGGTCGCTGGTACGGCGGCGGGATCCTCACAGGGCGCCCAACAGGATCGCCAGCCCGACACAGATCAGCACCGCGCCGGCGATCAGCTCGCTGCGGTGCTCCACCGCGGTCCCCAACCGGCTGCCGAGCTCCAGCCCGATCAGCGAGAGTCCCACGCTGACCACCGCGATGATCGCGACGCTCAGGACGACCGGCGTGTCGTAGGTGCCAAGCGCGAAGCCGACGACCAGGTTGTCGATGCTCAGCCCGGCCGCGAGGACCAGCAGGCGCCCGAAACGCGCCCCGTCCCACGCTGAGGGCGACCCGCCCGACGCGCGGGCCTGGGACACGATCGCGTGGGCCCCCACGCCGATCAGCAGCAGACCGCCGACGATGTGGGCCTGCGCGCCGAGCGCGTGCGACAGCCGCTGGCCGACCAGGAGCCCGATGACCGGCATCCCCGCTTCGAATAACGCGAACGCGGACGCCACCCGCACCCGCGTCGTTCGATCGACGCCCGACATCCCAATCGCGATGGATGCGGCGAAGTTGCTCAGTCCAAGCGACCCGGCGACGAGCAGGAGCGCGAGCATCCGCTCACCGTGGGAGCGCGCTCATCGTCGGCGCTCCGGGGGCGGTCCAGGACGCTCTGGGACCGGTGGAATCGTTTCCACCCCGGGCGGTTCCTCGGCCCACACGACGAGCACCTGACAGGGCGCGTGATCGATCACGAACCGGGAGCGCGGGCCGATGCTGTCGGGCCCGAGCCGCAGCCGACCGTCGCGGGCGAGGATCAGCAGGTCGACGCCGGCGCAGGCAGCCACGACCTCGCGTTCGACCCGGCCTCGACGCACGTCGAGCTCCGCCGGCCGCTGGAGGCGAGCGCGGGCCTGCTCGAGCAGCGCCTCGGCCTCCTCGGCGGCGATCGCCCGCAGCGGTGGACCCGGGGGTGGCGGCGGGCGCCGGCCGAACAGCCTGCCCGAACCGCCGGCCGCCAGCTCCTCCACGTCGCTCGGCGAGACGTGCAGGAGCGTCACCTCAGCGGCCTCGGGTAGCCAGGCCCGCGCCTGGTCGACGCATCCCTCCCACGTGTTCTCGGTGATCCAGACCAGCGCTCGCATCAGATCACCTGGAGAGCCAACCACAAACCGAGCGTCGATGCGAGCAGCGCCGCGGGCACCGAGAGCGCGCCTAACCGGGTGAACTCGGCGATGTCGGTGTCCTGATCGTGGGCGTGCACGATCCGCCGCCAAAGCAACGTGGCCAGCGATCCGACGTAGGTCAGGTTGGGCCCGATGTTCACTCCGAGGAGCATCGCGAGCACGGTGGCCGGCCCGCTCGTCGCCGCGACCGGGAGAATGATCAGCGTCGCCGGAAGGTTGTTGAGCAGGTTCGCCACCGCCGCGCTCACGAACGCGACCACGAGCAGGGCCGGCAACCCGCCTCCATGGGGAATCAGCGAATCGATCACCGAGGAGAGGCCATGTTCGCCCGCGGTGCTGACCACGACGCCGAGTCCGAGCACGAAGACCAGGAAGGTGGGTTCGGCCGCCTTCGCCAGCTCGGGCGGCGACGGACGCTCCCGGAGCGTCAACGCCAGCGCCCCCGCGGCGGCCACCCAGACCGGCGCGAGGCCGACCGCAGAGCTGAGTCCGAATCCGGCCAAGGTGAGCCCCACCACGGACAGCGCGAACACCGGGAGCCGAACCTCCTCCTGGCGGCCGGTGGTCCGTGCCGGTCGGCGCTCCAGGTCGCCGGCGAACGAACGATTGAGGACGATCCACTCGACCCCCAGCGCGATCAACCAGGGCAGAGCCATCAGCCCGCCGAAACGCGTGAACGACAGGCCGGTGGCCTTGAACGCGAGCAGGTTGGTCAGGTTCGAGATCGGCAGCAACAACGAGGCGGTGTTGGCGAGGTGCGAGCAGGCATAGACGTGCGGCCGCGGATTGGTCGGCAAGCGCGCCGCGGTGGTGAACACGATCGGCGTCAGCAGCACGATCGTGGCATCGAGGCTGAGCACCGCGGTCGTCACCGCCGCGGCAACGAACACCAAGAGCAGCAACCGGCGCGGGCGACCCTGGGAGCCGTCGGCCATCCAGGCGCCGAGGGCCTCGAACACTCCGCCCCGGCGACAGCCGTCCGCCAGGACGAGCAGCGCGGCCAGGAACCCGACCGTCGGACCCAGCGATCCCAGCGAGGAGCGGGCGCCGGTGAGGCTTATGGCCCCGACGAGGACTAGCAGCGCCGCGGATCCGGCTGCCACCACCCATTCCGGCGCCCACCGAGGGCGCGCGACGGCCGCCGCCAGGCATGCCGCCAGCGCGATCAGCGCGAGCGCCTCGCTCACCGCGACCAGCGCCCCGCCGCTCGGGGGCTCAACGCGTTTGTTCGTCTGTCAATCGTCGGGTCGTGCATCGGGAATCAGCCGACGCGTTAGGCGCGCCGGCTGTGCGAAGATAGTTAAGCTACCTTAGCTAATGCCCGAGAAGCGAGCAACTCAAACTCACACGCGGCTCAGGAGCGTCCGCTTCGCACACGCGCTTGCGCTCGCTCAACCAGCTCGGCGATGCGCCGCGCCATGTCGGGCCAGAGCGCTCGCGGTAAGTCGTGACCCATCCCGTCGAACACGACGAGCTCGGCGCCCGGAACAGCGCTCGCGGTCGCTCGGCCACCGCTCACGTCGACGAGCGGATCGTCGGTGCCGTGGAGCACGAGCGTCGGAACCGAGACCGATCGCAGCGCCGCGGTCCTGTCGTGTGACGCCGCGACAGCGAGCATCTGGCGGGCGACTCCAGCGGGGTCGTAGCCGCGGTCGAAGGCGAGTCCGATCCGCGCGCGCAGGTCGGCCTCGTCGAGCTCGAACCCCGGCGAACCGATGACGTGGAAGATCGCCACCGCGCGGTCCATGGCCTGCTCCCGGCTCTTGGCGGGGGGCGAAAACAGGGCGGCCAGCGCCTCCGGCTTCGCCCGGCCCACCGCGAGGTCGCCGGTGGTCGACATGATCGAGGTCAGAGACCGTACCCGCCCGGGATGCTCGATCGCGATCAGTTGCGCGATCATCCCGCCCATCGACGCGCCCACGATGTGCGCGCTGTCCAAGCCCAGCGAGTCGAGTAGCGCGACGGCGTCCGCGGCCATGTCGGACAGGTCGTACGAGGCGGAGGAGGTGTCTCCCCTCAGAGCGGCTCCGAGGTCGGGCCGTGGCGCGTCCGTGATGTGACTCGACAGCCCCACGTCACGGTTGTCGAAGCGAGTGACGCGCAGGCCGTGACCGGTGAGCGCGTCGCAGAATCCATCCGGCCAGCTGATCATTTGCGAGGCGAGCCCCATGACCAGGAACACGGGAGGGGCCCCCGTCGGGCCGAACTGCTCATAGGCGACGTCGATCCGCGAGGGACCCACCTGCCGTGCGATCTCGACGCTCATCGACGAAGCGGGCAAGATATCAAGCCCTCGCGGCTACAGGGAAAGCCCTCCGTCGACGGGCACGCTGGCACCCGTCAGCGCGTCTGGCGCCGCGTCGACGAGCCACACGATCGCGGCCGCGACCTCGTCGGGCCGGATCAGCCGCGAGATCGGTTGCTGGGAGGAGAACGCCTCGGCCGACTCCAGACCGTACAGGCGGGCGCTCTCATCGAGGATCGGCGTCGCGGTCGATCCCGGGCTGACGGCGTTCGCGGTCACGCCGGTCCCGCGCAGCTCGGCCGCCAGCGCGCGGATCAATCCGGTCACGCCGGCCTTGGCGGCGCAGTAGACGGCCAGCATCGGGAGACCGCGCGTGGCCGCGGCGGACGCGACCGCGACAAAGCGACCCGACCGCGGCGGTTCCCGGCGCAGCAACGCCGGGATCCCGGTCCGCGCTGCGACGAGCACCGACTTGAGGTTCGCGTCGAGCACCGCCTCCTGCTGTTCGGGCGGCATCTCCCAGAGCGGGATGCCCCCCGCGATCACGCCGGCGATCGCGACCATCGCGTCGAGGCCACCGAAGGCGCGCTCGGCCTCCGCGACCGCCCGCCCCATGTCCTCGGTCGACGTGGCGTCGCCGATCACTGCGCGGATGCAGTCCCCGGAGGGTCCGATCGTCCGCGCCCGCGCGACGACCTCGCTCAGTTCGGCCTCGGTGCCGAGCCGATAGGGAAGCCGTGGATCATCGGAACAGCGGTCGACCGCGACGACGTTCCATCCGGCGGCGGCGAGACCGACCACCGTCGCCGCCCCGATCCCGCGCGCCGCGCCGGTGACCACCGCGACCCTCATTTCAGCCGCCCAGCAGATCGTTCAGGTCGGCCATCAACTGCGCCAACAGCCCGCGACCAGCGCGGTCGCTGGCCGAGCGCGCATCGCCGAGGACGCCGTTCTCGGCCACCGCTTTCACTCCGTCCTGCCGCAGCCGGGGCAGTAGCTGCTCGAGCGGCGCGGTCACTCCTACCGGCCGCGCTTCGCGGACCAGCTCCGGCGCCAGCGCGAGCATCAATGAGGTCTCGACCCAACCCGCGTGTGCATCTCCGCCTTCCACGCGCGGTTCCCATCGATTAACCCTCCGCCGCTCGTGGCGCAGCCGGGCAATCGCGCGTGTCAGTGGCTCCGCGTTCCCGCCATGCCAGGCCAGTAACGTCACATCGCGGAAATTCTCGGCGCTGCGCACCAGCTCCACCACCACTTCCTCGAGCACGGATTGTCCGATTGACAGTGTGCCGGGAAAGCCGGCGTGCTCGCCACTGGACGCGTAGGCCAGGGGCGGGGCGACGATTACATCCGCACGGACCGCGGCGAGGGCGAGGGCGATCCCGCCAGCGATCACGGTATCGGTCTCGAGCGGCAGGTGCGGTCCATGCTGTTCGGTCGCCCCGAGCGGAATCACCAGCCGCAGCTCGGTCCTCCCCAGGAGGTCCGAAGACGTTGCCGCGCCGAGCCTCACTCGTGGGCGGCGGATACGCCGACTGGGTCGGCGACGCCCGCACGGCGTTCGAAATCTCGGGGAATCAGCAGATCGGCCGGCGAGAGCTCCCGCACCGATGACCGACCCAGACCGAGGAGCGCCGATTCGATACCGGTGCGCAAAATGTCGAGCACGTTCTCCACCCCCGCCTGTCCGGCCGCGGCCAGACCCCACAGATACGCGCGCCCGATCATCACCGCGCGCGCGCCGAGCGCCAGGGCCTTGACGACGTCGCTCCCGCGCCGGACGCCGCCAGGCCGGCCACATGGGGAGCGAACCCCAGCTCGCCGAACGCCTCGACGTTGTCGCGCAGCGTGAGCCCCAGCTCCGTGCCCGCCCAGATCGCCATGTAAACCGATGACGGGAGTTCTCGCTTCGCCCGCCGCTGCGCTTCGGCGACCGATTCAAACCACCCGCCCGCCATCAGCGACCCATTTCCATCCCGGCCACCGGGCTCTGCTCACACGCCGTTAGGGCTACGGGCGACCGGCGCCGAGTGTGGTCACTCGCAGGCCGCGGCACCGCGCGGTCCGTGGCCGGGGCCAGCAGCGATTCGCCATGGCCGAGCACGCACTCCGGATCGGGGCCGTCGATCGGCAGCCCGGTGAAGAACTTCGCCGCCATGCAACCGCCGTGGCACGAGTCGAAGAACGAACACGATCGGCACGCTCCACCCGTCTGGGGCCGCCGCAGTTCCGTGAACAGTTGCGACTCGCGCCAGATCTTGGCGAAGCCGCCCGGAGCGCGAATGTTGCCGGCGCGGAAGGCATCGTGAATCGCGAACGGACAGGCGTAGACGTCGCCGACGGGGTCGATCAGGCAGACGACGCGCCCCGCCCCGCACAGGTTGAGGCCGGGCAGCGGTTTTCCGTAGCCGGCGAGATGGAAGAAGGAGTCGCCCGTCAGCACCTTCTCGCCGCGCTCCAGCAACCACTCGTAGAGCCGGCGCTGCTGGGCCGTGGTGGGATGCAGTGCGTCCCACACGTCCGCGCCGCGACCCGACGGGCGCAGTCGGGTCAGCCGCAGCTGTGCCCCGAACCGGTCAGCCAGCGCCTCGAAGTCATCCAGCTGATCGACGTTGTGGCGCGTGACCACCACGGAGATCTTGAAGCTCGGGACCGCGGCATCCGCCAACCGCTCGAGGGCCCGGATCGCCGTCGCATGGGACCCAATCCCGCGGATGGCGTCATTTACCGGCGCCGAGGCTCCGTCGAGCGAGATCTGAACATCGACGTAGTCGATGCCCGCCAGCCGACGGGCGGCCTCCGGGGTGATGCGCGACCCATTGGTGGAGAACTTCACGCCGACGCGATGGGCAACCGCGTAGTCGAGGATCTCCCAGAAGTCCCGTCGCACCGTTGGCTCGCCGCCGCCGATATTGACGTAGAACACCTGCATCGCCTCGAGCTCGTCGACCACCTGGCGGCATTCCGCGGTCGTGAGCTCGCGTGGGTCGCGCCGTCCGGAGCTCGACAGGCAATGAATACACGCGAGATTGCACGCGTAGGTGAGCTCCCAGGTCAGGCAGATCGGCGCGTCCAAACCGGCTTCGAGGTGGTCGACCAACCGCGTCGGCGCGGCGGCGTCACGATTCATGTTCGCGCCCCTCGATGATCATTCCCGAGCCCCTCAGCGTCTCGAGCGCGCTCTCGTAGGCTGGCAGCTCGGCTTCGGCGACGCCGGCCGACTGGCACGCGGCGAGCGCGGTCGGCTGGTCGTCGAGCGCCTCGACCACGGCGAGAAGCTTGCGCGTCTTGAGAAAGGAGAGCCGCCGCGTGCCGAAGTGATACGCCAGCGCCCCGAACGGCTCGGGACGGATGGCGACCTGCTCGTGCAGTCGCCAGGGGCGGTCGAGCTCAAACGTCACGGGATCGGTTCAGTAAACGCCGCACATCCCGTCGATCGACACGTCCTCGACCAGGAGGTCCGTCTCCACGAGGTCAACGTCTGGCTGCGTCTCCGCCTCCCGGTCGCCTTGCTTATCGGCCTCTGCGGGAGCAGGCGGCGCCTGCGGGGTGGGTTCCGGCATCGATGCTCTTCTCTCGTCAGGCCGGGCAATTGCTTCGCGCGGCGGTTCGGCGGGTGCGGGAAGTTTCTCACGCCCCGATCGCTGAGGCCAGGCTAACCTAGGGCGCGGCATGCTCTGCTACAACGCGACCGTGCGAAGCGATGCCCTGACCGTGGAGGGCTACTTGGAGAATGTCCCCGAGGACCGGCGAGCAAAGCTCCGGCTCATCAGAGAGCTGTGTCTCGAGTATCTCCCAGACCACGAGGAAGCGATGGAGTGGGGGATGCCCGTCTACCGTCGTGGGGCTAAGGCCGAGTTCGCGTGGGCGAGTCAGGCCCGCTACATCTCGCTCTACGTCATGAAGGAGAACGTCCGCGCGGCCAACGCGGAGCGGCTCGCCGGCCTGAATATGGGCAAGGGCTGCCTCCGTCTCAAGCCATCGCAGGAGATCGACGCGGGTCTGCTCCGGGATCTGCTGATCGCGACCGCGGCTTCGCCCGAGTCGCCCTGCTGACCCCTCCGCCCCTCCCTACCCGGGGGACTGCGGGCGCGCCGATTCGCGCGCCTGCGCGGTGATGCGTTCGATCGCCGCGTTGGCCGCGCCCGTATCGGCTGCCTCGATCGCGTCGAGGACGGCATGGTAGTTCGCGACGAGCCGGCGGCGTTCCTCGCCGCTCAGATCCGTCTCGCCGCCCGTCGCGATCGTCGCCACGACGTCGGCCCGTGCGAAGTCGTCGCTCAGCGCGTCGCTCCGCGTCAGTCCGATGAGGTCCCGCTCGAACTGCGCGAGATGCCGGCGCCACTCGGCGGCCGGCCCGGTAAGGGGGAGAACTGCGACCAGCTGGCGGAGCTCGTCGAGCGCAGCTGCCTCGACGCGACCCACCGCGTGCTGGACGACGCCGAACAGGATCGTCTGTCGTGCCGCGAGTCCGCTCTCCACCGAGTACTGACTCTCCTCTCCGTTCAGCTGCAGACGCCCGAACTGGCCGCGGAAGTACGCCAGAGGCGATCCACGCCGCGCCGAGACGCGATCGACCTCGGCGAGGAACACGGTGTGGGTGCCACCGGTCGGTGATTCCGTGACGCGGCATTCGAGCGTGGCCAGCGCATCGTTGATCAGAGGGTCGCCGCGCTGCCCCGTCGTGTACGCGACGGTGGCGAACTTGTCGCCTCCTTTGGACGCGAAGTGAACCGCGAGGTCGGGCTGGTCCTCGGCCAGGATGTTGACGGTGAAGTGCTTGGAGGCCGCCACCGCCTGACCCGTCGAGGAGTTCTGGTTCATGCAGATGAGCAGCATCGGCGGCTCGAGCGAGAGCGAGCTGACGGCGCTCGCGGTGGTCCCGAACGGCGCGCCCCGATGCGATGTCGTGATGATCGTGACCCCGCTGGCGAAATGTCCGATGACCTCGCGGAACTCGTCTCCCCTCAGCCTTTCACGCTGCTCGGCGGGCGCGGTCACGGGGAGGTCGAAGCTAGCATGACGTCTTCCCCGAGGATAGGCGTGCCATGACCGTGCCGTTGACGACCGCCGACTTCTGCTACCGGGCGCGCACCCTGCACCCCGGACGCTTGGGCGTGGCTGACGAGCCGGGGTTCCCCGGAGGGCTTGGTCGGTTGACCTACGACGAGGTGATGGCCCGCGCCGACGGCATGATCGCCGCGCTCGAGTCGATGGGGATCGGGCCCGGCGAGCGGGTCGCGATCATCTCGCCCAACTGCGCCAAGCTGCTCGTCGCGCTCTATGCCGTGCCCGGGACCGGGCGCATCCTGGTCCCGATCAACTTCCGGCTCACCGCGGACGAGGTGCAGTACATCGTTCGCGACGCGGGCGCGGCGTTGCTGCTCGTCGATCCCGAACTACGCGACCGCTGTGCGAGCGTGGACGCCCCGCGAACCATCGTGCTCGATGGCGAGCAGGACGCCGAGCTGTTCGCCCCCGCCACCCGGGGGCGGGACTGGCCACCGGTGGCTGAGGCCGCACCGGCGACGATCAACTACACCTCGGGCACGACCGCGGCGCCCAAGGGCGTCGTTCTCACTCACCGCAGTCACTGGCTGAACGCAACCGTGGCCGGCTGGGGCTTTGGCCTCACCGAACACGATCGGTACCTCCACACGCTGCCGATGTTCCACGTCAACGGTTGGGGTCTGCCGCTCGCCAATGCGGCCCTCGGAGTGCCGAACGTGGTTCAGCGCGAGGTGCGAGGGCCCGAGATCCTCGGCCGGGTGGCGAGCGAGGCGATCACGCTGCTGTGCGGCGCGACGCCGGTCGCCGCCACCATTCAGCAGGCGGCACAGGCCGTCCGCGACTCGGGCGAGCCGGTACCGGGCGAAGGCACCACGCGGATGGTCTCCGGTGGCGCTCCGACGCCCGCGGCGATCATCGAGCGGTTCGAGCGCACGACCGGGTGGGAGATGATCCACGCCTACGGACTGACCGAAACGGGACCCGTCCTCACCGTGAACCGGGTTCTGCCCTCGGAGGGCCTGAGCCTTCCCGACCGCGCTGCGCGCCTAGCCGCGGCTGGAGCGCCTCTGATCGGTGTCCGCCTGCAAGTGGATGGCGACGGACAGGTGCGCGCCCGTACCGCCAAGAGCATGGACGGCTACTGGGGCAAGCCCGAGCTCACTGACGCGGCGTTCGACGGCGAGTGGTTCCTGACCGGTGACGGCGGCGAGTTCGCCGACGGCGTGCTGCGGATCACCGACCGGATCAAGGACGTGATCGTCAGTGGCGGCGAGAACATCTCCTCACAGCAGGTCGAGTCGGTGTTGCTCGAGCATCCCGACGTGGCCGATGTGGCGATCATCGGCGTTCCGCACGAGCGGTGGGGCGAGACGCCGAAGGCCCTCGTCGTGCTGCGCGATGGAGTCCTGCTCGACGAGCAGGGGTTGACCGCGTTCTGTCGCCAGCGCCTGGCCGCCTTCAAATGCCCCACCTCGTTCGAGCAGCGCGACTCGCTCCCCCGGACCGCCACCGGCAAGCTGCAGAAGTACCTGCTGCGCGAGCCATACTGGCCCTGAGAGCCCGGACGCCGCGCGATGCGCTGTGCGTCGCGTTCCGGGCGATCAGGTGAACGACCGCCAGACGTCGATCGGGATCTCACTCAGCTCCTCGGCGCCACCGTCGGTGACGACGATCATGTGCTCGGCAATCGCCCCTCCCACGCCCGGGACCACCACCACGGGCTCGATCGCCAACACCATGCCGGCTCGGAGCTCCATGTCGAAGTGCTTGGGCCCTTCAGGAGGCTCATGCTGCGTGGTCCCCAAGCCGTGCGGCATGAAGTCACCCGACCAGTAGTCGCCCAGTCCCATGCTCGTCACCGCGTCCGCCGCCGTCGCATTGAGTTCTCTGACCGTGAGCCCGGGCCTGATCGCCGCCACGGCGGCGGCGTGCGAGCTACCGACGGCCTCGAGCATCCTGCGCTGCACCTCGGTCGGACCCCCGATGACCAGCGTGCGGGCCATGTCTCCGTGGTATCCGTCGAACATGCCACCCACGTCGATCATCACGAGCTCCCCCCGCGCGATGCGCCGATCGGTGGGCACGCTGATCCCGGTGGCTGTGCGCGTCCCCGAGCCAACCTCGTAAATGAACGAAGGTTCGGCCCCACTGGTGCGGATCACAGCGTCCGCGGCGGCAGCGATCTCGACCTCGGTGACGCCCTCGTGGGTCGCCTCGAGCGCGGCGCGCATGGCTCGATCGGTGACCCGGCAGGCGGCGCGGATCAAAGCCAGCTCAGCCTCGCTCTTGACCGCCCGCAACCGGGTGAGAATGTCGGTCTCGTCGCTGAAAGTGACATCGGGAAACGCGGCGGTCAGCCCGACGTAGGTAGGAGCAGGGAAAAAGCTCCAGCCACTGATGCCGATCTTGTCTCCCGCCGCCAGGTCCGGCGCCAGCAGATCCTTCAGCGCGTCCGCGAATTCGGGCACATGCACCGCCTGGTCGGCATGAGCCTCGCGCTCAGCCCGCCTCAGATCCCATGACGCGTTGGTGATCAGTGTCGTCTGTCCCTGAACCGGGATGTACAGACACGCTGACTCCTCTTCCTTGCAGTAGAAGCGCGCCAAGTAGCGCAGATCTCCGGGCTGATAATCGCGGTGCGCGCTATAAGCGATGAGTCCCTTTAGCCCTCGCGCGTCGAGCTCAGCCCGAACGCGGGCCACGCGAGCGTCCAGTTCGTCGTCGCTGATACCCGGAGCAGGGACACCCTGATTCTCGGCAGATGTGGCCAACTGTGACCTCCTCATGGATTGTTGATGCACGACCAAAGGCTGGGGTCAAAACTCGGCACGAGGTCACCCAGCCTGGCGGCCTGAGCTTCGGCTTCGAACCTCAACAGGTCGACCACTGCCTGCGGCAGGGGCAGATCGGGCGTCGACCAACCGCGCGCGCGCTCGAGGTTCGCCGGCCTGAACCGGTCATCGATACCCAGAAACCCGTACGTTCGCTCGATCTCAGCCGAGGGATCGGCGACACATCGTTCGTACTGAAGCACGAGAATCTGGTCGAGGCCGAACCAGCGCAACAACCGCTCCAACTGGTCTGCGTAGCACCCGCGGGCGGCGGCGTCGGTGCAGATGCGGGCGAGTTCCAAGGGACGGTCGGGAGGGTCCATCGACAAGCGGAACTTGATCCCCGAACGCAGCCGGGCGAGCGGGTCGCGAATCATGAACAACAGCTTCGCCTCCGGCGTGGCACGACGCAGCAGCGACGGCGTCCAGAAGTCGTACGCGTATCGCGGTGTCCATTCCCCCGCGATCTGGCCGTCCGCGCGGGGGAAGCCTCGCCGATAGGACGCGAGGTCGGCATCGGTCATCTCCGTGGTCGCGAAGACGTCAAAGAAATGGCGCTCCTTGTCGAGGCCAGATTGGACGCCCGGGTGCTCGCAGATGAGCTCATACCACCATGTGGTGCCACACCGCTGTGCCCCCACGCCGACGAAATCGGGAGGTCCCCAAGTCAGGGTGCCGTTCGCCTCTGCGTAGTCTCGGTTCGGCCGCTGAGCGCGCAAAAAACTGTGCCACCCTCGGGGGCCGATCCTAGCAGTGGCGTCCGGCGTCAGGTCTTGTCCCGGGACGACCGCACGTCTCTAGGCGATCGTAACCCCGCCCCGCACGGCGAGCAGCGCCCCCACCGCGGCGAGCCCGACCATGGCGACCTGGCGGCCATGGCTCGCGAACCACCCTTTGACCGCCACCACGGCGGCCTGCGTCCGGTCGGCGGCGACGGTCGAGGCGAGCAGCGCGCCCTCGAGCAGGATCTGTTGCATGAAACAGAAGTACAAGACCAGCACCAGAATCGACACCGTGGGCGGGTTGAGGTGCGAGATGTGATCCAGCGCGTTGACGTACCCGACCCCGGGAAAGCTCAGCGCCGCACCGACCGCGAAGGTGATGACCGCCGAGCCCTTGCCCAGCATGCGGAGTTGCCACGGGGCTTTGCCCCCCTTCTTGGCTGCGTGGGCCTGCTTGCGCCGCGCGCGCCAACCTCGGATTCTGGTGTCGTGCCCGGTTGCCATTACCAGCGCGAACGACAGCGCGCATAAGCCGATCGTAAGCTCGCCACCCGGACTCAGCAGGTGCGTGGATGTCCCCACCACGCTCGATCCCTGGAGCGTGAAGACGATCACCAGCCCGGCGACGATACTCGACGTGTAGGCCCCGAGCAGATATCCCGTCATCAGCCGCCTCGGGTGCGGGAGAAGCAACATCACGGCTACTGCGGCGAGTAAGGTCGGATTGAACGTCGCGACCACGGCCGACACCAGCACGATGACTACGTCCCGGTTCACGCCGCGACGCTGGTCGTACGGGGCGCCACGGCGGTGTGGGCTTCGACCTGCTTCCCCGCCAGGAGCCGGATGACCGAGATCCCCGACCAGCGCTCCGGGGGGCGGACGGCGGGCCGGGCCGGAACCATTCCGGCCGTGGCTCGCCACCGGATGGCGACGAGGTCGTACTCCGCGATCCGCTCCTCGATCTTGACGTAGAGGTCGGGATACGCGAGCCGTCGACTGGAGACGAGTCGACGCACCCCCTCTGGCCCGACCACAGGGCCGCGCAGGCATGACACGTACCCCAGATGATCGGCGGCCACGAGCTCGTCGATCAACTCCAGCCGGCCGTCGTTCCACACGGCCTCGACAAACAGCTTGACCTTGCGCTTGTTGAGCTCGCTGACGCTCGGCATGCCCAGAGATGATCCGGATCGCGGCGCGCCGCCGAAAGGGAGGATCCCCGAGGGTTTCCCCCCGTGTTTTGCCACCTGGCCGGGTGCTCGGGCCCTGTATCGTCGGACCGTGCCGTCCACGACCCGGCCAGGTCTGCGCGAGCGCGAGCGCGAGCTCGAAGCCTTGCGCGAGGGACTCGATGGCGCCCGCGCGGGAGAAGGGTCGCTGGTCTTGATCGAGGGACCGGCCGGCGTCGGAAAGACCGAACTCCAGCGCGAGACGAGGGTGACGGCGGAGCGGATCGGGATCCTCCCGCTCGAGGCGAGAGGTTCCGAGCTCGAGCGCTCGTTTGCGTTTGGCGTCGTGCGACAGCTACTCGAGCCGGTGATCAACGGACCACCGGCGCGCACCGATGTGTTCGCCGGGGCCGCCTACCCCGCCGGACGTCTGTTCAAGTCCGAGGGACAGCCGGCGGGCGGCACCGATGTCGCCTTCGAGGCTCTCCACTCCCTGTACTGGCTGGTGGTGAACCTCGCCGACAACAGCCCGCTGCTGATCCTGGTCGACGATTGCCAATGGGCGGACCCGGATTCGCTGCGGTTCCTCAGCTATTTGGCTCAGCGCATCGAGGGGCTTCCGATCGCGCTCGTGCTGGCCGGGCGGTCGGGGGATGCGCCGGGATCCGAGGAGGCGTCGGTGTGGTCGCAGGTCGCCTCGCGTCCGTCGGCGGTCGTCCTGTATCCCCGGCCGCTGAGCCAGACCGCTTCCGTAGCTCTAGCCCGCGAACGGCTGGGCACGGAGGCGGACGAGAGCTTCTGCCGTGCCTGCCACACGGCGACCGGTGGCAATCCGCTGTTCCTGCGGGAGCTGCTGCGCGGCCTTGATGCCGCCGGGGTGGTCCCCTCGCCGACCGCCGCCGGCGAAGTGCAAGCGGTGGGGCCGGCCGCGGTCAGCCGGTTCGTCCTCCATCGGCTTGCCGCCCTCGGCTCCGCGGCGACCGAGCTCGCCCGCAGCGTCGCGGTGCTCGGAGGCGACACTGAGCTGCAGCTCGCGGGACGCGTGTCGGGTCTCACCGACGAGGCAGCTCGGGACGCGGCGGACGATCTCGTGCGAGCCGACATCTTCGCCGACGGAGAGCAGCTCGGGTTCGTTCATCCGATCGTCCGTGCCGCGCTATACGAGGATCTCGTACCCGGCGAGCGACAGGCTCGGCACGCCGCCGTGGCGGACGCGCTGGCGGCCGTGGGAGCTGCGCCGGAACGGATTACCGCGCACCTGGTGCTGACCGCGCCCACGGGGGACCAACGTCGGGTGCAGACCCTGCGCTCCGCGGCAATCGTCGCCGCGCACCGCGGTGCCCCGCGAGCCGCTGCGGCGCGCCTGCGGCGAGCGCTGGCCGAATTCCCGCCCGAGCAGGAGCGCGCGGAGATCCTGACCGAGCTCGGACGCTACGAGGTGGCGGCCACGGAATTCGAACCCGCTGAACGGCACCTCCAGGCTTGCTTGACCTCCGGAGCAGCGCTCGGGACCCGTACCGACGCCGCCTCCCTGCTGGGCCGGTGCGTGATCGTGTCGGGCGGTAGCTCGGCCCAGACCGCCGTCGATGCCTTGGCGTCACTGGTCGACGAGCTCGCACCTCGGGACCCCGAACGCTCGCTCGAGCTGAGCGCCCTGCTGTTGATGGTGGTGACGGCCGTACCGCAGTTGCGGCCCAACGTCGACGCGCACCTGGAGCGGTTTCGGGATCTGGCCCGCGGTCACCCGGGCTACGAGGCGGTCGCGACCATCCACGCCGCGCTGGAGGAGCTGTTTCGAGGCGGCTCGGCCGCTGGCACCGCCGATCAAGTCCAGGCGGCACTCGCGGCCGGCCTTCCGCCCGCGACGGTGACGAACGCCGGGTTTCTGGCGGTAGTCACGCTGCGGTTGGCGGAGCGCTACGACGCGGCACTCCGATTGCTCGATCTCGCCTACGAAGGAGCCCGCCGCGAAGGCCACACGGCCAGACAGGGCCTCATCCACGGGCAGCGGGCAGCGATTGCCGTCGCCCGCGGCGCGCTGCACGACGCCCAGGTCGAAGCCGAGACCGGCCTTCTACTCGTCCAGCCACCGCATTTTGAGATTCCCCAGCTCGCCGCGGTCGAGATCGCCGTGCACATCGAACGGGGAGCTCTCGAGACGGCGGAAGAGTCCGCACAAAGGGGCGCTGCCCTTGGATTCCCGGGCGATCACACCTTCGGCGTGGACTACATCGTGGCCCGCGCCCGCCTGCGCCTCGCCCAGGGTCGGGTCCGCGAGGCGATCGTCGACCTGGAGTGGTGCGGTCAGCGGCTCGAGGCGCTCGGCCTGCTGTGGCCCGGCGAATGGCGCGTGGTCCTCGCTCCGACGCTCGCCGCGCAGGGAGAGCAGGAGAAGGCCGCCAGCCTTGCCCGCGAGCAGCTTTCGATGGCTCGGCAAGTCGGAGCCGCCGGAGCCTTGGGGAAGTCGCTGCGATCGACCGCGCTGACGCTCGGAGAAGGAGAGCGGCTGGCGCTGCTCGAAGAAGCGGTCTCGGTACTCGAACCCAGCACCGCCAGGCTCGAGCTTGCCCACGCGTACGCGGACCTCGGTACCGAGCTGAGCCGCCTCGGACGGCGGCGCGACGGTCGCGCTGCCCAGCGCCAGGCGATCGAGATTGCCGACGAGTGTGGCGCCGTCGCGCTGGCCCAGCGGGCGCGAGTCGAGTTGCACGCGGGGCCGGGGCGCCGTCCGCGCGCGGAGCTGACCGGGCGCGGCGCGCTGACCGCGGCCGAGTGGCGGGTTTGCCGCCAGGCCTCCGACGGTCGCACCAACCGCGAGATCGCTCAGTCTCTGTTCGTGACCGAGAAGACGGTCGAGCGGCATCTCAGCAGCGCCTACCAGAAGCTAGGGATCCGCTCGCGCTTCCAGTTGCCGGCGGCAATCGCCGAGTAGCCCCCCACACCCGAGTAGCCCCCCACACAAAAGCGTAGGGAAAACACACGGGGTCTCCCACTTGTGACCGGTCGGGGCGCTCCTGAGGATGTGCTCCACCCAAACGCAACCGGCGGCCAGGCCGCTGACGGAGAGGAAGGGTCGGTCATGACAGGTGTGCTGTATGCGATAGCGCGATTCTGCACCCGGCAGCGGTTCTTGGTGCTCGGGGTGTGGCTCGTGGTGGCGATCGGTCTCGTGACCGTGGCACAGCGGCTCGGCGACAACACGAATGACAACCTGAGCTTGCCGGGCACGGGCAGCCAGCTCGCCACTGACACTCTCAGCAAATCGTTCCCCGACCAGGCAAACGGGTCCAGCCCGATCGTGCTGCACGTGTCGGGTGGGAAGTTGACCGACTCCAAGTATTCGGGCGCGGTCAACCAGGCGGCCGCCGACGTGGCCAAGGCGCCGTACGTGGCCTCGGTGGTCAACCCGCTGACCTCGCAAGGCGCTGCCGCGCTGAGCAAGAATCAGGAGACCGGTTACCTGTCGGTGACCTTGTCGGTCAGTCCGGGCGCGCTGTCGGTGGCCGACGCGCAGACGATCATCAACGCCGCCGCGAAGCCGGCCCAGGCGGCCGGAATCGAGGTGCAGACCGGCGGTCAGCTCGGTCAGAAGGTGTCCAAGCCCTCGACGGAATCAAGCGAGCTGATCGGGATCATCGCCGCGATGGTGATCCTCACCTTCACCTTCGGAACCATCGTCTCGATGCTATTGCCGATCTTCACCGCGATCCTCGGCCTAGCCTCGACGTTGGCCATTGTCCGAATTCTGAGCCACGCGATGACGGTGTCCACCGTGGCTCCGACGCTCGCCACGATGATCGGGCTTGGCGTCGGGATCGACTACGCCCTGTTCATCGTGACCCGCCACTTCCGGGGGTTGGACGAGGGCCTCGAGCTGCGCGAGTCCATCGCCCGCGCGGCCGCCACGTCCGGTGGCGCGGTGGTGTTCGCGGGGAGCACGGTGACGATCGCACTGGTGTCGCTCGCGGTGGCCGACATCCCGCTGGTGACCACGATGGGGCTGATGGCCGCGATCGCGGTGGTGGTCGCGGTGTCGGCGGCGATCACCCTGCTGCCGGCGCTGCTCGCGATTGTGGGGCCGCACATCAACTCGTTGCGGGTCCGCGGCCGCCACCCCCACGGGCAACCCAAGGATGGGCTGTGGACGAAGTGGGCGCACAAGATCGCGAGCCGCCCCGCGATCGCCGGACTGGCCGCGCTGGCGATCCTGATTCCGCTCGCGATCCCGATCCTCTCGCTGAACCTTGGCCAGAAGGACGTCGGGGCGTTGTCGACTTCGACCACGGCGCGCCAGGCCTATGACCTGATCTCGGAGAACTTCGGTCCGGGCGTGAACGGCCCGCTGATCATTGCCGCGTCACTCGGCTCGCCGGCCAAGGGGACCGATGACTCGCGAATCACCACCCTCGAGCAGGACGTCTCACACACCTCGGGAGTGGCCGCGATCACTCCGGTCCAGATCGACAAGGCCGGAACGACGTTCTTCTTCAACGCGATCGCCACCACCGCTCCGGCTGACCAGGCCACGGCCAATCTCGTCGGCAAGCTCCGCTCGAATGTGGTCCCGGGAGCCGAGAAAGGGACCGACCTGAAGGCCTACGTCGGCGGCACGACCGCGGCCTACGTGGACCTCGCGTCGAACATTTCGAGCAAGCTCCCGCTGCAGATCCTGGTCGTGATCACGCTCAGCTTCCTGCTGCTGACGCTCGCGTTCCGCACCGTCGTGGTGCCGATCCAGGCCGCGGTCATGAACGTGCTCTCGATCGGCGCCGCGTATGGCGTGCTGACCGCGATCTTCCAATTCGGATGGCTTCACAGCCTGATCGGGCTGGACGGGTCGGTGCCGATCGTGTCATACGTGCCGCTGTTCATGTTCGCGATCCTGTTCGGGCTCTCGATGGACTACGAGGTTTTCCTCGTCAGCCAGATCGAAGAGCACGTCCACGAGGGTGAAGACAACAAGCAGAGCGTGGTGTCGGGCTTGGTCAATAGTGCCGGTGTGATCACCGCTGCGGCGGCGATCATGGTGTTCGTGTTCGGCAGCTTCGTGCTCAACGGCGACCCGACGGTCAAGCAGTTCGGCATCGGTCTCGCCGTGGCGGTCATCCTCGACGCGACGATCGTCCGCTGCCTGCTCGTGCCCGCGCTGATGATCGAAATGGGCAAGGCCAACTGGTACATGCCGAAATGGCTGGACCGGGTGCTCCCACACATCAACATCGAGGGCGCCGAGTTTTTCAAGCGCCGCGAGCGACGCGCCCCGAGCCAGCTCGAGCCAGAGCTCCAACCGGCCCTCCAGAAGGTCAGTTGACCGTGAGCACAGCGCCGACTTCTCGGCCGTCGCACTACCGAAGGGTTCCGCGCTCGCATCCAAAGCCGGCGTGGACGTCGAGTGGGTGTGCGCTGACGCGTGCGAGCTTCCAAGGTTGTTCACGCTGCGCGCGGTCCGCGACCCGCCGTCCTGACCGCGTCGGCCACTCGCGGCAGAGATTTTTAGTCTGCGACGAGCCGTCCCGGCGCCGTCGACCCCGGGGGAGCCGGCGCCGGCGCCCGCCGGTAGAACGCCAGACCGAGCGCGGGAATGAAGCCGACGGCGAGCAGCACGATCGCCCACACGAACGTCGATGCGAACGCCGAGGCCAGGGGCTCGGCGATCACGGCGTGAGCCGCACCCGAGAGATGTTGCAACGAGGCGAACCCGCCCCCGCCGGCCTTGACGCCCGGGACCGTACGGAACTCGTCGGAGATCGCCGAGGCGAGCAGCACCGACATGATCGCGGTGCCGACCGACGCGCCCCCCTGCCGGATGATGTTCATGGCGGTGCTCGTGCGGGCGATCGCCGCCGGCGGCACGGCCTGCATCGCGGCGGTCATCGTCGGCATCATCGCCAGTCCCATGCCCAGGCCGAGCACGACGCTGAAGCTCAGCAGCAGCGCGTACGGGGTGTGGGCGGTGACGAACGCGAAGGGAGCCATACCGATCACCAGCAGCGGGATCCCGGCTGCGGGCAGCTGGTAGGGGCCGTAGCGGTCGGTCAGGCGGCCGGCGATCGGCATCGTGATCATCGCGCCAATCCCCTGGGGAGCTAGCAAAAGGCCGGCGTCGAGCGCCGAGGCACCGCGGACCGACTGGTAGTACAGCGGCACCAGAAGCAGCGCGCCGAAGAAGGCGATCGAGAACAGCAAGAACACTCCGGCCGCCGCGCCCGCGCGCGTGTGAGCGAAGGTCCGGATGTCGATCAGCGGCGCCTCCGCCCGCCAGCTGTGCCAGAAGAAACCCGCGATCAGCAGCACTCCGGCGATGGCGGGCCCCCAGGAGCGGAACGCGCCGAACCCGTAATCGGCGGACTCCGCGAGACCGAAGATGAACAGCGCCAGGCCGGGCGAGAGCAGCGCCATCCCGAGCCAGTCCATCCGGTGGGTCGGCTGGGGCTGGTCGGGTTCGAGCACGATCTGAGCGAGGATGAAGGCCACGATCCCGATCGGTACGTTGATGAAGAAGATCCAGCGCCACGACACGTCGTCGACCAGCCAACCCCCGAGAATCGGCCCGAGGATCGGCGCGATCAGCATCGGCACGCCGAGCACGCCCATGACCCGGCCCATCCGCGCAGGGCCCGCCTTCTTGGTCATGATTGTCATCACCGACGGCATGATCATCCCGCCGCCGAAGCCCTGCAGAATGCGGAACACGATCAGCGACTCGGCGCTCCAGGCCAGACCGGAGAGGATCGAGCCGAACGTGAACAGCACGAGCGAGCCCATGTAGATCCGCTTGGTCCCGAACCGATCCGCCGCCCAGCCGCTCACCGGGATCACCGTCGCGAGGGCCAGCGTGTAACCAGTGATCACCCATTGGATCGTCGTCAGCGACGAATGAAACGCTGTAGCGAGGTGGTCGATCGCGACGTTGACCACCGTCGTGTCGAGGATCGACATGATCGCGCCGAGTAGTACGACCCCTGCCACCACCAACGTCGCGCGATCGAGAGCGTCTGCTTGTGCCGGTTGTGCTGCCGCTGCGTCTTGTGCCATGCCCCAATCCTACCGATACGGACCGTTCAGTCCGGTTCATGCCACGGCCGCGCCAGCGTACGCTTGTCAGGTGGCAGCGTCGGCAGACAGCTCGCTCTCTCACCGTAAGCGCCACGCGCTCGATCTGTTCGCGGGCTTGCCCGCCCGGTACGGCCGCATGGGCGCGGCGTTGAGCTTCGGACAGGATCCGCGCTGGCGAGATGCCATGGTCGCCGCGATCGACCCGCTCGCCGGCCAGCGCGTGCTCGACGTCGCGACCGGAACCGGGCTGGTGGCGTTCGCGCTGGCCCGGCGGGCGCCGTGCCAGGTCGTCGGTCTGGACCAGAGCCGGGAGATGCTCGCCGCGGCCCAGGGGCGACTGGATCGGACCGCCGCGCTGAGAAGCCGCGTGAGCTTCCTCCAGGGCCAGGCCGAGCGACTGCCGTTCGCGAACGGCGAGTTCGACGCGCTGACGTTCACGTATCTGCTGCGCTACGTGGACGACCCGGCGGCGACCATGAGTGAGCTGGCTCGCGTGGTCAAGCCGGGCGGTCGGATCGGGATGGTCGAGTTCGCCGTGCCGGAGCGGACGCTTCTCCGGGACGCATGGCGCCTGCACACGCGAGTCGGCCTCCCGCTCCTCGGCCGGCTCGTCTCGCCGGCGTGGTTTGAGGTGGGCCGGTTCCTGGGCCCGAGCATCGAAGAGTTTTACGTGCGCGTGCCGAGCCTGAGCTCGTTGTGGCGCGCCGCGGGGATCCGCGATGTGCACGAACGCCGGATGAGCTTCGGCGCGGGATTGGTGATGTGGGGAGTCCGGGATGGCGACGGCGCCGCCTGAATTTGACCGGCCCGCGTTTTACGCGCTCAGTTCTGGCGGCTGGCGCGACCTCGTCACCCTGCTGCATCCGCCCTACACGGCCTGGCACCTGAGCTACGTCGCGTTGGGTGCGGCCGCGGCGCCGACGCTGCACGCCGGTCGTCTCGGAGCGGCGCTGGCCGCGTTCTTCCTCGCGGTTGGCATCAGCGCCCACGCGCTCGACGAGCTCAACGGCCGCCCGCTCGGCACCAAGCTGTCGCGACGTGTCCTGATCTCGCTCGCGGTCGTCTCGCTCGTCGGAGCCGTCGCCATCGGCGTCGCCGGGACGATCATCGTCTCCCCCCTGCTCGCGCCGCTCGTGCTCGCCGGCGCGGTACTCGTCCCGGCCTACAACCTCGAGCTGGCCGGCGGCCGGTTTCACAGCGATGCCTGGTTCGCGATCGCCTGGGGCGGCTTTCCGGCCTTCACGGGATACTTCGTCAACGCGCTGACGGTGCGCCCCGCCGGCGTGATCGTGGCCGCCGCGTGCTGCTTGGTGAGCGCCGCCCAGCGGCGACTGAGCACGCCGGCGCGTCAGTTGCGGCGGCACACGGCAGAGGTGTCAGGGGAGCAGCGGCTGGTCGGCGGCCAGGTGATCGAACTGAACAAGGCGCGCCTGTCGGCCCCGCTCGAGGGCGCACTGTCGCTGCTCTGGCTCGCGCTCGTGTTGCTCGCCGCCGGGCTCATCGCCGCGCGGCTCTAGCCGTCGTCCGCCTAGTCATTAGAATGCCGGTCAAGCCGGTTAGAGCGCCGCTCCACACGCATCGGACCATGGCCGCAACCCGCAAGCGCAACACCACTCGTCAACGCGAGGCCGGGGCCGCCTCCCGCGCGGAGACCCGCCGACGGTTGATCAAGGCAGCGGGAGAGGAATTCAACGAGGTCGGGTACGTGGCGGCGACGGTGAGCCGTATCGCCAAACGGGCGGGGGTGAGCGTGCAGACGCTGTACCTGGCCTGCGGGAGCAAGCGCGAACTACTCGGCGCCCACCTGCTGGACACGCTTTCCGCCGGCGCGCGGCCGGCAGACCATTTCCCGGCCCAGATCACCGCGGGCGATTCGGCCGGCGTTATCGACCAGTTCGCGCAGATCTTCCGGCAGGTAGCCGACCGATCCGGGGGCGCATGGGCGCTGTACCGCGATGCTGCAGCGGTCGATCCCGCGATCGCGGCCGACTGGCAGGAGCTGCAGACCCTCCGCCGGGGCACCATCGAGGCCGTGCTCGCGCCAATTCCCGAGCACGACCTCCGCCTCGCGCGAGCCGACGCTGTCGACACCGCATGGGCGATCGCCAGCCCCGACACCTATGACTTGTTCGTCCGACGGGCCGGCTACTCGCTCGACCGGTTCGAGCAATGGGTTGCCACCACGCTCCGAGCTGCGCTCGTGGAGCCAACCGTGGTCCAGGTGGGGCGCTAGCGGAGCACAGCGTCGATTCGTGCGCCACACTCCTGTTTGGGCAAGCCCTTGGCGGCGCTGTAGAGTGCCGTTCTAATCTATTTGAATGTCACTCTAGGAGGGTTGGGATGGGGGGCGGGGATCGGGTTGTGGGCAGACGAGCGACGGCGTCACTACGTTGGTCACGGTTGGCCGCGCCGCTGGCGGCCATGGCATGCGTGATGGCGTTCGCGGTGACCTGTGCGCCGCCGGCGTCCGCGGCGACCAAGCAGGCCAGGATCGACGCGGTGGTTCGCAATGCGATCGCCCACCACGGGATCCGCGCCGCGATCCTCCAGATCACGGTGGGCGGCCGGACGCTCATGACCAAGGCATACGGCTACTCGATGACCGGCGTTCCGGCCACCACCAAAATGCACTTCCGCAACGGGGCCGTCGCGATCTCGTACCTGTCGACGCTGTTGCTGCGACTGGTCGATCAGCACAAGGTCAAGCTGAGCGACAAGGTCTCGAAGTGGCTGCCCAACCTGCGCGACGGCAACCGCGTGACGCTGGGAATGCTGGCCGGGATGAGCGCTGGATACCACGACTTCGAGCTCGATAAGAAGCTGAGCGACGCGCTCTACGCGAATCCCTTCGGCAACATCTCGACCCAGTTCCAGCTCCGCCTGGCGCTCGACAAGCCCCAGCAGTTCACCCCCGGCAAGAACTGGAGCTACTCGCACAGCGACTACGTGATCCTCGGCCTCGCGCTGAGGAAGATCACCGGGCTGCCGCTGAACGTCGCCCTGCAGAAGTGGGTGCTGGGGCCACTCGGCCTTCGCAACACGGTCGCATCTCAGACCGCCGCGATCCCGTCGCCGGTCCTGCACGCTTACAGCAGCGAGCGACGTGTGTTCCTCGGTATTTCTCCCCACAAGCCGTTCATGGAGGACTCGACCTTCTGGAACCCTTCGTGGACACTGGCCGACGGCGCGGTGGAGACGACCGACATCGCCGACCTCACGCGGACGGCGATCGGGATCGGCTCCGGTCGCCTGCTGACCCGCTCCTCCTACCGGATGCAGATCAACCCGCGCATCGGGTTCGGCCACAAGCAGAACGGCTGCGAGCGGTGCGCGAAGCTCACGCGTCTCTACGGCTACGGCCTCGGCGTCGTCCGCAACGGTGGCTGGATTCTTCAGAACCCGTTGTTCGCCGGCTACGCCGCGATCGAGTCCTACCTGCCCTCGCAGCGAGTCTCGATCGCCTTCGCCGTCACCTTCAAACCGAGCGCTTACAACAGCGACGGCGACCCCAGCGGTTATTGGACCACCGGGCTGTACGCGACCATCGGCAAGATCGTCGCCCCGAGCAGTCCTCCGCTCGTGCCGTGAGCGACGGACGGCGCTGGGCCTTAGATTCGCCGGCGCAGGTCGGCGAGATTACGCTCGATCCGCGCCACCGGCCCGGCGGTCGGCTCGCTGGCCGCGAACATTCGACCGCGCGGCGTGCGCAGGAAGACCTGGGCCGCCTCGGCCGAGACCGGTAACGAATAGCCGGTCTCGAGCCAGAGGCCGTTGCCGTGCTGATCGAGCTCCACCAGCGGGCTCGGCGTGGAGAAGAATGTCGACGAGGCGTAGGTACGGATGCGCTGTATCTTCTCGCCGCCGAAGTGGACGTGCTGCGCGGCGCGCAGGAGATCAGCGTCGTAGGAGATGTCGAGCACGATGAATCCGGAATCGCTGACCGGATCGTAAGCAGCGGTCGGTACCTCGACCGAACTCACGATCTCGAACCACCACGCGTTGTTGTATTCGACGAAGAACCGCAGCGGCATCCGCGCGTCATCGGACAGCGTCGTCTGCAGGTATCCGCCATCGAGGTCGAAGCAATCGGCATCGAAGTGCTTCGCCCGGTACATGGCTGCGAACCGCTCCATCAGGTGCGTGCGATCGCTCGATCTCGTCACGGTGGGAGGATCCTACGTTCGCGAGCGGCCGACGTGCGCGCTCAGCCGTCGAGGAACTGCTTGAGCCTGGGCTCGACGAAGGCCGGGTCTTTGGTCTGGACCGAGTGCCCCGCGTCCGGGACGACGACCAGGTGACCGTCGGGCGCTTGCGCCGCTTCCTCGCGTGCCCAGGCCAGCGGGGTCGAGAGATCGCGGCCGCCGTTCAGAAGCAGTACCGGGACGGGCGGCAGCTTGCCGTCCGGGTCGCCGTATGCGAGCGCGGGCGGGGTCGTGCTCGGCCACCCGGCGCAACCCCGGGCGATGCCGTTGCCGGTCGCGGTTGCGCGGTCGTACGGGAAGAACGCCGTGGCGGGGAGCCGGGCGGCTTGCCGTGAAAGCAGCTGGAAGCGCTCCTGTGAGCTGGCTTGCGGATTCCAGGGCGCGGGCAGATCGAGGCACAGGGTGCTCTCGTGCAGGCCCTGGCTGAGCTCGTCGGCCGGCGCCGCCTCACCGTCGCGCACGGCGTCGAGGAACGCGTTCACCCGGCCCATGACGCCTCCTGCGGCCGCGTGCAATGCGTCGAGCACGTGCGGGAACGCCGGCGCAACGATGCTCTCGGCCACGATCCCGTCGAGCAGCTGTGGCCCGTCGTGATGAGCCCGGACGATGGCGGCCAGATCGCTCGCCGGGTCAAATCCACAGTGGGCCTGGGCACAGGCGGAGCGCAGGGCTCCGGCCGTCGCCTGGAGCGAGGCCAGGTACAGCGGATCGACTCCCTGCTGGGGCACCACCGAGTCGAGCACCAGCCGCGCGACGTGGGTCGGATATGTGAGCGCGTATCGCTCGGCGACGAACGACCCATAGGAGACACCATCGAGCGTGAGGCGCTCTACGCCGAGCGCGCTCCGTAGTTGGTCGAGGTCGGCCACGGTCTCGGCGGTGGTGTAGTAGCGCCTGCCAGGACCGATCGTGTTCGCGCACGCCTCGACGGCCCCTGGTGGCGGCACTACCAGGTCGGAGGATCCCGCCACAGATTGCAGGGCCGGGCAGCGGAGCGCTCCCGCCCCCGTGCCGCGCTGATCGAACATCACCAGCCGATAGCCATCGAGCGCGGCGCCGAGGCGTTGTTGGATACGCCGGATCAGCGAAACGCCCGGCTGCCCCGGGCCGCCGGCCAGGAGCACGAGCACCCCGCGCGGCGCGTGCGCGCCCGACTGGACCCCGACCTGAAGGTGCAGCGTCTGGCCCGACGCCGTGGCGTGATCGAGCGGGACGTCGAGCAACGCACAGGTGAAGCCCGGGATTCCCGAGCACGCATGAGCGTCAGTCAGGCCCGTCCGTGCCCGCTGCCCGGTCGCGCTCGTGGACGCGTGATGGTGTTCGGCACCACCACACGCCGCCACGCAAACCGCGGCGAAGAGTGCGATGACGGCAGTTCTCAAGGTCCGTCGACGAACCCCTCGGCAGGACTTGGGGGGAGACGGGTTGTCCCCAGACGTCCGGGGTTGAGCAGCGCGATCGCCTCGCTGTGGCGGGGAACGTCGGCGCGGCCGGCGACCTCCCCGAGGTTGTTGATGGCGGTGGCGATCGTCGGGGCGTTGCGAACCGTCCCGAGGTCGATGAGGTGGCCCGTCGACCACATCGCGGCATGGGCCCCGCCCGTCGAAGGCTCGACCCAACCGACCGCCGTACCGAGGCGATTGATCGCCAGTGCACCCCCGTCATCACCCAGCGTCGGGAGCATCGTGAGCACACCGCCAGACCACATGGCCGGAAGGGTGGCGCCATGGCCACGGATGCCGCCGACGACCTCACCGTTCAAGTTCACCCCCACGGCCTCGCTCTGCGATCCCGAGGGCGCCGCGAGCGGGCTCATAACGCCGTGCTGCCACACGAATGCTTGATCGCGGCCAGTCGCGCCCCAGCTCCAACCCGCGACTTGGTCCTGGCCGTTGATCCCCAGCGCCAGACTGCCAACGTAATTCGCACCGAGCGTGCCCAGGTCGTGGATCGTCCCGTTGGCCCACAGGACGGCGTGTGGCTGGGCATTGGCGTTCGGGTTGCTCAGACCCACCACCTCCCCGTCGCCGTTGATCGCGGTTGCATCAGAGACCGGGCCACCCAGAGTCCCGAGGTCCTTCATCTTCCCGCCGGACCACAGGAAAGCGTGGATCACGGTTCCCTGCGGGTTCGAGCAGTTGCCGACGATCTGACTGGAGTCGTTGATCGCCCCGGCGACACAGTCGATCAACCCGTTGTTGAGCGTTCCCAGGTAGACCGTCAACCCGCCCTCCCACATTACCGCGCGTGACCTACCTTCGGCACTGTCCGTACCCACCACCTGCCCCCGGTCGTTGATACCGAACGCGCGGCCGGGACCGAGATCGACCCAAACCTGGGAAGCAGCTCGCTGCCCCGCGGCGGGTGCTCCGACCACGCAGAGCGTTGTCACCGCGACGGTCGCCACCCCTATCAGTCCGACCAGCCTCGAACGCCATCGCATCACACCCTCCTTCAAGCCGCGTTCCACGGAAACCCTCGAACAACCAAGACACTGCGTGCGGCTGACCGTCGCCACGATCAGCTGATTTCGTAGCCTACAAAACTGGAATCCGATCCATTACTCGCACAGGTTCCCGTTGGCGGATTCTCCAGTGACACGCGTTGTCAAAGCCGCCAACCCGCTGGCCAACTCGGCAATTGACCGCTGCCCACGCACCTCGAGCTCGACTGTCACATCGGCTTGTCCTGCTCGAAGAAGGGGCGAACGAACTCGACCGCAGCCTTGTCGGTCCGCAGCTGGTCGGGGTTGGCCACGCCACCCGGGAGCACGAGTCCGTCGTAATCAGACGGATCGGCGTCGGAGACGGCCTTGTCGGCGGTGATCGTGTCACCCTTGTCGAAGTGCTGCCACATTTCCACCTCGCCCTTCCGGGGCGAGAGGATCTCGGTCTCGGCGCCCGCCTTCCGACCCGCGTTTAGCGGATCGGGCGCGAAACGCGCGCGGGGTTGACTTCTTACCTACTAGCAGGTAGTTTTTGTCCGACAAGCCTATCTACCTGTAGGTAGGTTCGACCCGAGCGAGGCCGGTTCCAGCGCGACCGGCCTGGAACGCTTCCACGAGGAGGGGCCATGAGCAGTATCAGTGACGACGGATACACGATCGCCCACCGCGAGCAGCTCGAGCGCAACGGCAACTGGACGCTCGTGCGGCGCTCGCTTGCCTGCCAGGCATTCGGTGTCAACCTGGTGGAGATCCCCGTCGGCGAGTCGATTCCGGAGCATAATGAGACGGACCGCGATCAGGAGGAGCTGTTCTTTGTCCTCTCGGGCTCACCCATGCTGGTGATCGACGGCGTGGAACATCCCGCGCCGGAAGGCACTTTCGCGCGGCTCGATCCGGCGTACAGCCGGACGATACGAAACACGGGCGAGGAGCCGTGTGCCGTGTTGATCATCTCTGCGCCGACCACGAGCGGCTTCAAGCCGATGGACTGGGCATGACGGCGTTTCCGACCGTCAGAGTGGCGGCGATCCAAGCCACGCCGGTGATTCTCGACGGCGCCCAGTGCGTGGCCAAGGCGCAGCGGCTGCTGCACGAGGTCGCCGAACGCGGCGTGCAGCTTGCGGTCTTGCCGGAGTGCTTTATCCCCCTGTTCCCGTCGAACTCATGGGCGCGAGGGGCGGCCGCCTTCGATGGCTGGGACGAGTTCTGGGAGCGGCTTTGGGCGAACTCGGTCGAGGTCCCCGGGCCGCTGCTGGATCCACTGATCGATGTGTGCCGCGAACGCGAACTGTTCTGCGTGATCGGCGTCAACGAGCGCGAGGTCGAGCGCCCGGGCACGCTGTACAACACGGTCGTCTATCTGGGCCCGTCAGGGCTTCTGGGGCGACATCGCAAATTGATGCCGACCCAGCACGAGCGGCTCTTTCACGGGATCGGCGCCGGCGACGATCTGGCCGTCGTGATCGCGGCCGACGCGCGTGTGGGTGGGCTGATCTGCTGGGAGAACCGGATGCCGCTGGCCCGATATCGCGTATACCGCGACGGCCCGCAGATCTGGGTCGCGCCGACCGCGGATGACAGCGACGGGTGGCTGGCCTCGATGCGCCACATCGCGATCGAGTCGGGCGCATTCGTCGTGTCCGTGCCGCAGTTCATCCCGGCCGCCGCGTTCCCCGACGACTTCCCGGTGCCGTTGCCGGAAGACAAGGGAGTGTTCGGCCGGGGCGGGGCGGCCGTGATCGACCCCATCGCCGGCGCGGTGATCGCCGGACCGCTGTACGACGAGGAGGGAATCATCGTCGCCGACTGCGATCTGCGCCGTGGCCTGCACGCAAAACGGTGGTTCGACGCCGTCGGGCACTACAGCCGGGCTGACGTGCTCGCCGAGGAACCTGCCGAGCTGACATCCGCACTCGAATGAACTCCGCCTACCACGCCGGCTCGCGCAGCCTCCAGGATCGCTTCGACACGCGCCGGCTCGCGGATCGCCTCGAGGACAAGTTCCTCTCGCAGCCGGTGATCGGCCCCGATGATCGCGCCTTCATCGAGCGGATGGACATGTTCTTCCTCGCCACCGCCGACGCCGACGGACGTCCTCAATGCTCCTACAAGGGGGGCGACCCCGGGTTCGTCCGCGTGCTCGACGAGCGCACGGTTGCGTTCCCAAACTACGACGGCAACGGCATGTACCTGTCGGCCGGCAACCTGCTCCAGAACCCGCACGTCGGAATGCTGTTCATCGACTTCACCGCGATGCGACCGTCGCGACTGCGCCTCAACGGGATCGCGAGCATGGACGAATCGACTGAGCTGACCGACCACTACCCAGGCGCGCAGTTCATCGTCCGCGTACGCGCCACCCAGGTGTTCCCCAATTGCCCCCGCTACATCCATCGAATGGCGTTGATCGAACGATCGCGATTCGTACCCCGAGCGGACCACGAGCCACCGATCCCCGACTGGAAGCGTTACGACTGGGCGTGTGACGTGCTACCGGCGAACGACCCCGCCCGGAGAGGGTGAGCTGGCGAGCGCCCGGCCCGCGCGCCAGCTCCGGCGCATGCGACGCCTGAACGCCTTCGGCTTCTCGGCATACAGGCGCTCGCCGATCGGAATCGCCTCGCTCTGCAGTTGCTCGCGCCGGTGATCGATAAGCCCGAACAGGGCGACGAGATCGACCGGCAGTTCGTCGCCGATGTCCTCCACTGCCACCTTGAGAACCGCCAAGTCGTGGTCGTCACCCAGCAGCTCCGCAAGACGATCGGCCTCCTTCGCCTGGCCGCGCACCGATGGACCGCACACGGGCGCCAGCAGACGCAGGTGATACCACAGGTCCTTCACGCGTTTGCGCCAGGCGTGCATTGCCTCCGGAGAGCGGTCACCGCGGGCGAGCACAAGCGCGTCGCGGCCTCGGCGGTAGGTACGGACGAGGCCCTGGTCGAGCGCGCTCCAGCCACCGACCTTGAGCTTCATGTCGTCGACCCTCACTTGCACCGCGCCGAGATCCTGCACCGCCTGCGCGCCTCGGGTCGAGCTCACCACCCCGGCTCGGTGCGCATCGCGCGCGACCGCCAAACGCTCGCGCACCTTCGCGAACGTGCGCGCGGGAAGCTGACCGCTGAAGCGCTCAGCAAGCTGATCAATGGTCTGGACGGCGACCTCGCGTTCGCGGGCATGAGAGAGGCCGCGCGCGGCCTCTCGGAGGGCGGCGTTCTCGTGATGGCGTTGCTCAGCCGGGATCGCGCCGCGCATCAGCCGCAGCAGCGCGCGTTCCTTCTTCACCGCCTTGCGAGCCGAGTGGACCGCCTCAACCGGATCCTTCTCAATGTCCTCGCTCAATGCGCGTACTGCGCCGTCCAACTGCTCGCGGGCGCACCGGGCAAAGGCTTTGCGCACGCCCTCGCGGCGCTTGATTCGATAAGCCACGTTCTACTCCTCTCTGAACAAGAATGACTACGTGCGGACGGGGCGGCGCCCCCGTGACACAGCGCGGCCGGCGCGACCGGCACCACGGTGCGCCGTGCCCTGCACGGCGGTCAGCGGCTTCGCGATCTGCTCGAGGCCGCGGCGCTCGGCGGCCACGCCGAAGAACAACTCCACGACGCCTCCGACGATCATCAGGATCGCGCCGATAGCGAGCGCCTTGAACACCTCAGAGGCCTTTCCGGTCGCGATCATGGGCGCGAACAGCTGCGGCCCGATGATCCCGCCGAGCCCGGTACCGACGGCGTAGAACAGAGCGATGCAGAGCGCTCGTGTCTCCATCGGGAATATCTCGCTGACGGTCAGGTAGGCGGCGCTCACTCCAGCCGAGGCGAAGAAGAACACGACCGACCAGCAGACCGTCAAGGAAGCGGCTGTGAGCTGACCCTCCCGGAACAGGTAGCCGGTGCCCAGCAGCAACAGACCGGACAGGATGTAAGTCCCGGCGATCATCGGCTTGCGCCCGATCGAATCAAACAGCCCGCCGAGCACGATCGGGCCAAGCAGGTTCCCCACCGCGAACGCGACCAGGTAGTACGGCGCGTCGGCTGCCGGCGTGCCGAAGAACGTCGTCAGGAGGGTCGCGTATCCGAACAGAATCGAGTTGTAGAGAAAGGCTTGCCCGATGAATAGCGCCAGCCCCAACACGCTTCGCCTCGGGTACTTTCGGGCGACGGTGCCGGCGATCTCGGCCAGGCTGATCGTGCGGCGCTGGCGGATCGTGATCGTCTCGTCGGGCTCAGACAGGGGCTCGCCGGTTTGCTGCTCCACCGTCTGCTCGATCCCCTGGGTGATCCGCTCCGCCTCGTCCTCGCGGCCGTGGATGAACAGCCACCGGGGACTCTCGGGCACATGCCGGCGCACGATCAGGACTGCCAGCCCGAGCCCGAAGCCGAGCGCGAAGCAGACCCGCCAATCCAGAAACGGCGAGAGAACGTGCAGCGCCACCACCGAAAGCAGCGCGCCGGCGGCGGCCCCGGCCCAGTACGTGCCGTTGATGAGGATGTCAATCCGTCCTCGATGACGGGCCGGGATCAGCTCGTCGATGGCCGAGTTGATCGCGCTGTATTCGCCGCCGATCCCCATCCCGGTCACGAATCGGCAGAGGAAGAAGAACCACGGCGCGAACGCGAACGCCGTCGCGATGGTGGCGACGAGGTACACACCGAGCGTGATCATGAACAGTCGCTTACGACCGAACCGGTCCGTGAGCTGACCGAACAGGAGCGCCCCGAAACATGCGCCGGCTACGTACATCGACGCCGCCAGGCCGGCCACGTCGGCCGCGGAGATATTGATCCCGCTGCCCTTGGCGGAGATAGCGCCGGCGATCGAGCCCACGATTGTCACCTCGAGTCCATCGAGGATCCATACCGTGCCAAGGCCAATCAAGATCTTCCAGTGCCACCGAGACCACGGGAGCCGGTCGAGCCTCGCCGGAATATCGGTCACAATCGTGGAGAGCTGCTGGGGCGCTACGGTAGATGTAGTCACACCTCAACGCTACCCGGCGTGGTGTCACTCAAATCGTGTAATGCACCAAGTGACAGTTAGTTCGCTCGGTGTCACACCGTCGCGGCGTCGACCGGCAATCCGAACCGTCGTTCGACTTCGTCTCGGTCAAGGCCTTCGCGGTAGCGTTGCTCGCCTTCGGGGCGCGTGAAGATCAAGATGCGGTCGGCCCGGAAGGTGCGCAGGGCGTCGGTAATCGCCTCTAGCGGGTCGCTCTCGCCGATGTCCCCCGCCGCTGGGACGCCGGCGGCGTCGAGGCGCTCGAGCGTCTCCTTCTCGACCCGCTCGGCGCGTTCGATTGCTTCGTCGGCATCGGACAGCCAGAACTTCAGTGGCCCCTCGTGCAGTGCCGGAGTGACCACCATAACGTGAGTGCGCTGGGGTTCTAGGACGGAGCCGAGTGCTTCGCGGATTTGCTCAGCGCCGACCGGCTCTGTCGCGACGACGAGAAGATTCACGATTCCTGGTCTACCCGCCGGCCGAGATCCCTAACGTCCCGATGCCCGGTAGGTCTAGTGTCGTGAGGCGTTGATTCCCTCACGCCGAACATTGGCAAATCTCCGCCGGGGGGTGGCGGAGATTTGCCAGGGTTCGGAGGAGCCGCGCGGGCTCGGAACTTGGCCACGCGCTCAGGCCCGCGACACCGCCGACCAAGATCACGACGCCCGAACGGTCCTACCCCCGTTCATGGCGACTGATGCTGAGACCGCGAGTGCCGGAGAACCTCCGCTAGCAAACGGGGCCAGTGCTCGTGAAGGGCGACGTGGCCCATGAACAGGCCTAGATGCCCGCCCGCGGTGACATCCCGCAGCACGCAATCGGCTGGCGTCGATGCGTAGTCGGCAATCGCGAAAACCTGGGCAGGAGGTGTGATGTGATCAGTTGCTCCGGCCAGAAGGTTCAGGGGCATACCCAGGCTCGTGAGATCGACCCGCCGATTGCGGACGGTCAGGGAGCCGCTCACGAGCTCGTTATCGCGGAAGAGATGGCGCACGATCCAGAGGTAGAACCGCCCCGGAATATCCTGCGGGTGCTTGAACCAGTCCTCGAACTCGCGATAGCGGGCCACGTAGCTCTCGTCATCGATGTGCAGCATCAGCTCCAGCTGTCGCGAGATCTCGTCCGCGGGCCGGATCATGACGAACCCGGCGACCATGTGTTCCCCCTTGAGCACGCCTCCATCGGCTGCGACGACCGCCTCGTAGAAGCGCAGGTCTCCGCCCGGAGCCAGATGACGAAGCATTTCGTGCACGATCGGCTCGCCGGCGTGGAAGTCGATTGGCGCTCCCGCAAGCGTGAGCGTGTTCACCCGCTCGGGGTGAAGCGCGGCGTATATTGTCGCCAGCCAGCCTCCTTGGCAGTCACCGATCAGGTTGACAACGCCGCCACAGTGATCGATCGCATCGTCGATCACGTCGAGATAGTCCTCGATGGAAGCCTCCGCAGTCTCGTGGGTGGCGCCAATCCAATCGAGCGCCAGGGCGCGCTCGAGTCCCGCGCCGAGGATCGTGCCCATCTGGCTCTGCGCGGGTGAGTAATCGACGATGCACGAGTCGTGTCCGGCTTGAGGCGGTAATACCAGCGTGGGAACGAGATCGCGCCTCCGCGAGACCGAGAAATCGCGCAGGCGCGCGAGCGGTGTTGCGAACACGATCTCGTGTGGCAGGGCCCAGCGCGGTTGCGTTCGCGCAGTTACCAACCTGGACCAGCGCAGAACATCTAACGCGAAGGGGCCGCGCGTGCCCGCCGTGGTGAGCCAGTCCGCCGCACGGCTGCAGGCGACTGCCCAGCCTTCGAACCAGCTGTCGATCAGCGTCTGGGACGCAACGTCCACGATCCGTCCATGGTGCGCGGTGTCACTCACTGCAGGACTCCCTCCTCCGTGTTCAGGGCTGACCGCTTGCAGACTACCAGTCCGCGCGCAAACTGCTAGCGGTTGTGTGGAAAACTACCTAGGTAGATGTCAATCCGAGGCGGCGAGGCGGGCTCGGTGGTTCGTGGCATCGAGGCTTCGGACGTACCGCGTGTCATCCGACATGTGCACGCCGTGCACCGCAGCTTCCCGAACGCTAGCGACGAATTGCTGGCTCGGCGACGTCTTCGGGGCCAAATTTCTTGTTACCTAATGACAGGTTTGGCCGGGCAACCGCGCGCCGCCGCTACCCGCGGCCCGCGGCCCGTGGCAGCTCACCAGGGATGGCGGGCGAGCCGCCATCCGGCGTCGGTACCTGACCATCACCGCTGGTCGGCTTCGATCGTCGCCAGGAACGCACCGAGAGAGGCGGTGAACACGTCATTGTCATCGCCGGCGACCATGTGGCCCGCGTCGCTCACATCGACGTGGGTGGCGTGCGGGATCATCCGCAGCATGTCCTGCATCGCGGCGTCGCTGACGACCTCCGACCGAGCACCGCGGACGATCATCACCGGGATGGTGAGACGCGCAGCGGCGGCCTCCAGTCGCGCCGGATCGAACCGCCGCTGGGGCTCGTCGTCCACACGCATGAAGGCCGGGTCCCAATGCCAGTGCCAGCGGCCGTCAGCGTGCCGGCGCACGTTCTTGCGCAGACCGTCGAGATTGCGGCTGCGCTTGCGCACCGGGTTGTAGGCGGCAATCGCATCGGCAACCTCCTCAAGCGACGCGAAGCCGTCGTGGTGTGCGGTCATGAACTCCGTGATCCGAGCCACCCCAGCCACCTCCGGACGGACGACGATGTCAACCAGCACCAGACCGCGGGCGAGACCAGGATGCTCTCCCGCGGCCACCAACGCGGTGGTCCCGCCGAGCGACGCACCCACGAGCACCGGCGCGTCGTCCAGCGTGTCGATCACGGACACGAGGTCGCCGACGAATGCGTCCAGGGAGTAGTCCTCGCCGGCGTCCCACTCACTGTCGCCGTGTCCTCGAGCGTCAAGGGCAAGCGTGGTCGTTCCCTCGCGGGCAAGCCGCGCCGCGGTTCGCTGCCATGAATGACGCGTCTGCCCGCCGCCGTGGAGGAGTAGCACGAGACGTCCCGGCGCCTCACCCTCCCAGCGCTCACCCACCAGGCGGACCCCGCCGTGCTCGAAGTAGACAAGCTCAGGTGAAATGGTCATCGGTCTCGAGTTTAGGTGGGTAAGGGTTGGAGCCGCGGCTCGCCGATGGCTGGTGACGGGTACCTTTAGCGGAGTGACGAAGCTAATGGGGCCGTTGAAACCACAGCTGCGCGGCGTCTTTCACAAGTGGGCGTGCGCCTGCTCGATGCCAGTTGGCCTGGTCTTGGTGGCCTTTGCCGGCACCCCGCGCGCCCGGATCGCGCTGAGCGTGTACTCGGTCAGCGTTGTGGGATTGTTCGGAGTCAGCGCCCTGTATCACCGCATCAACTGGCGCTCGCTGAGAGCTCGTGACCGGATGCGCCGGCTCGATCACTCGATGATCTTCGTCATGATCGCGGGCAGTTATACCCCGTTCGCCGAGCTCGTTCTCCACGGCCCGCTGAAGGCGATAACGCTCGTCGCGGTGTGGGCCGGGGCGCTGGTCGGAGTCGGGTTCAACCTGGCGTGGAGCGGCGCGCCGACTTGGTTGCGCTCCGTGCTCTACATTGTCCTTGGTTGGGCCACCGTAGCGGCGGTGCCGCAGCTGGGGGCGGCGCTCGGTATCGGAGCGATGGTGCTACTCGCCCTCGGCGGCGTGCTCTACACGGTGGGGGCTGTCGTTTATGCGGTCCGGCGCCCGGACCCGGTGCCGGCCGTGTTCGGATACCACGAGCTCTTCCATATCCTCGTGATCGCCGCCGCGATCCTCCAATGCGCGGTTATCGCGTTCTGGATCCTGCCCGAGTGAGGCATGCGCCGAGCCCACCAGTGGGATCATTATCTGCTGTGGCGTGATTTGCCGAGCGGGTGGTATCAGATCTGCGTAGTTACCGGCAGCCGGCGATTAGAACGAGCGCGGTAATCCGAGGTGTTCGGCGAGCGTGTTACGGGCCATCTCGTTGGTGATCGGGCCGATCCGGAACAGCCGCGCGTCGCGCCAGTAGCGCTGCATGTCGGTCTCGGCCGAGTAGCCCATACCCCCCAGGATCTGGATGCCGAGATCGGCTGCTCGCACGGCCGCCTCGGACGCGACGATCTTGGCCATCGTGGTCTCCTCGAAGCAATCCTTGCCCTGGGCCTGCAGGGTCGCGCCCTGGTAGACCATCAGCTCGGCCTGCCGGCGCCAGATCGCGATGTCGGCGATGTAATGCTGAAGGATCTGAAACTGGCCGATCGGCTTGCCGAAGGCGTGGCGATCCTTCACGAACGCGAGCGCGTCCTCGAGGACGCCGTCGAGGATCCCGCAACAGAAGCCCGACAGCATCAACCGCTCGTTGTTGAGCGTCGGCAGCAGCATGTACCAGGCTCGCCCGGGCTCACCGAGCACGAGCTCGTCGGGCACGAAGGCCTCGTCGAGGCCCACATCGCAGGAGCCGAGTCCGCGCATCCCGAGCTTGGGGATCTCCGAGATCGTCACGCCCTCGGTGTCGGTCGGAAGCAGGAACAGCGTCACCCCCTGGTGGCGCTTCTCCACGTTAGGGTCGGTGCGCGCCAGGAGCAGGATGTAGTGGGCCACTTGGGCCGAGGTGCACCACGTCTTGTTGCCGCTGATGACCCAGCCGCCGTCAGCCCGCGTGGCATGGCAGCGCATCCCGCCGAGCAGGTCGGTGCCGCCCCCGGGCTCGGTGAAGCCGATCGAGAACCGCGCCTCGCCGCGTACGATCGCCGGGAGGAAGCGCTGCTTCTGCTCCTCGGTGCCGTAAAGCCCGATTGACTTGGCTCCGGCGAACGAGGTGATGCCCCACACCCAGGTCATCCCGGCCAGCGAGCGGGCAAGGCCGCGGGCCAGCAGGGTCTGGACGAAGATATCGCCGCCCTGGCCGCCGTATTCCTCGGGCACGCTGATCCCGTGGTAGCCGGCGTCGGTCAGCTTGTCCCACAGGTCGAGCGGATAGGCGTCCTCGCGCCGCTCGATCTCGCGCGCGTAGTCCTTGGGGACCTCGTTATTCACCCAGTCGCGCACGGTGTCCTGGAACAGCTTCATCTCATCGCTCAGTTCAAAGTCCATGGGCTCTCCGGCTAGGCAGGGTTAGGGCTGGGCGACCGATGCCTCGGCGCGTGGCTCGGCCGGCGCCACGATGCGAGGCGCTTCGGTCACGCCGCGGCTCTGGAGTTCCTCGGCGAGCTGCTCGCGCAGGCGGAACTTCTGGATCTTGGTCCCCGACATCGGCCACTCGGTGACGAAGCGCACGTAGCGGGGGACCTTGAAGGTGGCGATCCTCCCGATGCAGTAGTCGATGATCTCCTGGTCGGTGGCGGCGGCGGCCGGCCGGAGCTGGATGAAGGCGGCCGGTACCTCGCCGTAACGCGCGTCGTCGGCGCCGACGATCTGGACGATCTCGATCGCGGGATGACCGGCCAGGAACGCCTCCACCTCGAGCGCGGAGACGTTCTCTCCCCCGACCTTGAGCATGTCCTTGAGACGGCCGGCGAAGCGCAGCCGCCCGTCGGCGTCCGCGCTGGCGAGGTCACCGCTGTGGAAGAAGCCGTCCGCATCGATCGTCTGGGCCGTCAGCTCGGGGTCCTTGTAGTAGCCGTCGAACCTCGAGTAGCCGCGGAAGCACAGTTCCCCGACCTCGCCGAAGGGCTTCTCGACGCCCGTCTCGGGATCAAAGATCTTCACCTCCATCCCCTCGATCGGGTGACCCAAAGTGTTGATCCGCACGTCGTAGGGATCGTCGGGGAAGGGCAGGGTCAGGTTCGTGGCGCACTCGGTCGAGCCGTAGGACGTGACCTGGACGGCCCAGGGCATGCGGGCCTCGAACTGAGCCAGGCGCTCGGGGACGCAGATGTTCTGGATCACCCGGATGGAGCTGAGGTCCGCGTCTTCGAAGCGGGGATGGTTGAGGACGGCAAACCAGATCGTCTCGAACGCGGGGTAGGCGACCGTCACCCGCTCCTCCTCGAGCATCCGCAGCGCCACGTCGGCGTCGAAGTGGCCGGCGTGGCAGTAGCGCGCCCCGGCCGAGAAGCAGCCGAGCATCGGCACCAGACCGCCGCAGTGAAACAGCGGCAGCGGGTCCCAGAACCGGTCCGCGGGCGTCAACAGGAAGCGGGTCAGCGCGACGTTGCGGCCCTGGCGGACGACCGCCTCGTGGCAGAGCAGGCAGCCCTTAGGCCGGGCCGTGGTGCCCGACGTGTACATCAGAAGCGCGACATCGCGCACGCGCACCCGGGCCTTGAGCGTCTCCACCTCGTCCGGCGAGATCCCCTCGCCGCCGGCCTCGAACTGCTCGCGCGTGAGCAGGCCCTCAGCCGCCCCGCCGAGGTCGATGATCTGGCGTAGCTGTGGCGCCGCGCCCACGCGCAGCGCGCGTGGATCCTGCCCCTTGAGGTCCGTGAACACGTCGGCCAGCATCGCCGGGTAGTCGGTGCTCGGCACGGGTCCGGCCGCGGTGAGCAACACGGTGACGTCGGCGTGCGAGAGGACATGCCCGAGCTCGTAGGTCCGGAAGCGGCCGTTGACCGGCACGCTGACCGCCCCGAGCTTGGCCGTGGCGATCAGGGCCAGCACGTACTCGAGGTTGTTCGGCATCAGGATCCCGACCTTGTCGCCCGGCCGGACTCCAGCCCCGAGCAGCGACCGGGCGAAGCGATCGCTGAGCTCGGCCAGCTCCGGGTAGGTGGTCCGGGAGTCGGGGAACACGAGCGCCTCGGCGCTCGACTGCGATGCCTGGCGATCGACCAGGTCGCCGATCGTGGTCACCTCGATCCACGGCCGCTGCATGACCGAAACCCTACGCGGTCACGGGCGCGGCGGCCGCGCGGGCACCAGCCGCGATGTGGCGCGCGGCCAGGTACGCGAACGTCATCGCCGGACCGAGGGTGGCCCCGGGCCCCGCGTACTTCGTGCCCATCACGGATGCCGACACGTTGCCGGAGGCGTACAGACCGGCGATCGCCGAACCATCGCCGCGCAGCACGCGACCATCTTCGTCGGTGACCAGGCCGCCCTTGGTTCCCAGGTCACCGGGCATGATCGCGAACGCGTAGAACGGCGGCTGCTCGACCCGAGCCAGGTTCGGATTCGGGTAGTGGGGATCGCCGTAGTAGCGGTCATACGCGCTCTCGCCGCGGTGAAAGTCCTCGTCCACGCCGAGGTCGACGAGGGCGTTGTAGCGATCAGCCGTCTCGCGCAGGGCATCCGCGGGGACGCCGATCCGCCGGGCGAGCTCCTCGAGCGTGGGCGCGGTGAAGGCTACGCCCGCCTGGCGCCATGGCTTGGGTATCGGCAGGCCGGGGAAGTGCCCGGCGATGATGTTGCGCTTCCAGGCCGTCGAATCGATGATCTGCCAGCAGGGGATGTGGCTGATCCCCGTACGCTGACCGGCCACCACGGCCTGACAGAAATGGATGTAGGGGGTGGCCTCGTTGACGAACCGCCGGCCGGCCCCGTTGACGATGAACTGACCGGGATATTGCCGCTCGGCCACCAGTCCGACGAGCGATCCGTCGGCCGCCGAGGGCATCACCGGCTGCCACCAGGCGTCCTCCATGAGGTCGGTGGCCGCTCCGAGGGCCTCGCCGGCGAGGATCCCGTCGCCCGTGTTGGTGGCCGCGCCGAGGCTCCAGTCCTGGGTGATCTCCGGCTGGTAGCGCTGGCGCATCTCCCGGTTGTGCTCGAAGCCGCCACTGGCCAGCAGAACCCCGTACCGGGAGCGGATCACGAACGGCTTGCCGTCGCGCTCGGCCGCGACGCCGATCACGCGTCCGTCGCCGTCGGTGATCAGCGACTTCATCGGCGTCTCGCGCCAGATCGGGATTCCATGGGCGTTCAGCGTCAGCCGCAGCCGCGTGGTCAGGGCCTGGCCGCTGGCGCCAATCCTCTCTCCCGTGACCCGGGCCCGGAGTACGCGCCACGCGAGCTTCGGAACGACCTTCTTGTGGTGTACCCCGCCCCAACGGACCGCGAGCAGGTCGTGCAGGTCCAGCGAGGTGATCCAGGCCCCGAGCGGGAGCTGCATCCGCCGGACCCCGGGATGAAGCGTCTTGATGTCCTCGCCGAGCAGCTTGCGGTCGATCGGTCGCGCCCACAGGCCGCGGCCGAGCGGATTGCCGCCCTTGTCCGGCTCGTAGTCGGAGTAGCCGCGGATCCAGAAGAAGCCGTCGGCCAAATAGGTGCTCTGGCCCTCGAGGAACTGCATCATCTTCGGCGCTTGGTCCACGTAGCGCTCGATTCGGCTGCGTGGCACGCGGTCACCAGCGATCGCCAGCATGTAATCGACGATCTGCTGGGGGTCGTCGCGCTGGCCTGCGCGGATCAGCGCGGGAGCGTTCGGCACCCAGGCGCCGCCGCCGGAGCGCGCGCTCGAGCCGCCCCAGAACTTGCTCTTCTCGATGATCAGGGGCTGGAGGCCCTCGGCGCGCGCGGTGAGCGCGCCGACCATCCCGCCGGCGCCCGAGCCGACGATGAGCACGTCGACCTGGTGATCGAACTGCGCTGACGGGTCAGTCACGTTAGTGGTCCTAACATGCGCTTGTTAGCAAGGATACTGCTCGCGCCGTCGATCGGCGTGTGGGGGGAACCGGCCAGCAACCCGTCACCCGGCGTCGGCGCGGAACCGGCGAGCGAGTCGTCACCCTGCGTCGGGGCCGATCACGCTGTGGCCTGCGGCATCGAAGCTCAGCGGTGTGAGCTGATCCTCGTCGACCGCTCGGTCGACGCCGAGCGCCACGAGGATCTTCTGCTGGTTCCAGGCGGCCACGTCGAGCGTGAGCTCGACTATCTGAGCGTCGGAGAAGGAACGGCGCAACTGCTGCCAGAGTTCGGCGTCCATTCGCGCCGGCTCCTGCATATGAGTGTCCGCGTAGCGAAGCGCGACCTGAAGGGCCTCGTCGAACTCGGCGGTCTCCAGCGAAGCGATCTTGGCCGCGACTCGCTCGTCGGCGACGGCCTGCCCGGCAACTGCCAGGCGAATGGACAGTCAGGTCTTGCAGTCGTGGTAGTTGGCCGCGCGCAGCCGAACCACTTCGGTGGTCAGCGGATCGAGCGCGTCCAACAGCATCGCCTCGGCGTGAAGCTCATTGATCGCGTCGCCAAGCGACGGTGCTCGGTCTCCGTCGCTTGGCGCGCGAGGCGGGGGTGGTTGATCGGCGAACAGGCGGCCCAACGAGATCCGCATGCGCGCGGTCTGATCGACGATGTAGAGCGCTTCGACGAACCTGCTCAGCCCGTCGGCGCCGAGTTCGCGCTCCACGGGAGCGAGCAGCTCAGGGTTCACGTCCGGGACATAGAAGACGAACTGATCGGACAGCGCCGCAAGTGCGGCCTCGAGCTCGGTCTCCGGCTCTGCCCCGGGGCTCGACGCGAGCCCGAGCTGGCTCTCCACCCGGGCACGGGCCAACCGCAACAGCGCCGGGTCGACCTCGTCCTCAGCCGCGCGCCAGGCCCGGACCAGCGCCGCGTGGGCACCCGGCGCCCACGCCGCGAGCGCACCGAACTCCGGCGCGACTAGGCCGTCGAGCTGTGGGTCCAACCTCTCACTCATGGTGGCTGCCTAACATCCGCCTATTAGGAAGGATACCCCCGATTCACCGGAGATGGACCTCGGGATGGGGAACGGCCACCGATCCGTCGCGCAGGCCGGCGAGCAGCTCGTCGATCTCCGGGTTCGAGGGATTACGGACGCCGAGCGCCGACCACAGACGCATCGTGCAGATCAGGAAAGCGACAAACGCGGTGTAGTCCACGGCGCCGGAAAGCCCGAAGCGCTCGACCATCGCGCCGAACGACTCGTCGGTCACCTCGCCCCGCGATACCCGACGGATGTAATCGACGAGCTGGCGCTCGTCATCGGTCAGGTCCTGCTCGCGGCCAGCGCGGATGGCGTCGATGGCGTCGGGTCGAACCCCGACGGCAAACGCATCCGGCAGGTGAATCGGAAGCACGCCGTTGTAACCGAGATCGACGCTGAGTACGACATCGGCCAGCTCGCGTTCGGCGTCGGTGTAGGAGCCGCGCAGCGAACCCTGGCGGACCACGGCGCCAAGATTGTTGAGCGCCGCTGCCACCGGCGGGCTGTTGAGCAGCGCGCCGTGGTAGTGCCCGGGGCCGCTCGTCCGGTACTCCTCGGTCAAGCTGTCCAGCCTCGCGAGCACGAAGTCGTAGGCTTCGAGATCTTCGGGGCGAACCTGGCTGCGGTCGGGACGTTGCGGTGGGCGTCGTGACACGTGCTGTTCCTCCGGGTCGATTGCGGCGGGGCGCGCCGCGCGGTGGGTCCTATCCCGTTATGGTTTCTAACAAACGTTTGGTCGTTCCCCAACTAAGTGGTCACTCTCGCAAACACTAAGGTGGCGTGACGGAATTAACTGATGGAGCTGGCGAGTGGCTGGGCGTGGATGGCGCTGCCCGCCCGCCACGATCGTACTGGTGGCACGTGAGGGCGGGCGGGCGGCGCCAGGCGCGTCCAGACGCCGCCAGAACGCCAGATAATTTCGTCACGTCGCCTAAGGGTGGATTGTGATGGCACCGACCGCAAGCACCGTGGCGGCGCGCTCGCTGGATGGCCAGCTGTCGCGGATCCTGGCTTCCGACCCCGAGGCGATGGCCCATCCGGAGCCGGTTTGGCGAGCCCTCCGTGAGATGGCGCCCGTGCATCGGATCGGTCCTGTCGTGTTGGTGTCCGGCTACCGGGACGCGCGTGACGTGCTGCGCGACGACCAGCGTTTCAGCAGCCGGTACTTCGTGACCGGTTCGCGGGCCGAGGCGATCAAGGCGGCGCTCACCGGGCCCGAGCTTCACGCGTATGAGGAGATCGGCGCCTTCGAGTCGATGTACATGAGTCGCTCCGACGACGAACAGCACGAGCGCCTACGGGGAAGCGCCAACCGGGTCTTCACTCCGCGACGGATGGCCGAGATGCGCTCCGCCGTCGAGCGTTACAGCGACGAGATGCTGGCGGTGATGGCGGCGGAGGGTGACACCGACGTCGTCTCGCGCCTGGCCTATCGCCTGCCGCTGATGGTGATCTCGGACATGCTCGGCATTCCCCCCGACCAGCGCGACCAGATCCACCTGTGGTCCGCTCAGCTCGGGCGCAACCGCGGCGGCGACGATCCGCAGGCGTTGATGGTCGCCTTCCAGGCGATGCGGGACTTCCGCCACTACGTCGAGGACATCCTCGTGCCGTTGCGATCCAACCGCCAGGGCTCCGACCTGCTCTCCGCCCTGCTCGATGCCGAGGAGAGCGCCCGGTTGTCCGGAGTCGAGCTGACCGCGATGTTCGTCGTGCTGCTCTTCGCCGGCCACGAGACGACGACCAACCTGATCTCGATCGGACTGCTCGAGCTGTTGCGCCACCGCGATCAATGGGACCGGCTGTGCGAGGATCCGTCGCTGGCGTCAGAGGCGACCGAGGAGCTTCTGCGATGGGTGACACCGGTCCAGTATCAGTGGCGCGCCACCCGCGCGGACGTCGAGATAGGCGGCGTCGAGATCGAATCCGGCGCCACGGTGGCCGCGGTGCTGGCGGCGGCCAACCGCGATCCTGACCCCTTTGCCGATCCCGAGCGCCTCGACATCACCCGGCGCAACGCCAAGCAACACCTCGCGCTCGGCCTCGGGCCTCACTTCTGCCTCGGCAACGCGCTGGCCCGGATCGAGGGCGCGGTGGTGTTCGAGGCCCTCGCGCGACGGTTCCCCCGGCTTGAGCTGCTCGACGACTCCCCGAGCTGGAAGGGCAACGCGATGATGCGCGGCCCGAGCGAGGTCCGCGTCAGGCTCGGTCCCGAACGCTCTGACCCGTAACCGACAGGAGAGAACATGGCACAGATCAGCTTTGACGGACAGGTGGCGATCGTCACCGGGGCCGGACAGGGGCTCGGGCGCTCCCACAGCCGGGAGCTGGCCCGGCTCGGCGCCGCCGTCGTGGTCAACGACCTTCAACGTCAGCTGGCCGACGACGTAGTGGCGGAGATCAAGGCGGACGGCGGCACGGCGGCCCCCTCGTATGACTCGGTGGCCACGCCCGAAAGCGCACGCGCAATCATCGATCTGGCCCAAGCGGAGTTCGGCAGCGTGGATGCGGTCATCAACAACGCCGGCTCCATGCGTAACGGTTACTTCGAGTCACTGTCTGCGCGCGATCTCCAGTCGATGCTGGCGGTGCACGTCGAAGGTAGTTACTACGTCACCCAGGCGGCCTGGCCGGTCATGCGCAAGAAGGGTTACGGGCGGGTGGTCATGACCAGCTCGGCCGGCGGCATGTTCGCGATGCAGGGCGAGAGCAACTACGCCGCCGCCAAGGGCGCCGTCTACGGCCTGGCCAAGGCGCTCGCCTACGAGGGCGCCGAGCACGGAATCCTCGTCAACACGATCATGCCCATGGCCGCCACGACGATCGCCGCCGCCGACCCCGTGCCCGACTATGAAAAGCACTATCCGGCCGATCTCGCCGCCGCGCTGCTGCCCCGCCGGACGACCGAAGCGGTGACGCCGCTCGTTGTGTTCCTGGCCAGCCGCGCCTGCTCGGTGACCAGCGAGACCTACTCGGCCGGGTTCGGGCGCTACGCGCGCGTGTTCGTGGGCGAGACGCGTGGATGGGTGGCCGAGGACTTCGCCGGCGTCTCCGCGGACGACATTTCCGAGCACCTCGACGAGATCCGCGACCGCGAGGTGTACGCCGTGCCGGCCAACATCTACGAGGAGGTCGAGTTCATCGGCGCGACGCTGGGGCTCGCCGGCCGCGGGTGACGCTGCCGGGCCCGCGTCGGATCAGAGCGTGAGCGTGTCGCCGGAGCCGCCGAAGTACGCCTCCTGAAGCTCGCGCATGTCGTGGAAGTCGCTGGGGGGGCCGCTCTGGACGATGCGGCCGTCGTCCATGACCGTGACGTGGTCGGCGATCTCCAACGCCTGGGTGGCCAGCTGCTCGACGAGCAGAATCGTCATGCCCTGGTCGCCGAGCTGCCGGATGCGCTCGAACACCTCGGTGACGATGCTCGGGGCCAGGCCGGCGGATGGCTCGTCGAGTAACAGGACGCGCGGGCGAGCGGCCAGGGCTTGCGCGATCGCGAGCATTTGCTGCTGGCCTCCGGACAGACCGCCGGCGCGCTCCTGGGCGCGCTCGCGGAGCATCGGGAACTGCTCCAGCACCGAGTCGCACAGCTCCTGACGCTCGGACCGGCTCAGCTTCAGCGTCCGCGTGCCGAGAACGACGTTCTCCATGATCGTGCGGTTGCGGAAGATCCGCTTGCCCTCCTGGACCAGCGCGAGGCCGTCCCCGGCGCGGCGGTAGGCGGGCTGCTTGGAGATGTCCTTCCCTTCCAGCGTGATCGTGCCGTGCCACGCCCTGAGCTGCCCGCAGATGGCGGACAGCAGCGTGGTCTTACCGACGCCGTTGCGCCCCAGCACGACCTCGACCTTGCCCCGGCGCAAGTCCAGCGAGACACCGCGCAGCACCTGGAGATCGCCATAGCCCGATTCGAGGTCTCGCACCTCGAGCAGGACGGTGTCCTCCACCGCCGCGGGGACGGCCTGACCCTCGGGGGCCGCGGGCTGGGGCTCGCGCGCGCGGCCGGTCTCGCCGAGGTAGCTCTCGATCACGCGCGGATCCGAGCTCACCACCGAGGCCGGTCCGCTCGCGATCAGCTCGCCCAGATGGAGCACGTGCACGGTCTCGGACACTTTGGTCACGAAGCCGAAGTTGTGCTCGATCAGCACCACGGTGGCGCCGGCACGGGCGGCGGCCGAGATCACTTCGCCAAGCCGCTCGACCTCTTCCTCGCTCAGGCCGGAGGCCGGCTCGTCGAGGAGCAGCAGCTTGGGCCGCCCGCACAGCGCCCGCGCGAGCTCGATCAAGCGACGGTTTCCAAGCGGCTGGCTGCTCGCCTCCTCGTCGGCGATGCCGGCCAGCCCGATCACCTCGAGCAACTCGAGCGCGTCGCGACGGTCCGCCGCGCGCGAGCGGCGATACGACGGCAGACGCAGGATGCACGACGGCACGCCGCTCTCGTCGATGTGGAAGCGACCCGACGCCACCACGTCGGCCACCGAGACGCCGCGCGGAATGCTCGGCGTCTGGAAGGTCCGGCCTACTCCGACCCTGGCGATGCGGGCGGGCGACAGACCGGTCAGCGTCTCGCCGAACGCGACCTGGCCCGAATCGGCGGAGATGAAACCGCAGATCACGTTGAGCAGGGTCGTCTTGCCCGAGCCGTTGGAGCCGATCAGCGCCGTGACTTTGCCGGGCTCGACGTTGAGGGTCACGTCGCGCAGCGCCTTCACCCCGCCGAAAGACTTCGAGACCGACTCGACCTGCAAGAGCGTCCCCTCCAGCTGTCCGACCACCTCTCCGAGCGGATGGTGCTCAACGGCGACCGGGCCGGGTTCATCGGCGTGGGCGGACAGCGAGCCGTGAGCGGTGACGGCACGCGCACCCGACGGGGCGCCAACGAGCATCCGGCTGGCCCGCACGGCGGCCACCCGGCCAAGACCGCCAATCCCCGAACGCAACAGGACGGCCGCCGCGATCAGGAAGGCGCCGTAGGCGATCGGCGCGTACTGGGCGAAGCTCGTCGATTCCTCGGGTCCGAGCTGCAGCACGGCCGCGCCCAGGATCGCGCCGTAAACGCTCTCCACGCCGCCGAGCACGCTCGCGGCCACGATCCCGATGGCCAGGTTGATGTCGAAATTCGACGGCGCGATGATCAGCGAGATGTAGCCATACAAACACCCCGCCACGCCGGCCGGGGCGGCGCCGAGGGTGTAGGCCAGCACCTTCAGCCGCATGGTGGAAAAGCCCAGCGAGCGGGCCTGGACCGGCGATTCACGGAGGATCCGGAAGATCACCCCGTAACGCGAGGTGACCAGGTTCCGGTAGCACCAGAGCCACAGCAGCGCGGGGATGATCGTCGCGATGTAGAGCCCGTTGGTTCCCAGCGCGGTGCCGAACAGATTCGGCGCCGGAATCCCGATCAACCCGTTGTCGCCGCCGGTCTTGCTCTGGAATATCTGGATGAAGTCGGGCAGCGTGATGACGAGGAAGAACGACGCCATCGCCAGTGACCAGCCCCCGATGCGGAGCGCGGGCAGCGCGATCACAAACCCGACGGCCGCCGCCGCCACCCCGCCGATGATCAGCAGCGGGATCAGCTCGTTGAAGCCCCCAGTGGCGAGGATCATCGTCACGTAGGAGCCGATCGCGAACATGAACACTTGGCCGAACTGGACCTCGCCGGCATACCCGAAACTGAGGTTGACGCCGCTGACCACCATCGTCAGCACCGCGATCAGCGACAGCTCGCGGATCCAATACTGATCGCCGCTCCACCAGGGGAACAGGAGCAGCACGACCGCGCCGATCAGCGGAATGACCAGCGACCAGCGGCCACCCAGCAGCGTCTCGGCCGCGACCCGGCGCCAGGCCGGAACCGACGTCGTGGAGGCGGGAGCCCGCCCGTTCACCTTGCCCTCAGACATGGCGCGAGGCGGCAATGCCGCCGAGTCCCCGTGGACGGAGGGCCAGCGTCGCCAGCAGCAGGGCAAGCACGGAGATGTTGTCGTAGTTGGCGCCGATGTAACGGACCGCGAAGGCCGACACCAGGCCGACCAGCAGCCCGCCGGCCAGCCCCCCGAGGAAGCTGCCCTCGCCGCCCAGCGCGATGGCGACGAAGCCACCCAGCGCGAGCGTCGTGCCGAGGGTCGGAATGGCGTAGGTGATCGGCCCGGTGATCGCGCCGGCGACGCCGCCGAGCGCCCCGGCGGCGGAGAAGGCGCCGATCGAGAGGAGGTTGACGTTCACGCCGCGCAGCATGGCCGCCTCCCGGTCCTCGGCGACCGCCAGGCACGCCTGTCCGAGCCGCGTGAGGCGGAACCAGTAGTGCAGCACAAAGCAGAGGACGACCGCCAGCCCGAGCGCGATGATCTCGACCGGCTCGGCCGCGATGCCCAGGAAATGCACGAATGAGGTCGGCCCCTTGAACGGAACCTCAAGGGGCAGATACCCCCATTTGACGCCGATGATGCCGATCAGCATCGTCGACATCCCCACCGTCGTCACGAGCTCGCTGGTGCCGGTCAGACGGCGGCCACGGAAACGCAACGGCCGCACCGCCAAGAGCTCGCACGCCAACCCCCCCAATGCGCCGAGCACGGCATTGATCAGCAGCGCCGGAATTTCACCCAGGCCCTGGACCGTCATCCACTCGTAGGCCATGAAGCTACCGCCGATTACCAGAGCCCCCTGGGCGAAGTTGAATACCCCCGTCGGCAGCAACGTGAGCGTGAAACCAGTGGCCACCAGGACGTACACCGCCCCGGTGGTCAGGCCGCTCCAGATGACGATCGCCATCGAGATCCTCCTGGTGCGTTTACACGGGTGCGCGTGGCGGGCCGATCATCGCAGACCGGCCCGCCGCGCGGGAAACAAGCATCGCCGGCAGCCGTCAGTCCTACCCTCCCGACGGGGGGTGGTCCTGAGCGCCGGACACCGGGCCCACCGGTATCACCGTGAAGTCGCTCGGCGTTTGGCCGATGTTCTCGTGGTTGGCGTTCGAGTACCGCATGATCTTGGCCGTGATGTAGTTCGGATCGGTCTGGGCGGTCTGGCCGAGGCTCTCCATCGCGCTGGTGAGCGCCGGGACCGACAGCGAGCCGGCCTGCTTGGCCGCGTTGGCGAACAGGATGATGCCGTCCCAGCCGTTGCCCGGGATGTCGCACGGCTGAGCGTCGAGCGTGGCCGAATAACTCGACGGGATGTACTGCTTCATCAGCGTCAGCGAGGGACTCGGCTTGGACGCATCCGCGCAGTTGTAGACGTCCAGGAACGCGTTCTTGGTCTGCGACGCTGGAGCGAGCTTCGTGATGTCCAGCGACGACGCCGCGACGTCGAACAGGACGGGCACGTTCCAGCCGAGCTTCGCCCGCGCCGCGAGCGTGTACCCCGCCGGCGGACCGAGCGCCTCGGCGAACACCCCGTCGACCCCAGCGCTCTTGAGCTGTTGCATTTCCGGAGTGACATCGGTCGCGGTGGCCGGGAACGACACGATCGTGCTCGGGATTCCTAGGGCCTTCAGAGCGGCCACGATTCCCGGCGTCTCACCCTCGGTGAAAGCGATCGATTCCTGCAGGATGCCGACCTTCTTGACGCCCTGACTCTTGAACCATTGCGCGGCGGTGATCTGCGGCTCGGCCGGGTTGCCCTTGACGACAAACTCAGTCGGGCAATTGGAGGCCTTGGCGCACCCACCGGTGTCGTCCAAGGTGATCGCGAACTGCTTGTACTTCGCCACGATCGGGATCAGGGCAACGTCCTCCGTCCCCTCCGCGCCGGCATCGATCATCGAGTACTTGGTTGGGTTGGCGGACAATTCCTTGACCGCGAGGCTGACCGCGTTGCTGGCCACGCCGGCACTGTCCAGGTGCTTGATCACGAGCTGGCGTCCCAGGACGCCGCCGTGCGCATTCAGGTACGCCACGGCGGCTTGGTCGCCGGCGTAGTGCAGGGATCCGTAGATCTTGGTCGGTCCGCTCACATCTCCGATCGAGAGGATGTAAATCGGACCCTTGGTCGAACTGGAGCCCGAGCCCGTGGCTGACCCCGAGCTCGCGGCGCTGGAACTCGCGGCGCTGGTGGTGCTGCTGCTACTGCTGCTGCCGCACGCCGCCACGACCAGCGCGACGGCGACGATAGTCAGTACGCCGCAGCCGAAGAATCTGCGCTTCATCTTGACTAAGCCTCTCCTCATCCGGATGTTGACCCGACGTCAGCCCGATTCCCGCTTCGGGCCGGGCGAGCTTACCTTCCAAACGTTTGGTTGGCAAGACGCGAATCTTAGGATCCTGTTTAGGTCCTCACCTTCCAAACGTTTGTTTGGAAAGAGGGAGCTTTAGACTGCGGTTCGCGTGCCTGCGGATCGCCTCAGCGACCTCGTCGACCACTTCAACGGGCTCGCGGTGGGCCGGGCGTTGGGCGTGCGCTGTGAGCGGCTGGCGCCGGCGGAATCACACGGCGCGATGACCGCCGATCCCAACCTGCTGAATCCCAACGGAGCCGTTCCCGGCACCGCGCTGGCCGCCTTCGCGGACATGCTCGGCGGCATGGCGGTGGCCACGGTGGCTGAAGCCGATGAGGCCTTCGCAACTTTGGAACTGTCGGTCACGTTCATGCGGCCGGCTTTCGGCCGGGTGATCCACGGGACCTCGACCGTTCTGCGCCGCGGAGCCGGACACGCGTTCGTGCGCGTCGACATCCACGACGAGGAGCGGCGGCTGTGCGTCGCGGGCAACGGCACGTGGGCGATATTCCCGGCTCAGCGCGGCTCGTCCGACGGCGACGGCACCGGCCCGTGATCAGCCCGTGGCGGTACGTCCCGGCCGCCCGGTGCCGCGGCACCCGGTGCGGTGGCGCGCGGGGCGGTGGCGCCGGTCGGCCGGTGGCGTTCCGGCAGGAGCGGTGGCGCCGGTCGGCCCTCAGCACGATCCAGCGCCGAACCTTGCCAAATCTCCGCCGGGGGGTGGCGGAAATTTGCCAAGGTTCGGGCGCTCCGCGTTACTTCGGAGACAGACACGGCGCCCACGCCCCTATCCCGTGGGCAACCGCACCGAGCGGCGGGATTATTTGTCACTCGATGACAATTCCACGGTCCCCCCCGGCGCCGGGGGCCGCTCGAATGTCGCCGTATGTACGACCGGGGCCACTGAGGGCCAGCACAACCCCAGGCCTTCCTCAGACCCAACGCTACGCGCGCGCCGTCGCGACCGCGCTTCCCCGCGCCGGCCGACCGGCGCCCCCCGGCCCCCGGCGGCAGTCGTCCCGAACCTCCGGCCCCGCCCTCAGGCGACCACCTGTAGGTCGCCCAGGCCGCCGTGGACCTCGAGCGTCTGGGCCGTGATGTAGTCGGACTCCGGAGAGCAGAAGAAGGCCACCGCGTGGGCGATGTCCGCCGGTGTGCCTGCTCGCCCCACGGGAATATTGGCCAGCATGTTCTCCACCGCCGACGGCGGCATCCCAAACCGCTCTTCACTGCTCTGGCGCGGCGCCGTCAGCCGGGTCTCCACGTAACCGGGCGCCACCGCGTTCACCGTGACACCAAACCGAGCCCACTCGCGCGCGAGGCTTTTTGTCAGAGCTATGACGCCCGCCTTCGCCGCCGAGTAGTTCGAGTTGCCGATCGTCCCGTAGATACCCGCCACCGAGGCGATGTTGACGACGCGCCGGCCGGCGGACCGCTTGCGATCACGGAACCAGGGGGCGACGGCGCGAATCATGTTGAAGGAGCCGCGTAGGACGACGTCGTTGACCAGGTTCCACTGCCCGTCGGTCATCTTGTGGATCATCGCGTCGTCCGTCAGGCCGGCGTTGTTGACCAGCACGTGCAGGTTGCCGAACCGCTCCGCGGCGGCCGCCGCGGCGGCGGCGCACTCATCGGGTTCAGCGACGCTCCCGGCGATCGCCAACACCTGGGCTCCGGCGGACTCGAGTTCGCGTGCCGCCTCGTGCAAAACGTCGCCGTCGAGATCGGTCACGCAAACCGCGGCCCCTTCGGCTGCCAGCCGGCGAGCGATGGCCAGGCCGATCCCCCGCCCGGCACCCGTGACGATCGCGACGTTGCCGTCGAGGCGGCGCTCCCCCACTACTGGGCGCCCCGGTCGGCGGCTCCCGCGACCTCGCTCGAGCCGAGCAGCCGGCGTACCTCCTGCATGGCCCGGAACGAATAGCCTGCGTAAGTGGGGTCAGCGAACGCAGTGATGTTCCAGAGAATCACGTCGCGCAACCCGACCTCCGCGTAGGCGCGGATCCGCTCGGCGATCTGCTCGGCCGTCCCGTGCAGGGTGCTGTCGAGGACGATTTCGTTGGTGATGTGGGAGGCCACCCGCAGCGCCTCCTCGCGCGTGACGAGACTTGGGATGTAGCTGTGGAAGCCGGTGCCGCCCTCGAACGGAGACGACGAGCCGTAGCGCTCGTAGGTTTCGGGCGCGATGTCCACCGCCGCGAACAACAGGCGCGTGAGCGGCCGCGAGCACATCTCCTGCAACGTCTGCTCGTCCGGGGCGCAGAGGACGTAGGCCAGCATCGAGGGCGTGATCGCGTCCGGGTCGCGCCCCGCCCGCTCGGCGCTGCCCCGGACCGCGGCGAGCTTCTCCGCGTAGGCCTCCACCTCAATGTTGGTGGGAATCCAGCCGTCGGCCATCCGGCCGCACAGCCTCAACATGCGCGGGCCATGAGCGGCCAGCCAGATCTCCGGCGGTCTGCCCTCGTACGGCTCGAGGCCGAGGACGGCGCCGTCGAGGTTGAAGAACTCGCCTTGGAAATCCACCGGCCGACCCTCCGATCCCCACAGAGCGCGGATCACCTCGAGCCCCTCGGCCAGCCGCGAGACGGGCTTGTGCCACTCGAGGCCATAGGGCACGATGTTCATCCGCTCGCCCGACCCGAGCCCGAGAATCGCGCGGCCGCGCGCCAGCTGGTCGATGGTGAGCATCTGCTGAGCCACCATCGCCGGGTTGCGGCGGATCAGGTCGGTCACGCACACGCCGACACGGACCTTCTCGGTCGCCGCGCCGGCGGCGGCCATCATCGTCAGCGGATCGAAGTAGATATGCGGGTTGGGCTGCGCTTCCACCAGCGCGGTGAATTCGCTGTCCCATACCGAGTCCGGCAGCCAGCCCATCAGGTGGCACGGCCACCACACCGCATCGAACCCGTCCCGCTCGGCCTGCTGCGCGAACTGTACGGCCCTGTCGGCCGGCGGCATGATCCGACCCGGGGTCCCGAGGGTGATTCTCACAGGACGATTTCTACCAAACGTTCGTTCGGCATTCGTACTATCTTGCGCGCCATGGATCTCGGCCTTGCGGATCAGGCGGCGGTCGTCACGGGCGCGAGCCGCGGAATCGGATTGGCCGTCGCGCGCCGGCTGAGCAGCGAGGGCGCGCGCGTACTGCTGGTGGCTCGCTCCGCCGAGCTGCTGGATCACGCCGCGCAGGCGTGCGGCCCCGGAGCGCGAACGCTGACCATGGACGTGACCGCTCCCGACGCGCCGGAGCGGATCGCGGCCGCGGCAGCCGCGGAGCTCGGGCAGGTCGACGTCCTCGTCAACAATGCCGGCACGAACTACGAGCGTCCGCTCGACGATCTGGTGGCGGCGGATTTTCAAGCTCAGTGGGAGGTCCACGTGCTCGCTCCCCTGCGCCTGATTCAAACCTTCGCGCCCGACATGGCGGAGCGGGGGTACGGACGGATCGTCAACGTCGTCTCGATCTCGGGCCGCCGGCCGACGGCGATCAACGCCGCCTACTCGGTCGCCAAGGCCGCGGAGCTGATGCTCACCCGCGCCTTTGCCGATCGCTACGCGGCAAACGGGGTGTGCGTGAACGCGGTCAACCCGGGACCGGTCGACACCGAGATGTGGCTCGAGTCGGGGGGCATGGCCGATCAGGTCGCGCAGCGCCGCGGGATGACGGCCGAGGAGGTGATGGCCGCCACCGGTGCGGCCACGCCGCGCGGGCAATTCGGGACCGCCACCGAGATCGCCGCCGTGGTCGCCTTCCTCTGCTCACCGCTGGCCGCCAACGTCGTCGGTGCGGGCTGGCAGACCGACGGCGGCGCCGTGCCGTCGATCTGACCCGCGCTTCGGCGTCGGCGCACGGACGTGGACCTCGACCTGCGTAACCGGGGCGCGGTCGTAACCGGCGCCAGCCGGGGTATCGGCCGGGCAGTGGCGGTTCGGTTGGGCGCCGAGGGCGCTCGGGTGCTGCTCGTGGCTCGCTCGGAGGGCGCATTGCGAAACGCGGCCGGCGAGTGTGGATCCCGCGCGACGACACTCGCCCTCGACGTCAACGCGCCCGAGGCGCCGGAGCGGATTGCGGCCGCCGCCGCCGACTCGGTCGGCACGGTTGAGATCCTGGTCAATAGCGCGGGCATCAGCGCCGACCTTCCGCTCGACCGGTTGACGGTGGAGAACTTCCAGGCCCAGTGGGACGTCAACGTCCTCGCGCCCCTACGCCTGATGCAGACGTTCGCGCCACCGATGGCCGCGCGCGGCGGCGGGAGCATCGTCAACGTGGTCTCGGCCGCGGCCCGGTTCGCGACCGGAACCAACGCGGCCTACTCGGTGGCCAAGGCGGGCGAGCTCTGCCTCACGCGGGCGTTCGCCGACCGCTACGCAGGGGCGGGCGTACGGATCAACGCGGTCAACCCCGGACCGGTCGACACCGACCTGTGGCTGGGCCCGGACGGCCTCGCGAGCCAGATCGCGGCCCGCCAGGGCGCAGACCGCGACCAGGTTCTGGCCGCGGCCCGCGCCGGCACCCCGCGCCGGCGGTTCGCGAGCCCGGACGAGATCGCATCCGTGGTCGTCTTGCTGTGCTCGCCGGTGGCGGCCAACGTGGTCGGAGCGGGATGGCAGGTCGACGGCGGCGCCGTCCCCGTCATATGAGTCTAGGCGGGCAGCGCCATCCACGCCCAGTCACTCGCCAGCTCCACCAGCTAATTCCGTCACGCCGCCCAAAGGCTCGATCACGTGCCGGCCGAAGGCCTCGATCGCCTTCACCGTCCGGTCGTGCGATGGACCGGTGGGGTGGCGCATGCGGACCGCCATGTAGTCAGCGCCCGTCCGCTCGAGCCAGTCGCGGGCGGTGTCGCGGACCTCGTCGGGGCCGCCGTAGAGGAAGCGGCCGGGCGCGAGGCGGTCGAGCGTGAACTGCTCGCGATCGGCCACTTCGGTGACCCAGGGCTCGAACTCGGGCACGTACACGCCGACGTTGTAGTAGAGGCGGTGAACCTTCATCGCATGGGGCGCCCACACCACCTCGGCTTCCTCGCGGCTGTCGGCGATCCACGCCTCGCGGAACAGCACGACCTCCGAAGGGCGTCCGACCGCCCCCGCCGCGGCGCGGTACTCGCCCGCCAGCCGCGCCACGGCGTCGATGTCGCGCTGGGGGTCGCAGACCCAGGCATCGGCGCGTTCGCCGGCGCGGCGCAGGCCGCGGGGCCCGTGGGCGCCGATCCACAACGGCGGCCGGGGTTTGGTGAACGGCGACGGCGTCACGTGGCCGCGGCGCTGAAACACCGTGCCCTGGTAATCGAAGGCTTTCCCGGAGAAGCACAGCTCGATCACGTCGATCAGCTCGTCGAGGATCTGCTGCCGGCGGGCACGCGGGCGGCCGTAGAGCTCGAAGTCGACCGGCACGTGGGCCGACCCGAGCCCGAGGATCACCCGGCCGCCGCTCGCCCAATCCAGCATCAGGATGTCCTCCGCGAGGCGGACCGGATCGTGCAAAGGCCCGGCAAGCACGAGGCCGCCGAACCGGATCGTGGTCGCCCGCGCCGCCAGCCAGGTGGCGATCAGCATCGGGGACACCACCGCGCCGCCGTGCGACTGGTGGAATTCGGGGAAGAAGAAGGCGTCGAACCCGGCGCGCTCGGCGGCCAGCACCTCCTCCTGGAGCTCGGCCAGCAGCACGTCGAGACCGGTGTCCCGGCGCTGGATCGGACAGATCAGGCCGAACCGCGCCATCAAGAACCCAGGTGGCGGTCCAGGAACCCCTCGAGCCCCACCGTGAACTCCGCCGGCCGGTTCCGGATCACGAAGTGTCCGGCTCCCGGCAGCACCAGCAGCTCGCCGGCGGGCAGCGCGCGGGCCAGCGCCACCGCGCTCTCCACGGGCTCGACCACGTCGCGGTCGCCACACGCCACCAGCGTCGGCACCGTGATCCGGGCGAGGTCGCTGTCCTCGAGGGCGAGATCGCGGCCCCAGCTGGTAGCCATCGCGACCCGCAGCCGGCGCCAGTGGTCGGCGTCTTCCGCGTATTCGTGCTCGAGGGCGACGAGCTCGGCCGGCCACGGTCCGTCGATGAAGGACTGCACGCGCGCCGGGTCGCCGACCGTCGAGGCACCGATGAACGCGAACGTGTCGCTGATGTCCGGCCGCTGGCAGGCGAAGCGGAGGATCGCGCTCGCACTGATCGAGAACGCCACCACGGAGGTCGGGCGTTCGCCGACCGCCTCGATCAGGCTCAGCACGTCGTCGGCGATCGCTTCCAGGCTCAGCTTCCACTCCGGGTCGCTCGAGCGGCCGTGACCGCGCAGGTCAGGGGTGATCACCCGGAACCGGCCCGCGAGCGTCGGCCGGACGAACTCCCAGTCGTAGTCACCGGTCCCCGTGCCCCCGTGGACGAGCAGCACCATCGGCCCGGTCCCCTCATCGCGGTAGCGGAGCCGCGCGCCGTCGGGCCGGGTCAGAGACTTAAACGAGGAACGGTCCGACAGCCCTGAACCCACGGAAGCCGAGGTCTACTCGCTCTCGTACCCCTGCTCCCACTTGCCGTCCACGGGCTTGTAGGGGTAGGCGATCTCGACCAGACACCCGTGCGAGCTCTCGGGCGTGATGAAGGTCCACCATTGCCAGGGAACCAGCGGATCCTGCCAGAGCTCCTTGCTGGTCAACTTGACCCCGGCGGCGTCAAGCTCCTCGACCGCTTCGGGCAGCTTCGGGTTGGTGAACGCGACGTGGTGGACTCCCTCGCCGTGCTTGGCCAGGCGACGGCCCAGCGGTCCGTCGTTGAGCGGGGCGAGCAGCTGGATCTCGGCGCCGTTGGGGTTGACGAACGTGGCCCACTCCATCACGTCCTCGCCGGACTCGAATCGCTCGTAGCGGACGATCGGCTCGGTGAGCTGGTCCGGGTCCATGACGGAGAGGATCTTGGTCCAGTCCTCGATCGCCTTGTCGAGATCGCTGACCAGGAAGCAGATGTGTGCGAGGGGTCCAGAGGGCATGGTGGTGGCTCGAGGGGGGTCGCGGGACGGTGACGGGTCCCGCCAGTCTAACCGAGAAACCTACCAACCGGTTGTTTGAGAAGACGACTCCGGGTAGAGTCGCCGTCCGAATCAATCGGCGAGAAATCGAGGTCTTCCTCACGCGTGGGAATGGCACGCTCCACGAGATCCGTGGTCGAGCGACTCTCGACCCGGGGCAGCACGATCACTTCCGCGTCGAGCATCCGCGCCGCCGCCCGCTTGCCGGGCTCGGCCGGATCTCCCGCGGTGAACGCGAGCGTCCCCGGCCCGAGCGGTGCGAACAGCTCGGCATATGCCTCCGCGGTCCATAGCGCCGGGGGACCTCCGATCACGAACACGGCGTCGACCACGGCGAGCGCGGCCAGTATCTCGGCCCGTTCCACCGCCGGCACGAGCGGACGTCCGTTGCCCTTGCGGGCACGGACACGAGCGTCGTCCTCGACGCCGACCACGAGCCCGTCCCCAGCCGCCCGCGCGCCCGCCAGAAACCGCACATGGCCGATGTGCAGCAGATCAAACACGCCGGTGCAGAGCACCGCCGGCGCAGCTCCAGATGGCCGGGCGAACCACTCGAGATTCAGCGCAGGCATCGGATCATCCCCGCGCCCGACCGTACCACAGACCCCCGAACCCAAGGAGCGAGCATGAGGGCCAGTACGCATCACCACATCGGCCTGCGCGTGCGAGACATCGAGCGCGCCGCGCAGTTCTACATCGACGCCTTCAACGGCCACTGGATGGCGCGGCCGTTCACGCTGGCGGGCGAGTTTGCGGAGGTCGTGATGGAGGGCCCGCCCGGAGTCAGCTTCCGGGTCTGCATGGTCGGGCTGGACGAGGGCTGCGTCGAGCTGTTCGAGTTCGTCGAGCCGGTCCACCCGATCGATCCGGTCCACCCCACGCGGGGGAACATCATCCACTTCGGCATCCAGGTCGACGACGTCGCGGAGGCGCTGCGCCGCGTCGAGGCGGCCGGCGGACAGCGGATCTGGCCCGACATCAGCCCGTGGGGCACCGCCAACGTCATCTACGTCGTCGACCTGGACCGCAACATCATCGAGGTGATCGACGCCTCGATGGAGGAGATCGTCAGGCTGACCCTGGCCGATTTCCCGGAGGCAAACCCGATCCCTCAGGAGGCATGACAGTGAAGCTCAAGGACCGCGTCGCGATCACCACCGGAGCCGGACAGGGGATCGGAGAGGCCACGGCGAAACGGATGGCCGCGGAAGGAGCGAGGGTCGTCGTCTCCGACATCAACGAGGAGACGGGCCAGGCGGTGGTGCAGGCGATTCGCGATCAGGGCGGCGAAGCTACGTTCGTCCGGGCCGACGTTTCCAACGTCGATGACGTCAAGGCCCTGATCGCTGCCGCCAAGGACACCTATGGCCGCCTCGATGTGCTGCACAACAACGCCGGCGTGCACGAGACGAACTTCACCGCCGAGGCCCAGAGCACCGAGCTCACCGAAGAGATCTGGGACAAGGTGATCGACATCAACCTCAAGGGCACTTGGATGTGCTCCAAGTACGCCGCGCCGCTGCTGGCCGAGGCCGGCGGTGGGGCGATCGTCAACGCCGCCTCGATCGGGGGGCTGGTGGGCTACCCGATGGGAGCCGCCTACGGTCCGTCTAAGGCGGGTGTGGTGCAGCTGACGCGGGTGATGGCGCTCGAACTCGCACCGCAGGGCACGCGCGTCAACTGCTACGCGCCGGGTAACACCGACACGCCGATGGTCAGCCGCTACTACGACACATCGCCCCCGGGCGAGCAGGAGATGATCAAACAGCAGCTGCTCGGCACGCATCTCTTCGGCCGTCTCGGCGAGCCGGCCGAGGTGGCCAACCTGATCTTGTTCCTGGCCAGCGACGAGTCGTCGATGATGACCGGAACCTGCGTGACGATCGACCTGGGAACGCTCGCCTGGCGCGGCATGCGCACCTAGGCGAGCGCGACGCTGCCCGGCGTGAGCGACTATCCACACCTGCTCTCGAGCCTGACCGTCGGCCCCGTCCGGCTGCGCAACCGCGTGCTCATGACCGCGATGACGACCGGCTTCGGGTACCAGGAGGGGATTCCCGACGAGCAACTGGCCGCCTACCTGCGGGCACGCAGCGAGCTGGCGATGACCACGGTTCCCTTCGGCGCGGTGACGCCGGAGGGCCGGGTCGAGCACAACCTTCCGTGGATGTGGAAGCCGGATGTCGGCGAGGCCCTGGCGAGCGTCGTCGCCGCGATCCACGACGGCGGGGGCCTGGCCTGCCTGCAGCTCGGCCACGGCGGGCGCCAGGCCGCGCCCGAGGTCGCGGGCACCCAGCCGGTCGCGCCCTCCCCCCTCCTTCCGCTGGTCCACGTGAAGACAGCGCCACGCGAGCTGTCCATCGGCGAGATTGAGGAGATCGTCGAGGCGTTCGGAAGCGCGGCGGCGAAGGCGGCGGCGGCCGGGTTCGACGCCGTCGAGGTTCACGGCGGGCACGGGTACCTGATCCATCAGTTCCTGTCCGCCGATGCCAACCGGCGGACCGACGGCTACGGCGGCCAGACGATCGCCGACCGGGCCCGGTTTGGCGTCGAGATCGTGCGCCGGATCCGCGAGCGGGCCCCGAGCCTCGCGGTGCTGATGCGGATCAACGGGAGCGACCTCTACCCCGGTGGCCTGCAGCCGCCCGACGCGGCGCAGGCCGGGACGGCGTTCGCCCGCGCCGGCGCCGACGCCTTGATCGTGTCGGCCGGCGTGTACGGCAGCGTGCCCTACACGATCCCGCTGCTGGACGACGAGGAGACCCCCTACGTTTCGGGCGCGGCCTATGTCCGCGAGCGCGTCGAGATTCCCGTCGTCGCGGTGGCCGGGTTCGCCCGGCCGGCCGTCGCCGAGGCGGCGTTGCGCCGTGGCGACTGCGACGCGGTGGCGATCGGGCGGGCGCTGCTGGCCGACCCCGAGTGGGTGCTCAAGGCGGCTCAGGGACGCGCCGCCGACATCCGCCCCTGCGTCGCCACGGTCGATAGCTGCGCCGGGATGCTGGCCCACGGCGAGGCGATCTCCTGCAGCGTCAACCCCGAGGTGGGCCGCGAGCGGCGCCAGCCTCCCGCCCGCGCCGCCACCCCCTCCCGCGTCATCGTGGTCGGGCTGGGACCCGCCGGTCTGGAGGCCGCCTGCCGAGCGGCCGAGCTCGGCCATCAGGTGATCGCGCTGGAGCGACGTGACCGTCCCGGCGGCGCCGCGCGCCTGGCGGCGATGACGCCGCCGCTCGAGCGCTACGGTCGGCTGCTGGCGTGGTTTGACCGGCGGCTGGCCAGGGCCGGCGTCGAGGTCCGGGCCGGGGTGTCGGCGGACGGCGGCCTGATCGCGGAGCTCGAGCCGCAGCTCGTAATCGTGGCCACCGGGGCGGTGAGCGATCCGCCAGTGCTGGACGGCTACGACGAGCTCGCCACCTGGCCGGTGGAGGAGCTGCTGGACGGCCTGCCCTCGTCGCTCGAGACCCTGACGGGCCCTCAGCGACCGGTGGTGGCGGGGGACGGACGCATCGCGCTGTCGACCGCCGTCGCGGTGGCGCGGCGGAGTGCCGACTGCGCACTGCTCTCCCGCCAGCGGCCGGGCGGCGACGCGAGCGGCCTCGTCCGGCGCGGGTACCTGGCACGACTCGACCGCCTGGCGGTGACCCGGCTCCGGGGGTGGCCGGTGCGGCTGTGCGCCGAGGGCGTCTGGTGGGCGGACGACAGCGGGGCGGAGCGATTGGCGCCGGCCGACGGGCTCGTGCTCGCCGACCGCCGGCGACCCGAGCGTCCGCTCGGAATGGAGTACGTTGAGGGAGAAGTCGTACGGGTCGGCGACGCCCGCGAGCCTCGCGACCTCAGCACCGCGATCGCGGAGGGTCGGGAGGCCGTCGAGGCGTTCACCGTCGCCGGCCCGGGTGCGGACGGTCATCAGTTGATAGAGAGGATCAGGAGATGAGTTGGATTGAGGTGACCACCGTCGGCGATCTCGTCCGCCGGGGAGCCGTCCGCCACACCGGCGGCGGCGTGGTGTTCCCGACCGAGCGCGCGACGATCCGCGAGGTCGACGCGCTCGCCGACCGGTTCGCGCGCGGATTGCTGGGGCTCGGCGTGCAGCGAGGCGAGCACGTCGGCATCCTCCTTCCCCAGCGGATGGACTACGTCGGGGCGTTCATCGGTGCCGCCCGGATCGGGGCGATCCCGGTCCCGATCAACGCCCGCTTCAAGGACACCGAGCTCCGGCACGTGATTCCCCATGCCGAGATGGTCGTGCTGTTCGTGTCCGGCGGCGGCGAGGAGGTGATCGACTACGCCGGCTACGTCACCGACATCCTGCCCACCGCGCCGCTGCTCCGGCACACCGTCCACCTGGGCGCGGACGCGGCCGACCGGTTCGTGACGCGGGAGACCTTCGAGCGCGGAGCGGAGCAGGTCGACCCGGACGAGGTGCGCCGACTGGCCGAGCTGGTTCGCGTTCGCGACATCGCGATGATCATGTACACGTCGGGGACGACGGCCGAGCCGAAAGGCTGCCTGATCACCCATGAGGCGATGACCCGGCAGGCCCAGAACTACATCGAGCGCTACGAGCTCTCGAGTGGGGATGCGTTTTGGGACCCGCTGCCGTTGTTCCACATCGGCGGGATCGTGCCGCTCCTGGCCTGCCTGGACATCGGCTGCCGCTACTGCCACCCGGATCAGTTCGATCCCGTCGAGGCGCTGGAGATGCTCGAGGCCGAACGGTGCACGGTGGCGATGCCGGTGTTCGACACGATCTGGCTCGACGTCCTCAACCACCCCCGTTTCGCCCAGACCGATCTCAGCGCCCTGCGCATGCTGCTGCTGCTCGGCACGCCGGAGTCTTTGCGACTCACCCAGGAGCGAATGCCGAGCGTGACTCAGGTCTCGGGCAGCGGGTCGACCGAGGCGTGCGCCCAGCTGGCGCTCGGCTCCAGCAGGGATCCGCTCGAGAAGCGTCTGAACACGTGCGGGAAGCTCGTGTCCGGGCAGGAGGTCCGGATCATCGACTCCGAGACTGGCGAGGAGGTGCCCCGCGGACACTCCGGCGAGCTCCTGTTCCGGGGCGTGGGACGGTTCGAGGGCTACTACAAGGAGCCCGAGCTGACCGCCGCGATGATCGACAAGGACGGCTGGTATCACTCGGGCGATCTGGCCTCGATGAGCGCGGACGGGTACCTGAGCTACGAGGGCCGTCTCAAGGACGCGCTGAAAGTCGGGGGCGAGAACGTCTCCCCGATGGAGGTCGAGGACTTCGTTCGGGCGCACCCGGCGGTCTCGATCGTCTCAGTCGTGGGCGCGCCCGACGCCCGCTACAGGGAGGTGGTGGCGGCGTTCATCGAGCTGAACCCGGGCGCCGACGCCAGCGAGGCGGAGATCGTCGAGTTCTGCCTCGATCGGATCGCCACCTTCAAGATCCCCCGCTACGTGCGGTTCGTCACCGAGTGGCCGATGTCGGGGACGAAGATCGCCAAGCGCGTGCTGCGAGACCAGATCGCCGACGAACTGCGTCAGGCCGGCATCACGCAGGCTCCGCCGATCCGTCGCCGCGCCACCGCGGGAGGTCGGACCGATGGCTCTTGACGCAAACGACCGTTTGGTGGAATCTCTGACGCCATGACCCTCGGCACGGTTCAACAATTACTCGACGAGGTGGCGGCCGCGCGCGGCGACGCGGATGCCGCCGTGTTCCCGGGTGAGCGCATCGGCTACCGGGACCTGGCGGCCGAGACGCTCGAAGCAGCGCGACGCCTGCGCGCCGTGGGCGTCGGCCGCGGCGATTGTGTGGGCATGATGATGCCGGCGTGCGTCCCCCACCTCGCGCTGCTGCTCGGCGCGATGCGACTCGGCGCGATGCCGGTGCCGCTCAATCCCCGGCAGAAGCAGCAGGAGCTCGAGTTCCTGGTCGACCACTCGGGGATGAGGGTGCTCCTGTGCGGCCAGCAGGGGGCCGAGCTGGCCAAGCAAGTCGCGCTGGGCGACTGCCGGATCGTCGTCGTGGCCGACGACGGCGGTTTCGACGCCGAGCTGGCCGACGTCGCCGATGCCGAGCTCGAGCGGCTGGCGGCCAACCTGGACCCCTCCGATCCAGCGATCATGTTCTACACCTCGGGGACCACCTCGAAGCCGAAGGGCGCCGTTCACAGCCATTCCAGCCTGGTGGGCGAGGGGCGGAACATAGCCGGCCGCCTCGGGCTCACGGCCGCGGATCGCTTTTGGTCGCCGTTGCCGTTCTTCCACATCGGCGGCATCTGCACGATGATGGGCGCGGTCGCGGGCCAGTCCGCCTTCTGCCACGTCGGCGTATTCGACGCCGGGGTGGCGCTCGAGCAGCTCGAGCGCCAGCGCTGCACCGTGGCCTTTCCTGCCTTCGAGACGATCTGGCTCGCCGTGCTCGACCACCCGCGGTTCCCCGAGGCCGACCTCAGCCAGCTGCGAACGGTGATCAACGTCGGCGTGCGCGAGCGTCTGCGGGCGATGCAAGAGCGGCTGCCCACCGCGATCCAGGTCTCCTGCTTCGGGATGACCGAGTCGGCCGGGTTCATGTGCATCGGTCTGACCACCGACCCGCTCGAGGCGCGGCTGACGACGAGCGGCCGGCCGCTGCCGGACATGGAGATCAAAGCCATCGACCCCGACACGGGGCGCGAGTGCGCCGCCGGCGAGCCCGGCGAAGCCTTGTTCCGCGGGGTGTCGCGGTTCATGTACTACCACCGGGACCCCGAATACACCGCCTCGGTGATCGACGCCGAGGGCTGGTACCACAGCGGGGATCTGATCCGGATCGATGAAGCGGGCCGCGTCTCGTTCGTCGGCCGGCTGAAGGACATGCTCAAGGTCGGGGGCGAGAACGTGTCGGCGGCCGAGGTCGAGGATCAGCTGGCTACCCACCCCGCGGTGAAGATCGTGCAGGTGGTGGGCGCGCCGGACGCGCGCCTCGGCGAGGTGGCAGCCGCGTTCGTGGAACTGCGACCGGGGGCGAGCGCCACCGAGGCGGAGCTGATCGACGTCTGCCTGGGCACGATCTCGACCTACAAGGTCCCCCGCTACGTGCGCTTCGTCAAGGAGTGGCCCATGTCCGGGACCAAGATCCAGAAGTTCCGCCTCCGCCAGCAGATCGCCGACGAGCTCAAGGCGGCAGGGATCACCGAAGCGCCCAAGATGCGCTCCCGCTCGGCCGCGGCCGTCACGTAGCGGAGCGGTTCAGTAGCGCCAGCCGTCGCCGAACGTGGCCAACCGCCGCCCGAGGTAGTCCTCGACCACGGTCACCGCGGCGCGCGCGGCCCGGTCCACCCCGACGCCGCGGGACTTGAAGGTGTCCGAGGCGAAGTACAGGCCCTCCACGTTCGGCGCCCGCCAGTGGGGGCGGAACTGACCGACCAAACACGGCTTTTGGATCACGCCGAGCCCGGGCTCGTGGACGAGGTGTCGCCGGCGCCAGAAGGCGTGCTCGAGGCCGGGATACATCTCGGCCAGGTCGCGCTCGAACTGCTCCTGGGTGCTCAGCATCCACTTGATATCGCGCACCTTCTCGCCGGGGATGTCCAGACCCGCGACGTACAGAAAGGTCCCCTCCGGGGCAGTGCTCGGGTCCATCGCGGTCTGGTTGAAGAAGAAGCCGGCGTGGTCGATGTTCGGCGTGTGCAACCACGTGGCCAGCTCCTGCGGGTCGAGCGCGTACACCGGCTCGCGCGTGGCCAGGTACACGCCGAGCCACGTGGCCCGGAACTCGACCCGGCACAAGTGGCGGATCTGGGCCACGTACCAGTCGGGTAGATCCGTCTCCGGAACCACCCGGAGCACGTTCCATACCGGGAGGGTCGAGATCACGCAATCGGTCTCGAGGATGTCCTCCTCGAAGATCTCGTTCGGGATCACGTGCGGCCGCGCGACGGCGAGCCCGACCACGCGGCCGTTTTCAATCACCACTCGCGAGGCGGGCGTGCGCACCTTCACCTCGCCCCCATTCTCGGTCACCGCGGTCGCGAGCTCCTCCCACATCACGTCCCATCCCTGGCCCGGCCAGAACGAGTACCCGGCGATGCGCTTCTCGGAGTAGTGCATCTTGCGCATGTAGAGGTTGTCGGAGGCCGAGTGGTCCCACCAGTTCTCGGTGATCGCCTCGAGCACGGTGATGAACTCCCACAGGGCGATCAGCCCCTCGTTGGTCGTGTGCTGGAGCATCCATTCCCGCAGCGTGCGGTCATCCCAGCGATCGAACTCGTCGTACGGCGTCTCGATCAGGATGTCGATCAGTTTCTTGAGCTCGTTCTTGTCGGCCCGGTAGAGGTCGCGCACCGACTTCCACTTGCCGTCCCAGACCGCCATGTCACTGGAGTGAGGCCCGTGGATGAGCTCGAGGCCGACGTGCTCGAACACCTTCGTGATGCCCGACCCGGAGTCCTCGATCAGGTGGCCGCCGACATTGATCTTGAACCCTTCATCCGGGACCGCCACGCCGCGCCCGCCCAGCCATTCGCTGGCCTCGACCACGCAGACCGACTTTCCCTCCCTGGCCAGCAGGGCACCGGCGGTCAGGCCGGCCGGACCACCACCGATCACCACGACGTCGTAACGACTCATCGTCCTCTCCATTCCGGTTCGCGCTTCTCGGTGAAGGCGAGCGCGCCCTCGCGCGCGTCCTCGGATCGCGCGATCGGCTCGAGTATCTCCCGCTGTTTGCGCCACACCTCCGAGGTGTCCCAATCCTGTTGCTCGGTCAGTACGCGCTTGCTGGCGGCCAGGGCCAGCGGGCCATTGGGCGTGATCCGACCGGCCAGCGCGAGCGCGGCGGCCAGTGCCTCGCCGGGCGGGCAGACCACGCTTACGAGGCCGAGCGCGTGAGCGCGCTCGGCGTCGATCGGATCGCCGGTCAGCGCCATCTCGACCGCGGCGTGATACGGAATCCGCCGTGGCAGGCGCCACAGTCCGCCGCCCGCGGCGCACAGTCCGCGCTTGACCTCGGGGATTCCGAGCCGGGCGCCGCTCGCGGCGACGATCAGATCGCAGGCCAGCGCCACCTCCAGGCCGCCGGCGACGGCAAAGCCCTCGACCGCGGCGATCAGCGGTTTGGCCGGAGGCCGCTGGACGATGCCCGCGAAACCGCGATCGCCCCAATGCGGCCGCTCGCCGGCGACGAACGCCTTGAGGTCCATGCCGGCGCAGAACCCGCGACCGGCCCCGGTCAGAATGCCCACCCGCAGGTCGGGATCCCCGTCGAGCGCTTCCATCGCCCGGCCGATGCCCTCGGCGACGGCGCCGTTGACGGCGTTGCGCGCCTCCGGACGGTTGATCGTGACGAGCAGGAGTCCGTCACGCCGTTCCGTGAGCACCGAGAGCTCTTCGATCTGTCCCATGGACAGGTAAACTACCTACCAAACAGTTGGTTGAGCAAGATGAACAGCGCCTACCACCACGTCGGAGTCAGTGTCAGCGACATTGAAGCCGCGAGCCACTTCTACCAGGCCGCCCTCGGGGGCCGCGTCCTCGTCCGTCCCTACGTGGTGAGCGGCGACGTGGCCGAGTACATCACGGGCGCACCGGGCGCGACCATGCGGATGTGCCAGATGGGCTTCGACGAGGGATTTGTCGAGCTGTTCGAGTTCCAGCCCGACGAACTGAAGCCGGCGGAAGCCGTTCCCTACACCCACCGCGGCGTGTTGCACTTTGGACTCCGGGTCGACGATGTCGCGGCGACGCTGGCCCGGGTCGAGGCCCACGGCGGTTCGCGGGTGTTCTCGCCGCGCCCGCTCGGTGACATCATGTACTGCTACTGCCGCGACCCGGACGGCAATGTCATCGAGCTGGCGAGCGGGCCGATGGACCACATTGTCGCCTTGGTGGGCTCGAGGGAGCAAGGCTAGAGCTTGTTCGCGTTCGCGCAGACCGGCCGGGGCAATTGGCCGTAATGATGATGAGCAATAATGGGTGAGACATGAGCAGCACGAAGTCGCGATCGAGCGGCCAGGACGGCGCGGCACGCCAGGCGGTGGGGCCGCCCCAACCGGTCCGCTCGCCGCCGCCTAAGAAGCGCGAGCGAGAGATCGTCGACGCGGCGGCCGAGATCTTCCATCGCAATGGCTACGCAGACACCTCGGTGCAGGATGTGGCGGACGCGGTGGGGATCCTGAAGGGGAGCCTCTACTACTACATCGACTCCAAGGAGGACCTGCTCTATCGGGTCTTGCTTGAGGTTCACGAAGACGCGGGCGACATCCTCGCGTCGATTGTGGCCATGACCGGCGCGACGCCGCTGGAGCGGATCGCCGCGTATGTCCGTAGCCACGTTGAGTACAACGTCCGTAACACCACCAAGGTGGCGGTCTACTACCACGACTTCGGGTTGCTCTCGCCGGAGCGCAAGGCGGACATCCGCAAGCATCGCCGCGTGTACGAGGAGTTCCTGGAGAACTTGATCCGCGAGGCGCAGAAGGCCGGTGACGTGGCGCCGTCGGCCGATCCCCGGGTGCTCGCGTACTGCATGTTCGGGACGATGAACTGGACGTACACGTGGTACCGGCCGGGTGGCCGCGTGTCGGTGGCCGAGCTGGCCGACATGATCGCCGAGTTCACGGTGAATGGCCTGCGCAACCACTCCGACGGCAAGGGCGCCGCCAGCCCCCGCCGTACTCGGACCCGCCGGACCCGGCGCGACTCCTAATCTACCAAACGATTGGTTGACAGACCGGCGGCCGCCGGTTAGCGTGGCCCGCCCCGGCATGCTCATGATCGGCGTCGATAGCGGAGGGACGTTCACCGACTCCGTTGCGGTGTCCGCCGAGCGCGGGATGGCGGTCGGCAAGGCCCTTTCCACCCCAGCCCGCCCCGCCGACGGCGTGATCGCGTCGATCAGCGCCGCGGCGGCGGAGCTCGACCGGAGCGTCGACGAGTTGCTCGCCGAGGCGTCGATCGTCGCCCACGGAACGACGGTTGGCCTCAACGCGCTCCTCACCGGCCGTGGGGCTTTGACCGGCCTGCTCACCACGAGCGGGTTCGAGGACACGCTGGCGATCGCTCGCATCAACAAGGCCCACGGGCTGCCCGAGGAGCTGGAAACGCAGGCCACCCTGTGGGAGAAGCCGCCCCCATTGCTGCCGTCGAAGGCGATCCGGGGCGTGATCGAGCGCATCGACGCCGCCGGTGCGGTGGTGGTTGCGCTCGACGAGCAGTCGGCCCGCGAGGCCATCCGCGCGCTCGCCGCCCAGGGCGTGGGCGCGATCGCCATCTGCCTGCTGTGGTCGTTTCTCAACCCCGAGCACGAGCTCGCGCTCGCCGAGCTCGTCCGAGCCGAGCTGGGGGACGAGATGCCGGTGACGGCCTCGTGCGAGCTGGCGCCGCGGATGGGCGAGTACGAGCGGATGACGACGGTCGTGCTGAACGCCTGCCTGGTCCCGACAGTTACCACGTATGTCCATGACCTCGAGGCGCAGCTCCGCGCCCGCGGCTTCTCCGGCTCGCTGCTGATGATGCGCTCGGGCGGGGGCGTGCAGCCCGCCGCCGAGCTCGCCCGCCGCCCCGTGGAGACGCTGCGCTCCGGACCGGTGGGCGGCCTCAGCGCCGCCAGCGCGCTCGGCCGCCGGGCCGGCCACCGCAACATCATCTGCACCGACGTCGGCGGCACGAGCTTCGACGTCGGTCTGATCGTGGACGGCTCGGGCCAGTACGCGCGGCGTCCGATGATCGGCCGCTACGCGATCGCGTCACCGCTGCTCGACATCGAGTCGATCGGTACCGGCGGCGGCAGCATCGCGTGGATCGACGAGACGGCCGGCACGCTGCGGGTGGGACCCGAAAGCGCCGGCGCGGACCCGGGCCCGGCCTGCTACCACCGGGGCGGCGACCGTGCCACGGTCACCGACGCCGCCGCCGTCCTCGGTTACGTCGACCGCCTCGGCGGCGAGCTCGTGCTCGACAGCCAGGCCGCGCGCGGTGCGCTCGAGCGGGGGGTGGCGGGACCGCTGGGGTGCACGGTCGAGGAGGCCGCCGAAGGCGTGCTCGAGGTGGCCAGCGCGCAGATGGCCGACCTGATCCGGCGCGTCACGATCCAGCGCGGACACGATCCGCGGGATTTCGTGCTCTACGCCTTCGGCGGCGCGGCGCCGCAGTACGCCGGGCGCTATGCGCTCGAACTGGGCGTGGCCGAGGTCGTGGTGCCGGTGCTCGCCGCCGTGTTCTCGGCCTTCGGGGCCACCGCCGGCGAGCTGCGCACGTCCGCCCAGCTCGACGCGCCGCAACCGTTCCCGACCCCACCGGAGTGGATCGAGCAGCGCCTGGCCGACCTCGAGGTCCGCGTCCGCCGCCAGTTCCACGGCCCGCTCGAAGGGGAGCCGCTGCGGATCGAGCGGTCGGTCGGACTGCGCTTCCGGCGCCAGGTCCACGAGCTCGTCCTGCCGCTGCCCCCCGATCCGCTCGGCGCCGAGGACCTGTCGGCGCTCGCCAACCGGTTCACGGTCGAGTACGAGCGTCTGTTCGGGGAGGGCACCGCTTACACGGTGGCCGGAATCGAGCTCGTCGGTCTCCGCGTGGACGCGAGCATCCCCCTGGGCGTGACGCTGTCCGAGCGTCCCGAACGGTCGCGCCGCGAACCGGTCGGCGAGCGGACCGCCTCCTTCGACGGCACGACGGTGAACTGTCCCGTGTTCGACGGCCGGGTAATCGCCGCCGACATGCCGGTCTCCGGCCCGGCCCTGATCGAGGTCCCGACCACGACCACCGTCGTGTATCCGGGGCAGGTGGCCACCGTCGACGCCGTCGGAACGACCGTGCTGAGGATGTCGTGAGAACGGACGCCATCCTGTTCGAAGTGCTGCGCCACCGCCTGTGGGCCATCAACGACGAGGCGGCGACGACGATCGCGCGGATCTCGGGCTCTCCGGTGGCCAACGAGTCCTACGACTTCAACACCTCGCTGATGGACAACGAGGGCAACGTGGTGATCATCGGCGCCTACGTGATGGCCCACGCCTGCGCGCTCGATCGCGTCGTGCGCTACGTGATCGACGAGCACACCGACAACCCCGGCATCGGCCCGGGTGACATGTTCCTGACCAACGACCCGTACGTCGGCGCCATGCACCAGCCCGACGTGGTCGTGGTGGCTCCGATCTTCGTCGACGGCGAGCGGATCATGTGGTGCGGGTCGGTCGTGCACCAACCCGACGTCGGCGGTCCGCTGGCCGGCAGCGTGACGACCGGAGCCCACTCGATCTACGAGGAGGCGATCCCGATGGCCCCCGTGCGGCTGGTGGAGGGGGGCCGGATGCGCAAGGACATCGAGCGCGAGTACCTGATCCGCTCGCGCCTGCCCGAGCTCAACGCGCTCGACCTGCGCGGGCAGATCGCCGCCAACCGCGTCCAGGCCACGCGCGTGGTCGAGCTGTGCGCCCGTTACGGCCGCGACAAGGTGCTCGAAGCGGTCGCCAACCTCGTCGACTCGGCCGAGCAGCGCTTCCGGGACCGCCTGCGCGAGCTGCCCGACGGTCGCTGGCGCGCGGTCTCGCTGGTCGAGCACGACGGGGTCGAGGACGCGGTCTACGAGGTCGTACTGACGATGGACAAGCGCGGCGACGAGCTCGTGCTCGACTTCAGCGACAGCGCCGACCAGGCGCCGGCGCTGGTCAACTGCAGCAAGGGGACGCTGTACGGCTACGCCCTGGCCGCGCTCTTGACCCTGCTCGCCTACGACCTGCCGTGGTCGCCCGCGGCGCTGCTGCGCGCGGTCACTCTGCGCTCGCGCGAGGGATCGGTCGTGGACGCGCTCTGGCCCGCCGGAGTCTCGATGGGCAATACCGCGGTCGGCCACGCGATCCGCACCGTGGTCAACATCTGCGCCGTCAACATGCTCGACGGCTCCAAAGCCCACGAGCGCCTGGTGATGGCTTCGTGCATGGGGTCGTTCGCGGGACAGAACATCTCCGGCGTGCGCGACGACGGGTCGCGGTTCGGCACCATGCTGCTCGATTCGCTGGCGGGGGGCGGCGGCGCGCGCTCGTTCGCCGACGGCGTCGACACGGCCGGCGTGATCAACTCGCCGAAGGCGGCGATCGGCAACGTCGAGGTCAACGAGCACAACTATCCGATCCTCTACCTGTGGCGTCGGCAGAGCCCCGACTCGGGCGGCCCCGGGCGCTATCGGGGTGGCCTCGGGGGCGAGCACGCCTACGTCCTCCACGGCACGGGCCGGATGCAGTCGACCCAGTTCGCCCACGGGGTCGAGCAGCCGACCGGGCTGGGCGTCGCCGGGGGCGAGCCGGGATCGCTCCAGCGCTTCGGGCTCGCTCGAGGCGGGCGTGATCTCACCGCCCAGCGGGTCGATGACCTGGGCGAGGTGGAGGTCCTGGCCCCCAAGGGCACCGTGCAGCTGGGCCCGGAAGACGTCTTCGTCCACTTCTACGCCGGCGGTGGAGGCCTCGGCGATCCGCTCGAGCGACCACCGGAGGAGGTCGCGGCCGACGTCGAGGCCGGGCTGGTCACCGCGCCCGCCGCGACCGAGGAATACTTCGTCGTGCTCGACGCGGCCGGTGGCGTTGACCATGACGCCACCGATGTCGCGCGGGCGGCCGAGCGGCGCCGGCGGCTGAGCTCGAGCTCGGGCGCCCACAACTTGCTCGCCTCCGAGGCCGGCGCCACCCGTCTGTCCCGCCACATCGTGAGGCACGACGGCATCTGTGCCTGCCGCCACTGCGGGACCGAGTGGGGAGCGATCGGACCGGACGTCAAGACGGGACTGCTCGTTGATGAGGTCCCCGTCCCGACCCGCTGGCCGGCCGCCAGCGGACTCGCGGGCGCCGAACGGTTCGTGATCCGCCGCTTCTACTGCCCCGGGTGCGCGACCCAGATCGAGACCGAGGTCAACCTGGCCGGCGCTCCCTTCGTCACGAGTTTCGACGACCCACGGAGGGACCACTGATGGAGTTTGGCTTCTATCTCCCCAACCAAGACCCTCCGCGCGCGCAGCGGATCGTCGGCCTCTACCGCGAGATCCTCGACATGGCCGAGCACGGCGACGCGCTCGGGTTCACCGGCTGCGTCGCCTCCGAGCACCACAGCCGCGACGACGGCTACATCCCCTCGCCGCTCGTCCTCTGCGCCACCGTCGCCGCACGGACGCAGACTCTGGAGGCGTCCACCGGCGTGATGCTGCTCCCCCTGTGGTGGCCGATCCGAGTCGCCGAGGACTGCGCGCTGATCGACATCATCTCGAACGGCCGCTTCGCCCTCGGCGTCGGGCTCGGGCTCGTGCCCCGCGAATTCGACCTCTACGGCGTCGAGCTGTCGGCGGCGGTCGGGCGCCTGCGCGAGAGCATCGAGATCCTGCGACTGGCCTGGAGCGGGTGAGCCGTTCTCGTTCGAGGGCTCGCATTTCCACCTCCGCGACGCGCTCGTCACGCCGGCCCCCACGCGCCCCGTGCCGATCTGGATGGGCGGCATGAGCGACCCCGCCATCCGCCGCGCCGGCCGGCTCGGCGACGCCTGGCTGACCGACCCCCTGCACGGTCTGGAGACGATGCGGACCTGGACGGCCCTGTACCGCCAGGCGGCGGCCGACGCCGGCCGTCCCAGCCGCGTGCACCTGATGCGCGACTGCTGGGTGTGCGAGGACGAGGACGAGCTCTACGAACGGTGGGGCCGCTACCTCGAGGACGACTGGCGCTACTACTACGAGCTCGGATCGTTCCGCACCGGCCGCTTTAACCCTGACGCCGAGCCGTGGCTGCGCGACATCACCTCCGCCGCAGAGCTGACCTTCGAGCGTCTGGCGCGCGACCGCGTACTGTGCGGGACCGTCGAGCGCGTGCGCGAGCAGCTCGCGATGTGGATCGAGGAGATCCGGCCCGATCGCGTCAACCTCCGCTTCCGTCTCCCCTACGGCCCCCCACACGCGGAGGTCAAGGACGTGATGGAGGTGTTCGCCCGCGAGGTGATGCCGGCGTTCGCGGACGCGTGACGGTGGCCTCCGGGACTCAGCTCAACGCGACCCGGGCGTTTGAGACGCCACCGTCGACCGGAATCACCGCGCCGGTCAGGTAGGACCCGGCCGCCGAGGCCAGGAAGATGGTGGCGCCGGCGGCGTCCTCGGGCCGTCCCCAGCGCCGCAGAGGAACGTGCTGCGCCACCGCGGCGGTGGCTTCTGGATCGGTGCTCACGAAGGCGGTCATGCGACTTGGGAAGAGACCCGGCGCCACCGCGTTGACGGTGATCGAGTCGCGCGCCAGGCGGTGGCTGAGCTGGCGGGTTAGCATATGCACGCCGGCCTTGCTCGCCGGGTAGGCGTAGTTCTCCCACTCGGGCACGACGAGGCCTTCGATCGAGCCGACGTTGATCACGCGGGCGGGATCCGCTTCGGTGGCGGCGGCGCGGAGCAGCGGCAGGAACTGGACCGTGCAATGGAAGACGGACTTGACGTTGAGGGCCAGCACCCGCTCGAAGGCGTCGTCGGGGTACTCCTCGAGTGGCGCGCCCCAGGTGATGCCGGCGTTGTTGACGAGCACGTGCACGCGCTCCTCGCGACCGCTCACCTCGGTCACCAAGTGCCGCACGCCCTCCAGGGTGGACAGGTCGGCCGGCGCGGCGATGCAGGTGCCGCTTGCCGACAACTCGCTGGCTAGCGCCTCGCAGGCGTCCGCCTTGCGCGAGGAGATGTAGACACGGGCGCCGGCGCTCACGAAGCCCGCCGCGATCATCTCGCCGATCCCCCGCGAGCCGCCGGTGACCACGACGACCTTGCCCGAGACGTCGAACAGTTCAGCCGGCGCGCGCATCGCCGTCACCCTATCCGATCAGCTGCCACCGAGCGGGCCTTCTCAACCAAACGATTGGTAGGCTCGCGACTGCCGTGGAAAGCTCTCGCACCCTCGTCACGGTCGACCCGCGCGACGACGGCGTCACCGTCCTTACGCTGTCCCAGCCGCCGGTCAACGCGATGGACAACGCCCTGCTCGAGCAGCTCGCGTTGGCCGCCGAATCGCTGCGCGAGGACCCGAACACCCGCGCCGTGGTCCTGACCGGATCCGGCGAGAAGGCGTTCGCCGCCGGCGCGCGCCTGGACGAGTTCGCGGCGATGCTCGGCCACCGGTCCGAGATCCGCCACCACACCGAGCTGAGCGCGTGGGCATTGCGGTCGGTGGAACGGCTGCCGCAACCCGTGGTCGCCGCCGTCCAGGCGAGCGCGATGGGCGGCGGGCTCGAGCTCGCGCTCACCTGCGACCTGATCGTCGTGGACGAACGGGCGAGGCTGGGCGTACCCGAGGTCAGCCTGGGTCTGATCCCCGGGGCCGGCGGCACGCAGCGCCTGTGGCGCCGCGTCGGGCCGACCCGCGCCGCCGAGATGATCCTGCTCGCGCGCCCGATCGACGCCGCTCGGGCGCTCGAGCTCGGCCTGGTCAACGAGGTCGCTCCGACGGGCGAGGCGCTCGAGCGCGCCCTGGCGATGGCGACCCGCATCGCCGAACTCCCCGCCCGCGCCGTACAGGCCGCCAAGCACGCGCTGCGGGAGGGCCGGGACCTCCCCTTGCGCGAGGGGCTGGCGCTCGAGCGCGAGCAGTTCGAGGCCGTGCTGCGGACGGGCGACGCACGCGAGGGCGTCCAGTCGTTCCTCGAGCGCCGGCCACCCGCCTTCCGCCACTCGTAGATGACCCACCCAAGCCAAAGGAGACAGGCGCCGTGAACGACGATCTGCTCGCCCGCGTGACCGCCCTGGAGGCGGAGCGCGACATCCTGCACAACATGTACCGCTACGCGCACACGATCGACGTGGGCGATTCCGAGGGGTGGGCCGATTGCTTCACGGCCGACGGCGCGTTTCAAACGCAGGGAGCGCGCGAAGAGATCTACGCCCCCTACCGGATCGAGGGGCGGGCGGCGTTAGTCGATTTCGTCGACCACCACACTCGGCCGCCCGGCCTCTGGCACAAGCACATGCTGGTCGAGCCGATCGTCGAGATCGACGGCGAAGACGCCAGCGCGGAGTCGTACTTCGCCGTGCTCGTCGAGCATGATGGCCACCCGATCGTTCGGGTGATGGGGCGCTACGTCGACCGGCTGCGCCGAGAGGAGGGACGGTGGCGGTTCGCCGAGCGCAACGCGTTCATCGAGTCGCTGACGCCGGGGCTGCCGCCGCTGGCTCAGGGACGCGAGCTGGCCGACCGCGCGCTGGCCGATGCCGCGCGGTCCCAGGCCGCCTCGGGCGCGTAGCGCTCGCGCGCGGCCACGCGGTCGAGCTTGCCGTTGGGCAGGCGCGGCAGCGAGCCGTCGACGATCAGCACATAGCGCGGGACCTTCCACCGGGCGAGCCGTTCGGCCGCGCCGTCGGTCAGCTCCGCGGGCGACAGCCGCGCGTCGGGCTCGGCCACCACCACGACCATCACCTCCTCGGTCCGGATCGGGTCGGGTACCCCGAACACGAGCGACTCGGCCACGCCGGGCAGCCCGTCGAGCACGATCTCGACCTCCTCGGCGCCGATATTCTCGCCCGAGCGCTTGATCACGTGCTTGAAGCGCCCGAGGAACACGAGATGGCCGCGCTGGTCGACGATGCCGCGGTCGCCGGTGCGAACCCATCCGTCGACCAGCGTGGCGGCGGTGCTCTCGGGATCATCCAGGTAACCGAGCATCACGTCGGGGTGGCGCATGCGGATCTCGCCCAGCTGCCCGCTCGGCAGCCGCTGTCCGCGATCGTCGAAAGCGGCCAGCTCGGCCCGCGGCCACGGTGGCCCGACGTAGCCCTCGGGTCCGTCGCCCGCGTAGTCGGGCTCGCTGCCGGCACTCACCGCGCCCGTCTCGGTCATCCCCCAGCACAGCTTCAGCTCGACCCCGAAGCGGCGGCGGAAGCGCTCGTGCCAGGCGTGCGTGAGCACCATACGCAGCGGCGTCGACCCGGCCGCCGGTGCTCCCTCCTCGACCTCCATGAGCAAGTTCAGCTGAGCCGGGAAGAGGACCAGGAAGGTCGCGCCGTGGACCGCGACCTGGTCCCAGAAGCGCGAGGGGCTGAAGCGATCGACGATGCTCACGGCCGTCCCCTTGTGAAACGCGATCGACTGGACGGTGAGGGCGCCGACCGCGTGCGCGAGCGGGGTCGGCAGCAGGGCGTTGTCCTCGGCCCGGACTCCGAAACGCTCGGCGTAGCCCGTGCCGCCGCTGTGGAAGGCGCCGGCGGGCAGAACGACGCCCTTGGGCCGGCCGGTGCTCCCGGAGGTGTAGAGGATCGCCCACGGCGCCCGTTCGTCGTCGGGGAGCGGGGCGGGGTCAAGCGGCTCGTGCGCGAGCGCCGGCTCGACGTCGAACACGCACGCGCGCAGTCGCGGGCACCCGCCCACCTCCGACCGGAGCAGCCCCGCGATCGGCTCGTCCGCCACCAGCGTGCTTGCCGCGCTGTGGTTGACCTGCCACAGCAGCTCCTCGGTGCTGAGACCGGGCACGAGCGGGACGAACACCGCCCCCAGCTGCGTCACCGCGTGCTGGATGACGACGGTCTCGATCCGGTTCGACATCCCGATCAACACCCGTTCCCCCGGGCCGACCCCGAGCTCGGCCAGCGCTCCGGCCACGCGCCGCTTCTGTTCCTCGAACTCGGAAAAGGTGACGGTTCGCTCGCCGCAGTGCAGGAACGCGCGATCCGGAGAGGCGGCCACCCGGGCGGCCAGCATCGAGCGCGGCGTCGTGGGCGGCGCGCTCATGGCTCGGTCACCTCGCCGGCGCGATAGCGGGTGAGGAACTCGCGCAGCTTGCCCGGCGACCAGGTGTCCTGATCCTCACCGAACGCCTCCGTCCCGTCCGTGAAGCGCCACCGCACGAGCGACACCCAGACGAAGAACGGCGTGGTGATGTGCGAGAGCAGGCTGACCACCTCTCCCGTCGCGGTCAGCTCCTCGCCGTGGTCATCGACCAGCGTCAGCGCGACCGCCACCGGACGTCCAAGCTCGTCGCGGGTCACGTGGCGCCGGACCGCCGTCACGGCCCGTGGCGCGCCCCGGCCGAGCACGAAGCCGGTCATCAGCTTCCACTCGCCGGTGCGGCGATCGAGCCGGGTCGAGGCGTGAAAGGCGAAGCCGTCCGCGCCCGCGCCGTAGGAGTAGCCAAGGTAGGTCGCCTGCCGGCTCTCCCGTCGCGGCCCCCAGGTCCGGTCGCGCATCTCGATGCAGTCGACGGCGATCCGCTCGCCGTGCAACACGAGCTCGCCCTGAACGCGCCCGAGCTGGTCGAGATGGCCGATGCCGTCCACGACCCCGAGCGGGTGGGGAGCATGAATGGCCTGGAAGGTCAGATCGAACTTGACGCCGTCGTCGGCCGCGTAGGAGATCTCGTAGGCGGTCATCGGCTCGAGCGTGCGGTAGGCGAGGCCATTGGACAGCGCGAAGCTGGTGGGTTGGATCCCCTCCGGAATCGGCATGTGCCACCAGCAGCGCCAGTACGGCAGCTCCCACGGCTCCACGGTCCCCGGCCCCCACACGTAGATCGTGCAGGCCAGGATGCCGAGGCCGGGACGGAACAGCGGATAGGTCCAGATGCCGAGCCCGCGCTCGGGCACGGCGGCGGCGAACCACGACGTCTCCGTCCATGTGTCCGGCTCGCGGACTGGCGGGTGGAAGTCGTCATCGGCGGGCCCAAGCACCTTGATCGTGTCCATCGTCAATCCTCCAACCCGGCCAGCGGCGTGCCGGCGATCGGTGACAGGCGGGGCAGCAGCGCCAGCTCGCGATCGGCGGCGCGGACCAGGCAGCGTAGCCGCGAGGCGCGATCGGAGCCGGCCCGCGAGCGCTCGGCCGCGTTGATCGACGCGACTTCGGGCGCCTGCGACCACGTATGCGAGAAGTGGCTGAGCAGCCGTCGCATCGCCTTGGCTCGTTGGCGCGGCTCCAGCTCAGGGATCGCGTCGAACAGATCACCGAGGCCGGCCACCACCGCTTCCAGCAGCGCCGAGCCGGGCGCCTCGATCCCAGGCGGGAGCGGGTCGGGGGGGTCGACGGCCACGCCGGCGAGCGCTGCCAGCATGTGAGCCAGCCGGTGTCGCAGGCCTGGGAGCAGGATCAGATGGACGAACGGATCGCGGTTGCGCTGAACGTCCTGCGCCACCGACAGGCAGCAGATGAGGATGCGCAGCACGACCACCACCTGCCAGTAGCGCAGGCGCCCGGGCGACAGGGTCACGCCGGCCCCCTCGGCGTAGCGCTCGCGGACGAGCGCGCCGAAGCCGTCGGTCCGGTGTCCGTACATCAGTGCGCGGACGGTGATCGACGCGAGATCGTCGTGCGGATCGCCGAAATGGGCGAACTCCCAGTCGAGGATTCCGCTCACGCGGTCGCTCTGGGCCAAGAAATTCCCCTCACCGGCGTCCCCGTGACAGAGAACGAGCCGCTCGGGCTCGCCGGGGAACAGCCCGCGCAAAACCTCGAAGGCAAGGCCTACCAGCTCATCCGGGTGCGCGATCTTCCGATCCGCGATCGACGCCCACAGATCGAGGTCGGCCAGCGCCGAGCCCGCGAACCCCGGGAGGTCGAGCTCACCGACCGGCAGCCGGTGGAGCTGGGCCAGCCGCACGAGCAGGTCGGGAAGGGCTCGCGTCGGCTCGTCCGCCGTCCCCGGCATCCGGGTGAGCGCGATCGCGCGCAGCGCGTCCGACTCGCCATAGAGGCGGGGGATGGGCAGGCCGCGGTCCTGCAGGGCCCGGTAGACGACCGCCTCCCGCTCGAGCGACAGCTCGGTCCCCGCCACCGGGCCGCCGCCCTCTTCGTGGCGAACGACGAGCGGCACCACATCTCCGTCGACGCGCACGTCGGCCGCGAACGTCGTTCGCGAGTTGCCGCTCACCAGCCGCCGCCAGTCCAGCACCTCGCCCCCGGTCTCCGCGCCGACCCAGTCGCGCAGCGCCTCGGGCGAGACCGCGCTCACGACGCTTCCGCGGGCACGAGCAGCAACTCCCGCATGCGCGCTAGCTGGGGCCGGCCCAGACCGAACCTCGCCGCCAGTTCGTCGGCCGGCGCCAGCCCGGCGAGGAACGTGCGCATCACGGCGGCCGGGGCGGTGAGCAGCCGCGGAACCCCGCCCGCCATCCGCTCCGTCGTCCAGCGCTCCTGATCCCCCACCAGCGCGATCAGCCGGTCGAGCTCCGGGCCGCTGAGGACGTAATCGGCGACGATGACCTCGTCGTCCACGTCGAGCAGCCGCAGCACGACCGCGGTCATCACGCCAGTGCGGTCCTTGCCGGCGGCGCAGAAGTAGCCGAGCGGGTAGCTGTCCGGTTCGCCAAGCAGCCTCAGCGTACGCGCGATCGCCTCGGCGCCGAGCGCGAGCATCTCCTCGTAGCGCTCGACGAAGTAGGACTCGAGCGGCTCTCCGTCGCCCAGCGCCCGGAGGTCCCAGATGTCGGGAATCATCGGGAAGTGGAGCCGGCGGGGCGCCAACTGCTCGGACGGCTCGCCGTGGCGGACCAGCTCGTTCGCCGTCCGCAGGTCGACGAGCGTGCGCAGACCGAGACCGCGCACCGACGCGATGTCGTCGCCCTCGAGCTGATGCAGTCCCCCGGCACGGAACAGGACGCCGGGGCGCAGCGCGTGTCCATCGGCGCTGGGGAGGCCGCCGAGCTCGCGCATGTTCGATGGCCGAACCAGCTCGACGCGCCGTCCGCCGTCAAGATCGGTGTCTGTCACGCACGACATTCTCCACCAAACGTTAGTTTGATCTCGTGTAGATTTGGAAGCCGCGATTCAGGCCGGACAAAACCAACCAGGAGGTCAAAGTTGAACGTCGAAGGATCCGTCGCAGTCGTGACCGGGGGTGCGTCGGGTCTCGGCGAGGGCGTCGTGCGGATGATGGCCGGCGGCGGCGGTCGGGCAGTGATCCTCGACCTCCCCAACTCTCGCGGAGAGGAGATCGTCGGCGAGCTCGGCGCCGACACCGTCCGCTTCGTGGCCGCCGACGTGAGCCAGCCCGAGCAGGTCGAGTCGGCGATGTCCCAGGCCGCCGAGGCGTTCGGCGCGGTTCACCTGCTCGCCAACTGCGCGGGGATCAGTCCCGCCCACCGCCTGCTCGACAAGGACCGCAACCCGTTCCCGCTCGAACTCTTCCGCCGCGTGGTCGAGATCAACCTGATCGGGTTGTTCGACGTGCTGCGATGGGGCGCCGTCTACATGTCTCACAACGAACCGTCGGACGAGGGCGAGCGCGGGCTGATCGTCAACGTGGCCTCGATCGCCGGCTACGAGGGCGAGGGCGGGCAGGCCGCCTACTCGGCTTCCAAGGGCGGCGTGATCGCCCTGACGCTGCCCCTCGCCCGTGATCTGGCCCGGTGGGGGATCCGCGTGATGACGATCGCCCCCGGGATCATGGACACCGCGATGCTCGCCGGCGCCGACGAGAAGCTCCGCGAGCGCCTGATCGGCATCCACGTCTTCCCCAAGCGACTCGGACGGCCGGAAGACTTCGCGCGCCTCGTGCGCTGCTTTATGGAGGACACGCTTCTCAACGGCGAGGTGGTCCGCCTCGATGCGGGCACTCGCCTGGCCGGCCGCTGATAACAAATCGAAAGGGAACAACACCGTGGATTTCAACTTCAGCGAGGAGGAGGACGACTTCCGTCGCACCGTACGCCAATGGGTGCAGGACAAGTACCCGAAGACGAAGGTCAACGCGATGGAGCGCCAGGAGGACCACGACGGTTCGAATTTCCCGACGGAGTTCGTAAAGGACCTGGCCGAGGCCGGGTTCATGGGGATCGGCATCGACGAGGAACGTGGCGGACAGGGTGGCGGCGCGGTGATCCAGGCGATCCTGATGGACGAGATGGCGCGTCATCTGGCCGGCCTGACCTGGGTGTGGGGAATCACCTCCTTCTGCGCCAAGTCGATCCAGAAGTTCGCTCAGCCGGATCTGCGCGACGAGCTGCTGCCGCAGATCGTCGACGGCGAGAAGCTCATCTCGATCGCGATCACCGAGCCGTCCGGTGGCACAGACCTGCTGGGGGCGATGATCACGCGGGCGCGGCCCGAGAACGGCGGCTTTGTGATCAACGGGACCAAGATCTGGTCCACGATCGCGCACGTATCGGATTACTTGATGCTGCTGGCCAAGACCGGCGAGTCCGAGAAGAGCTCGTTCGGCAAGACGCTGTTCCTCGTGCCCACCGACCAGGAGGGGATCGTCTCGACGCCGATTCCCAAGCTGGGGATGCGGTGCGTGGCCTCGTGCGAGGTCCAGCTCGACAACGCGTTCGTCCCCGACTCGCACGTGATCGGCGAGGTCGATCGAGGCTGGCAGCACATCCTCACCACGCTCAACAACGAACGGATCCTCGTGGCGGCGCTCGGCACCGGCGTGTTGCGCGGGGTGCTCGAGGATTCGATCGCCTACGCCAAGGATCGGCGGGCGTTCAACCGGCCGATCGGCGACTTCCAGATCATCCAGCACTGGATCGCGGACATGGCGATGAAGCTGGCCCAGGCCGAGCTGCTGACCTACAAGGCGGCGTGGCTCTACGACAACGGCCGCGACGCCGGCGTGGAGTCCTCGATGGCCAAGGCGGTGGCGTCGGAGTACGCCTGCTGGGCCGCCGACCGGGGTATCCAGATTCTGGGCGGCATGGGCTACTCGGCCGAGTTCGACATGCAGCGCTACTGGCGCGACGCGCGGCTCTACCAGATCGGCCCCGTGACCAACGAGATGGTGCGCAACATCGTCGCCCAGAGCGTCGGGCTCGACCGCTCGTACTGACAGCCGGCGAGACGGTGGCGCACAGAGACACCCCGGGCCCGGCCAGGCGATGAGCGCCGGGCGAGCTGCTCGCACGCGGACGTACGAGTGGCAGGACCCGGCGCCACTGGTGGAGGCGTTTCGCAGCCGGGGCGGCCTGGCCATGCTCGAGGGCATCGCCGCGGGAGACCTCCCGCTGGCGCCGATGACCGTGCTGCTGGGATTCCGGCTCGAGGAGGTGCAGCCCGGCCGGGTCGTGTGGAGCGCGGAGCCGACCGAGGAGCACTACAACGAGGCCGGCCTGATCCACGGCGGCCTCGCCGCGGGCCTGCTGGAGACCGCGCTCGGCACGACGCTCGTCTCGACCCTGCCGCCACGCACGCTGGCCGCCGGACTTCAATTGAGCGTCAACTTTCTCCGTCCGCTGACGCCCGGCCTCGGACGGGTGTTGTGCGAGGGCCGCGCGGTCCACGTCGGCAGCCGGGTTGCGGTGATGGAGGCCGAGCTCCGCGCCGGGACCGGGACCGAGGTGCTGGCGCGCGCCACGAGCACGTTCTCGCTCCTGCGCGAGGACAGTTGATGATCGCCGGCGCTCCCGCGACTCGCTCGCACCGGGCCGCGCACCAGCGCGAGCATCACGCCCGGATGCTCGCCCCGCTGTTGATGGGGCCCGTGATCTACGTGCTCTTGCAGTCGCTGCTGATCCCCAGCCTGGGCGCGGTCGCGCAGCGGCTCCACACCTCGCGCCTGGACGCGACCTGGGCGCTCACGTCGTTCCTGGTCAGCGGCGCCGTCAGCACCCCGATCGCCGGTCGGTTCGGGGACATGTTCGGCAAACGGCGCGTACTGCTGTGGGTGCTGTGGATCACCGCGGCGGGTGGGCTGGTCAGTGCGCTCTCGACCTCGCTGGCACCGATGCTGGTCGGACGCGTTCTGGCCGGGACGAGCACGGCGACGATGCCACTTGCCTATGGGATCATCCGCGAGACGATGCCCCGGGAGCGGGTCGCGTCCGACATCGGCTTGGTCTCCGCCTCGATCGCGATCGGCACCGCGCTGGGAGCAGTCAGCGCCGGGCTGATCGTCGACCACCTGGGCACCGCGTGGCTGTTCTGGGTGCCGCTCCTGCTGACGCTGCCGACCTGCATCGCGGCGCACCTGTGGGTGCCGGAGTCGCCGGTCCGCACCGGTGGTTCGGTCGACTGGAGAGGCGCCACCGCGATGTCGGTGGCGCTGCTCTGCATCCTCGTGGCGATCAGCGAGTCGACGATCTGGGGCTGGGGCTCGGCGCGCACGCTCGGCCTGCTCGGGCTCGGCTTGGCGACACTGGTCGGGTGGGTATTTCTGGAGCTCGCCACCGAACGCCCGCTGATCGACATGCGGCTGATGGGCCTGCCGGCCGTGTGGTGGACCAACCTGACCGCGATGTTGTTCGGGTTCGGGATGTTCGGCGTGTTCGTGCTCGTGCCCCAGTTCGTCGAGGTGCCGAGCTCGACCGGCTACGGATTCGGCTCCTCGATCACCGAGGCGGGGCTGTTCCTGCTTCCGGCCACGCTGACCATGGGTCTGGGCGGTCCGCTGGCCGGCCGGCTCGAGCGCCGGCTCGGCTCCAAGCCACTGCTGATCGCCGGCGCCTGTTTCAGCGCCGTAGGCTATGGACTCCTGGCGGTCGAGCACTCGAGCCGGCCATCGATCTACGCCAGCTTCCTGCTGCTCGGCATCGGCCTCGGGGTCGGCTACGCCGTCCTTCCTCATCTGATCGTGCTGGCCGTGCCCGGGGAGCACACGGGTGCGGCGACCGCGATCAACGTGATCGCGCGCAATCTCGGCGGCGCGCTCGGGATCCAGATCTGCGCCGCCGTGATCGCATCCGACCTGGCCGCCGGCGCGGCCTTCCCTGCCAGCGCCGGCTTCACGGACGCCTTCTGGGTGTGCGCCGTCGGCGGCATCGCTGCCGCGGTGTGCTCGCTGTGCATCCCGATCGGCCGCCAGTCCGCGGTCCCGGTGGCGGTGGCGTAGCCATGCGGATGGCGGCCATCATGCGCCACGGCGAGCCGGAGGATCTCGGCGAGAACGTGTCGATCGCCGCCGAGGAGAGCCGCGGGCTCAGCGCGCTGGGGCGCAGCCAGGCCGAGGCGGCGCGCGGATGGCTGGCCGGCCTCGAGCCGGTGGCGGTGCTGTGCTCGGACTCGCCCCGCGCGATCGAGACCGCGCGGATCGCCGGCGCTCCGCTCGAGCCCACGATCCTGCCCGACCTGGCCGGCCTGCGCCTTGGCGCGTGGGAGCAGCAGCCGCTGAGCGAGCTGCGCGACCGCGTGCGGCGCCTGGTGAGCGGAGAGCTCGCGCCGCCCGACGGGGCCGAGACGGTGCGGCAGCTGGCCGATCGGGCCCAGCGCGCGGTCGACAGCGCCCTGCCGCCCGACGGCAACGTGCTGATCGTCGCCCACCGTCTGACGGGCGCGGTCCTGATCGGGAACCAGCTGGGCGTCGAGCCCGAGCTGGCCCTGCGGATTCCACAGGACCACGCGGCGGTGTCGCTCGTGTCGCTGGAGGACTCCCGCGACCGCGTTCTGGCCATCAACGTCACGCCGCTGGACCCTCTGCGCCTGAGCCGGCGCCAGGTGGAGGATCTGTAGCCATGGCGCGCGTGGAGCAGCGGCTGTTCATCGCCCGTCACGCCGAGACCGAGACGGTGACCCGCGACGGCCAGATCCAGTCGGCGGGGATGGTGCCGCTGACCGAGCGCGGGCTGGCCCAGGCCGACGCGCTGGAGCGATTCTTCGCGCCCGCGGAGTTGTCCCGCGTGCACAGCTCCGATCAGGAACGAGCGATGCGCACGGCCGAGCGGCTGGGTGGCGGCCGCGCCACCGTCGTCACCCACGTCGCGCTGCGCGAGATCTCGCTCGGAGACGCGGAGGGCGCGCCCGCCAAGCAGGCGTTCGCCGCCGCGCCCGGCTACCTGATCGATCCGGACGTCCGCCTGGCGGCGGGCGGCGAGACGCCGCGGGAGGTGCTGGCGCGGGTCGGACAGGAGGTCGAGACGATCCTCGCCGCTGAGGCCGGCGAGGCGGCCGTGGCGGTGGTCGGCCACGGCTGCGTCAACCGGATGCTGCTCGCCCACCTGCTGGGACTCGACCCCAGGCAGGCGCTGCGACTGCGACAGGACTGGTCGGGCGTCAACGTGCTCGAGCGGTTGGGCGGCCGCTGGGAGCTGGGCGCGCTGAACTGGAATCCCGACGGCGTGGCAGAGTTCGCGCGAACGCGAGGCGTGGCCGGCGTGGCGCCGGAGGTCTGGCAGCGGCTGGGCCGGTAGCGCCCGCAGGTTCACAGAGAGGAGAGGCAATGACGGAGATCGGTCGAGGGATGACGGTTTCGGGCTCTGGCACCGAGGGCGTGCTGCACGCCGCCAACGACACGGCGCAGGTGTTTGCGCTGCTCCGCCACGAGCAGCTCGACGAGGTGATCCTGCTCACCAACTCGGCGTCGGCGACCGCCGTCGTGCCGCTGCTGGCCAAGGTCCGCGGGGTGGTGTGCCGCTCCGGCGGGATGACCTCGCACCTGGCCATCGTCTCGCGCGAGTTCGGGATCCCCTGCCTGATGGGAGCCGAGCTGCCCGAGGACGAGTCGATCGAGGGCATCCGGATCAGCATCGACGCCGAGGGGGCGATCCAGCGTGCCGACTAGGCCGCGCCTGCTCGTCAACGTCTCCTTCCCGGAGATGGCGGAGCGGGCCGCCGCGCTGCCGGCCGACGGCGTCGGGCTGATGCGCGCGGAGTTCGTCTCCCTCCAGGTCGGACGCCACCCGCTGACGATCCTCAGAGAGGGAGGCGAGCGGGGTTTCGTGGATTTCATCCGCGCCGCGATGGAGACGGTGGCGGGCGCCTTCGCGCCGCGGCCCGTGACCTACCGGTCCTCGGACCTCAAGAGCAACGAATATCGGGGGCTCGAGGGGGGCGAGGACTTTGAGCCGATCGAGGCCAACCCGATGCTGGGGCGCCGCGGGGTGTTTCGCTACCTGCACGACCCGGCGGCGTTCGGGCTCGAGCTGCGCGCGATCGCCGAGGCCCGGCGGGAGGGCGCGAGCAACCTGCGGCTGATGCTGCCGTTCGTGCGTACGGTCGAGGAACTCAAGCAGGCGCGCGCGATCGTCGAGCGGTCCGGCTGCTACGACGAGCCAGGGTTCGAGTTGTGGGCGATGGCCGAGGTGCCGGCCACGGCGCTCACCCCGGAGGCATTCGCGGCCGAGGTCGACGGCGTCTCGATCGGTTCCAACGATCTGGCCCAGCTCGTCCTCGGCGCCGACCGCGACTCGCCCGAGCTGGCCGAGCGCTACTCGGCCGGCGACCCGGCGGTGCTCGAGGCGATGAGGAGGATCGTGGCGGGCGCCCACGCGCGGGATACGCCCGTGTCGATCTGTGGCGACCAGCCGAGTCGCGATCCCGACCTCGTGCGCGAGCTGGTGAGCATGGGCATCGACTCGATCTCGGTCCTGCCGAGTGCGTTCGAGGAGACGCGGGCGCTGCTCGACGATCTGGTCGGCGAGGCGGCGCAATGACCGACGGCTTCGACCTGCCGGCCGAGATCCACCGGTTCTCGATCGACCTCAGCGACTTCTTCGCGAGCGCCGGCCAGCGCTCGTCGCTGATCTCGCCGTTGTTCAACACCCCGGCCCGGCTGGTTTGCGGATCCCATTGCTACTTCGAGCACCTGCCGTGGTTCGTGCGTCGCGTGCGGGAGGTGGCCGACCCGCGCGAGATGGCCCTCGCGATGAAGTCGGTGGCCCACATGCCGAACTTCATGAACTTCAACGCGTTCATGCTCGGATACTTCTGCGGTCGGGAGCAGATCCGCCTGCTGGCAGGGCTCGGCCACGACGAGCCGCTGCCCTCGGAATCGCGGGAGGACACCGAAGCCGTGGTCCGCTTCTGGCGGGAGGTCACGGACGTGTACGTCGCCGACGGCAGGCTGCCGTCCGAGAACGGCCACCACCTGCAGATCCTCCCCGAACAGGTCGTCGGCGAGTTGGTCGAGTGCCTGCGCGACCCGGGCGCCGAGGAGCGCCGCGCGATCCGCCGCTCCACGGCGCTGATCGAGCTCTACACCTTCATCCAGAACGGCGAGGCGCGGGTGGGCGTCTTTCACCACGGCCCGTATCCGCTCCCGGGCGGCGACGTGCTCGTCGTGAAGGAGCTCGTCAGCCTGCGCCAGAGCTACCTGCCCTGGGAGCTCGAGCGCACACCCCAGGTGGACGCCGTCGCGCGCGTGATGCGGCTGCGCGGGGTGACGTTGTCGATCGACGGCTACGGCTCGATGTACACCGACCCGCTGGAGTATGAGCAAGGCATCATCGCCGAGTACCTGCTCGCGCGCGAGGCGGGGACGCTCCGCCCACTCGAGACCGAGGAGCTGCTCGAGATCGCGGATGTCGTCGCCGACGCGCAGGGCACGATGTACGAGCAGGCGTCGCGCTGGGAACCGGTCTACCAGGTCGCTTACGGCGCCGATATGTACGCCGGCCTGGCCGGCCCGGTGGCGCGACTGGCCGGGCTCGACCTCGGCGAGGAGCTGCGCACGCGCTTTCACGCCACCGCGGCCCGCGTCGCCGAGCCGCTGCGCAGCGGCGAGGAGCCTTTGCTGATCATCGCCCGGCTCGGCAACAGTGAAGATGAACTGCTGTCCACCGCGCTCCCCGCGGCGGCGACAAAATGAACATCTCGCTGGAGCGCCTCAACGCGCTGATCCACCTGTTCGGGGAGAACCAGAAGGCCGACATGCGGGCCGAGCGGCGCGAGGCGATGCGGTCGATCCTGTTCGACCTGGCCCGGCGCTCGCCCCTGGGCTGGGAGTGCTTCTACGACCATTCGGTTCCGTTCCTGCGGGAGATCTCCGCGCTCGCGCCCCCGGAGGAGATCGGGCGGCGGATGCGCGGCCTGGGCCGGCGGCCGTATGCGCTGCAGCCGTTCATCCTCAGTTGCTCCTACCTCGGTTGGCGACAGCAGCGGATGCTCGACCTCGGCCTGAGCGAGGGCGATCGGTTTCCCGAGGAGCGCCCGGACGACATCGCCTACCTGATGGATTTCTGGGCCCGCCTCCAGGAGGCCTACCGGCAGGACGGGTTCCTGCTCCCCGACCAGACGGACGGCACGTGCCCGGTGCTCGACCCGCCGGATCTCGAGCGGCTCGACCGGAGCACGGCCGCGGGCGGCGCCGGCGAGCTGACCCGAGTTCGGCGGATGGCCGCCACGCTCGAGCTGTTCTGTTTCGTGCTGCACGGCGAGCAGCGCGACGGCATCTTCGGCCACGGGCCCTACCCGCTCGCCGACGGCAGCGTTCTGTTCGTGCGCGAGTTCAACGATCTGCGCAACGACTACCTCCCCTGGGCGGCCACGCCGAGCCGCAACCCGTTCGACGCCGTGATCGTGGCCTACCGCGCGCGGGACGTCAGCGTGCGCTGCGACATGTTCGCCTCGATGACGGTGTCGCCCCACGAGTTCGGCGACCGGCTGGAAGGGTTGTGCGTGCTCGGGGTGGACGGCGCCGACGGGCAGCCGCAGCTGCTCGACGTCGAGCAGATCGACGCGGTTCAGGCGACGGCGGCCGACGCGCAGGAGCAGCTGTACCTCGCCGCGCTGGAGTGGGACGACCGCTACAAGATCGCTTACGGTGCACCGCTGTTCGCCAACCACCTGTGGGTGGTGGCCCGCATCGCCGGCGCCGAGCCGGAGATGGGTCAGCGGATCATGGCCGCCTTCGAGGAGACGGCCGAGCGCCGCGTCGACGAGCTGCTCGCCGCCGACGTGCCGAGCATCTGGGCCCACATGGGCTCCTACCCCGGAGATTTCTACTGGCCGGTGGTGCCGGAATGAGCGACCACGGTCTCGATCGCCTGTTCGCGCCGCGCTCGGTGGCGGTGATCGGCGCCTCGGCGGATCCCCGCAAGTTCGGCGGACGGCCGCTGGCGGCATTGCAGCGATGGGGCTTCGACGGCGAGCTGGTGGCCGTCAACCCCGGACGCGATGAGGTCATGGGCGTTCGGGCCGTGCCCACGGTCGCCGACCTCCCCCGGGGGATGGACCTGGCCGTCGTGGTCGTGCCCGCCGATGCCGCCGTGCTCGCGGTCGAGCAGGCGATCGAGCGCGAGATTGGCGCGATCGCGCTGATGACCGGCGGGTTCGCCGAGTCAGGCGAGGAGGGCAGGCGCCGCGACGCTCGCGTCCGAGGGCTGATCGCCGCGGCCGGCGTGCCGCTGCTGGGGCCGAACTGCCCCGGCTTCATCAACCTCCACGCAGCGGTGGCGGCGAGCAGCTCGGCCTTCGCGCAGCGCGAGGAGATGTTCCCCGGCCCGGTGTCGCTGATCTCGCAGAGCGGGGCGATCGCCGGCATCCTCGCCGACCGCGCGTTCGATCGCGGCATCGGCCTCGGTCACATCCTCTGCACCGGCAACGAAATGGCGTTGGGGGCGCCCGAGCTGCTGATCTGGCTCTCCGAGCAGCCCCAGCCGCGCTGCATCGCGCTGTACCTGGAGGGCTTCGACGCTCGACTCGTGGCGGCGCTCCGGGCCGTCCGCCGGCGCGGGACCAAGGTGGCGGTGATCAAGGCGGGAAGCACGGCCGCCGGCGCCAAGGTCGTCGCCTCGCACACGGCGGCCATCGCCGGCGCCGATGATGCCTTCGAGGCCGCCTGCCTCAGCCTCGGCGTCGCACGGGCGCGCAACTTCGACGACCTGCTCGAGTTCGCCCAGCTGCTCGCGTGTGCCCGCCCTCGCGGGCCTCGGCTCGGGCTGGCCGGCATCTCCGGCGGCATGAACAGCCTGCTCGTCGACGCCGCCAGCGAGCTCGGGATGACGGTTCCCGAGCTGGACCCCGAGACGGTCGTCAGCCTCGCTGGCGTGGTGCCCGACTTCGGCTCGACCGAGAATCCGATCGACATCGCCAGCGCCGTGCTCGCCAATCCGGAGGCGATCGGCCACGTGCTGGCGCTGCTGGACGGGGATTCGGCGGTCGACGTGGCGGTGGCCACGATCAACGATCACCCGCCGGATCTGGCCGACAGGCTGGCCGCCGGGATCATCCAGCGCGCCAGCACGATGTCCTCCCCGCCAGTCGTCCAGTGGTCGGCCGGACCAATGTCGCTCGGGGGCATCCGCACACTGGGCCGCGCCGGTGTGGCCGTCGTGTCCGAGCCCGACCGCTGCGCCTCGGCGCTGGCGGCGGCACTACGCAGCCTCGACGTCCCGCGCGAGACGGCGGCCTCCGATCAGCTACCGCCGGCGCCGACGGGCGCACTGAGCGAATGGGAGTTGAAGTCGGCGCTGGCCGCGGCGGGAGTCGCGATCCCGCAGGCGCGGCTGATCGCCGACCCGCAAGACGCCGCCGAAGCGGTGCGCGAGGTGGGCGGGCTGGCCGCCGTCAAGGCCGACTGCGTGGGCATCGTGCACAAGACCGAGGCGGCGGCCGTGAGGCTCGGGGTGCGCCCGGAGACGGCAGTCGCCACCGCCGAGTCGGTCCTGCAGTCCGCCCGCGCGGCGTTCGGCGAGGCCGCCGTCCGGGGCATCCTGGTGGAGCGCCAGCTCGACCCGCTGGCCGAGCTGCTCGTCTCCGTCCGCGACGATCCACAGGCGGGACCGGTGCTGACGGTCGCCGTGGGCGGAACGCTGGTCGAGGTACTCGGGGACGTCTCCAGCCGGCTGGCTCCGATCGACGTCGCCGGCGCGCGAGCGCTGCTGAACGGCCTGCGCGCCGCCCCCGTGCTCGGGGTGTGGCGCGGACGTCAGGCGGTCGACCTCGAAGCCCTCGCCGAGACGGTCGCGCGCGTCTCCCAGCTCGGCGCGGCGTGGGCGCCGCGGGTCGCCATGCTCGAGCTCAACCCGGTCGCCGCGCTGGCCCATGGCGCCGCGGTCCTCGACGCCACCGCCGAGGTCGTCGAGTGAGCGCCCGGGACGGCCTCGATCGGCTGCTGCGACCCCGCGGGATCGCCGTGATCGGCGCCTCGCCGAGGGCCGGCGCCCTGTCGGGACGGTTTATCGGGAGCCTGCGACGCCACGGCTACTCGGGGCGGATCGCTCCGGTCAACCCGCGCTACGACGAGATCATGGACCTCCCCTGCTACCCGTCGATCGCCGAGGCGGGCGAGCTCGATCTCGCGATCGTTTCGTTGGCGGCGCCCCGCGTGCTGGACTCGCTCGAGGAGTGCGCCGCCGCCGGCCTCGGCGCGGCGCTCGTGTTCTCCTCCGGATTTGGAGAGGTGGGCGAGGAGGGCCGGGCCGAGCAGGAGCGCGTGGCCGAGCTGGCGCGGCGCACCGGGCTGCGCGTGGTCGGACCCAACTCGCCCGGGTTCATGAACATCACGGACCGCACGTGCGTGGCCGCGCTCGGCGTGGCCTTCCGCCCCACGCTACGCGCGGGCTCGGTCGCCGTCCTCGCCCAATCAGGCGGCGGCGGCGGGCTGCTGGTGGAGCGCGCCCAGGACGCGGGAGTGGGCGTCTCCCTGTTGCTCTGCACCGGCAACGAGGCCGACCTGACGATCTCCGACGTCCTGCCGTGGCTGGCCGACCACGAGCCCACCCGGGTCGTGCTCCTGTTCTGCGAGGCGATCCGGCGCGGCGACGAGTTCGTCGTTGGCCTGGAGCAGCTGCGGGCGGCGGGCAAGCACATGGTCGCGCTCAAGGCGGGCGGAACCGAGGCCGGCGCCCGCGCCACCGCTGCGCACACCGGGGCGCTGGCGAGTGACGACGACGTCGTCAGCGCGCTACTCGACCGCTACGACGTGCCGCGCGTGTACTCGTTCGAGGATCTGCTCGCGACCGGAATGGCGCTTGACCGTCTCGGACCCGCGCGCGGCCGGCGCGTCGGGGTGCTCACCACCTCGGGCGGCGCTGGGGTCGTCGCCGCCGAATCGGCCGAGCGGGCCGGCCTCGAGCTCCCGATCCCGGCGCCGGTGACGCTCGAGCGGCTGGCCGCCGCCGCGCCCGACTTCGCCGCCGTGTCCAACCCAGCCGACATGAGCGGGATGTTCAGCGAGCGCGAGGAGATCTTCACCGAATCGCTCGCCGCGCTGGCCGCGGCGGAGGAGTTCGACCAGCTCGTGCTCGTGCTCACCGTCCACTCCCCCGAGAACTCCCAGCGGCTGGCCGAGCTCGTCCATCGCGGCTGCCAGGCCACCGGGGTGCCCCTGGTCGTGCTGTGGATCGCCGGGTCGCAGAGCGCGCCGTCGATCGCCTGGTTGCGCGAGCAGGGCGTCGCCGTGTTCGAGGACGCCGAGCGGTGCGCACGGGCGCTCGTCGCCCGCGCGCTGGTCGGACGGCCCGGCCCCGGGCCGCCGCTGGCGCCGCTTCCGCGGCCGCCGTCGATCCCCGCCGCGCCGCTCGAGAACGAGAGCATGGCCCTGCTGGTGGCGGCCGGTGTGCCGGTGGCGGAGACCGTCCTGTGCGCCACGCCCGAGGACGCCGCCGCGGCCGCCGACCGTCTCGCGGTCCCCGTGGCCGTCAAGGCCGCCGCCCGCGATCTGCTCCACCGCAGCGACGTCGGCGGCGTCGTGCTGGGCGTCATCGGCGGCGAGGAGGCCGCCGCCGCGCACCAGCGCGTGGTCGACGCAGCGCGCCATGCCGGCGCGACCCTCGAGGGCTCGATCGTGCAGGCGATGGCCCCGGACGGGATCGAGCTCATCTGCGGCTCGCGGCGCGATCCCGAGTTCGGTCCGGTGCTCGTCGTCGGGCTGGGTGGTCTCACCGCCGAGCTCGAGAGCGACGTGGCACGCCGGATGCTCCCACTGCGCGAGGGCGAGGCGGAGGCGATGGTGCGCGGGCTGCGGGCGGCGCCGCTGCTCGACGGCTACCGAGGCGGCGCGGGGGGCGACATCGCCGCCGCGGCGCGGGCGATCGAGGGTGTCGCACGGCTCGCGGTGTCACTCGGCGACGAACTCGAGGCGGTGGAGGTCAACCCGCTGATCGTCCACCCGGACGGCGCGGTCGCCGTCGACGCGCTCATCGTCCCCCGTGGGGCGTCTCGATCGGCTCAATCGCCTCCCGGCGAAGCTCGGTGATGTAGCCGGGCACGTCGCGGGCGATCGGCACCACCACGAACTTCGAGGCGCCCTCGGCGACGAACCGCTTCAGGAGGGCCCGGAGCGCGTCCGCGCCGAACGCGATGTGATCCTCCACCGCGAGCTCGGGGCGGCGAGTCAGCAAGCGCCGCGCCTCGGGCGGCATCTCGTCCTCCGTGGGGCAGGCGAACAGCGTCGTGCCGTAGTGATCTTCGTCGATCGTGCGCCCGGCCTCGGCGGCCGCGGCGCGGATGATGTCGGTCACGTCCGCGAACTCGTGGGGGGCGACGAACGACCCGATCCAGCCGTCTCCCAGCCTGCCCGTGCGGCGCAGCGCCGGGGGGACGTTCCCGGCGAGCCACAGCTCGAACTTGCGCTTGACCGGGTGCGGATGGAGCTCGATCCCCTCAAGCGAGACGAACCGGCCCTCGTAATCGACGGGTCCCTCCGTCGACCACAGCAGGCGGAGGATGGTCACGCACTCCACCAGCCTCGCCACCCGTTCCGCCGACTGGACTCCAAGGGCCGCGCGCTCGGCGGGAATGTCGATCCCCAGGCCACCGGCTGGTAGCAGCCGCCCGCCGGACAGCGCGTCGACGGTGGCCAGCTCGCGCGCGAGCATCACCGGGTTGCGCGGCGGCAGCACGAGCACGTTGGTGCCCAGCTTGAGGCGCTCGGTCCGGGCCGCCACCGCGGCGAGGGCGGGCAGCGGCGCCACGCCGCCGAGACCGGCGGAATCGCTCAGCCAGAGCGAGTCGTAGCCGGCCTCCTCCATCGCGTCGACGAGCGTCCACAGTCCGGCGCCGGCGAGATCGCCGTCGAACGGATTGGGGGCGAGGCCGACCCGCACCGTGAGCCCGCGACGGCTCGCGTCGCGGGGCTCACCCGGTTTCAGCGGCGGTGGCCCGGGCCTGACGCTGCTGACGGGGCCGGCGTCCGCCATCAGGCCGTCGCCGCCTGCCGGCTCTCCTTGAACGCGGGAATCACCTCGGCGCCGAAGCGGCGCAGGCATTCGAGCTCCTCTTCGTGGCTCGGTCCGCTCGCCACGCGGAAGGACAGGATCATGTACTCGAGGTCGATCGCGTCCTGGTAGGCGCGGATCTGCTCGATGCAGTCCTGCGGCGACCCGACGACCAGGCGGTCAACGCGATGCTTGTCGAAGTGGAAGTCCTCCTCGCTCTTGATGTCGGCCAGGAACGGCTCCCGGTCCAGCACCCAGCGCGGAACCTGCTTGAAGTAGAACCAGTGCTCGGCGCGGATGTGCGGCCACCACACGCGCTCGACCTCGTCGAGCGAATCGGCCACCCAACCGTCGCGCAGCAGGACGACGCCGAGCTTGTCCGACGTGCCGTGCTCCTCTCCGAAGCCGCGGTAGAGGTCGGCCCAGTACTTCATCACGTCGAGGTTGTGGAGCGGGTCGGTGCACCACCGACAACCGAAGCGCGCGGCGCGGTTGACCCCGGGCTCGGACATCGCGCCGATCCACAGCTGCGGCGAAACGGGGCGCGGCGTCACTTTGCCCTTGACGTTGAAGTGCTTGCCGTGGTGATCGAGCTCCTCGCCGGCCCAGGCGCGCAGGACGAGATCGATGCACTCCTCAAAACGCGAAACCTGCGTCTTCTTGTTCAGGCCGTAGAGCTCGAACTCGGGCTCGAAGTTGGCCATCCCGACACCCAGCCGCAGCCGCCCGTTCGAGAGCACGTCGACCATCGTCGAAGCCTCCGCGACGTGGATCGGGTGGTAGAACGGCAGCAGGTGCACCGTGGTGCCGACGTCGATGCGCTTGGTGCGCGCCGCGAACGCGCCGAGTGCGGCCCACGGGTTGGGCAGGTAACCGTCGGCCATCATGTGATGCTCGGGCACGAACACGCCGTCGAAACCCGCCTCCTCGAGCACCTCGGCCGCGTGCAGCTGTTCCTGCCAGCGCTGCACGATGTTCTCGGCGTTCGGCGGATCTTGGGAACGCAGCAACACTCCGAACTTCATGGGCCTCTCCTCGCGGTCGTGTGACGGACTCGGCGTCCGGGCTCCCGGGCGCTGCCTCCGGCTAGATTACCTGCCAAACGGTTGGTTGATCTTTGTCGGAAGAGGAGTAAGGGCATGCTCGACGGGAAGATTTGTCTGGTCACGGGTTCGGCGGCCGGAATCGGCCGGGCCACCGCGATCGAGATGGCGCGGCAGAAGGCCGGCGGGGTGGTGATCTCCGACATCGACGACGCGGGCGGGCTCGAGACGGTCGATCTGGTCAACGCGGCCGGCGCCGAGGCCGAGTACATCCACTGTGACATGACCAAGGCGGACGAGATCGAGGCGCTGATCGAGGGCGCGGTCGAGCGGTTCGGCGGTCTCGACGTGCTCCACAACAACGCCGGCGTCCACGAATCCGACTTCACCGTGGACCTGACCGTCGAGAACCTTCCGCTCGAGGTGTTCGACCGGGTGTGCGCGATCAACCTGCGCGGTCCGTGGCTGGCCATGAAGTACGCCGCCCCGCACCTGCGCCGCTCGACGCGCGGAGCGGCGATCGTCAACGCCGGCTCCACCGGCGGCGTGACCGGGTACCCGAACATGAACGCCTACGGCGCCGCCAAGGGAGGGCTGATCCAGCTGACGCGCTGCGTCGCCGTCGATCTCGCGCCGGACGTGCGGGTCAACTGCTACTGCCCGGCCTCGGTCGACACGCGGATGATCCGCAAGTTCGTCGAGGCGGCCGAGGACAAGGAGGCGATCGAGCGCACGATGGTCTCGACCCACCTGATCCCGCGCGTCGGGCAGCCCGAGGAGGTGGCCAAGCTGGTGTGTTACCTGGCCTCCGAGGACGCGGCCTGGATCACGGGCAGTGCGTTCCCGATCGACGGCGGCTGCCTCGCGTGGCGGGGGAGCAACGCGTAACCGGAAAACGACGAGGAGGGAGGCGGCAATGCCCGTAGTCGAGAAAGCATCTTTGGACGATCGCCTGACCGCGTTGATCGAATCGCGGCGCGAGGCGATCACCGACCCCTATCCGCTCTACCACGAGCTCCTCGAGGAGTCGCCGATCCACCAGCTCGGCCCGACCGTCGTCGTGTCGCGCTACGAGGACGTCAAGGCCGCCGTGCGCGAGTTCAATCGCATGAGCAGCCAGGCCTACCGCGTCGGGAGCCGCGCCAATGAGATCCTCTCCCGCCTCGGGCCCGAGGAGGCGAGCGCCTGGCGCGACGTGGCGGCGTTCGAGGCGATGTACATCAGCCGCTCCGACGGCGACGTCCACGGCCGCCTGCGCGACATCGCGATGCGGCCGTTCGGGGTCCGCCGTGTGGCCGGACTGCAGGCGACGATCGCGCGGTACCTCGACGAGCTGCTCGCGGCGGCGCTGCGGGAAAGCGGCGAGACGGTCGACCTCGTCTCCACCGTCATGCAGCGGCTACCGGTGATGGTGATCTGCACGCTGCTCAACGTGCCGCTCGAGGACGCGACCACGATCAAGGGCTGGAGCGGGCGGATCGGCAAGAACCGCGGCGGCGTGGTCGCGGCCGACCTGATGGACGCCCACGCCGCGATGGGCGAGTTCCGCCTCTACGTGCAGGAGATCATCGACAACAACCGCCGTAATCCCCGGAGCACCGATCTCGTCGCCGCCTTCATGGGCGCCGCCGGCGAGGACCGTCTGAGCGCCGACGAGCTGATGGCCCAGTTCGTCGTCCTGCTGTTCGCGGGCAGCGACACGACCAACGCCCTTCTCGCCAACGGCATGCTGGCGCTGGCCGAGCGCCCCGACCAGTGGTCTGCCCTGCGCGAGGACCCCGAGCGCGTGGCGGCCACGGTCGAGGAACTGCTGCGGTGGGTCTCCCCGGTTCAGTTCCTGTGGCGGGTGACGACCGCGCCGATGGTCCTCGGCGGGGTCGAGATACCGGCCGACACCACCGTGATGCCGGTGGTGGCGGCTGCGAATCGCGATCCTCGGATGTTCGACGACCCCGACAGGCTCGACATCCTCCGCGAGCCCAACCACCACATCACGTTCGGCTACGGTCCCCACTTCTGCCTCGGCAACGCGCTGGCGCGGATGGAGTCCGAGATCTTCTTCTCGACCATTGCCCGCCGCTTCCCCGACCTCCAGCTCGCCGTCGACCCGGCTGAGCTCGAGTGGACCGGCAACGCGATGTTCCGTACGGTTGCCAGCCTGCCGGTCGTCCTCGGCCCGGATCGAGGCTCGGTCTGATCGGGTCCGTCTGGATCACCGGGATCGGGGAGCTCTCCCAGGAGCAGATCGACGGCTGCGATGGTCCGGTGGAGGCCGCCGCGCTCGCCACCGCCGCCGCCAGCGCCGACGCCGGCCTGCCCCTCGCGGCCGGAATCGACGCGTTGCTGGTCTACGACTCGATCGTGACCCCCCACGCGATGGCCGCGACCAAGGTCGCCGAGTACCTCGGTCTGCGGCCCGCCTACGCGAGCACAGTCGGGGCCGGCGGCGCTAGCCCGCTATTCGCGGTGATCCTGGCCGCCGGCCTGATCCACCTGGGGGCTGCCCGCACGGTGGCGGTGGCACACGCGGATTCCCGGTCGGGTTCCGCGCGCCGGGAGAGCGTGATCGCGGCGATGGCCAGCCTCGTCGGCCACCCCCAGTTCGAGGACCCATTCGGGCCGACGGTAGTGACGCTGTACGCGCTGCTCGCCGACTGGCTGTTGCACGAGGGCGCGGTGACCCGGCCCGACCTGGCGGCGATCGCCGTCGCCGCGCGCGCCTGGGCGGCCCTGAACCCCGACGCCCGCCGGCGCGAGCCGCCGCTGACCGAGCGCGACGTGCTGGATGCGCCGCGCGTGGCCGGCGTGCTGGGCCGTTACGACTGCTGCCTGATCACCGACATGGCGGCGGCGGTGATCGTCTCCGGCGCGCCGGGGCCCGAGCCCGGCCGGTCCGTCCGCCTGCTCGGAGTCGGTGGCGGCGTCTCGCACGAGGAGATTTCCCAGATCGACTTCGACGATCCCCTCGCCAGCGCCCGCGACACCGCCCGCCGCGTCTACTCGGACGCCCGGCTGACGGCGGCCGAGATCGACCTCGCGTACCTGTACGACTCGTTCACGGTCACGGTTGCCCTACAGTTGCTCGCCTACGGGCTCGAGCGCGGCGCCGGGGTCGATTCGCTCCTGCGCGGCGTCGGGATCGGCCCGGGCGGGGGCCTCCCCGTGAACACGCACGGCGGCCTGATGTCGGCGGTCACCGGCGGCCTCTCGCACGCCGTCGAGGCCGTCCGCCAGCTCCGCGGCGAAGCCGGTCCGCGCCAGGTGCCGCCCGGCCGCCACGCGCTCGTCACCGGCGTCGGCGGCGTCTTCTCCCATCACTGTGCCGCGATCCTCGGGAGCGCTCAGAGTGGCTGACCTGTTGGGGGAGGATCTCGCCACCGAGCTCACTCGGCCCTACTGGGACGGGCTCCACGACCGTCTATTGATGCTTCAGCGCTGCCAGGGATGCGGGCGCTGGCAGCACTACCCGCGGCGCCGCTGTCGCCGGTGCGCGGGAGCCGAGCTGGCCTTCGCACGCGCCAGCGGGCGCGGCACGCTCGTCGCCGCCGTGCTGTCGCACCGGACGCCGAAGGAGGCGCTCCGCGAGCGGCTGCCGATGAGGGTGGGTCTGGTCGCGCTGACCGAGGGGCCGGTGCTGATGGCCTGCGTCGACGCCGAGGCGCGGGCCGGGGAGGCCGTGGTCCACGATCCGGAGGCCACGCTCCGCGCCGGCCTGCTGACGTTTAGAACCGACCGATGAATGAGGAGCCGATGCCGAGCACGAACCACCAACCAACGTCGAACTGGGGGCGGTGGGGCGCCGCGGACGAAATCGGGGCGCTCAATCTGATCACGCCCGAGCGGACCCGCGCCGCCGCCCACGGCGTCCGCGAGGGGCGCGTCCTATCGCTCGGCCGGCCCCTGCGCCACGACCTTCCCCGCGTCGAGGATCGCCCGGGTCCGACGCACATCCTGACCGTGGACGGCGGTGACTATGCGGCCGGCGCGCGCGGTGCCGGCGGTGCCTTCTTCGCCGATGACTTCGTCTCGATGCCGGTCGGTACCGGCACTCACATCGACGCGCTGGCCCACGCGTGGTCGGCCGACGGCCTCTACAACGGCCACGACCCGAACACGGTGCGCAGCCGCGGCGCCCGCTACTGCGGGATCGACAAGATCCCGGGGATCGTCACCGGCGGCGTGCTGGCCGACGTCTGCGCCCTGCACGGCGTTCCGGCGCTGGCTCCCTCGCATCTGATCACGGCGGCGGAGCTCGAGGCGGCCACCGACGGAGCCGGCGCCCCGGTCGGAGCCGGGGACGCGCTGCTGATCCGCACCGGCTGGCTGACCCCGGCCAACCTCGAAGGTCGCGACCGCCGCGGGCTCGAGCGCGAGGAGCCCGGCATCGGCACCGAGGCCGCCGCGTGGATCGCCGAGCGCGACATCGCACTCGTCGGCGCGGACACTCTCGGGGTCGAGGTGTTCCCCGAGGAGGATCCGAACGCTCGGGCGCCGATCCACGTGCAGCTGATCAGCCGCCTCGGCGTCCATCTCGTTGAGATGCTCGAGCTCGAGCAGCTGGCCGCGCTGCGGCCGGGCCGGTTCCTGTTCGTGCTCGCGCCCCTGCGGATCCACGGCGGCGTCAACTCCCCCGTCAACCCGCTGGCCATCCTCTGATCCGAATGCGCCCACTAGCGGTCGCCCACCTGACCGCGATCGACCTCTCGCCGTGCGAGCTGATCGAGGCGGCCGCGGGTGCCGGGTTCGACGCGGTTTGTCTGCGCCTGCTTCCAGCCGGACGGGTCGACCCGGCCCGGACGGGTCCGGGGCCGCTGGCGGAGACGCGCTCCCGGCTGGCGGATCACGGGTGCGGGGTGCTCGACGTCGAGGTGATCCGTCTGCGTCCGTCGCTCGATCTCGACGCGATCGCCCCGGCCATCGAAGCCGCCGCCACGGTCGGGGCGCGCCATCTGCTCGCGATCGGCGAAGACGGCGAGGATGAGCAGCTCGCGGAGCAGCTGCACGCCCTGTGCCTGCGCGCCGCCCCGCTCGGGCTGCGACCGATGCTCGAGTTCATCCCGTTCACGGTCGTCCGGACGATCGAGCATGCGGTGGCGATCGTGGACGCGGCGGACCATCCGGCGGCCGGAGTGCTGGTCGACCCGCTCCACCTGCAGCGCTCGGGCGGGTCGCCGGCGCGGGTGAAGGCGCTCGCCGACTCTCACCCGAAGCTGTTCCCCTACGCCCAGCTGTGCGACGCCCGGCTGGCCGCCCCGCCCGGCGGGGCGCTCTACGAGGAGGCGGTCACCGACCGGCTGCTCCCGGGCGACGGGGAGCTTCCGTTGACCGAGCTGGTCGACGCGTTGCCACCGCAGGCGCCGCTCAGCGTGGAAACGCCGGTCAAGGCGCTGGCGGCGCTCCCGCCACGGGAACGCGTCGCGCGCGCGGGCAGCGCGGTCAGGACCTGGCTCGAGGGCTAGTGTTTTGAGGCTGCGCGTTCAGCGAGCGCTTGCGCTCGGCGGGTGCCTGGCGCCGGGGATGCCTTTGCACCGGGGATGCCTTTGCACCGTTGAGTCCCTATACGGGGTCAGTGGTGCAAACACTGCCGCGGGTGTTTTGATGCCACGGTGGTGAGCGGGGACGTCCAACACCTGACGCGGGACGGCGGGCCTCAGCCCGCCAGACGGGCGAGCTCGTCGGGGCTCAGCTCCAGCGAGACCGACGGGAGCAGCTCGGCGAGCTGGGCGGGCGTGCGCGCGCTGGCCACCGGCGCCACCACGTTCGGCTGGGCGTCGAGCCAGGCCAGCGACACGGCGGCCAACGGCACGCCGCGGTCGGCCGCGATCTCGTCGAGCGCGTCGAGCACCGCCACCGCCCGCTCATTCTCCAGGTAGGCCGCCCCGCTCATCGCGGCGCCCCGTCGCGTTTCGGCTTGCGGCCCCTCCGGGCGGTACTTCCCGGTCAGGAAGCCCTTGGCGAGCGCGTAGTACGGGATGCAGGCGAGTCCCTCGCGGGCGCACAGCTCGGCGAGCTTGTCCTCGTAGCGCCGCTCGACCAGGTTGTAGTGCGGCTGGAGCGCGACATAGCGCGGCAGTCCCTCCCGCTCCGACGCGGCCAGCGCCTCGGCGAGCCGGGCCGCCGAGTAGTTGGAGGCGGCGATGTGGCGGGCCTTGCCGGCGCTCACCAGCTCGCCGAACGCGGCCAGCGTCTCCTCCGGCGGCGTCTGTGTGTCGTCGCGGTGGGCATACAGCAGGTCGATGTAATCCGTGCCCAGCCGCCGCAGTGAAGCCTCCGTCTTGGTCCGGACGTTGTCGGCGCTCAGCCCGCCGTCCGAACCGACCTTGGTGGCGAGCACGATCCGCTCCCGGTTACCCCGGGCGGCCAGCCACTCGCCGATCACCTGTTCGGACTCGCCTCCCTCATTGCCTGGCACCCAGGCCGAGTACACGTCGGCGGTGTCGAGGAAGTTGCCGCCGGCGTCGACGTAGGCGTCGAGCACCGCGAATGACTCCTCCCGGTCGGCCGTCCAGCCGAAGATGTTGCCGCCGAGGCACAGCCCGAACACGTCGAGGTCGGTTCCATCGATCGTCGCCACGGCGTTAAGTCAACCAAACATTTGGTTGGTTGTGTGGCACGATGTGACCGGATGGCGGCGACGGGAACCGAGCTACTGCTGAGCCCCATTCAGGTCGGCTCGCTCGAGCTACGCAATCGGGTGGTGTCCACCGCCCACGGCGCCTTCCTCGATTTCTACCGTCCGGGCGAATCCCCGGAGCGCTACCTGACCTACCAGGAGCGCCGGGCCCGCGGCGGCGTCGGGCTGATCATCCTCCAGCCCGTTCACGTCCATCCCTCGAGCCGCGCGATCGGGCACTACCCCTACGAGCCCGATGACCTGCGCCGCAAGCTCGGCGCGATGGCCCAGCGACTGCACCGCCATGACACGCCGGTGCTCGTCCAGCTCCTGCACTTCGGGGCCGAGTTTCGCTCCGACGTCGACCTCACGCCGCTGTGGTCGTTCAGCGGCACGGTCTCGCCCAGCGGCGCCGAGACATCCCACGAGATGACCGGCGAGGAGATCGAGGAGGTGATCGACGGCTTCGCCACCGTGGCCGCATTGGCCGTCGATGCGGGGGCCGACGGAGTCGAACTGTCCGCCTCCCACGGCTATCTCCTGCAGCAGTCGTTCAGCCCCTGGGCCAACCGGCGCACGGACGTCTGGGGCGAGCAGTTCCGGTTCATCACGGCCGTGATCGAGCGGATTCGCGGCCGGATCGGATCGAGCCCGGTGCTCGGAGCCCGCATCTCGGTCGACGACTGGGTCTCGCCCGCCGCGGGCGGGCTCGGACCCGAGGGCATGCGCCGGGTCGGCGCCACGCTCGCCGCCACCGGGCAACTCGATTACCTCAACCTGTCGGCGGGCGCCCGCGCCACCCACTATCACCGCTCGATCGGCTCCTACGAGCACCCGCTCGGCGAGCTGCTGCCGCTGGACCGTCAGATGCGGATCCACCTGGCCGGCGCCGTGCCGACGATTGGGGTCGGGCGGATCGCCACCCCCGAGGTCGCCGAGCGCGCGCTGCAGGACGGGGACTGCGACCTGGTGGCGATGACGCGGGCGCAGATCGCGGATCCCGACGTGGTGGCCAAGCTCGCGCGCGGCGAGCGCGCCCGGATACGGCCCTGCGTGGCCGCCAACCAAGGTTGCGTCGACCGGATGGTGGGAGGCCTGCCGATCACCTGCTTCCACAACCCCGCCGTCGGGCGTGAGTACCTGCTCGATGACTCGCCCTCCGCGGTCAAGCGTGCGGTGGCGATCGTCGGCGGCGGCCCCGCCGGCCTGTCCGCCGCCGCGGCGGCCGCCCGCCGCGGCCACGACGTGATCGTGTACGAACGGACAGCGAAGCTCGGCGGCCGGCTGGCGCTCACCGAGCGATGCGGACGCGCGGCCGAGCTGATGCAGTCGATCGCGTGGCTGGCGGAAGAGCTGGAACGGCTGGGGGTGCCGGTGCGCACCGAACAGGAAGCCGGCCCGGCGCTGGCCGCGACGCCGCCCGAGGTCGTGATCCTGGCCACCGGCGCCCGGGCGCCGGCGCAGCCGCTCCCGGCCGGGGACGGCTCGGTCCCCGTGGTCTGGATCGATCAGGCGATGGACAACTCCCACGCCGGTCAGCGCGTGGCGATCGTCGACCATCGCGGTTCCGAGGAGGTGGCCCTGGCGGCCGAGTTCCTGGCCGGTTCCGGCGCCCAGGTCACGCTGCTGACGCCGATGGCCACGATCGCCACCCACGTCGGCTTCACGCGTATCCGCGAGCAGCTACTGCGCCTCTACCGCGCCGGCTGCACCCTGCTCCCGAGCACGCAGCTGGTCGGGATCGAGCACGGCCGCGCCCTGACCCGGCACGTGCACAGCGGCGCCCGCGACGAGCTCGAGGTCGACCTGCTCGTGGCCGGGGTCAGCGGCGAACCCGACCTGTCGCTGCGACCGGCCGCGCTCGAGCTCGGCGCCCGGGTGATTCTCGCCGGCGACGCCACCGCGCCCCGGACCGCGCTGCAAGCCTTCCGGGAAGGAGACGGCGCCGGCCGCGCCGCCTGACTTCGGGAGACTGATTCCGGTGACGCCGGTGGCGGTGGCGGTGCTGCCGGCGGAGCCGGTGGCGGTGGCGGACGCGGCGGCGCCGACGGCGCCGGTCGGCCGACGGGGGGAAGCGCGGTGGCGGTGGCGACTGCGGTTCGAGTTGGGGCTGGGAAGGGGGTGGGTGAGCTGCCTCGGAGATCAGTTGACGGACGTTCTCCCGATGGGACCGAGATTTATCACTAAGTCACAAAGAATTAGCCGCCGGGATCCCGTCTGAGCCGCAATCCGGGCAACGGCGTGGCACGGTTGAGCCGACGTGGCGATCCCGACCAACCGTTGCTCGAACTATGGCGAATTCCATCCGAGGGGTGGATGAAATTCGCCATAGTTCAGCCGAAACTCCCTTCGGCGGCCCCGGAGTGCGTTGTTAGTTTCTGACAAAACCACGCCGGCATCAATCTGAGTGGACCCGGGGCTCGCAGTTGACGTGGGCGCGTCCAGTCTGGGCGGAACCCAACCGGACTCGCTTCCACGAGCGCTTCTACCCCCGACGCGCTCCCGGCAGCCCGGAAGCCGACACCAGCAACCCCCTCGCTGCCCACCCCGCGCATCGAACCGCAAGCGCTTATCAGAGGGACACCGTCCACTCAAAGGCACACGCTCGACTCAAGGGCACATGGTTCAGTCGCAAACCCCCGCCGGCGATGGCCCGGATTTTTTCGGCCCCATGGACGCCGCGCCGCAGGCGCGGCCCCCATTAGTCGCAGTGGCGGCCGCATCCAGGTCTCGGCACGAGATATGAACGATTCCGTAGGCAAATCGTTTGCGTTCAGAACGCTTTTGGGCGTAAATCGTTCGCTCCTAGAACGATTCCCGGCCGCCAACCCGCCACCAGCCACCCCCTCGCCAACCAAACATTTGGTTGATAGGTGTGGAAGGATCTCGGCATGCGCATCGGCGTTGACGTCGGAGGCACGTTCACCGACATCGTGGCCATCGACGACGGCGGGACGTGGACGGTGCTGAAGCTGCCGACGACGCCGGAGGATCAGTCGGTCGGGGTGATGGAGGGACTGGATCGGCTGCTAGCCCGCGGCGGCGGTGAGTCGGTCGAGTTTCTGGGGCACGGGACGACCTCGGCCACGAACGCGTTCCTGACCCGGCGGGGGGCGCGGACGGCGCTGGTGACGACGGCCGGGTTCGAGGACGTGCTCGAGTTCCGGCGGATGGACCGCAGCGGGACGATGGATCCCTACGACCTCCAGCTGGACTTCCCGCCGCCGCTGGTACCGGGGAGGCTGCGCTTCGGGGTCGAGGAGCGGGTGACCCCCGGTGGCGAGGTCGAGCGCGCGTTGAGCGACGAGGAAATCGCGCGTGTGATCGACCGGCTGCGCGCGTCGGAGCCGGAGGCGATCGCGGTGGCGCTGCTGTGGTCGTTCGAGAACCCCGAGCACGAGCGCCGGCTCGCCGAGGCGATCGCCACCGCGCTGCCCGAGCTGTACGTCTCGGTCTCGCACCACATCAACCCGGCGATCCAGGAGTACGAGCGCACCAGCTCGACAGTGATCAATGCTTACCTGGGACCGCTAATCCGCGGCTACCTCAGGCGCTTCGAGACCGCGGCGGCGAGCCGTGGGCTGCCGGCGCCCACGATCATGCAGTCCAACGGCGGGATGATCTCGATCGACGGGGCGGTCGGCCTGCCGGCGGCGTTGCTCGAGTCCGGCCCGGCGGCCGGGTTCTCGGCCGCCGGCCACCTCGCCCGGCGCCAGGGCCATCTCGACCTGCTGGCAATCGACATGGGCGGGACCAGCTTCGAGACGGCACTGGTGCTCGAGGGCGAGCCGCAGCAGATGCTGGAGACCGAGATCGAGGGCCACGCGCTCCGGCTGCCGATGCTGGACATCCGCTCGATCGGGGCCGGCGGGGGGTCGATCGCGTGGGTCGACGCCGGTGGCGCGCTCCGCGTCGGACCGCACAGCGCCGGCGCCAATCCGGGACCGGCGTGCTACGGGTTGGGCGGCGTCGAGCCCACGGTCAGCGACGCCAACGTCGTCCTCGGCTATCTCGACCAGCTGGCCGGAGGTGTCCTGACCCTGGACCGGGTGGCGGCCGAAGAGGCGCTGCACAAGGTCGGCGGGCCGCTCGGTCTCGACGTGATCGAAGCGGCCAGCGGGGTCTACCGGATCGTCAACGCGCTGATGGCGGACGCGATGCGCCTGATCGCCAGCGAGCGCGGGATCGACCCGGCCCAGCTCGTGCTGATGGCCTACGGTGGCGCCGGCCCGACCCATGCCGCGGCGCTGGCGCGCGAGCTCGACATTCGCACGACCGTCATCCCTCCCCACCCCGGCGCGCTGTCGGCGCTCGGTGTGGGGACCGGCGACCTGGCCCGCGACTACTCGGACTCGGTGCTGCGACCGCTGGAGGACCTCGACCTGGATCAGCTCGCGGACCGGTTCGAGGAGCTCGAGGCGGAAGGCCGCCGGGTGCTCGAGGCCGACCGGGTGCCGCCCGGGCGCCAGGAGCTGCATCGTTCCTACGTCGGCCGCTACATCGGGCAGCTGCACAACCTCGACGTGCCGCTCGACGGACTCGACCTGCGGCGGTGCGGGTGGGAGGCGATCGCGGCGCGCTTTCACGCCCGCCACCGGATCGCGTACGGGTTCGAGGTCGAGAGCGAGAGCGTGTTCGCGCTCGGCATCCGCGTGCGGGCGATCGGGCGGATCCCCAAGCCGCGCTTTGAGCAGGCGGGCACCGCGACGCCCGAGCCGGTGCGCACGCGGGAGATCTGGTTCCCCGACACCGGCTACGTCGAGACGCCGATCTACGCGCGGGAGGCGTGGGCACCCCGTGATCCGCTCGCCGGGCCGTCGGTGATCGACGAGTACGACTCGACCACGGTCGTGCTCCCGGGCCAGCGCTGGTCGGCCGACGAGACGGGCTCGATCGTGATCGAGGAGGCGCGCTGATGGCGGCGCTGGAGCGCGTCGACACGATCACCGCCGAGGTGATCCGCAGCGGGCTCGAGACGGTGGCGCTCGAGATGCGCACGGCGTGCATGCGCACGGCCTACAGCCCGATCGTGGCCATGGGTGGCGATCTGTCGGTCTCGATCGGCGACCCGGACGGACGGTTGGTGGCGCAGGGCAAGGACATCCCGGCCCAGTTGGGCGCGATGCCGTACTCGTTCGCGCTGATGCTGGAGCCGTGGCGAGACGAGCTCGGACCGGGCGACGTGGTGGTGGGCAACGATCCCTACCTCGGCGGGTCCAACCACATCAACGACGTGTGCATGATCATGCCCGTCTACAGCGACGGCCGCCACCTCGGCTACGCCGCCACCCGGGTGCACTGGACCGATATCGGCGGCGGCACGCCGGGAAGCTTCAACACTCGCGTGGCCGACATGTACGCCGAGGGCCTCCGGATCCCGGCCGTGCGGCTGTATCGCAATTACGAGCCGGTGCCGGAGATCTGGCAGCTGATCCTGGCCAACGTGCGCGGCGCGGGCGAGCGCGAGTGGGACGCCCGGGCCGGCTTTGCCGGATGTGTGGTCGGCGAGCGCGGGCTGCAGCGATTGGCTCGCCGGCACGGAGTCGATCGGCTCACGGCCGCGATGGCCGAGGCGATCTCCTACAGCGAGCGGCGGCTGCGGGCGCGGATCGAGGACGTCCCCGACGGCGATTACCGGGCCGTCGACTGGATGGAGGGCGACGGGTGGGTCGAGCAGCCGATCCGGATCGAGGCGACGGTGCGGGTCCGCGGCCCCGATGTCGAGGTCGATTGGACCGGCACCGACCCGCAGGTCCGCGGCGGGATCAACCTGTCGCTGCCGACCACCAGCGGCGTCGGCGTGTACGCCGTGCGCGCCGCGCTCGACCCGTCGGTGCCGGCCAACGCCGGGATGTTCGCTCCCGTGCGCACGGTCGCCCCCGAGGGAACGCTGGTCAACCCGCGGGCGCCCGCGCCGACCCAGACCGGCGTCTCCGAGACCGCGCAGCGCGGCGCCGACCTGCTGATGATGGCGCTTTCGCAGGCCGTCCCCGAGCGGGTGCTGGCCGGGACGTACGCCTCGGCCGCGATGACGATCATGGAGGGACCCGACCTGATCGAGTGGCGCCGGCGGGCGTTGCGGCGCGAGCGGACGGCGGTGATGGAGAACGCGCCGGGCGGGATGGGGGCGCGCGCGACCAAGGACGGCGTCTCGGGGATCAAGGTCCACACCGGCAACACCCGCGTCCAGCCGGTCGAGATCGTCGAGTTCGTGGCGCCGGTGCGGATGGAGTACTGGCGGCGCGTCGCCGACACCGGCGGGGCGGGGCGCCAGCGGGGCGGCTGCGCGGCCGAGAAGGAGTTCCGCACGCTGGCCGACGGCGTCAGCTTCACGTCGGTGGTCGAGCGGACGACGGTCAGGCCGTTCGGGCTGCTCGGGGGGAGGCCGGGTGCGCCCGGCAAGCTGGCGCGCAATCCCGGCCCCGGCGAGCAGGTGCTGCCCTCCAAGCATCCGCCGCTGCGCCTGGAGAAGGGCGAGCGCTTCTTGCTCCGGCCGGCCGGCGCGGGCGGCTTCGGGCCGCCGTGGGAGCGGCCGGTGGCCCGGGTAGTGGACGACCTGCGCGACGGCTACATCACCACCGAGGGGGCGCGACGGGACTACGGGGTGGTCATCGGGAGCGACGGGGTGGTCGACGAACCGGCCACGCGGGCCGCCCGCGCCCGACTGGCGGCCGAGGTCGTGGAGAGCGCGGAGGCGGGCTGGGACCGGGGAGAGTGGTCCTACGGCGGGTTGTCGTGGCCTCCGACCTGAAAGAATGGCGGTTACGAGCGAGGCACTGATCGATCTGCGCAGGCTGCTGTCGGACATGCTCGGCGCCGATGGGTACCGGGCGGCAGTGACCGCGTGGCCCGACCACGATCGCGGCCATCCACGGATCGAGATCATCGCGAAAGAGGGCGCGTGCGCCGATTGCCTAGTGCCCAAGGAGATGTTGCGGTTGGTGCTCGTGAAGGAGGCGCCCCCGGGCATCGAGATCGACGAAGCGGACATCGTCTACCCGGGCGAGTCGCACACGTGACCGACGAGCGCCACGACGTCGTCTGGCCGCTGGCCCCGCTGGCGCGTCTGGACGGGAACGGCGACGGAGGCCCCCGCGCCGGCGGGATCGCGCGCCGGTCGGGGCTCGCGGGCCGGCGGATCGGCTTTATCTGGGACTACGTGTTCTGCGGAGACGTGATGTACGAGGAGATCCAGCGCGAGCTCGCCCGGCGCTACGGGGATCTCTCGTTCGTCGAGCACGAGCGGTTCGGCAACATCCACGGCCACGACGAGCAGGCCGTGCTGGACCGACTGCCCGAGGTGCTGCGGGCCACCGAGGTGGACTCGGTGATTCTCGGGGTGGGCGCCTGAGGAAGCTGTACGCCCGCCGTGATGCGGGCGGCGGCGATCGCGGAGCGGACGGGCATCCCGGTGGTGGCGATCGCGTCCACGGGCTTCCTGGCCCAGGCCCACGCGATCGGACGAGCGCTCGGGATCGACCACGTACCGATCGTGGAGTACCCAGGCACGATCCCGATGGACAGCGAAGAGACGATCCGGCGCAAGGCGGCCGAGATCCTCGCGCCCGCGATCCTCGAGGGCCTACTCGCGGCCGACAGCGGCGGTGGCGCAGGCACGACCGGAGCGCCCGAGGCCGAACCGGGGCCGCGCGAAGTCGTCTTCAGCGGCGACTTCGAGGGCGTCCAGGAATTCTTCGAGAGACGGCTGTGGAGCGATGGACTGCCGATCGTCCCACCCGTCGTCGAGCGGGTGGAGGCGTTCATGGCCCACTCGCCCCGCGCCGCCGACGAGGTCATCGGGGTGCTGGCCCCCGACTATCGCGAGGCCACGGTGTGGTCGGTGGCGGTAGGGGGCGTGATGGCCGGCTGCCGTCCCGAGTACATGCCGGTACTGGTCGCGATCGTGGAGGCGATCGCCGATCCCGAGTGGCGGATTCAGGACGCCGGCTCGACGCCCGGTTGGGAGCCGCTCGTCGTGTTGAGCGGACCCGTGGTGGCCCGGCTGGGCTTGAACACCGGGAGCGGCCTGATGCGTGTCGGCAACCGAGCGGCGACGACGATCGGCCGCTTCCTGCGGCTGTACATGCGCAACGTCGCGGGTCTGCGGGTCCCGCCAGGGACGACTGACAAGGGGACGATCGGCGCCACTTTCAACGTGGCGCTGGGCGAGGACGAGGCCGCCGTCCGTGGGCTCGGCTGGGACCCGTTCCGCGTCGATCGGGGCTTCTCGTCAGCCGATGACGTCGTCACCGTGCAGAGCGTGGTCGCCATCAGCCCGCCGATCTACACCGGCGGCGAGGACCCCGAGAGGCACCTGGAGATGCTGGCCTACTTCCTCGGCACCACCTCGGGCCCGTGGGTGTTCACGGCGCTGATGTACCGCAAGTGGTCGCCGCTGTTGCTGCTCTCGCCGAGCGCGGCGCAGGTCATGGCGGGACGCGGTCAGAACAAGAACGACATCCGCGCCTACCTGTTCGAGCACGCCTCGATCGAGGCCCGCTGGCTCGAGATCTACCCTCACTACGTGGGCGCCGGGAGCAGCGGCGATCTGCGGACGTTCGTGGCGGAGGGCACGGCGCCCGAGCGGTGGGCTCAGTCAGACGATCCCCACCGCCGTGTGCCCGTCCTGCTGGCTCCCGAGTGGACGAACATCGTGGTCGGAGGTGACCCGGGGCGCAACCAGTCGCGCTTCTACATCAACAATCACGAGCAGGGGTTTCCCGTGAGCCGGGTTGTGCGCTACCGGCATGACGCATGGCCAGCCACGAGAACGTCAGCGCCGGGGCGATCGTGACCCCGGGTCCGGGGTAACGTCGCCCCATCACCGAGGCCGACGTGTTGCCCGAGGCGTACAGGCCGGTGATCGCGCTGCCGTCGTCGCGCAGCACGCGTCCGTGCTCGTCGGTGACCAGCCCGCCCTTGGTGCCGAGGTCGCCCGGGTACAGCGCCACCGCGTAGTAGGGCGGGTGCCCGAGCGGCGCCAGACACGGGTTGGGCCTGACCCGTGGGTCGCCGTAGTAGGTGTCGTACGCGTTCTCGCCGCGGTGGAAGTCCCCGTCGATCCCGCGACGGGCGAACCGGTTGAAGCGCGTGACGGTGGCGGGAAGCCGGCCCGAGGGCAGGCCCAGCAGTTCGCCGAGGGCCGGAATCGACTCCGCCCGTTTGAAGTACCCGTTCTCGACGAGCTCGGGTGGAGTCCGGCCGGGGAGGTTGACCCCGAACGGATAGCGGTTCCGGTAGCGCTGATCGAAGACCAGATAAGAGGGGATCGCGGGGACCTCGCGATGGCGCTCGAACATGGTCTGGCCCGCGAGCACGTAGTCGATCGATTCGTTGAGGTACCGGCGGCCCGATTGGTCGACGATCAGCGACCCCGGTTTCGACCGCTCGGACACGTGAAAGATCGCCGGCCCGCCGGGCAGAAGGCTCGAGGGTCCCCACCACGCCTCGTCGAGCAGGGCGGTGGCCGCGCCCACCGACCGGCCGAGCTCAAGGCCGTCCCCCAGGTCGCCTACCTGGGCCGAGGTCCAGTTCGCGGTGATCGGGGCCGGCTGGTGAGCCTGGCGCAGGGCTTCGTTGCGGGCGAAGCCGCCCGCGCCGAGATGGACCGCTCGTCGGGCCTCGATCGCGATCCGCTCACCGTCGCGTTCCACCACGACGCCGGCGACCCGGCCCCGGGAAACGACGAGCTCCACGACGCGGGTCTCCAGCCACGGCGGGATACCCCGCCGCAGCGCCTGGTAGAGCAGCTGTGAGACGAGCGCGCCGCCGCCGCCGACGAGCTGCTGACCGCGCAGCTTGCTCAGGTGGTGGTGGGCGTAGATCCGCCCCAGGCGGGCGGCTCCGCGGGCCGTGCGCCGGGCGAGCACGATCAGGGACACGTCGAGGGTGCCCATCGGCAGGCTGCGCGGGAAGCGGCGCGGCGGGATCTTCGCCGCCCACCCGCCCAGCGCGGTGGTGTCGAAGATCACCGACTCGATCCCCCTCCCCGCGGTCGACGCGCCCGGGTAGTCGGGGTAGTAGTCCGGGTAACCGGTCGTGCGGCGGAAGCGGAGCCCCTGCGACTCGAGGAACTCGATCGCGCGCGGCACGCCGCGCACGAACGCCTCCTTGCGGGCGCGCGTGGACGCCGGCGGATCGTCGCCGACCAGCGCCTCGAGGTATTCGAGCGCCAGCTCGGGGCTGTCGTGATCGCCGTCCGCGAGCATGAACCGGTTGGCCGGAACCCACATGCCGCCGCCGGCCAGCATCGTCGACCCACCGACCAGCGAGGCCCGCTCGACCACCAGCGGTCTGAGACCGCCGGCGTGCGCGGTCAGCGCGGCGGCGAGCCCGGCGGCGCCGCTACCGACGGCGACGACGTCGAAGCTGTGCTCCCAGCGGGGCACGCCGCGCTGATCTCACTCCGGTCGGTAGCGGTGGTGGACGCCGACGCCGGTCTCGACGTATCCGTGGCCCGCTTGGCCGTCGACGTCGAACACGCAGCCCTGGTCGTTCTGACCGTCGAGACGGGCGATCACCGCCGGGTCGGTGAGGTCGAAGACGTCGATGCCGGGCTGCTTGAGCGCTTCCTCGAGCGCGTAGCCGATACCGGCGAGGTAGTTGCGGACCCGATTGCGGAACTCGAGCTTGTCCGTGCGGCCCGAGGACCAGGTGACCTCGATGGTGCCGCCGGTGACGAGCGTCCCGTCCAGCTCGAGGTCGTGCTCGATCGCCACCGCCGTGTCGCTGAGCCCCGAACCGTCCAGCAGCCAGCCATTGGTGAACGCGCGCCGGCCGCTGGCCGTCTCGTAGAGGAGCGCGTAGATCGCCCGGTCTGGAAGCTCGCAAAAGGTGGCGACGACGAGGCCGCGCCGCATCGAGGATTCGTGCTTGCGGATCCCCCAACCGCGGTCGCGGAAGCCGGCTCGATCGCGAACGTCGTAACGGCGGCCGTCAACCTCGATCGTCCCCGAGTACAGACCCGACTGGAAGAAGTTCATGTAGTCGGTGACAAGCTCGCCGCGGACCTCGATCCGGTTGCGGTCGGTCGGGACGGGCGCGAACCGTCCGGCGAAGGTCAGGTCGAATCGCACCGGGAAGTCGGGGTCCTCGACGAACAGCCGGATCTCCTGAAGCGGCCTCACGACCTCGATCGTCACGTTGCCGATCCTGGCCTGGTTGGGATCGTCGCCGGCGGCGAACGGCTCCGCCGCGCGCAGGCAGTACATCCGGTCGGGCGTGGCCACGCCGAGGAAGCCGAAGCGCCGCCCGTCGTGGGGATAGAGCTGGCGGCCCGCGTTGATCGTCAGGTCCTCGACGTGCAGCTGGTGGTAGCAGCGGTCCGCCCACGCCGGGTGGACGTAGAGCGTCTCCAGGTGCGGAGCCACGAGCTGATGAGTGTAGGACTCGTCCGCGGCCGTGAGGGGAATCCTGGGTTCGGCCATCACGCCGCTCGCATCCAGAAGCCGCCGTTGATGTGGAAGATCTGCCCGGTGATCCACTCGGCACGATCGGAGACGAGGAAGGCCAGGAACTCGGCCAGGTCGTCCGGTGTGCCCAAGCGCTTGATCGGGATGACCTCGAGAAACGGCTCGACGGGATATTTGTCGAGCGTGGCCGGAGTGGCGATCGGACCGGGCGCGATCGCGTTGACGGTGATCCCGGCCGGGCCGAGGGAGTGGGCGAAGGCCGTCGTCAGACCCTGCACGAGCAGCTTCGTCAGCCCGTACTGGTTCAGCATCAGGTCGGCCGAGGTCGAGGACTGGTTGACGATCCGTCCACCACCCCGCTCCCGCATGTACGGCACGACGGCCTGGCACGCGAGCAGGACGCCGGTCGCGTTGACGTCGAGGAAGCGGCTCCAGTACTCGAGCGGGATCTCGTCGAGCCCGTAGCTCTGGTAGCCCTCGTAGATGGCTCCGTTGTTGACCAGGATGTCGATCCCGCCGAACTCGTCGGCCGTGCTCCGCATCGTGCGCTCGATCGCCCCGGGATCGGAGATGTCCGCCTCGACCGCTACCGCTCGGCCACCGCCCTGCACGATCTCCTCGGCCCGGGTGCGGGCCGCCTCGATCTTCACGTCGACCAGCGCCACCGCCGCGCCCTCGCGGGCCAGCGTCTTGGCGTAGACCTCGCCGATGCCCTGGGCGGCGCCGGTGACGATCGCGACCTTGTTTGCCAGCGCGCCGGTCACCCTGCCGTCGGCCTCAGTTCGGATGGATGACATAGCCGCCGTCGACTCGGATCACCTGACCGGTCACGAAGTCCGACTCGTCGCCGACCAACCACATCAGCGCGGCCGCCAAGTCCTCGGGCGTTCCCCGCCGTCCCACCAGCTGCCGCGTCGTCCCGATCCCGGACGCCTGGTCGTCGCGCGTGGCATCGGTGTCGGTGATCCCCGCCGCTATGCAGTTGACCGTGATCGCGTCCTTGGCCAGCGACCGCGCCAGGCTGATCGTGATGCCCTGCACGCCGAGCTTGGTGATGCCGTACTGGTCGTGGGGGACGTCCGCGGCGGCGTCGGATTGGTTCACGATCCGGCCCCGGCCCCGCTCGCGCATGAACGGCAGGACGGCGCGGCTGCATAGCAGGACGCCGGTCAGGTTGACCTCCAGGAACCTCTGCCAGAATTCGAGCGGAAGGTCCTCGGGCGGGTAGTGGATGTCGCCGTCGTGGATGGCGGCGTTGTTGACCAGGATGTCGATGCCGCCAAACACCTCGGCCGCCTGCTCGGCCATCCGCTTGATCGCCTGCTCGTCGGAGACATCGACGCTCACGCCCAGCGCGCTGCCGCCGGCGTCGCTGATCCTGGCCGCCTCGTCCTCGGCGAGCTCGTGGTCGAGGTCGGCCAGCGCAACCATCGCGCCCTCCCGCGCCAGTCGCTGCGCGTAGCCGAGACCGATGCCTCGGGCTGCGCCGGTGACGATTGCGACCTTACCCTCGAGTCCGCTCACGGGCGGTATTCAACCAAACGGTCGGTTGGCGGTCGATATGCTTGCGGTTGTGGTCACCTCGCTCGGAGACTTCGCCTTCCAATCGGATGCGGTGATCGAGTGTCCGTTCCCCTACTACGCGGCGCTCCGCCGCGAGGCGCCGGTGTTCAAGGATCCGGACGGCGGCGACTACTTCATCTCCCGGCGCCAGGAGATCATGTACGTCCTCCAGCACCCGGAGATCTTCTCCAACGAGGGCTACCGGTCCGATCCACGGTTGGTCGACGACCCCCGCGAGGTGATCGGCCTAGCGAACGCCGATCTCCCCAGCTGTCCGCTGAAGACCCCCTACAACATGGCGACGTCGGATCCGCCGGAGCACTCGATCAAGCGGCGGGCGGCGAGCGACCTCGTGTCCCGTCACCGGCTGGAGCAGGCCGAGCCGATGATGACCGCGTTGGCAAACGAGCTGGTCGACGAGTTCGCCGACGACGGTCGGGTCGAGTTCCGCTCCCAGTACGCCGCGCCGATGGCGCTGCTGACGATCTGCCAGCTGGCCGGTTTCCCGGCCAAGGACCGGGACCGGTTCCGCTCTTGGATCATGACCAGCGCCCACGGCCGGCGCTACATGACCGACGCCGGGGTCTCGCAACTGCGCGGTGACTCGGCTGATCAGATGGATTACTGCCGTGAGCTGATCCTGGAGCGCTGTGCCGAGCCGCAGGACGACTTCCTGAGCGCCTGGGTGCGGGAAAGCGTGGAACGCGACGGGGGGGTGAACCTGCCCTACCTCGTCTCGGAGTTGCGGCTGTTCCTGGTGGCCGGAAACGAGACGACGCAGCGCTTGATCACCAACACGATGCTGTTGCTGCTCCAGAACCCGGCGGCAATGGAGCGGGTGCGCGCCGATCGCTCCCTGGTACCCCAGGCCTTGGAGGAGACGCTGCGGATGGAATCACCCACTCAGTGGATTTCGCGGTTGTGTCTCGAGGACACTGAGGTAGGGGGCGTCACGATCCCGGCCGGTTCGTTCGTGCTGATGCTGTTTGGTTCTGCCAATCGCGACGAGAGCTGGGATGAGCCGGACATGTTCGATCTCGACCGGCCGAACGTCCAGAAGTACCACCTCGCGTTCGGCGGCGGTGTGCACCGTTGCATCGGGGCGCCGATCGCACGGCTCGAGGCGCGGGTTTCGCTGAACACCGTGCTCGACCGGATGACGAACATCCGTCTGGCGCCGCACGCGCCCGAAGATCTGCGCAACGAGACGCTGCAGAAACGCGTGCCGCACGCGCTCCCGCTGCTGTTCGATCGCGCCTGACACGGTCGCTGGCGAGCATGACCACCGCTGCGCCGGAGCGAATCCAGATCGGGATCGACGTCGGCGGCACGCACACCGACGCCTGCGTGGCGGTGGGCGACCGGCTGGTACGCGCCAAGGCGTTCACCACGCACGACGACTACAGCCGTGGCCTGCTCGATGCTCTCGAGGTGGGAGCGGCACGTCTGGACCGCTCGCTCGGGGAGCTGCTCTCCGGCGCCGATGCGCTGGTCAACGGCACAACTGTGGTGACCAACGCGCTGACCGAGTTGCGGGGCGCGCGAGTCGGGGTGCTGATCACCCGCGGCTTTCGGGACACGTTCCGCTTCGCCGGCGGCCATCGCCGGCCCATATACGACGATCACGCGCAGCTGAGCCCGCCCGACGTGGCGCCCCGGGATTGCATTCTGGAGATCGACGAGCGGGTCACCCGCGACGGCGACGAATTCGTTCCGCTCGACGAGGCACAGGTGCGTGACGCGGTCAGCGCCCTGCGCGAGAAGGGTGCCGAGACGCTCGCGATCTGCTTCCTGTGGTCCTTCCGCAACCCCGCCCATGAGATCCGCGCCCGAGAGATCGCGCTCGAGGAATGGCCCGACGTGTTCGTCACGCTCTCGTGCGAGATCCATCCGGTGATCCGCGAGCACGAGCGCTTCTTCAGCGCGGTGTTCAACTCGTACTGCCAGCCGAGCGCCAAGCGGCTGTTGAGGACGGTGTCCGAGCGGCTCAGCGGCCACGGTTTCGGCGGCCATCTGACGTTCTTCGCGGGCGCCGGCGGCGCCATCCCGGGCGAGCTGGCCGAGCGGTTCCCCCTGCTGCTGCTCGCCTCCGGACCGGCCGGCGGCGTGTGCGGCTCGATCGACCTCGCTACGCGCATGGGGCTCGACGAAGTGCTCGTCGGGGACATGGGGGGCACGAGCTTCGACACGACCCTGGTCAAGGGCCGAGCGCCGACGATCGCGCCGCGGCTCGAGGTGGCGGGCCTCCCCACCGGGATCAACGTCGTCGACGTGGTCTCGATCGGCGCCGGCGGCGGGAGCATCGCGTGGGTCGACGAGCGCGGGGTTCCGCAGGTGGGGCCGCGCTCTGCGGGTTCCTCGCCGGGGCCCGCTTGCTACGGCCGCGGGGGCACCGAGCCGACGGTGACCGACGCCACGCTCGTCGCGGGGCTGATCGATCCCGCCGCCTACCTCGATGGCCGGGTGACGCTCGACCGGGAGGCGTCCGTCAGCGTCGTCGAAGAGTACGGGAGGCGGTTCGGCTGGCCGCTGGCCGCGGCCACCGACGCGATCCTCCAGCTGACCGCGGCCAACATGGCCGACGCGCTGCGCACGATCACGGTCGAGCGTGGTCACGACCCGACCCGCCTGGTGATGATCGGCTACGGCGGGACGCTCCCGATGTTCGCGGCGGCGATCTGCGAACGCCTGCAGGTCCCGCGGGTCGTGCTTCCCGCCCACAGCTCGGTGTTCTCGGCCTTCGGAGTCCTGGTGGCACCGTTCGTCCGCCGCTACACGCGCTCGCTGCAGGTCGAGCTGACCGACGAGCAGGTGGTCGAGGCGGTGCAGGGGCTGCGGGTCGAGATGAGCGCGCTGGCCCGTGACGAAGCGGCGGTAGCCGGGATCGAGGCGGCCGAGCTGCGGCTCGAGTGGAGCGCCGAGCTGCGCTTCGCCGGCCAGGTGTCCGAACTGGACATGCCGCTGCGCCCGGAGCCGTTCACCGCCGAGGATGCCGGGCGGCTGCGGGAGTCGTTCCCGGAGCGCTACGAGCGCAACTACGGTCCGGGCACCGCGTGGACGGACGCTCCCGTGGTGCTGATGAACGTCGTGCTGACGGCGGGCGCCCCGCTGCCACGGCCCGAGCTGGCCCGGGCGGCACTTAACGGCTCGGCACCCGCCGCGCCCGTCGGCGAGCGCCGCGTGCTGATGAGCGGGGCGGTGTGGCGGGACGGCGTGCCCGTGTTCGACGGGACGGAGTTCGGAGCGGGTATGCGGGTGAGCGGACCTGCGATCGTCGACGAGCACGACACGACCCTGTTCGTTCCCGACGGCTGGACGTGCCGGCGCGACGAATGGCTGAGCTGCGTGCTGGAGCGCTCGGCGTGAGGCGCAAGGACTGAACGACGTGTCGACCGGCTCGCCGCAGGAGGTGCTACGGACGGAGGTGCACCGCAAGGCGATGGACGCGATCGCTCTCGAGATGGCGATCACGCTGACGCTGACGTCGGGCTCGTCGGTGGTCACCGAATCCAAAGATCTCAGCTGTAGCGTGCTCGACGAGGCGGGCGAGCAGATCGGCTATGCCGGCTGGGTCGGGCTCCATATCAGCACGTCGTTCCTGGGGGTCGCCGCCGTACTCGAGGCCTACGACCGCGACGACATCTGCCCCGGCGACGGGTTCATCGCCAACGATCCGCACAGCTCGGGCGCGCTGCACGAAGGCGACGTCGGCGTGATCATGCCCTACTTCCACGACGGCGAGCTGATCGCGTGGGGATATGTCGGCGAGCACATGCTCGACGTCGGCGGCTCCGGGGTGTCCGGCTTCGCCCCCGAGGCCCGCGATTGCTATTCGGAGGGGCTGCGCTTCCCGGCGCTACGGATCATGCGCGAGGACGAGCTCGACCGCGACTGGCTGCGCTTCTTCGCCAACAACGTGCGCGCCCCGACCATCGTGGTCAACGACTTGCGCAGCATGGTCGCCGCACTCAACACTGGCCGCAGCCGGATGAAGGCGGCCCTCGAGGAGTTCGGGGTCGGGGCCCACCGCCGCTACTGCGCGACCAACCAGCGGCTGTCGGAGGAGATGGTGCGGGGCCGGATCGAGCAGCTCCCGGACGGGAGCTACCGCAGCCTGGACTGGGTCGAGTACGACGGAGACGGAGACGACCGTTTGCACGAGCTCGGCTGCGAGATGATCGTCGACGGCGACGAGCTGACGCTGCGCTTCTGGGGGGTACCCCAGATCGCCGCGCCGGTCAACGGCGCCCGACCGGCCATCCTCGGGCAGGCCATGTGCACGCTGCAGACCTCGCTGCTGTACGACGTCCCGGCCAACGGCGGTCTGTGGCGGCCGATCCACTTCGACCTCGGGCCGCTCGGGACGATCGTCAACTCGGAGCCGCCGGCCGCGGTCTGCTTCGCGCACGCGGCGGCCGCGTTTCGCGTCGACAAGGTCATCCGAGACACGCTCGGCCAGGCGATGTCGCTATCGGAGAGCCCACGGATCCGCGGCCGGGTCGCGGGGCAGCCGTGCGCCGGCGTGGTGCTGGTCACGCTGACGGGCGTCGAGCGCGCCACCGGCCGCCACACCGTGATTTTCCCCATCTCGCCAACCGTTCCGCTGGGCGGACCAGCTCAGACCATCGCCGACGGGATGGACACCTACTCGAACACCTGCAACCTGGGCAAGCGGATGGCCGCCGTGGAGATGGACGAGGCGACCACGCCGCTGATGATCCTGTGGCGGCGGATCGAGCCCGACAGCGGCGGCGCCGGGATCACGCGCGGCGGCACGGGAATGAACTCAGCCATGGAGATCCACGGATCGGCACACATGACCGGGACGGTCAGCAACACCGTGTCGCGCGTGCCCCCGCGGGGAGCCGGCGGCGGCATGGCCGGAGGCTGCACGGAGTACCGCCTGCTCGCGGACACCAACGTCGAGGCGCTGCGCGAGCAGGGCCGCCTGGCCCTGCCCGAGACGACGACCGGCCGCCGACGCGAGCTTCCGCAGTTCGCCCACCTGGCCGTCGAGGAAGGCCAGGTGTTCGTGATCATCAACGGGGGCGGCGGCGGGCTCGGCGACCCGCTGCTTCGCGACCCGTCACTAGTCGCGGCGGACGTCGAGGCTGGGTACGTGAGCGAGGCGGCCGCTGTTCGCTTGCACGGGGTGGTCCTCGCCGGCGGCAGCGTGGACGTGGAGGCCACGGCGGCGCGACGGACGGCGCTCCGAGAGCAGCGAATCGGAGGCGCGCCGACCCGCCGCGTGCTGCCGCCGGAAGAGATCGAGGTCGGGATCGCGGTCCACGCCGGCGATGACCGCTGGATCTGCGCCTACTGCGATGGCGACCTCGGGCCGCTCGACGGCAATTACCGGGATGCCTGCGTCACGCGCCGGCGTCCCGTGGGCGAAGTGTTCGGAGAGCTGCAGATGCACGCGCGCGCGCCGGACGCCGCCGAGCGGGTCGAGCTGGCCGAGAGCTTCTGCCCGAGCTGCGCGAGCTGCGTCCGGACCGACGTGGCGCTGGCCGGCGCTTCGCTGCCGCCGGCGCCTCGGCTGGCCCGCATTTCAATGCCCGCGACATCCACGACCAGGAGGGCCCTGTGACCGACGATCCCTACTCGCGACTGGCGGACTCCGCTCGCGAAGGCCGGGCCAGGGTACTTCCCTCGGCCGCCCCCAGCGCGGCCGCCCCGGGCTCCGCGCTCGAGGCGTTCGAGCGGATCGCCTTCGGCGACGTCTGGCAGCGACCGGAGCTGAGCTCGCGCGAGCGGCGCTTGATCACCCTGGCTTGCCTCGGGATGCACGGCAACGACCGCACCCTCGGGATGCACATCCGCGGGGCGCTCGACTCCGGCGATCTCACTGCGGAGGAACTCGACGCGTTCATTCTCCAGTTCGGGATCTACGCGAGCTTTCCCCGTGCGTCGGCGTTCGCCACCACGCTCGCCCGGGTGCTCGAAGAGTCGTAGCTCCGGCTGTCCGGCTCTCCGGCGCCGGGTCTCAGGGCCAGAGGGAGCCGCGGGTCACGGCCTCGAAGCCACCGTCGGCGAAGATCACCTGGCCGGTGACGAAGCCGTTCTCGGGACTGGTCAGCCACACGAGCAGTGAGGCGACGTGCTCGGCCGCGCCGACCTGGCCGTAGGGCTGGGGGGTCTCGACCACCGTGCGCGCGCGCAACTCCTCGGTGCCCACGAGGTAGTCGGCCATCGGCGTGTCGATGATCCCGGGGGCGACGATGTTCAGCGCGATGCCGGCGCCGGCCCATTCGTCGGTCACGGACTGCCGGCGGGCCCACCGAGCCAGCGACAACTTGGAGGATGTGTAGGCGGCGTGGCCGTCGCTGCCGGCGTGGGCCAGCGCCCGCTCCTCGTCGCCGTCCAGGCAGGCTTCCACGACCGCGGCGATCGGTTCCCGGAGCAGGGCGATCGAGGCGATCGCGGCCGCACGGGGCGCCGTGCCGCGGGCCAGCAGGGGGCGGAGCCCCGCGAGCGAGGCGAGCGCACCAAAGTAGTTCACGCGGATGATCTGCAGCGGATCGCTCCCCTGCCCACGGACGCCGGCGCAGGCGAGCACACCGTCGAGCGAGTCGCCGGCGAGCGCGCGCACGCCGTCGAGCATCGCGCGACGGCCGTCAGGCGTCGATAGGTCGGCGAGCACTTCGACATCGCGGCGGTCGACTCCGATCACGGTGTGTCCGTCGCGCTCGAGCAGCCGACGGGCGGTGGCGCCGATGCCCGACGCGGCGCCGGTGACTACGTATCGGCGCTGCGCACGAATCCCATCTTTGTCGCTCATCATGCTCATTATTTGCATAATCGGGGTGTGAGTGCGGTGCAACCCAGCGGTGAGGCTTTCCCGTCGCCCGATGAGGCGACGGGGCGGATCGCGCCGGCGCGGCTGCGCGAGGCTCGCCGGCGGGCGAAGATCTCGCAGATCGTCGCCGCCGAGATCGTGCGCTACGTGGTCGACGAGCGGCTCGAAGAGGGCGACCGGCTGCCCACCGAAGCCGAGATGCTGGAGGAGTTCGGCGTCGGCCGGGGCTCACTGCGTGAGGCGCTGCGCCTGCTCGAGGCCTACGGGCTGATCTCGATCCGCCAGGGTCAGAACGGCGGTCCCGTGGTGGCCACGCTGCGCCCGCAGGATCTCAGCCGCACACTGTCGTTCTACTTCCACCTCACCGGCGCGACGTATGCGGAGCTCACCGAGGCGCGGCTGTTCATCGAACCGGCAATGGCGCGCCTGGCCGCAGAACGCCAGCATCCCGAGCACATGCGCCAGCTGCGCGAGACGACCGAGCGCGAGCAGCAGGCGTCGCTCGAAGACCCCGAGTACCTCGCCTGCGCGGATGAATTTCACTACGTGGTCAGCGGCATGTCGGGGAACCGGGTTTTGGATCTGCTGGGGCGCGGACTGCGGACGATGTTCCAGGAGCGCGTCGGCTACGGCTCGGTGCTCCCCGACGAGTCGCGCCGCCATAACCGCCAGGTCCATCGCCAGATCAGCGACGCGATCCTCGCCGGCGAGGGCGCGAAGGCCGAGCGGCTGATGGCTCGCCATCTCCGCGACCTGGCGGTCGCGCTCGATGCGCGGCTCCCCCGCCTGAGCAGCGATCGCATCACCTGGGGCGGCTGACCCGCCCGCCATACCCGCGAGAGCAATCTCGTACTAATATGCGCCTACTTGATCAGGTGGGCCGACCCGTGCGGCCGGTGCCACGCCGTGTGCGCCTTGCGCGCGCTTACCGAGGGAGACCGAGCCAGTGGGACGTCTTGACAATCGCATCGCCCTGATCACCGCGGCCGGGTCCGGGATGGGGAGAGCAGGAGCCGTGCGCTTTGCGCAGGAGGGCGCCCACGTGTGGGTGACCGACTTGCGCGAGGACGCGGCGGACGAGACCGTCGCGACGATCAAGGACGCGGGCGGAGCCGCCACCGCACGGCGGCTCGACGTCACCGACATGGCCGCGATCAAGGCCATCCTCGACGAGATCGACCGCGAGCATGGCGTGCTCCACGTGCTCTACAACCACGCCGGCACGCCAGGCGCAGCCGGACTCGCAGCCCCGCTAGAGCAATGGCAGGAGACCGTCGACGTAAACATGAAGAGCGCGTACTACGCGACCTCCTACGCGGTCGACCTGCTCCGCCGCGCCGAGGGCAAAGGGTCGGTGATCTTCACCTCTTCGATCTCGGGCCTGTTCGGCTCGCCCTACAGCCCCTTGTACTCGATGGCCAAGGGCGGGATCGTGATGATGATGAAGTCGCTGGCTCTGGCGCTGGCTCCCGACGGCATTCGCTGCAACGCGATCTGCCCCGCCTCGGTCGCCACCCCGATGCTGCGCGTATTCCTGGACCGCAACAACGAGGGGCTCAGCGACGAGCAGCTGATGGAGTTCGTCAAGGCCACTATTCCCATGGGACGGGCGGCCGCTCCCGAGGAGATCGCCAACGCCGCGCTCTTCCTGGCCTGCGACGAGTCCAGCTTCATCACCGGCGTGCCCCTGCCCGTGGACGGAGGCTACACCGCCCGCTGACCGACTGACCACTACGAGGAGAAACTCACAATGGCGATTGCAGAGCAGAGCTACGTCCTCAGCGCCGGCGCCCGACAGCTGATCGACGACCCCGGTTGCTTCATCGACGGCGCATGGGAGAAGGGCGGCGGTCCCGCCACGACCAAACTCAATCCCACCACCGGCCAGCCGCTGGGCACGTTTACGGGGGCCACTGAAGACCAGGTGAAGCGAGCCATCGCCGCCGCACGCCGAGCCCACGACCACGGGAGCTGGAGCGGCGTCGACCCGGCCGAGCGCTCGGCCAAGCTGTTCCAGCTCGCCCAGCTGATCGAGGACAACCTGGAGCTGCTCAAGGAGGTCGTGGTCGCCGACGTCGGCTCGCCCGTGTCGCTCGCTCAGCCTCTCCAGCTCGAGGGCGCGCTGTTCAACATCAACTGGTTCGCGGCCGCAGCCGCGCGCGGACCGGACGGCTGGTACGAGCGCGGCATGACCGTCGATCAGCCCACCGGCGGCACCCATCCCGGCTTGGCGAGCACCGGAATGCTCGTCCGCGAGCCGATCGGCGTGGTGGCGGCGATCACCGCCTACAACTTCCCCTTCAACCTGGCGATCTGGAAGATGGGCGGCGCGCTGGCCGCCGGCTGCACCGTCGTCCTGCAGCCGTCCCCGCGGGCCACGCTGTCGACCGTCGCCCTGTGGCGGCTGGTCGAGCAACTCGAGCTTCCCGCGGGCGTCGTCAACCTCGTGCTCGGGGACGCCGACGTCGGCCGGCAGCTGACCACCGATCCGTCGGTGGACATGGTCAGCTTCACCGGTTCGGACAAGGTGGGCAGCCAGGTGATGTCGCAGGCCGCGAAGTCGGTCAAGAAGGTCGTGCTCGAGCTCGGCGGCAAGTCGGCCAACATCCTCTTGCCCGGCACCGACATCGAGGCGGCGATGGGGCCGAGCATCATGCGCCTGGTCACCAACGCCGGCCAGCGGTGTGGCGCCACCTCGCGCATCCTGGTGCACGAATCCGAGTACGACGCGTTCGCCGCCGCCGCCCGTTCTTATATGGACGAGGTTGTCGTCGGCGATCCGCGCGACCCGGCGACCCACGTCGGGCCGCTGATCGACGAGCGTCACCTGGCCTTCGTGCGCGGCCACATCGAGCGGGCGAAGGCGGCCGGCGCCACCGTCGTGGCCAGCGGCCCCGACGCCCCCGACGAGTTGGCGGGCGGCTTTTTCATGGGCCCGGTCCTGCTCGGCGGCCTCGACAACAGCAGCGAGTTCTGCCAGGAGGAGCAGTTCGGCCCGGTGGGTGCGGTGCTGCCGTACCGCGACGTCGACGAGGCGGTGGCGATCGCCAACGACTCGCGCTACGGGCTGAACGCGAACGTGTTCGGTCCCACGCCGGAGGCGATCGCGGTCGCCCGCCGCATCCGGGCCGGCAACGTGACCGTCAACGGAGGCGGCCGGATCCGGCCGGACGCGCCATGGGGCGGCTACGGCCACAGCGGGGTCGGACGCGAGTCCGGCGACGAGGGGTTCCGCGAGTTCTTCGAGATCAAGCACGTGCAGTGGCCGATCCGGTGACCGGCGGGCCGGTCCTCGGCGCGGGCGGTGGCGGGGCTCGGTCGCGGTCGCTCGATGACCGCCTGAGCGATCTGTTCGCCAACGATCCGGTCGCGATGGCAGATCCGTTCTCGCCGCTCAGCGAGCTGCGAGAGACGGCATGCGTCTATGGGCTGGGTCCGATGACGTTGATCACGCGCTACGCCGCCGTCCGCGACGCTTCCCGTGATATCCAGCGGCTGAGCAGCCAGACGTTTCTCGGCAGTCGGGCCGACGACGCGTTGTCGCGGATGACCGACGTCCAGCGCGACGCCTACCAGATCGTCTCCACGTTCGAGTCCAAGTACGTGAGCCGCTCGGACGGCGAACAGCACGCGCGGCTGCGTCGCGTCATGCAGCGCGCCTTCACGCCGCGCCGGATCGCCGACCTGCGGCCGCGGATCGAGCGGATCACGGGCGATCTGCTCGACGAGGTCGCGACCGCAGACGAGGTGGATCTGATCGGGTTCGCGTGGCGGCTGCCGCTGATGGTGGTGGGCGAACTGCTCGAGGTCCCGCCCGGCGACGTCGATCTGATCCACGGCTGGTCGAGCGCGATCGGTCGCAACCGGCGAGGCGTGGACCCCGACGCGCTGATGGGAGCGCTGGACGCGATCGGCGAGTTCCGCGTCTACGTCGATGAGGTGATCGAGCGGCAGCGGCGCTCGCCGCGGGAATCAGAACTCGTGACGCTGCTGCTCGGCGCCGGAGACCGGCTGAGCGCGGAGGAGCTGACGGCGATGTTCGTGATCCTCCTGTTCGCCGGCCACGAGACGACCACCGGTCTGATCTCGAACGGCCTCGTCGCGCTGCTGCGCCACCCCGACCAATGGCGGCTGCTCCGCGATGACCCCGAGCTCGCTCACGACGCGGTCGAGGAGCTGCTGCGCTTCGTCGTCCCGGTGCAGTGGATCTGGCGGGTCGCGGCGACCGACTATCCGTGCGCGGGCACGGTCATCCCGGAGGGCACGACGGTGGCGCTGATGCTCGCGGCGGCCAACCGCGATCCCGACGTGTTCGACCGTCCCGACCAGCTCGACCTCCGGCGCCCCGACGCCGGCCGCCACCTCTCGTTCGGTCTCGGGCCGCACTTCTGCATCGGAAACGCGCTGGCACGGCTGGAGGCCGAGATCGCGTTCCACACGCTGGCCGAGCGCTTCCCGGACATGGAGCTGGGCGACGGCCCGCTGCGCTATCAGGGCAACGCGATGCTGCGCCAGCTGGCAGCGGTCCCGGTGCGCCTCGGTCGCCAGGCCGTACATGCCGGCGCCTGACCAGCGCGACGGCGCCGCCCACCACGCCCCGGCCGGCCGGGTCGCCTTCGACATGGGCGGCACGTTCACCGACGTGATCTGCCTGACCGAGTCCGGAGAGTTCCTGCCCGCCAAGGTGCTCTCGCTCCCGGAGCGCGTCGGCCACGCTGTCCGTCACGTCCTGCCGTCGGGATGGCCGGTGGCATCGACCCTGCGACACGCTTCGACGGTGGCCTCGAACGCGATCATCGAGGGCCGGATCGCCGGCGTGGGCCTGATCACGACGGCGGGATTCCGCGATGTGCTCGAGATGCGTGACCAGCGGCGCCCCCCGGTGATCGACGCCGACTGGGTTCGTCCGCCGGCCCTGGTGCCCCGACATCTCCGGCTCGAGGTCAGCGAGCGCGTCCTCGCCGACGGCTCGATCGAACGGCCCCTTGACGTTGAGGGAGCCCGCGCGGCAGTCGCGACGCTGGCCGGCTTCGGGGTCGAGGCGATCGCCGTCTGCCTGATCAACTCCTACGTGAACGGGGTGCACGAGCAGTTGATCGCGTCCCTGGCGCGGGAGGTGGCGCCCGGGCTTCCCGTCTCTATCTCCAGCGACGGGTTCGCGGTCATCCGTGAATACGAGCGGACCAGCACGGCAACCCTGAACGCCGCGCTGATCCCGCCGATCCGCGCCTACCTGGATCGGCTCGAGGAGCAGCTCTCGGTGGCGGCCGGAAGCCTGCTCATCATGCGCTCGGACGCGGGCATGATGAGCTCGGAGACGGCCCGCCGGACGCCGGTACGGATGATCGAGTCGGGCCCCGCCGCCGGCGTGCTGGCCGCGGCCGCGTACGCGCGCACCGCCGGCCTGCGCTACGCCGTCGCATTCGACATGGGAGGGACGACGGCCAAGGCCTCGTTGGTCGAGGATGGGGTACCCGAGACGAGGAGCCGCGGCGAGGTCGGCACCGAGGGGACGTTCGCGTCGCGGCTGTTCGGCGGCGCCGGCCACGTCGTCGCCGCGCCGACGCTCGACATCGTCGAGGTGGGCGCCGGCGGCGGGAGCATCGCCGGCCTCAGGCCCGACGGCTCGCTGCAGGTCGGTCCCCAGGGAGCGGGTGCCGACCCCGGGCCGGCGTGCTACGGCCGCGGCGGACAGCTGGCGACCGTGACCGACGCCAACGTGGTGCTCGGGTATATCAATCCGAACGGCATTGCCGGGGGCACGGTGCCGATCGACCCTGCAGCGGCGGCCCGTGCGATCGACGAGCAGGTGGCCGGCCCACTCGGACTGAGCCTGCTCGAAGGGGCGTTCGGCATCGTCCGCGTGGCTGACGCCGCGATGCTGCGAGCCATCCGAGCCGTGAGCATCGAGCGCGGCCGCGACGCTCGAGAGGCGACGCTGATCGCCTACGGTGGCTCCGGTCCCGCGCACGCGGCCCGTCTCGCCGGCGCGCTGGAGATGGACGGCGTCCAGATCCCCGAGCTGTGTGGGCTGTTCAGCGCCATCGGCCTGCTCCTCGCCGAGCGACGGTCCGAGCTGGCCCACAACGTGTTCGCGCCCCTCTCGGACGTCGACGCCGCGTGGGCGGTTCAGACGTTCGTCGAGCTGACCGACGGCGTCCGCCTCCAGCTCGCCTCCGAGGGGGTCGCGGGCGCCGCGATCACGAACATCCGCGAGGCGGACCTGCAGTACCGCCACGAGCAGGCGACGCTGACCGTGGAACTGCCCGCCGGGCTCGGCGCGCGCGAGCTGCTGGGCGCGCTTGCCGAGGGTTTCCAGTCCGAGCACCGGCGCCGCTTCGGCTTCGAGGCTGCCGAAGCGATCTACCTCACCGCCCTGCGCGTGCGGGCGATCGATGACGGGGCGCAGCGGCGCCACCAGCCCGGCCGGCGCGGCGACCGATCGGAAACGCCGGGCACGGCGAGCCGGCGGGCCTACTTCGGCCCCGATCACGGCGGTATCGAGACCCCGGTCCTCGCCCGGCAGGACCTGAGCGGAGATTGGCTCGGCGGGCCGCTGCTGATCGAAGAACCTGAGACGGTGATCGTGGTGCCTCCGGGTTGGCGGGCCAGGCGCGAGCCGTCGGGATCGGTGGTACTCGCACGTCCTGCGGCTGGCGGGAACGGCGGTGCCGCATGACCAAGCGCGGCGCTGTAGCCGAGGTCCACGCATGACCGAGCACGGCTTTGACCCCGTGCTGGCCGAGGTCATCGCCCACGAGCTCGCGGCGGTCGGCGAGGAGATGGCGGTGGTCACGTGGCGCACCGGCCGCTCCCCCATGCTCAAGAGCGGCGACTTCGCCACCGCGGTCTGCGACAGCCGCGGCCGGATCCTCGTCCGCGGCTTCGCGGCGACGTTTCAGCTCGCCGTGTTCAGCGATCTGATCGTCCATCTGGGGACGAAGTACGCGGGCTCGATCCGGCCCGGCGACGCGTTTGTCAGCAACGAGCCGACGCATTCGGCGACCCATCTCCCGGATGTCGCGGTCGCGATGCCGGTGTTCGGCGACGGAGCATTGATCGCGTTCTGCGCCGTCTACTCGCACCAAGCCGACATCGGCGGGCGGTTTCCCGGTGGCTCGAGCAGCGAGCCAACCTCGAGTTACGAAGAGGGACTGACGATCCCCGCGGTCAAGGCGGTCGACCAGGGCGAGGTCAACGACGAGCTGTTGAGCCTGATCGCGGCCAACGTGCGCTCGTCGGAGGAGTGGCTGGCCGACCTGCGCTCCAAGCTCGCCGGCTGCCGGCGCGGGTGCGCCGAGATGAACGCCGTCGTCGCGCGGTACGGCTCGGGCGCGGTCCGCGCCGCCGGCGCTCACCTGCTCGAACGGTCCGAGCGGGTCGCCCGCGCGGCCATCGCGAACGTCCCCGACGGTCGTTACCGAGCGGACACTCGGGTCCGCGAAGCCGCGATCGCAACCCCGGGCGAGATCATCCTCAACCTCGAGCTCACGGTCGCCGGCGACGAGCTGGTGGCCGACTTCAACGGTTCGAGCGACCAGGTGCAGGCGGCGCTCAACATGCCCGCGCTGATGACCCGCGCCGCCGTGTACGGCGCCGTCAAGTCGGTCCTGGCGCCCCACGCCACCGCCAACTCCGGGTTCTTCGTTCCGGTCTCGGTGCAGGCTCCGCCCGGCACGATCGTGAACCCGCTTCCGGGCGCGGCCGTCGGCGGGCGCGCCGCGGTGTTCTTCTGGACCTACGACCTCGTGCTGGCCGCGCTGGCCCAGGCCGTGCCGGAACGAGTCGGGGTCCCCGGCGAGGCCACCGACATGATGCATTACTCGGGCACTGACGTTTCCGGCGATCCCGGCGCGGTCCTCGACATCTACTGCGGCGGGTGGGGCGGGCGCTCCGACCAGGACGGCATCGACGGCGTGGCTCCCCTCTGGTACGAGGTGTTCGGGACGATCCCAGCCGAGCTGATCGAGCGCCAGTACCCGATCGTGGTCGACGGATTCGGCTTCGTGCCCGACTCCGGGGGACCCGGGCGCCACCGCGGCTCGGTCGCCGTCTTCCGCCGGTGGCGGTTCCGCGCGCCAGGCCAGGTCATGATCCGCAACGTGCGCATCAACGAACAGCCCGGCTTCGCCGGCGGTGGTGCCGGCACCCTGCCGCGCACGACGCTGGAACGCGACGGAGAGGTGACCGAGCTGCCGTTGCTAACCACGGTCCAGCAGACCGTCCGCGAGGGCGACGTGCTCTACCACGCCACCGCCGGCGCGGCGGGTTACGGACCGGTCGGCGAGCGTCCGGCTGACCTGGTGGCGGAGGATCTGGCTGCTGGGCTCGTCTCGCCCGAGGCGGCGGCGACCGTGTACGGGGTCACCCGCCGAGCGGACGGTGCGGTCGGATCGGAGCGGCGATCGTGACCGATTCACCGCGGGCCACCACGGGCGAGTCGCCCGAGCTCGGGGCGGATCTGAGCGGTTTTCTCTCCGGCGAACAGCGGGTGATGCGCGATCCGTACGCCCTGTACGCCGAGCTGCGCGAGCGCGCCCCAGTCGTCGAGCATGGACCGTTCACGTTCGTCTCGCGCTACGAGGACGTGCGCGACGTGTACCTGGATGACGAGCGCTTCAAGAAGCGCTACTTCGCCGAGGGGACGCTGGCCGAGGAGGTGCGCAGCCGCGTGCCGCCCGAGCTGGCCGACGTCTACGAGGAGGTCGACCGGTTCGAAGGGCTGTTTCTGCCGCGCACCGACGACGACCCCCACGCCCGGCTGCGCAAGATCGCCCACCGTGCGTTCACTCCGCGGATGGTGGCCCGCCTCCAGGACTACATCAAGCAGTGCACCACCGAGCTGCTCGACGCCGCCTCGGCGCACCCCGAGGTCGACCTCACCGAAGCCTTCACGTACCGCCTGCCGCTACTGGCGATCGCGCAGATGCTGGGCGTACCGCCCGAGGATGCGCCGATGATCCATCGCTGGAGCTCGATCATGGGTCAGTTCGAGGGCCGCACCAACATGGACGCGTTGCTGCCCTGGCACGAGGCGCTGGCCGAGTTCCGCGCCTACGTCCACGACCTCGTGCAGACCTTCCGGGATGCGCCACCGGACACCAACCTGACCACCGCGCTGCTCGACGCCCGCAGCGGCGAACGCCTGAGCCAGGAGGAGTTGCTGGCGATGTTCGTGGTGCTTCTGTTCGCCGGCCACGAGACCACCACCAACCTGATCGGCAACGGCCTCGTCGGCCTCATGCGCCAGCGCGATCAGTGGGAGCTCATGTGCCGCCGGCCGGAGCTGATGGAGACTGCCGTGGAGGAGTTGCTCCGCTACGACGCGCCCGTGCAGTACACGGCGCGGGTGCCGGTCGTGGACGCCGAGGTCGGCGACGTCCCGATCGCCGCGGGGCAGACCGCGCTGCTGCTGATCGGCTCGGCCAATCGAGACCCTCGCGTGTTTCCCGACCCGGATCGCATCGACATCACCCGGGCCGGCAATCGTCACCTGAGCCTGCTCGTCGGGATCCACTTCTGCCTCGGGGCCTCGCTGGCCCGGTTGGAGGGCAGGATCGCCTTCACCGCGCTGTCGCAGAGGTTCCCCGAGTGCGAGCTGGTCGAGTCCGAGCTGCCGTGGAACGGCAATCCGATGCTGCGGGGCGTGCGTGAGCTGCCGGTTCGGCTGGGAGCGCCGGCGGCGGGGCGTTGAGCGCGTTCTCCGGCGCCGGCGACCGGGGTTTGAGGTCAGGCTGCGAAGGGCCGGGGGCTGGCTGCCGTGGTTTGCGGGCCCCCGTGCACGGCGCTCGGAAGGGTGGGCGTGTAAGCGAACCATACGTTCGCTTAGACGCCCACCCTCCCATGAGGGTCCGGTAACGCCAAATGCCCAGGCCCAGCGAGACGGCGCAATACCCCCGGCGTCACCTCGTGCCGGGCCCGGCCTCGGCCAGCCCCAACCCCTCCAGCGCCAGCCCGTGACTCAGCCCAGTGTTCACGAGCAGGGCCTCGCGCTCGAGGATGTTGAGCGCTTCGCGGGAATAGCGCAGCATCGGCAGCGGCCGTGCCGCCCACTCGAGCGCCAGCTCCCAGGCCCGCCCGGCGAGCGCGTCCGGGGCCACGACCTCGTTGACGACCCCCAGCCGCAGCGCCTCGGCGGCATCGATCTCCTGCCCGGTCATCAGGAAGTACTTGCCGCGCCGCGGGCCCAGTAGATAGGGCCAGATCAGGTGGACGCCGTCCCCCGGGACGGCGCCCCGCGTGAAATGGGCCTTGTCCGCGAACACCGCCGTGTCGGCGGCGATCACCACGTCGGCCAGCAATGGGATCTCGGCGTGGATGAACGCCGGTCCGTTGACGGCTCCGATGACCGGGACCTCAAGGTCGAGCAGGCCCTTGATGATCCGCTTGCCCTCCCACCAGGTCATCTCCCAGGTCTCGTGGACGGCGAAGCTGCGGGCGTCCATCCGGGTGCAGAAGTCCTCGCCGGTGCCGGTGACGATCACGACCTTCGTCGCGCGATCGGCGGCGATCTCGACCAGCGCCTCACCGAGCTCGCGGTGGGTGGTGGCGCTCCACCGCATCGGCCCGCCCTCGGCGTGCAGCCTGAGCTCGCTCACACCATCCCGATGCGCGATCGCGATCGACTCGTATTCCCTCACGGGGCGAGCGCCTCTGGCATCGCGATCGACTCGTATCCCTTCATCCGGCGGGCGCCCCCACCGCCGGTTCGACCTGGCGCAGCAGCGCGGCCGCGCGCTCCCCGACCATGAAGCAGGTGAAGTTGGGGTTGTTGGTGACGTGGCGCGGGAACACGCTGGCGTCGGCCACGGTCAGACCCGCCACGCCGATCACCTCGAGGTCGGGCCCGACCACCTGGCCGATCGAGCAGCCGCCGGCCGGATGGGCGCTGGTGCCGAGCGCCCGGCGAGCCAGCACCCGCGGCTCGAGGTGACCTCGCACATCCCGCGCGCCGGCGGCCCGCAGACACGGTGTTTCCAGCAGCGTCCGCCAGTCCTCGAGCGCCTGGTCGAAGCCGCCGGCATCGAGGAAGCCTTCGTAGCCGTGGAAGATGTCCGGCGCCTGCTCCGGGTCGGCCGAGCCCACGCGAATGCGGCCGCCCTCGGGGCCCTCGTGCGTGGCCAGGCAGATATTCACGGCGGCCAGCCCCTCCTCCTGGTCGAGCGGAATCGGGACCGTCCACCACCCGACGCCGCGAACCACCGCGGAGTAGATCGGCCAGCCGAGCATCACGTGAGCCGGATCCAGCTGCACGATCATGGTCAGCGCCGGATGCTCCATCAGCCCCCGCCCCACGGGCAGATCGACCCGCGGCGCGATCCCGAGCGCCGACAGCTCGTCGGCCGGGCCGATCCCCGAACGCAGCAGGATCGGCGCGCTCCCGTACGCGCCGGCGGCGAGCACCACGCGCTCAGCCTCGACCCGCCGGCGCCGTCCGTCCGCGTCGATCCACTCGACCCCGGCCGCGCGATCCCCGCTCAACACCACGCGGTCGACCAGGGCGTTGTCTTGGAGGCAGAAGTTCGGCCGCGGGCGGGCATCGCGCAGGTAGGTCACGTTGCTGGCCTGGCGGATCTCGTTGTGGCGGTTGCGCGGCCACGGACCGGTGACTCCGTCCCAGGAATCCGGAGCATCCATCTCCTCCACGTACCGGAACCCGAGCTCGAGTGCCGCCTCCACCAGCAGGCGATCGAACGGCAGCCATCGCTCCCGTGGGTAGGTCATGATCGGCACCCGTTCGCGCACCGCATCGTAGTACGGGCGGATCTCGTCCCAGCTCCAGCCGTCTGCCCCCGCCTGCACCCACCGGTCGAAGTCCTGCGGGCGGGCCTGGACGAACACGCACCCGTTGGCCATCCCGCTCCCGCCCACGAGCTTCCCGCGGGGAAGCGGGACGCTGCGGCCGCTCGAGAGCAGCTCCGAGCTGTAGCCCCAGTCGAGCTCCGGCACCGGCGCACCGATCCCCGACCAGTTGGCGCCCACCATCGCCCCGCCGGAGAACAGGCTGGGCACGAGACGGGGATCGTCGGGCAGGTCGCGCCCGGCCTCGAGCAGCAACACATGGCGGTCCTCGTCCTCGGACAGGCGGGCGGCGACGACCCCTCCCGCCGAGCCGGCGCCGACGACGACCGCATCGTAGCCGTCCGTCATCGCGTTACCCCCGCTTGGAGCCACCTGGGCCGGGCGTAGGAGTCGGGCACCCGCCCAAGGCTAACCCACCAATCAAACGTTTGGCAGAATTCCATCCGCGATGCCGAGCGTTGAAGCGATCTCTCCCGAGGACGATCTTCAGATCCCCATCGACCTCGAGGGGATTACCGCGGCCTGGCTCTCGGAGGCGCTGGCCATCCGCTACCCCGGCACCGAGGTGACGCTGGTGAACACCGGCCGCGTGGTCCACGGCTCCGGCACCAAGATCCGGTTGCTGCTCGATTACAACGACGCCGGGCACGGCCACCGCCTGCCCCCCACGATGTGGATCAAGGCCGGCTACGAGCCGCACTCGGACATGATCCGCAACTCGTACGTGGCGGAGAAGGACTTCTACCGCGACGTCGGGCGGACGGGGCTCGTCAACGCGCCGTACTGCTACTTCGGTGGGACCGATCGGCAGAGCGGGCTGACCCTCCTGCTGCTCGAGGACCTGCTGGCGCGCAACGCCACCTTTGGCTACGCCACCCGTCCCCTCGACGTCGAGACCGTCGAGGAGGCGCTCGAGATGATGGCCCGCTACCACGCCGTCTGGTGGGGTGCACCCGAGCTCGACCGGCTCGGCGACTTCGGCGGTGCGTTCGTGACCGACGACATCATCTACGCCCTGATCGACAGCGAGGGGTGGGAGAAGTGGGTGGCGCACCCCCGGGGTCAGCAAGTGCCCGACGAGTACCGCTCGCGCGAGGCGATCCGACGCGCCTATGCGCGGCTATGGGAGCTCGAGCGCCGCGGCACGGCCTGCCTGCTCCACGGCGACCCCCACCTCGGGAACATGTTCTTCGAGCCCGACGGCAAGCCCGGCTTCCTCGACTGGCAGCGCGTGATGCAGGGCGAGTGGGCCCACGACGTGGCCTACTTCACGATCAGCGCCCTCGCACCGGACGTCTGCGCGGCCCACGAGCGCGAGCTGCTGGCGCGGTACCTCGACCGGCGCAAGGAGTTCGGCGCCCCCGCGATGGCATTCGACGACGCCTTCCTCGCCTACCGCCGTCAGGCCGTCCACGGATTGGTGTGGGTGATCAACCCGCTCACGATGCAGCCCGAGGAGGTCAACTCGACCAACGCCGGCCGGTTCGGCGCCGCCGTCCAGCGCCTGGACTCCTGGTCGGCCCTGTTCGCCGGCTAAGCCCAGGGCACGAGACAGCCGTCGGGCCCGCACTCGGGGAGCGGCTCGCCGGACGGCCTGACCCGCCGCGTCGTCGCCCGCGCCACCGACACCGGCGCCCAGTTGGGAATCCACGCCGACCAGCCGGCGCCCTCGCCGCCGGCCGTGACCAGAATCACGTCGTCCGGCGAGGCCAGCGAGCGGAGCTTGCCCGCGGAATCCGGCACTTCCTCGAACGCCGACCCCTTCACGATCTGGACCCCATCGGCCAGCAGCGCCTCGGGCGCGATCCGGCTCTCGCGGAACAGGAACTCGCGCACGTCGGGCTGCGACCAACCGGCATCAAGGCAGAACCCGGCGTGCTCCGGCCCGAGCAGGACGGCGCCCTGGCCGGCCTTGCCGGTCGAGAACCAGGCCGGGTCGCGGATCGCGCTCGCCACTGTCCGCAGCACGTTCTCGGCCGAGCGCGTCAGCTGCTGGGCGATCTGCCGGGGCGCCTCGGTTGGCAGCACGGTGACAGTGGTGTCTTCGGGCGCATAGCCGAGCTCGACCCGCAGCGGCCGCCACGGCTCCGGCGGCGGATGCTCGGCGAAGCAGAGCGTGTACTTCCCGGGATGGCCGAACGACGAGGCGTCCGACGGCCCCGGCTGGCGCTCCAGCACGTTCATCGCCACCAGCCGCACGGCCCGGCCGATCGTGGCGTTGGCCCGGTTGCCCGGTCCGAGCACGCCGTGGCCGGAATTCATCCCGATCTCCGGCGCGATCGGGCCGCTCACGATCAGGCAGAGCGCCGCGCCACCCGTGCTCGTGAGCACGCTGTGGAGGTTGAAGTCGGCGTCGAACATCGCCTCCAGCGCAGCGACGACGACCGGGAAGTACTCGGGCCGGCAGCCGGCCATGACCGCATTGATGGCCGCCTTCTGGAGCGAAACGCCTCGCGCCCCGGACCGGCATGTACCCGATCAGCAGCTCAGGGTCCTCGGCGCCCACCCCAGCCAACATCGCCGACACCAGCTCGGGCGTCGGCGGAACGACCGGCAGGCCATCGGTCCACCCACGGGCGAAGAATTCCTCCTGGACCGAACCGGCCTCGAGCGCAAGCTCGTCCGAGACAGCGCTCACGCCGGCCACACCTGGGCGTCGGAGACGACCCTCACGCCGGGCACACCTGGGCGAGCACCTTGTCCCCGAGCGAAGCCGCCAGCAAGCGCACCTCGGCCTCGTTCTTCCCGTACACCGGATGGGGAACGGTGGCGCAGTGGTAGCCCGGAGACCCGAGCTTGGCCGCGTGGGTGGCGACGATCGTCTGGAACGGCTCGGTGATCAGGACCGTGGCCGGCGTGCCCCGCTCTTCGACCAGCAGTGCGTCGTGCAGACTGCACGACGAGCAGGCGCCTCAGTCGCCGACCCCGGTGATCACGAGGTGCGCGCGGGCGGCCATCCCGTCGGCCTGCGCCACCGTTATCGGGTAGGCCGGGTTCGGCTTGCTGGATGAACTCGATCTTGGGCTCACGGCCGAAGCCGGACCTGGAGCTCACCCGCCACCGCCGGAGGAGCTCGGCGGCCAGCGGCTTGCCGTTCGCGACAAGGCCGATCACGAACTGGTCCGGCAGCTCCCGGCGCGGCGCCAGCACCATCGGTTGGCGCGGCTGCTCGCGGAAATCCGGGCGGAGCACGGTGATCTGCGCCATCGCCATAGTCAACCAAAGCTTTCCAGGCTTCGCACTCTACCCGTCCCGCTCACGGCCCGCGGCCGCCCCGCCCCACCCGACCGTGATCGCCGCCCCGGGCACGTGGGCGAAGCTCCCCGCGATCATCGTCCGCTCGGCGATCCGCCAGACGCCGTCTCGCAAAGCGAAGACGTCCTCGTAGTGAGCGCCGGCCAACAGCAGCTCCCCGTCCAAGCGCACGAGCATCGCCTGGGTCGCGCTCACGCACCGCGCCCGCCCCTCCCCGACGGACAGATCCACCACCAGATTCCCGACCAGGTGCGAGGTCCAGCGGTAGCGGCTCCACACGTCCCGCGCCCACTCGATCAACCCCTCGCGCCCCCTGAACACTCGATCGGCGCGCGCGCACCAACCGTCCGGGTGCCATGCCTCCAGATACAACTCGAGATCGCGCCGGTCGAGTCCGAGCGCGTAGTTCGAACACGCCTGGGCGATTTGCTCGCGCGCGGTCATGGCCGCCGGCTCCGCTTGACGCATAATCTCTAGGCCAACTATTATCATAGTGCGAACAGATAGCCGATACTCCCCAGGATCCAACCCCCGAGGACCCAAATCGATGAAACTGAAGGGAAGAGTCGCACTGATCACCGCCGGCGGGTCGGGCATGGGCCGCGCCAGCGCCGAGTTGTTCGCCTCCGAGGGCGCCCACTCCATCGTCGTCGACCGTGATCTCGAGGCGGCAGAGCGGACCGTCCAGGCGATCACCGACGCCGGCGGCAGCGCATCGGCCGAGCAGACCGACGTATCCAAGGTCGACGAGCTGGAAAGTTTGTTCGCTCGGGTGCAGCGCGACCACGGCGTCCTGCACGTGCTGTTCAACCACGCCGGCATCCCCGGCGCGGCCGGGGTCGAGATGAGCGAAGCCGAGTGGCAGCTCTCGGTCGACGTGAACATGAAGAGCGCGTTCTTCGCCACCTCGTTCGCGCTGCCGCTGCTGCGCAAGGCCGACGGCCACGGCTCGGTGATCTTCACCGCCTCGACCACCGGCCTCGTCGGCTCTCCCTACAGCCCGCTCTACTCGATGACCAAGGGCGGCGTGATCATGTTCATGAAGGGCTTCGCGCTGATGGTGGCCAAGGACGGGATCCGCGCCAACGCGATCTGCCCCGGCCCGATCGAGACCCCGATGCTGCCGCTGTTCTTCGGCCGCACCCCGACCGAAGGCGGCGTCGACGCCGAGGTCAGGGGCTTCATCGCCCAGGCGGTGCCAGTCGGACGGCCGGGCCAGCCGAGCGAGATCGCCACCGCGGCCCTGTTCCTAGCCAGCGATGACTCGAGCTTCGTGACCGGCGTCGCGCTCCCGGTCGACGGCGGCTATACCGCGCGCTAACTGAAAGCAAGGGAGAACGAAAAATGCCCGCCACGACCACCCGGATCGCCGACGACGTCAAAACCCTCCTCGGCACCGGAGGCAGCGCATACGTCGACGACCACTGGCTGGAAACCGGTGACGGCACAGTCGACGTGATCGACCCGACGACCGAGGAGACGCTGATCAGCCTCCCGCGGGCCACCCAAAACGAGGTGAACGCCGCCGTCGCGGCCGCGCGTAGGGCATTCGACACCGGACCCTGGCCGCGGATGAGCCCCAAAGACCGCAGCGACGCCCTCAAACGGCTCACCGAGAGCGTCCGCGCCCACGCCGACGAGTTCGCGCAGATCGGCACCCTCGATGTCGGCACCCCGATCACGCTCAGCCGGGGCCTGCACGCCGGCGCCCCGGCCGGCTTCCTCGAGTGGTTCTCCGACGCCGCCTACCGCGGTCCGCGCGGCCACTGGGAGCACAGCTTGGGGCAGAACGAGATCATCGTTCCCACCACCAGCAGCCTGTTCTACGAGCCGATCGGCGTCGTGGCCGCGATCGCGGCCTACAACTTCCCGCTGCTGATCGCGGCCTTCAAGGTCGGCGGCGCGCTGGCGGCCGGCTGCACGGTCGTCCTCATGCCGTCCCCCCGAGCGCCGCTGGCCGCGGTCGCCCTCACGAAGATGGTCGAGGAGGCCGAGATCCCGCCCGGGGTCGTCAACGTCGTGATCGGCGAGCAGGCCGCGGGCGAGGCCCTGACCCAACACCCCGACGTCGACATGGTGTCCTTCACCGGCTCGGTCGAGGTCGGGCGCCACGTGATGACGCAGGCGGCCGGCGGCCTGAAGAAGGTCGTGCTCGAGCTCGGCGGCAAGTCGCCGAACATCTTCCTGCCCGGCTCCGACATCGAGCCGGGCGTGCTGCCCTCGGTGCTGCGCTTCACCCGCAACTCGGGCCAGGGCTGCGGCGCCACGACGCGGACGCTCGTCCATCAAGACGACTACGACAGGTTCGTCGCAGCGGCAAAAACCGCCATCGACGGACTCAAGGTCGGCGACCCGCTCGAGCCCGACACCGACCTCGGCCCGCTGATCATCGCCGCCCACCGCGATCGGGTCGCCGGCTACGTCGAACGCGCCCTCAACAACGACGGAGGCACGATCGTGGCCGGCGGTGGCGAGCCCCAGCAGGAGCGCGGCTTCTTCATCAATCCGGCGATCGTCGGCGGTGTCGCGCCCAACGCCGAGATCTGCCAGGAGGAGCTGTTCGGTCCGATCGGGGTCGTGCTCGCCTATGACACAGTCGAGCAGGCGGTCGAGATCGCCAATGGCACGCGCTTCGGCCTCAACGCCAACGTCTGGGGGCCCGGGCCCGAGGCGATGAAGGTGGCCAAGCGGCTGCGCTCGGGGACGGTCACCATCAACGGCGGCGGCGCCGATCGCCCCGACGCGCCGTGGGGCGGCTACGGCCACAGCGGCGTCGGCTACGACCGCGGCGAGGAGGGCTTCCGCGAGTTCTTCCAGGTCAAGCACATCCAATGGCCGATCTAACCCAAGGGCGGCCGCGATGACGATCCTCGAGCAGTTCTCCCTCACCGCCGAGGGGATCGACCACTCCGAGGACGTCGTCCGCGGCCCCGACGGCGAGATCTACGCCGGCGGCGAGGCGGGCCAGGTGTACCGCGTCGACATCGACACCGGCACCTTCACCCAGCTCGCCACCACCGGCGGCTTCCTGCTCGGCCTCGTGCTCGACGGCTCCGGTTGCGCCTACGCCTGCGACATGACCAAGCGGGAGGTGGTCCGCGTCGAGCTCGGGAGCGGCCGCGTCACGACGTATTCCCGCGGCACCGACAAATCCCCAATCACGATGCCCAACGGGCTCGCCTTCGGGCCCGACGGGAGCCTGTACGTCGGCGACTCGGGGGAGTGGCAACAGAACACGGGCCGGATCTACGCGATCTCACCCACCGGCGAAACCCGCGTCTGGTCAACCGCGGCAGCCGGCTTCACCAACGGGCTTCAGGTCGATCCGGAGGGCCGGTACCTATACGTGGCCGAATCGTCGCTGCCGGGAGTCTCCCGGATCATCGTCAACCCCGACGGCACCGCCGGCGGCTACGAGCTGCTGGCCGAGATCCCCGACACCTTCCCCGACGGCCTCGCACTGCTCGAAGACGGCACCGTGCTGGTCGGCTGCTACGCCCCCGACCGGATCTACCGACTGACCGCGCAGAACGAGCTGTCCGTGCTCGTCGAGGACACCCTGCGGATGTCGCTCAACTCGCCGGTCAACCTCGCCTTCGCCGGACCCGACCGCGACGTGCTCGTCGCCTCGAGCCTCGGCCGCCAGCATCTGGCCAGGGCGAGCCTCGGATTGCGCGGCGCGGAGCTCCATTACCCCGCCCTCAACGCGGTCCCGGCGTGAGCACCCAGGACAGCGTCACGCTCGGTACCGGCCTCGCCTTCTGGGGCGACCATCTCCGGCCGGCGCGGGAGATGGTCGAGCGGGCCGAGATCGACTACCTGTGCTGCGACCACCTGGCCGAGCTGACGATGTCGATCCTGACCAAGCAGCGGTTGCGCAACGAGGAGCGGGGCTACACCCAGGACGTGATCACGCTGCTGCGGTCGGTCTTGCCCACCTGCCGCGAGAAGGGCATCAAGGTGGTCTCGAACGCCGGCGGCGCCAACCCGTCCTCGTGTGCGCGGCGGATCGTCGAGCTGTGCCGCGAGCTCGGGCTCGACGGGGTCAAGGTCGCGGTGGTGACCGGCGACGACATTTTGCCCCGGATCGACGAGCTACTCGAAGCCGGTGTCGACCTCTCCAACATGGACACCGGCCAGCCGCTCGAAACCGTCCGCGACCGCCTCACCCAGGCCAACGTCTACATCGGCTGCGAGGGGATCGTCGAGGCGCTCGAGCGAGGCGCCGACATCGTCATCTGCGGACGCGTCACCGACGTAGCGCTGTATCTCGGCCCGATGCGCTACGCGCTGGGCTGGGGCCCCGAGGACTGGGAGCTGCTCGGCGCCGCCACCGGGGTCGCCCACCTCGCCGAGTGCGGTGGGCAGGCGACCGGGGGCCTGTTCTCGGGCGGGTGGCAGGAGACCGACCGACTCGAATGGCTCGGCTACCCGGTCACCACCGTTTACGCCAACGGCGAGGCCGAGATCAGCAAAACGCCGGGCTCCGGCGGCGCGGTGACCGTCCAGACGGTTAGCGAGCAGCTGATCTACGAGATCCTCGATCCGACCAACTACCTGACCGCCGACTCGACCGCCGACGTCAGCCAGATCCGGCTCGAGCAGGTCGGCCCCGACCGCGTGCACGTCAGCGGCGTCACCGGCAAGCCGAGACCGGCCACGCTCAAGGTCAACATGGGCTACCGGGCTGGGTTCGTCGGCGAGGCGCAGTTCACCTACACCTGGCCGCAGGCGTACGCCAAGGCCCAGGCGGGGATCCGCTTTCTGGAGGAGCGTCTCGATCAGGCCGGCTTCCACTACGACGAGAAGCGGATCGAGTACCTGGGCCGCAACTCGATGTTCGCACCCAGCCTGATCCCTGAGCCCGATGACCCCGAGCTCGACGAGATCGTCGTCCGCTGGGCGGCCCGCTGCCCGACCGAGGCCGATGCCCGGATGGTGTTCACCGAAAGCGTGCCGCTGTACAACAACGGCCCGGCGGGGCTGAGCGGGATCGGCACCCGGCCGCCGATCAAGGAGCTGTTCGCGCTCTGGCCATGCCTGATCCCGCGCGAGCTCGTACCGGTCAACGTCGACATCGTGACCGCGTGAGCACGACCCGCGTCTTCGATCTCGCCCACGGCCGCTCCGGCGACAAGGGCGATGTCTGCAACGTCGGGCTCGTCGCGCGTTCGCCCGAGGCGTACGAGATCCTCACGCGGGAGCTGACTTCGGAGCGGGTCAAGGCCCACTTCGGCGAGCTCGTGACCGGCGAGGTCGAGCGCTACGAGTTGCCCAACGTGTACTGCCTGAACTTCGTCTGCCGCGGCGCGCTCAACGGCGGCGGCACCATGTCGCTGCGCTCGGACCACCTGGGCAAGGTCATGTACGCGTGGCTGTTGCGGATGGAGATAAACCCGGACGGCAGCGAGGAGCGAACATGACCACCTCCACGACCCGCGGAGCCTCCCAAGACGAGCTGGCCGCCCTGCGCGAGCTGGTTCGCGAGTTCGGGCGCAAGGACATCCGGCCCCGCGTCCGCGAACTCGAGCAGGCCGGCGAGTTCCCGCGCGAGCTCTACCGCCAGATGGGCCAGCTCGGGTTCTTCGGCTGCATCGCGCCGGAGGCGCTCGGCGGCACGAGCGCCGGCTACCAGGCTCTCGCGATCGTCGCCGAGGAGCTCGCGTACGCCTATCCGCCGCTGAGCGCGGCCATGAACCTTCAGGCCGCGACGGTGCCGCTGACGATCGCCAACTGGGGCCGGCCCGAACTGGCCGAGCGCTTCGTTCCCGGCCTGATCGCCGGCGACCTGCTCGGCTACAACGCGATGAGCGAGCCCGACGGCGGCTCGGATTTCCTGGGCGCCATGCGCACCCAGGCGACCCGCGACGGCGATGAGTACGTGATCGACGGGACGAAGATGTGGATCACGAACGCGAACGTCGCCGACGTGGGGATCGTCTACTGCAAGACCGACCCCGAGCAGCGTCACAAGGGCGTCTCGGCCTTCGTGGTCGAAACCTCGACGCCCGGCTTCACAGCCCGGCGGGTCAAGTGCTCGGTGCTCGGCAACCTGATGCCGACCAACGGCCTGACCTTCGACGCCATGCGCGTCCCCGCCGCCCAGCTGCTCGGCCAGGAAGGCCAGGGGTTCACGGTGGCGATGAACGCGATGGACTTCGGCCGCCTGACCGTCGCCGCCCGGTCGCTCGGCCTGTCCCGCGCCTGCCTGGACGCGTCGATCACCTACGCCGACCAGCGGATGGCCTTCGGCAAGAAGATCGGCCACTTCCAGATGATCAAGAAGCAGCTCGCCGACATGGTGTGCGAGGTCGAGGCCGTCCGCGCGCTCGTATACCGTGCCGCCGCCCTGTACGACGACGGCGTGCTCGCCACCCGCGAGAGCTCGATCGCCAAGTACTTCGCGGGCGAGGTCTGCAACCGCGCCGCCCAGGCGACGACCGAGATCTTCGGAGGCTACGCGTTCTCGGACGAGCTGCCGATCTCGATCTACCTCAACTACGCGAAGTTGTGGCAGACCGGCGAGGGCTCGGCCAACATCCAGGCGATCCTGATCGCCGACGACGCGCTCGGCTGGAAGCCGATGCACCGCCACCGGAGAGCGATCGCCGGTGCGTAGCGTCACCGGCGCCGAGGAGGACGTCGCCCGTCTGTTCGATCCGGCCTCGGTCGCCGTGATCGGCGCCTCGACGACGCCGGGCGCGCTTAGCTGGTGGCCGCTGCACCTGCTGCGCAACAACGGCTTCAAGGGCGCGATCTACCCCGTCAACCCGAATCGCGAATCGATCGACGGTCTGCGCTGCTACCCGTCGGTGGCCACCCTTCCGGCGGTGCCCGAGCTGGCCATGATCGCGATGAACGCCGAGCGCACACTCGACGCCCTCAGAGAATGCGCCCAAGCCGGCGTCAAGGCCGCGGTGATCCCGACCCAGGGGTTCGGCGAGTCGGGCGCCGACGGTCAGGCCAAGGCGCGCGAGCTCGCGGACCTGGCCGGCCCGGGGAAGCTACGGATCGTCGGCACGAACACCGATGGCATCGGCAACCTCGCCACCGGCGCGATCACCTCGATCCAGCCACTGTTCGACGAGGGCATCTCACCCGGCCCGGTGGCGATCGCGATGCAATCGGGCGCGAGCGCCGCCTCGCTGCTCGTGCGCCTCAAGCGCGAGGGGATCGGCTGCCGCCTGTACGCCAGCGCCGGCAACGAGACCGACCTGGGCCTGGTCGACTACCTGTCGGTGATGGTCCAGGACCCCGACGTCAAGCTCGTTCTGTCGTTCGTCGAGGCGCTTCGGCGCCCGCGCGAGTTCATCGCGGTGGCCGAGCTCGCGGCCGAGCTCGGCAAGCCGATCGCACTGATCAAGGTCGGCCGCTCCGAGCCGGGGGCCCGGCGAGCCTCGGCCCACACCGGCGCCCTGGCCGGCGCCGACGAGCTCTACGACGCGATCTTCCGCTCCCGCGCCGTGCTGCGAGTCAGCGAGCTCAGCGAGCTGGTCTCGATCGCCAAGCTCCACCTCGCTTGGAGGCCGCCCCGCGCCCGTGGGGTCGGGATCATCTCGGTCTCCGGCGGCCAGGCCGGTGCGCTGGCCGACAAGGCGTCGACGATGGGGCTGCCGGTGCCCTCGATCTCGCCCACCACCGAGCACGAACTCGACGAACTGCTGACGTTCGGGGCCGGCTTCAACCCCTGCGACGTGACCGGCGAGATCGCCACCAAGCCGGCGTTGGCCGGTCTCGTCTACGACGCCTTCGACCGTGAGCCGGGGCTTGGGACCGTCGTGTACGCGCGCAAGCACCTGACCGGGACGGCCGGCTTCCGCGCCGCCGAGGGGATCGCGGCCGCCGCGTCGCGTCCGGGCGCCACGCCGCTGGCCATCTATGCCATGGACGGCGAGGTGGCTGGCCCCGAGCGCGAGGTCTACGACCGCCACGGAGTCCCGATCTTCGCCTCCCTGAACGACCTCTTCACGGGGATCGACCGCCTCGCGTCATACGCCGCGTTCCGTCATGAGCAGACCGCATTCGAGGCTCTCCCGCCCCGGACACTGCCCGCCCGCGATGGGATCGTCGACGACACCGCCGCCAAGGAGCTACTCGCCGCCTATGGCCTCGCGCTCCCCGCCGAGACACTGGCGCGGTCGGCCGCCGAGGCGGCCGCCGCGGCGGAGCGGATCGGGTTCCCCGTCGTGCTCAAGGTGGTGAGCGAGCGGATCGCGCACAAGACCGAGGCGGGCGGCGTCGAGCTGGGCGTGGCGAGTCCGGACGACGCCCGCGCGGCCTACGAGCGGATCCGCGCGTCGGCCGAGCGGTTTCTCGGCTCACCGGAAAGCATCGACGGCGTGCTCGTCCAGGAGCAGGTAATCGGCGGCGTAGAGCTGATCGCCGGCGTCAAGGTCGACCGGGAGTTCGGCCCGTTCATCCTCGTCGGGACCGGAGGCGTCGCGGCCGAGCTGTGGCGAGACGTCGCCTTGCGCCCGGCCCCGGTCAGCGCCGCGGTGGCCCGGGAGATGATCGGGGAGCTCCGCGGGGCGCCGTTGCTGCACGGGTTCCGCGGCGCTGCACCCGCCGACGTCGAGGCCGCCGCCGCCGCCGTGAGCGCGATCTCGCGCCTCGGCGCCGACCACGCGTCGGTCGTGCGCGAGCTCGACGTCAACCCGCTGCTGGTTCTCCGGTCGGGCGAGGGCGTGCGGGTCGCCGATGCCCTGATCGTGGTCGACGGCTGAGCATGGCCACCTGGGAGAACATCCGCGTCGAGCGCTCGGGCAGCCTGGGCCGGATCACGCTCAACCGGCCGGAGGCCCGCAACCCGCTCGACCGCACCACGGCCACCGAGCTGCTGGCCGCGCTCGAGCAGCACTGCGCCGACGCCGGCGTCCGCTCGATCGTGATCACCGGCGCCGGCGACGCGTTCTGCGCCGGCGGCGACCTGCGTCAGATGGCCGAGTTCGCCTCGATGAGCGGCGAGGAGGTGTTCGACTGGCCGGCGCCGATCGTCGCCACCCACAAGTTGATGCTCCGCTCCGACAAGCCCGTGATCGCCGCCGTCAACGGCCCCGCGTTCGCCGGCGGCATGGGGCTCGCGGGCATGTGCGACATCGTGATCGCCGTCCGCTCGGCCCGCTTCGCGATGCCGGAGGCGAAGATCGGCCTGTTCCCGATGATCATCGTCGCCCACCTGGCCCGCTCGATGCCGCGCAAGCCGCTGCTCGAGATGATGCTGACGGGGGATCCGATCGACGCCGCCGAGGCCCACCGGCTCGGGTTCGTCACCCGCGTCGTGGATGATGTCGAGCAGATGGAGGCGGTCGTTCAACAGTACGCGGCGAAATTCGAGGCGGTCAGTCCCGCCGCGGTCCGCCTCGGCCGCCGCGCGTTCACGCTGATGGCGGACATGACGGCCGATCAGGCGCTGGAGGCGGCCCAGTTCATGAACGTCCCGTTCTTCCACGGCGACGACCTCGCCGAGGGGGCGGCGGCGTTTCTCGAGAAGCGCCCCCCGTCCTGGCGTGAGAGCGGGCGGTAGCGTTCGATGGCCATGAGCGAGGAACCCGTCGTCCGGCCCCTGCGGCGCGGGGCCAAGGTGTCGGAGGCCGTCGCCCGCGACATCCTGCGCCGGATCCGGGACGAGCAGCTGAAGCCCGGCATGCAGCTGCCCTCCGAGGCCGAGATGCTGGCCGATTACGGAGTTGGCCGCGCCTCGCTGCGGGAGGCCCTGCGAATCCTCGAGGTCCACGGGTTGATCTCGATCCGCGCCGGACCGGGCGGAGGGCCGGTCGTGGCGGGCGTGCACACCGAGGACTTCGGCCGGATGGCCACCCTGTACTTCCAGGTCGGGGGGATGACGTTCCGCGAGCTGATCGAGGCGCGGCTGATCCTCGAGCCGGTGGCGGCGCGGCTCGCCGCCGAACGCAATGATCCCGAGCTGCTCGCCCAGCTGATGGAGGCGGCCGGGGTGCAGAGGGGCGCGGTGGTGGCCGACGACGTGACGTACCTGCGCACGAGCCGCGACTTTCACCGCCTGATCGCCCAGATGGCCGGCAACCGGATCCTGCACCTGTTCTCCCTCTCGCTCGAGGACATCTTCCACGACCGCGTCAGCGGGATGCTGTTCCCGGTCTCCCGCCGCGGCGAGGTCGTGGCCGCCCATCGCGCGATCGCCAACGCGATCTCCCGCGGTCAGGCGGCCCACGCCGAGAAGCTGATGCGCGACCACATGAGCGAGTACGCCGAGTACGTCAAGCGCCGCTACCCGGCGCTGTGGGACGAGGTCGTCGACTGGCGGTGAGGATGGGCCGCGCCTGCGGCGCGGCGTCCGTGGGGCCATCCGCCTCGCGCGGCCCGCGAGGGCCGGGCCTGCCAGCGACCCCGTCCGGTCGGCTCAGGTCGCGGGGTCAGACGCGCTGGATCAGCGTGGCGGTTCCGAGTCCGCCGCCGCAGCACATCGTCACCAGCCCCACCTCCTGGTCGTCGTCCTCGAGCGTGTGCAGCAGCGTCGTCAACAGCCGCGCGCCGGTGGCGCCGAGCGGGTGGCCGAGGGCGATCGCGCCGCCACGCGTGTTGACCCGGTCCATATCGGGCTCGTGGACGCGCGCCCACGCCAGCGGCACCGAGGCGAACGCCTCGTTGATCTCGATCCGGTCGATGTCGGCGATCGTCATCCCGTTGCGCGACAGGATCCTTTCCGTGGCCGGGATCGGGCCGGTCAGCATCGTCACCGGGTCGACCCCCAGGACGACCTGATCGACGACCCGGGCCCGAGGCCGCAGGCCGAGCTCGCCGGCCTTCTCGGTGCTCGTCAGGAGCAGCGCGGCGGCGCCGGCCGACACCTGGGAGGAATTGCCCGCGGTCACGCGCCCGCCCTCGCGGAATGCGGGCTTCAGCCGGCTCAGTGACTCGAGCGAGGTGTCGGGCCGGATCCCCTGATCGCTGACGTGCGTCCGGCCGTCGGCCTCGATCGGCACGATCTCGCGCTCGAACAGGCCGCCCGTGGTCGCCGCGTCGGCCAGGCGGTGCGAGCGCAGCGCGAATTCGTCCATCTCGGCCCGGCCGATCTCCCACTGGTCGGCGATCATCTCGGCGCCGATGCCCTGGGGCACGAGCGCGTAGCGCTCGAGCAGCTCCGGCGTGAAGGCCCGGCCCCACTGTTCCTGCGCGCCCTCGTTAGCCGGGAAGCCGACCCGGCCCATGTGCTCGACGCCGGCCGCCATCACGACGTCGTTCATCCCCGTCTGGATGCTCATCGCCGCGTAGTGAGTCGCCTGCTGGCTGGAGCCGCAGCGGATGTCGACGGTCGTCGCGCCCGTCGACTCCGGCAATCCCTTCTGCAGCCAAGCGGTCCGGGTGATGCCGGTCGACTGCTCGGCCACCTGGTGCACGCAGGCCCCGACCACGTTCTCGATCTGCGCGGGGTCGATCCCCGCCCGCTCGATCATGGCCACGTACGTGCGGCCGAGCAGATCGGCGGGGTGGATGTCGCGGAAGATCCCCTTCTCCTTGTGACCGCGGGCGACCGGTGTCCGCACCGCCTCGACGATCACTGCCTCGCGGAGCCCTCCGCGACCGTTGTCCCGGCTCATGCCATCACCTGTCCTTTTCGTATCGCTCGAGCAGTCGTTTCATGTTGTCGCCCAGCACGCCGGCGGTCTGCTCGGGGCCGAGACCGAGCCCCCGGAGCGCCGTCAGCTCATCGGCGGGCGAGGCCATCGGCCAGTCCGAGCCGAACAGCACGCGTTCGGGGCCGTGGCGCTCGATGATCGCCCGCAACCGCTCGGGGTCAACGTCGCCCAGGCTCGGCGGCCAGGCCGTGTCCACGTACACGGGCAGGCCGATGATGTTCTCCTCGGCCTCGTCGAGCAGGCGGTACCCGCCGAAATGGCAGGCGATCACGTCGAGGCCGGGAAACATCTCGATCACGCGGCGCATCATCGCCGGCGTGCATAGCTCGCCCGCCTGCTCGTTGCCCGCGCCGACGTGGAACAGCGCGATGAACTCGCCCTGCATCGCGTCGAGCGTCCTCAGCAGCCCCGGGTCGTCGAGCCCGTAGTTCTGAAACAGCGCGTGGATCTTGACCCCGCATAGCCGGTTGGTCCGCAGCGCGGCGAGGTTCTCCTCCACCGACAGCCCGGCGTGGACCGAGCCGAAGCCGATGAACCGCTCACGATCGAGCGAGCCGACGAACCGGTTCGCCCCCTCGACCTGCCGGGGAGTGTTGGCCACCGCCAGACACACTGCGCGATCGATTCCGCTGCGGTCGAGCGCCTCCACCAGCGACTGGACGCGGCCGTCGCCGAACCGCTTCAGGTCGCTGAACGACCCAGCGACAGCGCGCTCCGCGATGGCGTCCGGCCACGCGTGGGTGTGGACGTCGATGACCGTCATATCTTGGCCGTCTCCCCTCCGTCGATGACCACTACCTCGCCGGTGATGAAGTCCATCAGCGGTGACGCGAGCACGCACACGATCGGGCCGATCTCGGCCGCGTCGGCCATCCGGCGGGCGGGGATCTTGCTCACGCGGCGCGCGAGCATCTCCGGCGAGGAGGTGACCGCCGCCTGCGCCTCGGTGACGAATCCCCCCGGGGCGATCGCGTTGACCTGGATGTTGTAGCGGGCCCATTCCGCCGCCAGCGCCTTGGTCAGCTGGACGAGCGCGCCCTTCGAGGCCGAGTAGGCGACCAGCGTCGCCTTGCCGCGGATCCCCGAGATCGAGGCCACGTTGATCACCTTCCCGCCGCCGCGGTCGATGAACACCTGGCCGGCCGCCCGGGTCAGCAGCGCCGGTACCTCGACGTTGAGGACCATCACCTCGTCGAGCAGCTCGCGCGTGATCTCGATGAACCCACCGGCGGGGGCGATGCCGGCGTTGTTGACGAGAATGTCGAGGCGGCCGAACCGCTCGATCGCGGCGGCCGGCAGCGCCTCAACGGCATCGAGGTCGCGCAGGTCGCAGGCCAGCGGGGCGATCAGCGACGGTCGCGAGTCGGCCAGTCGCTCCAGGCCGCCGCTCGAGCGAGCCACGGCCAGGACCCGCACGCCCTCGTCGGCCAGCGCCTGAGCCGCGCAGAAGCCGAGCCCGCGGCTGGCGCCGGTCACGATCGCCACCTGGTCGGCGATGCCGAGGTCCATTACGGGATCTCCTGGCACAGCCGGCGGGCGATCCCGAGCCGCAGCACCTCGGACGCGCCCTCGTAGATCCGCATCGGCCGCGACTGGCGGTACAGCTTCTCCATCCGCCCTCCCGACACCAGGCCGAAGCGGCCCATCACCTGTACGCAGCGGTCGACCACGCGGGAGGCCGCCTCGGTCGCCGCCAGCTTCGCCAGCGAGGACCGATCCAGGTTGGCGAGCGCGTCGTGACGGACGCGCTCGGCGGTGTCGTAGGTCAGCAGCCGCGCCATCTCGACGTCGGCCCAACTGTCCGCGAGCAGCCCCGCCACCGGCCCGAGCGCGACCAGCGCCCGCCCGAACTGCTCGCGCGTGCGCGCATGACGGGCCGCCTCGGCGAGCGCCGCCTGCGCCAGCCCGACCGCCGCCGCGGCGACCGAGATCCGAAACGTGGCCAGCGTCGAGAGCACGAGCGTGAACGCCGCTCCGGGCTCGCCGACGCGCGCCTCGGCGGGCACCACGACGTCCTCGAACGACACGTCCCCGATCACGTGCGGCGCGATCAGCGGCGGCAGCGCCGACACCGTGACGCCGGGCGCGTCGGCGGGTACGACGACGAGCGAGTAGCCGTCCCCCTCCCTGGCCATCGTCGTGTAGAAGTCCGCCGCCCCCGCGTTCGAGATGTAGGACTTGTGGCCGTTGATCACCAGCTCCTCGCCGCGCTGGATGACGGTCGTCTTGACCGCCTTCAAATCGGAGCCGGCGTCCGGCTCGGTCAGCGCCAGCGCGGCGATCGCGTCCAGTCTGGCCACCCCCGGCAGCCACCGCTCCTTCTCCGCCGGCGTGCCACCAGCGGCGATCGCGTGGCTGCCGATCCCCTGCAGGGCGAATAGTGAGTCGGCATGCGAGCACACCCCCATCAGCGCCTCGCGCACCTTGCAGACCGCGATCGGGTCGACGACCTCGTGCTCGCCACCGTACGCCGCCGGTACCGTCAGGCGGGTGAGACCGCTCGCCGCCAGCGCGTTCCGCACCCCGCCATGGAGCGCCGACATCGCATCGGCTTCGTGCGCCACCGGTTCGAGCTCTCGGGCCAGCGCGGCTGCGCGCCGGCTCACCTGATCGATGTCCCACGCCACTCGACGAAGGGTACCAACTCTGCGTATGATTAACAGATAATGACTTCCACGCCCTCCACCCCTAGCCACGCTCTCACCGACATCGTCGCCACCGTCGGCGAGTTCGCGCGGGCCAAGATCGCTCCCCGCGTGCAGGCCTACGACGAGGCCGAGACGCTCCCCTCAGACCTCCTGCAGGAGATGGCGGAGCTCGGCTTCTTCGGCGGCGTCGTCGACGAGCGGTGGGGCGGGCTCGGGCTGGACTACGTCACCTTCGCCGAGATGATCGAGGAGGTCAGCAAGACCTGCCACGTGATCGGGACCCTGCTCTCGATGCCGTCCGGCCTGGTCGGCGCCAGCATCGAGCGGTTCGGCACCGACGCCCAGCGCGAGCGGTGGCTCCGCCCGTTGGCCGAGGGGCAGATCTTCGGCGCCGCCGGGGTGACCGAGCCCGGCTCGGGCAGCGACGTCGCCGCGATGCGAACCACCTACACGCGCGACGGCGACGACTTCGTGATCAACGGCAGCAAGGCGTGGATCTCCAACCTCGCGATCTGCTCGTTCGTGCTCACCTTCGCCACCAGCGACCGGTCGCTCGGACGCAAGGGCATCACCGCCTTCATCATCCCCCGCGATACGCCCGGCCTCGACCTCCAGCCCTACAAGAACAAGCTCGGCTTCCGGCCCCTGTCGACCGGCGACGTGTTCCTCACCGACGTCCGCGTCGGCCCCGACGCGGTCCTCGGCAACGAGGGCGACGGCTTCAAGGCCGCGATGACCGCGGTCGAGCGAGGCCGTCTCGGCGTGGCCGCGCGCTCGGTCGGCGTCGCCCAGTCCTGCCTCGACGACAGCCTCGCCTACGCCAAGGAGCGGGTCGTCTTCGGCCACCCGATCTCCGACTTCCAGATCGTCCAGTCAAAGCTCACCGACATGGCGGTCGGCGTCCAGACCGCCCGCCTGCTCGTGCGCGACTGCGCCGACGCGATGCAGCGCGGCGAGCGCGCCCGCATGAAGACCAGCATGGCCAAGATGTACGCCAGCGACGTCGCCTTCCGCTCGGCCGGCGACGCCATCCAGATCCACGGCGCCTACGGAATCGCGCCCGACGCCCGCGTCGGCCGCTTCCTCCGCGACGCCAAGGTCCTCCAGATCGTCGAGGGCAGCAACGACCTGCACCGGGCCCTCATCGCCGAGATGGCGCTCGGCACCCGCGCGAGCTAGCCCACCCCCGGGTCCCACCGTCGGGCCGGGGCGCCGGACACTCGCGACGCAAATTGGCGCTCGTCTCTGCGGAAACGCTTGAGTCATCAAACGTTTCCGCGGAAACCGACTGCCTGTCTGGGGCTCCCGTAACGGGTGGTGAGAGACGGAAAGTCGAGTCAGGCTCTAGATCGGGAGGTCGGACCCGAGTCCTCGCCCTGCGGGCACCCACGGACGTCAATCCCAGCGTGGCGGCCGAACTTGGGCAATTTCCCGCCGAGGGGTGGCGGAAAGTTGAACGCCGACCATGGGAATGGGAGAGTTCAGCGCTGCGCGTACGCCCCGACGTTGTCAGCTGCTCCGGGGCGCGAGTCCGGTGTCCACGAGGAGATCCCCGAAGCTGAACTTCGGCATCTCGGGCGCGAGCTTGACCAGACTCGGATCCGGACGGAAGTTGGTGCGGAGGATGGAATTCCGGGTGTCCCACAGGACGCGCACGAACGTCTGGGCGACGATGCTCTTGCCTACGCACCCGAGCACCGCGCCCGCCTTCTTGGCTTCGACGAGAACGTAGTAGAGCAGCGGCGTCCCGGCGTTGAACACGGCGTCGTGAGTTGGGTTGATCGACGCCGCGGGGATTACCGGGCAGCCGAGCGCTCGCGCGATCGCCTGACCCGACGCGAGGCCGTCATAGTTGCCGCGCGCGAGGTCGCGCGAGACGAGGTCGCCGGAGCCGTTGCAGACCGGCGAGGCTGCGTCGGTACAGCCCGCGATCGCCTCCGCCGGGAGATTGAACAGCGCGGGACTGATCGTCGGCTGCGTTTGGCGGGCGAAGTTGATCCCCGGATCGCTCGCCGAGGCGTCGAGCGCCGGCACGAAGTATTTCCACTCGATCTGGTGACCAGCCGGGTTGGGCTGGGTGCACAGCGAGGTCGAGGTGCAGGTCGACACACCGGAGAGATTTGGACCGGGCAGCGGGGCCCCGCCGGACAGGTCACCCCGCTGGAAGTTGTTGAGGTCGAAGATCGCGACGTTGTCGTCGGTATCGGTGGTTAGAGGAGCGACGTCGTTGATGTGGTAGTTGTTGCGGACCAACCCGTGGCCAAACCGGTAGGCGCCGACCGAGAACTCGATCGGAGTGAAGCTGGCATTGGGCAAGTTGGGGGTGTTCACGTTCACCTTGCCGTTGGCGCCAACGTCGAGATATTGATTGATCGTGCTCTGGCCGACGAACGCCGGCAGCACGTCGGTGAGCACGATTTCCTGGTAGTAGTCCTCGGTCAGCTGGTGAGCCGTGACGTAGCTGTCGCCGCGATTCACGAAGTCGTTGTAGAAGGCAATGAACGCAGCCGTGATCTGGGAGATGATCTGGTTCTCGTCATCGCGCGGCTCGACCAATAACGCCTGGCCGGTCGTGGGGTTACGGGCCAGGTCGAAAACGCCACCGTTGCCGGTCACGGTCGGGAAGCCGTCTGCCTGGGGCGTGCCGAGTGTCCCCGAGACCAGCAGATGCTTGTGATCGGACGCGTAGAGCTGCGGATCGACGGCGGGTCCTCCGCCGAACAGGTTGTTGAGATCGAAGCGGAAGCTCTCGAAGTTCTCAACGAGCTCGGGTTCACGCCTGCCGTGGGCTGACTGGTCTCGTCGAAATCGAGGTTGTGGTCTATGAACTGACCCAAATACGTGTACTCCGAGGGCAGCGTGGCACTGTCATCGGAGGTTCCGCGATCGGTCCCGGGCCGGTCCGGCGTGCGGTTCTCCATCGTCGCGGCGAGATCGGCCGCGGCCTGGTCGGAGTAGTGAAATGGAGAAAGCTGCGGGAACATCGTCCCGAAGCACATCGCGGTCTGGGGCGCGGGACCATCGACGCTTCCGGCGGCGCAGGAGGGGGCATTCGAACTTGCCAAACCCTGGCCGGCGCTGAGGAACAAGCACGCCACCGCGGACGATATCCCTGCGGCAACCATTTTCTTGACCATCAGTCACCTCACAAATGGTGGTACTGGTAATCCCGGTCCACCTCGTTTCGCCCGAGCCATCACGGGACGCGGGTAAGGAGAACAGACGGACACGTCATGGAAGGCCCGAGCAGAGCCAGGCTGGGCGGCGACGCCGCTCCAGGACAACACAGCCACAGACGTGTCAGGAAGCTTCAGACCGCCACAGGCGGCGGTCGATGCCGTTCAGCGTCCCCTCGTCGCTACGCCTGACGTGTCAGATCGGTTACGAAACGCGAGCGAGACTGTATCGGTGCTGACGGCCATTTGCCTAGGTCAATGTGTGGCGGTCCTGGTCCATTGACGGGACGCGCGGGGACTACTCCCAGGAGGTACTGCCCACGCCACCTAGTCACCGTGTCGCAGGATCTCCGCCACGCGCAACGCAATCAGGACTTCGTCGCTGCGATCGCTGACCCGGTGGTGGATCAGCTGCTCAGCCGAACGCAACTGTCGCTCGATCGTCTTGCGGTCGCGCCGGCGCAGCGCGGCCGTCGCCGAGACGCTCTGGCTGTGCTCGAGGTAGGCCCGGAGAGTCTCGCGCAACTCGCGGATCCGCTCGCTCGAACGATCGAGTTCGCCGAGCTCGCGCTCGATGAACCCTTTCGCGAGATCGCCGTCGCGCAACACGGCGATCAGGAGACGCAGATCCGCGAAGCGGACCGCACGCTGGTTGGTCGCGACCGCGACCGCCTTCGCCTCGAGCGCTTGGTCGTGACTTACCGCAAAGCCGGCGATTCCTTGCGCGGGCTCTCCGAATGCGACGCCGGCCTCCAAGGAACCCGGCGCGGCAACCAGGGCGTCGAAGTCCTCCTCGGAGATCCCGGTCCGCCCGCCAAGCCACCCCCAGATCCCGCCATCGGGTACTTGCACCAGGAGCGGTTGTCGCTTGGCGCGACGCGCCACCGCGTCCAGCACCCCCGTGGCGTCCGCAACCACCGCGACGTGATGCCAGGCCAGGTCGTAGCCCCCGAGCTCCTCGGGATCGACCCACTGACCGTCGAGCGCGCGCAACACCGCGCGCAGGTGGGAATCATCGTCCGTCCCGGTGACTCCCGCGAACTCGCGCTCACACGCCCTGCGGAACAATCCGCTCATGCGCGCCGCATGGCCTCTGAGTCGCAGGCGCGCGGCCTTGATCACGTCCCAGCAGAGCGCCGCGTCCGCGAGGGTTCGCTCGGCCGCGACCTCGAAACGGTCCCAAAACACCTCCTGACCCACGAGCCATGCGTCCGCCAGCCCGGCCGGCTCGCGACGCGAGCCGGCGCACAGACGGGCGAGCTCGCTGAGGTCGGGAAGCAGCTCCTGTGGCAACTCCGCCTGGGAGCGCAGCCGGGCCAGCGCGTCGCGCAGCACAGCCGAAACACCTCTGTGCAGCGCCTCGTGAAGCGCCGCTGATGGGTCCCCGTTCGTTGCGTGCATCGGCGCTGCGACGCGGTCCTCGACGCTGGCCACGAGCACGCCGAGCTCGGCCTCCACGACATCGGCAACCTCGGCGACGGACGCCCACACGGCCCCGCGATCGTCAAACACGTCGATCCACGGCTACGCCCGAATGCGACAACACCGACCTTCCTCTTCCACTTTGCCTGCGGGGTTAGCTGCCGGGCTCGCGCTGAAGAGATCGCGCTACGCCGTCCCGGTGACGGCGATTCGCCCCGGAGGCAAACGGACTGCCTCGATGGGTTCCCCGCTCCCCGGATCTGGCGATCCAAGGACTCGGCTGACTATGTAAATCCGCCGTAAAAACGTTATCGGTTCCGTCTGGCAAACGCCAGCGGGCCGGAACGGCGGATCGCCTCGGCACTACCTACAATGCTCGGCCTTGAGCACCGACGGCTTCCAGTCCGAAAACCCAGGCCGCGACGCCCAGCTGGTCGGTACCGCGCACTTCCTCGGCGAGGACGTGGCGAAGATCCACGATCCGGTCTGGGGAGTCACGGGCAGTCTCGGCGACAGCCAGTGCTACCTCGGCGTGCTTGCGAAGGTCGCGGCCATCCAGGCTGCGCTGTCGGAGCGCGTGCGCGGCGATGAACTGGCGGTGCGACTGATCGCGCCCGCGTACACGATCGGCATCTCGGACGGGCAGCTCAACGGCACCCCCGGCATGCGCTTTTCGTTGATCGGGCGCGAGCTCGTCAACGAGAGCATCGATCTGCACCTGAACGCCAACACCATGGCCGGGCTGATCGCCGTTGTCGCTTGTGACAAGCCTCCGGTTGGAACGCTCGCGGCGATCCTCGAGCACAACGCCCCGGCGGTCTTGCTATCGGATGGATCGATCAGACCCGGAATCGACCCGCAAACCGGTGAGCGGCTCGACATCGTGACTGGCTTCCAGTTCGCCGGCGATCCCGACCGCGCCACCCGGAAGCGCATCGCGTTGTATGCCTGCCCGGGCCAGGGCAGCTGCGGCGGGATGTTCACCTACAACACGATGCAGACCTTCATCGCCGTGCTCGGGATGGAGCCGTTGCAGATGGTGGCGCCACCGTCCGAGGATCCTCGCCGCGTGAACGAGTTTCCGGACCAGCTGATCGACTGCCTGATCGCGATGACCAACGCCGGGATCACGCCGCGCGACATCGTCACGCCGGCCTCGTTGCGCAACGCCCTGACGGTCACGATCGCGATGGGCGGATCGACCAACGTCGTGCTGCACAGCGTCGAGATCGCGCGTGCCGCGGGGTTCGACCTCTGGGACGACGTGCTCAGCCAGCGCGAGTTCAACGCGCTCTCGCGCCGGCTGCCGGTGCTCGCCAATGTGCGTCCCTTCGGCTTCTTCTCGATGGTCGACATCGATGCCAAGGGTGGCCTTCAGGTGATCGTCACGGAGCTGCTCGAGGCCGGGCAGCTCGATGGCGAGACGCTCACCTGCACCGGCGAGACGCTGGCCGAGCAGGTGCGCCGGCTCGATCCGCCGGCGCCCGATGGAGACGTCATCCATTCCGTCGCCAACCCCTTCAAAGCCACGGGCGGGCTGCGGCTGCTGCACGGAAACCTGGCGCCCGACGGTGGTGCGGTGCTGAAGATCGCGGGGATCGAGGGCGGCCTCGAGGACGGCCTCTTTCGAGGCCGGGCGCGCGTCTTCAACAGCGAGCGTCAGCTGATCGACGCGCTCGAGCGCCACCCTGACTCGTTCGCCGACCGCGACATGGTCGTGATCCGCTACGAGGGGCCGCGCGGGGCCCCCGGAATGCCGGAGCTGCTCGACCCAACGTCGCGGATCACGGTGCTGTGCAGGCAGCGCAACATCACGATCGCGCTGATGACCGACGCGCGCTTTTCGGGTGGTTCGGTCGGGCTCGTGATCGGCCACGTCGCGCCGGAGGCGTTTCTCGGCGGCCCGATCGCGCTGGTGCAGGACGGGGACGCGATCGTTATCGACACCAACGCCGACCGGATGGACTGCCTCGCGCTCGACGACGCGGACGAGTCCGCGCGCCGCGCGCAGGCGTGGCGGGCCGCGGCCGACGCCAACCGGGGGATCCACCCAGACGTGACGCCGATCTCGAGCCGGGTGCTGAAGCGGATGCGCGCCTCCGCGCGGTCGGCCCTGCGCGGCGCCGGAATGACGACGGGCTAGCACCCATCGTCGCGGCTACTCAGCGCATTCCGAGCCGGGTCTGAAACACCCGGCGATCGACGTGGTGGGTCCAGAGCACCTCGGCGACGTCATCCGGCTCGTTATCGGCCCCGGGCGCGATCCGCCCGGCGATCGCGGTGTGGGCGACGTGAATCCCCTCATCGCGCAACGCGTCGTGCAGCATCCGGGCGTAGGCGACCTCGCCCGCAAACGAGATCCCGACACCGGCGCGGGCCGGATATGGATTCACCGCCGCACCGCCGGTCGTAAACAGGATCGTCCCACGCCCCACCTCCCGCATCGGCCCAAGGACCGCCTGAGCTGCGGCCACGGCGCCCAGCACGCTGAACTCGAGCGGACCGCGGACATCGTCGACCGTCGTCTCTGAGACCGGCTTCATGAACTCGGGCGCCGGCAGCGGCGAATACTCGAGCACCTCGACCGGGCCAAGCTCGGCGGCGAGGCGGCGGATGGCAGCCGCCAGCGCGGCGCTATCGCGGATATCGGCCGGCGCGCCAGCCACGGCAATCCCGTCGAGCCGCAGCTGGCCTGCGAGCTCGACGAGGCGTGACTCCCGACGCGAGATCAGGCCCACCGCGAACCCCTCGCGACCAAACCGCCTGGCCACAGCCAGACCAAGGTTCGGCCCAGCGCCGACGATCACGAGCGACATGCCCAGAGCCTACTGTCCGTTGGCCAGCGGCCCGTCGCTACCCGGTCGCGGCCGGCGCCTCCCGCGGGTGCGCTTCGTAGTAGCGCTGGTAAGTCTCAATGTTGTCCGGCCAGTCCGCCTGCTGCGGCTGTTCGTACGCCCGCACGCGCATCGGATCGCCGAAATAGGTGCCGATCTCGTCGAAGCGCAGGTAATAGATATACGACATCATCCGGCCCTGGAAGCGCCACTTGCCGTCGGTGTCACGTCGGTACTCGTCGTCGTAGCGCAGTGCGCTCATCATCGCCTGGCCGTTGCGGAACACCTCGCCGTGAGCGTTGAGCAGCCCGAAGGCGAGATCGGGGTCGTTGTCGTCGAACCAGATCACGTGGTTGTGGGTGAAGTGGTTCGTCGGTCCGAGCACGGCGAACCGACCGTGGTACTGATTGACGACGTCGTCCTTGCCACGCGAGTTGTGTTTGCCGTCCTTGGAGAAGACCCACGCGTCGTCGACGAAGCAATCGGCGATGCCCTCCATGTCGCGGTTGTCGACCACGAACCCGTAGCGGGCGACGAGCTCCTTGATCTGCTCGCGGTCCTCGAGCCGCCGGATGCGGGCCGCCAGATCATCGATGTCGGTCATTTCCGTTCTCCTCTATTGATGTGGATAGGGGTTACCCGTCGGCTAGTCGCGGGATCACCTCGGTGCCGAACAGCTCGAGCTGGCGCATCGCCTCGCGGTGGGGCAGCCCCGGCCATTGCGGCTTGAACATGAAGTCCGTCATCCCGATGTCGTCGCGCAGGCGGATGAGCTCCTCGGCGCACGCATCCGGTTCACCGAGAATGAAGTGCTGCTCGACGTGGCTCACCTCGGCCGGACCGAAGGCGCCCGCGCTGCTGTCCAGGTCGCTGCTGAGACCCCACTTGAGGTACGTCTGGTAGCGCTTGGCGCTGCGGTTGGCGGCATCCCGCAGGGCGTGATCACGGCTGGAGGCGATCAGCAGCTCGCGACGGATCGGCAACTCGGTCGCCGGCGGGAGCCCGACGCGGTCGCGTTCGGCGACGAACACCGCGTGCAGCTCTCGGAGGCCATCGTGGGATGGGAAGGGTGGTGCGTACCACGCGTCGCCCATCCGCGCGGCCCGGCGCACGGCCGGCTCCGACTGACCCGCGATCCAGATCGGCGGCCGCGGTAACTGGACCGGCCGGACCGACGGCCGGGCCCGATCGACCCTGAAGAAGCGCCCCTCGTGCACGACCTCCTCGCCGCTCCAGAGCTGCTTGATCAATTCCAGCCCCTCCTCGAAGCGGCCTACGCGCTGCCGGCGGTCGATGCCGAAGGCCGCAAACTCGTGGTCGGAGTAGCCGAGGCCGGCGCCCAGCACGGCGCGTCCGCCGCTCAGCGCGTCGAGCGATGCGACCTGCTCGGCGGCCTCGACCGGGTTGACGATCGACAGCAGCAGCACGCCGATGACCAGGCGCATGGTCGGCGCGAACTGGCCGAGGTAGAGGAGGTATGGGATCGGCTGGTAGTAGCGGAGCTCGGATCCGAGAAAGTGCTGGCCGGCGACGATGGCGTCGAAACCGAGCTGTTCGGCGGTCGACACCAGCTCCCGATGCTCGGAGAGCTGGAGCTCGGCCGGCGACGCCGCCGAGTGCACGGGCGTGGACAGAACCCCGAACCGCATCAATGCAAATCATAGTCATACTTGTTATGATTCGCCGATATGGGGGCCTTCTCGGTGTGGCTGCTCGAGTACGGTCGCTGCCCGACCCACGCGATGGGCGCCTCGGTCTACGGGGCCTTCAATCGGGGCACGATCGTCGCCCCGTACTCGTACGTCGTCTGTCAGGGGCACGGTCACACGTTCGCGGTCGACGTCGGCTTTGGCGGCCAGACGAGCCAGGCTCAGCGCGACATCGCCGCGGCCTTCAACGTGCAGGACCTGCAACCGCCCGACGTCGTCCTGGCTGAGATCGGCCTCAGCCCGGCGGCCATCGACTCGGTCCTGCTGACCCACGCCCACTTCGACCACATGGGAGACGTGGAGGCGTTCCCGAACGCGACGGTCTACATCCAGGAGCGCGAGGTGACCGAGTGGCTCCGCTGGCTGTCGGCGCCGCCCGAGCTCCATTTCTTCAACGGCTCGATCGATCCCGGCAACCTCGCCGCCCTTCCCTCGATTGCCGCCGAGGGCCGGCTCCGCCTCGTCGACGGCGACGTCGACGACGTGCTGCCCGGGGTCCACTTCCGCAAGGCGTTCGACACCCACACGTTTGGCTCGATGTGGGTGCGACTGGACGAGGGACCGGATGAACCGGGCTGGGCGCTGGCCGGCGACGGGCTGATCTCCTACGAGAGCGCGCTTGGATTTGAGGGCAATGGCGTGCTCCAGCCGATCGGGTTCTCGATGGGCAATCAGCTCGAGAGTCTGAAGATGATCCAGGCGATGCTCGCCAGCGTCGGCGGCGATTACCGCCGGATCGTGCCCGTGCACGAGCCGAGGGTGTCCGAGATCTACCCGTCGCGGATCGCCGCTCACGGCATGCGGATCACGGAGTTGGCTCTCGCCGACGATGAGCCCTCGCGCGTGGGCGCAACCGACGGCGCGACCGCAGGCGGCCGATGAGCAGCCGGTACGACCGTAAGGTGGCGCTGGTCACCGGCGGCGCGAGCGGGATCGGCGCCACGGTCGCCTCGCGCCTGGCCGACGGCGGCGCCCGCGTCGTGATCGCCGACCTGGACGGGAAGGCGGCGGCGGCCCACGCCGCGTCGCTGGGCGCAGCCGCCACCGCCGTAGCGGCCGACGTGTCCGACGAGGCCGACGTCCGAGCCTGCATCGAGACCGCCCTCGACGCGTTCGGCCGGCTCGACCTCGTCCACAACAACGCGGGCATCACCGGTCCGGCCAAGCATCTCCTCGAGATCGAGACGGCCGATTTCGACCGCGTGCTCGCCGTCAACGCCCGCGGCGTGTTCCTCGTCCTGCGCGAGTCGTTCCGCCACTTCACCAAGCTCGGCCAGCCCGGCGCGATCGTCAACACCTCGTCGGTCGCCGGCCTGCGCGGCTACCGGATGCGGACGCCCTATTCGGCCTCCAAGCACGCGGTCGTCGGCCTCACCAAGGTGGCCGCGCTCGAGGGCGCGGCACACGGGATCCGCGTCAACGCCGTCTGTCCCGGACCGATCGAGACGTCGTTCATCGCCTCGGTGGCGCGGGAGTGGGGCGGCGGGGACATCGAGAAGGGCCGCGCCGAGATGTCCGACAGCGTCCCCCTGCACCGGCTCGGCACCCCGCACGAGGCGGCGGCGCTGGTCTGCTGGCTGCTCAGCGACGAGGCCTCTTACATGACCGGGGCGATCGTGCCCGTCGACGGCGGCCGCACGTCGTACTAGCAGGGACGCCTACTTTGACCGGCCGACCTGCTCGTAATACCGCGCCGGCCAGGCGCTCGCATCCTTGTAGTGGGTGTGGATCATCTCGCCGTCCCAGTCGTCGATGTTGTGCTCCTCGACCCACAGCGGATGCCCGAGTTGATCGATCGGATAGATCTCGTGCAGCATGTGACAGTGACACGAGTAGATCGGGTAGCGAACCTTGCCGTGGGTGATGCCGCGGGGCTCGCGCATCAGGTGCATCGACGCCGGGGCGTCGTAACAACCAAACGTCGGGTAGCGCACGCGGCTCTCGGAGATCCGCTGGACGTGCGGCTGGTAGGCGTGGGACAGCATCCGGTGACAGGCGCCGAGCGGCCGGCCACGCAGGATCACCGTCTCGTCGCGCTCCTCCATCCAGAACGTCGAACCGTGCGCGCGCCAGGCCACGCACCAGGCCGGGATCGCGTCCTTGATCGTCAGGTCGCGCACGGCGGACAGGAACGGGGCCATCACGACCTCGGCCGTGCGGGCCAGCGCCTCCTCGGCGGCCTGCTCGCCGAAGTGCCAGGCGATCCACGACAGCAGACCGGCGATCGACACTCCGATCGGATCCTTCGCCCCCACGAGTTCCACGTCCATGCCGGCCGAGATCTCCAGCAGCCGCGCGTAGTCATCGGCCGCGGCCGCCTGCTGAACCTGAAGCGACAGCGGTGTGCCCATCCGGTTCAGCTCTTCGTCACTGAACAGACGCTCGCGCGTCCCGGTCGGAAGGCCACCCACCGGCTTGGTCGTTCCCGCGCGTGCGTACACCTCGGCGGGGACATCGGAGGGATCCTTGTAGACGTCGAGGAACGTCGGATCATCGGCGCGCTCGCCGAGCTCGATGGCCGCGATCGGGTAGCCGAACAGCTCGATCGGCGCCGTCTCGAGGAACAGGATCTCCGTGGCCAGGAACGAGGGCAGGCTGGCGCGGCCGTGGGTCAGCGGACGCTCGCCGGTCAAGATCGCGAACGACACCGGCGGCCCATAGTGTCCGTAGCACGGGTAACGGAGACGGTCGGCGCGGGCGGCGCCCGGATCCTCCCACGACTGTCCCGCGGTATTCCCCTCCCGCCACCAGCGGACCGGCCCCCACGGGTCGACCCGGAAGCGGATCCGCCGCTCGTCCTCGAGCGCGTCGAACGTGCTCCCCGACGCCCGTAGCCGTTCGGCGAGCTTCAGCGCGCGGCCGCGGGCGTCGAGCCCGGCATAGGCGCGCACGAACGGCCGCGTCGCGTACTCGGCCGCCCAGGTGAGCGCGAGGTCGTGGTTGCGCTCGCCGGCGCGCTCGACGATGAACGTCTGCAGCACGCCCATCCAGCTCACATAAGCGTCGTAGATTCCGAGGCACTCCTGGTTCATCTGGTCCACGATCCAGGGGACGTCGGCGAGGTCGCGCGCCTTGGCCGCGCGCTCCACGTGGATCGACAGTGGCGTGGCAAGGTGGTCGAGCTCCTGGTCGGAGAAGATGCGCTCGGCGGTTGACACAGACATATCGCTCCTCGTTTAGTTTCCGATTTCCTCTGGATGCGTCTCGCGCTCGCGCAGCACGCGCCGCAATACCTTGCCGCTGGCGTTGCGCGGCAGCGCATCGACGACGACCACCCGCGTCGGGTGCTTGTAGCGGGCCAGCCGCGGCCGGCAGAACCCGATCAGCTCGCCGGGGTCGACCGCGGCGTCCGGAGCGCGGACCACGAACGCGACCGGCGTCTCGCCCCACCGCTCATCGGCCACCCCCGCCACCGCGCACTCGGCGATCGCCGGATGCTCGACGAGCACGCGCTCGACTTCGGCCGGATAGATGTTCTCGCCGCCGCTGATGATCGTGTCGTTCTTGCGATCGACGACGTACACGTAACCCTCGTCGTCCTGATATACGAGGTCGCCGCTGTGGAACCAGCCACCGCGGAACGCCTCCGCCGTCGCGTCGGGGCGGTTGAAATAGCCGAGCATCACCGTCGGCCCCCGATAGACGATCTCGCCGATCTCGCCCGCGGCGACGTCGCGGTCGGATTCGTCGACGATCCGGCACTCCATCGTGACCGCCGGCCGTCCCACCGAGCCGAGCTTGCGCAGCGCGTCGGCGGGACCCAGGTACGTCGCGTTCGCCGTCACCTCGGTCTGACCGAAGGTGCTGATCACGCTCTCCCCGGGCAACACCTCGACCATCCGCTCGAGCAGTGCCCGACCAGCCGGGGCGCCTCCCCAGATCGCGCGGCGCTGGCCGCGCAGGCGGCGGGCGACGTCGCCCCCGGCTACGATCAGCTGCCATTGCGCCGGCACGTAGGCACACACGGTCGTGGCGGCGCGCTCCATCAGATCGAGGGCGGCCTCGGGATCGAAGCCGCCGCTGGGCTGGAGCACGACGCAGTTGCCGAGCAGCAGAAACGGGTATAGCCCGACCAAGCCGCCGATGTGAAACAGCGGGAAGCCCGCCGTGTAGACGTCCCCGCGCCGGATGTCCACTTCGAATGTCCACGTCCATGTATTGGCGAGGAGATTCTTGTGGCTCAGGACCGCTCCCTTGGGTCGCCCAGTGGTGCCCGAGGTGTACATCACGAACGCCGCCGTGTCATCGTCGACGGCGACGGGCTCGCACGGGCCTGGGGCGTCGGCGATCGCCTGCTCGTAGGACGAGTCGGACTCTCCGGTCACGGCAAGCCGCCAATCGACGCCGAGCCCGGGGCCGCCGAGGTCGAGCAGGGTCTGATCGCCGACCATTCCGCGCAGGCCGGCATCCTCGACGATGAACGCCGCCTCGGGGGCGGCGAGGCGGAAGTTCAGCGGCACCGCGGCCGCCCCGAGCTTGTGGATCGCGAACAGCGTCTCGATCATCTCGATCCCGTTGTGCATCCACACCCCAACCCGGTCACCAGGGCCCACCTCGAGGTCGCGCAGCGCGACCGCTAGCCGGCCGGCACGGTCGTCGAGTTCCCCGTAGGTCGCGACGCGGTCACCGAGCCGCAGCGCCGGAGCCCCCGGCCCGGTTGCGGCGCGCCGTCGCAGGAGCTCGCCGAGCGAAAGCTGCGCCGCGGCGGCTCTCATCAGGTCCGCGTCACCTCGGCGGCGGCGCTCCGGCCGGCCAGCTGCCCGAACACCATCGCCGGACCGAGCGTGCCGCCCGCGCCACCGTACGCCATGCCCGTGACGCCCGCGATCACGTTGCCGGCCCCGTAGAGGCCCCGGATCGGGTCGCCGTCGACGTCGAGCACCCGAGCCCGCGTATCGGTACGGGGCCCGCCACTCGTGCCGAGGCAACCGGGATGGATACGGACGGCGTGGAATGGCGGTGCGTCGATCGGCCCGAGCGTGCGCCGCCGGCCCTCCTGGCTGCGATCGCCCGCCCACAGGTCGTAGATACTGTCGCCGCGGCGAAACTTGTGGTCGCGTCCGCCGGCGACGTCGGCGTTGAACTCGGCCACGGTGGCGGCGAGCGCGACCGGATCGATGCCCAGCTGCTCGGCCAGCCCCGCCAGGGTGGGCGCGGTCTCGACCCAGGCCGGCGCCTCGGCGGTGGGCGGCTGTAGCCCGACGCCGTAGCGGCGCAGGTACTCGTGGTCGAAGATCAGCCAGCTGGGAAGGTTCGGATAGTCGAAGCTGCCGGCCTCGAAGACGTGGAACGCCCCGCCCTGGGCGTTGTAGTTGGACGCCTCGTTGACGAAGCGGACGCCGGCGCGGTTGACCATCATCGAGCGGGGGAGCGTGCGCTCGCGGTTGACGAGCAGCGGGCCGTCCTCCCGTCGACCGTCGGGCGCGTACATGACCGGAACCCACCACGCCTCGCGCATGTTGCCCAGCGACACGCCGTGGCGCATGGCCATGCGCAGGCCGTCGCCGGTGTTGGTGTCGACCCCGGTCGGCGCGGTCATCGGGCCGCGCAGAAAGCTGCGGACGAACTCCGCGTCGCGCTCGAAGCCACCGGTCGCGAGCACGACCCCACGCCGAGCCGTGACGAGCTGAGCGACGCCGTCGACCTCGATCTGAACGCCGGTCACGCGCCCGTCCTCGAGCACGAGATCGAGCGCCCGTGCGTCCGTGACGGGCTCGATGCCGTGGGCCAGGCACCCGGCGAGGAGCGCGCCCACGATGCCCTGGCCGATCCCCCGCTCGTCGCGCTCGCGCCGGCCGGCGAGGATTTCGGCGGCGATGATTCCGCTGCCACCCCCCATCGGCATCTCGCGCGACTGGATGTTGACCGGGCGAGCCGGGACGACGACGCGGTCCGTCCACGGTCCCAGCTGCGGGAACGGGAACAGCGCGCCCTCGAGCGACCGCCCGCCGCCGGGCTTCCCGCCCGGGTGCTCGGGCTGGTAGTCGGGATAGCCCTCGATCACCTGCAGACGCAGCGGCGTGACCCGCTCGATCCACCCCACCAGCCCGGGCCCGTTCTCCACGAAGGTCCGAACGAGCGCCTCGTTGGCCAGGCCATGGGAGAGCGACATCAGGTAGGCGACGCCCTCCTCGACGCTGTCGGCGATGCCGAGCTTGCGGGCGTGCGGGTTGGCCGGGATCCATACCACCCCGCCGGACACCGCGGTGGTGCCCCCAAGATGTGACGCCTTCTCGTAGAGGCCAACCTCGGCGCCGGCGTCGGCGGCGGCGATCGCCGCGACGAGGCCGGCCGCGCCGCTGCCCAGGACAACGACATCGTGCGTCACGGATGGCAAACTACCAAACAAACATTTGTTTGAGCCTCGAACGGAGCCCTGATCAGATGCCAGCCGAGATAGTGATCGTCGCCGACCTGTGGGCCGCCGACGACAAGGTCGACGAGGTCGTCGAGCGCCTTACCCGCGTCGTCGACTACGCCCACGCCAACGAGCCCGGCACATTGCGCTTCGCGCTCCACCGCGACGTTGAGGATCCGAACCACCTGACGATGATCGAGGCCTTCACGGGCGAGGACGCGCTGGCCGCGCACCGTGCCTCGGATGAGTACAAAGACCTAATGGAACACCTGCTGGGCCCCGATCTGCTCACGCGCCGGGAGCGGTTGGTCCTCGAGCCGCTGGGAATCGGCGAGCCCGACAAGGGGCACGTCGCCTGATCCCCGGGGGCCGAAGCGTCTCCAGCGCGCTCGGCACGACGCCAGCCAAGGGCCGCTACGCGCGTTGCAGCACGAGCACCGAGCAGTTGCCCCCAGCGCCGAGCGCGTGGGTGAGGCCCGTCAGCGCCCCCTCAACCTGCCGCGCGCCGCAGCGGCCGCGGAGCTGGTTGGTGATCTCGTAGACCTGGCCCAGGGCCGAAGCGCCGACCGGCTCGCCCTTCGAGAGCAACCCGCCCGAGGCGTTGACGGGCAGCTTGCCCCCCAGCCGCGTGGCGCCGGATTGCACCAGCGGGCCGCCCTCCCCCCGCGCGCATAGACCGAGCAGCTCGGAGTTGATGATCTCCCCGCCCGAGTCGGTGTCCTGGAGCTCGACGACGTCGAGGTCCTCGGGCCCCACCCCGGCTTGGGCGTACGCCTCGGCCGCTGCCCGCGCCGTCACCGGCTCATCGGGCGCCACCGGCGAGTCGGTGGGCATGTGCTCGCCGATGGCCTGGGCCCGCCGGGTCGTGCGCAGGCCCTGTCCGATCACCCGCACCTGCCCGGGCCGGGCCGGATCCGCGCTCAGGATCGCGGCCGCCGCGCCCTCATTGGGGGTGCAGAGCATCAGCAGACGCAACGGGTCGACGACCTGGCGGCTGGCCAGGATCTCGTCGGTGGAGATCTCGTGGCGGTACATGGCCTTGGGGTTGTGCACCGAATGGGCGTGGTTCTTCTCCGCCACCAGCGCGAGCTGTGGCTCGGTCGTCCCGTAGTCGTGCATGTGGCGACGGATGGCGAAGGCGAACTGCCCTGGGTTGAGCGCATGGCCGACCTCTTTGCGCCAATCGGCGAAGTAGTCCATGTCCATGAAGCCGCGCGGCATCTTCTCGATCCCGACCACGGCCACGCGGCGGTACTCGCCCGTGGCCAGCGCATGGCGAGCGCCGAGCACGGCGGCGCCGCCCGAGGAGCAGGCGTTCTCGACGTTGACAATCGGGATGCCGGTCTCGCCGAGGATGTTGGCGATCCGGTGGCCGGCGCCGGTGCGCGCGTACATGTGGGCACACAGGAGCAGGTCGACGTCCCGCCAGGACAGCTCGGCGTCGGCCAGCGCCTCGAGCAGCGCCTCGGCGCCCATCGTGACCGCCGACTTGCCCTCGAACCGGCCGAACGGGTGCATGCCCACACCCTCGATCACGATCGGTTGGCTCATCGGGCCCCTCCCACCCGGTAGGCGAAGCTGACCACGCGATCCTCGCCGGCGCCGAGTTCGAGCAGGGTGAACTCGCATGGGTCGCCGATGTCGATCGCCTCCAGGTCATCCGCCACCAGCGTCGAGGTCAGGCGCAGGCTCTCGGGCAGCTCGATCACGCCGTAAGCGTAGGGCGCCTCGCCTCGATAGCCCGGCGGCACCATCCGCACGATCGTGAACGTGTAGACGGTGCCAGACGTCGATAGGCCGACCGCCTCGACGGTGTCGCGCTGGCACTCAGGGCAGAACTGTCGCCGGGGGAACATCACCGCCTGGCAACTCGAGCACCGGCCACCCGTGAGCTGGGGCGGCTCGACGGTGAACAGTCCTTCGGCGACGGGTCGCAGCTGCTCGCCCGCGTCCGGCGCGGTCACGCCGCCACCTCGGACTCGCGGGCCGCCAGCACCGCGCCCACCCGCCCCTCGTGCGTGAGCGCGTCACCGAACCGGCGCTCGCAAGACAGGACGCGTCGCTGGAGCAGGTGAACGTCGTGCTCCCAGGTGAAGCCGATGCCGCCGAACACTTGTAGCGCCGTCTCGACCACGGCCCGCGAGGCGCGCGCGCCGTAGGCGGCGGCGATCGACGCGGTCTCGAGCGCGTCGGGCAGCCGCTCGTCGAGCGCCGCAGCGGCGTAGAGAGCCGCGGACCAGGCCGCCTCGCGGTCGACGTGCGCGTCGGCCATCAGATGTTTGAGCGCTTGGAAGCTCCCGATCGGCCGGCCGAACTGGTGGCGATCGCGGGCGTAGGCGACCGCCAGGTCAAGCGCCGCGGAGGCGGCTCCGATGCCCTCGGCGGCGGTGGCGACGGCGCCGACGGCGAACGCGGAGCGCAGCGCGACGGCGGCGGCGTCTCCGGTCAGCGCCGCCTCGGCCGGGACCACGACGCCTTCTAACCCGACCACCACGGTGTCGGCGGCGGCGTCCGCGCCAGCCGACGCGGTCACCTCGACTCCGGGCGTATCCCGCCCTACCAACGCCACGCCGGGCACGCCGTCGCAGTCGGCGGTCACGAGCAGGGCGTCGACCGAGGCTCCGTGCTGAACGCCGATCTTGCGTCCGCGCAGGAGCCAATCGCCGCCGCTCGCCTGGAGCGTGGCGGTCATCCCGGCCAGGCTCCAGTCGGATCCCGGCTCGAGGACGGCCAGCGCGGCGGTGCACTCGCCGGCGGTCAGCGCCTCGGCCCGCAGCCCGTGCAGCGACGACGCGACGCGGGCGGCCACGGCGGTGTCCACGAGCGCCGTCGGCGCCGCGTGCGCGCCGACCTGCTCGGCCAGGAGGATCAGGCCGGGCAGCCCAAAGCCATCGTCCGCCGCCAGGCCAACCCCGTACCAACCGAGCTCGACGAGCAGCTCGTGGAGCGGCGCGGCGGATCCGCCGTCCAGGAACGCGCGCGCCAACGACAGCGGCGCCCGGCCGTCGAGCGCCTGCCGCGCCACGTCGCGCAGCTCACGTTGCTCGGTGCTCAGCTCGAGATCCATCGATCATCCCTTGGGCAGGCCGAGGATACGCTCGGCGATGATGTTCTTCTGAATCTGCTCGGTGCCGCCATAGACCGAGGCGGCGCGGGCGTAGAAGTACGCGTGCCGCCAGGCTTGGGGGTGAAAGCCGGCCCCCGGCTCGTCGCCCAGCGCGGCCTGGGAGCCCATCACGTCGAGCGCTACCGCGAGCAGGCGCTGCTCGACGCGTGACAGGAGCACCTTGTCCACCGAGCTCTCCAGACCCGGCTGGCCCTCGGCGAGCATCTTGCCCACGCTCCGGTAGCCCTGATGCTTGAGCACCTCGAGCCCGATGTGGGCCTGCGCGAGCGCGACGCGGATCTCCGGACTCTCGATCGCCGGCCGCCCGTCGCGCACCGCATGCCGCGCCTCCTCGACCAGGTGGTCGAGCAGCACGCGCAGGATCACCTGGCGACCGACGCCGTACCAACCGCGCTCGTGCGTGAGCGTATGCATGGCGATCCCCCAGCCGCCGTGGAGCGGTCCGAGCAGGTTCTCCGCCGGGACCTCGACGTCATCGAAGTAGACCTCGCCGAACTCCGGGTCGCCGGTCGATTGAACCAACGGACGGATCTCGATTCCCGGCGTCTCCATGTCGACGAGCAGGTAGGAGATGCCCTTGTGGGCCGGGGCTTCGGGATCCGTGCGGGCCAGCACGGCGCACCACTGCGCGTAGTGGGCATACGACGTCCACACCTTGTGACCGGATATCACGAAGTGACCGTCGCGCTGCACCGCCCGAGTCTTCAGCGAGGCCAGGTCGGACCCGGCGCCGACCTCGGAGAACCCCTGACACCAGATGTCATCAGCTGAGAGGATCGGCTCCAGGAAACGGCGCTTCTGCGCCTCGGTTCCGTGGTCGATCAGCGACGGACCGACGACGTCGAGCCCAACCGACCCGATGATCGCCGGCGCACCCGCCTCCGCGAACACCAGGTTGGCGATGATCTGCTCGGTCAGGCTCGCGCCGCGGCCACCATGCTCGGCGGGCCAGGCCAGCCCGACCAGCCCCGCCTCGTGCAGCGTCCGCTGCCACTGGCGCAGGAAGGCGACGCGCGCGTCGAAGCCCTCCGGGATCTCGCTGTCGTCCGGCTGGTGGGCGGACAGGAAGGCCCGGATCTCGTCGCGCAGGCTGAGCTCGGCTGCATTGGGGGCGAGCTGCAAGGCGCTCCTCGGATCGGATCGGACGACTAATTCATCGTAAACATTACAATAGAATCTCTCGCGGCGCGTCTCTCGACGCAAACGAGCGGGTGTCGCCCTGGCGGACCGGGAAGTCGACGTGGACGCCATCCTCGACCGCGGCGAACATCGCCCGCTCCGCCAGGTGCGGGTCGGCGAGGACGGCTTCGGCGTCGCGCACGATGTCGAGCGGTACGTCGTGGGCGCGCAGGGCGACCACGAGCGACTCGAGGTCGTGGGCGGCGATCCGAACCGCGATGGCCCGCTTGAGTTCCCCCCGGGCGCGCATCCGAGCCTCGTGACGGTCATACGGCGCCGCGGCGAGCTCGGGCGCCCCGAGCGCCGTGCAGAGCCCCTCCCAGAACTTGTCCTCGACCGAGGCGAGCGCGACCCACCGGTCATCGGCCGTGCGGAAGAAGCCCATTCCTGGGGCGAAGTTCGCCAGCGCCTCGATTCGGAGCTCGCCGCCGGCGCGGAGCACCTGGGCCCAGCGTGGCGCCGACAGGTGAACGACCGCCTCGCGCAGCGAGACGTCGAGGTGGACCGCGTCCCGGGCGCCGTCGCGCGCACGCCCGGCCACGTGGGCGCAGATCGTGGTAGCGGCGAACAGCGCGCCACCGAGATCGCCGACCGCCACCGGGGGCAGCGCGAGGTCGTCGCCGGCGGCGAGCGTCGCCGCGAACGCGCCGCCGCTCGACTCGTAGCCGATGTCGTGTCCGGGGTGATCGCGGTCCGGACCGGTCTGGCCGTAGCCGCTCAACGAGGCATAGACGAGGCCCGGCGACAGGGCCGCACAGGCCGCGAAGCCGATGCCCAGGCGCTCGGCGATGCCGGGGCGGAAGCCCTCGAGGACGACATCGGCGCCCCGCACGAGCCCGTGCGCCTCGGCGAGTTGGGCGGCGTCCTTGAGGTCGAGCCGGACCACGTCCTTGCCTCGGTTGAGGAACTCGTAGGCGCCGGGCATGAAGGCGCGGATCGGATCGCCGCGGGGCGGCTCCACCTTGACGACGTCGGCGCCCAGGTCGGCGAGCGCCCGCGTGCAGTACGGGCCGGGAAGGTACAGGCAGAAGTCGACCACGCGGACTCCCTGCAGCGGGCCGGCCGGAGTCAGGTGATCAGCCCCTCGGCGCGGAGCGCGGTGAGTTCGTCGGGGCCGATTCCCGCCTCGGCCAGCACCGCGTCGTTGTCGCTCCCGACGTCGCCGGGACGTGGCAGGGGCGCCCAGCTCGCGCCGTCGATCGAGACCGCCGGAGCCACGACCTCCAGGCCCTCGGTCTGCGCGACCGCTCGCATGCCCGTGGCCGAGTGCTCGCGGTGGCGCGCGACCGCCTCGGGGAGCGACGACACCCGCCCCACCGCCACGCCGGCGGCGGACAGCGTCGCGATCCAATGCTCGGCACCGTGCGACGCCAGCCCGTCGGCGATCAGCCCCTCCAGCTCGGCTCGGTTACCAAGCCGGCCCGCCTGAGTCACGAACCGCTCATCCCCCTGCAGCGGCGGGCCCAGGAGCTCGGCCAGCCGGAGGAAGTTCGCGTCGGTTGGGGCGCCGATCACGATGTCCTCATCGGCGGTGGGAAAGACCCCGTGGGGAGTGGCTACCGACGTGCCCGAGCCCATCCGCGGGGGATCCTCCCCACTCACGACTTGGGCGGCGATCTTGTCGTTCAGCAGCCCGGTGGCGACATCGAGCATCGAGACGCGCAGCGTGGTCCGCTCACGCGGTCCCCGCAATGCCGCCACGATAGCCAGAGCGATCCACAGACCAGTGGCATGGTCGATCACCGCCGCCCCGATTCGCGACGGCGGCCGGTCAGGCTCGCCCGTCTGGTGCAGCAGCCCCGACTCGCCCTGGACGAGCAGGTCGTACCCCGGTCGATCGCCATCAGCCGGATGAAACGCCGCCACCGTCACGTGAATGAGCCGGGGGTTGACCGCATGACACGAGCCCGCGTCGAGCCCGAGTCTCGCCTCGTGTCCCGCCCGGGCGTTCTGTACGAGCGCGTCGGCGCCGGTCAGGAGCCGGTGCAGGACCGCGCGACCCTCGGGGCGCCGGAGGTCGAGGCCCACGTAGCGCTTGGCGTGGTTGACGGACGCGAACTGCGATGCCACGCCGTCGGCGAACGGCGGGTACCGGCGCACCGGATCGCCGGCCAGCGGCTCGACCTTGATCACGTCAGCCCCCAGATCCGCGAGCACCGAAGCGCCGTAGGGGCCGGCGACGTTCGTGGCCGCATCGACGACGCGAATCCCACGCAGTGGCTGATTGTCCGCGGCGACGCCGGTCATCCAAGCAGGCTCCACAGTTCCCGAGATTGGGCTAATTCATAGCAAACATTAGGATAGACTCGCCCGATGAGCTCGGACCCCCTGCTTCGCATCGTCGACTTCTCGACCCATCTGTCGGGCCCGCTGGCCACGCACCTCCTCGCCGAGCTGGGCGCCGACGTGATCAAGGTCGAGAACCCGCGTACCGGGGACGGCAACCGTGGGATCTTCGACGTCGGCGACGGCATGGGCCTGATGCACCTGGCCCTGAACAGCGGCGCGCGGAGCCTGACCGTGGACCGGCGCTCCGAGCGGTGGCCCACCGTCGTCGCCGCCTGCGCTCGCTGGGCGGACGCCGTCGTGGTCGGGGCGCGCCCGCTCGACGCCCGCCGCCGCGGGATCGACTTCGAGACGCTCAAGGCGGACAGCCCGGAGCTCATCTACTGCGCCATCTCAGGTTTTGGAGACCACGGTCCCTGGGTCGATCTGACGGCGCACGGCCAGACGATCGATGGGTACGCGGGCCAGGTGCGGACCGTCGACGGCGAGATCCAGCCCGAGACCGAGGCCGGGTGGCGGACGGCCGGGACGACGCTGGGCGGGATGTTCGCGGCCCTCGGCATCCTGGCCGCGGTTCGCCGGCGCGACCAGGGCTTCGGACGGGCGCAGTACATCGGGGTATCGCTGTGGCACTCGGCCCTCTGGTGGAGCTGGCGCGACATCGCCTCGTTGGTGAACACCGGCGAGCGATGGCTCGACTACTCGGACCTCGGCTCGCGATATAGCCTCTACCGCACCTCCGACGGTCACGTCGTGCTCGTCGCCCCTTCCGAGAAGCGCTTCTGGGAGGCCACGGTCGACATTCTCGAGCTTCCGCCGGAATGGAAGGCGTTCGGCGAATGGTCGGTGAGCGGCATGGACCACGGCGCGGGCGACGCCTACGCGCACGAGCGCCCGGTGATCGCACAGCGGCTGGCCACCCGCACGCTGGAGGAATGGGCCCCGGTATTCGCCGAGAAGGAGATCCCCTTCGCGCCGATCCTTTCGCTCGAGGAGGCGCTGGCCAGCGAGCACGCTCGCGTCAACGAGGTCGTGCGCACGACGACGATGCCCGACGGACGGTCCTACGGGCTTGCGGCGACGCCGGTCCGGATCGCCGAGAACGATCGCGAGCCGGTGACGGTCGGGCCGATCTCGGCGCCGCCCGGCCTCGGCGCCGACAGCGAGGCGATCCTGGCCGAGCTCGGTCTCACGCAACTCGCTTAGCGCACCCCACGCCCTCAAACCGCCGCCGCCTGGCGGACGGCGTAACCACTGATAGTGTGATCCCATGGCTGGTGACGGGGATCCGGCGCCACCGCGTCCCGAGACCGGGCCTGGAGGAGACGCCGGGCGTCGAGTCGAGCCGCAGAGACCGAGCCGGGGCGGGAGTACGGCGCTTCAGATCGGCGGGTGGATTCTCGCGGTCCTCGGCGGCCTGCTCGTGATCGCCGGGGTCGCGGCGATCATCGTCCATCTGACCCAGCGGGACAGCGACGGCTACTTCACGTCATCCACCGTGCGAGTTGCTGCGCCGGGATACGCGATCACGTCCGAAGGGCTGGACATCGGCTCCATCCCGGGGTTCATCACCAACGACATCGGCACCGTCAGTGTGAGCGCTCGCGACGACAACGGTCGAGCGTTGTTCGTGGGGATCGCCCCGCAAGCCGCAGTCAACGCCTACTTGGGTGCGGTCGCGCGCAGCGAGGTGACCGACGTCAATCCGATCACCTACAAGTTCCACCAAGGCGGGGCCCCGGCCGGCCCGCCCGCACGCCAGGGCTTCTGGCAGGCGACCGCCACTGGTCCCGGCCAGGTCGTCGTGAGCTGGAAGGTCAAGGGGGGGACGTGGGCGATCGTCCTCATGAACGCGAGTGGCGCGGCAAACATCAGTGCCGCGGTGAGTGTCGGCGTGAAGACCAACCTGGTGCTCTGGGTCGGGATCGGCTTGCTCGTCGTCGGCCTGATCCTGGGCGGGGCGGGCACCGCCATGATCCTCGCTGGCCGCCGACCGCGACGAGCTGCCGTGGGCACGGGCACGCTCTGAGTCCAACGAGGATTAGGTGGCGGACGGACGGCTCTGCGCCACCTCGCGGCGCGCCACCGACTCGCGGTGAACCTCGTCCGGGCCGTCGACGATGCGCAGGATGCGGGCGTGGGCGGTCAGCTCGGCCAGGATGAAGTCCTGCGTCACCCCGGCGGCGCCGAACGCCTGGACGGCGTGGTCGACCACCCGGCTGGCCAGTTCGGCCGAGACGACCTTGATGGCCGAGATCTCGATCCGCGCGCCGCGGTTGCCGACCGTGTCCATCAGCCACGCGGTCTTCAGCACGAGCAGCCGCGCCTGTTCGATCTCGATCCGGGCGTCGGCGATCCACTGCCGGATCACCCCCTGATCGATAAGCGGCTTGCCGAAGGCGACTCGACCCGCGGTCCGCTCCACCATCATCGACAGGGCGCGCTCGGCGATCCCGATCGCCCGCATGGCGTGATGGATCCGGCCCGGGCCCAGGCGGGCCTGGGCGATCGCGAAGCCGTCGCCCTCGGCTCCGAGCAGGTTCGCGGCCGGAACGCGCACGTTGTCGTAGACGATCTCGGCGTGACCGCCGTGCGGACCGTCCAGATAGCCGAGGACGTGCAGCGAACGCTGGATATCGACACCCGGCGTCCGTGGATCGACCAAGATCATGCTCTGGCGACGGTGGCGCTCGGCCTCCGGGTCGGTCACCCCCATCACGATCAGCAACGCGCACCGGGGCGACATCGCGCCGGAGCTGAACCACTTGCGCCCGTCGATCACGTAGTCGTCCCCGTCGCGAGCGATCCGGGTGGCGATGTTGGTGGCGTCCGACGAGGCGACCTCGGGCTCGGTCATCGAGAAGGCCGAGCGGACCCGGCCCTCCAGTAGCGGCTCCAAATAGCGGCGCTTCTGCTCCTCGGTCCCGAACTGGGCCAGCAGCTCCATGTTGCCCGTGTCGGGCGCCGAGCAGTTGAACACCTCAGGGGCGAGGAACGGGCTGCGACCCATCACCTCGCACAGCGGCGCGTACTGAAGGTTGGTCAGCCCAGCGCCGTGCTCGCGGTCGGGCAGGAACAGGTTCCACAGCCCCTCGGCGTGCGCCTTGCGCTTGAGCTCCTCGACGATCTCCGGGGTCTCCCACGGAGAGTCGAGCTCCCTGACCTGGGTCGCGTACAGCGCCTCGGCCGGGAGGATGTGGCGGTCGAAGAACTCCTCCACGCGCCGGCGCAGCTCGATCGTGGTCTCGTCGAAGCCGAAATCCATGGCTTCCCCTCAACTTCCGAGGATCTCCAGCCCGCGGCGCAGGTGGCGGTCGATGCTGGGTCCGAGCAGCGTCTGAAACGGGTCGTGAAAGCGCCCGTCGAGATGACGGCGTCGATTGTGGGCCTGGATGGCGGCCAGCTTGAGGCACCCGAGGGCCACGAACCAGTAGATCCACTCGCGCCGGCCACCGGTCAGGCGGGAGTACCGGTCGAGCACCCGGCACGCCGTCGGGGTGCCGGGTACGGGCTGGCCGTAACCCGGGAAGTTCTCGTCGTCGGTGAACTGGACGAACCAGCCGACGTCGACCAGCGGGTCGCTGAGCGCCCAGATCTCCCAGTCGATCACCGCCCGAGGCACCGCTCCCTCGAACAGCATGTTCCCGAGGCGGTAGTCGCCGTGGATCAACGCCACGCGCTCGGCGGCGGGGACGTCGGCGAGCATCGCGTCGCGCAGGCGGGCGAAACCCGGATCGGACTCCATCCGGGCCGCGGCCATGGTCTGGCACCACAGTTCGAGCTCCTCGCCGGGCTCACGCGCGGTCTCCGCTCCGAGCGGGAGCTCTTCGGGGGCCACGTGGTGCAGGGCGGCGAGGATCTCGATGGCGGCGTCCCACCTCGCCGCGACCAGCTCGGGGTCGAACGCCGACTCGTCCTCGGCGATCACCGGGTCGACGGCCACGCCGGGAACGCGGGCGGTGGCGAAAAACGGTGGCGGGGCGGCTTCCTCGAAGCACAGCTCGGGCACCGGGACGTCCGCGACCGGCTCCAGCGCGCGGATTACCCGCGCCTGGCGCAGCACGTCGTGGCGGCCGCGCGCGGGGCGACCGGGCGGGGTCGACTTGATCACCACCGCCTCGTGATCGGGGAGACCCTCGAGGGTGACGATGTGCGTGAGGCCCGAATGGCCGCCCGACATCACCGAGACGTCGCGGACGTCGACGCCGCGACCCGCCGCATGGGCGATCCGGTGGGCAAAGTCCGGCTCCAGGGCTACGGGCTCGATCGTCATGGTGCCGGCTGGTACCTGGCGCGAACCCCCCGGTAAAGGTCGAGGGCCGCAATCGCGGTGGGAAAGCCGACGTACACGACGAGCATCTTCAGGGCTTCCCCGATCCGGTCCGGATCAATCCCGGCCTGGAGCGCGCCGTGCAGGTAGTTGCGCAGTTGCTGCAGCTGCCCGCAGGACGCGAGCGACACGATCGCCACCAGCATCCGGTCCTCGAAGGAGATCCCCGGACGGGTCCAGACATCGCCGAAGATGAAGTCGTCGGCCCAGCGCAGCAGGTCCGGATCGACGGCGCGCAGCGCCTCGCCGAACTCAGAGGAGCGAGCGCCCTGGGCCCGTGCGCGGAGCCCACCGCCGCTTGAATCAGTCACGTCAGCCTCCGATGAATTCATGATGACCATTATTACATTTATAACGGTAGCTGGCTACCGCGCTAGGCTCGGGGCGTGAGCGACACCCGCATCAGCGCGGCGCCGGCCGGCCCGCCGGCCGCGACACCGGTGCCCCGCGGCGAGAAGGTGGCCTCGCGGGTGGCCCGGATGATCGTCGCCGACATCGTCGAGAGCGGGCGCGAGCCGGGCGACGGACTGGCGCCCGAGTCGCGGATGGTCGAGCGCTTCGGCATCAGCCGGGCCTCGCTGCGGGAGGCCTTGCGGATCCTGGAAACCCAGGGGCTGATCACGATCAAGCCGGGGCCCGGCGGGGGCCCGTCGGTGGCGCCGGTCAGCTCGCGGGATTTCGGTCGGATGGCGACGCTGTTCTTCCAGGTGATGCGCGTCACGCTGGGGGACGTCATCGAGGCCCGACTGGTGATCGAACCGGTGATGGCCCGTATGGCCGCCGAGCGGCACGATCCCGAACTCAACGATGCCCTGCTCGCCAACGTTGCCGAGCACCGCATCGATCTCGAGGACCGCCGCTGGCTGGAGGTCACGCACACCTTCCACTCGATGGTCTGCGGCATGAGCGGCAATCCGCTCCTCAACGTCCTCGCCGGGGCGCTCAAGGACATCTATACCGACCGGGTGTCCGGCTATGTGTTCCCTCCCGAGAACCGGGACCATGTGCGCGAGACGCACGGCGCGATCGCCGAGGCGATGATCGCGCGCGACGCGGCCACCGCCGAGCGGCTGATGCACGACCACATGGCCAAGCTGGCCGCTTTCTTCGAGGCGCGCTACCCCGGCCTGATGAGCGAGCTCGTCCACTGGGAGTGACGCCCGCGCCGCCGGGTCAACGCTCCGTCGCCTAACGCCTAACACTTCCAATCATTATAATAGATTGGATGGCGCGTCTCGAACAAGAGTTTTCCGGCCGTGTCGCCGTCGTGACCGGCTCGTCGAAGGGAATCGGCCGGGCCACGGCCGAGCGGCTCGCGCGGGGGGGCGCCGCCGTCGTGATCAACTCGCGTGACGAGGGAGAGCTCGACGAGGCCGCCAAGCCGTTGCGAGCCGAGGGCGCCGAGGTCCACGTGGCGGCCGGCAACGTCGCTCGGGCAGGAGGGGCAAAGGCGCTGATCGACGCCGCCGTGGGGAAGTACGGGAGGGTCGACCTGGTCGTTAACACCGTGGGACTCAGCGCCAGCTTCGGTCCGCTACTCGAAGTGGACTTCGATGCCTTCTCGTTGACGATGATCCGTAACACGTGGCCGACGGTGGAGCTGGCCCAGGCGGCGGTGGCGGCGGGAATGGGAAAGGGCGCGGCGATCGTGGCCGTGTCTACGATCGGCGCCCGCACGATCCACCCCGAGGTGGCCCCTTACTGCGCCAGCAAGGCCGCCCTCGAGCTGCTGGTGCGCAACCTCGCCTACGAGCTCGGCCCGCGCGGGATCAGGGTCAACGCCGTCGCACCCGGGCTGATCGTCACCGAGATGTCGCGCGTGCTGTGGGATGACGGACAGACCGAGGCCGAGTCCGATCTGCTGCCGCTGGGACGTCTCGGACAGCCCGACGACATCGCCGCCGCGATCTGCTTCCTGCTCTCCGACGCTTCGAGTTGGACGACCGGCCAGGTGGTCGACGTCGAGGGTGGCCGGACGCTCGTCGGCCAGGGGCCGGCCCGGCTGCTCCGCGGTCCGCGTCACCATGTCGACCCACCGGGTTTGCATCGGATGGCGAATTGATTATAATGAATTCACTCAATCCGACGCTGCGGGACGCATTTGCGAGAGGAGCGCGATGAAGCCGCTTGACGGGGTCAAGGTCCTCGACCTGACCCGCCACATGACCGGGCCGTTTGCCACCCAGATGCTGTCGGACTTCGGCGCCGACGTGATCAAGATCGAGTCGGTGCCGCACGGAGATCAGTCCCGGCGCACGGGAACCGCGTTCACGGGCGGCGAGAGCGGGCTGTTCCTGATTTGGAACCGCGGCAAGCGCAGCCTGGCCATCGACATGCGGACCGACGCCGGGCTCGAGGCGGTCAGGCGACTGGCCCAGACCGCCGACGTGCTGATCGAGAACTACCGCCCCGGCGTCACCGATCAGATCGGCATCGGCTACGACTCCCTGCGCGAGACGAACCCCCGGCTCATCTACATCTCGCTGTCCGCCTTCGGGCCGAGCGGACCGTGGGCTGAGGATCCCGGTACCGATCCCGTGATCCAAGCCATGTCGGGCGTGATGTCTGTGACCGGCGAGCACGACGGCGGCCCGCTGCTCGTCGGGGTCCCGATCGCGGACTACGCCGGCGCGATGACCGGTATGCAGGCGGCGATGCTAGGGCTGCTGGCCCGCGAGCGGACGGGCGTCGGCCAGCGCATCGACATTTCGATGCTGAACGCCCTCGTCTCGTCGCTCACGACACGCCTGGCCTCGTGGTGGTTCGGTGCTGAGGAGCCGTCGCGACACGGCAGCGAGCACAGCGTGGTGGCCCCGTACCAGGCCTTCAAGACCGCCGACGGATGGGCGGTGGCGGGCGTGTGGGGCGCCGGCACGGCGTGGGATCGGTTCTGCGAGGCGATCGACCGGATGGACCTGATGGACGATCCCCGGTTCACCGATAACCCCAACCGCGTCGAGCACCGACAGGAGCTCAACGAGATCCTCAATCCGATCTTCGTGACCAAGACGACCGCGGAGTGGCGCGATCGCTTCCACGAAGCTCGGGCCCTGTTTGGTCCGGTGCACTCGGTGTCCGAGGCCGTGAGCCAAGAGCAGGTCGAGCACACCGGGCTGGTGACGAGCATTACGCACCCGACGGTGGGCGAGATCCCCGCGCTCCAGCCGGCCATCGTGATGAACGAGACGCCGGGTGCGATCGCCGGGCCACCACCGTTGCTGGGGCAGCACAGCGCCGAGGTGCTGGCCGAGATCGGCTACGGCGAAGTCGAGATCGAGCAGCTGCTGGCCGACGGAGTGATCCTGGCGCCTCGGGAGGCTCCGGTGGGGGGCGCGGTCTGATGTCGGGCGCCACCGTCACCGACGCCACCGCGCTGGAGGCCGAGAAGGGTTACGCGATCGTCGACTGCGACGTGCACCCGCTGATCGGAGACATCGGCGGGCTGCGCCGGCACATGTCCCACCGGGCCGCCCGGCGCGCGTTCGGCGAGAAGGTTCAGGTGTTCGCGCGCGACCCCAACCGCATCCCCCATCCGACCACTGGGCTGCGGCTCGACGCCCGGCCGCCGAGGGGCGGACCGCCCGGCTCGGATGCCGCCTTCTGCCTGGAACAGTGGATGAACCCTTACGAGATCGCGGCCGCGGTGCTGATCCCGATCCAGTCCGGCCTGGCCATCCCGTGGGGGGACGAAGCCACCGGCAACGAGTTCATCTCCGCCTTCAACCGCTACTTCATGGAGGAATGGGTCGAGCTGGATACGCGCTACCGGCTGTGCGTATCGGTCTCCCCGTACGACATGCGCGCGGCGGTCGCCGAGGTGGAGCGGTGGGCCGATGACGTCAGGGTGTGCGGCATCTTCGTGCCCGCCGGAGCGATCTCGTTCGGGAGCCACATCTACGATCCGCTGTACGAGGCGGCCGTCCACTACGGCCTGCCGCTCGTGCTGCATCCGACGGGAGCCGAGGGGAACCTGTACGACGGACCCCGCGTCGCCGGCGGACTGCCGCAGACGTATCCGGAGCGCCACGGGCTGCTGCTCCAGCCCGGCCAGTCGCTGCTCACCAGCATGATCTTCGGAGGGGCGTTCGAACGGTTCCCGGAGCTGATGCTCGTGCTCTCGGAGTACGGCGTCACCTGGGCGCTGCCGATGATGTGGCGGATGGATCGAGCCTGGGAGCTGGGTGACCGCGAGCTGGCCGGACTGTCGATGGCCCCCAGCGACACGGTGCGGCGCAACGTGCGGTTCACCAGCCAGCCCCTCGACGAACCACCCGCGCTCCAGCAGCTGTGGGACATCCTCGAGCTGATGCACGCGGAGGAGACCGTGATGTTCAGCTCCGACTACCCCCACTGGGACCAGGACGACCCGCGACAGATCCTCGGCTCGCGACTGCCCGAGCGGATGCGCAAACCGATCGCGCAGGACAACGCGATCGCCTGCTTCGGGAAGCGGCTCGGCCTGTGAGCGCGACCCGCGCGCCGGTCCGTCATCGCGTGGGCGAGGTCGAGGACTTTCCGTTCGACGCGTTCCGCGTGTTCGAGATCGCCGGCCGACCGGTCGGCGTGGTGCGCACGCGGCGGGGCCTGTTCGCGGTGCGCAACCGCTGCCCGCACCAGGGCGCGGCGATCTGCGCCGGCCGGGTGTCGGGAACGATGGTGGCCTCGGCGCCGTTCGACTACGAGTACAGCGAACAGACGCCCGTCGTCGCCTGTCCCTGGCACCGGTGGGAGTTCGAGCTGGACAGTGGGCGGAGCTACGGTCGCGTGACCAACAAGCGGCTCGTCACCTACCCGGTCGAGGTGGAGGATGAGCAGGTGTACGTGATCATGCGTGGACGCGCTGACTGATGGCGTTCGTCGACTGCGAGCATCACGTGCTCGTCGCGTCGCTCGACGATCTCGCTCCGTTCATGAGCTCAGGCTGGCACGAGCGGCTCGACACGAGTGAGTTCCAGATGCCCCGGCACGGTCCCCACCCGGGCGTCGAGCTCGAGGCCGGCGGCGATCAGGGCGGGACCGATCCCCGCGCGGCGGCTGCGGCGCTCGATGAGCGGTTGACCCACGCCGTGCTGATCCCGTCGCAGCCGCTGGTCAGCTCCGGATGGCTCGGCCACCGGATGGCCATGGTGTTCGCCGGCGCGGTCAACGACTTCGTGATCTCGAGCTGGCTGCCGGCCGATCCCCGCTTCCGCTTCGCCATCTGCGTGCCCTCGCACGACGGGCTGGCGGCAGCCGCGGAGATCCGGCGGATCGGTTCGCACCCGGCGGCGGTGGCCGTCTGCCTGAGCCCGATCGCGGTCAACCTCGGACAGCGTCACTATCACCCGATCTACGAGGCGGCCTGCGAGCACGACCTGGCGGTGATCGTCCACCCCGGCGGGCCGGAGGGGAACGTCGTCGGGCCGGCCCGGCTGGGCGGAGTCGGTCCCCGGACGCCGGAGGACATCTTCTGCCTGCTGCCCCAGGTGGCGATGAGCAACATGCAGAGCCTCGTTTTCGACGGGACGCTCGACCGCTTCTCGCCGCTGCGCGTCGTGTTCGCCGGCTTCGGCTTCAGCTGGGTCCCGCCGGTGGTGTGGCGCGCTGACGCGGAGTACCGAGGCCTGCGGGTCGAGGTGCCGTGGCTGACCCGGACACCGTTCGAGGTCGTCTCCGACCAGGTCCGCTTCGTCGTCGACGGCGCCGTCGAGCGCGACCCGGGCACGTGGACGATCGCCGCCATGCTCGGCGAGCGCGCGCTGATCTGGGGCTCCGACGTGCCGTTCGCGGGCGGAGGGATCGAGTCGCTCGCGGGCAGCCCGGATGCGATGCGCGACCGCATCCTGGGCGCCAACGCGCTGGACACCTTCCCTCGGCTGGGTGCCGAGGTACCGGCGCGGGCCTGAAAGCTTGCCGGGTCCGGCCGCCGGAACACCATCGATGCGACAGCAAAGGAGTGGGAACCATGAGTGAGCTCAGCCTCGAACGGCGGATCCAGATGCTCGAGGACGAAGCCGAGATCCGGAACCTGGTCGCTCGCTACGGCTTCCGGATCGACGATCGCGACATGGACGGCGTCGCCGACTGCTTCACCGAGGACGGTGGCTTCAGCTCCCGGGAGGGAAAGATGGGTGCGCAGGGGCGTCAGGCCGTCGTCGACCAGTTCCACGATCGCTGGTCGGTCCTCGGGCCAGCCAACCACATCGTCCACCAGCACTTGGTCGAGCTCGACCCGGACGACCCGGACCACGCCAAGGGCACGGTCTCCTCCCACGCCGAGCTGATCCGCAACGGCGAGGTGTGGCTGACCGCGCTGCGCTACGACGACCAGTATCGGCGCGACGGCCGGTGGCGGTTCGCCGACCGGATGCTGTCCGTGTTCTACTACCTGCGGCCGCAGGACTACGTCGAGAAGTTCGGCGACGTGATGCGCAACCTCACCTACGAGCAGCCGTACGCCGCTTCTATTCCCGAAGCGCTCGATAGCTACCGCGCCTACTACGAGGCCCACCCGCCCCGAGCCTGACGCAAAAGGGCCGAACTGGTCTCCTTCGCGCGAACGATGGCGATTTTCCTCCGAGGGGTGGCGGGGAATTGACAATGTTCGCGGCTGGCGAGGCCGACCGGGCGGGGAGGGGCAGAGCGAGTAGGAGCGGCAAGGCGCTCGCGAACCCCGCCAGCTAGACGAGTGATTCCGTTCTTCCGGAGTCAGTGGTCGGCGATGATGAAGTGGCGCCCGGGCCGACGATCTCACTGGGCACTCGCGCCGCCGCCTCCCCCGGCTTCGCACCACGGTGGCGCCCGCGTGTCGGAACGCGGGGGGTGCTGAGGAAGGGGACGCGGACCGTCGGTTTCGGCGCTGCCGTGGGGCTCGTCGGCGGGTCGGCGCCGACCACAGCGGCGCCGGCGGGTGTGGCCCGGCGGCTTTGTACTTTTGTGATAGGCGCCGATCCCGACAAAACCCTCAGATTTGAGGGCCGTGGGGGATCCGTCTGCCTACGTCTGACAGATCCCCAACGCCCTCGTCCCCCACAGTACAAGATTGTCAGACTGCTGACAATCAGTCCGGGCATCTACCTGCAACGACGCTCTTTCGAGGTCGGAACGCCTCTCAGAAATTGTAGGTTCTTGATAACCCGCCCGGGGATGGGGCGCCGAGCCGCCGGCCACGACACCCACCCACGCGGCGACCGCCCCCAGCCACCCCCTCCCAAGCAAACGGCGCCCCACGACGCGACAGCCCGCACGGAAGCGCTCGACGCACGCCCCCGGCGCCACCCGCCACCCGCCACCGCCGGAAGACTCCCAAACACCGCCGTGACCACTACTACTACGGTGGACTGAGCCCGCGGACCGCTGGCAGCAACGACGTCCCCAACCCACCGTCGACGAGCACGTCGACGCCAGTGACGAACGCCGCCTCCGGCCCGGCGAGGAAAGCGATCACGGCGGCGATGTCGTCCGGATCCCCAACCCGGCGCAGCGGCAGGTGGCCGGCGCGTTCGGCGCGCCGGGCGGGATCCGAGTAGGTGGCGTCGGTCATTCCGGTATGGGTCGGGCCGGGCGAGACGCAGTTACAGCGGATTCCGTCGGGACCCCACTCGTAGGCGAGCTGCCGGATGAGCATCACGAGCGCCGCCTTGCTCGGCGAGTAGGCGCCGATCGGGGGCGACGGATCGCGGGCGGCGATCGAGGCGGTGGCGACCAGCGCTCCGCCGCCGTCGCGCAGCAGTGGATACGTGGCCTTGGCGAGCAGCCAGGTCGCCCGGACGTTCACGGCGAACGTGCGCTCCCAATCTTCCAGCGACAGCTCGGCCAGGGCGCCGGTGACGGCGATGCCCGCGTTGCTGATCACCGCGTCGAGCCCTCCGAGGTGCCGGCGTGCCGCGTCGGCGACCAGCTCGCCGGCGTCGGGCCGGGCGAGGTCGACGACGAGCGGGACGGCGTCGAGCTGGCTGGCCACGCCGTCCAGGGCCACCGCCTCGCGATCCACCAGCAGCAACTCCAGAGGGTCCCCGCCGGCCCGGAGCCTGGCGGCGACGGCCTTGCCGATGCCGCTGGCGGCGCCAGTGATCACCGCTCTCATCGCCTGGTCCTCACGCCTTTAGTGGCCCACTAGCCGGAAACAGTGCAATCATGCGCATATACGGTATCGGCGGCAAGCATACTGATGCCGGCGACTGCGCCACTCGAGGACCGTCTCGGCGCGCTGTTGGCCGGCGAACCGGCGGCGCTAGCCGATCCGGCGACCCTTTACCGGCAGGCGCGCGAGAGCGGACCGGCGTTCGAGCTCGGACCCGTGGTGCTCGTGACCGGCTACGACGACGTGCGCGCTGGGCTGCGCGACAGCGCCCGCCTGAGCAATCGCGCGCTCGTCGAGGGCAGCCGCCATGTGGCGGCGCGAGCGCTGCTTACCGGAAGCGCCCGCGACGCCTTCGATGAGGTCAGCGCGTTCGAGGCGCACTTTCCCAGTCGCAACGACGGACGCGATCACGCGCGCCTGCGCGGGCTGGCCAATCGGGCCTTCACCGCGCGGCGGATCGCGGAGCTCGAGACGGCGACTCGGGGCTACGTCGACGAGGTCCTCGACGAGTTGGCGGAGGCTCCCAGCCCCGATGGGATGGTGCTGGCCTACCGAATTCCGCTGATGGTGGTGGCTGACCTGCTCGGCGTGCCGCCGAGCGACCGCGAGCTGATCCACGGCTGGTCGGTCAAGCTCGGCGCCGCCAACGCCTCGACCGAGGCGGGGCCGATGCTGGCGGCGAGCGATGCGCTGGATGAATTCCGCGCCTACGTCGCCGCGATGCTGCGTGAGCACCGCCGGCACCCGAAAGCCACCGACCTGATCTCGATGCTGATCGGAGCCGAGCAAGATGAGCGGGTCAGCGAAGAGGAGCTGACCGCGCTGTTCGTGCAGCTGCTGTTCGCCGGCCACGAGACGACGACGACGCTGATCGGCGTCGGCCTGCTCGAGTTGTTGCGGGCCCCCGACCAGTGGCGCGCGCTCGTCGCGGACCCCTCGCTGCACGCCAACGCGGTCGAGGAGCTCCTGCGCCACGTCTCGCCGGCGCAGTTCGTGAGCCGGCTGGCGCTGACCGAGATCGATCTCGGCGGGACGGTGATCGCGCCCGACACGACGGTCCTGCTCGTGCTCGCGGCGGCGAACCGCGATCCGGCCATCTTTCCCGAACCCGACGTGCTCGACGTAGCGCGGGCGCAGGCGCGGCAGAACGTCGCCTTCGGGCTCGGCCCGCACTTCTGCCTGGGGGCCGCGCTCGCCCGCCTCGAGGCGCACGTCACCCTGAGGGCGCTCACCGAGCGATACCCGGCGCTCGAGCTCGGCGACGACTGCCCGGAGTGGGGCGGCAGCGCGATGCTCAGGCGCCTGGCCCGCCTACCCCTGACGCTCTCGTGAACTCGCCCGCCCCCGACCGTTATCCGCTCTGCGCGGCGCCGATCGAGATCGGCGGCGTGCGGTTTCGCAACCGGATCACGCGCGCCGCCCACGGCACCGGCTACGGCGTCGGCGGCAAGGTGACCGAGCGGTTGATCGCTTATCACGAGGCGCGGGCGCGAGGCGGTGCCGGCTCGGTGTTCACCGAAACCTGCGGCGTACATTGGAGCTCCCCGGGGCCCCTGTGGGCGATGGACGACGAGATCCTGCCCGGCTGGGCCGAGCTCGCGGTGCGGCTGCACGCGCTCGAGGACACGCGCGTATTGCCTCAGCTGTGGCACGGAGGAGCGCAGGCGCCGCCGCCCGACGGCAGCGCGGCGTGGGCGGCTTCGGCGATCGCCGACCCGGTCAACGGGCGCACGACTCAGGCGATGACCAAGGCGATGATCGACGAGGTGGTCGAGGGATTTGCCGCCGCGGCCAGGCGGGCGCAACGGGCGGGGCTGGACGGCGTCGAGGTGCACGGCGCGCACACTTACCTCGTCTCCTCGTTTCTCTCCCCCCTGACCAACCGCCGCGAGGATGACTACGGCGGCCCGGTCGAGAACCGCGTGCGGTTCGCCCGCGAGACGCTGGCCGCGATCCGGAGCGTCACCACTCCGCCGTTCGCGCTCGGAATCCGCATCGTCGGCAGCGAGGGGGTGGCGGGAGGAATCGAGCCGGACGAGGCCATCCGTATCCGCCAGCTGCTCGAACAGGACGGCCTGGTCGATTTCATCAGCGTCTCGATGGGCGGCTATCACAACTTCGGCAAGCTGATCGGGGCCATGCACGAGCCGCACGGCTACGAGCTGCCGACCAGCGGGCCGGTGGCGAGCGGGGCCGGCGTGCCGACGATCGTGACCGGGCGAGTGATGACGATGGCCGAGGCGGAGGCGATCCTCCAGGACGGCACCGCCGACATGGTCTCGCTCGTCCGGGCGATGCTCGCCGACCCGGAGCTCCCGGCCAAGAGCTGGGCCGGAAACGAGCGCGACGTGCGGCCCTGCATCGGTTGCAACGAGGGCTGCGTCGGACACCGGATGGCCAGCGGCGGGGCGGCCGGCGTGACCGGTTGCACGGTCAATCCCGGGGCGGGCCACGAACTCGACGAGCGCCCGCTCGAGCGCGTCTCCGTCGCGCGGACGGTCCTCGTCGTCGGAGCGGGTCCGGCGGGGCTCGAGGCGGCCCGCACGGCGGCGCTCCGCGGCCACCGGGTCGTCGTCCACGAGGCTGCCGACGCTCCGGGCGGGCTCGTGCGCTTCTCGCGCCGGGCGCCCTACCGGGACGACATCGGACTGATCTGCGACTGGCTGTGGGAGGAACTCGCGCGCCTCGGCGTCGAACGGGAGCTCGGCTCCCGCGTTGACGGCGACACGGTTCGGGCCATCAACGCGGACGCGGTGATCGTCGCCACCGGATCGCTCCCGCGCCGCGACGGGGTCCAGCGCCTGCGCCCGGCGCTCCACGTCGAGGGCCTCGACCAGCCGAACGTCGTCACCCCGCTCGAGGTGCTCGGGCAGCCGGAGGAAACCGTCCCGCGACCAGCGCGGGCCGTCGTGTTCGACGACCTCGGCAACTACCAGGCCGTAGGTTCCGCCGAGAAACTGCTCGCGGCCGGCGCCGAGGTCGTGCTCGCGACCAGCTTCGCTTCCCTGGCCCCCGACCTGGTGCGCTCCTTCCAGCGCGACGCAGTGGCTGAGCGACTGGGACGCTACGGTGGCTTTCGTCTCGAGACCCGCACGTCGGTCGAGCGCGTGACGCCGAGGTCGGTGACGCTGCGCAACGTCGATACCGATCGAGAGACCGAGGTCGAGTCCGACCTGCTGGTGCTGATGACGGGCTTCACCCCCCAGACGGCGCTCGGCAATGAGCTGGCGGCGGAGGGAATCGAGACCCACGTGGTCGGCGACGCGATCGCGCCGCTGCTCATGCCTTACGCCTTCACCACCGGCCGGGCCGCCGGGGCGGCCGTCTGAGCGGCGATGCGCTTCACGGCGGACGTCCCCGGCCTCGACCTCTACCCTGGCCTCGGCCGGCATTGGTGGGAGCGCGCGACCCCCGACGAGATCGCGGAAGCGGCGCGCGCGTTGGAGCGCGGCGGGATCGACTACCTGTACGTGTCCGAGCACGTGCTGATGAGCCGGCAGTCCGCGCCCGAGATGGGTTCGCGCTGGGCGCACTCGATGACCTCGATCGGCTTCCTGGCGGGCGTCACGAAGACGATCGAGCTCGTCTGCCTCGTCGTCCTCCCGTACCACAACCCGCTCGACATGGCCAAGGCGCTGGCGACGCTCGACTTCCTCTCGGCCGGCCGGCTCGTGCTGCTTGCGTTGGTCGGCTACAACCGGTGGGAGTTCCAGCAGCTCGGGGTGCCCTTCGCGGAGCGCGGGCCGCGCACCGATGAATATCTCGAGGCGATGCTCGCTCTCTGGCGGGGTGAGCCCGACTTCCACGGGCGCTTCGTCGACGTCCAGGACGTCGTGTTCGATCCTCGGCCGGCGCGGGACCCGATCCCGATCTGGCACGGCGGTTTCGCCAACTCCGCGCTGCGTCGGGTGGCGCGAATCGGGGAGGGGTGGATCACCTATGCGACTCCGCGGGCGCAGCTGCCGCAGGCGCTCGCGCACGTGCGCGCGCAGCCGGAGTACCAGCAGCGCCGCCGCCGGATCGAACTGTCGCTGCCCCTGTTCGAGGGCAAGCGCGACCCGGTCACCCACCTGGTGATCGAGCAGCCGAGGATCATGCTGGAGAAGGAGCCGGTCCTGGAGGAGATCCGCCAGGTGGCCGAGCTCGGGGCGACGATCACCGACGCCTCCACGCTGCTCGGCACGGGCGTGTTTCAGAACGACCTCCCCGGCTCGCCGCCGCCGACGCGCAGCCTTCAGGATTACCTCGAGCGCGTGCAGTGGTTTTCCGAGGAGATCCTCCCCGAGGCGCGAGCGATCACCGGGAAGGGGATCTGATGAACGCCCGCGAACCGGCCGTGACCCCCGCCCCGGCCGCGGTGCGGGACACCGATCAGTTGATCGCCGGCCTGTCCGCGTGGCTGGCGGGGCGGTTGGGCGCGGACGCAGTGTCGATCGAGGACTTCACCCGACACGCCGAGGGCTTCAGCTGGGAGACCTACACGCTGACGGCATCCGTCGCGGTCGCCGGCGCGCCGTCGCGATCGCTCGGAATCGCGATCCGGCGGGAGCCGGCCCAGGGCACGCTCGAGCGCTATGACGCCGGCCGCGACTATCGCGTGCTTGAAGCCGTCCGTGAGCACTCGGCCGTGCCCGTCCCGGAGGTGCTGTGGCTGGAGGACGATCCGGCGATCCTGGGGCGGCGCTTCTACGCGATGCGGCGCGTCGAGGGCACGGTCCCGGTCCCGTGGGCCGCGAGGGACTGGGAGGTGTTCCGCTCGCCCGAGGCTCGGGGGCGTCTCGGACTGGAGTTCGTCGAGATCCTCGCCCGCGTGCACTCGATCGACGTCGCCCAGGCCGGACTCGATTTCCTGGGCGTCCCCGATACATCGGATCACGCCGCCGAGGAGGCGATCGCGACGTCGGAGCGGATGTACGAGCAGTCCGCCTTCGAAGACGTCGCGCTGATGCGGGCGGCGTTTCGCTGGCTGCGCGGCAACGTTTGCACCTCGGGCCGGGTATGCCTCGTACACGGGGATTACCGGATCGGGAATTTCATGCTCGACGAGCACAACCGCATCAACGCGATCTTCGACTGGGAGCTCGCTCACGTGGGAGATCCGGTGTTCGATATCGCCTACGGCGCGCTGCGTCTATACCGCGGCCGCTCGCCGCTGTTCTCCCAGCTGCTCAGGCAGGAGGAGTTTCTCCGCCACTACGCGGCGCTGACCGGCCTCGAGGTCCGCGCGGATGTGTTCCACTTCTGGACCGTTCTCGCCTACGTGCGCGCGCTCGCGCATTTTTTCCGCGGCTGCCGAGCGTTCGCCGAGGGCCGCTCCGACGACCTCCGGCTCGCCGCCATGAGCCATCAGTCGCTGTACCTGATGAAGTACCTGGCCGAGGAACTCGGCCTTCGGGAGCCCCCGTCGTGAGCCCGAGTCGACCCACCGGCGAGCTGGCCCTTAGCCCAGGATCATCGCCATCAGGGTCTCGCGGAACTCCTCGGCGACCAGCTCCAAGCGCAGTCCGGCGTCGGCGGCGCGGTGATAGGTGAACGGTCTCCCGTACTGGCGGCCGTCGATGTCCACGGGCAGCCCGGCGGCCTCGAGCGCCGCGGCATCGCCGTCGAGATCGTGCGAGAAATAGCCGACGTGATCGGGTCGCGGGCCGGCGCTCGTGTTCCACTTGCTGCCCGGCTCACCTTGGATGAACTCCAGGAAGGGCGGTCCCTCGCGCGCGTAGGTGACCGTGATCGTGTCCTCGCCATAGACGCTGACGTGCGTCGGGTTGAAGGTCAAACCGAGCGCGGGCCCCAGCTGCGCCATGGCCGCTTCGATGTCAGGCACGACGAGCCCAAGGTGGAAGTAGCTGTGGGGATAAAAGCCGGCGGTGGTTTCGCTCATGGCATACGTGGCACGGGCGCCGGCGTTAGCCTACCGCGAAACTCGACCAAACGATTGGTTGGTATTGCGTGATCAGGATCCCGCTGGAACGGTTGCTGGATCGGCTGGCCGAGGAGGTCGGCGCGGTCGTGGTCGATCCCGGCACGGATCCGTACGCTCGCGCGCAGCTCCAGGCCGCGGCCGAGATCCTGCGTAACCTCGCTCCACGCGTGCAGTGGCGCCGCGACGACGAGCTCGAGCGCGAGATCAGCGCCGTCCTCGGTACCGGCGAGGGCGACGCGGACGATCCGGCGATGATCGAGCGACTGGCCGCCCGTCAGCTCGACCTCGAGCTGGGGAGACTGCGGAGATGAGGATCGCGCTGGTCACCGGCGGCAACAAGGGCGTCGGCCTCGTGTGCGCGCGCCGCTTGGCCGAGGGCGGCGCTCAGGTGATCATCGCGGGACGGGATCAGGCCGCCCTGGCTCGTGCCGAAGCCGAGGTCCCCGGCTCGCGGACGCTGAGACTCGACGTCACCGACGCCGATGCGTGGGAGCTGGTCCGGGAGCCGATCGACATCCTGGTCGCCGCGGCCGGGGTGGCCGAGCCGGGCCCGATCGCCCGCTTCCCCGTCGACACCTTCCGCCACATCCTCGATGTCAACATCATCGGCGTGTTCCTCGCGGTGCGCGCGGTGCTGCCCGGCATGTGCGAACGCGGCTGGGGACGGATCATCGCGATCGCCTCCTCGGCCAGCCACCACGGAATTCGCTACGGCAGCGCTTACGCGGCATCTAAGGCCGGCCTGGTCGGCTTCATCCGCTCGGTGGCGGTCGAAGCCGAGGGCAACGGCGTGACAGCGAATAGCATCTGCCCCGCCGTGATCGACTCGGCCATGACCGACAACAGCATCGCCAAGATCGTCGCCACCGGGCGAACCGAGGAGCAGGCCCGGGCGGAACTCGTGGCCGCTCTATCGGCGCCGCTCGGTCGGTTCGTCGAACCCTCCGAGGTCGCCGCGGCGGTGGCCTACTTCGCCAGCGAGGAGGCCGCCGCGATCAGCGGCCAATCGCTGATTCTCGACGGCGGCGCGGTGCAGCAGTAGCGTGAGCGACGCGATGGAACAACCACGGGTGTCTGTCTCCGACGCCGAGCTCGAGGGCCTGCGGGCGCGGCTGGCGGCGACGAGCTGGCCGCCGGTGATCGGCGAGGACGACTGGACGCCCGGCGTCCCGGTCGCCTGGCTGCGCGAGCTCGTCGACTACTGGCGGGACGGCTTCGACTGGCGGGCGCAGGAGGACCGGATCAATGCGCTGCCCCATTTCCGCGTGGCCGTCGACGGCGTTCCGGTTCACTTCATCCACGTCCGCGGGCGCGGCCCGAGGCCGCTGCCGCTCGTCCTCACGCACGGGTGGCCGTGGACGTTCTGGGATTTCCACAAGGTGATCGGACCGCTGAGCGATCCCGAGGCCCACGGCGGGGATCCGGCCGACGCGTTCGACGTCGTGGTTCCGTCGCTGCCCGGCTTCGGACTCTCGACGCCGCTCCCCCGCCCGGTCGGGGTGCTGGAGACGGCGCGACTGTGGGTGAAGCTGATGCGCGACGCGCTCGGCTACGAGCGGTTCGCGGCCCAGGGCGGGGACTGGGGCGCGCTCGTCAGCGCGCATCTCGGGCATCTGGCGCCGGAAGCGGTGATCGGCGTGCACCTCAGCCTGGCCAACCTCCCCACGGTCAACTGGCGCACGCTGAGCCGCGAGGACTTCGCCGCCGACGAACAGGAGAACTGGGACCGGATGCGCGCCGCTCGACCCCACGTGACCAGCCACGTCGCGGTCCACAGCCACGATCCGCAAACCCTGGCCATGGCGCTGGCCGATTCGCCGACCGGGCTGGCGGCGTGGCTGATCGAGCGGCGGCGCAACTGGAGCGACTGTCACGGGGACGTCGAAAGGCGGTTCAGCCGCGACGAGCTGCTCACGACCGTGATGCTCTACTGGGCGACGAGCAGCATCGCGGGGTCGGTCCGCTACTACCAAGCCAGCCGCGGCGACGGCTGGCGCGTCGAGCCCTCTGAGCTTCCCTACGTGCGGGCGCCGACGGCGATCGCGCTGTTCCCCGCCGACGTCGTGTTCATCCCGCGCGCGCTCGCCGAGCGCCACGCCGACCTGCGCCGCTGGACGCGGATGTCCGCCGGTGGTCATTTCGCGCCCGCCGAGGAGCCCGAGTTGCTGGTGGCGGACGTGCGGGAGTTCTTCCGCACACTCCGCTAAGTGGTCTACTAATCGATGGCGCTGAACTGGCTGAGCAAGACGACCTACGCCGTCGTCGAGACGCGGGCCCGCGTGTTCCCGGACCAGCTCGCGGTGCTGATCGACGCCGGCGAGGGCGAGGCGCTCCAGGCGATTTCGTTCGCCGAGCTGCACGCCGGAATCCAGCGAACCGCGCGGCGGCTGTCCGGGGCGGGCGTCCGGCTCGGGACGCACATGGCGATCTGGGCCGACAACTCGCTCGCCTGGCTCGAGTGCTGGCTCGGCGCGAGCCTGCTGGGCGCGGTGACCGTCGCGGTCAATCCGCGGCTCACGGCGCGCGAGGCCGGCGCGCTGATGGAGGCCACCGACGTCGGCCACCTGCTGGCCGGCGGCCGCACGCTTCCGGGCGTCACCGAGCTCGTGGACTCACGCCAAGCGCCCGAGACCACGCTCGCGATCGACGGCAGCCCGGCGCTGCCGTCGCTCGAGCGCTACGACGCCCCGTATCGGGCGGCGCCGACCGACGGGCAGCGAGTAGGGCTGATCCAGTTCACCTCCGGGAGCACCGGCATGCCCAAGGGCGTGCAGCTGCGCGAGGGCGCGGTGGCGGCGCTCGGCGCCTGCTGTGCTTCGCGCTGGCTGTTGCAACCCGGCGACCGACTCCTCGGGGTCTTCTCGCTCTCCCACAACGCCGGCACGACGTTCACGGCGATGCCGGCCTTCGCCGCCGGCGCCGCGCTCGTGCTGGCGCCCGGAGGCTGGGCCGCCGGGGCGGGCGCGGAGGTCGCCGAGCGGACCCGCGTGACCGTCCTGCCGGGCCTCGACACGATCATCAGCGACCTGCTGGCCGGCGCGGTCAGGCCGACTGCGTTGCGGGCCTTCGTCGGCGGCTTCGACGCCGCCACGGCTCGGCGGTTGGTGGACGAACTAGGGGTCGAGGTCGCGAACACATACGGCCTCACGGAGATCACCGCCAACATCGCCACCGGCGACTTCCGTGACTCCCAGGACCTGAGGATCGAGCGGATCGGGCGGCCCCATCCGGGCACGGCGGCCCGGATCGTCGATGAGTCCGGGGACGAGGTCGCCTCCGGCCAGGCGGGCGAGATCCAGGTCACCGGCTGGTGCCGGATGAAGGGCTACTACGGCCTGGCGCCCGACCAGCAGCCGTTCACCCCCGACGGCTGGGTCCGGACCGGCGATCTCGGCTCGATCGACGAGGCGGGATACCTGTCGTTCCTGGGCCGCACCAAGGACGTCATCCGTTCCGGCGGCGAGAACGTGGCCGCGTTCGAGATCGAGCGCTATTTGGAAAGCCATCCCAGCGTGCTCCAGGCGGCGGTGGTGCCAGCCCCTCACCCGCGGCTCGGCGAGGTCCCGTTCGCCTTCGTCCGGCTGCGCCCCGGGACGGAGTTGACCGGCGAGGAGCTCCGGCACTTCTGCCGCGGACAGCTGGCGACGTTCAAGATCCCGCGCCACGTCGAGATCGTCGATCGCTTTCCGCTCGTCGGGATCGAGAAGGTCTCCAAGGCGGCGCTCAGAGAGCGGGCCGCCGCCTACGGCGAGCGCGAGGCGGGACCGGCATACTGAGCCCCGTTGGCGGCCGGCGGCGTGGTCAGAGCGCGCGCCCGCGCCAGCGACCGCTGGGTGGGGATGATCAGCGACACCGCCGTGGCGATGATCAGGGCCGCCGCCATCAGCCAGAACGAGACCGTGTAGCCGCTCATGCTCGGCACGGCCGAATGGACCAGGTTCTGATCGATCAAGGTCGTGCAGATCTGCACGCCGACGGCGCCCCCGACGGCGCGCACGATCGTGTTGATCCCGCCTGCCGCCCCCGTCTGCTCCTGGGGCACGGCCCTCATGATCAGGTTGGGCATCGCCGCGTAAGCCAGGCCGAGCCCGACCCCGACCAGCGCGGTTCCCGCGTAGATGTCCAAGCGAGCGGTCGGCGTGACCGCGATCACGACGAAGCCGGCCGCGCTGAAGGCGCAGCCGAGGCCGAGCGCGGCCTTGGAGCCGACGCGACGCTCGATCGGTCCGGCCAGCGGGCCGAGCAGCGCCATCGTCAAGGTCGCCGGCACCAGATAGAGACCGGCGCCGGAGATCGACGCGTTGAACCCGTAACCGCTCGACGACGGCTCCTGGACGAAGCGGGGGATGACGGCGAAGGCGGCGAACATGCTGAACCCGCTGAGCGCGGCCACGGCGTTCGTCCGCCACACGCCTGGCAGAGCCATCGTTCGCATGTTGATCAGCGGCTCTCGAAGCCGTAGTTCGAAAGCGATCCAGACGAGCAGGAGCGCCATTCCCCCGGCCAGCAGCAGTAGGGTCTTCGGCGATCCCCAGCCCCAGGTCGTGGCCTCGCTGATTCCGAGCAGTACCGACACGAGCCCCGCCACGAGCAGTCCGGCCCCGGCCCAATCGACGGTGCCGCCGGTCCGCAGCGGCGACTCCGGGATCCACCACCAAGCGGCCAGACAGGTTGGAGCGGCCACCATCAGCGGGATCCAGAACAGCCAGTGGTAGGACAGGTGGGCGACGATCACGCCGGCGATCAGCACCCCGAACCCGGTCCCGACGCCGATGCTGACCGAGATGATCCCGAGCGCGCTGGCGACGCGCTCCGAGGGGAACTCGTCTCGGATCAACCCGTAGCTGAGCGGAAAGATCCCGCTGCTGATCCCGGCCAGGGCCCGCCCGAGCAGCATCAGGGGCAGCGCCCCCGCGACCGCCGAGAGTACGAGCCCGAGGTTGACCGTGGCCAGCATGACCACCAGCGCTCGCTTCTTTCCGTACATGTCGCCGAGCCGCCCGATGATCGGAGTCGCGACGCCGCCACTCAGGATGTACACCGTGAGAATCCAGGTGGCGGCCGTGGTGGAGGTGTGCAGCCCGTCGGCCAGGACTCCCAAAGTCGGCAGCAGGATCGCCTGGCAGACGGTGTAGATGATCCCGCCGAGGAGCAGGATCGTGAGCACGGTCCGGTAGTGGCCAGCCGGGACTACGCGGTGGGGGCCCGACGCCATCCGTTCCGGATCATTAATGTGCATAGAACGCATGAATAGGTTATTAGTAATGTACGTTGGCTGGGACGCCGCCGACGGGGTCGGCGCTCAGCGGTACCCGGTGCCATGAGCTACTTCTGCGGCGTCGACATCGGCGGGACCTTCACCGACTGCGTGGTGCTGGACGAGCGCGGCAACACCACCCTGGCCAAGGTCTCCTCCACCCCACCCGACTTCTATCAGGGCTTCATCGACGCGCTCGAGGCTGTCGCGACCCGGCTCGAGCTCTCGCTGGAGGAGTTCCTCCCCCAGACCGAGCTGCTGTTGCACGGCACGACCGTGGGCACCAACGTCCTCGTACAGATGCGGGGGGCCAAGGCAGGCCTGATCACGACCCGCGGGCACGGCGACGCGCTGATCATGATGCGCTCTGCGGGTCGTTCGGCGGGGCTGACGATCGATCAGCTGCTGCACGTCTCGCGCCACCGCAAGCCCGACCCGATCATCCCTCGGCACCGGATCAAGGAGGTTTCCGAGCGGGTTGACTGGGCCGGCGACGTGGTGCTGGGACTCAACGAGGATGAGGCGCGGTCGGCGATCCAGGATCTGCTCGACGAGGGCGTCGAGGTGATCGCGATCAGCTTCCTCTGGGGGTTCGTCAATCCGGCTCACGAGCTGCGCGTGAAGGAGCTGGTGAACGAGATCGCGCCCGGAATGATGGTCTGCTGCGCCCACGAGCTGATCGGCAAGCCGGGCGAATACGAGCGCACGGCGGCCGCCGCGGTCAACGCCTTCATCGGCCCGGCCACGTCGCGTTACATCGAGGCCATCGACCGGCTCACCCACGAACGCGGCTACCGCCATCCGCTGCTGATCATGCAAGCCGCCGGCGGCGTGGTCCGGGCGAGCGACGCCGCGGAGCGTCCGCTGTTTACGATCGCGTCCGGTCCGGTCGGCGGGGTCACCGGCGCGGCGGTTCTCGGCGCCCGGCTCGGCCATCCCAACGTCATCGCCTGCGACATGGGCGGCACCTCGTTCGACGTCGGAGTGATCATCGACGGCGAGCCCACTGGATCCTCGGAGACGGTGATCAACCAGTACACGTTCTTCATGCCGCGTCTGGACATCGAGTCGATCGGGGCCGGGGGCGGCTCGCTGGTGTGGGCCGACGACCACGGCGGCCTGCGCGTCGGGCCCCACAGCGCCGGGGCGCTGCCCGGTCCGGTCGCCTACGGCCGGGGCGGGACCGAGCCGACCGTGACCGACTGCGACGTCGCGCTCGGCCGCCTCAACCCGGATACATTCCTCGGCGGTGGCCTGCCGCTCGATCGCGACGCGGCCCAGGCGGCGATCGAGCGGGTCGCGACCCGGGTCGGGCTCTCGGCACTGCAGACGGCCGACGGCGCGCTGCGGATCGTCGAGTCACACATGGCCGACCTCATGCGACAGATGACGGTCGAGCGGGGGCGCGACCCGCGCGACTTCGTCGTCTACGCGTTCGGGGGCGCGGGCGGGGTCCACGCCGTCGAGTTCGCGCGGGAGCTGGGCGCCGCGCAGGTGGTCGTGCCACTCGGCGATCTCGCCTCGACGTGGTCGGCGCTCGGCGTCCTCTCCTCGGACGTGCTCCACATCTACGAGCACTCGGAACTGTTGCCCGAGCCACTGGACGTGGCGAGGATCAACGAGGTGTTCGACGGGCTCGAAGACCGCGCGCGCTCGCAGCTGCGCGATGAGGGGTTCTCTGATAGGGAAATCGAGATCACCCGCCTCGCCGACATGAAGTTCTCGCTCCAGATCCATCACCTGGAGGTTCCGGTTCCGGACGGTGAGCTCGACTCCGACGCGGCCGAGGGGCTGATCCGCCGGTTCCACGTCCGCTACGAAGAGGTCTACGGCGCCGGCTCGGCGTTCGTCGGCGCCGGCACCCAGATCGGGCTGCTCAAGGTGCAGGCACGAGGCAAGGTGGGCTCACCCTCTACACCGGCCGCGCCGACCGTGAAGGCGGGGCCGGTCGGCACCCGCGAGGTCTACTGGCGGGAGTTCGACGGCTTCCGCGCCACCGACGTCTACGACGGCTCTGCGCTCGGGGAGGGAACGGCGATGACGGGACCGGCGATCGTCGACTACCCGGACACCACGGTCGTGCTGCCGCCCGGGTCATCGGCCAGGGTCGACGGCCTGGGGAACATCGTGATCGACGTCGGCCGCGCTCCCACCACCGCTCCGACCGCGGCCCGATCGCGCCGGCCCCGGGTACCGCCCCGACGCGCGGCCGCGGCGCGCCACGGGCGCGGCGCGACAAACGGAGGCGCGGCGATCCGCTGGGACGGTGTAGACCACTCCTACATACCGCCCGACGTGCTCGACATCCATCCCTCGCTCGTCCTGCACGAAGACGCCGACGAGGACATCGATCCGGTCACCTACGAGGTCCTGCGCCACGCCCTTTGGAACATCAACATCGAGCACGGGCAGTCGATCATCCGCACGTCCGGCTCGCCGATCTGCGCCTACGGACACGACTTCAACCCGGCCATCCTCGACGAGCACGCCGGCTTTGTGTTCTTCGGCAAGTACAACCTCTACCTGGCGATCTCGAGCGCGCTCACGGTCAAGTGGATGCTCGAGCACCGCGCGGAGTCGCCCGGGATCCACGACGGCGACGTGTTTCTCACCAACGACCCCTGGATCGGCTCCACCCACCAGCCCGACGTGATCCTCGCCGCACCGGTGTTCGTCGACGGTCGGCTGTTCTGCTGGGTGGCGAACATCCTGCATCAGTGGGACGTCGGCGGCACGGCTCCCGGCGGCTTCAACCCGATGGCCGAGGACGTCTACTGGGAAGCGCCCGTGCTCCCGCCAGTGAAGGTCGTCGACCGCGGCGAGCTGCGCCGTGACATCGAGGAGCTGTACGTCCGCAACTCCCGCCTGCCGCAGCTGGTCAACCTCGACCTGCGCTCTCAGATCACCGGCTGCCACGTGGCCCGCGAGCGGATCCTGCGTCTCGTCGAGCGCTACGGGGCGAGCACCGTGAAGGCGACCATGCGTCGCGTCCAGGACGACTCCGAGGCGGCCTTCGGGCGGCGGCTGGAGACGATCCCCGACGGGACGTGGACTGAAGAGGGCTGGCTCGAGGTCAAGCTCCCCGGCGACCGCGGCCTCTACCGCAACCGCCTGACGCTGACCAAGCGCGACGGCCGCCTGGCCTTCTCCAATGCCGGTTCCTCGCCGCAGGGCGGCGCCCTGAACGCCACCTTCGGGGCGTGGAGCGGAGCGATCTTGGCCATGCTCGCGGTCACGATGCTGTTCGATCAGATGCTCGCCCTCGAGGGGGCGATGCGCCACTGCGAGTTCGACGTCGAGCCCGGACTGCTCAACTGCGCCAGCCGGCCGGCCGCCGTCTCGGGGGGTCCGGCCACCGTGCTCATCCACACCACCGGGCTGGCGGGACTGGTGATCTCGAAGATGCTCTCCGCGAGCCGCGACGAGCAGCTGCGCACCGAGGTAATGAGCTGCATGGGCGTGATGGGCTACCCCGTCAACACCGTGTCGGGACTCGACCAGCGCGGGAACGCCTACGCGTCGTTCCTGAACGACCCGGTCGGCGCCGCGCTGCCGGCCTTCTCGTGGCGCGACGGTCAGGACACCGGCGGCTTCGCCTGGGATCTCGAATCGACGATCCCGAACGTCGAGGACAACGAGCTGTTCCATCCCGTCCTCTACCTGTGGCGCCGTGAGCTGCCGAACTCCGGGGGAGCCGGCCGCTACCGCGGCGGCAACGGCTGCGAGGCGGCCGTGGTGGCGCACAAGACCGAGCGGATCAACTGGGTCACGGTGGCGGCCGAGGTCGCCGTCCCCGGCCCCGGCCTGTTCGGCGGTTACCCCACCTCGACCAACCGCTACCAGCTCGTCAAGAGCGCCGGCGTGGGCGACTATCTGGCCCGCACGGGGCGGATGCCGGTCGCGCTGGCGGAGCTGCAAGGGGAGATCGACTGGGTCGGCCCCAAGACGTTCGACCGCTTTACCGGACCGGACGACGTGTGGGTGTTCGCGTGGTCCGGCGGCGGCGGCTACGGCGATCCGGTGCAGCGCGAGCCGCAGGCCGTGTGTGACGACGTGGCCGCCGGCCGGGTCACGCGCGAGTGGGCGGCCGAGGCCTACGGAGTGATCGTCGCCGGGGATCCGGGCGAGGAGCGCGTCGATGTCCCGGCCACCGAGCAACGCCGGCGCGAGATCATCGCCACGCGGCTGGCCGAGGGCCGTCCGTGGGGCGAGGCGGCCGCGGAACCGGACTCGGCGCGGCCGCTCGCCGACGGGCGGCTGAGCGAATACGTCGTGGTCCAGGATGGGGAGTACCGCGTCGACGGTGTCTCGCTCGGCCCGGCGACCCGGAACTACAAGCTCGGCGCGCTGCTGCGCGACCTGCCGCTCGCCCGGGCCAACCCCGAGGTGCGCGACGCCAAGCTCTACGTCGATCCCGAGGTCACCTTCCGTCAGGTGATCTGTCCCGAGACCGGCCTGCTGCTGCAGACCGAAGTGGTGGTCGACGGCGCCGCCCCGCAGTGGGATCTGCGGCCCGGGCAAACGTCATCCTGAGGCAGTGATGGGAATCGAGCGATGAGACTCGGATCGCTCCCCGGTCCCGGGCGCGACGGGACGCTCGTGCTGATCGCGGCGGATCACCGCCGCGCGGTCCGTGCCCCGGCCGGCATCCCGACGCTACAGGCCGCGCTCGACGATTGGGCCGACTGCGCGCCGCGACTCGAGACGATCGCCGAGCGCCTCGAGGATGGGCGCGAGGCGGGCGAGGCGATCGACCTCGCCGCGCTTCACTCGCCGCTGCCGCGCGCCTACCAGTGGTGCGACGGCAGCACCTACCTCTCCCACATGGAACGGATCCGCGCCGCTCGGGGGATGGCGCTGCCACCCGACCACGATCACGAGCCGATCCTCTACCAGAGCGGATCCGATGCGTTTCTGACCCCGCGACAGGACATCGAGCTGGCCGACGAGGCGTGGGGGCTCGATCTCGAAGCGACGGTCGCCGTGGTCACCGATGACGTTCCGCGCGCCACCTCGCGCGCTCAGGCTCCGGACCACATCAAGCTCGTGATGCTGACCAACGACCTCACGCTCCGCCATCTGATGCCGGCCGAGTACGCCAAAGGCGTCGGGCCCTACCGGGCCAAACCGCAGCGCGGCTACGCGCCGGTCGCCGTCTCGCCGCGGACGCTCGGAGCGTCGTGGTCGGGCGCACTACTGCACGCGCGCGTCCGCAGCTGGGTCAACGGCGAGCTGCTCGGTGAACCCGACCCGGGGCGCGACTGCGCGTTCGACTTCGGCGAGCTGATCGCCTACATGACGCAGACCCGCGCGCTGGCCGCCGGCACGATCATCGGTTCGGGGACCGTGTCCAACCGCGACGAGGAGGCGGGCTACTCGTGCCTGGCCGAGCGGCGCGCGGTCGAGACGTTGCGCGGCGGCGAGGCAGTCACGCCGCTGCTGGGCGTCGGCGATGTCGTCAAAATCGAGGCCTTCGACGCGAGCGAGCGCTCGCTGTTCGGTGCCCTGGAGCAGCGCGTCGTCGGCCCGGCCACCAAACGATCAGATGGAGGATCTCGATGAGCACGAGCAACAGCACGGAGTGGATCAGCGGCTGGACCGCCGAGCAACCCGCCGACATCGGCTACGTCGCCGTCGGCCGAGACGAAGGGACGTGGGTGTCCTGGCGACAGGGCAGCTTCGAGATCCGCGACCTGGGCTTGTCGGCGGTCAGCGGCGGCGCGATCACGGCCCAGCACATCCGCGGAACGGGCACTCCGTTCGGAGTCGGCCCCTGGCACTACTACGAGCTCGACTACGAGTTCTTCTTCGTGATCAAGGGGTCGCTGGAAATGGAGGACCAGGACGGCCAGCGGCACCAGTTCGGCCCCGGCAGCGCGGGCTATCACCCGGGCTTCTATTGGCACCGCGAGATCTCGCGCTCCGGCGATCTGGAAGTGGTGTGGATCACCTCCCCGGCCGAGGGCAAGCGGGTCGACGGACGCGAGAATCCACTCCCGGACCGGGCCGCTGCGCTGCCCCCCGATCGCGCCCCGGTCTACACCCACGAGCTGGATGAGAACTACGAGCTCGGCGCTGGCCCGCGCAAGTTCTTCCGCTACCGCGATCTGGGGATGCGCCGGCCGACCGAGGGCCGGATGCACATTCACATCGTCCGCGCCACCGAGCCTGGCGCCGGCACCGGCTGGCACTACCACTCGATGGCGCAGTGGTTCATGATCGTCGGCGGCGACTCGTGGATCCGGGTCGAGGATCGCCCCGCCCAGCATCTCCAGGTCGGCGACACGATGTGCATCGGGCGCGGGGACCGGATGCGCCACAACGTGGCCCCGTTCAGCGGCGACTACGCAGTGCTCGAGATGTGCGTCCCCGCCGAGTACGAGACGATCGCCGTCGATCCGCCGGAGGGGGCCGCACCGGCGCCCGAGGGCGCGCGCGAGTGATGGTCCGCTGACGCGCTCGCCCTCCGCAGAGGCCGGGGCGCCGACATCCGGCCGCTGGTCACACCCACGCACCGCGGCGGCGGTGGCGTACGTCAGCGCGATCTTCATGTCGGCGATGGACACCCACATCGTCAACGTCGCGCTGCCAACCCTCGGGCGGGACTTCGACGCCCCGCTCACGACGATCCAGTGGACGGTGACCGGCTACCTGCTCAGCCTCGCACTGCTGATCCCGGCCTCGGGCTGGATCGGTGATCGGGTCGGGACCAAGCGCAGCTTTCTGTGCGCGCTCGGGGTGTTCACGTTCGCGTCGGCACTGTGCGGCGCGGCCCAGAACGCGCCCGAGCTGATCGCGGCCCGCGTGCTCCAGGGCGCGGGCGCCGGCGTGCTCACCCCGGTCGCGACGGCGATGCTCTACCGCGCCTACCCGGCGGCCGCGCGGGCGCGGATCGCCCGAATCCTGATCGTCCCGATCCTGGTCGCGCCGGCGACCGCGCCGATCATCGGCGGCCTGCTGACCCAGGAGCTGTCGTGGCGGTTCGTGTTCTGGGTCAATCTCCCGGTGGGGATAATCACGCTCGCCTATGCGGCGGCGGCGCTGCGAGAGCACCGCGAGCATTTATCGGGCCGGCTCGACGTGCTCGGCTTCACCCTCTCCGGCGTTGGCCTGAGCCTCATCCTGTACGCGATCAGCGAAGGCTCGGTGGAGGGCTGGGGCTCGCCGCCGATCCTCACCGCGGGCGCGCTCGGCGTGCTGTCGCTGGTCTCTTTTGTCCGCCTGGCCCTGCGCCAACCCGAGCCTCTGCTCGATCTCCGCCTGCTCGGAGACCGGCTGTTCCGCGCCACCAACCTGGTCATCGCCCTGAACAGCGCGGCCTTCCTCGGGATCCTCTACCTGACGCCGATCTTTCTCCAGGAGGTGCATGGCCAGACGCCGCTCGGTTCCGGGCTGACCACTTTCCTCGAGGCGATCGGCGTGGTGTGCGCGTCGCAGACGGTGGGCCGGCTCTACCCGCGGCTCGGGCCCCGGGTGATGGCCAGCGCGGGCACACTCGCGCTGACGGGGCTGCTGCTGCTGTTTCTGCTCGTCGACGCCGACACCAGCCTGTGGCTGATCCGGCTCCTGATGTTCCTCATCGGCGCGGCGAACAGCGCGACCTACCTCTCGGTCCAGAGCTCGATGTTCACCTCGATCTCCTCGGCCGACACCGGCCACGCGTCGGCGATCTACGCCACCCAGCGGCAGGCGACGATCGCGATCGGGATCGCGATCCTGACCGCGGTCCTGGCCAGCGTTCCCGGCGGTGAGCTGCGCGCCTTCCACGCCGCCTACCTGGCCGGTGCGATCATCGCCGCGCTCGGTGCCGCGGCCGCGTTTTTCCTCGTACGGACCAGCGACGCGAGAGCATCGATGGTCCCGGAGCGCGGCTTCGCGGGAGGCGCTAGATGGCGGTCTCGCCGCCGTCTGGCACGATCACCTGACCGGTGATGAAGCTCGCCTCGTCCGAGAGCAGGAAGCACACCGGCGCCGCGATCTCCTCCGGTTCGCCGACGCGGTTCTGGACGTTGTGCTGGCCGGCGAGCTTGGCGCCCTTCTCGTAGTCGCCCCCGCCCCGCTGGGTGTACAGGGGCTCGGTCATGCCGGTGCGCACGCGGCCTGGGGCGACGACGTTGACGCGGATATCCGGGGCCAGGTCGAGCGCCAGCTGGCGCGAGAAGGCCATGATCGCGCCCTTGGCCGCGCCGTAGGGAGCGTTGTTCGGCTGCGCGACCAGCGCGGCTACCGAGGCCACGTTCACGATCGCTCCGCCCCGCTGGCGTAGCAGCGGGAGCGAATGCTTGATGACGAGGAAGGTGCCACCGACGTGGATCGTCATCATCCGGTTCCACCGCTCCCACGACCAGTCCTCGATCGGGCCGAAGTCGGCGATCCCGGCGGCGTTGAACAGACAGTCGATCCGTCCCAACTGCTCGCCGGCCGCCTCGACCGCCGTGCGCACCGAGTCCTCGTCGCCGACGTCTACGGCGAGGGCGATCGACCCGTCGAGCTCCGAGGCCACGGCCGCGGCCCGATCGCCGTCGAGATCGACGACGGCCACCCGGCCACCCTCCGAGGCAAACCGCCGCGAAACGGCGGCCGCCAGCCCCGAGCCGGCTCCGGTGGCCAACAGCACCTTGTCATCGAAACGCATCAGCCGTTCTCCTATTCAGACGTTGCTCGATCCTGTTCGGGGGCCATCAGGTGATCCGTACCGGGCGCGCGATCAACCGCTCAGCCCCGAAGGCAAGCCCGGCGAGCGCGAACCGGGCGCGGTTGGCTACCGGCCCACCGACGAACTCGAGCGCGGCGTCCGCGTTGGCGAACCACAGCAGGTCAGCGGCCGCGCAGAACGGGGGCGGTCGGCCGGCGTGAGCGCCCGGCGCCTGCACCAGCAGCTCGTGATGGAGGATCGGGGCATCACTGAGCGCGTCGCGGTACGGACCGGCGAGCGCTTCGATCAGCGCCTCGCTCGTCGCCCCGGCGGCGAGCGGAAGGAACGTGAGCAGCTTGACCGCTTCCGGCGGGGGCTCACCGTCGGTCAGCACGCGCCGGTGCGCGAGCAGCAGCGAGAACCGCGTCTTGTCGACCATCGCCTGCTCGTCCGCCACCACCGTGCTCTGGTAGTAGTCCGACGCGAAGCCACGATCCATCGCCTCGAGCGAGTCGAACTCGATTTCGGCGCACGCGTCCATGCCCGGCCACGGCAGCAGCGGCCAACCGTCGTCCTCGAGCACGGCGTGGTTCTGAATGTACCCCCGGAGGCCGTCGATCTGTCCCGCCAGCCCGCCGTGCTCGCCCCGCCAATGCTCCTGGAACTCCGGGCCGGAAAGCCCGGCCGCGCGCGGAGCGCCGGAGAGCCTGACGATCATTTGGTCACGAACCCGGCGTCGACCGAGATCACCGAACCGGTGATCCGGGCGCCGTCCTCGGAAGCTAGCCACACGCACGTGCGGGAGATGTCGCGGGCCTCCATCAGCACCGGGAGCAGGTGGTAGTTCGCGAACACCTCCTCGTATTCGTCCTCAGGGACCTCCCAATCCCGCGCGACCTCCACGAGCATCCGGCTGTCGAGCTCGGGATCGTCCCGCACGGAGCCCGGGCAGATCGCGTTGGCGCGGATCCCGTGGGGCGCCAGGTCGATCGCCATCGACTTGGTCAGGCCGACGACTCCGTGCTTGGAGGCCACGTAGGCGACGTTGCCGTACATCGCCTTGATCGCGGCACTCGACGCGATGTTGATGATGCACCCGTTTCCGCCCCGCCCGATCATGTGATTGGCCACCGCCCGACCGACGTAAAACGGCCCGTCGAGATTGATCGACATCACCAGCCGCCACCCCTCCGGCGACAGCTCGTTGCTGAGACCGACTGGACTCGACACCCCGGCATTGTTGATCAGGACGTCGATCCGACCCAGCTCGGCCACGCCGTGGGCGACGGCTCCCTCCACGGCATCCGGATCCCGCACGTCGCAGAGCACCGTCGTCACCTGAGCCCCGAGCGCCCGGCACCGCTCGGCCGTGGTTTCGAGCTGCTCCGGCGTGCCCAGGGGCACCCGGCACAGGTCGATGTCGTGGCCGATGTCGAGCAGAATCAGGTCGGCGCCTTCCTCGGCGAAATTCAGCGCGTGCGATCGTCCCTGCCCGCGCGCGGCGCCCGTGATCAGAGCCACCTTTCCGTCCAGTCGGCCCATCGCCTAACCCCCCTCGGAGTCGGATGTCAAACTGTTTGCATCATAGTATTTATTGTCATGGTTCGCCAGCGTGGCGAGGCGGCGTCGCTGTCGCGCGGGCGAGACTGCCCCCGGTCAGCGCCTGGCCCGGTGGCGCCGGTCGGCCGACGGGGGGAAGCGCCGGGTGGCGGCGCGCGCGCTTAGCGTTGGATCTGTGAAGGGGCCGGGGAGGAGTACCGGCAATCACCGGCCCCGGGACGGTGAAATTATCATCAAGTGACAAATAATCCGACCGCTGGGACCAGTTCCGATCCCGGCTCGCGGCCCGTCCGTCATCTCTGCCCCGATCCCACGCGGCCCCTCCGAACGTTGGCAACTTTCCGCCACCCCTCGGCGGAAAGTTGGCAAGGTTCGCCACCACACCCCCGCCAAGCGTCCGAAACCCGTCATCAGATCCACACAACCCCGACAACGCCCCCGCCGGGCGCTCAACGCCCACCCCACCCCCCGGGCGCTCAACGCCCACCCCACCCCCCCGTTCGCCAGCCCCAACGCTAAGCGCGCCCGCCACCGCCCGCGCGACCAGCTAGCTACTTCGTCACGAAGCCGGCGTCGAGCGGGATGATCGACCCGGTCACCCGGGTGCCCGCATCGGATGCCAGCCAGACGTAGGCCTCGCTGATGTCGCGGGCCTCCATCAGCACCGGGAACAGGTGGTAGGAGGCGAACTCCTCCTCGTGCTTGTCGAGGGGAACGCCAAATTCCTCCGCCACCCCCTTGAGCATCGCGCTGTCGAGGTGGGGATCGTCCCGGACCGTTCCGGGGCAGATGCAGTTCACGCGAATGTTGTACGGAGCCAGGTCGATCGCCATCGCTTTGGTGAGTCCGACCACGCCGTGCTTGGCGACCACGTAGTTCGTGTCCCACCCGAAGCCCTTGAGGCCGGCCGCCGACGAGGTGCTGAGAATGCATCCCTGCTCGCGCTCCATCATGTGGGGGATGACGGCCTTCGAGGCGCGCCAGACGCCGTTCAGGTCGATGTCGAGCAGGAGCATCCACGCCTCCTCGGTCAGCTCCCAGGCCGGACCCGCGGGGCTGCCGACGCCGGCGTTGTTGATCAGCACATCGATCCGGCCCAGCTCCTCGATGGCCCTGGCGACCGCCGCGTCGAGCTGTCCCTGGTCCCGGACGTCGCACCGCATCGTGACGGCCCGCCGGCCGTGCTCCCGACAGCGCCGCGCCGTCTCCTCGAGCTGCTCTTCCTTTCCTAGTGGGTACTTCACGCCGTCGATGTCGCCGCAGATGTCGACGAGCATCAGGTCGGCCCCTTCGGCCGCGAACGTCTCGGCGTGCGAGCGGCCCTGACCCCGGGCGGCCCCGGTGATGAAGACGACCTTTCCCTCGACGCGGCCCATGTCCGGCCCGATCCTACTCAATGAGCAGCGATTTCACTTGCGGGGAGCGTGAGGCCAACTGCGATACGTACCCGCAGAGCCCGTTATGATCTTCTTACAGTTGGCGCTCGGGGAGAACCCGCGGTCGTATGGAGCGCGACCGTGTTGGGGCGCATAGGTCACGACGACGACAAGGACGGCACGATGACGTACGCGTTCGCTGTAGCTGTTTCCGCCCTCGCGAACCGTCTGTTCGCGTGGAGACGGCACCGCGGCGCCTGGGTCGCGGCCGCGCTTGTGGTTCTCGCTCCGGCGATCCTGATGGCCCCGGCATCAGCCGCGGCGGCCACGGGTGGCCCCGCCGTGATCAGCCCGCGTCCCGGTGCGCGCATCACCACGGATACGGTGCGGATCGCGGTCCGCGCGGGCGGCGAGTGGAACGACGTCCAGGCCCAGCTCAACGGCGCCGGTCTCAAGAACCAGTTCTCGGTCCGTAACGGAACGTGGGTCGCGATCGCGTCGGCGAGCGACGGGCTCCGTCTGGGCGCGAACGTGTTGCGAGTGACGGCACAGAACGCAACACCGTCCGTCGCTCGACGATCCGCTTTCACGTCGTCCGTCAGCTCCCGATCGTCGGGGCCGGGCGCGTCGTCCGGGTTCCTCTCGGCGAATCGGTGCCGGTGGCCGGAAAGATCGTCTCGGGCGCCGCGCATCGCCAGGTCTCGGGGGTCAGCTGGACGATCGTCTCCGTTCCGGCCCGAAGCCGGTACGCGAAGCGGGAATCGGCCCGGGCCGCGAAATCGGTTCCGCTCGCGCCGCTCGGCCCCCCGCTGGCTCGGGTCACCGTCCCGCTCAAACCGCTCGGCACTCTGAGTGCGCCGCGGACGAGCTTCACTCCGGACGTCGTCGGACCCTACGAGCTGCGTTTGACCGCCCGCGTCGCCGGTCAGCCCGTCACCGATCAGGTCACGGTCGACGCGATCCCGCGCAGTCCGATCGTCACCGTGGACACATCCGAGAGCAGCAATGGGACGGCGGGGATCGCCGTCGGGACCACCAATTATCCGGCCCCTCCGATGGCCGTGGACGAAACCGGCAAGCCGGAGTGGTCGGGGGTCGGCGCGGGCAACGAGTACTTCTTGGCGCTGTGGCAGGTTCTCGTGCTCGACCGCGCCACGCTCGCGCCGTTGGCCAACTGGACATACGGCGAGTGCTACCCCGGTAACAACCCGGAGGAGGCTTCCGTCTGCCGGATGGGGGCGGATAACCATCTCGTGGTGGTCAACATCAACGCGGACCTGAGCGGTCTCAGCGCGCCGAACGGGGCGATCGTGATCACGACCTCGCATCCCGCCGGTTCCGACAGCAGCGGCAACGACTACTGGGGGCCGCCCACCGATCTGAACATCGCCACCAACCACCTCACGGCGATGGGCTTTCCGTCCGACGACAAGCTCCTGACCGGCGCCGGCGCCGGTAGTGTGTCCGCGATCGGCGTGCTCGGGATGCCCGTCGGCGACGCCACGATCAAGGTCGACCCGGGCGGAAGCGGTCAGATCACGGGCTACCTCGGCCAGGACCCGTTGAACCTGTACACCTTCATGCCCTCGGCCCGCGAGGATTTCGACACGCGGGTAACAGACACGTGCGGCTCGAGCGGCGTGGACTGCACCGTCGTCCAATCCGTGGGTGACGCGACAGATACCGGCGTCATCCCCAACGGCGAAGGCGCGTACGTCGTCGCGGCCTACAACCCGTATAGCCTCAAGCAAGTCCGGGGCGGCGTGTTCGAGACGTCCGACGATCCAGGGGGCGTTCAGGCGTCCGACATGGTGCACTGGCTCAGCTCGCTTTATGGGACCGGAGATCTGGTTCTGATCACCGCGGTCCGCACCCCCAAGATGGGCGCTCACCCGATGGTCGATCCTCGCTCCTCCAAGGAGGCCTGGCTCGAGCTGGCCGCCCAGGTCGCCGTGGTGGGCGGAACTCGAGATCTATTCAATCGCAGCGCCTCGAGCACCTACTCTCTGTACAGCCTGATTGGATGGACCGGGGCCGGCGAGGGGAATGGGATCGAGACCTCATCGGGCACCGGCCGGCTCAGGGGAGCACTCGTGCCCAACGTTCGCTCGCGGTTCCGGCCGACCAACGTGAGCGCCGACGGTCCTGCCCACGAACTGCTCGAGCAGCTGGTCATGCGAACGCCGGATCCGGTGTGGCCCGGGGATCACACTCCGGGCAGGCGTGCCGCGATCGACTGGATCGGGTGCAACGTTCCCCAGCTCGGTTCGCAGCCGCGAACCGCGTACTGGGAGACGCCGTTCGACGCGACGCTGGAACAAAGCATCGACAACGGTATCGACGCCCTGACGTTCAATGCCACGAACCCCAACTGCCCGCGTACGGTTGCGTTCACCCAGGACCAGTTCGCCTGGGCGCAGGGCGAGCTCAAGCAGGAGGTGGAGTGGGTCGCCAACGTGGACGACTTCTTCCAGATTCTCAAGAATCCTGAGGCCTCGATCACGGGGGGGAACGAGATGTCGGCGTGGGCCACCGCCCAGACATTGAACGACAACCTGACCAAGCAGCTGGAAGCGCTCAAATCGACGGCCACCCAGTTCGGTTGGTTCGATATCGCCAGCGCGGTCCTCAACATGGTGGGCGGCTTCTCCAGTTTCGCCAAGGCCGGGGAGCAATTCGCGAAGTTCGCCGCCGTATTCGCCGGGAGCACGGCGCTGGCCGGCACCTTGTTCCAGGACCTGGACACCGGTGCTCCCAGCAACGCGGACCGAACCGTGGAGGTCGACAACCTCGTGAACACGCTGACCGAAGAGGCCAGCAGCCAGGCGCTGGCTTACGTCGCGATGGAGAAGATGATCGTCAGCGACTACTCCAAGCTGAGTGTGCTCGGCCACTACTTCAACTGCGACGCCAACGACGGCGGATGCGGGCCGCACGGCGAGTACGACGATTTCTCGCTGTCGACGAACCGTCGGGTCGCCGCCGGGGAGGCGGCCACGCGGGCGATCGATCGTGTCCTCTACGAGAAGATCGTGCCGCTCGCCTTCCCCGTGTGGAATACCGGCGGCACGCAGGACCCGAACGATTTCTCCCTCTGGAGTTGTGTCAATCCCAATGACGATCCGTTCCCCGGTGCGCCGGGCATCGACCGAACGGCGACCCTCCAGCAGATCGACCCCGCATCACCCGGCATCGCCAACGCCAAGACCGACAATATCTACCAGTCGTACATCATGGTCGCCCGTAGCCGGACCACCTACAGTTGGCCCTCGAAAACGGTCCTCGAGCGTATGTACGACCCGGTCGTGGTCTCGCCGAAGGTCAGTGACGGGGGACTTGGTCTCCGTCCGCAGGACGTCCTGCCGTATTCGACCTCGGTGTATCACCCCGGGCCGCTCGTCATCTGCTCCTGGAGCTGAACCGCGGGCCGTCAGTCAGAGCTGGAAGGCGAGCGCTCCTGGAAGGCCTGGTAGCTGGGGAGATCCTCGGGCAGGGTCCCCCGTCCGAAAGTGCTCGCCGGCCAGTTGGCGGGCGGCTGACGGAAGGGATTCTGATCACTGGCCGTGCCGAACCACAGCAGGTGGCGGCGCACTTCGAACAGCCAGCGGCCGCCGTGGCGCACGTAGCGATCCTGATAGAGAATCGACTGCTCAACGTAACTGTCACCCATTTCCATTTGGACCAGGCAGTACACGGATCCGGTGGCATGGTCGGCGCCGACGAGGTCGATCACGTGATTGCCGACGGTGAGCACTGATGGCCCGAGGCCGTAAAGCCACTGGTCGAACTCCTCCCGCACGGTGTGGATGTTGATCTCCGGATAGGGGACGCGCTCGACGTCCTCGTACCACAGCGAATGCAGTAGGTCCAGATCGCGGGAATCGAAGGCCAGGGCGTAACGGTAGGCGAGCTGTTGTATGTCCTGCCTGGCCACGACCCGCGCCAGGGTGGCGGCCAAATCGTCGGTGTTCTCAGTGGACATATGAGAGCCGCTCCAAGGATCGGTAACTCCGTTAGTCAACCAAACGTTTGGTAGAAGGTCAAGGTGGTCGAGCGCCCTCTGCCGTGGTCGGCCAGCGCCGGGAAGCTCCGCCCCACCGCGGCCGATACGCGGTACATTACCTGCCAAACGGTTGTTTGAATCTTCGCGAGCTGGCGCGGAAGGAGAGTGAGATGCTCGACGAGAAAGTGTGCCTCGTGACCGGAGCGGCGCAGGGAATCGGCCGCGCGACGGCGGTCGAGATGGCCCGCCAGAAAGCCGGCGCGGTGGTGGTCTCGGACCTCAACAACGCGGGCGGCGAGGAAACGGCCGAGCTGGTGCGCGCCGAGGGCGCCCAGGCCCACTTCATCCACTGCGACATGACCGACTCCCAGCAGATCAAGGCGCTGATCGAGGGGGCGGTCGAGCGGTGCGGCGGGCTCGACGTGCTGCACAACAACGCCGGGGTGCACGAATCCGACATGACCGACCAGCTGACGATCGACACGCTGCCCGAGGAGATCTGGGACCGGGTCAACGCGATCAACCTGAAAGCCATCTGGCTGGCGATCAAGTACGCCACGCCTCACTTGCGCCGGTCGACCCGCGGCCCAGCGATCGTCAACGCCGCCTCGATCGGTGGCCTCACCGGCTACCCGATGGCGGCCGCCTACTGCTCGACCAAGGGCGCCGTGTTGATGCTGACCAAGCAGGCGGCGATCGACCTCGCCCCGGACATTCGCGTCAACTGCTACTGCCCGGCCGCGATCGACACCCCGATGGTGGCCAAGTACTACGAAGCCGCCGAGGACCGCGAGGCGGTCGAGCGCGCGCTCACGGGCACGCATCTGCTGCCTAGACTCGGCCGGCCCGAGGAGGTCGCATCGCTGGTCTGCTTCCTCGCCTCGGACCAAGCCTCGTTCCTCACCGGCACGGCGATCACGATCGACGGCGGCTCACTGGCCTGGCGCGGGAGCAGATGATCGATGGGCACTGAACAACTTCCGTCGGTGGACGAAATCGAGTACCCCTCGCCCGAGGTCGTCACCTGCCCCTACCCGTACTACGCCGCCCTGCGCGAGCAGTCTCCCGTCCATCGCCTTCCGAACGGCGACTATCTCGTCTCCCGCTGGGAGGACCTCGTCTACGTGGCCCGTCATCCGCAGCTGTTCTCGAACGCCATCGGCCACGCCAACCCCGGCTTCGACGAGGCGACCGCGGCCGAGGAGGGCGAGGGCCAGCTGACCCAGTGGGCCCTGCCGTTCTGCGATCCGCCCGACCACACGTTCAAGCGCTCGCTGCTGCTGCCGCTGTTCATGCCCGAGCCGCTCCGCGCCTACGAGCCCACGATCCGCGCCATCGCCGACGAGTTGATCGACAACAACTTTCCGGGCAGCGGCCGCGTCGACTTCCGCACCGCGTTCGCCGACTATCTCCCGCCCACGGTGATGCTGCGCCTGTTCGGCGTGCCCCCCGAGGATGAACCGATGCTGCGCGAGTGGATGAAGACCAGCACTGGCCAGGGCTTTCACTTCGCCACCGACGAGCAGAAAGCCCGGCAGATGGCGGCCATGGCCGAGGCCCGCAAGTACTTCGAGGCGATGCTGGTCGATCGCCAGGAGCACCATCGCGGCGACATGCTCAGCGAGATCGTCCGTCTCAAGCTCGACCGTGATGGGCAGCTCGACCTCTACTACCTCGTGGGCGAGGTCACGACGATCTATTCGGCCGCCTACCACAACACGGTCTTCATGCTCGCCAACGCGCTCACCCTGCTCCTCCAGCATCCCGACCAGATGCAGCTGCTGACCGCGGACCCGAGCCTGATCAGGGGGATGGTCGACGAGGCGCTGCGCCTCGAGTCGCCCGTCCAGTGGCTGCAGCGAGTCGCGACCGAGGACACCGAGCTCGGCGGTGTGTCCATCCCCGAGGGCGCGGTGCTGCTCGTGCTGTGGGCATCGGGTAACCGCGACGGCGCAAAGTTCGAGGACCCGGAGCGCTTCTTGGTCAAGCGCCCCAACACCCTGCGCGACCATCTCGCCTTCGGCTATGGCGTGCACAAGTGTCTCGGCGCCCGGCTGGCCCGGCTGGAGGGCGAAGTGGCCTTCCAGCGCCTGCTCGCCCGGCTACGGAACATCCGGCTCGACGGTCCCGTCGACCACGTCTACGACGTCAACCACCGCCAGCCCGGGCCGGTCTACATCACCTACGAGCTGGCCTGATTTCCGGAGGCCGGGGCTACCCGGCCGCCCGCCAGAACCCCCGGCTGGCGGAGTCGTTGGTGGCTCAGTCAGATGTAGCCTGACTCAGCCCCCAACGCCGTGGGGACCATCGCCCCCCGCTAGCGCCGGCCCAGTCGGCTACCCCGTCGACGCGCTCCCGCGCACCTCGCCTATGTACTGCTCGATCCCCGCCTCCAACGGATATCGAGGCTCGAACCCCAGCTCGGACACGAGCCGGGTGTTGTCCATCAGCTGAAGCCGCTGCAGCGGCTCGGTGGACACCGAGATCGAGGCCTGCGGTAGCAGCCGTCGCATGCACGCCGTCATGTCGCCGACCGGGCGCTGCTCGGCCCGCACGTTGTAGACCTGGTGGGGGAGCTCGTCGGCGGTCAGCGCGCACCAGAACGCCTCGGCGCTGTCGGCGGCGTGGACGTAGTCCATGATCTGATCGTCGGGTGGCATCGTCACCGCGCGGCCGAGCGCCGCCAGCTCGGGGGTGGCCATGAAGCTGACCCGCTCGTGAGTCAGACCCTGGGCGAGGGTGGCGCGGCCGAGCCGGCCGACGCCCATGCTCGACGTGACCCGCAGGCTGACGATCTCCATCTCCCAGCGGTTGAACATCGCCGCCATGTGCTCGCTCCAGGCCTTGCAGGCGGCGTAGGGGCGGTCGGGAAACACCGGATCGTCCTCGCTCGCCACGCGACCGTTGGGGACGCCGTAGACCGCCACCGAGCTGGCGTTGACGACCCGCTTCACCCCGTGGATGCGGGCCGCCTCGAACACGTTGACGGTGCCGAGGCACTGCACGCGGACGTAGGGCACGGCGCGGCCGGGGTCGACCTCCCCGCCGGCGATATAGGCGAGGTGGACGACCCGGTCGACCTCGTGGCGCTGCATCGTCTCGAGCAGGCTCTGGATCTCGAGCACGTCACCCCTGACCACGGTGACCCGATCGGCGATGCCGGAGATCCGGTCGAGCACGGGCAGGCTGTCGTAGAGCACGACGTCATCGCGTCCCTTCTGCTCGACGATGTGACGCGTCAGGTGGGAACCGAGGAAGCCGGTGCCCCCCGTGATCAGGATGCTCATCGGACGCGAGCCCTAGGGGAGCTCGTCGCGCGTGATGCGCCGGCTGGCGATCAGCCAGCGTCCGTCCTGCCGGACCAGCTTGTCCTCGTAGGTGCCGACGACGTCGATCGAGATGCCCTCGCGCGAGCTGACGACGAGCGAGAAGTAGGAGTAGACGTCGGCCTCGTCCTCGCTCTTGAGCTCGATCGAGATGTTGGTGTTCAGGTGGCGGGGCAGCTGGCCGTCGTCCGCGCGCATCTGCCGGCGCTCGGTGAGCGCCGCGTGGATCGCGGCGCGACCCTCGATCCAGCCGCCGCTGAAGAAGCGGGCGTCCTCGGTGAAGCACTCGACCAGTTCGTCGAGGTTGAACTCGTCGAAGCCTCGCGCGTAGCGGTAGAACAGCTTCTCGATCTCGTCCCGAACCACGGACGTGTTCGCTGTGGCGGTCACTGGATTGCCTCCAACAGGGTTGCATTCGCTGTGCCGCCACCCTCACAGATCGCGACCAGCCCGTACCGTGCCTCGCGGCGCCTGAGCTCATGCACGAGCGTCGTGACGAGCTTCGCGCCCGTGGCGCCCAGCGGGTGCCCGAGCGCGATCGCGCCGCCGTTGACGTTGGTGCGGTCGGGGCTGGCGCCGGTGTCGGCCATCCAGGCCAGAACCACGGGCGCAAACGCCTCGTTGACCTCGAACAGATCGACCTCGTCGATGGTCACCCCCGCGCGCGCGAGCGCCTTCTCGGTGGCCGGGATCGGTCCGGTCAGCATGATCACCGGGTCGACGCCCACCACCGACATGCTGACCACGCGCGCCACCGGCGCGAGCCCGTGCTCGTTCACGGCCCGCTCCGAGGCCACGAGCACGGCCGCGGCCCCATCGGAGATCTGGCTCGCCACGGCCGCCGTCAGCAACGGGAACCCCGGCAGCGGCTTCAGCTGAGCCATCTTCTCGAGCGTGGTGTCGGCGCGGAAGCCCTCGTCGCGCCCCACACCGTTGACCGGCGCCACCTCGGCGTCGAACCGTCCCTCCTCCCACGCGCGGGCCGCGCGCTGATGGCTGCGCAGAGCGAACTCCTCGAGCTGCGAGCGGTCGAGTTGCCAACGCTCCGCGATCATCTGCGCACCGCGGAACTGGGAGGGCTCGTCGGGGTAGCGCTGGTGGAATCCCTCGCCCGCGAACGGGTCGCCGAGGCCGTTGTCGCGCCCGACCGTGGTGGAGGACATGATCGGCACCAGGCTCATCACCTCGACCCCGCCAGCCACGACGAGATCCGCGCTCCCCGACATCACGGCCTGGGCGGCGAAGTGCAACGCCTGCAGCGACGAGCCGCACTGGCGATCGATCGTCGTGCCCGGCACCGACTCGGGCAGCCCCGCGCCGAGCCAGCAGGCCCGCGCCAGGTTGAACGACTGCGCGCCGATCTGCGAGACACAGCCGAAGATCACGTCCTCGACCGCGGCCGGATCGACCGCCGTGCGCTCGAGCAGCGACACCAGCACGTGCGCCCCGAGGTCGGTCGGGTGGACCTGACTGAGTCCGCCGCCCCGCCGGCCGACCGGCGTCCGGACGGCGCCGACTATGTACGCCTCGCCCATGCTCACCGACCGCCTACTGGTCGCGAACAATCGTGTAGCCGGGCCGGATATCCCATTGCGGAGGCGCCTCGTCGACCACCACCTCGGTCCCGAGCAGGCGCCCCGTCTGCGGACAGATCAGCTGGCGGAAGCCGACTGGATGGTCAGTGTGCAGGCTCGGATCGCGGAGGTTGGGATTGGCCTCGGTCAGCGGCAGCTCGCGGACGAGCGCGCCGAGCTTCCAGTTGCGGGTGGGCGGGCCGAGGGCGACGTCGCCGGCGCGGATCTCCCCGTCGCGAATCTCGAGGTACTCCGTGAGCCGCTGGTCCCCGGCGGGGGCGGCGCTGTCGCTTCCCGTCTCGGAGCCGGCGTCACCGGCAAACGGGTGGCCTTCGGCCAGTCGCTCGTCCACGATCTCCTGACGGCGGCGTTCGGTCGCGGAAGCGTCGACCGTGACCTTCTCGCCCTCTCCCGCGAGCACCACGCCGTACGCCTTCTCGCCCCAGTCGCGCGGGACGCGCCCGGCGGCCACGTCCTCTCGGACCATCTCGGGGTCGCGCTCGATCGGGTCGCCGTACCCGCCGGCGCCGGCCCACGCGTAGACGATCACGTCCTCCGGAGTGGGAACTTGGTCGAAGGACTTGGCCGGAATCCAGTAATGCTCGCCCTCCTCGATCTCCTCGACGGTCTCGGGCATCCGCCCGGTCCGGGCGAGTTGCTCGAGCGCCTTCGCGCCGGTGATCCGCAGGTAGCTGTTGGTCGAGGTGGGGTAGCCGCCGAACAGACCCGGGCCCGGCACCGCGACCTCGCTCGTGATCGTGAGATAGAACATCTTTTCGGTCTTGTGCGGGACGACGGCCGCCTCGGCGCCGTTGCCGCCGCGGAACTTGCCCGCGCCACCCGACCCGGGCAACTCCCGCCGCCACAGGAACAGGAGCGGGTAGAAAAGCTCGTTGTCCTCCACGTTCGGCATCGTCGACTGCAGGTCCCAGGGCCAGCCACCGGTGTCCTGGCCGTCGCGCCAGGAGTGGGCCGCGAGCGCGGCGCCCACCGGATCCAACAGGAACGAGGAGTACGGTTTGCCGCGCTGGTCGACGCCCTGAATCGCGCTGATCGGATACGACAGCACGCCCATGCAGCTCTGCACCTCGCTGCGCAGCTCCTCGTCACTCGAGGACGCGAGCATTTTCGAGATCACGAGTCCGCCGAGCCCGATGCTCTGGAGCAAGGTGAGCGCCGGTGCGCCCGAGACCGCGGCCGGATGGGTCGCGCAGGTGATCGTCCCCGGCTCGACTTCGAAGTCGCAATGGCGCAGCGCGCCCTCGATGCAGAACATCTGGTCGAACAGCATCGTCGTGTTGAGCATCGAGACGACGGCGCCCTTCCAGGCCCCGAAGACGCCGTTCAGAGTGCCCGCCTGCGGCGCCGAGCCGAGATTGGAGAAGATCAGCCGGTCGCCCTTCTTGGTCAGCGTGACGCGGTTGCGATAGAGCCCGCGATCGCCGGGCTCCTTCATCTCCATCCAGCTCTCCTCGGTCCACTGTCCGTCCGGGATCGTCTCCAGGCGGCGCACGAACGCCGCCTCGGAGTCGTCCTGAAGCTTGCGCATCGTCGCCTTGACGGTGTCCGCGCCGTAGCGGGCGATCAGGCCGCCGATCCGGTCGACGGCGACGCGACAGCCAGTGATCTCGGCGCGCAGGTCGAGGGCGATCAGCTCGCGCATGCGCGAGGTGCGCGTGTAGTGCTCCTCGATGTCGCGCCGTAGCTTCCCGCCCTCGACGACCCTCACGGGCGGGATGCACGGCGACTCCCAGAACACGTCCTGGGCGATCGGGTTGAAGCCTCCCGGCGCGGTACCGCCCGTGTCCCATTGATGGAGGGTGTTGCCCACCCAGCAGAACAGCTCGTCGCCGACGAACACCGGTGCCACGATGCCGACGTCGGATTGGTGGGTAGAGGCGACCCACGGGTCGTTGAACAGGAACATGTCGCCGGGGCCGATGCCCGGGTTCTCCGAGCGGTACTCGAGCGTCCACTTGACGGCCCCCGAGGTGGCGGCGGCGAGGTACTGCAGGAACGGTCCGAAGAAGACGAAGTTCCCCTCCTCGTCCAGGATCGCCGGATTGAAGTCATGACCGTAGGCGGCGATCGGCGACCCGGACATGCGCAGGACGGTGTTGCCGTGTTCGAGGTTGACGTTCCACAAGGCGTGGCGCAGGACCTCGTGGGTCACGGGGTCGACGGTGGCCGCGGCCGACTTGGAGAGCTTGAGCGAGGGGTCGATGTTGAGCTTGTCGGGCGGGATGTAGGGGTAGGTCGTCCCATCCCACTTGATTTCATCGGCGACAGCCATGGTCATTCATCCCCTCTGGTTGTGGAAGCGGCCGCAGCCGCAGCGAGCTCTGGCTCGGCCCCAGCGGCGCCGACCTCGATGACGATGCTGCCGAGGGAGTCGACGCGGGCCTCGGCTCCCGGCGGCAGGACAACTGTGGTGACCGGCAGCTCGATGATCGCCGGTCCGCTGACCGTCGAGCCGGCGCCGAGGTCTTCGCCGCGGTAGATGTCGGTGGCGTGCATCCCGCCCAGCTCCCGCCAGTACACCTCGCGGCTGCCGGCAGGCCGCGCCTCGGCCGCGGGATGCTCGGGCAGCTCGGGCGTGCGCACGCGGCCGCGGGCGATCACGCGGCACGTGCCGATCTGCGTCCCCGCGCCCGGGAACGACGAGCCTTCGCCGAACGTCTGCTCGTAACGGGCGATGAACCGCTCCACCTGGTCGGCCATGTCCTGATCGGTGAGCTTGCCCGACGGAACCGGCACCTCGAGCACGTGGATCTGCAGCGAGAACCTCATCTCGGCGATCCGGGACAGCTCGATGTCGGCGTCGCTGAAGCCCTCCTCCACGAGCTGGGCTCGCGCGTCGGCCTCCAGCCGTTCATAGATCTCGTTGACCCGTTCGGGGTGAAACGGCGAGGAGAGGAGCTCGGAGTGCTCGTGCAGGTGCAGCACGTCTGAGGTCATCACACCGAGCGCGGACCACGTCGAGGCCATATCCCCGAGCGGCACCACGACGGTCCGGCACCCCAGCTCACGGGCAAAGGCCACCGCATGGGCGCCGCCGGCGCCGCCGAACGAGTAGATCACGAAGTCGCGCGGATCGAGCCCGCGCTCGACGGTCATCTGGCGCATCAGGTCGGCCATGTGCGACTCCACGATCCGCAGCGCCCCGTCGGCGGCGGTCACGGGGTCCATGCCCATCGGCGCCGCGACCGACTCGAGCGCGGTGCGCGCCGCGTGCATGTCGAGCTGAAGCTGCCCGCCGAGGAAGTTGTCGGGGTTGTAGCGGCCCATGATCACGTCGCAGTCCGTCGTCGTCGGCTCGGTGCCTCCGCGCCCGTAGCAGGCGGGACCGGGTACCGCCCCCGCGCTGTGCGGCCCGACGCGCAGCGTGTGCGAGTGCTCGTCGACCCAGACCAGCGACCCGCCGCCGGCGCCGATCGACTCGATGTCGAGCCGCGGCATGAAGAACGTGTACTGGTTGATGACCGTCTCGGACGAGGTGAGCGGTTCCCCGCCGGCGACGATGCCGACGTCGAACGAGGTGCCGCCCATGTCGGCGGCGATCACGTTCTCGTGCCCGAGGCGCCGCGCCAGGTAGGCCACGCCGGTGACCCCGCCCACGGGCCCCGAACCGATCGTGAACAGCGGGTTGGCCGCCGCCAGCTTGGCCGGCGCCACGCCGCCCGAGGCCTGCATGATCAGCAGCGGCGCCGCGTACCCGCCGTCGGTCGTGGCCGCGTCGACCTCGCCCACGTAGCGTGCCGTGGTCGGGCCGATGAAGGCGTTGATGGCGGCCGCGGCGGTGCGCTCGTACTCGCCCGGCTTGGCGATCAGCTCGTGGGCGCAGGAGATGAACACATCGGGGGCGAGCTCTTGGACGAGCTCCTTCATGCGCAGCTCGTGCGCCGGGTTCACGAACCCCCACAGGAACGAGATCGCGATCGACTCGACGCCTTCGGCCACGAGCTCCTGTACGGCGGCGCGAGCCTCCTCCTCGTTGAACGCCAGCACGACGTCGCCCTCCCAGTCGATCCGCTCGGAGACCTCGCGGATGAGCTGCGGCGGGATGATCGGGTCGGGCTTGCGGTGGCGTGATACGTGCAGCAGCTGCTCGATCGGCAGTCCGGCCGAACGCCCGTAGGAGCGCATGATCAGGAGGTGGTCGCGGTGACCGCGGGTGGTGATCAGCCCGGTCTTGGCGCCCCGGCGCTGGACGAGCGCGTTAGTGCCCACGGTCGTTCCGTGGAGCAACAGGCTCGTCTGCTTGAGAAACTGATCACGGGCGATGCCCAGCTTGTTCGCCGCCTCGGCCAGCGCGTCCATGAAGCCTCGCGCGAACTCCGGCGGCGTCGAGGACACTTTGGCCAGCGTGAGCTTCCCGTCGTCGTCGATGACGACGCAGTCCGTGAACGTGCCGCCGATGTCGACGCCGCAGTAATAACCCATCTCCGCCTCTTTCTCTCGCCCACGGGTTCGGTCTCCGCATTTCTATCAAACGTTCGTTTGATGCGAACGTCGTCTCCAAACGCAAAGCGCCGCCGGCCATCGGCCGGCGGCGCCTTGTCCAATCGTCCTGTGGCAGCGGAGGATTAGTTCAGGCCAAACTCCTTGTGCCACTTCCAGGTGAAGAAGCTCACGACGTCGAAGGCGGGCTCGGGCCACTGCCCGGCCGGCGGGTTGTTCGACTTCGTGATGACCGGATACGAGTACATCTGATGGCCCTCGTAGGGCGTGTTGATCGTCGTATCGCTCGGCGGCACGGTCTTGCCCGCCAGCATCTGGGCGATGGCGTCGACGGCTTCGAACGAGGACGCGTCGTAGTCCTCGTCGACGACGGCGCTCAGCTGGCCGTTGCGGAGCAAGCCGTTGGCCTGCTGGTCGTCGTGGAACGTCACCACGAGCGGCCCGGTCGGGAACGGCTTGCCGCCGGTCTTGGAAGCCAGCGCCTGGGCACCGGCGGCGCCCGGAGAGTCGTAGGCGAACCAGTAGCCCTTGGTGTTCGGATCCTGGGTGTACTGGGTGATCACCTGCTGCTGGGTGCCGGCGATCGGGTTGGTGCTCGGCACCTCGGTCACCGCGGCGATCTTCACGTTGGTGCCCTTGACCGCGTTGGTCAGGCCGTTGGTCCGCGAGCTGGCCCAGCTGGCCGGGTAGTTGCTCACCCACACCGAGCCGCCACCATGAGCTCCCAGCTGGGAGACGACGTACTTGCCGAGGATCTGTCCGGCATAGGCGTCGTCGTTGTAGTAGAGCCGATACCAATCCGGGCTCGGTCCGACCTGCCCGGAGAAGGACACGACGGGGATGTTGTGGCTCTTGGCGTCCTGCAGCCCCTGACCGATCAGGCTCGGATCGGTACCCAGGGAGAAGATCGCCTTGACCCCCTGGGAGACCAGGGAGGTCATGCAGCTCTCCATCTTCGTCGGATCGCCCTCGGCGTCACACGGGATCGTGTTGATCCCGAGCTCCCGCAGCGCGTACATCAGCTGGCCGTCGGCCCGCTGAGCCGACGGGACCGAGTTGATGATCTCCTCCAGGCCGACGGTCGTTCCCTTCGGGATCGTCCCGGTTCCCACCTCTTTCACGATCGTGTCGGCGGCGGACATCGCCTCCTGCTGCTTGGCGCCGGTTTGCGCCTTGATGCCCAGTGGGGTCGTCGCCTCTGAGGACTGCGAACCGGCCGAGCCGGTCAGCGTCAGGCCACCGCTACCCGTCGGCACCGTGAACGAACTCGCAGCCGTGCCGGACCCAGACGCACTGCTGGCGGCTGAAGTGCTCGCCGCACTCGAGCTCGCGCTCGAGGTCGAACTCGAGCTACTGCTACTGCCACACGCGGCGACCACTAAGGCGGCGGCGGCGAGAACCAACAACACCCCAAGCCTCGCTCGGACCTTCACCATCTATCTCTCCTCCTCAGCTGGATTCAGCGGCGCTGACAAACCAACCGTTTGTTTGATAACTGTTGCGAAAACTGTATGACAACTGACGTTTTTGTGTGTTAGGGCTGCGTTGCCCCCGCGCGGTTAATTGTGTTTTACGTCTGCGTTGACCGGTCGCGGCGACCACCGGCGTGGTCTCTCGCCCGCCAATACAACGCAGCGCCACCGTAGGCGCTGATAAACCAACCGTTTGTTTGATTCGCGGTCAACTTTAAGCGAGGTGGACGCGATCCGTCAAGCCGGTATCTCGTTCTGCGCGGGAGCGGCGGCGGGCTCGGCCTGCGCGTAGCATTCGGAGATCAGGTTCGGGACGGTGACCTGCTCGTCGACCAGCTCCCCCACCAACTGACCCTCGCGCATCACCAGCACCCGGCGGCACACCTCGGCCAGCTCCTCGAACTCCGAGGAGATGAAGATGACTCCGTTGCCGGCGTGAGACAGACGGCTCATGAGGGCATAGACCTCGAGCTTGCCCCCCACGTCGACGCCGTGGGTCGGCTCGTCGAAGATGAAGATGTCCGCCCCGTGCGCGATCCACTTGGCGAGCACGACCTTCTGCTGGTTGCCGCCCGAGAGCAGCCTCACGGGCCACTCCTCGCTCGGAGCCTTGATCGAGAGCTGTTCGATTAGCTCACGCGTGCGCGCGCGCTCGCTGCGCACCTTGGGAATCGGCACCCCGCGCATGAACCGGAAGCGCCGCAGGATGGGCAGGGTTACGTTCTCACGGATCGTGTAGTCGACGACCATGCCCTGCGTGCGGCGCTCCTCGGGCAGGAGCACGATCCCGGCTCCGAGCGCGTCCCGCGGCCCGTGCACGCGCAGCGGCTTTCCTTTCACGAAAATCGCCCCGCCGGCCCGGTGGTCGGCGCCGTAGATCATGCGCACGAGCTCGGTGCGCCCGGCACCCACCAGCCCAGCGATCCCGAGGATCTCGCCGCGACGCAGGACGAACGACGCGTCCTCCACGATGCCCGGCCGGCTCAGCCCCTCGACCCGCAGCAGCTCGTCGCCCGGGGTGGCGTGGTGCTTGGCGGTGCCCGCGCCTGCCTCCTCGCTGATCGCCTCCCGCGTCTCCGCCGCCTGTCCGGTGATGTGATCGATGAGCTCGGCCTGATCAAGCGACGAGGTCGTCACGTCGGCGACCTTGCGACCGCCGCGCATGACGACGACCCGCGAGGTCAGCGAGAAGATCTCGTCGAGCCGGTGGGAGACGTAGATCACCGCCGTCCCCGCGCTCGCCACCCGCCGAGTGACCTCGTGCAGATGGACAATCTCGTCATTGGTGAGCGACGCCGTGGGCTCGTCGAGCACGAGCACCTTGGCGTCAGTTGCCAGACCCCGCGCGATCATGACCAAACGCCGCTGTGCCACGCTCAGACTCGTCATTAGGGCCGTGGGATCGATGTCGACCTGCAGTGACTCCGTAATGATCTCCCGGGCGCGCCGGTGCATCGCCCGCTGGTTGACCAGCGGACCCGCCCAGCGCGGATACTTGAGGCCAAGGAGCACGTTTTCCGCCACCGACAGGTTCGGCACGTCGGTCAGCTCCTGGTGCACGAACGACAGCCCGCGCCGCGTGGCGTCGAGCGGGCCCGCGAACTCCACCGGCTCCCCCTCGAGCAGGATCTCGCCCGCCTCCGGGCGCACGGCACCCGCGAGCATCTTGATGACCGTGCTCTTGCCGGCGCCGTTGGGACCGACCAGACCGAGGATCTCGCCGCTGGCCAGCGACATGCTGACGTCGTCAACGGCCAGCACCCCGGGATAGCTCCGCCGCAGGTTGCGCACCTCTAGCAGCGTGGTCCCGTCGCCCGCGCCATCGTTCGCCGGAGCAGGTTGGGCGCCACCATCGGCGGGAGCGGGCTCCGTGGCGGCCGCAGCAGCCTCCGTCGCCCGGTCTTCGCTCGGAGCTCGCCGATTCGCCTCGTCGGGCTCGGGGTCGGGCCCGGCCGGTCCAGGAGACTCGCTCATGCCATCTTCTCCCCGAGCCGGCTCAGCAGCACGGCCACGATCAGAATGCCGCCCTGGACGACGTTGATGACCCAGGTCGACAGGCTCAGCATCGTTAGTCCGGTCTGGATGGTCTCCAGGAACAGGACCCCGACGACTGTGCCGAGGATGTTGAACTGACCGGGCCGGAACGCCGCCGCTCCGAGGAACACGCTGGCATAGGCGGGCAACAGGTAGGGCGGACCCGGGTTTGGTGTGTACGAAGCTCCGAGCGAGGTGAGCAGGACGCCGGCGACGACGGCGCAGACCGCGATCAGGATAAACCCGAGGATGCGCAGCGTCCGGACGCGCACCCCGGCCAGCCGGGCCGCCTCGGGGTTGCCGCCGATCGCGTACATGAAGCGCCCGACTTCGGTCTTTTCCAGCATGACCCAGCCCAAGATGGCGATCACCAGGGCGATCCACACCTGGTTGTTAATCCCCAGAATCGAGTTGTTCTGGGCGATCGCCGTGAAGCTGCTGGGGAAACCGACGAATACATCCTTCTCGCCGCTGAACGCGAACTCGAACCCGGTCAGCACGGTCCCCATGGCGAGGGTGATGATGAACGAGGAACCTCCCAGCACGGCTATGAAGAAGCCGTTGAAGACTCCGACCGCGATGCCCGCGGCGAGCGCGATCAGCACCGCGGCGACCCAGCCGATGTGGTGGTTCACGATCATCACCGTGACGATCGCGCTGGCGAGGCCGAGCATCGAGGCGAACGACAGATCGAAGTCGTTCATCACGAGCACCGTGGTCAGCCCAATGGCGAGGATCCCGGGCGGCGCGCACTCCTCGAGGATCGCCTTGACGTTCTGGCCGGTCGGGAACACGTGAGGCTTGGCCAGACTGAAAATCCCGATCATGATCAAGAAGGCCACCACCAGCCCGTACCGGAACAGCAGGTGCTGAAGCGCGCCCATCGCTCGCGAGCCGGACGCGGCCGGCGGCGAGCTAGCAGGCGGAGGACCTACCTCGGGCGGAGCGCCTTTGACGCCGCCGCCGGCTACTGCATGATCGGTCATGACCCTCTCCTCGTGGCCGTCGTCCCCGCGGGGCCACCGCCCCTCGACGCGGTGACAATCATTGGATAGATTTCTACCAAACGTTTGGAAGTTTGTCAGCGCCGTTTCCCAGGAGGGACATGAGCGACTACTCGCACCTCGTAGGGCACCAGTTTCCGGGAGGACGCTACACCCTGAGCCCCCACGTGGCTTGGCTGTGGGCCGATTGCGCCGTGTCGGAGCCCGATCCCGCCGCGGCGCACCCGTCGTTGGCTTACCTCGCCGCGATGCAAGGCTGCGGCGTGACGATTCAGGACGTCTTCGACTTGATGGGCGCCGACGCTGACTCCGGCGTGATGTTCGGCGAGATCACGATGGACTACGACGGCGTCCTCGTCCCCGGCGAGACGTACGAGTTTGCCGGCGGGGTCACCTCCGTCGAGCGGAAGCAGGGCCGGCGGGCCGGGACCTTCGACAGGTTGACCTTCGAGATCTCCGCCCACCGCGAGGGCGAGCGGCAGCAGCGGTTCAAGATCACCACCAGTTGGGTTTTCCCGCGCCAGGAAGAGGTGGCGGCGTGAGCGTCGAGGTCGGTGGCGGCGGCGCCCGCGGCTCGAGCCTGACCGTCGGCGACGAGCTGCCGCCGTTCGTCGTCGAGGCGGTCGATGCTCAGCGGATGAAGACGATGGCGGCGCTGCTCGACGACCCCAATCCGATCCACTACGACGCCGACCTGGTGCGCCGCCTGGGCTACGGTGACGAGCCGATCAATCAAGGCACGATCACGATGGCGTTCATGATGAACGTCGCCTTGGGCGCGGTGGGGCCGCGGGGCCTGAGGAGCTTCAGTTGCCGCTTTCTGGGCAACGTGTTCGCCGGCGAAATGGTCGAATGCCGCGGCACGGTCACGGCCGTCGACCCCCAGGCACGGACCGCCGAAGTTGAGCTAACCGCGATGGCAGGAGACCGCCAGGTGCTGGCCGGCAGCGCCACGGTCTCCCTGGAGGACTGAAGTATGCCCCGTATCGAACCGGTCCCGCCGGATCCCGATGGCAACCCGGTCACGAATAGCCTGCTGGCGCGCGTGATGGGTCGCTGCCCCAGCGTCCTGCGGGCCTTCGGATCGCTCGACGCGTCGATCCGCTTCCACGGCACGCTGCGCGGCGAACTGCTCGAGGCGGTCCGACGGGCCACCGCGTGCACGGTGGGATGCAACTATTGCTCCTCGCTCGGCCCGCCCGTCGGCGACGACGCGGACGCCCGCACCAAGCTTGCCGTAGCGTTCGCGGAGCTGGTGGCCGAGGATCCCTCGGCGATCACCGATGAGCAGTTCGACGTGCTGCGCGAGGAGTTCACCGAGGAGGAGATCGTCGAGCTCGTCGCGTTCATCTGTCTCGTCGGGATCGCGGGCCAGATGTTCGGGGCCGTGATGGGCCTCGAGGCAGCCGACGCCGAGGAGGCCGCCGGCTATCAGCTGATGCTCGCCCGCCAGAGCGGAAAGCGCGGGCTTTGAGCGACGCGTCCGCCCTGCAAGCGCTGCTCGACGAGCGAGCGATCGAACACCTGCTGTTCCGGTACTTCGATCGCGTCGACGCCGGTGACCCGGAAGGGGCGTCGATGTGCTTCGCCCCCGACGTCGAGTTCGAGATCATGATCGGCAAGCGCAAGCAGGGTCGGGACCGGTTCGCCCGCTCGCTGGGCCGGGTGCTCGAGCGCTACGAGCGCACCAGCCACCACGTCACCAACTTTCGCGCCCAAGTCGACGGCGACGTGGCCGAGTTCAAGACCTACGTGTACGCCTACCACCGGATGCTCGACACCGGCGAACCGTGGCATCTGTGGGCGCGGCTCGACGATCGGCTGGCGCGCATCGACGGCGAGTGGCTGATCACCGAGCACATCCTGATCGGCGTCGACGCGATCCCCGATCGCCAGGAGATTCCGCGGTCGTGGTACTCCGGTCACCCGACCCGCGTCTCGCCGGCGTGAGCGGATGCCCAACCGGTTAGACGAGGTCTTGGAGCAGGCCGCGCTGCTCGGCCCGGCCGCCACCGGGGGCTACGCGCAGATCCGCGCGCTGATCGACTCCGACGGAGCCCTCTCGGCGGCCCACAAAGCGCTCATGGTGGCGGTGAACGCGGCCCGCTACCGAGATCCGGAGCTGGTCGCCGCCGAACTGCGCCGCGCGCGCGAGCTGGGGCTCACCGAGCGCGAGCGGGCCGCCGCCGTTCTCACCCTGCTGCTCTCGCGCGGCGAGAGCGCCGCCTCGTTGTTCGTCTCGGCCGGCGATCCGCTCGTCGCCGACGGCCCGCCACTGCCCGCCTCGGGCGTGGATCCGGCCGACTACCTGCTCGAGTACAACCGGACCGACACGCTCCCGGCGCGGATGTCGCTGCTCCGCGACAATGCGCCACAGGCGTTCGTCGGGTACGTGGCGATGCACCACGCGGCCCTGCGGGCCGACCCGGAGCTGGCGCTCTTGTGCGAGCTGATTCTGTGCTCGCTGAACGCCGCCGATCTCCGCGGCGATTTCGTCGCCATCCACGCCGCCGGGGCGCGTCGCGTCGACGCTACCGACGCCCAGCTCGTCGAGGCAGTCCTCTGCGCGGTGCCGGTCAGCGGCGTCGGGGCGTGGGCCGTGGCCGCCGCCGGCCTGTTCGAGTAGCGCTCCTTAACGCGCGGTGGCGCGCGTGGATCGGCCGCTGGGGCCGCGATCGGCGAGCCGGCTGTTTGGGCTGGCCCGGCGCAGGTCGGCCTTGATCACCTTCTCGGTCGGGGTGCGGGGGAGCGCCTCGAGCACCTCGAGATAACGGGGCACCGCGAAATAGGGCAGTCGTTCGTCGCACCACGCCCAGAACGCCTGGGGGTCCAGTTGGGCGTCGGCGCGGAGGACGAGACACGCTTTGATCTCGTCCTCGCCGCCTTCCTCGTCGGCCGGCACGGCCACCACCGCCGCCTCGACGACGAGGTCGTGGCCGGACAACACATGCTCGACGTCCGCCGAGGCGACGTTCTCGCCGCGGCGGCGGATGCGGTCCTGGAGGCGATCGACGAAGTGCAGCCGCCCGGCCTCATCGATGCGGCCGGCATCGCCGGTGTGGAACCACAGGTTGCGCGTGGCCTGGATCATCCGCTCGGGCGCTTCCAGATAGCCGCCACAGAGCGTCCATGGCAGCTTGTTGCGAACCGCGATCTCGCCGATTTTCCCGTCGGGCACCTGCTCGTCGCTGTCGTCGAGGATCCGCACCTCGTAGAACTCGTGTCCGATCTCCCCTGCCGAGGTGTCCGAGGAACCGTCGAACACGCGCCGGGCGACCATGCCGGTCTCGGTCGTGCCGTACGACGTCACGATCCGCTCGACGCCGAACCGCTCGCGGAAACGCCGAGCCAGCTCCGGCACGCACGGCACCATCCAGACACCCCGCAGCCCGTGGTCACGGTCGTGCGCGGTGGCCGGCTGGCGCAACGCGAACTCGACCATCACGCCGAGCATCGAGGTATGGGTAGCGCCCGAGGCCTGTACCCGTTCGAGCCACCGGCTGGCCGAGAAGCGCTCCTCGAGCCGGGCCCGGGCGCCGACGATCATGCATCCGTACACGGTCATATGCGCGTTGATGTGGAACAGCGGGAGCTCGGACAGATAGACGCCGTCGCGATCCAGGCCAAGCAGCTCGGTGTTGCGCTCGTTGAGCAGGTGGCCGTGGGCGTATGGCATCAGCGCGCCCTTCGAGCGACCCGTGGTTCCCGACGTGAAGAGGACCGCATAGACGTCCGCCGGCGTGAGCGCCTCCGCCGGCGGATCGGCCGCCTCGGGCACGTCGACGAACGGCAGTCCGGACAGGCGCCCGGGGAGCCTCGGGACCTCGGGCCCGATCACGATCAGCTCCTCCAGATAAGGCATTCGCTCGGCCGAGGCGAGCACGACGTCGACGAACCGGTCCTCGACCACCATCAGCCGCGCCTCGGTGACGCCGGCCAGATGCTCGAGGAACTCGCCCCGGTAGTCGACGTTGAGCGGGGCGTGAAACGCCCCGAGCTTGTTGAGGGCAAACCACGTGAGCACGAACTCCAACCGATTGCCGGTCATCACCAGCACGCGATCGCCACGCTGCACCCCGCGCCGGGCCAGCCCGGCCGCGAGGCGGTCGCTCAGCTCATCGGCCTCGCCGTAGGTGACGCTCGCCTCGTCGGCCGCGAAGGAGAGGAACGGTCGGTCTCCCAGCTCCTGGGCGCGGGCGCGCAAGAGCTCCGGCAGCACCCAGCGGCTGCGGTCGGGGACGACGAGGCTCACGCCGCCGGCCGTCGCCGCGTCACGCCGTCGCCGGCACCGTCACGCTCGGCCGGAACCCGATGTGAAGCTCCTCGAGCGCTCTGAGGAAGTACTGGGGCACGATCTTGAAGTCGTTGGCGCCCTCGATGAACCACATCTCGTCAAACCGCTCGGTGACGGCCTTGAAGCCGAAGTAGAGCTCTCGCCGGGCCAGCGGGGCGCCCAGACAGTGATGGGTGCCGACGCCGAAGGCGAGGTGGGTGCGCGGCTGCTTGCGCTCGAGGTCGATCGCCTCGGCCTTCTCGAAGCGGCGTTCGTCGCGATTGCCGCCGCCGTAGCGCAGGACGACGATCGAGCCGGCGGGGATCGTCACTCCGTGCAGCTCGATCTCCTCGCCGGTCTCGCGCAGGAGCCCTTGCACGGGCGATTCCAGTCGCAACACCTCCTCGACGAACGTCCCCAGGTAGCGGCCCGGATCGGACTTCAGCTTCGCCCACACGTCCGGCTGTTCGATCAGCAGCACGATCCCGGCTGCCAGTGCGTTGGTCGTGGTCTCCGACCCGCCGACGAACAGGTCGGCCATCATCTCCGCGTGAAGCTCGTTGTCGGACAGCGTCCGGCCCCATTCCGGGATCGACGTGTTGACCAGGTCGCTGAGCAGCGTGTCGTTGGGCTCCCGGCGCAGTCGTTCGAACATCGGCTGGAAGTAGTTCTGCGCCTCGACCTCGAGCTCGGCTGAGCGGTAGCGCTCGCCTGGGCTCTGCATCAGCCCCATCCGCTTGATCCAGGCATCCGTCCACCGCTTGATCCGCGGCATGTCCTCCTCCGGTACCCCCACCTGCGTGCCGGTCACGTACAGCGGCAGGGGCACGGCGAACTCGCTCACGAATTCACATTGGCCGGCGTCGATCATCGCGTCGACGAGCCGCTGGGCCAGTGACTCGACGTACGGGTCCATCTCCTTGATCCGCGCCGGGCGGAACGCCTTGTCGAACAGCCGGCGCATCTGCATGTGCTCGGGCTCGTCGCGGCCGTCCAGGGTGGCGGCGGGCACCCATCCCTTCTCCTGGAACAGCTTGCCGATCTTCTCCTCGATCGCGGCCGCCTCCAGCAGTTCCCTGGCCTTCTCCGGATCCAGGTCGGTGAGGGCCTGCTCGGTGTTGCCGGCACCGTTGCCGACCCGGTTGGTGAAGCGCCCCGTATCGAGGAGCGCGGCGCGGATGTCCTCGTAGCGCGTGAGCACGAACCACCCGGTGACTGGGTCCACCCACACCGGCGCTTCGTCGCGCAGCGCCTTGTAGGCGTGGTAGGGGCAGTCGATGGTCTCCCGCTCGAAGAAGTTGACGTCGGGCGCGGTGTGTGACATCTCAGGTTCTCTCCTCATAATTTCGTCACGTCGCCTCAGGTGATGAACACTGCATTCGCGTCTCGGTCGGCACCCGGGGCCGATACCAGCGCCCCCGGGCCCGGATCGATTCCGTCGAGCTGGAGGCCGACCGCCCAGGGCACGGAGCCGGTCGGCGGCAGCTGCTGATCGTCCCAGCCACCCGCAGGACGGCCGTCGAGCGCGGCGGCCTCGATCGAGCTGGCGCCGCGCACCAGCAACCCCCACCCGGATGGCACGGCTCCGGCCTGCTCGGCCGTCAGCTCGCCCTCCACCTCCAGCAGCATCGCCGGCAGACACAGCGCGGGCGGGCCGCTGCCGTCGTTCCACCGGCCGCCCACCGCGTGGGCCTGTCCGCGGGTGTCGGCGAGCGCCAGCCGCAGGCGAGCGCGACCGCCCTCGGGCCCGTCATCGCGCGCCCGGCCCCGGAGCAGGGCACGGCGGACTTCGAAGGAGTCATACCAGCTGGTGAGCTCGCCGATCAGACCGTCGCGCATGTCGAACACGTCGACGGCATCGAAGCTGAGGTGATGACCGTTGGCCAGGTCGCCTTCGTAGTGAATGTTGACCGTGGCCGTGTCGCCCGAGATCACCACGCGCACCGGATCGTCGTAATGGACGGGATAGATGCTGAGCGCCGAGCGAAAGTAGGCCTGTACCTGCTCGCGGCCGCGCTTGCGCCCGAAGCCGGGCGCTTCGAGCTCGGCCTCCTGGTGGAACAGCTGGCCCAGGCCTTCCCAGTCTTCGGCGTTCATCCGCTCGAAATAGGCCGCTACCAGCTCACGCGCATTCATCTCGCTGCATCCTCCGCTGTCGTCTGCCGACGCGAGCCTACCGTGCTTGGTTCGGGAAATCTACCGGACGTTTGGTTGAGGTCCGGGGCGACTGGGTCGCCGCGGCGGGCTCGGTCGTTTCGCCCGGACGAGACCACTACCTCGCCGTGGCCGGCGCCGCCAGCGCCTTGCGGGCGTAGGCGGTGTCGTACCAGTTCGTCATACGCTGGATCCGGCCGTCGCGCAGGTCGAACACGTCGATGGCATCGAAGCTCACCTCACGGCCATCGCCCGTGGTGCCCGTGAACGTCACCTCGACGGTCACCGTGTCAGCACCGTGCACGATCCGGGTGGGCTCGTCACGGTGCTTCGGCCAGGGCACGAACAGCTTGGCGAACAGGTTCATCACGTCCTCGATGCCGTCCCGCGGCCGCGCTCCGGTGGCCCGCAGCGTGCCGTCGGCGTGCCACAGCTCGCGCATCTGGACCCAGTCCTCGTGATCCAGGCAGTAGAAGTAGCGACGCACGACTTCCTCGTTGGTCATAGAGCCAGCTCCTTCTCGTCGATGGTCCGCTTCCAGTGCGCCTCCAACCCCGGCGGCAGGGAGTCGAGCTGCAGCCGCGGGCGCACCAGCCGCGCCAACTTGTCGATGACTCGCTCGCGCGCGCGATCGTCGAGCGCGCCGGGAAGCTGGATGACGGCGACATCCAGCCCCCACTGCTCGCGTTCCTCTCGCAGGGCGGCGACGGTCGCCTCGTCGTCGAAGTCGCCATCCGCCGAGGTCTCGCAGCGGCGGACCGCCGGCCGACGCAGGCGCCAGGCCACCGCGCCGAGGCGTGCCTCGGTCGCCGACCAGGCCTGCGCGGCGGCCCCCGGCGACTCGTCGGCCGTGGACACGTGGCTCAGGCCGCGGAGGCGGGCGATCGCGGCGGCGCCGGGACCGCTGAGCCACACGGGCAACTCGATCTGGGCCGGCGGCGGCATCATCCGCAGCCGCTGCTCGACGCCCTCGTTCTCCGCCCGGCGCGCGGGGATCTGCCACCGCGGCCCGTGATGCAAAAACGGCCGCGGCGCGCTGGCCGCGAGCAGCACATCGGCGCTCTCGTCCAGCAGATCCAGCCGTCCGTCCGCGCCGCCGAGGACGACCACGAGCCGACCCCCGGAGCAGTTGTCGGCCACGGCCACCTCCTCGGCGATCCGCAGCGGGTGGGGGCCGACCTGAACCGAGACGATCAGCCGCAGAGTGTCGGTGACGGCAGCCAATGCCGCGGCCGCGGCCGACGTCGCCGTGGCGTCGAACGGGTCCTCGCACGGCGGCCCGAGCCACGCCACGTCGATCCCGGCCTCGTCACAGGCGCTCGCCTGGCGGGCCAGGCTGGACAGGACCGGCTCGCCCAGCGACGGCTCGAGCACCAGGCCGAGCTTCACGTCGACACCGCGACTGCCGGGAGCACGTTTTCGGCGATCGCCTCCATGTTGCGCCGGTGATCGACCCGTGCGCCGTCGCTGGTCAGATGCAGTACCACGAGATCGATCCCGGCGTCGGCCAGCTCAGCCAGGCCCTCGCGGATCTGCTCTGGCGCCCCGATGAGCGCCGCGTCCGCGGCACGACTCACTTGCTTGTCGAGCGCCTCCGGTGCCGAGAAGCCGGGTTGGCCCTTGAGGGTGAACCAGCTGCCGATGTACTCGCGCATCGTCGCGTCAACCGCCGCGCGAGCGCGAGCGGCTTCGGACTCGCTTCCGTCCGTGGCCCACCCGTGCCGCAGCAGCGCCGCCCGCGGAACCGGGACCTCGGCCGCCGTCGCCGTCTCGCGGACGAGCTCGAGCGCCCGCTGCAGCTGCTTGAACGTCAGGGTCGGTGGCAGCAGCACGCCGTGCCCGTGACGCGCGGCTCGCTCGATCGCCGCCGCCGCCATCCCCCCCACCCACACCGGCGGCACGGCCAGGCCACGGTCCCGGCGCTGGGCCAGCGCGTCGAGGGCGGCCTCCATCCGTCGCCCGCGGTCGCGGCGGGCCAGTCCGAAGCCGTCGAACTCGGGATCGCGGTAACCAAGACCGACGCCCAGCTCGAGACGGCCTTCGGCCAGCCGCTCCAGGCCCGCCACCTGGTTGAGGATCGCGTCCGGCTCGGACAGGGGCAGCAGCGCGATCCCGGTTCCGACCCTCAAGCGCGAGGTGGCGCCCAGGACCGCTCCGGCCGCGACCAGCGGCGCCGGGCACCAGCCGTCGTACCAGAAGTGGTGCTCGGCCACCCACAGCGAGTGGTAGCCGAGCTCCTCGGCCAGCCGGGCGTCGCGCGCCAGGTCGGCATACAGGCGCGCGAACGAGTCGGGTCGCGACGCGGTCGCCCGCATCGTCCACAGTCCGACTCCGATGTCCACCCCAGCCGTCCGCTCAGCCCGTGGTCAGTGACGCTCGGCTCGCGCTGCGGAAGCGATCCACCCGTTCCAGCGCCGCTTCCGCCTCGGCGGCGATCTCGGCCACGATCTCGGCGGCTGAGAGCACCGACTGGATCCGGCCGATCCCCTGACCGCCGATCATCATTCCGGTCTCCATGTCGCCCTCGAGCGCGCCGCGGCGCATCGCCGCGCCCTCGATCGCCATCCGTTCCAGGCGCGACGCGCCGCTTGCCACCAGTCGCTCCACCTCGCTCGTGAAGCCGTTGCTGATGAACCGCGCCGGCCCGAAGAAGCACGGCACGACCTCGGTCTGCGTCTCGTCCGCGCTGACGATGAAGCGCTTGTTGCCCTCGTGGTATTCGCACTCTTCGGCGGCGAGAAAGCGCGAGCCGATGTAGCCCATCTCCGCGCCCAGGGCCAATGCGCCGGCCAACGCCGCCCCGTCGACGACGCCACCCGCACACAGCACCGGGATGTTGACCGCGGCGGCCACCGACGGTACGAGCACGAACGTATGCACCGGCTTGTGGCCCACGTGACCGGCGGCCTCGAAGCCGGTGGCGATCACGGCGTCGACGCCCTCGCGCTCGGCCGTCAAGGCGTGCCTGACGTTGGAGACCGCGTGGAAGTGCAGCATCCCGGAGTCGCGGAAGTCCTGATTGAGGCCGAACGTGTGCGGATGGCCTCCCGAGGTCGTGAGCACGCACAGCTGGGACCTGACGCGCGGATCACGCTCCCGCTCCTCCAGGATCGCTCGCAACACGTGCGGCGCGTCGGGTTGCTCCTCAGCGATCCGCACGTTGATCGCCAGCGGCTTGTCGGTGAGCGAGACCGCCTGCGCGATGCCGTGGCGAACCTGAGCGACGACCTCCCGCACCTGCTCCTCGACTTCCTCGCCCTTGGCTCCCTGCTCGAGCACGAGCGCGGGCTGAGCCAGCGTGCCGAGCGCCCCGGCTTCAGAGATGGCGGCCGCGAGGCGGGCCAGCGTGATCGGACCGATCCCGCCCATGCCGGACTGCATGAACGGATGCTCGATCCCGATGCGCTCCGAGAGCGGTGTTCGTAGGGAGATGATGGCCTCCTGTTCGGCTAGGCTGTGCAGCCTTCGTATTGGCGCCTAACATGAGCATGATACGCAAGATTGGTGTGATCGCATGCTGACCGAGCCCGACGATCTGCTGCTTCATCAGACGTTCGACACGCACGACCGCGTGTTCATGGACGACCCTCGGTGGACCGAGCGCTTCATCATCGAGGTCCACGACCGCGCGGGCGAGATGCTCATGCACACCGGCCTCGGCATCTACCCCAACACCGGCTACATCGACGGCTTCGCCGTCGTGTGGCAGGACGGCGAGCAGCGCAACCTGCGCGTCGGACGCACCCGCGCCGGCGACCACTGGCGCCTCGGCGCCGGGCCACTCGGCTTCGAGATCGTCGACCCCATGCGCACCTGGCGGATGCACTGCGCGCCGGGCGAGCACGGCTTCTCGTTCGATCTCCTCTTCCGGCGCCGGACCCAGCCGTTCCAGATGCCCACGCAGCGGATCGAGCGCGACGGCTTCCTCGTCGTCGGGTACTCCCATTTCGTCCAGGCCGGCACCTACTCCGGCTGGATGGAGATCGATGGCCGGCGCCACGACTGCGACGGCTGGACGGGCGAGCGCGACCGCTCCTGGGGCGTACGCCCCGCCTCGGCCCGCGTCCGCCGCGGCCTGCACACCTGGCTGCCGATGCAGTGGGATGACCTCTCGATCTGGGTCTGGACCCACGACGATGCCACCGGCCTCCAGGACGGCCTGTGCGGCGCCATCCGTCCCGTCGCCGACGCGGACGGCGAGCCGGGCCCGCCGATCCCGATCGTCTCCTACGAACACGATCTCGACATCCAGCTGATCGGCGAGCACCGGGTGCTCCAGGGCGGCCGGCTCCGGATCGGCGGTGAGGACGGCTCGTCATACGCGATCGAGGTGACGCCGCTCGCGCCCCTGATGTCGCTCATCGGCGGCGGCTACGGCGGCCAGCACGCGCAGGGCACGCCCAAGGGAGACCTGTTCGTCGAATCCGAGCGGTGGCGCACCGACCCGGACAGCTTCGCCCGCATCCCCCACTCGATCCTCGAGCGCAGTTGCGTGTTCACGCTCGCCGACGGGCGGGTCGGTCACGGCGAGTTCGAGCTCTGCATCGGCCGCTACGAGCCGATGGGGTTCGGGGACGTCAGCTAGGGCGGCTCAGTCAGGTATAGCCCGACGGATTCCCATCGCCGGCCGCGCTAAGCCGCGGGCGAGGCGACGCCGACGTCGGCCAGCGCCGGCGCGAGCACGGTGGCCACGAGCTCGGTGTGCCGATCGGCGAGGTCGTCGGGCATGCCGGCGATCGTCCCCCACAGGAAGATGTCGACGACCGGCCGCCCCCCGAGCCATGCTTTCAGTCGCGCGATCGCCTCGTCCGCGGTGAGCACGTCGTGGCGGGGTGACACCGGAGGTCCATGCCGGTCGCGCAGCGCCTTGACGTCGACGGGGCCTCCGGAGACGGTGGCGACGCCCGTGCCCTGCTTGCGGCCCTCAGCGCCGTAGCGGTTGTAGGACTCCCGCTGGTAGGCGATGTGGGGGGCGATGCGAGCCCAAGCGGCTTCGGGATCGTCGGCCAGGATGAAGTTCACGAGCCCCGCCAGCCGAGCGCTGGCCGGGTCGTGGCCTCCCTCGCGCAGCCCCTGCTGATACGGCTCGAGCAGGTCGTCGCCGAGCCACAGCAGTCCGGTGTCGAGCCGCCCCGCCATCCGGGCGCCCCGGGGTCCCATCATCCCCAGCCACAGCGGCAACGGATCCTGGACCGGGGGCGGGGTCGCGATCCCCTCGGCCCACAGCCGGCGGATCTCGTTCACCCGCTCCTCTAGCACCTTGAAGCGCTGCGATGCGTCCTGGCCGAAGACCTCGAACTCGGGGACGCGGTAACCGGCGCCGAGCCCGAACTCGAACCGTCCGTTGCTGAGGATGTCGACCGTCGCGGCCTGCTCGGCGAAGTCGATCGCGGGACGGAGCGGGGCCAGCACGACCGCCGTGCCGATCCGGACCCGCGACGTGCGGACCGCGATGGCGGCACAGACCTGGAGCGGCTGACCGGTGTAGCCGTCTTCGAACATGTGATGCTCGGTGACCCAGACCGAGCCGATGCCGAGCTGCTCGGCGCGCTCGATCGCCTCCAAGGTGCTCGCGTACAGCCGGGCCCAGTCCCGCCGCCACTCGGGCGGGTTCCGGAGGTCGTAGTAGAGGCCGACCCTCATGAGCTGGCAACCGAGGTCATGTCGCAGCGCGTAACCTACCAACCGATTGTTTGAATTGTCGACACGGGAGAGCGATGGTCGGACCACCCCCTGACACCTGGGCCGTGAACCCGGAATCGGCGCGCGCGTTCGAGCTGCTCCCTGACCTGTGGCGGCTGCGCCTGCCGCTCCCCTGGCCCGCGATCCCGGCCGTCAACGCCTACGCCCTCAGTCATCCCGACGGCGGCGTGGTGCTGATCGACTGCGGTGGCGGAGGCGACCCCACTTGCCGGACGGCGCTCGAGATCGCGCTCAACCGCAGTGGACACGAAGTCGAGGACGTCCGCGAGGTCGTGCTCACGCACTATCACTCCGATCACGCCGGCCCGCTCGAGTGGCTGGCGGAGCGGTCGGGCTGCGTGATTTCCGGCCATGCCGATCACGCGCATTTCACCGACGCCAGCGAGCGGCCGGGCGAGATCGAGGCGGCGCGCCGGCGGCGCGCGAGCGCCGAGGGGGTTCCAGCGGAGCTGCTCGAGATGTACTCCGACGTGCGCGAGGAGAGGGACGGCGTCGATTCCCCCTTCCATCCTCGGCGCGCGCTGCGGGAGGGCGACACCGTGGTCTCGGTCCACGGGACGTGGCGCGTGCTCGAGACGCCCGGACACTGCCCGTCGCACATCTGCCTCTACCAGCCGGAGGCCGGGATCCTGTTCGTGGGGGACGTGCTGGCGCCGGACTTTCGCCCCTGGTTCGACTATGGCTACTCGCCCGACCCGGTGGCGGAGATGAACGCCTCACTCGATCGCCTCGACGCCCTCACCGACCTGACCCTCGTATTGCCCGGCCACGGACGGCCGCTGGCCGACATCCCCGGCATCCTCGAGCTGCACCGGACGGGGCTCGCCGAGCGGCAGCGGGCGGTCCGGGAGGCGGTGGCGGATGGCGTACAGACTGGACTCGGCGTGACCCATGCGGTGTTCGGCGAGGATCTCCCCGCCATCGAGGCTGTCTGGCGGCTCGGCGAGACGATCTGCTACCTGCGCCACGACCGCCTGACCGGGCGGATCGAGCGCAACGAGGACGACGGCAGATTTCGTTACGAGCTCGCGACCGACGACCCGGCGGCCTGATCGTCGGGGCTCCGCGCCAGCTCGGCGGCCAGCTGGTCGCCCAGCCGGTACTTCTGGATCTTGGTCGCTGACATCGGCCACTCGGCGACGAAGCGGACGTAGCGCGGAACTTTGAACCGCGCGATCCGGGCCCGGCAGAACGCGATCACCGCTTCCTCGCTCAGCTCGGCGCCCGGGGCCAGCTCGATGAACGCCGCCGGGACCTCGGTCAGCCGCTCGTCGGGGATGCCGACGACCTGCACCAGCTTTACGCCGGGCAGCGTCGCGATCAGGTCCTCGACCTCGAGCGCGGCGACGTTCTCGCCGCCGACCTTGAGCATGTCCTTGAGGCGGCCGTGATAGATCAGGTGGCCGTCCGCGTCGAGCGAACCGACGTCGCCGCTGTGGAAGAAGCCGTCGGCGTCGATCGCCTGGCGCGTGTGCTCCGGGTCGCGGTAGTAGCCGGCGAACCGATTGACGCCGCGGACGACGATCTCGCCGTGCTCGTCCACCCCCGCGTCGCGCCCCGTCTCCGGATCGACGATCCGCACCTCGTTGCCCGGCATCGGCTGCCCGCAGGTCGTCAACCGCTTGAGGTCGCTGTCCTGCATCCCGTGATAGGCGAGGGTTCCGCACAGCTCGGTCATCCCGTAGGCGCCGACCAGCCGCGCCGGCGCGAACGCGTCCACCACCAGTTGTTGCGTATCCGGCGGCGCGATGTTCATCACCACCCGCGCCCCCAGCGGCTGCAGCTCGGCGAAGCGCGGGTGGTGGACGAGCGCCATCGTCACCGGCGGGAAGCACGAGTAGACCACGGCGGGACGATCGACCGCGAGCATCTCGATCGCCACGTCGGGGTCGAAATGGCTCATCGACGCGAACGACGCGCCGGCGGAGAAACAGGCCATCATCGGCAGCAGGGCGGCCATGTGGAACATCGGCATCGGATCCCAGAAGTGCTCCCCGGCGCTGAGACCGAACTTGACCGCGACCGCGCGTGCGTTCGCGGCCAGCGACCGGTGCTCGATCATGCACCCCTTGGGGAGCGCCGTCGTGCCCGATGTGTACATGACCAGCACCGGGTCCTCGCCCCGCGCGCGGTGCAGATCTCTGTCTGACGTCTCCGCCACCGCGCCGCGCTCAAAAGCCGCCTGGGTCATGAACCCGGGCAGCTGGCGGCGCCCCATGAGCACGGCGGCCCTGAGCTCGGGCGCGTCCGCCAACCGCAGGCGGCTCGGGTCATCGGCGCCCGCCAGCTCGGGGAGCACGCCGGTGACGAGTCCGGCGAGGTCGACGTGATCGTCCATCGCGTCGGAGGTGATCAGGGCGTGCATCCCGTTCGAGAGCACATGGGCGAGCTCCCGGGACTTGAAGCGGACGTTGATCGGGATCGTGACCACGCCGAGCATCGACGCCGCCATCAGCAGCTCGACCAGCTCCGCCGAGTTGGGCATCAGCAGACCCATGGCGTCGCCCCGCGCCAGGCCGAGGCCGAGCAGTTGGCGGGCCCGCTCGGCAACCCGGTCCGCGAGCTCCGCGTAGCTAAGACGCAGGCCGGGGAAGACCAGCGCGGTGGCATCCGGCGAGACGTGCGCCGGCTCCAGCAGCAGGGCCGCGGTGGTGTCCGTCGCCGTGGGGATCGTGCTCACGTTCTCGGTGGGGCGGGTCCGGCTCCTCACCGGATCAAGGAGTCCGTAATCTAACAAACGATTGATTGGTAAATCCCCTCACGAAGCCGCCGGCGACCCCCCACCGGAGCCGCCCGTTGACGCGCCGTGGCCGCTGCTGCACCCACGGCGTTTGAGCGATGCCGCGGCCGAGCTGGCCGCCCAGGTCGACGAACCGGCCCTCCGGGCGCAGTTGCACGGGCTGGCCACCGCGATCGGCTGCCTGCCCGCGCAGCAGCGAATCCACGCCGATCGGGACGAGCTCCGTCGCGCCCTCGAGCTCGCGCTCCGGGCCGGCGACGAGGACGCCGTGATCGCCGCCGCCCGCCGGCTGGCCGCCTACGACCGTTCGGTCGCCCAAGCCGTCGACTGGTCGGCGGTCAGCGGTGGCTGACGCCGCCGTGGTGGCGGATCAGCTCCGCGCCTGGCTCGCCGGCCGGGGAGAGGCGGCGGAAGTCGAGGTGACCGGGCGGGCCACCGTCGGCCTGTCCCAGGAGACGTGGTTCGTCCGTCTGCGGACGGGCGACGGGGAGCTCGACGCCGTGTTGCGACTGCCCACACAGGCCTCCGGCCGTCAGGCGATACTCGGCCAGCGCCTGGCGCTCCAGGCCGTGGCCGGCAGCGCGGTTCCGGCGCCCGCGCTGCTGTGGTTCGACGACGGGTCCGACAACCCGTTCGAGCGACCCGTGCTCGTGATGCGGCGCGTGCCGGGCACGGTTCCCGTGGGCTGGCACTCGGTCCAGGAGCCCGAGCGGTCGGTGCTCGCCGTCCAGGCGGTCGAGGTCCTCGCCGCCCTGCACGCGGTCGACTGGACGACGCTGGGCGGGCTCGTGTCCGAGGACAGACCCCCGCCGACGGCCTTCGAGTGGTACCGCCGGCACCTGCGACGGTTCGCGCCGCTGCCGATCGTGTTGGAGGCGGGGCTCTGGTGGCTCGAGCGCCACGCGCCCGCCGAGGCCGAGCGGGTCGCGCTCGTGCACGGGGATTTCCGGATGGGCAACCTGGCGGTCGAGGGCCAACGCATCACCGGCGTGCTGGATTGGGAGATGGCGGCGCCGGGCGATCCGCTAGCCGACCTGGCCTGGTGCTTCATCCCGGTCTGGGAGTTGCCAGGCGTCGACGAGCCCACCTTGATTGCGCGCTACGGCGAGCTGACCGGAGCCGTCCCGGAGCCCGAGCGGCTGCGCTGGCATCGCGTCCTCGGCTACGTGCGCCTGGCCTACTACGCATTGTCGGCGACCAAGGCGTTCGACTCCGGCCGCTCGAACGATCTGCGCCTGGCCGCCCTACGACTCCAGTTGCCGGTCCATCTCGACCGGCTCGCCGCCACCCTGGCCGGCGAACCACCCGCGTAAATCACGCTACAGAGCCCGCTGGCGCTGAACTTTCCCGTTTCGCATCCGACAGGTGGATGAGATACGTGAAAGTTCGCGACGGCGAGTAGCTCGGAGACCCTTCGGATCAGCCGCTACAGCCCGAGCGAGCGGCCGATGATCTCCTTCATGATCTCGCTCGTCCCGCCGTAGATCCGCTCGACGCGGGCGTCGCGCCACCGCCGGGCGATCTCGTACTCCTCCATGTAGCCGTACCCGCCGTGGAGTTGCATCCCGAGGTCGACGGCCTGGAACTCGAGCTCGGTGCTCCACAGCTTGGCCTTGGCCGCCTCGGTGTCGCTCAGCCGGCCGTGGACGTGGGCCTCGAGGCAGCGATCGATGTAGACGCGTGTCATCGAGACCGCGGTGGCGAGGTCGGCGAGCGAGAATCGGTTGGCCTGGAAGCTGCCGATCGGCTGGCCGAAGGCGTGGCGAGAGCGAACGTGCTCGAGCGTGATCTCGAGCGCCCGCTCCGCGTTCGCGGCCGCCGTGGTGGCGATCGAGAGCCGCTCCTGGGCCAGATTGCGCATCAGGTGATTCAGCCCGCGCCCCTCCTCGCCGATCAGGTTCTCGGGCGGGACCGCCACCGACTCGAAGAACAGCTCCGCCGTGTCCTGCGCGCGCCGGCCCACCTTGGCCAGCTTGCGCCCGCGCTGAAAGCCCGGCATGTGGGACTCGACGACGAACAGCCCCAGCCCCTCGGTGTCGCGTCCGCGGACGCGGGCGGCGACGATCACGAGGTCGGCCAGGATGCCGTTGGTGACGAACGTTTTGGAGCCGTTCAGCTCCCAGTGCTCGCCGGACCACTTGGCCGTCGAGGCGATGCCGCGCAGATCGGAGCCGGCGCCCGGCTCGGTCATGGCGATGGCCACGATGCACTCGCCCGAGGTGACCGCCGGCAGCCAGCGGGCACGCTGCTCCTCGGTCGTCAGCTCGAGCAGGTAGGGGAGCACGATGTCGTTGGTGAGCGAGAAGTTGTCGTACACCGTGCCCGTGTAGGCGACCTCCTCGTTGATGATCGCGTTGAAGCGGAAGTCCTCGATCCCGGCCCCGCCGAGGTCTTCCGGGGCGGCGAACGCGACGTACCCCTGGGCCGCCGCCTTGGTCCAGAACGAACGATCCACGAGCCCGGCCTGCTCCCACTCCTCGGTGTGGGGCACCGCCTCGCGCAGGAGGAAGCCGCGCACGGAGTCGCGGAACGCGTCGTGCTCGTCCTCGAAGATCTCCCGGCGCAACTCTCCCTTCCGCGGTGCGGAGGTGGCCATCAGTGCCCGCCGGCTCCCGCCGGGGTCACGTGGGGGCCGCTGCCCCACGCGTAGTCGATCCCCTGGACCAGGTAATCGCGGGTCTGCCGGGGATCGATGATGTCGTCGAGGATGATGTTGGCCGCCGCCTCCCAGGGGCGGTTCTCGGTCGCCCACTCGAGCTCGAGGGCGGCCACCAGCTCGTCGTGCGCCTCGCGGCCATCCTCCTCGAGCACGCGATCCAGCCGCCGGCGATGGACCGTCCGCACGCCCGTGTCGGGCGCCATGAAGCCCATGTCGGCGGTCGGCCAGGCGAGCAGCAGGTCGGGATGAACCGGCCGGCCGCCGAGCGCGATATGACCGCCGCCGTAGGCCTTGCGCACGACGATCGCGATCTTCGGCACGGTGGCGCGGGCCAGCCGCTTGACGACCGACTCGTACCCGGCCAGGATCCCGCCGCGCTCGGCGTCGGAGCCGATCATCAGGCCGGGAACGTCCTGGAAGAACACCAGCGGCAGGTTGAACGTGTCGCACAGGTCGACGAACGCGGCTTCCTTCTTCAGCGCGGGGACGTCCATCACCCCGGCGCGCTGCATCGGCTGGCTGGCGACGACGCCGACCGGCTGACCCTCGAGTCGGACGAACGCGCAGATCACACTGCGGCCGTAGCGCTCGCACCACTGCATGATCGAGTCGCCGTCGAAGATCGATTGGAGCACGCGGCGCATGTCATAACCGCGCCGGGGCGCGGTCGGCACCAGCGTGAGCAGCCGCTCGGGGTCTCGCGTCGGCTCCTGCGCCTCGGTCAGCGGCGCGGGCAGGGCGGCCGAGTCCGGCATGTAGGAGAGGAACTGCTTGACGGCCGCGAAGGCGGCGTCCTCGTCCTCGACGATCATGTGGACGCTGCCGCTCTGCTCGGCGGCCACGGTTGGCCCGCCGAGCTCGCCGGCCGAGATTTCCTCGCCGATCGCGCCGCGGATGACGGGCGGACCGGAGAGCGCCACGGCGGCGTCACCCACCATCACGACGAAGTTCCCCATCGCCGCGTGGAGCGCCGCATCGCCGAAGCTGGGCCCGACGACCGCTGAGACGCGCGGCACCGCCGCACATCCCGCGGGGGACTGGAGGAAGGTGGCGAAGTCGAACGGCACGCCCGAGAAGCGCCAGCCGAGGAGGTCGGGGAGGCGTCCGCCGTCGTTGTCGCTCAAGCAGATCAGCGGCAGGCCCTTGCGGCCCGCCCACTCGGCGATCCGGCCCTGCTTGCGCATGTTGATCGGCGCCGTGGTGCCCGTGAGCACGGTCGTCTCGACGGCGATCACGCACACCTTGCGGCCGTTCAGGCGGGCGAGTCCAGTGATCACCCCGTCGCCGGTGGTTGGCACTCCCTCGCGCCGGAGCTCCGGCTCGGCCATCAGGCCGAGCTCGTACCAGGAGCCGGCGTCGAACAGGCGGTCGATCCGCTCGCGGGCGGTCAGGCGACCCGACTCATGGATCTTGGCCGCCCGGTCCGGGCCGCCGGCCGCCAGCGCCTGGTCGCGGCGACGCTCGAGATCGGTGACTAGATCAGCGGCGGTCTGGTCGGTGCTGTGGGTCTCGGAAGCCATCCGGTCAGCGCCCCTGGAAGCTCGGCTCGCGCCGCCCCTCGAAGGCGGCGATCCCCTCGGTGAAGTCCTCCGTGCACTGGAGGAAGCCCACTCCGTCGATGGCGTGCTGCCAGGCCGCCGGGGCCTGGACGCCGAGGAGCTGCTTGGCCACGGCCAGGGCGAGCGGGGCGCGCGCGGCGACCCGTTGCGCCAGCCGCTCGGCCGTGACCACGTGCTCCCCCTCCGGCGTCACCAGGTTGACCAATCCGGCCAGTCGGGCCTGCTCGGCGTCGAGCGACTCACCCGTGAAGATCATGTACTTCATCCAGTGGAGGTTTACATGGGCGAGACCGCGCGCGACCCCAGGACCGGGCACCAGACCGACCATCGCCTCGGGGGTCCCGAACCGGGCCGTCGTGTCCGCCACCACGATGTCACACACGAGGGTCAGCTCGCAGCCGCCGCCCAGCGCGTGGCCGTGCACAGCGGCAATTGTCGGTTTCGTGAACCGCTCGACCGCCTCCATCGCCCCGATCGCCTCCTGCAGATAGGCGCGGCGATCGCCGGCGTGTGTCAGCTCGCCGAACCCCTCGATGTCGCCGCCGACCGAGAAGCACCGGCCGGCGCCGTGGAAGACCAGCACGCGTATCTGGGGGTCCGCTTCGGCGCGATTCAGGACGTCGAGGAGCTCGCCCCAGAAAGCGCGGGTCATCGCGTTGAGCTTCTCGGGCCGATCCAACGTCGCCCAGGCGACCGGACCTTCGCTTCGGTAGGTGAGCATCGATTGATCCTACATGGGTTGACCGGCTAATTTCTACCGAACGCTTGGTTGATTTTCAGTTGGCCGGGGCGGCCGCCGAGACCACTTCACCGGCTTCCAGCTCTTTGATCAAAGCCTGACGCAGCGGCTCTTTCTGGACCTTGGTCGCCGACATCGGCCACTCGGTGACGAAGCGGATGTAGCGCGGCTCCTTGAAGCTGGCGATCTGGCCGCGACAGTGAGCCAGCAGATCCTCCTCGCTGGCACTGGCGCCCGGTCGCAGTTCGACGAACGCCGCGGGCACCTCGACCAGCCGTGCGTCGGGCACGCCCACCACCTGCGCCAGCTTGACCGCTGGGTGGAGGGCCAGGTGTGCCTCGACCTCGGCCGGGGCGACGTTCTCGCCCCCCACCTTCAGCATGTCCTTCAGGCGGCCGAGGAAGCGCAGTCGGCCACCGGCGTCGAGCGAGCCGTGATCGCCGGTGTAGTACCAGCCGGCCGCATCGAACTGGGCGGCGGTCTTGACGGGATCGCGGTAGTAGCCGTTGCACACGGTCACGCCGCGGATCGCGATCTCCCCGCTCGCGCCGGCCGGCAACGGACCGCGACTCACCGGGTCGACGATCCGCACCTCGACTCCCGGCAGCGCCCCGCCGACCGTCTCGACCCGGGTGTCGAGGTCGTCTTCCATCCGGTTGTTGGTGATCGGCCCGCCGCCCTCGGTCAGGCCGTACAGGGACAGCTGCGTCAGGTGGGGCAGGGCGGCCTGCATCTGGCGCAGCGTGTCGGGAGGCGCGACGTTGAGGATGGCACGCGCCGCGGGCAGGTCGGCGGCGTCGAAGTCGGGGTGGGTGAGCACCGCCTGAGTGATCGGGGGATAGGCGGAGTAGAGGATCGTGGCGCCCTCGTCTCGGAGCAGAGGGAGCGCCCGGTCAGCCTGAAAGAACGTGTCCGACACGAAAGCGGCGCCGCTCACCGCGCACATCACCATCGGGCCGATGCCAGCCAGGTGAAAGAGCGGGCACGGGGCCCAGACGCGATCGGCGGGAGTGAGGCTGTAGATCCGTCCCACCTGGGTCCAGCACCGCACGAGCGCCTCGTGGGCGAGCAAGCAGCCGCGCGGCTGTGAGGTGGTGCCTGAGGTGTAGAGGATCAGCGCGGTGCCACCCACGCGCACGCCGGCCCGGCGCCGATCGAGCTGATCCTCGCTCACGCCGGCGGCCAGCTCGCTCACGCGCGCTTCGTCCAGCGTGCCGGGGCTCCGACGCCGACCCAGGACCGCGATCGCGCGCAGTCGCGGCGCGGCCTCGAGCGACAGCGCGCTCGGATCCGAGGCGGACGCGAGTCCCGGAAGCGCCTCCTGCACCAGACCGAGCAGGTCGACGTAGTCGTCGATCCGGTCGCTGGTGAGGATCGCGGCCAGATCGGCGTTGGTGATCACGTAGGGCAGCTCGACCGCGCGGTACCGGGTGTTGATGGGGACGAACACCGCGCCGGCCAGCGCGATCGCGTACATCGAGGCCAGGCAATCGGGGCTGTTGGCCATCAGCAGGCCCACGTGCTCGCCCGGCTGAATGCCCATCCCGATCAGGCCCCGCGCCAGGGTCCGTGCCCTGGCTGCCAGTTGCCCGTAGGTCAAGCGCTCGTCGGGAAATACGACGGCGTCAGCGGCCGGGTCCCGAGCGCAAGCGCGCAGCAGCGCGTCGCCGATCGTGATCGCCTCGGCCCAGCCCTCGGTGTCACTCATCATCTCCTGCTCCTCATCTGGGTTCGGCGCAATCAGACATAACACTTCAGCTCCCAGCAGTCAAACAAATGTTTGGTAGAACCAGCCCGACCAAGCTACAGTCCTCGTCATCGCAACCGAGCATGCCCTCGGGCGGAAGGATCGGTGGATCAAACCATGGACATCTCGCTATCGGATAAGCAGCTCGCGTCCGATCTCCTCGCCCCCGAGGTGATCCAGAACCCCTATCCCTACGTGGCCGAGCTCCGCGACCGAGACCCCGTGCACTGGAGCGATGCGCACCGCGCCTGGCTCTTGACCCGCTACGACGATGTCGTGGCGGCCTTCGCCGACCCGCGGATGTCATCCAATCGCGTCAAGCCGCTCCTGGCCGCCATGTCCGAGGAGCGCCGCGAGAAGGCCGGGCGGGTGATGGAGATGCTCCAGGACTGGATGGTGGTCACCGATCCCCCCGAGCACACGCGGCTGCGCAAGCTCGTGGCCCGCGCCTTCAGCCCGCAGCGAATCCTCCGCAGCGAGCAGCGGATCCGCGAGCTGGTCGACGAACTGCTCGACGAGTTCATCGAGGAGGGACAGACCGATTTCGTCGCCCACTTCTCGTATCCCCTGCCGGCGACGGTGATCGCCGAGCTGATCGGGGCTCCGCCCCAGGACCGGGACCGGTTTCGCAGATGGTCCCAGGACCTGGCCATGATCGCCTTCGGCGCGGGCGGCGAGGAGCGCATCGAACGGTACGCACGTGGCCTGCAGGGACTCGAGGAGATGCTGGCGTACTTCGGCGACCGAATCGACTACGTCACCGAGCACCCCGGTGAGGACATGATCAGCGGCCTGCTCGAGGGGGACGGGGAGGGCAACGTCCTCACCCGTGACGAGATGGAGGGCATGTGCGCCCAGATGCTGTTCGCCGGCCATGAGACGACGATGAACCTGCTCAACCACATGGTGCTTCACCTGACCCGCCATCCCGACCAGCTCGCCCTGATCCGCGAGCAGCCCGACGCAGTGGGAGGGGCCGTGGAGGAGACGCTGCGCTACGACGGGCCGATCAAGGTCCTACAGCGGTGGGTGGTCGAGGACCTCGAGCTCCGGGACAGGACGATCAAGGCCGGCGACCGCGTGTTCCTGGTCCTGGCGGGGGCGAACCGCGACCCCGAGCGCTTCCCGGATCCAACCACGCTCGACATCACCCGCAGCCCGAACCGCCACGTCGGCTTCGGCCGTGGCGTCCACACCTGTATCGGCGCCCAGCTATCGCGGATCGAAGGCCGGGTCGCGTTCATCCGCATCCTCGAGCGGCTACCGGGGCTGACCGTGCCCGAGCAGCAGCTCGAGTACGTGCCCACCGTGGCCGCGCGCAGCCTGACCGAGCTGCGAGTGGAACATGACGCGAACTGACCCGGCCGGCGGCCGGCGCGGTTCAACCGCCCGGACCGGAGCCGTCGCCGGGGGCGAAGAAGGTCCAGTCGCGCAGACCCCAGCCGCCGTCAAGGATGAGCGTCGCGCCGGTCACGTACGACGCCTGGCGGCTGACCAGGAACGCCGTGCCGGCGATCACCTCGTCGATCGTGCCGAAGCGATCCAAGGGGATCGCGCCCTGCACGCGGCGCCTGATCACCTCGTCGCTCCACATGCCGGCGTCGGCGCCCTCGGTGGAGACCGCGCCTGGGGCGATCACGTTGACGCGCAATCCGTAGCGGCCCCACTCGATCGCCAGCGAACGGGTCAGAGCCTCGAGCCCCGCCTTGGCCGCGCTCGAATGCGCTGCGCCCGGCACCTCGCGGGCCCCGAGCGCGCTGCCCACGCTGACCGCGACGCCTGGCTGACCGGCCGCGATCAGCGGCAGCGCCCAGCGACGGAGGGTCAGGAAGGCTCCGTTGAGACCGGTGTCGACCACGGCGCGAAAGCCGCGCGGGGAGATCTCCTCGGCCTTGGCCAGGAACGCGCCGGCGGCCGCGTGCACGAGCATCGGCACCGGACCGCCCCGCGCTTCGGCGGCGCCGAACACGCGGTCCAGATCCTCCTCCTCGCGAATGCTCCCCGGAGCGGCGTGGACGTCTCCGGCCAGCTCGGCGGCAAGCCGGACCGTCTCCTGCAGCGGCTCCTCGCGGCGCCCGACCACCGTCACCTCGACGCCGGCGGCGGCCAGTGCCAGCGCCACCCCGCGCCCCAGACCGCTGCCGCCTCCGGTCACGATGGCGCGGCCGTACGCCGGCTGCAGGGTCCAGGCGTCGGTCGGGTCGGCCATCAGAGGCTTATATCAGCCGCCAGCGGCCGGGCGGCGATTGAGGCCTCCGACACCACAGTCGAGTAGGCTGAAGAGGGGGTCACCATGTCGCTGAGCGATACATCAGAAGGCGGTCGCGACGCAGACGCGAAGCAGCGCCGCCTCCGGCGAACGGCCCGGATCAGTCTCGCCGGGCTGAATCCGATGCGTGTTTACGAGCGCTGGGAGACGGCGGCGGCCTTGATGGCGATGGGCGCCACCATGCCCGAGACGCCGCAGCGGATGGTGCAGCGTTTTCCCGAGATCTGGCGCTGGCGAGATAACCCGGCGAGCATCGTTCTGCTGGGGGCCGCCCGGCATCCCGACCGCCCGGCGATCATCGACGACGACGGCGAGGTGAGCTTCGGCCAACTCGAGCGCGGGACCACCGCGATCGCGGCGGCTTGGCGGTCGGCGGGCATCGGCGAGGACAGTACCGTCGGCGTCCTGGCTACCAACGGCCACGTCTTCGTCCAGGCCGGGCTCGCCGCGGCCAAGCTCGGTGCGCATGTCGTATATCTGAACGGGGCCTTCTCGGCGCCGCAGGTCGGCCAGGTGGTCCAGGAGGAGGGGATCGACGTGCTCGTCTACGACGATGAGCTCGCCCCCGCCACGACGCTGGCTGCGCCGGCCCGTTTGATCGGACAGACCGCCATTGAGGCCGCCGCGGCCAACCGCGAGCGGGTGAGCCTGCGTCCGCCGAGCCGGATCGGGCGAGTGATTCTGCTCACTTCGGGCACGACGGGACGCCCCAAGGGCGCCGCGCGCAGCGGCGCCGGCAGCGGTAACCCACTGGACGCGGCCGGCATTCTCACCTGCATCCCCTGTCTGCCCGGCGAGGTATCCGTCGTGCCCGCGCCGCTGTTCCACGCGCTCGGATTGTTCGCGAGCAACCTGACGCTGGCCCTGGGGGGGACGGTCGTGCTCCGCCGCAAGTTCACCCCCGAGCAGACACTCGAGGACATCGCCGCCCACGACGCCACGATGCTCATCGCCGTGCCGCTCATGCTCCAGCGCATCCTCGAGCTCCCGCAGAAGCGCACGAACATGTTCGACACCTCGAGCCTGCGGATCGTGATCTGCGGCGGCGCGCAGCTGCAGGGCGATCTCGCCCTGCGCTTCATGGATCGCTTCGGCGACATCCTCTACAACGTCTACGGCTCGACCGAGACCGCGCTGGCCACGGTCGCGCTCCCGCGTGACCTGCGCGCCGCGCCCGGCACCGCGGGACGGCCCGTGCCCGGCGTCAGCGTCGCCGTGTTCGATCAGAACGGCCGGCGGGCGCCCGCCGGCGTCACCGGCGGCGTGTTCGTCGGCAGTGGGCTTGGCTTCGACGGCTATACCGGCGGGGGCACCAAGGAGAGGATCGGCAAACTGATCTCCACCGGCGACCTCGGCCACATGGACCGCTCCGGCCGCCTGTTCATCGACGGCCGCGAGGACGACATGATCATCTCCGGCGGCGAGAACGTCTTCCCCGCCGAGGTCGAGGACCTGCTCAGCGTGCACCTGGCAGTCGCCGAGGTGGCAGTCATTGGCGTCCCCGATGAGCAATTCGGCCAGCGTCTGAGGGCGTTCGTCGTACTCCGCCGGGGCCAAACGGTCACCCAGGCTGAGCTCAAGGCCTACGTGCACGACCATCTGGCGCGCTTCAAGACGCCACGGGAAATCGTGTTCGTCGACAGCTTGCCGCGCACCGCCACGGGAAAGATCCTCAAACGTGAACTGCGCGCCGCGTAACCGAGCCCGGAGAGGAGGGCGCACCAATGACCCAGACCCGACGTCCCACCTGGAGATCCGCGGTTGATCAGGTGGATCGGACCGTGAGCCCGCGCGCGGACTCGTTCGTGCGCACGAATCTGTTCGCGGACTCGGTGGCTGCGATGATCCGGCTCGAGGCCCAATTGCGCCGGCGCGTGGAGCGTGAGACCGGCCGCGTCTGGCACCTACTGAATCTGCCCACCGCGACTGACGTCCGGCGCGTGCGCTCGCAGCTCAGCGCGGTCGAAGCGAGGTTGCGCGACGTGTCCGAGCGCCTCGAGGAAGCGGAGGAGAACTGGCGGGCCAACGGTAGCTCGAAGGAAAGCGCCCCCGGTGCTCAGCCCGGACCCGAGGCTGAATCGACGCCGTCCAACTCGAATTAGGAGCCTCGGCTCATTCCCGGCGCCAGCCTGATCGACTCCGTCAAGCGCGACGCCGGGCGCTCGCTGTTCCGCGCCCGCAACGGGATCCGCTACGTCGCCGGGATCGGCCGCCCCCAGGTCGGCCTCTCGCCCCACCAGGTGATGTGGAGCCGGGGCAAGGCCGAGTTGTGGCGATACGACAGCGCGACGCGCACTCGGCACCCGCCGCTCGTGATCGTCTTCAGCATCCTCGGGCGCAGCTACGTGCTTGACCTGCGTCCGGGCAACAGCTTCGCGGAGAAAATGCTCGCAGCCGGGACCGACTTGTGGCTCGTCGACTTCGGCGTCCCCGATGCCGTCGACTCGGGCAACACGCTCGAGACCTACGTCGACAACTACCTGCCCCGAGCGCTCAACACCGCCGCCGCGGTGGCTGGCGAGGAGGTGGATGTGCTCGGCTACTGCTTCGGCGGAGTCATCACCGCGCTGTGCATGGCCGCCCACGCCGACCTGCCGGTGCGCAAGGTGGCGATCATGGCCACGCCGATCGATTTCTCGGGCGCCGAGGGCGTGCTGGGATTGTTTGCGCGGCGCCGCCTGGAGATCGAGGAGATCCTCGACGAGACGGGAAACGTGCCCGCCGAAGCCGTCTACCGCATGTTCCGCGGCTTCAAGCCGACCTCCGACATCTCGACCTACGCGATGCTGTGGGAGCGGCTCTGGAGCGACGAGTTCGTCGACGGCTTTCAAGCCATGGGCCAGTGGGTACGCGATCAGATTCCCTTCCCCGGCGCGTGCGCGGCCCAATGCATCGACCTGTTCCTGCGCCGCAATGCGCTGATGAGTGGCGAAGTGCCGCTCGGCGGCCGCCGCGTCGGCCTGGAGAACCTCGAGCGCCCGCTACTCGTTATCACCGCCGACCACGATCACATCGTGCCGCCGGGGATGGCGAGGCCGCTGATCGGTCTGGTCGGCAGCCCGGTCATCGAGGAGCTTCAGGTTCCGGCCGGGCACGTCGGACTAGTGACCAGTCGTGTGTCGGTGAAAGTCACCCTCCCAGGAATTCTCGAATGGATGGATCGACCGATCTCCTGAGCGGCCTGCGCCCGCTCCAGCCCGCCGACGCCGACGCGCTCGTAGGATTCGTGACGTCCATGCCCGAGGGCGACCGAACCTTCTTCAAGGAGCAGGACGACCTCGAGACGGTGCAGTACTGGATTCGCAACGAGCGCGCGGCGAGCTGGATCGTGCAAGGGGAGGACGGCAAGATCCGCGCCTACCTCGCCGTCATCCCGGGCGTCGGCTGGAGTAGCCACGTCGGCGAGCTACGGCTCGTCGTCGGGGCCGACTATCGCCGGATGGGACTCGGGCGGGCGCTTGCGCGCCGGGGTCTGCTGGAGGCCGTACGCGCCGGGCTAAGCAAGATCGTGGTCGAAGTCGTGGCCGACAAGGAAGGAGACCTGGAGATGTTCACCACCATCGGCTTTGAGCCTGAAGCGCTGCTCAAGAACCAGATCATGGACCGGCAAGGCGAGACGCGAGATCTCGTGATCCTCGCCCACGACGTCGAGTCGGTCCGCGACTCGATGCACGTGCTCGGCATCGACGAGGCGACCGCGCCCGGCGCGGCGGGTTGACGATGACCGTGTCGGTTCCGCGGCGGGTGACGCGTGCGCCGGTCTACTGGCAGGCCCACGGACGGGGTCCGGCGCTCATCCTGATCAACGGTTACGCGGCGTCGGCGCGCACCTGGCCGCGCGATTGGGTGCGGGGGCTCGAGCAGCGCTTTCGCGTGATCCGGCTCGACAACCGCGGCAGCGGCTTCTCGCGCTTCGTCGACACGCCGTTCACGATCGCCGACCTCGCCGACGACGTGGTTCGGGTAATGGACGAAGCCGAGACGCCGAGCGCGACAATCTTCGGCATCTCGATGGGCGGGATGATCGCTCAGGAGCTTGCGCTGAGACACCCGGAGCGGGCGCCGAGGCTGATCCTCGCGGGGTCCCGGCCGCCGAACCCGGCTTTCCAGCTGCCGTCGCTCTACACGCGCTGGGTGATGGTCCGCCCGCCCATGCCCGGCGAGTCGCTCCGCCAGTACTTCATCCAGCTATGGTCCTACTCGGCCGCTCCGGGCTTCGCCGAGGCGCATCCGGCCGTGATCGAGGAACTGACCGAGCAGACGCTCGAGCGGCCGACGCCGCGGGCGATGCTGATCCATCAGGGACGGGCCATGGGCTCCTGGGGTCACGCCGAACGGCTGGCCTCGATCACTGCGCCGACGCTGATCGTGCACGGGCGCCTGGACGCGCTCGCCCCGGTCGAGAACGGTCGCCGGCTCGCGACCCTGATCCCGGGCGCCCGCTATGTCGAGCTCGAGCAGGTGGGCCATCTGATCCCGCAGGAGGCCCCGGAGATCCTGGCCGGGCTGATCGCAGAGCACGCAAAAGCGAGCTAAGCGGAAAACTTCCGGCTAAGGGCCCTACGCCCGCGCCCCGGCGCCGATCCGCTCCTGCGCCAGCTCGGTCGAGAGCTCCTCTTGGAGCCGGTACTTCTGGATCTTCGTGGCCGACATCGGCCACTCGCGCACGAAGCGAACGTGGCGTGGGACCTTGAAGGCGGCCAGGCCGCCGCGGCAGAACGCGATGATCTCCTCCTCGGTCGCCTCGTGCCCGGGACGGAGCTCGATGAACGCCGCCGCCACCTCCACGTACTTGGGATCGGGCACGCCGACGACGGCGGCGATGCTGACCGCCGGATGCGTCCCCAGGTAGGACTCGATCTCGACCGCGGCGACGTTCTCACCGCCGACCTTGAGCATGTCCTTCAGCCGGCCGAGGTAGCTGACTCGCCCCTCCGCGGTCAACGCGCCGATGTCGCCGGTGTGGAACCAGCCCTCCTCGTCGAACGCCTGGGCGGTGTGCTCGGGATCCTTGTAGTAGCCCTCGAACACGTTGTAGCCGCGGACCACGATCTCACCCCGCTGCCCCGGTGCGGCCGGTCGTCCGGTCTCGATCTCACGGATCCCCAGCTCGATCCCGTCGAACGGCCGCCCACTCGTCGTGCAGCGCTGCTCGAGCGTGTCCTCCGCCTCGTTGAACGCGACCACGCCACCACACTCGGTGCAGCCATAGGCGCTGATCTGGATCGTGTGCGGCATCTGCTCCTGCATCGCCCGCATCGTGTCCGGCGGCGCGACGTTGTTGATCAGCCGGATGTGGCGCCAGCGGTCCGGGTGGTAGTCGGGATGGTTGAGCAGTGCCTGCGTGATCGCTGGGAAAGTCGCGAACGAGATCGTCGTGCGCTCGCGGTCGAGCATCTCGAGCGCGACCCCGGGGTCGAAATGGACCATCGACATGAACGTCGCCCCGGCGTCGAACACGCCGATCAGCGGCAGGATCGCGCTCATGTGGAACATCGGCAGGGGGTCCCACAGCCGGTCCTCGGGACCGAGGCGAAAACGCGTCCGGCCGGCGAGCACCGACGTGCGCACGAGCGCCTCGTGGGACATCAGACACCCCTTCGGCATCGCGGTCGTGCCCGACGTGTACATCATCATCGCGATGCTCCGCACCGGTGTGCGGCGATGGACCCGGAGAACCTCATCGGTGCAGACGCGCTCGGCGCCGCCGCGGAAATCGCCTTCGCGCAGCATCCCCGGTTCCTCGCGCGACCCGAGCAGCACGACGCTGCGCAGGGCCGGCAGGTCCGCCACCCGCGTCGATGAGCCCGGCCTGCCGGCCGCCAGTCCGGGCAGCGCCTCGTGCAGGCGGGCCGCGTAATCGACGTGCTCCCCCGCGAGGTCGCTCGTGATCACGACTTCGACGTCGCCGTTGCCGACCACGTAGCCGAGCTCCCGGGGCGCGAACCGCGAGTTGATCGGCACCATCACCGCGCCGAGCAGCGAGGCGCCGAACAGCAGCTCGACGAACTCCGGGCAGTTGGGCATCAGCACGCCGACCTTGCCGCCCGGTCCAACCCCGAGCGCGGCCAGGCTCCGCGCCGCACGGAGCGCGCGCTGCTCGAGCTCGCCGTAGGTGAGCCGTTGGTCCTCGAACACGAGCGCCTCGCCATCCGGATCGCGCTCGGCGGCCGCCAGCAGCAGGTCGGCGAACCGTACGACCTCCTGCCAGTTTCGAGGGCGCGGGGGCGGTTTCACGGCTGCGCCTCGGGCCAGTAGCGCGCGTGGACGCCGAGCCCTACTTCCACGAACCCGTGGCCGGGCACCCCGTCGCACTCAAACCGGCAGGCGTTGTCGAACAGACCCTGATAGGCGGCGTGGATCTCGGGGTCGGTCAGGTCGAGGCGGTCGGCGCCGGGATCGCCGCGCCCCGGCACCGCGGTATAGCCCACCGACTCCATCCACATCCGTCCCTCGGCCTCGATCGCGATCTCCCTGGTGGCGCCGGAGTCAAGTGTGACCGACAGCCGACCGCCGAGCAACTGCCGGCCGTCGAAGCGCAGATCGTGTTCGGCGGTGCGCACGAGGGCGGTGGCTCCGGGCGGGCCGAGCACCCAGCCGTTGGTGAACACTCGGCGACCCGACGAGGTCTCGTACAGCAGGGAGTAGATCGCCTCGTCGGGGAGCTCGCAGGCGCAGAAGATGTGCATCCCTCGGCGGGCCGAGCCCTCGTGCTTGCGCAGTCCCCACCCGCGGTCCCGGAAACCGGCCCGCCCCGCGACCCGCCGCTCTTCGCCGTCGGCGCGGACGACGCCCGAGTAGAGCCCCGACTGGAAGAAGTTCATGTAGTCGGTGACGACCTGCCCGTCCCGCTCGATCGTGTTCCGGTCGGTGGGCACGGGCGGAAAGCGGGCCTCATAGGTGAGATCGACGGCGAAATCCAAGTCCGGGTCGTCAACCACCAGGCGCACCTCCCGGAGCGGGCGGACGGCCTCGATCCGGATCGGGCCCACCTGCGGCGCGTCGGGATCGTCGCCAAGCGCCAGCGGCTCGCGAGCGCGGCGAGCGAATTGAACCGTGCCCGTGTTGACTCCGGCCACGGCGGTGCGGCGCCCGCCGTGGGGCCAGGCCGCCCGCCCGGCGCCCATCACCCAGCCGTCGCCGAGGTTGAGCAGATGCCAGCAGCGCTCAGCCCAGGCGGGGTCGATGTGGGCCGTCTCGAGTGCCGGCGCCACCGCCTGGTGGCGGTAGGACTCGTCGGCGGCGGTCAGCGGAAGCCTGTGCATGTGCTCACTCTCCGGCCAATAGGGTTAACATGATCAGAAATTATTCACGGCGAGGAAAGGGATGCTTGGTGAGCACTTCGACGATGGACAGGGAGATGTCGGCGGAGCTGCGCGAGCTCGTGGCACCCGGCCATTACATCGCTGGACGGTGGAGCGATAGCGCGGACAGCGCGATCGACGTCCTCAACCCCTCGACCGAAGGCCTGCTGACCCAGATCCCCGAAGGCGGACCGGCCGAGATCGACGCCGCCGTGGCGGCCGCTCGCGACGCCTTCGACAACGGCCCCTGGCCCCATCTCTCCCCGCGCGAGCGCTCGGCGATCATGGCCCGCCTGGCCGAACGTGTCGCCGCGCACGAGGACGTCCTGGCCGAGCTGGGGGTGTTCGAGATCGGCTCCCCGATCGTCCTCAGCCGAGCCCTGCACGCGGCCGGACCCATCCAGTTCCTCGAGTACTGGGCCGACATGGCGCTGAAGGGGCCGCACGGCCGCTATCAGGAAGGGCTGCCGTTGGCCGAGGGCCCGACGATGGCAGCCAGCATGCTGTTCCAGGAGCCGGTCGGGGTGGTCGCCTCGGTCGTCGCCTACAACTATCCGATGATGCTGATCGCCTTCAAGGTGGCGGGGGCGCTGGCCGCCGGATGCACGACCGTGCTGATGCCCTCGCCGCGCGCGCCGCTGTCCTGTATCGCGTTCACCCGGATCGCCGAGGAGGTCGGGATTCCGCCCGGCGTCGTGAACCTGGTCGCCGGCGGCGCCGACGCGGGCAAGACCCTGACCGAGCATCCCGACGTCGACATGGTCTCGTTCACCGGATCGGTCGAGGTGGGGCGCAAGGTGATGGTGCAGGCCGCGGGCGGGCTCAAGCGGGTCGTGCTCGAGCTCGGCGGCAAGTCGCCCAACATCCTCCTGCCCGGCGCCGACGTCGAGGCGACCGTGGCGCCGTCGATCCTGCGCTTCACCCGCAACTCGGGCCAGGGTTGCGGCGCCACCACCCGGGTGCTGATCCCGCGCCAGGACCTCGAGCAGTGGAACGAGGCGGCCGGAAAGTTCATGGACAAGCTGACCGTCGGAGACCCGTGGAGCGAGAACACCGACGTCGGTCCGCTGATCCGCCGCGATCAGGTCGACCGCGTCCAGGGCTACGTCGACCGGGCCGTCGAGGACGGCGCCGAGCTCGTCGCCCACGGCCCTAACGAGCTGCCCGACCGCGGCTTCTTCTTCACCCCGATGCTGTTCGGCGGGGTCGAGAACGACGCCGAGATCTGCCAGGAAGAGCTGTTCGGGCCGGTCGGCGCGGTGGTCGCCTACGACACCGTCGACGAAGCGGTGGCGATGGCCAACGCGACCCGGTACGGCCTCAACGCCACCGTCTGGGGCCCGACCGACGAGGCGATGCGCGTCGCCCGGCGGATCCGCTCTGGCACGGTCGCGCTCAACGGCGGCGGTCCCGAGCGCCCCGACGCCCCGTGGTCGGGATGGGGGGAGAGCAGCGTCGGGGCCGAGCGCGGCGAGGCCGGCTTCGCCGAGTTCTTCCAGGTCAAGCACGTGCACTGGCCCCTGGCCGGCGTCGGAAAGCCGCCCGGCGTGCGCTGAGGCGGCCTCGGCGCACGCTGAGCCGGTCTCGGCGTGCGCTGAGCCGGTCTCGGTGTGCGCTAAGCCGGCCTAGGACGCCTTAGTGACCAGCTCCTCGCGGAGCTCGGCCGTCGCCTCCTCATCGACGGTCATCGCCTCGGGGTCGGTGTCGGGATCGCCGCCGGTGATCACGACGCCGTAGACGTCGCGCGCGGCCTCCCGGGAGACGTACTCGTTGCGCACGTCGCGCAGGACCCGCGCCGGCTCACGGGTCAGCGGATCGCCCCAGCCGCCGCCCGCGTTGGTCTGATACCGCGTGACGGTCTTCGGCGCCGAGCGCCAGAACGGCTTGCGGCCGAAGTGGAAATACGTGCCGTTGGCGGGGTCGAGCAGGTGGGTCGCCGGGTCGAGCACGCCGCAGATCGGCTCGGCCTTCTTCATCGTCTCCGCGTCGGTGTCGATGAATCGGGGCTCGTCGATCGTCGCGCCGTCCCAAATCCAGACCGCGCCCGGCGTCCCGTTGCGACCGCCGTAGACGCCAGCGCCGCTCGGGGTCTTGACGTGAATCGCGTAGGAGTGCTGGTCGGAGGCGGTCAGCCACATCGTGTCCTTGCGCGTGGCGGCGCCGCCGCGGTTGGCTCCGGCGCCGCCGGTGTCGATCGCGACCTCGCGCCGGAGCATGACCAGCGGCGCGTCCTGCTCGATCGACTCGATCGGGGGCGCAATGCTGTTGGCGAGGTAGATCGCCAGCGAGTTCTCGGCGTCGCCCTCGGCGGTCGCGCCCCACGGCCCGAGCTCCCCGCCGCAGGTGGCCGACGAGGCCCAGATCGACCCATCCGCGCGCAGTCCGTTGGCGTTGTGCGTCATCGCCGAGGCGAAGTCGCCGGCGATCGCGCGCGGTCCGAGCGCATCCGCGAGGGCCCGCAGGATCGCGATGAACAGCGCCGAAGCCGCTTCCCAGTAGAGCATGATCGCGCCATCGGGCGGCAGCGCCGAGGTGATCGAGCCCGCCGGCAGAACGATGTCGAGGTGGCGCCAGGCCCCGGAGGTGAACGGCGTCTTGGGATCGAGCAGGAACTTGAGCGCGGTCGCCACCGACGTCTTCACGTCGAGCCAGCCGCAGTTGATGCAGGAACGCGCCTGTCGCGAGCTGCCGGACAGGTCGGCCTCGATCCGCGGCCCGGCGATCTTGATCTTGACCCGGACCATGTACTCCTCGGTGGCGTCGACGGCGTCACAGTCGATCTTGTCCTCGCCCTCGTAGACGCCGTCGGGCGTCTCCAGCAAGGCGTCGTACATCGACTCGGCCGTCACGTCGGTGGAGTAGCGCACGGCGCCCAGGTAGGCCTCGAGCCCGTAGCGGTCGATCGATTCGAGCACCAGCCGCTCGCCGAGCTTCAGGTCGGCGAAGATCGACATGATGTCGGGCAGCATCACTTCGGCGAAGCGGGCGTTGTCGAACAGCATGCTGAAGGCCGACTTGACCGGTTTATCGTCGCGGAACCACAGCGTCGGGGGGATCACCAGACCGTTCTCGTAGGTGTTCAGCTTGTTGGCGCTGAAGCCGGCCGGCACGGTCCCGCCCATGTCCATCATGTGCGGCTGGATCGCCGCGAAGCCGACGATCTTGTCGTCGCGGAAGATCGGGCGGATGAAACACGTGTCGTTGGGATGGGTTCCGCACCGGATCGGGTCGTTGCAGGCGACGACGTCGCCCGGGCGCAGGTTCTCCGGCCCGTACTCCTCGATCGTGTTGCGGATCGCCTCGGACATGCTCCCGCTGAAGATCATCAGGCTGTCGGACACGGCGCACATCGGGTAGTCGAGCTCGGGTGGCCCGCTGAGGATGGCCGAGAAGTCGTACCAATCGCGGAGGATCACGCTGAACGCATTCGTCACCAGGTGCGTGCACATGTGCTTGACGATGTAGCGGTAGCGGCTGGAAAGCACCGAGGCGGTGAACCGGTCGCTGCCGTAACGCTCGCGGAACTGTTCGTCGGTCAGCTCCTTCAGCCGGGCGGTGGCAACTGGATCGACGGTGGTCATTGCGACCCTCCTTCGCGTTCGATGACGATCTCTCCGTAGCGACCGATCGTCGCCAGCTGACCTGCAACCACATGCGTGGTCGACGTCGGCTCGCGGATGATGGCCGGTCCCCTGACCCGGTTGCCCGCCTTGAGCTTGTCGCGCTGGTACTCGCCGACCCGGCTCTCGCGCTCGGGCACGTAACGCAGCTCGATCGTGCGATCGGGCTCGATCTCGGCCGCTTCCCCGTCCTCGATCGTCGGATACTGGACCTTGTCGGACCCGAGCGACAGCTGGACCCGATACGTGACGCCCTCTACCGGGAACTGCTCGAAGCGATTCCCGTAGCGGGACTCGTACTCGTCGTGGAAGCTGGCGATCATCTGCCGGACGCCGGCGGCATCGATCTCACCGCCCGGCACCTCGACAAACGGCGTGTCCCACGACTGGCCGACGAGCCGGCCGTCGAAGGTCCGGCGCACGTCGACGTCCGTGATACCCGGGGGCAGCTCCTCCCGGACGCTCGCCTCCATGGCGGCGAACACCTCGCTGACGGCCGGCGCCGCGTCCTCGGACAGGACCATGTAGGCGCTGCGGCTCTCGTTATAGACCAGGTCCGAGCTGAGCAGCCCAAGGGCCGAGAACAGCCCCGGGTAGGGCGGCACGATCACCCGGCGGGACTTCACGTCGTCGAGGATCGCCGGGAGCATCAGCGGCCCGGCGGCGCCGAACGCGACGAGCGAGAAATCCCGCGGGTCGAGCCCGCGCCCGATCGCGACGTCGATCAGCCCCTCGGTGACGTTGTTGAGCCCGATCCGGTATGCGTAGGCGATCCGCTGCTCGAGATCGAGGGGGCTGTCGAGCTCCTCGAACGCCTTCACCGCCAGGGCGGGATCGAGCGTCATGCGACCGGCGTTGAAGCCCCCCGGGTCGAGGATGCCCATGGCCAGGAACGCGTCGGTCATGGTCGGATCCGCGCCGCCACGTCCGTAGCAGGCCGGCCCCGGGTCTCCGCCGGCGCTGTCGGGTCCGACGCGGATCTCGCCCGCGGCGGTGGCCCGGACGATGCTGCCGCCGCCGGCGCCGAGCGCGCCCAGCTCGACCGACAGCGCGTTCACGAGCATGTCGGGCTCGAGCTCGAAGGTAGTCTGCAGCGACGGCTCGCCACCGATCACCAAGCTGATGTCCGAGGATGTGCCGCCGACGTCGCAGCACAGCAGCTGCTCATCGCCGATCATCGAGCCGAAGTGGGCGCTGGCCACCGCGCCGGCGGCCGGACCCGAGAAGACCAGCCGGAACGGCTGGGCCACGGCACGGTTGGCCTCGATCAGGGTCGCCGCGGAGTCGGCAAAGTTCAGGTCACCGTCGAATCCCTGCGCCCGCAGACCGCCGGACAGCTTGTGCTCGTAGGTGGTGAAGATCAGCTTCATGAACACATCGATGACCGTCGTCGAGGCGCGCGCGTACTCCTTGGCCAGCGGCGAGACCTCGGAGGAGATCGAGATCGGGATGTCGCCGAGGATCTCCCGCGCGAGCTCGCGCACGCGCAGCTCGTGGGTCGGGTTGAGGTAGGCGTTGATCAGGCAGATGGCCAGACCCTGGATGTTGCAGCGCTTGTAGCGCTCGAGCTCGCGGCGCGCGTCGTCCTCGTCGAGCGCGATCAGGACCTCTCCGGCGGCCAGCATCCGCTCGCGTACGCCGCGGCGCAGGTAGCGGTCGACGAGCGGGGCCCGCGCGTCCCCGAACGGCCGGCGCCAGCCGGGGTCGGTGAGCGCCTCGATCGGTCGCCAGGAGCGGGCGAAGTCGAGCATGTCGCGATGACCGTAGGTGGTCAGGAAGCCGATCTTCGGGAGGTTGCGCGTGATCACCGCGTTCAGCCCGACCGTACTGGCGTGGTTGAACACCGAGCGATCGGTGGCCCCCAGCGCCTCGGCGCCGGCCAGCACGGACTGTTCGGGCTCGTCCCGGCGACTGGGTACCTTGATCGCCTCGATCTTGCCGTCGCGGACGCCGATCACGTCGGTGAACGTGCCGCCGACGTCGACGGCGAGCATGCCCGGACTCATGGCAGCGAGTCGGTCAGCAGGGTTACGGGACCGAGCCGGTTCCACGGCTCACGGTGCACGGACACGAGACAGTCCTGGCACTTGGTGGCGATCTCCCAACCCTTCTCGCTGATCACCGGGTAGCGGGCGAGCTGATCGCCGCCGCAGCTAGGACACGTCCCCTCCACCGGTTCGCGCTCCACGTACACGAACGGGGTATCGGGGCGCGGAAACACTGGCACCGTTATTTCTCCTCCTGACCGGTTTCTCCGCCATCGCGGAGCTGATCGAAACCTACCAAACGTCCGTTAGAAAAGGAACCGCCACGGAGGCGTCTCCGGGACCGCCGGCCGGCGGTGCGGAGGCCACTCTGGGGCTCTCCAGGGGGCTACATCCGCTGGATCAGCGTGCCGGTTCCGAGCCCGCCGCCGCAGCACATGGTGACGAACCCGATCTCCTTGTCGTCGTCCTCCAGCTCGTGCAGCAGCGTGGTGATCAGCCGGGCCCCGGTCGAGCCGAGCGGGTGGCCGATCGCCATCGCCCCGCCACGGGGATTGACCCGATCCATATCGGGGTGATGCTCACGCTGCCACGCGGCGACGACCGGCGCGAAGGCCTCGTTGATCTCGATGTAGTCGATGTCGTTGATCGTCATCCCGTTGCGCGCCAGGATCTTGGCGGTGGCGGGAATCGGTCCCTCGAGCATCAGCACCGGATCGCAGCCGACGGTGGTCTGGTCGAGGATCTTGGCCCGCGGCCGCAGACCCAGCGCGTCGGCCTTCTCGCGTGACATCAGCAGCACCGCGGCGGCGCCGTCGGAGATCTGGGACGAGTTGCCGGCGGTCACCTTGCCGTCGGGCTTGAACGCGGGCTTGAGCTGGGCGAGCGCCTCGAGCGAGGTATCGCCGCGGATGCCCTGATCGCGCATCGCCACGTCGCCGTTGATCTTCACCGGGACCATCTCGCGCGCGAACAGCCCCTCGTCGGTGGCGCGAGCCGCCCGCTGGTGTGACCGCAGGGCAAGCTCATCGAGCTCGGAGCGGGGGATCTCCCACTTGTCGGCGATCATCTCCGCGCCGAGACCCTGGCCGCGGACGTTGTGGTGGTCGAAGAACTTGGGCGTGAACGGACTGCCGTAGGTGTCGGCGATCTCCTGGCCGACGCCAAAGGAGACGTGACCCATGTGCTCGACGCCGGATCCGATCACGACTTCGTGGATGCCAGCGGCGATCTGGAGCGCGCCGAAGTTGACCGCTTGCTGGGCCGACCCACACTGGCGGTCGACGGTCGTCGCGGCCGCCTCGACCGGCAGCCCCTCCTGCAACCACGCGTTGCGAGCGACGTTCTGGGCCTGCTCGGCCAGCTGCTGGGCGCAACCGGCGATCACGTCCTCCACCTCGGAGGCGTCGATGCCTGCGCGCCGGATCAGCTCCACGTACGTCTGCCCCAGGAGCTCGGCGGGGTGCACATCCTTGTAGTAGCCCTTCTCACGGTGACCACGTCCGACGGGGGTCCGAACCGCCTCAACCATCACGACCTCACGGCCCTGTTGTCCGCTCACGGCTGCCTCCAGCCACTCTGATGCCAGTTATCTAACGGCTATCTAATCTACCAAACGCTTGTTTGGTGAACTTCGCCTTCGCCGCTGATAGATTGCGTTGTCTCTTATGGCGGTCCATTTCGGGTACAAGGCATCAGCCGAGCAATTCGGCCCCAGCGATCTCCTGAGGTACTCGGTGCAGGCCGAGCAGCTCGGCCTCGACACGGTCGCGGTGTCGGATCACTTCCAGCCCTGGCGCCATCACACTGGCCACGCGCCGAACGCCCTGGTGTGGCTCGGGGCCGCCGGGCAGGCGACCGAGCGCGCGACGCTGGCCACGAGCGTCCTCACGCCGACGCTGCGCTACGAGCCGGCGATCATCGCCCAGAGCTTCGCCACGCTCGCCTGCCTCAATCCCGGTCGCGTGATCCTCGGCGTTGGGACCGGCGAGGCGATGAACGAGACGCCGGTGACGGGCGCCGAGTGGCCGGGCGCCAAGGAGCGCCGGCTCCGGATGGCCGAAGCGGTCAAGCTGATTCGAGAGCTCTGGACCGAGGAGCGCGTCAGCTTCGAGGGCGAGTACTACCGCACCGACCGGGCGACGATCTACGACCGTCCTGAGCAGCCGGTGCCGATCTACATTGCAGCCTCCGGGCCGCTGGCGGCCAAGCTGGCCGGCCGGACGGGAGATGGCTTCATCTGCACCAGCGGCAAGGCGCCCGAGCTGTACGAGACCCTGCTCGCCAACGTGCGCGAGGGTGCGGCGAGCGCGGGTCGCGACCCCGCTCAGATCGAACGGATGATCGAGATCAAGGTCTCCTACGACCGCGACCCGGAGTACGTGCGCAACGCCTGCAACTGGTGGGCCGCGCTCGCCCTCACGCCCGAGGAGAAGGCGGGCGTCGAGGATCCGATCGAGATGCAGCGCCTGGCCGACGGCGCGCTCGACCGAGCCCACACCCGCTTCATCGTCACCAGCGATCCCGAGGAGTGCGTCGAGCGCATCCGTCCCTATGTGGACCTTGGCTTCCAGCGGCTGATCTTCCACGGCCCCGGCGAAGACCAGGCCCGGTTCCTCGAGCAGTTCTGCACCGACGTGCTGCCGCTGCTGCGCGAGCGGTTCGCGGCCGCCGCCGGCTCGCCGGTCTAGCTGGCGCTGTTTGACTCGATCACTCGTGCCCCTGGCCGGGGGCGCCGGTCGGTCGGCGGGGGGAAGCTCGCTGGCGAGGGCGGGCGCGCTTAGCGTTGGATCTGGGGAAGGGCTCGCATTGTCCTGAGGAGTTAGTTCGCCCACCGGTTAGGCATCTCGTCGGTCTCGAGATCCGCACCCCGAGGGCGGTGGCGCCGGTCGGCCGGCGGGGGAGGCGTGGTGACGGTGGCACGCGCGCTTCGCGTCGGGGCCGGGGACCTAACCCACCCGCCCGTTGGTCGCGCACCGACAGACGACCGGCGCTGGACGACGCCCGGTCGGGTTGTGAGGATCTGATAACGCTGGGATCGGCGCTCGGCGGGATCGGGCACCCAAGGTTGGCAAATTTCCGCCGGGGGGTGGCGGAAAGTTGCCATAGTTCCGACGGTCCGCGCTAGTTCGGAGGCCGGGATCGTGGCCCAGACGCGATCGGGCGCAGGGAACCGGATCGAGCTGCCAGATTATTTGTTACTTCATGACAATTCCGTGGCCCGGGGGTCGGTGATCGCCGTTTTCGATCGATTCCGCCACTCTCCTCACCCCCTTCCCCAGGCCCAACGCTAAGCGCGACTCGCCGCCGCCACCATGTTTCCCCCCGTCGGCCGACCGGCGCCCACCGGCGCCCCCGCCCCCGCCCCCGTCCCCGTCCCGCCCCGAAGCTACTCGAGGCCGTAGGGGCGGTACGCGCGGTACACGGCGTGCTCGATCTGCGTCATTCCCTCCCGTCCGTCGGCGTGCCGCAGCGCGGACGGGTACTCGGTCACGCCCAGGCGTCGGGCGGGCTCGACGTGGGGTGGCCCGGCCACCGTGGTCGGATCGTCGATCCGGAACCGGTCGCTCTCGACGTGCTCTGCCCCACGCCAGACGCCGGGGGGTTGGCCGTCCTGCCAGCCGCGCACGTAACCGAAGCCCTGCGGTGAGAGCGGGTCGCACGTGACCTCGAACGTGAAGCTGTGCTCGGTCCCCTCGGCCGTGAGCACCGAGAACTCTCCCCGCTCCAGACGCCGGGTGCCCGGCGTGTAGACGAATGCGTGGCGCACCGAGGAGAGCGGAACCTCAGGACCGCCGGCCTCGCGCACGCGGCCCTCGAAGTCGAGCACGTTGCCCTCCGAGTCCTCGTGAGTGGCGAACATCCCCTGCTGCCCCTCGATCTCCCACGGCAGCCAGATCCGGATCGCGCGCGGGTCGCCGCCGGAGCGCTCCACGCCGCGGATCTGGATGTGGGGCCCCATCGAGGCACGCAGGCCCCAGGAGTGGTCGCGCGTCGCGTACCAGCGCCGCACCGCGAGCGTTTTGCCGTCGATCGTCAGCGAGCCCTCGGCCCGGCCCAGCTGCGTGTAGCGCAGCACGTGGTTGAGCACCCGGCCCTGGCGGTAGTGGATGTCGGGGTTCTCGAAGAAGGCCGGCCCGCTCGCCTCGATCGTCACGTCGAACTCGACGCCGCTGTTGTTGGCCGCCACCTCGAGCCGCTGGCGCTCCATCGGCTCGAGGATCCTGAGCTGCAGGGGCCCGACCTGAAGTTCGTCCACCCGCGGGCGCAGCGCGCGCGACGCGCGCACGGTCCGCTGCTCCCCGAACGCGGCCGCCCCGGCGTACCCATCGATCACGTTCGTGTTCGGGTACAGGCGCATCCCCAAGTAGGCGAAGCAGCCGTCGCCGTAGAACCCGAAGTAGTAGCCGTCGTTGAAGTGGGTGTCCGAGGTCGAGGGCAGGGGGAGCGGCTGCATTGTCTGGTGCCACGGGTAATCGTCGAGGCGGGTCAGGGGCAGGTCGGGGTCACTCACGTTGCACTCTCCTCTCCCGGGCGCTGCGCGCCCGCAGCCTCACGCGCGGCGGCCTGCGCCCAGCGCGCCTTCATCTCCTGGGGTCCCGAGAACTCGATCACCCGCACCTCGTGCGGGTCCGCGGTCCGCACGGCGGCGAGGATCCGCGCGTCGGGCTGGTCGCGCACCGGTTCGGCACCGGTCAGCCGTACACCCAAGCCGGGCGCCGCCGCCACGAGTTCCGCGCCGCCGGGGGTCAGCCACCGAGCTCGCCACCCACCCCCGATCAGCTCGAACGAACCCGCCGGGGTCAGGAGCCGCCGGACCGTATCCGCCGGCGGCGGGGCACCGCAGACCACGTCGACCCGCTCGACCAGCTGGCGCGGCGAGTGCGACGGGTACAGGTACCAGACCCGCGACGGCGAGGGGTTGTTGTCGGGCAGCCCCTGGGCGCCCGGCAGCGCGACCTTGGGGCGGCCGGGTGGCCCGATCCCGGACAGGTTGGTGGCGCCGGTGGCGTCGAGCTGCGCCGGGGTGGTCGCGACCCCGACCCGCCCGCGCTTGAGCAAGCCGAAGGTGTCGGTGGGCCAGTCGCGCACCGCGGGACCGCCGCTGAGCAGCCCGGCTTCGCCCAGCTCCACCGCCGGCACCGGATCGGCGTCGAGCGCGGTGAAGCCGACGGCCAGCGCGAGCGATGGGTGATCGAGCGCGCGGGCGGCGAGGCCCGCGACCACGGTGGCGGGCGAGGTGACCGCGAACACGCTCACGCCCGACTGCGCTATCTCCTGCGCCAGCTCACAGACGAGTAGGTCCGCGATCGCGGTGGCCTGAGCGCCGACCGCGGTGGTCATGGCGCGAGCACCCCAGGGTCGCTGCTTTCACGTACCCAACGCCGGGCTACGTCCAGATCGGCCGTGTAGTGCGGGTGACAACCGCACGGCCACGCTCCCCGCGGAGCGGCCACGACGCCCTCCACCCAGAGACGGGAAACGGCGGCGCGCAGCGGGTCGGGCTCGCGCCGGCGCTCGTAGCTAGCGACCGTCCGGGGCGCGGCCCGGGCCAGCAGACCGTCGGCGCCCAGGTCCCCGTCGACGTACAGGTTGCCGGCGTCGTCGACCTCGGGAACGTGGAGCAGGGCGACATCGATGTCCAGCGCGCGCACGTTCATCACGGTGGTGCCGGTGAACGGGTCGGCGCCCGGCCGCAACCACGGATTTACCGCCGGGAGATCGCTGCCCAGGCCCATCCAGGCCGGATACGACGGCATCCCGCGCGCAGCGGCATCGAGCGAGGTCACCAACAGACCTTCCGACCACTCGACGAAGCGCAACGAACCGTCTTCGCGGGCGGCTCGGTAGCGCGGTGCCAGCCCCGCGGCGTCGAGTCCGACGGCGGGGGCGTGGAGCTCGGCCACGCAGCCCGCCGCCAGCAGCAGCTCGACGTCGAGGCTGCCGAGAAACGCCACCAGTCGAAGGTCACGCCGGCCCGCGTCGGCCAGCGCTCGAACGAGGGCCATCGGCCGGCGCTGGAGGCGCACGCCACCGAGCGCCAGAGCGGCGCCGTCGGGCACCAGCCGGAGCACGTCGTCGATCGTCAGCTCGGCCGCCGCCATCGTCTCAGCCGTGCAGCGCGGCCATCCGCTCGGCCGCCGCGGCCTGGGTCGCGCGCAGCTCGAGCTCCCGCAGGGCGTGCGGGTCGAGCTCCGCCAGCCCAGCCCTTTCGGCGTCGGTGGGGCCGTCGGTCTCCGGGACCGATGTGGCGTCGACGGCAAATCCGGTCTGTTCGCGCACCTGCTCGAGGGTGGCGCCAGGGTGGACCGATACGAGCACCGCGCCCCGCTCGGTGAACTCGAACACGGCCAGATTGGTGACCAGCGCGATGGGACCGCGCGTACCAGCCAGGGCGTCCCCACCACCGGCGCCGGTCCGGAAGCTCACCTGCACCGGGAGCGCGCGCGGCCGGTGATCGGTGTGGTACAGGACGACGCGCGGCAGGATCCTCAGCACGTCAGCGGTGGCCAGGCCGCCGGGCAGGCGCGTCGCCACCTCGCCGTCGCGCATGATCGCGCTCGTGTTCGCGTTTCCGTCCCGGTCCACCTGGGCAGGACGGAGGAACTGCATCGTCATCGCCCGGCGCTCGGCCATCTCCATCGTGACCAGATGGGCCGCATAGCCGGGCGTCCGCCCCGCCAGCGCGCTGGCGCCGCCCAGGCAGGTGGACAGGTCGGCGTCGGGCGACACCGCTCCGGCCACGATCACGTCCGCGTCGGGGGCATGCGTGCGGCGCGCCAGAAGCGCCGCCGCGAGCGCCATCGGTGTGCCGAGACCAACGCCGACCACATCGCCATTGCGCACCTCGCGCGCGAGGCGACAGGTCATCACCGCCGCCGTCTCTGAGCCGTCGGCCGTCACTCGCCCTCCTCGACGAGCTCGACCAGCGCGCCTTCCGATTCGAGGAAGGCGATCCGGCTTCCGTGTGCGCCGGGACGCGGAGTCGTGTCGCGCAGCGGGATGCCGCCGGCGTCGAGCTCGGCCAGCAACCCGTCGAGTCCTTCGACCTCGAGGGCCACGTGGTGCACGCCGCCTTCGCCGCGCGCCAGCACCTGGGCGGCGCGGGAGTCGCGACGCGTGGGGGCCACGAACTCGAGCGTGGTGTCGCCGGCGGTGACCCACAGCACCTCGAGCCCGAGCTCGGGTTCCGGCTCCGGCCCCCGGACCGGCAGGCCGAGTCGACCGCCGAACAACTCGGCGACGGGCGCGAGGTCAGCCACGATCACGCCGACGTGGGCAAATCCGCGGACGCGGCTCATGCGGGCGCGAAGTGCTCGATGTCGAGAATCGATCCCGACCGCTCGGCCCGCCACACGGCCCTGACGCGCGCCCCGGCCGCCAGTTCCTCGGCTCCGCCGCCGAGCCGGTGGAACAACAGCGTGGTCGCGCCGGCCAGCCGAATCAGACCGAAGGCCGGCGCCCCGTCGAGGTGATGGGCGACCGTGACGGCCTCGAGCACGCCATCGTCGGGCAGCTCGACGATCTCGGGCAGCGCGGTGCCGTCGGGCGCGAACGGACGGGCGGGAACCACCGTGTGGGCGCCACCCCGGGAGGCCACGATCTGCCCGTCGCGGAGCCCGGCGAGCGCCGCGCGCTGCGCCGCTCCGGCGGTGTAGCGGTACGGGAGGGAGATCTTCTGTTCGGAGATCAGCGGGTCCATACGCGTTTACTCCACCAACCGGAAGTGGCGGATGTCGGCCAGGCTCCCCACCCGCTCCTCCCGCGGTTTGAACACGGCCTCCACCCGTTTGCCGACCCCGATCCGGGCCGGGTCGGTCTCGTCGAGCAGGTGATAGATGCTCGTGTCCGCCCCATCGAAGCGGACCAGGCCGAAGCCGTAGGGAACCGGTCGCTGCACGCCGGTCATCGGGTCGACGAACGGCACGTAGACCACCGTGCAACCGGCCAGCGTTCCGCCGGGACCCACCTCGACCCATTCGTTCATCGGCAACGACGAGAGACCACACACGGGCCGGGGCGGCACCATCACGTTGCCGTCCGTATCGCGGGTGGCCAGGATCCGTCCTTCGTCGCGCAGCGCCGCGAAGAACCGCGACGCGTGGTAGCCGGCGGCGAAGCGGTACTGAAGGGTGATCTGTTGCTCGATCCGGACCGCCTGCTCTTTGTCGAACGCGCTCACGCGGGACGCTCCCGCGAGAGGATCAACAGGTCGGTCCAGGCGTTGCCGCCGTAGCCGGTCGCAAGCGCTCGGTTCACCCCCGAGACCTGGTGCTCGCCGGCCTCGCCCATCACCTGCATGGCGGCCTCGGCGACGCGAATCAGCGCCGTCGCGCCCACGGGGTTGGTCGACAGGACGCCGCCTGAGGGGTTGACCGGGAGCGGTCCGTCCATCAGCGTCAGACCCTCGTCGATCAGCCGGCCGCCACCGCCCATCTCGCAGATCCTGAGGTTCTCGCACATCGCGAGCTCGGCATAGCTGGCTGGTTCGTAGATCTCGGCGACGTCGAAGTCCTGCAACGGGTCGGTGATCCCGGCCTGGCGGTAGCCCTTCTCGGCCGCTGCCTGCAGGCTTCGCATCACGGCCAGCCGCTTGGGCGAGTCGCCCATGTACTGCTGGTCGTGGGCGGTGGCCGCCGCGTGCACCCAGGCCGGGTGCTCGGCCAGGCTCTCCGCGGCGCCCTCGGCCGCCATCACGATCGCGCACGCCCCGTCGGACGACGGGCACATGTCGAGACGGTGGATCGGATGTGCGAGGTAGTCCGAGGCAAGCACCTCCTCGACCGTGATGTTGGGCAGCTTCAGATGGGCATGGGGGTTGCGGCAGGCGTTCAGCCGCGCTTTGACTGCGACCTTGGCCGCCTGCTCCTCGGTCACGCCGCTCTCGTGGATGTAAGTCGAGGCCATCGAGGCGAAGTTGCCGATCGCGCCGGCCATCACCGCGCGCTCCCAGATCGGGTCACCCACGGTCGTGATGGCCGCCTGCGTCGATCCGTCGGACTGCTTCTCGTACCCGACGCCCAACACTCGCCGGTAGCGGCCGGAGGCGACCAGGTGGTAGCAGGCGATGGCCACGCTGGCACCGACCGTGCCGCCCGTGTTGAGCTTGAACAGGGGCTTTCCCAGCGCGCCGAGGGCGTCGACGAAGAACTGGTCGACGAGGTAGATGCCCTCGAACATCTCCATGTTGCCCGCCACCACGGCGTCGACGTCATCGAACGAGATCCCCCGGGACTGCAGGCACCGGTCAACCGCCTCGCGCGTCATCTCCGCCATCGAGCAATCGAGCCGGCGCGAGACGTGGTCGGTCTGACCCGTGGCCACGATTGCGCTCGCCACCGGACTCATCGGCCCTCGATCAGGACGACGGCGTGACTCTGGGCGCACAGTCCGGTGGCGCCGTGGATGAGCGCGCGCCCGGGGGTCTGGCGCAGCTCCTGCGCGGCCCGAGCGCATGCGGCCAGGCCGGCGACGCTGACCGCGCTGCCGGCCAGCCAGCCGCCATCGGCGTTCACCCGGGTATCCGCCTGATCGGCCTCGAACCGCTCCACCAAGTCCGCGCCCTCCCCTAGCCCGAGCGCCTCCCCCAGCAACAGCTGCTGGTAGGCGAACGGCGCACTGATCTCGACCCGGGCGAGCGAGTCGGGCTCCCAGCCGGCGAGCCCGAGGGCCTCGTCGGCCGCCTCGCGCAACTCGGGAGCCAAGGTCAGGTCGCGCCCGGTCCACCAGGCTCCGGAGCGAGCCGCGCCGGCCACCAAGCGCACGCCGTGGGCCCCGCGCCGCTGGGCCGTGTCGCCGTCGCATACCACCATGCACGTCGCGGCGTCCATCCGCGGCGCGCGGTCGAGCTCGCGCAGCGGGGCGGAGGTGACCGGCGAGGCGAGGACTTCCTCGGCCGTGACCGGCTCCAGCACGGCGGAGCGGCGCCGCGCGGCCGCCACGACGCGGGCGGCGTCACGCGGCGTCAGCCCGGCGCGGCGGTAGTAGAGATCGGCCTGCAGGCCGGCGGCAACGGTCTCGTCGGGGTCGAGCGCCCGCTCGAAATACGGATCGAAAGCGGCAAGCTCGACTCCGTGCGCGTCGGCCTGGGATTCCTTGGCGTGGGCGACCACGAGGTTGAGATGCTGGTCGCCGTCCTCGATCCGGGCCATCGCGTACAGCAGCGCCATCACCCCGTCCGCCGCCACCTTGGCCTCGGATCGGAGCGTCCCGCCGGCGACCTCGTTCACGGCCATGCTCGAGATCGTCCGTCCCTCCCAGAAGTCCTGACTGGCGGTGACCGCGCCCTCGATCTCACCCAGCTCGACCCCGGCATCGCCCAGCGCAGCCGAGATCGCCTCCCACGCGAGCTCGGTCGTGTTTACGTCGTCGCGTCTGGGCGCCGCGCCAGCGTGGCCGATGCCGATGATCCAGGCCGCGCCGTCCGCCGATGACATAGACGTGACTTCTACCAAACGATTGGTTGAGACGTCATCACCGGTCGCACTAGAAGACATCCGCCCGGGGGGTCGGTTGCGCGCGTCCGGCCAATCGGTCCCCCAACATCCTCAGCGCTTTGCGCGACCCGGCGTGGATCACGTGGCGGAAGTCGTACCCGCTGACGATCAGCGCACGGCCCCGACCGGAGGCGTCGACCGCCTGCACCTGGTCGAGCCGGTGCTCGAACACGCGCAGTTGTTCTTTGCGATGGTCCGCGAAGAACAGCATCCGCCGATCGGTCACGAGCAGGTAGCCATACTGCTCGTCGACCTGGCCGTAGCGGAAGAAGATGACCTCTTCCTGATCGGCGGCGATGCCCCAGTCGGCCAGCACCTCCTGGAGCGTCGCCTGGCGTTGCTGGCGGACGATGCCGAGGCGCTCGAGCAGTGATCGGGCCGCACTCGGACGTGATCCATCGAACCGGTATCCACAGAAGCGGCACTTCCGAGCCGCCCCCAGCACCGATTCGGCGCAGTCAGGGCATATCTTGGTCTCGGGCACGTTCGGGTGCCACGGTTCGCTGTCAGTAGCGGATCGTATCGGCGAAGATCGGCAGCCGCCGGCCGAGCACCGCCTCGGCGGACGAGATACCCGCGCGCGCCGCCTTGTCGACGCCAATCCCGCGCGCACGAGTGGTGTCCCCGGTCAGCCATAGTCCGTCGATCTCCCGCACCCGGATATCGGGTCGCACGGCTCCGACCAGGCCCGGGCGGCAGACGACGCCGTAGCTGGTGACCAGATGGCGTTTCTTCCACAGCGCGCCGCGGGCGGCGGGCAGCATGTCCTCGATGTCGAGCCAGAGCTCGTCGAACATCCGATCGATCCAGGCTCGGTCGCCCAGGTGCTCGGCGGCGTCGAAGGCCGCGCCCACGCAGGTCAGGTACTCGCCGGGCGGCGAGACATCGGCGTCGTAGCCGGTGAAGTTGAGCGAGAAGCCGGGCAGTCCGGTGCGCGGCGTCGTCGCGAAAGCGCTCATCTCGCGCTCGCTCATCGCGATCACCGGCTCGCGGGCGGCGATCCAGTAGCCGAGCCAGCACGCGCGGGCACGGTTCGTCGCCAGCAGCCGGATGCGCTGGCGGAGATCCCAGGGCAGCACGCCGGGGTCGAACAATTTGGAGAGCTCCCATACCGGCGCGCTGACCACGACCTCGTCGGCCTCGAGCGTCTCGCCGCAGTCGCCGTCGCTCCCGGCGTTCCCGTTCCCGTCACCTGAAACCCGATCGCGAAGCCGCACGCCGACAACGCGTCCGTTCTCCACCAGCACCTTCTCCACCTGAGCCGGCTGATAGTGGGATCCGCCGAGGTCCACGAACGCCGATTCCATGTCCCCCCACAACCGCTCCCAGCCACCCATCGGCCAGAACGAGTACCCGGCCGTGCGCTTACGCTCGTAGTGCAGCTTGCGGGCGAACAGGTTCTCCGAGGCCGAGTGCTCCCACCACTGCAGCGTCACCTGTTCCAGCACCGAGATCGACTCCCAGACGAGAAACGCGCCCTCCTCGCTCGTGTACTGCGACATCCACTCGCGCAGCGAGGCATGGTCCCAATGCTCCAGCTCGTCCCAAGGGATCTCGGTCACGGCGGCGATGCACCGCTTGAGGCCTGCCTTGGCCTCGCCGGTGTAGCGCTGCTGGATCGGAATCCAGCGGTTGCCGTCCCAAAACGGCATCGAATCGCTCCGCTCGCTGTGCTCGAGCGAGACGCCGATGTGCTCGCAAACCTTGGTGAGGCTGTCACCGGGGTCTTCGACGAGGTGGGATCCCATCCCGATCTGATGGCCGCGGAAGCGGTGCTCCATCGCGCGGCCGCCGAGGTAGCGGTGGCGCTCGATGAGGGCCACGCGCTTGCCTTCCTTGGCCAGCAGCGATGCACAGCACAGTCCGGCTGCGCCGGCTCCAACCACGATGACATCGAACTTCACAGCCACACGCTCCTTGTTGCGCGCAAAGCCTGCTTGCACTGCGCAGGATGACAGACTGCCAAACGTTTGGTAGAAAAAGGAAGTGGCCCTCGTCCTCGAACCACCGCCCTCCGCGGCGGATCTTGCTTCCCTGCGCGACCGGTTGGCCCGTGAAACGGTGAGGATCTGTTACGAGCGCTCGGCCTATTACCGGTCGCGCTTGGACGCGCTCGACGTGGCGCCGGCCGACATCGCGGGGGTCGACGATCTCGAGCGGCTGCCGGTCTTGCTGGGCAAGGAGGACGAGCGCGAGCTCCAGGAGAGATCGCGCGCCGACCTGGGCCATCCGTTCGGCGAGCACCTGTGCGTCGACCCGTCCGAGGTCGTGGCCGTGGCCTCGACCTCAGGAACAACGGGGACGCCGACCTTCTATGCGTTTACGACCGAGGATGTGGCGGTCACCGACGGGTTGTGGGCGAGGGCGCTGCGCCAGGCCGGCGTCGGTCCGGGCACCGTCGTGCTTCAGGGCTTCGGCCTGTCGATGTTCCTGGCCGGCTACCCGATCGCGCGCGCCGTGGAGCGGATGGGGGCGCAGATCGTGCCCGTCGGCGCCGAGGCCGGTACTCAGCGACTGTTGAGCGTGGCCCGGCTGGTCTCCCCGACCGTCATGCTCTGCACGCCCAGCTACGCCCGCCACCTGGTGGAGATCGCGCCCGAGGAGATGCGCGGTCTAGGGCTTCGCAGCATCGTGTGCGCAGGCGAGCCAGGCGCCGGCCTGCTCGAAGTTCGTTCGGCGATCGAGTCGGCGACCGGAGCGACCGTCTACGACGCGCTCGGCGGCGCCCACGGCATCATGAACGCGTCCACCGGGGCCCACCCCTACGACGGAATGGTCGTGCTGGGCGATGATTGCTCGGTGCAGCAGCTCGTCGACTCCGACACCCGCAATCCCGTGGCGATCCCCGACGATGGTCGGCCGGTCTACGGCGAGCGTGTCAAGACGAGCCTGCGCTGGCGTGCCCAGCCACAGCTCCGCACATCGGTCGGTGATGTCTACGAGCTGAGCCGTACGCGGCAACCGGACGGGTCGCTGGTGACCCGGATCCGCGTGATCGGACGGACCGACGACCTGCTCATCGTCAAAGGCGTGAAGCTGTATCCGGCCGCGGCCAGCGAGCTGATCGCTGGGTTCGCGCCCCGGGCCAGCGGCGAGTTCAGGATCATCCTCACCGAGCAGCCACCCCGAGTGCAGCCCCCGTTGCGGATGCGCGTCGAGCGTGGTCCTCAGGCTCGCGAAGAAGAGGATTCACAGTTGGCGTCGGACATCGCGACCGCGATGCACAACCGGCTTTCGGTGCGGCCGGATATCGAGGTCGTCGCGGCCGGCACGCTGGGACGCACCTCACACAAAACCCGGTTCCTGGAGATTGCCGATGCTCAATGACGGTATCCCTGCCATCGATGCCTGGTGTAACCCGTTCACGGAGCTCGGCATCCGCTCGATTTTCACGGAGAACCCCGAGGTGGCCCAGGTCATGGGCGACCAGTGGGGACGGCACGACAACATGCACTGGTACACCGCCGACGAGTTCATCGCCTACATGGACTCCAACAACGTCGAACGGGTGTGCGTGCCAAGCCTGAAGATGATGCGCTACCGCACGCGGGAGATGCTCTCCGACATCCCGCACGAGCACATCGCCGAGCTGGTGCGAGCTCACCCGACGCGGATCACCGGACTGGCCGGAATCAACCCGATCAGCGGCATGGAGGGCGTGCGAGGGCTCGAGCGCGCGATCGTCGAGCATGGCTTCAAAGGCGCACACGTCCACCCCTTCGGCTTCGGCATTCCGATCAACGAGCGCGAGTGGTGGCCGTTCTACACCAAGTGCGCTGAGCTCGATGTGCCGGTCATCTTCCAGGTCGGCCACTCGGCGGAGTTCATGCCCAGCGCGCTGGGCAAACCGATCCTGCTCGACGACATCGCGATCTGGTTTCCCGAGCTCCGGCTGATCGGCGGCCACACCGGGTGGCCGTGGACCGAGGAGCTGATCGCGATGGCCTGGAAGCATCCGAACGTGTACATCGCAGTGTCAGGTCACGCCCCGCAGTACTGGGATCCCAAGCTGGTGAGTTTCCTCAATGCCCGGCGGCGCGGGATCGGGAAGGTGATGTGGGGAACCGATCATCCACTGATCCTTCACGAGGAGAGCCTGGCACAGATCGATGCCATGGATCTGAAGCCCGAGGCGCGGCGGGCGCTGCTGCACGACACCGCGGTGAAAGTGTTCAAGCTAGACGACCCCGACCTCGAACAGGTCATGGTCACGGCGGAAGAGGAGACAACCAGGTGAGGATTGGGTATCTGATCGACCTGCACAAGGGCGGCTATGACCAGCCGATGCCGACGCCGCAGGACGCCTACGAGACGATGGAGGCGATGATCGAGGAAGGGATCGTCGCCGAGCGGGCCGGTTTTCACTCCATCCAGGTGCCCGACCGCCACGGCCGGACCGAGTGTTACTTCCCCGGCCCGGAGCAGATCCTCACCGTCCTGGCCCGCGAGACCGACAAGGTGGCGATCGGCACGTTCACCTTGGTCCACACGCTGGTCCATCCGATGAAGACGGCCGAACAGCATGCCGTGATCGACAACCTCAGCCAGGGCAGGCTATACACGACGCTCTCGCGCGGCTATCACCCCGGCTACTGGCAGCAGTTCGGCGTCCCGCAGACCCATATGCTGGGCCGCTTCCAGGAGGCGATCAAGATCTGGCAGATCGCCTTCGAGGGCGAACGGTTCGACTTCGACGGCAAGTACTGGCAGGTCGAGCAGGGGCTGCTGGCGCCGCAGCCCTACCAGGAGGGCGGCTGGCCGATCTGGGGCGGCGGCAACGCCGTCCCGGCCGCGATCCGCCGCTCGGCCGACTACGGCGTGTGCTGGACCTGCGACCCGTTCCCGCTGATGAAGGAGGTGTGGGACGAGCAGGCCGGGACCTACCGCGAGCGCGCCCGCGAGCTCGGCAAGGAGCCCTACATCGTCCTCATGCGTGATGGCTGGGTGGCCGACACCTTCGAGGATGCCGCCAGCGAGTTCGGGTCACATTTCGTCGAGGAGATGCGCTTCTACTACCGCCAGGGGATCTTCACCCACCACCCGGACTTTCAGAGCGAAGCGGACATCACGGCCGAGCGCGCGGCGCCGCACCTGATCATGGGCACGCCGCAGCAGTGCATCGAACAGCTCGAGCGCTATCACGAGGAGTTCGGCGTCGATTACTTCACGATCCGCTTCCGGATGCCGACCGGCCCGTCGATGGAGGCCGCGCACGAGCAGATCCAGCGGTTCGGCGAGGAGGTCGTCCAGCCGATCCACAAGAAGTATCCGGCGCCCGATCACCCCGCGATCCCCGCGGCCTGCCGCTGGTAGCCGGGGGTTACTGCTCGCGGAGCGCTCCGAGATCGGCGCGGTAGTCGGGCGCCGACGCGGTCGGCCAGGCGCCCCGCGGCGCCTCGACCACCGCCCCGACTTCGAAGCCGAACAGCACCGTCCGCTCGGGGGCGCGCATCACCTCATCGGTCGAGACGATGCGCTCGACCGTGACCACGGCCCGTTTGGCCGCGCGCGCCACCAGCACGTCCACATCGGCGAGATGCTCGGGCGGCCAGGGCATCTGCACGTTGCCCTCAGGATCGGCTCGCCAGGCGTGGATGATCGCGACGTCCGGCGCCAACGCGGGCACGGCCAGATAGCTGACCCCGGTGTATGGGTCGCTCACCTCGCGCAGTCCCCGCGCGGCCACGAGCGCTGAGTCCAGCCCGGCCCGCGTGGGCAGGAACGGCAGTCCAGCGGCGGCGGCCCGCAGGCGCCCGAGCAGCATCCACTCGCTCTCCTCCAGGTCCTCGATCTCGCCAGCGAGCACAGCGGCCTCGAACGCCCGCGCCCGGCCGGCCTCGCCGAGGCTGACGTAGCTCGCGCGCACCGCGCGGAGCGCACCGGCCCGCACGAGCAGCTCGACGTCGAGCGATCCCGTGAACGTGAGCAGCTCGAGCTCGCGCTTGTTCGCCTGCGCCAGCGCGCGGACGGCCGCTATCGGCTTACGCGCCAGCGGCGACCCGCCGACCGCGACCGTGGCCCCGTCTGGGATCTCGGCCACGGCGCTCTGGAGGTCCACGACGCAATCTCTCACGGCGCGCGATTCTGCCAAACGTTTGATTGGTATCGTGGCCGGCGCCGCCCTTGGTTCCCTCCCAGCATCCCTCCTCCTCGCGCCCCGGCGGCGCGCTGCTCGCGGTGGGCGCTGCCTTCCCGGCCGACCGGGTGCCCCGCGGCCGCGGCCGCCGCTGCGCCGCCCGCCCCGACGAGGACGCCATCACGCTGGCGGTCCAGGCCGGCGCGGAGGCGCTCGAGGACCGGGAGCCACCCGCGGCCCTGCTGCTGGCCACGACCACGCCACCGTACGACGAAGGCGGCTCCGTGCAGGTGGTCGCGGAGTTGCTGCGGCTGGCGCCCGACATCTGGAGCGGCGAATTGACCGCCACCGCTCGTGACGGACTCGCCGCGGTACGGGTGGGGCTCGCGCTGGCCCAGGCCTACGAGGCCCCGGTGCTGGTGTGCGCGGCCCACGCCACTCGTCACCACGAGGGCGGCGAGGGCGGCGACGGCGCGGTGGCGCTGCTCGTCGGACCCGACGCCGACGAGGGCCTCGCTCGATTGGTCCCCGGCCCGGCCCACGTCGAGGAGCTGCGCGACCGCTGGCGGCTGCGCGGCGACGCCGTGACCCGCGAGGGCGACACGTCGTTCATTTACGAGTACGGCGGGTCGCGGCTGGCCTCGCTGGTGGGCGCCCGCGCCGTGGGCACGTCCAGCGTTCCCGTGGCGGTGAATACGCTCAACGCCCGCGCGGCGGCGCGGGCCGAGACTTCGCTGGGCGGTCCGGGGGATGACCTGGTGGCGAGGACCGGGATCCTCGGCGCGGCCCACGCGCTCCTGCGCCTGGCCCGCGGCCTGGAGGCGACGCAGATCGTCGTCGCCGTGGCCGGCGGAATCGCCGAGAGCGTCCACGTCGCCCCGCTGGCTCCGCGCGCGACGGAGGTCTCCGAGCGGCTGCGGGCGCGGGCTGTGGGCGGCGTCGACCGCCAGGAACCGGTGCCAGAACCGTCGGGCGCCGGCTTCGATCCCTACGCGTCGGGACCGCGGGCGTGGCGCGAGCGGGCGCAGGACCTTCGGTTGGAGGCGGGCTACGAGGGGGGCGGTGTTCGCTATCCGCCGCCGGCGGGGTCGGGCGATGGGGCGGCGACGGCGCCGTTGGCGCGCCTGGGCACCGTGCTCACGCACACGCGTGACCACGTCTATCCGGGTGGCGAGGTGACCGGGATGGCGGTGCTCGAGCTCGACGATGGCGGACGCTTCTACGGTCAGGTGGCGATGGGCGAGGAGGTCGAGATCGGCAGTCGCGTCCGGCTGGCCCCACGCCGCCTGCATCAGGGCGGCGGCGTCGTGCAGTACTTCTGGAAGGCCGTGCCATGCCCGTAGCCGGCGAGATCGCGATCGTCGGCTCGGCCTCGACGCGGTTCGGCGTCCTCCACGACCGTGGCTACCTCGACCTGCTGGCCGAGGCGGCCCGGGGAGCGATCGCCGACGCCGCCGTGACGGTCGACGACGTGCAGGCGGCCTGGTTGGGGACGGCCGAGCCGGCCATCTCCGCGCTGGTCGGCGATGCGGGATCGGCCGTCACCGAGGCGATCGGGTTCGCGCCCAAACCCGTGACCCGCGTCTCGACCTTCTGCTGCACGGGGATGGAGGCCGTGCGCGCCGGCGCGCTGGCCGTGGCCGCGGGCGAGTACGAGCTGGTGCTCGCAGTCGGAGTGGAGAAGATGCGCGATGTGACCCCGCGCGGAAGCCTGGTGGCGCGGACGGCCAACCTCACCCACCCCACGCTGGCCAAGGGACGCACCGCGCCGGGTCAGTTCGCGCTCCTCGCCAACCGCTACATGCACGTCCACGGCGCCACCGTCGAGGACCTGGCCGCCGTGGCGGTCAAGAACCACGAACACGCCGCGCGCAACCCGCTGGCCCACTTCCGCTCTCCGGTGACCGTGGAGCAGGTGGTGCGCGCGCCGCGCGTCGCCGAGCCGCTGGGGACGCTCGACTGCACTCCGACCACCGACGGCGCCGCCGCGGTGGTGCTCGCCTCGGTGGACTGGGCGCGTCGGCATGGCGGTCCCTACGCGGTGATCGAGGGCGTCGGCCTGGCCGTCGTCGACGGCTACTACTCCGGCTTCTTCCACGACCAGGACTATCTCGGGTTCCGCGCCACCCGCGAGGCGGCCGCGGTGGCCTACGACCAGGCCGGGATCGATTCGCCGCGCGAACAGCTCCAAGTCGTCGAGTGCCACGACTGCTTCACGATCACCGAGATCCTCAACTACGAGGACCTCGGCCTGTGCGATCGCGGCAAGGGCTTAGGGCTGCTGCGCAGCGGGGCCACCGCGTTCGGGGGCGAGATCCCGGTCAACCTATCCGGCGGGCTGCAGTCGTGCGGGCACCCGGTGGGTGCCACCGGGGTGCGCATGATCAAGGAGATCGCCGATCAGGTGACCGGCCGCGCCGGCGAGCGGCAGGTGGAGGGCGCCCGTCGCGGCGTGGCGCACACCCTGGGCGGCCCCGGCGTCGCCTCTTGCGTGGTGGTCTTGGGCGCCGGCGCCCGTTGAAACGCTGTCCCGAGAACAAGGAGAGGTGATGTCCCTGCCGTCCCTGCCGCCCCCCGACGCGATCCGACCCGAGGAGCAGGCGGCCTACGACCGCGTCGTCGCCCGCCAGAACGCCTACGACTACAAGACGTTCGCGGCCTCGATGCCCCACCCGGTGCCCGACTGGAGCTCCGGCGAGATCCAGCCCTACTTCCGGGCGCTGCTCAATAGCCCGCTGATCGCCGATCACATCTCAGAGCTCGGGGTCGTCTACCGCACCCGCGGCGAGCTCGAGGACAGCTACCGCCACGCCGACCGCGAGTGGGTCGACATGGTCGTCTCCCAGGACCTCGATTGCCCCTTCGTCCAGTACGTCCACCTGTTCGACGCCGCCGCCGTCGGGGTGCGGGTCGAGGCCGTCCGCGCGCTGCGGGCAGGACGGCTGGACGAGCTCACGCCGGAGGAGCGCCAGCTGACCGACTACACCCGGGCCGTGATGGCCGGCACCGTGACCGACGCGCAGTACCGCGGGATGGAGGAGCGGATGGGCGTCCGCGGCACACTCGAGCTCACCGCCTTCATCGGCCATCTGCTGATGACGATCCGCATCATGCAGGCGGTCGGAGGCTCCGACTGGCCCCAGGAGTACGTCGATGAGCTCATCGACGGCCTTCTCGACGGGTCGGTTCAGGTGCCCGATTCCCACGCCCGCGTGCCGGCGCTCGAGGGACCACCGTCGAAGTAGCGGATCCGCTCGCCACCCTTCCTCATCGCCTTTGGCTGGCGACTGGACTCGCCCCGCTGCCACTCACACCGCGGTGATCGTCGGCGAGATATTGGTCGAGCCAGTCGAGGATCTGGGCGTCGCGCTGGGCGCAGGCCAGCGGCTCGCAGTGCCGGCCGGCTCCCTCCTCGACGCCGAAGCGGACGATGTCTTTGGGTCCTTTGAGGCGGTCGTAAAGCTGCCGCGATTGCCCCGGCCAGAATTGTTCGCCGTCGGGGTCAGTGATCAGCACCGGCGTCGTGATCCGCTCGATCCCCTCGCCAAGACGATAGGCACCGACCGTCTGATACAGCGCGAAGATGGAGTCTCCGTTGACCCCGTACGGCTTGCCGCGGAACCGCAAGGTGGCGGCGGTGGCCGGCGAGAGCAACCCGACGAGATGCATCTCGCGGTCGAACTCGGTGCGCTGGCCATTCCGGAATTGCTTGCGCATCGGTTCCGAGAGCGGCGCAAGCCAAGAGCTCGAGACATCGACCACGCCCGGATCGACCACCGCGGCGGCGAACCGGTGTTCAAACGCCAGCGCCCGCGGCACCCAATATCCAGCCTGGCTGATCCCGATCACCGCGACCCGCTCAGGGTCGACATCGGCGCGCGCGAGCATCGCGTCGAGCACTGGCGTCAGGACCGCCTCCCAGTCGGGACGGAACGGGAGGCCTTGCTCGAACAGTGCCGCCTGCTGGCCTGGGCCGTCGAACGTCATCCAATGAAACCCGCGTTCGCTGGCCGCCGCGCCGCCGTGCACCCACATCTGGGAAGTGGCGCCGTCGCTGCCGTTGTTGACGATCACCAACGGCCGCCTCTCCCCGGGGCGAGAGCCAGGTGCGCGAAAAAAGTACGCCGGAAGGGTGGTGTTCTCGTAGCTGATCCAGACGCGCTCGCCAGGGGTGGGCATCAGGTCGACGATCCGCTCCCAGCACGTTCGCTGCCGGCGCCAGATGTCGAGCTCGCGCTCGGGCTCGCTCGAGTGCGCGATCCGGTAGAGGGCGGTCGCGTAGTACGTCGCCGCCCGCCGGTAGTGCGTCAGCGCGGTCACCCGCCGTCCCTGTTTCTCGGCCTGTGCAGCCGCGCACCACACCCACCCGGCGGTGGCGGTCCACTCCTCGAGCCACGAGTCCGAGTCGCCGTTCCCGATCCTCGATGCCGTCGCGAGCACCTCGCCGACGTCGGCGGCCTGGCGGTAGCTCGCGCCCAGCGCCGTCTCGACCCCGAACTGAAAGTCGTCGTCGTCGAAGCGAACGGCAGTCATCACGCCGCTTCTCCTGCCGCCTGGCTCACGCTGGCCGTGCGCTTGACGGCCCATACGATCAGGGCGATCGGGATCGCCCAGTTGAAGATCAGGTTGGCGCGATGGGTGTCTACCGCCCCAGCGATCACGTGAGCAGGAACCATCACGGCAAACACCAAGCCCCACATCGTCGTGAGCTGCCGGTTGATCCGCTTGAACCGCGGTGAGGACCAGTACTGACGCGGCACTGATTCCCTCGCGTACTGCTCCGTGAAGGGAACGAACAGCAACGAGCCGAACGCGATCAACGAGAGCAGAGCGGCGGCGATCCCCCGCGCGTACCGCGCGACCCACTCGCCGGTCGCCGGATCGGCCATGAACGCGACCGCGGTGAACCCGGCGAACGCCACTATCGCACCCAGCTCGAGCACCTTTGATCGGCCCTTGAGCAGCGCCGGGAGCGCGATCGCGATCGATACGCCGAGTGCCGCCACGGCCGCCGCCTTCAGCGTGGAGTGCTGCGCGACCAGAGAGAACAACACCCACGGTATGAACGCGAGGTAGATCCCAACCCCGGGCGCGCCGTGATCGCGAGCGGACTCGCGAGGTGAGGTGGATGTGGACGTGAGCTGCACGGTGTCTCCGATCGATTGGCTAGGTGGGGGAGCCCGGCTGCGTCGCCGCGCTCTCGTGTCGGATGCAAGCCTGCCGTTCGTGTGCCTCCCCGTCTTCATTAGTCGACTACTGCATTTTTGGGATTAGAGTTGTCGCCGATGCCGTCCTCGAGAGCGCGGCGTGACTGGCCGCTGATCGGCCGCGGCCGCGAGCTGGAACTGCTCGCGAACTGCCGGTCGACCGGGGCGAGCGGGGCGGTGCTGGTGGCCCCTGCGGGGGTGGGCAAGTCGCGATTGGCCCGCGAAGCGCTGCGAGCGGCCGAACAGCAAGGTACGGTCGCGAAGTGGATTCAGGCGAGCGCCAGCGCGGCTGCGGTCCCGCTCGGTGCATTCAGCGAGCTGATTCCACCGTCGGCGGGCGTGGACGATCCACTCAAGCTGATCGGGCTGACCCGAGACGGGCTGCGAGAGCTCGCGCGTTCCGCGCCCCTGATGATGGTTGTCGATGATGCCCACCTCCTCGATCCCAGCTCGGCCGCTCTCCTGCTGCACGTGGCCTCGGACGGCACGGGATTTGTGCTGGCCACGATCCGCGCCGGCGAGCGGTGCCCAGACGCGGTCACGTCCCTCTGGAAAGACGCCGGTGCGGAGCGCCTCGATCTGGCAGCGCTGGGGGAAGCAGATACGGGCGCTCTGGCGGAGGCGATCGTGGGTGGCCCGATCGAGCAGGGCGCCCACCATTGGCTCTACCGAAGTAGCCTGGGCAACGCGCTGTACATCCGCGAGCTGATGCTGGGCGCACTCGCCGGTGGGGCGCTTCGTGAGGTCAGCGGACTGTGGCGGCTGCCCGCTCCCCCACCCGTCAGCGCATCGCTCAGCGAACTGATCACCGCCCGGATGGTCGGTTTGGGCGAGCCTGAGCGGAACGCGCTCGAGCTGCTGGCGCTCGGTCAGCCGCTCCCCACCGGCGACATGACGGCCCTGGCTGGCAGCGACGCGCTCGTGAGCCTCGAAAGGAGCGGGCTGATCAACGTCGAGGGCGGTGATCGGGGCGACGCCGTCACGCTGGCGCACCCACTCTACGGAGAGACGATCCGAGCGACCCTCCCCGCCTTCAGTGCTCGCCAGTGGCGCGGAAGGCTTGCCGCGTTGGTGCACCAGCGCGAGCGCCCGCACGGCCAAGATGCCTTGCGGATCGCGCGCTGGCGGCTGGACAGCGGCGAGGACATCGACTCCTGGACCCTGCTCGAGGCGGCGCGTGCCGCGACGCTCGGCGGCGAGCCAGAACTGGCGGTGACGCTGGCCCATCGAGCGGTAGCCGCCGGAGCTGGCGTGGCGGCCAGCCTGGTGCTGGCCCGAGCGTATGCGATCCAGAGTCAGTACGAGCGAGCCGAGGCAGTCCTCATCGGAGTTGAGCCGGCCCTTGACACGCCCGAAAATGCGCTCGATTACCTGGAGCAGCAATCCGAGGTTCTCTACTGGGGTTTGAAGCGACCAGACGAGTTAGAAGCCGTGGTAACTCGTGCCGGATCGTGGTGGACGACGGCTGACTGGCACCGGCGCCTGGGGCCGATGCGCCTCCGTGTCGCATCCCAACGGGCTCCCGGGACCACGGTTACGGCCGCCTCGGCGATCGCCGCCGAGGTCGATGGGGATCCTGAGGCAATGCGCCAACTCGCGCCGTTACGCGCCGCCAGCCTGTTCTACAAAGGCCAAACCCGAGAGGCGTACGCACTCGCGCGTCAGATTGTTCCCAGGGTGCCACTGCGCGACCTCACTGACGAGCTCGCGTTCATGCTCTGGAGCGTTATCGCGATCGAGACCGGCGAAGGGTGGCAGGAGCTGGATAGCTGGGCTACCGGCGCGCTGGCGGACGGCGTGCGCCTCGGTGACCGCGCCGCCGCCGGGCGCGGCGCGCTGGCCCTCGGCGGACTACGGTTCTCGCAGGGACGGTTCATCGACTCCAAGCGATGGCTCGCCGAAGCCGAGCTCCAATTCGAGCGCCACGACGCGGGCGGTCTGCTGGCGATCACCAACTCGATGCAGGTTGGGATCGCCTGTTTCACCGGAAACCTTCCGGAAGTGGCGCCGGCTCTGGAGCGCTGCCGCGCCGCCCTCGACGGCAAGGACCCACTTCCCAACCAGCTGCCATACCTCGTGCGCGCCGAAGCCTGGGCGGCACGGGCCGAGGGTGACCCGCCGCGGGCCCAGCGGCTCCTACTCGACACCGCGCGAGCGCTTACCGAGACACCGATCTACGCCGGCCGGCTCACCTACGAGGCGCTAAGGGCCGGAGCCCCAGCCCACCAGCTCGCACCGCTGCTCGCAGATCTGACGGACCGCTGCGACGCCCGGCTGCTCGCCGCCTACGCCGCCCACGCCGCCGCGCTCGCCGCCGGCGACGGCCAAGGACTCCTCGCGACCGTCGATGAGATGGAATCGATCGGCGCGCTCCGGTACGCCACCGAAGCAGCGGCGCACGCCGCAAGCGCTTTCGCCGCAGCCGGCCGGCAAGACTCAGCGCGGCGCGCCGCCACCCGCTGCTACGACCTGCACGCCCGCGGCCAAAACGGCATCCCTCCCCGCATCGAGGGAGTGGACAGCCCAACGATCTCCCTCACCAAGCGCGAGCAGCAACTCGTCGACCTCGCCTCCCGCGGACTCTCCAACGCCCAGATTGCCGAACAGCTCGTGCTCTCGATCCGCACCGTCGAATCACACCTCTACCGCGCCATGCAGAAGCTCGGGGTCAGCGACCGCCACGATCTGTGACCACGATCAGCAGCTAATCGCTACTGAAATCCGCGGCCACCGCCTTCCCTCGCACCACATCGCAGGCGAACGCCAGCACGGGCACCGGGACCCCGAGCCGGCGCCCTTCGGCGACCACGTAGCCGGCGGTCTCCTCGATCTCGGTCCGGCGCCCCGAACGGATGTCCTGGAGCATCGAGACGACGATCGTCGTGTTACCGGCCGCGATCAGTGCCTCGCCCCGGTCCTGGATCCGGCGGACGGCGTCCTCCCATGGGTCGTTGAGGATCGCGGGCACATCGAACCCGTAACCCTCGTACGGAGATGGCGCCACGCCGAGCGCAGCCGCGACGGCGCCGGCCTCGCGCATCAGCGCCACCTGCGACTCCGCAAACGGACGCAGGCTCCAGAGCAGATGAATCGGCAGCTCGGCCAGCACCGACAGCGGCGACACAGCCGCCTGGAGGATCTGCTTGGCCCACTCGTGGGCCTTGACATCCTCGACGGTCTCGATCGCGAGCTCGGCGTCGTTCCACGCCGCCGCGATCTCCCGTATCCGCTGGGAGACCGGCCCGCCGACCGACCCATCCGACCCGAGCTCGCCGATCGCCGTCATGCCGTCGAGCGTGAAGTTGACCACCCCCGGCGCGATCCGCTCGCCACCGAGCATGGTCGTCGCGCCGAGGACCTTGTCGCCACCCAGCTCCTCGGCCAGCAGCCGGTCCTTGACCACGCCATTCTGCACCGACAGCGCCGCGCGTACGTCGAGGTCCCGGACGGAGGCCAGCGCCGCCACCGTGTCGGGCGTCTTCGTGGCCACCACGAGCAGATCGCACGGTCCCGTGGCGGACGGCGCCGCGTCCACGTCAACGACGAACTCGCGCAGGCCGCGCACCTCGATGCCCCACTGGCGGACCGCATCGAGCTGCTCGCCCCGCGCCACGAGCGTCACGTCGTGGCCGGCGCGCGCGAGATGGCTCGCCAGGACCAAGCCAATCCCGCCGGCGCCCAGAACGACGAACCTCACGCCGCGAAGCCTATAGTTTTGATCAAACGTTTGTTTGAGAACGGAGGTCTGGGCGACGGTGACGGGTTCGAGCGAAGAACGGCGATGGGCGATCCTCGGCTCGGGCGCGCTGGGCTCGGTGTTCGGCGGGCGATTGGCGCTGGCGGGGAACCACGTGACCCTGATCGACCCGTACCGCGACCACATGGACCGCGTGGCGAGCGCGGGCCTGGTGCTGAGGGCGCCGGACGGGTCGGAGGTGACCGCGCATCCGCGCGCGACCTCCGATCCGGCCACCGTGGCCCACGCCGACGTGGTGATCGTCCTCACCAAGAGCTGGGCCACGCGAGACGCCGCCGCGTCCTTTCGCCACGCCGTCGACGACACGAGTTGGGTGGTGACGCTGCAGAACGGTCTTGGCGCCGGCGAGACGCTTGCCGCGGTGTTCGGCCCGAATCGCGTCGTGCCCGGAGCCACCACCGTCGGGGGCGAGCTGCTGAGTCCCGGCCACGTCCTGATGAGCGCCTCGGTGGCGAACGGCACCGCGGCGACGCACCTGGGAGCGCCGGCCGGCCGCCGCTGGATCCCGAGCGAACTCGAGGCGCTCGCCTCGGCGCTGACCGACGCCGGACTCTCGACCCAGGCTCACGCCGACGCGCCGACGGTGATCTGGACCAAGCTCGCGATGGCGGCCAGCTCCGGTCCGCTGAGCGCCGTGCTGGACTGCACGGTCGCTGAGCTGCTGGCGGCCGAGGAGGGGATCGCGCTGCTGCACTCGCTCGTCGAGGAGATCGTCGCGGTCGCGGTTGCCGAGGGGGTCGGGCTGGACATGGCCGCGACCTGGGACGCGGTCCTCGCCACACTGTCCGGCGCCGGCGCCCATCGGGCGTCGATGGCCGTGGACCTGCGGCGCGGACGGCGGACCGAGATCGATGCCTTCTCGGTGGCGATCTCGCGGCGCGCCGAGGCGCATGGCCTCAAGGCCCCGCTCAGCCAGGCGCTCGGCGAGATGATCAGGCTGCTCGAACGGCGAACCGTGGAGACCTGAACCGTGGACGTGCGCGGTCTGGACGGGAGCCGGAGCAAGGTGATCGCGCTGGACGAGGTCGCCGAGCTCGTGCCCGACGGGGCGAGCATCGTGACCGGTGGTGTGCTCATGGCGCGCAAGCCGATCGCCCTACTCGACGCGATCACCCGCGCCGGGCGGCGAGGGCTGACGCTGTGGACGATGATCGGCTCGCTCGACGTCGAGCTGCTCGCGGCCCGCCGCGCGCTGGCCGAGGCCCACGCGATCTACGTCGGCTTCGAGCAACTCGGGGCGGCGCCGGCGTTCGCCGGGGCGGTGGCGCGCGCCGAGGTCGAGCAGTTCGAGCACAGCGAGCTGCTGCTGCTCGGCGGGCTGCGCGCCGGCGCGGCCGGCGTGCCATTCATGCCGACGCGGGGCGGGATCGGCTCCGATTTGCTCGCCTCGCTGAACCTGAAGCGAGTCGAATGCCCCTACACCGGCGAGACGCTCGTCGCCGTGCCCGCGGTGCGCCCCGACGTCGCGCTCCTGCACGCCGAGGCCGCCGACGAGCGCGGGACGGTGATCGGGCCCGTGGAACACGATTTCCTGAGCGACTTCGACGGTCATGCGGCCCGAGCCGCCAAACAGGTCGTGGTCAGCGTCGAGCGCGTGGCCAGCCGAGAGGAGGTGCGAGACGAGCGACACCGCGTGGTCCTGCTCCCGCCCGAGGTGGATTGGATCGTGCCCGCCCCGGGAGGTGCCCGTCCATGCGCGCTGCCGGGCTGTTACGGGGCCGAGCCGGCGCGGTTGCGAGCCTACCTCGACGCGGCTCGCGGCGGCGACGGCAGTGCGATCGACCGGCTGGTGGCGGCGTGACCGACTCCGACCCGGTGAGCGAGGCCCGCGCCGCGGCCAACGCGGTGATCTGGAGCCTGGCCTCCAAGGTCAGGTCCGGTGATGTGGTCGTCGTCGGCGTGGCGACGCCCTTGGCGGCCGCGGCCGCGCTGCTCGGTCGCGAGCTGGTCGCGCCCGATCTGACCGTGATCATGGCCGCCGCCGTCGACCCGGACACCCATGACATCGCCGAATCGCTGCGCGACCCGGCCGCGGTCGCCCGGCGCTCGGAGGGAGTGATGGCTCAGCTCGAGATCCTCGACCTGATCGCGCGCGGCGAGGTCAGCCTTCAGTTCATCTCGCCGGCCGAGGTCGACAGTCGGGGCGCGGTCAACACGATGCGGGTGCTCGACGGGGAGGGACGGGAACGACGGCTTCCGGGGCCGCTGGCGCTGCCGGACGTTTCCGTGCTCGTCGGCCGGCTGGTCGCTTACCGCGTCGATCACTCACGTCGCTTTCTGCCCGAGCGCGTCCACTACGTGACGGGGGCCGGCGCCGACATCGACCGCTCGGCCGTGTCCGGCGCCGGCGTCCGCGCGATCGTCACCGGCCTGGCCGATATCGCGGTGGGCCCCGATCAACCTAGGCCGACGCTGACGGCGCGCGCGCCGGACATGAGTGGCGCGCAGATCGCGGCCGCGACCGGCTTCGCGCTGGCCGGAACCGACGATGCGCCTGCTCGCGAGCCGGTCCCCGATGAGGCGATCGAGTTGCTCGATCGGGTCATCGACCCCGATGGGGTGCGCCTGCTCGAGACGCGGGCTGGGCGCCAGGTCGCGCTGGCCGCCCTGGGGAGCGGTTAGCCGCCGCGGGGGAGCAGTTAGCCGCCCTGGGGAGCGGTTAGCCGCCCGGCTTCAGTACGGGCGGTCGAGCGTCAGGTACATGCTCGAGAAGCGCGGAGCTCCGCCCTCGTCGACCAACTCCACTGCGTAGACGCCCGTCGTCTGCACGGTGAGCTCGCCCTCCGCGGTCACGAACAGCGACAGGATCCCGAACGCCTTATCGCCGTCGATGCGAATGTTGGTGATCACGTGGCGGCGCTGGTCTTGCTGTTCCTCGGTCGTGCTGGCGATGAACTCCACGATCGAGTCGCCGGACTCGAAGGGCCCGACCGTCGGGCCGCCGGTGATGTCCACGGTGAACGTGGCATCGTCGCTGAAGACGCCGCGCAGCTTGTCATAGGCGTTGTCGTCCATGGCGGACGCGTACTCCGCGAAAACTGCGCAGACCTGCGAGTAGTCGGCCATTTCCCTCTCCTCGTCGGCGTGGTTAGGCCCTGAACTTCTACCAGACGTTTGTTTTATTGTGCGTGCCGTGAGCTCTTCTCACGAAGCGGCGGATGACTGGACATCCTGCCGGTATGGCGGCGCCGACGAGGCTCTCCACGACCCCCGCGGCCAGCCGCTCTACAACGAGAGCGTGTACTTCAATTTCGTCACGGGTCTCGCCGAGGGACCCCTCGGCGGGATCATGCGGATCGGCTTGCGTCCGACCGACGGCTACGCCGAGCTGTCGCTCAACCTTCCGCTCGCCGACGGCTCGGCGCTGTTTCTCTACCAACGCGAGCCGCTGACTCCGGCTGAGTTCAAGCCAGGGACGCGCGAGTGGACGTGTGGGCAGATGCGGCTGGCCGCGACCGTGCCCACCCGGACCTGGCAGCTGGCCTACGAAAGCTCCGATCCCCGCCGCTTGCTCGAGCCCAGCGGCCTCGGCATCGACCCGGGGGCGACGCTGCGCGCCGCCGAGCGCTGCCCGGTGTCGATCGCGCTCGAGTTCCATGGCCGCTTTCCGATCCACGTGCTGTCGGGTTCGGGGGACATCGTCCCCGGCGGGAAAGCTCCGTTTGCGCGCGATCACTACGAGCAGTTCGGGACCGTCTCGGGCACGATCGAGCTCGACGGTCGCGAGTTCACGATCGACGGGCCCGGCTTCCGTGACCATTCCTGGGGTCCACGCGACTGGCAGTCGACGCCCCACACGAATTTCGCCACCGTGTTCGCGCGTGACGGCAGCGCCACCGTTGCCTTCTCGGCCCGCCTCGACGAGACGTCGGTTATGCACGGCGTCCACTGGAGCGATGAGGGCCGCCGGCCGTTGACGGCGTTTGATGTGATCAGTGACTACGCCGGCGGGGTCGAGCTCCATCCTCCGCTCCTGATGGTGTTCGGCCTCGGCGGGGGCCAACTGCGCTACGAGGCCACGGTCCGCTCGTTCCTGCCGCTGCGCCATCGCAGCGGCGAGCGAACGGTGCGGATCGGCCAGGCGCTGTTCGATTTCGAAGGTCCGAGCGGGCGGGCCGCGGGCTGGTCGGACCTCACCCGTCCCGCCTCGTGAGCGAGACGGACGATTTCTCGGCCGGCATTCGGCGGTTCCTGGCCACGCGCCTGGGAGATGACGGGCTGACGATCAGCGACCTGCGCCGACACATCGAAGGGTTCTCGTGGGAGACCTGGGAGCTCACGGCTCATTGGAGCTCGAACGGCGAGGGCCAGGCGCGGCGGCTGATCGCGCGCCGCGTCCCCCAGGCCGGCCTCGTTCCCCCTTACGACGTCGCCGGCCAGTGGGAGCTCGCTCGCGCCGTGCGGTCGCTACCCGGGATCCCGATCCCCGAGCCGCTGTGGGTGGATCTGGAGGCGGAGGCGACGGGCCGGCCGCTGTACTTCATGGAGCACGTCGAGGGCGACGTTCCCGCGCCCTGGAACGCGCACACCTACTTCCGCGACGACGCCCACCGAGCGCTGGTCGGCGGGAAACTGGTGAGGATCGTGGCCGCGATCCACGCCGCGCCAATCGACCGGCTGCCCGCCGGGCTGCGGGGACGCACCGATCCGGAGCTCACCGCCGAGGTGGCCTACTGGGAGGACATCTACCAGCGCGCTCGCGACGCGCCGGACCCCGCGCTCGAGCGCGCCTTTGGCTGGCTGGCGCTGCACGCGGACGACGTCAGCGGGCACCGGCGCCTGGTGCACGGCGACTTTCGGATCGGCAACGCAATCATCCGCGACGATGAGGTGGTGGCCATGCTCGACTGGGAGCTGGCGCACGTCGGCGACCCCGTCGAGGACCTGGCCAATTTCGCCCACCGGCTGTATCGGGGCAAGCTCAAGATCCCCAGCGGCGTGCTCACCGTTTCCGAGCTGCGGGCCGCCTACGCGCAGGCCGCGGGGTGGGAGGTGTCCGAGCGGTCGTTGACGTTCTGGCTCGTCTTCAACAGCGTGCGCTCCACGGTGACCTTCCACTACGCCGGGCGCCTGTTCGCGGACGGAGCGACCAGCGATCTGCGCTATGCGGCCTTCAGCCGGCAGCTTCCCTACCTCCAGCGCCACGTGATGGCCGACCTGCCGTCCGATGCCTGAATCGGCTCGCCAGCTGCTCGAGGGGATCGCCCGCGCCCTGGCCGACGACGTCTCGCCACACGTGTCCGACCGCTTCGCCCAGATGCAGTGCAAGGCGGCGGCGGAGCTGCTCGGGAACCTGGCCGCCGAGCTCGATTGGGCGCCCGGGCCACTCGAGGCTCGCAACGACGAGCTGCGGGACATCGTCGCCGCGCTCCAGGAGGCCGGTTGGCCCGGGCAGATGCCCGGACCCGCGGACTCGCCCGGTCAGCTCAGGCGGGATCTGCTCGATCAGCTCGGGGCCGGTATGCGGTGGCTCGCGGATCAGCCGGCGCCGGTGCGCGAGCGAATCGACGGGATGCTGCGCGACGATCTCGACCGCCAGGTGGCAGCGCTGAGGCGCGGGATGTTCCGGTAGGGGCGGCGCGCCCCGAGCGTCAGCCGAAGCGCGCGCTCGGGTCAGGCACCTCGCGGGCGCCAGAGCGCAGGTCGGCGATCAACTGGCCGATCTCCTCCTCGCTCGGGTCGGGCATCCCGAACGCCTGGAACAGACGGATCGTGGCGTTGAGGAAGGCGATGAAGATCGTGTACTCGACCGCGCCGCGAGCTCCGAGCCGGCCCTCGATGGCGGCGTAGGCGTCATCGGTCACGGTCCCGCTCACGACCGCTCGGATGTAGGCGGCGAGCAGTCGCTCGTCTTCGGTGAGCTCGGCCTCACGGCCGCTGCGCAGCGCCTCGATCGCCTCCAGCCGTACGCCGACCGCGACCGCATCGGGGATGTGCAGGGCCTGGACGACGTTGGTGTGCCAGTCGGCCGAGAGGACCTGGTCGACGAACTCGCGATCGGCGTGGCTGAACGATCCCGGGCGCTCGCCGGCGGTGCGCACGAGCCGCCCCATCTGGTTCAGCGCCGCCGCGAACGGCGGACTGTTCAGCAGCGCGGCGTGATACGGCGGGAGGTCGCCGCCGAACTTGCCCGCGCTGCGAGCGACGACCGCGTCATAGGCCTCGCGATCTTCCGGCGGAAGTTCCTCCCGGCTCGGCGGATCAGGTGGTCGGGACATGGCAAATTCAATCTACCGTTTGGTAGGCTCGCGTGCGGCGCGAGCAGCGCCCCGACGCAGAGATGGAGGGTCATTGGCGGTCAACGGCATGCTGGTCATCGATGCGGACGCTCATTACCTGGAGCCCGTCCAGGAGATGGCCGAGTACCTCGACGAGCCATGGCGATCGCGATTGCTCGGCGCGGACCCCACCAAGTGGATCCCGATCGGTCTCGGCGACCGGATGCTGGCCGGGCGGATTCGCCGCGATGATCTCGACTACGGCTACGGCTACGGCGTGCAACGCGCCGACGAGGTGGCGGCGGCGATGGCGCACGTCGGCAGCGACGCCTGCGTGCTGGTCCCGAACCGCCTCGTGACGCTCGGTCACCTGACCGTCGCCGATCTGGTGGTGGCCCTCAACGCCGGCTACGTGCGCTACATGCTCGATCGCGTGTGCGACCCGGCGCGCGGGATCTACACGATGGTGATCGCGTGCTGGCAGGATCCCGAGGCGTCGGCCGAGATCATCGACGAGGTCGGCGATCACCCGGCCGTCGCCGCGGTCTGCATGCTGAGCGCAGGCGCCCGACCGCCCCTCGGCGACCCTCGCTACGACCCGATCTACGAGGCCGCGCAGCGCCACGACCTCCCGATCGTGCTGCACGGTGCTCCCGGTCTGAACCTGGTCAGCGGCGCCGACTACGGTGATTTTCAGCGGCTGATCGAATCCCACTCGCTCGGCTTCTCGATCAGCAACCAGATCCAACTCACGAGCATGGTTTTGCAGGGGTGCTGCGAGCGGTTTCCCGGCCGGCGCTACGTGTTCCAGGAGAGCGGCCTCTTCTGGGTGCCGATGATGCAGTACCGCCTCGACGAGTACTACCTCAAGCGCCGCTCGGAGGCACCGCTGCTGACCCGCCTCCCGAGCGAGTACATCCGCGAGTACTTCTACTTCGGCACCCAGCCGATCGAAGCGCCGAAGGACCAGCGTCACCTGGAGATGGTGTTTGACGCCGCCAACGGTTCCGAGCACTTCATCTACTCCAGCGACTATCCCCATTTCGACTACGACGACCCCCGCGCGATCACACGGCTGACCTTCCTCGACCGGGAGGCCAAGGCGCGCGTGCTGGCCGGCAATGCCCTGCAAGTGTTCAAGCTCCGAAAGGCGGGACACCAGCCGTGGGAGAACATCGCGTCGCCCACATCGACGAACTCCCCCTCGACCGTGGCCTCCTCGTAGACGTCGACGGTCGGCAGGTGGGAATCTTCCGCGTCGGCGACGAGGTCCGCGCGTTTCTAAACGTGTGCCCCCATCAGGGTGGTCCCGTCGGCACCGGCGGTCTGTTCCCCGCCATCCGCGGCCACATCGAAGGCCGGCGCCTGCGCGAGTATCACGATCCCGACACCACGGTGGTGGCGTGTCCATGGCACGGGTGGGAGTTCGACGCCCGAACCGGAACCTGCCTCGCCGACCCATCCCGGCGGCTTCGTTCCTACCCCGCCGTCGTCCGCGACGGACAGGTGATCGTCATGACCGGCCCGCAACGAGACCCCGAACAGGAGGCAGACCCGTGAGTCTGGAGGAAATCGAAGCCATCAAGCAGCTCAAGGCCAGGTATTTCCGCTTTCTCGACACCAAGCAGTGGGATCGCTGGGGTGACGTGTTCACCGAGGACGCCGTGCTCGACCACCCCGCCAACCGCGAAACGCCGCTGCGGGGGCGCGAGGAGATCGTGTCCACCGTCAGCACCAACCTCGCCGACATGGTCACCATCCATCACGGCCATATGCCCGAGATCGAGCTGCTCGAGCCCTGCCGGGCGAAGGGAATCTGGGCCATGTACGACCGACTGATCGGGCCCACGCCGGACGGCAACGGCATGGCTCGCTACGAGGGCTACGGCCACTACATCGAGCGCTACGTGAAGGGCGAGGACGGACAGTGGCGGATCGCCCACCTGCACCTGCGCCGGCTGCACTTGGAGATCGAGGAGCACAAGCGCGACCTCGACCTGGCCGCCTTCGAGGCCTGGGAGAGCGCATGAGCGCCGAGGACATTGAGGCGATCAGACAGCTCAAGGCGCGCTACTTCCGCTTCGTCGACACCAAGCAGTGGGATCGCTGGGGCGAGCTGTTCACCGAGGACGCGGTGCTTGACGTGCCGCTCATGCGAGGCGAGCCCCTGCGCGGCCGCCGCGCGATCAGCGAGCGGGTCCGCCAGGGCTTGACCCCGATGATCACGATCCATCACGGTCACACGCCGGAGATCGAGCTGGACGGCCCGGACCGCGCCCGGGGCATCTGGCCGATGTACGACAAGTTGCTGCGGACTACGCTCGCAACCGACGCTCCCGGCTTCGGTCCCCGCTACGAGGGCTTCGGCCATTACATCGAGCACTACGCCAAGGACGGGAACGGCCGATGGCGCATCGCCCGCTGCGAGCTACGCCGGCTCCATCTGGAGACCGAGCGCCACCGACGCGATTCGCGAGCCGAGCTCTTCGAGGGGGTGGCGTGACGGTGCGCGTGCTCGTCTCCGGCGCCTCGCGTGGCTTGGGCCTCGGGTTCTGCTCGGTACTGGCCGGACGCGGCGACGACGTGGTCGCCGTCTGCCGGGCGCCGACGCCCGAGTTGGTGGCGCTCGGCGTGCAGGTGGTGTCGGGCTATGAGCTGACCGACGACGCGACGGTCGCCAGGCTCGCGACGGAGCTCGACGACGGTCGGGGGCTGGATGGGCTGATCTGCAACGCCGGCATCAATCGTGACGCGCCGACGTTGGAGCAGATCCAGGTGCCCGCGCTGGCCGAGATGTTCAACGTGAACGCCCTCGGAGCGGTGCGCGTGACGCTGGCCTGCCTGCCGCGCCTCAACGATGGCGCGAAGATCATGCTCGTCGGCGTGGGCGCCTCGGCGCTCAACGTCCGCGCCGCGAGCGTCGGCAACTACGGCTACCGGATGTCGAAGGCGGCGCTCACGTCGTTCGGCTTCGGCCTGGCTCGGGACCTCCGCCACCGCGGGATCGCGGTTCTCGTCTGCTCCCCGGGCCCGGTCGACACCGACATGCTGCGGGGTGTGGTGGCCGAAGGCCGAACGACGTTCGATCCGGACCAGGCACCATCGGCTGACGCCGCGGCCGGGCAACTGCTCGACCGGATGGACGCGCTGACGCTCGAGGACTCCCCAGTGTGGGACGAGAAGCCGACCGGGGAGCCGATCGTCGTCAACTGACAACGCCGACCGTGTGCCGAGCGATTGGCGAACCTACCAAACGTTTGGTAGGGTCGCGCGCGAGAGCGCTGTCCGACAACGAGCATGGGAGAGGAAGATGATCAAGCTGAGCGGAACCTGGCACATCCCCGACGGCCAGTCGGCCGAGGAGAACGACGCCCATTACTTCGCCGTTCACGTGCCCAACGTGCGGCGCCTGCCGAAGCTGCGCCGCCACGTGGTGCTCAAGACGGTCGACTGGCCGGAGGGAACTCACGCCGCGTGCTATCGCGGCGCCGACATCTTCTTCGACAACCGCGAGGACTTCGACGCGGCGATCGCCTCACCGGAATGGGCCGCGATCGAGGCCGACGGGTTCATGCCGTCGGTCGCGGGACTCCAGATCGAGGTCTTCGACGTCGAGGACGAGTTCGTCCTGCCCGACGCGCCGGCACCGGGCCGCGCCCCCGAAGGCTCGACGGTCACCTGCCTGCGCGGCACCTGGCACATCCCCAACGGGATGCAGCCAACCGAGATCGACCCCCACTACTTCAACGTCCACGTGCCCAACGTGCGCAGCCTGCCCAGCCTGGCCCGCCACGTGGTCCTCAAGACGATCGAATGGCCGGCGGGCTCTCACCCCCGCTCCTGGCGCGGCGCCGAGACCTGGGCCACGACCCACGGAGACTTCGACACCCAGATCGCCTCCGAGGAGTGGGCAAAGGTCGAGGTCGACGGCTTCATGCCCTCGGTGGCCGGCCTCCACATCGACGTGTTCGACGTCGAGCAGGAGTGGGTGCCAGACGGCGCGGCGTAGCCGATTCCGCGGGCGGTGGCGCCCGCGCGTCGCACGCGGCCGGGAGTATCTAGCGCCCGACGCCGACGCCAGGCGCGAACTTCGCCAACTTTCCGCCAGCCCTCGGCGGATAATTGCCATCCTTCGGGTCGCGGAGACTAGCCCCCGGCACTTGGCAACTCCATCCGGACGTATTTATATGAACCGGGACTAGGCGATGCGGAGGATGACGCTGCCGGTGGCGTCGAGTGACGCCGTGGCCCCCGGAGGCACGAGGATCGTCGCCTCCGCCTCCTCGATCACCAGCGGCCCGGAGCGCGGCCCGCCGGCCAGCGTCGCGCGATCGAGAATCCCGGCCGGCAAGGTTCCAATCGCCGGCCCGAAGTAGAGACCCCGGCTCGCGGCGGCGACGTCGTCGTCCGGGCCTCGGCCTCGGCGCTCGATCTCCTCGCGCGCCAAGCCGGCGAAGGAGAGCGCCGGCGCGCGCCAGGAGGCTCGCACGCGGACCGCCGTGACCTCGACCTGTTCATGCTCGGCCGACTGTCCGTAGGAGCGACGATGCTCGACGTGAAACGCTTCGGCGAGTGCCGCGACGTCGGTGCCGACGACGTAGGGCAGCATCAGCGTGGAGGATTGACCGACGTAGCGCAGGTGGACCCTGGTCTGCACCTCGGGCTCGCCGCGCTCGGGGTGGAGCGCGCGTAGCTCCGCGGCGGCCTCCTGGGCCAGCCCCGCCGCGCGGTCGTCGATGACCTCGGCGGCGCCGGACGACAGCGGCACGCGGACCGCGGCCATCCGGCTCACGGCGGTGTCGGCGAACAGCAGACCGAGGCTGCTGAACAGTCCGGCGGCGATCGGGACGACGACCTCTTCCATGTCCATCTCGGCGGCCAGGGCGCAGGCGTGGATCCCGCCGGCTCCGCCGAACGCGACCAGCGTGTGGCCGCGCGGGTCGCGCCCGCGCTCGACCGAGACGGCCCGCACCGCCCGCCGCATCGTCGCGGTGGCGATCGTGAAGATCCCGAACGCGGTATCGAGCACCGAGAGCCCGAGCGACTCGGCCAGGCGCGCCACCGCCTCGGTGGCGAGGTCGGCGCGCAGCGGCTTGTTGCCGCCGGCGATCGCCGTCGGGTTCACGTAGCCGAGGACGACGTGGGCGTCGGTGACGGTGGCGTCGGTGCCGCCACCGTCGTAGCAGGCGGGGCCAGGCGAGGACCCGGCGCTGGTCGGTCCCACGCGCAGTGCGCCCCCGCGGTCGATCCAGGCGATCGATCCTCCCCCCGACCCCACCTCGGTCAGATCGACGCAGGCCGCGCGCACGAGGTAGCCCGAGCTGCGCATGAAGCCCCCGCCCCGGTTCAACGAGTTCCCCACCTCGAGCTCCGCGGCCAGATCCGGACGGTGATGCTCGACCAGGCTCGCCTTGGCGGTCGTACCTCCCATGTCAAACGTGACGATCGCCTCGCGGCCCATCTCCTCGGCCAGCCGAGCCGCGGCGCTCACGCCGGCCGCCGGCCCGGACTCGATGATCAGAAACGGCCGCTCGCGCACCACGTGGGCCCAGGCCGTGGTCCCGTCGGACTGCATGATCTGGAGCGGGGCGCGCACCCCCAGCGCCCCCAGCGACGCCTCGAGCCGGACCAGGTAGTCCTCGACCACCGGCAGCAGCGAGCCGTTGACGGTCGTCGTGCTAACGCGCTCGAACTCGCCCGGCTCGGGGGCGATTGCCGACGACAGCGTCACCCGCACGCCCGGCAGCTCGACCCCGAGGATCTCGGCGATCCGACGTTCGTGATCGGGATTGGCGTAGGCGTGGAGCAGGCACACCGCGACCGCGGTGACCCGTTCGGCGCGCAGCACCTCGACGCAGCGCAGCACGTCCTGCTCGGACAGCGCCGTCAGGACCGAGCCGTCGGCCGCCGTCCGCTCCTCCACGCCCAGCCGGAGGTGGCGCTCGACGAGCACCGGTGGCGGGCGCCAGGTCAGGTCGTACAGCGTCGGCCGGCGCGAGCGCCGAAGCTCCAGCACGTCGCGAAAGCCGCGCGTGGTGATCAGGGCCAGCTTCGCCGTGCGCTCCTCGAGGATCGCGTTGGTGGCGATCGTGGTCCCGTGGACGACCTGGTCAACCGCCTCGAGCGCCGACGACGCCAGCTCCCGTTCCAGCGCGCCGCAGATCCCGCGCGAGTAGTCCTCGACCGTCGAGAGGACCTTCAGCCGCCGGATCTCACCCGCCGGGCCGAGCGCCACGATATCGGTGAAGGTGCCACCGATATCGGCACCGATCCGCCAGCCGTCCGCGCTCACGAGGCGTCCTCGATGTCGTACAGCTCGGCCGCGCGACCGGCGGACAGCAGGCCGTCGGCGAGGTCGCGCCGGATCGCCGCCGGGGCCCGCGCCGCCGGTGGCCCGAAGCCACCACCGCCCGGCAGCTCCATCCGAAACCGGTCCCCGGCGCCGAGACGGAGCGACGACTTCGGCGGCACCTCCTCCCAGTCGCCACCCGCGCGGCGCAGGTAGCAGCGGGCCGGGGCGCCCGGCCCGCCGGCGGTCATCCCAGGAGGCGGGAAGGTCTGGCGTTCGACCCGATATCCGAGCGCGACGTCGTCGGCGAGCAGCTCGAACTCGCGGCACAGCGCCGGCGCGCCCCTGAACTCCCCCGCCCCGGCCGTGTCCGGGAGCAGCTCGTATTCGGTGACCCGCAACGGGAACTCCTGCTCGATCGCCTCGATCGGGATGTTGCCGGTGTTGGAGATGGCGTGCGAAGCGCCGGCGACGCCGTCGTGGGCCGCGGTCGCGCCCCAGCCGCCTTGGACGAAGTCGAGGCAGATCCACGGCCGACCGTCGGCTCGTGCCCCCGAGAAGGTGATCAGCCCGGGGTTGCTGCCTTCCGCCGGCAGGCGATTGGAGATCAGCTGCGCCATCGCCGCGCCGGCGACGTCGGTCAGCCGGTAGAGCAGGGTTCCGCGGGCGCTGACCGCCGCCGGGCGCCGCGCGCTGGCGACCGTCCCGTCCGGGATCTTGGTCTCGATGCAGCGGGAGAAGCCATCGTTGACGGTGGCGTCTTCGCCCAGCACGGCACCGGCGACGAACGTGCTCACCGAGATCGCGTCGCCGACGGTGCAGTTGATGCCGCCCGGCACCTGCGACGCCGTGCCCTCGTAGTCGAACGTCAGCCGGTCCTCGTGCTTGGTGATGCGGCAGCAGAGGCGCACCGGCGGGCCCCCACAGCCATCATCGTCGAGGAAGCCCTCGGCCGAGGCCTCACCGTTCGGGATCGCCATCAGGGCCGCACGGGTGGCGCGTTCGCTGTGCTCGAGGAACGCTTCCATCTGCCGGCGCAGAGCGTCGTTCCCGAGCCTGCCCGCGAGCTCGCGTACCTGCCGCTCGCAGGTGTCGAGACCGGCCAGCGCAGCCCGGATATCCCCCAGGACCTTGCTCGGCTCGCGCACGTTGGCGGCGATGATGTCGAGCACCGCCTCGTTGACCGCGCCGGCCTCCACGAGCGGCACGATCGGGATCACCAGCCCCTCCTCCCATAGGCTGCCGGCCGTGACCGAGATCCCGCCTGGGAACCGGCCGCCGACGTCGACCATGTGGGTCACGATCCCCGCGTACGCCACCGGTTCGTTCTCGCCCTCGAGGAACACGGGCTTGGCGAAGAAGTAGTCGGGCAGATGCACGCCGCCCTGCCAGGGATCGTTGACGAGATAGACGTCGCCGGGGCGCGGGTCGGGCTTGCGCTCGCGCAGGATCCCCATGAAGCGCGGGATCGCCCCGAGCTGGATCGCCAGCGTCAGGCCCTGGGCGAGCACCCGTCCGCGGCTGTCGCAGACCGCGGTGGAAAAGTCGAGCAGGTCGCGGACGACGGTCGAATACGCGGCGCGCACCTCGGTGATCGCCATCTCGTCGGCGATCGACGTGAGAGCGTTGCGCAGCAGCTCGATCTCGACCGGAGTCCGGTGGGCGGGCGCGGAGCTCATTTTCTGCTACCTATCAATATCATGCGCATGGTTTTCGAGTGACGAGGAGGGATTGTGGCGACTGATTCTCTAGATGGCCGGGTCGCGTTGGTCACCGGAGCAGCCGGTGGCATCGGCTCAGCCTATTCCCGCGCGTTGACCGAGGCGGGAGCGTCGGTGGCAATGGCCGACATCCGCTACGACGGCGCCCAGGCCGAGGCGTCGGCGATCGCCGGCGACGGCGGGCGGACGCTCGCGATCGAACTGGACGTAACCAGCCCGGAGAGCTGGGAGGCGGCCACGGCACGGGTCGTCGAGGAGCTCGGCGGTCTCCACATCCTGGTCAACAATGCCGCGCTGATGGCGGAGGTGACGACCTCCGACATGCTCGAGATCTCGCTCGAGGAGTGGGACCTGATCCATCGGGTCAACCTCACCGGCCCGCTGCTCGGGATTCGCGCCGCGGTCCCCTACATGCGCGACAACGGATGGGGAAAGATCGTCAATCAGTCTTCGGGTGGCGCGTTTCTGGGCGGTGGCGCCTACCGCAGCGCCAAACTCGCGCTGCACAGCATGACGATCGGCTTCGCGCGGCAGTTGGCCCCCTTCGGAATCCGGGTCAACGCGATCGCGCCCGGTCACATCAACTCCGAGGCCGGCCGCCGGGCGTCCGCGGGCTTCCGGGAACAGATCGCGGCCACGATCCCGTTCGGCGTGATCGAGACGGAGGAGCTCGCGCGGGCGCTCGTGTTCCTGGCTTCGCCGGCGAGTGACGCGATCACCGGTCAGATCATCCGCGTCGATGGCGGCTGGATCATGCAGGTGGCCTGACCGGGTCCCCGGCCACGCTCGCCGGCTCGCCGACCCGCAGTATGGGCGCCTCGGTGATCCCGCGCTCGGACAGCTCGCGCTCGATCCGCTCGCGCAGAACGAACTTCTGGATCTTGGTTCCCGACATCGGCCACTCGGTCACGAAGCGGACGTAGCGGGGAACCTTGAAGGTGGCGATCCGGCCGAGACAGAACTCGATGATCTCCTTCTCGTCGGCTTGCGCTCCGGCGACGAGCTCGACGAACGCGGCGGGCACTTCGCTGTAGCGGGCGTCGGGCGCGCCGACGACGGCGGCGATGTTGACCGCCGGGTGGGTCAGCAGAAATGCCTCGACCTCGGCCGCGGCGACGTTCTCGCCCCCTACCTTGAGCATGTCCTTGAGCCGCCCCGTGTAGGCGATGCGGCCCTCCGAGTCGAGCCTGCCGAGATCGCCGCTGTGAAACCAGCCGTCGCCGTCGATCGCTTCTGCCGTGAGCTCGGGATCCTTGTAGTAGCCGCGGAAGCGCAGCGGCCCGCGGAACAGGATCTCGCCGACCTGACCCGCCGGCAGGTCCTCACCGGAGGCCGGATCGACGATCCTGGCCTCCATCCCCGGCAGCGGGTGGCCGCCGGTGTTGACCCGGACCTCGAGCGGGTCCGTGGGGAGGGTGATCGAGAAGTGGCCGGTGGACTCGGTCAGGCCGTAGTTGGCGAGCTGAACGGCCTGCGGCAGGCGCGCCTGGAGCTGGCGCAAACGCTCGGGAGGGCCCGCGTTGAGGGTGATCCTGAGCGCGCTCAGGTCGGCCTCCGGAAAGCGGGGATGGTCGAGCACCCGCAGCCAGATCGTCTCGAAGGCGGGGATCGCGTGCGTGCAGCGGTAGTCCACGAGCTGGCGCAGCGACACATCGGGGTCGAAGCGGCCGGCGTGGATGTAGGAGGCGCCGGAGCTGAGGCACGCCATCAGGGTGGCCAGGCCGCCGTTGTGAAACAGCGGCAGGGGACACCAGAAGGCGTCGCTCGGCGTGAGGAAATAGCGCGTGCTGGCGATCTCGCGCCCCTCTCGCGTGAACGCATCGTGGCTGATCATGCACCCCTTGGGCATCGCCGACGTGCCCGACGTGTACATGATCAGGGCCAAGTCGTCGGCCGTCACCCGTTCCTCCAGCTCGCGCACCCGCTCGAGCGCCACCGCGCCGGCCCGAGCCTCGAGCGCCGTGGCGGGGACGAAGCCGGTCGGCTGAGTCGGGCCACCGAATACGACGACCGTGCGGAGCTGCGGCGCATCGTGAAGCTCGAGCGCCTGCGCGAGCAGGTGCGGGAAGTCGAGGAACTTGGCCACGCGGTCGGTCGTGAGCACGACCGTGAGGTCGGCGTGGGCGGTCACGTAACCAAGCTCGCGCGCCTTGAAGCGCTCGTTGATGGGGACGATCGTGGCGCCGGTCCGAGCGATCCCGACCAGCGCGGCGATGAAGTCGACGCCCGGATCCAGCAGCACGCCGACCTTGTCGCCAGGCTCGGCGCCCGCGGCGATGACGAGACGGGCCAGCTGGTCGGCACGTCCGTCGAGCTGGCGGAATGTGACCGATTCGCCCGGGAAGGCAACGATCGCCTTGGGCCACCGCGCGGCGCCCCGGCGCATGACGCCACCCAGCGTGTCCGGTGCCGTGTCAGTGGTACCCATAAGAGTCTTAGTCTGCGTATGATGGCACTAGTTTTGGGCGGCCGGACCACACACATCGCATGACTGAGGGTGGTCCGCTGGCTGGGGTGCGCGTGGTCGAGCTCGCCGGCATCGGCCCCGCTCAGTTGGGGGCGATGCTGCTGGCCGATCTGGGAGCCGAGGTCACGCGCGTGGACCGCGCCGGCACGGTTCCGCGGGAACCGCCGGCCGAGCGATCGCGCGAGCTGCTGGCTCGTGGCCGCCGGTCCCTGGCCGTCGACCTCAAGGCACCTGAAGGAGTGGAGATCGTATGGCGGCTCGTGGAGCGGGCCGACGTGCTGATCGATCCCTACCGCCCCGGCGTGACGGAGCGGCTGGGGCTCGGTCCCGACGTCGCCCTCGAGCGCAATCCGCGATTGGTGTACGCCCGCATGACCGGTTGGGGTCAAGAGGGGCCTCTGGCCTCGGCGGCCGGGCACGACCTCAACTACATCGCGCTGGCCGGCGCGCTGCACCTGATCGGCGAGCCGGACAGGCACCCGCCGGTGCCGCTCAACCTGATCGGCGACTACGGCGGCGGCGGGATGCTGCTGGCCTTCGGCGTCGTCACTGCGCTGTTCGAGCGCCACCGCTCAGGCCGCGGACAGGTGATCGACACGGCGATGGTCGACGGCGTCGCCAGCCTGATGATGGTCATCTTCCAGCTGGAAGCGCAGGGCCTGTGGGAACCCGAGCGGGGCAGCAACTGGCTCCAGGGCGCCGCGCCGTGGTTCCGGACCTACGAGACCTCGGACGGCCGCTTCGTCAGCGTCGGTGCCCTGGAGCCGCAGTTCTACCGCCTGCTGCTCGAGCGCGTGAGCTTGGCCGAGGAGGACTGGCCGCAGTGGGACCGCGACCGCTGGCCCGCCCTGCACGCGCGGCTGGAGCAGGTGTTCGCCACCCGGACGCTCAGCGAGTGGGGCGACCACCTCGAGGGCACCGACGTGTGCTTTGCGCCGGCGCTGCGGATAGACGAGGTGATGAGCCACCCGCACATTCGCGCCCGGGACACCTACGTCGAACACGATGGCGCCGTCCAGCCCGCCCCCGTGCCGCGGTTCGGTCGGACCCCGGGGTCGATCGGGCGGCCGCCGCCATGGCCGGGAGAGCAGACCGCCGAGCTCGCCGAGGAGCTTGGCGTGTCCGGGGAACGGATCGCTGCACTGCTCGAGGCGGGCATCCTGGCCGCGACCGAGGTATCGGGAGATCGCGCGTGACGGTGCCGCAACCCTTCGCTCGCTTCGACCTCAGCGGCCGGGTGGCGCTCGTCACCGGCGGCAGTCGCGGCCTCGGCCGCGAGATGGTGCTGGCGCTCGCCGCCGCCGGATGCGACGTGGTGATCGCCAGCCGCAAGCTCGAGAACTGCCAGACACTGGCCGACGAGGTCGTGGACACGACGGGGCGCCGGGCACTCCCGGTGGCGTGTCACGTCGGGAAGTGGTCGGACGTCGAGGCGCTCGTGGCTACCGCCTACGACGCCTTCGACCACGTCGACGTCCTGGTCAACAACGCCGGCATGTCGCCCGTCTACGGCGACATCACCGAGGTCAGCGAAGCGCTGTGGGACAAGGTGCTCGACGTCAACCTCAAGGGTCACTTCCGGCTCACCGCTCTCGTCGGCTCGAGGATGGCGGCCGGCGACGGCGGCTCGATCATCAACGTCAGCAGCGTGGGGTCGGTCCGGCCTCGGCCGCACGTGATTCCCTACGCGGCCGCCAAAGCCGGCGTCAATGCGATGACGATCGGCTTCGCGCACGCGTTCGGGCCGTCCGTGCGCGTGAACTGCATTCTTCCCGGCGCGTTCCTGACCGATATCTCCAACGCCTGGGACAAGGATGCGTTCTCGGACGAGGCGCGGGGATTTGCGCTCCGCCGCGGCGGTCGGCCAGACGAGATCGTGGGCGCGGTCCTGTATCTGGCCAGCGACGCGTCCAGCTACACGACCGGGGCCCTGCTCAACGTCGACGGCGGCTTCCCGTGAGTCCCGACCCGCAGAGCAGCCACTCGTCGAGCGGACCCCGTAGCTGCGCCCCGCGTCGGACGTCAGGGTTCGGCTTGACTAGGCGGATCTTGGGGATCATTATAAGGATATGAGGCGGGACGACAAGATGTTGCGGATCGGCTGTGGAGCCGCCGGCGAGCCCGACCGCCCGGCGCTGGCTATGCAGATGGTCACCGACGGTGACGTCGACTACGTCTGCTTTGACACGCTGGCCGAGCGGACGCTGGCCAGCGCTCAGCTGCGCAAGCGTGCCGATCCCACGAAGGGCTACGACCTGATGCTGGGCGAGCGAGTGGGAGCGCTGATCGGACCCGCGATAGAGCGGGGGACGCGGATCGCCGGCAACATGGGGGCCGCCAACCCCGTGGCGGCGGCGGCGGTGCTCGCGGAGCAGGCGGCCGCGGATGGAGTCGACGGGGTCACGATCGCTACCGTCACCGGCGACGACGTGCTGGAGGCGGTGCGCGACGGCGAGCTGCCGATCGAGCCGTGGGGCGCCTGGGACTTGGATGACATCCGCAAGCGCCTCGTCTCGGCCAACGTCTATCTCGGTTTCCTGCCCGTGCTGGAGGCGTTCGAGCGCGGCGCCGACGTGGTCGTGACCGGCCGCGGCGCCGACGTGGCGCCCTATATGGCCGCCATGTTCCACCACTACCGCTGGGACACCGATGACCTCCAGCTGCGCGCACGGGCCGCCGCCATCGGCCACCTGCTCGAATGCGGCCGCTGCGTGACCGGCACGTGCTTCGCCGAGCCCGCCTTCGGTCGCTACACCCCCGATCCCGCCAACACATCGATGCCGCTGGCCGAGGTCAGCGACGACGGGTCGGCGGTGATCACGAAGGTCCCCGGTACCGGCGGTCTCGTCAACCGGATCAGCTGCGCCGAACAGCTGATCCACGAGATTGGCGATCCGGCCCGCTACATCACGCCGGACGTGACGCTCGACATGACCGGCATCCACCTCGACGAGGTCGGTCCCGACCGTGTCCTCGTCAGCGGCGCCAGCGGCGGCCCTGCCCCCGACACCTACAAAGTCCTGCTCGGTGTCGATGACGGCTTCATCGCCGAGGGCGAGGCGTCGTTCGCCGGGCGCGGCGCCGTGGACAAGGCGCGGCTGGCGGGACGGATCGTGGAAGACCGTCTCCGCCAGGGTGGACTCGACCCGCAGGACTTCCGCGCCGACGTGATCGGCGTCGACAGTGTGCTCGGCGCGGCTTCCCCGGCCCGCCCGGACCCGTTCGACGTCCGCCTCCGGCTGGCCTGCCGTGTGCGCACCGTCGAGCAGACGGAGGCATTCGTGTTCGAGTGCCAAGACCTCTGGTGGGCTCCCGGGGTGGGTGGTGGCGGAATCCGTACTCACGTGCGCCCGGTAATCGGGATGGTGTCGGCGACGGTTCCGCGCGGCGCCGTGGAGGCTCGGGTGACCGTCATCGAACCCGCTGAGATACCGATTGGAGACGCCGCGAGATGATCCTGGGCGAGGTTGCCCACGTGCGCTCCGGCGACAAGGGCGACATTCTCAACCTCAGCCTGATCCCGGTCGATCCCGATGATTGGGGGTGGCTGGCGGAGACGGTCACCGCCGAGACGGTCAGGGATCTCTACGCGCCCCTCCTGGCCGGAGAGGTCCGCCGCTACGAGCTGCCCGGGATCCCGGCTTTCAACTTCGTCCTCACCGGGACGCTCGGAGGCGGTGTCTCCCGCACGCTCGGCATCGACCCACACGGGAAGTCGTGGGGGTCCCTGCTGCTCGAGTTGGAACTGGGCCCGCGACCGGAAGATGGCGGGCCGGAGTGAGGCGGTTAGTGGTGCCCGCCGGCGCCGCTCCGTTCACGCTCCGCGACATCCTGCTGCGCGCGACCGACCTCTACGGCCCCGAGCCGGCAATCATCTGCGGCGACGTCGTGCTCTCGTGGCGCGAGCTGGCTGACCGCACCCATCGCGTTGCGGCGTGGCTCGCCACGGAGGGGGTCCGGCTCGGAGATCGGGTGCTCGTGCTGAGCAACAACCGCTTCGAGTGCGCCGAGGTCGCGTACGCGATCGCCGAGCTCGGGGCCGTGATGGTGCCCTGCAGCCCGGCCACGGTCGGTCCGGAGATCGCGCACCACTACCGGGACGCCGACCCGCGGCTCGGGCTGGCGGTCCCCGAGCTCCTCGACCGGGGACGGTCCGGTGGCGGCCGGTGGTTGGCCTTCGGCGTCGAGGATGCGTCCTATGCGCGGATCAGCGCCGAGGGCGCGGCGGAGGAGCCCCCACTCGTCGAGCGTCCGGAGGATGCCGTCATGCAGTACTACACCTCGGGCACCACGGGCGAGCCGAAGGGCGTGGTGATGAGCCAGGGCGCGCTGCACGTGCACGGGTTGAACACGGTCGTCTCACAGGGCCTTACCCATGACGACGTGTTCCTCAGCTGCACTCCGGTGGCGCACGCGGCCGCGGGCTCGCGCTTCTTCAGCCTCGCCACCGAGGGCATCACTCACGTGATCCTGCCCAAGTGGAGTCCGGCCGCCTTCTACGCCGAGGTGGCACGGCGTTCGGTCACGACCACCGTGCTCGTGCCGGCCATGCTGGGGGACCTGGTGTGGGACGGAGACCTCGACGACGCCGACCTCTCGAGCCTTCGCCTGATCGTCTATGGAGCGGCGCCGACCCCGCCCGACATCCAGGCTGCCGCCCTGGAGCGGATCCCCGCCGGCTTCCTGCACAGCTACGGAATCAGCGAGGGTTGTCCTGCGCTGACCGTGCTGACCCCAGAGGAGCATCGACGTGCCCTGCGCGACCCCAGCTTCGCCGAGAAGCTCACCTCGGTCGGTCGCCCGGTGCCCGGGGTGCGGTTCAAGATCGTCGGCGAAGGGGGCGAGCGGCTGCCGCCGCGACAGACGGGCGAGATCCTCGTCCGTAACGCCAAGGCGATGAGCGGTTACTGGCACCGCCCCGAGGAGGAGGCCACAGTCTGGCGGGACGGCTGGATGGCCACCGGCGACTCCGGCTTCGTCGACGAACAGGGTTACCTGTACATCGTCGGGCGCAAGAAAGAGATGTTCATCTCCGGCGGCCTCAACGTCTATCCCGCCGAGGTGGAGCGCGTGATCATCTCGCACCCCGCGGTGCGCGAGACGGCGGTGATCGGTGCACCTCATCCGCGATGGGGCGAGACGGGCGTCGCGTTCGTGGTCCTGACTCAGGAGGTGGCCGACGACGAGCTCGAGCAGCATTGCCGCGCCGGCCTGTCTCGCTACAAGGTTCCCAGCCGCTTCATCCGGCTCGAGCAGCTGCCGCGCAACCAGACGGGCAAGGTCGTCCGTCGCGGCCTGCAATCGATCGCCGAGGACTCTCTAGTGAAAGGCTCCGCAACATGAAGATCTTTGACTGTGACGTACATCCGACGATCAACGGGCCCGAGGCCGTGTTCCCGTTCGTCGAGGAGTCGTGGCGACACCAGTTCGAGAAGCAGGAATTCAAGATCTCCGGACGCGCCCCCGAGCGCTATCCCCACCCCGGCGTGCCGCTGCGCGCCGACGCCAAACCGCCCTCAGGTGGCCTGCCGGCGTCGGACCCGCAGTTCGTCCGCGAGGACCTGCTCGACCAGTGGAACATCGAAGTCGGCCTGCTTTTGCCGATGCAGGGGCTGGCCGTGGCGGCCTGGACCGATCCCCCATCGGCTACCGCCTGGGCCTCGGCGATCAACCGCTACTTCCACGAGACGTGGGTCAAGCTCGACGACCGCTTCAAGCTCGCCATCACCGTGTCGCCCCACGATCCGCAAGCGGCCGCGGCAGAGGTCGAGCGGTGGGCCGGCACGCCCGAGGTGATCGGCGTCCAGCTGCCGCTGATCAACACGCTGATGGGCAACCGCTACTACTACCCGCTGTACGAGGCGGCGGCCGCGGCCAAGCTGCCCATCGTGGTTCACCAGACGGGTGCGGAGGGGTGCTATCTGGGGACGCCGACCGTCGCCGGAGGGGTGCCCCGGACCTACGCCGAGCGCCATGCCATGCTCACCCAGATCGGGCAGTCCAACGTGGCGAGCCTGATCTTTGAGGGCGTCTTCGAGCGCTTCCCCGATCTGAAGGTGATTTTCATCGAGTACGGGTTCAGCTGGATGTTGCCGCTCGGCTGGCGGCTGGATCGCGAGTGGAAGAACTTCCGCATGGACACACCGTGGGTCAAGGAGCCACCGGCGGCCTACATCAAGCGCCACATCCGCTTCGCGACCCAGCCGATGGACGAGCCGGAGAAAATCGAGGACCTATGGCGGCTGATCGAGATGCTCGACGGCGAGGAGATCCTGTGCTTCTCCTCCGACTATCCCCACTACGACAACGATGACCCGTCCGTGATCCTGAAGAAGCTGCCCGAGGCCTCGCGCGAGCGGATCGCCTGGACCAACGCGCACGAGTTCTTCGGTCTGTGAAGCCGAGCCCGGTCCCCCACCACGCGTTTGAGGCCTTCGGTCCGTGATGCCGAACCCGGCCCCGCCCCGCGCGCTTGAAGCCCACGTCGTAGGCCGCGAGGACGAGTTCACGCTGGGCAAGTTCCGCGTCTTCGAGATCTCGGGCCGGTCGATCGGCGTCGCCCACACCAAGGCCGGCTGGTACGCGATCCGAAACAGCTGTCCCCACCAGGGGGCCCCGCTCTGCATGGGCGCAGTCGGGGGAACGATGCTTCCGGCCGGCCCCGACGAGATGCACTTCGGACTCGACGGGCGCGTGCTGCGCTGCCCCTGGCACGGCTGGGAGTTCGATCTCGACAGCGGCGAATCGCTGTACGTCGGCGGCGGACGCGCCGCCATCTATCCGGTCGAGGTCAGCGACGGGGGCGTCGCGGTGATGCTGCCGGTGAGGCGGAGGAAGCCGTCGTGACCATGCGCCGCGCGGACGGCCGGGCGCCCACGATCAGACGGGGCAAGAAGGTCGCCGAGGTGCTGGCGCGCGAGATCCTCAAGGACGCCAGCAGCCGCGGCCTCAAGCCCGGCTCGCGGCTCGAGCCCGAGAGCGAGATGATCGAGCGCATGGGCGTTGGCCGCGCCTCCCTCCGCGAGGCGCTGCGGATCCTCGAGGTCCAGGGCCTGATTACGATCCGGCCCGGGCCCGGCGGGGGACCGATGCTGGCCGACGTCTCCAGCCGCGACTACGGGCGCACCAGCACGCTCTACTTCATGGCCGACGGCGCGACTTACGGAGAGGTGATCGAGGCCCGGGTGGCGATGATGGGGCTGACCGCGCGGCTGGCCGCCGAGCGCGCCACGCCAGAAGATGCCGCGCTCCTCCAGCAGCCGATCGAAGCCTCGCGGCGCGCGCTCGGCCTGGAGGACCGAGCCTGGGCGATGACCACAAGCGGGTTCTACGGCGCGGTAGCGGATCTGTGCGAGAACCGGGTTGTGGCGCTGTTTGCGCTCGCCCTGATGAGCATCTACCTCGAGCACCTGCCGCCGATGCGCCTGGACGAGGAGCACCGCCGGCGGATCATCGGGATCCACGAGCGGATCGGCAAGGCGGTTGGACGCCACGACGGACGGACCGCCGAGCGCCTGATGACGTCTCACCTGCTGGAGTTCGCCGAAGACGTGAGCGAGGCCTACCCAGCCTTCATGGACGAGGTCGTCGATTGGGAATGAACGGTGGCGACGGCGGCGCCCGCCTGGAGTTCGGGATCATTCTCGGCGACGTGCCCGACGCGGTCGATCCGCGCGAGCACCTTGACCGCATCCTGCGTCAGGTCGAGACCGCCCAGCAAAACGGCTTCACCTACATCTGCATCGGCCAGCACTTCCTCTACCGCTCGTTCCGCTGGCCCCAACCGGTGCCCCTGCTGGCCCATCTGGCCGCGGTGACGGACCCTCAGGTCAAGCTCGTCACCAGCGTCCTGATCGTGCCCTTCTACCACCCGGTCGTCCTCGCCGAAGAACTCGCCACCCTCGACATGGTCTGCCGCGGGCGGCTGATCGTCGGAGTCGGGGCCGGCTACCGGCAGGAGGAGTTCGACCTGCTCCAGGTGCCGGCGCAGGAGCGCTTCGCGCGGCTCGAGGAGGCGGTGGCGCTGATGGAGCTGGCCTGGTCACGCCCGCAGTTCAGTTTCGACGGCCGCTTCTGGCAGCTGCAAGACGCCACGACCCACGTCCGTCCAGTCCAACAACCCAGGCCGCCGCTGTGGTTCGGAGCCATGGGGCCGGTCGGGATCCGGCGCGCGGCGCGGCTCGGCGACGGGTGGATGATCACCGTCGAGACCAGCTTCTCCGAGGCCCAGGCGGCCCTCGACACGTTCGACGCCGAGCGCCGCCGCCACGACCTCCCGCTCGTCCGGGTGCCGATCCGCCGCGAGATCATCGTCGGCCGGGACGTCGAGGAAGCGGTCGACGCCTACGCGTCGCGAGCGCGCGATCGTTTCCTCGCCTATGCCGAGCGCGGCGCCGGCTTCATCGCCGACGAGAGCGACCGGCTCCGCGAGGGCTTCCGCGAATGGGCCCTCGAGCGGGCGATCCTGGGCTCGGCCGACGACTGCGTCTCGCAGCTCGCGCAGCTCGATCCCACCCGCCTCGGGCCAGTGATCGTCCGCCCGAGCTGGCCCGATATGTCGGCCGACGCCGTCGACGACTACATCCGGGACGTCGGGCGCAACGTGGTGGCGCAGTTCGTCGGGGGGTGAGCCACCTATCGCTGACGCAGAGGTGGCTTCCTCTCCCAAGGTGACGCGACCGAACCTTGGCACTTTTGTTCAACCCCCCTGAACATTTTTACCGAAGTTCGCAGAATGCGGTCCGGTTTGCGGGCCGCCGTCGCCGCCCGTACGAGTGACCTTTCCGTGTGGGTTCAGAGTCACCTGTGAATCCAAGGTCCTCTGCGAAAGTCCTTCGAGCCGTATGTGGCCCAAGCAAGTCACGTCGGATGGCGCCCCGGAACTCGGGAAGTGCGCGCCCGCGCCGCGAGGCTGCGCATTTAAACGACGAATAGCGTCGCTTAGGTGCGCAGGCTCCGCCGGAACGCTGCCAGCCACGCTCCGCACCCCGCAGGTGCCCTCGATCGACGCGGCGAACCGACCCGCAATTCCACCAACCGTTTGGTTGACAACGATTCCGCTTCCGGATACGTTGGCTGAGGCAGTGAAAGTCGTCGGAAAGGTTGGCCGGGTGTGGATCTGAACGGGAAAATCGCGCTGATCACCGGAGCCGCTTCGGGCATGGGCGCGGCCACCGCGCGGGAGTTCGCCTCGCGGGGAGCGATTGTGATCGGCGCCGACGTGGCCGACGAGGCTGGACGCGAGCTGTTTGCCGAACTGCGGGCGCCGCACCGCTATGTGCACCTGAACGTGGCCGATGCGGACGAGTGGGAGACCGCGCTGAGCGGCGTCGAGCGGCTCGACTTCGCCTTCCTCAATGCCGGCGTGATGACCCGGCCTCCGTCGGTCCCGATCCTCGACGACCCCCTGGACTGGCTGCGACCGGAGGTGTTTCGAAAGGTGATGGGCGTGAACGTCGATGGCGTCGGGTTCGGCCTTGCCGCCACGATCCCGTTGCTTGAAGCGAGCGGCGGCGACATCATCGTCACCTCGTCGACTGCGGGCGTGCAGGCGTACGAGCCGGATCCGGTCTACTCGGGCTCCAAGCACGCGCTGATCGGGCTGTCCCGGAGCCTCACGCCATGGCTGGCCAAGCGCGGGATTCGGATCAACGTCATCTGTCCCCACAGCATCCTCACGGGCATCGTTCCCGAGGACCTGCGGGCGCTGCCGGACAAGAGCTTCTCTCCCCCGTCGTACATCGCGGATTCGGTGATCCGGATCCTCGAGTCGGGTGAGACCGGACACGTGTGGATGGCCCGGGCGGAGGCGGAGCCGGCGTGGCAGGTCGAGTACAAAGACGTGACGCCGAAGCCGTCCTACATCCTGGAGCGCGCCCCGAGCTGACGGGTGGGCGCGATGAACGCCAGCGGTGGGCGACCGCCCAACAATGGACCCGGTGTCGGAAACGCTAGTTTGCCGACATGACCTCTGACGATTCTCACTTCGGGCTGACCGGCTTGGCGACGATGGGCGCGAACCTGGCCCGCAACGTGGCTCACCACGGCATTCCGGTCGCCGTGCACAACCGCACCACCAGCCGGATGCAGACGTTCATCGATGAGCACGGCTCCGAGGGACCGCTGACCGGCTACGTCTCCGTGCAGGAATGGGTCGAGGCGCTCGCGCGGCCGCGCGTGCTGATGAGCATGGTCCAGGCGGGTCCCGCGACCGACGCCGTGATCGAAGAGATCGTCCCCTTCTTGGATGCCGGCGACATCCTGATCGACGGTGGCAACGCGAACTACCGTGATACCCAGCGCCGGCACACTGCCCTCTCCGAGCGCGGCGTCCACTTCCTCGGTGTCGGGGTATCCGGCGGTGAGGAGGGGGCCCTGAACGGGCCGAGCATCATGCCCGGAGGCGATCGCGAACCCTACGACGAGTCGGTCAAGCCGATCCTCGAGGCGATCGCGGCCAAGGTCGACGGGACGCCCTGCTGCACCTATGTCGGCCCCGACGGCGCGGGCCACTACGTGAAGATGGTCCACAACGGGATCGAGTACGCCGACATGCAGCTGATCGCCGAAAGCTACGACCTGCTGCGCTATGGCGCCGATTTGGAGGTCCCTGAAATCGCGGAGCGGTTTCAGGCCTGGAACGAATCCGAGCTCGAGTCGTTTCTCATCGAGATCTCGGTGCGCGTGCTGGCCAAGACCGACGACGCCACGGGCCGACCGCTGATCGACGTCATCCTCGACGCCGCCGAGCAGAAGGGCACAGGCCGCTGGACGGCCCAGAACGCGCTCGAGCTGGGCGTCCCGCTGACCGGTATCACCGAGGCCGTGTTCGCCCGCACATTGAGCGCGCTGAAGGGTCAGCGCGAGTTGGCCGCGAACAAGCTCGCCGGCCCGGCTCCCGGCACGGCCGATCTGGAGTCCCTGGCCGACGATCTGGAGCACGCGCTGTACGCGTCCAAGATCGTCTCCTACGCGCAGGGCTTCGCCCAGATGGCGACGGCGGCTGACGCCGAGGGCTGGGATATCGACCTCGGCGCGATGGCGACGATCTGGCGCGGCGGTTGCATCATCCGCGCGCGCTTCCTGGACCGCATTCGCGAGGCGTACGATGCCGAGCCCAAGCTGGCGAACCTGATGCTGGCCGAGTTCTTTGCCGACGCACTGCGGGAGGCGCAGGAGCCGTGGCGCCGCGTCGTCGCCCGAGCGGCGGAGCTGGGCATCCCGACGCCGGCCTTCTCCTCGTCGCTGGCGTACTACGACGGCTACCGGCGCGCGCGCGGTCCCGCCGGTCTCATCCAGGGCCTGCGCGACCTGTTCGGGGCCCACACGTACAAGCGGATCGACCGCGAGGGGACGTTCCACGTCATGTGGGGCGAGGACGGGCGCGAGGTGGAGGTGTGACCTCGACCGAGGATTTCGCCGATCGCCGAGGCGCGGCGGTGATCACTGGCGGGAGCGGCGGCCTGGGCGCCGAGGTCTGTCGCCTGCTGGCCCAGCGCGGAGCCGACATCGCGATCACCTACCACGCGCGCCGCGAAGCGGCCGATGAAGTGGTGTCGTTTGCGCGCCAGGCCGGCCGCGAGGCGGCCGCCTGGCAGGTCGCGCTCGAGGACCCCGCCGTCGCCGCGGGGTTTGCGGCCGCGGTGCTCGAGCGGTTTGGCGCCGTCCATACGCTCGTGCACGCGGCCGGCCCGTACGTCAACCAGGTCCACATCAGCCGGGTCACTCCGGACCAGTACCTCCGTCATCTCGTGGGCGAGGCGGCCGGCTTCTTCAACATCGTCCAGCCGCTGCTGCCGTCCCTGCGCGAAGCGCGCGGTTCGATCGTCGCGGTCACGACGATGGCGACCCGGCGCTTCCTGCTGCGCGACGGCCTCTCGGTCAGCCCGAAGGGGGCGGTCGAAGGGTTGGTTCGCGGCCTGGCCGCCGAGGAGGGGAAGTTCGGCGTCCGCGCCAACTCCGTCGGCCCCGGCGTCATGGCCGACGGGATGGCGAACCAGCTGCTTGCGACCGGCGAGGTGGATGAGCGGGACATGGAGGCGACACGCTTCCGGATTCCGCTGCGGCGGTTCGGTGGCGCGGTCGACATCGCGGAGGCGGTGTGCTTCCTGGCCTCACCCCGGGCCGGCTACATCACCGGCCAGTCGCTGGACGTCGACGGCGGCTACACGATCTGATCCACCCGCCGGCCGGGCTCACTTCTTGTCGGCGAAGGGCGTATAGCCGATCGCCGACGTGTCACCCGCGCGCACGCGGGCGAACTGCTCGGCCAGCAACGCCTTGCGCATCGGACCGTCCTCCAGCTCGATCCGCGCTCCGCTCGGTGTGCGGTGGTAGCAGAACCCCAGTGGCCGGGTGTCATCGCCGGCGGGCGTCGCCTCGAGCGGGAACCCGAGCGACTCGAGACACGCCGACGCGGCCGCGAGGTCGTCGACCCAGTAGCCGACGTGCTCGACGTGATCATGGCCCCGAGATGGCCACAGGGTGGGTTCCCCGCCGGCGTCGACCACCTCGCCGAGCTCGATGTGCGGCGGACCTTGGAGCGACCAGGCCGACCGGGCCGTGAACGGATCTTGCGGACCGCGGCCCGGACGGCGCAACGTGATCTCGCCGGAGCGCAGCGCGAACGTATATCCGAGCTGCCCGTACTCGGCCATCGTCCGCTCGATGTCGGCGCAGACCACGCCTATGTGGGACTGCTCCCTGAAGATCCAGTCCGGCTTGTCGGGATCGAGCACCTAGGTCTCCTCTCGTTGTAGGTCATTGATTATTATGATCCGCATGATGGAACTTGGCAAAACCGGGGTCTGGGGGAGGTACCTGCGCGAAGCCGATCCGGGGGAGATCGCCGAGGCGGCCGTGGAGCTCGAGGAGCTGGGGTACGGCGCCATCTGGGTTCCCGGCGGCGTCGAACCCAACCGCCAGGTGTTCGCCGATGTCGCTCGCCTGCTGGGGGCGACGAGGACGATCGTCGTGGCAACCGGAATCGTCAACATGTGGCTGCACGAACCGCCGGCACTGACCGCCGCCTACCACGAGATCGAGGCCGCGTATCCCGGTCGCTTCCTGCTCGGGATCGGCATCAGCCACCGCTCGCTGCTGGACAGCGTGCAGCCCGGCCGCTACGACCGGCCGCTCAGCGCGATGGGGCAGTACCTCGATGAACTCGATGCTCAGCCCCAGCCGATCCCCGTCGAACGGCGTTTGATCGCCGCACTCGGAGCCAAGATGCTGGCGGTCTCGCGCCAACGCGCCGCCGGCAGCCATCCGTACATCATCCCGGTCGCTCACACGCGGTTCGCCCGGGCCACCTTGGGCCAGGGTCCGCTGCTCGCCCCGGGCCTGCCGGCGATTTTCGATCCAGACGCGGAGAGCGCCCGCCGACTCGCGCGAAACTTCCTCGCCAACCCCTACTCGAGTCTCCCCAACTACTCGGGTGCGTGGCTGCGGCACGGCTTCGAGGAGAGCGACCTCGCCCGCGGGGGCAGCGACGCGCTGGTCGATGGACTCGTCGCGTGGGGCAACGAGGCAGCGATCGTCAACCGGATCGGCGAGCATCGCCAGGCCGGAGCTGACCACGTCTGCGTGCACGTGATCGCGGAGGATCGCTCGCGCCTTCCCCGCGAGCAGTGGCGCCGGCTCGCGGCCGCCCTCGCCTGAGCTAGCCGCCGGGCGCTTCGTGCGTCGGAATGCGGTGCTCTGGGGTGAGCGTTGGGAATCTCTGGGATCACCGAGGCATTGGCGATCCGCTGCCCGGCGATCCGGTGAACCCGTAGTTCCAGGTCGGTGACGGCACCGCCATCGTGGTGACTGTGCTAGCGGCCCCCGTCCCCCGCCTCGGGGGTAGGTAGTCGATCCAGCAGTCCCTGCCGCGGCGGAGAGAAGATGTCGAGCTGGGAAGCGGGCTCCGGACCAGCACGCACGCGGTGCGGCACCCAGGATGGAATCAGGGCGATGTCGCCTGGACGCATCGTCCGCACCTCGCCGTCGAGGTCCATCTCTAATTCCCCTTCGAGCATGACGAAGATCTGCTCCTCGACATGAGCGTGCCTCGGCGCCTCGGCGTGCGGCTCGTAGCGAGCAAAACTGAGCATCATGTTCGTCCCGCGAACCGGCCGGAGCGTCAGGCCGCTGAGGATCTCGACGATCGGAAGGTCATCGACCCGGCGATACGCGCCAGCCTCAGTCGGGCGCATGCGCGGAGCGCCGAAGTAGTCGGGCGGCTCGGACATGCCACGAGGTTACGCTAGTGGCCCTTGCCGATCGTTCCATCAGTCCGCGAGCGAGATGCCGAGGAGCGGGTGGCTCGTGAGCTGATCGGCGGCCTCACGGGAGCGACCATGCCCATCTAACGGCTGGCCCCACCTGCCGGTAGGGCGTCTGGGCGGCTTTCCTTGCTTAGTGGCCCCGTTCGCAAATACGAAACGAGACCACTCGGTAGGCCACCCTCGCTTGGCTACCGCGCGTAAACGGCGAAGAAGTCGCGGTCGTCCGGGGACAGGTAGCGAGTGGCGGGTCGGCTCATGCCGGGCAGCAGTTTGGCGGGGCCGCCCGCGTCGAAGGTCCGGTAGAAGTTGAAGGTGGTCCACTCGTAGTTGATATCGAGCTCCATGGCTCGGACGGCGCCGGCGTGTTGGAGGATCTGCGCGAGGCTCTGCGCGGTCTGGATGTCGGCCGCCGCGTAGATCAGGTTGCCGCGGGCGTCGACGCCGACCCCCGAGCGCCAGACGCGGACCGCGTTCCCGACGGTTGCTCCCCACAGCGAGTCGTTTGACAGGGCGGGGTTGAGCCGGCCGTGCTCGACGGTCAACGGCAGGTTCTGACGCGCGAACGCGATCCCGGGACCGGGGTCGGTGCCGCCGGTCCAGGTCTGGACGTCGACGGCCCCGTCGCGGTAGCCGATCAGCGTCGCCTGACCGTCCCTCAGCGGCGCGTACAGATGCCCCTGCGAAAAGAAGCCGCCGCCCGAGTCCTCGATCTTGAAGCCGCTGTTGAACGTGGCCAGCAGGCGCGGGCGCAACTGGGGCGGGACCTCCGCCGGCTGATTTCCGTCTTTGGGGGGCTCGTAACGGCCCGGGTAGAGTGCGAGCCAGGTCCGTGAGTGGTCGATCCACGCCACGCCGGCGACCATCTGGGGGTAGTTCGGGTCCGGCCGGAAGGTCGTGACCTGAACCGGTGCAGCGCCGCCAGCCAGCGGCCCGCTTCCACGCCACTGTCCCTCACCGGGCAGCGCCGGCGCGATCACCGGGAAAATTCGCGGCGGCGCGGCGGCGCTCTCGAGATGGACCACCCTGCCCGATCCGACCCGGGGCAGACGGTCGAGTGCCGGGCCTCCGGTGGACGGCGCATTGAGTGAGTAGTAGATGCTCTCGACCTCCGACACGACTCCCGCGGCTCCGTTGTCGCGCAGCCACTCGACCGCCCGTACCCCGAAGGACACGTTGGAGGGTCTCGTCATCGCACCCCAGAACGAGATGACCAGATCGAGCAGCAGGATCAGCGCGGTGATGACCACGATCCGCCGCGCACGGAACCGTAGCGCCGCGGGTCGCGGCTGGTCCCGAGCGCGCGGACGCGACGTGTCTCGTGAACGTGTCACGTCCGACGCCATAGGCCCCCGTCGCGCGGAGAAGGGCCGTGGGCCCGCACGGGACTCGCGTCGCTCCTCGTAGGCCAGGATCCGGGCCTCATAACTTTCGATCGCCTCGCGAGTGGGGCTAGGCATTTCCGTTCTGAGCGCGTTTCGACCCACCGCCCATTGCTCCTCGCGCGCCGGCGGACCGATGAGAGCTTTCTCAGTTCAGCGCAGGAACGACGGTATGAGAGAGCAAAGGGCTCTGTCATGCGGACTGACATCGCCGGCAACCTTGTCACACCGGCCGCCGACAAGACTAAGGAGATCCTGAGAGCGTCCTCATCGGGCTTACAGGTTTTGCTTACACGACGCTCTTACCTTCCTGCCTTGAAGTCGGCCAACATCGCGCCGTGACAGCCAACGTGCTATTGGTCGACCTCGGGATCGCGATTCTTGCTGCGATCATCGTCTTGACGATCACCCCTGGAGTCGCGGTCGCGGCAGCAATCGCGCTCGTGGTACTGAGTGGGTGCGCGGTCGGCTTCAGGCGGGACTCGCGGCGGCGGCGTGCTCGAGGCGCGCGGCGGCCCACAAAGCTGTGAGGCGCAGTCGCCACTGCGAAGGGGCGATGTGAAACAGACGGTGATCAGCGCTGCGGGTAGTGACTCACTGCGGTCGAGGATATCCACACGTTTCCCGGCGCCCACTACGCGGTTGGACCCGTAATCGGCCGTGCCCGAGAGTACATCAATCTAGATTGATGTATTGTTTTGTTCGTGCTCACGGCGACCGACCGCCCCGACACCGAGCTGCCGAGCTTTCTGCGGCTGGCTGGCCATCCGGTCCGCTGGCGATTGCTCAGCGAGCTTGCCCACAGCGATCTACGCGTCGGCGAGCTGTGCGCCCGACTCGAGCTTTCGCAGAACCTGGTCTCCTATCACCTTGGTCGCCTCCGCGGCCACAGCGTGGTGTCCAGTCGGCGCAGCGCGGCCGACGGCCGCGACTCCTACTACACGCTCGATCTTGATCGTTGCGGCGCGTTGCTGGCCGACGCCGGTGGGGCACTGCACCCAGCTCTCCGGCTCACGCCGCCACCACGCACGTCCGAGCGCAGTTCCCGACGGCGCCGCACGCGAATCCTCTTCCTGTGCACCGGCAACAGCGCCCGCTCACAGATGGCCGAGGCAATGGCCAAACATCTCGGCGCAGGCGCAATCGACGCCCGTAGCGCGGGAAGCCACCCCAAGCCGCTTCATCCCAACGCGGTACGTGTGATGGGCGAGCGAGGGATCGACCTTCAAGGCCGCCGCGCAAAGCATCTGGACGAATTCACCGAGCAACGGTTCGACTACGTGGTCAGCCTTTGCGATCGCGTCCGCGAGGTCTGCCCCGAGTTCCCGGGCCATCCGGACATGATCCACTGGAGCGTGCCCGATCCCGCGCGAGGCGGTGGCAGCGACGAAGAGACCTATCCAGCATTCGGGCGCACCGCCGAGGAGCTCGCAACCCGAATCCGCTTCCTGCTGGAAATGACCGAGCACCCTTCAAGCAGCCATGAAGGAAGCCGCTGATCGGCGCGCGGACACGGCTTCGCTGACGACGGTGGCCCGGGAGTGGACGCGGATTGGAGTCACCGGCTTCGGCGGGCCGCCGGCGCACATCGAGCTGCTCAGACAGCTGTGCGTCGAGCGCCGGCACTGGCTCGAAGCCCACGAGTTCGAGGACGCGATTGCGGCCTGCAACATCCTCCCCGGCCCAGCTTCGACACAGCTGGCGATCTTCTGTGCCTACCGGGTCAGCGGACCGTTCGGAGCGATCGTCGGCGGCTTGGGATTCGTCGTTCCCGCCGTCGTTCTGATCCTCGTCCTGTCGGTTGTGTTTCTCGGACAGTCGCCGCCGTCGTGGGTGCGGGGGGCGGGTGCGGGCGCCGGTGCCGCCGTCGCCGCCGTCGCGGTTCACGCGGCACGGGGGTTGATGCGCCCGAGCTTTGCTCGCGCTCGAGAGCCAGCAACTCGCCGCGTGCGATGGTTCGGCTATCTCCTTGCCGGGTGCGCAGCGGCAGCCTTGCTCGGCGCGTATCTGGTGCTCGTGCTGCTGGCTTGCGGCGTGCTCGAGCTGTTGCTGCAGCGGCGTCCGTCGTTCTCACCGTCCGCGGTGGGCTTGCCGCTGGGTGTGCTTGCACGCGGGTCGGCGGCCGCCGGAGGGATCGGCGCGTTGGCGTGGACCGCGTTCAAGGTCGGGGCGCTGTCATTCGGCGGCGGGTTCGTGATCATCCCGCTGATGCAAAGTGACGCCGTACACGTGTATCACTGGATGACCAACGCCCAGTTCCTGAACGCCGTCGCGCTTGGCCAGATCACGCCGGGTCCGGTCGTCGCGACCGTCGCCGCGGTCGGCTATGCCGCGCACGGTCTCGGCGGCGGAATACTCGCCGCGCTCGTCGCGTTCATCCCCTCGTTCTCATTCATCCTGGTCGGCGGTCGAGGGTTCGATCAGTTGCGACGAAAGGCCGGCCCGCGCGCGTTCCTCGACGGTGCCGGGCCGGCGGCGATCGGCGCCATCCTCGGCGCCGCGATCACGCTCGCGACCGCGCTGACCGAGGGCTGGCAGTTCGCGATCCTCGCCGCCGCTGCGGTCGCGCTGCTCGCTCTGCGCCGCGGCGCGGTCGAGACGCTTCTCGTGGCCGGATCACTCGGCGTTCTCCTGGCGTTAGCTGGGGCGCCACTCCCGGCTTGAGATCGTGACACCGTAGCCGGCGCGGCGCGGGATTCGTCCTTGCCGTGAAGATTTTCCTCATCAAGATCTCAGCCGCCCTTGAGCAGTGTCGCTGACACTCGCCGAGTGCATACGACCGATGGGAGCGAAATCCTTACCAACGCGACGGCAGCGCGTGTGCGGGCCGATCGCCGCGCGCGATGGCGCGCCGTCATCGGCGGTGGGACCGACGGCAACGGGAAGCTGACGGCGATGACCGGCGTGATCCTGATCGCCCTCCTGGCGGTGATCGGCCTGACCATCCTGCGCATCCATCAGCTGATTTCGGTTCACCTGTTCGTGGGGTTGTTGCTGCTCGGTCCGGTGTCGCTCAAGCTTGGCAGCACCGGCTACCGGTCCGCTCGCTATTACACCCGCGATCTGGCGTACCGAAAGAAAGGACCACCCGAACTCTGGCTGCGGACGATCGCGCCGCTCGTCGTGCTGTCCACGCTGGCTGTGTTCGCGAGCGGAATCGTGCTTCTGTTCGAGGGCCCGGCGCGGCGCGGGCAATGGGTCACCATCCACAAGGCGAGCTTCATCGTGTGGCTCGTGTTCACCGGCCTGCATGTCCTCGGCCACCTGGGGCAACTGCCGTCCTCACTCCGGGCGTCCCGCGGCGCGAACGGCGGAAGTGGACCGTCACCCGGCGCTGCGGGCCGATGGCTTACACTCGCCGGCGCGCTCGTGGCCGGCGTCGTCATCGCGATCTTCCTGATCCCGAACTACGCGCCATGGACCGCCCACGGAGCATTTCTGCATCACCACCACTGACGGTTTCCCGCGGGACGTTCTCCCTCAGCCGGCTCGCTGAAGCGCAAAACTTCCGGACCATCCCAACCACTACTGGAGGTCCGGATTCATGGCGGAATTCCCTGCGCCCACAGCCGGCTTCGTGGCGACGCATTTCATCGTCGTCTCCGACGTCGAACGGTCGCGGCGCTTCTACACCGAGGTGCTGGGGGGCGAGACGGTTCGCTCCGGCGAGCCGACGTATGTCGCCTTGGCCAACAGCTGGATCATCATCAACGTCGGCGGCGGTCCGACGGAGGACAAGCCAACGGTCACGCTCGAGACTCCGCCGGATCTCGACCGGACGAGTGCCTTCCTCAACCTGCGCGTCGCCGACGTGCACGGTCTCTATGAGCTGTGGAGCGGACGCGGCGCCCACTTCCTGACACCGCCCAAGCAGCGCGAGACGGAGATCCGCTGTTACATCCGCGATCCGGACGGCCATCTGATCGAGCTGGGACAGACGACCCGGCTCCCGCAATGAGCGCGGTCCCACGCCGGGGTGCAGACCAGGGGCCGCCCGCGCGCGCCGACGCGGGGACCTGACCTGGGTGCGGGCTACAAGCGCGAGACGAGTTCCGCGACGATTTCTGCAGCGGGTTGTGTCCGCCTTGCCAGCGCGACGCTCTGTCCAGCCCACAGCGACAGCGCCTCGATCTCCCCAGTCGTTCCAGCCATCGGGGGCGCGGGGGAATATCGAACGATGGGGTCGCCCGAAGCGAAGTGCGCTATCACTTCGCCCTCTCCCGGTCGGCTGCCCGGGGGCGGCTGGCCCGCCGCCTCCCACCTCTCAGCCGTTGAGTTGTGCAGGGCGCGGTGCGGAGCGTCCGGCCACCCCACCTCGTAAAGGTTGGGATACCACTCCGCGTCGGACTCGGTGGCGGCGATCAGACGACGTCGGTACTCCGTGTGGATCGGCATTTCATCGGCCAACAGGAACCGCGTGCCCAGCAAGGCGGCCTGAGCGCCGAGGGCGAGTACCGCCGCGACGCCCCGAGCGTCGCCGATCCCACCCGCCGCGATGACCGGTACCGGTGCCACGGCGTCGACGACCGCTGGAACCAGCGGGAGCGTCGCCACACCACTCCACACGTGTCCCCCGGCCTCCCAACCCTGAGCGACGACGATGTCCGCTCCACATCCGACTGCGCGCCGCGCCTCCTCGACGCTGCCGACCGTGTGCATGAGGAGTCCTCCGGCGTCGTGCACCAAGTCGACGTAGCTCTGGGGATCGCCCCAGAAGAGCGACACGACCCGCAGACCCGCCGCCAGGGCCTGATCGACTCGATGATGCTGATCGAAGGCGAGAACGAAGTTGCCCGCAAAGGGCCGGTCGGTGAGGGTTGCCGTTTCACGAACCACGTCTCCGGCATCATCGGCCCACCCCAGCCCCAAGGTGCCGAGGCCCCCGGCATTTGAGACCGCGGCAGGCAGGCGTGGATCCACCGACAGCGGCGCCTCGATGATCGGGCGTTCAATCCCCAGCAACTCGCAGACCGGCGTGTGGGCACTCATTGCGATCGCCCTCTTTCTGGCGCCCGCGGCGCCGGTTGACTAGGCTCAGTATGAACCCGACAGGCTCCGATGGCGCCCGGGTTCCCACTGGTCCACACGCGTGCCGCGGACCGGGGTCCCGACCGGTGGACCGCCGGGCGCGAGTGGACCAGACGGCGGCGATCGTTCTCGTCACCCCTCAACCATAGACAGGAGCAGATCATGCGCAGCGACATCGTCCCCGGCGGTACCTTCCCCGACTACGAGTTGCCCGATCACGAGAACCTTCCTCGAAAGCTCAGCGAGATCCAAGGCGACGACCCTCTGATCCTCACGCTCGCGCGCGGGAACTACTGCCCCAAAGAGCACCAGCAGCACCTCGAGCTCGCCGCTAACTACCCCAAGATCGCGATCGCCTACACGAAGATTGCGACGATCTCGACCGATACCCATCACTCGAGCCAGGAGTTCCGCGCGTCGACCGGTGCCCAGTGGCCCTTCCTCTCCGACCCGGAGCGGACCGTCCAGAAGGACCTCGAAATCCAGGAGTACACCGACCCCGAGCACGACCCGATGATCCCCCACACCCTCGTGCTGAAGCCCGGGCTGGTCATCCACAACATCTACAACGGGTACTGGTTCTGGGGACGACCTTCCTTCGTGGACCTCTGGCACGACCTACGGACGGTGAGCAGCGAGATCCGCCCCGACTGGGATCTGAGCAAGCCCGGCCTGCGCGAGGCGTGGGATGCGGGCGACTACTCGCCATTTCACGGATGGAACCGGCGCTCTCCCCAGTCGATGCCGTCGTCTTACCAGTCCTGACGCCACGACTGCCACCTCAAACCATCGCTATTCAAACTCATCATCGGAGGTAACGGTGAATGCCGTGAGTGATCGTGACGCCGACATCCGCGCCCGGATCCAAGAGCACTGGGACGCATCCGAAAGCGGGGACATAGATACCGAACACGCGATCTACGCTACCGACGCGATCCTGGACTATCCGCAGTCCGGCGAGCGCTTCAGAGGCCGCGCAAAGATCCAAGCGCAACGCGGCGGGCACCCGGCCGAACGCCACTTCACCGTCCGCCGGATCCTGGGGGCCGGCGACCTCTGGGTGAGCGAGTGCGTGATCACCTATGACGGCGTACCCACCTACTCGGTCAGTCTCATGGAGATCGGTGACGGTTTCGTCACGCACGAGACTCAGTACTTCGCCGATCCCTTCCCCGCGGCTCCCAACCGCGCCGCGCTCGCCGAGCAGATTCCAGCGCCGACCGGTTGACCAGTCCTCCCCACCGCAAGTGCGCTCGCATTCGAGCGGCCCCTGACGGCGGGAAGGACCAGTGGACGCCGGCCGCAAGGCTTTGCGTTCTGAGCCGTCGGCTCAGGTGCACAACCGCGGGAGTGCCGTAGATCTCGTGCGCGTTGTGCGGCCGATGGCGGCGCTCCGAGAGATGTAGAAGATCGACGGCCACGAGCACGCTCAGTGCGACAGCCGGCCACAGGCCGAGCACGAGCAGTGGGTGAGCGAGGTCATGCCCATGGAAGTAGACGACGTCCCGGACGCCGCGGACGATCGCGTTGTTTGGAAGCCATGGCGCGATCTGACGGAAACCGAGCGGCAGGAAGTCGACTGGCACTGATCCACCAGAGACCGCGTTGCCGACGAAGATGAACGCAACCGCCGCCAGGGCGGTGCCAGGGAGGCCGACGACCGCTTGCAGGGCGGCGACGAACAGCACGAAGGAGAGCGCACCGAGAAATCCAATGCCGATCAGCGCGCCGCTGGCGCCGGTGAGGGCCCCAAGGATCGTGCCCATGGCCAACACGCCGCCGCAGGCGACCAGCAGCGCGAAGAGGATCGCCGCCGCGACGCGCCACCATAGCCGCAGGCGCATGCCGAGCAAGAAGAGGGCGACGCCGCCGATCACACTGGGAAGGAGCAGCCCGAGACCGAAGACGAAGCTCGACAACCCGGCGCGGTCGCCGCTCGGCAGCGGGGCGACGTCGAGCGGTTTCGTGGGACGATGCATCGCCCGCGACGCCGCGATGAGCGCGGCCGCGATGGCCTGCTGCTGGAGAACGCCTTCCGCGCCCGCCGTGACGATCGTAACCGCGCCGTACGGGGGCACGATCAACGCCCCGGCGCTCCTCTGCGACCGCACGCTCCGCATCGCCGCGCGGGCGCCCGGCACGCTCACGAGATCGAAGCCACCGGGTTCGGCGTGTTGAAGGCCGGCCGCCAGCTGGGCGCTCACCGCCGGCGCGGCGGCCACGGCAACCCGAACCTCGTGTGGCTTGGGGTCGTGGTCGGCATAGCCGAACGACAGGGTGATTATCAGTCCCAGCAGGGCGGCAAAGCCCGCGATCGCGAACAGTCGTCGCGGACTCGGACCCGAGGGCGGCACCCGGTTGTCGGCCGGGACGAGGGCACGGTCCGCGTAGGGATCCGATGGAGCGAGCGCACGGTCTGCGTGGGGATCCGATGAGGCTTGCAATGTCGCGTTCATGAGCCGTTCCCATCCGGTTGTCGCTGCAGCGTTCTCCTCGCGTTTACTTTACATGTTGAGTCAACATATGTCAAACTGTGCCGGTGACCGATCGGCCTTCCGACTCGCCGGGCCCGGGCGCCCGCCGCCGGGGGGGTCGCCGCCCCGGCAGCAGTTCCTCACGTCAGAAGATCCTCGAGGTCGCCCGCCTTGCCTTCCCCGCCAACGGCTACGCAGGGACCTCGCTGCGGGGAATCGCTCGCGACGCCGGCGTCGATCCGTCGCTGATCGTCCAGTTCTTCGGGTCGAAGGCAGGCTTGTTCGGCGCCGTCGTCGAATGGCCGTTCGACGCCAGCCAGATCGGCGCCCAGCTCCGCGAGGTCCCTGCCGAGGAGGTCGGCGAGTACACGGCGCGCATGTTCATCAGCCGCTGGGACCGCGACGAGCACCGCAACCCAATCATCTCCCTGATTCACGCCGCGCTCGCAGACCCCGCCGCGGCCGCGATGCTGCGCGAGTTCATCACCGTCAACCTGACTTTGCCCATGGTCGAACGCGTGGGCGCGGACCGACCGCAGTTCCGCGCGGCATTGCTGGCCTCGCAACTCCTCGGGTTCGGGCTGGCCCGTTACGCCCTGGCCTTCGACGCGCTCACCTCCGCCCCGCACGAGGATCTGGTCGCCGCACTCGGCGCCACCCTGCAGCACACCTACACGGCTCCGCTCACCGCGGACGGACCATCGGCCGCCGATCCGTGACCGCGGACGACCTCGGCCGCACGCCCGATCGTGGCCAGGAAGACGATCGCCCATGACGCGAGCGCGATCCACACCCACACGCGCGCGAAGCTCGTGATCGCGCCCACTGGGACGACCACTCCGACGGTGAAGCTGCTCGCAGCGTACATCCCGACCGGGAACACCGTCGACCATCGCCGCGCGTCATATCGAAGGCGAGGCCACCGCGCCTCCGCGAACAACAGCACGATCAGCCACAGCATCGTCAGGACCCAGAGCCCGATGGCGATCGCCTCGAGCGCGCCACGACCGCCGACGATGCCGAGCGCTTTCGCGCCGGCGTCGATCCTTGCGGCCGCGAGTGCCGAGATCCCGAGTGCGCCACCCGTGATCCAGTGGTCACCGCGGCCGACGGCGAGCTGATGGAAGTCAAAGCGGGAGATGACGAACACGTAGAGCCCGAGCCCGAGCCCGAGCGGCACAACCGCGGCGATCAGCAGCCAGCGCGCGTGCTCGCGCGCGGCGAGCGTGGCAGCGAGCACGGCGATCGATTCGGGGGTGACCGCGAGTAGCAACGACACGCCGACGGTCGGTGACTTCCAGGCGGCCAACACCGGCCCTATCAGCGCCAGCCACACCACGAAGGCGATCACCAGCATCGCAACGCCCGCCCACGCCCACCCGAGCAATGTCAGTCGGGTGCCGAGCACAGCCGTGGCCACGGCCGCGGTGAGGGCCGCCGGAGTGCGCGCGTCGGAGCGAAACCTCGCCGGGTCGCGCGCCGCGCGCAGCGGGAGCATCATGGCGAGCGTCACCCAGATCACGGCCGCGATCGCGAGTGTCACTAGCGAGAGCGTTTCCTGGCCGTCGAGTGATAGCGCAATCGAAACGATCGCCGTGCCCATCACCTCGGCGCCTACGGCCGGTGGGATCGAGCCGAGGGCGCGCCCCAGCACGCCGGTGGTTAGGCGCGAGCTAACCAATCGACTTGAGCTCTCGGGTGCGGGACGGGCTCAGCTGTTTCGCGGGTCATCGCTGGGGTTCAGGTATTCGAGGCCGAGTGGCCCCATCGCCGATATCTGCGTCACGTAATCACCGGACCTCGCCCAGTGAAAGTGAGGGGTCCCGCCGGGCAGCACGATGACGGCGCCGGGCGGATATGCCTCCAACCTCTCGCTATCGAAGTGTTCGCCTAGGCCGATGTAGAACACGCCGGAGATGACCGTGTAGATGCGATCTTCAGGATGCCGGTGTGGCATCAGCTTCTCACCGGAAGGCAGCTTGACTCTAGTGGTGTAGAGGCCTGGCCCGCTCGGATCACCGACCACGACCGCGAGACGGGCCGACGGAGGGAACGACGGGAACGGCTGCCAGTCGATGTCCTCAGGCAGGATCGATTGGAAGCTCGTCCCGTCGGCTTGGTGCGTGGGCATAGTGAGGCTCCTTATGCGCTGACGATCTGACTAACCAACTCGCGACCAACCTACTTGCGAACTCGGGACATCGCGCCGGTGGGCAACCCGGTACAGGGACCTGGTCGGCGATGGGACCACGGGTTCAGTCCGATGTTGCAACCGAGTAACGCCTCCGGCTCGCCGCCCACAGCCGGTCGGAACCCGCTGGCGCCGCACCGGCAAGCTCGAGGAGGGCGTGAGCGATGTCGTCCTCGGGCAGCGCCGTGCCGAGCTCCTTGCGCGAGGCGATGCCGAGTTTCGCAAACACCTGCTCGCGAGCATCGACTCGGCGGTGCTGGCGTCGCAGCCACTCTCCATAGAGCAGATGAGTGCGCGCCAGTTCGGTCCGGACGCGGGGTGCGACGTAGGTGCTCCACCGACTGGCGATAGAAAGCATCGGCATCCGGCCCATGGCTCTGCAGCGCCGGGATCCGTGCCTCGACCCCCAGCGACCAGTCTGTCGGCGTGACACAGGTGCGCTTCTTGACCCATCTATGCGCGGACGCCAACACGGCCACGTCGCCCGTCCGGGCCGCGGCCTCGGCGAGCTCGGGGACAATGAACGGTCCGTACCCTGGGCATCGTCGCCACGGAAGGCCGCGGAGGACGTCGGTCGAGACGAGCGGCGGGTTTCGCACGATCAGTTCGCCGGCGGCTGCGGCCTCGCGCGGCGCGTAGATGCCGCGGTCGATCAGCCCGTCCGGCGCGTCGCTGGTCAGCATGCGCGGGTGCGGATCGAGCGTGTGCCAGCAACTGGCGTCGTTGTCGATCACGTTGCGGAGTCGCGGCGCGAGCTCTGAGAAGAACTCCGCACGCGGCAGCCCGCGGGCGGCTAACCGCTGGGTTTCGTCGATGAGCCGATCGATCGACCACTCCATGGCCCCCAGTGTCCCATTGCACGCAACAAAGATCCCGATGCGCGGGGGATGGTCGGTGTCGCCCTCCGCGATCAAGCGATGACCCGGCTGGCGGCGACCTACGGGATCGACATCATCGGGCCGCCCGGAATCCCGGGCTAGCCGACGGCGGCTCACGGGTGAGCTTCTCGACCGTCAGGAGCGGCGTCGCGCTCGGACCACAGCATCGACGCCGGTACCCGCCATCGGCCGGGGACGGTCATCGGCGACGACCAGCTCCTACCGGCCCGGATCGAGGGCGGCGAGCGCGGCCTCGACCGAGACCTGAACCTGCCCCGTCGCGGCCGTCGCCGCCCCAGTGGCCGGGTCGACCGGGCGATGGCCAACCATGAACAGCGTCCCTCCGGGAGCAACCCCAGTCGCCATTCGCTGCACCATCTCCTCGACCGACCCCGACACGTGGACATACAGGCAGACCACAAGTTCGTACGCATCCGGCCGCGGCGTCCAGCTCGCAAGATCGGCCTCTACCCAGTCGATGCGCCCGGCAACGTCCGGCCCCGTCGCCTCGGCCGCCCGCCGGGCATACGCCAGGGCCGTCGCGGCAAAATCAACCGCAGTGACTTGCCACCCGCGCGCGGCCAGCCACAGCGCGTCAGACCCATGGCCGCCGCCGGCATCGAGAGCGCGTCCCGGACGTAACTCGCCGACCTCAGCCGTCAGATGGGCGTTCGGGGGCCGCTGGGCGGCGCGATCCCCGTGCTCGCGCAGGGCCTGCGACCAGCGCTCTTCCCAGAAGTTCCGGTCGTACTTGGTCATGGGTTCGGCTCGCGTCGGTGCATATCGTCTGCGGTAATGCGCCTGCCATCTGGGCGGCCCGACAGCGGCGCCGCCCAACGGAAGGAGGGACAGCGGTTGCTTACTGATAGGCGAAACAAGCGCCGAGCGCGTCGTTCTCGCGGCACCGTCGCAGCGCTGGTGCTCTCGCGGCATCGTCGCAGCGCTGGTGCTCGGGGCGCTCTGCCTTGCGACGAGCTTTGCGTTGTTCTCCCCCGGGCCGGCCAGCGCCTACACTCCGCCGCCGTGCGGACCGAACGCCAAGCCGGCGAGCGCGTACCCGTTCCCCGCCGACCCGGACAAGGGGTATCCGGCTCGTCAACCCGCCTACACCTATAACGATTGCCTGTGGGGCTACGTCCTGAACCGCAACAACGCCCTCACGAACCAGGCGGGCATTGACGCCAACAATGCCTATTACAGCGCGAACTTCGCGATGCCGCCGCACAGCAAGATCATCCTGCACGGCCGGTTCCCACACGCGCGGTTCTACAGCTTCACTACGTACGGGACGGTCGACGGAACGGCCGGGGTGGCCACCAGCTGGATGTTCGATCACGAGATCAAGCCGGATCCGGGTTCACAGAACCCATTCCAGCCGGGCGTCCGCCGGGACGTCAGGAGACGGAACTTCACCCTGACGATCAGCTCCGAAGTCAAGCCGAACAATCCGGAGCCCAACACGCTGTACGCCGGCGCCGAGGGAGAGACCGATCAGGTCCAGGACGTCAACGTCACGATGCGGATTTACGTTCCGGATCGACTGTACCTGCCGGTGACCCCGACGAGCAACCTCATGGGAGGAGTCGCGCCACCAAGCCACACGATCGTGCTCGCCAACGGAAAGACCTACACCGGCAAAGCCATGTGCAAGGTCGTGGACTCCGACCCAGGGGCTCTCAGCGGTCCGACCTTCTTCTCGTCCGGCATCCCGAACGGCCTCTACCGCACGCTGCGAGACCTTGGCCCGGTGGGCCACCCCGCCACGCGCGTGCCCGAGTGGCAGAAGTACTACAACGCGACGCAGATCCTCAAGCCGCTGTTCCAGCAAACGCCCTTCGCATTTCTGATTCCCAAGTTCTACAACGAGAATCCCGCAGAGGCGTTCTTCCCCAGCCCGGCGAACACGTACCTCATCGCCTACATCGACCGCCGGCTCGGCCCGGCCACCGGCGGGCACAACGTGTTCGTTATGCACTTCAAGCTGCCGACAACGCCGAAGACGTATTGCGGCAATCCTGGCCCAAATGACAACGGTACCGTCCAGGTGCGCTACGAATCATTATGCGTTTACACCTCGCCCGCGATCGCGACCAACCTCCAGGTGTTCGGGAAGTGTCTCAGCGACCAGACGATGCTGCCCGACCGAAGCCAGATGGTCACGCTTGTGCTCAGCACCCCGGCGGACCGGCCCAATAACGCGATCACGCGGTGCGGCGTCGGGTGGCAGGAGCTAAGCACCTACGGCGACAAATTTCGAGATAACCGGCAAGAGCAAGCGGCTCGTCGACCCCGGCGTTCTCCCTGGCGGCCGACTCGGAGCAGGCACCGACCCGTACCTGTACGCGGTGGTCATCCGCCAGCAACTGCCAAACACCAACTTCAAGCGAGCGTTTGGGAACATCCCTACCACGCAGTCATCAAGCCGTTCCTCGGTCCGTACTACCCCGGCGGTACCTATATGACAGCCCGACAATTTGACCGCACGCATCCGTGCAATGCGAGCTAGTCTCGGCCAAAGCGCGGCTCACGGCGAGTCCGATTTCACCTTGCGTGCCGACCTTTGCATGACGCGCTCGGTGCTCGGGTGGGGATCGGCCGGTGGGTGTTCCACGACCGCCAGTACCTGGTCGAGTCCCTCCACGGGGTGTTCAAGCCGGACGGATTCGAGGGCGGATACCGCGAGCGCGTGCTGGCGCTCATCGAGGCCAAGGCGAGGGGCGAGGAACCCGAACCCCCGGAGGTCGAGGAACCGTGGCGCGCGCGTTGTGGACAGGGTCGCTCAGCTTCGGACTCGTCAACGTCCCGGTCAGCGTCGTGCCGGCCGTCGGCGACCTCGACTTGCACTTCCACCAGCTGCACAGACCGGATGGAGCACCGATCGAAGTGAAACGGTGGTGCTCGAAGGGGGACATTGAGGTGCGCCATCGGGAGGGAGCGCTGACGCTCACCACGATGCGCTTCGCGGACGAGATTCGCGACACCAAGGATGTGGACACCGCGACTCAGAAATCGGACAAGCCGACGCGCAAACAGCTCGAAGCCGCGATTGCGGTGATCGAAGCGCTGGCTACCTCGTGGGAGCCCGAGAAGCACACAGATCGCTACCGCGCCCCGAGTTCGGCGGGTCGTCGACCGCAAGCGGAAGGGCCAGAAGATCAAAGCACCACGGAAACTCAGGAACGGTGGGACCAGCCCGACTTGATGGCCGGGCTCGAGCACACGGTTGAGCAGCTAAAGAGCGACAGTTAGAACTCGGACACCAGAGAGCCACAGGAGATGAAATGAGCAACGAACAGCAGTCCCGGGACCGAGGAACAGGTGACGGCGATGGAGGGCCTGACGACGCCGGTCGAGAGCCTGACCATGAAGAACTCCAGCAACGGGCCGAGCGAGAAGCCGACGAACTGGAGCACCGGAGTGAAGAGGTCCGACACGGTCTAGAAGACGTCAAGCAAGATTGGGAGCGCAAGCGCTCCGATCCCAAGGTTCCCGGCGCTAACCCCCCCGACTAGGCGGTGAGGACGGTGGTCGAGAGGGAGCCACCGCCGTGGCGCTGGGCCAGAAGGTCATATCCGAGATGAACAGCAATTCAGCCAGGTCTCGGGTACTGCCGGCGCCAGCGCCATGAGCGTAGTCCGCCTAGTAGTAGTGAGCTCGCCCACCGACAGCGCGTCCCATCATCCCCAGCAGCGCGAGAATCAGGCCCACCACCACCAAGACGATGCCGATCGTCCACAGAATCGCGATCTTTGCCAGAAAGCCGATTATGAGGAGTACCACTCCGAGTATGATCACTGACCCCTCCCAGGGTTATGAGTTATGGATGGGGACTACCCTCGAATCTGGACGTTGAACCCTTTCGAGGCCGTTGGGCGAACGAGCGACGCTCATCGCGACGTCTTTGTTGCCGGGCCGCGCCGCCCTTCGCCGGTCACTGCTGGCCACATGCAAGTGTCTGTGCACGACGATAGGTTTTACTCTGTGCCGTGATGGCGTCCCGACCGCCCGCACGCTCCGCCCGCGCGAGGCGTCGGGCGCAGGTCCGTCGCCGGCGCCGAGCGTTTCTCGCCGCCTGCTTGACCGTGCTGGCAACGACTGCGATCGTGTTCTCCGTCACGCGCGGCCCGAGCGACGTGCACGGCAATCAGCGGCATCGCGCTTTGCGAGCATCGACGTCACCGCCGGCCGCGGGCATCAATGGGCCGCGATCAACCGTCCTACCGTCCGCTTTGAATCGATTGGATGCGCGGGAGGCAGCGGAGGTGAAGCGCCTAATCGGGCTCGGCCTACCGGTCTTCTGCGGTGGACTGCACGGCAACGAAGTGGCGTTCACATTCGACGACGGCCCAGGCGTCTACACCCATTACGCGATCAAGAAGCTCACCCAGGCGCACGAGCGGGCGACGTTCTTCGTCGTCGGCCGGCTCATCTCGCTCTGGCCCGGTTGGCTGCCGCGGGAGCTCAAGCTCGGTTCGATCGGCGATCACACCTGGACGCACCCTGAACTGACCGAGCTGCCGCCGAGCCAGATCCGTTCGCAGCTCAACATGACAGCAGGGGCGATCCACGCCGCCAGCGGCGAGGACGTCGACATGTGGCGCCCTCCCTACGAGCTGCACGACGCGACCACCGATCGGATTGCTCGGAAGCTCGGCCTGCTGGAGATCCTATGGAGCGTCGACTCGGGCGATTCGGTGGGCGCGAACTGGGCGTTGATCATCCGCGAGGTCGAGGCCGAGCTCAAGCCCGGAATGATCGTCCTGTTCCACGAAAACCGTGGACAGACGATCCGCGCCCTAACCACGCTCCTACCCGAGCTGCACCATCGCCACCTGCGCTCGGTCAGCGTGCCGGAGCTGCTCGCGACCGATCCTCCCTCTCTACACCAACTGCGCGAAGGGCTCAATGGGTGTGACACCGGCGGCAAGCAACTGCAACTCCCGATTCCTGGGCTGGTAGGCGTGAGCGGCGGCTAGTGGCCTGGATTGCTGAGCTCGTGCAGTGCTGGTTGCAGGCGAGCGCGCCGGAGCTGGTAAGCGAAGTTGTTCGGCTCCGCGGCTGATTGAGCTACCGCATCGTTTCGTGACTGGCTCGCGTCCGCGTGCAGGAGGGTGAGCATCCAGTTTGAGAATTGTCGGGTGTGCCACGATGACGACCAGGATCACGGCTCCGAGAAGATCGAGGACATACTCGCCTGCCCCGAGGATCGTCCCGAACGACGCGTTCCCCTCGGCGCCGGCGCCCGGAGCGTCCGAACTGTTCATCTGAACTCGCGCCGGCCTCAGCCGCGGCGTCCGCGTGGGGCTCGTCTAGCAGTTGCTGTGTGGCCTTCGTTCGAACTTCCGACGAGGCACGAGCGACGTTGTCCAGCGTATCGCCCATCGTCTGTGTCAACCAACTAGCCAGCCCGAGCGATACGCAAACATCCGGGACGGCGGACCCGATTAGACGTGGCGCTCAGCTAAGAGCCCGCCCGCGCGCAAGGGCGCGGCGCTTGCCCTCGTGCATCGCCTGGACGCGAGCCAACGGTATCGCGCGGCCCTCCTCGATCAGATCGGCGGGCAGCGACTGGGGCTCAGGAAGGTAGTCGGCCCACGGATTGCCGCCGCGGAGCAAAGCCGGGACCGTGTGGATGGTGAAGTCGGTCGGCGTGACGCGATCGAGTTCATCCCACGGGACCGGAAACGACACCGGCGTGCCAGGCCGCACGCGCGGACTGTAAGCCGCGATCACAGTCGCCCCACCCGCTCGCGTGGCGTCGACGAACACCTTTCCGCCGCGCTCCTCGAGGACGAAGGCGGTCGTGGCCAGCTGCGGTTCCATCCGCTCGGCACGCGCCGCGAGCGCGCGCGTCGCCGCCGCGATCTCCTCGCCACTCGCGGGCTGCGCTACCGGCACGAACACGTGCAGGCCCTTAGCCCCGCTGGTCTTGACGGCGCCCGCGAGCCCGCATTCGGCGAGTACACCGCGCACGAGCCCCGCGACGCGCACGGCGAGACCGAACCCGGCCTCCGCCGGCGGGTCGAGATCGAGCACCAGGTGCGTCTGCGCAAAGTCCCGTGAATCGCCGCGCCCGAGCGTCGGGTGGTACTCGATCGCGCGCTGGTTCGCAAACCACAGCAGCGTCCGGCGGTCGTTGCAGAGCGCATAGGCGACATCGCGCTTCGAGCGCGCCGCCCAGATCGACACCGTCCTGACCCACGACGGCGCGTACTTCGGGACGTTCTTCTGCATGAACGGCCTCTGGCCGCGGACCGCCCGCACCACTGACAACGGCCGATCGCGCAGTTCGCCGAGCAGCTGCTCGCTCACAGCCTCGATGTAGTCGACAAGATCCCGCTTGGTCGCCCGCGCGCCATCGAACAGCGGCTGGTCGAGATTGGTCAGCGGGACGTCATCGTCGCCGTCCATCCCCGCCACTGTACGACACGCGGATAACATACCCCGCCGGATACGCACCGCCTGGATCTGGGGATCGCAAGATTCTTATGTCCTGCATGGACGTCAGGCGTGGCAGGCGCGAGCTTGGGCAAACGTCACCAGGCTGCCGCGTTTCTCGTCCCAGAGCTTCAGCCTGACGGCGCGCAGTCCGTCCCGGAGCGTCAGGGTCGGTACGGTGTGGAAGATTGGGTTCTCCTCGTGGGCGCGTTGGAGGTTGTAGTTGGGGATCCGAACACTGAGGTGGTGGATGTGGTGATAGCCGATGTTCCCGGTCGCGAACTGCAGCGGTTTCGGGAGCTTGAGAAACGAGCTGCCGCGCAGCGCCGCGTCGGCGTAGCTCCAGCCTTCCGAGCGCTGCCAGTATGCGTCCTCGAACTGGTGCTGGACGTAGAACAGCCAGATCCCGACGGCGCCGGCGAGCAACGCGGCCGGAGCCCAGAGGAGCAGGGACTCGCCGATCCCGACCGCCCAGAACAGGGCGGCGACGAGCGCAACCAGCGCGAGATTGGTCCGGAGAACGCTGTTGCGCATTCGGGAGGGCGCACTGCGCGCGACGATACGCGGACCGATGATCATCGCGAACACCGGTCCCAAGCCGAACATGACCACCGGGTTGCGGATGATCCGGTAGCCCAGTCGACCGCGGCGCGACCGCTGTCGGTACTCGGCGACGGTCAGTGTCGGGACGTCACCAACGCCCCGTTTGTCCAGATCACCCGACGTCGCGTGGTGAACAGCGTGGTCGTGGCGCCAACGAACGAACGGCGAGAGGACGAGCAGCCCGCAGATGGTGCCCAGCCACGCGTTCCCGCGTCGGGACGCGAAAAATGAACCGTGCGAGCAATCGTGGAAGACAATGTATGTGCGCAGCAGGAAGACGGCTGTGATCGGCGCCAGCGGGAGTGCGAACGCGGGCGAGACCTTAACCGCGTAGTACGTGACGACGCTCATCACGAGGTACCCGGCCACCGAGGTGACGAAGTCCACGAGGCTCCGTAGTCGACGTGGCCGAGCGTAGGCGGACAGCGAATCTCGCCAGTAGCCGGGTGCCTGTGGCACGTCGCGGACCAGTTGTCTCTTCTCGGCGGGTGCCAGGCTCCCAATGGGAACTGGTGTGTCAGCGATCACGGATGCGGCCTCTCGGCGAGCGAAGCCGATCCCAGCGATCCGCTCCAGTTAGCGCTCGGAGCGTAGCTGCCTCCGGTTCAGGCCTGCGTAAATAGTCGGTAAGAGGTTTCCAATCGCAGTGGCGCGGCAGGACGACCGCCCCGAACTCTGATTGCCGGTCGGCGGCGGCTGTTGCGCAGCTATCGGACGGCCTGGGTCACGCCGGCGCGGCGGTCCGCCGGCTGCGGCGGGAGCGGTGGGCTCGGCGGTTTCCCGCACCCGCGTGCGGCACCGGATCGGCATTCATACGGTGGTTCTTGCCGTGCAAGCCGTGGTCGAGACCGAGCTGGCCAGCGAGCTTGGTGACATCATCGTGCTGGTCGGGTGTGAGGAGCGTGATCCCGACGCCTGTCCGTCCCGCGCGACCGGTGCGCCCGATGCGGTGGACGTAGGTCTCGCTGTCGGCGGGCGGATCGAAGTTGATTACGTGCGAGATCCCGGCCACGTCGATCCCTCGGGCTGCGACATCGGTCGCGACGAGCGTGTCGACGGAACCGGACTGGAACCGTGCGAGTGCCTGCTCGCGCTGGCGCTGCGACTTGTTGCCATGCATCGCCACGGCCTCGACGCCGTGCGCGCGGAGCCGCTTGACGAGCTTGTCTGCTCCGTGCTTGGTGCGGACGAACACGAGCGCGAGGTCACGCTCTGGACCGAGTTGCTTCACGAGCCCCTCGACGCGATGCTCGTGAGCGACCTGCACGAACCTGTGCTCGATCTCCGCGTTCGCGCGCCGGGCGGCGGGGCCTTGCTGGTGGATCTGCGGGTCGCGCGCGTAGCGGCTGGCGATCCGCCCGGCTTCGCCGTCGAGGGTTGCCGAGAAGAAGAGGGTCTGGCGTTGCGTCGGGCAGGCGGCGACGATCCGGTCGATCGCCGGACGAAAGCCCATGTCGAGCATCCGGTCGGCCTCGTCGAGAACCAGCATCCGGACGTTGTCCAGCGTGAACGCTCCCCGTGCCAGCAGATCCTCGAGCCGCCCTGGGGTCGCGACCAGCAGGTGCGATGCGGCGGCGTCCCTGGCCTGCTTGACCAGCCCGACCCCGCCGTAGACCGCGGTCACGCGCAGCGCGCGGGCATGCGCGACATCGCGGAGCTCAGCGACGATCTGCGTCGCGAGCTCTCGAGTCGGCGCGACCACCAGCCCCGCTGGACGCGGCTCCTCGGCGCTGATGCACTCGACCAGCGGGATGCCGAAGGCGAGCGTCTTTCCCGACCCGGTCGGCGACTTGGCGATCACGTCGCGTCCGGCGATTGCATCGCCGATCACTACACGCTGGATCGGGAACGGCTGGGTGATCCCGCGCCGCGACAGCGCGCTGGCAACGGTGCGAGACACACCTAGATCGGCAAACGACTCTGTTGACATGCACAACTCCTTGGCGGCACACGCAGGCCGCGTACGATTCGGGAGGCTATGGCTGACCCGAACCGACGAATGCGGAACCCAAGCAAGCGTGCCTCGCGGCCGACGGCGTCGACCGCTCAGACGAACGTAGCAGGTCCGGATCCGCGCGATCAGCTCCTCGCGTTCGAGCTCGCGGACCGCGACAACCGCGATCCTTCACGTCTCCTCGTCAGCCGGCGTGTCCGCGAGCTTCGTCGGCGGGCTCTCAGCCGCCCGCTTCCGCGCGTCCTTCTTCGCCTGCTTCTCCAGCCGGCGTTCGCGAAGCCGACTCTCACGGGCGAGCTTCGCAAACGTCGTCTTCTTCCGGCCGCCTGAAGCCATGTCGTCCGAACTACTGGATCACCCGGACGTTGACTGCCGCCGGGCCCTTCGCGCCCTGTTCGATGTCGTAGCTCACCTTGGCGCCCTCTGCCAGCGACCTGAAGCCACCGCCCTGAATCGCGCTCTGATGCACGAACAGGTCTTTGCCCGAGTCATCAGGCTGGATGAACCCGTAGCCCTTCTGATCGCTGAACCACTTCACAGTACCTGTCGCCATGTATTCCCTCCGGGAGCTCATGTGCTGCGAAACGCGGGAGTGCATGAGCAACAAACACGAACGCCGGCACTACTTCGCCGAGCTTGAGGCCCCGGCACGAGAACCCGAGTCTAGCCGCATGAGCGCGAACCACCATCCCTCTACGCTCAGTTCGCGACCAAGCTCTGAGAGAGTCGTTGGGCAGCCGCCAACCCTGCCGCTGGCTCCCACGCCGAATCGCCCTGACGGGACCGGACCCGGCGCCACGCGGCTGCCTTTGGGCCTGAGCCCAAGGGCGGCTCGAGGCAAGCTACGGATCGTTAAGGCTGGATCGTCGTGAACGCTCTACCCGGGGCGATGCACCGCAGCATGAGCGCGTTTTATCGCCTGTTGGGCAGCGGCTCTCCTGGCGGGATGGTTTTAGAGCGTGAACGACTGTTGGCGGCAGTCGTGCCGTGTTGTCCCAACCAGTCGATAGTGAACGCGGTCGTCTACGAACAGGGCGATGCCGTAAGCGCGTTAGATACCTGGGAATACAACTCCCCTGATCCCGCGCGCTGACCGACGGACTCTTGCCTACGGAGCTAGGCGACCCGGCACGCGTGGATCGCGGGTCGTTCTGTTCAACGCTCTAAGGTCCGACCGTCCCTCGGGTAAGGGGTGCAGCTCCGAAAGTCGCTGCACATGCCCGATGGCAGCGCCGGGTCTTAGGGCCATGATCAGCTTAGTCGAGTATGAGGAGCACGATCATGGCAACGTCATTGAATGCATTGGTTGCCCGCGAGCACATCGCGGACCTTCACCGGGCGGCAAACGGGCGCGGAGCCGGGCGACGTGGCCGGCGGCGCAGGCGCAGCAAGGCCGCGGCGGGCAGCCCGAGACCCGCTGCGGTGGTGCGGTTTGCCCACCCCGACGAGGCCGGGACGCTGCGGCGCCTCGCCGAGCTGGACGATGCGCCTGAGCTCGGCGGCGAGGTTCTGGTCGCGACGATCGACGCTGACGTCGTGGCGGCTGTGTCGCTGGACGACGGACGAGTGGTCGCCAATCCGTTCGTCCTCACGTCCGACGCGGTCGAGCTGTTGCGACGCACCGCGACGGCGCTGGCCGGTCGCCGTCGCCGTCGCCGCCGCCGCTCCGCGCTGCGCCTGCGATTCGCATGAGCCGTACGCGCGTCCTCGCGCGGCTGACGACGACGGGAACCGGAGCGTGGACAATTGGCGCTCACGTCGACCGCGGCGCCGTCGAGTTCTCCTATAGGGCAGAGTCGGCGCCCAGGACGGTTGGATCGCCATCGACTGCGGTTGCGGGCCGATCGGCGGGCTCACCGTGCTCTCCGAGATCGCCGGACCGCAAGGTCGCGTCGTGGGCATCGATCTCAGCAGCGCAAGCCTGAACAAGGCGCGGTCGGTCAATTCCACACTGAGTCTTGACAACGTCGAATTGCTCACAGGTGACCTCAACGCCCGAACCACAGAAGGACTAAGCGGCCGTCGGTTCGATCTCGCTTTCACGCGATGCTTTCTGATCCACCAACCAGATCCGACCCACACCCTCCGGCGAAGCGCGGAGCTGCTGCACTCCGGCGGCTGGCTTGTGATCCAAGAGCCGCTTCGCAACCCACCTCCGCGATCCTGGCCTCAGTGCAACACACTGACGACATGCTGGGAGCTCATCCACCAAGTCATCGAGTCCGCCGGGGTACCGCGCCATGCGGTCGACGACCTTCAAGCGTGCGCTCGCGTGCACGCTCCATTCTTAGCCTCGGTGCGCGTCCAGATCGCCCGCACGGCGGCGATCACCGGCGCGCGGTAGTCAGCAGCCGATTCCTGGTCGCCAACGAGCAACAGGCACCGGCCCTCACGAAACACCGCGTTAGCGTCTTGCGGGCTCGGGCCAGGGTGCGTAAAGCCGTCGGCCGTAGGCACGCCCCGGACCGCAAAGCGCCCGACCGGGCCCCCAACATGCACGAAGCTCTCCAGTTCTGCCCTCTGCTCCTGCTCGGCGTCCCGGGTTGACCTCAGCTCCATGACCCGTGAGACGCCCTGGCCCTGGGCATAGCCAGTCTGAACAGAGACGGCACTGTGAAAGCCCTCAGCCTTCAGACGTGACTCCTCGGCCTGCCCGTTGGAAATGTCGGCGGTCCACTGCGCCGGCGTCTTACTCGTCGCAGGGGACCCTGTCAGCTGCAAGCCAGTCTCCTCGTCACCGTGCACGAGGTAGGCGCTGAGCGCGAGTCCGGGCGTGCTGGTATGGGAGGCGCTCCCGCAGCCGGCCCATGCCACCGCCAAAAGCGCAGCGATCAGCAAGCCGGCCACTGTACGCGCCCGGGGGCTACGTTCTCTCCTTATGTTCCCTTGCCCCCTTGATAGGTGTCCGGAGATCGCGACACTCCCGTCATTAGCGTTTGCCTCGAACCCCGGCGCGACCTCGATGCTCCGCCGGGCCCGCATAGACACCATCGCTCTCCCCCTCCGCCTCTGTACCCCGACCCCGGGCATAGCCTCGCATGAAGCCGCCGCCGTGTTCAGCGGGAGGCTTCGCGCCGCCCACGATCATGCACCCGAACGCCGTGGCCGACCTACATCCCGCGGGTGCTCACGAGTCTCGGCTGGCGATGTCAGCGAGCGACCATCGCGCATGTCGGGGGCGTATGTTTGTGCGCATGGGCCGCGGCCGCCGACGAGTCATCGAGGCCACCCTGCTCGCCGCGACGTTCAGCGGGCTGCCCTCGACGCTCCACGCCGCAATCAAGCGACGCAGCCTACGGTCCGCCGCCGGTTACGTCTACGACACGACGTGTGCTGTTGGCACGCTGGTTCCGCCGGGCCGGCCGGGATTCAGACGGGGCCTGGTCGTCCACCTCGCGATTTCCATCCTGTGCGGCGAGACGTTGGCGCGGACGCTCCCGCCTGATCATTCCACCGAGTGGGGCGCCGCGGCCGGATTGGTGATCGGCGTCGTCAACGTCGGCGTGATCGGAAGGTCGTTTCCGGCGATACGCCGTCTACCGCTGTTACCGCAGCTTGCGGACAACGTGATGTTCGGGACGGTGTTCGCGGTCGCGCTCGACCGACGGGATCGCCAACACACGACTACGGATTAAATCCGCCCCCTGGGCGCTTTCATCCGAGGCGATGTCAACGCCGCCCCTGACAGCCCCCGCCGGCGCCAGCATCCAGACACCGCTAGCCCTCGCCCACGCCAATCGCGTCCAACTGACCGCTGCTCAGCGGATCGTGGTACTCCTCAAGCAACCTCAACCGAGCTCGCTCAACAGCAGGGGAGCGCTGCTGTGAGAGAACGTATTCAGTCAACCCCGGTCCCTCGGATCTCACCACGGATTCTAGGTCCAGCCCGCTCCGCGTTCGTCATGCTGCCATGGGGAGATCATCCAGGAGCCGTAGCAGTTGAGCACGGGTTGGGCCTGCTGGGGGCGGACATTCGTGGTGGCGAGCGATCCGGAGGACCTGCTGGGCAACCTCTGGCTCTGCCAACGCCTGACGCAGTGGGGTCAAACAGCTGCGCGAGGACAGGTATGTCCGAAATACATCAGGATCGTGCGGAACGACCGCGAGCAGCGCCTGCCGGAGCAGCGCTGACCGGGTCCTTGGCGCCTCGGGCTCGAGTCCACGACGAAGCGCCTCCATTTCACGCAGCCGCAGGCGGTCCTCTTCGAGGTTGTCTCGATACCACGGCGTCAGCTCGGCGTCACTGACAGCCTCCCATACCTCGGCGAGCTCGTGCGGGTCGTCCATATGTGCCCGGACGACGTCACGCAGTTGCTGAACGTGCATCAGGCCAAGGGACATTCCCCGGCCATTCGTTGGATTGGTGCAGACGCAGGCGTCGCCCACCGCGACGATGCCACTAGCCACCGGCCGACCACCTACCCAGAAGCGCCGGCAACGGTCGAACAGTCCGCCCATCGGTAGCACGCCGGTGATCGGATCGCCGTCGAGCCAGTGCGCATGCTGCGGGCAGGCGGCCACCAGTGCGGTCCACGGATCGGGGTAGCGCAGGCGTTTGAGCGGCTGATCCCCGGCGGATACGCAGAGCGTCACCGACCACATCGCATCATCGCATGGGATCGTGAGTACCGAGAACGTCCCGACCGGTGTGAGGAGTGGAGCCCTGAACTGCGGTAGCGCGCCGGTCCGGGAGCGGAAGTAGCGCGTGTAATAGATGAAGCCGGCGTCCTCGATCTCCTCATCAATCGGAACGGCGCCTGCCGCCTGGAGCCAGCGGGGAAGCTGCGAGCGCCGGCCCATCGCATCCACCACCAAATCGGCCTGGAACTGCTCGCCGGAGCCGGTTCGCACGCCGATGACGTGCGGAATGCCTTTGAGAGTGCGTGTCAGAAGCTCGTGCACGGAAACGCCGCGACGAACGTCGAGTCCCGGCTCGGCATCGGACGCACAGGCCAGGACTTGCTCGAGCACCGCCCGGCGCGCCGTGACCGTCTTGAAGCGCTCGTCTCCGTCACGCCGTGTTCGATCGGTGATCAGGGGCGGCATCAGATCCAAGAGATCGAACCGGAGCCCGCCGGCCGCTTCGAGCGTGGCCAGCACATCCGGGAGCTCCTCCTGGAGCACGATGCGGCCGCGTGGCTGCAGGAAATGCGGCTGCCGGAACTGGATCACGCCATCGCGGGTCCAGTGCCATGCATGACCCGGTGAGCGCGGAGCCGCCTCCGAGTCGCGCTCCAGAATCATCACCTCGTGCCCGTCCCGGCGAAGCAGTATCCCCGCGACCAGTCCACATATACCTGCACCCAACACGATGATCTTCGATCCAGCCGTTCTCACTGAGGCCCCCGTTCTGAGAGTCGTGACGTTCTGGCGGGGATTACGACCGCCGAGGCCATCCGGTTCGCGACCGGTTTCAAGCGCCGGAGATACGGCTAGGACCGAACCTTGGCCTGACGGCGAGTGATGAGGCTGCGCGGCGCTGCGGCGAGAGCGCGTTAGGCTTCCGGCGTATGCCGGATGCGGCGTGGCTCACTACGAGGCGTGAGTTCCTGCGAGCGGGCGCGGCGGTGGGCGGCGCGTTGGCAGCGGGCGGGATCGCCGGGTGCGGCTCGTCGAGCGCCGACACGTCGATTGTGAGGGTCGCGATCCATCCCGCGGTCGGAGTCGGGCGGGTCGGTAATAGTCGTGAGAGCTTCTTTTTCGGTCCCGAGGTGCCGGGCGCGCTGCCCCGCGCCAGCGGCGGCTTCAAGGATTCCCAGGGAGCGGTGGCGCGCCAGGCGGCCCGCTTCCGTGTGTTCGGGTTTGACCGCCACGGCCGGGTTGTTCGCGAGGTGACGGCACGCGAGGGCGAGCTGACCTGGCGTGTACAGGTGGCCAACAGCAAGGCCGCGTGGTATGAGTTCGACACGGCGTTCGACATACCGGGCGCCACGCCGGCCGCGCGTCGCAACGGGAACGTGAAGGGGTCGGCGCGGGAGCGGCTCGCCGTGGCTCCGCCGGGACGGTCGATCAGCGGCGTTGGAGCGGGGCCTGTGGCGCTCGACGGCGGCTCGTTCCTGGGCGAGCCGGTCCCGCTCGGCGAGCTGATGACCGACGGCGCCGGGCGGCTCGTGTTCTTGCCCGCCCAAGGCCGCGGCTACTCGCCGGACTCGACACCGTTAGGAAGCTTCGCCGAGAATCCGGGGTGGACCGACGACGTGTGCGATGGCGCCGTGAGCGCGACCGTGCGGATCGGCGATCGCGTGCTTCGGGCGGACCCGGCGTGGGTCGTCGCGACCCCGCCCAACTACGCGCCGGCGATCGCGACCGGGCTGGTGACGGCGTACGATGCCGCGCGCTCGGCGCTGGTCGACGCCGGCATGGTCGACGCCGGGCCGGTCACCTTCGCGGCCGACATCCTGCCGATCTTCGCCCGCCTAGTCGATCTCCAGTGGGTCAGCGCGGCGTTCTTCGCCTCGAACGGTTTCGGTAGCAGCGGGTACTGGCTCGGCGACGGCATGGTGGCACGGCTGGCGGATGCCTCGCCCGGCAACGCCGCCTTCCGGAGCAAGGTGTTCGAGACGTTTCGCAACCCGTCCTTCAGTCAGGCCCAGCCGAACGCGGTACCGGAGTTATACGGCGATCACGTCGGCTTTCCCGTAAAGAGCAACCGACAGTGGTTCGCGGTCACTCCGCTGCAATACAGGAAACTCGGGGCATGGGCGGCGGGTGATTTCACCGAGGATGTGGGCGCGGAGGAGGTTGCCGCCTCGCTCGATGAAGTTCCGCTCCAGCTGCGTCCCGAAACGCTCGACCGGGCCGCCCTCGATTCGGTCCTCGGCGGCGCGTTTCATCCCGGGATCGAGGTCCCGTGGACGCTGCGGGTGGACACGATGTGGCAGGAGCCCTTCCGGCTGCGAATACGCGGGACGACCTCCGAGCTACCCGACTACGGCAATGAGCTCACCACCCAGATCGTGTTCTCGAGCGACGGCCCGGTGCACGGTGTGGCACCGGGCGACTTGACCTGCTGGATGGGCGTTCCCTGGCACGCCGACGGCGCGAGCTGCCGCTCCGGCTATCAGCGATCTGTATCGACGGTGTCGCCGACCTTCTGGCCGGCCCGGATCCCGACCCAAGTATTGAGCCAGGCCAACTATGAGATCGTGATGGAGCGCGATCGGCCGATCTCCGAGCGGCTTGCCGCCTTCCGGCAGCGGCGCGACTGGGAGCGGTTCATAGCGCGCCCGACCCGGCCCCCGACGCTCGAGCTGATGGTTCAGGAATGGCCCAAGCTCGGGATGGTCGCGGAGCGACCGGGGCCAGGCGACGGGCAGTTTCCCCAGACGTTCAAGGTCGAGTCCTATGTCGAGTTCGCATCTGAGCCCAAGCACGAGTACGGCGCCGACCTCTGGGTACCGCAGTACCCAAAGTCGCAGGCCAACTGAGGCGCGGCCGGGGCCTGCTCACAGCACCTGCGACGTGCTCGTGGTCGGGGGTGGTCCGGCCGGAGCCGCCGCGGCCGCGGCGTTGCATCTCGACGGGCTCGAGGTCGAACTGGTGGCGAGCGCGCCGCGCTGGCCGCAGCCTCTGGGGGAGAGCCTGCCACCCGGCACCGAGGCCGAGCTGGACGCCTTGTTCGGCCCGACGGGGTTCCGCCGCGAGCAGCACCGGCCTGCCTTCGCAAATCGGAGCGTCTGGGGCGGCGCCGGGATCGATACGGCCGAGTTCATCGACAATCCGTTCGGCCACGGGTGGCACATCGATCGCGCCGCGATGGACACATCGGTGCTCGACGCGGTCCGGGGGCAGGGCGTCGCCGTGCGGACGGGGACCCGCGTCGCGCTCCCGGCGTGGAAACGGGATCACTGGAGCGTCGGGCTCGGGCATGGCGGAGCCGAGATCCGCGCCCGGGCAATCGTCGATGCCACCGGGCGGGCGGCCACAATTGCCCGTGCCCGGGGCGCGCGCCGCCGTCGCCTCGACCGGCTCGTGGCGGTCCATTGGCTACTGCCGAGCACTGCGGAAAGCGACCACGACGCGACCACACTCGTTGAGGCGGTCGCCCCTGGGTGGTGGTACTCGACGCCGGTACCTCGCGGTCGGGTGCTCGCGTACATGACCGACGCGGACCTGATGCCGGGTCGCGAGGCTCGCGCGCCCAGCGACTGGCGGCGCCGAATCGCGCAGGCGCCCTCACTCAGTCAGACGCTCGCGAGCAGCGGTTGCGCCCTGAATGCCAGCGCCCGGATCGTCGACGCGAGCGTCGCCTACCTGGACCATCTGTCCGGACCGGGGTGGCTCGCCACCGGCGATGCGGCGGTCTCCTTCGACCCGCTGTCCTCCCAGGGGATACTCACCGCGCTCGTCATGGGTCGCCGCGCCGGCCGCGCGCTGGCCGCGATCCTGACTCGCTGCGATCCTGAGCCGCTCACTCGTTACGGCACCGACTACGCAAGCTTGCTCGATGCCCATCTGCGGCTGCGAGCCGGGTACTACGGCCTGGAGCAGCGCTGGCCCGAGGCTCCTTTCTGGAGCCGACGGCACGTGCCGGACGAGGCCAACTAACGCCGACTGCTAGCAAGACATCGCGACAGCGCCCGAGGCACCACGGCGATCGCCTTAACGGTCGGCCCGGCGGGCGCCGAAGCCCAGGCGACTTCGGCGATGAGGCGCTGCACTTACGTCTTGCCCGGCCCGTGGCGAGCGACGGTCATCCGAGCCCGGTGCGCGTGGTCCCGCGCCGCTTGCGGCCTTCATGTCCGCGAGGATCGCGCCCTCGGAGCGTGAGGCCACGATCGGCACTGCGAGCCCCGCGACATGGACGTGTGTTCGCCGTCCGCGCCCACGCCCTTCCTCGATCGGCAGCACAGCCACGATCTGGTCAGCTCGTACGAACCGTCCGTAGCCGAGCGGCACCATCCCGATGTCGGTAGCTCGCATGACGTCTTCTTCGCGCATGTACATATTGTAGCGAACGCGTGTTCGATTCAACGCTACAGACGACAGCGTATTCAGCCGTGTCGGGTCGATCGCCGGACAGCCGAAGCACGCCTAACGCGCAGGCGAAAACCAATCGAGTTAGCACCGGCTCCTCGTCTTGGGGGATGGTCGGTGGTGTCCGCGGAGCGCGGTCATGCCTCGATCCGGAAGAGTTCCGTGAATCGCTCGAGCAGTTTCAGGTTGCCGTTCAGGATGGTGACCACCTTTTGTTCCACGGCCAGGGCAGGGGTCAGCCTGCCCGCGATCAGATGGCGGATGCCGGGGCCCGTGACGAACCGCAATTCAGGCTGGCCGCTGGGCAGCGAGCCTCCGACCGGCGGTGCCGGGGGAGCGATCTGCACCACCTTCAGTTCGTCATCGTTGACCTGGGCACGCAACTCGACGGCACCGACCTGGATCTGGAAGTCCAGGGACCCTGAGGCGAGCTCTCGCCTGAAAGCGGTTCGGAGGGCCATCGTCAGCGAGTCGGCGGTGACGATGTCGTCATCCTTGGGTTCGCCCATCGACCGGGATCCCCACCGGCCGAGTGCGAGCACGATGGGCTCGAGTTCGCGCCCGTATTCGGTGAGCTCATAGACGAGTCCGCAGCGTGCCAGTGGGACTCGGCGGATCACCCCGCCGTCCTGTAACTCCTTCAGGCGTGCGGAGAGGATGTTCGTCGGAATCTTGGGCAGGCCGTGCTTCAGGTCGGTGTAACGACGCGGACCGACGAGCAGGTCGCGGATGATGAGCAGGGCCCACCGTTCCGCCACCAGTTCGACGGCAGTGGTGACCCCGCAGTACTGCCCGTAGCTGCGGGCGGTCACTCAGGCCTGGGCCTGCTGGGCCAGAAATGCCTCCGGGCCTTGTTCTGCAGCCTGCGCCGCCATCCAAAGGAACGACACGACGTTGCCGTCAGGGTCCTCCAAGTCACGGCTGTACATGAAGCCGAGGTCCTGGGCCGCTCCGTGCTCGGTGCCTCCGGCCGCCAGGCCCGCCTCGATCGTCGCATCCACGTCCGCCCTGGAGTCGCGGGTGAACGCGCTCTGGACCTGCGCGGTGGTTGCCGGGTCGGCCACCTGCTTGTAGGTGAAGGTCGCAAAGAATTCGCGCTTGAGCACCATGAAGTAGATGTTCTCGTCCCACGCCAGGCAGGCGGCGTTCTCGTCGGTGAAGAGCGGATTGATGCTCGCGCCGAGTGCGGTGTAGAAGGCCTTGCTGCGCTCGAGGTCGACGCTCGGGTAGCTCACGAAGATGTTCGTAGGCATGACGGTTGCTCCCTTGGTGATTTGATCCGGTGGCCTCAATGCTTGCAAAAAACAAGCTCGCTTGTCAATAGCAAGTGCGTGGAGTGAGCCGCGCGACACTTCACGGCGCGAACCTCGTGAACTAAATGGGCGACGCGGATAGGAAGGTGGAAGGCAAGCCTCCAGTCAAGACAATGTGTCTGTGCGGGCTGGCATGCCGTAAGCCCCGCCATCGGCGTCACCGGCCGCCGGAAGCAGGGATCGTGACGCGCACGATCGAACGCGTGCTTGTGCGGAGTGGGGTCGAGCCCGGGTGGCGCTGCTGCGCGGCCGGCGGTTTGATCGGCGTCAATGTCGTTGCACGTGCCAGTCGTCAAACTTCCAGCGATGCTCATCCTCCTCGCGGCGCCGAGATGGGCTCGCCGACCGGCAGAAGTTGGACGCGGGCGGCTGCGATGGCGGTGATGGCGTGTCTGAACGGGGGGCGGACCCGGGCCGAGCATCCCCGCGTGCCGCTATCGCCGGCGGAGCTCGCCGCCGACGCGATCGCGGTTCGGGCCGCTGGGGCGTTTGCCGTGCACGTCCACCCGACCGATCGAAACGGAGTCCAGACCATGGACGCCAAGGCGTGCGACGCCGCGGTGGCAGCGATCCGCGCCGCCGTTCCGCGGCTGGCGATCGGCGTCTCAACATCGGCCGAGATCAACGCCGATCCGTTCGCCCGCGCGGCCGCACTCGCCGACTGGCGGCAACGACCAGACTTCGTCTCGGTGAATGTCTCCGAGCTCGGCTGGATGGGCATCGCTCGCGCTGCGCTGCACGCGGGTATCGGGATCGAGGCGGGACTGGCCGTCCCGGCTGACGCCGACGAGCTCCGACGCAGCCCGTTCGCTCATCAGATCCTGCGAGCCCTGATCGAGGTCGACGCCGGCGCGCAGGATGCCCGCGCGATCGCGGAACTGATCCCCCCGGCCGTCGCGCAACTCTGGCACGGTTATGGACCGCGGACCTGGGAGGTCATCTCGGCGGCCGCGGCGGCCAGTATCGACGTCCGCGTCGGACTGGAAGACACGCTCGTGCTTCCCGACGGCAGCAACGCGACAGACAACGCCGAACTCGTCGCCGCAGCCGTCGCGCTGATCACCGCTCCAAACTGAGGCTTCGCTTGCCGCTATCGGGAGGTCGCCGACTCAATCAGGCTGACCGGACGGAGGCGGCCATCGGGGGTCGCGCGCATCGATCAGCTCTCCCGGTCCGGCGGGGGCGTTGCGGACGCCGCCGATCTGCCCGAGGACGAGGGTGGATGGCGCGTCTGCACGCGAGCACTAGAGCAGTGCGGTCGAGCACCTCGGCGGCGGCGCTCGATCGCGGCCGCCGCGGCGTCTCTCGCTGGGGAGTTAGATTTCGGCGCGGCGCGCCCAAGCCGATCCCTCAGCGCTGCGCTGAGCCCGGTCAGGAACCCCGGCGACTTCGTCCGTTCCCTTGCCCGCTTCGTCCCTGTTCTTCTTGGCGAGGTAGAGCGCCACGTCGTTTGAGCGCGGCGGAGGCCGCCCAGAGGACCCGGTCGATGGATGAACGTTGCACTGATTGCGGCGTGGATGGGCGAGCCCGACGCGTATACCGGACCCGAGAGGTACCATGAAGTGGCGGGGTAGATGAGCGGATGAGAGGAGTCGGGGTTGCGTTCTCGAGCCGCGAGGCGAGGGATAGTGGCGGTGGTGCTGGTTGCTGTGATCGTGCTAAGCGTCGGGGCGGGATCAGCGTCAGCGATCACTTCGTGGCCGGTCCCGAGGCCCGACCAAAGCCAATGGTTCAACTTCGACAAGGATCTGAAGGATCCGACCTTGACCTATACCCAGGTGGTGTCGTGCAAGAGTTTTACGCCGTCCGGACAGGCAACACTTTATCCCTATAACGTGCCTGAGGGGCCGGACGTTCCGGGTTACCGGTGGGCGTATCGCAACGACAGCACTTCGGGCGTGACCGTGCGGGTCGAGACTGCGGTCTCCGGCGCTAGCACCACTTCGGTCGGCTTCGAAGTCACGAGCCTGCATATCGGAGGTAACTATGCCTTCAAGGTGTCACTCGAGTGTCAGTCGCTTTATCCCGATGCCAATGCAACGATTAGCACGCCCACGGTGAGCGACATTGGCCCGAGCGGCGCGGTGATCCACGTCACGTTCGCTCGCGGCCTCTTCGTCAACGGCCAGGACTACTCCTACTATGTGCAGTATGGCACCAAGCCGGCGGTGTACGATCACCAGACCGCCCGAGTCTCCGTGGACTTGCTCGACAAGGGGGGCACTGATCAATCAATCCGGCTATCGGGCCTGACGCCGGGAACCACCTATCACTATCGCGTGGCGCTGCAGCAAGGCCTCCAGGCGCCAAGCTATAGCGGTGCAGATCAGCAGTTCGGCACCACGGGGGCACTCGGTGGTCGCGTGCAACAGCAGTCACGGCTGGTGACGATCGCGCCCGAGCGAGCGAGCAGCTTGCGGTTGACGGCCCCGACGCTGGCAGGCCGGCGCGTGTTCCTGCGCCGACCCGCTGGCACCGCGCTGCAGTATTGGACGGTCGCTGACGCTGGGACAGGTGCGCGCATCAACCTGATCAACGCACGCACCGGGCTCTGCCTCGAGGTCAGCCGCGCGTCACCCGCCGTGATCACCAACCGCTGCCGGCCGGGTGCCAAGCGCGAACAGTGGCGGCAGGTGCGCTCTGCCGCCGGGCGCTGGTGGTTTGTCAACGCGCAAACCGGCGAAGCGCTGACGGCGCAGATCAACCGGCGTCGAGTGCTGCAGGGCAAGGCCGCCGCCAGCGCGTCCTGGACCACGACGTCGGTGACTGGATTGCCCTGACGATCGGCGCGGAGCGGGCGAGCGATCCGGCGAGGCCGGCCTCGGCAGCCGGGCCGGCGCCGCGCGACTGCTCCGCGGCCTCGCGGCCGTGCAGGCATAGAGCGGTTAGGGTCCCCGGACGCCTTTGGGTCACACCCCGGAGAGACGTCGCTACCGCACCTCGGCCTGGCCGCTATGTCCGGGGAGCGGCAGCCAAGCTAGCGACTGCACCCCGAGTCGGTTCCCGAGCCTCGAATATAGACGCCGGGGGCAAGCCGTCGGCCGATCGGTCCCCGACACGGTCAAGCAGCCGGTCCTGCTTGCGGCCGATCCGATGCGCGAAACTGAAGCGCCCCACCGTCCGGGATCATTTCACCGACCCAGACCGACGCGAAAGGGACCAAGCGATGCGCCGACACGTAAGCGATCACCCCACACTGGCGTTCGAGCAAGCTGAGCGCCGGCTGTTCACGGCGTGTGGTGTGCAGGTCACGAGCCGGCATGTGCGTCTAGCAGACCCGCCGGTTGCTGTTCGCGTTCTCGAGGCGGGCAACGGCCCACCGCTCGTCCTCACGCACGGTAGCGGCATGAGCGCCTCGACATGGGGGCCGTTGATGCCTCATCTCGGAGCCCATCGGCTGATCGCGGTCGACCTGCCCGGATTCGGACTAAGTGACGCCTTCGACTATGGGGGCCGCCCACTCCGCTCACACGCGGTCGCTCAGCTCACTTCACTCCTTGACGCGCTTGGTCTTGAGCGGGCACCGATCGTCGGTACCTCGCTCGGCGGAATGTGGGCGCTGTGCCTAGCCCTCGACGCGCCGGATCGCGTCGCCGCCGTCGCGTCGCTCGGAGTCCCAGCCGTCGCGCTGCCCGGTATGCACGGCGATTCTTTCTTTACCGCGCTCTCGACGCCCGGCTTGCGCCAGCTCGTCGTGCGGATCCGATCACCGAACGTCGCGACAACCCGCCGGTCGCTCGCCCGCGGCGTCATCGGCCCTCGCGCTGCCGAGCAAGCGCCCGAGGGGTTCTTCGAAGTGGTCCACGAGGGGATGCGTCAGCCCGGCTTCCGTACGGCGATGCTTACCCACATGCAGCTCGCCATGCGCCTGGGCCGACCCCGGCCGGAGAACTTCCTCTCAGAGCCAGAGCTGCGGCGGCTCACGGTCCCCGTGCTGATGATCTGGGGCGACGAGGACCCCTACGGCAGCCCGGAGATCGGTCGGCGCGCGTGCGCGCTCATACCCGACGCGCGCCTCGAGATCATTGCCGGTCGCCACGCGCCGTTCCTCGACGACCCCGAGCGCTGCGCCGCCTTGATCGATGGAGTCGTTCGCCGCGCCACCCCGCCCCACCGACCCCTCCCCGACTAACCCGGCCGAACCTGTATTCGCCAGTAGCAGCGCGCTTGCTCCCCTGCGCGAGCGTTTGCCAGCCTCGACATTGACCACGTGCCCCCTGTCGACGACTTCGGGCAGCCTCGCAGCGCGGGTCGATCACGACGGCCGACCGTCCTGGAACCCGTCCATCCGGAAAGAGATCGGAGGGCCGGAGCAGGCTCCCCGCTCGGTCTACGAAAGCGACAGCGCCGCGGCGCTGCCTGCCCGGCACGAGCCAGGCGATCGGCAAGCTCGTTCGCGACCACACAGCTGGCGTTCGTCGCCGCACCCGAGTTTGTCCGACGCCGTCGGGTGACGGTCTGATGGTAGCCCCGCGCCCGCGATCCGTATTCTCCAGGTCGGATGGGAGCGGGCTCGGTCCTGCGTCCGCTAGTCGCGCGGAACGATCGATCCTGAAGCCTGATCTGTCGAGTGACTCACCGACGGACGAGTCACTGCCTTCGCCGTCCGACACGTTGGCTTACAAGGCCCACAGAGAAGGTGTCGTGATGCCACGACTCTCCACGGGCACAGTCAAACCAGATTGGCGACGCGACAGCCGGACGTCACGACACAGGGCCCATCCCACGCGAAAGGCATCAGCGCCTGACTGGCCGTGTTGGAGGTGGTGGTCGCGTAACCCCAGCCGGTAGCGTCCGAGCCAGTAAAGCAGGCGCGTGTAGCGGGCTGCCGCTATCGCAGGCATCGCCATCGATCGTTCATCGGCCGAGCACGTCTACCGCCACGTCGTGGACGTGTCACTGATCGGTCAGGCTCGCCGAGCCTGGGCGCGCAACCTCAGCGGCACGCGGCTCGCGACAATCCACGACAGTTCGTGGGCGCGGATACCGTTCGGCGTGATGCTGACGACACAGGACATACGCCGCTCCCGGGACCCGGTGGCCCAAATTCGGAACTGGTCAGACGTCGGCAGAGGCGCCCGCATCCGTGCTCAGCCCGACGAAGCGGCGCACGTGGTCGATAAAGATGTCGGGCCTCTCGCGGGGTATGTAGTGCCCGGTGTCGGTGCGGACCAAGCGGCCGTCGGGAAGCAGGTCCATCATCCGTCGCGCGATCGCTCCGGTGAAGAAGTCGCTGCGCTCACCCCACATGACCAGGGTCGGCATCGTGCATTGACTGAGCGCGTCCCAGAGTCGCGCATCGTCGCGGCTTCCGGCGGATCCGAGCAGCCAGAACAGGTCGGGATCCGAGCGAAAGACGAGCTTACCCGCCCAATTGCGCCGGACTTGATGCTCGACGTGCAGGTCGATGAAGCGCTCCTGCCACTCGGGATGGCGCTCGCGGTAGTAGGCGTACGCCTGCTCGGCATTCGCAAAACCGCGGACGTCGCCGCCGATGGATCCAACGATCTTCTTCGTGAACAAGTTCGCCTTCGGCGGCAGCTCCGGCCCCGTGTCGGACAGCACGAGTCGCCTGACAGCCTCTGGGTGCGCTGCCGCGAACGCGATGGCGATACGCGCTCCGAGCGAGTGACCAACGAGATCGAAGGCCTCCAGTTCCGCATCCTCGGCGATCTCTCCCAGATCATCCACGAAACTGTCGAGAAGGTACCCCTCCTCGGGCCAGCCACTGAGCCCGTGCCCTCGGAGGTCGGGACACACGATGTGCGCCTCGCGCGCCAGATCCCCCGCGATCGGATCCCACGTGTGAGCCTGAACCTGCAAACCGTGTACGAGCATCATCGCCCGCTCGACATTGCGATTCCAGTCGGTGTAGTGCAGGCGAACACCGTGGGCGTCAACGAAGTGATCTGTATAAGGCGCGCTCACGAGTGATCCTTGCAGTCACGCCAGCGTTTGAGCCAATGCACAGCGCGTCGCGCTGGCCGCCAGCATCGTCTTCGAGATATTACTACTATGCGCATGAAAGCATCGCTGTCCCTGTCCTGAACGGGCGCTTGGATTGCCCGCGACTTCAACACCCCGAGAACCGAGGGCCGCATCATCGACCTTCCAACCAGCCGTCCACCCGTACCGCTGGCCGCGCTCTCGGACCAGCCTCCCCTGCACACTTTCGCTAGTTTATAGTCCTAATATGCGCATACTTTACTAGGCCATTGAAGTAGCGGTCGTCGGATACTTCCTGGGCACTCGTACAAGCCAGAAGCGCTCCCACGAGGCGGTTCGGATCTGGAAAGCAAGATTGGAGAGAGCAGGATGGATGATCGGATGGGTTTCACCGGGCGCACTGCCGTCGTCACCGGTGCGGGTCGCGGACTCGGCCGTGCGTTCGCCCTCGCCCTGGCTGATCGCGGCGCAAACGTCGTCGTCAACGACCTCGGCACCTCTCTCACCGGCGAAGGGGCCGACGGCAGGGTCGCCCAGCAGGTCGTTGACGAGATCAGCGCGGCCGGCGGGCAAGCCGTCTCGAGCACGGCGACCATCGCCACTCCCGAAGGGGCGCAGGCAATCATCTCGCTAGCGGTCGAGGCCTTCGGCGCTATCGACATCGTCGTCAACAACGCGGGGATCTTGTCCACCACCTTCCTCCCCGATTCGGATCTGCCTGAGCTTCAGCGCATCCTCACGGTCGACCCCTGTGGCCACTTCAACGTATGCCGGGCTGCCTGGCCGCACCTCGTGCAGCAACGGTCCGGCCGCATCGTGATCTGCACCTCAGCGGCGGCGTTTGGCGGCGGTGCGGGGCTTTCCTACGCTGTGGGAAAGGCCGCAACGTTCGGCCTTGCTCGAGTACTGGCGCCGCTCGGTGAGCCACACGGGATCCGCATCAACGCGCTGGCCCCGTTCGCCTTTACGCGCATGGCGGACCGGCTCAGCCCAGCCCAGGTCGCTGTTCGCCAGCGGCTTGCGCCACCGGAGCAGGTCTCTGCCGCCGTGCTGTTCTTGGCGCACGAGTCCTGCACGCTCTCCGGCGAGTGCGTTGTCGCTGGTGCCGGACGCGTCTCGCGCGTCTTCCTAGCGGAGTCTCCGGGCCTTTACGACCCAGAGGTCACACCCGAGGTGATCCGCGACAACTGGGAGACCCTGTCCACCGAACGCGACGCGACCGTTGTCGCCGACGGCAACAGCTTCATCTCCAGCTTCTACGGCAAGGTGCCTGGCTGGTCCGACGCGCTCGCGGCGTCGTAGAACGGGATCGGTCAGAGCGTGTCCGGGTACACGCCGAGACCTCCGCATCAACCGTAGGGTCACTGCGCCGACCGTCCGCGCGGCGAACGCGCTGCGCGCCGAGCGGCGGGAGCCACCTCTGCCCACCTCGATCACTGCCCACTCCTTCCGGCGCACGTTCACCACGTTTGATGCCCGAGGCGGCGCACGCGCCCCTTACGTAAAAGGACACGTTGGCGACGAGGACCCCACCACGACCCTCCACTTCTAGGCGCAAGTGCTGACGCGCAGGGCACGCTTACGCTACGGCGAGGCGTTCGACGCGCTAATGGCCGACGTTCCGCCAGGGCGTCGATCATGATGCGCGGCAATCCCGACCGACCGGATGGCCATTTGCAGGTAATTCCCGAGAGCCCTCTGACGGACTCGAACCGACGACCCCTTCCTTGCCATGGAGCCCCGAGGCTGAGTGGGGGGGTCACGGGCGGTCCTTCGAAGGCGTTACTGCCCTGCAAATGCGGCTGTTTGAGCCGGACGGGCTGGACGGCGCGGCAGCTCGGCCGACTGGAGGCCTTGCAGGAGTTCGGGAGCAGTGATCGGGATTGCTATGGGTGTTGAGCGCGGCGTCGATCGGGTTGCGCTCGATCACGGGCGCCATCGACTCGAGGGCCGCGGCCGCCGCCGGGGCGTAGCGCGAACCAGCACGGCCTCCGCGCGGGCTCGATGCCGCTCGACCTACGACCGCACCGGATCGGGTTCTACACACAACTAACCAGAGCCAGAACTACTATTCCACACAGTATCCGCCCCCGAATATCTCCTCGCCGGCGCCGTGACCCTGAGTGGAAATCCCCACACCAGAGAGCCTCGTCGGCGAGGTGACGGTCGCGCGGCGTCGAGATCGCAGCGCTTGACCTACCTGCTCAGAGCATCCCCTGAGGTGTTCGCAGAGCCGCGAAGCGGTCGATTTAGACAGCTTCCGAAGTCTCCGGCGTGCTCGGCGTCACTCATTCGACACATCGGGCACGACCGCGTCTATCACTAGCGCCCTGAGCGTTTCGGTCCTGACAGGCGTCCGGCGACACAGCCTCGACGCGACTCCCGGCCTCCTCTCCGACCAGAGCGATTCACCTCGAGCTCGGTCTCCGGGTCTCCACCCTCAATTGAACCGTTAGGCAGGCCCGAGTCATTTGTTGCGCAGTCCGCGCTGACTACCCCGGCCGGCGCTCATCCAGCGCCGGCAGTAGGTCGCGGCTGGTGGCGATCGCATCTGAACCGCCGCGCGTCAAGCCACACGATCGCGTTGGCGACGGACGGGCTTCACGCCGTCCTCGGTGACGACCGTGACTGTCGTCGCCGATGCAGCGCCACAGGGTGCGCCGAAGTCCACCATCGAGCACATTCACCGAGCTGAGAAGAAGAAGCTGGCTTTGCCGGCCTACCAGGTGAGGTCGGTGTCCTCCGGGCTCCCCAGCGCGTTCCAGGTTTGCGACCACCGGGTCGGGAGTTCCGATCCGCCAGCCGCGGCTTCAGCTCCCAGAAGGCCCCGAAGTGCTCGCCGTCAGGAAGCTGCCGGAACTCGATCAACCCAGCAGTCTCGATCTGGCTGTCGCGGCGGCGACATTGCGGCAGTGAAGCCAAGCGGTCAGGGAGCGCGGATTGGCCATCCGAGCGGTCATCGCTCACCCGAGGCCCTCTTGCGACGGGCGGTTCGCCGATCGACCATCAAAGTGATATCATATTGATCTACGATCGAGTGTTCCACACCGTAGCCATCACGAGACATCCCGATGCACGCACCAACTAGCACGGCTCGGAAAGGTCTGCGCGGCTGATGGACTTCTCCCCCGCGGTCCGGCATGCGACTCATCATCTCACCATGGGAGTGCCGCTATTTCCGTGCCTGGGCAGGCGTGCGCATCGCCAGTGGAATCGCCTTGACCGGCCTTGGCGTCGTCACGCCGTCGTTCGGCGGAACGACTCAAAGACGTACGGGTGGACGATGGCGTTCTTGGCGGCGGCGGCGGCAAACTTCGCGTTCGCCTACTGGGAGCTGAGTATCGTTCGCTCCACAGCGGCGTCGGACGCGATCAACGTGCGAGGATCGAGCTCTCAGAAGCCGGGGTCACGATGAGGACACAGCGCAACACCTACACGGGGTACAGCATCGGCTGTGCCGGCGTGTGGGGGGTCATCCTCCTGCTCGGGCGACGCCGGCTGGATTCTCAGACCTGGAGCACCCTACGACTCGTGTGTGGCGGGTGGTGGATCGGGTGGACGTCGGCCACCATCGCCCGGCTCGGCTATCCACCTCCCAAGCCGCTCACGCCCGCGGGCGAGAAGAGGCTCCGCATCATCTCGAGCGTGCTGGTCGCGCTGGGCCTCGCCAACACCGTACGCATGTTTGCCGCCGGCAACCGACCGACCGGAAGCACGCCCGGCGCCTGAGCTCCCCGGTCGGCGACGATCCAGAAGCTCACGCAACCAGCGCAGCAAGCACTCTGTGCTCGGATCGACGCGGCCGAACCGGGCGATTGGCGCGAGCCGGGCCGCGCTCTGGCGCGATCGACTGCTCTCGGGAAGCTGCTGCAGCCGCCAGCGTTCGGCGGATCGCGATCGGCTTGACCGGGGGTGCGTAACATCTCGCGCCATCGACGCAGCGGTGGGGACTTGGTCCTGAGTCGCCGCCGGTGGCGCTGGTCGGTCCGTGCGAGAGGGTCGATGTGACAGATCGGAGCGGACTCGGCAATTAGGAGGCATGAGCACCCCGATGGCCACGAAGGTAAGCGAGCGGCAGAGCCTGCGTGGCGACGCGTTTGCTGAGTTCGAGGAGATCTATCGCAGGAACGTCGGCCTGGTGGCGGCGTATTTCGCGCGCCGGTGCTGGGAGCCGCAGGAGGTGGCGGATCTAACCTCGGAGACGATAGTGAGGGCGGCCGGGTCTTTCGACGCGTTCGATCCCCGTCGCGGCAGCGCTCGTGCGTGGCTGTTCGGGATCGCGGCTCATGTCTGGGCCGGGTATTGCGCACAGGTGGCCAATAGCCGCGATGCGATCGTTCGGCTTGCGGGCTACCGCACGCTGGATGCCAGCGAGATCGATGAGCTGGCCGCCAAGATCGACGCGCAGCAGGCAGGACGCGAGCTGTTGGAGCGGTGCTCGATGCTGAGTGCGAACGAGCGAGCGGCGATCGAGTTGGTTGACCTCGACGAGCTGACGCCCAAGGAGGCTGCGGCTGCGCTTGGCGTGCCCCGCGGCGTGTTGCGGATGCGGTTGTCGCGGGCTCGGGCGAGATTAAGAAAGGAGTACTGCGTCGATGAGTGAGTTCGAAGACAACTTGTGGCTCAAGATTGTGCGCGAGCACGGGGACGAGCTGGCCAGTACTGGGCGACCAGCCCGCAAGCAAAGACGGGCGACCCGCCCTCAGCTGCTCGCCGGCACCACCGTCGGTCTGGCCGCAATCGGGGCCGTGGCCGCGCTGCTGTTCAGCGTGTCGACCAGCCCCGCGGCGTTCGCGGTTACCCGCAACCCGGACGGCACGGTCACCGTCAACCTGATGCAGCCATCGGGGATCGCCGGGGCGAATAAGAAGCTTGCCGCGATGGGGGTGCGGGCACAGATCGCGGTGCAGGCGAAGACCCCGCCGAAGCTAGTCTGCCCGGGCGGAACCGCACCGACAATCACCTTTGACCCGGCCCGCATCCCCAGGCGCCACGTGCTGATGATCACCCCAGGCCAACGGAGTACCAGCGACGCCGCGGCTGTCAAGGCCAATCCCGGCAGCGCCAACACCAGCATCGGCACAACCGGCCGCACCGCCCGCGGGGACACGGAGGCCGGCGTTGTATCGAGTGGCGGTAACCACGTGGTCCGGCTGTATTCGGGCAGCCGCAAGATTGGAACTCGTGCGGCTGGCGGTAATCACGTCGCTCGGATGTACTGCCCGTGATTCGCAGGTATTGCCCGCGTGTTCAGCCGGCCCGCCCTCGGGAACACCAGCAGCCATGGGAAACCGTCCGGCTGGTGAGCGCGCTCGTCCTTACGGCCGCTTCCGGCCGTGAGCCGCAATCCCTCGGCCGCCGCCAAGCAAGACTGTCACCGCGACGTTCGATGCGTCCTGCTCGTCCCGCCACAAGCGCAACGCTAGCCCCGAGAGGATCCATCAGCCGATCTGCCAAGGGAGCAGCCTCGCACCCGGAGGGCGAAGACCGGCCGAACCGGGCCGCGCCTCGCGCAAGAAGTGATTGGCGGGCATCCAGGAGCTCACTGCCGCTTCCTCACGAACTGCGGCAGCGTCGATTGTCGAGAGATCCTCGCTGCCGCCTCGCTCCGCCGCCGGGTCCAAGCAGGAGCCCGGACACCGCTTCAGCATCTGGGTGACTTGGGTGCGGCTTGGTGAGGCCGGCAGGCGCTGGAGTCAGGAACTGGAGATTGCGCGTCGTCGTGTGCCGTCGAGCGGCAGTAGCGTGCCGTCCTGGATTTCGCGCGCACAGGTCAGCCACCGCTCGCCAGCGAGCACTGAGAGGATCTTGCCGTTGAACGGTCGGGGTCTGCGACGAGACGGACCGCGAGTTGTCCATCGGGCGATGTTCTGCCCTTGATCGATGCCGTCACGACCGCGGGTATGGGTTCCTTCCAGAGGCCGGGGGACGTGTCGAGCACCTGCATCTCGCAGGTCACGTCGGCCACCTAGCTCCAGCGCCCTGCAGCCACGCGAACATCTGTCACTCCCCGTAGGCGAAGCTGAGCTCGCCGCTGCGTGCGTGCCAGGTCTCCAACGCCACCGTCCTCGACCCTGATTGCGACCGCCACAGTCGGCTACCGGGCGCTGCCGGCACCCACGTGACCGTTAACTGCGGCTAGTGAGGCCCTTTAGCAGGGTACGCCCGATCGTGACCGGGTGGCTCGCCAGCATGGAGAGGCGCCCTGCGAGCGAGGTCGAGTCGTGCGCGAGCCCGAGCTGCCGCATGATCGATTGCTGATCAAAGTAGACGCGCTCGCACACGAGCCGGTCACCCTCGAACAGGAAGAAAGCGGCCATGCGGCAGCGAAACGAGCGCCCCGTCGGCGGCAGCGCGCGCAGGCGACCAAGGTGCGTTCCGAGACTATCGAACTCGACAATTACGGCGTCGTCGGCGTGGTGCATGGCGACGAGCTCGTTGCGCTGGTCCGGGAAAGCCGCGCGGCTCTCAGCGAAGTACGCGCGAACCTCCGTCTCCCCATCGAAGACGTCGCCGGTCGGGACGAGCTCGTAACGTGGGCGCGAGAAGGTCCCGATCGTCGCGTCGAAGTCGAGGCGGTTTTCCGATTCCATGTGCTCGCGCACTATGGCCTCGCGCCGTTGGCGCAGCCCGTCACTTCCCGCGCGGTGCTCGCTCATCTAAAGCGAGCATATCTGTCGCCTGCCGCTTCGATCGAGCAACGGCAGCCTCTCGCCCCCCGCTTCGTTCGTGAAACCGGAGGCTTCTTCCTGCGCTGGCTCGTGGACACGCACCGAGTATCTGCGACCAAGGTTGGCGAGGTGGTGCTGGCCGTCGATGCGGACGCGTCCTGGGGGCACCCGCTCGCAGGCGCCGCCAAGATGCTCGCCTGCGACCTGGCGATCTCGGCGGTCGTCAGATCGGCAAGGCACTGACGACGCGCTGATGTTCGCGCTCGCGCCCTGACGGCTCGGTGTTCTGATCCGCCCCGGACGGCTCGGCCTGCCTCCCCTGGCCGCGGCGAGGGGCCGCGAACCAGGGATACGAGGTCGGGTCAGCTCAGCCGCGTCGCGACCAGTGCGCCTCGCTGACCGTTGAGTCGGCGAGCTCGAACGTCGTCTTGTAGGCGACGAAGTCCACATGATTGTTCACCGCGTACAGCGCGTGCGGTGCGCACAGGAACAGCGCCTTGGACTGCTCAAAGCAGTACCGGTCGATGTCATGGGCCGCCTTCTGCGCCGACTCGGCATCGGTCATGCGCACCAGGGCGTTGAACTTCTCATCGAACTGCTCGTCGCACGGCCCGGCCCGGAAGCCTCCATCGTCGCCGAAGAACTCGCGGTGCATCACCGCGGGCGGTAGGTCGGAAGACAGGTCAAACCACGCGTGCATAAGGATGTCCCACGGCGGCGTGAGCTTCTTCTCGATGAGCGTCCGCGCTCCCCCAGTGAGACCCTCGTCGGGGACGACGAGCACCTCGGTCGGGATGCCGAGCGCATCCTCGATGTCGGCGGCGACCATGCGCGCGAGACCCTCGAAGTCGCCGGGAGTAGCGATCCGCAACGGGTTGCTGTCCGGCCATCCGGCCTCGTCGATCAGCGCCTTAGCCTGCGCGGCGTCTCGCTCGCGCGGATCGGCACCTGAGCCTCCGCCCGACCAGGGTGGAGTGAGCGCACCGAGCGCTGTGGCGTAGCCACTGAGGGCGTCGCTGACGATCTTCTGGCGGTCGACCGCGAGGTTGATCGCCTCTCGCACGCGCACGTCGCTGAGCGGGCGCCCGGTGTCTGGCCATGTGTTAAAGATGCCCAGCAGCACCCGGTTGGCCTCGATGGTCTCGAGCTTCGCGTGCTCAGATGCCTCCACGCGCGCGACGTCACCCGGTCCGATCTCGGTGACGATGTCGATCACTCCCTCTTGGTCACACACGGCGTCGAGCGCCTGCTCGGAGGTGATGTCGTTGAAGAACACCACGCGCTCGAGCTTCGCTTTGCGGCCAGTGTTGTGGCCACGGTTCGCCTCCAGAACGACGCGAGGGGTGCGGTCCTCGCCCGTGATTATGTTGGTCGCGATAAAGGTTGGCCGGACGCGCTGAATCGCCATCACGGTCTCCATCGTCGAGAAGCCCTCGGTGAGGGTGAACGGTCCCGAGCCCCACGGGCCCGGTGCGTCAATCGCTCACCAGTGGCCTTCGCCCGTCCCGATCCTCTGATAGCCGAAGCCGTACTGCTTCCAGAAGGCAGACGAGGCGATGTGGAACCCCCGGAACTTGCCGAGGATGAGCCCGTCAGGCTCGGGGAGCTTGAACACGCATACGTGATCGCTTTCCACCACGCACTCCGCCTCGGGATGGAAGTTGAGGTAGGTGCCCGGGGGATGCGGGGCGGCCCACTTCTGCACCTCCTCGAAGTTCTGCTTGATCGAGTGGGCGGTGACCGGCTCTCCGTCCTGGAACGTCGCGCCTTCGCGGACCTTTAGCTCGAGGGTCAAGTCGTCACGCCATTCGGCGGACTCGGCGAGAGCCATGACGATGAAGCCGTCTGGATCGGTCCGGATCGGCTCCTCCATGGTGTTCCAAGTTATGAAGAGCCAGTTCAATGGATGCGGGTCATAGACGTTGACCGTCCCGACCGGCTCTGCGATAGCTGACATATAAGGACCATACCCGGGCGTCGGCGGGCCTGCAACACGACGCCGCGCGGACCGCTCAACGCGCGTTGCGCATCACCCCGGCGGTCCTTGGGTAGCCGTAGGGTCACGCGGGTGGCGTCGAAGTGATCGAGCCGCGCCTGGGCGAACTTGCGCGAGGCGCCGAGCTCGTCACGCAGCGCCCCGAGGGTCACGCCGTCCTCACGGTCGGCGAGCACGCGCAGGCGCTCGAGGACGGCGGCGATCGTCTCCGGAGCGGCGTAGCGGTCACGTCCGCCCCGGACCGCACCTCCCGCCGCGACAAGCGCCGGCAGCGACACGGCGTCAATGCCGAGCTCTGCCTGGGGGCGGCTCGTGGGCGGCTGCGCGCAGCCGCTCGGCGAGCGCGAGCGCGGCCTCGACAGATCCGCGGCCGGCACCCGAGCGACGGATGTGTATCGCCCAGGCGGAGTCGAGGGCTCGTGAGCGTGAAAGGCTCGGCGTCGAACAGCAGCTCTTCCTTGGTGGGGAAGTGGACGGTGACGGTGCGGGGGGCGACGTCGGCCCTGTCGGCGATCGCGTTGATCGTGGTCTCGCGGTAGCCGCGCTCGCCGAACAACTCGAACGCGGCGTTCTGGATCGCGAGCGGGGTGCGCTGTTTCTTTCGCTCGCGGTGATCCGGTCTCTCAGACATGGCTCCATGTTACTTGACACGCATGATTACATGATTAGTAATGATGCTAAGTCGGCAATATCTCGGACGACGTTCGAGATCTTCGGCGCCCCCTTTGCCGCTCTCGCGCTCGTGGTGGCCGCGCTCGCCTTACGCAGCCGTCCCGAGCCGGCGACGTCGCCGACGTGCACGGCCACCCGCGCCGGCCAGAAGGCGGGCACGGCAGTCCTCGATTTGACGTAATGCGAACAACGATCAGGAGCTACAAATGGTTGCCGGAACGAGTAGGGACGATTCCGTCGCGCGACTCGTCCGCGCGGGCGAGCTGTGGATCTCAGGCGAGAACCCTGACGAGATCCGCGCCGCATTCAGCCCCGAGTTCACGTTCCACGCGCCGGGCGTGGACACAGATTACGACGGCCTCGCGGCGTACTTCCAGTCACTGCGGAACGCGTTCGATAACCGCAAAATCACTCGAGGGATCGTCGTCGTGGAAGACAACCACATCGCCTGCCAGACCACGATCGAGGGAGACTTCGTCCGCGAATTCACGCAATCACCGGTCGGCTCGCTGCCCCCCAACGGACAGCACGTCGTGTTCGAGCTGATCAACATCTTCCGCTACGACGATCAAGGCCGCATCGAAGACGAGTACGTCCAGACCGACAACCGCAACGTGCTTCACCAGCTCAGGGGGAAGACCGACTGACGCTCGCCGTCGCGCGAGGAGACCCCAGCAGCCGGTCTCCTCGCGCGCCCGCCTGACAAGCGCCGTCCGCTGGCTCCAGGAGGAGGTCTCGACCGACCCCGACCCCGACCCCGGTATCCGCGCAATCGAGGGCTAGAGACCGGGAGGGGCTGGGATGCTCGCGATGCGACGGGTTAGACGCGGCAATCAGCCGAGAGCGTCGCCGGCATCCAGGAAACCTGCCGCTCACGCCCGGGAACACGGAAAGCATGGTCAGGGACGCCAGCGGCCAGATTCCTCGGCGGCGCCGCCGGCGCTTCGCCGCGAGAACGCGGTAGCGGTGCGCCGGACGTACGCGCCCTCCGGGGCGCTCACGTAAGCCCACGGGAGCGGTTTCGGCGGCGATCGAGGCGGTTGCCAATTGTCCGCAGCAGCGCGTTCGCTCTCGATATCGGAACTGATCACATTGGCGCCAAGGCGCTTGCGGCTCGGAAGCCAACAGGTGGGAGGTTTTCGCCCCTCGCTGTAACGATCTGGGCTGAAATCGACATTAGGGGTCATGACGAGGGATACCCGGAGCGATCGCAACGCTGTTGAGGCGCGGTTCGCCGAGATCCTCGCGGATCTGGACTTCATCTCCGCACACGCGCGTCGTCGGGGTGCCGGTGATCCGGACGGCATCGCGGTCGAGGCGATGGAAATTGCTTGGCGTCGGCTCGCGGATGTCCCAACCGTCGATGCCCGGCCGTGGCTAATCGTTACCGCTCGTAACTTGCTTCTTGCTGAGCGTTGGGGCGGGCCGTTGACCGGGAGATCGTTGTCTCGGAGACAACCTTCGCCGGGCGGGTGGCGTCAGAGAACGAGGAGCGGCAACGCGAGGAACGTCATCAAGGCCAGATGCGGGTCCAGCACGAACGCCTCGACTCGGCGCGTTTGAGGCGTGATCGCGTCAATCACGATCTAGGAGGGCATTATGCGGAGGGCATGTTTGACTGCCGGGGTGGTGGCGCTTGTAGGCGTGTGCGCTGTGGGCGCGCCGGTGGCGATCGCCACCGTCTCGGCCACGGGGGACACCATGGCGACGAGAACGCTGGCCGGGTCCGCCGCTCCTGTGACGAGCGACGAGGCTGGGGTCGGCACGGGCCTCGCCTCCCAGAGCCAGACGATTGAGGTGTGGATGGCCGGTCACGAGCATGCCGCCGAGCGGTTCGTCGACGCGGTCAGTACGCCCGGGTCACCGAGCTACCACCAGTTCCTCAGCCCCAGCGCCTACACCCAGAGGTTCGGTCCCAGCGCCGCGCACGTGAACGCGGTGAAGTCGTATCTGACCGGCGTGGGGTTCAGCCGAGTGCAGGCCAGCGTCAACGACGACTACGTCTCGGCCACCGCGCCGGAGTCGACGATCAACGAGGCGTTCTCGGTGCAGATGCGCCGCTACCGGATCACCGGCCCGGAGGGCAAGCAAACGACGGTCGAGTCAAATGATCGTGAGCTCACCGTTCCCGCCTCGATCAGCAGCGACATTCTCGCGGTCACCGGCCTGAACGGTAGCCAGCCGTGGACCAACGACAGCACGACCGCCACCGCCGCGGTGACCAAGGCTGCGGACTGCTCGCAGTACTGGGCGCAGAAGACAGTGACGATCAGCCCGGCCTTCCAGGGTCTGACCGAGGCTTCGACCGCGGTGTGCGGCTACTCGGCCAAGCAGATCCGCGCCGCCTATGGGCTGACCTCGGCGAACACCGGGAAGGGCAAGACGATCGCGCTGATCGAGGTCGGGGTGCCGGGTGACATGTTTCAGACGCTCACCGACTATGCCCGGGCCAACGGGCTGCCGGCGCCGCGCCCTGGCCAGTACCGCCAGGAGGCGATCAGCGAGGCCGACCAGAACGGTGCGTGCATCCCCCCGGACCTCGAGGAGGTAGCGCTCGACTCCGAGGCCGCGTACGCGATGGCGCCCGGCGCGAACCAGCTGATGGTCGACGGCGACGACTGCGACACCAGGGACCACGGCGACCAGGCGCTGTTCAACGCCCTGCTGGCACCGCTGACCGGACACGGATCCAGCGCCAGCGTCGCGATCGAATCCGTGTCCGACGGTCTCGCCTACCCGAACGAAAGCAGCGTGCCACCGTCGCAGCTGAAGATCAGCCACGCGATCGCGCTGCGCGCCGCGGCCGAGGGCGTGAGCCTGCTGTACGCCTCCGGTGACGAGCCGGGCGTCGAGCCGCCCGCTTCGGATCCGGACGTAACCGCCGTCGGCGGGACAACACTCGGTATCGGCGCCCACAGCCAGCGGGTGTTCGAGACCGGCTGGTCAGACGACTTCGGCGAGCGGACCGGCAGCAGCGGCCCGTGGCACGACGAGGGGATCCTGCTGGCTGCCAGCGGCGGCGTGAGCGATGTCTACGGTGAGCCGGGCTACCAGAGGGGGGTCGTCCCGAGCGCGATGGCTCGCAACAAGCAGGGCAACCGCGGGCGGACGGTTCCCGACATCTCCGCCGACGCGGACCCCTATTCGGGGATGCTGTTCGGACTCATCGTCGTCAAACCGAACGGGAAGGCGCTCCCGTACACGACGTTCCGCCAGGCCGGGACGAGCACGGCCACGCCCCTCGTCGCCGGAATGGTCGCCGACGCCGAGCAGGGCCAGCGGAGAAACCTGGGGTTCCTGAACCCGCTGCTGTACTCGCTGGCCGGAAGCCGGGCGTTCCACGACATCCTGCCGGTCAGCCCCTCCGATCCCCAGGTCGACCGCGCGTTCTACACGACGGGCGATACCGACATCAACAACAAGTTCGCACCCGGCTTCCTGGTTGGCGTCCCCGACGCGCAGGACACCAGCGGCACCGACCAGGTGACCGCACCCGGGTACGACACGATGACCGGACTGGGCACCCCGAACGGCACCGCGTTCATCAAGGCCCTGCGATCCGGCAAGCAGCCCTCGACGCGATGACCCCCGATCCTAGAAGGAAACCCATGCCGAGACTCAGGGCGTTGACCCGGATCGGTGGCGCAGCGGCGGTCATGAGTGCGGTGTGCGCCGCCGGGGTGGGCGCGAACTCGCCAGCGCAAAGACGCCGACCATCCAGGTGTGGCTCCGGCCGGACCTGACTGCCGCGCAGCGTTTCGCGACTGAGGTCAGCACGCCGGGGAACCCGATGTTCCGCGACTTCCTCACCCCCAATGCCTACACGGCCCGGTTTGGGCCCGCCACGCACGAGGTGTCGGCCGTGAGGTCCTGGCTACGCTCACGGGGGTTCCGCACCGCAGCCGCTGACACGCAGCGAGACTACGTCCGCCACGGCCACGATGGCTCGGATCGACGCCGCCTTCCACACGACAATCAAGGAGTACCCGCGCTCAGCTCAGGCCAGCGGCGAGGGCTCACCGCTGTACACCAACGACCGGCCGCTCACCGTGCCAGCCAGCCTCGCGCCGGACATCCTCGGCGTCACCGGCCTGAACGACGCCGCGCTGACCGTCCCGCTGGAACAGCGGGGTTCGCCGCAGAGCTCCCAGGATGATCCCGCACGCTCCCAGACTGATGCCGCACAGAATGGCAAGCGGGTCTCCTGCTCCGCCTACTGGGGGCAGCACACGATCTCCGGCCTGCCGTCGATGTTCAACACCACATACTTTCCGGTCGTCACCTGTGGTTACACGCCGACCCAGTTCCGCTCGGCCTACGGCGCCAACATGACCAACACCGGCACAGGACAGACGATCGCGTTCGCTGAGGTCCGCAGGGCAGTGGGTGCCCGCTCGGTCACGAGAGCGACAGCGCCGGGCGCTTACGAGTGAGTGGATCGGCAGAGTGAACCGGGGCTGCGCCATCCGCGCTCGGCGCCGCACCCGAGTTCATGCCAAAGCGGAAGCGCGGCCGATCGGCAATGACGGCCGGAGCGCTGACGACACGCCGCGGCCCTGAGATTGCCGAATCTCAGGGCCGCAACCGGTCCTGAGGTCTGCTCTGCTTCTGTCATGGCGCAGTCACCCCCGAGCGCTCGCAAGCTTGTCGAGCGCTCGCGCAGACTGAGTGGTCCCGGGTGTCGCTACCAGGGTGACTATCGGTCGGGTCCAAGGACTACGTTCGAGGCGACGCGACTTGGTGTGGAGCGCGCGGGACGGGCGCGCGTGGTGGCGCATGCGCGGCGCTATGTTGAGCCCATGCCGAGCGCTGACAGCGATGGGGTGCGCATCCACTACGAGCTCGCAGGGACCGGTGACCCGCTCGTGCTTATCGGCGGGCTCGGTGTGCACACCGACGAGTACCGGACGCTCATCGGCGCGCTCGCCCGCCATCACCGGGTGCTGGCCGCGGACAACCGTGGCGCCGGCTCAAGCGACAAGCCCGACGGACCGTACAGCTACGGGATGATGGCGGCCGACACGCTCGCGGCGATGGACGCCGCCGGCGTCGTTGCCGCCGACATCGTCGGCTTCTCGATGGGCGCGCGCATCGCCATCGAGTTGTGCCTCGCCCACCCGGAGCGGGTGCGGACCCTGACCCTCATCGCCGGACGTCCCGCCGGCCGCTCGCGCCGGCGCACGAGGCTGCTGGCCAGAGTTGCCGCCGTCGCCGAGCGCGACGGCGGGCGCGGAATCCGCCGCCAGCTCGAAGCCGGGAACGGCTACGACGTCCGGGGGCGCCTCGCGGACGTGAGCGTCTTCACGCTCGTGCTGCACGGCCGGCGCGACCGCGTCGTGCCCACCGCCGACAGCCGCGAGCTCGCCCGCCTCATCCCCGGCGCCGAGCTCCACCTGATGCCCGGCGGGCATCTCGCCGTCCTGCGCGCCCAAGCGGACGCGTACGCCGAGCGCATCGACGCGTTCACTGCCAAACGCTGACGCCTCCTCCAACGAGCAATCCCGCGCTGAGAACTCGCGGGCGCAACGCGAGTCCGCTGCGGGAGATCATTTTGACCCTCAGGCCGGCGTCGTTCGGACCATCGCAACAGCGACGAGGACATCACGCAACCCTCCCGCGCTGGACGACCGGTTCGCCAGGCAACCCGCCGTCCAGCGGAACCTGCTTCGACGCCAAGACGCGCATCTAGAGTGCGCCAACGACTTCGAAGGCGGGGCTATTGGTCAGCGCCTGCAGCCCGTACGGAGCCGGTCCGAATCGCGCTCCCGGTATCCGCGCCTTCGGAGACTCTCGTCTCCAGCTCCAGGATGCCCGTGCGACCGCGGATGCAAGGCCACGCCCAGAGCACCTCGTCTTTCATCGTTGCGCTCCCGAGGGCCACGAACGCTCTCGTCTCACGAGAGCGACTCTCACTGACTGCCGCAGCCGATGTCACGCGCTCCGGCTCGCATACTGCGGGCGCCCGCCGGCTCAGCTTTTCATCTCGCCGATGGCCGCCGCGAAGTCAGCGCAGCGGACGGTCGTGTTCGCCCATTGCGGATCGGCGATCGTGGTCGATGCCGTTCTGGGACCTCGACACCGCATGGCCTCCCCGTTGATCCTGCAGGTGTCGGCGCATTGGCGGAACCTGTTGACTTAACCGGACCGGGTGAAGGTGAGGTGGGTGACGCCGCTGGGTGTCGAGACCGCCTCGACGTCATAATCCGCCTCGAGCGCTTCGAGGCCGTCCCACAGCCGCACCCCGCGGCCGAGCACGATCGGCACCTGGACGAGGTGGACGTGGTCGACAAGCCCCGCCGCGATGAAGTCGCGGGCCACGGTCGGGCCGCCACCGATGCGCACGTCCCCCTCGCCCGCTGCCTCCCGCGCGACGGCGAGGGCCTCGGCAGGCGAGACGTGGAGGAAGTGGAAGGTGGTACCGCCCTCCATCTCGATCGGCGGCCGCGGCCGGTGGGTGAGCACGAAGGTCGGTGTGTGGAACGGCGGGTTGGGACCCCACCATCCCTTCCAGTCGGCGTCGTCCTGCCAGCCCGGCGGGCCGAACTTGCCCGCGCCCATGATCTCCGCACCGATCCCCGGCTCGTGCTGGCGGGCGATTGCATCGTCGGTGCCCTCGCTGCCCGCGGCAGCGCCCACGATCGGCGCGCCGAAACGGGTGGCGAACATCCACTCGTGGAGCCGCCTGCCGGCGTGCCCCATGGGAGCATCGGCGCGCTGCCCCTCGCCGGTGGCGAAGCCGTCCAGCGAGATGGAGAGGTTGTGGATCCGTGTGCGTGTCATCTACCTGCCTCCGGATCGGTCGTCTGAGCCTGAGTCATGGTCGTCAGCTTCATGGTCGCGATTCCCTTCTCGTTGGGCTGATCATTGTCCGGTTGGACCGGACCGCCGCGCCGAACTCATCGGTCAATGGCACCCAGAGCGATTTCCGTTGCGGCAAAAGTCGCCGACGAGGCCCTCCCGGGAAGAGTCACGCGATGGCGGCAAACCAAGGCTACGGGCTCTCCACGCATCGGCCCTGCTCGTCGCCAATCTCGAGACGCGGCGTGTCGTCAGCGCTCCGGCCGTCATTGCCGATCGGCCGGAGTTCCGCTTGGGCATGAACGAAAGAAGAGGCGGCCGCAGGCGGCCGAGCGCAGTGTGCGGCGGGCGAGTTTCGCGCGCGCCGAGCGCACCTCGGCCAGCCAGTCGACGGGCTCGGTGCCCCGGTATTCGGCGATCTCGTGTGCGTACGTCGCGGACAGCTGCGAGATGGTCGTGTGGCCGAGCTCGGCCACCAGCCCGGCCAGGTTATTCGACATCCCCGCGCGCAGCCTGAGCGACGCGTAGGAGTGCCGCCCCAGATCGTACGGGCGCGCGGCGAGTAGCTTCGCGCGCTCCCGCGCGGGCACGTGAGCCAGCGCCCGGTCGCGCGCTCCGCGCCACACCCGCTTTCGCCAGTTACGCCAGTTATGGTCGACGATCGGCTTGCCCGGCAGTACCGGGTCGTCGAACATGAGCTGCCCGAACTCGACCGGCCAGCGCTCCAGATAGGCGTCCAGCTCCTCCCGCAGGACCGGATGGAGAGGCGGGTAGTGCCATTCGTCTTCCTTCGTCCGCTTGATCTCGCCGTCCGCGACCGCGGCGAACACCAGAACCGGGCGCGCGCTTGGCCCTCCGCTTCTATACGCCACCCCGGAGCATCGGGTTCTGCCGCACGCCAGTGTAGGAGCGCCGTTCGGCCGCCGCCGAGAGCAGCGAGGACACCAGCGTCAGCGTCTTTGACTGCGCGTTGGCGGGGACGCCGGCTCCCGGTGCTCCAGGTGCCGGTCGGCGCCGATCACGCGACCCGCTGGACGAAGCGGGGAGCGCGGCCTCGATCGTGCGCGGGACTAAGGCCCGCTGACGTGAGGGGTAGTCGGAGAGGCGCACGGTCTCATCAACGACTTGGGGCTTTTTGTAGTTGCCGTCGCGATCGAGGCGGACTGTCCTCCACGCTTTGGGGTCGAGCTGGTCGATGTGGCGGATTAGCGCGGGTGAGCGCATCCGTAGGGTCATGAACGTGACAGCGCGCTCGTCGAGTTCGGCGAGCACGGCTTGGGTGGTGAGTTTCTGATCGAACACCAGCAGCCCGGGATCGGAGCCTGTGAGCTGGTGCCAGTGCTCGCAGAACGCGATCACCTCGTGGGCGTGGGTCGCCTTTGAGATATCGGCGTTGGCGTAGATGAGGTTGCGGGTGCTGGCGTCTTGGGCGAAGAACGTCAGCACCGAGCGGGTGCGTTGCGAGCGGCTGGGAACGTAGTGTTTCTCCAGCGCCGGGTCCTCGCCCCAGTGCATGATCGCGTGGAAATCGAGGTCGAAGTCGGTGCCGTCGATCAGTCCCGCCCGCAGCATCGCCGTGTTCAGCGCGACCAGGAACGCGTGCTGGCGCTCGTGTGAGAGCTTGTAGGAGTAGCTCGTCAGAGCGGTCGTCTTCGGCAGCGAGGAGAGCCCCGCGAACAGCGCCGCGCCGTGATCGGTCGCGAGATCCTCGACGTGCGAGGTACGACGGATGCTGGCGAGCTTGAGCGCCAGCAACGACAGCACCGACGACAGCGCCGGGATCACGGCCGTGCCCGGGTATCCCGCCGCCTTCACGATCGCGGGTAGGTCGAGCGCGACGAGATCGGGCACGCACAGCAGCAGGCCGGCGTGCTTGGTCTCAACGCGCTCGGGCCATGTGTCGAAGTCGATCACGCCGGTCCGCGGCAGCTGCTCGCGCCGCGGCGCGCCGCGCAACTGCTCGGGGCGGCGCCACAGCCGCTCGAATCCTTCCTCGGCGATCACCTCGGCGATCCCGGTGCGATTCAACGCGATCCCTTCCCGCGCGAGCACCAGCGCGATCTCGTCGATCGAGTGACCCGCCGTGCGCAGCTCAACGATCCGGTCGTGCGCGCGCTCCTTTCCTGGCGCGCGCTTGGGTCCCGGGCGTGAGGAGAGGAAGAACTCGCGGCGGCCGGCACGGAAGTCGCGCACGAGCGAGTTCAGTGTCTCGACCGTGTAACCGAACGCGTTGGCGACCTCCGCGGCTGGACGACTCTCGAGCAGGTACGCGCGCAAGGCCTCGTAGCGGCGCTGGGTCGGGTCGGCGGGCTCGGCGAAGAACTCACCGCCCGGACGAGGTTGGGGCGATCTCGCTGACTGGACGATCCAGATAGTACACTTGGTCGGTCGGACAGAACCGCTGCCAACCCCGCTGCCGACGGCCACGGGCCACGCGAACCCTCGTATTTCGCTGAGATATCGGGTCGCTGCGGACGCTCCTCGCCGAGCGTAACGTACCGAACACTTCCAGCATGGCTAGTAACCAGTCCCCGAGTTCGACCCCATCCCGTCACCCGACAACGCCGCCACGGACTCGCAAACCCCGCCAAACACAGGGTTCGCGCCCCTCAACCGCACCCAACCGCGAGAGCTACCGCCCCTCAAACCGCCACGCGAAAGTCGGCGTTAGAAACGCCGCTCGGCGGCTACGCAACCGAGTCGCGGAAGGCGATTGCCTCGCCGCCGATCGCGCTCGACTCTTCGATCGGCAGGATCGGGGTCACCGTGAAGCGGAGCCACGGCGTCCACGGAGAAGTCGTTCGGGCAACCGCGGCAGCGCTATCGGCCTCGATCAGTGCGACACCGCCGCCGCCATCGGCGAAGCCGTAGAAACCCTGGAACTCCGCACCGGCCGGGGGCTGCCATTTGGCGAGCAGCGCTAGCGACCGTCGCGCCCCCTCCTCCCCCGTATCTTTGAAAGCCCACGTGACGTGAAAGAGCATCTGTGCTCCGATCCTGTTGGGGATGAGCGTCGAACCTACCACATTGACCCCCGCCGACGGCAACGCCGAGCTGGCGGCCGTCACCTCAGACAATCCTGCTATCCGCGCGCGCTGCTCGGCGAGGACGTCGAGCTGCGAGCGCTGGACTCGACTGCGGACATCCGCTATCTCGTGATCCCCCTCCGCCCACCCGGGGGCGAGGAGGTGAAGGAGCAGGAACTGGCTGCACTTGCGACATACGACGCGATGATCGGCGTCGCGTAGCCGATTCGCCAACGCCGGCCCCCGTGCCGTAGCACTCCTCCTCTCGCTCAATCGGAGCCGGCTGGCCCTCGAGACCCCCTTACTGGCCCCGGAACAGCCGGTGCCGCGGCCCCAGGGTTGCTGGGGCCGCGGCGTCGGCATCGGCTAGGGAGCGCGACCGCCGCGCTGCATCAGCCGCGGAGCGCGACCGTCACGCCCGCTTCTCGCTGCGCGTCGGTGCTGAGGTTGGCCGTCGCGTGCACCACCGAGTTGGTGACCGACGCCCAACTGGGTGGCGTCACCACGAAGGTCGCGCGCGGCGACTGAGACGGGCGCACGTCGGTGAACACCGTCGGCCCGAGCGGCCTGGCGGTCCAACCCTGCGGCACCTGGAGCCCGAGCCTGACGGTTGCCAGCGTCTCGTTGCCCGACGGCGTCAGTCGGACGATGACCGTCGACGCGCGACCCAACCGCATCGTGCTGGGGGCGCCCACCACGACCTGCCGCGCGGCCGGCGTCTGGGTGATCCCGTAGGACCCGCGCAGGGGCAGATTGGCGAGCGCCGAGGCGTCACCGACGTAGACCCGATACACGCCCGGGCTCTGCGTCCAGCCCTTCTGTGCCTGGTCCCACCACCACGTCTGCTGCGGCGTGATCGTAAAGTGGATCCGCGCCGAGTTGCCGGGCCGTAGCGACACCTTCTGGAAGCCCGCGAGTTGTCGCGGCGGCTCGTGCGTGCGCGCGGGATCGCCCAGGTAGAGCTGAGCGACGTCCGCTCCAGCGGTGCGACCGACGTTCGTGATCGTGGCCGACACACGTACGTCGTCCACGGCGCCAGAGTTGGTGCGCTGGATGCTCAGATGACTGAACGCGAACTTCGTGTAGGACAACCCGAAGCCGAACGGGAACAGCGGTGTCACGCCCTTGGCGTCATACCAGCGATAGCCGACCTCGAGACCCTCAGAGTAGAGCACCTGGCCATTGACGCCGGGGAACTGCGCCGCCGTCGAGGCCGGGACGTTCGAGAGGCTGGTCGGGAAGGTCACCGGCAGGTGTCCGCTCGGGTTGACCTTGCCAAACAGGACGTCGGCCAGCGACGTCCCGCTCGTCTGCCCCGGATACCAGGCGTCGACGACCGACGCCACCTTGCTCAACCACGGCATCAGGATCGGTGCCCCCGCATCGACGACGACGACCGTGTGCGGGTTGGCCGCCGCCACGTCGGAGATCAGCTCATCCTGCGCCGAGGGCAGGCTGAGGCTCAGCCGGTCGGTCGCCTCCGACTCGGTGTCGTCGGACACCACGACGACCGCCGTCGAGGCGGACTTCGCCGCATTGACGGCCGCGGTCAAGCCGGGCGCCAGCGCCGAGGGCGTGCCCCAGCTCAGGTTGCTCGACTCACCGCCGCCGCTGATCGCCAGCGCGTACGTCTGACCCGCGGTGAGGTTGACCGCCACGGAATACGTGCTCACCGGCGGAGTGCCGGGATCGTCGAGGATCTGCTGCCCGTTCAGTGACAGGTATTCCGGCGAGTAGCAGCCACACTGGTTGGTGAATGCGAGCACATAGGTGCCGGTCTCGGGCGCGGTCAGCGTGCCGCTGTAGCTGGCGCCGAAGCCGGTTCCGCCGGAGGGATACGCCGGCGAGAGGGCCAAAGCGGGAATCGCCGCCAGCGCGGTGTCGGCCGGCAGTCCCTGGGTGTAACTGACGTTGGTCCCCGTGCCCGCGGCCGCCTGAAGCCCTTGCAGGGGAGTGACAGTCGAAGACGGGGCAACGTACGCGCTTCCGCCACCCCCGTAGGTGGCGGATACGGAGGCGGACGGTCCGATCACCGCCACGCTTCCGCCGTTGTCCGCCGACAGCGGCAGCGTGCCGCGGCGGTTCTGCAGCAGCACGGTTCCGCTGTCCGCGACCCGATTTGCGACTGCCTGATGCGCGGTACTAGTCACCCTCGCCGACGTCGTCACCGGCCTGGGATGGTTGATTAGGTTGAAGCGGAACATCTCGGTCAGAATCCGCTGCACCATCGTGTTCAGCACTCGGCGCGCGATCGCGCCGGTCAGCACCCCGGTTTCCAGTGGGGTGCCGAAGTAGGTGTCGAACGGTTGCTCCTGGTCGGTTCCGGCCCGCGCGCCGGAGGTGTTGTGAAGGGCGCCGTAGTCAGAGGTGACGAATCCTGGGAAGCCCCACAGATCCCTGAGCGTGGTCGTCTCCAGATACGGGTTCTGGCAGCTGTAGTTGCCGTTGACGGTCGAGTACGCGCACATCACCGACGCCACGTTGGCGTTCGTGACGGCCGCCTCGAAGGCCGGCATATAGATCTCGTGGAGCGTCCGGTCGCTGACGATCACGTTGTCGGCCTCGGTGTTGCGATTGGTCTCCTGGTTGTAGGCGGCGAAGTGCTTCACCTGTGACATCTCGCCCGTGCTCTGGACGCCATCGATCTCGCCGGTGGCCAACGCCGAGTTCAGGAACGGGTCCTCGGTGAACGCCTCGAATGATCGCCCCCATCGCGGGTCGCGGTCGATGTTCACGGTCGGGCCGAGGTTGACGTCGGCGCCCTTGCCGGCCTCCTCGGAGCCGATCACCTGGCCGTACCGCGCGGCGAGCGAGGTATCCCACGTCGCCGCCAGCGCTACGCCGGCGGGCAGCTGGGTGACGCCGGTGAGACCGTCGGCAACTCCGGCGGGTCCGTCCTCTTCGCCGAGCTTGGGAATGCACAGTCTGGGAATGCCTGGCATCCAGAACACGTACGGATTGGGCGACGGATTAGGCCCCTCATTGGTGGTCCCGTGACCCTCGACGAGAAAGTCCTCTTGAGCCACGGACATGTGACTCATCAGCTGTGCCACGCGCTGGGCGATTGGTGCCGTGGAGCTCACCCACGGGCACGACAGGGTCGCGCCGGCCGCACCGCCTGGCAGCACCGCCCCCGATAACCCCAGCACGGCGGCGGCTACGGATACCACGAGGACGCAACGCTTCCGTGCTCGATGGCACGGTCGAACGAGGACGCGCGACAAGCATTCCTACCTCTCCTGCTCGAGACTATGGTCCCGATCCGACATCTAGGAGTACCCAGGCCCGGGGAGAACCAAACACGGTCTGACCGCTGTCAGGTCACGGCTGCCTCGGAGGGTCGCCTATCACCGAAGCCTCGTTGTTATGCCGTCCAATGCACAGCCGAGACCGAATTCGAACCGCTCGTCGCGCGTCTGTGCCGTGTCGCGGTCGATTTCCTGCGTCGAAGATCCGGACGAGACGAGGAAAGCGCCCCACCGTCCGAGGCGCACCCACCACTCGACCATGCTGGCCTCGATTTCGTTCTGACTGAGTCCCGCTGTGGCCTGCTCTGTTCGACGTGGATTTCCCGTAGCTCGTTGAGGACCGAGCCGGTGACGTAGGTGGTAACGGTCATGAGGATCCGCACTGCGGTGGTCGTCTCGATGTCAAGGCCGTCGCGGCACGCGAGCGCGCGTTCGATGCGCGTGAGCCCATTCGGTCCGAGCGGTGCTCTGTTCGCCATGAAGTCGAGCTTCCGATGGTGGCGCAGTAGCGAGGCGCGTTCCTGACGAGCGAGTTGGCCCTTGTTGCCCAGATGGGGGTTGCGAGCGCGGACATGGCCCCGATCGCGCGACGAACCTTCAAGTTCAGGATCCACTAGATGCACGACCGCGTCGCCTCGCTAGGGGGATCCCTGACGATTGACGCGGGGCGCGGGCAAGGCGCGCGCGTCACCGGCTCAATACCGCTTGGCAAATCGAGCGCCCGACCGGGCGTGATGATACGTCCGGCAGGGCAAGGTCCGGGCACGCCGGCGACTAGCCATGGTGTTCGCAGAGACGCCTGAGCAAGGCTCCACAGAGCGCCTCCTTGGGAACGATCTCCGCGGCACCGCCAGGACTGCCATCGGCTAGAGGCGACCCTGCAGTGGTTAGCACGACGATCGCCGAAAGCCCGCGCGAAGCGATCTGCCGTGCCGCCTCAACCCCGCCAATGCCCGGCATGCGAACGTCCATCAGCACCAGTTCGGGCCGCAGGCGCTCGGCCTGCTCGACGCCCTCTTCACCGCAGTTCGCTCCCCCAATCCACTCAAACCCAGCCGTGGCGTCAATTACCGCCCGGGCAGCCTCGCGGAACACGAGCTCGTCGTCGACAACGAGAACCCGGACCGTCGGGCTGACAGAACCCAGAGGCACCACGGCACCATGCTGACAGTAGCGCCGCCGCCGGTCCACAGTACGCGCATGTGTAAATGGTGTGAGCACACACGCATCCGGCCAGCACTGAGGGAGGGCGACGCCATCCTGACTCCCCGTAACGCGGACCTCATGTGCGCAGCTCCGGTCACCTAATACGGAACGCTCAATGGCCGTTCAATCATTTTCCGGAACGCACGCCCCAGCGGGATGTGACCCCAATGGGCCTTCGGCTCCGGCGGCGGCTTATGAGTCCTGGTCGGCGTGCTCGGAGCCTGGCAGGTCAACGAGCTCCAGGGCGCCAAAGCCCGGAACCGGGCCGTCCATCAGAAACATCTCGATCGTGAGATCGGGCTCGATATGGGCCTGGCTGAGGAAGGCGAGCACCTTGCGCCCGGTCAGCTGCTCGATCATCTCGCTGTAGCGCTCTTTCATCATTCGCTGAAAGTCGCGACGCATGTCCAGTACGCGGTTTGGCTCGCCGCCGGCCAGCATCGTGCGCTCGATCGCGGTAAATCCGTCGCTGAGGACGCAAACGATCAGGTTGTCGAGAACGTAGGTCTTGGCCTTTATCGGCCCGCGGCCGTAGTGCTCGCGCATGAGCACGACGATCCGATTCGTGATTTCCGCCAGCAGCTTGCCGCCGACGAGCCGCTGGGGCCCCGGCTCGGCGCTGCTAGCGCTCATGTCTTGCCTTGGCGTGCTCGGCCTGTGCCGTGTTGACTGGTGTTATGGATGTCTGGCACCGCTGGCCTGACGGGAGCCGGGCGGCTACTTCGAGACTCAGGTAGATCGTACCGACGAGGAATCTCCGTTGCCACCCGCCCGGAGGGGAATGGAGTATCAGGCCCTGGATGCTGACGGCGGTGGCTTGCGGCCGGCGCCGGCGGGGTCCGGACGGATAGGCGCATAGGCGCGTCCGTAGCGGCCTCTCGGCGGCTCGCGGAGGTGTTGCTACAGGCAACGCGACTCCCTAAGGAGCGAGCCTCCGCGCATCGGCCAGCGATAGCCGGGCATTCTGCAGCTATTGCGGGTATCCGCCGATGGGCCGCTGGCGATCGCTCGCGCGTCGAGTGCGCTCGCGGCGCGCCGCGAGGTCCGCATCCTGATCCCAGCAGACGGTTGGTATGAGTGGATGCACGCCGAGCAGCAGGGCGGCGGTCCCAAGCCCACGCCGTTTCACCATCGCGTCATGATGGTGGCTGGTTCGCATTCGCCGGGCTGCGAAGCCGCGCGCACGTCGAAGACGTCGACGAGCCGCTCGCGCCGCTCGCCGGCGACCGGATCACAGTGCACCTCGCCAGTGGCTTGGTGAGCCGCGCCCGTAATGAAGGGCCGGAGCTGCTCGAGGCGACCGTCGCCTGAGCCGACGGCTGTCGGGAAGCGCGAGACACCCCTGAATGGTCAGGAGTTCTAGAAGGTCGTCTCACTCAGCGCCCTGCACCTGGACAGCGGCACCGCGGATCATCGCCCGTAGCTCACCGACTCTAAATAAAAGAAGCTCATGGACCCGAACGAGATCACCGAAGAGCTCGAGCATCCCGGTGCGCGGAACCTGCTCGAGTCCGCGACGCTCCTCCGGCTCGCCTACAACGGATCAGACGGCTTCCCGCGAGTGATCCCGATCGGTTTCTACTGGAACGGGAACCAGATCGTCGTCTGCACGGCGGCGACCGCGCCCAAGGTGAAGGCGCTGTCGTCGCGTCCCAACGTCGCGATGACGATCGATGTCGGCGACACGCCCACGGAGGCAAAGGCGCTCCTGGTGCGTGGGCTCGCAAGCGTGGATGTCGTCAACGGCGTTCCCGAGAGTACATCGCGGCATCGATGAAGGTATTGGGCGCGGACCAGGTCACGGAGTTCGAGAGCCAGGTCAGGTCGATGTACGACCAGATGGCACGTATCTCTATCGAGCCGGCATGGGCGCGGTTCTTCGACTTCGGTGCTGGCCGCCTGCCGTCCGTCCTGACGAAGCTGGCGGGGGTCGCCTAGCAGGTAGTCGGCGCGCAACGTCGCCGAACTTGACCTCGTCTTTCGTCCTCTGCGACCCTGTGGCGATGACGGTCAGCGCCTGGCGCTGAAGAGCACTGCTACGAAGCAGCCCTTGCTCCGCAACCGTAAATGGCCTGTCCCGGACGGGCCCGCTCCGCGACGTAGCACCCGTTGGCGAGGACCTGCACGGCGAAGGAGTCGCGGTGGCCCTCGACAGCGAGCAGGCAGACGAAAGCGGGCCGGGACCGACGAGGCGGGTCGTCGAGGTGTGAGCAGTCGAGGAATGCGATGCACCCCACGCAACAGCCCCCACCCGCCGAGCAAGAGTGCGGCTCCGACGGCAGCACGCACGCATCGGGATCTCACGACCACCCGAGCCTACCGCCGTGGACGTTGCCCCGGGAGCAGGCCGCGCTAAGAGCCCGATGCGAAGACGTCGACAGCTCGCTCACACAGCGAGGGCGACGCGCCAGAGGGCGAGCACCGCCCCTGCCGAGCCACCCGCTTTGGCCCGACGAGCCAGCACGAGCGGCAGTGGACCACTCGCAGCCGCCTGGGGCTGAGCTGTGTCGTCGGGCGCGAATGCGGGTCGGAGAGTCCCGCTCTGAGCCGACGACGCCACAGAGCGGCAGTCAAGAGCTGAGCGCCGCACGCCGCCGCCACGCTCATTCTCGATTTCGGGTCTGCGTGTTTCCGAGTTGTTTCGGGTGCAAGCGCTCCTTGGAATGGCTGCTTAGCCTCATCAGACGAAGTGGACGCCGTCAGTGGGATCTGGGTTCAGCCGGGCGGGTTCCTGTTTGCGCCACAAACCTGGAGGCTGGCCGTGATGGCGGCGGAATGCCGCGGCGAAGGCGTAGGGCGAGCCGTAGCCGGTGAGCTCGGCGATCTGGGCGAGGGTCAGATCGCTGGTGCGCAGGTGGTCTCGGGCGAGGGTCATGCGCCAGTCAGTCAGGTAGTGCATGGGCGTTTGGCCCAGCGACTGCTGAAAAGTTCGCGCGAACGCCGCCCGTGACTGGCCGCTGATTGCGGCCAGCTTGGGCACCGTCCAGGCGCGGGCGGCATCGGCATGGATGGCTTGCAATGCCGCGGTCAACCGCGGATCGGTCGAAGCCCGAAACCAGCGGGGCGAAGTGGTGTTCCGCTGAAAACTCGTTCTTATCGCGAGCACGAGGAGGACGTCGAGGAGCCTGTCGAGGACGGTTTGCTGGCCGGGAGCGGATGCCGCGATCTCTCGCGAAACCAGCGTGATCACGTCATGAAGGGGATCTCCGACAGCCGCGAACAGCGGCAGAATCGGCGGGAGTGCGTCGAGCAGCCCCTGGCCGATGTCGCCGGAGAACCGGTACGCCCCACACAGGAACACGGTCGCCCGCCGTGCGTCTGCGAGTTCGTCGTGCGAGTGCTGTGCGCGGAACTCGTCGGGCTCCAGGCACACGGCGCCGGGCTCGTGGGCGATGTGGTGGTCAGGGCCACCACGGACGAGCGCGACGTCGCCGGGGGCGAGCTCGAGCGGCGAGTCCGGATCGTCGAGCCACAGCCAGGCGCGCCCCTCGACCACGGCATGCAACGCCAGCTGGATGGTGCCGGCCAGCCGTAGTCCCCACGGCGGCGTGGCCACCGTCCGGGCGAAGACGCCGCCGCGGGCACGTGCCCTGGTGAGGTGGTCTTGCAGTAGGTCCATCCGCCCAGTTTTCAGCGGCCCCGTCCGATCGTCAAGAATACGAGCGGCTCGCTTAACAATTAGAGCCTCCTACACATTGAATTGCGCTTGTGAGGCTTGCATGCTTGAGGCATGACGAATTCACCGCGGACGACGCTCGTGCTCGGCGGTACAGGAAGAACTGGGGCGCGAGTCGCGAAGAACCTGATCGGGCGACGACTGAGTGCGCGGACAGCAGCACGTCGCGACGCCGATGTCCGCTTCGATTGGGACGACAAGACGACCCATGGCGCCGCGCTGTCCGGCGTCGACGGCGTCTACCTCGTAACGCCGGTCATGAGGGTCGATTTCGCCGGTCAGGTGTCAGACTTCCTCGACCTCGCCGAGGACGCCGGGGTACGGCATGTCACCTACCTCAGTACTTACGGCATCGACCAGGCCCCGCCCGAGTTCGCGATCCGGGCGGTCGAACTCGACCTCCTGAGCCGGACCGGCCTCACCCACTCGATCCTCCGCCCCGCCTGGGTCATGCAGAACTTCGGCGACGACCACCTGCCGCTCGTCGACGGCTTGATCACTGTGCCGACCGGGGATGGTGCCGAGGCGTTCGTCGACGCCGGGGACATCGCCGCGGTCGCCGCTGAGACATTGGCGAACCCCGAAGCCCATGCCGGCGCGCAGTACGCACCAACCGGCCCCGAGGCGCTGACGGTCGCCGACGTCGCCACGATCATCGGCGAGGTGCTCGGCCGACCGATCAGACACAACGACGTCGACCGCGAGGCCTGGATCTCGGGCGCGGTCGCCGCTGGAGTCGTACCCGCCCCGTACGGCGAGATGCTCCGCTGGCTCACTGGCACCGTCGCGTCCGGCAACGGATCGCGGCCGACCGACGACGTCCGGAAGGTCACCGGAGTGCCGCCGACCACTTTCGCTGAGTTCGCCAGGCGGAGCGGTAATTCGTGGACCGCCGGTACGGCCCGATGATGGCCGACCTCGAAAACCTCGCGCGGGACGCGGCCTTCAGCATCATCGAAAACGGGTCGCGCCGGGCTCGGTGACGGCTGGCACTTGGTCGACTCGTGCACGAGGACACTCCTCGTGGACTACGTCATCACCCTCCCCTGCTATCCGCGTCGCGTGATGCGGACGCATCGGGCTCTCCGAGGTCTCGGTGTCGGAGATCCAGGCCGCCCGGGCGATCACGCCGATCGCCACCGTCCAGAACCGCTACAACCTCGCCGACCGCAGCGCCGAGCCGGTCCTCAATTACTGCGAGCGCGAGGGCAGCGGCTTCATCCCCTGGTTCCCGATGGCCACCGGCCGCTTGGCCGCCGCTGGCGGGCCGCTGCAACGGATCGCCGACGAGCACGGCTCCAGACCTGCGCAGCTCGCGCTCGCGTGGCTGCTGGCGCGCTCACCGGTCCTGCTGCCGATCCCGGGCACATCGACTGTCGCACACCTCGAAGAGAACGTCGCCGCGGCGCCGATCGAGCTCACTTCTAACCAAATCCAACAACTCACTGAGGCGATCTGATGGCACTCGAAAACCGCAGGCCCGGGAAACACAACCAAGAGCGATCTGCTCGATACTGTGATCGACGCCCACGGCGGCCTCGCACGCTGGAATCAACTCGACGCGGTCTCGGCGCGCCTGATCCGAAGCGGCGCGGAGTGGGGGCTGAAGGGACAGGAGGGCGTGCTCGACGACGTCTACGCCAGAGCGAGCCTACACCAACCGCGCCGCAAGGCGCTCCGCGTATCCACCGCTGGTCTGACGACGTCTACACCCACGCCTGCGCCGATGAGATCACCCCCGAGCACGCCCTCAACGTCTTCTTCTCCGGCTCGCAGGAGAGTCGAACCAGAGGCATGGAATATTTGCAGCGCACGCAAGACCGACAGGTCGACCGCGACGCACCCACAGATCTGGAAACCCGCGACGCGCAGCTCGCGGCGATCACCGCCTGGGGAATCCCCGACCCATCGAAGCTCGACCGCCTCGCGGCAATCATCCAGCCGACCTTCGTCGCCATCGGCGACAACGACACCATGATGCACACCACCAATAGTCAGCTTCTCGCCGACCGGCTCCCCAACGCCCACCTCCGAATCTACCCGGACTCAAACCACGGCTTCCTAAACCAATACCCCGAGCTGTTCGCAGACCACGTCAGCGTGTTTCTCAACGCCCGTTAGACGACCTGTCTCGGTCGCACGCAACTGCCAGCGGACGAGTCCGGCGCGGCCCCTCGGACTGGCCTACTGTCGGCCTCACTCGGAGCCGAGACGACGAGCGGCCCGTTTCCGCGCGCTGGTGTGCAACGACGTGCCACAGAGCCCGTGTGCGCTGAAAGTGGTGCCTGCCCGAACTCGGCTTCGAGTTTCACGCGTTCGTCCACGCAGGTCGATCTTCAGCACGCCGATTGCCTGACAGGTCGGCGAGACCCGTGAAGCGGGCGGGTTCGTGTTCCGTGACGTGCTGACGGCCGACGCTAGCCTCGGCTGCCGCCCACTCTGGGCTACTCAAGGCAGTCAAGAGGCAGGGATTGGTCGCGCGATCTGCGCGAGCAAGTTGGCTGGGATGAGCACGCCGAGTTCATGGATTCCCTCGTCGACGATGGATTCATCGTGCTTGGCGGACCGCTGGCTGGCGATCGCGAGATCCTTCACGTCGTTTGTGCGGGTTCGGAGGCGGCGGTTCGAGAGCGCCTCGCGCGGGACAATTGGCACCAGAACGACATGCTCAGGATCACGTCGATCGAACCTTGGACGATCCTGCTCGATGGCCGACAGGCGTAGTCACGCGGTCGCCGGTCGGGCGGCGAGGCCCCCAGCCAGCCGTCGAGGCTCCCGCTCCAACGGATGAGAAGACCGGTCCTCGCCTGAGATCGGCCGCCTTCTGTCTCGCGCTCGGCGCCGACGGTCGCCTGAAGCAGAAGCCCCGGCCTCGTGGCCGCAGTGGCGACATAGCGGAAGCCGCGCCGTTGCTTCGCCGGCAGTCAGCTCGCGTGCTGGCGAGGTCGCCAAACGTCGAACTCGATGTCGCGCGCTCGTTCGCAGAACAGGTCATCCGCGTCTGAGGCGTCTTGCAGCAGGGTCCGGAGCTCGGTTTCGAACTCGGCGCGGCGGTGTGCGAAAAGATGGGGGGTGGAGCTTGAGAGCGAGTACGTCGCCGCGACGACCTGATCGATGGATCGCTCGGTGACGTCGCCGCGCGAGACGGTGAAGTGTTCCGGTCCGTCGAACCCCGCCGCATGGTAGACCTCGGCCTCGTCACCGCCGGCGAAGCTCGGGCGCACCGACCGTCCCGCGCGACGCATCGGCCCCAGGTATGAGCGCACCAACGCATCGATCTCCTCATACGGTGGTCGCGGTCGCGGGAGAGGATCGATGCTCTCATCACCTCGGTTCGTCGTCGCGTGGACGTGAACACACGCGCCGCCGGCGACAAGCATCGTCCGCACGACCCCCAACACCTCGACGCGCTTCATCCAATGCAGCGACTGGGCGAACGTGGCCAGATCAAAGTCGCCCAGATCGGCGGGCAGTTGCTCGCCGCGAAGGCGTCTCCAGGCCACGTTGTCAATCCCGGCTTGGTCGGCCGCCAGCCGCGCCCGCGCGATCATCCCCCCGTCGGCGTCGATCCCGACGATCTGACCGACCAGCGGGGCGAGCAGCAGCGTCAGTGACCCCGGACCGCAACCGACATCCAACGCTCGAGAATCGCCGCCCAGCCCGACCGCCGACACGATCTGTGCCGCCAGCTGCCTCGGATAGGTCAAGCGGCCGCAGAGGTAGTACCCGGCGCTCTGGGCATACAGGGTCTCATCCCACTCCCAGGACTCGCTCATGCCCCGATTATCGACGGCTCCTGCATCCTCACGAATCAGGAGCCACCTCGCCGCCGCCAGATGCACCGACGCACTCCTGCTTCGGCTTGTTCAGCGAGCGGAGCCACGCAGATCGCTACCTCGTAGCAGATAGCTGGAATCGCGCCCAGCATCGAGCCATTCACGCGCTCGTCCCGCGAGGCGGGTGTGCTGATCTCGCCACTCAAGATCGGTCTCCAGCGCGTCGACCAACTTGGCGATGCCGCCCGGCTGGTCGTCCTCCTCGCGCAAGAACACCCACTCCGCCTCCGCGACGGCGGGCGGGATCGCACCGTCCTCGATGTCCCGATAGATCACGGGGATGATCAGCTTCTGGAGCGCCAGCGCCTCCTCGAGCTCTTGCCGGCAGGGCTCCGAGCTGACGGAGGCGGGGCTGACCACGAAGATGAACGCCTTGCAAGCCTCGATCCCGCGCTTAACTCGCGCTCGCCACTGAGCGCCGACCGGGATGTCGTCGACGTCCACCCAGACCTGGTGCCCTCGCTCCTCGAGCGCGGTCCGCAAGCGGTCGATCGCGAATGCTGTCGATCGCCTGTTGTCCTCACGCGCGTACGAGAGGAACGCGGCGTAGCGCCCGGCGTCGGCTGCGGTGGGTGGCTGACCCTCCCCGGCCTCAGATGCGATCGTCATTCACGTTCAGAGCTGCAACGCTACCCCACGCGCCGACGTAACGGGCGTCTCCACCGCGACGATTATCGCACAAGGCTTTCCGCCGATGACAACGCTCAGGGCAGCAGCGCACTTCTCTGGCCCGCGCGCGTGGCAGACCTCGTGGACCGGCGAACCGCGGCGGTCACTCGCGCGCCGCGAAGCGCGAGCAGATGTCGTGAGGCGCCTGCTGGACTGAGACTGAGACGCGACCTCTCCCGCCGCTCACTTCTGCAATCACGAAGCCTGAGCTGTGTCGCCGGGCACGAAGTCCGAGCCGGAGAGTTCCGCTCTGGGCCGACGAGCTCCCTGAGCGGCAGTCAAGTCATCGCAGCCCGGCACCACAGGCTAGCTCCGGGGGGTACCGATCCACGTTTCCTCAACGCGGCGGCTTGACCTTGACCTTGGGGGAAGCCGCAGACTTGTCGGGCAACTGTCATGTCGATGAGGAGCGAGCCCGTGGGTCAGATGAGCATCGGAGAGTTCGCCAGACGCTCGCGGCTATCTGCCAAGGCGCTGCGGCTCTATGACGAGCTGGGTCTGCTACCGCCAGCACGGGTGGATGAGGACTCTGGCTACCGCTTCTATGAGCCCCGCCAGCTCGAGCAGGCACGCCTGATCGCGGCGCTGCGCCAGCTGCAGGTCCCGCTGGCGGAGATCAAGGCGATCCTGCCGCTCGAGCCGGTCCATGCAGCAGACCGCGTCCGCGAGTTCTGGGCCGCAACCGAGGCCGAGCACGTGTCCCTTCGCGCGCTCGCCGCATACCTGATCGACGAGCTGAGCGGAAAGAGGTCCGTTATGTATGAGGTCAGCACGAGGGCGATGCCCGAGCGGAGCCTGCTGTGTTTGAAGCGCAACGTCCGCGGGGTGGATCGGGCATGGGCGTTCGGCAAGGAGTTCATCGCCCTGCTTCGGCACTACCAGCTACCGCAGATACCGGGACGCCCCGGCGCGTTTTTCTGTATCTACTGGGGTGAGGTCAGCGAGGACAGCGACGGTCCGGTCGAGTGGTGCCGTCCCGTCCCAGCGGACGAGGCGGAAGCGCTCGCCGCCCGTTGCCCGGAGCTGACCCTGCGTGCCGAGGCCGCCCACCAGGAGGCGTTCGTGAAGATCGGCGATGGGCAGATCGACGGCGCCGACTGGCAAGTGGTCTCACGATCGCTGGAGGCGTGGAGCGAGCGGCAGCCAGACATACTGCCGGCCGATCTGGGCGTGCGGATCACCTATCTCCCCAGCGAAGTGGGGCAGGATACCTACCAAGACTTCGCGGTCCCGTTCAACGGTCAGTCACGCGGATGACGGCGGTCGTCACAGCCGAGTCGTTCACCAAGCGCTTTGGTGAGGTCTCAGCGGTCACGGACCTGTCATTTGCGTTGGAGGCGGGGACGATCACGGGCTTTCTCGGACCCAACGGCGCTGGCAAGACGCGACGCTGCGAATGATCCTGGGGCTGGCAGCACCGACGAGTGGACGAGCACTGGTGTTCGATCATCCTTAGGCGGAGTTGCTGCGCGCGGCGTTGCGGATCGGTGCCGTGCTCGAGGCGACCGATTTCCATCCCGGCGGTTCGGGCCGCGATCACCTGCGGATGCTCGGGCAGGCCGTCGATGTTACTGACTCACTGCGGACGAGGTGTTGCGCCTGGTGGAGCTCGGTGATGCCGCCCGGCGGCGTGTGAAGGGACCACCATCGGGCTGATCCTCGGGATGATCGCGCTGATCCTGCTCTTCACGCTGCTCACCCACCCAAGCGGGCTTGCCAGCAAAGAGGACCAGCGTCAGCTGCTGAGCCTGGCCAGTCTCGCCACCGTGTTCTCCGCACTTGCTGGGGTGTTGCTCGTGACCAGCGAGTACCGCTACGGCACGATCCGTCCGACGATCCCGTTCAACCCCGAGCGCTCACACGTCCTGGCCGCCAAGGTCCTCGCCGGCGCACTGGCCGGAATCGCATTCGGAGTTTGCGCTCCGTCGTGAAGGTCGCGCTCGATGCGCCGCCGAGAGCTCGGTCTTCGAGAGGAAGCCGACCGCTGGAGTCGCCTCGATCAGATCCGCGAACTCGCTTTCATCGTGGGTCGAAATCAAGATCACCTTCGGCACGGCATCAGTCGCGCCATCGCGAAGAGACCGCGCCAGCGCGAGACCGCTGTCTCCACCGAGGTCGATGTCGATGAGGGCAACGTCCGGGCGTAGCTCCGCAATTCGCTGACGCGCCTCGTCCGCCGACCCTGCACCGGCCACCGCGTCGATCGCCTGCGCCTCGAGCAGGGCGCGCATTGCCTCCCGAAAACTCGGGGTGTCATCGACGATCAAGCAACGGAGAGCCACCCGAGGCCCACGATCCCACGAGCCGTCGGACCGTATATTCAAGCTAACCCCCAGAACACCGTAGAAGTCAGCCTCATGGTAGCTACCGTGAGGGGACATCTGCGGCTGTCCGCAGCAGCGATTTACACGCTGGCCATGAAGACACGGCCGGTCGGGTGGGCCATGGTTCATGGCTAGACCGATCACAACAAATATGCGGTTGCGCACTCGCACGGCTGTGAGGCGCGAATCGCCAAGAGACAGCGAATAGTTGCTGAGAGAGGAGTGGCCCAAGCGTGGTCGCCTTGCGCGTAAAGGAGAGAAGACTTCTATGAAAGGGAGGGACCAAGACAATGAATGAACTCATGCGGTTCGATTACGTTGTGGTCGGTGGAGGGTCAGCCGGTGCGGTGTTGGCCGCTAGATTGAGTGAGGATCCGAGTAAGTCGGTTCTGCTGCTGGAAGCGGGACAGACGTTTCGACCTGGCGAAGCCCCTCAGTCGGTGCGCAACGCTTCCAACCTCGCTCCCGACCCTGAACTGGTGTGGGACGACAACTCGGGGCGCCCTCCGAACCCACCGTTCGAGGTGCGGGCACGCGTGCTTGGTGGCGGCTCGTCGATAAATGCCACGAACTTTTCGCGGGCGTTTCCCTCCGATTTTGAGCGCTGGACGGCAAGCGGCCTTGTGGGTTGGTCTTACGAAGACGTCCTGCCGTACTACAAGAAGATAGAGACCGACGATTACGGGGACCCGACGCTGCACGGGCATTCGGGACCGATGCGCATTCACCGGTTTGACTACAGCGAGCTGACCCCGTCGCAGGCCGCTCTTATCGAGACGGCAAAAACGCTGGGGTTTCCCGAGCTCGACGATCTCAATGGCCCGGAGAAGTTTGGCGTTGGCCGACTTCCGATGAATAACGAGAACGGCACGCGGCTCAGCACAGCTCTCACCTACCTGACCGACGACGTCTGGGCTCGTGACAACCTCACCATTCGTGGAGAGAGCCTTGTCGACACCGTGCGTTTTGCGCAGCGGCGCGCCACGAGTGTGCGGCTCGCCGGAGGGGAAGAGATCGACGCTGAGACGGTCATCCTTGCCGCGGGAACATTTGGATCGGCAGCGCTTCTCCTGCGGTCAGGAGTCGGGCCTGCGGCTGATCTCGCCGAGCTTGGCATTCCCCTCGTCGCGGATCTTCCCGTGGGTCAGCACTATATGGAACAGCCTGCAAGTCTCGTTTTACACGCAACTACGCCGGGCAAGCTCGGCGGGACCGAGCCACCGGTATCGATCATCCTCGTGGCGCGCAGCGGCGGTCGCCAGGACGGGGCGCCCGACCTGCACGTCTTTCCCACCTACATGACGGGCGTCGTCGGGCCCTCCGAAGGGGGCAGTGCCATTTCGATAATCGTGGCGGTGCCTCGCCCTGAGGACGACTCGCGCGGCCGGATTACGCTGGCCTCACGCGACCCCCGCATAGCTCCGAAGATCGATTTCGGGCTCTTGGGCAACCCGAAGGATTTGGAAAAGCTCGCTGACTGCGTCGAACTGGCCCGCCGGACCGCGGCCACCAAGCCCTTCTCCGACTATCTCATGGAGGAGATCTCGCCGGGACCCCAGGTCAAGAGCCGAGAGGAGATCAAGTCATTCCTGCGCGATCGCCTTGGGACCTACATTGGTCACATAACCGCATCCGCGCCCATGGGTCCGGACGACGATCCGCGTGCGGTGGTCGATGAGAACGGCAAGGTGCGGCGTGTCCACGGTCTCTACGCCGGCGACGCCTCGATCATGCCCGATTGCCCGTCGGTGGCGATCAATCCAACGGTCATCCTGATGGCCGAGATCGTCGCGGATCGTGTCAAGGCGGCTGGGGCAAGGACGGACCGGCATGGCAGTGTCAGATCAGCGGCCATGAGTGCGACGTAGCCGTCCCTCCGATCGGACACGACCAGGCCGTGGCGTTGGCGGTCTGGACTGACTTTCGAGAGCGTGACGCAAGTGCAGTTCACCACGGTCGAATAAGCGAGAGAAGAGTGAGCGATATGGCAAGTAACCCGTCAGCGCGCATGCAGCCCGCGAGCGTGGACGTAGCCTCCGGCATGAACGGTGGCCTTGATTCCGCCCGCACCGCCGCAGCGAACTGATCTAGCTACGGGTCTAAGCCGACGCCGGGACACGACGTGACCAGCCCCGGGCTCGGGCAGCGGGTGGTCCCGCCCTCGCCAGCGAACCCACACCACGACGGACGGCATCATGTCCGTCAAAACCCACGCCCTCGAAGAGATCACCGCAGCCGATTGCGTCCTGTCGTCATCGAGCTTCAGTCATGTGATTAATGTGCCCGTCGAGCGCGTCGACATCGCCGGCTGGGTGTCTCACCTCCCGAACGCGGAGTACCAGCGTTGCTGCCCACCGGCACACATCGCCGCCGGTGCGACGACGACCGACGACGGAACGCCAATGTCGATCAAAGTCGGGATGATCGGACCGAGCCTGATGATCCAGCAATACGTCGGCGACATCACCCGGCCCGAGCACTGGCACATAGTGTCCGTTTCACACGTGTTCAGCCCGCAGGGCCGCACCAGGACTCAAGTCGTCTGGGATCTCAGCGTCAAGGCGATCGACGTCAGCGCGGCGAGTACACCAACAGCGTGGTCGACCAGCGCGGAGTTCTGCTTTGGCATGACCTCAGGTGGAACGCCTGACGCCAGGCTCCGCGGTCGCGAAGATGATTGCCGATCGCCTGAGTCGCGCAGAGCAGCAAGCACCGCGGCGCTGTCGCTCTCACAGACCGAGCAGGGTCGGGCGCGTTGCCTGACCCATCTGCGCTCGGCCTGACGAACAGGCCGCCGCCACAGGTGATCGCTACGTCTGTCCCTCGTACGTCAGTCACCTTTGCGACCTCGAGATAGGTATTCGGATCGTTGGATCGGTTGGCCCCGAAGAATCTAAGCGGATAGATATATGGACCAAGCAGAGGGGTCCACGCACGGTCGTAGATAAACCCGCCGAGCGGCAGGTCCGTGGACATGCGTTAATCGTATCCGTGCCCTAACGGTGGAGGAGGATCGTGGCGAACAGCGGCTCCCGATAAACAGATCGCCAAGTAACTCGACGTAGTCGTCATACTGACCAACTCTACTCGGGCGAATGGCACAGCCGACGAGCTTTCCGGTGGCGACATGTCGTCGGCAGCCAGGACGTTTCCGCGGGGCAACGTCTCGCGCGTGATGATCGCTTTGATCTTTGCCGCTCATCGCGGCGCCGCTATCGCGTTGGCGACGACGCGATGGCGGCGCGTGACGTGCGTGCTCGCGAGTCAGTGGAATACGGCCTGCCGACATGCTCGATCATCGCTCGGTCGGCAGCGAGCAAGGTCGCCGCTTCGCATCGACTCACCGGCATCCCTTGATGGACAACAGCATTCCGACGCGCAACGTGATCGCTGTACTCCTGCCAAGCGTCTGCATCTCCCAAAGCGTCCTCCATGAGATCGTCCCACACCTTCCGCGCCCGTCTATCAATCAATGAGTGCGTGCGGATTTGGACCATGAGGTGAGTCCGCAGCGGCGGGAGCCCGAGCTCCTCCAAACGCTCCCCGATGACCTGCAGACGCTCACTGATGACGTGAGCAATCGGCACCTCGCAGGCGGTCTGCGCGACAACAACCGCAACATCCCATTCCCCCCGCTCAAGCAAATCCTGCGCCCCCTCGAGCAGGCCCTGAACCCGAGATTGAGGCTGGCGCCCAGGCCACGGCGGTTGCACACTGCTGTCCGGACGTTCAACAGGCGGGAGGCGCGCTTCAAGCAGCAGCTCGCGGTAGACCTCCAGCCCTCTCCGGAGAGCGCCCGGGTTGGTCTCGGCGCGCCAGTGTTACCCCCGGGAGTCGCAGGGGTAACGGGCTCGACTCGGCTCACGGCTGCTCATCGCGAGACAGGCGATCTCACCCGGGTCAGCTGACCGCCTTGCCCGAGAACAGGTCCACGGCGTTGCCAGCGTCGACCGGCTCGGGCGGCTGAGACGAGCCCGCGGCCCACAAGTCGACGGCCTCGGCCCCGTCCCGATCCCAGTCGGGCAGCAGGTCGGCGTAGGTGTTCATCCCCGCGGCCCGGTCCGTAAGCACCTGATGGTCGACGCGGTGCTGCGGGCGGCGCTGCGCGAGGCCGAAGCCGCCATCTGAGGCCGGCCCGCCGCCCGGCGGCTACTGGAACGACGTCAGGAACAGCCGCTGCGCGGCGCGGGTCTTGGTGAGCGCCGCGTCGGCGATCCCGATCTCCTCGATCACGCCGTGGCGTGCCTTGAAGATCGCGGTGACGCCGCCATTGGGCGCCAGGTACCAGTCGTTCAGCCCGATCACGAACCGCGGCTCGAGCTTCAGCTTGGTGGCGGCGGCGGTGACGGTGGCGCCGGGGCGGATGCCGTCGAGCGCGTAGGAGGCACTCGAGGTGGAGATCCAGATCACCCGGCCGCTGTAGCGGCTGCGGGTGGCCTTCGGCAGGCTGCCCAGCAGCTTCGGGGACGCGATCCCGATCCGGATCCCGGTCGGGGTCAGGCAGAAGAACTCCTCGTAGGGCGAGGACCGGCGTGAGCTGTGCGAATCGGCGTGGATCGCCTGCGCGAGCGTGTCGCCGAGCCGGAGCGGCCCGATTGCCGAGCCCGACAGGGTGCCGGTCGCCGCCGGGCAGCCCGCGACGTGCGGGACGGGGACGGCGAGGCGGGTGCTGGTGGTGGTGGCCGACTGTCCGGCTGCGTTGTGCGCGGTGACCACGCAGGTCAGCGTTGTTCCCTCGTCGGTCGCCTGGACTGTGTGGGTCGAGTTGGTGGCGCCGACGATCGGGGTTCCGTCCCGGTACCACTGGTAGTCGAAGCTGCTGGGCTCGCCGGTCCAGGTTCCCGGGGAGCAGGTGAGCTTCCGGCCGGCCTTGGCGCTGCCGACGATCGCTGGCGTTGCGGTGGCGGCGAGCGAGGGCAATGTCACCTGGTTGGACGCCGGTGAGGCGGCGCCGGTCCCGGCGCTGTTCTTGGCTCTGACGGTGAACGTGTACCTGGCGCCGGGGGTGAGGCCGGGAAGGACGATCGGGGAGCCCGTGCCCGTCGCGGTCGCGCCGCCGGGAGACGCGGTGACGGCGTAATCCGTGATTGCCGCGCCGCCGTCGTCGCTCGGCGGGGTGAACGCGACCGACGCCCGGCCGTTCCCGGCGGTCGCCGTCGGCGCCGGCGGTGCTCCGGGTGCAACCGCGGGGATCGTCACCTGGTTCGACGGCGGTGAGGCGTCACCGGTGTTCACCGAATTGGTCGCCTGCACGGTGAACGCGTACGAATCGCCGGGGGTCAGCCCGGTCACCGTGATCGGCGAAGTGGTCCCGCTCGCGGTCGCGCCACCTGGCGAGGCCGTCACCGTGTACCCGGTGATCGACTCGCCGCCATCGTTCGAGGGCGGCGAGAACGCGATCGACGCCTGTCCCTGTCCGGCGGTCGCCGTCGGCGCCGCCGGCGCTCCGGGCGCCGTGGCGACGATCGAGTAGTTGACGTCGCGTGTCGTCTCGAGCGTGTCGCCGCTGACCGCCTCCACCCTCATCGTGAACGACCCGAGCCGGGACGTGACGATCGCCGTCCCGGACGGGTTTCCGTTCGCGTCCAGACAGGAGCTGATGCCCGGGCCCCCGGTGCCCTCGGTGCAGGTGAACGCCTCGTCGAACGACGCTCCGAACGGGATGTGCTCGTTGGTCGTGGGCGCCGTGATCGACACGGTCGGAGCCACCGGAATCGTCACCGCGTTGGACTCCGGGGACGACGGTCCCAAGCCGGCACCCAAGGTCGTCGCTGCCACCGTGAACGTGTACGTCGTACCGGGTGTGAGATCCCCGACCGTAATCGGCGACTGGGTCCCGTCCGCTTCTTTGTCGCCGGGCGACGCAGTCACCGTGTAGCCCGTGATCGGCGAACCGCCGTCGTCCGGCGCCGAGAACGACACCGACGCGCTGTTCACCCCGGCTGTCGCGGTCGGCGTCCCGGGAGCGCCGGGCTTGACGGGCTTGACGTCGACCGCGACCGTGCCGGTCGCGTAGTCGCCGCTGGCGTCGGTGGCGCGGTAGGTGAAGCTGTCGTTACCGGAGAAGTCCGTCGTCGGGGTGTAGGTGAACGAGCCGTCGGAGTTCACGGTCGCCGCCCCGTCCGACGGCCCCGATCCGAGCGACGCCGTCAGCGAGTCAGACCCCGGCCCGCTGGCTCCGTCCTGGATCAGGCCGGTCGAGGCCGGGACGGACAGTGTCGTGTTCGCGTCGCTCACGTAGGTCGTCGTGGTCGCCGAGATCGGGTCCGTATAGGTGAACTCCACCTCGCCGCCGCCGTCATTGGCCCCGGACTGGAAGGAAGCGTTGGCCAGCGTCGACGCCGCCCAGCTCGAGCCGCCACCGCCGCCGCCACCGGCCGCGGTGTTCCAGCAATCGGTCGGGCCGGTGTCGTACGCGCCGCCGCCACCGCCGCCGCCGCCGGCATAGCCGCCTCCGCCGCCGCCCCCGCCGGGGAGCCAGTCCGGGCCGGTGCCCCTTGGGCCGGAATACGTCGACCCGTCGCCACCGGCCACGCCCACGGGTGGGCTGCCGCTCGCCGATGCGCCGGCATTCCCCGCCTCGCCAGCGCCGGGATTGTCCGGATACGCACCATCGGGGCACGCCGAGCCGCTGCCGAGGCCGCCGCCGCCGCCCGCAGCGCCGGCCGACGTTCCGCCCGCGCTGCCCCCGTCACCGCCGGCCAATTCGAGTGTGCCGTCCGATGCGATGGTGTCATCACCGCCGCCCCCCGCTCCGGCCCCGCCGGTGCTGCTGTTGCCTCCGCCTGAGCCGCCGCCCCCTCCATCCGTGCCAAGGGCGCCGCCTGAGGTCTGACCGTCGGCTCCGCCCCCGCCACCCCCGCCGGCGATGATCAGCGTCGCAGACCCGAGCGCGACCGAACTGAACCCGCCGCCGCCGCCCGCATAGCTGCCGCGGGTGCCCCCGCCCCCGAACACGCCGCCCGCGCCGATCTCGCCCTCGCCGCCGACGTCGATCTCGAACACCTCCCCCGGGACCACCGCGAGCTCGCCGGAGACCTGCCCGCCGGCACCGCCGAGGTAGGCGGGCGGGGCAGTCGCGCCATACCCCGCGCCGCCGTCGGCCTGCACCGTCACCGTCGCCAAACCGGGCGGGACGGTCCAGGTCTGTGTCGTCGTCCCGTCCGGACTGAACACGACCGTGCACGACCCAGAGGCACACGACGGGGCCGCCCCCGAAGCGGCCAATGCCGTAGCCAGGAAGAGGCCTGACGCCAATGCAACCACAATCGCGGCCCCGATCAGGCCGAACCGCGCGCAATTCCTTGCGCCACCGGACATGGGCGGCAACCTACACCACCCGCTGCGCCGGCGCTAGACATCTTCGTCGCGGTGAGCCCCGTCCAGCGCGCCGTCCAGCGCGCCCGGCGTGGGCCGCGCCCGACTGCTGAACCTCCTCGTCCAATTGTCGGACAGGCTCGGCCTTTCGCACGCGGCACTCGGCAACGTCAACGCCTCGCTACCGCGGGACGAGCACGTCTACACGCACCGCATGGTCCCGTTCGAACACCGAGTCGAGGTGTTGAAGCGCCCTTCCCCAATCTGGTTCACAGCGAGCGGGCCGACGTTCGTTGAGGGAACCCTCAACGAATACCGCGCCCCGCGGGCCCGACCTCCTTCTTGCGAATGGGGTGTGCGTGCGCGACGCGCGGGCCAAGACTCGGCTTCACTTCAGCACGGTCATCAGAAGCATGGTGCGGCGTCTGGTTGCGTCCGAGAGAGGCAGTCTCGAGCGCCGCGGCACCGGTCTCCGAGGCTGCCCCTGCTTCGTGCGAGCAGAAGCGAGCAGCGGCGGCTCGATGACACCCGTGGGGTCGCTCATCAACACGAGTACGCGGCACCGTGCAGGCTCTCCTGCCTCAAGACCAAGCGTCGTTAGCGCGCTCAAGGGATGACATAGCTCAGCCGCGTCCCAACGGCTGCGGCCACTTGGTTGTCGGTGCTAGTTCCGATGATGTCCGCCTTTGGTGAGTAGCGGGCTCCGGCCGAAGCGGCGAGAATGCTCGTAGTGAAGAGCTTCGCCGAAATCCCGGCTGAGGTCCGACGACGCGTCGCCGCGGGAGAGCGGGTGGTCCTGATCCTGCTGGATGCGTTCGGGCTGGAGTTCCTCGAGCGCCACCGCGATCACCCGTTGATTCAGCGCCTGGACGTCATCCCGTTGACTTCCCAGTTCCCGTCCACGACGACCGCGCATGTGCCCTCGGTGCACTTCGGGATGCCCGTGCACGAGCACGGTCTCTACGAATGGAACATTCTCGAGCCGGCACTCGGGGAGATCATCTGCCCGCTTCGCTTCAACCCGACCGGCGCCGAGGAGGAGGGCACGCTGGTCGGTCGGCTGGAGCCGTCCGTGCTGTCGCCCGGCCCGACGTTCTATGAGTCCCTGGCCGTCCCCTGCATCGTGGCGCAGCCCTCCCGGCTGGCCGGCTCGTTCACCGCCGTCGCGACTCGCGGGGCGCAGGTCATCGGCTTTCGGCGGCTGCGCGAGGGGATGCGTGCGCTTGGGGAGGCGTTCGCGGCACCGGGAAGCGATCATCGCTACGCGCTTCTGTACTGGGATCTGATCGACCGGGCGGGACACGACCACGGTCCCGGCTCGCCGGAGTTTGGGGTTGCGTGCAGACGCTCGCTCGATGAGCTGTGGGACGCCAGCCAGGCTTTGCGCGGGGTGACGGTGCTGATCACGGCCGACCACGGCCAGGTCGACGTCGCGCCGGACCGCGTCGACTACCTCGACGATCTCTGGCCTGAGTTGCCGACGCTGCTGTCGCAGCGGCGGCCGGCGGGATCCTCGCGCGATGTCTTCTTACACGTGCATGCCCAGCATGTCGCCACGGTCATCCACGAGCTCTCGGGGAGGCTTGACGGCCGCGCCGAGGTACGGCCCGCGCGCGAGCTGTTTGAGCGGATCGGCCCCCGGCTGAACGCCCGTCTGGGTGATGTGGCGGTGCTGCCGGTCAGGGGCCGGCAGGCCTGGCTTCGCTCGGCGGCGGCCAACGAGCAGCGATTTCGCGGCCAGCACGGCGGCTTGCAAGAAGCCGAGACGAGCACCTATCTCGCGAGGCTGACCGATTGAAGCTCGTCGCCTCCGCTGCTGCCAACGCGGTGTCCTAGGTTCGGCTGCCCCTCCGTCGCCTCAGGCGTCATCCGGCGGCGCACGTCCCGGCCCACACCCGCTCTCCCTCCGTCAGGAGCATCTCGGTCGCCACGCCGACTGCCTTCTGCGCGCGTAAAGCCTGAGCCGTCCGACGCGCCAACAGTTTATACGAAATGCGGATCCACCACCGCACAAGCAGTGCTCCGCATCTACGAGGAAGCGCAGGCAGTTACCGTCGTCTCAAGCGACGTATCCGATACGGACGACTTGCGATCCTCTGCGGGCTTGTCGACGTGGCACAGCTGCTTCGTCTGCGCGAGCGACACAGTCGCGCTCACCGGCCAGCTGGTCGCCGAACCCGGCGTTGCATATGCACACGAGCGGATCGGGTGACCGCGAGCTCACTGGTGGAAAGGACGCTTTTCACCCTGCGCCGACAAGCCCGGCGACGACGACCTGGACAGCCAAGCTCGTGGAGACGGCCGGCCTCCCTAGGAGGGATCATGAACGGCTATCACACGATCAACCGCGTATTCCAGCTCGGGTCCAGGCACCCACGCCAGGTCGCCCGCCTGCGCGTAGGTGTCGGTGTCTGGCTCCCCTTCTTGACGGCCATCCTGTACGGCTCAGGCCACGGCGCCCAGTGGGGTTGGTTGCTGGTCGGGGCAGCGGCGTTGCACTTCGGCCTAGCGTACCGCTTGTTTCGACTCGCACGGAGGGAGTCCGATAGGGTCGTGAAGCCGCATCAGGGTGTGATTGGCGCCCGCGGATGCACGGGGGGTAGCCAGCCACCCACGCGCATTAACACCACCGCCCCAGCGGCGGTCCCGACGGCCCCGGATCCCCCGCGTCGCAGCTGCCGGCAGGCGACTGGCCGGCAGCCGCGCGACCGGGAACGCCACACTCCACGCAAGCGGTGACTTCTCCGCCGCGGAGGGGCCGCAGTACGCTGCCGAGCGGCTACTGGCCCTGGCGCGAATTCCGCGTCCGGCTCCCAAGGATCACGTGAGTCTCTCTGCGCGCCCTGCCTGTAATCCGAAGCCGACCCAGCGTGACACCGCCTGAGACAGGCGCCTCGCGACCCCGAACAAAGCCTCGCGGGCGCCCCCGAAACCCCCGCCTGGATCCCGCGATCCTCAAAGCAGTCGAGGAACAGCTACGCGAACGCGGATACGGCGCGATGACGCTGGAATCCGTAGCCGCTGCGGGGGAACCACCGTGCCGAGCCTACGACGCCGGTACCGCGACAAGAGCGCCTTGGCCGCCGCCGTCATCGACTCGCTGCGGGTCGATCCGCCCCCCGCGCCAAAAGGCCCACCACGCGCGCAAGCGAACGCCTTACTCGAGAACTTCCACCGGAATCTACGGCGTCCGAACTCAACGACGTTGCTCGGCACACTCCTGGTCGAACAGGCCAGGCAACCACAGTTGATCCAGCGTTTTTCGCGACCGACTCGCAAGACCGCGAAGACAAGCACTGCGCGAAGCGCTCATCGCCGGTATCACCGCCGGGGACCTGCTGACGATCTCGACTTGGACGTCGCCGTAAACATGCTCATCGGCTCGTTCTACTCGCGCTACGTCAGCCACGGAACGGTCCCGGCAGGTTGGTCCCGGAGAGTCCTCGCGCAACTGTGGCCGCAAACCGAGGCCGAGGTGCGTCTTTCGACGCGCTTCGGCGACGACAAGGCGGAGATGAACGCGGATCGTTCTGGCATGATTCTCGAACTATGAACAGCTCCGCGACCGCGTCGTGGTCCGGTGCGTGCGGCTGGTGGATTGCGCCGAGGCAGGCGTAATGCCTGCCGGTACAAGTGGTGTGCTGCGGGTGATGGCATCCTCCAGCGAGTGCGCCGGCGCGCTCGATCTGTTGCAACCACAACACAAGGAGGTAGACCCCGGGCCAAAGGGTGCTTGGTCAAAGTTCGGGGTGCCGTCTAGGGGTCGCCCCGATGCGCGGGCGGCTCCGCGGGTGGGATGATCGACGAGATGAGTGTGGATCTCACCGGGACCCCGGCGGTGACCGTCCGAGGTGCCGGACGCGCCGCGGGCGGCGGTTCGAACGGGAGGACGAGATGATCGAAGAACGCGTTGACGGGGGCATCGAGGCGCGGCTCAGGGAGCTGTGGGAGATGCCGGTGGGTCGGCGGTGGCTGCTCAAGGCGGGTCTCGGTTCGGCTGCGGCAGTCGGCGCGCAGTTGTATGCCGGTCCGGCGATGGCCGCGGCGCAGCATCTGCGCCACGAGGTCTCCACCGGTGAGCTGCAGTTCGCGCTCGGGTCGCTACCGGGAGTGACCGACCTGACGTTGGTGGCCAACGGCCAGAGGCTCCCATTGCGCAGCCACACGCGAACATCGAGGGCCGCGTTGCGGCAGCGGGGCGGCCTGTGGCGCCGCGTCGATCTGTCGGCGCTGAGCCATTACGTCTCAGGGGTCGAACTGCCTGACCACCGCGCGATGCTCGTGTCGGTGCACGGGCGTCGGGGATCGCACGATGTCGTCGTCTCGCAGCTGTGGAATGTCCCGCCATCAGCCACGATCGCGTTGGCGACGGTGGCGCATCGGCTCACGGGCACCGTCGCTGAGGCGATGGGCGTGTCGGGGCGGCTGGGCCGGCTCGGAACGGGCTCGATCGGATCGCTCTCACCCGCTGACGTCGCTCTCCTCGACACGATCGGCGATAGCGATCAAGCGGCGATCGCGCTGACCAGCGTCCATCCGAACATCGCCACGATCGCGCCGACTGAGGCGCGGGTGACGATCGCGCTGTTGGGCAACACGCCGGAGGTGCGAACGCTTGGTAAGGAGATCACGCGGTTCCAGAATGCCGGTAAGGACTACATGACGCGGGTGCCCGCGGTCAACCCAGACGGCAAGCCGAGTGAGATCGTGTTCACGCCCAAGGACAGGTCACCGCTCAAGACGACGTTTGAGACCATCACGCTCAACCCCGACAGGGGATTCAATGATGCGCTGAAGGCGTCGGTGTCGGCTGGGATCAGAGGTGTTCGCGACAACGACGAGCTCGGCGCGGTGATCGACGAGCCGCTGGTGTTGGACAAGGCGGCATCGACGAGGACGTGGGTGCAGCCCGCGGGCGTCGCTCCTCGGGCCACGCCCATCTCACGAGCGCTCGAGGGCAGCGCGATCGACGTCAAGGTCAAGAATACGGGGCTGAACTCCGGGACATATGTGACCGTCGATGGCGACTTCGTGGGTGGTAAGGTCCCGCTCAGGCTCTACAACAACTACGTGCGCTGGGTCTCCGTGTACGTCCAGTACCTGGGCAAGGACGGCACGAACCTGTCGGTCAATCCGAAACCCACGGAGGCTGACACCAAGTACTCGCAGTATCTCGGGATGATGCCCCAGGTATTCACCGTGCTCGGAGTTCCGATATGGGACACCAACACGATCGGGGTGACGCTGACATTTCCCCCGGGCTCGCACGTCGCGCGACTGCTGTTGTGCGGGCTGGGGTCGAACAACGAGGACGGCGGCTGGCGCCAGTACTTCCCGGAGGACGCCTACTCGGGGGTGATCGCTCCAACCGGCGAGGTGCTGGTCCCGTCACTGCTGACGGGCATCCTCACGATCGGCTTGACGGTGTTCGCATTGGCTACTGACTTCGATGTCGCCCTGGCGTGGTCGAAGGTCCGTACCGAGGTGCAGAAGGTGATTGACAGCGACGCCGGGTTGTTGGACAGTATTTTCAACTCCCTGCTGCGGGGCGCGGGCGTGCAATTGACCGCTGCCGAGACGGCATCACTGGCCACCGCCGCCGGGGCCGACGAAGTGGGAGACACCGGAAAAGGTCTGTGGAGGACCCTGGAGAATCTCGCCAGCGTGATCCCGAAGGTGCTCTTCGGACCGGCGTCAGCGGCGTTCTTTCTTAAGATCGCCGCGGACCTGTTGGAGGTCGAGGCGGCGGAGAAGCTCCTCGACGCGATCCCGATCATCGGCCAGGTGCTCGCGGTGATCGCGGTGCTCGGCGACGTGGCGACGTTGGCGGAGGTGTGCGCGGAGACGATCGTCTCGCCGTGGGTGATCGAGAATGAGGTGAGCCTCACCTATCGCGCAACGGTGACGATCTCTCGTGATCCGCGCAGTTCGACGTGGCCGGTGACCGCTCGGTCCTGGCAGCTGGAGGCGCTGGTCGACGGGGCGTTGACCCTCGACCCGATCATAGGCTCGATCAATGATGGCGGAAAGTCTTATTCTGAGCCGTTGAAGCTCGATGTCACAGCGCCGTTCGGCGGTAAGCAGATCCAGTGGAGCTTCGTCGCGTTGGATGCATCGGGGCGGCAGGTTGCCACGGGCGTGTCGGGAACGTTCACCAACGACGACCCCGCCAAGCCCGCAAAGGAGGTCAAGTTCGAGATCGAGCAGTTGCCGGCGACGATCACGTCCTCAACGCTGTTCAAGCGGGCCGCCACGACGACATATGACACCAAAGCGGGCGGCTATTCATGGTCTGATCGGGTCGCGGTCACCGGCACGATCCAGGCCGACCATGCCCAGGACCTGGCCGGGGTCGCGGTGGCGACCCTGGCGGGCGTCGCCGGGATGGTGTTCAAGCAGAACGGTCAGTACTACCTGCGCGGCGTGCCGCTGGCCCAGGACGGCGCCACAATCGAGCTTGGGGTCGCGCCGACTGAGGGCTATGCCCGGAGGCCGTTCGTGTTGCTTGACGCGTTCGTGGACAAGGCGGATCGGGGCAACCATGTGCTCCTCGAGCCCGACGACACCTCCGACGTGTATCACGTGCGCCGGCTCAGTCTGGATCCGACGACCGGCGCGCTCTCGTGGGAGCGTGGCGTCTCTTACGGGACATTCGTGTTGCCGGTGTCCCGCGCGGCGCTGCACTCGTCAGGGCGGGTGGTGGTCGTGCACACCAACAGCGGCCGGCTGGGGTCGCTTCAGCCGGTCCGCACACCGCGACCGCTGCTGGCCACCTACAGTGCCGGGCCGGGGACCCGGATCGGGTTGCTGAGCTCCCCGGTCGCGGTCGCGATCACCAACCCCGGCGTGGTGCTGGTGCTCGAGGCCGGCACGTCGCAGCTCGCCGCCTTTGATCTCAACGGCAATCCGGTCCGGTACTTCTCCCGCTTCGCCGGCGCCCGGCGGTCGTTCACCCGCCCGCTGGCGTCGAAGGGAACGCCGCTGGATCTCGCGGTCGACGGGGCGGGTCAGATCTATATCCTGTACTTCACGGGCTCGGGGTCGGATCCGGCGGACTATCACGTGGACGTGTACAAGCAGTCGGGAGACGTGCTCGATACCCACAGCCCGGGCGTCAACGTGGGCCGCCTGGCGGTCGATTATTGGCGCAGCATCTACGGCGCCAACTACGACGCGCTCACCGACCTCGGGACGACCAAGCCGCGGATCGACCCGCGCCTGCAGGTGGTCGAACCGTCGCTGAGCCGGTTTGACCCGACCGAGCAGGCCCTCTCCGGGGCTCCCGTCGAACACCGCCACCGGCATCCGAGGTTCAGGGGATGACCATTGACCGGCGGCTCATCCACGTCGCGCTCACCGTGGTCGCGCTGGCCGGCGCCTTGGGGTGGGGCCTCTGGTCGCTGCTCGCGACCGCGGCGGACGCTGCGGATACCGGGGTCCAGTGTCTGCGGGTGCAGAGGCCGCCCGCCCCACCGGCGAGCGGTGCGGTGTTCGCGCGGACGCTGCGCGACGGCGTCCCGGGTCCCAACGTCGTGGTGGTCCCGGCCGGAGAACGATGGACGGCGGCAGGATCATGCGCGGGCGAGCAGGCCGCGGCGACGAAGGTGATGCAACATCCGGAGTCGATCATGGTGGGCGCCGGCGGGGCGGTGCTGTTCGGCAGCCAGGATGGCGACTGGTCGGCGTGGGGAGCAAAGGACGTGCCGCTCGGTGGGCCTGCGCCGGATCTGAGCACCAAGGGGTTTATCGGCGGGCCCACGTGGGTCCCGACCGAGGCCGAGGTCGTCGACCCGCGAACACTGCTGGCGGACTACCACTCCTGTCGCGCGTGCTCGCTGGCGCACGCGACGGTCGAGGAGCCGTTCGGCGAAGGGATGCCCGGCGAGAACGAGGAGACCAACATCGCCTTCCGTGGAGAGCTCCAGGGCGCCGACCTGCGCGAGGCTCAGCTGCACGGCGACTTCCTGCGCTGGGACCTGAGCGACGCCGATCTCACCTCCGCCAACCTGTCTCATATCGAACTGGTCGGGTCCACCCTGGACCACACGATCGTGTCCGCGGCGAACTTCGACGGCGACGCTCTCGAGGGCACCCGGCTGATTACGCTTCGCGCCGAGTCGCCCCCCAGCCTGGTCGGCGTGGAGGTCGGTAGCTACGGGGGCTGCACCGTGTTTCGGGACAGCGATCTCGTCAACGCGAAGCTCACGATCGCCAACCCCCCGCGTGTGCCTGTATGTCACGACAGTCCGCTGCTGCCCGGCAGCTGGGTCTCGGCGGGCGTGATCGCCGGCGCTGCGAAGTTCGGGGCCGACCTGTCCGACACGCGGATCGTCGTCACGTCTGAGGACCGCCGCGCGCTCGCGGGCGCCGACCTGAGCGGGGTGAAGCTCAGCGGGGCGAGCTTCACCGGTTTTCCGATCGATCTGATTAAGACGGATTTCGATAAGGCGTCGCTGGCAGGTACGAGTTTTGAACTGGCCCACCTGGAGGGCGCGACCTTCCACGGCGCCGACGTGAACGGGGCGTCGTTTCGCGGCGCCGATCTCGCGTCAGGTGACGACCTCCGCGGGGCGAACTTCGCGGGTAAGGAGACGAACCTGACGAACGCCGACTTCGTCGACTCCGACATCAGCGGCGCGAGCTTCAGCGGCGCGCTGCTAGCGGGGGCGTCGTTCTCACGTGCGTTGGCGGTCGACACCGACTTCAACAGCGTGCGCGCCCCCGACGCCGACTTCAACGGCGCCCACATCTACGGCAACGGGCAGGCATTCCACGACGCCCACGACCTCATCGGCGCCAGCTTCGCCGGCGCCGTGCTCGCCGGCGAGGTCGACGTCGGCGGCGGCTTTGACTTTACCGATGCCGACCTGACCAGAGCTCAGTTCGATCGCGCGCAGTGCGTCAACTGCAAGTTCACCGGAGCGCGGTTGAGCGACACGAACTTCACCGGCGCCTATCTGCCCGGGGCGAAGTTCGCGGGCGTCGCCAGCCTGAGCGGCGCCAAGCTGTTCAACGCCTGGCTCTACTGCGGCAACCAGGCCAACGGTTCGTGCGCGCGCGTCGATGGAGCCGAGGATCGCTGGCTCTGGCCGCTGGCGCTCGGCTCCACCGAGGCGTACGGGCCGGTCGCGTTCGGCGGCACCGACATCAACGATCTACCCCCCGGCAAGCTGGATGACGTGAACAACTGTCCCGACGGCAAAGGCGGCGCGACGCAGCCCAAAGGATGCACTGGACATTTCCTGCCCGACCCCGCCAACGCGCCGCCGCTGCCGGCTCCGTGCTCGTCGGCGGCCATGGACGCCTGCCCGACCCGGACCTCGACCGAGCTCGACGCTGCCAAGCTCGGCACGCCGCTGGCGATCGTCGCGGCCACGCCCGTCACCTGGGCGACCACAGTCGCCCAGAACGGGGTGTACGCCGGGTTTGACGATGGGACGGTCCGGCAGGTCGAAGGCGGCACGGGCGTGCGGATCGCGGGCGAACCAGGGAAGCACTGTCCCGTTTCGACGGACCGTTGCGGGGACGGCGGTCCGGCCAAGGAGGCGCTGCTCGGCAAGCCCGCCGGACTGGCCGTCGGCCTGCATGGAGCCGTGTACGTGGCCGACCCCGAGCTGCATCGCGTACGGCGCTGGGAGTCCGGGGGCACGATCGTCACGATCGCCGGCGACGGCAGCGCGTGCGCGGTCAACAACCCCGACTGCGGCGACGACGTGCCGGCCACCAAGGCCAAGCTCGAGGGGCCCTACGGCGTCTGGGTCAATCCCCAGGGCGAGGTTTTCATCGCCGACGGCGACCAGGGAGTCCGAGAGGTGCGGGGGGACGGCACGATCGTTTACGTGGGAGCCGGCGTCTTCGACGTGCGCAGCGTCGTCGGCGATTCCTCCGGGCAGCTGTACGCCGCCACCGCGAGCGGCATCTATGAGTTCACCCCCGGCGACCAGGCCTCGGTGAAACGGGTGGTCGGCACCGGAACCACCGGCTACAACGGCAATGCCGACAAGTTCGGGACGCTCCTCCCCGGCCCGAAGGTCATGGTCGACCACCCGCAGGGCCTGACGATCGGCCTGGACGGCGATCTGCTCTTCGCCGACAGCGGCAACGGTCTGATCCGCGCCTATGTCCCGAGCTCCGGCCACGTCATCAACCTCGCCGGGTCCGTCGTCGACGGCGTCCCCAAAGCCGGCTTCAACGGGGACGGCCATTGGGCGGACGAGACGGAGCTCGATCACCCACTCGGGATCACCCCGACTCGCGGCGGCCTGTTCATCGTCGCCGACGGCGGCAATAAGCGCCTGCGCCGATTCGGCCCCGGCCCTCTCTGAATGTCACATGCTGACAACGGGCCCGCCGGGCCGGCGCCTCGGGACGCCGGCCCACCACCCCCCAACCCGGCCGCACCCGAACCCGATTCACCACCACGCATCCAATCGCGGATTGATCCGCGCGGGTACTGCACGATCTGGGTTAGAGTGTCCGCGATGCGCGCGTGGCTTGGTGTGGGGCGACGGGTGTGCGCCGGCATGCTGGTGCTTGGGGTGCTCCCGGCGTCGGTCGCGGCGGCCAGCTCGGGCGGACAGCTCTACGCGTTCGGCGAGAACTACTACGGCGGGCTGGGGAACAAGATCAACCTCGGCACCGTCAACCCGAATCCAAGGCCGGCGCGGTTGGCGTTGCCCGGTGCGACCGGCCCGGTGGTGCGGGTCGCCGCCGGTTTCGAGTTCAGTCTGGCGGTGACCTCGACCGGCCAGCTCTACGCATTCGGCGACAACGAGTACGGGCAGCTGGGGCGCGCGATCAACGTCGGCACCGGCAACCCGAATCCGACGCCGAGGCGGGTGGTCTTGCCGGGCGCGACGGGGCCGGTGGTGCAAGTCGCCGCCGGCCGCGCTCACAGCCTGGCCGTGACCTCGACTGGCCAGGTGTACTCGTTTGGCGAGAACGAGTCCGGAGAGCTGGGGCGGGCGGCCGGTAGCGGCACCTACAACGCGAATCCGAGGCCGACCCGCGTCGTCTTTCGAGGCGAGACTGGCCGGGTGGTGCAGGTCGCCGCCGGCGGCGACAGTGGTTTTAGTCTGGCGGTGACCTCGACCGGCCAGCTCTACGCATTCGGCGACAATGGGTTCGGGGAGTTGGGGCGCGCGAACGGCATCAATAGTCCGAATCCGAGGCCGGAGCGGGTTGTGTTACCGGGCGCGACCGGCGGAGTGATGCAAGCCGCCGCCGGAGGCGAGTACGGCTTCAGCCTTGTGGTGACCTCGACCGGCCAGCTTTACTCTTTCGGCGCGAACGAGTCCGGGGAGCTGGGTCGCACGACCAACCTCGGCAGCTACAGCGCGAATCCGAGGCCGGAGCGGATCGTGTTACCGGGCGCGACCGGCCGGGTGGTGCGGGTCGCCGCCGGCGACGGGATCGCTTCCGGTTTCAGTCTGGCTGTGACCTCGACCGGCCAGCTCTACGCATTCGGCGACAACGAGTACGGGCAGCTGGGGCGCGCGGACGGCATCAACACTCCGAATCCGAGGCCGGAGCGGGTGGTGTTGCCGGGCGCGACCGGCGGAGTGGTGCAAGTCGCCGCGGGCGGGGACTACAGTTTCAGTTTGGCGGTCACCTCGACCGGGCACATTTACTCTTTCGGCGCCAACGACGAGGGGCAGCTGGGGCGCACGACCAACCTCGGGACCGTGAATCCGAATCCGAGGCCGGAGCGGGTGTGGTTGCCGGCGGGCGTGAGGATCGCGAGGGTCGCGGCCGACCCGTTCGGGGAGCACGCGCTGGCGATCACCGCCCGTTAGCGCCGCTGGGCGGTTGGCGTCGACGGACAACGGCAGATCCTCGTTGTGGAATGCCCCCGGAGGCGTGGACACTTGATCGCTTGGGTCTGTCCGGCCCAGCGGGAAGGATGTGGTGTTCATGCCCAAGTCGCGACCGCCGTACCCCGAGGAGTTCCGTCGTGAGGCCGTCGCGCTGATCCGTTCTGGTCAGCGGTCGTTGGCCGAGGCGTCGAGGAGTCTCGGGGTCTCGCAGCAGACGCTGCGGACGTGGCTCAAGCGCGAGGATGTCGACGCGGGTCGCGCGGAGGGCGTGACCAGTGAGGAGCGAGAGGAGCTCAGGCGGTTGCGCCGTGAGGTGCGGGTTCTCCGGGAGGAGCGGGAAATACTAAAAAAGGCAGCGGCCTTCTTCGTCAAGGAGAACGAGACCCGGTAGTCGTGTTTCGGTTCATCGAGGCGGAGAAGGCGAATCATGCCGTCTCGACGATGTGCTGGGTGCTTGAGGTCTCGCGGTCGGGCTACTACGCGTGGTCGTCGCGGCCGCCGTCTGAGCGGGCGGTCGCGAACGCGGCGCTGATTGGCGAGATTCGTCGTGTGCACGCTGAGAGCGACGGGACCTACGGGTCCCGTCGCGTGCACGCCGAGCTGCGCCGTGACGGCCATCGGGTCAACCTCAAGCGGGTCGAGCGGCTGATGCGCGTGGAGCGCATCCAGGGCGCCTACGTGCCGGCCAAGCGCCGCCGGGCCGGCGGGGACGGCGTGCTCGGCGTCGACGGCGTCAGGGTCTGGCCGGACCTGGTCAAGCGCGACTTCCAGCCGGCGGGTCCGAACGAGCTGTGGTGCTCGGATCTGGAGCGCCACGAGGCGCTGTGAACCGTGCGGTGGTGAAAGGACACCGCGGTGAGCCTGTCGCAGCAGGCTTGTGCAAGCTGGGGGCAGCCTACCCCGTCGGGACGGGCGGGTATGGGTGGCAAGCAGCCCCGACAACGACGGGACGGGCCAGCACTGTCAGATGGCCTGGGTCCGGCAAGCGAGACGGGAAGGTGTACGAGAGAAACCAGCGTCCGAACGCTCCTCAAGAGCAGACCACCAGCTCTAACCTGACGGATCTGGGCTGGGCAGCAGCGCGCATCCGCGCTTTGGCGTGGAGAACTCCTTGGCTGGTCAATGTCGTCGGCCGGGAGGCCACGGTGAAAGCCTGCGGCGTAGCCGTGGCGAAGCTGCAGGGGCATAGTTGGTCACCTAACCCGACAAACGGTCCGCAGTGAACGTGGGAACGATCCTGGTGGCCCCCTCACCGGTCAGCATGATGCTGGCGGGCGGGAAGGCGCGTCGTCGGCTGATGCCGTCGGGATCGGGCGTAGGACTCGTAGTAGTCGCCGGAGTCACGACCGGCCGCGGAGGGCGGGAAAGCCGTCCACAGGGCGAAGGGGTCCAGCAGGTTCGCAGCATGCAAGGATCGTGGGGAGGTCGCTGGTGAATACCGGCGCGCCGTGGCCCAACCTCGAAGAGGCCGAGCCGCGGGTACTCGCGATGCAGACCAAGCTGCACCAATGGGCGATCAGCGATCCTGATCGTCGGTTCGATGATCTGTACAACCTCGTCTATGACCCGGCGTTCCTTGTTGTGGCGTGGGACAGGGTCAGGAGCAACAAGGGTGCACGCTCAGCCGGCATCGATGGGATCGCTCCGCGGTCCATCGAGCCGGGCGGCGGGGAGTTCCTGGAGGGCATTCGAGACGATCTGAAGGCCCGCCGGTACACCCCCAGCCGGGTGCGGGAGAAGCTGATTCCCAAGGCGTCGGGGAAGCTGCGTCGCCTGGGGATCGCGACCGCCGCCGACCGAGTCGTGCAGGCCGTGTTGAAGCTGGTGCTCGAGCCTGTCTTCGAGGCGGACTTCAAGCCGTGCAGCTACGGCTTCCGTCCGAGACGTCGGGCTCAGGACGCGATCGCCGAGATTCACTACCTCGGGACACCCGCTCGCAATTACGAGTGGGTTTTCGAGGCAGACATCACGGCGTGCTTCGATGAGATCTCGCACTCTGCCCTTCAGGAACGGGTGCGGCGTCGAGTCGGGGATAGGCGCATCCTTGGGCTGGTGAAGGCGTTCCTTCAAGTCGGCATTCTCTCCGAGGATGGCGTTGACCGGAACACGATCACCGGCACTCCACAAGGCGGATTAGTAGGGTCGGCGAGAGGCGCCTGGGCTGCGCGGCACGTGCTGGCCCGACTGGCCTGGTTTCCTCCCGCCGCCACCTCGAACCGTGCATGCGGTTCTCCCGCACACGGCTCTCCGACGTTCTTCACCGCCGGCATTCAGCGTCCCTTGCGCCATGGTCGGTTGGGTCGTGGCGCGACGATGGTTCCAGCGAGGTCGATCAGTCCCATCCGGTCCGGGGACTGGTGGATCGCCCACCAGCCATATCGGGCACTGCGCTTGTGACGCTTGGCGATGAGACTGGCCAGGCGCACGAACGCGTGGAACGTGATCTTGTCGAAGGCGACAGCGGAGTTTCCGTACCGGAAGTACCCCGCCCAGCCGCGCAGGAAGCGGTTGACGTCCTGCACGACCTCCTCGACTGGTAGCCGTAGCCTGCGGCGGTCCGTGAGTTCATGGATCCGCCCGCGGGCACGCTGCATCGCCTGATGTGAGGGCCAGCGGGCGAGGAAGCAGAGATGCTTCGAAGCGGGCGTGGTCCCGCGCACCCAGCGGTGGTGGAAGCCGAGAAAGTCCAGCCCCTCCCCGCCTTCGCGCAACTCCACGATCCGCGTCTTGGCGTCCTTGAGCGTGAGCCCGAGTTCGGCGAGGATCTCGCGCAACGCCACAAGCGCGCGTTCGGCCCTCCCGGGTCCGGCACATCACGACCATATCGTCCGCGAAACGCACCAGCTCTCCGGTCCCGCGCGCAGCCCACTGCCGGTCAAGCCGGTGGAGATAGACGTTACACAGGCACGGCGAGATCACACCCCCTTGCGGGGTTCCGGCCACGTCACGCTTGACCGCGCCGTCGTGCATCACTCCTGCGCGCAGCATCGCGCGCAGCAGCTTCAGGACGTCACGATCGACGATCCGTTCCTCGATCGCCGACATCAACTGCGAGTGCGGGATCGCCTCGAAACAGTTGGCGACGTCCGACTCAACAATCCATCGCTTGCCGCGCCAGGCCTCGTCAACGAGAACCTGGAGCGCATCGTGCTGCGAGCGCCGGGGCCGAAACCCGAACGAGCACTCAAGCATGTCAGCCTCGAAGATCGGCTCAATGACGAGCTTCGCTGCTGCCTGCACGATCCGGTCGCGGACAGCAGGAATCGAGAGCGGCCTCAACTCATCGCGCCCGGGCTTCGGTATGAACACCCGGCGCGCCGCGAGCGGCCGCCACCTCCCTTCCTTCAGATCCGCGGCCAGCTGATCGAGGAGCCTGGTAACACCGTACTCCTCGACATCGGCGATCGATTGCTTGTCGATGCCGGCCGCGCCGTGATTGGCGCGCACCAGCTCCCACGCCCGCTCCAAGACGTACTTGCGGTGGACTTTGTCGTAGAGCGCGTGGAACCTACGTCCGGGATCGGCTTTGGCCGCCCGGTAGAGCGTTCGCTGTAGTTCTCGGACTGGATCCTGCTTGGTGGTCCTAGCCATTTCTGGCACTCACCGGCCCTTCCCTGTACGTGACGCATGAACGAAGCAGCGGCCCTTCCCTCCCCGCGGGTTTTGTTGTCCCGTCGGCTCAAGCAGTACTACGGCCGCCTCCGATTCCCACCCGGCTCCCGTCCACTTCCCGGCTCATCACCGGTTATAAGACGGGGACGCTCCGGCGCTCTCCGCAGACCACCGGACCGGGGAGGGTCTCCCAGGTTCCCGTTGCCACCATCCGAACGTTCCGAGCCCATTACGCCGGGGAGTCCATCGGGGCTGCGCTCCAGGCTCTCCACCCCTTCCGTGGCCTTCGCCGTGACACACTCGGCTCGGCTCTCCCTCTTCCGCCCGAAGACGGTTGCTCTAACGGCGCGGCAGGCTTCGCTTGACGCTACGGACCGCTGGGTTGCTCCCCCTAAAGGGCTTTCGACGCTGGGCTTCGACCAGGCCCGTTTCCAGACCAGGCCGCCAGCCTGCTACCGGGCCTCCTGGCAGCTACCCGGACGGGACTCACACCTGTAGGCGACAACGAGCTTATGTCGGATCAGGTCATCCCAACCAACCTCCTCCCACTACCTGGCGCACTGCGCAGCTGCGCATAACGACCGATATGAGCAGCGCTGGGTTATGCGCAGTGCTGGCTTGTAGTTCCCGCAGCGAGCAGGGTTGACGGTCGAGCGCTGCGCATAACGCGGGAGAGGCTCCGGTCACGCGAGTCGGGCGTGGTGCCGGGTCGTTCGTGACCGGAGGTGAGCTGTGATGGCGGCTGTTTGTGAGCTGGTGTCCGAGTTGGATGTCGAGTTGGTGCGTCTGGGCTACAAGCCGTCGACGCTGAAGTGGTATCGCGGCTGCTGGCGGCGTCTGGAGAGGTAGTTCGCGTCGCGCGGCGTGCGGGAGTTCACGCTGGATGTCGCGATGGCCTGGGTCGATGAGGCGTGCGGCGGGTTCTTTGAGAAGGAGCAGGCCGGCACGCTGAAGGCGACCGACGTGTACGTGTTCCGGGTCGCGGCGATGCTGGACGACTTCGCGGTCCACGGGTCGGTGCTGCGCCGCTACTCGCGGAGCGTGGGCAAGCTGAACGCCGGGCAGGCTGACGTTCTCGCCGCGCTTTCGGGCGTGGCTGAGGGCGGAGAGGTTGCGCGGTCACGACGGTCCGGGCGTATGGCACGGTCGCCGGGGAGTTCCTCGCGTTCACGGGCGCGCCGCGGCGGTCTGGCCGGGCTGGACGGCGCGGTGATCGGCGCGTTCGTCGCGACGTTGGCCGGCTATCAGGCAAAGACGGTGGAGCACAAGCTGTGCGCGGTGCGGTCGCTGTTGCGGTTCGCCGACGACGGATGGGCTGATCGACGAGGGTGTGCTCGGAGACGGTCCGGCGGTGAGGTCGGTGAGGCAGGCGAGGATCCCGTCGGTATGGGATCCGGCCGACGTCGCGAAGGTGTTGGAGGCGATCGATCGCGCCAACCCGTCCGGGAAGCGTGATTACGCGATCGTCCTGTTGATCTGCCGGCTCGGTTTGCGGGCTGTGGACGTCAAACGGCTTGCAGTTCGCTGATCTTGACTGGCGCGGCAACCAGGTCGCGGTGGTGCAGGCGAAGACCGGCCGGCGGGTCGGTCTGCCGTTGCTCAAGGATGTCGGCTGGGCGATCATCGATTACGTTCGCGACGGCGGCCCGAGCGAGCGATTGCCCGCAGGTGTTTCTGCGGCATACCGCTCCGATCGGCCCGTTCTCCGACCAGGACCATCTGCACCAGATCCTGGTCAAGCACGCCCGCGTCGCGCACGAGTCGCTGGGCGAGCAGCGTCGTCACGGGATGCACTCGCTCAGGCACACGATCGCGACCCGGTTGACGGAGGACGGCACGATGGTCGAGCGGATCGGCGACATTCTCGGGCACCAGTCCGTCGAGTCGACGGGCGTGTATTTGAAGACGTGGCTGCGGCTGTTGGCGCACTGCGCGCTGGTGACCCGGACGCGGCCAGCGCGAGCGGAGGTGTCGAGATGAGCGCCGAGATCACGCAGACCGACGGGCTCGCGGGGCTGGTCGCCGAGAAACGCGCGCTCGGCTACAAGTACGTTGCGAGGAGCGGGCTCTGGTGCGTTTCGAGGCGTTCTGCGCAAGCGAGTTCCCCGGGCTGGACACGCTCACGCGCCCAGCGCTCGAGGCTGGATCGCCGCGCCGCGGCGGCGGGCGGTGAAGCCGGCGACGGTGAACAGTCTCATCGCGCGGTCAGAGAGCTCGCCCGCTGGCTTCACCGCCGTGGTGTCGAAGCGTATGTGCTGCCGTTCGAGGTGCTGCTGAAGCCACGCCCGTTACCTCCCGCACATCTACACCGACCGGGAGCTCGCGGCGCTGTTCGCAGCAGACCGACCGCTGCCGCTACTGCCCGGAGGTGCCGTTCCGGCATCTGGTGATGCCGGTCCTGTTCGCGCACGATCTACGCGTGCGGGCTGCGCTGCACGGAGGACGAGCTGTTGCGCGTCCGGGGATGTCGACGTCGAGCGAGGGGTGCTGCAGATCCGTGACGCGAAAGGCGGCAAGGACCGGCAACTCCCCGTGGGAGAGCAGCTCCGCGAGAGGCTCGCCGGCTACCACGCCAAGCTCGCGGGACAGCCAGGCTGGGAGTAGCTCTTCCCCGGCGCCACGCCGGGCGTGCCGTTGAAGCTCGGACAACGTCAACCGCAACCCGGCGGTTCTGATGGCGGGCGCGGACCCGTACGGCGACCGCGTTCAGGATCAAGGTCCAAGACCGAGCACACCGAGGGTTCTGGGAGATCAACCTCCGACCTGGTTTGACCGAGGCGCAGATCGTGGCCGCGAAGTCTGCCGCCGCTGCAAACGTACCGAGGAGCAGGTCGCGATCGGAGAGACCGCCTACTAGGTGCGCCTGACCGCGCAACAGGTCCCAACCCGGACATCACCCCGCGGCAAGAAGGTGTCGGCGACATCGTCCCGACGGTGACGGAGAGGCCAGCTGATGGCGACTGACTTCGCGGTCAGCCTGCGCCGCTTCTGACCGATCACATGGCCGGGCTGCGGGGATGCTCACCGAACACGATCAGCGCCTACCGCGACGGGTCAGGCTGCTGATCGGCAACCTGCGTGACGAGAGGTCGACCCGCAAGAACGGCTCACCCTGAGCTGATCGACGTCGACCGCGAACACCGCCTCCTCGCCGGGCTGCGCGCCGAGCCGGCACAACAGCCGTCGACGTGCAACCAGCGACTGCCGCGATCAGCTCGTTCTCCGCTGGCTGCAAACCCAGGACGCGGCGCGGATGGCGTGCTGCCAAGACATTCTCCAGATCCCCTCGAGCAAACACGACCAGCCGGCGATCGCGCACCAGACCGTCGAGCAGACCCGGCAGCGGCTCGCCTGACCGACCGCTCTACCGCCAAGGCCGGCGTGACGCGACCCTGCTGGCCACCCTCTACGACACCGCCGCCCGCGTCCAAGAGACCGCCGATCTGAGAGTCCGCGACATCCGTCTCGAGGACCCCGCGATCGTCGCGCTGACCGGCAAAGGCCGCAAAACCAGGCACGTCCCGATCGACGCAACACGGCGGCGCTGCTAGCCGCCTACCACGCCGAGCGACAACTCGACAGCCCCGGCCATGATGACCGCCCGGTGTTCTTCAACCAACACCGAAGAGAAACTCAGCCGCGGCGGGATCGCCTGGATCCTCCGCAAATACCAAGCCTAGCAGCCGACCGACGCTGCTGACGCCAGCTCAGCCCGCACGTCCTGCGCACTGCCGGGCGATGCACCTCTACGACGCAGGCGTGCCGCTACCCTAGATCCGCGACATCCTCGGCACGTCGACCTGTCAACAAGCGGATCTACGCACGCGCCTCGACGGAAGCGAAACGCAAAGCCCTCGAAGCCGTCTACGACGAGGTCGTCAGCGCCGAGCTGACCGAATGGAACCGAGACCCGAACTGCTCAACTGGCTCGAGAATCTCTAACGCCGACTTTCGCGTGGCGGTTTGAGGGGCGGTAGCTCTCGCGGTTGGGTGCGGTTGAGGGGCGCGAACCTGTGTTTGGCGGGGTTTGCGAGTCGTGGCGGCGTTGTCGGGTGACGGGATGGGGTCGAACTCGGGGACTGGTTACTAGCCATGCTGGAAGTGTTCGGTACGTTACGCTCGGCGAGGAGCGTCCGCAGCGACCCGATATCTCAGCGAAATACGAGGGTTCGCGTGGCCCGTGGCCGTCGGCAGCGGGGTTGGCAGCGTTCTGTCCGACCGACCAAGTGTACTACCGGTGCATCGGGTCTGACAACGATACCGCCACAACTCTCGGGCGGTGCGTTCTGCCGAGCAGCCGACCCGATCCAGCGCAGCTACGAGGCCTGCGCGCGTACCTGCTCGAGAGTCGTCCAGCGGCGGAGGTCGCCAACGCGTTCGGTTACACGGTCGAGACACTGAACGCGCTCGTGCGCGACTTCCGTGCCGGCCGCCGCGAGTTCTTCCTCTCCTCACGCCCGGGACCCAAGCGCGCGCCAGGAAAGGAGCGCGCGCACGACCGGATCGTTGAGCTGCGCACGACGGGTCACTCGATCGACGAGATCGCGCGGGTGCTCGCGCGGGAAGGGATCGCGTTGAATCGCACCGGGATCGCCGAGGTGATCGCCGAGGAAGGACTCGAGCGGCTGTGGCGCCGCCCCGAGCAGTTGCGCGGCGCGCTGCGGAGCGAGCACCGCCGCAGCCCGGCGTGATCGACTCGACAAGGGCTCGAGCGCGTTGAGACCAAGCACGCCGGCCAGCGGCTGTGCGTGCCCGATCTCGTCGCGCTCGACCTACCCGCGATCGTGAAGGCGGCGGGATACCGGGCACGGCAGCGATCCCGGCGCTGTCGTCGGTGCTGTCGTTGCTGGCGCTCAAGCTCGCCAGCATCCGTCGTACCTCGCACGTCGAGGATCTCGCGACCGATCACGGCGCGGCGCTGTTCGCGAGGCTCTCCTCGCTGCCGAAGACGACCGCTCTGACGAGCTACCCTACAAGCTCTCACACGAGCGCCAGCACGCGTTCCTGGTCGCGCTGAACACGGCGATGCTGCGAGCGGGACTGATCGACGGCACCGAGAACGAGCTCGATCTCCAGCGATCATGCACTGGGGCGAGGACGGCGCTGGAGAAACGCTACGTTCGCAGCCGCTCGCAACGCACCCGCTCGGTGCTGACGTCTTGCGCAAGACGCCAGCACCCGCAACCTCATCTACGCCAACGCCGATATCCAAAGGCGACCGACGCGCACGAGGTGATCGCGTTTGCGAGCACTGGCACGAGCTCACAGGCTCCGATCTCGGGCTGCTGGTGTTCGATCAGAAACTCACCACGCAAGCCGTGCTCGCAGATCTCGACGAGCGCGCTGTCACGTTGATGACCCTACGGATGCGCTCACAGCGCTAACCGCCCAGCGACCAGCTCGACCCCAAAGCGTGGAGGACAGTCGCCTCGATCGCGACGGCAACTACAAAAAGCCTCAAGTCGTTGATGAGACCGTGTGCTTCTCCGACTACCGCCACGCGATCCGCCAACTCGTGATCCGCGGCCTCGGGCGCGATAGCTCGACGGTGCAGATCACCAACCACAGCACCGCCACCCCGAAGTTCCTGATCGAACGCTACGCCCGACGGATGACGATCGAGCAAAGCCTCGCCGAAGCGATCCGCGCCTTCCACCTCGACTCACTCGCCTCCTCCGTCCCACTCAACGTCGACCTAGACGTCGTGCTCTCCGTCCTCGCCAACACGATCTGCGCCGCGCTCCGGCGACGGCTCCCCGGCTACCATACCGCCACCGCCGACACCCTCCAACGCCGATTCCTCCAAACCGGCGGCCTAATCCACACACCAACGACACCATCACCGTCCGACTCGACCGCAGCGCCTACTCGCCCGTCCTACGCTCCGCCGACCTCCGCGACACCACCGTGCCTGGTGGAACGGCAGCCAGCTGCGCTACGAATTCGCCGAGAAGTAGGGTCGATCCGGCTGCGCGAAAATCGACGCTAATATACAACTCCGTTATGTGCAACGATAGGCCGCCAAAGCCCCGTCCCAAAGCGGCCACAAGCCAGCACAACGAATAACCCAGAGTTGCTCATATGGCGGGATTGTCTCACCGCTGCTGGCTAACATCGCCCTGTCGGTACTGGACGAGCACTTCACGCGCAAGTGGGAAGCGCTCGGACCGGACTGGCAGCGCGCCAAGCGCCGCAAAGCTGGTGTCCCGGCCTACCGCCTCGTCCGCTACGCGGACGACTTCGTGGTCATGGTCGGCGGCACTCGCGAGCACGCCGAAGCGCTCTGGGATGAAACCAGCAAGGTGCTCGCTCCGATCGGCTTGCGCCTATCGGAGGAAAAGACGAGGGTCTGCCATATCGACGAGGGGTTCGACTTCCTCGGATTTCGCATCCAGCGGCGATCCTGGCGAGGGCGGACCGGTAAGCGGGCGGTCTACACCTACCCATCCAAGAAGGCCCTGGCCTCGGTGATGGACAAGGTCAGAAGGATCACCCGCCGACGGAAGCATCGAACGCTCGCTGACCTGCTGCGCCTGCTCAACCGGGTGCTGCGGGGATGGTGTAACTACTTCAGACACGGCGTGTCCGCCCAGACATTCAGTTACCTCGACCACTTCACGTGGTGGCGGGTGGTTGCCTGGATGCGCAAACGACACGACGGGCTGAACTGGGGAACGCTGCACCGCCGCTACCTCCCAGGATGGGAAATCCGCGACGGGCAGACCGAGATGTTCCGGCCACAGAAGGTAGCGGTCGATCGCTACCGCTACCGGGGCAACCAAATCCCCACACCATGGGCGAGCAATGCGGCATGAGCCTGTGGAGAGCCGGATGCTCAGAGATGGGCACGTCCGGTTCGGAGGGCGGGTCGAGGAAACGGACCGGGCGAAATCCCGGACACCGCGCCTCGGCCCGACCCCTACAAGCAGATCCCGACCGGCGAGGGCGTGCTGCACCTCGCCAGCGTGTTGGACTGCTTCAGCCGCCGGATCGTGGGCTGGGCGATGGGCCCCGTCGCCGACGCGCCGCTCGTCGCCGACGCGCTGCGGATGGCTGTCTCCCAGCGCCGGCCGGGCGAGGGGATCGTCCATCATGCCGATCGCGGCTGTCAGTACACCGCGGTGACCTTCGGCTCCGCGTGCCGCGCGCACGGGATCACGCAGTCCAATAGCCGCAAAGGCAGCCCGCACGACAACGCGGCGAAGGAGAGCTTCTTCGCCTCGCTGGAGAAGGAGCGGCTGCGTCGGCGCACGTTCGCCACCCTCGAGCAAGCGCGCAGCTCGGTCTTCCAGTACATCGAGGAGTTCTACAACCGCCGCCGGTTGCACTCCACGCTCGGGTACCGCTCCCCGGACGAGGTCGAGCAAGAGCATCACCTCACGCTCCTCGCGCCCGCGGCCGCCTGAGCGCCGGGGTCTCGAACGGCGCGCCGCGCGCGGGTACGCAGCTCCGCTCGCCCCTCGGGGCTCGCTGCGCTGCGAACCCGCGCGCCCCCCAATGCTTGTCCCCAGCCGGCGCTACCGTCTTCCGTCCGGACCCTGTCCTACCGTTGTCACTCTCAACTCAAGGCGTGTCCACGGAACGGGGGGCAGTCCAACCCCGGCGCGACCCTGCACAGCCGACTGCGCAAGTTCGTCGAGCTCGCCGACCTGCGCGACGACCACGGCCGCCGCCTCCAGATCAGCCGCACCCACAACTTCCGTCACACCCGCGCGAGCAGCCTGATCAACGCCGGCGTGCCGCTACCCGTCGTTCAGCGCTACTTCGGGCACCTGTCGCCGACGATGACGATGCGCTACGTCCAGATCAGCGACGAGACCCAGCAGCGCGAGTTCCTGCGCTTCAAGAAGATCACCGCCGACGGCCGCGAACTCGAACTCGACCCCACTGACCTCTACCAGCTCCTGGAACTCGACAAGCGTGCCGACCGGATCCTCCCCAACGGCTGGTGCCTACTGCCGCCCCGCCAGACTTGCGACCGCGGAAACGCGTGCCTCACCTGCGACAAGTTCGCCACCGACCGCTCCTACCTACCAGAACACGAGCAGCAACTCGACCTCCTCGCACGGCTTATCGACACCCGCAAGCGAGCGTTCGAAGCGCGCACCGGCCGCGAGATGCCCGACGAGAACATCTGGCTCACCGAGCGACGCAAGGAACAGCAGGCGCTCACCAAGATCCTCGCCGCCGTCGCCCGCCCCGAGACCGACACCCAGGCCGTCCGCGGCGCGGGCAGGCGCACTCGCGCCTAAACGATGGCACGCGGCAATCCCGAGAACCTACGCGCCGCCGCGCAGCGCAAGAGCCAAGCCACGAGCAAGCGCGCCGAGGCCGCGCTACGGCAGATGACCAAGAACAGCGAACAGATCACCTTCCGCGGTGTCGCCCGCAACGCTGGCTGCTCGATCGACTTCCTCTACGACAACCCAGAGCTCCGTAGACGCATCGAGCAGCTCCGCGCCCAGCAACAGAGCAAACCATCGCCACCAGGACCTACGACGGACGCGATTGCCGACAGCAACGTGATCCGCGCGCTTACCGCGCAGCTCGCCGAATTGCGCCGCCGACACCGCGATGAAATCAATGACCTTCGCACCGCACTCGCGGCCACGCACGGCGAGAACCTCGAGCTCCGACGCAGACTCGGTACGCACAGGAGCTGAAGGAATGATCAACGACCGCAGGAACTAGAACGTTCTCCCCTCCCTGCTCCTGACGAGACACGGCAGGCCAACCTGCTCGCTCTCGATCAACCCTAAAGCGAGGCGGATATTGGAATGGGTTACTCGTTTCGTTGGCCAGAAGTATCGACTCACCCCATGACCCGCCGGCGATGAGCCGGGGCCCGGCTTTGAAACCCCTCTGATACGTTTCGGCGGTGCCGACCTCGTCAGGTGTGCTGCGGCGCTCTCGGTCGTGGGTGTCGCCGTCGAGGTTTCTGACGCGAGCAGGCGTGATCGCCGCGACCGTCGTAATCCTCGCCGCGGGCGTTGCGATGGCCGCACATACACGCGCGCCTGCTCGCAGTGTGAGCGTCGCATCCTGGCGTGACGGTCGAGACGGGAAGTGGATCGTTGCCACCGGGACTGGTCGATACGCTAACTGGAATGCTCTGATGCGGGCCGCGGTGTTCACTTTCAGCCGCGATACGCGCCGGTCGTTGAAGTGCGTGGGGAGATGCAGTCGGTTCTGGGTACCCGTCATCACGAGCGGCCCTCCGCGGGTGAAGGCCGGCTCGCACGTCCACATCCGCCTGCTCGGAACGATTCGACGGCCGGACGGGCAGCTCCAGGTCACGTACAACCACGAGCCTCTCTATCGCGCCCCGCGCGAGGAGAACCTTTGCGCTGATACGTTCAGTGCATTCGGCGGCACCTTCGCTTGGATAGACGCGGCCGGCGCACAACCGGTCGGCGTCTGCGGCCTCTACTGAGCACATCAACGGTTGATCGCGACGGCGGCTCGGATAAACCCGTCATGCCGAGCTATCCCGAAGCTCGCCCTTGCGTCACTACCGCTGACTCGGACCAATCGGGTGGATGCGCCTGCCCCCAGCGGAACGGAGATCCTGCTGCGAGTGGTTGCAGCAAGGTTGTGCGCAATCCTCGCTGCAGGCTAGGCCCAGCACTCTGCCGTTGCCTCCTCTCGACGCGATCGCGGACCCGCCAGAGACATTGACCTCGACGCTGGAGTTGGGTTTCCAGACCTACCGGACCCTTGCCAACGCTCCACCGAGCGCCGCCGGCCTCGGCGTACGCTGCGAGGAGTTAGACCGCCCCTTGCCGATATGCCGACAAGAGAACAAGCAGGTGAATCACGGGCTCCGACGCGCCGTCTCTCGGATAGCAGGTGCGCGGGGTCGATCCCGCGACCGGCCCCGCAGACGATGCACGTCCGTCCGGCTACCGCCGCGCGCTGGCGCTCGGTGGCCGCCAGCGATGCCGTTCGCTCGAGCGGCCTCGATCTTCGTAGGTTCCGCTTGGCGCGCAAGGGCGCGCGCCGGCCCGCGCCGCGCGGTGGAGCTGCTAGGCGCCCTTGCCCTTCGCCGGGTCTGACTTGGGCCCCCGAGGCGGCTTCTCCCCGCCCCAGGGTTGCTCGCCTTCGGGCTGGGTCGGTTCGATCCGCGTGCGCTCCAGGAACGAGTCGAAGTCCGAGCGGCGGATCCGCGCGCGCCGGCCCAGCCGGTGGGCTGGCAGTTCGCCCCTCGCGAACTGGATTTTCAGCACAGTTTTCGGCTTTTGTCCTGCAACCGCCGGGCGTCAACGGCGGTGCGTCGCCTGACCGTCCACGACTCGCCGACGTCCCGCAAGAGACGACGTACGAAAAAGACGCACTAACGGCGGCGGGGGGCGGTTAGGGGCCGAGACGGTGAGGTCGGCGCCGGACGTAAGCCAGTGCTGAAAAGACTCACCGAGGATGCGAAATTCGGGCTCTGGGTTACGTGCGGGTGCGCGCTCTGGGTGTACTGAAAATCCAGTTCCGGACCGTCATCGGGTTGATCTTCACCAGAGCGGCGATCTCGGCCACGGTCAGGAATTCATCGCCGCTCGCGCTCATCGGCCCTCCCGCGAGCGCGCTCCGTGCTGACTCACGACTGAAGCCAGTCGCGGTCGCGGCGGAAGTGCAGCGATCGGAGCTGCTCGCGCGTCTTGCCGATCAGCTCCCCCTCGCAGATCAGCACCTCGTCGCCGTACCAGCGAAGCGCCTCGCTTTCGGTTCCGTCGCTCCAGCGCACCACCGCTCGGCGGCTCGCCAGCGAACCGGGGGGCAGGTCCTCGAAGCGCAGGACCTCCTCGACCACGGGGCTGTCCTCGGATGCGCCCACCGCCGTCAGCCTACCTTCGTCTCTGACCGGCGAACCGCGCGCCGCCTGCGCCGCGCGCGTCCCAGCCGCCGGTCCACCGTTCGGTAAGGCATGCAAGTGAAGTTGGCGATTCCTCGCGGCTGTGGCCGGCGGCCCGCAGGCTGAGGAGCCGAGTCGGCAGGGAGAGGCAGCGCCGCGCTCACGCGGCCAGCCTTTTGGTCGACACGGGCGAGTCCCCGCTTGACGTGCCGGGCAATCTGCGCCGAGCGGGTCGCGCTGATCGCACCCTCGGCCTGCGCCGACCGGGTCGTCTCGGCGACAGACGCGAGCACCGCCTTCCGGACTCGTTCGCCACCGCCGATTCCGGGGATCGCGAGGAGCGCGCTCGACACCGCGGTGCGGTCCTGGCGGACGAGTCGATCGATCAGCGCAAGGTCGTTGGACTGCAGCTCCACCGCCGCTGGCGCCGCTGATTCTGCCGGGGTACGCCGCCAGAACGCCTCCGCGCGAGCCTGACGCTGGCGCTCGTGCCGGGAGAAATGGCGCCGCGTGTGCGCGGCGCGAGTCATCGACTGCATCTGGGAAACCTCCATTGATTGGGTTGAGCGGCCGTCCAGGAGGCGGCCACCAGTCCAAACCGGCCAGGACGAGCGGCGCGTCGGCCGCGCCGCGTCCACACGGGGCGCGGCCATCAGCGGCGTGCGCAACCAGGTCGCCGACGCCGCTGCTGGACGCCCTTCACCGGCCCGGAACGAGAAACGGCCCGGAGGCCGCCCCAGCAGGGCGACCATCCGGGCCGTGTAGATGTGGATGCCGGCGGAGCGGGCTACCCGCTCATGCCGAGCAGGTCGAACGCGCCGCCATCGGGCAGCGCCACCAGCTCGAACCGCCGGCCGCTCTCGGCATATTCACCGGTGAAACGCAGCGCGTGCCGGCCCAGCGGGTCCTCCCCGCCGAGCGACAGCCCGGGCACGAAGTTCACCTTCGGGTCGAGCAGGTACGAGCTGGGCTCGCGACCGTCGAAGTGCGCCGGAGCCCGGCTCCGCTGTCTCGCCTCCTTCGCCGGCGAGTGTCGGGCAGCATGCGGCCGCCCAAGCGAGTGCTACGGTTCCGTCTCACCAAGGATGCCTCCTTTCGAGGCTTCTGGTCGGCCCCGAGTCATCACCTCGGGGTCGACGCGTTTCTAGGGGCAGATGAACTCGTGGGCACCGTCACGGCGCCGAAGAGTGATTCCGAATTGATGGCGGCCATGGCGGCTGGGCCAGGAGTGAGGGAGGGGCCGTCGAAGGTCGGCGTTGCTATCGCAACGTTGACCACGGAGGTGGCCTCGTGCTCGCCGACCTCGACGACCTTCTCACCGCACTTTTCGTGCTGGTGGATGATTTCCTGCCTGCCAGACGCGGCGCAGGACGACGCCCAAGGATCACTGCGGCGGAGCTCATCACGCTCGCGGTCGCGCAGGTCCTGCTGCAGTGCCACTCCGAGCGACGGTTCCTGCGTCTCGCGCGTAAGCAGCTCGGGCATCTGTTCCCCTACATCCCGCTGCAGCCCGGCTATAACAAGCGGCTGCGGGCGCTGGCGGGCGAGATCGCCTGGTCATCGAGCATCTCGCCAGGGTCTCGCCGTCGTTCTGCGAGCAGCTCCGCCTGTTGGATTCCACGCCGGTGCCGTGCGGCCAGTCGCGGGAGACGCGCAAGCGCTCGGAGCTGGCCGGCTGGGCCGCCTACGGCTACTGCGCCTCGCATTCCCGGTACTTCTGGGGCCTGCGGCTCTACTTGCTCTGCGCCCCGGACGGGATGCCGATCAGCTTCTGCCTCGCCCCAGCCAACGAGCCCGAACGCGAGGTCGCTCTCGCGATGCTCGAGCGCGCCCGCGAACGAGGGCTGCTCTCGGGCGGGGAGATCATCATCGGCGACAAAGGGTTCGCCAGCCACGAGTTCGAACGCGCCGTCGCGTCCCTGGCCGCCACCTTCATCCGCCCCGACCGCCGCGACGAGAAGCCCCGGTTCGGGAAGCTCGGCGGGATCCGACAATGGATCGAGTCGATCAACGACACCCTCAAAGGCCAACTCTCCCTGGAGAATCACGGCGGTCACATCCCCACCGGAGTCTGGGCCCGTGTCTGCCAACGCATCCTCGCACTCGCCGCCGGCGTCTGGCATAGCTGGACTCTCTGGGAACACGGACTCTCGACGCACCGGCCGACTTCATCAACTACGACCACTGATCGCAAACGGAATAGTCAAGAGCGATCGGGACAGCGGTTCTCCCCGCCAGCCCCCGCCGTCACGAGCCCGTCGCGAACGAAACTGAATGCCCCGCACGCTTCTCCAAAATCAGGTGCCGCAGTGGTACCGCGACCAGTCGAGGCGCTCGGCCAGGCGTGCCGGCCCGCACTCGACAGCCCGGTGCGCTCGACCGGCCGGTACTCGTTGCCGGGGGAACCGGAGCGCGAGAGTGCCACCGTTGCGAAACTGTCTCGGATGCCCCGCCTGACCTCGATCGCCTACCTACTCATCGGCGTGCTCGTGGCCTCCCGGCACAGCTACTACGCCGATCTGGGAACCCTCTCGCGAGTGCTTTCCGCCGCGGCGGCAACGGCGCTCTGGCCGCTGGTCCTCCTCGGCGCGAGCTTTCACCTCGTCATCGGGCATCTCTGACCCCGCCGGCGCGTCAGCTCGGCTGCGCGCGCCTCGTGCCCGCCGCCCAGCGCGTCGCCGTCGAGGTCGGCGGCTCCTCCCTCACCGACCGGCCGGCACCGATCGCCGACAGAGCCGCGGTCAGCTGCTGCCCACCGTCTGCCGGGCCGGCCGCAGGTCGCGAGCGGGCGAAGTCCTCGCCACGCGGCGAATGAGACCGACCGCCTGCGCCTGCCCCCGACGACGGCGGGTGAGCCTCGGGCAGGGTCGCAGCTCGACAAGACCGAGCCAGATCGGTGCCGCGCCCCCGGGTCTGGGCAGCGGCTTCGCCACCGTGGCGGCGCGGGCGGGCCTTGCCCTGGCGGGTTGCGGGAGTTCGAGCCGCTACATCACGGCCATGATCCCGGCCCACACCGCCCGCTCGATCCGCGGCACAGCGGCTCGGCGCGCCGCCGCAACGCGAGGACAGGCTGCGCGCGATCCCAGTGATCGTGCACCCCATCGATCGCGGGACTCCGACAGCGTACGGATCGGCCGGCGGCTGGGGCAGCTCGACCTGCCGACGACCGAAGCCGCGATGCGGTCGACATAAGCAAGTCGCACGTTCCTGCATCTTCACCGGCGCCACGCGATCGTTCCGCGTTCAGCACACGGCCTCAGCGCTTGGTGACAGTGAAAGCGAGGCTTGGCCTGCACTGGACATCTTCCGCTCCCGCCCGCCATCGCTCACCGACAACGGCCGACTATGTCGTACACGACTCTCGCGTTTCCTCGTCACTGCGAGGAGGTTGCTCTGCTCAGAGCAGCCGTCAATCGAGAAACATAAGGCTAACACGCTCCCTGGCGGCACAACGGCAGCCGGCGATGAAGCTTTCATCAGAGTGACCGCGAGCGTCACGCCGCGACCCGTCTCGTCGCCGTTGTTACCTCACTTTGATCTCGCCTCCGCCTCGACGTCATCCAAGTCTCCGTGTCCTCCGGCTGCCAATTCCACAGTTGCTCGCCCCAAAGCGCCCGTCAGCCCCAGGGATTGCCAGGCCGCGAGCGGTGCGACGACCGCCTCACATACCGCGGAGGACGCGCAACTGCGCTCACGGCCGCTCTAGCTCCAAATGCGCCGCAACCACGATGAACCCGCTCACCTCGGGCGGGATCTCCGGCGCGGTGAACACCCGTGCTAATGCGGAGAAGGAGTCACCTAACGTGGGAAGGGCTTTGATCGATCCAGCACGATCGATACGCGGTGAACGGCGTCGTGTGTGTGCTGGGCGGTCGCGCACCGGCCGGTTTTCCCGCTAATTGCCGACGTTGTTTACCGGCCCGCGCGGCGCGGGTTCGCGGGCAGTCGAGTCGCCGTAGTGAGACTTCGGATGGCCGGCGCCGCGGGCGGGTTCTGACACGGTCTACCCCTCGCCGTCAGAGGGAAGCTGCCCGAACTCCTCCTCGAACTCCTCGGGAGTGAGCAGGCGCCACCCGTGCTCGGAGAGGATCTGGCCCCCAGTACAACGTGATCGCCGCTCCAGGGCGACCCGCCCCCTGCTTATCGGAGACGACGTCGTACTTGCAACCTTCGATCTCGACTAGGTCGCTGAGCTTGACATCGAGCTTCTTTGCCGCGGCTGACATCGAAATCGTGGTAGTGGCCGATCGGCCGGATCCTCGCGTCTCCCGCTGATCCGTCGCCACGCCCCGACCAAGCCGACGCCCCACCGCATGCGCCAGCTGGGCTCGCGAGCCGGGCTCGAGGTGGGGCAGCAGGTCGAGCTCACCCCGGTCGTAGACCCTGTGATGCGTCCGGCGCATCGGGACAACGTAGAGCGCATCGCCCGCACCCGCCCAGCGACCGCGGGATCAGGTGCAATCTGCGAAGCATGGGATCCGTTCGCAACGGAGGAGAAGGAACGAACCCTGGGCTCCGCCGCCGAAACCACGAGGAGTTCGACGAGCTCCGCGCTGCACTCGCTGCGGCACGCGGCGAAAACCCCGGACTCCGACGCAGGCTAAGCACGCGCGAGAGCTGAACGACCGCCCAGCCCAGCTGCTGCCCTACTGCTCAATCCGAAAGAGGGATGTCGCCGTTATGAGGAGCAGCGTATGGGTGCTCTTGGCTCGAGGATATGAGGCTGGAATAAGGCTGGCCCAAGATCGCGCGCGCTGGGCTAGATCCTGCATGAACCGAACTTCTCAAAGATCATCCGAATTCGTTCAATGATAGACCCGTCCGGATCCTCCCCGACGATAATGTCCGACGGCGTCCCCAAGTAGCATTTTTTCCCGGTCAGGACGCTAAATCTCACCGTTAGCGGCGGAGAGCACATCGGACGTTTGTCGGGTGCGGCTGGAACGAGGGCACACTCCTTGTAACGAGCCATGCAGGTGTCAGCGCCGTCGAGCGGCGTGCTCGAGTCACACGTCGATACCGATAAACCGCACACACCTCCGGCGTCGTGGATGAACGGCGGGAGGCGCCTGGGCACACGACACTGACGGATTCGGGCTCGCAGCCGAGCCGGACCAGTCGCAGGAGCGGCCGACGATAGGCACGGGCTCGCGGCCCATCGAGCGAATAACGGCCTGTCCTGGAAGGTTCGATTTCTTCGCCGCGTCGTCCGCGCCCCGGCCCGGGAGAGCACGTGAAGCATTCTGGTTACCCATAGGTAACTGAGACGCCTCACGTCCCAAGCGCGAACACTCCGCACCGCACCGCGCTGCCGGCCGACGGCGCCCGGCCGACTCGTCCGCTCAAGACTATACGGTGTTGGAGATGACTGTCGGCGTGGCGCGCGAGGGTGGGGTGGCGACGGTGACCCTCCGGAGGCCGGGTAAGCGCAATGCGTTCGATCGCGAGCTGACGACTGGGTTGGATGCGGCGCTTAACGAGCTTGATGATGACTCGGGGGTGCGGGTGATCCTGCTGGCTGCTGAGGGGTCGGTGTTCTCGGCGGGAACGGATCTGGCGAGTGGGTCGGGTGGGCGGACACGGCGTGGCGGCTTCTATGGGGTGACGGATCGGCGGCGCCGGACGCCATTGATCGCGGTGGTCGAGGGGCCCGCGATCGGTGGTGGGTTCGAGGTGGTGCTCGCCTGTGATCTGATCGTTGCGTCGTCGGCGGCGACGTTTGCGCTGCCGGAGGTGACGCGCGGGCTGGTCGCGACGTGTGGGGCGCTGTTCCGTGCTCCGCGAAGTCTGAGTCCGACGATTGCGGCGGAGTTGCTGCTCACCGGGGATCCGATCGACGCAGGGCGTGCCCACGAGGTGGGCTTGGTCAACCGGCTCACCGATCCGGGAGGGGCGCTCGCGGAGGCGCGTCGCGTCGCGGAGCGCATCTGTCGCAGTTCGCCGGTTGCGGTCGCAGAGACGCTGAGTGCGCTTCAGATGACGGTGGCTGGCCTCGACGCAGTCGGGTGGGCAGCGACCGAGGCGGCCACCAGGAGCGTTCTCGCTTCACCCGACGCAGCTGAGGGCATGCGTGCGTTTCTGGAAAAGCGGCCCCCGGCCTGGGGAGAGCGCGCAAGCTGACGGCAACGGTATGACACGACAGGAGAGAACCGATCATGTGCGACGCAGCGGCGATCCGGCGGACCATCGTCCGGTATGGGCAGTGCATCGATAACCGTGACCTTGACGGATGGGTCGGTCTCTATGCTACCGATGGCATTCATGAGATCAACGGCGGTGTTCATACGGGACATGACGAGCTGCGTCCGTTCATGGCCGCCGCCTTCGGGCGGATCGATGGACTGCGCCATCTGATCCTCGGTTCGGATATCGTGATCGACAGCGAGGACCGCGCACACGCGACCTCAGACTGGATGACCGTACGCCGCGACGACGACGGCTCGGCGCGGATCGCGTCAGTGGGACGGTTCGACGATCAATTCCGCAAGGAGGACGGCGAGTGGCGCTTCGCCCACCGTCAGGGGACCCGGTGGGCGGGAGCGCCTCCGGCCAGGCGGCCGTCTGCCTAGGCCGCGACGACGGAAGGAGACGCGGGACATGGGTCACGTCGGAATCCTGCTGAGTGATGTGCCGGCGTCCACGAGCGGGAAGGACCAGCTCTACGACATCATGCGGATCGTCGCCGCGGCTGAGGAGAACGGGTTTGATCACATTCTCATCGGCCAGCACTTCCTGTACGGCGACCTGCGGTGGTTACAGCCAGTGCCGTTGCTGGCACGGCTGTCGGCTCATGTGGCACCGACGACGCGCTTGGTGACACAGATCATGGTGGGGCCGCTCTATCACCCGGTGCTGCTGGCCGAAGAGATCGCGACGCTCGACATCGTCACAGAGGGTCGGCTGATCTTCGGTGTCGGCCTCGGGTATCGTAGGGAGGAGTTCGACTATCTCGGCGTTCCGTTCCACGAACGTGGGCGTCGCCTGGACGAGATGCTGGAACTGATGCCCCGGCTGTGGGCGCAGGAGTCGGTCGACTTCGAGGGACGGTTCTGGAAACTCGCGGACGCCAAGCCGCACATTCACCCCCTGCAGGATCCGCATCCTCCGATCTGGGTGGGCGGCAACACCGAGCGAGGGGCGCGCCGGGCGGGCCGGCTCGGCGATGCGTACGCCTGTCCTCCGAAAGCGTCACTGCCCGAGGTGGCCCGGCGCTACCGCATCGTGGAGGAGGAGTTCGCCAGACGAGGCAAGCCGTTCGGTCCCCAGCCACTGCGTCGCGAGGTCCTGGTGGCCGACACCACCGACCAGGCGGTCGCCGAATACGTCCGCGTCGCACAGGCGCGGTACGTCACCTACAGCGAGCGCGGCAACGACGTGCTGGCCGGCCGTGACCTTGCCAACGACTTTTTCGACTCCGTATCTGACCACGTGGTGGTCGGCACCCCGGATTCGGTCACAGAGCAACTCGCGCACATCCTGCGGTCACTCCCTGTCGAGCCGCTCGTGGTTCGGCCCCAGTGGCCGACGATGGATGCGCAGGAGACCGTCGCTACGATCCGCCGGCTCGGCCGCGACATCCTGCCGGCCATCCGCCCGATCGAACCGTCAACGGTCATCCGCGATGAAGCTCTGACGCGCGACACGTGAGGCACGTACTTCCCGGTCGAAGCGACCGCAGCTGCTGGTCTGCTGTGAGCGTGTGCGCTCGCTGTGTGGAGGCCTGCGCTACACGCAAGCCGTCTGGAGCCGCGGCCGGACGTTCTTCGTCAAGCTCGGCACCTGCGGAATCTGGACCGGCGGCTGATGCCAAGACCGATCAAGCCGCGCCCGGTGTCGCGGCCCACAGAGCACCGCCCCCGTTGAGGAGCATCGCTTCGTCGTTCTTACGCTCGGTTGATCTGACCCCGCGGCGGAGGGCTGCTCAACCGGACGCACGCCTCGCCGAGCTTGATGGGCTCATTCTCGGGTACGCGCTGGCGGCCTGTCGCGCACCCCGCGCGGTGTGATCGCGCGACGGTCGGCCGCCAACACCGCGGGTTGATGGCGCACAACGACTTGCCGCCCGAACTGAGGAATGCGTGCGGACGCCGCCCTGCGTGGCGAGAGGAGGGCGAGCGCCGTGCTCCTCAGGTTAGGCAGCCAGCCGAGCGCTGGCCCGCTCAGTCCCGGCTCGGCCAGAAACCGCGACGGCGCGGCGGCGGGCCGCCAAGGCCCTCGGCCGCTTCAGTCACCGGTAAACCGCAGCGCGCACCGCCTCACCGGGTCTGCGCCGGCCAAGCGGCAGCTCGGGCACAATGTTGACCGCGCGGTCGAGCACGTGCGAGCTGGGCGCGCGCCTGCGTCGGCGCGGGCACGTGCTCCATTCGCCGGCGCGCTCGGGCCATCCGATCGAGAGCGCGCAGGGCGCGCCGGAGCCCGGGGCCTCTCCCCCGCATCCTTCGTCGGCGACCTCGGCAACGGAATGCCGCACGACCGAGTGTCACGGCTACTTCTCACTTCAAGGGCCTCCTTTCGACGCAGTCTTGTCGGGCCCGAGTCCCTATCCCGGGGTCGATGCGTTTTCGGGATGAGTGGGGTGCTCGGCGTCATCGATCACGCTGGCGATCGGTCAGGTCATGGATGCTCCCTTCCGGTCGCGTTGACCGAAACAGATGTCGGACCGACACAGCGCTCCACGTGCTCCGCCGCTGGATGGCCCGGCGAGTCGAGGCGGGATCGCGGCCGGTTGCTTGAGCCGGTGGCGGGCGGGGTTCGACGCGCCGCGTAGGCTCTCGGAATGTTCGATCGGCTTGACTTCATCTACTTGCCGAGCCGGGACGTCGCCGCCGACGTGGAGCACTACACCCGAGGGCTGGGCGCGGAGCTCGTATTCGCGATCGAGGCCTTCGGGACCCGCGTGGCGATGGTGCGGTTGGCCGCGGATCCTCCGCCGCTCCTGTTCGCCGGGCATCTCCAGGGCGACCAACCGGTCCTGGTTTACCGCGTCGAGGATCTCGACCAGACCGTCGCACAGCTCCGGGACCGGCAGGTCGGCCTCGGCGTCGAGTTCGAGATCCCTCACGGGCGTGGCGCCGAGATAAGGAACCCGGGACCGCAGAGGCTCGCGGTGTACGAGCGCACCCGGCCCGAGGCCGACGAGCGACTCGCCGGACGGCGCCACTTCTGAGCCCTGACATCAGACGCCCGCGCGCCGCGGGGATTCGTCTCCGGGCACGCGGTGGATCCCGCCTGGCGACGCCCAGACGCAGACGACCGCCGGTCGCCGCGGTACTCGACCCGCTGCGCGGGCTGGTCTCGACGTCGGTCGCACGCACCGCGGGAGAGCCGCTCCGTCTCGGCGTGATCCGCCGTCGTAGGCTGTGAGGAGATGAAGATCCGCTTCGCCGTCGCTCCTCACGCCGGATCGCTCTCCGGAGCGGACTTGGCCGCGTTCGCCGAGGCGCTCGAGGCGGCCGGCTTTGACGGGCTGTGGCTGTCCGACCTCCCCGTCGCCCCGGTGCTGGACCCGCTGCTCGCGCTGGCTCTCGCCGCCGGCCGTACTAGCCGGCTTCACCTCGGCGCCAACCTCGTGCCGCTTGGCCGTAACCCGTTCCTGCTGGCCAAGGAGCTGGCCCAGCTCGATCAGATCTCCGGCGGACGGCTACTGCTCAGCTTTGTCACCGGCCTCGGCCAGCCCGGCGAGCGCCAGGCGCTCGGGCTCGACGGAGCCCGCCGGGGCGACGTGCTCGAGGAGATGCTCGGCCTGCTACGGAGCTGGTGGGCGGGCGAGACCGTGGACCATCGCTCCGAGCGCTGGACCTTCGACCAGCTGGCACCGGCCGCGCGCCCGGTCCAAGATCCGCTCGAGGTGTGGCTGGGCGGACGCGGGCCACACGCGCTCGAGCGCGTCGGGCGAATCGCCGATGGCTGGCTGGGCGCTCAGCTGACACCCGTCGAGGCAGAGCCGGCCCGCCGCCACATCCAGGACGCGGCGCGCCGCGCCGGGCGCGAGGTCGACCCCGAGCATTTCGGGATGAGCATCCCCTACGCCCGCGTCAACCCCGACGCCGAGCTTCTACGCCCCCTCAGCGCCCGCCGTCCCGACGTCGATCCCCGGACGTTCGTGCCGGTCGGGCGGACGAGCCTGCGCGACTTCATCGGCGCCTACATCGAGGCTGGCCTCTCAAAGTTCGTCGTCCGCCCGCTCGCCCCCGTCGCCTCGTGGGCGCGGGAGGCGGCATGGCTAGCCGACGCCATCCTCGACCTGCAGACCTGACGCAGGACCCGCCGGCGATCACGGCCCGGCCTCGCGGGAGTTCCCGAGGCGGCAGCGCCGCGGCGGGATAAATCCTGGGGAGGACTCCGTAACCGGTGCGATCTAGTTCGGCGCTCATACGCGGAACGAGGCCCGGTGCTGGGGCCTTCCCCTCGCCCGCTCATCCCGCTGGGCTCGCCCGCACGGCGGTGGCGATCCCGCGCGCGGCGAGCGGCTCGGTCATTTCGCTCCACCACCACGCCGCGTCTCGAACGCAGGCGCCGTCGACAAAGATCAATGTCGGCATGTCGTCACCATAGCGCAACCTTGCGGGGTGCTTCTCTCGTTTGAGTGGCTCATCGGAGTGGCGGGTTGATGGTTATGCCGGAGCAGCAGAGGTAGATGAGGGCGATGAGTGCTTGGGGTGAGTGGAATCCGTAGCTGCGGTGGGAGAGGAGACGGATTTTGTTGTGTAGGCCTTCGAGGCGGGCGTTGGTGAGGCCGAGGCGGATCGCGGCAAGGATCCCGGCGCGGTAGCGGCGCAGGGTGCGTGCCAGGCGGAGGAATGGTTTGAGCTTTGAGCGTGAGGCCCAGGCGAGCCAGGCGGCGAGGTGGGCGGGCGCGTCGGCGGGATTCTGGAGCTGGTAGAGGGCGCGGAGCTGTTCCTTGAGCAGGTAAGCGCGGTATAGCAGCCGGTTGGTGGCTTGGATCTGCGCGAGCGCGAGCTGTTGGCGGTGGTCGAGTTTCTCGGGCGCTTTGAGCAGCGCCCAGCGGGCGTGCTTGATCCATACCTCTCCTGCCTTCAGGTGGCCGCCCATGGTGTGGCTGTGCTGGCGGCGGACCTGGTCGACCGCGACGCCGGCGAGCGCGATGACGTGGAAGGGGTCAAACGCGATCTGCGCGTTGGGCAGCGATCGGCGGATCGTGCCGGCGTAGGGCTCTGACATGTCGATCGAGACCGCCCGGATCGAGTCCTTGCGATCGCCCAGCAGCTCGAAGAACTCCTCAAGCGTCGCGCCGGTGCGCCCCGGCGCGCTCCAGATAATCCCGCCGGTCTGGTGGTCGGCGACGTTGGTCAGGAAGCGCATCCCCCGCCGGTAGGAGATCTCGTCGACCCCGATCCGGACGAGGTCCTGAAGTCGGCGCTCGTCGAGGTGATCGGCGACCACGCGGGTGATGATCCGCCCGACCGTCTCCCAGGCGATCCGCAACAGCGCCTGGACTTGGCTCTTAGCCATCCGCTGGGCGCAGAACGCGACCAGATCCTCGAACTCGCGGGTGTGCCTCGCGCCACGGCGCGCCCACGGGACCGCCTCGACCCGCACCCCGCAATCCCGGCAATCCACCCGTCGCAGCTCGTACTCCAAAAAGCAGCGATGGCCGGCTAGATCCAGGTGCCGCCAGCGCCGCCACTGACGGTCGTGCATCCCCCGATACGCCTGCCCGCACCCCGAGCACGCGATCCGGCGACGGCGAAGCCGGACTCTCACGATCACCCCCTCGGCGCTCAGCCGGACCCCGGTCACGCTCGCGCCCCGGAGCGCCAGCAACCTGTTCAATGCCGTAGTGACGCGCACGCCGTCCCTCCTCTGAAGAGCAGCTGTTCTTGACAACCAGCAGCCTTCACCAAGGGCCGGCGGCGCGTCGATGCGTTCCGCGCAACCAGCGAAAAGAACCTCAACGACCCTGAACCCCGTCCTCAGCAGGCAAAACGACCATTCACCGTCAGCTCCGGCGGCCACTCAAACGCGAGAAGACCCCCTTGCGGTTGCACGAGCGGCACTTCTCACTTCCGCGTCTCGAGGATCCGACAGTCCGGCCGGGCGCTGTCCGTGTTGGCAACTTTGGCTTATGTGATGTGGTGGGTGAATGTGGCCGACGGCGGCCAGGTCGAGTTCGAGGGTGTCGCCGTGGTCGACCCCGCGGCTGATCTCCACGCCGCTGCCGGCCGAACGCGCGTCGATGCTAAACAGTTCGCCCGGGAGAGCTGCTCGCTGGCGGAGGCGTGGGCCAGCATGTCGCCAAGCCCGAACCGAGAGCCGGCGGTGCACGGCCGTGCGACGGTCTCGCCGTTGATGGTGACGGTTCCGGTCAGCTCGCGCCAGCGCGGGAGGACCTCGTCCGCGGAGACGGCGACGGTGGCCATGGAACCGAGGAAGTGCTTGGCCTTCAGCGGGCCTATGCCACTTTTCATCTCCGGGATTTGCACGTCGCGCGCGCTGAAGTCGCACATGACGGTCAATGCGGTGATCGCCTTCTCGGGCTCATTGGGCGGGGCGTTGTAGAGCGGCTCGCCGATGACGAACGCGAGCTGGAGCTCGTAGTCGAGGGCCTGGGTGTAGGACGGGAACTCGACCGCCTTGCCGGAGGGCACGAACGTCATCGGGTTGTTCAGGTAGTAAATGGGCTGGGCGTACCACAGGCGACTGGGCCGCATCGCGGGCAGCGGGCGCCGGGTGACCGCCTCCACGGCGCGGGCCACCCACGCGGCGCCGGGCATGAGCCGGCGCGCGTACCGCGCGCGGCGTCCGTGTTGTGCTGCTCCGACAACGAGAAATCGCGGACCGACACCGGCTGGAACGGCAGCACTCGCTCGTTGGGTTTCGCCCCGTATTGGCGGACGTGCCACGCCTCCCACGCCCCGGTGAACGGCGGGTCGTACCCAAGCGCCGAGCGGGGGATCGCCGGCTGCCACTCGCCCCCATCTGACTGGACCTCGGTCCCGAGCATGTCGTCGCCCTCATAGATGCGGCGGATTTTTCATGATGTCTCTTCGCAATGGTTCTCTGAGTCGCGGGTTTTGGTGCGACGTCGCGGGTAGTCGGCGACGTCCTTGACTGAGTTGATCAGTTTCACACTGGTGGACTTCATGCTGGAGACGAGGACCTGGATCCGTTCCCCGGCCAGTCCAAGCTCACCTGAGGCTGCTCAGTGTTGTGGTGAGGTCAAGAGCGTGACCGGCATTGCCGCGCGCGACCTTCTCCTTGACGTCTGGTGAGATGGGCGCGGTCTCCAGCCAAGCAGCGGCCACGTCACTATCTTCGAACGGATGATCGACGGAGAACATCACCCGGTCCTCTCCCAGGGCGTCCAGCGCGCACAGCAGCGGCTCGTCTGAGAAGACTCCGGCCGTTGTGATGTGCACGTTGCGTCGGATGAAAGTCGACGGGGAGTCGGCCGGTCCGTCGGTCTTGAGCGTGTTGGCGTGGCGGTCGACCCGCCAGAGGAGATACGGAAGCGCCTCACCCATATGCCCCAGAATCAGTCGCGCGCGAGGAAAGCGCGTGAACACGCCGCCGAAGACGATCCTGAGCGTGTGGGCTGCGGTTTCGGCGGTCCAGCTCCACGTGGCGCCCATCAGCTCGGGTCGGCCCGTATAGGATGAGATCGGAGACGCCGCGTCCGACGCGTGCAGGTAGAGCGGGGCGTCGAGGCTCTCCAGACGCTCCCACAGCACCGAGTAGCGGTCGTCATCCAGGTAGTGACCGTCGGTGTGCCCGAATACCATGGCGCCGAGCATCCCGAGCTCGCTGACCGCACGTTCGAGTTCGTCGGCTCCCGCCTCGGGATCCTGTAGCGGAATCGAGGCGAAGCCGGCATAGCGATCGGGGTGGGCCCGAACCGCCTCGGCCAGTGCGTCGTTGGCTTCGCGCGCGATCCGCATCGCGGTGTCACGGTCGACCACGCCTTGGACGCTCGCAATGCTCGAGAGCACGGCCAGCTGAATGCCCGCTCGGTCCGTGATCTCCAAGCGCCCGTCTCCCAGGTCCTGCAAGAGGGGGCGAATCGCCCTCAGAGCCGCCGGGGGAAAGTTCGGCACAAGGGTCGACCACCGCTCGATGTGCTCGGGTTGGTCGAGCAGGAAGTGCTCCTCGAGGGCGATCTTCTCAAGCATCTGTGTCATGTCTGCCTCCTGGCTAGGTTGATCTAGTGAGACCTTCCCGTGCCCTTTCAGTCTCGTCCTGGCTCGGGTGAGCTGGCATCGCATCGTCAAACGATTCGGGCACGTCACTCGGTGACCCACAGCGGATCTCCAGCAACCGCAGGCCGAGCGCCTCGAGCTGGTGGATCACTCCGTACAGAGCAGCCTGGTCGAGAAGCGAGCCGCTCAGTAGCGTGTCCTGCCCGCTTCGGCTCACCGCGAGCGTCGGGAACGCTTGCATCATCGTCGGGCCGATCGGCCCACGGACGCGGATCTCGTAGTGCCGCGACTCGCCAGCGCCGGTCGCTCTTTTCTTGGCTGGCACGTGATTAGAGTCGGCGTCGGGTGGGTGACCGCGCATCGCATTGTTAGGGTGAACCGAAGGGTCTGGTCGGGCGCTCGCCAGGGTGCAACCATGTGCGTCGTGGCCGCCGCGGGAGCAGCCCCCGTCGAATCCCCCGCCCTTGATGCGAGGAGGTGGTTGGTTCCGCGCCCGGCTCTGTTTGAGCGGCTGGAGGCGGCAGAGCGGGTTGTACTTGTATCCGCGACGGCGGGGAGCGGGAAGACGTTCCTGGTGCGTTCGTGGATCGCCGCGGCTGGTTTGGGCGACCGCACGGCCTGGGTGTCGGTGGGGCGCGCGGAGCACGATCCCCAGGCGTTCTGGCTGTCGGTCCTCGAGTCGCTGCGTCGGACGCGGTTCGGGTCAGAGCGGGTGCGGGAGCTAACCGCCGCCCCCGGTCTGGACGGCGCGACCATCGTCCGGCGGCTCCTGGAGGATCTGGGCTCGCTTGATGAGCGGCTGTGTCTGGTGATCGACGACCTGCACGAGCTCCAGGCAGATCAGGCGCTCCACGACATCGAGTTGCTGATCGCGTCCGCGCCGCCCCGGCTGCGCTTGGTGCTGTTGACGCGTCGGGATCTGCGCTTGGGGTTGCATCGGTTGCGAGTGGAGGGGGAGCTCACCGAGATCCGGGGTGAGGATTTGCGTTTCACTTTGGACGAGTCGCGCACGCTGTTAGACGCGGCAGGAGTGCGGTTGTCCGAAGGTGCGCTCGATTCGCTGGTCGCCACAACGGAGGGGTGGGCGGCGGGTCTACGGCTGGCAGCCCTGTCGCTGGCCAGGGATCCGGATCCCGAGCGCTTTGCGGCGAGGTTCTCGGGCCGTGAGCGCGCCGTGGGCGAGTACTCGCTCGCCGAGGTGCTCGAGCGCCAACCGCAAGACGTGACCCGGCTGCTGCTGCGAACCTCAATACTCGAGCGGGTGAGCGGGCCATTGGCCGACCGGCTGCTGGGGGGCTCAGGCTCTGAGCGGATCCTGTGGGAGCTCGAGGACACCGGAGCGTTTGTGGTCTCGCTGGATGCGGAGCGATCGTGGTTTCGCTACCACCACTTGTTCGCGGACCTGCTCGGGCTCGAGCTTCGGCGCACCGCGCCGCAGGAGCTGCCGGGGCTGCACACGATCGCCGCCGAATGGCTAGCCGAGCACGGACATCCGGTCCAGGCGATCCGCCACGCGCAAGCGGCCGAGAACTGGGGTATCGCGGCGCGGCTGCTCGCGGACAACTGGCTCCATGTGTACCTCGCCGGGCGGATCGGCACCCTCCACGAGCTGCTGTCGGGGTTTCCGCCCGGAATCGCCGCAGCGGACGCCGAGTTGGCGCCGCTCGTCGCGTATGACAGGCGGGCAGGGGGGTTCTTGCAGGACGCCGAGCGGTATCTGACGCTCGCGGCACGGTTGTCCGGGTCGGTGCCCGAGGAGCGCCGGGGGCGCTTCGAGGTATCGCTCGCGCTCATGGGACTGGCGCTCGCGCGGGCGCGTCACGATCTGGACGCTGTCGCCGAACAAGCGCAGCGATTGCTCGCTCTGGCCGACGGTTCAGGCGCGATCCAGGCGACGGTGGGCAATGACGCCCTGCGGGCGATCGCGCTGATCAGCCTCGGGACGGCAGAGATGTGGGCCGGACAGCTCCAGGCAGCCGAACGCCACCTCGAACAGGGCCTGGAGGAGGCGCAGCGGATCGGACAACCATGGCTCGAACTCCAGGCGCTCTCGCACTCCGCGCTCCTGAGCCTCATGCGCTCTGAGGCGATCGGGGAGCAGCGGGCCAGGGAGGCGATCGAGCTGGCGCGAGCGCACGGATGGGAGGAAACGGCATCCTCCGCCGCGACCGCCTGCGTCGCCCTCGGCAGTCTGACCCTTTGGCGCGGGCAGCTCGCCGAAGCAGAGGGCTGGCTGGACCGCGCCGAACTCGTCCTGCAGCGCTTCGCCGAACCGACCACCTCGATGATGCTGCACGCGGCACGGTCCATGCTGGAATACGCGCACGGCCGACACGAGAAGGCGATGACCGCGCAACGCGCCGTTGAGAACATCCAGCAGCAGCTCACGACGCGACACCTCCTCGCAACGAGAGCCCAAGCGCGCACGCTGGAGACCCTGGTGCACATGGGCGAGACCGAGCTCGTGCAACGAGCCCTCGACGACATCGACGAGGACGTCCGGGCAACGACCGCGATGCGCGTCGTCCAGGCCACGCTGAGCCTCGCCCACCAGGATCCGGAGGGCGCGACGGCAGCACTGGCCCCGATTCTCGCGGGCGCGTCGCCGGTCGAGAATCCACGGTGGGAGATACAGGCACTGCTACTGAAAGCGAGTGCCGACGACGCCCTCGGCGATACCGGCGCCAGCTCACGGGCGCTGGAACGTGCGCTCGACGTCGCCGAGCCCGACGGTCTGCTACTTCCATTCCTGCTGCACCCAGCGCCATCGCTGCTCGAGCGCCACGCGCGGCTCCGCACCACTCACGCCTCGCTGATCTCCGAGATCCTGAACCTGCTCTCCGGACGCCCTGCGGCCGCCCGGCCAGAGGACGCCGCGCCGCTCGAGGAACCACTGTCAGAGAGCGAGCTTCGCGTGCTGCGCTACCTGCCGACCAACCTCCGCGCGCCGGAAATCGCGGCCGAACTGTTCGTGTCGCTCAACACGATCCGTACACATACGCGAAACGTGTACGCCAAGCTCGGCGTGCACAACCGCGCCGACGCGGTCAAGCGAGCGCGCGAGCTCGGCCTGCTATCGCCCTCCTCGCTCAAGCGCTGACCCGGGCCGCCATCAGCCACGAGCCGGGTCAGGGCCCGGCAGCCATCGCTCGAGCTCCCTGATCGACGCGGCGTACATACCGGCCGCGGTGTCCTCCTGATCGAGCGCCGCGATGTAGGACGCGAAGCGCATGGCGCGTTCGTCGGCTGGCGCGACACACCAGCGCTCGTAGGTGTCGGCCACCGCGTACGTGGTCTCGCGCCACTCCACGTAGGTAACGAGCATTCGGTCGACCAGTGCCGGAATGGGCCAGGGGGCCGTGTCCACCCAAATGCGTCGCGCTCGTCCAGGTGAAGCTCGCATCGGCGCATCCTCGGTGACCGCCGGGTGAGCGGTCATCGCATGAACCGGACGATCGGCCCGGGGCTCCCGAGCGCCTCAGCGGTTTGCCGGCTATCGCTCCCCCCCGCGGGTCGGGTGACTGCAGGCCAGGGCTCGAGCTGTGACCTCGGCCCGCGCGCAGCTGAACCGCACCAACCATGCGAGGCGCACTCACATCATGAGGGCTCAGCCTGCATCACGTCGCACACCGACGACCAGCAGGAAGGAGCTTCGAATGGCAAACCAGGCGACGACATCGGGTGGCACAGCTGCACCCGGCCGGTCGCGGGCGAATCGAGGTATCGCATCGATCCGACGAGGCCCGCTCGCCGGTCGCTATCCCGCCGCCGCGGCGATGGTGATGTGTGCCTTGATCCCATACTTGGCGCTGTCAGCTGCGATCGGGCCGATCACGCCGATCATCGCCCACAGCCTGCATATGAGCTTTCAGGCGATGAGCCTGGGGTCGGGGATGGCCAATGCCGCCTACGCGGTGGGGACGGTGCTCGCCGTGCAGTTAGCCAAGCTTTTGCCGCAGGCGACGGATGCTGGTCCTTTACGTCGGGTTGCTGGTCATCGGATCGATTCTCGCCGCGGTCGCGCAGAACGCGGGGATGTTCATCGCCGGGCACGTACTGCAGGGCCTGTGCACGAGTATGTTGTTGATCGCCGCGGTGCCGCCGCTGGCTCTCGGCTTTGGGGCGGAGATGATGCGCTGGACTGCCGTGATCATGAACCTGTGTGTCTTCGGCGCGGTCGCGCTTGGTCCGACGATCGGCGGGATCCAGGCCCAGGCCCACGCGTGGCGCCCGCTGTTCTGGAGCGTCGCCGCAGTCGCGGCCGGGGCGCTCGTGCTGGCGCTCTTGACATTCGAGGACTCGCCGCCGGCCGACCCGGCCGCACCGCCGGACCCGATCGCGATCGGGCTCGCCGCCGCAGGGTCGGCCGCCGCCTTCTACGGAGCGAGTGAGCTGCTCACACACAAGTTCCTCGATCCGCAGACGTGCGGGCCGCTGGTCGGCGGGCTGGTGCTGATCGCCATGTTGATCGTCAATCAGTACCGCGCCAAGCGGCCGCTATTGACGATCCGCGGGATGCTGTCCAGCACGATCCCGGTGGCGGGGATCGTAATCGCGTTGTTCGCCGCCGCCGCCTCGGTGTCGGTGAGTGTGTTGACCGCGAGCCTGCTAGTTGGACGCTACAGCGCGGTGCACATCGGGCTGCTGTATCTGCCGGCGTTCGGCGGCGCGCTGCTGGCCGCGGGGCTGCTCGGCGTCGTGCTCAACCGCCGATCGATGCAGTACCTGCCAGTCGCCGGAATGGTGCTGCTCGCCGCCGGGATCGCGGTATTCCGGATAAAGGTCCCGTCGACCCAGGCGCTCACGTTGATCGGCTCGGGATTGACGGGTATCGGCCTCGGGGCCACCGTCGGTCCGGCGCTGTTTGCCGCGGGCTTCTCGCTGCCCGCCACGAACCTGCAGCGGGTGTTCGCGATCGTCGAGCTGCTGCGCGCGGCGGCGGCATTCATGATCGCGCCCGTGTTCGCCCACTTCGCCCTCACCGTCGGCGCCAACCCCGTGAGCGGCACCGGCATCGCGCTGTGGATCGGCCTCGGTCTCGCGGTCGGCGGGGCCAGCATCGCGGTCTTGATCTACCTGCTCGGCGGAGGGCGTCCCCAGAAGCCGCAGCTCGATCGGTTCATGGCCGGCCGGGGGCCCGCGTGGTACTCGCCCCCGCTGCTCGCCGCCCTGCGCAACCGCTCCCACACCGGGGCGCTCACCGATGAGCCCACACGACCATCACACCCATCAGCGCATCACGCCATGTGATGTTCGCCTACGACGGCTCCCACACAGCATGGCGAACCGCGATGACGCCCGCAACGCCCACGACTTCGATTCCGGCGGCGTCGTGGCCGCCTCACTCACCAACCCCAACCCGCATCTCATGACACCAAACCGAAAGGCAAAAACATCATGAAGATCACGACAATCGGTCGAGGCGCGATCGGCGGAACGCTCGCGCGACTGTGGAGATCAGCCGGACACAACGTCACCGAGCTAGGACGAGACGGCGGAGACGTCTCTGATGCAGACGTCGTGCTGCTCGCCGTACCCAACCAGACGGTCTCAACCGCTCTTGCCGGCGTGACGGGCCTGGACGGGAAGATCGTCCTCGATGCCACCAATCGGCTCAGCGGCGAAGCTCCGCCAACCGGATACCCATCGATCGCCGAATACGTCAAAGCCACCACGAACGGACCGGTGGCGAAGGCATTCAACCTCAACTACAGCGACCTGTTCGACCAAGCCGCCGCTGCGTCGGCCCGGCCGAGCAATATCTGGGTCGGCGACGAAGACGCCCGAGCGGCCGTTGAGGAGCTGAGTCGAGACATCGGGATGGACGCCGTGAACGGCGGCCCGCTGGAGCGCGCGGCAACCCAGGAGGACTTCGGCTACATCCTCAACGCGATCGTCGAGGACACCGGTGGGCGTCTGCTCTTCTACCGATTCGCGCCCCCCAAAATCCCTGACGGACGCACCATTTCGACCCCGACAACCCCGGACCCTGCGTCGGACGCGAGATCCCTGCACAACTAAGGAGCAGTCATGAGCCAGCAACAGCGAGACACTGTCAACGAACTGATGGCCGACTTCCGCTCGATCTGGGCGGTGGCGCCATCGAGCAGCGTGCCGTGTTCGAGCGGATGATGACCGCCCAGCCGCTCCCGGACGATGTCACCACAGCCAGCGGGACGCTTGGCGGAGTACCCACGTTGGAGATCACCACCGCCGTCACACGCTCAGACACCGTGTTGCTTGGGTCCACGGCGGCTGGTACACGATGGGATCACCACGCGCCGGCGCCGCCCTGTCTAGCGACGTGGCGCGCCGCGCAGGCGCCAAGGTCGTGTCGGTCGACTATCGCCTCGCCCCCGAACATCCGCCTCCCGCAGCGCTGCAAGACGCCCACGCCGCCTACCGCGCCCTGCTCGACAGCGGCGTCAGCCCGAACGACGTCGCGATGGTCGGTGAGTCCGCCGGGGAGGCCTCGTCGTCGCGACGCTCGCCTCACTCGCCGACGAGGGACTTCCGCAGCCAGCAGCCGCCGTGCTCTTCTCCCCGTGGACCGACCTCACGCTCAGCGGGGAAAGCATGACGACCAAAGTCGGGATCGACCCTGCTTTCGTTCCCGAGAAGGTCCGCGTCCGCGTCGCCGACTACGTCGGTGACGCGGCTGCTGCCGTTCCACCAGCGGACCTTTGACTGGGTCGACAGCGTGTTCGTCCAACTGGGCGACCGGCAGGGCGTCGGGGCGTAATCGTCCCAACAACCCTCCCCCGGTGCGGGGGGACGCGCAGAGCTCCCGACCACATGCATCTGGCCGGGAACACGCACAACCGGACAACGAATCGTCGCCGGAGACGTGACAGCAATGCCGGTGACTACAACTCAGAACGACGGACCCGCCGGCACTGATCGCATGGGTCCCGGCGAGCCTGTGACCAAGTAAGCCACTGACAGACATGCGGGCAGAAAGGGCGGCGACATGACCATGGAAACCGTGACTGGCTTCTATGCCGAGGATCTACAAGTACCAATCGATGAGCAGGGTGACGGCCGAACCATTCTGCTCCGGAACGGAGGCGGCGGACCGCCGACGATGGGCACACTTCGCTCCGCTGTGGCCGAGCACCTCCGAGTGATCGCCCCCGGTGCATCCGGGCTTCGCCGGCACTCCGCGACCTGAGTGGTTCGATGGGATCGACGACATCGCCCTGAGCTACCTGCAGCTACTCGGGCGGAGGGAGCTGCGCGACGGGCTGGTCGTCGGCTCGTCGATTGGCGGCTGGATCGCCTCCGAGATGGCGGTGCGCGAGCACGAGCTGATCAGCGGCACCGCGCTCCTCGATGCGGTCGGAATCAACGTTGACGGGATCGAGCAGGCCTACCACGGCCTCCGCCGCATCAAAATCGCCGTCGACCGCGACGACTTCGTCCTGTCAAACCACCCCGTCCCGCCGGCATCAGTTCCGCAGCTACCGAGTCTGTACTGACTTTCAACATCGCTCGGGCAAAAACCGCATCAAACGTGTGAGGCAGGCTCACATCGCGAGGGCGCAGCCTTACTCCTAGAGCATCGATGGCAGTAGAAGCGATGCTCCACAGCCCCCAAACACAAACAGACGGAGCCCTCACATGTCCAACATCGATTCCTTGCTACCCCGCAACGTCGCTTTTGCCGCGGGCGACGTGTGGCACAACACGCCGCGGCTACCGTTTCTTCCTCACAAGGGTCTTTACGTGATCACGTGCATCGACCCCAGGGTCGATCCGGCGGACTTCCTCGGTCTCGAATTCGCCGAGGCCATCGTGGCCCGGACAGTCGGCGGGCGTGTGACGCCAGCCGTGATCCAGGACGTCGCCTACATCGGTTATCTGGTCGAGACCAAGGCGCCTGACGGCCCGTACTTCGAAGCCGCCATCATCCACCACACCGATTGTGGCAGTGGCCTGCTCGCCGACGAGGAACTCCGTCACGGATTTTCCCAGCGCACCGGCTACGACGAGCACATGCTGGCGGATCTTCCGGTGCTCGACCCACCAGCCACGGTCCGCGCCGACGTCGAGCGCCTTCTCTCAGATCCGCGCATCTCACCGCGCATCACGGTGTCCGGCCACGTCTACGACGTCCACACCGGGCTCGTCACGACGATCGTCGAGGCAGTATCACCAATGGCCTCGACTGCTGCCCTACCGCGATGAACGACGCACCTAGGATGTCGATCGCCTCCTGCGGCAACGCCTTGACGTCGGACGAGGCCTCAGAACCCCCCCGGGGACCGGCGACCGGCAGCGCGCGCACACACATCCCGGGCGCGATCGATCACCGCAGGGACTTGATCACCCCGGTTGAGCCTAAACCGTCCGCCTCATGCGTCCGATGATCGTCCTGCGGGCCACGGGAGCGCCGGTGACCATCCTCGAGGTCATCGGCACGATCGGGTTTGCCGTCTCGGGCGCGATGGCCGCGACCCGCCAGCGGATGGACGTCTTCGGGGTGGCGGCCCTCAGCGTCATCGCCGCGATCGGCGGCGGAACGCTGCGCGACCTCCTGCTCTCAGAGCCAGTCTCATGGCTGCGGCACTGGTGGCCGATCCCCCTCGCTGCCGGAACTGCGCTCGCGACGATCCCAATCGCGCTTCGCCGAGGGCCCGACGTCGACTCGAGACACACGGTCCTGATAGCCGACGCGCTAGGACTAGCCGGGTTCTCCGTCCTCGGCTGTCTCACCGCGCTGAAGGCAGGGACCCCGGCGGGCATAGCGGTGATCATCGGGACGATCAGCGGCATCACCGGAGGCATCATCCGAGACATCCTCACCCGTCAGCCGCCCGCCGTGTTCACCGGGCGGTTCTACGCGCTCGCCGCGATCGCCGGGACCGCCCTCTACGCGCTCCTGATCCGATCAAGCGTCAACACATCCCTCGCCTGGTGGATCTCGGTCGCCGGCGTGTTCACCCTCCGAGCCTACGCGGTCTACCACGACTGGACAATCGCGACCATTGCCCCACAAAACCATCCTAGAAAAACCAACCCCGCCACGCCCGACGTGGTGTACACACGCGTAAGGAGCAGTGATGAGTCAGCAGCAGCGCGACGCAATCAACAAGATGATGGCCGACTTCCCGCTCGATGCGGGCGGTGACGCCACCGAGCAGCGCGCGGTTTTCGAACGGATCATGACCGCCCAACCGCTACCGGATGATGTCACCACGACCGACGGGAGCCTTGGCGGGGTCCCCACGTTGGAGATCGCCACCGCCGACGCACGCCCTGGCGCGGTATTGCTGTGGTTCCATGGCGGCTGGTACACGATGGGATCGCCGCACACCGCGGCAGGGTTGTCGAGCGATGTCGCGCGACGCACGGGCGCGATGGTCGTGTCGGTCGACTATCGCCTGGCTCCCGAACATCCGTATCCGGCGGCACTGCAGGACGCCCGCGTCGCCTACCGCGCCCTCCTTGACAGCGGCGTCAGCCCGCACGACGTCGCGATGGTGGGCGAGTCCGCCGGCGGCGGATTGGCCGTCTCGACACTCGCGTCGCTCGCCGCAGAGCGGCTCCCCCAGCCCGCAGCCGCCGTGCTCTTCTCGCCCTGGACGGACCTCACGCTCAGCGGAGAGAGCATGACCAGCAAGGTCGGGATCGACCCGGCCTTTGTCCCGGAGAAGGTAAAGGTCCGCGTCGCCGACTATGTCGGTGACGCAGACCCGGCAGATCCGGCGATCAGCCCGATCTTCGCCGACCTCAAAGGCCTGCCACCGCTCCTCATCGAAGCCGGGTCCTATGAAATCCTGCTCGATGATTCGGTGCGACTGGCGGCCCGCGCAGCTGCCGCCGACGTGCCCGTGAAGCTCGAAGTGACGCCCGGCGTCCCCCACGTCTTCCAGGCATTCGCGGCGATGCTCGACGAAGGCGATGCTGCACTGGACGACGTCACCCGCTTCCTGGAGGCACACCTGTCGGTGACCTCTCTCGTCTGAGCCATCCAAGCGGAGGTCACGTCACTGGTGAACACACGACGCGACCTCCCAACCAGGCCCGGGAAGGAACCACTCACATACCCACCAGTACCCGCGGCCCACACCTAGTCCAGCTCATAACCAACGGCAACGACGCCCCCAACGCCCGCGACTCGATGCGGGCGACGCCGCGGGCCGCCTCACCCAGCCAAGCCCCAAGCGGCACATGCCGACACCCAACCGAAAGGCAGAACGCCATGAAAATCACACCAATGCGACGAGGCACGACCGGCGGAAGGCTCACACAACTGTGGAGATCAGCCGGACACAAAGTCACCGAGCTCGACCGAAACCGCGGAGGCGCCTCCGACGCGGACGTCATACTCCTAGCCGTCCCCAACCAGGCGGTCACAGCCGCGCTTGCGATCGCGACCGGCTTGGACGGAAAGATCCTCCTCGACGCCACCAACCGCCCGAGCGGCGAAGCACCGCCCAGCGGATATCCATCAATCGCCCAATTCGTCAAGCCCACCACAAACGGACCCGAAGGCGTTCAACCTCACTACGCCAACCTATTCGAGCAAGCCGCCGCCGCCTCGACCAGACCGGGCAACATCTAGGTTGACGACGAAGACACCGGAGCAGCGATCGAGCAACTGAACCGCGACATCGGGATGGAACCCATGAACGGCGGACCGCTAGAGCGCACCGGAACCCAGGAGGACTTCGGCCACATCCTCAACGCGATTGTCAACCACATCGCGGATCGTCTGCTCTTCTACCGATTTGCAACCCCCAAGGATCCCTGACGGACTCGCACCTGAAGCGGCCGCGACGACACACGTCGTCTGAGCGACAGCTGGCGCCGGGCGGGCGCTAACTCAATTTCGGAAAGCGCGTCATCGCGGTGAGGACGAGCCGCGGAACTATGGCTCGAACCTGTCGCGTTTCTCCTTCTCGTAGGTGGGGAAGTCGTTCTGGATCGGAACTGTGTCCTCCGTGACCGCGGCCTTCATTTGTGTGGTGCGCACAATGCGTGGCCGGCGACCGGTCACCAGAAGTCTCTGCCCGTCGCTTCCCCTCTGGACGACAAGCGAGCGTGATGAGACCGGTCGCGTGCGGGCGCCGCGAGATGCGTGCTTGTCGTCCAAAGGGGGCGCGAGATGGGCCGGCCGGTCCAGCTACCGCTCGCCAAAGCGAAGCAGGCGCCGGAGCCCTGCCCCTGACGACGAGCAGGGAAGCTGCACCCGCTGCGGCGAGTCCCGCTTAGGCCCGGCGCGTCTATGCCGCCCTGGGGATTCCGCGCGGGCCAGAACGTGTCGATTCAGGCCCAACTCTGCAGCGCCAGTCGGGGATCTCGCGGCGAGCTTCGCTCGAGGCCCATTGCGCCTAGCTCGGCGCGGCGGTGAGGAGTTGCTGGGCTCGGCTCTTGGCGGCGCGTACCTCGTCGGTGAGGGTGTCGATGTCGTAGACGCCGTAGTGGCGGCGGCCGTTGATGAAGAAGGTCGGTGTGCCGGACACTGCGCTCTCGTCGGCGCTGGCGACGTCCTCGCTGACTCTCGCAGCGTACTCTCGCCGGCGCAGCTCGTCGGCGAAGCGATCGATGTCGAGATCGAGGTCCCTGGCGTAGCGGACCAGGTCGGGCACCGAGAGCGCGTCTTGGTGCCTGAGGAGTGTGTCGTACATCTCCCAGAATTTCCCTTGGGCGGCGGACGCTTCGGACGCTTCGGCGGCGAGCTGGGCGGTGGGGTGGACGTCGTTCAGGGGGAGGTGCCGCCACACGTAGCGCACGTCGCCTTCCGAGGAGAGAAGCTCTCTGATTACGCGCTCGGCCTGTCCGCAGTAGGGGCATTCGAAGTCTCCGTACTCGAGCAGCGTGACGAGCGCGTCGTCGGGCCCGCGGATGTGGTCGCGATCGGGGTCGACGTCCTCCACGAGGTCGAGGATGTCCTCGGCGGTCCGTCCGATCTGCCGTGCGCGTAGGTTGCTCGGGAGGAGCCTGATCATGCGGGTCACGACCCACGCGACCATAGGTGCGATTACGACCGTCGCGAGCGCGCCTAGCTTCGCCTCGTCGAGGTGCTCGCCGGTGAACGCGATGCTGGAAACGAGGATGGAGACGGTGAAGCCGATCCCCGCGCACGCGCCGGCGGCGATCAGCACCGGTCCGCTGATCAGTGCGCGGGGACCGTGGAGGGCGGGGCGCGTCGCGATCCAGGAGCCGATGAAGATGCCGATCGGCTTGCCGACCACGTACCCGATCACGATCCCCAACGTGATCGGTGAAGAGATGGCGTCGCTCATCAGCGTGCCGGTGAGATGGATCCCGGCATTGGCGAGCGCGAACAGCGGAACGATCACGTAGCTCGTCCACGGGTGAAGGTCGTACTGCAGCCGCTCGTTTGCCGAGATCGCCGACTGCAGGCTCTGCTGCGCCGAGCGCGCGAGCTCCGGCGTCGGCTGCTCGCGGAACGACCGTGTCAGCGCCGTTGCCCGCTCGAGATCCTCGCGGCTTGGAGGGTACGCGCTCGTGGCGAGCCCGATCGCCAGCCCCGAGATCACCGGATCGATGCCCGACTTGAACATCGCGACCCAGATCGCGACCGCGAGCCCGATGGAGATCGCTCGGCGACCGAACGGCGCGTAGCGCAGCACGATCAACCCGGCGAACAGCGCGATCGCGACGCCCAGCGCCACGAACGAGACGTGACCGGCGTAAACGGTTGCGATAACCACCAGCGCGGCGAGATCGTCGACGACCGCCAGCGTCAGCAGGAACACGCGGATGCGGGTCGCGGTCCGTGGGGTCACGAGCGCCACAGCTCCCAGCGCGAACGCGGTATCGGTCGACATCGCCGCACCCCAGCCGTGCGCGCCGCTGTGGCCGGCGTTGAACGCGAGGTAGATCAGCACCGGCACCGTGACTCCGCCGAACGCCGCCACCACTGGAATCGCCAGTCTCCGGCGCTCTCGCAGCTCGCCGAGGTCGAGCTGGCGCTTGGCCTCGAGCCCCACCACCAGGAAGAACAGAGTCATCAAGCCCTCGTTGACCCAGTGGCGAAGGTCCGTCCCGATCCCCGTGCTGCCGATCCGGATCGCGAGCCTCGTCGTCCAAACCGATTCGTAGGAGTGCCATCCCGGCGCGTTCGCCCACACGAGCGCCGCGATCGCAGCTCCGAGCATCACGATCGCGCCGCCCTCCTCGGTGCTGAGGAAGCTCCGGACGGGCGCGGCAAGGTTCCGCGCCCAGGCCGTCCGTCCGCCGTACGTGGTCGCCTCGGTGTCGACGCTCATCGAGGGCTCGCGCCTCGGATCGACGCGCCAACTCCTGCTTGCTGCCTTCGCATCTGGATCGACCCTACCGGCGTGCGCCAGCCGAATCGCGAACCCAGGTCGCGAAAGATCGGCGAACGGGGACGGAGGACCCCGAGCTGGTACGGGTGTCTGTCCTCCCCCTCCCGAACACCGGCCCTCGACAAAGTTGACCCAGCTCGTCCGCGGCCGTTGACCGTCAGATCGCTACGCGGGCTGGTTTAAGCCGGGGGAATGTGGATCGGCCCCAAACAGCAGCCATCGCGGATCGCGACCCAGGCGCTCAGATAATGGCAAGCACCTCGACCTCAATGAGCGCGCCGGGAACCCATAAGCGGGACACCTCGACAGTCGTGATGGTCGGCGGGGTCGCGTTGAAGCGCGCCACTCGTACCTTGCCGTAGTCCGGAAGCTCGCTCATGTCGGTGAGGTAAGTGCGGATATTGACCACATCAGCGAGCGTCGCACCATGGGCGGCCAGGATCGCGGTGATGTTGTCCATGATGAAGCTCGCCTGGGTCGTCATGTCGTTGCCCACGACTTTGCGTTCCGCGTCGATGGCGACTTGTCCGGACAGTTGCAGGATGGTCTTGCCGCCGAGCTCGACCCACGCCACGTGGGAGTACTGGCCGGCCGGGGCGGGAACGGTCACAGGGTTGTCGAAGACAATCATTATGTTGACGTCCTTCCGGATAAGTTGTGTCAAATCTGGACGAAGCCGGGCCGGCCTTGTCCGTAGGAAGCCGGTCGGATTGTCGGGCCCGGTAAAGCCCGGCGCTCATCTCCGGGAAGGATGCGTCGAGTCACTGGTTGGTGGCTCACACGTATGAGTGATGTTTTCTGAGAGGGCAACGACCTACCTACCAAACAGCCCAGTCGCTTCACGCGAATCCGCAAGCGTCAGCCCACGATCTACTCGTGAAGCGGCAGGCGCGAGCTCGAGCAGGTCAAAGACACAGAAGACGACCCGATACGCGGCCATCCGCTCCGCGGAGGGGTTCGCGACCCCGAGGCGCTTCTGGAGCCGGGCAAACGACGTCTGGTCCTCGTCGAACGCGACCACCTCGCCATCGAGCAGGAGCTTCCGCTCCTGCTGGTTGGCGACCGCGGTGCGGACCTCGGGGTAGGTGCCGGTGAGGTCCTTGGCTGTTCGCGACTCGAGCCTAACCTCGCCGCGGTCTTTGCGCGCGACGCAGCGCTCACCATCGAACTTGCGCTCGAGCAGCCAGTCGTCGCCGAAGTCGCGACGGTCGGTCAAGGTCGCAAACATCAACGCGATGGGCATGCTGACACGGTCCCAGGCAGACGACTCGACGGAAAGCGCAATGATCGGTCACGCCGGCGCCGGCGAGACGGCGCGGGCCAGCCACTGAGGCGCCGGGAATCATGGCGAGCTCTCGCGCGCTTGCCACGCGAACGTCGGGTGAGGGGGCGGCTCATCCGGAAGGAGGGCGGGCGGATCCGATGGGGTGCCGTCGTGTTGGCTTCGCCCTGGCGCTGCGGCGGCTACGGATTTGAGCTGTTGAGATTGCTTGGCGGGGACGATCAGGACCGGAACCGGGCTGTGGTCGAGCACGAAATGGCTGACGCTGCCGAGCAGCGCCGAGCGGACAGGACCACGGCCGTGTGAGCCCATCACCACTAGGTCGTGCCAGCCCTGCGCGACTTGGCGGATCACCCCTGGCGGATGGGTTGATCAAGCAGCAAGGTCGCGATCGGCAAGTCGTCCGGAACCTGGTCACGTGCACGACCGAGGATCTCGTTGGCCTCGGTCTCGGCGCGCTGGATAGCAAGGGCGTCAACGCCGGAAGGCCGCGATGGGGGCGGTGGCGCGATGGCAGTCAAGACCGTCAGCCTCGAGTGCTCGCTCTCGGCCAGGTCAATCGCCTGCGACAACGCCTCTTGGGCGTCCGGTGATCCATCGACAAGGACCAGGATGTTCAGAAACATGACCTCTCCTCCGATCTTTAATCGGTCGGGAAGCTGACCACTCCCGCCGCGAAGGCCGCCGAGCGCAAGAAGCTCCCGTCCGGTAGTCGGCGTCCTCCGTGAAGAAAAACGCCAGCTCAAGGGTGACATTTCTCGGGCTCGTGATTGCGGTGGAGGGTGCGCCGAATCACCGGGTGGCGCATCGCACGCCCGAGTGATGTTTTTTGCGGGAGCGCGGCCTATCGACCGCCCAGCCAAGTCACACATAAGCAAGTGAATCCAGGTCGCTGCCGTGCACGCGTGGCCGGTCGCCTGAAGTCCCGGGGGGCGATACCTGGCGGGGGCTAGGATGCTCAGCACCTATGGCGCTGGCATCAGCGTTTAGCCTGACTCTGCGAGGCCGGGACGCGGAACTCGGGGTGTTGGGGGAGCTACTCGATCGCGTGCGCTCGGGTTCGGGAGCGGTTCTACTGGTCGAGGGTGCGGCCGGTATGGGCAAGAGCCGCCTGATCGGCGAGGGCGTGAGGATGGCGCACCGCCTGGGCTTTCCGGTTGGGATCGGCGCGGCTGAGCCTTCGGAGGCCGTGGCCGAGCTTGCGCCGCTGCGCAGAGCGCTCTTCGACGGACCGGAACCGCTGCTGGATCGCGCTGGGCTGAGCAGCCTCCACGCGGCACCCGAGCAGCGCTACTGGCGGCTGCAGGATCTGCAGTCGCTGCTCGAACGCGCCGCATTGGCCGGCCCACTGCTCATATTCCTGGACGACGTGCAGTGGGTCGACAGCGGCACGGTGGCCGCGTTGCGAGCGCTCCCGCCGCGTCTGGCCTCGCTTCCGATCGGATGGCTCGTTGCGATGCGCCCGGATCAGGGCCCGACGCAGCTTCGAAGCGCCATCGCGTATCTCGCCGGCGAGGGCGCAGAACGGCTCGTGCTCGAGCCGCTCAGCGAAGCCGCGGTGGCGCAGGTGACCAGCGAAGTAATGCAGGCGGAGCCCGATGAGGCACTTGTCCGCATGGCCCGCGAGGCGGGCGGCAACCCGTTCCTGCTCGTGCAGCTGCTGGAGGGGCTACGACAGGAGGGCCTTGTCCGAGTCGATTCCGGGCGTGCGACGCTAACCGAGCACAGGCTTCCGGAGCGAGTCCGTGCGAGCATGCGAGAGCGCCTAGCCCGCATGTCCGAAACCGCGCGCCAGGCCGCCACGGTCGCCGGATCGCTGGGGCGAACCTTTTCCGCGTCGGAGCTGTCAGAGATGCTCGGTCTTCCCCCGGCGACGCTACTCACGTCGATCGAGCAGCTGATCGAGGCCGGGATGGTGCAGGAGCGGGGAAACGACCTCGCCTTTCAGCACGATCTGATCCGCGAGGCGGTCCGCGCTGCGTGTCCGCCGTCGGTCCGCCGGGCGCTCGACCGCCAGGCCGCGGACGTGATGCTCGGCAGGGGCGCATTGCCGTCGAAGTCGCGATCCAGCTCGCGGCGAGCGCCTCGCCAGGGGACGAGGTCGCGATCACCACGCTGCTGGCGGCCGGGGAGGCGCTGGCGACGACCGATCCCGGCGCGAGCGCAGACCTCAGCCGCCGGGCTCTAGAGCTGGCCCCCGCTAGGCATCCACTGCGCAGTCCGCTGGTCGTGCAAGCCGCGTTGTCGCTGCATGCGGCGGGACGGATCGAGGAGGCGAAGGCTTTCGCGGACAACGCGATGCGGGAAGTGCTTCCGGAGGCGGAGGTGCGTCTCGGGATCGCCGGTATGTGGTTGGTTTCCCCCGACGTGAGGGTGCACGCGGGCCGTGAGGCGTTGAAGCTGCCAGGTCTGCCCGAGCACCTGCGCCTTGAGCACATGGCGAGGTTGGCCTACAACCTCGTGCCGGGTGGACGGACAGAGGAGGCGCACGTGGCGTTATCGGCGGCCGTAGCCGCCGGCGCGGGCCTTGACCGGGTTGCCCGGTTCCCACTCGCGCTCAGCGAGGGGGGTCTTCAGTACGTCGGCGGGCACTTCGCGCGCGCGCTCGAGCTGCTCGAGACGATTCTGCGCGACGGGTTCGTAGAAGCACACGGACTCGACGAGCTCCTCACCCGGTTGTGGCGCGCGATCGCACTCGACGCCCTCCATCGCGAGGAAGACGCGCTCCAGGCGATCGACGGCATCATCGCCGAGTCGCTCAAGCCTGGGTTTTCCTTCTCGTTCTTGTACTCCGCGGAGATCACGCGGGGACATCTGCTCTTGCAGATGGGTCGCCTCGACGATGCCGCGGCGGTGCTGAACGATCGGTTTGATCCCCATGGACCCCCCGTCGCCAACGTCCTGGACGCCACGGGCGTGGTCGCGCTGGGGCGCCTGGCGCTCCACACCGGTGACGGCCGGCAGGTTCGCGAGACGAGCGAGATCGCCAAGGCGATGCTGAACGAGAGCACGCCGGGTGTCCGTCGTCACGCCGCCTGGTTGCTGAGTCTGCAGGCAACGGCCGATGGCCTTCCGCGGCAGGCTCACGAATGGCTCTGCGCGATGGGCGAGCCGGAGCGCAAGAGTGTGCTGCGCAGGCTCTGGATGGATATCGCAGACGAGCCGCAGATGGTGCGAATGGCCCTCGCGGTAGGCGACCGCGAGCTCGCCGAGAGCGCAGTAGCGGACGCGAGCCGCCGGGCGGAGCTTTCCCCTGGAGTTCCGTCGCTCGACACGATCGCGGCCCACGCCGGCGGGCTGCTCGACGGCGATACCGACCAGTTGTCCGAGGCCGTGAGTCGGTTCGAGCGAACCCCCCGATTGCTTGCGCATGCGGCGGCTTGGGAGGACCTCGGCCTGGCGCATCAGCGGCGGGGGACCGCAGACTCGGGGATCGACGCGCTGACCCAGGCGCTGACCCAGGCGCTGGTCCTCTATGCGCGGGCCGGGGCGACTCGGGATGCAGCGAGACTCAGAAGCCGCCTGCGAGCGCTCGGGGTTCGCCGCCGGGTCACGACGGCGGACAAGCCGCTTACAGGATGGGCGGCGATGACCAGGTCAGAGCTCGCCATTGCTCAGCTCGTCGCCGACGGGCACACCAATCGCGAGATCGCCGACCAGCTCTTCGTATCACCGCACACGGTGAACTCACATCTGCGTCAGGTGTTCGCAAAGCTGGATGTCAACTCGCGCGTTGACCTCACCAGGCTTGTTACGGAGCGGGGCACCGAGCCCGCCGCTCAGGACGCTCGCGGCAGCCGGACTCGCTTACTTCTCTTCCTTCAGGGCCCTGCGCGCGAGAAAAAACCACTCGTGCGAGCGATGTGACCTTGGTCACGCCCGCCATGCTCACCAGGACCACGGCACTAGGCGAAGGCAGTCCGAAGCTTGTCAGCCCTGGCTTGTCGTAACGCCCGTTCGGAGCGGGGAATCACGCCGGTGGTCGATACCAATACGAGGAAGCCACACCCAAAGAGAGCTGAAGAAAATGGATGAGCCCGTCATTTTGATCACAGGAGCGCTCACCGGCATCGGCCGTGCAGCGGCAATCGCTTTCGCTAAGACAGGCGGGAAGGTCGTCGTCGCCGGCCGGCGTGATGAAGCCGGCCAGGCGCTTGCCGAGAACTCCGCTCCTTCGGTTCGCAGTCAGAGTTCTTCCATGCCGACGTCCGCGTGGAGGATGATGTCCGCGCTCTGGTCGACAAGACCATCGAACGGTTCGGCCGTCTCGACGTCGCGGTAAACAATGCGGCTACCGAAGGTCAGGTCGGTCCGCTGCAGGACCAAACCGCCGCCACCTATGCCGAGACGTTCGACACAAATGTTCTCGGCGTGCTCCTGAGCATGAAGCACGAGGCGCGCGTCATGCAAGGACAGGGCAGCGGAAGCATCGTCAACATCTCCTCGACCTACGGGCACGAGGGGGCGCCCGGGGCCGCCGTCTACGTCGCTAGCAAGCACGCGGTCGAAGGAATGACGAAGTCGGTCGCGCTCGAGCTCGCCGACTCGGGAATCCGTGTGAACGCTGTGGCGCCTGGCCCGACGGACACTGGCATGTTGACCCGCTTTACGGCGACGCCGGAGAACAAGGCGGCGCTGGTAGCGGATGTTCCGATGCGTCGCCTCGGCCTCTCGGAGGAGCTTGCCGAGTCGATCGTGTTCATCGCGTCGGATAAGGCCTCGTTCATCACTGGCGCGGTCCTGAATGTCGACGGAGGGCTCACTGCTAACTGAGTCGGTTCGTACGAGTACGTCGGCTCCACGCGAACCGAGGCAACACGCTAAAGAGAAGGAGACTCCCAATGAACGGTCTGTTGACCAGTGTCTTGGATGCTCATGGAGGGGCCGACCGCTGAGCTTCCGTCCAGACGATAACCGCGCACCTCTCGATCGGCGGGCCCTTCTGGGGCCGCAAGGGGTGGCCCGAGATCTTCGGCGATCAGACGACGCTCGAGCTGGATGCGCGTCGCCAGCACATTGTGGTGACGCCCTTCAATGGCCTCGACCGACGCTCGTTCTTCGACGTGAATCCGGAACGGGTCGTGGTCTACAACATCGACGGGATTGCCGTCGAGCGGCGCGATGACCCACGCGCGTCATTCGCCGGCTATGAGGTCACAACGCCGTGGGACGCGCTACAGGTCGGCTACTTCATCAGCTACGCCTGCTGGAACTATCTGACCGCACCGTTTCTGTTCACGTATCCGGGCGTCGAGACGCGAGAGCTCGAGCCCTGGCAGGAGGACGGGGAGACCTGGCGGCGTCTGCACGTCACCTTCCCACGATCGATCGCCACGCACAGCACGGAGCAGGTCTTCTATTACGGCGCCGACCTCATGCAACGGCGGATGGATTACGCCGTGGAGGTCAACGGCGGCGTTCTCGTCGCCCAGTATCAGTACGAGCCGAAGACTTTCCGGGGGCTCGTCTTCCCTACTCAACGTCGCGTCCATCGGCGCAGCCCAGACGGGACCGCCGACGAGAGCCAGACCTCGATCACGCTCGACCTCACCGACATCGCAATCGACTCGTACGAGCAGTCCTCATCGCCGGAACCATCAGTAGGAGCCGGGGCCAACCCACATCCACCCGTACGAGCCCGTCGCTCGACCCAGCCGGCGGCGTAACGGACAGCCCGGCTCGAGTCCCCCGGGGCCACACCGCGTTCACGGCCGACCATCGGCTGGTCACCCTCGAGCCGGGGTAATCGAGGTGGTGCGCCCGCCCAACCCGTCAGCTTTTGGGCAGAGAGAAGAACCAAATCATCTGGCCGACATCGTCTGCGTGGGTGTCCTCGGCAGCGTCGCTCCACGGGAGCGACGTCGAACCCGGGTTGTGCCGATCACATAACCCCCGGTGGTCGCGGCTACCTGACGGTCGCTGCCGCTCCGCAAGGAGCTGCACAAGCTCGGGACTGCCGCGGGCTCACTACTGGTGCGGACGAGTTCCACCAGTGAGCCTGGGTCGTGCCAGATCGTTAGCAGCGATCTTGCAAGCAGTGGGAGGGTCGGCGGGTGCGCAATTGGCGAAACTGAGGGCGGATGTCGAGCCGGACGGCGAGCCGTGCGTTTGCGTTTCCTCGGGCATCGTGCTGTGGGCTCGCGCGTAGTTGCCTGGGTCCGGAAAGGTCAGTTCCGAGCCCGGGCTCGTTGCCGGCGACGCTGCTCCTTCTGCCTCACTGCGAAAGCGACGGGCTCGAGCTCACACGCGCCGACGTCGTGCCTCTGCAGCGGATGCAGCGGGTCCAGCACAGTGGCGCTTCGGTGGTCATCGCAGCGAGCACCTCGCCGACATCACTTGGGGCGCCCACGTTCGTGCGACGGCAGGCGCGGAGTGCCGTAAGCGGATCCGCTAACGGCCACGAGATCCTTGAGTGGCCCGAAGCCCGTGCCGATCCGAGGTCGGGTATTCAGCGCCTGGTCTCGTACCTGGTCAGGAGCACGCCGTCGGGAAACGTCCGGGTCTCCATCAGGTTCAGGTTCACCCAGTTGTCCAGGGCCGTGAAGAACGGCGTGCCGCCGCCCACCAGGACCGGGTGGGTGACCATCGCGTACTCGTCGATCAGCATGGCCGCCGCGGCGAGGGTGGCGCCGCCGACGTCCATGGGACCGCCATCCTCAGTCTTGAGCCGGGTGATCTCGGTGACCGCGTCGCCGGTGACCAGGCGGGCGTTGCAGTCGACCGCGCTGGTCGTCGAGGAGAACACCACCTTCGGCATGTCCCGCCAGCGGCGGGCGAACTCGATCTGCGCCGGTGTGGCGCCAGGCTGCTGGTCGGCGGTCGGCCAGTGGGAGCTCATCGTCTCCCACAGTTTGCGCCCGTACAGCGCCAGGCCCGTCGCCCCCACCCGGTCGGACCACCACTGGAACAGCTCGTCGCTCGGCACGCTCCAGCCGAGGTCGTCGCCGGGCGCGGCGATGTAGCCGTCCAGGCTCAGGTTCATGCCAAAGATCAGTTTCCGCATGGCGTCAGCCTCCCGTGAGTCGGTATTCGGCGAACAGACCAACACGGCGCGGAAGATTCATCGGTCAGACCACACCGAGGGCCGGTTGACCACCGCGCCAAGCGGATGCTGCGTACGGAAGGGAAGGATGAGCGCACGCGCGGACGAGGGCGTCCGAGCTTTGCCGCTGATGCCGCTCTTCTGGGCGGCACAAGGGTAGTCTGCACCCGCCCGCGCCGTGGCGAAGCTGCCGCCGTATTTTGGCCGGCCTTCATGATTGGCCGATCCGTTTCCGACGCTTGATGCTGAGCTACGGTTGCACCGGCGACTGGCGTTCCGTCCGTGTCCTGTCCCGGAATCAGCTGGGGAACGATGACGCGTACTGGCTGTAGGGAACTTGACCGGTGGGGCTTTCCGCGATCGCGAGCGCCACCTTGGCGGGGATCGGCGTCCACCAGGCGGGCATCTTCGCCGCCAGGCTGGGGTTCAACGTGTAAATCAGCGCGAAGTTCACGATCCAGAGGGGGGGCGCCATCGACATTCCCACGATCGTGCCGGTCGCGCGCTTCTGGTTGGGGACTAGCTGGGCGACGCCCGATTGGTGTTGTGCCTTATTGCCGTAGGGAACCTCAGAGGTGTAGGCCGACCGATAGAGCATCCGGAGCGATGCGCTCGCACCGTTCCGCCTGCACCACCTCGGCAGGTATCCCCCCGGAACAAGGAGGGCGTTGATCTGTCTTGTCGGTGCGTCGGTGTTCGCGGGGCTCTCCAGCATCCCAGCGGTGTTCACCATCAGCCCGTAGCTGCCAACGACGATCGGCGTCAGCTTGCCGTTGACCTTGGCGAAGAGCGGGGTCCCTGTCGTGTTCGTGAGGATGCGCACGCTTGCGTCCACGAGCTTCGCGGCAGCCAGCGTACCGCCGACGCCCTGGCCCGTGATCAACATTCTGTATTGCTTCGCCGTGAACGCATGCCGCTTGTTGAGCCCGAGCTCGCGCGCGATCCGATCCGCCGCCTTCATTCCCAGCGGTCGGTTGACCTGGCGCGCGCTCGTGGCTTCGGTGGGCGCGAACTTCTCGAATTTCGGCGTTCCGGCAAACGGCTGCGCGAAACCGGTACCGGGAGCGACCGGACGCGCGACTGCCTGAGAGACCGCGAGCGATGTGACGGACAGCGCGAGCACGGCAATCGGCGCAGCGAAGCCGAGCCGGCGACTGGTCGGTGCGTGATCAGCGGGGGTTCGGGCACTGCTCTTCATGGGCTTTCACCAATCCTTTCTTCACCGTGCGCGAGCCGTGCTTGCGTCGCGTCGTTCCGGCTTCGTATGTCGGTGTCATCCGCTGCCTGTCGATCGCGGCCTGGAGCGCAGGTGACGAGCTGCATCCAGCCTGTGAAGCTGCGCGCAGTGGCGTCGTCGCAGACGATGCCGCGAATCGGCTCGCTGTCAGGATCGATCTCGACGGTCACGCGCAGTTGCCGTTGCACGAGTCGCAGCTTTCTATCCGGCGCCTATCTTCGCACTAGCCAGTTGATGCTCGTCGGTGACGTGCCGGTCATCAAGGCTCCACCCGAGCGTCAGATCAACTCCGCGGTGCTCGATGATGATCTCGATTGTGACGCTGGCCAGTGACTGAAGCGCCTTGAACGTGCGGTCCCGGCCCTCCACCGCCCGCCTGATCGCGTCAAGTTGAGCGTCGAGCTCGGCCGGCACGTCGGCGGGGGCCGCCAGACCCATATGTGAGTTGGCGCTGTCGGACCCCCTGATCGGACGAGGTCGCCACGGCGACGGCTTCGAGATGGCTGAAGGCCGACCCGCCGAGCCACTCCATGCGGCGCCAGCGACGGATTAAACACCGCCAATTCGCACCGGACAGTCAGCGCCGCCTTATCGGCCGTGTCGCTCCCGCTGTCGGTCATCCCGGGCAGCATAGCTTCGGACGCCGGATGCCGCCCCTTCACATTGGAGCAGCATCTTCGTGGGGCACTGCCGATCTCATTTGGGATCGACGAGCAAGACGTCTTGGCCGTCGAGGCCCGACTCGAGCTGAACCGCACCGGAGTCTCAATCAGCGAACCCAAGGAACGATCAACGAACAGTCGGCCGAAGGCGGTGCGGGCCCCGCTCGTGGCGAGGAGCAGGGAAGACGGCTGGCCTGACGAGAGACTCGCTTTGCGGGCCTCGCGACGCTTCTCCGCGATCGCTAACGCAACTCGCGGGGATGCCCGATCGTCGTCCCGGTCCCGGGATTGGGACGGGTCATGCGGGACGCGGCAGCATGCCAAGCGCTCGTAGACCGCCGGCTTCCACGGATCTGACGATCCCAGCTCAGCGCGGCTCGACGTCCGGCTGGTGGGACGGCTTACGGCACGGAGTTGCCCGCGCGAGCGGGCCAGAGCCTGCGCGTCGGCCCCCGCCACAGGAGTGGATGCGCTAGGTCGCGAGCATCGCCTCGAGACGGTCGTCGCCGAAGACGATGCGGCCGTCACTCTCGAGGCACGGTACGCCGACCACCCCGCGACCGTAGGCCGCTGCGGTTCTGGCGCGCAGCTCGTCTTTCACGTCCCAGGTAACGGTCGGATCGATTCCGTGTTGGCGTGCGACTGCGTCGGGCACCGCCGGGTCGGCGATGTCGACCCCGTCGACGAACCCGACGCGGAAGATCGCCTGCATGACGTCGTGGGCGACGCCAGCCCGCTTGGCCAACGTGGCCACACGCATCGCGTGAAGCGAGTTCGACGGCCAATTGGGAGGCCACTTGATCGGCGGCAGGCCATAGCGCACCGCGCGGCGTTCGCACTCGGCGATTCCCTCGATGCGCGCTTCGGTAAGCCCCCACGAGCCCGAGCCGCGCAGCGCGAAAATCGCGCCGACAAGCACCGGCTCAAAGTCGGGCCGCTCCCCGAACAGCGCCTCGGCGCGCGCCGCCGCGAGATAGGCGTAAGGCGACATCAGATCCAGGTACAGAACCACCCGCACATCATCCACGACCCACGACGAGATGGATCCGCCTACAGGACGCCCGCTCCCCGTTCCGGACGGGCACCGATCGCGCCAGCCGGTCCAACCTGCCTTGCGCGGAAAGCGACCACCTGCCAGCCCGGGGGTGCTTGCAAGATCGCTGCTAACGATCTGGCCGGAGCAGAAGTGTGCCCCGGTCTCGAGCTGCCTCCTGGAACGGACGAGGCGGAGAACTACACCGAGACGTCGGCTCCGTTCTCCTCGCAACATTTGCGGAAGTCCCGCGGGATACGGCCGACCTCAGGGGGATCGACGTCCCCCGATGTGTGCGATCCGTACACCCTGACGACGCCCGAATCGCCAGGGCCCGTCGCTGCCCCTCAGGACGGTGAGCGAGCCCGTCACCGGACGGTCGCCGGCGCCGCGGAGACGCCGGGATTCGTGACAGCAGTCTCGGCGGCACTGATTGGTCGCCCAGAACTGCTGGAACTAGCGCAGCGCAGCAGCGCTGCTCGGACTGCCGGTTTGGCGACATTGCAGAAGTGGAGAGCAACTGGCCGAAGTCGCCGGAGGCGTTCGATTTCACCAAGACTGAGGCCGCCAATATTTGGTCTGGTTCGGGTGTCTGCCGAGGCATCAGTCGATCGAACCTGCCGGGCCTGCGGTCGCGGCTTCTGCGCTGCGCAGGACGCGCATGACCGCGGGCCAAGATGGTCGTGGGGCGAGCAACGCACGGCAGCGTCGGGTCGGTCGGCCGGATTTTGGTGCGATTAGATCTCGAGCGGTCGGCGGTCTACAGTGGGTGTCGAGAGGCCAACCCGAGAGGAACCAGCCATGAGCCTGCCCGAGATCGTCAGCCGAGAGAAGTGGATTCGCGCTCGTGTCGCCCTTCTCGAGCGCGAGAAGGCTCTGACGAGGGCGCGCGACGAGCTCGCTGAGGAGCGCCGGCGGCTGCCCATGGTCGAGGTCGCCAAGGACTATCTGTTTACCGCGGCCGGCGGCAGCTCACGAACACTGCTTGACCTGTTCGAGGGTCGCCATCAGTTGATCGTCGATCACTACATGTTCGATCCAGCCTGGGAGGACGGGTGCATGAGCTGCGCCGGCCGAGTGGACCAATACGGGAACACGGCCCACCTGCACGAGCGCGACACGACGATCGCCGTCGTCTCCCGCGCTCCGATCGAAAAGATTGAGCGGTGGAAGCACAGGATGGGGTGGACGTTCCCCTGGTACTCGAGTTACGGCAGTCGGTTCAACTTCGACTACGGCGTGTCGTTCGACGGCAGCGTTGGCGATCCCCATTACAACTACCGTTCCGCGGCCGAGTTGAAGGCCAGGTACGGCCTGGCCGAGCTCCCTAGCGAGCTACACGGAACGAGTGTGTTCCTTCGCGTCGAAGATCGCGTCTTTCACACCTACTCGACCTATGGGCGCGGCACCGAGCAGGTCGGCGGCACGCACTACTACCTTGACATGACGGCCCTTGGCCGCCAGGAGGATTGGGAGCAGCCCAAGGGCCGCGCGGAATCCCTGGGGCCGCGCGCCGACCAGCGGAGGTTGTCCGAGGTCTCGTAGAACTTTGAATGGCGGTCCTCCCGTCCCGTCCGTTCCGGTTGGGAGCGTTCGGGTGTCAAGAAGTCCGAGAGGACAGGAGGAAACCGCCATGAAGAAGGTATCCGGCCCGCAGGTCGTCACGACCGCGGAGGAGCGTGAAAGTTCGCTCCCTGCGGAGATTCAGGAGGCGCTGGGTGAGTTGGTCGGGGCAGCGAGGGAGGGACTGCTCGCGCTGAGCGTGAGCGTCGGGCTCGGCGTGGTGCACTCGCTGATGGAGGCCGAGGTCGATCAGGTGGTCGGCGCGAAGGGCAAGCACAACCCGGATCGGACGGCGAGCCGCCACGGTCATGAGCGCGGGTCGATGACGCTCGGCGGCCGGCGGGTCGAGGTCAGCCGGCCGAGGATGCGCACGGCCGATGATGAGCACGAACTGCCGGTCCAGAGCTACGAGTACTTCGCTGACCGTGACCCCTTGACCAGGGCGGTGATGGACCGGATGCTGGCCGGTGTCTCGACGCGTAAGTTCGCCGTGGTGGGCGAGCCGGTCGGCGAGGCGCTTGAGCGGGAGTCGAGCTCGACGTCGAAGAGCACGGTGTCGGAGATGTTCGTCGAGCGGACGAAGACCGCGCTCGGTGAGCTGATGGCCCGTCGGCTGGACGACGTCCGTCTGGCGGTGATGATGCTCGACGGGATGGACATCGCTGAGCGCACCCATGTGGTCGCGCTCGGAATCTCGACCGAGGGCGCGAAGCTCCCGCTCGGCCTGTGGGAAGGGTCGACCGAGAACGCCACGCTCGCTCGCACGCTACTGGCTGACCTGGTCGACCGGGGCCTGGATCCCGAGCAGGCGATCTTGTTCGTGATCGACGGCGGCAAGGCGATCCGCCGGGCGATCAAGGACGTGTTCGGCGAGCAAGCGCTCGTGCATCGCTGTCATCGTCACAAGGAGCGCAACGTCACCGATCTGCTCCCCGAGCGCGACCGGCCGGCGATCCTGGCCCGGATCCGCGGCGCGTGGGCGCTCAAGGACGCCGATCTGGCCGAGCAGCGGCTCGAGCTGTTGGCCTCAGAGCTCGAGCGTACCTGGCCGGACGCCGCCGGCTCGTTGCGGGAAGGCATGTCTGAGACGCTGACGTTGATGCGGCTCGGGATCACCGGTCAGCTCGCCAAGACGCTGTGCTCGACGAACCCCTGCGAGTCGATGATCGAGATCGTCCGCTACACGCAACGCAACGTCAAGCGCTGGCGCGACGGGGACATGCGCAAGCGCTGGACTGCCGCCGGGATGCTCGTCGCCGAGCAGCAGTTCCGGCGGATCATCGGCTACCGCCACCTGGCCAAGCTCGTGATCGCGATCGAACGCCACGCCGCCAGAACCGCTCTCCCGAGCTCAAACACGGTTACTCACCCCGAAGTGTCACAAACCGTTACTGTGTGATTGTCAAAATCGTCGGAGGCCGCCAGCGAAGTTCTACGACGATCCGGACATCCTCGACCAGCGCGCAGCACCAGCCGCGTCAGGTGTCTGACCGTCGACGAACTAGACACTGCATCAAGACCACCGGCCACGTCGCGCCCGAGCCAGCCGGTGCTCTAGCTTCCGCTCAGGGCGGGGCGGCTACCGAAGCAGCAGCGCCGATCTCGTGGCTGCCGAGGCGACGAAGCAGGTGCGGACGCCCTTAGGCAAGACCGCTTCTGCTTTCCGCGGCGAGCAGGGCGTTTGCGACCGCAGACGAAATGCTCGCGTCGGCGTTATGCGGGGGTCTGGTCCCCTGCCGGGAGCGCTCCCCTCAAGGCCGCATCTGCAGCCTGCGCTCTCCTCCGGAGCTCTAGCGGGGGTCGACGGCGCGGTCTTCGGCGCGGAGGGTACGGCCGAGGAGCACGGCGCTGCTCGCCGCCAGCCAGGCAAACAGTGCCACTGCGCCAAGGAGAAGCAACCCGTAGGCTGCGGAGCTGTTGTTGGTGGGCCCCAGCAGCGTCGTCACGGTTGCGACTCCCAGCACGGCGGCGACCGTGCTCAGCCACCACAGCCACCCCGGGAGTGTCCGCTCGCGCCGGATGGCGGCTGCGAATGCGCCCGCGGTCAGCGCGAGCGGTACGCCGATCGCGGGACCGCCGGCGAGGTAAGAGAGCACGAGCAGCCCGTGAGCCAACGCCGGGTCACCGGCCACCGACCGTTCCGCGAGCACCCGGTAGCAGAGCGCTGACAGCGCCAGGAACGCCGCGCCAATGATCCCGCCGGCGAGTGCGAGCGCAGCTAAGCGCATGCCCGCCGCTCGCAGCGTGGGGTACAGATACGACGCAAACGCCGCGAGTGCGGCGGCTGCGAGCAAATGGAACAAGCTCAGCGCGCGCACCTCCGAGACATTGCGCGTGAAGTACTGGCGCAGCTGGAATGAGCTCGCATTGAGCGCTGGGTAGTTCGTCGTTCCGAGTAGATCGCCGAACAGCAACCCGCAACCGAAGAGCACCACGGTAAGCGCACCGGTCGCCGCCCACGCTGCCTCGACGCGCGAGCGCGACGGCACCCGACTCGTATCGTTGCTCATGACCCGATTCCACCACTCAGGGCGGATGGGGTCCCGAGCCCCATCCCCGGATTCCGCATGTCACCGGACGGAGGCATCTTGAGCGCACGACCCACGAGTCGGGCGCCCCCGATACGGAACGATCCGTAGAAGCCTCGCAGCGTCCACCTCATGACCGCAACGACAACGGAGCAGGTGTCTCGACCGAGGACTGCATCGATTTGCTCATCGCCAATAGCGCGACGGCAACCTAGAGGCCCCCGCCGCCCGAGCGAGCCCTCGCCGTTCGTTCCTCCTCACTGGCTGCTCGGCATAGTCACGACCTCTGCATCGTTCGTCATTTGCCTACTCTCTCTCTAGCGAGCCCGGGTGGGTCGTCGTCGGGGTCGGCGCCGATCTTGCGTCCCTGGGTAGCGTCGTCGTATCAGCCGGCGCCGATCTTGCGTCCCTGGGTGGGGTCGAACGAACGCCCGCCTAGTCGTTGGGGGGTCGTATCGGCCGGAACGGGGACAAGGGTGAGCGGCCGGTCGCTTTCGGCGTGGTCTGGCTTGGGCTTGGGAGCGATGGTGGTTGTCATGGTGTTTGGTCTCCTTGGGGGAATTGGGCTTGGTCAACGGTTCGATCTGCTGGGCTGCAAGCCGTTATGACCGTCTGCACTACTCATATGGAGGACCGGTTGTCAAGTGAGCAGCGTTCATGCTCCCCTCGTTGCTGGCGTTGCGGTGGGGGGTTGGTGGAAGTTGCTTGGGTGGGGGGAGGCGTCGGGCGAGGTTCTCGACGTCGGTCAGTCTCATATGCGGGGGTTGGCTACCCCAGGTCCCTGGTTGCGTCGCTGGCGGGCGCGTGTCTAGAAGCGGGCGTGGCTTGGTGAGGGCTGCCCATAGTAGTTCCGCGCGTGCCAGCGGACTTCGGGGCCCGGCGCCTCCCCCCACCCGAGCGGGGGACGACTGTCAGTGTGGTGGCTACGGCGCGGTGGCGGCGGCCCAGAGGAAGCAGGCGAGCTCGCGGGCGCACGCGACGGTGATCACGTTGCCGGGCTTCTTGCGCTCGCGCATCCGCTTGTGCACGCGGTAGAGGCGCGACTGGGCGCGCGAGGCGATCTGCAGGACGTGGTCGGGCAGCCCCTCCTGGCGCTCGTAGAGCGCTCTGCCGAGCCCCGGCGGGCGGGCGTAATGCCAGGAGGCCTCGACGAGGATCCGGCGGGCGTACTTGGAGCCGGTCTTGGTGATCGACCCGTGCATGTCGGACTCGCCGGATTGCTGGCGAGAGGGCACCAGCCCGAGCCAGGAGCCGAGCTGCACCGCGCGTGGGAAGCGGGTGAAGTCCGCGACCTCGAGCACGATGATCAGTGCCGAAAGCGTGTCGATCCCCCGGAACGCACGCAGCCGGCGAACCAGCGGCCAGAACTCCGGATCGAGCGCCACCCATGAGAGGCGCTCGTCGAGCGCCTCGCGCCGAGCGCTCAGCCCGTCGCACGCGGCGAGGTTGTCGATAAACGCCAGCTCGGTGTTCTGATGCTCGAAGCGCTGCGCGCCCAGCCACTGACGGTGCACTTTCGACCACGCCGTGCGGTCCCACACGCGACCGTGACGCAACAGCAGCTTCGACAGCCGGTGCCGGCAGCGCATCAAGTCGAGCCTGACCTGCTCGCGCGCCCTGGCCAGATCCCTCGCCGCCTCGAACGTAGCTGACGGGACCGCCACCGCGGTGAGCGCGCCGGCCATCAGCTGCCGCAACAACAGATCGGTGTCGCGCCGGTCGGACTTGTGCCGGTCCCCGGACGGACGCGGCGTTTTCGACGGCGCGATCACCTGACAATCGATCCCCGCCGCCCTCGCCGCCCGGTACAGCCCGAACCCGGTTGGGCCCGCCTCGTAGCACGCGCGCACCGGGCCAGCCAACCCAACCAGCCACCCAACGACCGGCTCCACCGCCCCACTGTCGAACCGTTGCCGCGAAAGCTCGCCGCTCATCACGTCCAACGACGCCGCGTAGATCGACCGCGCGTGGACATCCATCGCGGCCCATGTCATCGTTCCAGTCACGGCCGGACCTCCTTCGTATGGGGTCAGCCGGAGCCACTCTCCGGCCAGTCAAACCCCCGCAAAATGCGACCGAGGTCCGGCCTTCAACAGCCCGGCGAATCATCCTCCATAGGGTCTAGGCCCGTGACGACGTCATAGACGTGCCCGGAGACGGTGACGCGCGGGGAGATCGCGGGTGCGGAGCGCAGGCGCTTGACGTCGCGGGTGACGGTCGCCGCCGGGTCGAGGACGGCGTGCTCGCTCAGGGTCGACTCCTCGGCGTCGATGCGCTGCGCGTAGCGGCGGCGGAAGGTGTCTCGGCGAGCGCGCCGGTTCCGCCCTGGGTGTGGTGGATCACGGCAACCTCGAACAGAGGGCCGTCGGGCAGGACGCTCTCGGCGAGCTGGCCGATGAAGGCGACATCCTTGATCACCTCCGGGGTGACCCGACCACCGACGTTGCGAACGACCATCGCGTCGCTGAGGCCAAGGTCGAGGAAGTGCGCGGGGTCGGTGCGCGGATCAAGGCAGGTGATCACGAACAGGCTCAGCTTGGGGAAGACGACAGCACCGCGGTGGCCGCCCGCGGCGGCGAAGGCGCGGTTGCGCGCGAGCGCGGCCTCGACGTTGGCGACGCCGGGCTGGCCCGGGCTGGTCAACTCAAACCCGCTCGCGCGGCCGATCCCGGAGTCGCCGGGGGTCACGTGCCTTGTGAGTTGCTGGGTGCTCATGGTGTTCTGTCTCCTGTCGCTGCTCAGGGGTTGGGGGTCAGCTGTGCGCTGCGGCGGTGGCAGGCGTGCCTAGTGCCGGCACCTGTGGCGTGCCGTCGCGGCTTGTCGTCGGTTGGGCGGGCAGCAGCGCCAGCGCGCGTGTACGAGATCAGTAAGCGCACAGGCGCGATTCTGTGGCGGCTGGGCGGCAAGCACTCGAGCTTCAAGTTCGGACCCGGCGCCGGCTTCGAGTGGCAGCACGACGCACGGATGCATCCCGACGGCACGATAACGCTGTTCGACAACGGCACTGGCCCTGCGCCGCGGCACGAGTCCCAGTCACGCGGGCTGCGCCTGCGGCTGAACTTCAAGACCCACCGGGCGACGCTCGTGAAGGCGTACACCAACGACCCGCCGCTGCTTTCCGTGAGCGCGGGCGACGTACAGATCCTGCCGGACGGCAACGTCTTTGTCGGGTGGGGCGCGGTGCCGAACTTCACCGAGTTCTCAGCCGGCGGGCGCCAGCTGTTCAGCGTCTACTTCCATGGGGACATGCAGACCTACCGCGCGCAGCGCTTCAACTGGTGGGGGCAACCCGCGACGCCGCCCGGCATCGCGGTCAGCGCGACGCAGCAGGGCACCCGGGTCTACGCAAGCTGGAACGGCGCTACGGGCGTTGCATCGTGGCGCGTGCTCGCCGGTCCCAGCCCGAGCCGACTGAAGCCGATCGCGGAGTTCCCCAAGACGAACTTCGAGACCGAGATGGCGGTCCCCAGCACCCAGCCCTACTTCATGGTGCAGGCGCTAGGGAATCGCGGTCACGGGCTGGGCGCCTCGGCCACCGTCAAGCGCTAGTTGGTTTCCCGTCCCATGGCATTCAGGTTGCGACGAAGGCTGGCTTGACACGCGAAGTTGGCCACCGGCCGGTGGTCACGATCGCGTGGTCGAGGCGGCTACTGCAACCGTGGCTTTGCGATCGTCAGCGTCGGTGCCGGCGGGCTGGTCCTCGCTCACAAAAGAGTCATCGGATGCGAGCGCGCGCGGATCGTGCAAGCGATCACGACCGGCCGCCGTTTTCCCCGGTTGCGTGGTCGGTCCGAACGGCCGCGAGGATGCGCCCAGCGGCGCGCGGCATGAAGTCCGACGGGATGTTTGATCGGCAGGCCGGACCTCTGCAATCTCTGCGACAGCGTCAAGAATCTGGACGCGCTGCCGCTCACGGAGAAAGCGGCGGTCACGCGATAGCGCTGCTCCTCGTCCGTTGCGGGAGCGCGGAGCGGCGGGTTCAGTTTGCTTGGAACGCCAAGGGTTGCGGAGTCCGTCGCTGGCTGCCTCTATTAGCCCCGAGGCAGCGGTCTCGTCACAGCCGGGGCAGAGTGTTGAGTTCGGCGGATAGGAGGCGTCTGCGGCGCCCCGAATCGGCCTAGGCCGGAGAGTTGCTTGTCGATCAGGTGGGTACTGGCGTGATCAGCGCCGGGCGCCGCCATGCTGGAGACCGAGATCCTGCGGATCGATCAGGCGCTCGAGCAAAGCGCCGACAGTATGATGGCACGCCGTGGAGGCCGCACCACAGGTTAGAGGGGGGTTTGACGAGCCGGTCCCGGGGTCCTCGGTGACCGGCAGGCGGGTGCGGATCGCGGGGTGGGTGTTCGACGAAGGGGGACCGCTCGACCGCGTCCTGGCGGTCGTCGGTGACCTCCCGCCGGTCACGCTCACGGTTGGCGCGTGGCGCGCGGACATCGCGGCGACGTTCGCGCACATCCCGCACGCCGGGGCGTCGGGCTTCAAGTGCGACGTCGACCTGCGAAGCACGCCGTCGGGCTCGATCTCGGTCGCGCTCCTGGCGCGGAGGCGCACCGGCCAATGGCAGCCGGTGACCGAGTACAACGTGACCGTGATCGCGCCGGTGGAGGATCGCGGGCCACGACGCGCAGCCGCAGCGTTCACGATCGCTCAGAACGAACCGCTGATGCTGCCGCTGTGGGTCGACTACTACCGCCGTTACTTCGACGCTGATGACCTGTACGTCCTCGACCACGACAGCGCCGACGAGTCTGTCCGCCGCGTCGCTGATCGCTGCCACGTCGTTCCCGTTCATCGCGCGATGTCCTTCGATCACCGCTGGCTGCGGGGGACGGTCGAGTCGTTTCAGAGCTTCCTCCTGAGCTCCTACGAGACGGTTCTGTTCGCCGAGGTCGACGAGTTCGTGATCGCAGATCCGCGCCGATACGGCGGGCTGGGCGACTACATCGCCCGCCTGCGGCATCTCGCCGTGCGCTGCGCCGGGTTCAACGTGGTGCATCAGCCCGATGAGCCGCCGATCCGATTCGACGAGCCGATCCTCGCCCAGCGAGCCTATTGGCATGCCTCGCTCGGGTACTCGAAGCGGCTGATCGCGCGCGTGCCGCTGGCTTGGTCGGAGGGCTTTCACGAGGAGTACAACGCGCCCGACCATCCGCCCGATCCGGCGTTGATGCTCGTCCACCTCCATCGCGTCGACTACGACCGCTGCCTCGCCCGTCACCGCTCTTCGGCGAGCCGGAACTGGAGCGTCGAGGACATCGCTCGTGGCGACGGCCAGCAGAACCGGATCGCCGGCGACGAGGAGTTCTCGCGCTGGTTCCATCACGGCCCGGACCTGGACGCTCCACGTGAGCTGATTCCCGAGCACGTCCGCGCGGTGCTTTGAACGCCCTCGTCGTTCCGAGCAACTCGCGGGAGCGGCTCGCACGGTTCCTCGAGGCGTGGGCGCCGTGGCCGTGGGATCTGGTGATCGTCGTCCAGGATGGGCCCGAGCTCGACCTCGAGCCCCCCGCCGGGTGGAGGTCGACGCCGCCGAGCGGCTACAGGCGTTCAGCTGGGCCGAGATCGATCGGCTCCTGCCGGATCCCGCCGTGATCTCCCGCCAGGACAGCGCGATCCGGTCGTTCGGCTTCTGGCAGGCTTGGCTCGCCGGCGCGGAGATCATCTTCACGCTCGACGACGACTGTTATCCCGCCGAGGACGACCTCGTCCAGACGCACCGTGAAAACCTCTACCACACGCCCGTGTGGACGACCTCGGTGCCAGGGCTTCGGGTACGCGGCCTCCCGTACCGGCGCGCCGGCGTTCTCGCGGATGTTCAGGTCAGCATGGGGCTGTGGCGCGGCACACCGGACCTCGATGCCGTCAGCACCCTGGCCGCGCCCAGCGGCAGTCCGTCCGAGGCGATCACGCACGGACGCAGCCGCGTGATGCCGTCACGTCAGTTATTCCCGATGTCGGGCATGAACCTCGCGTTCCGCCGCGAGGTCGCGTGTCTCATGTACTTCGCGCCGATGGGTCGGGGCCAGCCGTACAGCCGCTTCGATGACATCTGGTGCGGGATCCTCGTGCAGCGCATCTGCTGCCATCTTGGCTACTCGATCGTCGTCGGCCGCCCGCTCGTCGACCACCGGCGCGCGTCCGACCCGTTTCGCAACCTCGTCAAGGAGGCACCGGGGATAGAGGCGAACGAGCGGATGTGGGAAACGGTCGCGGCACTGCGGTTCCGCGCAACCACTCCTCGCGCCTGCATGCTCGAGGCAGGCGAGGCGCTGGCCGCCTCGCCCGAGCCGTATGTCGCCCAATGGGGGACGGCCATCGAGCGGTGGTGCTCGCTGTTCGATCTGTCGGCCGATGAGCCGGCCGAGCTGAGGCTGGCGCGTACGTGAGCGCCGGGAAGCTCACGATCACCGGTGGCAGCGGCTACGTCGGTCAGCTGCTCGGCCGGGCGCTGCGCGAGCGAGGCGACGAGGTCGACATCTTCGACCGCTACCGAGGGCACCTCGTGGACTTGGTGCGCTCGCGGACCCTACCCGGCAGGCTCGGCCGTGATCGCATCGTCACGGCGCCTCGCGTGCGCCGGCTCCAGAAGGAGTGTGAGGCGGCGCTCGTCCGCCGTCGCGTGATCCGGCCGAGTGGCGATGACATCCTCGCCGAGCGCGAGGTGCTCGCGGCTCGCTTCAAGGGAAGCCGGGCGGTGATCCATCTCGCCGGGATCCCGCACCCGTTCCAGCGCGGCGCGACCGAGCCCGACTTTGTCTCGCTCAACTACGAAGGGGCCGTCAACGTGTTCGAGGCCGCGCGCGCCGCCGGCGTCGCGTTGTTCGTGTTTGCGTCCTCTGCCCAGGTCTACAAGATCAACGACCCGGTCCGTGTCGACCATCTGCCGATCCTCGAGACGAACTACCTGCCGTTGCCGGCGGAGGGGCAGACGACCTACGGCTTTCTCAAGGGTGCGATCGAGCGCTATCTCGCCGGTGCCTGCATGACCGGGTCGACCCAGGCGATCTCGCTGCGGCTCGAATGTCCCGGCTTTCTCACGGAGGGGCCGTCGAACCTCTACATCAGCACGTCGGTCGACAACCTCGTCGCGGGTTTCGCGTGCGCGCTCCAGCCACCCTCCGACATTCGCGCCGACGTCTTCAACATCGCCGACGCCCAAGTGGAGCGGGCGATCGCCGACATCCCCGCCTATGTTCGCGCGCGCTGGCCCTACGTCCCGTCGAGCGTCGCCGGCAACGAGTGCCTCCTGAGCACCGAGAAGGCGCGAGCGGTGCTGGGCTACCGCCCGACAACGAACGGTCGCTACCTCGCGCCGGAGATCGTCTGGTAGCGCTCAGGCTCAGCTGGGAACGAGCAGTCTCATGCCTCGAGCAGCAGCGCTGAGGCCTGGCCGCTGGTTGCGTCGCAGCGACGCTGTGCCTCGACGCGTCGTACGTCGTCGGCGTTCGACTTGCATGACGTCTGCAACGCCGGGCCGTTTCAGCGGTCTGCTGCGCCTGACGAGGCCGCTGCTGGTAGCCCGATCCGACAGCGTAGGCGATAGGCACTAGCGAACGAACAGTCTGAACGTACGAGATGCCCTCGCGGTCTTTCTGTTCCGGTTGCACGACGACGCGATGGCGGTCACGCGGACGCGATGGGCGCCCCGCGCAAACCTCGCCATCACTGGCATGAAGAACGTCTCGACGCCACCATTCTTACGCCCACCGATCCCACACTCTGAGTCACCGACCGCCGCGAAACCCGACCGCCGATCGTAGAAGTCAGTCTGCACGACTTGCCCGCCGAGGATCCGAACCCTGAGCTTAAGAGCGAGGTAGGGGCGAGGAGCACCGTGCGGGCGAAACCGGCCGTACTGGAGCGACAGGAGCTGCGGGCGGTTGAATCGCTGTTGAGCCGAGAAGGCGATGCCGTTCGCACGAGGAGACCAAGACGAACCGAGGCAGACCGCGACGATTGCAGCGACAGCCACCGGCACAACGAGCCGCCAAGCCCATCCGTTCGTGCGCTCACGCTGGCCACGAGGTCTCACAGCCGTGGAGGCTACTTAGCTACCAGGTATTCGGAATCGCCCCCGTCTCGGTCGCTGCCGGGTTGATCGACCTCCAGAAGTGGTTCGCCAGGTCACACAGGGGTGTGGTTCGGCAATTTGATGGCTAAATGTGTACGCGCGCGGCAAGGCTCGACCGTTGTGCTGCGTTGCTCGTGTGCTTCGCGTTGGCCGGCTGTGGCACCGCCTGGCCACGAACGATGCCGACTCGCGGCGAGCGTGACGAGACGCGCGCTGGGAGGGTGACGGTCGACGCCGTCGAGTTCTTGAACGCTCGCGTCGGCTGGCTGGCAGCCGCGAACAGTAGCCAGCTGTGGATGACGTCCGACGGCGGCCGTCGCTGGTCCGACGTCTCGCCGCTGGCGTTGCGCCGCGGCGGTTGGGTCATCGCGGCTGGCGCCGGCGGGGCGTTCTTTCTAGGCGCGTCGGACTTCTGGCTGCCCGTGTTCAATCCTCCACGCACCGGTCTAGGTCGGGTCGACGTGTTCTACACCGCGGATGGTGGCCGGAGGTGGATTGCGCGAGGCTCGTTCCCCGTGGTGACGGGAACCCCTGGCTGTACTTCACGAGCCGATCGCGCGGCTGGCTGATGCTCGGAAACGGCCAGGCGGCGGACCAGGAGCCCGTCACCGTGTACGAGACACGCAGCGCCGGGACGCGCTGCATCGAGCTAGCCCGCAGCCGCGGCCCGATGACCTCGGGCACGCCGGCGGCTGGATCACCGGCTACTGCAACGGGCCACCGTTCGTGCAGCACTCAAGCGACGCCGGCACGCGCTGGCAGCGACAGCCGCTCACCCGCGCGCATCCAACGATCAGCTGGGGCGGGGACACCTACCCTCCCAGGTTCTTCACCGCAGACGATGGCGTGCTCGCGGCCCAGCTCGGGACCGGCGGTGTCGTGAGTGTCGCTGTCGTCTTGGAGTGCTTTGCGGTCCTTGGCTGTGCGGTAGACTGATCATGTAACAGATCCCGCGGCGGGATTTCTGTCTGGCCGAGTGTTGGCTCATGGGGGCAAGCGCAGCTGGTGGCAGGTGTTTCACCGCGTCCCATAGTCGGCGCGATGCTGTGCGGCTCGTGTCAGGCAGAGGAGGGTTCGATGAAGCGCACCGGTATGCGCAGTTTGCGCCCCGTGGACCTCCTGAGGGCGCCCCGCCTGGGTTCTCGTCGGGTTTCTTGTGGGGAGCCGGGCTGGTTTGGCTGCCGTTTGTCGTGGCAACGGTCGGGGCGAGGGCTTGTTGGGCGGTGCGAGGCGTTTGTCGCGCCGGTGGCCGGAAGGGAAGGCGGATATTGGGCCTGGGTTGTTGGGGTTTGGCGGCGGTGGCCGATGCGCTTGGCTGGCTTTGCTCGCCGTCGCTGTTTGCGCTGCGTTGTCCGTGCTGCTCGTCGGCTTGCCGGTGCCCGCGCGAGCGGCGCTCGCCTGGTCTGCCCCGGCCACGATCGACACGAACGGCGGCCTGACCGGTGTGGCGTGTCCGTCGGCGAGCCAGTGCACCGCCGTCGACAGGATCGGGCATCACATCACGTTTGACCCGGCCTCGCCCGGAACCCCGACCCCGACCCCGACCCCGACCAGGATCGATAACACGTCCATCACGGTCGGCCCAGGCAAGGTGTACCGCGCCTCCGTGGACGGTGTGGCGTGTCCGTCGGCGAGCCAGTGCACCGCCGTCGACAGCATCGGGCATCAGGTCACGTTTGACCCGGCCTCGCCCGGAACCCCCATCCCGACCAGGATCGACGACACCAACGCGCTGGACGGGGTGGCGTGCCCTTCGGCGAGCCAGTGCACCGCCGTCGACGGCATCGGGTATCAGGTCACGTTCAACCCGGCCTCGCCCGGAACCCCGACCCCGACCAGGATCGACAACACCGCAGGGCTCGGCGGCCTGACCGGTGTGGCGTGCCCGTCGGCGAGCCAGTGCACCACCGTCGACGAATTCGGGTATCAGGTCACGTTCAACCCGACCGCGCCCGGCACCCCCACCCCCACGTCGATCGACAGCATCATGCCTGACCAATTGGACCCCCCCGACCTGACTGGTGTGGCGTGTCCGTGGGCGAGTCAGTGGACCGCCGTCGATAGCAGCGGGCACCAGGTCACGTTCAACCCGAAATCGCCCGCCACCCCCAGCCCCACCACGCTCGGCACCGGGGGCCTGGACGGGGTGGCGTGCCCGTCGGCGAGCCGGTGCACCGCAGTCGACGGCGGCGGGCATCAGGTCACGTTCAACCCGAAATCGCCCGGCACCCCGACCCCGACCACCATCGACAGGAGCAGCATCTATGGCCCCGCCAGCCTGACCGCGGTGGCGTGCCCGTCGGCGAGTCAGTGCACCGCCGTCGACAGCATGGGGCAGGAGGTCACGGGACCGGTTGTGCCGGCACCGACGCAGTCGATGAGCGCGTCGTTTGGGAATCAGCACATTACGCTGACAACGCCGTCGCTGCGGGTCTGTACCGATCGCAACAAGACGCTCGGGGTGGCGCTGAGCTCGACGCCGATCACGAAGTCGAGGGCCGCGAAGTTGAAGTTCACGAGCGCCGGGTTCTATCTCGACAGGGGCGTCAAACACACCAAGCACAAGACGCTGCGCGCCCCTAACGGCAAGAAGCACAACGTGACCGTGATCACCTATACCGCCAACGCGACAGCCCACCACGTGCCCGTCGCGCTCGCGCTCAAGCTCGCCGGGTTAAAGACCGGAACCCACACGCTCACGGTCAAGTTGTCCTACAAGAAGACCAAGACCAAGCGCGGCCACGAGACGACCGTGACGGTCACACAAACGCTGAAGGCGAGCTTCCTGGTCTGCTAACAGCAGCTCGCAGCGCCCGGGATCAAGCGAGCGGGCGATCAACCGCTGCACTGTCGCCGTGGACGATTGCGGGCACACTGGCCGGCGCTCCTGCATCCGCCACGAAAGATGTCATGACCCCGGGAGCCGCGTGAACGGGCGGTGAAGGTGGCGTCCCCCTGGTTCTTGATTTGTACCTGCTCCGCCGGATCTTGGCGGCCGGCTCAGGTCCGTAGCCGCGGTGTCAGTGGACTTCGCGGTCCTCAAAGGCTGCGGAGCGGAGCATCGGTGCCCTGGTTTCGAAAACCGCGATCTCGCAGACGACTGCTTTCCCAATCTGGGCTCATTAGACGGAATGGCGCGCCGGCGGGAGAGGACTCACCGACATCCGCATCAGCTGGCGATTGCATTGCCAAGCACGCAATCGCCACGTCGGTCACCCGGCGGGTGGCTCCGTTGCGATCCCGGCCGTGACCGCTCAATGCCCGCCGAAGAGCGTCGCTGGGGCACCGGGCTTCCGAGTTCTCGGAGGCGAACAGAAGTCTCGTCACCGCCGCCGAGACGCTTGGTCCTCGTCCTGAGGGGAAGCGACCGGCCCTGGCGATTCGGGCGTCGTCAGGGTGTACGCATCGCACACATCGGGGGACGTCGATGCTCCCGAAGTCCGCCGCGCGCGGGACTTCCGGAAAAGTGGCGAGGAGAACGCAGCCGACCTCTCGGTCTAGTTCCCCAGCTCGTCCAAGGGGGCAGTCGGGGTTAGCTCAGATTGAGCAAGCACCCGCTCACGTCGCGCTGTCGCTCGTTCGGGAAAGGAGGCGTCTCGCCGCGGAGGTCGAGCTCACTGCTCAGATTCGTCCCAAGCGAGAGCCTCGACAGCGACGACGTCCACGCCGGGCGCCTGCTTCGCCGGCCAACCGACAGTCTCGGTCAAGCTGGCTTAGATCCGCTCCAACCTGCCGCTCGCGCGGGCGGAGTGGCAGCATGGGATCGTCTCCGCGCTCAGTTGTGCAAATCGTCCGCAGCACGAGCCAGTATCGGTGCCATCGTCAGTGATGCTCCCCGATTGGATGCGGAAGCGCCGTCGCTCGCTTACACGGGGACGGCGGCCACCGCCGCATTCTGGCGGCCCGACAGTCCGGCATCCCAGCCGGTGGCGGCCTGCGCGCGACTGGTCGTACTCCTCAATAGCAGCACAGCGGTTCGTCGTTGCTGCATCGTCATGGTGAGCCAGCAGTTCGAGGATCGGCCGCTCGAATAGCTGCTCCTTGTTCATACCAGGAGCCGGGTCGCGCGGTCCGTTCCTGCTTGCGCTTGGAGCTGATCGTTTGGCGGCTCCGAGCCCTCTGTCCGAGAGACTGTTGGTCTTGGCGCGACGCGGTGATTTCGCGCGCTCGCAGCGGCGTCGCTTGCCACGCTAAGCCGTGTGCGGCTGGACTTAGGATGAGTGCATATAGACGCGGTTGGGCTGGGCGAGTAACATGGTTGCTGATGGGGCGATGACTGGGATGTTTGGGGGCCGCGGGAGGTTCTGGCTGATCGGACCGCTGCTCGTGGCGGGGGCTGCGTTTCTGCTGGCCGGCACGTTTGTGCCACCGGCCGCGGCTGCCGTTGCGGCGGGCTACAGCGCGGTTCCGTTGCAGGGTCCTGCGGGTACGTGCATCGCCGACGCCAAGGCGGTGAATGATTTCGGCGACGCGGCCGGCGTTGCGCAGTTCCCGGGTAGCCAACCCGCTAACACGTCGTCGGTGTATGCGTTCTCGTGGCATGCGGGCAGCTTGATTCGGCTGACCCTCGGGGATCCGGCTTTTGCTCCGGTCCAAGGTACGGGCTCGTGTTTCGATAACCCGAACTCGGTCGCCAATGATCTCAACGACGCTGGGACGGTGGTCGGTTGGTCGTACTTCAAGGATCCCAATCCGGGGAACGTCGATGATCGGTTGGCCGCAGTGTGGTCGTCTAGTGGTGGCGCGCCGACTTCGCTTGGGCTGCTGTCGTCCGATCCGACCAAGTGTTTCAACAGCGCGCCTTCGTTCGTCTCTGAAGCGGATGCGATCAACGCCGCGGGAGATATAGCCGGATATTCGACGTTTTGTACGACTGGGGGTATCGGCGATTACGATGCGTTCTTTCTCCCGCATGGCGGCAGGCTCGGCACTAGCGGGCAGATGATCGCCGATAGCCCGGCCGGGATCGCGACGGGCGTCGCGATCAACCGCAGTGACGAGATCGTCGTCAACTTTCAGCCGCCGCTGTCGAGCAGCGCGAACGAGTCTGAGCTGTGGTCAAAGGGGACTAACAGTCTCACGCAGCTCCCGTTCATCGCGAGCTTTTGGCCGAATGTCCTCAACGACGCCGGGGTTGTGGTCGGCACCGATAACGACCGGCCTGTCTACTCGATCAACGCCGGAGCCGAGCGGCACCTCACCCCGGCCGGCGGGCTCCCGAATGGCTATGCTAACGGGGTCAACTCCGGTGGGGATGCGGTCGGCTACTCGTTCGGCAACGGGCATCAGATCGCCACGTTGTGGCCGGGGGCCGTGCCACCGGCGAGGGGTTCGCCGCCGGCGCCGATCGACCTCCAAGCACTGTTGCCGGCGGGGTCGCCGCAGCTGGTCGCCGGGCTGGCGATCTCGAACAACGGAACGATTCTCGCCTCGAGCTCGAGCGGTTACGAGATCCTGATTCCATGTTCGGCGTCCGCGGGCGCAGCGGACGCGTCGGCGCCGGCAGCGGGTGGCGTTGAGGGGATCGCGGCTGCGAGCGATATGGGGTCGTGCCCGCTGACGGTAAAGGTGACCCCGATCGATGGCGGTAAGGCAGGTCTGAGTTATCACCGACCTAACGCCGCCTTCCTTGGCGGCGCGGTCGCGAACGGACTTGGCGGCAGCGTCGACCGTACGTGCCTTTCTGGCTGCATCGATTTGAGGGTGACCGTCACGGATCCCCACGATCTCAAGGGCGGCAAGCCGGCCCGCGTCGCGGACGCAGAGATCGAGGCGACGCTCACACCCATCGCCCGCGACGACATCGCGAAGGGCTACCCATCTGGCAGCAGTCCCGGGTCGGGCTACCTGTGTGAGCTGAGAGCGTTGCGCGGCGCGGATAACGTCCTGCTGGGCCTTGATGCGACGGACAACTGTAACGCGAGCTTTCTGCACGGAGTCACGACCGACGGTCAAGGGCAAGTCTACTTACGCTACTGGGCGCCGGGCTTGATCACCGACCCATCCACTCCCGTCACCGTCAATGTCCAAGCCAGGAAGCCGTGCAGCTCTAACGGTTGTTCGCTTAAGTCGGGGACCGGGACTGCGTCGCCGCCGCTCAACCCGAAGGCATTCGTTGTGTACAAGCAGACTGCCCCGCTGCCCAAGATCGACGGTTTCTGGCTCGCGGTGTATCGGGCGTTGCACACAGGTGGGACCAAGGTGTTTAGGAAAGTCATTGAGTTCGCACTCAGCGGCGGGTTCGGCGCCGCGGAGAAGGAACTCGTCGAGCAGCTTGCGGAGAAAGGCGGCGAACACGTTCGCGAAGAGCTGGCGAATAAAGCCGCACCTGCTCTGTTCACGGCCGAAGGCCTCACGGAGCTCTTCTTAGAGCAACTGTTCAAGGAGCGCGTTCCGGATGACGGGCTTGGGCCCGGCGGCGGCTATCTCTTTACGAAGTTCGGCGAAAAGGGTCTGCGGAAGGAGCGATTCATCGAGGCCTTCGCGGGCGGACCAGGAGTCATCGACCCGAACGGCGGCTTGCTGTGGAAGTTCGGAGACGCGCTGTACAAAATCGAACAACAAGACCATGACATCCCGGACCAGACCGTCACGCTCACGATCTACGAGGTCTCGTACTGCGCGCAGGAAGCGCAAACCCAATGCGGGCCGGGCTACCTAAACGGCGAATTGCGCGGTGCCGAGCCATACAAGGGGATCCACTCTTTCCTCGCGTTCGACCTGCACTCCGAACAGGGCGCGAACAACACCACCTTCGACGGATCCGTCGTCGTTCCGTATCAGGCCCAAACCTGGATGCAGCAACGGTTCGGTAAGTAGCGAGCGTCGAGAAGCTGCCCACTTGCCGCCACGGCGCCCCCACGCCAACGGCCCTACGCGCAAGGAGGAGCCCGCCCGGCACGGCAGCTGTGGTAGTTTCGCGAGAGGAGTTTCGCCGACCGCGGTCCCCCACCTCCCATCTGGCAAGCGAAGCAGCAGCCGGCCCCGCGGCGATGCCCTTAGGCGTAGAGCATCCATGCCACATCGCGGCACCCAGCCGATACCAGTTCTGCCGCGCGGCGGCGGGCGCTCCGCTTGCTCGCTCGGCGTCAAGCCGATCTTCAGCAAATGCGCTGACTGTCGGTCGTCTGCAGATGGAGGCGCCCACGCCGGCGGCGGCCTCGTTGCCGAGAAGAACAATTTCCACAACTAACAGCGGAGGCGCAATCCCGGTAGTGCCGCTCCGCCTGCGCAAGCAGGAGTAGACAATGATCGTGCCGGATCGCGGCGGCACTGTCGGTCCCTCATGAACGCGGTCGTGAAGCTCCGCGGTCTCGCTTGGGACGATTTTCACCGGTCTGGCGACGGTCGCGGCGCGGGCTTGCCGAGAGTTGTGAAGATCGTCCATCGGGGGAGCCACGTTAGCGATGGCGCCGGCTGCCGCTCGTCGAGGCGAAGCAGTCACCTGCTGTCCGCGCGTTTGGGGGTTTCTCGAGCGATGGATGTCGAGGCGCGCGCCGGCGGGAGCGGGTCTTCAGGGCGACCGGGAGAGCGCGGTCGAGTCGGGTGTGCTCAGGTGACGAGAACTGGTTCTGCGGCGAGCCGGGGAGGCGCCGGTCGGTCGGGGGTGACTGGGAGTACGGGGCAGGGTGCGTGGGCGTGTACCCATCTGCGCGTTTTGGCGGCCACGGCGCTTGATATCAGCCGGGGTTTGCTTCCGATGACGAGCAGGTCGGCGCCGAGGTCGCCGGCCACGGCGACGATGACGCGGGCTGGGTCGCCGGCGACGAGGATCGTTTTGGCGCTAGCGCCGTGCGCCCAGGCGATGCGTCGGGCTTCCAGGGGTACGGTGCTGGTGAGCGGGTCGTCGAGTTGTTGGGTGATCGGCAGTGTTGGCGCGAGCCGGCCGACGCGGTACTCGAGGGGTGGCACGACGTGCAGGATCGTTAGCCGGGCGTCGAAGGTGCTGGCGAGATCTGCCGCGACCGCGGTCGCGTGTCGCGATGCTTCGCTGTCGCTTGCTGCCAGAAGCACGTGTGGGGTGTGTGGAGTCATGGGTGGGTGGTGCTGCTGATCCGCCGGGTTGGCAGGGGGGCGCGGGCGGGGGTAGCGGTGCAGCGATCCGAGGGTGTCGCGTTGGTCAGGTAGGTAGGCTTACGCTTGAAGCTGGGTTGAAGTCAAGGGGAGGGTCAGAAGATTGAGCGAGGTGGTTCGAGAGCTGGCGATTGGCGAGGTGGCGGAGCGGGCGGGGATGAGCACGTCGCGGATCCGCTACTACGAGCGTCGCGGTGTGCTTCCCGAACCGGAGCGCGCAGCGGGCCAGCGGCGGTACACGGAGGATGTGTTTCGTCGGCTGGCGATCATCGACGCGGCGCAGCGGGTCGGGTTCACGCTTGAGAAGATCGGCGAGCTGCTCGGGTCACGCGACCAGCCCGCGCACGAGCGGCTCCGGCAGCTCGCGGTGCTGAAGCTGCCAGAGCTCGATGAGCTGATCGATCGCGCGACGGCGGTGCGCCGCGTGCTGAAGATGTGCAGCCGCTGCGATTGCGAATCGATCGACGTGTGCCGCACGTTCGACGACCGCGTTCTGCGGCTTCACGAGCACAGCGTCAACACTTCTGCGAGGCGTGCCCGACGCCAGGTGGCCGCTAGTCCTTGACTTCAACCTTGGTTGAAGTGCCACCGTTTTGCGCGTTGGTGCTAGCCGATCCTTCGAGGAGAACCAGTCGATGGCGTATGTGATCGCTGAGCCGTGCATCGGGACGAAGGATCTCTCGTGCGTGGAGGTCTGCCCGGTCGACTGCATCCACCCGACCCAGGATGAGCAGGGGTTTGACGATGAGCCGCAGCTGTATATCGATCCGGAGGAGTGCATCGACTGCGACGCGTGCGTGGAGGCGTGTCCCGTGGACGCGTGCTTCGCGGAGGACCAACTCCCCGACGAGTGGCAGAAGTACGTCCAGATCAACGCCGACTACTACAAGCGCCGGTAGGCACCACTCGGGCCTGGCCGGATCGTGAGCGCCCACCGGTCGAGGCTGCGTCATCTGGCGGGCGGACTGATCGCGGCCAGCGTGGTCGCCGGGATCCTCGCGATCTGCTTCCGCGCGGTCTGGGGCGGATCGTCCACCCGGGCGTTGGAGGGCGCGACTCTGTTCCTCGCCGACGGCGCGTACCTGGCTCACGTATTTGCGCACCACGACGACCGACGCGAGCTTCTGACTCGATCGATCCTCGTCACGGCTCTTGCGCTCTGGGGGATCGTGCAGCTCGCACCCGGACTGCCCGGCAATGCGCTGCTGAACGACGTCGTGATCGTGCTGTTCGTCGTCGACCTCGCGATTCTCGTCGGCCCGTGGATCTGAGAACGGCAGAATGAGCGGTGTGCTTGACAGCCGCTCGCGCCCGCTACGTGATCTGCGCATCTCGGTCACCGACCGCTGCAACTTCCGCTGTACGTACTGCATGCCCAAGGAGATCTTCGGACGCGACTTCGCGTTCCTACCACGCGAGCAGCTGCTGACCTTCGAAGAGATCACGCGGCTGGCGCGGGCGTTCGCGCGCGAGGGCGTGTCCAAGGTCCGGCTGACCGGCGGCGAGCCGCTGCTCCGCCGCGACCTCGAGCAGCTGGTCGCGATGCTGGCCGGCATCGACCAGATCACTGATGTCGCGCTGACGACCAACGGATCGGCGCTCGCTGCCAAGGCGGACGCACTCTCGGCCGCGGGTCTCACGCGCGTGACCGTCAGCCTCGACGCGCTCGACGACGATACGTTCGCCGCGATGAACGACGTCGCTTTCCCGGTCGCGCGCGTGCTCGAAGGGATCGACGTCGCCGCCGCCGCCGGGCTCACACCGGTGAAGATCAACATGGTCGTCAAACGCGGCGTCAACGACGACCGCATCATCGAGATGGCCGAGCGGTTCCGCGGGAGCGGCCACATCCTGCGATTTATCGAGTACATGGACGTCGGCACGACCAACGGCTGGCGTATGGACGACGTCGTGCCCGCAGCGCAGATCGCCGCGACGATCAATGCACGATGGCCACTGGAACCGCTCCAGCCCAACTATCCCGGCGAGGTCGCGAGCCGCTACGGCTACCGCGACGGCGCGGGCGAGCTCGGCGTGATCGCCTCGGTCACGCAACCGTTTTGCGGCGCGTGCACCCGAGCCCGGCTGTCGGCCGACGGCAAGCTCTACACGTGCCTGTTCGCCGCGCACGGCAACGACCTACGCGGCTTGCTACGAGGCGACGCAACCGACCAGGAGCTCGCCACCCGACTACAGTCGATCTGGACCAAGCGTGCCGACCGGTACTCAGAACTCCGACGCGCCCAAACCCAGCAACGGGCAAAGATCGAGATGTCCTACATCGGGGGCTAACACCGCGAGGCCACCCACCTCAGCCGGCAACACCCACGCATACCGCACCGCCCGACGAATACCGCGCCAGGACGGAAACAGGCAGGCGCAGACGCTCGGTCGCGCACCTGCATGCCGCCGAGGCAGAACGCGGCGACTGCTTCGCCTCGGTGAGCGGCAGCAGACGCCATCGCTGGTCTCGCTCCCGGGATGGACGACTTCCACAACTCAAGAGGGAGCGCGATCACGGTAGTGCCGCTTCGCCTGCGCAACCACGAGTGGACAACGATCGTGCCGGATCACGGCGACACTGTCGGTCCTACGCCAATGCGGTCGTGAAGATCCTCGCTCTCGCTTGGGACGAATGGGAGCAGCCTTGGCGGCGGCCTGCCGCAGCCACCGCGAGACGCCCCGTTTTCGTCCTGAGGGGAAGCGACCGGCCCTGTTAATTCGCGCGTCGTCTGGGTGTACGGATCGCACACATCGGGGACGTCGATGCTCCCGAAGTCGGCCGTATCGCGCGGGACTTCCGCAAACGTGGCGAGGAGAACGGAGCCGACCTCTCGCTGTAGTTCCCCAGCTCGTCCAAACGGGCAGCGGCGCCGAGCCGATCCCTGATCCGGTCCGGTCGGCGCCGATTTGTACGAGCCTGAGTATCGGCGCCGATAGCCGACCCCGACTCAGCCGTCGGCGCTGGCTTCCGGATCTGGGTGAAGCGGCCACGAGCGACCGAGCGCTTTGGTCGTTGCTTCACGCCTAACGGGCCACGGCGATGAGGCCGCTGCTTTTCCGATGAGGCTGTCGCATAAACCAAAGCCGTTGTACGAAATCGACAACGACAGTTGTCAATGGCCATCGAGTTCTGCCGGGTAGCCGGCGGGGGTCTCACCCGCCGGCCCCCACAGATCCGCACGTGAGCCTCTCGACTCATACGGCTCGTGCCGTCTGGCTGGAGGGCGCAGCTCCGCAGTACCGCCAGTGCACGAACAGCTCAGGGTTTCGCGTTCGGAGTCCCTGGAGCCACGCTCGCGTCCTCTTGGGGCTGCGTGCCAGTCGTTTGTATTTCCACCTCGCCCAGCGCTCCAGATGGCGATCGAGACGCTGGCAGAGTGGGATCACCGCGGTCGGGTAGAACGCGGTGAAGTAGCTCAACCAGCCCCGCAGCACAAGGTTGACCCCGGCTGCGAGGTCGTCGAGGTCAAGCGTGGTGCGCCGATGAAGCCGCCAGGATCCGACTCGACGGCTCATCATCATCAGCTTCTCCGGGGACACCGCCGGTAGGAAGCCGGTGAAGACTTCCCCCGTGCGCTTGTTGTATGCCTTCCGGGGCCGGAACGCGAAGCCGCAGAACGTGAACGAGATCTCCTCGTAGTCCTCACGGCGCCTGCTGTCCTTGCAATACACGATCCGCGTCTTGTCCGGGTGGAGCTCCAACCCGACCTCGACGAGCCGACGCGCGATCGCATCCCGCACGAAGCGGGCCTGCGATTCGCTCACGCAATGGATCACCGGGTGAGTCGCCGGGAGGAGTCGCACCTCCCGGCGCTCGCAGAACCCGGCGTGAACCTCTCAGCTCACCGGGCTCCCATCGTCCAGCCGTCAGGGCGCACGCCCCAGCGCCAGTGCGCGAACAGGCTCGGCTGGCGTCGGCTGACGTCAGCGATGAACCTGCGCGCTCTGGTCTGGTGGCGGCGCAAGCGTTTGTATTTCCGCATGGCCCACCTCACGAGCGTGTCGTTGAGGTGGCGGAAGACCGGATACAACATGGACTTGTAGAAGCGCCCGTAGTAGTTGATCGTGCGCCGCGAGGCGTCAGGCGAAAGGAGATGACGGATATCAAAACATCTCATCCGTGCCGGTTGGAATGCCGGCCCCGGGCTGATGCAGCGGCTCGGAGGAGCTGGGGACGGCCGAGGCGCGGGATCGCGCGCCGGAGGTCAAGCGTCCCGACAACGTGACGGCCGGGCGGCACTGCCAGACGCCCGCGTGCGTGCAAGCAAGACCGAAAGGTAAAGCGAAAGCGATCCGGTGGTAGAAGCCGCTCGACATTACAAACGGCCCGAAATCTGGCGGATATGGGCCGTCCACAGCAACGACGCCGTCCTAATCAACGGCGGCGCGCTCCACGTCTGGCTAATGCGCCCGGGCGCGGTGGCCGCTGGGACGCTGCGAGTGCCCAGCGGATGTGCTGTAGCGGTAGAGCCGGTTGCCGACCCGGTCAAACGGATCCTGGTGAACGCGGGAAGCGCCCCGCGCGCGCCGGGCCGCTGGTGGCGGCCCGGCAAGGCACGATGTCCGCTGATGGGCATGGGGCGTGGCGGAGTCCGCGTAGTAGTCCGAGGGCGGGAAAGCCGTCCACATGGCGAAGGCGGACAGCAGGACCGCGGCATGAGACGCCGTTCGGGAGGTCGGGCGTGAATACGCCCGCGCCGCTGCCTGTCGCCGAGTTGGCGCAGGAGCGGGTACTGGGATGGCAGACCAAGCTGCACCGCTGGGCAGCAGAGGACGAGAACAAGCGCTTCGGCGATCTGTTCAACCTCCTGTGCGACCCCGCGACCCTCGTGGTCGCGTGGGAGCGGGTGAAGCAAAACCGGGGGTCGAAGACCGCCGGTGTCGATGGTGAGACGCGCACGCGGATCGAGCAGACAGGCGTGGAGAACGTGCTGAGCGAGCTCAGACGGTCGCTCCACGACGGCTCCTATGCCCCGCTGCCGGTACGCGAGCGCAAGATCCCCAAGCGCGGGTCCGGGAAGGTCAGAAGCTTGGGCATTCCCGCCCTGCGCGATCGGATCGTCCAGATGGCGGCCAAGCTCGTGCTCGAGCCGATCTTCGAGGCGGACTTCTGTTCGACCTCGTTTGGATTCAGGCCCGGACGCAGGGCGCAGGACGCGATCGAGGAAGCGCGGCGCTTCATCAACCCACCCGGCTGCTATGAGTGGGTGATAGAAGGCGACGTCGAGAACTGTTTCGGGGCGCTCCATCACGGACTCCTGATGGAACAGGTGCGTCGTCGGGTGACCGACAAGCGCGTCCTGGCGCTGATCCGACAGTTCCTAGCCGCCGGTGTCATGTCGGAACTTGGCACCGTGACCGCCACACCATCGGGCACGCCGCAAGGGGCGATTCTCTCGCCCGTCCTTGCGAACGTTGCCCTCTCGGTGCTCGACCGCCACTTCGAGGCGACCTGGCGAGCATACGGCGCGGCACCGCGGCGTGTGCGACTGCGAGCAAAGGGACAGGCCACCTACCGGCTCATCCGCTATGCGGATGACTTTCTGGTGATGGTGGCCGGCACCCGCGCTCAGGCCGAGGCGATCAAGAAGCAGACGGCCGAGTTCATGGCAGAGCAGATGCGGTTGACGCTCTCGCCTGAGAAGACAGCGATCACCCACGTCGATGACGGGTTCGACTTCCTCGGATGGCGCGTCAAGCGCGTGCCCAGACCAGGACGCGCGCCCGTCGCGATCACGTTCCCTAGCGACCGCGCGCTCGGGGACATCAAAAACCGAATCAAGACGCTGACCAAGAGCAACATGGTGAACCTCTCGCTCGACGAGCTGATCCGAGCGCTCAACCCCAAACTCAGGGGTTGGACCAACTACCACCGCCACGGTGCGGCGAAGCGCTGCTTCGGATACCTCAGCTACTACCTGTGGTGGCGAGTCATCCGCTGGCTTCGCAAGAAGTACCCGCACCTGACCTGGAAACAGATCAAGCGCCGGTACTGGGGACGCGACTGGACCAGCCCCGAAGGCAGAAGGCTTCACTGGCCCGCCGAGGTCCCGGTGACCCGCTATCGCGGACGCCGTAACCCCTCGCCGTGGGCGGCCCCCGGAACAGACCAGGCCACCAGCCGGCCGGAGACCGCCGCTGCCTAAACAGCGTCCAAGATCGACCAGCGGATGTCCTGTGGAGAGCCGGATGCTCAGGAATGGGCATGTCCGGTTCGGCGGGCGGCGGCGAGGAGACCATCAGCCGCAAGGCTGACACGGCGCCTCGCCGTCGACCCCGACCAGCCCTGGAGCTGGCGGTTGAACATCAGCGCCAGGTCCGTGAGGGTCTTGTCCGAGCGAAGATTCACGCGCCAGCGGCGCATCTCGCGCCGCATCCGCGTCTTCGCCTCGCTCGAGACCGCCGCAGAGAAGTTCAGGAAGTGCTTCCCGAACCGGTTCTTCGACAGCCGCGGACGGAACGTGTACCCCAGGAAGTCAAACGACGTGGGCTCGTATGAGCCGCGTCGATCATCGTCCTTGCAATACACAACGCGGGTCTTCTGCTCGTTGAGCTCGAGTCCGCACTCCGCCAGCCGCTTCGCGATCGCCGCCCATAGAAACCGGGCGTGGCGTTCGCTTCGAGCGTGGACGATCACGTCATCGCAATAGCGCTCGAACGGGACTTCCGGAAACCTCCGGGCCATCCACTCATCGAACGCGTAGTCGAGTAGCCGGGGGGAGTCTCACCCCCCGGCGCTCACAGAACCGGACGTGACAGTCTCCCGTCATACGGCTCTTGCAAGCCGACCCTGCGGTTGCGGCTTGCCCTGCCAGTGCGCGAATAGTCCAGGCTCCCGCTGTTTGACGGCGGCGAGCCACGCCCAAGCCCGGACAGGGCTGTACCTCAGTCGTTTGAACTTGTGCCTTGCCCATCGAACGAGATGCTCATCGATGCGGAAGGCCAGGAAGTGCAGCTCGGAGCGATAGAAGGCTCCGTAATAGCCGATCCAGCCGCTCACTTGCGGGTTTATCTCCCGCGCGAGGCTGGACAGGTCCTCGGTGGTGCGGCTCCGAAGATGCCATGCCCTGATCGTCTGGCTGATCGCCTTTCGTGCCGCCGGCGCCAAGGCTGGAGCGAAGCTCATAAAGTAGCCTCGCGAGCCTCGGGCCAGACGCCCTCTGAAGGCATAACCCAGGAAGTCAAAGCTGGTGTGCTCCGATTCTCCTGTGCGGTTCGCGTCTCTGCAGTACACGACCTTTGTCTTCTCGGGGTGCACCTCAAGGCCTAAGGTCTTGAGTCTCTTGGCGATCTCAACCCATAGCCGTCGGGCTTGCATCTCGGTGTCGCAATGCGCCACAATGTCATCCGCATAGCGCTCAAACGGAGCGCCCGGGTGTTCCCGGGTCATCCACATGTCAAACGCGTACGTCATGAACAAGTTGGCCAGCAAAGGCGAGAGCGGCGACCCCTGCGGGGTGCCTCTCTCCCGAGCGACGAGGGTTCCGTCGGGCATCTGCATCGGGGCTTTCAGCCACCGCTCGATGTACAACAAGAACCATCGCTCGCGAGTGTGATGAGCTACCGCTTTGAGCAGCAGATCATGCGGGACGTTGTCGAAAAAAGCGCGAATGTCAAGATCTAACACCCAAGCCTGTTTCCAGCAGCGTCTGCGAGTCACAGCCAGCGCGTCATGGGCACTGCACCCGGGACGGTAACCGTAGCTGTCAGGGTGAAAGATCGGCTCTAGCTTCTCTTCCAGCAGCATCGCTGCCGCGGTCTGGGCTACTCGGTCGGCCACAGTCGGCACCCCAAGCACCCTGACCCCCGTACCATGATCCTTCGGTATCTCCACCGCTCGCACCGGGGCAGGCATGTAACTGCCCGCGCTCATCCTATTCCAGAGCTTGTAAAGGAGATCCCCTTCACGGCTCTCGAACATGCTGGTACTCACGGCGTCCACGCCCGGCGCTCCACTATTGGCCCGGACCTTCTTCCACGCCTCATATACGAGGCGTTTGGGGATCTCAAACGACTTCCCCGAAGGGTTTCCTCGGCCCATCAACTCCTCCCCGACAAGCGGGTTGGCTTCTGGGTGAGCTGGCCTGCCCGGCCCCTTGGCTCCAGCCCCATTACAGAGCCTTCAACGCTACTACGAGCCGGTCCGCCCCTGCGTCTCGCGGTACTCTCCCCCAGACGGTTTCTGCCGCCCAAAGGTTCTCCCTCTCGCGGCCAAGGGGCCACCGGCCCCGCGACTTGGCCGTCGGTATCGAGACACAGGTTCTCCTCTTCCATGCCAGCGCCCACGACGAGCTCACGCCACCTTAACACCGAGCACCACCAGAGCGACACGCAGGCCGCCCTCTGGCTACACCACGCCCACCGGCGTGATGCTCTCCCGGAGATATGCACCGACTCCGGTTGCGATGCTGTCATTATTTTACGATGCGTCAGCAGTGGTTCAACCATGTTCGTCTTCTCGTCGCACACCCGACCCGCTGTTAGCGAGCCGTTTCCGTGATCGCTTCCCACCCCGGCTTTTGACCGGCATGACATCACGGCGGTTTGGACTCCCCGCCTGCACGGCGAGCCCGGAGGACCTACCTCCATCACTGGCACAGCACGGATCACAACACGACCTTCTACATCGCCTCGCTTTCCTTTGAGGACACACGTGCATGAACATGTTGGCGAGCAACGGCGAGATCGCAGAGCCCTGCGGGGTTCCGCGATCCCGCTCGACCAGCGTCCCGTCATCGCGTTGCAGCGGCGCTTTGAGCCACCGCTCCACGTAGAGCAGGATCCACCGCTGGTCGGTGTGGTGGGCCACCGCCTTCAGAACGAGGTTCCATGGAACGGTGTCGAAGGAAGACACGACACACTGCCCACCTCGATGGCTTTCCGGCGACGGTGCGGATCGTCCGGCGGGCGCATGCGTGGGAGGGCCGCTCGTTTGAGTTGAGGGGCTGGATGCGCCGGCGGGGTCGGCTCGAGCTGATCTTGGTGCTGCCGGACGGCAGCACGCTGTTGGTGCCCGCTGTGTGGACGGACTTGCAGGCTCGGCCGGAGCCGGTGGAGGCGGGGACGCTGGCGTCGCTTGATGATCTGCTGGTCGCGCGGCGGATCCTGGAGCCGCTGCTTGAGCGTGCTGTCCTGGCCGAGCGGGATGATCCGCGGTCGAGGACTGATCGTGCAGCTGCGTCTGGAGTTGGCCGAGAGCCCGGCGCCCGCGGTGGCGTTGTGGGAGTTGGTCGGCGAGCAGCAGCGCCAGGCGGCGATGGCGCTGCTGGCCGCGCTGATCGCGCGGAGTGTCGCGCCCGAGGCGGTGAGCGATGACCGAGCATCGCTGGGAGGCGCGGGCGCGTCTGGAGGACGGGATGACTGAAGGGCGGGTCGGCGGCGGCTTGCTGCAGCTGGTCACGGTCTGCTTGAGCGACGACGGCGCAGGCGAGCTCAGCGACGAGCTCGGTCGACCGGTCAAGCGCGCGCCGGTAGTCTCGCACCTGCGCCCGGAAGAGGCGCGCGAGCTCGCGTTCTGTCTGCTGGAGCTGGCTGAGGTGGCCGATCGCAGATCGGAGTTGTGCGAGTGAACGAGCGGCAGAAGTTGACCTCCTCGCATCTGCGCCGTCAGGCGTTCGTGTATCTGCGCCAGTCCTCCCAAGCGCAGCTTGAGCGCAACGTCGAGTCCACGCAGCGGCAGTATGCGCTGGTCGAGCGCGCGATCGAGCTCGGGTTCTGTCGCGAGCAGGTCGTGGTGATCGACGAGGACCTCGGGATCTCCGGCTCGGGGATCGCCGAGCGCACCGGGTTCGCCCGCTTGGCGGCGGAGGTCGCGCTCGGTCACGCCGGGCTGGTGCTCGGCTTGGAGGTCTCCAGGCTGGCGCGCAACAACGTTGATTGGTATCGCCTGTTGGATTTGTGCGGGGTGACTGACACAGTGATAGGTGACGCCGACGGCCTGTATCACCCGGGCTCGTTCAACGACCGGCTGCTGCTCGGTTTATCTGTACCTGATTTTCGCCCGTCTTTGACGTCGTCAACGAGCGCTTGAGCGCCGCTTCTTCGTCGTTGTCGGCGCGTTATCTGGTCGTGTCCGACGACGTCGCTAGCGTCCGCGGCGATAGGTCAAGGACGATCGAAGGCGGTGGGCGGAGTGCGGGTTCAGGCCGTGGTGCTGGCGGGCGGTGGGCGGACGTGGACGGTGCTGGGCGATGACCACATGCCGGTGGGGCCGATCGAGGAGTTCTTGGAGCATCATCGCGTTCTGGGCTCCTCGCCGAACACTGTGCGCTCGTATGCGAAGGGGCTTGAGCTGTGGTGGGCTCATCTGGCTCGGGAGGGCGTGGGCTGGGAGGACCCGTCGGTCGGGACGCTGCGCGCGTTTGTGACCTGGCTGCGCACGGGGCTGGCGTCGGCGGTCGTGTCGATCGTTCCAGAGGCCGAGACGCGCGGGCCGGCGGAGGCGACGGTGCAGGCGCGCCTGGCGGCGGTGGTGTCGTTCTATCGCTTCCAGCACGAGGTGCATGGCCGCGGCGCGGCGCTGGCGCGAGCGTCGGTGCGTCAGGTGCGGCGGGGTCGCTACCGCCCGATGCTGGCGCATCTGGAGGGCCGCCGGGAGGGGCGCGCGAGCCCGCTTCGGCTGCGCACCCCGGCGTCTGGCCCGCCGCCGGTGCTGACCCCGGCCCAGGTCGGGGCGATCCTTGAGAGCTGCGCGTGCTTTGAGCGCGAGCGGGGCGAGTGGTGTGGGTCCCTGCGCGACCGGCTGCTGTTTGAAACGCTGGCTGAGACCGGCGTGCGCCTGGGCGAGGCGCTGTGTCTTGCGCACGCCGACTGGCACGTGGGCCGCGGCCAGACGCCGCTGATCGAGGTCGTGCCCCGCGAGCATCCACACGGGCAGCGCACTAAGGGCGGGCGGCCGCGGCGGATCTACGTGTCTGACACGTTGGAGCGGCTGTACTCGGACTACCTGTGGCTGCTGGCCGACTTGGCGGATCAGGCGGGGCGGGCGCTGGCCGACGACTGGTTTGTGTTCGTGAACCTTCAGCGTGAGCCGCGGTTTGCGCCGATGCGGCCCGAGAGCGTTTACTCGCTTCTCGGTCGTCTGCGTCGCCGGCTCGGCGACGCGGTGCCGGACGGCTTCACGCCACACTGGTTTCGCCACACGCACGCGACCGCGCTGCTTCTGGCCGGGGTGCCTGAGCACGTGGTGATGCGGCGGCTGGGCCATGCTGACATCCAGACCACGATCGACCTCTACGGCTGGGTGACCGAAGACGCCGAGCTGCGCGCGGTGGCCGGCTGGAGGGCCTTCTGCGAGGGCTGGAGGCTTGGCGATGGATGACCGCCTGCACCCATCGCGAACGCCGAGCGGGTTCTCGCCCGAGATGGCCACGGCGATCGGCGAGCAGGTCGCGATCGAGTTCGCGCTCTCGGCGGGGGTGATCGACTTCACCGAGCCGCCGTTCTCGGAGGTGACCTACGCGTATCGGGCCCGGCCGGCTGCGCGCATCGCGCTTGACGGGCTGCCGGAGTCCATGCGCCATGAGCTTTCGTGGTGGCTTTGGTCGCTTCATGTCGGCGGGGAGCGGGTCAACTCCTGGTCGCTGCTGGGTTGGGTGAGGCTGGCCGCGACGCTGGCGGCCGATCCCGCGCGCGAGGTCTGCTCGTTCGCCGACCTGACGGTCGAGGAGTGGATTTTGGCCGGGCGGCGGCAGTTCTATGACCGTCACGGCCGCCTGCCGGGCGCGTGGTTTGAACACAACCACCGGGCGGCGATCGCGCGGCTGTGCGCCGCGGTCCAGCGCGCCTATGGCGCGGGCCGGTGGTGGCGGTCAGATGTGTGGGAGCCGCGACGCGACCCGCGGATCCCGCTACGCGAGCACGAGGCGCTGGGCAACTACAGGCTGCGCTTCGCCGAGATCAAGCAACCGTGGCTGCGCGAGGCGATCAAGTGGTTCTTCGCCTGCGCGCTGGAGCAGGGCGTGCTGGCGTGGCCCACGCTGCCCGGCTACCGCACCTACCTGGGAAGCTACTTCTCGCAGTTCCTGATCGAAGCCGGGATCGACGATCCGCGTCTGGCGTGCTCGGAGACCGAGCTACGCGGCGTCGCGCTCTCCCTGCTGTCGTATCTGCGCGGCCGCCGCGGCCGCGGCGGCCGGCCGCTGTCTGGCACGAGCGTCGGTCTTGCCCAGAGCGCGGTTCAGGGGCTCTACCTGTTCATGGCCGACCACCGGCACGAGGCCGCGAAGGCGCTCGGCGAGCCGCGGTGGGTCGAGCTGACCGACGCGCACGCGCGGCTGTGGCGGGCGGGCGAGTTCGTCCGCCGTGATCGTGGCACCGGCCCGGCCGACTACATCGATCCCGAGGCGCTCGCTCGGATCGTCAGCCACCTGGACATCCTCGCGCTGGGTCGCGATCAGACCGAGACTGTGGTCGTCGGCGGGGAGCGGCGCGAGGTTCAAGGGCGCGGCGACCCGCAAGCGATGCGCGCGTTCCTGTTGGAGGTGCTGACCGGCCGGCGGATCAACGAGATCCTGCTGATCGACCCCGAGCCGCTGATCCCGCTGCCCGGGATCGACACCCGCAACGACAGCGACCCCGACGCGTTGGTCGCCCGGCTGCGCTACCGCCAGACAAAGATCGACGGAGCGCCCGACACGATCCTGGTCGAGCGCGAGGTCGTGAACATCGTCTGCGAGCAGCAGCGCTGGCTGCGGGAGCATCTGGCCGCGATCAACCCGGCTTCGCCGCCTGAGCCGCGGTATCTGTTCGTTGCCTGGCAGTCCAACCGCAGGGGCACGCAGCCCTATAGCGCGCACACGCTGCGCGACCGGCTGCACGGGCTCGCGCGGGAGCTTCAGATCCGCGACGAGCACGGCCGGCTGGTCGACTTTCAGCGCACCCACCGGATGCGCCACACCCGCGCGACCGAACTGCTCAACCGCGGCGCGCCGATCCACGTCGTGCAGCGCTACCTCGGCCACCTGTCACCCGAGATGACGATGCGCTACGCCGCGACGCTACCCAAGACCCACGAGCGGGAGTTCTTGCGCTTCAAAAAGCTCGGTCGCGACGGCCGCGAGCTGGGTCTGGACCCCGCCGACATCTACGAGATGGTGCAGCTGTCGCGCCACACCGACCGGATCCTGCCCAACGGCGTGTGCCTGCTGCCGCCGGTCAAGCGCTGCGAGCGCGGCAACGCGTGCCTGACCTGCGATCACTTCGCCACCGACGCGCGCCACCTGCCCGAGCTCGAGGTTCAGCTGGCCGAGACCGACGCACTGATCGAGCGCCGCCGTGCCCAGCACCTGCAGCGCACCGGCCGCCAGATGACCGATGACAACGTGTGGCTTGAGCAGCGCCTGGCCGAGAGCCGCTCGCTCGTGTCGATCGTCGCCGCGTTGCAGGCCGCCGAGGAGGGTCAGGCGGTGCGTGGCGCGGGGGTCGCCGGCAGGGCCAGCCAGCCACCCGAGACAGGCGGCGAAGACCAAAGGCGGCCTGGTGAGCTCTGAGCGCCGTGCCGAGGTGCTGCGCCAGGCCGCGCAGACCAAGCACGCCGCCGCGACCAAGCGCGCCGAGGTCGCGCTGCGCAAGCTGATCAAGTCCGGCGCGCAGATCAACTTCCGCGCGGTCGCGACGGCCGCCGGGGTGTCGGTCGACTTCCTCTACCGCCACCCCGAGCTACGTCACCGGATCGAGCACCTGCGCGACCGCCAGAACAGCGCGCCCGCGCCAGCAGCCGCCACCGCGCAGCCCGGCCCTGATGCGCGCGGCGTCGTCGTCGCGCTTACCGCCAGGCTTCGCGAGGCCCGCGGCGAGGTCGCCGAGCTCAAGGCGCAGCTGGCCACCGCGCACGGCGAACTGCTTGCGCTGCGCCGCCAGCTCCCCCAAGCCCTCCGCTCAGCCGACAAGGAGCCGTGACCTGTGACAGACCAGACCCCCAGCAACGTCATCGCGCTGCACCCCGCGGCCGAGGACTGGCCCGCCCCGCCGCGCCCGACGGCGTTCACCGGGCTGGCGGGTGAGATCGCGCGGGCGATCGAGCCCCACAGCGAGTCAGACCCGCTGGCGATCCTGGCCCAGCTACTGGTCTGCTTCGGCTCGGTGATCGGCCGCGGGGCGCACTACGCAGTCGAAGCCACCGAGCATCACGCAAACGAGTTCGTCCTGTTGATCGGACCCAGCGCCAAGGCCCGCAAGGGCAGTTCGTGGGATCACGTGCAGCGGCTCTTCGCCGAGGTCGACCCAGACTGGGTCGAGCGGCGGATCGTGTCAGGTCTCTCCAGTGGAGAGGGTGTCATCTGGTCAGTGCGCGACCCCGACACCACCACCGGCGTCCGCGCCCGCGCGCAAGACGACCAGGACAGTCAGGACAAGCGACTGCTGGTGCTCGAGGCCGAATTTGCCTCGGTCCTCAAGATGGTCGCCCGCGACGGCAACACGCTTTCGCCCATAGTTCGCTGTGCCTGGGATGGAAAGCCACTACAGGCGCTGACCAAGAACAGCCCGGCCCGCGCGACGGGTGCACATATCTCGATCGTTGGACATGTCACAGCCGATGAACTCGTCAGACTCTTGAACGCGACCGAGGCCGCCAACGGCTTCCTGAACAGGTACCTGCTGTTCATGGTGCGCCGCTCAAAGCTGCTGCCGGAAGGAGGCAGCATCGATGAGGTCGACTGGCAGCCACTGCTCCGCAGGCTTCGCGCCGCGATCGACACTGCACGGCGCCGTGGCCGCCTGGGCTTCGACGAGCATGCCCGCCGGAGCTGGTGGGAGCTCTACCCCCAGCTGACCGAGCCCCAGGATGGGCTGGCCGGCGCCGTGTGCGCCCGCGCCGAGGCGCACGTCGTGCGCCTCGCGCTCCTATACGCACTGCTCGACCAGGCCGACAAGATCGGGCTGCCACACCTCGACGCGGCGCTCGGCCTGTGGGAGTACGCCGCCGCCTCCGCCCGCTGGGTGTTCGGCGACTCGCTCGGCGACCCCCTCGCCGACGAGATCTACCGCGCCCTGCTCGACGAGCCAGACGGTCTCACCCGCTCGCAGGTCCGCGACCTGTTCAGCCGAAACCGCCGCTCCAAAGACATCGCCCAAGCGCTGCAGCGGCTCGCCGCCACCGGTCGCGTCCACGCCGAGCGCCACCACCAGCGAGGACGCCCCGCCGAGCTGTGGCGCGCCCGCCACGACCAGCCAACCGGCTCCTGACCGCCCGCCGGCCCCACCGATTCCAGGACCTACGGTCGTGACTGGAGTTCGGTCGTTTATCGCGTATGGCGTTACAACGTTGCGGTCATATCTTCAACGATCTCAGCAGGGAAAAGCCGCGCGATCAGGCTCGACATACGGATAATTGGGCCTGAAGGGCACGATGAGCGAGGCCGAGCTGCACGTGCTGCGCGCCCGGCTGGAGGGCGGGATCCGCAACAAGGCAGCGCGCGGCGAGCTGCGTAAGGCGCTGCCGATCGGACTGGTGTGGGGCGAGGAGGAAGGCGAGATCCTGCTCGACGGTGACGAGGCGGTGCGCGGTGCGATCCAGACCATCTTCGACCGGTTCGACGAGCTCGGCTCGGTGCGGCAGGTGTGGCTGTGGATGCGCCGCGAGGGGGTGCAGTTCCCGCTGCGCCGCTGGGAGGGCGGTGAGCTGCGGTGGGTCACCCCGACCTACCACCAGATCCACAGCGTGCTCGAGAGCCCCGTCTATGCCGGCGCGTACGCGTTCGGGAAGACCCGTCGGGAGCGGTATATCGACGAGCACGGCAACACACGCCAGCGGTTGCGTCGCCTCCCCCAGCAAGAATGGGGTGTCTTGATCTGGGATCACCACCCCGGCTACATCGACAAGGACAGGTTTGAGCGAAACCGTGAGCGGATCGCGGCAACACGCGCCCGCGCGCGCACGAGCCCGGCGGCGCGGTCCGCGAGGGACAGGCACTGCTGCAAGGGATCGCGGTCTGCGGCCGGTGCGGACGCAAACTCAAGGTGCACTATCAAGGTCGTCGCGGACACAAGAGCCCCGCCTATCACTGCCCTGCCAGCATCCTGGTCGAGAACCGCGGCGAATGGTGTGTCAGGGTCGGCGGCGGGCAGATCGACCAGGCCGTCACCGGCGCGCTGCTCGCCGCGCTCACCCCAGCCGGCGTCAAAGCCGCGCTGCAAGCAGCTGAAGCGCTCGAGCAAGACCACGACGCCGCGCTGAAGCAGTGGCGGCTGCAGGTCGAACGCGCTAGATACCAGGCCGAGCGAGCCGAGCGGCGCTACCGCCAGGTCGAACCCGAGCACCGGCTCGTCGCCCGCGGCCTGGAACGCGACTGGGAGAACGCACTCGGCGAGCTCGCCAAGGCAGAAGCCGAGCTGGCGCTGCGCGAACAACAACGGCCCCGCACGCTCACGACGCAGGAGCGCGAGCGGCTGTTGGCGCTCGGTGCTGACCTCGGCCGTGTGTGGTCCGCGCCCACCACTACCGATCGGGACCGCAAACAGCTGATCCGCTGCCTGATCGAGGACGTGACCATCTCCCTCGAGCGAGAAGAACGCCGTGCGCTGCTCACCATCCGCTGGAAAGGCGGCGCGATCACCGAGCTCGCTGTCCCGCTCCCCAAATCACAGCCGGCAGTCCGGACCGATGAGGACACCATCGAGCTGATCAAACGGCTCGCCGTCCACTATGACGATGGTCGGATCGCCGGGATCCTCAACCGTCAAGGCCGCCGCTCCGCCCGGGGCGAGCGGTTCACCGCGATCATCGTCGGCGGTCTGCGCCGCTACCGCAACATCCCCGCATACACACCGCCGGCCGAGCCGCCCGACGGCGAGCTGCTCCCCGTCGGCAAGGCCGCCGACGAGCTCGGCGTCGCCGCCTCCACCATCTTCCGCTGGCTGCAGGCCGGGTTCATCCGCGGCGAGCAAGACACGCCCGGCGCGCCCTGGCGGATCCGCGTCAACGACCAACTCCGCGCCCTGTTCGTCGAAGACGCGCCCGCCGGCTACGTGCCGATCGTCGACGCGATGCGCATCCTCGGCGTCTCCCGCCAGACGGTGTTGCAGCGTGTCAAGCGCGGCGAGCTGCAAGCCCTCCACGTCCGCAACGGACGCCGAAAAGGCCTGCGAATACTGGTCCCACAAGCAGAAACCAGCCTGTTCGACACCACCCCCATGAACGCGCAGGCAGTGTGACGATGGCTCCAAGAAGGCCCGGATGTCAAGATCGACAACCCAGTTCTTCTTGAAGCACCGCTCTCGGCAGACCGCGACCGCGTCCACGGGCGAGCGCCCAGGACGATAGCCGTAGGAGTCCTCGTGGAACACCGGCTCCACGCTGGGCTCCAACGCCATCGCGGCCGCCGTCTCGGCGATCCTGTCGACGACGTTCGGGATGCCAAGCACCCTGATCCCGCCCTTCTTGCCCTGCTTGGGTATCTCCACCGCCCGGACCGGCCCGGGGAAGTACGACCCCGACGACATCCGATTCCACAGCCGGTAAAGGTTCCCCGAGAGGTCCCCCTCGAACTGCTCGATCGTGACGCCGTCAGGCCCGGCCGCTCCGCCATTCTCCTTGACCTTCAGCCACGCATCCCACACCAATCGCTTGGGGATGTCGAACGACTTGCCCTTCAGCTTCGGCTCACGCACGCGCTTCATCCCTTGCGGTTGAGCGCATCCGCTCGCCTAGACGACCCCGCCCCTTCGCTCCACACCCGCTGCGATACGCGGACGCTTCACAGCTACTACGGGCGAGTCCGCCAGCGCGCCCGGCGACGGTACTCAACTCCTCGCGGTTTCTGCCGCTTGGAGATCTCCCTCTCGCTGCGGAAGGCACCGCAGCTATGTCCGGGCTCGCCTTCACGCGTTCCATAGAAGCGCCTCGGTCGGGATCATGCTGCCTATCTGCCGGATGCCGCCTGGGCAGGAAATCGGGTAACCCCCAGGCTGATCCCAGGACAATGGGGCGGCCCTGGTTTCGACATCGTCTAACCGCTTTCGACACGTCAACGGCAGAGGACTCATCGTCCATCGCTCATCTTCCCGACCCGCACCTGACGCGATCAAGCCGCGCCTTTTCCCACGACGTTCAGCACAACGGTCTTCAGCCAATGCACCTGTGGGCGGTTTGAAGCCTCCCCCCGAAGGGCGACTCCAGAGGGCCAAACAACCTCCATCACTTCTACCGCACCGCAGTCAGCGGAACCACCATCTCGCACTCCGTCCTGCCTCCTGCGTTCGCGTTCACAACCCCGCTGGCGGCCACGAATTTCCCCACTGGTGGCCATCTTTTCTCCCCGCTGGTGGCCACGAATCTCCCCACCAACCAGCTCACGATGTCAAAGCGTCCGCCGCCGGCCTGGTCAAGCAGCCGGGAGGTCAGCGCGTCCTTGACGCTGTCCACGCCTGACACGCCCGGGCCGCCGGGGTTGAAGAACAAGGTGCCGATCCGCTGCCGTGGGCGGCTTGCGCGCCGGCGGACCACCGCCAGCGTGATCTTCGACCCGCCCGGATCCGCCCAGTCCAACGGCACCCGCACGCCCACGCAATCGAGCTGCACGCCACAGCGCCTCTAGCCGATCGACGACGCCAGATCCGCGCGACCGACCGCTGAGGACGGCGTCCGGGCGACCGCGGGACTCGCATCAACCGCGACCGACCAGAGCGCGCCAACCACCGACACCAATCACCAGACACGCGAGCCCCAGCCGACGGTGATTAGCACGGAGCGGGCGACGCGCCGCCTTGGCCGGGGAGGGCGCGTTTGTGTGCGACGGGTCGGTGCGTGGTGGATTCGCGGTGGTTGGGATGGGCGGCATGTCCGGTCCTCGTCGTGGGTTGGTGTTGTTGACGGTGCTGATCCTGCGCCGGGGGTGGTGTGATGTCATCGGCCGGGTGACCGATCCGGGGGCTGATTTGGCGCCACGCCCCTTTCACGGGTTGGTCGGAGTGCGGCCGGGCGCCCGCTGCGGTCATGGCCGTTTGTCAGCTACTAGTGGTGGTGATCTGTTGCTGTGAGGTGAAGGGCATTGGCTGTCTCCTTTCGCCGGAGGTCTGAGACGGGATCAAGTTGTTTGCGGTCCGGTTTCATGTCCGTGAGCGACGGCGGCGGACCGACGACCTCGCAGCCGTAGCTGGACATCCGGCGCGCGATCTCGTCGATCGGCGGCATCACCTCGTGGTCGGGCTGCGGGTTGCCGGCGACCGGCAAGCCGGCTGCTACGAACACCTCTTCCAGGCCGCCGGGACAGAGGGTCGTGAGGATCCGAGCCCGCTCAGACCTAGATCAGTGGGTAGCGGCGCAGCGAGGGGTGGCCCGTTGCGGCTGGTGTTGGAGCGGTTGATCGCTGTCTGACTGCGGAAAGCCCCGCAAACACGGGGCTTTCCGTCTGACCTGTGTGTAACTCTGGCGGGGTGCTGAAGCCTGCCAGCGTGAGTGACGGGAGGTCACCTTGGGGGTGACGGCGGTTAACGGTGGCAGGCGGCGCGGACGGATTTTGATCGGCGAGAACGATCCGTCGCTTGTCCGGTATGCGGGGCTGGCGGTGACCGGCGAGCTGGCCAGGCGGTTGCGGCTGGTGGAGCTGATCGATGCGGAGCTGGCGGTCGAGCGTCGGGCGCGACCGGTGAAGGTCCGCCGGCGGGGGCTCTCGCCGGGGCAGCTGTTGGTCTCGGTCGCCGAGTCGCAGCTTGTCGGCGGCGAGTTCTTCTCCGATCTGGAGGAGGTTCGCGCCGATCAGGCGGGTAGCGGGCTGCGGATCGTTGGCCAGCCGCCGTCGGCAGCGACGGCGTTGCAACGCGCCAAGGACTTCCGGCGCGTGCATTGCCAGCGGGTCGAGCGCGCCGCGGCACGCGTTGGTGAGCAGTTGGACCGCGCGCTTGGCCGCGATCGGGGCGAGTCGGTGACGGTCGACCTGGACGCGACCGTGATCGAGGTGTACGGCCGCCGCAAGCAGGGCGCTGCGCGCAACCGCCTGGGCCAGCTGAGCTACGCGCCGCACGCGGCGTTCTGGGCGCAGCGCGGCCGGGCGCTGACCAGCGAGCTGGTCGCCGGCAACCGCGAGAAGCTGACCGGCGTCGAGTGCGCGCGGATCGCCGCCCGCGCGCTGTCGTTGCTGCCCGCCGGTCACGGACCCGTCACGTTCAGGATCGACTCCGCCTACTACCAGCTCGAGCTACTCGAGCGGCTGCGTTGCGAGCGCGCGCGGTTCACCGTCTCGGTGCCCCGCAGCCAAGCGATGTGGAAGGCGCTCGCCCAAATCGGCGATGACACCTGGCAGGACGCGCTGGACATGCAAGGCGCGCAGGTCGCCGAGACGAGCTACCGGCCGGATGGCTGGAAGCACGAGCCGCTGCGACTGATCATCCGCCGAGTCACGTTCACCGCCGAGGAGATCGCCAAGCTCAAAGGCTCCCGGCGCCTGAAGACGATCAATCCCGACCAACTGCAGTTGGCTCTCGACGGGCAGATCGAGTCCGTCTACGGCTACAGCTTCATCCTCACCGACATCCACTGGCAGCCGACCGCATGGATCGAGCACTTCCACCGCCACCGCGCGCAGATCGAAGAGCGCCTGAAGGAGTCAAAGCTCGGCCAAGCACTCCGGCATCTGCCCTCCGGCGATGAGCACGCCAACCGCGTCTGGCTCACCGCCGGGCTACTGGCGCTCAACCTGACCGCGTTCTGCTGCGACCTTTGCCCCGCCGCCGGCGCATCCGGCAACGCGCCCGACAACACGCCGCTGCGCCGCGCCGCCAAAACGCTTCGCAACCTCATCTTCAACATCCCCGCGCGGATCGTGCGCACCGGCCGGCGGCTGATCCTGCGCCCGCCGGCCGGCTTCCGCCACAGCGACACCTTCAAGGCGACACTCCAGGCGATCTACGCGCTCGGTCCCTGACCATCCCGCAGCCGGCCAGCTGACATCGACCAACACTCCCCAACGCCGCCCAACTCGGCGACCCCGAACGCTGCCCGAATCACACCCCACACACGCCCATCCCGCCCCCACGCCACACAAGTGCCCACTCGACCCCAGTCGCGACCGAGATCATGACAGTCAAATCAGCCATCAGCATCCCGCTCCGGCCTTACCCACTGATCTAGGTCAGAGCTCACGACGTACGCGTGCGGCACGTCCCGAGGGGCAAACGCGTAGTCGCCGGCGCTCAGATCGATCCGCTCGCCGCCGACGAACAGGCTCACCTCCCCTTCGAGCAGGTAGAAGGTCTCATCCTCGTTGCGATGGACGTGTATCGGGGTCGCGCTGCCACGAGGATCGGTGATCTCGAACTGAGAAAAGTTGCCGCCGGTCTCAGCGGCGCCGACCTTCACGATCAGCCGCCCGCGCTTCCACCACACGTCGGCGAGGCCCTCTCCGGCAGCGACGCGGATCGGGTCGGTACAGGCAGTCCTGGTCATCAGGCTCTCCTCGTTGGTCTCAGGGTTTCTGCTTGTGGGCGCCCGGTCAGACTTCGACTCGGGCGAGACGATTCGTTTTGGCTGTCGGCAGCCGGCCGCTGGTGGGATCTCCCGAGCGCTGGCGTCGCGGGGCGACGGTGCGGTGTCTCGCCTCACCCGGGGTTGGGCGCATCGAAGCTGTTCGGTTTCAGCGCCTGGGCGGGGGTCAGCCCGAAGCCGATGTGGGCGCCGAAGACCGCCATCGCGAGCGCCTGGAACATCGGCGGAGGAGTGATCGCGTTGGGCTGCTTGGTCGATAGCACTTCGATCGTCGTTCGGCGACTGGGTGAGTACATGGCGACCGATTCATAGCCCGCGAAACTGCCGGTGCCGCCGATGAACCCACCGGACTGAACGAACCCCAGGCCGTACTTCCAGCGTCCGGGTCCGTTGTAGTTCTGCGCAAACACGAACCGGATCGCGTCCTTTTTCGCCTGTCGCCACACCCATGGCTTGAGCAGCGCGCCCGTCGCAAGGGCGCGGGACCAGACGCGCATGTCCGAGAGCGTGGAGACCATCGCGCCGTGCGCCCAAAGGCACGATCCCGGCAGGCCGGTGGCGTCATCGGCAGCGGTTGGCGCCTGCGTGGGGGCGACCTCGCCGGTCCCGTAGCCGTGAGTAAACGGCCGGCTAAGACCGTTGCCTTGGGTTGGAAGGTAGGTTCGGTGCAGCCCGAGCGGGACGGTGATCCGATCGCGGATCGCCGTGCTCAGGCTCTGACCGGTGACCAGCTCCACCACCCGCCCGAGCAGGTTGTAGCCGTAGTTGCTGTATGACCACTTCGTGCCGGGCGCCGCGACCGGTGGCGCGGTCGCCTCGATCCTGAGCAGGTAGCCGACCGTACAGCCGGTTGCCAGGTGCGCTTGGATGCCGGGCAGCGAGAAGCCGTCCCCGAGCCCGCTGGTGTGATTCAGCAGCTCTCGGATCGTGATCTGGTCGCCGTTGGGCACGCCCGCGATCCATTTGGAGATGTGATCACCGAGTGAGAGCCTGTGCTCACCGACCAGCTGCAGGATCAGGTCGGAGGTGAACGTCTTGGTCTGGCTGGCGATCTTGAACTGCATGTTGGTGTTCAGCCGCTCCCCGGTCCGCAGATCGGCGACCCCGGTCGCGCTGACGAACGTCCCTCTCGGGCTCCAGATGCCGACCATCACTCCCGGCGTGCGGTTCGTGGTCTGAAACCGACGGACGATCTGCCGCACCCGGGCCAGTGTCGGCGCGGGAAGAGGACCACGCGCGGTGTGCCCACCGGATGGCGCAGCAGCGATGGCCTCGCTCGCGCCAAATACCGACGCTCCCACCAGCAACGTCACGATCAGCGCCGGGACGCCGATCCGCTGTACGCACCATCCATAGCTCACCGGAGCCCTCAGCCTCGGACGATCTGATCGCCCCGCGAACGCGCGACACACGGAGATCACCGCATTGGTGCTGCGACACGCGGTTCGCTGAACTGCGGGTCCAAGTGCTGTCAATCTGACGGGCATGTCGTTCTCTTTCGTTGGGGTAATGAGCCGGACAAGGCAGGTGCTGCTCGCCCGCTCAACGCAGCGGCCGGGTTCGCGTTGCTGGTGTGGCGGGAGCCGGTCGCAGGCGAGCACGATCGTGAAGATATCTCGCACGATCCGGTTGCGCCCAACTCTCTTGTCGTTCGATTCAGGACGCTGGGCGTCGCCGAACCCCGCCTTACCGTTGCCGGGGTGCGCCCGGGTGCCGACGCCTGAGATCGAACTCTCTCAACGAAGCTGATACTGCCCGACGGCGAGGGCGGTGTCATCGGCCGAGTGGCCGATGCAGGGATGATTCGGTGCCAGATCCCTACTCGTCCTCGGCGATGCTTGGAGCGACGTCGTGGGAGGCGAGCCAGCTGGCGAGCTGCACGCGAGACTGCAGGCCGAGCTTTCCGAGGATGTGGGACACGTGCGTCTTGACCGTCGCCACCGACAAGAACAACTCGGCTGCGATCGCCGGGTTCGAGAGCCCGCTGGCCACGAGCCGCGCCACCTCCAGCTCGCGAGCGCTCAGCTCGTCGCGGTTGGGTGCAGCGGCCGTCGTCGTGGCAAGCCGGTCGGCCGGGAGCGCATCCTCGAGCGCGACCGCCATCATCTGTTCGCGGCCGAGCATGTAGCCGTCCTCCCAGCAGCTGCGGTAGCGGGAGTCGTCCAGGCCGGCGCGGACTGCCGCCTGGCATGCGTCGTGGTGGACCTGCGCGTACGGAAACAGGACGATCCCGTGCTCTTGGGAGAGCGCTGCGCCAGCACCGAGCAGCAGCGCCGCTCGTTCCAGCCGTCCGGTGGACTCCGCCACCCAGGCCAGACCCTCCAGGCTCGTGAGCATGCCCCACCGGTGACCGATCACGTCGTGGATCCGGGTCGCTTCCTTGTGGCTCGCCTCGGCGGCGCCGAGATCTCCAAGCACCCACTCGACCGTCCCTAGCAGGCCGTTCGAGAGCCCACGGATCATCATGTCCCCCGCCAGCTCTGAGGCCTTCAGCGCTTCGCTGGCTACACGCCGCGCTTCCTCCATCCTGCCGGCGCTCGCGGTCACGGTGGCGAGCAGGTACGCCGTGAGCGCGAGGCCCGTCGGGTCGTCGACCCGCAGCATCCGCTCGCGTGATTGACTGGCTAAGTCACCCGCCAGCTCGGTGTGCCCCAAGCGCAGATGAACGAGCGCGAGCCCGTGCAAGGCGTACGCCAGCTCCCGATCCCCACCGGTCCGGCTGCACACCCACCTTGCCTCCTCGACCGCCGACAGCGCCACGGCATACTCCCCGGTCGCCTCCGAGAGGAACGCAAACGCCCACAGTGCCATCGCGCGGGCCGGGGTCGGCGCCGGCGCCATCGCCAGAAGCATCGCGACACGCCCGCTGCCCGCCCGATAGCGTCCTCGCACGAGCCAGTAGAGCCACAGATCGGCCGCCATGTCTAGCCCCAGCTCCGCGTCGGACGGCGACTCCGTGAAGAAATCAAGTGCCGCTTCGACGTTCGCCCATTCGATGTCGAGCGTCTCGAACCCCTGGCCCTGCTGCTTGCTCGCCCACCACGGGCGGTCCCCGCCTGACACCAGCCTCGCATACCACGTGGCGTGCCTGCGCGCCAGCTCGACGTCCTCACCGGCTTCAGCCAATCGCTCTGCGCCATAGAGCCTCAGCGTCTCCAGCAGCCGGTAGCGCCCACGGCGGCTTCCGTGCCCCATCGTCAGAATCGACTTAGCGACCAGACTCGCGACCAGATCAACGATCTGCTCTCGCTCCAGCCCCGCGCCCGAGCAAACATCCTCCGCGGCCCCGAGACCAAAGCTGCCTGCGAACACGCTCAACCGACGCCACAAGATCCGCTCCCCCTCGACGAGGAGCTCATAGCTCCAGTCGACCGTCGCGCGCAACGTCTGACTGCGCCCAGGCCCCGTCCTATCACCGGCCGCCAGCAGCCGAAGACGATCGTCCAGACGCTCGCGCAGATCATCGGCCGTCATCGACGCCAGTCGCACGGCCGCCAACTCGATCGCCAACGGCAGCCCGTCCAACCGCCGGCAGAGCTCGGCTGACGCCTGGGAGTTCTCATCCGTGAGGACAAAATCCGGGGCTACGGCCACGGCGCGGTCAACGAGCAGTCCGAGCGCCTCCACCTCGCTGAGCCCCGCCACAGAAAGCTGCTGCCCATCCTCGGGAACGTCGAGCCCCGACAAGACGACGACCGCTTCTCCGCCAACATCGAGGCGCTCACGGCTGGTGCACAGAATCCGCACCCGCTCACACCTCGACACCACAGACGCCACCAGTTCCCGGCAGGAGTCCAACAGGTGCTCGCAGTTATCGAGCACCAGCAGCATTCGCCGCTCGCGCAAGTGGTCCATCAACGCCTCGTCGATCGCGCCGTTGCGCCGCTCCTGCACCCCCAACGAGCGGGCGACTGCGTACGCCAGCCGATCCGGCCCATCCAGCTCGGCCAACTCGACGATCCACACCCCATCCGGGAAATGCCGCCCGAGCTTACGAGCCGCGCTCACCGCAAGTCGGCTCTTACCAACCCCGCCCGGCCCGGTCAACGTAATCGCATGCGCAACTCCGAGCAGCCGCCTGATCTCCGACAGCTCGCGACCCCGACCAACAAAGCTGGTGAGCTCAACCGGGAGGTTGCCTGGCGCCAACCGTTTCCCCTCGCATGCCACGGCCCCGGCGACTCAGGACGGCGTGGCGACCCCGCGCTGCCCAGTCGACTCGAGCGTTCCTCAGACGACACGACACCGAACCTTCCATGCTCACCAAAGAAATCGCCCCGGCCGCCGACGTCGATCAACCAACATGAAGTCCCACACGCCATCGTACCCTCCGACTGAGCGCCAGCGAGGCGCCATCGGATTCGATCCAGCGCACCGCCTGGCCGCCGGGGCGAACGGCCGCGAACCGCCGCATCGCCGGCGCCGGTTCTGCGGCGCTGACCCGGTGCCCGCGCGCGGCCAGCTCGCCCGCTAGCGGTGCCGGTGCCGGTGCCGAGGGTCCGCCGCGGCGGCTTGCCGGCGAGCTCGACGTAGAAACGGTCGTCTCAGGGTTCAGCGCGTCATAAAGCGCCGCCAGCCGCAGGCTGCTGTAGCTGGAAGCCGTCACCCGATCTAGCCAAGCGCGCGTCTGCAGCGAATCCGACGACGGATGATACGCCCGACCACGGCCCAACCGAGACTCCCGGTCCGTCGCCGGACGGGCAGCACGGCCATGACTGCTCCTTCGGGCTACAAGCGTCAGCCAGGGCCGAGCCCAAATCCCGGCCCGGTGGCGGCTGCTTCCGGACAACGGCGGCCACCATGCAAGTGGATCTGCCCTGGCCGCTGCATCCCCGCAGCGGAAGCTGGCGCCAAGTCCCCGATGAGGCGCGGCGATCGGGGTCAATACTCACTTTCGTACAAATCGGCGGCCAGCAGGTTGGGGCGGCGGTTGGCTGGGCGCCGCTGCTGCTGCGGACGACACAGAGTGCTGTGCTCCGGGCTTCTCCTTAGTGATTCCGGATGGGGTAGTGGTGGCGGGAGCGCCGTAGCGCTCCCGCCGAACGGGCGCTCGTCAGAGCTCGAGCCCGGCGCTGGCGTGCATCATCGGGGCCTTCCGGCCGTTGATAGCGCCGATGATCTCCTCCGAGGAGATCCCTTCCAGGTAGGTACCGGTGGTCGAGAGGTACGCATGCCCGAGCTGGCGCTGGATCAGAGGTAGCGGGATGCCCTCGTGCAGCAGCTCGACGGCGTGCGCATGGCGGAGTTGGTGTGGCGCGAACCGGCGCCGCACCCCAGCCTCAACCGCGAGGTGGCGTAGCTCGGCGCGGACCGCGGTGGCGGACCACGCGCGCCCGCGGGTCGGCCCGTCGATTACGCAGAACAGCGGTCCCGGCGGGAATGCAATGCGGGTCGAGGTCCAGTCGCCCAAGACGGACCAGGCCCAGGGATCCATCCCGACCTCGCGACGCCGGTCACCTTTCCCGTGCCGGATGAGCAAGCTGCCTCGCCGCTCGTTCAGATCCGTCTCAGCGAGCGTGAGCGCTTCGTGGATCCGGAGACCGGCGCGCCACAGCACGACGATCAGGCCTCGCATCCGCCGGCCGTGACGATCGTCTCCGGCATGGCGCATAACGGCGACGATCTCGTCAACCGTAGGCGGATCTGCCGGGTACCGGCGACCCTTGTTCGGGGGACCCGGCCAACGTGATAACCGGGCATCGTCGCTGGCGAGCGCGGGCGCCCGGCGGCGTCCAACAACTGGTCAGCAGACATGGCCCCCTCCTCTGGAGAGCGGACTGGTTTGGCGCCTGCTCTAACCGATACCGCCCTCCGGGACCATAGGCGCTCGCGAGCTCGACGCTCCCCCATCCCCGGCCCGTTGCGGAAGCGAGGCGACCAGCGCTCCTCCTCGTCCGAAGCGACAGTGCACCGGGACAAGCGCGCTGGCCCCCTGCCGGGTCTAAACCAGAGCCGATGCTGATTTAGCCGCGTCTCGTGTCCGCTCGCTCGCCTCCTCTGCAGCATGAACCGCATCGGGCGGCTTCGTAACGAATCAAAGGCAACGACAGGCCGTCGCTCGTGAAGGCTGGGCAGCGGCCCGCGTGGGTGATCGCTGCCGGCCCTCAGGAACGGCGACGCGAGCGCGCAGAGTCGAAACGGTTAAGGGCGGTCAGGACCCGCGGTGCCCGGCGCGCCGCAGTGACGATGAGCCGATCGCTCAGTCGCGGCTTGGGAGACTGTGCGGGCAGGCTTGGCACGGTCGTGCTCCCGGTGGCCGCGAGCAGCTCCCAGTCGCCGGGCACTCCCTTCAGCTGGTGGACCCCGCGTGAGGCGAAGCTGAGGCCTGAGCCGGCGGCGAGGTCGCTCACCGCCCGCGAGACGAGCGTCTCGCCGGGCGACGCGGCCGCACCGATCCTCGCCGCGACATGAACCGCCATGCCGGATAGGTCGTTGCCGATCCGCTCGCACTCGCCGGTGTGGACACCGACCCGCAGCTCAACCTCCAGTGGGCGTACGACCTGGTGCAGCTGCTCGGCGCAGCGGATCGCGACCGCGGGGCCCGGGAGCGTGCACATAGAGCCGTCACCCGCGGTGGAAACGACTCGGCCGCCGTGGTCCTCGACACAGTCGCGGACAAGGCGCTCGCGTTGGACCCGGACCTTGCCCCACGCATCGTCGCCGATCTTCGAGACGAGCACCGTCGAGCTGACCACATCCTCGAACACCACCGTCGCCACCACGCGATCCGATGGCGTCGTTGCCCGGCCGCTGAGGAGCTCGGTGTTGTGCTCCCAGACCACCGCGAGGCTCTCACCCCAGGACATACCCGGCTCGCTTGGCCGCAGGACGACAAGCTCGCCAGCCGGGAACAGCTCGGAAGCGTGCCGGCTCACAGCCTCGGGCAGCATATTGGTCGGCATGTGCAGAACGCGCACCGGGCACTGCACCTGAGTCGCGATACGCGACACGTCGCCCCGCATCGCGGCTTTGATGTATGCAGTCGCCACTCGCCGGCTCGCCGCCGTCCGCTCGAGCAGGCCGGCTTGGCGGTATACGCGCGGCGAGGCGATCACAGGGTCCCAGCCGTCAATCACGAGACCGCTGCCCCAACGGTCGGCGATCTCAAGCCACGTCTCGGCCCAGCGACGGGCCGCGCCCGGCTCCCAGCCAGTCAGGTCAGGGGCCTCGGCCAACGGCCCAGACAAGTATGGACACAACAGCACAAGCCCGTCGACGCGGTCCGGATGCGTTGCCGCGAACACCACGGCGCCAGGCGCGGTCGCGCCCGCCGCGAAGACCTGCGCCCGACGAAGACCGACCGCATCCATCACCGTGACGATGTCGCCCGCCTGCTCCTCAAGCGTCGGTAGACGCTCGACCGCCTCAGACAGCCCAATGCCGCGCATCTGAAAGAACACCGCCCGCCACAGCGCGCCGAAGCGGTCCACCTGCTGCCCCCAGGCAGGATCCGTCCACATCAGGTCCAGATGGGCGCCGATGTCGAAAAAACCCACGAACCCCGCCGCCCCGGAGCCCGCCACCTGATAGGCAACGTCCCGCCCGCCACACTTGACGTACTGAATCTCGGGCGGCTCCACGGCGGAAGCGTAACGTGCCTCTGGCGAGCCCAGACGAGCGCTTTAGCTCGAAGAGCATCAGAGTGCCGCTTGGATCGAGCTGGGGAACTTGCCCGAGGCGTCGGCGAACTTCTCCTCGTCAGGATTGCGGCAGTCGCGCCCGATAACCCCGCCGTCCGCCGGCGTCACCGCCCTCGGGGTGTGCAATCCACACACCCCCATGGCGCCCGAAACGAGACGGTGAGCTTCTTCCCCTAAGGACGACCAGCAAGAGCGAGCTCGACGTCGACGTCTGCGCTCCCATCGCGATTGGCGCTGCGGGAGTGCCGTCAGCGACCGGTGGTCGGTCCTAGGGCAAGTTTCGCTGCTCGCCCTCCCGCTTCGCGATTGGGCGGAACGACCGTCGGTTGCCTGCGGAGCGCTGCCAATGCAGCTCGTCCGTTGGGGAAGCTCGGTCAAGGGACCTGCCGGTCGTCTAACGGCCGCGCCGATTGTGCCGAACGGACAAGTTGGCCACCGGCCGGTGGTCACGATCGCGTGCTCGAGGCGGCTACTGCAACCGTGGCATTGCAGCAGTGTCGACGGCCGAGCCGAGGTGACCGCTTTCCGTCTCGTGCTTGCCGCCGAACGAGATCGCGGCTAGCGGTCGGAGTGGCCTGTCGGCAACGAGGAGGACTTCAGCCGGGCTGCCGTCTGAGTTCCGCTCGTCGCCGATACCAGGGCTGACTCGCGGCCGTGCAGGTTGCGGCGCATGCCTAGGCACAACTCACGCGCTGCGTGCACGTTCTCGGGGTGTATGGTCCTCTTTCTCAGCCTTCCGACGCAGACCAGCCGTCTGTCGCCTGAGTTTGGCGTGGACGGATCAGCGGCTACGGAGTGGCGCGACGGGGCCGGCCGGAGCCGAGCGGGCGATGGTTGGGCCAACCTTGGCTGGCGGGAGATCTTCAGGAGAGGCGAGGCCAACACCGGCGAAGGCCGTGTCGTGCGCGAACCGCAGATCGAAGGAGAAAAGGAACCAGCCGGCGAAGCGGGCCGCGATGACCGCCGGGCGATTGCTGAAGCCGAAGCCTTCGTTCGGTGCGCTGATCGTGACGCACCGCTCGCCGCCACGCGTGCGGCACGCCTCGATCCGCAGGTAATCAAAACTCGCGCCACGACCTCCTGAGTCAGGTCCGTCGTGAGGTCGCCAAGCAGGATCGGTCTGCCATCCACCGGACCAGCGGGCCTCGCGTGCTGTGACCGTCGCGCCGACAGCGGGCCGGCCGGTCAGGCGCGGCGGAGCGATCGCCCGAACGGTTCCAAGCCACACCGCCGATCGCGCGCTATACGTCCTCCCGTCGTAGGTCGCGATGGCCTCGAAGACCGTGCCCGGGCGCGTCCGCCCCGGACGCAACAGCGGCTCTGCGCCGGTCGGGGTACACACACTCACGTCCGGTGGTCTGCAGATCGACCAAGAAGGCGTTGCCAGGGCCCCATTGGGAGAGAAGCTCGCGCCGAGGAGCGGCTCGCCAGCGGCCGTATACACGGCCTGGATGTCCACGCCGTACCGATCCGCGATCCGCGATCCGCGCGTGCCGGTTCCCGAGGACGCCAACCTGCTGGTCCCAGACGCAACGGCCACCGCAGCGGCCGCCACACCCACCACCACCACGCTCGTCAAGACCACAACGAACGGGCGGCGCAATCTCCTCTTTCCCATCTCCGAGCACACTACGCCGAAGTCGCCTCAGACGCGAGCATTCCCGATCCGGCCCACGGACGGAATCAGGGCAGACCATAGCCCCAGTCGTGACCCAGCGCTAGAAGGCTGGTGTTTTTTGTGATGGCCTGAGCGGGGGCTGACCGCGTCTGGTCCGTCCGACCCTCAAGTAAGACTTGAGGGTTATGAGTCTCGGTTTATCTCCCCGCCAGCAGGACATGTTCGCCACGACGACGAGCTTCTGCGAGCGGCTGGTCGCGCCCGATTCGATCTACGGGCTGCTTCATCGCGAGTGCCACCGGTTGTTCCCGGATGAGTTATTCGCTGACTTGTTCTGTGATGTGGGTCGTCGGTGTGTGCCGCCGATGATCGTGGCGGTGGTGATGGTGCTGCAGCGGCTTGAGGGCTGCTCGGATCGGGAGGCGGTGGACCGCTTTCAGTTCGATCTGCGCTGGAAGTACGCAGCGGGCGGGCTGGGGTTCGACTATCCGGGGTTCGTGCATACGGTGCTGGTTGACATGCGCGCGCGGCTTGCGGCGTCCGAGTGGCCGGAGCGGATCTTCGAGGTCACGCGCGAGGTGGCCAGGCATGCGGGGCTGGTGGGCCGCCGGCGGGTGCTGGACTCCACCCCGATCTATGACGCGGTCGCGACGATGGACACGGTCACGTTGGTGCGCTCGGCGATCCGGGGGTTGCTTTCGGTGTGCGACGCGGAGCTGGAGAGCGAGCTGCGCGGGCAACTGCGGCGCGATGATGATTACCGCGACGCGGGCAAGCCGGTGTGTGACTACGAGGATCCCGAGGCGCGCGAGGCGCTGGTCGACGCGCTGGCCAAGGACGCCCGCGCGCTGCTCGTGTCGCTCGACGGCCGCGAGCTTGAGGCCGCGGTCGGTGACGCGGCCGAGTTGTTGGCGTCCGTCACCGGCCAGGATCTGGACGAGGGCGAGGATGGGGTGTTTCGGATCGCTCGGCGGGTGGCCAAGGACCGGGTCATCTCGACCGTCGACCCCGACGCCCGTCACGGGCATAAGACCTCCGCGCGGGGGTTTGACGGCTACAAGGGCCACGTGTCGCTCGATCCTGACTCGGAGCTGATCCTCGCGACCACGGTGAGCGCCGCCAACGGCGGCGACGCGGCGGCAGCCGACGAGCTGCTCGCAGATGACCTCCGCGCCACAGACGAGCCGCGCCCTCCCGAGCAGCCGGAGGCTGAGCAGTCCGAGCCCGAACGTGACGAGGACGGGCAGTCGCCGTCCGTGTACGGCGACTCGGCCTACGGCTCGGGCGAGTTGGTGGACAAGCTCGAGAAAGCGGACGCGCAGGTCAACTGCAAGGTGCAGCCGCCGGTCTCGCCGGGCGGGCGGTTCTCCAAGGACGCGTTCTCGATCGACCTGAATGGCGGCACCGTGAGCTGCCCAGCGGGGAACACCACGGCGCTGCGGCCGTTCGGCGAGGGGCGGATCGCGAAGTTCGCGGCGGCGTGCGCCGGCTGCCCGCTGGCCGACCGGTGCACGAGCGCGAAAGAGGGGCGCACGATCTACGTCGGCCCCTACGAGGAGCAACTCGCGCGCGCCCGCCAGCGCCAATCAGACCCCGCCTGGAAGGCCGACTACAAAGCCACCCGGCCGAAGGTCGAGCGAAAGATCTCGCACCTGATGCGCCGCCGCCACGGCGGCCGCCGCGCGCGGGTGCGCGGCAAGCCCAAGGTGGCCGCCGACTTCGCCCTGCTCGCCGCCGCCGTGAACCTCGCCCGCCTCGCCGTGCTCGGAGCTGTCGCCGAGCAGGCGGGGTGAGACGCGAAACGCGCCTAACCAGGACGCTCCCGGCGCCACCCGGGCCGGGAAGCGCCCCAGGCGCCACGAACCCCGCGGAAACCGTCACCATCCCAGGGCGGTCCACACCGAACACACCCGCGGCAGACCCCCAACACCCACCAACACCCCCTTTTCACACCACCCTTCTTGACCCTATGGAGGATGATTCGCCGGGCTGTTGAAGGCCGGACCTCGGTCGCATTTTGCGGGGGTTTGACTGGCCGGAGAGTGGCTCCGGCTGACCCCATACGAAGGAGGTCCGGCCGTGACTGGAACGATGACATGGGCCGCGATGGATGTCCACGCGCGGTCGATCTACGCGGCGTCGTTGGACGTGATGAGCGGCGAGCTTTCGCGGCAACGGTTCGACAGTGGGGCGGTGGAGCCGGTCGTTGGGTGGCTGGTTGGGTTGGCTGGCCCGGTGCGCGCGTGCTACGAGGCGGGCCCAACCGGGTTCGGGCTGTACCGGGCGGCGAGGGCGGCGGGGATCGATTGTCAGGTGATCGCGCCGTCGAAAACGCCGCGTCCGTCCGGGGACCGGCACAAGTCCGACCGGCGCGACACCGATCTGTTGTTGCGGCAGCTGATGGCCGGCGCGCTCACCGCGGTGGCGGTCCCGTCAGCTACGTTCGAGGCGGCGAGGGATCTGGCCAGGGCGCGCGAGCAGGTCAGGCTCGACTTGATGCGCTGCCGGCACCGGCTGTCGAAGCTGCTGTTGCGTCACGGTCGCGTGTGGGACCGCACGGCGTGGTCGAAAGTGCACCGTCAGTGGCTGGGCGCGCAGCGCTTCGAGCATCAGAACACCGAGCTGGCGTTTATCGACAACCTCGCCGCGTGCGACGGGCTGAGCGCTCGGCGCGAGGCGCTCGACGAGCGCCTCTCATGGGTGGCGCTCGATCCGGAGTTCTGGCCGCTGGTTCGCCGGCTGCGTGCGTTCCGGGGGATCGACACGCTTTCGGCACTGATCATCGTGCTCGAGGTCGCGGACTTCACCCGCTTCCCACGCGCGGTGCAGCTCGGCTCCTGGCTCGGGCTGGTGCCCTCTCGCCAGCAATCCGGCGAGTCCGACATGCACGGGTCGATCACCAAGACCGGCTCCAAGTACGCCCGCCGGATCCTCGTCGAGGCCTCCTGGCATTACGCCCGCCCGCCGGGGCTCGGCAGAGCGCTCTACGAGCGCCAGGAGGGGCTGCCCGACCACGTCCTGCAGATCGCCTCGCGCGCCCAGTCGCGCCTCTACCGCGTGCACAAGCGGATGCGCGAGCGCAAGAAGCCCGGCAACGTGATCACCGTCGCGTGCGCCCGCGAGCTCGCCTGCTTCCTCTGGGCCGCCGCCACCGCGCCGTAGCCACCACACTGACAGTCGTCCCCCGCTCGGGTGGGGGGAGGCGCCGGGCCCCGAAGTCCGCTGGCACGCGCGGAACTACTATGGGCAGCCCTCACCAAGCCACGCCCGCTTCTAGACACGCGCCCGCCAGCGACGCAACCAGGGACCTGGGGTAGCCAACCCCCGCATATGAGACTGACCGACGTCGAGAACCTCGCCCGACGCCTCCCCCCACCCAAGCAACTTCCACCAACCCCCCACCGCAACGCCAGCAACGAGGGGAGCATGAACGCTGCTCACTTGACAACCGGTCCTCCATATGAGT
>CAVWFJ010000005.1:0-170189 GCA_963754055.1 uncultured Solirubrobacterales bacterium
CAGCTCGTCCATTGCGGCAGCACCCCTTCGTTTGCAGAATCGTGTCCGATCGATGGTTGAGCTAGCGCCACCGCGTTAGCCGGGATCGACGAGCCCGGCAAGCGCCGGATGGAGGCGCTGTCGCAATGCCGACAGAGCAACTCGGTGCGGGCGACGACGCCGTTGACACTGCTCCCGGTCGTCCTTAGCGACAGCGGCGGATCGTTTGCAAAGTAGCCGCAGACCCGAGCGCCGACAAGGATTGGTCGGCGGGACCGACAGCCGCTTGGGCGCGGCCGACGCCGAGGCCGCCGTCACCGCCGAGCCGATCGTCACCGCCAGGCCGAGGAACAAACATCGCTCTCTCTATTGTTGATCGCGGCACGAACGGACGAGACTCTCGCGCCCGCCTAGCCCGGGCCGAGTCCGTGTCCCGCCACGCCGCGATGTGCGTGCACGGAACCTTCTGTCGCAAACTACTGAACTTGCGCGGCGGCTCGCTTCGTCGGCTTCTCGTGGTGTGTGCTGAGATGTGATCGACGCCACCGTCGGGGACGCGTTGGGTTCCGCGCTGTCTCATCTGCTCGTCGGGCGCGACAGCGATGGCGCTTGGATCCGCGACGTCGGCGCGTGGGATCTCGCTCACGCCGCACTCACCACGGCCTACCGCGCGGCGGGGAAGGTCGCCCAGCGACAGTTCCGGGGCCCGGCGCGGGCGGACCGCAGCAGGCCGGCGCAGCTCGCGTGGGCGTGACCGTCGAGCGGCTCCGTGATCACCACCGGTCGGCGTTTGGAGGTTGACAGGAGTTCCCGCGTGGACGACGATGTTACGCAGGCGCCGCGTGACGGCGTGGAGGTTGCCGGTGGCGGCGAAGGTCCGTGGCCAGGGATTGTTGGCGCGCGGCTTTCTGTGGTTTGGTTGACGAAGGAGGGCAAGGTGAGTGTGCGGTTTGGAGCGCCGGTCGCGGATCGAGCTGAATCGGCGCGTGGTTGGCGGGTTGGCTTCGTACGCGCGGGCTGGCTGCTAGGCGCAGTGTTGGTCGTCGTCGCCGTGATGCTGGCGGGCTCGCAGTCCGCCCTGCGTGGCGGATTGTGCGCTGGCGGATTTCGGCTAACAACGCCACTTGCGGCCCGGAGTTCGAGAGCCCGGCGTGGGGCGATGCGGCGGGGTGGACGGACCCGTTGAAGCACCTGCATGATCGAGCTGGCCGACATCACGGGGAACGGCACGGATGAGCTGATCGCCCGCAATGACGATGGGCTTGAAGATCGGCGCTTCGATCCGACCGTCGGCCAGTGGCGTCCAGCGATCGGCGCCAATGGCCTGCCCGAGGTGCTCACGGACTTCCATTCGCCGGCGCCGAGTGCCGACGTGCGAGGGAGCTGGAAATCCGCCCCGGCCTTCAGCACGATCCAGACCGCTCGACCTGTACGGGGACGGTGAGCAGGAGATTATCGCCGACCACGAGCCGAGCGGCACGTCGGTGTGGCGTTACACGCCTCCGGCGGGTTCGAAGAGCATCAACGGCGGGACCTGGTCGCTGGTGAGCACGACTCCGTACGTTCTGCCGACATCACCCTCGCCCAGTCAATACTTGACCCTGCACGCGGTCGACGCGGGCGGCGGCTCAGCGGTCATGACCGACCAGGGTTCTTACTGGACATTTGGCGGCAATGGCTTTCACTCGACTGGGAAGACCACCCTGGCCCCATCCTCCTCGGACCCGAGCTACTACCTGGACAACATGTCGGGGCTCATGCCGGAGTCGCACAGCTCGAGCACGGCTCCGAATCTGGTACCGGCGAACGTGTACCGCACTCCCAACGGGGTCGGTGTGCAGACGTTCGACGGCACGAACTGGGTTCGCAGCTCGGGCCGCCTCCGACCGCGGGGAGTCAGTGTCTGTCGACGCCGAGCTCTTGTTCTCCGTTTTCGGACATTGGCACCCAAACTCTAACACCAGCCCGTCTTACTACGAGACGTTGCAGGTCGCGAACGATATGGCCGGCCCGGACGATCCTTGGGGATACGTGCTCGGCCGTCTTGCCGATGGACTGCACGTAGCTGCGCTGGCGCCGATCCTATCCCAGCCGTTTGGGGAGGAATGGCAGGGCGATCAGGTCTTTCCGGTGCTGAAGGCTCTGGGCAATTCGAGTACTGGTGTCGTTCCGCCGCCTGCCGAGTGGTCGTCGATCCGCACCGGGGACGTGTCCGGCGACGGCAAGACCGACGTAGTCGCGGTCGTGAACGGACAGCTGCGGGCATGGGAGTTGGCGGTAGGCGCATCGGACCAACTCGTGTGGGATGAGCTGCCGGCCGACACGACGGTGAGCCTGGGGTCGACGTGGCAGAACAATGCCTCCTATTACTCGACGATCCAGGTCGGCCCGGTGGCCGGCCCGGGCTACCCGGACGCGGTGATCGCCCGCGGTCCGTTCGGGATCCGGACCTGGTTCTACTGCCCCGGCAACGATTCGCCGGTTCCAGGGTGCGCGAGTCTGGGGGGCAAGAGCGGGTGGACGAGCTGGCTGCCACAGGACACCGGCTCCTATCCGCAGTTCACTGGCGGCCAGGCGGCGGCGTGGACGGAGCTCAATGCGCTGGCGCGAAACGCGGACCTGATTGGGCCGGCCGCGACCAGTACGGTCCGCGATGCTTGGACGGGCACGACGGCGCCGACGGACGGCGACCTGACGAACCTCGAGAACGGGGTGCTGGTGTTCGCGGGCTGCACCGGCGAGACGTCGGCCAACCCGCCCACCTTCAGCTCATGCGCGGTGCCAGCGGGGGAGCAGCGGGTTCACCGCCGATGATTGGACGGCGGTGGTCAACGAGGCGCTGGCCGAGATCTACGACGCCAAGCAGACGATCGATTTCTTCGCGGTGCTCCAGAGCCTCAACAGCGATACCTTCCTGGCCCAGGGCGCCGAGTTGCCGGCGCTCAGCGACTCGGTCGCCGCGCTTGGCCAAGCGGCCGGCGGCAACACCACCGAGATCAGTACCCAGGCGATGCTATCGGCGGGGTTTGGGATCGCCGGGGCGCTCGCCGGGATCGCGTTCCCCCCGGTCGGCGCCGGGCTGGCAATCGCCTCCTACCTGGCGGCGATCGTTCCGTCGGCCAGCTCCGAGTTGAATACCGCGCCCGTGATGGCCACTATCACCCAACTACAGAACGATCTCGCCAGCGCGGTGAGCAACGCGCCCAAGGTGGTCGAGTCTCAGAGCTTTGAGGTGCGCCAGAGCTACGGCATGCTGCGGCTCGTCGCGGAGCTGAGCGGACCGGGCGGACCGTGGAGCAATGTCAACGCCGCAGGCTTGAGGGGCAGCATGGAGGAGGGGTTTGCTCTGTGGGCCTACAAACAGCTGTTGCCGACGGTGCTTGACCGCTACGACATCAGCTTCTGCAGAAACTCTGCCGCAGGGGCGTGCACCTGGACTGGATACAACGGTGCCATCGGCAGCCCGCCCGACCAGAATTTCACGATCCTCAACCCACCCCATACAACGGGGATCTTCTATACCGCATGGCCCTGCTGGTCCAATCCACCCTTTGCCAATCCTCCTGATGGCTAACCTATCCGGACCATCCACCTACTGCCGAGGTCAACGGCCAGCCAGGAACGGACATCGCCACCAAGCTGTGGGGAACGGTGTCCGACACGTGCAACTTCAACGGCGATCCCCATACAGAGTGGACGTTTGGCTGTAACCTCGGGCTCGACCCGGACACCGAGCACCGACTCCGTCGGTGGGCCCGCCAACGGCTGGAACTTCACGACGTGCACCGGACAGCCCTCGGTGCTCGTGGACTATTCGGTGAGTGAGGGTACGTGTTCGGACTCCACATCGGCGCAGGCGACTACCGGCCCCAGCGGCTCCGTGACACTGACAGCCGCGGTGGGCCTGCCATCGGGCTTTCATGTGCGTAGCGCGACGCTGATCGCCAGCCGATTGCTGCATGAGCCGGGCGGCCGGGCCAGCCTTCTGACCCGCAGCTCAGGCGGCTGGCGGAGGGACACTGTCCGGCTGACCACGGCCGGCGGGAAGCTGCGCGGCTCTCCCGGCGGTGCTCAGCTGGGCACCCCTCGTGGTGAGCCACCGATGACGCTGGCTATGCACCACACCGGCGACGGCGAACCGCGGCTGACGTTGAGCATGAGCCGGCTCGCGGTGGCGGTTCCCTACGCGTGTGAGCAGTTGCCCGCCTCGGTGGCACCCAGCCCGCCACCGTTCACGCTCCAGACCTCGCTGCAGCTGAGCGACGGACACAAGACCCGCACCGTGTCGCTACCCGCCGAGTGGAGCTGCATGCGCAACCGCGGCGGGGCGGTCATCGGTTGTGCACCGTCGCTCCGCCCTCGCCCGCGCACCACCCGGGTCTCGCGCTCTCGGTGACAGGGCCGCAAAAGGTGATCCCCGGTTCGATCGCCACCTACACGGTCCGGTTGCGCAACACTCGCCGCGGGCCACGCAACCGCGACATCTCATCCCTGTGGAGCATTCGCGTGCAGTCGAGTCCCATCCCCGTCGCCAAAGGCACGAACATCAAGCTCCACGTTCCGCGCCCGGTCGTCAGCCGGCTCGCCGAGTTGGCCCACGGCAAGACGAAGCTGCTGCGAATCCGCCTCCGCGTTCCGGGCGCTCTGAAACAGGCGTCGATCCATCGGGTGTGCCTGTACGCCGGCGCGACCGCGGACTCGGCACTAGCGGCCGGCGCGAGAGTGTGCTCGGCTGTCCGGACACAGTTCGTCGACCGAGGATCGGTCAAGGAGGCGAACTAAAGCGGGCAAGTCCACTACGGCCGGCATTTCGTTCCCATGTGCGTGTGCTCGGCTGCGGCGGCCGCGATGCCCGCTGCTCGTGCATAAAGCGGAGCCCGCTGCTCGCGGTCGTCGATAATGGGCTCGTGGGACGAACGGTGATGCGCCAATTTGCAGGGCTTTTGTGACATGCGCCGGATATGTCCCCGGTCACTTCATTAGAGCCGCACCAGCTCGCTAGCTCAGCGATCGATCGAAGATGGATTTTGCAAACGAAGGGCCGCTGCCGCAAGGGACGACCGGGGGAACTAACGCGAGGCGTGGGCGGACTCCTCCTCGTCACGTTTGCGGAAGTGTCCCTCGATGAGGCTCCCGGGACCAGCCGCGAGTCCGCGACGTGTGCGATCCGTACATCCCGATGTCGCCCGACACGGCAGCGCTGGCCGCTTCCCCTCAGGACGACAAGCATGTGTCTTGCGGCGTCGCCGGCGGGAGACGCCGGTGACAATCGCTTGTCGTCCATCGGGGGAGCCACGTTAGCGATGGCGCCGGCTGCCGCTCGTCGAGGCGAAGCAGTCACCTGCTGTCCGCGCGTTTGGGGGTTTCTCGAGCGATGGATGTCGAGGCGCGCGCCGGCGGGAGCGGGTCTTCAGGGCGACCGGGAGAGCGCGGTCGAGTCGGGTGTGCTCAGGTGACGAGAACTGGTTCTGCGGCGAGCCGGGGAGGCGCCGGTCGGTCGGGGGTGACTGGGAGTACGGGGCAGGGTGCGTGGGCGTGTACCCATCTGCGCGTTTTGGCGGCCACGGCGCTTGATATCAGCCGGGGTTTGCTTCCGACGACGAGCAGGTCGGCGCCGAGGTCGCCGGCCACGGCGACGATGACGCGGGCTGGGTCGCCGGCGACGAGGATCGTTTTGGCGCTAGCGCCGTGCGCCCAGGCGATGCGTCGGGCTTCCAGGGGTACGGTGCTGGTGAGCGGGTCGTCGAGTTGTTGGGTGATCGGCAGTGTTGGCGCGAGCCGGCCGACGCGGTACTCGAGGGGTGGCACGACGTGCAGGATCGTTAGCCGGGCGTCGAAGGTGCTGGCGAGATCTGCCGCGACCGCGGTCGCGTGTCGCGATGCTTCGCTGTCGCTTGCTGCCAGAAGCACGTGTGGGGTGTGTGGAGTCATGGGTGGGTGGTGCTGCTGATCCGCCGGGTTGGCAGGGGGGCGCGGGCGGGGGTAGCGGTGCAGCGATCCGAGGGTGTCGCGTTGGTCAGGTAGGTAGGCTTACGCTTGAAGCTGGGTTGAAGTCAAGGGGAGGGTCAGAAGATTGAGCGAGGTGGTTCGAGAGCTGGCGATTGGCGAGGTGGCGGAGCGGGCGGGGATGAGCACGTCGCGGATCCGCTACTACGAGCGTCGCGGTGTGCTTCCCGAACCGGAGCGCGCAGCGGGCCAGCGGCGGTACACGGAGGATGTGTTTCGTCGGCTGGCGATCATCGACGCGGCGCAGCGGGTCGGGTTCACGCTTGAGAAGATCGGCGAGCTGCTCGGGTCACGCGACCAGCCCGCGCACGAGCGGCTCCGGCAGCTCGCGGTGCTGAAGCTGCCAGAGCTCGATGAGCTGATCGATCGCGCGACGGCGGTGCGCCGCGTGCTGAAGATGTGCAGCCGCTGCGATTGCGAATCGATCGACGTGTGCCGCACGTTCGACGACCGCGTTCTGCGGCTTCACGAGCACAGCGTCAACACTTCTGCGAGGCGTGCCCGACGCCAGGTGGCCGCTAGTCCTTGACTTCAACCTTGGTTGAAGTGCCACCGTTTTGCGCGTTGGTGCTAGCCGATCCTTCGAGGAGAACCAGTCGATGGCGTATGTGATCGCTGAGCCGTGCATCGGGACGAAGGATCTCTCGTGCGTGGAGGTCTGCCCGGTCGACTGCATCCACCCGACCCAGGATGAGCAGGGGTTTGACGATGAGCCGCAGCTGTATATCGATCCGGAGGAGTGCATCGACTGCGACGCGTGCGTGGAGGCGTGTCCCGTGGACGCGTGCTTCGCGGAGGACCAACTCCCCGACGAGTGGCAGAAGTACGTCCAGATCAACGCCGACTACTACAAGCGCCGGTAGGCACCACTCGGGCCTGGCCGGATCGTGAGCGCCCACCGGTCGAGGCTGCGTCATCTGGCGGGCGGACTGATCGCGGCCAGCGTGGTCGCCGGGATCCTCGCGATCTGCTTCCGCGCGGTCTGGGGCGGATCGTCCACCCGGGCGTTGGAGGGCGCGACTCTGTTCCTCGCCGACGGCGCGTACCTGGCTCACGTATTTGCGCACCACGACGACCGACGCGAGCTTCTGACTCGATCGATCCTCGTCACGGCTCTTGCGCTCTGGGGGATCGTGCAGCTCGCACCCGGACTGCCCGGCAATGCGCTGCTGAACGACGTCGTGATCGTGCTGTTCGTCGTCGACCTCGCGATTCTCGTCGGCCCGTGGATCTGAGAACGGCAGAATGAGCGGTGTGCTTGACAGCCGCTCGCGCCCGCTACGTGATCTGCGCATCTCGGTCACCGATCGCTGCAACTTCCGCTGTACGTACTGCATGCCCAAGGAGATCTTCGGACGCGACTTCGCGTTCCTACCACGCGAGCAGCTGCTGACCTTCGAAGAGATCACGCGGCTGGCGCGGGCGTTCGCGCGCGAGGGCGTGTCCAAGGTCCGGCTGACCGGCGGCGAGCCGCTGCTCCGCCGCGACCTCGAGCAGCTGGTCGCGATGCTGGCCGGCATCGACCAGATCACTGATGTCGCGCTGACGACCAACGGATCGGCGCTCGCTGCCAAGGCGGACGCACTCTCGGCCGCGGGTCTCACGCGCGTGACCGTCAGCCTCGACGCGCTCGACGACGAGACGTTCGCCGCGATGAACGACGTCGCTTTCCCGGTCGCGCGCGTGCTCGAAGGGATCGACGTCGCCGCCGCCGCCGGGCTCACACCGGTGAAGATCAACATGGTCGTCAAACGCGGCGTCAACGACGACCGCATCATCGAGATGGCCGAGCGGTTCCGCGGGAGCGGCCACATCCTGCGATTTATCGAGTACATGGACGTCGGCACGACCAACGGCTGGCGTATGGACGACGTCGTGCCCGCAGCGCAGATCGCCGCGACGATCAATGCACGATGGCCACTGGAACCGCTCCAGCCCAACTATCCCGGCGAGGTCGCGAGCCGCTACGGCTACCGCGACGGCGCGGGCGAGCTCGGCGTGATCGCCTCGGTCACGCAACCGTTTTGCGGCGCGTGCACCCGAGCCCGGCTGTCGGCCGACGGCAAGCTCTACACGTGCCTGTTCGCCGCGCACGGCAACGACCTACGCGGCTTGCTACGAGGCGACGCAACCGACCAGGAGCTCGCCACCCGAATACAGTCGATCTGGACCAAGCGTGCCGACCGGTACTCAGAACTCTGACGCGCCCAAACCCAGCAACGGGCAAAGATCGAGATGTCCTACATCGGGGGCTAACACCGCGAGGCCACCCACCTCAGCCGGCAACACCCACGCATACCGCACCGCCCGACGAATACCGCGCCAGGACGGAAACAGGCAGGCGCAGACGCTCGGTCGCGCACCTGCATGTCGCCGAGGCAGAACGCGGCGACTGCTTCGCCTCGGTGAGCGGCAGCAGACGCCATCGCTGGTCTCGCTCCCGGGATGGACGACTTCCACAACTCAAGAGGGAGCGCGATCACGGTAGTGCCGCTTCGCCTGCGCAACCACGAGTGGACAACGATCGTGCCGGATCACGGCGACACTGTCGGTCCTACGCCAATGCGGTCGTGAAGATCCTCGCTCTCGCTTGGGACGAATGGGAGCAGCCTTGGCGGCGGCCTGCCGCAGCCACCGCGAGACGCCCCGTTTTCGTCCTGAGGGGAAGCGACCGGCTCTGTCAATTCGCGCGTCGTCTGGGTGTAGGCATCGCACACATCGGGGACGTCGATGCTCCCGAAGTCGGCCGTATCGCGCAGGACTTCCGCAAACGGGGCGAGGAGAACGGAGCCGACCTCTCGCTGTAGTTCCCCAGCTCGTCCAACTCGGAAGCCGCCCTTTCTTTGCAGGACTGTTCCGGATCGAACGCTGAGCTAGCGCCGCGGTGGGGACGAGCGACTGCCGCTCTGCCTCGTCAAGGAGGAGCGCCCCGGCGACGACCTGAGATCTCTGCTAAAGCGAGCTCATGCCGCGGCAGAGCTCCATGCTGTGTGGCACAGCGGCTTGACGGGTCGACGACGCGGCGAATCGCGAGATTGGCGAATACCGAATCTCTTGGATCGCACGATCGTGAGCCCTGCATTCGTGCTGGCGTAGGCATTTGCTGCCCGCGGTGTTCGTATGGCTCCCAGGGATCGGAGCGGTCGTACCAGACGCCAGCGTGACGTCGCGAACGTGACTGCTTCTGACCCCAACGGTGATCCCCCGCCCGACTTCTCGTCGACGCTCCTCAGAAATCAGCTCACGGACGCTGATGACGCCGACAACGATCAGCACCATCGACACGATCTCGAGCGGTCTCGTGCTCCCGCAGCTCTCGTGCTCTCGGCAGTGCCGATTCGTGGTTTGCGGAGGCGTTCCGCCGAAGCGTCCACCCACTGGCGGAAACGTAGAGACCCCGCCGCAATGGCGGGGTCTCACTTGCGCGGCGATTGTTGTCGAAGCTAATGCCGACGGTCGTGCATCCAACGCTTCACCAGTCGGGCGACGAGCTCGGAGAGGGCGACCAAGCCGGCGAAGTCATTTGGGAAATACATGTCGGATGTCCTTCCCGAATACGCTATCGCCGTCGGATGCCCGCTGAGGCGTGCTTCCTTGCTCCCGCCCATACACGTAGGCGGCACACCGGTCCCACCAGTTGCGCGCAGCATGAGTCTCTGCGCACGGGACGTGGTGTAAAGCTGCCTGGGGCAGGAGTTCCGCGAGAGCCGCAACGTCCATCGTCAGTCGTCCCACTCGCGCCCGGGGAGCCTGGTCTTAATCTCTTGCAGCAGCCAGCCATTGCCGTCCGGGTCGCTGAAGGAAGCCCACGTGAAGTAGGACCGACCTTGGGGGTCTGCGCCTGCCACGCGCGCTTCGGTGCCTGCGCTGTGGAACGGGCGAGTCTCGTAGTGGTAGACCTCACTCACGTCGACGCCGCGGCTGATGAGGTCGTCCCGGGCGGCGTTGATGTCATCAACGACCAGCATCAGGTCTTGGAGCGAGCCCGGCTCGGCCGTTGTGACTCCCTTGCCGAAGGTGATCGCGCACTGCGAGTGGAGAGGTGTGTATTGGACGGCTCGGAAGGCCTCGCCGACGGCGAAGTCGCCGTCGAGACGCCATCCAAGGTTCTCGTAGAAGCGCTTTGCCCGGTCGACGTCGGACACGGGCACGTTCACGACCTCGAGCTTCATGTCGATCGCCGCGGGCTCAGGAACCTGGCTTGACGCTTCACTGCTTACGTGTGTGGTGCTCATCATGACCTCCAGTAGTTGATGTTGAGTCGGATCAGCGTGGTGTTTCGGTCGGCCGGCGCCGAGCTCGATGACTGTCTCGTTGGGTCATGTCGAAGGAGAGTCATGCGTGCCAAGCAGAACGCGGCGCCGGTTCGGTCTGAGATCAGTCGACTGCTACGAGCAATGGCTTCCCTTTCTCGACGATGTATGTGGCAAGCTCCGCCGCGTTGCTGGACCCCACGTTCCTTACCGCTTGGACGGTTTCGGCCGGGACCATCAGGCCCTCACCGGCATTGACCCTTGTCGGTGACTGGCCGTCGATCTCGTACTCGAGCGATCCTTCCAGGACGTAGATGACCTCTTCACCCGGATGCTTGTGACGAAAGAGCGGCGCGTCGGGGCTGATGTCGACGCGGTTCTGGATGACCTCACGTCCGGGAACGCTGAGGTTGTGATGCTGGATATCGATGCGTTTCAGTCCTTGCGCGTCGGCAACGGAACTGCTCATGTGAAACCTCCTTGGATTTGTAACCGTTGAGAACGTGATCGCCTGATGGGCTAACGGACCTATCGGAACGGAGCGCGGAACCAGCCTCTAGGACGGTGGGATGGTGCAGGGGCCAGACGGAAGCGGCGGATAAGTCGCCGTTGATGGAGGCCGCCTGCGCAGGAGCGGGAAGCCGCCGGCCCCGAGGGCAGCGAGTGCGGCGACTGCTAACGAATAGACGAGGGCGGTCTGGTGTAGGCCGTAGTGAGTGGCCGTCACCCCAGCGATCAGGGCCGGGATGCCGAATGCCAGGTTATTCACGGTGTAGATCGCCGCGACGAGTCCGGCTCTGTCATCGGGCGGCGCGAAGACAACAATTGTCCGGTAGGCCCCGAGGAACGCTGGCCCGAACCCAAGGCCGGCCAGCGCCGTGCCGAAGAGAAGGACCGGGGCGGAGGCGGACAGGATCGCCCCGAAGGTCAGAAGGGCGCCCATCACCAACATCACCGAGCCACTCAGCATCACCAACGGCGGCTCGGAGTTACGGAGCTTCACCGACATTCCGGACCCTAGGCCGGTAAGCAGGAAGATCGAGACGCCGCCCCAGAGCAGGTTGTGAGAGCGCGCTAGCTGGGCTGTTAGCGATGGTCCGAGCGACAAGTAGAAGCCACCGAGTGCCCACGCTCCGATCAGGCAGGGGGCGACCACGGCGAACGTGCGGCGTGCTTCACGCGGCACGGCAACGTGCGGCCGAAGCGACTTCAGGGCGCCCGGCCGCAGCGTTCCGGTCTCCGGCATCCTGAGTACGGCGGGGATCCCGATCACAAAGGCTACGAGCAGAACCGACCAGACGAGATGGGTCGGCGCTGGCCCGTACTGGACCAGCGCGCTTGCGATCAGCGCGCCAGCCGCGAGCCCCGCGGTGGCCGTAAGGCTCGATAGCAGGGGTGCGATGCCGCCGGTCGGTCGGAGGTCCAGTAGCTCGGCGCTGACCGCACTAGTGGTCACGCCGACGGCAGCGCCTTGCAGGGCCCGGGCACCAAACAACGCTTCGACGCCGCCCGCGAGCAGAAACAGGACACACGCGCCTGCCTCGATTACGATGCCGGCAAGGATCACGCGACGACGCCCGACATGGTCTGATAGCGAGCCGAAGAGGAGCAGCGTGATGAGCACGAACAGGACGAAGACAGCGAACACGGCGGTGAGCGTGGCTGGCGAGAAACGCCACTGTGCCTGGTAGACCGGGTACAACGGGGCGGTCGCCGCCGAGGCGGCCAGCATCAGGAACAGAACCCCCGCGCCTACCCAAAACGTGACAGGCCGCGGCAAGGTTCGGCGCTGTAGCCACTTCTCTCTTACCGCGGTGGAAAGAGGGGGCATTGCACCAGCTGCCGGTGCGGTCATCGGGGGAGCTGAAAGTGATCGGGGATCGTTGTGAGGACCGAGTCGCGCTAGGTCGTGCCGAGCCAACCACGTGAGCAGTTCTACGGCACCTGCGTTGAAAGTGACTTGCCTTGTCTGGGCATCCGTGGCGGCGTCCGTGACCGCGGGGTGTCGTGAGTATCGCCTCGCGTGGCCCCTCATCGGCTACCGCTCCTACCGCTGGCCCGGTCTCGACCGTCAATGACGGTGGAGCGTGCAACGTCGGGCGCGTGCTGTACTAGCGGTACGGCCATCGGGTCGGTCAAGCCGATCTGTGGGCGCATACGAGCCACCGGGTCCTCGCTGCGGTTCGGTTTGCGGGTCTCCTCGCTGACCGCGGCGTCGGCGAAGACCCGCCGATCAAGGGCGCGGCCGAAGGGCCGCTCCCCTGTATACGACATGTGTCTGAGGTGCCGTCTTTCCATCGTGCTTCTCCTGGCTTGATGTGAGCGAGAGGTTGCGCTGTTCCTGCCGAGTTCGCATCCGTCAACCCACTGGTGGGAGTTCGGCGGGCCCCCGGGGGCCGTCGAACCGGTCCCGAGTATCCGTGGCGCGTTGACGGGCTATCGGACGAGCTACAACGTGAAAGCACGATCTGCTCTGTGGACCTTTGCCTGGCCCTGGTCCAATCCTGGCCCGCCCGATCCCGGGTGCGCACAGTGCTGGAGAGGTGCTGCGGATCGGGGCCCGGCGCGTACGAGTCGGAACCATGTCCCCGTCACCGGGAGCTGGCCCGTGGTTCCTCTGATGCGATCGGACGGCGTGTGGCGGACTCTTCGCACGATGTTCGTTGAGCTCGACACACGCCTAGACAACGGTCTCACCGTTTCGCGCGAGTGCAGCGCCGCATAGCGACCGCACCGAGAAAGCCGGAGACGGGACGCCCGCCACGGGGGCATCCCGTTTCCATGCCTGGGCCCGCCGGGGGGCATGCCGGGAGCAGATCGACTGGTGGTTGGAGATCGCGAAGGTGCGACCCCGGGTCTTTCGTACGGGCGGCGGTCATGCACACTCGCTCTCGCACTCCCGGGCGGCGCGTGGCCCTGCTTGGGCAAGTCAGCGAATGCGCCTGCTCGACGAGTTGGTGCCGGCGGTAAGGAACCCGAAGAGCACGGCGGTGTGCCCTCCTTCTGCCCGGAGTCGGACCCTCCCAGCGCCCCGACCCGATGTCAAACAGCGCTTGGGGCGGGCCACACGCCACCCGTCATATCAATCCACGGCAGCGTCAGTTCGCCGCCTTGTCGGCGTTCCCTATCCATGCGGTCGTCGGTCCGCTCCAGCTGCGAGATAGGTCGGAGGCCCGCGCGGCGTGCACGGGGTTGGACCAGGGATTCCCCTGATGCGAATCTGGTGGACCTCCGGAAAAGTTTTGATCCAAGAAAAGGACCGCACCCGCGGTCGAGTTACCACCCCATCAGTAAAGGAGATGTAGCCGTGATTCGGAGCCACGAGCCAGACGAAGCTGTCTTTAGGTCGCTCCTCCCTGAGAAGGTCGATTGGAAGCCGTTCGCGGCTTTTCCGCCTTCGGCCGAGTTGGCCGTCGTTGTCGGTTATCCATCAAAGCCGGGACCCTACGTGATCAGGGTCAAAGTGCCTTCGGGCGTGAAGATCATGCCGCACAGGCACCCGGAGGATCGGGTCTACACCGTAATCTCGGGGGTTTTCTACATCGGGCTGGGTGAGCAGTTCGACGAGGACAAGCTGGAGGCCTACCCGCCCGGTAGCGTGGTCGTGTTGCCGGGCGATACGGCTCATTTCCACTGGGCCAAATCTGGGCAGTACATCACCCAGGTCACGGCGATCGGGCCGCTCGGCCTCGAATACGTGACGCCGACAGACGATCCGCGGAACACGTAACGATCACGCGACGGCGCGCTGGTTGACACAGCGCGCCGCGCAGATCTCGTCACCACAGAGGCCTGGACTCGAGGCGGACCCTGACGCCGACGTGATGACTCGCTACTCGCGGGTCTCCTAGATGGATGGCGGCCAGGGCAGCCAGGCACCACGAGAGCTCCCCCACGAGGCAAGAGATGAGATGGTCCACGACAGGACGGCGGCTCGCCTTTTCTGAGAAAAGCGCGACCAGCGCGCTCGCCGGGTCCGGGCACCTTAGCGGCTGGCGGAAGACGTCGGGCCGTCCAGATCCGCATCGGCGGCCGCCGCGGCCGTCCAGGTCCCCGGATCGGATGCGGGATCTGCTCCTCGTGGCGCTCGGCGTGACTATGGGCGGCACCGAAGCGACCGGCTTCGAGCGACTCGGTCACGTGTTCGCCGGTGTGGTCACGGGAAATCTCGTCCTGCTCGGCATCGGTGGCGTCCGGCGCGACGGCTCGCTTGCGCTGTCCGCGGGCTGCGCCGTCGTGGGCTATGTCCTCGGGGTCTTGGCGGCTTCTTCAGGTCGTCGGCACAAGGGAGATGAGGAGCAACGAGTCTGGCCACGGGGTGTGACCGTCGCACTCGCCTCCGAGGGTGTTCTGCTGCTGGTGTTCACAGTCGGGTGGGAGGCGACCGGCGGCCACCCCGGACGTGAGGTGCAGGCAGCGCTGCTGCCCATCGTTGCGGGCGCCATGGGCACCCAGACCACCGCTGTGCGACGTCTCGGCCCATCGTCGACCGCCTATCTGACGGGTACCCTCACGGCCCTGCTCGAAGGGCTCGCAGACCGGAAATGGTCAATCGAGGAGTCCCGCGGCCTTGCGATCATCATCGCTGCGATCGCCGGGGCTGCCATGGCGACGGTGGTCATCGACCATTCGCCGGCCTCTCTTCCACTGGTACCACTGGTGCCGCTGTCGGTCGTCGTGGTTGCATCGCGCCGCAAGCTCGGAGCCGAGAGCTGCGGGCCGACGGCGGTCGGCCGGCAGAGGCGCGAGTCCTCATGACAAACTGAGCACGCACAGCGCGACGGAGCCCACCGGTGCGCCTCCGGCGTCGGCGGTCTGACTGGTCTGACGCCGAGCAGCCAACGCGCTGTTCAACCCCGGGCCCCCAGCAGACTCCGAGCGCGCAGGGCACGTCCGTTGCCGAGAGACCGATGGTCTGAGCTAGGCCGCGCGATGGCCACTCGTCGCAACGTGAACAGTCCGGAGACCAATCGGGAGCGACGTATTCCTCTATTCGTTCTCACCGATGCGACGCGGCTGTTGTAATTCGCCCGGCTGTCGCGCGCTCAGGTACGGGCGCACCGATCGCACCAGCCGTACCTGGGGTTTGTGTTCTCGTACTGGTCGTGGTGCCCGGCTGTCTCACGCGCGAGGTCTGCCAGGGTCCCGAGGTCCATGGTCAACGTCCGGGCAGCCGTGTCGAAAATCGCCCTGGGCGGTTGCTGCAGATCCCCGTTCAGGTATGCACCCGTCCTCAGGTTGGGTGCGGCTCTTTTGGAGTGACCGTCGGCAGGGGCCAATCTGACGGTGAACAGCTTGTAGGTACGGGGGTTTTGGACGTCGTGGCGGCGCCGGTTGGCAAGTGTCTGGGCAGCCGCGGGTGCGGGTTGGCCGGGGGTTGGGCCGTGTGAGCGTGTGCTGGCTGGGGTTTTTGAGGGTTTGTTGGGGGTCGGGAGGCTGGTCGGCTGGCCCGAGGAGTCATAAGGAGGGTGTCGAAGTCGGCGTTGCTATGTCCAACGTCGACCACGGAGGTGGCCAACGTGACCGCCGATCTCGACACCCGTTGTGGCGAACTTTACGCCTCGGGCGATGAACTCCTGCCCGCCGGGCAGGCTGGCAGCGGTGATGCAGCACCGGCTGGGGGCGACAGCGGCCGTTTCCAAGCCGATCCGGTCGCGGTCGCTGCTTTTGCGTCGAGCCGGGAGCAGTTCGAGTCGCTGGTGAGCTTTCTGGACGGGACGGACGCGGGCGGGCTGTCGCACGCGGAGCTCGAGGAGCGCCTTGACCGCGACGGACGGGAGTTGCTGCGGCAGCTGTTGGACGATCATCTGGCGTTGCGGGCACTACGCGAGCAGCGCCTTGAGAATGTCAGGGGCGATGAGGGTGTCCTCCGCGGGCGGGTCGAGACGGGTCACGTCCGCGCTCTGGAGACCGTGTTCGGCACCGTGACGGTCCAGCGGCTGGCCTACCGGGCACCCGGGGTGGGGAACCTGCATCCCGCCGACGCGGCGCTCAACCTGCCGATCGAGCGTCATTCACACGGGTTGCGCAAGCTCGCCGCGCTGGAGGCCCCGCGCGGCAGCTTCGATGACGCCGTCGGTGCGATCTGTCGCCAGACCGGGCAGCGGCTGGGAAAACGCCAGGTCGAAGAGCTCGCTGGGCTCGCCGCGATGGACTTTGAGGACTTCTATGCGGCCCGGCGCCCGGCGTCCGCGAAGCCCGGGGATCTGTTGGTGATCTCGGCCGACGGCAAGGGGATCGTGATGCGCCCCGATGCGCTGCGGACCCGCGCCCCGGCCAGACCGCGCGCCGGCCCCCGCCCCCGGCTCTCGGGTGCGGATCACCTCTACCGCAAGCGGATGGCGGAGATCGGCGCGGTCTACGACGCTACCCCGGCGCCGCGCACCCCGGCCGACATCCTCACCTCGGCGGCACCGGAGGGGTATCAGCCCGCCCCGGGACCAGCCGCGCGAAACAAGTGGTTGTGCGCCAGCGTCGTCACCACGCCGGCGGCGGTGATCAAACGCGTGTTCGAGGAGGCGGACCGGCGCGACCCCAAGCACCGGCGCACCTGGGTCGCGCTGGTGGACGGCGCCAACCACCAGATCGAGCGGATCAAACTCGAGGCTCGCAAACGCGAGCTCAAGCTCACGATCATCGTCGACTTCGTGCACGTCTTGCAATACCTGTGGGAGGCCGCGGGCTGCCTGCTCGCCGACAGCGGCCAGACCGCCGAGCAGTGGGTGCACCGCCAGGCGATACGGGTACTCCAAGGACACGCCCGCAAGGTCGCCGGCACCATCCGCCGCCAAGCCACCAACGCCCGCCTGGAGTCTCCAAGGCACGCTCGTGCCCGGCCTCGACCCGCACGCGCCGCACCCCCTCATCGCCGATCACCTCATCCAGGCGCTGCTCGCGCGCTGCCCGCAACGCGAGGTGATCATCCAAAAGCCGCCGCAAAAGCTCCCGGCCGTCACGGTCAAGACGCTCCTCGAGCTCGGCGTGCGAGAGCCCGGCAGCGTCCGCGCCGTCCAAGAAACCGATCAGCGACTCAAACTGCGCGTAGCTCGCGCTGAACCCGGACGCTCGAACCGACTCGCTCGCTGAGCCATCGCCGAGACCTCCAAGCCCGGTTGCACGGTCGTCCTCACCCTGCCCGGCAGGCAGGACTTCATCCCCCGACGCGTAAAGTTCGCCGCAACGGGTGTCGAGATCGGCGGTCACGTTGGCCACCTCCGTGGTCGACGCTGGACATGAACAACGCCGACTTCGACACCCTTCATATGAGTCCTCGGCTCCGCCCGCGCAGACCCTTCCAACGCCGCTGACCCGCCCAGAACCCCCGGATAGAGCACTCCAGGCCGCTCAACCCCGGCGACTCACCCCACCCGAGGCTCCCAGACGCCGATCCCCGAGCCCGGCGCGACAGCCCACAACCCCATAACTACAGGGGATTCAACGTCAGCTCAGACCAAGCCCAACGTCCCTTCAAAAGAGCCGCACCCAGTGGCCTGTCGGCAACGAGGAGGACTTCAGCCGGGCTGCCGTCTGAGTTCCGCTCGTCGCCGATACCAGGGCTGACTCGCGGCCGTGCAGGTTGCGGCGCATGCCTAGAAGGGTGGTGTGAAAAGGGGGTGTTGGTGGGTGCTGGGGGTCTGCCGCGGATGTGTTCGGTGTGGACCGCCCTGGGATGGTGACGGTTTCCGCGGGGTTCGTGGCGCCTGGGGCGCTTCCCGGCCCGGGTGGCGCCGGGAGCGTCCTGGTTAGGCGCGTTTCGCGTCTCACCCCGCCTGCTCGGCGACAGCTCCGAGCACGGCGAGGCGGGCGAGGTTCACGGCGGCGGCGAGCAGGGCGAAGTCGGCGGCCACCTTGGGCTTGCCGCGCACCCGCGCGCGGCGGCCGCCGTGGCGGCGGCGCATCAAGTGCGAGATCTTTCGCTCGACCTTCGGCCGGGTGGCTTTGTAGTCGGCCTTCCAGGCGGGGTCTGATTGGCGCTGGCGGGCGCGCGCGAGTTGCTCCTCGTAGGGGCCGACGTAGATCGTGCGCCCCTCTTTCGCGCTCGTGCACCGGTCGGCCAGCGGGCAGCCGGCGCACGCCGCCGCGAACTTCGCGATCCGCCCCTCGCCGAACGGCCGCAGCGCCGTGGTGTTCCCCGCTGGGCAGCTCACGGTGCCGCCATTCAGGTCGATCGAGAACGCGTCCTTGGAGAACCGCCCGCCCGGCGAGACCGGCGGCTGCACCTTGCAGTTGACCTGCGCGTCCGCTTTCTCGAGCTTGTCCACCAACTCGCCCGAGCCGTAGGCCGAGTCGCCGTACACGGACGGCGACTGCCCGTCCTCGTCACGTTCGGGCTCGGACTGCTCAGCCTCCGGCTGCTCGGGAGGGCGCGGCTCGTCTGTGGCGCGGAGGTCATCTGCGAGCAGCTCGTCGGCTGCCGCCGCGTCGCCGCCGTTGGCGGCGCTCACCGTGGTCGCGAGGATCAGCTCCGAGTCAGGATCGAGCGACACGTGGCCCTTGTAGCCGTCAAACCCCCGCGCGGAGGTCTTATGCCCGTGACGGGCGTCGGGGTCGACGGTCGAGATGACCCGGTCCTTGGCCACCCGCCGAGCGATCCGAAACACCCCATCCTCGCCCTCGTCCAGATCCTGGCCGGTGACGGACGCCAACAACTCGGCCGCGTCACCGACCGCGGCCTCAAGCTCGCGGCCGTCGAGCGACACGAGCAGCGCGCGGGCGTCCTTGGCCAGCGCGTCGACCAGCGCCTCGCGCGCCTCGGGATCCTCGTAGTCACACACCGGCTTGCCCGCGTCGCGGTAATCATCATCGCGCCGCAGTTGCCCGCGCAGCTCGCTCTCCAGCTCCGCGTCGCACACCGAAAGCAACCCCCGGATCGCCGAGCGCACCAACGTGACCGTGTCCATCGTCGCGACCGCGTCATAGATCGGGGTGGAGTCCAGCACCCGTCGGCGGCCCACCAGCCCTGCATGCCTGGCCACCTCGCGCGTGACCTCGAAGATCCGCTCCGGCCACTCGGACGCCGCAAGCCGCGCGCGCATGTCAACCAGCACCGTATGCACGAACCCCGGATAGTCGAACCCCAGCCCGCCCGCTGCGTACTTCCAGCGCAGATCGAACTGAAAGCGGTCCACCGCCTCCCGATCCGAGCAGCCCTCAAGCCGCTGCAGCACCATCACCACCGCCACGATCATCGGCGGCACACACCGACGACCCACATCACAGAACAAGTCAGCGAATAACTCATCCGGGAACAACCGGTGGCACTCGCGATGAAGCAGCCCGTAGATCGAATCGGGCGCGACCAGCCGCTCGCAGAAGCTCGTCGTCGTGGCGAACATGTCCTGCTGGCGGGGAGATAAACCGAGACTCATAACCCTCAAGTCTTACTTGAGGGTCGGACGGACCAGACGCGGTCAGCCCCCGCTCAGGCCATCACAAAAAACACCAGCCTTCTAGGCACAACTCACGCGCTGCGTGCACGTTCTCGGGGTGTATGGTCCTCTTTCTCAGCCTTCCGACGCAGACCAGCCGTCTGTCGCCTGAGTTTGGCGTGGACGGATCAGCGGCTACGGAGTGGCGCGACGGGGCCGGCCGGAGCCGAGCGGGCGATGGTTGGGCCAACCTTGGCTGGCGGGAGATCTTCAGGAGAGGCGAGGCCAACACCGGCGAAGGCCGTGTCGTGCGCGAACCGCAGATCGAAGGAGAAAAGGAACCAGCCGGCGAAGCGGGCCGCGATGACCGCCGGGCGATTGCTGAAGCCGAAGCCTTCGTTCGGTGCGCTGATCGTCATGCACCGCTCGCCGCCACGCGTGCGGCACGCCTCGATCCGCAGGTAATCAAAACTCGCGCCACGACCTCCTGAGTCAGGTCCGTCGTGAGGTCGCCAAGCAGGATCGGTCTGCCATCCACCGGACCAGCGGGCCTCGCGTGCTGTGACCGTCGCGCCGACAGCGGGCCGGCCGGTCAGGCGCGGCGGAGCGATCGCCCGAACGGTTCCAAGCCACACCGCCGATCGCGCGCTATACGTCCTCCCGTCGTAGGTCGCGATGGCCTCGAAGACCGTGCCCGGGCGCGTCCGCCCCGGACGCAACAGCGGCTCTGCGCCGGTCGGGGTACACACACTCACGTCCGGTGGTCTGCAGATCGACCAAGAAGGCGTTGCCAGGGCCCCATTGGGAGAGAAGCTCGCGCCGAGGAGCGGCTCGCCAGCGGCCGTATACACGGCCTGGATGTCCACGCCGTACCGATCCGCGATCCGCGATCCGCGCGTGCCGGTTCCCGAGGACGCCAACCTGCTGGTCCCAGACGCAACGGCCACCGCAGCGGCCGCCACACCCACCACCACCACGCTCGTCAAGACCACAACGAACGGGCGGCGCAATCTCCTCTTTCCCATCTCCGAGCACACTACGCCGAAGTCGCCTCAGACGCGAGCATTCCCGATCCGGCCCACGGACGGAATCAGGGCAGACCATCGCCCCAGTCGTGACCCAGCGCTAGGCCGGTTTCCGCTCCGTCGTCCCCGGGGCAGTCTCGCTCAGACTGCCCCTTCCGCCCGGAGCGGTAGCCGCGCGGCTGCTCCGAGCATCAGGCGGCATGGGCGCCCGACGAGCGACGATTGAGGACCGGCGATGGCGTCAAACACGGTGACGTTGCCTGTGTATCGCGGGCGCTCCGCATTCCTCTGCGCAGCCGTGGTTTCGGCGACTGGTGCGACTCTGGTCGCCGGGCGGGACCGGGGCGGGCGTCACGGCTTGTCCGGAAGGAGCAGCCTCGACGAGCGATCTATGCCTAGCTAGCTAGGCGCGACTGCTCCTTCGGTCGTCGCGCTGTTGCTCCTCCGTTCGTCGTCTTGTCTTGTGGACTCGTCGAGTCTGGTGTCGAGCCATCCCCGCTACGCCGGCGAGAGGCACGGCGATCACGGCTCGCGAGCGGACGAGGCGCAGCTGCAGCTCAGGACGAATCGAGAGGACGCGAACGCGGCGGCAAAGGTGAGAAATCGCAGCACCGCAGTCCGGTGCCAGATTCGCCCCAGTGATTGATTTGGTCTCATCTTGGAGCTGAGGGGTTTCGCGCTCAGCGGATCGAATCGCGAGTCGGAGGGCAGCTTCGAGTTGCTGAGCCGATGGCGTCAAGGCGTCAGAGCGAGGATGCGTGGGGTGCCGTCGTGCGTCCAGGAGAGGACGTCGCCGGTCAGTTTCAGCCTGGTTAGGAACGGTCCGCTTCCGGACATCTTGACCGAATCGACAGTACGCACGCCGGTGCTGTCGGACGCTTCGATCTTCTCGATGCTGCATGGTGTCGTGTCATTGCACGGGTTACCGTCGATGAGCGCTGGTTTCCAGGTAGACGGCCCGCCGGTCGGGTCGGTCGAGGTCACGATATGGCCTTGGGCGTCGACGGCGACGCACAGTGATATCGATGGGCACGAGATCGACTCGAGCTCGCGTTCGAGATCGATCCTCTCGGCGCTCCAGCGACCTGCGGCCGGATGGGTTGACAGCTCGAGTGCACCGCCGTATCCGACGGCTAGGCACAGCGACGCGGACGGACACGCGATGCTCTGCAGGTCGTCGCCGACTTTCGTCCGTCTCCACCGGCCGGCGCTCGGATCGGTCGTCGTAAAGATCTGAAGCTCGTCGCCGCCCACCGCGGCGCACAGGGTGCTCGCGGGACAGGTTCCGGATCCGGGGATGGCGTGGCTCGCCTTCCATGCGCTTGCGCCGCCCGCGGGATCGGTTGACGCCAGCGTTCCCGAGCTCGCGCTGATGAAGCATTCCGGCAGGGGGGTACACAACACGCCATCCAGCTCGCTGTCGGGGTCGACGTTCACGATTCGCCAGTGACCGACGCCGCCCGCCGGATCGGTCGAGACGGCCAGGCTGCCGTCGGACCGCGTGGCCAGGCACAACCTGATCGACGGGCAACTCAAGCCAGTCAGAAAGACGTTGCCGCCGGGAAGGTTGACCGTTTTCCAGGAGGATGCGCCGCCGGTTGGGTCCGTCGACACGCTCAGCGTGGTCCCAACGGCGACGCACAGCGACGTGGAAGGGCACGCGAGCGCCGTCGTCCTGGAGTTATGCAGCGCGACCGGCGCCGACCAAGCGCCGGCACCGCCGGACGGATTCGTCGAGCTCAGCGCCCGGGAAGTGTCGTCCAGCGCCACGCAGACGGTGCTCGCGGTCGGGCACGCGACGTGCACCAGAGGGGTCGACAGAGCGCCGATCGGATCGACCGTCTGCACGTGTACCGCGGAGAGACCATCGCTGCCGAGCACGAGCGGCCCGAAAGCCTCCGGGACACCACCGCAATACTTGACGGCAATGCAGTTGGTGGCGCGCTCGCCACCGAGCCCGCGCTGGAGCGACCCGGTGCGAAGGTCGAACACCTGGACCGAGCGGGTCTGGAACCCGCCGTACTCCTGCTCGCGGTCGAGCACGAGCGCCGCGTACGGGGCCCTGACCACGGCGTAGCGCACGTAATACGCGTTGTTGCCGTCGTCGCCGGTGAAGCGCTCGAGCAGCCGCTCGCGCCCGTCGGCGCGCAGGCACCCCATGTACGCGATCGGCGGGACGTAGATATATCCGACCCCGTGCGGCGGGCCGTCCCCACTGATCACCGCGGTCGGGGAGCTGGCCATAACGTGCTCCCCCGGTGGCATCGCGCAGCCGGGATTGGGGCCGGAAGGTTGCGGCTGCCAATCGACCGCCGTCGCCTCGATGTCCCCCACCGGTCTCGACCGCGGACGAGGACCAGCGCTGGGGACGATCATCAAGCGGTGATCCGGCGCCACATAAGCAATCCAGCGCCCGTCGGGCGAGAACGCCGGCGCGGTCCCCGCCACGAGCCGCCGCACGTGGCCGTCGCGCACAGTGATGATCACGATCGATCCTTGCTCGGAGAAGGCGACCTCACTCCCGTCCGGCGACCACGACGGCTCGGCCCCGGACGCGAGCCTATGCAGATGGCCCGGGCGGCCCGCCCAAATCGCCCCCTGGCGGACCACGGCGAGCCGTCCTCCGGCCGACCAAACGGCGTCGCTCGCGGTCCCGGGCTGGGGCGATTGCCCGATCCCGTCGATCCCGTCCACCCTCACGTGCCCGTTGCTTATGAACGAGATAACCGCGCTCGACGGTTCAAAGGCCGGACTCGACCCGGCTTGGAACGAGCAGTCCATGCACGACCCGTCCGGATAGACGATGCTGATGCGCGCCCGGGCGAACACCAGCGCACGACCATCAGGCGACCAACGCGGTCGCCGCGCCGCCCCGCACAATCGCGACCCGACACAGATCCGCCGTTGCCCCCGTCCACTCGCGGCCACCAGCACGATCCCACCACCACTACGAGGCTGCACCGCAAGCAACCCATCCACACCCGGAAACGCAGCCCTCGCCGACCCCACCACGACGAGCAACACCAACCAACCAGCCCCAATCCCCGCCGCCAGGCGCGCCAGCCGGCCCAACCAACCGTGCCCCCAACAAACCCAACTCGACATCAGCCCACCTCCTCGCAATCCCATTAACCCCAAAACGAACCTCTCGCACAGGAGTTGCGCGCCAGCAAGCAAACGAGACGGGTTGTTCAGTCCAATCGCCGCGGCGCGGGACGATATCGGGCAGGAATACGGCGATCTCGGCCGATCGATCGGTCTCGCCACGTTCTCAGACCCCGATGATCACACCGGTTCGGGCAGACGTGACCGCCCATGTCCACATGCAACAGCATCCATTCTTCCGTCGATGTCGTGGCTCCTTCGCGTCGCCGCCGGCAGCGAGCACACGCGAGCGGACAGCGCCCCCGGTCCTAGCAGGACAACGCCAAAGTGGTGCGTGATCTTCCCCGTTGATGCGCGTCAGTTGATGCAGGAGGTGGTAACCAGCACCAACCAGTCAGGACATCGGCCTTGGTGCTGCGGGTGGGCCGTAGCTGAACCCGCCAGGCATTACCTCGATGTGTTCGGGCAGTCCGTGAAGCCAGGCCACAAAAACGCCCATATCCGGCCGGAGTGGGTGCGCGCGGCTCATCCAGATCCGCCGGCCGCCGTCCGGCACGTGGGCGAGATATTCGTGATACGGCGGCTCATTCGGTTCGTAGAACCTGAGATAAACGGCATCAACGCACGCATCGACCTCGCCGGCGAAGACAACGTGAGAGCGACCACCGATCATCACCGGAAAGAGCGAGTTGAAGGGCCCATCGTCCAACGGGAACCACGTCTCCTCAACGCCAGGCTGCTTGTGCTGAAAAACCAATTCGGCCTCGCTGCTCACGTTCATTTCCGGCTCAGAACGCTCGCCTAGCACTCCGAGAACCAGCCATGAACCATCCCCGACATCAATCGACATCAATTCGACCACAGATTTCTCCAGTCTCCGCGCTACGAGGCCAGCGCCCAAGACCTCCGGCCTTACGCCGCCGGTACCAGACTAGGACGCCCGATGAAGGTTGTCGAACTTGCTTTGACGGCGTCACGCAACGGTAGACTCCCCCACCGTCTGAAGCAGCCCGGTTTCGTTGCTTCCGACGTGATGACGGCGCGGTGCCGGTCGGACTCGACCTGATGGGCAAGCACCTAACCTAGTCGAGGACCGGCCGAGCGCTGCGGGCTGCCGCTCGTCTCGCGAAGCAGCCATGAGACCGCCGTGGCTCGTATAGGCGTAGAGCAGTCAGGGCGCCCTTCGCAGCCGGCTGCCGCAGTGGGGCCGGGCTTACCGCAGCTCTGTCAGCCCGACGTTACCTATTCTATGCAGATCGGCGACTCTGCAGCTGATGCGCGAGCCTCGCTTTCGGCGACCGATGAAAGTCAAGGGGGTGGGCAAGAACTTTTCGGGGGGTGTTTTGGTCGGTTGGCCCGGTCGGGTGGGCTGAGATTGAGTTGTGTCCGCTCGTTTCGGGGGTGCCGGGACTGTCTCGGCGCGGTTTTTGCCGGTATTTGCGCAGCGGCCATCCTCACCGGTGGTGGTCGGCGTCGCGGTGCGGGTGTAGGTTGTTGGTGGGCGCGGGTGACTGACGTAGCGAAGCGCAGACGTCAGGAGCTTTGAGTCTGCCGCGCGGCTATGCCCTTCGAGGGCCTAATTTATGCGCGCTCCGGTGTCGCGCTCGCGCCCACTTTTCTGGATGGTCGCCCGGCTTGTTGGTCTTTGACCAGTTGCTGGTAGGAGACCTCCGCTTGTTCGGCGAGGGCGCGTTCGGCGTGCAGGATCGCGCGGTTTGTGCTCCAGATCCCAGCGGCGTGTTTGGTGCGTGCGGGTGCGCCGGCGGTGAGCTCGAGCTGACGTAGCTTTTTCTTGGTCAGCGCGGGGCGCTGATGGGCGTAGTCCGCTGAACGGGTGAGCATGCACCAGAACAGGACCGCGAGTTTGCGGGCGGTCGCGACGATCGCTTTGCCGTGACCGCGCCGGGCGCGGGTGCGCTCATAGAACGCGCGCATGGGTCCGGGCTGCTTGATCACGCTCCAGGCCGCCTCGACCAGCGCCCATCGCGCGCCCGCTGACCCGCGCTTGGAGATCCGGCCTGAGCGCGCCGGCGCGTCGCCGGACTGGCGGACCTTGGGATCGAGCCCGAGGTAGGCGACCACCTTGCGGCTGGTGAGAAACCGCGACGGGTCGCCGATCGTGGCCAAAAACGTCGCGGCGCAGATCAGGTTGGCGCCCGGCACGGTCATCAACCTGCGGATCTCCGGCCAAGCCAACGCCTGCTGGGCGATCAGCCGGTCGACCGCGGCGATCTCCGCGTCGACGAACGCCACGTGCCGCAGACCGGCGTCGACCGATTCGCGCTCCTCGACGGGCAGTTCTAAGTCGGTCAGCCACTGGCGGCCCTTGATGCCGAATAGGTCTGAGATCGGCGGGCGCGCCACCAGCCGGCGCGCCAGCACCGCGGCGATCTCGTTCTTGGTGCGAGTGCGCGCGTGCACCAGCTGGTGTCGGCGCGCGAGCCGGCGGCGCAGGATCGCGCAGCGCTCATCAGGCATCCAGACCGCGTCGAGCTCACCCTTCCATAACAGGCTCGCCAGGGTCCGAGAGTCCAGCTTGTCGGTCTTCGCCCGAGCGCTGCTGATCCCGGTGTCATCCGGGCTGACCACGATCACCCGATCCACGTACGGCTCGAGGATCCGCGCGACCTCCCAACAGCTCCCCGTCACCTCCAACGCCACCCGATCCGTCGGCAGTAAGCTCTCGGCCAGCATCCTGAACCCCTCCGGCGTGCTCGGCACCCGACCGCCAGAGCCGAGCCTTCCCATCCTCGCAGATCGCCACCACACAGAACTCACGGTGCACATCGAGGCCGATCGCTCGACCTACCCATCTCGTCAACGCCACTGCTTCACCTCCACACGATGGTGCTTGACACAAGGCGGGAGAACCAGCGGGAAAAACGACACAGACCGATACGAGCTCAACCGCTCAATCCAGGCAAGTCGCAGGGGCGGCCAGAAAGACAAGCCCGGGCTCGAAGCCCATCGCCGAAAACGGCCTACCCGTCTGCGTTCTCCCAATGAAGGCCCCTGTCCCGGATGGACCAAACGTTCGGCCTCAACCGGACGGACCCTTCAAACGCCATTTTCATGCCGCGACAAGCGTGTTCCTCCGCGGTTCTGCGGATGACCGCCCCCCGATCGGCCCGGTGACTCCTCCGTCATCCATTTGCGCCAGCGGCGGTCCACGAGGGCGGACGTCTCCTGTCGCGCGACTGCGAGCGGCTTATCGGCGACGCTGGCACGATCGCTGTCGACGCCAAGCGCTTACGCGACCCGCCGAGCCCCGGTGATCGCAATGCCTACGAAGGCGGTCGCCCGCACCTGACCGCACCGGACGAGTGCAAAGGCGACGAGGAACGGTCGCCAGCCGCCCGAGGCCTGACCGTTGTTTGGCGTTCAGATCGCCGTCGCTCGCGACGGGATGCATAACAACCAGCGCCAGGGCATCGAGCGCTTGGTTCTGGATTCATGCTCGGCCGAAATACTCAATAAGGCCATCGATCGCCCAAGCACGGTGGTCTGGAGCGAATGTGTCCACTCCGCCATGTCGCCCGGAGACGCCATCAGCCCGCCCAGGATCACGCTCTGTCTGCCGATCCGCCGAAAGATCGCATCACGCTCCCGTGCTGATCACGAAGGGAACGCAGGCGCATATCGCTTGACGGTCCGTTGTCGGGCTCGGGCCCGGGTGTGGGCGGGTCGTCGTCGGGTGGGTCGTCGGGCAGCGGGATCGTGAGGTGGATCTCGACGCGCCAGCCGGTGACGCGGACTTTCTCGACGACGAGTCGTAGTAGCCGTCGGTGGCCTTCGGTGTCGAGGTCGGCGAGTGAGGCGGCGACTTGTTCGGCGAAGCCGGCGAGCCGTCGGCGGAGCCGGTTCTCGGTCGCGAGCTCGACGCTGCGGCGGGCGAGGGTGTTCTTCTCCTGGGCGAGCTTTCACGAGTTCGCAAGCGACTGGCTCAAGCTCTACCGACGAACCGTGGATGAATCGACGGCCGACAAGGTCGAGTACCTGTTCAGCCATCACCTTCTTCCTTTCCTGCCTAACCACCGCCTTGATGAGATCGACTACGCCGTGCTGTCCACGTACGTCACGAACCAGCTCGAGCGGAACGACGAAATCACCGCGGCGCGGGAGGCCAGCGTGACACTGCGCGATGCCAGAGGACGTACACGGCGCACGCACAGTCCCTCGACGATCAATATGTCACTGGATCTCGCCGCGCGCGTCCTGAGAGACGCGGAAAGGCGCGGACTACTGCAGAGCAACGCGGCGCCCGACCGCGCCCTTCGCCTGAAAGTGACACACCGGAAAGGGAACTTCCTCGAGCCCGACGAGCTGCTGGCGGCGATCGAGACGGCATCCGCAATCGATGACCCGATCTCTCGGCACACCTTCGCCCGTGCCGAGCTGAGCCGCCAGATGCGACGCGACGGACGAACGTGGAGCGACATCGCCGCCGAACTGAAAGTGGCCAGACAACCACGATCTGGCTGGCGGGGCGACACCACAAAGACAACCGCGCCAGCCCGCGTCGCGCCATCATCGCGACGCTCGGCTGCGCGGGGCTTCGCAACACCGAAGTGTGCGAGCTGAACCTCGGCGACCTCGACTTCGCGCACGGAGTCATCCACGTACGCGACGCGAAAACCGAGGCGGGAATCCGCCAGGTGCATATGACACCGTAGCTGCATGACGAGCTGCTCGCCTACCGCGCCAACAGGCCCGACGCCGAGCCCGACGAGCCGGCGTTCCCCACACGCAACGGTGCACGGCGAGACCTCCGCAACATCAATCGCAAGGTGATCGCGCCGGCCGTCCGCGCGGCGAATGCGCTGCGCCCCGAGCGGCGTGAGCCACCTCTGCCCACTTCCATCACGGCCCACACCTTCCGGCGCACGTTCATAACGCTGATGCTCGGGGCCGGCGCACCCCCCCTACGTCCAAGGACAGGTCGGCCATGAGGATGCCAAGACCACCCTCGACATCTACGCCCAAGTCCTCAAGCGCCGCGACCGCCGACGCCACGGCGAGGCGTTCGACGCGCTAATGACCGACGCCATTCCGTCAGCGGCGTCGATCATGATGCGCGGCAATCCCGACCAACAAGAAGACCAACACCTGCTCGACCTCCCGACGGTTTCGAAGGGATCTGGCCACAGAAACGAGCACAACCGCAATCTGTGGCCAGAAACAACGAGCTAAGAAATGAGTACCTTGACGAAAATCTGGCCATTTGCGGGGACTACTCAAAGCCCTCTGTCGGACTCGAACCGACGACCCCTTCCTTACCATGGAAGTGCTCTACCAGCTGAGCTAAGAGGGCGCGCGCCCACAGTCTAATGGCTCGCGCTCGTCGCCAGATGCGCTGGCCCTCTCCCGCGGCGCGTCTACAGGCTCGCTGAATCTCCTCGCAGCGCAGGTTGGCTCGTCCAACGACCGGGCCCTTATGCGAGCCCGGGTTCGACCGCGATCCTCGTCGCGGGCACGGTGCTCTTGACGGGCCGCTGCTTCAGATCGAGGTAGATGAGCGTACGGCCGATGGTCGCGTAGGGGATTAGGAGCGAGTAGATCACGGCGCCGATGCCGTTGACGACGCCGGGATGGATTGGTGCAAACAGCAGCGCGAAACCGAGGACGGGGCCCGGGACCTCGCTGATGACCAAGAACACGAACGAGCGGCTGGCGGCGAGCCACCAGTGGCCGCGCACGACGTCGGTGCTGGCGTGTATCGCGTCGCGGATCGAACGATCTTCGAACAGCACCTCCTGAGCGGCGAACTGCCACTGGGGCACCTTGTAGATCGCGTAGGGGATGCCGATGATCGTGAGGGCGATCAACGCCACGAGGACAAGCACCACTACCTGCACCAGCACCACCCGCCAGAAGCGATCGAGCAGCGTGCGGACATCTCGTACGAAGCCGGCCGGCTCGTCATGGTCGAGGTTGCGCACGAGGGCGATTGACAACCCGACCGCGATCGGTTGAACGATTGGCTGCCCGATGCCGCCCGAGGTGAAGATTCCGACCGTGGCCTGCGAGCTGTCGAAGCTCAGGCCGGTCGTGTGAACGCCGAACGGTAACAGCACGAGGTACTCGAGCACGTCGAATGCCGCGATCAGGAAGAGGCAGCTTGCCGCGATCAGCAGCACGGTCGGGGCTCTTGTGAGACACAGTCGTGCCGCTGCGAGAATGACCTGGCCGAGCTTGCGGCGGGTGTTCAATGGAAACACGACGACGGGGCGCCAGGTCGTCGCTACGGCGGGGATCAACACGATCAGCAGACCGCCAAGGGCGAGGGCAAGAGCACCGGGAAGTGTCCGCGCGGCAAGGTTGATAACCCCGGTCACGGTCGCGACGGCGCCGCAGAACGCGTGACCGATCGAGGGACCCGCGAGCGACCCGGCCGGAACGGTTGGACTCCCAGTCCGCGTGCCGAGCATCCACGTGTACGGATCGCGCCATTGCGTCTTGGTGTTCGGTCCCGTGGGCCCGTTGTTGAAGCCGGCTTCGAGCTGGCCCCAGCGTCCGCTAAAGGTGAGCCAGGCAAATGCTCCGCGCGCGACCGGGACATCCGGTGTCAAAACGGCGCGCGGATAGACGGTCGTCAGCGGTTTCGTCGTGTCGTCGCAACCGACGCCCGAGCCGCCTTGTCCATTGCCGAGATACAGCGCGGAGCCGTAGTAGGTCGCGTGCGAGCCGGCCGCCGGGTAGACGACCGGGTGCGTTCCCTCCTTCTCCACCTTGCCGGCGTCCCAGTCGGCGTGCTCTCCGCCGGCATGCTGAAAGAGGACGATCTGCGACGGACTGCCGGCCAGCGCCTGCTCCGGGGTCGCGGCCGGGAACCAGAGTTGCATTCCTTCCCAGTCGCTTTCGTGCAGGTCGTTGAACTGGTTGAAGTACCAGTAGAACCAGTACTGGAGCGCGAACCCCGCAACGCCCGGCTGTCGTGCGATGTGGGCGTAGGTCACCGCGGGCGCTTTCCCCGCCTCGCGCAGCGCGCGAAAGTCCTTGGCGAACTTGCACCCCGGCATGAGAGGATCTCCCGGGAGGTCGAGGTAGTAACCCGGTCCGCGGCCCGCCAGGTCAGCGGCGGTGGGAGCACGCGTGATCACCTTCGTACCCTTGCGGTCGCGGTATAGCAGCCTGACCGCGGGATTGCCGAGCACGATATCGACCGTCGTCGGAGGTGAGTACTGTTCCTCCGAGGTCTCGCACACGTCCTTCAACGTACGGACCCTGAGGATCGGCGAGTATTTGTCAGCGAGCTGCTGGGCAGCGGTCAGCGCGGCGCTCGCCGCCGACGGCACGATCGCCGCGAGCGCCAGCGCCGTCACAACCCACACCGTCAAGAGCGGCGAACGATGGCCAGTGCCCGGGCGACGGACCATCGTACGGTGCCGGCTTGAGCGCACCGCCGACATCCTATTGCTGACCGTCTGGCGCGTCACTCCGGCGCGCGGTGATCAGCGAGCCGCTGCGGCTAGTGAATACCAGGTGATGTTGAGTTCACCCGGCGACGAGGCCAGCCTCGCACGTCGGCATTGGACCAGTGGCCCCGTTCGCAAATACGACGACATTCGAGCGGCCCCCGGCGGCGCCTGCTCGGGCCGGCGGCCCGCTCGGCATCTAGCCTCGCCTCGACGGGCCGCGCCCGAGTCATCCGGCTGTCCTCGAATGCTCGTGCATCTCCAATGCACGTCGCATTCTGCGTCCGCGCCAGTCATCCGCCGGTGACCACTCTCGGTGTCGCCGTACTCACGAACGAGACCACTAGCTGTTGTACGCGGCTTGGAGGAGGGACAACATTGTGCCGGCCGTCTGGGAGCCGATCGGCGATCCGCTCGAGTCGGCGAATCCGATCTCGAGATGCGGGCCAGTGGAGATGCCCACGATGCCAGGGCCGATCGAGCTTATGACCTGGCCGGCGCCGACGTGAGTTCCGACCGGGAGCTGGTTCTCGGGGCCGGCGTGACCGTAGTAGACGTAGCCGTACCCGTCGATGGCGTTGTCGCAATGGAGGACCGGCGCCCAGGGACCGAAGCCGCCGATCCCGTGGAGCACGATCGTGCCCGAACAGACCGCGTACTCGGGGGTGTTACCGGGCGCGGCGATATCGACCCCCTCGTCCGGTGACCAGGTGCTCGGGGGGGAGGCGGCCGATTTCGGCAGCGGGAATACGAAGTCGCTGCTGGACGCGGCGCTGGAGGACGGCGGCGAAGAGCTCGACGTGGGAGTCGAGGTCGCGCTTGTCGCGGTGGTTGCGATGGTCTGGCTCGGCGCCGGGGCGGCAGCGGCCTGCGCGCTTGCCAGCTGCTGCCTGAGGGCCACCACGTGGGACCTGGTGCCGGCGAGCCTTCCGGCCTTCTCCTGACGCAGTTCGGCCACCGTCTGCTCCTCGCGCTCGAGGTTGAGCCTCGCCCTCGACAGGGCGTTGCGCTGGCGGAGCACCCGGGTGGCGATCATCTGTGCGCGTTGTTCGAGTTGGCCGAGCCGGGTCGCTTGTGCGGCGACGGCGCGCCGGGCGGAGACCACCTGACCCACGACCCTCGCGTCCTGTTTCTGGATCCGTTCGTCGAAATTGAGCTGCTCGAGCAGGTCCTGGAACCCACTCGCCTCGAGCACGACGTCGACCAGGTCGGGGCGATTCGATTCGTAGGAGTTGATCAGCTGTGCGGTCAGCACTCGCTCCGCGCGGGCCTCGTGCCCCTCGAGCTGCGATAGGCGTCCGCTTGCCGTCCCCGACTTCGCGCGGACAGCTAGGAGCTCTGCGCGCTCGGTGTCGAGGTTCGATTGGATGCCGGCGATGGCGCCCTTGAGATCACCCACGCTGGCATTGAGCTGATCGAGCCGGCTCGAGGCCGCGTTGATCTGGCCCGCAAGATCGTTGATCCGATTCTGGCTCGACGCGATCTGGTGGCGGAGCCGGTTGATGGTCTGCGCGCGCGCAGCGGCGACGCGCGAAGGCACCAAAGCAACGGCGACGCACAGTGCGAGGCTGGCTGCGAGGACGCCGGCGCCGCGTGGAGATGGCCTTGTGAGACTGGGCATCGATTGAATGTGGGGCACCGGGATTGCCCCGATTTTCCTGCATTCTTTTTGCGCGCTGACCGTAACACGCCGGTCCCGTCCGGCCGCCGGGCCAAGGCGCCGTGCACGGAATGTTGCACGCGCAGGAATCGCGCTCGGGCCGCCGACCACCCGCCAGTATGGGGCCGGCGCGACGCGAAAGTGAAGGCTCCAACCCGTCACCCGCGTACGGGGCTGGGTAGGCCACGTCTTGTACCTGCCCAGCCCCGCAACAGCGTCGAGCTACAGCTAGTCAAGCTTGATGCGTCGCTTCAACGGTGATCCGGACGGGAAGAGCTCCTTCTTGTGAATGCCGCCCTTCACCTCCTCGGCCGCCTCGGCAGTCGGCGCCAAGTCTTCGGCCGACGGATCGCGGGTCTCGTCCGCGTTGGAGCTGGCGTCATCCCCGCCCATTGGCTCCCCGGTCATACAGGTCCTCCAGACTTGTGGATTGGATGAAAGCGCTCCCCGCGGGGATCGTAACAGACAATTGGAGCGGCGCGGAGGTGGTTAACCCGCGCTCGCCACCTGATTAACAAGGATGCCTTGGAATGAGTAGGTTCAACCCTTGCGATCACCTTGTAACTCTCGTCCAAACAGATTCATTCCGAACCGCTCGAGGAACCACCGGTCATCGTAGGGAGACAGCGACTCCAGTTCCCGGCGGCGCCGTAGTGCGTCTCCCGCGAGGACATGTGCGTACGCGCGAGGGAAGGACTTGCGGCCGCCCACGCGGTCGATGAACTCGGCCAGATGTTCGCCGGACAGATGCAGGTTGGCGAGCCGAATCAGGTTCGTCAGCACCGCTACTCGGTTCCGGTTGCCAAGCGGCGACGGGCTCCAGCGGTGGCTTACCCCGGCCGCCGGTACCCCGACGCACTCATAACCTCGCCGCCACAGGCGCATTGACAGTTCGAGGTCCTCGCATCCTGGGGAGACAAAGCCCGCGTCAAATCCGCCGACCCGCGCGAACGCGTCCCGACGGACTGCGATCAACGATCCGCACAGCAAAGGCAGCGGAAACGGGCCGCCGCCGTCACGGCGGACCCATCGCAACTTGAGGTCTGCGTCCGCGAACTCGAGACCCTGGCCGCGTACCTTTCCCGCTCGCGCGTCGATCAGCGTCGGTCCCGCGGCGGCCACCTCGGCGCTACCCACCGCCTTCAGTAACGGCGTCAGCCATCGTGCGCGAGGGATCGCTTGGGGGTCGGCAAAGACGAGGACCTCGCCCTGGGCCTCGCTTGCCCCCAGATTACGCGCCTGTGCATAACCAAGCGCCGAATGTGCTCTCACGGCACGGAGACGGCGACGCCTGCTTACGACCCAGTCGGGCGAACCATCGCCGACGAGTATTACCTCCGACTCCCGCGGGACGGCCGCGATCAGGGACCGGATCGCCTCGTCATTCGGCGGACGATCGGGTGGCGCGGAGACAATGACACTCGTCTGGGCCGGGCGCCGCCTCCGAGCCGCGACAGCCTTTCGCAAGCCGAAGCGGTCCTGGACGCGTGTGAAGAATCCGTCGGTCTTCGGCGACTCGATCGGGAGCTCCGGCACCACGAACGATGGTGAACGGCCAGGCAACGAGTCGAGTAGCGCCGCCAACTCGGCCTGCTGCCCAGAGAGCTTGCCGTCCGACGGCGCCGGATTCGTGGTCGACACCTCGTGCCGGAGTTGCGGGTCGATGAAATCGACGATCTCTTCCGTACCGGGAAGCCGGGCGACGATGCCATGCCTGGACAGAAACGCTTGCAGTCGTTCGGCGGTCTGCACCGGCGCGATGATCAGGTCCTCGAAGCGGACGGTCGCCGTCGGAAGCCCGGCGATCGCGGTCAAAACGTGATGCATGTACCGTTCCCAGAGCGCGAGCGATGCGTGAGTGGGGAAGTCGTTGCGCGTCTCGAGCGAGGCCGCGATCTCGAGCGGGTTGCGGACCGTGAGAATCGCCACCGGCCGCTCGGGAAGGGCGCCGAGCCAGAACGGCAGGGTGATACAGGTCCGCGGATCCTTCCAGACCCATTGATGGCTCGGATGCACGGCCCGGAACTGCTCCCGGGCTTCGGAGACGTCCGAATTCCACACCGATCCGAGCCGGGGCGGACACCACCATGCGCGACCGAGCTCGCTCAGCAAGTTGTCATTGACGCGAACCAACGTGTGGCTCTCCCAGTGTCCGCGCGGGTTGTGGGTCGTCGCCGGGATGAGATCCTCCTCGTGGCATATCGGCACCCCGAGAAGGTTCACCAACCGAGTCACCGCCGAGGTTCCACTTCGATGCATCCCCAGCACAAACACCCCGACCCGCGCCACCGCGGGCACACGAAGGTCGGGCTGACCGGTTGGCGTCGCGACGCTCATGCCACGACGTCGATTTTGAACCGTTCCAGTATCGAGATCGTGTCAAGCTGCGACAGCCGATTCACCTGCTCGCGTCGCTTCCAGACATCGCTCGCCGCCAACCGCGAGCTTGCCTGCGCGAAGTCGGGATAATCCCGGTACTCATCGATCACGGCGGTGAGACCACGCTCGCTGAGGTGCACCATTGCCGTGCGCAACGCGTTGTGAACGACCGGCGCCCACTCGATCTGGTAGGGAAAGTGATCACGGAACAGGTGTGTGATTCGCGACGTCGGTACTACGCGACACTGCCATCCTTGCCGCCACAGTCGCAGTGAGAGCTCAGAGTCCTCAAAGCCCCACTCGGTGAGACCTTCATCGAACCCATGGCATCGCTCGAAGACATCGCGCCGCATCGCGGTAAAGCAGCCGCACAGAAACGGAACCGCGTGTGGCTGGCGCAACCGTGTGTCGAGCCATTCCATCTTCAGATCCGGGCTGCACCAAGTGAAGCCGTATCCGATGTCGTCCGATCCCGGTCGAATTCCGACCCCGGGGGCCACCTGTCCCACGGACGGATTCTCGAGCTCGCGACACAACGGCTCCAGCCATCCCGGGTCGGGGATCACATGGGCGTCGCTGAACACGATCACCGAACCCGTGGCCGCGCGCGCGCCGACGTTCCGGGCCCGGGCGATCCCGAGTCTCGCCTCCGAACGAACGAGCTGCACGCCCTCAACCCCATCGGCCAGCCACGCCGTGCTGCCGTCCGACGACGCGTCGTCGACGACGACGATGCTCACGTCGGCGCCGGCCGTTGTCGCGCGCAGGGCTTCCAATGTCGGCCTCAGGGTGTCCCCTTCGTTGTGGCTGATCACGACGATGCTGACCGCCGACTCGCCCACGTCAGATCCCCCTGAAACCGCCGCACATCGCGGTTCGCTCATTACGCCACCTGTATACGGCGCCCGGTGCGCTTGTCAAGCGCGAGTACAGAGATAGAACGGTTTAGGGCTCACGACAGAATTATTGACGTCTCTGACGGCGTCTGGACGCGCCTGACGCCGCCGACTCGCCCTCAAATACCCCCGGTATTATCGCGGCGAGTCGGCGACGCCAGACACGCCCAGCCACTCGTCAGAGCCTGCCATTAATTCTGTCGTGAACCCCTAGTTTCCAACCCGTGCACAACCACCGCTTCGTCTTCGTCGGCGGGCTGCATCGAAGCGGGACGACGCCGATGGCCCGAACCCTGTCATCGCACCGGTCGATCGCGGGCCTCACGGGAACGGATGTGCCGATGGACGAGGGACAGCATCTGCAGTCGGTCTATCCGACGGCATTCCGGCTCGGTGGCCCGGGCGCCTTCGGCCTTTCCCCAGCGGCCCACATGACCGAGGCTTCGGCGCTCGTGTCACCGGCGAGCCGTCAGGCCTTGCTCGACGCGTGGCTCCCGTTCTGGGACACGAGCAAACCGGTGCTGCTCGAGAAATCCCCGCCAAACCTCGTCCGGATGCGCTTCCTCCAAGCTCTGTTTCCGGACGCCAGCTTCATCGTCGTCGTGCGCCATCCGGTGCCGGTGACGCTGGCCACCTACCGGTGGACGCCGGCGCGCCCGGAATCGCTGCTACGCCATTGGGCGACCTGTCATCGGATCGTGCTCGAGGACGCCCCGCACGTCCGAGCCCTGCGGATCGTCCGCTACGAGGACCTCGTCACCGCGTCCGAGCAGACGGTCGGCCGGATCCTCGCGTTCCTGGGTCTCGACGGCGACGCGGACCTGACGGAACTCGAGACTGGCCTCAGCGATCCGTACTTCTCCGCCTGGGAGGCCCGCGGACTCACGATCGACGAGTCCACGGCTCGGGTGGCGGCGCGGTTCGGTTACGACGTGCGCCACCCATGGGATCAGCTGCCCCTCGACGGCGATGTTGCTGCCCTCGTGGGAGCGGAGCGCAAAGCCTGACTACGGCCTAGTCCATGGCGGGACCAGGATTCGAACCTGGGAAGGCTGAGCCAACGGATTTACAGTCCGTCCCCTTTGACCGCTCGGGAATCCCGCCGGGGTCGCTCAGTCTACCTTCGCCCACTTCAGCGATCGCGTTACGAAGCGTCCCGGAGGCGTTGGGCCTCGGGCAGCGCCTCGAGCTTTTTTAGCGTGTGGTTCTCGATCTGCCGGATCCGCTCGCGGGTGACGTTGAACGCCCGGCCGACCTCTTCGAGCGTGTAGGGCCGCTCGCCGGTCAGCCCGAACCGCATCTCGATCACCTCGCGCTCACGCTCGGGAAGGGCAGCCAGCGCGCGGCGAAGGTTCTCGCGCCGCAGGTGCTCGGCCGCTTGCTCGAAGGGCGACTCGGCGGTCTGATCCTCGACGAAATCGCCCAGCTCCGATTCGTCCTCCTCGCCGATCGGCTTCTCAAGCGAGATCGGCTGCTGGGCCATGCGCAGGACGTCGCGCACCTCGCGCACGGTCGTCTCGAGCTCGAGCGCGATCTCTTCGGGCGTCGGTTCCCGGCCCAGCTGCTGAATCAGCTGACGCTCGACATGGACCACCTTGTTGAGCTTCTCGACCATGTGGACCGGGATGCGGATCGTGCGTCCCTTGTCCGCGATCGCGCGCGTGACGGCCTGGCGGATCCACCAGGTGGCGTAGGTGGAGAACTTGTAGCCGCGGCGGTAGTCGAACTTCTCGACCGCCCGGATCAGCCCCATGGAGCCTTCCTGGATCAGATCCAGGAACGTGAGACCGCGGCCCAGATAGGACTTGGCGATCGACACGACGAGCCGAAGGTTCGCCTCGATCATCTGCTGCTTGGCGAGCATGTCGCCCCGTTCGATCCGCCGGGCCAGCATCACCTCCTGCTCGGCGGTGAGCAGCTCGACCCGCCCGATCGACCGCAGATACAGCCGCAGCGAATCGAGCGAGGGCTCGACCGTGAGGTCGATCTCGACCTTCTTGCGCAGATCGGGGGTCGGCTCGGCCGCCTGGGCGACCTTCGCCTCGAGGCTGCCGTTCTCCGATCGCGCCGGACGGCCGTCGGCCTCGACGACGTCGATGCCTTGGTCGTCGAGGTAGCCATGGAGCTCCTGAATCTGCTCCTTGGTCACCTCGACCTCCTCGAGGCACGACGCGATCTCCTCGAAGGTCAAGAAACCCCGCTCGTGCCCCTCAGCAATCAGCGGGCGCAACTCATCGAGCTCCACGATTGGAGCTTCATCGCTCAACAAGACAACAGTCTTATCGCTCACGGCCCCTGAGCTCCCTCCCGGACGCGGGCTATTTACCCGACTGGGTCGACTCCCTTTTTCCTCTCCTCAAAGACGAGTGGCGGATTGATACCACAATCCCGCGCTTTGTCTATAGGCCGCTCGTACCTACTGCCCTCTACCCTTATAGACACATGGCCGATGAGCACTCATCAACCGCCTCGCTGATCGACGTCCAGGCCCAGGCGCCCTCAGTCGCCCTCAGCCTCTCCCGCGTCGGCGTGACCGGCGTCGAGAAGGTGATCAGGATCCGTCAGAACGGAACCGAGCAGCTGTTCTCGGCCCGGTTCGAATGCGTCGTCGAGCTCGGCCCCAACCAGAAGGGCGCTCACATGTCGCGCTTCGAGGAGGTCGTCAACGAGGCGATCGGCGAGGTGGTGCTCGGCGAGTCGACGTTCAAGGCCGAGACCTTGGCCGAGCACATTGCCGGCCTGGTCCGCGTTCGCCAGGGCGCCCGCCGCGCCGAGGTCACGGTCGAGGCGCGGTTCCCCGAACACAAGCCCGCCCCGGTCTCCGGCATCCAGACGCAGGAGCTCTACACGCTCCACGGATCAGCCGTCTCGAGCGAATTCGGCACCCGGCGGCTGATCGGCGTCACCGCCCAGGGGATGACCGCATGCCCATGTGCCCAGGGGCTGGTGGCCGATTCGGCCCGCGAACGACTCGAGTCCGAGGGCTTCGACGCCGACGAGATCGATCGGATTCTCGAGGCCGTCCCGGTCGCCACTCACAATCAACGCGGCCTGGGCACCTTGCACATCGGGTGCACCGAGCAGTGCGACGACGAGATCGACGCCGGCACGCTACTCCAGATCGTCGAGCAGTCGATGTCGTCCGAGATCTATGAACTGATGAAACGCTCCGACGAGGCGCGAGTCGTCGAGAAGGCCCATCGGCGGCCCCGATTCGTGGAGGACTGCGTGCGCGAGATGATCCGCGGCGTGGTCGAGGCGTTCCCGGGACTCGACGACCGGGCGTTCGTATCCGCGCGACAGGTCAACCTCGAGACGATCCACCAGCACAACGTGGTCGCGGAGCGCTATGGGACGCTCGGCGAGGTTAGGCAGGAGCTCCTGACCGGCCGGGCGCCGGCGACTCACACCACGCGCTGGGCCTGGCTCGAGGCAGCAGCCGACTAACCGGCCACCGTCCATGCGCGCGATGGTGCTCGAATCCCAGGGCCGGCCGCTGAAACCGGCGACGCTGCCGGATCCCGAGGCGGGGCCGGGTCAGCTGCTCCTCCGCGTGCAGGCTTGCGGCGTCTGCCGCACCGACCTCCATCTCCGCGATCACGAGATCGAGGCCACCAAGCTGCCGGTCGTGCTCGGCCATCAAATCGTCGGTTTGACCGATGACGGGCGACGCGTGGGCGTTCCGTGGCTGGGCTGGACCGATGGCGACTGCCGCTACTGCCGGAGCGATCGCGAGAACCTGTGCGTCAATGCCCGATTCACCGGACGCGACATCGACGGCGGGTACGCCGAGCTGACCGTCGCCGACGAGCGGTTCTGCCTCCCCCTCCCCGAGGAGCTCACCGACGAGCAGGCCGCCCCCCTGCTGTGCGGCGGCCTGATCGGGTATCGCGCGCTGACCTTCACCGGCGACGCGCACCGGCTCGGGCTATACGGATTCGGCTCGGCGGCGCACATGATCAGCCAGGTCGCGGTCTACCAGGGACGCGAGGTCTACGCGTTCACGCGCGCGGGCGACGAGCGAACCCAGGAGTTCGCCCGTTCCCTGGGGGCCGAGTGGGCCGGCGCGAGCGAGGAGCTGCCGCCCGAGCAGCTCGACGCGGCGATCATCTTCGCGCCCGTGGGCCCGCTCGTTCCTCTGGCCCTGAAGGCGATGGCGCCCGGGGGGATCGTCGTCTGCGCCGGGATTCACATGACCGACATCCCGTCGTTCCCGTACGCCGATCTGTGGGAGGAGCGCAAGATCGTGTCGGTGGCCAACCTGACCCGCCAGGACGGCTACGAGTTCCTCGCCCTGGCCACCCAGGTTCCAGTCCGGACCATCATCACGACGTACGAGCTCGAGCAGGCAGAGCAGGCCCTGTCGGACCTTCGAGCCGGGCGCTTTGAGGGCACCGCCGTGATCGTGCCCTGACGGGCCACCACGCCGAGCGCGGACAACTACTAGCCTCTGATCATGCCTCTGATTCCCATGGTTATCGAACGAACCGCGCGCGGCGAGCGCGAGTTCGACATCTACAGCCGACTGCTCAACGAACGGATCGTCTTCCTGGGCACTCCGATCGACGACACGATCGCCAACCTGATCGTCGCTCAGCTTCTGCACCTCGAGTCCCAGGACCCCGACAAGGACATCTCGATCTACATCAACTGCCCCGGTGGCTCGATCTACTCGGGCCTGGCGATCTACGACACGATGCAGTTCATCAAGCCGGAGATCCAGACGATCTGCGTCGGGATCGCCATGTCGATGGGCTCGCTGCTGCTCACCGGAGGGGCGAAAGGCAAGCGCTACTCGCTGCCTAACAGCCGGATCCTGATTCACCAGCCGTCGGCTGGATTCGAGGGCCAGTCGACCGACATCGAAATCCACGCGCGAGAGATCCTCAACATCCGCCAGCGCATCGACGAGATCTATGCCCTGCACACGGGGCAGACCGTCGAGCGGGTGAACGCGGACATGGAGCGCGACCGATTCTTCAAGGCCGACGAGGCGGTCGAGTACGGCCTGATCGATCGGGTAATCGAACACCACTAGCACGAAGGAGAGCGGACATGGCGATGGCAGAACGAACGGCCACCACTGGGTGGGATGGCGACCTGGTGCACGGCAGCGGCGTCGTCAGCGGGGCGAGCGGCGCCCTCGGCGAGCTGCCCGTCACCTGGGCCTCGCGGACCGAGCGCTCGGACGGTAAGACCAGCCCCGAGGAGCTGATCGCCGCCGCTCACTCGTCCTGCTTCTCGATGGCGCTCTCGCACGGTCTCGCCGAGGCCGGGACCCCGCCCGACCACCTCGACGTGAGCTCCAAGGTCACGCTTGACATCGTCGACGGCGCGCCCACCGTGACGACGTCCGAACTCGACGTCTCCGGCCGCGTCCCCGGGATCGATCAGGCGGCGTTCGAGCAGGCGGCCGCCGACGCGGGCAAGAACTGCCCGGTCTCACGCGCGCTGGGCACGGTCAACATCACGGTCACCGCTGTCCTCACCAACTGACGCCCGAAGCCCCGAAGCACAGGGGACGACCTACGCCACCGGGTGCTCGATCGCCCCCAGCCGCTCGATCTCGATCCGGACCACGTCGCCCGACTGGAGGAACTTCGGCGGGTCGAATGCCGCGCCGACGCCGCTCGGGGTGCCGGTCAGGATCATGTCGCCCGGCACCAGCGTGCACGTCTGCCCGATGAAGTCGACCACGTCCTGACAGCCGAAGATCAGGTCGGAGGTGTTGCTGTCCTGCCGCAGCTCGCCGTTGACCCACGTGCGGAGCCTGAGGTTCCCGGCATCTGGCACCTCGTCGGCGGTCGTGACCCACGGACCGAACGGACAGAACGTGTCCGCCCCCTTGGCCCGCGTCCACTGCGGCTCGCGCCCCTGGAGATCGCGCGCGCTGACGTCGTCAGCGACGCAATAGCCGCCGATCTGACCGCCGGCGCCGATCACCACGGTTAGCTCTCCCTCGTAGTCGAGCCGGCGCACGACCTCGGGGCAGCGGATCGGGCCGCCGGGCGGCGCGATCGAACCGCGGACCTTGACGAACACGATCGGCGCCTCGGGCCGCTGGTTGCCGGTCTCCTCGACGTGCTTGGCGTAATTCAGCCCGATCGCGTAGATCGTCGGCGGCTCGGGGATCGGGGCCAGCAGCGTGACCTCCGCCAGCGGCCACGATTGTCCGCCCAGCTCGGCTTCGGCGCCGGCGAGCACGTCGATCACGCGCGTGTCGCCGGCCAGCGCCGTGACGCGGTCGCCGTCGACCACGCCAGCTACTGGCCTATCGACACCCGGCGCTTGAACCGTCGCGAGCCTCACAGCCGCGACAGCTTATATGTCTTGAAACTACGAGACGCCTGCGGCGACCTTCTTCGACGACTCGACGTGGGTGACGGGGAGCCCGGTTCCCCGCGCCTTGCTCACCAGGTCGAGCTTGAGCCACCGGGACACCCCGAGCGGCAGCGTCGAGATGATGATCTCGTCGTACTGGCCGAGGTTGATGGCGTCGTGAATCGCCATCAGCGGCTCGGCATCGCCGACGCTTCCGGTGACCTCGCTTCCGGCGGCCTCGGACAGCTTGGGCAGCGCCTGCGCGAGCACCTGTTCGGCTTCGCCCGCGCCGGCGTCCTGCGGGTCGACGACCTTGTGCATGCCGTGCGGGTGCGTGGGAACGACGAGGTGGAACGTCGCCGGACTGCGCTGAGCGCGTTCATGGACCGCCTCCAGCAGTCCCGGGGTGGCCGCCGTCTGGTGTGCGACGACGAGGACGTGGGCCGGCTCTGACATGGACCTCACCTCCGGCAGACATGAAGACGTTGCGGTCATCCGAGTATCCCACCGGCCCCGGTTCGTATCAACCGCCACAAAGATGTTCTGACCGTTAGGCCAGCCGCGCCGCGAGCCCTCGCGCCCCCATATGCGAGATCGCCTGGATCGAGATCTGCGGGTTCACCCCCGACGCGCTCGGAAACGCCGAGGCGTCGAACACGTACAGGTCTCGCACGTCCCAGGTCTGACCGGTGGGGTCGCACACCGAGCCGGCGGGCGAGCCCCCCATCCGCGCCGAGCCCATGATGTGGAACGACCCCACCGTCATCTGGCCGGCGCCGTAGCCGGCCGCGTCCGCCGCCGCCATGAACTCAGCCCGTGACCCGGCCACTCCGTCCCGGCGCACAGCCCCGCCCCCGGGCCCGTACGCGACCCATTTGGCATGCGACGTGTAGATCTGCGTCGCTCCGGCCGCCTCGAGAATCTGCGCCGCGCCATCGATCCCGGTGCGCATATGGGCGGTGTCGAACGGCGACAGCCTGTAGTGGACGACGGGCTCGCCGTCGCGGGCGACCCGGACCTCGCCACCGTCTCGGTCGCGAACCAGCACTCCGATGGGCGCCGTGTTGGCCAGGCCCTGCATCAAGGTGAAATGCTCGCGCGAGCTGCGCCAGGGGCTGAAGGGGATGAAGATGTGCGGGTGCGTGCCGGCGGTCTCGTACTTGAGGCCGTAGCCCTCGTCCAGATCACGGAACTGATCGGAATAGAGGGCCTGCATGACCCCCTCCCACGGCTTCAGTTCCTCGTCGAACACGCCGAACACCGCGGTCACCGGGTGGAGCCTGAGGTGCTTGCCGATGTTGGGGTTGCCCAATCCCGAGCGTTTGAGCAGCGCCGGGGTCTGGATCGAGCCGGCGGCCGCCACCACGGCGCGGGCGCGGATGGTCAGGCGATGTCCTTCGACGGTCCGGCCCGCGATGCCAGCCGCGCGGCCGTTCTCGACCAGCACGCGATCGACCTTGGTCTTGACGATCAGCCGCGTGTTGCCCTGTACCGCATCAGCGAGCCAGGTCTTGACGACCGATTGCTTGGCCCCCACGCGGCAGCCGAGGCCACAATAGCCGCATTCCTTGCCCTGCGCGCAATGGCGCACGCCCCGGGGCATCGCGTCGATGTGCCAGCCGAGCCGGACGCATCCCGCTTGGAGCTTCTGGTCTCGCGTGGAGGGCTCGTTGTGCTCGAGGTTTACCCCGAGGCGCTCGCAGACGGTGTCCAGGCTGGCCGTGTAGTCATCCGAGGCGAAAGCCGGCACGCCGGTGGCGGCCCACTCCGCCCGAACCTCGTCCGGCGTACGGAACGAGGTCGAGTAGTTGATCACCGTGCCGCCGCCCAGACACGATCCCGCGATCAGCAGCACGCTTCCGTCGTGGGTGAACTGGGGGGCGAGAGAGTAGTAGCGAGTCAGGGCGCCGTACTCGGAGCCGTCGAAGTCCTCGTCGTCGTAGTAATCGCCGCCCTCGACCACGACCACATCGAGGCCGGCGCTGGCCAGCACTCCGGCCGCGACGCCGCCTCCCGCGCCCGACCCGACGATCACCGCATCGCAGTCGAGCTCGGTGTCGCGCTCGATCGCCGTCGGCCGCAACCGCTTCGGAGGCGCGTCAGGGAGCGTCCCCAGAGGGCCGTCATAGCCGATCGCGTCCCACGCCGGGTTGCGCCGGCCGCCAGGCCCCGAGAGCATGTAGTAGAGCAGCAGTGAGTTGGTCCGCAGCAGGTTGAACACGGTCCGCCGCTGGGCGAGGCTCGAGTCGCCCCAAGCCAGCAACACGCGTTCGCGCTCCTGCGCGGGCAGCGAACTGAACCGCCGCAGGCCGGCGCCGCCGAGCGCGCCCAGCCCACGACTGTCCCACAGCGTGAGCAGCATCGCCAGCTGCTTGCGCTCGGCCTCCCGCGGGTTCTGATCGGCTATCACCAACAGCGCGTCCACCACTCCGAGCTCGCGCGCGCTGGGCAGCCCGTCACCGGACGGACAGAAGACATCGCAGATGTCCTCGAGGGCCTGCCGCTGGCGCGCCGTTAGTTCCACGCCGGCCAATCCTCTCAGCTGCCGCCTACGACAGCCGGTATTCCCCGACCGCCACGAGCACGGCCCTGCCCCCGACCAGGACCTGCTCGATCGCGTCGCCACTGCCCTCCACCCGCGCGTAGAGAGTAGAAGGACGACGGATCTCGACGCCCTGCCGGATCTCGATCTGGTCGCCGAAGGCGATCCGGCCATGGCGGGCCAGGTGGACCGCGAGCGGACCCGCCGCCGAGCCGGTGGCGGGATCTTCGGTCACGCCGAGCCCGGGGGCGAACATCCGCACCTTGAAGCTGGTCCCGCTGCCCGCGAAGCAGTTCACCCCGAACACCCCGATCGCCGCCAACGCGTTCATGTCCGGCACCAGCGCCGCCACCGCCGCCTCGCTCTCGAGCCCGACGTAGACGTGGATCGGGCCGTTCAGATACGCCTGCACCGGCAGCTCGGAGCGTGCCACGCCGAGCGCGCTCAGAAGCTCGTCCGCATGCTCGAACGGCTCGATGGGCGGGATCGGCTGCTCCATCTCGCCGAACACGATCTGGTCGCCTTCGCGGGTCAACGCGATCGGTACGACGCCGAGCCCGGTCTGGAGTCGCACGAGATCGATAGCGAGGCGGTCACCGAGCAGGAAGGCCGTGCCGAGCACCGGATGGCCGGCAAAGGGAAGCTCGCTGACCGGGGTGAAGATCCGCACGCGCGCGTCGGCGCCGTCGTCGGGAGCCAGCAGGAACACGGTTTCGGACAGGTTCAGCTCGCGCGCCACGCGCTGCATCAGCTCGTCGCTGAGCCCCGCTCCGTCGCTGAACACGGCCACCTGGTTGCCTTCGAGCGGCACGTCGGTGAACACGTCGACGATCGCATAAGGGTGCATCGCTGGGCTACTCATCTGCCATCTCCAGTAGCGTCGTAACGGTCGTCCAGTTGCGCGCGGTCGCTTTGACTCCGAGCCGCTTGTCGGCGAGCCGGGCCCACAGCTTCGACCGTGCCACCCCCTCGGGATGCCACGCGTAGAGCTCGCGACCGATCGCCGCGAACGCCTCCGTCGGCTCCGCCGACTCCTCGATCCGCGCCACCGCCGACGGCGCGAGCTCGTCGGACAGGAAACTGACCTGGTAGCGCCTGGGGTTGTCCGCCACCTTCGCCAACGGGTTGCGTTTCACCACCGCGGCCAGCTCATCCCGGCTTCGCACGACCACGTCGATATCCAGACCGAAGGCGTCGGTGATCACGCGCTCGCACTCGGCCGCGACGTCGTCCGGTGAGCGCTCCGAGGACAGCACGACGTTGCCGCTCTGCACGTAGCTCCGCACCTCACCGAAACCGGCGTTGGTCAGGGCCTCGCGCAGCTCCGGCATCGCGACCCGGTTGCGCGGACCGATGTTGATGCCACGCAGGAGCACGATGTGTCTCGCCACCCAACCAGCCTAACGGGCCCGACTGGCTAGAAGAGCGCTTCCTGGCCCGCCGGCCCGGCGGCCTCGTAGCGCCCGCGCGCGGTCGGATTCCCGAGCGCGACCTCCACATCACGCGCGATCGCGATTTCCGAGCGCGAGGCGATCAGCGGCTCGTCGATCCCGTCGACGTGCACCAGCGTCCGCCGGCCGTCCCCCCGCTCCGGAGCCTCGAGCGGGACGAGCGCGTAGACGCGGTCGGCACGTACGAACTTGCCGTATCCCAGCGGAATCATCGGCGCGGTGCTGCGTGCCACTTATGTTGCATCCTAACCGCGAGCGGCGACGGCTACGAACTGCGGACTACCCGTCCAGCACCAGCGCGAGCCGCTTTTCCAGGGCGCCGGCGAGGACCTCCCGGACCAGCCCCTCCTCAAACCGCTCGACCAGCGTAGCGAGAAACCCCTCGATCACGAGCCGCTTGGCGATCTCCTCGCCGAGCCCGTGCGAGCGGAGGTAGAACAGCTGCTCCGGGTCGACCTGGGCCACGGCCGCGGCGTGCGTGCAGCGCACGTCGTTGGCCTGGATCTCGAGGCCGGGGATCGCGTCGGCGTGGGCCCGCTTGGAGATCAACAGGTTGCGCGATTCCTGGAACGCATCGGTCTTCTGGGCCCCGGGGTCGACGATGATGTTGCCCTTCCACACCGCCGTCGAGCGACCCTGGAGCACGCCCCGGAAGGCGAGATCCGAGGTCGTGTTGGGCGCCGCGTGTTCCTGGGTGGTGTCGAAGTCGATGTGCTGTCGGCCGTGCGTCGCGTACGCCCCCGTGACTCGCGCTTCGGAACCCTCCCCGGCGAGCCGCGTCTCCATCCGCACACGGCCCCGTGCCGAGCCGAACCCGAGCGCTACCCAGTCGAGCGAGGCGTCGCGTCCCACTTCGGCGCGCTGCGTGCTGAACACCCAGCTGCGCTCGGACAGCGCCTGCCCGCACACGTAGCGCAGGCGAGCGTTGTCGCCGACGATCAGCTCGGTGACCGAGTTGAACACGCCGTCGAGATCCTGCGCGGCCGAAACGTACTGCTCCCACACCTCGGCCTGGGCTCCCTCCTCGATCACGATCAGGGAGCGATGGTCGAGCTCGGTCCCGCCCGAGGCGTGGATCGCGGATAGGACGATCGGTCCCTCGAGCACGACACCCCGCGGGACATACACCAACGCGCCGCCACGGAGTCCGGCCTCGTTGCGCGCGACGAACACGTCCTGGTCGGTGACCACGGTGCCGAAGTAGCGCTCGACCAGCTCCGGGTGCTCGTCCAGCGATGAGACGATCACGCCGTCCGGAACACCCCGGCCCTCCGCGGGCGCGGGGCGGCCGTTCCACAGCTCGAGCGTCCGCAGGGTATCGGCCACTGGCAGCGCGAACAGCCGCGGAACCTGTCCGGACGCGGCCGCCAGCCCGCCGTTCACCGGCTGGTAGCGGTCGAGCTCGAGGCCCGAGATGTCGGTGAACTCCCAGCCGGGCCGGCCCTTGAACTGCGGGAGCTCGAGGGTCTCGGCCAGTCGGGCGGCGCGCTCTCGGCGCTCCGCCAATGCGCTAGCCAATCGAACCCTCCATCTGCAACTCGATGAGCCGGTTCATTTCGACCGCGTACTCCATCGGCAGCTCTTTGGTGATCGGTTCGACGAAGCCGTTGACGATCAACTTCGACGCCTCGTCCTCCGGGATGCCGTGCGACATCAGGTAGAACAGCTGGTCGTCGCCGACCTTCGAGACGGTTGCCTCATGGCCGACGTTGACGTCGTTCTCGCTGATCCGGATCGTCGGGTAGGTGTCCGAGCGCGAGCGCTCGTCGAGCAGCAGCGCGTCACAGACGACCTTCGAGCGCGCGCCGTGGGCGCCCTTGGCGATCTCGAGCAGACCTCGGTAGGACCCGCGTCCGCCGTCCTTGGAGATCGACTTGGCGAAGATGTTCGAGGTCGTGTTGGGCGCGGCGTGGATGATCTTGGCGCCCGCATCCTGGTGCTGGCCGGCGCCCGCAAACGCGATCGAGAGGACCTCGCCGTGGGCGCGCTCGCCCATCAGGTAGACGCTCGGGTACTTCATCGTGAGCTTCGACCCGAGGTTGCAGTCGACCCACTCGACGGTCGCGTCCTCATACGCCACCGCGCGCTTGGTCACGAGGTTGAACACGTTCTGGGACCAGTTCTGGACCGTCGTGTAGCGGATCCGCGCGCCCGGCTTGGCGATCAGCTCGACGACCGCGGAGTGCAGCGAGCTCGACGAGTACGTGGGCGCCGTGCACCCCTCGACGTAGTGCACATAGGAGCCCTCGTCGGCGATGATCAGCGTCCGCTCGAACTGCCCCATCGACTCCGTGTTGATCCGGAAGTAGGCCTGCAGCGGCATCTCGACGTGCACGCCCGGGGGGACATAGACGAACGAGCCGCCCGACCACACGGCCGAGTTCAGCGCCGCGAGCTTGTTGTCGTTGGGCGGGATGATCGTCGCGAAGTACTCGCGCAGCAGGTCCTCGTGCTCGCGCAGACCCGAGTCCATGTCCTTGAAGATCACGCCCTGCTTCTCGAGGTCCTCGCGCACCTGGTGGTAGACGACCTCCGACTCGTACTGCGCTCCCACCCCGGAGAGGAACTTGCGCTCCGCCTCGGGGATTCCGAGCCGATCGAACGTCCGCTTCACGTCCTCCGGCACGTCATCCCACGAACGCTCGGCACGCTCGGACGCCCGCACGAAATAATGGATGTCGTCGAAGTCGACCTCCGCCAACATCGGCGAGCCCCAGGTTGGCATCGGCCGGGCAAGGAAGTGCTCGAGCGCCTTGAGGCGGAAGTCGCGCATCCACTCCGGTTCCGACTTGAACTCGGAGATCTTGGCCACCAGCTCCTGGGTCAGACCCTTGGGCGCCTTGTACAGGTAGTTCTCGGCGTCGTGGAAGCCGTAGCGTTCCTCGTAGTCCGCGTTGATCAGCGCGAGTGACTCGTTCTCAGTCAGGCCCGGCGTCTCGGTTTTCGTCTCCGGAGTAGCCACTACTCCACCTCCAGCTTGATGGTCTCGTCTTCGATGATCACCGGAAAGGTGTCCACCGGAACATACGCGGGCAGGGTCAGCGGCTGGCCGGTCTTGAGGTCGAACAGCGAGCCGTGCCGGGGGCATTCGATCGTGCACGCCTCCTGGTCCAGCGTTCCCTCGACCAGCGGGCCGTCGTCGTGCGAGCACCGATCCTCGATCGCGTACACGGTACCCGCGCAGTTGAACACGCCGATCTCGAGGTCATCCCACTCGACCAGGCGCATTTCACCCGGTGCGAGCTCATTGACGGGGCAGACTTCGACGATTTGCGGCACTTGCTTCTAAGTCCTAGCGAAATGATCGGATTTGCACTTCGGATCATAGCGGCCTAGGTCGCCGCGGCGTACGCCGCGACCTGGATGTCACGGTGCGCCTCCGGCAGGTCCGGCGAGTCGAACAACCGCTGCGTAAGCACGATGACTGTGAGGTCGCGAGTCGGGTCGACCAGCCACGATGACCCGAAGCCGCCGTTCCAGCCATACGAGCCGTTCTCGTACACGGCCTGGCAGAAACCCCACGACTGGTGATCGAAGAATCCGGGCCCGAGGCCCCCGTGTGCCTTCTGTCCGGGCCTCAGCTGGTCGGTGGTCATTTCGCGGACCGCATCGCGCGTGAGCACCGGCGCCCCGCCACCGAGCAACATCCTCGCGAACGCGAGCAGATCGTCGGCGGTCGAGACGAGCCCGGCCGCGCCGTCGGCGAACGCCGGCGGATGGCTCCAGCGGCCCGTCGGCTCGTCCCACACTCCCAGGCCATTCCGCGTCCCCCGGTAGGCGGTGGCCAAGCGGTCCGTGTCCGCGGTCCAGAAGGTCGTGTTGCGCATCCCGAGCGGCTCGAAGATTCGCGTCCGGAGCACCTCGCCGAACGGTTGCCCGGCGGCGCGGGCGAGCAGCACGCCGAGCACCGAGGCCCCGGTGTTGTAGAGCCACCGCTCCCCGGGCTGGGCCAGGAGCGGAAGCGAGCCCAGGTTCGCGATCCATACATCGGGCTCAGGTTGAACGCCAGGATCGGGGGGACCGATCGTCGCCAGCCGGAGCGCGTCCGCGGCCGCCACCACCGGCCACGGCGTCGGCGACCCGAACATCTCCAGCACCATCCCGAACCCGAACGTGAACGTGAGCAGATCGCGGGCGGTGATCGCTCGTGCGGCGGCGACGGTCTGATCGAGCGGACCGTCCATCCGCACGAGCACCCGTCGGCCGCCCAGCTCGGGCAGTAACCGGTCGACCGGCTCGTCGAGGTCGATCAGGCCCTCGGCCGCGATCGCCATCGTCGCCGCGGCGGTGATCGGCTTGGTCGTCGAGGCGATCCGGAACAGCGAGTCGCGCGCCATCGGGGCCCCGCCGATTGTCAGGCTGCCGAGCGCCTCGACGTGCACCTCGTCGCCGTGCCCGATCAGCGCGACCAGTCCCGGCACGGCTGCGTCGCCGACGTGTCGCTCGGCCGCCGCCCGTAGCCCTTCGATCCCCGCTGAGGTCATCGCCATCTCGTTCCCTTTCTTGTGCTCGTGTACGTACGACCCGGGGCGGGGCGGGAACTCATCGCGGCCCGCGCCGCTCACTCGGTCAGAATCAGATCACCAACCGCACTACCCGACGGTCACGGAGGTGAGGACGATGCCGGACAAGGAGGAGAGCGAGAGGCTGCTGGAGCACGAGGCGCAGCTCGCGGAGCAGGAGCAGGAGTTGGCGGAGCAGGCCACCGATGACGCCGAGCGCCACACCCACGAGCGGCGCTCGGAAAAGGCGGAATACCTGCGCGAGAAGCTCGAGGAGCAGGTGAACGCGCCCGACCGCGAGTAGTCGGACGCGTACAGACCTACGCCGTCACCAACTGGCTCACCGACAGCGCCGCCCCCTCTGGGTCGGCGATGACCGCCTGGCGGAAACCCGGGACGTCGTGCGGGGCCTCGAGCACGGCGCCACCGAGCTCGGCCGCGCGCGCCGCCACCCCGTCCGCATCGGAGACCCAGAAGTCCACCATCCATCGTGCGTCGCCCGGCTGGCCGGGCAAGACGACGGCCACCACGTCGCGCGGGACCGGCTGGTGGGGCTCGCCGCCAACGTACCCGGGACGACGCAGCAGCATCACGGGCCCGCCGTGCATCGTCTCCGCGTTCCACCCAAACGCCGTCTCGTAGAAAGCCGCCGCCGGCGCGACATCGCCCGCCAGCAACGCGCTCATCGCCCAAGCCCCGGGCTCGTTGACGAGCTGCGCGCCTGGGCGCGAGCGGGCCTCCCAGACCGCGAACACGGCGCCCGCGGGGTCGGCCAGGACCGCCATCCGGCCGGCCGGATCGGCGTCGAGCGGTGGCGCGATCACGGTGGCGCCGGCGTCCCTGGCGCGCGCCACCGCGTCGTCCGCGTTCTCGACGGCGACATAGGTCATCCACGCCGAGGCGATATCCGCCGCGGGCTTTGAGCTGATGCCGGCGACGTCCCGGCCGCCCTTCCGCGCTACGTAATAGCTGCCCGGAGGATCGCCCGGCATCGCGCCGGGCCCGGCGAACTCCCATCCGAATAGCTCGCGGTAGAAACCGATCGCCGCCTGCGGATCATCCGCGGCGACGTCGACCCAGCAGGGAACGCCGTGCGGGTATTCGTCGCGACTGCTCATTTGCCGAAACTCCTCCCTAGTTGTGATACCGTACTTACTGGTTGGAAAAACCAACCATAGACTTGGATCCGCCAACTGTCAACCTAAAACGATGAGGACCTACGGAGATCCCTGCGGCATCGCCCGCGCCCTCGATCAGGTCGGTGAGCGGTGGGCACTACTGATCGTCCGCGAACTGCTCCTGGGTCCCAAGCGCTTCACCGACCTCCGCGCCGCCCTCCCGGGCGTCAGCCCCGACGTCCTCTCGCAACGACTGCGCGAGCTCGAGCAGATGGGGCTCGTCCGCCGCGACACGCTGCCACCGCCCGCCGCCGCGCGGATCTACGAGCTGACCGACCGCGGCCGCGAGCTCGAGCCGGTCCTGCTCGCGCTCGGCCGCTGGGGCAGCCGCGTCCCCTTCCCCGTCAGCGATCGAGAACTGGGCGTTGACGCGTTCATCCTCGCCTTGAAGACGCTGGCCCAGCCCGGCCCCCCAGCCGCCACCTACGGGCTAACCGTCGCCGGACAGTCGTTCCGCGCCACCGTGGCCGATGGGCGGTTCGAGATTAGCCGCGCAAGGGCAGAGCACCCCGATGCCACGATCACCGGCGACCCGTCGGCGCTGGCGCGGGTGCTCTGGCACGGCGCCGCGGTCGCGAGCGCCCAGAGCGCCGGAGAGCTGACCGTTGATGGCGACGCCGGCGCGCTGGAGCGGTTCTTCGGCGGGCTCTTTCCGGCGCCTTCGGTGGCGGAGACGTAGTTTCGTCGGGGCGGTTTTGTAAGAAGGTAACAACAGGGGAATTGGGCCTCAACCCGCGTCCGAGCCGAACCTTGGCAAAAAGCCGCCACCCCTCGGAGGAAAATTGCCGAAGTTCGCCAATGGCCTCCGTCTAAACGCCTACAGCCGGCGGTCGTGGCGGTTCCAAGCCCCCAAACCACCCCATCCGCAGCGTTTTGCCGAAAGTTTTTTATCATTTATTGATAATTACTGTTGACCCCACAACCGTTCGGACTGACCGCGCCTGCTCGCCAGGTCCAAGGCGGTGGCTCGCCACCCCGTCCCCAGCCAAATTGCCACCCGAACCTGGACCGCCCCACAGGGAGGCGAAATGCCAAGCCGAAGCCTAGGCCGCGCTGCTCTCCGGCGTCTCGGGCTCCCAGTCGACCGCATGCCCCAGCGACGCGCTCTTGAGCACCTTCAGGCAGAGCAGCGCACACTTCATCCGGGTGGCCGAGATGTCGATCCCGAGCAGCTCGAGCACGAACGAACGGTCGAGCCGCAGCACGTCCTCGACGTTCATGCCCTTGATCTCGTCCGAGGCCATCGAGGCCGACGCCTGTGAGATCGCGCAGCCGTTGCCCGAGAAGCGGACGTCCTCCACCCGCCCCTCGTCGTCGATCATCAGCTGCACGGTCAGCTCGTCTCCGCACAGCGGATTCAGATCGTGGGCCTCGAAATCCACCCGCTCCAGCGCCGCCGCCGGCGGGCTGAAGTTGTGCGGGTGCTTGTAGTGGTCGAGGATGTTCTCGCGGTACAGATCGTCCATCACAAGGCCTCGCTACCCGATTTGCAGCACGCGGCGGACCTCCCCGAGGCCCGCGATGAGACGATCGAGATCCTCGCGAGTGTTGTGCACCGCAAACGATGCCCGCGCCGTCGCCGGCACCCCGAGCCGCCGCATCAGCGGCTGCGTGCAATGGTGGCCGGTGCGGACGCACACTCCATCGCGCCCGAGGATCTCGCCCACGTCGTGTGGATGGGCGCCCTCGAGCGAGAATGACACGACCGCGCCGCGCTCGCTCGCTTCGAGCGGCCCGTGCAGAGACAGCCCCGGGACCTCGGCCGGTAGTCGCGCGAGCGTCTCCTCGACGAGTCCCTCCTCGTATGCGCGCACCCGATCCATCCCGATCGTCTGTAGCCAATCGACCGCCGCGCCCAAGCCGATCGCCTCGGCGATCTGCGACGTGCCGGCCTCGAACTTCCACGGCAGGTCGGTCCAGGTCGACTCGTTCGCCGCCACCGTGCGGATCATGTGCCCGCCCCCGATGAACGGCGGCATCTCCTCGAGCAGCGACCGCCGCCCGTGCAGCACGCCGATGCCCGTCGGCCCGTACGCCTTATGGCCGGTCCAGGCGTAGAAGTCGGCGTCGATCCCCGCGAGGTCTACCGGCATCGCCGGGATCGCCTGCGCGCCGTCGATCACGACCACGGCGCCGGCTCGATGGGCCCGCTGCACGATCTCGGCCACCGGATTGATCGTGCCGAGCACGTTTGAGACGTGCACGACGGCAACTATCCGAGGCTCACGCTCGAGCAGCCCATCCAGCGCCTCCAGATCGAGGTGCCCGTCGTCGAGCACCGGCACGTAAGCGAGCTCGGCCTCGCGATCCTGACACAGCAGCTGCCAGGGCACGATGTTCGAGTGGTGCTCCATCTCGGTCAGCACGACGAGGTCGCCACGCTGCACGTTCTGCCGGCCCCAGGTGTAGGCCACGAGGTTGATCGCGGCGGTGGCGTTGGCGGTGAAGATCGTCTCCTCGGGCGTCGAACCCAGCCACGCGGCGATCCGCGCCCGCGCGCCCTCGAACAGGTCGGTCGCCTCGACGGCGAGCGGATACACGCCCCGGTGGATCGACGCCCGCGACTCGGTGTAGTACCGCGTCATCGCGTCGATCACCGGCTGGGGCGTCTGCGAGGTGGCCGCGGAATCGAGGTAGGCGACTCCACGGCGCAGCACCGGGAACTCGGCCGCCAACGCGCTCAGATCGACCGTCGTGCTCACGCCTGCACCCGCTCGGTGATCCACCCATAGCCCTTGGCCTCGAGCTCGTCGACCAGCTCCGGCCCGCCCTCTTCGACGATCCGCCCTTGCCACATGACGTGCACGTGGCTCGGGGTCACGAGGTGCAGGATCCGCTGGTAATGGGTGATGATCAGGACGCCCATATCGGGGCCCGCGACGGCGTTGACGCCGCCGGCGACGACCCGCAGAGCGTCGATGTCGAGCCCTGAATCGGTCTCGTCGAGGATCGCCATCTCCGGTCGCTGGAGCGCGAGCTGGAGGATCTCCATCCGCTTCTTCTCGCCGCCCGAGAAGCCCTCGTTCAGGTACCGGGCCGAGAACTCCCGCGGGACGTTGGTCAGCTTCATCGCCGCCTCGACCGTCTGGCGGAACTCCTTTAGCGGGATCGGCTCCTCGCCCTGCGCCGCCCGGTGCGCGTTGAGCACCGTCCGCAGGTACTTCGTCACCGTCACCCCGGGCACCGCGACCGGATACTGGAAGGCCATGAACAGACCCATCCGCGCGCGCTCATCGGGGTCGGAGTCGGTCACATCCTCACCCTTGAAGAGGATCTTCCCGTCCGTCACCTCGAGTCCGGGGTGGCCCATGATCGCGTTCGCGAGCGTCGACTTGCCCGAGCCGTTGGGGCCCATCAGGGCGTGGATCTCCCCGCGGTCGACGACTAGGTCGACGCCGCGCAGGATCTCCTTCTCCCCGGCTCGGACGTACAGATTTTGGATCTCTAAATCAGCCATCTCTCTCAAATCGTTTGGTTCAAAACCGCCACCTCGCGCTCGTTGCGTCGCGAGAACTCGACCAGCTCGGCGAGCGTTGTCGTCTGCAGCGAGCGGATGATTCCGCCCTGCACGCGCATCCACAGGAGCTTGGTGGCGCAGCCACGGCCCGCGTCGGGCTCATGGGAGCAGAGCACGCGCTCGGTGTGGTCGTGCACGAAGCATTCCATGGGGGCGATCGAGCCCTCCAATGCCTGCACGACCTCGTCCATCGCTATCTCCTCCGCCGGGCGCGCCAGCCAGTAGCCGCCGTGCGCGCCGCGCGCGCTCATCACCAACCCGACTTTGCGCAACCGCGCCACCACCTGCTCGAGGTAGGCGAGCGGCAATCCCTCGGCGTCGGCGATCGCTTTCAGGCTGGTCGGTTGCTCGGGCGACTGCCGGCCCAGCTCGACCATCAGGCGCACGCCGTACTCGGCCTTCGAGGAAAAGATCACGGTCTAAATCCTACCAGGCAGGTAGGTTATTTATTGGGCCGGCTGGCGCCGGCCCCGTGTTTCGGCTCCCGCGTTCCACAGTAGGGTTAGCGCGGGATGAACGAACGGGGGCTCGCCAGCGCCCACGACGTCGCACACGCCGCCGCGGCGGCGCGTGCTCGCGGACGCCTCGGGATCGACACCGAGTTCATGTCCGAGGGCCGTTACCGCGCGCTGCTGTGCGTCGCCCAGATCGCGGTCGATGACCCCGCCGCACCGGTGATCGTGATCGACACGCTGAGCGACGTCGACGTCACCCCAATCGCCGATCTGCTCGCCGATCCGTCGGTTGAGATCGTCCTCCACGCTGGCCGGCAGGACGTCGCGATCCTTCGCCGCGCTTGGCAAACCGAGCTGACCAACATCTTCGATACGCAGATCGCGGCCGGGTTCGTCGGGGCGAGCGCCCAGGCCGGCTACGCCAACCTCATCGGGGGGATTCTCGGCCACCGAGTCGGCAAGACGGCCAGTTACACCCGCTGGGACGTAAGACCGCTGACCGCCGAGCAGCTCAGCTATGCCGCCGAGGACGTCGCGCATCTGCTCGAGTTGACCGACGAGCTCCAGCGCCGCCTGCGGGCCTCCGGCCGCCTCGAGTGGGCGCGCGAGGAGTGCCGCCGACTCGAGTCCGCCACCGACGAGCGCGATCCCTACACGGCCTGGGAGCGCCTGCCGCGCGTCAACCAGCTCGATCCGCGCTCGCGGACGGTGGCGCGCGAACTGGCCGCGTGGCGCGAGGAGACGGCTTCCGCCGACGATCGACCCGTCGGGTCGGTGCTCGCCGATCCGGCCCTCGTCGAGCTGGCCAAGCGCCAGCCCGCCACCACGCGCGGGCTCGAGCAGATCCGAGGACTCCATCCGCCGACGATCCGCCGCCGCGGCGAGGCGATCCTCGACGCGATCGCGCGCGGCAAACAGGCGCCACCGATCCCCCGCGATGAGCGCCGCGGCCGCTCCGAGCCCAGCGACGCCCCGCTGATCGCTCTGGCCGAGGCGCTGTTGCGCGCGCGCGCGATCGAAGCCGGCCTGGCCTACGAGCTGATCGCGTCGCGCAGCGAACTCGAGCAGATCGTCGCCGCAGCCCGCCTCCACGAGCCGGAGCCCGACGTGCGCACGCTGGACGGCTGGCGGCGCGAGCTGGTCGGCGATGACCTGCGCGCACTCCTCGCCGGCCGTCGGTCGGTGGGGGTGGGCACCGACGGTCGGCTGGTTCTATCCAGCTCAGCCGCTGCCGAGCTCGAGCATCATTGACATCGATGAGGAGCGGTCGAAGATCTGTCGCGACAGCGACAGCGTGATCTGCCGCGGCCGTTCGATCCACCCCAGATCGATCCCCTTGAGATCTCCGTACGCGGTCGAGTAGGTCACCCGAAGCTTGTGCCCGGGCGAGTCCGCGGCCCGCTGCTCGCCGGTGTCGGCGGTCGCGGCCGACCAGCCCTGCTTGGTGAGCAGCAGATGTTCGCTCTCGGTCAGGTCCCGTGAGGTCTTGAAGTGGTGATCGACGATCACGAGCTCCCACGCGCAGTACGCGTTGGAACCCTTGTCGCATTGCTTGTACCGGGTGACGATGTTGGCGCCGGGGACGAGCGGCAGCGAGGTCACCGCCGGCGCCCGATCACCAGCGCCCGACCCGCACCCCGCCACCGCCAGCACCATCGTCGCCGCCAATGCGACACCGCTTAGTCTTCGCCCGGTCATGGGATCCAGCAAGAATGTAGCCAACCTCCCCGCGTGGGCCCGCGATTTGCTCGAACGGTCGCGGGTGGCCAGACTGGGGCTTCTCGACGACACCGGAGCGCCGCGCGTGCAGCCGATCACCTATGCGCTGAGCGGCGGCTCACTCGTTACCGCGATCGATCACAAGCGCAAGCGCCTCGAGGGCGAACGGCTCGCGCGCGTCCGCTGGCTGCGGGCCGATCCGAGGGCCGCCCTGACGATCGACCGTTACGACGACGACTGGTCGCAGCTCGAGTGGGTCCAGGCTCTCGGCCGCGTCGAGATTCTCGGCATCGAGGACGCGCCGGCGCCGCTGGCCGCCCTGCAGGCGCGCTACGAGGAGTACCGCGCGCGGCCCCCGGCCGGGCCGGTGTTGATCCTGACGCCGGAGCGCCTGCGCTGGTGGCGGGCGCAGGCGTGATCAATACCAGCATCGCCCGCTACGCGCTCGGTATCGCAGGGCTGATCGTCGTCTGCGGCTCGCTCGGCGCCGCCGCCGTGGCGCTCCGCCGGCGCTGGCTGCCGGAGCTATCCGGCGCGATCGCCCGGCTCGCCGAGATCGTCATCGGTCTGGCGCTGCTGATCGCTTTACTCGAGCTGCTCGGCGCTGCCGGGCTATTCAGCTTCGCCCCGATCGTGATCGGAGCTCTGATCGTGGGCCTGCTGGCACTCTGGGCGGGGGAGGGCGCGGCCGTCCAGCGCGCTCGCGTAGCCCGCGCCCACGACGGCCCCGGCTTCCACCGACCGGTCGCGACCGCGATCGCGTTAGCCGCCGCGGGAGCCGTGATCGCTGAGTGGGCGGCGCCCACCCTTCAGTCCTACGACACCGGGATCAGGACGTTCGACTCGCTCTGGTACCACCTCCCCTGGGCGGCATCGTTCGCCCAGACGGGCCAGATCACCTCGCTGCGGTTCACCGACGTCGAATACCTGACCGCGTTCTACCCGGCGACCTCGGAGCTGATCCACGGCCTCGGGATCGTCCTGCTGGGGCGCGACACGGTATCGCCGGGACTCAATCTCGTCTGGCTGTCGGTGTCCCTGCTGGCCGGCTGGTGTGTCGGGCGGGCCCGTGGCGTGGCGCCCGGGAGCCTGCTCGGCACGGCGCTCGCCCTGGGGACGCCGATGGTGTACTTCTCCCAGGCCGGCAGCGCCGCCAACGACGTGGTCGGGATCTTCTTCCTGCTGGCCGCCGTGGCGCTGGTGCTCGCGGCCGGGGAGGGACCGGCCGGGATCGTCCTCGCCGCGATCGCCACCGGGCTCGCCGCCTCGGTCAAGCTGAGCATGCTCGCGCCGGCGCTGGCGCTCACGGTCGGGGTGATCTGGATCTCCCCGTCTCCTCGCCGGGTCGCGACCGCGGTCCTGTGGCTGGTTCCGGCGTTCGTGGCGGGCGGCTTCTGGTACGTCCGCAACCTGATCGCGGTCGGCAACCCGCTCCCGTGGATCAACCTTCCCGGGCTGGCTGCGCCCGCCCCGCCGCTCCAGCAGGACACCGGCTACTCGATCGCGCACTACCTGACCGACGGCCACTTCTACGGCGCCTTCGTCAGGCCCGGTCTGGACAGCGGGCTGGGGCCGTGGTGGCCGGTCCTGCTGGCGGCCGCGGTGATCGGTCCGCTGCTCTGTCTGCTGCCCGCTCCCACGCCTGAGGCCGTGGGGGCCCGGGGCGACCGCACGGTGAGGATGCTCGGGTTCGTGGCGCTGGCCTCGCTGGCGGCCTACGTGATCACGCCCGAGTCGGCGGCCGGCCCTGCCGGCGACCCGACCGGCTTCGCGTTCAACCTCCGCTACTCCGCGCCGGCGCTGACGCTCGCGCTGGCGATCTTCCCGTTGGCCCCCGTACTGCGCGGCGCGCAAGCCTCGGCGGCTGTCGTGGGCGGGCTGGCGATCGTCACCGCGGTCACGCTGGCCGAGGCGAGGCTGTGGCCCGGACCTTACGTACCGGGCGCGATCGCCATCGGCGTGCTCGCGATCGGCGCGGTTGCCCTCCTACTGCTGCGCCCCCGCGGTTTACGCCGCCGGGTGTCAGCAGCGTTCGCCGTGGGGGCCGCGGCGGTGCTGCTCCTCGCCGGCGCGGCCGCCGGCTACGTGGGGCAGCGCCACTATCTCCGCGGCCGGTTCGTGTTCGGGCCCGGCGTGTCGCATCTGTCGCCCGTCTGGGGACTGTTTCGGGGCATCCACAACGCCCGCGTCGGCATCGTCGGTACCTACGGGGGGTTCTTCTCCTATCCGCTGGACGGGCTCGATGACTCCAACCGCCTCCAGTACGTCGGGCACCACGGCCCCCACGGCTCGTTCACGCCGATCACCAGCTGCCGGGAGTGGCGGGAGGCCGTCAACGCGGGCGGCTTTGACTACCTCGTGACCACGCCGGCCCGTGACCCGTGGCGGCCCGACGCGCTCGAGTTCTCGCCCGAGGGCGACTGGACCGCCACCGACCCCGCCGCCCACCTCGTCTACAGCAGCCATGCTCTCGGGCAGCAAATCTCGGTCTTCAAGCTGACCGGGCCGCTTGACCCCGACACCTGTCCCGCCTGAGCACCGAGCAGCCCGTACTGATTCGCTTGCGCTGAGCAATCCCTACACTTGCCCCGCGGGACTTGCTGATCGCGGAGCGGAGTACTGGGGATCCGTTTTGCTCGCGGCTCGCCGTCCGGCGCCGCAACCGAAGCGCTGCAACCGAATCACAACTGAATCGGAGCCACTGTGTCGCTGTTTCGTGCCCTCAGCCCGCGTCGACGTCCAGCCTGGCTGCTGGCCCTGCTCGTCGTCGGGATCGCGGCCGGTCTGATCGCCGGCCTCCAGACCGCGGGAGCCCGACGCATCGGCCATTCCTCGGCCCAGCCCCACGCCGCCGCATCCTCGCCGAACATCGTCTTCGTGCTCACCGACGACCTGTCGATGGACCTGCTCCCCTACATGCCCAACCTCGAGGCGATGCAACAGCAGGGGCTCACGTTCAGCAACTACTACGTCTCGGATTCGCTCTGCTGCCCGTCGCGTTCGTCGATCTTCACCGGCAACTTCCCACATGACACCGACGTCCTCGGCAACACCGGTCGACACGGCGGCTACCGGGCCTTCATGAAGGCCGGCGACGAGGACGACACGTTCAATCTGGCGCTGCAGCAGGCGGGCTACCGGACGGCCATGATGGGCAAGTACCTCAACGGCTATTTGCAGGAGTCGGTTGCCGGGCTACCGCGCACCTACATCCCTCCGGGGTGGAGCGAATGGGACGTGGTCGGCTGGGGCTATCCGGAATTCAATTACTGGCTCAACGACGACGGCACGCTCCAGTACTACGGCCATCGCCCCGCCGATTACCTGACCGATGTTCTCGCCAACAAGGGCGTCAATTTCATCGAGCAGTCGGCCCAGATGGGCAAGCCCTTCTTCCTCGAGCTGGCGACGTTCGCGCCCCATTTCCCGTACGTCCCGGCCCCACGCGACGCGCACTCGTTCCCGGGCCTGACCGCGCCGGAGCCCCCCAGCTTCAATGTGCTGCCGGTCAATGCGCCGCGGTGGCTGGCGAACCACAAACCGTTGACCAGCAAGCAGATCGCCTACATCAACAAGGTGTTTCGGCTGCGGGTCCAGTCCGTCCAGGCCGTCGACCGGATGATCGGGCTGATCGAGCAGGCGCTCGTCACCGCCGGCGTCTCCCGCAACACCTACATCGTGTTCAGCTCCGACAACGGCCTGCATACCGGTGAGTACCGGCTGATGCCGGGCAAGCTCACGGCGTTTGACACGGACATCCACGTGCCGCTGATCGTGACCGGCCCCGGTGTACCCGCCGGGACCACGGACGGTGCGATGGCCGAGAACATCGACCTGGCCAAGACCTTCACCGCGATCGGGGGCACGACGCTACCCAGCGACGGAACCAGTCTGCTCCCGCTGATCCACGGCGTGCTCCCCATCGACTGGCGCAACGCGATCCTCGTCGAGCACCACCACCCCGAACCGAACGCCAACGACCCCGACGCCCAGACAGCGGTGAGCGCCAACCCGCCTTCGTACGAGGCGATCCGGACGCACAACTTCCTTTACGTCGAGTACGTCGACGGCGAGCGCGAGTTCTACGACCTCCGCAACGATCCGTTCGAGCTCTACAACCTGGCCGGGTCGCTGTCCGCCGCCCAGCTCCAGCAGCTCCACGCCGACCTCGTCGCGCTCGAGAACTGTCACTCCGGATCGGCCTGCTGGGCGGCGATGCACGTCAACGCGAACATCGGTCCGGTGGTGTTCCGTGACCGCCGCGGCCGGCATCCGTAGCTAAGCTCACTCTTATGTCTACGACCGCTGATCTGCTGGCTGATCCCGACCTGCTGGGCGCCGAGTGGAACCTGCGTCCGTTGCTCCTCGAAGAGCCCGGCACGCCGGGTGTCGACCACCTACTCGATCGGGCCGACGAGCTCGCGAGCCTGGTCGCCGAGCGCTATCCCGGCCGGGTGGCCGAGCTCGACGCCGCCGAGCTCGAGACCGCGATGCGCCAGCTCGCCGAGATCAACGACCTGATCGGCCGCGCGGGGTCTTACGCGTCGCTCCAATTCGCCACCGATAGCGCCGATCCCGCGCGAGGGGCGCTGCTCCAGCTGGTCCAGGAGCGCGCCACCGCGATCGAGACCCAGCTGCTGTTCTTCGAGCTCGAGTGGGCGGCGATCGAGGACGCCCAAGCCGAGCAGCTGCTGCAATCGCCGGGCCTCGACTTCTGCCGCCACTATCTGCGCAGCGCCCGCCGCTACCGACCTCACCTGCTGAGCGAGCCAGAGGAGAAGATTCTGGCCGAGAAGTCGATCTCGAGCCAGAGCGCCTGGGGTCGCCTGTTCGGCGAGCTGATGGCGGCGATGCGAGTCAACCTCGACAGCGAGGAGTTGACGCTCGACGTCGCGCTCAGCCGCCTCCAAGCGCCCGAGCGCGACGTGCGCCGGCAGGCCGCGGAGGCCGTCTCGGAGGCCCTCGAGCCCGGGATCCGCACGCGCGCGTTCATCTACAACACGCTCGTCCACGACAAGTCGGTCGAGGACCGGCTGCGCCACTTCCCGCACTGGCTGGCCAGCCGCAACCTGGCCAACGAGGCCTCCGACGAATCGGTGATGGCGTTGATCGAGGCGGTACGCAGCCGCTTTGACATTCCCCAGCGCTGGTACCTGCTCAAGGCCAATCTGCTCGGCGTCGATCGCCTGGCCGATTACGATCGCGCAGCCCCAGTGGTGCCCGAGGACGTCACGTTCTCCTATGCGCAGGCCCGCGACCTCGTGCTCGAGACTTACGACACGTTCTCGATCGAGGCCGGGCGGGTGACCCGCCGGTTCTTCGAAGAGCACTGGGTCGACGCTCCCGTCCGTCCGCACAAGCGCGGCGGCGCGTTCTGCGCCTACACGGTGCCGAGTGTCCACCCTTACGTCCTGCTCAACTTCACCGCGCGGCGTCGCGACGTGCTGACCATGGCCCACGAGCTCGGCCACGGCTTGCACGCCGCGCTGGCCCAGCCGCAGGGCATCTACCACCAGTCGACGCCGCTGACCCTCGCCGAAACGGCGTCGGTGTTCGGGGAGGCGCTGGTCTTCGGACGCCTGCTCGAGTCGGCCAAGAACGACGAACAGCGGTTGAGCCTTCTGGCCGAGCGGATCGACAGCGCGATCGCCACCGTGTTTCGTCAGATGGCGATGAACCGCTTTGAGCACCTTGTCCACACGCGCCGGCGGGCCGAGGGCGAGCTGTCGGTCGACCGCATCAACGAAGCCTGGGTCGAGACCCAGCGTGAGCTGTTCGGTGACTCTGTCGAGATCACCGAGGGCTACCGCATGTGGTGGTCCTACGTGCCCCACTTCATCAACACCCCGGGCTATGTCTACGCCTACGCTTACGGTCAGTTGCTCGCGCTGTCCGCCTACAGCCGCTACCTCGAGGAAGGCGAGCCGTTCGTTCCCCGTTACCTCGAACTGCTGGCCGAGGGCGGCTCACGCAGCCCCGAGGAACTCGGCGCGATCATCGGCATCGACCTCGCCGATCCAGGCTTTTGGGATGCGGGTCTGGCCTTGGTCGAGCGCCAGCTGACCGAGGCCGAGGAACTCGTGGCGAGTCGTTAGCGGCGCGCTCGGCGGGTGCGCGAGCGCTCCTCCTGGCGCTCGACCACGTTGACGATCAGCTTCATCACCTGTTCGACGCCGGTCGCCTTCGCGTCCCCGTGGGCGAACGCCTCCCGCCAGTCCTGCACGTGGCCCTTGGTGGCGAGCGCGTTGAAGTTCGAGCGCGGCACCGACAGGTGGACCTTGGCATCGGCCGCGATGTCCTTGGTCACCTTCGGCCCCGGCAGCTCGACCCGGTAGAGCTGTATGTCACCACGCCCGCGCAACTCCAGCCCGGCCACCAGCTTCAGCGGCTGCAGCGCCGGCACTTCGTCGAGAAACCGCTTCACAGCGGTCTCGATCAGCGATTTGGTGTCCTGTCCGGCGGGCAGGGACCTGAGTCTAAGCAACTGGACGGCTGAGTTCCGCGCCGAGGCGCGGCAGGATCCGGAAGCGGCGGGCAAGGCCGCCGGGTTTGAGCTCCAGGACGACGAGCTCGAGGCCCTCAAAGAAGCCCAGCGGCAAACCGCGGGGATGAGCGACGAGGAGCTCTATCAAGCCCTGGTCGCAACCCCACCGCGATCCCCGGACGGCGATCACCGCCCCGGCCGTGGGCCCGCCCCTCGCCCATCACGCTCACGGTTTGGCCATGATCTTGAACCCCACCGTGACGGTCTTGCCGGTGGCGCCGTTCAGTTGGGGTGTGGCCTCGAGGTAGTAGCGACCCGGCGCCAGCACGCGCTTGCCGATCGCGCCGCTGAAGTGGACGCTGTCCTTCCCCTTCGTGTCGGTGTGGACGAAGGAGGCGACCTTCACCAGCCGGGTGCACGCCTTGCCCTTCTGCGACTTGCCGGGCCTGACGCACTTTTCACCCTGCTTGATCCCCGGCTCCACGCTGAGGATTTCGAACGTCGTCTTCGCTGCCCCCGAATCGCTGTATTTGATCGCCGCGCCCGGCTTGCCCGTCTTGAACTGTGCCGGGGTGATCTTCAGCCCTGTGATGACGGGAGGCACCGCCTGCGTGGTGAACGTGGCGTCGGCGCTCTTCGAAGTGCCGTCGCTCGAGCTCGCCAGCAGACGGTAGTGGTAGTCCGTGTGCGGCTTCAGCCCCGTCAGGTGGGCGGCGATCGCCACCGCCGTGGCGCCGCCGACCGTCTGGATCGCGGTCTGAGAGCCGTAGGCCGTCGTCTTGCCGAACTGGAACCGAACCGTGGCGTGAACCTGGTTCGCCGTCACCTCGCCGTGAATCGTCGCGGCCGTGGTCGTGATCGCCGTGGCGGGCTCGGCGCTGATCGCCGGCGGCGTCACCTCGTAAGCGCCGATATCGCACTCGGGCCCACTCGGCCGCTTGAAGCCCCGCTGATCGGTGGCGGGGCAATCCGAGCCCGGGGGAATCTGGTTGATCGCCGCGCTGCCGGCGCCGAGGGCCATCGTGGGTGTCGGGCCGAGGTTGTTCTGGAGCGGACCCAGCTCTGGGTTCCCGCGGCCGAAGGTGGTCGGGCACAGTTGATTGGCGGGCAGTGTGGTAGTCGGAGGCGTCGCGTAATCGATGTTGTGCCCGCCGTCGGTGAACACGCCGGTGATCGGCGTCATCGCAACCGTGGCGCAGTTACCAACCGATCCGTTGGAGGCCAGCAGCGTGTTCGTGAACGTCGTCGGCGCGGTCGGCGCCACGAACGCGCCGCCGCCGATGCCGTCGCTGCCGGCGCTCCCGGTCTCAGTCGGCGCCGGATTGCCGTCGGCCGCTGCCGCCTCGCCACTGCCCACGGCGTTTCCGGCCACGGTGGCGTTCAGGACCGTCGATGAGCTGAGCGCCTCCAGGAGCAGCCCGCCGCCGTCGCCGCCGTCGCCGCCGCTCCCGCCGACGCCACCGACCCCGTCCGTCGGGCCATCGCCGGCGGGCGCACCCGGCGTGGCGGTCCCGGCCACGTTGCCCTCGATAGTGCTGTTCGTGATCGCCAACGACCCCCCCTCGGCGGCGATGCCGCCGCCGGCGCCACCGGCGCCGCCGTTGCCACCGCCGCCGCCGGTCCCGGCGGTGCCGGCGGCGTTACCCGCGCCGGCCGTGCCGCCGCCGCCCGCGCCGTTGGCGCTGATCGTGCTGTCGGTCACGGTCAGCTGACCGACGCTCTCAACGCCGCCACCGTCGCCGCCGGCACCGCCGCTCCCGCCGCTGCCGCCGTTGGCCTCGTCGCTCTTGCCGCCACCGCCGCCGCTACCGCCGACGCCGGCGGTGTTGCCGGCCACCGTCGAGTCGATCAGCGTCAGGCTGCCCGTAGTGTCGTTGTAGATGCCGCCACCCTCGCCGCCGGCCCCAGCGTCGCCGCCATTGCCGCCCGCAGTACCGCCGGTCCCGGCATGACCACTGCCGCCGTTCCCGCCCTGACCGGCTTCGTTGCCGGTCACCTCCACCGCCATCAGCGTCAGCGAACCGGAGTTGAGCATTCCCCCTCCGTTGTCGCCCGGCCCACCGGGGTTACCCGACGCGCCGCTGAGCCTGATCGTGCCCCCGCCCTTTCCCTTGACCGCCCGGCCATCCTCGATCGTCAGGTCGCGCACCGTCACCGCCTTGGCGCCCGCGAGGATGTTGAGCGCGCGGTCGCCCAGCTTGCAGGCATCGATCACACTCGCGGTGGTGCCCGCGCCCTCGATCGTGAGGTTCCGGACGGTGCCGAACACGGTCAGGTCGCCGGCCGTGTTGTCGTCCGTGTGGGCGCCGCCCGCGGTGCACCCCGGGGGCGGCGTTCCGCCGCCCACCGCCGGAACACCGAGCGTCAGCGGGTAGGTGCGGGCGCCGAGCAGGATCGTGTTTCCGCTCGTGCTCGCCGTCCCGCACGTGGTCGCCGTCCCCGGCGTGTTCACGGCGCTGATCGCCTCGCGCAACGAGCACACCCCGGCGCTCGAGGTCGTCTCGTCGACCGTCGTGTTGACGGTCAGCGTCGCGGCCCGCGCGCTCGCCACACCGATACACAAGAGCACGACGATCGCGCACGACGCGACCCGAGGTCCCCCGTTCAGGCTGATGCGTCCCATCTCAACCTCCAGACCGCCCAGGACCGAAGTCCCCCTGATTTGCGATGGGAATGCTAGTCCAGGAGTTGAGCCCTGCTCCGCCGGCGGGCCAAATTAGGTCACTTTGAACGCCACACTCACCGTCTTGCCGGTCGCACCATTCAGCTGTGGCGTCGCCTCGAGGCGGTAGCCGCCTGGCGTCAGCGCGTGGTTGTTGACCACGCCGCTGAACTGGACGCTGTCCTTCCCCTGCTTGTCGGTGTGGACGAAGGAGGCAACCTTCACCAGCCGCGTGCACGCCTTGCCCTTCTGCGACTTGGTCGGCCTGACGCACTTCCCGCCCTGCTTGATCCCCGGCTGCACGCTGAGGATTTCGAACGTCGTCTTCGCCGCCGCCGAATCGCTGTACTTGATCGTCGCGCCCGGCTTGCCCGGCTGGAACTGGGTCGGGGTGATCTTCAACCCACTGATCACCAGCGCCTTCGTCGTAAACGTCGCATCCGCGCTCTTCGACGTGCCATCGCTCGACGTCGCGACCACGCGATAGTGGTACTTCTTGCCGGGCATCAGACCGGTCAGATGAGCCGCGATCGCCACCGCCGTGGCGCCGCCGGCGGTCTGGACCGTGGTCTGGGAGCCGTAGGCCGTCGTCTTGCCGAACTGGAAGCGGACCGTGGCGTGAACCTGGTTCGCCGTCACCTTGCCGTGAATCGTCGCGACCGTGGTCGTGACCGCCGTGGCTCCCGCCGCGCTGACCGCCGGCGGCGTCACCTCGTAAGCGCCGATATCGCACTCGGGCCCACTCGGCCGCTTGAAGCCCCGCTGATCGGTCGCCGGGCAATCCGAGCCCGGGGGAATCTGGTTGATCGCCGCGCTGCCGGGGCCCAGGTCCATGGTCAACGTCGGCCCGAGGTTGTTCTGCAGCGGGCCCAGCTTGGGATTCCCGTCGGCGAACGTGCTCGGGCAGCGTTTGTTGGCCGGCGGGAGCGGGCCGATCGCCGGCGGCGCGAACGCGAGGTTGTGTCCGCCGTCGATGAACGTGTTGGCGATCGTTTCCAGAGGATTGGTAGCGCAGATCCCCTCGCCGGTCCCGACGAACAACGTGTTCGTGAACGTGGTCGGCGCGTAGTTGTGAATCTGGGTATGCACGTTCACGAAGGCGCCACTACCGAAGCCATTCGCGCCCGCGGTCCCCGGGCTGGCGAAGTCCACCGCAGGGGCGCCGGGCTGGCCCTTGCCAACGGTGTTGTTCGCGACGGTCGCGTTCAGAACCGAGGACCCGTTGAGATCGACCAGGAACAGACCGCCGCCGATGCCGCCGGTCCCCCCGTCGCCGCCGTTGCCGCCGATGACGATGTCGCCCCCCGGACCGTCGCCGCCGACCGCGCTGAGGCCCCCGCCGCCGGAGACGTTGCCCGTGATCGTGCTGTTCGTAATCGACGAGGAGCCTGACTCGGCTGCCACACCACCGCCGGCGCCGCCGTGGCCACCCGAGCCTCCAGTCCCGCCGTCCATGGTGGTGCCCGTGCCGCCTTGGGCGCCATCGCCACCGACGCCCGCCTGGTTGCCGCTGATCGTCGAGCCGGAGATGGACAGGCCACCGAGACTGTCGATGCCGCCACCGTTCCCGCCGTCGTCGCCACTGCCGCCGTTGCCACCGCCGCCCGTCCCGCCAGTCTCCCCCGCGCCCCCGGCGCCACCGGCGCCGGCCGAGTTGCCGCTCACCGTGGAGTCGACCAGGTTCAGGGTGGCGCCCGTGTCGTTGAAGATGCCACCACCGTTACCGCCCAAGCCGCCGAAGCCCCCCGAACCGCTCGATGTCCCGGTTCCGGGCTCGCCAAACCCGCCTCCACCGGCCTGGCTGTTGCTGACCGTGACGTGGTTGAGCGTGAGCGTGCCGTCGTTGAAGATCGCGCCGCCCTCTCCTCCGTTATCGCCACTGTTGCCGGCGCCCTGCCCCGGCTTACCGTCCGGAGCTCGGCCGTTGGTGATCGTGAGATCGCGCACCGTCACCGAAGCGCCGGTCTGGATGTTGAGCGCGCGGTCGGCCAGGCGACAGGCGTCGATCACCGTGGCGCTGGTGCCGGCGCCCTTGATGGTCAAGTTCTGCACGGTTCCGGAAATAAAGAGATTGCCCCGGCCATTGCTGCTGCTGGGACTAGAACCCCCCTGGAGGCATCCCGTCGGCGGAGGAATTCCGAGGATCAGGTTGTCATTCAAGGTGTAGGTGTGGGCGCCGAGCACGATCGTGTTCGCCCCGGTATCGGCCACGCCACAGGTCGTGGAGGTACCGGGTGACTCGACGGCGAAGATCGCGTCGCGCAGCGTGCACTTGCCGCCGTCGCCGCCACCGAAGCCGTTATCACCGGTCGTGTTGACAGTTAGCGTCGCGGCGCTCGCCGTCGCCCCGATGCTCATGACCGCCCCCATCGCGCACAGCGCCACGCCGATACGCCACCGTCGCCCAGTCCGTCCCATGACTACCTCCGTATCCCGGGACCGAAGCCCGCCCTATTTGGTAGGGATGCTAAAGGAAAGGTAAAGCTGTCGCGGAGGACAAATGTCGCATTTCGGAATCGCGCAGCCCGTGGCCGCCGATACCTGGGCGGATAGCTCGCCGCGCGGCCTAGATCTTGTTCCGCTGCAGCAGCTTGCGGCCGATGACCATCCGCTGGATCTCCGACGTCCCCTCGCCGATCAGCAGCAGCGGCGCGTCGCGGTAGAGACGCTCGATCTCGTACTCCTTGGAATAGCCGTAGCCGCCGTGGATCCGGAACGACTCCTCGACGCAGAAGCGGCCGGCCTCGGAGGCGAACAGCTTGGCCATCCCCGCCTCGAGGTCGCTGCGCTCGCCGGCGTCCTTGAGCCGCGCCGCGCGCATCGTCAGCAGCCGCGCCGCGTCGACCTGAGTGGCCATGTCGGCGAGCTTGAACTGGATCGCCTGGTGCTCGGCGATCGGCTTGCCGAACGCCTTTCTCTCCTGTGAGTACTTGAGCGCGAGCTCCAGGGCTCTTTGCGCGATGCCCACCCCGCGGGCGGCCACGTTGACCCGCCCGACCTCGAGCGCGTCCATCATCTGCGGAAAGCCCTTGTTCAATCCCGCTTCCTCGCCGCCCAGGATGTGATCGGCGGGGCATTTGTAGCCGTCGAACACCAGCTCGGTCGACTCGACGCCCTTGTAGCCGAGCTTCTTGATCTTCGGCGGGACGTTGAAGCCCTCATAAGCGCCGGTGTTCTCGGACACGCCCGGCTCCTTCTCGGCGATGAAGCAGGTCAGACCGCGATGCTTGGGCTCGACGTTCGGATCGGTGCGGACGAGCACGAACACGATGCTCGACAGCAGTCCGTTGGTGACCCACATCTTGGTGCCGTTGATCTCGTAGGTCTCGTCGTCGGTCTTGCGCGCCGCGGTCTTGATCGCCGCCACGTCGGAGCCGAGCTCGGGCTCGCTCAGGCTGAAGGCAGCGCGGATCTCGCCCGTCGCCATCCGCGGCAGGTAGTTCTGCTTCTGCTCGTCGGTGCCGAACTTCATCAGCAGGTAGGAGCCGATGAAATGGGTGTTGACGATGCCGGAGATGCTGATCCACCCGCGGCTGAGCTCCTCGACGATCATCGCGTAGGTCGTCAGGTCGAGCCCCATCCCGCCGTACTCCTCGGGAATCGTCACCCCAAACAGCCCGAGCTCCTTCATCTGCTCGACGATCGGCGCCGGGAACGTGTCCTCGTGGTCGTAGTGCTCGGCGTTGGGGAGGATCTGCTCGTCGGCGAACTGGCGCACCATCTCGCAGATCGCCTTCTGCTCGTCCGTCCTGTCGATATATGGCGAGGCCAGGGCCATCGAGTAGACGAGGATAGTCAAATCTTTGTCACACCTCGCCTCGCAGGGGGGCGAGACAGCCGGGTGTGGGGGCTCAGTCAGATATAGCCCGACGGATCCCCATCGACGAAGCAATCGCGACCGTCGCTCACCGCCAGCACGGCAATGTGACGCAGGCGCAGCTGCTCGCCCTCGGGCTCAGCCGCGACGCGATCTGGCATCGGGCGAAAACAGGCCGCCTGTACCGCGTCCACTTCTGCGTGTACGCCGTCGGCCGCCCACCGAAGGGTCCGCTCGAACGCGCCAGCGCCGCGGTGCTCGCCTGCGGCGCCGGCGCCGCCCTCAGCCACAGCTCGGCGATGGCGTTGTGGGGCTTCTGGAAGCGGTGGGACACCCCACTCGAAGTCAGCGTCCCCAAGGACCGCCGCCCCAAGGGAATCACCGTCCACCGCCCGCGCAACCTCATCCTCCGCGATCTGACGACTCACTACGGGATTAGAACCACCACCCCGCCGCGCACGCTCTGGGACATCGCCCCGCGACTCGACGACCCCGCCCTGAGGCGGGCCGTCAAGGACGGCCTGTTCGCGAAGCACCTGCCCGAATCTCAGCTCCTCGAGCTGCTCGAGCGCCACCCCGACCACCCCGCCACCGTCCGCCTGATCACGTTCATGGGCGGCGGCCTGACGCGCGCCGACTGGGAGGACAACTTTCCCGGCTGGTGCGTTCACTACGGTCTCCCCCAACCGGTGATGTCCGCGCCGGTCGGCCCCTACACCGTCGACGCGCTGTTCGTGCCCGAGAAGCTGATCGTCGAGCTCGACGGCTGGCCGGCCCATCGAACCCCGATCTCATTCGAGTCCGACCGCGACCGCGATGCCGACACCGCGTCCTGGGGCTTCGGAACGGTTCGCATCACCTGGACGCGCATCCACGCGGACTCGGACCGCGAATTCACCCGCCTCAACGCGACCCTGGAAATGCGCCGCGCCCAGCTGGGCCTGTACGGCTAGGAAGCCGTCGCCTTCGCCTCGGAGCGGACGGCGCGACGCCAAGGCGTGTCGGGCCGTTCCTGCAGCTCGCCGTCGAGCTCGATGTCGACCTTCTCGTTGAAGAAGCACACCAACCCGGCGATCCGTCCCACCTCGGCAAGCGGCTCCGGGTAGTACCAGACCAGATCCTTAGCGCCGTTCACCGAGTAATAGCTGGCCGTCCCCTTGTACGGACAACGCGTCACCGTGTCGGTCGGCTCGAGTCCAGCCACGACGTCGTCGATCGGGAGGTACCAACGCGGTGGTAGGTTCGATTCGAACAGCGCCAATGCCCGGTCGGTCTCGGCCAGCACCTCGCCGTCGAGCGAGATCCGGATATGCCGATCGGTCCGCAACACGTCGATTCGGTGGTACGGGTCGCGGGCGTGGACGACCACCTCCTCGTCCTCCTCGAACCACCGATCCATCCGGTCCCAGTAGAACGCGACCAAGTCCTTGATCGGTGGGGCATCGGGCAGCGGGTCCGGGTAGTACCACGCGCCGTGCTCTACCACCCGATCCCCGACCCGGATCGTGTGGTAGGAGGCGTCGCCCTTCTTGGGGCAGTGAGTGTGGCGGTCCGACGGCTCGAGCACGTCGACGCGGACGTCGTCGGGCGGGAAGTAATAGATCGGCTGCAGGCCCGACTCGTGGAGCAGCATCGCGCGCCGGCTGTCGGCGATCGTCTCGCCGCCCACCTCGACGCGAATCCGCTTCGGTGTCGGCTCGAGGTACAGCGCCCGGCCCGGCGGCGGCGGCTCGAAGTTGAACGTGCCGGCCGGTTTCTTGCTCAGCGGCCCGTTGCCGTACATGAGGCCCATCGACAGACAGCCTACCAACCGCCCCCATCGGGCCCCGAGGCCCGCGCCACCGCCCGACCGCTCCCCGGCCCACCCCCAGACTGACCTCTTACACTCCCGCCCCCATGAATTTCGCGCGAGACGTCGTCGATGCCGCCCCCCCTGATCGAAGGGCGATCGTGGAGCTGTCCCGCGACGGAGCCCGCCGCGAGTGGTCCTTCGGCGAGGTCTCCGACCGCAGCGCCCGTCTCGCCGGGACGCTCGCCAACCACGGTATCCGCCCGGGCGATGTCGTGATGACGGTGATCGGCAACCGGCCCGAATGGGTCCTCGCGATGGTGGCGTGCTTTCGCATCGGCGCCACCGTCCTGCCCTGCAACGAGCAGCTCCGCGCCAATGACCTCCGGCTTCGCCTGGAGATCGCGGAGCCGAAGCTGATCATCGCCCACGAGCGCAACTCGAGCGAGCTGGACGGCGCCCGACCCGCCTGCCCGGTGCTCACGATCCCCGACGAGGCGATCTACGCGCCGGCGCCCGCACCTCCCGTCGAGCTCGAGTCCGAGGACCCGTGTCTGATCACGTTCACCAGCGGTACCACGGGTGAACCGAAGGCGATCGTGCACGGCCAGCGCTATCTCCCCGGCCAGCATCTTCAATCTGGACACTGGCTCGACGCGCGCCCCGGAGACCTGGTGTGGTGCACGGCGGCCAGCGGCTGGTCGAAGTCGGCTCGCAACGCGTTCATCGCACCGTGGATCAAGGGCGCGGCAGCGCTCGTCCACGATGCCCGCTTCGACGCCGCCCAGCGCCTCGAGCTGCTCGCCGCCGAGCAGGTCAACGTGCTGTGCATGGCCCCGACCGAGTACCGCGTGATCGCCAAGCGGCAGACGCTGAGTCCGATTCCCTCATTGCGCTCCCTGGTGGCCGCCGGAGAGGCGCTGAATCCCGAGGTGATCAGGGCCTTCAGCGACGGATTGGGGCTGGAGATCAGGGACGGTTACGGTCAAACCGAGACCGGCCAGCTGACCGCCAACCCGATCGGCCAACCGGTCCATCCCGGCTCGATGGGCCTGCCGCTACCCGGGGTCGATCTCAAGATCGTCGACGGGGAGCTGGTCCTCGAGGATCCGCGCACCGACCCGACCTTCTTCGTCGGCTACCTCCACGGCGGCCCGGCGCCGATGGGCACACCGTGGCGGACCGGCGATCGCGTCCAGCAGGACGAGGACGGTTACCTGTACTTCGAGGGGCGTACCGATGACCTGATCATCTCCGCCGGTTACCGGATCGGCCCGTTTGAGGTCGAGTCGGCGCTGGTCGCCCACCAGGCCGTGGCGGAGGCGGCCGTGGTCGCGGCCCCTGACGACGAGCGGGGCGCGGTCGTCCGCGCGGTGGTCGTGCTCCGCGACGGCTTCGTCCCCAGCCGCGAGCTCGCCGCCGACCTCCAAGAGCACGTCAAGCGTGAAACCGCCCCGTACAAGTACCCCCGGATTGTCGACTTCGCGCCCGACCTGCCCAAGACGGCAAGCGGCAAGGTCCGTCGCGCCCTCCTGCGCGACGGCGCCGGGTCGTAAGCCCGCCGCTAGGCTAGTCGCGGATGAGCGATACGCGACCTGTCGTCGGGATAACGATCGGCCTGCACCAAGCCCAGTGGGGGGTCTGGGACCGCGTCGCAGCCCTGTTGCCGATTGAGTACGTGACCGCGATTCAGCGCGCCGGAGCCCTAGCGCTGATGATCCCGCCCGACCCGGACCTCGATCGGGACCCCGACGAGCTGCTCGAGCTGCTCGACGGGCTGATCCTGCCCGGCGGCTCGGACATCGACCCGAGCGCCTACGGCGCGTCGCCGCATCCGCACACCAACGGCACCGTGCCCGAGCGCGACCGGACCGAACTCGCGCTGGCGCGCGGCGCGATCGACCGCGACATGCCGCTGCTCGGGATCTGCCGGGGAATGCAGCTGATCAACGTGGCGCGCGGCGGAACCCTCCAGCAGCATCTCCCCGACCTCGTCGGCCACGAGGAGCACCTGCCGCAGCCGGGCACGTTTGACGGCTCCGACCACGATGTGCGCTTGACCGCCGGATCGCTGGCCGCGCTGGCGGCCGGAGAGACGCTGCACGGGACGAACTCCCACCACCATCAAGGAGTCGAGCGGATCGGGGCCGGCCTCGAGGTGACCGGCCGGTCGGTGATCGATGACCTGCCCGAGGCGATTGAGGCTCCCGGCTGCCGGTTCCTGCTCGGCGTCCAGTGGCACCCGGAGGCCGACCAGCGCAGTCGTGTGATCAGCGCCCTGGTGGTCCGGGCCCGCGACTACCGCAACTGCCGCGCCGCGGCGTAGGCCGCCCCGGCCGCCCCGGCCGCCCCGGCCGCCCCGGCCGCCCCGCAAGCGTAGGCCGCCCGGCACGGTCGGCGGGTCACCGCGTCACTCCGGGATCGCCACCACCGCGTCGATCTCCACCTTGGCGCCGCGCGGCAGCTCGGCCACGCCGATCGTCACCCGTGCGGGTGGGTCGCGCTCGAAGAACGAACCGTAAACCTCGTTGACGGCGGCGAACGAGGACATCTCCGTGGTGTAGATCGTAAGGCGAACCGCGTCGCCGAGCGTCGCGCCCGCGGCCGCGCAGACGGCGGCCAGGTTCTCCAGGCAGCGCCCGGCCTGATCGGCCGCGCTCCCCCCGACGAGGTCGCCCGTCCGCGGGTCGAGCGGGATCTGACCCGAGCAGAACAACAGTCCGCCGGTCCGGATGGCTTGTACGTACGGACCGATCGCGTCGGGCGCGTCGGGCGAGGTGATCGTCTCGCGATGTGCGGACACAGAATCTCCCTTCCTCTTCGACAGTCACGGAAGCGTATTGGTCGCTCGCCGCCGAGTAGCCTCAGTGACGTGTCCAACCGTCTCGCCGGCGAGAGTTCGCCCTACCTCCTCCAACACAAGGACAACCCGGTCGACTGGTACCCGTGGGGAGACGAGGCGCTGGCGCGCGCCCGCGAGCTCGACCGGCCGCTGCTCGTGTCGATCGGCTATTCGGCCTGCCATTGGTGCCACGTCATGGAGCGCGAATCGTTCGAGGACCCCGAGACGGCGGCCCTGATGAACGAGCGGTTCGTGTCGATCAAGGTCGACCGCGAGGAGCGGCCCGACATCGATGCGATCTGTATGGAGGTCTGCCAGGGGCTGACCGGTCATGGCGGCTGGCCGCTCAACACCTTCCTGACCCCGGACGGCGCGCCGTTCTACGCCGGCACGTATTTCCCCCCGGAGTCCCGCCGGGGGATGCCGAGCTGGCGGATGGTACTCGTGGGCGTCGCCGACGCGTGGTCGGAGCGGCGCGAGCAGGTCACCCAACAGGCCGGCCAGCTCGTCCAGGCGCTGAACGCCAGCGGCCGGCTAGAGCCGTCGCTCGAGCCGATCACGGCCGCTCCTGTCCGCGGCGCAATCGAGGCGCTGCGGGCGTCCTACGACCCGTCGTATGGCGGCTTCGGGGGCGCGCCGAAGTTCCCGCCCGCTTCCGCCATCGAGCTGCTTCTGGCCCTGGGCGAGCGCGAGATGGCGCTCGGAACGCTCGAGGCGATGGCGCGAGGCGGCATCTACGACCAGATCGGCGGCGGGTTCTCGCGCTACAGCGTCGACGCGACCTGGACGGTTCCCCACTTCGAGAAGATGCTCTACGACAACGCGCTCCTCGCGCGCGCCTATCTGCACGGATGGCAAGTCTCGGGCGCGGAGCGACTGCGTCGCGTTTGCTGCGAGACCCTCGACTGGACGATCCGCGAGATGCGCGGTCCCGAGGGCGGTTTCTATTCCGCGTTGGACGCCGACTCCGAGGGGGTCGAAGGCAAGTTCTACGTATGGACGGTCGCCGAGCTGCGCGACGCGCTCGGGCCGCTGGCCGACGAGGCCGTCGCGTACTTCGGCGCCACCGAACGGGGCAATTTCGAGGCCGGGCACAACGTGCTCGAAGGCCGCGGGCCGGTGCCCGATTCCCTGCCCGAGATCCGCTCGCGGTTGCTCGAGGTGCGCGCGGGGCGCGTCCGCCCGGGCCTCGATGACAAGCGCCTGTCCGGTTGGAACGCCCTGATGATCTCGGCCCTCGCCGAGGCCGGCGCCGTGCTCGGTCGCGACGACTACCTCGAGGCCGCCGTCGACTGCGCGTCTTTTGTGCTCAACGAGCTGCGCGACGCCGATGGCCGGCTGCTGCGGACGTGGAAGAACGGGCGCGGTCGCCTCAACGGATACCTCGAGGATCAGGCGTTCCTGCTCGACGCGCTCCTCACCCTGTACGAAGCGACGTTCGATCCGCGCTGGTACCGCGAGGCGGTGAGCTGCGCCGACGCTCTGATCGAGCGCTTCGGCGATCCCCACGCCGGCGGCTTCTTCACCACCGCGTCCGACCACGAACAGCTCGCGGCTCGGCGCAAGGATTTCGACGACTCCCCGATCCCGTCGGGGAACTCGGCGGCCGCGTTCGCGCTGCTGAGGCTCGCGCTGCTGTCGGGCGAGAGCCGCTACGAGCGCGAGGCGGTTGGCGTTCTGCGCCTCCTGTTCGGGATGGCGGGCCGCCACCCGCAGGCCTTTGCCCACCTGCTCCAGGCGGCGGACTTCTATCTCGCGCCCGTGCGCGAGGTCGCGATCGTCGGACCCGACCCGGAGCCCTTACTCGAGGTGGTCCGCCGCGAGTACCGTCCCCACCTCGTGCTCGCGGGCGGAGACGGCGACGGGGTGCCGCTGCTCGAGGGGCGCGGTCCGGTGGATGGCCGGGCGGCCGCCTACGTGTGCGAGCACTTCGCCTGCCAGGCACCGGTCACGGCCCCCGACGCGCTGGCGGCGGCGCTGGCAGCGCGGTGAGCTTTGCTGGGTGTTCGGGGCGCGCATGCGCGCCCCGCGCCTGGGCGCATGCGCCCAGGCGGGCCGGTCCGCATGCGGACCGGCCTACAAGACCGGTAGATACCGTTCGAGCTCCCAGGGTGTGACCTGGACGCGATAGTCGTCCCACTCCTGGCGCTTGATCTCGATGTACCGGTTGAACATGTGCTCCCCGAGCGTGCGCAGCACTAGCTCGGATTCCGCGGTCAGCTCGATCGCCTCGCCCAGCGTCTCGGGGAGCTGCTCGATGCCGAGGCGCCGGCGCTCGTCCGGAGACAGGTGGTAGAGGTTCTTCTCCATCGGCTCGGGCAGCTCGTAGCCGTGCTCGATCCCCTCGAGGCCCGCCTGTAGCAGCACGGCAAACGTCAGATAGGGATTGCAGGCGGGATCGGGGCACCGCAGCTCCGCCCGCGTCGTCTGCTCCTTGCCCGGGTGGTACAGCGGCACCCGCACGAGCGCGGAGCGGTTGCGCCGCGACCAGGCGGCGTACACCGGCGCCTCGTAACCGGGCACGAGCCGCTTGTAGGAGTTCACCCACTGGGCGAAGATCGAGCAGATCTCGCGGGCGTGGCGGAGCTGACCGGCGATGAACGACTTGCCCACATCGGACAGGTAGTACTGGTCGTCGGGGTCGTAGAATGCGTTCTGCTGGCCGCGGAACAGCGACTGATGGGTGTGCATGCCCGAGCCGTTCTTGCCGAACAGCGGCTTGGGCATGAACGTCGCGTGCAACCCATACTTCATCGCGTACTCCTTGACCGTGATGCGGTACGTCATGCAGTCGTCGGCCATCTTCAGCGCATCGGCGTAGCGCATGTCGATCTCGTGCTGGCTGGGCCCTACCTCGTGGTGGGTGTACTCGGTGTGGATCCCGAGCTGCTCGAGCGCGAGCACCGTCTCGCGGCGCAGATCGGACCCGGCATCGAGCGTCGTGAGATCGAAATATCCGCCTTCGTCGAGCACCTCGGTTGATTTCGAATCGCGGAAGTAGAAGTACTCGAGCTCGGGACCGACGTAGAAGTGGTCAAAGCCCATGCCTTGCGCCCGCTGCACCGCGCGGCGCAGCACGTGTCGGGGATCGCCCTCATACGGCGTCTGCTCGGGCGTGTGGATATCGCAGAACATCCGCGCCACCCCCTGCTCGGCCGGGCGCCACGGCAACACCGCGAACGTCCTCGGATCGGGCATCGCGATCATGTCCGACTCTTCGATGGGGTTGAAGCCGGTGATCGACGAGCCGTCGAAACCCATCCCCCCCTCGAAGGCGTCCGCGAGCTCGGTGGCGTTGATCGAGAACGCTTTGAGCTGGCCGAGGATGTCGGTGAACCAGAGGCGGACGAAACGGATCTCGCGCTCGCTGACGAGCGAGATCACGTCGTCGGGGGTCAGCGCGGGGTGGGTGAGAGTCACGGCGCGGAACCTTAGCTGGCCCGCGCCCGCGGTCATCCGGTGGCGCGCCCTAGGGTCGTCGTCAGCCGGCCGCGGGTCCGCCAATCGCCGCGCTCACCGTCCGCAACCGGCCCGCGAGCGTAGTCCCGTGGCCGGTCGCGTAGACGGGGCCGGTGCCATCGGTTATCAGGTCGGCCAGCATCGCCATGCCGTCGGCGTAGACGGGGGCGAACCCGCGCAGGCGGGCCGCGAGCTGCCGCAGCTCGTCCTGGCTGGCGCGTACGGCACCGACCCGCGGGCGGATGATCAGTCGGCCCGGCCGGGCGTCGAGACCGTTGACGAGATCGTCGAGCTGGTTCGCGAGACGGACACGCATCGAGCGCTGCGTGAGGTGTCCGGCGCGCGCAGCGAGCACCGGTGAGGCGCCCGGGTCGGCGCCCGCGATCAGCTTGCGATCGAGCTCGCGACTGCGAAGCCGCGCCATCAGCCGCGCCAGCCGACCCGGCGCGAACGCCCGCTCGGCCCTTTGATCCAGGCCGGCGGCGAGGGTGGTGAGTGGAATCGAGGCTGTGTTGCCGGCGAACATAACCGACACCTCCGTAACCGCTTTGATGGTTTCAGTAACCAACTATAGCGTAATGCCGGTGTCGGACCCAACCCCCTCTACCGGCGGCCGGCTCTCAAGGGCCGCCGCGCCAGCGGAGGCGGCCGGCTCTCAAGGGCCGCCGCGCCAGCGGAGGCGGCCGGCTCTCAATGGTCGCGGCGCCAGCGGAGGCGTCCGAGAACGCTCCCGTGCGTGGCGGCGCGAGATCAGCTATCGATGCGTTCAGACGCTCGCGTAGGGGCGCCCGGGGATTTCAGGCACCGGCCGTCCGGGGGACTCGCCGGCGCTCAGACGCTAGCGCCGACGCGGTCGCGGTCCTTGAGCCAGCGGTTGGCCCAGCGCTGCAACTCGGCCAGCGCCGGCTCCAGCTCTCGGCCCATCTTGGAGAGTTCGTATTGGACGCGCAGGGGCGGACCGGGATCAACCGTGCGCTGCACGATGCCCCGACGCTCCAGTTCTTTCATCCGCTCCGACAGCAGACGGTCGGACAGCTCCGGCACGGCCTGGGCGATTTCCGAGAACCGCAGCGACCCATCCATCAGCACGCGCAGGATCGCGCCCGTCCAACGACGACCGACGAGTTCAACCGCTTCGTGGTAGAGAGGGCAGCAGCCGCCTACTCGCGCGGCGCGGTCCTGGTTGTCCGTGCGCTCCCGGCCATCCATCACCAATCTCGAATTATGCCGCTTGGAGCGCTCGTGAAGCCTCGCTGGACCCATCAACTGGAATTTCTCCGGCGGTGTTCACCATCGCGGTGAATCCTTCAAGCGAGACCGCGGCGATCGCTTCGAGGATCTGTTCGTCGTCCCAGCCCGCCTCGCGCGCCTCCTCATGCAGGTGCATGGCCGGCCGGCCGCGATCCTCGAGCAGCGACTTCAGGTAACGCAAAAGCGCCGCCTCGCTCTCGTCGTTCGACGAGAACTGGCGCGCCAGCGCCACCTCATCGATCGCCAGACCAGCGTTCCGCGCCGCCCGCGAGTGCATCGCGATCCCAGGCTCCGAGTGGTAGTACTCGGCCACCGCCAACGCGATCCGCTCCAGCGTGGCCAGCGTCAACTTGCCGTGGCGCAGCTCGGACCGGAATCGCGCATACGCCCGCAGTGCCGCCGGCGAACCCGCCAGGACACCGAGAAAGTTGGGCAGCTGACCACCCGTGGCAAGCGCGCCACGAAGCACCGGGACCGAGCCCTCGGGTGCGGTCAGGTCATCGTGTATCTGGAACCTGCTCATTGAGTTCTTCATCGTTGGTCACCGGGGTCGTGGGCGCCCGCTTCAACCTGCGTTCACCCACCCTTTACTTTTGAGACCTGCTTACGCTTGATAAGTCTAGATCGGTTCCCGTCGCCGCACAAGGGCCTCTGTACACGTCATACAAACTGTCCCTACGTCGCACAGCGGCCGCGTCAAATCGACTAATCGGAGGGGGGCTTCCCTTATTACGTAAGTCGCTAAACGGCGGATCAGCGGACTTTCTGAGCCGCGTAAGCCTCCTGGCCAGAGGTGCCGAATCAGCGGTCTCCCGAGGATCAGCCCCGGCCACTGCGCGAGCCTCGCCGAGGAAAGCCGACGGAGTGGACTACAGGCCCGGCTGGGCCGCGAACCCGCCGAGAGCAGGCCGGCGAATCGACGACCGAATCGCTCCGGCTAGCGCACGAGCATCGCCGCGTGGGAGCTCGTCGCGGCGATCAGGATCAGCGCCAGCCCCAAGATCACGGCCCACATCGCCACCCGATCAGGCTTGAATCCGGGTCGCTCGTGCCGCGGGCCGGACGCACGTCGGCGCGGTCGTGAGACCTGCGCGCCTGAATAGCGGTCATAACCGCCCACCACCGACGAGGCGTGATCGTAAATCCCCTGCATCGCGCCGTTGTCGTAGCGGATAGCGCCGGACGCGCCGTCGTAGCGACTGCCGGTGGCCCCAGAGTCGTAACGGCTGCCGGTGGCCCCAGAGTCGTAACGGCTGGCGCCGGAGCTGAACGCATACCGGCCGCTACCGAGTCCATCATCGTACCTGGACGCTGACCGAGCGCGCTCGGCACCGACGCCCCGGATGACCACGGTCCGCCGCCCGGAGGCTCCATTCGTGGACGGCTCGTCCCAGTCGGACCGGGCCGCCGGCTGAGCCGCGGGCCGGCGAGTCGGGCGACTGGCGTCGCGACGATTCACTGAGTCGCGTCGCGACGGCCGATCCTGCCGCGACGCGGGTCGGATCGAGCCGTCAGATCGTTGCGGGCGGCCGCCGGTGCGAGGCGCGGATGGCGTGGCGCGCGAGGAGGCTGGGCGCGAGGCCGGCACCAGCGGCGGGCGACGCGCTGGCCGCGGTCGATCCTCAACGGCCGCAGACGCCGACCTGCGCGTGCGCGTGGGCGTCGGCGCGGGGCGCCCGACCGCCACCGACGCGCGCGAGTCCGTCCCACGGCTGGAGAGCTCTGACCGGTCGCCACCGGCATCACTCAGCCAATCCTGGTGGCGGGATGCACCCCGGGGCACGGAAACGCTCGTTTCTACCATCGCCACCGTCTCTTTCTTGTGCTTGCGGGGTTAGCTGACGGGCTCGCACCGAAAGAGCGGCGCTACGCGCAAGAGCGCGATTCGCCCCAACAACTTGGGTCCCCCGCTTCCTTCGATCCGCCCAGAGACCGGACCGTGGTTAGGGAATTCAGCTGTACGGGCGCGCGCATCCTAACACCGAAATGGGATGCCGCGATGCAGTGCGAGAGATGCTGCGACATGGGCCCATTCGGGCCAACCAGCGTCCCCATCACGCGCTTGCCACGGGTCCCGCTCGGCCGGCCCGCCACCCGCGCAGACCCGCCCCGCGATCGCTCCGCTCGGGCACCCGCCACCGGCGCAGACCCGCCCCGCGATCGCTCCGCTCGGGCACCCACCACCGGCGCAGACCCGCCCCGCGATCGCTCCCGCTCGGGCGACCCGTCACATAGCGATGTGCGTCTGGCCGGCTGGCCTACTCTTGGCCGGCAACTCTCGCCACGAACTGCGCGACGTCCTGCGCTTGCTTGCCCTGGATGATGTCGGCGTCCATCGTGCCGTAGCCGAGGCAGTTCTCCGCGCTGGTGGGAGCCGCGTTCTGGACGCAACCGTTGTTAATCGTGTGAAGCACGGTCGACTCGGCTGGACGGAGGACGTCGAGGTTGGGTCCGACCTTGCCAATCGAGTTGGTCGCCGCCAGCGTGTGACAGACGCCGCAGTGCTGCCCGAATAGCTCCCGACCGGTCTTCTCGGCCGAGGTCAGCGTAAGCCCTCCGACCTGAGCGTTTGCCCTGTTGTGGTTGCCGACCAGGAACACCGCCGGGATTACGACGCCAAATCCCACGTAGATGATCGCGAAGATCGCGGCAGTCGCCCTCCGGCTGGTCGGCGTCGGCCGTCGGCCGGGCCGACTCGGCGCGCCGAAGCCGCCGCGACCCCCCAGAAATAGCAGGACGAGCGCGAGGATGGCCCAGAAAGCAACGAAGAGGTAGACCGCGAGCACTGGGCGCGCACCTTACCGCGAAGCGCGGTCCGGTGGGTAGCTGGAACGGCACTCTGGCGCGTCGGGGCCGGACGCATTGGCGGCGCACGAATCATCGATCGCTCACCGCCGTCGACCAGATGCGAAGCTCATCACCGGTGGCGCGACGGCGCGGAAGTCCTCGGCTTCGCCAGCGGCACCGGACTGATCCTCGGCTGCTTCGGCCGCCCGCTGTTCGGCGAGGCCGCGCCGGACTTGCTCGTCGAGCATCGAGAAGTCCTTCACGTCAGCCAGGATCTGATCGGGAGCGGAGATCTGCCCGACACGGTCGACCAAGACATTGATCGCTCCACCAGCTGCTTCGAAGCGCTCGAGCTTGCCCTCGACCAGCATCAGCGGTTCGGTCCGTACGGTCAAGCGGTAGCGCTCATAGATCTTGGCCGGAACGATCAAGTTGATCGTTCCAAACTCGTCCTCGAGCAAGATGAAAACAATCCCGTTGGCAGTTCCCGGGCGCTGGCGCGCCACCACCAGCCCACCAACTTGCACGTAGCTTCCATGGGGCAGCGTCTCTAGGTCACGGCTGGTGACGGCGTTGGTCGGGAGCCGCTCACGCAACAACCCGATCGGATGGCTATTCACAGTCAGGCCAGTGGCCCCGTAGTCGGCGAGCATCGATTCCCACTCCGACAGGTCGCGTAGCGCTGGTGGCGCCGGCAGGTCAAGCGGAAGCGCCAGTTGGGTTCCTCCCGGAACTTTGCGTCCAGGCGTTGCCACGCCGAGCTGCCACAACGCGATGCGCCGTTTTGACCCGATCCGCCTCACTCCACCGGCGTCGGCCTCGACCTGACCGTGGACGCCAGCCGCGACCTGACCGCGGACGCCAGCCTCTACCTGACCGCCGGCGCCCGCTTCGATCGCACTGCCGGCACCCGTTTCGTTCACTCCGGCACCGTTCCGTACGACCGCGTCTTCCACAAGAGAGTCACAAGCGCCCGACCAGGCGAGCAATTCGAGCGAGGGGGTACCGGCTCCCGCCCGAGAGGCAAGATCCGCGAAGCTTCGGAAACGACCGGCCGCGTTACGAGCAGTAACGAGCTCGTTGACCTCGTGCTCGCGCACGCCCCGAACGTAGCCAAGCCCAAGTCGAACCTTGCCGTTGTCCCCCATGCTGCACTCAGCCTCGCTCTGATTGACATCCGGTGCCAGCACCTCGATTCCCCGCCGCTGCGCCTCATGGACGAGCGCGTCGGGGGGATAGAAGCCCATCGGCTGCTCGTTCAAGAGCGAGCACAGAAACTCCGGTGCGTAGTGGACACGCAACCAGGTCGATTGATAAGCGAGCAGCCCGAACGCCGCTCCGTGAGCCTTCGGAAATCCGAACCCCGAGAAGCCCTGGACCATCGAGAACACCCTTTCCGCGGTCGCCTCGTCGACTCCGTGCACGCGCCGGGCACCGGCGACGAACCGCTTGTGGTAGGCCTCGATCGCTGCGTCTGAACGCTTGCGACTCATCGCTCGACGCAATCCCTCCGCCTCACCAACCGAGAACCCGGCGAAGGCGATCGCGACCTCAAGCACCTGGTCTTGAAAGATGATCGTGCCGAGGGTCTCACGCAGTACCGGCTCGAGCGAGGGATGGTCGTAGGGCACCTCAAAGCTTGAATCGGCGCGCAGCCGCTGACGGCGCTCGATGTAGGGATTGACTGCGCCGCCCTGGATCGGACCAGGGCGAACGATCGCAACCTGGACAGTGAGATCTTGGAGGCTCTCCGGTCTGGTGCGGCGGAGTGACTGCATCTGCGCGCGACTCTCGATCTGAAAGACGCCAGTGGTGTCTGCCGTTTGGATGCACTCGTACGTGGCCGGATCGTCGTAGGGGATCCGGCTGAGATCGATCCGTTCGCTCCGAGTGCGGGCGATCAGCTCGACGCTGCGCTCAACCGCCGACAGCATCCCGAGGCCGAGCAAATCGATCTTCAAAAAGCCGGCGTCCGAGCAGGAATCCTTGTCCCACTGCACGATCTGACGGCCCTCCATCGCCGCAGGGACGATCGGGCAGCAATCGATCAGAGGCCGAGTCGCGACGATCATCCCTCCCGAATGCTGAGAAAGGTGGCGCGGAAGCCTGTACGCCTCCGCCGCCAGACGGACAAGCCAAGCCCAGCGACCGGTGGAGCCGCGTCGCCCACCCGCCCCCGGCGCACCAGGTTTCACCCCAAACGCGCTCTCGATGTCTCTCGCCACCTCTCGCGCATCCCAACCCTCGCTACCGCGCGCCACCCGCTCGATCTCCCCCGCCGGCAGCCCGAGTGCCTTACCGAGCTCCCGAATCGCCCCACGGGCGCGGTAGGTCGGGAACGCCGCCACGAGCGCTGACTTGTCATGTCCGTAGCGCTCGTGCACGCGCGGGATCAATCGCTCTCGAATGTCTCTCGGGAAGTCCAGATCGATGTCGGGCAGCGAAGTCAGCTCCTCGTTGAGGAAGCGACCGATCAGGAGTTCGTTGGCGATCGGGTCGACGTGCGAGAGGCCGGTCAGGTAGCAGACGATCGAGGAGACGCTCGAGCCACGGCCCCGTCCAGGTGGCAGCAGTGCCCGCGCGCTGTCGGGTCCACGGACCTCGACGGCAACCTCGCGGGCTAGCTCGAGCATGTCGTGATGCAGCAGAAAGAAGCCCGGCAGGTTCAGCTTCTCGATGATCTCTAGCTCGTCCCGCAGCCGAGCCGCGGCTCGATCACGGTGCTCTGCTGTTGCGCTCTCGTACCGCTCCCCCAGCCGCGCATCGCACAGCTCGATGAGGTTGCGCATCGCCTCGGCTTCCTCGGCTCCGGGATATCGATAACCGAGGTCGCCAACGAGATCGAATTGCAAGCGCTCGGCAAGGCGCGCCGTCTCGGCAATTGCTTCCGGATATTCGGGGAATCTGGCAGTCATTGCCTCCGGAGAGGCGAGCACGTGACTGAAGTTGCCGCGTCGTTGCGGCTCCGAGGCGTCGAGTGTCGTATGCAACCGAATGGCCACGAACGCATCCTGTAATGGCGCACGCGTACGAGCGTGCGCGTGGACGTCGCCGGTAGCGACGCAAGCCAAGCCAAGCCGACGACCGACCTCCGCAAGCCGTCGGTTGCGGGCGCGATCGTCGCGCAGGAAGGGCCGCTGTAGCTCGATCCGCAACCGTTCGCGCCCGAACGCTTCCAGCAGGCGCCACAACGTGAACTCGTCGTGCACGCCGCGCAGCGCGCATCCGCTCAGACAGATCAAGCCATCCGCATGCTCCAGGACGTCGCCCAGGGAGACGAACGCTTGCGATGGTGGTCCCGGCCCACCATCGCGCGTGTGCGCGTGAGCACGGGTCAGGATCCGGCAGAGGTTGGCCCAACCTCGACTGTCCTGAACCAGCAGCGTCAGATGACGGTCATCGTCTAGGTCGACCTCGGCACCGTGAATCGGGTGCAAGCCGAGCGCACGAGCCGATACGGCGAACTCCATCGAGCCTGAGACCGTGTTGTGGTCGGTCAGAGCAAGCGTGTCGTAGCCGAGCTCGAGCGCAGCTGCGACCAACTCCTCTGGAAGCGACGCGCCATCAAGAAACGAAAAGGCGGAGTGGCAATGGAGCTCGGTGTACACGATCGGGGGATGTCCTGTGCGATGGGAGCAAGGGGATTCTGTCCGGGATCGAACGTATGTTCCCATAGGGCTCGGATGGACCGCCCGCCCGAGCCGACTCCCCAGTCATCTCCATAAATATAGGAGTGAGCTTATATAAATAGAAATTGATACTCTCTCCATATGAACGCCTTCGACGTCCTTGGCGACCCGGTTCGGCGCCGGATCCTCGAGTTGCTGTCGGACGGTGAGCTGACCTCTGGCGCGGTGTCAGCGACGATTCAGGCCGAGTTCGGCATCACACAGCCGGCGGTGTCCGCGCAGCTCCGGATCCTTCGTGAGGCTGGCTTCGCCACTGTTCGGCCAGACGGGGCGCGGCGGCTGTACGCCGTGAACGGCGATCCCCTGCGTCACGCCGACGCTTGGCTCGGTCGGTTTCGTCGCTTCTGGGCTCCCCATCTCGACGCACTCGAGACCGAGATCGCCCGGGGTAAGCGCACACGTCGCCGCGAAACGGCGGCGGCTCAGAACGCCACGTCCGCGCGGCCACGGACCGACGCGGCGGAGTCGCGTGACGCGCCTCGAGCGAACACCGCTGCAGCCAACTCACCCGACGTGCGTCGCAGGTCCCGAGGCTCGCGAAAGGAGAGCAGATGATCGATCCAGTCGAACTGATCAACGAAGCCGACCGACGAGTCGGAAGCCGGAAGCTCGCTGGCGGCGAGGCGCGGAGCATCACGATCGCGCGTCACTACGACACGACCATCGAGGATCTCTGGGACGCCTGCACGATTCCGGATCGCATCCGCCGCTGGTTTCTGCCGGTCTCCGGCCAGCTAAGCGTGGGCGGGCGGTACCAGCTGAAGGGGAATGCCGGCGGGACGATCGAGAGTTGCGATCCTCCGCACGGCTTCTCGGCCACGTGGGAATACGGCGGCAACGTCAGTTGGATCGAGGTCCGCTTGTCGGCGGAAGGGGACGGCGGCGCACGCTTTGAGCTCGAGCACATCAGCGCGGGCGACGACGGTGGTCACTGGGCGCAGTATGGTCCCGGCGCGACCGGCGTCGGTTGGGACCTAGCGCTCCTGGCCCTCGCCCGCGATCTTGCCTCCGACCACAGCTTCGACCCGCGGCAGGCGGCCGACTGGACCGCCTCGGATGAGGGGCGGCGGTTCCTGACCCTGAGCAGCCAGCGGTGGCGCGACGCGGGCATCGCCTCCGGCGAAGACCCGGCGGACGCAGACGCCGCGGCGCAGCGCACGACCACGTTCTACATGCCTCCGCCGAGTTGATGGGCGCCCCGCGGGGGCGGCCGGGTTTCGAATGCGTGCGAGGTCTTGACAAATTATTAGTGACTGCTAAGTTATCGCGTAGTTAGCACTCACTAAGGAGTCTCATGACTGGACAAGACACATCCGTTCGATCGCGCAGCCGGGCCTGGACCCTCGTGATCGTCTCAATCGGCCTGTTCATGGTCGTCCTCGACAACCTGGTGGTGAACGTCGCGCTGCCGAGCATCCACCGTGACCTCGGCGCGTCGATTCAATCGCTCGAATGGACCGTAAACGCCTACGTGCTCGCGTACGCCGTGCTGTTGCTCACCGGCGCTGCGCTGGGCGACCGGTTTGGGCGCAAGCGAATCTTCATGAGCGGCATCGCGCTGTTTACCTTGGGTTCCGCGGCGGCGGCGCTGTCGCCGACGATTGGCGCGTTGATCGCCGCCCGGGCTGCGCAGGGCGTCGGTGCCGCGCTCGTGACGCCGCTGACGTTGACGCTGCTGGCCGAGGCGTTTCCGGCCGAGCGGCGTGGCGTGGCGCTGGGGATCTGGTCCGGCATCAGTGGTATCGCCGTCGCGCTTGGACCGCTGGTCGGCGGCGCGGTGACCGAGCTGGCGTCATGGCACTGGATCTTCTGGATCAACGTCCCGATCGGCGCGGTGCTGATCCCGCTCGCGTCCGCTCGGCTGTCCGAGAGCCGGGGCGCGGAGCGGGGGCTCGACATCGGCGGTCTTGCCCTGGCCTCGACCGGGCTGTTCGGAATCGTCTACGGGCTCGTGCGTTCGCAGACGCTGGGTTGGGGAAGCACCGAGGTGGTCGTCTCGCTGGCGGCCGGGGTGATCCTCGTGATCGCATTCGCCGTCTATGAACTGCGCACCTCGGATCCGATGCTGCCGATGGAGTTCTTCGCCAACCGGGGCTTCGCCGTCACCAACGCGGTCTCCCTGGCGATGTACTTCGGGATGTTCGGCTCGATCTTCTTCCTCAGCCAGTTCCTTCAGAACGTGCTGCACAACTCGCCGCTTCAGGCGGGCGTCAAGCTGCTGGTGTGGACGGGCGCGACGATGGTGGTCTCGCCGCTCGCTGGAATCTTCTCGGAGCGATTCGGCAGCCGGCTGTTCATGGTGGCCGGGCTCAGCCTCCAAGCCATCGCGCTCGGGTGGCTGGCGACGCTCGCCAGCGTCGATCAGAGCTACGTCAGCATGATCGCGCCGTTCGCGCTCGCCGGTGCTGGGATGGCGCTCGTGTTCGCGCCCGCCGCCAACGCGGTGCTGGCCTCGGTCCGCACCTCACAGGTCGGGCAGGCATCCGGAGCGACCAATGCCATCCGCGAGCTCGGCGGCGTGCTTGGGATCGCGGTCCTGGCGACGGTGTTCACCAGCCACGGCGGGTACACCTCTCCGCAGGCTTACGTCGACGGGCTGGTTCCGGCGATGTGGGTCGGTGTGGCGGTGCTGGCCGTCGGCGCCTTCATCGCCGCGATACTCCCGTTCAGCACCCGCGCCTCGGCTTCGGCGCATGCCGCGGCGGAGGCGACGGATGGTCGACCGCAGCTCGGCGCGGCGCAGGCCACACAGCTGGCGGCCTGAGCCTAACCTAGGATCGGAATCGGAAGTTCATGACCACGACACCGACATCGAGAGGCGATTCCCCCCGTCAACGCGTCCCGGCCGCCCAGCGGCGGGACGCGCTGATCGAGGCGGCGACCCATGAATTCGCCCACGGCGGGCTGCACGGCACACCGGTGGACCGAATCGCGCGGCGCGTGGGCGTCGCGCAGCCGTACGTATTCAGCCTGTTCGGCTCCAAACGCGAGCTGTTCCTAGCCGCGGTCGAGCGGTGCTTTGAGATCGTGGCCGAGCTGTTCACGAAGGCCGTCGCCGAGTTCGAGGCGGCGGACGCGCCTCCCCACGACGTGTCCATGGACGGCGAGTACGACGTGTTCAAGGCGATGGGCAACGCCTATGTGCAGATGCTCGAGGCCGATCGCGACTTGCTCATGCTCCAGCACCATGCCTACGCGGCCTGCGACGACGAAGTAATCCGCGAGCGGGTCCGCCGCTGCTATGCCCGTCTGGTGGGCCACGTTCAAACGCTGACGGGCGCCGACTCAGAGGAGCTCGACGAGTTCTTCCGGTACGGCATGTGGCTCAACGTGGCAGCGGCGATGGGCGTCGAGGATCTTTCGGCCGGCTGCGAATGGATGCGAGCTGACCAGGAGGAGCCGAACCCAGCTCAGGAGTAGACCGATCTCGATTGCTCGCGCGACCGGTCCGCCCCGGTGGCGCCTCCAGTCGAGCCAGTGCCTGATCCTTCAGTCGGCGACCCGGGCCTCGGGAAACTGCGGGAGTCCGTCGTCGGGGATCGGTTCCCAGGACGCGGCGTAGGCCACGTACTGATGGGCGGTGGGCCGTATGCCGGGATCGGAGTCGAATGCGCCTAGCCTGACCCCGATGCGCGCGTCGTCGTCGGGGGCGCGACTGAACATCGCCGAGCCGCAATCGCTGCAGAACCATTTCTCGGCACCCCCGTCGGGCCGCCAGGCTCGCAGCCGATCCTCGCCCGCCACGATGTGAAACGAGCCCGCTTGCGCTCGCCCGCTGGCGGCAGCCGCCGTGCCGGTACGGCGCTGGCAGCGCGTGCAGTGACAGTAGACCGCACTGACGAGCGGCGCGGTGATCTCGAAGCGCACCGCCCCACAACCACAGCCTCCGGTGAGAGGCATCTCCATTAGTCCAGCGTACCGATCGGGTCGGGCGCGGCCGTACCTCGAGGGGTCTCCAGCGCCACGCGCGATCCGGCGCCAGAGGCGAGCGAACGTCAGACGCTGGCGGACGCCTGCGCGAGGTCGCGCTGGGGCTCGATCTGCCAGCGCTCGGCGACTGCGCGGAGTCGATCGTCGAGCGCCCACCGGTCGGGGCGCTCGGCGCCCTCGTGGTCGGGGCTCGCGCCCTTCAACGCCATGCAGCCGGTGTTGTCGCCGATCGATCGGATCGCGTCGAGGTCGGCGGCGGTGAGACGGATCTCGCTCGGCAACGCCGCGAGCTCGACGCGCTTGGACTCGACGGTCCGGGCCGGCTGCCCCGCCTCCTGGATCAGCGTCGGCACGACGCACTCGACGGGGGCATGGGCGAGGTTCCATTGGCAGGCGAGCTGGATCATGGTCAGGCCGGCGCGCTCGGCGACCGGTCGGATCGCGCCGAGGCGGCCCCGTCCCGCCTCGATCCAGCCCGGGGGGCGGAAGCCACGATGATCCTGGGCCACCAGTTCCTGCTCCGGCAACAGGTCGTCGAAGAACAGGCCTCCGTAGTCGACCACCCGCGTGATGACCCGGACGCCCCTGGTGGCGGCGGCGTCGAGGCACAATTCGCCAGGCCACGGCTCGAGCGGATTGAGGATGATCATCGCCCAGTCGATCATCGAGCCGAAGCGCTCGAGGCAATCGATCACGTCGAGCGTGAAGCCATTCGCCGGGCCGGGAGCGACGCCGATCAGGCGCGTCAGGCCGGCATCGCGCAGGGCGGCCATTCCACTCCACACCGCCTCGCTCGTGTAGCCGATCCGATCCGGGTTGTGCAGCAGCAGCAGATCGAAGCTGTCGATACCGCACCGCTCCAGGCTGCGCTCGGTCGCCATGCGGAGGTAGTCCCCGTACTCGTCCGGAGAACGCAGACGCGGATCGGTGAATCGGGGGAAGCCGCGGGGGCCGTCGCGCTGACCGGTGTAGAAGTCGTGCCCGACCGCTCCAACGATGCACATCTGTTCGCGCGGGCGGCCTTTGATCGCGCGCCCGAGCATCAGGTCGGCTTCGCCGCTGCCATACACATCGGCGGTGATCACGGTCCGGATCGCCTCGTCGGGAGTGATCAGGGCGATGAAGCGCTCGTCGTCGAGCGGCTCACCGAAGTGCATGAAGCGGCCGCCGCTCCAAGTCCCCAGCGCGGTCGGTCCAGGGTCGAGTGTCGGCATACGCCTCAGTGTAGGTGCGGCGTTCGCCCTCTCGTAATCTCGCTATAGGTCGGGCGTTCGCGCTCTCGCAACCTCGGTGTAGGGGTCGCGCAGTCGCGCGTCCGAAATGTTGGTGGCCGTCGCTGATCGGCAGGGAGCTACCGCTGCCGCCACCACCTCCCGCTCTCCAGATCGTGGAACACGACCTCGTTCCGCCCGCAGACGGTCACGACCTCCCAGTAGCGGCGGCGGAGGGGACGTTCGGTCCACCAGCGGTCTTCGACCAGCCAGGACTCCCGCACCGCGTCGACGTCACGACCGTCGACCGTGGCCGGAGTGCCATCGTCGCCTGCCAGCACCGAGACGCGGCGAGGGATCGAGAGGCGGCGCGGCCCGCTCACGTCGCTTTAGGCGGCGTGACGGAATTAGCTGGTGGAGCTGGCGAGTGACTGGGCGTAGATGGCGCTGCCCGCCCGCCACGATCGTACTGGTGGTACGTGAGGGCGGGCGGGCGGCGCCAGGCGCGTCCAGGCGCCGCCAGAACGCCAGATAATTTCGTCACGTCGCCTTACCTCTCGAACGGCGTCAGCACGGCGCGACGCTCGGGAAAGCGCGAGTCGGGATCGACGGCCAGCACGCGGAGCGCGGCGTCGGGACCTGCGGCGGCTCGGGTCTGGCGGATCGCTTCGCGCAAGCGGGCCATGCGCGCCGCAGCGGGATCGTCGAGCAACGATCGCTGGTCCCTGGCCGGCGGGCCGAACCGCTCAACGGCCAGCCTGAGCTCTTCCGCCGGGGCGGGCATCAGGGCCAACCTCGGTGTCAGCGCCAGTCGCATCCGCAGGGGATCGGAAAGCGCCTCTCGGAAGGGAACCTGGTCGCGCCAGGTGCCGCCTTGTTCGACCAGAACGGCGGAGAGAACGACCGCGCGCACGGTTCTTCCCCGACGCTCGTGGCGGGCCAAGAGTCGGTCGATCAGCAGTCCCAGCGCGCGCTCGAGCTGGATGCCGGAAGCCGCTTCGGGTAGCTCCAGCGACTCACGGAGGAACTCCGAGGCCGGCCGGGGACGCAGTGGACCATCTCCACCATTGGCCAGCTGATGAGCGAGCTGACCTTCGGTACCGAAGCGATCTGTGAGCGCCGGGAGCGGTAGCGCGGCCAGCTCGCCGAGGGTTTTGATGCCGAGGCGCTCGAGCGCATCGGGCAACTCGGCCAGCGCCGAACGAGCCCGTAGCAAAGCCACCGGCAGCGGCGCGAGATAGGTACGGGCGTGCGTGCGACCCTTTTCGGCATCAACTTCGCTCCCTAGCGGTGACACCGTTCCCGGCACGATCTCGGGCCGGCGTGGACGGGCCTTGGCGGCCGCGGCGACAGCCGCGAAACGAGAAGGCGCTACCCCGAACCGAGCCGGCGTCCCTAGAGCCTGACGCGCCGCTTTCAACACCCCCTCGATTCCCCGGTGCAATCGCAGCAGACCGCGCGCGTCGAAGCACAAGAGCCCGGGTCGCTCTGGTTCCACGGCGGCGCCGATCGATTCCATGCGAACGAGCAGCCGCTCCCAGCGATCGGCGACGCCGGCTGGATCGGGCGGCACGAGGACGAGCCGCGGGCAACGGGCCAGCGCTTCGCCGAGACGCATGCCCGGATGCACGCCGAACGCCTCGGCGGGAAGCGACACCTCCCCAACCTGCTGCACGCCACCCGGCTCGGGAGCCAACGCGGCCGGCTTCTGCAGCAGCTCATTGCGGTCGCCGGCGGCGACGGTCAGCTGAAAGCGGGGGAGCAGGACGCAGACGATCACGGGAACACATGTTCGCATTTGGCTCGGATGGTCGCACGGACGGAGCGCACCCCGTGGAGAAATGTTTGATGCCTCGCGTGTAGTAACGCGGTACGTTCCCCGCATGGGACCTCCGATTCCGAGCATCGCAGCCCAGGGAGCACGGACGCTACGGGCCTTCGGACAGCGCATCCCGGTGGCGGGCGGAGTGCTCGCGCAGTCTCTGAGCAAGGCGGTCGAGGACCGAATCACCCTGGTCACCGGCGCCTCCTCGGGCATCGGTAAGGCGACCTCGCTCGAGCTGGGCGAGGCCGGCGGGACCGTGCTGCTGGTCGCACGGACGCGGGAGAGACTTGAAGAGGTCAAGCAAGAGATCGAATCGCTGGGCGGCGAGGCATATGTTCACCCGTGCGACCTCTCGAATATGGACGACATCGACCGGATGGCCGCCGAAGTGCTCGATCAGCACGGCCACGTCGACATCCTCGTCAACAACGCCGGCAAGTCGATTCGGCGCTCGGTCAGCCTCGCGTACGACCGGTTCCACGACTACCAGCGCACGATGCAACTCAACTACTTCGCCGCCGTCAAGCTGATCCTTGACCTGCTGCCGGCCATGCGGGAGCGCGACACGGGCCACATCATCAACATCTCGACGATCGGCCTGCAGACGAACACGCCTCGGTTCTCGGCCTATCTCGCCTCAAAGGCAGCCCTCGACGCGTTCTCGCGCTCGATCGCGGTGGAGATCATCAGCGATGGAGTTCACATCACGACCGTCTACATGCCGCTGGTGCGCACGCCGATGATCGCGCCCACGAAGATCTACGACCGCTTCCCCACGCTCAGCCCCGAGGAGGCTGCGAATCTGATCACCGAGGCCATCCGCAAGCGGCCGAAGCGGGTCGCGACGACGCTGGGGACGATCGGGCAGCTCGGTTACGCGATCGCTCCGGGCGCTCAGGATCTGGTCGTCAATCGAGCCTACAAGCTGTTCCCTGAGGGCGGCGACGAGCAGCCCTCCGAGCCGACGGCCGAGCAGCGCGCGTTCGTGCGCGCGACGCGCGGCGTCCACTGGTGATGCATGCCTCATGGGGCCGGCGCATGCGCTGGCAACAATGATTGACTGTGCAACTATCGCTGCTACCATGACGCCCACCCCTCGGAGGAGACGTCATGAAGCTCGAAGGCATCCACCACGTCACCGCGATCACCGCCGAAGCGCAGCGCAACGTCGACTTTTACGCCGGCGTCCTTGGGCTGCGGTTGGTCAAGAAGTCGATCAACCAGGATCACACGTCGGTCTATCACCTGTTCTACGCCGACGAGACCGGCGACCCCGGCTCGGACATCACATTCTTCGAGTACCCGGGGGCAGCGATCGGACGGCCCGGCGCCGGGATGGTCCACCGGGTCGTGTGGCGCGTCTCGGGCCTGGAGGCGCTCGACTTCTGGGGCCGCCGACTGAGCGAGCACGGTTATGAGTCGAACCGCAGCGCGGAGAGTCTTCGCTTCGGCGACTTCGAAGGCCTCGAGCATGAGTTGCTGGTCGTCGACAGCCCCGACGAGCCCCTGATCGCGCGGCATCCTGAGATTCCGGCCGAGCTCGCGCTGCAAGGCTTTCATGCGGTGCGCGCCTACACGGTAGATCCGGGACGCAGCCGCGCGCTCCTCGAGCAGACGCTCGGCTTCCGCCCGCGGGACGGCGACGTCTACGAGGTGCGCGGCGACCGGCGTGGGGGCTACTACCACTACGACCCTGCGCCGGCCGAGCGCGGGCTACCGGGCGCGGGCACGGTGCACCACGTCGCCTGGGCCGCGCCGCCCGAGGACGAGGAGGCCTGGCAGCGGAGGGTCGCGGCCGCAGGCGCGCGACCGACGCCGGTGATCGATCGCCACTATTTCCATTCGGTGTACTTCCGCGAACCGTCCGGCGTGCTGTTCGAGATCGCGACGATCGGTCCGGGCTTCACCGTCGACGAGCCGCTCGACCAACTCGGCGAGAAGCTGTCGCTGACGCCGCAGTTCGAGCACCTGCGCGAGCAGATCGAGCCGACGCTGACGCCGCTACGCAATCCGCGCGACGCGTGGACGCCACGATAGGCGCGCACCCGTTCGGCGCCAGCCCGCCAGGGACTAGACCGATGTGTGGGCGTCGTGCATCAGCCGGCCCACCGGCACCGGCCTCAAATGCTGCACGCTGAGGGCGACGTACAGCTCCTCGAGGAATGGGCGAACCTCGCTGCGACTGGTCATGCTCAGCTCGACCACCTCGCCCGGACGGAGCGCGCCGATGGCATCGCCGCGATCGTCGACCCTGACCGCACCGGCAACGAGGCGCCCGCCGTCGCCATGAGCGACGAGCCACTGCCCCACGCTGGGACCGCTCGACGCGTAGAGGAAGTGGCGACCGAAGCCCATCGCATCGAGGAGTTGCCTGAGTTCGCCCCGCGTATGGAGCCAACGCACAAGTCCGCCCGTGGGCAGGCGCGGTACCGCCTCATCGCCGTAGTCGAGGACGGTCAGCGCGGCGGGCGTCGATGCCTGGTCGAGCGCGAACGTGACGTGTATCCCGCGCGCGGCCAGCGCGGTGGCGACGTTCGGAATCAGGCTCTCGGGAGCGTCGACGAGCACCCCCACCTCAGGGCGCGTCGTGGCCACGGCGGTGACGGGTCGCATGTGGACGAACTCCGAGACGAGCGTGTACGAGGCGCCCGCGGTGAGCATCCAGACGGCGAGCACGACGGCCGCCGCCAGCCCGGTGATCGCGCGCGCGGTCCGCATCCGCCACGCCGGCAACTGGTGCACGCGGCGTTCGTTGTTGAGGATCAGCGAGGCGGTCGAAGGCCGGCGGGCGAACGAACCATCGGGCTCGGGGCGGTGCTCGAGCGCGCGCGATAGCGCCGGCCCGATCTCCTCGGGGGTGCGCGCGACCTGCGCGAGCCCGAAGCGCACCAGCGCCTTGTTGGTGGCGCGGACATGGCCGACCCCGAAGCCGTAGGAGATCACCGGACAACCGCGGATGATCGCCTCGAGCACGGTCAACCCGGCGCTCGAGTGGATCAGCGCATCGGCTGCGGCGAGGACGTCGCCCATCCGGTCGGTGAAGCCCATGACCTTGAGCCGCGGCTCGTCCTTGAACCGCTTGGAGATCTTGGCCCGCAGCTTGTCGTTACGGCCGCACAGACACAGTACGGTGGCATCCGGGACCTCGAGCGCGGCGCGGGTCGCGCCGGCGAGGTCGCCCACCCCCCAACCTCCGCCGGAGACGGCTATCACCTGTCCGCTCTGCGGCAGCCCGAGCGCACGGCGGGCATCGGATTCCGAGCGGAAGGCCAGGAACGCCGGCGCGGTCGGTGGTTTGGCCCACCGCACGCTGCCCGGGCCGGCGATCTGCTCGACTTCCTCGGCCGATTCCGGATGGGTGATGAAGTGCAGGTCGATTCCGGGGTGGGCCCAGAAGCGCAAGCCGGCTAAGTCCGTGACGGACGAGTAACAGGGGATTTCGAGCCGCCCCTTCTGGCGCAGCTCGCCGAGGATCGCGGTCACGCCCGGGTAGGTCGACACGATCAGGTCTGGATCGTGGGCCCGGATCAGACGCATCAGCCCGCGGCGCCCGAACAGCATCAGCAACCTCTTGGACAGCCAGCGGGTCGGCGCGAAGTACATGAACAGCCAGTACTGGAAGTCGAACAGCCACGGGACCCACTGGAACATGAACTGAGAGTTCTCGCGCAGCGTCTTGGTGAGGACGGGTCCCATCGCCGGGAGGCCGTTGACGATCGAGATTTGAGCGTCGGAGTCCTCGTCCTTGAACTCTCTTGCGACGGCGCGCGCGGGGAGGTCGTGGCCCTCGCCAATATCGGCGGAGATGATCAAGATCTGGCGGGGCTTCGATTCGGCGTCGGGCTCGCCGGCCGGGATTACGCTGGCCGCTTCCGCTTCGGCCTGCGCTGCCGCCTGCGCTCGGCGCCACTCGACGTATTTGCCCACGCCCTCCGAAAACGGGGTCGAGGCGGACCAGCCGAGCTCTTTCCGAGCTCGCTGGCTGCACACGATCTTCCCGCCGAAGTCGCCAGGGCGGGCGGGCGTGTGGACGATCTCGACGTTGCCGATCAGCTCCTTGACGGTCTCCGCGATCTGCTTGATCGTGACGTTCTCGTCGCTGGCCAGGTTGTAGACGCGGTTGGTGGCGACGTCGCTCAGGCCGAGCGCGACCCCATCAGCGAGATCCTCGACGTACACGAACCGGCGCGACTGGCTGCCGTCGCCCGCCAGCGTGAGCGGCTCGCCCTTGAGCGCCTTGTTGACAAAGGCCGGGATAACGGCCGCCTCGCGCGCGCGAGGACCGTAGGGGATGCCGAAGCGCAGGATCGTGTAATCGATCCCGTATAGCTCCTGGTAGGCCTTGCAGTAGAGCTCGCCCGCGAGCTTGGTGCTCGTGTACAGATGGCTGGGAGCCGGCAGCAGCGTGTCTTCGTCGACGGCCTCCGGTTCGCAGTCCGAATAGACCCAGATCGTGCTCGCGTAGACGATCCGCTTCACGCCGGCGCGGCGGGCGGCCTCGAGCACGGCGACGGTTCCGCGTGCATTGACCCGCTCGGCATCCTCGGGCTCGGCGTGGACGTCGTTGACGTCGGCCATCGCCGCGAGGTGAGCGACGGCGTCACAGCTGTGCAGCGCCCGCTCCAGCGCTTCGCGATCGGTGATCGAACCGAGCACCGTGTCGACGGTCCCCGGTTCATGCCAGGGCGACGGACGCAGGTCGTAGATCACGGGTTCGTGCCCGCGCGCGCGAAGCTTGTCGACCACGTGCGAGCCGATGAAGCCCGAGCCGCCTGTGACGAGGACCCTCATGCCGGTCTGTAATACAGCGGAACGCACGAGTGGTTGCGCGCGACCCAATCGGAATTCGGCAGGTCGACGTGGTCGCCCATGATCCGGTGGCAGGGTTCGTCGTACACGCGACCGGTCGAACGGTCGAGCCAGTCGAACACGATGTACTTGTAAAGACCCGAAACCATCCCGTCAGGCAGCATCAGCCGGTTTGGATAGGAGGGATCGAGCTCCGAACGCGCGACGTCGTTCTTCCACGCCACGATCTCGGGCAAACGCTCGATCTGCACCAGGCCGAGCGCGGAGGTGAATTCGCTGGGGCGGAAGTTGAGTCCTTGGACCTGGTAGGTGGGCTTGCCATAGTTACGGAAGTCGCGGGCGTGGGCAATCAGGTCCGGTCGTTTGGAGACGAGCACTCCGCCTTCGCCCGTCGAAATCGTCTTCGTGGCGTACAGCGAGTAGACGCCCACGTCGCCGTAGGAGCCGGGTTTGCGGCCGTTCCAGCTCGCTCCGTGGGCGTGAGCGCAATCCTCAATTAGGAAGATCCCCTCCTGCTGGCAGTAGTCGGCGATTGGCTGTGAGTCGAACGCGAGGTGGCCGCCGATGTGAACCAGGACGGCGGCTTTGGGCTTGTATTTCTCCGCCTTGGCCACGAAATCCTGGAATGACATGCAGAGATCCTCACGACTGCAGTCCACGAACTCGACGTTTGCGCCCACGTGTAGTACGGCTAGCGGGGTGGCCATAAACGTATTCGATGGACACAGGACCGTGTCGCCTTTGCCGATGTGCGCGAAATCGAGCGACGCGAGCGCCCCGCCGGTCCAACCCGAGAGGGCGACCGCGGGCAGCTCGTTGTGACGCTCCCAGGCATCCTCGAACCGTCGCGTGAAGTCGCCCTCGGACCAGCGACCCGAGTCCAGCACCTGGTCGATCAGCGCGTGAAAGCGAGCCCGATCGCGGGGATCGAAACCGATCGCGAACTCGGCGAAGTCAGGCGTGGTGGAAGCGGAAGCGGAGCTCATCTTTGGGGGAGGCGCGCGAGTCGGGTGAGGTCAGCCGGCCAGCGGCCCCGAAGCTCCGCGCGTTTCAAGCCAATCCTGTCAGGTCGTCGTGCGCTCGGACAAGCCTGTCAGATGGGAAGGACGGTACCGATTTCCCGCGCGGCGAGGTCTGCCAGGATGATCTCGAGCGCCCCGGCGGTCCGCCGGTGAGAGCCCTCGGAGCTGTAGAAATCCGCATCGTGCAGGAGAATTACGTCGCCGGGCACGAGTCCGGCGGTGACGCGGCCGGCGATCCGCTTAGGCGTGGTGAACTTGCGCCAATCCTTACCCCAGCGGGACCACAGCAGGGGCTGGAGGCCGATATCGCGGACGGTGTGGAGGCCGGCGGGGCTGTAAACGCCATACGGCGGACGGTGGAAACGGGGCTCGACCCCGGTGGCCTGCGCGATTACCGCCCTGGCGTGGACGACGTCCTGTCTCGCCTGAGCCGGGCTGAGGCGGAGCTGGAGGTGGTGGCGGTATCCGTGGACGGCGATCGCGTGACCCTGGGCGGCGATCTCGGCCGCGAGTGATGGCCGGCGCTCGACCTGCTCACCGATCAGGAAGAACGTCGCCCTCGCGGCTCGGCGCGAGAGGAGCTCGAGGATGGCCGGGGTGCCTTCGGGATGGGGGCCGTCGTCGAAGGTGAGGGCGACGGCGGGCGGTGGCGCTTGGGGGCCCACGGCTGGCCGGTCGAGTGTTCGTGGCAGGTCGAGGGCTCGGGCTGCCCAGGGGAGGACGGGCGCGAGGACGTGGCGGACCATCGCCGGATGATCCCGAACCCTGGCTGCTCGGGTGATGGCGAGCCCGGGCTGCTCGGTGATGGCGAGCCCGGGCTGCTCGGTGATCCCGAACCCCCGGGCTGCTAGAACCACGCGGGGTTGCTGTGATCCCCGACCTCGATCGTGATCCCCGACGCCGACCGTGATTCCGGACCTCGATGATTGGCTCCCGGACCCAGCGATACGCATCGCGCATCGACGCGCGAGCAGGGCCGCGCCGACCCGCCTGTGGGAGGCGGCACGGAAGGTCCGTCTGGCCGACGCGGGGTTGCTCGGCCGGCTCGTGACCTGGCGCATCCCGGGAACCCGGCTCGGGGTTAGCTTCGACGAACTGTTCCGCGATCCGCCGTTCAGGGTGCTGTGGGAGGGCGAGGACGGCCTGGTGTCCGGTCTCGTGGGCCGCATCTGGACGCTGCGGCGCGACTATCCACAGCTGAGTGACTCTGAGGAGTTTCAGCACTGGTCACAGCGCGGGACGGCTCGGGTGCTGTTCGCCAACTGGGTCGTGACCGTCGACGGCGGTGGCGCCGCGTTGATGTCCGAGACGCGGGTGCAGGCGTTCGGGGCGCAGGGACGGCTCGGCCTGGCCGCCGTCAGGCCGTTGGTCAACGCGTTTCAGTCCCGGGTCGGGAGCGACGGGATCGAGGCGGCGGTGAGGGTGGCCGAGGGTCGATAGCGACGACCCCGCGCGGTAGGGCGGGTGGGTCTACATGACAGTGCGGGCTTTCGTGTTCCTCCGGCGTGGTGGCGACGAGAAGTTGTGATAGGGGCACAACCATAGTTATCAACTTTTCACAAGCTTGTGTGATGGCCCGCCGGACCGGCGCGACCGGTTGAACGGCGGCAGGGCTGACGCCTCGCGGCGGTGGCGCCTCGGACCGTGACCGCCCAGCTGCCCAGCAGGTGCCATCTCTGTCACAGAATTGGCTTCCCGCCCGCCGCCGGACTAACGTCCATGTGATGGACCCGTTTGATGCCGAAGTCACCGTTCGGCGGACGCGTTACGCGAGCGAGGCGACGGGGTGGGCTGTGGTGGAGGCGGATGACGCCCGAGGGGATCTGGTGATCCTGGTCGGCCCGCTGTTTCACCTCGAGGCGAACGAGCGGGCGCACGTGGTCGGGAGCTGGGTGGATGACAGCCGGTACGGGCTCCAGGTCAAGGTCACCGAGGCGCACCCGCTACCGCCGACGGACGCCGAGACGTTGCTGGTGTATCTGCAGCGTGTCAAGCATGTGGGCGCCAAGCGGGCCGCGACGCTGATCCAGAATTACGGCATCGAGCGCGTGTTCGAAGCGATCGATCGGGACCCGGCGACCGCGTTTGCCGCCACCGGCCTGCGCCACCAACGGGCGGCCGAGGCCGCGTCGTCGTGGGAGGCGCTGCGGGTCACGCGCCAGCTGCACCTGATGCTGGCGCCGCATGGCCTGGGCTACCTCGTCAAACGGATCCACCAGCAGTACGGGGACGGCGCCCATAAGATCGTGCGCGACGATCCGTACGAGCTGACGAGCGTGTTTGGCGTGGGCTTTCTGATCGCGGACCGGATCGCGCAGGGCATGGGATTCCCGCTCGACAGCCCGCGGCGGGCGCGGGCTGGGGTGCTGCACGTGCTGGTCGAGGCCGAGCGGGGTGGCAGCACGTGCCTGCCGCTCGAGCAGCTCGTGGCGAACCTGGGAGAGCTGCTCGGAAGCGGGGAGATCGAGCCGTCCCTGTTCGACCGGCTGGTCGCCGACGGTGCGCTGGTCCGCGAGGAGCAGTGGATTTACCGGCGCCCCACGGCTGAGCTCGAGGCGGAGCTGGCCTCACAGGTGCAGGCGCTGGTCACGGGTCCGGTGAGCCCCCGGCTGCGCGAGCCGGACGCGGCCCGGGCTCCGTCCGAGCTCACGAAGGAGCAGCTCGTGGGCGTAGCCAACGCGTTCATGCACCGGCTGTCGCTGATCACCGGCGGCCCGGGCACCGGCAAGACCGCGTCGATCAAGACGATCGGCTCGCTCGCCGCCCGCCAGAACGCCAAGGTGATGCTGGTCGCACCGACGGGTCGGGCCGCGATCCGGATGACCGAGGCCAGCGCGATGCGGGCTCGGACCGTCCACTCCGCGCTCGGGTGGATCCCCGGCGAAGGCCCGACGCACGACGAGGCCGATCCGCTCGAATGTGACCTGTTGATCGTCGACGAGACGTCGATGGCGAACCTGGAACTGCTGGTGACGCTCCTGCGCGCGGTCGATGAAACCACCCACGTGGTGCTGGTCGGCGACGCCGACCAGCTGGCGCCGGTTGGGGCGGGCAAGCCGTTCGCCGAGCTCATGAGATCGGGCGCGGTGCCCACCGCGCGATTGACCCACATCTTTCGTCAGGCGGCGGGGAGCATGATCGTTCAGGGCGCGCACGCCATCCGGCGGGGCGCGGCGCCGGACTTCCGCGCGACCGAAGGGATGCGGCGTGATCTGTTCATGATCGAACAGCGGGATGCGCGCGCAGCCCGCGAAGAGATCGTGGCGCTGGTGGCACGACGGCTGCCCGCGCACTACGAGGTGGATCCGGTCCGCGACATTCAGGTGTTCGCGCCCGTGTACCGCGGCGATCTCGGCATCGACGCGCTCAACGATTCGTTGCGGCAGGCGCTGAACCCCGATGGGATCCCGGTCCGTGGGGGGCGGCTGCGACTCGGCGACAAGCTGATGATGACGGGCCGCAACCTGCATGACCTCGGCTTGATGAACGGGACCCTGCTGACGCTGGTCGACGAGGTGAGCAGTTCGCCCAACGACGATGAGGAGGACGACGACGCCGCGTTGATCCTCGAGGGCGACGGAGCCACGTTCCGCCTGCCGCCGGAGGAGTCGGACCGGTTGCGGCTCGCGTACGCGTGCTCGGTCCACCGCGGGCAGGGGGTCGAGCTGCCGGTGGCGGTGATCGTCGCCCATCCGGCCGCTGGCGCGTTCTTCCTGCGTCGGGAGATGCTCTACACCGCGATCACCCGGGCGCAGCTGGCAACCGTGATCGTGGGGACGCGTGACACGGTGGCGCGGGCCGCGCGCACGCCCGACACCGGCCGGCGCCACAGCCGACTGGCCGACCGGTTACTGGCCCAGCTCGCGGTCGCTCCGCTCTGACAGTCACGATCGACGCCCGCGCCCGAGCCCGAGTTCGTCCACCAAAAGCCACCCGTATAGTGGGTGTCGTGAGTCCACCGGCACCAGCCGCCGAGCGATCACTCGTCACGGAGGACGACGTACGTGCGCGCCCAGGTGCCGGAACAGCCGTCGCTGGAGGGCCTCGAGCGTAAGTGGGGTGAGCGTTGGAAGCGGGACGGCACGTACCGCTTCGATCGCTCGAAGGCTCGGGCGGAGGTCTACTCGATCGACACACCGCCGCCCACGGTGAGCGGCGCGCTGCACGTCGGCCACGTCTACTCCTACACCCAGACGGACGTCATCGCGCGCTTTCACAGGATGCGCGGCCGCGAGGTGTTCTACCCGATGGGATTCGATGACAACGGGCTCCCGACCGAGCGCCGGGTGCAGAATCACTTCGGCGTCGTCTGCAATCCGTCCCGTCCGTACGAGCCTGCCCTGGCCCTCACCCCGGCCGCCGAGAGCATGCCGGCAGCCAAGGACGGCCGCCGGCCGGTGTCAAGGCGCAACTTCCTGGAGCTGTGCCACGAGCTGACCGCGGCCGACGAGCGCGGGTTCGAGCAGATGTGGCGGTCGCTCGGCCTGTCGGTCGACTGGCGTCACACGTACACGACGATCGGGGAGCGCGCCCGTCGCGTGTCACAGACATCGTTCCTCGATCTGCTCGCACGCGGGCTCGCCTACCGCACCGAGGCGCCCACGATGTGGGATGTCGACTTCCGCACCGCGGTCGCCCAGGCCGAGCTCGAGGATCGGGTCATTGCCGGCGCCTATCACGGCGTTCGGTTCGCGCTCGAGCCCGGCAAGGAGATTGCGGTTGACACGACGCGACCGGAGCTCCTTCCCGCCTGTGTGGCGCTCGTCTGCCACCCGGATGACATCCGCTACCAGAATCTGATCGGTGGCGAGGCGACTACGCCGGTGTTCGGGGCCTCGGTGCCGATCCACGGCCACCGGCTCGCCGACCCGACCAAGGGCACCGGCATCGTGATGGTCTGTACGTTCGGTGACGTAAACGACATCGTCTGGTGGCGCGAGCTGAGGTTGCCGGTCCGATCGGTGATCCGCCCGGATGGCACGATCGCCCCGGGCGAATGGGGGAACGGCTGGGATTCACGGGATCCCGCGGCCGCACGCCGTGCCCACGGGCAACTCGCCGGCCTTACGGTGGCGGAGGCGCGGAGCCGGATCGTCGAGCTTCTCGCCCGCTCGGGAGCGCTGATCGGTCCGCCGCGACCGCTCGAACATCCGGTGAAGTTCTACGAGCAGGGCGAGCGGCCGCTCGAGATCCTGTCTACCTGGCAGTGGTTCATCCGCACGGCTGAATTCCAGGCGCGCCTGCTCGAGCGCGGACGGGAGCTGGAATGGCATCCGCCCACCATGCGCATCCGCTACGAGGATTGGGTGCGGGGATTGGCAGGCGACTGGTGCATCAGCCGTCAGCGCTATTTCGGGGTTCCGTTTCCGGTCTGGTACCGGCTCGACGAACACGGCTCGCCCGAGCCGGCCGATCCGCTCGTGCCGACCGAACCGCCGCCGATCGACCCCTCGCTCGACGCCCCACCGGGATACCACGAGGGCCAGCGCGGCCAGCCACGCGGCTTCATCGCCGACGGCGACGTGATGGACACGTGGGCGACTTCGTCGCTGTCGCCACGGATCGCCTGCGGCGCCCCCGACGACGCCGACCTGCTCCGCCGGGTTTACCCGATGGACTTGCGCCCGCAGGCGCACGACATCATTCGCACCTGGCTGTTCTCATCGGTCCTGCGCGCCCAGCTCGAGCACGACGGGTTGCCGTTTGGCCACGTCGCGATCTCCGGCTGGGTCGTCGACCGAGACCGGAAGAAGATGTCGAAGTCGAAGGGCAACTCGGTCACCCCACAGCACCTGATCGATCGCTATGGCGCCGACGGCACGCGCTACTGGGCGGCCAAAGCCCAGCTCGGCGCGGACGCCGCGTTTGACGAGCAGCAGATGAAGGTCGGCCGCCGGTTGGCCGTCAAGCTGTTGAACGCGTCGAAGTTGATCACCTCGCTCGGCGCTCAGGCCGGCTCACCCGGGGAGGAACCGCTCGACCGCGACCTGCTGGCAAGCCTGGCCGGCGCCGTCCACGAGGCCGGGCGGCGACTTACCGAGTACGAGCACTCCAGGGCCCTCGAGATCATCGAGCGCAGTTTTTGGGGGTTCTGCGACGACTACCTCGAGCTGGTCAAGAACCGCGCCTACGGCGAATTTGGTCCCGGGCGGCGGGGCGCGGCGATCGCGACGCTGCGCACTGCCCTCTCCACCTATCAGCGGCTGCTGGCGCCGTTTCTCCCTTACGTGACCGAGGAAACGTGGTCCTGGTGGCAGACCGGCTCGGTTCATCGGGCGCCGTGGCCGACCAGCCCGGAACCGGACACCGTCAGTCCCGACGGGGTCCTGGCCGTCGCGAGCGACGCGCTGGCGGCCATTCGCAAGGCGAAATCGGACGCCCGCCGCAAGTTGAGGGCCCCGATCGACCGGGCGGTGATCCGCGACACGCCCGACCGGTTAGCGAGCCTCGTCGCCGCCCGAGACGATCTCCAAGCCGCTGGAAACATCCAAACTCTCGACCTCAGCCTGAGCCATAGATTCTCGGTGTCGATCGTGCTCGACGATCCCCGCTAGAGCCCCCGCGCCGCCCGCGCCCGAGCCGCCGCGCGGCCCGCCCCCGCCGCAAAAACGCGCGCAATGCGAGAATGACCGGATGGGTCAAGTCACTGCTAGTAGCAGCAAACCGATCGACGCCCCTCCCGAGCGGGTTCTCGCGTTCCTGCGCGACTACCGTGACCGGCGGCCGCGAATCCTGACCGAGAACTACACCGCGTACAGGGTCGAGAAGGGCGGACGCGGCGACGGCACCGTGATCGCGTACCACTTCGCCGCCGGGCGGCGCGACCGCGACTACCGTCTCGAGGTCGAGGAGTCCGACGGAGCGTTGCGCGAGCGCGATCAGCTGTCGTCGTTCATCTCCACTTGGACCGTGGCTCCGGCGCCGAGCGGGAGCACGGTGACGCTCGAGGGGTCGTGGAACGGCGCGGGCGGCATCGGTGGGATCTTCGAGGGGTTGTTCGCGCCGCGTGTACTGACGCGAATCTACGATCAGATGCTCGACCGCCTGGCCGGCGCCCTCCGGAACTAATCGGCGCCCGCCGCGAGCGCGGCGGCGCTCGGTCTCCCCGTTAGCGGTACCTGCGCACGAGATCGGACTCGGACGCGGTCACCTCGTGTCCGGCGTCGCACTGCACGTGGACCCTGACCCGCTCGCCGCAATCGCGGTGGCGCAGCTCGACCGGCCCTCCGCGCTCATCGAGCCACTTGTCGCCCCACTGCATCAGCGCGATCAGCGCGGGAAACAGGTCGGCGCCCTTTGGGGTGAGGCGGTAGCGCTGCCGGGTCCGCTGACCCGGCTCGCGGTAGTCCTCGCGCTCGAGCAGGCCCTGGGCGACGAGCTCGCGGAGCCGAGCCGCAGTCACCGGCTCGCTGATGCCCACGCGCGCGGCGAAATCGTCGAACCGCGTGGTGCCATAGAACGCCTCGCGCAGGATCAGGAAGGCGGAGCGCGTGGTGAGGACCTCCAGCGTCTTGGCCACCGTGCAGCGGTCTGCCGTCCACGACTCGCGCGGATCCAGCTCCCCAGTCAGTCGTAAAACACTTTCCATACCCGACATCATAGCTGACTATCGACAACCTAAGTTAGCGTGATAAAGTGGCTGGCTATGAAATCCCTAAGTCAGCTGTTCACCCCTCGCCGCGATGCTTCCCCGCGGCTGGTGCTGGTGATCGTGTGCGCCGGTGTCGTGCTGGCGAGCCTTGACCTGTTCATCGTCAACGTCGCGCTGCCCCAGATGGCGCGGGACTTCCACGTCCGTGGCCTGGGCGACCTGTCGTGGGTGCTCAACGCCTACGCGATCGTCTACGCGTCCCTGCTCGTGCTGTTCGGGCGTTTCGCCGATCGCTACCCGCGCGAGCAGGGCTTCCTGGTCGGCGTCGCCGTGTTCGTGGCCGCCTCGGCAGCGTGCGGCGCCGCGACCAGCGTCGAGATGCTGGTGGCGTTCCGGATCGTCCAGGCCGCCGGCGCGGCGCTGCTCACGCCCACCTCGCTCGGCTTGATCCTTGCCACCTCGGCGCCCGAGCGGCGGCCAGGCGCGGTCCGCGCCTGGACCGCGGTCGGTGGTGTGGCCGCGGCGCTGGGCCCCGTGGTCGGAGGCCTGCTGGTCGCCGCGAGCTGGCGTTGGGTGTTCCTGGTCAACGTCCCCATCGGCCTGGTCGCGATCGTGGTCGGCTGGCGGCGACTCCCGTCGGTACCGGGCCACCCCGTGGCCCGGCCCGATGCGCTCGGCGCGCTGCTGATCACCGGTGGCGTGGGCGCGCTGACGCTCGGACTCGTGAACGGCGGCAGCTGGGGATGGGGGTCGCTGACGACCGTGGCGGTGCTGGCCGGGGCGGCGATCGTGCTCGGGTGCTTCGCCGCTCACAGCGCCCGCCATCACAATCCGCTGGTCGACCGCGCGCTGTTCCGGGTGCGGCCGTTCACGGGAGCGTCGGCGGTGGCGCTGCTGTTCTCGGCCGCCTTCGGCGCGATGCTCCTCTCTCGGGTCCTGTGGGCCCAGAACGTCTGGGGCTGGTCGGCGCTTCTGACCGGACTCTCGATCGCCCCGGGGCCGCTCATGGTGCCCCTGTTCTCGTTCCTGGTGGCGGGGCGGCTGATCCGCCGGTTCGGCCCCGGGCCGGTGATCGCGGCGGGTTCGATCCTGTTTGCGGTCGGGTCGCTTTGGTGGGCACTGGTGGTCGGCCTGCGACCCGACTACGTGGGCGAGATGCTCGGCGGCATGATCTTGACCGGGATCGGCGTCGGGCTGACGCTTCCGACGCTGATGTCGACGGGCGCCTCCTCGCTCCCGCCCCAGTCCTTCGCCACCGGGTCAGCCGTGGTCAACATGCTCCGGCAGGTCGGGCTGGCGATCGGGGTCGCGGTGCTGATCGCGGTGCTCGGTTCGCCCCGTTCACCGGCGGCGACGCTGGCGGCCTACCAGCGCGGCTGGATTGTCATCGCCGGGATCTCGGCCGCTGGGGCGCTGCTCGGGCTGGTCCTGCTGGCCGGGAAGCGGCGCCGGGCAAGCCGCGAAACGGTGATTGCCGGCGCTTCGCTGCCGGCCGTCGCGGCGGACTGACGCAAGCCCACCGAGCTAGACGAGTGATTCCGTTCTCCCGGGATCAGCTGTCGTGGGTGATGGAGCGGCGCCCCCGGGGGCGTCGATTCGGTGGCTCACGCCGCGTTGGGGCTACCGTGAGCGCTGTGGCTGATTGGGCGGCCGAGCGGCTGGGAAATGGGGAGGCGGACCGTCGGTCTCGGCGCTGCCGCGGGGCCCGAGGGCGCGGCTGCATCGACCACAGCGGCGCCGGCGGGTGGCCCGGCGACTTTGTACTTCTGTGATAGGCGCCGATCCCGACAAAACCCTCAGATTCATGGGGCCGTGGGGGATCTGTCTGGCTATATATCTGACAGATCCCCAACGCCCTCGTCCCCAGCAGCCCCGAAATGTCAGTCTGCTGACCATCGGACAGATATCTGCCCGCAAGCAGGCTCTTCCGTGGTCGGGAAGCCCTCTCAGAAGTTGTAGCTTTTTGATAATCCGCCCCGGCGCCAATCACCTGGAGCCGCCAGCCACGACAACGACCCACGCGGCGACCGACCCCCAACCACCCGTCCTCAGCCAAAAGGCCGCTCACCACGCGACGGCCCCCACGGAAGCACGACCTAATCCGGGAACTCGGCCGCCAGCGAGACGGAGTCGAGCTCCTATCCGGTGAGCTCGGAAGATCACGCGCACAGGGGCGCGCGTGAGCGATCAGTAGTGGACCTCCGACTCCGACTTAGGCGGGTATCAGGATCCCGCGGCCCTGGAGCCGTCCGCCGTCGAGGTCGGCCATCGCGTCGTTGATCGCGTCCAACGGATACGTACTCGTGTGCAAACTGACCTGACCCTGGGCGGTCAGCGTCATCAACTCCACCAGGTCGGCGTAGGTCCCGACCAGGTTGCCGATGAACGAGATCTCCCGCGAGATCACGTCGATGGTCGGGATATCGATGTTCTCGCCATACCCGATCACGTAATAGAACCCGCCATCGCGCACCATCGCGATCCCGTCCTCGATCGCGCCCTTCTCACCTACGAAATCGATAATCGCCTCGGCCCCGACGCCATCGGTCAGTTCCTTGACCGTGTCGACCTGAGTGCCATCCACCTTGACCGTGTGATCGGCCCCCATCTCGCCGGCCAGCGCCAGTGCCTGCTCCGACGGGTCGATCACGATGATCTCCGTCGGCGTCATCGCCTTCAAACACTGAATCCCGATATGCCCCAAACCACCAGCCCCGATCACCACCGCCCGCGTCCCGGCGCTCAACACCGGGATCGCCTTCTTCACCGCATGAATCGCCGTCAACCCCGCATCGGCCAACGCCGCGATGTCCTTCGGCTCCAGGCCCGGACCCAACTTCACCACTGACCGCGCGGAGGTCAACAGGTACTCCGCGAACCCACCGTCGCGATTGATCCCGGGAAACGACCCGTTCTCGCAATGCATGTCGTCGCCGTGTCGGCACGCCAAACACAGCCCGCAGGTAATAAATGGGTGCACGATCACCGTATCGCCGACCTCGACATTCGTCACCGCCGAGCCGACCTCCTCAATCCAACCGGCGTTCTCGTGACCCGGCGTGTACGGCAATACCACCTGTGACTTCTCCGCCCACTGCCCCTCCTGAATATGCAAATCCGTCCGACACAACCCCGCCGCGCCAATCCGCACCACTACATCCAACGGCCCGGTGACCTTCGGCTCGGCCACACTGTCGAGCTTGAGCGACTCGTGATACGCATGCAACCTCGCGGCCTTCATCGTGCAATCTCCTCGGGATCGGCCACCAGGTTGTGGCGGATTTGCAGTAGCGAGCGGCAGATGCCGCCATTGACCTCTAGGCTCATCTGGACCAGCCTGGCCGCCCGCAGCCAGCGATCGAGCTGATCGACGGCCACCGGCCCGCCGCCGGGCAGCACGAGCCCGGGCGCATCGCCCTCACAGCCCAGTCCGAGCCCCGCCCGGAGCTCCAAACACCGCCGGGCATCGGGGGAGTCAGGGAGATCCGCCACCCGGGCGCTCGTGACCTCCTCGGCGCTCGCGCCGGCCGCCATCAACTGCTTGCACACCCTCGCCTGCCTCGCGATCAGCGCCTTGCGATTGAACAGCTCGCGCAGCGCCCCGAGGTCATCGTCGTCCGTCTCGCCTGGAAACGCTCCGGTGAATCCCTGTCCGCGGGCCAGCGCGGAGTTGATCTCCTCCCCGGTGTAGTGATCCTCGAACCTCACCGTCACGCGGCGGACGTCCGGCAGCCCGCCCACGGCCTTCCGCGCGTCTGCTGCCATCAGAAAGGCGAAGTTGGGCGCGCACTGCGGAGTGGGGAGACGGAGCAGGACCTCGACGTCGCCGTCACGGCTGACCTCGCACGAGGTGACGAACCGAAGCGAGGTGATCGGTTCGTCAAGCTCGGGATCGCGAACCGTGCCGAGCGCGTCGAGGACCCGCTCGCGTGTGCTCATGCCGTCTCGACCAGCCGCGCATCCTCTTCGTCGCCCGGGGTACCGGCTTCCGCGGGCAGCTGGCACTCCTTGGGCACGTCGATGTCGTACAGCGCGGCGGCGTTGAGCCCGAGGATCTTCCGCTTGCCCGCAGCGTTGAGGCGCGGATAGTCGGAGAACTCCGCGTCGGTCGGATAATCCCAGTCGAGGAAGCCCTCGATCTGCCACTTCGGCTCCCAGATCGCGTAGTCGCTGCCGAACAATATCTTGTCCTCGCCGACCCAGAACAGCAGCTCGCCCATCACCCTGGCGAAGAACCGCGGGCGGGCATGCATCAGGCCGCCGATTACCACCGATAGCCCGGCGTAGACGTTCGGCTCCTGCGTGGCTATGAAGCAGAAGTCCTCGATCCGCGGCAGCCCGACGTGCTCGACGATGAAGTTGAGCTCCGGGTTATCGGTCGCCGCGACATCGATGTCCTTGTGATCGAACCCATCCTTGTCGAGCGGCCAGATCGTCGGGCCCTTGTGGGCGTGGATGTTCTTGACCCCGAGCTCCTTGCACTTCTCGTAGAACGGCTTGCAGGCCTCGTCGTCCAGCCTCCAGCCGCGCGAGCCATTGCTCCACTCGGCCGTGTAGAGCTTGGCGCCCTTGATGTCGTAGCGCTTGCAATCCTCCTCGAGCTGCTTGAGCCCGGCCTCGCCGTCGCGCGGATCCCAACGCGCGTTGACGCGCAGCTTGTCCGGATGCTTCTCGGCAAACGCGCCGTTGCGCTCGAGCGTGTTGAAACCGGTCTTGTACCAAGACTTCAGGTAGGTCGACTGGAAGATCGAGTAGTCGATCCCGGCTTCATCCCAGCAATCCTTCGCGAACTGCTCCTCGGTCTCCGTATAGAACTTCTCGAGCGACCAGTGCGTCTCCGGCGGCCCCAGCCCCATGTAGGCGTGGAAGCATTCGATCCAACCTTTGGCATACTGCTCCTGGCCCTCTACCCAGTTGGCTGGACTCGCGTCCCAGAGGTGGCAGTGGGCATCGACGATGAAGTACTTATCGCCGCCTTTTTCGTACATCTCTCCTCCATCTGGCAGGCGCTTGCAGGTGGGAAGGAGTCTATTCCTCGCGCCAGCGGCGCGCGGTTACTTCGAGACGCTGAACGGCTGGGAGGCCTTGATCACTTGGTCCTGCGCGCCCAGCGCCACGACCTCGTAGACCGGGTAGCTCCGCGGCACCGGGATCGAGGTCTCGAATCCCGACTTCGCGTAGGCGGCCACGCGCGTGAGCGAGCTGGCGCTTGATCCGGCCAGAACCTCCCACGCCGCGACCTGGGTGGAGCCGTTCCAGCTGGCGTAGACGGTGACCTTGCCGTTCTTGTCTCGGGCGGCGCCGACCGGCGGGTCGAGCGGGAGGCCGACCCAGTGGTTCAGCGTGGCTCGGTAAGTGAGGTCAGGACCCGGGAAGGCGGCGTCCATCAGCAGCTGCCCCGAGCTGCTGTATTCGGACAGGTTGGGTTCCGATCCCCACCCCACGAAGACGTTGCCGTTGTGCAGCGGCTGGGTGTCGCCCATGTAGTCGGCGTCGAAGCCGCTGCCGTGGCCGTATTGCGCGGCGACCGTGGCCGTGCGGGTGGCCTGATCGAGGTCGAGCACGAGCCCGCGTGACGGACCGGTGGGCGAGACGTAGGTGCCACCGCCGGTGATCTGGCAGCAGTGGTCGTCGAACATGGTGATCGTCGAATTACCTTGCAACCTGACGTCGTGCTGCCACTGGAAGTCGGCCCCCGGCCCGAGCTTGAAGTCCGACCGCTTACCACCCAGGATCCATTGGATCTGGCCGGTATTGATGTTGACCATGTACGTGGACCAGGTGTTACGCATCGAGACGAGGAAGCGATCGTTGCCCACCAGCTGCAACGAGTTCACGTGGTAGGCGTCCCACGGAAACGCGTTGTCGGGCAGCGAGGCGTAGGAGTCATCGAGCGGGATGTGACCGAGCGCGTCCCAGGTGCGCAGCAGCTGACCCGTCTTCAGGTTGTATTCCTGCACCGCTGAATCGGTCAGCGCGCCGTTGTAGGCGCCTCCCCACTGCGACAGGTTCAACGGGATGTCCTTGTTCGCGGTGACCCACGCATCGTCGCCCCGGATGATCATCTCGTGGAGCGTGGGAATCCAGCCGTCCTGCCCCTTGAGCGTGGCGACGGTCTGGTAGTGCTGGTTGACGACGATGTCCTCGCCGGTCTCGGTGGCGCCGGTATTGGTGATCGTGCCCTGCCACCAGGACAGCGCCGGCTTACCTTCGAACCTCTGGAGGCTCAGGTTGGAGGCGACCACGGCGGTCGGCACCGGCCTGAACCACACCGGCTGCAGGTTCTTGTCGAGGATCAGCGGGCCGCTCTGGCCGATCATCGGATGCCGCGTGATGTCGTAGAAGTTGGCCACGAAGATGTAGCCCGGCGCGAGCCGGCTGGTGGCCGCGGCCTGGGTCGGCTTGATGATCGGCGGATGGAGATCCGGCGTCGTGACGTACGTATAGGCGCCATCGGTGGTGTAGGCGCCCAACGGAGAGCCGCCCTTGTTCGCGGTGGCGAAGCTGACCGCCGTGACGACGACCACGGCGGCGGCGATGCCGGCGATCAAGCCGAGCGCCTTCCTCGCTGATCCGGCCGCCGCGGGGATCATCGTGAACGTGACCACCCCGGCGGCGGCCGTCAACCCGGCCGCGATCAGATAGGCCAGCCGGAAGCCGTCGGTCAACGCACTGGGAACCGGGTGGTTGTTGCCGATCAGCTGGGTCGTGAGCTGGGTGGCCAGCGTGATCAGGACCGCGAGCCCGAGGCCGGCGCCGACCTGACGCGACGTATTGACGAGGCCTGAGGCGAGCCCTGCCTGTCCCTCCTTGGCGCCCTGAGTGGCGGCGATCGTCGAGGGCACGACCGCGAAGCCGATGCCGGCGGCCATCAAGAGTCCCGGCACGACGATGAACAGGATCGCGCTGCCGCTGGGCTGGATGCGGGCGAACAGCAGCAGCGCGACGGTCATCATCACCAGCCCGCCGCCGAGCACCGTGCGGACGCCGAAGCGACCCACGAGCTTGCCGGCGCTGCGCGCGGTGAACATGATCATCAGCGCCATCGGCAAGAACGCCAGCCCGGTGTGAAGTGGCGACAGACCGAGGACCTGTTGCAGGTAGAGCGAGCCCACGAACCACATCGGGAACAGAGCGCCGCTGAACAACAACACGATCGTGTTGGCCACCGCCAGCGGCCTGGTTATGTCCTTGAACGGGACTAGGGGTACCTTGGCAAAGCGAGTCTCGATCAGGCCGAACAGGGCGAGGATGGCCAGGCCGATGACGATCGGCACCAGCGCGTGCGGCGAACCCCAGCCGAACACGCCGGCCTCGACGACCCCGTAGACCAGCACCATCTGGCCGATCGTCAGGCTCAGGGCGCCCGGCAGGTCGAAACCGACGTCGCCGCGGGCCCGGCGGCGGTCGGCCACCACGCGCCAGGCGATCAGCGCGGCGACGATCCCGATCGGCGGGTTGATCAGCAACACCCAGCGCCACGTGAGCGCCTGCGTGATGATCCCGCCGAACAGGACCCCGGCGGCTCCCCCGGCGCCGTTCATCGCGCCCCACAAGCCGATCGCGCGATGGCGCTGCGGGCCTTGCGGGAACGAGGAGGTGATGATCGCCAGCGAGGTGGCGGCCATCAGCGCTCCGGCGAGCCCCTGCACCGCACGCGCGAAGATCAACATCTCGCGACTGGTCGCAGCCCCACCGGCCAGCGATGCCGCCGAGAACAGGATTAGAGCGACGACGAAGGTTCGGCGCTGCCCGAAGTGATCGCTGGCCCGGCCGCCCAGCATCAAGAAGCCGGCGAACGTGATCGCGTAGGCGTCGATGACCCAGGGCAGGCTGGCCTGCGAGAAGTTGAGGCTCGATTGGATCGACGGCAGCGCGACGTTGACGATGCTGAGGTCCAGGATCACCATGAACTGGGCTACGCAGCAGACGATCAGGAGCCAGCGGGAGTGCCCGGTCGCCACCGCGCCGCCGGCGTCCGTAGGCCCTGCGGCTGGAGCCTCGGGCGAGCGAGCGGCCGCCGGGGCGCCCCCCGCAGGGGCGTCGGTGGCGCCGCCGGCCGTGGCGCCGCCCGCCTGGGCGCCGCCGCCGTTGCCGTCGGCTTCAGTTGATCGCTGTACCACTTCTTCGCGTTCTGCCATCAGGCCCCGATCGCTTTCAAATCCCCAATCGCCTGGTACTGGCTGTGCTGGTGATAATCGGGTCGACGTACCAGGTGCCCTCATCCACGGCGGTGCCTCCCCCGAGATCGTGCCGGAATGGGCGTGGGCGTAAACGGGCCAGGCGATTGTATAGAAACCCGGCGACGGCGCAGACGGCAGGCGCCGCCGCTACTGTGGGGTTGGGTCTCGGAGAGGCGTCTTGTACTCTGGGCCAGGGATTGTTCAGCTACAAGGGAGTAGGGCTATGAGACGAGCGCTAACGACTACCGCGGCTGCCTTGGCTGCCGTTGTAGTGGTGGCAGGTTGTGGCGGGTCCGGCGCCTCGACCACTAGCACTACGTACAACACGCTGGCGAACACCAAGTCGAAGACGAAGGTGGCCCAGCACACGACGACGACCGATCCGAACAAGCACAAGAAGAAGCACCACAAGAAGAAGACGACGACTTCGAGCTCCGCGACCGCCACGGCGGCGCCGGTGAGCACGCAGGCGACGTCCAGCGCGACCCAGTCCTCGCCACCGCCGACGTCGAGCTACTCGCCGACGTCGAGCTACACACCGCCGCCGCAGACAACGCAGCAGCCGCCGCCGCAGACGACATCGAGCTCGCCACCGGTCGTCACGACGACCGAGAGCGTGACCCAGACCGCGACTCAGACGCAGCACTCGAGCACGCCGCAGGGCTACTAACCCAGCCGTTCAGGGGCGCCGCGCGCACGGCGCCCCTGTTTGTGGTGCGTACCGCGCCCCTGTTTGTCTTGCGTACGGCGCCCACGTCTGTGGTGCGTGCGGCGCTTCGGTTTGTGGGGCGCCGCGCCGGTGTATGGGGCCCGCGTGAGCGGTGCGCCTTACCCTTGCCGGGTGCCGTCGTCGCATGACCGCTCCCGCCTGGCGTTCAAGCTCCGCTACGCCGGGCGATACCCGGAGCGGATCTGGCCTTACACGCGCCGTCGCGCCCGCGAGCTGCGGTTGCGGATCAGGGCCAAGGACCACGTCAGCTACTACCGCGCGGTGATGCACGCCAATGCCGCGGGCGGCGCGAATGCCGCGGTGGGCAGTGACACGCAGGCTTCATGGCTGAGCGTCGGCGAGGTGCAGTTCGATTACCTGCGTGAGCACGGCCTCGAAGCGGGCATGCGCATGCTCGAGATCGGCTGCGGCAACCTTCGCGCCGGCCGGCTGTTCATCGACTACCTGCACCCCGGGAGCTACTACGGGATCGACATCTCGCCGGACATCCTCGTCGCCGCGCTCGACACGATCACCACCTACGGACTCCAGGACAAGCTTCCCCGCCTGGCCCTGGTGGAGGATCTGAAGCTCAGTTTCCTCCCCGATCAGGCGTTCGACGTCGTGCACGCCCACAGCGTGTTCTCGCACTCGCCGATCGAGGTGATCGACGAGTGCCTGCGCCACGTCGGGCGGATCATGGCCCCGGCCGCCTTCTTCGACTTCACGTTGCACCTGACCGAAGGGTCCGAGCATCAGGTGCTGCACGAGGACTTCTATTACCGAGCCGAAACGCTCACCCGGCTCGCCACCAGGTACGGGCTGCAGGCGCGACTGATGGACGACTGGGGAGCGGTGCATCAGCAGTCGAAGCTGAGGGTCACCCGGCTCGTCCCTGATCCGGCGCCGGCCGATGTCAAGTCTGGTTGAGGCCGGGTTCGGGGCGTTCTACGCGGGGGCGCTGGACGAGTTCGAAGCGCTCGCCGACCGTGACGGCACGATCGAGCAAGACCTCTCCTTCCCCCACCGCCGCGTGCGGCTGCGGTTCACCAGCCACCACCTAGCCAACGCCCTCCTGCCCGCGCTCACCCGCCGCCGCCAACCCCCCACCGGCCAACCCGACATCACGATCAACCTCTGGGAAGCCACCGCCACCCTGCACCCGCCGATCCCCTACCCCTGGACCCCCGAGCAAATCGGCCCCGCCGGACTGATCACCGGCACCGCCACCAACCAGATCCTCGCGATCCACGACACCGCCGCCGGCGCCATCACCCTCCACCACCGCCCCCAACACACAATCCTGCACCGCGTCACCGACCACCACACCATCCCCTGGTGGGAACGCGCCGCCCCCCTTCGCCCCGCGCTGCACCTCGCGCTCACCCAACCCGGACACCACCTCGTCCACGCCGGCGCGATCGGCAACCACCACGGCGCCGCCCTCCTCGCCGGCCCCGCCGGCGCAGGCAAAACCACCCTCGCGCTCGCCGCCCTCACCCACAACCTCCACTACCTCGCCGACGACTACACCCTCCTGGACACCCACCCCCAACCCACCGCCCACTCCATCTACAACACGATCAGCGTCAGACGCGAAGGCGACGGTGACGAGAAGTCGGTCCTGGACGCGAGCGCGCTCGGTTCAGTGCGGCCGTGCTCACCGGTGCGGGCGGTGGTCCTCCCCCGGATCCGCCCTGGTCAGGCGCCGGGGCGGGCGCCCGCGCGGTCGCGGCCTAGCGAGGCGCGGTTGCGGCCGGCGCGGGCGAGCGAGGCGCTGCTCGCGCTCGCACCCACGACCGTGTTCCAGATGCCGTTCGACGACGGCGCGGTGCTCGGCTCGCTCGCCCAGCTCGTCCGGGAAGTCCCGAGCTACCAGCTCGAGCTCGGCGCCGACCCGGCGCAACTCGCCGAGCTGCTCGAGCAAACCCTCAAACCAACCCGACTATGACGCAGCCCACCCGATCCCCGCTGGTGTCGGTCGTGATCGCCGCCTACAACGAGCAGCCGTACGTCGCCGAGGCGCTCCACAGCGTCCTCGCTCAGACCCACCACCCGATCGAACTAATCGTGGTCGACGACGGCTCCACCGACCACACCGCCGAGATCACCACCCAAATCGCGACCGGCGCCGCACCCGGTCCCGACCCCCCCACGATTGAGCTCCTCCGCCGCCCCCACCACGGCCCCAGCGCCGCCCGCAACGCCGGCCTCAAGCGGTCCAGCGGGCAGTACTGGACGATCTTCGACGCCGACGACGTGATGCCCCCCGACCGACTCACCCACCAGGTCGCCCACCTCCAGCAACACCCCGAACACGACATCGTGCTCGGACTCACCGAGGCCTTCATCACCCCCGGCCAACCCAAACCCCCCCACTACAACCCGCTCTGGGACGACGGCCCCTTCCCGGCCTGCGCGGGGACGATGATGGCCCGCCGCGCCCTCCTTGACGCAGTCGGTCTCTACGACGAGAGGATCTGGATGTCGTACGACGTGGAGTGGCTGGCTCGAGCCAAGGACCGCGGTGTCCACGCCGGACAGATCGACCAGTTGTGCCTGCGATACCGCATCCATCCCGGCAACGCGACGGCGGATCGACCGGTCGTGCGCGCGGCGATGCTGAAGCTCTTACGGGAATCGATCCACCGCCGCCGGTCCGCGGACGCGGAGTAGACTCCTCTGCTTCGATGGGGGCCCGTCTGGTGGTTAATCAATCGCACGTCGTTCATGAGACGATCGACGGCGAGGCGATCCTGATCCACCTGGGGACCGGCACCTACTACAGCCTCGACGGGGCCGGGGCGGAGGTCTGGGGCCTCCTGGCGGCGGGCGCGGATGAAGACGCGTTGCTGGCCGCGGCCCAGCAACGGTACGAAGCCGACGCGACCGAGATCGAGCGGGCGCTGTCGACGCTGGTCGCGGAGCTGGTGCGCGAGGAGCTGTTGATCGAGATCGAGTCGGCGCCGTCCGCGGACTCGGCGGGACTCCCAGAGGGACGGATTCCGTTCATCCCACCGGTCCTGCACGTCTATACCGACATGCAGGAGTTCATGCTCGTCGATCCGCTCCACGAAGTCGACCAGGCCGCCGGCTGGCCGCATGTCAAGTCTGGTTGAGGCCGGGTTCGGGGCGTTCTACGCGGGGGCGCTGGACGAGTTCGAAGCGCTCGCCGACCGTGACGGCACGATCGAGCAAGACCTCTCCTTCCCCCACCGCCGCGTGCGGCTGCGGTTCACCAGCCACCACCTAGCCAACGCCCTCCTGCCCGCGCTCACCCGCCGCCGCCAACCCCCCACCGGCCAACCCGACATCACGATCAACCTCTGGGAAGCCACCGCCACCCTGCACCCGCCGATCCCCTACCCCTGGACCCCCGAGCAAATCGGCCCCGCCGGACTGATCACCGGCACCGCCACCAACCAGATCCTCGCGATCCACGACACCGCCGCCGGCGCCATCACCCTCCACCACCGCCCCCAACACACAATCCTGCACCGCGTCACCGACCACCACACCATCCCCTGGTGGGAACGCGCCGCCCCCCTTCGCCCCGCGCTGCACCTCGCGCTCACCCAACCCGGACACCACCTCGTCCACGCCGGCGCGATCGGCAACCACCACGGCGCCGCCCTCCTCGCCGGCCCCGCCGGCGCAGGCAAAACCACCCTCGCGCTCGCCGCCCTCACCCACAACCTCCACTACCTCGCCGACGACTACACCCTCCTGGACACCCACCCCCAACCCACCGCCCACTCCATCTACGACACGGCCAAGCTCGACGGCGGTCATTTGCGGCGGTTCCCCTCGCTGGCGAGCCTGGTGAGGTTCCCTCCGCCCGAGGCGGCCGACGAGAAGGCGGTGCTCGACGTCGCGAGCGTCGGCCGGGGGTCGGTGCGGCAGAGCCTGCCGGTGAGGGCTGTCGTGGTGCCTCGGATCGCGGCCGGGACAAAGCGCGCGCGGTTGCGGCCGGCGCGGGCGAGCGAGGCGCTGCTCGCGCTCGCACCCAGCACCGTGTTCCAGATGCCGTTCGACGATCGCGCGGTGCTCGGCGCGCTCGCCCAGCTCGTCCGGGAAGTCCCGAGCTACCAGCTCGAGCTCGGCGCCGACCCGGCGCAACTCGCCGAGCTGCTGAAGCAAACCCTCGAACCGGCGACACCATGAAGCAGCCAACCGACGAGCCGCTGGTGTCGGTCGTGATCGCCGCCTACAACGAGCAGGCGTACATCGCCGAGGCGCTCCACAGCGTCCTCGCCCAGACCCACCACCCGATCGAACTGATCGTGGTCGACGACGGCTCCACCGACGACACCGCCGAGATCACCGCCCAAATCGCGACGCACAACGGGAGGAGGTCATTGGAGCTCGTCCAGGTCGCCCACCACGGCCAGAGCGCCGCCCGCAACGCCGGCCTCAAGCGGTCCTGCGGGCAGTACTGGACGATCTTCGACGCCGACGACGTGATGCCCCCCGACCGACTCACCCACCAGGTCGCCCACCTCCAGCAACACCCCGAACACGACATCGTGCTCGGACTCACCGAGGCCTTCATCACCCCCGGCCAACCCAAACCCCCCCACTACAACCCGCTCTGGGACGACGGCCCCTTCCCGGGCCATGCCGGGACGATGATGGCCCGCCGGGCCGTGCTCGACACCGTCGGCGGCTACGACGAATCGATGGCGTTGGGCGAGGACCTCGATTGGCAGGCGCGGGCGAAAGCGGCCGGCATCCGCGCCGGAGCGCTCGACCACGTCTGCCTCCACTACCGGATCCATCGCGCCAACACGTCATCGGATACCCGGGCCAACCGGGCGGCAACGCTCCAGCTCCTACGGGCCTCGGTGCAGCGGCGTCGCGGCCACGAGACGGCCCGTGATTGACCGCGGCGTGGGAGTGGCGATCCCCGTCTACAACGGGGAGCGGTTCCTCGAAGCGGCGTTGCGGAGCGTGCTCGCCCAGAGCCACCAGGTCGCCGACGTGCTGGTGGTCGACGATGGATCGGCTGACGCCAGCGGCGAGGTCGCGCGCGCGGTCGGTCCGCCGGTCAGGGTGCTGCGGCGGCCGCATTCCGGTCCCGGGGCGGCGCGCAGCCTCGCCATGAGCCTCGTGCGCGGCGAGTACATCGTCCCCTTCGACGCGGACGACCTGCTCACGGCGACCAGCATCGAAGCGCGCGTGCGGGTGTTGCTCGAGCGCCCGGACGTGGACATCGTCTACGGCCACGTCCGGAGCTTTCGCGAGCTCTCGGAAGGCCGGCCGGTGCCGTTGGATCGGCCTCGCGCGGCGCACGTAACGGACGCGATGCTGATCCGCCGCACCGCCTACGAGCGCGTTGGTCCGTTCGCGCCCGGGCTGCGGGTGGCCGAGTGCCTCGACTGGCTGCTGCGGGCGCATGAGATCGGACTCGGCGAGGTCACCGTCCGCGATCACGTGTTGTGGCGTCGAGTCCATGGCGCCAACAACTCGCTGACCGGGCGCAGCGCGATGAACGAGTTCCCGCGCGCCCTCAAGGCGTCGCTCGATCGCCGGCGCGCGAGCGGACGCTGATCGCCGTGGCCACAGAGTCACCGCCAACCCGCCCCGGGGCCGTCGCCCCGGCCATCCCGTGGGGGTCGACTCCGGGCCATCACGTCAGTTGGCCGACCCCCGTCCAGGCCGATCTGTTGCGGGCCACCCTGCTCGGGGACGAACGGGCGCTCAGCGCCTGGCGACGCATCCGCCCGCTGCTCGACGTGGAGAGGATGGACAGCGCCACCTTGGGACTGCTGCCGCAGCTGCGCCACAACCTCCTCGGGCTCGGCTGCGACGACGAACTACTCGAGCTGTTCAAGGGCGTCCACCGCTACACGTGGGCCCGTAATCAGCTTCTGCTCGCCGAGGCGATGCCGGTGGTGGCGGCCCTCGAGCGGGCGGGATTGCCGACCTTGCTGCTGAAGGGCGCCGCGCTCGTGGCCGATCAGCGGCAGAACGCCGGCATGCGCCAACTCACCGACATCGACGTTCTGGTTCCGCTCGGCGCCCTCGCGGCGGCGTGCCGCCTGCTCGTTGAGCACGGCATGACGCCGATGAACGACGCGCCGCTCTGGTACGTGGTCGAGTACGAGACGCGAGTCAGGCATTCCCGTAACTTCCGCAACGCCGCCGAGGGCCAGCTCGATCTGCACTGGCACGCGCTGAAGTGGTCGTGCCACCCCGCGGCCGACGATGAGTTTTGGGCGGCCTCGCAGCCGGTCGAGCTCCGCGGCGTGCGGACTCGCGCCCTTTGCCCGGCCGACGAACTGCTGCTCGCGATTCTCCACGGTCTGCAGTGGATGCCGATCCCGACCTACCGCTGGGTGCTCGACGCGACGCTGCTGGCGCGGGGCCTGTCGGGGCCGGTCGACTTCGACCGCCTGGCCCGCCAAGCGCGCCGCCACCGGGTCGCCCCCGCCACGCGCGCCGGCCTGGCCTACCTCAGATGGATCGCCGGCGTGGAGGTTCCGGACAGCGCGCTGCGCCAACTCCTGGTCGCGGCACCGCTGCAGCGGCTCGAGTTGCGTGCCCAGGTCTGCTCGCCCCGGGAGCGGGGCGCGGTCGCCGACACGGCCAGTCGCCATCTCGGATACGTCCGCCGCCACGTCGCACCCGGGTCCACGGTGAGTCCCGCGGCCCACGCCCGGCTCGCCGCCCAACGGTTGGGAGTGGATCGGCTCGGCGACCTGCGTTACCTGCGGCCTGGCGGCCGCCCCGGTCCGGGGCGTCCCTACGACGAGGATGCGGCGCCGCTCGGCACCGGAGTCTGCGCTCCGCCGTCCACGCCATGGGGGTCGCCACTGCATTTCGGCGATCCCGACACCGCGAGGGCGCACTGCCTGTACGGACTGTGGCTCCCGGATGGCGACGGGAGCTGGATCGCCGGACGCGAGGCGCGTCTGGCGATGTCGCTCCCCGAAGCGCAGGGTGGGTCTGCGTTGATCCAGATCACCGCGCGCCGCGCGGTGGAGGCACCCCGGCAGCGGCTCGAACTGTGGGTCGATGACCAACCGGTGGGCAAAGTGGTGCTCGACGCAACGCGCGACCGCTTGGAGGCCGAGGGGCTGGTGGTACCGGCACGGCTGCTGAGGCGACCGTCGCGCGTCGTGGTCACGTTGCGCACGCCCGATGCGATGGCCCCCGTACGGCTCGGGATCGGAGACGACAGCCGACCCCTCGGGGTGTATCTGCAGCGCCTCGTCTGGCGGCTGCCACGGACCTGCTCGCTCGGGAAGCCCTTGGTGCTGGGAAGCGGGACCGGGGACGAGCCGTTGCTGGCCGGTGGCTGGGCCGCGGGCGATCCCGAAGGCCGGTGGACCGAGGGCCGGCGGGCCCGAATGCTGGTGCACGCGCCGGTGGCGCCGACCGCCCTCGAATGGGACGCGGTCCCGCTGGTCCCGACGGGCGCGCCGCCGCTGCGCGTCGAAGTGAGCGCCAACGGCGTGCCGCTCGGCTCCATCGGCTACGACGACGGCGCCCCCCGCTTGGCCCGGCTGCCGCTCGGTAAAGACGCCACCGCGGGCGAGCTACTCCTGTCCTGGCGGATCCGCGATCCCCGATCCCCACACCAGTTCGGCGCCTCAGCGGACCGCCGCCGCCTCGGCCTGTTCTTCCGCAGCGTGACTCTGTTCTGACCCGCCGCCAAAATCATTGGGCTTAGGGGTTCGGCTCCGGCGGGCGGTCTGGATGGCCATCGAGCGGGGACATGCCGCGGCCGACGTCTTGGCCGGGAGGGAACCGGCCCTCGGCCATCGCGACCAGCCGAAGGGTGGTTGAGAAACCGGCCGTATTTTCCGGTTTCTCGACCAGCCTCCAAGCGGCGCGCTGATCCGGACGGCCGTGCAACCACGCCTGACCGTCAAGCGCAGTGCGACGGACCCGCTGAGTAGGATTCCCCGCTTCACTATGGCCGATCGGGAGGACATCGACTTCAGCTACACGCTCACCGACCGCGTGATCCGACTCAGCCTCGGTGAGCTCGCCGACTTCAGTGGGGCGAAGTACGACGGCAACTTCGCGCTGACCCTCGAGCAGGCCCAGCGGCGCAAGCACGAGTACGTGGCCGAACAGATCGGGGTCGGGCCGGGCCGACGCGTGCTCGACCTCGGTTGCGGCTGGGGCGGACTGCTCAACTACGTGCGGGCCACAGGCGCGACCGGGCTCGGCGTGACGCTGTCCTCAGCGCAACTGACCGCTTGCCGGCGCCATGGCCTCGACGTTCGCCTTCACGACGCGCGCCAGGTGTCGCGCGATAGCTTTGGTCCGTTTGACGCCGTGGCCAGCCTGGGCGCGTTTGAGCACTTCTGCTCCCCGGACGAGTACCGCGCCGGGCGCCAGGAGGACATCTATCGCGGGCTGTTCGAGCGAACCGCCGGTCTGCTGCCCGAGAAGGGCCGCTTCTACCTCCAGACGATGGTGTTCGGACGCAACATGATTCCCGTCGAGCAGATCGATCGCAACGCTCCACGAGACTCCGACGCCTGGTATCTCGCCATGATGAGCGCGGCGTTCCCGGGGTCTTTCCTGCCGTTCGGGCAGGAGCAGATCGTCCGCTGCGCCGCGCCTCATTTCAAACTCGTCAGCAGCGTCAGCGGGCGGCTCGACTATATCGAGACGATCCGCCAGTGGGACAAGCGGACCGAGTCGTGGACTCCGAGACTGGCGCTCCTCAAACTGCGGCTGGCCCCGCGGTGGCTGACCGACCCCAACTTCCGTTTCGCTTTCACTTCGGGCGTCAGCTCCAACAGCGTGTGCTTCGAGCGCGAGCTGATGGACCACTACCGGTTGGTCTTCGAGAAGACTTATGCAGAATCGGTACGTCCGACGGCGCGGACCGGATAGCTTCTCCACCTACCACTAACCCCAGGAGGGGGCATTGATCGAGACGGAAGTGCTGCACCCGGCATCGTGGCGCGAGCTTCTCGCGCCTTACGCCGAACCCCACGTGGGGCGCGGGCTGCTGGACCTCGCCACCTCGGTGGTTCCCTACGTCGTGCTCACGGTGGCGATGTACGTCCTCGCGCCAGTCTCGTGGCTGTTGGTGCTCGCGCTCGCGATACCGGCGGCGGGCTTCCTCGTCCGCACCTTCATCGTGTTCCACGACTGCGGCCACGGTTCGTTCTTCCCCAACCGCCGGGTCAACAACTGGGTTGGCATTGCCTGCGCGCTGCTCGTCTACACGCCGTATCACAGCTGGAGGCACGAGCACGCCGTTCACCACGCCACCGCCGGCGACCTCGATCAGCGCGGGATGGGTGATGTGGACACGCTGACCGTGGCTGAGTACAAGCAGCTTTCCTGGTCGGGCCGGCTCGGATATCGCCTGATGCGCAACCCGCTTGTGATGCTGGGCATCGGGCCGTTGTGGGCCCTCTTGCTCGAGCCGCGGTTGATCCCCAGCTGGGCCCGCAAGCGCTTCTGGGCCAAGATTCTCGCCACTGACGTGGCGCTGGTGGCGGCAATCGGATTGCTCTGTTTCTTCCTAGGCTGGCAAGCGGTCTTACTCGTGCAGCTCCCGAGCGCGATGATCGCCGGCGCGGTCGGCATTTGGCTGTTCTATGTCCAGCACCAGTTCGAGGACGTTTACTGGGACCGACACGACACCTGGAAGCACCCCGACTCGGCCCTGCGTGGGAGTTCGCACCTGAAGCTGCCGAAGGCGCTCCAGTTCTTCTCCGGCAACATCGGGCTTCATCACGTCCATCACATGAACCCGCGCATTCCCAACTACAACCTCCAGCGCGCGCACGACGAGAATCCGGTGTTCCACAACGTGCCGACGCTGTCGTTGTTCGACGGCATCCGCTCGTTACGGCTGAAGCTCTACGACGAGCAACTTGGCCGGATGGTGGGCTTCGCGGCGGCCCGGGGCTGAAAGCGCGGCCCTACAAATGGTCCAACCTGGGGGGCGAATCTGGCACCACGCCGGGAGCCGACGGCGAACTTTCGCGCGTCGCATCCGGGGGGTGGATGCGAAACGGGAAAGTTTGGCCGGGGAGCCTTACCCAGCCGGCCACCGCCGTCCACCAAGCCCTCGCCGCTGCCGGCGCGACCGCGACCGGTGGATCCCTTGGAGCCCGACGAGACTTGCCCTCACACCAACCAGGACCTACCCGGATAGGCCCTAAGGGCCCGTAGGGTCGAACGGCACATGGTCCTGCCGGCAGACCATGTGCGGCGGCGGCAGCTGATCGCGCGTCAGATACGCGGTGATGTAGCGCGCCGCGCACGCGCTCGGGTTGAGCAGCGCCGTGTGTCCGTACCCGCGGACGGTCAGCAGCCGGGCCCGCCCCAGCTGGGCGGCCATCCTGACCGCGTTGACATACGGGGTGGACGGATCCGCCGTGTTGCCGACCACTAACACGGGGTTGGCGGTCGGGCGGTTCCACGGCCCCCGGTACTCATCGGCGGCGTGCGCGGGCCAGCTCGCGCATACCTCATCGCCCCACAGGACCGCGGCGCCGATCGAGCCGGATCGCCGGAGCACGATTGGCTCGAGCGCGCTGTAGTGCCGCGAGTTGCGGGGATTCGGCGTGTCCCCGCACGCGATGGCGTCGAACTGCTCGGGGCCGGCATATCGCTCTGCCCTCGCGCCGCTCCCCGCCGCGCCCGAAACCGTCGTTGGGTGGCTGGTGGCCTTCCACAGCGTCTGTAGCGCGCCGGCGATGCCGAGCCAACCCGTGCTTCCGTCGCTGGGGGGTAGGCGCGGGTTCTGAAACGGCTGGGAGATATCGAGGCCGTTGGTGAGTTCCCCGAGGAGGAACGCATACGTGACCGTCTGCCCGTCCAGCCTGATCGGGCGCCTCAGCAGGCGCGCCAGCAAGGCCTTGAACTTGGCTCGCGTCGCGGCGGGACTTCCGGCCGAGAACGGGCAGGCGGCGACCGTCGCGCGCCCGCAGAGCGAGAGCAGCGCACTCAGGTCCATCCCCGCGCCCACGTCTGATCCGATCCGGAGGGAGACGCTCAGCGACGGTCGGGGGTTGCCGTTCGCGGTCCACGCCGACGGCGCGACGTCTCCATCGAGCACCAGCGCGCGGACCCGCTGCGGGAATAGGTTGGCGTACGTCGCCCCCAGGATCGTGCCGTAGGACAGCCCCCAGTAGGTGAGTTGCGCGGCGCCGACGGCCTGACGGAGGCGGTCCAGATCCCGCGCCGTGTCGGCGGTCGAGACGTGCCGGAGCAGACCGCCGTTGCGGGCGCCGCAGCGGCGGCTGAACGCGGCCCAGGTTGCGATGTAGCGCTTCTTCTGCGCCGCGGTGACCGGGAAGTTGACGGCCGCGCCGAGGAACGTCGATTCGGCAGCCGCATTGGCAAAGCACTGCACGGCCGTGCTCTGCCCGACGCCGCGCGGATCCCAGCTGACCACGTCGAACCGTTGCCGGACGGTTGCCGGCAGCAGCGTGTACCACGCGGGGATCTGCACCGTGCCCTCGCCGCCCGGGCCGCCGGGATTCATGAACAGGGCCCCGATCCGTCTTGCCGGCCGGGTCGCGAGGTGCTCGACCACGGCCAGCGTGATCTGGCGTCCGGTCGGGTGCCGATAGTCGAGCGGGACGCGGAAGCTTGCGCAGCGAAAGCCCGCGCTGGCAGCCACGCTCCCCGCGGTGCACCGGTGCCATCTCAGCCCCGGGGCGGCGGCAGCCGAGGCCGCGCCACCGAGCCACGCGGCGCACAACAGTGCGGCACCAGCCCACGACCGCCATCCACCCGCGCCACGCAGCAGTGCAAACTCCCCAATCTCGTTCGTGGACGGGAGTGATGTTACCCGTCGGTTTACGCTTAGTCTCGTGAGCGAGATCGCCCCGGTCCATGAGATCTTGGCCCAACGCACGGGAGAGGAGCTGGCGCTCAACGACCGCTACCTCAACCGTCAGATGGGGCGGATCCTCCGCACGCTTGGTTTCGACCGGACCTGGGTCGGCGGCGACCGGGCGTACCTGATCGACTCGGAGGGCCGGCGGTACCTCGACTTGATCAGCGGGTATGGGGTGTTCGCGCTCGGCCGCAACCACCCCGACGTGATCGCGGGCGTCCAGGACGTGCTCACCGCCGCCACCGGCAACCTGCCGCAGCTCGGGGTGACGCTCCTCAGCGGGGTCCTCGCCGAGCAGCTACTTGCCCGCGCGCCGGGCAGCGTTGACGCGATGGTGCCCGCCAACACGGGCACCGAGGCGGTGGAGGCGGCGATCAAGCTGTCCCGCGCCGCTACCGGCCGGGCGCGCGTGCTGTACGCGGAGCACGGGTTTCACGGGCTCACGCTCGGCTCGTTGTCGTTGAACGGCAACGACGAGTTCCGCGCTGGTTTCGGGCCGCTGCTGCCCGACTGCGATCCGGTCCCGTTTGGCGACCCAGCCGCGCTCGAGCGCGAGCTGGCTCGCGGCGACGTGGCCGCCTTGATCATCGAACCGATTCAGGGCAAGGGCGTCAACATCCCGCCGGAGGGGTACCTGATAGAGGCCCAGCGCCTATGCCACGACGCGGGGGCGCTGTTTGTGTGCGACGAGGTCCAGACCGGGCTCGGGCGCACCGGGCGGTTCTTCGCTCTCGAGCATTGGAACCTGGCCCCCGACATGATCTGCGTGGCCAAGGCGCTGTCCGGCGGGCTCGTGCCGATTGGGGGAGTGCTCGTCTCCCGGACCGCGTTCGACCGCGTGTTCAACGGCATGGAGCGCGCCGTCCGCCACGGCTCGACGTTTGGCACCAACGACCTCGCCGCCGCCGCGGGCCTGGCGACGCTCCGCGTGCTCGACCGCGACGGCGTGGTCGACCACGCCGCCCGCATGGGGCAGCTGCTGCTCGAGCTGACGCGGCCACTGGTTGAGCGCCACGAGGTCGTTCGCGACGTGCGCGGGCTCGGTCTGATGTGGGCGATCGAATTTGGCCCGCCGGCGGGCGGCAGCCGGCGCGCAATGTTCAACGCGGTCGAGCGCGCCCAACCCGGCCTGTTCGCCCAGCTCATCACGGTGCCGCTGTTCCACGAGCACCAGATCCTGGTGCAGGTAGCCGGTCACCGCATGAACGTCGTCAAGGCGCTGCCGTCGCTGCTGATCAACGAGGAAGAGGTCCGTCGGTTCGCCGACGCGCTGGCCGAGGTCGTCGCCGCGGCCGATCGGGTGGGGCGCGCGATGACCCGGTTCGGGCTCCAGATGGCGCGCGGCACGGCGCGATCGCGTCGACCCGGGCGGCGCGCAACCGTCGGATGAAAGCGCTGGTCACCGGCGCCTCCGGGTTCATCGGGTGCCACGTCGTCGCCGCGCTGCTCGCCGGCGGGGCCCGCGTGCGCGCCTTCGATCGCCGGCCGCCGCCTGAGCAGGCCACCAATGGTGGTTCGATCGAGGTCGTGCTCGGCGACGTGCTCGATCGCAATGCCCTACGCCAGGCCCTCGAGGGTTGCGATGCGGTATTTCACCTCGCCGCCGTCTACAGCTACAGTCGTGACGACGCGTCGCTGATGCAGGCCGTGAACGTCGAAGGCACGCGGACGATGCTCGACGCGGCGTTGCGCGGCCCTTCGCGGCGGATCGTCCATACGAGCTCGTGCGCGACCTGCGGGCCGGTGCGCGACCGGCGCGCCACCGAGCGGGATCTCCCGACTGGGGCTGATCTCCGCGTGCCGTACAAGCGCACGAAGCTGGCCGGAGAGCGGTTGGCTTTGGCGGCGGCGCGCGAAGGTGGCGACGTCGTCGTGGTCAACCCGACGGTCCCGGTCGGTCAGGGTGACCTGCGCCCCACCCCGACCGGAAAGATGGTCGCGGACGTCGCCTCGGGTCGCGCACGTGGCTATCTGGCGCGCAGCGCGCTCAACGTCGTCGCGGTGGAGGATGTGGCCGCCGGGCACCTGCTCGCGTTCGAACGGGGCCGGGCCGGCGAGCGCTATCTCCTCGGCGGTGAGGACATGACGATCCACGACGTATTTGCGGCCATCGCGCGGGCCGCGGGGCTTACGCCCCCACGCATCGGGGTGCCGTGGGTCGCGGCGTACGGCGCCGCGTGGGTGGCTGACGGGATCCTCCGGCCGTTCGGACGCGAGCCGAAGCTGTGGGTGCTCGACGAGGTCCTGGCCGGACGTTTGCCCCACCGCTTTGACGACAGCAAGGCGCGATCGGAGCTGGGGTACGTGTCGCGCCCGGGCGCCCAGGCGCTGGCGGAAGCCGTGCGGCCTGCACCACGCCGCGGTTAGCTGGCGCCTCTCCCGCGCCTTCGATAGCGCGGGAGAGATGGCCAACGGGGATGAACGCGGTTCGCGCGCGAGGGGCCCTAAGGAACCGTCACCGCGGCGGCCCGGGTCTCGTCGACTACCCGACCGAGGTGGTCCAGCGCACGGAGAGTGACCGCGTAGCGCCCGCTGGGCAGCCGGTGGCCCTGGACGTCCAGGTTCCACGGGACCGCGAACTGCCCCGCGTGGTGGTAGCCGAGCGGGACGCGACCGACGCGCACGAGCCGACCGCGCTCCTCGCGCGCCACCAGGATCCCGATCTTCGATGCATTACGCAGCGAGCCCGACAGCTCGCCGGAGACGCTGCCGAGCTTGATCACGGCGCCGCACAGAGCCGTGCTGCAGAACCTCACCTGGCCGAGCTCGCCCGCGGAGGGCTCGGCGAACCACAGCGTGCCCTGCGGCCCGTTCGTGATCGATTGCGAAGAGTCGCCGACCGTCGAGCCGGTGATCCCCTGTGAGACCGGCGAGATCAGACCGCGCGTCGTGATCTCGGCCAGCGAGCCGCCAATCGTGAACCACAGGTCGCCATTGGAGCCGCTGACGATCGACCCCGGGGTCCCCGACAGGCCCGGGATGCCGACCGTAGACACCGCCAGCACGTCATTGCAGTCATGCAACGACGCCGAGCACTTGTTCGGCTGGATCCGATAGATGTCCCGGTCGTTGACGTCGGTAACCCAGAGGTTGCCGTCCGGTCCGGTGGCGATCGAGAACAGCCCGCTGTTCGCGACTTGGAACTCGGTCACTACCCCTTGGGGCGTGATCCGCCCGATCTTTCCACTGTTGAACTCGGTGAACCACAGGTTGTGGTCCGGGCCCTCGGTGATGTCGAGGGGAAGACTGTGCGGTGTGATCCCCTTGGAGAACTCCTTCACGGTAAACGGCTTCGTCGTCGCGGGGGGCGTTATCCGCCCGATCTTGTCCCCCTCGGCGAACCACAGGGTGCCGTTCGGCCCGGGCGTGATCCCTTGCACGTCCCGGCCGGTGATTCCACTGGACTCGACCGTCGCGACGCCGTTGGTCGTCACACGGCCGACCTCGCCGAACAGGCCGGTGAACCAGAGGTTTCCGTCCGGCCCGGCCGTGATGTCGAACAGGTCACCATGAGGAGCCGGACCAGCGGAAACAATTCCCTTGGAGAAGTTGACCACCGTTCCCTCAGGACCCTCGTTCTGACCGGTGAAGGTCATCCGCCCCACCCCCCAGTCGTCCCCGGCTGGGCTGCTGACCTCGGTGAACCAGATGTTGCCGTCCGGACCGGCGGTGACCGCGGCGGGATCGGTTCCCGCCGTGGTCGGGAACTGTTTGATCACCGGCACGCCGGAGATCGGAAAGAGCTCCGTCGCGGAGCCGGTCGCCGCGCCGGCGGCCGCCGGAACACCGAGCAGCGCGGCGAGGCACGTCAGGACTGCGAGCAGCGCCGGCGTGATCGTCTTGCGCCTGCGACTCCCTTCATTCGTTCGGTTACACATCCCATGCCTCCTTATGTCTGCGCGTGAGTGAATGGTCAGACGCGTCTGGACACAGGTACGGCTGGTCGGCGTTAGCGGTTCGCGCGACCGGCTCCGTCGCGGGCCTCGTCGCTGCTAGTCAGGGGGTTGGGAGCGAACCTTCGAAGGTAGTTTCGGAGGGGACGAGACGATCTTCGAAAGTTCAGCCATCGTGGCTGACTCGGCGGCCACCGCCGCGACGACCCGGTCCTCCAGACCGAGGTCGGGCTCGACCCAGGCAGCGGACGATCGGAGCACAGCGCGTAAATCGTCGAGATCGGCGCGCTCCTGCGCTGTGAGCGACTTGTCGTCGTCACCGGCCAGGTAGGCAATGCGGTCGTCGTCGGTCGAGCTCATGGCTGCCGCTGCCCAACATTGTTGCGGATCGCCGGCCACGGGCCGATCTCCCCTCCGCGTCCAGGCGAGCATCCCGGCCGTGCTGCGCTGTGCGATCCTGCGCTCGACTGGACGAGCGATTGGAGGGGTGTGGCACACAGCGACGTTATCGGCGGGGGTCTACTTGCTGTCTTCTCCGCGAACGCGGAGGGCACCCTCGGAGAGATGTGGCAACCGGCCCCGGGTGTCGGCTGGTCGTACTGGGCGCCCTTTGGGATTGACGTCGGTGGCGTCCCGGCGGTTGGCCGCAACCTGGACGGCCGCCTCGAGGTGTTCGCGATCGGCGCCGACGGGCGCCTCGGCCACGTCTGGCAGCTGACGCCGGGCGATATGAACGAATGGTCGCCGTGGTCACGGCCCGGTCCCGAGCTTCAGTCCGATCCGGCGGTGATCGCCAACGCCGACGGCCGGCTCGAGGTGTTCGCAATCGGACCCGACGGGTGCCTGGGCCACGTGTGGCAAATCAGGCTGGAGGACGGCGGCGGCTGGTCGGAGTGGGACAGCTTCGGGCACGCGATCATCGGCCCGCCGACCCCGTCGCTGAACGACCAAGGCCGGCTCGAGGTGTTCGCGATCGGCGCCGATGGTTGCCTCGGCCACGTCTGGCAGATGGTTGGCGCCGATGAACATTTGGACTGGTCGGATTGGAGCTCGTTCGGCTCCCCGCTCCAGAGTCAGCCGGCCGTCGCGGTGTCGGCCGACGGGCGCCTGGAGGTGTTCGCGATCGGACTCGACGGCCGACTCGGTCACGCGTGGCAGTTCCGCGACGCCGGCGGGGCGAAGTCCTGGTCGCGCTGGGATTCATTCGGCGTCGCGGTCAGCGGGCCGCCGGCCGTGATCCGAAACTCGAAGGGGCAGCTGGAGGTGTTCGGGCTGGGCCTCGACGGATGCCTTGGGCACATCTGGCAACGGCCGGGTGAAGGTTGGTCTGAGTGGAGCTCGTTCGGAATCGAGATCCACGGTCAGCCCAAGGTCGTGATCAACCGGCACGGCGGCCTGGAGGTGTTCGCGGTCGGCCCCCGTGGACGGCTCGGCCACGTGTGGCAGTGGGAGGGGGTCTCGCACTGGTCGCATTGGGAGGACCTTGGCCCACCCATCGCCGATGATCGCTTCGCGGTCTGCCAGATCGCGCTACCGGCTGGTGTGGGGAGCCCCGTCGGGCTGGCGTCGCCGGCTGCTGCGGTGGTCGGCCCCGCCGCGGTCCTCGGCACGGAGAAACTTGCACGCACCTCCGCGCGTGACCCCAACACGGTCCGAGCCGATTTCTGCGTCATCGGTGCAGGACCCGCCGGCATCACGGTGAGCAACGGGCTGTTGCGCGCCGGCGCGAGCGTGGTGCTGGTGGAGAGCGGGGACTGGAACGAGGGCGACGCCGCCCAGGAACTGAACCACGGCGATGCCGACGGGCCGATCATCAAGGACTACCTGAACTACCTGCGCCGTGCCCGGCGCCGCCAGGTCCAGGGATCGGCCGCGGCATGGGGACGGGGTTGGTGCATGCCGTTCCGCGCCGTCGACTTCGAGCCGCGACCGTGGGTCACCCACAGCGGATGGCCGCTGGCACGCGACCAGCTGGTCGCCTACGAGGAGCGCGCGGCCGCGACGTTCGGCTTCGATCCGTTTGCGGAGCCAGTCGCGGACGGTCCGCTCGTGCGCCTCACCTACCAGTATCCGCCTTACGACCTGCTCTTCCGATCCATGCTGCTCGAGCAGCTGGGTCGGCCCGAATTCCGCCTCGATCTCGGCGCGACCGCGGTGCGGCTGACGGTCGGCGCGGACCGCGTCGAGTCGGTGCGCTGCGCACGTCTGGGCCAACCTGACCTCCACGTCGAGGCACAAACGTTCGTGCTCGCGCTAGGCGGGATCGAGAATGCCCGCCTGTTGCTGCTGCACGAGGTGGACCTGCCGGCCGCGCCGATGGTCGGGCGCTGTTTCATGGAGCACCCGCACGTTGTCAGCGCAACCGTGTCGCTGCCCGACGTCGACGCGATCCGCCCCTACCTGGACTCGGGGCGCCGGCTCGACGTGCTCGGATTGCCCGACGGCGTGCAGCGCGACGAGCGGCTGCTCAACGCGAGCGTGCAGCTGCGACCGAGGGGCCGGCCCACACCATCCAGCGGATCGATTGAGTGCCATCTGTTCGCCCGCGCGGAGCAGGCCCCGAACCCGGAAAGTCGTGTCCTGCTCGGGCAGCTCCGCGACCGTCACGGTTGTCCTCAACCTCATCTTCGATGGCGGCTGCTCGACCAGGACTGGGAGAGCGTGGTGCGCACCGTGGAGCTCGTTGCCACGGCGCTCGAGTCTCGCTACAACGCCGCCGTCGAGCTCCTCATCAGTTCCGATTCCCCTTGGCCGTGGGACCCGGCGGGCCCAGCGGAGTCCCCGGACTGCACGTGGGGAAACCACCATCTGGGCACGACGCGGATGGCGGTCGACCCCGCCGAGGGGGTGGTCGACACGAACTGCCTCGTTCACGGCACCGCGAACCTGTACATCGCGGGCAGCTCGGTGTTCCCGACCGGAGGGTGCGCCAACCCGACGTTCATGATCGTCACGCTGGCCCACCGCCTAGTCGATCACCTGGCGTCGTACAAACGGGCCAACCGTGGCCCGGCCGATGCTCTGGGCGCGTCGAACTGAGCGGCGCTTCCCGTCAGCTTTCGCGGAGCACCTCGGCGGTCCGGCGTCCGACCTCGGCCCAGTCGCGACCGGTCATTCGCTCCAGCGCCCGCCTTCCGCGGGCCGCCGCCGCGACCGGATCGGCCGCCCTGACGAGGGTGCTGGCCAACGAGCGCGCATCTCCGGGGGTGAACAACCAGCCGGCCTCCTCGTCGCCGAGCAGGGCTTCGTACCCGGGCATGCGGGCGGCGACGACCGGGCGGCCCAGCGACAGGCTCAAGAGCAGCGAGCCGGCCGTCCCACCATCCCCGCGTGGATAAACGGTCGCATCCGCGACGCCGAACAACTCGGCGACGTGGTTGTCGGGCACGAATCCGATCAGCGCCTTGATCCGCCGATCCGCCCCGGCCGCCCGTTCGACCTCCGCGGCGATTGCCGCGTCGGTCGGGAACCCTGCGATCACGAGGGCGACGTCCGGCAACTCGTCGGTGGTCTGCGCGAACGCCGCCAGTAGCAGCGAGAGATCCTTGTAGGCGCGGATCTGCCCGAAGTACAGGAACACGAACCGGGCGCCGGTCAGCGAGAGCGCGGCGCGCCGGTTGGCGCGACTGCGCCCGGGAGGATAGATCCCCGCGTAGGACCCATGGGGGACGAGCGCGATTTTCTTCGCGTGGACGGGCAGCGACCGGCACGCCCGAGCGGTCGGCTCGTCGTGGACGATCAGACGATGGCTCGCGCTCGCGAGTAGGGCCGCCGCGAGGCGATCGCTCGCGCCGCGCGCCGCGTGCGGGACGACCTGGTGCACGGTCCAGATCACGCGATATCCCAGCGCCCGAGCCGCCGCCAGGCGCACGCCAAACAGACCCACCGAACGCCAATCATCGACGGGGCTTGCGGTTCTCCCCGGCGGACGGTAAGAGAACTCGGGGAAATGAAAATGCAAGATCGTGCTCGCGCCCGGATGGCGACGGAGCCATCCCACCTCGAAGGACGCTTCAGGCAACCGGACGATGTCGTGTGTAGCGAGTTGCTCGTAGAGGAGTCGCTGATATGGGTTGGTGTGCAACTCGCCCGGAATTGACACGACCCAGGTCCTCCGCTGCCTCCTGCGCGCCAGGCGCCCCCGCCAGCTCACAGCTCGAGGCCGACCGCGTTCACGTACCGCCACGCCCACGGGTAAGCGAGCGCTTGCGGGTAGCGTTTGAGCGTTGCGCGCACGTCGTCGCGTGCCCGCTCGAGCTCCCCCACCCTGAACACCGTCGCCGCCGCGTCGAGTGCCACCCGGGCCCTGGCCGCGCCCTTCGTGGCCGCGTATTCAGGTGTGTCCGGCAGCGTCCCTAGTGCCTTCTCGATTGCGCGGGCCGAGCATCTGGCGGCCGCCCCACTCCTGGCCTCGTTCAGATACTGACCATCCCGTGATTGGTTGTACACGGTAACGACGCCGGGGAGAAAGTGAAGCGGGTACCGCCGAGCCAGCCGCAGGGACATGTCGTAGTCCTCACAACTCGTCAGGCTCTCGTCGAACTGCCCGACCGCTTCCAGGGCCTCGCGTCGCATCAGGGTGGCCGCATGGGCGCCACAGAAATTGTCGAGCAGCATGTCGAAGAATACCCATCCTGAAGGAGCCCGCTCGGGCTGCGGGTAGAGCCGCTCGCCATCCTCGCGCCGCACCAACGTCTGGCCATATACGACCCCCAGGTCCACGTGCGCCGCCAGAATCGGAAGCTGCACGCGGAGCTTGTGGGTGAGCCAGTGGTCATCGTCATCGAGGAACGCGATGAACTGGCCCCGGCTCGCCTCCACGCCCGCGTTCCGCGCCGCGGATATGCCGCGGTGCGCCGTCAGGCCGACGTAGCGCACGCCGTCGTAACCGTTCACGACCTGCTCGGTCAGATCGGTGGACCCATCGTCCACGACGATCGTCTCGAGCTCGAACTCCGCACCGAGACCCTCTTGCGACAGAATCGACTCAATCGCTCGAGGCAGGCAGTGCGAGCGATTGCGAGTCGGGATGATGGCGCTGACTAGTGGCTTCGTCGGCGTGGACTGTACCGTGAGCACAGCGTCGCATGGTGACGGGGGGTCCGGAGGCAGGCAGGCAGGCTTGACGTCGCGCCTCGCGCCGACCACGATAGGTCGGTCAACCGCTACCGGGAGGTTGGGATTGTTTGGTTCGAAGAAGCCAAAGACGATCAAGACCGAGGACGGCGAGGTGGTGCTCGGATGGACGCTGGATCACCCGCTGCTGTCCGAGCTCGCGGCGGTGCTGTTCCTGATCGGGATCGACAGCCGCTTCCCGGTTCGCGAGGCCCGCTACGGGCTGATCGCGGTTGCCACCGTGCTGCTCGTGGTGTCGGTAGTGCAACTCTTGGGGCTGCCCGCTCCACCGTCGTGATCTTGCCGAGGCACCGCGCTGCAGGCGCACCCGTCGCCCGCCCAGGCCTCACGACCCTCCCGCACGGCGAGCGCGGCGATCCCGATTGCGACCGCCGGGTCAAGCCACCACAGCCCGAAGGCGGCGTTGGCGACGAGTCCGGCGAGTACGCCAGCAGCCATGTAGGCGCACAGCACGTTCTGCGCCCCTTCGCCGGTGGTCGCCGGTGAATCGAGCCGCCGGCCGATCTCCTGCTTGGCTCCACCCAGCAGCGGCATCAGCAAGATGCTCGACGCCGTGAGCGCAATCCCCAACAAGCTCGCCGATGGTCCCTTCCCCGAGATCAGGGTTCGAATTGCCTCCTGCGCGATGTATGGGGCGAGCACAAAGAAGCTGACGGCGACGAGCTGCTCGGCGCGGCGCTCGGCCCGGTCCGAGAGGCGACGGCTTCCGGTGAACCTCCAGATCACGATCATCGAGGCGAGCCCCTCGATCACCGAGTCGACGCCGAACCCGAGCAGCGCCACCGAGCCCGCGATCGACGCCGCGATGATCGCCACTGTGCCCTCCACCCCCATCCACCCGAGGCTCAGCCATGACAGCGCCTTCGCGCGGCGAATCAGCCGATCGCGTTCCTCTGCATTGAGCTCACGGGCGGGTTGGCGGAGATCCAGACACCCGCGGGTTAGCCGAGCCGCGCCAGCTCCGGGACGAACGCGGGGGCGTAGATCGTCCCGACGCCCGAGGCGAGGTCATATCCTCGCCTCGCGGAGAACCCCTGGACGGTGAAGTCCTGACTGTCCTGGGTGAAGCTCACCGTGTTATTGCCCCGAGTGACGTCGACGATCCCCGGGGCACGGGCCGCGGACAGCGCGTACAGGGCGGGGTTGATCAGGCCGAGCGGGTGGCGGGCCACCTGGTCGGCCAGGGACACGATGCCGGCGAACAGCGGCGTGGATTCGCTCGTGCCGCACGTCGGATACCACCCCGCGGGCTCACCCGGGAAGCTCTGGTAGACGTCGACCGCGCCGTTGCAGGCGGCGCTCATCGAGATGTCAGGAACCCCGCGCTGATTGCCCACCACGCGCCGGACCGGGTCCTGGTAGAACGGTCGGCCGAAGATCACCGACAAGCCGCCTCCGCCCGCCAGCGGGTTGGGACCGTTGTCGCCGAAGATGTACTGATTGGTCGGCACGCTGTACGTGTCATTCCACACCACGTCCGGCGAGGTGTGGTTGCCGCTGGCGTCGAGGTGCAGCTGGGTGCCGCCGACACCGGTGACCAGCGGGTCGCTGTCGGGCCACGACGTCACAGGGAACGTGTAGTTGTCGGTCAGGTCCAGCTCCGAGTCGGTGGCGCCGCTGTCGCCGGAGGCGGCGAGCACCGTCACGTGGTGCGCGAACGCGTCCTCGTAGGCACCCCGCAGCGCGAACAGCGAGCGCTTGGTGGCGAACGTCTGCTCGGTCGCGCTGAAGCTCTGGCTGATGACGCCACCGAGGTGGTGACGGATCGCGTACTCCTCGGCTTGGACGATCTGCGGGAACCCGGTGGTTCCCTCGGTCTCGGACACGGGGGTCTCGAGCAACACGATGCTCGCGCCCGGGGCCATCGCGTGCGCGTACTCCACGTCGAGCGTCGCCTCGCCGGCCCAGCCGACCATGTCGGAATTGGTCGGATCGAACGGCGGCACCTGCCCGGCCGGTTGCAGCACGGTCAGTGACGGGGGCGCCGGCAAGCCGAAGGTCGAGTCGAAGGTGGCGAGGTCCGAGGCGATGGTCGGGGAACCGAACGAATCCACGATGATGATCGCCTGGCCCTTGCCGGTGACGCCGTTCGAGAACAAGGTCGGCAAGCCGTACGCGGTCTGGACCTGGCCCGGCTCGTAACAGGCGATTTGGAAGTCTGATTCGCACTCGGCGGTCGTCGGCGGTTGTGCGAACTTCGAGAGGGCATGAATCGCGCCTGGGTGGATCAGTACCGGGGGCCCGTTCTCCGCGGGCGCGCGCGCGGCGGCTATCGCCGGCCCGGCGGTCACGGCCGCCGTTGCGCCCCACAACGCGAGGCTCGCGCCCGCAGCCAGCACTGCGATCAGGGCTCTGCGCATCTCCCTACCTCCTCAATCTTCTGTCGCTCATCCGGAAGCCGCGGCATCCTATACAAACCTCCGCGTGCTCGCCACAACCAACCGTGATCCGTGTCACGCGGTTGACACCGCATACACGGGTGCAGAGCGCTCAGCCGGCCCGTTCGGCCGAAGCCAGGCCTCGGCGAGCGAACGCGGCGAGAACGAACCCGGCGCCGGCGAGTCCAAGGAACGCCAATGCCACCTTGACCGGCGACCCGGCCAGGAGACCGCGGCCGGCCTCCAGCACCGCGCTCGCGGGATTGATGCTGGCGACGGAGTGGATCCAGCCCGTCAGCAACGGAAGAGGCACGTAGACCGGAGCGAGGAACAGCAGCACGAACACGGGCATCTGGATCAGGGCCCCGGCCTGCTCGGTGCGCAGGAACATCGCCACGCCACACGCCCACAGCGCAGAGACGATGTTGACGATCACGCCCAAGCCGACCAGTCCGAATAGGTCGATCCCGCTGCCGTAGACGTTCATGCCGGCGATCAGGGCGGCGACGGTGACCACGGTCCCCGTCAACGCCCAGCGGAGCAGCGCGCCGATGAGGTAGCCGGCGATGATCCCGCTGCGGCGCGGAGCGCTCAGCATCAGCCGCCGGGCGAAGCCCGAGTCGAAGTCGCGAGCGATCGCGAACCCGGTGAATACACCGCCGAAGGCCGCCGACTGCAGGAACACGAACACGAACTGGAAGGCCGTGTAACCCGCGGGGTAGTTGAAGTTGGGGATGTCGCCGATCCGCGACAGGCCCCCTGCGAAGGCGATCAGGAAGAACAGCGGGAAGATGATCGAGGGCACGAGGATCGCCGGGTTGACCACGGCGTTGTGGATCGAGCGCCAGGCGACGCCGCGAGCCACGTTGAAGAACGACCTCATCGCCGGGCCAGCCTCGTCCTCATCGCTGCCTCTGAAAGGAGAAGCGTGGTCACCAGCAGGGCGAGCGTTAACCCGAAGCCGAGGGCCAGCGCCTCGAAATCCCAGCCCGTGATGACCAGGCTGCGCAACCCCTCGATCAGATACGACATCGGGTTGTAGGTGGCAATCTCGCGAAACCAGGTGGTCTTGATCAGGTTGCGCGGCAGGCTCGAGGAGCTCAGGAAGAGGGTGACGAACAGCAGCGGGAAGATCCCCTGCACTGCCTCCCCGGTCCCGAAGCGCAGCGCGAGCAGGCCGCCGAGGCTGGCGAAGGCGAACGCGATCAGGATCGACAGGCCGAGGAGCACGAACGCCCCGCCGAGGCCACTGACCAGGGTGACCCCGGTGGCCAACCCGACCAGCAGGTAGGCGACCGCCTGGATCGCTCCAAGCACGAGCGCGCCGCCGAGCTGACCGATCAACAGCGCCTCGCTGCGCAGTGGCGTCAGCGCCAGCCGGTTCAGGAAGCCGCTCTCGATGTCGCGCGCGAGGTCGACGCCCGCCGTGATCGACACGAACATCGCGCCCTGGACGAACGTCATCGCGAGCAGGAAGTCCCGATAGTTGTGCGTGGGAAAGCCCGGGATCCGCGTCGCCGGACTGAGCGCCGAGCCGTTGATCGCGAACAGGATCAACGGGAAGGCCATCGGAAAGATCAAGAGCCCGCGCTGGCGCACCGTCCGCGTCACGGCGCGCCGCGCCACCGCGAGGGTTTGTTCCGCCAGGCTCGAGCCCGGGGACGCCCGTTCGGTCCCCGGGGACGGAAGGGCGACCTCAACGGCCACGTCGCCTCCGCCCGCGCGGGCGGGGCCCGGCGGGAGGATCGGCAACCGCCGCCTCGCCCGATCCCTCGAGCTTGCGGCCGGTCTTGGCCAGGAACACGTCATCGAGCGAGGGCTGGTGGAGCTGGAGCGTGTCCACCTTCAGATTCGCCTGATCGAGCACGCGAACGATCTCGGCCAGCTGGCTCTCGCCGCCGGGCAGTTGCACGGTCACGCTGCCGCGGCCGTTGCGGCGCATCTCGCCATAGCCGGAGAGGAGCTCGGCCAGCCGGTCGCCGGCTCCCGGGTCGTCCGGCGTCACCTCGACGCTCGGGCTGCCGATCTCGGCCTTGAGCCGCGCCGGCGTACCCTCGGCCACGATCCGGCCGTGGTCGATGATCCCGATCCGGTCGGCCAGCGCGTCGGCCTCCTCCAGGTACTGCGTCGTCAGAAAGACCGTCATGCCCTCGTCGTGGGCCAGCCGCGCCACCTCCTCCCACAGCGCCGCCCGGCTCTGCGGGTCAAGACCGGTGGTCGGCTCGTCGAGGAACAAGATTCGCGGTGAGTGGACCAGAGCCAGCGCGAGATCCAAGCGGCGCTTCATCCCGCCCGAGTAGCCGCCGACCCGGCGATCGGCCGCTTCGGTCAGGCCAACCCGCTCGAGCAGCGCCTGGGCGCGCCCGCGGCGGTCGTCGCCCGACAGGCCTTGGAGCGTGGCCTGAAGGACGAGATGCTCGCGGCCGGTGAGGATCGCGTCGAGCGCAGCTTCCTGGAGCGCGGCCCCAATCGCCGCCCGGACCTGGCTGCCCTGGCGGACGATGTCGAAGCCGCCGACCGTGGCGCGACCGCTGGTTGGCGGGAGCAGTGTGGTCAGCATCAGCACCGTGGTCGACTTGCCGGCGCCGTTGGGGCCGAGAAAGCCGTAGATCTCGCCGGGCGACACCGCCAGGTCGATGCCGTCGACGGCGCGCGGGCCCTTGCGGAACTCGCGCACCAGGTTCTCCACCTCGATCGCGGCTGGCTGCGTCATCTTGGGCAACTGTAGCAAAAGGTTGAGGTTGTCAATCATCTAGATTGTCAATAGAATCTGAACCGTGAACGCTGTGACCCAGACCCTGCCTGACGCGACCGAGCCGTCGGCGGCCGCCGAAGCCTGGGCCGAGCTGCGCACCTTGTTAGGACGCCAGCGCCGGCGCTTTCTCATCGCGGCCTCCGAGCTCGAGCTGCACCCGGCCCAGGCCGGGGCGCTGCTACAGCTCGCCTCTCCCCTGCCCATGAACGAGCTCGCGGCGGTCCTCGCCTGCGACAACTCGAACGTCACCGGGCTCGTCGACCGGCTCGAGGCCCGCGGGCTCGTGGCCCGCCAGGCCAATCCCGACGACCGGCGCGTGAAGCGCATCGTGCTGACCGCGGCCGGCAGCCGCTTGCGCGACCAGTTGCTGGAACGCGTCGGCCGCCCCCCGGCCGGGATCGAGCGCCTCTCCCCGCCGAGCAACGCCAACTGCGCGACCTCCTGCGACGCGTGGTTGACGACGACCCGGCGGCCTGAGCCGCTACTCCACGAGCAGGTCCGCCCCGGCGGAAGCGGCCACGCCGCCGAAGCGCTCACGGATCAGCGAAGCCGTGTCCCCCGGCCTGGATTGCCGCTCCGTCGACCTTTCCCGCCTTTCCGGCTATGCCTTCGGGCAGGCTGCGAGCGCCTGCTGCTGCGCGGCCGCGGGGACTTGCGCCTTCACGATCTGCTGGCAGAGCCGCGCCTCGAGACTCTTCGGCCCGGTGCCCTGGCCGCTCGTCGCGGGGTGTCCGCACGCGGCCACGAGGGTGGCGACGGCGGTGGCGGGAAGTCCCGCCGCGGAACCGGCCTGCTGCGCCTGCCGCTTGCATTGCGCGGCCGCATACGCGAGCGCTCCCCTTCTGGCCGCCGCCGGGAGCTGCTGCTCGGCCGCCTTCCAGTTTGTGTTGCACTCAGCGGTGAGCGACGCCCGGTCACGCGCGCTGATCAGGCGCTGACCCGCGACCAGGTCTTTGCACAAGGAGATCTCGCGGGCCGTCTCTGCAGCCGCCGACAGGACCGTCACACCGGGCGCCACCTGGACTGAGCTCGGCGCCGCCGTCTTGCCGATGGCGCCAGAGACGCCGGCCGCGATCGCGAACGCGGCGCCGACGCCGACGAGCGCTGCCACGAGCCCGCCGAGCAGCGAGACGCCGGTGATGCCACGGGCGGCGAACAGCCCCCAGATCAGCCCCGCGATCACGAAGCAGCCCCCGAACACACCGGCGAAGATCTTGCCCGAGCTCGACGAGGCGTTGAGCAGCAGTTGGCCGTGGTTCCCGAGCGCCAGAGCGACGAACGGGGCCCCGATCGCGACGAACACGAGCGGGACCATGAGCGAGCCGACCGAGCGGGCCGGAACCGCTCCTACCCCCGCCACGACCAGCCCCGCCATCAGCATCAGCATCCACCAGCCCGTGCCCTTGCTGCAGTGCGGCACCGGCCCGTAGTTGCGGGAATACCCGGTCGTCGAGCACGACCCGTGCTCGAACCCGTGGAAGACCCCGAGGCAGAGCATCCCGACCCCAAGACCCACCAGCCCCACGCCAAGGATCAGCCTCAGGTCCAGCGGGGACTGCGCGGGTTCCGCTCCGAAGGGTCCTCGTTGTTCCGATGCCACCCGCGATTGAACGATGCTCATGTGCGCTGCTCCCAGTCCGAGATTGGTGTCTGGGGGCACTGTGAGCAGCACCGACAAACCCGCACCAAAAAACCGCCAAAACCGAAGATGCCCGCGGCTTCGTCGGCCTGTCTCAATCGATCCGCGTGCGGCGACGTACCGATAGGCCCCTCCGGAAACCCGACCGCCACCGCGAACCCTGGCAACTTCCCGCCAGGGGGTGGCGGAAAAATGCCGATGTTCGCCCCCGGCCTGCCGCAGCCTGCCCCGCGGACACCCCGACGACGACGGCGTAGCGCGCGACGGTACGCTCGACGGACCTCGATGGAGCCCATTCCCTACTTCGCCTACGGCACCACTCAGAAGGGCTTCCTCCACCACCGCAGGCTCGCGCACCTGCTCGGCGAGCCGGTCGGGCGCTTCCGGACCGCGGCGGCGCACGCGGTCGTGGTTCCCTATCGCGCGGCTTGTGGAAATCCCGGATGCCAGTACGTCCATCGGATGGCAGCGCTCGTGCCCGGCCTCGAGCCGCTGCGGGTTGAGGGTGATCTGTTCCTCATCGACGAGCCGGCGCTCGCCGCGATCGATCGACTCGAGACGGGTGACGGCACTGTCGAGGGCCCATATGTCCGTGATGAGATCATGGTCATCTCGGCGGAGGGCGCGGAGCGTTACGAGGCGGTCGCCTTCGTTGCTCGCGAGCCCGCAGGGTGGCGACGGCTCGTCACTCTCGGCGAGGCACAGGCGCTCGAGGCCTACCCGCGCGACCTCGCGCTCGGCGAGGTGCTGAAGGACTGCTGCATGCGGGATCCGCAACACCCGCCGCCGCACGACGTCGTCGACCCGCTCCACGCGGAGCTGACACCCCCAGGAAGTTAGAGCGCACCGAAACCCCGCGAACGCCCCACTGGGGCCCTCAGAATAGGATGTTACGATTCTGTGAACGGGGCCGCGCCTAAACGGATGAGCGCTCGCCGGCTATGGGCCGGTGGTGCACTCTTGATCGCGATCGCGACGGTCGTCTTCGCGATCGACGTGGTGGTGTCGAGGATCCCTAAGGGTTTCTCGGTGGTCGCATGCGTGGCTCTGGCTGTCGTGGCGGCGGGCTTCGGGATCGTGCGCCGTGGCGTGGCACGGATCGTCGCGCTCGTCGTCGCGGTGCTGCTGCTGGCGGGCGCGATCTCGCTCGTGTTCCTCGAACACGATCCAACCGAGGACGTGCTGCTGGTGGCCGGCGTTCTAGTGACGCTGGCAGCCGCCCGCAAGGCGTTCCGGATTCACCTCGAGTGGCCGCGCGCGCGACGGCCCGCTCACCCGGTGCTGTTCTACAACCCCCTTTCCGGAGGTGGCAAGGCCGAGCGCTTTGCGCTGGCCGAGGAGGCCCGCAAGCGGGGCATCGAGGCGATCGAACTCCGCCGCGGAGAGGACCTCGAGCTGCTCGCGCGAGACGCCGTGCGGGAGGGCGCTGATGCTCTGGCGATGGCCGGAGGAGACGGATCGCAGGCCGTCGTCGCGATGGTCGCCGCCGAGCTCGACCTTCCCTACGCGTGCATCCCGTCAGGCACCCGCAACCATTTCGCGCTCGACCTCGGGGTCGATCGCGGCGACGTCGTCGGCGCTCTGGATGCGTTCGTGAACGGTGGCGAGCGGCGAGTCGACCTCGCCGAGGTCAACGGTCGCGTGTTCGTCAACAACGTCTCGCTCGGGCTGTATGCCGAAGCGGTGCAGCGGGAGGGGTACCGAGCGGCGAAGCTGCGCACGCTGCTGGACACGGTGCCGGAAGCGCTGGGTCCCGGCGCTCGACCTCCAAGCCTGTTCTGGGACAGCCCGGCCGGGACGCAATCGGCCGTGGCGATCCTCGTCTCGAACAACCCCTACCGACTTGGCCGCGCGATCGGTTCGGGCACGCGACCACGCCTTGATCGAGGTCTGCTCGGCATCGCCGCGCTCGCGCCGACCCGACAGACCGACAACGGGTCCCGGCCCTACAGGTTGGGGATGGAGCAGTGGACGGCGGCGACATTCGAGATGCAGGCCGATCAACACGTGCCCGCGGGCATCGACGGCGAAGCCGCCCAGCTGGAGCCACCGCTGCACTTCCGTATCCGCTCGGGCGCGCTGCGGGTGAGGATCGCCCCCGACCATCCCGGCGCCTCCCCGTCAGCGGCCCAGCCCGACAAACCGTGGGCACTCCTCCAAGCGCTGGTCCATATCGCCTTTCGCCGCACCCCACGGGAGCAACTAGAGGCCGCTAAACAGTGAGGCTGGCTTACGCCTCGAGTACCGCGGAGCGCAGCTCAAGGGCGCCGCGCCGGTGGTCACCGTGGCCGGCTTGAACGCCCCGACCACGGACGTGCTCGCGCCGAACGGCTGAGGGAGAGCGATTCGGTCGCTCCTGGATGATCCTCTAGCATGGGCTGGAGATGTCGCTCACCGTCGGTGAGCTGGTGGCCCGCCCGAGACTCCGCTTGGAGCTGCTCGTGGCTGGGGATCTCGACCGGGAGATCCGGTGGATTCATTCGAGCGAGATGCCCGATCCTGCTCCGTACCTTGTCGGCGGCGAGGTGGTGCTGACGGCAGGAATCTGGTACTGGAGCAGCGTTGCCCCAGGCGCGTTCGCGGAGGGCCTCGGGGTGGCCCGGGCAGCGGCGGTCGGCTTTGGCACGAATCCGTTGGTCAGCGAGGTCCCCGCCGAGCTACCCGAGGCGTGCCAAGCCTGGGGCTTGACGCTGTTTCGCGTGCCCGAGGGCGTGTCGTTCATCGAGATCGCGCAGGAGTTCGTCGAAGCGCAGCACCGCGAGCGCGAGCGCCCGTTGCTGGACTCGCTCGAGCGCAGCGGCCAGTTTCTCTACACCTTGCACGCCGGGGGCGGCCTTCGCGGCCTGCTGCGCCTGCTCGCGCGGTTCCTTGGTCGCCGGGTGGCGCTCCTCGGGCGCGGACAGCGGATCCTCGCCGCCGGCGGTCCGGGGACATTCGCGCCGGAGCTCATCGCATCGGCGGACGCGGTGCTGGGCACGAGCGCGGCGCCGGTTGACCTGGACCGAGCGACCGCGTTCGGGGTCCCGATCGCCTCCAGCGACGCGGTGCTCGTCATCCAGGGACCGTCGGCGGAGCTCACGGTCACCCAGCGGTCGACGATCGATCAAGCGCTCGCCTTCCTCGCCATCGAGCTCCAGCGGGCGCGCGCGGTGTCGGAGAGCGAGCTCCGCTTCGCCGGTGAGCTGTTCGATCTCCTCGCCGTGGGTGAGGGGCAGTATCCGGCCGTGGCGGCGCGCTTGCGGACCTTCGGGTTTGAACTGGACAAGCCGATGGTGGCGGTGTGCTGTGAATCGTCGGACGCCCAAGCGTCGCTGATCAATGGCACGGCCCACGTGCGGGACACCGGGCGGCGCGGCACGCTCGCGGTCAAGGCAACCCAGCTGCTGGGGCTGATCGAAATCGATCGCGATGACGATCTCGTGGCGCTGGCGCGAGAGCTGCACGACGCCCTTGGGCCGACCGCCGCGGTTGGGGTCGGCGGGGTGGCCGGAGAAGTCAGCGGCCTCGCCAGAAGCGTGGTCGAGGCCCGTCATGCCTGTCGGTTTGCGCGACGCCGCCAGGACGTCGGGTATGCGATGCACGAGACGCTCGCCTCCCACGCGCTGCTGCTCGCCATCCAGGACGATCGCGTGCTCCACGCCTTCCGCGATACGTTGATGCGACCGCTGGAAGAGCACGACGCGCTGCGGGGGACGGAACTGGTGAGGACCCTCGAGTCGTTTCTCGGTTCGGGCGGCAAGTATCAGGACACGGCCGATTCCCTGCACGTGCACGTGAACACGCTGCGGCTCCGGCTGACCCGGATCGAAACCCTCACCGGCCGCGACCTGCGCTCGATGGACGACCGCGTCGACCTCTGGATCGCGCTGCGAGCGCGCACGCGGGACGACCGTTGACCATCGGCGTGCGGAGGAGGCAGGCTGGACGATCCGACAGTCCGTCGTGGCCGAGGGTGTGGGTTTCGACGCTTCCCGCCAGCCCGTTGGTCGGCCGATAATCGCGGCTCCGAAACCGCCTGATCGCGCAGCACCCGGAGGAGAAATGGCTATGACCGCAGTGGATCGGCCGCAGATCATCGACCTGCCCAACGGCGAGAAGGCGACGCCGATGTTCTCGCCTCAGGAAATGGACCGCCGGCTCGCCCGGTTGCGCGCGCTGATGGCGGAACTCGACCTCGAGGCGGTGCTGTTCACGAGCTACCACAACGTCGACTATTTCGCCGACTTTCTCTACTGCTCGTTCGGCCGCCCCTACGGGCTGATCGTCACCACCACCGGCCAGACCTCGATCTCGGCGAACATCGACTACGGACAACCGTACCGGCGAACCTACGGCGAGAACGTCGTCTACACCGACTGGCAGCGGGACAACTACTTCCGCGCCGTCGAGCAGGTCATTCCGAACGTCCGGCGCCTCGGCATCGAGTCCGACCATGCCACGCTCCAAGTCCGCCAGAAGCTCGAACGGTTCCTGCCCGGGATCGAGCTGGTCGACGTCAGCGAGGGGTGCATGCGCGCCCGGATGATCAAGTCGCCCGAGGAGATCGCGGTGATCCGCAACGGCGCCCGAACCGCCGACATCGGCGGCGAGGCAGTGGTCGCCGCGATCCACGCCGGCGTGCCCGAATTCGAGGTGGCGCTCGCCGGCACGCAGGCCATGGTCCGCGAAATCGCCACCACCTATCCCCACGCCGAGCTGATGGACACGTGGGTTTGGTTCCAGTCAGGGATCAACACGGACGGCGCTCACAACCCGGTCACCAGCCGGCGCGTCGCCCGCGGCGACATCCTCAGCCTGAACTGCTTCCCGATGATCCAGGGGTACTACACCGCGCTCGAACGGACGCTGTTCTTCGGCCACTGCGACGAGGCATCGCTGCGCTACTGGCAGATCAACGTCGAGGTGCACGACCGCGGACTAGAGCTGATCAGGCCCGGCGCCCGCTGCTGCGACATCGCCAACGAGCTCAACGAGCTCTACCGCAGCCGCGGCGTCCTCGGGCTTCGGACCTTCGGGTACGGCCACAGCTTCGGCGTGCTGTGCCACTACTACGGCCGCGAGGCCGGGCTGGAGCTGCGCGAGGACATCGAGACCGTGCTCGAGCCCGGGATGGTCGTCTCGATGGAGCCAATGATCACCATTCCCGACGGACAGCCTGGAGCGGGTGGCTACCGCGAGCACGACATCCTCGTCATCACCGACGACGGGGCCGAGAACATCACCAAGTTCCCGTACGGCCCCAAGCACAACATCATCCAGGGGTGACAGGCAGGCCCTCCCGACGCGGTATCCGAGCACCCGGCCCACGTGAAGCCAGCACCGGAGTCGCCGCGAGTTCGGTGAACGCCCTTTCCGCGGGCTTCGCGGCGATACGGGTTCCCGTGCAATTGTCCGGCGGAGCCCCCTGGTTGGCGTCACCGTCGAGGTTGTGGAAGGCCGCCCCGTGGCAGCGGTTGGACGTGCAGTGCAGGACGACCTTGTACCAGTGCCCGAAGATGTTCCAGTTCGTCGCGCTGGAGTTCGGGAAGCCGGTGAGGGTTCCAGTGAAGAGGATGCTGCCGACGGTCGGGTCCCCATGATCATCGACGTGTGAATAGCCCGTGATGCTCACGCTGATTGGATTGTCCCCCCAATCCTCCTGGACCTGCACCCCCGGCCCCAGAGTCCAGCCAAAGGGAGCGTACGGGGTCGTGACGAGATAGGGATGGTCGTCGGGACACCGGTAGGCGGGCACGTTCTGATTGTCCGGCCACCCCTTCAAAGCCCGCAGCGGGAAGAAGTTGACCGTGCAATCCACCGCACCCGGATCAGAGCACGGAGCAACGAACGGGTTACCGTTGCTCCCATCTCCGGTCACTACTCCGGGCCCCCCGATGCCCGTCGGACGAGCGCCGTGGAGCCGCGCCACGGGGACCACCCGGGCGTGAACGGCGCGGCAAGTTCGGCCGACCGTGTCGCTCGCAGCGACGTAAATCAACGCGCCCCGGGCGCCCCGCGTGCACCGCACCCGACCATCGCGGCCGTACATCACCACCTCGGTGTGGCGGCTCTTGACCCAGAGGGTCGCCCGCGATCCGGTGTCGATCAGCGTGTCGCTGCCGGTGCCTCCGAACACCGTCGCGCCCTGTCCGGCCCACACATAGTTGCTCCCGCGCCCCCCATAGATAGTCACGTTGGCTGCAAGGGCACGGATCTCATTCCTGCCCTCGCCACCGAACACGACCTCGTTGGGACCCAAGGCGAAGATGAAGTTGGGCCGATGCGGAACCCCGAACAGCCACGCCCCACTGCCGGTCGCGACAATCGTGTCGCCACCCAGCACCGCGCCCGGATCCTCCGCCGCCAACCGCTTGGCCAGAGCCACGTTCGGCGGCTTCGTGCTGGCCTGCGCGCCAACCGCCGCCAGCGAAGCCAATGCGAGCACTGCCAGGACGGCCGCAGCCGTCCTGCGCCAAGCCGTACCACGCGCTCCCATACGGCGACTATCCTACTGCGCCGGCAGACGGCATCACCCCGTTCCGGGTGAGATGCCACGGGCCGAGTGCGGTCAGTTGCCGCCGGTCAGGGCCACCAGGGGGATCGGCCGGGTTGTCTTCTTTTGGTACTGCTCGTAGCGGTGGCCGTTGTTGTCGTTGACGAGCTTCCACAGACGGGGGTAGTCCGCGTCGCCTACCCCGATCTCAGTCGCGGTGGCCGGGAAGCGTGTACGCTTGATCTGGACCTCCACTCGCGGCTTGGCGCGGAGATTGAGCAGTCAGGCCGGAGCCTTGGGGTCACCCCCCTTGGAGGCGACGACGATGTAGCGGTCGCCGTCGTTGGCGTAGACGAGCGAGTTGGTACGGGTCTGACCGGTCTTGCGCCCGGTGGTGCGGAGCATCAGACACGGCACGACGAGCAGGCGATGACCGATCAAGCCGTCGGTGTGCTCGTAGATGAAGGCGTGTACTTCGAGGGTCGTGTGGAAGGCGCTTTCGTAGATCGACATGTGCGGACACTACGCGCTGCGGCGAGATCGGTCGCGTCCGGCTAGGTGGTGAAACCGACTCCGCCTCAAGCTCACCAGCCCTGTTCATATCCGGCGAGCCGCGCCGGTTTCAATCCGCTGGCCTGCCTCGTTTGAGCACCGTCGTGGCAACCTTGATGCCGTACCGTCCGGGCGTGAGCGCGACGCTCCAGACTTGATTGACCACCCCGCCGCCCGAGATCTGTTCGGTCACCACCTCAACTATCTCGTCGGAAGCCTCAATCACGCTGCCACCCATCTCGACGACGCCGCCGGCGACGTCCTCCGCCACGTCGCCCACTTTGGGCATGGCCGCCAGCGCGATCTGGATAGCCAGCGCCGGCCCGAGCCGCTCGAGCGTGCCGAGCGCCGCCTTCCCGGCCTCATTGCGCTCGCGCTCGATCTCCTCGACGGCTTCGCTCGGCGGCGCCTTGAGGACGATCCACAACAGCCACTGTCGAGCGCGTCCCATCACGCCGAACAAGAGCACTCCGGCAACGACGAGCCAGAATGCCGCGAGCAGGAGCGCCGCGAGCCAGGTGGCTAGGACCCTCGAGAGCGCGTCCATCGCCGCGACGTTGATGAACGCGAACGCCGTGAGCGCCGCCACCACCACGACCAGGGCGCCAGCGACGTCACGGACTGCTTGCCTGACCCCGGGCATATTTCGAGCCGCCTGGAGCTGAGCCTCGGCCACGCCCAGCTCCGTCAGCTGATGGCCCAGCTCCTCGACGAGCTCCGTCAGTGACGGACCCGGCTCCTCGGCCGCCTCCGGTTCCTCTTCGCGCTCTTCGGGCTCCTCCTCGGCCGCCTCCGGTTCCTCATCGCGCTCTTCGGGCTCCTCCTCGGCCGCCTCCGGTTCCTCATCGCGCTCCTCGGGCTCCGCCTCGCTCACTTCCGGTTCGTGGGTTTCCTCCTCGCGCGCCCGCGGCTGGTCGGGTTCTTCCTTGGGCTCCGCCGACTCCTGGGCGGTTGCCTCCGGCGCCTCTGGTCCCTGAGCCGCTTCCTCGCGGTCGGCGGCCTCGTTTTCCAGCGGCGGTGACCGACCGTCTTGCGGCTTTTCGGCTTTGTCCGCCGGCGATGAAGAGGCTGCCGTGTCGACCGTATCCGCCATCGCACTCCTCCCGACCTAAAGGGCACCGGGTCTCGTCGATCCGCCCCCGAAGTCTAGACCCAAACTCAGGACCAGACCACGGGTCCGCGCGCGCTAACCACTCTGCGCGCGCTTCGTGTTGGCGAGCTCCCGTTGGACCGCCTGAAGCTGGGCCGGGGTGAACCCGCTGGAGACGAGCGTCTGAGTATCGACCGTGCCGGCCAGAATCTCGCGATCGAGTGCCTGACCCTCGGTCCTGCTGATCGTGCCCTCATCGACGAGCCGCTGGACCGCGGTCAGGAACGGCTGGCTCGAGCCTGGCTGCGGGGTATGGGTCTTCCCCAGCACGGGGGGCGCCGGCGTCTTGGTTGCCCCGCAATTTGCCACCACGGCATGGCCGGGTGTCTTGGCGCGCGGAGTTGCCGCCAGGGCGACAGCGCCCGCGATCGCGCCGACGGCGGCGAGTGCAGCGACCGCACCCGTCGCGGTGTCGCGGAGCCGAACGTACCTGCGGTTTTGATCGTTCACCTTGGTCTCCTCTCGATGTGGCCGTCGGGCCGGTGTCGTCTGGCATGGTCAGGCTCGTGGGGGAACCTGAGATCGAGCTGAAACGCGGCGCGTCTTCAGCCGATCTTCAGGCAACGTCGGGGACAATCGCTCAGGCGATGGGCGAGCCGATCGGTCGAGTCGTGGTGATCGAGGACGAGCAGCCGGTACGCGACGCGGTGCCGCGACCAGACCACCGCCTTCCGCGGCCAGAGCGTGAGCCGCCTCAGCCGGAGCGCGCGCTCGCCGATCCACTAATCGCCGCCCTCGGCCCGCGTCCCCAGGAGCAGGTCGCGCGAGAGCGATGGAACCGCCAAGCGCAGCGCCTGCTCGCGCTCGGCGCAGCCCGCACGCGCCCTGGGCCCGCAGAAAACACGACCCCCGGCCCGGCAGTCGGCCCTCGCACACCCGTCCCACCGAGGACAACGCCGCAGCAGCGGAGCGGTCCGACCCTTGGTCGATAGCAACTCATCACGGCCGCGCGTCGATACCCCCGCGCCAGCGCCGAGAGCGTCAGCCCCGGCTGGCGTCCGGTGACCTCACGACACTCCGCTGAGCTCGCCTCGTCCTCCGAGCGCCCGCGACCGTCGCTTTCGAATTGCGAATGGAGCTGCCCCATCACGGCGCCGTAGCACTTCTCCTGCTCGTCCGATCCACAAGCCTGCGCGAGGTCGTCGACGACTTCTGCTTCGACTCGCTACGCCGCTTGCTGGGGGCACCGCCTTCGCGGGTCGAGCACGCAAACCGCGGGCGCGGTCACGACTGCCCGATTCGGCCGATTGCGGAAGCCTGATCATCCTTCGCTACGCCTCCTGAGACGCCTCCCTCTTCGTGAATCCGGAAGTCGCGCGCGCGTATGACCTTTGCCATCGAGCTCGGCACGTATGCATACGCAGAGGTGGGCGTCGGCGACGCGCGCGGACGCTGGTGCGTGTCGTCTAGATCGGGAGCACGGCGAGCCGAGCTGGCTCCCGCTCGGCCAGGAGCGCGATAGCGCCGGGCGCTTGCTGGTCTCCCGCCGGCCGCCACACCGCACGCGTACCGCGACTCGGCTGCGGGAGCGAAGGACTGTCTCCACGGATGCCGGTGCGGTGACTGCCCTACGCCTCCAGGGGTAACGATGGCAAGGTGGCTCGTTCGACGATCGAGCAGCAGCCCGGACCGGACCAGCCCTGTCAAGGCCCGCGGGTCCAGTCACGCGAACTCAGAAGCGAGCCTCGCCGACCGAGCCACACGAAAGCGACAGTGGCCGAGCGTTCAGCGCTGCGCCTCGTACCGGCTGGAACACGCGCGTGACACGAGCGGGCGTGACGGTTCTTGTCCCGATAGGAGTCACGCGCCCCCGGGCGTTCTGGCATCCGGAACGCTGTCCCTCCGCACGGAGCGGCAGCAGCTCGCGGCTGGCGTGCGGTCAGCTGTCGAGCAATGACATGACGCGCCCGGAGTTCGCGTGCGCGTTATCCACTGCTGGCGGCGAGTGCGACTGGACCGTCTTCGGATCGACTGTGATCCTGAGGCCGGCCGGGCATCGCCTGGTCCGACGCAGCGCACCCGGGCCAGAGGGCGAGCTTTCGGCTTGCCGGTCATACCCCGAATGGCGAGCGTCCCTCTTAGGGGGCGGGGAAGCCGGTAACGGAGTCACCGAAGGCGTTTACGACCCAGACATTCGTCCCGTCGGCCGCGATCGCGTCCGGGCTGACGAAGTCATAGGCAGAGCCGGAGATGACCTTGACCAGCGCCCCGGTCGACGCCGACAGCTCCGTCACCGTGTCACCGCTGTAGTTGGCGACCCAGACGTGGGTGCCGTCGGACGCGATCGCGAGCGGGCCGTGGAACTTGTAGGCCGAGGCGGAGATGACCTTGACCAGCGCCCCGGTCGAGGCCGACAGCTCCGTCACACTGTGGCCGAGATAGTTGCTGACCCAGACATGGGTGCGGTCGGCCGCGATCCCGCGCGGCTCGTCGAACTTGTAGGCCGAGCCGGAGATGACCTTGACCAGCGCCCCGGTCGAGGCCGACAGCTCCGTCACCGGGCCATCGTAGCCCACGGCGCCGAGTGCGTTGGCGACCCAGACGTGGGTGCCGTGCAATGCGATCGCGTCCGGGCCGTTGAACTTGTAGGCCGAGCCGGAGATCACCTTGACCAGCGCCCCGGTCGACGCCGACAGCTCCGCCACCGTGTTGCTGCCTCCGTTGACCCAGACGTGGGTGCCGTCGGACGCGATCGCGTCCGGGCCGTCGAACTTGCTGAACTTGCCGGCCGAGAAGATGATGACCCTAACCAGCGCCCCGGTCAACGCCGACAGCTCAGTCACCGAGCCTCCGTTGCCTCCGTTGCTTGAGTTGGCGACCCAGACGTGGGTGCCGTCGGAGGAGATCGCGTCCGGGTTGAACTTGTAGGCCGAGCCGGAAATGACGTTGACCAGCGCCCCGGTCGAGGCCGACAGCTCAGTCACCGAGCCTCCGTTGGCGACCCAGACGTGGGTGCGGTCGGACGCGATCGCGTGCGGGCCGTCGAACGCGTAGCCCGAGCCGGAGATGACCTTGACCAGCGCCCCGGTCGAGGCCGACAGCTCCGTCACGCCGTAGTAGTTGGCGACCCAGACATGGGTGCCGTCGGACGCGATCCCGAGCGGGTCGTTGAACTTGTAGGCCGAGGCGGAGATGACCTCGACCAGCGCCCCGGTCGAGGCCGACAGCTCCGTAAGTGTGCCGGCAAGTTCTCCGTCGGCTCCGTTGGCGACCCAGACGTGGGTACCGTCGGACGCGATCGCGTCCGCGACTTCGAACTTGTAGCCCGAGCCGGAGATGACCTTGACCAGCGCCCCAGTCGAGGCCGACAGCTCCGTCACGGCGTAGGCGTCGGCGACCCAGACATGGGCGCCGTCGGACGCGATCGCCAACGAGTCGCCGAACTGGAGGGGCAAGCCGGAGATGACCTTGACCAGCGCCCCCGTCGAGGCCGACAGCTCCGTAACTGAGTCTCCGTTGGCTCCGTTGGCGACCCAGACGCTGGTGCCGTGGGACGCGATGGCGTCCGGGTCGTCGAACTTGTAGGCCGAGCCGGAGATGACCTTGACCAGCGACCCGGTGGAGGCCGACAGCTCCGTCACCGAGTCCCCGTCTGCATTGGCGACCCAGACGTGGGTGCCGTCAGACGTGATCGCCTCCGGGCGGTTGAACTTGTAGGCCGAGCCGGAGATGACCTTGACCAGCGCCCCGGTCGAGGCCGACAGCTCCGTAACTGTGCCGACACCGTCTATGTAGGCTCCGTTGGCGACCCAGACGTGGGTGCCGTCAGACGCGATCGCGTCCGGATAGTCGAACTGATAGATCGGGCCGGAGATGACGTCGTCCAGCGCTCCGGTCGAGGCCGACAGCTCCGCCACCTCGCCACCCCCGTCAATTTCGCTAGCGACCCAAACGTGAGCGCGGTCGGACGCGACCGCCCTGCCAGCATAAAAGCCCGCGCCGATCACGTGCGGACCGCTCAGCGGGCTCTCGCTCACGGCACCGGACGCCGTCGCGCAAACAACGAGAATCAGCGCCGTCAGGAGCCCAACCACCCCACTCACCCGCCGCACGCCCTCAAGCGCCCACCGCAACCGCCGAACCCTCGCCGACTGCGCCTTGCTTCTACCTCGTTCCATCATGCACTCCCCTCCCAAAGCCCCCGCCGGCAGTCATCCTAAGACCCCTAGGCGCGTTAAGTCAGCATTCTACCCAAGCGCTGGAAATCGAACGCCGATCAGGCCCGAGCGCCTCCGGCCACGCGAGCATCGAGCCCCCAGGGCGCAGCACCGCGCTACCGCTTACCTACGCACGGCCCGCCTGGCGACGGACATCGACCGCGCCGACCAGTGCTTCTGCAACGTCGCCGTTCCAGCCACCCGCGCCGTACTTCCGCTCCGGCCGCAATCGGGCAGTCGTGACCGCGCCCGACTCTGCTTGCTCGGCCCGCCAGACGCTGCCACCAGCAACCGGCGTAGCGAGTCGAAGCAGAAGTCATCGACGACCCATTGGACGCTTGTGCATCGGACGACCAGCAAGAGCGGCTCCGCCCGCCGAGTCGACTTCCGCTTCTGTGAGTAGCAGGACAACTCGGGTCATCCAGCCCAGCCGGTTTCAGCCGCGCCGCACGGGACGAGCCGAACGGATCTTGACCGTCCCGTCTGACGGATCGCGCGGTCGCCCGCTCGATGCTGTGCTCGCGGAGCGGCAGCCGCGCGAGCCCTACTGTCATTCGACCGACGTTCTACAGCAGCAGGACCCAGTCGCAAGACGCAACTCACTGAGCTCGCTCAACGCCAGCCACCTTTGCCGATTCGCAGCCTCCCTGACGAGCGCAGCCCGTCGCCTACGACGTCACGCGCAGGTGGACGTCGAAGAAGTCCAGGATGCGCCGCCATGAGTCCTCGGCCGATTCGTGGCGGTAGTTCATGCCAATGAACTTGACGAGTTGACCGAGGCCGGGGCCGGCGTTAATGCGGTTCATGAAGCTGTGTCCGGCGTCGGGGTATTCCTTGACGTCGTGCTCGATCCCGAGCGCCTGGAGCGCGTTCTCCAAGCGCTGCGCGCGGCCGCGCAGCCCGCGGTCACGCGCCCCGTAGCTGGCGACAATGGGGCACGCGCCGGCCAAGCGCTGCGCTGCGTCGACGGGCACCTCGCCGTAGTTGACCGACGCCGCCGAGAACGCGTAGCGCGGCGCCGACAACAGCGCGAAGCCGCCGCCCATGCAGAATCCGATGATCCCGACCTTGCCGGTGCAGTCCTCGCGGGCGCTCAGCCACCGGCGCGCGCCTTCAATGTCCTCATAGGTCTCGCCGTGGCCCGAGCGCGAGGCGCTGAGCGTCGCGACCACGCAGCGGATCCCGCGCCCGGAGTACAGGTCTGGCGCGAATGCCAGAAACCCGGCCGTCGCCAGTCGGTCGGCCGCCAGCTTGATGTCGTCGCTGAGCCCCAGTGCGTCCATCACGACGACAACGCCCGGCCAGGGGCCCTCGCCCCTCGGCGTAGCCAGGTAGGCGCGCAGCTCCCGCTCAGGCGCGGCCTCATAGATCACGTCGGACATCGCGGTCTCTCGTTCATCGTGGTAGCGAACAGTGTTGCGAATCAGCCTCACTCCGACGCCCCCCGGTACCGCCGCCAGCCGCGCGCCAGGGGCAGCTATCGACGACTCCGACCAGGACACTGTGATCGGGATGGCGCGGATGGCGCTGACGATCAAACGCGGTTTGCGGCAACTACGCGGCGAGGGCGGTCCAGGCGGCAGATCCGCCCGTCCGTGCCACACGCGACATCCGACCGCCACCCTGGGGTCTCACGCCCTGCCGACGGCGGGTATCTGACCAGTGCCAGCGACTCTCGCGCAACGCGCGGAAACCCGCATCTCGCCGACAATTGCTCCTACGATCTGCGCGCTACCGCCCGAACGAGTCCTTCGGCGACCAGACACTCGCCCGGCCAGCTGGGATCGGCGGCGCGGCCGATCGCATTTGCATTCCAAGCCCGGGGCGTGGCAACCGCTCAGCCGGCAGGCCGGGCTGCCGGTGGTATGCGCTGCCTACGCACGGGCGGGATCCTGAACGTCTCAAGGCTAGCTGCGCTTTCGGCGAAAGCCAGGGCGGGCAAGAGTGCGTGCAGAATCGAGCGGTTGCCTACGTACGTCTCAACGGAGCCGTCTTGAGTTTGACGAGGGCCGTGTTGGACCAGACTCGACGGTGGATCTGCTTTCGTGTCCGGGCGGTACTTCTGCAATTGCACATGGCAGTAGCGACGGCCCATCGGGCGCCGACTTGTGCACGTCGTCCTTTGGGGTAGCGCGGCCGGGAGACCTGCCGGTGGTCTGGCGAACGCGCCGGTTGTGCCGAACGCACGAGTTCGCCATGACCGGGCGGTCACGACCGCGTGGTAGACGCGACTACTGCAACCGTGGCGTTGCAATAGCGCGGGCCGAGCGGGCGCGAGAGCAAAGCAGTGGCGCTACGCCTGGGCGGCGCACGATTGGATCTGGGGCGGGAGCGAAAGTCTCCTCGGAGGGGTGAGGGGCTTCGGCGGACTGTTCCTTTGATGGGGCCCGACCTGCTTGCAGCCGGGCCAACCTTCAGCTGGCCCTGCGGGCTGGGGGCCGCTGCAGGAATTAATCGAGATGCGAAAGGCGGGCGTCCGGCGCCGCCGTGTTGGTCTCGCTCGGCGTAGGCCGGATTGTCGGGGGGGGCTGCGTTCGTGGTGGTGCACGATCGTGTATCGCGTTGCCTAGGCAGTTCCATGGAGAAGCGGCGGAGGTCGTAGCGGCGCCTCTGGAGGACTGCTTTGCCGTGCTGGCCGCGGTCGACCGCCACCGGGGCTGGTGCCCGGACATCGTCCGGGACGTCGACGTCCTCTACAGCCGGGCGGACGGTCACCCGAGCCGCGCGCGGATGAGCATGCACATCGGCCGCGGGACGCTCGTCAGGGAGTTCGATCTGTTTCTCGAGATCGTCGTCGAGCGGCCGCGAATCGTGAGGCTGATGAGGGTGACCGACCACCCGACCAACCAGGTGTTCAGCGCGACGTGGCTGCTGTGCCTCGCCGGCACCACGCACCTCGCGCTGGAACTCGACGCGAGGCTCCGCGTGCCGCGATATCCCCGCCGGCGGGGTGGCCGACGCGATTGCCGAGGCGCTTCGTCACTGCGGCATGTCGGAGGCTCGCCGCCCTGTCCCAGTAGGCGCGGCCGCGCCGTCTGCGGCATGCGCGCGATGGCTGCTGCCGTTGGACCAAACTAGGGGGTGGCCGCACCGCTGAAGCCTCGCTACCGCTTGGCTCGGGAGCGGCGGTCTCGCTTGACGACGGCGGGTCGGCCAACCTCACTGCTGCATCCCCGGGTCACGGCGCCAGTCTCGCGCCCGCGATGACAGCGTTGCTGGCAGCCCGTGCCGTGCGATAACGTCTGCACATGGGCGCAGTGCGAGTGGGGATGTCTGTGCGAAGCACCCTCGTATTGCTCAGCGTTGCCGTGGTCGCGGCGGCCGCTACACCGGCGACAGCGGCGACCTTGACGGTCGCCACGAAATCAGACGTGCTCTCTCCCAGCGGTCCTTGCTCGCTGCGTGAGGCGATCTCCGCCGTCAATTCGCCGGGAACCGCCACCGCCTGTGGGAAGGCGGGCACCGGCTCCAACACGATCAAGCTCGGCTCGGCACCCTCCAGCTCGCCGTACACGCTGACGATCACGCCCATCGGTGGCGACGACAACACCACCGGCGACCTCAACCTGAGCCCGCCCGGCAGCCTGACGATCGCCGGTCTCGGCGCGGCGCAGACGGTGATCGACGCGAGCCGGCTCGGTGACCGGGTGATGACGATCGGCAACGGCAGGACCGTCACGCTGAACGCCCTGACGATCAGGGGTGGGAACGCGATCGGCGGCTCCGCCGGCTCCGACGGCACGAACGGCAGCGGTCCGAGCCCGGGTGGGGCCGGCGGGTCAGGCTTTGCCGGCGAGGACGGCGGCGGGATCTTCAACGACGGAACGCTGACCTTAGATCGAGTCACGGTGATGGGCAACAGCGCCGGCCTCGGCGGGTCCGGCGGCGCCGGCGGAAACAGCGGCAGCGGCACCGGCGGCAACGGCGGCGGCGGCGGCACCGGTGGCAACGGCGGCGGGATCCTCAACAACGGCGGCGCCACACTGACGATCAGCGATTCCACGATCGAGAGCAACTTCGCCGGTGGCGGCGGGTTCGGCGGGGACGGCGGCTGCTCGGGTCTGATATCCGGCCCCTGCGTCGGTCAGGGCACCTTCCAAGGCGGCGCTACGGCCGGCAACGCCGCCGCCGGCGCCGCCGGCGGCGCCGGCGGCGGGATCTACAACAACGGCACCGTCACCGTCACCGGCTCGACGATCGCGAACAATCGCGGGGGCGGCGGGGGGTTCGGCGGCGACGGCGGCACGACCGCCGGCCCGACCGGCGGGCGCGGCGGCGCCGGTGGCGTCGGCGAGGAGGACGGCGGCGGGATCGCCAACGACAACGGCACCCTGATCGTCGCCGGCGGCACGATCTCAGGCAACTCCGCCGGCGGCGGGGGGTTCGGCGGTAACGGCGGCAGCTCGCTCGACTTCAACGGCATGCTCATGAACGTCGGCACGGCGGGCATGGGTGGGAACGCCGGGGACGGTTCGTGGGGAGGCGGGATCTCCGTGATCGGTGGCTCGCTGTCGCTGACCAACAGCACCGTGTATGGGAACACGGCCGGCGACGGCGGTGATGGCGGCACTGGCGGAGATGGCCAAAACAGCGACGGCGGGAACGGCGGCAACGGTGGCAACGGCGGCAACATCAAGGTGACCTCTGGGGTGGCGCCACTGCTCGTGCTGCAGTCCACGATCGCCGGCGGCGCGGTCGGGGGCGGCGGGTCGGGCGGCACCCCCCTCTTCGGCGCGTCGGGCTCGGATGGCTCGACGGGTGGCGCCGGTCTGGGTGGCGGGCTGTTCGTGCAGCTGGCCTCGACGCAGCTCACCCTCCAGGACACCATCGTCGCGTCGAACACTGGCGAAAACTGCGCCACGAACACCGCTGACCCATTTGCAGACGGCCTCCACAACATCAGCTTCCCCGACTCGACCTGCCCTGGCTCCAACGCCGACCCGAAACTCGGTCAGTTGCAGAACAACGGAGGCCTCACCCAGACGCTGGACCTCGGCCAGGGCAGCGCGGCGATCGATCAGGTCCCGTCGATGAGCGCCGGCTGCCAGACCACGGACCAGCGAGGGGTGCCGCGCCCGCAGGGGCCACGGTGCGACATTGGCGCGGTCGAACTCACGACCCCCACCGCAGGTAAGCCGACGGCGTCGCACATCACGACAAGCGGCGCACACCTGACCGCTACCGCGCATCGGATGTTCATCGGCGGAACCTACGTCTACAACTACGGAACCACGACCGCGTATGGCCACAGCACTGCCCCGGCGAAGCTGAAGCCGGGCGTGGGCGCGCAGCCAGCTAAGGGGACCCTCGCCGGGCTGATGCCGGGGATGAAGTACCACGTGCAGCTAATGGTCACGACGCCCGATGGGACCGCCAGCTCGCCGGATGCAACCTTTACCACCCACCCGGCCACGATCTCCGGACTGCGAGTCTCCCCCGAGAGCTTCTCGCTGGCGGGGCGCATGGTGAACGGGCACTGCGTGAAGCAGACGAAGCAGAACGAAGACGACACGCACTGCACTCGCTCGATCAAGCTACGCGTCAGCTACACGCTCGACGTCGCCGCCGGCGTCGTGTTCACCGTCAAGCGCGAGACGTCCGGCCGCGAGGTCAACGGCGGGTGTGTCAAACGAACGAAGCAGAACCGCAATGACAAACGGTGCACCCGGCTCGTTGACGTCCCCGGAGAGATCACGGTCTCGGGCAACGCCGGCGCCAACCGCTTCACGTTCAACGGCCAGATCGGCGGTCACCAGCTTGGGCCCGACTCGTACCAGCTGTCCGGCAAGCCAATGCGAGGTAAGCCAGCGAAGGTTACTTTCACGCTCCTGACGTAAACGCCGCCGGAAGATGCCATGTCCCGGTTGGCGTACCGGGGCGGCGGTGAAGGTAGCCGCCCTCCGCGTCGAACGGCATAGGTTGAAGGCGCGCGAGGACGAGCCGCCCGGCCGGCCATTCCAATAGGAGGTACCGACGGTGGTTCACTGCGCTTCTCCTATGGGCCGCTGATTCCGACAGCGGCCGTGCAGCTCGTCCAGCTCGCGGTGCTAGCTCAAGATCAGCCTGTTGCAATCAGGTCGTGGTCCCATCAAAGGAACAGTCCGCCGAAGCCCGTCGCCCCTCCGAGTCGACTTTCGCTCCCGCCCAAGATCCAATCGTGCGCAGCCTAGGCGCGGCGCCACTGCTTTGCTCTCGCGCCCGCTCGGCCCGCGCTATTGCAATGCCTATAGGTCATCCTGGTTGTTGCCTCGACCGCCGCCGGGAGAGGGCTTCGCAATGCCTGCCCCCGTTGTGGAGGGCCTTTCGTGGATCAGCCCCTCTCGGCGGTGGTGAGGTGCCGCAAGCGGCAACAGGACGTAGCCCCGGTTTGAGGGCCTGTCTATAGGCATCCGCAACGGTACCTCTCGGTCGAGGCGCTGTGAAGACCCCTGACCAAGATGGAGTTGAAGTGATGAGAAGTACCTATGCGGGCGTCGATTGGGCGTCCGAGAAGCACGACGTGCTAATCGCTGATGAGACGGGCGAGGAGATCGTGGCCGCGACGTTCGCCCACGACGAGGCCGGGGTGCGGGGGTTGTGCCGCGCCCTCGTGCGTCACGGGGTGACGCTGGTGGCGATCGAGCGGCCCGACGGGCTGCTGGTCGAGCGGCTGTTGGACGCGGGGCTGCGGATCTTGCCGTTGCATCCCAACCAGGTCGCGGCGACGCGTGATCGGTTCCGCGCCTCGGGCGGGAAGTCCGATCGGTTCGACGCGTTCGTATTGTGCGAGCTGGCGCGGACCGATCATCACCGCTTCCGGGTGCTCGAGCCCGACTCGGATCAGACCAAGGCGCTCAGAGCGCTGACCCGCGCACGAGAGGATCTGGTTGGCACCAGGACCGCCCTGGTCAACCAGCTGCGCGCTGAGCTCGCCAGGTTCTGGCCCGGTCCGCTCGGGCTGTTCACGAGCCTGCACAGCCAGATCTCGCTCGCGTTCCTTGAGCGCTACCCCAGCCCCGCGGACGCGCGCGGTCTGGGCGAGCAGCGCCTTCAGGCGTTCCTGGCGCGCCAGCGATATTCCGGTGGCCAGAAGCCCGTGAAGCTTTTGGCAAAGCTCCGCCGCGCTCCCGAGGCCCGGGTCGGCGAGCTCGAGCTCGGCACCCGCCGAGAACTCGTGCGCACGCTGGTCACGATGATCAAGACGCTCAACGAGCAGATCCGCCAGCTCGAGCGGCAGATCGCCACCGCCATCCGCGAGCACCCCGACGGTCCGATCTTCCTCTCGTTGTTCAAGCAGCCAAACAGCGTGATCACGGCCGCGGAACTGTTGGCGGAGATCGGCGACTGCCGCGGGCGCTACCCCACCCGCGACACGCTCGCCGCCGACGCCGGCCAAGCCGCCGTCGCGATCGAGTCCGGCAAACGCAGGGCAGCCTGCTTCCGGTGGGCATGCAACAAGCGTCTGCGCCAGGCGTTCGTCACGTTGGCGGACACCAGCCGCCACCATAACCCGTGGGCGCAGGACCTCTACGCCGCCGCAATCGGTCGCGGCCACGACCACCCCCGCGCGATCCGCACCCTCGGCCGTGGCTGGTGCCGAATCGTGTGGCGCTGCTGGCAGGATCGCGTGCCCTACGACCCCGCCCGTCACCGCGCGCTGCAACGACACGTCACTGTCACCATTCCCACTGCGTCGGGCCCCGTGCCCGACCTAGCGGCTACCCAGCGGATGACCGGCGCCGCCGTCACCCAAAGGGCGGCCCGACAGGGCCGAGCGCGCAGCGCTTGACGGCAAGTCGACATCCGCTAACGCACTCGGAGGTTGACACAGGACGTCCACGAAGGCGATCGCGCCATTAGTCGGAGACCGGCCGATGTCGAGCTCGCGCTCCCAACCGCCTCGAGTGTGGCCCTCGCCACCAGCGAGGCTCTCGGCGACATCGGCTCGTCGGACGTCGCGGCTGTCATCCCTGAGTACTGCGTTTTCATGAATGCGGGGCATGCGCCAGCCGCAATTTCGGGACGATCCAGAGACCCGCGAATTCCGAGAGCAGGTCTCTGGTCGTCGCGCGGGCTCAGACCAGCTTTGCGCGGAACCGAGGGCGCTCGCGGTTCTGGGCGCGCCCGTGTGGAGACCCGGCACACACACCTGCTGGCACGCGGCACCTCGAGGCCGGCGGCGCGGACGAACGGCCGTCGCCTGGCCAGCCAGCTCACCACACACCGAGCAGGAGCCGCGCTCGGCTGGCCGCGAAGCGCCGGTACGCCTCACCGAGCCCGTTCAGTAGCACACGCTCCTCGACACCGATGCGGTTCACGAGCGCAGCGGTAGGTAGGACGAGCGCGACCGCTAGGGCTGCCCAATTGCCGAGCGCGAGGCGCGAGCCGATCAGGATCAGAATGAGCCCGGTGTAGGAGGGGTGCCGCACCCACCGGTAGGGGCCGGTGTCGATAACCGTTTGCCCGGGATGCACCCGGACATCGTTCGTGAAGAACCGACCGAGTAACACGATCGCCCAAGCGCGGATCACCAACCCAGATGCCATCACCGCGACTCCGAGCACGAAGATCGGCCACCGCGCAAACGCGATCGCCGCTCCTCGCACGTTTGCGGCGATCACGAACGGGCCCACAATGCCGGTCGCAACCGCCACGTACAGCAAGGCGAAGCTGGCGCGACCCTCCCTCGAGTCCTCGCGGTTGACCAGGATCCGCAGCCGGACGACCAACTCCATCGCCACGAAGAGGACGAAGACGACGTAGAAGGCGACCTCTGCACCGATATCGGTGACAGGCAGCGGCTTCACCGCAGCAGGTCTATCAGGGAGAGGGCGGACGCGCCGTTGGCCTTCTCATGCTCCGGCGGGTGAAGCGGTCATGTTCGCTCCCGGCCGCGTGCGCGCGAGTGCCCGCCACCGTCCTCTCCCGGTCCTGGACAGTATCTGGGCGCTGGCCTCCATCGATCGCTCAACCTGCCGAGGAGCTGGCGATGAGCGTAGCTATAGTCAGCGCCCGAGAGTGTCTTCGTCGGTGTCATCGCCGCCGCTCCTGGGCGCCACGACGTGGCCGGTGATTGGTCGTGAGGAGGAGCTTGAGCGGATCGCGCAGGCGCGTGTCACGGGAGCCGGTGGCGTGGTGCTGTATGCGCCTGCGGGGGTCGGGATGTCGCGGCTCGCGCGTGAGGCGCTGGCGCGCGCGCAGCATAGGGGCGCGATGACGGTGTGGGTGCAGGCGACGCGCAGCGCCGCGAGCGTGCCTTTGGGGGCGTTCGCAGCGCTGATCCCGCAGGAGGTTCGCTCCGACGATCGGTTGGAGCTGCTGCGTCGGATCACTCGGGCGATGCGCGAGCTGGCGGGCGCGCGGCGGCTGGTGGTGGGTGTCGGTGATGGCCAGCTGCTTGACCTGACCTCGGCGGCGCTGGTCCTGCATCTGGTGAGTACGGCGGCGGCGTTCGTGGTGGCGACGGTCCGCAGCGGTGAGCCGTGCCCGGATGCGATCGTTTCGCTGTGGAAGGACGCCTCGGTGCCGCGGCTCGAGCTGAGCGGTTTGTCACGGGTGCAAACGGATGAGCTGGTGGAGGCCCTCCTGGGCGCGCCGACCGAGCAGGGTTTGCGCGAGTGGGTCTGGGACTCGAGCCGCGGCAACGTCTTATATGTGCGCGAGTTGCTGTTGGGCGCGCTTGGCGACGGTGCGCTGGAGGTTGCGGCGGGGCTGTGGCGAATGCGGGCGCGAGCGCCGATCAGCTCCTCGCTGGTGCAGTTGATCTCCGCCCGGCTGGCGGGGCTCTCCGACGATCAACAGCGGACGCTCGAGGTGCTGGCGTTGGGGGAGCCGCTGTACGTATCTGAAGTGATCGATCTGGCTGGCGCCGAGCCGCTCGACCGACTCGAGCGGCGAGGTCTTATCGCGGTCGAAGGCTCTGGGTCCGAGGCGGAGGTGCGGCTCGCGCACCCGCTCAACGGCGAGACGATCCGCTCCACGTTGGGAACGTTCAGCGGGCGCGAGATCCGCCTCGCGCTCGTCGGTGCGGTCCAGTCGCGCCAGCCGACACCCGACCTGGCGTTGCGGGTTGCGCGCTGGCTGCTGGACGCCGGCGAGCCGATCCCGGCCGCCACGTTGCTCACCGCTGCGCGGGCAGCGAATCTCAGCGGCGACCCCGATTTCGGCGCGCAGCTCGCGCGGAAGGCGGTTGATGCGCGCGGCGGCGTCGAGGCCGCTCAGGTGCTGGCGCGGTCGCACTCGATTCGCAATCGGTTCGAGGAAGCTGACGCGGTACTGGCGGCCGCCGAGGGCAGCGTCGAGACCCAGGAGCAAGCGCTGTCCTATCTCGAGCGGCGAATCCCTGTGCTGTACTGGGGGTTGAGGCGAACTGAGGAACTGCGCCAACTGCTGGATCGAGCGGAGCAATGGTGGCCCGAGGATGCCTGGCGGGACCGGCTGAGTCCGCTGCGGCTCGCGGCTGGGTTGCTTGTGTCCCCGGAAGACTCGAGTCAATTGCTCGGTGAGTCCACAAGATTGATTGGGTCCGGGGATCTCGATCCTGCGATGCGACGTCGTACGGAGGCGGTGCGGCTGGGGGGTCTGTACTACGCCGGCCGCGGTCGTGAGGCCTACGAGTTCGCGCGTCGGATACGTCCCGAGTTGCCGCTGCGAGACAGCAGCGATGAAGCCGTCATGGTGCTGTGCGGCGGGATCGCGGTCGATACCGGCGAGGGTCTGTGCGACGAGCGGGAATGGTCAACGATCGTGCTGCAGGAGGCGGTCAAGCTCGGGGACCGGGGAGCGGCCGGCGTGGTCGCGTTCGTGCTCGGGTATCGGAGCCAGCTTGAGGGTAGGTTCCTGGACGCGAGCCGGTGGTTGGCCGAGGCGCAACTGCACCAGGAGCACCACGACCCGCTCGGGCTGCTCGTGCTTACGTCCTCGCTTCAAGCGGCCGTGGCAGAGGCGACGGGAGCTACCGCGGCTGCCGAGGGCGCGCTGGCCCGCTGCCGGGACGCTGTGCGAGGCGAGGATCCGCTGCCGATTCAAGTGCCTTATCTCGCGTGTGCTGAGGCTTGGTCGGCGATGGCCAACGGCGATGCTCCGGGTGCGCAGCAGATCCTGCTGGATGCCGCCGTCGAGCTCGCCGTGCTGCCGCTGTTTGCCGCCCGTGTCATGTATGAAGCGATGCGCGCGGGCTCTCCAGCCCGGACCGTCGCGCCGGCTTTGATGGCGCTCAATCAGCGTTGTGATGGTCGTTTGGTCGCCGCCGAGGCGGCTCACGCCGAGCATCGGGCGTCGGGCGATACGAAAGCGCTACTTCGGACGGTCGACGAGTTCGAAGCGATCGGTGCGCTGCTCTACGCGTTCGAAGCGGCCGAACATGCCGCGGAGATCCTGGTCGCTGAGGGGCGCCAAGACTCGGCTCGCCGCGCCGCGGCGCGCAGACGCGAGCTGTTCGTCGAGGATCACGGCAGGACGCTGGCGCCGATCGAGGGGCTCGACAGCCTCCCCGTCGAGTTGACCCGGCGTGAGCGACAGCTCGTTGAACTCGCCCGACTTGGCCTGACCAACCCGGAGATCGCCAAGCGGCTGATGATCTCCCCGCGCACGGTCGAGTCGCACCTGTTCTGGGCAATGCAGAAGCTCGGGGTCAGCGACCGCCGAGACCTTTGAGCGGCCGGCCGGTCAGTACCAGGCTCCCGTCGGCCCAGTACCAGTACGGCCGCGATTCCAGTAACGACGTACTGGGGAAGCTGGCGCCGTCTGCTGTCAGCTTGCGCTCCACCACAAACCAGCCGGCGCCAAACAGATCGCGCCGGCACAGCGGATCAAGAGGAGCCATCATGTCCAGAATCAGTAGATCAAACGGAGCGGGTCATCGCGCGCGCCGCCTGGCCGCCGTCTCGGCGCTCGCGTGCGCGCTCAGCGCAAGCGCGGTCGCGGCCAGCGCAGGTTCCGCGCTCGCCGGCCAATACCCGCCCGGCAGCTTGTACGGGACCCAATACGGGGTGGTCCCCTCAGACAGCACGCCCGGCGGACAGGTACAGACGATGACCAACGTCAAGGCCGGTCTGGTCGCCGACGACGCCAACAACAGCGATAACGCTGGCACGCAGATGATCCAATGGGGTGCCAACGGTGGGTATAACCAGAACTGGGTGTTCGTTCCCTCCACCGGCGCCAATGCGGGCTACGACGAGATCCAGAATCGCCAGAGCGGCCTGTGCCTCGACGTGTCGGGTGCCTCCACGGCTCAGGACCAGCCCGTCATTCAGTGGACCTGCACCGGCGCCGCCAACCAGCAGTGGCAGATCCAGTCCACCCAAGTCAGCGGCGTGTATCTCATCAACAACAAGAACTCGGGCGGTTCGCTTGCTGTCTCCGGTGGCGAGAACAACGGAAACCCCGGTGCTGGAGCCGGTCTCGTCCAGGATGTCAACAACTCGAACTACACCGACACCTGGAAGCTGTCGCTGACCAGCTACGACCTACTCACCAACATGGAGCTCGACGTCGCGAACTCCAACGTCGCTGATGAGACCGCTTGGGCGTGCGTCAGCGGTTACCACTTCCGCATGGCAAGCCCCGCCGGGGTATATGACTACACCAGCAACGACTGGTCGGTCTTTCCCCAGGCCTACATCGATCAGCCCGCCGACAACGCGGCCGCTGGTGGCAGCAACACCACCATCAGCACCAACCAAGGCCCGAACGGCGGCCACTACCTCGGGATGGCGAACGACCCGGTCAGCGAGTCGTGGACCAACGCCATCGTGTCCTCCACAAACGGGTTCAGCTCGTCTGATCCCAACCCCAACGCCGCGATCAGCGGACACGGCACCGTGTCGATCGACTACTACCACTCGGGAACGTTCAACTGGCAAGATCTCGACGGCCAGGTCCACCTGCACTGCGACTCGAACTGAAACCCCTACAGAGCCTCTAGGCCGCGACCGACGCGGCACTAAAGCGCTCGATCCATCGGCCCGGCCTCGCTAAGCAAGGCCGGGTCTGATCACGTGGGCTGGCTTCCGGATGTGTCAACCCGCGAGGATCGCCGCCGAAATTCGACGACGATTCTTGGGCGACCTCGCAGGCTCGACGGTGCGCCCAGATGACCTCGCTGCGCCGACGCCACCGGATCCGGCGACGTCGAGCGCGTCTAAGCATGCGTATGCAGATCCGTCATTCCGCACACCTCGACGCGAGCCCTGCTTCCGGCGGGGCCACGCTCGGAGGCGGTCGGGAGCGCGAGCTCGACATCGGCCGGTCTCCGCCGAACGGCGCGATCGCCTACGTGGCATTGCAATCACGCCGGCTCGGCCGGTCAGGTGAGCGCTGGCCGTCGATAGCGATCGCGCTGGCGTAGCGGAGCGGCGGGTCGCGAATGGGCGTGAGGAGAAGCGCGCCGAAACGGGCGAGCAACCGGATCCGGTGACCGCTGTGGCGTCTCTGCGTCACGGTTGTGGCTGAGGGCGGGTTGACGTCCGACCCGGCCTGAGGCCTCGGGCCGGCGGCGGGCTGACTCTCTATGTTGGCCGACCGTGTGGTGGCTCGGCTTTGTTGTGTCGCCCATGAACTGGCGTGAGCGGCGAGCCGGTCAGAGCGCCTGGATGGCGCGTTGACCTCGAGTGCGGAAACCGGCTGCGTGGCCAGAGGATGACTGGAATGACGTCGATTGACCCGGCCTGACGATCCCTTGATTGACGGGCCACGCCCTCGAGATCGAGCGGCAGGCGGCGAGCTTCCGGAGCGGCCTCGTCGTGCGTGAGTTCTACGACACTGGGATCGTTTTTTCCTAACGACGAGCGCGCGCGATGGCATTATGCTGGCGCAACGAGCCTCGAAGGGATCCTCTAGGCGAAGATCGGCGCGGCGACGTTGGCAGCCGTGTTACGACGGGACCGCACTGTTCACCCACCCGAGAAACGGAGTCTCGATGACTGACCCCGACCGACAAGGGACTACGCGTGTGATGGCGGCTCAGTACACGACTTCTCCTCAGCAATTCGGCCTCACCTTGCGCGTGATGTTTCGCCTTAAGAAGCGTTCGATTCAGACCCTCGCGATGGTCGCGCTGGTGAGCATTTGCACGTTCGTCGGGTCCGCACGGGCGGCCTCGGGTGGTCTCGCGTCCGCGAAATGTATGGTTGGTCAGCATTCGGTGGCGGCGGAGATCTGCGCTGCTGGAGATCCTCGCGCCGCTAAGGTGATCGCGGCGGTGCGCCGCCTGAAGCAGCGGTATGCGCTGCAGGCGGTCATTTTCGGCGCGTGGCGCGGCCGCACCGAGCTTGTCTCAGGCGCGTTGGGGAGTGCCCTTCCTGGAGTACGCGCGACGCCTGGGATGTACTTCCGGATCGGGAACACCACAGAGTCGTTCGAGACGACTTTGCTCCTGCAGTTGGTCGACCGGGGCAAGATCCGTCTCGACGACAAAC
>CAVWFJ010000006.1:0-293798 GCA_963754055.1 uncultured Solirubrobacterales bacterium
AATCGAGAGCGGCCTCAACTCATCGCGCCCGGGCTTCGGTATGAACACCCGGCGCGCCGCGAGCGGCCGCCACCTCCCTTCCTTCAGATCCGCGGCCAGCTGATCGAGGAGCCTGGTAACACCGTACTCCTCGACATCGGCGATCGATTGCTTGTCGATGCCGGCCGCGCCGTGATTGGCGCGCACCAGCTCCCACGCCCGCTCCAAGACGTCCCTGCGGTGGACTTTGTCGTAGAGCGCGTGGAACCTACGTCCGGGATCGGCTTTGGCCGCCCGGTAGAGCGTTCGCTGTAGTTCTCGGACTGGATCCTGCTTGGTGGTCCTAGCCATTTCTGGCACTCACCGGCCCTTCCCTGTACGTGACGCATGAACGAAGCAGCGGCCCTTCCCTCCCCGCGGGTTTTGTTGTCCCGTCGGCTCAAGCAGTACTACGGCCGCCTCCGATTCCCACCCGGCTCCCGTCCACTTCCCGGCTCATCACCGGTTATAAGACGGGGACGCTCCGGCGCTCTCCGCAGACCACCGGACCGGGGAGGGTCTCCCAGGTTCCCGTTGCCACCATCCCAACGTTCCGAGCCCATTACGCCGGGGAGTCCATCGGGGCTGCGCTCCAGGCTCTCCACCCCTTCCGTGGCCTTCGCCGTGACACACTCGGCTCGGCTCTCCCTCTTCCGCCCGAAGACGGTTGCTCTAACGGCGCGGCAGGCTTCGCTTGACGCTACGGACCGCTGGGTTGCTCCCCCTAAAGGGCTTTCGACGCTGGGCTTCGACCCGGCCCGTTTCCAGACCAGGCCGCCAGCCTGCTACCGGGCCTCCTGGCAGCTACCCGGACGGGACTCACACCCGTAGGCGACAACGAGCTTATGTGATCAGGTCATCCCAACCAACCTCCTCCCACTACCTGGCGCACTGCGGAGATCCGCATAATGGATCTTAAGTTCACTCTTCGGTGTAAGCGTCCCGCCAGCACTGGCGATTGCCGTGGTTGACATGTCCGTAACGGGCGGGTGGCGGCGTAGGCGAGGACGCGGTAAGCGGGTACGACCGAAACGATCTAAACGCGGGCTGGAGTGCCCCGGTCAGGTGGCGTGTGGGTGCCAGATCTCGGCGGGTCGGCCGGGGCCGTCGGTGTGGCTGGTGCGGGTGAGGCGGCCGGCTTCTTCGAGGACAGTGAGGGCGCGGTCGATCTCGCGGGCCTTCTTGTTGCGGCTGAAGAGGTCGCGGACCTCGCTGCGGGTCACGCCGCCCGGGCGGTCTTTGGCCAGTGCCCAGATCTCGTCGGCGGTTGGGTCGCCGAGGGTGTCGCCGAAGATCCAGCGGGCCGTGTCGAGGCTGTAGCGCCAGACCGCGAGCGCGGCTTCGAGGTGTGCCGGGGTGATCTGCTGGCTGGTGTCGAGCGTGGCGTAGATCGCGGCGAGGCGGACGACGTGCGCTTCGGCGCGGCGGGTGGCGGCGCCGAGGAGGCCTTCCTCGCCGCGGGACAGCGGTCCGTAGACGGCGATCCATCGCTCCCGCGCGTCGGCATCGAAGGTGAGCTGGCGGGGGAGGCTCGCGAACTGCAGCGCGGCGAGGGTCGCCTCGCGCACGCGCTGGAGTTGCTTGCCTTGGAGGCGACCGCCGAACGGGAGCTCCTGGCTTCGTCGGACGCCGATGAGGAGGAAGCGGTTGACGAACCCGTTGGCGAGCTCGGTGCCGGAGACGAACCGCAAGAGTTCGTCCTTGGTGATGTGGCCGATGATCGCGATGTGCGCGCCGGTCGCGCGCACGGGTGCGTTCTTGGCGATTGTCTGCAAGGGCTTGCCGTCCCACGCGTTGCGCACGACGGGACTGAGGGTGTTGCCTTCGCGCGCGAGCACCTTGAGGATCTGCGCGAACTCGGCCTCGATGATCAGCCGGCGCTTGTCGTTGGCGCCGCTGTCGCCCGGGGTGGGGTCGCGGACCTCGTAGATCAGTCCCTCGCCGCTCGCCAGGCCGGAGGAGATGCACTGGTTGGCGAAGGTGTTGTCGGTGTCGTTGATGAGCGTCTCGACGTGGTCCCAGGCCGAGCCTTTGCGTCCCTTCCCCGAGGGGCCGATCAGGATCGCGTACTCGTTGAGGTGATGCCGGGTCGCCTCGACGGGGTAGTGGATGTTGCGACCGGCGGCGGCGCCGAAGCTGACCAGGAACTGGATCAGCAGCGCCATCGGATCGCTCTCGGTGTGCGGGGCGGTGCGGGTGAGGAACTCGCCGGCGATGCCGTGCATGGCGCCGTCGCGTGGCGGCGCCGGCCAGCTCACCGGCGTCCTCGTCCGACGCGGCGGTGGAGCTCCAGCTCGCGCACGCGGCCGTGCGCGAGCGCGAGCTCCTCGCGCAGCGCCGCGATCTCCTGGCGCTGTCGCTGATTCTCATCCAGGGAGGCGCGTAGCCGGGCCCGCAGCGAGCTGTCGCTCGCGCGCTGACGGACGGGCAGCCGCGCAGGCTCGGCCCCTTGGACGACTCGGAGCGCCTCGATCTCAGCGCGCAGCTCCGGATGCGCGTAGAGGAACGCGCGGCTCACGCGCGCGTGCTCGGCGACCTTCGCGAACGAGATGCTCACGCCGTCGGCGTCGAGTTGGCGCAGCGTGTCGCGGACGCGTTGTTCGGCATCGAGCGTGCGCTGGGCGGCCGCCTCGGCGAGCGCGCGAGGGGCGGGGTGTGCGCTGCTCACGCGCCGTCCTGTTCGTGATCGGCGAGGTCGCGCAGGTCCACCACGATGCCGCCATCGCTGGCATCGTCGGCGTGGTCTGGGTCGATCGCCTCGAGCCCGTCGAGGATGCGGGCGAGGCTGTGCTCGTCGCGTTCGAGCATCTCGATCAGTCGCGCGTTGCCCTGCGTGCGTGCCTTGGTGAGCAGCCGGCGGGTCTCGGACTGCTGCTGCTCGTGCACGGCGCGGAACGAGCCGTCGGTGAGGAAGCTCTCGCAGGTCAGGCACGCGTTCGGGTGCGGGCAGGTCTGCTGCAAGGGCAGCCCGCAGTACCCGTTCGGGAGCGCCTGCTTAGCGCGCGCGATCCGTTCCTTCATCCACGCCGCCTCCTCCAGCGGCCCGTCGACGGGGAGCGCGATCCGCTCGCCGCGGATGTTGACCCGCTGATGCCAGCGCGTGACCTCGCGCTTGATCGTCTGATCGTGCAAGCGCGCGTAGCGGGCGGTCATCTGCATCGAGCCGTGATCGAGGATCTGTGCGATCACCGGCAGCGGGATGTTCTCGTTGACCATGCTCTTACCGAGGTGATGGCGGAACAGGTGCGGGTGCACATCGAGCGCCAGCTCACCGTTGGCGGTGCGGATCTCGGCCCGGCGGACGTAGCGGTCGATCACGTTCGCGACCGTGCTCGGGTTGATGTGAAACGCCCCGCGCGTCGCGCTGCGATGCACCGCCGAGGGGAACAGCCACTTCGTCTGCGGAAACCACTCCGCCAGGTAGCTCTCCAGGCGCTTGAGCTGCCCGGCGAGCAGCGGCGGGATCGGCAGCAGCGCCTCGCGGCTCGACTTGACGTTGACGTAGCGCAGGTAGGGATGCTTGTCGGTCCGTGCTGGAGCGCGTCGCGCATTAGCGTCACCACGCTCGAGACCCGCAGGCCGGTGAACGCGAGCACCAGCACGAGCGTCCGGTCTCGCTCATCCAACCGCGCGAGGTTCGCCGGGTCGATCCACTGCGCGAACACGTCGTCGGCGATCGTCTTCGGCAGCCCCGGATCGACGCACGGCAGCTCCGAGCCGTGGATCACCGCGCCGCGCGGCAGGCCCGCGAGGCCGTCCTCGGCCTGCTCGAGCAACAGCAGCCGGACGGCGAGCAGTCGCTGGTTGCGGGTCGCGGGCTTCCAGTCGGTCTCGTGCCGGACCCACAGTATGTAGTCCTCGAGCACGCCCGCGACAACGAGGCAGGCGCGCTCACCTCCGATGCATGCTCGGCCAGCCACTGGCTGAAATGCCGCACGCTGACGAGGTGCGCGCTGATCGTCCGCGGCGCTGTATCGGACAGCAGCCGTGCTCGGGTCCAGCGCTTGGCAGCCTCCTTCAACCACGGCTGGGAGATCCGCTCGAACCGCAGGGTCTCGTCGCCCCGGTAGCGGGAAGCGAGATCGCCGTGCGGCAACTCGGACGCGAACCACACATCGCGCGGCCACAGCGCCTCCCAGCCGCGCGGCGGGCCCTCGCCCTCGATAACACGTAGCGGCTCCGGGCTCATCGGACGAGGTCCGCAACCTTGCCGAGCACGCCACGCTCGGCCAGCACCGCGCGCAGATCCTCCACAGTCGGATGCGTATAGATCAACGTCGAGGACGGCGAGCGGTGCGTGAGCAGCGCGCCGATTACCTCCAACTGCACGCCGTCGCGATAGGCCAGCGTCGCGTACGTGTGTCTGAGCCGGTGCACAGTGAAGTGAAACCCGACCCTCTGCTGGGTGCGCTCCACAATCCGGTCGACATTCGAGTAGCTCAACGGCCGCCCGACCCGGCCGCCCCACAGGTTCACGAACACGAAATCGCTGTCGAGATCCCCGTACTCCTCGTGCATGTAATCGCCCCACAAACGCATCAGCTCCGCCGGGACCGGCACCCCGCCCTCGCCACCGCCCTTGCTCCGCGCCCGCCGCGACGCGTCCTCGCGCGCGCGGATCACGATCCGCCGCTCCCACGCGACGACATCCTCGTGACGCAACCCGAGCGCCTGCCCGATCCGCATTCCCGTGGAGGCCAGCAGCGCGAACAGAAACCGGTCACGCAACAGCTCCTGGCAGTCGATCACCGGCGCGACCTGCTCAAGCGACAGCGTCCTGGGCAGCGCTTGGCGCTCCGGCAGCCGCACCGCCCGCCCGCGCGGACGGGCGCGCGCGATCCCATGCAGAAACGGCTTATAGCCACCCCGGCCCGAGCGCGTCTTGACGACCAGATCCCGCGCGAGCGTCGACCCGCGCCGCGCCTGGAACTCATAGAAGCCGACCACGCCCGACAGCATCCGGTTGACCGTCCGCGCCGACAGCCGCGCCGCCTCCTCAGCCAACACGACGACGTTCGCGGCTGGCCGCCGCGCCCACGCGGCGAACTCGCCAAGCTCGCCGACCCCGACCTGATCCCACTCAAGGCCGTGCTCGGCCAGGAATGTCCAGAACGCCCGAAGGTCGTGTGCGTACGCCTCGACCGTGTTCGGCGAGCGCTCGCAATCCGTCAACCAAGCCAGGTACTCGTCGATCAACTCGACCGACCGCAGGTCCGGACCGATCACCGCGAACGACTCGACCGCCCGCTCCGGCAACCGGATCCGTCGCACCGCGTAGCGCCCCACCCGCCCGTAGACGTCGCTGTCATCCATGACACCCTGAACACAACGGGCCCGCCGGACGTCAAAACAGGCCCGTCGTGGACGTCACAGACACCCGAATCGAGGGTGAACTTAAGCAGATCTATGCCAACCTCCGCATAGATCTGCGTAGCGGACCAGCACGCCGGGGCCGCGGTCTGCCCACTGCCGGTCGAGCCGACTGAGCTCCAGTTTTTGACGTTGCGGTTGATCGCGCGGACGGTGGAGATCATTGATTCGCAGGGGTTGGTGGATTGCAGGGTGCGCTGGAGCTTGCTGTTGATCCCGAGTCGGATTACGGTGAGGGTCTCTTCCATGCCTTCTCTGAGGGACGCGGCGGCGCCTGGGTGGGGGCGGTCGAGCTCTGTCGTTAGTGGTCCGTCCTGCAAGTATTGTCCCGGTGTGAGGGATTGTTGATTGGTTCTTGAACTCCTCGTCGTGTCGATCGACGACGATGGAGGTTGTGGGAATGGTCGCGAAACGCGTTGTGGTCCCGGCGAAGGATCGGGTTGTGTTGGAGCGGATCGTGCGCGCGCGGAAGTGTGAGCGGCGGATGTTGGAGCGCGCGCAGATCGTGTTGTTGGCTGCTGATGGTCTGTCGGCGGCGGCGATCGCGGCTCGCGTGGGCTGTTCGGAGAAGCTCGTGAAGCGTTGGCGGTCGCGGTTTGAGCAAGCTGGGCTGGGCGGGCTGCAGGATGCGGCCCGGTCCGGGGCGCCACTCACGCACGGTCCGCGGACGCGGGCGCTGCTGATGGCGAAGGCGTGCACCCGACCGCAGGCGAGTGAGGAGGGTGCGCGGCGTAAGCGCTGGACCTATGAGCAACTCGGGGCGGAGGTTGGGATGTCTGCCTCGCAGGCGCACGTGATCTTGTCCCGCGCGTCGATCAGGCCGCACCTGAGCGAGTACTGGATCATGAGCGACTTCTCCCAGCCGGAGTTCGAGGAGCGCCTCGGTGACATCTGCGGCCTGCATGTCGACCCGCCCGAGAACGTGCTGGTCATCTCGATCGACGAGAAGACCGGGATCCAGGCCAAGTCGCCGACCAAGCCCGACACCCCGCCGGCGCCCGGCCAGCCGGCCCGGCGGGAGCACGAGTACAAGCGTAACGGCACCCAGTGCCTGTTCGCCGCGCTGAAGATCCATCACGGCGAGGTGCTCGGAATGGCATCCAAGACGCGCAACCGCTGGGACCTGATCCGCTTCCTCGACGAGCTCGACGCCGAGATCCCGGCGATCAAGGGCCAGCAGATCGTCGCAGTCACCGACAACCTCTCGACCCGCGGCACCGAGGAGGTCAAGAAGTGGCTCGAGGAGCATCCGCGGTGGAGCTTTCAGTTCACCCCCAAGCACGCCTCCTGGCTCAACCAGATCGAGATCTTCTTCTCGATCCTCTACCGGCGACTGCTCAAGCACGGCATCTTCACCAGTGAAACTGACCTCGCCACTCAGATGCTCGCGTTCATCGAGACCTACAACCAGACCGCCAAACCATTCAAGTGGACCTACACCGGCAAAGTCCTCGAAGCATGAAACCACCGGGACGGAACTTCCAGCATGAACCACTAGTCCCTCTGCGAACCTTCGCGAGTTCCATCCCCCCGGATGAAAAACGGGAAAGTCTGCGCTTACAGCTCTTGCGCATCCGCGCGCCTGCGCGTGAGAACGAATAGCTACGCCACCGCCTCAGAGATGAGGCGGTGGCGTACCGGGGGTAAATCAATAGCCGAGCGGGTGAACTTCGCTGTAGGAGAATCCATCCGCCAGCTGCGAGGGAATTATCGAGGCCGGCTGCCAGCGGGGGCCGCTGCCGGCGGGCGTCGTGGGCGCCCAGTGGGAGGTGTCCATGACAATCCCGGCGATTTCCATGAAGGCGTGGCCGGAGGATGTCCAGACGTTGATCCACTTACCGGGTCCGGACGGGCCATAGCTGTAGAAGTAAACAAGCGGGGAGCTGCCGAGCAGGCCGCCCTTGTAGAGCACGAAAGAGACCGAACCTGAGCAGTCATAGCCGGGCCACATCCAGGCCATCGACGAGTAGTGGATCGCGATATATGGCTTGTGGATGATCAGGTTGCCCCCCCAGATGGCCTTCTTGACCTTCATCGGGGCCTGGGCGGGGGCGTAGGCGACGCCGTGGATGATCTTGGCCTTCCATCCGGCGACGACCGGCTTGCTGGGCGTGCTGATGTCCGAGTAGTGAGCTCCGAGGGCCGCCCCGCCGGTGGGCTGGATCGTCGAGTGCGATGTCTTCGTCGTCTTGCTCGTCTTTTTCGTTGACGTGCCGCCAGTGCTGGCGCCACCCGTGGCCGCCAAAGCGTTGGTCGCGCCCAGGAGCACGAAAACGGCAACGGTTGGAATGAGCAGCTTGGCTACCCGCAAGTCATCTCTCTTTCGTCGGCCGGCGGGGTTAGCTGTCGGGCTGGCGCTAAAAGAGCCTGCGCCTCCCGCGGATCCACCGCGGGATTAGCCCCAGGAGACTTGGGTCCCCCGCTCCGCGGATTTCAGTGGCCCGCGGATTAGGCGTCGCGCAACATACACCATCGCGAGGCCGCACGCAGCCACCTAGCCTCGCGGCCGAGACGCAGATGACCAAACAGGCGATCAACTACCTCCTCGGACAAATGGAGCGACTCGGCTACCTCACCCGCGAGGACGACCCCGAAGACCAACGCTCAAAACGCATCCACCTCACCGACCGCGGACACGCAGCCGCCCGAACCATCCGTGAAATCGTCCGCGAGCTCGAAACCGAATGGGAGCAAAAAATCGGCCCGCACCGCCTCGTACAACTACGCGAACTCCTGACCCAACTTCAACCCCAACCGCCCCCCAGCCCACCCAGCATCACCCAAAGAGCTGATCAAACTCTCGCCGCCACCACGAGCGGCACTTGAACCGGACCACCGACGGTGGATCGACATCCCGCTCGACCCGCGAACCCGCAACAGCCACAACACCCATCATGACCTCCTCGCGCTCGGTGGCAACCACGAAGAGGTTTCGCGGCAAACAGCGAGAATTCCTACGTCAAACCAGCGCGGCGGCGCGGACGCTCAGCGCCGGTGGGGCGACGTCGGTGGTCGCGGCGAGCGCGGTGGCGTCGGTGCTGGCCGTGGGCGCGGCGGCGCGGGCGATCGACGGGATCAGCAGGGTACACGCGAGGGGCGCGGCCACGGCGCAGGCGACCAACCCCGCATACGCGGGCGCACGACTCCCGTCGCTGAGGCTCAACGCCGAAGCCTCAGCTTCTGACCGGCCTGCAGCGAGTCGGGGTTGATGTTCGGGTTCAGCGACTCCAACGTGGCGAGCGAGATCCCGGTCTTGACCGAGATCGAAGTCAGCGTCTCACCGGGTTGGATCGTGTACATCTTCACGTGCGCGAACTGGTGTTTAGGGCTGTCCCGTTGTTGGGAGGCCTGCGCTACCGGGGGCTTTGGCTTGATCGCGACACCGTTGTGGACGACAAAATACGTCGCTGCGATCGTCGCCGTTAGCGCGATCGGCGCCAGGTAGCGCGCACGAGTCCTAGCAGCCATCGCAGGCCGATCATACAACTGGGTGGAAATGGGTCATGAGGGTTTTCATGCAACGTTCCAAGCCAGTTCCTGAAGCCGCGCGGCCTCCGCGCGCGCCGCGGTGGCCGGATCCCCTCCCGTCTGCTGATACGCGGCCACGATCCCCCGTGAGGACGAGATCAGCCCGCCCGCCGGTCCGGGCGCAAACGCCGGGGCCAGATGCTCGGCCCGACCTCCCTGCGCCCCGACGCCGGGCAGCAGCAACACTGTGTGGGCGGCGTGCATGTCAACGGCCCGCTGAGCTTCGCCACCCAGATCGATGACGACACGCTCGCGGCCATGACCGACCTCGACCGCGACCGGGCTGCCCGAACGCAAGCGTTCATGCGCGACGAATACGGCTACATCGCGATCCAATCGACCCGCCCCGGCCTGATCGGAGCCGCGCTCACCGACTCCCCGGCCGCTCAGCTGGCCTGGATGCTCGACAAGCTGCACGCCTGGACCTACCCCGCCGACGCGCTCCCCGACACCGTCCTCGGCCGTGAATGGATCCTCGCCATACTAGCTGACCTCCACGGGCGGCTCGGCCGCCTATGTCGGCTACGCCCAGGGTGGCGGCTGGGCTGCTCCGCCCGCCAACTCGGGCGTGCCGACGGCCGCAATCCAATTCGCCCACGACGTCGGCATCCGCTCCCAATCAAGCGACGCGAACACGATCGTCAACTGGACCGACATCGCCGATCGCGGCGGACACTTCGCCGCCCTCGAAGAACCCGACATCCTCCTTAACGACATCCGCGCGTTCCTTTCGAACCTCCGTGAGCAGCGACCAGCCCAGGGATGAGAACGCGTGACCCTACCCTTTGGCTCGTTCGTGGCCCGACGGAGCAGTGTGCGGCCGGCTTCCGGGGTGGCGATGAAGCGGCCACGGAGGATCAACTTGCATGATGGCCGCTGCTGGTCCGGTCGCAGCGGTCTTGGGTCGAGTTCGTGGTGCTGGATCGCTGCTTCTCCGAGACCCATGGGAGAGCAGCCGATGCCTCGCGGGGATGGCGGTGATCGCGGTCGAGCGCCTCTCCGCCGAGGCATCGCTCACCGGCCCGCTCATCGCGCGCAAATCCACGATCGGAGCGTCAGGGATGATCACCGGGCAGCGGGCGAGCCAGCGTCGACTTGGTATCGGCGGGCTGGTAGCGGCGGCGACCGCAATGACCGCGACGCACAGCCATCGTCCGGCTCGACCCATTCGAAGGGTGCGCCGGCCAGGGAGTCAATTGCTCGCGACGCCAGATAGGCAAGCGCTCCGGTCGACGTCCACGGCCAAGTACACGACGGCGGTCGTGATCCAGGCAAGCGGCTGACGTCAGCGGATCGATCGATCTAAAGGATCGGCGCGTCCGGTGGGGGCGCACTATCGCTCACCGGGAACAACATCGCCGACATCCTCAGCAGCGACGGGCCGGGGATCCAGCCGGAGCTGCCACAGCTGCGCGCTTGGCCAGCGTCCATCCCGCGCGTACGGTCGACGGTCAGCCCCAGGCTAGCCGGCGCGCACCAGCGCGCGAGCAAAATTGCGGCGTCCCGCCCGGATCACGGGTACTGCAGGCGAGGCGTGTTCTCCTTCGGGCGACCATCGGGCGTGCAGTCGAGGATGTTCCAGTAAGGCCACATGAAGTCGACGTGGCGTGACTCCTCGCCCTCCCGGTGAGAGCCCCAGAACAGCTTAGAGCTCCACCAGTGGTGGAGCTGGCCATCCCGGCGGACGAAACATGAGCAATCGGCCACTGCCGACCCTCGGCGTCCTCGGCCCCGTAGTCGACGTTGAACGCGCTGCCAGCGCTGGAGAGCAGGCGGACGTCGGCCCAACGGCGGCTGTGGGCGTGAGCGCGGAACTGTTCGATCGACGCCTTGGCCGACACGGCGAGATTGATCCGCTGCGTCAGGTGCACAGCCTGGCCAGCGACCGCGTCGATGATCGACGTGCAGTTCGGGCACGGCGACCCGATCGGGTTCCCATCCGGGCCCTCGATGAACATGAAGCTGTAGATGAACAGCGTGTCCTTGCCGTCTGCGAACAGCTCCGACAGGCGGACGGCGCGTCGGGTTCCGGTGCCCGTATCCCACTCCTGGAACTCGTAGTCGCGCGGCGCGACGCCGCCGAGCGGGAGCTGCCGACGCTGTCGCGCCACCTCCTCGGTCCGATCGCGAACGTCCTTCTCGGCGCGCAGCAACGCGTCGCGCGCGTGACGGTACTCCAGCGATTCGCCGGGGAAGCGCATTTCGTGAGGATGCTCAGGTCGCGCTGTCATGTCTGCCTCCTTTCAGAGGATTCAGGGTGATGTCCCGTGGGAGCGTCTGCACGTCCCTTCGAGCGTCGGAGTCGGCGCGTACTCTCCCCACGTCATCGGCCCTGAAATCTGGTGGTTGGTCAGCGTTATCTCCGTGTCAACGGGTCATTCTCAAGGGCGTGCGATCGGATCAGGCGTTTGAGTCTCCGAGCTGGTCGGTGCGTCCGGCTTGAAGCCGGGGCCACTGCGCGGTGGGGCGTCCTTCAGGCCACTCACAGGTGCGTGGCCAATCGGGCGGGCCATCGTCAGTCCGAGAGGTGTGGCCGTCTTGTGGCCAGCCAGGGGGGGAGTCTTCCCATGGCTCTTGGCGGCCGTACACGGTGAGGTCCAATAGGGCGTAGCTGTTGTCCAGCGCTTCGACGCCTCGGCGCTTAGTCCAATAGGTCTCAAACACCCGGTCGCCGTCTCGGAAGTAGCAGACGAGGTGAAACAGACCATGCTCACGGCCGGGGAGGAGGGCGTCCAGCGACGGCTGCGCCGAGTACCACGGCATCGTCCAGCCCATGAACTCGCGGTAGCGCAGGCTCTCTTCGTAGGACGCCTCGGCGTCGGCTACGTCGCTGGCCACGTTGCGGCCCTGAGAGAAGACTGCGAAGGTGATGTCGCGGGAGTGCAGGTAGGACAGCTCGCCGATCTGGCTGGTGTAGAACGTGCAGCCCTCGCACTGCTCGGGCGCGGGCCGGCCGGGGTTCCACATGAAGTAGTAGGCGATCAACTGCCGACGGCCCTCAAACGCGTCGAGCAGCGTCAGCGGCCCGTCGGGGCCGATCAGCTCGACGGTGGGATCGACCTGCACCATCGGCAGCCAGCGCCGCGCCGCAGCGATCGCGTCCCCCTCACGAGTGTGGGCCTTCTCCTTGATCAGCAGCGCATGGCGCTCGGCCTCAAAGGTCGCCCGATCCACAACAGCCGGCATCTGCGGTCCGGTTGGCGTTGCAGGCGTGCTCACGGCAGCCTCCTTCCTTCGGTTGTTTCTCAGGGCATCTGCCCACAGTGATCTCTTCTCAGCCGTGGATCCGATGAGCGCGCGGAATCCATCGCAGCGCTCACAGCTCGCGGGGCAGACGCAGTCGCTCAGGGTCGATGCCTAGGAATGCGGTCAGCTCAGCGATCGTTCGTCCGCCGAAGCTCATGACCATCAGATGGTGCAGCTCGTAGCGGTCGGAAGTCTCGCGGCGATAGGCGGCGACGGCGGGCTGACCGTAGAATCGCGCGAGCTGTAGGCGCCAGCTGCGCTCGGCGCTGAGCGGCCACGTGCGCAATCCCTCGATCACGGCGTCGCAGCCGTCAAACCAGGCCGCGGTCGGCGGCATCTCCATCGCCGCGTCCTCAGTGAGCATCTCGACGAACGCGTCGACGTCGTTGCTGGTCCAGACGTTTTACGTAGCGCTCAACATCCCGCGCAGCTCCGGCTCGCCGATTGACGGAACGTGGCCTGCTGGCTGCGCTCGGACAGCCGCTTGTCGATCGTGGCGTGCGCGCGCTGCAGCAGGCGATGCACCGAGGCGGTGGTCGTCTGCAGCGCCTCGGCGACCTCCGCGCCAGAGAATCCGAGCACGTCGCGCAGGATGAGCACCGCGCGCTGACGGGACGACAGGTGCTGCAGCGCGGCGATGAACGCCAGCTCGACGGCCTCACGTTGCTCGTAGCGCGCGTTGGGAACGGCCAGACTCTCCCCAACGTCGCTATCCGGGCACGGCTCCACCGCGAACCGCGAACGACTCGAGCACCGGCGGGCCGAGCGGGAGGTGCGGGTCCGCCGGTGGCCCGTAGTCGATCGGCAGCACGCGAGCCGGCCTGCGCTCGATCACACGCAAGCAGACATTAGTGGCGATCGTGTACAGCCACGAACGCAGTGAGCTCCCGCCTTCAAAGCGTCCAAGGCCCGCAACAGCGCCTTTTGGACCGCGTCCTCGCATCGTGCACCGAGCCAAGCATCCGGTAGAAGTGCACCTGGAGTTCGCGCCGGAACGGCTCGAGCTGATCGCGAAATACGCGCTCGTCGCGCATCGCCTCCACTACCACAACGCGATCTCTCCGGCCACAACAGTCATCACGACTGACCTATACCCGGCTGGCCATTAGCGCGGACCGAGCAGCACCCGTGCTCCGACCCGGCTTCCGTACACACCCGAGCACGAATCCGGGTTAGGACCGGCTGCGCCCGCACCCGCCCTGCACCTCGCCAAGGCGTCATCGCCGGCGGACCCAGCCATTAGGGTCGCGAGACTTGCCCTTTCACCCAAATCCAGAGACCCGCGATCAGCTTGGAGTTAGCCGACCTAAGAGACGCCAACAAGCACCTGCCCGTGCCACATCGCCACGACCCGCTTCTGCACCGCTCCGAAGGCGGCCCTCTGCCAGGCCGACTTGGCGATCGCTTCCACCACGGCGTCGGCGCTCGGCCGGCCTGAGCTTTGGCGACATCTGAATCACGCCGATCGTCGCGGCCCAGCGCTGGCCGCACAACTGCATTCGCGCCGGCCGACCTTCGAAGGCGCCGCCGACCGCGCTCCCGCAATGCCACCCGAGCGATCGTTCCGGCCCGCACCCTTTACTATCCGGACGCGCCCATTCCACGCAGCCACGCGCGGACAAATGAGCGCGGCGTCTCAGAGATCAGGACGCCGCGTCTGCTTCCAGGGCGCGAGTGGAGACCGTCGCCGGACGTCACGACGCGCTTGGACGAGTCGTGAGCGCCCTGCTCAGTGCTCGGGCGGCATCAGCGATGGGTTGCGGCCGATCGGGACGCCGTACCGCAAAGCCGGCGCCGCACCAAACGGAGCCGCTTTCAGGGCCGAACTCCCGGAGCACAAGGCCACCACGCAGACGGGGGGAATGCTGGGGGGAATGGCGGGGGGAATGACGGGGCCTAAATTGGCCTGGGTTGGCCTCCTTCGAGCCGCGCCGTGACAGCTCGCACCGATGGTCGAATCTGCGCCAATACCAGGGAAACCTTTGGCGACGCGGCGAAGGAATCGAACCTTCCAAGCCGGGGGTTGCCCGGCCCTGCCAGTTTTGAAGACTGGTCCACTCCGCATGCGTGACCGGCTCATCGAGCAGGTGCCGGACGAGCCGAAGCCGCACTCCAGTTTCGAACAGCACGGCTTCGTACTTCTCCATGTCGCTGCGGGTCGGGCGGGCCACGTCGGGCAATTCTCCGAGGTTCACCTGTACCAGACCGCGCGGGCCCAAAAGTAACGCGGGGCGCGGCCGCGGGCTCGGCTGAGATCCAGGTCGGCCGCCCGGTGATTGTCGCAGTCCCTATGACCAGCGACAGATCAGACCGATCTGCTCGGAGCGGTGCGCAATTCGCCGTAAGCCTGGCCCCGGACGGCTGGCGTGTCGACCCCGAAACCAAGGTTCCCCAAAAGGCTCCCCAAACTCGTGACTTCCGAGACGCCTGGGAAGAACTGAGCGCAACCGATAAGCCCCACTTCATCGGCCATCGGTGCGCTCAGCTCCTGTGAATTCGACGTCGGGACCCTCTGCAAAGCCGTCTACACCGGTTCGATTCCGGTCGTCGCCTCTTGGTGAACGTGCCGCATAGCATGCCACTTTCCGCGAGCCCGAAACTCGGCGTCGAGCCAAGATTCGGCCAAGGGTCCCCAAAGGGTCCCCACGCGTCTACGCCGCCGGCTGTGTGATCCTCACCACGTTGCTGCCAGGGCCGTCGCTCGCCCAACAGGCCGGAGAGCTTGGCCGCGCCATCGGGATCCGGCGCGTAGTGCAGGTAGCGCTCGGTCGTCGTGATGCTGCGGTGGCCCATCATCCGCTGGACCTCATAGATATTGAACGCTCGGATCGCTTGGGTGCCAAAGGAATGGCGGAGATCGTGGAAGCGCAGGACCGGCAGTCCGGCCCGCTGGGCCGCGCTGACGAACCGGCGATACAGCGACACTCCACAGATCGGTTCTCCCGGCGTGCCCGTGCGTTCGAAGACGAGCTCCTGTCCTGCTCGGCCTCGGCAGTAGGGCAGCAGCGCGGCGCGGATGTTGTCGCTCATCGGCACCGAGCGAACCCGCCGGCCCTTTTTGCCCGCATGCCCGCCCCTGGTCGTGTAGCCGTCCTCGAAGCGAAGCACGCCGTTGGCGAAGTCGACGTTGCGCACCTTCAGCGCACGTGCAGATAGCGCTTAGCTTGCATCGGGATTCCAAGCTGCGCGCGTGTACGAGGGGGCGGCTGCCGGCGCCAGGCCCGAAGTCGTGCTCCTGACCGAGCGCGTCCCACACCTCCCGCAGCCGCTCGGGGTCGAGACCGTGGTCCTTGGCCTGGCGGGTCTCCTTCGCCAGCACGGCCAGCGCGCCGCCTTGCAGGCGCACCCCGAGCTCCCGCTCGATCTCCCCGCGTGCCTCGGCGACCTCCCGCGACCGTGGCGAGAACACCTCACATAGCCCCTCCGGCACAGCCTCCACCTCGAAGTAGCGCCCGCGATCGCCCGTGCCCGACCGGATCTCCCAGCCCGCCCGAACGAGTGCGTCGCCAACCTGGGCGCGAAACAGCGCGCCGCCCTCCAGAGCGGCGTCGTGGCGAAACCATTCCCACGAGTCCGCCGCCACCACCCGACTGTCCGCCCTCATCACGCCGACCACCAGGTTGTGCACATGCAGCTGCGGAGCCGGCGCCCGGGTCGCCCCGCGCCCGCCTCGCCGTCACATGCAACGACGAGGCGATCGCCGTGCCCGCCGCCGGCTCGCTCACCCGAACACCATCCTTACCACGGCGGTGGACGACCGCCTTGTTCTGAGCCATGTATTCCACCGTGCGTTCCGCCGCCTCGAGCAGCCCGTCCTCGATCCTCCGACGATCCTGCTCGTCGGCCATCGCCCACAGCACCGACCCTGATTTGGGCACCGACAAGGTCATCTCCACGTGCGCGACCCCCGTCACCCGCTCCACCACCGGCCGCCCCTCCTCATCTGCGGGCACCACGCCACGCTCGTCTCGAGAAACCTCGCGTTTGAGCGCGCCCGGGCGGCGGAGCTGCTCCCCGGTCTCGACATGCTGGCCCTGCAGCACTGCGATCAGATCATCGCGATCGATCGCCTGACCCCGCCGCACGCCGAACTGCGCGAGTGCCTCGTCGGAGCCGAGCCATAACGAGGAACAGCGCTCCTGCACGGGCTCGAGCCCGTCGGCAGCGAGCTGGTAGTCGGTGCGTGCGAACGCCTCCGGCGCTGCCTCCAGCTCCAACCGATAGTCGCCGGCCCTCGCCGCGTCGGCGCGGTTGCCGACCTGGACTACTACCTTGGAGAGCGTCAGCACGACGCTCGCAGTTCAGCGGATAATGAACTCATGCCGAGTCAGCGTGGCAGACGCCCCGGACGGTCAGTGACTCCAGTCCGTTTAGTCTGGTGCGACTGAGCGAAGCGAGGGAGCGGACCCCTGGTTGCTGGCGTGACAGGACTGGGCCCCCGAATTGTCAACGATGGTCGCCGCCGGATGCCGGAGTCGTTTCCGTCTAGTCTGGCCATGCTATTTAGTTAGGACCGCCAGAGTAGGTCGACGGGACGAGGCTGGGATTTGGAGCTACGGTGACACAAGTGTGGGGCGGGTCTATCCGCGGGCCGGTGGTTCGGTGCGGCACGCCGGTGGATAGCGTCACTTCATCCGCGCGAGGCTGAGGCGATCTCCGCCTGGACTGAGGTTCACCATGAACTGAACTTGTGTGAAACAAGGAGCTGGATGGCTGTGCGCCAGAGAAGTGATGTGGAGCTCGTGGAGGAGCTGGAAGCGATCGCGACCGCCGCCACTGAGCGGGTGCAGGCGCTGTGCGAGGGCGACGCCGAGCGCGATCTGGACCTCCAGAGCAGGGTCGGCGAGGCAGCGGACCGCGCGATCGCTGCTGGGCTCTTGTTGGCGTCGATCGCCGACGCCGAGCGGATTGGCCATCGGCGGGCGCGTGAGGAGCTGGGCAACGAGCTTCTGCGACGGGGTGGGGCGCGCCGCGGGACGCAAGCGCGAAGCGGAGCACAGTACGAGTACGAGCAGGCAATCCGCGCGTGTCGCGCTGGTCTTGCGCATCGGGACGTGGCGGCGGCCGCAGAAGTCGCGCACGGTACGGTGCTTGCGATCGTCGCGCGCACGAACACCGTCTTCGCGCAGCGCGACGCTTCAACCACCCTCCGCTTGGCGCTGAGTCCGAGCGGTAATCAGTGGACGGCCTGCGGCTGATCGACGACATCGCATGCCGGAGGGAACTCGAAGCCCCGCGCACGGGCTTTGACTCAATCAGGAGCAAGAACCATGGACGGCGGTCGTGGGCAACTCAGGTCGGCCGCGATCGTGATCGCGATGCTGGACAAAGCCTGGCCTGCGCTGACGACACGACCCTCCGGCGCGCACGGTGGCGGCAAGAGCGGCAGGTGCATGACCCTCCCCATGGCACGGAGCCGACCCGCCCGGCTCGAAACGGCAAACGGATCCCCTCAGCTCACGGCGAATCACAGGTGAAGCGAGGCCTCCGTCCGCTTGCTGGCCACCGGGTCGCTGGCTAAGGCTAGCTGGTCGCCGACGCGCGTTTGGTCGCCTAAGCGCGAGCCAGCCGCAGGTGCCCGCCCGTGACGAATGCCATTGTGCGGACCGGCCTCGTCGGAGACGCGCTCGTCGCCGGATGCAGGGCGCACGCGAACGGCGCCAGACTCCCGTCCGTGCATATATATGCAAACCACCAAGTTCGGCGACAGCTCGGCAGGCGCCGCAGAGGCGCGCCACGTCGCCTATCCGTTGGTCCGGCGCTCGTGTCCGCTTCTGGTCCCGGCGGCGAGCGGCAGTCAGATCAAGAGTGCCCCTGCGGCGACATAGCGGCAGTAACGATTGACGCCGAGGGTGGCGCGACAGCGTCGCTTCCGGATCGCTGGAGCCCATGGTCGGGCTGCTTCCGCAAGCCCTAGGCGGCAGCGGATGGCTTGCCGCAGGAGGTGTCGAGACTTAGCCTGGATCCACCGCATTGTGCCGCTGGTTCCGTCCGACCCTGACGTTTAAATGTCCTCCTGAGCAGGGCTTTTCAGCGGCTGTGTGTGCAACCGCGGCCCTGTCAGGAGGTCACCTGAATGGTGCACGATCACACGGACGTAATCGAGGGTCCCACGAGCCTCGATCAGATCGCGGTTCGCTTCGATGAGCAGCGGCTGGTCAGCGACGCGGGGCTGCTGTTGACCGGGTCGCTGGCCGGGCGGTTGGGGATCGAGGGGTTGGTGAACGACAGCGTGTGGCTCGATCCCCAGGCGCCTGGCGCGGCGCTCCCGGGCCGCAAGGTGATGAGCCTGGTGCACGGGATGCTCGCCGGCGCTGACAGCATCGATGACATGAACGTGCTGCGCGCCGGGTCGACCGGCCTGGTCCTGGGACACATGGTGATGGCGCCGTCAACGTTGGGGACTTTCTTGCGAGCGTTCACGTTCGGGCACGTTCGCCAGCTCGACCACGTGCTTGACGAGTCGCTGCGCCGCGCGTGGGGTCAGGGCGCCGGTCCGGGCGCTGAGCGGTTGGTGATCGATATCGACAGCTTCGTCGGGGAGGTCTACGGCTATCAGAAGCAGGGCGCCTCATACGGGTACACCAAGCAGCTCGGCTACCACCCGTTGGTCGCGACGCGTGCCGGGAGCGGCGAGGTGCTGCATATCCGTAACCGCCGAGGGAAGGCGAACACGCAGCGCGGGAACCCGAGGTTCGTGGATGAGCTGCTCGCCCGCGTTCGCCGCGCCGGTGCGACCGGGACGATCCTGATCCGCGCCGATACCGGGTTTGAGAACCACAAGCTGTTCAAGACGCTCGATGCCCGCGGCGTGGAGTTCTCGATCGGGGTCAAGCAACGCAAGTCGATCCGGGCGCTGATCGAGCTGATCGACGAGCAGGACTGGGTGACGCTCGCCGACTATCCCGAGGGCGGCGAGGCGCAGATCGCCGAGACCAAGCTCCATGGTTGGCGGCTGGTCGCGCGTCGCACACGTCTGGTCGGCAAACAGGCCGACCTGTTCCCGAACTGGCAGTACTTCGCGTTCGCGACCAACCGCACCGAGCCGCTGCTGCTGGTCGAGCGCGAGCATCGCGAGCACGCCGTCGTCGAGCTCTGCATCCGCGATCTCCAAGACCAAGCGCTCGCGCACTTCCCCTCCGGCCAGTTCGCCGCCAACAGCGCCTGGACCGTGATCGCCGCCCTCGCGCACAACCTCGGACGGTGGACCAGCCAGATCGGCCTGCCCAACGACAGCACCCGCACCGCCGCGACCCGCCGCAACCGGCTGTTCCGGATCCCCGGCCGACTGACACGCACCGCCCGACAATGGACACTCCGGATGCCCGCGCGCTGGCCCTGGCAACAAGACTTCAACGACGCGCTCACACGCATCCGCGCGCTCCCCGTCCTCACCTGACCCGCCCCGCGGCACACCGACACCGATCAACGGCTCCGCCCGCAACGGCCAGCACGCCCCCTGCCCGAAAACGTCACCCAGAACCGCCACCAACCCCACTCACAAGCGCCCCCACGCCCCACCAGCACCGAACCCACACCCCGCACACCACCAACCACCAAACCCGCCCGCTCCCCGAGTCACACCACCCCGCTATTCGGTGGATTCAGGCTTAGGGTGCCCACGTGGTCAAGCTGGAGGAAATGTCGAGCTGGGAGCTGCGTCGAACGGTTGAACGCGGCTCACGGACTGTGGTCATCCCGTTCGGCTCGGTCGAGTACCAGGGCGGCCATCTTCCACTCGGCAGCGACGCGCTGCTCGCGGACGTCGTCGGGGAGACAGTGGCGGGTCGGCTCGATGCCGTGCTGGCGCCCACAATTCGTGTTGGCTACGCCGAGCAACACATGAGCCGCGTGGGAACGCTGTCGATACCCGCCGACATCGTGTGTGAGACCGCGTCTCATGTCGCTTACAGCTTGATCGGTCACGGGTTTCGCGTCATCGCTTTGATCTCAACGCACGGCGCGAACCGTCCTGCTCTGGAGGAATCGGTCCGCCAACTGCACGAGCGTCACCCCGATGTTGTTGCATGCGCGCCCAGCGGTGATGTCGGTCAAGATCCCGGCCGGCATTCCGGCCCTTGGCTGACCTCGGTGATGCTGGCTATCCGCCCAGACCTGGTTGATCTCGCATCTGTCGACGCAGGCCTGAGGGAGGAGGTGAATACAGCAACCGCCGCCACCGGCGCAGACCGCTTCGAACGGTTCGTTTCCAGCATCGTCCAGCAGGTTCAAGACGCCGTACAACGAGCGACTGAGTGACCTCTGCTGCCTTCCACCAACCAGCGGCCACGTCGTCCAGCGAGACGAGCGGCACCACGGCTTCCGCTCTGGGCCGCCGGCCAGCTCAAGCAGCAGTCCGTGGGCCGGGTCCTCCGTGGGCGACGAAGCGGGAGCGGTGGGATCCTGGCGTCGGTCTCATCATCCTGGGCGATGAGGTTTCTCCGCGAGAGCAACGAGGACGAGATGGTTGCCGTCTTCCTGCGAGGGGAGTTGACCAGCGAGAGATTCGGCCCCGCGGTGCGCGACCTTCTGCGCGCGCGCCGTGAGCCGGAGAGCGTGTTGACCGATCCCGATCTCACGGACCGGCGAGCCAATGAGATCCGGCGTGCGCTGCTCACGACCACGCGGGGTTACGGGGAGGACCGCGAGCTGTTTGAGCACTTCCCCGCCCGGGTCCGTTGGGCATGGGGGCACCTGGCGGCTGCCGAACTGGCGTGCGTTCGGTACATCGAGTGCTCCTACTGGAACGAACTCTCCGGCGGCAGCCGGCTTCCCGTCGACGCCGCTCGGAGCATCAATGCGGGCCTCCGACCTTGGGCGTCGCGAATGAGCGGTTTCGGCGGGCCGCTCGCGCTCTGGGAGAGGCGGCCATATTCGAGCTTCCCACCATGACGTGCGCTGGCCGCGGTTTGGGCCGCGGACGCGGATGATCACCCGCGTGATTCGCCCAGATCGACGTGAGCCGGCGCCCTCTGGTCTAGCGACCGCCCCCAACGCGTGAGCTGCGCCGAGCCAGCGGTGCAACTCGCCGGCGACTCGAGCTCGCCCCGCCGAGGCAACGGCCCGCCGGGCGCAAAAAATAGCCCCCGCGCGGCCGTGCCAGCGAGCGGGAGCCGCAGGTTGTTCGGACGACTCGCCTTTGATCGGCGTGGCCTCTAGCGGTCGTCTAGACCTGACTCAGCGCGGGCTGTGAACTCAGCCCGAAGTCTGCGGCCCTCAGCAATGACGGCGCCAAGTGACTCGCGCACCCGCGCGGAGCAAGCCCGCAACCGCGGGGCGGAACAAGTGCGCCAGCACGGCGAAAGCGATCAGCGCGGCGGCAGAGGACGTGTCGCTGGACGCATGTCCGGCGATGCTGTCGATCGTCTCCTTAATCGCGGCGGTCCCAGGTCATCGCGTCGCCCACGGCGGTCGGACTGGATCGGATTTTGCGCACCTGCCTGCCTGGCGCGGCGGCGATGCGATGGAGGGCGCGCGCGCGCGCCATTCACGACTAGCGTTACCAGGGTCGAGACCTGCCTGCCGACTCCGAACACCCTCGCCACACCGCGCGGTGGCGTGCCTCGCTCAGGATCCGGAGCAGGATGATCGCGTCGCCGACGAGAAGCCTCTGGGGCTGACGTGTTTGAGACTGCTGGGTGGTGTGGACTGTGCCGGCGGCATCAACGATTGCTCCCAGGAGGAGCAACCGGGGGCGAATGAAGATCGTGCGCCTTTCACGCGCCGACGGGTACGGAGGTCGTCGGTGCCTTGGGCCGGAACGGCCGTATCTCTTCGCGGCCGGGGCCGACGGCTCCCCAGCTCCAGTCGGGCACCTCGTTCCAGACGCCGGCGACATTACCGAGGGGTTCGGAGACGATCAGCCGGGCATCGTCTGAGATTTCTTGCAGCAGTTGTATTTCGGGATGTAGCTCGCGTAGCGTGGGCACATTGGTGGTGTAGAAGAGCGTGCGCGAGTTGTGTTCGCTGGAGTACCGGAATGCCCAGATGGTCTCGCCGTCGGTGGTAGCGACGGTGCCCTGGAATGGATGGGGCACACCGTGACGGGCAGCGACGTCTTCGACGAGCCCGATTGCTTGCTCGACGGCGGCCGGCGGGTCGTTCTCCAGGCCGAACGTCAGCGCGAGGTAGAACAGCACCTCGGTGTCGGCCTGGCCCTTGATCTCGGCGTACAGGGACGGGTCGACGGCGAGTATCAGATCGCGTTTGATCGCGGCGAACTCGTTGATGTAGCCGTTGTGCATGAACAGCCAACGGTCGTGACGGAAGGGGTGGCAGTTGGTCTGTTGCACGGCGCTGCCGATCGCCGCGCGGATGTGGGTAAAGAACAGCGGGGAGCTGATGTGGCCGGCAAGCTCTCGCAAATTGCTGTCGTTCCACGCCGGTTCGATGCTGTGGAAGACGCCCGGGGTGTCGGGGGCGCCGTACCAGCCGACGCCGAACCCGTCGCCGTTTGTGGTCTCGGCACCGAGCCGCGAATGCAGGCTCTGGTCAACCAATGAGTGGGTTCCCGCGTAGAGCGCCTCCTTCATCAGGATGGGGGCGCCGGAGTATGCGAGCCAGCGGCACATGGGCCGCTCCTTTCGGTCGAGTTATCAGACTTGTTCCCGTCTCTCGCCTCGGTGGCAGTGCGCGAGCGCGGCGCGAGGAATTGGTCAGTGAGGCTCATGACCGGGTGGTCGAGACGCCCGCTGCGGGCGACGAGGGCGCGCTGCCGCTCGGCCCCGTTTGTCGCTGCGAGGCGCTGCACCCGATCCAGCGCACCAGCGCAACCGAGCCTGACCGCAGGGTCCCGGCAATCGGCCAGTAGCGAATCGAGTATCGCCCGGACCGGGATTGGGCGACGTCTCTCCGGGTCGATCAGTCGGGCGTCCATCCGGTCTCGCGCGGCCAGGAAGCGGTTCTCGGCGAGAACCTCGGGGCTCGGTGCGAACGTTGAGGGCTCTTCTTCAAGCTCGAGCCAGCCAAGCGCTTGGATGAGCGCGACCAGGGGAGTGACGTCTCGGATCTGCGACTGGGCGTCCATCACGCGCACCTCGACGGTCCCGAGCGCGGGTTGCAGTCGCAGGTCCCACCAAAGGTCGCTTGGATCGGGTATCGCGCCAGATGCGATCAGCGGGTCGATCGTCTCGGCGTAGTCGGCGTAGTCGGCGTAGTCGGCGTAGTCGGCGTAGTCGGCGTAGTCGGCGTAGTCGGCGTAGTCGGCGTAGTCGGCGTAGTCGGCGTAGTCGGCGTAGTCGGCGTAGCCGGCGAAGAATCGCGGCGGGCCGGCCCGGGGGAACGCCTGGAGGATCAACGTGCGAGCCGACGCGAACCCGCTGTCACGCCCCTGCCAGAACGGAGAGTTGGCCGAAAGCGCAAGCAGCACCGGGATGTTGCCGTGCAGACCGTTAGCAGCTGGATCGCGTCCTCGGGGGCAGGCACGTCCACGTGCACGTGCAGGGCCATCGTTGGCTCCCTTCGAGCGAGCACGCGCAGCGAGACCTCGAGAGCGCGGTAGCGCCCCGCTCCCGAGACTTCGTTCTCCTCGCGGACAGTCAGCGGATGGGTGCCCGCGGCAGCGACACTCAACCCCATCGCAGCCAACTCGCGCGCCAGCCCGGTGCGCAGCGCCGCCAGCTCCGCCGTGACTCCGTCCACGTCGGGGTGGATGCCCGTCGCGAGCTCGATCACAGCCGCGCGCGTCTGGGGGATGTGTGCACAGAGAGCTCCTCAGACAGCCGTACGAGCACCTCGCCGCTCGACGGCGCAAGCGACCCGGCACCCGGCTCGAGCAGCATCAGCTCCTCGTCGACTCTGAGCGTATAGCGCTGACCAAGCTCGTCGTTCCGGCGCGCCCACAAGGGCCAGGTCGCACGCGGCCAGCCACGTTGGTCGAACCGGTCGAGATCCAAGCGCCGGTGTGCCCCAGGTTCCACCCTCATCCCGCGCCCAGTCCCCCCTTCCGCGCATCGGAGGTCGTGGTGCGGCGCCGCGCTTCGGCGAGGTCGATGATGCGATCGACCTCGGTGGCTGCCCTTTCCTCCGTCGGCGAGCGCAGCCACGAACGCGCGATAGCGCTCGCCGTGATCGCCGCTCTCGGTGGCAAGCCATGCGCGCCAGGCGCGCGTGACGCGTTGCGCCGACCGCCGCCACTCAATGAGCTGCCGAGTCTGGCGTGGCGTCGTGGCGTCGGCCCCGGCGTCGCCGGAGTCGCGGACGCGTGGGTTATCGCGAGCGCCTTCGTGTCTTCTGGAACGAGAGAACACGCCGTCACTCCGAGGTCCGCCGATACGGATTCCGCGTGCTCAGGCTGCGCTGGAGATCCGCTTGCCGTACGCGATCAGACCGTAGAGCGCGAGGATGTCGAGCGTGAAGATCGACAGCGACCAGAACGGGTAAGCGGGGATCATCATCAACTGTACGATCGCGTTCAGCCCCAGGATGATCACGCCGACCCAGCGCGAGAACTGGTTCTTGACAAACACGCCCGCTCCGACGGCCCACTGGACTACGCGATGCATAGCACGACCCAGCCCCACGTGTTCAGGCTGCCGGCGTTCCGGCAAACATGACCCAGCCGTAGCCGCGCTCGTCGTCTGCCGCGTAGGCGTCGTAGCCCGCCTGGGCTTGTGTTGGGGGAGTTACTTGAACAGCCACTTTGCGCTCCTTGAAATGTGGTGGGCGGAGGTCGCGGGCGACCGGCGATGCGTCACAGGGTCATATCCGCTGATGTGTTGCTGACGACAATGATTGCGGTGGATGGCCGAGGATTGTCAACTCGCAGTGATGTTCACCCGGGTGATTGATGTTCACCCGGGTGGTTGGCTCGGGGTGGGAGTGACTTCCTTGTCCATGCAGGTCTGAGCGCCCGGAAACTCGGGGCCGAGCTAAACCAACGTCGGAGCGGGTTCAGGCACATTTCTCCCGGTTCGTCAGGTGCCGGCTCTCGGCAAGCTCGCCTGCGTGACCACCCCTACACACCCTCGGCGACGGCGCGGTCGGTGGGCCTGATCACGGCTCCGATGATGGATAGGACCGGGATGCAGAAGCCGATCCGGAACGGCAGGCACGATCCAGAGGATGGTCATCAGTCCGGATCCCTTCAAATTGGTGCACCGTCAGGCAATGCGGGTGATGACGATGCGCTGGCGGTGCGCTGACAAGTCAATCTCAGCATGCCTGCATACTGCTGAGGCTTGTGGCTTTGGGGCGAGGATCACCCGGGGGATCCAGCGTATTGAGGAGGCCTAGCGCTTCCGCGCGGCCGACAGCGTCGTTTCGCGATCTCGCGGCCAGCTTGCGGTACAGCTCGCGGGTGTGAGACTTGACCGTGTTCAACGAGATGTAAAGCCGGTCGCCGATCTCTCGTCGCGATAGACCGTCTGTGAGGCCCCGCAGCACGGCAAGCTCGGCCGGGCTCGGCTGCTCGAGGATGTGGCATTCCTTGTCGTTCGCTTGGGCCGCCATGAGGTCCCGCTCGACCCTGGCTGCGATTGCAGCCAACCGTCCCGGATCGCGGAATTCCGCGATTGAGCGTTGAGCACGCCCGAGGTCGCCGGCGGCGCGCGCCAACCTCGATCGAGCGATACGGACCTGCGCGAGCACGAGCAGGGCGTGCGCGTGACCGACGGTGGGCTGCGGCGATCGTCTCAGACGTTCGCCACGGAGCGCCTCGCGCTCGGCCTCATCGAGACGTCCGGTAGCGACAAACGCCAGAGCCAGCCCGAGGTGCGGCAACGAGGCAACCCAGGAATCGGCTTGGAATCGCCGGCGGGCGAAGCTAATCGCCTGATGAGCCCAGGCTTGGGCGCTTTCGCTCCGCCCCCGCTCGGCATCGATCAGGGCGAGCAGCCCGAGGCACCCGACGTAGCCCTCGGGGACGCCGGGTCCATCGGGGCGTTCGGCGGCGTCGAGCGCCAGGCGCCGCGCCTCATCGAGATCACCGGCGAAATACAGCGCCTGCGACAGAGCCGTGGAGACCGCGACGGCCAGGACGTCCGCGCCCTGGCGGGCCGCCGCGACCGCACGACTAGCGTGACCAATCGCAGCACCGACGTCGCCGCGGGAAAGCCCGTTGGCGCGGGTGACTTCAGCCATCGCCTCCGTGTAGGGCGACCACAGCTCCGGGCGCTCCCGGCGCGCGCGCTCCGCCACCGTGAGAAGCCGCTGGATCTCGATCTCCGGTGCCCCCAGCAGCGACGCGGCTACCGCTCCGCCGGCGGCCAGCGAAGGGCGCTCGATGAGCAGCTCGAATGGAAGCCACCGTACCCAGCGAAGGAACTGCCCGCCCCGTCCGCCCCAGACGAGCTCACGGTCGTGGTCGACGAGCAGCTGAGCCACCAGTTCGGCCTCGCCTGCGGCGGCGGCATACTCGATCGCGTCTTCGATGTGCCCGTGGGCACGGCACCAAGCCATCGCGCGGCCCCGAACGGTGTGAGTTTCCTCGGGCCCGAGCTCTAGCCGCAGAAGCTCGCCGAACAGATGGTGGTAGCGATACCACTCCCCTCGGGCTTCCGGGGCGACCAGGAACATATTTGACCGGGCGAGCTGCGCCACGACCGTAGCCGAGTCCTCGCGATCCACGACCGCGTCACACAACTCGGGGGTGAACCGATCAAGAACCGAGGTGCGCACCAGGAAGTCCCTCGTCCGCGAGTCCAGCGCAGTCAGGACCTCGGCGGTCAGGTAATCGGCGACCTGGCGCGCACTGCCCGCGAACGCCTGCACTCCCTCATCGGGCCCAGCGAAGTCACGAAGCCATAGCGCCGCCAGATACAGGCCCGCGGGCCATCCCTCCGTACGCTCGACCAGCAACTCGAGGCTCTTGCCAGACAGCTTGATCCCCTCACGGGCGATCAGCTGACGCGCTTCGTCGACCGTAAACGCAAGCTCACGTGCCCGGATCTCTATCAGCGCCCTGCTGGCCCGCAGCGGAGCGAGGCTGATCGCCGGCTCCGCCCGGGTCGCGACCACCAGGCGCACGGTCGGAGGCAGCCGCTCGATCGCGTGCTCGATCGAGCGAAGCGAAGTCTCGCTCCTCACCGTGTGCAGGTCATCGAGCACGATCGTCACTGGAGAGCCGTAGGCAACCAGGCCGTTCATCAGCTCATCGACGCCCGTCTCGACCGCCGCAGGCCAGACGCCGAGACGCGTCAGCGTCCGATGCCCGAGACCATCACCGAGCCGCGCGACGCCCGTCGCCAGGTGCGTCCACAAGCGCCCCGGATCGCCGTCGCTCCCATCGAGCGTCATCCAAATGACCGGCTCCGCGCGCTCGGCACACCACGAGCGCAAGAGCGTCGTCTTGCCATAACCGACCGGCGCGTCGAGCACTGTCAGCGCCGCGCCATCGACGTCATCGAGCAACTCCAACAAGCGCGCCCGGCGCAGCGTCCCGGCATGAACCCGCGGCAGCATCAGCTTAGACTCGATCACCGGCAGAGCGGGCGCGACCATCTCTGCTGTCTGAGTGCTCATGTCGACCTCCCGGCCGAATCCCTTCCTGCGGCCCGCCGCCGGGCAGTGCACCCCAGTCGATCAGCGAGCGTGGGTCGGTGACCGCTGGCGCAGGTCGGCGAGCCAAGCATGCATCAACTCCGGTTCGAAGATTCGAATCAACACCAAAGGGTTGGCAATGTTCATGCCGCTCTCGATGACAGGCGAAGTCTTCCCGCAGGTGATCGAGGGACGCAAGGGAGCAGGCGCGCCTGTCTCCGGGGAGGCTCTCACCCCTGGATCGGGCGCGGTTGACTCCCCGATACCATCGATCCGCGCCGCGGATCTGAGCGTCAATGCTGTTCGGGTCATGCCGCCAGCAAGCATCAGCCGCGTGGTCTTGCGGAGGCGTCCACCAACGTCGGAGCAGGAGCAGATGGCGACGGTCTGGCCTCGACCGATGAAGCACGACGGCAGGGTTCAAACGCGCTCGCCGATGGTGCTAGCCGGAGGACATCCTGGGAGTGCTCAAGGCTGTGGCACGGCACGCCGGCGGTTCAAGCCGTGGCGGCCGCGCCGGAACTGATGGTCGCGCTCGGGTTATCGCTGCCCGAAGCCGCGGAGCTCGCGGATACGGGATGCCACAATTCGCTGCCGCCCGTGGCTTGGCCCCCCCGGCCGTGGCACCAGGATCGCAGGCCGCATACCGCTCACAGCAGGTAGACCGGCGCGCCGCGGCCTCACAGCCATGCCCGGCGCACTGCACGCCCGCACGCCCGCCGAGACCAGGCCCTATTAGGCCAGTTTCGCGCCCGCGCCGACTCAGCCCGGGCGTGTGTCCGACGTCTCCGCGAGGAACATCAGCGTCGCCTTGACCCGCTTGCTGACGTCATCGGCGCTGCCGAGCCCAAGCTTCGCAAAGATCGAGTTGATGTGCTTTTCGACGGCGTGTCTGGTCAGGAAGAGCGCCTCTGCAATCGCCGTGTTGCTCTTGCCCTGAGCAATCTCGGCCAGCACCTCGCGCTCGCGTGGCGTCAGATCAGCGAGCGGAGAGCTCGCCGCCTCAGAGCGCGCGAACACGAGTATGTCGACGACCTTCGGGTCAAGCGACGATCCCCCTGCGGCCACCGACCGTATCGCTGACACCAGGACCGACCGGTCGCCCAGCCGCTCCTTGAGAAGGTAGCCACGCCGGTCGGAACCGCCCTCAAAAAGCGCCAGCACGTAACCGGGGTTGGAGTACTGGCTCAGGACGACAATGCCGAGGTCCGGATGACTGCCGCGCAGCTGGCCCGCCAGACGGATCCCCTCATCAGTTGACGTCGGCGGCATCCTGATATCGGTCACGACGACGTCCGGATCCTGATCCTCGATGGCCGCGATGACTTGTGCGTAATCCCCACACGACGCGACGACGTCGATATCGGGCGCGGTCGACAAAAGCCGCACGATCCCCTCTCTAACGAGGAGACTGTCCTCGGCCACCACGACCCTCAGCGACATGGGCGACCAAAGATATCCGGATCATCGGGCGGTCGCAGCCGCGCCCCCTCACCTCGGCACCCCGGGCCGCCCCCGGGTGCGTGCGCGCACCCGTGCTGGGAGAGCAGGGTGCCCTCATCTCTGACTCGCGCACGTCGTTGCTGCGAATAGAGACGGCTGCCGCCTGCGTGGACTTCAAGAGCCTGGGCCCGCCGGTGCTCGGATTCCGCACGGAGGCAGTCGGTGTTGAACAACGGATCACGGCTACTGCGAAAGTCACGGACCGCCCGAACTCACCCCAGACCGGCGTCGGAGATCGGGTCCCGCGCAGCCGACGATTGCAAGCTTGTCCACGTTCATCCCGACGTCACGATCGACAACCTCTTCCGACCCAACGGCCAGACGTCCGGCCGAAGATCAGCGCGCCGGAACACCTCGTCCACTGGATTGGTAGACCGAAGCGATCACGCCGATTTCGGTCGACGTCAGTGCCTGGGGCTGCGTCAACACCCCCGTGACCGAGCTCGAGATCGTGACCTGCAGACCGTCGAGAATGCACGCAGCACCCGGCCCGAACAGCATCCGGGTATGCAACAGCGACCGCTACAACCGGTCCAAGCGAGGTCTGGGCGTTGGTCTAGGCGAGGTCTAGGCGGGCAGAACGGTCGACCTAATCGGCCGCGTCGCGACGGCCGCCTCGGTGCCCGTGTCGGGCTTCGTCAGTGACGCGGCGATGCTCGACGTTGGACCACACGTCCGCTGACGCAATGTGACGCGGACGAGTTGTCGAACAGGGCGGCACGCGGGGAGAATCGACGCGCTTTTATCACATCCCCGTGTCGGTTAGACGCGGGCGTTCCCACACCGGATCGCAGATCATCAGCCTCCATCTGGCGGACCGCTATGACAGTGACGGCGGGCTCTGGTCCCGGTAACGCAGCCACATGTCATCCAGCAGCCGGGGGTTGAGCTCACGCTTCCAAATCACTGCGTCGGCGAACGTGTCGTGAGCGTCACGGGGAAGCTCGTCGGGACACGCCGTCGAGATAAGGACCACGAGCGTCGACGGCCGGCACGCCTTGATCTGCCTGGCGGCGGCGATTCCACCTAGGCCGGGCATCCGCACGTCCATGAGCACCATGTCGGGCTTCAGCTCCCCAGCAGCCTGGATGGCTCCTTCTCCCGACTGCGCTACGCCGACCGCTTCGAGCTCGGCGGTAGCGCCAACGACGTCGCGCAGCACAGCCAGGAAAGTGGCGTGGTCGTCGACGGCGAGCACACGCCCACGTCGGCGTCTGGAACGTTCGGAACTAGACATCTCGATCTCGGTAGCTTGGCGTGCGGCGGCCGGGTGACGCCAGGTGGCAGGCATGCGTTACTGAACGGGTGCTGCCGGGCCTGGCAGCGAGAAACAACAGGGCCACGTTTACGCGCCTACTCAAGTGCTCGGGCTCGCCAAGGCTCAGTCGGAAAAGATCGAGTGATGTGCCGTTTTCGACGGCGCGCATGGTGATGACGACCTGCTCGGAGATCGCACCGTTGCTCCAGCACTCCGCGACCAAGCGCCAGAATCCCCTACTCACGGGGTGACGGCAGATCGAAGCGCAAGTCGTCGCGCTGGCGTTTGGCCGACAGCAGCCGGCTCCACGATCCGGGAGTCGACGACCGACCGCCCCTCTGCGACTTCACGCACCGCGCGGCACGGGTCGCCCCGGCGCTACGTGCGGTCCTTTTGAGCACATAGGCGCGCGGCGATCCGAGCCTTCCTCAAGCGGCGTCGTGGCGGTGCGCCGCCGTAGCTTCCGCGACCCCGGTGTGCGCGGACAACGTCGGAGTCGGCGTCGAACGACGGACCATGGATGAAGGCCGCGACGGGACGCTCGTGCCGGGTGACCTCGGTCACACCAACTCGCTGCGCCGACTCACCTGCGATGCGGATACCGATCCCATCGCCACCGCGACCGACCCGATGGCGATCGTAGCCATCCAACGAGACGGCGTCCGCACCCCAAGATGATGCGCACGGCCCCGTCGCCGACCAGGCGTCGACGACATGCCGAGGGAACAGCGCCCGCTGCCGGCCGCGGCGGTCGCACGTCCAGCCAGACTCGTGCCTGTGAGCGACGCGTCTGCGCGCGTCCGACGGCTCCCCCGCCGGGCGGTGCCAGCCGTCCAGGCGACCAACCACGTGCTCGAGATTCACCGACGACGCAGATCATCCAGCACGCGTCGGACTTCGGCTAGTTGGCGTGGGCTGCGAGCCATGACTCGGCCTCGTCGAGGGCCTTTTGGGTCGATTCCAGGATCGTGTCGGTTGCGGGGATCACGGTGACGGCGCCCTCGACGTCGACGCGGTGGGTGTCCCGCAGCTGCTCGGCGAGCTCGACGGTGACGCCACTCAGGTACATGTGCCCGCCGGCGGAGCGCAACCGCTCCGCGTAGTCGGCCAGGACGATGAACGCGGTCGCACCGAGCGCGGTGCGCCCGCGCAGACGGACCACGACCACCGCCAGCTTCGTTTCGGCCGGATCCGGGAGGAGCGTCTCCAGCGTCCGCGCGCCGGCGAACAGGAGGCTCCCGTATACGTCCAGGAGCGTGACCTCGCGGCTGGGAAGGGTCGCCGGCGCCGGAGACTCGATGAGGTCGTGCTCCTCGTCGCGACTGAGTCGGACGACCGTCAGATCGACGGCCTCCTGATTGACCTGCAGCAGCAGGGAAAGGAGCACACCGCAACCGACCGCAGCGGTCACCGGTAAAAACAGCGTCGCCGTGAAGGTGGCGAAAAATGCGACCTGCGACGGCATTCCGGTGCGCAGGACCGTGTGGATCCGGGCGAGCCGCAGCGAGCTGGCTGCGGCGAAGATCAGCACGGCGGCGAGCGTCGGGATCGGGATCTCCCCGACCACCCCGGAGAACAGGACGAGGATCAGCAGCATCCAGATGCCGGAGAAGATCGACGCCCAGCGAGTGCGCCCGCCTGCGGCGACGTTCAGTGCGGTCTGGCCGACCGAGCCGCCGACCGGCTGGCCGCGAAACAGCCCCGAGGCGATGTTCCCGACCCCCTGCGCGATGAAGTCGCGGTTCGGGTCAGACCGCGAGCCCCCGGGGTTCGGCGCGGCCTCCGCCACGCCGGTGCCCTGGACGAGCACGATCACAGCGACGGCCGCCGCCCCGGCGATCAGATCCAGCGATGACAGCAGCGACAGCTGCGGGAGGTGCGGCGTCGGGATGCCACTGGGGATCTTGCCTGAATCCTCGACGCGCGCCAGGTTGCTGGCGCCAAGCGTCAGCACTGTCGGGATCGCCAGCGCCACCAACGAGGCGACCGAAGCGATCCGCGTGCGAGTCAGGACGATCATCAGCACGAGCGCCGATACACCCACAGCCGCCGCGGTCAGCGACATCGCGCTTGGATGGGTGACGACATTCCAGGCCTTGACCACCGCCGGCTTGCCGGTCTGCGGAGAGCCGAGGAGGTCGCCGAGTTGGCCGAGCACGATGTTGACGGCGACCCCGGTGAGGAATCCGGTCAGCACCGACACCGAGACAAAGCGCGTGAAGCGCCCCCACCGCAGCACCCCCGCGAGGATCATCATCACGCCGGCCAGCCCGGACAGCACGAACAGCGCCTCGGGGCGGTCGGCGCCCGAGAAGCCGCTCAGCGCCGAGCCAGCGGCGAGCGCCGCAGCGGTTGTCGTGGTCACCACCATCAGCCGCGTGCTGACCGCAAGACCACCCCCGATCGGGCCGGCCATGCTGGCGTACAGCCCGTACACCGGATTCACGCCCACAAGCACGGCTGAAGCCATCCCATCCGGAACGCTCGCGATCGCGCCCGGAACACCCGCGACGGCATCCTGTCTCAGGGTGCTCCGATCCGGACGCAACGACCGCACCCATGCCGACGGTCGGCTCACACGGCGCCTCCCACGCGGAAGCCGCCGCCAGATCCGGGCCGTGACGTCCGGGAGGAGACAGAGCCGGACGTCGAAGCCGCGGAGCAGGTCGGGCAACCCGCCGCCCGATGCGGTCGGGCCCGACGGCCAGACAAGGCGCGAGACAGCGCCGCGCTGGGGACCGACGGGCGGATCGATTCCGAGCCGACCCACGCGATGTCCTCAACGGGATTACGCAGACGGTTCACTTCTCGACGCCTCGCTCAACCGACCGGGGCAGATGTCACGAGCTGTTCCGGCGTCGCGTTGCCCAGCAAGATACATGCCGGGAGCCAGGGATCTCCCGCGGGCGCTTGGCAACAGCGGCGAACGCACGTGGCGGTCCGATCACGGACGGCTGTAACACACGACTCAGCGCCCGGTCCGGCCGAACGCGTCGTCCACGCTGCCGACAGCGACGACGTAAGCGATGTGCGTTGCGATCGCCGTGGCGATCACGTCGGCCGGCCACCGCCACGGCGGCGGCGTCCGTCCGAGCAGGGGAAACAGCGAGAGCGTCGCGCTCATCAGAGTGGCGCCGAACAGTGCGCTCGCCCAAGGCTATCGGATCCGCCGGTGCAGCAGGCCGTGCCAGATGCCGAACACCGAGCCGTAGCTCCAGCGCAGCGCCAGCCCGAGCTCGTTGTCCTCCCTTGCCGTCACATTGCCCAGGTGCATGATCGAAGCCACGATGGTCCCCGGGACGAGCGAGTCGTCGTAGTCGAGCGGCCCGCGATGGTTGTGCCGGAGGCGACGTTCGGTCGCGTACGCGGCGGTCATCGTGGCCGTGCCGGCGGTGCCGGCTAGCGTGCTTCGGATCGGCCACGGAATTTTCCACTTGGTCATCTCACTCCGATCATGTTTGGATTTTCCTCTGCCGTCATTTCGTCCGCCGTCGTGCCGACCACCCGGTTGACGCGATCGACCCCCTCGCTGCGATGGGTGATCGGCAACACCCTCCGGTTGCCCGCGACGGAGAAGACGCCTTCGCTGAGTCGCCCGCCGTCCTCGGGTCGATGTGCGCCGGGAGGGGCGTATACAGCTCGAAGGCGAGGATCAGCATCGTCAGGCCGGTCCCACCGCCACCAGATCCACCCGAGCGTGGCTGCCGGCTCCAGCACGAAAGTGGAGAGAAAGTTGACGCGCAGCGCCGACAGCTGGATCACGATCACGGGAGTCAGCACGACCAGGACCTGGAGGCGGCGCTGAGCATGCTTTCCGCGCTCCCGCTGGTGCCGGTCTCACGTGGCCGATCGGTCGCCGACCCCGCTTGCGATCCATGTGGCGAGCACAGGCAGGCCCCCGCAGCGCCGCCAAGTAGTGAAGGTGAATACCCAGGTACGTACAGGATGCAAGAACCCCAGAGAGCTTGTGCCCCCCACGGAGCCGGTTGCGATACAGTGACATGCGGGCCTCAGAATGCCTGGCAACGGCCGCGGTTTGGGCCGTGCGGGCGGGGGATCACCCGGGTGATTCGCTGAGCTCGAGCAGGCCGAGTCCTTCCGCGCGCACGACCGCATCCGCTCGCGATTTGCCGGCCAGCTTGCGCCACTGCACGCGGATATGGATCTCGACCGTATTCAGCGAGATGTGCAGCCGCGCGCCAATCTCACACCGAGAGAGACCAGCCGCGACACCCCGCAGCACCGCGCGGCGTACCGAGCTGACTTCCTCGAGGCTCTGAGGGCTCGTGCTTGCTCCCGCAAATCGTCCGAACTCGCTGCTGGTCGAGCCGAAGCTGACGATGCATAGGTCGGTGACCTCATTCCCATCACCACCGCCCAATCACCCTGTCGTCGTCAATCACCCGGGTGAACATCGCTCCGAGCCGATCGCATGCGAAAGGATTTGGGCGATGATGTCGCAACAACCTCGTGGCCTACACGCTGGCGGTTGGTCACCGCGGATGCCGGGTCCACAGATCGGAGAGAGCAGACATGAGCGACATCAACGTCGACGAGATCGGGCCGGTCGACTACCTCGTAGTCGGTTTCCCGGCGGAGACGGCGAACTTCTCGGGCGAGATGAAAACCGAGCTGAAGGCCCTGATCGACAGCCAGACCGTCCGCGTACTCGACCTGGTGATGGTGATGAAGGACGAAGACGGCTCGGTGGTGGGCTCAGAGCTGCGCGATGCCGACGACAGCGAGATCGGCGAGCTGCGCGCAGTGGAGCGTGATCTCGCGATCTTGCTGGCCGAGGAGGACATCGAGCAGATCGGCGCGTCGCTTGAGCCGGGCAGCGCGGCCGCGGTCCTGGTCTGGGAGAACACGTGGGCGGCGCCGTTCGCCTCTGCGGTGCGCAAATCGGGCGGCGAGCTGCTGGGCAGCGGCCGGATCCCGACCCAAGCGCTCATCGCCGCGGTCGAAGCCGACCGCCAGGCCGCACCGAAAGGAGCATGAAGATGGGACTGTTCAGAGAGAGAAGCGATCGACCCGCCTTACTTGGCCCCGTGCGGCGTCATGACCGGCGCGAAGATCGCCGCGATGACCGCGGCGACAGGCGCGAGGACCGCCGCGACCGGCGAGAGGACCGCCGCGACCGGCGTCCCGGACCCGGGCTGCTGCGGCGATAGCTCCACGCCGAGACGAAGACGTAATCCCCTAACGAGGGACGAGCGGACAGCGGTCAGGCGCACGAGGCCGCGGGGGTCGGGCGCGATTTAGGCTCTCCTCGCAATCTCGACCGTTTGCGACCGAATGCGACAGATGTGCTGTCCGCCATCCCCACCCATCCGGTGGAGAACTCGGCCAAGCTCCGTGCCCGACGCCAATGGGCCAGGTAATCCTTCTATCGCTGACGGCGTCGTTCAACCCGACTTTGGTCGCGGCTACGACGGTGATGCTGCTGCTCGATAACCCGGCGAAGCTGATGCTGGGCTATCTGCTCGGCGCGTACGTGACGAGCATCACGCTCGGGCTGGTGATCGTGTTCTCTGCGTCTAACTCCGGCACGACCAACACCACAGAGAACACCCTCAGTCCCGCAGTCGACATCGCGCTGGGTGCGATCGCGCTGGTCGGCGCGTGGGTAGTCTGGAGCGGGCGTCACGAGCGCTACACACAGCGCCGGCGGGCGCGCAAGGCGGCAAAGCCCGACAAGGGTCCCCCGAGGTGGCAGCGGGAGCTGAGCAAGGGATCTCCGCGGACCACGTTCCTTGTTGGGATGCTGCTCACCCTCCCTGGCGCCTCGTACCTTGCGGGGCTCGACAATATCCACAAGCTGAACTACTCAACCACGGTCACGGTGCTGCTGGTGATCGGCTTCAACCTGGTCATGCTCTGGCTGCTCGAGGCTCCGCTCGTCAGCTTCCTGATCGCCCCCGAGTGGACACCTCGCGCGATCGAGCGAGCCAAGGCCTGGGTCTCCCGGCACTCGCACATGTTCGCCGTCAGAGGACTCACCACGGTCGGGGCACTGCTGATCGTCAAGGGCATCATCGGGCTCACGTGACCGCTGTCACGGCGGGGCCCAGGCTCGCATTTCACCGCCTCCACACAGCCTCGTTTATCGCAGCCGAACTGGGATCACGCGCCGCCCTGCTTCCGAGAGGCGAAGGACGACCCACATGAGTGCCACGACTGAGACCAGCCAACCGCAAGTCGGCAACAGCGATCCCGCGACGGTTCACCACGGGGAGCCTCTCGGTCTGTCACCGCGACGAGCTTCCGAAGGAGGGGCGCGGAACGAGGGTGGTTTATGACCTGACGACGAACGAGTTGTTCCCGGACGCGAGCACCGCTTGACCTGGCTACCTCATGGTTTCAGGAGCTTTCGGTACCAGAGGGCGTCAGTTCCTGATGGGAAGTTCTCGACTCTGCCCACCAGTTCGTAGCCGTTTCGCTCATAGAGGCCGCGAGCCTGAAAGTCGTAGGTGAAGTGGACGGTCTGCGAGCACCCTCGCGCCGCCGCCTCGGTTTCGGCGGCGGCGATGAGGCGCGTCGCGAGGCCGCAGCCTCGGAGGCTCGGCTCTACCCAGAGGCTCTGCAGCTCGCAGCAGTCGCCCCAGGTCCATCCGCTGATGCCGGCTACGACCGTGTCGGCGTCGCGGACGAAGATCGCCAGCTCGGCTTCGTCACCGAGTCCCATGGCGGTCGACGCTTCACGACGGATCTGCGTTTCGAGGAATTCGATGTCGAGCGGATCCGGCTGATCCTCGACCTGGAACTCCACGGCGAGCGTCTCGTCAGGCGGCGACGATCTGCTCGATCATCGAGAGATCGTCGAAGTAGGTCCGGTAGGACCGGATCTTTCCGTCGCGGAAATCGGCGACCGTGACGCCGGGTAACTGGACATGGCGTCCCGTTGCCTGCACCACCGCATCGTCGCCGAGGACGAGTGGCCCCGTGTGATCGGCTTCGATGAGCCATTCGGCGAACGCCTTGTTGCCCACCTCGTCGAGTCCGCGCAACCCGATGACGACGTTTGAGAACGCCTCTTCACGGAGGGCGGCGAGCTCGACGAGTGCTGTCAGCCCCGACACGGTCGCGTACGGCGACCACCCGACGACGTCGTCGGTGAACAGGGTGCCCAGATCAACCGATGCGCCACCGACCTCGGCCTCGAGCGCCTTCAATAGCACGTCCTTACGCGGTTCACTCATAGCAGCTCCGTGTCCTGGCAGTTGTCGATTTGCTGAACGTCCTTCTGGCAATCCGGCCTGCGTTCACGTCCCAAGGATTTTCGCCTTGGCCGCCGCGAATTCTTCGTCTGTGAGCACGCCGGACTCGTGCAACTGCGCGAGGTGCTCGAGCTCGTCAGCCGGGTCCGCCGGAGGCGGCGCGTACGTCGCCTGCTCCTGATCGGCAGGCGGCTGAGCGTAAGCCTGCTCCTCGGCAGGCGGCTGAGCGTAAGCCTCCTGTTCCTCCGCGGCCTTCTTTCTCTCGTGGTGCGCCAATGCCCCTCCGGCCATCGCTCCGGCCACCAGCGCCCGCCGCCTTGTCCGTCGCCTGAATCCCATCGAGAACCCTTCCTTCCGTTGGCGGTGACATACAGCTCTTAGGATGGCTGACCGTCGTCGCGGTTTGGGTGTAGCGGGCCGACGATCACCCGGGTGATTCGGTGAGTTCGAGCTGGGACACCCACCCAGGGCACTTACAATGCCCGCGTGCGGACGCCGATCAGGAATCCGCCGGATCCGATGTACGCGGAGTTCGAGGTACATCGCACGATGATCCGCGACCGCGTCCGCACCGAGGCCTTCCGGCGCGCGATCGACTCGCTGGTGCGCCCTGGCGACATCGTTCTCGACGTCGGCGCGGGGAGCGGCATCCTGAGCGTGTTCGCGGCGCGTGCCGGCGCTGGGAGCGTCTACGCGGTCGAGCGGACGTCGATCGCCGTCCTGGCGCACGAGCTGGCCACCGCGAACGGAGTCGCGGAGATCGTCCATGTGATCCACGGCGACGTCATGGACATCGAACTCCCCGAACATGTCGACGTGATCGTCTCGGAGTGGCTCGGAGGGTTCGGGATCGACGAAGGGATGCTCGCTCCGGTCATCGCCGCCCGCGATCGCTGGCTCAAGCCGGGCGGGGTCATGATCCCTCACTCGGTCACGGCGTGGACCGCGCTGGTCCACGACCGCTATCTCGCGCAGACGATCGAGTTCTTGCGCGACAACCCGTTCGGCCTCAAGCTCGAGCTCCTGGTCGAAAAGACCGTCAACGAGATCATCTATTCCGGCACGTTCCGTCATCTCGCGGCGGAGGACAGGCGCTCGGAGCCGAGTCGATTGTGGACGACGAACGCGGACCGGATTCCGCTCGCGCAGGCGCAGGCGCCCCACCAAGCCGAGACGCTGTTGCCGGTCCGCGACCACGGAACGGCCAACGCGCTCGCCCTCTGGTTCAGTGCCGAGCTCGCATCCGGTATCTCGCTCTCGGTGGGACCCGGCGATCCACCGACGCACTGGGGGATGACGACAGCGCCGCTGCGCTCACCCGTCGAACTCACACCCGGCACGATCGTCCGCGCCAGAGTCAGGACCGCCCCGGCCCGACCGACCGGGACATGGACAAGCTGGGCCATCGCGATGCCAGGCGCCGACTGGGAGGAGCACGACGAGCAATCGGTCTGGGAGGAGATCGACGACTGAAGGTGAGACTACGGGCTTTCTCCTAGGTTGGCGATGAATTTGATGGCCGTGACGCTGGGCAGAAACACGTACGCGGCCGCCTTAGTCGTAACGAAACTTGACAGACCTGTCACCTCGATCGCCGGGCCGCCATTCGACTGCGGTATGACGAAAATGCTCTCCGCCGGGTTCTGGGTGCCAGTCAGTGGATCCTTCGACTTTGGATGAAGCCTGACGGCACCCGCAAATTCGCTGTCATTGACCCACTGTCGCAACACGAACTCGTACTGGTTCTCGATGTTCGCGTTGATGAACTGAAAGAGCATCCCGCGTTCGAGGCCGTCGTAGGGTTGCGTTCGGTCATAGGTGGGCCCGTATGGCAGCCCGCGACGGATCAGCCGGTGGGAGTTGTTGCTGCCGCCGGGTACCCCCTGGCCCGCGACCGGTTGACCTCTTGGATTGACGCGCCGTATATGTGCGCCGACGGGACACCGGATCCCCTTCGGATCCCCCGAACCATCGGCATCTACATACCCGAAATCGTTCAGCTGTTCGGGCGAGATCCCGCCCGGAGGGCTGTCCGTATCAGGTGACAGGGCGAGGGGGACGCCGTTGCGCCATCGCCCGCACATCTTTGCAGCGAGCAACTCCGGATCGATCTCGCCTCTGTTCGACTGCAAGAAGTCTTCAAAGCCCACGACGTCGGTCTCGACCTTCTTGAACACTGCGAAGCTCCCGTTCAGCCCGAGTGCGTGTGGCTCCGGCACGTCGTAGTTCACAGCGTCGTCTCGCAGCACGAAGAGCGAAGGCTCGCAGGGCCGCTGGTGATCGGGGCGATATTGCTCCGGGCCGCCGCGAATGGTAGGCATCGTGATGCCGTCGGTGTATCCGAAGTGAATCCTGGACGTAGGCACCGGTTGGCCATCTTGCATCTCCATTAACGCCATCCCGTCCTGCCGCCAGATCTCTCGAAAGGCATTTCCTTCCGCAAACCAGCCACACAACCTATCGGTGTAGTCCTTCATCGCTTCAGGGCTGAGTGCGTGGAGCGTCACCAGAACGTGATCGTCCCCCTTTCCAAAACCGGCAATCCAGTTCTTCGGCGAACTTCGTCCAGTCTCTCCGACCAGCTCCGCTCGTTGCGCGGCGCCCTCGATGAACGCACCAAATGACTTGAAGGACAGCGTCGGGACGCGTCCATCTAGCTCCAGGGCAACGACCCCGGGCCACGTGAGACCGATGTTCAGGCAATAGTCGGGCTTGCGACGCGGTGCAGCCGCTGGATCGTCTCCCGGTCCGGGCCCAAACCCCACATGCCAGTCCTCGGCAGTGGTGATCTGCGGGACCTCCGACTCGTCGCCGCTGACAAGACGTCCAAGTTGCCGGCGCGCGTGTGCCGGAGCTCCTACCGTCAACAAGAAATGGCGCACCATCGGCATTCGGTAACCACGGAGAATGAACCCCTGAATGTCCGAAAGGTCGAGCGCCGGCTCCTTCCCGCCCGGCGAATCGCCACCGGTCCCCAGAGGTTCATGCCGACCAAGCAGCCGGTGAAGAAGCCCCGGGCCCTTCATGGCCGGTGCCCCTCGTGAGTCGCACTGCCTGGCCAACGCCGGACTCGGGCTTGATCATGGCTCGCGACCATGAGACCTAGTCCTAGCCAGCGCTCGCCGCCGGTGACGTGCGGTAATCGGCCAGCAGGGCGCGCACGTCTTGAACCGAGAGGCCCGGATAGGCGCTGTAAAACCCGATCGCCGGATAGTTGTTGTCCAGTCCCCACTGATAGAACGCGTGGGCGTTCTTGCCGACCGGGGTTGGCGGCGCGCCGATGACATGTGGAAAGAGAGCGTCGAAAACGTACGCGGCCTTGTCTGCAAAGTCCTGGAAGTACTTCTCCATGTCACCGTCGAAGACAGTGAAGAAGCCAATATGATTGTTCTCGAAGGGCACAAAGTGAGCGACATGCAGGGTCCCGATGGCGTCGGACGCTTTATGTCCTTTTTCTCCCACAACGGCCCCCGCGACCCGCTTCACGGCAAACGCTTGCAGGCGTGACTTGAACGCCATGTATGTCAGCAACGCGCCCTGCGAGCTATCGCCGGTAAAGTCTGCCGCACGGATGCACGCCTTGATGTCCTGAACCGAAGCGTCATCGTAAGCGAAATACGTATCCAGAGGCTCGCGAACGTGACGCTTCAGCCATTTGCTGACCCCCTCCGAGTTACTCGCGACGGGGGTGGTCGGCGGGTCGGCCACGTGTGTGAAGATGGCATCGAACACCGAGTCGGCACTGTCCACCAGCCGCTCAATATGCTCGTCGACCTCGCCGTCGATGTCAGAAAGGAAGAGAAGCTTCTCGTCTCCCTCGATCATGAAGCGGGAGAAATGCACCGTCCCGAGGTCGTCCTGCGCTTTCGCGAGATCGGGCATCAACGTGGGTAGCTCGTCGGTGAGCGCCTTGGCATTGGCGGGACCCCTGACCGGGAAGTCAACGACGAGATGGCTCTGGCTCATAACGTTCTCCTTCGGGATTAGCGACGTTAGGCGCCGATGCCGTGCGCGGTCGCGCCGTGGGTGGCGCCCTCGTGCAGCGCTTTCTCGTCCTCGTGCCTGGCCGCCGGCTTGAGGTCGAAGACGACTTTGGTCACAGTGCCGGTAAACGCGTACGGGGCCGTGTCCGCGTAGGCGCGGTCGACGACCAGGCCGTTGTCGCGGCCGACGTCCATTCCGCTGTAACCGGAGAATCGGAGAAACACGGTTTTCTCCAGCCGTCCCTCGCCGATCAGCCGATCGTTAGCGTAGAGCGAAACCATGCCACCGGCCGAGCGTTCCTGCCTGTCGGCGTCGAACTGCATGCGGACGGTGATGTCGCCGGTCGGGATCGGCTCGCTTGAGACTTGCTGGTAGTGCTCGACGCCCATCATCGAGTAGCTGTGGTGCAGCAGTCCCTCGTCGTCGACCCAGAGCGAGAAGCCGCCCATCTCGTCCGCCTCGGCGACGATCACGCCCTCGGCTCCGTGCTCCGGCACTGAGAGCTCGGCCTCGATCGCATAAGAGTGCCCGTAGACGCGGGGGATCATCCCGGAGGCTATGTTCTCGACGTCGCCGTAGAACGTGTGCGTCGTGATCGTCGGCATCGGGGGCAGGATCCCGAAGAAGACAGAGAACCCCGCCATCAGCGGCAGGACGCTGTGCCTCTCGGCCTCCTCCCAGAAGAGCTCCTTTAGCTCGGCAAGCTTGTCCGGGTTCTCGGCCGCGAGGTCGTGGGCCTGCGTGAAGTCGTCGGGCAGGTAGTAGAGCTCCCAACTGTCCTGTTCGGGGTCGTAGGTTCCGGGAGCGAATCTCGCGATCGATGGCGGCGACGCGTCCCAGGGGATGCGGTCGAGCATGCAGGCTGCCCACCAGCCGTCCTTGTAGATCGCCCGGTTGCCGTAGATCTCGAAGTACTGCACTGTATGGCGCTCGGCTGCGGTCGCATCGTTGAAGCTGTACAGGAAGCTCGTCCCCTCCATCGGCTTCTGTGCGATCCCGTCCACCATCTTCGGCTCGGGGATCCCGGCCGCTTCGAGAATGGTTGGCCCGAGGTCTATACAGTGCGTGAACTGGGAACGCAACCCGCCGGCGTCGCTGATCCGCTCCGGCCAGGAGATGACCATGCCGTTGCGCGTGCCGCCCAGGTGCGACGCGACCTGCTTTCCCCACTGGAAGGGGGCGTTGCCCGCCCAGGCCCAGGCGCTCGCATAATGCGGCGCGAACGCGTCGGTCCCCCAGGCCTCGAGCCCGCCGTAACCGTCGATCAGCGACAGCTGCTGCTCGGGCGTCAGCTTGATCCCGTTCTGCATCGTCAGCTCGTTGAACGAGCCGGTGATCGTGCCCTCCATGCTCGCGCCGTTGTCGCCGAAGATGTAGATCACGAGCGTGTTGTGAAGCTCGCCCATCTCACCGACGGCGTCGAGCAGCCGTCCGACGTTCCAGTCGGCGTTCTCCTGATAGCCGGCGTATATCTCCATCTGCCGGGCGTAGAGCCGCTGCTCGCTCTCCGAGAGCGAGTCCCAGGCCGGCAAGGCATCCGGTCTCGGAGTGAGCAGCGCGTCGGGCGGGATCACCCCCAGCTTCCTCTGTCGTTCGAAGGTCTCCTCCCGGAGCACATCCCACCCCTGGTCGAACTTGCCACGGTACTTCTCGCTCCACTCGACCGCCACGTGATGCGGCGCGTGCGCGCACCCCGTCGAGTAGTAGATGAACCAGGGTTTGGTCTGGTCCTGAGCCCGGACGGTGTGCAGCCACTTCGCTGCCTGGTCGGTCAGGTCGTCGGGCCAGTAGTACTGCTTGCCGTTTTCGCCCTTCGGGACGCCGAGCGTCGTGTTGTCCTGGGTGATCACGGGGTCGTACTGACCCGCCTCGCCGCCGAGGATCCCCCAGAAGTGATCGAACCCCCACGCGTTCGGCCAGCGGTCGAACGGCCCCGCCGCGCCCTGAAGATGATCCGGGGTCAGGTGCCATTTGCCGAAGCCGGCGGTGCTGTAACCGTTGCCCTGGAGCGCCCGGACGAACGGCGCGCAGTCCTTCGGCACGGAGGCCGTGTAGCCCGGGAACGGACCAGGGAGCTCGCCGATCGACCCGAACCCCACCGTGTGATGGTTGCGGCCGGTCAACAGCGCGGCCCGGGACGGCGAGCACAGCGCCGTGACGTGAAAGCGGTTGTACGTGAGCCCCTGTTCGCCGACCCGCGTCATGCTCGGAGTCGAAACAGGCCCCCCGAACGTCGACGGGTTCCCGAACCCGGCGTCGTCGATCAACACGAGCAGGACGTTCGGCGCGCCCTCCGGCGCCGACGGCGTCATATTGATCGTCCAGTCTGCGACCGACATGTCGAGCGTGCGCCCGACGGTGCCGCCGAAGTTTGGGTCAGCGATCGGCAGCACCGTTCGGTCCGGGCTGAACTTCCCCATCGCCTCGGCGAGCGACTCCTTCAAGGCGGCGGTGCCCTGCTTGTCGCCCTGGACGACCGAGCGGATCATCGCGCCCGGAAGCGTCTGCTCGACCCCGAGCCGCTGCTCGTCGTCGAACACCGCGATGATCCCCGCAGATCCCGGCGGCAGGTTTTCGCCGATCTTGTCGTGGATGTCCCGCTCGACGCGGTGGTCGACGAACTTGCCGATCACACCGCCCGCAACCGCCCCGACCGCGACCGACGCCAAAAGCGGCGGCGCGAACAGGCCAACCGCGAGGCCGACCCCGCCGCCCCAGCCCAACCCCTTGCGACCCAGGTTGTCGCCCGTCTGCCTGACCGCGACACTCCCGTCCTGGGCGTGCGTGACCAGGATCACGCCGTCGATCGAGACCTGCTTGTCCCTGACCAGCGCGACCAGCGACTCGAAGTCCTTCGTCGCCTCGTCAATCTCCTGGTAGCCAGCGACGAGCACATCGGTCGGTGTCTCAGCCATCACAACCCTCCCCTAGTTTCGGACCATCGCGGCCGATTTGAACGACGCACAATCGGAAGCTGGGATCGATCGTGCGAGCTCATCAGCGCGCCTCCAGACGGGTCGGCATCGATGGTCTCTTCTGCAGAGAGTTGCCGACGACGTCCCAGAGGTCGGTGATGCGGTCATCACTCAATCCGGCATCTCCTAGGGCTGTGAGGAGCTGCGAGCTGCCCCACTGGTCGCGCCTCAGGACGCGGACCCGGATCCCCGGAGGTCGGTGTCGCCGACCGGGAGCGGGTTTGCCAAGCGCCCGGCCAGGCATCAGAGACCCGTCTGGGCCGTGATCCGGCCGGACTTGACTGCCGCCGCGAGCTGTTGGTAATCGCGTTCGTTCTGCTCGGCGTAGGCCTTTGAGAACTCGAGGATCGCGCGGTCAAAGCGGTCGCCGTTGCCGAGGTAAGACGCGATTGCGATCCGGTCGCCGCTGCGGGCGTGCGCCCGCGCGAGCGTCCAGCCACACAGCGTGCCGTACGTAGCCATGGCTTTCGGGATCATTTGCTCGATCTCCGCCGAGCCCTTCCAGTCCTTGAGCTGGCGGCCGTAGAAGTCGCGCGGCTTCTCATCGAGCCCCGAGTCGACGTGCAGCCAGCCGAGGAAGATGTCGCTGGTGGCCTGCATCAGGCGCTGTCCGGTGACGACGCGCTCGCCGTGGTTTGAGAACTCGCTCGGGCCGAGGAACTCCTCGAGCACCGACGCCTCGGCCTCCTTCATCTGCAGGAACAGGGGGTCTTGGCCGTCCCGGCCGAGCAGCAGCGCGATCCATGCGCGAGTGCCGACACTCCCGACACCGACCACCTTGCGCGCAAAATCGGTCAGCCTGAACTGCTCGAGCAGCACCCGCCGGTCGAACTCGAGCGTATCCCGGTAGCGGCGCAGCAACTGATGCAGCGCCTCAAACAGCTCGTCGCGCTCGTGGCCCGCCGCCAGCCGTTCCATCGGCACGATCAGCGGCGACTGATCGACGATCCGGACATCGCCGTTGACCGACTGCGTGAGCTTGGAGAAGGCCGTCATGCTGTCCTTGGTGCGAGCCTTCGCGAGCGCCTTCTCGGTTCGCTTGACCGTCCTCTGCTTGAACCGCGGCGCGAGTTCCTCGAGCACGCTCTCGATTTCCAGGCGCGCGTACCACACGTCCAAGCTCTTCATCCCGGCGAACTCCGCCATCGCGGTCCGGTAGCGCGCAACCGTGTCGAGCACGATCCGCTCCCCGTCTTTGATGCGATAGCCGTTGTCGCCGGCGGCGATCAGCATGCTCACGGCCAGACGCTTGACGTCCCATTCCCACGGTCCGGGGAGCGTCTCGTCGAAATCATTGACGTCGAACACCAGCCGCCGCTCGGGCGAGGCGAACGCGCCGAAGTTCGACAGGTGCGCGTCGCCGCAGCACTGCACAGTCAGCCCCGATCGAGGCGTCGGCCCGAGGTCCTGCGCCATGATCATCGCCGCCCCGCGATAGAACGTAAACGGCGAGACGAGCATCCGGCCGTAGCGGATCGGGACCAGTTCCGGGACGCGTGTCTCGGCCTGGCGTTCGAGCAACGTCACCGGATCAACACGGTCCGGTGACGGCTCAAAGTGAGCATGGCGAGAGCGCGGAACCTCCGCCCGCGCCGCCTTGCCGCGGGCGACCCGCTCAGCCACCGACAGATGCGGCACTGCCACGGTGCCCCGATTTTTTGACGTGCTCGCCGGGGACCGCGCGGCCCTGGATGTGGTCGTAGTCATTAGCCCTCCAATCTTTGCCGCGGTGCGTTCGCGACCGCGCGCCTACACCCCAGGCGTGGCGGCGCGTGCAGCGGCGCGTTCGGTCGGGGCGATCAGGGCCCCGATGATCCACAGAATCGGGATGAAGAATCCGATCCAGAACATCCAATAGTGCCCTTTACGGAACGTAGCCAGGCCGAAGTAGATCCAGCACGCTACGTACACGATGCCCAACAAGATCCAGAGAAACGTCATGAGTTCACGGTCCGTTCAAATGAGCGCCGGAGCGGAGTTCACCAACGCCAGCCAGTGAAATGTGCGTCTGCCCGACCGACACCGTCGTCAGCGACCGGGTAGTAAGAACTGTCAGCGTCAGCCGATTGCTGGGCTCTGCGCTTGGTCATGGTCAATCGGATTTGGTCGCGTCCGGGCTGCAAGCGGCCGCCTCGCCGTTCTCTGTGTCGAGCGGGGTGACGCTGTGCAGCGTGAGCCCGAGGCCGGCGATCCGTTCGAGCAGCCCCTGGAGGTGTGAAGGGTCGATGATCCCCCCGGTTATCTCCGTCATTCCGTCATGGGCGGAGATCGTCATTCCTTCAAACGCAGAGGCGTAGCGGGCTCCTAGCTCGCCTTTGACGACGAGGCGGTAACGGGTGAGCGACATGCGAGCCCCAGCATGCCTGACTGCGGCCACGATTTGGGCCGTGCGGGCCCAGGATCACCCGGGTGATTCACCGGGCTCGAGCAGGCCGAGCGCTTCCGCGCGGGCGACCGCCTCCGCCTGCGATCGGGCGCCGAGCTTGCGGTACAGCTCGCGGATGTGGCTCTTGACCGTGTTCAGCGAGACGTAGAGCTGCGCGCCGATCTCGCGGCGGGAGAGACCGGCTGCAAGGCCCCGCAGCACGGCGAGCTCGGCCGGACTGGGTTCTTCCACGGGTTTGCGGCTACCGGCGTCAGCTCGAGCGGCGACGAGGGTCCGCTCGATCGTGGCCGCGATCGCCGGCAACCGTCCCGGATCCGGAAACCCGGCGATCGCACGTTGTGCCCGCTCGAGGTTACTGGCGGCGCGCGCCAGCCGCGATCGCGCCAGCCGCACCTGAGCGAGGACGAGCAGCGCGTGCGCGTGGCCCACGGTCGGCTGTGGCGCGCGTCGCAGACGCTCGCCGCGTAACGCCTCGCGCTCGGCCTCGTCGAGGCGTCCTGTGGATGCACAGGCCAGGGCCAGCCCCAGATGCGCCAGTGAGGCAACCCACGAGTCGGCCTGGAAGTGCTGGCGCGCGAACGCCAACGCCTGCCGAGCCCACGCCTCCCCGCTCTCAGTCCGTTCCTGCTCGCCGTCGACCAGCGCGAGCAGCCCAAGGCATCCGACGTAGGCGTCGGGGACGTCGGGCGCGTCGGGTCGCTCGACCGCCTGAACCGCCACCCGGCGCGCCTCGTCGAGCTCGCCGGCGAAAAACAGTGCCTGCGCTAAGCACGCCAGGGCGCTTGCGCTCAGCATATCCGCGCCCTCCTCAGCCGCCGCGACGGCGCGCCGACCGCGCCCGACGGCCGCGCCCACCTCGCCGCGTTCGATCACGTCCGCACGGACGATCTGCACGCCCGCCTCGAGGTACGGAACCCAACGTTGCGGCCGCTCCCGACGAGCCCGCTCCGCGACCGCCAGAAACCGCTCAACCTCGACATCCGGCGCCGCGAGCATCGCCGCGGCCGCCGCCGCCGATACCGGCAGGACGGGATGCTGCACGAGCAGTTCGGCGGGAAGCCAGCGCACCCAACCGAGGAGCTGCCCAAGCCGGCCGCCCCAGATGAACTCGAGATGCCTTTCGATCAGCAGCTCGGCCACCATCTCCGCTTCCCCAGCAGCGGCGGCGTACTCGATCGCCTCCTCCACGAGCCCCTGCGCGAGACACCAGGCTGCCGCGCGGCGGCGCAGCTCGCGCGCGGCCTCTCGCCCGAGCTCCAGCTGCAGAACCTCGCCGAACAGATGGTGGTAGCGATACCACTCCCCTCGCGCGTCGAGCGAGACCAGGAACATATTCGAGCGCGCGAGGTCCGCGAGCACCGCGGTCGAGTCCTCGCGACCGAGAACCGCGTCGCACAACCCGGGTGTGAAGCGCGCCAGCACCGAGGTGCGTACGAGGACGTCCTTGACCTCGGGCGCCAGCGCGGTCAGAACCTCGTCCGCAAGATACTCGCCAACCTGGCGAGCGCTGCCCGCGAACTCCCGCACTCCACCGTTGGGGTCCTGAAGATCGCGAAGCCACAGCGCGGCCAGATAGAGGCCAGCGGGCCATCCCTCCGTTCGATCGACGAGCAACTCGACGCTGTCGCTGGACAAGCCGATCCCCTCACGCACCACCAGCTCACGCGTCTCGTCGACCGTGAAAGCCAGCTCGCGGGCGCGGAACTCCGTAAGCGCCCGGCGCGCCCGCAGACGCGCGAGGCCGATCGCCCGGTCTGAGCGCGTCGAGGCCACCAGCCGCGCATTCGCAGGCAGCCGCTCAATCGCCTGGGCGATCGAGCGCACCGAAGCCTCGCTGCGGACCGCGTGCAGGTCGTCGAGCACGATCGTCACCCGACGGCCATACGCGACGAGGCCATTCATCAGCTCATCGACCGCCGTCTCGACCGTCGCACCCCGGACAGCGAGGCACGACAGTGCGCGACCTCCGAAGCCCTCACCGAGCCGCTCGACGGCCGTCGCCAGATGCGCCCACAACCGCACCGGGTCGTCGTCGGCCGAATCGAGCGTGACCCAAATCACCGCCTCGGGACGCTCAACACACCACGAGCGCACCAACGTTGTCTTGCCGTAACCCACCGCCGCGTTCAGCACCGTGAGCGAGGCCCCGCGCTCGTCATCGAGCATCTCGAGCAGGCGCGCCCTGCGCAGGACCCCTGGGTGAACCCTCGGCGGCATCAGCTTTGGCTCGATCACCCGAAGACCCGGGGCATCCATCTGCGCCGTCGGCGAGCTCATCGCACGCATCCCGCCGGTCCCGAATCACCCGGGTGAGCATCAATCACCCGGGTGAACTCTACTCCGCTCCGATGACAAGCCGAGCATCCGGACCGATCATGCCGTCGACTAGCGAAAGGGCATCCCGGGCAATCCGGGGACCAATCGAGTCGGCACATCAGTCATCTGGAGGGAACGTGGCTAACCGCGAGATCGGCAAGCATCTGGATGGAAAGACGGCGGGCGGCCCGCGTTCGCCGAACTGCACACTCGTCGACACACGCAACGCGCACGGAGAAGCCGGCGAGCGCAGCCACCGGCAACCGCGGGCGGTGCCCACAAGCCACCTGGAACCGAACACCGAGTCGCGGCCTGGCCCAACTACTGCTGTGCTCGCTCGCGCGGACGAGCGCCAGCGCCTGGCGCGCGACCTGCACGACGGCGTCCAGACCGAGTTCGTGTCGCTGATCCTGCGGCTCCAGCTAGCTGGAGAGGATCGCAACACGCCGCCCGCGCTCGCCGCCACATTTGCCGCGCTCGAGGACCACGCCGCGGCCGCGCTCGCCTCGCGGCGAGAAATCGCCTACGACATCTACCCGCTTCCGCTCACCAAGCTTGACGTCTCGGAAGCGCCGCGCGCGCTAGCGGCGCGCGCACCGATCAACGTGAGCGAGCGTGTCCAAGCGCTCAATGGCACTCGCCGGCGCACTTCCACACCCGGACGCGGCACGGTCCTGACCATCTCGCTGCCGTGGCCGGCGGCGGCCGATGGACGGCGATAATCGTGCCAGGCGCTGACACTCCGCCGGAGCTGTCGGCCGAGCAGGCCGACGCGACGATCCGTAGCAAGCAGTTCGTCGGCCTCCTGGTGGTGGTCGCGGTCGTTGGCGTGGTCGTCTCGATCGCGGCCTGGTGCCTGCTGGAGGCGATCTTCCAGATCCAGCAGGAGCTGTACGTGCATCTCCCGCACGCGGTCGGCTACCAGAACGGCCCGCCGAAATGGTGGTCGCTGCCGGTCCTGGCCGTGGGCGCGCTGATCGTGGCGCTGGCGATCACGCGCCTGCCGGGCAACGGCGGGCATATCCCCGCGAGGGGCCTGTCTGCCGGCGGTCCTTCGGGCCCGGAGATGGTGCCGGGAGTGGTCCTCGCCGGCTTGGCGACGATCGGGTTCGGGCTGGTGCTCGGTCCGGAGGCCCCGTTGATCGTGTTGGGCGCGGGACTGGCGGGGGCGATGATGAGCCTGGCTCGCCGCGACGTGCCGCCCCAGGCGCGGATGCTGGTCGCAGCGTCCGGGAGCTTCGCCGCGATGTCGTTCATCTTCGCCTCCCCGTTGATCGCAGCCGTGATCCTGATCGAGGCGACCGCGATCGGCGGCCCCAGGCTCCGGCTCCTGCTGGTTCCTGGACTGCTGGCTTCCGGTATCGGGTCGCTCGTGTCGCTCGGAATCGGGTCGTTGTCGGGGCTGAGCACGCACGATTACGCACTCGGTCCGATACAGCTGTCCGCGCTCGGCCACCTGACGGGCGGTCAGTTCGGGTGGACGATTGCCTTGGCGATTGCCGTCGCGGTCGTGACCAGCTTTGTGATCCGCGGCGGTCTGCTCACCTATCAATTTGTCTCTCGGCGGCAGATGCTCGTGCTGCTGCCTGTGATCGGACTGATCATCGGCGGGCTCGCGATCGCGTTCACGCAGATCACGGGCAAGGGCGTCGACGAGGTTCTGTTCTCCGGTCAGGACCAGCTCCCGGGACTCGTCAGTCAGGCCGGAACCTGGTCGCTGGCCGCGCTGGCGTGGCTGATCGTGTTCAAGGGCCTGGCGTACGGCCTATCGCTCGGCAGCTACCGCGGCGGCCCGACGTTCCCGGCGCTGTTCCTCGGAGCGGCCGCGGGGATCATGTGCTCGCATCTCCCGGGCTTTCCGCTATCGGCAGCCGTGCCGGTAGGCATGGGCACAGCGATCGTCGCCGTGCTCCGGCTGCCGCTGTCAGCGGTCGTCCTCGCGACGCTGCTGACGTCACACGCCGGACCCAAGGTCGAGCCGCTGATCATCGTCGGCGTCGTCGTCGCATACGTCGTGACACTCGTCATGGCACGCGCGCGGGCGTCGGCGTCGGCACCCACACCCCAGTTTGCCCCTGTGCCTACGCCGGACTCGGCCCTCTGATCCTAATTCAGGCCTCGATCGGCCGGACTTCGGACAAGCGGCGGCCGTAGCGTCGCTCGGTGTGTTAGGCGCGGTCTCGGCGAGCGCGACACGGGACCCGGGGAACGCGAGGCTGTAGAGCACCAGAGCACGGGCGTGCCTGGCGATTGCACCGACGAAGAAAAAGACCAGCGCGATCGCCGACGCGATCCCAACCGGTCGTGCTCACAGCACCCCTCTCTGGATCTGCCGGATCTCCTCGAGCGCGGATCATCCACTACGCGACCGTTCACCGGCGTCACCCGCGTTCGCGTTCGTCGCTTTGGATCGCGGTCGTCGCCGTAGCCACGCTCGGCCACCGAGCGCTGCCGCGTTGGACGGCGTGGATCGGGCGCCCGGTCGCGTTGATCACTCTCGTCGGTCCGTTCGCCGTCAACGCGGGGACCGGCGCATTGTCTCCGCACGGCTGGTTTGCTCTGGTCGTGGGCCTCAGCTTCGCGTGTGGCTTGTCGCCGTTTCCCTGGCGGCCTGGCGATCGACCCGCGCTCGTAGCAGGGCGGCGGTAGCCTCGGGGGCCGGTGCAGCCCGCCGCCAAGTCTGAGAGCGTCCCCTAGTCAGCACGCCCTACCCGACCTGCCGTGATCACCCGCCATCTGCGCGGGCGGACGCCCGGGGCGCCAGCCGGCCGCCACCACACACCAACACCCTTCACCAACAGCGGTGAACGCTGTGGCCTTGACAACTCATCGGGCGCCCAGGTCCGGTTTGAGACCGGACCGACGCTGATGAACAGGTATCACGGTCTGGGATCGCATCACCGTGACTACGTGCGGTCGCGAGAGGTGGCGCGCTGGTCGGTCAGTGGCTTGCCAGGTGGATCAGGCCGAGGCTGTCGAGGCCGTCGAGCATCAGTTGGACCGCGAGTGCGGCTAGCAGGAAGCCGAAGATCTTCTCGGTGACGAGCATGCGGCTCTCGTCGAGGTGGTCACTCACGCGGTTAGCCCATCGAAACACAGCCACATCGAGGGCAAGCACGAGCGCGAGCAGTCCGAGCACCATTGCGAACACGGCGACCGAGTTTGATTCGGCCGAGATGGTCACGAGCGTGACGATTCCGGCGGGGTTCAGCAGGTAGGGGATCGCGAGTGGGAACACCGCGATCCGCATTGGGTCCCTTCCCGTTGCGGCTGCACTGGGCTGCGAATCACCAGAGCCGAGGACCATCGTGACGGCGATGATCACAAGGATGATGCCGCCGGCAATCGAGAGCGATCCCGTCGAGAAATGGAGCAGCCTTGCCAATAGCTCGCCCAGGCCGACGAGGATGACCGCAGTCACGCCGGCCGTGACGAGCATCTTGCGGACGATGAGCGCCTTCGTTGCGCCGTCCATCGCGGCGGTCACCTCTAAGAACGGCACGAGCGCGATCTTTGGTCCGATCCCGATCAGCAGGAGCAGGAAGGTATCGATTACCAAGTAGATGTCGATCGACGTGTGATCCATCGCGCGTTTCTCCAGCCCGTTCAGGATTGCTCGGTGGCCCGGGGACTCGGATGACCGGCTCTCGTGAGGGTCGCGCTCATCTTGATCGCCCTGACCGCTCCGGTCGCGCCGGCTTGCAGGTGACCCTCGGGGCGAGGACGAAGATCCCGGAGATTAACAGAAGGCTGGATCCGAGCATCAGGATCCCCAGCCTTCCGAGGACGTACGGCGGCGTGCACACGGTCGCGCTCAGAGCCCACCGACCACGCTCGCGGACAGCTTGTCGCGCCTTGACTGCTTCCGCTTCGCTGCCCCGATCAGCCTCGCGGGTACCGCGACGTAGCTGACCATCATCACGCCGACGATGATTCCCAGCGAAAGCGTGAACCAGGGCCGACCCCAGCGAGTCACGAGGGTGGTTGAGAAAGCAAGCAGCACACCCGTGATGGCTCCGGAAAGCACGATCGGCACCCAATGCCGACGCGCTCTTGCCACGGCCAGTCGGATCTCGGCGCGGCCCGGTTGCGAGATCGCGAACGCGAACACAGCGTTGAGGAAGTAGCTCGCCACGGTGAGCGCTGCGATGGCAAGCCCAATCGGGATGCGGACCGGGCCGCGCAGCACGTTGAACGACTTCCCGTGCAGGGTGTGGGCCTTGAGGTCGAACATCGCCAGCCAGATCCACATCGCAGGAAGAATCTGCACGAGCGTGAGCCGCCAGTTGGACACGAGCAGCCCGAGCCCGTCGTACAGCATCACGAACGCGCTGATCGCGAACGCGAGCGGCGCGAACACGCGGCGCGAGCGGCTCAGCCAGAGAATCGCCTCCTCGACCTTGGCCTCGTCATTCTCCTCGATCGCCTGCACTCGCGAACGGACGCGGGCGGAGAAAGCGGCCGAACGGCGATCCTCGGCGGGCGACGGGGGAGGTTCACCCACAGCAGCGCGATCGACTGGGGCGCCGTTGGTCTGCGAGCATGCCATGACCACGGGTCTGCCTACCTCCGGCTCGAGATGACGGCAGTTGCGATCACCAACGAGAGCGCGACGAGCACGGCAAGCGCACTGAGCCAGTTGATCCCCGCGGTGTGGCGAATGTGCTGGGCGTAGCCAATGAAGCCGATCGGGATCGCGACGGAAAGGAACAGGGCCCCGGCTCGGGCGATCGCCCGCTTGTCATGGCCGCGGTCGCTCCGCGCATCGGCAGCCTTGATCGCCTCGAGCACGTTGTCGGCCTCGCCGTCGTAGTACAGGAGCGTTCTGCGGCCGAGCTGGCGCGCGTGCGTCTCACAGCCCCAGGCCATCACGATCATGAACGTGAGGGGGAGCACCCAGGTAGTCACCCAGATCCCCGCGCCCAGTGCGACACCGAACACCGCCCTGACCTTGCCACGTGCGCCGGTGTCTTCTTCGGCGACCGAGGGAGACATGAAGCCGCCGAAGATCAGCAGCAGGTAGACGCTATGAACCCAGGTGCGCCAGGATCGCCGCTGAGCCGGACGGTCGGGGGTCCCCGTGTCGCGGACCGAGCTCAGCGCGGTCTCAGCGGCCTCGACGTCGGGGTGCACGCCGCGCAGCGCGAGCATCTCCGCCGAGGTGCGCAGCTCCCGAGGGTCGCGGCCGTAGAGCGCGGCGGTGCGCAGCGTCATGCGCATCTCCTGCTGCAGATACGTGAGGTAACCGGGCACGAGTGCGATGAAGAAGGGAGTTCCGGAGATCGCACCATCGATCCGCGCGACTTGCGCCGACTGCGTACGCAACTCTTCAGCGATCTTGGCAACCGGGGTATCGGGGTGAGAACTCCGCACCGACTGAGCCCACTCCCGCGACGCATCGCCGAGCCGATTGGCCGTGTACAGCGTCAGTCGCTCGGGGACGTGCTCGGGGTCGCGATAGACGACCCGCCACAGGTCACGCGACCCGGAGAACGCTCGTCTGACACGGCTCCGTCGGGCCGGCTGGCTCGCCGGCGGCGTCATGTCCGGGTCCCCGCTCGTCCCGGGCCCGGTCGGGGTGCCCTCGTCAGCCGGAGGCATCGGGCGACCTCTCAGGCGACGGCTGATTTAGTGCCGCTTCGATCCTCGCCAATCGTCGGTCGATCCCGTCGAGCCGCCTGGCATCGTCCGACTCGGATTGTGCGGCGAAGCGTCGTCGGCTGCTCTCAACCAACGAGGCGGTGACCGATGCGGTGACCACCGCGAGGAAGCCGATCCCGGTCAGCATCACGACCGTGGCGATGAACCGGCCGGAAGCCTGCTTTGGCGTGACGTCGCCATACCCCACCGTGGTGACCGTCTGCAGCGCCAACCAAAGACCCTTGCCGATCGTCGGATACTCCTGATGGTCGAGAAACCTCTCCAAGACCCCGCCCGCGACCGTGATCACCACCGTGAACACGGCGATGATCCCGGCGGCCCTGCGCGCAGTCAGCGAGTCATGGAGCAGCAGGCGCGCAGTCAGCGGAACCTTTCCAAGACTATCCACCGACGAGTGCTCGACAACGTCAGCCTGGCGATTCTCGGCCTCGCTCACATCAGCCGTCCCGGCTGCGAGCGATCGCGTGATCCACAACGAGGCCGCCGCGCATCTCCCGGAGGACGTCGGGCGCGTCGTCACCGTTGGTATGCATCTGACCCGGAGGTCCAGACGGCGAGATGGTCGGGACTGTGCCGTGTCTGGGTGTGGAGGTAAGCCTGAGCGTGCGATCAAGCGGTTGGACACGCTCGCGGATGTTTCTCAGACCCGCGCCGTCGGGGGTCTGTGCCGGGTCAAACCCTCGACCGTCGTCCGCGATGCCCACGGCCAGCGTTCCATGGCTGTGATGCAAGCCGAGCTTGATCTGCGCGGCGCGACCCGCGTGCGTTGCGACGTCCTGGATCGCCTCGAAGCAGGCGAAGTAGACAGCCGCCTGGGCTTCTGCGATACCGCGAGGCGCGGCCCGTTCGAGGCTCGCGTCGACCGGGCCGCGCGCCGCCTGCGCGCGCAACGCTCTCACGAGGCCGAAGTCGGCGAGCTGCGGAGGATAGATCCCGCTGACGATGTCGCGCACCGTGTCGAGTGCCGCCTGTGCACTAGCTTTCAGCCCGGCGAGCGTTTTCGCGAGCGCGGGTGGGATTCGGGCATCCTGCAGTGCGAGTGCGAGCTTGACGACCAGCGCCACCAGCTCGTTCTGGACCCCGTCGTGCAGATCACGCTGCACCTGTCGCCGTTCGTCGGCCAACGTGACCGCAGCGGGCGCTTGTGCCGGCGGCGCCTTCATCGGTGGAAAGTCGCTGATCGACAGCACCGGCGATCGCACGGCGCGGCGATCGTGAGCCGCGTCAACGTCTCGGCACACGTCAGCGAGCTTGGGACAGGGTGGGCTCGCCTCGAGGGTCAGCTCATCATCGGTTCGTTCCGCAGTTTCGCGTTTGGTCACTTTCGCTCCATGTCGGGATTGCGGATTCTCCAATGCTGGGACTCCGCCGAGGCCCTGATCTTTCGACCCGCGAGGATCTTCCCAGCAAATACTCGGCATGTCTTCGGTCCGGCTTAACGTTCACCCGGGTGATTCATGCTCACCCAGGTGAACTGAGCGGCAGTGACAGGGTGAGCTCCGATCGCGCGGGCAGACCGCGCCAAGCCGTGCCGGTCAGCCCAACCTGGCGTCCTCTCGGGTGCGACTCGGATGCTCCCGGGGCACGTCCGCCTGACATGGTCGACGGCGATCCGGGTTGGCCTGCTCGAGTGAACCGAATCACCCGGGTGATCCTGGACCGCAACCACCCCAAGCGCGGCAGCAGTCGGGCATGCTGCGACTCGAATGCCAGCGCACTGCTACCGCGTCGTCGTCGAGGAAGAGCTCGCGCCGCGTTACGCGTCCGCCTTGTACGGAATGACGGTCTCTGCCCACGACGGTAGGACGGAGATCACCGGCCCGACCGTCGGCTCGTCGCACCTCCATGGGCCGCTCGAGCGGATCGCCGGCCTGGGACTGACCCTGCACAGCCTCACCGGCTTGATACCGAGGACGCGCAGGCTGGTGCGCCGCCGCATAACCAACCAGCCAGGGTCGTCGACCACGACCCTGGCGCAAAATTAGAAGGGACCCACATGACCCTTCTCTGGATTCTCCTGGGCATCGTCTACATAGCGCTCTGGGCCTACTTCGGCCTGGCAACGTTCCGCAACGGGCACTACTGGATGTTCTGGATCGGTTTCTTCATTCCCATCCTCTGGATCATCGGGGCGCTGATCGCCCCGACCGAACGCGCCGCGTCACGCGCCGCCACAGGTGGCGTGTAGGCGCGTGCTCGCGCAGGCCCCTCGGCAAAGATTGGAGGGCTAATGACTACGACCACATCCAGGGCCACGCGGCTCCCGGCGAACGCATCAAGAAACTGACCGCCGTGGCGATGCCGCAGCTGTCGGTGGCTTGGCGTCCTCACCGACATGATGGGTGGCCTCCCCGCAACGTGATGTCCGGCCGAGAACAGGAGGAGGTCCGAGTTGGGCAGCAGCTCGCGGAGGCTGCGCAATGCCCAAGCTGAGAGAGCGGTCTCGTCACCGAACATGCTGCGCGCAGGCCGGTCGACGCTGCGCAGCCGAGCGCTTGCAGAACCCCGGCAAACGATCGCCTCAGAGCAGCGGAAGTGACCCGAACCCTCAGCAGGGCTCCCTGACGCAGCGCGGCCTGTGAACCCAGCCCGAAGTCTCCGGCCCTCCGCAATGACGGCGCGAAATGACCACGAACCGCGCGGAGCTAGCCCGCAGCCGCGGGGCCTCGGCGTGCTGTCACAGCCTGTCGAAAACTAGGCCACTTGCACAGAGCGACCGACGTGAGAGGAACCACCCCCGGCGGGCCCTACCGACGTGCCGGTCCCTCAATAGAAATGGACCAAAGGCGGCGGGCCAGTCAACCAAGGAAGATGACCGCATCAACCCACCAACCCGATGACGCGAGAAGCATTTTCGACCTCCCGACCCTTGGCTGTCGTCGCGTCTTCAAGATCGACACGCACGCACGTCGCTTTCACGCGCGGAGACACCATCTCAGGACAGGGCCTGCTGCCGGGGCGTCCGCCGCGTCGCGACGGCGTTGACTAGATAAACCCGGTCTCCCATGGCAAAATACGTATTCGCCCTGAAAGACGGAAGGTCGGTGTGTCAACGGCGGCCGAAGAGCATCGGGTCGCTTCGGCCGGGCTCGTCTCGACGAGGTCGGCTCGACGCGGGATTCTGATCGCGTTTGCGCTCGGAGGGCTTCTCCTCGCGATCGGAGCGGGTCTGCTCGTCGCGACGAGCGACCATCTCGTCGATCCGACTGGGTTCGGCCTGTGGCTGGCTGTAACGGTCGTGGGATGGTTCGGTGCGGCGGTCTATTGGCTGGTTCGACGCCCTGGCAATCGACTCGGTCTCGCCATTCTCGCGGTCGCGGTCTGCACGGTCGTGATGTCGCTGCAGGGAGCGAACCAGCCGCAGCTCCACGGGATCGGTGTGTTGGCCGATTGGCTGTTTGTTCTTCTCGTGTTTTACGTCGTCTTCGCGTTCCCGGAGGGTCGTATCAAGAGTCGCGTCGGATGGTCCCTGCTCGGCGCGACGGCGCTCGAACGACTGGTGTCGTACGTCCCCTCGCTCCTTTTCTCGCCGATTATCTCTGGCAATTTTCCGCAGGCCGGCTGCAACGCTGCGTGTCCCGCGAACGCCTTTATGATCGCCGATCGGCCCACGGTCGCCGAGGGCCTTCTTAGCAGCGAGACCGCGACCTACGTCCGGTTAGCGATCCGGTCCGCAATCTGCGTCTACCTAATCTACCGGCTAATGACGGCGACGAAGCCGCGGAGGCGGGCACTCTTACCTGTCTACGTCCCGGTTCTGATCGCCCTCGCTCCGATCCTGGTCTTCTACGCAGCCCGTCTCCAGCTCGTGCACGTGGATCCGGGCGCGCTCCCGAAGCTGAGCTGGCTGGGCACCATCGGTATCGGCGCCGTGCCATACGGATTTCTGCTTTCGGTCGTGGTGAGCACGTTCTTCGCCGCGGCGGCGTTAAAAATGATCGTCTCCCGCCTGATCGAGGGCCCGAGCGCCGCTCAGCTGCGCGCGACGCTGGCCGATGCACTCGATGATCCGTCGCTCGAGCTCGGGTTCCGTCTCGAGCGGGGAGGCGGTTTTGTCGACTCGAGCGGCATGCCTATTGCTTCCACGCCTCCGCCCGGGCAGTCGTCGTCTCCGGTCACGCAGAACGGCGAGACCGTGGCCGTGATCTTGCACGACGCCGCTTTGGACACCGACCCGGAGCTCGTCGCAGCTGCGGGTCAGGCGCTGCTGCTGGCGATTGAGAACGGTCGCTTGACCGACGAGCTCCGCTCAACGACCACGGAGCTGCACGCGATGCGTTCACGCATCGCGAGCGTGGGCGAGGCTGAGCGCCGGAAGGTTGAGCGGGACCTCCATGACGGGGCGCAGCAACATCTGGTCGCGCTGATCATCAAAGTTGGCCTGGCCCGCGAGGTCGCGGATCCGGAGGGCGTAGCGCGACTCGACGAGGTGGGCAAAGAGCTGGACGAGATTCTGGAGGAGCTCCGCGACCTCGCCCATGGCCTCTACCCACTTGTGCTTCGCGACTTGGGACTCGAGGCGGCCCTGGTCACCCTCGTGCGGCGGTCGGTTTCACGGGTAAAGGTCGAGGCAGGCGCGATCGGCCGCTACTCCGAAGAGGTCGAGGCCGCCGTTTACTTCTGCTGCGCGGAAAGTCTCCAGAACGTCCACAAGCACGCCGGGTTGCGTGCGACCGCTGTGTTTCGGCTGTGGGAGCACGATGGCCGACTCTTCTTCGAGATCGTCGACGACGGTACCGGCTTCGACGTCGAATCGGCCCGCCACGCGGGTCACGGGCTAGCGAACGTGTCAGAGCGGATCGCCGCGCACGGAGGGAACCTGGTGGTCAAGTCGACGCCGGGACGGGGTACGACAGTCCGGGCGAACATCCCTGTCGCGGACGCCGCGGCGCAGCGAGTTGGTCCCACCGCACATTCCGGCTCCGAGGATCGCAGCGTCTTCAGCAGCGTGCCGCCTCCCGCCACGCAGCGGTCCGGCTATGAGCGGTGAAGACGCCGAGCAGCTTGTCGCCCTAGCCGCGCCAGCGCTTCGCTTCCGCCGAACACTCAGGTTCGGCTGGGCTCCTGCCTGGGGGAGCGCGACGACTGCATCACATCCTCGGGGCGCTCGACACTCGCGAGCCGTGCCCTCAATCGCCGGTTCTCGCGTTCCAGATCCGCCACGCGACGTCGCGCCGCCACCAGGTCCTCGGCCATTCTGCGCAATGCAGTTCCGATCCGCGCCTCTCTGTCACCCACGGCGCGCTGACCGTGACAGAGCGTGCGAGGACGTGCAAACAAGCCAGCACGTGTGCCCGTCGGAGGCAGCCACCCCTATCAGCTTTCTAAGCCGTCCCAAACAAGCCAGCGCAACGCTGGTAGTCACCCCGAAGCGCGGGTGGTAAGTCGCGTGTGCTCACGTGGCTTCGAGGCAGTCGTGGAAGTCATCGGCGCGGAGCTGCTCGAGCGCGACAACGCCGCTGCGGCGGTCGAGCACACTCGCCGTGCGGTCGCGGCCGCTAGGGCGGGGGGCGGACGGTCTGAGCGTCGGCATCTTGCGGATCCTGTCGCAGGCGGTCTTCTTCGCCGGTGACCTCGACGGATCTCGTCCGATCGCGGGCGAGGCTGTGGAAAGGACCGGATGCTGCCGACGTTCCCGACGGCGACGTCGGCAGCCCAGGGTTACTCACGCTGGTGGAGCCGAACAAGGTCTACGCGAAAGCGCGTGTGGTGGGCTCGTGAGGCAATCAGCTTCGCACGGCAGCGATTCCTAGCGGACTGTTGGGTTACTTCGCCGGCGCACCTCGCGCTGGCGCCGGCGGTAGCCGCTAACGCGCGCCTCGGCGACGCCGAGCGAGAAGCGCTGCAGGGCGAGCGGCTGCGACGCTCGCCCTGACCCACCGTTGGTCACGCTCACGCGCTGCTCGTACTCGCGTAGGTGCGCGCCTTGAGCTCACGAATCACCCCGGTGATGTTGGGCGAAACCCGCCCAAATCGCGGCGACAGTCCGGCATGCTGGAGCTCGAACATCACCGCCTCGTCATCGAGACACGCAACCAGCCAGAGTCGACGACGACGACCTGGCACCGATTCGAAGGGACCGCGAACTCATGACCGTTCTCTGGATTCTGCGCGCGATTTTGTACGTGGCGTGCTGGGTCTACCTTAGCCTGGCGACGTTCCGCGGGGGACTTTTCTGGCTGTTTGGATCGGATTCTTGTTCCCGCTCCTGTCGACCTTCGGGGCATTCATCGCACCGACCGAGCGCCCCGCCACACGTGCCGCCGGCGCGGCGTAGGTGCCAGATGGCGCAGGCCATGTCGTAACGGACCGCGCCGAAAGGACTCGACCATGACCTCTGCAACCGCACCTCGCCCACGCTCTACCGGAGTTCGGCATGGCAGCGCCGGCTGCGACGTGGCCGATGTGTTCGTGGTCTTCGGGATCACCGGCGATCTCGCCAAGGTGATGACCTTCCGTTCGCTCTACAGGCTCGAGCCACGCGGTCTGCTGAGCTGCCCGATCGTCGGCGTGGCAGTCAACGACTGGTCGGATGACGACCTCCGCGGAAATGCGTGGGCAGCGATCGAGAACTGTGGTGAGGTGATTGACGATGAGGTGTTCGAGCGTTTCGCAGCGCGGCTGTTGTACTTGGGCGGCGACTTCGGCGACGCGGATACCTACGAGCGGGTGGCTGCCGCGATCGGCGAGGCGCACGGCTCCGTCTTCTACCTCAAGATCCCGCCGTTCCTGTTCGGCAGGGTGATCAAGGGGCTGTCGGAGGCAGGTCTCACCAAGACCGCGCGGGTGGTCGTCGAGAAGCCCTTCGGCCATGACCTCGCTTCCGCCCGGCGAGCTCGCCGACGAGATCCACCAGTACATCGATGAATCGCAGCTGTATCGAACCGACCGCTTCGTCGGGAAGATGGGGCTCGGAGAGGTGCTCTACCTGCGGTTCGCGAACTCGATGTTCGAGCCGATCTGGAATCGCGACTACGTCTCGAGCGTGCAGATCACGATGGCCGAGTCGTTTGGCGTCGAGGCTCGGGGGCACTTCTACGATCCGGTCGGGGCGCTCCGCGACGTGGTGGTCAGCCACCTGATGCAGGTCGTCGCCGCGGCCGCGATGGAGCCACCCTCGGCGGATGAGCCGGATGTGCTCAAGCGCGCTCTCGTCTCGGTTTACCGGGCGATCCCAGCAGCCGACCCCTCGCACTACGTCCGCGGGCACTACGACGGCTATCGCGAGATTGGCGGCGTGGCGGGGGATTCTCAGACCGAGACCTACGCGGCGCCGCGGCTCGAGATCGACAACGGGCGCTGGTCGGGCGTGCCCTTCTTCATCCGCACGGGTAAGTGGCTGCCGGTCACGCGGACCGAGGTCCGAGTCGTGTTCCGGCGGCCGCCGACACCACGCTTCGTCGGCTGGTCGCGCCTTCCGGAGCCCAGCCAGCTGGTGGTCAAGCTCGATCCCAGCACTGGAATTCGGATGCTCGTCGACGCGCAGCGCCATGAGACCTACGAGCCCGAGCAGATCTCGATGGACATGGAGTTCGCGTCGGAGGGAGGCGAGGGACCGACAACTTACGAGGCGCTGCTGCCCGCCGCGATGAGCGGAGACAGCAAGCGTTTCACCCGGCAGGACGGTGTCGAGCAGTGCTGGCGGGTGATAGCGCCGCCGGTCGAGAAACCACCGCCGGTGCACCCGTACGCGAAGGGATCGTGGGGTCCCGACGCTGCAGAGAAGGTCATTTCCGGTTACGGACGTTGGCATCAACCCTGGGTGGTGACATGAGTACTACGGTCAAAAACAAGCGCACAGCGAGTAGGACAACCAACGGTCGCCAGGCGGCCCAAAAGCCAGACGCAAAGCCAAACGGGAAGACCGCGGCGATGCCGCAGAGCGCTGCGGCGCCTTCGCCGTTCACTCCGATCGCGGAGTACGGTTTCCTGTCGGATTGCCATACCGGTGCGCTGATCGCGCCGGACGGGACGATCGATTGGCTGTGCGTCCCGCGCTTTGACTCGCCGAGCCTGTTCGGGGCGCTGCTTGACCGCGGCGCCGGCGCCTTTCGCCTCGGCCCCTTTGGGATCAACGTGCCGAGCGGGCGAACCTATGAGCCGGGCACGAACACGCTGATCACATCGTGGAAGACGCCTTCCGGTTGGGCCACGACGCGCGAAGCGCTCACGATGGGGCCCCGCCACGGCGAGGACACGGTCACGCCCCACACCCGGCCGCCGGCCGACGAGGATGCCGAGCACACGCTGGTGCGCGCGATCACGTGCGTGGAGGGCACCGTCGAGATCGAGCTCGTGTGCGAGCCCGCCTTCGACTACGGCCGGGCGCCGGGCGAATGGTCGCTCTCGAGCGATCGCCACCGCGCCGAGGTGACGGGCGCCGGTCAGAAGATGACGCTCCAGACCGACATGCTGCTCGGGATCGAGACCAATCACGTGCGAGCTCGGCACGTGCTGCGCGAGGGCGAGGAGCTCTATTGCGCGCTGTCCTGGGATGAGGCGATCACCCCGCCGGCGAACGTCGAGGAAGCTAACGCCCGGCTCAACGCCACCAGCAAGTTCTGGCGCCACTGGCTGGCCCGAGCCCGAATCCCCGATCACGAGCTGCGTCCTCTGATCCAGCGCTCGGCGCTTGCGATCAAGGGACTGACCTACATGCCGACCGGCGCCACGGTCGCTGCGCTGACCACTTCGCTGCCCGAGACGCCGGGCGGCGAGCGCAACTGGGACTACCGCTTCACCTGGATCCGCGACTCGACGTTCACGCTGCAGTCGCTGCACTTCCTCGAGCTCGACTGGGAAGCCAACGAGTTCATGCAGTTCATCGCCGACCTCGAGCGGGGCGAAGACGGCGCGCTGCAGATCATGTACGGGATCGACGGCCGGCGAGATCTCACCGAGATCCTCTTGGACGAGCTCTCGGGCTATGCCGGCGCGCATCCGGTTCGTACCGGCAACGGCGCTTTCGATCAGCGCCAGAACGACGTGTTCGGCGCCGCGCTCGATTCGGTGCTTCTGCATACCCGCCGCAGCCAGCGGCTGCCGCGGCGCCTGTGGCCGCTGATCCAGTCGCAGGCGGAGTGCGCCAAAGCGGTCTGGCGCCACCCCGACCAGGGCATCTGGGAGGCCCGGGGGAAGCCGCAGCACTACGTCTCGTCAAAGCTGATGTGCTGGGTGGCGATGGACCGGGCGGCGAAGCTCGCCGAGATCCGCGGTGATCGTGACCTCGCCGACGGCTGGTCGGAGACCGCCGCCGAGATCAAGGCCGACATCCTCGGCCACGGCGTTGACAACCGCGGAGTGCTCCGGCAGCACTACGACACAGAATCGCTCGACGCATCGACCCTGCTGGCCGCCCTCTTCGGCTTCCTGCCGGCCGACGATCCGCGGCTCAAGGCGAGTGTTTTGGCGATCGCCGATGAGCTGACAGAGAACGGATTCGTCCTGCGCTACCGCACCGACGAAACCGACGACGGCCTGTCCGGGAAGGAGGGGACGTTCGTAATCTGTTCCTTCTGGCTGGTCTCGGCGCTGGCCATCGTCGGCGAGATGCAGCGGGCGCGTGACCTGATGGAACGCCTCGCGAAGGTCGCTTCTCCGCTCGGCCTCTACGCCGAGGAGTTCGACGTGGAGACCGGCCGCCACCTCGGCAACTTCCCGCAGGCGTTTTCCCACCTGGCGGCGGTCGAGGCGGCGGGCCGGATCATCCTTGCCGACCGACTGGCGGAGATAACCGGATGAGGACGACTAATCGTGAACTGGCTTGCATTGACCAATTGGGTGTTCGTAGCCGCCCCGGCGCTTGGAGCCGCCAGTGCTAGTGGTTCACCCTGTTAGTTGATTGAGTTGCTGAATTCTCTACGCTTCGAGGACCTCGCTGTGTAGGTCCATCTGAACGGTTGGCGGTCTGGTTGTAGGTCTCGACGAACGCGAGCATCTGCTGCGCGAGGTCGGTTCGCTGGTGAAGATGCCGTGCTTGAGCAGCCGATGCCAGAGGATCGAGAAGAAGATCTCGATCTGGTTGAGCCACGACGCGTGCTTGGGGGTGAACTGATAGCTCCACCGCGGATGGTCCTCGAGCCACCGCTCGACTTCCTCGGTGCCGCGCGTGGAGAGGTTGTCCGTGACAGCGACGATCTTCTGCCCCTCCACGACGGGGATCTCGTCGTCGAGGTGCTCAAGGAAGCGGATCAGGTCCTAGCGATTGCGGGTCTTGGACGGCATCCCGAGCACGTCACCGTCCTGCACGTTCAGGCACCCGAACAGGCCCTGGGTGCCGTTGCGGGTGTCCTCGTGTTCGCGCCGTGCCGGCTTGCCGGGCTCTGGCGGCCGGTCGGGCTTGGTCGGCGCCTTGGCCTGGATCCCGGTCTTCTCGTCGAATCGCAAAGGCGACATCGGAGGCGTCCGGACCTGGTTTGGCGACGTGGGACCGGGAGTGCATTCGCCCACAGGCGGGTGACCGGTCGAGCCCGATTCGGCGTTTTCGATCGACGGACTTGAGTAGGCAGCCGCTGGATCTTGCGCGCCCCTCGCCAGCCCTGGATTCGGCGATGGGCAGGTGATTCCGGGCGCACGAGCAGCCGCCCGGTGAGCCGCCGGCGCGGCCGGTTCTGTCCGAGAGCAGAAGCCCCGGGGCCGCGCCAGAACCGCCGCGAGAGTGCTGCTCGTTCGTGGGAGCAGCAGCGAGGCGCGCATGCGCCACGTCGCGGCTCGTGCTCGGATGCAGCGCCGTCATCACTGCTGCTCGATCGAAGGAGCTGCCTTATGGACCTCCGACTACCGGCGGACGATCGGCGTCTCATGCAGGCTCATCGCGGATCGAGCCTGCTACTCGCGGTCGGTGAACCTGTTCGGCAGCGTTTAGGACGCGGCGGTCCGTCCATCGCGTACGAGCGCGCGCTCAGTGACGCCTTTTCGGCGACGAGCCGAGGTTCGTTGATCGGCCGTCTGCGATCGGAACGGTGGATACTGGCGGTCAGCGAGTGCGCTCTTGGGCGCCGGGAGGTGCTCTCATTTCGGGGGGGTCGGAGGAGCCGTGACCTCGTGACTGTTTTGGCGGCCGGTCTTCTTGCCGTTTACCCGGGGTGAGATCTCGGAGGCTAACGTTTTGGGGAGCATGCTCTCAGAGACGTCGGCGAGCGATCTGTTCGGTGCTGCATCGGGGGGCGGCCCGCTCGGGTTCACGTCGCCTGGGTCCAAGTCGAGGCCACACAAATGGCTGTCCGCGCGGCGGGGCTGGCTCGGATTGGCCGGCCTGGTCGCGACCGGTACGTTGATTGCGCTTTCGGCGGCGGGGACGGAGGTGTTGTTGCCGGAGTCCGTGCGACCGGTGCCTGCCTGGCTCGCGGGCGCGTTCGGGCAGAGCAGCGTCGACCTCGGACTCGGTGGTTTGATCGCGGCGCTGGGACTGATGTTCGTTTCCTACGCGTTGGCGGTCCGGGCCTCCCACCAGCTTTCGGCGCGAGCGGTGCTGATCGGCGTGGCGGCTCTGTACACGCTGGTGTTCCTTGCGCCGCCGCTGCTGTCGACGGACATGTTCAGTTACCTGGCGTACGGCCGGATCGGGGCGCTGTACGGCGCCAACCCTTATCTGCACGGGCCGAACGCGATTGCGCTGGACCCTTCGTATCCATTCATCGCGGCACGGTGGGTGAGCACCCCGACCTCCTACGGTCCGTTGTTCACGGCGCTCAGTTATCTGCTCGCTCCCCTCGATATTGCCTGGAACGTGCTCGCGTACAAGGCGATCGCCGCGATATCGAGCCTCGTGATCGTGGTGATGGTCTGGAAAGCGGCCCGTTTGCGTGGTCTGGACCCGGTCAAGGCGGTGGCAGTTGTGGGTCTTAATCCTGTGATCGTCGTGTTCGGGGTCGGGGGCGGGCATAACGATCTGCTGATGCTCGCGATCTTGCTCACTGGCGTTTACGTGCTGCTTCGGCAAAGGGAGCGGACAAGCGGAGCGTTGATCGTGGCTGCCGCGGCGGTGAAGCTCACGGCCGGGCTGCTGCTGCCGTTCGCCGTCGCTCAGAGCGCGAGCCGGCGCGACGGCGCTCGCGGCCGGCGGGCCGTGCTTGTCGGCGTCGGTCTTGCCGCTGTGGTGCTCGGTGTCTTCAGTTTCGCCGTCTTCGGCACGGGACCGTTGCACCTCTTGGACACGCTGCCGGAGATTCAGAACCAGGGCGGTTTGAACAGCATCCCGGGGTTGCTGTTGACGCTGCTCGGGCTCGGGGGTCTGAGCAGTGCTGTGGGACTGGTCCTCGACGCCGGCTTCGTTGTCTGCTTGGTGTGGCTCGTGCGCCGCGTGTGGATGGGCGAGCTCGATTGGCTAACGGGTGCGGGCTGGGCGACGGTGGCGCTGCTGATCACGGCCGGCTTGCTGGTTCCCTGGTACGTGGGATGGCTCGTTCCGCTCGCAGCCCTCAGCACCGACCGCCGCCTGTTAGCGACCGCGATCGTGATGACGGGTCTCGGTTTGACGACGCTGTAGGCGATGCAGCAGAACCGCTCCTCGGTCTGGGTGTGTTTGCCGGATATCGGGGCTGTCCTCTGAGCTGGCTGCTCCGCAGGCCCCGCGTCGAAGTAGATCGGCGTACAGCCACACCCGACGTCTACGCCGCCCGAGCGGCGCGTGCTTACGACGCGATGCAGAGTGGCTTTCGGATGCGCGAAGGGCCCTATCGACGCGACGGCAGGCTGCACCGGCCCGGGACCGCCGCGCACCTCTGGCCGTTCTCGCGTGCGCTGGTCGCAACGCTAGACCTCGCCGGCGTAGAAGAGGACCGGATCGGCCGCTTTGATGCTGATGCGGCGATCGCGGACCACCTCGAATCGCTCAAGTGCTATTGGGACCCGAGCGGCGATCCGCCCGCGTACTCGTCGGACGTGCTCGGTACGCGGGTCGGGGGAGACCGCTACTACGACGACAACGCGTGGGTCGGGCTCGCACTGGTCCAGCTCGAGCGTATGCGTCCGGGATCCGGCTACATTGACCGGGCGGAGGAGTTGTTCCGGTTCGCCGCCCGCGGCTGGGACCGCCGTGAGGTTCCGTACTGCGGCGGCGTGTTCTGGGTCGAGCAGGGCCGCGGAGCGGGGGCCCGAAACCAGGACCGCAACACGGTCTCCACCGCGCCGAACGCCGAGCTCGGGTTGCACCTCGCCGAGCTGAAAGGCGTCCAAATCGCGCGGCCCGGGCGGATCAGCGCCCAAGAGATGTACGAGTGGGTCCTCGCGACGCTCGACGCAAGCCGAGAAAGCGACTCCCCTGCCACCGGCCTCTTCTGGGACAAAGTGCGCGGCGACGGCACGCTCGACAAAACGATATGGAGCTACAACCAGGGGAGCATGGTCGGCGCCAATGTGCTGCTCGCGCGCCGCGGCGGCGGGGGCGCCCACGCCATGTACCTCACCCGCGCCGAGGCGATCGCCGGCAAGGCGCTGCGGCGCTACGCCGGGGGCGGGTATGAGCGCCAGCCACCCGCGTTCAACGCGATCTTCTTTCGCAACCTTCTGCTGCTCCACGCGGCCACAGACGACACCCAACTGCGCGCTGAGATCATCGAGGCGATTCGGAGCTACACCAACTACGCGTGGTACGAAACCCGCGATCGGCGAGATCGGTTCCACCTCTCGAGTCGCGGCGTGACACTGCTCGACCAGAGCGCGATTGTGCAATTGCTCGCGCTACTCGCGTGGGATCCCAGCACGTACCACCGGCTCGCGTAGCAGAGACGACGAGTCGACGATCACTCGGCGCTGAGAACGATCAGGCACGCCTCGGAGTCCGTCGCTCGATTCTGCGTTCACGACATCACGCCGTCTCAGAGATGGGCGCGGGCGTATCCACACGTCCCCGAGTGGCGGAAGGCAACAGCGAACGGCGTTCAGTCGAGGACCCACCACCGGGCGCCGACGCAAGCAGGCATCCCGGGCTCGATGATCAGCACCAACGCGCGGACCACGCCTCACATAGGGTATTCGCACGCTCGGCTCAAGGGTGGCCCCGGGAACCCTGTTCAGTTGCGCACGCAGGCTGGTTTTCGATCAAGGGCCAGTCCCAGGCTCCCTCCGCGGCCGTGCTGCTCAATGCTCAAGACCCCCGGCGGCCCGCCCCGCCTCTGCCTGGTCTGACGCCCACTGGGCAGGTGGGCGTATTCAGTGATCCCTCGGCAGAACTCCTCGCCAAGCGCATCGGCCCCGCGTGGCTGGTCGTGCAAAGCCGCTCCGCCGCGCAAGCCACCATGCTCCTCGGAGCGATGCGGGTTGGCGGTTCGGCGATCAAGCACCATGCCGCTGAGCAAGCAAGAGCCGCCACAGCTCATTGACCGACAGAGGTCGTTCATCTCGGGCTCGCGGTCCGGGGTCAGAGGAATGTCGAAGCGCAGCCGTCCCGCCAAACCAGGCACCGAGCCCGTCAACGGCGCCGAGTTCCAGTTCAGAGCCACGATCGCGGCGGCCGTCGACGCTCCAGCTAGAACCACCAGCAGCAGCGCCAGCGGTGATCTCCACCACGCGCCACACCGAACCCGCCACCGGATCGGGGCGGCCCAGCGGCCCGGGCTCGTGCCTGGGACGCTCTCGGCACGCTCGTCGCGGACCGGGTACTCCCGGGCAGCGGCGTCGCGTAGCGCCGTCTCCAGGCTTGTGACGTAGTCGGTCATTCTCGCTCCTCGATCAGAGTGCGAAGCCGCCTCAGGCCCCGGCTGACGTGCTGGCGGACGACCTGCTCCGAACATCCCAGCTCACCGGCCAATTCGCGGTAGCCGCGGTCCTCCAGGACGTGAGCGCGCACCGCCTCGCGCTGCCCGACCGGCAGACCCTCAAGCAGGTTGAGTGCTCGCTCACCCTTCCCGGCAAGCTCCTCGATGCGAGCGAGATCGCCATCGTCGAGCGCCAGCGCCGGAATGCCTTTCTTCGTAGTGCGTCGCGAGCGACGCGATTGAAATGGCAAGACCTTCTGACGCAGCCGCCCTCAGGGCCGCACCGTCCGGAGCCCACCGTGCGGAACCCAGGCGGGGGGAATGCTGGGGGGAATGACGGGGCCTAGATTGGCCTGCGTTGGCCCTCCATCGAGCCCCGCCGCCACAGCTCGCACCAGAGTTCAAATATCACCGAATACCAGGGGAAACCTATAGCGACGCGGCGAAGGAATCGAACCTTCCAAGCCGGGTTCTGCCCGGCCCTGCCAGTTTTGAAGACTGGTCCACTACACCTGCGTGACCGGCTCATCGAGCAGCTGCCGGACGAGCCGAAGCCGTCCAGTTTCGAACAGCACGGCTTCGTACTTCTCCATGTAGCCGCGGGTCGGGCGGGCCACATCGGACAATTCTCCGAGGTTCAACCTGCACCAGAACACGCGGCCCAAAAGTGGACGCGGGGCGCGGCCGCTGGCTCGGCTGAGATCCAGGTCGGCCGCCCGCTGATTGTCGCGGTCCCAATGACCAGCGACGAGATCAGACCGATCTGCTCGGAGCGGTGCCGCAATTCGCCGTAAGACTGGGGCCCGGACGGCTGCGGTGTCGACCCCGAAACCAAGGCTCCCCAAACGCTCCCCAAACTCATGACTTCCGCCGCGCCTCAGCGAAACTGAGCGCAACCGAGAAGCCCCATTTCATCGGCCTGCGGCGCGCTCAGCGTCGCTCAATTCCCGTTCCGGACCCTCTGCAAAGCCGTCTACACCGGTTCGTTCCGGTCGTCGCCTCTAGGTGAAGGTGCCGCAAACAAGCTGCAGGTAGCGCTCGGTGGTCGTGATGCTGCGGTGGCCAATCATCCGCTGGACCTCGTAGATGTTGAAGGCGCGGATGGCCTGTGTGCCGAAGGAATGGCGGAGATCGTGGAAGCGCAGGACCGGCAATCCGGCGCCCGCCGGGCCTCGACAGAAGGGCAGCAGCGCGGCGCGGACGTTGTCGCTCATCGGCACCGAACGAACCCGGCGGCCTCCGCGAAGCAACAGTCCGCCCCCGGTGCGCCGCAGGGCTGCTCCCGCGTGGGTGCTCGGCGAGTCGACTTCCAACACGACAGGGGCCAATGCACCGACGATGAGCCTGCGACCTCTCCTCGTGGCCGCAACTCTAATGCCGCGCCTCTGACGCTGCGCACACGATCCGGTGCCCAGTCGCTGTGGTGAGTCAGGCGCCCGAAATCCCTACGTCCGGGCGCCCGCCCTGCTTCCGCTTTCTGCGCCTACCGGCCGTTCCGGCCGTTCTGGCTTGCGCGCGCGAGCGCCGGTACGAACTGCGCGGCGTCGACCGTGCCGTTGCCGCTGGCGAGGTCGTAGCCCGGGCCCGCGTCGAAGCCCACCACCGTGTGCGTCGTCCCGTCGCTGTTCGTGAACGGGCCGAACGTGTTGTTACCGGATGTCACGTCCACGATCCCCGGGTTGCCGTGCTCCCCGAGCGTATATAGGTCGGAGTTGATCCTGCCGAGGTCGTGCTTTGCCACCTGATCGGCCATCGCCACTATGCCTGCGAACTCGGGACTCGACTCGCTGGTGCCGCCGATGAGGTGGAATCCAACGTTGTTCGGCTCGAAGGAAAAGTACACGACGACCGCCCCATCGACCCCCGCGCTCATGCTGATGTCCGGCGTGCCACGCTGGGAGCCGACGACGCTCCGCACGCCGTGCTGGAACGACGGGCGGCGGAAGATCGCCGATAGGCCACCGCCGCTCGCGCCGCCACCGACCGAGACAAAGTCGTTCCAAACGACATCGGGCGAGAGCCGGTTGCCGTTGTCGTCGAGGTCGAGCATCGTGCCGCCAACCGAGGTCACGAGCGGGTCGGATGACGGCCAGCTGTTGACCTTGCCGGGGTACAGGTCGCTGCCGTTGAGCTCAGCATTCGTCGCTCCGTCATCGCCCGATGAGCCCAGCACCGTGACGTCGTGCCGACGGGCATTCTTGAACGCGCTGCGGAGACTGAGCAACGACTGTGCACTCGTGAACGTCTGCTCGGTCGCGCCGAAACTCTGCGAGATGACGTCGCCGAGGTGGTGGTCGATCACATAGTTTTCGGCCTGGACGATCTCCGGGAAGCCCTGCACGCCCTCGGTCTCGGCGACCGGCGTCTCCTCGAGCAGGATCTTGGCGGCGGGCGCGAACACGTGGCTCCATTCGACGTCGAGCGTCGTCTCATCCGCCTAGCCGGTCATCTCGCTGTTGGCCGGGTCGAATGGCGGCACCGGCCCGGCGTTCTGGCGGATCGTCAGGCTCGGCGGATCTGGCAGGCCGAAGGTCTGATCGAACACGTGCAGATCGTTAGCGATCGTCGGAGAGCCGAACGAATCGACGATCACGATCGTCTTGCCACGGCCGTCGATCCCGGCGTTCTGCAGCGGCGCCAAGTCGTAGGCGTTGGTCAGTTGGAACGGCTGCTAGCAGTGGATGCCGAGGTTGGCAAGGCAGAACGATGTCGTCGGCGGCGTTGACAGCGCCCGGTCGCCGGCCGGGTCGATGTGGAACGGTTCGGCGGCGCTCGTTGCGGCGCCTGTAAGCACGGCCGCCGCCGCAGCTATTACAGCGATCGCGACGCTGCGCACTCGGATAGCACTCCTTGCTCCTCCTGTTGGGTTTCCTTGCCCCTCGTCCCCTGAAAGGCGCGTCCTTTTTGCCGATCGGAGTTCTATCCGAACGCCGCTGGCATGTCCAGTACATCCGCCATCCTTCACGGGTGCTCGAGGCCGCGTTTGCGGCGTCAATATAGGAAGCGGTCGGCGGGGGTCTTGGCTGAGGTCCCGCCCGGCGTGGTGACGGTGACGTCGACGGTTCCTGAGCCCTTGGGCGAGGTCACCTTGATCTGGGTGGCGGAGACGACCTTGTCGATCTTGGCCCGCGCGTTGCCGAAATGGACGGCGGTGGCGCTGGCTAGGTTGGTGCCGGTGATCGTGGCGGCCGTGCCGCCGGCCTTGGGGCCTTGCTGTGGCGCGAGTTTGGTGATGGTCGGCCGGGGGACGTAGGTGAAGTGGTCGGTTGGGCTCTTGGCCGAGGTCCCGCCGGTGGTCGTGACGGTGATGTCGACGGTTCCCGAGCCCTTGGGCGCGGTTATGTTGATCTGGCTGGCGGAGATGATCTTGTCGATCTTCGCCGCCGTCGTGCCGAAGTGGGCAGCGGTGGCGCGCGTCAGGTTAATGCCGGTGATAGTCACGAGCGTGCCGCCGGCCTTGGGGCCTTGGCGTGGCGCGAGTTTGGTGATGGTCGGCTGGGGGACGTAGGTGAAGTGGTCGGCGGTGCTCTTGGCCGAGGTCCCACCCACAGTCGTGACGGTGAGATCCACGGTCCCCGAGCCCTTAGGCGAGGTCACCGAGATGCTGGTCGCGGAGAGGATCTTGTTGATCTTCGCCAGCACCGTGCCGAAGCGAATCGCCGTGGCGCCGGACAGGTTGGTGCCGGTGATGGTCACTGACGTGCCGCCTGCGGTGGGGCCCGCGCTTGGGCTGATCGAGCTTACGGTCGGCGGCGCGACGTAGGTGAACTGGTCGGCCGCACTCGTAGCTGAGGTCCCGCCCGGAGTGGTGACGGTGACGTCGGCGGTCCCCGCCGATCCGGATGGGGATGTGACCACGATCCGGGCGGAGGTGTCGGTGGTGACGTTGGCGGGATGGCCGGTGCCGAAGTCGACCTCGGTCGTGCCCGACAGGTTGGTGCCGGTGATGGTCACTTGGGTGTCGCCGGCCGTGGCGCCGGCGCTCGGGCTGACCGAGCTGACGGTTGGCGCCAGCACGTAGCTGAATTGGTCGGCGCTGGTCGTGGCTGAGGTCCCGCCCGGAGTGGTGACCGTGACATCGACGGGACCGACCGATCCGCTGGGAGAGGTGGCGGCGATCTGGGTGGCGGTGTCGGTGGTGACGTTGGCGGGATGGCCGGTGCCGAAGTCGACCTCGGTGGCACCCGACAGGTTGGTGCCGGTGATGGTCACCTGGGTCTCGCCGGCGGTGGGGCCGGCGCTCGGGCTGACCGAACCAACGGTCGGTGGCGCGGCGTAGGTGAACTGATCGGCGCTGCTCGCCGGTGAGGCCCCGCTCGGAATGGTGGCCGTGACATCGACGGTGCCGGCCGATCCGGGGGGGGCCGTCGCGACGATCTGGGTGGCGGTGTTGGTGGTGATCTTGGCGGGGTGGCCGGGGCCGAAGTCGACCTCGGTGGCGTCCGACAGCTTGGTGCCGGTGATCGTCACCGACGTGCCGCCCGCGGTCGGGCCGGAGCTCGGGCTGACCGAGGTGACGGTCGGCTCGAACGCCGAGTACACATAGAGGGCGCCGGTGTTCCCATTCGTGCCTGGCGCGCCGAGCGCGGCCGTCGTCCCGTCGGCCGAGACGGCCACGGACGCGCCGGCCGAGGCGCCCGTGTCGTTGGTGAGCGCGGCGGTGGGCGTCGAGGAGCTGGACCACGACCCCTCGCCGGCGACGTGGAAGACGTACGCGGCGCCGAGGTTGATGTTCGAGCTCACGCCCTGGGCCCCGACCAGAGCGGTGGTCCCGTCGGCCGAAATCGCGACCGACCTGCCCATTTGGTCGTTCGCGACGCCGCCGGAGTTCGTGAGGGTGGCAGCGGGTGTCGAGGTGCTCGCCCAGGACCCCTCGCCGGCGACGTGGAAGACGTCGGCGGCGCCAGTCTCCGAGCTCACATCGAATGCGCCCACCAGCGCGGTAGTCCCGTCAGCCGAAATGGCGACCGACCAGCCGAGCTGGTCGGCTTGCCCGTGGGGGGATTTGGAGAGGTCGGCGGCGGGCGTAAGGGAGCCCGACCACGAGCCCGCGCCGGGGACGTGGTAGACACACGCGTCGCCGCCATCGCTCGCGCCCGGTGCGCCGACCACAGCGGTTGTACCGTCAGCGGAGATCGCGACCGAGTTGCCGGCCTCGGCCCCTCCGCAGCTGCCCAAGGTGGCGGCGGGAGTCGAGGAGTTCGACCACGATCCCGCGCCGGCGACATGGAATACGTACGCGGCGCCAGTGCTCTCGTCCACCCCCCGCGCGCCGACCACAGCGGTCGTCCCGTCGGCCGAGATCGAGACCGACCAGCCAAAGAAGCCGCCCGTGGCGCCGTTGGTGAGAGTGGCGGCTGGGGTCGAGGTGCTCGACCACGACGCCTGGCCAGAGACATGAAAGACGTATGCGGCGCCGGCTCCCGAGTTCACGCTCCGTGCCCCGACCACGACGGTCGTCCCGTCAGCCGAAATGGCGACCGAGGAGCCGAAGCCGTCGCCCGTGGTGCCGCCGGCGTTGGTGAGAGTGGCGGCTGGGGTGGAGGTGCTCGACCACGACCCTTGGCTGGAGACATGGAAGACATAGACGGCGCCGGTGCCCGAGTTCACGCCCGTTGCGCCCACCACGGCGGTCGTGCCATCCGCGGAGATCGCGACCGAGTTGCCGAACTCGTCCCCCGCCGCACCGCCGGAGTTGGTTGCGGTCGCCGTCGGCGTGGAGCCACTGGTCCAGGTGGCGGTGGACGCCGAGTACATGTCCACGGCGCCGGTGTTCCCGTTCGCGCCCTCGAGGCCGACCAGAGCCGTTGCCCCGTCAGCCGAGAGGGCCACCGATGCGCCGGCGGCGAGGGAGTTGCTGAGGGTGGCGGTGGGGTTCGATGAGTTCGACCACGACCCCTCCCCGGCGACGTGGAAGACGTATGCGGCGGCTGCTGTTCCTGCGCCGAGGAGCGCCGTGGTCCCGTCAGCCGAGATGGCGGCCGCGGCGCCGAGCTGGTCGCCGGCGGCGCCGCCGGAGTTGGTAAGGGTGGCGGTGGGTGTCGAGGTGCTCGACCAGGAGCCCTCCCCGACGACGTGGAAGACGTACGCGGCGCCAGCGTTCGAGTTCGCTCCCCATGCGCCGACCAGGGCGGTAGTTCCGTCACCCGAGATCGCGACCGAGAAGCCCATCTGGTCGTTGGCGGCGCCGGCGGAATTGGTGAGGGTGGCGGTTGGTGACGAGGTGCTCGACCAGGACCCCTCGCCGCCAGCAACGTGGAAGACGTACGCGGCACCGGCGCCCGAGCTCACTCTCTGTGCGCCGATCAGAGCGGTAGTCCCGTCAGCCGAGATCGCGACCGACCAGCCGAAAAGATCGCTCGCCGCGCCGGCGGAGTTAGTGAGAGCGGCGGTTGGAGTCGAGGTGCTCGACCAGGAGCCCTCGCCGGCGGCGTGGAAGACGTACGCCGCGCCCTCGCCAGAGCTCACCCCGTATGCGCCGACCAGAGCCGTGGTCCCGTCAGCCGAGATCGCGACCGAGACACCGAAATTGTCGGGCCCCGCGCCGCCGGAGTTGCTGAGGGTGGCATTGGGTGTCGAGGTACTCGCCCAGGACCCCTCGCCGGCCGCGTGGAAGATGTACGCGACATTCGCGCCCCGTGCGCCGACCAGAGCCGTGGTCCCGTCAGCCGAGATCGCGACCGAGGCTCCCAGCTGGTCGTCCGCACCGCCGCCCGACTTCGAGAGGGTTGCGGTGGGCGTCGAGGAGCTCGACCACGACCCCTCCCCGGTGACGTGGAACACATAGGCAGCGCCACCACCGCTCACGACAGGTGCGCCGACCACCGCGGTCGTCCCGTCACCCGAGATCGCGACGGACCACCCCAAGCTGTCCAGTTCCTGGCCACCCGAGTTGGTCAGCGTCGTCACTGGCGTGGACGTACTGGTCCAGATGGGGTCGACCGTCAGTGGGTAGTGCGTGCGGGGCGAGACGCGGATCGCGATGCGGGCCCTGCCGTGCACGATCTGCAGCCGGGAGGGTTGGCGAGCTCCGCCGGCGTCGTGGGTGGTGAGGCCGCCGTAGGCGAGCGCGGCCGACCCGTGCGGGCGCTGCTGCACGAGCGCAGTGCCACCTGAGGCGACGCGCCAGCCGGCAGCGGGGCCGAGGTCGACCGCGACCGTATGGCCGTTGCCCGACGGGGGGCGAGCGATCGAGAAGTCCTGTTCGAGACCGCCACCGGTGACCTGGTAAGACGCGGCGAGCGGTCCCATCTCCTGTACGAGGCGGCCGCCGCGAAGCGAACTCGAGTTCACGGCAAGCGGGGTTAGCGTGGCCGCGGGGCTCCCCCAGCCGATCGCGCGGGGGTAGAGCGATCCGGCCTGCGACGAGCCAGCGAGCTTGACGGCCAGCGAGCCGGAGGTCGAGATCGTCGCTGACAGTCGCCCCTCAGGAGCGACGGCCCGCCATCCCGAGGCGGTCTTCTCGACCCCCGAGAGCGAAGGAGCCCTGCCCAGCCCGATCGGTCCCGGACCGAGCACCCGGTGGATTGCCTGCGCGAGGCCCTTCGGGATCCTCTGGGGCCCGGTAGAGAGGTGGCGAGAAACCTTAACCGGGTGGGACGACACGATCTGAGGACCCGCTCCGCGTTGCGTCAAGCCGAATGCAAGCGCCGCCATCGCGGCGACCCACAGGACGGCCGTCGGCCACGGCGAGGACACGTCTGCTCTCGAGAACCAGGCAGTACGGGGATTGCGTGCGACCCGCGCGGTCACCGGGCCCCACTTGCGCGGTTCTCGCGAGTGCCCACTACGGCTTCACCGTCACCCGATACGTGCGCGTCAACTTCCCGCTCGGCCCGACGTGGCTCGTCAACAACACCCGCGCGTCGAACTTCCCGCGGGGCGCCAGGGTGCGTCCCGCACCATTGAGGGCAACGCTCTCGTCTAGCTGCAGTGTGACCTGATGGTGCGACTTGAGGGGCAGGGTATTCGAGACGAGCGTGACGCCCGTGAACTCGCCGACGATGATCGTCGCGGACGCGCTCGGGCTGGAATTGAGACCGTCCGATCCGTCGAAGGTGAAGGCGTCGGTTCCGCTGAAGCCGTTGGCTGGCGTAGAGGTGAGGACGCCGGAACCGGGGTTGACTCGAGACAGGCTGCGGTGGGCTGGTCTGTGGGTGATTGGGATGCTGACCGGATCACCGTCTCGATCGACGCACGAGAGCGAGACCTTAACTGGCGCGTCGAAGGCCGTTTTCGCACTCGCCGCGGCGCAGGTCGGGCCAGCCTCGCGCGAGTACATGGCGAGTCCCGCCGTGCCAGCCTCCTCGGTGGCCTGGTACACCGACAGTCCGTCCGGGCTGACAGACAGCCCGTAGCCCACCGTCACGGCCCGGCCGACGACGCATTGGTTTGCCGTGCCTTCGGCGGTTCCGTCTGTGCTGGTGCATCCGGACAGCCCGCGGAGCTGGGTGGCGGCGCCGGTGGCCGGGTTCAGCGAGAACGCCGCGATACCGCCGACGGGACCACGACTCGAGCTCGTGTAAAGCGTTCTGCCATCGGGGGAGATCCCGGCGCCCTCTGGGCTCAACATCAGCCGAGCCAAGGAGCACGTATGGGCGCGATGGTTGTCAAAGCCGTCATTCGTGGTGCAGCCAGCGGTGCCCGAGAGCTGGCTCAGGGTTCCGTCAGATTTGATGTGGAAGCTCGAGCACCCGCCGTCGGAAGCCGCGAGGTCGTACAGCGTGTTGCCGTTGGGGCTGATGACGATGACATAGCTGCCGCTCAGGACCCGGCCGGCCGTGCAAGTCTTCGAGCCGGTGTTGTCGGCCCCTGAGTCCGAGAAACACCCAGCGGCAGCTGACTTCTGCGTCAGGCGCCCGTTCATGAGGTTGCGGTCAAACACCGACAGGCTCCCGTTGGGCCCGCCATCGAAACCGTGCGCGTGCTTTCCGTCGGGGGTGATGGCCAGGGCCTGCATGTTGCCGATAACCCGGCCCGCGGTACAGCCGGTGGGCGCGGGCGCTTCGGCGATGCACTGAACCTCGGTGAGCGCGCCAGTGGTGCTGTTGCGCGCGAAGACGTTGACGCGCGTAGGAGAGTCGCACGAACGCCAACACCTCTCCGGCAACCCCGATTCGTACGCGTCCAGCAACCTTGCCCAGTTCCATTCCGTTGTCTCCCGGCTTCCTTTCAAAACCCCGGGCCTCGCAACCGCGCGCGGCCGATCACGCTCCATGGTATCGCGTTTCGTCTCGCGATCCCCGTGGCGTCAGCTCGCACCCTGGAGCCCTCTGGCGGAGTCCCGCGAGCGCCACTAACTAACCAAACTGACCGAAGTCGCTGCAAAGTTAGTTACTCTTGGTAGACCGGTCAGTCGTCTGGCTCGGCTGCTGCTCGATCAACTCGGCACACTGGAATCGAGGCGGCAGTTGTCAGAGGGTCCAACCCTTGGTACGGTCGTTCTTGAACACTCGGGGCCGAGGTTTGGCTTGCTGTCGCCGGGCAGGCGCGGCTGGGCGGTTGCGGTGCTGATGGTGATCGGGGCTTGGGCGCTGATGGTGGTTGGGTCGGCGAGCGCGAGTGCTCCGTGCGGCACCGGAGGTTCGTTCTCGCTGTCAGGGTCGACGGCTTCGTGCACGTATACCTCGGCCGGCAGCCATACGTTCGCGGTTCCTTCTGGTGTGAGCTCGTTGGAGGTAATCGCGGTCGGCGCGGGCGGCGGAGGGGCGGATCCCCCCGGCCAGCCTGGTGGCGCTGGCGCCTCCGTGGAGGACACGGCCGTGTCGGTCACCCCCACTCAGAATCTGGGGGTGGTCGCGGGCGGCGTTGGCAGCGGGGGCCAAGATCAGGTCGGTGGCGCGGGCGGTAGCCCGGGTGGCGGCGGCAACGGCGGCTCGTTTCCCAACGGCGGCCAATCTTTCGAGGACGGCGGCGGTGGCGGCGGCTACTCGGGACTGCTTGACCCATCAAGCAGTCCACTAGTGATCGCGGCCGGCGGCGACGGCAACGGCGGCCTGAGCAACTCCGGGAGCGGCGGTGCTGGCGACATCGGCGGCGGCGGCGGCAACGGCGGCCCCGGCCTATGCACCGGCGGCGCCGGCGGCGGTCACGGCGCCTCCGGCAGCACCGGCGGCTCGGGCGGCGCGGGCGCCGGAGGTGGCCTCGTCGGGGATACCGGTGAGAGTCTGTCCGGTGGGCCGGGCGGCGACGCCGTCGCGTTCGATAATTCCAGTGGCGGTGGCGGTGGTGGCGGCTACGCCGGTGGCGGTGGCGGTGGCGGTGGCGGTGGCGGCGGCGTCTGCAGCGGCGGTCGCGGCGGTGGCTCGAGCTATGGGGTCGGCGCAGCGCTCTCCAACGAGGTGACCGGAAGCACCGCGGCATCGGTGACGATCGAGTACACCGCGCCCCCCAGGTCCACGCCGGCGGTCAGTACGGGCGCGAAGCCCGCGTCGACGACCGTCGGTTCCTTGATCGCTGATCAAGCGACGGTTTCGGGTGGGGATAGCCCCACAGGAACGGTGACATTCCGCTTGTACGACAATCCGAACGGGACGGGCACGCCACAGTTCACGGACACCGAGCCGCTCGTTAATGGGGTGGCGACGTCGGCAGGGTTTACGACGACCGCCATCGGCACCGACTACTGGGTCGCGACGTACAACGGCGACTCCACTGACAACTCGATATCCAGCGGCAACGGTGATGAGCCGGTTAGCGTCTTGCGCGTACCGACGCACACCCTGACTGTCTCAAAGATCGGTTCCGGCGCGGGCACCGTGACCAGCAGTCCGCGCGGCATCCGCTGCGGGTCTGCGTGTTCGGCCCGCTACCCTAGCGGCACAGTCGTGCGCTTGAGCGCAAATGCGTCTCCTGGCTCCACCTTCTCGAGCTGGTGGTCGGGTGGCCGGGGGCATCGCAGCCCCCGGCTCCCACGGAATCCCGGCGTGACAGTCTCCCGTCACCGGGCTCTTCTCACCGGCCCGTCAGGGCGAGCGGACCCATCGCCATTGGGCGAACAGGCCGGGCTCTCTTGCGAGCAGTCCGATCCACCACCGCTTGAACCGCTTGTAGGTTCGCAACCGTCGATACTTCTTCCCAGCCCAGCGCCTCATGTAGATGTTGACGCGCCGTAGAAGGGGAGTCATCACGGCCCGGTAATACCGGCCGTAATAGTTCATCCACCCGGCGACGATGGGGTTCAGCCACTCCGCCAGGTCGTCGAGCGTCAGGTCGGTGCGCCTGTGGATCCGCAGCTCGCGGAGCCTGGCGCTTTTGGCTTTCAGCGCCTCGGTACTCATCGCTGGCATGAACGACGTGAACTGCACGCCTTTCTTGTTTCGCGTCCTCCGTGGTCGGAAGGTGAACCCGAGGAAGGTGAACGAGGTGTGCTCCTGCTCCGCCCGACGGTTGGTGTCCTTGCAATAGACAACACGCGTCTTATCCGGGTGAAGCCCTAGACCCACCTCCTCCATCCGCGCGGCGATCCCGGCAAGCACGTACACTGCCTGCCTCCTGCTCACACAATGCACGACACCATCATCGGCATAGCGCTCGAACGGACAACCCGGATAGTTCCGGGCCATCCACGAATCGAACGCGAAATGCATGAACAGGTTCACCAGGACCGGCGAGACTGCCGACCCTTGCGGAGTACCCTTGTCCCGCTGCACAAGCGTGCCGTCCGGATACTGCATTGCGGCGGCGAGCCACCGCTTCACATACAGCAGCACCCAGCGGCAGTCGGTGACCGCCTCGACCGCCTTGACAACGAGGTCCCACGGCACCGAATCGAAGAACTTCTGGACATCCAAATCGATAATCCAGTTGAACTCCCAGCACCGCTGCTGGCATACGCCAACCGCGTCATGGGCCGACTTGCCCGGCCGATAGCCATAGGAGTCCGGATGGAACCGCGGTTCCGCCCGCTCCCCCAAATACGTAGCCACCACCGTTTGAGCGACCCTGTCCGCGATCGTCGGCACACCTAACAAACGGACCCCGCCGCCATGCGGCTTGGGGACCTCCACCGCCCTGACCGGGGGCGGAAAGTACGACCCCGAGCTCATCCGATTCCAGATCTTGTACAGGTTTCCCTTCAGATCGGCCTCGAACTCGTCCAGCGCCTGCCCGTCCACTCCCGGGGCACCCTTGTTCGCCTTGACCTGCCGCCACGCCTCCCAAACCATCAGCTTCGGAATCTCGAACGGCTTGCCTTCAGGCCTTGGCATGTTCTGCTCGCTTCCTCCCGGAGCCTTCGCCCCGGTTGATCGAAACAACATTCCTGGTGAGCCGGCTCCTTCGCTCCACCGCCACCCCAGCGAGCAGCGGCTTCTCGGCTACTACGGGCCGGTCCGCCAGCGAGCGCCTCATCGGTACTCAATGCCTTCGGTTTTCTGCCTCGGCACGCTCCCTCTCGCGACCGTCGGGGCCTGCGACCCCGGTCGTCGTATCGACGCTCGCCTTCTCACGTTCCGTACAAGAGCCGCAGACCAGGCTCACGCCGCCTCTACGCCGGACACCACCTGGCCAATACCCGGGCACCCGCCAGGCTCATCTCGAAGGACGCACCAGAGCCCCCGATTTCGATGCCATCTAAAAGAGTTTCGACGCCTCAACAGCGCACGCCCAACCAGGTCTCCCCGACCGAGCGCTTCTGGAACGTCTTCCTGGTCCCCACCTGACGCGGTCATGCCGCACCTTTTCCCTATCGCTCACCACGACGGTCTTCAGCCAACGCAGCACAGGGTGGTTTAGCGCCTGCCCCCGAAGGCCGACGCTGGAGGGCCAACGATCCCCCATCTCTCGCACAGCTCCGATTATATAAGGGGTCTTCTACACGACTCCTCCTTCAGCGTTCGTGACGCACGGTGCGGCTCTTCTGAAGTGAGCATGGAGTTTGATGTCACGTGGCCGGGATCGTGTCGGTGGCGTAGCGGGCTTGGTGGACGTGGTGTCGTTCTTGGTTGAGGTGGTAGCGCCAGTACTGCTCGAAGTCACCGTTGGCTTTGAGAGCGCGTAGCTTGAGGATCGCTTCGGCGCCGGCGAGTCCCCAGCGGGCGCCGGTGATGTCCATCCGGTCTTTCACCAAATGGCGGCATGCGCCTTCGACGATCCCGGTCGCGATCGGCCAGCCCTCGCGGAGGGCGGTGGGGTAATCGAGGTACGGGGCTTTGTTGGTGAGGTAGTTGGCGGCGTCGTCGGCGCCCTTGCGCCGGGCGCCCTGTAGTCGGGCCTTGGTGGCGGTGCGGCGGATCATGCCCGCGACCTTGCGGGCGTGTCCTTGGAGGATCTTGGTCGCCTGGCAGTGAATCCATCGTTCGGTGTCCAGATCGGGGTATAGGCAGTTGGCGGCGCTCCAGAGGTATTCGAGGACGTGCACGAAGTCGACGACGATCGTGACCTTGACCTCCCGTTTGCGAGCCTCGAAGCGGATCCGGTCGATCTGGTGGTTGGCGCCGTCGACCAGCGCGATCCACGTGCGGCGGTGGTTGGGGTCGCGCCTGTCGGCCTCGTCGAAGATCCGCTTGATGACCTCGGCGGGGGCGTTGACAATGCTGGCGGTCAGCCATTTGTGTTTGGCGACCGGGCCGGGGGCGGGCTGGTAGTCCTGTGGTCCGGCCGAGCTGAGGATGTCGGCTGTCGTGCGCGGTGCCGGGTTGGCGTCGTAGACGGCGCCGATTTCCGCCATCCGCTTGCGGTTCTGCTGCTCCTCGCCTGAGAGCCGCGGCTTGGTCGCGGGGCCCGCGCGTGGCCTGGCCGGGGCGCGGGTCCTGAGCGCGTCGGGGCGCATCACGATCCCCTTGCCATCAGCGGAGAGCACCAACAGCTCGCCCGGCTTCCCGCGCACGGGACGGCGGTTCTCGTAGAAGTCCTCAAAGTCCATCGCCGCCAGGCCGGCGAGCTCCTCGACCTGACGCTTGCCGAGCCTCACCCCGGTCTGGCGCTCGATCGCTTCCAGCGCACCTTCGAAGCTGCCGCGCGGGCTCTCCAGCGCGCACAGCTTGCGCAGCCCGTGCGAGTGACGCTCGACCGGCAGGTTCAACGCCGCGTCAGCGGGATGGAGATTCCCTACCCCGGGCGCCCGGTACGCCAGCCGCCCGACGCTCACGGTCCCGAACACTGTCTCCAAGGCACGCTCGTGCCCGGCCTCGACCCGCACGCGCCGCACCCCCTCATCGCCGATCACCTCATCCAGGCGCTGCTCGCGCGCTGCCCGCAACGCGAGGTGATCATCCAAAAGCCGCCGCAAAAGCTCCCGGCCGTCACGGTCAAGACGCTCCTCGAGCTCGGCGTGCGAGAGCCCGGCAGCGTCCGCGCCGTCCAAGAAACCGATCAGCGACTCAAACTGCGCGTAGCTCGCGCTGAACCCGGACGCTCGAACCGACTCGCTCGCTGAGCCATCGCCGAGACCTCCAAGCCCGGTTGCACGGTCGTCCTCACCCTGCCCGGCAGGCAGGACTTCATCCCCCGACGCGTAAAGTTCGCCGCAACGGGTGTCGAGATCGGCGGTCACGTTGGCCACCTCCGTGGTCGACGCTGGACATGAACAACGCCGACTTCGACACCCTTCATATGAGTCCTCGGCTCCGCCCGCGCAGACCCTTCCAACGCCGCTGACCCGCCCAGAACCCCCGGATAGAGCACTCCAGGCCGCTCAACCCCGGCGACTCACCCCACCCGAGGCTCCCAGACGCCGATCCCCGAGCCCGGCGCGACAGCCCACAACCCCATAACTACAGGGGATTCAACGTCAGCTCAGACCAAGCCCAACGTCCCTTCAAAAGAGCCGCACCCCGAGCTGGTCCGGTGCTTGCTCGGGGCACGGTGCCTGCACGGTGACGATGGGTTCCGATCGCAAGGTCACAGCCACCTTCACACTGCTGCCGCCGAACACGCGGATCACCGGGGACAAGGTCTCGAGCAAGGCTGGCTCGGCAACCTTCAGGTTCAAGGCGATCGGCCGCGCGACCGGTTTTCAATGCGAGCTGGTCAAGCAGCCCAAGCCGAATCACACGGCTCCGAGGGCGTCGTTCAGCTCGTGCAGCTCGCCCAAGAGCTACCACCACCTCAAGACGGGCCGCTACAGATTCCTGGTGCAGGCATTCAATCCCGCGGGCCGGGATCTGACGCCAGCCGAGGAGAGCTTTACGATCTGAACGGGGTAGTGACGCGCGGTCCGGCGGCTGATTTCGTCCCGGATGTCGCGCACGTCGTCAATCGGTCGGCCGGCGGGGTCGGGGAGGTCCGAGTCGATGTAGCGCTTGCCGGGTGTGACGAGCTGCTCGATGCGCTGTCAGCCACATTCTCGAAGGCACTGGTGGGTGATCCGTTTGATCCCGAGACCCAGATGGGCCCGCTCGCCTCCGAACGCCAGCGCGACCGGGTGCTTGGATATATCGGCAAGGGTGTTGAACAAGGTGCGACGCTCGCGACTGGAGGCCAGCGCCCCGCTCACCTCGACCGCGGCTGGTTTATCGAGCCGACCGTGTTCGGGAACGTCGATGACGGCTCCACGATCGCTCGCGAGGAGATCTTTGGACCGGTCCGGAGCGTGATCCCTGCCGACGACGAACGGGACGCCGTGCGCGTTGCCAACGACACCATCTACGGACTGAACGCCTCCGTGTTCACCAACGACCTTTAGCGACCGAGGGGGTCGCGGGCGAACTGCGCTCGGGCACCGTCGGCCACAAGGCCTTCAGAACCGACTTCGGGATCGCGTTCGGCGGCTTCAAGCAGTCCGGGATCGGCCGAGAGGGAGGAACCGAGGGGCTCTACCCGTTCCTCGAGACCAAGACCGTGATCCTCGAGGGGCGGACCAGGGCGGTACGCAGCGCAAGCAAGCTAGCCCGCCCTCTAACCGACACGACGACGCTTATCGAGCCGACGCGAGCGCGGCGCCATCACGGCGCCGCGCCGCTCGACTCGATCGGCGCGGTGGAACGTCAGGATCCCGTCGAGGTGGCGAGTGCCACCGCTTCGTCGCGTCGCTCATGCAGCACGAGATCGACTGGCTTGCTCATGCGGCGCGGGTCCCCACTGGCGAATGAACTCGTGAGGCGCCGGTCGTCTATAGCTTGATCGCGCTCCAGGCAGCGTCTCGCCCGGGTAGGTCGCGCCCGTAGCTGTCGGGGTTTGTGCCTCGTGCCTCCGCGCCTTCGGCGGCGATCTTCTGGACGATCACCGTGAGCGGGAAAATCGAGAGGGCTTCGCCGAGCTCGGGACGCGCGAATTCGTACACCACGCTTCCCTGTGCTCTCGCAACGTCGGCGAGTTGTTTGAGGCGCTCGGATCCGGTCCCGCTGTCTAGACAAACGAGCGAGTCATCGGCACCGAGGGCGACCGCCGGCCCGTGCAGGATCGACTCGCACGCGAGCCCTTCGGTGGCGATCAGCGCGGTTTCTCTGATCTTCAGCGCGCCCTCTGCGGCCGTCCAGGCGTTCATTCCCACGCCCGCGAATTCCAGCATCCGCGCAGGTGGGGTCACACCCGCCGGCCCTTCCGAGAGCTCTCGGGCGACGGCGTCGGGCACGTCGTGAAGCGCCCCCACCGAGGCGCCCAGCCGCTCGGCGAGCTGCGCAACTCGCATCAGAGCGCCGAGATGGCTGGCCGTAAACGCGGCGGATCGCTCTTCCGGAACCGTCTCCAGGTCAGCATCCGGGTTGCCCTGCTTGGAAATGGCCACCGTGGGAACTCCCGCCGCTCGGGCGCGCTCGAGCACTTCGGACGTAAACAGCTTGGTGCCTCGGTGGCTGAGCAGAACGAGCGCGTCGCCATCCCCGGGAAGTGGATTGCCGGCGGCGGCATCAGCGGCCGGGACAGCCCATGCGTCGACGCCTCCCATCCTCAACCACCAAGCGCCTTGATTGGCTGCGTGCCAGCTCGTGCCGGTCCCTACGAGTAGCACGCGCCGGCCGGCCAGCCGCTGCGCTGCAGACTCGAGCCCTCGTTGATCGTCGAGCAGCCGCCGCAGCGCCTCGGGCTGCGTCGCCATCGTCTCACGCATCACGCTCATCGCATCACCGGCCTCCAAGTTTGCCCGAAAGCATCGCTGCCGTGTCTGAGCTGTAGAGCGCTAGTCACGCCCGAGAATCCGGAAGCTGCCTGACCTAGGGCGCCGCCCACAGCCGCGCCGGTGATTCTGACTCTTCCTGCGAGCACTTCAGCCCTGCGGACGATTATCCGTAGTGGTGGTAGGCGGTCTTGATCTGCGTGTAGCGGAGCAGGCCCCACTTGCCGTCCTCGCCGCCGATCCCGGATTCCTTGAAGCCCGCGTGGTGGGCGTGGATCGATTCGCCAAGCGTGCGGTTGATGTAGATCTCGCCAAACGCCAAGTCATCGACGGTCCGCATCACCGTGTGGTAATCGCGGCTGAAGATGTACGCCGAGAGCCCATACCGCGAGTCGTTGGCCACCCCGATCGCCTCGTCGAGCGACTCGACCGCGAGGATCGGCGTGATCGGCCCGAACGTCTCATCGTGCATCACACGCATCTCAGGACGGATATCGCGCAACACAGTCGGCGCATACCAATACCCCTGCTCGAACGCGTCGCCGTCAGGCCGGCCCCCGCCCGTGACGACCGTGGCGCCCTCGCTGATCGCGCTCTCCAGCGCCGCGGTCGTCTTCTCGAGCTGGGCCTGCGAGACCATCGGCCCCATATCCGAGCCCTCGCGCGGAGAGCCGACCTTGATCGCCTCCGCAGCCGCGACGTACCGATCAGTGAACTCCTCCACCACCTCGCTATGAACCAGCACCCGCTCGGCGCTGGTGCACACCTGCCCACAATTGGCATGCCGAGCCTGAATGATCGAACTCACCGCAAGGTCCAGATCAGCATCACGCCACACCAACGCCGGAGCCTTGCCCCCCAACTCCAACGACACCCGAGTCAGATTACCCGCCGCGGTCGCCATCACCCGCTTGCCCGTGTTCGCATGGCCAGTGAACGAAACCAGCGACGCCAACGGCGAGCGCACCAGCGCCTCGCCAGTCTGACCGGCTCCGCACACCAGATTGATCACCCCAGCCGGCAGACCGATCTGCTCATCGACCAACCGCACAAACTCAAGCGTCGCCAACGGACTGATCTCGCTCGGCTTGATCACCACCGTATTGCCAGTCACCAACGCCGGCCCAAGCTTGCGGCACAACACCGCCAACGGGAAGTTCCACGGACAGATCGCCACCACCACACCGACCGGTGAGCGCAACAGATGAATCACCTCACCCGGGCCGTCGCCCGGCAGTATCTCCCCCTCCAGGCGCCGATCCCACTCCGCGTTATAACGCAGAAAACCCGCCGCGAAATCCACCTCACCGCGCGCCTGCTCCAACGGCTTACCGACCTCCTCGCACACCAACTCGGCCAGCCGGTCGCGGTTGGCATCGATCAAGTCCGCCATCTCCCGCAAATAGCCGCCACGCGTCGCCGCCGGCGTCCGCGCCCACCCCGCCTGCGCCCGCCGCGCCGACGACAGCACCGCCTCCGCATCCGCCTCATCACCAGCCGGAATGCTCGCGATCACCCGCTCATCAGTCGGATCAAACACGTCAAAACGCTCACCACGCGCCACGCCCCAACCCGAATCCAGATACAGCGCCTGCTCCCGAACCACCATCGCATCAGACCCAGCCCGATCAGTCGCCACCGGTCACTCTCCTCAGCTCGCTCGGTACCGACGCGCAAGCGCCAGCCATCGCCTCCAAGATACGCCTGCCTCGGGCCGCGCGTGAGCGTCTGCGGCACGGAAAGACAATCTCGGCTGCGCTGGCTGGCCAAGGCGGTGTGGGACACTCGCCGCTTGCTCGACCACCTCGACCCGCGAGCGGATCACGCGCGCACAGTTGAGCGACCAGGGTGCGGTGGCATCGCGGTTCACCGATGAGCGATCAGGCGGCGACACTCCCGCGCCGACAGGCCGTCGCGCGGCTTGCGCGCTGGATCACTCGGCAACGGCTCGGCCATCCGACCCGCGTCGCGGTCGACGGCGTCACCGCGTCCGGTAAGTCGACACTCGCCCGCGAGCTCGCCGAGGCGATCCCCGAGCTTGGCCGGCCCGTGATCCACGTCTCCATGGACGGCTTTCATCATCCACGCGCTCATCGCCACCGGCAAGGTCGAGAGTCAGCCAGCGGCTATTACGAGGACGCCTACGACTTCGCCGCGCTCGCCCGCGAGCTGCTCGAGCCGCTCGGGCCAGCCGGGAACCGGCGCTACCGCAGCGCCGTGATCGACCTCGAGACCGACACCGCCCTCGCGGAGCCGGCGCGGAGCGCGCCTGAAGACGCGGTTCTCATCGTCGACGGGACGTTCCTGCAGCGCCCGGAGATCAGCGATCTTTGGGACGAGCGCGTTTGGGTCGACACGCCGCTCAAGGTCGCCCGCCAGCGCGGCGTCGAGCGAGACGCCGAGCTGCTCGGGGGATCGCAAGCGGCCGAGCGCCTCTTTGCGAAGCGCTATCACGCAGCAGCCAAGATCTACCTCGACACGGTCGCGCCCCGCGACCGCGCGACCGTCATCTTCGGGAACGCCCATCCCGGACGGTCCCATCTGCGGCTGTCCAGCACGGATCTTTGATCGCGAAAGTGGTCGATTGCCGCGGCGGGTCGCTCCTCCCCATCCGCGATTGGGGCTGAGGCCGAGCACTCGCCTCCGGGGTTCCGACTCTCGATGCCGCAATCAAGGCATCCCAAAGGCTCCGCGCGCGCCTACGCCGCCGACCGGGGGATCCTCACAACGTTGCCGCCAGAGCCATCGCTCTCCCACCGCACGGTCCTTGTGCGCGATGAAGTCCTCCAGCGCGCGGGCCGGGTCCGTCGGTCCTCGGGGACGGAAGTGGCGTGCTGATCGAGGAACCGTTGTTCGCGTTGAGGCCGGCGTCCACCATCTCGGCGGATCGCCTGCTCTGAAAAGCGACGCGGCTCCAGAAACGACGGGACATACGCCGGGGAACGGCGCTTACGCGGCACCAGCAACTCGATCTCGCCCAGCGGCGCTCTGCGGCAAGCTCCCCAGCCGGTGACGAAGGGGCAGTCTGGTCGGCCTGAGCCCGTCGACCGCGCGACCCCGAAGGTGCTCGAACTGCTCGAGCGGAGGCGCGCGGCGTGACCTATTCCTCCTGCTCGTGGGCCGGCAGGCCCGCGGGCGGGCCTGGCCTCACGCCATCGAAGCCGTCCTGGATTATGGTTGTCTGGAGGCTTCGAAGGATGCCGCCATAGCCGGTTCCCGAGTCCTGCTGGATGTAGTAGTCGAGGACGTGCACCAGCGCGGCGGCGGCGGCGCGGTGAAGCTGGATGGTGATTTGATCGGTTTCCATCCGCGGCAGCGTATTCCCCGCAACGTCCTACCGCTGCGAACACGGCAAGTCCGTGTGCGCCGAACCCGCTGTCCGAACGTCGCCGTCAAGCGGAGCGGTGCCTAGACCACCGCTACCCCGCAATCAAAGGGTAGAGCGGGCAAGCGGGTCATAGCCCGCCTACTCCGCCTGCTGGTCGACAAGTCCGGCGAGCGCTGCGTCGTGCGCAGCGCGATCCAACGCCTCGAGGTTCACCACGACCGCGACCCTAGTCACAATGAACTGAGCAACCTCGGACAGTTCGCCTTCGCGAATGCAGGGCCGTGCCGGGGACGGTGGTGTGGCGCGAAGTACTTCTGTTCCGGTGCCTGCAAGCTAACAACGGACGCATATCGCGTGGGTCGCTCGTGGCCGCGCTGAGCGGCCCAGGACGCTGACCCTGGCCAGCTTGGCGCGGGGGTCGGCCGCGGTCAGCCGCGCTTGTCGGCGTCCACGTACTCGCGACCGAGCACGCCCGTGTACAGCTGACGCGGCCTGAACGTCGTCTGCTCGGGGTCCTTGACCATCTCGACCCATTGCGCGATCCACCCCGCGCTGCGGGCGAGCGCGAACATCACCGGGAACATCGGCGGCCCGATGCCGAGCGCCTCGTACGTGAGCCCGGAGTACAGGTCGAGGTTCGGGTACAGCCGGCGCGAGCTGAAGTACTCGTCGTCCAGAACCCGCTGCTCGAGCTCGTTCGCGATCGTAAACAGCGGGTTGGGCCGGTGGTCCTCGTAGAGCTGCTCGAGCTGCCGGCGAAGGACACGCGCTCTCGGATCGTAGGTCTTGTAGACCCAGTGGCCAAAGCCCAGCAGCCGTTCGTGCCCAGTCTTGACGCGCGCGAGGAACTCGGGCACCTGGCTCGGCGATCCGATCCCCCTCAGCATCCCCAGCACATCCTGGGCGGCTCCACCGCGCATCGGCCCCGACAGCGCGGCGACACCCGCGGCGACCGCCGCGTATGGATTCACATGCGTGGACCCGACGGCCCGCACGGCGGTCGTCGAAGCGTTCTGCTCGTGGTCGGCATGCAGCATCAGGAGCAAATCCAGCGCGCGCTCGTCGACCGGGTCTGGGGTGTAGCGCAGCTCGCTCATCCGGAACATCATGGACAGCAGGTTCCCCGTGTAGCTGAGGTGATCCTCAGGATGCACGTACGGCAGTCCCTGCAGGTGGCGGTAGGAGAAGGCCGCCAGCGTCGGAAACTTCGCCAGCAGCCGCACTACCTGCCGCTCCCGGGCGTCCTCGTCGTACACCTGGTCGGCATCGGTATAGAAGCTGGAGAGCGCGCCAACCGATGCGGCCACCATCGCGATCGGGCGCGCGTCATACCTGAATCCTGCGAGGAAGCCCTTGATGTTCTCGTGGACGAACTTGCGGATGCCGATCTCGTGCAGCCACGACGCGTACTGCGCCGCGGTCGGCAACTCCCCCTTGATCAGCAGATACGCCAGCTCGAGGAAGTTCGAGCGCTCGCACAGCGCCTCGATCCGGTAGCCGCGATGCCGGAGGATCCCGGCCTCGCCATCGATGTCGGTGATCGCGCTGCGACACACCGCGGTGGTCGAAAGCCCCGGGTCGTACAGCGCGAGCCCACCCGCCTCACGCCGGAGGTCCGAGCTGCGGACCGCACCGTCCTCAATCGGCAACTCGAACCGCTTCCCCGTGCGATCGTCCACCACGGTCAGCGTGCTCCGGCTCGCCAATCCGTCGACCCTCTCGCCCAATCGATGCTCCGCCTGACCCGCACTCATCCGCTGCTCCGCTCGCCGTTGGTCACGTCACACCCTCACGATTGCATACCTGACCTTCAGACCGCGAACACAGACACGCAATCCCCGCCAACGGTCGTGCCATCGCAGCCTTCCCAAGCGTCCTACGGGAGGCAAGGACGTGGTCAGCGGGCCGGTGCGACACGTCATCGACTGCATGGAGCAGTCGCCTTCCCTGCTCGCAGAGCGGCTTCGTTCCTCGACGAAGGGCTGGCGAGGCGTCGCGCGGGATGGAGCGGTTGCGTATGCAAGCCCGGGGATCGAAAATGCCGAATCGGGGCTCAACCGCGCAGACGCTTGCCGGGAATTGCACTCGCCCCGCCGTCTCGACCATAGAAGCACGCGTCTGGTGATTGGTTCGCATCGGGCGCCGCGATCGCGTCCAGCGGTCGTCGCGGCGTGCAGGCGAAGGCTGTGTGCCATGATCGGAAGGGCCTTGGTCCGATTCAGGAAACGAGCAGCACCGCTCAGCGAGGACGAGCGCCAAGCCGCCGCCGTCGACCTCGAGCGCATCGGACGCGGTGGGATCCCGCTGGGGGCGGAGCAGCGCCTGAAGGCGATTGCCGCGGCAAGTTCGCCGTTCACCAGCGATCTGAGCGCGAAGGAGTACGCACTGGCTCAGGCTTCCGGGCTGAGTCCACTGGCCCAGGTGATGGGCTCCTCAGTCGTCCAGCACGGGTGGCAGAACTATGGCTGGTCTTCCTATGGAGGCGGGATCAGCGAGATGCCGTCGTTCGCCGAGCCGTGGAACCTGTCGCGTGAGCGCTCGTTCGACCGGCTGCGCCAGGAAGCGCAGTTCGCCGGGGCCGATGCCGTGATCGGGATCGAGATGACCGCCAAGAGCTTCCTCGGAGATCCGGGCAACGTCGAATTTGTCGTCTTCGGCACCGCCGTGCGGGAGACGACACTCACGTCAGGCGGTCGCGCCGGGCCGAGGATGTGTGCGCTCTCCGGGCAGGACGTCGACAAACTGCGGCGTATCGGAGCCGAGACGCGCGGGGTGATCGGTCACACCGCTGTCGTGTCCGCGGCGCTCAGCATGCAGGGCAATCAGATGATGGGGTCATCATGGTGGGGTAACCAGGAGATGACCGAGGTCACCCAAGCGGTTTACGCGGCGCGTCACCTCGCGATGAGAGAGGTGCGCCGCCAGGCCGAGGAGGTTGGTGCGAACGATCTCGTCATCTCGACGCTCACGCACAACATCGATCATCACGAGGTTGAGCGGCCTGGATATCGCCAGCACTTCTTCATCGTCTCCATGCACGTGCTTGGCACCGCCATCCGTCTTGGCGCCCACGAGCCTCATCCGGCCCAGCTCGGTGTCCCGATCATGTCAATCAACCTCGGCGCCTAAACCACCACCCTTCGGAGATCATGTGATGTCGACCTACGATCCAACCAGTACGAAAGGTCTCGCCGAGCACGCCAGTGAGCGCCTGCGGATGAACGCCCGCGGACTGTTCACCTCTGACCTCTCTGTCAACGAGTACCTGTGTGTGGAGAAGGCGGGGTTTGAGCCGGTCGGCCTCGTTGTCGGCTCGAGCATCTACCACATCGGGTTTCAGCAGTCGAACTGGAAGGCCAGCCAGGAGATGGGCGTGCTGACCCAGGCGATGTACTCCGCTCGCGAGCTGGCCATGACCCGCATGGAGGAGGAGGCCGACCAACTCAATGCTGACGGAATCGTCGGTGTTCGCCTAGATGTCGGCCGTTACGAGTGGGGTGCGGACATGGCTGAGTTCATCGCCGTCGGTACCGCGATCAGGCACAAAGGTGGGAAGGTCCACCGCGCACCCAACGGACGCCCGTTTACCAGCGATTTGTCGGGGCAGGCTTTCTGGACCCTGATGCAAACCGGCAAGCGGCCGGTGGGCTTGGTCCTGGGAAACTGCGTATACCACGTCGCTCATCGAGGGATGATGCAATCGATGCGTCAGACGGGTCAGAACGTCGAGCTTGAGCAGTACACCCAGGCCTTGTATGACGCCCGCGAGCTTGCCATGGAACGGATGCAGAAAGAGGCTGAGGCGATCGGAGACGGCGTGTTGGGGATCGTGGAGGTCAAACTCCACGAGAACAACCACGGGTGGGGCAGCCACGTAATCGAGTTTTTCGCAGTCGGCACGGCGGTGGTGCCCAACGAGCACGCCGAGGACGGGCAGCAGTTGCCAAACATCACACCGGTGCTCGACATCAACGACTGAGTGGTTGCGTTGGACTGGCTCGCTGTCCGATTCTGCACACGACACGCGTGCCCCGCTTGCGGCGGGTGATCCCGGGCGCACAAGGAGGCGCCCGGCGAGCCGCCGGGGTGGCCGGGCTGCTCTGCTCGTTTTGCGGCAAGAGCCAGGTGGAGGTTGAACGACTGATCGCGGGACCCGGTGTGTACATCTGCGATGAGTGCGTCGTGGTCTGCGCAGAGGTCCTCGCCGAGGAGCGCAAACAAGGCCAGGGCAGCGATCCAACCAAGCCGTAGCGTCGGCACGGGCGATCGTGTCCCCATCGCGGCTGCTGGGCGGCGTGGCTAGCATCGTCAGGGCGGATGTTCAACCGGCGGACAAAGATCATCGCCACGTTGGGGCCTGCCACCGATCCTCCGGGCGTGCTCGACGCCCTGATTGCGGCGGGGATTGACTGCGCGCGGCTGAACTGCTCGCACGGTTCGCGCGATGAGCTGCGTCGTCGTGTCGCTGAGGTTCGAGCGGCGGCCGGGCGGGCTCGTCGGGCGGTTGCGGTGTTGGTCGACCTTCAGGGACCGAAGCTGCGGTTGGCGGCTGGCACGGCTTCGCGCGTCGTCCGCGCCGGGGATATCGTGACCTTTGCGAGCACGGATGAGGGTGTCGGTGATGAGCGGGTGCTGGTCGACTTCCCTGATTTCCCGCGGCTTGTGACCGAGCACTCGGAGATCGTGATCGGCGATGGTGTGCCGCGGCTGATCGTCGAATCGTCGGGACCTGGGGAGGTGGTATGCAGGGCGCTCTCGGCGGGCGAGCTTTCGCCGCGCAAGGGGATCAACGTCACGTACGCGCGACCCGAGCTGCCGGCGATCACCGCCAAGGACTTGCAGGACCTCGCGGTCGCGGCGGAGCTGGGCGTCGATCACGTCGCGCTGTCGTTCGTCCGCTCGGCGGCTGACATCGAGCAACTTCGCGCGCAACTGGATGCGCATGCGTCGGGCGCGCGGACGATCGCGAAGATCGAGAAGATCGAGGCGTACGAGAATCTGGATGAGATCCTCGCCGTCGCCGACGGCGTGATGGTGGCTCGCGGTGATTACGGCGTCGAGGCTGGGGTAGCTCGCGTTCCGCTGATGCAGAAGGACACGATCTATCGCGCCACCCAGGGCGGAAAGCTGGTTATCACTGCTACCCAGATGCTGGAGTCGATGATCCACGCGCCGGAGCCCACGCGGGCCGAGGCGACCGACGTCGCGAATGCGGTTATCGACGGGAGTTCCGCGGTGATGCTCTCCGCGGAAACGAGCGTGGGCGACTATCCCGTCGAGACGGTGCGGTCGATGTCGCAGATCGCCGAGGCAGCTGAGGAAGTGCGCGAGATCCTCGGCCGGGCTCGGGAGATACGGGACACGCCCGCTGCCGCGGTGATGCACGCCGCCGTTGAACTTGCGGATGAGCTCGACGCGGCCGCGCTGCTGGTGCCGACATCGCGCGGAGGCTCGCCCCGCGCCTGCGCCAAATATCGTTCCCGACGCCCGATTATTGCGCTTCCTGACACCCAGACTGTCGCAAATCAGCTGGCGCTCGAATGGGGCGTCTACCCAAAGACGATGGACGTCACTGGCACCGTCGACGACCTCGTCGACCGCGCGCTTATGACCGCGAAGGAGTTCGCCAGCCTCGCAAGCGGGACGCGAGTTGTGATCACTGCCGGGCAGCGGACGGGAACGACTGGAGCGACGAACCTGATCATGGTGCGCGAGATCCCCTGAGCGCCCGCGCGCGTACCCCAACACGGCGACCGGAGCGGGACGGTCGTGGTCTCAGATGACCGCACTGGTTCGAGCGCCTAACGAGGCTTCCGGTTCGTCGCCGTTAGGTCGAGATTGCGCGATCCTCGCGCACCACTCCCTCAGATACAAGATCGCCCCACCGGAAGCTGGTAACGCTTGGTGAGGATCACCGACCTGCGACCATTCCCAGACCACCAGGCGAAGACATGACCGTGACAAGCATCAACATCGCCGAGCTCCACCAACTCGTCGCGAGCGGCGCGCAGGTCGTCGAGGTCCTGCCGAGACGGGACTACGAGAAGCTCCATATCCCGGGCGCGGTCAGTCTGCCGCTCGCGGAGCTGAACGCCGAAACGGCCAAGCGGCTGGATCGGGGGCGCGACGTCGTCGTCTACTGCTGGGACGGCCTCTGAGACTTGAGTCCACGCGCCGCGTGCCGGCTCGCCACTCTCGGCTTCACCCGCGTCCACGACTACACCCCAGGGAAGGTCGATTGGTTCGCCCACGGCCTGCCCGGCGAAGGCGTGCGAGCAGGCGAGCCGACCGCCGGGAGCCTCGCCCGCCACGACGTCGCGACCTGCCCGCTCGACGCCTCGACGGGTGACGTGCGGCGGGCGATCGCCGACTCGCCCTTCGGGTATGCCCTGGTCTTGAGCCCGGGCGGTGTGGTCCTCGGGCGCGTCCGAAAATCGGCGCTCGACACGCTCTCGGATGGCGATCCGATCGATAGCGTCTTGGAGCCCAGGCCGCAGACGATCCGCCCGCACCTGACGGAAGCGAAACTCGAGGAGGGCTTCGAGGCCTACGGCTTGCGTACGCTCGTCGTCACCCGACCTGACGGCACCCTGATCGGGGTCGTGCGGCGAGACGACATCGCGACTGGCTGATCAATCCGCGCTCACGAGGATCGCTCGTCCCCCATCCCCGCGGCTCCACCAGCCCGAAACACTCGCGTCGCATTATTCACTCACGACACCAGCGAACCTCGCTGGCCCGCTGCCGGGTCGCCCGCGTTTCACGCTTCAGTCCCAGCGACTGACCTCGCCGCCCGGGAAGGCGTTGAAGCCGTGGTCTTCGGCGCCGGATTTGAGGCTCATGAGGTAGGCGGCCCAGTTGGTCGAACAGCCGTTCATGAACTCGTTCTCCTGCTTCCACCCTTCGTGGCTGAACATGAGCGTGGTGCCGCCGTCCGGCCTGGGCCGCGGCTCGAAGGTGATCCGCGTGTCGATCCAGTCGGTGGGGCCGTTGACGCACCGCCAGACGATTTGTTCCGGGCTGCGCTCGACGACTTCGAAGACGGCGGCGGGTTGACCGAGGTCGCGGAAGTAAACGGACAGCTGCCCGCCGATCGTGTCTTCACCGGTGACCGGATGGCCTGTCCACCACTGCTGGATCCCTCCCCTCGTGGCTGCGAGCTGGTGCACGCGCTCCGGCGGCGCGTCGATCGTGAGGCGATGCAGGATGTTTGGCATTTTGTGTCCTTTCTGGTTGGCTGGTTGGTTTAGGCGACGTGACGAAATTACCTGGCGTTCTGGCGGCGCCTGGACGCGCCTGGCGCCGCCCGCCCGCCCTCACGTACCACCAGTACGATCGTGGCGGGCGGGCAGCGCCATCCACGCCCAGTCACTCGCCAGCTCCACCAGCTAATTCCGTCACGCCGCCTTAGGCGGCGAGGGGCAGGTCGGTGGCCTCGCCGGGAGCGACCGCCGCGGCGCGCCGCGGGCGAATGCCAAAGGCGGTCAGCGCCGCCAGGACGGCGAACGCGACACAGGCCCACAGCGCGGGCGTGAAACCGGCGGTGACACTCCCGGGGCTGCCGAGGTGGCCGTTGGCCGAGAAGACGGCGCTGGCGATCGCGATCGCGAACACGGCGCCGAAGCGCTGGGCCATGTAGTTGATCCCGGATGCCTTGCCCATTTCCTGCGGCGCGACCGCGCTCAGGACGGCGGTCGGTACGGTCGGGAGAGCCATCGAGATGCCGATGCCGGCGACGAGGAGAGCGGCGTCCAGCTCGATCCAGCTGGTTGCCATCGAGCCGTGCGCGGCAACCCAGATGAATCCGAGCGCCTGCAGCGAGAGGCCGGTGACCATGATCGGCCTGCGTCCGATGCGGTCACTGAGGGCGCCGGCGAGCGGCGAAACGAGCATCGGAGTAGCGAAGAACGGCAGCAGGCGGAGTCCGGTCCCGAGTGGGGAATAGCCGCGGGCGAGTTGGAATTCCTGCGTGATGAAGAACGCGGCGGCGAACGTGGCGCCGGACATCAAGTACGTGGTGAGGTTGCCGATCGCGAACTCCTGGTCCCCAAACAGCCGCAGCGGCACCATCGGCTCCATGGCCCGGCGCTCCCACCAGAGAAACGCCGCCAGCAGCAGGCAGCCGACCGTGAGGCCGCCGAGGACCTCGGCGCTGGTCCAGCCGACGTCGTTGGCCCGGGTGAGCGCATACACGAGCGCCACGACGCCCGCGGTGACCAGGGATACGCCGGCGAGATCGAGCCGCCCCGGCACGCCGTGGCTCTCCGGCAGGAGCCCCGAGCTGAGGAGGAGGGCGGTCAGCCCGATCGGGACATTGATCCAGAAGATCCAGTGCCAGTCGATCGCTTCGGTGATCGCGCCGCCGACGATCGGCCCCAGCGCGACGGCGAGGCCAGCCAGCCCGCCGTACACGCCGACGATCATCCCCCGCTTCTCGGGCGGGAATGCCGTCGTCAGGATCGTCAGGCTAAGCGGCAGGACGGCCGCAGCGCCGAGCCCCTGCACGGTGCGCGCGGCGATCAGCTCGGCCATGTTCGGAGCGAGCGCGCACGCCGCCGAGGCCAGCGTGAACAGGGCCAGGCCGCTGCAAAACACGAGGCGACGGCCGAAGCGGTCGCCCAGCGCGGCGGCGGTGATGATGCCGGCCGCGAACGCGATGCCGTATGCATTAACCGTCCATTGCAGTGAGGCAACGCCCACGTGCAGGTCGCGATGCATGCGCGGCAGCGCCGTGATCACCACCACCGAATCCAGGACCACCATGAAGTAAGCGGTCGAGCTCAGCCCAACCACCCACCGCAGCGCCCGACTCGTTGCCGGTTCGCTCGTCATCTCTTCTCCTTTCGTCGTGGCCGACGCTCGGCCGGTTCTGCCTCGGTGACGGACGGAGACACGCCAGACGGACAACCGCGGAAAGAAAATCGGCACGATGTCCGTCTGCGGTCGCGCCATTCGTCTGGTAGGCGAGCAACCCACATCGATGCGGGAAGGAGACCTCTTGAGATTCGCGCTGTTGGTCTACAACGACAGCGAAGTTCTCGGTCGGACACCCGACGAAGAACGACGTCGGATCAGATCCGGGATCGTCGAGGTTCTGGAGCGACCGAACGTGAGCGGCTGGCTACGACTGCAAGACGTCGAGTCGGCAACGACGATGCGCTACGAACGGGGCCGGACGCCGCTGACGGACGGACCCTTCGTGGACAGCAAGGACTACCTCGGTGGCCTCATCGTCATCGAGGCGGAGAACCTCGACGGCGCGCTGGCCGTAGCCGGCGAACTGCAGCAACTGCGCGGCTCGGGCGCGATCGAGATCCGACCGGTGCGCGAGGGCGAGCTGATCGGTGCTTGAGCAGGTCTTCCGCGAGGACTGGGGCCGCGTCCTGGCGTCGCTCATCGGCTATATCGGCGACATCGAGCTGGCCGAAGATGCCGTCCAGGAAGCGTTCGCGACCGCCGTCGAACGCTGGCCGCGAGACGGAGCCCCCACCAACCCGACCGGGTGGCTCATAACCACGGCTCGCCACCGTGCGATCGACCGCATCCGGCGCGAGCGGACACTGGCGGCGAAGACCGAGCAGCTGGAGCGCGAGCTGCGAGACCAAGGGGAGGAAACCATGGACGAGACGGCGACGTTCCCGGACGAGCGGCTCGAGCTGGTCTTCACCTGCTGCCATCCAGCGCTTGCGCTCGACGCGCAGGTCGGGCTCACGCTCCGCACCCTCGGCGGCCTCTCAACCGAGGAGATCGCACGTGCGTTCCTCGTCCCGTTCGAGACGATGAGCAAGCGCCTCACACGCGCCAAGCACAAGATCCGCGACGCCGGCATCCCGTTTGCCGTCCCGCCCGACCACCTGCTGCCCGAGCGGCTCGACGCGGTGCTCGCGGTCATCTACCTGATCTTCAACGAGGGCTGGGGCGACGGCCGCGTCGATCTGTCGGCGGAGGCGATCCGGCTCGGCCGCTCCCTCGTCGAGCTGATGCCGGATGAGGCCGAAGCGCACGCCCTGCTCGCGCTCATGCTCATCGACCACGCGCGCACCGCGGCGCGCTTCAGGGGCGCCGAGCTCGTCCTGCTCGACGACCAGGACCGGTCGCTGTGGGACCAGCACGCGATCGACGAGGGCCGGCGGCTGCTCGAACGCGCGCTCGGTCTCCGCGGCAGTGGCCCCTACGTCGTCCAGGCGGCAATCGCCGATCTCCACCTCCGACAGCCGCGCGACTGGGAGGAGATCGCGCTCCTCTACCGCAAGCTCGAGCAGATCACCGGCTCGCCGGTGGTGACGATGAACCGCGCGATCGCCGTCGCCGAACTCGAGGGACCAGAGGCCGCACTCGCCCTGCTCGACCAGCTCGAGCTCGACAACTACCGCTATTACCACTCCACCCGGGCGGACGTCCTGCGACGGCTCGGTCTCGCCGATGAAGCGCGCGCCGCTTACGCCCGCGCCCTCGAGCTAACCCAGCCCGGGCCCGAGCAGCGGTTCCTCGAGCGGCGCCTCGCCGACCTCTCCGAACGCGCCCGACAACGCACGAACCCTTAGGTGACGGCTCACCGCTGATAGGTTCGGGGCGTGGCGGAGACGAAGGATCGCGTTGCGAGCGGCTCGCAGGTCGTGCTGTTGACGCTTGCCTCGGGCCAGTTCCTGATGACCCTGGACAGCTCGGTGATGAACGTGTCGATCGCAACGGTCGCCAAGGATGTTGGGACGACGGTCACGGGGATTCAGACCGCGATCACCTTTTACACATTGGTGATGGCGTCACTGATGATCACCGGCGGGAAGCTCGGTCAGATTCTTGGCCGCAAGCGGGCCTTCGGGATCGGGTGTGTGATCTATGCCTGCGGATCGTTCGTCACCGCGATCTCGAAGAGCCTGGCCGTGCTGATGTTCGGTTGGTCGTTCCTGGAGGGGGTGGGCGCGGCGCTCATCCTGCCCGCCATCGTGGCGCTGGTGGCATCGAACTTTGAACGGGCGGAGCGGCCGCGCGCCTACGGATTGGTGGCGTCGGCGGGGGCGATCGCGGTGGCCGCGGGTCCTCTGATCGGCGGCCTGTTCACGACCTATGCGTCCTGGCGGTGGGTGTTCGTGGGAGAGGTGCTCATCGTGTTGGCGATCCTCGCGGTCGGGCGCCGGATCGCCGACGCTCCGCCGACAACCCGGCCGCGGCTGGATCTTGTCGGGACTGGACTGTCGGCGCTGGGCCTGGCCCTGGTGGTGTTCGGGATCCTCAAGGCCGGCGCGTGGGGATTCGTCCAGCCCAAGCCCGACGCCCCGCAGTGGCTCGGCCTGTCGCCGTCGATCTGGCTGATGTTGGGCGGCGGGGTGGTGCTGTGGCTGTTCTTCGCCTGGGAGAACCGCCAGCTCGCGCGTGGCGCCGAGCCGCTGATCAACCCGTCGATCCTGATGCACCGGACGTTGCGCGGCGGCCTGACTGGGTTCTTCTTCCAGTATCTGGTGCAATCGGGGCTGTTCTTCGCCGTACCGCTGTTCCTGTCTGTTTCGCTCGGGCTGTCAGCGATCGCCACCGGGGTTCGCCTGCTGCCGCTATCGGTCACGCTGCTGTTGGCTGCTGCGGGGATCCCGAAGGTGTTCCCGAACGCCTCGCCGCGCCGCGTGGTGCGGATCGGATTTCTGGCCCTGTTCGCGGGGATCGTCGTGATGGTCGGTGCCCTCGAGGCGGGCGCTGGAGCCGAGATCGTGACCTGGCCGATGCTGCTCGCCGGGTTGGGGATCGGGGCGCTCGCTTCGCAGCTCGGGAGCGTCACCGTGTCGTCGGTCCCCGATGAGCAGAGCGGCGAGGTGGGGGGCCTCCAAAACACGGTGACCAACCTCGGGGCTTCGATCGGCACTGCATTGAGCGGAGCGGTATTGATCGCTGCGCTCACGACGTCGCTGATCGCCGGCATCCAGAACAACCCTGCGGTCCCCGCCGACCTCAAGTCCAAAGCAAAGACCGAATTGGCCAGCGGCGTCCCGTTCCTGTCGGACAAGGACCTTCAGGCGGCGCTCGACAAGGCCGGTGTGCCGGCGCAGACGGCGAACGAAATCGTCAAGGAGAACGAGACGGCCCGGCTCAACGCGCTGCGCTCATCCCTCTCGGTGATCGGGCTGATCGCGCTGGTCGCGTTCATCGCCAGCTTCAACATTCCGACCGAACAGCCGCGGGCCGGACCACCCGACCCCTCCGACAGGGACGCGATCGATGATCGGGCCGCCGCGCGCGTCGTTCCCACGAGTACGGGCTGAGCCCCGCCGCGCCAGCGCGCCTTCGCCACGCTGGGTCAGCGATCGCGAACGTGACCGGCGGCCATGCGCCCGAACTCGAAGGCGGCGGTCCCCGTCGTCACCACCGGGTCCTGCGCGGCGAACTCGCGTAACGTCTGCTCGTCGTCGTTCTCGACCACCGCGAGGCCGTACGAGTCCGCGTCCGTCAGCACCGGCCCGAACACGACCATGTCGCCCCGCTCGACGTACGGGCGCCAATGGGCGGCGTGGCGGTTCAAGACCTCGCGCTCCGCTTCGGTGAGCGTCTGGGCGAAGTTCGGGCGCGGAGCGATCAGGCGCAGGACAAAAGTGGGCATCGGGAGACTCTACGTCACCCAGGCGGGCGCGACCGACCCGGCACCCCTAATTCACGGCCGGTGGCGCGGCGGTCGCTCGTCCGGTGGGTGTGGGGGCCGGGGCGGCGGTGGTCTGCGTGGTGGGGCGGCGCCGGACAGCGCCGCCTCGACGCGCGGCAACGCCCGTGCGAGCGCGTCGATCTCGGGCCGTGGCAGGTCCCCGATCAGCGACCCCACCCGCCCGGCCAACTGTGCTTCGGCGCTCGCCAGCGCCGCGCGGCCGTCGGCGCTCAACGAGAGCTCCTGGCGGCGGCGGTCTCCTTCGGCCGTCCGGCGGTCCAGCAACCCCGCTTCCGCCAGCGTGTTGAGGAGCTGCGAGGCGGCCGGACCCGACACCCCCGCGCGCCGCGCGAGTTCGTTGACCGTGACCTGCTCGGCGGAGATGGCCCGGAGCGCGAGGTACTGCGGCGTCGTCAACGGCGGATCGTGCATGGCCAACAGGCGATCGATCCACCGCGCGGCCAGCGGCGCGACCGCGACCAGTGCGGTCGCCGCCTCAGTCTCCGTGTGAGCGCGTGGGGCAGGCATGGGCTTCGCGGATCTGACCGATAAGCGTGCTTAGCATCCGCCCCAGTCTTGCAGCCGCGGCGCTCGGCTGTGACCCAACTCTCTCCCAGATGGGGCCTGGACCCCATATCGTTTGGCTCGTGCCGGGGTATAGGTACGCTGCGAAACCGGGGTGAGGTCGATACTCGTCAGCCGGGGGGGCGTGCGTTTGCTCTGGCGCAGGTCGTCGCCGGAAGAATCGGAGGAGAACTCGCATGACTCGCAAGGTGTTGTCCCGTCATTGGGGCCAGGCAATCGTCGTCGCGTTGGCGGCGCTGTTCGTCGGGGTGAGCGCGACGCCGACGCTGGCCAACCCACTGGCCTACGTGCCGCTCGGCGACGTCGAGCTGGGGACCCCGGCGACCGGGGTAGCGATCGTCGACGTCGCGACGGGCGCGCGGGTTGGCACGATCACGCTTTCCGTCCCGGCGTTCTACATCGCGATCAACCCCGCCGGCACCCGCGCCTACGTGGTCGACGAGGACGGAGTCGGTGTGATCAATCTGAACACGCGGACCGTGGTGAAGACGATCACGGGCGTCGGCGGCGGCGACATCGCCGTCAATCCCAGTGGGACCCGCGCATACGTCACCGATGAGAACACCAACATGCTCGACGTGATCAATACCGATAACAACACCGTGATGCCGTCGATTCCGGTCGGCGACCAGCCGCGAGCGGTCGTCGTGAACACCGCGGGCACACGCGCCTACACGGGGAACACGATCGCGCCCTACTCCATCTCGGTGGTCAATCTCATCACCGACATGGACACCAGCGACGTCACCTCGAGCAACCTCAATCGGCCGGAGAACCTTGGCATTGATCCGAGCGGCGCGAAGGTTTACGCCGCGAACTTCGGCGCGAGTGCCGGGGGGACGACCGTGGCTGTCCTCGACCCCAGCAACAACGGCGTGGGTTCGGTCACCGTGGGTACGACGCCAACCAGCGTGATGGTCAACCCGTCGGGCACGAGGGCGTACGTGGCTAATCGCGACTCGAACTCGCTCTCGATCATCGACACTGCATCGTCGACGAACGTCGGGACCGTGTCGCTCGGCTTCGAGCCGATTCACATCGCGATCACCCCCGACGGCAGGCGTGCCCTAATCACGGGGCAGGACCCAGACACGGGCGATGGTGAGGACGCCGTCTTCGACCTCCTGACCAACAAGATCGTCGCCGGCCCCTCGAGCCTACCGGCGGCCAACGGAGCAGCCATCGCCCCCGCCGAGCAACCCGTGCCGGTCGTCAAAGCTACGGCCGGGCTCTCCAAGCAGAGCACGCGCTTCGACGCCAGCGGGTCGTCGGGTGGGCCGATCGTCCGTTACGACTGGAGCTTCGGCGATGGGAAGCGGGCCCAGGGCGCCGGGCCGAAGATCGCCCATGTGTACGCCAAGGCCGGCACCTACACGGTCAAGCTGACGGAGACGGATGGATGTGCAACCAATGCGGTGTTCGGGCCGTTCGGGGTCTCGTTCAACGGCCATTCCCCGTTCTGCAACGGCAGCCGTGCCAGCCAGAAGACGCTGACCTTGCGCGTACCGAAGGCGGCTGTCGCCGTCGTCGAGACGAAGCGTGCGACCGTCGCGGCGAACGGCCTCACCCACCTCCGCGTCGCGTGCGTCAAGGAGCTGTCGTGCACCGGAACCGTGGTCCTGCGTGGTGTCGCAGGCCGCCCGGGCCACCAGCAGCTGGTGACCCTCGGCAAGGCAAGCTTCGGATCGATCCCAGCCGGCGGGAAAGCGGTGCTCACCGTGAAGCTCTCGAGCGCCGGGCTGGCGATGCTGCGATCGCACAAGACACTGAACGCGCAGGCCACGGCCACCGCCAGCCACGCCGGCGGGCAGAAACGGAGCCGCACCACCAGCGTGACGCTTACCTCCGAGGCGTCGTAGCGCTCGACCCGGCCGCGCTGAGCGGGGCCGGGTCGAGAACCGTGATGCCGTGCCGTGCGATACGGCGATTGGCCTTAGCTCAGCTGGCCGGATCGCAATGCAGGTACAACTGGCCGTCCAGGTCCTGGCCCTGGAAGGCGGTGGTGTACCCGTAGGTGATCTCAACCGTGCCGTTGCCCGCGCTCGCGGCGGCGGGGTTGTTATCAGAGACCCCGTTGCTGCCCGACGAGACGACCTCCGCGTCGGTCCACGAGATCGGCTTGGCGAGGTTGGTCTCGTCCATCCCATTCGCATAGGTCAGCCATGGGAACCAACCACCATCTGAGCCCTGCTGGGTGCTGATCTGATTGTCGGTCGAGGAGACCGCGGTCTCAGGCGAAAGGGCCTGGTCGATCTCGGCCTGGGGGAGCGTGGTCCACTTGTTGAGGGACGAGTTGTACGTGCCGGCCGAGGCCATCCTGAAGTGATAGCCACTGACGCACGACCACTGCGTCGCGTCGTACTGACTGCTGTAGTAGTACAGCCCCGCAGGATTGGCGCCGCGGCCCATCAGGTTCTCCCAATCGGTGAGGATCCGATAGCTCACCGGCGACACACTCCACGCGTCGGTGTAGTTGGTGTTGTCGACGTCCTGAACCAGACCGGCACCCTGTGGCGCGGTCCCGCTCTCGCCCCCGGCCACGGCCAGATCGCCGCCCGAGTTCTTGTTCTGGATGAAGTCGACGCCCGAGATCTGCGTGGCTTGCACCTTCCACTGCTGGTTAGCGTTGCCGGTGCAGGTCCACTGAATCACCGGGGCGTCCTGCGCGGTCGACGCGCCCGACACATCCAGGCACAGGCCGCTCTGGCGATCCTGAATCTCGTCGTAGCCGCTATTCGCGCCCGTCGAGGGCACAAACACCCAGTTCTGGTTATAGCCCCCGTTGGCGGGCCACTGGATCATCTGGGTACCCGCCGACGTGCTGTTGTTGGCGTCGTCGGCGACCATTCCGGTGTCCGTGTTGGTCAGCGTGGCGACGGTGCCTCCAGGCACGCTGTCCGACGGGACCTGGCCGTAGGGCGTGCCATACGGACTGCCTGGCGGGTACTGGTCGGCCAGCGCCGAGCCGGCACCGATTCCGGAGGACGCGAGCATTGCCGAGCTGAACGCCGCCAGCACGGCGGCACGACGAAGAGACTTACCGCATTTGAACATGACTGCTCCTTTGCTAGAGCCGGTCGACGTCCCTGTGCCGGCAGATCAGTAACTGCCGGCAATGTCGCGGTCGGCGCTTCAGATGTCGTCAGCAAGCCACACTGGTTCGTCGCCGGTCACTTACTGAGACGCTGCGAGCGCACACTGAGACGCGGGTGAAGCTCAGCTACAGCGGGGCGGCTCTCAGAACTCTCGCCGGTCGCGAATCCCGAGCTTCTGCACGGCGTGGTACATGTGCGACTCGACGGTTCGCTTGGAGAGCACCAAACGATCGGCGATCTCGTTGTTGGAGAGGCCGAGCCGGGCGAGCTCGACGAGCTCGGCCTCACGCGGGGTCAGCTCGACCGCCTCGCGGTCGAGACCGTCGATCAGCGGCGGCGCCTTGCCCTGGTTCTCCACGAACAGCTCGCGGCTCCGTACCGCCGCGCGCCGCGCCGAGTCGCCGCGCCCCGCGTCGAGAAAGATCCGCGCCGCCTGCGCGGCCGCCTCGGATCCATACAGGGGCGCTCCAATCTTCTCGAACTGCTCGGCGACTTCGAGCAGCGCGGGTCCGTCGCGCACGGCGAGGTGCGTGCTGTGGGCTGCCTTGGCGGCCAACATCCGCGCATCCGAGCGCTCGCTGAGCGCGGTCAGGGGGGCCGCGACGTCGCCCGCCGGCTCGCCCGCGCGCATCGCCTCGTAAAGAAAGCGGGCCGCGTAGAGCGGGAAGTCCCACAGCTCGGCGGCGCCGTCGAGGAGAATGCGCCGAGCCCCGGCATCGTCGCCGTGCGCAATCGCCGTCCACGCGGTGGCCGACCGGAGCGCGCGCGCCTGGATCGCGTGGGGATCGGTGCCCCGGGCGGCGCCGCGGCACCGGGCGAGTGCGAGGTCGGCGGTCGCCCGGTCGCGCACGCAGGCGGCTCCCCACGCCTGTAGCCCGGACGTGATCGCGAGCAGCCCCATGGGGTCGTGGCGCTCCTGGTGCAGCTGCGCCTCGGACAGCCATCGGCTCGCTTCCACGAACCGGCCCTCGATCAGACGTCGATGGGCCAGCCCGAGCGCCGCCAGACCGGCGGCGCCGCGATCACCAACCGCGATCGCGTCTTTCAGCGTCGTGGTCGCCCACCGCTCGAGCTCGTGGATCCCCTCGCCCGTCTCGGCGGTCCCGCTCACGTACGCCGACACGATCGTCTCATCGGTGGCGTCTCGCAGGGGCGGCCGAGGCAGGATCCTACGGGCGAGCTCAAAGGCCTCCCGCCCGCGGCCGTTGTGGTAGAGCGCGGCGAGCTGGATCGCCTCCAGCTGACGGCGGCTGTCCGCGTCGAGCCACCGATACTCGAGCAGCCCCGATATCTCTGATACGAGAGCGTTCCGCTCCGCGAAGGATCCCCACAACAGCACCAGCAGCCGCCAAGGGGTCAGCCGTGCCTGCCATGCCTCGTCATCGGGCCACCAGTCCTGCCAGCGGTGCAACAGCTCGCGCAGCTCCTCGCCGCCGATCAGTCCGAAGTGGAGAACCGAGATTCGGTGCTCCAGATACGCGACGGCGGCCTGCTGCGTCTCGATGCTGCTCTCGGCGGCGGTGAGCACGTCATGGGCTTGCTGCGGCTGGTTGCGGATTAGATGCGAGCGCGCGAGCACGAGCGCGGCATCGAACCCGGCACCGGCCCGCACCGCCTGCTGCGCCAGCTCTCCGCCCAGGTCGGGGTCGCCGCCCAGGTTCGCGGCCCGCCCCGCGTCCAGCAACGTCGCGGTCGGCACCGGCTCGCCGGCATCCAACAGCCACCGCGCCACGCGCAGCGCCACGTCCGGCGTGAGCCGCGGCCGCGACTGGACGATCGTCGCCAGCCTGACGCGGATCCGGTTCGCGCGCAACCTGCCCAGCGCCGCGCGGACGGTCTCGCCGTAGAGCGGATGAGCGAGCCGCGCCTCGGCCCCCGCCCCGGCGCCTTCGATCGCGACGAGCCCCCGCTCCTCGGCGGTGGCGAGCGGCCCGCTCCCGATCAGTTCGGCGAGCTCGCTCACAAACAGTGGCTCGCCCAAGGCGAGGAGCTCGACCGTCTCTCGCTCGCGCTCGGTGATGCCCGCCAGACGCGCGGAGATGATCTCGGCCAGCGAATGGCTGATCGGCGGCGGCGCGCGCATCCGCCACAGCCCGTCGGCTCGCTCCAGGGCACCGGTCGCGAGTGCGCCGAGCACCAACTCGCGGACGTACAGCGGATTGCCTGCACTCGTCTCCCACATCCAGCTCGCGACCCGTTGCTCGGTCGGCCCCTCCAGCATCGCCTCCACCAGCTGCTGGGTGTCGGTCTCGCCCAGCCGATTCAGCTCGAGCCGCGGCGCCTCGAGGTCCTTCCACAGTGAGACGATCGCATCCTGGCACGGCTCGTCGCTGCGGACCGTCGCGACCACGAAGGCGGCGGTACTGGCCGCCAGATGCAAGACCAGCGCCGCCGAAGCGGCGTCGAGGAGCTGCCCGTCATCGACGCCGACTACCAGCCGGCGCTCGCCGGCGAGCTCGCGCATCGCCGTCGTGGTCCGCCGCAACAGCTCGAACGGATCGTGGGAGCGCACCTCCGCCGGGATCACGCCCGCGAACGCGCCCAGCGGCACGGTGGCGGCGCTGCGCGTGGCCTGGGCCCAGGTGGTGTAAGCACCGTCGCGCTCCTCTCGCGCCAGTGCCTCCCTGGCCAGTCGCGACTTCCCCACTCCCGCCGGTGCCAGCACAACGACTGCCCGGGCACCGGCCGCGCGAGCGTCGGCGATCTGCGCGAGCTCGAACTCGCGGCCGATCACGGGCCAAGCACGAGCGGCAAGCGACGCCGACTCCATCGACGCCAAGCTTGACACCTCGGCGCCGGACGTGCCGCCGCGGAACGCGGTGGGGTGAAGAGCCTTACCGCACCCTAGCCATTGCTCGCCATTCCGCGCGCCCGGACCCCCGAGGAACCAGAACCGGATCAGGCCACGAGGGTGGCGTACGGGAGAAACGCACGGGCGGGGCGAGCATGTGGACGTCTCCGAGGGGACTTGGCGCGTCGTAGGGCACGGGCTCGCGCAGCGTGTGCTCCTCGCCCCGGCCGGCGAGATCCGGATCGACGAGACCGAGCGATCCGCACCACATCGCCGTTCTCGTCAAATTGACGGTGACGTGCCATGAACCACCTTCGGTGGCGCGCTTGAGGAGGGCGGCGATTGTCCCGATGGCGCCCATGTAGCCCGTGATGTAGTCGTTGATCAGTCCGGTGACCGGGAGCTTGGGGTCGTCCTCGGTTCCCTCGATCGTCATCAAGCCCGAGGCAGCCGATCCATTCATGTCAAAACCTCCGCGCCCCGCCCACGGGCCACTGGACCCGTAACAGGTGACCGACACGTAGACGATGCCCGGATACCGTTCCGCGAGGGCGCGGGGGTCGAGGCCGTGGCGCTCCAGCTTGCCGCTGCGGTGGTTGTTGACCACGACGTCGGCGTCCGCCAACAGCCCGGCCGCTCGTTCCTGCCCGGTCGGACTCGCGAGGTCGACGTAGGCACTACGGGAGCCCACGTTCGCCTCGGCATAGATGAACTCGTGCTCGTAGTCGTTCGGTCGCGTGGCGCAGAGCACATCGGCTCCGTGCTCGGCGAGCGTCCGGCCGACGGTGGGGCCGGCGACCGCGTGCGTGAATGACAGTACTCGGATGCCGGCCAACGGACGCTCTGCCAGGCCGGCGTCCCGCGCGCCCGCATCGCCGATGCGCTCGAGCCCGATGACCGGCTGGCGGGCGAGCAGCGCCCCGTGCTCGTGGGCGAGCCATTCGTCCGCAGTGCGCACCACCGTCGCCGGCAGCCCGGAGGCGTTTGCGGCGTCCTCCAACTGCAAAGCGCCCCAGCCGGCCACCGTCGCGGCGACCCGTTCCATGTCCGGAGGCACGTCCAGGAAGCGACACCACCTGGCGGCGAGGTGCGGGTAGACGCCACATGCCATCACCCAGCGGCCGTCCGCCGTGCGATAGGGCACGACCAGGAAGGGGTTGTCGAGCACCAGCGGATGCGGCGCTCGCTCCCCGTTCAGCGTCGGATGCCAGAACGCGGCGGGGTTGATGCCGTGGACGGCTTGGCGCAGATCTAACTCGAGATCTTGTGGCGGACCACCGCGGCGCCGGTGCAGCGCGACAGCGGCGACCGCGCTCGCCATCATCGGGACCGCGATGCAGGCGCCGAGACGGTGCCTAGCGGGCACGATCGGATCCTGGCCGGCGAACGCCACGATGCGCCCGGCTTCCGTCGCCGAGAGGCCGACGTCGGACAGCAGGTCATCGACCGCGGCCAGCGGATCAAAGGCAGTCGTGCCGTGCCGTGCCGGCCTGGCCGGCGCGAGATCGGTGTCGGGGGGAATCATTTTGTGCACACCTCGTGGTTGACGAAGGAACCGCCGGCCACGGTAGGGCGAGGTGCGCACCGTCGCCTCGGGTGGCTCCCTGGTCTGCTCCCTAGTGGGCCGCGACAGCCGGGAGCGGCTGGTGCGCCAGCTCGACGCGCGAGGACACACCGAGCTTCATGAACACCTTGCTCAGGTGGTACTCCACCGTCTTGCGGCTGAGGAACAGCTGTGCGGCGACCTCGCGGTTGCTGGCGCCGGCGGCCACCAGTCTCGCGATCCGCAGCTCCTGAGGCGTGAGGGCGTCGAGCGTAGACGGATCGCGCTTGCGCGCCGTGATCCCCGTAGCCTCGAGTTCGGCCCGGGCGCGGTCGGCCCACAGCGGCGTGTTCAGGCCCTCGAACGTCGCCAGCGCGTCGCGGAGCTGGGCGCGAGCCTCCGTCCGGCGCTGCGCCCGACGCAGGAACTCGCCGTAGGCGAGCTCGGTCTTCGCGCGTTCGAACGCGGGCCCATACTCGCGCTGATGAGACAGAGCTTCGAGGAACAGCGGCTCGGCCAGGTCGGAGGGCCCGGCCAGGAGTGCGCGCGTCCGCGCGTGGACCCCGAGCAGGCGGGGATCCTGCCCTTGCTCGCCGAGACCGGCGAGTGCTTCGAGCGTCGCCGGCGCCGGCGTGGGGTCCTCGGTGAGCAGAGACGCTTCGACGAGCATCGGCGCAGCGCGGAGCTTGAGCAGGGGGTGCGAGACCGCCTCGATCATGTCGCGCGCGGCGGCCCCGTGGGCGAGCGATAACTCGAGCTCGGCGATTCCGAGACGGACGTCATCGGCGGCCACGGCGAGCCCGTGGGCGAGCGCTCGGCCCAGCATCGCGTGGGCCAGTTCTCGGCACTCGTCGATCTGTCCGCGCGCGGCGAGGCAGCGCACGAGGATGGCGGAGAAACACGTCTCGAGGTTCTCCTGCGCGAGCTGCTGAGTAAGGTCGATTCCCTCCCTGGCGGACTCCTCGGCCTCGTCGAAGGCACCCGCGTTGACGTCGAGCCTCGCCGGTCCCAACAAGGCGATCGGCAGCGTGTTGAAGGATCCCACCGCACGCGCCAACGCCACCGCGCGGTGGTAGAGCTCGCGCGCGCTACGAAGGTCTCCGAGATAGGCGCTCGCGATGCCCGCCCAGGCCATGAACCGGATGTCGTCCGCCGCGGCTCCCTCCCGCACGGCGTCCACCAGCCGCTCGCGCGCAGCCTCCCGCGTCTCCGCTCCCGCGGTGACCATCACGCTGAGAAACAGCCGCAGAAAGGGTTCGAACGGCTTGCCGGTGGGCGGCAGCTCCTCGACGAACTCGTGCGCCTGGCGAAACGCTCGCTCAGGCCAGCCGGCGACGAACGCCGGGGTCATCGCGTGGGCCTGAAGCTCGAGCGCGCGCGCAGGATCGTCACCGGCGACGGCCTGCGCTGCCGCGACGAGCAGATCGTAGGCGGCGGCCGGGGTTCCCCGCTGCAACTCGAGGGCACCTTTCACGGCGGCGAGCGCCGCTTGGTCCGAGCCGCTGGGACCACCTCCGAGCGCCTCGTCGGCCAGTCGATCCGCCGCCTCCGATTCCCCTGCGTCCAGGTGCGCCTGGGCGGCCGCGACCAGCCGGCGGACGCGACCGCGGCCCTCGGTCGACACGTCCGCGGCGCGGGCCAGCGCAGCTGCGGCCGACGCGAACGCGCCCCGTCGAGCTGCGGCCGCCGCCGCCGTCTCGAGTTCCGCCGCGAGCGCCTCGTCGGGCTGATCCGCGGCCGCGGCCAGGTGGGAGGCCCGAGCGAGCGGGTCCGTCGCGCCCGTGGCCAGCCGGCGGTGCGCCTCGGCCCGCTCTGCGCGCGAGGAGGCGTTATAGAGCGCCGAGCGCGCGAGCGGGTGGCGGAACACGACCGCGTCGAGATCGCCGATCAGGCCCGCGTCCACGCCCGCCCGTGCCGCGGTCGGCGAAAGGTCCCCAAGTCGCGCGAGCTCGGTCCAGGTTCCCGCCTCCTCGGTCTCGCTGGCCGCCGCCAGGAGCAGCAGGCGCCGCGTCTCCGTCGGCAACCCGACCACGCGAGCCCGGAACGCCGCCTCGACCCCGGTCCCTTCAGCGCCGGCGACGTCCTGGGCGGGTAGCTCGAGCAGCGCGAGCGGGTTGCCCCCCGCTTGCGCGAGCAGCCGCCGCTCGGCGGCCCGGCCGAGCCGGGCACCTCGACCGCTGGCCACCACCCGGCGCGCAGCGGCTTCCGGGAGCGGCGCGAGCGTCAGCTGCGCCAGCCCGGGCGCCTCGAACCAGCTGGCCGGATCGTCCCGCACCGCGAACAGCATCACCACCCCCTCGGCACCGAGCCGTCGGGCGGCGAACAACAAGGCCTGGGCCGATGGCCCATCGACCCATTGGAGGTCATCGATGGTGCACAGAAGCGGGCCGTCCGCGGTCGCTTCGGCGAGCAGGTTGAGGGTCGCGAGGCCGAGCAGCAGCCGGTCCTCCACGCGGTCGCCGCTCACCCCGAGCGCGCCGCGCAGCGCGGACGCCTGCGGGGCGGGCAAGCGGTCGACCAGGTCGTGCAGGGGACGGAACAGCTGCTCCAACCCAGCGAACGTCAGGTCGTACTCCGACTCCACGCCGGCGCAACGCAGGGTTCGGAAACCGGAGCTCCTGACCGCGTCGTCGAGCACCGCGGTCTTGCCGATGCCGGCCTCGCCGCGGATCAACAGCGCGTGACTCGCGCCGTCGCGCGCGGCCTCGAGCAACCCCCCGATCAACCGCTGCTCGGGATCGCGGCCGATCAGCATCGGGCCATCCTACGCTCCCCTCTCCCCCGTCCGGAGACGTCCGGACGGCCCGCGCGCTCAAGGCACCCTGAGCGATCGACCAGGGAGGCGACTAGGGATCCCTCCGATGTGAGCGCGCCGTCCCGGTCATAGCTTCAGCGCGGCAATCAGCTCTACGAAAGGATCCGAGATGGCCGCCCGCCGACAGTCCACTCGCCCCGGCGTGATCACCGCCGTGGTCTGCCTCGCCCTAGCCGCCGTCGTGGCCGCGATGGCGTCCCTGAACGTCGCGCTGCCCGACATCGCGCGCGACACGCACGCCTCCCAGACCGATCTGACCTGGGTGATCGACGCCTACTCACTCGCCTTCGCGTCGCTGCTGTTGCCCGGCGGCGGGCTCGGCGACCGCTACGGCCGGCGAGTCGCCTTGATCGCCGGCCTGGTGATCTTCGGGGCCGGCTCGGCGGTGGCCATGACCGCCACCTCGGCCATCGAGCTGATCGCGCTCCGCGCGACCCTCGGCATCGGCGCGGCGCTGGTGATGCCGGCCACGCTGTCGACGATCACGAGCACCTTCCCCGGGTCCGAGCGCACGCGCGCGGTCAGCGTCTGGGCCGCGGTCGGCGGCGGCGCCGCGATCCTCGGCCTGCTCGCTTCTGGCCTCCTCCTCGTCGTGTTCTCCTGGCGGTCGATCTTCGGACTCAACGTGGTGCTGGCAGTCGTCGCGCTGGCCGGCACGGTGCGGTTCGTCCCCGAGTCCGCCGACCCCGACGCCCCCCGCCTGGACCTCGTCGGCGGCGCGATCTCGATGGCCGCGCTGGTCTCGCTCGTGTTCTCGGTGATCGAGGCGCCCACCTACGGGTGGCTGGCCACCCGCACCGTCGTCGGCCTGGGCCTTGCCTTGGTGCTCGTGGGCGTGTTCATCGCGTGGGAGCTGCGCCAGTCCCACCCGCTGCTCGACCCGCGCGTGTTCCACAATCGCCGTCTGGCGACCGGCAGCATGTCGGTCTTCGTCCAGTTCTTCGCCTTCTTCGGCTTCACCTTCATCGGCATGCAATACCTCCAGCTGGTCCGCGGCGACACCCCGCTGCTCGCCGCCGTGCAGGTCCTCCCGGTGGCCGCGGTGATGGTGCCGACCTCCCGGCTCGCCCCCGCGCTCACTGCCCGCTACGGCACCCGCGTCGTGTGCTCCAGCGGCCTCGCCTTGGTGGCTGCCGGTCTCGCGATCATCGCCCAAGCCGGCACCGAAACCCCGTATCTGCTCGTGGCGGCCGGGCTCGTCGTGCTCGGAATCGGGATGGGAGCCGCGATGACGCCGGCGACCAGCGCGATCACCGAGGCGCTCCCGCCCGCGCAACAGGGCGTCGGCTCCGCGCTCAACGACCTCTCCCGCGAAGTCGGCGGAGCGACCGGGATCGCGGTTCTCGGCAGCATCCTCACCTCCACGTACGCGAGCCACGTCAACGTCGCCGGACTCCCCGGCCAGATCGCCTCCGAAGTCAAGGCGTCCTACGCGATCGCCTCACACCTCGGGGCACAGGCCGCTGACCGAGCCCATGCCGCGTTCGTGAGCGCGATGCAGCTCGCCATGCTCACCGCCGCCGGCGCCGTACTCATCGCCGCCGCCGCGACGGTTGTCCTGCTGGCTCATCGACCGCGGACGGCACCAACCCACGAGCCCGAGCGCCCGTCCATCGCCGACGCGGTGTCGTACTGAGCGGCCATCCCCCGCAGGTATGCTGATCCGCCTTGATCCTCTCTCGCCCGCGAGGATCAGCGTCGGACAGCGGATCCGCTCAAGCTCGTCACCCGCGAGCACCTGCATACGCGCTCACTCAGTGCCGGCGTACGGGGATGCTCTGTGCATTGTGAAACACGTTGTGGGAGTCGTACTTTCGCTTGACGTTCACCAGTCGCGGGAAGTTCTCACCGTAATACTGCTTCTGCCAGTCGACGATCCCACGGTTGGGGAAGTTCTGATAGCTCTCGGCCGGCGTGTGGGGCGCGATCAGTCTGATCATCTGGTTGGTCCAGGCGATCAGCCCATCGCTGACCGATTTCGGAGCGTCGATCGCCCAATCCGGCGTTGCGCGCAGCAGCGTCAGCATGTTCCGGTGCACGTACGCGGTCTCGCGGCGGCCGACCTTGCCGATTACCGGGCCGCCGGCCCAACTGAGTGACCACATCGATCCATTCGACTGCGGCGTGCGGCTCGGACAGTCGGCGACCAGGTCCGCGATCTTGCCGTAGATCCGGTCGGGGAGCGGCGCGTTGGAATACCGAGACACATCACCCCATGAATGGCGTGGGCCGTCGGGGGTTTCGAACATCCGCTGCATGTCCCAATAGGTCTTCGTCTCGAGCACGGTCGTGGCCGGTTGACCGGCGGCAGCGATCAGGGGTCGCACCAGCTCCCGGAGTTCGGACAGCGGTCCGATGAATTGACCCCGCGAGAATACGTCGATGGCCTCTCGCGGCCCACCCCGACCGACGGGTGCCGCCTGAGCCATCGCGACTGCGTTGAACGCCGGCGGCGCAACTGTCAGCAGCTGGTCGAATGCGCCGAGCACGGCCGCGGCTGCGTCGGCTCCACGCCAGTCGAAGCGGAAGAAGGCGACCTCCTTCCGCGGGATCCGCGGCAGCCGGAAAGTGAACTCGGTATTGATGCCGAAGCTTCCACCCGCTCCGCCGCGACACGCCCAGAACAGATCGCGATGGTGCGAGGAGTCGATATGCCGGACTGCACCGTCGGCGGTCACGATCCGCGACGCGACGAGGTGGTCGCAGGTCAGACCGCCCCAGCGCGAGTTGTAGCCAATGCCGCCTCCGAGCACCAGGCCACCCGAGCCGACCGCGAGACACGTGCCCCCCGGCAGCACGAACTGTCCGTCGGCCGTCGCGTCGAGCACTTCCTGGTTCCGGGCTCCGCCCCCCAGCACCGCGGTTCCAGTGTGACGATCGACGGTCACCTGTCTGAGTGGGGCGACGTCGATCAGCAGGCCCTCGGTGGTCGAGTACCCCGCGTAGCTGTGGCCGCCGACTTTGGCGACCGGCTGCACGCGATGGGCGCGCGACCACTTCACGCACGTGATCACGTCACGTTCACCCGCGCACCGCGCGACCGCGAGCGGCCTGATCGCGTCAAAGCGCGCATTCGCCGGCGCGCTGACGGCGTCGTATCCGCGATCGCCGGGCAACAGCAGCGTCCCGCGGAGGGCGCGCCGCAACTCCTCCAGCGCGCGTCTGCCGACTCGCCCGTTGGCGACCCTCGCGTTCCAAGCGTCCGAACGGGCGTCGGCGACAAACGGGAACCACAGGCCAAGCGCGCCCGCGGCACCTACGCGCAGGACATCCCGTCGGGTGAGCTCCTTCAGCCCACCGCCTCCGTCGTTCCCATCCCGCGACCGCATCGTCGCAGCAGCCTATCGATCCTCGACACGAGCGGCGCGACTCGCGCAGCATTTGCGAGCTATCGGCTTGCCGGTCTGCAGCACCGGCTGAGTCGAAGGCTCACAGTCCACCGGCGATCGGACGACCCGCTCGCCAACCCCGGAGCCCGGGACGCAGGCCCCTGCCGCAGGAGGTGGCACATGTCACACACCGGAGTCGCGCGATCGGTCATCGTGTGGCTTGGCAAAAAGGGGCACATATGTCGATCACCAGTCGGGACGGCCTCGGGTCGCCTCGAGACACGGCCGGCGCGTGCCTGCGGATCTTGGTCCTCGTCTCGGCCCACAACGGGCTGAGTCAGCGGGCCGAGATCGCGCTGCGCGAGTTGGGTCATAGCGTGACGGTCGAGGTCGTCGAGACCGGCGAACAAATGGAGCGGGCGGTCGACCGCTGCGAACCGCAGCTGATCGTCTGCCCGTTCCTCAAGAAGATGATTCCGGAGTCGATCTGGACACGTCATCGCTGCCTGGTCGTCCACCCCGGCCCGCGCGGCGATCGCGGCCCTTCGTCGCTGGATTGGGCGATCGAACTCGGAATGCGCCAGTGGGGAGTGACCGTGCTGGAAGCCAACGGCGAGTTCGACGCCGGCGCGGTCTGGGCAAGCCGGACGTTCGAGATGCGCGAGGCTCCGAAGAGCAGTCTCTATCGCCACGAGGTGCGACGCGCCGCCGTCGCCGCGCTGGTCGAGGCGATCGATCGGATCGCGCGCGGCGCCGGTCGTCCCCCGACGCCGGTGGGTGATTCCGGCGGCCAGTCACGACCGCTGATGGTCCAGGATGACCGGAGAATCGACTGGAGCGTCGACTCGACAGAGGTGGTGCTACGCAAGCTCCGTGCCGGCGAAGGTCACCCCGGAGTGCTGGACGCCGTGGCGGGGATCGAATTCTATCTGTCCGGTGGCTATCGGGAGTCGGTGTTACACGCTCGCCCCGGTGAGGTGATCGCGCAGCGCACCGGCGCGATCTGTCGGTCGACGGTCGACGGTGCGGTGTGGATCACCCACCTGAAGCAGAGCGACACACCAACGCGCCGTTTCTTCAAGCTTCCCGCCACGCACGCGCTGGCGCTAGCCGGCCGCGAACTCGACGTGCCCGAGGTGGTGTCGCCCTGGCGCGGCGGTGTGCCGGCCGACCGTACCTATCGCGAGATCGTGTATCAGGAGCGGGCCGGCGTCGGATATCTCCAGTTCGAGTTCTACAACGGCGCGATGAGCACCGCGCAGTGCGACCGGCTCCGTCAGGCCTACGACTACGCGCGAGAACGGTCACTGATCAAGGTGATCGTGCTGATGGGCGGCCGTGATTATTTCTCGCACGGCATTCACCTCAACATGATCGAAGCCGCGGAGAATCCCGCTGAGGAGTCATGGCGCAACCTGCGAGCGATCGATGACGTGGTGCACGAGATCATCGCCACCGACTCACACCTGGTGATCGCCGCACTCGGCGGCGATGCCGGCGCCGGCGGTGTGCCACTGGCCTTAGCCGCGGACTACGTGGTGGCGCGCGAGGATGTCGTCCTCAACCCTTACTACCGGCACATGGGAGGCCTGTACGGCTCCGAGTACTGGACCTATCTGTTGCCGCGACGAGTCGGAGTCAACACCGCTGCGCGAATCACCGGTCCGCCGTTCACCGCGCTGGGCGCGCACGAGGCGGTCGGGCTCCGACTGCTCGACGACGCCTTCGGCGCCACCTGGGACGAGTTCCAGGTCCAAACCCGGGTCCTCGCCGAGCGTCTGGCGAGCGACCGACGCCTCCCCACCTGGCTCGAGCACAAGCGCCGGCAGCGCGCCCACGACGAGCAGATCAGGCCGCTTCAGGCCTACCGCGAGGCGGAACTCGAGCGGTGCCATGCATGCTTCTTCGGCCCCGACCCGGCCTATCACCGGGCCCGGCGCCGCTTCGTCTACAAGCTTCCGGCGAGCCAGCCCGACCCCGGCGTGCTTATCCACCCACCGGGCGAACCGCTGGCCGCGCGTCGCTTCCCACCCCCACCCCCGGGCCACCGCCGCATCGACGACGACAACCGCTACCAAATGAGAGGGCGCGCACGATGACTACGAACATCCTCGAGCACTCGATCCACATCCGCGACGGTCGCCGCGAGGCGCCGTCGGCTGCGCCGCGCGCCGGGGCCGCCGAGCTCCATCCGGACCTACGGGCCGCGCCCGGCGAGTGGTTCGAGCTCGAGACGACCCAGCACGACTGGCTCGGACCGAAACCGAACCACAGCCCGGCCGGCGCCACGCTACGCGTGAGGATCAGCGGCGGATTCGAGGCGACGGTCAAGCAGGCGCAGGCCGGAGCCGCGTGCGGACACCAGTACCAGTGGCTCCTGCATGACGCTGGACTTTGGGACATCCACGTCGAGGTGCAGTTCGACGCCCCTGCGGAGGATGCGCGGCGCAGCGACTACATCCGTCCCCGGGTCCGCGCCCGCGGCCGACCAGCACGCCGCTGAGAAACGCGCCGGCTCGGGCGAGCGGTCAGCCCGAGGCGTACCCGTTCGCCAGCGCCTGCGCGGCCTTCCCGTGCGGGGTGTGCAGATAGGTTCGCGTCATGGCCACCGCGAGCTGCCGCTGACGGCTCTGCGGAGCGCCGTTCCAGGTCACCGCCAGCGTGATCAACAGCTTGCCGTCGGTCGCCATCAGCTGCGGATAGGCGGGGAACCAGTCGGCTTCGAGACCGAGGTGGAAGACCGCTTCGGGCGCAGGGCTGAGACGCGGCGTCCCGAACGTCTGCGACGCTTCCAGCGCGGTCCGCTCGAGTCGGAAGTAAGGCTGCGGCCCGTTGTCGACGTTGGCGATCGCGTCGACGCGCTTGTGTGCGACGAGTGGCGCCTTGAAAGAGCACTGCGGCATGCCGTTGGTGCCCATCGAGGTCGAAGTGGAGATGGTGGTCGGCGCGATCGACAGGAAGTGGGCCATCGCGTCGCGCGCCTGCGACTGGCAGGGTGTGGTCCGCGCCGCGGCTACCACGTGCGCGTGCGCCGTGTGCGACGCCGCCGCGTGCGCGTGCGATTGGCTCGACCCGCCGCACGCCGCGACCGAGAGCCCACCGAGACAGGCACCGGCGAGCGCGAGCAACTGCCTGCGCCATCCGCGGCACGATCCAGACCGGCTCAAGACAGCCTCCTTCTTCGGCGATAGTCGCGGGCCTTGGCCCGCGATCCACACACGGACATCGCACACCAGTTGCCGGACTGGTTGCGACTGTGGTCGTAGAACGTCCAGCCGCAGTGGTCCCCGCGACAGGCCTTCAGGCGGGACCAGCTTCCGTCGAGCTGAGCCACCGCCACGATCGTGGCCAGCAACGAGATCGCGCCGTCGAGATCGCGACGCGCGAGCCTGAAGTCGGGCGGCCGCTCGGGATCCAGCTGCACGAACGGTCCCGGACCGACCAGCGCGCGGTTGAGACGCTCGATCGCGACGCGATCGGTGAGCGCGCCGTTGTTCATGAACAGCAGCGCGTGCAGTCCGTCACGCGCGGCGAGTACCCGGTCCAGGTCGGCGCGGCTGATCCGAGTTCCGGGCTCGATGAGCTCGCGCTCGAGTAGCCAATGACGGAGCCCGGCGGGGTCGGTAAAGCGATCGGCGAATCCCCGGTCGAGATCCCAGCGACTGTTGACGAACGCCTGCAGGAGCCCGAGGCCGCCCGGCGCCGGCGAGCGTTCGCCTGGCTGGCGCTCGACCGGCGAGATCAGCGAAGCGAGCGTAAGGCCCGGGAGAGGCGGGCGCCGTGGCGGATACAAGCTCGTGTCGTTCGTTACCGGCAAAAGCGTACACGGTGGTGACGTAGCTACGCGTCAATCGAATCCCCAGGTAGCTTCCATGTCGCTCGATGACGACGACGACCCGGAGCGAGCGGATCGTGCGGACGCTGACCTTCTGGCTGCGGCCGGCGTTTGTGCTGCGGGTGCTTGGTCGCTTTCAGCGCATCGCAGGCTTTGACCGTGCTGTTGCGCTGGCTTCGAGCACGCTCACGGCGATGGTCCCGCTGATCATCATCGTGGGCACGGTGCTGCCGCACATTCAGGCCGAGGACGCGGCGAAGGCGATCATCAGCCGCTACCACCTGACCGGCGGGGGGGCCGAAGCGGTCGCGAACGTGCTCGCGCCGGCAACCGGGACGAGCGCCGGGCTCAACGTGATCGGCTCGTTGCTGCTCGTGGTGGCGATCCTCAGCTTCTCTCGTGGCGTCCAGCGCCTGTTCGAGCAGACGTGGGACCTCAAACCGTTGAGCGTCCGGAACACGGTCAACGACCTGATCTGGATCGCCGGCCTCTCGTTCTACCTGGTGGCCAGCGGCTGGATCCACGGCCTGCTCGACCGCAGCCGCCTGCAGATCGGCACCAACATCGTCGTGCTGCCGCTGTCGGCGCTGTTTCTGTTGTGGAGCGGCCGGGTGCTGAGCGCGAGACGGATTGGTTGGAAGAACCTGATGCCGTTCGCGGTCCTGGGAGCCGTGTTGGTGGCGGTCTACTACACGTTCGCGGCCGTGTGGCTGCCGCACCTGTTCAGTTCGTACGCGACCCGCTACGGGGTCATCGGCGCGGTGTTTGCGATGATCTCGGCGTTGTTCTGCGTGATGGTCGTGCTCGTCGGCTCGGCGGCGGCCGGACGCGAGGTCTTCGAAGAGCTCGACCGTATCCGCCGCGGTGAGCGGGCACCCGACGACGAGGTCAGACGGGAATGGGACAACGTGATCGCCGAGGCGCGAACGCGCTGGGAGACCGTCCGCCAGCAGATCGACCACGTCCGCCGGAAGGGCAAGCCCCGCGCCTCAACGGAGGATCTCGACGAGCAGCACCCAGGCGTTGACGACCGCGCCGATCATCGCGAAGACGATTCCGGCGACGATCCAGTAGAGGCCACCACCGTGACCGGCGAGGACGCTGATCGCGCCGATGATGAGCAGCGTCGTGCCCCCCAGCCGAACCGCCCACCGGCTTAGCACCCAGGTGCGCGGCTCGGTCTTCGCGGTCGTGGCCTCGACCTTCGGCAACCGAACCAGGATCGTGGCGAGGATCAGGCTGATCACGAGCAGCTCGATCCCCAACGCGACGTGGCTCTGGGCGGGAATCAACCCGATCACCGAGATGATCAATACCCCGACGAGCAGCAGCACGGTCTCCAACCCCCGCTCGGGCAGCCCGCGAAACTTGAGGATTCGCTCGATATTGATTGAGACCGCCACGAACAGCAGCCCGGCCAGAGCCGCGGACGCGCCGGCAATGGCGACGAACAGGTTGCTCCACTCGCTGACCTCGTAGGCGACCACGGCAGGAATATGCCCGGGCCCGCGGACGTCGCCCTGAGTGGGCAACTAAGGCATCAGGTGGCGGCGGTCAAGGTCGGCGACCGACGCTGCCCCCACCGCCCAGGTCGCGATCTTCAGCTGCTGGAGGATGATCTCGACTTCCTCGTGCAGGTGGCCGGCCATCGCGGCCGACAGCAGAACACCGGCGATCCCCACCAGATCGGCGCCGAGCGCCAGCGACTTGGCGACTTGTACGCCGTCGCGAATCCCTCCGCTGGCGATCAACTGGAGTCCCGGGGCTGCCTCACGAGCCGCCACGAGCGCATCGGCGGTGCAGACCCCCCAGTCAGAGAAGGGCGCCGCGAGGCGGGCCGACGACGGATCGCGATGACCCTCGATCAGGGCCCAGTTGGTTCCGCCCGCGCCGGCCACGTCGATCGCCGTCACGCCGGCGCCGTCGAGCAAGCGAACGTCGCCGGCGTCCATCCCGAATCCGACCTCCTTGACGATCACCGGCAACGGCCGGAGCTGCCCGACCGTGCGGGCGATCGCCTCCACGGCGCCGGCGAATCTGGTGTCTCCCTCAGGCTGCACCGCCTCCTGAACGGGGTTCAGGTGGATGACCAAGCCGTCGGCGTCGAGCATTTCGACCAACCGAACCGCCCCGGCAATTCCGGGCTCGCCCACCAGTTGACTCACCCCGAGGTTGGCGAGCCACAGCGGCGGCCGGTCGTTCGAACGATAGGTGGCGAGCAGGGCGGGCTCCTCCAACAGCTTGCGACCCGATCCCAGGGCCATTCCGAGGCCAAACGCGACCGCGGCGCGGGCCAGCGAGCGGTTGACCTCCTTGGCCCGACGCGTGCCGCCCGTCATCGACGAGATGATCACCGGCGCCTCGAGCGCATGGCCGGCGAACGACGTGGCCAGCGATACATCGCCGAGGTCGAGTCCGGGCAAGGCCCGATGTCGCATCCGAATTCGCTCGAGGCCATTTCCGCTCGCGTGTCGCACATCGGCGCGCAGCGCCAGCGATAGATGCTCTTCCTTGCGATCCCGCGCGGGGTCGAAGGCGCCGCTCGCCGGTGACTCGACACGCTTGTACCGCTCCGTCACTCGCGCAGATCATGCCAGTAACCCGGGGCAAGGCGATCTACAAACGTGCCCGCCACAGTGCTGGTCTAGCATCGTGAACGTTATGCAGCGAGGTCAGGGGGTCGGCGTTCGTGACTGATATGTCCCGTCGCGACATCCTGGCGCTGGCCGCAGTCGCGAGTGCCAGCGCGGTGGGCCTCGCGCCCAGCCCCGCCGGGGCCGTGGTGTCGTCGGCGGCGCGGAGCGCAGCGCTGGCGAGCCAAGCCGAGGCCGCGACGGCCTCGCTCACCGGGCGGGTGGTCAGGGCGGACGATCCCGACTACGAGGCGGCGCGGACGGACTGGGACGGACTGTTCAGCCACTATCCACTCGCCATCGTTTTCTGTCGCGACAGCGACGATGTGGTCAACGCCCTGAGCTGGGCGCGCCAGCACGGTCTCGCGGTGCGAGCCCGTAGCGGCCGCCACAACCTCGAGGGCTGGCCAAACGTCGACGGTGGACTGGTGATCGACGTCAGCGAGATCAAGGGCGTGTCTCTCACCTCGTCCCGGCGCACCGCCACCGTCGGCGCCGGGCTCACCCAGGGCGAGTTCGTGGCGGCTCTCCGTCGCTCCGGCTTCGCCACCCCGACGGGGTCCGAGGCCTCGGTGGGCATCGTCGGCGCGACCCTAGGAGGCGGCTTCGGGCTGCTCACCCGCGCCTTCGGCCTCACCTGCGACAACTTGATCGGGGCCGAGATCGTGGTCCCGACAGATCCCCGCGGGGCGGCCCTGATCGAGGTCGGACGGCGGACCAACTCCGATCTCCTGTGGGCATGCCGCGGCGGCGGAGGCGGGAACTTCGGCATCGTTACCTCGCTCACCTACCGCGTCCACCCCGTCAGCAACGTGGCCCTGCTCGTCGCGCGCTGGCCAAACCTGGCCTCTCTCCAAGGTGTCTTCACCGCCTGGCAGGAGACCGCTCCACGGGCCGACCGTCGCCTGAGTAGGGTGCTCGAGGTCGAGCCCGAGACCTTCGCGCTCCACGCCGTGCTCGTCTCGGGCAACCAGACCGAGGCCCGCCAGATACTTCGGCCGCTCCTGTCGATCGGCCGCCCCGAGGTGGGCGTGACCGTGGCCGGCTGGACGGACGTGTTCGCCGCCCTGCAGCCCGGGCCCCGTAGGTTCGCCAACTGGCGGTTCTACTCGCAGTTCGTGACCAGGCCGTTCCCGCCCCAGGCGATCGGCATCGTACGCGAGTTCATGGCACGGTCCCCGTCGCCGGCCAGCAACTTCGTCTGCGCCAGCTTGGGTGGCGCCGCCGCGCGCGAACCGGCCGGCGGATCGGCCTTCCCGTACCGGGGGGCGCTGTTCTATGCCGAGCCCCGCGCGGGCTGGAACGACACCGCGCTCACCGCGCACAGCCAAGCCTGGGTGGCCGAGTTCGGGCAGGCGCTGCGTCCCTATGTCGGCGGCGCGTACGTCAACGTCCCCAACGTCGCCATGGCAAACTGGCCCACCGCCTACTACGGCGTCAAGTACGGGCGTCTGCGCCGGATCAAGGCGCGGTTCGATCTCGTCGAACCTGTTCCAGTTCCAGCAGAGCATCCAGCCGGCTTAGGCGGCGTGACGGCGGCTCCGATCGCGGCCGCCGCCACGGCGTTGTTTGTCGCACTCGGCGGGGAGAGCTGGGCGACGTCATTGATCACGACCAACCAGATCAAGGACGGCGCGATCACCAGCTCCAAGATCGGCAACGGCCAGGTTCACACCAACCACCTGGCCGACGGCTCGATAACCACGTCCAAGCTGGCCGACCACGGGGTCACGAACTCGAAGCTGGCCAACGGTTCGGTGGGGACGAGGAAGCTGGGTAACGGCGCCGTGACGGCGTCCAAGGTCGCGCCGAACACGTTCCTCCCCGTCGACGGGGTGGCGGCGGACTCGGGCGAACTCGGCGGTCGGACGGCGAACGACTTCGTCCAGGGCAACGACAGAACGACCCAGAACCGCATCGACGTTCCGGTCGGCTCATCGGCCTTCCTGCTGGAGGTCGGGATCGGCACGTTCAACGCGTCCTGCCTCGCCGGCGCGAAGCCACAGACTTCCTTCACGGCTGAGGTGGCGCCGCTCAACGAGTTCAACCGTCGACGACGTATCCGAACTCGGCCGACATCCACGATCTCAACGGGTTGACGGTCGGGACCTCGGCCATCGTGTCGGATTCGAGCGGACTGCCGCAGGCCACCACCTGGCAGATCGCGGAGAGCAGCGGCGCGGCTCCCAAGGTGACCAACGCCTGGACCACCGCGCAGGAGATCCTCGGGACCGACTGCGTGTTCACCGCCCAGGCCCTCACCACCGGTCAATAGCCGCGCTCGAACACGTCCGCGGGCCCGGGACCGACCCGGGCCCGCGGCCGTGCTCGCTACATTTGCTCTCACGCCGTCCCCGACGGCCCCGTTCTGCCCTCTCGATCTCGTGCGCCTTCTCAAGCGCGGTCGCGCTCCCGTCGCTACGTTGCTCCTCGCCGCGGCGATCGGGGGGTGTGGCTCGGCGGCTTCGCACTCCCCCACCTCGAGCTCGACGACCACCCGGACCACCACGTCGGCCCCGAAACCCAAGCCGAAGCCAAAACCCAAGCCAAAGCCGCCGGGACCGCCGTTGGGGACCGCCCAGCACACCGAGACCGGCGGGGCGAAGGTGACCGTCACGGTGTCGCGCCTGATCGATCCGCTGCGCGACTCGGGCGCGGCGCTTCTGCCCGGCATGCGCGCGATCGGCGTGCCGGTGATTATCAGCAACGCCGGCCCCGCGATCTACGACAGCTCGGCCACCGGCGACTTCTCCATGCTCGCCTCCTCGGGGCCGGTCACGCCGGTGTTCGCCCCTCACGGCGTCTGCATGACGCCGCTGATGGACTTCGACAACTACATGACGCCTGGCGAGTCGCGCACCGGTTGCGTCGCCTTCTCGGTCGGCTCCCACGCGAAGATCGTCGCCGTCCGCTTCTCGCCCCACGGCCAGCCGCAGGGTCGCCTGACCTGGTCCGCCGGCGGCTAACGACGGGCCCGACGCGTCGCCAAACACGCCCCAGCGGCGCGGGTATACTCGGCTGCCGTTCGCGGCTGTAGCTCAGTTGGCTAGAGCGTCTGCTTGCCATGCAGAAGGTCGAGGGTTCGAGCCCCTTCAGCCGCTCTCCGAAAAGCCCCGCTCAGGCGGGGTTTTTTGTTGCCCGGATGGCGTGCTAGGCACATCGCTCGCGGTGTCCGGGGTGTCGCTGGTGCCCATTGGTGCCCAATCAGCGGGCACCGAACGGGCACCGGTGCCCGTTCCGCCGGCCTGGCCGACGAGCGCCCGGAGCCGCTCGAGCTCGGCCTCATCTCGCCGCATCGTGTGGGCATAGACCCGGAGCGTGAATCCCGGGTCGGTGTGCCCGAGCTGGGCGATCACTTCAGGCATCGGCGTGTTGAGGGCCGCAAGGATCGACGCGAACGTGTGCCGCAGCTTGTGCGCCGTCAGCCCCTCAGGTAGAGGCTGTCCGCCCCGCTCGGTGAGCAGCGTCTCGGCGCGCCGGATGACGGGCTCCATCACCCGCTGGCGGGCGTTGTCGACTCGCCGGCGTGCGCCAGTCGCGGTTACGAACACCGGCTCGTTTGCGGCGTCGGCGAGCGTCGCCTTGTGTGCGAGCAGCTCGTCGCGCAGCGCGGGCAGCATCCGCACGTCGCGCATCCCCGCGTCGGTCTTCGAGCCGACGTAGAGCCAGCCGGTCGCGAGGTTCACGTCCCGCCAATCGAGTGCGCAGGCCTCGCCGAGGCGGAGCCCGGCGAGCACGAGCGTCGCGATCAGCGCGCGCCGGCCGCTCGTGAGAGCGTCCGGGGCAGAATCGAGGTCGCCTGCGGCCTCGAGCAGGACACTGACGTGCTCTGCGCTGTCGAGATAGACCGGGCGGCGACGCTCCCGCTTCGCCTTGCGCCGTTGTGGGTTGATGGTGAGCGGGTTGCGGTCGACGAGGCCGCGCTCCTCGGCCACCGCGAGGATGGACCCGAGGAGCACGAGCGTTTTGTTGATCGTCGTCGTTCCTAGCCGCCGTGGAAGCCGCTTCCGCGATGGCGGGTTGGCCTGGTTGTAGGCGAGCACGTTCTCGCGCTCCGCGTCGCGGCGTGCCGCCTCCGCGAGCCGGTCCTCACGGTATCGATCAACCTCCGCAACGGTGATCTCTCGGAGCCTGCGCTTGGCGAAGAACGGGAGCAGGTGATTGACCAGCAGCCCGCGGTAGGTCTTGGCGGGGTGCGGCTGCCAGTCACGCTCGTGCTGCGTGTACCACTCGGACGCGAACTCGTGAAACGTCGGGTCTTCCGCCGGCGCGGGTGCCGGCTCTGACTGCGCCGGCCGCCAGATCCCGCGGCGCACGTCGGCGAGCACGTTCTCGAGCTCGGTCTCGGCGCGCCGCTGGCTCCAGCCCTCGGCGTCCGCGCCGAGGGTGACGTATTGCCGGTCGCCATAGGCTCGGAACCGGAGCGCGTACACGCGGGACGTCTTCCGTTCCCTGACGACAACCTGGCCTGTCGCTTGACGAGCCATAACTACCTCCAGAGCCGACGCCAGACGCCGAGCCTCCCTAGCGACCGGCCGACGACGACGTTTCGAGCCCTGCGCGCGATCCGCTTGGGATTGCCCGATTCCAGCGCCTCCAGGTCATCCGTGACCCGGGCAGCGCGGAACAGTTGCGAGCTGAGGCTACGACGGCGTGGCATCACGTCTCTCCTTCAGTCGCTCATCGAGGTGATTCAAATCGCTGCGCTCGCCGTACATGCGCCGACTCTGAGCCTCGGGGGCGTCGTCCAGCCAGCCGTGCATGAACTCTGAGAGCGCCACCTCATACCGGTGCTTGAACTCCCTCTCCCGTTGCCATCGCGCCCTCTCCTCGTCTGTGTGCTCCAAGTGATGCCGGGCAAGTTCCCACCGGATCTCGGCGAGAGTTTTCGGGCCGACACCCTTTACGGACAGGATCTCCTCATCCGACAGCCGAGCCGCGTCGGCCACCTCCTGGCATTTCAGCCGTGCCAGAGCGCCCATCGCTGTGGACCCGAGATCGAGATCCCAGACGCCGTGATGCGCGAGGTCGGCATCCGAGCCGTACGGCTGCCGCGTGGGCGGGTGCATCGGCGGTCTCGGCTCACCGTCGAACAGCTTCCTGGCCGCCATCACGCCACCTCGCCTCCCGTCGTGTCGTCCAGCGGCGGGGGCGCCCCGCCCAGCAGGAACGCCGGCATCACGCCGAACAGGTTGCAGAGGTTGGCGTACGCCTGCGCCTGGTCCTCGCGAGGGAGAACGTCCTGCTCCCACGCCGCCAGCTCGTCCACGCTGACACCGATCTTCTCGGCCACCGCCTCCCGGCTCATCACCGACATGTGGCGCAACTGCCGGATCCGGTTCTTCCTGCGAGGCTCGTCGTCGTCCAGGAACGATGACCCCGGGACGATCGTCCAGAACCCTCGCTCGCACGGCGCGTCGACTAGCTCACGATAGAACCCGCCGCTGGAGAGGATGCCCCCCTTGTTGGCGATGCTCATCTCGAGGGCCTCACGTAGCTGGTCGAGAGTGACCGAGCTCTCAAGCGCCTTGGCCACGATGTTCTCGAGGTCATGGAATAGCTGGGCCGCGACGTGCTCCGCGTCCATCACGCATTGTTCGCAACGGTCGTGCTCGTCCAGGCGTGTGATGGTCTTACGACAGCTCACGCAACGAGTCGCTTCGGAAACTACGGACATGGGGCTCCCTCCTGTGGTTGGACAACGAAGGGAGCCCCAAGCACACGCGCCCCCACCCTGACCAGGGCGGTCGACCGCGAAATAAGATGACGATGCATCGAAGCTAGATCCTTCGGTGCCATGCCCCCGGGCCGCGTCCAACGGTCGCGGGGGCGATTGCATTGACGCGAGCAAAATACGCCTCCCATCGACGCGAGTCAACAGGAGCTCTGATCACCTTCGCTTCCTAATAGCCGTTCAAGGACATCAAGCCGTCGTTCAAACGCCACCCGGATCTGATCGCGGGTCGGTGGCCGCCCCATCTCGAGATCCGGGCCTACTTCTCGCAACGGCGAAGCGTCAATCCCCACCTCTCGGAGATTCCGCTCGACCTCGGCCGTCCAGTTGAGCAGAACCCCGAGCGGGTCAATGTTGCCGGCAGTGGCCTGCGATCCCGCTAGGAGCGAGCGGCCTACGAAGTCCCGCCCCCTTCCGAAGGCCTCACACAAACTCAGGCGAGCCTGCAAACGCCTCGCGTCCGCTCGCGAAGCTTCAAGCGTGGTGGTCAATTCCGACTCGTGCTTTGCAGCACGCTCTTCTTCGGCCGCAAGGGCCGCGCGAGCCTCGTCGCGCTGAGCCCTCAACGTGCGGCGCCAAATTAGGACGAGCTTCCCCGCAAGGAGTACGACGGGAAGTACAAGGGCGCCTGCCAAGATCGACCCTGCGGTAGCCCAACCACCGAAAGCGTCCACTCGGGTGACATAGGCCGCCGCTGCTGCGCCCAGAGCGCCGACCCCGAGGAGCACGAGCTGCCATTGGCCAGATTCCACAAACCTCCAAAAATCGCGGCGAATCCGTGGCCACTCCGCTTCGTCGGGTGGAATGATCTTCTCCGCTGATGTTCTACGCCGTTGAAAGGGCCGTGCCACGCCAAGAGCGTATGCACCAGCGGCGATGGGCGTGCAGATTCCATTGACTCGGCGCTCATGCCGTGCCGGGGGGCTCAACGTCGTCAACTAGCCTCTCGAACGTGGACGAGCTGATGACCGTCGCCGAGGTCGCCCAGCAGCTGAAGCTGACCGAGCAAACGGTGAGGAACTGGATCGACCAGGGCTCGCTCCCCGCGGTGCGTCTCGGCAGTCGGCGGGTCCGGATCTGGCGCGACGACTTCGAGCGGCTGATCCAAGACGGGTACAGCGGCCGGGCGGCCGTTCCCCGACTGAGGACGAATATCTGGGAAGACGAGGTGCCGGATCCCGCGCTGCCGCCGGATCGGTAGGGAAGACAGTCCGGGGCCACGACTTGTCCGCTGCTCGGCCGACGGGATAGGGTCCTTCTCAGCATGCCGAGCCTCGGACTCGATCTCGGACCGAGCGAAACGAAGATCGCACGCGCCAGGCAGCACTTGGACACACTTGAGCGCGAGGTGCCCGCCGAGATCGTTGAAAGCGGTCCGTATGCCGTGCGGTTCTCGGAGGTCGATCCACAAACGGGCTGGTGCGAAATCTCCCTGGTTCCACAAGACACTGAGAAACCACGGCTCAGCGTTCTCGTTGGCGATCTCGTACACAACTTGCGGTGTGCGCTCGACTACATCATCACGGCGCTCGCGGACGCAAGCGGCACACCGCTCACAACGCGCCACCAGTTCCCCATCTTCAATACCGAGGGTGGCTATAGCGCCCGCGTGACCAGGAAGAAGGACGGACCCCTCCAGGGCATTGTCCACGGTAACACCCTCATCGACACGCTTCAGCCATACAAGCTCAAGCCAAACCCGCGTGCCGATCCCCTCTGGCATATTCACCGCTTCAGCAATGCCGATAAGCATCGGGAGCCCATCGCCTTCCTGGCGATTCCGCACGGCTCGTTCAAGATTCGCTTCAACGGTGTCAGAGTGGAGACTGAGGAATTCACCGAAATCACGAACTGGTCTCCTAATGAGGAGTATGTGATCAGCCGTATGCGCTTCGATCCCCCTCGCGCTCGCAACCTCCGCGTGGATGGCCCAATGCAACTCGAGGTCATCTTCACGACCCCCGCGTTCGAAACTGAACCCGCTCACTCGGTTGGACTCACGGAGTTGCGCGAGTCGTGCGACCACGTGGCGATGGTCATTGATGCGTTCAAGCTGCTCTAGCAAGGACGCCGAGAACCGCGTTCCGACGCTCATGCCGTCCCGAGAACGTTCAGATTCAAACCACCAGTGACCGGGAGTCCGGGAGCGCCAGTGACGAGCGACCCGCCGACGAGCGAGGACGGTCCGCGAGCAGCCTGATTCAAGGCCCACTGCACAACTGCGTTACCGATCACTCGGCTGTCCAAGCGCATCTCAACATTCGACGGGCTGATCCGCACGTTCCCCTGCAAGCCGCCGAACGTGCCGTTGTTGATCGCCGACAGACCCAGGGCACCGCCGATGTTCTGCATCCCCGTCCCGGACACGACGCCCTCGTTCTGACCAAGCCAAGCTGGGACAGTGTCCGTACCGACGGGCCCGCCCATGTCCATGTAGCGGGGAATCGTGCCGCCGTGAGCAAGGTGGATCCCCAAGGCGCTCCCGAGGTGCCCAAGCAGCCCCACTGGATTGAGGTAGCTCATGATCCCGTTCCCGCCGAACCCGAGATCGTGCATGATGCCCTTGACCTGCTTCACCATCCACGTAGCCCCGTCAACGATGTCATGCCACAAGCCCGAGAAGAAGTGCTCGACGCCGTGGACGACGTCCATCACCACATCCTCGATGTCATGTAGGTGAGTCGCTACAAGAACTCCTATGGCGATGAACGGACCGCCGATGATCTCCACCAGCAGCTGCCAGTGGCCCTTGATCCAATCCCAGGCTGCTACAGCGCCCGCTTCGATGTCGTGCCATACCTTGACCGCGATCTGGCTGACCAGTTTCCAGTGCTCCACGAGCTCGATCAGGCCGACGATGACAATCCCGATGATCGTTGCGGTCATGAACGTGTCCCAGGCGATGGTGAGCCCAGCGGCAGCTTCGATGCCCTCGGCTGAGCCGGCCGCTGCCTCCTCCCCGACGAACCCGAACGCCTTCGCCAAGTCCATGACCATGCCCTGGATGCTCTGGACAATCTTCAGACCACCCCACGCTGCGGTGAGGCCGGCGACAGCGAGAGCCACATCGAGGACGACGGTCTTGTTCTTCGCCATCCACTCGGCCACTTTTGAGGCGACGCCAACGATCTTGTCCATCGCAGGGAGGAGGGCCGTGCCCAGTTCCTCGGTCAAGTTCTGGAACGAGTTCTTGAGGTCGGAGATCTTGCCCTGCGTCGTGTTCGCGTAAGCAGCCGCAGCCCCGCCAAACTCTTGCTGCGCCGCTGCCAAGACCTGAGTGGCGGTCGCGTGCTTGTCCGTCATCTCCGCCAGCGCCGTTTCCTGCGCAGTGATGTGATCGTTCACTTCTTGTTGCCTGAGCCAAATCGGGCCCATCTTCCCCATCAACTGCGCCTGATTCTCAAGCGCTGCGATCTCCTGCGCGTGCGCAGTCGACAGACCGACCGATGCTTCCTTCGCGGCCACCATCGGGCCTAGGAGAGCCTGGAGACGGCCGACAGAGCCTGTGTAGGCGCGGGACACGATCTGTTGGGCGGAGGCCAAGTCCATGTTCCGGCCGCGGGCGACGTTGGTCGACAGGCTCAGCAGGTTCTGCGCCTCGGTGGCGGAGTGCGTCTCGCGGATGAAAGCCGTGAGCGCCGCGATGTTCTGGGTCGTCGCGAAGCCGCCGTGAGCGGACATCGACTCGGCGAAGTCCGTCAGCTTGGCGGAGGTATCGCCGGCCTCCAGCCCCAGCGAGCGGAGGGCAGCGTCCATCTGGCTCGTCGCGCCCTGGAGCGCCTCGCCACCCTCGACGAGATCCTTCAGGCCGAGCGCGACGCCCGCAATTCCAACAACGCCCAGCGAGGGACGAGAAAGCGTCGCTGGAGCATTCCGGTCGACTCGCGGACCTTGTCCAACGACGCCGTCTGCTCGTCCGCGTCATCCTTCAACTGCTTGGTCGTCTTGCTGTTTGAGTCGGCGATCGCCGAGACCGCCTTGACGGCAGAACGACTATCCCCCGACCAGATGAGGTCTACGGTTTTGGTCGTACCGGCCATCAGTTCACACTCCCGGTAGCCGACTCCTTGAACGCCGCGACGAACTCGAGCGACTCGATTTCCTTTTCCCACTCTGGAACGGTCGTGTTCGTGGGCACTTCGCCCGAGCCGATGGCCATCACCAGCGGCGTCTGCGGAATCCAGTCCTCACCCAACCGCTGCACGAGCTCGAGCCACCTTGTCACGAGCGCCTGTTTGTCCGCGAGGTGACGCTGCGCGCGGCGTCGCTCGGCCGGCGTGCATCGGGCGAGCGGCTTCAGACGGCCACGAGCGACCTCGACAAGTTGCACTGGCACCGCTCAACCCACCTGCTTGACGGTAAGGTACGGCAAGATTGCGGAGTTCGACAGCAGGCCCGAGCTCGATCCCTCGGCGTACAGCTGAAGCGTATCGCCGGTAAAGCACGCCAGGATGAACGGCACCAGTAGCGCAGTGACAACCTGAGACGAGCCGGACGCCTGGTTACTCAGGCTGTTCGCCACCGCCGAGCCGTTCTGATATACGAACGCCTCGAGCGTCTGCCCCGAGGCCGAGGACACAGCCGAGATCAGTGCACTGACTTCGTAATAACCTCCTGACGGGGCGGTGTAGTGGTGCGACGTCGCGTTGAAGTGACTGCCAGGGTCGACCAGCGGCGTGTTCAACGCGATCACGCCCGGACTGCCCGTCGCGATCATCAACGATGACCCCGAGTAGGTCGCGGTCGTGATCGTGAACGTGGCCGGCGGGATCAACGAGATGATGTTGAAGTTGCTCCCGTCGCCGATCATGATCGCCGTTGCGCCGAGCGAAGGAAGCGACAGCGATGACACGCCACCCGTGCCAAGGCCAAGGCCGTAGATCTTCCCTGTCGACGGGACGACAGTCAGCGACGCGACCCCGGTCCCGTTCCTCACACCGACGGTCGTGTTCGCTACGGGTGACGGCAACGTCACCGTCACTCCGGAGCCGCCGTTCACCTGAACCATCTGGCCCGCGGTCGCCGTAGTCGAGTCGGTCACGGCCGTCTGCGTCAGGATCGCGTTATCGAGGACGGTGGCCGCACTCGCTGCAACGGCAGGGTACCCCGATATGTCATCGGTTCCGAGCGGGTATGGGATGCTCAGGCGTGGGGTGCTTGCAGTCATGGTCGGCTCCTATCCGACCGGACAAGCCGGCCGAGCACGTGAGGCGGGGCGGCCGCCTGGTTGAACTGGATGTTCGCGTCGCGGAACGCCACTTCATCTGAGGTGGGTTGCTCGCCCCGGTCCCGCGGAGGATCCGGGACCGGGCCGAGCGGCCCGCGGGTGAAAGGGGTGAAAGACCCGCGGGAAGTCATAGACGCGCAGGCTGGCCGTACGACGCGAAGAATTGTTTGTCATCGCTCGCGTACTCGGGTGTGATAGCCGGCATCGGCGGCGGCGTCTCCAGCTCACCCAGCTTGGCGCGGAGCGTGCGCAGCTCGCCACCGAGTTTGTTGAGCGCCTTGTCACAGCGGGACTGCTCCGCGGCCACCCTCCCGTTGACGTCGCGGATCTTCGCCTGCAACGCCTCGCGCTGATCACGGTTCGCCTCGAGCTTCTCCTCATACATCTTGTCGAGCTCGGCAATAGCCCTGAGGCCAGCCGCGGCGCGGGCGTCTTGCCGCGCCCCGACCCGCTGTGCCCACGCGTTGGCGGGTCCCGTCGTCGGTGGCGGTGGCCCGTGGACCTTCTCGCGTGCAAGCCTCTGCGCCTCCTCGGACGCCTGCTTGGATTGCTGTGCCGCTGTGAGTTTCGCGAGCTGCTGCTCGAGCTCCTCGAGGCGCTGAGCGTCGGACGGGGTGGAAAGATCGGTCATTCTCGGATTCCCTTTCGTGTGGGTACTAGCCCTCGCGCAGCTGCGCGAGTTCCTGTCGAATTGCGACGACGCTCGGTGCGTGACGCGCGGACAGCGACAGCGCGATCCGCAGGTATGCAGCCAACTCGTCCACCGCACATTCGAGACGCGCAACGCGGGTTGCGATGTCGATTTCTTCGGTAACCATTCCGGTGTCCTTTCGCTTAGCCGCGTCGCAGCTCGGCGAGCCGGCGCTTGTAATGGTCGTAGGGGTCGACCAGGGCGGCGGCCGGCGTGCAGGTCACCGGGTTACGAACTCCAGCGCGAAGCTGAGCCAAACGCTCGACCGCGCTCGAGGTGTAATCCGGGATGACGATCGTCGCGGCAGCGCTCCTGACGCTGATCGACGTGTTCGGGTTGGCCGGACTTGCCACCGCCGACACATCGCCCCCGTGAAGCGAGATATCCTCCAGGGTTCTCACCCCTCCGTCAGCCGAATAGCTATCCCGATTGCATCGGAAGGCAAACGAGCACGCATTGATGTTGCCATTGCGGATCGCCCGGACCAAAGCCTGGGCGTCCGGGTCCTCCGGGTCCAAAGAGGCTTCGAAATAACCGCCGTCATCCCGCTTGGACAGGACCAGCGTGCCCGGGCCACCCTTAGCCGAGCGGGTCCTGGCAAGCGGTAGCCCAGACAGATTTTCCCCGTGCCCGACCCAAAAGACGACATCGGGCTGTTCCGCCAGGGTGCGGTCCAGCGCTTTAGGTGACACCCACTCCTCGTATGAGCCCATGTCATAGCCCTGGTCGAACGTGGTAAACGGCCCGCCGACCTTCAAGCGGCCGTCGGTCGAGCGGACTTCCAGCACGCTCGCTAGCGAGCGACGCTCGACTGCGCCTCGCATCTCTTCCGCGCGACGTCGCCGCCGCTCATTGTCATCAGTCATTGTCATCCGTCCTTTGCTCCCGCCCGGGCATCGGCAATGTCCACCGCAGCCACCACGGCGTCATCGAAGTTGTACCTACCGCTCAGCTCATGCTGAGCGGCGCAAACCGCGAACAGTGCCTCGGCGAACACGTCGGCGTCGGCGTCCGGACACAGCTCAGTCGCGACGGAGGCGAGATTCGCATTCAACCGTCGCCGCTGCCACTCCCGGTCGATCAGGCGAAGTGAGTGGCGCATGTCCTCGAGGGCGTCGTCATCAAGGCCCGCGACGTACTCCATGAACTCGTCGTGACTCAGTTCCATCACTCATCCTCTAGTTCGGCCAGTGCCTGTCGGTTGAACCGCGTGTTCTTGACCCAGATCTCAAGTAGCCCAAGGTCGATGTTCAGCTCGGCCGCTACCTCATCGATGTCCCGCCCGTCATCGAGCACAGCGTCGACCCCCCGCATATAGCGGGTCTCCGAGTCGCGGCCGGTTCCCTTCCGCTCCGTTAGGCGCCGCGTCGAGCCCTGAGCGTCATCGTTGAGCGGGAGTTCCTGGAAATCATCGGGCACGAGCCGACGCCCGAGCCGGAGCTCAAGACACGAGACGCACAGACACCCCTCCACATCGCCCGCCTGCCCCCAAAGCTCGTCCCAGATTATGTACATCTCGCCGGGACGGTCATAAAGGCGGAATGCTCGGACGGCCGTCGCGGTGCCACAATCGACGCACGGCGCGGAGCAGTGGGTCCAGCGCCGCCGGCGTCGAAAACGGAGCAGCGAACGCCGACGAGCGGGGCCTACCACCAGTCGGCCCTCCGAACGACCCGATCTCGACGCGAAGCTGGCCGTCGAATCCCCGAACCGTTCCCGCGGCTCGCATTACACCGCACATGGGCGACCCTGAGGTTCGACCGCGCGAACGGGTCGCCCCCAAGGCTCAAGGGAGTGATGTGATCGACGCTCGCGCTCCAAGGAGAGCGCGCAGGAGCGTCAAAATCGATCGCCTCGAGGCAAATTTCGCAATATTTCGCCCCGCGCAACGCCTGGTGTCGGGCGCGTTTCCATGCCGGCGAACTCCGAAGCTTTGCCAGCGTTTTGCCGTTCGGGGGCGATTTTTGAGCTCGGGGGTTGGAGCGTCGCACTATGCCATTCAGACTTTTGACCCCACGCACGGGGGTAGTCCCGCTGTTGCGCGCTCATCGTCGTCCACCGGCCCTGTCACCGTCGAACGGAGTTCCCGTGGCAGCCTTCGTTACGCAGGGTCCTGCATGGTCTTCGCGCAGTACCCTGAGTGCGCTGCGGATCTGATCCTCGATGCTCACGAGTTCGCTTAGACAGAGCGCGTCGTCGGCATCCGGCAGCAATCGTTGGCGATGTTCGTACAGTACGACGAGTCGCCGCCTGGCGTCCGCGCGCGTTGCTTCAACTTCAGTTGTGACGTCTGACTTCATTTCGTTGGTTGACCAAGTAGACGATTGAGTTGGCCGGCTGCTAGTGCACGGTCGATCTGTTCTGGTGTGGCGGATTGCAGCCATGACAGATCACGCTGCGAGGAAACGCTCGAGGTCTGAGCGCGCGATTCGGCGCATTCGTCCGACCTTGACTGATGGCAGATCGCCACTTCGGATCCAGCGGTCGATCGTGGCGAGGCTCGCGCCAGTAGACCGGCAGACGTCGTAGCGGGTGAAGAAATCGCGTTCATGTCGTCCATCATCCATGTCGTTAGGGACGGTGCTGCGTTGTGACTCTTCCTGACTCTTTGCGACGCTTAGGGCTCTCGACTTAGTTTGTGAAGGAAGTGGGGTGGTTATGTAGAACTGGGGGTTGTGGTCGATGAGCGCGCGATCGGTGAGCGGTATCGGTTATTGAACGCGCAGGGGGTGCTGGATGAGCGCACCCGGCGGTTGTGGGCGGCGGCTGAGGCTCGCTCGGCGGGCTATGGGGGGCTCTCGGCGGTGGTCAGGGCTACCGGGATCTCGGAATCGACGGTGCTGCGCGGGCTTGCTGACCTACACGCAGAAGAGCGGCCAGCGCCGGGGAGGGTACGCCGGCACCGTGGGCGCACGCCGATCCTTGAGCGCGAGCCGGGGTTGGCGGAGGATCTGGAGCGGCTGGTGGATCCGGTCACCAGGGGGGATCCGGAGTCGCCGTTGCGGTGGACGTCTAAGAGCGGCGCGAAGCTCGCGGAGGCGCTGCGGGAGATGGGTCACGATGTCGTGGATCGCACCGTGCTACGGCTGTTGAAGGCCAAGGGGTACAGCCTGCAGGCGAACAAGAAGTCGCGGGAGGGCGCCCAGCACCCCGACCGCGACGCGCAGTTTGCGCATATCAACGAAACCGTCGGTGACGCGATCGCCGCGGGCGAACCGGTGATCAGCGTCGACGCTAAGAAGCGAGAGCTGATCGGCGATTTCAAGGCGGTCGGCCGCGAGTTCGAACCCAACCGCCGGCCGGTGGAGGTGCGCGGCCATGATTTCAAGGACAAGGCGCTCGGGCACGCGATCCCCTACGGCATCTACGACCTGACCGTCGACGAGGGCTGGGTGAGCGTCGGAATCACGAGCGACACCGCCCAGTTCGCGATCAACACGATCATCAGCTGGTGGGAGCACCTCGGGCGTGAGCGCTACCCGCACGCCCAGACCCTGACGATCACCGCTGACTCCGGCGGCTCCAACAATCCCCGCACCCGCCTGTGGCGTCACGAGCTGCAGCGCCTCGCCGACACGACCGGGCTGAGCATCCGCGTCTGCCACTTCCCGCCAGGCACCTCGAAGTGGAACAAAATCGAGCATCGACTGTTCAGCTTCGTCAGCCTCAACTGGCGCGGCAAACCACTCGAGAGCCTCGAAATCGTCGTGAACCTGATCGCCGCCACCAAGACCAACACCGGCCTGAAGGTCTACGCCCAGCTCGACAACCGCAGCTACGACCGCGGCGTTGAGATCACCGACGAGCAACTCGCCAACGTGAACATCACTCGCCACCCCTTCCACGGCGACTGGAACTACACCATTACCCCTTCACTCGCTCAGTCGTGAGCCCTTAGAGCGACATCTTCGAGGTCGGCGAGTCCCGGTGGCTCGACAAGTCCTAGCTTGTCGAGCTGTCCACGATGCCGACGCAATGCGACCGCCAAGTGCCCAGCCGTGTCCGCATCAAGCTGGAGAACGAGCATTCCGGTCATCGTTTCCCGGCGATCGGCAGTAACTCGACGTCGCGAGTTCGTTTGCTCTTACGAGCGGAAGGCTTCTGCGGTGGGACTCGCGGTTTGCAGTCCGCGACGACTAGGTCAAGGACATGGGGCCAGCGGAACATGATCCGCGGACGCGCGCCAGCGCCGAGCCTTACGGCGCCGAGCGCCGCAGCGTGGTCGTAGACGAACTCGCGACTTCGACCAATGCGTTTCGCAAGCTCCGCGGCGTCGATCAGCTCGCCGTGGGCCGAGTTCGCAAGCCGTTCTGCGAGCAAATCGGCCAAGCGCTCAAGCTGGCAATCCGCGAGGAGGATCTCGGTCGCCATCAGGACCGCTCGACCTCGCCAAATTCGAGATCATCGAGCTCGGTCGCGTCGAACATGTCCTTGATGTCTGCGACAGGTTTCTCCTCGTGTTGTTGACCACGTGACCACGTGACCACACGTGTCCTTATGGAATACGCGCGCGCGAAAGCGCATGTTCTCTCACGTGTATGGGTGTGGAATGATGTGGTCACGTGGTGACCGCTTCTTGGTCGTCCCTGCCAGGTAGATGGCCGCGATAGGCGAAGATCCGAGCGTGTGCTGTTCTGCGTCCTGACCTTCCCGGCTCTAGATGGCCGTCTAGCGTGATCCGTGTCCAGCCGAGGTCTGCCATGCGCCCGTCAAGCCATCCTCTGGGCAGAGTCGAGCCCACGTGGCGCCTTGCCGTCTCTTGGAGATCGCCGACGGCCATCACGATCTCGCCCGTGTCTCCGTCGACAAGATAGCGAGCGACTCCGAGCTTTCGGCCAGTGACTTCGTCGATGGCCCTGCGGAGCGATATGGCGGCCTCAAAGCGCTGTGCCTGGGTTCCGTAGGTCGTGCAGCCTTCTATGCGCTCAGCGGCGCTGAGGAAGTCTGAGACGATGCCTTCTGCTTCCTGCGCCTCGGTGATGGTGTGGGAGATGCCGCACAGCATGCGGACCACGTAGCTGATCTCGCGGCAGTGGGCTGCCGTCAGTGCGTGAACGGCACCGTCGGTTGGCAGGGTTTGCCAGGACAGGGTTTCGATCAGGCGCGCCGGCTGATTGATTCGCGCTGCTGGCTCGAACCGTAAAGCCGGTGCGTTTCGACGGTCGAGCTTGACGTGACCGTCTGGACCGCGCAGTCCCTCTCGGACACCGCTGGTGATCGGACGGCCCGTGTCAAGGTTGAACACCGCGGTGACCCATGAGCACAGACCGAGTTGGTCGTCGTGAGCCGGGAGTGGCGGAAGTTGAGGTTTGCCCTTGCCGTCGAACGTGACCTGGTAGCTCGGCTGGGAAACTGCGCTCGCTTGCGTAGTTTTCTGGCGATGCCCGTTTGTCGCGGGCGTGGGAAGCTTCTCGCTGTGGCACGGCCAGCAGGTTCCCGTGCCGTCGTAGTTCTCGGACGATTCCTTGCCGCAGGTAGGGCACCGGGTGGTGGGCGCGTCGATCACGCTGCCGCCTTCCGCAGCGACTCGTTGCAGGTGCGCAGTGGCCGTAGGTCGCCGGACTCGGCCATCTCCGCCATCCCCTCGACTTCCAAATACGAGGAGTACAGGGCCCCCGACGCCGCGCGAAGCCATGCCGAGTCGGCGGGATCGAGCTCGGTGAGCTGGAGCTCGTTCAAGGTCGATGCGACCTCGGCCGACTGAAGTACGATCTTCCACGCGAGCGCGTGGACTTGACGGCGCTGGTCGCTAGGATTGCTCATCGTCGCCGCCAGCATCGGCGAGTTTCGCGGGAGTCGCGTCGTCAGCGCGGCTCCCGTTCTTTGGAGGGAAGATGTCGCCCACTGGATGACCTAGTGCCGCGGCCACGCGTGTCGCCTGTTCGGGCGACGGGATCCGATGTCCGTAGATCCACCTGCTCAGCTCACTCGGATGAACACGGGCCCGGGCCGCGACCTGATAGGCCGTGTCTCCTTCTGCCCGGGCCCGGGCGAGTGCCAGTGCGAGCCGGGCGTTGAAGCCTGTCGCACCGTCCTCCTCTGAGCCTATGCTTGTCATGGTCATGACAAGAGAATCGGTCACCCCGGGGGGACATTGGTCCCAACTTCAGCCCGAAGCTCGCCGCGACGGCGTACATCGGGAGTTGCGTCTCGCCGTGCTCGCGAACGAGAAGGTTCAGAGCGCCTTGGTTGCGCTTGGCCCCGAGCCGCCGGTCACGAGCAAGTGGAAGCTCGGTTCTCACGGTGATGACGAGCCCTACCGGTGGCACGTTACCCGCACGAGGCGAGCCCAGCGGATTTACCTCATCCACATCGCCGTACGCGGCCTTCTTACGTGTGCGGAGATCGACCACTACGCATCCGTGATCGAAGAACGTCGGCGGCAGAGAGTCTGGCCGAAGGGACAGCCACCGCCGTCTCTCTTGGACCATCCCGCTCCGACGCCGGCCGACGACAGCGGAGCCCAACGCGGTCCTAGCCCCCAGACGGTGGCGCTCGCGGCCTCCGCTCTAGGGGACTGCGTCGCGGCCGCTCGGGGCACCGGCGCCGAGAAGCTCGACAGCCTTGAGAAGAAGGCGTTATATCGGACGCTGGAGTTTCTCGGTCTCGAGCGACGTGCACAGCGCCAGTCCAGGGAATCGGGAAAGCCGGCCGCCGTCAAGAAGCGCCGGCAGCGAGGAGCTCGGGCCCGCGCTGAGCTCGTGGCAGCCGAGCGTGAGCATCTGGATCGGGAAGTTGCCGCCGGCCGGCTGACTCGCGTCTCGGAGCAGATCTACGTTGGCTCGTCCCCGGCGTCCATCGCGGGCGTCTAGTAGACTAGACAACGTCGGTTCGATGAGTTTTTGGCCGGTTCTCGTATGGCGAAAGAGCCCCTGGGCTCTGCTCGGTTCCCGAGCTAGCTGTCCGGGGGCCGGCCGTTTCGTTAGTAGAACCGTTTGGTTCCCCTCCTCCAGACGTCAAACTCGGTCTTGACCTTGTCGGCGACCAGGACATACGAGCGGTCGTCCTTACGTTCCCACTTCCGCTGGATCGCCCAGGTGCAGTAATCGGCAACCTGCAGGCACGGATCGCTGTCTGTTGGCCAGAACGCGACGCGGTGCGAAGCGCATGGTGCGACCTGCCGGACGACGTCATCTACGGCTGCATGGAAGGCGCCCCGTTCGGCCTTTGTGCCAAGACTTGAGGCGGCGACGAAGAGGCTATCGATGGGCCGACAGACCTTGCGCGCCACGTACTTGAAATGAAGAAACCAAGCCATCTTGTAAAGGTCCCCGGGCGTCCGCAGGTGGGGTTGGGCCTTGCACTTCTCGAGGATCGTCGCGTCGATCCGGAAGTTGAAATCGGACAGAAGCTCGAAGACCTCATCGCGCACGGCTTGGGGGTCTTCTGTGGCGTGGAATACCCGATCGAGATGGATTCCCTTCCAGCCCAAATCTCGTCGAAGGTTGAGGAGGGCATCCCCGACCCCGCAGTCGTCCGCCGCGATTGTGCAGAGGATGAAGTATCGGCTTGCTCCTGGCCCATTCGAGAAGTCGAAGTTCCCGGCTTCGTCGGCAAAGACGTATCGGTTTGCCACGCCGGCCCACCCTAAACGCTAAATCTCGGTAAAACCAGCGATAGGATGCTTCCAGATGGGAATCTCGATATCGCCCCCTGGGGCTATGCCGCAGAGGCCCATTTGTCCGTAGCTCAGTGGATAGAGCGCCCTCATACCAAGGGGGAGGTCGCGGGTTCGAATCCCGTCGGGCCTCTCGTTTCCAGTCCCTTTTTGATTGGGCACCAGCGCGATTCTGGTGCCCAAATCGACCCGGATCGGTGCCCAATCGCGCCTAATCCGAGAGGCTTGGAAACGACGAATCCCCCGCAAACACAAGAGATCGCGGGGGATCGTGGTAGGCGGGGCCGCTCCTTGCCATGCAGAAGGTCGAGGGTTCGAGCCCCTTCAGCCGCTCTCGACGAAAGCCCCGCAAAGCGCGGCTTTTTTTGTGCGTGGCCTGATCCTGATCGTTCGGCCTCGCCGGATTGCCGGCCCACGGGGTTAATCAGGGGGTCGCCGGGCGTGATCAGCATCAGGTCCGGATAATGCAAAAGATCGCCGGTCCGGCCGGAAAGCGGCAATCCGAACCGGTGGCATCGCCTCGGCCGCGACGACTATGAAGGACCCCTGACCCCGGTGGCGGTGCTCGAGGGCCGAATCGCACGGAGGTGACAGTCGCGGCTTTCTACGAGGTCCGGGCTGCCGCGCGCCACTCTCTGCGCCTCACTTCGTATTCGGCCGGGAGGGGTCCTTCCAGCGCCTCTGCGGCGTCCAGCGCCTGTAGCGCGGAGCTGTAGTCGCCCCAGCGGGCATCGCACTCGGCGAGCAGGAGCGCGAGCTCGAGTGCGTCCCGATGCTCGAGATCGGACACGCGGGGTCCCGGGATCGCGAGCCGGTCCGTGAGTAGTTCGGATGCCAACGGTTGCGGTCGGGCGGTCGCGAGATACGGGGCGAGATATCGACCGGCGATCTTCGCCGGTGGCCACCAGAGCGCCTGGCCGGCCGCTGACGAGACGTGCCGGCTACCGCGGGGCGTGAGTCTCGCTTCGATCGCGACGGTCTTACCCTGAGCCAGCGCCTGGGGGTCGGCGCGGAGGTACAGCGGCGCCCCGCCGGTGATGAGCAGACCGCGTAGCACGGGGCGGAATGGACGTGGCTCGACCTGGATCCCAATGGCCGCGGCGATCGCTTCGGCCGCCGTGTCTGCCTGCTGCGCAGCCAGCCCGCCCTGCTTGAGCGGAAAGGCGGTGACGTCGCCGGCGGCGTAGACGTCGTCGACACCGCTGACCCGACCGAAGACATCGGTCGGGATGAAGCCGTGGTCATCGTGCGGCAAGCCAGGCAGCCGCGGGCCCTCCAGCACGGGGAGCGCGATGACCTTGTCCGCGTACACCTCACCGGCACCAGCGAGCAAAAGCCCGCGGTCGCGGACCAGCGCCGGCAGCGCCGAGGTGCGCACGGTCACCCCGCGAGCGGCGAGCAGCCCAGAGACAGCCTCCACAGCGGCCGGTCCGAACAGCTCGAGTGGCTCCTCCTCGGGCGTCACGACCAACACCTCGACCGCATCGGCACCGTGCTCTCGCAGGTGCCCCGCGGTGAGTAGGGCAAGCTCGTAGATCGGCAGCGTCCACATCCGCTCGGCGGGGAGCGCCAACGCGACTGACCGTGCCCGCCCAGAGACCAGTTCGTCCAGCAGCGCGCGCAGTGCCGGCACATCGTCGCGACCGCGGAACGTGAGGGCGCCAGGGAGGGGATCACGCGGCCGAGCCCCCGTTGCGACGAGGAGCGAATCGAACGGGATGCGCTCGCCGCCGGCAGTGACGGCCGCCCGATCGTGCGGATCCACCGCCGCGAGCGCGTCCCAGACAACGCGGGCCCCGCCGTGAGCGACGATCTCGCTCAGGTCATAGGCGCGCGCCTCAGCGCGGTCAAATGCTTCGGCTACGGTGACCGGCCGGTACAGGAAATCGCGTTCCGGCGAGAGCATGGTGATCTCGATCCGGTGACCGGCCAGCGCGCGGAGAGCGAGTAGTGCCTCTATGGCGGCGACGCCGCCTCCGGCGATCACGACGTGCCGGCGATCGCGTGCGGGTGTGCTCATGCTGCCATCGTCGTCCACGCCCGGCGGAGACGCCTCAGTAGTTTCCCGACGAGCCTCTGATGCGGTGTGCGGATCGTCACGCGCGGGCAGCCAGCGAACCTACGCCTATAAGGCTGAGTGTCAAATGATGCCGCAGAGCAGTCGCCGATCGATGCACCAGCGCCCTGTCGGTGCCACCCTTTCCGCGAGTGATCCGGTCCTTGGCAGGAAATGAATCAACGTCCAGCGCGCCGGCGAGCGCGTCGCGGGCGGAGTAGTCGGCACGGCAGCCCCGATCTCGGTCCGCAACGTGCCGCGCACTGGTTGCTGCGGCGACGCAGGACTCTGCATATCGAATCGTGCCGCATAGGCCTGGGCCAGGCCACTCCTAGCTCCGCTAGGCCGTTGAAGGGTTCACGAACAGGTCATGTTTTCGGGCTGCGGTAGCGGCTTGGTTGATTCGGTCTTGGAGGGCGTGTTCGAACGCTCGCCAGGTTTTTGCGAGGGGGGTGCGGTCGGCTGTGTCGGGCGGTAGCGAGGGGTCGAGTTCGGCGAGGGAGGGGTTGACGATCCGCGTGTAGGTCTTGGTGAGAAAGACGGCCAGTCGGCGTCCCTCGCTGGTCAGTTGGTATCGCTGGGTGCGGGGGATCCGCTGGATGAACCCTTTGCGGCGCAGACGCCGGAGGTCGTAGGTCATTTGCCGGGCGCTGTAGCCGGGGATGTGCGCGGCGATCAGCTCGCGCAGTGAGCGGTTGGTCAGGCCTGCGAACAGGTGCTGGTAGGAGCACAGGCAGGCGAGCAGCGCCATCGTGCGCGGCTCGCCGAAGCGCAGGCCGGGGGCGGGTGGGCCATCGTGGGTGGATGGCAGCACCACGCGCTGGAGCGTCGTGGCGTCTGGCGCGCACTGGCACGCCTGGAGCTGGTGGTCGAGGAACCGCTGGTTGACGTGGTGGCCGATCTGGACCAGCGCTTGCCAGTTCTCCTCGGTGAGTCGCCGGCCGACACCGAAGTCGCGGGTGTCGTTGACGGTCGTTTCCGTTCTGAGCGCGCGGCCCTCTTTGAAGTATTGCTTGACCTTGGACGCGCGATAGTGCACTTGGATCGCCGGCGCGACGCCTTGGTGGAAGATCTTGGTGTGAAACCGGCCGGGGGTTTGGCGTGAGACGCGCCGGTCGAACACGATCGACACCTGGTCGGGGCGCCCGAGCGTGAGCTGGTCTGGCAAGGTGCGCTCAAACCACGCCCGTCCGGCCGCCGGCCGGTCGAACATGCGGGTGTCGGAGATCTCGGCTTGGCGGAACGCCAGCTCGTAGTCGTAGCCGCGGGCACGGTCCTCCGCACTCAGCGGCGAGGGCAGCGCAGCCTGCCAGCGATCAAAGAACGCCTGCACCTCGGCGGCCGACAAGCTGGCGCAGATCTCGGCCAACGCGGCCGCGTCCTCGCAGGCGGCAAACCCGTTATCCAGCGCCTTGAATGGAATCTCACGCTGGATCGCTTGGCGCTTGGCCCACTCGTTCCCGTTCAGGTAGACCCATACCGAGAACGGCGCGTACGTGGTGGTCTTGTCGATCACTGTCGACTGTCCCGGATCGGGGCGTTGGGCAGCGAACTGTCTGTGTGACGCATCCGTTCCACCGGTGGGTGGGGCGGGAGTTCGTGTTCGTCGCGGTCCGGCAGACGTGGGGTCAGGATCGTGTGTTCTTCCTCGACGCGGATGGCTGCCAGTACTCGGTGCCGCGCGCGTGGACGGACATGCGCGATGAGGATCCGTTCGTGGCGGTCGCTGCGGGACGTAGCCCGTTCCGCGTCGAGGATCTGCTCGGACTCGTGGGGCTGCTGCACGATCTTCTTGCTGGCGACGACGATCGACCGTTGTAAAGATGATTATGCCGCTAGTGTTAGGGAGATTCTGCCGCGAACAAGACTTGTCCTAGCCGACCTGTCGGCAGATATCGCCATATTTCCATGAGCGACGCTGAGTGACGGCCTCTGGCGCGGATGGACGGATCCTTTCCGTCCGATGGCTTCGGCAGAATTAGCTTGACAGTCAATTCTGCGAGGTGTCGATGACGCGGGACGGAGAAGATCCGAAGGTCCAGGCGCTGCGGGCGGAGCGCAGCCTCAATCCGCGCCCCGAGGCGATCACGGACGAGCGGTTCGCCGCATCGGAGTTCCTGGACGCGCGCGATCTGGTGCAGGTGAAGTACGAGATGGTCCGCCGAGCGCGGGTCGACGGCGAGCCGGCGAGCCGCGCCGCCGAGGCGTTCGGGTTCTCGCGTCCATCGTTCTATGCCGCGCAGGACGCGCTCGATCGCGGCGGGCTGGCCGCGCTGGTGCCGGCGCGCCCCGGGCCCCGCGGAGCGCACAAGCTCACACCCGAGGTCGTCGCGTTCGCGCGCGAGCAGCACGCGGCCGACCCGAAGCTGTCCTCGCAGACGCTGGTCGAGCTGATCGCCGAGCGCTTCGGGGTGAGCGTCCACCGCCGCTCCGTCGAGCGGGCGCTGACGCGCGCGGAGCGCTCCGAGCGCGACAGAGGCGCCGAGGAAAGCGAGGATGACTGATGTGCCGAACCGCGCCGCGGGTGACGTGGAGCGCTATGAGCAGTTGCGCGGCCAGGCGCTGGCGGGCGGACCGTCCGGCTTCCGGCTCGGCCTGGCGCTGCTCGAGCGCCGAGGGGTCGCGGCCTGGACACGCGCCTGGCAGAGCACAACACCTGCCGCGCCGCGGCAGCGAACCGGCGGCGCTGTCGACCCGTCAGGCGATGCCCGGCAGCTCATCGACGCGCTCGCCGCGATCGCGCTGGCATCAGCGGGGTGACCGACGATGAGCACCGCCGCCGGGCCCGATCTCGCCGTCAAGGTCTCCGCCGGGCATCTGCAGCGCGTCGCGTACCTGTATGTCCGCCAGTCGACGCTGCGCCAAGTGCTCAACAACACCGAGTCGACCGAGCGCCAGTACGCGCTCAGACAGCGGGCGATCACGCTCGGCTGGAGCCCCGAGCAGATCGTGGTGATCGACTGCGACCAAGCGCACTCTGGCGCCTCGGCCGCCGACCGCGAGGGATTCCAGCGACTCGTCGCCGACGTCGGCCTGGGAAAGGCCGGGATCGTGCTCGGCCTGGAGGTCTCAAGACTCGCCCGCAACAACGCCGACTGGCACCGGCTGCTCGAGATCTGCGCGATGACCGACACGTTGATCTGCGACGAGGATGGCCTGTATGACCCCGGCGACTTCAACGACAGGATGCTGCTCGGGCTAAAGGGAACTCTCTCGGAGGCCGAGCTGCATTTCATCCGCGCCCGGCTGCGCGGCGGGCAGCTGTCCAAGGCGCGCCGCGGGGAGCTGCGGATCGAGCTGCCCGTCGGCCTCATCTACGACCCTGCCGGCAAGGTCGCGCTCGACCCCGACACCGGCGTGCAGCACGCCATGCGCCACCTCCTGGCAACGTTTCAGCGGACCGGCTCGGCGCGGGCCGTCGTGCAGGCGTTCAACCGCGATGGGCTGCTGTTCCCGGTCCGGGTCCGCACCGGCGAGCGCCGCGGCGAGCTGGCGTGGATGCCGCTGTATCACTGGCGCGCCTTGCAAGTGCTGCACAACCCCAGATACGCCGGCGCGTTCGCGTACGGCCGCCGCCGCGCGCGCAAGACCCCCGAGGGCAAGATCCGGTATGAAGCGCTCCCGCGCGAGCAATGGACAACACTGATCATCGACGCGCACCCCGGATACATCAGCTTCGACCAGTATGAGCGCAACCTGGCAACGCTCGCTCACAACGCTCAGGCGCGCGGTCAGGACCGCGCCGCCGGTCCCGCCCGCGAAGGGCCCGCGCTGCTACAGGGCCTGGTCATCTGCGGGCGCTGCGGCGAACGCATGACGGTCCGCTACCGCCAGCGCAAAGACGGACTGACGCCCGCCTACCAGTGCACCAACGAGGCCGTCCAAGCCGCCGGCAAACGCTGCCTGACGATCCCCGGCCGCCGCGTCGATGAGACGATCAGCCAGCTGCTGCTCGACACCGTCACACCGCTCGCGCTCGAGGTCGCGCTGACCGTCCAGACCGAGCTCGAAGCGCGCGCCACCGACGCCGACCAGCTCCGCCACAGCCACGTCCAGCGCGCCCGCGAGCGCACCGAACTCGCCCGCCGACGCTACCTCGCCGTCGACCCTGAGAACCGGCTCGTCGCCGACACGCTCGAGGCCGACTGGAACGACGCGCTCCGCGCCCAACAAGCCGCCCAAGACGAGTACGAGCGCGCCACCGCCGCCGCGAACGCCACGCTCACCGAGCAGCACAAGCAGCGGATCCGGCAGCTCGCGACCGACTTCCCCGCTCTGTGGTCAGACCCCCGCACACCGCCACGCGAGCGCAAACGGATCGCCCGGCTGCTGATCGAGGACGTCACGCTCAACAAGACCGACCAGATCCACCTCCACGTCCACTTCCGCGGCGGCCAGACGACCAGCCTCACCATCCCGGCCCCGCTCCCGGGCTTCAAGGCCAGGCGGACCAGCCCCGCCGCGCTCGCGCTACTCGACCAGCTCCTCGACGATCACACCGACGCCCAGGTCGCCGAGCTGCTCAACCACGCCGGCCACCGCTCCGGCACCGGGCAGCAGTTCACCACCGACATCGTGATCGACCAACGCCACGCCCACAACATCCCCAGCCACGGCGACCGGCTTCGCGCCCGCGGCCTGCTCACCCGCGACGAGCTCGCCGACCAGCTCGGCGTGCACGCCATGACGATCCGCAACTGGGAGCGCGCCGGCCTGCTCACCTACCACAAGATCAACGACCGCGACCACCGGCTCTACGAGCCACCCACCCCGGGCGACCCCAGGCTCGTCAAACACCAAGGCCGCCAGCGCAAATCGCCACAACCCACACCAACAACCCCAGGAGGTGCAGTATGAAACCACGCTCTTGATGAACGTCGGACCCCAGTCGGGATCCCGGATATAGAAGTAGTAGTTGTTCGGGAAGATCGACTGGCGGCGATACACGAAATGCGGATGGCCGTCTGGCCCCCCGTCGCGCCACCCACGCCAAGCCGAGGTGCGCTCCTGCGCGACACCAACCAGCACCACGCCGAAGCGACCATCGCGCTCCGCCGCCTTGAAATACTCGCGCGCGATCTCCTGCTTAACCTCGCCCCTGTGGAAGCGCACCACCGGGATCTCCCGTTCGGCGATGAACCGCTCGACCGCGCTGACGTACTCGCGGCCGATTCTTCCCAGCAGCGCGGGCGAGGGGATCGGAAACCCCCGATCGAGCAGAAACCGGATCACCTGAAACTGAGTCTGCAATCGCGGCACATAGCCCTGAAAGAACAACCGGTCCACTGACCGGACCTGCAGCGTGACGTGATCGGCGAGTAGGCTAGAGATCGTGGCCACGGGCGGTCTCCTAACGATCGCAAGGTCGTTTGCCCCACGAGGGCCTTCAGAACTAGAACCAGAGGCTAACCGTGGCCACCAACCCGCAACCGCCCCAGCGCTCCGCAGGAGCGCCCCACCGAGCGAGGCTCACACCGACCCGCCCAACCGCCCGCCCCTCTACTCGGCGGTATGAGGCTCGCTCGCTAGCTATAGGTCTAACAGCGACCCTGACGGTTCCGCAGTCAGGGTTCAGGTCGGGTCGAACTCGCGCGCGGGCGGGGCCTGCCGCTTCAGCGTTCAGTGGTTGCGGTAGTGCCCCGGGCCGTAATTGGCGGCTGCTCCCGTCGGGTAAGCCCGGCACATTGTTGTGCCGGGCTCCCCTTAGAGGTCTCGATCGAGGTCAAGCACGCGATCGGCGCGGGCGACGCCGGCGGCGAGACCGACTTCACGTTCAGCGGCTCGCCGCACCCCAGAAGCGTCCCGTGCGTTGGGAAATACAACGTCGTCAATGGCACGATCACGGGCACGATCCGAATCAAGGTCGACGACCGGTTCGTCAAGACGAGCACCGCTACGCGCATCAGAGCCATTGCCAGAGACACGCCAGTTGGCGGCCAGTCGTGCAACGCGCCGACGTGCCTTCCGCCTGGATATTCGCCTCGTCGGGACGACGTCGTACGTCGCAAATAGGCCGGAGGTCAGCCTTAGCGCCCGCCTCGGGGTTCGCCCCGTTGGCCGTCGGTGTGACCGAGCCAACGGCTGGCACTCCCTTCACCGTCATCGACGCCTTCATGTTATTAGGCGGGACCAAATCGTTCTTGAAGCTAGGTCCGAACCTGGCGAGCGCGAAGCTGAGCACTCCCGGCGGCGTGATCTCAGGCGGTCTGAGCGTCCAATCCTCCGACGGAGGGATCACCCGAAGCGTGCAAGGTCGGCCACGACCAGATATCCACCCGACCAGTTCAGATCACGACGGGCAAGATCACGGCTACGTTCGACTCGATCGGCAAGGTCTCCGTCGACACCCACCCGAACCCATCCTTCACGCTGGAATCGGTCACGCGCGTGCCGTAATCACTCTCGCGGCTCCGAAACGAATCTGTCTCTCGCGGAGAAGATGGACAGGAGGGGGTCCCGAAAACTGTGTAGGCGGGATCGATGGTTAAGTGTAACTATGACTCTGTGTGTGTGTCAAAGAGTGACGGTTAGTTGGCAGTGTCAGGAACGCGATCGCCGAAGTGGATTTTGAACGCGAGCAGTACGGTTGTCGAGTTCCGCGTGCGTGTGCATTGCGGGACCGCGTTCTGCAGCGCGAGGTAGACGAGCTTGCGAGCGGCGTCCTCGTTGGGGAAGCTGCCCTTGGTCTTGATCGCCTTACGCAGCTGCCGGTTCAGCGCCTCGATCGCGTTGGTGGTGCAGATCACGCGGCGGACCTCGGCGCCGAACGCCAGGAATGGGATCACGTGCTCCCACGTGTTCACCCACGCCTGCGTGATGACCGGGGTATCGCTGTCCCCACTTCTCGTCGAACGCCTCGAGCTTGGCGTGGGCCTGGTCGGCATCCTTGGCGGTGTAGATCGGTGGTCGCGGGCGACCTGCTCATGCTCGCGGTGGGGCACGTTGGGCAGGCTCGCCCTGATCAGGTGCACGATGCATGTCTGCATCGTCGTTTTTGGGAAGCTCGCCTCGATGGCCTCGGGGAAGCCGGTCAGCCCGTTGACACAAGCGATCAGGATGTCCCGGACACCGCGGGTTTGAGGTCGTCGAGGACCTGCATCCAGAACTTCGCGCCCTCCGATTCCTGGAACCACATGCCCAGCACGTCTCGGTCGCCGTCCAAGGTGACGCCGAGCGCGAGGTACAGCGCGCGGCGCCGCACACTCCCGCTGTCCCGGATCTTGATCACGATACAGTCGAGGAACACGATCGGGTAGACGTCCTCCAGCGGCCGCTTGGCCCGCTCGCGCACATCGTCCATCATTGCGTCGGTCACGCGCGAGATCAGCTCGCGGCTGATGTTCGCGCCGTAGATCTCCTCGAGATGCGCTTCGATGTCGGGCGTCGAGAGCCCGCGCGAGTACAGCGCCGGCGCTGACGTTTGCGCACGATCTTCGGCTCAAAGCTGCCATCTCGGTCCCGCGAGCGTCGAGGTGGACCTCCCCATGCGGAAGTCCGAGGTTGTCGCGGACGACGCTGCGGCTCTCATCGACCGTGACACGGTTAGGTCTGGGCCAACCCCGTAACGGCGACGCAACGCACCTGAAACGACGCTCGATGTCGCCCGTGCGCTCGCCCGTGGCAAAGGCTCATCGTCGGGCCAGCGGACGCCGACGATTCCCATCGCCGCAAACGCTAGGCCCGCCTGATGACCGTCCGGCTGACGGTCAGCGACAACCAGGTTCGGGGCAAACTACTGAGTCGGATGGCGAATTGCCGCGGATGTCGTCGTGTCGTCGCCCTCCTACGCTGCCTCGAGCATGGGCGCGATCCTCAATCTCAATCATCCCGCGCACGTCGTGCACTGGCATTTCTTTCAGATGTCGGTCTCGAATCTGATCGTGATCGTGCTGATGCTGGTCGTGTTCGCGGTCGCCATCCTGGCGCCGTTCCCGAAGCACGCCGCGGGCAAGAGCTCCTCGTGAGCGTGTCCAGCCGTCGAACGTGGACCGGGCGCGTGCGCGAGCGCGCGGTCGGAGCGCTGCCCCCGGAGAAGCTGCTACCCGACGAGCAGCCGTCGTACGTGTCCTCGTGGATCTACGTGTTCGGCGTCCTCACGCTCGCCGCGCTGGCCGTGATCATCGGCTCGGGCACGATCCTGGCCCTGAAGGGACCCGGCTGGTGGCACTTCACCGGCGTCGGGCACTTCTTTAACAGCGTGCACCTGTGGGCGGTCGAGCTGTTCTTCTTCTTCATGGTCATTCACCTGTGGGGTAAGTACTGGATGGCCGCCTGGCGCGGTGGCAGGGCAAAGGTGTGGATGACCGGAGCCATCGCGTTCCTAGTCGCGATCCCATGCGCGCTGACCGGCTACGTCTCGCAGCAGAACTTCGACGCTCAGTGGATCTCCACCCAGGCCAAGGACGCGATGAACGCGGCCGGGATCGGGTCGTTCTTCAACCTGCTCAACTTCGGCCAGATGTACAGCTACCACGTGCTGTTGCTCCCGGCGGCTGTGGTGGCGATCGTCGTCGCACACATCCTGCTCGTCCGCAAGCACGGCGTCGTGCCGCCATTCATCCTGTCCCGGACCACCACTGATCCCGCCCACGAGGCGGCTGCGCCGACGGACGCCCCCGCGTCGCCGACCGACAGCGGTCTCGCGCCGGACCGCGAGCCGGAGCGAGCACCATGACCCGCCGGGAGCGGCGGCAGCGTGACGATGCCACCTACCGGGAATGGCAAGGCGGCTACCGATCCTACGACCTGGTCAAGGAGGCTTCGATCGCGCTCGGAGTGGTGCTCGCGCTCGCGCTCGCGCTGACGATCCTGTTCTCCTCCCCCGACGATCCCCCCTCCACGATCAAGCAGTGGTCGCGGACCGGCCCCGTCGACTTCGTCACCACCGCCACGACCGAGCTCGACGGCTCGAGCGGGACCGGCGGCTATGGCCCCCCGTACAACCACGCGTCGAACGGGCAGCACATCTGGTTCATCTACCTGCAGAAATGGTTGGGGGTCAGCCACCCGATCAACACCGCCCAAGACTTCGTGCTCGCGCCGCTACGCTCGATCACGGGCCAGCCGGCACTCCAGCGCACGATCTCAACCTACCAATCCGCGCCCGCCAGCACACAGACGGCGTGGACGAGCGCGTATGAGAAGGGACTCGGGAACGCCAAAGCGAACGCCAACGGGTCGATCACGGTACCCGCCGGCAACTATGGACCGCTACCGACAATGATGGGCAGCCTCCTGACACTCGCCCAAGCCGGCGGCCTCGACGGCGCGCTCCTGACCAGCCAGCAGTTCTACCAGACCGACTACACCAAGCCGCTGCTGTTCATGGCCGACGGCGGGCTGCTAGCCAGCCGCGCCCAGGCCCAACACCTGCTCGGCACACAGTGGGGAATGATGAACGAGACCGGCAGCTTCCCGGGACAGGTCTGGCTATGGCTGTACACGTTCTGGTACCAGATCAAGCCGTTCTCCACCTCGCCCAACGCCGACATCCTCGTCATCGCGATCATGGGCGCACTCAGCCTCGCCTTCGTCGCGATCCCCTTCATCCCCGGCGCCCGCGACCTCCCCCGCAAGCTACCGATCTACAAGCTGATCTGGCGCGAGCACTACCGCGCTGCGGGCAAGGCGACAGACTGAAACCACTCGGACGGTCGCATCAACCCGGATTCGCCGCGGGTAGCCAGTGCGCGGATTGTCGATCTCAGCGTCTGCCGACGTGTGTGTTTCGATTCTGCGGCAACTGCTACCGGCACGTGTCTCACCATGCGGTGACCGGCTCGTTCGACGGGCTCATCGTGTCCGTGACCATTCGGTCGCACGTCATTAGCTATTAGCTTGAACCGACACTGCTTCAACTGGTCGCGTGCGGCTCGTCGCGCTTGGAGCGGTGCTCGGTGCCTCCCTTCAACCCGAAACGCACGCACAAGAACGAAAGGCATCCTGCGCAGCCGACGCAGGGGCCGGTAGCCCTCCACTCCTCGGGGCACACCCCCGGGCCATATCTCAGTGCTCTGCATCGATGACTCAGGCCGGCACCTAAGGCGGCAACCCGTCGCCCGGCGAAGGTGCGGGCATCTGTCCTGAACTCTCCAGGATGCTGCCTCTCTCTATCGGGTGTACGGCGTACGCCCGCGTCCGTCCAGCACGAGCTTCGCGTTCTGACGCTTCCGGTGACTCGCATATCGGACTCGTCGTTTGGGCTCATCGCCATCAAGGGTCGCCCGAACGCCTACGCCCGTGACCGCCCGCTCTTGAAGGGCTAGCCTCGTCGCGCGCGCAGCGCGTTGAGGATGACCGTCAGGTCGATCGCCTCCTGGAAGAGCGCGCCGGCGACCGGCGGCAGATAACCGAAGGCGGCGACGCCCATCGCCGCGAGACTCAGGCCCATCCCGACGAGGACGCTCTGTCGGGCGATGCGCAACGCCCGCCGGCCAATGTGGAGCGCGTCGGCCACGCGGTCCACGCGGTCCTGGGTGATCACGGCGTCGGCGGTCTCGGCGGACACGGTCGCGCCGGCGGCTCCCATGGCGATTCCGATGTCGGCGAGCGCCAGCGCTGGGGCGTCGTTGACGCCGTCGCCGACCATCACGACTGGCGCGAGCTCGGGCTCGCAGCGGATGCGTCGCACGATCTCGAGCTTGTCCTCGGGTGAGAGGTCCGCGTAAACGCGATCGACCCCTAGCTCGCGACCCACGCGCTCGACCACCGGACGTCGGTCGCCGGAGACGATCGCCACGTGACGCACGCCCTCGGCACGCAGACGCGCCATCATCCGCCGGCTGTCCGGGCGCAGCTCGTCGGCCATCACGATCACCCCCGCAACGTGCCCGTCGACGCTCACCGTGACGTGCGCCTCGCCCGAGTCAAGACCGGTGAGCTGCGCGGTCGCCGCGATCTCCTCGGCGGCGATGCCCAGCCCTTTCAAGAACGTGCGGCTCCCGACCGCCACGGCGCGCCCATCGACGCCGCCGCTGATCCCCTGACCGGGCTGCTCCTTCACCGCCTGCGGGGCGCTCAGCCTCAGGTTCGCCTCGCTTGCCGCGGCTACGAGCGCCTCCCCCATGACGTGCGCGGAGAAGCGATCGACGGACGCCGCGAGGCGCAGCAGCTCGGACGGCGCCACCCCGTCGGTGGAGAGCATGTCGCGAACCTCAGGTTTGCCGACGGTGAGCGTGCCTGTCTTGTCGAACAACACCGTGCGCGCGTGCGCGAGGGCCTCGAGTGCCGGCGAACCCTTGACGATCACGCCCGAGCGAGCGGCGCGCGACAGTCCGCAGACGAACGCGATCGGCGCAGCGAGAATCAGCGGACACGGCGTAGCAACGACGACGACTGCCAGGCCCCGGACCGGATCGCCGCTCAGGGCCCATGCCGCGCCGGCCACGAGCAGCGTCGCAGGGAGGAAGAAGCCGGCGTAGCGATCGGCCATGCGCACGAACGGCGCGCGCTGGGCCTGCGCGTGCTCGACCAGTCGCACGAGTGCCGCATATGCGCTCTCGGCCGCGGTCCGGGTGGCGCGAAGCTCGAACGGTGTCCCCGCGTTGGTCGTGCCGCTGAGGACAGACATCCCCGCGTGCACCGTCTCTGGCAGCGGCTCGCCGGTAAGCGTGCTCGTGTCGAGTACCGCCTCCGAGCTCACCACCGTTCCGTCGACCGGAAGGACCTCGCCGGTGCGCACGAGGACCGCATCGCCGGGTTGAACCCGCTCGACCGAAACTGTCTCGACGTCATCTCCGCGGCGGATGTGCGTCACCCTGGGCGCCCGCTGGATGAGCAGCGTAAGCTCGCGCCGCGCGCGGCTCGAGGCCGCTTCCTCGAGCGCTGCGCCGCCGGTGAACATCAAACCGACGACGATCCCGGCCAGCTCCTGGCCGAGCGCAAGCGAGCCGACCATCGCCACCAGCGCGATCGTGTCGACCCCCATCTGCCGGTCGAATACGATGGTGTGGGCTACCTCGACTGACAGCTCAGCTGTCAGTACGACCACCGCCGCCGCCCACATATCTCTACCGAGGCCCGAGCCCGCCAGCTCGAGCAGACCGCCAGCGACGAGCGCGACCAGCGCGAACGTCACCAAGACCCGGGCACGATACTCGACGAGCCGACTCACTGTCTCTCCACGATCTCATCTGGTGCCGGTCGTGCTATCCGTAGCCACCCGTGGTCGTGTCGCATCAAAGCCCGGAGGCGTCACGCGAGCAAGTCGACGATCATGGCGCCAGGCCAGGCAGTGCGCTTGTGGGTCCCGGCACGTCGGTAGAGAGTGATCAGCGCGGTCCCCTCGTCTTGTTGGTGCAGGACGAGGAGTCGATCTCCGATCGAGATTGGTTGCAAGCTCTCACGGTTGATCGCACGTTGTTCCTTCGCCGGAGCCGGTGGATGGGCGGCGGTGCACCGTAATCCAAGACGCGCAGTCTGTGTTGTCGTGAATATGCCAGCGGCGGAGGACGTAGAAAACCGCGACCGGGCCGCGGCCTGCCCCGATGTGACGGTGAGGTTGGCGCGCTAGGGTTGGGCCCGAAAAATCATTGGAAGGAACCGGGATGTTCAAGAACGTGATCGTCGGTGTAGACGAGCATCAGGGTGGGCCCGACGCGATCGCGCTGGGCACGCGACTCGTGCAGCAGACCGGCCGGGCTCACTCTCGCTCACGTCTATCGGGCCGATCCGCCAATCTGGGGCGGAGCGATGAGGAATACGCCGCGCGCGATCGCGCGCGCGCGAACTCCTCGAAAAAGCGCGCGAGGTTGCCGGCATCGAAGCTCGGCTCTGCTGCCGTAGCTCGCCGTCGGTAGGGCGTGGCTTGCACGAGCTCGCCGAGGTGCCCGGCGCCGACTTGCTGGTGATCGGCTCATCGAGGAGCGGGCTGCTCGGGCGGGCGCTGATCGGAGACGACACCCGGGCCGCGCTTAACAGCGCTCGGTGCGCGGTCGCGATCGCGATCGCGATCGCGCCGGCAGGCTACGGCCAGCAGCCAGCCGTGTTCCGAGAGATCGGGGTTGGGTACGACGAGTCGCCCGAGAGCGACCATGCGCTCGCGGTTGCTAGAACGCTCGCGGCCGAGCACGGCGCCAAACTCTCCGCATTGGGGGGCGTCTCGATTCCGGCCCTACGCTTTCAGCGCTGGTCCGGCGCCCCTCGGTGACTGGATGGGGCTTGTCGATGATGCGAGGAATCGCATCGCGACTCTCGGCGAGGTCGAGCCGCACGCCGTCTACGGTCAAGCGGCCGAAGAGCTCGCAATCTGCGGTGCGTCCGTCGGTCTGCTCGTGGGTGGGCTCGCGCGGGTACGGTGCCGTCGGGCGACTTGTACACGGAAGCACGTCTCTGGAGCCCGCCCGCAGCGCGCGTTGCCCGCTGCTCGTGATCACCCGGGCTACCGGTGAGCTCAGGACAGCCGACAGGTGTGAAGAAGAGTGGGAAGCCTCGGCCGTGGCCCGGAATGCCTGAGTGCAACAGCGGGGAACGACGCCACGACCTGATCTCCTTGAACCGCGAGGGCGCCGATCACCCGCTGCGGGTCGGGTACGAGCGCCGCGTCCACGATCAGCCCGATCGTCCCCTCGCCCCCCGATCGTCACCTCGCCACGGCAGCTGAATGTGCCGAGACCCTCATCCGGACGCTGCCCGACGTCGGCGCCCAGACCAGCATTGCGCGCACCGGAAGGCCGCGCACCGGAACGCCGGCGCGAACCGCCTGCCCGAACTCGTGCGCTACGCGCTTGATCACCGGCTCGTAGGCGCTGAACTCTCGCGCCAACGGTGCTGAGCGCTGGCGGGCTCAGCGTCATCCCTCAACTCGCCCCGCCGCGGTCACCCCCGGGTCCCGCCCCGGGCATACGCCCCGTACCCGTTGCCTGGGTGCCACCCGTCCCAGCGCGCGCACCTCGTGCTCGACCTGCTTGACGATCTCGGCCGGAGTCGGGATCAGCGCGGCGTCGACCATGAGCCCGACCGTCACCTCGCCTCGATAACTGAAGATGCTGACGCTCATGCCGATGTGGCCGGAGGTAAGAGCCCATACCAGCACCCCTCGTACCGGCACGCCAGCCAGGTACACCGGTTCGGGCGGCCCCGGGACGTTCGTGCTCACGATCGTTCCCTTGCCCGAGAACAGATCGATGATCCGCCGCTCGACCGGCGCGGGCGTGATCGCGGTCGCGGACAGGAGCTCATATGAGACCGCGGCCTCGCGCGAGCGCTTGATCTCGTCCATCCGCTCGTGCACCTCGATCAGCCTCCGGTATGCGCTGCTCACGCCGACCGGCAGAGGCAGGAACATAAGGGCACGTACCGGGGCGTGAGGGTGAGGCTTGTCAAACCAGTCATCGGTGGGCCGGTGCAGTCTGATACGTTGCCGCCGGTGAACACCGAGGAGATCTACACGCGCCTTCGTGCGCTCGAGGATGAGAGGTCGATTCTCGACACTCTTTACAAGTACGGACATGCGATCGACTACGGCCTTCGCGATGAGTGGCTCGACTGCTGGGCCGTCGATGCCGAACTGGTCTGGCCGCACATGAAGTTCACTGGGCACGACGAGATCGGCAGCGCGTTCGACCGGCACTCCCACGCCCCTGACGCGTACCACAAGCATCTGCTCATCGAGCCGCGGATCACCCTGACGGGCGATATCGCCACCGCCGACAGCTACTTCGCGCGTCTCAACGATTCGCCCGCCGGCCCGGTGGTGCGAAGCTTCGGGCGTTACCGGGACAGGCTCGCCCGCGGCGATGACGGTCGCTGGCGCTTCACCCAACGTTTGACCGAGCGCGAGTCACTCATTCCCGACGCTCCGCTCACGTGAACACTGAGCCGTCCGCTCCCCCCTCGGCTCGACTGACGGGGCGCCGGATCGTGATCACCGGGGGCTCCAGCGGTCTCGGAGCGGCCCTCGCTCACGCCTGCGCCGGAGCCGGGGCACGCGTCGGTGTGATCGGCCGCGACGGTGCGCGACTGGACGGGGTGGCCGCGTCTGCCGGCGCGGTTGCGGCGCGAGCTGACCTGGGCGACGAGCCGGCGGCGGCAGCCGCGGTGGCGACGTTGGCTGAGAGCCTGGGTGGGATCGACACGCTCGTCAACAACGCGGGGGTGATGTTCCACAGCCCGATCGGGGCCGGCCGCGCCGAAGACTGGGAGGCGAGCTTTCGCTCCAACGTCGTCGGCATGCTGAACGTGGTCCACGCCGCGCTCCCGTATCTTCGCGCGGCACCGGCGGCCGATCTCGTGGTCGTGGCCTCGACCTCCGCCGATCGCGTCACCGCGGCCGATTTCGGCGTGTACGCGGCTACCAAGGCGGCCCAGATGCGTCTGACCGACGGGCTTCGTCTCGAACTGGCCGACGCTCCGCAGGTCCGTATCTCGCTGGTCAAGCCGGGGTTCATGAACACCCCCGGCATCGGCCCGGGCACCCGCGACGCGGAGCTGCAGCAAACGGTAATGACGATGAAGACCCGGATCGGGCTCCCGCCCGATCTTGTCGCGCGGGAGATATGCCACCTCTTGGCACTGCCTCCAGCGATGACGATCCCGGAGCTGACGATCGTCCCCACCGCGCGGTAGCCAGGTCAATGAGATCCTCGTGACCGACGAACCGCCGATCGGCTGGATCGGCACGGGTGAGAGACGGGCCGATGGCCGGTCACCTGCTCGGGGCCGGCCGCACGGTCACGATGTTCGACCGCACCAAATCCCGGGCCGACGACCTCGTGGCCGGGGGCGCCCGCCGACCTGACAGTCCGGCCGCGCCGGACACGGCTCGTTTCGACTCGTTGTGCAGTTGATGTGCACGGCTGCCACCGATCGGGCACGGTGACGATGTCGCCGGCGGTCAACCGGCGCTGCCCGCCCCGGTGTTCGCAGGGTTGGAGACTCAGCGAGCACGACGATCACTTGCTCGGCGGCGTGAGGTGCGTGAAATGGGAGCCGACAGCCACAGGTGCAATCTCGTACAAGCCCGCGCCGAGTCGCTGGGGCGCCCTCCTGCTGGGCGACCCGCGACAGCCGACCCGCGAGCGCCCGCCCCGCGAGCGCCCGCCCCGGCGGGCGTTTGCTGGACGGATGTCCGTTGAGATGCTGGACGGGGAACTCACTTACGCCCAGCGGCTTGGGCCGACACTCGATAGCCAGCCGATCGCGCGAACAAAGGGAGCGACCTCACCGAGGCCGGTGAGCCGGCATCGCATGCTCGGTTGCCAGCTGTCGGATTCGGCTGACGCCCGCTGCGCGACGAAGACAACAACATATGCTGTGTCGGTAGCGCACGAGCGCCTTCCTCTATCGCTCGTCGGACTCGGGATCGTGGTCGGGGTGCAGATCGGGCTTCGTGTCGGGCGGGTTGGGCTGGTTGCGGGACCGGGGCCGGGCAAAGCTCTGACCCGGTGGGAAGAATTCCGCCGGCGGGTACGCGCCCTCGATTCCGACCCGAGCGAGACCTTCGAGCATCAGGCCGTGCGCTAGATCGTGCTGGAGAGCACGTTTGAGCTGCAGGGTAAGCGCTTGCCGGGTGAACCGCAGCGTTAGGCGCGGCCGCTGGGCGAACCGTTCGGCGACCTCCCACGCCCGGTCGATCAGCTCATCGGGCGGAAGGACCTCCCCGACGAGACCGAGCTCAAGCGCTTCTCGGGCAGCGATCACCTCTCCCATCAGCAGGAAGTAGCGAGCTCGGTTCTGGCCGAGGAGCAGGGGGTAAATGGTGTGCACACCGTCGCCGGGAACGCCACCGGTCTGAAAGTGCACTCCGTCCTGGAACGAGGCGGTCTCCGAGGCGAGCACGATATCGCTGAGCAGGGCGAGCTCCGAGTGGACGAGCACCGGCCCGTTGACGGCGCAGATCACCAGCGTGTCGAGGTCGAGGAGGGTCTCGAGCAGCTGGAGTGAGCCCTGCTGGTGGTGGTCGTATTCTTTGACCATGCGAAGCGGCCCGTCGCTCTCGGACAGCTCGCCATAACCGACATCGCCAATGAAGCGGTCTCCGGCGCCGGTCAGGATCAGAACCCAGTTCTCCGAATCGTCGCCGATGTCGCGGAACAGCGACGCCAGCCGGTGGTGGATATCGCCCGCCCAGACGAGCGGCCCATCGTCGGTATGGAGACGGAGGAACAGGATGTTGCCGCGACGCTCCAGCTCGGCGAACTCGTAGGCGTCGACATAGTCAGTCAAGGTGGTCATGGGTTGGTCTCCTCATAGTGTGGCTTGTGCCGCCGCGCTGCCACAGCGGCGTCGACGATCTCGAACACGACACCGGTCGGGGTCTCGTAGAGCCCGAAGGTCTGCAAGCAGCTCCTTCCGATCTCCGGTTTGACTGCTGTTCCCCCTCGACGACCGCGGTCCTTCCCGCAAACACGTTGCCGGCGCGACGGCGACGCTCGCTCGTCGTGGCCCGAGGCGTCGGACGCTGCGGTCACGCTCTGGCTGGCTGCCCGCGATCCCAAATCCCGCACCAAAGCCCTTGCCGCTGCCCACTCCGAGCAGCTCATCAGCATCGAACGAAAGCGCAACCCCTTTCTGAGGTTGACCGCTTGCCGACCCCGCCCCCCCGCCTCCTCGGCCCCGAGCGCCCAGAGGCCGAGGACTGGCCCCAAGGAACTCTTCTCGGCCGTTTCCGCACGGCCGGTCGCAGACGCACGACACCATCGTCTCGCGATGAAGGCCATCCGAGCGCCGGAGCGCGACGAGCGCGGCTTTGGAAGCTCCGTGCCGCTGCTGCATTGTCGTCCACGGCCACCTGGCCGTCGCTGTTCCTCCGGTCGGCCACGGCCTCGGAGTAGCAGTCGACGAGGGCCCCGGTGCGAGCGAGCCGCCGTCGGCGGGGTCAGTGGATCTTGCCGGAGATGATGTCCTTGACCAGCGCGAGAATGTGCGAGAGATGCACATCGCCCTGCTGGCCGCTGACGCCGGCTGAGACCATCAGGTGCAGGTGAAGGCGCTTGTCGGTGCCGTTGCCGTAGACGCTGTAGTGCACCATGCTCGGCTCGCCGGCGCACGCGGGGCCCAGCTTCGACTGTCCCTTACCGGGTGAGCCAAAACCGCGTGTACAGGGCGGCAGACCAGCGCTCGTTTTCGTTCCGCTGACGAAGAACAGGTGCGAATTGACCGCGCCGAAGTCCGATCCGTTCTTAGACGCCGACGCGGTCGCGTCCGACCTCGCCGTCTGCCAGATCGATGCGATGTAAGGGATGATCCCGAGCTCGAACGTGGGCTCGTAGTGGCCGGGGTGATGGCCGGTGAACGTACAAAACGGGCCAATGTGCTTCTGGAGCTTCAGCTTGCCGGTCTGGGCCAGATTCTCGATCTCCTTGCGGGAGAGCTTGGAGCAGCTCGGAATGTGACCGTGGTGCTTGCTCGCGGGCTTGGAGAACGCGACGGCGGGGACGACCGCGAGCGATGCAAGCAGCACAACGACGATCACGACCTGCACGCGTCCACGCACGGAGTGGGGTCCCGGTCCCATCGCGCCCACTGTACAGCGCGCGCCTCAAGCATGCGCCACCAGTCAACCGTGCGTGGTCAGCCATGGTCGCGGGATATGCGGCGACGACCTCGCAAGGAAGCCCGCTCCGGCGAGAGCGGCGCTGACGGACGCGGTCAGGTCGACCGCGCCGACCGCCGAACGCACGCGGAGCATGATCCAGGCCGCCTCATACTCATACGCCAACCCGGCCGCCTTTCCGTAGGTCATCGACGAGCTGCTCCAGCGGTCGTACTCCACCGTCGTCTCCCACGGCAGCCCGAACCGAACGAGGGCTGGACGTCTTCTTCGGCTACGGTCCACGGCGCCGAAGGGGCAGCGAGCTCAAGAGTGCTGCTCCTGATGAACTGGCAGCGCTTAGCTCACGCGCCGACTGGTACCGATGTCGAGGGGGCTTTTGGCCGGAAGGGTTGCATTTCTGCGCCGGCGGGGCCGACGACGCCCCAGCTGGACTCGGGCACTTCGTTCCACACCCCGGCGACGTCACCGAGGGGTTCGGAGACGATCAGTCGCGCGTCGTCTGAGAATTGTCGGAGATCCTCCCGGTCGGGGTATAGCTTGTGGAGTGTCGGGACGTCGGTGGTGTAGAACAGCGAGCGTGACTTTCGCTCGCTGGAGTACCGGAACGCCCAGATGCTCTTGCCGTCGCTGGTTGCGACGGTGCCCTGGAACGGGTGCGGAACGCCGTGGCGTTCGGCGACCGCTTCGACGAGTCCGATCGCCTGCTGGACGGCGGCTGGGGGGTTGTCTTCCAGGCCGAACGTGAGGGCGAGGAAGAACAGCACTTCGGTATCGGCCTGGCCTTTGATTTCCGGATACAGCGAGGGGTCGACGGCCAGGATCAGGTCGCGCTTGATCGTTGCGAACTCGTTGATGTAGCCGTTGTGCATGAATAGCCACTGGTCGTGGCGGAAGGGGTGGCAGTTGGTCTGCTGAACGGCGCTGCCGATCGCCGCCCGGATGTGGGTGAAGAACAGCGGCGAGCTAATGTGGCCGGCCAGCTCGCGCAGGTTCTGGTCGTTCCAAGCCGGTTCGATGCTGTGGTAGACGCCGGGGGTGTCGGGCGCGCCGTACCAGCCGACGCCGAACCCGTCGCCGTTGGTGGGCTCGGCGCCGAGCCGCGAGTGCAGGCTCTGGTCAACCAGCGAGTTAGTCCCTCCGTAGAGCACGTCTTTCATCAGGATCGGGGAACCGGAGTATGCGAGCCAGCGGCACATGTGCCGCTCCTTTCTGTGGAGTGTCGTACTTCTTCACTTACCTTGTTCTGCTGCCCCGGCGAGCTCGCTTGGCGCGAGAAACCGCTCGGCGAGGCTTGCGACCAGATCGTCGAGGCTTCCGGGTCCGGCGGCAAACGCGCGCTGACGATCGGCGCCGGTGGCGGCCGCCAGACACCGCACCCGATCCAGCGCCCGGGCACAGCCGAGCGCGACGGCATACGGGCGGCACTCGGCCAGCAGCGCTTCGAGCGTCTCTCGGACCGGGACCAGTGACCGGGCAGATGGATCGATCAGCCGGGCATCCATCCCGTCGCGAGCCGCCAGGAAACGGTTCTCGGCGAGAACCTCGGCGGCCAGCGCGGCCGGCGAGGTGTCTCCCTCGAGCTCGAGGTGGGCGAGGGACTGGACCAGTGCGACCAACGGAGCGAGCTCCTGAACGGTCGACTGAGCGTCCATCACGCGCACCTCTACGGTCCCGAGCGCCGGCTGCAACCGCACGTCCCACCACAAGAAGCTCGGATCCAGTATCGCCCCTGGGGCGATCAGGGCGTCGACCGCCCCGGTGTAATCAAAGTAGTCGGCAAAAAATCGTGGCGGGCCCGCCCGAGGGAACGCCTGAAAGATCGGCGTGCGGGCTGACGCGAAGCCGGTATCGCGCCCCTGCCAGAACGGCGAGTTGGCCGACAACGCGAGCAGAACCGGGATCCGGCGCCGCAACCCGTTGAGTACTCGAATCGCGTCGCCGGGTGCCAGCACACCCACGTGAACATGAAGCGCCATCGTCGGCTCCCGCCGGGCGAGTACGCGCAGCGAGTCATCGAGCGCTCGGTAGCGCACGGCGGCGGAAACCTCGGTCTCGTCGCGCATAGTGAACGGATGGGTGCCAGCGGCGGCGACGGTCAATCCCAGGGCGTCCAACTCCAGCGAGAGTCGGTTTCGCAGCGAAGCGAGCTCTGCAACGGCTCCGTCCACGTCTTGGTGCACGCCGGTGGCGAGCTCGATCACCCCCGCGTGGGTCTCCGGGGAGGTGTGCGCCGCCAGCTCATCCGAAAGCCCCGCAAGCACCAAGTCGCTCGACTGCGCAAGAGACCAATCAGACGGCGCGAGCAGCATCAACTCCTCTTCGACCCCGAGCGTGTAACGCGCGCCGAGATCATCGTTCCACCGCGCCCACGACGGCTGCGCGCGATCGCCATCACCGACAGCCTGGTCAGCATTCGACCATTTGCTCGAGACAGCCATCTGTCGAGTCTCGCATGCGCTCACATCGCCCACAACAAGGCGTGCACCCCAAATTCGTCGAGGCCTACACGCAGATCCTGTGAGCATCTTGTGAAACCGTCTATTCGTGAGAAGCAGCGCCTCATCCACGCACAGGCGGCCACGTCGAGGGCAGCGCCGAGCCGCTCGTCGACCTCCGCTTCGAGGCTGTGGGGAACCGGAGCAGCAGCCGAGGTCTCAAGGTCGCGTGAGCGACGAAGGCGAGAGTGGCGCCCGTCGCGGTGTCTTGCCTGCCGTCGGGAATACGGTCCTCACGCACGGCGATTCAGCCACGTCGGGGCGTAATTTCCAGGGCTTTTGTGCCGTTTGACGCCCGATGCGGTACCGCTTGCCATGCCCGAACTCAGCCCCTTTGTTCAGAGGGCCTGAACAAGGGTGACGAAGTTCAGCGCCTGCCCGACCCCCGCCCCCCTGAATCGGATTTGTGCGCCGGCCTGGGGCGTTTCCGCGGAGACGTTTCCGACCTGCCGCGATGGGGCCCGAGCAAGTCGAGTCGGATGGCGCGCCGGAACTCGGGAGGTTCGCGCCCGCGCCGAGAGCCTGCGCATGTAAACGACGAAGAGCGTCGCTTAGACGCGCAGGCTCCGCCGGAACGCTGCCAGCCACGCCCCCCGCGCTGATCCGCTGCCCGGTTCGCGCCGGCGAGTTGGCCATAGCCGCCTTGTCTGCTGGCACTGCTGCGGCCGGTGGCAACTGCGGATCCCCGATCTCGCGGTCTCAGATGCTCGGGGCCGCCTGTGGCCGCCCGCCGGTGTAGCCCTGCTCGACGAAGCGATCGAAGTCCGAGCGCTTGATCCGCACGCGCCAGTCGCCATCGCGGCCGATGCGCGCGGCTCTCGGTTAGAGTCGCCGCGCGCCAGGAGGCGGAAACAGAATCGAGCTACCAACGAAGGGGCTTCCATGTACTTCGAAGTTGTGACCCGGAACACTCCAGACGAGGGTGTGCGTTACCACGGACGCTTCAGGAAGGACGACGGCCAGATCGTCTGGACGACACCGCTCTGGAAACATAAGGAATCCATCTACAACTCGATCGAAGTGGCAAAGAAGTACGCCGCTGCTTCGCCGACCCACGAAGTCATCGAGTCGTAGCTACTCATCGGCCGGTCGGCGCCTCCGCGGGCGAGGCTGAACACTCGGGAAGGCCCGGTGCCCGATCCCGCGCTCCCGCCCGAGCGGCAGGTGCTGAGCTGAATGCGGGCGGGGGTCGGAGGAAGGGCTCATGGGTGCCTGAGGATAGGAGCGCCGGGCCGCCCCGGATCGGGAGCCGCCGAGCCGCGGTCACAAGCGAGCGACGAACGAGGTTCGACGTGTTGAACACGGCCGGGCTAGGACTGATCGAAACGTTCCCACCAAACCCGAACGTGCCGTTATTGATCGCCGACAGACCCGGCGCACCACCAATGTTCAGCATCCCCCGACCCGTCACGACACCCTCGGTCTGACCAAGCCAAGCCGGAACCACATCAGTCCCGACCGGTCCGCCCATGTCGAAGTAGCGCGGGATCGTGCCGCCACGAGCGAGATGGATCCCCAGGGACGCTGCTCTCCACGAAGGTCCCGCCCAGGCGGGGCGGGCAGCGTTCAGTGCTTGAAGGTTGAGATCTCCTCCTTCGGGCGTTCGGGCAGTGGGGCCTTGAGCGATTCCAGCGACGCCGTCTGCTTGCGCAAGGCATCGAGGAAGAGGTCGGCCATGTCGTGCGACATGCCGGCCCGCACGACCACGCGCAGGACCGCGAGGTCCTGGCGGTTCTCGGGGAATGTGTAGGCCGGGACCAGCCATCCGTTCTCTCGCAGCCGGGCCGAGACGTCGAACACGTTGTAGTTCCTGACCTCGGGAGCGGTCGTGAACGCGAACACGGGTAGGTCGCTTCCGTCGGTGATCAGGCGGTAGGGACCGATCTCGGCAACCTCTCGGGCGATGTGCTGCGCGACCGCGCTCGACCCCTGCTGAACAGCGCGGTACCCGTCGGCGCCAAGCGACACCAGCATGAAGTACTGCGCGATCACCTCGCTTCCGGGCCGCGAGAAGTTCAGCGCGAACGTCGGCATCGACCCGCCCAGGTAATTGACGTCGAACACGAGATCCTGCGGAAGCGCCTCACGGTCGCGCCAGATCGCCCAGCCGACGCCCGGATACACGAGACCATACTTGTGGCCAGATGCGTTGATCGACTGAACGCGGGGCAGGCGAAAGTCCCATACCAGGTCGGGCTGCACGAACGGGGCGATGAAGCCACCAGAGGCCGCGTCGACATGTACGGGAACGTCCGGACCGCCGCTGAGAGCGAGCGCGTCGAGCGCCTGGCATATCTCTTGAACGGGTTCGTAGCTTCCGTCGAACGTCGAGCCCAGGACGGCGACAACCCCAATCGTGTTCTCGTCGCACAGCGCCACCGCCTGCTCGGCGTCGAGGTGGAATCGGTCGCCTTCCATCGGAGCGAGGCGGGGCTCGACATCCCAGTAGCGGCAGAACTTCTCCCAGCACACCTGGACGTTCACCCCGGTGACCAGGTTGGGTCGGTCGGTCGGCTTGCCCGCTGCCTTCATCCGTTCCCGCCAGCGCCACTTGAGGGCCAATCCGCCGAGCATCGCAGCCTCGCTGGACCCAGTGGTGGAGGTACCTGTCAGGTCTCCGGCTCCGGGGGCTTGCCACAGCCGGCCGATGACGTTCACACAGCGCCGCTCGATCTCCGCGGTCTGCGGGTACTCGTCCTTGTCGATCATATTCTTGTCCGCCGTCTGCGCCATCAGCGCCGCCGCCCGGGGCGGCATCCAGGTGGTCACGAACGTCGCCAGGTTCAGCCTTGCGCTGCCGTCGAGCAGCAACTCGTTGGCGATCAGGTCGTAGGCCACCTCGGAACCCGTGCCGTTCTCAAAGATCTCGTCGTGGCAGAGATCCCGAATCCGCTGCTCGAATACGAGCGCTGAATCGCCCGCTCCATCTCCTGTCGTCTTCGCGGTCATCGCGGTCGTCTCCTGGAGTCATCCTGGTCGGTCATGTGCTGAGAGGATCGTCGTCGTTGATGGGCAGCGCGGCACGGATCGCGCGCATGATTCGGCGATCTCCTTAGAAGCGCCGGCGGTCTCGGCGCCGCTCGCGTCGCCGCACGCCACACACGGACACCGGCGAAAGCGGTCGTCCGAATGGATCGATGAACAGCGTGATGGGCCCGGTCTGTGCGGGAACCGTACCTTCCAGGGACTCGATCCTGTACGAGAGGTCGCTGTCCTCGAGGCGCGGATCCCTAATGACGACCACCGCATCCTCCGGTACGCCGTCGCCCGGCTGCAGAAAGGCAACCACGGCGTTGGGCGGGTCGTCCTTGAAACTGTTGGCACCTTCGTCCCAGAGGTCGACGAAATCGGAGGTCGCCATGTGCCCCACGACTCGTTGCGGTCGGTCGGAGAAGTAGAGCGTCGACGGGGTGACGCCCGTTAGTGTAAGCGTCTCACCGTCGCTGGTGATGCCCTGGGCCGTCTGTACGAACATCGACTGCTCGGCTTCGAGCCGTTCGATCAGCTCCTTGTCACTCATATATACGTTCCTTTGGTTGGTAGAGGTTTGATCGCTCGCGAGGCCCATTCCCTCGCCTAATCACAGCCCGGTTTCCGCAACTATCCGTCCTGACTGAACCGCGCTCACGAGCGCTTGGTAGTCGCGGTCGTTCTGCTCCGCGTAGGCTTTCGAGAACTCGAGGATCGCGCGGTCGAACCTGTCGCTGTTGCCGAGATACGAGGCGATCGCGATGTAGTCGCCGCTGCGGGCGTGCGCGCGGGCCAGCGTCCACCCGCACAAGGTGCCGTAGGTCGCCATGCCTTTCGGGACCATCAGTTCGATCTCCGCCGAGCCCTTCCAGTCCTTGAGCTGACGACCATAGAAATCGCGGGGTTCTTCATCTAGTCCGGACTCGACGTGCAGCCACCCGAGGAAGATGTCGCTGGCGGCCTGCATCAGGCGCTGCCCCGTCACGACCCGCTCGCCGTGGTTCGAGAACTCGCTCGGGCCGAGGGCATGTTCCAGCACGGAGGCCTCTGCCTCTTTGATTTGCAGGAACAGCGGATCCTGTCCGTCGCGGCCGAGCAGGAGCGCGATCCAGGCCCGGGTGCCGACGCTCCCGACCCCGACCACCTTGCGTGCGAAGTCGACGAGTCGGAACCGCTCGAGCAAGACCCGCCGATCGAACTCGAGCGTGTTACGGTAACCGCGGAGCAGTTCCTGCAGCGCCTCGAACATTTCCTCGCGCTCCTGACCAGGAGCGAGTTGCTCGATCGGCACGATCAGCGGAGATTGATCGACGATCCGTACCTCGCCATCGACCGTTTGCGTGAGCTTGGAAAACGCGGCCATGCTGTCCTTGGTGCGAGCCTTGGCCAGTGCCTTCTCGGTCCGTTGCACCATCCTCTGTTTGAACTGCGGCGCGAGTTCCTGCATCAGGCTCTCGATCTCCAGACGCGAGTACCAGATCTCGAGGTTCTTCATGCCGGCGAATTCGGTCATCGCGGTGCGATAGCGCCGGACGGTATCGAGGACGATCCGCTCCTGGACCTTGGGGGTGTAGCCGTTGTCGCGGGCGGCGATGAGCATGCTCACGGCGAGACGTTTGACATCCCATTCCCACGGTCCGGGGAGCGTCTCGTCGAAATCATTGAGATCGAAGATCAGCCGGCGTTCAGGCGACGCGAAGACGCCGAAGTTTGACAGGTGGGCATCGCCGCAGCACTGCACGTTCAGCCCTGACCGCGGGGTCGGCCCGAGATCGTGGGCCATGATCATCGCCGCCCCCCGATAGAACGTGAACGGTGAGACGAGCATCCGGCCATACCGGATCGGAACCAGTTCGGGCACCCGCGTCTCCGCCTGGCGTTCAAGCAGTTCCACCGGATCGACCCGATCAGATGACGGTTCGAAGATCGCGTGACTGGCGCGTGGGACCTCCGCGCGCGCGGCCTTGCCACGCGCGATTCGCTCAGCCACCGATAGGTGCGGCACGGCCGCGGTCGCCGGCGTCCTCCGTGCTCTCAAGGTGGGCCGGGCGGGCGTTGAGCCGGTGGTCATTGTCATCTCTCTCCAATTTGGGGGACGGTGGTAGTCGTTGGGAGTCGAGCGCTATAGAGTTGCTGAGGCACGCGCGAGCACACGACCAGTGGGTGCAATAAGTGCTCCGACGATCCACAGGATCGGAAAGAAAAAACCGATCCAGAACAGCCAGTAATGGCCTTTGCGGAAAGTCGCCAGCCCCAGGAAGATCCAACACGCTATATAGAGGATGCCCAGGATAATCCAGAGAAAGGTCATGGTTGATGGTCCCCTTCATTAGAGCGCACGGTTGTCACAGTTGACCCCGCGGGCTGGTGGTAGGTGAACTGGTCAGACTTGGGTTAAGAGGTTGCGCCCCGTAACACTCACGCCGCCAGCTTGACAGGCGGCAATCGCGCTGTGAAGGCCGCGAACCCGCGATCACCCGGGTGATTCGGTGATCGGGCGACGCTCTGACACCTCTCGCGTCAGGCTTGGTCGCTAGCTGTGTTTGGCCGGCGAGGGTCATCATCCAGTCCTCGTGGCGCCCGGTAGAAAGAACGAACGCGGCCGCCAAGGCGATGCCGGCTAGCCGCATTTTCCGCGCGTTGATGCGGTAGGTCGGGTCGCTGTTCGTGGTTTGGCTGGTCGCGTTGGCCGGTGTTTGCTGGCATCGTGGGCGCGATGGTGGCTGGTGGTGGTACTCGCGAGGGTTGTGATGTAGGGCCAAATGCGGGGGGTGGGGTGCTGCCGCTCGGTCACGGTTCAGCCCCGGGATTACAAGGGAAATGTTCCGTCCGGTAGCGCCGGTATTGTAGGGCCAACATGTATGTCAAGCGTCACACCGTGCGTCGCGGCGAGAAGCGCTACGTGTATCTCCGCTTGGTGCAGGCGTATCGCGACGAGCACGGGCAGGTGCGTCACCGTGTGCTGAAGACGCTGGGGCGTGAGGACGAGCTCAAGGCGTCGGGCCAACTCGAGCAGTTGATGGGCTCGTTCGCGAGGTTGGATCCGCCGCCGGCGGGCGTCCGCCGCGAGGTCGGGCCGCTGCTGTTGGCCTGGCACTTCATCACGCAACTGGATCTGATCAGCACGGTCGATCGGGCGTTGCCGGCGCGCGGGCGTCAGCAGCTGTCGGTCGGGGAGGCGGTCGCGGCCTTGTGCTGCAGCCGGTTGTGCTCCCCTTCGCCGTTGTATGACATCGCTGGGTGGGCGTCCGGGGCGGCGTTGCAGGAGCTGCTCGGGATCCCGCCGGCACTCTTGAACGACGACCGGTTGGGGCGGGCGCTGGAGATCCTCGCGGTGTACGCGGAGACGTTGCGCGGGACCTTGGCCGCCCGCGCGATCGAGACCTTCGGGATCGACGCCGGCCGGTTGCACGTCGATCTGACCGCTCTGCGCGTGTGTGGCGCGTACGAGAACTCGGCGTTGGTCGCTAACGGCTGGGCGCAAGGGCAGGGCGTCGATCGCCAGGTCCGTGCATTGCAGGCAGCGACCGCTGACGGCGTCTCGCTGTACGTACGCCCGGAGCCGGGCAACGCGGCCGAGGTGTCACTGATCGCCCAAAGCCTCGAACGGTTGCGCGAGCTCTCCGGGCCGGGTGGGCTGTTGATCCTCGACTCCGCGTGCGGGCACCCCAAGACGCTGTGCGAGATCGCCCGTGCCGAGCTTCGGTTCATCGTGCCGTTACGCGCGCAGACCGGGTTCCGCGAGCGGTTCCTGGCCGACGTCGGGCCGGGCGGGCTGCGAGCGGTGCGGTACCTCTCAGCACGCGAACAGCGGCTCTCGGCCCAGCAGCGCACGAAGTATCGCGGCGCGCTCAGAGAGTGGGAGATGACCGACCCAGAGACCGGCGAAACGCGTCGTTTCCGGGTCGCGTATATCCACTCCTCAGAAGAGCACCGCGAGGTCGCCGCCGCGCGTGAGCGCGCGCTTACGAAGGCCGAGGAGCAGCTCCAGCGCGTCCGCAACGGGCTCGGTGGCCGCTACTACAAGACCCGCAAGCAGGTCCAGACGCGCGTCGCCCGGATCATCGGCCCGAACATCGAGGGGCTGATCACGACACGCACCGGCACCCGCAACGGCAAGCCGACACTCACCTGGACGCGCGACCACGACGCGATCACCACGGCCGCCGAAACGGACGGCATCTACGCGCTCGCGACCAACCTCCCCGGCAAGCGCCTGACCGCCGGCCAGATCCTGCGTGACTACAAAGGCCAGCAAACCGTCGAGCGCCGCCACCGCGACTACAAGCAGACCCTCAAAGTCCGGCCAATCTTCCTGCACAACGACGACCGCATCTACGCGCTCACCAGCATCGTCGCGATCGCGCTGCTGATCTTCGGACTGATCGAAACCGAGACCCGCAAAGCGCTCGACGAGACCGAGCAGATCCCCGGCCTGCTGCCCGAGAATCGCTCAGCGAAACCCACCGGACGCAACGTACTCGCCGTCTTCCAAGGACTCGGCCTTACCTACACCCGAACAGGTATCGAACTCGACCGCCTCACCCACACACAACGCCGCGTCCTCGAGCTCCTCCAGATCACGCCACCCTGGCCCGAGCAAACCCCGGCAACCCTTACCCTCGCCTAGCGGTCGCGGTAGGGACGCCCGTTGCCAGGCGCCCCCCGCGCAGATCCCAGCGTGCGCGTCTAACGCACTGGGCTCCTGCCTTGGGTGATGGCGGCGAATCGCTGCTCGGGCCATGGATGCAGGATCCGGGGTTGAGGTAGCCATTGGTCCGCGAGGCGCCGCATCCGCTCCCAGGTCACGTTCGTCGGACGCTGACTGCGACGCCGAAGCGACCGCAGCCAGTGCCGGATGAGCCCTTTGCGGAAGGCGTTGAGCGCCCTGCTGTTGTCGGGCACCGCGTAATACTGGTAGTGCCCGGCAAGGACGCGGGTGAGCCAGCGTCCCTGCTCCGGAATCGGCAAGTGCATGCGTCGCCGCATTCCGCCTTTGAGGGCGTGCAGCTTGGCCCGCACTCGTTTCGAGTCGGTGATCCGCTTGAGCTTGAACCGTCCCGATTTCCTGGTCTTCGCGCACACGTGCGTGAATCCGAGAAACTGGAACGTCTCAGGCTTGCCGAGGCCACGAGCATTGCGATTGCGGGCGGCGAACCGCCCGAACTCGATCAACCGCGTTTTCTCAGCGTTCAGCTCCAAGCCGAACTTCGCGAGCCTGTCGCGTAGGTCAGCCCAGAACCGCTCCGCGTCCTCCCGATGCTCGAACCCCACCACAAAGTCATCAGCGAACCGCGTGATCACGACGTCGCCGTGCGCGTGCCGAGTCCTCCACTGATGGGCCCATAGGTCGAAGACGTAGTCGAGTAGCCGGGGGGAGTCTCACCCCCCGGCGCTCACAGAACCGTACGTGACAGTCTCCCGTCATACGGCTCTTGCAAGCCGACCCTGCGGTTGCGGCTTGCCCTGCCAGTGCGCGAATAGTCCAGGCTCCCGCTGTTTGACGGCGGCGAGCCACGCCCAAGCCCGGACAGGGCTGTACCTCAGTCGTTTGAACTTGTGCCTTGCCCATCGAACGAGATGCTCATCGATGCGGAAGGCCAGGAAGTGCAGCTCGGAGCGATAGAAGGCTCCGTAATAGCCGATCCAGCCGCTCACTTGCGGGTTTATCTCCCGGGCGAGGCTGGACAGGTCCTCGGTGGTGCGGCTCCGAAGATGCCATGCCCTGATCGTCTGGCTGATCGCCTTTCGTGCCGCCGGCGCCAGGGCTGGTGCGAAGCTCATAAAGTAGCCTCGCGAGCCTCGGGCCAGACGCCCTCTGAAGGCATAACCCAGGAAGTCAAAGCTGGTGTGCTCCGATTCTCCTGTGCGGTTCGCGTCTTTGCAGTACACGACCTTTGTCTTCTCGGGGTGCACCTCAAGGCCTAAGGTCTTGAGTCTCTTGGCGATCTCAACCCATAGCCGTCGGGCTTGCATCTCGGTGTCGCAATGCGCCACAATGTCATCCGCATAGCGCTCAAACGGAGCGCCCGGGTGTTCCCGGGTCATCCACATGTCAAACGCGTACGTCATGAACAAGTTGGCCAGCAAAGGCGAGAGCGGCGACCCCTGCGGGGTGCCTCTCTCCCGAGCGACGAGGGTTCCGTCGGGCATCTGCATCGGGGCTTTCAGCCACCGCTCGATGTACAACAAGAACCATCGCTCGCGAGTGTGATGAGCTACCGCTTTGAGCAGCAGATCATGCGGGACGTTGTCGAAAAAAGCGCGAATGTCAAGATCTAACACCCAAGCCTGTTTCCAGCAGCGTCTGCGAGTCACAGCCAGCGCGTCATGGGCACTGCGCCCGGGACGGTAACCGTAGCTGTCAGGGTGAAAGATCGGCTCTAGCTTCTCTTCCAGCAGCATCGCTGCCGCGGTCTGGGCTACTCGGTCGGCCACAGTCGGCACCCCAAGCACCCTGACCCCCGTACCATGATCCTTCGGTATCTCCACCGCTCGCACCGGGGCAGGCATGTAACTGCCCGCGCTCATCCTATTCCAGAGCTTGTAAAGGAGATCCCCTTCACGGCTCTCGAACATGCTGGTACTCACGGCGTCCACGCCCGGCGCTCCACTATTGGCCCGGACCTTCTTCCACGCCTCATATACGAGGCGTTTGGGGATCTCAAACGACTTCCCCGAAGGGTTTCCTCGGCCCATCAACTCCTCCCCGACAAGCGGGTTGGCTTCTGGGTGAGCTGGCCTGCCCGGCCCCTTGGCTCCAGCCCCATTACAGAGCCTTCAACGCTACTACGAGCCGGTCCGCCCCTGCGTCTCGCGGTACTCTGCCCCAGACGGTTTCTGCCGCCCAAAGGTTCTCCCTCTCGCGGCCAAGGGGCCACCGGCCCCGCGACTTGGCCGTCGGTATCGAGACACAGGTTCTCCTCTTCCATGCCAGCGCCCACGACGAGCTCACGCCACCTTTAACACCGAGCACCGCCAGAGCGACACGCAGGCCGCCCTCTGGCTACACCACGCCCACCGGCGTGATGCTCTCCCGGAGATATGCACCGACTCCGGTTGCGATGCTGTCATTATTTTACGATGCGTCAGCAGTGGTTCAACCATGTTCGTCTTCTCGTCGCACACCTGACCCGCTGTTAGCGAGCCGTTTCCGTGATCGCTTCCCACCCCGGCTTTTGACCGGCATGACATCACGGCGGTTTGGACTCCCCGCCTGCACGGCGAGCCCGGAGGACCTACCTCCATCACTGGCACAGCACGGATCACAACACGACCTTCTACATCGCCTCGCTTTCCTTTGAGGACACACGTGCAAGTAGACGTTCGCCAGGAGCGGTGAAGCTGAAGCCCCTTGCGGGACGCCTTCCTCGAACGCCGTCCACGACCCGTTCTCGATGACCCCCGCGGCGAGCCATTTCTGGATCAGCCGCAGGACCCTCTTGTCCGCGATCCGGTGCTCCACAAACCGCTCCAGCCACTGATGGTCAAGGCTGGAGAAGTAGTCGCGGAAATCCGCGTCGAGCACCCAGTTCACCTTCTTGCCCACGATCCCCGCGGCGAGCGCATCCAACGCGTGATGCGGGCTGCGCCCCGGCCGGAATCCATATGAGAAGCCGAGAAAGTCCGTCTCGTAGATGGCGTTCAGCACCTCGACCAGCGCCCGCTGAAGAAGCTTGTCCTCCAACGCGGCGACCCCGAGCGGCCGCAGCCGCCCGTCCGGCTTCGGTATGTACACCCTCCGCGACGGCCTCGCCCGATAGGCGCCTGTGAACTCGTTCGTGAAGATCCCGAAGGTTCGCTTCGAGATCCACGCCGTAGTCCTCCCACGTGACGCCGTCCACCCCCGGCGCGGCCTTCGGCCGAAGCGCGAAGTACGCCGCCCGCAAGCGGTCAACGTCAACATGGTGCAGGAGCGCGGTGAACCGCGCTTCCTTGTCCGTCTGCGCCACTCGGCGCACGCGACCAAGCTCACTAAGCGCGCCTTGCCCGGCACTGAGTCCGGGACGCGTTTCACCAGCCGCGTTTCCCTTGGCTGGTCGCCTTCCCTCCACCGCCTCCGCCGCCCCGCCCTGGACGTTGTTCGGCAGCTTCTCAGGTAGTACGCGACCATCCGACTTCTCACGATCGTTCATCACGGGATTACGGCCTTGGCCTTCCCCGCACGACCCACCCCTCCATCACGACAGGCGGGTGATCGTGAGACCTCCCGGTTCTCAGCATGGAGAGATCACACGCATGCTCAGGTTCTCCGACCCCACGGGGTCCACGAACGGCTCGCGAAAACGCCGCCCGCAGTGTTGCCTTCCGTCGTTTCCGATCGCGTCGGCACCCCGGACAAGACCCATTTCGGGGCTCAATAGCCGGCCTGCGTGCACCCCTGTCAACGCTTCGCTGCGCCCTCGCGGGTCGCCAACGCATGACTCGGGGCCATCGTGACTCGCTAGATCTTCGATGCAGGACTCTCTCATTCCCTTCTCTCATGCCGGTTGTCCGGCGCTTTCCGGAAAATGGGGCTAGAAGGGTGGTGTGAAAAGGGGGTGTTGGTGGGTGCTGGGGGTCTGCCGCGGATGTGTTCGGTGTGGACCGCCCTGGGATGGTGACGGTTTCCGCGGGGTTCGTGGCGCCTGGGGCGCTTCCCGGCCCGGGTGGCGCCGGGAGCGTCCTGGTTAGGCGCGTTTCGCGTCTCACCCCGCCTGCTCGGCGACAGCTCCGAGCACGGCGAGGCGGGCGAGGTTCACGGCGGCGGCGAGCAGGGCGAAGTCGGCGGCCACCTTGGGCTTGCCGCGCACCCGCGCGCGGCGGCCGCCGTGGCGGCGGCGCATCAAGTGCGAGATCTTTCGCTCGACCTTCGGCCGGGTGGCTTTGTAGTCGGCCTTCCAGGCGGGGTCTGATTGGCGCTGGCGGGCGCGCGCGAGTTGCTCCTCGTAGGGGCCGACGTAGATCGTGCGCCCCTCTTTCGCGCTCGTGCACCGGTCGGCCAGCGGGCAGCCGGCGCACGCCGCCGCGAACTTCGCGATCCGCCCCTCGCCGAACGGCCGCAGCGCCGTGGTGTTCCCCGCTGGGCAGCTCACGGTGCCGCCATTCAGGTCGATCGAGAACGCGTCCTTGGAGAACCGCCCGCCCGGCGAGACCGGCGGCTGCACCTTGCAGTTGACCTGCGCGTCCGCTTTCTCGAGCTTGTCCACCAACTCGCCCGAGCCGTAGGCCGAGTCGCCGTACACGGACGGCGACTGCCCGTCCTCGTCACGTTCGGGCTCGGACTGCTCAGCCTCCGGCTGCTCGGGAGGGCGCGGCTCGTCTGTGGCGCGGAGGTCATCTGCGAGCAGCTCGTCGGCTGCCGCCGCGTCGCCGCCGTTGGCGGCGCTCACCGTGGTCGCGAGGATCAGCTCCGAGTCAGGATCGAGCGACACGTGGCCCTTGTAGCCGTCAAACCCCCGCGCGGAGGTCTTATGCCCGTGACGGGCGTCGGGGTCGACGGTCGAGATGACCCGGTCCTTGGCCACCCGCCGAGCGATCCGAAACACCCCATCCTCGCCCTCGTCCAGATCCTGGCCGGTGACGGACGCCAACAACTCGGCCGCGTCACCGACCGCGGCCTCAAGCTCGCGGCCGTCGAGCGACACGAGCAGCGCGCGGGCGTCCTTGGCCAGCGCGTCGACCAGCGCCTCGCGCGCCTCGGGATCCTCGTAGTCACACACCGGCTTGCCCGCGTCGCGGTAATCATCATCGCGCCGCAGTTGCCCGCGCAGCTCGCTCTCCAGCTCCGCGTCGCACACCGAAAGCAACCCCCGGATCGCCGAGCGCACCAACGTGACCGTGTCCATCGTCGCGACCGCGTCATAGATCGGGGTGGAGTCCAGCACCCGTCGGCGGCCCACCAGCCCTGCATGCCTGGCCACCTCGCGCGTGACCTCGAAGATCCGCTCCGGCCACTCGGACGCCGCAAGCCGCGCGCGCATGTCAACCAGCACCGTATGCACGAACCCCGGATAGTCGAACCCCAGCCCGCCCGCTGCGTACTTCCAGCGCAGATCGAACTGAAAGCGGTCCACCGCCTCCCGATCCGAGCAGCCCTCAAGCCGCTGCAGCACCATCACCACCGCCACGATCATCGGCGGCACACACCGACGACCCACATCACAGAACAAGTCAGCGAATAACTCATCCGGGAACAACCGGTGGCACTCGCGATGAAGCAGCCCGTAGATCGAATCGGGCGCGACCAGCCGCTCGCAGAAGCTCGTCGTCGTGGCGAACATGTCCTGCTGGCGGGGAGATAAACCGAGACTCATAACCCTCAAGTCTTACTTGAGGGTCGGACGGACCAGACGCGGTCAGCCCCCGCTCAGGCCATCACAAAAAACACCAGCCTTCTAGAAGGGTGGTGTGAAAAGGGGGTGTTGGTGGGTGCTGGGGGTCTGCCGCGGATGTGTTCGGTGTGGACCGCCCTGGGATGGTGACGGTTTCCGCGGGGTTCGTGGCGCCTGGGGCGCTTCCCGGCCCGGGTGGCGCCGGGAGCGTCCTGGTTAGGCGCGTTTCGCGTCTCACCCCGCCTGCTCGGCGACAGCTCCGAGCACGGCGAGGCGGGCGAGGTTCACGGCGGCGGCGAGCAGGGCGAAGTCGGCGGCCACCTTGGGCTTGCCGCGCACCCGCGCGCGGCGGCCGCCGTGGCGGCGGCGCATCAAGTGCGAGATCTTTCGCTCGACCTTCGGCCGGGTGGCTTTGTAGTCGGCCTTCCAGGCGGGGTCTGATTGGCGCTGGCGGGCGCGCGCGAGTTGCTCCTCGTAGGGGCCGACGTAGATCGTGCGCCCCTCTTTCGCGCTCGTGCACCGGTCGGCCAGCGGGCAGCCGGCGCACGCCGCCGCGAACTTCGCGATCCGCCCCTCGCCGAACGGCCGCAGCGCCGTGGTGTTCCCCGCTGGGCAGCTCACGGTGCCGCCATTCAGGTCGATCGAGAACGCGTCCTTGGAGAACCGCCCGCCCGGCGAGACCGGCGGCTGCACCTTGCAGTTGACCTGCGCGTCCGCTTTCTCGAGCTTGTCCACCAACTCGCCCGAGCCGTAGGCCGAGTCGCCGTACACGGACGGCGACTGCCCGTCCTCGTCACGTTCGGGCTCGGACTGCTCAGCCTCCGGCTGCTCGGGAGGGCGCGGCTCGTCTGTGGCGCGGAGGTCATCTGCGAGCAGCTCGTCGGCTGCCGCCGCGTCGCCGCCGTTGGCGGCGCTCACCGTGGTCGCGAGGATCAGCTCCGAGTCAGGATCGAGCGACACGTGGCCCTTGTAGCCGTCAAACCCCCGCGCGGAGGTCTTATGCCCGTGACGGGCGTCGGGGTCGACGGTCGAGATGACCCGGTCCTTGGCCACCCGCCGAGCGATCCGAAACACCCCATCCTCGCCCTCGTCCAGATCCTGGCCGGTGACGGACGCCAACAACTCGGCCGCGTCACCGACCGCGGCCTCAAGCTCGCGGCCGTCGAGCGACACGAGCAGCGCGCGGGCGTCCTTGGCCAGCGCGTCGACCAGCGCCTCGCGCGCCTCGGGATCCTCGTAGTCACACACCGGCTTGCCCGCGTCGCGGTAATCATCATCGCGCCGCAGTTGCCCGCGCAGCTCGCTCTCCAGCTCCGCGTCGCACACCGAAAGCAACCCCCGGATCGCCGAGCGCACCAACGTGACCGTGTCCATCGTCGCGACCGCGTCATAGATCGGGGTGGAGTCCAGCACCCGTCGGCGGCCCACCAGCCCTGCATGCCTGGCCACCTCGCGCGTGACCTCGAAGATCCGCTCCGGCCACTCGGACGCCGCAAGCCGCGCGCGCATGTCAACCAGCACCGTATGCACGAACCCCGGATAGTCGAACCCCAGCCCGCCCGCTGCGTACTTCCAGCGCAGATCGAACTGAAAGCGGTCCACCGCCTCCCGATCCGAGCAGCCCTCAAGCCGCTGCAGCACCATCACCACCGCCACGATCATCGGCGGCACACACCGACGACCCACATCACAGAACAAGTCAGCGAATAACTCATCCGGGAACAACCGGTGGCACTCGCGATGAAGCAGCCCGTAGATCGAATCGGGCGCGACCAGCCGCTCGCAGAAGCTCGTCGTCGTGGCGAACATGTCCTGCTGGCGGGGAGATAAACCGAGACTCATAACCCTCAAGTCTTACTTGAGGGTCGGACGGACCAGACGCGGTCAGCCCCCGCTCAGGCCATCACAAAAAACACCAGCCTTCTAGCGCGATGTCGACTGCGGGGCTAATCGCGTTCTGGGTCGCGTTGGCCGCGCTCGAGTTCGAGAGGGAGAACACGATCACGGGCCCAAAGCTGATGCTGGTCGTGTACGCGCCGGCGCAAGGAGGAAGACCTGGCTCATCGAACGCGAGCGGCGCTCGCCGGCCCGAAATCGTCAAGACCGTCCCGCATCCCGGCTTCGACGCCGTCGCCGTTGATCCACGCCGGCGAGCGGCGTCCGTGTTCGGGGCGCGCGCGACGCCCACCTCAGATCCTGAACGCCGGTTTGCGGCTCTATATAGACGGTCGCTGTGTTCTGCATGATGCCCTCGGTCCTGACTGCGCGATCATCGCGGCTGGTTTGCAACCTATCAGCGGGTCGGAGAAATGTTCACCCGGGTGATTTGCCCGCCCCGGGGTCGGAGATGGCAATACGACGCTCCTCCGTTCGTGGTGTATCGAGCGTCCAGGGGCCGTGATCGACGAGCTGATGAACGGCCTCGTCAGCTACGGACGTCAGGCCACGGTCGTCCTCGACGACCTCCACACGGTCAACAGCGACGCTTCGCTGCGATCGATCCGGCACGCGATCGAGCGGCTGTCCGCGAACGCACGACTGCTCGCATCGCCGGGCTCGGACCCCTAGATCGGTCTCGGACGACTGCGGGCAAGGAGGGCACTCGCGGAGATCCGCGGCCGGGACCTGGCGTTCACGGTGGAGGAGGCCTCCCAGCTGTTTGAGCACCAAGGGATCGCGCTGTCCGGCGACAGCGTGGAGTTGCTGCTCGAGCGCACGGAGGGGTGGCCTGCAGGGCTGTATCTGGCCGCGTTGTTGCTGCGTGGCCTTGATGGCGACCGGGAGATCCGGGCGTTCGCCGGCGCCCGCGAGGTCGGCGACTCTCTGAGCGATGAGGTCCTGACGGCGCTTGCGCCCGATACGGACGCGATGGAGTACAGCGACGCCGAAATGGTCGCCGACCTGCTCGTCGAGCATCACTTCGAGTTCATCTGGGGCGGACGGCTGGGACAGTTTCTCAGCTGGATAACGTGGCTTCCCGCCGAGCTGCTGGTCAGCCATCCGCGGCTGCCCGCGTCCGCGGCCGCGAGCGGCCCGCGACCCACAAACGCGAGGTCTCGCCGCCCGGCTGTCGCGGCGCGAGATCGGCACCGAGCTGTACATCTCGCTGAACACCGTCAAGAGCCACACCCGCGAGCTGTATCGCAAGCTGGGCGCAACTTCGCAGGCGGAGGCGGTCGCGCGCGCCGAGGTGCTCGGCTTGTTCGAGCCCAGCGAATCACCCGGGTGATTCTGCGCTCGGGCGGCCCACACCGCCGCCGCCGGCCGCCATGCTAGGGCGCATATGTCACCGCAGGTCTATCGCCTCATCATCGACGGAGAGATTGGGCCCCGCTACGCATCCGCGTTCGAAGGTATGACGGTCTCAACCGGCGCCGGCAAGACCGAGATCACCGGCGTGGTTATCGACCAGTCGCAGCTGCAGGGGTTGCTCGGACGGATCAGCGGTCTCGGGCTCACCCTCTACAGCGTCACGCCTATGCCCGAGGAGACGCAGTGAATCCGCTGCCTCCCGTCTCCGGCCAACTGGCCGTGAGCGACGATGGCCGACGCTCCCTGCCCGGCCTGTGGCGGCGGGTCGCGCCTGGGTGCTCGATTCACACCTCGAGACCATCGATCACTCGACGCCGGCCTCCGGCAGCAGCCGGTCGAGCCACCTAGCGCTAGCCACCACACGCGGTCACCAAGCAGGATGATCACCGAGGGCATGAAGGCCAGCTGGACCAGCAGCGCGGAGGCGGCGACGGCGCATCAGGAACAGCCCGGCGAGTGGTGCCATCACCGTGACCCCGGAAAAGGTGACCGCGACGGCCGAAGTCGAAAAAGCGCGGGCGAGGCCGTCCTCGTGCGAAGCGCCGCCAGCGAGTTCCTCGCGGTAGCGCATGAGGATGAACAGCGAGTAGTCGACGGCGACGGCAAGTCCGATCATCGAGGGCGGGCTTCGCTTGGACCGTTACGGTCATCACGCGGGCGATGACGCCGGGCTGGATGCATAACGGGAGTAAAGCTCCGGCAGCAGCGAACCGAGGTTTGCGTATTCGGCGGCACAGTGTTGCGCCATCGCCCTCGGTGCCCGGTCGGGGATGAGATGCCGCCGCTCCATGGGTGCGTTCATGAGCGCCCGCAGAGGCTTCCTGATTGGCGAGGAAGAGAACGGCCCGAGCTCGGCCCCGAGCCAGAACCGGCTGCGTAACACGACGCCTTCATCGGCGGCACGAGCGAAGTGACACATCGCCGTATGCCATACGTGCTTTCGGTCGTCACCGACGAGACCACAGACGATCGTCGCCACTCCCGGGTCGTCGAGCGCCGTGGGGGGAAACCCGAACTCGGTCGGATTCATGAAATGGATTCGGAGATGCTGCATACCGAACCCGATGTCCTCGAGTGGATGGTGGGTGACGTTCCAATAGGGCTTGGCCTCCGGCACCGGCGCGGGATCGAAAGAGATGTCGGCGTGCGCGCGTGGGAACCAAATGCGATACCGCAGCGGATCCCGCGGATGCCAGTCAAACCACCAGTCGAACATCTCGGCGGTGACGTCCGGCATCACGGTTCGCACCGCCGTGTATCCGACTCCGTCCTCCAGGCGGCACCAGCCGACCTCGGCGGGCAGATCACCCGGTTCGAGAAGCCGCCCCAACTCGTTCAGCGGGAGCGCGTCTCCGGGGTCGATCGGGCCGGCGCCGATCGCCTCGAGTACCTCCGGATCCACCGGCGCCATCGGGCGCTCCAGCAATCTGTCCAGCGAACTGTCGAGCAAGTCGCCCCCTCCCCTATCCGTCGCCTATGTTGCGTCAACCCGATGGCACGATACCAGAATATTCCCTCTATTGTCATTTTGTGCGTTGTGCCAGGCGGTTCGTGGCGGAAGCCGATGAACTCGACCTACAACCGAGAATGAGCGCTCTAGTCTGATCGCCGCGCCGACTGCCGCTTGCGCGACCGTCGCGCGGCCGTCGGTTGGAGGTAGCCCATGAGCAGGTTCGTCGTCTCCGTCACCCACGTCTCGGGAGCGTGGCGCTGAGATGTGATCTCGTCGTCGTCGAACAGCACCGTCTGCATGGCCAGTGATGAGAGGGCTCGGAATACGAAGTCGGCGGCAAGCGCCGGATCGGGATGAGTGACCTGGTCGACCATCCGCTCAGCGATGAACCAGCTGGCCAGACGTGCCGCGTTACGCCGGTGCAGCGCCGCTTGGGAGCGCAGTGTCGGGTCGCTGCGATTCTGCACGAGGTTGGCGGCGAACGATGTGCGGTACTGTCGGAAGACGAGGAGAAACTGCCTGATGAGGATCTCCATTCCCTCACGCAGATCGGTGACCTCCGCCACGGCGAACACCACCTGCGCCGACAGCTCGTCGAGCCGAGAGTGAAATCGATCCTGCATCGCCGCGAGCAACCCGCGGCGATCGCCAAACCGGGCATAAAAAGAGCCGACCGAGGTTCCCGCTCGGCGGATCACGGCCTCGACGGTGACTGCGTCCGCTCCGCCCTGATCCAAGAGCGACTCCGCGGCGTCGAGCATTCGCTCGGTCGAGGCGACGCTACGGGCTTGCTGGGGTCGACGGTGCATGCTGGTGAACGAGGATGAGATTAGAGCAAAGATTCGACATGAAGGACATCGATTGTAGGTTTTTGCTCCACTCAGGGGACGAGCCTGTGTCCGGCTGAGGAGCACCGCCCTCGCCCCGAGCGATCGGTCGCGAACTCGCCGGATCGCGGCGCGCACCCGAAATAATTGCTCCAGTCTTGGCCTCCCACCGGTGGCCAGCCCGCCTTCGAGTTCGATCGTATCCCTTGACCACCGGGACATCGAGAGCCCTCGCTACGGCCGTGAGGCTCGATTGATCCTTTCTTGACAGGTTAGAGTAATTCTTCTATTCTGGCCGCGACCAGAGCCAGTCGAAGGATTTGGAGGGGGCATATGTTGACCAGGTCCATCCGCGTCGCCGGACGCGTACTCTCGAGCGCACGCGGTCGGCTGATCGCGGTCGGACTTGCCGTCGCCGCTGTGGCAGTGGGCCAAGGCGGCCTGGGCGGCCTGGACGGCTCGGCCAGCGCGGCCGGTCGCGCGCACGTGGGCTCAGGCTCCGCGACGCCGGCCATCGATGCCGCCGGTGTGGCTCCCCTGAGCGTGTGGTCGTTTCGGTCAGCTCCGCTGCTGCATCCGATGAAAGTGAAGGTGGTGACGAGTAAGCCGGGCACCGCCGCCGGCTTGCTGTTCGTTGATCCCTACGCCACTGGCCTCCCGCCGCAAGGGCAGAACGGCAGCTTGATCATGGACAACGCCGGCAACCCGATCTGGTTCAAGCCACTGGCCAGGCTGTTCAGATTTGACATCGACTTCCGGGTCCAGCAGTATCGCGGGCAGCCGGTGCTGACGATGTGGCAGGGAATCATCGCGGGCACCCCGGGGCACAAGAACCTGCCCTCGCCCGAGCCGGAACCCGGAGCAAAGTACCTCATCTACAACGACCACTATCGGCTGATCAGGACGGTTACGGCACGGAACGGCTGGACCGCGGACCAGCACGAATTCCTCATCACGCCGCAGGGAGACGCGCTGTTCACCGTGTTCAAGCGAGTTCCGATGAACCTCAAGAAGTACGGCGGCCCAACGAAGGGTGCCGGGATCGGTGACTATGGGGTTCAGGAGATCGATCTCGCGACCGGCAAGCTCGTGTTCTCTTGGGACATCCTCAAGCACGTCAGCCTGACCCAGTCCCACATCCCTTCTAAGTTTGCTGAGACGACCAACGGAAACGTGTGGGACGCATACCACATCAACTCGCTGGATCCCGGTCCGAACGGGACGCTTTTGATCTCGTCCCGAAACGTGTGGGCCGTGTTCGACGTGAAGATGAGCAACGGGCAGATCCTCTGGCAGCTAGGTGGCCAGCAGAGCAACTTCAAGTTTCCCCAGACCAATGCGACCTTCTACTGGCAACACATGGTCGAGCTCCAGTCCGGCAGCGAGATCAGCATGTTTGACGACGGTTGCTGTGAATACCCGCGCGGTCCCCAACCTCTGCAGGAATCTCACGGTCTCGTGATCCATCTCAACATGCGCACTAAGACGGTGTCGGAGGTAAAGACCTACTACCACAGCCCAGCTCTTCAGGCCACCTCCGAAGGCTCGAATCAGATCCTGCCGAATGGCGACGCGCTCATCGGCTGGGGAGACACCGGATACATTTCCGAGTACTCCTCGGCGGGTAACTCACAGGGCAACGGCACGCGGAATCTGCTTTATGACGTGCAGTTCCCAGGTGCCGAGCGAACGTATCGGGTCTTTCGCGATCAATGGGTTGGCACGCCCTACTATCCGCCCAGCGCCGCGGCCCGCTCGAGTTCGACTGGGACCAACGTCTACGCGTCCTGGAACGGGTCGACCCAGACCGCGAAATGGAGGGTCCTAGCGGGACCCTCCCGCACCTCGCTTTCGGTCGCCGCTCCCGCCGTCGATCGCACTGGGTTTGAGACGGTCATCAAGGTGAACTCGGCGGGACCGTTCTTCCGGGTGCAGGCGCTCGGCTCGAACGGACAGGTGCTCGGCACATCACGGGTCGTCAGGCGCCCGCGCTAGTCGCGGCGCTTGGAACCCCACTCGATTCCGCTCCCCGGGGGCGCGGGGCTCAGGCGCCGGCGAAGATCGGTCGGCGCCGAACGGCCCGCCGCCTCGCGAGCTCATGGGCGCCCGAGCCGTGCGCGGCTTGTCTCGAGCGTATCGCTAGCCTGGCCTAGTGACGATCTGCCGGCCTTCTCGACGCCCCGGCCGGTTCGAACGCGCATGAAAAAGATCGGTTTCCTCTCCTTCGGTCACTGGAGCGCCAGCCCGCACTCGCGGACGCGTTCGGGCGCGGATGCGCTGCGGCAGTCGATCGAGCTTGCGGTCGCGGCGGAGGAACTGGGCGCCGACGGGGCGTACTTCCGCGTTCACCATTTCGCGCGTCAGCTCGCCTCGCCCTTCCCGCTCCTGGCGGCGATCGGCGCCAGGACTTCGCGGATCGAGATCGGTACCGCCGTGATCGATATGCGCTACGAGAACCCGCTGTACTTCGCGGAGGACGCCGGGTCGGCTGATCTGATCGCCGGTGGCCGGCTGCAACTCGGGATCAGCCGGGGGTCGCCCGAGCAGGTGATCGATGGCTGGCGGTACTTCGGCTACGCGCCCGTCGACGGCGAGGGCGACGCCGAGATGGCGCGCAAGCACGCCGAGGTCGCGCTGGCGGTTCTGGAAGGCAAGGGGTTCGCGGAGCCGAACCCCCGGCCAATGTTCGCCAATCCGCCGGGTCTGTTGCGAGTCGAGCCGCACTCGGCGGGCCTGCGAGAGCGGATCTGGTGGGGATCGGGATCGAACGCAACCAGCGTCTGGGCGGCGCGGCTCGGGCTCAACCTGCAAAGCTCGACGCTCAAGGACGACGAAACCGGCGAACCGCTGCACGTCCAGCAGCGCAAGCAGATCGAGGCCTACCGCGAGGCGTGGAGCGCGGCCGGACATGGTCGCCAGCCCCGGGTCTCCGTCAGCCGCAGCATCTTTGCGCTCACCACCGACGCCGACCGCGCCTACTTCGGCCGCGACGGCGACTCCCGCGACCAGGTCGGGATGATCGACGAGAATACTCGCGCGATCTTCGGCCGTTCCTACGCGGCCGAGCCCGAGTTGCTCGTCGAGCAGCTCCGCATGGACGAGGCGATCCAGGCGGCGGACACGCTGCTTCTGACCGTGCCCAACCAGCTCGGCGTCGAATACAACGCCCACGTCATCGAGAACATCCTCACCCACGTCGCGCCGGCGCTCGGCTGGCGCTGACCCCGCGTCCCTCAGGCTCGCTCCCGGGCGGGAGTGCGCGGCCGAGTCGTGCCGTAGCGGAGGAAGACGGCGCCGGGCGCGAGACAACGTCGTTGAAGCGTCCCGGCGGCCGGGCGGGTGTAGTGGCCCCCGCCGCAACCGGGTCCGGGCGCTTCACCCGGAACGCCGGAAGGCATCCGTCAGTCGTGCGTCGCGCTCGGCCGCGGCCTGCGCGGCGGCCGACCGCTTGGCTTCCTGCTCCGACGCGCTAAGCGCTCGGGCTTGCTCCTCCCTTGCCTCGCGCGCGCGGGTGTCCACGGCCAGCCGATTAGCCTCGCTGACGGCGTCATCGAGGAAGGAGCGCAGCTCCGGAGCCGACTCCATGCGCACGTCGCTGACGACGACGTGGCCGTGGGCCAGCACAACCCCGCCCCAGCCTTCGTGCCGCTGATGCTTGAGCGGATCGACCAGCCCGTCGAACTCCAACATGAACGCGAAGTCGGGCGCCGGTTCGAGGCTCACGCGGAGCTTGCCATGCTCGACCTCGCTAGTGGTCCAATCGATGTGACAGTCCATGGCTACGCCAACCCTACCATCGCGGCCCTGGGGCCCGTCGATTGCGTGGGCGTTGCGGGTAGGATCCGGCCGCGGTCCTCCGCGGGAGGGCGCTGGCAGCGAGCATTGGAGGCGCGAGATGGACGACGGTCGACACGCGATCCGGTTCACCTACCTGTCACAGGAGGATCTGCTCGAGGCCGGCTGTCTCGATTTCCGGCTGGCGATAGACGCCGCCGAGACGGCGCTGCTGGCCCACCGGGACGGTGATGTGCTGTTTCCGGAGAAGATCGTGCAGATCTTCGACGAGGACACGCAAGAGCGAATCAACTGTCTCCCCGCGACGCTGTACAAGGAGGGCGTCTGTGGGATGAAGTGGGTGTCGGTCTTCCCCGCCAACGTGCCCGAGTTCGGGCGGCAGAACCTGAGTGCGCTGTTCGTGCTGTCCGAGATCGAGAAGGGCTTTCCGTTTGCGGTGATGGAGGGCACGCTGGCCTCCAACGTCCGGGTCGGGGCGATGTCCGCGCTGGCGGCCCGACACTTCGCCCGCGAGGATGCGCGGATCATCGGCTTCATCGGCAGCGGCGAGCAGGCCAAGATGAACCTGCTGGCGCTGAAGACCGTCCGCCCGTCGCTGACCGAATGCCGCGTCTCGGCCAAGACCGCCGAGGAGGAGCGTCAGTTCATTGCCCAACTAGGCCCCGTACTGCCGGACATGGACCTGCGCGCGGCCGGGACCGACGGCGCGTGGGCGATGAGCGAGGCGGACATCCTCGTGACCGCCACCAGCGCCCAAGCTCCGATCCTCCAGGCAGCCTGGATGAAGCCGGGAGCGTTCTACAGCCACATCGGTGGCTGGGAGGATGATTACGCCGTCGCCAAACAGTGCGACAAGATCGTCTGCGACGACTGGGAGACGGTCAAGCACCGTACCCAGACGCTCAGCCGCATGTACCAGGATGGCGAGCTGGTCGACGGGGACGTGACCGGGGACCTCGTCGAGTTTGTGGCCGGCGACAAGGCTGGCCGGGAGGGCGCCGACGAGCGCGTGTACTTCAACGCGGTTGGCCTCGCCTACGTCGACGTTGCGATCGCGTTGGCGATGTATCGCCGAGCCAGCGAACAAGGCAAGGGACGCGAGCTCGTCATGCAGGAGACGATGCTGTTTGACCATTCCGACATCGCGGACTACGTCCGGATGTAGCTCAGGACCGTCGGCACGGACGGTCCCCGAACGACCTAGCGGTGCTCAGCCCCGGCCGCGCGCAATCTGCGCGCGACGATCACGCCGAGGTCAAGCAGGATCTTTCGGCCGAGCACCGGCTCACGTGCAGCCAGTGACTCGAACGCTTCAAAGCTGAGGCGCAGGACCTCGCCCGCTATGACGGCGCGAGTCGTCGTGGCGCACCGGCCGCCGTCCAGGAACGCCAGTTCGTTCAGTGGCGCTGGTGCCTCGACCGTGGTGACCGGCGTCCGCTCCGAGCTCTGCTCTAACCGGCCGATCGTCAGTAGATAAAGCGCCCGGTCCACATCGCCCTCACTGAAGATCGTCTCTCCCGTGCGCACGTGTCTGGTCTGCACGAACGACAGCACGGTGTCCCACTCCTTCTCGGTGGCGTTGTCCAGGAACCCGGCCGTCACCTCGACCGGCTCGCTCTGAGCCGTCGGATAGACAAAGAAGCTGCTCGTGTCCATCGCGACCCTCAGGGCGCTCCCAAGCCAACCACGCTGACCGATGACAGCGACCGTCCACGACCGAGCCGCTCGAGCGCATCCCAGCGTTCCTCGCGCAACTCGTCCAGGACGGGCGTCACGTCCCACCCTTGCTTGACCGCACTGGTCACGTAGGCCACCTCCTTCGAGTAGCCGATCAGGATCGCTCCAACGATGTGGCCCTCGGAGATTACGAGCTTTCCGTAACGGAGCGCGTCTTCGTCCTCTTGGACCAACACCTCGTCGTCCGGAGAACTGGGCTCGATCTCGCCCATCGATGTCAGATCTACCCCGACGACCTTCAGTACCGTCACGGGCACGGTCCCCCGGTAAAGGCTCGTGTCCGTCAACACGGCCGCCTCCGCCGCGACTCGCGCCTGTTCGACTGCCGCCGGCCAGAGACCGGCGACCTGTCCAGCGAATTCGGCGACGTCGCCGGCCGCGAAGATCCGCTCGTCGCTGGTCCGCATGTGGTCATCGACGATCACACCGCGCGCGGTTTCCAGTCCCGCCTGCTTCGCGAGCTCGACGTTCGGAGTGATACCCGCGGCGGCGATCAGCACCTCGGCCTGCGCGGCTCGGCCGTCCTTCAGCACGATCTCGCCGAGTCGACCGTTGTGTGACATATCAACGGTTTCCGCTCCAGTCCACACGGAGATCCCCAGCCCTTCGAGATAACGGTGAAGCAGCGCTGCAGCCCGTTCGTCGAGCTGCCGTCGCAGGAGGCGGTCGGAGCGCTCCAGCACCGTCGTCTGCAGTCCCAGCTTGTGCAGCGCGTAGGCGGCCTCGAGCCCGAGCAGTCCGCCGCCGGCCACGACGCCGTGCTTGGCCAGGTTGAGCTGCGCGAAGGCGCGGACCTGAAGTGCGTCGTCCGCTGAACGCAGGACGAACGTGCCAGGTGTCCCCCACCCGCCGATCGCCGGGACGAAGCTTTCACTCCCGGTGGCCACGATCAAGCGGTCCCAGCCCAGCTCTTCTCCCGTGCCGAGGATTACCTTGGACGCATCTCGATCGATTGACTGCGCGCGCGTGTTCAGCCATTCAGTGATCGAGCGCGACTGGCACCATTGCTCGGGGTTCAGGAACAGTCCCTGCATCGCGGACCGTCCATAGATGAGGCGCGTGATCGCCATCCGGTTGTATAGCTGGTGCGTCTCCCCGGCGACGATGTCGACGCTGCACTCGGGATGGTTACGGCGGACGTAATCGGCGGCGGTGATCCCCGCAATCCCGTTACCAATGACGACCACCCGCTCGACCGCGCGGTTGAAGTCGAGCCGGAGGAGCTGGCTCGGAGTCGGCTCGCGAGCCTGCTCGGGCTTCAGCGAGACCGAGACCGGACCCTTGACCCGACAGCAGCACGCCATCCGCGTGTTCTGGGCCAGTCCGAGCCGTTCGAGGGTCGCGCGCTCGTCGTCGCCGATCTCCGAGATATTCTGCATCCCTGAGACGATCGCCACCGGGTCTGCACCGCACACGCCCATCCGGCACCCGGCCTCGATCTGCAGCCCGTTTGACTCGGCGACCTCCAGCAGCGTTACGCCCGGCTCGATGACGATCTGTTGATCGTCCGGAAGAAAGGTGATCTTCGGCTGGCCGAGTTTCACTGCCGAGTGGCCGACCATCGACCTCGCCCCCGCGCCGGCCAAGGGCTTGGGAGCAGCGGCCTTCTCGACAAATGCCTGTTCTTTGAGATAGGTGCGGACAACCCAGATCACGGTCAGCCCGAAGACGATGACCCGCGCGGTCCACGTGGCGCCCGCCGGGGCCGAGTCGTCGGTGATCGCCTTGTAGATCACGGGAAATCCGAACCAGTAGAAGATGTTCAGCGCCGCTGCGGCCCACAAGGTGGTCAGCTTGTGCGGGCTGACCGGCAGCCACGCGTCCGCGGCGACGAACGCCAGCACGCTGACGCCGACGTAGAGCGCCAGCTGCCCATACATCGCGCCCAACGAGATCGCCGGCACGTCCGCCACCTTGAAGAACCCGAGGATCAAACCGGGGAAGGCGGCGGCGAAGGCCTTGCGCCCGGCGTACCACTCGGGATCTTCGTCGCTCAGATCGGCGAGGTAAGCGACCTTCGGGTTGAAGTCGTAGCAGTTCTTGGTGCACCCGACACACGGCTGGCAATGGCTGTTTCCCACCAGCGCGAACGGCGTCTGGCCGTAGATTCGCTGCACCGGCAACAGGGGGCAGATCGAGCTGCACCAACCGCTCTTGCCCTTTAGGAACATCCCGCCGGTGAACCCGCTGAGCAGCGCCAGCAGCAACAGTCCCCCGCTCCCCGGTCCGTTCGTCTGCAGCCCCACTTTACGCAGGGTGATGAAGACGATGAACAGGGTGATCGAGATCAGGTAGCCATAGCGCTTCAGCCACGCCGGCGCCTCGAGCGCCCGCGTCCAACCCATCACCCGCGGGGTCTGGTTGGAAGCCGCCAGCGGGCAGATGTCTCGCCACAGTCCCGGCGCGACGAAGAACAGGATCGGCAGCAGCGGGATCCCGATGCCCCACACGATCCGCAGACCGGTCGCGGGGTCCGCGAAGCACAGCGCTACGACCACGAGCGTCGCGACCACGCTGGTGGCCCGCACGACCCACCACGCGCGGATCGAGAGCATCGACGGAATCTGCGTGTAGTTGGGAAACGGCGGCAGCGCTCGGCGCCGTTCTCGATTCTCGCGCCACCGCGTGAGCAGGCTCGGGGCTCGTACCCGCCGGCACGCGCGCGCGATCTGCCGCCGGTCCTCGATCGTCATCTCGCCGGCGGCCGCCGCGACCACCTCAAGCGTCGTCCGCCCGACGGTGATCTCATCGCCGAACTTGAGCTGCTGCGGCTCGCCGATCCGCTTGCCGTTGACGAACGTCCCGTTGGTCGATGCGAGATCCTCGACCCAAAGCTGCCCGTCGGCTTTGACGCAGACGCGCGCGTGGCGTCGCGACAACCGCGCGTCCGTGTCTCGGCTCTGCTTGATCGTCTCGCGACCCAGCGTGAGCTCGTCGGTGAAGCTGAGCGTCTCGCCGGCACCGCCGTCCGCCCGCAGACGGAGGAAGGCAACGGCCACCGGCTACCCCCTCGTTCCCGGGAACCCGCACATCGGCCACATCGTAACCGGCCGAGTTCGGCGGTGGCGGTAAGTTCTCCGCGTGGAGCGCTACCTCCCGATCGCTGAACACGGCCTGATCGGTGACCTGCACACGGTCGCGCTGGTGGGCACGGAAGGGACGATCGACTGGTTCTGCTGCCCGAACTTCGACTCGCCCAGCGTGTTCGCCGCCATCCTCGACGCCGACCGCGGGGGACGGTTCAGCCTGCGGCCGTCGTCGGCCGATTGGACGTCAAAGCAGCTCTACTTCCCAGATACCAACGTGCTGATCACGCGCTTCCTCAGCAGCGAGGGAGTCGGCGAGGTAGAGGATTTCATGCCCATCGGCGAGCGTCGCGACGGGGCCCAGCGCCAGCAACTGGTCCGTCGTGTCGTGGGCGTGCGCGGGCAGATGCATTTCGAGCTCGCCTGCGCGCCGCGGTTCGACTACGGTCGCGCGCCCCACCAGGTCCACCCCCACGCGGATGGCGTGGTGTTCGAGAGCGCGAACCTGCGGCTCGGGCTCGAGACCCGGGTGCCGGTGGATGTGCGCGACGGCGACGTGTACGCGTCGTTTCAGATCCCGGCCGGCGAGAGCGCGACCTTCGTGCTCGAGGTCCTCCCGGAGGGGTGCGAGCCCCGCTCACACAGCGCCAAGGAGACGCGCGAGCTGGCCGAGGGCACCGTTGCCTACTGGCGCGGGTGGCTCGCCCAGTCGCGGTACAGGGGCCGTTGGCGCGAGATGGTCCATCGTTCGGCGCTGACGCTCAAGCTCCTCACTTACCTGCCCACGGGCGCGATCGTGGCGTCGCCCACGACCAGTCTCCCGGAGGTGATTGGCGGCGAGCGCAACTGGGACTACCGCTACACGTGGGTCCGCGACGCCGCGTTCTCGCTTTACGCGCTGCTGCGACTCGGGTTCACCCAGGAGGCGAGCGCGTTCATGAACTGGCTGACCCACCACGTCTCGTCCGAGCGCTGGGAGCGGTCTGGCCCTCTCAATGTGCTGTACGGCATCGACGGCAGGAGCGAGCTAACCGAACAGCCGCTGGATCACCTCGAGGGATATCGGAACTCAGCTCCGGTACGGATCGGCAACGACGCGTCCGGCCAGCTCCAACTTGACATCTATGGCGAGCTCGTCGATTCGATCTACCTCTACAACAAATACGGCAAGCCGATCTCCCACGACGCCTGGGAGGATCTCAGCCGGATCGTCGAGTGGGTGAGCGACCACTGGGACCAGGCCGACGAGGGCATCTGGGAGACGCGCGGGCCGCGCCAACCGTTCACGTATTCGCGATTGATGTGCTGGGTCGCCCTCGAGCGCGCGCTGCGGATCGCCAACACGCGGGGTCTGCCCGCCGACCGCATCAGCTGGGGTCAGGCACGGGACCGGATCTACCGACAGATCATGGCCCGCGGCTGGCACGAGGACCGCAAGGCGTTCGTCCAGCACTACGACACCGACGTGCTCGATGCCTCGCTGCTGCTGATGCCGCTGGTGAAGTTCATCGCGCCGACCGACCCGCGTTGGCTCTCGACCCTCGACGCGATTGGCGATGAACTGGTGTCGGACTCGCTCGTCTACCGGTACAACGTCGGGGCCTCCCCCGACGGACTGCGCGGCGCCGAGGGCACGTTCTCGATCTGCACCTTTTGGTACGTCGAAGCGCTCGCGCGCGCCGGCCATCTTGATCAGGCCCGGCTGGTGTTCGAAAAGATGCTCACGTACGCCAACCATCTCGGTCTGTACGCCGAGGAGATCGGGCCGACCGGCGAGCAGCTGGGTAACTTCCCCCAGGCGTTTACCCACCTGGCGTTGATCAGCGCCGCCGTGAATCTGGACCGCCTGCTCGGTTAGGGTTCACGACAGAATTAGTGGCAGGCTCTGACGAGTGGCTGGGCGTGTCTGGCGTCGCCGACTCGCCGCGATAATACCGGGAGTATTTGAGGGCGAGTCGGCGGCGTCAGGCGCGTCGAGACGCCGTCAGAGACGTCAATAATTCTGTCGTGGGCCCTTAGACGCTACCGAGCCTCGCTCCGCAGATCGATACTCCAGCGGCCCGTCGTCGCCATCCTGATCCTGGTGTACGTGTCGGGGGCGTGGTCATTGCCGTTGGGCAGGATGTTACGTGTACAGCGGCTGACAACTTGCCAATCCGCAGCCAGCGGCCGCGAACGCCTGCAGGGCACCCAGGTGGCCGGTACCGACGTACGCCAGTCCATTGGCCACGGTGGGTGACGTCCTGGCCTGTGTCCCGCCGGTGGTGCCTATCAAATGCGGCCGACGATCCTTGGCGGTGCTGACTTCGAAAGGGGGTGTCCCAGCGCCTCCAGAATCCCCACAGGACCACCGCCGACCCCGTGGCTCAGCGCCGCCCCCATGCCGCAGGCGAGAACAGCGGCCGCGGCGCGCTGGACGGGCGTGTTCGGTCGATGGCGGAAGGGATAGACACCACGAAACACTCGGAAGAGCCGACCGGGTCCGACCCGGTAGGGAACGAGGCTGGGCTCGCCGACAGCCCGTGCCCCAGCAGTTGGGCTCTGGTTACGTTGACGCGCTGCTGGCGCGCCAGGTCCGCGATCGCCAGATCGACGGCCACCGAGATGCCTTGGGGAGTTTGGCCAATATGTCTGGCACTTCTTCCCACCACAGCGGTCCTAGCCTGACTACGGCCAAAACCTTCCCCCGCCTAGTGGCGGGGGGCTCGTGGGAGGGCCGGCGATCGGCGGTTTGTGCCAACGTGATAACGAGCGATCTCCGCCTCAAACCGAGCCTCCAAGCGCCAACTTCGGCAACTTTCCGCCACCCCCCGGCGGAGAATTGCCAATGGTTCGCGCGCGAGGCTTCGGCTAGCCGCGCGCAGCGGGCAGCGACGGCGGTTCGACCGCGGATCTCAACCGCCATCCCCCGAGTTGATCGTAAGTTCTTTGTGATTCTGACAAGTTCCGCGGTCCGCCCGCCAGCCGGCTGTCGAATCAGTTGCTCGGCAGCACCGAGGTGCCGGCTCGCCCACCCTTCCCGCCAATCCAGCGGACCGCAGCGCTCACCGCACACCCGGACCATCGCGCGTTGCTCGATCGACTCGATCAGAGCGGCCGACTCGCTCCAGCGCCCGAACGAAATTACACCCGAACGGGCGCGCAAGGGCCCTCGCGCCTCACCAGCGACGGAAAATTAACTCACGGCGCTAGCTCTCCTGCGGCTCCGGCTTGGCCTCGTCTTCCTTCTTGGGGTGACGGAATCCAAAGAAGCGGCTGGCGTGTTCGATCTCGTCCTCGGCGTGCCCGACGTCCTCCCCGGCGTGCACCACCCCCCGTTCCGCCGCGGTGATCGGTTCCAGCATCTTCACCAGCTCCTGCAGCGTCTCGTTGAGGCGGTCGACCGAGTCGGTCAGCGGGCCGACCGAGTTCGCGAGGGTCTCGATCACCTCGACGTGGTGCTCGATCGACTCAGTCGCCTTATCGATCGCCGTGACGGCCTCCAGCGTCTCGCGCTCGGTCTGCTGGAGCGGCCTGAGCGTCTCGTCGTTCAGGGCCCGACCGACGGCTCGAGCAGGCTTCAGCACGAAGTCGAACACGGTGCGGCGGATGCTACCGGCCGCCCAGCTCGCTCGGGTCACGGCGCCAGCGGAGGGGCGCCCGGAAAACGACGATATATCCGTCGCTTTTTTGCGCAGGCTCGGTCGGGACAAGCGCCCCGCACGAGAGGATGCCGTACGCCAGCGCTCGCGACAATGCGGCGATCCGCGGCGAAGTGTACGAGATCTCGATTGGTGCTCGCGACCCTTCGCGACCGGTGCTCAGGCCGACATCGCCACCTACATGGCAGGTTACCGCACCACTTGGACCGAGACCGGATAGCGCGCGTGCACCGCTATTTGAGGGCGTCGGGACGCCATTGCAACGGCAATAGTCGCTTGGGACCCCAGCTCGCCGCCGGCCGCCCATGGCCCCGCAGCCAGCCCCGCGGGCCGAAGCCGCTATTTGACCAATGTCCGGTCTCACAGTACACTCCCGAGACCGTCCAGAGGCCGCCGATACAGGACCATGCCGTTCTTCAAGAAACGCAAAGCCCGCGCGCTCAGGGTCTATTTCTCGACCGACATCCACGGGTCAGATCGGTGCTTTCGCAAGTTCCTGGCCGCGGCGAAGATCTATGACGCCGACGTCCTGCTGCTCGGCGGCGACGTGGTCGGCAAGGCCATGGTGCCGATCGAGGAGCTCCCCGACGGGTACCGGTACAGCCTGTTCGGCGAACAGCGCATGGTCCCCACGGAGGGGCTGGCCGAGGCGAAGGCCGCGATCAACTTCAACGGCTTCTATCCGTGCGTCAAGGACACCTACGAGATGGAGCGCCTGCATGAGGACGAGGGCCACCGGGACGGCGAGTTCGTCCGCCTGATCCGGGAGCAGATGGTGGCGTGGGAAGCGCTGGTGAGCGAGCGCGTGGACGACAGCGTGCGCTGCATCCTGACTCCCGGCAACGACGATCCGCACGTCGTCGATGAGGTGTTCGGGGTCTCGGAGAGGGTCGAGTTCACCGAGCTGAAGACGGTCGAGGTCGGTCCCTTCTGGCTCTCCAGCCTCGGTAACACGAACCGCACTCCGTGGGACACCGAGCGCGAGTTCGAGGAGGACGACCTGGCGGCCCAGATCGACGGGATGGTCAAGCCGTTCGCTGATGGCCGGCCGCTCGTGTTCAACTTCCACTGCCCCCCGTACGGCAGTGGACTCGACACGGTCGTCCAGCTCGATGACGATCTCCGTCCAGTCACCCGTAACAACGCCATCGTCGAGGTCCCCGCCGGGAGCACCGCGGTTCGCGACGCCATCATGGAGTACCAGCCGGTGGTGGGACTGCACGGCCACATCCATGAGGCGCTCGGCATGAAAATGCTCGGACAGACTAGATGCCTGAATCCCGGCAGCGACTACTCGGCCGGCGTGCTCAAGGGCGTCCTGGTTGACTTCGATGAGCGCGGCCAGGTCGTCGGCCACCTGTTCACGTCCGGGTGACCTGCCGTGGACACGACGCGTCCGATGGATACTGATCCGGTGAGCGCCGACGGCGACGGAGGTCTGTCGAACCAAGGAATCCGCGCCGAGGCGGAGGCGATCGTGCGGCAGGCCGATGCCAATGGATTGCTGGTGAGGATCATCGGCGGGTTGGCGATCGCCATTCACTCGCCGATCGCCAGCCGCCCTCCCCTTTCCCGCTCCTACGAGGACATCGACATCGTCGTGCACAAGAAGGGGCGCGCCGGCATCGACAAGCTGCTGGCCGAACTTGGCTGGGAAGCGGATCGTCGGTTCAACGCGCTCAACGGGGAACAGCGGCGAATCTACGAGCGCCCGGACGGTCAGAAGATCGACGCCTTCGTCGGGACGTTCAGCATGTGTCACGAGATTCCGCTCGATGAGAAGCGACTTGGGGCCGACGGCCCGACCGCGCCGGTCGCCGAGCTCGTCCTGATGAAGGCCCAGATCGTCCATCTGACGCAAAAGGACCTGACCGATTTGGCCGCGCTCCTGGCTGACCACGAGGTGGCCGACACCGACGACGACGCGATCAACGCGGTCCGTATCGCGGAGCTGTGCGGCCGGGATTGGGGTCTGTGGCGAACGGTGACCGGCACACTCCAGCGGCTCGCCGACGGTTCCCACGAGCTGGGCCTGCCGGAGGCCGACAGCCGGCAGATCGCGGCGCGGGTCGCCACGCTGCGCGCCGCCATCGATGCCGCGCCGAAGTCGTCGAAGTGGAAGATGCGCAACCGCATCGGCGACCGAGTGGCGTGGTACGAGCTGCCCGAGGACCCGGCCCGCGACAGCCAGTACTAAGGCACGTGACGAAATTACCTGGTGTTCTGGCGGCGCCTGGACGCGCCTGGCGCCACCCGCCCGCCCCCACGTACCACCAGTACGATCGTGGCGGGCGGGCAGCGCCATCCACGCCCAGTCACTCGCCAGCTCCACCAGCTAATTCCGTCACGAGCCTGAGTGGCCCCGTCCGCGCGTGAGTTTCGCGGGCCAGTTCGACTACATCGTGATCGGCGGCGGCTCCGCCGGGTGCGTGGTCGCCTCACGTCTGAGCGAGGACGCGACCGTGTCGGTGGCGTTGATCGAAGCCGGACCGCCCGATCGCGGAAGGGTATTTGAGCTTCCGGGCCTGTACTCGCTGGCCCAGAAGAGCTCGTTTGACTGGGACTTCGAAACCGAGCCGGAGCCCGCGCTGGATCGCCGGCGTGCCTACCTGCCGCGGGGCAAGGTCCTGGGCGGCACGAGCTCGATCAACACGATGGTCTATATCCGGGGCAACGCGTACGACTACGACCGGTGGGCCAGGGTCGGGTGCGCGGGGTGGAGTTACGAGGACGTGTTGCCGTACTTTCGCCGCTCCGAGGACAACGAGCGCGGCGGGGATCGCTTTCACGGCACGGGAGGGCCTCTGCGGGTCAGCGACGCGCGCTCGGTTCACCCCCTGATCCACGCCTGGGTGGCGGCCGCGCTCGAGGCAGGTCATCCCCCCAACGGCGACTTCAACGGCGCCGCCCAGGACGGAGTCGGCGTGTACCAGATGACCCAGCGAGACGGGCTGCGGGCGAGCGCCGCCACCGCCTACCTGCGGCCGGCGTTGGCGAGACCGAACCTATCGGTGTTGACCTCCACGCGGGCGCTGAGAATCACCTTCCGGCGCCGGCGCGTGGTCGGGGTCGAGGTCGAGCATCTGGGGGCGACGCGGAGTATCGGCGCGCGACGGGAAGTCGTCCTTAGCGCCGGCGCCTATCAATCTCCCCAGCTGTTGCTGCTGTCCGGCATCGGCGCCACCGAGCAGCTGGAAGGGTTCGGGATCCCGGTCATCGCGGAGTCGCCGGAGGTCGGCGAGAACCTGCAGGATCATCCCGGCTGCTTCCTCAGCATCCTCACCACGACGCCCGACCTGTCCGACGCTGACACTCCGGAGAACGAAGCGCTGCTGCGACGGCACGGACACGGCCCGTTGACCTGGACCGAGGGTGGCGGTTTTCTGCGCACGCGCGCCGACAGCGCGGTCCCCGATGTCCAGTTCCACGTCGCGCCCGGCATGTTCCTCGACGAGGGTCTATCTCCCGCCATTGGACCTGCCATCTCGTTCGGGCCCTACGTCAACCGGCCCCGGAGCCGTGGGCGAGTGACGCTCCGCTCGGCGTTGGCGCAGGCGAAGCCGCGCATCGTGCACAACTATCTGACCGACGAGCACGACCGGGCGGTGCTGCGAGACGGTCTCCGGCTCGCCATGGAGATCGCCCGGCAACCCGCGCTGGGACCACACCTGAAGGACGTCCGGGCCTCCGTCGAGGCCGGGCTCCTGCCCCCCTCGGACGCCGACGATGACCTCGATCGGTACATGCGCCGGGCCGCGTTCTCGTTCTACCACCCCGCCGGGACGTGCCGGATGGGAGCCGTCGTGGACTCGGAGCTCAGGGTCCGTGGCGTCGACGGTCTACGCGTGGCGGACACGTCGATCATGCCCAACTTGATCGGCGGAAACACGAACGCCCCCGCGATGATGATCGGCGAAAAGGCCGCCGATCTGATTCGCGGGCGCCGGCTTACGCCTTGAGCACGAACTCGCGACTGCGGATCTCGACCGGGACCGTACGGAGCTCGGCGACCGCCTCGGCCAGGTAGGTCGAAAAGCGATCAAAGATCTCGTCGCCCTTTTCGGCCGTGGCGCGGAGCGGGTTGCCGATCACCCCGCGGTCGGCGAACTCGTTGTGATCCATGGGGAAGTAGAAGTACTCGTAGCCCTTGAACTGGGCGTCCCAGGCGCCGTCCTCCTTGCCGAACGCGTCCGGGAGCCATGCGGGGGCGTGGGCGCGGGCGCTCACCGCCCGGTCCATCTTCACATTGGCGCCGTTGTAGGCCAGCATGATCGAGGTTTCCTGCTCGCTGGCGTGCCACCCCGGCGTCTCATCGGGCGGGTTCTCCATCAAGTCCTCGATCAGGCCGAGATACCGCTCGCCGTAGGGCTTGAACATCGCGATCAGCGCGCCCGTCTCGTAGCGGAGGTTGCGCATGACCGGATCGGTCACCTTGGTGTTGGAGGTGTGACCGTTGACGAAGATCAGCCGGTTGAAACCGTGATGGATCAGGGACCGGGCCGTGTCGTGGATCAGCCGCTCGAGCGTGCCGCTGCGCATGGTGATCGTTCCCATGCCGCGCTCGGGCTCACGGAGGTGCTGCGGGCTGTAGCCGCTCCAGATCGGCGGACCGTAGAGCGTGTCCGCCTTCTCGGCCGCGCGTCGGCAGACCTCGATCGCGTTGTAGATGTCCGTGCCCAGCGGCATGTGGTCGCCGTGCATCTCGCACGAGCCGAGCGGGATGAGGATCGAGTCGTCGTGTTCGAGGTGCGCGCGTAGGTCGGGAGGAGCCAGGTCGAGCAACGAACGGGAGTGATACGCGGTCATCGGTGGCCTGAGCCTTTCGCTTCGAGGTGGTAGTTGGGAAGTCGGGCCGCCGCGGCCAGCTCGTCCATGACGCCGAGGTTGCGAAGCGTCTCGTCGGCGGAAATCTCGGGCTCATCCTCACCTGCGACGGCGGCACAGAAGTTCTCGACCTCGAGCAGGTACGGATTGCGGGTCGAGGTCTCGATCACGTTGCGCTCGGGGCCACGCCAGACCTCGATCTTGGCGGGCGCCAGGTGCGGATACCAGGGGGTCGCGACCCGCGCCAGCCCGTCGCTGCCCGCTACCGTAACGCCGATCCGCAGGTCCGCGCGCATGCCGCAATCGAAGAGGCACATGCTGCCGTCCGCAAAACTGAGCAACCCGCCAAAAACCTCGTCGACGCCACTCGACGACAGACGGGCGGCGCCCTCGACCCGCTCCGGCGCTCCCCCGGCCAGGTGAGTGGCGAGGCTGACGCAATAGCACCCGACGTCGCGTAGCGCCCCGCCGGCGAGGTCCGGACGGTAGCGGATGTCCACGGAGGGATCCCTGACGCGGAAATTGAACGTCGACGTGATCACCTGCACTTCCCCGAGCCCGCCGCCCCAAACCAGCTCGCCCAGCAGCCGCGTCCGGTCGTGATGACGGTACATGAACGCTTCCATCAAGAACCGGTCACATTCCCGGGCGTGCTGGAACAGGGCCTCGCCCTCCTCGCGCGAGACGGCGAGCGGCTTCTCGCATAACACGTGCTTGCCCGCGGATAGAGCCGCCGAGCTCAGCGGGGCATGCTCGGAGTTGGGCGCCGAGATGTACACGCAGTCGATCTCGCCGTCGGCCAGCAGCGCCTCGTAGGATCCATACGCGCGGTCGATCGCGTGTCGCGCCGCGTAGTCGCGGGCTCGAGCTTCGTCGCGACTGGCCACCGCCACCAGTTCCGCCCGCGGCGATTGCCGGATCTGGGGAAGCACCTCGTCATTGATGCGGGCGGTGGACAGGATGCCCCACCGGAGTGGACGACCGGGTGCCATCGCGAGTCCCTTCCGCCTAGTTCAGCTCCGGTTTGACCAGGATCTTGCCGTCGCGCCGGGTCATCGTCTCCTCCACCGCACCCACGAGTTCGGGGAGCGGGAACCGCCGGGTGATCGCGTGGTGCATGTTGATCTTGCCCGAGGCCATCAGCTGGATGACATTCGGGAAGTCCCACGAACCGCAGTGGCCGACGGTGCCATAGGTCGATGCGGCCTTCAGCTGATGATCGATGAAATTGAGATGCACGGGCCGGCCGTCCATCCCGACCACGGCCACCTTGCCTCCGATCCCGAGCGTCTGCTCGATCGTGCGCATCACGGCGGGAAAGTTGCCCGTCGCCTCGACCGCCATGGCCACCCCCGAGCCCTTGGTCTCGTCCTCCACCAGCGCCTCGGCGTCCACCTGGGTCGGGTTCACCGCGTGGGTCGCGCCGAGCTTCTCGGCCAAGCCGCGCCGTTCATCGCGCGTCTCGAAGCAGAAGATCTTCGCCGCGCCGGCCGCGTTGGCCAGCGCCACCGCCGCCAGCCCAATCGGTCCGCCGCCGAACACCGCTACCGAGCTGCCGGGTAGGAACCCGCCTGCCCGCGTGAACATGCCTTCGTAAGACACGCTGACGGGCTCGCTCATCGCGCCCACCTCCAGCGCGGTGGTCTCGTCACCGTAACGCTCGAGCACGCTGTTCAGCGACCAGCAGTACTTCGCCTTGACCTTCGCGTACTCCGCGAAGCCCCCGTTGATCGTAAAGCCGAGATCCTCGATGTAGCGGCATTGGTTCCAGTACCCACCGCGGCATGGGGTGCACTCGCCGCACCATTGGATCTCCTCCGCCGTGACGAGATCCCCGACCTTGAACTCGGTGACCTCCTTGCCGACCGCCACGACCGTCCCGGAGAACTCGTGGCCGGTCACCACGGGCGTCCTCAGGTGATACGGCAGCAGCATGTAGCCGTCGTCGTCGGTCTCGAACATGTGAACGTCGGAGCCGCAGATACCGCACGCCCCGACTTTGAGGACGAGCTCCCGAGGGCCCGGCTCACCAGGATCGTCGACCGTCTCAAATGACGCCGAGGGGTTCCGGTAAACCAGGTTGGCGTTGACCGCCCATCGGCGCGCCGCATTGGCCGGATCCACGGTGACGCCCTCGCGGGGGGCCCATTCAGCGTTGAGGACGACTGCTCTCATGGTGGTACACCTTTCGGGCTTCTTTTGGAAGTTAGGCTGGCAGATGGAGTTCGGCGAGGTGTTCGGCGACCGCTTGCTCCGGGGTCAGCGCGCCTCTGACGACGGCCGAGAGCGCTCGCGTGATCGCCACCGGGTTGTCGTGCTGGAAGATGTTGCGACCCACCGAACAGCCGATCGCTCCCGCCGAGCGGGCCGCCTCGACCTTCCTCAACAGATCGAGATCCGACTCGCGCGAGCCGCCCGCGACGACCACCGGCACCGGCACCGAATCCACGATCTCGCGGAACTCCTCGGGGCTCCCCGGCCAGTTGCTCTTGACGATGTCGGCACCCAGCTCCACGCACAGGCGAGCGCTCCGTCGCAGATACGGCACGCCCCAGGTGGTGGCGTAATCCTGCTCGCCGTAATAGGCATTGGGGAACTCGGCCTCGGCGATGAACGGTACGCCGAGCCGACGGCACGCCTCGCCGAGGTTGCCGGTCAGCGAGATCACGTCGGGTTCGTTCTCCGGGGCAAGCGGCAGCAACGCCACGACGGCGTCGGCGCCCAGCTCGACGCAGCTCTCGACGCTGGCGATCAGCCGTTCCTGATGGGGCGTGCCCCCTCGCGTCGCCGTGGCGGTGATCTTGGCCACGATGCCCAGGTCGCGAGACTCGGCGATCACGGGGGCGAGACGCTCGATCAGGCCAGGGGCAAGGAAGATGCAATCCGCCCCACCTTCGCGCGCGGCCTGCAGCCGGCTGACCGTGTCCTCGATCCCCGGAAGGACGGTGGGAGCGCTCGTCCCGTGCGAGAACGCGAACATCATCGTCGTCTGTGACTCGGGGTGGATGATCCGGCGGAGCCGAAGTGCCTTGCCTGCTGACATCGTGTGGGGTCTCCTGTTCTGTGCTGGGTTAGCCGGCGGTGCCGGCGCCGACGTCGGTGGCGTGCACCGGCTCGAGTAGAGCCCGCAGCTCGCTGACCACCGCATCGACGAAGCTGTCGTCGTTGACGTGCGCGTCGATGAACTCGAGCCGGACCCGGTCCTGCAGACCCTGGCGCAGCGCAGTCCGGAACGCCGTGTCGGCTTCGACATCCCAGAACGGCCCGCCCGGCGCATCGGGGACCGAGAACCCACGGGTCGGCACGCAGACCACGGTCGGCCCGGTGGCTCGGTTGGCCTTCGCGGCGAAGATCTGTCCCAGCACTCGCATCTCGTCGATGTTGAGACGGACGAGAGTCAGCTCGGGATTGTGGTTGTACATCCGTCGCCCGGGGAACTCGCGCTCCGCGGCATCCCACCGCCCGCCGGTGATGAAGTCGACGCATCCGGGAACCAGGACCTGCGGAACGCCGCGACGACCGGCCGCCTCCATCCGGGTCGGTCCCGAGTCCATCAGGCCGCCGACCAAGTGGGCGCTCAGCTCGGTGGTGGTGAAGTCGAGCACGCCCGCCGCGCGGCCGGAGGCGACGAAGTCTTCCAAGGCGCGGCCGCCGACTCCGTTGGCGTGGAACGCCACGCAGCTGAACCCGGTCTCCTCGAGCTGCGCGATCGCCCGCGTCAAGGCGGGGGTCGTATTGCCGTTCATCGAGATCGCGATCGTCGGCTTGGGCTCGTCCGCCTCTCCCTGGCTCGCGAATGACCGCGCCGCCCCGACGATGTAACCGGCCGCCTGACGGAACACGCGTGTGGTCACCACGTTGAGGCCCGCGATGTCGGCCACGGAGTGCAGAACTGCGACATCGCGAAGGCCGACGTACGGCTCGAACGTCCGTCCTCCGGAGGCCAAGGGAGACACGATCAACTTGGGAAAGCCGAGCTCGAGCTGCTGAAAGGCCGGGCCGGCCAGATGCGCCCCGGCGCCTCCGATGCAGATCGCGGCGTCAATCTCACCCTGGGTCGCCATCGCGACCGCCACCGCGGCAACCCCACCCCGCATCGCCGCCACTGCCTCCCCGCGCTCCATCGCGGCGAGCCGCTCGATCGTCGTCCCGCCCGCCAGCGCGACCTCGGCACGCGACACTACCGTGAACCGGGTCGCCAGCGCTTCCGTGGACCCGCCCCCGGTCCGGGTTGATGCGTCGACCAGTACCGCTCGGCAGCCTTGAGCTTCGATCAACTCGGCCAGAAAGCCGATCTCAGCTCCCTTTGTGTCAAGGGTCGCAATTACAAGGATGGTCGGCAAGCTCCCGCTCCATCTGTTCGAGATCTCGGACGTTCTCGCCATTTTATGCGTCTAGCACGGTCGACATCGTACATGCGATCTCCCCCACGCGTCAAGGGGTAGGCCGATCCCTGACCGGCGCGGATCCACGTCCTCCAGCATCGCGACCGCGATCAGGCCGGGCCGGCGGTGGAGCCTGGTTCCGATTATGACGTGGCCGATCCGCCGGGTGCAGTATCCGCTCTGACCGGCCACGTCTCATCGGAAGGCGCGCGGCGTCCGCCGCGGCGCCGGGAACGAACGGGTCGGAGAGCGGGCCACGGGCCCACCCGTCGGCCACGCCGGACGGCGACTCGCCGTCACTCTGCTCCGGAACCTGGGATCTCTTAGCCATCTGGCCAAGGCTTGGACGGACTTTCGCTTCGCCGCTCGGCCCAGCGCAGATGCCCGGATTAGCTGATCGGAGACGGCTATCGGGTGTGGCATAGCGGAGCGCCGCCACGCCAGCTCGGGGCATGGCCTCATTGCCTGGGCGGTCTTGACGCCCAGTGCGATTCGCTGTACGGTAACCGCCGTGCTGCCAGCGGCTGCGTGCTAGAAATGTTCGAGATATCGGTCAGTCTGGGGACAAGGGGCGTTCTCGCCGCGCGTTGCTCGGAGTGCTCCCCGGCCGCCCAAATCCACGGTCATCGAGAAAGCGGCGCCGGCCGCGTCTCGACGCAATACCGCGCGGCTTGTCTGTGCGTCACCGGGTCGGCATCGCCGTCCCGCTGCGAACCGCCGATCGCACGACCGGCGTGCAGTTCACGGCCCGGCAACGTCTCGCGACGCGGACGTTGCGCTGCTCTGGGCCCATTTGACAGCCGCTGTCTCGCTCGCGAGCTGAGCGCAGCGAGCTCTATCAGCGCGGTCTAAACGCAAAGAGGAGAGGACAGTGACAGGCATCGAGCAGGCTCCCGCGACACCGCGTCCTGAGCTCTACACGCGTAAGGCCTCGGGTCTCGTGCGCAACATCGGCGGCGTGACCCTGTTTGGGTTCGCTATCGGCGCAATGCTGATGACGGGGTTCTACTACCTCGCCGGCGGCAGTATCACGCTCTATCCCGGGAGCGATTTCGCAATACCGCTACTGATCGGTGGCCTGTTCGCCGGGCTGCTGATGTTTGGTTACCACCAGCTCGTGGCGGCGTTTCCACGTTCCGGCGGGGACTACGTGTTCGCCTCGCGCGTGTTCGGGCCGCTGATCGGAGCCTTCATCGGTGGGTGCGTGCTGGGAGTGTTCTTGCTCTTGCTGACTGCTCTGGGCGCATACCTTTACTCAGCGTGGCTTCCCGTCGCGCTGCAGATCCTCGGCCTGGTGTTTGCCAAATCGACCTTCGACAAGTGGGCTAATGACATAACCACCGGCGGCCACTCGACGGCGTTCCTGATCGCGCTCGTCTTTCTCTTCCTCGTGTTGCTGGCCTCGATGTTGCCGGCGCGCCGCGCCTTCGCCCTGGTCCTCTGGACTTTCGCGCTGAACACGCTGGGAGGCGTCCTCCTTGTCGTCCAGTTCATCATCCACAGCAACACCGACCTACAGCACGCCTTCAATTCTTACTCGGGCGCCGGCGCCTACCAGCACATCCTGTTCGCGGCGCAACACACGCCGGGCGTCCCAACCGCGATCGTGACCTCGGCGGTCATCGCAGCGATCCCACTCGGCATCTTCAATATGACCGGCCTTACCTTCGGGGCTTATAACGCCGGAGAAATCAAGAGTGCCAACAAGACGTTCCGTAACGCGAGCTTCGGCGCGGTGGCGTTCATCACCGTGTTCATATTCGTCTCATATCTGTTGATGCGCCACTTCGTGACCTATAAATTCATGGCCGGTTCATCGGGCCTGAACTCCGTTGCTCCGGCGACGTACGCTAAGTATTCAACCGCTCCGACCTCCTTCGCGGGCGTCTTCGACGGAGCGCTCACGGCTGATCCCGTCACGCGGATCATCGTCGCCCTATCGCTGCTCTCCGGCCTGTTCTCGGCCGCTCTGGCCACCTTCCTGCCGGCCTCGCGGCTGCTGTTCGCGTTCTCCTTCGACCGTCTCCTACCGAACTGGATGGCCGACGTCAACCCGCGACTTGCCAGCCCTATCAAAGCGCTGGTGGTCGTGTTCGTTCTCGCTCTCGGGCTGTCCGCTCTGTCGGTGTTCACCACCGCGCTGACCGTGGTGGCCAACGCACTGCTCGTCTTTTGCGTGTTCTGGTTCACCACGAGCCTCGCGGCCGCGGTGCTTCCCTATCGCCGCCCGGAACTGTATGCAGCAACGCCGAAAATGTTGCAGGGTAAGGTGGGTAGCGTCCCCTTGATCACGATCGTCAGCGGGCTGTGCGCTCTGATCGTGGCCTTCTTGTTCGTGATCGTTGCCAAGGACCACCGGCTTTCAGGCGGCTATCCATACCAGTCGATCATCGCTCTGGCGATCATCGCGCTCTTCGGACCCGTGTGCTACTTCATCGCCAAATACAGGCTGAAGCAGCGTGAGGGGATCGACCTGAACCTGGCGATGCGAGAGCTCCCGCCCGAGTGATGCGGGGGACGTAGGGTGCGGGCCCGCGAGTACGACCCGTTCACAGCCGGCAACGACGGAGACCCGTACGACGACTATCGGTGGCTGAGGGACCACCACCCCCTCTATCACAGCGGCGCCTATGACTTCTACGCGGTGTCACGCTTTGCCGACGTTCGCGCCGTCTCCAGGGACTGGAAGACCTATTCCAATGCCGAAGGCGTTGACGTCGATTACGGCGAGGAAGCGGGCGGGCCGAACTTCCTCGGCCTGGACCCTCCCGATCACGACTGGTGGCGGCGGCTCCTTCAATCGCGCTTTTCGGCAAAGGCGATCCGTGAAACGCTCATGGACGTCATCGACCGGGAGATCACACGCCTGCTCGACCTCACCCTCGACGGCGACCCAGAGACGGTTGACCTCGCGAAACAGTTCTGCTGGGCGCTTCCCATTGCCGTGACCGGTCGCCTGGTCGGCGTCCCGACGGCTGATCAGCGCGCCCTGTCGGAGGACCTGTGGCTGTTTCAGGAGCGGGATGAGGGCGACAGGTTTGCGCCGCAGCGGTCGGCTGATGCCGGCGCGCGAATGGCCCAATACATCGGCGACCTCGTTCGCGAACGTCGCACGAATCCGACCGACGACCTGATCAGCCTCATGGCGACCGTCGAGCACGACGGACGGCCGCTGTCTGACGAGGTCGTTACCGGCAACGCGGTTTTTCTCCTCGACGCCGGCACGCACACGACCTCGTGTCTGATCTCCCAGGCGGTGGTGCTCCTCGACCGCCATCGATCGCAGAGAGAGATCTTGAGAGCGAACCCGGAGTTGATCGAGAGGGCGATCGAGGAGGTAATTCGCTACGAGTCACCGGCGAAGTTCCTGCGCCGGACAACTACGACCGATGTCGTGCTCCACGATCAGACCGTACCGGCAGGATCCAGCATGTTCATGCTGTATTGCGCCGCCAACCGCGACGAGCGAAAGTGGCCGGATGCCGATGCGTTCGACGTCAGCCGCGAGCCGGAGCGAAGCATGGCCTTCGGCGAGGGAATTCACTTCTGCATCGGGGCGCCGATCGCTCGCTTCGAGGCCAGACAGGCGCTTTCGGCGATTCTCCAACGACTACCGGAGTACGAGATCTGCGGGCCCGTCGAGCGCATGCAGAGCCACATGATGAATGGCTACACGTCCGTACCCGTCGTGACCAACTCAGCCCGGTAAGGGGCGCGGCGAAGCCGCGGGCGAACCGTCGGCCACGCGGTCCCACCGCTGTTCGACCTCCCGCTTGAGCAGGAGGGCTTCCTCCCACCGGTCGGACATCTCGTCCCCGTCGGGTCCGGTGATCGCGTACCAGTTGGGCGGCCCGAGTTCGGTGGTGAACGTCAGTTCCGTGCCGACCGGCGCCCGTTCCCGCCAGCTGCGAAAGCCCTCTTCCCACCAATCGAGGAACAGGTCGAGCCATGGTCGGTGATGGGGCCAACTGATCTGGATCTGGACCTGTTCGCGCGAGGCCACCCGACCGTGGAACGCCCACGCGCGCTCGAGGACGCGGCTGATCAGGGCCCGATCGTCCTCGCTCACGGGCCAGCGGAACTCCCGCCCCAGCACCGCGTGCGATATATCCGCGGTCAGCCGCAGCTCGGGCACGGCGTCGATCAGCTGAAGGGTGAACAGCAGGTCGGTCGTCATCCGGTCTCGGTGGGTTTCGAAGAACACGGGCACCGGAAGCCCCCGGCCGAGCTCCAGCCACCCGAGCAGGTAGGGAATGCAGTCGAGCACTCGTTCGGGTCTGACGTTCGGTTGCAGGTTGATGTGGGTGACGTGCTCGATGCCCAGCTTGTAGGCGTCCTCGATCACCGGCCCCAGCTCGTCGACGGTCTTCGGATAGCACTCGACGCTCCACTTGAGCCCGCGCTCGCGGAGCAGCTCGGTCGTTTGCTGGGCGACCGGGAAGTTGTCGAACTCGACCGCCGCGCCATCGAAGCCGGCGTCGGCTATCCGGGTCACTTTCTCCTCGTGTGACCATTCTTCACCGTGCCACGGGAGCTCCTCCATCGCCCACATCGATTGCATGACGAGAAGGCTCATCGTGGCTTCGTCAGCTCGCTCATTGTTCGTCCGGCGCCACCGCGCGGTGCTCGCTCGCCGAGCGGTACGCGGCCTCGAGCAGCGCCATCGTTCCGAGATTGTCCGCGCCGGAGATCTCGACCTCCGAGCCGCTGCTCACCGCGTGCAGGAGAGCGCCCATGGTGTCCGCGAACGCGTCGGGGAACCACCGCTCCGCCCACCGAGGCCTGAACCAGACCTCGGGAGCGCTCGAGGCAACGAACTCGATCGTGCTCGGGCTGCCCCAGGGAAAATCGGGCCAGCCGACCGTCCCTTTCGCCATGCCCTCGGTGCCCTCGATCCGCCACTCGATCCCGCTGTCCGCCCAGCTATGACAGTTGTCGATGGCGATCGCGCGGAGCCCGTGACCGTATTCCAGGATGTAGGCGGCGCTCTCGTCCGGAGGATCGGCGGGCGCCCGTGCGGGTCCAACCAGCGAGGCGACGATCCGCTCCGGATCGCCAAACAGGTAGCGGAACGTATCGAGGTGGTGAACGCTCATGATCACGATCGCCTTGCGCCGGTAGTCGCGCGCGTACTCCATCCAGGTGACCGGGGCGTGCATGTTGATCTGCGCGAACAGCAAAGTCCCGAACCGCCCGTCGTCGACCAGCGCCTTCGCGGCCCGGATCGATCGGTCGTAGCGCATGTTTTGATTGACCGCGAGTGTCACTCCCGCCTCCTCGGCGGCGATGACCAGCGTACGGGCGGTCTCCAGATCAGGCGCGAGTGGTTTCTGGGCCAGGATCCCCTTGATGTGACCGCGGTGTCGCAGCGCCGCTTGGATCACCTCCGGCTGCTTGTCGGGCGGGTAGGCGATGTCCAGGATCTCCACCTCGGTCTCCGCGAGCAGCTCCTGCCACGAGTCGTTCACGCGCTCGATGCCGAACCGTGCCGCAAGCGCCTGCGCCCGCTCCTTCCGGCGTGAGGCAATTCCCACGACTCGGATGCCGGCCGCCCGGTAGGCGGGCAGGTGACACTCTCGCACGATCCAGCCGGCTCCGACGATGCCCACACCGAGATTGGGGAGTGATTCGTGGCCCGGTCGCTCGACCAGCGCTTCGAGCGCCGCCACGTCGATCCGCGGCGTCGCTGGCACGGGCCCCGTAGCAGACACCGGATCAGGCTCCAAGTTTCGGGGGGCCGGCGGCGACGAACTCGAACGTCTCCTCGGGCGACAGCCGGCGGGAGTCATCCAGCCGTTCGAACCACCAGGTCAAGCCATTGTTCTCGTAGGGCGCGAACTGCTTCTCGTACGGCTCGGAGCGGTGTGAATATCCGCCGACCACGATGTCGTAAGGCCGGTCCGGATCGCCCTGCGCGCGGAGGTAAGCGCTGATCTCGGCGACTTCGGCCGGGGAGACCATGCCGCCCTCGCGCCGCTCGGGGAACGCTCCATCCCATCGCGCGGCGCGTCGAAACGGGCGGCGGTTCGGCCACAGTCCGGCAATCCACACCGGGATACGGGGAGTCTGCAACGGAGTCGGGATGAAGGTGGCGTCGTGGACGATGTAGTGCTCGCCGTCGAACGAAAAGGGCCGCCCGCTCCACAGTCCGGCGAGCACCTCGAGCCCTTCGTCGAGCTGTTCGGCCCGGATCCGGTCGTCGGTCTCCTCTCCGAACGCGGCGTACTCGACCGCCTTACCCCACCCGAGGCCGGCGCCGAAGATGAGACGCCCCTGCGACAACCGATCCAGCGAAGCAGTCTCGCGCGCCACCTTCCACGGCCGCCGTCGGTTCAGGGGAGTGACCATTAACCCCAACCGCACCCGGCTCGTCGCCTGGGCCGCGGCGGCGAGCGCGATCCACGGGTCAACGATCGGCCAGCGATCGTGTTCCCAGCGGATGTGATCCCACAGGAAGACGCCATCCCAACCCGCATCCTCGGCCGTCCGCGCCATCTGCACGACCGCCGCCGGCTCACCGAACGGGCCGAAGTTGGGAATGTGTACTCCGAACTTGATCAAGCTAGCCCGAGCGCTTGGTGGCGTCCGTCGGTCGATATCTCGAACGTTCTCAACATATTCTCGCTAACGCCACCAGTTTTACCGTACACGACGGCGGGACTAGTGTCAATCTCGAGTGCGCCCCGGCGTGGTCGGCCGAGCATTGACCCCAGCCGCACGTCCGTGGTAAATTTGGAGCGTGGTGTGCGTTCACACCGGTCTGTATGGCGATGATTCGCCTGTAACGTCCGGCGAGTGCGCGCGATGAGCTCGGCGTCCTGGAGTCCCATCGTCTATGACCCGTTCGAGGTCAACGACGACCCGTACCCGACCTTCGCCCGCCTTCGCGCCGAGGACCCCGCCTACTGCAACGAGACCCGAGACATTTGGATGATCACGCGGTTTGCTGACGTGCAAACGGCTTCCAGAACCTGGAGGACGTTCTCGAGCGGCAAGGGGGTCGTGCTGGATGACGAGAGCGACTTTTACGCGCCCGGCGGCTTCGTCGACCAGGACCCGCCACCGCACGATCGGCTGCGTAAGGTCGTGGCCCCGTACTTCACCCCCAAGGCCACGGCGAAACTCGCGGACTACGTGAGGAGTCGTGCGCGGAGCCTGCTCGAGCCAGTCCGAGGCAGTCGGGGCGATGGACGTCGTCGGCGATATCGCCAGGCCGCTGCCCACCGACGTCGTCAGCCGGATCCTCGGCGTGCCCGAGGCCGATCACGCGCTGGTCGCGTCCTGGTTCGTGGGCATGCTCGAGCGGGTACCTGGCCAGGTCGATGCCCCCGCGAGCGCGTGGTCGGCCAACCGAATGATGCGCGACTACATGACCGCGCTCGTGGCGGAGCGGAGGATCCGACCGCAGGACGATTTGACCACGATCATCGCGGAGGCACACGGCAGCGGGGAGGTAAGTCATGCCGAGGCAGTGGGCATGTGCGTGTTCACGTACTACGCGGGCATCATCACCACCGCCGGTCTGATCGCCAACTCGATCCTCAACCTGCTCGACTTTCCCGACCAGCTGGATGCGCTCCGAAGCGGGTCGCAGTCGATGGCGGGGGCGGTGGAGGAACTGCTGCGCTACGACGCTCCGATCCAGTCACTGCGGCGCGTGCTGCTCGAGCCGGTAGCTATCCACGGCAAGCGAATACCGGCGGGCGCCGATGTTCTGCTCGTGTGGGCGGCGGCCAACCGCGACGAGCGGCGGTGGCCCGACCCCGACAGAATCGACATCGGACGCCCCGCGAGGCGCCATCTCGCCTTCGGCGAGGGCATCCACCACTGTCTGGGGGCACCGCTGGCGCGGTTGGAGGCCGCGATCGTGTTCGAGGAGATGCTGGCGATGATGCCGCGTTACGAGTTGTCGGGGCCCGTCGTGAGGCTCCACACGCCGCATGAGCGCGGGCTGAGCAGCCTGCCGATCGCGTTCGAGGCCGGATAGGCCGGCGTGTCCGAGCGCGGGCGCCATGCCGTCGGCCGGGCGGGTATCGGGCTGGCGACGAAGAATCGGGCCTCGGTAGGCGATGTTCATCCCATCGGACAAGGCAAGTACCATGACGGTGACGCGATCACCCTCACCGGCACAAACGTAAGCAGGAAGCCCCAGCGTTCGCTAGGAACGAACCAGGTAGGACAACAAGGAGCAGCATGACATCTTCAAAGGCACCGACCGGGGGCAGGACCACTCGCCGCTCGACGAACCAGAAGCGAGCCAATTCGAGTCGGGTCAGTGCCACGGATGAGCCATCGATCGGCCACCGGTTGGCCGAGCTACGCAAGGAGCACCGTTACAGCATTCGCGGCCTGGCCTCTCGCGCCGGCGTCTCGGCCTCGCTCATCAGCGACGTTGAGCGCGGCAAGGTGGAGCCGTCGATCTCGACGCTCAAGCGCGTCGCCGACGCACTTGGCACAACACTTACTTACTTCTTTTCCGACCCTAGCGAGTCGAGTAGCCGCGTCGTCCGCGCATCCGAGCGGATCGCGGTGTCGGCGGGAACGAAGTCGGCGACCACCAGCGAGGCGCGCAGCGCGATGCACGCCGGCGGGGTGCGCTTCGAGCTCGCGTCGCCCGAGCAGGCCGAGAACATCGAGGCCATCTTTGGACACTACGAGGTCGGCGCCTCGATGGGTGATGAACCCGTCACCCACGAAGGCGAGGAATGGGGCATGGTGCTGCGCGGTCGCCTGAAGGTGTGGGTTGGAGATGAAATCCATTTCCTGGATGCGGGCGATTCGATCTGGTTCCCGAGCACGATCCCCCATCGCATGGAGAACGTCGCCAAGGAACCCACCGAATACATCTGGATCGACACACCGAAGTCGTTCTGAGGGTTCACGACATACGCGTGAGCCCTAGGTGTCACTGCACGTCGTCGGCGCGCCCGGCGAGGTGATCGAGTGAGAGCCTCGGGGGATTGTTGCGGTATATCCGGAAAAACTCCCCAAGCCTCACTACTCGTCCTTGCCCGTCACCCCTAATGACACCATCCGATCTGGGCCGAACCGCTTCAGCGCCTCCGGGTCACCTTCGTAGCTGACCCCGGCGGCCCGCGCCTCGGCCAGCTCGATCAACCCGAGCATCACCCCGAGGACGGGCCGAGGCGGTCCGACCAGCGCCAAGTCGGGACCCTCGACCGGCCCAAGGCTGGTCCGAACGGTGCCGCCGTCCGCCTGGACCGCGATCGGCCGATCGCCGATGCGGAGCTCGACGCTCACCGGCGGACCGTCTGGTTGACGGTCGGTCGCCATCAGTTCGATCGCCCAGGCGAGCCAGTGGCTGCGAACCGCCTCCTCGGGGTCCTGCTCGGTCATCAGCGGCAACCCCCACCGCGTCAGCCCCTCGAGCGTGGGTCGGAGCTCCTCGCCGCGGGGGGTCAGCTCGAACAAGGTCGTGGCGATGGGCGGCGGCGCCTCCTCGCGCGCGACGATCCCGGCCTGCTCGAGTTCGCGCAGCCGCGCTGCGAGCAAGTTGGTGGCGATGCCGGGCAGTCCGTTGCGCAGGTCGGTGTAGCGGCACGGGCCCTGGAGCGCGAGCTCGCGAACGATCAGCAGCGTCCACCGGTCGCCGACGACGTCGAGCGACTTGGCCAGCGCGCAGTACTCGTCGTAGGACCTCATGCGACGGATCCACCCAACCCGGATGACGGTTCGTAGTCCATCGCTCAACCCAGTCTAGCATTCTGTTGAGATTCTGAAACATATACTTGATTATTTTGTCTAAATGCTTTAAAAATACGTCCTCCCTTGCCGTCGACCTCCCTGGAGGACCCCATGCAGCGCAAGCCTTTGATCCTCGTCTCCCTCCTGCTCGCCGCGTTTGCGATCAACCTCGACACGACGATCGTCAACGTCGCGTTGCCGACCCTGGTCCGCGAGTTACACGCGTCGGACTCTCAGCTTCAGTGGGTCGTCGACGCCTACAACCTGCTGTTCGCGGCCTCGGTGCTCGCCGCGGGCAGCCTCAGCGACCGTTTCGGACGCGAGGGCATGCTGCTGGCCGGCCTGGCCGTGTTTGGCCTGGCGAGCATCGCGGGCGGGCTCACCTCCAGCCCCGGGCAGTTGATCGTCGCCCGCTGTGTCATGGGTATCGGTGCCGCCATGGTGTTCCCGGCCACGCTGTCGCTCCTGACCAACGTGTTCACCGAGCGCGGCGAGCGCGCGAGGGCGATCGGACTGTGGGGCGCGATCACCGGCGCGGCGATCGCGCTCGGCCCGATCGTCGGCGGCTGGTTGCTCGAGGCGTTCGACTGGACCAGCATCTTCTTCGCGATGGCGCCGATCGCCGGCGGCGCCGCCGTCCTCGTCGCACGCTACGTGCCGACCTCGCGCGACCCGAGCGCGCCGCGGACCGACCGCAACGGGTTCGCGCTCTCCACCGCGATGGTGGGTCTGCTCGTCTACACGATCATCGAGGCGCCCAGCTACGGCTGGGGGAGCGCGCGGACGCTCGCCGGCCTCGGTCTGACCGCCGTGCTGCTGATCGCGTTCATCGCCTGGGAGCGCCGCGCCGAGGCCCCGATGATCGACCTGTCGCTGTTCGGCAACCCCCGCTTCACCGCGGCCAGCGCCTCGGTCGCGATCTCGTTCTTCGCCCTTTCCGGGTTCATCTTCCTCATCACCCAGTACTTCCAGTTCCTCAAGAATTACGGACCGCTGTCGACCGGGGTTCGCCTGCTGCCCGTCGCGACGTGTGTCGCCCTCGCTTCGGTGCTCGGCGCCAAGCTCGCCGTCCGGGTCGGAACCAAACTCGTGGTGACGACGGGACTCCTGCTCCTGGCCGGGTTCTACCTGTGGGTGACGACCGTATCGGCGAGCACCGGCTACGGGACGATCGCGGTGCAGATGGTCGTGCTCGGGACCGGCATGGGTCTGACCAGCGCCCCGGCCACCGAGGCGATCATGGGCGTCGTGCCGAAGGCCAAGGCCGGCGTCGGCTCCGCCGTCAATGACGCGACCCGGCTCCTCGGAGGGACGCTCGGCGTGGCGGTGATCGGGAGCGTGTACGCCTCGCTGTACGCGAGCCGCCTCACGGCCGCGCTTCCGGCCGGTCTCCCCCACGCCGCGGCACGGGCGAGCCACACCTCGATTGGAGGCGCGCTCGCGGTCGCCGAGGGCTTGCGTCACGCCGGTCTTGCGGCGCTCGCCGCCGGCGTGCACACCGCGGCCACGTCGGCCTTCTTCGAGGGCTTCAGCACCGCCAACTACGTGACCGCCGCAGTAGCCGCGGCGGGCGCGCTCGTGGCTGCGGCGCTCCTGCCGGCGCAGCCATCGGTCCGGCCCGTCGCGGCCCCCGCCCCGGCCGCGTAGACGACCGGCCCGCGACACCGAATCCATGGGTTAGCATCGGCCCGTGGGCCGCCGTAGATCAATTCGGTTGGCGTTCGTGGTGGGCGTGCTCGGGCTCCTCGCCGGGCTCGGCGCGTCCTCCGCGATCGCCCAGTCGTCGACCGCGCTGTACTACGAGACCACGACCAGCAACGGCGTGCTGGCGATCGCCAAGCTGAATCTGGCGGGGCCTCGGAGGAGCACGGAGATCGTCAAGGTGGGGAACTCCAACCTGTTCGGAATCGCCGTCGGCGGCCGGTACGTCTTCTGGACCACGGAGGCGGGAACAGGCGATCGGGGCAACGTGATGCGGGCGACGCTGACCGGTCACGGCGTCCGTCCGCTGATCGCGGGACTGCCCGCGCCCGATGCGGTGATCGCCGTCCACGGCTTCCTCTACTGGAGCGATCACGACGCGATCGGACGGGTGGCGCTGAACGGGTCCCATCTTGATCGGCGGTTCATCGTCCTCCCGCGCGAGCAGGGTGGCGGCGTAGCGGACGGTCTGGCGACCGATGGCACGCACCTCTACTTCAGCCGCTGCCTCGACGACTCGATCGGTCGCGCCGACCTGGACGGCCACCACGTCATCAGGAGCTACATCTCAACCGGCGGCCACGGCAGCTGTCCGCAAGGCATCGCCGTCGGTGGCAGCCATCTGTACTGGACGGAGCTCAAAGCCGGGACGATCGGCCGGGCGAGCCTCGATCGCCGCGGCGTCAACGGGCGATGGCTCAATGTCCGCACCAACCAGGGTCCGTTCCAGGTCGTCGCCGACACCGCGCACATCTACTGGACCTGGGGAGGCGTGGCCGGCAGCCCGACGTGGACGGGGCGGGTCAGCGCCGACCGGTCCCACTTCGATCCCCACTTCCTCGCCGACTCGCTCTATCCGATGGCGCTCGCCGGGCGGATGGCGATCGCCACAACCGCTTAGTGGCCCTGTCGGCAGGCGGTTGACCGGCGGACCCCGGTGCGCGATCCTCAGTCGAGCATGGAAGCTTCACCTATCCTGCTGGGCACGAGTGAAGGGGCCGGTGCCGCGCTCCTTGACGCTGGGCCGATCACTCACTCCTACGGCAGTCGACTCGTCCTCGATCGGGTCTCGCTGGCGGTAGGCAGCGGCGAGACGATCGCGATCGTCGGCGAGAACGGAGCCGGCAAGAGCACGTTGATGCGGATCTGCGCCGGGCTGATCCGCCCCGATCTGGGCGAGGTACGGCTGGGAGGACGGGTCGGCTATTGCCCGCAGATCCCGGGGCTGTTCGACCTGCTCAACGCCGATGAGCACCTGTCGCTGTTCGCGCCCGCAGTCGGACTATCCAACGATCGGGTCCGACGCGACGGCCGCTCGCTGCTGGCCGAGCTCGGTTTTCCGATCGGCGACTGTCGCGCCCCGACGCGCAGTCTGTCCGGCGGAGCGCGGCAGAAGCTGAACCTGGCGCTCGCCCTGCTCGGCGGCGCGCGCGTGTTGCTCCTCGACGAGCCCTATCAGGGGTTCGATCACGGCGCTTACGTGAGCTTCTGGGAGCACGTCGCCGGCTGGCAGGCCGACGGCCTCGCGGTGGTCGTCGTCACCCACCTGTTGACCGATCTCACGCTGGTCGATCGCGTGGTCGAGCTCACGATTCCGCTGGCCTCGAAAGCGATCCCCGAGGCATCCCGGCGGTGAGGTTGCGGCGCATACTCGTGCCGGCCGCGATGACCGGCCGAGAGCTCCTGCGACGCCACATTGCGATGGGCCTGCTCACCGGCCTGCCGCTCGCCTTCTATGGGTCGTCGATCAGTTCCGGTCCCGACCACGCGGCGATCACGGGCGGGATCGCGATGGCGTTCTCGGTCGCCGGCGCGTCGATCTTCGCCGCCCTATCGGCGCGGCCGGTGGACCAGCGGCTCGTGCTCGCGGGGTATTACCCCTACGAGCTGTTGCTCGGCCGGCTCCTGTTCCTGGAGCTGTTCGGGCTCGTGGTGTCGATCGTATTCAGCGCGATCATGATCCTCGGCACCGGCCCGCAGCACCCGGCCGCGCTCGCCGTCGGCGTGGAGCTGGTGGCGCTGACCAGCGTGCCGTTCGGACTCGCGGTCGGCGCGCTGGTTCCCCACGAGCTCGAGGGAGTGCTGATTTTGATCGGCGTCGTCGGGATCCAGCTGACGCTGGCCGACACGGAGGCGATCGCCAAGCTGCTGCCGTTCTGGGGGCCGCAACGGGTGATTGGATATTCCGTCGGCGTCGACGGCTCGATCGGGATCGCTCCGGCAGTGGCGGTCGCGTACAGCCTCGCCCTGCTGGCCGCCGCGGCGTACATCGTGCACAGGCGCGCTCCCGCGATCAGGGCGGTCGGGAGCCTGTCGAGCATCACCTGACCGCGATCACTCGATGCGGTCGAGATTTCGGCGCAGCGCTCGTGCGGCACCGCGCATCGCCAGGATGGTCGAGAACGAGAGGCCGGCGAAGCCGAGAATCCACAGGGCCGAGCGGACCTCATGGTTAGCCGTCACGCCGGCCCCTACCAGGATCGTCGCCGACGCGACGACCCCGAAGCCGGCGATCACTGCGATCACGATCCGGTCGACCCACGAGTCGACGGCGTCGCGATCAGCGCCGGCGAACTGTTCGTGGCGTACCGTGAGGCGTCCGGCGCGGAGTTGGTTGGCGAGCGTTTCGGCGTGCTCGGGCAGCGTGCGCAGCGCCGGGAGGGAGCGAAGCAGCTCGCGCTGGATGATCTGTTCGGGTGTGCCGAACGCCTCGCGGTGTTCTTGCATGACGATCTCTTGGCTCTGTGTGACCAGGCTGAACTCGGGGTCGAGGGTCCTGATCGTCCCCTCGAGCGTGAACAGCGCGCGCGCCAGCAGCGTGATCGATGCAGGCGGGCGCATCTCGTGGCGCTGCATCACCGATAGAACCTCGCCGATCACGCGGGGGTCGAGCCCACCGGCATCGAGCGCGGACAGCTGCGCGCCGAGATCGCCCTCCAGCGCGCGGAGATCGATCGTCTGGTTGCCCGACAGGTCCCGCGCGGCTCGCGCCAGCACGCTGACGTCGTTCATGGCGACGCCGAGGGCGATCCCCCTGAGCCCGTCGAGCGCTCGCGCGTCGAGTCGCCCGACGGATCCGAAGTCGAGCATCCAGATTGTGCCCTGGGCGTCGATCAGCAGGTTGCCCGGGTGCGGGTCGGCGTGAAACAGCCCGTTGTCGAGCACCTGGCCGAGGAACGAGGACAGCAGCCGGCGCGCGAGCTCGGAACGCACCACCGGCGATGCGTCGATCGCCTGCTGGTCCGCGATCGAGCGGCCGACGACCTCCTCCATCACGAGCACGCGATCCGTCGACAGCGTCGAGTAGACGCTCGGGACCGAGATCCCGACGTCGCCGGCCCGGTTCTCCCGTAGCTGGCGGCCCACGACGGCCTCGTGCTGGTAGTCGAGCTCCTCCTCGAGACCAGCGATCAGCTCTTCGCTGAACGAGCTGAGGCCGACTTCGCGCGCCGCGTCGACGTGCCGCTCGAGCCGCGCGGCGGCCAGCCGCAACACCGCGGCGTCGCGGGCTACCACCTGATCGATGCCGGGCCGCTGGACCTTGACGACCACGCGCGTGCCGTCGAGCAGCACGGCGCGGTGCGTCTGACCGATCGACGCCGCCGCGAGCGGCTGGGTCTCAAACGAGCCAAACGCGTGCTCGACCGGCTCGTCGAGCGACTTCTCGACCACCGCCCGGACGTCCGCCTCGGGTACCGGACGGACGTCGGACTGAAGGTTCGAGAGCTCGTCGGTCAGCGCGTCGGGCAGGACGTCGGTGCGGGTCGAGGCGATCTGCCCGAGCTTGACGAGCATGCCGCCCGATTCTTCGAGCACCAAGCGCAGACGCTTGGCAAAATCGGGCGACTCGAGCGCCGCCTTTGACGCGTAGCGGAAATGGAGCAGGTTGGCTTGCCGGGCGTTGGCGATCAGCTCGCGCAACCGGCCGTAAGGTGCCAGCGAGGCTCGGATGGCGCGAATCGGGTGCAGAAACCTAAGCCGAGCGCGCGAGGACCGAGGTCGGGTGCGGGCGCTGCGGGTCAGCAGATCCATCCCGATCGCCACCGGCATCGCGGTCAGCACACCGAACACGATCACCACCGCGACGGACTGGAGCCACTGGCCGAACGTGTGGGCCTCGAGCACGCGGCCGCCGTCTTTGGTCGGCTCGCCGATCGTGTACGCAGCGGCGAGCAACCCCCCGATCCACCCGACGAGACCAACCAGCGCGCCTCGCCAGTTCCCCAGGCGGATACCGAGCAACCGCCCGGTCAGTTTCCCGACGATCACGATGAACAACACCAGCAGCGGAACGGCGACGATGACACTCATGGCGGGGAACGGTAACTTGCTCGGATGTTCACGAGCGGGCTGACGGTGAACGAGTTCGCCCTCCTGACCCGCCTGGGTCCGTCGCCGCTGTCTCAGGTGATGGGCGCCAGCGTGGTCCAGGCCGGCTGGCAGTACCTGCCCCCGCTCGACCCCGGAAAGATCTTCATCAGCGGCTCGCTGTACGCCCCGACGCCGACGGGGAGGGCGTTGACGAACGTCTATACGGAGCCGTCGCTCGCCCAGCTGCGCAACTACCGGTGGCACGCCGAGGTCGTCTGCGAGCTCGACGTGCTGACCGACGCTTGGAACCTCGCGCGGCGCAACGCGCTTGGACGTCTGCGCGAGGAGGCGATCCAGGTCGGCGCGGACGCCGTGGTCGGCGCTCATCTGCGCCACAGCGACCACGACATCGGCAAGGGGACGATCGAGTGTGTGGTGAGCGGGACCGCGGTCCGGCTCCCGCATTCGCGGCCCGCGGCGTCGCCGGCCCTCAGCGCGCTGTCGGTACAGGACTATTGGCGGCTGCACGAGTCGCGCCACGAGCCCGTGGGGCTGCTGGCGACGACGATCGCCGTGTTCGCCTCCCCGGCCCGCGCGACGCGCGTGCGGCGGGCACGAACGATCTCCCAGAATCAGGAGCTGAGCGAGCTCAGCCGCGGGTTTCAAGCCGCCCGAGAGACCGTCCGCGCCAAGCTCCGCGGTCAGATCTCCGACTTCGGCGGGACCGGAGCGGTCGGCGTAGAGTTCTCCCATTCGGTGGCGCGGGGCAAGTTCGCCCTCGCCTCGTCGCTGCAGGCGGTCGACCGGCGCGGCTGGCACAGGGGCCGCCTCGGACTGCCGTACCGGATCACGGGTCGGAGCGAGATCGATCGCAGAGGCTGGGTGATCACGATGCACGCCGCCGGGACCGCGATTCGCGACGGCGACAGCGGCTCGCCGTACCCGGTCAAGGCCGCGCTCCGGATGGGAGCAGGGTGAGCGACTACGACCCCACGTCGGTCGAAGGGATCCCCGAGTCGGGCCGCGAGCGACTGGAGCAGAACCGCGAGGGCCTCTACACCTCGGACCTCACCGTCAACGAGTTCATGCTCGTCACCGAAGCCGGCTTTGATCCGGTAGGTCTGGTCGTCGGCAGCTCGATCTTCCACATCGGCTTCCAGGTCGCCGGGCCCACCTCGAGTCGCGAGCTGACCGTGCTTTCGCAGGCCATGTACAGCGCCCGCCACCTGGCGATGACGCGGATGGAGGAGGAAGCGGACCAGCTCGGCGCCGATGGGATCGTTGGCGTGCGGCTCGACATCGGCCGCTACGAGTGGGGACGCAACATGGCCGAGTTCATCGCCATCGGCACCGCCGTCAAACACCGCGACGGGGTACTTCATCGAGCGCCGAACGGCCGGCCGTTTCAGAGCGACCTCTCGGGCCAGGAGTTCTGGACGCTGTTGCGAACCGGGCATCGCCCGGTCGGGATGGTGATGGGCAGCTGCGTCTACCACGTGGGGCGGCGCGGGCCGCTGCGAACGATCGCCCAGAGCGGGCGCAACGTCGAGCTGCCGAACTTCACCCAGGCGCTCTATGACGCGCGCGAACTGGCCATGCAGCGGATGCAGACCGAGGCCAAGGAGCTGGGCGCGGAGGGGATCGTCGGCGTCTCGCTGTCGGAGAAGAGCCACGGTTGGGGAAGCCACGTGATCGAGTTCTTCGCGCTCGGGACCGCGATCGTGCCCACCGATAAGCGCGGCTCGATCGAACCGCCGATCCCCGTCCTTGACCTCAACGATCGTTGATCAGGTAGGTTTGGAGCTGTCGCCGTGTTTTCCCCGTCCGTGTCCTCGCCTCCGGACCGCACGCGCCCCGTCGCGTCGCCCGCGCGCGGAGTCCCGCCGCTGGACGCCTGCGTGCCGCTGCCCGCGGGGACCTACCGCCTCGGTGACGGTGGTGAGCGCGTCATCGCGCTCCAGCGGCTGCGGTTCGGCCGCTGGCCGGTGGTGAGCGCCCATATGCGGGAGTTCGTCGGGGACACCGGGCGTCGCGTGAGCGTCGCCATGGCGCGCCAGCTCGACGGCGAGCAACTCGCCGATCACCCCGTCACGCAGGTCACGTTCGCCGACGCGGTCGACTTCGCGAGCTGGGCGTCGCGCAGGCTGGGCAAGCCGGTGCGACTTCCCACCGGCGATGAATGGGAGGCGGCGGCGCGTGGTCCCGAGAGCCGCATCTGGCCCTGGGGCGACGTGTTCGATCCCGACCGGTGCAATACCGTCGAATCGGCCTGGGGCTGGACGGTTCCCGTGCGCGCGCATCCGTCCGGCGCCGCCGCGGGCGGCGCCGAGCAGCTGGCCGGCAACGTGTGGGAATGGGTCGCAGACGCGCCCGATGGGGACGGTTGGCGCGTGGTCCGCGGCGGGTCCTACCTCGACGCCGCCTGGGGCGTCCGCGCGGCGCGGGCGCTGCCGGCCGATCCGGAGCGGGCGACGCCGACCACCGGTTTCCGGGTAGTCATCGAGGGCGATGACTGACGCCGCCGGCCCGGTTTCCGCGGAGCTCGTCCTCGCCGCGCTGCGTGACGTCTACGACCCCTGCTGCGCCGATCGTGGGATCAGCATCGTCGACATGGGGGTCGTCGAAGACGTGCGCGTGGATGGAGGCCACGTCGAGGTTGACCTCGTTCTGACGACGGGCTGGTGCCCGTTCGTGACCAGCATGTCCACCGCGATCCCCGAGCGGCTGCAAGGCGTGGACGGCGTCGAGACCGTCGACGTCCGGGTCGTGTGGGATCCGGTGTGGACCATGGAGCGGTTGTCACCGTCGGCGCGCGAGAAGCTGACGCTCCCCCTCGAGCAACTCCTCCCCTACCGCGAGCAGCGGATCGCCAAGCTCAACCAAGAAGGAGCCTGATATGGCCACCACCGAAACCCGCTCCGACGCCACCGGCCAGCCCGAGCGCAAGGTGTCGGCGTTCGTCTTCGACTGCGTCTGCCACATCTTCAACTTCGCTCCCGCCAACGCGATCGGCTCGCCGGGCCAGCTGTTCGACGAGCACCTCTACGCGTTCCACCAGCTGCTGACGCGCGAGGGCGAGGAGATCCTGCCCCGCGAGCAGTTCATGCGCGAGTGGACCGTCGACGAGATCTACGACATGATCATCGAGGGCTCCGACACGGACATGATCGTGGCCCAGCCGCTTCCGCTCACCGACCTGTTCCACGATGGTTTGTCGCCGTGGGAGAAGTGCGCCGAGATGGCCGCCAAGCATCCCGACCGAGCCGTCTTCTGGGCCTCGATCAACCCGCTCGAGGGCAAGAAGGCGCTCGACCTGCTCCGGCGCCAGGTGGAGGATCACGGCGCCCGCGGGCTCAAGCTGTACAACGTCCGCTACGACTACGGCCAGCCGTTCCCGTGGCGGATGGACGACCCACGGGTCGCCTTCCCGGTGTTCGAGCTCGCCCAGGAACTCGGGATCACCGTGGTCGGCGTCCACAAGGGCGTGCCGCTCGGACCCCAGCCGATCGAGCACACCCGCACGTTCGACATGGACGGCGCGGCGGCCAACTTCCCCGACATCAACTTCATCATCTTCCACGTCGGGTTGCCGTGGCTCGACGAGGTCCTGTGGCAGCTCGTCCGCTATCCCAACCTGTATGCGTCGATCGCCGCCACGGTCAACTTCATCGCCCGCCAGCCGCGCGTGTTCGCCGAGACGCTCGGCAAGCTGATGTGGTGGTGCGGCGAGGACAAGATCCTCTACGGCGGCGAGACGCCGATCTGGCACCCGCAGTGGGCGCTGGAGGAGTTCTGGAACTTCGAGCTCCCCCGCGACATCGTCGAGGAGCGCGGATATCCACAGCTGACCGAGCAGGCCAAGCGCAAGATCCTGGGCGAGAACCTGGCCCGGCTGCTGGGCATCGACCTCGAGGCCAAGAAGGCTGAGCTCGGCGTCGTCTGAGCTCCGGCTGATCGGAGCAGACCCCGGCCAACGGGAGACCGGGGAGGGCTGGACCTGGACCGTGGTGCTGCTGGCGCTGGCCGGCGGCGTGCTCGAGCTTGCCCTGCTGCTGGCCTGGCAGCGCAACGCCTACTGGAGCTTCTCCGACGGCGTGTATGCGTTGACGGCGCGCGAGTTCCTGCACGGCCTGGCCCCCTTCCGCGACGTCGCCGCCGCGCAACCGCCGCCGGTGTTCCTGGTCGGCGCGCTGCTGCTGGCGGTGAGCGACACGGTCACTGCGCTGGAAGTGGGCCTCGGGCTCGTCAACCTGGCCACCGCCGCGCTGGTCGTGGCGTGCGTTTGGCGGCTCGACGGACGCGTGTGGCTTGCGCTGCTGGCCGGCGCGCTCGCGCCGCTGCTGCCGATCTCGCTGGCCAGCCACGCCCAGCTGGTCCCCGAGACGCTCGCCGCCCCCCTGATCCTCGCCGGCGCCCTCCTGTGCGCTCGATCCGAGCGCCAGTGGCTGGGTGCGATCGTGCTAGCGCTGGCCGCGTGGAGCAAGTTCGCGTTCCTGATCCCCGCGCTCGCGGCGGCGGCCCTCGCGCCCGGTCGCTCGCGGACGGTCGCCCGAACGGTGGCCGCTTTCGTCGCGCTGTTCGCCATCTCGCTCGCGGTCTTCGGTACGGGCGTCTGGGATCAGACCGTGCTCGCCCAGTTCAAGCTGGGCCGAGCGACGGTGCACTATGCCGGGGGCCTCCTGGCTCAGGCGGCGTGGAACGAGCTGCCACTGCTGGCCGGCGCGGCGCTGTTCATCGCGATCGCGTGGCGCGAGCGGGGGACGCTCCGCGACCGCCGGCTGGCGGCGACGGTGACCGGGGCCGCCGGCGGTGGCCTGCTGCTGGCCTTGACGGTGTTCAAGCGCGGCTCGTACATCAACGTGATGACGGTCGCCGAACCGCCGCTGCTCGTACTGGCCGTCTGCGGCGCCGCATGGAGCTGGCACCGCTGGCGTCAGGCCCGGGCCGTGACCGTCGCGGCTACGGCGTTGCTTGCGGCACAGATCGCCTCGCTGCTGATCAACCCGCCCGACCCGTGGGTGGCCGTGCGGCCGTTCGCGCAATCGGGGCTGACCTGGTCGGCCGGCCCCGGGCAGGTCAACGCCGAAGTGACGGCCGCACGACGGTGTCCGCCCCAACTGGCCTACTCGGGCAGTCCGTATATCGCGTTCCTCGCCTCGCGTCGGATGCCGGGGCAGCAGCCGGACGTGTTCATGCTCGCCAACTCGCGCGAGGACGCCGCCTTCGCGCACCAAGCGGCGCGAGACCGTCCGCGCTGCCCGTAGTCCGGCCGCGCCTCTAGTAGCCGTCCGTGCGGCGGCGATGGGGCGGGGTACGGCTAACCCTACCCCCCAGGACTCCGGCTGCCCGGCTTCTCAGAAGCCCGGTCAAGGTTCACCCTCCAGGCCATGATGATCGCGCTGAAACAAAGGAACGAAATGAACCAGGCCCAGCGGGCGCCCTCCGCGCGGGCGGCCCGCGCCGTCGGCCTGACCAAGTCCTACGGGAAGGGCGACACCGTCGTCCGCGCCCTGGACGACGTGAACGTCGAGTTCGAGCGCGCCCGCTTCACCGCCGTGATGGGCCCTTCGGGGTCGGGCAAGTCGACGCTCATGCACTGCATGGCGGGTCTCGATGTGCCGACGTCGGGCCACACGTTCGTGGGCGACGACGAGCTCGGGAGGCTCGACGAAGCCGGCCTGACCGAGCTGCGTCGGGACCGGATCGGGTTTGTCTTTCAGTCGTTCAACCTGGTCCCGACGCTGTCCGCATCCGAGAACATCACCCTCCCGGCCGACCTGGCCGGTGTCACGATCGACCGGGGATGGTTTGACGATCTCGTCCGCCGGCTGGGGATCGCCGATCGGCTGTCGCACCGGCCCAGCGAGCTGTCCGGTGGCCAGCAGCAGCGGGTCGCGTGCGCGCGGGCGCTGATCGGCCGCCCCGAGCTGATCTTCGCCGACGAGCCGACCGGCAACCTGGACTCCGAGTCCTCGGCCGAGGTGCTGGGGTTCCTGCGCCGCTCGGTGAGCGACCACGGACAGACGATCGTGATGGTGACGCACGACCCGCAGGCAGCGGCCTACGCCGACCGAGTCGTGTTCCTCGCCGACGGCAAGGTGGTCGGCGAGCTGGGTTCACCAACCGCCGACGGGGTGCTGGACCGGATGAAGAGATTGGGGCACTGACATGTGGAGAGTCACCATCAGCGGGCTCGCCGCACGCAAGCTGCGCCTCGCTCTCACCGCCCTCGCGATCGTGCTCGGGGTGACGTTCGTCACCGGGACGCTAATCCTCACCGACACGCTCAACAACACCTTCAACACGCTGATCGGCACCGCTTATCAGCACGTCAGCTTCGAGATCCGGGGCAAAGCCGTTCTCAACGGCACCGCGACCACGGTGGACAGCACCGCCAACCGCAAGCCCGTGCGACAGTCAATCGCCACCGAAGTCAGTCGGATCCCCGGGGTCGCCTATGTGTCGGGGTCGGTCGGCGGTTATGCGCAGTTCGTGGCGCGCGACGGAAACGCGATCGGCAGCGGCGGCGGTTCGGCGCTCGGCTTCTCCTTTGATCCCGATCCACAACTGTCTTCGGTCCGACTCGTCGAGGGCAAGGCACCCACCACCGCACACGACGTCGTGATGGACAAGGCGACGGCGACCAAATACCACTTCGCGGTGGGCGACCGGGTGCACGTGCTGCTGCCCGGAGCGCCACAGACGTTCACGATCTCCGGAATCGTCACCTTTGGCAGCGATGACAACCTGGTTGGGACCACGTTGGCCGGGTTCTACCTGCCGACGGCACAAGCCCTGTTCAACGCGCGCGGGCACTATGACACGATCAATGTCCTGGCCGCTCCCGGAGCGGATAACGTAAAGCTGCAATTGGCGATCCAGAAAACGCTCCCGGCGGGGGTCGAGGTGGTCAGCGGACAAGCCGTCGCCAACGAGTTGACGACCGCGATCGACAACGCTCTGTCGTTCATCTCCACGCTCCTGCTGATCTTCGCCGCGATCGCCCTGTTCGTGGGTGGGTTCACGATCTTCAACACGTTTTCGATCACGGTTGGCCAGCGGACGCGTGAACTGGCGCTGCTGCGCGTCGTCGGCGCCAGCCGCGGACAGGTGTTCCGCTCGGTGCTCGGCGAAGCCGCCCTGACCGGACTGGCCGCGTCGCTGATCGGCCTCGGGCTCGGGGTGGTGGCCGCGCTCGGCCTGAAGGCGCTGTTGAATGCGTTCGGCATCGAGTTGCCGGCGGCGCCACTGGTGTTCGAGGCCCGCACGGTCGCGGTCGCGATCGCGGTGGGGGTCGGCGTGACGGTGATTTCGGCGGTCATCCCTGCCCGCCGGGCGGTGAAGATCCCGCCAGTCGCCGCGCTCGTCGACCACAGCGAGGACCAGCCCGTGTCGGTGCGCCGGTGGCGCGTGATCGCCGGCGGCACGATCGCGATGGTCGGCGTCGTGGTGCTGGTGGCGGGGCTGGCCAAGGCGACGACCGGACTCGTCGGCCTCGGCGCGGTGGCGGTGTTCGTCGCCGTCGGCATGCTCGGTCCGGTTGTCGCGCGGCCGTTGTCGAGCGCGCTCGGACGACCGCTGGCGTCCCTGCTCGGGATTCCGGGCCGGCTGGGCCGCGAGAACTCCATGCGCAACCCACGGCGCACCGCCCAAACCGCCGCCGCGCTGATGATCGGACTCGCGCTCGTCTCGACCTTCGCCGTTCTCGGCGCCTCGCTGAGCACCTCGGCCGCGCACAGCGTCGACAGTGCGATCAACGCCGACTACATCATCACCGGCTCGGGCGGCTTCAGCACCTCCGTTCCCGCGACCGTCTCGCGCTTGCCCGGGGTGTCGACGACGACGACCGTCTACCAGGGACAGTTCGAGTTCCGAGGCTCCCTCTCCACGCTCACCGCGGCGACCCCGGCCAACCTGTCGAAGACCGTCAACCTCCACGTCACCGACGGGAGCGGTGCTCGGGCGATGGCGGCGGGTGAGCTCCTGATCGACACCAATACGGCGAATGCCAACGGCCTCCACGTCGGCTCGGTGGTCGCGGTCAAGTTCGCCCAGACCGGCGCCACGACGATGACGATCGGCGGGATCTTCAAACCCAACCCGCTCGTCGGCAGCTTCGTCACCGGTAACGGGTTCTTCCTCTCCCACTACAACAATCCACTCCCGGTCGCGGTCCTGCTCATCACCGCGCCCGGGGCGCGCTCACTCGACAACGGCCTGAACGCCGCGCTGCAGCCTTACGCCAACGTCGGATTCAAGACTCGGGCTCAGTTTGAGAGCGCGCAGAAGAACAAGGTCAACCAGGAGCTCGGACTGGTCTACGTCCTGCTTGCTCTGGCCGTCCTGATCGCGCTCATCGGCATCGTCAACACCCTGATGCTGTCGGTGTTCGAGCGCACGCACGAGATCGGACTGCTCCGCGCCGTCGGGATGAAACGCCGTCAGGTCCGGACCATGATCCGCGCCGAGTCGGTGATCGTCGCCCTCTTCGGCGCGGTGGTCGGGATCGTCATCGGCACCGGGCTGGGCCTGGCGCTGGCTTCGTCGCTGCGCCACAACGGGGTCACCAACATCGCGATCCCCGTCTCGAGCCTGGTCGGCTTCCTCGTCTTGTCGGGCCTGCTGGGGCTGGCCGCCGCCACCTGGCCGGCTCGCCGAGCCGCCAACCTCGACGTGCTGTCAGCGATTGCGGCGCAGTGAGGACGACATGGTGGGCACGCGCTCCCGCTCTGGTCACGGGGATCGATTGGCGGCAGAATCCTTGTCGATGAAGGCGAAGTGGTCGGTGGTCGCAGGCGCCGGCGTGGCGGCGGGCGCCGGCGCGGTGTGGCTGGCGGCCCACCAGCCGCCCGGCCGGCCGACCCAGGCCGACGCTCTCATCACGGCGCTCGTGGGCGTCTCGCTGCTGGGCAGTGGACTCACTTCGTGGCGGGCACGGCCTCAGAACCGCCTCGGCCCGGTCATGGTGTTCACCGGCTTCGCCTGGTTCGCGGCTCAGCTCAGCGAGGCCTCGGTGGCGTGGCTGTACACGATCGGATTGGCCGTCCAGTACGTGTTCATCGCCGGCTTCGTCTACCTGCTCCTGTCATTTCCGTCGGGGCGGCTGGGCGGCAAGCTCGACCGTTGGTTGATGGGCTGGGTCCTCGCGTTGACGGTCGGCCTGGAGTGGCTGGCGATGCTGTACGGCAACAAGTCGGGGCTCCGTTGCCCCGCTTGCCCGGACAACCTGGCCCAGCTGTTCGACAACGACAAGCTGTCCAACGGGCTGCTCAACCTCCAGCGCTTGCTGGGCGCGATCGTCGTCACGACCATCATCGGGCTCCTCATCTGGCGCTGGTGGCAAGCCAGTCCGGCGCAGCGGCGGGCGGTCGCGCCGGTGCTGATCGCCGGGTGCGGGACCCTCGCCGCGCTGGTCTGGACCGTCGTTTTCGACCTCCTGGGGGATCCGTTGGGGTCGCTGCCGGCGCACGTGTACTACTTAATGTTCGCCACCGTCCCGATCGCGATGGTGTTCGTATTCCTCCAGCGGCGGCTGGCGCGCGGCATGGTGGCGGGGCTGGTCGTCGAGCTGGGCGAGCCGAGCTCCTCCTCGGACCTCCGCGAGGCGCTCGCCCGGGCGCTCGGCGATCGTTCGCTCGAGCTCGCCTTCTGGTTCCCGGCCGAGCGCTGCTACGTCGACGGCGACGGCGGGCTGGTGAGGCTCCCCGGCGCCGACAGCGGTCGAAGCTCGACGTTCGTTGAACGCGACGGACAGCCGATCGCCGTGCTCCTGCACGACCCGGTGCTGGAGCACAACGCCGAGCTGGTGCGGTCGGTGTGCGCGGCAGCCAGCCTGGCGCTCGAGAACGAGCGGTTGCAGGCCGAGTTGCGCGCCCGCCTGGTCGAGCTCCAGGCCTCGCGGGCACGGCTGGTCGAGGCGACGGACGCGGAGCGGCGGCGGATCGAGCGCGACCTGCACGATGGCACCCAGCAGCGTCTGGTCTCGATCGCGATGTCGCTCGGCCTGCTCGAGTCGAGGTTGCCCGCGGACGCGACGGCGGCGCAACCGCTCGTGCGCGAGACGCGTGACGCGCTCGCGCTCGCGCTCCAGGAGCTGCGCGAGCTGACCCACGGGATCCATCCCCCACTGCTCGCCGAGCGCGGGCTCGCCGCCGCGCTCGAAGAGCTGTGCCGTCGCGCCGCGCTGCCGACGCACCTGACCGTGGCCATCGACCGGCGCCTCCCCGATCAGGTCGAAACGGCCGCCTATTTCGTGGCCAGTGAGGCGCTCACCAACGCCGCCAAGCACTCCCACGGAAGCGAGGTCCGCGTCGCCGCCTCCTACGAGCAGAAGCGCTTGACAGTTGAGGTGGCAGATGACGGCATCGGGGGCGCCAGCGCGGTTGGCGGCTCGGGACTGCGCGGGCTGGCCGACCGCGTGGAAGCTCTCGGCGGCCGCTTCACCGCCTCGAGCCCGCCGGGCCGGGGCACGACGCTACGAGCCGAGATCCCGTGCGGGTAGCTTTGGCCGACGACGCCGTAATCCTGCGCGAAGGCCTCGCGCGGCTGCTCGAGGAAGCCGGGTTCGAGATCGTGGGCCTCGCGGGCGACGGTGAGGAGCTGCTGGAGTTGGTCGAGCGGACCCTGCCCGACGTGGCGATCGTCGACATCCGTATGCCGCCGACGCATACCGACGAGGGACTGCGCGCGGCGAAGGCGATTCGCGAGCGGTGGCCCACGATCGGGCTGCTCGTCCTCTCGCAACACGTCAACACGCGCTACGCGCTCGAGCTGCTCTCGGCGGGAACCGACGGCATTGGTTACCTGCTGAAAGAGCGCGTCTCCGACCTCGACGAGCTGTCATCGAGCGTCAACCGGGTCGGCCACGGCGGCTCGGTGCTCGACCCCGCGGTCGTGGGCGAGCTCGTCGGCCGGCGCCGCCAGGCTGACAACCCGCTGGAGCACCTCACCGGGCGCGAGCGAGAGGTGCTCGCGCTGATGGCCGAAGGGCGGTCGAACCGGGCGATCGCCGAGCGACTGTTCGTCACCGAGCACACGGTCGAGAAGCACGTGAAGAACATCTTCGGCTCCCTGATGCTGCCTCCGTCACCCGACGATCATCGACGCGTGCTGGCCGTCATCACCTACCTCAACTCCCAGTAACCACGCCCGTCGGGTTAAATTCCTGTTAACAAGAAGCAAACCGAAAGGGGGTTTGGGGTCTTGAAAGTGAGCAGCGCAAGCATGGTTGTGACGGCTCCCTGCGGGGGGACGAGCCTTGTCAGCGTGGCTTTGGCGCTCGCTGCCCGCTGAACGGCGCGGCCCGGAGGTGGCTAAGCTGGAACACGGTGTTCGCAAGTTGTGGGCGGGCGAGCTGGGACCGGCAGACGCTGCGAGTCGGCATCTGTGGCGCCACCATGCCCTCGAGACGGACACACGTCGCGGGCGCAGCCTGCAGTTTTGTTCACGAACCCTGAGCAAAGATTGCTTTGATTGCTGAAGTCGCACTCCTCGCCGTAGCCACGATCGGTCTGATCGGCATCGGCATCGCGCTCATGGTGCACGGTCGCCGCGTCAACCGGCGGCCGGACGGGCCTGACGTGCGGATCGAGTTCGAGCACAATCGGCGGGCAATTCGTGCCGCGTCTGACCCCAATGGCGCCAGCGCGAGCCCTGCCCGCTTCCAGTACGTGCTCGCGATCTGCGTCGTCAACTACGGTGACACCCGTGAGCGGTTGAGCGACCTCACGATCGAGACCGCCGACGGCGCGAGCCGCCTGCAACGGCATCTCGAGAGCCAGCCCGCGATCGAACCGGGCGGGATGTTTCGGGCCGAGATCAGCGCCCGGCGGCTACCCCCCTCGTCCGATGGCTACGTGGTCACCGCGGAGTTGACGAGCGGGCTCGAGATCGAGTCCGGCGTGGAGCGGCTGCGCTCGATGCCGGGCACCGACGACCGGCCGCGTGGGCGCCCCGCGGCGGTTCAGGAGACGGCCGGGGCCGCGAGTCCAGCCGGGGCGTCGAGTTCCGCGGGCGCGTCTAGTCCCGGCGAGGCGGCGAGCCGGGCTGACGATTCCGGTCCGAGTCCCCCCGGTCCAGTCGCCGCGGACCGGCCGCCCAGCCCGGTGGAGACGCCCAGCCCGGCCGAGATGCCCGGCCCGGCGGAGACGCCCAATGGGGCCGAGACGCCCGGCCCGGCCGAGACATCCAGCGGAGCCGAGACGCCCAGCGCGGCCGGACCGCCGACGCCGGCAGGGCCGGCGGGCCGGGCCGAGCCCCCCCAATCGCCCCGATCCGACCCGGAGGACTAGCCCGAGCGTCGTATCCTGGGCGCTCCACGATCGACCGTGACCCGGACCGGGGGTTGACAGATGTTGGGACACCACCCGCTGCTCGAACGTGAACTCCGCAAGAAGGGGCGGCGAGCGTTCGCCAAGGTCCTCGACTGCCGACGCACGCACTACACCGAGACGGTCGGCAGTCCGGCTGTCGCGGGCGACACCCGGATCCTGTGGAGCCTCGTGTTGCAGGTCGAGCCCGACGGCGAGCCGCCGTTCGAGGCCAAGATCGATGCCCTCCTGCCCCAGCTCTGGTCACCGGAACCCAGCGCCGAGCTGGCCTTCCCAGTCCTCTACGACCCCGAAGACCACACCAAGGTCGTGCTCGACCAGTCCGATGAGGGTTACCGCGCGCTGACCGAGGCCCAGAGCAAGGAGCGCGTCGACGCCGAGGTCAGCCGGATGCGGTCCAGAGGCCAGAGCGTCTGGGCCGACCGCTACCAGGCGGCGATGGACTCGCTCGCCGAATACCGCAAGACCGAAGACCCGTCCGCCAACCCCGACCGCCAGGCGCAGGCGTGGGAGGACGAGAAGGCCAAGATGAGGTCGATCATGTCCGGTGATGCGGAGCAGCAGGTCGGCGGCCCGGCCTCCGCCGCGGCGACCGCCGACGCGCTGACCAAGCTCGCCACTCTGCGCGACCGGGGCGCGCTCAGCGAAGACGAGTTTCAAACCCAGAAGAAGAAGCTCCTGGGCGAGTAGCGGCTAGGAGGTCGGTCAGCCCCCGGCGACCGACCGGATGAGGCGCGCGGCGCGCCGGCGCCGGCCGAGCGGGACAATCCCGCGTTTGACTGCGCCTAGGACGATGAGAAACGGTCAGCCACAACGAGAGGTCCTGTTCATCACAGGCGCGAATCCGCTGCGCGGCGGCGGTGGTCTTGAGACGTACGTCCGCGCCCATGGACTGGCGGCCCGCGCCGCCGGCTTTGCTCCGCATATCTTCTGCCTCGGTCCCGAAACACAGCTCACCGCAGTCGACTTCGGGATCGTCCACCAGGTCTCGATCCAGCGCAAAACCGTGCGTGCCGCGTTGGCCGCGGTGTACACCCCGCTGTTCCTGCGCGCGCTCGGGGAGCACGTCGCGCGCTCGAACCGGGCCCAGCCGGTGCTGATCCACGCCTTCGGCGGCTACGGGTTCGTGGGCGCCCGGTTCGCCCGGGCGCTGGCACGACAGGGCGTCAACACCGTCCAGGTCACCTCGGTGTTCACCACGCTGGAACAGGAGAACCGAGCGATCATCTCCGGGATCCGCCCCGAGCACGGCGCCGCCAACGCGATGCGCTACCTCGGCCGGTACGCGTGGGTGCGAGCCCTCGGCACCCACACCGAGCGGCACGGGTACGAGTCCTCACGGCTACTCCTCGTCAACTACGAGTCGGTCCGCGCGCGGCTCGCGACCCAGTTCGGCGTCCCGACGGAAATCCGCAGCTTCCCCTACGCCTCCGACACCGCGTTCGACGGCCGCTTCGACACGGTTGGGTCCGTGCCCGGTCCGATCGCCGCGCTGCGACCGGCGAGCGCCCCGCTGATCGTATCCGCCTCCCGCCACGATGCCCGCAAAGGAGTCGACGTTCTCGTGCGAGCCCTCGGCGCCCTGCATGCGGCCGGCGTGCAATTCAGAGCCTGCCTGGTGGGACGCGGCGAGCTGATCGCCGCCAACCGGCGCCTGGCACGGCGGATGGGACTCGAGCAAAACGTGGCCATCACCGGCCAGGTCCCCAGCGTGGTTCAGTATCTACGCCGCGCCGACATTTACGTGCTGCCCTCCCGGTCCGAATCGAGCGGTTCGGTATCGCTGCTCGAGGCGCTCCAGGCCGGAGTCGCGATCGTCGCCTCAGGGTGCGATGGCATTCCCGAGGACGTAACCGACGGTGAGTCGGCCCTCTTGGTGGCGCCCGGCGACGAGCGGGCGCTGGCCGGCGCGATCGCCCGCTTGGTCGGTGACGCTCCCCTGCGGCGGCAGCTCGGAGAGCGCGCGCGGGAGGTCTACGAGGCGCGGTTCTCCGCCGACGGATTCACCGCCTCGCTCGCGGCCCTGTACGCGGAACTGGGGGTCTACGCCTGAGGCCGCTGGACGAGCTCGTCCAGCGCGTCTTCGTAGGCGTCGACGATCAGCGGCAGCGCGTGAAGCCGCGCCTCGGTCAGACCATTGGCGGCCAACCTTCCGCGCAGCTCGGGGTCGTCGGCGCAGGCGAGGATCGCCGCGGCGAGCGCCTTATCGTCGCCCTCGGGATGCAGGAGGCCATTGCTCCCGTGCCTCACCACCTCGCGGGCGGAGGGAATGTCACTCGCGATCAGTGGCCGAGCGCACGCCAGCGCCTCCAGATACACGAGCGCCTGGCATTCATACGCCGACGGCATGATGAACATGTCCCCGACGCTCATCAGCTCGGGCATCCGGTCATGATCGACCCACCCCGGGAAACGGAACCGCTCGTGGAGCCCGCGCGCGCGACATTCGCGCTCGACGTCCTCCCGGCAGCGACCGTCGCCGGCGACCACGAACATCAGCCGTCGATTGTTCTGCAACGCAATCTCGGCCGCGCCGAGGATGTCCATCGGCCGCTTCTGCTCGCTCAGCTTCGACGCGTGCAGCACGACCACGTCGTCGTCGTCGACCGCCAGCTCGCGGAGCAGTCTGTCGGACCGATCGAGCGGACGGAACCGGTCGAGGTCAACCGGGTTGGGAATGACCCGCACTCCTGGCACGCCGAGCTCCCGCATCCGGCGTTGTGAGTGACGCCCCATGGTCACGAGCAGGTCGACGCGCCGCATCGTCGCGAGCAGCGGCTCGGCCAGTTCGGGCGGAAACGTGCCCTGATCGATCCCAAATATCGTGGTGCCATGAATGACGAGTAACCGCCGCAGGTGGCTCACGCGGTCCATATGAGGAAGGACCACCTCGCGAGCTGCGATCACCACATCTGGACGCCCCCGGCTCAGTGCCTCGGCGAGCAACTGGTCGATCATCTCCCCCTCGTGCTCGCGATACTCCGCCGGCGGGGGGATATTCGAGCCGACGCCGAAATACGCCAGCGGATATCGCCTCACCGTCAACTCAGGATGGCACTCAGCGAAGCTGTCGCCCACCCGCAACGCCGCCTCGGTGATCGGGGCGATCACCTCGATCGAGTGGCCCCGCCGGGCCAGCGCGGGCAGTACCTGCGCCCAGAAGATCGCCGACCCGCCCTGGTGGGGCGGGACCGGACCAACCAACAGGATCGACAGAGGGCGGCTCGACACCCCTACATCATCAACGAATCGCCCCCGGCCCGGTCTCCCGCGACCGATGACGTCGACCGCGAAACTCGGCCGGCCGCCCGAGGGGGCGAGGCCGGGGAAAATCGCCTCGATTGGGCCCGACTGGGGAATGGGAGCGAGCATGAGACTGCGGCTGGCGTGCATCACGGCGGTACTCGCCGTTTCGATCTCGGCGTGATCGCCGGTGGCCCGCGCTGCCTCGCTCGATCCGCAAGCGCTGGCAGCGTCGCTGCAGAGCGATCCGGTCCAGAGCATCGACGTGCCGTCGTCGTCGTTCTCGGCCTTGTCCCATGGCCAGATCAGCTCGCTGAAGGCCGAGATCGAGTCGGACCTCGACAACGTCGCCGATCCGGTCTACGGCGACCCACCGGCGGGCACGCACGGCGATGACAGAGGCTCCCGAGTCGAGCACGACCGGCCACGACCAGCCTTGACGGCTCGGGCGGTCGTCCGCTTGCTCACCAGCTAGCGTTATAGGCTGAGCCGATCGATGTCCGCGAGGTTGGGAGGAGTTTTGCGCGCAATCCGGGTAGGCGTTGTGATCAGCGTGGTCGCGTCCGTGCTAGCGCTGGGCGGTGTGACGGTCGCTTTGGGAGCGTCGGCATCGGGCCAGAGCGCTCGGCCCGCCACAGGCCAGTTCGGCGCCGCCACGCAGCGGGCGCTGACCTCGATCGTGGCCTCCGGCATGGGCGCGGGCAGCATCCCTGGCGTTGTCGTCGGTGTGTGGGTGCCGGGCCAGGGTAGTTTCGTGCGCGCCGTCGGCACCAGCGATCTCGCGACCGGTACGGCGCTCCGCCTAACCGACCACTTCCGGATCGCGAGCATCACCAAGTCGTTCACGGCGACGGCGATCCTGCGACTGGCCGACCAACACCGGCTCTCGCTGCGCGCGCGCCTGAGCCGCTACGTCGGCGGGATTCCCTACGGCAACCGGATCACGGTGGCCGAGCTGCTCGGCATGACCAGCGGGATCTACGACTACACGGGCGATGCCGCGGTCGTGCGCGCCTACGATCGCAACCCACGCCGTCCGTTCTCCATCCGCGACGTGGTGGGGATCATCCGCCGCAACAAGCCTTTGTTCGCTCCGGGCACCAGCGTCGCCTACGACAACAGCAATTACTACCTGCTCGGCGTGATCGCGCAGAAGGTAACCGGCAAGCCACTGGGTCAGGTCATCAGGACCCAGATCCTCAAACCCCTCGGGTTGACTCAGACGAGCTATCCGTCGACCGATGTCATACCTGCTCCGTTCAGTCGCGGTTACCTCGATCAACCGAACTTTTCGCCCCGTGATGTGACGCTCAGCAACCCCGCCTTCGCCGGCGGCGCGGGCGCGATGATCTCCACGCTCGGCGATCTGAAAGTGTGGGCCAAGGCGCTCGCCACCGGCTCGCTGCTGAAGCCGGCGACCCACGCCCTGCAGCTGAAGACGCGCGTGCTCGCGAAAACGCCCAAGCTAACGGTCAGCTACGGGATGGGGATCACCGACATCAATGGGTTGATCGGGCACGACGGCGCGATCCTTGGCTACGGGTCGGCCATGTTCTACCTTCCGAGCCACCGCGCCACGATCGTCGTGCTGGGCAACAACAACGATCTCGGACAGCCCAAGCCGGTGACGATCGCCGTCGCGATCGCCGCCTACCTGTTCCCTCGGCAGTTCCCCAACGGCCTCTAGGATCCCCGCGGAGGGAGGCTAGCAGCCTTCCGGCGGAGCCTGCGCGTTCAAGCGACGTTATTCGTCGCATAAATGCGCAGCCTCGTTTACTCGCATCACATTCACGCCTTGCCCGTCGCGGTGTAGTGCACAGGTCCAGTCGAGCACTTGACCGTGCCGATGGCACCCCTCAGCAAGCCCGTGAACGAAACGTCTATCGATCCAGTCACGTTGGCCCCCTTGATCATCCACCGTGACACTCGCCGAATAGTGCTGGTCGCGCGTGGTTCCGTCTTCCTTCATCTTGCCGTCGAATTTTCCGTGCTTGATCTTCAGCGCCGGCGAGGTGAACGAATAACGGCAGAAGTTCGCGTACCCGCTGGGATCCGGTCCGTCGAGATCGGTGCAGTTCTTGTTGCCCTTCCAGTTGACGTTGAGGTAGACCTGGACCAGCTTGCTCCCGGTCACCGTCAACTGGATGTTCTCCTTCTTCTTGCCCGCGCACGTCCCGAAGTAAGTCGGGACGCATTTCCGGCTCGTGGTCCTCGATACGCAGTGCTGATCGGCATCGCCGACGCGACACCGCAACATCCGAGCACACACGTCGCCACCACCGCCGCCACCCTAAACATGAGATCCCCCGTTTCCCGACGATGTGGTTAGGTCGCGCGTTTTCGCGTCGGGCGCCCCCTTGGTGGTTCGCACGGAGAGCCGGCGCAGCGCAACTTCCCGGGGGAGGACTCGTTCTGAGCATATATGCGAAACATCTCCCGGCCAATTTCCTTGATGATTGCCGCTTTTGTGGTGCTGCTGGCGCCGCCCACGGTCGCGCTCGCCAAGCGCACGCCCAAGCCCGTTGTGCTACGGCCATCTTTTCATCTCGTGGCTCGCCAAGTGTCCGATGTCACCGCCGATGATCGCTATCTGTTCTTCGACACGGACACCTACGCCCAACTGCACCGCAGCCGCACCGACACCAGCCTCCACCGGGAGGGTCATACCCCCCGGGTTGCTCAGCATCAACCAGCGCGCTCCGCGCGTCGCCAACGACGAAATGTGAGCCTCCTCAGCCGATCTGGGTCTGAGCTGCTTCGTCGGTTTCGTGAGTGAGCGGCGGAGTAGGCAAGATCAGCGACTGCCAGCTGCCTGACACGGCGTAGTAAGCGAAATCCACCGGCGCGTGCTGCTCGGCGACGAAGGGGCAGTGCCGGCCCGGCTGCCATCAGAGAGCGGGTGGCCTCCTACGCGCGCTGGATTGACGTTCCATCTACAACTACATGTCGACAACGACCTCGGGCCCTCGCGTCACCAGGCAACCGCTACGGCCATAATCCGCTTATAAGGCCTGAATCGGGCCTCGGATCTCGCACGTCAGGGAACGCGCTTGCGCTCGGGCGCTCACTGCGGCAGACTAAGGGCTCACGACTGAGCGAGTGAAGGGGTAATGGTGTAGTTCCAGTCGCCGTGGAAGGGGTGGCGAGTGATGTTCACGTTGGCGAGTTGCTCGTCGGTGATCTCAACGCCGCGGTCGTAGCTGCGGTTGTCGAGCTGGGCGTAGACCTTCAGGCCGGTGTTGGTCTTGGTGGCGGCGATCAGGTTCACGACGATTTCGAGGCTCTCGAGTGGTTTGCCGCGCCAGTTGAGGCTGACGAAGCTGAACAGTCGATGCTCGATTTTGTTCCACTTCGAGGTGCCTGGCGGGAAGTGGCAGACGCGGATGCTCAGCCCGGTCGTGTCGGCGAGGCGCTGCAGCTCGTGACGCCACAGGCGGGTGCGGGGATTGTTGGAGCCGCCGGAGTCAGCGGTGATCGTCAGGGTCTGGGCGTGCGGGTAGCGCTCACGCCCGAGGTGCTCCCACCAGCTGATGATCGTGTTGATCGCGAACTGGGCGGTGTCGCTCGTGATTCCGACGCTCACCCAGCCCTCGTCGACGGTCAGGTCGTAGATGCCGTAGGGGATCGCGTGCCCGAGCGCCTTGTCCTTGAAATCATGGCCGCGCACCTCCACCGGCCGGCGGTTGGGTTCGAACTCGCGGCCGACCGCCTTGAAATCGCCGATCAGCTCTCGCTTCTTAGCGTCGACGCTGATCACCGGTTCGCCCGCGGCGATCGCGTCACCGACGGTTTCGTTGATATGCGCAAACTGCGCGTCGCGGTCGGGGTGCTGGGCGCCCTCCCGCGACTTCTTGTTCGCCTGCAGGCTGTACCCCTTGGCCTTCAACAGCCGTAGCACGGTGCGATCCACGACATCGTGACCCATCTCCCGCAGCGCCTCCGCGAGCTTCGCGCCGCTCTTAGACGTCCACCGCAACGGCGACTCCGGATCCCCCCTGGTGACCGGATCCACCAGCCGCTCCAGATCCTCCGCCAACCCCGGCTCGCGCTCAAGGATCGGCGTGCGCCCACGGTGCCGGCGTACCCTCCCCGGCGCTGGCCGCTCTTCTGCGTGTAGGTCAGCAAGCCCGCGCAAACGTTTTAGATCTGGGCTCGCGCCAACGCGGTTGCCTGCTCTGTCTAGGCCAACCGAGCGGGAGGAACCGTGAACGCAACTGGGGTGCCCAAGGCGACGAAGGCGGCTAATGAGGGCCATGGGCCTGGGACGGGGCTGTACGTCGCGCTCGTCCCGTGGGTGGTGTTCACGCTGCTCGCGCAGCACAGCACGCTCAAGGTTGCCGCGATCGTCGCGTTGCTGTTCGCGATTGCGATCATGGTCCGGTCGGTGCTGACCGGTGGTATGAAGCTGCTCGAGCTTGGCGCGGTCGTGGCGTTTGCCGGGTTTACGGTGGTCGCGTTTGCCGCGGACCATTCCACGAGCGTGTGGCTAGCGCGGTACGCCCGGGCGATCGCCGCGGCGCTGCTTGCCTTGATCGCGTTCGGATCGCTGCTGTCCACCCCGTTCACCGAGCAATACGCTCGCGAGTCGGTCCCGCGTGAGTTCTGGTCCTCCCCCACGTTCAAGCGGACGAACCGCAAGCTGACCGCGATGTGGGGACTCGTGTTCACGGCCCTGATTCCCTCACACATCATCGCCGGGGCGGTCAACACCAAGCCGACGAACGTTTATTTTCAACTGGGTGGTGCCGATCACTTTGATCGTCTGGGGCGCCAAACGCACCGAGGAGATCGCCGCGCGGGCAAAACCCGTGGAGACGAACGCGGTGGCGTGAGCGCAGACTGAGGTTCGCCGAGCTTGGCGAGAAGCGAGCAGGCTTTGGAGCGCCGTTTCGGGACACTGGTTCAGCTGGGGCCAGCTTGAGCGCAAGCGGTTACCAACGACCAGGAGTGCGCGACGATAGTGCTCGTCCGAACCCGAGGAGTTAGTGATGCTCGTGCCCGCGCACCGTTTTCGTTGCTTGGTAGTGATCGGGCCGCTCGTTGTCGCGGTCTTGGCCCTCGCTGCTGTTGGTTCCAGCGGGCGCGCGGTCTTGACCTCTCTTCGACGGTTTGTCGCGGGATCACCGGCTGCAGCCCGATGGTGAGCGGCTGGATCTCGGTGCCGGGCGGCACGTTGTCCAAGCCCGGGACCGTGGAGACAGAACTGACCTGCCCCGGAAACGAGATCGCGGTCAACTTCGGCGCCACCGACTCGCAGCCGGGATTCAAGATCGATGTCACGATCGACGCCGTCCTCGTTGCGCTGAACGGCATCCCCTATGGCCGCACCTTCGGCGCCGCGAACTCGGGCGCGGCGTCGAGCTTCCAGGTCGCGATCGGGTGCGTAGCGATAGGTGCCCCCCACCACGGGGGTCGGGCCACCCCCAGCGGCACTCCATCCTGTGAAGATCGTGGCCCTGCGGCCTGACCGGACACGCACCTACAACGTGTCGTGTCCTCGCGGGTACGTAGCCCACCATAGTTACATGAGCGTGTCGTTCCGCACCTCGCTTCCGCCCTCAGCCCGGCAGCTGCGTAGCGTTACCCTCTCCCACCACCGGAGAGGACGAACGTTCACGGTCACTGTGCGCACGTCCAAGCGGCTGGTCCGCGGCCGCGTGCGCCTGCAGCTCGGCACCGACTGCAGGAGCGCGTAGTAGCCCAGACAGCGGCGCGGAGCCTCCGCGCTCCCGAGGCGCCGGCCGGACAGGTTCAGGTCGCGTCAGACATCGAGAACGACAACCTCGCGGCCAGCACGCAACGAGTCGCGGTCGACCGCGACGCGACCGCGCGCACAACGGCCGTATTCATCGCCGGCCTCAGCTCAGACGACTCGTCCACCCACGCTGATGGTTTGACGCCGACCGGCACACCGGTCCAGGCGGCCGTCGCCGTAGCGACCAGCAATCCTCGCCAGCCCAGGCGCCCTCAGTGAGAGCAACTAGAGCGCTGACCGACGAGACCCTCGGCGCCCTACTCGCCGCCACTTCCCAGTCAGAAGTTGGTTTGCGTGCTCGCAGCACAGTGCGGGGTACCACCCGGGCTGAGGTTGTCCGAGATCTCGTAGAACTTTGAGTGGCGGTCCTCCCGCCTCGTCCGCTCCGGTTGGGAGCGTTCGGGGTGTCAACAAGTCCGAGAGGACAGGAGGAAACCGCCATGAAGAAGGTATCCGGCCCGAGGGTCGTCACGACCGCGGAGGCGCTGGAGAGTCCGCTACCTGCGGAGATTCAGGAGGCGCTCGGTGAGCTGGTGGGGGCAGCGAGGGAGGGACTGCTCGCGTTGTCGGTCGGTCTGGGGCTGAGTGTCGTTCATCAGCTGATGGAGGCCGAGGTCGATCACGTGGTCGGCCCGAAGCACAAGCACAGCCCGGAGCGGACCGCGAATCGTCACGGCCATGAGCGCGGGTCGATGACGCTCGGCGGCCGGCGTGTTGGGGTCAGTCGACCGCGGATGCGCACGATCGAGGATGAGCACGAGTTGTCGGTGCAGAGCTATGAGTACTTCGCCGACCGGGACCCGCTCACGCGGGCGGTGATGGACCGGATGCTCGCCGGCGTCTCGACCCGCAAGTACAAGGTAGGTGGGCGAGTCGGTCGGCGAGGACGTCGAGGCGTCGAGCAGCGCGACGTCGAAGAGCACCGTCTCGGAGCTGTTCATCGAGCGGACCGCTACCGCGCTGTCAGAGCTGATGAGCCGCCGGCTGGACGACGTGCGCCTGGCGGTGATGATGCTCGACGGGATGGAGATCGCCGAGCGTACGCACGTCGTCGCGCTCGGGATCTCGACCGAGGGTGTGAAGACTCCGCTGGGGCTCTGGGAGGGCAGCACCGAGAACGCGACGCTCGCCCGCACACTGCTCGCCGACCTCGTCGACCGCGGCCTGGATCCCGAACAGGCGATCCTCTTCGTCACAGACGGCGGCAAGGCCCTCAGGCACGCGATCAAGGACGTGTTCGGTGAGCACGCGCTCGTGCACCGCTGCCACAGGCACTATCCGGACCTCCGGGTTATCCCGACTCGGTCTGCTGGACCGTTGGGTAGCGGGCGCGTTGGGCCGGTAGGGGTCGGGATAATCAGAGTGCCTGCAGGAAGGCGAGGAGCGTGTCGGGCGGTTTGTAGCGTCCGGGTGGCGTGTGGGGAGGGGTCGTCCTTGCGATGGCTCGTTCTTTGAGCGCGAGATCGGCGTGGAGGTAGATCTGTGTGGTGTCGACCCGTTCGTGGCCTAACCACAGAGCGATGACGGTGGTATCGACGTCGGCGTGAAGCAGTCGCATTGCTGCTGTGTGCCGGAGGGTGTCCGGGGTGACGCGTTTCTCGTGCAGGGTGGGGCAGCGTTGGGTGGCGGTGTTGATGTATTTGGTTATCCGATGGTCGAGTGCGTCGCGGGTGAGGCGGCCGCCGCGGGTTGTGGGGAACACAGGCTCGTCGGGGCGGCCGGCGCGCTCGGCGAGCCAGACCTCGAGGATCGCTGTGGTGGTCGGGGTCAGCGGCGTGATTCGGTTCTTCCGTCCTTTTCCGGCGCAGCGGGCGTGCGGTCCGGTGGTGAGCTGGATGTCCCTGCATCGCAGACCGGTGAGCTCGGAGGGGCGCAGCCCGGTCTGGATGGCCAGGACGAGCAGCGCGTGGTCGCGTCTGCCGGTCCGGGTGCTGCGGTCGGGAGCGTCGAGCAACGCCTGGATCTCGTTCTCGTCGAGGTATGTGACGATCGCGCGGTCGGTTCGCTTGAGCGGGATCGCGAGCACGCGAGCGATGTCCTGGGCGTGTTCGGGGTGGCGGTGCTGGGCGTACCGGAACAGCGAGTGGATCGCGGCGAGCCGCATGTTGCGGGTGCGGACGCTGTTGGCGCGCTCGGTTTCGAGGTGGTCGAGGAAGGAGGCGATCAGCGGCGCGTCGAGCTCGGCGATGTCGAGCTGTGATGGCTCGCGACCAAGCCGAGCTTCGGCGTAGTCGAGCAGCAGCCGGAGCGTGTCACGGTGGGCGCGGATCGTGTGCGGGCTCACGCCGCGTTGGGCGATCAGCCGGTGAACCATGCTTGCATCGTTGGCGCGAGCGTGCTCACGGTCGCGGTCCTTCGTTGCACGAGAGGCGGGTGGCGGCGAGCTCGAGCAGCTCCGGCGCGGCGGTCAGATACCAATAGGTGTCGCTCGGCCGGGTGTGTCCGAGGTACGTGGACAGCAGCGGCATCAGCGGCTGGACATCGACCCCCGACCGGTACCAGTCCAGCAGCGTCTGTACAGCGAACCGATGCCGGTTAGTAGGGTCGGCGAGAGGCGCCTGGGCTGCGCGGCACGTGCTGGCCCGACTGGCCTGGTTTCCTCCCGCCGCCACCTCGAACCGTGCATGCGGTTCTCCCGCACACGCTGCGCCGCGAGGCGCGCTGTTGTATCCCCGGCTCAGCCGGGATGAACTCGAAGGAAGGTTCGTGGGTCCAATGGCTTACCCAGATCCGAAAGGTGAAAGGAACAATCGCATGCCAGGAAAGCGGCGGTCAGGCTTAGATGTCAGGGCCGGGGTGTCGCGGGACCCGCGTGATATGGCGAAAGCTGGATCTGCGCCACGAGGCGCCAAGCGAAAGGAGATGACGGACATCAACATCTCGTCCGCGCCGGTTGGAATACCGGCCCCGGGCCGTTGCAGCGGCCCGGAGAAGCTGAGGACGGCCAAGGCGCGGGATCGCGCGCCGGAGGTCAAGCGTCCCGACAACGTGACGGCCGGGCGGCACTGCCAGACGCCCGCGTGCGTGCTAGCGAGACCGAAAGGTAGAGCGAGAGCAAACCGGTGGTAGAAGCCCCTTCAATTCGCAAACGACCCCAAACCTGGCGGACATGGGTCGTCCACGGCAACGATTCCGCTATGTATCGTGGCGGCTCGCTCCGCGCGCGGCTATTCAGCCCGGGCGCGGTGGCCGGCGGGAGACTGCGAGTGCCCGCCGGAGGCGCTGTAGGGGTAAAGCCGGCTGCCGACCCGGTCAAACGGATCTTGGTGAACGTGGGAAGCGCCCCGTGTGCGCCGGGCTGCTGGTGGCGGCCCGGTAAGGCCCGATGCCGGCTAACGGACGCGGGGCGTGGCGGAGTCCGCGTAGTAGTCCGAGGACGGGAAAGCCGTCCACATGGCGAAGGCGGGCAGCAGGACGGCAGCACGAGAAGCCGTTCGGGAGGTCGGGCGTGAACTCGCTCGCGCCGGTCCTGGTCGATCAGGCCGAGGAGCGGGTACTGGGATGGCAGACCAGGCTGCACCGATGGGCAGTCCAGGACGATCAGGCTCGTTTCGGCGACCTGTTCAACTTGGTCTGCGAACCCGCGACGTTGCTCGTCGCGTGGGAGCGGGTGAAACGCAACCGGGGGTCTCGTACCGCCGGTGTTGATGGCCAGACCCGCAAGCAGGTCGAGCAGATGGGCGTCGATGGTGTCCTCGCAACGCTCCGTGAGGAGCTCAAGGCAGGTACCTACCGTCCGCTGCCGGCGCGCGAGCGGTTGATCCCGAAGCGCTCGGGGAAGCTCAGAAGCCTGGGCATCTCCGCGCTGCGCGACAGGATCGTGCAGACGGCGGCCAAGCTCGTGCTCGAGCCGATCTTCGAGGCGGACTTCTGCCCGACCTCGTACGGATTCAGGCCCGGACGCAGAGCCCAGGACGCTGTCGGAGAGGTGCGGTTCTTCATCAATCCCCCCAGGTCGTACGAGTGGGTGATAGAGGGAGACGTCGAGGACTGTTTCGGGCAGATCCATCAAGGTCTCTTGATGGAGCAAGTACGCCGTCGGGTGACCGACAAGCGCGTCCTGGCGCTGATCCGACTGTTCCTCGCCGCCGGTGTCATGCGCGAGCTTGACAGCGTGACCGCGACGCCATCGGGCACGCCACAAGGGTCGAGTCTCTCGCCCCTGCTGTCGAACATCGCCCTCTCGGTACTCGACCGCCACTTCGAGGCGGCATGGGTGGCACGCACGCAAACCCAGCGCTGGCGTGACCGGGCAAGGGGCCTGCCCAGCTACCGGATGGTCCGCTTTGCGGACGATTTCGTGGTGCTGGTGCGCGGCACCGAAGCCCAAGCCCATGCCAGCTCAAAGAACAGACGGCCGAGTTCATGCGGGAGCAGATGCGCTTGACGCTCTCGCCCGAGAAAACGCACATCACCCACGTCGACGACGGCTTTGACCTGCTCGGGTTCCGCATCGTGCGGGCACCCTGGCGAGGAAGCAAGCGAGTCGCCTACGCATTCCCAAGCAAACGAGCGCTGCGCGAGATCATGCACCGCATCAAGACGCTGACTGACCGCAGCACGCTCAACCTCTCACTGGATCGGCTGATCCACGCGCTCAACCCAATCCTCAGGGGCTGGGCCAACTACCACCGTCACAACGCGGCCAAGCGCTGCTTCGCGTATCTCAGCCACTACCTGTGGTGGCGAGTGATCCGCTGGCTGCGCAAGAAGTACCCGCGACTGACCTGGAAACAGCTCAGGCGACGGTGCTGGGGGCGCCACTGGACCAGCCGCGAAGGCACAAGGCTCGCGTGGCCCGCCGAGGTCCCGGTGACCCGATACCGCTATCGCGGCCACCAGATCCCCTCACCATGGGCAGCGAACACCGGAACAGGACGGGCCACCACCCCGCCGGAAACCGCCAATGCATAACCCAGCGTCACGAACGGCCACCGCATGTCCTGTGGAGAGCCGGATGCTCAGGAATGGGCAAGTCCGGTTCGGAGGGCAGGGGCGAGCAGACCACCGCGCGTAAGCGCGGCATCGGCGGCTCGCCCCTGACCCTGCTGCTTGAAGCCCAATCTCCAGACGACGAAAGGGAGCGTCCGCCGGAAAGACATCCGATGCCGGCGCCATGCCCTGCGTCGGCGTCCCGTGCGAAGCCGACGCAACCTTCGGGGCGTGGAGCGTTGCCCAGCGAGGGCAATCAAGGAGATGAATGGGACGCCTACGTCACGCTCGGACGTACAACAGCGACGAACGCGGGATCGCCTACGGGGCGCGAGCCCCATGGTCACGGAGTGCCCATAGTAGTCGTGCGATTCACGCCGCACCAAGGAGGGCGGGAAAGCCGTCCACAGGGCGAAGGGGCACAGGCGACCGGACGTCCGAAGACCGGAAGGTATGCGTAATGCAGAGCGCCGAAACGGTCTTGGGTGTCCTCCGTGAGCGCGGCAGGCGTGGCCTGCCGTTGAATGAGCTGTATCGGCAGTTGTTCAACCCGCAGCTGTATTTGCTGGCCTACGGGCGGATCTACTCCAACAAGGGAGCGATGACGCCCGGACCCGACGCGGAAACCGCGGACGGCATGACGCTGGGCAAGATCGAGCGCATCATCGACGCGTTGCGTCACGAGCGCTACCGGTTCAAGCCCGTCAAGCGCGTCTACATCCCAAAGAAGGACGGGAAGCAGCGCCCGCTTGGTCTGCCAGCGTGGTCGGACAAGCTCGTCGGCGAAGTCGTGCGCCTGCTGTTGGAGGCGTACTACGAGCCGCAGTTCTCTGATCACTCCCACGGTTACCGGCCCGGCCGTGGCTGCCACACCACGTTGCGTGAGGTGGCGGTCGCATGGACCGGGACCACCTGGTTTATCGAGGGCGACATCTCCCGGTGCTTTGACCAGCTTGACCGCCAGGTCATGCTCGAAACGCTGGGTGAGAAGATCCACGATGCCCGGCTGCTCAGGTTGGTCAGTCAGATGCTGCAGGCCGGGTACTTGGAGGACTGGGTGTGGAACGCCACGCTCAGCGGCGCGCCGCAGGGCGGGGTGCTCTCCCCGTGCCTGTCCAACATCTACCTGGACCGATTGGACCGCTTTGTCGAGACAGCGCTAGTGCCGGAATACACCCGAGGTGTGCGCAGGAAAGCCAATCCTGAGTACGACAGGACGCAGAAGCTACTCGCTCGAGCTCGCGGCCGTGGCGATCATGCCACGATCCGGGCGCTGCGCAAGCAGCAACGCGACCTCCCCTCCCGGGATCCCGAAGATCTCGGATATCGGCGGCTGCGTTACGTCAGGTACGCCGATGACATCCTGCTCGGGTTCACCGGACCGAAAGCCGAAGCCGAGGAGATCAAACGTCGCCTCGCCCAGTTCCTGCAAGACGAGCTCAGGCTGGAGCTGTCCGAGACAGAGACGCTGATCACCCACGCCCGCACCAGCGCGGCGCGGTTCCTCGGCTACGAGATCACCACCCAGCACAACAACCGGACGATCACCAACGGCCGCCGAGCGGTCAACGGCGTGATCCGGCTGCACGTGCCCAAGGATGTGATCCAGGCCAAATGCTCCCGCTACACGGCGCGCGGCAACCCCACGCGTCGGCCCGAGCTGATGAACGAGACGGACCACGCGATCATCAGCCGCTACGGGTCGGAGTACCGGGGCATCGTCCAGTACTACCTGCTTGCCGGCGACGTCTCACGCCTGAACCGGCTTCAGTGGGTGATGGAAACCTCGCTGCTCAAAACGCTGGCCGGCAAGTACGACTCGTCGGTATCGAAGATGGCCCGAAAGTACCGGGCCACGATCGAGACGCCGTACGGGCCGCACAAGTGCTTGCAGCTCAGCATCGAACGCGGCGAGAACCGCAAGTCACTGGTCGCAACGTTCGGTGGTATCCCGCTCAGACGGCAGAAGCACGCGGTCCTGCACGACCGCGAGCCCGTCCCGGCCACCGCCCACCGCAAGGAGCTGGTTCACCGGCTCCTGGCGGGACAGTGCGAGATCTGCGGACACGCGGATCAGGTGCAAGTCCACCAGATCCGCAAGCTCTCAGACCTCGACAAGCCCGGACCGCCACAGCAACCCGAATGGATGCGACTCATGGCACGAAGGCGGCGCAAGACCCTTGTGGTCTGCGCCAGCTGCCACGCCGACATCCATCACAGGAGGCCAACCGCGTCAAACACGGGATAGTCGCTGGAGAGCCCGGTGATCGGAAACGGTCCCGCCGGGTTCGGGAGGGGGGTGCTGGAAAAGGACCCGGAAGGGCACCTCGCCAGCACCCTACCTCGGCGCTCTCCGACGTTCTTCACCGCCGGCATTCAGCGTCCCTTGCGCCATGGTCGGTTGGGTCGTGGCGCGACGATGGTTCCAGCGAGGTCGATCAGTCCCATCCGGTCCGGGGACTGGTGGATCGCCCACCAGCCATATCGGGCACTGCGCTTGTGACGCTTGGCGATGAGACTGGCCAGGCGCACGAACGCGTGGAACGTGATCTTGTCGAAGGCGACAGCGGAGTTTCCGTACCGGAAGTACCCCGCCCAGCCGCGCAGGAAGCGGTTGACGTCCTGCACGACCTCCTCGACTGGTAGCCGTAGCCTGCGGCGGTCCGTGAGTTCATGGATCCGCCCGCGGGCACGCTGCATCGCCTGATGTGAGGGCCAGCGGGCGAGGAAGCAGAGATGCTTCGAAGCGGGCGTGGTCCCGCGCACCCAGCGGTGGTGGAAGCCGAGAAAGTCCAGCCCCTCCCCGCCTTCGCGCAACTCCACGATCCGCGTCTTGGCGTCCTTGAGCGTGAGCCCGAGTTCGGCGAGGATCTCGCGCAACGCCACAAGCGCGCGTTCGGCCTCTCCCCGGGTCCGGCACATCACGACCATATCGTCCGCGAAACGCACCAGCTCTCCGGTCCCGCGCGCAGCCCACTGCCGGTCAAGCCGGTGGAGATAGACGTTACACAGGCACGGCGAGATCACACCCCCTTGCGGGGTTCCGGCCACGTCACGCTTGACCGCGCCGTCGTGCATCACTCCTGCGCGCAGCATCGCGCGCAGCAGCTTCAGGACGTCACGATCGACGATCCGTTCCTCGATCGCCGACATCAACTGCGAGTGCGGGATCGCCTCGAAACAGTTGGCGACGTCCGACTCAACAATCCATCGCTTGCCGCGCCAGGCCTCGTCAACGAGAACCTGGAGCGCATCGTGCTGCGAGCGCCGGGGCCGAAACCCGAACGAGCACTCAAGCATGTCAGCCTCGAAGATCGGCTCAATGACGAGCTTCGCTGCTGCCTGCACGATCCGGTCGCGGACAGCAGGCACCGTGGCATCAAACTGCACCTCCTGCAGACCTAATTTTGGTTTTTGGTGGTAGGTGAATAGAGGTCGCGATCAGCTGGCGGCATTGTTGCTCGACCTCCGGCAAGAAGGGGATGTAGAGTCGGTTGGCGGGTCCGCGGCGGGCGGCGAGCTTGCCGGTGTCGATCCAGGCGTAGATGGTGCCGTCGGAGATACCGAAGCGCTCGGCGATTTGGGCGACGGTGAGCTCGTCGTCTTGTGCGTAGCTGGCTGGGTAGGGGATCTTGTGGCGCCAGCGGATCCATTGCACGTGCTTGGCGTTGAACGTACCGCCGGTGCCGGCCCTGAGCCCGGCGGCGTTGATCCGCTCGGCGATCCGCGCGTTGGTGTGATCGGCAGCGAGGCGGCGGGTCAGCTCGATCGCCTCGGTCGGGGTGCGGATGACCTCTTGGCGGGTCTTCGGTCGCTGCACGGTGTGCTGCTCGCTGGCGCCGGAGCGCCAGCGGATCCCGACCTGTAGTTCGCGGCCGGTGGGCCGGGAGGTGAGCGTGATGTCCGCGACCATCGCTCGTAGCAGCCGCTTGCGGTCGCGCTGAGCGGTGGTGTCGGCGGCCCACAGCTTGGGCAGGTGGCGGGCGAGCGCCTGGAGCTGCTCGCGTGAGGGCTCGGGTGCCGGCTTGTTGTGTTCGACCAGCTCGGCCTGCGCTTCGGCGAGCTCGTGCAGCTTCTGCTCCCAGCGGGTCTCGAGGCTTCTGGCGACGAGCCGGTTCTCGGGCTCGCAGGCGTGGAACGCGCGCTCGGCTCGGATCGCCTCATAGCGGGCGCGCTCGATGCGCAGCTCGACCGCGCGGGTCGAGCGCGCGTGCCGGTCGGCGACCTCGTCGGCGGCGGCGAGCGCCAGCTTGATCTCTTGCGGCGCGAGCGACTCGAGGAGCCTGCGGGCGACGAGCTCGTCGACCACGGTCGTCTTGACCGACCGGCAGCCGGGCGTGGCGATGTGATCGGCGCGCGAGTGAGTGCACTCGTAGTAGCCGCCTGCGCCTTGGTAGCGCGTGCACATCGATCGGCCGCAGGCGCCGCAGCGCACGATTCCCTGGCACAACGCTGCGCCTTCCCGCGCTGGCCGCTGACCACCGCGCGTGTCATTAGCCGCCAGCCGTCGTTGGTTGGCCAGGTACTGCTCCCAGCTGATGTAGCCGGGATGATGGTCGCAGATCAGCACCGGCCATTGCGTGGCAACTCGGTCACGGTCGTGGTGATCGTCCCGTCCGGTCTGACTGCGCGCCGGGAGCGGTAGCGGCCGAACACATACGCGCCGGCGTAGCACGGGTTCGCGAGCACCGCCAGCACCCGCGGGTGGGTCAGCTCACCCCACCGCACCTCGCCCGCCCACGCGCCGCCATAGGCGCGCTTCGGGAACCGCCGGCCCTTGAACGCGCCGACGACGCCATAGCCCGAGCCGGTCTGCTCGAACGCCCTGAACAGATCCCGGATCGCCGCCTGGATTTCCTGGTCGGGGTCGATGATCGTCTCGCCGTCCTCGTCGTGGACGTAGCCGACCGGCAGCGGAAACCGAAGCTCGCCGCGCTCGGCTGCCGCGCGTTTGGCGCCTTGCAAGCGCGAGGTGATCATGTGCAACTCCGCCTCCGACATCTGACCCTTCAACCCGAGTTATCCGTATGTCGAGCCTGATCGCGCGGCTTTTCCCTGCTGAGATCGTTGAAGATATGACCGCAACGTTGTAACGCCATACGCGATAAACGACCGAACTCCAGTCACGACCGTAGGTCCTGGAATCGGTGGGGCCGGCGGGCGGTCAGGAGCCGGTTGGCTGGTCGTGGCGGGCGCGCCACAGCTCGGCGGGGCGTCCTCGCTGGTGGTGGCGCTCGGCGTGGACGCGACCGGTGGCGGCGAGCCGCTGCAGCGCTTGGGCGATGTCTTTGGAGCGGCGGTTTCGGCTGAACAGGTCGCGGACCTGCGAGCGGGTGAGACCGTCTGGCTCGTCGAGCAGGGCGCGGTAGATCTCGTCGGCGAGGGGGTCGCCGAGCGAGTCGCCGAACACCCAGCGGGCGGAGGCGGCGGCGTACTCCCACAGGCCGAGCGCCGCGTCGAGGTGTGGCAGCCCGATCTTGTCGGCCTGGTCGAGCAGTGCGTATAGGAGCGCGAGGCGCACGACGTGCGCCTCGGCGCGGGCGCACACGGCGCCGGCCAGCCCATCCTGGGGCTCGGTCAGCTGGGGGTAGAGCTCCCACCAGCTCCGGCGGGCATGCTCGTCGAAGCCCAGGCGGCCACGGCGCCGTGCAGTGTCGATCGCGGCGCGAAGCCTGCGGAGCAGTGGCTGCCAGTCGACCTCATCGATGCTGCCTCCTTCCGGCAGCAGCTTTGAGCGGCGCACCATGAACAGCAGGTACCTGTTCAGGAAGCCGTTGGCGGCCTCGGTCGCGTTCAAGAGTCTGACGAGTTCATCGGCTGTGACATGTCCAACGATCGAGATATGTGCACCCGTCGCGCGGGCCGGGCTGTTCTTGGTCAGCGCCTGTAGTGGCTTTCCATCCCAGGCACAGCGAACTATGGGCGAAAGCGTGTTGCCGTCGCGGGCGACCATCTTGAGGACCGAGGCAAATTCGGCCTCGAGCACCAGCAGTCGCTTGTCCTGACTGTCCTGGTCGTCTTGCGCGCGGGCGCGGACGCCGGTGGTGGTGTCGGGGTCGCGCACTGACCAGATGACACCCTCTCCACTGGAGAGACCTGACACGATCCGCCGCTCGACCCAGTCTGGGTCGACCTCGGCGAAGAGCCGCTGCACGTGATCCCACGAACTGCCCTTGCGGGCCTTGGCGCTGGGTCCGATCAACAGGACGAACTCGTTTGCGTGATGCTCGGTGGCTTCGACTGCGTAGTGCGCCCCGCGGCCGATCACCGAGCCGAAGCAGACCAGTAGCTGGGCCAGGATCGCCAGCGGGTCTGACTCGCTGTGGGGCTCGATCGCCCGCGCGATCTCACCCGCCAGCCCGGTGAACGCCGTCGGGCGCGGCGGGGCGGGCCAGTCCTCGGCCGCGGGGTGCAGCGCGATGACGTTGCTGGGGGTCTGGTCTGTCACAGGTCACGGCTCCTTGTCGGCTGAGCGGAGGGCTTGGGGGAGCTGGCGGCGCAGCGCAAGCAGTTCGCCGTGCGCGGTGGCCAGCTGCGCCTTGAGCTCGGCGACCTCGCCGCGGGCCTCGCGAAGCCTGGCGGTAAGCGCGACGACGACGCCGCGCGCATCAGGGCCGGGCTGCGCGGTGGCGGCTGCTGGCGCGGGCGCGCTGTTCTGGCGGTCGCGCAGGTGCTCGATCCGGTGACGTAGCTCGGGGTGGCGGTAGAGGAAGTCGACCGACACCCCGGCGGCCGTCGCGACCGCGCGGAAGTTGATCTGCGCGCCGGACTTGATCAGCTTGCGCAGCGCGACCTCGGCGCGCTTGGTCGCGGCGGCGTGCTTGGTCTGCGCGGCCTGGCGCAGCACCTCGGCACGGCGCTCAGAGCTCACCAGGCCGCCTTTGGTCTTCGCCGCCTGTCTCGGGTGGCTGGCTGGCCCTGCCGGCGACCCCCGCGCCACGCACCGCCTGACCCTCCTCGGCGGCCTGCAACGCGGCGACGATCGACACGAGCGAGCGGCTCTCGGCCAGGCGCTGCTCAAGCCACACGTTGTCATCGGTCATCTGGCGGCCGGTGCGCTGCAGGTGCTGGGCACGGCGGCGCTCGATCAGTGCGTCGGTCTCGGCCAGCTGAACCTCGAGCTCGGGCAGGTGGCGCGCGTCGGTGGCGAAGTGATCGCAGGTCAGGCACGCGTTGCCGCGCTCGCAGCGCTTGACCGGCGGCAGCAGGCACACGCCGTTGGGCAGGATCCGGTCGGTGTGGCGCGACAGCTGCACCATCTCGTAGATGTCGGCGGGGTCCAGACCCAGCTCGCGGCCGTCGCGACCGAGCTTTTTGAAGCGCAAGAACTCCCGCTCGTGGGTCTTGGGTAGCGTCGCGGCGTAGCGCATCGTCATCTCGGGTGACAGGTGGCCGAGGTAGCGCTGCACGACGTGGATCGGCGCGCCGCGGTTGAGCAGTTCGGTCGCGCGGGTGTGGCGCATCCGGTGGGTGCGCTGAAAGTCGACCAGCCGGCCGTGCTCGTCGCGGATCTGAAGCTCCCGCGCGAGCCCGTGCAGCCGGTCGCGCAGCGTGTGCGCGCTATAGGGCTGCGTGCCCCTGCGGTTGGACTGCCAGGCAACGAACAGATACCGCGGCTCAGGCGGCGAAGCCGGGTTGATCGCGGCCAGATGCTCCCGCAGCCAGCGCTGCTGCTCGCAGACGATGTTCACGACCTCGCGCTCGACCAGGATCGTGTCGGGCGCTCCGTCGATCTTTGTCTGGCGGTAGCGCAGCCGGGCGACCAACGCGTCGGGGTCGCTGTCGTTGCGGGTGTCGATCCCGGGCAGCGGGATCAGCGGCTCGGGGTCGATCAGCAGGATCTCGTTGATCCGCCGGCCGGTCAGCACCTCCAACAGGAACGCGCGCATCGCTTGCGGGTCGCCGCGCCCTTGAACCTCGCGCCGCTCCCCGCCGACGACCACAGTCTCGGTCTGATCGCGACCCAGCGCGAGGATGTCCAGGTGGCTGACGATCCGAGCGAGCGCCTCGGGATCGATGTAGTCGGCCGGGCCGGTGCCACGATCACGGCGGACGAACTCGCCCGCCCGCCACAGCCGCGCGTGCGCGTCGGTCAGCTCGACCCACCGCGGCTCGCCGAGCGCCTTCGCGGCCTCGTGCCGGTGGTCGGCCATGAACAGGTAGAGCCCCTGAACCGCGCTCTGGGCAAGACCGACGCTCGTGCCAGACAGCGGCCGGCCGCCGCGGCCGCGGCGGCCGCGCAGATACGACAGCAGGGAGAGCGCGACGCCGCGTAGCTCGGTCTCCGAGCACGCCAGACGCGGATCGTCGATCCCGGCTTCGATCAGGAACTGCGAGAAGTAGCTTCCCAGGTAGGTGCGGTAGCCGGGCAGCGTGGGCCACGCCAGCACGCCCTGCTCCAGCGCGCAGGCGAAGAACCACTTGATCGCCTCGCGCAGCCACGGTTGCTTGATCTCGGCGAAGCGCAGCCTGTAGTTGCCCAGCGCCTCGTGCTCGCGTAGCGGGATCCGCGGGTCGCGTCGCGGCTCCCACACATCTGACCGCCACCACCGGCCCGCGCCATAGGCGCGCTGGACCGCGGCGCACAGCCGCGCGATCGCCGCCCGGTGGTTGTGTTCAAACCACGCGCCCGGCAGGCGGCCGTGACGGTCATAGAACTGCCGCCGCCCGGCCAAAATCCACTCCTCGACCGTCAGGTCGGCGAACGAGCAGACCTCGCGCGCGGGATCGGCCGCCAGCGTCGCGGCCAGCCTCACCCAACCCAGCAGCGACCAGGAGTTGACCCGCTCCCCGCCGACATGAAGCGACCAAAGCCACCACGAAAGCTCATGGCGCATGGACTCCGGCAGCCCGTCAAGCGCGATGCGCGCAGCCGGCCGGGCCCGATACGCGTAGGTCACCTCCGAGAACGGCGGCTCGGTGAAGTCGATCACCCCCGCCGAGAGCGCGAACTCGATCGCGACCTGCTCGCCGATCGCCGTGGCCATCTCGGGCGAGAACCCGCTCGGCGTTCGCGATGGGTGCAGGCGGTCATCCATCGCCAAGCCTCCAGCCCTCGCAGAAGGCCCTCCAGCCGGCCACCGCGCGCAGCTCGGCGTCTTCGGTCACCCAGCCGTAGAGGTCGATCGTGGTCTGGATGTCAGCATGGCCCAGCCGCCGCATCACCACGTGCTCAGGCACCCCGGCCAGAAGCAGCGCGGTCGCGTGCGTGTGGCGAAACCAGTGTGGCGTGAAGCCGTCCGGCACCGCGTCGCCGAGCCGGCGACGCAGACGACCGAGAAGCGAGTAAACGCTCTCGGGCCGCATCGGCGCAAACCGCGGCTCACGCTGAAGGTTCACGAACACAAACCAGTCGTCGGCCAGCGCCCGCCCCGCCTGATCCGCCAAGTCGGCCAGCAGCCACAGGTAGTCCGAGTACAGCCGCTCCAACGTGTCAGACACGTAGATCCGCCGCGGCCGCCCGCCCTTAGTGCGCTGCCCGTGTGGATGCTCGCGGGGCACGACCTCGATCAGCGGCGTCTGGCCGCGGCCCACGTGCCAGTCGGCGTGCGCAAGACACAGCGCCTCGCCCAGGCGCACGCCGGTCTCAGCCAGCGTTTCAAACAGCAGCCGGTCGCGCAGGGACCCACACCACTCGCCCCGCTCGCGCTCAAAGCACGCGCAGCTCTCAAGGATCGCCCCGACCTGGGCCGGGGTCAGCACCGGCGGCGGGCCAGACGCCGGGGTGCGCAGCCGAAGCGGGCTCGCGCGCCCCTCCCGGCGGCCCTCCAGATGCGCCAGCATCGGGCGGTAGCGACCCCGCCGCACCTGACGCACCGACGCTCGCGCCAGCGCCGCGCCGCGGCCATGCACCTCGTGCTGGAAGCGATAGAACGACACCACCGCCGCCAGGCGCGCCTGCACCGTCGCCTCCGCCGGCCCGCGCGTCTCGGCCTCTGGAACGATCGACACGACCGCCGACGCCAGCCCCGTGCGCAGCCAGGTCACAAACGCGCGCAGCGTCCCGACCGACGGGTCCTCCCAGCCCACGCCCTCCCGAGCCAGATGAGCCCACCACAGCTCAAGCCCCTTCGCATACGAGCGCACAGTGTTCGGCGAGGAGCCCAGAACGCGATGATGCTCCAAGAACTCCTCGATCGGCCCCACCGGCATGTGGTCATCGCCCAGCACCGTCCACGTCCGCCCACCGCCCGCCAGCACCACGGCCTGAACCCGCACTCCGCCCACCGCCTTCGATCGTCCTTGACCTATCGCCGCGGACGCTAGCGACGTCGTCGGACACGACCAGATAACGCGCCGACAACGACGAAGAAGCGGCGCTCAAGCGCTCGTTGACGACGTCAAAGACGGGCGAAAATCAGGTACAGATAACCCCAACAGCAGCCGGTCGTTGAACGAGCCCGAGGTGATACAGGCCGTCAGCGTCACCTATCACTGTGTCAGTCACCCCGCACAAATCCAACAGCCGATACCAATCAACGTTCGTTGCGCGCCAGCCTGGAGACCTCCAAGCCGAGCACCAGCCCGGCGTGACCGAGCGCGACCTCCGCCGCCAAGCGGGCGAACCCGGTGCGCTCGGCGATCCCCGAGCCGGAGATCCCGAGGTCCTCGTCGATCACCACGACCTGCTCGCGACAGAACCCGAGCTCGATCGCGCGCTCGACCAGCGCATACTGCCGCTGCGTGGACTCGACGTTGCGCTCAAGCTGCGCTTGGGAGGACTGGCGCAGATACACGAACGCCTGACGGCGCAGATGCGAGGAGGTCAACTTCTGCCGCTCGTTCACTCGCACAACTCCGATCTGCGATCGGCCACCTCAGCCAGCTCCAGCAGACAGAACGCGAGCTCGCGCGCCTCTTCCGGGCGCAGGTGCGAGACTACCGGCGCGCGCTTGACCGGTCGACCGAGCTCGTCGCTGAGCTCGTGACCGGACCCCGTTTGTCGGTCCACCACGAGTGAGAGGGTGGTGGATGTGACGCAGGGGAACGTAGCGCTACGGCCAGACGGACAGCCGGGGCTGTGGCCGCGGCTGTCGTCGTGAAGGCCGAGCCCGAGGGCGAGTGCCTGAACGGCGATAGCCGCGGCGCGCGCCGCGTGGGACCCCCCCCGAAAGGTGTCACGTGGTTATGGCCATCGGCTCGGCGGCCGCGGCCAGGGTCGCGGCGAACGCGGCCGGGGAGCGCATCCCAAGCGAGCTGTGGGGACGCCGTTGGTTGTAGTCCTCGCGCCAGTCGCCGATCACCACCCGCGCCTCGGCCAGGCAGGAGAACTCCTCAACGTCCAGCAGCTCGTCACGCACGCGGGAGTGGAAGCTCTCGACGTAGGGGTTCTGCCACGGCGAGCCGGGCTCGATGTACACCGTTCCCGTCCCGCTCAGGACACACCAGTCCTCAAGCGCGTGGGCGGTCATCTCCGGGCCGTTGTCGCAGCGTAGGTACTCCGGGGCGCCACGGCCGGTGACCAGACGCTCCAGAACCTCGACGGTCCGCTCGGCGTCGATGCTGCGTTGCACCAGCATCACCAGCGCTTCGCGGGTGAACTCGTCGACGATGTTCAGGAGCTTGATCACCCTGCCGTCGGCGGTCTGGTCGAACTGAAAATCGAACGCCCACACCTGATTGGGCCGCTCGGCCCGCAGCCGCTGCGCGGGGACGGTCGAGTCGCCGAGGCGCCGGCGCTTCCGCCGACGGACTGGCACCCGCAGCCCTTCCTCCCGCCATAGCCGCTGCACCCGCTTGCGGTTCACATCCCAGCCCAGCTCGCGCAGGTGATGATGCGCGCGACGATACCCCCATCGCGGCCGGCCGACGGAGAACTGCCGCAGCTCGCCGCGCAACGCGGCGTCGTCGGCGGCCCGCACGGGCTCATGCCGCTGCGTGGAGCGATGCTGACCGACCACCCGGCAGGCCCAGCGCTCGCTGACGCCAAGACGGTCGCGAAGCATCGCGACCGCCTGGCGCCGACGGGCTGGGCCTACCAGTTTCCCCGGGAGATCTCCTTCAACGCCCGCACCTCGAGCGCCTGATCGGCCACGATCGCCTTCAGCGATGCGTTCTCGCGCTCAAGCTCCTTGAGCCGCTTGACGTCATCGGCCTTCATCCCCCCGTACTGGTTGCGCCACCGGTGATAAGTCGCCTCAGACACCTCCAGCGCCTTCGCGACCTCAGGGATCGTCTTGCCCTCGCCCAGCAGCCGGTCGGCCTCGCGCAGCTTGCGGATGATCTGCTCCGGGGTGTTCCTGCGTCGCTTCACGTGATCGTTCCTTCCTCGCCCATCATCCAGGGCGCGAGAAACTCTCACAAGGGCCGGACCGATCCTCCGGGGTCAGGACACTCGCCTGCGCCGTCGTCGCTCAAGCAGACCGTGACCAGCTGCAGCAAGCCGCCGCCGACCCGCCCTTCAGTCATCCCGTCCTCCAGACGCGCCCGCGCCTCCCAGCGATGCTCGGTCATCGCTCACCGCCTCGGGCGCGACACTCCGCGCGATCAGCGCGGCCAGCAGCGCCATCGCCGCCTGGCGCTGCTGCTCGCCGACCAACTCCCACAACGCCACCGCGGGCGCCGGGCTCTCGGCCAACTCCAGACGCAGCTGCACGATCAGTCCTCGACCGCGGATCATCCCGCTCGGCCAGGACAGCACGCTCAAGCAGCGGCTCCAGGATCCGCCGCGCGACCAGCAGATCATCAAGCGACGCCAGCGTCCCCGCCTCCACCGGCTCCGGCCGAGCCTGCAAGTCCGTCCACACAGCGGGCACCAGCAGCGTGCTGCCGTCCGGCAGCACCAAGATCAGCTCGAGCCGACCCCGCCGGCGCATCCAGCCCCTCAACTCAAACGAGCGGCCCTCCCACGCATGCGCCCGCCGGACGATCCGCACCGTCGCCGGAAAGCCATCGAGGTGGGCAGTGTGTCGTGTCTTCCTTTGACTCCGTTCCGTGGGACCTCATGCTGAAGGCGGTCGCGCACCACACCGACCAGAAATGGATCGTGCTGTATGTGGAGCGCTGGCTGAAGGCCCCGATGCAGAAGCCTGACGGAACCCTGGTCCCGAGGGCCAAGGGCACGGCGCAAGGCAGCCCGATCTCCCCATGCCTCGCCAACTTGTTTCTGCACTACGGGCTCGATGCCTGGATGGAACGGACGTTCCCGACCGTCCAGTTCGAGCGCTTCGCGGACGATGCGGTGATCCATTGCGTCAGCGAATCGCAAGCCCGCTTCGTGCGGGACGCGGTCGCGCGTCGGCTCGTCAAGGTCGGGTTGGAGCTCCACCCGGACAAGACGCGGATCGTGTACTGCAAGGACAGCAGGCGTCGCGGAACCTACGAGGAGATCTCGTTCACGTTCTGCGGCTACACGTTCCGGCCTCGGAAGGCATACAACCAACGCACGGGGGAAGTCTTCACCGGCTTCCTACCGGCGGTGTCCCCGGAGAAGCTGACGATGATGAGCCGCCGAGTCGCGTCCTGGCGGCTGCATCGGCGCACCACCCTCGACCTCGCCGACCTCGCAGCCGGGATCAATCTCGTGCTGCGGGGCTGGCTCGGCTACTTCACCGCGTTCTACCCGACCGCGGTGATCCCACTCTGCCAGCGCCTCGATCACCATCTGGAGCGCTGGGCGCGGTGGAAATACAAACGACTGGCACGCAGCCCCAAGAGGACACGAGCGTGGCTACAGGGCCTCCGAACACGGAACCCTGAGCTGTTCGTGCACTGGCGGTACTGCGGAGCCGCGTCCTACAGCCAGACGGCACGAGCCGTATGAGTCGAGAGGCTCACGTGCGGATCTGTGGGGGCCGGCGGGTGAAATTCCCGCCGGCTACCCGGCAGAAATGACGGTGGCCATGAGAACCTCCCCGTAGGCGGCCACTGAATCTCCCCGCTGGTGGCCACCAGTTCTCCCCATGGGTGGCCGTTTGTTCTCCCCACGGTTCTGTCCTGAGGTGCCGGTACTCCGGCGCGCGTTGTTGTCGACGCGTGGCCTGAGGAGGGCGATCGTGAAGAGACCGGAGGAAGCGATGGAGATTCTTGAGGCGTACGACTTGACGGGCTCGCTGCGCGGCGCGGCTGCGTTGTCGGGTTGTGATCACAAGACGGTGAAGCATTGGGTTGAGGTTCGCGAGCAGGCTGGTGAGCGGCTGCCTGGTCGGGCTGCCCGGCCGGCGTTGGTGATGGTCGAGCCGTTCGCTGGGAAGGTGGAGGAGTTGGTGGGTCGCTCGCACGCGAAGGTGCGAGCTGATCGGGTGCATGACGTGCTGGTCGCGATGGGGTATGAGGGGTCGTATCGCACGACACGGCGGGCGGTTGCCGAGGCCAAGCGTCGCTGGCGTCAGCGGCATGGGCGGCGGACCAGGCCGTGGATCCTGCATCCGGGGTTGTGGATGCAGTGGGATTACGGGGACGGGCCGGTCGTCGAGAGTCGTGCGACGGTGTTGTTCTGCGCCTGGCTGGCGTGGTCGCGCTATCGGGTGGTGGTGCCGTTGCGCGACAAGACGATGGCGTCGGTGGTGATCGGTTTGGATCGGACGCTGCGGCGCCTGGACGGGATCCCGACGTACGCGCTCACGGATAACGAGAAGACGGTCACGGTCGAGCATGTGTGCGGGATCCCTGTCCGCAACCCGACGATGGTTGAGGTCTCCCGCCATTACGGGCTGACGATCCACACCTGCGAGCCCGCCGACCCGGAGAGCAAGGGCGGCAGCGAGTCGACGGTCAAGGTCGCCAAGGCCGATCTGGTGCCGACCGATCACAACCTGCGCGAGGAGTACGAGGACTGGCAGGCGCTCGAGGCGGCGTGCGAGCGGTTCATGGCTGAGGTCAACACGCGCGCGCACCGCGTGACCCGGCAGCCGCCGGTCATGCGCCTGGCCGAGGAGCACGAGCACCTTCACCGGGTGCCCAGGCTGCCGCACACGTTGTGCTTCGGGCAGACCCGCAAGGTCGACCGCCAATCCACGGTCTCGGTCGGCTCGGCGATCTACTCCGTGCCGCACGAGCTGATCGATGAACGGGTGTGGGTGAGAACCGACGGCCAGCAGTTGATCATCGTCCACGTCGATCCAGTGGCGGGCCCGCGGGAGGTCGCCCGCCATCAGCTCACGACGCCGGGGCGACCTTCGATCAACGACGAGCACTATCCGCCCCGGCCGGCCGGCGCGCTGGAGCGCAAGCCCCGCGCCCGATCGGGCGAGGAGCGAGAGTTCCTGCAGATCGGGGAGGGCGCGCACCAGTGGCTGACCAGGGCCGCTGCCCTCGGCGCGCAGCGGATCCGGCGCAAGATGGCCGAAGCGGTCGATCTCTCAAAGCTCCACGGACCCGGGCAGGTGTCCGAAGCCCTGGCGATATGCGCGCGCTCAGAGCGGTTCGACGACGGTGATCTGGCCAGCGTCATCGCCCACCAGCAGCAGGCAACCGTGATCCCGCTGCCCAGACGCGCGTCTGAGGACTGCTCGCTGCAGCGCTCGACCCGCAGCTGGGAGGGGTTCGGCAAATGACCGTCTACTACGACCAGATCAGGGCGCTGATCGATCCCGAGATGTCCGACCCGCTCAAGGGCGGCGGCCGCCTGCAGGACGTGTCGGTCATCCTCGTCGATGAGCCCGGCAGCGCGCGTGAGCCGGTCGGGATCGCGCTTTTGGCCTGCCAAGCACGCGAGCTCGCGTTCTGTCTGCTCGAGCTCGCCGAGCAAGCTGACCGCCAGAGGACGCATCCATGACCGTCAAGCCACCCGCTCCGCCGCCGCTGCCCGACGAGCTGGAGCGCCTGTTGCGCCGGCTGCGCCTGCCATACGTCCGCAACGCAGCGCCCGAGGTGATCGCGACCGCGACCGCGCAACGCTGGGAACACGCCGAGGTGCTGCGCGTGCTGCTCTCAGAGGAGGCCGCCGGCCGCGACCAGGCCACCATCCGGATGCGCCGACGCGCGTCCGGGCTACCCGCCGGCAAGACGTTCGACGCCTGGGAAGCGGACCGCTCGGCGATCCCGGCCAAGACCCAGCGCGCGCTGCGGACGCTCGAGTGGATCGACCGCGCCGAAGTCCTCGTCGTGTGTGGCCCATCCGGGACCGGCAAGAGCCACCTGGTCGAAGCGCTCGGCCACCTCGCGATCGACAACGGCAAGACCGTTGCCTGGCACACCCTCGAAACGCTCGCGCAGCTACTGCGCCGCCACCGCGCCGACGACTCAGTCGGCAAAGCGATCGCCAAACTGATCCGCGCCGATCTCGTCGTGATCGATGACGTCGGCCTGCTCCCGGTGTCCGCCGACGCCGCCGAGGCGCTATTCAGAGTGATCGACGCCGCATACGAGAAACGATCGATCGCGATCAGCTCCAACATCCATCCGTCCGGATTCGACGAGCTAATGCCCAAAAGCATCGCGACCGCGACCGTCGACCGACTCCTGCACCACGCCCACGTCCTGATCACCGAAGGCCAGGACAGCTACCGCCTCGCCCAAGCCACAGCCGGCAAGGGGGTAAAGCCCCTGAACTAACCCCCAGCCACAACCCCACGGTGGGGAGATCTAACGGCCACCAGTGGGGAGAAGACACGGCCACCAGTGGGGAGATCTAACGGCCGCAGCCGGGGAGAAAGAGATGGCCATTGACACAGAAACAGATGGCCGTTGACATGGAGCACTCGCCTGCGGCGGGCGACGGCACTCGGGACTCGTCCGCTCCCTTGCCGCGGATCGAGCTTCGAGCAAAAGCATCGGTGCATCGCGCCACCGAGGCAAAGTAGGCTGGCTGCGCCGCTGGCTGATCAGCCTAGCTCGACACGTCTCCCAGAACTTCGTTTTGGCCATAGCGACGGCCGCGGTCGCCGTCGCTACGTCATCGTCATCCCGCCGCCGTTAGCCGGGCAGGTCTTCAGGTCGCTTCTTGGCGAGCTCTCCTTGGAGCACTCCGGTGGCCTGGCCAACTTCGATCATGTAGCCGTCGGGGTCCCGCATGTAGCAGCGGATCTCAGCCCCGCGATCGATCGGTGGTGTGACGAACTCGGCCCCCTTGGCGCTCCATTGCTCATAGCACACCTGGATGTCGGCGACGCGCAGGTTCATGAAGCTCGAGACCGTGTTCCCGGGCTCGTGGTTGACGACCGTGATGTCGGGCTTGTCGGGGGTGGGGGGACCGCCGGGGTTCATCAGCACCCATGAGTTGGCGAGCTTGACGATGCACGGGTTCTCCTCGAGCACGACCTGGCCGCCGAGCACCTCGGAGTAGAACGCGCGAGAGCGGGCAACGCTTCGTACGGTGATGAAATGGGTGACGAGGATGCCCGTGGTTGGGGCGGGCAGGTTCTCGTAGTCGATGAATGGGGCAGGCTCGGGCGCTTCGGTGGCGCTCATGGCTACCTCCTGGTGGCGTGAGGGAAGACCTCGATCGGTGTTCGTGTGGTGACGGAGTACTGCGGCTAGCCGAACGTGAATACGTACGCCTCGGCGCCGCGGTCGAGGAATGTGATCTGGAGCGTGTGCTCGTGGACCGTGCCGGGTTGGCGTATGACCTGGTACGGGCGTCAGTACCCGGCGCTTTGGGCAAAATGCGCGGGCGGCGTTTTCGAGTGCGAACATCTCATTCGCGCCACCTTCAACCCGGACCAACGCCCACCGGAGGTTGCGCGATTCGCGAACGGCTTGATCATCGGCGGTTGAGGGACCCCAAACACCCAAAGGCAACCTCCGGCCGCACTCGCTCGCGAGGTCTGCCTGCGTGACGCGGTGCGGCATCTCTGTGCCGGCGCGCTGCCTGCCGGGTTCCGCGGTCACCTACGTTTGAGATCATAGGGAGCCCGGCAGTGGATCGGAGCTCGGGAGGGCGCCGGCAAGGTCGCGTCGGGAGCGGATCCCGAGTTTGGTGAACACGTTTCGCAGGTGCCATTCGACGGTGCGCGGACTGAGGAACAGCCGCGCACCGATCTCTGGGTTCGATAGCCCATCGCGGGCAAGCCGGGCGATCTGGCCCTCTTGGGCGGTCAGATCGTCGCGCGTCTCCACGCTGTGCTTGCGTACCGTCTCACCCGTCGCCAGCAGCTCTTTGCGTGCGCGCTCGGCGAACGCCTCCATCCCGATCGCCGTGAACTGTTCGTAGCGCCGTCCGCAGCTCCGCGCGCGCGTCGACCCGGCGTCGCTGGCGGCGTAGCCACTCCCCGTAGAGCAGGTGTGCGCGCGCGAGCTCCGGCCGCAAGCGCGTGCGGCCCAGCCGCTCGATCGCCTCCCGGTAGGAGCGCTCAGCCTCCTCACCCTCGCTCACCAGGGCGCGCGCCCGCGCCTGGATCCCCAACCCCCAATCGCTGTCAGCCACGCACGTCTCGGCCACCAGCCGCTGTAGCGCCTCGACGGCGCGAGCCATCTCTCCGGTCCTCGGTGGCCGCCTCGATCAGCTCAGGCAAGGCCCAGGTTGAGACGTAGAGCTCGGGGAGAATCTCGCTCGCCTCATGGGCCGCTGCCAGCGCCTCCTCGTAGCGGCCGAGGCCGTTGTAGAGGATCGCGGCGACCCACTTCGCGTGTTGCACCCCGGGTCCCTGGCCCTCGGCCGTTGCATTGTTGAGACCTCGCCGCGATCAACTCGGAGGCTTCCGCCTCGCGGCCCCGAAGAGCACTAAGCAGCAGGGTGGCGTATGGCGCGATGCGAGTCTCGGTAGCCTCCGCGACCGCGTCGGCCTCCGCGATCAGCAAACCGGCGGTCCGAAACTCTCCCTCCCCCGCGGCGCACATGCACTGGCTCGTCAGAACTATCGGAAGCAGCGCGAGCTCGCCCGCGTCGCGGGCGAGCTGGACCCCCCGGCCGACGATTCCACGCCACGCGTCGAAGTCCCACAGCACGATGGCGGCGGCCGTGGCCGGCCAGCCCCGCCGGATCCGTTCCTCTCTTGAGATCTCGTCGCCGGCAAAGGCGCCCACTGCCCGCTTCAGTGTCGGCGCCGCTGCGGCCCGTCCCTCGGTGATCAAAAGCGCGAGACCATCCAGTAGCAGATCGGACGCACGCGATGGATTCGCCGGTCGGTGGCGCAACGGCGGCCCGCGAGACCTCCACAAGACTGGCCCCGTCTGCTAGACGGCTCCCGCGAGCAGCGCCGCGCCCCACGCGTCCAGATAGGTGTCTCGAGCCAAGTCAGGGTCGAGCGGCTCGAACCGCCTGGCCGCCTTCAGCAGCAGCGACGGCGCCTCATTGCCGAAACTGGCGGCAAACGCGGTCTGCCCGCGCAGCAGGTCCACTCGGGCGCGCTGAAGCTCATCCAGCGGCCCGTCCTCAGCGGCGGCCAGTAGCCCCCGCGCCGCATCGAGTGCGCTGGCCTGCACGCTTGCCTGCGCCGCGGCCAGCGCGCGCTCGGACCGCTCTGCGCGCTCGGGGGTTAGAGCGACCGCGCGTTGCAGCAACGCCGCGGCGGCGGCGAGCCCGCCGCGCGCCTGCGCCCGGCCCGCCGAGCGCTCGACCTCCAGGGCAACCTTCTCATCTGGGCCCGGTGCCGCCGCGGCAAGATGCCAGGCACGCCGGTCCGGGTCGGCGTCGCGATCGGTCGCCTCCGCCAACGCCAGATGCGCTCCCCGACGCGCACCCGGCGCCGCCGATCGGTACACCGCCGAACGCACCAGCGGATGGCGAAACGTCACCCTGCTCCCCGAGAGCGAGCAGCCCGTCCGCCTCCAGGCCATCCGCGGCCGCCGGGCTGATCCCGAGCCGCTCGGCCGCGCGCCACAGCAGCACCGGATCGCCGAGCGGCTCCGCCGCCGCCACCAACAACAGCGTGCGCGCGTCGTCGGGAAGCTCCACGAGTCGTCGAACGAAGCTCTTCTCGATCTGTCCTGTGAGCGCCTGAGCCGCCAGCAGGCCAAAACCACCAGCCAACTCCGTGGCCGTCAACCCGCGTGGCAGCTCGATCAACGCCAGCGGATTGCCCCGCATCTCCGCCACGATCCGGTCGCGCACGCGCGCATCCAAAACGAACCGCACGGCCGAGCCCAGCAGCGCCCGGGCGTCACCATTGCGCAAGCCAAGCACCTCCAACTCAGGCAAATGCCGAAGCTCCTCCGCCGGTTCCCGCGCGGCAAAGAGGATCCCGACCGGCTCCGCCAGCAGACGACGAGCGACAAACGCCAGCGTCAGCGCGGAGACCTGATCTAGCCACTGTGCGTCATCAACGACACACAACAGCGGCCGCTCATCCGCCACCTCGGAGAGCAAACTCAAGAGCCCCAAGCCGACGAGAAACCGATCCGGGGCCGCCCCGGTGCTCAGCCCGAACACGATCTCAAGCGCCTGTCGCTGCGGTCCGGGCAACCTCCCAAGCCGGTCAAGCAGCGGCGCGCACAACTGGTGCAGACCGGCGTAGGCCAGCTCCATATCCGATTCCACCCCAATCGCGCGCAAAACCGTCATGATTCGATGCCGACGCGATCAGGTACTCCAGCAGCGCCGTCTTCCCGATTCCGGCCTCACCCCGCACAACCAGGGCCCGGCTCTCGCCGCCACGGACCGCGCTCACGAAACCATCGAGCGACGCGCACTCCTCGGCTCGCCCCCGCAGGCTAGCGTGCTGCACCGGGTCGGGGAAACCGCCGCCCATCGTCAGCCGCCCAGTCTACATTTCGCGAGACTGCCCCGACGTCCACTCGGGTACTCGATCCTCCTTCGTTGCCTGCCGAAGGTGGCCGCTCTCGTGCTCGAAGGAGAACCAGCGGGTGTGGACTCCGATGACGATCAGCCGGTCGTCCCGGTAGGCCTGCGACCACGCTGGGACGTGGGGCTCCTGGCGCAGCCAGTTGATGCACGTGAGCGTCCAGAAGCTCACCAACACGACGTGGCCGCGGAGCTCGGCCGGGGCCGAGTGGCTCTGATATGAACCACTCGGCCGCCCCGGCGAAGGACGAGCCTCGCCGGTAGTCATGTGGGGCGGGCGTTCAGCTGTCCTCCCGTCCTCGGCCCCGCGATCCGAGCCGCGATCTCTTCTCACCCCTAACTCCCGATTGACTATTGCTGGGGGGCAGAGTCCCGCAATCCGGCCGAGTCTGCGCCCGTGTACTCCCTCGGTTGGGACCCTGGGGAGAGGCCGTCACCACTTCGAAGAGTCGGCCGCCCCGTACTGCAGCTCCGCGCACCTGCCCGCGAACCGTAGGGTCGGGAGACGCGGGGATGAACATGGAGCAAACCCCCGTGAGCGAAACCCAGGGTCTCGACGGGTGCGCTCTTCGGACGATGCGTTCAGGCTGGCGACGTCATCATCAACCCATTAAGGAGGACTCACATGGCTGTCACCACCGAGAGGTCAGCGGGCGCGACGGTGGTCCGGCCGTTTACGGTCGAGATCCCTGAGGCGGAGATTGAGGATCTGCGTAAGCGCATCGCCGCGACCCGTTTCCCGGAGCGGGAGCCCGCCGAGGATCCCATCGTGCATCCGTTGGGAGACAAGGTTCCGCCGCAAGGCGTGCAGTTGGCAACGATGGAAGCGCTCGTGCGCTACTGGGGCACCGAGTACGACCTTCGGAGGGTGCAGACGCGGCTGAACGCGCTGCCGCAGTTCCTGACCGAGATCGACGATCTCGACATTCATTTCATCCACGTCAAGTCGCGTCACCAGAACGCGTTGCCGGTGATCCTCATCCACGGCTGGCCCGGGCGGTCGTCGAGATGTTGAACGTCGTCGGCCCGCTCACCGACCCGACGGCCCACGGCGGTACCGCTGAGGACGCGTTCGATGTCGTGATCCCGTCGATCCCGGGCTACGGGTTCTCCGGCAAGCCGACGACGAGCGGCTGGGGCCCCGACCACGTCGCGAGTGCGTCGGTGGAGCTGATGAAGCGCCTGGGCTACACGCGCTTCGTGGCGCAGGGCGGCGACTGGGGCGCGGTCATCGTGGATCTGATGGGCGTACAGGCACCTCCGGAGCTGGTCGCCATCCACTCGAACATGCCGGGGGTTCTCCCGCCCGAGATCGCAGCACGCTTCGCGCCCGTTGTGGCCGAGCCGGCGCCGGACGGTCTCTCGGCCGAGGAGCTGCGCTGCTACGAGCAGGTCGCCTACGTGTATACGAAGGGAATCGCCTACGGCGTCCAGATGCTCCTGCATCCGCAGACGCTTTACGGGATCGCCGACTCGCCCGCCGGGCTGGCCGCTTGGATCCTGGACCACGACGCCCAGAGCTACCTGGACATCACCAGCGCCTTCGTCGACGGACAGCCCGTCGGCAACCTGACGCGAGATGAGGTGCTCGACAACATCACGCTGGCGTGGCTGGCAAACACGGGCGTCTCGTCAGCTCGTCTCTACCATGAGAACGCGTTTGGCTTCTTCGACGCCAAGGGCGTGTCCGTTCCGGCCGCGGTGACGGTGTTTCCGAAGGAGCTCTATCACGCGCCGCGGAGCTGGGCCGAGCGCGGGTACCCCAACCTCATCTACTTCAACGAGGTCGACCGCGGCGGACACTTCGCCGCCTGGCAAGAGCCGCAGCTCTTCTCAGAAGAGGTCCGCGCGGCGTTCCGGACGCTGCGGTAGCAGGGACGATGTTCGAGCAGCTGCATATTCCTCCGCTCGGCGTGGATCGCCACCGGCGAGGCTCGTCCGCGGCGTAGATGGTCACCGGCGAGCGCGAGCACAGTCTCACCGCCTCCGCAGCACAGTCACGCTCGTCAGTCAACAACATGCCAATCCAAGCCTCAAGAGGTCCCCGTGAGCAGTTTCGATGCGAACCCTTCCAACAACGGCCGAGGATCTGACCATGGGCTATGCCCTGGACGCACGTGGGCGTAGATCGCCTGAGCGGCGGCTACTGCCGCGTGACATTCGACAATCCTCCAATCAACACGGTCACTACTGAGACCATCGCAGAGCTCGCCGAGCTGGTGGGTCTGATCGAGCAGGATCCGAACCTAAACGTCGTCGTCTTTGACAGCGCCAACCCTGATTTCTTTCCTTACCCACTACAACAGCGAGAACAACCCGCGCGGGACCGCTGCGCTGCCGTGCGGTCCGACGGGAATGCATGTGTGGCTGGATCTTCTCGTACGTCTCTCCGGTGCCCCGGTGGTCAGCATCGCCTTGATCCGCGGCATTGCCCGCGGAGTGGGTAGCGAGTTTGCGCTCGCGTGCGACTTGCGGTTCGCCTCGCGCGAGAACACTCTGCTCGGCCAGTTCGAGACCGGAACGGGCGTTGTCGCCGCGGGCGGGCCGATTGCCCGGCTCACCCGCCTAGTCGGTCGCGGCCGCGCACTGGAGATCCTTCTTGTCGGCCGCGACTTCGACGGACCGCGCGCAGAGCAGTACGGTTACGTCAACCGAGCCATCGCCGACGACCACCTTGACCGGGAGGTCGACGAGATCGCCTCACGACTGGCGGGCTTTGACCACGACGCGATGGCCCGGGCGAAGTCCTATGTCGACCACGTATCGCGGTGGGCCGACGACGACTTTCCGCCCCGAACGGGCCGGCTCCCTTGACGTGTTGGGGCCGTCCGTCGGGCCGCGCGTGCGCAAAGGCGGCTCCTGACGCCTGATGTCAGGCGTTGACTTGCTGAGGGTCGGAGCTGGTCAGCGCGTCGGGGAGCTCCCGGCGGGAACGTACCCCAAGCTTGATGAACACGTTGCGCAGATGCCACTCGACGGTTCTCGGGCTGAGGAAAAGCCGCGCACCGATCGCCGGGTTCGAGAGCCCGTCACGGGCCAACTGGCCGATCTTCCGCTCTTGTGCCGTCAGCTCGTCACGCGTCGTAAGGGTCGGCGTATCCACCCTCTGGCCTGCCGCGAGAAGCTCACCGCGCGCACGCTCGGCGAACGCCTCCATCCCCATTTCGGTGAACATCTCATGCGCCGTCCGCAACTGCTCGCGCGCCTCGGCCCGGCGATTCTCGCGGCGCAGCCACTCGCCATAGAGCAGATGCGCTCGAGCGTGCTCTCCGCGTATGCGCGTCCGCCCGAGCCGCTCGATTGCATCCCTATATAGGGGCTCCGCCTCTTCTTGCTTGCTCAGCAGTGCCCGAGACCGCGCCTCGAGCCCCAAGCCCCAGTCGGTGGCCCCGGGACGCGTGATGTCCGAAAGCTGGGCGAGCCCGTCACGCGCGATGTCCGATTGCCCAGTACGGACGGCTGCCTCGATCAGTTCGGGCAGCGCCCAGCCGATCGCCTGGTCGAACCTCCTGGGGGGCTGCATCAGTTGCTGCGCCGCGACGAGGGCGCTCTCGTACTGCCCGTGCCCGTTATGAAGCAGCGCCCTCACCCACTGAGTGGCGCTCAGGCCGATGCCCTCGCCCCGTGGTACGACCTCCTTGATCGTTTCATCAACCAAGTCTTGAAGGTCGGCCTCACGGCCTCGCCAGGCCGCGAGGATCAGAGCCGCGTGGGGCGCGAGCCGGCTCCCACTCGCCTCGGTGACCAGCTTCTGCTCATCGAGCAAAGAAGCGGCCGCACCAAGCTCCCCGGCGAATATCTGCACGTAGATGGACACGCTGAGAGCGGTCGCCAGTACCGTCAACGCGCCGGCATCCCGGACCAACTGGATCTCACGCAAGGTGAGCTCGCGCCAAGCGTCGTAGTCCCAAACCTCGATCGCCGCCATCTCCGCGAGGAAGAGCCAACGGAATCCGCCGTTCGCGACCACATCATCGTTGCGGAACGCGTGTACGGCCCGCTTTAGTAGCGGCGCCCCGGCGCCGTGCCCTTCGGTGATCATCACGGCGAAGGCGTCGAGAAGGAGATCCGGCGCCCGAGGCGAGGGCGACTGGGGCGCGCCGCGCATGGCCTCTGCCACCTCCAGCGCAGCGCCGCTCGCGAAGCGGCCGGCAAACATGGCGGCCATCAGCGCTTCCAAATAGGTCTCGCGCGCGAGGGTCACATCGAGCGGCTCCAGCCGCTTCGCCGCGCCCAGCAGTAGCGGAGGAGCGTCGCTGCCGCGGTTAGACGTAAACGCAATCTGTGCATGCAGCATGTCGACACGGGCGCGCTGAAACTCATCGAGCGCTCCCGCCTCCGCCCGGGCGAGCAGCTCGTGAGCCAGGTCAAACGCGCCGGCTTGAAGGCTGGCCTGCGCCCCCGCCAGGGCGCGATCCGCGCGCCGCTCCGGATCCTGTGTCAGCGCGACGGCGCGCTGCAAAAATGCTGCCGTGGCAGCGAGCCCTCCACGTGCCTGCGCGCGGTCGGCTGAGCGCTCGAGTTCGAGCGCAACCTGCTCGTCGGGTCTTGCTGCGGCGGCAGCCATATGCCACGCCCGACGATCCGGGTCGATCTCGCGATCGGTCGCCTCCGCGAGGGCCAGATGCGCCGCACGGCGCTCCTCCACCGCCGCCGTCCGGTACACAGCGGAGCGCACCAGCGGATGACGAAACATCACACGCCGCCCAATGACGAGCAGCCCTTGCGCCGCCGCTCGATCCGCAGCCTCCGGTCCAATACCGAGTTGATTGGCCGCGCGCCAAAGCAGGAACGGGTCGCCGACAGGGTCGGCCGCGGCGAGCAGCAGCAGAGTCCGGGCGTCGTCAGCGAGCGGCTCGAGTCGCCGGACGAAACTCTCCTCGATCCGTCCGGTCAGCGTCTGCGCCTCCAGCAGACCAAAGCCGCCCGCCAACTGCGTAGCGGTCAACCCGCGTGGCAACTCAAGCAACGCCAACGGATTCCCGCGCATCTCCGCGATGATCCGGTCCCGGACTCGCTCATCCAACCTGAATCGCACCGCCGAGCTCAGCAGCGCACGGGCGTCACCGTTGACCAATCCGTGCACCTCCAGCTCGGGCAGGTACAGAAGCTCCTGCCCCGGCTCGCGTGCCGCGAACACGATCCCGACCCGCTCAGCCAGCAGGCGACGGGCGACAAACGCCAACGTCAGCGCGGAGGCCTGATCAAGCCATTGCGCATCATCGACCACACACAACAACGGACACTCATCCGCGATCTCGGAAACCAAGCTCAACACCGCCAGCCCAACCAGGAACCGATCCGGGGGCACGCCTGCACTAAGCCCGAACACGATCTCCAACGCCTGCCGCTGCGGAACGGGCAGCCGCTCAAGCCGATCAAGCAACGGCACGCACAACTGATGCAGACTGGCATACGCCAGCTCCATGTCTGACTCCACCCCCGCCGCGCGCACAACCGTCAGATCCGACGCCGAGGAGATCAAGTACCCCAGCAGCGCCGTCTTCCCAATGCCAGCCTCACCACGAACAACCAACGACCGACTCTCGCCCCCGCGGATGTCCCCGATCAGCTCATCCAGCACTGCGCACTCGCTCGCCCGTCCACGCAGGCTCGACTGCCGTCCCGGTCCACGAACACGGCTCTCCATCGCCAGGACCAAATCATAAAGAACACACTCACGCCCCTCACGATCACAGAAAGAACTCAGCGCCCGGGGGAGTTAGCAGGCGGAGTTCAGCAGCGCGCCGGCCAGCTCCGTGCGCGAACGGATCCCGAGCTTGGTGAACACGTTGCGCAGGTGCCACTCGACGGTGCGCAGGCTGAGGAAGAGCCGCGCACCGATCTCCGGATTAGACAGTCCCTCGCGGGCGAGCTGCGCGATCCGCCGCTCCTGCGCTGTCAGATCGTCGCGCCCGTCGACGGTCCGCTTGCGAGCGTTCTCGCCGGTTGCCAGAAGCTGACTACGCGCGCGCTGAGCGAACGCCCGCATTCCGATCGACGTGAATTGGTCGTAGGCGACCCGGAGTTGCTCGCGGGCCTCGACGCGGCGATCCTCGCGGCGCAACCACTCGCCATCCTACAGCTGTGAGCGGGCGAGTTCGGGACGGAGCCGGGTGCGTCCCAGCCGTTCGATTGCCTCCCGATACAGACGCTCGGCGGTCTCGTCGCTGCGTAGCAGCGCCCCACAGCGCGCCTCGACACCGAGCGCGAAATCGGTGACGCAGGGCTCCGCCCTCTGCGCAAGCCGCTCGAGGCCATTGCGTGCCAGCTCGGTGTCGCCTCCGTGCACGGCCGCCTCGACCAGCTCCGAGAGGGCGAAAGTTGATACCCACGGCTCGAAGGTGTTGGAGCTGGCTTGCTGGGCCGCCGACGCGCCTCCTTGTAGCGGGCCAGCGCGAGGGGCTCCGGTGTGACGGGGCAGGAAAACCAGAGCCGGCGGACATCGTCGTCACCACGTCCATCCGGCCCGGCAATGAGGGCGAGACGCACCAAGGGGCACAGCATGGACGTAAGGCAGCAAGGCAAGGACGCGTCACCAATTAGTGGCGGCCCGCAAGATGGCGGGCCGCCACAACTGTTAAACGGCGACGCCGGCCAGCTTGCGCGCGGCATCGACGATTGCGTCGGCGTCGATCCGCGCGGAGTGCATCAGCTCCGCCGGCTTGCCCGACAGCGGCATCTCGCGCACCGCAAGGATCGTCACCGGCGGGCGCTCAGGCTCCTGCGCGAGCGCCGCGAGCACCGCCTCGCCAAGCCCGCCTTCGGCCCGGTGGTCCTCGACGGTGATGATCCCGCCCGTCTCCTGTGCCGCCTGGATGAGCGCGCCTGCGTCGATCGGCTTGATCGAGTAGCAGTCGATCACCCGCACACGCGTCCCGTCGGCGGCGAGCTCATCAGCCGCCTTCTCGGCCTCGCCGACGGTGATCCCGCAGGCCACGATCGTCAGCTCATCGCCGTCGGAGGCCCGCACCGTCCGGCTGCCGCCGATGTGGATGTCCTCGTCAGGCCCGGTGCGCACGACCGTCTTCGGCCGGAGCGCGCGAAGGTACGAGATTCCCGGACGATCGGCCATCTCCGCGACGAGGCGCGCGGTCTGGTTCGCATCCGAGGGGTGGAGCACGGTGCTCCCGTGGACGGCCCGGAGCGCGGCGAGATCCTCGAGCCCCATCTGCGACGGGCCGTCCTCGCCGATCGAGACGCCAGCATGCGACCCCGCGAGGCGCAGGTTGGCGCGGGAGATCGCCGCCATCCTGATGAAGTCGTAGCCACGCGACACGAACGCCGCAAACGTCGACGCGAATGGAACCCAGCCGCGGACCTGCATCCCGACGGCGGCAGCGATCATTTGCTGCTCGGCGATGAACATCTCGAAGTAGCGGTCGGGATGGTCGCGCGCGAACAGCTCCGAGTGCGTCGAGTTCGATAACTCCCCGTCGAGCGCGACGACGTCGCCGCGGATGTGACCGAGCGCCCTCAGCGCCTCTCCGTACGCCTCCCGCGTCGCGACCTCCTCACCGACCTGCCAGCTCGGCAGCTCGGCCCCCCAGGTCTCGAACCGGTGCGGCTCGCCATCCGCGGGCGGCGCCGCCACGCGTACGGTCAGCTCGCGCTCGCCGCCGAGTTCCTCGATCGCCTCGTCGGGATCGTCGAGCGGCCTGCCGTGCTTGCCGGGCTGATCCTCGACCGCCCGGACCCCGCGTCCCTTCTTGGTACGCGCGAGCACGACGGTTGGGCGACCGCGCGTGTCGATCGCCTCGCGGAACGCGACGTCGATCTGATCGACGTCGTGGCCGTCGATCCCGATCGCGTGCCATCCGAATGCCCGTGCCCGCTCCGCGTAGCCGTCCATGTTCCACCCGAGCATCGTCTCGCGGGTCTGGCCCAGGCGGTTCACGTCGACGATCGCCGTCAAGTTGTCGAGTCCCTCCCAGCCGGCATGCTGGAAGGCCTCCCAGATCGACCCCTCGGCCATCTCCGAGTCCCCGCACAGGACCCAGACGCGGTACGGAAGCCGGTCGAGCTTCCTGCCCGTGATCGCCAACCCAACCCCGACGGGCAGCCCCTGGCCGAGCGAGCCGGTGGCCACGTCGGTCGGCGGGATACGCGGCGTCGGATGACCCTCGAGACGGCTGCCGAAGCGACGGAACGTGAGCAGCTCCTCGTCGGTGATCGCGCCCGCCGCCTTCAGCATCGCGTAGTACAGCGGCGACGCGTGTCCCTTGGAGAAGATCAGGTGGTCCCGGCGAGGGTCATCGGAGGCCCGGAAGTCGAGCCGGAGGTAACCGTCGAGCAGCACCGCCATAAGATCGGCGGCCGACATCGATGATGTGGGATGCCCCGAGCCGGCGGCAGCGCTCGCGCGGACCGAGTCCACGCGCAACTGCTGGCCGAGCTCGCGACGGAAGCTCGCGTCAGCCATCGCTCAGGCCCCCACGAGCCGTGGCCGCTTGTCAGCCACCCCGTCGATCAGCCCACTGAACGAGTTCGCGAACTTCTCCACCCCCTCCCGTTCGAGCACCGCGACGATCTCCTGGTAGTCGATCCGAGCATCCGTGAAGTAATCGAACGTCCCCTGGGCGCCGTCGAGGTCCGCCTCGATCGTGTCCTGCACACGCCTGTGGTCCTCGAACGCCTCGATCGTCTCGATCGGCATCGTGTTAGCGGTTGCGGGATCGATCAGCTCCTCGACATAGGTGACGAGCATGCCCTCCGTCGCGGCGGGCAGGTTCTCGTAGTCGATGAATCGCGCATGCTTGTCTGCCTCGGTGGCGCGCATGGGTACCTCCTGGTTGCGTGGGAAGACCTCGATCGGTCCTCGTGTGGTGATGTCTGCTAGCGGAGCGACCGAAACGCCGCGCCGACTTCTTCGGACAAGAGTTGTGGGCCCTGCCAGGCGGCAAAGTGCCCGCCTCGATCGACCTCGTTGAGCAGATCAGGTTGGGAGCTCGACCGTGAGCGGCCGCATCACTGCGGCCGATGACGTGTCAGCGGTGACAGCCAGGCCGGTCCTCCTTGGTGTGATGGATGACGCCGCGAACCCTGATCGGTCCGTGCAAAAACCGCACCCGTCAAGACCCTGGGTTTTTGTCCCTGGGTTTTTGTCCCTGGGTTCGCTCCCCGGGGTAAGCTCCGTGCGCCCGAACACCTGGCCGTCAGAGCGCATGGAGTCCAACCCCCCCGGAGGTGCGACTGCCGTCGGTCGGTCGCCGGCGCCGGCGTGAGCATTGCTCTACGCACTTCCGCTCGGCCCCTTCGCGGGCTGGACCTAAGCCGTACGCCGTTGAGGTGCCGGGTAGCGCTCGAACGCTCGTCCGCCTCAAAACCTTGACGCCGCCACCCCAGGGTCCCAACCCAGGGAGTACACGGGCGCGGAATCGCGCGAAACGCGCGACCGTGGCCCAACACGGCAATCAATCGAGGTCACGGTGAGAAGAGATCACACCCCGGCTCACCGGCCCGGAACTGGAGGATCGAGATGGAGAACCAGCAATCCAATGGATCGCCTGACCTGGACGAGAAGATCACGAGCCGCGAAATCATCCGCGTCGAGCCGTACTCGAGCTACCTGGACCGTTGGAACGCACCGACCGCCGCGGTTGCACGTGGAGCAGGACTCGTGTTCGTCTCCGGGATGCCCCCGTTTGACCCTGAGACCGGCGAGATCGTCGATGCTGGGATCGAGCGGCAGACAGAGCTCGTGCTTGAGCAGATGAAGACCTGCCTGGAGACCGCGGGCAGCTCGATGGATCAGATCCTGAAAGTCAACGTCTTCTGCTCAAGCGCAGACTACTTCCGGGCCTCCAACGAGGTGTACCGCCGCTACTTCCCCGATCAGCTCCCGCCACGCATCTTCGTAGTTGTGCCCGAGTGGACCGGACGATTCGACATCGAAGTCGACTGCGTCGCGCTCGCGTAGCCACCACAGCTCGATCAGCACCCGACGGCTTATCCCCGACACCGGCCACTACGAAGGAGCGATCATGGAGAAAGGCTCAGGCATCGACGCGGTTCACAACTTCTGGGAGCAGGTGTGGCAGTCGCCCCAGAACTACGACGCCATCGACGACCTCGTCGTCGAGGACTTCGTCATCATTTCCGGGGGCCGCAGGATTGAAGGTCGCGAGGCGTTCAAGAAATGGGTCGAGGACTTCAGCGCGACCATCGGGAACTTTAATTCCGAGATAGTCGACTCCTTCGAGAACCATGACGGGTCCCGGGTCGCCGCGACGTTTACGATCACTGGCACCAACAAGGGAGCCTTTGGCACAAAGCCTGACGACAGCCCGATCGAGATGACCGGCATCGTAATCTCGGCCGTGCGCGATGACGGAATGCTGCTGTCCAATCAGGTCGAGCGCAACGCCTTTGAGGCGTACACGCGGTTGACAGCCCGTTGAACACGGGCGAGGAGGGCTCAGGCGCGTAGGCGCGGGCCAAGCATCACCGGCGGCCGAGAGTCCTCGCGCGGAGGGTGTCCGTCGCAAAAGGCTCGAGACCAGCAGGTGGACGATGTTCCACGGGCGCCACACGCCGAAGCAAAATAGATGAAAGGTCATCTTTAACAAATGTCTCATCATTTCGATACCGCCGTCGCCAGGGAAGATCCGCGGCTCAACCTCTGTGACTTCTATCTTTTCCGCGGCCGGTCGGGTACCACAGTCATGGCGATGACGGTAAACCCGAATGCAGGAACCAAGGCGCCGGACACCTTCCACGAGGAGGGCCTGTACGCGTTCCGTTTCGATGTGAACGATGACGCTCACGAGGAAGTGACGTTCAAGATTTGCTTCGGTGGGGTTGAGCATGCCGAAGGCGAGGGGCCCGAAGGCCGGCACGTACAAGCGCTCGAGGTGCGCCGGGCCACTGGGAGGGAGGCCGCGGAAGGCGGGGAGGGCGAGGTCGTCGCTTCGGGCACTACCGGCCGGATCGTCGCGGGCGACGCGGGTGTGCGGATCTTCGCTGGCCTGGCTCCGGATCTGTTCGCTGCGGACCCGGCAGCTCAGATTGCGTACCGTGCCGCGCTTGCCGCGGGGAAATTCGCACCAGACTCGTTTGGCACCGGCGGGGACTACTTCCAAAACCGCAACGTCACGGCCATCGTGATCGAGGTGCCCACGCAGTTGATCGGTGACCCGGGCGCGACAGTGCGCGCGTGGGCCACGGTGTCGCTGTGCGGACACGCGCCCGAGGTGCAAGTGTCCCCCTGGGGCCTGCCGCTAATCACACATATCTTCATCACGGACGAGATAGCGAAGGACGAATACAACCGCTCCCATCCCTCTGCGGACGTGCCGCGTTTCTCTCAGATCGTCGCGGACGCCCTCCCGCGGATCATCCAGTTGGCGGGCTCGACCGACGACCCGACCGCCTACGCACAGCGGGTAGTGGAGCGCCTGTTCCCGACCACTTTGCCGTATGTCCTCGATTCAGCGGCCTCGTTCGGTTTCGCAGGCTTCAATGGGCGCGCTATGACGGACAACGTGGAGAACGTGATGCTCTCGCTGCAGGCCAACACTCCTATCGACCAGCGCACGACTGTCCCTAGGACCGACATCCTCCATGAGTTCCCGTATTTCGGCGCACCGCACGCCGATCCCAGCGTCGATTGATCCGCGGTGGTCTCCTGAATCGTGGATCGGATCGAGCGTGCCGAAAAATCCATCCACGCTGGCGATCATCTGGACCTGCGATCCCGACGACATCCAAGTCGGCCGCTACACCGCCGGACCCGAGAGAACTCCCGATGTATCCGGGGCCTCCGGCTGTCTTCCCGCACCTGGCCGGGCTCACGGCCGCGCGGGCAGACCTGGTCGCGATCCTACTCACGGGGCTCCCGGCGGGGATCGTCACGGGACGAACGGGGGCACGTATGTCGGAGCCATGCTGACTGCGATCTTCGGAATCCTCGCGGCCGGTGAGTACGTCGTCTCGGAGGACGAAACAACCTCGGCCACGACGGCGGAAGTACCCGACGGACAGGTCGCGGAACTTCTTCTTAGCTAGCAACTGACCGACGAGAGTGAGGCCGAGATGGAGGCGAGAACCGTGGGCGCCAACGCGATGTCGCTGCGGCATCGCGTATGCGGGGCGCTGACAGGCCGGGAGTGGCGTGGCGTGGCGGGCATGGCGGGCGTCGTGATTGGGCTGCACGTGGTCGGGTTCTTCATCCTGATCGCGGTCGTCGCCCCTCACCACTATCGGCTCGGCGCTCCGGGGGCGTTCACCGTCGGGCTCGGACTCACGGCGTATACGCTGGGCTTGCGCCACGCGTTCGACGCCGATCACATCTCGGCGATCGACAACACGACGCGCAAGCTGATGGGGGAGCGCGGGCGCCCGCTCAGCGTCGGGTTCTGGTTCTCGCTCGGGCACTCGACGATCGTGTTCGTGCTCGCGCTGCTGTTCTCGCTCGGGATCCGCGCACTCAACGGTCCCGTGCGGCACAGCGACTCGACTCTGCATGCGGTCACGAACGTCCTCGGCACCGGGATCTCGGGCGGTTTCCTGTATGTGATCGCCGCACTCAACCTGACGATCCTGTTCGGAATCCTGCGCGTTTTTCGCGACATGCATCGCGGCCAATACGACGAGGCGGAGCTAGACCATCAGCTGAATACGCGCGGACTGATGAACCGCTTTTGCGGGCGCTTCACCAAGACGATCAGGCAGCCGTGGCAGATGTACCCAATCGGCCTCCTGTTCGGACTCGGCTTCGACACCGCGACCGAGGTTGCGCTGCTGTTCCTGGCGGCCGGAGCCGCTGGCGCCGGGCTCCCGTTCTACGCGATTCTTTGTCTGCCTATCCTGTTCGCGGCGGGCATGTCGCTGCTCGACACGATCGACGGCTCGTTCATGAACTTCGCATACGGCTGGGCGTTCTCCAAGCCGGTCCGCAAGGTCTATTACAACCTCACGATCACCGCGCTTTCGGTCGCGGTCGCACTGATCATCGGAACGGTCGAGCTGCTCGGACTCGCCGCCAACAAGCTGAACCTCAGGGGCGGATTCTGGAACTCGGTCTCACTGCTCAACATGAACACGCTCGGTTACGTCATCGTCGCGATGTTCGTCGCAACCTGGGCGATCGCGCTGCTTGTGTGGCGCTTGGCCGGCATCGAGGAGCGCTGGAGCGCTCGCGTCCGCGAAGGCGCACCGCTCACCTGAAGACGACGGCGCTGAATCGATCTAAGCCCCCGCAAAAACGATGGATTTCGGTCGCGGGAGCCCGGGCTGCTGCGCTTTAGTCGTTGGTGAGCGGGCGACTGAGTCGCTGGGCTGCGGCTCGGTGGCATTTGCTCTTAGGGTGTTAGATGTCCCGGCAGGCGCGTCGCGACTTACAGAACGTTGAGCGTCAACGGGGTTGGTGGTGTCGGTTCACGCCTGGGCAACCTGCTCCCACGGCCTGAGGAGCGGCTCCCAGTTTGAAGGCCACCTGCCGGCGCTTGACGGAGCAAGCGGTTGGCTCAACTCGGAGCCGCTGACCCCGGCCGCGCTCCGTGAAAAGGTAGTGCTCGCTGATATCTCCGGTGCGAGAACGCCGACGCCGCCAGGGACGAAAAGGCCACTGCCCAGAAACCCAATTCCCGGGATAGACGTGCCTTCGCGCGAGCGGATGCTCGCCACCCTGATTTTTCATTGCGTGACTCATGGCCTCGCTAGCGAGGGTTGAGGCTCTCTGATCGGAGGCCCGCAGGGCGGCGTGTCCGTGCCCTCAATCGGCGACCACGAGGAACGGCTTCCCTTGCTCGACGATGTACGTGGCGAGCTCCGCGGCGTTGCCGGTGCCGATGTTCTTCACAGCATGGACCGTTTCGGCCGGGACCATCAGGCCCTCGCCGGCGCTGACCCTCGTCGGTGGCTGGCCGTCGATGTCGTACTGAAGCGATCCTTCAAGGACGTAGATGACCTCTTCACCCGGATGCTTGTGCCGAAAGAGCGGCGCGTCCGGGCTGATATCGACGCGGTTCTGGATAACCACGCGCCCAGGAACACTCAGCTCGTGCTCCTGGATAACGGCGCGCTTGAGTCCTTGGGCCTGCGGAACGGTGGCGCTCATGTGAACCTCCTCGGTTTCCGGGCCGGCGACCGAGTTGTGATCTCTTCTCACCGTGACCTCGATTGGTTGCCGTGTTGGGCACGGTCGCGCGTTTCGCCCGATTCCGCGCCCGTGTACTCCCTGGGTTAGGACCCTGGGTTGGGTCTCCCGTGTCTCGAGAGCGACGACCGTTTGACCGCCACCGGGCACCTCAACCGCGTGGCCTCCACGCGCTCTCTCGTGACCATTTGATCGTGACACGGGGATCCCCAGGAAGCGAAACCCAGGGAGCGAAACCCAGGGTCTCGACGGGCGCGACCTTCAAGCGAGCAGATCAGGCTTCGCGGCGTGATCCATCACCCCCCAAGGAGGACCCACATGGCTCTCACCACCGCCACGTCACCGCCCGCCGCAGTGATCCGGCCGGAGAGAGTGGCGATGCGCACGATCACACTCGAAGAGCACTTCGTCTCTCGCCGGTTCATCGACGTCGCCGGCGTCGACCGCGGCGCGCAAGGCGGCCTGGATCTCTCCGGCAGCGAAGTCACGGACCTCGCCGGGCTGCGCCTGCGCCACATGGACGAAAGCGGGATCGACATGCAGGTCATCAGCCATGCGCCGATCCCACCCAGCCAGGACCAGGACATCGCGAGCGCCGCCAACGACCAGGCAGCAGCCGCGATCGCCGCACACCCCGGCCGCTTCGCCGCGTTCGCCACGCTCCCAATGAGCGACCCCCAGGCTGCGGTCGCCGAACTCCGCCGCGCCGTCACCCAGCTCGGATTCGTCGGCGCGCTGATCAGCGGCCGGCCCAACGGCATGTTCCTGGACGCCCCCGCCTTCCGGCCTCTGCTCCAGACCGTGGTCGATCTCGACGTGCCGCTCTACTTACACCCCGGCCTCCCGACCACAACGCCGCCCGGAGAACACTACGCCGGCTTCGGCCCGTCAGTCAGCTACGCGCTCGCAACCACCGCATGGGGCTCGGCCGCCGAAACTGGCCTGCACGCCCTCAGACTGATCGCTGCCGGCATCTTCGACCAGCTCCCCAACCTGCAGATCATCCTCGGCCACATGGGCGAAACGATCCCCTTCGTGCTCAACCGCGCCGACGAATGGCTCACCCCAGCTGCCCGCACCGAGAACAACCTCCAGCTTTCCGTCGCAGAAACCTTCCGACGCAACTTCTGGATCACAACCAGCGGCATGTTCTGCTCCCCCCAGTTCCTGCTCCTACACCAAGTCCTCGGACCCGACCGGCTGCTCTTTTCAATCGACTACCCCTTCAACTCCAACAGCCAAGGACGCGCCTTCCTCGACGCCCTCGAGATCAACCCGACCGACAAAGCAAAACTCAGCCACCGCAACGCCGAGCGCCTACTACGCCTGCCACCCACCGCGTCCGCATCGCCACAATCCCGACCTGACCAATAGGAACCGGCTCCCCAAGCACCACCCCGGTGGCACACTCGCTTGGTCTCGCACGCCACTCATGCTGGGATCGGCAGGAAGACCCGGAATGGACGGTCGCGCAGAAGCAGGCCTTCTACGCGGCGCTCGTCGCCAACCTCGACCAGCGCCTCGGCCTCGGCCCGGCCGAAGTGAGGATCAACCTGTTCGAGGTGGCGCCGGAGAACTGGCCCTTCGGCCACGGCAGGGCGCAATACGTCGAAGGTGACTGAGACGGCGATTGTCAGCAACGTCCGTCGGCAGTTCGGACCGGTGCAAGGCCTGCACGGTAATCCGCACGGTCTCGACATCGCCAGCACCGATGGTCGTTGGCTGCTCGCCGTCGCCGTCGCCGGGTCCTCGATGGCGTTCCTCGACGGGACCGTCGTGAACGTCGCCCTCCCCGACATCGGCCGCGATCTCGGCGCCGGGATGAGCGAGCTGCAATGGGTCCTCAACAGCTACCTTCTCGCCCTCGCCTCACTGATACTCCTCGGCGGCTCGCTGGGCGACCGCTTCGGACGAGTGAGGATCTTTCTCGCCGGCATCGCCGTGTTCTCCGCCGCCTCTGGCGTCTGCGCGGCTGCGCCCACCATCGGCTTCCTGATCGGGGCGCGGCTGGTCCAGGGAGTGGGCGCCGCGCTCCTGACGCCCGGAAGCCTGGCGCTGATCGAGACCTGCATGCGTCCAGCAGAACGTGCCCGGGCGATCGGGATCTGGTCGGGGCTGAGCGGCGTCGCGAGCGCCGTCGGTCCGCTGGTGGGCGGCTATCTCGTCGGGGCGATCTCATGGCGGGCGGTCTTCCTGATCAACCTGCCGATCGGCGCGGTCGTGGCCTGGGCGGCGGTCCGGCACATCCCGGAGACGCGTGACTTCACCGCGACCGGCCGCCTCGACTATCTCGGTGCCGCCCTGCTGGCCCTCAGCCTGGTCGGCGTCACCTTCACCCTTATTGAAGCCCCCGGCGGCGGCTCGGCGACCTACGTCGCGCTGGTTGCCGCGCTCGGGGTCATCGCGCTGACCGCCTTCGTCTGGCAGGAGCAGCGGCGACCCGACCCGATCCTGCCCTTCGAGATCTTCCGCTCGCGCCAGTTCAGTGCCGCCAACGCCGTCACCTTCGTGATCTACGCCGGCCTCGGCGGGTTTTTCTTCCTGTTCGTCTCCTTCCTCCAGATCTCGCTCGGCTACTCACCGGTCGAGGCGGGCGCGGCCTCGCTGCCGGTGACCGCGCTTTTGCTCGTCTTCTCCGCGTGGTCGGGAGGGCTCGTGGAGCGGATCGGCGCCCGCGTCCCGCTCGCCGTCGGCTCCCTCGTCATCGCCGCGGCGCTCCTTGCGATGACGACGATTTCACCTGGCGACGCCTACCTCACCAGTGTGCTCCCCCCGATCGTCGTCTTCGGGGCGGGGCTGACGCTGGTCGTCGCTCCGGGAACGGCCGTTGCCCTCGCGGCGGCCGATCTCAAACGAGCAGGTATCGCATCGGGGGTGAACAACGCCGTCGCCCGAGTGGCCGGGCTCCTGGCCGTCGCAGGTCTCCCGATACTCGCCGGGATATCCGGCGAGGGCTTCTATGAACCCGTGAAGATGACCACCGGCTTCCACATCGCGATGGCGATCTGTGCGGCGCTCGCAGCTGGCGGCGGCGTGCTCGCCTGGTTCACGATCACCGGTCCGGTCTCCGTCTCGCCGAGCCCGATCGACCTCGAGCTTCCGCTGAGCGACCGGTTTAGCTGTCCGCTCGGCGAACCCAACGCCTGCTCCGGCCCCGTCGGCGGGTCGGACCCGTCGCGCGAGGAATTGCGATTCAGCCGGCGGTAACCGCCAACCCATTAGGACGAACGCCAGAAAGCCGCCTGACCCGGGACGTGCTCTCCGGCGGGTAGGGGAAAGTCGCCCGCGCCGTGGCCTCGTCCGCATCGCGGAACTGTGAGCGAACGCCGTCGAATCGTCGGTGGCGGGGCGAAGCGCCGCCCAGCGCCATCTGTCGACGGTGGCGGCGGCTGTTGCTCGTCGGTGGCCGACATCCTGTCGGCCGGTGATGTCGCTGTCGACCTAGACTCTCGGGGGAAGAGTTACCGAGCGGGGAGGCGCATGTCTGAGATCACGGTGTACACCGCAGAGCCTTCGGAGATCTGCGCCCGGGTGAAGCGGCTCCTTGACGCCCGCGGCCTGTCTTACACCGAGATCGATGTCCAGAGTGATGCCGACCGGGCGGCGCTCTTCGAAGCTACGGGAAGGAAGAGTTGCCCAGTGGTCGTCGTCGGCGATGAGGTGGTTGGCGGGTATCGGGAGACGGTGGAGGCCGACAAGTCCGGACGACTCGCCAAACTCGCAGCGGGCTAGGCGAGAACCGACACCAGATTTCGAGCCGGCTGGCCGGCGGCCGGATGCGCGGAAACGTGCACGTCCGGTTGTATGTTGAGCGCACGGTTATGTTGAGTGTGTGCTCAGCAGCCTGGGTTTTCCCTGCTGAGCGCGATTTCGAAGGGTGAGCCGCTCAACATAATCGGACCCCTTTGATCGAGACGAGCGTTTCCGCATCTGAGATCCGACTGCACGAGCGGCCGTGAGGACTGGTCGGTGCGAGCTGCTGCTGTGGGCGTGATCGCCTACTTGGCGGGAGTTCCGGGCGGACGTCGCCCGGTGGCTGCCACCCCGGACCGGCGACTCCAGCACACACCTATCAGTGACCGGGCCGGCGGCACGGTTTCCGGGAGGGTGCCGATTATGTTGAGTGACCCACGCACCGATTTTGACCTGAGCAGGACAAACGTGGTCCGACACCGCCGTACTCAACATAACCGTGCGCTCAACATACAACCCGTTATGTCGAATTCGACATAACCGGTTCTCAGGGGGGCCGAGCGCCGCAAGGCGCTCGGCCTACCCGACACAAAGAGCAGCCTCGGCGTCCCGCAATCGCGGTCGCGCCGAGGCATCTGCTGCTCGTCCTGGGCGGCCGAGAGCAGTAGCGTGGCTTCCTTACTCTCTTCTGCGCGGATCGTGGGCCGGCCACAGCCCTCAAGTTCAGTTTTCGCAGTCAGTCAGGCTCCGGAAGCGACCAGGAGAATCGCCCAGGATGTAACGGCGCGACCCGAGTTCCGAAGAGGGATCGTTCCACCGGAACCAATCGACCTACTTCGGAGGCTCACATGAACTCCACCGTTCCGCAAGTGACCGGACTCAAGCGCATCGATCTGCAGGAGCACGACCTGAGTGTTCATGGGCGCGTGGTTATCCAGAACCGCGTCGAGCTTAGCCGCCAGGCGCCAGCCTTCAGACACACGCATCCAGGCGAAGAGATCACCTACGTCCTGGAGGGATCGGTCGAGTATTCGATCGACGGTCAGGCGCCGGCGACTTACAACGCCGGTGATGCCTTGATGGTCCCGCCGGAGACGGTCCACGCGGTGGGGAATGTCGGCAGCGGCGTCGCGGCGCTGCTGTCCACGTACGTCGTCGAGAAAGGGAAGCCGTTCCTCGTGGTCGTCGATTGAGGGCGCGGACAAGCTCACCCCGCCGGCCGGAAAGGGTACTCAGAGTCGCGTGGCCTTGCAGCTCCTGTTCGCCGCAAGCAGGTCCACGCAATCTCGCTTTCATTCTTTGGGGGCTCGGGTTGCCGCTTGTGGATTCGCGTGCGAGCACGGCCGCTGCTCATCGCGCTGAGCAGCCACGATCTGCATTCCACGGCCGCCTAGGACCGCTGTTCCCCCCGCGGTAGCCTGAGGCAGACCGGCGCCTGCGACTACCGCCACCACGGCCGGCGGCGGTACTCGGCGACGCGAGTGGCGGGGCCCACGAGCTCGCTCGTGTGCTCGCTGAGGTGCTCGAGGTAGTCGCACAGCCAGATCGCGTACTCCGATCCCGAGCCCGATTCGACTGATTCTCCCGGAGTGAACTGGAGCGCGGCGATCGTCGCGACACCCGTCCCGTGCGGCTTGCCGACGACCCCTGCCAGCTGCTCAAACCAGTTCGCGATCGCCCTCGTCCGACGGGTCAGGATCTCCCCGGTCGACCCGATCGAGCGATCGCTCGGCAGATCCGCGACGGCCCAGGCGGTGAGGCGGAGCCGAAGCGACCCACCGAGGAGCCGGCAAAGCTCGGGCCACGTCATGCGCTTGGTTCCCTGCTCCGCCATCAGTCCGCGCACCCCGTCGTCGAGGCGCTGCGCCGCGGTGCTGGCGATTGCGGCGTCTGGCTTCGTCGCGCGGGACCCAATCGCCCATTCGACCGCCTGCGTCAGGTAGGAGGCGCCCGTGCGGAACACGTCGGCGAGGTCATCGCCGACCACAGCGCCAACGCCGCGCGGCCAAAACAGCAATCCGACGAGGACGCTGACCGCGCAGCCGAGCGCTACGTCCTCGATTCGCACGACGCCGACCTTCCACCCGACCGGAACGAGCAGGTTGAAGAGCACCGCGACGGTCACCGTGAATGCGGCCTGACCGACAGCAAACGGCGCCGTGCCCGGCGCATAGCCCGCCACGAACACCGCGACCGGAAGCACCAGCCAGAGCACGGCTGAGTCGCTGCCAATCGCCAGCAGCAACACTCCGCCAATCACGAATCCGATCGCCGTTCCCGCCAGCGCTCGCAGCGCGGTCGAACCCGTCGACGCCGCGTTTGTGCGGAGCACCGACAGGGTCCCAAGCACCACCCAGAATCCATGCTGGACGCTGACCACGTCGGCGACCGCCACGGCGGCCGCGATCGCGGCCGCGCCTCTGATGCTATTCACGAACCAGACGGAGCGCAGGCTCGCGTTGGTGGCGGCGGCAGACGCGATGCTCGACGCGCGGCGCGCCGCCCGAGAGCCGGTCCCGGACGCGATCATCCGGCGGCGACGCTCGGACTCCAGCCACCCGAGGCTCTCGATGCGCGTTGCGACAAGCGTCTCGGCGCCGAGCGCGAGCACAGCGACCGCGATCGCGTTAGCGTGAAACGACACCTGTGCGGCGGCGCGGAACCCGGGTACACCGGACGGCACCCCACGCAGCGCCGCCAGGCTCTTCTCGCGTGATCGCGAAAGGCGATCCAGATCCGGGCGCCCGCCGCCACCTGCGAACAACGAGGAAATCGATCGCAGCACCGAGCTCGAGTCGGCGAACAGCGACCGGTCGGGATCGGGCGCCCCGGTCAGGTCGGCCCGCTCGTGGAGCGTGTCGATGACCAGTGACGCGCACCATTCGAGTAGCCCGACCGTCTCGGCGAGCGCCTGGTCGGACGCGGCCAGTCCGGTCGGCCGATACGGCGCTCGGTTGAAGCGGTCGAACAGTCTGTGCTTATCGTCCACGATCGCGCTCAGCTGGTCGTCGTCCGCAGTGCCGGCAAGCGCCGCGTCGAGCTGGTCGGCGACCGCCCCCGCGAGCTTCGCCAGCGCCGCCCGCAGCTGATCATCACCGGGTGGCGTGGAGAACAGCAGCACGGCGACCGTCCCGGCGACCGAGGCGAGCCACCACCCGTCGAGACGCTCGGGGATCATCGCGATCGCGCCGGGGGAGGCGGCCGGTAGCACGTACGCCAGCAGCGCGGCGGTTGCCCCAGAGGCGGCGTTCGGACCGGTGATGCCCGCGAAGAACACGACAAACGTCACCGGAACGGTCGCGATCGCCGCCAGCGCAGCCGGGGAGTGGACGGCCGTGCCAATCGTGACCAGCACGCTCCCAGCGATAGCAAGGCAGAGATGCGCCAGCAGCTTGTCGCGTCGCGTGCCTCCGAACGACGCCAGCACCAGCGTCGCGAAGCCGCCGAAGGCGGCGAAGGTGGCCATCTGGACATTCCCGATGACCTTGTCGGTGAACGCGAACAGGCCCGCCACGACGATCGCGGCACGGACCGCGCGCATCGCCGCCGGGACCGACCACACCGGAATCCATTCGCGCAGCCACGGGCTTGCCACCAAGCGGCGCCTGCGCCAGGAGATCTGCAGCCCGCGGACCGTGGCGGTACTGTAGCCGCCGAAGCTTGGGCCAGCTACTGGGTGCTTGGCCTCGGATGGGTCGGGGCTATCGCGCTGCTGCAAGCGTCGCAATCGGACACTGTTAAGCGGCCGGCCGCAGGCTTCCGTAGCCACACCGCGGAGCGGAAGTGCAGCCTCGTTGTTGCGCTTCGGACGACGAGGGACAGCGCCGGCCCGGAATGTCGGATCCTCGCCATTCGGAAGTACGCGGCTGGCCGGAGCCTAGCGCTGCCGCCCACCGTGAAGCAAAACCGCGCTACCGGTCGCCGAGCAGAGCGGCCACGCGGGCGCCGTGACCGGTATAGGCGTAGAGCGACGACGCGCCGGACGTAGCGGGTCTTCCCGCTGCTGCCCTGGCGCACCGAGGCCACGCACGACGAGCTTGCCTATGCAAAAAGCGAGTTGTCACCCCCGTCACGCGAGCCCTGCAATCGGCGCAAGCACGGCCCGCACCAACGCCCCGACGCCTGCTCCACGACCGGATGCTTCACGGAGTGCGCGCCTGCTTCGCAACGCCGGCCCGCCCGCCGACGGGCGCGCAGCCAGGCTTGTGCTGTCGCCCAAACTCAGCGGACCGGTTCCGAGGAACGGCGCCGGCGACGGGCACGATCGCATTCCCCAAGAGAAATCGTCCGGACGGTCCTAGAGCGGTCGAGCGCAACGGCGACCGTAGGACTCATGAGCCTCGCCGACGCCGAGCGACAGCCTCGCAGGAAAGGAGCAGCCAGCGCGTCGTCAATGGCCCGTCGGAGCGCGACCGCTCTCGGGACAAAACCGGCGACGAGCTCCGGCGCTGTCTTTCGGGCGCGAGCACGCACGCCGGTTCCGGGCGGGTCGTTGGGCCAGGGCATCGGAACAGAACAATCGGGTCTAGTCGTCGTCGGGCAGCCCCGCGGACAGCCAGTCGCCTTCGAGCGTCTTCGCGGCGTCGGCGATAGTGATCTTGTGAGCGCAGATGTCGTCGTGGAGCTGATCGGCGACCATCGTCCGCGTCATCTGCCCGCCGTAGCCGTCCAGCGGCAGCAGGTAGAGGTTCAGGGCGCTGGTGGCGCTGCCACCGTCGTTGACCGGTACCACGTGAGCGACGACGTAGGTGGCGGGGTTGCCGGGAAGCTGGTAGTCGATCAGCAACTGGTCCTTGAGGGTGCTTGATGGCTGGCGCACTTTCCGCCATGGCGACCCAGGCCCGGCTGCAGATCGTCTGTTCGACGTGTCCAGAAACGGCCGGGTTAAGCGCCCTGGGGCGCAGTCGGGGTCCGTGCCGATCGCGCCGTCTGCGTACCGGCGCCAGCGGCACTCGGGCCGCGTGACGATGTTCGGCGGCGTCTGAGTTGCCGTTTTCCTAAGGGTTGACGCTGTCGCGCTCGGCTGCGCTCGCGAGCTCGGCCCGGACACCGGCGGCTTTGCCTCCTCGTGTGCTGCCGACGGAGGCGATCATGTGGATCGCGGCCAGTGCGAGCAGCGCTGCAACGGCAATCACGTAGCGTCTCACGCGAGGAGTACTCGTTCCGGGTCGCTGCCTATTGGTCCCGGGCGAGAAGCATCGTGCTCAAGCGCGCGCGCCGATCACCGACGCGGGCCGCACGATCGCGAGGTGGATCACGGCCCCGGGTTCCCGGTCGGGTAGTACGTGTTGCCCATCGTTTGGCCGCTGGACAGGCCGTCACCAGAACCAGGGTTGGCACCCAGCGCCCGTAGGAGGTAGCGGAAGTCGCGCGCCCGAGTGGGTCGCGAGCCCTTCCGCGTAACCCGGGTGCCCGAGCGGATAGCCGCCGTTGGGCGTCCACCAGCCGATCTCGATCCCAGTCCCCGCCGGCGCGTACGTCGCGACTTCCTGTCCGGCCGCGACCCTCTGGCCTTGACTGACCGTGGGCTGAATCTGCTCAGACCAATACCACCACTTGCCCGCTAACGGCCCGGCCGTGATCTCGAACACGATCGCCGGCTCGCCCGCATAGAAATCGCCCACGATCAGCTGGACCTTGCTCGGCGCGAACGCCAACAGCGGCGAACCAGGGTTCATGCGCGCATCCACGCCCTGATCGGTCCGCTCCCACACCAACCCTGTCGCCTTCTCAAACGGATTCGTGTAACCCCGGATCTTGCCGGTCAGCGGGTAGGCGGCATCGCACACGCCGCCCAACTGAGCGCTGACGAACACCTCAGATCCCACGCTCGAGGCGCCGCCGGCGGCCTGCAGCGCCTGCACCGCATAGCGCTCGCGCTGCTCGCCCATGCACAACCCGGCCGGATCGAACTCCAGCGTGCCAGGCGGCCCGGCGCCCTGGCACTGCTCATAGTCGTTCATCCAACGGATCGCCGCCTCTTGCGGCGAGCTCGCGCCAAACATGTCGGACCTCAGGCCCGCGTAGAACTCCTGACCGTCAACATCCTGATTAACGTTGGCGGCGATGTACATCAGCTGACCGGCAGCGGTCTGGGTCCTGGCCGTGAGCGCTGATCCACGCCGACGCGATCGCCCACCAGCTCGGATTCCACTGCGCCAGCCCATAGCCGGGCTCGGTCGGGTCAAGCCCGCTCTCCTGATACAGATTGCCGGTAATCCCAGCCGCCGCGTTCGCCGGAATCCCCTGGCTCTCGAGGTACTCGACAAACTGCGCCTCCGACGCCGGATCCCCCGCCGGCGCAACGACGTTCGCCGTCGGTATCGCGTTCCCACACTGGGCCTGAGCCGCGGCCAGCAACACGACCACCGCCAGCACCGGCAACACGATCGCAACCGCCAACCCGATCAGCACCATCCGCAGCACGCCTCCTCATCCCTCCGTTAGCCCGCGCCACACCCAGACTCGACATCCACACCCTCCTAGGTATGAGCCCAGGCCGCAGATCCCCCGCCGACGCCGAGCGCCCCAGGCGCACGCCTCCGAGTTGGCGCTCAGACCGCAACAGCCGGGGGCCGCGTCATCCTCCCGATCACCGACGATCGGGCACTCCGCGCCTCGCACACGTCATCCTCCTATTGACGCGTGATCGACCTACCCGACACCTACCGGCAGCTGGCTCTGCCCTGGACGCACGAGCAGCTCGCCGAGCACTACCGCCACGCCGAGTCTCGCGGAGGGCGTTGCTCTGACCGCCGCGGCCCGCGCCCACTCGGGCAATCCCCGTGCTCGCCACAGCGATACCAGCGTCCGCCACACTCAACACCGCGATCCACACGCTCCACGCGTTGCCGAAGCGACGTCGACCGCGGTCTACCGGAGCAACTCCTCGAGATCGCCCAGCTGAACGTCGCCTACGCGCTCCACCGCTGCCACCACGCGCTCGAACTCGACGCTGCCGAACGCGGCGTACAAGGTCGAGGACTGGCTTCCGGCCGTGTACGACATCGCGGGCCCGTTACTCCAGTCAGCGCGCCTGGCCAATGAGCCACCGACCCTCGTGCCGGCAACCCAGGAGGCGATCAGCTGGCTCTCGCGAGCCATCGCCGAGCTGGACGAAAACTCCGGGAAGCCCCGACCAGCCTCGCCGAGACGCTCGCTCGCCTACTCGCCGTCTGGACCTTCACTGACGCCGCCTTACGACACGGGCAATCCGCGCTAGCCGCATCAACTGACTGCGCTCCATCCCGTTCGCGACCTCCCACAGCACGGGACAAGCCGGTCGATCGAGACCACCAAGACACCATGCTCGTAGCGCTCCACTCCGGCCGCGCGAACGACGCAGAAGAGCGGAACGGACCCGCGCACAACACCACCTCCGCCGACGACGACCGAACCACCTAGCCTGCTTGACGAACACGGACGAGCTGGCCATTCCCCGATGCTCCACCGGCGCCAGACGGTCCCGGCAGCGTCTGATCTCGGACCGCGCTACGACCCTTCCGGCGCCAACCGGGGCGACGGCCTTTCTTGCAGCCTGCCCCCAATCCTGCCCCCAAGCCCATCTTTCGACCCTCAAATATGCTCATTTGCAGGGAGAAAGCGAG
>CAVWFJ010000007.1:0-408265 GCA_963754055.1 uncultured Solirubrobacterales bacterium
GTGGCCGCTGGATCGTGTGCTGTTCGGCGGTGCCGGAGCGCCAGCGGATCCCGACCTGAACGTCGCGGCCCTCGGGCTGGCTGGTGATCGTGACGTCGGCGATCAGGGCGCGTAGTAGCCGCTTGCGGTCTTTCTCGGATGTGCTGTCCGCGGCCCACAGCGCGGGCACGTCGCGCCCCAGCTTCTCGAGCTGCTCGCGTGAGGGCCCGAGGGTCGGCGTGGCGTGCTCGGCGAGCTCGGCCTCGGCGTCAGCGAGCTCGCGAAGCTTGTGCTCCCACCGGGTCTCGAGGCTGCGCGCGACGAGGCGGTTCTCGGGCTCGCAGGCGTGGAACGCGCGCTCGGCACGCGCGGCGTCATAGCGGGCGCGCTCGACCCGCAGCTCAAGCGCCCGGTCAGACCGCGCGCGGCGCTCGGACACCTCATCAGCCGCGGCCAGCGCGACCGCGATCTCGTCCGGCGCGAGCGCCTCGAGCAGCCGCCGGGCGACGAGTTCGTCAACACCGGCGGCCTTGACTGACCGGCAGCCCGGGGTCCGGACGTGGTTGATGCGCGAGACCGAGCAGTCGTAGTGCGCGCCCTTCGCGCGGTACTGCACGCTCATCGAATGCCCGCACGACCCGCAACGCACGATCCCCTGACACAGCGCGCCACCCTCGCGCGGGGGACGCTGACCCTCGCGCGTGTGGTTCTTGGCGAGACGCTGCTCGTTGGCGAGATACGCATCCCAGGTGATGTAGCCGGGGTGATGGTCGCGGATCAACACCGGCCACTCTGAACGGGGCAGCTCGACCGTCGCGGTCGCGATCGTCCCGTCCGGCCGGAGGACCCGCCGCGAGCGGCAGCGCCCGAACACATACGCCCCCGCATAACAAGGGTTCTGCAGGATCCGCACGACCCGCGAGTGGCTCAACACACCCCACCGCAACTCGCCCGCCCACGCCCCGCCCCACGCGCGCTTCGGGAACCACCGGCCCGTAAACGCGCCGAGCACCCCATACGCCGAGCCAGTCTGGAGAAACGCGGCGAACACGTCAGCGATCGCAGCCTGGACCTCCTCGTCGGGATCGATGATCGTCAGCCCGTCCTCGTCATAGACGAAACCGACCGGCAACCCGAAGCGCAACTCGCCGCGCTGTGCGGCGGCGCGCTTGGCGCCCTGCAAACGGCCGGCCATCACGTGCAGCTCAGCCTCGGACATCTGCGCCTTCAGCCCCAATTATCCGTATGTCGAGCCTGATCGCGCGGCTTTTCCCTGCTGAGATCGTTGAAGATATGACCGCAACGTTGTAACGCCATACGCGATAAACGACCGAACTCCAGTCACGACCGTAGGTCCTGGAATCGGTGGGGCCGGCGGGCGGTCAGGAGCCGGTTGGCTGGTCGTGGCGGGCGCGCCACAGCTCGGCGGGGCGTCCTCGCTGGTGGTGGCGCTCGGCGTGGACGCGACCGGTGGCGGCGAGCCGCTGCAGCGCTTGGGCGATGTCTTTGGAGCGGCGGTTTCGGCTGAACAGGTCGCGGACCTGCGAGCGGGTGAGACCGTCTGGCTCGTCGAGCAGGGCGCGGTAGATCTCGTCGGCGAGGGGGTCGCCGAGCGAGTCGCCGAACACCCAGCGGGCGGAGGCGGCGGCGTACTCCCACAGGCCGAGCGCCGCGTCGAGGTGTGGCAGCCCGATCTTGTCGGCCTGGTCGAGCAGTGCGTATAGGAGCGCGAGGCGCACGACGTGCGCCTCGGCGCGGGCGCACACGGCGCCGGCCAGCCCATCCTGGGGCTCGGTCAGCTGGGGGTAGAGCTCCCACCAGCTCCGGCGGGCATGCTCGTCGAAGCCCAGGCGGCCACGGCGCCGTGCAGTGTCGATCGCGGCGCGAAGCCTGCGGAGCAGTGGCTGCCAGTCGACCTCATCGATGCTGCCTCCTTCCGGCAGCAGCTTTGAGCGGCGCACCATGAACAGCAGGTACCTGTTCAGGAAGCCGTTGGCGGCCTCGGTCGCGTTCAAGAGTCTGACGAGTTCATCGGCTGTGACATGTCCAACGATCGAGATATGTGCACCCGTCGCGCGGGCCGGGCTGTTCTTGGTCAGCGCCTGTAGTGGCTTTCCATCCCAGGCACAGCGAACTATGGGCGAAAGCGTGTTGCCGTCGCGGGCGACCATCTTGAGGACCGAGGCAAATTCGGCCTCGAGCACCAGCAGTCGCTTGTCCTGACTGTCCTGGTCGTCTTGCGCGCGGGCGCGGACGCCGGTGGTGGTGTCGGGGTCGCGCACTGACCAGATGACACCCTCTCCACTGGAGAGACCTGACACGATCCGCCGCTCGACCCAGTCTGGGTCGACCTCGGCGAAGAGCCGCTGCACGTGATCCCACGAACTGCCCTTGCGGGCCTTGGCGCTGGGTCCGATCAACAGGACGAACTCGTTTGCGTGATGCTCGGTGGCTTCGACTGCGTAGTGCGCCCCGCGGCCGATCACCGAGCCGAAGCAGACCAGTAGCTGGGCCAGGATCGCCAGCGGGTCTGACTCGCTGTGGGGCTCGATCGCCCGCGCGATCTCACCCGCCAGCCCGGTGAACGCCGTCGGGCGCGGCGGGGCGGGCCAGTCCTCGGCCGCGGGGTGCAGCGCGATGACGTTGCTGGGGGTCTGGTCTGTCACAGGTCACGGCTCCTTGTCGGCTGAGCGGAGGGCTTGGGGGAGCTGGCGGCGCAGCGCAAGCAGTTCGCCGTGCGCGGTGGCCAGCTGCGCCTTGAGCTCGGCGACCTCGCCGCGGGCCTCGCGAAGCCTGGCGGTAAGCGCGACGACGACGCCGCGCGCATCAGGGCCGGGCTGCGCGGTGGCGGCTGCTGGCGCGGGCGCGCTGTTCTGGCGGTCGCGCAGGTGCTCGATCCGGTGACGTAGCTCGGGGTGGCGGTAGAGGAAGTCGACCGACACCCCGGCGGCCGTCGCGACCGCGCGGAAGTTGATCTGCGCGCCGGACTTGATCAGCTTGCGCAGCGCGACCTCGGCGCGCTTGGTCGCGGCGGCGTGCTTGGTCTGCGCGGCCTGGCGCAGCACCTCGGCACGGCGCTCAGAGCTCACCAGGCCGCCTTTGGTCTTCGCCGCCTGTCTCGGGTGGCTGGCTGGCCCTGCCGGCGACCCCCGCGCCACGCACCGCCTGACCCTCCTCGGCGGCCTGCAACGCGGCGACGATCGACACGAGCGAGCGGCTCTCGGCCAGGCGCTGCTCAAGCCACACGTTGTCATCGGTCATCTGGCGGCCGGTGCGCTGCAGGTGCTGGGCACGGCGGCGCTCGATCAGTGCGTCGGTCTCGGCCAGCTGAACCTCGAGCTCGGGCAGGTGGCGCGCGTCGGTGGCGAAGTGATCGCAGGTCAGGCACGCGTTGCCGCGCTCGCAGCGCTTGACCGGCGGCAGCAGGCACACGCCGTTGGGCAGGATCCGGTCGGTGTGGCGCGACAGCTGCACCATCTCGTAGATGTCGGCGGGGTCCAGACCCAGCTCGCGGCCGTCGCGACCGAGCTTTTTGAAGCGCAAGAACTCCCGCTCGTGGGTCTTGGGTAGCGTCGCGGCGTAGCGCATCGTCATCTCGGGTGACAGGTGGCCGAGGTAGCGCTGCACGACGTGGATCGGCGCGCCGCGGTTGAGCAGTTCGGTCGCGCGGGTGTGGCGCATCCGGTGGGTGCGCTGAAAGTCGACCAGCCGGCCGTGCTCGTCGCGGATCTGAAGCTCCCGCGCGAGCCCGTGCAGCCGGTCGCGCAGCGTGTGCGCGCTATAGGGCTGCGTGCCCCTGCGGTTGGACTGCCAGGCAACGAACAGATACCGCGGCTCAGGCGGCGAAGCCGGGTTGATCGCGGCCAGATGCTCCCGCAGCCAGCGCTGCTGCTCGCAGACGATGTTCACGACCTCGCGCTCGACCAGGATCGTGTCGGGCGCTCCGTCGATCTTTGTCTGGCGGTAGCGCAGCCGGGCGACCAACGCGTCGGGGTCGCTGTCGTTGCGGGTGTCGATCCCGGGCAGCGGGATCAGCGGCTCGGGGTCGATCAGCAGGATCTCGTTGATCCGCCGGCCGGTCAGCACCTCCAACAGGAACGCGCGCATCGCTTGCGGGTCGCCGCGCCCTTGAACCTCGCGCCGCTCCCCGCCGACGACCACAGTCTCGGTCTGATCGCGACCCAGCGCGAGGATGTCCAGGTGGCTGACGATCCGAGCGAGCGCCTCGGGATCGATGTAGTCGGCCGGGCCGGTGCCACGATCACGGCGGACGAACTCGCCCGCCCGCCACAGCCGCGCGTGCGCGTCGGTCAGCTCGACCCACCGCGGCTCGCCGAGCGCCTTCGCGGCCTCGTGCCGGTGGTCGGCCATGAACAGGTAGAGCCCCTGAACCGCGCTCTGGGCAAGACCGACGCTCGTGCCAGACAGCGGCCGGCCGCCGCGGCCGCGGCGGCCGCGCAGATACGACAGCAGGGAGAGCGCGACGCCGCGTAGCTCGGTCTCCGAGCACGCCAGACGCGGATCGTCGATCCCGGCTTCGATCAGGAACTGCGAGAAGTAGCTTCCCAGGTAGGTGCGGTAGCCGGGCAGCGTGGGCCACGCCAGCACGCCCTGCTCCAGCGCGCAGGCGAAGAACCACTTGATCGCCTCGCGCAGCCACGGTTGCTTGATCTCGGCGAAGCGCAGCCTGTAGTTGCCCAGCGCCTCGTGCTCGCGTAGCGGGATCCGCGGGTCGCGTCGCGGCTCCCACACATCTGACCGCCACCACCGGCCCGCGCCATAGGCGCGCTGGACCGCGGCGCACAGCCGCGCGATCGCCGCCCGGTGGTTGTGTTCAAACCACGCGCCCGGCAGGCGGCCGTGACGGTCATAGAACTGCCGCCGCCCGGCCAAAATCCACTCCTCGACCGTCAGGTCGGCGAACGAGCAGACCTCGCGCGCGGGATCGGCCGCCAGCGTCGCGGCCAGCCTCACCCAACCCAGCAGCGACCAGGAGTTGACCCGCTCCCCGCCGACATGAAGCGACCAAAGCCACCACGAAAGCTCATGGCGCATGGACTCCGGCAGCCCGTCAAGCGCGATGCGCGCAGCCGGCCGGGCCCGATACGCGTAGGTCACCTCCGAGAACGGCGGCTCGGTGAAGTCGATCACCCCCGCCGAGAGCGCGAACTCGATCGCGACCTGCTCGCCGATCGCCGTGGCCATCTCGGGCGAGAACCCGCTCGGCGTTCGCGATGGGTGCAGGCGGTCATCCATCGCCAAGCCTCCAGCCCTCGCAGAAGGCCCTCCAGCCGGCCACCGCGCGCAGCTCGGCGTCTTCGGTCACCCAGCCGTAGAGGTCGATCGTGGTCTGGATGTCAGCATGGCCCAGCCGCCGCATCACCACGTGCTCAGGCACCCCGGCCAGAAGCAGCGCGGTCGCGTGCGTGTGGCGAAACCAGTGTGGCGTGAAGCCGTCCGGCACCGCGTCGCCGAGCCGGCGACGCAGACGACCGAGAAGCGAGTAAACGCTCTCGGGCCGCATCGGCGCAAACCGCGGCTCACGCTGAAGGTTCACGAACACAAACCAGTCGTCGGCCAGCGCCCGCCCCGCCTGATCCGCCAAGTCGGCCAGCAGCCACAGGTAGTCCGAGTACAGCCGCTCCAACGTGTCAGACACGTAGATCCGCCGCGGCCGCCCGCCCTTAGTGCGCTGCCCGTGTGGATGCTCGCGGGGCACGACCTCGATCAGCGGCGTCTGGCCGCGGCCCACGTGCCAGTCGGCGTGCGCAAGACACAGCGCCTCGCCCAGGCGCACGCCGGTCTCAGCCAGCGTTTCAAACAGCAGCCGGTCGCGCAGGGACCCACACCACTCGCCCCGCTCGCGCTCAAAGCACGCGCAGCTCTCAAGGATCGCCCCGACCTGGGCCGGGGTCAGCACCGGCGGCGGGCCAGACGCCGGGGTGCGCAGCCGAAGCGGGCTCGCGCGCCCCTCCCGGCGGCCCTCCAGATGCGCCAGCATCGGGCGGTAGCGACCCCGCCGCACCTGACGCACCGACGCTCGCGCCAGCGCCGCGCCGCGGCCATGCACCTCGTGCTGGAAGCGATAGAACGACACCACCGCCGCCAGGCGCGCCTGCACCGTCGCCTCCGCCGGCCCGCGCGTCTCGGCCTCTGGAACGATCGACACGACCGCCGACGCCAGCCCCGTGCGCAGCCAGGTCACAAACGCGCGCAGCGTCCCGACCGACGGGTCCTCCCAGCCCACGCCCTCCCGAGCCAGATGAGCCCACCACAGCTCAAGCCCCTTCGCATACGAGCGCACAGTGTTCGGCGAGGAGCCCAGAACGCGATGATGCTCCAAGAACTCCTCGATCGGCCCCACCGGCATGTGGTCATCGCCCAGCACCGTCCACGTCCGCCCACCGCCCGCCAGCACCACGGCCTGAACCCGCACTCCGCCCACCGCCTTCGATCGTCCTTGACCTATCGCCGCGGACGCTAGCGACGTCGTCGGACACGACCAGATAACGCGCCGACAACGACGAAGAAGCGGCGCTCAAGCGCTCGTTGACGACGTCAAAGACGGGCGAAAATCAGGTACAGATAAGCCCAACAGCAGCCGATCGTTGAAGTCCTTGAGGTCATAGACCCCGTCAGTGTCGACCACCAGGGTGTCGGTCAGCGCGCAGAACTCAAGCAGCCGCTGCGTCTCGGCGTTCGAGCGCGCCAACCTCGAGACCTCCAGTCCGAACACCGCGCCCACCTCTCCCAGGCAAACCCGCGCGACCAGCTGCGCGTATCCCTTCCGCGCCTGCGCGTCCGAGAACCGGCCGGAGATCCCTAGATCCCCGTCGACGACCACGATCCGCTCCGACTCCCAACCCAACCGGGCCGCCTCCTCGGCGATCGCGTACTGACGCTCGGTCGAGCGGACGTTCAACCGCACCTGCGCCGGCGTCGACTGACGCAGATACACCACCGCGAGCCTGTCGAGATGTGAGCTCGTGATCTTCCGCTCCGCGCCGATCATCGCTCGCCCCCGCCGCCAGCACCGACTCGACCATGTTCGCGACCACGGCAACCACCTCGAGGGGGTCTGCCTAGCATCGGAGCAGAAACGCGGGAATTCGGTTAGTGGAAGTAGCCCGATTGGCCGCGCTACCGGTAGGTGGCGAGCGTGTCGCGGCCCGGCGACAGGTGACGCGGTGGCTGGTCGGGATGGATGTGGTAGCGGCCGTTGAGGTTGATGTGGGCGTGGATCGCCGGCGACAGCCGCGCGAGGTCGATGTCGTCGAGCGGTCGGCCGCCGTCGCGTTCGCGTTGGATGATCGCGTTCATGTGGTGGGTGTTCCAGGTGACGATCGCGGCGGAGACGAGCGCCAGGGCGGCGGCCTGGGTGCTCTGGCGGTCGAGCGTTTGGAGGCGGATGCGGCCTTCGTTGCCGTAGAAGACGGCGTCTTCGAGCGCGTTGATGCTCTCGCCCTTGTTGAGCTGGCGGTGGATGCCGCGGCGCTCGGCGGGCCGCGTGAGGTAGCGCAGCACGAACTCGGTCTTGACCAGCCGGCCGTAGTCCTGCAGCGCGACGGCGAGCATGCTGCGTCGCTGCTGGGCGTGTAGGCGTGAGACGAGCAGGCTCGCGGTCACCGTCCCCTGGTCAAGCGATCCGGCAACGCGCAGCAGCTCATCCCATTGGCTGCTGATCAGGTCGAGCTTGACGCGGTGCTTGAGCAGCTGGCCCGCGGGGCTGTCGTGAGCTGGTCCGGTCCGCCACAGCCGGGTGTCGGGCAGGCCCGCGAGACGCGGCGCGAATTGCAGGCCGAGGAGGTCGAACAGCGCGAAGATGATGTCGCTGTAGCCGGCGGTGTCGGTGCTGTGGATTCGGATCGGCAGCTGGCTGCGGTTGTCAAGGATGCCGTCCAGCGCGTACGTGGCGTCACGGACGGTGGTGCGGATCACGCGGGTCGCGAAGTGCGTGTGCTGATCGCTGACCCAGCCGTAGTGCGTGAGCCCGCGGTCGCGGCCGAAGTAGCGCGGTAGCGCCCGCGCTTGCTGGCTGTCTGGGCTGACGCGTCGGCGTTTGCCGTCGCTGCTTGACCGTTCTCCTGTGCCCATCCGTTGGGCGAGCGCGATCGTCGACTGGTGATCGACGATCCCGCCGGTCGCGGCTTCGAGGGTTTCGTGGCGCAGATACCACTCGCTTGTCCAGCCGACCTGCGCCGGCGAGAGGTCGCTCGCGCGGGCCATCCTGCCGGTCCCGAGGTTGCAGGCCTGCGCGATCAGAGCGGCGAACAGATGGCGTGCGTGATCGGCGCGTCGCGGCGAGGAACCACCAGCGTGGGTGAGATGCCGTGTGAATCCGGTCCAGCGGTCTACCTCGATCAGCAGGTCAGGCAGGTCGATGACTGGCAGCTGGTTGGCGATCTCCTTGGCGAGCTCGTCGACGTCGGGCTCGCGCGGCTCGGCCCTGAACCGGGTGACGCTGAGGTTGCCCTGCTCGCCGATCGTTACGTCGGCGACCGCCGTCTGTAGGTCGCGATCGAGAATGTCGCGGTGATGGGCGGTCCGCTGAAGCAGCACGTCGATCCGTTGGTCAGCCAACGGCGGCAGCTCGAGCTCGTGGAGGATGGCGGGTCGGGCGCTGGGCCAGTCGGTGCGGGAGATCAGGAAGCGTTCGGGGTCGGTGTAGCGGCGGCTGCCCTGCACCCAGATCTCACCGGCGCGTAGCGCGCCGCGCAGCTCTGAGAGCACGCACAGCTCCCAGTGATGGCGGTCGATTCCGCCGTCAGCCGGCAGGACGTAGGGTCGCCAGCTACGGGGCACGAACCCGACTGGCGCGTTGTCGGGCACCTTGCGGGCGCCGCGGCGGTTGAGGTCGCGGAGCACGTCGACGGCGGCGAGCAGCTGTGCGCCGTCGGGGTTGGCGCGCAGACGCAGCGTCGACAGGACGCGCGGGGCGAACTGGCGCGCGGCGTTGTAGCGCTCGCCGAGGTGCTCGACATGGTTGTCCTCCAACGGCCGCTTAATCTCGGCGGCGAGGTCAAGTGCAAGCTGGAGCTCCTCCGGGGTTGCGCGCTGCCAGATGGTCTGGCGAACCTGCGGATCGGGGATCTCGGGGTCCAGCAGGATCTCGAGCAGCTCGCCGAGCAGCACCACGGAGGCGTTCGCGCTGTCGGCGACGTCGAGCTTGAGCGTGACCAGCGCGCGGCGTGCTTTGGCGTGCTGGATGCCGACACCATCGTCGAACAGGTCGACGATCTCGTCGGTCACGCGTGCAGCGGCCTCGGCGCAGAACGCCAGCACCGCGGGATGGCGAAACCCGGCGTCGCGTCGGCTGATCGCCTGGCTGGTCGCGTGGCGCAAGTACTGCGCCAGCATCCGCCGCCGGTTCGCAGGGATCATCTCCAGATCCCAGTCTTCGGCCTGCAGCGCGCGCAGCAGCTCGAGCTTCTCGATCGACTCACCGATCCGTCCGACCGATCGCGTCTCCTGAGCGAGTTGCTTGACCGGCGCCGCCGTCGCGCCGGCGCCGACTGCGAGCAGCTCGTCGAGACCGTCTTGAAGCCCGGGTGTCAGGAGTGGGGTGAGGCGCCGGTGGATCTCCTGCTCGGCGTCGCCGCGTGCTTCGGCGACGATCCGCTCGAGGACGGTCAGCCCGGGACGCACCAGCCCGTCGCGGCGCAGTCGGTCAACGGCGCTGCGCAGCAGCGCCAGCGGCCCGTCATGGCCAAGCGCGCGGTCGGCCAGCCACGCTCGCAACGCGTCGAGATCGGCGTCTCGGCACGGTTTGAACGCGCTGATCTTCACCGCTTGCGCGATGTGCTCCGCGCGCGCGTCGCGCCCGGCGTTCAGGCGGTCGGACTGGATGGACGACAGCGCGATGTCGAGCTGGCTTGCGATCAGCGCCGCGGCGGGCTCGGGCAGCTCCTCAAGCGCGGCTGGCACGAACCCGAGCCAGCGCAGCGCGCCGACGCTGACGGCAATCGCGAAGCGGCCGTGGATATCGCGGTGGCCCGCGATCAGCTCAAGCTCGTCGTCGGCGAACGAGAAGAACGCGCTCAGCGACGCCTCGTCGATCTCCTCTGGGAAGCGCTCCCACTCAGCGCGCTGGCTGGCGGTCAGGATCTCGACGGGCATCAGAAATCGATCTCCAAATCGCTGACGGCCTTCTGGCGATCGGCCTTGGATGGCAGGCTGTAGCGACGGGTCGTCTCCAGCCGCCGGTGGCCGGCGAGCTCGGCGACTAGGACGAGGTCGTTGCCTGCGCGCACGAGCCCGGTCACAAACGTATGGCGCAGCACGTGCGCCGACAGCTCGAGCCTCGCGCGCGCTGCGACCCGGCGGACCGCGAGATCGATGGATCGCGACGACAGCCCGTTCCCTGTCCGCGACACGAAGAAGCTCGTCTCGCCCTCGCGCGCGATCTTCTTGCGGGCGTCGACCCACTCGTCGAGCATCGCGCGCACCAGCGCGTTGAGCTCGACCTCGCGGTACGCGTCGCCCTTCCCGGACCGGACGACGACCAGGCCCTTACGCGCCGAGATGCGCACGTCCGCGACGTGCAGCGCCGCAGCCTCCGACAGCCGCAGACCGGTGAACAGCAGCAGCGCGACGATCGCGCGGTCGCGTGCCGTGGACTCCTCGGCTGCCTGCAGCAGCAGCCGCTGCTGCTCGACGTCCAGCGCTCGCGGCGCGCTGCGCGGTAGCTCCTCCCGACGCACAATCGCCGCCCCGAGCCCGAGGAAGCGAAAGAGGTGATCCATACCGGCGAGCGCCTGGTTGACTGACGCCGGCGACAAGCCACGATCGACCTTCATGTGGCGCTTGTAGCCGCGGGCGGCGAGATCACGCGCGCGCGGCGCACCGAGCGCTTCGCCCGGTCCCGCTTCACGTTGATCGAGCCACGCGACGAACGCGCTCACCGCTGCGAGGTAAACCTCGCGGGTGCGGGCCGACAGCGGCTGCTCGACGAGCCACGCGGCGTAGTCGGCGAGCACCGCGGCCGTGTCGCGCCTGTTGATGGAAGCGAATTTGTCGTCTTGTCGATGCGCCATCTGCGCATTGATAGAAGCCCGACCGGACGGAATGTTCGATCAACGGGTATTAGTCGCAATTCGGCAGGCGGCCCGCTTCCCGCGCAATGGGTTATCCATTTTAGTCAGGTAGACTCGGGCCGGTGCCGGTGGCCGGTCGTGACTATCCGGGCTCGTATGCGGAGCTGCTGTCGTGGTTCCCGGACGATGTGGCGTGCCTGGACTACCTGGAGTGGCTGCGGTGGCCGGATGGAATCCGTTGTCCGCGCTGCGTGAGCCGGGTTGGGTGGCGGCTGGGTAGTGGTCGGTGGGAGTGCGCCGTGTGCGGGCGCCAGGCGTCGGTGACCGCGGGGACGATCTTTCATCGCACCCGGACGCCCCTGCGGCTGTGGTTCGCGGCGGCCTGGCAGATGACAAGTCAGAAGCACGGCGTCCCGGCCCTAGTAGTACTTTGTTAGGGGGGTGTCACTCGTTCTGACGGGTCTGGTGGAGCGGAAGCTGGTCGAGGTCGACGGGCTGTTGGCAGGTCTGGCAGCGACCGGCCCAGCACTTGAAGATGGGCTGCAGCAGCCGCACGGCCTGCTCGAGGGTGAGACCGTAGGCGGGGCTAAGGTGGGCGCAGGCGCTCAAGGGTGAGGAACCCGTGCGCGGCTGTGACCAGCGCGGTGTGGTGATACCACCCCGGCCAGGAACGGCCTTCGTAGTGGTCCAGGCCGAGCTGGCCTTTGAGCTGTCGGTAGTCGAGCTCGATCTTCCACCGGAGCCGGGCGAGGCGGGCGAGGCGGCCGGGCTTGGTCGAGCGCGGGAGGTTGGAGATCCAGTAGTCGGTCGGCTCGGGCTTGCCTTTGGGCCATTCGGCGATCAGCCATTCCTCACGCGGCGGGATCTCCTCGGTCTTGCCCCAGCGGCCGCGGCCGTCGTGCGCGCGCCAGTGGTGCGCGGCGCGGACGCGCACGAACATGAACCGGGACTTGAGGTACGTGCCGTTGGGCCCGTCGCGAAACGTGACCGTTTTCAGTTGCTTTTCTCCCAGGCGGGCGATCAGCTGACCAATCGACTCGGGGTCGCGATCGGGCCGCGGATGGTTGTTCTTGCGTCCCGGCCCGGTGCGCGGCTCAGGCAACGTGAACTTCGTCTCGGCGCTGAACACGGTCGTCTCCGGCGAGACCGACAGCACATATTGAAGGCCCTGGCTGTGGAGTTGGTCGCGCAGCTCGGTGTTATCCCCATAAGCGCTATCGCCCAACACCGCCGCCTTGCGGACCTTCCAGCCGGCGGCGCGCACCGCGAGCTTGACCCCCAGCTGCGGCTTGGTCTGAAACTCGATCTCCTCGGGGATCTTCGCCTTGCGGCGCCGCTCCTTGTCCTTGCACCATTCCTCCGGTAGATACAGCGCCCACCCCAACGGCACTGTGCTCTTGCCGCCCACAGCGTGCAACGACACCCCGATCTGGCAGTTGCCGATCTTCCCCAGCGTCCCGGAGTACTGACGCTTGACACCAGGCGAGTGCTTACCGTCCTTCGGAAACCCGGTGTCATCCAGCACCCACGCCTCCACATCGATCGCCGGCGCCACCCGCTCCGCGACCGCCCGGACCACCAGCACCGGATCCCACGGACTATCCGCCAAAAACTGCTGCATCGACTGATAGTCCGCCTCCCCACCCAACCGCTGGACCATCGGCTCAAGCGACTTCCGCTCGCCCTGCTCCAGCAGCCCGCGCACATACAACCCGCCATTGGCCATCTGCACGGGGTGGCCCATCGCCTCGGCCAACACCTCAGCCGTGAATGCCTCAGCACGTTCCCGCACGGCCGAAGGCGGATCGATCTGCTCCTTCACATCGGCCTGCGGCTCGCTCACAACGACCATCATGCCCTCCTCGCGTCGGCAACACCAACACCAGAAGGGTTCGCCGCGACCCTGGCGAACTCCTACCCACCGACTAACAAAGTACTACTAGAAGGCTGGTGTTTTTTGTGATGGCCTGAGCGGGGGCTGACCGCGTCTGGTCCGTCCGACCCTCAAGTAAGACTTGAGGGTTATGAGTCTCGGTTTATCTCCCCGCCAGCAGGACATGTTCGCCACGACGACGAGCTTCTGCGAGCGGCTGGTCGCGCCCGATTCGATCTACGGGCTGCTTCATCGCGAGTGCCACCGGTTGTTCCCGGATGAGTTATTCGCTGACTTGTTCTGTGATGTGGGTCGTCGGTGTGTGCCGCCGATGATCGTGGCGGTGGTGATGGTGCTGCAGCGGCTTGAGGGCTGCTCGGATCGGGAGGCGGTGGACCGCTTTCAGTTCGATCTGCGCTGGAAGTACGCAGCGGGCGGGCTGGGGTTCGACTATCCGGGGTTCGTGCATACGGTGCTGGTTGACATGCGCGCGCGGCTTGCGGCGTCCGAGTGGCCGGAGCGGATCTTCGAGGTCACGCGCGAGGTGGCCAGGCATGCGGGGCTGGTGGGCCGCCGGCGGGTGCTGGACTCCACCCCGATCTATGACGCGGTCGCGACGATGGACACGGTCACGTTGGTGCGCTCGGCGATCCGGGGGTTGCTTTCGGTGTGCGACGCGGAGCTGGAGAGCGAGCTGCGCGGGCAACTGCGGCGCGATGATGATTACCGCGACGCGGGCAAGCCGGTGTGTGACTACGAGGATCCCGAGGCGCGCGAGGCGCTGGTCGACGCGCTGGCCAAGGACGCCCGCGCGCTGCTCGTGTCGCTCGACGGCCGCGAGCTTGAGGCCGCGGTCGGTGACGCGGCCGAGTTGTTGGCGTCCGTCACCGGCCAGGATCTGGACGAGGGCGAGGATGGGGTGTTTCGGATCGCTCGGCGGGTGGCCAAGGACCGGGTCATCTCGACCGTCGACCCCGACGCCCGTCACGGGCATAAGACCTCCGCGCGGGGGTTTGACGGCTACAAGGGCCACGTGTCGCTCGATCCTGACTCGGAGCTGATCCTCGCGACCACGGTGAGCGCCGCCAACGGCGGCGACGCGGCGGCAGCCGACGAGCTGCTCGCAGATGACCTCCGCGCCACAGACGAGCCGCGCCCTCCCGAGCAGCCGGAGGCTGAGCAGTCCGAGCCCGAACGTGACGAGGACGGGCAGTCGCCGTCCGTGTACGGCGACTCGGCCTACGGCTCGGGCGAGTTGGTGGACAAGCTCGAGAAAGCGGACGCGCAGGTCAACTGCAAGGTGCAGCCGCCGGTCTCGCCGGGCGGGCGGTTCTCCAAGGACGCGTTCTCGATCGACCTGAATGGCGGCACCGTGAGCTGCCCAGCGGGGAACACCACGGCGCTGCGGCCGTTCGGCGAGGGGCGGATCGCGAAGTTCGCGGCGGCGTGCGCCGGCTGCCCGCTGGCCGACCGGTGCACGAGCGCGAAAGAGGGGCGCACGATCTACGTCGGCCCCTACGAGGAGCAACTCGCGCGCGCCCGCCAGCGCCAATCAGACCCCGCCTGGAAGGCCGACTACAAAGCCACCCGGCCGAAGGTCGAGCGAAAGATCTCGCACTTGATGCGCCGCCGCCACGGCGGCCGCCGCGCGCGGGTGCGCGGCAAGCCCAAGGTGGCCGCCGACTTCGCCCTGCTCGCCGCCGCCGTGAACCTCGCCCGCCTCGCCGTGCTCGGAGCTGTCGCCGAGCAGGCGGGGTGAGACGCGAAACGCGCCTAACCAGGACGCTCCCGGCGCCACCCGGGCCGGGAAGCGCCCCAGGCGCCACGAACCCCGCGGAAACCGTCACCATCCCAGGGCGGTCCACACCGAACACACCCGCGGCAGACCCCCAACACCCACCAACACCCCCTTTTCACACCACCCTTCTAGGGGTTCAGCGCTCGCTCGGGCTGGGTTCCTACCAGACTGCGTGGGCGATGCTGCACCGCTATCGGGTGGCGATGGTCCGACCGGGCCGGGAGCGGCTGAGCGGTCACGTCGAGGTCGACGAGGGGTACGTGGGCGGCGTGGAGAGCGGCGTGGGTGGGCGCAAGACGCAGACCAAGGCGATCGTGGCGATAGCGGTGGAGATCAAGCATCCCAAGGGATTTGGGCGGATTCGGCTCAAGCACGTGCCCGACGTCACCGCCGAGAGCCTGCTGGCGTTCATCGACGAGGCGGTGCAGGAGGGCGCCACCGTGCACACCGACGGATGGCAGGCGTACTGGAAGCTGCCCGAGCGCGGCTACGAGCACGAGCGGACGATCATGCGCCAGCAGGGCGATCCCGCGCACGTTGTGATGCCGGGCGTGCATCGTGTCGCGAGCCTGCTGCAGCGCTGGCTGCTCGGCACCCACCAAGGCCGCGTCGGGCACGAGCACCTTGACGCGTATCTGAACGAGTTCACCTTCCGCTTCAACCGACGCAACTCGCGCCGTCGCGGCCTGTTGTTCTACCGCTTGCTCGAGCAGTCCGTGGTGGCCGACCCGATCACCTATCGCAGCCTCGTGGTCAACCCGACCCCGTCCGGTCGCCGATCGCCGCGGCCCTCCAGACCCGGCCGGGTCGCCGATGTTCCGGCCGTTCATCGTCCCTGGCGCGAAAGCCCCACCCCTACAGGGGCCCCTGACCCAAATGGATAACCCATCCCGCGCAAAGGAGGTCTTCCCCGGAGGTGCGTGGAGAACGCGCGGCCCACCAGAAGCAGGTCAGCGGACTTCGTACTTGATGTGGGTAACGCCGGGCGCGTCGACTGCTCGGATCTGCTCGAGCTTGAGCGTCCCGCGGTCGAGACCGGCGAATAGACGATCACCGGTACCGAGGATCAGCGGCGCGATCGAGATGTCGATCTCGTCAACCAGCCCTGCGGCCAGGTATTGGTTGACCACCGACGCGCCGCCGGGCAGCGACACGTCGCGTCCCTGCGCGGCGTCCTTCGCGTGCCTCAGCGCGGACTCGATCCCGTCGCTGACGAAGTGAAAAGTCGTGCCGCCTCGCATCTGAAGCTGCTCGCGCGGGTGGTGGGTGAGCACGAACACCGGATGGTGAAATGGAGGATTCTCGCCCCACCAACCCCGCCAGGACTCATCCCTCCAAGGGCCCCGGACCGGCCCGAACATGTTGCGTCCCATGATCGTGGCGCCTACGTTCCCCAAGCGCTGCTCGACCACCGCGGAGCTGGCATTCACCTCGCCGCCCTCGTCGCCGTGCATCTCCCGAAACGCCTTCAGCGGGAAGAACCACTCGTGCAGATCCAGCCCGCCGGAACCGAGCGGCTTCTCCTCGTTCTGATCTGGGCCAGCGACATATCCGTCCAGCGACATCGTGATGCTGAGTTTCAGCTTGCTTCGCATCAGCCCTCCTTCGTGTTCTGCAGGTGGCTTCCGAGCGCGTCGAGTAATGCCTTCGTACCGTGCTCGCGCTCGGCGGGGGCGTCGAGGCCGTCAAGGAACACGCCCTGCTCAGTGAGGCTCAGGCGCGTCGTATCGCCGACCGCCTCGAATTCGATCGTCACGACGGATACCGATATCCGGGCGTCGTCGCGGTGCATGTCGTAGGTGTGGACGATGCGTTGCGCTGGCACGATGTCGGCGATGACCGCGTCGAAGCTGTAGATCGCGCCGTCGGGCGCGGGGACCGACAGGTGCTCGCGGCCTCCCTCACGGAAGTCCAGCGAGTACGAATCCGCGTGCTTGTCGCTAGGCCTGAACCACTGCGCCTTGGCGGCCTGCTCGGACCATGCGGCGAACACTCGCTCTGGGCTTGCTGGGTAGGTCCGTTCGATCACGAATGTTGAGTGGACTGTCGAGCGTTCACTGGTCGCCTTTCCGGTCGTGCTCACTGCGTGCTCTCCTGGTCTGGTGTGTTGGTTTGCTCGGCGAGGAAGTCGCCGAGGCGATCGAGTCGCCGTTCCCAAGTGGTCCGCCGCTGCGCTACCCATGCCTCAGCCGTGCGCAGCTTGTTCGGCTCGATCGAGCAGGTGCGCACACGCCCAACCTTCTCGGTGCGGACGAGGCCGCTGGCCTCGAGCAGGTGGAGGTGCTGGACGACCGCGGGCAGCGACATCGCCAGCGGCCGGGCGAGCTCCGAGACCGACGCCGGACCGCGGGTCAGGCGATCGACCATCGCGCGTCGGCTGGGATCGGCGAGCGCCTGGAAGAGGAGGTCGATCTCCCTTTCGCTCGGCTCTGAACACTTAGGCAGCTGCTTAAGTGTTACACACAGAGCCGCCAGGCTGAACTCGGACATCTCTTCCTACTCGATCCACATCGATGCGCCCCTGCGCCGGGGAGCGCGCGACCGTGAAAGCAGGCCTCGGCGGGCGATGCAGCGAGATGCTCCTTCTCGCCACCAGCGCGGCCGGCACAGCAAACCGGCGCATTCGTCGGCGCCGAGCGCCCTGGAGGCCGCGCGATGCGGGGCAGGCGAACAGTGGTCCGGGAGGCGCGTCCCGTCGCGGAAGCAGGTCGGGGTTGTGCGGGCGACCGAGCAACCGTCGCGATCGCTCTTTGCTTGCAGTACTTATGCATGGTATGTCCACGCTATCCTCGCGTGGATGAACGCGAACGCAGACTCAGAATCCGATGGCGCGCGGGAGAAGCTTCGAAAGGTCCTGCGACAGGAGCGTGACTTCCTGGATCGCCTGATCGCCCAGGCTGACGATCCTGATGTGCCAGCGGCTCGGTTGGTCGACCTTGTGGAGGAGCTGGAGCATCTTGATGAGCAGGTGGAGGAGCTGATCAGGCGGTTGCGCGAGGAGACGACCGAAGAGCGGCGGCAGGAGGAGGAGCGGTCGGTTCGCTGGTTCGTGGTAAGGGCTCTCGACGGGATCGGCTTACCTCAGAACGCGGCCTTCTTGCAGGAATACATGTGGGCGCGGGACCGGGTTGATCTGGACACGCGCGGACTTGGCGCACTGCGCCGCGACGAGCGTCGCTCCTGGGAGCGGAACCCGGGGCGAAGGCCGGCGTACATCGTGCCAGCCCTGGGTGCTGACGGGACCGCCGTGTCGCGGCTTATGGCGCGATCCGACTGGCCGCTCGAGCAGCGGCTGGTGCTTGCTGATGATGAACGACTGAGGGATCTCGCCAAGCTGCGGGCGCTGTTCGCGGCGCGCGGCGAAGTCGACGCTGGCGATCTGCCGGCGTTCCAGGTGCTGATCGAGAAGTACGCACGGGCGCTGTTTCCCCAGGAGCCGGCGCAGGCCGGCGATTCCATGAGTCGCGAAGCATCGTTCGAGCCGGTGCGGCGCCGTGCGGAAACCGAACTTGCTCGGCTGCAGAAGGCAACGGCCGCACAGAGAGACAAGGCGGCGACCAGGCTGAAGAGGTTGCCCGAGAAGCAACAACTCTGGGGCACATAGCTGCCGTGTAAGTTCCATGCTTGACATGCGTGGCGATCCACGCTAGAGTTCCATGGATGGAATTGAGCCTCTTACCTGTCGCGGTTACAAGGGCCGGCGCGCCGGCGAGCCGCCCGCAGCGCAAGCTGAGAAGGAGCCTTGTTGTTTCCGCTCACGCCGTGTCACGGTTTCAGGAGCGGGTAGATCGGCGTGTTGGTGGTCTGGAGGCGCGGCTGGCGATCCAACAGATCGCGAGCCTTGGCCGAGTGCGGCCGCAGCCGCGCCACTGGATGTCGGACACGCCCTCTGTACCGGGAACGGTGTTCATCTACTGGCAGGGACGGCCGGGCGTCGCACTCGTTGTCTGCGACGGTTGCGTGGTCACAGTCCTCACCCGAGAACTGACACGTGGCTCGGCTAACCGGCGGCATAGCGGCAACCGGCAGACGCGGGCAGAACGACTGCGCCCTGTGGAGCCTGTGGTCGACGCAGGGGATTGGGCGGCATGAGGAGCGTAGCCAAACGCGCGCAGATGCTGGCACTCAGGGGAGGTCGCTGACATGGCCATCCCGAAGTTCGAGCTGCTCATGCGTCCGCTCCTCGTGACGCTCGAGGATGGCGCCGAGTGGAGCAGCGCCGACATCCAGGCCGTGCTCGCCGGCGAATTCGACCTCAGCTCAGCCGATCTCACGCAGGCATTGAGGAACGGCCAGGGACGGTTCACCAATCGGGTTGCCTGGGCTCTTCATCACCTCTTCCGGGCGCGTCTGGTGGAGCGTCGCGACACATCCGTATACCGGATAACGGGCAGGGGCCGCGAGGTGCTGATCGCCAATCCGACCTCAGTCGACGTCCAGGTGTGCGCGCAGTTCGACGAGTGGCACCACTCCCGCACCCGGAGGACTGCCCGCCGTGGAAAGGCGACAAGCCAGAGCACGCTAGCGCCAGCTGAGGACGACGCTGAACTTGAGGCTGCGCTTCGCGTCAGCACCGAGCGGGTGGCCGCGATCCGGCGAGAGATTCGGAGCGGCAGCGGGCCTCGTCTCAACCTCGCGGAGCTCGACGGCGCGCTCAGATCCCGTCGACGTATGTGAGCGGCGGGGGCTAGCGACGTGCGCTTCTACTACGACCAGCGCGGGCGACCGCGGGGCTACAGCCAGAGCTTCGGCGAGGCCTGGTTCTGGAATGGAAGCCTGATTGGTCTGTTCATCCAGCTCTGCCTGATGGTCTTCCTGATCCCGCTGTACTTCTTCCCCCGCGCCGTGATGCGCTCCGGACTCGCCCCGATGGCGAAGCTTGCGGTGATCGGCGGGGTCTGGGGCGGGCTCATCCTCTTCGGCGTCCTGTACAGCGCGCACGAGCATGCCGTCGCTACGGCCAACGGGTGTGGCATCAGCTCGGACAACATACCGGCGGACTACCTGCTGCCCGCCAATGGCGGGGTCAACTGCCCCGACGGCTACCTCCCAAACCGCGGCTGCATCGTCACCACGAACTCCGACCCGGCCCAGGACACCGGCGGCTGCGGTTGGGCGGAAAAGCCGTGGACCTTTCCTTTGTCATGATCCGCACCGCCGTCAGAACTGTACGCACGCGCGGTGAGGCAGAGCACGTGAGAGGCTTCCAGCGATGGAGGTTGAACTGAAACTGCCGACCATGCGTACGCATAACCGACGAATCCCGCTGGCTGCACTCCTGCTCGCGGCCCTCAGCCTCTCGGGATGCGCCGCCAGCACCGCAGGGTCAACCACTACGCAGACACCATCGCCGCCGGCGCCCGTGGCCGTAGCTACCTCGACAACCAGCGGCGCACACCGGCCGCCTCACCGGTCGCAGGCGGGGCATCCCCATCGGCCGCCCGCGCCTTCGAGCAACCAGTCAGGTTCGCTCGTGTACTCGACGGCGAGCAACGACGTCGTGCAGCCGCAGCCCGCGCCTGGCACCTGCCACGCCATCGGCTCGGGACTCTATTCGCGCCCCGATCCGCGCTGCACGCCCGGCGCGCTGAACCCCGCGGTCACGCAGTCAGACATCAATCAGACGATTTGCGTGGCCGGATGGACCGGTGGGGTGCGGCCGCCCGAGGCTGTCACAGAGGTGGAGAAGCGCGCCAGCATGGCCGCCTACAGCGAGAGCGCCCCGATCTGGGATTACGAATACGACCATCTGGTCCCTCTGGAGCTGGGCGGCGCAGTCAACGACCCACGGAACTTGTGGCCGGAGCCGGGCGCCTCTCCCAACCCCAAGGACCAGGTAGAGGATGAGCTCAACAGGGAGGTGTGCGACGGCCAGCTCACACTCGCCCAGGCCCAGCGGACAATCGCAACCGACTGGCTGACGGCACCCGGCACGAGCCCCGGCCCGGAGCTGGGTGACGCCCCTCCGGGCACCACCACCGCCGCCGCGCCGAGCGGCACACCGAGCGTCTCGTCGGCGGCGACCTGCAGCATGAACGCGATGTATGACCCGAGCCACGACGACTACGACGTATACGTGAACTCAAACCAGCCCGACGAGACGGTGACCGTGACCGACGCTGCGGGCCACTCAAACAGCTGGCACACGAACAGCAGCGGATATGCGGATGTTTACTTCCACGCTGGGCGCGAGGCGCCCGGGCAGACGATCACCGCGCAGGTCGGCGGCGCCTCTTGCTCGACCACGCTGTAGCAGTGCCGCGTGCCGCGCGCAGGGGGACCGGCGGCCTCTGCGCCGACAGGCGCGTCCGGACGTAAAGCTGGTCCGCACGCGGACGATCGCTCGCGTGGTCGGATCGCTCATCCCCCGGGACAGCGACCCGGCGCCTCCCCTCGTCGCCGAAGGGATCGGCCACGGATTGCGCAGCACCAGAGCGAACGACGATCGTCTGCGCTTCGACCCGTCTGCCTGTGAGAATCCGGCGGCGTGTCCAGACGATTCGACCTCGACGCGGACATTCGTTCAACGAGCCTGCAGGAAGTGCTCGCCGCGCTGCAGGACCTTTTCCCTGAGGCCGCGATCGAGACGACCGAGACCGGACTGCGGGTCCGCGTGCAACTCGAGGGAGAGCGCGCACGTGACCTCAACCGAGCAGTCCTATCAGCGCTGCGCCGGGTCGAGCGACGCACGACCCTTCGGGCAGAGTGGACCAGCGGCACAACCGTCGAGCGCTTCTTCGACTACGTCCCGAAGGGCATCCGGACCAGCGACTGACCTGCGTCAACGTTCGCCGTAGCGCCCATCCTACGAGGTCCGAGGCAAGCGAGCCCTGCCGGCATCCGCAACGGAGGCAGGTCACCCTACGGCGCGTCCCGTGGGCGATGGGTCGTTGCGACGAGCCCTGAGTTCCGCGCAGTGCAGGTGCGCGACGACGACGCTGAGGATGCGCGTGCTGTTGCCAAACGGGGTCTCGCGGTTGAGGTCGCTGACGCCGGGATGGATCAGTTCCAGATCCGGAATCGCGGAGGCGGAGCGTCCGCGAGCCGCGCCGACAATGGCGCGTTCCTTTCGAAACGAGGTGTGACGGGGCGTTGGCGAGACGTACCTGACGAACGAGGTCCGCATCGTGCTGCGGACCGCTGACCCTGGACGCGGTCAACCCGCGGGTTGAGGCTTGAGATCAACCCGTTGTCAAACCCTCGGGCCGACGACACGGGGCCGCCATGAGCAGATCATGACGGCCATGACAACCACCGATTACCTCATCAACGCAGTGTTCGCCACCGTAACTTGATGACGTCGTTCAGACCACCGAGCGCGCACGTACGTCAGCAGAGCATGTGGCCGCAACCAGCACACCGCCACATGCTCTGCGCGAACGGACTCCGCGGGTCAGTGTTCGACCGCTGGAATGGCGATGGGCGGAACGGTCTCCGGCCGCTCGCCCGGAACGGTCTCCGGCCGCTCGCCGGTTCGTGCGACGTCGAGGGCGATCAGGCCGAGGTTCGCACCGGCAGCGGCTCCGACGATCGTGGTGATGACCGCCATGATCCCGGATGTTGCGTTGAACCCCAGCAGCGCGCCGACGAGGGCGCCCGTCAGCGCGACCCAGATGCCGATCCTCGTGGCCTTGGCCGGCCGGTCGCGGTTGACCCAGGCCCAGTAGGTGCCGAGGCCGATCGGCGTGCCGATGGAGAGAACAGCCATGAGTTCGCTGTCGAGGGGGACTGTCGGGAAAGCCACCAGCACGATGATCAGGCCGGTGAACCATCCGCCGAGGCCGAGCACCAGCAGGTAGACGGAGCGCAGAATCGCGCTCGCCTTGCGCCCGAAGCCGCCGCGCTTGTGCGCCCGGCGCCACATCAGTAGCAGTGACAGGATCGTGAGGAGTCCGAAGCCCGTCATCGCGCCGAGGCCGTCTACGGCGTAGGCGCCTTGGCTGGAGCTTGGGCTGAAGTCGACCTTGTTACGGGTGTAGAGGGACGTGTCGACCTTGCCGGTGTCGAGGTAGGTGTTGATCAGACGGGTCCCGGCTGCCGGTTCGTAGGGCCAGAAGTCGTCGGAGTGGCCGAGGTTCGAGAGCACGACCTCACGGCCGTTCGCGAGGTGAGGCAGGAGCTCGCGGGTCGCATTCTCGGGCGGCGTTGCGAAGTCGAGGTTGCCGCCGATCAGCAACGTCGGAACGTTCGAGTTTTGTACGTGGGTGTACTCGTTCTCGTCGGGGTTCGCCGGCCAGGCGTTGAGGAGGCTGCCGCCGGCCCAGATCAGGTCGTTGCCGGCAGCACTGATCAGCGATCCACGGTTTGCTCCCGATGCGTAGAAGTGCTTCGCGTAGGTGGCGTCGCTGCGGCCGATCGCCGCCAGGTCGCCCCAGACGAACGCGCTCGGAAAGGTGAGCCGTGCCATCACCGACAGGAACCACGCGCCGCTTGCGTCGCCCTTGTCGGCGGAGAGGAGTGAGTTGATCGTCAGTGGCGCGGCGATCGAGTTGCCGCCGGCGGAGGTCTCGTTGATCAGGCCGAAGAACGCGGCGGCTTTGAAGTCGCCCTTCTCGATCGGCAGGAGCCCCCAGTGACTGGGAACGTGAGCGAACGAGGACTTCACCGACGCGGCGAGATCCGGCGTCCGGCTACGACAGCTCGCCGCCTGGGCGCAGAGCGCGGAATAGCGGCGGATCTGCTCGTTGGTCGTCTTTGCGTCCCAGATGAAGTTGCCGGGTGGATTGACGCCGATCATCACCGAGCGATGGATGCTCTTCGGGTAGCGCCACGCATAGATCATCGCGACCCGGGTGCCCGCGCTTTCGCTCACCAGGTCGATCTGGTGGTAGCCGAGGGCGTGGCGGGCCGCCTCGAGGTCGTCGACTTCTTCGGGGATCGAATAGCCGGCGAGGTCGACACCATCGCTGCGGAGCCGGTCGGCGCACGACCGGTACGCCGCGGCGACGGTGCGGTACGACTGCTCGCTGAGGAGGTCACCTGAGTCCTCCATTGCCGAGCTCACCTCGGGGCAGTCGAGCCGGGTCGATCCGTCGACGCCGCGGTAGCCGACGAGGACGACGTCGTGGTTGGCGGTGAACCGACTGGCGTCTGGGAACGACATGTTCGTGATGCCGGGGCCGCCTTGCAGGCGGAAGATCGGGTCGCCCGGATGGGCCGAGTGGGCACGGATCACTATGACCGGAAGTGCGATCAGGCGCGAGTTCGGATCATGGCGGTTCTCGGGCACGACGAGCGTTCCGCAGTCGGCGGCGTAGGCGCCCTTTTCGGTGTTGTAGTTGCAGCTCTTGAGCGTCAGCTGGCCTGCATGCGCGCCGGCAGGCACGGAGACGGCCGTAGAACTGCCGGCGAAGTGCAGGTAGCCGAGCGCGAGCGTGAGGACGGCGATCAGCGCGAGGCCGGTGATCCGGCCTCGCCCAAAGCGTTTTGCGACGGTCTTCTTGCCGTTACTGGAGAGCGGCTGGTCGTGCTTGTGCATGGCGTTCCCTCCGTTGAGAGTGGGTTGAAGCACAGCCGCAGAGTTCCACCCAGCCGGACGCGTTTCGGGGGGGTGGCCAGGCGTCTCTGAGTTCGGATCGCCCACACAGCGGGTACGGTTAGCCGTACTGTTTGATGCCGGGGTTGCCGAGATAATCCCGGTGTGGCGAGGACCGTCTTGATCGTTGATGACCATCCCAGCTTTCGTGCCAGCGCTCGACACGTTCTCGAGGACGCCGGGTTCGTGGTGATCGGCGAAGCGGAGGACGGCGCTTCAGGCCTGGCTGCGGCATACGTGATGCGCCCGGCCGTCGTGCTGCTCGACGTTCAACTTCCGGACATTGATGGCTTCGACGTAGCCACCCGGCTTACCAGCCAGGCGGATGGACCCGCCGTCGTGCTGACCTCCAGCCGCGACGGCAGCGAGTTCGGCGGGATGGTCGCGCGTAGCGGGGCCCGAGGGTTTGTACTCAAGGATGAGCTGTCGGGGCCTGCGCTTGAGGCGCTCCTCTCATGAGCGGTCTGCGCCGGGCGCTGATCGCTGCTGGATGCGTCGCGACGGTCACGGCGCCAGTTGCATGCGCGTAGTGCTGGGCGAGGATTCTGTGCTCCTGCGGGAGGGCATCGCGCGCCTGCTCGGCGATGCCGGATTTGAGGTAGTCGCGCAGGCTGGCGACGCCGAAGATCTCTTGCGCAAGGTGCGGGCGCACAAGCCCGATGTCGCGATCGTCGACATCCGGATGCCCCCGACGCATACCGATGAGGGATTGAGGGCCGCGTTGTTGATCCGCCGCGAGCTGCCGAGCACTGCGGTGCTCGTTCTCTCCGGTTACGTGCAGGAGGAGTACGCGGTTGAACTGCTCGGCGACAGCGCCGAGGGCGTTGGCTATCTGCTCAAGGACCGGGTTGCGGACGTGGAGCGGTTCATCGACTCGATTCGTCGCGTGGCGAGTGGCGGCTCGGTGCTCGACCCCGAGGTCGTCTCACAGATGCTCGGCCGGCGCCGCGCCGCCGCGCCGCTGGACGAGCTCACCCCGCGCGAGCGTGAGGTTCTCGTGCTGATGGCGGAAGGACGATCTAACCATGCGATCGCCGCCGAGCTCGTGATCAGCGACCGGGCCGTCGAGAAGCATGTGACCAGCATCTTCGGCAAGCTCAACCTCTCCTCAACTGCCGACGATCACCGGCGCGTGCTCGCCGTGTTGGCGTTCTTGAACGCGTAGAGCGTAGGAGTCGCTGTGCGGTCAGGCGGCGTGTACTGTGGATTGGCAATGTCGGACACCGAGGGGAAGGTCCGGCGACCCGGCGGCCCGGGTCGTCGTGCCGCCGCCGCGAGCGGGCATCGCGCAGGTGCGCTTGAGGGCTTGGGAGCCGAGGGCGCCAGCGTGCTGGTGCTCGGCTTGGAGGAACTAGACGACGCGTGTTGGGCGGTACTGCTCGAGGCGGGGGTTCTGCTTGAGCGCGTTTTGGATGTCGCCGACGCGCTACGCGCCCTGACCGATCGTCCTGTTCCGGTCGTGATTGCCGGCGCGCGTTGGGCTTGCGAGCTGACGACCGCGGTGCGAAATCGGCGCGAGTTGGCCTCGGTCCACGTCGTCGTGGGGGCGGCGCTCGACTCGCCGCGCGAGTTGCGCGAGGCACTCGACGCCGGAGCCGATGACGTGATCCGCGTACCGTTCGAACCCGAGGTGCTCGTGGCGCGCGTGGCGGCTGGACTGCGCGCAGCGCGTTTGCGCGCCGACGAGGCGCTGTTGCGGTCGCTGGTAGCCAACATCCCCGGCGCGCTGTATCGCTGCGCCTGCGATGCGGACTGGACGATGGCGTGGATGAGCCCGGAAATCGAGGAGATCTCCGGGTATCCGGCCACCGACTTCATCGACAGCTCCCGGCGGACGTTTGCGAGCGTGATCCATCTCGATGATCGCGAGCAGATCGACCGGTCGGTCAGGGAGGCCGTGAACGCCGACCGGCCGTTCAGCCTGGAATACCGGATCAACCGGCGTGACGGTGACGTGCGCTGGGTGCTCGAACGCGGTCAGTCCCAGGAATCTGGTGATGGCCGGCGCTGGCTCGACGGAGCGATCTTCGACATTACCGTCCGCCGCGCCGCCGAACAGGCGCTGCGGGAGAAGGAGGTCGTCGAGGCGCAGCTCGCCGAGGTCCGCGCTTCGCGCGCTCGCATCCTGGACGCCGCCGACCGAGCCCGCCGCGAGATCGAGCGCAACCTCCACGACGGCGCGCAGCAGCGCTTCGTGTCAGTGGCACTGGAACTGCAGCGGTGGTTGGCGCCCCACCGCGAACTATCCGATCACGCGCGCGGGGAGCTCGACGGCGTGCTCACCGAACTGCGCACGGGGCTCGCCGAACTGCGCGACCTCGCCCGTGGCCTGCATCCGGCCATCCTGACCGACCGCGGCCTTGAGCGGGCGTTGACGACCCTCGCCGACCACGCCACCGTGCCCGTCGAGCTTCGGGTCGCGCTTCCCAACCCGCCACTCGCCATGCCTGTGGAGGCCGCCGCGTACTTCACGGTCTGCGAGGCGCTCACGAACATCGCCAAGCACGCGCGTGCGACTCGCGCCTGGGTCAACGTCGAGCCGCTCGACGGCCATCTCGGCGTCGAAGTAGGCGACGACGGCGCAGGTGGCGCTGACCTCCACGCCGGCTCTGGCCTTCAAGGGCTTCGCGACCGCATCGCAGCGGTAAACGGAACACTGACCATCGACAGCCAGCCCGGCGCCGGCACGGTCCTACGAGCGCGGCTGCCAATCGACTAATCGCGCCCGGCGCTCGCCACTCGGCCTTCGAATGCACCGGCCGCTGTGGTGGCACGTTCCCCAAAAGAGCAGCATCCCACTGCGCGCCTACCCGAGCGGGCCCCGTCGGAACTGGCCCAAGCAGGCGGCCTCCGCTGCCAGCTCGAGTTCCACAATAGGGCGCCAACAGCTCGGCCGTCACGGCCTTCTCGAACGTCAGCCCCCGAGACTCCGTCCGCCGCGCCGTGGCCAAATACATATCGACAGGACACGCGACGACAAGCTCACCCCAAGCCGGGTCGCGCAGCACGAACCGTACGCGCTCAGCCTCGGCAGCAGCAGCGGGCGCGATCAGAGCTCCAGCTATGAGGATGACCTGACGGCGCTGGGAGCCTCTAGCATCCCGGCGAGCCGTCCATCTGCGAGCAGGATCACGCGGTCGGCATACGCGGCGGCCTGAGGGTCATGTGTGACCATCACGACCGTGTGGCCCTCTCCGTCCACAACCTTGCGAAGGAGCGCGAGCACGCCACGCTCGGTCTCGGTGTCCAGCGCTCCGGTCGACTCGTGGGCGAACACCACCTCGGGCCGGCTGACGAGCGCTCGGGCGATCGCAACCCGCTGCTTCTGACCGCCAACAGCTGGGAGGGACGATGTCGCAGGCGCTTGTCCAGCCCGACGCGCGCCGCGACCTCGCGCACCTCCGAGCGCCGAGGTCGACGACCGCCCAAGCGCAGCGGCAACGCGATGTTCTGAGTGACCGTGAGCGACGGCATCAGATTAAAGACCTGAAAGACGAACCCGATCCGCTCGCGCCTCAGGATGGTCCGCCGCCGCTCGCTGAGCTTCGCCAGGTCGGTGTCCCCGAGCGCGACGGTGCCGGAGGTGGGCCGGTCAAGTCCCGCCGCGATGTTCAGGAACGTGCTCTTGCCCGACCCCGACGGCCCATGATCGCGGTGAACGACCCGCGCGGAAGGTCGATGTTGATCCCATCGAGTGCGACGACCGCCGCATCGCCCTGGCCATGGACCTTGCGAACGTCGCGGAGAGCGATTGCGCGAGGGGCGACAGCAGCCGCGGCGACGTCCTTGGCGGCTTCGATGAGCTGGCCTTTCCTCGTGGTCGAGGGGGCGGGGGTGGCGATGCTGTTCGTGAGCGCCTGCATCAGCAGTCCTTTCGCGGGTGGCGGGTTTATGACCCGGGGGTCTCAGCCGTGCAGCGGCCCGGAGAGCTCGGCGCGCAGCGTCGCGATCTCAGTGACTGCCGCGCCTACGGCGGCGCGCCGGTGGCCGACGATGTCGCGCTCCAGATCGGCCATGTACGGACGGTCGGAGTCAAGGCCGTTGACCTTGGCCAGAGCACGCTCGAGGTACAGCTCTCGTAGGTGCTCGAGGATGGTGTGAGCTGTGAGGGCGTCGGGAGTAAGCATGCCCCGACTGTGACGCCGCGGCCACGCTGTCGCGTCTGAAGCGACCCCAATGTCGACCCTAGTCTTTCGGGCGGGTCAGCCCGTCGGCGCAGCGGCTGCGGCCGCCTCGCCAAGCGCCCGCGAGGTGCCTGCGCGAGCTCATGTCGAGCTTGCGATAGATCCTCGTCAAGTACATCTCGACCGTCTTGATGGTGACGAAGAGCGCCTGCGCGATGTCCCTGTTGCTATGCCCGGCGCGGTAGCTACCGCGGTCTGTGGCGTAGGTGCACGGCTTCAGGATCAACTGGCGGCACTCGCGCCTGGCGCTATGGAGACTGCCTTGGCGCCAGGCGCGAACCGCAGGTACGCGAGTTGTGTGATGACCGACAGTGGGCCGCAGATTTTGGCGGCCCGTTGGAAGCGCGGCTCCCCAGCTCTGAGGGCAGAGCTGGGGACGCGATCCCGGCGTGGCTCAGCCTTTGAGCACCAGGGAAAGCACCAGCAGTAGGAAGAAGACGCTCTGTGCGCTGTGCACTGCGATACCGATGAGTGCACTGCGGTAGCGCTTGGAGGGATAGGCGATGATGAAGGTGTCCAGCAGCCCGGCCGGGATGACCCACGGCTCGTGCAGGTGGTAGACGGCGAAGAGCACGCCGTTTGCGAGCCAGTCACGCCGCCCGAACACGCCGTTCATCCGGGGCAGCAGGAACCCGCGGAACAGCAGCTCCTCGCCCAGCACGGTATTGAACACTAACATCGCGGCGAGGAGCGCGAACCAGCCCCACGATCCGGCCAACAGCACGTGTCCGACGTGCGATCCGAGGAAATCTCCGAGATCGCGGGCCGCGGGATTCCCCGGGCCGGGCACGAGCTGCTCGGCCGCCAACGCGACGATCAGCGGCAGAACGATGAGCCAGGCGCGGCCTCCGCGCCGTCCGGTGCGTGGAGCGCTTGGGGCGCGGAGCCAGAGCGCGTCCTTCAGCACCGACCAGCGGAGCGTTCCCTGCTCACGCGCGACGAGGCCCATGACCAGCACGAACTGCCAGACCAGCCCGGCGGTCAGCGCGATGATCAGGGCGCGGCTCAGAGCGCCCGGCCCGCTGAGTTGATCGGCGAGCAGCGGCGCGACGACCCAGGCGAGCAGTCCCATCGGCAGGGCGGCCGCGGCCCAGACGGCGATGATGCCGCGGAGTCCCAGCTGGGGCAGAGCACGCTCGTCGACGGGTCGGGGACGCTGATCCGCGCCGGCGGTCGATGGCCTGCGTTTGACCGAGGGCAAGTGTTGTCCGGTGCTCGGGGGGGCGTGGCTGGCGATGCTGTTGGTAGTGGCTTGCATGACGTTCCTTTCAGGATGTGGTCAGCGATGTGGTTCTGGCGGTTGTGCCTTTAGGGCGCGCCTGTCGGCGCGACCGTGGTACTTGGGGGCGTCAGGCGATGTACCTGCCGTAGCGGCCTTCTGCAAGCGCGCTCCGACGGGATTCCCGTTCCGGCAAATCTCGGTCACGATCGGGGCGGTCATGACCGCCGGCTCCACGTTGCGCGCCGGAGCCATGTCGACGGCCGCGTCGCGCGAAGGTCGCGGTCCACACGGCCCGGTCCCGGCTGGGTTGATTTCTGGCCGGCGCGGCGAAGGTCCTCGATTCGAGAATCGATCAGCACCGTGTGGAATGCTGGGTTGTACATGTCAGTACCTCGGTCCGGAAGAGTGGGGTAGCAACGGCGTGGCCGGCTTCGAAGCTGTGACCGCTGACGTCACCGACTTGCGGTCAGCGGCGTTCCGTTGCCGCTGCGAACGCGATGAGTAGCGGCGTACGCGTAGGGATGGTTAAACGCGTCGAGGGCGGAGCTGCCATCGACCTCGAACTCGAGCTGCTGCGCCGAGCTGGAGTCGATGACGGCGATCGTGACCACGTTCGTCGACTTGGTCCAGAGCAACGTGACCTCGATTCCGTTGCTCCTCCGCTGAGCGAGCTCCCGCCGCTCGGTGGCTGGTGATGTGGTCATTTCCGTTCCTCCTTCGAGACTCCTGAGGGTGATCTCAAGCACAGTCGTAGAGTCCCACCGACTCGAAACCGTTTCCGTACGGCGCGCTGGCGTTTGGACGTTCGGAAATGGGACGCGGAGGGGTTCGGCTAGCCGCACCACTCGGCCCGTGACGCAGCGAACGGACTCAGCAGGCTACGTCCTCCGGTCCGCGAGCTCGGTCAGCGTTGGATCGGGCGCGAGCGCGTTACCAACCGCGAATCGCACGGGATCCTCGCCGTGAGCAGCGTGCCGTGCCCTCGCCGGCTGTCGAGTTCCAGCTTGCCGCCAAGCGCCTCCACGCGATCCGCGAGCCCGCGCAACCCGGTGCCGCGCTCTGGATTGGCGCGGCCGGTCCCGTTGTCGCTGATCCGCAACACCACGCCTCCGTCGGCCTCCTCGAGCCGAACCGACGCTGCCGTCGCGTGAGCGTACTTGGCGATATTGGTCAGACCCTCGGCCGCCACGTAGTAGACCGCCGCCTCCACCGCCGCCGGCAGGCGCGGGACGTGCGTGGTCAGTTCGACCGGCAAGTGGAAGTGGGTTGCGAGGCCCTCCAACGCGGGCTCGAGCCCCCGGTCAGCGAGCACTGCTGGATGGATGCGTGGGCGAGCTCCCGCAGCTCCTCGAGTGCAGATCGGAGTTCTTCGTCGGCCTCGGCCAGGCTCCTGATTGTCCCCGCCCGAGAAACAGTGCAACGCATCATCGACCGCATCCAAGGCCCCTTCCGCTACACCAATGAACGAGCTTGACCTGACACGAAGACGGTCGCGTTTTGCGCGCGACAGCACTGCCACGACAGACGGCACCAGGATCGCTCGGGTGGTCGTTTGCTGAAAGGGCGCCCGGCTTCCGGACGGTCGCCGCGCCCCTTCTACTTCTACCTCGCGAGAACTCGAACATCGCTGCCGAAACGGCGCAAGCGCACCCGTCCCGAGACAAGAGCAGGACTCATTCACGTCGCACAGAGCGCCCTGCTTGTCGCCAATCTCGCGTCTAGGAAGGACCATCGGCGTTCGGACGGGCCCGAGCGCCCTCGTATCCGCGCAACTCAAGGAACTCATCATCGACGTTGAGATACGCGTTCGCCCGCACAAAGCGGGTTGGTCGCTTGACGTCGCCGGATGCTCGTGCGGTGGCGAGAGCAGGGCCGGAAGGCAGTGCCGGACGGATGGCTGGTTGCTTGTCCACTCGCGCAGGCGACCGAGTAGGACTGCGTTACCGCGCTGTTATGCGATCTCGGGTACAACGGTTCCCGTGCCCGCGAGCGAGCCACGTCGAGGACCGAACTGAACAGCCCCCGCCAGAAGCGGTCGATCGCGATCGCTGCAGTGGGCTGCGCCGTCGTGATGGCTGGTTGTGGCTCGAGCTCCAAGCCGAGCGGGTCGTCCAGCCCGTATGGCCCGGCCAGCTCGCCGGCGGCGATGTCGCGGTGCATGCGCGCCAACGGTGTGTCGGGCTTCCCGGACCCGCGACAGGGGCCGGGCGGTGGCGGCGTGGGATTCCCAGGCGGCCTGATCATCACCGGGAGCGACTCGATGGTCGTGATGGGGATCCCGTTCAGCGGGCCGGCGCTGCTGCAAGCGGAGAAGGCCTGCAAGGAGTACCTGCCGCCCGGGGGTCCGCCGCCCGCGGTGTCAGAGAGCGAGAGGCTGGCGGCGATCGCCAACGCGGAGTGCATGCGCAAGCACGGCGTGCCAACCTTCCCTGACCCGACGTTCTCAGGCGGGCAGGTGAATGCCGGGCTTGGCGGGGTCAACCCGCAATCGCCGGCGTTCAAGCAGGCTGCGGCGGCGTGTGGCGTGGGGCAACACTTCAGCGCCGGGCCATAGACAGGCTGCTCACGATCCTCGTCGCCGCGCCTCGCAATCGCTCGCCCCTCCCTGCCGCGCAAGGCGGGAACCCTCGCTCGATGGCTTGCTTCCCGCGGTGGCGCGGAAGCAGGTGTCCGGTTTGATGGTCCCGCGCGGACGCTTGAGCGATCGTGCCACGTGGTCGCCGGCCACTGCCTCTAACCGCGCCCGCGTCGGGTTCGCTGTGCGGGAAGACGCGGCCTGGTGGTGGATTGGTTGGTGTGGCTAGTGACTGGGGCGGTGTGGGCGCGTGATCAGGAGCGTGGTGGTGGTGTAGCAGCCGCCGGCTGTGATGGTCAACCGTCGGTCGGTCGACGGGAATGCGCACGGGACGCGGCTTTGGCCAGGGCGGGGTAGTCGTAGGCGGCCTCGGGGTGGGCGCGGACGGCGGCGTCCAATGCGGCGGCGTCCTCGCCGAGGAGGATCCGCCAGGCGCCTGCCCTAACGCCTTCGAGGATGGTGGTGGCCGCGGCGGCCGCGCTGAGCGGCGCCGTGTCGCGGAACTCGGTTTCCTGCCGTACCAGGAGCTGCCGCAGGTCCTCGGGGGAGGCGTCCTCGGTCAACCCGCCGGCTCGGATCAGCCTGGCTTTCGCCTCGGCCGGGATCAGCTCCCGGATCTGGGCGTCGGTCATCTGATGCGGCTCGGGGTGCCGGTGGGCGCGACGGGTGTTGGCGATGATGTCGGTCCCGACGTGCCCGGGCATCACGAGGACAGCTCGGACGTGTGGTGCGTGGATGCGTAGATCTTCGATCAGCGCCTCGGTGAAACCTTTGACGGCAAACTTTGCCGTGGCATACGCGGTGTTGGGCATGCCCGGGCCGAGGCTCGCCCAGAACCCGTTGACGCTGCTGGTGTTGATGAGCACACCCTCGTCACTTGCGGTCAGCAGTGGCAGGAACGTTCGCGCGCAGTGGTAGACACCCCACCAGTCGACCGCGAATGTTCGCTCCCACTCCTCCGGGCTTCCGGTCACGAAGCTGGCGCCTCCGCCGATGCCGGCGTCGCTGAACACCAGGTCGACATGACGGGTAGCGTGGCGCTCGAGCAGCTCATCCCGAAAGCCCTGCACCTGTGCCGCGTCGGCGACGTCGCAGATGTGGCTGCTCACGAGGACATCCTCAGCGGCACCATTCTTCGCGAGCGCGGCGGTTTCCGCGACCGTTTCGGCGCTCCAGTCGCAGGTCGCTACCGAGCATCCGCGCGTGGCGAGCTGGTAGACGAGCTCGCGTCCGATGCCCGAGCCGCCTCCTGTCACAACAGCAAGCTTTCGGGCAAACGAATTCACGTCGGAATCTCCCTCGGCTCGGTCGGCGGTGATATTGACTTCCGACCGGGGGCCGCAGCGGAATCTGGCGGCCGTTCGGGTTCGCGTGCGCGGCCGCGCCGGACGGCCGAGCGCAGGTAGACGACGCAGATGGCGACCCCTACGCCGACGATCACGCGCCCGGCAATCCGGGCCACGACCCCGAACGTCGATGCGGAGACGGTGAGCGCGAGGGCGACCTGGGCGGCGGCATCGGTGAGCAGAGTGACCCCGATGAGGGCGGTCAGCGTGGTCAGCGCGCGGGGGGCGATGCGAGGCCCGAGCTCCAGTCGGTCCTCGGCTGCAACGTCTTGGCTGCGCTTGGCCAGCCTGGCCAAGGCGATCGACAGCAGCGGGCGGCGCGCGGCCAGGGAGATCAGACAGGCCAGCCCGACCGTGCCGGGAAACACCGCATGGTGCAGTTCGAGCGGGAGTGGGCTGCCGCCCAGGGCGATGGTCAGGAGGAGTGCGATCGCCGCCAGCGTGGCCGCGGTCGCGCCCAGCGGTTCGATCCGCCGCCGCCAGAGCGCGTAGGCGAGCACCCACAGCATGGGGATCGAGTCGGTGACGGCGAGCGCCTCGGTGGCGTTGCCCAGCGCCCGAAGGAGCACGACGAAGCCGATCACCGGCGCCAGCAGCCCGGCGACCAGCTGGATCCGGCGCGTACGCGACAGCGACGCTCGAGCGATCACGACGTGCCCTCGCTCCCATCGGTAGCGCGCGTCGCCAGGTCGAACGCCTGGATGATGTTCTGCGCGTACGCGTCAATGTCGAATTGCGGGTCCGCCCTCAACCGCGCTGGCGCCGCATCGATCGCGGCGCGAACCGCGATCGCGATCGCGCGTGGATCGAAATCGCTGCGCAGGTCCCCGGCCTTCTGGAAGCGGGCGAGCAACTCCGCCAGCACCTTGACCGCCTGGTCGGGCTCGTACTCGGGGAGGCGCCGTGCTGGGCCTTCAGCGACTCGGTGGCGGGCGATCTCCACGATGGCGATCAGGAGGTTGCGGTGCTCGCCGATGAAGACGAGGTTGGACCCGATGTAGGCGCGTAGCGCCCCGGGCCCGGTCGACTCGGCGGTGATCCGGGGGAGCATGTAAGCCCGGGACTGGTCGATCACGGCGCCCACGATCTCACGGATCAGCTCTTCCTTGCCGGCGAAGTGGTAGCTGATCAGGCCCCGGCTGATCCCGGCACGCTCCGCGATCCGCCCGAGCGACGCTCGCGCGTAACCGACCTCGGCGATCGTGTCAATCGCCGCGTCGACGATCTGCGCCCTCCGTGCGGTTTCGATGAAAGTCCGGTCGGATTCGGCTGTCCCTGGCTGCATAGCCAAAAATCTAGCATACCTGCCAGATAACTGTTACGCTCGACCAATGCACGGCCGGAGCCGGGTACAAACCAAGCCACTGCCATGAGGAGACCAGCGATGCCAGCGACGCTCAACGTCAGGCGCGAAACCACGTCGCTCATGGAGCTGCGACGCGGCACCTTCCAGATCACCCTGGACGGCGAGACCATCGGCACCATCGACCGCCACCAGACCCTCGAGACACCGATCGAGCCCGGCCACCACCAACTCCAGGTCCGGATCGGCCGCTACTCCAGCGGCCAGCAATCCTTCGACACAGCCGACGGCGACACCGTCAACTTCCGCTGCAACAGCGCCAAGATCTGGCCGATCTACCTCGCGTCGGTTCTCGCGCCCGGGCTGGCTCTCACCCTCAAACGCGAGTGAGCGGACCGACTTCACCAACACATCTCGACGTGCAACGGCAACCCATCCCGCCTTCGCCGGCAGGTCGCACGTCCTGGTCGTGGTGGCTGGAACCGGCGATGCCCGCGGGACGCTGAGGCTTCCTTGCAGACCACCGCCACTCGTTCGCCCGGCCACGTCTCGACGGTCATTTGAATGGGACGAGCTCTTCAACGGCGAAGCATGGTGGATGATCGAAGGCCGAACGAGCGACATCTACCGGGCCGTCCAACAAGGCACCCCTCCGCGCGGCCTCCCTGCAAACTGCACCCTCATGCGGCGCAGAAGCATGGGACTACCCATAGCACCCACGCAGTTCATACGTACCGGCCGTTACCGGCCACGCTCCGAGTGAATGGCAGTCGCGCCAGACACGCGCTACCGCAAGAGCAGGTCTCCCCCGAGGAACCTGGCGGACACCTGCAAATCGCCATAAGCAGGGGCCGCCCGTCCCGGAGGGACCGCCGCGCCGTTGTTGCCGGAACCCCAAGCAGCCGCAAGCTCGGACTTCCACTAATCGAAACCGCGCACTTCTGCTCCTCTGCTAGACGACCCCCTCGAGCAGGTACTCGCCCACCGAGCATCACTCCAACGCCCGGCGCCTCAACAGCTCGAGATTGATCTGCGAGATCTCCGCCAACAACTCCTCGTTGCGGTGCGTGACCTCGACATGCGCCTCGCAGGCCGGCGCGACCGCCTGCGGGACATACACCGTGCGGCTGCGCCCATCCGCATAAACCGCCAGATACGAGTACGGACCGTGCAACTCCCCGCGCCGACAGCGACACCCCTCGCTCGAGCACCGCCGACCCTCCGCCAGCAACACGCCACGCAACGTCCGCTCGGGATCCGACAATCCACCCGCGAGACGCCGCCGGCGCGCCAACAGCTGGCGCACACTCAACTCGCTGAACCCAGAAGCAGTCATTAGCTTGTGCCTGTTTCGCTGACAAGCTCATTTCTCCTTCCCGCCGACGATCGCGGCGACCAGCGCCGCCAGCTCGACCAGCACCTCGAAGCTCAACCGCTCCTCGCCCGGCACCAGGCCACGATCGGTCGCGTCCTCAGCCAATTCGAGGTTCCGCCCCCCGCCAGCGTCGCAAACGAACACGCGGCCCCCGCCAGACCAGCGCTCCAACAACACGTCGAGGCGCTGCCCGCACAGCGGATGAAACGGGTGCGTGACCACCAACGAACCCAAAGACACGCTGGACAACCTCGCAGTATGAAACGACCGTCGACATCACCGTGTATCAGTCAGATCAGCACCGAGCCGCAGGTCACCTATCCCGGCAAGGACCGCCCGCGCTCCGCTGGGCGCTCTACGAAGCCGCGCAAGCGGCACGGCGCCCGAGCAGCCCCGACCGGCCCTACTACAACCAACTCGCCGCGCGGATCGGCGCCAACCGCGCGTGCATCGCGATCGCACGCAAACTCCTAAAGCGCAGCTACCACGTCCTGCGCGGCCTCGGCGAGCAGGCACTCGAGCCCGCCGGCGCCTGAAGCCCCACACCCCTGTCACGCGGCAAGCCCAACCATCACCGATGAACCGCGGCCAGCGCCCAAAGCCCTGCCGCCGACCCCTCCCAGGGAACGGCCTAGAGAGACTGAGCGGCCGCAACCCATCAGCCGGACCACCCCACCACATCATGTACCCGACGCGGAACCACCCCGCATCGAGGGCCAAAGTAAGCATGGGCGTCCGCGGACACACCCCTATCCATCAACGCGCCCACGCGCCGCCGTCACATTAGCGATACCCACTGACGACGATCAACCGCCTTGACAACCCGGGGCGGCACAAGTAAGCAGGGCTGCGTTCTGGCGAGTCGCGCGACTGCCCATGCAAGAGTCCGGCGGCCCGGAACCGGCCTCGTTCGCAATGGAGCGTTGGGCTGTGGCGATCCGAAGGCCCACCGTAGGGATCATGCCGGCGAACGCGGAGCCCGCGGTTCCTTTCGTGGCGTAAGGGCAACCAGCCGCCACTGGCGTGGCGTTGGAGTAGCGCGGTTCGAGCCGTGCACGGGAACAAAAGCGATCGCGCCGAGGCCAAGCCACGCCCGCTCGGGTTCGCGCGGGAGCGCAAGTGACGCGGGGCACGTCGACGCTGGCCCCGGCGCTGCTGCTTTCCGCCAGGGGCGGCGTCGCTGGCCGGAACTGGACGACGTCCTGAGCGGCAGAGGGGCAGTCGACCTGTACGGCTTCGCTAATAACCGTGGTTGTGCGCCACCCCACATCGGCTTTAGCTTGGTGGCGGTAGGCCTGCCGGGCCTGGATGTCCGGATTCGGTAGTTCGCTGCAGCAACATTGCTGGTATTGTGCTTGCGTGCCTGACGGGAAGGCGTTAGGTTGTCGTTGAGATGTTGGGGTGTGGAGCGCACTAGATCGGGGTTCTGGTGGCTGGTCGGGTTGGGATGCGTTTGATCGGGGCGGCGGCCGGGATCGCTTGCTTAGCTCTGGCTGCTGTCGTGCTGCTGGCGGCTGGGCCGGTCGGCTCGGCCCGCGCGGACAACGACCCGTGCGCCGCAGGTTGGACGTGGAACGGGGAGACTGGCCCGTACGCGCTCTGCTCTGCGGACCTCTCGACTCCAGGGAGCTATTCGCTGACGGCGCCGGCGAACGGAATCTCAATTTTCATGTCACTGAGAGGCGCGGACGGGGGGTCCTACGGTGGGGGAGCGGGTGGGGAGGAGAGCGGGAATCTCGTGATCGGGCCCGGTCAGCCGGTGCTCGAGGGTCAGAAACTCACCGTGATCGTCGGGGGGGCGGGCAGTGAACCGTCATGCTCGACTGGGGCTCCGGTTGGTGGGGGCGGCTACGGGGGAGGGGGCTCCCCCGCAGCCTTCTGCGGCCCCCACGGCTATGCCGCCGGCGGCGGCGGCGGCGGGGGCTCGTTTGTGTTTGGACCCACTGGATTGCTGATCGCCGCTGGTGGCGGTGGCGGTGGCGCCGGCGGCGCTGACGCCACCAACGGCGGCGGCGGGGCAGGCGCCGCGGGCGGCGCCACGCCAGGGTTACCAGCTCCGGAGGGTGGAGGCGCCGCGACCGGTTCCTCTCCGGGCGCCGCGGGACAGTCGAACGGCGGCACCGGCGCCAGGGCGGGCAGCGGACCCGCCAAGAGCCCATCGCAACTCGGGGTTGGAGGGTCGGGGTCTTACTACTACGGGAGCTGCGGCGGCGGCTGTGATTCCTGGAGCCTCGGCGCCGGGGGCGGCGGCGGCTATTACGGCGGCGGTGGCGGCGGCAGCACCGAGGCGTTCACTGATGGCGGCGGCGGCGGCGGTAGCGGTTATGTCGATCCGCACGTGCTGAACGCGGATAGCCGCGCGGGCCTGCGGGACGGGGGCTCATCCAGCAACGGTGATGTGACGCTCCAGTACAAGCTTCCCTCTTGTCCGCTGGATGCGGCGGATACGGGTCGGGCGGCGGTCGCGTCGGCGTCTGCGTCTCTGCACTGCACGACCACAACGCTGCGGTGCGTCAATTACGAGCCGACGGCGGGCGCTAATGGGCCGCAGGCCGCCGAGGAATATTTGTGTGAGGCGGTGGTCACGGACGTCACGCCCAAGAATCCGTCCGAGCCCACGGGCGACGTGCGGGTTTTTGTTGACTATTCGAGTCCGGGGGAGGCGCACGACTACAACTTCGATTGCCAGCTCCTAGGGAGAGCACCGCGATATGGCACCTGTGAAGGCTTCATGGTCCATGGGCCTTACGTCGCCGGCGAGACGGTGACTCTGTCGGCCGCCTATGGCGGTGACGCGACACATAAGTACAGCGCGTCCGGGTCGTATCCGCTTCTCAGCGCGGTCAGTGCGTATCACCAGACGACCGCCGGCGAACGGGCCCAGCTGATGAATGCGGCGAATACCGAGACGGCCAACGCGGACACGGGCGGATTCATCGGGGCGGGGTGCGCTCTGGTCGGCTGTTTGACCATCCCAGTGTCGGCGCCGATAGCAGCCACCGGCGCTTTCGTCTGGGCCTACGCCAAGGTCGATGCTGACGACAAGAAGAAGGAGGCTAGTCGCAACGATCCTCTGGATCCCAGGTACGCGACGGTCGCGAAGCCGCGGGTCGTTCGCTTTCCCAGGCTGCCGTCGTTGCCCGGGCCCGCCGGACCGCTGATCCGCAAGTTGCTCACAAACGTGCTGACCGAAAGCGCGATCGTCACGGCGCAAGGCACAGCCGAGGATCGCGCGAGCACAGCAGCACTCGTCGGTGACAATTCCGCGCTAGGCAAACAGCGCCACGCCATCGCAAAAGACTTCAACGAGTTGGCTGACCTCACACTCTCGAACATCTCCCTCGAGAAAAAGCTCGGATCCGCGCTAAAGCACACAAAGGTCACAATCAAGGCGGGCAAGGTCAAAGCGCTCCGCGACCGGATCGCGCGTTCCTCGCCTCCGAGTTATGTGGTGGCAATCCTGAAGGCGGCGGGAGAGTCCAGGAGCGAGGCAGTGAGCAGCTGGCGCGCACTAGCGCAGTTCGTGCGCGCAGGCACCTTCCGAGTGAGCTCGTTGTTCACCGACCCGACAGTGATCACCGCAGAGCGCCAAGCAGCCGCCATCCTCCGCACAGACGCCAAGAGCAATTAGCAGGCAGGGCCACTTGGCGCGGGCACATCCGGCCGGTCTTGGGACTTGACCCTTGCACGATCCAGCGAACAATGAGTAAGAGTGTGGTTTCGGCGGAAGCAGCAGCGCGATGGCCTGCGCTGGACTGCGACCCGAGCCTCAGCCGCGGCGAGGCGGCGGAGCTCGCCTCGATGGGTCATGGCGACACGTCGCACGACGTGTCGTGGAAGGTCATGCTCTGCTAGCCAGGCGTGCACGTGACGCGGCCTGTCGGCAGCGTTTTGAGCAGTAGAGCGCCTCCGGTCGCAACCGTTTGGGCATTGGTCCGGAACAGTGAGCGCACTGCGCCGGTGCGCGGAGTGCCGCCCGTCCGCAGCGTTCCCGCAGGCGGGCACCCGATGCGGCTTGCCGCCACGCAGATCGCCGAGACGGTCGCGCTAGACGTCGATGACGTGCAGCTGTCCGCCCGGAAGGGCGTGCTGCGAGTGGTGGGGAAGGGGCAGCGGTTGCGCGAGATCCCGATCCATCCTGCGCTTCGGCGCGCGCTGAGCGATTGGCTCGCTGAGCGGGTCGGTTGGCCTGAGGCAACGCAGAGCGCGGCGCTGTTTCTGAACCGCCGAGGTGGTCGGCTCACGGCCCGGGGCGCACACGACGTGATTACCGGGATCTCCGCACGCGCGGGGCTCGATGACCAGGTGACCGCGCACGTGCTGCGCCACTCGTTTGCGAGCACGCTGGTGCGCGGCGGCACCGATCTGGTCATCGCGGCGGAACTGCTCGGGCATGCGCGACTCGAGACGACGCGTGGGTACACGCGCCCGAGCGCCGAGGACCGGGTTAATGCGGTCGCGCTGATGCCCGTCGATGAGTGACCCGGCCGGTTCTACCGGGCGAGCTCGAGGTACCGGCGCCAGGCGGTCTGGAAGCCGACGCGCTTGGGGTTGAGCTGGTCGCGGAGCTGCGCGAGGCCGTATTCGGGGAAGTAGTTCGGATCGACGGAGAGGGTCGCGGCGATCACCTCTTAGTGAGTGGCGGCTCTGGCTGCTCGCGGCCTGAGGTCAGCGCGCAGAGGTATGTGTATGTCACGCCGCGCCCACCGGCGTCGTGGGCGCGCGTGAGCTCGGCGAGGGCGCGGAAACTCAGCCCGCGGTCGCGCATCAGGGACTTGAGCGCGACGGTGATGGGGTCCTCGGTGTGCGGCGGCTTCACAGTCTGCGTAGCCTGGCGATCTCCAAAGCACACGTTTACGGCGCCGGACCGCGTCGGCCCGTGAGGAACAACGGAACGAAAAGTGCCGGTAAGGGAGCGCGTGCTCCACTCCGCGGTCGCGTCCACAGAACACGCTGATCAGCCGATCGCCGCCCGTGCCGCGCCGGGCTTCACGCGAAGGTTGTGTCGCTACTGGGCTGATTTGCGTCGCGCCCACGCCTGCCTGTACCCGTCGGTGCGACGCGGGCGTTTGTCTTTGCCTCGTTTCGCGGCGGCGCCGCCCATCGGCTTCCCCTCAGCTCTCCGGCGCGCCAGACCAGCGCGAATCCGCTCGGAGCGCCGGACGGACTCCTGCGTGGCGACCCATGCGGCGACAGCGGCCAGCAGCTCGGTGGTCGCGTCGGAGCCGTTGAGCCAGGGCTCCTGCTGGCTGACCAGCGAGACGTTGCGCTCGCGCAGCTCCCGAATCAGCCGCAACAGCTCCTCGATGCCCTGCCGGCACAGCCGGTCGACGGCCCAGACGACGAGCACGGAGAACTCGCCGCGGTGCGCATCGTCGAGCATTCGTTGTAGCGCGTGGCGGTGCTCGCCCTTGTAGGCGGACGCGTCTCCGATCTCGTAGCGGCGGGTGATCTCCCAATCGCGGTGCTGGCAGAGGCGTTCAAGGTCGGGGATTTGGTTGTCCTCGTGCTGGCGATCGGTCGAGACCCGGACCCAGATCGCCGTCTTCGCGCTCATTGAACTGGACATTGGTCCAGTTCAACCCGAAAGTCGAGCCTGGACGCCCGGCAAATCCGGGTGATTTGCCACGCCGCGACCGAGATAGTCCAATTCATGCTCACTGGATCGTTCGCGGGCAGAGCGGATCTCCCAGACGCATGCGGGCGCATCCGCCAAGAGCGGCGGCGCCCGACGGACCCAATCGCGCCGACGTGCTGCCCCTCGTCGTCCGACGCGGCACTGAGATCTGCGCCGGCGCTAGCTTGTGCAGCTCCTGGCGAAGCGGTAGCCGGCCGTCAGGACGCGGCGATCGCCGGGGTTGTGGAATCGGCACAGGCCGTGGTTTGCCGTCGATCGCGACACTGGCGAGGCGCGTGCCGCCCCGAGAGCCTTCCTGCCGTCGGTGAGCAGCCGTGTCAGCGCAATCGGTTGTGTTCCTCCTGGTGGCGATTATCGGAGGGCTGCGGGTCCGGTGGGCGAGTCCTGACTCGTGCTGGCGCGGGCGTACGAGCACGAGCAGGCGGCGGGCCCGCGCTCCCAAGATAGGGGTCGGGTTGCCCAACATGGGTGGTCCTCCCGATGTGTCCGCGGAAGCGCGCGCGTAGCGTGCCGCGATGCCGAGTGGTCAGCCAAACAGGAGGACAGAGATGCCGAGGTACCTGGTGCAGCGCACGTTCCCCGACGGGCTGCACATTTCCGTGGACGATGGTGGCGCGGAGGTGTGCCGGGGGGTCGTCGAGCGCAATGCCGAGGAGGGCGTGACGTGGATCAGCTCGTTTGTCAGCGACGACAAGACCCGCACGATCTGCGTGTATGACGCGCCGAATCCCGAGGCGATCCGCAGGACCGCCGCTCGCAACGAGCTGCCGGTCGACCAGATCACCCGGGTGACGGTGCTCGATCCGTATTTCTACGCGTAAAGCGAGGAGGAGCCATGCTCAGCCACAGTTTCATCAAGCGTTCTGTTGTTGCCTGTCTTACCGTTGGCGCGGTTGTCTTTCCGACCGCGGCCCAGGCGCGGTTCGAGCTCAATCCCACGCCCAGCTATCCCCCGCCGGCGGTGAGTCGGACCGTCCCGGCGCAGCCCGTCGCGAGCACGGATCAAGGGTTCCAGTGGGGCGATGCCGGGATCGGCGCGGCCGGCACGATCGTGCTCCTGGGGGTGGGCGCTGGTGCCGCGGGAGTCATGCGCCCGCGACGCCGGCACCGCACGATCGCCGGGTGACGCAGAGCAAGCAGCATGCCGGCCGGGGGTCGAGGAATCGGTCCCCGCCCGGCGCTTTTGCATGATCGTGGGTCGAGTGGGAAACTGGCGGCGAGGACGAAGGTGTCCGGGGTCTTGGAGAGAGCCGGGTGATCCAATGAGTACCAGCGTGCCGGCTGAGTCGACAACGCTGCTTGAGCGGCAGCAGAGCCTCGCGGATCTCGGCCATCGGCTCGACCGCGTCTGCGCGACCGCCGCCGGCCAGCTCGTATTGGTCGCGGGCGAGGCGGGAGTGGGGAAGACCGCTCTGCTGCGCCGGTTCTGCGAGGCGCATGGACGGCGGACGCGGATCCTGTGGGGCGCGTGCGAGCCGTTGCAGACCCCGCGGCCGCTCGGTCCGCTGGCCGATCTCGCCGAGCGGGTAGACGGCAGGTTGCGGGAGTTGGTCGCTGGAGCGGCGAAGCCATACGAGGTCGCGGGGGCGCTGTTGGCGGAGCTCCGGGACCGGGCCCCGAGCGTCGTCGTGCTGGAGGACATGCATTGGGCGGACGAGGCGACGCTTGATGTGCTGACCGCGATCTCCAGGCGGATCTACTCGGCGCCGGCGCTCGCGATCGCCAGCTATCGGGATGATGAGCACGGGCGCTCCGACCAGCTTCGGCTGGTGCTCGGCGAGGTCGTTCGCGGGCCGGGGCGCGTCAAGCTCGATCCGCTCTCCCCCGCGGCGGTTGCCGAGCTGGCCAGGCCGCACGGCGTCGACCCGGAGGAGCTGTACCGCCGCACGGGTGGCAATCCGTTCTTCGTGACCGAGGTGCTCGCAAGCGGTGGCGAGCAGCTGCCGGACACAGTGCTTGACGCGGTCCTCGCGCGCGCCGCGCGTCTGTCGAATGCCGCGCGGTCGCTACTCGACGCTGTCGCTGTGGTCCCGGGGCAGATCGAGCTGTGGCTGCTCGAGGCGCTCGCCGGAGAGCTGATTGACCACCTCGACGAGTGCCTGGCATCGGGCATCCTGACCGCCGTCGGCGCAAACGGCGTCGCCTTTCGCCACGAGCTGGCGCGACAGGCGATCGACCAGGCCCTGGGACCTCATCGCCGAGCGGCGCTCCATCGCGTCGCGCTCGCGGCAGTCAGAGCGGGAAGCCGGGATCCTGCGCGCCTGGCGCATCACGCGGAGGCGGCCAGTGATCGGGGGGCCGTGCTCGAGTTCGCGCCCGCGGCCGGCGAGCGGGCCGCTTCGCTGGGCGCGCACCGCGAGGCGGCCGCACAGTTCGCGCGGGTGCTGCGCTTTGGGGACGGACTTGATCTCTCGGATCGCGGCGCGCTGCTCGAGCGGCTCTCGGATGAGCGGTTCGTGCTCGCCGAGCACGACGACGCGATCGCGGCCATCCGAGAGGCACTGGAGTGCTACCGCTCGCTCGGGGACTGTCGCAAGCAGGCGAACGCGCTGTGCACGCTCGCGCGCCGCCTCTACTGCCCGGGAGAGACCAGCGAGAGAACTCACATCCCGGTCAAGGAGGCGCTCGAGCTGCTCGCGGGTGAGCCGCCATGCCGCGAGCTGGCAAGGGCGTACGCGCTGATGGGTGCGGTGTCCATGAACGCCGAGAACGCCGAGGGGTCATTCGAGTGGGGTCCGCGTGCGGTTGCGCTGGCGGAGCGGCTCGACGAGCCGGACCTCCTCGTCTACGCGCTCAACGACCTCGGCACGATGGAGTATCTGACGGAGGTGTCCGGGGGACGGGAGCGGCTCGAGCGTAGCCTGAGAATGGCGCTCGAACTGTGCCTCGACGAGCACGCGGCTCGCGCTTACATCCACCTCGCGTGGGTCGCGACCCGCCGGCGCGAGTACCGCCGCGCCGAGGACTACATCCAACATGGGATCGAATACTGCACCGAACGCGACCTCGACATTCATCGCCTCTACCTGTTCACCCGCCGCGCCGAGATGCGGCTCGGAGAGGGCCGCTGGGACGACGCGGCAGAATCCGCCGCGATCGTCATCGACGATACTCGGAGCTCGCCCGACGCGCTTGCCCCGGCGCTCGCGGTACTCGCTCTCGTCCGCGCCCGGCGGGCGATCCTGACCACGCCTCCCCGCTCGCTCGGGCGACCGCGCTGATCGAGTCCAGCGGTGATCTCCAGCGGATCGCTCCAGTCGTTGCCGCGCACGCAGAAGTCCTGTGGCTGGAGCGCCGGCTCGATCAGATCGGGGCCGCGACCGGGCCGACGCTCCCGCTCTCGATCAGATGCCGAGCGCCATGGGTCTCGGGCGCGCTCGCGTGCTGGCGCTGGCGAGGCGGAACATGCGAAGAACTTTCGCCGGACTCGGTTGCCGAGCCGTATTGGCTGTCAATCGCCGGCGACGCGCGCCGAGCTGCGCAGCGGTGGCGCGAGCTTGACTGCCCCTACGAGGCGGCGTTGGCGCTCTCCGATTCACACGACGCGACGACGCTCCGCCAGGCGCTCGAAGAACTTCAGCAGCTCGACGCGTCGGCACCTACTACTTCTACATCCTCGACCGCGAGTTCGGCCCCGCCTTTATCAACCTGCGTGACAGTCGTTCCACCGCGACCTCCGTACCGTCCGACCCTGAGGTATTAGGGCACCCTAACAGATTCTTAGGGCACCCTAATTAGAGTGCCCTAAGGCGTGTTATGCTCTCGCGCCTCGTCTTATGGTTCGAGTCAGCGTGGTCAACGACGGTCGGCGCTTCTGGCGCACGATCCGCAGCGCCGGGAACTACCACGCTCGGCCGGCCCGCGGGCTGGCGGCGACGTGAGTCCTCGAGGGAGAGCGGACATCGCGCTGCGGCGATCGGGTTCGCCGCCGAATTCGCGCTCGCTCAGCGTCTGAGCGATCCCCAACTCGGGCACGATCAGGCCATGATCGCGCCCGCTAGTACGTTCGACCCGGTCAACGACGCGGAATCGCTGATCGAGTCGCTCGACGACGCAGCCCGGCCGCTGTTCCGCCTCGCCCGAGCCAGCCTCCGAGCGCAGACTAAGGCGCTGGCGGACGTGATGACAAATCGACTCGGCCTGCGGGTCAACGACCGGGGCTACCGTTCGCTGCTGCTCGGCTCTGCGCTCTCCGGGCGGTCGGCCCAGCCGCTGCTGTTGGCGATGGTCGGACACGAACTGACACGCCGTGCCGGCCTCAGCAGCCTCGTCGCCGGCAGCGGCGCCTTCTACTGCACGGTCCTTCTCAGCGATGGATGCTCGCTGCCGCTCGCCTACGGCTCGCCGCCCAAGGCGATCCCCGCTGATGGACTGCGCGCCTGTTGTGGCACACGAAACCGCGCGGGCGGTCCTGGCTGAGCTCGTTAACCAGGCTCTACGCGAGCTAGCGGCTGCTGCTACTCGTGTTGGCTCGGTCCTGCCATCTGAGCCGTGCGCGCCCGGTCAGTGTGACAAGATCGATGACTAAACGTGCATTCTTACCCGATCTCCCCGTCGCTCGCGACACGAAGTTTTCTCATCCGCCTGACTGTCCCGGACCGCCAATCGCGATCAGCCCCGACAACACCGATCGGCAGGCTATCCCTGCCCGACGCTTAGCCACTGTCAGTAGCCAACCCGCGAACGGCAAGACCGGGGGGCTGGCATGACGAGTCGCAGTGACAAGCGCGCTACACGACGACGGATGCCCCGGCGCCGTGACGCTCGCCGGCGCGCGCAGGTCAGGCGGCGGCGGATCACGGCTCTCTTCGCTCTTGCGGGCGTGGTGATCGCGGTGGTGTTGGTGGCCACGGCGGCCAGTGGGTCTCACCAGCCGGCCGGCGGCTCGTCGGCCAAGAAGGTCGCCAAGGCCACGCCGAGCGAGAGGCGCCGCGCCAAACCAAAGCCTGATTTGACGGTGCAGGAGGACCAGGCGATCGACCGGCTGCTCGCCCGCCAGCCGTTCATCGCGGCGGGCGGCTCCGAGAAGCGCGAGATCGCGCTCACGTTCGACGACGGACCCGGCCCCTACACGCCGCGGGTGCTCGACGTCCTGCAGCGCATGCGCGTTCCGGCGACGTTCTTCGAGATCGGCTTCATGTTCACCTGGTTTCACGATTCCGCCACGCGCGAGCTGCACATGGGCGACGTGATCGGCGACCACACCGAGACCCATCCGATGATGGCCGAGCTCTCCTACTCCGAACAGGAGAACCAGATCGTCGATCAAACCGAGTGGGTCCACAAATACGGCGGTCCGACCCCCCGCCTGTGGCGCCCGCCCTACGGCTCCTACAACGCCGACACGCTCTCGATCCTGCACAAGGAGCACATGCTGATGGTGCTCTGGACGGTCGACACCAGCGACTACCTGCGACCCGGCGTGAGCGAGATCGTTCACACCGCGCTCTCCGGAGCGCGTCCCGGCGCGATCATCCTCATGCACGACGCCGGCGGCGACCGCACCCAGACGATCGCCGCGCTGCCGCAGATCGTGACCACGCTGCGCGCCCGCGGCTACAAACTCGTCACCGTGCCACAACTAATCCTCGACGACCCGCCGCAACACACAGAAAAGCTGCCCGGGAACCTATCGGGCGACTGACCCACGCCGCTGGCCACGGGTCGAGAGCGACGAACATCCGCTCGCCGGGCTGCGGGTAGTGCGAGGTGCGACGGCGGCGGCGGGCTAACGCCCGGCCCACTGCTCGGCCCAATAACGCGAGCAACGGGGTCAGGCCGGTCGTCGCTTCTGTCGTAGATGACCTCTGGGAGCCTCGCTCGGTCGTCACACGGCTCGGCCAAGACCGCCCGGCTATCAGATAGGCCTAGGCGACAGCATTGCACCCACCCTATCCGGACATCAGCGGTCGATCGTCGCGTCTGACTTGCGGTATATGCCTCTCGCGTTCGCCCGACTTGGAGCATTTTCCGCCCGGGATCCCGATGGATCGACAGCCGCGACGCTCCGGCTGGCTGCCTCCCGCTAACGGTTGGCCTCGGGTTTAGTTGGCGATGGTTTCGAGGGTGCCCCGAAGGTCGAGGTGAACGGGATCCGTCGCGTGCTCGACGCTGAAGACTCGCGTCGCGGAGTGGGCATAGGCGAGACCGTTGGTCAGGCAGCCGTCGCCCGGCTGCGGAGCTGCTCTGCGTCTCGTCCGGAGTCAGTGTCCGTGGTCGTTTGGTCGGCAAATTGCGGAGTCCGAGCCGGCGGAGCGGGTCGATCTGTGGTAGCCCGTGATTCACCGAGCGGGACCGGCGGGTTGCACGCTACGGGCAGCCGCGGGACTCAAGAAAGGAGGCGCGCCGATGAGAACTCGCGCGCCACTGACCTTCGACCGAAGCCAAGAGCAGGTCGAGGGCATGATGGAGCGGGGCACGGCGTTCTCCGATGTTGGGGGTCGTCTAGCAGAGGAGCAGAAGTGCGCGGTTTTGATTAGTTCTAAGACAAGCGTAGGTTGGGCTTGGGGGTTTGGGGGCGGGTCCGGAGGGGCCTGGTTCTCGGGGTTTTGGGGCTGAGTGCGATCTGGGCCCGAGTGTTTGTGTGTGCGTGTTGGGGTGAGGCTTGCTGGGTTATGCGCTGGCTGCTTGTTTGAGTCTGAGCTCGGTGGCTTTGGCTGCGACTTGGCGCATTTGTTGGATGAGAGCTCGTAGTCGGCGGTCGTTGTCGATCCATTCCTGATAGAGCTCGGCCTCGCTTTTGCTGAGCCGGCGGGTGACGGTTTTGCCGTTCACCTTGGCGCTCCACTGGTAGTAGGGGCCGTGCGGTTGGGGCGGGTCGGCGTGGCATTTGCAGCCGGGGGTCGCGCAGCGGGTGTAGCGGCGGGTGAGGCTGCCGGAGTGGATCAGGCCGATGGTGGCCGGCTCGGCGGCGAGCTGGCGGTAGCGCTGCTCGTAGTCGGCGAGGCGCTCGGCGGGGTTGGTCGGTGGCATCGCGTGTTGGTTCCTGGGGTGGTGTGAGTATCCACCACGATACCAGACAGTATATCTACTGTCTGGTATCGTGTGGTGTTCGTGGACCAACCAGCAGGGAGCGACCGATGAGCACCAAGCGCCGCACTCGAAAGAGCGTGGCGATGCGCCTCCGTGCGAGGTTTTCGCGAGATCACGGTCGATGATGTGTGTGCGGAAGCAGGGATGAGCAAGGGCGCGTTCTATGGCTATTTCGAGTCCAAGCGAGAGCTTATGCTCGCGCTTCTGGATGCCGACTCCCAGGAGCTCCGCCGCCATTGTGACGCGATCGCGGCAACGGCCTTATCCGTGAGTGAACGGCTCCGGCTTTTCGCCGAGGCGATCGTGAATCGGGGCCATACAGAGCTCGTGTGCAGCTCCGCAGCCACCTGTGGGCGGACCTGCTGACGCAAGACGTGGTCCGTGAAGGACTCATCGCGGCCAGCCAACACCAAGCGGGAACTGTTGCGCGGATGGATAGAAGAAGCCATCGCTTCAGGCGAGCTTGCCGCCATCCCCGCCAGGCCGTTGGCTTCAATCCCGACCGCTTGGGCCGATGGCCCGATGTTTCACGTCGCACTCGACCCGGACAGATTTAAGTGGACCGGTATCCGATTGGCGACGAACCTTCTTCTCGCCGGCGTCCTGCCGGAGACTAGGCGGGGGCCAGGTTCGGCGCGATTCTGCGCGTTCCTTAGCGCCGCCAAACAGGTCGGGTCCAGAAACCCACCTTACACCTCCTTGCCACGAAGGGAGCGAGGACCCAGGGGTCAGTGCGGGAGGAATGACTAAGCCGGCTCGAGCTCGTCCGGATTGATGATGAGCATTGTCCGGCCGTCCCCGGCAAGCTTAACCGGCAGTGCGTACCCTCCACCTCGGTGAGGTAAGGCGCGCTTGGCAACCACAATCCCAAGCTTTCTATCTCTCAGCAGGATCCTAGTGCCGACCGGAATGACATCGACACGGCGGCTTACATTCCCGATTTGAACTGCGGTTAGGAGCCCGGGGCGGGTCGAGCCCATGTTGGATCGGTGGGCTTCGTTCAGCTTGCGAGCTCCGCCGCTCGCGCGTGCAGCAACTCGACCAGCTCACCGGTGGGGTAGAACGGATCGGAGATGACAGTGCCGTCCGCGAGTGACATGGCGGCGCGGAGATTGTTATTCACCGTCGCGAGCAAGATGGGCGGGTGCGGAACTTGCGCGCTATCCAGTCCGGCCAGGCTAGCCAGTGCTTTCCTATCGTCTGGTAAGGCTGTCCGCACAGCAACCCCGTCCGGCATGGAGCGAGCGCGGCGTCTGTCGTGAAGACGCAGCATTGGCAGGTCCTTTCGTTGCAATGCCCGGAAACCATCCCAAGCTGGCCTCTCGGTTGCAACAACATTGGTTTGGATGCTGACGGTCGTGGGCGCACTCGTGAGGAATCGGCAGACAGGTGCCGGTTGGCTCAGCGAGACGGTCGTACTGGACCGCTGCGGGTCGGACGTTGCCTTGTGGTCCGGGACGAAACGCGATTACGGGTAGCTGGGCCACCAATTTCTGGCGCGCTCGCTCTGTCCCATCGTAGCGCCAGCCGACCAGCGAACTCAGTAATCGTCGTACAAATGGGGCTGCCCAGCGATTCCTCTGCTCGTATGCTCCCACGACGGATGCAGCCTCGCGCACGCCAAGTTCGCGATAGACCGGATGGAAGTAGCGGCGGCCGATGGTGATTGCGACGGCGTTTCCAGCGCGAACGTTCCTGTACCACTGAGCGGAGCGGCCGAGGCCTGCCACGACCATGATCTCTTGACGCCCAGGGTCCTCGCCGACGACTTCGAGAACGGTCTGATACTGCCGCCCAGATCGTCGACCAACGTGAGTGAGTCGCAGAAAACGGGACCCGAGGAGCCATCCCACGTTCCACTGATAAAGGTAGGTTCGCGCGGTGGCGATGCTGCGCAGGATTCTCTGCCCGAGCCCGGGACTCACTAGCGGCCATCCTACGCGCGGGGGCCTGGTGTCGTTGGGGCGAGGGTCATCGCCCAGACGTTCACCTCGATTGACGGCGGACCACCGGTCAGTCCGGGGCGGGCTGTTGTCTGTGTGTGGGGTCGCGGTGACCTCTGCACGTCGACGCGCGCCAGCCGGACGGTGGCTGGTGCTATCCCGAGACATCCGTGCTGGTTACGCTGACGTGCTCGGCTGGTCGAGATCGAGAGGCGACATTGAGTCGCAGCCATGCGCGCGCCACCTTCAGGGGGTGGCCGCGCGACATGGGGTAGTGCGCTTATCGGAAGCCGATCCAGATTTGGCGGAGAATCTGCCCGCCGAGGTTCGCGAGCGGGCGACTGGTCTGATGCACGCCCGTGCGTTCCGGGTGCGCAAGGGCCCTTGGCAACCGCCCGAGATTGACCGTCGCGCCACGCTCTCACGAGCGATTGTCTGAACGTGAGCCACCGTCGCTTGACGATCTCCTGCCCGGGGAGAACCAGCTAACGACCGGATCGCTTCTCGGCTAGCTACCGGACCACGAAGGAGGACCCATGACCGACATCAAGCGGAAGGAGCAACCTGCTGTCTACGACCGCGAGCTCGAGCGGTAGGGTCGCGGATTGGTCCGTCCCGGAATCCGTTTTTTCGTGCTGAGCATCGTCTGCGCAATTCCCGGCGTGGTGCTCGTCGTCGGGGGGCATTCGCTGGTGATGGCGATCGGAATCGTGATCCTCGCGTTAGCCGGAGGGCCCGCGGTGATCGGCACGGGCCTCCTCCTCTCGGGCGCCGTAGCCCGCTGGTCAGCGCGTCACCGGTCGTTTGCTTGAACCGCGAGCTCGCCGCCGGAAAGGCCCCGCACGAGAAATCCCCGCCGGGGTCGGGACGATCGTCGCCGCCAGCGCCGCCCCCTACGGCTACACGCTCACGATCTGGAGCTCCGGGGCAGTCCTCATCGACGCTCGTGGCAAGCCCACCGTCGCAGACGTATTCCTTTTCTTGGCCGGAGCCGTCATCGGCTTCGCGATCCTCGGGCTGGTTGCGCAGCAAGCAATTGGACCCCGCGCATCGATCGATCGGAGACGAGACCGCGTGATGGCCGGTGCACTTGATTGGGCCGCCGTGGGCGCGCGGTCGGAGCCGTTGCATTGCTGGCGGAGTTGCACGAGTGGTTCGTATGGCCGCTCGGCTCGGCTGCCGCGACGGTCATGTATCTCGTTGGCGCCGGCCTGCAATTGGGCCTCGTTGCACACGGGGAGCAGGCTCGGTCTGATCCATGAGCACGACGCCCAGTCGCCGGATCCGATCCTGATCCAGTCACACCGTCACATCTCCAACGAACCGCCTTGGCACCAATCGCTACAAGCGCAATAGTTGGTGGGGTTCAGACAACGTAGGAGCACAACCATGTCACCACAAGTCGACGTTACCGAAACCCCAGCGAACAAAAACAGGCCGAAGGCGCGTTCTCGACGAGATCTTCGGCACGACGAGGCCGTCATCCAGGCCGAGGTGCGACGGCTAGCCCGGGCCCTAGCGCCGTATGGCGTCCTTCATCGCAACGCGCTGAAGCAGTCGGCCGGAGCCGAACACTGGCACGAGGGCACGTTCGAAACCGCGCTGGCGGCGGGCGTACGATCAGGGTCGCTCGAGCGCCTGCCGGCTGGGTTCTATCGCGTCTCGCGGGACTCCAGCAGCGCTTCCGACGATTAGATCTTCGCGGCCCTCGGAGGCCGGCTCCCGAGGGAATCGGTCAACGACGAGAAACTGGCTCGCTCGTCACCAGCCACGCCCTCGCCTCCAGGCGTGCCGCTACTGGGATTCCAACCAGAAGGCACACCGTGCACGCCATCAGCAGCGCTGAATGGACCGTCGCCGCGTTCGGCCCCGTCGCGATCGCGAGGCCGGCCAGACCGGCGCCCGCGGCAGCGCCAGCCATCCGAGCCATCGAAAGCAGGGCCGATGTTCGGCCGAGGGCAGCGTGCGGGACCGCGTTCAACGCCGCGCGCGAGGTGGGCACAAACAACATCCCGAGTCCCGCCCCAACCTCGATCAGAGGAACAATAGCCGTCGCTCTGTGTAATGACACGGCGGGGAGACCGAGGGCGCCCAAACCTCCACCCATCAGCGCGAACCCCGCTACTGCCGGCGGGCGCTCGCCGCGACGATCGACGATGCGTCCGCTGAGCGGAGCTACCGCCGCCACCACTAAGGCGACCAGCACGAGCACGCTCGAAGCCCCCAAAGCCGAATAGCCCAACATCCGCTGCAGGTACTGCTCGGCGCGAAAGAACGATCCGATCATGATCGCAAACGTGACCGCGGCCACCACAACGGCTGCCAGCACCGCCGGGTTGATAAGCCATCGCACCGCGCCGTCTCGTTCAGGGACAGCCCCAGGGAGCTGACATGCGATCCCCACGGCGGCAAGCGCCGCAAGCGGTAGCAGCACCCACCAGTTCGCACGCCAGCCGAGCCCGACCGTCAGAAGCCCGCCCAGCACCGGCCCTACGAGATTGGCGATCCCGGCGCTCGCGCCCCAAACGCCTAGCGCGCTGCCGCGACGAGCCGGCGGGAACCCGCTGACCGCGCCGGCCAACGCGGCCGGGCTCACCAGCCCGGCCCCCAGTCCCTGAACTATCCGCGTGACCATCAGCGACGAGATGCTGTAAGCCATCGCGCCGAGCGCCGCTCCGACCGCGAACATCCCCAGCCCGATCAGCCCAACGCTTCTCGCGCCAAACCGATCCACCAACGCCCCGCCCGGAAGCAGCGCCACGGCATACGCCGCGAAATAGCAACTCAACACCGATGACGTGGACGCGCTCGAGACGTGCAATCCAGCGGCGACCGCCGGCAACGCGACCGTGATCAAAGTGCCGTCCGCTTGCAACAAGGCTGCCGCGGGTGCGGCTCTTCTGAAGGGACCGGTCATGCCGCCTCTGGAATCGTGTGGTCGTGGTAGCGGGTTTTGTGGACGTGGTGTCGTTCTTGGTCGAGGTGGTAGCGCCAGTAGGCGTCGAAGTCGCCGTTGGCTTTGATGGCGCGGAGTTTGAGGACGGCTTCGGCGCCGGTGAGTCCCCAGCGGGCTCCGGTGATGTCCATGCGGTCTTTGACGATGTGGCGGCACGCGCCTTCGATGATTCCGGTCGCGATCGGCCAGCCGTGTTTCAGGGCGGTCGGGTAGTCGAGGTATGGGGCTTTGCGGCTGAGGTAGGTGGCGGCTTCCTCAGCGATCTTTCGGTTCTCTGGACCGAGGCGAGCGTTGGTTGCTTTGCGCCGGATCTGGCCTGCGACTCGGCGGGCGTGTCCGTTGAGCACGGCGGTTGCTTGTCGGTGCACCCATTGCTCGGCGGCGGGGTCGCGGGCGGCGTGGAAGCACCAGGTTGCGTTCCAGAGGTACTCGAGGACGTGCACGAAGTCCACGACGATCGTGACCTTCACCTTGCGTGCTTTCGCGCCAGCTTTGATTCGTTGGATCTGATGGTTGTTGCCGTCCACGAGCGCGACCCACGTGCGGCGGTGTTTGGGGTCGCGTCGCTGGGCCTCGTCGAGGATCTGCTCGATCACGGCGCCGGCGTCGTTGACGATGCTGGCGGTCAGCCACTTGTTCCTAGCCACGGGTCCCGGGGTCCGGTCACGTTCGGTGTCATCGTCGCTGGCGATGATGTCTGCCGCCGTGCGCGGGACGGGGGTCGCGTCATACACCGCGCCGATCTCGGCCATCCGCTTGTAGTTGCTCTTCTCGGTGCTCGCGAGCCGGGTTTGGGGATGTTTCGGGCCTTGCCGGGCTCGCGCGAGAGCGGCTTTGGGACGCAGCGCGTCGGGTCGCATCACGATTCCCTTCCCATCGGCTGAGATCACCAACAGATCCCCACGCTTGCACCGGGCGGGCTTTCGCGCTTGGTAGAAGTCCACGAAGTCGACCGCGCCGATCTGAGCGAGCTCCTCGACCTGGCGTTTGGCGAGCTGCTGTCCGCACGCCCGCTCGATCCCTGAGACCGCATCGTCGAAGCTGCCGCGAGCGGCCTCCAACGCAGCCAGTTTCCGCAGCCCGTGGGAGTGACGCTCGACCGGCAGGTTCAATGCCGCGTCAGCCGGGTGCAGGTTCCGGTGCTCAGGCGCGCGGTAAGCCATCCGTGAGACCGTCACCTCCCCGAACACCGTCCCCAACACCCGCCGATGATCGCGCTCAACCCGACCGCGTCTCACCTCGTCATCACCAACAACCGACTCCAGGCGCTGCTCACGGATCGCGCGGAGCGCGAGATGGTCATCAAGCAACCGTCGCAACAACTCCCGCCCGTCACGATCAAGCCGCTGCTCAAGCTCGGCATGTTCCAGGCCAGCAGCGTCGGTCCCGTCCATGAAGCTGACCAACGACTCGAACTGCTCACGGCTCGACGCGAACCCTGCCACCACAGCCGGCTCGCTGCGCTGCCGGCCAGCGTCGCGGCCCACTTCAATTGCACCATCATCACCGCGGCGCCTGAACGGCAGGACTTTGCCCATCGGCGCGTAAAGTTCACCAGCACGGGTGTCGAGACCGGCGGTCACGTTCGGCCACCTCCGTGGTCGACGAAGGACATGAACAACGCCGACTTCGACACCCTCTTTATGACTCCTCGGCCGCGTTCCGCCCCCAACGACGCGGCCTCCCGGCCCCTCCCGAGAACCCAAAACCGCCGGCCAGCGCCAACCCGAGACCGGTAAACAGCTCCAGACCGCCAATCTCTGACCCGGCGCGGCGGTCCCAGCCTCGGAGCGAGAGACCGAAACCTCCAGATCTACAGGCGATTCGCGGTCAATTCAGACCGTCCCCGAGGTCCCTTCAAAAGAGCCGCACCGTGCGTCACGAACGCTGAAGGAGGAGTCGTGTAGAAGACCCCTTATATAATCGGAGCTGTGCGAGAGATGGGGGATCGTTGGCCCTCCAGCGTCGGCCTTCGGGGGCAGGCGCTAAACCACCCTGTGCTGCGTTGGCTGAAGACCGTCGTGGTGAGCGATAGGGAAAAGGTGCGGCATGACCGCGTCAGGTGGGGACCAGGAAGACGTTCCAGAAGCGCTCGGTCGGGGAGACCTGGTTGGGCGTGCGCTGTTGAGGCGTCGAAACTCTTTTAGATGGCATCGAAATCGGGGGCTCTGGTGCGTCCTTCGAGATGAGCCTGGCGGGTGCCCGGGTATTGGCCAGGTGGTGTCCGGCGTAGAGGCGGCGTGAGCCTGGTCTGCGGCTCTTGTACGGAACGTGAGAAGGCGAGCGTCGATACGACGACCGGGGTCGCAGGCCCCGACGGTCGTGAGAGGGAGCGTGCCGAGGCAGAAAACCGAAGGCATTGAGTACCGATGAGGCGCTCGCTGGCGGACCGGCCCGTAGTAGCTGAGAAGCCGCTGCTCGCTGGGGTGGTGGTGGAGCGAAGGAGCCGGCTCACCAGGAATGTTGTTTCGATCAACCGGGGCGAAGGCTCCGGGAGGAAGCGAGCAGAACATGCCAAGGCCTGAAGGCAAGCCGTTCGAGATTCCGAAGCTGATGGTTTGGGAGGCGTGGCGGCAGGTCAAGGCGAACAAGGGTGCCCCGGGAGTGGACGGGCAGGCGCTGGACGAGTTCGAGGCCGATCTGAAGGGAAACCTGTACAAGATCTGGAATCGGATGAGCTCGGGGTCGTACTTTCCGCCCCCGGTCAGGGCGGTGGAGGTCCCCAAGCCGCATGGTGGCGGGGTCCGTTTGTTAGGTGTGCCGACGATCGCGGACAGGGTCGCTCAAACGGTGGTGGCTACGTATTTGGGGGAGCGGGCGGAACCGCGGTTCCATCCGGACTCCTATGGCTATCGGCCGGGCAAGTCGGCCCATGACGCGGTTGGGGTATGCCAGCAGCGGTGCTGGGAGTTCAACTGGATTATCGATTTGGATGTCCAGAAGTTCTTCGATTCGGTGCCGTGGGACCTCGTTGTCAAGGCGGTCGAGGCGGTCACCGACTGCCGCTGGGTGCTGCTGTATGTGAAGCGGTGGCTCGCCGCCGCAATGCAGTATCCGGACGGCACGCTTGTGCAGCGGGATAAGGGTACTCCGCAAGGGTCGGCAGTTTCGCCGGTCCTGGTGAACCTGTTCATGCATTTCGCGTTCGATTCGTGGATGGCTCGGAACTATCCGGGTTGTCCGTTCGAGCGCTATGCCGATGATGGTGTCGTGCATTGTGTGAGCCGGAGGCAGGCAGTGTACGTGCTTGCCGGGATCGCCGCGCGGATGGAGGAGGTGGGTCTAGGGCTTCACCCGGATAAGACGCGTGTTGTCTATTGCAAGGACAGCAACCGTCGGGCGGAGCAGGAGCACACCTCTTTCACCTTCCTCGGGTTCACCTTCCGACCACGGAGGACGCGAAACAAGAAAGGCGTGCAGTTCACGTCGTTCATGCCAGCGATGAGTACCGAGGCGCTGAAAGCCAAAAGCGCCAGGCTCCGCGAGCTGCGGATCCACAGGCGCACCGACCTGACGCTCGACGACCTGGCGGAGTGGCTGAACCCCATCGTCGCCGGGTGGATGAACTATTACGGCCGGTATTACCGGGCCGTGATGACTCCCCTTCTACGGCGCGTCAACATCTACATGAGGCGCTGGGCTGGGAAGAAGTATCGACGGTTGCGAACCTACAAGCGGTTCAAGCGGTGGTGGATCGGACTGCTCGCAAGAGAGCCCGGCCTGTTCGCCCAATGGCGATGGGTCCGCTCGCCCTGACGGGCCGGTGAGAAGAGCCCGGTGACGGGAGACTGTCACGCCGGGAGTACGCACGACATGATCAGCAGCTCGGGGGTGCGAGTCCCCTGTGGAGGTTGATGGCACCAACCACAAGCCGATGGCAACTGCTCAGTCGTGAGGCTGGGTGGGGAGGAAGCCGGAGTGCGAAGTCGCGACCCTAGGAACACATGGCTCGCGCCGGACCCGGATGGGTTTGGTGGGGCTGCGCGTAGAAGGCGGGTCGGTCCGGGCGAGCCTGCTCCCACGAGGCGAAGCCCGATGTCCATCAAGGGTCCGGTCCGTAAACGCGGTGGGTGTGCGATGAAGGTTGCTGGTCTTATTCGTGGAGGTCTCCATGGGTGTCCCAGATGCCCCGTCCATGTGGTTCGCGGGGTGGTGCGGGACGGCGGCGCTCGCGAGGGCGTCGCTCGCTGTGGAGAAGTCAGCAGAGGCCGTATTACCAGCGGGGATCGTGATCGCTGGGAAGGGCCGAACGCGAAGCCGAGCGTCAGGACGTTCGTGCTCGTGGTCGTTGCGTTGATCGCAGCCAACCCCTTTGGGGGCCTGGCGGGGAGGGTCCGACGGTGAAGCCCGAGGACGCCCGGCCAGAGCGCAGCAACGATCCGGCGCCGGACGGCACCGCCGCTCACCCCGCCCCGGCGGGCTTGTGGGAGCAGGTCCTGGCCCGCGAGAACCTCGCCGAGGCGCTCAGACGCGTCGAGCAGAACGCCGGTGCCCCTGGCATCGACGGGATGAGCACCAAGGAGCTGCGGCCGTGGTTGCATGACCATTGGCCGGGGGTCCGCTCAGCGCTCGAGGCGGGTACCTACCAGCCGCAACCCGTCCGGAGGGTGATGATCCCCAAGCCGTCGGGCGGTCTGCGGATGCTGGGGGTGCCGGCTGCGGTGGATCGATTGATCTGCCAGGCCATCGCGCAGGTGCTCACGCCCATCTTCGACCCCAACTTCCATCCCCACAGCTTCGGCTTCAGGCTGGGGCGCTCGCAGCACCACGCTGTCGAGCGGGCACGCCAGTTCATCGCTGATGACGCGGCGTGGTGCGTCGATTTTGACCTCGACTCGTTTTTCGATCGCGTTCAGCACGACGTACTGATGGCCAGGGTCGCCAGACGGGTCCATGACAAGCGGGTGCTCAAGCTGATCCGACGCTACCTGGAAGCGGGCGTCATGGCAGACGGGCTGGTGCACGCGAGCGAGGAGGGAACCCCTCAGGGTTCGCCACTCTCGCCGCTGCTATCGAACGTCATGCTCGACGACCTCGACTGGGAGCTGGAACGGCGCGGGCACAAGTTCGTGCGCTACGCCGACGACGGACGCGTCTACGTCCACAGCCGACGAGCGGGCGAGCGCGTCATGGAGAGCATGACGCAATACGTCGAGCAGCGCTTGAAGCTGCGCGTCAACCGACAGAAGTCGGCGGTCGCGCCTGCGGTCGATCGGCCCCTGCTGGGGTTCGAGTTCTTCCGCGATAAGGACGGCAAGGTCAGGGTGACGGTCGCTCCCAAGGCTCTCAAACGAGCTCAGGACCGCATCCGTCAGCTGACCACGCGCAACTGGAGCGTCTCGATGGAGCGACGGATCATGGAGATCAACCGCTTCACGGTTGGATGGACGGCGTACTTCTGTTTCGCCGACACCTTCCTGCCGTTCGACAAGCTCGACAAGTGGCTGCGCCGCAGGCTCAGGCAGGTGCGCTGGAAAGAGTGGAAACGCTCACCAACGCGCTACCGGAACCTCCGGGCGCTCGGTATCCGCGACCGCGATGCGCGCTCATGGGCGGCATCGCAGAAGGGATACTGGCGCATCGCCGGGTCCTGGCCGCTCCAACGAGCCCTGCCAAACGCCTACTGGCACAAGTCACTCGGCCTGAAAGGATTCCTCGAGCCCTACCACGGTTTCCGGGAATGCTGAGCGAACCGCCCGGTGCGGACCCGCATGCCGGGTGGTGTGGGAGGGGCCAGGGCAAGCCTGGCCTCTACCCGATTTCCGTGGGAGCCGGGGGCTGCGATGCCCCCGGCCACCCGACCGGCTGCCGCTGCGGTGCACGCCACCAGTCGCCTCCACGCATCAGGCGCAACGCTAGCGTCCGATCCAAGTCGGGAAGGCCCACGTCGACGACGAGACACCAACACCCCTGGACGACTATCGCTAGATGACACGATCCGCACCGGCGATCGTCAGGAGACTAACCAAACTTGAGATTGTCAGCGTGCGGACAAATCGTGCGTCACCCGGCATACGTACGGGGGAGATTAAAAGCGCGATCGGTTCATTTCCTCCCACAGCCATGGTTCATCCCTCCACATAAACCATGATCGCGATTGTTCGCCGTCATTCTTCGCTGGACGCGCCCGCATGTCCAACGCGGCGCGACGAAAATGCGTATGTCCTGCTCGAGCAGGCCCGCCTGCGGTGCGAGCAGCTGCGCGACACCGCCGAGGTGCGCGACCAGTCGAGCGCCCTTGTCGCTGGTCACGCGCTCGATGCGGCCCGCCGCGAGCTAGGGTTAGCCGGGTTTTACGCGAGCTCCGAGATCCCAGCGGACAGTCGCCGAGCCTGGCTTGCGCTGGCGCATGAACTCGCGAGCAGGCCCACGGTCGATGTGATCGACGCGCTCGACTCGGCTTCGAACCATGCGCTCAGCGCGGTCGAGACGGGCCTAGGGGCCCCGGTGGGTTCGGATCATCTCCGCCTGGCTCATTTCCACCTGCTGATCGCGCGAGAGTTCCTTCAACCTCTTCTACCCCGCAGGTCTTCCAGTCTGTTCCGGATCCTCTCAACCTGGCTGCGTCGTGGCGGGAATCCTCGATCAAGTCAAACCTCGACGATCCCGACCGGAGGACGTTCTCGCGCCCAATTTGGTGGGTCACCGAGGAGCACGTAGGCACGCGTCGCGTCCCGGGTCAGGCGCCCCTGCTGTTCGAGCCCTTGCACCGCGACCGTCGTCGTAGGCCGCTTGGCCCCAATGAGATCCGCCAACATATCGTGCGTGAGGCGGAAAGGCACCACTGTCCCCACTGAGGTCACCCTGCCCCACATGCTCGCCAGATGCCACAATGCGGCGAGCAGCCGGTCCTCGACCCGCACGAAGTGCTGCGCCGCCATCATGTAGGCGAGCGACCGGGCGCGGCGCAGCAGCCGGCTCGAGACGGCCGCGGATAGTTCGGGCCATTCGCCGATGGCGAGCGTCACCTGGCGATCCAGCAGCGCCACTCGCGCCTCATGGAGTACTCGCCAGTCCGCCAGTGCGGGAAAGACGCTCGGGATCAGGTCGTTCTCCCAGGGCCGGATGATGTCCGTCGGACCCACAACCTCGGAGGACGACACCGGACCCAGTTGCAGTCTACGAACCATGAGGCCGTCGACCAGCAGCAGTCCGCTTGCGTCAGGCTCGATCTCCGGTGGCTGCCAAGGACCCTTCGAAACGGTAAACACCCGAGCACGAATTGATGCGGCGACTCGCCGTCGAGAAGCTGAACGCATCGCCTCCGCTAAGTCTGGATCAAGCTCGAGTAATTGAACTACCGCCTGTCTCATTTCGACGCCAGAAGGCTATTCGGTTGCTGAGGCCTATCGTGAGAGCTCCCGGTGAACCAGTCGAATCGGTCGATACTGACGCAGGCTGCCGCGATCACTACTCATACAAAAGTCAAACGGTCAGACCGCTGACGAAGCGCATCGCCGGCCCCAGTTGCTCGAGGCCATTGGGCTATCGCGGGGCGTTTCTTGACGTTGGAGGGATCAAGCGGGCGCTGAACGGGAAACGATCACTAGACAGGCTCGATCTCGTCGGGGTCAACTATTATCAGTGTGCGGCCGTCTTCAGCGAGCTTCACCTGCAGTCCCCGCCTCCCTCCGCGGTACACCGGAGCGCGCTTTGCAACGACAATCCCGACCTTCCCGTCTCGCAGCACCACCTTAGCGCCGACCGCGATGCGGTCAAAGTCCACCAGGCCCACTTCCCTTGCGAATACCCCAAGCCGCATTGGTCGCGAAATGGAGGATGTCTGACCCATCCCGCAGCGTTGGGATGTGGTGGGTTATGCTGGCCATTCCGATGCAGGCTGCTTGAATCGGCGCTCGGTCGCAAGAACCGTGGTTCGGACGATGACGATCGTATCGGGGTCGCGACGGGTGGCGAGCGGAGCCCCGGCTACAGGTGAGCCACGCGACGGTTACGATGACAGGGCCGTCGGCGCTACCGCCGGCCAGCGCGGTCATGCTTCGCGGCACTCGTGATGAACAGCCTCGCGATGATGGCCGCAATCGTACGGCAGGCGTGGTCGGAGTCGCGGCCCGCGTCGGAGCAGCAACGCTGCTCGTCGGTGCGCGATCTTTCGATGGCCCCCGCGTTGGCATTCCGTCATCCCTCTGACTGATTCACTTTCGTCCGGACGGCGATCGTGGCACCGTGCAATAGATGTCTACGGCCACAAACACGCTCGCGACGACCGAGGGCGATGAGTTGCTGGTGGCGATGCTCGCGGCGAACCGGGGTTTGGTCGCTCTCGCTAACCAGTCGATAGCGGCAGTCGTCGAGGACGTAACCATGCCGCAGTATCGGGTCTTGAGCGAACTTGCGGCGCGAGGACCCCAGCGGGTGGCCGATCTGGCCAGCGTGTTGACGGTCGAGCGCTCGACCGCGACTCGGATGTGCGATCGGCTGGTTCGCAAGCGGCTCGTCCGCCGCCGCCGGGTCGGTGGCGATCGTCGCGGGGTGCGGGTCACGCTCACGGCGGCTGGACGGGACCTCGTCGCTGAGGTCAGCCGTCGGCGGTACGAGAAGCTCACTTTGGTTCTCCGTGGAATGCCGGCCGAGGAGCAGCGAATGGCGATCCGCGCGCTGAACTCGCTGGCTGAGGCTACGGTGGAAGGACCCGAAGTGGACTGGTCAATCCAATGGGGGCTCCCAACCGGGCTGCTGACACACTTCGAGAGTCCGGGAGGCGAGAGCTCGTGAGTCGGTTTCGGCCGACCACGGGACAGCGAATTGCTCCCCGCTCGGAGCCGACCACGAAGCCGGGCGGATCGCTCGGCGCGGTGGTGGCTGAATCTGCCCCTCGCGTTACCCCAGTTCGGATGGCACAGAGGTGGTTGGCGGGGTCGCGGTTGGGGCTGGTCGTGATGGCGCTGGTCGTCGGGGCGGGAGCGGGGCTCGGGGCGGTCGTGTTTCGGGAGCTGATCTTTGGCTTCACCTGGTTGGTGACCGGCTACCAGCAATTCGGGCAGCAGGGGCATGCTCCAAGCCTTCATCTGGCGTGGTTGGGGATCTTCTTCGTTCTCGTTGTGCCGGTCATCGGCGGGCTGATCTATGGACCCATGATCTACCGTTTCGCGCGTGAAGCCCGCGGTCACGGTGTCCCCGAGGTGATGCTTGCCGTGGCCGAGAACGGCGGGAGGATCCGTCCGCCGGTGACGATCGTCAAGGCGCTCGCGTCCGCGGTATGCATCGGCGTCGGGGGATCCGTCGGGCGAGAGGGACCGATCGTGCAGATCGGCTCAGCACTGGCGTCCTCGCTGGGTCAGCTGGTCCGAATGTCCGAGAGCCGACTGAGAATCATCGTCGCGTGCGGCGCGGCGGGCGGGATCTCAGCCACCTTCAACGCCCCAATCACCGGACTGTTCTTCGGCTTTGAGATCGTCTTGCGCGAGTTCTCACTTGACGCGCTGTTCGCTACCAGCTTGGCGGCCGTGACCGGTGACGTGATCAGTCGCGCGTTTTTCGGTTCAGCGCCGTTCTTCACCGGCATCCCGAAAGGGCTTGTCGTCTCGAACGACCTTACCTATCTGCTGGTGGGGCTGCTCGGCGTGATCGCGGGCTTGATTGGGGTTGGCTTCAAGACCGTGCTGTACAAGCTCGAGGATCGTGCCGACGAGCTGTGGGAGGGGCGCCCGGAGTGGGCTCGCCCGGCCGTGGGCGGGATTGTCCTGGGCGTGATCCTGCTGGTGTTGCCGCAAATGTACGGGGTCGGTTACCCGGTCATGAACAAGGTGTTTGCGGGTGACTATGTGTTGTGGTTCATCGTGATTCTGATGTTCGGCAAGATCGTGGCGGCCAGCGTCACCCTGTCGATCGGCGGTTCGGGGGGCGTGTTCGCTCCCTCGCTGTTCATGGGCGCGGCGGCCGGGACGGCGTTCGGGCTGATCGCGCAGCACCTCTTCGGCCCCGCGATCGGCCCGCCGGCGTTGTACGGAGTGGTGGCGATGGGCGGTGTGTTCGCCGGCGCGGCCCAGGCGCCGCTGACGGCTATTGCCAGCGTGGTGGAGATGAGCGGCAATTATGGGCTCACCGTGTCGATCATGCTCGCTACCGGAATCGCCGCCGCGCTCGGCAGGCGGATCACGTATGGCAGTATCTACACGACCAAGTTGCTGCGCCGGGGCATCGACATCGAGCGCCCGCGGACGAGCGACACGCTTCAGTCCCTCACCGTTGGCGAGGTGATGCAGCCGCTTTCTCGCATCAACGGCGGCATGCCGCTCGATGTGTCCGGCGATCGCCCAGGCGTAAGCGACCAGGGTTGGCAGGGGTTGGTGGGGCCGGTCGCTGAAGCTCGGCAGCCGCAGGCGCTGTTCGCCGACGAGGACCTCGAGCGAGCGCTTCGCCAGCTCGTACTGTTCGGACGCGACGGACTCCCCGTCCTCTCGCATGACGGCCAGCAGCTCCAGGGCTGGATCAGCCGGGCCGACGTCTTGCATGCAATTGCCGAGCGCATGAGCTCGTCCTCGCGCGAGATCGAGCGCGGCGCCGTGGCGGCCGACTTCGCCGCCGAGGATCCCGTGGCGACCGCCCACACACCCGACACTCCGCTGATTGGCTACCGGATCGTAGAGCTGTCGATCGACAGCCACTCGCCCGCGCGCGACAAGCGAATCGACGAGATCAGCTGGCCGCCCGGCTGTCACGTCGTCGCCGTGACCCAGGGTCGCAGGGTGCTGGCTGCGTCGCCCGATCTCCGGCTGCGCGTCGGAGAGAGAGTCATCGTGCTCGAGCCCGCACCGGCGGATGGCGACGGTAAGCGACAACCCGAGGTCGACCGAACTCCAGTGCCACCTGACGCAGAGCACTCCGGTTGACGGGCCGGGTGATATGGGTCCGGGAAGGCTCGCCGGTAAGCGGGGTCCGGGCACGGCCGCGGCTGATCCTCTTCGCCGACAACGCGAGACCTCGATATTCCGCAACCGCCGTTGGCTTGAGGCGCGCTGTGCAGCGGCCATGCGCAACGCGACCGTTCATATCGGTGACGGTGCCGCTAACTCAAGCCCGCCACCGACAGTGGGCCACTGCCTTGCTCGTCTTTGGGTCGATGTAGGCTCGTGTTCTCATGAGCCAAGCAGTGGTCAGATTGCTCGACTTAGACCCCGACCTCGCGGAGCATCTGGACGCGGACTCGCGCCGGCGAGCCAGCGAACTCGTGCGCGCCCGCGTGTTCCGCGTGCCGAACGGCGTTTGGCAGCCCCCGTCACTCGAGGCGGACGCGACCGGGTTCATGTTGCTGAGCGGGCTGATGGTCCGGACGCTGCATCTTGGGCCGGTGGCATCGGCCGAGCTCTTGGGTCCCACCGATGTCCTGCGACCGTGGGAGAACGACCTCATTCCAAGTCTCACGCCGACGCTCACCGACTGGCGAGTCGTCGCCGAGGCTCGCGTGGCACTACTCGATGGTCGCGCGACCGCGGCGATCGGGCGCTGGCCCGAGCTCGTGTCTGCAGTTTCGGCTCGGATGCTGCGCCGCGCCCGCTCGCTGGCCTACATGATGGCGGCTCAGCACTTCATCCGCGTCGAGGACCGGGTGCTGGCAACGCTGTGGCATTTGGCGAGCATGTGGGGACGGGTGACCCCGGAAGGCACAGTCGTTCCGTTCAGGCTGACCCATCAAATGCTGTCCCAGATCGTCGGCGCGCAGCGCCCGACGACGACGATGGCGATCCGCTCTTTGACGGAGCAAGGCCGTCTCTTCGCCGACCCGCACCGCCACTTCGTGCTTCTTGGAGACCCCCCAGATTGGCGCCGCGAAACCACGCCCGTCTTGGAGCTGGAAACCTAGCGCCGAGCGTCACATGATCGCCAATCCGAGTCAAGACACTCACCGAAGGTCCGCGGGAATGGGCGTAACTGAGCGTGATCGCGCCGGGTCGCACACCTCGGACGACACCACACCCGAGGCGATCGTCAGAACATCTGGAAGCAATTCGCGGATCGCCAGGCTTACCAGCCGGTCCTAAACCCGCAGACCGGTGCTTACGCTGGAGACTCAGGGAAATGTCGCACCGCTGGTGGACGCGGACAGGCTGTCCTGTACATAGACGGTCCTGAAGGTTGACAGTCAATCGATGACCATTGTGTCGGCGTGCCAGCACGTTCAATAGCCGACACGTACTTCTCAATCCCGGAGCTGATGCGTGTTGCCCGCGGTAGCTACAAGCGGGCGGTAGATGCGCAGCTTGCCGCGGGCGGTTTCGAGGACCTTCCCACTGCCAGCGGCTACCTGTTGGCCTATATCGCCAACGACGAGGTGTCGATCCCGGAAATGATCGAGGGCCTCGGGATCAAGGCTCGCGAGTTCGGCCAGTTTGTGGACACTCTCGCCCTACGCGGGTACATCACGCGTGCGATCGATCCGCAGAGCGGCGCGGTGTCGCTTGCCCTGACTGAGCGGGGACGCGCGGCGAACGAGGCAAGCTACGAGGGCTGCCGATATGTCCTCGAGGAGCTGGAGCGCAGGCTGTCCGAGGCTGAGATGGCCGGCCTGCGCCGGGGGCTCGCCGTTCTCGGTGAGATCAAGCAGGTCCTACCGGGTCCCGCGATCCGTCGCGGCCTGCCGCGTTTAGATGGTTGATCGCCTGTGGTGCGAGGACATCCCGATACCGTCGCTGATGCGCGAAGCACGCGCCGTCTACCGGGACGCGGTCCGGCGCGGGCTCACCGACGCTGGCTGCGATGACCTTCCCCGCAACGGCGTGGTCGTGCTTGCCGGTTTGGATCAGAGCATGCCGGTGCCGGGGTTCACTCCGCAGGCCGACGTCGTCGCGTCATTGGGCTTGAGCAAGCAGGCGGCCAGTCTGCTGATCGACACGTTGGTGCTGAGGGAGTATCTGGAGCGTCGCGTCGATCCTGAGGACCGGCGGCGGATGGGAGTGCGACTGACGGCCCGCGGAATCACGGCGGCGGTCGCGATCCGAACCGCGGTGGACGCGATCGAGGCGACGCTTGCGCAGCTGATCACCGCAGATGAGCTGCGCGCGTTTCGGGCGGGCTTGGCCGCATTCCGGGAGATCCGTGAGCACCCCGAGTGAGCGTCACGGGGATCGACGCCCTTGCTCGCGCGTGGGCGGGGGTGCCTCGCGCGCACGGCGGCGCGCGCGTTGGCCGGCGAACCTGAGCAGATCACATCAAGGACGCGCGCGTGCTCGCAACCGCCACCGGCATCGCGGATCGCTCATCACCTACAACGAGCGGCTCACCCGTACCCCCCCGCCAACCCCGAAAAGGCTGATCTTCGCGGCGGCCAGAGAAACCCGTGTCGCCGAAGGAGCGCCCCACCGGGCGAGGTTTCATACTCGACCCCCCGAAATCCCCAACCCTGGAGTCGGCGGTATGAGGCCTGCTCGCTAACTCTTGCAGGAGGTCTTCGGACGGAAGGTCGCGATCGTCAGCTGCCGCTCGGGAATGCCGTCGTGTTGAGGTCGCGATGATTTTGCCGGCGCAGACACGACATCGGGCTCTCGCCCAGGGTCGCCGCTGGCGGCGATCATCAGCCTCGACACGTGCGCCGGCACGATCACGGTTTGTGGCGAACCGATGTAGGGCAGCGTCAGCGTGCAGTCCTCGCCGGAGGGCGTCCAGCCCGTGGCGAGCTCGCGGCGGCGCTCCCCGCGACCGGACCCGCAAACGCGCGAGCCACGGCATGTCCGATGCGCAAAGCCTCCTGACAGACGCTACGAGTTCAACCGTGCGCGGCAATTCGCTCGGCTCGGTCTCAATCAACGGCACGATTTCCTCGAGTCGGACGTCGAACTCGTGCGGGATCATGAGGATCTCCTCGGGCAGCCCTCGCAGGCTGCGGCCGGCTTCGAACCCGAACGAGGCAAACGCCACATGGCACCCTCCAAGTGATGCCGGTCGGGGAGGCCCTTGCGATGTGACGGCGAGGATTCTTTATGACGCTCCCGATGAGATCGCTACGGATTATCGCGGCAGGCGCGGGGTTCTGGGCGGTGTGGACAGGCGACGCGCGTGCGTTATCGTGTGCGTGGGTCGCCGCTCGGCGATCGGGACTTGGGGCAAATCGGCGCGATGGCTTGAGTGCCTCAGCAGAGGTGGAGTGCTCAAATGAGGCAGCGCTCACGGTGGGGACGGTCGCCGAAGACCGCAGCGGAGATGTGCACCCGGGCAGGTCCGCGGCACGCACCGCTGGTGGTCGCGATGGTGGCGGCCTGTTTGTGCTTCGCGGCCCCGGCGAGCGCCTCGATCTACTGGGTGAACTCCAACGGCACGATCGGCAGCGCGAATCTGGACGGGGGCGGCGTCGATCAGAGCCTGATCACGGCAAAGCATGCGAGCGGGATCGCCGTCGGCGGCCAATATCTCTACTGGAGCAACGACAGCGTCGGTACGATCGAACGCGCCGCTCTTGACGGCAGCGGGGTCGATTTGAGCTTCATCACGGGACTGAGCAGCGTCGCCGCGCTCGCGGTCAGCGGCCAGTACATCTACTGGACGAGCGGAACAGGTCGCTTGCCCGCCGTAGGTGCTTTGTCGCGGCGCGAGTCCGTGAACGTCGGTGAGGAGGTGGAGTCGGCTGAATCCGGTAGTGTGCCGTGCCTCGGGGTGCGTACCCGTGCGCTTGACTGGCGGTGGACGCTCGCGTAGCGCGCGATACATGGATGAAATGGGGGTCTAGGTGTTGAGGGCTGGCTGTGGTGATGGTGCGGGCTTCGGTGTTAGGGCGGCGGCGAGAGTCTGTCGATCGGTTGCGCGTCGACTCGCGCTCGTTGTCGTGTTGTTGGTCGGGACTGGTTTGGTGCTGGCGACTGCGGCCAGCGCTGACATCTACTGGTCGAACGGCGACTACGTCGGCCATGCTTCGAGCGGTGGGGGCAACGTGAATCCGACTCTGATCAACACGGGTGAGGGCTTGTCGGTGGGCACCCTGGTCGTTGCGGGCGGCTACGTCTATTTCGCTGACGGCCAGTACGATGGCGATATCGGTCGCGTGGCGGTGAATGGGAGCGGTCTCGACACGGATTTCATCACCACGGGGGGCCACTACATCGACGGCTTGGCCGTGAGCGGCAGCGAGATCTATTGGTCGAGCAACAGGGCGGGCATCGTCGCGCTGACGGCGTCGATTGGCGAGGCGTCGCTCAGCGGCGGTGCGGTCGACAACGGCTTCATCACCGGTCAGGTCGGATACGGCGCGCTGGCGGTCTACGACGGCTATCTGTACTGGGAGGGCGTGACTGCGTCGGGGACCGGTACGGGCACCACTTATACGAGGACGATCGGGCGGGCAACGGTCGGCGGCGCCGGGATCAACACGGCCTGGGTGACGAGCCCTGACGGGATTGCCGGTCCCGGTCTGGCCGTCGGTCCCACCGGCATCTACTTCGTCAACGGCGGGGATATCGGCCACGCGAACCTGGCCGGGACGAACGTGAATCCCGAGCTGATCACCCAGGCTAATAACGGCGGTCCCGAAGGACTCGCGCTTGACGCCAACTATCTGTATTGGCCCGCGGGCTACGCCACGGTCGGACGGTCGAACCTCGCCGGCTCAGGGATCAACACGAGCTTTATCAGGCCTTCGGGCAGTGTCACCGCGGTGGCGCTGTCGGCGTCCGGGAGCAAGGTGTCGGGCACGGTGTATGGCGACGCTTGCGCGAGCTCGTGCTCGCAGGCGGGTCTTCCGGGGGTGCGGATGCTGGTCACCGGGAGGGCGAGCGACGGGAGCTCGGTCAGCGAAACCGACACGACCGCGGATGACGGGTCATGGTCGGTAAACGTGCCGCCGGGCACGTACATGGCGGGGGCGACCGAGGACGGCACGACCTTGTACAAGGGAGCGGGGCTGAACCCTGGGCCGCAGAAGGTTGTCGTCGGCTCGAGCGACGTGACGGTGGCGCCGTTCAGCGCCTGTGTCGAGACCGAGCACGCGGACGAGCCCGCGGCGCGCGAGACGACCGCGGATGTGTTCGGGGCGCGGCCGGCGCTGGCGGGGAGCTTTGTGGAGTGCGAGTCGGATTACGCGATCACGCTGAAGGCGTCGATTCCGCAGGAGATCGTCGTCGACCCGTCCGAGCTGGCGCATTACAACAGTGCGGAGGAGCCCGAGAAGGACGGGTACGGCGGGTCTTATGGGTGGGTCGACGCGCTGCGTTCCAACGACTTGACCAAGCAGGTGGTGAGGTTGCCGGCGTTCCCCGAGTGCTTCAGCAACGCGGAGGTCGAGAAGTACACCAAGGAACACGCGTCGATCAGGTTCCTCAGCTACATCAAGGGCAAGGTCCAACTGGGCTCGGGAACGGTGGTGTTGGGGTGGAATCAGAGCACCCAGCAGGTGAGCGTGGTGCGGGCGCCGCAGGTGACGGCGGAACAGCTGACGCGGGTGTTCAAGTGGCAACTGACGGTGGACGGCAAGACGACGTCCGATTCATGCGAGTTTCCAGTCACCGATACGCCGGTGATGTCGGCTGTGACCTCGCAGGCGAAGGGCGCGGGCGGTTCGATCCTGCCCAACGAGTTTACGATCGTGATGACGTGGAATTTCCCGTTTGACCCGGCCGGCGTGAAGGTCGCGGTGAACGGCACCGTCGCGGAGAAGGTCGCGAGCGCGATCCATGAGGTCAACGAGGTGGTCGAGGAGAGCCGCGCTGGATCGCTGTTCAAAGAGCTGGGCATGTTCGCGCTCAGCTACGTGACGGCGGGCAAGGTGGTCGGCGCGGTAAAGTATGCGACCGAGGGCCGCCAGCTGTTCTACATCGGTGAGACGTTCAACGCCGCCGAGTTCGCAGCCGAGCGGGTGCACAACGCCCACTCAGGCTCGGAGGTCGTCGGGATCCTCAGCGGCTATTTGAACTTCGGCCGCAAAGAGGGCGCGTATCCGATCATGTCGGTCGTGTTACGCGGCAACTTCGACACCCAGCTCCTAAAGACCAGCCCCGGCGACAAGGCCAACCGGATCCCGATCGAGACGACGCTCGCCGTGTCGGCGGTCACGAGCAACTTCCCCAAGTTCCACCTCGAGATCACGCGCACCGCGCCGGTCAACCCACGCTTTGAGACCTACAACGGCCTGTTGCCATGGACCTACGCTGCCGAGCTCGGGCTGCCCGACAGCGGCGAGCTGTTCACCACCAACCCCGCCTTCGGCGACTTCAGCCCATACTCGCTCGACCAAACCGATCCGAGCGCCTATGGCAGCGGCGAGGAACAGCTCAAGGACCTGCTCTCGATCATGGCGCCGACCGAGGTGATCGCCCGCAGCTACCGGCTGTACGGCGGCATCGAGGGGCCGCTGTTTGGCGAGATCCAGTCACTGGCGCCAGCGCCAAGGTGCACCACGAAGCAGACCGACCCGACCGCCAAGTCGAAATCGACCATCTGCTGGCAGTTCGACGACGGACGCGCATAACCGCCGTCGTCGATCCGACAGCCGCCGACCCCCGCCATGACCATCGCGGCAGCCGCGGGTATGGTGACGCCGTCTCCTAGCCCCAGCCGCTAGCGGCCAACACCTGACGCGATCGCGCGTGCATGGCGGCTCATTCAAGGAACACTGAACGGACCCAAGGCCGCGTTGATACTTTCGCCACCACGCACCGGCCACACCGGCAAAGATCACGCGTTCGAAGACGATCGCTTCCGCGACAAACCCCGGTCACGCCAGCCCGGCTCCTCTCAGCGACCGGAATCCGGCCGGTCGTCCGAACCCTGCTACTCGCTGAAGGCTCCTATGTCGGCGCGCATGATCGCTCGGGCGTCAATCCGATCGCACGGCCGAAGGACGGCGGGAGAACGAGCAGTCGTGTAACATCGACCCCGGAGCGCGCCTCTCGCCGAGATCAGGGCTCGCGAGACGGCATGCAGAACCTGCCCTCTACCTATACGGTGCTCGCTAACGACTGCCGGCTCCCCGCGGCGCGGCGGCGCTTGGATTTGGCCAAACGTGAGCGTCCGCCCGCTCGCGGGGCCGAAACTCATCGGCAATGAAGGCAGCAGAGCCTTCCTCACGGTCGGGCGACGTTCCTTGACGCCTATCTGGGTCACGCCAGCGTGCCGGCCGCTTCGGAACCAGAGGGATTCATGCGGCCTGGGCGGTTCTGGTGGCTGCATCCAAGGACGAGCAGCCGACCCCTACGTCGCGCCGTCGGCGGCCTTGGTGCACTGACGGCATGGGCCCGCCGGGGGTATCGAGTCTCGGCGGAACCGCGGAGGCCAAGGACCGAGCTAGGCTGCCCGCATCCCTCACCGGCGGGCGTGAGGGACGTCCAGTTTCACGCGCTGGCCCGCTCCTGCCCTCGTGGTCCAGCGGGCGACCACGTGGGCGCCTGCAAAGTGGTGCTACGAGCTTGAGTTGTCGACCATCTCGGCGATCTCCACGAAATCGATCGTGGGTGGGACGCCATACAGGCCGGTCACTCGCTCGCGCACCTCCTCGGAGAAGAAACCCTCGGCTGCGTCCTTCGAGGCCCAAACGTAGAAGTTCGTCGCCCGGTGATGACTGTCGTCGATGGTGAAGAACTTGAAGCGCAGACCCGGCATGCCCTCAAACATGCCCCGGGCGTTCTTAGCTACCGCGATCACGCGTGCGCGATCAAAGTCGTCGTCGTACTCGAACGTGACGTTGACGCCGATCACTGTGGTCCTCCCGTTCGTTGAGCGCGCCAGCCGCATCTGCAGCTCGACCGCTTGCCGTTCGGGCGTGACCCTATCGCCATCGCGGACCACGGTCTAGTGACAGCACCTTCGCGATGCGAGCTGGGTAGGGACCGCGCACGGGCCTCCGGTCGTGTGGGGTTGCTGGCGGCCGTCCAGGCGGCTCGAGGCCGTCGAGCGACGTCACTGCCGCTCTGCCGCTCAGGGGCCACGTAGGACGCGGCGCGAAGCGACTGCCGCGGAACACACCCACGAGATCACGCCAACCACATGACCCCTCTGATGCGCAGGATTCACGATGTCAGCGCCGTTCGGGGCGACGAGCGCTTTCCCAATCGGACAGGGCCGACCACGCCGTGGGCAGCCGTACTGGGGGCGTCCCGATGGGGCGGGGATCCTCTCGCCGACCGCCGGAAGCAGGGCCGGCGCGGGAGGGTGCAAGAACGCTCGGCTGCCTATCTATGCAGAGTCCGTGCGGCCGCTCCGGCGCCGACCCCAGCGACCGCTCGCCCTGCACGCAGGCGGTTGGCGCCTGAACGGGCCACGACGGTGACGCAACTGCTTCCGTGGACGAGTGGGCACGTCGCTGCTTACCGCGGCACGATAAGGGTGCAGGATATTCAGTGCCGGCTGGCGCTCGAGCGTGGGGGCAGGGACGGATGTGACCCCGTCTAGCCCGCCACGGGTTTTCCTGCGGCGCCGGTGGTGCGGGAGCGTGCATGATGGTTCGTGGGGGTGGTCGATAGGTCTCGGCGAAACGCGCGGCGCATCGTTTCATCGGAGCCGAAGCCGGTGCGCGGGCGACGGACGCGAGCGGTGATCGCAGTTCTGGAGTCCGGCCTTGGCCGCCTCGATGCGCGCACGTCTCGACGTATCGGGCGGGCGCCGCGCCGAGCTCGTCTTGCAAGACAGGGTGAGGTGTCGGGCGCTGAACCCAGCCCGCCCGCTGAGCGCCTCGAGGATGGCCGACGTATGCGCCACGTAGGTGCGGGGCGTCACACGCCGACCGGCGCCCGACTCCAGGTCCGAAGGGTTCACACGTGTTGCCGGCGAACACCGCGGGTTGCGCGGGCGACGTGCGTTGGCCTCACCGCGGCCGGCGCTCGTCCTTACCCGGTTCCGCACCGTCCCTTTGGGTCCCGGATGTCGCTGGCTGGAGGGCGCATCATGACGCCGCCGTCGGCGTCGGGGAATCCCCAGCTGGTGTAGAACACCGAGCTCAGGTCCGTGCAAGCAGCCTGGCCCGCCAGGAGCTGCCAATGTGTGACGGCTCCCACGGTCCCGCCCGCGGGAGGATAGGTGCTTGCGTCTCGCCAGAATCGGCTCAGGAAGGAGCTTCCGCCGTGTCGCGCAGCCAGCTGCAGCATCAACGATGCCCAGAAGTCGGTCCCGCCACACGCGCCTGATCCGCATTGATAGTTGCCGGGGGGAGGCTTGTCCTGCGCAAGCGTCTCGTTGAAGGTAAACGACGGGTTCGCTTCGTAGACGCTGGCTAGCTCGGCGATCTCGTTGTAATAGGTGGAGAACGACGTGTGCGTATCGACGGGGGGTGCTCCCCTGACACCGGCCGCAGCCATCGACTCGAACCGCATCAACACGGCGAAGCCGGTCGTGACCGGATCCTCCCAGGTCGACGCTGCGCCTGACGGCTTGTGAAACGACAGCTGCGCGCCCCAGAACCAGAAGCTCCGACCTAGTTCATAGAACAGGACCTGGTCGTAGAGATCGTGTTGGGCGATCTCGTCGTATCCGTACTCGAAGTACGGGGCTAGGATCTCGGTGCCGGTCGCGCCTATGTAGGTGCAGGCAACGTCGTTTGCCTGTTGCTCGTTCTTCACCTTCGGGCCGCAGTACGTGTGTAATACCTCGGCGATCATGTCGCGCCCATTCAACGCGTACTGGTTCTCAGCGGGCGAGCGCCCGGTCACGGTGGCATAGTAGGCCCACGCTCGGTCGAGCGCGCCAACGAAGCTGGTCATGACGGCCGGGTCGCGCGCCCCGGCCTCCGTCAGCACGGTTACGTGCCCGCCCTGCCAGGGGGTCAGTGTCTCGGTCTTCCCATCATGCCGCGTGTAGGTATACGCCGGTAGCTGCTCAACACCGCAGTAGGGGTGAAGGTCGATACGGATCGACGACCCGGATGTGACGACACCTTCTGTGTACTCGTTCAGCCGCCACAGCGCGCAGTAGCGTGGATGCTTGAGCAGGACATCGGCCCGATAGTGATCGAGGTGGCCCGGATTACAGCCCCCGACGCACGACTCGATGTAGAGGGTGCCAGTACCACGCGCATTGGATCCTCCGTACGTCGACCAGCGGATGCCGCTGATGTACTCGACACTGATCACGCTCGGGTTGCAGAAGAGCGTGATCTCGCTCGGCCGGAAAGCGGTCGGGCTACACGGGGTCGTCAGGTAGGCGTTGTGCGCGGCGCCGCAGCGCGGTATTGGCGGGCTGAACGCACCCCTCATGCCGGGCGTGTTGATGTAGTAGTCAGCGACCCAGTGGCCATTGGCCAGCTTGTCCCAGACATCTGACGAGGTCCGGTCCAGGCCGGACACAGGCTGTCCCGGGCCCTGACAGACGATCTGCACCTTCTGACCATCATGCAGAAGCCCGACCGAGCGGTACTTCGTGTAGCCAGGACCTGTACGCTCATGCAGTCCGCAGCCGCCGTTCGCGCAGGTGTGATAGACGCGATGAACGTAATACTTCGAGCGATGGCCTTGACCGACGCGCAGCCGCGGAGACGCAGCCGCCGCGTTACATACCGTGCAGAGCGCGACGGCCGCGATCAACAGCCAGCGCCCTGCCCACGAACGACATTCAACCACCCGCCGACCCTACACCTCCCCGTCGGCCTGTGCAACAATCAGCCGCACCACCATAACACCGCCGCGCGCGGAGTTGCTCGACAAGCGTCCAACTCCCGCCGTCCGCCCGATCGCTTTCGTCCTCCCGCCGCTCACGTCCCACGATCGCCTTGGCGACCCAGCGGTGCCCCCATTTGCGGCTAGGGCCGTGATCGGTTTGCCACGAACTCGATCGCCAGCAGATCGCCGTGGCGGACAATGCCGACGGCGCCTTAATTAACAGTCGTCCGACCGGGCTACGTTGGCTCCTCGTGTACGGATCGATGACGCCCGGCCGCACCTAGGTATCTCGCCGATTCTGCACGCGGCTCGCGCGCCCTGGCTTCGGCGGGCGGCTAGGTTCTGGTGCGGCGAGACGGTCCGGGCCCGAGCTGGAGTCAATCTAGTTCTGGCCTCAGGCAGCGGGTCGGGCGGGTCGGACTTACGGTCTTGGGCCCAGACTGGCGGTTGCTGGGATCACCGGCGGCCGTCGGGCGTGCACCGTGTCGATGATCTCGGCGTTATCGATTCCCTGTAGGTAGATCGAGGTGACCCCGAGATGCGCGTGTTGGATATGCGGGTGATATGCCACCCTCGCCAGCGGTCATTCGGTGGGTCTCGTCGACCCGGGATTAGGCCCGGTTCTGGGTACGCGGTGGGCGCGTAGCGGAGGTCGCCCGGAGGGCGGCCGGAGGTGTGCCTGGCACGGACGTTGAGATCGGAGGTGAAAGTCCTGACCTGGAGCCCCGATAGGGGGAATCCAACATCGACGAGGCAAGGGCGCGGCCCGGAATTGACCGGGCGGTCCCAGTGCGGCTGGTTGCGCTGCGGGGCTTCCGCGAGGGCGGGTCTGAAGGAGGCCATAGATGCGTCGTGGTGGCGAACGAAAGTGAAGCGCCTTAAGGCGTTCCTCGGAGGGGTGAGCCGACCTCTAGCGGCGATGCCCGATCCCTATTGCTGGATCCGGGGGCGTAGTGGCCGACGCGATTACGACGAAATCTCAGCGTTTCACCCAAGGAGATCGGCTGGGTCCCGGCCGGATTGGCCGGTAGGCCGAAGGACGAAGAGGACGACGGCTCGATGGCCCAGCAGAAGTCCGAGGATCGCGTCGTACCGGAAGGCGGCTGTAATGGCCGCTGAGCGCGCCGGGTCGAGCCCCGGCGGGCAAGGGAAGGCGATCCCGGTCGAAGAAACGGCGGTGCAGCGCAGCATGCCGATCGCAACAGCAGAAACCCGAAAGGGGCCACCCGCTGACGCGCGGTGACGCCGGGCATCGCGCCCGGTGTCGTGTCGCTCGTGCTTCGATCGCCTATTTGCCGCGAGCGGGGCCACCGCTGCGCGCTACCCCTGATGACAGGGAGCCAGTTCGGGCCTCGCCGGCGGAACGCCGAGGCGGACACACCCGATGGGGATGATCGCGGGTTAGACTGTTGCGGGGAGAGCCGGGAAGCCTGGTCGGCGTGCCCTTAGCGGGGGAGGCCGTATTGTCCCGGAACGAGTTCGACGTCCAGCAGGGTGCTTGCCGTCCGCCTCAGGCGCGATGGCGCGGGTGGTAGGTGGACTGCGGTGTCTGAGGCGCTGTTGGCAGTCGTGTTTGTCGTGGCCGCGGCGGTCAGCCTCGGAACGAGCTGGGTGCTGGTGTCGAGGCTCGAGCGGATCGGCGCGCGGCTAGGTCTCACGGAGGCGCTGCTGGGGATGCTCGCGGCGTTGGCGGCCGACGCGCCGGAGATCACAGCGGCGGTGACGGCGCTTGCTGGGCATCAATCGCGGCTCGGGGCCGGGGTGGTGATCGGCTCGAACGTGTTCAATCTGGCGGCGTTGTTGGGCTTCGCGGCTGTCCTCGCCGGAGAGATCGCGCTGCACCGGCGGGTGATCGTGCTGGAGGGCGTCGTGGCGGTGTCTGTCGCCGCGGTGTGCCTGGCGGTCGTGGTCGGGGTGCTCTCGCCCGGGGTCGGTCTCGCGGTCGTGGTTGTCGTGCTGGTTCCGTACTTGGTGGTCCTGGGTGTGCGCCATGATCGGCTCGGTCGGATCGGGCTGCCGGCGGCGTGGGCGAGCTGGCTGACGGGCGCGATCGTGGAGGAGGAGCTCGAGCTCGAGCCCGCGATCCATCCCTCGCGTGGCCGCGGGCGCGATGCGGTCCTCGCGGCGATCGCGGTGCTTGTCGTGGTTGGCGCCAGCGTTGCGATGGAGCAGACCGCGTCCAAGCTCGGTGCGCGCCACGGGATTCCCGAGATCGTCGTCGGCGGACTGATCCTTGCCGGCGTGACGAGCCTTCCCAACGTCGTTGCCGCTGTGTATCTCGCCAGGCGGGGGAGAGGCGCCGCGACGCTCAGCACGGCGATGAACAGCAACGCGCTCAACGTCGCGGCCGGTCTGCTGCTGCCGGCAACGGTTGTCGGCCTGAGCGCGTCGTCAGGCCAGGGGACGCTGATGGCAGCGTGGTACCTCGGCCTGACCGCGTTCGCGCTGGCGTGCGCGTATATGGGTCGCGGGCTGCGCCGTGGGCACGGTGTGCTGATCATCTGCGCGTATCTGGCGTTCGCTGGAGTCGTGCTCTCGACCGCCTACTCATCACGCGTCGGCCTGCTGCTCAGCATCGCGGTACCCGCGATCGTCGGGATCCCGCTCGCCGCTCGGCTGCTGCGCCGCTCGGAAGGGCGAAACGGACTACGGGCGGGAGCAAACGGGAACCCCGCCAACGGCGAACAAGCGCGCGACGGGGCGCTAGTCCCGTTCACATTGCCGGTCTGCGGGCGGCCCGATGGCCGCACGCAACCGACGGACGGGCGCCAGCCGATGCCGCCCGCCTTGGTGCCTGCCCCCGAACGATCACTCCTTGCCGGCTGGTCGATCAAACGAGTCTGGTACCTCGCGCTTGCGATCAGCTCACTCATCGCCGCGACCGACGCGATCCTCGGAGCGCACGTCATCCTGATCGGACTTCTGATCGCCGGCCCCTGCTGCGGACTGCTCACCGGCCGCTGGGCACGGACCGCCACCGCCGGCGGCTGGGCGATCGCCCTCGCGGTCGTGCTCGGGCTCCCCGACGGGATCTGGGGCACATCCACGCACCTCGTATTCCTCGGCGCCGTGGTGATCGTCGCGGCCGTGAGCACCTCATCAGCCGCGATCATCGAAAGACGCCGTTAGCACCAGCGAAGACCGAACGCGATCGAGAGCATTCACAGCCAACGCTCCTCACCCGACCCCGCCCTGGGAACGAACTAGATCAGCAGGAAACCTCGTCGACGCGAACGGCCCCGCCCGCTCCGAGCCGCCCGCGACAGTCCGAACCAAGGCGAGGGCTTGCGGCTAACAGTTTGGTCCAAGCAGAGCTCCGGCCACGCCACGAGCGGGCTCCTCCTCCGGCCTACGGCACCTGGGCGACGACGGAGTCCCAGAGCAGGCAAGCTGCGTGACGACTCGCCGCCGGCCCGAGGACTTACCGGCCGGGTCGGACGTCACCGGCCCTCACCCCAGGGACCCTGTCACAGAGAGACGCACCGTACCGCCGTCGGCGGAGATTGAGGCTCGGATCGATCAGTTGCTGGCCGTGGGGGTGGGCGAGAACCCGCGCGAGACGTTGTCGGAGCTCGTGAGGTTGGGGGCGCGGTTGATCATTCAGCGGGCTGTGGAGGACGAGGTCGGCCCGTGGCTGGGGCGGGCGCGCTATGAGTGCCGGCCCGAGGATCAGCGCGGGTTGCGTAGCTACGAGTCGGGGATGCGTAACGGGTTCCGGCCGCGGCGTGTGCAGATCGGTGAGGGGAGATCGAGATCCCGCAGGTCCGCGGGGCCGCCGAGCCGTTCGTGTCGTCTTTGTTCCCGCGGGGCGACCGTCGTTGCTGCCTCTGGGGCGACCGCGACCGCACGACCAGGTCGTTTTCGATGCGCCGATCTTGTTGCCCAGTACAATAATGGTAGTATGCATGCTATGTCTGTCGCCAGCAGAGCCAAGCGAGAGTCGGAGCGGGGTGGGGACGAGCTGGTTGATGCGGTTCTCGGGGCGAGTCGCGCGCTTGTCGCTGTGGCCGCTCGCTCGCTCGCGAACGTGGCTGAGGACGTGACGCTGCCGCAGTACCGGGTGCTGATCGAGTTGGCGGCGCGAGGTCCGCAGCGACTGGCCGACCTGGCGACGGCGCTGGGTGTGGATCGGTCCACGGCCACGAGGATGTGTGATCGGCTGGTGCGCAAGCGTCTCGTGCACCGGCGGCGGACCAGTGAGGATCGCCGCGGTGTGCGTGTCTCGCTGACCGCGGCTGGGGGTGAGCTGGTCGCGGAGGTGACCCGCCGCCGGAGGGCGGAGATCGCGGTGATCGTGGAACGGATGCCCAATGCGCACCGGCGGCCGGTGCTCAATGCGCTGCGGGCGTTCGCTGAGGCGGCCGGCGAGGTTCCTGAGCAGGATTGGTCGCTGGGATGGGATCTTTGATCGGTGGCCGCGAGGCGGACGCAGGACGGATCCAGCGCCGCGGCGGCGGAGTTCGTGGCTGCCGCGCGGCCGGGCCTGTCTTCGCTCTCGCTGGTCCGGTCGGTGTCGGCGTGGTTGGGGGGTAACCGGCTCGGGCTGGCGGTGATGGCGCTGCTCGTGGGCGCCGGCGCGGGCTTGGGCGCGGCCGTGTTCAGGGAGCTGATTTACGCGGTCACGTGGGTGGCGACCGGCTATACGCAGTTCGGTCAGCAGGGCCATGCCCCGAGTCTGCATCTGCCGTCGTTGGGGATCTTCTTCGTGCTTGTGGTCCCGGTCGTGGGCGGGCTGCTGTACGGGCCGCTGATCCAGCGGTTCGCGCGGGAGGCCCGTGGCCATGGGGTGCCGGAGGTGATGCTCGCGGTGGCTGAGAACGGTGGGCGGATCCGTCCCCAGGTGTCGATCGTCAAGGCGCTCGCGTCGGCGATCTGCATCGGCACTGGTGGATCGGTGGGACGCGAGGGCCCGATCGTGCAGATCGGATCGGCGTTCGCTTCGACGCTTGGCCAGCTCGTGCGGATGTCCGAGAATCGGTTGCGGATCGTCGTCGCGTGCGGCGCTGCGGGCGGGATCGCGGCGACGTTCAACGCGCCGGTCACTGGTCTGTTCTTCGGGTTCGAGATTGTCCTGCGCGAGTTTTCGCTCGACGCTTTGTTCGCGACCAGCCTCGCGGCGGTCACCGGCGATGTGATCAGTCGCGCGTTCTTCGGCTCGGCGCCGTTCTTCATTCAGGTGCCGCACGATCTCGTTCTGGCCAACGACAGCGCCTACCTGCTCGTGGCCCTCCTCGCGGTCGGTGCGGGGCTGATCGGCGTTGGCTTCAAGACGTTCTTGTATTGGCTCGAGGACTTCGTGGATGAGGTGTGGAAGGGCCGCCCGGAATGGGCCCGGCCGGCGGTCGGCGGTGTCGCGCTCGGGCTGGTGCTGCTCGCGCTCCCGCAGATGTACGGGGTCGGGTATCCGGTGATCGGCAAGGCGCTCGCCGGCCAGTACGCGCTGTGGTTTATCGCGATCTTGATGCTGGGCAAGATCCTCGCCTCGAGCCTGACCCTCTCGATCGGTGGCTCAGGCGGGGTGTTCGCGCCCTCGCTGTTCATCGGCGCGATGGCGGGATTGGCGTTCGGCACCGTCGCGCATCACCTGTTCGGGCCGGCGATCGGCCCGCCGGCGATGTACGCGGTGGTGGCGATGGGCGGAGTTTTCGCGGCCGCCGCGCAGGCGCCGCTGACAGCGATCGCCAGCGTGGCCGAGATGACCGCCAACTTCTCGCTCACGCTCCCGATCATGCTCGCCTGCGGAATCGCGGCGGCGGTGTCCAAGCAACTCACCTACGGCAGCATCTACACCACCAAGCTGCTGCGCCGCGGGATCGACATCGAACGGCCGAAAGCGACCAGCGCGCTACAGACACTCACCGTCGGGGACGCCATGCAGCCGATTGCACCCCTCGACGATGATCCACGACCCATCTCACCCCATCTGGCCGGACCACAACACGACCCGATCCCCAACGAGCTCTGGGAGAGCCTCGCCGGGCCCGTGACCGATACCCGTCAACCCCAGGAGCTCTTCGGCGAGGAGACACTCGGGCAGGCGCTACGCCAGCTCAGCTTATACGGCCATCACGGGCTGCCGGTGATCTCCCACGACCGCCAACACCTCCAAGGCTGGATCACCCGCCACGACGTGCTCCAAACACTCGCCACGACCGTGAGCACCTCCATCCGCGAGATCGAGCACGGCGCGATCGCAGCCGACTTCGCCGTGCCCGACCCCAAAGCACTCGCCCACACGCCCACCACACCACTCAGCAGCTACGAAATCGTGGAGATCACCATCAACCCCGGATCGCCCGCCCTCGGCCGTCGCATCAGCAACATCGCCTGGCCACCCGGAAGCCTCATCGTCGCCGTCACCGACGGACAGGAGATCATTCCGCTTCGAAACGACACCGAACTCCACGCCGGGCAACGGGTCACCCTCCTCGCACCAGCCGCCTCCCACCCCGATCCAAGCTGAGCAGCCCCCGCCCGGTCCAGCAGGTGCGCGTAACCGTCGTGGCCCGCGGTGTGCTCAGCCGAGGCCACCCACGAGCCCGCTCAAACCGATCATGGCGGGCCCTCCAACAGATCGCGCACGCAGCCCAGCTCCTCGCGCAACGCGCTGACCTCGAGTCCGTACAACGGCGATACCGCGTGCTTTATGAGACGCTCGACCTGAGCAACGCCACGCGCGGACACACCCTCAGCGCGAAGTAAGCCGATGACCTCACGTAGCTCGTCGGTGACTGCCGCGACAACCCTCGGCTCGTACAGCGGCCGACCGATGCGCGACCCCCGCCGCTTCGGGGCGGACGACACGTACCGCACGACGTCCTCGAGGCTGGCGGCCAGGCCGTGACGAGTCCGGGCCGAGAGCAACCGCCGACGCTGACGCTGCACAACCGCGATCGGAATGGCTTCGCCCCCGGCGAGAATCAACTCGAGCGCGCAGTCACGTTTATGCTGCTCGAACAAGGCGAGCAGGATGGTGAGGACGAGCAGCACGCTCGCAGCGCTAACCGCTAGCGGCGCGGCCCACGCCCCGCGCTCGAACCACGCGATCACGCTGCCCGTCAAGACGGCCCCAACATTCACCCACTGCCGGACCGTAGACTCGACGGCCTCGGTCGCGCGCAGCAGCGGATGATCCGAGCGCAGGACTATACGCTGGGCAACGCCGCCAACGCTGTGGGCACGCGACGTGTTAAGTGACCGTCGCCTCATACTCGCGAAACGGTCGCCTACCGAACTTCGATCCGCACAGCAGTCTGGTCATGGCACACCCACGAGAGACCGACCAGACTTCCCGGCTCTCCGCCAGTCGCCAGCGCCGGCCTCGGCTAGATCAGAGTGGCCGGTTGGCCCCGCAGCGCAGATAAGCCCCGAGTCATCGGGCGCCGGGCGCAGAATCAGGACCTCGGCGCGGACACGCTCCAACAGCCACTCCAAGTCCCGGCCGCTCAGACCCGTGCGCCGGCTGTCGTTCGCTGACACGATGACTCTGTCGAACCGCTCCTGCTCAAGCAGCCTGCGAAGCGCATCGCGGTACGTGCGCCCCCTGGCGGTTCGGGGATCGACCGGTACTCCCTGTGCTGCGGCTCGCTGCTTGATCGCCTCGATCAGCGGCATCCCGTAGCTGCACTGGGCCAACAGTGGGGAGTCCAGCGGCAGGTGTCGCGGGACCCGAGCAAGACACACGGGAATGATCGTCGCGCCTTCGGCCTTAGCCAACCGTACCGTCGCCTCGAAAGCGCGGTCCGAGATCTCCGGGCCCGTGAACGGCAGCAGGATCCGCGGCGCGGCCCGCGGCCGCTCGCGCGGAGGGCGCCGCCCCCGCGGCGCTAGCCGATATCCGGCAGCGACTCCGCCCGCGACCGCCGCGATCACTACCACTACCACCGCGGCGACGCTCACGGCCGACGCTCCGTCTCGTCGCGACGGGACACGAAAACCCGATGGCGACACCGACCTTCGGCGCGTCGGTGAACACGCGAGGCTGGCGCACACTTGCGACGGCATCCGCGGCAAACAACAGGGTGGGTGTGCGATCTAGGCAAACGGCCTCCCGAGGGGTCGACGACCGGACAGCCGACCAGTCTTCCCGGCACACCTAGAACGACGATACATCCGACTGTGCCCGCGGCCAAGCATCTTCACAAAACCTGTATACGGCCGCTCCCGCGACGTCCCGCCTCGCCTGCCGTCCCGCCAGGGTCGTGCGGCGTCAATCGACGAATGGTCTCGCTCCTGGCCTGAATCGAAGGTGGGGAGCAGCACAAGATAAGTTGCTCGATGACTCCGGCGCACGCGGCAAGCCGACTGTGGTCGGGGCATCGCCTATCGCGAGGCTGGCGTCAGACGCCGCGGCTGCTGGCTTGCCACGGTTGCGATCACCCGCGGGCGCCCGGTGGTCTACATCCCAGCGAAGGGGCCGCCTCTCGCCGTAGTATGCGCTGGCCGTCGGCCAGGAGTCTCGGCCCGTCCGGCCGGAGCTCGCCTGTTGGCGAGAGGTGGCGGTAGAGCGTTTGGCGGGTGATCCCGAGCTCGGTACCGCAGCCGGATGCGACCCGAGCCTCACCCGCGGCGAGGCGGCGGAGCTCGCCTCGATAGGTCATGGCGACACGTCGCGCGACGTGTCGCGGAAGTTCATGCTCTGCTAGCTGCTAGCTGCTAGAAGGCTGGTGTTTTTTGTGATGGCCTGAGCGGGGGCTGACCGCGTCTGGTCCGTCCGACCCTCAAGTAAGACTTGAGGGTTATGAGTCTCGGTTTATCTCCCCGCCAGCAGGACATGTTCGCCACGACGACGAGCTTCTGCGAGCGGCTGGTCGCGCCCGATTCGATCTACGGGCTGCTTCATCGCGAGTGCCACCGGTTGTTCCCGGATGAGTTATTCGCTGACTTGTTCTGTGATGTGGGTCGTCGGTGTGTGCCGCCGATGATCGTGGCGGTGGTGATGGTGCTGCAGCGGCTTGAGGGCTGCTCGGATCGGGAGGCGGTGGACCGCTTTCAGTTCGATCTGCGCTGGAAGTACGCAGCGGGCGGGCTGGGGTTCGACTATCCGGGGTTCGTGCATACGGTGCTGGTTGACATGCGCGCGCGGCTTGCGGCGTCCGAGTGGCCGGAGCGGATCTTCGAGGTCACGCGCGAGGTGGCCAGGCATGCAGGGCTGGTGGGCCGCCGACGGGTGCTGGACTCCACCCCGATCTATGACGCGGTCGCGACGATGGACACGGTCACGTTGGTGCGCTCGGCGATCCGGGGGTTGCTTTCGGTGTGCGACGCGGAGCTGGAGAGCGAGCTGCGCGGGCAACTGCGGCGCGATGATGATTACCGCGACGCGGGCAAGCCGGTGTGTGACTACGAGGATCCCGAGGCGCGCGAGGCGCTGGTCGACGCGCTGGCCAAGGACGCCCGCGCGCTGCTCGTGTCGCTCGACGGCCGCGAGCTTGAGGCCGCGGTCGGTGACGCGGCCGAGTTGTTGGCGTCCGTCACCGGCCAGGATCTGGACGAGGGCGAGGATGGGGTGTTTCGGATCGCTCGGCGGGTGGCCAAGGACCGGGTCATCTCGACCGTCGACCCCGACGCCCGTCACGGGCATAAGACCTCCGCGCGGGGGTTTGACGGCTACAAGGGCCACGTGTCGCTCGATCCTGACTCGGAGCTGATCCTCGCGACCACGGTGAGCGCCGCCAACGGCGGCGACGCGGCGGCAGCCGACGAGCTGCTCGCAGATGACCTCCGCGCCACAGACGAGCCGCGCCCTCCCGAGCAGCCGGAGGCTGAGCAGTCCGAGCCCGAACGTGACGAGGACGGGCAGTCGCCGTCCGTGTACGGCGACTCGGCCTACGGCTCGGGCGAGTTGGTGGACAAGCTCGAGAAAGCGGACGCGCAGGTCAACTGCAAGGTGCAGCCGCCGGTCTCGCCGGGCGGCGGTTCTCCAAGGACGCCTTCTCGATCGACCTGAATGGCGGCACCGTGAGCTGCCCAGCGGGGAACACCACGGCGCTGCGGCCGTTCGGCGAGGGGCGGATCGCGAAGTTCGCGGCGGCGTGCGCCGGCTGCCCGCTGGCCGACCGGTGCACGAGCGCGAAAGAGGGGCGCACGATCTACGTCGGCCCCTACGAGGAGCAACTCGCGCGCGCCCGCCAGCGCCAATCAGACCCCGCCTGGAAGGCCGACTACAAAGCCACCCGGCCGAAGGTCGAGCGAAAGATCTCGCACCTGATGCGCCGCCGCCACGGCGGCCGCCGCGCGCGGGTGCGCGGCAAGCCCAAGGTGGCCGCCGACTTCGCCCTGCTCGCCGCCGCCGTGAACCTCGCCCGCCTCGCCGTGCTCGGAGCTGTCGCCGAGCAGGCGGGGTGAGACGCGAAACGCGCCTAACCAGGACGCTCCCGGCGCCACCCGGGCCGGGAAGCGCCCCAGGCGCCACGAACCCCGCGGAAACCGTCACCATCCCAGGGCGGTCCACACCGAACACATCCGCGGCAGACCCCCAGCACCCACCAACACCCCCTTTTCACACCACCCTTCTAGCGCTAGCTGCGAGCAGGCGGGCACGCGAGGCGGCCTGTCGGCAGCGTTTTGAGCAGTAGAGCGCCTCGGGTCGCAACCCCTTGGGCATCGGTCCGGAGCAGTGAGCGCACTGCGCCGGTGCGCGGAGTGCCGCCCGTCCGCAGCGTTCCCGCAGGCGGGCACGCGATGCGGCTTGCTGGCAGAGCTTTGAGCAGAACCTGGCCTCTTTGCGCGCCTCCGAGGCGATCGCCGTGCCGCAGCGCTCGCAGACGCGGCTACGCGGCGGCGTTACCTCAGCAGCCGGCGAGGTGTCGTGCGACGTGTCGCTCTGCCACGACAGTGGCGTGCGAGCGCGAGGCCGGGCAATGAGCACCTCGTTGAACTGCTGGTCGCCGCGTGTGCCGGAGGCCAGCACCTCGCGGTTCGCGACGTCCCAGAGGACCATCCCGACGATTCGCGGGTGACCGCGGAACCGGGCGTAGCGACCCCAGATCGGGGCGGCGAGCTCGTCGGGCAGCGCCCCCTCTCCGTAGCTCCACTGCGCGAGCTCGTGCTGGGCGGCGTCCTCGATCGTGACCGCGGCGATGCTGCCCGGCTCACCGGAACCGCCGGAGAACCGCACGATCGCGATCGCGGCGCCCCATCGTTCGAGCTCCTGCCAGACCGAGTCGGTCGTCGGCTCGCGGCGACCGTAGCGCAGCCGCGCGGCGTGTGGGCGGGCAGCGAGCCGCCCGGTCAGCGTGCAACACACCTCACCGACCACCGCCTTGCACGTTGGGCACCCGCGCTGTCGCCAGCCGCGCGCGCCGTGAAGCCACAAGCGCGGTCTGCGCTTATAGGAGTGGGTCTGACACCGAAGTCCCGCCGCCGCCCGACAGACCGGGCAGACCTCGTCAAGCCACAGGCGACGGTCGCTCAACGATGGAAACCCTTGACCCAGAGCGCAGCGATGAGGCCGGTCCACGCTCCGGCCATACCGAACTGCGACACGTCGCGCGACATGTCTCACACGATGGCAGAGCCGTCGGACCACAGCAAGAGCGTCGGTGCGTATCCGCCCGCCGTGACGCGCCGCGGAACTGGCTAGCGACACGCCACAGTCGTCAATTGCCATCCAGCCCACTGTCGCCCCACGGCATGAAACGCTAGGGCGCTGCGTCGGATCCGTCAACGGGCACGGGATCGCCCACCGGTGGCAGCACGCTGGCGCGACGAGGTCGAGATCTAGACACCCGACAGCGAAGGGTCGGTGGCGATGCGCGGGTGGGAGGACATCCGCCGTGGGAGTGTCTTCTCCGCAGCCGTCGTCTTCGATGCCGCGCCCTTCATGAAGCACGTCCCACGCTCCGGGAACTACACCTAGGGTGCAGGAGCAAGACCAGACGCCCTCGCCTGGTCTCGAGAATCGCCGAATCCAGGGCTGGCGAGGCGGGGTGCTGGATCTGGCGTTTGCTTACGGAACCCCGCGTCCCCAACTCGCAATCGGGGCTCGACGGGGGGCACCCTTGTGGGCGGATCCGATCGTCAGCGAACGCGCGGCCCGGAGGCCAAGCGGGCGCCTCCTGAGTCGCCGTTGCGACCGCCCGGGTTACGCCGGAGCCGACGATTGCATCCCTGGAAAGGGCTCGCCGGCCGTTAGCTCGGAAGGCATGAATTGCCAGCAGGCGGTTCTTGTCAGTGAGCCTGCGACTGCCCGCAGAGCGTCAGCGTTCACGGCGTGCCTACCAACGTTGTGCCCTGGTCATCGAGCCAGAGGCGATCAACGACGTGGTCGGCCACGCCGCCGGCGACTACGCCCTGCACGCCTTCGCCGAGGTCCTGCGGTCCTACACCCGCGGCCAGGACACGGTCGGCAGCGGCGGCGAGGAGTTCACCGCCGTGTTCCGCGACACCACGCATGACGAGGCGGGCCGGATCGCCAACCGGATCATGGCCGCGGTGGGAGCGGCGCACATCGGGCCCAGCGCCAACCCGACCGTCTCCGCCGGGGTGGCCGGTCTCACCCAGCCGCTCGGCGCGCTGGACCATCTCGTCCAGCGCGGCGACAGCCATCTGATGCAGGTCAAGCGCGACGGGCGAGACCGCGTCATCTGCGACGCGTTCTAGGCCCGATGGAGCTGGGGCGGCGACCCGAAGGCAGCCGCCCCAGAATGACCGTCAGCGGCGTCGGTGGCCGATGTGGTGCTCGATGCCGGGAAGCACTTGCGTGCCCTCCTCCTGGACGGCCTGCAGCTGGTTCGGGTCGAGCCCGAGCAGCTTGAGGATCGTCGGAGCAACCTGTGTATTCTCGACCCACCGATCGGACTGGCCGGGAGAGACGTTGCTCGGCGCGTACACGACGAGCGGAACGTCCCGGTCGCCCGGGTTGTCTCCGCCGTGCTCGGCGATCTTGGAGCCAGTCGTGTAGATGGTGCCGACCTACGCGATCCCGAACACGTCAGGGTGGTGCGGGTCGGAGTTCGCGACGCCGAAGAACTCCGTCGACTCCTGGCCTGCGAAGATCTGCTTCAGGCCAGAGTGCTGCACGGTGACCGTCTGGCCCGCGTAGTTCACCGCCGGGGCGCTGTGCGTCCACAGGTAGTTCTTGACGAACTCAGTCGCCTGCTGGGAGCGGTCCGACAGCCACCACAGCAGCCCATCGTCGTCGGCCTCTTGGACGACCAGCGTCGGGTTGCTCGGGTGCCCCGCGGCCCACGCGGCATTGACGCCGGAGACGATCGGGCCGTCATCGATCCGCTGGAGCTGGCTGTTGTTCAACGGCGACTGGCCGTGCTTGGCCGTGAGGATGATCGCCGTCGAATTGGTCTCATCGGCCGCCTGGATCGCATCGACCATCCGCTGGAGCGCATCGTTGACGTAGGCAAGCGCGCTCTGCAGCAGCGGCCCCGGCACCTGGACGCCGTTCTCGGTCACGTAGCCGCCGGGCAGCGATGGGCCATCCCTGTACTTGCCATGCGCGTTTGGCCCGATCAGCACCGCCGGGGAGCTCTTCAGCTTCTCGGCGGTCGAGACGGTCTGGAAGTTCATCCCATAGATCGCCGGCGTGCCGACCTTCGGCCCCTTGCCGGAGTGCTCGTAGCCGTTGATCCAATTGATGACCGCCTGGACCTTGTAGGAGTCGTACTGCTTGGTCGCGGCGTTGTCGGCCGTCCACGCACCGTCGACCGGGTACGGCACGCCGTTCGGCTCGACCGCCTGCGAGTCGATCTCCGGCCCAAAGAAGTCATCGATGCTCCTGCCGTTCGAGCCTGGGCCGTTAAACGACGTGTAGATCGCGTGCTTTTCCGAATACGCCGTCCGCATGCCGGCGTTGTGGATCACCTGGAAGATCGTGTTGACCCCCAGGAAGTCCCACGGCTGGATCGGCTTGCAGGTCCTCGGGTCGACCGGGTACGTCGCCGGGTTCAGACCCGACTGCGGGTGCGGACTCAGGTTCATGATCCTGCCCGGGTCCTTGTCAATGCCGCCCGGGTAGATCGAGCCGCCCTCATCGAACGACGGGAAGGTGTTTCCGCTCCCGTTATTCAGCAGGTCCGGCACGGCGGGAAGCTTGTCGTCCGGCGAGTCGTAGATCACGTTGCCGCCCGGGACCGGCCCGGAGCAGTTCGTCGTGCCTGCCGGGAAGACGCCATGGCTGTACTCATCGTCGTAGTAGATGCCGGTGACTTTCGGGTCCCCGCCGGTCATCAGCGCCGTGCCGCCCGGATCGGAGTCCGACGGATCCGACGTGTGGTCGTTCGTGTACTCCCGCCCGCCCTCGGCGAGCTTGGCCAGCTCCGAGTTCGGATGGTTGGCCACATACCACTCGAGGTCGGCCTGGTGCATGCCATCGACGGAGATCAAGAGAACGTGCCGGACCCGCGCGTGGTGCGGGTGCTCCGCGACCGCCGGTCGAGCTGTCAGGCCTATGGGGATCGCAACTGCCGCCGCTGCGGTCGCCAGCGCTGCGACCTTTGCTCGCGCTTTCATCACGCGCCTCCTTGGTCGGTTTGATCACGTCCAAAACGTGCGGCGGCTGACCTTATGAGTACCGACGGGAGCGGTCGTGAACGAGGCGTGCCCCACACATGAGGGTGCGCTTAAGGCCTTTGCGCTTTCGGGACGTGCTCACGGCGGCGCCGATGTCCGCCGGACCTCTGACGCCGGCGACCCAAGCGGCCGCGCGGGAAGTTTACGTAAAACCTGTTGACGGGTTCGACCAACCGATGTTGCAAAACGCTCTCACAGAGCCTTGACGGGCCTACGAGCGGCTCGACGACCGCGGAACGGTCAGGCGCCGGCGCCGGCCACTACCGAGGTCGACCAGTCGATGACCGAGGTCGGCTTGACGACGTGCTTGCCCATGCCGAGCTCCTTCGGCGAGAGCCCGAGCCCGAGCCTGACCAACTGGGGGAGATGAAGCACGGGGAGCCCCAGGTCGCGCCAGACCGCGCCGGCCGCGGCCGGCTGCTGGAGGTCGAGGTTCAGGTGACACAGCGAACAGGGCACGACGAAGCAGTCGGCGCCCGAGTCCAGCGCGTCTCCGACGTGGCGACCGGCCTGCCGCAACGCCGCCTTCTTGTTCATCGTGATGATCGGGAAACCGCAGCACTTGTAGACGCCGGCGTAGTCGATCACCGGCCGCCGAACGCGCGCGTGCCGAGATGGCCGGTCTCGTTGCGGTGGAAGGGTGACCCCCGCGTGCTCGAGCCACAAAATCTCGTCCGGGGCCTCCCGGCACATGATCTCGATCGCGTCCTGGTCGCCCAGGTAATCCGAGCCCTTGACGGTGTCGAATGCGTGCGATTCCCAGGTGTCTTCCGGGTTCAGCGCCGCGTTGATCCCGCCCGCCGCCGCCACCGAATGGGAGCGCACCGGGTGCACCTTCGAGATGATCGCCACGGTTGCCCCGGCTTCGGCCGCAGCCAGTGCGGCCCGCTGGCCGGCCAGACCGGCGCCGATGATCAACACGTCGCTAGAGAGCACGCTCGTCCCCCTCAGCCGGTCGTTTCTCTCGCGGTTCGGGGTTGCGATCGCTTGGGAGCGCCTGCTCGCGAGCGAGGTCGATTACCGCGATCGCGACGGTGGCGCGCACGAGGCGCGTGAGTGTGATCTGGTGCGCCTGGGCGAGACTCGGCCCGTGGCCGTGCGCGCCCGCGATGTATGCCTCGAGCGTGTGCGTCAGCGCGACGGCTTGATGGCCCCACGCCCGGGCGTGTCGAAACGCCTCGGGCCGGCCGACGAGGCGCGCGCCACAGATCACGTTCCCGGCACGCTCGGCGAGCGTCGCGGAAAGGCCTTCGAATCGCTCGGCGGAGGTTGGCGCGTGGTTGTGAGCGTCGAGAGCCGTGACCGCCGCGAACTCGTGCTTAGCGAGCCGCAGCCAGGCATCTCTCAAACCAGCTACACCAGCTGCGCCAGCAACTTGATCGGGCGAGCTCGTGCGCTGCCCGCAGGGTCTGTGCAGCGTGTCTCGCGACACGCACACCCGCAGCCCAGCCGCGAGATGGTGTACGACGAGGCCTGCACGATCGTTCGCTGGCCGCTCGACGTCCGGCGCGCCGGCGGGGAGCTCGGCCGTGACCGCGCGGAGTTTCGCCTCGAGCGCACTCGAGCGTGGCTCCGGCGCCTCTCCGGCGCGGCCGCTCGCGGCCGCGTTAGCAGCCAGCCGAACCAGCAACGAGGCCAAGTCGACAGCGCCGGTCCTGAGCGACAGCAAGTCAACGTCAGAGGGAGGGGCGTGTCGGGACAGGGAGGCGATCGCTCGGCGCGTCCGCGCGGCCGGCTGTTCGGCCTGCTCGCTCCACACGCGATAGGTCACCTCCCCCGCCAGCACGGCGTCCTCATGCGAGCCTAGCCGCCGCCGCAGAAGGTCCACCAACATCCCGCGTCGGTCCTGCGCCGGCGGCTCAAACGTCGCCCACACCCTCGCGACGGAAACCACCAATTCGACCGCTTCGCTGGCCAATCGTGAGACCGCATCCGCGGCGATGTTCGAGTTGGTCTCGAGCGCGACTAGAACACGCGAATGCGCGCGAGCCAGCGCGATCCCCGTCCCTCGAAGCGACGACGAGCCCGAGCCTTTGACCTGCCGCGCACCCGAGATCTGACCCCCCACGTGATCCAGAAGATCGCTCCACAGCGGGGATTGCTCAAGCGGCGGGATCGCCGAGGCAACTGTGAGCGACACGGGCACGAGCTCACACGCTCATGAGTTCATCGCTTGGACGCATCACCGTTCAGTCGTGTGGGCGCGTGGCGCTTCCCGGTGGGCGCGGCTGCGATCCCGGTCGCGGTTCCGGGATCTGACGCGGCCGGAGAGCACGACAGCGAGCGCGAGCGCTCGACACGCCAGCACAAAGGCCGAGGCGCGCTCAACCGGGTCGCCGGTGGCGCTGCGGACCAGCGCACAGCGATGCCGCGCGTCGCCGACCGCGGGCACGGCTCGCGGTGCGGGCCGCACCCCGTGAGCAACCTCCCTAACAGGGGTCACTCATCCTCGAGAGTCGGTTCGTGCGAGCGCGAGTGCTCCGACGCGTCTTGTCGTTGAGATTCGCCGCGCTCAGCCCGACCGGTCACCGGGACGGAGCGCGATCGGTGATCGGGTTGAAACGTTCGTATGACTGTCGCGCGCCGACGCGCGTCCGGGTCGCTGGCGCGCGCCGGCAGCACGACAACGTCGGCAAGCTCAGCGCTCCGTCCGTCTGTGACCAGCTCCAAGTGCCGACGGTGGCGAGCGCCCGACGAGAGTCGTCGTGGACGCCTCAGCCGCCACCTGGAACTAGATAGGTCATCTGACATCGATTTCTCCCATCGAACCGCGTGGTCGCTCAACCCGTCGAGCGGCGTCGTGGAGTGATAGGCGGAAACCTTATCGCCTTATAAGTCCTGAGGTAAGTAGAGTTCTGCTGGGTGGCCGCGACGACGTCTACCCTCCACTGGGATGACACCACGCCGCCGCGAACCACACGCACCGCTTCCACCGCTGCTGGACAGCGGCGCGACGCACGTGCGCTCAGACCCTGTGTACGTTGCCAAGGCCCAGCTGTTCCGGGTGCTCGGCCATCCTGTGCGGATCCGGATGCTCGAGCTCCTGTCGGACGGGGAACGCTCCGTCGGGGAGCTCCAGGCCGAGCTCAGCCTGGATTCCAGCAGCGCCTCGCAGCACCTCGCCGCGCTGCGCCAGCAGGGTGTTCTGCGGAGCCGGCGGGCTGGCACCAGCGTCTACTACGGGCTTCGGGATCCGCGCGTCTCGCAGCTGCTGGCGGTCGCGAAACAGATTCTCAGCTCCGCGCTCTCCGATTCGCAAACGCTGCTCAGCGATCTCGCCGCCGAGCCGCCCCCGCGCGTCGAGCCCCGATAGCTGCTATCGCTGCCAGGCGACGCGCAGCCTGCAGCGGATCACCTCAGCGTCCAGCGCAGGCAGGCGTGAGGCGGCTCACCCCTTCCGCGGGTCGGGTGCCGAGGTCGCGATAGCACCGCTCATGAACCACGCTGCTTCCCGGCGTCACGAGCTCGGGACGCAGCGTGAGCATCGAGCCCCTCAGGTGGTTGCCATCCTCGTCGATCACGAGCGCCGGCTCGTAGACACCGATCAGCTCACCGCAGTATGGACGGCACAGCCGGTCCATCGCGGACAGTCTCGGTGCTCGCTGCGGCGCTCACATCCGCGCTGACGCGCAACGTCGCTCAGTACTTTCTACGCAGAGTCTTAGTCGCTTATTATCTCGTAAGATATCGTTGTGAGTGTTGACTGGCGGGATGTCGAGGAGCGCTATGAGTACGCGCGTTGGCGCTAATCGCGTCTCAGCGCGGATCTCGCACGAACGCCTCAAGGCGTGGGTGCGGGAGATCGCGACGCTCACCCGAGCGCACGCCGTGTATTGGTGCGACGGCTCGGCCCAGGAATACGACCACCTCTGCCGGGCGCTCGTCGACGTCGGCACGCTCGAGCGGCTCTCCGACAGCAAGCGCCCCAACTCGTACCTGGCGCGCTCAGATCCGCGTGACGTCGCGCGCGTCGAGGGTCGCACGTTCATCTGCTCGGCGCTTGAAGAGGACGCGGGCCCTACGAACCAATGGCACGCTCCACGCGAGATGCGCAGCACACTGACGGCGCTGTTCGACGGCTCGATGCGGGGCCGCACGATGTACGTGGTGCCGTTCTCGATGGGTCCACTCGGATCGGAGCGGTCGTATACCGGTGTGCAGCTCACCGACTCGGCGTACGTGGTCGTGTCGATGCGGATCATGACCCGGATGGGCCAGGACGCGCTTGACGCGCTCGGTCAGGACGGTGAGTTCGTGCCGTGCGTGCATTCGGTCGGGATGCCGCTGGCCGGCGTCGCCGACGTCGCGTGGCCGTGTGACCCCGAGCGCACATGCATCGCGCATTTCCCCGAGACGCGGGAGATCTGGTCCTACGGCTCGGGCTACGGCGGCAACGCGTTGCTCGGCAAGAAGTGCCTGGCGCTGCGGATCGCTTCGGTGATCGCGCGCGAGGAGGGATGGCTGGCCGAGCACATGCTGATCCTCAAGCTGACCTCGCCGCAAGGTACGGTGAAGTACTTCGCGGCTGCGTTCCCGTCCGCCTGCGGCAAGACCAACCTCGCGATGCTGATCCCGACGCTCGCGGGCTGGAAGATCGAGACGATCGGCGACGACATCGCGCGGATCAAGTTCGGGACCGATGGGCGGCTCTACGCGATCAATCCCGAGGCCGGGTTCTTCGGCGTCGCGCCGGGCACCGGCGAGCAGACCAACCCGAACGCGATGGCCACGATCCGACGCGACGCGATCTTCACGAACTGTGCGCTGAGCGACGACGGCGATGTCTGGTGGGAGGGGATGACCCCCGACACGCCCGAACATCTGATCGACTGGCGAGGCGACGAATGGACACCCGCGACGGCGCGTCCGGCCGCGCACCCCAACGCGCGCTTCACCGTCCCCGCAGCCCAGTGCCCCGTGATCGCGCCCGAGTGGGACGACCCCGCGGGAGTGCCGATCGACGCGTTCCTGTTCGGCGGGCGACGCGCGACCGTTACGCCGCTCGTGCGCGAGGCGTTTGACTGGCAGCACGGCGTGTTCCTCGCCGCCACGATGAGCTCCGAGAAGACCGCCGCGGCCGGTGGCACAGTCGGCGAGCTGCGCTTCGACCCGTTCGCGATGCTCCCGTTCTGCGGGTACAACATAGCCGACTACTTCGCCCACTGGCTACAGATCGGCCGGCATGAAGGAGCGAAGCTCCCGAAGATCTTCGCCGTCAACTGGTTCCGCAAGAACGCTCAGGGCCAGTTCCTGTGGCCGGGATACGGCGAGAACTCGCGCGTGCTCGCATGGATATTCCGCCGTTGCGACCAGGTCGCGCGGGGGGTCAAGACGCCGATCGGGCTCATACCCACCCAAGACGAACCCGACCTAACCGGCCTGAACCTCGCACCGGCAACGCTCAACGCCGTCCTCAATATCGACCCGGCCGCGGTCCGCGCCGAACTCCCCCAGATCACCGCGTACCTCACGCAGTTCGGCGAACGGCTGCCGCCCGAGATCCACCAACAACTCGCGCAACTGCAAAGCCAACTCAACAGCGACCAAGCAAACCCCGCGTGAGCGAACCCGGCAACAACCCTCCTCCCGAACTCACGGCTCCCGCGTCCCGGGAAGCCCCCCTACAGTGATGGCTCGCTCGCTCGTCAGGCTGCCACGCGACATCGATCTCTTCGACGAGTTCGAGGTCTACCTCAACGGAGTACCGCAACAAGCCGAGCTCGACTACCAAGTCGAAGGACACACCCTCGTATTCGAACGCGAGCTACGCAAGGACCGCGTCTCACGCTGGCGATGGCTACTGGGCGCATGGGGAGTCGGCACCTACCGCCAAGACGACACCATCGACATCCGCTACCAAGTCGACGGCGAGCCGCGCAGCGCGCACGCACTACCGATCGCCAATCCAGACGACGACCCCACCCCGGCCTAGCCAAAGCCACGCGCACCACCGGACGCTCTGACGCGAAAGCGCGCCCTGACCGGTCCTTGTCCCACAGGATTCGTGTGGTGAGATTCGGCGAGTTCGAGCATTCGTTCTGCTGGTGCCGGTCCGACTTGGTGAAGGCGCTGGAGCAGCTCGGGCTGAAACGAATCCCAACGGCTTGGTCTCGATACCGCGTACCTGAAAGGATCGATCACCTTGGTCCTCAGGCGGCGGGGGTATCAGGTCGGCGGGCGACCGATCCAACCCTCAGGCGTGGCTAGGGGGTGGTACGTCCCGCCGACGATCCAGCCGCTTCCGGCGCACAAATGAGCGAGCGGGTCGGGGTGTGGCCCCGTCCCTCGTGAGAGCGGGATCGGGTGGAGTTCGGCATTGCTCCGGGGAGGATCACCCGGGGTGATTTTCGGCCTGGTGTTGACGCGTCATCCCGGTCTGCGGGATTATCGCGGAGCGTTCGCGTGCTGCTGGGCGCGGGGTCGGGTGAGCGCGAGTTGTTCAGCCGGTTGAGGATCGTGATTGGTTTTAGGAGGCTCCGTGGGTGCCGAATGGTGGTGTGGTGGGTCTGGCTCGAGGGTTTGGCTGAGTGGGCGGGCGCCTTGGCGGTGGGGCTGGGTGTTGGGTTGTGTGGTGGCGGCTTTCGGGGTGGTGCTGGCGATGTCGGCGTCGGCGCGGGCGGCCGATTGCTCGCTGGCGGACTTCGATTACAACGGCGCGTGTGGCCCGGAGTATGAGAGCCCGGCTTGGGGGGACGCTGCGGGTTGGAGCGATCCGTCGCAGTACTCGACGATCCAGTTGGCGGACGTCACCGGCAACGGGAAGGATGAGCTGCTGGCGCGTGACGCCGACGGTTTGGAGATCTGGATGTTTGATACGACGGTCGGGCAGTGGCGCCCGGCGGTCGACGCGCAGGGGCATCCGGAGGTCCTGACCGATTTTCGCTCACCGCTGCCTTCCGAGTCCGGTCCGAACTGGACCGAGCCGCAGTACTACAAGACGATCCAGACCGCCAACCTGTACGGCAACGGCGGGCAGGAGATCCTCGCTCGGTTCCCCGACGGGATGCGCGTCTATAAGTACACCCCGCCGGCGGGCACGAAGGACATCAACGGCGGCTCGTGGTCACGGGTGTCCGATGGCGGGCCGTTTAGCGACGCGAGTGGGGGAGCCGACCCGTCCGTTTACCTGACGATCCATGCCGTCAGCGCCCAGGGGGGGCTGCCGGCGATGCTCGTCGCGCAGGAGCAGGCGTTCAAATGGACCGGGTCGGGCTGGACCTCGATCGGTCCAACGTTGGCGCCGCACGAATCCGATCCGAGGTACTACCTCGACAACCAGGTCGGGCGGTTGAAGTACTTCACCGGGCCGGCGACGAAGCCCGTGTTCCATACGGGAACGGTGGTGTTCTTCCGGACCCCGGATGGATTGGCTGCCCAGCGTTACGACGGTTCCAGTTGGGTGTTGGACGGGCCCGCGCCCACGTCGGGCTGCGGTGGCGTGTTCGAGTTGACGTGCTCGCCGTTCGCGGATAAGACCTCGGCGCCGGGAGCCTGCCCGCACCCGGGCACCAACTCTTGCTTCGGCGACAGCCCGTCGTACTACGAGACGCTGCACTTTGCCGACCTCAGCGGCGTTGGAGCCGATGTCGTGCTGGGACGGTTGCGCGACGGTTTGCACGGCTACAGGCTGGATTCCTTCACCCCTTCCGACGGTCATTACGCGATGGGTTGGGACGCCAGTCTGGTGCCGACGGTGCCGGGGCTGGCCGGTGATCCGGCCACGATGCCAGCGGGCAGGTGGGCCTCGATCCGCGTCGGGGACGTTCTGGGTGACGCGAGCGATCAGGTGCTCACCCTGGACGGAACGAGTCTGCAGGCCTACTCGCTGCCGATCGGGACCTCGACCTGGATCAAGCTCCCCGCTTCGACTCCGCTGAACCTGGGCGGTTCGTTGTGGGACACCGACGCCTCGTACTACTCCACGATCCAGGTCGGGCCGGTCGCGGGCCCGGGATACCCGGACGCGGTGATCGCGCGCGGCCCGTTCGGGATCCGGACCTGGTTCTACTGCCCCGGCGGTGCCTCGCGGGTGCCCGGGTGCAGCAGTCTGGGCGGCAAGAGCGGGTGGACGGGCTGGCTGCCGCAGGGCACGAGCTCCTACCCGCAGTTCTCAGGCGGCCAGGCGGCGGCGTGGGCGGCACTGAATACCAAGGCGAGGGCTGACGGGCTGATTGGGGTGAGCGACGGCTCGGTGCGGGCGATCTGGACGGGCACCAACGCTCCCACCCAGCACCAGCTCGACGACCTCCAGAATGGGCTGCTGGCGTTCGCGGGCTGCTCGGGACAGCCGTCCGCTAACCCGCCGGCGTATCCGTCGTGCTCGCCACCGGCGGGCACCAGCGGGTTTACCGCGGCCGATTGGACGGCGGTCGTCAACGAGACGCTGGCCGAGATCTACGACGCCGGTCAGGTGGTCGACTACTTCGCGCAGCTCAACGATCTGCGTCGCGACATTTTCCTCGCCAAGGGAGCCGAGCTCCCGGCGATCGCCGACACGCTCGCGAACCTGTCGGGCGCCGCCGGCAACACCGCTGACCTCAGTCCGCAGGCGATTGTCTCGGCCGGGTTGGGGATCGCGGGCGCGCTCGCCGGCGCCGTGGCTCCCGAGATCGGGATCCCGCTCGCGATCGCCGCCTACATCGCGGGGGTGATCCCGTCTGACACCCCGAGCTTGAACACCGCTTTCAACGGTACCTACGCGCAGCTACAGAGCAAGTTCGCCGCGGCCGAGACCGAGGCCGATGCGGGGCTGATCGATCAGAGCTATGTCGTGCGGCAGAACTGGGGGCTGCTGGCGCTGATCAGCCAGCTCACCGCGCCGACCGGTCCCTGGGCCAAGCTCGACGAAGCGGGGCTCAAGAGCGCGATGGACGAAGGCTTTGCCCTCTCCATGTACAAGCAACTGGTGCCGACGCTGTACACGCGCTACGTGGTCACCGGCTGCAGTGAGGGTGGCCGGTCCTCCTGCGAGCTGACCGGCGCGAACCTGGGCACGTTCGGCTCACCACCCGACTTCACGACGATCGGCGTGTCCCCGTATTGGGGTGATAACAGTGGCTTTCACCCTGGAACGCCCTGCGATGAGAATGCCGTCGGCGGCCCCGACTGCGATTACGTAGCGCTGCCGTCGGAGATCGCCACCACCGTGTGGGGGCCGGTGAAGGACACCTGCAATTACAACGGTGATCCAGCGACGGTGTGGAAGTTCGGCTGCAACCTCGGGGTCAACCAGCAAGCCAGCATTGGCTTGGCCGAGGGACCCAGCAACGGCTGGAACTTCGCCAGCTACTGCGGCCACTACGACATCTCACAGAATTCGGGGTGTGGCAGCGGGTCGGTCCAGCTCGGCACGAACGCGAGCGTGACCTTCGACGCCGCCGTGCAACTGCCGCGCGGCTTTCAGGTCCGCAGCGCGACGGTGCCGTCCGGCGGTCTGCTCTTCGCGCCCGGCCAGGGGAGCGGACTCGGACGGCGCAAATCGGGCCAACCCCCGCTGCGGCTGACCGTCACCACCAACGGCAAGCGATCCAGCGCCGCCGACAGCAGCGCTCAACCTCCGGACCGCCTCGCGCTTCATCTGAGCGCGACTGGCACGACCACGATGGACCTGGGCCTGCGCGAGATCGACGTGAGCGCACCGGCCGCGTGTCTGCAGTTGCCGGCCTCAGACTCGCTGGCGACGCCGCCAGTCGCGCTGAGGACGTCGCTGGACCTGAGCAACGGCAAGACAACGCGGACCGTGTCGCTGCTTTCCGTGTGGCGCTGCGTGCGCGACCGCCAGGGGAACATCACAGAGCTCAAAACCATCGCCCCGCGGCCCCTGCCGCAAAGGCCCGGCCTCGCCGCGTCGATCATCGGCCCCCGTACCGTGAGACCAGCCGCCACCCGGATCTACACGGTCCGAGTTCGCAACACGAGGCGCGGACATGCCAACCGCGCCGTGTCCTCGCTGTGGCATCTCGCTGTCCGGGCGATCCTCGTCCAGCCTGCCACATCGAGCAGCCTGGCCTTCACCCCGGTCACCCGTCAGTTCGGCGAGCTACGGCGTGGCCAGACGAGAGCGCTCCGAATCCCGATCCACATCCCGGCCAGCCTGCGTCACTCCTCGCGCCGGCGCGTGTGCGTCTCGGTGCTCGTGACGGCCGACTCGGCACGGCCCGCGACGACCAGGATCTGCGCCACGATCCGCCGGTAAGTGGAGCTCCCGCAGGCGGAAAGCTGAGTGAGGTCAACCCGAGGTTGAGGTCGGTGACGTCGGCGCGCTGTACCGGCTGTCTCTTAGACATCCCCCATCTTGTGACCGAAGCCTGACACAACAAGCAAATCGTCCTGATCAGAATCGTGTGCGCGAGACGAGCCACTCGCACATTTCATGCGCGCGACAGCATCCCGACCGTGATGGTGGCCTACGAGGAGGACGGCCTTTAGAAGCCGGCGGCGTTCGTGGTCCTGCGCGATGGCGCGCCGGCCGACGCGCGCGCCTGGATGCCTACGTCAGGGCGACGCTCTGCCACCAGAAGATCCCCCGCGATGTCCGCTTTCTCTCCGAGTTGCCGAGGACCGGCTCGGGGAAGATCGACCGGCAGAGCCTCAGGCGGTCCTGCCGGCCCGTAGCATGCGGGCCGGATCCGTGAACGTCTTCTCATCGCGCCGCAGATCGCTGCCGGTTGAATCCTGCGGCGGGTGGGCGTAGCCTGTTGTTGCTGTGCGACCGGGATACGGCGCGCACGGGGGCTCAATGGTTTTGGCGACCTTCGTTTCTGCTGGCTGGGACCGATTCCGGGGATCGAGTCGGGCTGTCTTTCTGCGGGTGCTCGCCGCACTGATGCTCGCGCTCGTCGTCGTCGTGTCGTGTCCTGGCGCGGCGCAGGCCGGCTCGTGCCCGAGTCCGGGGGTGCAGAGCGGCCAGGTGTGCACGTTCACGGTCACTAACGCGGGTGTCCCAGAGTCGACGGTGTCGGTCCCTGCGGGGTCGGTGACGATCACGGCGGCTGGCGGGCCAGGCGGGGAGGGCCAGGAGAACAGCGGCACCCGCGACGGCAGTCCGGGCGGGGGCGGAATGGCTCAGGCCGCGTTCGAGTTCACGAGCCCGCAGACGCTGACGATCCTCGTCGGGGAGGAGGGGGGCGCGTCGAGCGCTGGCGGTCTCGGCGGTGGGGGTTTCGGCGATTCGGCGTTCTTCGGCGGTGAGCTCCAGCAGGGCGGCGAGGGCGGCGGCGGCTCCTACGTGTTTGATCAGAGCGGCCAACCGCTCGTCGTCGCTGGAGGCGGGGGTGGCACGGGCAGCCTCGACACCGGCATCGACCAGCTCGGCGGCGCGGGCGGAGGGATTGGCTCGGGTGGCGCCGGTCAGGCCGGTAGCTCGAGCGCGGTCTCGTGTGGAGGTGCGGGCGGCGCCGGCGGCGGTGGAAGCGCGACGGCGTCTGGCACGGCCGGCGCGGCGGCGTCCTGCACGTCCGGCACGGTTCCCTCGGGGCAGGCTGGGAAGGGTCCGGTCACCGGTCCGACGGACCCCGACATCACCGGTGGTGATGGCGGCCTTGACACGATCGGCGGCTACGGTGGCGACGGTGGCATCCCGGGCGACTTTCCGGACTTTGGTATGGGTGGTGGCGGCGGCGGCGGTTATACCGGTGGCGGTGGCGGCGGCGACAGCGAGAACGGGGGCGGCGGCTCCGGCGGCGGTGGCGCCGGCTTCGTGGCGGCGGGTGCGGTGAGCAAGAGCGGCCAGTCCGGGGCGTGGTTTAGCAACGTCGGTCGGGTGACCGTCTCCTACCCGCTCGGGCCGTCCGTCTCGATCTCCGACCCGGATCCGGTGCCGCGTCCCGACGAAGGCAAATCGGGCCAGATCGATTTTCCCGTGGCGCTGTCGGCGTCGAGCACCAAAGCTGTGACGGTGGTCGCCGCGACGGCCGACGGAACCGGCCCCGACGTGGCCGTCGCCGGGGTCGACTACAAGCAGACCAAGCAGACGTTGACGTTCCCGGCGGGCTCGACGGCGACCCGGACCCTCGACGTTCCCCTGATCGGGACGATCCCGGTGGCCAACAACGAGACGTTCTCGGTCTCGCTGTCTGACCCGCAGAACGCTTCGCTCGGCACCGCGACGGCCACCGGAACGATCCTCTGCTCGGCCAAGAGCGCCCCCGGGGCTCTCGCCACCGCCCGCCTTTCGGCGCAAGCGACGGCCTCGAGCCCGTGCGAGTTGAAAGTCGACGCCGTCGCCGCGACCGACGAACCGGTGTCCGGGCTGAGCGACGACAGCGGTCTCGTCGGATTCTTCGATAAGAGCGGCCGCGTGCAGACGATCAAGGTCGGGGGTGTCGACGTCGACTTCACCGGCGCGTGCCTGTCGGGCTGCACGAACGTCGCGGTGCGCGTGACCGATTCGAACGGCGACCCGGTCGACCGAGGCACGCCGATCACGGCGACGGTGTCACCTCTCGTGTTCCAGGCCGGCGACACCACTCAGCCTTCGCCGGCCGTCGTCGAGCCGCCCGACGCCGCGAACGGCTATGTATGCGTGGTCGGCGGTGTCTGCGACACCTCGGTGCAGACCACGACCGACGAACAGGGCGTCGCGATGTTCCGCTACTGGTTGCCTGGGGTCGTCAACCCGGACCCGTTCTATCCAAACCCGATCGAGAACCTGAGGTTCTCGGCCCACGCCCGAGCCTCCTGCGCTTGCCTGCTCGGTGCCAAGGGCAACGGCACGGCGAGCATGACCGTCGAATCGCGGTTGTGGATCAACAAGTCGGCGGTGGTGACGAGCGCCGAAATGGCCGGGTTGGAGGCCGTGCTGAGTCAGAACGCCGCCGACAAGAAGCAAGCCAAGGCGGACGCCAAGAACATCCTGCAGCTGCTCAAAGGCGCAAAGGTCATTCCCAAGGAGGTGCTGGCGCAACTCAAGGGACTCTCGGATCTGGGACAGTCCGAAGCGGTCGATCAGCTGATGCACCGCGACGCGAACTCGGTGATGCTCGATTGGTTCATGGGTAAGTTCGGTATCGCCGGGGACGGACTGCTCGATGGGAACTTCGACCCTCGCGCCTGGGGTCAGCAGCTGAAGCCGATCCTCGTGAACTTCCTGACCAGCAAGATCACACAAGTCAAGGTACTCAAACGGTTCGAGACGCAGATCAGCTCGCAACTGAACAGGTTCGCTCAGGCGATCATCGGGGATGATTGGGCGCAGCAGGCGATCAACATAACCAAGGACCTCAGCGGTCGCTCACATAACAACGGACGAGCGACCCTCAAGCTGTTCGACGTGTCGCGTTGCGTCGATACCCAGTGTCTGTCGCTGCCGCTCCCCGAAGAGGCGGATCGGCTGTTCATGTTGTTCTCCGAAACGAACGCCGGAGAATCGAACTATTTCTACCCGCACCCGAACTACAGTGACGAGCAGCCGATCAAGTTCACGGCGCAGCGGTGGCTTCCGGCTCAATGCGGCCCGCAGTTCGGTTGCGACACGAGCAACCAATAGCCGCCAGGCTCGACGCCCCTCACCCGGGGCCACGAGACGTGATCTTGAACGCCCGACACGCCCGGACCGCCAGGGTTGAAGAACGGCGTCCCAATCGGATTACCGGGCCTGCTCGCACGGTGCCGGATCACCGCCAGCGTGATCTTCGGCCCGCTGGACGCGCGCAATCGAGCCGCACCCCCACAACTCCACCAGCGGATCGACGACGCCAGGTCTACTCGACCGGATCCTAACCCCGACGGCTGGGCGACCGCAGCTGGGATGACCCGCCCGGGAAGCTGGCTCTGCTCTACGACCTCGAGCGGCTCGCCGCGCTGCTGCGCAGCGGCGGCGAGCCGTTTCATCCAGAACGCGACCAGCCGGCGTTCGCCCGATTCCTGATCGAGGGCGGGTGGAATGGTCGTTGCGGGCACGCGGGGGGTCGCGGCGGCGGCCACGTGGGCGGCTGGGGCTCGGATCACCTGGACGTCCGCAAGGCGGCGTAGCACTGCTCCCTTAGAGGTCCCACCTCCGCAACGCCAGCTCTCGTAGGTTTGTTCGCGTAACCTCGAGCACCTTGTCCCCGAGGCCCGAGAGGACGCCGCGAGTTGCGCAGAGCGCCAAACCTCTGGCTTGGGAGAACTCGATTGAGGGAGGGATGGAGAGCTCCTGGCGCGCGAGAGCGAAATCACCTGCCGTCCGGGGTGGGCCGCTTGCGCGCCGATCGCCGGCGGGAGCGCGTTGGCCATCGTGGCGTGGTTGAACGACCCGCGATCGTCACGCCGAACAAGCCCATTACTTGACCGAACACGGTCCGGGCCTCGTCGCCAGTTACGGGTGTGGCGCGAACGGAGACTGTGGACGGTGGATTCGGCGCGCTTTGGCGTGAGGAGGTGGTCATGTTCTCTTCTCCGTGTTCGTTGGTATCCCACCGACCGTCGCAGCTTGGCTCGGTGCATAGACACTCGCGCCCGTGACCCTCTGGTCACCCACCGCCGCGGGGCGCGGACCAGGGAGCCACGGGCGCGACCGTGGCACGCGAGTCGGCATGCTGGAGCTACGCATCGTTCACCGATCCCGACGGCGATGCATGGCTGATGCAGGAGATCGCGAGCCGACGCCCGGGACGCGAGCGGGACGAATGAGCACCCGGGTGGTGGATCTCTCGGCGAGCCGTAGCCCGATCGTTCTCGCGGTAGGGCCCGCCGGCCGTCGTGCGGAGTGGACCCGATAGCGTTCTCGGCTCGACACCCGACCCGGAGGGAGCAGATAACTTCCGTCGCCGAAAACCCGATCTACCGAGGTGGAGCTCGGTGATCGTGACCGACCCCGACAAGCGGGCACGCGCCGGCCGATATCTGACCGCGACGCCCGCGAGGAGCCCGTGGGTCCTCGTAACCCGCCGCGACCGTGGCGGCATGGCTACTGCTGGCAAGCTGGGGTGGTGCTGAGCGACGACGACGTGCCCCGTGGTGTTCTTCGTCGCCGAACAGTGAGGTAGATGAACTCCGTCTGGTCGCGAGGCCGCGACAGGCCAGCGCCTATTCCGAGCTGGTGGCGGCCTCTGCCTGGTCTCTTCAGGCGGCCCCTATCCAGGCGGAGGGATCACGTCGCGGGAGCCGAGGGAGGAAGCACTTCGGGATAGCTGAGTGGCTGATCCAGGGGGGTAACGCCGTGGTGCTCGACGGCGTACTGGGCTGCCTGCGCGACCGCCGCCGGGCGCGTGAGCTGCAGGACGGCGTACCACACGAACGAGACGACGATGCAGGCGATGGCGAGGAACACGCCGCGGTCAGCTGGGTAGGTTGGGAACGGGTCAAGCGATCCCTTGAAGGCGAGAATCGGCGTGGCGAGGCCGAGGAGCACGGCGATCAGCTTCCACCACGAGCCGCCCTCGGCGCGGCTCGCCCAGACGAGCCGGATGGCGAACACGGCGAGGAACACGTAGATCAGCTGGACCAGGTAGCTGCCTGCGGCCGCGGTGATGTTGAACGCTTCGATCGGATTGGTGAGACCAGCCGGCTTGCCGTAGTTGTTCACACCGGCCCACACCAGCATCAACACGGCCACCACCACGATCGCGAGGTTCCCGGCCACGGGCGTGTCGTAGCGGGAGGTCTTAGCGGCCCAGCGTGGCAACAGGCCGTCACGTCCGAGAGCGAAGATGATTCGCGAGGCGCTCACCATGATCGCCACGCTGAGCGAGAGAGCGTCGATGATCACCACGAGATCGACCAGCACGCTGAGCCAACTACCGACGTAGGTGCTGGCCAGCTGTCCCATCGGGCTGGCGGCCGAGAACCATGCATCCTTGGCGAGCGCGGCCTGGCCGAAGCCGATTGTGCCTGCGTAGCTGACGAGCAAGTAGAACGCGGCGCTGAGTCCGACCGTGGTCACCATGGCGATCGGGATCGACCGTCTCGGATTTTCGGTTTCCTCCGCGATCGAGGCTGCCGCCTCGAAGCCGATGAACAGCGTCACCGCGAACAGAATGCCGTTGAAGACGGTGTTCCACGAAGTCTGGTTCGGGTTGAAGACCTGCAGCGTGTTGCCGCCGACGCCTCCTTTGCCGATCACGACGACGGACAGGATCAAGAACGGAATCACCGAGAAGGTCGCCATCACCAGCACGCCGCGGATCGCGATCCGCACGCCGTAGTGGTTCAGGACGAAGGCGATCAACAACGCCGCTGCTCCCCCCACCCACCACGGAATCGAGGTGTGCAGATGGTTGGCGAAGAACCCTTGCGTCAGAAACCCGAGGCCGATGTAGATGCCCCCGGCTCCGAGCATCAACATGCCGAACAAGTAGACGCCGGCCGAGAAGATCCCGAACGAGTTGTGCGCTGCCTGCGAGAGGTACTCGTAGATAGCCCCTGCGCCGGCAAACCGGCGGGCGTAGATCGCGATCACGTAGCCCAGCCCGAGCGCCCCGACGCACCCGAGCAGGACCGATAGCGGCGTGGTATAGCCGGACACGTGCGCGACCAGCCCAATCACCAGGCCGGCAGAAAAGATTGGACCGATGGCCAACGATTGGCCCACCGCGTGGACCGTCGTCAGCCGCCTCGGCCCGAGATTCATCCCGGACGCGCCGCGAGGCGGCGCAGCATCGCTCGCCAACCTGTTTCTCCTTGCCTCGGTTGCTCATCGAGGGAGCCGTCAGCTCCCAGGAAACCAGCCCGCCTCCCCGATTTGTGAGCCTAATTACCGCGGTTGGCGAGTGTCAAGCGTCTCAAGCATTACGGTGGCTTTCGTCCCGTTTTGCGTCGCCAACGACACCCTTCCGCGAAGAGGCTAGGAGGGCTCCGCGCTCGCTGCTGCGCTCATCGCCTGGACGTGCTGGCGGCCGACGCGCACCGCGTCAAGGGCCTCGCCCCGCTGGCATGCAAACGGACAGCATCGACGCGCGCGCCCTAGCGTCAGTCAGTTGCCTCGCCGTGGCGGTCGACGCGATCGGCCAGCACGCGGGCGAGCTGAAACAGTATCTCGGCGCCGCAGGCGGGATCGCTCGTGATCAGCTCGTCCATGAACCGGCGGCGCAGCACGAGCACCTGTCCGTCCGAGGCCGCCCTCACAGATGCGCTGCGACGGGCCGAGCTACCGAAGAAGGCGACCTCTCCGATCACGTCCCCGCTGCCCATGACCCTCAGCCGGCGATCACCGTCATACGCTTCAAATGCCCCGTCGAGGATGACGAACATCTCTTGTTGCGCGATCCCCTTCTCAGTCAAGAGCTGCCCTGCCGACAGCCTCATCACAAAGCCCTTCTCGGACAACTTTCGTACCGTGTCCTCGCTGAGCGCGCTGAGCATTGTTGGCTGAATCCCGCTCAGTCCGCGCAATCGGCTGACGCGATCCCACACTGCCATCGAGTCGAACCTCACCGGCGCCGAGTCGGCGTCGAACAGATGTGCCCAACGCGCCACGTCGAGCGTGGGCCGCTTGCCCTCACCGAAGAATCCGTCCACGAACGGCGCTAGCAGCGATCCGGCCAGTTGGAAATGCCCCGCGTCGCTGAGAATCGCCACGAGGGGCACCATCATGCCCTCGGCCGTGGACACGAGGCGGGCGGGATAGGTCCGATAGCCCAGCAGCCGGTAGTAGCGAACGAGTCCAGGCGGACAGCAGTTGAACGTGACGGAGACTCCGGATTCGACGCTCAATTGATAGAGCGCACATACAAGCGAGGCGGGACGACCCCGCCGCGATGGGTTGGTTCGATCGCCAACCGGCCGAGCTCACTGATGCCGAACTCGCCAATGCCGTCGAAGCGCGGCATCGAAAACGTCTTCCAGTCGCCGGGTGGAACCTCTCCCGGTCCCCACTGCCGCAACCGGCAGGCGCCGCTCAACCGGCCCCCGTCATCGACGGTGTACACGAGGGTCGTATACGGCTTGTCGTCCTCCTCGTCGCGCGCGCGCCGTCGGCCGTGGTCGGCGTTCACGCCCTTGTAACCAATCTCCTTGCCATAGACCGAATACCGAAACGCGAACACGGCCTCGCGCTCCTCATCGCTCTCGGCCACGTACACCGGCTCCAGCGCGTCAACCAGCTCTGGGGCGCGCGGGCGCAGAGCAGCGAGCGGCTGCCAGACGCGGCTCACCGCAGTCGGCTCCGCCGTCTGACAACGCGGCTGCGCAACCTCCGACTGTCATCCTGAACCACGAGCGCGACTGTAACTGATCCTTGAGAACGAGAATGTCAAGCGCCTGATGCGGTGGGTCCGCACTGGGTCGTCAGCAACCGCTGCACCGACACGCAGCTCCTGTCGCGGACGAGCATCGCATGGTGCCGGTCTGCCCTGCGCTGACATGGCTCCCTCCGTTGAGAGCATGATTTGACCGCCCACGCGGAGCGTGCCACCCCGCCGCTGGCCAAGTCCCCGCGCTCCTGAAACCGCGCAGACACGCCAAACATAGCCTGCAGCCGGGACTCGTGCATCCCACCGGAGGCCCAACCAGGTCCCGCGATGCCCGTTCGTCCAACTCGACAACGCGGACGCTGGCGAGCCGGGCGCTCGCAATCGCTGGCCGAGCAGTCGTGCCTGCTCGGCGGCGGTTGGTGGCCGCGTCGCAAGCGAGTTTTGGCAGCGGAGGACTGGCGCACGGCGGTCGTTCTGCGGGACATCGACGCCTCTCGACGGAGGAGGCGGCCGCACTGGTCGGCGTACGCGCCGCCGCGTTCAAGAGCCGGCTCCACCGGGGGCGGATGCAACTGCGGGCACTCCTCGAGCCCTACCTGAATCTCGAGTCGGTATGACTATCGGCCGCACGGCATGCCGAACCGTTATCTCGTCCCCGCGGTCCAAGTGCGAAACGGCAACCATCGGAGCCGCATGAACATCCTCAGCTTCCGCCGCAGTGCCTCACGACACGACCACGAGCATTCGGGCGTCCGCGTACGGGCGACGTGGCACGGGACCGTCTTGGCCGACAGCGACCGCACGATCATCATCGAAGGCAACCATTACTTCCCGCCTGAGGACGTCTCCACCGAGTACCTCGCCGAGAGCGGTAAGCACACCACCTGTCCCTGGAAGGGCGAGGCCAGCTACTACGATGTCGTCGTCGACCGGGATCGCAACGAGGCGGCGGCCTGGTACTACGCGGACCCCTCCGAGGCGGCCGCCGAGATCGGTGACCACATTGCCTTCTGGAAGGGCGTCGAAACGGGGCGTGCGAGTGTCACTGTCGATAACTCGCACGAAAGGGATCATCATGGCCGTTAGGTTCGGATTGCTGGTCACGCTCGAGGCCAGGGAAGGCCAGAGCGAGGCGTTGGCGGCGTTTCTGCAGCAGGGGCGGGCAATCGCCGCCGAGGAATCGGGGACGGTGACCTGGTATGCGTTCCAGGTCGACGAGACGACGTTCGGGGTGTTCGACACGTTCGAGACTGTGGAGGGACGTCAGGAGCATCTGAGCGGCCGGATCCCCGCGGCGCTCGGGCAGGTCAGCGCCGACCTGCTGGCCGGGGAGCCGGAGATCCGGCCGGTCGACATCGTCGCCGCCCTCTGACCGGGACGCGTATGAGGAAACGGTACGCGCTGGGCGTTCTGGAGAGCTGGCTCGCGCTGGCGGGCCCAGTGGCCCCCGGCCGGCGAAACGGTGTCACGCACGAGCCCGGCAACTCACGTCGGCAATGACCGGTCCCCCCGAGGCGGCAGCAGTTGAGATGGACGAGTTGACGCTCATCGATTGGCGCCGGCGCACGTTCGCCATCTACAGGGAGGTGCGTGAGGCGTCCTCGCCGGAGGCCGCCCACGCAATCTGGCGGGCTCGGCGCGACGAGCTGTTTCGCGATCATCCGAGCAGTCCGCTGGCGCAGGACGATCCGCTGTGGGAGAGCGGCCTTCCGTACTGGCCCTATGACCGTCTCTGGCGCTACGAGCTCGAGGTCATCCCGACGATCTCCGCGACGAGGTTGTCTGTCAACACGGGTCCGGAGGAGACCACGCACCTACGACGGCTTGGCTGGGTCGAGCTTCCGGCGCCGATTGAGACGACGGTGGATGTCTGGTGGCTCGGCCAGTACGGCGGAGGATTGTTTTTGCCGCTGCGCGACGGGACGGCCGGCAAGGGAAGCTACGGGGGCGGTCGCTACCTCCTGGACACCGTGAAGGGGGCCGACCTGGGCGCGCAGGGTGGTCGGCTGATCATCGACCTGAACTTCCTGTACCACCCCTCCTGCCGCTACGAGAGCTCCTGGCTGTGTCCGCTGGCTCCCCCGGGGAACACGGTCACCGTCCCCGTCGAGGCGGGAGAGCGACTGTGATCCGTCCTCTGGCCGCCGAGGGCACCGAACTGGGCGCCCCGCCTCCACAGCCGCGAGCCCGAGTAAGAGAGCCGCCGGTTGCGACGCTCACCCGAGGAGAGGGGCCGCTGGCCACTGCAACCATGCATTTCATCCATAGGAGTCCACAATGCTGCAGCCGAACGACCAGTTTCCTTCGATCACGATCACGCCGCCCGCTGGGGCTCCGCTCGAGCTCCCCGACGCGCTGGGGGGTGCTTTCGGCGTCGTGCTGTTCTTTCGGGGTGCTTGGTGCCCTTACTGCAACGCGCAGCTCCGGGCTTTCCAGCGGGCTCAGGACAAGCTCTCAGAGCTCGAGATAAAGGTCGTCGCGTTGTCGGTCGACGACGAGGCGACGACGCGCGAGCTGATCGAGAGGCACGGTCTCACCTTCCCGGTTGGCCATAGTGCCGACGCACGCGCGGTGGCGCAGGAGACCGGCGCGTTCGTCAACGAGGATCCGCGCTATCTGCAGTCGACGGGATTCGTGCTCGCGCCTGACGGCCGGGTAGTCGTGAGCGTCTATTCCAGCGGTGCGATCGGGCGACTCGTGCCCGAGGACGTCGTCGGGATGGTCCGCTACGTCCGCGAGCACGCCGCGGCGACGAGCTGATCGATCGGGCACGGCAGTGGGCGGCTCTCGCCTTGGGGCCGCCCGCCGGCGACCCAGGTCCAGGCGCGAGGCGAGATCGTCCTGAGCGCCTCGGGTCAGGTCTGCGGAGCGGTGGGGGCGCCGCTCGCCTCCCAGATCTGCCCGGTCGCGTCGGAGTCGAGGTGTGCCAGCAGCGCGGCCGCGGACTGTTGGGGTGTGAGCAAGGTGCCCGCAGCGTGGCTGTGCATGAAGCGCTGATGGAGCTCTGAGCCGATCCGGTCCGGATCCTGTCCGCGGATCCAGGCCTGCATCTCGGTATCGACGGCGCCGGGGCGGTACACGTTGACGGTGACGCCGGTACCGGCCAGCTCGGCCGACAGGTTGACCGTGTGGGCCTCGAGGGCCGCTTTGGAGGCGGCGTAGACGGTGCCGCGGATCATCATCTCGGGCCGGCTCGCGACCCCGCTCGAGACGTTGACGATCCGTCCCCAACCCACGTCCAGCATCGCTGGCAGGACTCGGCCGGAGAGGTAGATCGGCGCTAGGACGTTCAGCGCCAGGGCGTCGGCGATCTCCCGACGGGTGAGCGCGCTCGTGCGAGCGAGCGGCCCGACCACGGCCGCATTGTTGATGAGCAGCTCGATCTCGCCGAGCTCCGAGCGCGCCCGGCGGAGCGCCGCAGCGATCTGCGCCTCGTCACCCAGGTCGGCGGTCAGAGCGAGCGCAGCCCCACCGGCGGCGGTCACAGTCGCAGCTACCTGATCTACCTGGCTCGCGGTTCGCGCCACGATTGCCACCCGGGCTCCACGGCGCGCCAACCCCACGGCGATCTCGGCGCCGATGCCCCGGCCCGCTCCCGTGACAAGCGCCACGCGTCCGTCGAGATCGCCCGCCATCAGGCACGTGCCAGGGCGTCGAGCGCGGCCAGGATCTGCTCCGGCTCAGAGCGCTTGCTGTAGTCCGGATGGACGTCCACCCACTGGACGATGCGATCGCGATCGAGGATCAGCGTCGTTGGCATCGGGATCGCCGGCGTGCCGTCGGCGTTGACCGCCTCGAGGTCGAGCCCCAGCTTCACCTGTGCGGCGAGCGCCTCCTCGCCCGGCCGGGTCATGATCGCCGCCGCCCGGCCTAAGGTGCTGCCCGGGTCCGATAGCACCGGGAAGCGCAAGCCGTGCTTCTCCTGCATGGTGAGCGAGCCATCGGGCCGCTGTGGGCTGACGGCAACCAGCTGCACGTCCCGGGCCTCTAGCTCGTCCACGAGCGCGGCCTGATAGGTGCGCAGCGCGAGGTTGCAGTACGGACACCAGGCCCCCCGATAGAAAACCAGCACCCCTCGTCGGCCGGCCAGCGCCTCGCTCAGCGAGGAGGTGTGACCGTGTGGGTCGAGCAGCGCCGCGTCGGACAGCCGAGCTCCCGGCTCGACGATGCCCTCTGGTGTCACCGACGCCAGCGTCCGCTGCTCCCGAAGGAAGATCTCTGACACCTCAGCCGGGACGCTTTCGTCGATGCTCTCGCGTAACCGCGGCAGCTGCTCGGCAATCGTCTGGATCATGGGCAAGCTCCTTAGTCGAAGTTGAGGACGCGCCTCAGCGTCGCGGGGGATCCGGCAGCGAGAGACACGATGGCTATCAGCGCCGATTCCCCAGCCCGTCTTACCCCGACGCTGAGCGCTATCCCCAATAACCCTTCGCTCCGGGATGGGGCACCGCTTCCCCCGAAGCTTCTGGCCGCTCTGAACCGAATCGCGACTCCGGCGGGTCAACTTCCGGCGGGTCAACTGGTTCACGACGGCCGGGGCCGCCTGCGGTCTGGCGGCCGGCGACGAAAGGAGCATCACGAGTGTCAGTTGAACCGGAGCGAGCACCGTCGGCGGCCGATCAGCTGCATGCCAAGCGCTGGTTGGTCCTGATCCTGCTGGGCGTGGCCCAGCTGATGGTCACGCTCGACGTGACGATCGTCAACATCGCGCTTCGCTCGGCCCAGAAGGCGCTGCACTTCTCGGCCGAGAACCGGCAGTGGGCGGTGACCGCCTACGCCCTGTCGTTCGGCAGCCTGCTGCTACTCGGGGGCAAGCTGGGCGACCTGTTCGGTCGCAGGTGGACGTTCGTGGCCGGGCTGGCCGGGTTCGCCGTCGCCTCCGCGATCGGCGGCTTGGCCCAGTCCTTCGCGGTGCTCGTCGGCGCTCGTGCGCTCCAGGGGGCGTTCGGCGCGTTGCTTGCCCCTCGGCGCTGTCGCTCCTGACGCAGACCTACCAGTATTCCCAAGATCGCCAGAACGCCTTCGGCATCTTCACCGCGATCGCCGGCAGCGGCGCGTCGCTCGGCCGGCTGCTCGAAGGCGTCTTGACGCAGGGCCGCTCGTGGCGCTGGTCCTTGTACGCGAACCTCCTGGTTGCCGTCCCCGCATCGATCGCGGCGCTCCGCCTGGTCCCGGACCTGCGCAACCCGTACCGCCCGAAGATCGATGTCGCGGGAGTGCTCAGCGTGACCGGTGGCCTGTTCGCGCTCGTGTTTGGCTTCGCGAACGCCGAGACTCACTCCTGGTCGGCGCCGCTGACGATCATCTCGATCGCGTGCAGCGCCGTCCTGCTGGTGGTCTTCGTCGGCATCGAGATCCGCACCGCGGAGCCGCTGCTGCCGCTGGACATCGTTCGCGACCGCGCTCGCGGCGGCGCGTATGCGGCGATGGCGCTCGCTGGAGCCAGCGTGTTCTCGCTGTCCCTGTTCTTGACCCTTCTGCAGAACGACCTCCGCTTCTCGCCGCTGCTGACCGGCGTCAGCTTCCTGCCATTCACCGCGTCGGTGATCTTCGCCGCCACGATCAACCAGACCCGCCTGCTACCCCGCATCGGGGCCAGGCCGGTGGTCTTCGGCGGATCTGTCCTCGGGCTGGCGGCGATGTTGCTGCTGACGCGACTCTCGCCCCAGGCGAGCTATTCCGCCGACGTCCTCCCGAGCCTGATCCTGCCGGCCTCGGCCTCGGCAGCGTCTTCCCCTCCGCCCTTTCGACCGGGACGCTCGGAGTCAGGCCGGCACATGCCGGGATCGCATCGGCGATCGTCAACATGTCCCAACAAGTGGGGGGCTCGGTCGGTACCGCCGCCCTCAGCACCGTCTTCGCCGGTGCTCTAACCGGGTACCTGAGGAGTCATCCCTCAGCCCCGGGACTGCGGACCGCAGCCACCGTTCATGACGACACGGTCGCCTTCTACTGGGCCGCCGGCTGCTTCGCCCTGGGTCTGTTCGTGGCCGCGTTCGTGCTTCCCGGCCGCGACCGGGCGCGCGGGCTCGTGGCCGAGCCCGAGCCCCAACCGCTCGCCGCCGAGCCGGTGGCCGCGGGCCTCGCTCCGGCCGCCGACACGCGTCAGCGCTTAGCCGGCGCTCGGCTGAGTGCTTTCGCGGTGGGGAGCTGCCGACCCTATGGCTTGAAGAAGTGGGTCTTGGGCCGGGGCTGCTCGACGCCGTCGATGAACGTGTCGACCTGCTCGTCGTAGAAGGCGACGAGACTCGCGATCGGCAGCAGCTGGCGGGTCGGGAAGTCGTAGGTCCAGGCCAGGTCGGCGATCGTGTCCTCGCCGGTCCGCAACGACCAGTATCCGCTCGTCCTGCCCTTGTACGGGCAGGCCGTGACCGTGGGGCTGGGCACGAGCTGGTCGAAGTTGACTGCCGTCCGGTCGAAGTAATAGCGGGTCGGCAGGCCCGTCTCGAACACCAGGACCGGCGATCCCGACTCGGCGAGCAGAATGCCGTCGCGCTCGACTCGGACGTGGCGGGAGGAGCGCAGCGCGTCGACGCGCACGTACGGGTTACGGGGATGCACGAACACCAGCTCGTCCTCCTCATACCAGGCATCCAGGGCCTCCCAGTCAAAGCGCACGGTGCCGACCAGTTCGGGCACGACCGACTCGAGGTAGCGACGCCCGGCCGACGAGCGGACGGTATCTCCGACGCGAAGCCCCAGCGCGGTCACCTTCCCCCGGCTGAGCTGGTGGGTTCGCTGCTCGTCGAGCACCGCTGACGGGTCGATGTCCTCGAACGGGATGTGGTACTGCGGGTAGAACGGCCACTCCCACAGATACAGCCCTCTGGTCGTGTCGAGGACCACCTGGCCGGCGAGCTCGGCCCGGATCCGCCGAGGGACGGGCTCAACGTGGTCAACCGGGGTGATCGTCGCGGGGTAGCCGGAAACCGTCGTCAATTCGTTGGCCATGCGTGCTCCTTATTCGGGTCGGGAGGGTGGTCGGGAGAACCGATCCGCCGTTATCGGCGGGCGACCCGGCGGCCGCGGGCCGTTCGCCCGAAGACCAGACCGAGTCCAACGAGGCCCGGTCCGGGGACGCCGCCGAGCGCCGGACGCCGGCTGCGCCGTAATCGTCGTGCTCGTCGAGGGTCTCGTTGGCCAGCAGCGCGGCACGTAGCCTTTCCAGCGACTCGCCATGGTGGCTGAGGAGCTCGACGACCTCACGGTGGGCGTCGTCGAGCAGGCGCCGCACTTCCTCGTCAACCAGCCGCTGTGTGGCCTCGGAGGTCTCACTCGCCCCCGGCAGCAGAGGTCCCTGGCCCTCGACCAGCAGCACGGTGGCCAGCCCGACCGCGTCGCTCATGCCCCAGCTCCCCACCATCGAGCGGGCGATCTGGGCGAGCTGCTGCAGGTCGGACTCCGCGCCGGTCGTGACCGTGCCGTAGACCAGCTCCTCCGCGGCGCGCCCGCCGAGCGCCACCTTGAGGCGAGCCAGCAAGTCCTCCCCGGTATAGGACACGCGGTCATCGTCGGGCACCGAGAGGGTGACGCCGAGGGCCAGGCCGCGGGGGATGATCGAGATCTTGCGGACGGGGTCAGCCCCTGGGGTGAGCATCCCGACCAGGGCGTGCCCGGCCTCGTAGAAAGCGGTGCGCTCTCGATCCAGGGGGGAGAGGACGATGCCGCGGCGGGTGCCGAGCAGGAGCTGCTCCAGCGAGTCGGTGAAATCCCGCATCTCGACCCGCTCGCGGTGGCGCCGGGTGGCCAGGAGCGCCGCCTCGTTGCAGAGGTTCGCCAAATCCGAGCCGACCATGCCGGGAGTGCTCGAGGCGAGCGCGTCGACATCGACGTCGCCGCCGAGCGGGATCGAGCGAGTGTGCACCTGCAGGATCCGCGCTCGCCCAGAGCGATCGGGCGAGGGCACAGCAACGCGGCGGTCAAAGCGCCCGGACCGCAGCCGCGCGGCGTCGAGGATCTCCGGCCGGTTGGTCGCAGCCAGAACGACCACCGCCTCGACCGACTCGAAGCCGTCCACCTCGGTCAGGACCTGGCTGAGCGTCTGCTCACGCTCGTCGTTGGATCCGCTGAGCGAGATCGATCCGGAGCAGGAGCGCCCGATCGCGTCGAGCTCGTCGATGAAGACGATCGCCGGCGCGGCCGCCCGCGCCTTGCTGAACAGCTCGCGCACGCGCGAGGCACCGACGCCGACGATCGCCTCGATGAACTCCGAGGCCGAGATCGAGAAGAAGGCGGCGCTGGCCTCACCGGCAACCGCGCGCGCCAGCAGCGTCTTGCCCGTGCCCGGTGCCCCAGAGAGTCGAACCCCATGAGGCATCCGGCCACCGAGGCGCTCGTAACGCCCGGGATCGCGGAGGAAGTCGACGATCTCCGTCAACACCGTCTTGGACTCATCGATCCCGGCCACGTCGTCGAACATGACCCAGATTCTCGCCGGATCGATCCTCTGCCTGCGAGCGGCCGAACCCGCCGAGCGCGCCGGCCGCGCCACCGCCCGCGGCGCGCCCGAACAGCAGGACGAAAAGTCCGACAAGCAGCAGGGTCGGGCCGAAGCCCAGGAGCAGCGAGACTCCGAGCGGGGTGGACAACGTGGCCGAGGTCGCATCGATCTGGACGCCGTGGGACTCCAGCAGCTGGGCGAGCCGGTTGTCATTGGCGAACGCGGGCACCTCGGTGCTGAAGCGCCTCGTCGAGATCGCCGTCGCGCTGGAGGCTGGATAACGGACGGCGGACCTCAGGGTCCCTCCGACCGTGTCACCTTTCGAGGAGATCGACGCGGCCTGGTTGCTGCGCACGGCGTGCAGGAAGTACGGGCTGAAGGGGACGGTGACCCGCGGCGGCGCGCCGGGCTGGAACAGCAGCAGCGAGCCCCAGTTGAGCGCCAGCAGGATCAGCACGATCAACAGGAAGCCGCGGGAGCGGTGGGGCTTGGGGGCCGGGGAGTCGGGCATCCCACGCCCGTCGGGTGCCGGCGCCACCCGCCACCCGCGCTCGTCGCGCGGCATCGGCTCGTGCCGGTCACGTTTGAGGCTAGGCATCAGAGCCTTCTCCTTCGGGCGGTCCGGTGAGGAGTCGATCGAGCACCTGGCCGAGGCCGAGCAGCACGACCCCCACCATCAGGAACGCGAATGCGCCGATCACCTCGGCCGTGGCAACGCTCCCTCTCCAGAGCTGGCCGGCCGAAAGGCCGACGAGTACTGCGCTGCCGACGGCCACGATCCCGCCAAGCACGGTGCGCGTCCTGTAGCACGCGAACCCCAGGGCGAGGTCGCCCGTGGCGACCGCGACTGCGCCAGCTGCCAATGAGACCATCTCAGCGGTTTGCCGGCGGTTCGCCGGCAAGCATCGGAGTCGTCGACACGTTGGCTTTGACCCGGCTCGGCCCTGAATGGGTTCCTGCGGAACCGTCGCGGGCCGATCTGAGGTCTAAAGTCAAGCTCAACCCTTAGAGACGATGATCAATCTCATTACCCGCGCACAATTTCAGCGCGATCACCGCTGGACCCCCAGCCACCTCTCCGACTTCGTGGACGGCGATTTGTCGCCCCGCGGTCGAACCCGCCTCCAGCGCCACGTCGACAAGTGCCCGGATTGCTACCGCGCGCTTGTGACGCTGCAGCGGATGCTCGACCGGCTGCACCATCTTCCGCGGCCGGACGCTGGCGAGACACCAGACATCGCCGCGGCGGTCCGGCGGCGGTTGGGCGAGCAGGCCGGGGACTGACACCGTCGATTCCTGCAACCGAGCGCTCCGGTCAGACTAGAATCGCAACGGTGGCAACGGCGGGCCATCTGGTGGCTGGTCATCGGGGTCCCCGCGGCGCGCCGGACGCCGAGTCGGCCGAGTGGGTGCGCAGCCTGCGACGCGGCGGCGCCCGGGGGGACGCGGCCCTGCAACGACTCCACGGTCTGCTCCTGCGCGTCGCTCGAGCAGAGCTGCGGCGCCGTAACTCGCGCAGCCTGATCGGCGGGCACGAGCTCGACGATCTGGCTCACCAAGCCTGCGCCGACGCGATGGTTGCGATCACCGCGAAGCTCGACCAGTTCCGCCACGAGAGCCGCTTCACGACCTGGGCCTACAGGTTCGTGATCCTCGAGGTCTCCAACAAGCTGAGCCGGCACTTCTGGAACGCACCACACGTATCGATCGACGAGGAGGACTGGGATCGACTACCGGGATCGTTCGGCTTTGACCCCCAGCAGCGGGCTGAGTGGCAGGAGCTGATCGACGCTTTGCGCCGGGCCATCGACGAGACGCTCACGCCCCATCAGCGGCGGCTGTTCGTGGCCATCGTTCTCAACGGCGTACCTGTCGATGCCCTGGCCGTCGAACTCGATTCCAACCGCAACGCGATCTACAAGGCCCTCTTCGATGCCCGGCGTAAGCTGCGCCAGACGCTCGTCGCTAACGGTTACATGAGCTCCGAGACGGGGACATCGCGATGAGCGACGGCTGGGCTCAGCTCGAGCGCTTCCTCGCGACCGACCCGCGGGATGTCGGATGCGAGGCCGCGCTAGAGATGCTGCACGTCTACTGCGAGCTGTTCGTCGCCGGCGAGCACCCCGAACGGCGGTTTCCCGCCATCACCGCGCACCTCGAGGCGTGCGGGCCATGCGGTGAGGACTTCGCGGGTCTCGTGGCTGCGATCGGCGGCGCGCCGAGCTGACGATCCACGCTGCACCGGCGGCGCTTTGCTCGGTGCACCCCAAGCCGGTGATCAGAGACCGGGGTCTCTACCGCTGGAGGGTGACGGCGCACGCGGCGCGGCCCTGCTTCTCGAAGCTCGCGCTGGTGATACTCCTTTCCAGAATGTCTCCGCGAGCACGATCTCGGTGACGATCGCCTTGCGCAGCTGCTTCTGGTGCTCGGCAAGCGACGCGCTGGCCTGGGCGGCTTGGGCGGCGTCGTGGACGAAGATCGCCGAGCGGTACCGGCTGCCGATGTCCAGGCCCTGGCGGTTGCGTGTCGTCGGGTTGTGGATCGCCCAGAACGACTCCAGCAGCTCGTCGTAGCTGAGCCTCGAGAAGTCGGACCAGACCTCAACCGCCTCGGCGTGTCCCGTGCCATGACCGCAGACGTGCTCGTAGGTTGGATTCGAGGTCTGCCCGCCCGTATAGCCGACCGTGGTCCCGACGACGCCCTTGATCTCGCCGAACGCGGCTCCGAGGCCCCAGAAGCACCCGGCGGCAAACGTCGCGCGCTGGAGGCCATCAGCGATTCCCAATCCGGAGTCCTCCGGCTGATCAGCCACGAGGGCCGGTGCTGCATGCCTTCTCTTCAAGCCGAACATGTGGACTTCCTTTCTCGGTGGAGTGCGCGGACTTGACCCGCCTCGCACCAATGGGTTCCCACCCTCGCGGACAACATTGGTTGCAGACTCACTGAGCCGTTGCAGACTCGCTGAGCCGGGCTCTCCCCGACGCGCGGCGGTCCCTCCGGCCCTACCTCGGACGACGCCCGCGTCGCCGCCAGTGCTCGAAGTTCCCGATGAAGGACGCGGTTGAACCGCGTGCGTGGATGCCTCGGCGGCACGGCGGAGACCAAGATTCACACTGCCACCCGGCCACCGTCGGCGGGCAGCACCGCACCGTAGATGAAGCTCGCCTCCTCAGAGGCCAGGAACGCAACCGCGGCGGCAATCTCATCCGGCCGGGCGGCGTGTCCGGCGGGCAGCGTCGATGCGAGCTGATCGAAACCCTCGCCCATGGATTCACTGGCGGGTGTGCGCGTGGGACCGGGCGCCACGGCGTTGACCCGGACCCCGTGGGGGCCGTATTCATCCGTCCAGGCCTTGGTCAGGAGCTCTATGGCCGCCTTTGATGCGCCATAGGCGGCAAGGCCCGCCATTCCGATATTGGCGACCATCGTCGATACGTTGATGATCGCGCCGCCTCCGTTGCTCGCCATCCGCGGAGCAATCGCACCGGTCAGGAAGAACGGAGCTTTCACGTTGATGTCGAAGGCCAGGTCGAACGCTTCCTCGTCGGTATCGGCGGTGCTACCCGCCGGGAACGCTCCAGCGTTATTGACCCCCACATCGACGTCGCCCACGCGGTCGGCCAGGCGCCTCACATCGTCGAGGTTCGACAGGTCTGCGCCAATGAAGGAGGCCCGGCCGCCGGCGGACTCGATCGCGCCCACGACGTCCCGGCCACGCTGCTCGTTGCGGCCCGTGATGATGACCTCGGCGCCTGCCCTGGCCAGCCGTTCGGCGACCGCGCGACCGATACCGGACGTACTTCCCGTTACGACTGCTCTTTTGCCGTGCAGAGACATTTACGCCTCTCCTTTACTTTGTCCAGCTTGTAGCTCGAGGCCCTTTCAACTGCCAGGACCCCGAGCCGACGCGATGCGCTTCACCGCGACCGAACCATGCAGCGCCAGCCGCGATGCCCCCGCGGCATCGTGGCGCGATATCGAGGACGTGATCGCGCACGAGGCGACCGCACGGTCGGCGGTCAGGTGCCGGCTCGAGCGCGGACGGCCGGGGCTTCAGGCGCTACTCGAGCCGAATCCCCTGGTCGCTCAAAGTCCCCCTCCGAGACCATAACGCCGCTCACGCCGATGATCCCGGTTGGCTCCCCTGGATCGCAGAGATCAAACGTCTGACCTCGTCGGCGCGTCAGCACCCACAGCCGTACGAATGCAGCGATTCCTAGAAGGCCCGGAATCCAGAGCTCGATGACGCGGTAGAGCAGGACCGCCGCCGCCGCGGTCACGGCAGGGAGCCCGTAGAGGAGGAGCGCACCGATCAGTCCGGCCTCGACCCCGCCGATGCCTCCAGGGATGGGATCCAGTTGCCGAGCTGGCCGATTAGACGCGCCATCCAGATGATGGGCAGTTCTGGGCCCTACCCAACTGCTCTAAAGCAGGCCCATATCACGAGGATGTCGAACGTCAAGCACCCGGCCGGTCCGACCAGCAGCAGTGGATTGGGATGGCGGAGGTGGCGCACCGCGTCATCAACGCCGTCCGCCAACGCGAGGACGGCCGGGGCTAGGCCCGGCGACCGTGCACCGGCGGGCGGTCACAGCGCGCGTAGCCGGCGGCGGCCGCATCGCGGCCACAGCCGAGCGACCGCCGACAGCACAAAGCCGGGGCGGGATCGCCCCGGCTTCGCGCCGCTTTGTGGTGTCGAATTACTCGGCTGTCAGTTGGATGCCGCTCCGGCGGCTGCGGTGATGCTCGCCGGCAGCGCGACCGGAGAGCCCGCCAGCTCCGTGAGGTTGCCGCCGTTGATGGTCATCTCGGCGAGGCCGTGGGCCGCCGTCTCGTTGATGTACAGGTTCTGGCCGTCGGGGCTGATGGTCGGATCCGTTCCGCCCACGCCGCCCTGGTCGTTGACGAGCGTGCTGCCGAGCAGGGTCAGATCCCCGCTGCGGTCGATCGAGAACCGGGAGACCGTTCCCGACCCGGTGTTGATGGCGAACAGGAACTGCCCGTCGGGAGTGATCGCCACCCAGCATGGGGCGTTCTGCAGGTCGGCGAACGGCGAGGCACCGATCGAGGACAGCTCGCCGTTGTCGGCGACATCGAAGGCCGAGACCGTGCCGACGTCATTGCCGACGTTGTGCGGGTTGCTCACGAACAGCTGGTCGGGATTGGTAGGCCGGAATGCGCTGCCGAAGGCACCGAGGCCCTGACCCGCGTAGGGCGAGCCCGGAGCTGCGTGCAGATATCCAAGGCGGTCGACCCGGAAGCTGTCGATCAGGGAGCTGGCGACCTCGGTCCCTACCAGCTTCGTGCCGTTGCTGTTGAACAGCACGTCGCCCAGATCATTAGCGGCTCCGGGCGCATTCACGGTCGAGCGCGGCAGCGGAACGAGCTGACCGAAACCGGTCAGGAAGAACCCGGTGTAATTGGCGCTGTGGGTGGCGTCACCATCGTTGGCGACATAGACCAGGTGGTCGTGCACCGCGATGCTGACCGGCTCCACGCCGCCCGAGGACACCGGGCTGCCCAGCACCCGAGTCAGCGACCCGTCCCGGTTCGTCTGGAGGACCGAGATCTGGTTGCTGCCGGCGTCGACCGCGAGCAGGTACCGCCCCTGGTCAGCCAGCTGGATAGCGCCCTGGGAGCCGAGCCCCTTGCCGAGTCCCGCGCCGCCAACGGCGAACGGCGAGCCTGGCGCGGGGGTCAGCGAGCCGTCCGGGGCACGGTTGTAGGCCGCGGCGGTGTTGGCCCCGACGGTGTTGCCGTCCAGATAGACATGGCCGATCACCCGCGCGCTGCCGGTCGACGCAAGCGCCGATCCCGGGAGCGCGAAGGCTCCCAAAGCTGCCAGGCCCAACACGAGGGGACCCAGCACTGTACGCCCGAGAAGGCGTGTCATAGTGCGCATCACTTCTCCTTATGGATTGTGCGGTTCGCGAATCCCGACGTCCAGAAGACACAGCGTCCGCGTGCGATGACGCCTCGATGAGGTCACCACACGAGCGCTGCGGGGCTCTCCCAGGGTCGCGATTCGCGATGTCGAGCGCTTGGACCGCGCTGGCTGTGAAACGGTTCGAGAACTTCTCGGAATGACGACACGAGCACCGGCATCGGCTAATACGTCTTGGTCCGTCGGTAGCACGGAACGGGAACGCACGCAAAGGCTGCTCGAGGCGAGACGGACGTCGTCTGTCGTCTTGAGGCCTGCGCTCGCTCGCGTCGGGCGAGCGCAGCCTTCCTTGCCTCATTCTTCGATGCCCAGAAGCGCGAAGCGCGCAGCCAGCTCGTCGACATAGTCACCTGGCGTTCCTCCTCCCGGGCGTGGGAGCAGCAAGGAAAGGCCGGCTTCGAAACGCCACATCGCACCGCCAAGCGTCGTGCAAAGGTGCGCGGTCCAGCCTGGACCGGCGACTCGGAGCGGACCGCCAGGCGAAGGGCCGTATCCGATTACATCCGTGACTGTCCCGCTCCCGGGCTGCAGCCACCTACCGGAGCGCGACCGAGACTGATGAGTTGGACGAACCGGATCAGCCCTGATTGCGCGCCGTTGGCCTTGATCGACTGCTTCTCACGCGAGCAGCGGCACGAGGCGTCCTGCTGGTATCGGCATGTGCGTGCTCTATCGAACGTGCTGGATCGACCATGACGGCAGGCACCTCGACGATCTAGCGGACCGCGAGGTCGTAGCGGAGCCAGTCCTGGACCAGCTCCGGATGACCTACGAGCTACGAATCCAGCGCCTGGAGCCGCACGCCGACGGGAACGCGGCCCGCAGTGACGAGGCCGCGGCCGCCCGCCGGATCCGCGAGCTGCGGAGAGAGCTGATCGGTGTGGAGCGCCGGCGACTCGCCGACCTGCGCCGTCGAAGCCAGATCTCAGCTCACACGCTGCGGCGGATCGAGCACGAACTTGACCTCGAGGAATCTCGACTAACGCAATGAACGCTCGGGGAGGTCGAAGATGACGTAGACCGGTCGTGTGGTACGTCCTCCCTCGCGCACTCCTATTCACTGATCCGACGAAGCTCGCCGACCCATGCCACCGCCGGGCGACTGCTCGAGCGGCTCCAACGCGATCGCGCGCTCCCACCGGTCCCGCCGAGGACGGCAGCAGAGCGCGGGTGCACGCTGATCGAACGCGCGCCCAGCGGAGCTGCCGGAGTCTCGAACGCGTATTCGGGCTGCGAGAAGTCGTCGGGCGGGCACGGGGGGCGGGGGAGAGGGGCATCAGGCGCGGAGAACTCGCGGGTGACCGCAGGCGGGGGCTCGGGGTAGGCAGCGACGAGGGGCATCCCGAACGCGGTGGCCGGCGCACGCTCGAACGGGTCGTCCGTGCCTGTGGGGCCGCCGCGCGCGATGAGCCCGAGTTCGTCGCCCTGTTGCGCGGCGAGGGGCTGCTGGTCAGACCTCGTTATGCGAGTGGGGGGACCAACCCGGTGGTCGGCTACAGCGTCGCGCTCGTCCCGTGGTTCGGGACCAGGCGCCGGTCTGGTACGGCGGTGGGCGGCTGAGCCGAGAGTTGACGCTGCCCGCGCCGAGTGCGACGAGCTCGGCGTCGAACACGGTTCCGCGAGGTGACTCGGCCAACGGCTCCAGCAGCGAGCCGACACGATCCCCCAGGCTTGCACCTCGGCGCGACCACGCGCGTACACGTCCCTTCGCGTCGATCGCGACGAGCAGCCGGTTGGGCTCCATCATCCAGTCACCGTTAGCCGGCCACCGGGTGACACGAGTGCTGAGCATTGGCTCCGGGATCGGCATCGCCCAAGCGTAGAGCTGACAATCGGCCCGCATCACTGGCTCGCTCTAGCAGACAGTCCGACAGCCAGCCCCGCATGGAGCCAACGGATCGTAATCAGCCTCATCCCAAACTGAGCGGGAACCGCGTGCTCATCATCCGGCGTTGCGCCGGTTGCGGCATGAGAGCTGGTCGGCGCGCGGGCGCAACACGGCGACGAGTCCACAGCGCTGTCTTGCGGTTAGCGCGCTCAGCGTGCGAGTGGGTGAGATCTCAGCGAGTTCGAGCATTCGCTCCGCTTGTTTCGGTCCGACCTGGCGGACGCGCCCGAGGAGCTCTAGCACAAGCATCGACTGCACGGCCGGATCGGGCCCGAGGATCAGCTCGGCGGCCTTCTGGTGCGAGTCGGCGCTCGACTTGCCGTGCAGCCAGCGCATCAGGGCGGCTCGGCGCAGGCGGACGCGGTTGGCCTGGGCAAGCGCCGCCATCGCTCGGTCTGCGTGCGCGTTCGTGGTCGCGAACGGCGGTATGAGGGTCGTTCCCATCGTCAGTTCCTCCGCGGGATTCCTGGTTGGTTGCCTGCGAGCTGCTGGATGTTGGCGTCACGGGCCTCCTGCTCGGACCAGCCCGCGAGCGCGAGGGCATCGACGAGCTGTTGGATGAGCTCGCCGATGTTGGCGGCGAGCTGCCGGCGTTCCTCTGCGGCGCTCTGGTAGGCGTTGAGTGCCGAGTGGATTTGCCAGTGGACCTGTTGGACTGCCGCGAGCGGGTCCGGAGCGCCGAGCACTTCGGAGCGGTGCTCGGCGAACGCGATGTCGACCGCACCGGGGTCCTCCCCATAGAGGGCAGCGAGGCCGTCGGGATGCAGGCCCCACCACAGCCGATCGTTCGCCGCCTGGAGCCGCTGATGGGCTTCGTTGAGACGTCGGGCGAGTAGGGCGTCCTGACGGAACAGGGCGTCGAGCTGGACCGCGATGTTCCGGGCCAGATCTGGGACGGCGTGGATCATCGCCCGCTCGGTTCTGGTGGGTCGCGGTCTGTCTGGCGGTCTGCGAGTGGGGAGCGAGTGGCGCCGACTGGTGGGATGGGCGCGTCCCGCCGGCGGGGAGCGTGGATCGGGCAGCGCTGCTCAGATGGCCATAGGAGCCGGAGGCCGTCCGGACTCGCGGCGCCGGCGGCTGGCTGGGCTGCTGGTCAGACTGGACGGTCGATCGACCGCTCGCTGGCGTTGATCAGGCCGTTCGCATGGGTTAGGGTCCGTGCCGTCGAGGGGGGAGTTCCCGAATGGATGTGACTTTGCGTGACACCGTGCTGGCTGATGCGCCCGAGCGTGGGCGGATCTGCCACGACGCGTTCGCGGCGCTCGCGACTCGCCACGGTTTTGTGCCGGACTTCCCATCGGTGGAGGTAGCGGTCGGCGCGGTGTCGGGTCTGATCGAGCACCCGGGGTTCTTCTCGGTGGTCGCCGAGCGTGATGGCCGGATTGTGGGCAGCGGCTTCCTCGATGAGCGCTCGACGATCGTCGGCGTCGGGCCGATCACCGTCGATCCCGAGGTACAAAACGGAGGGGTCGGCCGAGCGCTGATGGACAGGGTGTTGGAGCGCTCCGGAGAGCGGCGCGTGCCTGGCGTGCGGCTGCTGCAGTCCGCGTACAACACCGGTTCGATGAGCCTTTACGCGAAGCTCGGGTTCGATGTCCGCGAGCCGTTCGCGGTGATACAGGGCGGGCCGCTGGGACTGGAGATCTGCGGCTGCAAGGTGCGCCCGGCGAGTCCGGCCGACGCAGAGGCGTGCAACGCCGTGTGCGCGCGCGTCCACGGCCATGACCGCGCAGGGGAGCTGCTCGACGCGCTCGCCCAGGGCACCGCGAGCGTGGCCGAGCGCAACGGCGGGATCACCGGTTACACGACCGGCATCGGGTTCTTCGGGCACTCAGCCGCTGAAACGGACGACGACGTGGAGGCACTGATCGCCGCCGCCGAGCGCTTCGACGGGCCCGGCTTCCTTGTCCCGATGCGCAACACAGAACTCTTGCGCTGGTGCCTTGGCCGTGGTCTGCGGGTGTCCTACATGATGAACCTGATGACCTTAGGTCTTTACCAAGAACCTCGCGGGGCGTTCCTGGCGTCCGTCCTCTACTGACGACGCGCGCGTCGCAGACGCAATCAGCCGCCCAGTCGGCAGCCCCGCTTTCGCTGCGCTGGTCGCTCTCGACGGCAGCGCCCAAGTTCCTCGGCTTGCGCGGAAAGCGCGCATCTCGCGCACGATCGCTCATCCAGCGGGTCGCCGAGCTGGCGATCGTCTTGGCGACGGACCACGCGCCTGGCGCCGCCGGCGCCGACCATCGCTCCGAACGCAAAGAGTCGTCGGCGCCGACCGGCCCGCACGAGCGTAACGGCAACGGAGCGGCTACGCCCCGACGACATGCGGGGTCGCCGCTCGTTTTCGCCGCGGACCGGCCGCCCGGCCGGCTCGTCACCAACGATAGTGGTGCTGATGAGCGCGGCCGTTGGCGGGCACCGGGCCGAGTGCTCACGCTTCGTGCTGTTCGCGTTCTCTGAAGGATGCGTTAGGGTCGCGGGCCGCTCGCGTCCCGTTCGCGACTCGAGCGGCCCGCGTGGTGCGCGCACCGCCACCGGGACCTGTTGGCTGACAGGCCGGCGCGGTTTTGTTGGGTCAGGTGCGGACTGCGGCCTCTGGTTTGGTCCAATCGATTGTTGCCTTTTCGAGCCGTGTCTCGTAGGGCACGAGCGTGTAGAGCGCGTAGGCGAGCACGATGAACAGCAGCCCGGCGTTGGGGTCGGTCGCGCCCCCTTGGAAGATCCCGCCGAACCCCTGCCCGACGACCCAGTAGATCAGGTTCAGCACGACCGCGAGCACGAGAAACTGCTTCGCTCGCCAGTTCGCGGCGACTGCGATCCCGATCGCTGCCGACAGTGCCGCGAGGACGAGCGCGAACACGAGGCCGTTGCCCTTCGTGATACTTGCAAACCCGTTCTGGACGGTGCTCAGCCAGCTCATCCCCGACGGCGCGGCGTTGATCGCGTTGTGGATCCCGTTCGCGCCACCCGCCTCGACCAGCCACAGCCACGCCATCACCAGCCACAGCCCCGCCCAGGCGATCCGCGCGCCGCGTACCCCGAGCAGACCGCCAGGGCGGTCGTTCGGCCACACGATCGTGCCGATCAGCGCGTACAGGAGCACCGCTCCGGGCGCGCCCGTCAGCGCGCTGGCCATCGGGATGCCGCCCATCGGCGTCGTCGCCATGAACATCATCCCGAACGCCTCACCGAACCACCACACGGCCAGCACCCACGCGAACGACACGAGGATCGCCGGCTTCGTCGTCCGCTTGTACAGGATCCCGAACCCGATCGCGAGTTGGATCAACGCGGCCCCGGTGTTGAACAGCACCTGATGGGACTGCATCGTCGCCGCGCCCTGATTGACGCTGCTGGCGACCCACCCGGGCTGACCGCCGGTCAGCCCTTGCAGCAGCCCGATGAAGCCTTTGCCGTACATGAACGACTGAAACTGCAGTGCCCCGTCCAGCACCCAGATCAACGCCAACACCGTCTGAATCGAACGGCGGCTATCGGAGAAGAAATACGCCCTGGCGCGCGAGCCTACCGACTCGCCGCCAACCGCCGCGGGAGCGGCTCTCGGCCCAGCAATACTGCTCATCTGCGACTCCTAACGGTCGTCGCCCGGGAGCACCCCCGAGGGACGCTCCCAAGCGAAGTTAGCTGATGCGCCGCTAACGCTCAGCCAGCGCTAGCGACCAGACCAGAAGCCCACCGGCGACACAAACCCTGCAACCACCGCCCGCCTGGGCGCTCTGATCGAACCGCGGGCTCGACTTCAGCCTCGGGCGTCGCGCACGACGCGCACCGAATCATCGACCAGCCCGCGCTCGCAACACCCGACCACCCAAATATGGGTGCCATCGGGCGCTGCAGCCAGCTAACTACCGAGGAGGACCACGGCCCGACCAACCCTCGGCCAGCGGCGCCAACCGCGCAACCCACACATCCGAGGGCCGAGACGTCGATGCCACCCGAACTGCTGGCCTTGACCGCTCACGCAGATGGCGCCGAGCGACCTCGTCCAGCACCCAACGAGCGCCGTGGAATAGCACGGCGAGGATCAGACCGACACACGCCGCGGCTGGGATCGACCACCATCCACCGAACCCGAAAATCCCGGCTAGCCCCACCGGATGGCCGGTCGCGAACACGCCCTCCAAGAACTCCTGCGTAGCGAAGATCGCCACCAAGCACGCCGAGCACGCCAACCAGAGCCCGATCAACGACACCGTGTACCGCGGCATCGACCTCTGCCCAGCCACCGCGCGCCCCAACGCCCACAAGAACCCGCCGACCGCGAACGCCACCAGCATCACGAGCCACGGAACCAGCGAATGCAGATACGAGTGCCCCGTGCGCTCCAGCACCGCGGCCGCGGCCGACCCGTACGCGAGGTAGTAGCGCAACTGATGCACCACGAACGCCGCCACCGGCATCAACACCACCGGCCCAAGGCACCGAAGCCGAGCACGACCACCACCGCGCACGCTCATCGCCGCGACACGATACACCCGGCCATCCCATCTGACCACCCGCCGGGCGGACAAGCCTCATCCGGCAGTTCAAAGCCGGCGCCGATTAGCTCCGGAGCCTGATCGAACACGCAGCTGCTGCTCTTCTGGCTGGCCCTGCTTCTCGTGGTTGTAGGCATAGCGATCTCTTTCGCTCGTGCCTATACATTTCCTCGGACAGACCCGACCGAGCGGCGCCCCAGGGTGGGGAATTTCCATGATCGAGAGTGGGGATTTCTGGTGATCGTTCACAGGAGCCGATCGTCGGGTGCGCTGAGCCGCGCTTTCGGCTGGCCTCGAGCGTCAGCGGCCGCCTCGATGACATCGAAGCGATCAACCAGTGGAACGCGCGGATCTGGGCGTGTCAAGGCGCCGAGCTTCAGAACGACGCTGCTCAAGCTCCGGCTACTGCCTCGCTGGCTCACCAGCGCCGACTTCCGGCTCGCGTTCACCTCGGGTGTGAGCGCCAACCAGATCGGCTCTGAACGCGAGTTGCTCGACCACTTTCGCCTCGTGTTTGAAAACAGACAGTGAGGCAGGACGCTCCGCAGTCACACACAAAGCCGCAGGTAGGACAGCCAGACCGATGCGGCTGTCCTGCCCTCACCCAGTGTCGCGACTCCGCAGGCAGAGTTCCCGAGCCGGTGGCGAGTCGGCACGCAGCTCGTCTTGTTGTCTGGTACTCCGTCGTCGTCAAGGCCCGAGGAGCCCGCTCGTGGCGTGCCCGGAGTTCCGCTTCGACCAGAGGGTTAGCCGCAGGCGGCAAGCGCTTGTCTGGTTCGGACTGTCGCGAGCGGCTCGGAGCGGGCGGGGACTTTCGCGTCGACGAGGTTTCCTGCTGATCTAGTTCGTTCCCAGGCGGGGTCGGGTGAGGAGCGTTGGCTGTGAATGCTCTCGATCGCAGTTCGGTCTTCGCTTGTGCTAACGGCGTCTTTCGATGATCGCGGCTGATGAGGTGCTCACGGCCGCGACGATGACCACGGCGCCGAGGAATACGAGGTGCGTGGATGTGCCCCAGATCCCGTCGGGGAGGCCGAGCACGACCGCGAGGGCGATCGCCCAGCCGCCGGCGGTGGCGGTCCGTGCCCAGCGGCCGGTGAGCAGTCCGCAGCAGGGGCCGGCGATCAGAAGTCCGATCAGGATGACGTGCGCTCCGAGGATCGCATCGGTCGCGGCGATGAGTGAGCTGATCGCAAGCGCGAGGTACCAGACTCGTTTGATCGACCAGCCGGCAAGGAGTGATTGTTCGTGGGCGGGCACCAAGGCGGGCGGCATCGGCTGGCGCCCGTCCGTCGGTTGCGTGCGGCGATCGGGCCGCCCGCAGACCGGCAGTGTGAACGGGGCTAGCGCCGCGTCGCGCGCTTGTTCGCCGTTGGCGGGGTTGCCGTTTGCTCCCACCTGCGGTCCGTTTCGCCCGTCGGAGCGGCGCAGCAGCCGGGCGGCGAGCGGGATCCCGACGATCGCGGGTACGGCGATGCTGAGCAGCAGGCCGGGGCGTGATGAGTAGGCGGTCGAGAGCACGACTCCAGCGAACGCCAGATACGCGCAGATGATCAGCACACCGTGTCCACGGCGCAGCCCGCGACCGACATATGCGCACGCCAGCGCGAACGCGGTCAGGCCGAGGTACCACGCTGCCATCAGCGTCCCCTGGCCTGACGACGCGCTCAGGCCGACAACCGTTGCCGGCAGCAGCAGACCGGCCGCGACGTTGAGCGCGTTGCTGTTCATCGCTGTGCTGAGCGTCGCGGCGCCTCTCCCTCTCCTGGCGAGATACACAGCGGCAACGGCGTTGGGGAGGCTCGTCACGCCGGCAAGGATCAGTCCGCCGACGACGATCTCGGGAATCCCGTGGCGCGCACCGAGCTTGGACGCGGTCTGCTCCATCGCAATGCTGGCGCCGACCACGACAAGCACCGCGATCGCCGCGAGGACCGCATCGCGCCCGCGGCCACGCGAGGGATGGATCGCGGGCTCGAGCTCGAGCTCCTCCTCCACGATCGCGCCCGTCAGCCAGCTCGCCCACGCCGCCGGCAGGCCGATCCGACCGAGCCGATCATGGCGCATGCCCAGGATCACCAAGTACGGAACCAGCACGACAACCACGACCGCGAGACCGACCCCGGGCGAGAGGACCCCGACCACGACCGCCAGGCACACCGCGGCGACAGACACCGCCACGACGCCCTCCAGCACGATCACCCGCCGGTGCAGCGCGATCTCTCCGGCGAGGACAGCCGCGAAGCCCAACAACGCCGCCAGATTGAACACGTTCGAGCCGATCACCACCCCGGCCCCGAGCCGCGATTGATGCCCAGCAAGCGCCGTCACCGCCGCTGTGATCTCCGGCGCGTCGGCCGCCAACGCCGCGAGCATCCCCAGCAGCGCCTCCGTGAGACCTAGCCGCGCGCCGATCCGCTCGAGCCTCGACACCAGCACCCAGCTCGTTCCGAGGCTGACCGCCGCGGCCACGACGAACACGACTGCCAACAGCGCGTCAGACACCGCAGTCCACCTACCACGCGCGCCATCGCGCCTGAGGCGGACGGCAAGCACCCTGCTCGATGTCGAACTCGTTCCGGGACAACACGGCCTCCCCCGCTAAGGGCACGCCGACCAGGCTTCCCGGCTCTCCCCGCAACAGTCTAACCCGCGATCATCCCCATCGTGTGTGTCCGTCTCGGGGTCCAGCTGGCGAGGCCAGCGCTGGCTCTCTGTCATCAGGGTGTAGCCCGCCGCGGTTCCCCGCTCGCGTCAAATGCGGCGATCGGAGCGCGAGTGACACGAAACGCGGCGCGATGCCCGCCGGTTACCGCGTGTCATAGCTCAGTGCTTGAGCAGATCTCGCACGCGGCAGAGCTCTTCGCGCGGAGCACTCACCTCGTGTGCATACAGCGGCGACACGGCATCTGTGACCAGACGCTCGGCTCGAGCGACGCCACGCGCAGAAACCCCGTCGGCCCGGAGCAGGCCGATCACGTCGCGTAGCTCATCGGTGACCATCGCGTAGCCATCGGCTCGAACAGCGGCCGCGTGAGGCGCGTCTGCCGTCTTCGCGGGTTTGCTGCCTGGCGGACGATTTCCTCGAGAGTTCCGGCCAGGCCGTCACGAGTGCGCTCCGAGCCGAGCCGCCGGGTGCTGACGGCGCTCAGCGGCGAATCGGCAAGCTCTCGCGCCCGTCGAGAATCAACTGAGCAGAACCAGCCGGCCGGGCGGATCTGTCTCGGTAGCGGCGATCTTGTTGCTTAATACAATAATGGTAGTATGCATGCTATGTCTGTCGCCAGCGCCGCGAAAGCGAGAGCCGGGCCAAGGTGGGGACGAGCTGGTTGATGCGGTTCTCGGCGCGAGTCGCGCGCTTGTGGCGGTGGCCGCTCGCTCGCTCGCGAACGTGGCTGAGGATGTGACGCTGGCGCAGTACCGGGTTTTGATCGAGTTAGCGGCGCGAGGTCCGCAGCGACTGGCCGACCTGGCGACGGCGCTGGGTGTGGATCGGTCCACGGCCACGAGGATGTGTGATCGGCTGGTGCGCAAGCGTCTCGTGCACCGGCGGCGGACCAGTGAGGATCGCCGCGGTGTGCGTGTCTCGCTGACCGCGGCTGGGGGTGAGCTGGTCGCGGAGGTGACCCGCCGCCGGAGGGCGGAGATCGCGGTGATCGTGGAGCGGATGCCCAATGCGCACCGGCGGCCGGTGCTGAATGCGCTGCGGGCGTTCGCTGAGGCGGCCGGCGAGGTTCCTGAGCAGGATTGGTCGCTGGGATGGGATCTTTGATCGGTGGCGGCGAGGCGGACGCAGGACGGATCCAGCGCCGCGGCGGCGGAGTTCGTGGCTGCCGCGCGGCCGGGCCTGTCTTCGCTCTCGCTGGTCCGGTCGGTGTCGGCGTGGTTGGGGGGTAACCGGCTCGGGCTGGCGGTGATGGCGCTGCTCGTGGGCGCCGGCGCGGGCTTGGGCGCGGCCGTGTTCAGGGAGCTGATTTACGCGGTCACGTGGGTGGCGACCGGCTATCAGCAGTTCGGCCAGCAGGGCCATGCCCCGAGTCTGCATCTGCCGTCGTTGGGGATCTTCTTCGTGCTTGTGGTTCCGGTCGTGGGCGGGCTGCTGTACGGGCCGCTGATCCAGCGGTTCGCGCGGGAGGCCCGTGGCCATGGGGTGCCGGAGGTGATGCTCGCGGTGGCTGAGAACGGTGGGCGGATCCGTCCCCAGGTGTCGATCGTCAAGGCGCTCGCGTCGGCGATCTGCATCGGCACTGGTGGATCGGTGGGACGCGAGGGCCCGATCGTGCAGATCGGATCGGCGTTCGCTTCGACGCTTGGCCAGCTCGTGCGGATGTCCGAGAATCGGTTGCGGATCGTCGTCGCGTGCGGCGCTGCGGGCGGGATCGCGGCGACGTTCAACGCGCCGGTCACTGGTCTGTTCTTCGGGTTCGAGATCGTCCTGCGCGAGTTTTCGCTCGACGCTTTGTTCGCGACCAGCCTCGCGGCGGTCACCGGCGATGTGATCAGTCGCGCGTTCTTCGGCTCGGCGCCGTTCTTCATTCAGGTGCCGCACGATCTCGTTCTGGCCAACGACAGCGCCTACCTGCTCGTGGCCCTCCTCGCGGTCGGTGCGGGGCTGATCGGCGTTGGCTTCAAGACGTTCTTGTATTGGCTCGAGGACTTCGTGGATGAGGTGTGGAAGGGCCGCCCGGAATGGGCCCGGCCGGCGGTCGGCGGCCTCGCGCTCGGGCTGGTGCTGCTCGCGCTCCCGCAGATGTACGGGGTCGGGTATCCGGTGATCGGCAAGGCGCTCGCGGGCCAGTACGCGCTGTGGTTTATCGCGATCTTGATGCTGGGCAAGATCCTCGCCTCGAGCCTGACGCTCTCGATCGGTGGCTCAGGCGGGGTGTTCGCGCCCTCGCTGTTCATCGGCGCGATGGCGGGATTGGCGTTCGGCACCGTCGCGCATCACCTGTTCGGGCCGGCGATCGGCCCGCCGGCGATGTACGCGGTGGTGGCGATGGGCGGAGTTTTCGCGGCCGCCGCGCAGGCGCCGCTGACAGCGATCGCCAGCGTGGCCGAGATGACCGCCAACTTCTCGCTCACGCTCCCGATCATGCTCGCCTGCGCGATCGCGGCCGCGGTGTCCAAGCAACTCACCTACGGCAGCATCTACACCACCAAGCTTCTGCGCCGCGGGATCGACATCGAACGGCCAAGAGCGACCAGCGTGCTACAGACGCTCACCGTCGCCGATGTCATGCAACCCACTCCACAACTCGACGGTGATCCACGGCTGATCGCATCGCAGGAGCCCGGGGTCGAACGCGCCGCGATCCCTCACGAGCTGTGGGAACGCGTCGCCGGCCGCGTGACCGACACCCGCCAACCCCAGGAGCTCTTCGGCGAGGAGACACTCGAGCAGGCGCTACGCCAGCTCACCCTATACGGCCACCACGGGTTGCCGGTCATCTCCAACGACCGGCAGCACATCCAAGGCTGGATCACCCGCCACGACGTCCTCGAGACGCTCGCCCAGAGCGTGAGCTCCTCCATCCGCGAGATCGAGCACGGCGCGATCGCAGCCGACTTCGCCGTGCCCGACCCCAAAGCACTCGCCCACACGCCCACCACACCACTCAGCAGCTACGAAATCGTGGAGATCACCATCAACCCCGGATCGCCCGCCCTCGGCCGTCGCATCAGCAACATCGCCTGGCCACCCGGAAGCCTCATCGTCGCCGTCACCGACGGACAGGAGATCATTCCGCTTCGAAACGACACCGAACTCCACGCCGGGCAACGGGTCACCCTCCTCGCACCAGCCGCCTCCCACCCCGATCCAAGCTGAGCAGCCCCCGCCCGGTCCAGCAGGTGCGCGTAACCGTCGTGGCCCGCGGTGTGCTCAGCCGAGGCCACCCACGAGCCCGCTCAAACCGATCATGGCGGGCCCTCCAACAGATCGCGCACGCAGCCCAGCTCCTCGCGCAACGCGCTGACCTCGAGTCCGTACAACGGCGATACCGCGTGCTTTATGAGACGCTCGACCTGAGCAACGCCACGCGCGGACACACCCTCAGCGCGAAGTAAGCCGATGACCTCACGTAGCTCGTCGGTGACTGCCGCGACAACCCTCGGCTCGTACAGCGGCCGACCGATGCGCGACCCCCGCCGCTTCGGGGCGGACGACACGTACCGCACGACGTCCTCGAGGCTGGCGGCCAGGCCGTGACGAGTCCGGGCCGAGAGCAACCGCCGACGCTGACGCTGCACAACCGCGATCGGAATGGCTTCGCCCCCGGCGAGAATCAACTCGAGCGCGCAGTCACGTTTATGCTGCTCGAACAAGGCGAGCAGGATGGTGAGGACGAGCAGCACGCTCGCAGCGCTAACCGCTAGCGGCGCGGCCCACGCCCCGCGCTCGAACCACGCGATCACGCTGCCCGTCAAGACGGCCCCAACATTCACCCACTGCCGGACCGTAGACTCGACGGCCTCGGTCGCGCGCAGCAGCGGATGATCCGAGCGCAGGACTATACGCTGGGCAACGCCGCCAACGCTGTGGGCACGCGACGTGTTAAGTGACCGTCGCCTCATACTCGCGAAACGGTCGCCTACCGAACTTCGATCCGCACAGCAGTCTGGTCATGGCACACCCACGAGAGACCGACCAGACTTCCCGGCTCTCCGCCAGTCGCCAGCGCCGGCCTCGGCTAGATCAGAGTGGCCGGTTGGCCCCGCAGCGCAGATAAGCCCCGAGTCATCGGGCGCCGGGCGCAGAATCAGGACCTCGGCGCGGACACGCTCCAACAGCCACTCCAAGTCCCGGCCGCTCAGACCCGTGCGCCGGCTGTCGTTCGCTGACACGATGACTCTGTCGAACCGCTCCTGCTCAAGCAGCCTGCGAAGCGCATCGCGGTACGTGCGCCCCCTGGCGGTTCGGGGATCGACCGGTACTCCCTGTGCTGCGGCTCGCTGCTTGATCGCCTCGATCAGCGGCATCCCGTAGCTGCACTGGGCCAACAGTGGGGAGTCCAGCGGCAGGTGTCGCGGGACCCGAGCAAGACACACGGGAATGATCGTCGCGCCTTCGGCCTTAGCCAACCGTACCGTCGCCTCGAAAGCGCGGTCCGAGATCTCCGGGCCCGTGAACGGCAGCAGGATCCGCGGCGCGGCCCGCGGCCGCTCGCGCGGAGGGCGCCGCCCCCGCGGCGCTAGCCGATATCCGGCAGCGACTCCGCCCGCGACCGCCGCGATCACTACCACTACCACCGCGGCGACGCTCACGGCCGACGCTCCGTCTCGTCGCGACGGGACACGAAAACCCGATGGCGACACCGACCTTCGGCGCGTCGGTGAACACGCGAGGCTGGCGCACACTTGCGACGGCATCCGCGGCAAACAACAGGGTGGGTGTGCGATCTAGGCAAACGGCCTCCCGAGGGGTCGACGACCGGACAGCCGACCAGTCTTCCCGGCACACCTAGAACGACGATACATCCGACTGTGCCCGCGGCCAAGCATCTTCACAAAACCTGTATACGGCCGCTCCCGCGACGTCCCGCCTCGCCTGCCGTCCCGCCAGGGTCGTGCGGCGTCAATCGACGAATGGTCTCGCTCCTGGCCTGAATCGAAGGTGGGGAGCAGCACAAGATAAGTTGCTCGATGGCTCCGGCGCACGCGGCAAGCCGACTGTGGTCGGGGCATCGCCTATCGCGAGGCTGGCGTCAGACGCCGCGGCTGCTGGCTTGCCACGGTTGCGATCACCCGCGGGCGCCCGGTGGTCTACATCCCAGCGAAGGGGCCGCCTCTCGCCGTAGTATGCGCTGGCCGTCGGCCAGGAGTCTCGGCCCGTCCGGCCGGAGCTCGCCTGTTGGCGAGAGGTGGCGGTAGAGCGTTTGGCGGGTGATCCCGAGCTCGGTACCGCAGCCGGATGCGACCCGAGCCTCACCCGCGGCGAGGCGGCGGAGCTCGCCTCGATAGGTCATGGCGACACGTCGCGCGACGTGTCGCGGAAGTTCATGCTCTGCTAGCTGCTAGCTGCTAGCTGCGAGCAGGCGGGCACGCGAGGCGGCCTGTCGGCAGCGTTTTGAGCAGTAGAGCGCCTCGGGTCGCAACCCCTTGGGCATCGGCCCGGAGCAGTGAGCGCACTGCGCCGGTGCGCGGAGTGCCGCCCGTCCGCAGCGTTCCCGCAGGCGGGCACGCGATGCGGCTTGCCGGCAGAGCTTTGAGCAGAACCTGGCCTCTTTGCGCGCCTCCGAGGCGATCGCCGTGCCGCAGCGCTCGCAGACGCGGCTACGCGGCGGCGTTACCTCAGCGGCTGGCGAGGTGTCGTGCGACGTGTCGCTCTGCCACGACAGTGGCGTGCGAGCGCGAGGCCGGGCAATGAGCACCTCGTTGAACTGCTGGTCGCCGCGTGTGCCGGAGGCCAGCACCTCGCGGTTCGCGACGTCCCAGAGGACCATCCCGACGATTCGCGGGTGACCGCGGAACCGGGCGTAGCGACCCCAGATCGGGGCGGCGAGCTCGTCGGGCAGCGCCCCCTCTCCGTAGCTCCACCGCGCGAGCTCGTGCTGGGCGGCGTCCTCGATCGTGACCGCGGCGATGCTGCCCGGCTCACCGGAACCGCCGGAGAACCGCACGATCGCGATCGCGGCGCCCCATCGTTCGAGCTCCTGCCAGACCGAGTCGGTCGTCGGCTCGCGGCGACCGTAGCGCAGCCGCGCGGCGTGCGGGCGGGCAGCCAGCCGCCCAGTCGGCGTGCAACACACCTCACTGCGGCGAGATGGCGATCGATAAGCGCCCGATAATGCGTATTATGTATAAAAGTCCTGGAAAAGCGCCCTATCTAACGATATCTTATGTCGACCTGCAGGCACCCGTGAGGACCGTCAAACGTGACAGCTACCCACGACGGCGATTGACACGATTTGTTGACCATCGGGACTTGGCGCCGTGGCGCGCGGACGCGCCGAGCGATCGCCTCCCTGTCCCGACACGCCCCTCCCTCTGACGTTGATTTGATGTCGCTCAGGACCGGCGCTGTCGACTTGGCCTCGGTGCTGGTTCGGCTGGCTGCTAACGCGGCCGTGAGCGGCCGCGCCGGTGAGGCGCCGGAGCCGCGCTCGAGTGCGCTCGAGGCGAAGCTCCGCGCGGTCACGGCCGAGCTCGCCGCCGGCGCGCCGGACGTCGAGCGGCCAGCGAACGATCGTGCAGGCCTCGTCGTACACCATCTCGCGGCTGGGCTGCGGGTGTGCGTGTCGCGAGACACGCTGCACAGACCCTGCGGGCAGCGCACGAGCTCGCCCGATCAAGTTGCTGGCGCAGCTGGTGTAGCTGGTTTGAGAGATGCCTGGCTGCGGCTCGCTCAGCACGAGTTCGCGGCGGTCACGGCTCTCGACGCTCACGACCATGCGCCAACCTCCGCCGAGCGGCTCGGAAGCCTTTCCGCGACGCTCGCCGAGCGTGCCGGGAACGTGATCTGTGGCGCGCGCCTCGCCGGCCGGCCCGAAGCGTTTCGACACGCCCGGGCGTGGGTCCATCAAGCCGTCGCGCTGACGCACGCGCTCGAGGCATACGTCGCGGGCGCGCGCGGCCACGGGCCGAGTCTCACCCAGGCGCACCAGATCACACTCACGCGCCTCGTGCGCGCCACCGTCGCGATCGCGGTAATCGACCTCGCTCGCGAGCAGGCGTTCCCAAGCGACCTCCGAACCGCGAGAGAAACGACCGGCTGAGGGGGGACACCTGAAGGCCGACCAAGACTGCTAGTCGGCCGGGGTCGGACGCCGAGTCGCATGCATTGAGCACCGATGGTGCACGTGGTGTGTCAGGCTCTTTCGTGGGCGCGAAGCGAAGTCGTCGAGCGTAGAGGAGTGCGGGCCCGCGCTCAGCGGCCGCGGTCGGGACCAGGCCCCGGCTCGTGTCCTAGGCGACGGCGGTCGACGTAGCTGCGGGAAACCTTCTCCGCGTCGCCGGGGCCTAGCCGGGGGCGTTGGGGCCGCGGTGGCGCGCCGGCGACGAGCGCAGCGGGGTCAGCTTCGAGCTCGAGGATCCGGCGCAGGGCCGGCAACCGCTCCAGATCCTCGGTCCGGCGTAGCGCGGCCGACATCGCGACCAGGTCCGCCGTCGACGCGATCGCCGGTCGCAAGCCCTTCCCGAGATGCTCGCTCGTCGCGCCCGGCCGCAGCGCCTCGAAACCGCGCGGCACGCCCGCCGGCGTCGCGACCACCTTCAGCTCGCCGAACGCCGTCGCGAGCTCCATCACCGGCACGGCCTGCAAGCTCTCAGCGTCGAGCGCGAGCTCCTCGTCGTCCAGTCGAGCCGCGTGCATTTCCGCGAGCGCTTTCTCCAGGCGGACGAGGTTGTCGGGCAAGAGCGACGGGCAGATGTCGACGCCACTGGTCACTTCGTCGGCGCCGCGCAACACGCGGGCGAGGCCACCGATCATCGCATAGGCGACCGCGTTGCTCTGCAGCGAGGCGAGGATCGACCCTGGATCGAACCGGATCTCGTCTCGGGTAGTCACTGGGCCTCGTCGCGGTCCAGTCGCGTGAGCATGTTCTGCAACCGGCGCTCGGGCGAGTAGCGCTGTAGCTTCGTCAGTGGCCGGTCGTCGACCGTCCGGTACGGTTCGAGCATCAGCGGGAGATCGAACCCGCACACGCGGACGAGCTCGAGCAGTGTGTCGAGGCTGGGCGCGACCGCTCCGGTCTCCCAGCGGCCGATTTGGACCTTCGCTTTGCCGCTGCGTTCGGACAGCTGGGCCTGGCTGAGTCCGGCTCGCATCCGGGCTTCGCGGATCAGTGAGGCGCTAACGACGGTGTCGGATCGCACCAACGTGAGGCTACCACGACAAGCCACCGAAACTATAGCGAACACAGATTTGTATCCGACACCGCAACGTGATAAGTTCGGCACGGTTGCTATGGCGAGCACTACCTGGACCGTGACGAGCGCACAAGCACTCCAGATTCGCGATCGAGCGAGCAAGCCCGCAGAGAACCGGCAAGGCCCGGTCGGGGAGGATCGTCTTCTCACGATTCGTGAGGTAGCTACCGCCTGCCGGCTCTCCGAGAAGGCGATCCGCCGTGCCATCGCGAGCGGTCAGCTAAGGGCGTTCAAGCTCTGCTCTCGCATCCGCATCTCCCAGCACGACCTGGACGACTGGATCGCGTCGCACCGCCAGCCGACGATAAACGCGAACGCCGCGGCGGCAGCGCCCTGTGCTCGCGCCACCACTCGGCGGGCGCAGCGGCGATCCGCGGCGGGGAGCTACCGGGAGCTCGTCCACCAAGAGACCGCTGCCGAGAGGAGCCTCGCAAGATGAGCGTCGAGCAGGTGCAGCGCAGCGGCGGGACCGTGTGGCGTGTGCGCTGGCGCGACGCCCAGGGAAAACCGCACTCCAAGGTGATCGGTCGCAAGGCGGACGCGGTCGCGCTTGATCAGGAGCTGAAACGCGCCAAGCGGCTCGGTGCGGTCGCTCCGATCGACGCCAGTCGCGAAACGCTGGGCGAGTTCACGAAGGTGTGGTGGAGCCGGCACGTCGCGCCGAACCTGGAGCGCCACACCCGTGAGGGCTACGCCTCGATCCTCGACGTCCACCTCATCCCCGCGCTGGGAGACGTCGCGCTGCGCTCGATCACGACCGAGGTAATCGGCGATCTGCGCGCGGACATGTTCGAGCGCGGGGTCGGCGCGCCGACGATCCGCAAGACGCTGGTGATCCTGCAGAGCATTCTCGAGCGGGCCGTCGAGTGGCGACGACTCGAATCCAACCCGGCGCGCGCGGTGCGCAAACCCGGCCAGCAACGCACCCGGGTCGTCCGGCCGCTCGCTCCGCGGACGATCGAGAGGATCCGCGCCTACCTACTGCACCACGGCCTCCAGCTCGACGCGACCCTCGTCGCTGTGCTCGCCTACGCCGGACTGCGGCCCGGCGAGGCGATCGGCCTACGCTGGCACGACGTCGGCGCGCGCACCCTCCTCGTCGAGCGCTCCGTCGCGTTCGGTCAGCTCAAGACGACCAAGACCGGCAAGACCCGCTCAGTCAAGCTCCTTCCGCCGCTGATCGAAACGCTCGACGCCTGGCACAACCAAACCCCTCGCAACGCGCCGACCGACCTCGTGTTCCCGTCCCCCGACGGCTCGCCGTGGAACGCCGACCGCGCGAGGAACTGGCGCAAGCACACCTTCCGCGACGCGGCGACGGCCGCCGGCGTCCCGAACGCCCGCCCATATGACCTGCGCCACAGCTGGGTCTCGCTCCTGATTGCCGAGGGCGCCACGGTCGTCGAGGTCGCCGCCCGCCAAGCGGGCCACGCTCCGACGGTCACGCTCGACACCTACGCCCACCTGTTCGACGAGCTGCACGACGTTCCGGTGACCTCGGCTGACCGGCTGATCCGCGAAGCGCGCGCCGCGGAAGGGGTAAGAGAAGTGTCCGTTTTGTGTCCGCGCCCTGATCAAAGCGAGAGCGGAGCTACAGAAAATCCCTGCAAATCCGCAGAGCCCGCCTCCGGAATCGAACCGGAAACCTCTTCATTACAAGTGAAGTGCTCTGCCAATTGAGCTAGGCGGGCGATGCGGGTTGGCTGTTGACGCGGTTCAGTGTGGCAGGGCGCCGGCCCGGGATAGCTGCGCCTCCCACCAGGAGGTCGTGTCGGACAGGGTCTGGCGAACGGGTATCGCCGGCCTCCAGCCGGTGGCCGCGGTCAGTCGATCGTGTGCGCCACGGAGGTCCTTGACCCCGTGCGAGCGGACACTGTCCGGGTCGACGATGTGCTCGACCCGGATCGAGTGCAGCAGCTCCGCGATCAGCTTGACGTGCTCGGCGGTGGACACCGAGTGACCGGAGGAGACGTTGTAGACGCCCGCGGGTTGGAGCCGGCGCGCGCGGCGCCGTCGCCTCGGTTGGCGAGCAGGCGGTAGGCGCGCACCACGTCGCGGACGTCGGTGAAGTCGCGGCGGGTGTCGGCGCTGCCGGTGACTATCGTGATCGCGGCGGCGCGGGAGAGGCGACCTTCGGCGGCCTGGCGGGCGAGCGAGGAGAGGAGGAACACCTGTCGCTGCTCCGGCCCGGCGTGGCTGAATGGTCGGGCGCGGATGACGCCGAGTCCATAGGCGTCGGCGTAGAGCCCGGCGAGCATCTCTCCGGCGGCCTTGGAGACCGCGTAGGGGTTGCCGGGCCAGCGGCGTCTCCTCGCCGATCGGCAGTCGGTCGGCGGCGCCGTAGACCTCGCAGCTGCTAACTCAGATGACGCGAGCGGCCGGCGCGTGGTGGCGGATGGCCTCGAGCAGGTTGGCGGGATGACCGCGTTCTCGACCATCGTTTCCGCCGGGTCCTTCCAGGAGCGCCCGACCGAGCTGAGCGCGGCCAGGTGGTAGACGACGTCGGGACGACATCGCGCACGGCTTCGCGGACCGCAGGGCCGTCGAGGAGGTCGACGCAGCGCGTTGAGGTTCCGTCGCGCGCCAAGCCGACGGCGACGTCGCCGGCTTCAACACACGCGCGTAGCAGATAACGGCCGGCGAACCCCGAGGCGCCGGCAATCAGGGCCCGCAAGGACCTAGGAGGCGGGTTCGGCCGACACGGCGTGCTCGAGGGAGCCGTGGCCGTTGCTCGAGAAGTCGGCCGCCGGCTCGATCGGTTCGGCGGCCGGCTCGGCGTTGACGCGTCGCTCGAGCTCTCCCAGGATGAGGCCGAACAGGAGGTGTCGCCACGTGGACTGGGCAAAGGCGCGCCAGTTGCCGCCGAATGCCGGCATCTCCTCGCGCGCGGGATGGATGCGATCCGAGACGACGGTCAGGGGCCACAGGGCGAGGTTCTCGGCGAGCGCGACCGCTGGTCCTTTGAGCGGCGGGGGCAGGGGCAGGGTCGGCGCGAGGTTCGCGTAGAGGGCGCCAAACAGGGCTCCGTTTTGGAGATGGAGGGCAAAGCCGGCCGGATACCAGCCATCGCCTCGGGTGAGCGTCTTGCCGAGCCACTCGACGTCATCGAAACCGCTGGCGAAGGCTCGTTTGTCGAGCGGCTGCTGAAGCGCCCACACTGCCGCGGCCACCGCACCGCAGACGGCGCCCCTCAGCGTGCGGGTGCGATCGATGGTGAGGGTCAAGAACCGCAACTGTAACGGTCAACGCCGGAACGGGTACGCCAATGTGCGATGGATCACGAAGAGCTGCACCGTCGGACGCGGGAGAAAGGCGCCAATCTCGCGGTTTATCTGATGGTGCGTGTGCTGTTTGAGCCCTTCTTCCTCGTCTACCTCCGGATGCGCCGGATTGGCCGGGAGCACATTCCGGCCCGAGGGCCGGTGATCTTGGCTTCGAATCACCGCAGCTTCCTCGATCCGTTCATGATCGCGACGATGGCCCGGCGCCCGATGTACTACGTGGCCAAGAAGGAGCTGTTCCAAAATCCGGTGGTGTCCTGGTTCCTGAGCCGGCTGGGGGCGTTTCCGGTCGACCGTGGCGCGGGCGACACCGAGATGATGGAGACCGCCAAGGCGATCCTCGAGCGGGGGGACATCGTGCTGATCTTTCCCGAGGGCACGCGGATCCGGCCCGGTTCGCTGGGAACGCCGCACCGAGGCGTGGGGCGGCTGGCGCTCGAGAGCGGCGCTCCGGTTGTGCCGGTGGCAATCTTCGGGACCGAGGCCGCACGGCGTGGCTTTCGCATCCGTCCCCACAAGGTCCGGATCCGGGCCGGTCAGCCGCTGCGGTTCCAGCGGGTCCCCGACGCGCCGTCCGCCCTCGCGGCGGCGGTCACCGCGCGCATCTGGCCATGCGTGATGTTGCAGTGGGAGTGGCTGGGCGGGCTGCCGCCGATCCGCCGCGTGGCGATCATCGGCGCCGGCAGGGCGGGCACGAGCCTCGCGGTCAGCTTGGCCAAGGCGGGGTTCGACGTCGAGCTAGGGTGCCGCACCCACGGGCAGGTGGCGGCGATCAGGTCGAGCCGACGCAACCAGCGGTACCTGCCAAACTTGGTGCTTCCAGACTCGATCCGAGTAGATCGAGCCGCCGACCTCGACCTCGGCGATCAGGACCTGATCTGCCTGGCCGTCCCGGCTCGCGCGTTGCCGAACGTCGTCGCCGCTCACGCGGAGAGGATTCCGCGGCGGGCCGGGTTGCTCGTCCTCGCCGAGGGTCTCGTGCCGCCGCTCAGGAGCCTGCCCTCCGCCTTCGTGGCCGAGCGCGTCTCGGCTCGCGCGGTCGCGGTGATCGGCGGCCCGGCGCACGCGGCCGGCGTGCTCGAGCATGGAGCGTCGGTGGTCGTGGCCTCGCTCGATCGCGGCTTCGCCCGGCACCTCCGCGACGCGCTCGGCCGGGCTGGGTTCGACGTTTCGAAGACCGACGACGTGACCGGCGTCGAGCTCGCACGAATGGCCAAGAACGCCGCGGTGCTCGCGGCCGGCGCGGCGTCGGCCGCCGGCCCGGATGTCGCCGGCGCCGCCGCCGGCAAAGTGTTCGCGGAGGTAGACGCGCTCGCGCGCTCGCGGGGCGGCCACCCCGAGACGTTCGCCGGGCTGGCCGGGGCGGGGGATCTGGTGGCGAGCGTGGTCGCGGAGAGCTCGCCGGACCGCCGAGCGGGAGAGCTGCTGGCCCAGGGCGTGCGGTCGGTGGAGATCGCGGGCAGGCTCGGGCGGTCGGCGGTTGCCGTGGAGCTCGTGCCGATGCTCGCGACGGTCGCCCGCGATGCTCATCTCGACGCGCCCGCCCTCGACGGCCTCGCTGCGCTCGTCGAAGGCAAGATCGAGCCGGCGCGCTGGGCGAGGGCGGTGACCGAGCCTGAGCGGACGGGAATCACAAGACCTGTTCGAGCCGCCTAGCCGGGGGTACGCTCCGTGGAGTGGAGGACAAGGTGCCCACAGAGAAGGCGGAGCTTGATGCGCGGTTCACCGAGCTGTATCAGACTCATCTGCGCGATGTCTACTCGTACAGCTACTACCGGGTCGGCAACCACCACGACGCCGAGGACCTCACCGAGCAGACGTTCCTACAGGCCTACCGGCACTTCGAGCGAGCGCTGCGCGAGTCGAACGGCCGGCCGCTGCGGCCGTGGCTCATTCGGATCGCGCACAACCTGGCGGCGAACTTCTACCGGGATCGGTCGCGCAAACCCGAGTCGGCGATCGAGGACGCCGGCATGATCTCGGCCTTGCACACCACCGAGTCGCTCGTGGAGGGTCGGGAGGAGCTGAAGTCGATTCTGGCCGGGGTGCAGCAGCTGCCCGACGACCGGCGTGAGGCGCTGATCATGCGTTTCGCGCTGGGCATGGACAATCGCGAGATCGCCCGCGCGCTGGGCCGGACCGACGGGGCCACAAAGGTGCTGCTGCATCGAGCCGTGCGCCAGCTCGAAGGAATCGTGGCGGAGAACTCGAAGGATGGTCGGCCCGACGGAGAGGACGCGAAATGAGCTCGAGCGCCACTGACTTCGAGGCCCTGCTCAAGCAAGCCCTGACCCCGGTCGACCCCCCGGCCGATCTCGTCAAGCGACTCGAGTTGACGCTCGTAAACCTGACCGAACTCGCCCAGGACGAGCTCGAGTCGTGGGAGCTACGGTCGATTCGCAATCCACGGAACTGGGTCCGGCCCGCCGCGGCAGTGGTCGTCGGGGCCAGCGCGGGGACCGCGCTCGTGGTGCTGCGCGTCCGTGCCCGCCACCGCGCGCGCCAGCAGCAGCCGAAAGGCCCCCTCGAGCTGGCGCGCCGCACCATGCGCGACGTCGCCGAGGAGACCCGGCGCATTCTCCCAGGACAGTAGACGTCTGGGCCTGGCGGAAGCGTTAGCTCCCGCTGCTAGCGTCCCTGTCAATGGCCGTTTGTTACAGGCATCCTTCACGCGAGACCGGAGTCTCGTGCTCTTCCTGCGGCCGCCCGATCTGCCCCGACTGCATGACGCCGACCCCGGTCGGTATGCGCTGCCCCGAGTGTGCGCGCGAGCGGACGAAGGTGAAGACGATCCGCTCGCCGCGGTCGGCTCCCGTGGTGACCCAGGCGCTGATCGCGATCAACGTCGTCGTGTTCCTGATCGAGACGGCGACCGGGGCGCCGCTCGGGGGCGGGGGAGGGGGGACGATCTGGGCCCACGGAGCGCTGTTCGGGCCCGCGCTCACGTCACACAACCCGTACCCCGTGTATACGGGCACGGATCAGTACTGGCGGATCGTCACCTCGGGCTTCATGCACGACGGCTTGTTGCACATCGCCATCAACATGCTGTCCCTGTACTTCGTCGGCGCGGTGCTCGAACCGGCGATCGGGCGCGTCAACTTCCTGGCCATCTACGTGACCTCGCTGCTGGCCGGGGCATTCGGTGCGCTGTTGTTCACCCCCCTGTCCCCGACGGTGGGGGCGAGCGCGGCGATCTTCGGGATCTTCGGGGCGCTGATCGTGGTCGCGCGGGCGCGCGGGATCCCAATCTGGCAGAGCGGGCTGGGCATCATCTTGATCCTCAACCTGGTGTTCTCGGTCAGCTTCAAGGGGATCTCGATCGGCGGCCACATTGGCGGCTTGGTGGCCGGGTTGATCACCGGCTGGCTTGTGGTCGAGTTCGCCGAGCGCAGAAGGATGGAGCGGGTGGCGCTAACCGGCTGCGCGCTGATCTCTGTCCTGAGTGTGATCGGGGCGATCGCGATAGCGGGCAGTCACGGCCTCGCGCCCAACGGAATCGGCTTCGCCTGACTGATCCCGTTCACGGGGCGCTGACGCGACCCCGTGAGCCCGGGGTCGTGCGCTATCGTCAGCCGCCACTCGAGGAGGTCCGTGCTACGAAGGGGAACGCGCGGCTAGGGCCTGAACGCTTGCACAGGACAGGCCACGGTGACTGCAGCCGACGAGCCGTCGTCGTACATACCCGGTGATCGGCGCCGCGCGCTCGCGGCGGGCACGTTGCTGCCCGAGCGGGTTCACGGCGCCGCGCTGTTCGCCGACATCTCCGGCTTCACGCCGCTCGCCGAGGCGCTGGCCAACGAACTCGGCTCGGAGCGCGCATCGGAGCTCCTGACCGGTCACCTGAACCGCGTCTTCCACGCCGTGATCGACGAGCTCGACCGCCATGGCGGTCACGTCATCTACTTCAGCGGCGATGCGATCACCTGTTGGCTGGACGGTGACGACGGCGCGCGCGCCGCCGCCGTCGGCCTGGGCATGCAGGCGGCGATGCAGCGGGAGGGCGAGGTCACGACGCCCGGCGGCCTCTCCTTGCAGCTCGCGCTCAAGGTCGCGATCGCAGTCGGACCGGCGCGGAGGTTCGTCGTCGGCAATCCCGAGCTCCAGCTGATCGACGTCCTTGCCGGCGGGCTCGTCGACCGGATCGCCGACGTGGAGCAGCTCGCCGAGAAGGGCGAGGTCCTCGCCCACGAGTCGGCGCTCGCGGCGCTCGAAGGGCGCGCCCAGCTCGGGGAGACCCGCGCGTCGGAAGAAGCCGGCTCGGCGACGGTGCTCGCACGTCTGCTCGAAGCGGCGCCCGCCGCCGAACCGCCGGAGCAGGCGCAGGAGCTCCCCGACGAACTCGTCCGGCCGTGGCTGCTGCCGCTCGTCTACGAGCGTCTCGCGGCCGGCCGACAGGAGTTCCTGGCGGAGCTGCGCCCCGCGTACCCGATGTTCGTGAAGTTCGCGGGGATCGACTACGACGCCGACGAGTCGGCGAGTCAGAAGCTCGACGAGTTCGTGCGCGCGGCCCAGCGCGTACTCGCGAGCTATGGCGGCAACGTCCTGCAGCTCACCATCGGAGACAAGGGCGCCTATCTCTACGGCGTGTTCGGAGCGCCACTCGCCCACGAGGACGACGCGGAGCGGGCCTGCGCCGCCGCGATCGAGCTGCGCGCGCTCGAACTCTCGACCGCCGCGCGCGAGATCCGGATCGGGATCGCCTACGGCCGCTTGTTCGCCGGCACCTACGGCCACGCCAGGCGGCGGACGTTCGCCTGCCTCGGCGACGCGGTCAACCTGGCGGCGAGGTTGATGTCGAAGGCACCGCCGCGCGCGATCTATATCTCGGATCCCGTCCGGCGCGGGCTCGGAGACGGCTTCTCGTCGACCGCCCTCGAACCGCTGAGGCTGAAGGGCAAGACGGTCCCCGTCGTGGCCCATTCGCTGACCGGAGCGTCGGGGCGCCGCTCGCGGCGGGCGCCGAGCTACAGGCTGCCGGTCGTCGGGCGAACCGAGGAGATCGCGGTGCTCAACGCTCGGCTCGAGGACGCGGTGGCGGGACGGGGCAGGATCGTCGGCCTGTCGGCCGACGCCGGCATGGGGAAGTCACGTCTGGTCGCCGAGTTCGCGCGCACCACGAGACGCCGCGGCGTGTTCGTGGCCTTCGGCGAGTGTCAGTCATACGGTACGAGCACCGCGTACTTCGTCTGGCGGGACATCTGGCGCGCGCTGTTAGGGCTCGACGACCACGAAGCCGCGGCTGGGCAGATCGTCGCGGTCGAGTCGGCCCTCGAGGAGATCGATCCCGGCCTCCTCGCGCGCGCCCCGCTGCTGGACGCCGTGCTCGGCCTTCCGATCCCCGACACGAACCTCACTCGGTCGTTCGACCCCAAGCTCCGCAAGACCTCGCTGGAGAACCTGCTCGCGGATTACCTGCGGGCCAGGGCCAGCCAGGAGCCGCTCGTGCTGGTGCTCGAGGACTGCCACTGGCTGGATCCGCTCTCGCGTGACCTACTCGAGGTGATCGCGCGGACCGTCGCCGCGATCGCCTTACTACTGGTCGTCGTCTACCGGCCCGAGGCCGGGCTACCCCAGGGACTCGCGCTGGGGCAGCTGCCGAACATCGAGGTGCTCGAGCTAACGGCGCTCGACGAGCCGCAGATGTCGGCCGTCGTTCAAGCCAAGCTGTCGCAGCTATTCGGAGAGGTCAGCCAGGCGCCGGTGGCGCTGCGCGAACTCGTGGTGCGGCGAGCGCAGGGAAACCCGTTCTACGCCGAGGAGCTTCTCAACTACGTGCACGATCAGGGCGTCGACCTCGCCGACGAGCGCTCGCTCCGCTCGCTCGAGCTCCCCGACAGCCTTCACAGCCTCGTCCTCAGCCGCATCGACACCCTTACTGAGGCCCCGCGACGAGAACTGAAGGTCGCGAGCGTGATCGGCCGCGTGTTCCGTGCCCCGATGCTCCCGGACGTCTACCCGGAGCTCGGCGGGATCGAGGACGTGCGCGCGGACCTGGGCGCGCTGCAACGGTTCGACCTCGTCACCCCCGACGGCGAGGAGGACGAGACCTACCTGATCAAGCACGCGGTGACGCAGGAGGTGGCCTATGAGAGTCTGCCCTACGCTCTCCGCGCGACCATCCACAGCAATGTGGGCGCGTACCTCGAGCGGCAGCCCGACGCGATCGAGCGGCAGCTCAACCTGCTCGCCCACCACTACTGGCACAGCTCCGACGAGCCGAAGAAGCGTCTCTACCTGCGCCTCGCCGCGGAGTCGGCCCAGGCCTCGTACGCGAACGCGGCCGCGATCGACTACTACGAGCGGCTCGCGCCACTCCTCCCCGACGGAGAACAGATCGACGCGCTGCTCGAGCTCGGCACCGTGCTCGAGCTCGTCGGCGAGTGGGAACGCGCTCACACCACGGAGATGCACGCGCTGGAGCTGGCCGAGGCGACCGGCGACGAGCGCTCACGGGCGTGGTGCGAAGCGGCGCTCGCGGAGGTCGCGCGCAAGCAGAACCGATTCGACGAGGCGACCGCCCGCCTTGCCCGAGCCGGCACCGCCTTCGAGGGGATCGAAGATGACAAGGGTCTCGGCCAGGTGCTGCATCTCGAAGGTACGCTCGCCGCTCAACGCGGAAGCCTCGAGGAGGCGCGCTCGCGTTACGAGCAGAGCCTCGCGGTTCGGCGCCGTCTTGGCGACGTCAAGATGATGGCCAGCGTGCTCAGCAACCTCGGCGTGGTGGCCGAGTACGACGGCGACTACGCGCACGCGCGGTCGTTGCACGAGCAGGCACTCGAGCTGCGGACCCAGCTGGGAGACCGCTGGGCGATCGCGGTGTCGATGACCAACCTGGGGATGATCGCCTCGCTGGAGGGGCGGGGCGGGGAGGCACGGAGCCGGTTCGAAGAGGCGATGCGCCTCAACCGCGAGGTCGGCGACAGCTGGATGGTGGCGATCAGCCACAACAACCTGGGCAACGCGAACCGCGACCTGGGCGACTACGCGGCTGCCCGCGAGCACTACGACGAATGTCTGCGAGCCCACCGCGAGCGCGACGACAAGTGGGCGCTGGCCTTCCTGCTCGAGGACGTGGGCCGACTGGCGGCGCTCAGCGGCGACCCCGAGCTCGGCCTCGAACTTCTCGGCGCCGCCGACACCCTGCATGAGGAGATCGCTGCGCCTCGGGCCCAAGCGCTGGAACAGGAGATCGCCGCGGACATCGAACCGGGGGCCTCGTCGCTGACGGCGGATCAGCGGACCGCGGCCCGCGCACGTGGACGGACGTTCGATCGAGCACGAGCGATTGACGCAGCTTTGTCCCTCGGAAAATGACTTTCTTGGGCACTTCCTGACGTTGTCAGCCACCTCCGCTCCGGCTGGCTATGGTCCGAGCCGTGCGCGAGGGACGCGTGTCGGGGGGGCAGTCTCGAATCCGAGCCTGGCTGTTGGGGCCGGTGCTCGCCGGCGCCGCCGTGGTCGGGTTGCTGGCTGGGCTCGCGGTGGGAAGCGGGCACCGGGTCACGGCCGGACGCGCCCCGGACATTCGGGCCGGGGTGGCCGGGGCGCGACCTGGCGCGCTGCCGCCCGCGCGCGCCGGCTTGACCCTTGCCGCACCCGCCGGAGCCCGAGAGCGGGATCCCTTTGCGCGCTACGTGGTCCCGGTCACCGCCGCCCGGCGCCCCGCGAGCTCCCCCGGCCAGTGAGGTCCCCGGGCCCAAGTCTGTATGCCACCTACGGCCGGGCGTCAGTGCGTCTCCTGGGGCTGGGCTGGTCGGGGGTCGTCGGGCTGGGGGAGATTGGCCGCGCGGGCGATCTCGTGCCGGTCTCGGGCGCGCTGGATCGTCGCGACGGCGGCGCCAGCTATCGCGCGAGCGGGGTCGAGGAGTCGTTCGCCAAGGTGCCGCTCGGCGTCGAGCAATCGTTCGCCGTTTCCACGCGGGCCGCGGGGCCAGGGCCGCTGATGATCGAAATCGGCTTGAGCGGGCTGCGGGCGAGCGGCTCGGACAAACTGCTCGTGCTGCGCGACGCGACGGGCCGGCCCGTTGGCTCCTACTCCGGCCTGCGGGTCACGGACGCCGCCGGGCGCGTGCTCGCCGCCAGCCTGCGGCCATCCGCGGGCGGGCGGAGCATCGTCATCGACGTCGCCGACCAACACGCGCACTACCCGCTGCGAGTCGATCCGACCTTCGGTCCGCTCGCCGAGACGGCCGACCCCGGCACCTCCTCGAGCGACCAATTCGGCTACTCGGTCGCGGTCTCGGGCTCGACCGCGGTCGTTGGCTCGCCCGGCAGCAGCCAGGCGTACGTCTACGACATCTCGGATAACACCTGGAATCTGCTGGCGACGCTCAACACGCCGGACCGGACCACGACGGACAACTTCGGCTACTCGGTCGCGATCTCGGGCAGCACGATCGTGATCGGCGACCCCGGTCAGCTGGTCGGCACCAACCCCCTTCAAGGAGCCGTCTATGTCTACGGTCCCTCGGGCAACACGTGGGTGAACACGGCGACGCTGACGGCGTCTGACGGCGCCTTCAACGACCGCTTCGGAAGCTCGGTCGCCACGTCGGGGAGCACGATCATCGCCGGCGCTCCCAATCGCAGCAGTTCCCAGGGGGCGGCGTACATCTACACCATCTCGGGCGGGACCTGGTCGCAGACCGGCGAGCTCACCCCGTCGGACCCCGGTCCGTCCGACGAGCTCGGCTACTCGGTGGGGATCTCAGCCGATGGCTCGACCGTCGTCGCCGGCGGGATCAGCGGCTCGGACACGGGCACGGCGTACGTCTTCACGCTCTCGGGCGGCACCTGGACCCAGGCCCCTCGCATCACGCTGCCCGTCTCCGACGCGAGCTCCCTCCCCGCGACGGTCGCGATCGATGACTCGGGCTCGACCGTCGTCGTCGGCGATCAGTATTCGGACAACAACGCGGGAGCGGTGTACGCGTACACCGTCTCCGGCGGCGCGTGGTCACTGGCCACCACGCTCACGCCCGCCGTGCCTGGCGGTTTATTCGGCCGCTCAGTGGCGATCTCGGGGAACACGATGGTCGTCGGCGCATTCGGGACCGGCGGCAACGTGGGCGCGGCCTACGTCTACACCGGCGCGGGCGCGAGCTGGACCGCGCAAACGACCGACCTCACGGCGGCCGACGGCGCGATTAACGACGATTTGGGATTCTCGGTGGCGATCTCCGGCAACCAGATCGTCAGCGGCGCCTACCAGCACGGAGGTGGCGGCGCCGCGTACCTGTTCGGACCCGAGGTTCAGGCGGGACCGGTGTTCACGGTGACCAACGCTCAGGACAGCGAGGACCCCGCGTGCTACGTCGGCGACTGCGACCTGCGGGATGCCATCAATGCCGCCAACGCGCAACCGGAGGGCGCGACCACGTACCAGATCGACTTCAACATCCCGGGGTCGGGCACGCAGACGATCTCACCGGCCACGCCGCTGCCGGCGATCACCGTTCCCGTCGTGATCGACGCGACGACCCAAACCGGGTATGCCGGCTCTCCGGTCATCGCGCTGGAGGGCAGCGGCTGCGACGTTGGCTGCGACGGCCTCGACATCGACTCCGCTCAGAGCACGGTTCTCGGCCTCGCGGTGGACGGCTTCCCCGCAAATGGAATCGTCCTCAGCGGGGGCGGCGATAGCGTGTTGCAGCAGGACTGGATCGGATGGTGTCCGACCGGCACCAGCGTCCTCGCCTCGACCGCGTGCACGTTAGGCCCGGGCCTCGACGGGAACGGGCTCAACGGGATCGAGATTCACGGCAGCCCGGGCAACCAGATCGGCGGCAGCACGACTCAGGACACGGTCGTAGCCGCGGGCAACGGCGCATCGGCGCCCGGCAGTAGCGCCGACATCCTGGTGATGGACAGCGACAGCTTCGGCAACGTCGTCGCCAACGACTGGATCAGCGTCGGCGCCGACGGCGTCACCCCCTCGGGCGACGGCAACGGCGTGATCATCGAGAACGGCGCCACCGACAACACGATCGGCGCCGCCGGCACGCCAAACCTGATCTACGGCTTCACCCAGGACGGAGTTCTGCTCGACTCCGCGGGTGCCGGCAACGTGGTCGCCGGCAACCAAATCGGGAACGACCTCAACGGGCAGATCTCGGCGATCCCGGGCGGCCCGCCGAACAACGGCATCTGGGTGGACACGAGCCCTGGCAACGTGATCGGTGACGACGCCGCGCCAGGGACCCAGGCGGACGTCGGACGAGGCAACGTGGTCGTCGGCGCGGAGGGTAACTCCGGCATCTACATCACCTCCGACGACACGACCGTGGCCGGCAACTTCGCGGGCACCGACTCAGATGGCACCACCGGACTCGGGAACAACGAAGGCATCCTCATCGACAGCGGCACCGGGAACGTGATCGGGCCCGACAACACCGTGGCGGACAACTCCGGAACCGGCGTCGAGATCAACAGCTCTGGCAACCGGGTCACGGCAAACTCGATCCACGACAACGCCGAAGGCGGGCTCAGTGCTCCGCCAGCCTCCCCGGACGTAGCCCAGCCGGTACTCCCGACGAGCTCGCCCCAGTCGGGGACGACGACCGTGCTGAACGGCACCGTCACGGGCACCGTGGGGGCGTCGGTCGCCGTCGAGCTGTTCGACAGCCCGACCTGCGACACGCAGGGATCGGGGATCACCTACCTGGGCTCATCGACCGTCACGATTGGCGCGCAGGGTTCCGCGCCGGTGAGCGTCGAGTCGGTGACGCCGGCGCTCGGAGACGCCATTACCGCGACCGCGACGAGCACGCTGGCCGGCGACACCACTCCGAGCACATCGGCGTTTTCCAACTGTTCGACCGTCGTGGACGGTGGACCGGACAACGACTCGTGGACCCAGGCGCAGACGATTCCCCTCGACAACAGCGGAGACGGGAGCGCCTCGGGGTCGATCGACACCTCCGGACAGGCCCGCTGGTACAAGGTCCCGGTCACGCCGGGAGGCACCGTCCAGGTCGACCTCAGCAATCTGCCAGCGAACTACGACCTGGCGCTGTTCAGCGATATCAGCCAGGCTGAGCAGAGCCTGAACAGCACCAGTGACCTGCAGACGCTCGAGGCGGAAACCCCCGGCAACGCGTTCTCCCCGTCGGTGTTCAGCCCGTCGGTGTTCTCCCCGTCGGTGTTCAGTCCGTCGGTGTTCTCCCCATCGGTTTTCAGCCCCTCCGTGTTCTCGCCCTCGGTGTTCAGTCCGTCGGTGTTCTCCCCATCGGTGTTCTCCCCATCGGTATTCAGCCCCTCCGTGTTCTCGCCGTCGGTGTTCAGTCCGTCGGTGTTCAGTCCGTCGGTGTTCAGTCCCTCGGTGTTCTCGCCGTCCGTCTTCAGCCCCTCGGTGACGATCCCGGATCCCCAGGACTACGAGGAGGCGCAGGACCAGGCCCTGCTTGGCGTCTCGGACAACCCCGGCACCGGGAACCAGCAGGTCTACGCCGACGTCTGGAACAACACCGGCTACTTCTACATTCGGGTCAACGGGACCAACGGCAGCTACGACCCGGGCGCGGATTTCTCCGTCAGCGTGGCGGAGAACTCCGGACCGTGTCTCGGGGTGGCACCGAGCACGGCGCCGCTGCTCGACTCCAACTTCACCGTTCCCGGGTCCTCCTACCAGACGCTGATCCTCACCGACGAGAGCCGGATGACCGACGACGGGGATCTGTCGCAGATGGAGTCCGACCTGCAGACCTTCGCTGGCCTCCCCTCCGTAAACGGCACGATCGTCGACGTCGGCGCGATCAGCCCGCAGGTCGCGGCGCTCGAGAGCCAGGCCGACCAAGACACGGATTGCCCGTACGCGGAGAACCTCGTCGCCGACGCGATTCGAAACGTGGTCAGCGCCGTCCGTGCCAGCAACCCCGGGCTGAAGTACATCGTGATCGTGGGCGACGACCACGTGATCCCGTTCTTCCGCTATCCGGATACGGCCGGGATCGGACCGGAGTCCGGCTACGTCCCGCCGGTGCTCGACTCGAGCCCGTCCTATGCGAGCCTGGAGTCGAACGACTTCCTCTCCGAGGATGCCTACGGCGCGAGCACCGTGCTCGATTACCAGGGGGTCGACATACCGATCCCGGACCTGCCGGTCGGGCGGCTCGTCGAGACGCCGACCGAGATCGATGGCATGCTCCAGGCCTACATGGGCCTGTCGGGCGGCGTCGTCCCGACGCCAACCTCGTCGCTCGTGACCGGCTATGACTTCATGGCCCGGGGAGCCGACGCTGTCGAGTCCGACTTCCAGGCCGGCCTGGGCGCGGGCGCCACCAACGACACGCTGATCACCAATGACGGCGTGGCGCCCAGCGACACCGGCGATCCCCCCAACCAGTCGTGGACGGCGGATCAACTTCGGACGGCGCTGCTTGGGAGCCGCCACGACCTCATCTATCTGGCCGAGCATTTCAGCGCCAACAACACGCTGGCCGCCGACTATTCGACGACGATGAACGCGAGCGAGCTCGCGGCCTCGAGCGTCAACCTGAAGAACTCGATCGTGTTCAGCGCCGGCTGCCACTCGGGATACAACATCGTCGGCGACGACGCCGTGCCCGGGGTCACCCAGACGCTCGACTGGGCCGGCGCGTTCGCGCAGAAGCAGGCGACGCTGATCGCGGGCACCGGCTACCAGTACGGCGATACCGATTTCCTCGCCTACAGCGAGCAGCTCTACGCCGACTTCTCCCACGCGCTGCGCCTTGGCTCGGGCCCGGTGGCCGTCGGCAGCGCGCTGACAGAGGCGAAGAACACCTACCTCGACGACACCCAGAATCTCCAGGGGATCGACGTGAAGTCGCTGCTCGAGCCGACCCTCTACGGGCTCCCGATGCTCAGCGTCGACCTGCCGGCGGGCCGGATCGCGCAGCCCACGAGCTCCTCGATCATCGGCTCGACCACGCCGGCGAGCACTGATCCGGGCGCCACACTCGGGCTGAGTTCGACCGACCTCACGCTGTCGCCCAACCTGACTACGGAGACGACCCAGCTCGAGAGCCCGACCGGCGGCGCGGCGCCGGTGGCCACGTATCTCAGCGGCCCCGACGGCGTCTCCACGAGCCCCGGCGCCCCGACGGAGCCGCTCGCGGTCAATGACGTCAGCGTGCCGGGCCAGGTGCTGCGGGGGGTCGGCTTCATGGGCGGCACCTACTCCGACCAGTCTGGCATCACGCCGCTGACCGGCGCCCCGGCGACGGAGCTCAGCGCCGTCCATTCGACCTTCTCGTCGAGCGCGTTCTTCCCATCGAAGGTGTGGTCGGTCAACTACTTCGGTGGGCTGAACGGCGGACCGGCCGACACCCAGTTGATGCTGACCCCGGCGCAGTACGAGTCCGACGCGCCGGGGTCGCTCACCGATATTCAGCGGGCCTACTCGAGCGTCGGCTTGCGTCTGTTCTACAGCGCCAACACGGCGACCTACGGGTCCAACACGCCCGCGCTGGCCGCCCCGCCGACGATCCAACAGGTCTCCGCGAGCCAGACCGGCGACACCGTGACCTTCCAGACGCACGTCGTGGGCGATCCGTCGGCAGGGATTCAGCAGGTCTGGGTCACCTACACCGGGGTGGACACGCCGACAAACGGGACGGGCGAGTGGGAATCGCTCGAGCTCACCCAGGACGCCACCGACTCTTCGCTGTGGACGGGGACGATCTCCGGACTCAGCTCGGCGCAGCTCGCCGGACTGCGGTTCGTCGTCCAGGCCGTGAACGGTGTCGGCCTCGTCAGTCTCGACGACAACCAGGGCAGCTACTACCAGCTCGGCCAGATCTCGGGGGGCCTGCAGACGAGCCAGACCGTGGCGGCAACGACGCTGGGGCTCGACTCGCCGCCTGAGAGCGGCGACTATGGCTCCGCGCTGCCGGTCAGCGCGACGCTGACCCAGGACGGGGCGCCGGTGGCGAACGAACCGGTGACCTTCACGATCGGCGGCACGACGGTACAAGCCGTGACCGATAGCAACGGGGTGGCCCAGGGGCAGGTCCAGCTCGACGACCTCCCCGGGTCCAGCTACCAGCTGACCGCCGCGTTTGACGGCGACGCGACGCTGGCCGCAGCGTCGGATTCGACCCCGTCGTTCACGGTCAACCAGCTGGCGACGACCCTCGCCCTGAGCGGACCGTCCACCGCGACGGCGGGCGCGGACACCGGGCTCGAGGCGACGCTGCAGAGCGGCGGGGTCGGCTTGACGGACTACTCGGTGGCCTTCGTGCTGACGCCCACAGGCGGCGGAACGCCCGTCGTGCAGACCGCTACCACGGCGGTTGGTGGCGTCGCGAGCCTCGGCGCCGTGACCGCACTCAGTCCCGGCAGCTACTCCGTCCAGGCCTTCTTCGGCCCCGGCGGCCCGATCGGACTACCCGGCGATCCCGTCTTCACGAGCAGTCAGACCACGTCGCCGTTCACGTTGACGGTGACCGGGCAGGCGCCCGCGATCCAGAGCGCGAACGCGACGACGCTCACGATCGGCTCGCCGGGAAGCTTCACGGTGACGACGACCGGGGTCCCGACCAACACGATCACCAACACGAGCTCGAACGGGTGCACGAAGTCGACCGCATTGCCGTCGGGCGTGACCCTGACCGACAACGGCAATAACACCGCGACGCTGGCTGGCACGCCGGCGGCGGGCACGCAAGGCAACTACACCCTCTGCCTCAACGCCTCCAACGGCGTCGGGGCGGCCGCGACGGAGACGTTCACGTTGACGATCGCCCAGCCGACGCCGAGCACCCCCACGATCAGCAATCTGCCCGCATCCGGGACCTACGGAGGCGGGTTCACGGCGACGGTGGCCACCAACGGGGACGGAACCCGCTCGGTGAGCTCCTCCACGAAATCGGTGTGCACCGTCGCCAGCGGCACCCGGGTTTCCTTCGTCGGGGTCGGGGCGTGCACCCTCACCGCTCAGGTGGGCCAGGGGACGACATACGCCGCGGCCGTCGGTAACCCGCAGAGCTTCACCGTCGGCGCGGCGCCGCTCACGATCACGGCGTCGAGCCCATCGATCACCTTCGGAGCGGCGGTCCCCGCGATCACCCCGAGTTACCAGGGCCTGGTCGCCGGCGACACCCCGGCGTCGCTGCAGCGATCCCCGTCCTGCGGGACGAGCGCTACGTCGCAGAGCGCGCCGGGCACGTACCCGACGAGCTGCTCGGGAGCCATCGACAAGGATTACAAGATCACGTATGTCGCAGGCGAGGTCACGATCACCCAGGCGCCCACGACGCTGACCTACACCGGTTCCCAGACCGCAGCCACGAACTCGACGTTCGCGCCGGCCGCGAGCCTGACCAGCGGCCCGAGCGCATGTCGAGCGGGCCAGCCGATCGTGTTCACGTTGGACGTCAACCCGATCACGGGCGCCCCGGGACCGTACACGCTGGAGTCGGCGCGCACGACCGCCGCCGGGGTGGCCACAGGCGCTTCGATCTCCACCGCCAAATGGCAGTCCGGCAGCTACACGATCACCGCGGCCTACGCCGGCGATACCGACTGTGCGCCCGCGGTGGCCAACGTGGCGTTGAGCGTCACCGAGCCCGGGCTCGCCACCTGGGGGTGGGGGCTGTATACGGTGCCCGTGGCGGGCAATGTCACGTTCGCGTTCGCGGCGTGGCTCGCGCCGCACAGTCAGACCAGCTACGTCGGGGGGCTGTCGCTGGTCAACGACCGTCGCTGGCAGTTGCTCGCCTCGGTCAGCAGTTATTCGAAGTCCAGCAGCACGAACGCGACGCTCAGCGGCAAGGGCAACCTGTACTGGTGGAACCCGACCCTGAACCACTCGGTCGGCGGTTGGGCGCTGGCGGCGTCCAACGTCAGCTACACCGCCACTTACGCGGCGACGACGAAGACCTCGCCCGGCACGCTCGGGGTCTCGATCGCGTATACCCCGGCCAAGGGGCAGCCGACGCCGCTGCCCAACTCAGCCCCGATCACGCTGACCACCGGCCACATCACCGTGAGCTGAGGGCTACGACGGGTCCCGCCGGCTAGAGCGCGACCGTGAGCGCCTCGGCCGGCGCCTCCGGGACCAGTTCGGGATGGATGATGTGGGCGAGCAGCTCGAGGCCGTCGACGATGCGCGGGCCCGGGCGCGAGAAGTAGGCCGACGCGTTGACCGCGACCACCTCTCCCGCTCCCACGGCAGCGAGCTCGCCACGGTGCATCTCGGCCTCGCGATAGGCGATCTCGGCGTCGTACCCGCAGGGCATCACGACCACGATGTCGGGCTGCGAGGCGATCACCTCGTCCCACGTCCGCTGTTCGGACGGTTCGCCGGCGAACCCGAGCACGTCCTCGCCGCCGGCGTAAGCGATCAGCTGGGGCGTCCAGTGGCCGGCCACGAACGGCGGGTCGAGCCATTCGAGCGCGGCCACGCGGGGGCGCCGCGCGCCGCGCACGGCGAGCCGGACCCGATCGATCCGGCTCGTAGCGTCGCGCACGAGCGCCGCGGCCTGGTCCCGGCGATCGGTGACCTGCGCCAGCGTCCGCGCGTCGCCGAGGACCTCTCCGACCGTGTGCGGGTCCAGCGAGACCACGCGGGGGTGGCTCTCGATCTCCTCGGCGATCGCGCGAACGTCGTCGTAGGAGACCGCGCACACCGAGCACAGCGCCTGCGTGACGATCAGGTCCGGGCGCAGGTCGTGCAGCGTGTCGACGTCGAGCTCGTAGATCGACTCGCCGGCCAGCGTCCGCTCCTTGACCGCCGCGTCGATCTCCGCCGCGGAAAGGCCAGCGGGCAGCAGATCGCGGGTGACGCGCGGAAGCTCGAGTGCGGCCGCCGGAAAGTCGCACTCGTGCGTGACGGCGATCACGTCGGGGCCGAGACCGAGCGCGAACAACATCTCGGTGGCTGACGGGACCAGGCTGACGATCCTCATGACAACGGACAACGATAGCCACGACCTGCCTACCGCTGAAACCGCTAGGTCGGCTGCTACCGTTCTCGGCGTCGCGGAATGATCGACGACGATTTATCCCGATGTAGCACGCCGGGTGCGGCACGCTGCTACTCGCGGCAGTTGTCGTGAACGCGCTGTACATCATCCTCACCGTCGTACTGGTGCTGGTCAACGCGTTCTTCGTGATCGCGGAGTATGCGCTGGTCCGATCGCGCCGCACGCGGCTCGAGGCGATGGCCGAAGAGGGTGCCAGGGGCGCGCGCCTCGCGCTCACCCAGATCGACAACATCGGCGATTACATCGCGGCCTGCCAGGTGGGGATCACGATGGCCTCGATCGCCATCGGGGCCCTGGGCGAGCCGGCAATCCAGCGCGTGCTCGAGGGGCCCCTCGGCCACGTGGTCAGCCACTGGGCCGCGGTCGCGATCTCGATCGTCATCTCCTACCTGCTGATCATCTCGGCGCAGAGCGTGATCGGCGAGATCGTGCCCAAGCTCTACACGATCCAGCACGCCGAGGGCCTCGCGCGACGGATCGCCCGCCCGCTGCAGTTCTTCCGCGTCCTCTTCCATCCTTTCATCATCGTCCTCAACGCCTCTTCGAACTCGATCCTGAGGATGCTCGGGACCGATCCCGACGCGGATACGGAGGGGGGAACCCCGGACGACCTCAAGCGGATGATCGTCGCCTCGCAGACCGGCGGGCAGCTCGATGTCGGCGAAGCGAGCATGCTCACCGGGGTCTTTCACCTGCACGAGCAGGAAGCGCGGCAGGTGATGACCCCGATCCCGGCGGTCGTGACCGTCGACGTCGCGGAGGACGTCGGCGACGCGCTGCGGCGCTGCGTCTCGAGCGGTCACTCGCGCCTGGTGGTCACCGAGGATGACAACCCGGACCACGTGAGGGGAATCGTCCACGTCAACCAGCTGGCCAAGCTCCTGATGTCGCGGGGCGAGCACGTCTCGTTCGAGGGGCTCGTCCGGGAGGCCCCGCTGGTCCCCGAGACCAAACCGCTGGACGACCTGCTGGCCGACCTCCAGCGCGAGCGAACCGAGCTCGCGATCGTGATCGACGAGTACGGGCGCACCGCGGGGATCGTCACGATCGAGGACATCATCGAGGAGGTCGTGGGCGAGATCTCCGACGAGACCGATCCCGCCGCCGGCTCGATTCGCCGCCTGGCCAACGGGGACTGGTTCGTGCGCGGACACGTGGCGGTGGCCGACCTCGAGGACTACGGGCTCGATCTCCCGGTCGACACCGACGCCTACAACTCGGTTGGCGGCTTCGTGTTCGCCGAGCTCGGCCGGCTGCCCAAGCGCGGCGACACGATCTCGGCCAACGGCTATTCGATCCGCGTCGAATCGGTGCGCCAGAACCGCGTCGAGGCGGTTCGCATCAGGGAACGGCGCGAGCAACCGTCCAGCCGTGAGACCAGCTGACGACAAGCGCGTCACGATTTCGCGTCATTCGTTACATTTACCAGCCGGCAACATCTGGAGTGAGTCGCGGATCCGCAGAACCAGACCATTTCCGGTGGTTGAGAGGAGAGATGAAGCCGGCCCTCCACCCGGGCCGGCTTCGCCATTTCTGGCGCCGGAGCCCACGACCGCCGAGGTTTCGGGGCAAAAAAGAAGCCGGCCCGCTGGGGACGGGCCGGCTCCGTGCTTCTGGGGAGGAGGTGCTGCTATGAGGTACGTCGCGATTGGAAGTGTCCGGCCCTGACCTCAACGAGCCTTAAAGAGTTCCTCCGAGGTTCGTCAGGAAGTCGTCGGGGCCGCCTCCGAAGCCGGTTCATCGGCCGCGCCGGGCAGCGACCGGGTCATTCGTAGCTATAGAAGCCGCGCCCCGATTTGCGGCCGACCGCCCCCTCGGCCACGAGATCGCGGAGCATTCGCGGCACCTTCAGGCCGATCGACTCACCGATCGCCTGGGAGACGTCGAGGCCGACGAAATCCAGCAACGCGATCGGGCCCATCGGCACGCCCGACCCGAGCGTCATGCAGGTGTCGATGTCCTCGGCCGCCATCCCAGTCTCGGCGAGGAGCTCGACGGCGTTGAACAGGTAGGGGAAGAGCAGGCGGTTGACCACGAAGCCGGGGGTATCGGGGACCTCGACGGGGGTCTTGCCCAGCGCCTCGCACAGGTTGCGGGCGCGCTCCCGGGTCGAGGCCGTGGCGTCGGGTGGGAACGCGAGCTCGACGAGCTTCATCCGCGGCACCGGGTTGAACACGTGCAGAGCGACGAACCGCTCCGGCCGTCCGCTGGCCTTGGCCAGCTCGGTAATCGACAGGGAGGAGGTGGTGGTCGCGAGCACCGCGTCGTTGCCGGCGTGGCGGGCGAGCTCGCCCAGGTCGGCGAGCATCGCGGCCTTGTAACCGTGGTGCTCGATGATCGCCTCGACCAGGAACGTGGCGTCGCGCAGCGCGTCGAGATCGGTGACCACGCGGACGCGGTCGAGGTTGCCGTCGTCGTGCTTCGCGGACACCCGCGAGAGCCTCGCGCGGGCGCGCTCAGACGACTCGTCGGAGCGCGCCCAGAGGAGGACGTCTCCTACGCGCGCCGCCGCGACGGCGAGGCCGATCGCGATCGTGCCGGCGCCGGCAATTCCCAATTTTTCGGCCACTGATGCTGATCCTCGGTCGTCGATAAATAAGGACGGGTGAGTACAGTACGTGACGGTTCAACCGAGGGCGGTGCTATCTGCGCCGCCCGATTTTTAGGCGGAAACAGAAGGAGCGCGAATGCCGGCAGATAGTGGGCGCGAGGTCGTGATCGTCGAGGCGGTCCGGACCCCCATCGGGCGAGGTCACAAGGAGAAGGGCTACTACAAGGACACGCACCCGAACGAGCTGCTCGGCCGCTGCTACACCGAGGTGATCGAGCGCGCCGGGATCCCGGCCGACGAGGTCGAGGACGTGATCTGCGGGTGCGTCCAGCAGTTCGGCGAGCAGATGTTCAACGTCGGCCGCAACGCCTGGCTCCAGGCCGGACTCCCGATCGAGACGCCGGCCACGACCGTGGATCGCCAGTGTGGCTCGGCCCAGCAGGCGGTCAACTTCGCCGCCGCGCTGATCGCCGCCGGCGTGCACGACGTGGCGATCGGTTCGGGCGTCGAGCACATGGGACACATCCCGATGGGAATCGGTTTCAGCTGGGCCGACGAGGTCGGCAATCCCTACCCGCCCGAGCTGCTCGAGCGCTACAACCTGGTCCCGCAGGGGCTGTCGGCCGAGATGATCGCCGACCAGTGGGAGATCCCCCGCGCCGAGCTCGACGAGCTCGGGTTGCGCTCCCATCAGCTCGCCCACCGGGCCACCGAGGAGGGCCGGTTCGAGCGGGAGATCGTGCCGATGAAGGTGAACGGCTCGACCTACGTGAGCGATCAGGGGATCCGGCCGGAGACCACGATCGACGCGCTCGCGCAGCTCAAGCCCGCGTTCAAGCCCGACGGCAAAATCACCGCCGGGAACAGCTCGCAGATCTCCGACGGGGCCGCCGCGGTCCTGCTGATGGCCCGCGAGAAGGCCGACGAGCTCGGGGTCCGGGCGCGCGCCCGGGTGCTCGATCAGACCACGGTCGGAGTCGACCCGGTGATCATGCTCACCGGCCCGATCCCGGCCACTCGGAAGCTGCTCGAGCGCAACCACATGGAGATCTCGGACATCGACCTGATCGAGATCAACGAAGCCTTCGCTCCCGTCGTCGCGGCGTGGCGGCGTGAGCTCGGGCCCGACATGGATCGCGTCAACGTCAACGGTGGCGCGATGGCGCTCGGCCACCCGCTCGGCTCGACCGGAGCCCGCCTGATCACCACGCTGCTGCACGAACTCGAGCGCTCCGACCAGGAGATCGGGCTGGTAACGATGTGCTGCGGCGGCGGGCTCGGAACCGGGACGCTCCTGCAGCGCGTGTGATCGATTTTTATGGGGGCGCGCAAGCGCGCCCTGGTTGGGACACCCGTCAGTAATTCTGACGGGCGTCCTTAGCTACGCGCTCTGCTCGGTGGGGCGCACCAGCACCTCGTTGATCGCCATCCGCGCCGGGCGCGTGACGATGAACAGGATCGTCTCGGCGATGTCGCTCGCCTGCAGGCGCTCGACGTCGCGGAAGCGGTTCTGGATCTGGTCCCGGATCTCGGGCCGGTTGTGGCTGGTCAACTCGGTTGCCACCGCGCCGGGCTCGACCACCGACACCCGTACGTCGCGTTCGGCGAGTTCCTGACGCAGCGATTCGGTGAACGCCCCGACGCCGTGTTTGGTCAGGTTGTAGACGCCCGACCCGCTCCGCGCCACCCGGCCCGCCACCGAGCTGATGTTGACCAGGTCGGCCACGCCTCGGGGGCTGTCCTGCGCCGCGGCCAGCAGATGGGGCAGCGCGGCGTGGGTGCAGTACAGGAGCCCGTCGACGTTGATCTCGACCATCCGCTGCCATTCCTCGAGCGGCGCGCCCACCGCCGGGCCGAGCAGCATCACGCCGGCGTTGTTGACGAGGACGTCGAGGCGGCCGAGCTCGGAGACCGTGCGCTCGACGGCGCCGCGCGCCTGCTCCTCGACCGTGATGTCGGCCTCGATCACCAGCGCCCGGCCGGCGCCGATCCGCTCGCCGAGCGCCTCCAGTCGGTCGCCGCGGCGAGCGGCGATCGCCACCGTGGCCCCGTGCTCGGCGAGTGCGAGAGCCGTGGCCTCGCCGATCCCGCTCGAGGCGCCGGTGACGAGCGCGACCGCACCGTTCAGGGCTTGTGTGGTCAACGGCCGTCCCAGCGGAATCCGGTCGGGGTGGGCACCGCCGGCAAGGGGCTCGGGGGGAGTCCCGGCGCAGGGTCGTTCTCGTTGTAGCCGACCGGCGCCAGGTCGTTCGGAGTATCGGCGTGGAACAGGGAGGCCAAATACTGCGCCTGGCCCCGCCCGGGGCCGAGCTCGAACTGACCGCCGCCGTAGGCGCCGATCCCCCGCTCCGCGCAGTAGTCATAAGTCGCACACAGCTTGGCCAGGCCGCCGATCCGCGAGGGCTTGACATTCACCATGCGAGGTGGAAACGGCAGCGCCTCGATGTCGGCGATCGAATGGATCGGCGCGTCCCAGGTGATCCGGTCGTGAACGTCGGCGAGCACCGCCGCCGTCTCCGGCGTGACGACGTCGGGGTCCTCGATCCAGGCCTCCGGGAACGCCTCCACGACGCGTCGGTAGAGCACCGGGTCGGGGGGCTGGTCGACCACGGTTCCCTTGTACAGGCTCTTGAAGTCGACCGAGTCGACCGCTCCGGTGGCAACCAGGCGGGCGATCAGCTCGGGCGTCCACGACGAGGTCGGGTCGAGCTTGAAGCGAAGCGTGGGATAGCGCGCGAGACGCCGTTCGAGTGGCTCGAACGCGGCCGGCTCGCCGAGACGGAGCGAGACGACGAAGGTGACCGGCCTGGCCTCCCGGCCGAGCGCCTCGCGGAGCGGGACGCCGGCCTGGCGGAGCGCGAGGTCGAGCGCGGCGCTGTGGAACGTCCACCGCCGGTACAGCCTCGAGACGTCCCGCTGTGGCTCCACCGGAAAGAGGTCGAGCGAGTCGATCAGCTCGCAGAACTCGCCCAGCGTGTAGCGCCCGGCTAGCGGCTGAACCGGGCCGGCCGCCTGCATGGCGACCTGGTCCTCGGCGTCGTAGACGACGTCCTCGCCGACGCCTTCGTGCTCGCCGCCGTGCAGATGGACGATCGTGGACAGCCGCTCGAATCCGCTCGAAACGTTGGCGCGCAGGCCCTCGAGCTCGTAGCGCTCGACGGTCAGCGGAAGGCCGCTCAGTCGTTCGAAGGTATTCATTGTTCACTCTGGCCCGACTCGAGTCGAGCCACAAGTTCCTCCAGTCGCAACTCCTCGAGTCCTTTCCCGACCGCCTCGAGCTCGCCGGCACAGTACTCGATCAGATCCCGTCCCTCCTTGACGAGGTCGAGCGTCTCGCGCAACCCCGCTTCTCCGGAGTCCAGCCGCCGGATGATCTCCTCGACGCGGCTGACCGCCGATTCGTAGGTGAGCTCGTTCACTCGGTTACCCGCGCGGGGAGTTCGCCGTCGTAGAAGCGCAGGCGCAGCTCTACCGCCGCGCGTGCGGCCGGCGTCGAGCTCACCGGGTCGCCGGTCGCATCGGTCACCATCGCGTACCCCCGGGCGAGCGTCCGCTCGGGATCGTGCGCGGCCAGTGCCAGCGTCAGCCGCTCGAGCTCGCGCCGGCGGCGGACCGCGTCGGAGCTGGTGGCGCGCGCGGCCGTCCGGCCGAGAACGAGCAGGTGCACGCCGGCTAGCTCGCGACCCGAGGCGCGGGCCCTGCGGCCGCTCGCCCGCAGCTCGCGCAGTAGTTGGTGGAGGTGCCGGCGTTGGCGCGCGAGGTGGTGGCCCGGGGCGCGGGAGAGGTGGCTCAGGGATCGCGCGCGGTCGAGGATCGCTCGGCGGCCATGGTTGTTCAGGCGACGGGCGTGGGCCGCCAGGTCGGCCCGCGCCGCGCGGCAGTCGATCGGGACCGCGGCCTCGGCCGCGTGGGTCGGGGTCGAGCACGACACCGCCGCGACGTCGTCGAGTAGCGTCCGATCGGTGTGGTGGCCGACGGACGAGATGACCGGGACGCGCAGCAACGCCACCGTGCGGCACAACGCCTCATCGCAGAAGGCGAACAGGTCGGCCAGCGAGCCGCCGCCGCGCGCGACGATCACCACCTCGACCGCCTCGAGCGCGGCCAGCTCCCGGAGCGCGGCGGCGATCCGGGGGGCGGCGTGACGGTCCTGAACCGGCGCGAACGCCCACACCAGGCAGCCCGCCCAGCCGCGGCGGCGCAGGCCCGCCAGCACGTCGTCGCGGGCCTTGCCGCGCTCCCCCGTGACGACGCCGATCGTCCGCGGCAAGAGAGGTCGCGCCAGGCGTTTCTGGGGTTCGAAGCATCCGTCGGCGTGTAGCTGCCGGCGCAGCCGCTCGAGCTGGAGGAGCAGATCCCCTTCTCCGGCGATCCGCAGCGCCGAAACCGCGAACGTGAACGACGGCGAGGACGACGAGCTTCCGGGGTAGTAGTCGCACCCGCCACCGACGACGACCTGGAGACCATCAGTCAAGCGGACGTCGAGCGCTTCGAACTCGTCCGACCACATCGAGCACGGCAGCGCGCCGCGACCATCCCGCAACTCGAAGTAGACCCGCGTGCGCGCGTGCCTGAACCCCCACACCTCGCCGACGAGCTGTACGTGGGCGAACTGGCGCAGCCGCTCGCGCAGCTGCGCGGCGTAGGAGCCGACGGGGTAGGGGCCGGGGAGCTCGCTGCCGGGAATTCCTTCACGCGTTTGGGGATGGGCCATGACGATTTCTGAGACTAGCTCGGGCGGCGGTTGGTCATCGCCCGGGATGACCAGGCAGATTGACAGCCGGGTGGGTTTCTAATAATTTTCTAAGCTCGCGGGTTCGAGCACGACGCTTGCCCGACCGCGGATCAGGGACTACCCATCAACTCTCGTACTGGGGCTGCTATCTAAGATGCGCCGTCTTGGGCTGGCGTTGGTCGCCGGCGTTCTGCTCTCGGGCCTTCTCGCTTCGCCGGCGCTCGCGTCGTCGATCGCCGTAAATACCGAGGTGATCAACAACACGAACTACCGCGTCAGTCTCCAAGCTGTGTCGAACGACGAGTCGTGTTGGAACAACGACGACTTCGGCGACGCCGATACGGTCGCGGCCAACTCGAGCTTCACGTATTACAGCTCGATCAGGGACAACAACGACAGCTGCGCCGACGCCGGCGACAATGCGCATACCCATGTCCAGCTGTGGTTTCAGCAGCCCAGCGGCACATGGACGCTACCCGTCGACAGTGGTCAGGGCAACCTGCTGACCAGCGGTCCCGATTACAGCCAGCTGGGCGACATCGAGCTCTTCTACCACAACACCTCGAACCACTATCTCTACATCTACAACGCCGACCAGGAAGGGCCACCGCCTACCGATATGTGGTTCCCGGCCTCGCCCGTGCTGAGCGGCTCGTCCGGGGACGGAATGTACTGTCTCTCCTGGTCGCAGTCGTCCTACGCGAAGCCCTATGACCTGGTCCTGACGGTCGACCCCGAGCAGGACTGCCCGACGACCGCGGACGGTCCTCCGACCACGACGGCCGGCGCCCAGGCCGTTGGTGCAGCCAAGGCGGCCGTCGCCCGAGGTGACCGGAACTACGTGCAGGCCGAGGCGGCGGACTCATCGGCCGTCTACAACCTACTGCCGATGCTCCAGGGCGCATGCGAGCTATTCGACACGACCACGACCTACTGCTCGGACATCAATAACGGCGCCAACTGGAACTTGGAGAACATCTCGACCGACGTGACTTCGTTCGAGGCCGACGATCCTCCGCCGACGACGTACGCCTGGGGATCCCTTAGTCCGGCGAGCCTCCAGATGTACAACAGTACGAACGCGTCGGGCACGTTGAATTACACCTTCAGTTACGGCCAGGGGGAGTCGGACAGCTCGTCGACGACCAACGGATTCTCGGTCGGTGACGAGCTCACCTTCGGGGACATCCTGACTCCGATCAACGACAAGGTCACGGCCGAATACGACTTCAGTACAACGGCCGCCCAGCAGACCGGCACGCAGAGCCAGACGTCGGTGTCGTCGTCGATCACCACCCAGCCGGGGGGCACGACGTACCTGTATGGCTTCCAGGGGACGGGCACCCAGTTGTTCAACTACACGGCCAACCTGACCTTCGGGGATCAGACGGGTAACGCCGAACCGTTGACGAGCGTTGCGCCGGGAATCCTCGGCTACAGCCCGACCACGGCTCACCCGTGTATCGGCTACATGATCGGCAACTCCAACGTCAACGGCAGCACCATGCAGATGGCGGCCGAGGCGCAGGCGGCCGGCGACTCGGCCGAGGATCCCAACTACGACGCCTACGAGCAGGCGTTCCTGTCGGGGATGGCGGGCTTCAACTCGTCCTCGAGCGAATGTCCCGGATTCCCGTCGGGCTTCTCGTCGGGTGCCGGCTTTGACGGCAGCGGCTCGATGAACGCCAGCGTGCTTGCCGGCACCGGCGTTCCCAGCACGAGCTGGTATCCCGATCTGGGTTCGATCGTTACCTGCGCGTACTTCGACCAGATCACCGTCGATCCTGAGAACCCCGACACACCGTGCACGACGCCCTCGGACACCAGCGCGTCCGACGCGAGCGGGCACCGTCAGGTACCGGGCAACGTGGTCAAGGCCAGCCAGCACCCCAACCATTCGCGGCTCGTCGGCAAGAAGCGCTCGGTGCTGATGATCGGAGAGAAGAACGATCACGACACGCTGATCACCGGTCCGGGGACGTTCAACATCATCCGCGGCGCGGCCGGCGGCGAGACGCTGATCGCCAAGGGCAAGACCGATGTCATCTTCGGCGGCTCCGGCAACGACCGCATTCATGGCGGACCGGGTTACGACAGCATCTATGGTGGTCGCGGCAACGACACGATCACGGCCGGCACGGGGACGGGCGAGATCCAAGGCGGTCCTGGCAACGACGTCATCATCTCCGGCCCGAGGAGCCACAGCGGCCTGTTCGGGGGCGCCGGCAACGACACCTTCTACATCCGCGGAACCAGGAACGTCGGCGTGTTCGGCGGCCGGGGCAATGACACCTATCACGTGTTCGGCAAGAACTCCACCCGGAGCATCGTCGAACTTCCGAATCAGGGCACGGACACGATCTATACCGATCACTCGCTGACGATCCCCCAGAACATCGAGATCGGCATCGCCACCGCGCCCCACGTCGCGCTCACTGGCGTCCGTACGACGAGAAAGCTGATCGGCAGCCACTCCGGCGACACCCTGATCGCCGGTTCCGGAAATGAGCGGCTGATCGGCGGCCGCGGCGCGCAGAACATCGTGTTCGCGCGCTTTGGCTTCGACGTCGCCACCGGCGGTGGCGGCGCGGACCGCTTCATCTTCACCGGCATCCCGTTCACGAGCTGGCGTGCGCCCGAGCCCAAGCGGTTCTCGACCCACCGGATCACCGACTTCAACTCGCGCCGCGGGGACCGGCTCGTGTTCCGAGCGCGGTACTTCGGCCGCCAGCTGCTGAGCAACAAGCTCACGCTGCTCGAGCGCCGCAACCCGGTCGCCACCACGCGTAATCCCACCTTCCTGTTCGACCCAGTGACCAAGCTGCTGAGCTACGACCCCGACGGCACCGGCCCGCAGTCGATCCGGCGGATCGTCAGGCTCGCCAACTTCGCGTGTGAGAACTCCGCCGCCAACAGCCTGCGCAAGTACCGCGTGCGCGTCGTGCGCGGCGTGCACTGTCTCCCCGCCGCGGCGCTCGTGATCACGAAGTGATGCCGCATCGCCTCCGTCTGAGGACGGCGAGCCGGCCTCACGATTGACAGCCAGACGAGGTTCGATATATCGTGCTAGCTCGCCGGTCGCGTGGCCGCCCGGCACGGGTATGCAAGTGAATCAGGGGTTTTCGACAAGTTTCAGTCGCTTTGCGCTGGCCTTGATAGGCACGGCGCTTGCGTTCTGCGCACTGGCCTCGACGGCGTTCGCGTCGCTTGCCGTAAATACGCAGGTCGTCAACAACACGAGCTTCGCCGTCAGCCTGCAGGCGGTGTCCGGCCAGTCGTCGTGCTGGAACACCGACGATTTCGGCGACGACGATGTGGTCGCCGCTCATTCGACGTTCAGCTACTACAGCTCGATCAAGACCGGGAGCGACACCAGCTGTAGCAGCGACAGCGAGAACGCCCACCAGCACATTCAGCTCGAGGTTCAGCAACCGGGCGGTGACTGGACCGTCCCGACATCATCAGGTCAGGACAACCTGCTCAGCAGCGGCCCCGATTGGAGCAACCTCGAGAATATCGAGCTCTTCTACCACAACACGGTGAACGAGCTCGTGTATGTCCAAAACGCCGACCAATCGGGGACGCCACCGTATAACGTCTGGTACCCGGCTTCGCCGGTGCTGAGCGGCGCCTCCGGCGATGGGCTGTTCTGTATGGGCTGGTCGCAGGTCTCCTACGAGGGGGCTCCCTACGATCTGCAACTGACGGTCGACCCCGCGCAGGAGTGCCCGGCGACCGCCTCCGATGCGGCCGACGTCGGCGCGCGCTCCGCCGACCCGAGCAACCACGCGCGGGCCACGGCGGCGCAATCGTCGGCCGGCGTCTTCAACCTCCTGCCGATGCTGCAGGGGGCCTGCGAGCTCACCCTAACGACGACGACCTACTGCTCGAACATCAACAACGACGCCAACTGGAACCTCGAGAACATCTCCTCCGATGTCACCTCGTTCGAAGCCGACGATCCCCCACCGACGACGTACGCCTGGGGGTCCGTCGATCCGCCCTACCTAGAGCAGTACAACGGGACGAACACGTCCGGGACGCTGAACTACACGTTCGACTACTCCGAGGGCGCGACGGAGAGCTCGACGACGACCACCGGCTATGAGATCGGCGATACGGTGACGTTCGGCAGCTCGGCCAGCCCGATCAACGACAAGGTCAGCGCTGACTACAACTTCAGCTCGGCGTCCACCCAACAGACCGGCACGACCTCACAGACCTCGGTATCGTCCTCGATCACCACCCAGCCCGGGGGCACGACGTATCTCTACGGTTTCCAGGGCACGGGCACGCAGGAGTTCAACTACACCGCGAACCTGACCTTCGGCGATCAGACCGGCAACGCCGAGCCTTTGACCACCGTGGCTCCAGGGGTACTCGGTTACAGCCCGGCCACGGCCCACCCGTGCATCGGCTACATGATCGGCGACAGCAGCGTGAATGGCAGCGTGATGCAGATGGCCGCCCAGGCGGAAGCCAACGGGGACTCGGCCGAGGATCCCAACTTCGATGCCTATGAGCAGGCCTTCCTGTCGGGCATGGCGGGCTACAACACGTCCTCCAGCACGTGTCCGGGCTTTCCTTCGGGGTTCGCCTCCGGGGCGGGGTTCGACGGCAGTGGTTCGATGAATGCGAGTGCCCTCGGCGGCACCGGTGTCGCGGACACGAGCTGGTATCCCGACCTGGGCTCGATTGTTACCTGCGCGTATTTCAACGTCGTCGATACCGATCCCTCCAATCCCGACACGCCGTGCACGACGCCGTCGGACACCAGCGCGTCCGACGTCGGCGCCCGCCGACAGGTGCCGGGGAACGTGATCAGGGCGAGCCGCTACAGGAAGCATTCGCGGATCGTCGCCAAGGGCCGCTCGGTGCTGATGGTCGGCGGGAAGGCTGACCATGACACGTTGGTGACCAGCCCCGGGACGTTCAACATCATCCAGGGTGGCACCGACGAGACGCTGATCGCCAAGGGCAAGACCGACGTCGTGCTGGGCGGGCGCAATGACAACATCGTCGGCGGACCGGGATACGACTCGCTGTACGGCGGTCCCGGGAACATCACGATCACGGCGGGCACGGGGCGCGGCGAGGCCCGAGCCGGCTCGGGCAACGACGTGCTGATCGCCGGTCCTAACAGCCACAGCGCGTTAATCGGTGGCCGCGGGAACGACACCTTCTACGTCCACGGGACCAAGCACATCGGTGTCTTTGGCGGGACTGGGAATGACACGTTTCATGTGTTCGGGAAGAGCGCCACCAAGAGCATCATCGTCCTGGCTCGCCACGGCCACGACAAGCTCTACACCGACCATTCGCTGACCGTGCCCCAGAACATCGCCACCGCCATCGCGACCGCGCCGCACGTGACGCTGACCGGGGTGCGCACGACGGAGAAGCTCGTGGGCGAGCGCTCCGGAGACGCGCTGATCGCGGGCCCGGGCGACGAGCGGCTGATCGCCGGCGCTGGGCGCAACGTGATCGTGTTCTCCCGGTTTGGCTTCGACGTCGCTACCGGTGGACAGGGTGCGGACGAGTTCATTTTCACGGGGGTCCCGTTCGCCACCTGGCAGGGGCGGGCTCCGCGGCGGGTTTACAGCCAGCGCATCACGGACTTCAATCCCCGCAAGGGCGACCGCGTCGTGCTGCGCGCGAAGTACTTCGGGGATGGCTTGCTGAGCAACGAGCTGACGCTGGAGGAGCGGCACCATCCCGTCGCCACGACCCGCAACCCGACGCTGCTGTTCGATCCGGTGAGCAAGCTCGTGAGCTACGACCCCGACGGCACCGGCCCGCAGCACGCGCGGCTGATCGTCAGGCTTTCGCGCTTTGCGTGTGAGCGGTCTTCGGCGAAGGGTTCGGGCCGGTATCACGTCCGCGTTGAGCTCGGCGCGCGCTGCCTCCCCGGCGCTGCTCTGCTGATCACGAGGTGATGCCCCCGGCGCGCGCTCGCTGGGGGCGCGCCAGATAGCATCTGGCGCCCGTGGACCTGACGCTGTCACCCGCCGAGCTGGCATTTCGCGACGAATTGCGCGACTGGTTGCGGGCCAACGATCCCGGCCCTCAGCCGCCCGGCGACGAGGCGGGGTTCAGGTTCCGTCGGGAGTGGCAACGCCGCCTTGACGAAGCCGGTTGGGCCGGCATCTCGTGGCCGGTCGAGTACGGCGGTCGGGGCGCGACGCTGGTCGAGCAGGCGATCTTCAACGAGGAGATAGTTCGCGCTCGGGCGCCCGAGGCGGCCAACCTGCTCGGGCTGGCGATGGGCGGACCGACCGTTATCGCCCACGGCACCGAGGAGCAGCGCCGGCGTTACCTCCCGCCGATCCTGTCCGCCGATGAGATCTGGTGCCAGGGCTTCTCCGAACCCGAGTCGGGGTCCGACCTCGCCTCGCTGAAAACCCGAGCCGTGCGCGAGGGAGATCACTGGGTGGTGACCGGTCAGAAGGTGTGGACGACGTTCGCCCACCACGCCAAGTGGTGCATGTTGGTGGCTCGGACCGACCCGGAGGTGCCAAAGCACCGGGGCTTGACGTACTTTCTCATGGACATGCGCCAGGACGGCGTTCAGGTCCGCCCGCTGCGGCAGATCACCGGCGAGGCCGAGTTCAACGAGCTGTTCATCGAGGAGGCACGGATCCCCGATGAGAACATCATCGGGGGCGAGGGCAACGGCTGGGCGGTCGCGATCACGACCCTGATGCACGAGCGCGCCACGCTCGCATTCGGCTTGCAGGTGGGGGTCCAGATCGCGTTGCGCGAGCTCGTGGAGTATGCGCGCAGCACTCGCGCCGACGACGGCAACGTGGCCAGCCAGGACCCCGTGACTCGGCAGCGCCTGGCCCAGCTGATGATCGAGTCCGAAGTCCTGCGGCTGGGTGCCTACCGGGGGCTGACCGAGATCATGCGCAACGGGGTGCCCGGACCGGAAGGGTCGCTGGGAAAGTGGCACTGGTCGGAGGTCAACCAGTCGCTGACCGAGGCGGCGATGGAGATCGCCGGTCCGCAGGCGATGCTCGAAGACGATCGCTGGACCTACCGCTTCCTGCGTGCCCGCGCCAACTCGATCGAAGGCGGGACGACCGAGATTCTCAAGAACATCGTGGCCGAGCGCGTGCTCGGGCTGCCGAGGATGCGATGAGCTTCCTGTCTCGGGGGCACGGCCGATGAACTTCGAGTTCACCGACGATCAGCAGGCGATCAAGCGCACCGCGCGGGACTTCCTGTCGGCGCGCTACAAGGCCGACACCGTCCGCGAGCTGGCCGGCGATGAGCGCGGCTTCACCGACGAGCAGTGGCACGAGCTGGTGGGTCTCGGATGGCCGGGCGTGATCGTCCCCGAGGAGCACGACGGCTTGGGGCTCGGGGCGGTCGAGCTGGTGGTGATCGCCGAGGAGATGGGCTACGCCCTCGCGCCCTCGCCGCTGTTCTCCGACGTCTGTGCCGCGCTGCTCTTGACCGCGGCGGGCACCGCGTCGCAGCACGAACGATGGCTGGCCCCGCTGGCTCGCGGTGAGCTCCGCGGTGCCCTGGCGGTGTGGGACGAGGGCTCGGGCTGGTCGCCCGACCATTCGGAGGTCGAGGCGCAGGACGGTTCGATCACCGCGGTGAAGATCGCCGTCGCCGACGCCCAAGCGGCGGATTTTCTGATCGTGGCCGGCGCCGACGGTCGCCACTACCTGGTCGACAGCGGGGCGGAGGGGCTAACCGTGACCCCCGAGAAGGCCCTCGACAGCACGCGCAAGCTTTACCGGGTCGAGCTGTCGGGCGCGGCCGCCGAGCCGCTCGCCGCCGGCGACCCCGGGCGGATCGGCCACGCCTACGCGACGATTATCACTGCCCTGGCGGCCGAGAACGTCGGCGTCGCCCAGCGGGCGATGGAGATGGCTGTGACCTACGCCAAGGACCGTAAGCAGTTCGACCGGCCGATCGGCTCCTATCAAGCCGTCTCGCACCGCTGCGCGCAGATGCTGCTCGAGGTAGAGGGCGCGCGCTCGCTGTCCTACTGGGCCGCGTGGGCGCTCGACCACGAACCTGAGACCGCGGCCCGGGCCGCCTCGATGGCCAAGGCGTACGCCGGCGACGCCGGGTTCAGGGTCGCCGCCTCGGCGGTCCAGGTGCACGGTGGGATCGGCTTCACCTGGGAGCACGACCTGCATTTCTTCCTCAAGCGGGCGACTGCCAACGCCCACGCGTTCGGCGATCCGCGGTGGCACCGCGATCGCGTGGCCGAGCTCGCCGGGATCTAGCCGTCGAACCGCGGCGAATCGCCGCCGGTCAGCGCCCCTACGCGTCGTCCTCGAGGACCTGCGGATCGGCCGCTTGGAACCAGCGGCGGCTGAAGAATCCCTTGTAGAACGGCCACGAGGCAAACATCAGCACGACGCCGAGGATCAGGCCGCCGATACCGACCAGGATCGGCGTCTGGATTCCCGCCAGCGGCTTGGAGTAGTTGTTGCCCGCCGTGCTGTAGTAGCCGTAAGCCTTGATTGCCACGTAGCCCATCATCAGCCCGCCGACGACGGGAATCACCCCGGCGAGGAAGAAGTTGCGCGCGCTCTTGAGCAGGTCGCGCCGGAAGTAGACCGCGCAGGCCAAGCCGGTGAACCCGTAGTAGAAGCAGACGGCGAACCCGAGGGCCGAGATCGTGTCCCCGAGCACGTCCTGGTTGGGGTTGAAGGCCAGCAGCGCGACCGTCCACACCGTCGACAGGCCACCCATCAGGAGGGTCGAGAAGGTGGGGGTGAAGAAACGCGGGTGGATCCGGCCGAACGCCGACGGGATCGAGTTCCATTTCGCCATCGACAGCGTGGTCCGCGCCGTGGGCAGGATCGTGGTCTGGGTCGACGCCGAAGCCGAGGTGAGGACGCAGATGATCAGCAGCTTGTCCAGGGGCGAGCCGAACACGTTGGTGCCAAGCGCGTTGAGAACGTCACTCGAGTTGCCGGCCAGGAACTTGGTGCCGTGGTACGCCTGGGCAGCGGCGGTGACCGCGACATAGATCAGCAGCAGAATCACGGTGGAGACGACGGCGGCCTTGCCGGGACCATGGTGCTTATCGCGCGACTCCTCGTTGACCGCGACCCCGGAGTCCCACCCCCAGTAGATGAAGATACCGAGCAGGACGCCGTCGATCAGCGCCCCCCAGCTCAGGTCGAACGGGTTGAACCACGACGCCGAGACCTGGATCGAGTTCGCCGGCGCGGAGCTGTTCGCGTAGACCTTCACCAGCGCGACGACCACGAACAGCGCGAGGGTGAAGATCTCGAGGCTGAGCAAGAACGTTTGCACGCGGGCCGACAGCTCGATCCCGCGGTAGCAGATCCAGGTCATCAGCGCGATCCAGACCACCGAGCCGACGATCAGGGCGAGGTTCGAATTGGAACCCCCGTGCCAACCGACCAGCAGATAGGTGTAGTTGGCGGCGATCTCGGCCAGCGACGCCATCACGATGATGTCGGCGAGGAAGATCGCCCAGCCGTTGATCCAGCCCAGTTGCGGTCCGAAGGCCCGCGTCACCCAAGCGAACGTCGTGCCCGCGTCCGGGTCCGCGAGGTTCAAGAAGCGGTAGCCGACCGAGACGAACAGGATCGGAATGAACGAGACGAGCAGGACCGCCGGGGCGTGTACGCCGACGCCCGCCACCGCGACGATGAAGCCGAGCGTCGCCGCCAGGCTGTACGCCGGTGCGGTCGACGCGATCGCGATGACCAGGTTGGATATGTAGCCGAGCGCGTCGGGCTTGAGGCCCTTCGCGCCCGGTTGGCTTGAATCCGGGACGGCGGGCTGGTCCTGCGCTGGAATCGCTGCGCTTTCCACCAGGCGGGAGAAAATACGGAGGTGACTGGCGCCATGCAAGGCGCCGCTGCATCACAAAGTTTAACAACCCTTTATACGGAATGTCCAACTGCTTGGACGATACGGTGCAATCAAGTATGTACAACGACGCATCAGCACCTATCTTTGTGGCGGTCCTCGGGGCCGCCGGAACCATCGCACCAGCGATCGTACGCGATTTGGCCGAGTCGCCCGAAGTGGAAAGCATGCTGCTGCTCGACCTCGACGGGGAGCGGGCGCGGGCGGTGGCCGACAAACACGGCGCCGGGAAGGCATCCGCCGCGGCGCTCGACGCTCGCGACCAGGCGGCCTTCAGCGCGGCGCTGGCCGGCGTGGGGGCGTTGGTCAATACCGCCTCGTATCGCATCAACCTGGAGGCGATGCGGGCGTGCCTCGAGGCCGGGTGCCACTACCTCGATCTGGGCGGCCTCTACTGGATGACCGGGCAACAGCTGGAGCTCGGGTCCGAGTTCGAGCAGGCCGGCCGGCTCGCCGTGCTCGGGATCGGCTCGGCTCCCGGCAAGACCAACCTGATGGCGCGGCGCGGCATGCGCGTCCTGTCCGAGGTTTACGGGCAGACGCCGGCGTCGATCGAGGTGATGGCCGGCGGCCGAGATCTCGGCGCGCCGGTGGACGATGGTCGTCTCCGGCCGCCGTACGCCCTCCAGACGCTCGTCGATGAGCTGACGCTGGCCCCGATCGTCCTGCGCGACGGCCAGCCGACCGAGATCGAGCCGATGGCCGACGGCGGGATCGTCGACTACGGCGACCCGATTGGCGCCGGCGAGACGATCTACACGCTGCACTCCGAGCTGCGGACGTTCGGCGAGAGCTTCGGCGCCGGGGCGGTGAGCTTCCGGCTGTCGCTGGCACCGGCGCTGCTCGAGCGGTTGAAGGCGCTGGCCGGGGCGTCCGCGGAGACCGTCGCCGCCGCGGCGCGGGACGTGGCTTCTCCGTCCGCCGAGACGGTCTCGGTGCACATCGTGCGGGTCGCGGCCGACTCGGGGGCGGCAGTCACGGTGCGGGCGCTGAGCCCGCCCCACTTCGGCCTCGGCGGTTCGATCGTCTCCACTGCGGCGCCGGCTGCGGCGACCGTGCGCCTGCTCGCCCGAGGCGCGCTCAGCGCTACCGGCGCGCTGCCGCCGGAACGTTGCATCGAGCCCGACGAGATGTTCGCGGAGCTCGAGACGCGCGGCTGCGTGTTCAGCCTCGACCGGTCGGGCTAGGGCTCAGGCGCCGCTCGCGCTTGAGCAGCGCCAGGTCGGCTTCGACCATCATCCGGATCAGCTCCTCGAAACCAACCTCGGGCTCCCACCCGAGCACCCGCCGCGCCTTGCTGGCGTCGCCGATCAGGTGCTCCACTTCGGCTGGCCGCAGCAGCGTCGGATCTATCACCACGTGATCGTCGATCGAGACGCCGGCGTGGTCGAACGCGATCTCCAGGCAGTCGCGGACCGAGTGGGCCTGGCCGGTGGCGATGACGTAGTCGTCGGGCTCGTCCTGCTGGAGCATCGCATGCATCGCTCGGACATAGTCGACCGCGTAGCCCCAGTCGCGCTCGGCCGCGACGTTGCCGAGCCGGAGCTCGGAGGCCAGCCCGAGCCGGATCGCCGCCGCGTGCCAGGTGATCTTGCGCGTGACGAATTCGAGCCCCCGGCGCGGCGATTCGTGGTTGAAGAGGATCCCGCTCGAGGCACGGAGCCCGTATGACTCGCGATAGTTGACCGTGATGAAGTGGCCGTAGACCTTGGCGACGCCGTACGGCGAGCGCGGATAGAACGGGGTCTTCTCGTTCTGAGGGACCTCGCGCACCTTGCCGAACATCTCGCTCGAGGACGACTGGTAGAACCGGGCCTCGGGGCACACCTCGCGCGTCGCCTCGAGCAGCCGGGTGACGCCGGTACCGGTGAACTCGGCGGTCAGCGTCGGCTGCACCCATGACGCGGCGACGTAGGACATCGCCGCCAGGTTGTAGATCTCATCCGGGCGGCTGGCACGGATCGTTTCGACCAGCGAGCGTTGATCGAGCAGGTCGCCGTGGTGCAGCGTCAGCCGGTCACGGATGTGCTCGATCCGGTCAAAGCGCTCGGTCGAGGAACGGCGGACCATGCCATGGACCTCGTAGCCGAGGTCGAGCAAGTACTCCGCCAGGTAGCTGCCGTCCTGACCGGTCACGCCGGTGATCAGGGCGCGGGCGCCGCTCACGCCTCGGCCCCCACCAGCGCGCGGCCGCGCAGCCACTCCACCGTCGCCGCGATCCCCTCCTCGAGTGGCACGCGGGCCTCCCAGCCAAGACGGCGACGCGCTTTCTCCACCGAGGGCCAGCGGCGCTGGACATCGACGTCGAAGCTCGGCAAGGACTCGAGCGCGAACTCCGCCGGATCACGGCCGCAGGCCTCCCAGATGATCCTCGCGATCTCGGCCACGGATAGCTCGCGGGAGGCCGAGATGTTGAAGTCCTCGTTCTCGCCGGCGGCTGCCGCCATCGCCGAGACGATCCCGTCGGCGATGTCGTCGACGTGGGTCAGGGTGCGGGTCTGGGTGCCCGAGCCGAAGATCTGCAGCGGACGTTGGCCGGTCAGCACTTTGCCGATCAGGTCGGCCACCGCGTGGGCGATCCCCGGCTCGTTCGGATCGGGGAGCTCGCCGGGACCGTAGGCGTTGAACGGACGGCAGATCGTGTAGGGAAGGCCGTGCTGGTCGTGGGCGGCGCGCGTGTAGATCTCGCCGGCGAGCTTGGAGAAGCCGTAGGCGGAGCGGGGTGGGGGACACTCGAGCAGGTGGTGCTCGGTGGTCGGAAACTCGCTCGCGCGCTCGAACACCATCGATGAGGAGACGTAGAGGAAGCGCTCGACGTCGAGTTCGACCGCCGCATGGATGACGGCGCCGGTGAGCGCGTTGTTGACCTCGGTCAGCGTGTAGGGGAGCTTGTGGAAGTTCGCGATCCCGCCCACGATCGCGGCCAGATGGATCACGTGCGAGCAGCCGGCGATGGAGTCCTCGGCGACCGCGGGCTCGCGGAGGTCGCCGCCCCGGATCTCGCACGCCTGGCGCATCCAGTTCGGCGCCCGGCGGTGGTCCGTGACCCGCACTTCCCACGCCGGATCCCGCAGGAGCCGACGGACGACTGCGGAGCCGATTGTCCCGGCTCCCCCGGTCACCAGGACTCGGTTCACCGGACCTCGCGAAGGTCCTCCGAGGCCGCCCGCGAGGCCTCGAGCATCGCCGCCGACTCGGTTGCGTAGAGGAACACTTGAGCCGTGCCGAACGCGTTCCACGGGTCGACGATCAGGCAATCGGCCGAGGCCGTGGCGACGACCTCGCCCAGCATGTCGGGGCCACCGAACTCCGAGTGGTTGGTCGCGACGATCACGACCTCGGCGTCCTGGATCGCGTCGGCGAGCGGTTGGGTCGGGGTCCGAGCGTGGGGATCGGTGACCGCCACGTCCGCCAGCTCGCGTTCGAGCAGTCGGATCAGCTTCGGCGATAGCGAGTCGCGCTCGTCGTCGGTGTCACGCTTGAAGGTCAGCCCGAGCACCGCCACCTTGCGCGAAGCGAGGCTTCCGATCCGGCGCTTGACGCCCTCGACCAGGAACAGCGGCACGGCCTCGTTCACGCGCGATACGGCCAGGAGCATGCCGGGCGAGTTCGACCGTTCCTCGGAGAACGCGAAGTCTTTGCGCAGACAGGTGCCGGCCGTCATTCCCGGCAACGCGATGCCGCCGCGCGGGTAATCCCGGTTGATCAGCTCGATCACCTCGAACACGTTGGCGCCGTGGCGCTCGCAATCCATCATCAGCAGGTTCGGCAGCGCGAACATCGTGTAGCGGAGGATGTTGGTCCAGATTTTGGCCAGCTCGGCCTGCACCGGAGTGGTCCTGACAATCGGCGCCCCGAAGATCTCGAACGTGGCCGCGGCCCGCTCGGTAGACGCTTCGCCGACGCCGCCGACGATGCACGGCAGCGTCGAGATCTCCTCCAGGAAACGTCCGGCGGCGATCCGCTCCGGCGCGTGGGCCACGAACACGTCCTCTCCGACCCGCAGCCCGCGCCGCTTCTCCAGGTAGCCGGCCACGAACTCGGTGGTTCCGGGGGCGATCGTGGAGCGCAGGATCAGCGCATGGCCGGGACGGAGCAGGGGCAGCAGGTCGTCGACCGCGGCCCGGACCTGGCGGAGGTCGCTCTCCACGTGGGAGAACGACGGCGTCCCGATCGTGATCACGATGTCGTCCGCCTCCGCCGCGTCGGCGGCCCGTTCGCTCAGGGTCAGGCGGCCGGCGTCGAGGACGCGCTCGAGCAGTTCCTGGGTGCCCGCCTCGTCGAATGGCATCCGTCGTGCGCGGATCGAGTCGAGGATCGCGGCGTCGTGGTCGACGCCGAGCACCTGCACGCCTCGGTCGGCGAACGACAGGGCCAGCGGCAGGCCAACTCTGCCGAGGCCAATCACTGAGATGATCCGGTTCGGGCTCACGCGAGCACTTAAACGTACTTGGAGCGGCAGAGTGGCGAGGAACGGATCGGGGTACGTCGCGATCAACGCCCGCGCCGCGGCCCGGGTCGAGATCGGCGGCGTGGAGCGGCTCGCGCGTGAAATGACGCGGCGGCTCCCGGAGCTACGGCCCGATCGCTACCGCGTGATCAAGCCGCCGCCGGGGCTCGCCCACCGCGCCGGACACGCCTGGGAGCAGGCCGTGCTGCCGCTCCAAGCCCGCGATTGCGACCTGCTGTATTCGCCCGCCAACCTCGCGCCGCTGCTCGGTCACGCCAACGTCGTCGTGATCCACGACGCGGCTGCCTTCCGTCATCCGGAGGCGTTCTCGCGCCCCTACGTCGCTTACCAGCGCCTCCTCCTGCCGCGGCTCGTGGCTCGGGCGCGGTTGGTGATCACGGTCTCCGAGTTCTCGCGCGGGGAGCTGATCGAGCTGCTCGGCGCCAGGGCCGACCGCGTGCGGGTGATCCCGGACGGGATCGACGAGCGGTTCGCTCCCGGCGTCGACCCGACTCCCGCCCGGCGCCGCTACGGTCTGGACCGTCCTTACGTGCTCGCGCTCGGCACGGCGTCGGCGCGCAAGAATCTGGCCGTGCTCCAGGACGCGGCGTCGGCGCTGCGCGAGCGGGGTATCGAGCTCGTGGCGGCGGGCTCGGAGCGCGGCTACCTACGTGATCCGGGGAACACGCTGAGGCGGCTCGGCTACATCCCGGAGGCGCTGCTTCCGTCGTTGTACGCCGGCGCCCTCGCGCTGGCGATGCCCTCGCGCTACGAAGGGTTCGGACTCCCGTGCCTCGAGGCGATGGCCGCCGGGGTGCCGGTCGTCGCCGCCTCGGGTGGCGCGCTGCCCGAGACCGTCGGCGACGCCGCCCTGCTCGCCGACCCCGAGCGGCCCGGCGAGTTCACGGCCGCGCTGGTGGCGGCGGTCGACGGCGACGACGGGGTGCGCTCCCGGCTGATCGCCGCGGGATTGGAGCGGGCGACCCGCTATCCGTGGAGCCGCACGGCGGAGCTCACCGACGATGCGATCGGGGCGCTGCTGGAATCGGGCTAAGGGCCCGTCCGAAAATTATTTGCGGTTTTGACGCGCGTCTGAACGCGCCTGGCGCCACGGGCTCGCCCGCAAATACTCCCGGTATTATCGAGGCGAGCCGGCGGCGCCAGTCACGCCCAGCCACGCGTCAATTCCCACAACTAATTTCCGGACGCACCCTAACCTAAGACTCGGGCGCCCAGTCGGGGATGTTGTGCCCGACGCTCGGCAGCGGCTTCAGTCCGGGCTCCGGGTCGGGGCCGCGCAGCTCGCCGTCAAAGGCCAGGTCGTCGAGCCGCTCGATCTCGCGCTCGCCCTCGATCCGCGCCGGGTGATCGGCCGGCAGGCCGCGGATCAGGGCGCGGATCCGGGTTCTCAGCTGGAGCGCAAAATGCGGCGTGGACGCCCCCATCAACTGGCGTACGTCCTCGACCGTCACCTCGTGGTCGGGGCGCAGTCGGGCGGGATTCTCGGCCTGGCTCATTGCTGGCTGGCAACCGGTTGTGGCTCGACTACGCGGTCGGCGAGCGCTTGCACGGAGACCGTCACCGCGCTGGCATCGCCGATCACCCACACGTGGTTGTAAACGGCGGCCGTGGGGCCCTCCTGCGTGTACCCCGGAGTCGCGTAGTCGAGGAAGAAGTTCAGCACCGAGGATGGCATCGTAGACGCCTTGTCGATCAGCAGCTCGGGACCATAGTCGCCGCTGGACGCGAGCGGCGCCGCGGCTGCCGCGTCGAGCGTCCGGCTCTGGTTGAGGAGGATGTAGCCGTGGCCGGGGCTGCGCATCGCCCAGCCGAAGCTGCCCGGGACATGCGCGCACGGTTGCTTGAACACGCACGCGGGATCCCGGTACTCGGCGAACGCGACCGAGTTCGAGGCCGGATCGCTGGCCCCGACCCGTTTCACGGGCCCGTATTTCGCGAGCGTTTTGAGAACCGAGTTGGGGATCACGCTGGGCGGCCCGAGCACGTAGATATGCGGCTTCTGGTGAGCCAGCAGGTCCTGCGCGGTCGCCGCCGGAACGCCGCTGGAGTTGACGAACAGCACCGGGTCGCCGCTCTCCGCGGCCCAGGCGGCGGCGGGCATCGCATACGCTGGCTGGTCCGTCGAGGCGATCACGACGCTCGTGCTCGGCTTGCCGCTTACCGCCGAGGCGAAGCGATCGATCGCGGCGGCGAGCGTGTACGGATCTCCGCCGCCGATTGCGGCCGAGCGCAGGCCGCTCAGCTTCGGCACGTCACCGATGCGGATGACCTGAGCCCCGGCGACCGACGAGGAACCGGTCGGCGACAGCGTGTTCAGCGCATCGGCGGTCGCGGTCGGCAGCGAGGACGGACCCGACAGCAGCAGCGGGGCGCGGATCGGCGGCGCCATCAACACCGAGGCGGCAATCGCCGCCTCCCAGTCGTCCGTCGGCGCCAGCGCCACCACCGGCGGGTAGGTCCCGGAGCCCGAGGAGGGGTACACCGCGAGCGCCACGCCGGCGGCGTCGGCGATCGGGTCGGCGCCGGCCACGCGCGTCGTGTTCTTGGTCGCCACGGCCGGGAAGCCGAGCTTCTGCCCTGCCTGCTTCGTCGTCGAGGGGACCCCGGAGGACGGGTTCGGCACCTGGATAAGCTTCGTCGTGGTGCCGCCACACCCGGCGAGCGCGAGAGCGACGGCGAGGGCAGCGATCAGCTTTGGTTTGGCCATCGGCGGGATTGGACCTCGCGGCGGACGTTAGCGAGGCATGGACCCGGCAGCGCCGATGCGCGACGCGAAAGCATGCTAAGCGCCTGCTCTCGCTACGCTTGTGGTGCTCGTCCAGCCACCCGCAGAGGAGGATGCGATGCCGGGCCTTTCCGGGCGCATGTCCACCGTAATCAAAGCCAAGATTTCCAAGCTCTTAGATCGCGCTGAGGATCCCGCCGAGACGCTCGATTACAGCTACCAGAAGCAGATCGAGCTGCTCCAGAACGTCAAGAAGGGGATCGCCGACGTGGTCACGTCGAAAAAGCGACTCCAGCTGCAGGAGGAGAAGCTCCAGCAGCAGGTCGTCAAGCTCGACACCCAAGCCCGTCAGGCGCTGGCCCAGGGCCAGGAGGATCTCGCCCGCACCGCGCTGGAGCGCAAGAACGTCGTCCAGACCGAGCTACAGTCGCTCGACGGCCAGGTCGCCCAGCTCGAGCAGCAGCAGGAGCAGATGACGGCCTCCGAGCAGAAGCTGCGCACCAAGCTCGAGCAGTTCCGCTCCAAGAAGGAAGTCATCAAGGCCCAGTACTCGGCGGCCGAGGCGCAGGTGCGGATCTCCGAGGCGGCAACTGGGGTCGGCGAAGAGATGGCGGACGTTGGGCTGGCCATGCAGCGAGCGCTGGACAAGACCGAGCAGATGAAGGCCCGCGCCGACGCGGTTGGCGAGCTGGAGGCGTCGGGCACATTCGACGACCTGACCTCGCTCACCCCGGGCGAGGACGACATCGACCGCCAGCTCCGGCAGCTCTCGAGTACGAGCGAGGTCGACGCGGACCTCGCGAAGATGAAGGCCGAGCTCGGCGCCGCGGCCCCGGCGGGCGCGCTCGGGGCGGGAAAGCCGGAGCCCGAGCAGGACGGCGCGGGAGCCCCGGCGGGCGATCCGGCGAGTACCGGCGCCGAGAAAACCGAGCCGGCCTCCCCCGGAGAAGCGTCGTGATCATCCGCATCGCCACCGAGGGTCAGTACGAGCTCGGCGACGATGATGCAGAGGAGCTCAATAGGCTCGACAACGAGGTCCTGAGCGCCTGTAACCAAGGCGACGACGCGAGGTTCAAGGATGCGTTCGGGCGGCTGGTCGAGTTCGTCCACGTGAACGCCAAGCCGGTCGAGGACGACTATCTGGGCGGGTCGGACGTGATCCTGCCGACTCCCGATGCGACGCTCGAGGAGGCCAAGGTGGAGATCACCGGCGAGGGGCTGATCCCGGGCTGAGGGCCCGCGGACGCTGAGCGTCGATCTCGATCCTCGGCTGAGGGTCGATTACCAGGTTACAGCGGGGTACCCCAGAGCGGGAACCAGCGGGAGAGGTCGGGCTCGACCGGAAGGTCCTTGCTCATCTGGGCGTTGAGCTGGAGCTCGCGCTCGTTGTCGCGCTGTTCGGACCCCGGGGCGGGCACGAAGGGATAGAAGTAGCCGCGCTTGTAGTTGTAGATCCAGTACAAGGGGCGCTTGCGTTCGTCCTCGAAGGCAAACACCGCGCACAGCACGCGATCGCCATAGCCGCCGGTCTCCAGCGCTCCACTGACCGCGTTGATCCCCACCACGAGGTCGTCGAAGTCGCCGCCGCGGAGGACGAGCCAGCGATAGCCGTAGCTGTCGTCGGACGACTCGACCTTGGTGCCGCTGTCCGCGGCGGTGCCGCGCACGACCTCCTCCATGTCCTTGACGATCGAGTCGAAGTCGGCCGTGGCGAGCGGTTGGAAGACGATCGCCGCGGTGCCGCGCGAGGTGATGTTCAGGCCCGTCTGCAGGGTCACATAAGCCGTGCTCATGGCAAACAGGCGATCTGGCGCCGGGCCGGCCAGCTTGCGCCGTCCGGTGATTACGTCGAGGAACCCCATCAGCGCAATATTGTCGCGTACGGGCCCTAGTTTGCGCCGCTCGGTAGCGACCAGGCTTTACGCGGTGCCCTGGAGCTGAGCCTCGAGGCGCTGGAGGGCCTTGATTCGCGCCTCGAGCGGCGGATGGGTCGAGAACAAGGTGGCGACGGTCGCCTTGGCCTTGGGCGGGAAGATGTAGAACGCCGCCAGCTCGCCGGATGCCGCGCGCAGATCGCGCTGCGGGATCACCTGCATGTTGCCGCTGATCTTCATCAGCGCCGAGATCAGCGCGCTCGGGCGGCCGGTGAGAATCGCCGAGCCGCGGTCGGCGGCGAACTCGCGGTAGCGCGAGAGCGCTTGCAGCAGCAGCCAGGAGAGGACGTACACGCCCGCCGAAACCAGCACCACCACGATCCCGGCGATCCCGTTGTCGTCACGATCGTCGAGCGAGACCCAGAAGCCCATCTGGACGATGAAGGCGGCGATCGAGGCGAAGAAGCTCGCCACCGTCATCACCACCACGTCCCGGTTCGCCACGTGGGTCAGCTCGTGGCCGAGCACGGCCTCGAGTTCGGCCGGGGTGAGCAGGTCGAGGATGCCCGTGGTCGCGCACACGGTGGCGGTCTTGGGCGAGCGCCCGACCGCGAATGCGTTCGGCATCGGGGTCTGGGCGATCGCCACCCTCGGCTTGGGCAGGTTCGCCTGCACGCACAGCCGCTCGATGATCGCGTGCAGCTGGGGGGCCTCTTGCGGGCTCGCCTCGCGCGCGCCGAGCGAGTACAGCGCGATTTTGTCCGAGGTGAAGAACTGAACCAGGAACAGCACCCCGGCGATCACCGCGATTGCGATCGCGCCCGCGCCGGCCGCGATCAGCACACCGATCAGCACGACATACACGAGGCCAAGCAGGAACAGCGTCATCAGCATTCGGGCCTGGAGCCCGCTATCGCGACCGAATGACTTTGGGCGTGGCATTACGAATACATGTTCGCATACCGACTAATCCGTCTTTTGAACAATTTCCGAAGTTCGCGTAAGACCCGCCGACGCCGTCCGTGGCGGCTATTTGTGCTCCCGATACCACGCGATCGTGCGCCGCAGGCCCTCTTCGAGGGCGACCCTCGGCTCCCAGCCGGTGAGCGCCTGCAACTTGCCGTAATCGAGCCATTGCCGGTCGATTTCGCCCGCGGGCGTACCATCGCCCCGGATCTCCGGCTGGACGTCGGAGCCGGCGAGGCGACAGATCAGCGTGACCACGTCGAGCACCCGGTAGGGCCGGCCGCCGCCGGCGTTGAACGCCTCACCGTGCCCCTCCCCCCGCCCCAGCGCGCGCCAGATCGCGAGATAGGCCTCGACCGCATCCTCGACGTAGAGGAAATCCCGCTCCGGTGAACCGTCCGAACGGACGACCGGCGGGCGGCCGGCCAGCGCCGCCGCGACCGCTTCCGGCACCAGCCGGGATCGATTGCCGTCGCCGCCGCCGTACAGGTTGGCCATCCGCGTCACCGCCACCGGGAGCCGCCACGAATGCCAGTAGGAGCGCGCGATCAGGTCGGCCGCTGCCTTGGACACGTCGTAGGGAAACTCGGGTGCCAGCGGCTGCGTCTCGCGGTACGGGAGGAGCTCACTGCGACCGTAGGCCTTGTCCGACGCGGCGACGATGACACGCTCGGCGCCGTGGTGGCGGCAGGCTTCGAGCACCGTCCAGGTGCCGCGGATGTTGGTCTCGAACGTGGACACCGGCGAGCGCAGGGCGGTTGGCACGACGGTCTGGGCGGCGAGGTGGAACACGGTGTCGACCTCGTACTCGACCAGCGCCCGCTCGACCAGGCCCGGGGTGCAGATATCGCCGTGGACGACATCGAGGGCGGGCTCGAGCCCGAGCGCGCTAAGGGGCGATCGAGCGGTGGCATCCCGACGTACGACGGTGACCCGGCCGCCACCGTCGAGCAGGGCCTTGACCAGCCAGCTGCCGAGCAACCCGTAGGCGCCGGTGACCAGAAACGAGTGATCGCTTACTTCCATAGCTTCCACGGCGCCTGCCCGGACGCCCACAGGTCGTTGAGGAGCACGGCGTCCTTGTAGGTGTCCAGGCAATCCCAGAACCCCTGGTGGCGAAACGCCCGCAGCTGTCCGGTGGCGGCGAGCTGGGCGAGCGGCTCGCGTTCGAGTACGTCGTCGTCACTAAGCGACGCGAGCAGCGCCGGCTCGAAGCAGAAGAACCCCCCGTTGATCCAATGCTCGCTCCGCGGCTTCTCCACGAATCCGCGGACCACCCCGTCGCCGTTCAGCTCCGCGATGCCGAACTGCAGCTCCGGTCGCACCACGGTCATCGTCGCCTTGGCGCCGTGGGCCACGTGCGTGGCCAGCAGCGCGTGGAGGTCGATGTCGGCAACCCCATCGGCGTAGGTGGCGCAGAAAGTGTCCTCGCCGATCTCGCCGGCGGCGCGCCGCAGCCGCCCTCCGGTCGGCGTGTCGAGACCCGTGTCCAGGCAGGCGATCTCGGTGCCCGCCGGCCACCGTTCCCGCGTCACGAACCGCTCGATCAGCTCACGCTTGTAGCCGGTCAGGAGCACGAAGCGCCGGAATCCCTGGGCGAGGTAGATCTGGATCACGTGCCAGAGGATCGGCCGTCCCCCGATCTCGACCAGCGGCTTGGGGATCGAGCGCGTGTGCTCCTGCAGTCGCGTGCCACGGCCCCCGCAAAGGATCACAACCGTAGGCAGCACGGCCGGGATTATCGGTCAACCGTCCTCGTCGGCTCGACTGGTCGGAGGGGGGCGACAAGTCCGTTGCCCACCCCGCCCCTCCATTCCGTGCCCCCATCTTGCCCTGTTCTCGAGACAAACTCGGGTGCCTTTACAACCCTCGTCTCGGATTGGGCCTCGCTGGCAGGCAGTTTGGACCGTATTTGTGAGAGGACGTGAGGAATTGTCCGGGAGGAGACCGAGGAGATTTCTCCCCGGCGGGCGCCGGCTCTACCTCGCCCCCAGCGCCCGCTCGATGAAACGCAGGCTCACCGCCTGGAGCTCGCCGTCGTGCTGCACCGAACGGTGATGGCCCCCGGGCACGGTGAGCAAACGGCTGGACGGGTGGCGCATGACCCCCGCGAGCTCGCGCGACTGTGCAACCGGCACCTGCTCGTCACCCTCGGCGTGGAGCAGCAGCAGCGGCACGTCGAGCGCCGCCACGACGGTGTCGAGATCGTGCTCGGCCAGGAACTCCTCGAGCGCGGGGATATCGGCATCGAAGGTGAATTTCTCCGACCTCAGCGACCGCCGCATCAAGGTGGTGCTGGCTGGGCAGATCGCGACCACCGCTCGCGCGTCGGCGACCGGCGCCGCGAGGATCGCGAGACAGCCGCCCATGCTCGAGCCGCGCAGCGCGATCGGTGGCGCCGGATCTCCGACCGCTGAACGCAGCAGCTCGGCCATCGCCGCCACGTCCTCGAGCGCGCGCCCGTCCATCGGCCCGTCGCTCTCCCCATGCCCGCGCTGATCGAACGACAGCGCCGCGAATCCCGATGCGCGCAGCAGCCGCGCGTAGTCGTAGTGGCTCTCCTTGGCCGATCCGGCCCCGTGGAGGATCACCACCCCGCCGGCGATCGGCCCGCCCTCCGGCGGCATCCACAGGGAGTAGGCGAGGCCGCACTCGGTGCCCACCTCCGTGGGCACTACCGGTTCGACCGTCCGCAGACGCCTGGAAACGCTCATCGTCTGATCGTAATCACCCCACGCACCCACCCGAACCGCGCCCCATGCCGCCGCACGAAATATCGTTTGCACGGCCGTGACCACGACGAGCCCCCAACTGTCTCATGTCTACCCGCAGGGCAGCCGGATCAACGAGGCCGGCCACCTCGAGATCGGCGGCTGCGACGCGATCGAGCTGGCGCGCGAATTCGGCACGCCGGCCTACGTCGTGGCCGAGGACGATCTCCGCGCGCGGGCCCGGGCGTTCGTCGATGCGCTCGCCCCGCGCCACCCGGACTCGGACGTGCTGTTCGCGTCCAAGGCGTTTCCCTGCACCGCGGTTTATCGCGTGCTGGCCGAGGAGGGGTTGGCGTGCGACGTCGCCTCGGGCGGGGAGCTCGCGCTGGCGCTCAGAGCCGGGTTCCATCCCAACCGGATCTACCTCCACGGCAACGCCAAGTCGGAGACCGAAGTGCGCGAGGCGCTCGCCGCCCGAGTCGGCCACATCGTGCTCGATTCCTTTGACGACTTAGACCGCGTGGAGCGACTCGCCGCCCAGCGCCACCGCCGTCAGGAAGTGCTGATCCGCGTGACCCCGGGCGTGGCCGGCAACACCCACCACGCGATCTCGACCGGCCAGGCGGACTCGAAGTTCGGCTTCTCGGTCAGCGAAGCGGCAATGGCGATCGAGCGGGTCGCCGGTGCGCTCCACCTGGAGCTGGTGGGGCTGCACTTCCACATCGGCTCGCAGCTGCTCGAGCTCGAACCGTTCCGCGCGGCGGTGGCGGCGCTCGCGTCCTTGGGCGACTTCCCGGTTTACAACTTCGGCGGCGGCCTCGGCGTGGCGTACACCGCCGCCCAGCAGCCGCCGTCGATCGACGAATACGTCGCGACCCTCGTCGATGCTCTGCACGAGCAGATCGGTGAGGGCAAGCGGCTGCTGCTCGAGCCGGGACGCGCGCTGGTCGCGAACTCCACCGTGACCCTCTACACGGTCCAGACGGTCAAGCACAACGTCTCGACGTGGGTCGCGGTCGATGGCGGCATGTCGGACAACCTGCGGCCGATGCTGTACGGCTCGGTCTACGAGGCGGTGCTGGCCGGCCGGATGAGCGCACCGGCCACCGCCACCTGCAACCTGGCCGGCAAACATTGCGAATCGGGAGACGTGATCGCCCGCGACATCGCGCTGCCCGCGCCGAAGACCGGCGACGTGCTCGCCACCCCGGTCACCGGCGCCTACGGCTTCTCGCTCGCCAACAATTACAACGGCGTTCCACGCCCCCCGGTCATCTTCTGCCGCGACGGCGACGCGCGCGTCGTGGTCCGGCGCGAGACCTACGACGACCTGGCCGCCCGTGACCTCGACTGAGCGCGAGTTTCGGGTCGGGTTGCTGGGCCACGGCACGGTCGGCGGCGCGTTCACCCGGCTGCTTCCCGAGCAGGCGACGCGGATCGAGGTCCTCACCGGCCTGCGGCCGGTGCTCGCGGGGGTGCTGACCCGCCGTACGGGGGATTTCGATCGGATCCTCGCGGACTCGCACTTGATCGTCGAGCTGATGGGGGGGATCGAGCCGGCGCGTGAGTACGTGCTCCGCGCGATGCGGACCGGGCGCCACGTCGTGACGGCCAACAAGCAGCTGCTCTCGCAACATGGCGAGGAGTTGTGGGACACCGCCCGTGCGCACGACGTGCAGCTGCGCTTCGAGGGCGCCGTCGCCGGCGTCGTGCCGGTCATCCGCGTCCTGCAGGAGTCGCTCGCCGGCGCGACGATCGATCGCGTCCATGGGATCGTCAACGGCACCACCAATTTCATCCTCACCGAGATGGCGCGGTCCGGGATGACGTTTGCCGCCGCGCTGGCCGAGGCGCAGCGGCTCGGCTATGCCGAAGCCGATCCCTCGGAGGATGTCGACGGGCGCGACGCCGCCGCCAAGATGGCGATCCTGGCGCGGCTCGCCTTCGACACCCCGGTTCACCTCGACCAGGTCCGCTACGAGGGGATCGAGCAGATCCAGCCCGACGATCTCGAGTACGCGCGCGAGCTTGGGCTCGGCCTGAAGTTGATCGGCACCGCCGAGCGGGTCGGCCCCGGGTTGTCGGTGCGGGTTCATCCGGCCTTCCTGTATCCCGGCCATCCGCTGGCGTCGGTCAGCGGCCCGTTCAACGCGGTCACGGTCGAGGCTGAGTCGATTACCGAGATCACGATGTCGGGCCCCGGCGCGGGCGGCCCGCAGACGGCCAGCGCGGTGCTCGGGGACGTGATCAGCGCGATGATCCCCCCGGCCTCGACGCCGCCGACGACGGCCTCGCTGCCGATCGTGCAGGACGTCGTGTCGGCTTTCTATCTCCACCTCGAGGTCGCCGACCAGCCCGGCGTGCTGGCGGAGGTGGCCCAGGTGCTGGCCCGCCACGCGGTGTCGGTCAAATCGGTCGTGCAGAAGGGTCTCGGCGAGCAGGCCCGGCTGGTGATGGTCGTGCATCCGGTGCTCGAGTCGCGCTTCGCCGCCGCGATGCAGGACATCGCGGGCTTGCCCGTGCTGCGCGGGGCGCCGCGCGCGATCCGGGTCCTGGAGGAAGAGTTCGGATAGGGTGCGGCGCTGATGCGGGCGATGCAAATCACCGAGTTGAGCGGACCCGACGAGGCGCTGGCGCTGGTCGACATCCCGGAGCCCGAGCCGTCGCATCCAGCCACCCCCGGACGCGGGGTTCTGATCGACGTTCACGCCGCCGGCGTTTCCTTCCCCGAGGTCCTGCAGACGCGCGGGGAATACCAGCTCAAACCGCCGTTGCCATTCGTTCCCGGCAGCGAGGTCGGCGGAGTGGTGCGGACCGCCTCGGACGGCGCCGCGGTCAAGCCCGGCGACCGCGTGGCGGCCTTCTGCATGCTCGGCGGCTGGGCCGAGGCGGCGGTCGCGCCCGAGCACTTCTGCTTCAAGCTCTCCGACGAGCTCGATTACGGGCAAGGCGCCGCGCTGATCCTCAACTACCACACGGCTTACTTCGCCCTGAAGCTCCGCGGCCGCATCGCCACGGGCGAATGGGTGCTCGTGCACGGCGCGGCGGGCGGCGTCGGGACCGCGAGCTTGCAGGTGGCCAAGGGACTTGGCGCGCGGACGATCGCGGTCGTCTCGACCGATGCCAAGGAGCAGGTGGCCCGCGACGCCGGCGCCGACGAGGTGGTGCGCTCCGACGGCCCGTGGAAGGACCAGGCGAAGGAGCTCACCGACGGCGGCGTCGACATCGTGCTCGATCCCGTGGGCGGGGATCGGTTCACCGACAGCATCCGTTCGCTGCGCGCGGGCGGCCGGGTGATCGTCGTCGGCTTCACCGGCGGATCGATTCCCGAGGTCAGGGTCAACCGCCTGTTGTTGGGGAACACCGAGGTCATCGGCGCCGGGTGGGGCGGCTACGTGATGTCCAGGCCGGCGCTCGCCGCTGAGATCGGCGAGGAGGTCGGCCGCCTGATCGACGCGGGCTTCGTGCGGCCAATCGTGGGGGCGCGCTTCCCGCTGGAGCAGGCCGCCGACGCGCTGAAGGTGATTGACGGCCGCGGGGCGACGGGCAAGGTCGTCCTGGACGTCGCCTGATCGCACCCCGCATTCACCGCTCTGCCATCCTCCGCGCGATGGCTGGTCTGATCGAGCGTTACCGCGCCCGCCTGCCCTTCGCGCCGGGCGACCCGGTGGTGTCGCTGGGAGAGGGCAACACGCCGCTGATTCACGCGCCGCGCCTCTCCGAGCGCGCGGAAACCGAGGTCTGGCTGAAGCTCGAGGGCGCCAACCCGACCGGCTCCTTCAAGGACCGCGGCATGACCTGCGCGGTCTCCGCCGCGGTGCGCGAAGGCGCCCAGGCCGTCGTCTGCGCCTCGACCGGCAACACGGCCGCGTCGGCGGCCGCTTACGCCGCGCGGGCGGGTCTACGCGGGGCCGTGATCGTCCCCGAGGGCAAGATCGCCACCGGCAAGCTGGCCCAGGCGTTGATGCATGGCGCGCGCGTAGTGGCGCTGCGCGGCAACTTCGACGAGGCGCTGGCGCTGGTCCGCGAGCTGGCTCAGCGCCATCCGATCGCGCTCGTGAACTCGGTCAACGAGTTCCGGATCGAGGGCCAGAAGACCGCCGCCTATGAGGTCGTCGAGGCGCTCGACGGGGAGCTCGACGCGCTGTGCATCCCGGTCGGCAACGCCGGCAACATCACGGCCTACTGGCGAGGCTTCCGCGAGCTCGGCTCCCACCCCCGGATGGTCGGCTTCCAGGCCGCCGGGGCGGCCCCGCTCGTCCACGGCGCGCCAGTCGACCATCCGGAGACGGTCGCGAGCGCGATCCGCATCGGCAATCCGGCCCGTTGGGAGGACGCGATGGACGCCATGACCTCCTCCGGCGGCTCGGTCCGCGCCGTGACCGACGCGCAGATCCTCGCCGCCTACCGCTACCTCGCGGCCACCGAGGGGATCTTCTGCGAGCCGGCCTCGGCCGCCAGCGTGGCCGGGTTGCTCGCGCACGGAGCCGGAGGCGCGCGGCGGGTCGTCTGCGTGCTCACCGGCCACGGACTGAAAGACCCGGACGTGGCGCTGTCGCAGGCTGGCGCGGTGCTTCCCTGCGAGCCGGATATCGGCGCGCTCGAGCAAGCGGTCCTCGGGTGACGCTGGCCCGCCGGCGGCTGGTGCGCGTCCCCGCGTCCTCCGCCAACCTCGGGCCCGGCTTCGATGTCCTGGCCGCGGCGCTGGCCCTTCACCTCGAGCTCGAGGTGGTGGAGACGGGAGCGTTCGCTGTCCGCACCCAGCTCGACGTCCCGCGCGACCGCACCAACCTCGTCGTGCGCGCGTTCGAGCGGCTCCACCCCGCGGACGGGTTCGAATTCCGGATCGCCTCCGACATCCCGCTCTCGGGCGGCTTGGGTTCGAGCGCCGCCGCGATCGTCGGCGGGCTGCTGGCGGCCGATCACCTGTTCGAGCTCGATGCCGACGTCTTCGGCCATGCGATCGCGTTCGAGGGCCACCCCGACAACGTCGCCGCGGCGCTGGAGGGCGGGTTCGTGATCTGCGACGGGGCGCGCGTCCACCGGTTCGAGCCGCCGCTCGGGCTCGAGGCGGTGATCGTCGTGCCCTCCGACGGGGTCGCCACCTCGGAGGCGCGGGCGGCGCTGCCCGAGGCGGTCCCGCTCGCCGACGCGGCCTTCAACGCCGCCCATGCCGCGATGCTCACGCTCGGCTTGGCCCAGGGCGACTGGGATCTGATCGCCGCGGGACTGGACGACCGTCTCCACCAGCCGTTCCGAGCCCGGCTGTATCCGCGTTCGGCAGAGCTGCTCGAACGGGCCTCGGGCCTCGGCGCGCTCGGGGCCACGATCTCGGGCGCCGGCCCGACCGTGCTCGTGTGGTGCCGGTATGAGCTCACCGGCCAGATCGTCGAGACCCTGACCCGCGAGACGGCTGGCTGGGCCAGGGTGGCGCGAGTGCCGTTCGAGCCCCAGGGAGCTGACGTGCGCGAGCTGTAACCGCCGCGGGCCTTGCGCTCCTACCAGCGTTCGGTGTGAAAAGGCGAAACCGCCCGGGAATCCGGGCGGTTTCGCGCGACGGGAAGCTGTGGCCGCCTAGCTGCGTCGGCCACAGCCTGGAGTCTCGCGCAGGTCCCGAAGACCCGGCTAAGAAACGCTGGCCCGGGCCGGCACGAGCTCGCGCGACAGCGCCTCGAGCCGCGGTAGGCGGTCCTGGAGACCGAGCCGCCGCAGCAGCTCCCGTGCGACATCGACGTAGTCGAGCGCGAGGTGCGGTCGGTAGTCGAGCATCGACACCGCGCGCTCGGCCGACTCCGCATAGGCGATCGAGGCCCGGATCGTGGTGTCGAACAACTTGTCCGAGTAATGCTCGCGCAGCGAGTCAAACGCCTCGCGCGAGTGCCGGGTTCGCATGTCGGCGATGTTCAGCACGACGCCCAACCAGACGAGCCCGGGATTGAGGCTCTCGCGCGCCAGCTCGATCACCTCTAGCGCCTGCTCCACGCCCTGGAGCGCGAAGTACTGAGCCTCGGCCGAGAGCAGCGCGTAGTCCGCGGCCACGAGCGCGTTCACGGTCAGCAACCCGAGCGACGGCGGGCAGTCGATGAGGATCAGGTCGTAGTCGTCCTTGCACTCTCGCAGCGACCGCTTCAGCGTCAGCTCGCGTCCCATCTTCCCGCCCAGCGCGAGCTCGGCCTCGGCCAGTCCCAGGTTCGCGGGGATGATCCCGTCGTGGATCGCCTCGCGGGGCTCGGCTCGGCCGGACAGGACATCGCCGATCGTCGGTGAGGCCGCGGGGTCGACGTCAACGTAATCGGACAGGTTGGCCTGGGGATCGAGATCGACGGCCAGCACCCGCAGACCGATCCGGCGAAAGACGTCGGTGAGGGTCCTGACGGCAGTGGTCTTGCCCGTCCCCCCCTTCTGAGAGAGGACCGCGATGATTGCCATTCGGGCGCCACTATAGCCGTGCCTCGGCCGCATCCCGAGGCGCCGGTGGGCGAGCCGAGCGTCAGCCGGCCGTGGTCCGCTGCGCGCGCTCGTCCGAGCGCTCCCCGGCATGGCTGTAGCGCATCCCGGAGATCGCCGGTACGTCGATGAAGTGCAGGTGATGACGGCCGATCACGATCTCGTCGCCGTCGGCCAGCGTGCTCCACTCGACGCGCTCGCCGTTGACGAACACGCCGTTCAGGCTGCGGTCGTCGAGCACCCGCAACCCGTCCGGCTGGCGCACGATGAGGGCGTGCCGCCGCGACACGGTGGGGTCGTCGAAGCGAATGTCGGCCGCGAGGCTGCGGCCCACGCGCGTCCATTCGCGTTGCAGGGCGAAGGTGACGATCTCGTCGTTCGGCGTCCGATAGGCGAGATACTGGCCGGGCTCGCCCAGCCCCTCCCGCAGCTCCTCGAGCCAGGTCTGATCGTCAGCGTCGTTCGGCATCTCGACGATGCTGGTTTGGGCAGTGGTGAACAGCGATGCGCGGACGAACTCAGTGCCTCCGCAGTTAGGGCACGTCGGCAGTTCGTCGACAGCATCCAGAGATACTGGATAGTCGCAGTCGGTACAACGAAACGTTCCGGTCCCCGCAACGTTGCCTGACGTCCAAGCTTTCATGGAGGGGGTTCTCCTTGTTACGGGCTCGCAGACTTGCCGCGCTGTCTAAGCAGGCCCCGCCATAATAGCCTGCGCGTCAAAGCCTCTCTAAAGATCGAACTACCCCAAACTGGACCGACGCACGCGCAGTCTACGGGCCACGCAGGAACGGCGGTTGGGCCGCCGAACTTGAGGGAATGCAGCCAACTGTGCCAGTCCGCGACATGCCCGAGCTGGAACTCGCGATGTTGCGGCGGGGCGTCGACGAGCGGGCCGCCGAGTTCGAGCGGTGCCGCCGTTGTCGTCGCACGCCGCTGATCGGCGAGCGCGTCTACGTCTTCGATTCCGGCGAGATCCTCTGCGAGTTGTGCCGGGTCGGCGCCCGCCACGTTCCCTCACACACCCGCCTCATGCACGGCCCGGAGTTCGGGCACACGATGCGGGTGATCGATCAGCGGCGCTCGCCGAGCGACGGCTGATCGGACGGCTCCAGCTGACCTCACCGCCATAGAATCCGGGCCGTGGACCCGTTCACCGTTTCGGCGACGATCAACCGACCTCGCGAAGAGGTGTTCGAGTATCTGGCGGACATCGCCAACCACGCCGAGTTCACCGATCACTACCTCGTCGACTGGCACTTGACCCGGGAGGACTCCTACGGCACCGGGGCCGGCGCGCGGTTCCGGATGAAGGCGCCTCGCAACCGGTTTGCCTGGGCCGATTTCACGCTCGCCGACGTGCAGCCTCCGTTCAGGATCGTCGAGCACGGCCGGGGCGGCAAGTACAACCGCATCCGGATGCTCGGCACCTACACGCTGTCGCCCGGGCCGGGAGGAACGACCAAGGTCGATTACACGCTCGAGACCGTGCCCGTGTATCCCTCGGACCACATCATGGAAGCGCTGGGGGGGAACCGTTGGACGCGCCGGCAAACCGCCAAGGCGATGCGCCGGCTGCGCACGATCCTCGAGGAGAATCGTGACCGTGGCCGGCGGGCGACGGTCGCCGGGGGCTGACGCCCCGGGTAGACTTTCGCGCTCGTGAGCCGCCGCCGACACCGGATCATCACCTTCGGCCTGCTCGTGGCGTGCGTCGTGGCGCTGGCCGGCTGCGGCGTCGACCAGGCCACCGAGACGGTCGCCGACGCCAACAACAACGGCGTCTACATCAACGCCGGCGCGATCACCTACCAGCTCCAGCTTTCGCGAGAGTTGAACCAGTACGACACCGAGGACATGCAGTATCTGACGGGCTTGCCGCCGGGAACGACCCAGCCCGGCCCCGGTCAGCTCTGGTACGGCGTGTTCTTGTGGGCCAAGAATCAGACCAACCAGCCACAGACCACCCCTCCTGAGTCCTCCTTCGTGATCGTGGACACGCAAGGCAACAAGTACTACCCACTGAAGCTCGACACGTCGGTCAACCCGTACGCTTGGAGAGAAATCACCCTCCAGCCCTCGGAAACCCAACCCCAACTGGACACGCCCGCGGCCAACGGTCCGACCCAAGGCTCGCTCCTGCTGTTCAAGCTGAGCGACATCGTCTACTCGAACCGGCCACTGACGCTGTACATCTACGCCCAGGGCGCGTCCAAGCCTTCGACGATCTCGCTCGACCTGTAACCCGACCCCTCCCGGCCCGCGCCGCCTCGGATCACCATCGGTGGCGCCTTGGCCGACCCGCCCCCCGAGGGGGTGCCTTTATCGCCGTCCAATCTTCAGCTCAACTCGTCCGCGCACGGAATCGACGCCCTTGTCTCCGTGTTAAGGCAAGCATGAACCTCCAGCGGAGCGCCCTCGCGGCGATGCTCGTCGCGCTTGCCCTGATCCTCCCCGCCACGAGCCGCGCCGCGAGCTGGGGCCGGCCATTCACCGTCTCCTCGCCTCAGTCGCTCGACATCATCCCGAGCATGATCGGCTTCTCGAGCACCGGGTCGGCGGCCATCGCGTACGGAGTTGAGAACGCCGACGAACCGTCACACTCGAATGGCTACATCGCGGTGCGATCCGCGGGTGGCGGACTGTCGCGGCCGCGGAAGATCCCGAACGCGCAAGTGGTGCTGGCCACCGCGTTCGACGGGTCGACGGTCGAGCTGCTCACCGCCAACAGCGGCAGCGGTTCGTCCTGCTGTAGCTCGGCGATGGTGCAGGCGATCCAGGGGAACAAGTTCAAGTCGGGTCCGACGCTGGTCCGGACCCTGACCGGCGCGACCCTCGGGGCGCTCCTGCCGCTGGCCGGCACGCGACTGCTGGCGGTCGTCGCCGGCTACCACGGGGTTTGGGTCTCGCTGTCGCCCGACGGGCACAAGTTCACCGTCGTTCACGAGCTCGCCAATGGAAACACCTACACGCAGGCGATGGCGGCCACCCTCCTGCACAACGGCGGCAGCGCCGTGGTCTGGTCCTCCGACGACACGATTCCCGGGGACCCTCCGCACCAGCTCGTGCTCGCCCAGGGGACGTCGAGCACCGTGCCCGGCAAGCCGCGGACGGTCTTGACCGTGGCGGCGAATCACGGGATCGGGCAGGTGGCGGTGGCCCCGGGTCCGTCGACGCCGACGCTGGCCTGGATCGATAGCTGGTCGGACAAGAACCACGCCTTCCAGGCCCAGGTCGGGGTCGCCGACGCCGGCAAGGGGTTCCGTCCGCGCGACTTCTCGCTGCCCGGCGAGATCGCCGCCGGGCTCGCATTCGCCGGCGATCAAGGGGGTGATCAGGAGCTCGCGTGGAAGGGCTGTCAGTCCGACGGCTCATGTCGCGTCCGCGTCGTGGTGCGTCTGGCGCGCGGAACCTTTGACAACCCGCAGTCGCTCGGCCAGATCGATCCCTCCCAGGACCCGGTCGTCGCCGTGGGTCCGAACGGGACCGCGCTGATCGCCTGGATCCGCAACGGCCACGTGTTCGCCGCGGTGCGCCGCGCGCGCTCTCAGCTGTTCGGCGCCCCCCACCAGGTTTCCAAGGGCGACTTCGCCTCGGACCTCACGGTCGCGTTCGGCCCCACCGGTCAGGCGCTCGCGACCTGGACCGAGGGTCCCCTCGACCCGATCGTCCAGGGCGCCGTCTACCGCGCCACCTGAGACCGGCTAACGGTGGAGGGCGGCCTCCAGCACCTCGCGCGCGGCCGGCGCCGCGGCGGCGCTCTGGTTGGGGAACAGCGCGCCGACGACGATCGTCGGTGAGCCCGCCGGCGCGTAGCCGACGAACCAGGCGTCGGCGTTCTGAGCCGTCGACGCCCCGGGGGCGGACGTGTCGGTCAGGTCGGCCGTGCCGGTCTGGCCGGCGACCTGGACGCCGGCGATCTCGGCCGCGGTCCCGGTCCCGTACTGCACGACCGCGAGCATCATCTGCTCGACCCGACGGGCGACGCGCCGGCTGGTCACGGGGACGAAGTGCGGCGGCTGGCCGAACTGCAGGGTGGGGATCGGCCGGCGCCCGCCCATCGCGATCGTGGCCGCCACGTCGGCCAGCCGCAACGGGAACGTGGTGGAGGGCTCGACGAGCCCCGCCTCCAGCGCGCCGGTGGCGGCGATGATCTTCATCGCCGGTCCGGGGGGCTGGGCCGCGGAGAAGGCGGCGCCGGCCAGCGCCAGCACGGCGCCGGTCCTCGGATCCATCGCCGCGACCCCGCCGTGCTGGCCGCCCATGGCGGCGATCGCCGCTCGCTCGAGCGCCGGGTCGATCGTGGTCTTGACCGTCGTACCGGGCACGGCGGCGGCCGTCGCCAGCACGCGATGACCGGCCAGCAGCGTGCCGCCCGGCGTGCCGGCGAGCTGGTGCTGGAAGATCCGCTCGAGCCCGTCCTTCCCGATCCTGGCGTGCCGCGGATACCCCTCCGCCGCGTACGCGTGGGCCTGGGCGGCCGGAATCGGGCCCAGCCGGCCGACGATCTCGCCGGCCACGTCGGGAATCGGCGAGCTGCGGTGCCGTCCTTGCGCCAGCGGCGTCCCGTCGTCGGCCAGCAACGTCGCCCGCGGGGGCATGTGCATCCTCCGCTTCAGGCGTTCGCCGGGGTGTAAGCCCGGGAACACGAGCGTCGGCCCGAACGCGACGCGGGCGTCGGCGCCGCTCCCGTCGAGCGGGACCTCGAGCGTCTGCACCAGGGTTCCGAAGCGCCGGGTGCGGACCCGCATCTGCACCGGAATCGTGCCGCCGCTGCTGTTACCGACGTGGCCAGCGGTGACCGACACCAGCGTCGCCGTGGTCGCCGCGCGCCGGTAGGCGTCCTGGACCTGCGCGAGCGACATGCTCGCCCGCGTGGCCGGGTCGAGCAACGTGTACATCTCGGCGTAGTCGCCGTGTTCCCACGCGGTCACGTAGCGCGTGACCAGCTGGCGTTGCGCCCGATCGGGCGCCCCACCCTCGTACATGCCGGCGGCGAACGCGAGCGCGGCCAGCACGATCAGCGGCACCACCCGGGCCGCGACGAGACGTCGGCGGCTTGTGCGTCGCCGCCCCGGCCGCGGCCGATCGCTTGCCATAACGCCCGCTGCTGTCACTCGGCCCGGAAAGGTAGAGGACGGCATAAACCGGCGTCTAATCTCCCTGCGAATGACCGGCGTCGACTGGCTGATCGTTGGTTTCACCCTGCTGCTGGCCTTCTACGGCTATCTCCAGGGGTTCATCGTCGGCGCGCTGTCGCTGATCGGTTTCGCCCTGGGAGCGTTTCTCGGCACGCGCCTGGCTCCCCTGCTGCTGCCGGACGGTTCGCGCTCCCAGTACGCACCGTTGTTCGGGTTGCTCGGCGCGCTGCTCGCCGGCGGGGTGTTGGCCAGCGGTTTTGAGGGGCTCGCCGTCCACGCGCGCAGGCATCTACGCCTGCCCGGCCTGCGGGCCGTCGACGGGTTGCTCGGCGCCGCCCTGACCGCCTGCGTCGGGCTGGGGATCGCGTGGATCGTGGGGGCGGTCGCGCTCGACTCGACCGGCTCACAACCGCTCAAGCGGGACATCGAGCAGTCGGCGATCCTGCGCGAGCTGAACCTCCTGCTGCCTCCGTCGGGGCCGATCCTGCACGCGCTGGCCCGCTTCGACCCGCTGCCGTCGGTCCACGGTCCGGCGGCCAACGTCTCCCCGCCGGCGCCCGGCATCGTGGCCACGGTCGGCGTCCGCGCCGCCGCGGGCAGCGTCGTCCGCGTCGTCGGCACGGCCTGCGGCTTCGGCATCGAGGGCAGCGGCTGGGTCGTCGCCCCCGGCCTGGTCGTGACCAACGCGCACGTCGTGGCCGGTGAGAGCGACACGGTCGTGCAGGTCGGAGGCCGGCCCCCAGGGCTGCCGGCGCAGGCGGTCGACTTCGATCCCCGCGACGACATCGCGATCCTTCACGTCAGCGGCCTGAACATCCGCCCGCTGCCGATGGCGAACAACCCGCGTTCGGGGACGTCGGCGGCGATCCTCGGCTACCCGCTCGACGGTCCGTTCGACGCCGAGCCGGGCCGGCTCGGACAGACTCAGAAGGTCGAGACGGAGGACGCCTACGGCAACGGCCCCGTCCTGCGCAGCATCGCCTCGCTGCGCGGCCTCGTGCGGCCGGGCAACTCGGGCGGGCCGATGGTCGAAGGGTCCGGACAGGTCGTGGCGACAGTGTTCGCGGCGATCACCGGAGGCCCCGGGCATCAGAAAGGCGGCTTCGCGGTGCCCAACCACCTCGTCGCGACCCAGGTGGCCCATGTCGAGGCCCGGCACGAGGCGCCCGTCAGCACCCGGGCTTGTGCTGGGTAACGTGGACGTGCATGCACGTCCACGCGGGGGCGCGCATGCGCGCCCCCGACCGGCGGCGCATGCGCCGCCGGCACTACTACTACTACTCACCCGTCCGCGGCGGTGGCGCCAGGCGAATTGTCACAAACCCACAGTTTCGGAGAGGGTTTCCGACGTCGGAAGAGCCTCTGTGCGGGCAGATATCTGTCCGATGGTCAGCAGACTGACGTTTCGGGCCTATTGGGGACGAGGGCGATGGGAATCTGTCAGATATAGCCAGACAGATCCCCCACGGCCCCATGAATCTGAGGGTTTTGTTGGGATCAGCGAATATCACGAAAGTACAAAAGGCGCCCGGCCACCCGTGCGCGGCGCCGTGGCATGGTGCCGCCCCGCCGGCGAGCCAACATAAGCCTTTAAAGCGCCGAGGGCGGGCGGTGGTCTGCACACCGCCCGCCCGTTAGGCGTTTAGCGCCCCCGGGCGCCCGTAGGCGTCTTACCCCCCGACGTCCTCGGCCATTTGTTGCACCATCTCGAGCCCCAGTGCCCCCAGGAGCTGCGGATGATGATGCGCGAGGTGCCGTTCAGCCGCGTAGAAGAGCTCCACTTCGGAGCCCCCTGTGAGACGCGCCCCGCACTCACAGTAGGCAATCCGTCGATGCCCTTCGTTGATCTCGGTCATGTGACCTTGGCCAATGCGTCTATTCGTCACCTCTTGCGCCCCGCCAAGGGCGTCAGTGTTTGTAGCTGCCCCCGGTTCCACCAGCGGTACGATCCTTCGCTGCCGTTGTCGATCCGTTTCCACAACGTTGCCGGAGCCAGAGCCGGCGGGGAGCGCAGCCGGGTACAGCTCTGTGGCCGCCTGTCGGTGGAGATCGACGGCGAGCAGCTCGCGCAGGCGTTGCGGGGCAGGCAGGTGCCGCTGCTGCTGGCCTATCTGGTCCTCAACCGCGACCGTCACGTCGGGCGCGAGGAGCTGATCGGGGCGCTGTGGCCGTATCGCGCCCCAGTGTCGCAGGACGGCGCGCTGCGGACGCTCCTCTCGCGCTTGCGCTCCGCGCTCGGCGCCGATGTGCTGGCGGGGCGCGACGAGCTCACGCTCGAGCTACCGACCCCGGTTTGGATCGACGTCGAGGCCGCGCGGGTCGAGATCGAGCGGGCCCGGGACGCGCTCGCGCGGGGCGAGGCGAGGCGGGCCTGGGCGCTGGCCCAGGCGCCGCTGAACATCGCCAGCCGCGGCCTGCTGCCCGGCGCGCAGGCGAGCTGGCTCGAACCGCGCCGCCGCGATCTCGGCGACATCAGGCTCCAGGCGCTCGAGGTGATCGGGCGGGCCGGGCTCAGGCTCGGCCGGACGCAGCTCGCCTCGGTCGAGCGGGCCGCTCAGAGCCTGATCGAGGCTGAGCCCTACCGCGAGTCCGGTTACGTCCTGCTGATGGAGGCCCTGGCGGCCGAGGGCAACATCGCCGAGGGCCTGCGGGTCTTCGAGCGGCTGCGAGTGCTCCTGCGCGACGAGCTCGGGACGATGCCCTCGCCGGAAACCATCGCGGCCCACGAACGGATGCTGCGACCGACGCAGACCGCGGATCTCGACGGCGCCGCCCGGACCGGCGCCGAGCGCAGCGAGCTCGAGCTGCCGGCCGAGCTCAGCTCGCGGGCGGCCGGTCCACTGGTCGGCCGCTGGCGGGAGCTGGATCGGCTCGGGCGACTGTGGTCGCGGGCCCGGGCCGGCGTGCGCGACGGCTCGGGGCGTCTCGTGCTGCTGACCGGCGAGCCCGGCATCGGCAAGACGAGGCTCGCCGCCGAGCTCGCCACCAACGCCCACCGCGCGGGCGCGATCGTCCTCGCCGGCCGCTCCCCGGAGGAGAACGTCGTCCCCTACCAGCCGTTCCTCGAGGCGATCCGGCACTACGTGGTGGGCGTCCCCTCCGCGCAGCTTCGCGCCACCGCGCGCGATTACGGCGCCGAGCTGGCGCGGCTGGTGCCGGAGCTGCGGCGCCGGGCGCCCGAGCTCCCGGCTCCGACCCGCGACGAGCCCGAGACCGAGCGCTACCGCCTGTTCGAGGCGGTCGTCGGGCTGCTCACCGAGATCTCGGCCTACGCGCCGGTGCTGCTCGTGATCGACGACCTCCAGTGGGCCGATCGGGCCACGCTGATGCTGCTCCGGCACTTGGCGCGCGCGCCCGAGCCGGCGCGCATGTTGATCCTCGGCGCCGATCGCGACACCGAGCACGAGCCGGGAGGCTTTGCCGACGCCGTGGCCGAGCTGCGCCGCGAACGGCTCGTCGTCGAGCTCGAGGTGGGAGGGCTGTCGGAGAGCGAGACCGCGCACCTGGTCCGCCTCCGAGCCGGCGGAAACCCGTCGCAGGCGTTCGTACGCGCGCTGTTCCGGCGGACCGAGGGCAACCCGTTCTTCATCGAGGAGATCGTCCGCCACCTGTCCGAGGCCGGCTTGATGCTCGACCGGGCCGGCGCCAGCGCGCTCGATCAGGTGACGCTTCCGGAAGGGGTGAAGGACGTGATCGCGCGGCGGCTCTCGCGGCTCGACGCGCGGGCGATCGAGTGGCTGCGAGTGGCGGCGGTGATCGGGCGCGATTTCGACGCCGAGCTGCTTGAGCGCGTCGCCTCGCTCGACGAGGACGAGTTCCTCAACGCGCTCGAAGAGGTGTTGGCGGCCGGGCTGGTGATCGAGTCGCCGATCGAGCCGGGCCATTACAGCTTCTCGCACGCGCTGATTCGGGAGACGCTCTACGGGGGGATGTCGGCGCCGCGGCGGGCGCGCCTGCACCGGCGGGTCGGCGAGGCGCTCGAGGCGTCCGGGGGCGAGCGCCACCTCAGCGCGCTGGCCCTCCATTTCACGCGGGCGGCCGGCGCCCAGGACGCCGAGAAGGCGATCCGCTACGCGCTGCGCGCGGGCGCGCGGGCCAGCGAGATGCTCGCCCACGAGGCGGCCGCCGAACACTATGGGCGGGCGCTCGAGGTGTTGCGGCGGTTCGATCCCGACGACGACGCCCGCCGCTTGGAGCTGTTGCTGGCGCTCGGTGAGGCCCGCGTCCGGGCGGGGGAGATGCCGCTGGCCTGGGAGTCGTTCCGCGAGGCGGCCGGGTTGGCGGAGGGGCTCGGCGACAGCGATGCGCTCGCGCGGGCCGCGATCGGTGCCTCGCGGCGCTACGTCCAGCAACCGGGCGTAGTCGACCACGAGCTGATCGACATGTTCTGGCGCGCCTACGAGCGGACCGCGGATCAGCGGACCGCGATGCGGGTGCGGCTCGTCTCGCGGATGTGCGGGGCGCTCTATTACTCGCCGGAGCGGGGGAGGATGGCCGCGCTCAGCCAGGAGGCTCTCGAGATCGCCGCCGAGCTTGACGATCCCGAGGCCAGCGCGTTCGCCTGCGCAGCGCGGCGTCGGGCGCTATGGGACCCGATCCACCTGCAGGAGCGACTGGCCGCCTCGACCGAGATGCTCACGATGGCGCGCCGGGCGGGCAACCTCGAGCTCGAGCTACAGGCGCACGCCTGGCTCGTCGTCGATCTGCTCGAGCAGGGCGACCATGACGCCGTCGACGCCCAGATCGCGGCGTTCACCGCCGGGGCCGAGCGCCTGCGTCAACCGCTCTACCTGTGGCACGCGACCGTGTGGCGGGTGATGAGGACGCTGCTGGCGGGCAGGCTCGACGAGGCGGGCGAACTCGCCGCCGACGCGCTGGCCAGCGGAGCGCCGTCCGAGGCGGTCACGGCTCCGCAGTACTACGCGATCCAGATGCTGGCGATCCGGCGCGAGCAGGACCGGATCGGAGAGCTCGAGCCCGCCGCCCGGCAAATGGTGGCGAGCAATCCCGTGCGACCGGCCTGGCGGGCGGGCCTGGCCGACCTGCTGCTGGAGAGCGGCCGCCACGACGAGGCGCAGGCCGAGCTCGACCGGCTGGTGGCGGGAGATTTCCAGGACATTCCCCAGGACGGGGACTGGATGACCGCGATCATGCTGCTCAGCGACGTGTCGGCCGGGCTGCGCGACCAGCGCTGCGCCGGGCTGCTCTACGAGCTGCTGTTGCCGTATCGCGCCACCAACGTCGTGATCGGGTTGGCGACGGTATGCCTCGGGTCGGCCGCCCGTTACCTCGGAAAGCTGGCGGCGACGGTCGGTCGCGAGAGCCAGGCGGTCGAGCACTTCGAACGGGCGCTCGCGGCCAACCAGGCCCTGCGGGCACCAGTCTGCCTGGCCCATACTCAGCTCGACTACGCCGAGGCGATCGGACCCGCCACGGCGCGCGGCGCGTCGCTGCTCGATCAGGCGGACCGGGTCGCCGTCGAACTTGGTCTGCCGTGGGTCGCGCGCAGGGCCGAGGAGCTGAGGACCCGATAGGGGTTGCCGAGGGCGCTACCCTCCCCGAACTCATGTCCAAGACTCTGATCATCGCCGAGAAGCCGTCCGTGGGGCGCGACGACCTGGTCCCCGCCCTGCCGGGCGCGTTCACCAAACACGAGGGTTACCTCGAGGGAGCGCAGCACATCGTCACCTGGGCGGTTGGCCACCTCGTGCAGCTCGCCGACCCCGACGAATACGACGAGCGGTTCAAGAAGTGGCGGATGGCCGACCTGCCAATCGTGCCCGACCGGTTCAAGCTCGTGGTGCGCGACGAGCGCTCGAAGAAGCAGATGAACGTGGTCAAGCGGCTGCTCGGGCTCGACGAGGTCGACACCGTCGTCAATGCCTGCGACGCCGGGCGGGAGGGCGAGCTGATCTTCGCCTACATCTACGAGAAGTCCGGTTCGCGCAAGCCGGTCCGGCGGCTGTGGCTGAATTCGATGACGCGCGCGGCGATCGAGGCCGCGTTCGGCTCGCTGCGCCCGGCAGCGGACCTCGCCTCGCTCGAACAGGCGGCCCGGTCGCGCTCGGAGGCCGACTGGCTCGTCGGCATGAACGCCACCCGGGCGGCCACGATCCGGCTGCGCTCGTCGTTCGACGGAGCCGTGTCGCTGGGTCGCGTGCAGACGCCCACGCTGGCCATCCTGGCCCGCCGCGAACAGGAGATTCGAAACTTCAAGCCCGAGCCCTACTGGGTCGTCGACGCCACCTTCGACCCGGTGGACGAGCCCGCGGGCCGCCGCTACGACGGTCGCTACCACGCCGGGGCCAACCCGCGGATCAAGACCGCCGAGGCGGCCGAGGAGATCGTCCTGGCCTGCGAGGGCCAAGTCGGGGTAATCACCAAGCTCGAGAAGTCCCAGCGCAAGGAGCGCCCGCGGCTGCTCTACGACCTGACCTCGCTGCAGAGCGACGCCAGCGCCCGGTTCGGGTTTCCGCTGCGCCGCACCCTGGCGGCCGCACAGAGGCTGTACGAGGAGCACAAGGCGCTCACCTACCCGCGCACCAGCTCGCGCTACATCACGCGCGACATGATCGGCGACATCAAGCCGATCGCCAAACTGGTCGGGGGCCAGCCCGAGTACGCCAAGGCCTCCGAGTACGTGCTGGGGCTCGACGTGCTGCCGCTGGCCCGCGTGGTCAACGACGCCAAGGTGACCGACCACCACGCGATCATCCCCACCCGCGCCGACCGCCACCCGGTGGAGAAGATGTCGAGCGACGACCGCCGGATCTACGACTTGGTCGTGAAGCGGTTTCTGGCCATCTTCCACCCCGAGGCCGTGTTCGAGAACACCCGCGTGGAGACCACGGTGGCCGAGCAACACGTGTTCCGCACCCGCGGCAAGCTCCTGCTCGTCCCCGGCTGGCGCGCGGTGTACGGCGAGACCGCCGACGTCGAGGCGGGCGACGAGGGCGACGAGGGTCGCGAGCAGCAGCTGCCGCGCCTGCATAAGGACGAGCGCGCGCAGGTCGAGAAGGTGGCGCACGAGCGCAAGGAGACCCAGCCGCCTCACCGCTACACCGACGGCACGCTGGTGACGACGATGATGACCGCGGGCAAGCTGGTCGATGACGAAGAGCTGCGCGAGGCGATGAAGGATTCGGGGATCGGCACGCCGGCGACCCGAGCGGCGATCGTCGAGCGCCTGATCCAGGTCGGCTACGTCGAGCGGGACGGTCGTGCGCTAGTGGTGACCGAGAAGGGGATGAACGTGATTCGCCTGCTCGGCGAGCACGCGCTCACCTCACCGGGGTTGACCGGCGAGTGGGAGCATCGTCTGGCCAACATCGAGCTCGGGCAGGACTCGCGAGAGGCGTTCATGGGCGACATCGTCAAGTTCACCGAGGAGACCGTCGGCGAGCTCGACTCCAAGCTCAAGGACGTCCGCATCCCGCGAGCCAACCTAGGCCCCTGCCCGGTCTGCGGGCGCGACATCAACGAGAACCGCAAGGGCTACTCGTGCTGGTCGCGCGAGGATCCCGGCTGCGGGTTCGTGATCTGGAAGGCCAAGGCCGGCAAGCAACTCCCCATCGCCGTGGCCCGCGAGCTGATCAAGACCGGCCGCACCGCGAAGCCGGTCACCGGCTTCAAGGGTCGCTCCGGCCGTACCTTCCGCGCCCGGTTGACGCTGCAGCAGTCCGAGGACGGCAAGTGGCGCGTCGAGTTCGACGAGCCCTGGGCCCGGGAGGGCGCCAAGCCGCCCGAGGTCGCCGAGGACGTCGAGGCGACGGGCGAACGCGAGCAGCCGGCTGCGGCATAGCGGCGCCACCGCGATGACGTCGGGACCTCGCGCCACCATAGGCGGGTGCCTCTCACCCTCGTCCTCGGTCCCGCCAACTCCGCCAAGGCCGGCGAGGTGCTGGGCGCGTTTGCCGACGCGGCGCCGCGGGGGGCGCTGTTGGTCGTCCCGACGAGCCTCGATGTCGATCATTACGCGCGCGAGTTGGCCGGCGAGCGCGCGATGCTGGGGACCGTCATCACGGTGGCGGGGCTATCGGGGGAGATCGCGCGCCGGGTTGGCTACGCCGGGCGCCGGCTGTCGACGATCCAGCGCGAGCGGGTGCTGCGGCGCGCGATCGCCGGCGCCGAGCTGACCGCGCTGGGGCGTTCCGCGAGCGCGCAGGGGTTCGCGCCGGCGGCGGGAAACCTGATCGCGGAGCTCCAGCGGTCGCTGATCACGCCCGAAGGGTTCGCACACGCGCTCGAGACGTGGGCGGCGGAGGATCGCCGGCGCGCCCGGTACGCCCACGACCTGGCCGCGGTCTACATCGCCTATGCGCGCGAGCTCGAGCGGATCGGACGGGTCGACGGTGAGCTGTTCGCGTGGCGGGCGCTCGACGCGCTGCGCTCCGCCCCCGGACGGTGGGGCGGCGACGCGGTGTTCCTCTACGGGTTCGACGATCTGACGGGACTCGAGCGCGACGCGGTTGAGACGCTAGCGCGGGTCGCCGGCGCGCAGGTGACGGTGTCGCTGACCTACGAGCCGGGGCGAGCGGCGTTGAGCGCACGCGCGGAAACCGTCGAGGAGTTGCGCCCGCTCGCCGAGCGGGTGCTCACGCTGCCGGCGCTCGATGAGCACTACCAGACCTCCTCGCGTGCGGCCCTGCACCACCTGGAGCGAGGGCTATTCGAGCCCGAGCCGCGGCCGATCGAACCCAACGGGACGGTCTGCCTGCTCGAGGCCGGCGGCGAGCGCGCCGAGGCGGAACTCGTCGCCGCCGAAGTGCTGACGCTCCTGGAGCGAGGCGTGGCCGGGGACGAGATCGTGATCGTCCACCGTTCGCTCGATCGGGCCGCCCCGCAGTTCGGGCACGTGCTCGATCTCTACGGGATCCCGGTCGCGAGCGGTCATCGAGTGCCGTTCGGTCAGACCGCGCTCGGGCACAGCGTGCTTGCGCTGGCCCGCTGCGTGCTGCGTGAGCGCAGCGCCCAGGATCTGCTCGAATATCTCCGCTCGCCGGGGATGCTGGACTCCCCGGACATCGCCGATGCGCTCGAGGCGACGATCCGCCGCGAGGGCATCCGGACGGCCGCCGAGGCGCGGGCGCGCCTCGGCTGGGAGCTGAACGACCTCGACGCGCTGGCCGAGGCGCCCGACCCGCTCGGCGAGCTGGCGCGCCAGGCCCGGCGGCTGTTCGCTCTGCCCTACCGGGGTCGGGCGCCCGCGCTGACGCCCGACCAAGAGCTCGACGCGCGGGCGCTGGCCACCCTGCTCGACGCCCTCGTCCAGCTCGACGAGCTCGGCGAGACGATCGAGGGTGGGGAGCTCGTGGAGCTCCTGGAGGACCTACAGGTACCGGCCGGCAAGCCGGTGCGACCCGGCGCCGTCCTGATCGCCGACCCACTGGCGATTCGCGCCCGGCGCTTCCAAGCCGTGTTCGTCTGCGGCCTCCAAGAGGGCGAGTTCCCGCTCGCCGGCCGGCCCGAGCCGTTTCTGTCCGACGACCGACGGCGCGAGCTTGCCGCCTGTGCGGGCCTGCGGCTGCGGCCCAGCGAGGATTCGCTGGCCCGCGAGCGGTATCTGTTCTACGCCTGCGTCTCGCGCGCCACCGCGCGGCTCACGCTCAGCTACCGCAGTTCGGACGAGGAGGGAAACCTCGCGCTGCCATCCCCGTTCATCGCCGACGTGGCACAACTGCTGTCCGAGGAGTGGCCCGAGCGCCGCCGCAAGCGACTGCTGGCCGACGTCGTCTGGCCGGCCGCCGGCGCCCCCACGCCGCGCGAGCAGGCCCGCTCCCGGGCCGCCGCCGCGGAACCGCCAGACGGCACGGTGGCGCCGCCCGATTTGCACATCGGTGAAGCCGCGCTGTCCCACGTCCGCCACCGCCAGGTCGTGTCGGCCGGAGCGCTCGAGTCGTTCGCCGACTGTCCCGTCAAGTGGTTCCTCGAGCGCGAGCTGCAGCCGGAGCGGTTCGATACCGAGCCCGATCCCCTCACGCGGGGGAACTACATGCACGGCGTGCTCGAGGAGCTCCTGACTCGGCTGGAGGGCCCGGTCACCCCCGAATCGCTGCCCGACGCGCTGCGCATGCTCGATGATGTCCTGGCCGAGCAGACGGCGCCGCTGGCGCCCGGCCGGTCCCCGGCAGTGCGTGAGGCGACGCTCCAATCGATCCAGGCCGACCTCCAGCGCTACCTGCGCCACGAAGCCGCCGGCGGCTGCCCGTGGAACCCGGCCGCACTCGAGCTGCGGTTCGGCTTCGAGGAGGAGGAAGGCTCGCTGCCCTCGCTGAGGCTCGATCACGAGGTGTCGGTGCGCGGCGTCATCGACCGAGTCGACGCCGATCGCGGCCAGGCGATCGTCCGCGACTACAAGAGCGGCAGCAACCGGCCCGAGCGTCAGGGCGCGAGGTGGGCGAGTGACCGCCAGCTCCAGGTGCCCCTCTACATGCTGGCGGTCCGCGAGCTGCTCGAGCTCGAGCCCGTCGCCGGCCTCTACCAACCGCTGGGCGGCGGCGATCTGCGCGGGCGGGGCGTGTTCGTGAAGGGCACGCCGCTTGGAAAGTGGGCGGTCGCCAACGACGGACGAGAGCCCGAGGAGCTCGAGCAGGTGCTCGAGGACGCGCGCGAACGGGCGCTCGCGGTGGCGGCGCAGCTGCGGGGCGGCGAGCTCGAGCCACGTCCGTCGACGTGCTCGCGCGACGGCTGCCGGTACCCGGGCATCTGCCGGATCCAATGAACGCATTCACCGCGGAGCAGCAATACGCCATCGACCGGCGCCACGGCGATCTGCTGCTCGATGCCAGCGCCGGCAGCGGCAAGACGTCCGTCTTGGTGGAGCGGTTCGCGCGCGCGGTGGTGGACGATGGGATCGAGGTCGGAGCCATCCTCACGATCACCTTCACGGAGAAGGCGGCCGCCGAGCTGCGCGATCGGATCCGCGCCCGCCTGCGCGAACTGGGCGCCGAGGAGGCGGTGCGCGCGACCGAGGGCGCGTTCATTTCGACGATCCACGGCTTCTGCGCGCGCGTGCTGCGCTCGCACGCGCTCGCCATCGGTCTCGATCCCCTGTTCATCGTGCTGGATGAGCCCGAGGCCGCACGGCTGGCCGACGCGGCGTTCGAAGGCGCCCTCGAGGAGGTGGCCGACAACTTCCCCGGCGGGATCGAGCTGATCGCGTCCTACGGGGCCGGCGCGCTGCGCGGCGCGATCCAGTCCACGTTCAACGAACTGCGATCGCGGGGCTGCACCGAGCCGGCGTTGCCGCCGCTGCCGGAACCCCCGGACCTCGAGGAGCCGCGTTCGGACCTGCTGGCGGCGTCGCGACTGGCGGCCGGTGAGCTCGGAGCCATTGCCGGTCCCGGCGTGAAGGTGGTCCAGGCGCTCGAGCGGCTCGACCGCGTCGATCGGGCTATCGGGGATGAGCCCTGGCCGGGTGAGCTCGACTCTCTGTACCTTCCCGGCGGCAACGGCGCGGCGCTCAGCACGCCGATCTGTGTGAGCTACGGGGAAGCGCTCGGCCGCTTCCGCGAGGCCCTCGAGCATCGCCGCGCCAAGCGGATCCACGCCGTGCTCGACCGGTTGCTGCGCAGCTTCGGCCGGCGCTACGCCGCGATCAAGCGGGCCGCCGGCGCGCTCGACTTTGAGGATCTCGAGCTGCTGACCCACGACCTGCTCAGCTCCCACGACGAGCTGCGCGAGCGCTACGCCCACCGCTTCGCGTCGATCATGGTCGACGAGCTCCAGGACACCAACGCCGTGCAGCTGTCGCTGATCGAGTCGATCGCTCGGGACAACCTGTTCACGGTCGGAGACGCGCAGCAGTCGATCTACGGCTTCCGGCACGCGGACGTGGAGCTGTTCGAACGGCGCGGCGAACGGCTGGTCGAAGACGGCGCGCGCGCGACTTTGCGAACCAACTTCCGCTCCCGCCCGGAGATCCTCCGCGTGCTCAACCTCGCCTTCGCGAGTCAGCTCGGCGAGCGGTTCATTCCCCTGCGGCCGGGCCGCACCGACCCGCCCGCCACCGAACCCCTGGTCGAGCTGATCGTGGCCGACAAGGCGGCCGACTGGGAGACCGAAGGGGTCTCCTCGCCGTGGCGTCAGGCCGAGGCCCGCGCGCTCGCCCGCCGGGTCCGGGAGTTGATCGACGGCGGCACCGCGCCGCGCGAGATCGTCGTCTTGACGCGCGCCACCACCGACCTGCGAGCCTACGAACGCGCGCTCGAGGATCGGGGCATCCCGACCTACGTGATCGGCGGTCGCGGCTACTGGGCTCACCCCCAGGTACTCGATCTGCTCGCCTACCTGCGCGCGCTCGCCAACCCGCGCGATCAGGAAGCGCTGTACCTGTTGCTCGCCTCGCCGCTGGTCGGCGCGTCGCTCGACTCGCTGGTGCTGGTCGCCGCGACGGCCCGGTCGGCCGGACGGGAACCGGCGTGGGTGCTCGCGAACGAGCTACCCGCCGAGCTCGCGCCCGCCGATCGCGACACGTTGGCCGCGTTCGCGAGCTGGTTCGAGGTCGAGCGCTCCGCCGTCCCCTTCTCGTCGGTGGAGGAGCTGATCGAGCGGGCGCTCGAGCTGACCGGCTATGACCTCGCGATGCTGGCCATGCCCGGCGGCACGCGCCGGCTGGCCAACGTGCGCAAGCTGATGCGGCTGGGCCGCGAGCACGAGCAGCTGCACGGCCGCGATCTGCGCGGCTTCCTCGAGCTGGCGCGTGGACGCGCGGCCGGCTTCCTGCGCGACTCGCGGGAAAGCGAGGCGCCGGTGGAAGGAGAAGCGCTCGACGCGATCCGCTTGATGACGATCCATCGGGCCAAGGGGCTCGAGTTCGAGATCGTGTGCGTGGCCGACCTCGGTCGCTCTCCCCGCTGGGGGGCGCCGCTGATGCGGATCGGCCGCGACGGCAGCCTCGGGCTGCGGTTGAGCGAGCCGGGTACCGGCAAGGCTTTGCCCGCGCTGGATTACAAGCGGCTCGCGGACGAGCAGGCCGCGGTCGAGGCCCAGGAGGAGCGGCGGCTGTTCTACGTCGCGATGACCCGGGCCCGCGAGCGGTTGATCGTCAGCGGTGCGGCCCGGCTCGAGTCCTGGCCGTGCGCGGAGGGAGTCGTATCCCCGATCGCGTGGATTGGCCCCGCCCTGGTGCCGGACATCGCCGACCGCATCGCGGAGCGCCGCGGGGTGACCGAGGCCGGCGTCCGCTTCACGTTCGTCTCGCCCGAGGATCTCGATCAGCCCCCGCAGCCGTCGTCGCTGAGCCCGGTGACGACACCGCTGCCCGAGCCGGTGGCCGCACTCGACGCGCCCGAGCCGCTGCCGGCGGCTGCCCCCGCGCCACCGGTCACCCGCCTGAGCTACTCGGCGCTCGGGGAGTATCAGCGCTGCGGCTACCGCTTCTACGCCGAACGCGTCCTCGGGCTGCCGGCGATCCCCGAGGAGCCGGGGACGGGCGCCGCGCTAACCGGACTTAGCGCGACCGAGCGGGGCATCGTCCTGCACGCGCTGCTCGAGCGGCTCGATTTCCGCCGCCCGACCGCGCCGCCGGCGAGCGCCTTCACGGTCGCCGGCCTGAAGCCCACCGAACCGGAGATGAAGGAACTCGGGGAGCTCGTCGCCGGCTTCGTGCAGAGCCCACTCGCGGCCCGGCTCGCCCGCGCCACCGAGGTCCGCCGTGAAGAGCGGTTCGCCTATCGCCTGCTCGAGCCCGACGGCCCGTTGATCGTCGGCGCCCTCGATGTTCTGGCCCGCGAGCCCGGAGGGCGGATGCTCGTCGTCGACTACAAGAGCGACCGCCTGCAAGGACAGGAACCGGCCGAGGTGGTGGCGGAGCAGTACGCGACCCAGCGGCTCGTATACGCGCTCGCCGTACTGCTCGCCGGCGGCACCGCGACGGCGGTCGAAATCGCCCACGTGTTCCTCGATGTGCCGCACCTGCCGGTCAGCGCGGTGTTCGAGGCCGCCGACGTCGCGGCGCTCGGGGCGGAGCTCGGCGCCGTGGCCGGCGGCGTCCTCGATCGCCGGTTTGTCGTCTCCGAGACCCCACAGCGCGCGCTCTGTCACGGCTGCCCGGCCGAGGGCGGGTTGTGCTCGTGGCCGCTCGCGATGACCCGGCGCGAGGCCCCGGATCGACTGTTCTAGGGCACCGGTTCCTTAGTCTTAGTCTCGAAGCGGACGTCGATCTTCTCGAGCTCATGGCGCTCCTCGACCTTGGCCAGCGCGGTCAGGGCCTCCTGATCGGCGGCCACCTCGGGCGGGCCGAGCAGGCTGCGCGGCCACAGCTTGCGCGTGACGACGACGTTGATCTCGGCCGCGTAGAGCGTCAGCCGGGCGCCCAGGTGAAACCAGATCAACAACGCGATGACGAACCCGAACTGGGCGTACGCCGAGTTCATGTGCTTGAGCACGTGGTTGATGTAAACGCCGCCGACGAGCTGCAGGATCTCCCAGAAGAACGCGGCCACGACCACGCCGAGCCATAGGCAGCGCAGCGCGATCGAACGGCTGGTCAGGAGCCGGAACGCGAGCAGGAACAGCGCGACGTTGAGCAGCAGCGAGATGACGATTCCCACCACCTTCAAGGGCGTCCCACCGAGGCCGCTCGAGACGAGCCCAGAGGCGCCGGTGGCGATGATGAACAGGAACCCCAGCGAGCTGAGCAGAATCAGCCCATGCAGGCGCGACCGTAGGAAGTCGGGCCGATCCTTGAACGGCACCGCCCACACCCGGTCAAACGCGTTCTGCGCCGCCTGGGTGACCCCGAGGCCCGACCAGATCGCGGCGGCGAGGCCGATCACGAGCGCGATCACATGGCCGTGCAGCGCCTCGGGATGTATCTGCGCGCCGATGATCGGGAACTGTCCCAAGATTGAGTGCTCAACCGCTTGCTGGGCGTGGGGGTGACCTTGGAGCACGTACCCGAGGATCGTCACGAACACGAGCAGCAGTGGGAACAGCGAGAAGAACGCGTAGTAGGCGACCAGGGCCGCCAGGTTGCCCGCCTGATCGTGGCCGAACTTGCGCAGCACGGCCATCGGGATCGCCAGCGGGGCGTGGCGCTGCTGGAAGCGATCGTAGGCGCGGATGGGGCGGAGCAGATCCACGCAAATTGCACTACCCGGAAGGCTGCCGGTTCAGGCAGCTCCCGAAGGCCGCGGCTTCAGGCGACGCCGGCGATCGCGGGGGCGCGTGCCGGCGCAGGAGTGCGCCGGCGGCGCAGAACGACCGTGGCCCCCTTGCCGGGGCTGAAGGTGATGCTGCGACGGGCGGTCTGCTCCGGCGCGGGCACGGCGGGGGCGAGCTCGTAGCGCTCGAGCGTCGCCCGCAGCACGATCCGCATCTCCTGCATGGCGAAGCTCGCGCCCAGGCACCGCCGCCGCCCGCCCCCGAACGGGATCCAGGTGTACGTGCCGGGCGGCGTGTCGAGGAAGCGCTCGGGCCGCAGCGCGTACGGCTCGGGGTAGATGTCGCGATCGTGGTGGACGAGGTAGACGCTGGCCAGCACGCAGATCCCCTCCGGGTAGTCGAACCCGCCGATTCGGAACGGCGCCTTCAGCAGCCGTGGCTCGGCGTGGGGGAGGACCGGCCGCAGCCGCAGGATCTCCTGGACCGCGGCGGTCAGGTATTGCTCGTCGCCGTCGTCGAGCTCCGCGGTCAGCGCCGCGGTGACGCGCGGCACGCGGGAGAGACGCTCGAACGCCCAGCCCAGCTGGGACGCCGTCGTCTCGTGGCCCGCCACCAGGGCGGTCATCAGTTCGTCGCGAATCTCCTGGTCGGACATCGGCGAGGAATCCTCGTGCCGCGCCTCGAGCAGCACCCCGAGAATGTCCTCGCGGCCGGCGTCGTCGGTGCGGCGGCGCTCCTCGATCAGCCCGAAGATGAGCCGGTCGACCTCGACCATCACGGCGTCGAAGCGCCTGATCGTCGGCAGCAGAGTGCCGACTCGCCGGGCGGCGGGGACGAGCGACAGCGGGTGCTCGCTGAACGCGAGCACGCGGGTGACCGCGTCGCGCAGGTCGTCGAGGCGCTGACCTCGATCAAGCCCGAATACGGTGCGGAGGATGATTTCGAGCGTGAGGCCCCGCAACCGCGGATGGAGCGCGACCGGCTCGCCGACCGGCCAGGACTCGATCTCGCGCTCCGCCAACTCTTGCATCACGCCGGTCAGGGTCTGCATCTTCTCGCCGTGAAACGCCGGCAGGAGGAGCTTGCGCTGCCGCATGTGCGCCGCCTCGTCGAGCAGGATCACCGAGTTGCGCCCGACGATCGGTTCGAGGATCGCCGCCCCCTCGCCCGGATGTGCGATCTCGGGCGGCGCCGTGAACAGCTCCTTGATGTCCTCGGCGTCGGAGACGATCACAAACGGCGGCTGGCCCGGCAGCCGGACGGTGAACCGCTTGCCGTAGCGCCGACGCAACGTTTCAAAGCTCGCGGCCGGGCGCGTCCAGGTGGCGAACAACTGGATTGGGGCCGGGAGCCTGGGGCCGGGTGGTAGGTCCTTCCAGGAATCGTGGTTGCGCACGGTCGCAGGCTAACCGGCTCCGCCCGCCGCCACAACACCTTCCAGTCCGAGCAGCAGCTGCTTGCGGTCCAGCCCCCCGGTGTAGCCGCCGAGACCTCCGCCGGCATGCAGGACCCGATGGCAGGGCACCACGATCGGCAGCGGGTTGGCGCCGAGGGCGTTGCCGGCGGCGCGATACCCGCGCGGGCTGCCCGCTCCCGCGGCCACGTCCTTGTAGGTCGAGACCGAGCCGAAGGGGATCCGAGCCGTGGCGCGCAGCACGCGCAGGCCAAACCCGTGGGACAGGGACCAGTCGATCGGGAACTCGAAGTCTTTCCGGGCCCCGGCGAAGTACTGATCGAGCTCGCGTCGTGGCTCGTCGAGCTTGCTCGGTGCGTCCAGCATCCGCGGAGACACTCGCGCGGCCAGCTCCTCCAGCACCAGGTCACGGTCGCCCTCGCCCAGATAGGCGAGGCGCACGAGCCCGCGTTCGGTCATGGCCAGCAGCAGCGGGCCAACCGGCGAATCGACCGTGGTGTAGGCGACGTCGAGCAGGCCGGCTCGCGCGGCCGCTAGGTCGAGCCGGGGGAGGGCAGAGTCCGGGAGATCGCGGCGCAGCAAGCGCGCGAGCGCGTCGGTGTCGAGGTCAGTCATGGCTGTACTCCATTCGCAGTCGCTTCAGGCCTTCGTGAACGTTGCGCCGGGCGGCCTCCTCGCTGGTCCCCATCACCGCCGAGATGTCGGCGTACTGGGCGTCGAGGAGGTACCGCAGCGCGATCGCGGTGCGCTGCTTGGGTGGCAGCTCTCGCACCCGCTCCCAGATCTCCGGCTGGCCATCGCCCGCGGGCGGGGCCGTCCGGTCGGGCGTCTCGGCCACCGGCACCGGCCGGCGCCGTCGCGCCCGGACGTGGTCGATCGCCTTGCGGTGAGCGATCGTCAGCAGCCAGCTGCGAAGGTTCGATCCATCGCGCAGGCGCGGGTAGGCGCGCAGCGCCGACAACCAGGTCTCCTGGTAGCAGTCGTCGGCATCGGTACGACCGACCATCGCCACCAGGAAGCGGTGCACGTCGCGACCGTGCGCGTCGAGCAGCTGCTGAAACGGCGGTAGCTTCACTGAGACTGAAACGCGCGAGCGGGTCATGGCGTGAGGTTCATCACGTGAGGTACATGATTGCCGTCACTGCTTGCCCGACCGGCGGATTCGCTATACAAACACTCTATGGCGCGCGCAATTTGGTCAGGTGCGATCAGCTTCGGGCTGGTCAACGTTCCGGTGAAGCTCTACACGGCGACGTCGCCCAAGTCGGTCCGGTTCCATCAGATCTCGGCCAAGACAGGGGCGCGGATCCGTCAGAAACGGGTCGATGCGTCTACCGGCGAAGAGGTTCCCTTCGAGGAGATCGTCAAGGGCTATGAGATCACCCCCGATCACTACGTCCTGATCGAGCCCGACGAGCTCGAGGCGCTCGATCCGAAGGCGACGCGGACGATCGACATCGAGGAGTTCGTCGACCTCGACGAGATCGATCCGATCTACTACGACCACTCGTACTACCTCGCGCCGACGGCCGGCGGGGCCAAGGCCTACCGGCTGCTGCTGGATGCGATGCGCGAATCGGGCAAGGTGGGCATCGGGCGCGTGGTGTTGCGCTCCAAACAACAGCTCTGCGCGCTGCGTCCGACGGGCGATGTGCTGACCCTCAACACGATGCTGTTCGGCGACGAGGTGCTCCAGCCCGACCGGCTCGATGAGCTCGACGCGGTCAGCGACGCCCAGGCCACCGAACGCGAGTTGACGATGGCCGAGCAGCTGATCGATTCCCTCTCGGCCGAGTGGGATCCCGGCAAGTTCCACGACGAGTACCGCGAGCGCGTGCTCGACCTGATCGAGCGCAAGGGCTCGGGGGAGGAGCTCACCGCCCCGCCCGAGACCGAGGAGCCCGCGGCGGCACCCGATCTGATGGCGGCGCTCGAGGCGAGCCTGGCGGCCGTTGGCAGCGATCAGGAGGAGGCCCCGGCGAAGCGTCCGCGCAAGCGTGCCCAGGACGGGAACGGCGACGGCGCGAAGGCCAAGCGGCCCGCCAAGGCCAAACGCTGATCGCGGTTTCTCGGCCCCTCCAGGCGCACCTGGCCTAACGGCCTACTAACCCTCACTGGTACCCTTCGCAATTCGCCGTTCCCCGACGCGATGCCACCGTGCTCCCGGGCGCGTGGTACCGCCTCGATCCCCCTCACGCCCATGGATACACGAATCGTCCCCCCGGGGGCCACTGGCCTCTACAACCCCGCGAACGAGCACGACGGGTGTGGGATCGCGCTGGTGGCGAAGCTGCGGGGCGAGGCCAGCCACGCCGTGGTCGAGAAGGCGCTCGACGCGCTCGAGAACCTCGAGCACCGCGGCGCCGAAGGCGCGGATCCGAACACCGGCGACGGCGCCGGCATCCTGATTCAGATCCCGGACGGGTTCCTGCGCGCGGCCGCCGCCGGGGTCGAGCTGCCGCCGCCCGGGCGCTACGGCGTCGGCGTCTGCTACCTGCCGACCGACGGGGATCGGCGGTTGGCAATCGAGCAGTTGATCGAGGAGACGATCGAGGCCGAAGGACAGCGCGCGGTGTGGTGGCGCGACGTCCCGGTCGACGAGCGTCACGTCGGCGAGACGGCGCGGCTGTCGGCCCCCGTGATCCGTCAGGTGCTGATCGAGTGCTCAGAGGAGATCGCCGACCCGGACGTGTTCGAGCGCAAGCTCTACGTGATCCGCCGCGTGATCGAGCGCGCGGCTGGGAACGAGCTGTCGGTGCCGAGCTTCTCGAGCCGGACGATGGTCTACAAGGGGATGCTCACGGCGCCGCAGCTGCCGCGCTACTTCACCGACCTGCGCGACCCCCGCGTCGCCTCCCGGCTGGCGCTGGTCCACTCGCGCTTCTCGACCAACACCTTCCCGAGCTGGTCGCTGGCCCATCCGTACCGGATGATCGCCCACAACGGCGAGGTCAACACGCTGCGCGGCAACGTCAACTGGATGCGCGCGCGCGAATCGCAGCTCGCCTCGGAGCTGTTCGGCGACGACTTGGAGAAGGTCATCCCGGTCGTCCAGCAGGGCGCCTCGGACTCGGCCACCTTCGACAACGTGCTCGAGCTGCTGGTTCTGGGCGGTCGCGCGATCCCGCACGCCGTGATGATGATGGTGCCCGAGGCCTACCGGACGCGCAAAGACCTCGATCCGGACGTCAAGGGGTTCTACGACTTCCACTCGTGTCTGATGGAGCCCTGGGACGGGCCCGCGGCGGTCGTGTTCACCGACGGGCGCGTAGCCGGCGCGGTGCTCGACCGCAACGGGCTGCGCCCCGGCCGCTGGATCCAGGACACCGACGGCTACGTGGTGCTGGCCTCCGAAGCCGGCGTGATGACCGTCGCCCCGGAGCACATCCAGCGCAAGGGACGGCTGGCGCCGGGCAAGCTGTTCCTGGTTGATCTGGCCGAGGGGCGGATCGTGGAGGACGACGAGGTCAAGCGCCGGGTATCGCGTCGCAAGCCCTACGCCGAGTGGTACGAGCGCTCCGTCGTCCACATCGACGACCTTCCCGAACGTGAGCCGCGGGCACCCCGGATCGAGCCGCTGCGCTCCAAGCAGCTGGCCTTCGGCTACTCCCAGGAGGATCTGCGGCTGATCATCGCGCCGATGGCGGCCAACGGCGAGGAGCCGGTGGCGAGCATGGGCAACGACGCCGCCCTGGCCGTCCTCTCCGACCGCCAGCCGCCGCTGTTCTCGTACTTCAAGCAATTGTTCGCGCAGGTCACCAATCCGCCGATCGATCCGATCCGCGAGGCGGTCGTGATGAGCCTGCAGGCCGGCGTGGGAGCGGAGGTGAACCTTCTCACCGAAGTGCCTGAGCAGGCCCACCAGCTCGTCATGTCGCAGCCGATCCTGCGCAACCACGAGCTCGAGAAGCTGCGCCAGGTCTCCCACGACGTGTTCGACGCGGCCACCATCGACATCACCTGGCCGATCGAGGCCGGCCCCGACGGGATGGAGACCCGCCTCTACGACCTGTGCGGCGAGGCCGCCCGCTACGTCGACAACGGGGCCAACATCCTGATCCTGTCGGATCGCAACCTCGGGCCCGAGCGGGTGGCCATGCCCTCGCTGCTCGCCGTGGCCGCCGTCCACCATCACCTCGTCCGTCGCGGCACCCGGCTGCGGACCGGCCTGGTGATCGAGTCGGGCGAGCCACGGACGATCCACCACATGGCGACGCTGATCGGCTACGGCTCGGCCGCCATCAACCCCTACCTGATGTTCGAGTCACTCGACGAGCTCGCCGATCACAAGCTGCTGCCGCAGGACCTCCCGCGCGAGGAGGCCGAGAAGCGGATCGTCACCGCGATCGGCAAGGGCCTGCTCAAGACCCTCTCGAAGATGGGGATCTCGACGATTCAGTCCTACTGCGGTGCCCAGATCTTCGAGGCGGTGGGGTTGGAGCCGAACGTGATCGACCAGTTCTTCACCGGGACGGCGTCCCGGATCGGCGGGGTCGGGCTCGAGCAGCTCTCGACCGAGGCGATGGAGCGCCACTTCCGCGCCTACCCCCGTACCGACCGCGAGCTGCTGCCGGTCGGCGGCGTCCTCCAGTGGCGCCGCGACGGAGAGCTGCACGTGTGGAACCCGGATTCGATCGCCAAGCTCCAGCATGCGGTCGAGGGGGTCAACGGCGATCGCCATGAGAGCTACGAGGAATTCGCGCGGTTGGTCAACGAGCACGCGGCGCGGCGGGGCCTCCTGCGGGGACTGATGAACCTGGTTCCGGCGGGGCCGGCGGTCCCGCTCGAGGAGGTCGAGCCCGCGACCGAGATCGTCAAGCGCTTCACCACGGGTGCGATGAGCCTGGGCGCGCTGAGCCGCGAGGCCCATGAGACGCTCGCGATCGCGATGAACCGGATGGGCGCCCGATCGAACACGGGCGAGGGCGGCGAGGACCCCTCGCGCTACGTGCCCGACGCCAACGGAGATCTGCGGCGCTCGGCGATCAAGCAGGTCGCGTCAGGGCGCTTCGGGGTGACGATCCACTACCTGGTCAACGCCGACCAGCATCAGATCAAGATGGCCCAGGGCGCCAAGCCGGGCGAGGGCGGGCAGCTGCCGGGGCACAAGGTCGACGACTACATCGCGCGGATCCGCAGCTCGACCCCCGGGGTGGGACTGATCTCGCCGCCGCCCCACCATGACATCTACTCGATCGAGGACCTCAAGCAGCTGATCTACGACCTGCGCTGCGCCAATCCCACCGCCTCGGTGTCGGTCAAGCTGGTGTCCGAGGTGGGGGTCGGAACGGTGGCGGCCGGCGTCGCGAAGGCCAACGCCGACCACATCACGATCGCCGGTCACGATGGCGGCACCGGGGCCTCGCCGCAGTCCTCGATCCAGTCCGCCGGCGTGCCGTGGGAAATCGGCCTCGCCGAGACTCAGCAGACCCTGCTGCTCAACGACCTGCGCTCCCGCGTCACGGTCGAGGTCGACGGCGGGATGCGCACGGGTCGAGATGTGATCGTCGGCGCCCTGCTCGGCGCCGACGAGTTCGGCTTCTCCACCGCGCCGCTGATCGCGATGGGCTGCATCATGATGCGGGTCTGCCACCTGAACACGTGCCCGGTCGGGATCGCGACTCAGGATCCGGAGCTGCGGCGCCGGTTCACGGGCACCCCCGAACAGGTCATCAACTATCTGATCCTGGTGGCCGAGGAGGTCCGCGGGATCATGGCCTCGCTCGGAATCGCCCGCTTCGAAGACCTGATCGGGCGCGCCGACCTGCTCGACATGCAGGCCGCGCTCGAGCACTGGAAGGCCCAGCACGTCGATCTCTCGATGGTGCTCTCGGTGCCCGAGCTTCCCCCCGACACGCCGCGCCGGCGGACCCGTCCCCAGGTGCCGGTACTCGACGACGCGCTCGATTGGGAGCTGACTCGCAAGTGCGGACCCGCGCTCGAGCGGGGCGAGCCGGTGAAGCTCGGCCCGGTGCTCGTCCGCAACGTCAATCGCACGGTGGGAGGGATCCTGTCCGGCGAGATCGCGCGGCGGCACGGGGCCGAAGGGCTGCCCGAGGGAACGATCGAGATCTCGTTCTCGGGCTCCGCCGGCCAGAGCTTCGGCGCCTGGCTCGCGCCCGGGGTGACGTTCGCGCTGCGCGGCGAGACCAACGATTACGCCGGCAAGGGTCTATCCGGCGGCGTGATCTCGGTCCGCCCGCCCGACAAGGCGCGATTCCTCCCCGAGGCGAACATGATCGTCGGCAACACCGTCCTGTATGGCGCCACCGCCGGTCGTGCGTTCTTCCGCGGGCGGGCCGGCGAACGCTTCGCCGTGCGCAACTCTGGCGCACTGGCCGTCGTCGAGGGGGTCGGCGACCACGGCTGCGAGTACATGACGGGCGGGCGGGTGGTGGTCCTCGGGCCGACCGGGCGCAACTTCGCGGCCGGCATGAGCGGCGGGATCGCTTACGTGTACGACAAATCGCGGCGCTTCCAGGACTGTTGCAACCTCGAACTGGTCGAGCTCGAGCCGTTGACCGGTGACGACGCCGAGGAGGTCCACGCGCTGGTCAGGGAGCACATCGCGCGCACCGGGTCGTTGGTCGGGCGCAACCTGATCGCGTCGTGGGATCGGGGAGCCCGCGAGCGGTTCGTAAAGGTGATGCCGCGGGATTACAAGCGCGTGCTGGCGGAGCAGGCGGCGCGGGAACAGGAGCCGGCGATCGGCGCTTAGGGAGCCGCGGGCGGTTTAGCGGCTAGGACTGATGGGGTGGGGAGAAGTGCCAAACATATTGGCCAAACTCCCCAAGGCAGCTCGGTGGCGATCGAGATCGCGATCCCTGTGGGGATTCTGGGAGCGCTGGGACGCCCCCTTTCGAAGTCAGCATCGTCGAGGACCGCCGCCCGCACCCGCTCACGAGCGGTCGCCGGCGAGCCGGATCAGGACCGTCGCCCAGGTACGGAACGGGCGCCAGGCCTCGCCCATCTCGATCAACCGCTCGGGGGTCGGCGGCTGGTCGAGGCCGTAGAAGCGGGCGGCGTTCCTCAGGACCTTGGGTTCTTGGATGGGCAGCATCGCATCGGCGAAGCCGGTCGCCCTGAGGGTGACGAGGCCGGCGTAGAAGGGTCCGAGGCCATTGAGGCGCTGCACGGCTTCGTAGGTCCGCTCGGGTCCGATTTCCTGGAGATGGCTCACGTCGAGCTCGCCGGCGAGGGCGGCGCGCGCGACGCCCCTCAGCCGCTCGACCTTCTGCGCAGACAGGCTCGGCGTATCGCCGGATAGTTCGGCGAGGCGGTCGGGCTGGGGAAACGCGCGCAGCGTCCGGCCTGCGAGGTCAAAGGTGACGCCGTAGCGCTCGGCGATCGCGTCGCGCACCTTGGCGGCCTGAGCCGTCCGCCACCGGGCCGAGATGATCGCCCAGGCGGCCGCCTCGTAGGGCGAATGGAACAGCACCGGGCGCTGACCGGGGTGTTTTTCCTGGAGCGTCTTGATCACCGGGTCGCGGTCGCCGACCTCGGGGAACGCCTCGCCATCGTGGTCGAGCGAGACGATACGCGCGGTTTGGTCGCGGGCCGTGGCCGGATCGCCGCCGTGGCTGGTCTCGATCTCAGCTTGGACCGGCCCGTCGGGTGTCGGCTGGCGCAAGATCACGCCCGCGTAGCCAGAGCCATCGTCAAGGGGGAAGGCGAGGCGCATGGCGCCGTCGAACGGCGGCGGACGGCCCTCGGTGGGGCCGAAGCCGAACTCGGCCGCCGCCTTCAGCGAGAACGGGCCGCGGGGAAGGATTTCCGTCGTCGTGACCATCGTCCGCGAAGGCTAACCGCCGATCGCGGTCTCGTTCCGTCCGCGATTGGCCGGGAGTCCCGGGCAAGACCGAACCTTCCCGTCTTTCATCCACCCCTCGGATGCGGGGCGGGAAAGTTTGGCGGCGGGGGGTTTGGCGGTGGGGGCGGGATCCGAACTTTCCCGTCTTTCATCCACCCCTCGGATGCCGGGCGGGAAAGTTTGGCCGTGGGCGCGGACCTCGCAGGGCCGCTAACGGAGCAGCGCCTGGGTGGTCCCCTGGATCGAGTCGATCCCGTACTGCATGTCCGCGTCGCCGTCGGTCATCACGGCCATCGCGAACGTGTGGCCGTGCCCGACCAGCCGCGCGATCTGGTGCACGAGATAGATGTCCGGGCTCGGCCGCCAGCCACCCTTGAAGTAGACCGTGTAGCCGAGCGGGCGCGCGATCGCCGGGATGCCCCAGCTCTCGTACGCGGCGATCGTCGAGAACAGGTTGTTGGCGTAGCCGACGAATTCCTTCGGGATCAGCGAGTCCATCTCGAAGAAGAACCTGGCCTGGTCCGACGCCGTGATCAGCGCGTTGGCCCAGATCCCCGAGATGTAGAAGTTGGTCATCCCGGCGGCCTTCGCCACGGCGTACATGCCGGAGTCGCCGACGATGTCCCAGCACTCGGTGGCGGCGTTGTTGTCCGAGACGTTGATCATCGGATACAAGATCGAGTTGCTGTACGAGTCGACGTAGTGCTGACCCCTGGCGTCGAGCATGCGCAGGTAAGCCACCAGCAGCATCGCCTTCACCACGCTCCCGGTGATGAACTGGTCGTTGAGGTCGTTGCCGGACAGCCGTCCTTCGCTGTCGACGACCGCGAGTGCCGTGTGCCCGCCGCGGGACTGCAGGTACTGCTCGGCCCGCGCGATCGCCGCCGGTCCCGGGAAGCCCACCGGGAGGCTGCCGGCGCCGTGATAGCCGCGCCCGCTACAGCCCGGCGGCCGCGAGGGATTCTCGAGCGCGTGCTCGCCGGGGACGTGGAAGCAGGCGCGCCAGCGGAAGTGGCCCGCCGGCAGTGTCACCGTCGTTCCCAGCACCATCACGTAGGGGCTGAGCTTGAGCGTCCGCGTCGACGCCGCGCGCTCGAACCGCCCGTGGCCGCTCGAGAAGTACCAGTTGACGCGCGCGTCGCCCCAGTGCAGGTCGCTTGGATGGAAGACCACGACCTGGACCTGGGCGCGTCCTAAGGTGAGCGCCTTCTCCTTGTAGATCGCCTTGCCGAGCACATGGATGAGTAGTTCCGCGGAGGCGGAGGTGCCTTTGATCTCGACCTTGTAATGGGAATCGACCTGCGGCCTGATCCCGACTGAATACGAGCCGTCGGCCCTGATCGGCGCCGTCGTGTTGAGCTTGAACGATCGGTAGGGGTACGGACTCTGGTAGACGGCGACCTCGCTGCCCGCCGGCGCGTTGGTCGCCTGTCCCGACAGCACGATTCGCTTGCCGCTGACCGACCAGTCCGTGCTGGCGTGGACCGTGATCTTCGGCGGCTTGGGCGGGGGCGCGGTCGAAGTGGTCGATGACGTGGTCGTCGTCGACACGGTGACGGTCGCGCGCTTGGTCACACGTCGCGCGCCGGCCGGCCCAACCGCAGCGAACAGCCCCAGCAAGAGCGCCACCGCTCCGACCGCCCACCTCCGGGTTCCAGCCACGGCGTGAACTCTATGTGAACTCACCGCCGGAAACCAGAGTTTCCTTAGCTTGAATTCGGGGGCCGGGAGAGTCCCGCTGGTACTCTCAGCGGCTCCCATGGGCGAGCTCGGAGCGTTTCTGAAGATTCACCGCGTTGGCTTCGATAAACGCGACCCGACTCAGCGCGTGCATGACTACAAGCAGTACTTCACCCTGCAGCCGGAGGAGGAACTCGCGCGTCAAGGGGCGCGCTGTATGGATTGCGGGATTCCCTTCTGCCACGAGGGCTGCCCGCTCGGAAATCTGATCCCCGACTGGAACGATCTCGTCTACCGCGGGAAGTGGCGCACTGCGATCGACCAGCTCCACAGCACGAACAACTTTCCCGAGTTCACCGGTCTGATCTGCCCGGCGCCGTGCGAGTCGGCCTGCGTGCTGGCGATCAACGACGACCCGGTGACGATCGAGCAGATCGAGCTGGCGATCGTCGAGCGCGCCTTCCACGAGGGATGGGTCGTGCCCGAGCCGCCCGACCGCCGGACGGGGAGGACCGTCGCGGTCGTGGGGGCGGGGCCGGCGGGACTCGCGGTCGCCGCCGAGCTCAACCGCTGCGGCCACGCGGTGACCGTGTTCGAACGCGACGAGGGACCGGGCGGGCTGATGCGCTTCGGCGTCCCCGACGCCAAGCTCGAGAAGTGGATCATCGATCGTCGCGTGGAGATCCTCGAGCAGGAGGGGATCGAGTTCGTCTACGACACGAACGTCGGGACCGACGTCTCCGCGCGCGAGCTCAAGGCGCGGTTTGACGCGCTCGTGGTTTCGGTCGGCTCGCGCGTCTCGCGCGATCTACCCGTGCCGGGTCGCGACCTGGACGGCATCGACCTCGCCATGAACTACCTCTACCAGCGCAACCGGTGGGTGGCGGCGCAGCAGGGACGGCGGTTCAGGCCGCCCGAGCCCGGCACCGAGATCACGGCCGCCGACAAGCGGGTGATCGTCGTCGGCGGGGGCGACACCGGGATGGACTGCATCTCGAATTCCCACCGCGAGGGCGCCGCCAGCGTCGTCATGGTCGACGTCTACGCGGCGTTGCCCTCCGGCGGTGACGACCCCCGCGCGCCGTGGCCGCTGCCGCCGAAGCGGACCGCGAGCACCTACGCGCTCGACGAGGGAGGCACGCGACGGTGGGGAACCGAGGTGACCGGGTTCGGCGGCCGGGACGGTCACGTCAGCCACGTGTACGCGCGCCAGGTGACCGGCACCTCCTCGCGCGACCTCACGCCGGTCCCCGGGAGCGAGTTCGTGCTCGACGGCGATCTGGTGTTGATCGCGATCGGTTTCGAGCACCCCGAGCACGATGGTCTGGTGGCGGAGCTCGACCTCCGTCTCGACCGCCGCGGCAACATCAGCACGCAGATGACGTATCGAACCTCGGCCCGGGGCGTCTACGCGTGCGGCGACGCCCGCATCGGCCAGTCGCTTGTCGTGACCGCGATCGCCGAGGGCCGCAAATGCGCCCGGATCGTGAACAAGGATCTGGGCGGGACGCCGATGGATCGCGATCGCGAGATGTTGGCGATCGGCGCTTGGAGCGGCGAGGCCGACCGGACCCTGCGCCACGAGGCCGAGGCCGCGGGAACGGTCCGGCCGGGCGAGGAATTCTTCAGCGGCCCGGGCACGCGCCCGCACAACTGAATCCGGCGTCCCGCGCACAACTGAATCCGGCGTCCCGCGCACAACTGAATGCGCCTCCCAGATTCTCCAGCCGCGAGTATGCGGCTGCTAGCCTTGTTGCTATTGCGGGTTGCCTCGTCGTTCTGTCTGCAACAGAAGTTGAGCAACTCCGGTTTACTGAAAGCTTGGGACGGGGAAACTCGCCCCTGTCGGTCAGGGAACTGCGCCCCCACTTCCCTGACTCTCCGGGGGGTCCAGATGGATCTGGGCCCCCCGGGCCTTTAATGTCGGCCGCCTGACCGCTCCTCCTCAATCGGTGGGCTTCCGGGAGTTTGACGACCCGGATTTTCGTATGTTGGATGTATACCCAGGATGCGCCGGGTGGTCACCTCCGAGTGGTGGGTATGCGACCTTGTGTCCATGGCAGTCGCCGTCCCAGCAGCGCTCTCGATTCAGGCCACGCACCACCACGCGTCGATCGGCGACACGATCACCAGCATCCTCAGCAACATCGGCGCGTTCTTCTCCCAGCTGGCGAGTCTCAGCTGGGTCTCGCTGCTGATCGCGCTCGCCCTGTACGCGCTCTACCTGCTGCTCCGCTCGCGGGCGCTGTTCAACGCGGTCCGCGCGGCCTATCCCGATGAGCGGGTGCGCTGGCGCGACGTGTGGGGCGCCTACATGGTGGGCTACGCGGTCAACAACGTGTTTCCGCTCGGCGGCGGCAACATCGCCCAGCTGTTCCTGACCCGCAACTCCGTCCCCAACAGCAGCTATCCGGCCGTCGCGGCGGCACTCTCGACCGGGGTCGTGTTCGACTGGTTCATGGGCGTGCTCGTGATGTGCTTCGCCTTCACCCAGGGCGTGTTCCCGAAGCCGCCCGACTTCTCGAAGCTGCCGGCCTTCGACATCAGCTTCTTCGCCGCCAATCCGCGGTTCACGCTGTTCTTCCTCACCGTCGTCGGGATCGCGTTTCTCGTCGCCTTCGCCCTTCTGTCGGCGCGCGTGCGCGCGTTCTGGCAGCGGATCCGGCAAGGGCTGACGATCATCCGTGACGGTCGTCGCTACCGCCGCGAGATGTGCACCTGGCAATTCGCGAGCTGGGTCGTGCGGTTCGCCGCCTACTGGGCGATGCTCGACGCGTTCCACATCGGCGGCTCGGTGCGCAACGCGCTGCTCGTGCTCGGGGTGCAGGTCGTCGCGTCCGTGTTTCCCTTCACCCCCGGGGGTCTGGGCGTCCAGCAGGCGCTGCTGGTGACGATCTTCGCCCACAGCGCCAACGTCGCGTCGTTCTCCGTCGGCCAGCAGATCGCCACCGCGGTGCTGACCACGGCGCTCGGGTTTGCCGCGTTGGTGCTGATCTTCCGGTTCAAGAGCTTCCGCGAGGTGATCGCGCGCGGGCGCGAGCACCGGCGGGCCGAGGCTGCGGCCACGGCCGGAGGGGGCGGCGGACCCGGGGACGATGACGGCGGTCCAGGGGCCGGCAGCCCGGGGGAGCGATCTTCAGACCTGGCGGTCTCGGGTTAGTCGCTCACACTCCTCGCCGGCGTGGACCCTTGGGGAGAAATCGCCACTCCAGGGAGGGTTCTCCCCAAGGCCGCCCCCGCCAAACTTGTCGACGCCCCGCCAAACTTGACGCCCCCGTCATCTTGCCCTAGGGTCGCCACCATGAATCGGCTCCCTACCGCTTGCATCATCGGCGCCGGCTCGTCCGGGATCGCCGCCGCGAAGGGCCTCCACGAGCGGGGGATCCCGTTCGACTGCTACGAGAAGTCGGATCGCGTCGGCGGCAACTGGGTGTTTGGCAACGCCAACGGGATGTCGTCGGCGTACCGCTCGCTGCACATCAACACCTCGCGCGAGCGAATGGAGTACTCGGACTACCCGATGCCGAAGTCCTATCCGGACTTTCCCCACCACACCCATATCGCCGAGTACTTCGACAACTACGTCGATCACTTCGGCTTCCGCGACCGGATCACGTTCGAGACCGGCGTGCAGCACGTCGCCCGGGACGCCGATGGCGGGTGGACGATCTCGCTCGACACCGGGAGAACGGCTCGTTATGACGCGCTGCTGGTGGCCAACGGCCACCACTGGGACCCTCGGTGGCCGGAGCCGCAGTTCCCCGGTCATTTCGACGGCGTCGAGATGCACGCTCACAACTACGTGGAGAACACGGACTTTCGGGGCCGCAACGTGCTCGTGGTCGGGATCGGCAACAGCGCGATGGACATCGCGGTCGAATCGAGCTTCGTGGCGCGCAAGACGTTCCTGTCCTCGCGGCGCGGGGCGTACATCCTGCCCAAGTACCTGTTCGGCCGGCCGCTGGACCAGATCGGGGTCAATGCCCTCACCCCGCGGCTGCCGTTTGCCTTCCGGCGGGCGATCGTCTCGACCATGTATCGGGTCGGGGTCGGCAAGGTGCAGGACTACGGCCTGCCCGAGCCCGATCACCGGATCGGCGAGGCCCATCCGACGATCTCGGCCGACTTCCTGAACCGGATCGCCCACGGCGAACTGGAGTGGAAGCCGAACGTGACGTCGCTGGAGGGCGACGGCGTCCGCTTCGACGACGGCAGCCTCGAGCCGATCGATGTGATCGTCTGGTGCACCGGCTACAAGGTCACCTTCCCGTTCTTGGACGAGGCGTTCGTATCGGCGACCGACAACGATCTGCCGCTGTTCCGCCGGGTGTTCAAGCCCGGGATCGACAATTTGGGCTTCGTCGGCCTGCTGCAGCCGTTGGGAGCGATCATGCCGCTCGCGGAGGCGCAGGGACGGTGGATCGCCGCCTATCTCCGCGGCGAGTATCACCTCCCGCCGCCGGCCGAGATGGACGCCGACATACGTCGGGAGCGCGAGCGGATGTTCAAGCGCTACGTGGCCTCCAAACGGCACACGATGCAGGTCGACTTTGACAACTATCTCTACGAGCTGCGCAAGGAGATGCAGGCCGGCGCCAAGCGCGCGCGAGCCGCGGGGTTCACGTTGCCCGTCAGGCCGCGGACCGTCGCCGAGCCCGCCGCGGCGCCGGCATGACGACGGCCGCGCCGACCGGGAAGCGCGCCCGGACCAAGGCGCACAACCGGGCCGCGATCATCTCGGCCGCGCGCGAGGTGTTCGCGGAGATGGGGTACGACGCGGCCGGAGTGCGCGACGTGGTCCGCCGCACGGAGCTCGCCTCGGGCACGTTCTACAACTACTTTCCCGACAAGGAAGCCGTGTTTCGCGCGGTGGTCGACGAGAGCGCGCAGGAGGTCCGGCGGCGATTGCGCGAGGCTCGCGCGGGCGCGAATTCGCTGGCGGAGTTCGTCGGTGACGCCTACCGCGCGTGGTTCGAGTTCCTCGTCGAGGATCGGCTGATGTTCGAGCTGATGAAGCGAAACGCCGGCCCGATCCGTGCCCTGTTCGGGGACCCGATCCTGGCCGCCGGCGTGGAGGAGCTATTCGAAGACCTCCGCGCCGCGATGGCGCGGGGGCACCTGCCGCCGCATGACGCGGACTACATGGCCGGCGCGATGGCGGGCGCGGCGCTCGAGCTTGGGGTGCGCATGGCCGAGCGGACTCCGCCCGACGTCGAGGGCGCGGCCCGGTTTGCCACGGAACTGTTCCTCGGGGGCATCGGCCGGATCGGCGGGCGTCAGCGCGCCAGCTGAGCTGCCCTGATCCGTAGCAGCTCGATCAACTCGGTGCCGCGGTGGAACGGGTCGGCGATCGGCTTGCCGCCGTCGAGGGGTAGCGCGGCGCGCAGCCGGCCGTCGACCTCGGCCAGCAGCACCGCGCCCGACGGCACGAGAGCGGAGTCGAGCTCCGCCAACTCAGACAGACGACTGGCATCGGCGGCGCTAGCCCAGCGCAGAGTCACCCTGGTCACCGGCGTCTCACCGCTGTCCGGTCGGGTCCTCCGACCGGCTTCGCGCCGCAGCTCGCGGGTCCGCTCTCGACTGACGAGAAAGTTCATCGGAGTGAACACATTGCCTCCATCGAAGGGTCGTAACTAGCTAACTATTATAGCTGGTGATGTAACTGTTGAAATAGAATCGATGGTTATGGCGAAGCGACAGGACGCACCCGGAGAGCTAGAGCGCGTACGAGCGTTCGTGAACACGGTCGACCTCGAGCCGGGCGAGGAGCAGCTCACCGATCCGCTGGCGCTGGGCGCGTGGCTGACCGACTCGGGCCTGGCCTCAGATCTCGACCCGCCCAGCGAGCGCGATCTTCGCCACGCGGTCGAGCTCAGGGAGGCTCTGCGGGCGATCCTCCTGACCCACAGCGGGCCGTCGGTGGCGGATCCGGCCGCGGCCGCGATCCTCGATCAAACCGCCCGCCGCGCGCGCCTGGGGCTTCGCTTCGACGAGCGGGGAGTCGGCCGGTTGGAGCCCGACAGCGATGGCGTGGACGCCGCGCTGGGAAGGCTACTGGCGATCGTGGATCGAGCGATCGAGCACGGCACGTGGGAGCGGCTCAAGGCATGTCGCGAGCATACGTGCGCGTGGGCCTTCTACGACCACACAAAGAACCGGTCGGGCTCGTGGTGCAACATGGCCGACTGCGGCAATCGGGCCAAGGCAAAGGCCTACCGGGAAAGGCGATCAGGCGCTAACGTCGGTACGTAGATGCCGACCTTCTGCCGCCACAACCGACTGGTTCAGAACTGCCCGATCTGTTCGCAGGAGCAGTCGATCGAGTTGCGGCCACTGATCTCTTCCAGCGCGCCTCGGGCGAGCCAGCCGCGCGCGCGAACGCCCAGTCAACGCCGCCCCGCTCGTGCGGCCTCGTCGCGGCAAGCGGGCGGCCGCGGAGACGTCACGGTCCGCCGCCTGGCCCGGGGCGCCGATGACGGCTATCGCTCACCACTCCTGATGGGCTTGAAGTCGAGCGCGGATGCCGAACGACTCGCTGACGAGATCGCCTTCGCGGCCACCCGCATCCGGCGCTTGGCCGACGACCCTCCCGGTCTGTATGCCGAGGCGGGCGGCGGGGCGGGAGATCTGGAGGAGCGCACATGGCTCGCCTTCCTCATCGCTTATCTGTGTCCGCTGCAGAGCGACGATCCGTTCGCCTCGATCCAGGCCGCGAGGACGTCGTGGGCCGGTGGGGAGTTGCCCGAGCTCGATCACGTGCAGACCGGACCGCGGACCGCGTATGACCCTTCGCTCGGCACTCGCACGTTGGAGGCCTATCGCGCCTGGGCCGCGCGGCCCGGCTCGCAGGCCGCCGCGTTTGCGGGCGACTCGTCTTGGACTCCCGAGCGCCGCTTCGCCCGCGTGTTCGAGCGTCTGGCGCTGCCCGGCCTGCACCGCGATGCACGCTACGACCTGCTGGTCACGCTCGGCCGGCTCGGGCTGTACGAGCTGGAGGCCGGATCACTGCAGTTCGGAGGCGACAACGAGCCGACCCTGGCCGCCAAGCGGATGCTGGGGATCGGCGATTCGCTGCTGCTCGAACGGCGCGCCGCCGAGCTGGCACAGGCGTGCGACGTCCCGCTCGACGCGCTCGATCTCGCCTTCTACAACTGGGGCCGCGCCGAGCGCGCGACGGTGGGTGTGGCGCCCGGGACCGAGCCCGACGGGGATCTGCTGTCCTCGTGCCGGGCCGCGCTCGACGTGAATTAGACAATTCTCGCCGCAACTCGCGCCGTCGCCGATCGTTTAAGCGATCAGGAGTCGTCGACAGAAGCCGCGGAGGTGACGATGCGCCGCCTATTGGTCCTGTGCCTTTCGCTCGCGGTGATGCTGCTCGCGGGAGCCGGCGCGAGCGTGTCGCTGGTCACCGCCGCCCCGCCCGGCGCGGTCTCGAAGGCGACGGCGCGCATGGTCATCTGTCCCGAGCAAAGCGCCGCGGCATTGCCGCCGTGCTGCGGGCCAATCCGACCCGTCACCGGCACGCAGCCGGTGCAGCCGATTTTCTGCTGCCCGCCGATCGCGCTTCCGCACCCGTTCTGCTGTCCCCCGAACGCGATGTGCGTGGATCCGCTGACGATCGCGGCGGCGCCCAACCCAGCCACCGCCCCGGCCGACGTGGTTGTGTCAGGCCGTCTGCTCCTGTCCGACGCCCACACCACCGTGATCCTGTATCAGGAGCTGCCCGGCCAGAAGACGTTCCACCGCATCGCGCGGACGCAGACCAACCGGTCGGGCCACTACCGGTTCGTGCGCGTCGGCATCGAGACCAACCGCGAGTGGTTCGTGACCGCCAGGACCGAAGCCAGCACCGTGCTGCAGTTGAACGTACACGCGCTCGTGACCCTCTCGGCTCCTACGGTTCAGCCGGGCGTACTTCCGGTGGTCACGCTCACCGGAGACGTGAGCCCCAACCATGCCGGCGAGCCCATCCGGCTCGAACAGCGCGTGCTCGGCCGGTGGCACGTGATCGGTGAGACCACGCTGAGCAAGGCCTCGAGCTACGTGTTTCACCACCGTTTCACGACCGCCGGAACGGTCGCCTTGCGCGCCGTGTTCCCCGGCGATACGCGGAACATCCTCTCCGCGTCGCCAACGCTGACGCTTCGAGTTACGTAACCCGACTCGGGGGCTCCGTCCGAGCCACCGCCTACCTTCTGCGGCATTCCAGTTCACGAGCCGGAGCTGCAATGTCACTCTGCTTCATCGAGCCGCAGAACGCCATCCGCGTGATCGCCGACTCCGTCGGTCGCGAGGCACGCCGACAGATCCTCGGCGAGGTGATCCGCGCGTGGGTCGACGAGATCCCCGAGTCGGAGCTCGACTCGCATTACGCGAAGGCGGTCGCCGACCTCGACGAGCACGACCTGTCACTGCTCGCCGCTTGGCATGCCTCGCTCGAAGTCGGGCATCCGCTGCCCAATAAGGAGTTTCTCGTCAACGTGTTTCCATCCTTGGGCGAGAACCGACGCGAGGCGTTGAAGATCGCCGCCGGCTTTCGCGGTGAGGAGGCGTTCGCGGCCGGCGTGGGGGAGGAGCAGGCGCTCGACACGGTCTTGCCGTGGCTGTCAGACGAGCGGTGCGTGGCACTGGCTCGCGAATGCCTCGAGCTGTACTGCTGGGATCGCCTCGGCGTCGAGAACTAAGACTAAGGGCCCGTCCGAACCGGGCGCGCGGATCGCGGCGCCGGTCAGGCCGAGTTGAGGATCGACTCGACCTCGTCGATCGCCTGCTCGGTCGAGCGGAACCAGACCGCGCTCAGACCCAGCTCTCGAGCGGCCTCGCAGTTGTGCTCAAAGTCGTCGATGATCACCGCCGCGGCGGCGGGGACGGCGAGGGACTCGAGCGTTATCTCGTAGATCTGTGGCTCGGGCTTGCGCGTCCCCACGAAGCCCGAGTCGACGACCACGTCGAAGATCTCGTCCACCGGCAGCTTCGCTCGCCATAGCGGCTCCCACTCGCGGACGTTGTTCGTGCAGATGGCCATCCGGTAGCCGCGCTGGCGGAGCTCACGCATGTAGCCGATCATCCGCTCGTTCGGGTGCAGGTGATCGAAGTAGCGCTGTCCGAACCCGTCCAGGTCCACCGGCCGGCCGAGCTGCGCGGTCAGCTCGTCCCCCAGGTCCTGCAGAAACGCCGCTTCGGTCAGCCGGCCCGTCTCGAGCTCGTGCAGAGGGTTCGCACCCACGCGCGCGGCGATCGCGGCGATCGCGGCGCCGAGCGATTCCGTGGGAACGCCCGAGTAATCGTGAAAAGCGGCGAAGGCGTCGGCCAGCGGCGAGGTGAGGACGCCTCCGAAGTCGCTAATCACAGCCGAGATCGAACTCACCGCTGCGTCACCAGCACGTACACGCCGGCTCCGTCGTGACCGCGGCTGTGCCAACGAAACAGCCCGGCGTCGAGGTGCAAGGCGTCATCGAGCTGGACGAGGGTCCCTCCGCCGACCGCCTCGCCGGCCGCCCGTCGAGGGTATTGCTCACCGTCCTCGGCTTCGAGCCACAGCTCAACGCCGGCCTGTGATGGGCGCCCGGCCGCCGTGTAAGTCGTGGACAGCCGAGGATCCGCCACGGGTACGAGTTGCCCGCCGTCGAACACCACGGCCACGATCTGGTCCCGCTCGTGCCCCCCGGCCTTCGCGTCGCGGACTGCCCTCAGCGCGAAGCCCTCGCCGGTCCCGAACCACGCCGAGAGATCACGCACCGACCCGAACCGGCCCAACGTGGCCTCGGCTCGCCGACCCTCGCAGTCGACCGAAACGTCCGCTCCCGCGAGGCAGATGGTGCCGGTGACGCGGCACAGTTGGTCGGACTCCTCGGCGGTTTGCTCTGCCGCCACCAGCAGATCGCCGGGTTCGCTCGCGATGCGCCACTGGCCGCCGTCGCCGGCGATCGCTGCGTCGCGGACCGTCTGCGCGGCGTCGGTCCCCACGCCGAGCACGAGCGCTCCGTCCCACGCCGCGCCCCAAAGTCCCGACTCGAGATCGGCGAAGGTCACGATCCGCGTGCTCATGGCCGCAGCTGGGGTGGATCGACGTCCCGCGCCGTCCCGTCAACGTCGTAGGGCTCCGGCTGGCGACCGACCTGGGTCGCGTAGACGACGAACCGGCTGCGGAGATTGCGTTCGAGCACACGGCGGAGCAGCGCGCGGCTCGGTGGGAACAGCGCGGCGAGCGCGAGCGCGTCGCTGATGAAGCCCGGAATCATCAGCAGCACGCCGCCGGCGACGATCAGCGCGCCACTCAAGACCTCCCGGCCCGGCGACCGGCCGCTCGCCACCGCGTCGCCCAGGCGGCGCCATGCAGCGCGACCCCGCGAGCGCAGCACCCAGCTCCCGATCGGCCAACCCGCGATCAGCAGCAGCAGCATGAGCAGCACGCCGATGTGCTCAGCGACCTCGATCGCCACGAAGATCTCGGCTACCGGCCACAGGATGAGCAGAACGAGGACCATTACCCCAAGCCTACTGACGCCGAGCGATCGAGCTACCGGCTCGGGAGCGTTGCGGCGGGTGAGACAAGTGCCACGTCAGGCAGGTTCGCTTGCATTCGAGGCACCCCTGGCGGCGCCTGCTCGGGCCAGCGGCCCGCTCGGCATCCCGCCTCGCCTTGACGGGCCGCGCCCGAGTCATCCGGCTGTCCTCGGACACCTCGTGTACCTCTAGTACACGTCGGGTCCTGCGTCCGCGCCGGGCATCCACCAGTGGCACCTCTCGGTGCAACCGAACCTACCTGACGCGGCACTAGGCGAGTGCGGGCGAGCTGCGCTCGAGCCGCACGCCGGGGAGCCGGTGCAGGCCTACCAGCTCGATCAGCGTCAAAACCTGCGGTTGGGCGCCGCGCAAGAGGATCGACCGGCCGCAGTTGCGCAGACGGCGCGCGACCATCGCCAGGTCGACCATCAGCGACGGGTCGGCGAAGGCCAGCTCGGTGAGATCGACGACGACGTCGCGCTGCGCGCGGATAGCGCGCACGAGCGCTTGGCGGCGCGATCCTTGCGTCGTTCGATCCTCGTCACCGCGACAGCGGAGCACCGCCGGCTTGTCATCGAAGTCGATGATGGACGCAAACCTATACAAACCCGTATGTTGTCTGCAAGCCCTGCAAGATGAGTTTCTGACCCTGATTCCGCGGATCCGTTGCCGTTGAGGCCCTCACGGCGATTGGATCCACGGATTTCGAATCCGAAAATCCCTGCACACACCGCCCCCTTACACTGAGTTCTCATGATTTCCGTTGAAGATGTCAACGACGCGCTGCGCGAAGTAATCGATCCTGAGCTCGGACTCGATTTTGTCGAGCTCGGCTTGATCTACGAGGTCGAGATCGAGGACAGCACAGTTCGCGTCACCTACACGCTGACCAGTCCGGGGTGCCCGATCGGACCCCAGGTGAGCGAACAGATCGAGGAGTTCGTGGGCGAGCTGGACGGCGTCGAGGACGTCCAGGCGACGATGACGTTCTCGCCGCCGTGGACGCCCGAGCTGATGAGCGAAGACGCGAAGTTCGCGCTCGGTTTCTAACCGGGCGGCTCGCCCAGAAAGCAGAAAAAAGGTCGGGCGGACCCGGTCCCTCGGGCCCGCCCGACTATATTCCGCCCGCTGGCGCGCCGCTCAGGGGGGGACGGCGCGATCAGCCGAGACGTGGGCGGAAATGGGTGGGGACCGGGTGACGCCGAGGTCCCCCGCCATCTTTCATAACTTACTACGGTATGCGAGGTTGGGAACTTACGGGGGACTAGAAAAGTATTTGTGCGCGCCGATGATGACCATTTTGTGCGCTGCGCCCCCGCGAATCTAGGCCGGCGATCCTCAGCCCGGCGGTCGCTTCCGCGAGGATTGCGCTCCCCGGTTCCGCTTGGCTCGCATGTCGGCCGCCGGCCCGTGCTGGGCCCGCGTCCCGGTCCGGGGCAGAATCTGGGCCGGACCCCCGTTGGTCCCGGTGCCGTTCGTCTGGCTGGCGGTCCGGCGGTCGGTGCGCCGCGCGGCCGCGGTCAGCTCGTGCAACGACTCGTCGATCCCATCGGCGATCACGTCGACGTCGGGGAGCGCGTCGTAGTCGGCCAGCAGACCGAAGTAGATCCCGCCGTTGTAGGACATGATCGCGATCGCGAGCGCGTGGTTCTCGGGCAGGAAGGCGACCGGGAACAGGTCGACAAGGCGCCGCCCCAGCACGTAGATCGGAACCTGGGGGCCCGGGATATTGGTGACGATCAGGTTGAACAGCCGGGTCGAGAAGTTGATGCGGGAGGCCTGGGCGAGGATCGTCGGTGGCGCGAGGCTGTTGACCGCCGTCAGCGTCGCCGCGCCCACCGCCTGCTTGGATTCCTTCAGCCCGTCCATCGCGTGCTTGACGAACCTCAGGCGCGCCACCGGATCGAGGATGTACACCGGCAGCGGCCCCCGCAATGCGGTCAGCCGGTTGCCAAGCGTTCCGAGATCCTCCGGCGTGCGAACCGAGACCGGGACCAACGCCCGCATCTCGAGCCCTTCGGTACGGACTCCGCGCGAGTGCAGCCAGCGGGCGAGTGCTCCCGAGACGACGCTCAGGACGACGTCGTTGACGGTGCCGCCGAGGGCGTTCTTGACCTTCTTGTAGTCGTCCAGGTCCTGACGGACGACGGCGAACCGGCGGTGGGGGCCGATCTCGACATTGAGCGGCGTCTCAGGCGCGGGGTTGAGGACGGCCCACACGATCTCGCCGATCCCCTCGCTCACTTCGCGGACGAGATGCAACGTGCTCGTCGGGTGGGTGGCGGCCTCCACCGCCCGTCCGATGATCCGCGTGGTGGTATTGAAGGCCCCGCGGGCTCCCGCCATAACGACCTCCGCGGGCGACGGGATGGGACTCGCGTGCCACGGCTCGAGGTCGGTGGGCGGGTCGCCCGGCGTGGGGCTGAGATCGAACAGGACGGTCGCGAGGTCCATGCCGGCGACGCCGTCGACGAGCGAATGGTGGGTCTTGAAGATCAGGACGAACCGATCCCCCTCGAGGCCCTCGACCAGCCAGCTCTCCCACAGCGGCTTGGAGCGATCGAGCTGCTGCGAGGCGATCCGGGCCGTGAGCTGGAACAGCTGTTCCTCGGTCCCGGGCGACGGCAGCGCGGCGTGGCGGATGTGGTACTCGAGGTTGAAGTTCGGATCGTCGATCCACAGCGGCCGCCCGGTCTCCAGAGGAGGCGTGAGCAGCTTCTGCCGGTAGCGCGGGACGAGGTGCAGGCGTCCGCGCACGTGGTCGAGGTAGTCCGTGAAGTCGGGCGGGGGGCCCTCGAAGATCATCACCACGCCAATGTGCATGTGCGAGGCGTGGCCCTCCTGGTGGAGGAATGAGGCGTCTGTCGATGTCAGCCGGTCAAGATGCTGCTGAGGCATGGTGCCCTCCCGGAGCCAGTCGAGCTCGAAGAAGAAGAGTACGCTTCCGGACCTTGCCCTGGGATTTCTCGACCGAACCCGAATTCGAGCGCAAACTGTCGTGGATGCGGGAGTTCGTTCGGGAGCAGATATGGCCGCTGGAAACGCTGATCGACGAGCTCGGGTGGGAGGGTCTCACCCGCGCGGTCGAGCCGTTACAGGATCAGGTCAAGGCGCAGCAACTGTGGGCCGCCCACCTCGACCCCGACCTCGGCGGTCAGGGCTTTGGCCAGGTCCGGCTCGGGTTGATGCACGAGATCCTCGGCAGCAGCCCGATCGCGCCGCTCGCGTTCGGCAATGCCGCGCCGGATTCGGGCAACTCCGAGATCCTCGCCATCGCCGGCTCGCCCGAGCAGAAGGAACGCTATCTCCACCCGCTGCTGGCCGGCGAGCTCAAGTCGGCCTTCAGCATGACGGAGCCGGAGACGGCCGGATCCGACCCCACGCTGCTGCAAACGCGGGCGGTCCGGGACGGTGACGAATGGGTGATCAACGGCCACAAGTGGTTCTCGAGCAACGGCTCGATCGCCGACTTCTTCATCGTCATGGCGGTCACCGATCCCGAGGCCCGAGCACATCAGCGGGCCTCGATGCTGATCGTCGACGCAGACACGCCCGGGGTGCGGGTGGTGCGCGACGTGGCGACGATGGAGCATCCCTACGACAGCTTCGGTCGCTACGGGAACCATGCCGAGATCTTCTATGAGGATGTCCGGATCCCAGGCGACGGGCTGCTCGGGGCGCAGGGGGCAGGGTTCCTGATCGCCCAGCAGCGCCTGTATCCGGGCCGGATCCATCACTGCATGCGCTGGCTGGGGGTGGCTCGACGTGCGTTCGACATGATGTGCGAGCGGTCGCTGTACCGATACGCCCACGGCACGACGCTGTCCAAGCACGAGACCGTGCAGAACTGGATCGCCGACTCGGCTGCCGAGATGCACGCGGCCAGGCTGATGACGCTCCACGCCGCCTGGGTGATGGACACCGAGGGCGTCGCGGCGGCGCGCAGGGAGATCGCGATGATCAAGTTCTACGGCGCGACCGTGCTGCACGACGTGATCGACCGCGCACTGCAGGCGCACGGCGCGCTGGGGTACTCGACCGACCTGCCGCTCGAGGCCATGTACCGGTTCGCCCGGGCCGCGCGGATCTACGACGGTCCGGACGAGGTCCACCGTGCATCGGTGGCGCGGCAGATCCTGCGCGGCTACGAGGCGCCACCCGACGAGATTCCGACTCAGCACATCCCGCGCCGTCGCGAAGCCGCTCGGCGCCAGTTCGCCGAGCTGCTCGAAACCGTCACCGCCAACGATTGATCCGCGCCCGGCCGGCGGCCCTGCCGCCTACACTGCCGGTATGACGCGAGCCTTCCCGGAGAAGCTCCTGCTGGCGGCGCCGCGCGGCTACTGCGCGGGCGTCGACCGGGCGGTGCAAACCGTCGAGCGCGCGCTCGAGCTGTACGGGCCGCCGGTCTACGTCCGCAAGGAAATCGTCCACAACAAGCACGTGGTCGAGCAACTCGGCGCCCACGGCGCGGTCTTCGTGGAGAGCGAGACGGAGGTGCCGGAAGGCGCCACCGTCGTGTTCTCGGCCCACGGGGTCGCGCCGAGCGTGCACGCCAACGCCGCGCGCCGGCGGCTCGAGACGATCGACGCCACGTGCCCGCTGGTGACCAAGGTTCACGTCGAGGCCAAGAAGTTCGCCGCCGAGGGTTACACGATCGTGCTGATCGGACACGGCGGGCACGAAGAGGTCGAGGGGACGATGGGCGAGGCCCCCGAGCACATCGTGCTGATCGAGAACGAAGCCGACGTCGACACGCTCGACGTGGCCGACCCGAACAAGGTCGCGTTCATCTCCCAGACCACGCTGTCGGTCGACGAGACCGAGGCGATCATCGACCGGCTGCGCGAGCGGTTCCCGGCGATCGTCGGTCCCCGCACCGACGACATCTGCTACGCCACGACGAACCGCCAGGCCGCCGTCAAGCAGCTCGCTCGGCAGGCGGATCTCGTGCTGGTGATCGGGTCGCGCAACTCCTCGAACTCCAACCGGCTCGTCGAGGTCGCCCGCGAGCACGGCGCCGAGTCGCACCTGATCGACAACGAGCTTCACGTCGAAGAGGAATGGCTGGCCGGCAAGCGGGTGGTGGGGATCACCTCCGGGGCCAGCGCGCCCGAGGAGCTGGTCCAGCGGCTGGTGGAGTTCTTCCGCGCCCGCGGCACCGAGGACGTCGGGGAGCTCGAAGTCGTGCAGGAGGACGTGCGCTTCATGCTCCCCAAGACGATCCGCCGCGCGATGGCCGGCAGCGCCTGACGGCGCCCGACGCTGCGCACGCTCGTCGTATCGGACCTCCACCTCGGCACCCACTCGCGTGCCGAGATACTGCTCCAGCACCACGCGCTGGCCGCGCTGCTCGAGGCGGTGGCCGAGTGCGATCGGCTGATCCTCCTCGGCGACCTGCTCGAGCTGCGTCACGGGCCGCAGTGGGAGGCGCTGGCGGTGGCGCGGCCGGTCCTGGCGGAGATCGGGGCGGCGCACGGACCCGACGGCGAGATCTGGATCGTTCCCGGCAACCACGACCACCGGCTGCTGCGCGGGTGGTTCGAGCGTCGCGCGGTGGACGCGGAGCCGACACCGCTCGGCCTCGCGACCGAGGTCGATTGGCACCCGGGCGAACTGCTCGGCGCGGTGGCGGCGTGCCTGGCCCCGGCGAACGTGCGGGTCAGCTACCCGGGCCTCTGGCTCCGGGGTGACGTCTACGCGACCCACGGCCATTACTGCGACCGTCACACCGTGGTGCCGATTATCGAGCGGCTCGGCGCAGGCGTCGATGCACTGGTGCTGCGCGAGCCGGTCAGCCGACCCGCACGCGCCGAGGACTACGAGGCCACGCTGGCCCCGATGTACGCCTGGGCCGACACGCTCGCCCAGGCGCGGCCGGCCGAGCTCGGCCTGGTGCGCAGCAGCATGCAGGTGCGCGCCTGGCGCCGTCTGTCGGGCTCCGACGGGGACCGTCCCCTGCGACGGGCGGTCGTCGCCGCCGCCTTCACGGCTGCGGTGGCGGCGCTCAACCGGGTCGGGCTCGGCCCGCTACGTCCACACCTGTCGGGGATCCACCTGCGCGAGGCGACGCTCGGGGCGTTCGGCGAGGTGGTCGCGCGGCTGCACGTCGACGCCTCCCACGTGCTGTTCGGCCACACCCACCGCGCCGGCCCGCTGCCCGGCGATCCCCGATCGGAGTGGCTGGCGCCGACGGGCGCCCGGATGGTCAACGTCGGCAGCTGGGTCCACGAGCCCGGGTTTTTGGGCGAGGAGCCCCAATCGAGTCCCTACCGGCCGGGCTTCTGTGCCTGGCTCGCGGATCAGAGTCCGCCCGAGCTGCGCTGCCTGCTCGACTCGAGTCCGGGCGTGAAGCAGACGGCGTAGCAGCGAACGCCGGGCCCTAGCTCGAGTTGCAGCTCGCCGGGCGTGCTCTGCATGTGTGAGACCAATTCGTAGGCCCCCGGATGGTCAACCTGGAAGGTACGGCCGTTGACCGTCGCCGGGCCCGAGCCATCGAGCACCGCCCATACTCCGCCGGCCTCGTAGGGGCCGCTGTAGGGGCCTTCGACGTCATCGGTCTGGAGCGCCAGGCGCGCCCCCGGCGCGTCCTCGGGCTTCAGCGGCTCGAGCGGGGCTCGCCGGACATCCACCAGCTCCTGGATCGCCTCCTCGGTCTCGGCGTAGGCACCCTCTCCGTAGTGGTAGTAGGCGAGCATCCCCCGCTGGTTGAACAGATAGCGCGCCGGCCAACCCAGGTTTCCGTACAGCGCCCAGATCTCGCGCTCGACGTCGACCACGACCGGGTATGGGATCTCGAGTCGGTGGGCGGCCTGGCGCACCGCGTCGGGGTCGCTGGACGGTTCAAAGCCCGCGGTGTGGACGCCGATCACGCGCAAGCCCACCGCCGCGTAGCGCTCATGCCAGGCCCTCATGTAGGGCAAGGTCCGGATCGAGTTGGCCCGGCAGAAGTCCCAGAACTCGATCAAAACGGCTCGTGGGGTCTCGTCCGCCTCAGCCGCAACGGGGTCGATCCAGGGCAATCCGGCTGGGAACGAAGGCGCGGCGATATGGTCCACCGGAGGTCGCATACGCCCGATGGTAGAAACTCGTGACGCCGCTATACTCTCTGAAGTATTGGAAAGCCGACCGCCTTTGAGGAGTTTTTGATGAGCCCGTCCGGAGTCGAGGTTCTCCGCCAGATCAAGAGCAGGATCACCGAGGTGGATCCCGCGGTTGTGCGGGAGCAAGTCTCTAACGGCGCGGTGGTCGTGGACGTCCGCGAGCCCGAGGAGTGGGCTGCCGGCCACATTCCCGGTGCCAAGCACGTCCCCAAGAGCTATTTCGAGTCGAGGATCGAGGGCACGGTGTCCGACCGTGACCAGCACGTGATCCTCTACTGCGCGTCGGGCAACCGCTCCGCCTGGGCCGCGCGGACGATGCTCGAAGACCTCGGCTACGACAACGTCGAGTCGATGACCGGCGGCTTCACGCTGTGGAAGGACCGCGGCTACGAAGTCGAGGTCCCGCGGACGATGACGGCCGAACAGCGTGAGCGCTATTCGCGACATCTGCTGCTCCCCGAGGTCGGCGTGGACGGCCAGCAGAAGTTGTTGGACGCCAAGGTTCTGCTGCTGGGCGCGGGTGGACTCGGGTCGCCCGCGGCGCTGTACCTGGCGGCCGCCGGCGTCGGCACGCTGGGGATCGTCGACAACGACGAGGTCGATCTCTCGAACCTCCAGCGTCAGGTGATCCATTCGAGCGAGCGGATCGGCATGCCCAAGGTCGATTCGGCCGAGCAGACGATCTCGGCGCTCAACCCGGACGTGAAGGTGGAGAAATATCCGGTCCGGCTCGGCGCCGACAACATCATGGAAATCATCAGCGGCTACGACATCGTCGTCGATGGGCTCGACAACTTCCCGACCCGGTATCTGCTCAACGACGCCTCCGTGCGGCTACGGATTCCGGTGGTTTCGGCGGCGATCCTCGGCTTCGAGGGACAGCTGTCGGTGTTCAAGCCCTACGACGGGCCGTGCTATCGGTGCCTGTTCCCGGTGCCCCCGCCCGCCGAGCTCGCGCCGTCGTGCGGAGCCAACGGCGTGCTCGGCGTGCTGCCCGGGACGATGGGCCTGCTCCAGGCGACCGAGGTGATCAAGCTGATCCTCGACGAGGGCGAGCCGCTGATCGGGCGGCTGCTGATGTACGACGCGCTCGCTGCGCGGGTGACCGAGGTGAAGGTCCGCCGTGACCCGAACTGCCCGATCTGCTCGCGGGATCCGGAGTCGATCGAGGACGACGAGATGGGCGTCTTCCCGGACTACGAAGCGTTCTGCGCCGGCGCCCACTAGGGTTACCGCCGCAATGGCAACGGTTCGCATTCCACCGGTGCTGCGCCCCGCCGTCGGTGGCGAGAAGGAGCTGAGCGCCGAGGGCTCCTCGGTCGGGGAGATCCTGCACGCGGTCGCGGAGCAGCACCCCGACACCCAGTCGCAGCTGTTCGCGGCCGATGGCGGACTCAACCGCTACGTGAACGTGTATCTCAACGATGAGGACGTACGCGTGCTCGACGGCTTGGAGACGGCGGTCGGCGCGCGGGACACGCTCGTGATCCTGCCCGCGATGGCGGGCGGGACGGCGTAGCCCCGCCGGTTTCGGGCAAGCGAGCGAAGCAGCCCGGGAAGGGTTCGAGCCCAATGGCGTCCTTTACGTCAAGAGTCCACGACGTGAAGGAGAGATATGCGTTGGGTCAAGACAACCGCCGGGCGCGGCCGGCGGCCATGGCGATACTCCGCGATGGCCCTGGTTGGGATCGCGGGCGCGCTGCTCGCGGTGGTGGTAGCGAGCGCGGTGGCGAAGTCGTTCACGGTGACCGTGGCCAAGAACGTGAAGGTCGCACACGTCAAGAAGCCCGATTCGATCGTGGCCAATTCGCGCGGGGTCGCGGTCTATTGGCTATCGCCCGAGACGATCAAACACCCGCTGTGCAAGACCAAGATGTGCTTCAGCTTCTGGCCGCCGGTCAAGGTTGCCTCGGCTCATGCCAAGCTGACCAAGGCTCCGGGCGTCAAGGGCAAGCTCGGGATCTGGCATCGCAAGGGGTTCTTCCAGGTCACCCTCAACGGTCATCCGCTCTACACCTTCGCCGAGGATGCCGGCAAGAAGGGCGTCGCTCACGGGAACCTGATCCATGCCTTCGGCGGCATCTGGCATGTGATCGTGGTCGCCTCCGGCGGGAAGAAGACGACGACGACCACGTCTTCGTCGACCAGCTCGAGTTACACCTACACGTATTGAGTGGGGGCGTTGGGGAGGGCGGCGCACCTCGCCGTGGTGCGCCGCCCTCTCGACGGACCTAGGTTCGTGAGCACGCTCTGACCGCGCCGAGCCCCGCGAGCGGCGCGGAAGCTGCGCCGCCGTGCCGCAACATCGCCGAACCGAAGATCGAGCAGCAGGCGCAGATGTACAACGCGCTCACGCCGCTGTTCAACCACGTGAGCACCGCCGACCTGTTCAGCGACTTCAAACCCGAGCCACTGGGGATCGCGGGCGCCGGGCCGGTGACGAAGGAGCCGGTTCCGCGCGCCGGCGTTACGATCTACCGCGACCGCTTCGATGTCCCCTACGTGTACGGCAAGACGCGCGACGACGTGACCTGGGGTGGGCAGTACACGGGCTGGCACATCTGGATGGACAAGGACCTGCGGACGATCCTCGGCGAGCCGGTCAAGGGCAAGTTTGCCGTGCGTTACTGCGGCGGTGGGAGCCTGACGCGCTGCCGCAAGCTGCTCTGGGACGCGATCAACCAAGCCGGCAACCAGCTCGCGGCCAAGCAAGGTCCCGACCCGTCGCACTGGCATTCGAGCGCCACGGCGGAGGAGATCTCGTTCATCCCCGGTCCGCTCACTTACAAGATGCGTTACGCGAACCGGCCCAGCGGCATCCAGCAGGTGCTGAGCTTCTTCGGCCACGCGCCCGGGGATCGCTAGCTCCAATTACCACTAGCGCCCAGACGGGCTCGGACCACCGCTACACTTCTTGAAGTTATGGCCACCGAGCGCCTGCAGAATAAGCCTTGTGGGGGTCGGTACGGGGACATCGTCCAAGCGATCGGGCACACGCCGCTGGTCGAGTTGAAACGGCTCAGCCCGAAGCCGGGCGTGCGGATCTGGGGCAAGCTCGAGTCCCACAATCCGACCGGCTCGGTCAAGGACCGCGTCGCCCGCTCGCTGATCGAGGATGCAGAGGAGAAGGGGCTGATCGGCCCCGGACAGACGATCCTAGAACCCACCTCGGGCAATACCGGCATCTCGCTGGCGATGATCTGCGGCCGCAAGGGCTATCCGCTCAAGGTGGTGATGCCCGAGAACGTGACGCCGGAGCGGACCCAGCTGCTGCAGATGTACGGAGCCGAGATCGTCTACTCCGAGGGCTCGAAGGGGTCCAACGGGGCGGTCGAGAAGGCGCTCGACATGGCCGAGCACGACGCGTCCTACTACATGCCGTACCAGTACGGCAACCAGGCCAACCCGCTTGCGCACTACAACGGTACGGCGCTCGAGATCCTCGAGGAGCTCGACGAGGTGGCCGCGTTCGTGGCCGGGCTCGGCACCGGCGGGACGCTGATGGGCAACGGCCGGCGCCTCAAGGAAGAGCTCGGTGACGAGGTCAAGATCGTTGCCGCGGAGCCCTTCCAAGGGGAACCCGTCCAAGGGCTCCGTTCGCTCGACGACGGCTTCATCCCGCCGATCATCGATCTCTCCGTGCTCGACCGGAAGATCTTCGTGACCAACCAGGACGCGATCTCGTTTACTCGCAAGCTGCTCGATGAGGAGCGCGTGTTCGCGGGAGTATCGTCCGGAGCGATCGCCCGCGTCGCGGTGCGGATAGCCGGCGAGCTCGACGAGGGCAATGTCGTGTTCCTCGTCGCCGACGACGGCTGGAAGTACCTGTCGTCCGGCATCTACACCCGCCCCGTCGAGGAGATCGAGAACCTGGACTCCACCGTTTGGTGGTGAGCCCGCGGGGAAGGAGATCGCGCCGAGAGCTGCTCGCGGCTTCTGGCGTCTTGCTGGGTGCGGTGGTGCTCGACGGTTGCGGTGGGGGCTCCAGTTCGACCCCCGTCCTGCAAACGGCGCCCAGCAGCGATCGGACCGTGGACGTGGAGATCCTCAACCGGGCGATCGATCTCGAGTTCAAGACCGTGGCGGCGTACACGGCCGGCATCCCGTTGCTGAACGGCGCTGCCGCCAAGGCGGCCAAGCAGTACTTGTCGCAGGAGCTCTCGCACGCCAACGAGCTACAGGGGCTCGTCAAGGAGGCCGGTGGGACCGCTCACCAGCAGAAGGCTTACTACTATCTCGGTCGACCTCGCGGCGCCACCGACGTACTGATGCTTCTCGACCGCCTCGAGAACCAGCAGGTGAGGCTGTATATCGACCAGGTGTCGGTGCTCTCGCCGGGCACGGTCCGCGCCGCCGTGTCGGCGATCCTGGCCAACGATGCGCAGCACATGACGGTCCTGCGTTCGGCCCTCGGTAGGCCGCCGGCGCCGACCGCATTCGTGGCGGCAAGTCCCTGATGGGCCCGGCGAGAACCAGACGGCAGATCCTGTGCGCCGCGCTGGCGCTGGCGGTCGCCGAGGTTGAACTGGCCGGGGCGCCGGCGGCTCAGGCGGCGACCACGCCGCCGACCGATGGTCAGGTGCTGGCGATCGTGCTGAGCATCGAACTCCTGCTCGTGTTCGCCTACAAGCAGGCGCTCGCCTCGGATGTGCTGACCCTCGGAGAGGGAGCGCTGTTTCACCACCTGCTCGGCCAGGAGCGCGAGCACGTGCGCGCGATCTCCGCCGAGCTGACCCGGGTTGGCGGCGCCAACCCCCCGCAGGAGCCCACGACGATCGCCGCGGCCGATCAGGAGCTGGTGACGTACCGGATTCCGGGCACCTTCACCGGCACCCACAAGCAGCGCGACTGGCTGCGGCTGATGGTCGGCATCGAGAGTGTCGCCGAGCGGGCCTACTACAAGGCGATGGGCACCGTCCAGGACGGCGAACTGCTGCGCCTATGCGCCGAGATCATGGCCAACGAGGCCCAGCACTGGACGCTGTTGTCGATGGCGCTCCATCCGACCGAGGACGAGGTCAACAACTGGGTGCCCTCCGCGTTCGTCGAGGGCGCCTGAGGGCCGTGCGGTCGACCGTCGTCCGTCACTCCTCGCCGCAGCTGGGTCGTCTCGAACGGGTGGAGCGGGGACCGGATCGACGTCTGGCCGGGATCGTCCACCGCTACAGCGGCTACCGCCATGACGGAACCGGGTTCGCGCGGCGGCGCGAGGTGGCCCAGGACCTGGTCACGGTGATCCTCGGCTTCGGGCCGCCGCTCCGCGTCAGCGGCCCGTCTTTGGCTGCGGCCGATTTGAGCTCCTTCATCGCTCCGCTGCATCCTTCGTACGCGGTCACCGAGGAGTTTGGAACGCTGCACGGAATCCAGGTCGACCTCTCCCCGCTGGGCGCTCACATGCTCTTCGGGGAGGCGATGGACGGACTGTCGGAACAGCTCGTGATCCCGTTCGAGGACCTGCTCGGCGGCGCGGGCCGCGAGCTGGTCGAGCGACTAGTTTGCGCGGCGGCGTGGGGGCCTAGGTTCACGATCCTCGACGAGTTCATCACGGCCCGGGTTTCTCAGGCGCGGCCGCCCTCGCCGGACGTGAGCTGGGCGTGGCGGCGGCTGCGGGATTCCGGCGGGCAGCTGCCGATCGCCGTGTTGACCGACGAGCTCGGCTGCAGCGACCGACACCTCGTGACCCGGTGTCGCGAGCAGCTCGGGCTGCCGCCCAAGACCCTCGCCCGTCTGTTTCGCTTCCAGCGCGCGGTCCGCCTGCTGGAACGCGACGACGGCCGCCGCTTCGCGGAGATCGCCCAAGCGTGCGGCTACTACGACCAAGCCCATCTCAACCGCGACTTCCGCGAGCTGGCGGGGGCGAGCCCCGGCGAGCTGGTGGCGAGCCGGCTGCCCGATGGGCTGGGGGTCGCCGCTTAGGGTCCGTGGCGGCCCGCCCGCGCACTTACGCTGAGTGTGTGTCGGCGATCCCGTTTCCCGAGCCGCCTCTAACCGACGGTGTGGTCGCGTTGCGCGGCTGGCGCGAGAGCGATGCGCCGGTCAAGGCTTCGTGGGGGCGGGACTCGCTCATCGTTCGCTGGACGGGTGTTCCGGCCGACTACACCGAGGCCGAGGCGCGGGCTCGATCGGCCAAGCTCGAGGCGGAGCGTCGCGCGGGCTCTTCGCTGGCGCTGGCGATCACCGACGCCGAGTCAGGCGACCTCCTGGGCTCGTGTGACATCCGCCGCCCGGATCCCGAGGACCCGGCGCTCGGCGAGATTGGCTACCTCCTGTCGGAGGGGGCCCGCGGCCGTGGCGTGGCGACGCGCGCGCTGGCGCTGCTGGTCGGCTGGAGCTTCGCCGAGTTGCGGATGGGCCGCGTGCAGGCGCTGGTACACCGCGACAACCCCGGCTCCGCCCGGGTCCTGGTTCGGCTTGGGTTTCGGCGCGAAGGGCTGCTGCGCCGGTACCGCGCTTGCGAGGGCGGCCGCGTGGACCGGCTCATCTACTCGCTGCTACCCGGCGAACTCGTGTTGCCTCAGCGGAGATAAACGTTGGCAACGTTCCTCGGGGGTTGGAGGGTCGGCGTGGGGATGGTTACACCAGTGGACCCGATCTGAACTCGGTGCCTTGGGTGTTTTGTGCGGTATGTGTATGTCCGCACTTTTTCCCCATGCCTGATTGAGGGCGGGGTGTCCGTCCACGGCAATCCCGGGAGCCACGCCAGTCTCCCCTCGCAGCCAAACCGAGCCGAGTTCAGATTTGTCCAAGACCGGCGCCCGCCACCCGATTAGCCTCCCCGCCATGACCAAGAACATCTATGCATCGATGCGCTACCACGACGCGCCGGCGGCCATCGAGTGGCTCGAGCGCGCGTTTGGATTGGAGCGCCATGTCGCGTACGACGGACCCGACGGGACGGTCAGCCACGCCGAGCTGCGCTACGGCGATGGGCTGGTGATGCTGGGGTCGTGGCGGGGCGAGGACGACCATCGCCGGCCCGGGCAGGGGTGGGCGTACGTCGCGGTCGACGACCTCGACGCGCACCACGCCCGGGCCGAGGCCGCCGGCGCCGAGATCGTGGACGGTCCGCAGCATCAGGACTACGGCTCGTTCTACAGCGCTCGCGATCCGGAGGGCAACCTCTGGAGCTTCGGAACCTACGGGCCGACGATGGCGTAGCGGTCGGGTCCGGCGCGCGCGGCCCGGGCCGAGCGCGCCGCCGGCGCGCACGGCGTCTCACGGGCCCTTGGTAGGCTCGGAGTTGATGAGGATCAGCCGACCCCTGTATGACGAGATGGTCGCCCACGCCCGCGAGGAGGCGCCGAACGAGTGCTGCGGGGTGGTCGGCTCGCGCGATGGCGAGGCGCGGGCGGTCTACCGGGCCGTCAACGCCGAGGCCAGTCCGCTGCGCTTCAGCATCGAGCCGCGCGAGCAGATCCAGCTCGAGCGCAAGGTCGAGGAGGACGGCCTGGAGATCGGCGCGATCTACCACTCGCACACGCGGACGGCGCCGAAGCCGTCGCAGACCGACGTGACGTTCGGCGAGTGGTGGCCCGGGGTCCTATGGGTGATCGTCGGGTTGGTGAATGATGCGGAGCCTGAGGTGAGGACGTGGCTGATAAACGAGAGCGGTCAGGTCTCGGAGGCCGACCTGGTCGTCGGATGAGCCGGCAGTCAAGCGCCGCGCAGCCGCTCGTGTGCCCGAGTTGCGGCACGAGCTATCCGCTCGAAGAGCGGTTCTGTTCCACGTGTGAGCTTCCACTGGTGGCGAATGAGGGTGGCGGCGCCGAAAAGGTGTCCGAGGCCCACGAGCGGGCGCGGAAGATCAAACCCCAGCTGGCCGAGGGCAGCCTGGTCAAGGTGGTCGGCGCGCGCAATCAGGCCGAGGCCGAGTTCATCCAGGGCATGCTGCTGGAAGAGGGGGTGCCCAGCCTGCTGCGCCGCAGCGCGGGTTTCGACGTCCCGGACTTCCTGGCCGCCGGCCCGCGCGATGTGCTCGTGCCGCAATCCGGGGTGAGCACCGCGCGCCAGGTGCTGCTCGAGGCCGAGCTGATCGATGACGGCCCGCGCGAGGCGACGGTGGCGCCGCTGAAGCTGCTGGCCGGGTTGCTGATCGCGTTGGCGATCGGCGCGCTGATCGTCTGGCTGTTCGCCGACCTCATCCACTAGCGCGTTCCCGACAGCCGCGCCAGGTGGTTGCGCCACGCGCCCTCGGTCTGTTTCAGCGTGCGCCCCGGGAAAGCTTTGGTCAGCGCCGCGCGGGCTCCGTGGGGGTTGAGGTGGCAGGCGAACTGGGCCGCGGCGCGTTCTCCCTGGTCGTGCGCCAGGAGGTCGATCACGGTGCCTCCCAGCAGGGGGGCGTCGCGCAGGCTGGGGGAAAGCGCGGGCGTCCGCCCTCGCGCAAGCGCCGGGCGATCGCCGCGCGGGCGTAATCGGTCTGACCCGAGAACCATCGCGCCGAGCCCTCGAGCAGCCACGCCCAGCGCAACTCGAGGGCCACTCGACTCGGGGCGCGGGCCTGATGGATGTCGTGGTTGTTCTCCACGATCACGCGCCGGGCGTAGAGCGCCGGCGCGGTCAGCGCGAGCATCTCGCGTGAGCCGGTGACGTTCGAGGCGCGGGCCCGCAGCGCCGCCGGCGACAGCACGTGGATCTCGGTCTTACCCGTCCAGCCGGCGACGTAGCGACGCGCCGCCGGCGCGGTGGTGATCCACGCCAGTGGCACGATCGGGTTGGACAGCGATAGCGAGATGGTCCCGGTGTGGAGGACGACGGTGACGCCGGCCAACGTGCGCGGGAAGACCTCCTCGAGCCGGTCGCGCGTCCGCTCGAGCGACTCGAGGACCGCGCTGGCGTCATCAACGTGGGCGGAGTCGTGTCTCGCGTGGAACGACCGCGAGACCGACTCGACCCACGGCACCGGGGACCGTCAGGCGACCAAGCCGGATAGCCCTAGACCAGGACCGGCTGACGATCCGAGGCGATCGCGGCGATCTCCTCCGAAGCGCGCTCGAACTCTTCGTCGGAGAGCACGGGCGTGCCCTCGAACGGAAGCTCGCGGGTCAGCTCCAGCCACGAGCGGCAACCGCCGTACTCGTCGCGGACCTTGACCGTCACGGGTCGGGGTATCCGGTAGGTGCGGAGCAGGATCACATGAAGCGGATGCCGGCGCTTCCAGGCCAGCCGCTTCTCGGCGTAATCCGTGGTCCAGACGTAGAACGGGGCCAGCGCGTCCACCGCGCGGCGATCGGTGATCGTGAAGTGCGCGGCGGCCTCCGCCCACGCCCGGATGCGGACGCGGTCGGGTTGTGCCAGGTCGCCGTCCCGAAGCAGGGCGTGGGGCGGCGGCTCACCGTCGCTCCAGACGCCCTCCTCGAGCGCGCGGACGAGCTCGGGTCGGTGCGACTCGCGAACGAGGTCGGACCGCTGATGGTCGAAGGTTGGATAGAGAAAGAAACGGTCGTATTCGAGTTTGAAGTGCTTATCGGGCTCGCGGATGCCGCCCTTGCGGAGAGTAAGAAGTTGCTCACCCTCGGCGAGAGCCCGCACCGTCACAGCCCATTCTTTGAAGGCAATCGGCATGTATTAGTAAAAGCGAAGGGATTTACGAAATCAGTCCCGTGCGTGCAGCGGAGCGCTGAGGCAGCAACAGGAGTGCAGGATTGTAAGCGACAGTCGCGAAATCGCAAAATATTGCTGCAAATCGTGGGTGTTTGATGGTTCGACACTCCTGAAACCAAGCAGCTTCTGAGCGCGCCTTCGGCGACGACATCAGGGGCGGCCGTAGCCGCCTCCGCCCGGGGTCTCGATCCGTAGATGCTGCCCGTTTTTCAGCTCCCCAATCGCCTTTGGCGGGAGCTCCTCGCCGTCGAGCTGGTTGCGTCCCGGGGCGCCGTCCGCCCCTCCCCGAGCTCCCCGCGGCGCGTGGCGCCGGCGCTCGGTGATCAGCGAGTAGCTCAGCGGCTCGAGCGCTTCGATCTCGCGCACCACGCCATCGCCGCCGCCGAACGCGCCGTCGCCGCCCGAGCCCCGGCGCAGCGAGTACTCGGTCACGCGCAATGGGAACTCGAGCTCGAGCGCCTCGACCGGCGTGTTGAGCGTGTTGCTCATCGCCACGTGGACGCCGCTCGGGCCGGGAGCGTCCGGGCACGCCCCCTGGCCCCCGCCGATGGTCTCGTAGTAGACGACGTCCTCATTGCCGAGGGTCAGGTTGTTCATCGTCCCCTGGCCCAGCGCGCGCCCGAACGCGGCCAGCACGACGTCCGCGACTCGCGAAGAGGTCTCGACGTTGCCGCCCGCCACCGCCGCCGGGGAGCGCGCGTTGAGCAGCGACCCCTCGGGCGCGATCACCTCGATCGGCCGGTAGGCGCCCGCGCTGGGCGGGATGTCGGGGTCGGTGAGTACGCGGATCGCGAAGTAGCAGGCCGAGCGGGTGACCGCGAGCGGGCAGTTGAGGTTGCCGTCGTACTGGTCGGCGGTGCCGGTGAAATCGAGCGCCAGGCGATCGCCGGCGACGGTGGCGCGGAGCACGACCTCGAGATCGCCCTCCTTCGCCTCGAGCAGGTCCCGCGCCTCCCGGGTGCCGTCGTCGAGCTCCAGCAAACACGCGCGGGTGCGGCGCTCGGCGTAGTCGAGCACCTCGCTGAAGGCGGCCGCCAGCATCTCGCGGCCCACGCGCTCGCGCAGCTCCTGCAGGCGGCGCGCGCCCACGCGGCCGGCGGCGAGCTGAGCGCGCAGATCCGCGCGCCGTTGCGCGGGCTGGCGCATCTGGCCGCTCAGCTCGTCGATCGCGCGAGCGTCGAGGATGCGCGGCGCGATCACCACGCCCTCGTCGGCGAGCGTGCGGCTGTCGGCCGGCATCGAGCCGGGCGTGGGGCCACCGACGTCCGCGTGGTGCGCCCGGCTGGCCGCGAACGCGATCAGCTCCTCGCCCACGAACACCGGGGCGATGACCGTGATGTCAGGGAGATGGGTGCCGCCCCGGTAGGGGTCGTTGAGGATCCAGGAGCGCTCGGGAGCGTGGTCCTCGTCCAGCACGGCGGCGACCGCCGCCGGCATCGCCCCGAGATGCACCGGGATGTGCTCGGCCTGCATGATCATCTCGCCGTGGGCGTCGAACAGCGCCGTGGAGGCGTCGCGCCGCTCCTTGATGTTCGCCGAATGGGCCGAGCGGATCAGCACCGCGCCCATCTCCTCGCAGATCGCGCGCAGTGCGCCGGTGAGCACCTGGAGCTGGATGGGATCGATCATCGCCGCATCCGGATCGTCCCCGTCTCGTCGACCTCGCCGGTCCACCCGGGGGCGACGAGCACGGTCGACTCGGGGAGCTCGACGACCGCCGGTCCGGCGATCGGCTCCCCCGGCGCCGGCGTACCGCGGATCACCGCCAGCTCGACCTCCTCTCCGCCGATCACCGCGGCGCGTCGTGCGCGACGGCCATCACCGACGCCGCCGGCCAGCTTCACCTCCGCGCCGGCCACGGTGGCGGTGACGCGGATCGTGACCAGCTCGAGGATCTGCTCGGAATCGCTGTAGCCATAGCGATCCTCGTGCTCGGCTTCGAAGGCCTCCCGCAGCTGCGCGGGCGCGGAGTCGGTCGGGGCGGCGATCGACAGCTCGAAGGCCTGTCCGCGGTAGCGCAACTCATAGGTGGCCACGAGCTCGGCCGCGGGCTCCCCGAGCGCGGCTCGGGCCTGGGCGCCGAGCTCCTCGACGATCCTCGCGATCGCCTGGGCGGTCAACCTCGGGCCGCTGAGGAAGACGCTGCGCTGCACGTCGCGGCGGCGGGGCGAGACGACGAGCCCGAGCGCGGCGAGCACGCCCGACGCGTGGGGGCAGAGAATCGTGTCGATCCCGAGCTCGTCGGCGATCGCGGCGGCGTGCAGCGGTCCCGCGCCACCGAAGGCGAGCAGCGCGTAGCCGCGCGGATCGATTCCCCGCTCGACGGTCACCACGCGCATGGCCCGGATCATCTCGGCGTTGGCCACGCGGAGGATGCCCTCGGCGCAGGCGAGGGGATCGAGCTCGAGCTGCGCCGCCAGCCGCTCGATCGCGACGCGCGCGCGATCACGGTCGAGCGCGACGCCGCCGGCCAGCGGCGCGTCCTGATCGAGGTAGCCGAGGAGCAGGTTCGCGTCGGTCACGGTCGGCTCGGTGCCGCCGCGGCCGTAGCAGGCGGGTCCCGGGTCAGCGCCGGCCGACCGGGGACCGACGCGCAAGGCGCCGCCGGGGTCGCGCCAGGCGATCGAACCGCCGCCGGCGCCGACGGTGTGCACGGCGAGCATCGGCAGCGCTATCGGGCGGCCGGCGATCTCCCCAGAGCTGCGCTCCTGGACGGCTCCGCCGTCGACGACGCAGACGTCGCACGAAGTTCCGCCCATGTCGAAGCACAGCGCGTCGGGCGCACCCGCGGTGCGGGCGACGAAGGCCGCACCGGCCGCTCCCCCGGCGGGACCCGAGAGCACCGTCCAGGCGGCGTGGCCGGCCGCCGAGGGCAGGTCGATCAGTCCGCCGTTGGATTGCATGATCGACGGCTCGGGCAGGCCTCGCTCGACGCTGCGGTCGAGCAGTTGGCGCAGATACCGCGCCAGCAGGGGCGACAGGGCGGCGTCGACCTCCGTGGTCGCGGCACGCTCGAACTCGCGGAACGTGCCCACGACCTCGTGGGACAGCGATACGTGGACCTCCGGGAGAGCCTGCGCGAGCGCATCGGACAGCGCGAGCTCGTGCTGGGGATGACGGTAGGAGTGCAGCAGCGCGATCGCGATCGACTCGGGGGCGCAGTCGCGCACCCGCGCCGCGAGCGCGCGGGCGTCGTCGTCGTCCAGCGCCCGCAAGGGGCCGTCGGGAGTCATCCGCTCGGGGGCGCCGAACCGAAGCTCGTCCGGGACGAGTGGGGCAGGACGCGTGGCGCACAGGCGGTAGAGATCAGCGCGGTTCTGGCGGCCGAGCGCGACGAGGTCGCTGAAGCCCTCGGTGGCGATCAGCGCGGTCCGCGCGCCGCGACCCTCGAGCAGCGCGTTGGTGGCGACGGTCATCCCGTGCGCGAACGCCTGGACCTCCGCGGGCGAGCGTCCGGCCCGCGTGAGCGCGGACTCGATCGCGGCCATCACGCCCTCGGATTGGTCGCCCGGCGTGGTCGGCGACTTGGCCGTGATCACCCGGCCGTCATACGCGAGGACAGCGTCCGTGAACGTGCCGCCGACGTCGACGCCCAGAAGCATGCGGGCACGTTACAACGCCCTCGACGCTCGTCGAGAGTCCGTTGCCGTCGCCGTGGCCCCCAGGCCCCGCTCGCGGGGCCCCCTTAAGAACTAAGCCGCCAGCGGTACCTCGATCTCCTCCGTTTCCACCAGGTGCTGGTGCGACGGGCAGTAGCCGTTGTGGGGCAGCGGCATCCGCTGGCACGGCGTGCCCTTGCGCGTGTGGGCGCGGCACTGGAGGGGGTTGCCGTGGATGTCAAAGCCGTTCTGCGGCTGCCGGCGGAGGAATTCGTCGGCGAACTCCAGATACCGCTCGATCACGTGCAGCACGCGCAGCTGCGAGGTCATCGGGAAGTAGATGCGCACGTCGTTGAACAGCGTGCGGGAAGGGTGAGCGAAATAGTGGCGATCCGTGGCCAACCGCTCGACGGCGGCCTCGCACGCGCGCAGTACGCGCTCGTGATTAGCGTTTGGACTCAGGCTGTGCGGATCCTCAATGATCTCACCCGCGAGCTCACGATAAATGGCTCGACTGAACCGGTACATGCAAACTCCTTGTTCTTCGGGCTCCCAGCGTGGGTGCCTTCCCTTGGCCGCGGCCCCGAGTATTCCCGCCCTGTGTGAAGGGTCGAGGTGCTGCTTATTAACCCCGCGTTAAGCGGAAACCCGGTGTTTCGTAAGGGCCTCGTAAGTAGAACGAAGCTAGGACCACGTTTCTAACGCGGTGTCCCCGCCGGCCCTCAGCGTCACGTGCCGTCCGTCGAGATCTGGGTCGAGAGCAGGGAAGTCTCGCCGTAGATGGGCGCCGCGGCTCTCGGTTCGGAGGAGGCCGCTGCGGCCGATGAGCCGGACCAGAGGGTGAGGGTCGTCGGTTAGCCTGGCCAGTCCCTCGCCGTCGCGCTCGAGTCCGGCGTAACGCCACAAAGCCTCGCGACTGGCGGCGGACGGCGCGGTCGGCGCCAGCTCGTCGAGGCCGCCCCGGATGGTCTGGGCGCCACCGGGGGATGGCTCGGCGGCGGCGCTCTGGGCGGCCCGGGCGCCGAACACGAAACACTCGGTGAGCGAGTTCGAGGCGAGCCGGTTGGCGCCGTGCAGACCGGTGCATGAGCATTCGCCGACCGCGTAGAGCCCCGGAAGGGTCGCCCGACCGTGCAGGTCGGTGGCGATCCCACCCATCATGTAGTGGGCCGCCGGAGCGACCGGCACGAGCTCGCGCTCGGGGTCGATGCCGGCGCGGCGCAGCGCGCTGACCACGTTGGGGAACAGCGCCGGGTTGACCTCGCGCATGTCGAGTCCGACCGAGGTGGCGCCGGTCGCCGTGATCTGGCGCTGCACGGCCCGCGCCACCTCGTCGCGCGGGGCGAGCTCGTCCACGAACCGCTCGCCGTGGGCGTTGAGCAAGCGGGCGCCCTCGCCGCGGACCGCCTCGGTGACGAGGAAGCCGTCGGCGCCGTTGGACCCCACGACGGCCGTGGGGTGAAACTGCATCAGCTCGAGATCGGCCAGGGCGGCGCCGGCCGCAAAGGCCAGCAATAGCCCGCCGCCGACCGCGCCGGGGGGATTCGTGGTCCGCGACCACAGCGCGGCGGCCCCGCCGGTGGCGAGGACGACCGCGGGGGACGCGAGGATCTGCCCGTCATCGAGCTGCAGGCCGCCGGCCCGGCCGTCCTGGGTGAGGATTCGCGTGGCGCGCCGGTCCTCGAGCACGGTCACGTTCCGGTTCTCCGCCACCAGCGCTGACAGCTGCCGAATGATCCGCCGGCCGGTCGCCGCGCCGCCGGCGTGGACGATCCGGCGGGCCGAGTGGCCCCCCTCGAGGCCGAGCGCGAGCCTGCCACGGCGATCCGCGTCGAACGTCACGCCGAGCGCGGCGAGCTCCTCGACCGCGCGCGGGGCCTCCTGGCACAGAACGCGGGCCGCCGATTCGCGCACCGCGCCCCGGCCGGCGATGATCGTGTCCCGGAGATGCCGTTCGGGGCTGTCGTCCTCGGCGAGCGCGGCGGCGAGTCCGCCCTGGGCCCAGTAGCTCGATGACGCCGCGAGCGGCGTGGCCGAGACGAGCGTTACCTGGGCCCCGTTACGAGCCGCACAAAGCGAGGTGTACAGGCCTGCCGCGCCGGCGCCGACTACTGAAACTTGAGCGTCGATGCGGATACCGTACTCGCGATGGCTTCCCGGCCCGTGTTCCTCCACCATCCCTCCTCGCTCGAGCATGAGACGGGCGGCCATCCCGAGCAACCGGCACGGATCACCGCGATCGAGAGCGAGCTCGTCGCGCGCGATTGGGCCGGATTCGAGCCGATCGAGTCCTCGCCGGTGGATCTCGAGGTCTTGACCGCGGTGCACCCGGAGGAGTACGTCGCGACGATCGAGCGTGCGTGCGCCTCGGGCGTCCGACACCTGGACGCAGACACGATCGTCTCTCAGGGGTCGTTTGTCGCGGCCGTACACGCCGCGGGTGGCGCGGTGCGGCTGGTCGATCTGTTGGTCGCTCGCGAGGTCGAGTACGGATTCAGCGCCCATCGGCCCCCGGGTCACCACGCACTGCCGGCGCGGGCGATGGGTTTCTGCCTGTTCAACAACATCGCCGTCGCGGCGCGCTACGCGATCTCGCGCCTCGGATTGGAGCGCGTGATGGTGGTCGATTGGGATGTCCACCACGGCAACGGGACCAATGACATCTTTCACGCCGATCCGGGCCTCCTGTTCGTCTCAATCCACCAGTCGCCGCTCTACCCAGGCACCGGCCCGGCCAGCGATGTCGGCTCCGGGCCGGGGATCGGGTACACCGTCAACCTGCCGGTTCCGCCGGGGTCGGGGGACGTGCTGTTCGAGTCGCTGGTGCGCGACGTGGTGGCGCCGCTCGCGTTGTCGTTCGCGCCCCAGCTGATCCTGGTGTCGGCGGGGTTCGACGCCCATCGCGAGGATCCGCTCGCCGAATGCCTGGTGACGGAGGCGGGTTACGCGGCGATGACGCTCACCTTGCGGCGCGTGGCGGCCGAGCTGGACGTGCCGCTCGGGTGCGTGCTCGAAGGCGGGTACGCGCTGGGCGCGCTGGCGCGGTCGGTGGCGGCCACGATGGAAGCACTCTCGGGGCCGCCAATCGGCGACGGTGGCGGCGGGGCGGTGGCGCCGGGGGCCACGGCTGCGATCGGGCGGTTGCGGGAGTGGTGGCCGGATTTGGCGTGAGTCGCAGTCCTTTTGAGCGCCACGCGGGCGCCGTGCCGGGGGGGCGGCGGTGCGCTCTGATTGGCCCTGCCCGACAGGCTGGCCAGCGCGATCGCGAGGCCGACGAGGACGAGGAGCGCGACGGCGGCGACGACCGCCACCGGGATCCGCCAGCTGGGCGCGCGGCGAACGGTGGCGCGGGCGGTGCCGCACTCGAGGCACCACTCCTGATCGTCGTGGAGGGGCCCGCGGCAGCGGGCGCAGGCGGATGTGGCGTCGGGAGCGGGAGAGCGCGTGGCGGGCGGGTGGGCGGTGGCGCTCACCGGGGCGCGTCCTGCGGCGTGGCGCTCCGGATCGCATGTCCGCAGTGGGCGCAGAACCGGTCGGCGCTTCCGTGTAGGGCGCCGCAGGCTGGGCAGGCGCCTCCGATGCCGGGCTCACGAATCTCGCGTTGGGCTGGCTGTGAGAGGGCCAGCTCGAGCGTCCGCAGCTCGGCGTCGGTGGCGGCGGCCGCGGTGACCTTTTGCGCCAGCACATCGGGACGTTGGCGGCCGAACCGGTGCAGCTCGAGCACGAAGCCGCCGATGTCTCGAAGCTGGACCTCGCGCAGCTGTCGGAGATATCGGGCCCGCCGGCGCATGCGGCCGCGCTTCAGAAAGTCCGGAGGGGCGCCGTTTGCGTGCGCGGCGCCGTTGGAGCTCGCGATGGGGGCGGGCGAGGTCGGGGTGCTCGCGGATGCGCGGCGGCGACGCACGATTCGTTCTAAAAGGCCGCTCATGATTCTCCGTGAGAGTCGAGCGAGTATAAGGTTCTGGGTGGCCGCCGAGCGGGCGTCGCGACCCGCCCCGCGATGGCCTAACGGGCCCTTATTGCGGGGCCCGAACGGCTGACCTCAGCCCAGTGAGCGCCATGCCGAGACGACCTCGGCCGCCATCGCATCGGTCGAGAACCGCTGCGCGCGGTCCCGGCCTTCGATCCGCGGATCCGGGGTCGCGAGATGGGGCGCCAACGCCGTCCGCCACTCGCCGAGATCGAACCGACCGCAGTGTGCGCCGGCAACGTCGCGGAGGACTTCGGGAGCAATCCCGACGGGGGTCGAGAGGACCGGAACGTTGCAGGCCATCGCCTCGAGCACGGCCAGCCCGAAGCCCTCGCGTTCCGAGGGGATCAGCACCGCGTTGGCGGCGTTGACCCACAGCGGCACCTGGCTGGGCTCCACGTCGCCGAGCGCCAGCAGCGGGACGTCGGCCGCCAGTGCCCGGGCGCGGTCGTAGCGTTTCTCGGGGCGGGCGGGGTCGGCCGGGAACAGGAGGTAAGGTCCCGCCACCTGGAGCCCGAGCGCCGCCCTCGCCACCGCCCGCTCGATCGGGTGAAAGCGGCCCGTGTCGACGCCGCACGGCAGCGTCGCGATCTTGCCCCGGACCGCCCAGCGCGGGATGCGGCGCGCGAGCGGCTCCGACACCGCCGCGACGAGATCGAGCAGGGGCAGCGCCGCGATCGTGATCGGCCGCGAGCGAGGATGGTGCAGGTCGGTGCCGTGCAGCGTTACCGCGTGCCTGTGACCGTTCGCCGCCAGCGCCGGCCAGGCGGTGAGACCGTAGTGGGCATGCACGACGTCAAACTCTTTGCTGCGCCGCGTCTGGCGGAGTGTGCGCGCCGCGCGGGCATAGGCTTTTGCATCTCCCGGCGCGAACGCGAACAGCTCGATCTCGACGTCCGGACTTCGCCGCAGCGCCTCCACCTGATCGCGCACGAAACTGCCGAGCGCCGGGTGGCGCGGGGTGGGGTACATGTTTGTGACGATCAGCGCGCGCACGGCGGGGCGAGCGTAGCGGCCTCGGTCTGCGCGGGCGGGGGCTGGCGGGTGCCGGCCTCGGTCTGCGCGGGGCGGGGGTGAGGGGAGCCGGCCTCGGTCTGCGCGGGCGGGGCGGGCGTAACGGCCTGCCCCTCTGGCACCATGCATGCGGTGCGAACCCTCCCCGAGCAACCAGTCGGAGTCTTCGACTCCGGCGTCGGCGGCCTGACCGTCCTCCACGAGCTGCTCGTATCGCTGCCGGGCGAGGACTATCTGTACCTGGGTGACACCGCGAGGTTTCCCTACGGGGATCGGACCCAAGGCGAGCTGCAGGAGTTTGCCGTCCAGATTGCCGACCACCTGCTCGGGCACGGCGCCAAGTTGCTCGTCGTGGCCTGCAACTCGGCCAGCGCCGCCGCCCTCGAGCCGCTCGAGCGACATCTCGCCCACACAGCGCCGGAAATCGACGTGATCGGAGTGCTCAAACCGGCCGCTCAGCTGGCCGTGGTAGGTAGCCGAACGGGCCGGATCGGTCTGTTGGCCACCCCGGCGACGGTCGAGAGTGGCGCGTACGAGCGCGAGGTGGCGGCGGCCGATCCCCACGTCCACCTGGAAAGCGTCCCCTGCCCCGACCTCGCCCCGATCATCCAAGGCGGCTTCCCGTTCGATGAGCGCGTGGTGAGCACCGTGCGCGCCTACTGCGCCCCCTTGCGCGAGGCTCAGGTCGACAGCGTGATCCTCGGTTCCACCCACTATCCACTGTGTGCGCCGATCCTCCAGCGGACGTTGGGTCGCACCGTCGCGCTCGTGTCCGCGGGCGCCGGCGTCGCGCGGAGCGTCGAGCGCGCGCTGGCGTCGAAGGGTCTGCTGAACCCGAGGCTCGACGAGGGCAGTTATCGGTTCCAGTGCACCGGCGACGTCGAATCGTTCCGGGAGCTGGGGACGCGGTTCCTGCAGATGCCCCTCGGCGAGGTGACTCACGTCGAGCTGCCGGTGGCCGTATGAGTGAGCCGACGCGCGAGCGCAGTTACGGGCGGGGTCCGAGCGACCTCCGACCGACCGGGTTCGAGCCCGGGTTCGTGCGCACCGCCACCGGCTCGGCGTTGATCTCGGTCGGGGAGACGCGCGTCATCTGCACCGCATCGGTACAGCAGAGCGTGCCGCGCTGGCTGCTCGGCTCGGGTCGCGGGTGGCTGACCGCCGAGTACGGCATGCTGCCCGCGTCCACGGGCGAACGGAAGCAACGCGACATCACCCGCGGTCGCGCCGATGGCCGGACGATCGAGATCCAGCGCCTGATCGGTCGCTCGCTCCGCGGCGTGGTCGACTTCGCCGCGCTGGGCGAACGGACGATCTACGTGGACTGCGACGTCCTCCAGGCCGACGGTGGCACCCGCTGCGCCTCGATCACCGGAGGCATGGTCGCCCTTCGGCTCGCCTGCGAGCGACTGATCGCCGGGCAGCAGCTCGAGCGCACGCCGCTGACCGGGACCGTCGCCGCCGTGTCGTGCGGAATCGTCGACGGCGTGCCGCTGCTCGACCTCGACTACTCGGAGGACTCGGCCGCGGAAGTCGACGCAAACGTCGTCATGACCGGCGAGGGCGGGCTCGTCGAGGTCCAGGCGACGGCCGAACGGACCCCGCTGTCCAGGGCGCATCTGGACGACCTGCTGGCGCTCGCCGGCGCGGGGATTGAGCAGCTGCGGGTGTTCCAGGACGAGGCTGTGGCGGCGGCGGCGAGCTGAGCCGTGGGCGCGCCGCGGTCGCTCGTGCTCGCGACCCGCAATCCCCACAAGGTAAGGGAGGTGCGTCGCCTACTGGCGCCGGCGGGGATCCACGTCGAGGGGCTGCCAGCCGGCGTCGAGCTACCGCCCGAGGATGGACTGACGTTCGCCGGCAACGCGCTGCCCAAGGCGCGCACGGCAGCCACCGCAACCGGGCGAGCTGCGATCGCCGACGATTCCGGTATCGAGGCCGAGGCGCTCGGGGGCGCACCAGGGGTGCGATCGGCCCGTTACGCCGGGTTGAATGCCACCGACGAGGAGAACCTGACCAAGCTGATGCGCGAGGCGCCGGCGGGCAGCCCACTCCGCTACGTATGCGCCCTGGCCTTCGTCGACCCCGCCGGCGGGGAGGAGCTCGTGTTCCTCGGCGAGTGTCGGGGCCGTTTGTCCGGCGAGCGCCGCGGGTCCGGTGGCTTCGGCTACGACCCCGCGTTCATCCCTGACGATGACGCCCGGGAGCGGACGATGGCCGAGCTCAGCGAAGAAGAGAAGGACGCGATCAGCCACCGGGGGCGCGCGGTGAGGGCGTTCGCCGAGTGGTGGTGCGGCTGAAGTCGAGGTGATGCGGGGGTTGCCGGCGCGGGAGGAGTCGGGGGCGAGTGCTGCCGGCGGCTCGGGGGTGGCGATGCCGGCGGCTGGGGGGCCGGCGCTGCCGGCGGCTGGGGGGCGGTTCGGGATTCCGGCCCCCCGGAGCAACGTTTGTAGATTCGTGATAACCAGGATTCAGGACCTCCCGGGGCGATTTCGCCGAACATTGTCAAATCGCCTCCACCTGTCGGAGGCTTTTTGCCATAGTTCGCCGGCCAACCTCCGTGCGGACTCTGGATCGGTCGCCGCCCGGCCTCGCGAGGGCGCTCGCAAGGCCATCTGCATCCCCCAAGCGGTCAAATATTTGTAAGTTAATGATAATTTCCGCTCCACAGGCGGAGCGAAGCGCATCTCGGGCGCGCCCCAACCCGAGTCTGGCCGGCGCGTGATCTCCGTGGCGCCACTCGCGGCACCTTGGGAGCTCGCGTCATCGGAGGTTGATCGCCGCTGACGCCGCCACCGCGAATGTGACGAGCGCGTAGCCGATGTAACCCTGCACGAGCAGGATGGCAGCCGTCAGCAGACATGCGATGACGGTGGCGAGCCACGCGAGTCGGCCGAGGTCCACGCCGCTATTGTCGCGGGCGCGGCCGCTGTCAGGGCCGGAGCGGCGATTTTGTGGGCTCACCGCCTCCGCGGGCCCTCGCCCCGGGTTATCCGCAATTTCCGATAAACCGGCTTTGAACTTGTCGGAATCGGTTAGCTGACTGACCACAATCGTTCGACGCACCTGTCTGCGCGCCATAAACCGTCCGCATACCCTGTTAGCGTCGAACAGTCCTACTACCTTGAAGGAGGGACCAAGTGACAAAGTCAGAGTTCGTTGATCAGGTCGCAGATCGCTCGGGATTGAGCAAGAAGGATGCCTCGGAGGCCGTGGATGCGGTCCTGGAAACCATCGAAGACACGCTAAAGCGTGGTAGCGAGATCACCTTCTCGGGTTTCGGCAAGTTCAGCATCTCGCAGCGCAGCGCTCGCGAGGGTCGCAACCCGGCGACCGGCGAGAAGATCCAGATCGCCGCTTCGCGGGTGCCGAAGTTCACCGCCGGCGCCGGCCTGAAGAAGGCGGTCAACTAAGGCGTCCGAGGCCGCGGCCAAGCGCGAGGTAGGCCAGACCGTGGCGGGCGCCACCGGGGGCCAGCGGGTCATCCATCGACTTGAACCCGTGCCCGCGGCTCCAGCGGTAGCTCGTCAGCCCAAAATGGCATCGCCGGCGCCACTTGACGAGGAGGCCAGCGGCCACGCAGGCTCACGGCCCGAGACGCCACCGATCCGTCGGCCCAACGCCGGCGGGTTTGGCGACCGGCTCGCCGCGCGCGTGCAGGCGCGCCGGTCGCAGATCGTCCTCGGTCTCGATCCCGACCCAGCCCACCTGTGGCCTCGGGCCGTCGATCTGGTGCGGGGCCGGGACGCCGAGCCCGCCGAGCTGGCCGCCCGCGCCGTAGCCGCGCATTGCGCGCTGGCCATCGAGGCCGCGGGCGAGCACTGCGTGGCGATCAAGCCGCAGGTCGCCTGCTTCGAGCGCCTCGGGGCGCCCGGCTGGGCCGCGCTCCGCGAGGTCGTGGAATGCGCGCACGGCCATGAGCTGCTGGTAATCGCCGACGCCAAGCGCGGCGACATCGACGTCACCGCCACCGCGTATGCGCAGGCGTTCCTGGGCGAGACGGCCACGGCGTTCGGTCCGGTCCCCGGGCTGGGAGCGGACGCGCTCACCGTCAACCCGTTGCTCGGCGCCGACTCGCTCGCGCCGTTCCTCACCGAGGCCCGGTCTCGGCCAGCCGCGCGGGCGGCGGGGCTGTTCGTGCTCGTACGGACCTCGAATCGGGGCGCGGCGGATGTTCAGGAGCTGGCGCTGGTCGGGGGCGGGGCGGTCAGCGAGCGGCTGGCCAGCCTGGTCGCCGAACTCGGCGCGGAGAGGATCGGCGACGCCGGGCTGGCGGACGTCGGAGCGGTCGTGGGCGCCACCGCGCCCGAGCGCCTCGCCGAGCTGCGCGAATGGATGCCGCACACGGTGTTGTTGCTGCCCGGCGTCGGCGCGCAGGGAGGTCGGGTGGAGCACCTGGCCGCGGCGTTTGCGCCCGGACCGGCGGGCGGGCTGATCTCGTCCTCACGGGGGATCGTGGGCGCGTATCAGCAGACGGGAGGAGACCCGGCTGACGCGGCGCGGGGGGAGGCGGCGCGGCTGCAGGAGCTCGCCTGGAGCGTTGCATGAGAACCCTCATGATCCATTTCCATCCGCTTGTATGATCGGCCTGCGATGGCGGCTAGGAATCGTGCGCGCTACCTGGCGCCGATCGCGCTAATGGCGACGATCGCAGCTACGTATTTGGTCGTTCACGACGGTCTGGCGACCACGCCGAAACCTCCGCTAACGCAGGCCGCTCGACAACAAGACAGCCCTAAACACCAGTTCGCGCACGTGAAGATGTACACCGTCCAACCCGGCGAGACGCTGACTTCGATCTCGGTCAAGACCGGGATCTCGCTCGCCACGTTGGAGTCGCTGAACCCGAACGTCAATCCCGATTCGCTCCAGGCCGGCCAGAGGCTGAGGCTCCGGCGTTGAGCTTCAGCGACGGGAGTCGTGCGCCCGCGTATGCGGGGTTGGTGGCCTGCGCCGTGGCTGCGCTCCTCGCGTGCGCCCTGCTGATCCCGTCGATTGCCAGCGCCAGCGCGCCCGCCGCAACCACCAACGCCGCCCCGCCGGCGCTGAGCGTCCGAGCCGCCGCCCTGATCGACAAGAGCACCGGCCAGACGCTCTACGCCGAGAACTCGGACGCCGAGCTGGCGATCGCCAGCACGACCAAGCTGATGACCGCGCTGGTGACGCTCGACCACGTTCACGACCTGAACACGATGTTCACCCAGAACGACTACGTCGCGACCCCGGGCGACTCGCAGATCGAGCTCCAACCGGGAGAGCGGATGAGCGTGCACGACCTGCTGCTGGCGATGCTGCTGCCGAGCGCCGACGATGCCGCCGAGGACCTGGCCTACAACGTCGGCGGCGGCTCGGTGTCGAACTTCATCGCGATGATGAACGCTCGCGCGCAACAGCTGGGCCTGACCCACACGCACTACGCGACGCCGAGCGGCCTCGATACTCCGGGCAACTACTCGAGCGCCGGCGACCTGGTCAAGCTCGCGCGCTACCTGCTGGTCCACCACCCGTTCTTTCGCAACGCGGTGGCGATGAAGAGCGCCACGCTGAGCACCGGCAATTACGTCCGGCACGTGGTCAACCTCGATGACCTGCTCGATCAGTACTCGTGGATCAACGGCGTCAAGACCGGCCACACGGACGACGCCGGCTACGTGCTGGTGAGCTCGGGCACCCAGCAGGGAATGACGCTGATCGGCGCCGTCCTCGGCACCGCGAGCGAGCAGGCCCGCGACGCCAACGGGCTGACCCTGCTCGCGTGGGGCTTCAACAACTTCCGGCTCGCTCACCCGATCGTGGCCGGGACCGTCATGGCCCGTCCGACCGTGAACGAGCAGCCGGGCCGCCACGCCACGGTGATCGCGGCGGCGAGCTTCGGCGATGTCGTCCCCAAGACCGGCGGCGTCCACGTCCGGCTCGATCTGCCCCAACAGCTCTCGGGCCCCAAGTACCGCGACGCCGTCGTCGGCACCGCCGTTGTGCTCGTCGACGGCAAGCGGGTCGGCCGCGTCAAATTGGTACTCGCGGATGCGATCCCGGCCGTGAGTTCGTTGACGCTCGCGGTCCGCTTCATCACGAGACCGATTACGCTTGTGTTGCTTGTGATGCTGATTATCCTGTCCGTCGCGGTCGCCCTCAGAATGAGGGCGCGGGCGAGACAGCGCAGCACAGCCTAACCCGAGCCAGCAGCATGATCATCACCGTCACGCTCAACGCAGCGCTCGACAAGACGCTCGAGGTACCGAGCTTTACGCCCGGGCGCCGTCACCGTTCGGTCGAGCAGAGGACGATGCCCGGCGGCAAGGGCGTCAACATCGCCCGCGCGATCAAGCAGCTCGGGCAGCCGGTGATCGCCACCGGCTTCACGGGCGGCGCGACCGGCACGCGGATCGTCGAAGCGCTCAACAGCGAGGCGATCCTCAACGGCTTCGTGCGGATCAGCGAGGAGTCGCGCACCAACACCGCGGTGCTCGACCCGACCACCGGGCTGCAGACCGAGATCAACGAGCGCGGCCCGCTGGTGAGCGCCCAGGAGCTCGAGTTGTTCCGCGAGAACCTCCTCTACCTGTCCAAGGGAGCGAGCATCTGCGTGTTCGCGGGCAGCCTGCCGCGCGGGATCGAGGCCGACGTCTACGCCGGCCTGATCCGCGACGTCCGCAAGCTCGGGGTGACCACCATGATCGACACCGATGGCGACCCGCTGCGGCTCGCGGTACGCGCGGAACCCGAACTCGTCTCACCCAACGAGCTCGAGGCCGAGGAGCTGGTCGGCCATGAGTTCAACGACGTCGACGATCGCGCCGAGGCGGTCGTCGAGATGACCCGCCTGGGCGCCACCGAGGCGATCATGACGGTCTCCGACGGCTGCTACGCCCACGTCCTCGAGGACGGCGCGCACGTCACCTACCGCGTCCGCGTCGAGGAGCAGGAACCGCGCTCCGCCGTCGGCTCGGGCGACGCGTTTCTCGCCGGCTACATCGCCGCCCGCTATTCGGGCCGCCCGCCGGTCGAATGCCTGCGCTTCGGCGTCGCGTGCGGGGCGGAGTCGACCCAGCATTTCGGCGCCGGGCTGATCGATCCGAGTCGGGTCGACCGGATGCTGCCCGAGGTCGAGGCGAGCCGACTCGAGCTTCGCGCCGAGATCGGCTGAACGGTCCATCCGACTCCCGAGGAGGTCGGGAGGCCGCTGCTAGGATCGACAGTCCGATGGTTGCGTCCGCCTCTACGTCTACGCTCTCGCAATGGAAGTAGAGATCGGACGCGGAAAGAAGGCCCGTCGGGCGTACGGATTCGACGAAATCGCCATCGTTCCGTCGCGCCGCACCAGGGATCCGGACGACATCGACATCTCCTGGACGCTCGGGCCGTACCGCTTCGATCTGCCGCTGCTCGCGGCCGCCCTCGACGGGGTCGTCTCGCCCGATACGGCGCGGACGATCGGCAAGCTCGGGGGTCTCGCCGTCCTCAACCTCGAGGGCCTCTATTGCCGCTACGAGGACGGGGAGGGCCAGCTCGAGCGGATCGCGAGCTTTTCCCAGGACATCTCGACCCGGGAGATGCAGGACATCTATCGCGAGCCGATCAAGCCCGAGCTGATCGCGGCGCGGATCAAGGAGATCAAGAAGGAGCCCGGCGTCGTCGCCGCGGCTTCGCTGACCCCGCAGAAGGTGCGGACCTACTACGAGGTGGCGCTCGAGGCGGGCCTCGACATCCTCGTGATCCAGGGCACCGTGGTCTCCGCCGAGCACGTGTCGCGCGACGAGACCCGCCCACCGCTGAACCTCAAGGAGTTCATCCGCGAACTGTCACCGACCCCGGTGATCGTGGGTGGCTGCGCCTCCTACCACACGGGACTTCACCTGATGCGGACCGGCGCCGCCGGCGTGCTGGTGGGCGTTGGCCCGGGAGCGATCTGCACCACGCGAGGCGTGCTCGGGATCGGCGTCCCGCAGGCCACGGCGATCGCCGATGTGGCCGCCGCGCGCTCGCAGCACATGCTCGAGACCGGGGACTACGTGAAGGTGATCGCGGACGGCGGGATGCGCAACGGCGGCGACATCGCGAAGGCGATCGCCTGCGGAGCCGACGCGGCGATGCTCGGTTCGGCGCTCGCGCGCGCCTACGAGGCTCCGGGCCACGGCTACAACTGGGGCATGGCCACCTTCCATCCGACGCTCCCGCGCGGCACGCGGGTGGCGACCAAGCAGAACGGGACGCTGGAGGAGATCATCAAGGGGCCGGCCCGTGAAAACGACGGAACTTTTAACCTGATGGGCGCGCTGCGGACCTCGATGGCGACGTGTGGCTACCGGGACATCGCGGAGTTCAACCGGGCCGAGCTGCTGGTGGCGCCGGCGCTCCAGACCGAGGGCAAACAGCTTCAGCGCGAGCAGGGAGTTGGCATGGGCGCGAGCGGCACGGCCGCGGCGATCGGTGTCGCCGACTGAATCGCTTACTTTGGACGGCCAGGTCGCATGCGACCTGGCCCCGGCCGCGCATGCGCGGCCGGTGGGGGCGCGCATGCGCGCCCCCATTACCGATGAAATCGTCGTCCTGGACTACGGCGGTCAGTACTCGCAGCTGATCGCCCGCCGCGTGCGCGAGTGCGGCGCGTTCTCCGAGCTGCTGCCGCATCACGTCGGGCCCGAGCAAGTGGCCCGGCGGCGACCCAAGGGGCTGATCCTTTCCGGCGGTCCGGCCTCGGTGTACGCCGACGGCGCGCCACCGCTCGACCCGCGGCTGCTCGAGCTCGGAATCCCGGTGCTGGGGATCTGCTACGGCATGCAGCTGCTGGCGCGCGAGCTCGGCGGCGACGTGCAAGGCGCCGAGGTCGGCGAGTTCGGCCGCTCGCAGCTGACCGTGAGAGAACCCGGACGACTGCTCGCCAGCACGCCCGCCGAGCAGACCTGCTGGATGTCCCACCGCGACACCGTGTTTGCCCCGCCGCCCGGATTCGCGGCGCTGGCCTCCTCGACGGCGTCCCCCGTGGCGGCGTTCGAGTCGGCGCAGCGCGCGATCTACGGGATCCAGTTCCACCCCGAGGTGGCCCACACCCCGTACGGCAGGAACGTGCTGATCAACTTCCTCGAGGACATCTGCGGATGCGACCGGAGTTGGAGTCCGAGTTCGGTGATCGACGAACAGATCGAGCGGATCCGCGCCCAGGTCGGCGACGGGCGGGCGATCTGCGGCCTCTCGGGCGGCGTTGACTCGAGCGTGGCGGCACTGCTCGTCCACCGCGCGATCGGCGACCGGCTGACCTGCGTGTTCGTCGACCACGGGTTGATGCGCAAGAACGAGGGCGCCCAAGTGGTGGCGGCGTTCCGCGATAACTTCCGCGTGCCGCTGGTGGCCGTCGACGCCTCGGACCGTTTTCTCGCTCGCCTGGCCGGCGTCACCGACCCGGAGGAGAAACGCAAGCGGATCGGAGCCGAGTTCATCCGCGTGTTCGAGGAAGAAGCGGCCAAGCTCGACGACGTGCACTTCCTCGTGCAGGGCACGCTGTACTCCGACGTGATCGAGTCGGGCGGGGGCACCGGGACGGCCACGATCAAGTCCCACCACAACGTCGGGGGGCTCCCCGAAGACCTCGAGTTCGAGTTGGTCGAGCCGCTCCGGGCGCTGTTCAAGGACGAGGTCCGAGCGGTCGGGGCCGAGCTCGGTCTCCCCGAGCGACTCGTGTGGCGCCAGCCGTTCCCTGGACCGGGACTGGCGATCCGGATCGTCGGCGGCGAGGCGACGCGCGAACGGCTCGAGATCCTGCGCGAGGCCGACGCGATCCTTCAGGACGAGATCCGGCGGGCCGGGCTGTACCGCGATCTGTGGCAGTCCTTCTGCGTGCTTCCCGACATCCGCACGGTCGGCGTCCAGGGCGATTCGCGGACCTACGGCAACGTCGTCGTGATCCGCGCGGTTACCAGCGATGACGCGATGACCGCCGACTGGGCGCGCCTGCCGTATGACCTGCTCGAGCAGATCGCCTCGCGGATGATCAGCGAGATCCGTCCCGTCGGCCGCGTGGTGCTCGACATCACGAGCAAGCCGCCGGGCACGATCGAGTGGGAATGACGCCTACACGGGCGGGGATGGGCGCGAGCGGAGCTCGACCAACCGCCATCGCGTCAGCGTGGCGTGCACGAACCGGCTGAGATCGGCGGGCAGACGGTCGAGCTCAAACCAGCTGGCGCAGGCGAGCTCGCCCCGGTCGATGGCCAGTGTCGGCGCCCTGAGCTCGGCGTGAAAGCAGTACAGGCTGTCGGCGCGGTGGTTCATGCGCAGGTCGATCTGGCCTAGCTCCTGCCAGTCGTCGATCGTCACCCCGAGCTCCTCGCGCATCTCGCGGCGCGCCGCCGCCAGCTGCGCCTCGCCCCGCTTGCGCGACCCGCCGGGGAGGTCCCAGGCCTGCCGGCCGTAGGCGTGGCGCACGAGCAGCAGCCGGTCGCCGTCGGTGATCAGGCACTTGACCCCGGTCATTGTCGGGCGGCTGACGCGCCAGTAGACGGTCAACCCCGCGTAGGCGAGGCGGTAGACAGCGCGACGGACGGGAACGGGCAGGTGCATCACCCCAGCCTAGTGCCGCGACGTCGTGGGCACCGACCGATGGAAGGGCGGCTATCATTGCCTCGAGCCGCGCGGACCACGCGCGGCTTGTGCGTGCAATGAAGACCTACGTCGCCACACCCGCAGACCGAGAGCGCAACTGGCTGATCGTCGATGCCGACGGGCAGACGCTCGGGCGCTTGGCGACGCAGATCGCCGACGCGCTACGCGGCAAGCGCAAGCCCACCTATACGCCGCACGTCGACACCGGCGACTTCGTGATCGTCGTCAATGCCGAGAAGATCTCCGTGACCGGCAATAAGCGCTCCGACAAGCGCTACTACCGCCACTCGGGGTACCCCGGCGGACTCCGGTCGCGGACGCTGAACGAGATGCTCGAGCGCCGGCCCGAGGAGGTCATCCGCCTCGCCGTCAAGGGGATGCTGCCGCGCAACCGCCTTGCCCGCAAGCAGCTGACCAAGCTCAAGATCTACGCCGGCCCCGACCACCCGCACGCGGCCCAGCAGCCCAAACCGATGGAGACCCAGCAGTGACCGAAGTCGAGCACCCAGAGGACGAGCTGCGCGGCGAGGACGAGCCGCAGGCCGAGGAACCCGAACCGTCGAGCCCGCAGGCGCCTGAGCCCGAACTGTCGGGTCCGGAGGCGCCTGAGCTTGAGCTGTCGGGTCCGGAGGCGCCGGAGCCCGAACTCTCGAGTCCGGAGGTGCCGACGCCCGAGCCGTCGAGTCCGGAGGCGCGGGAGCCCGAACTGTCGGGTCCGGAGGCGCCGGAGCCCGAGCTGTCGGGTCCGGAGGCGCCGGAGCCCGAGCTGTCGGGTCCGGAGGCGCCGGAGCCCGAGCTGTCGGGTCCGGAGGCGCCGGAGCCCGAGCTGTCGGGTCCGGAGGCGCCGGAGCCCGAACTGTCGGGTCCGGAGGCGCCGGAGCCGGCGCCGGCACCGGTGGGCGACGCACAGCCGCCCGACCCCGCCCCCGTCGCGGAGACCCCGGCTGCCCCGGCGGAGATCCCGCCGGCGGCCCAGGCAACGGAGCCGCAGGCAACGGAGCCGCGGGCCGAGCCGGAGGAGGAAGAGGACTACGAGGAGATCGAGATCGCGCCGCGCGAGAAGCCGGAGATCCCAGGCGCCGACCTGATTCCCGACATTGTGCAGGAAGGCGAGGACTTCCTCGACGCCGAGGCGCAGGCCGAGGCCGAGGCGGAAGCCGAGGCGGCCGCCGCGCGCGCGGAGGAGTCCGAAGACGAGGCCCGGCCGATCGCGGATGCCGCGATCGATCTGGCCGCCGGCGCCCGTTACACCGCGACCGGCAAGCGCAAAACGTCCGTGGCCAGGGTGATCCTCAGGCCCGGCACCGGCACGTACGCGATCAACGGCAAACCGCTCGAGACGTACTTCCCGCGCGAGACGCTCCAACGTGTGATCCGTCAGCCGCTCGAGACGGTCGGCTACGAATCGCGCATGGACGTGATCGCTCGGATGCACGGGGGCGGCGTGTCCTCGCAGGCGGGAGCGCTGCGGCACGGAATCTCACGGGCGCTGATCGTCGCCGATCCCAATCTGCGCGGCGAACTAAAGCGCCGGGGCTTCCTGACCCGCGATCCGCGCGTGAAGGAACGCAAGAAGGCCGGGCTCAAGAAGGCCCGCAAGCGGCCGCAGTTCTCCAAGCGCTGACCCCTATCGTCAGATGGGGCGCCAACTCTTTGGCACGGACGGTGTCCGTGGCCGCGCGGGACACTTCCTGACCGCCGACCTGGCGCTGAACCTGGCGCGGGCCGCAGTGGCGCGCGCGCCGGCGGACAGCCCCCAGGTGTTGATCGTGCGCGACACGCGGGAATCCGGCGAGATGCTCGAATCGGCGATCGCGGCCGGCGTCGCGGCCGCGGGCGGTGACGTACTGCTCGCCGGCGTGCTGCCCACCCCCGCGGCGCCGCTGCTCGTGCGCCGTCACGGCCTGGACATGGCCGCGGTGATCTCGGCCTCGCACAATCCCTACGAGGACAACGGGATCAAGTTGTTCGCGTCGGACGGGTTCAAACTCGACGATGAAGCTGAAGTTGAGATTGAGACTTGGCTCGAAAAGCCACCCTCGCCGCCCGGACGGATGGGCCGCGTCCGTCGCCTGCACGGTGCACTCGAGGACTATCTCCGCGAACTCCATGTCCGGTTCGACGCGTTGAAGCTCGACGGGCGTCGGATCCTGCTCGACTGCGCCAACGGCGCCACCTATCGCGCCGCGCCGGAGATCTTCCGCCGGCTGGGAGCGGAGGTCGAGGTCCTGGCCGACGAGCCGGACGGACGCAACATCAACGACGGCTGCGGCTCGACCCATCTCGAGGCTCTCACCAGCCGCATGCGGCTCGGTGACCACGACCTCGGCTTCGCGTTCGACGGGGACGGAGACCGGGTGCTGGCCGTCGACCGGGATGGCGTCGTCGTGGACGGCGACGAGCTGATCGCCCTCACCGCGATCCATCTCCGCGCCGGCGACCGTCTGGCCGGCAACGGCGTGGCGGTGACCGTGATGACGAACTACGGTTTCCACACGGCGATGGCGGCGGTCGGGATCGAGGTGGCGAGCACCCCCGTGGGCGACCGCTACGTGCTCGATGAGCTGCGCCGGCGCGGTTGGGCGCTCGGCGGAGAGCAATCCGGGCACATCATCGAGCTGGGCTTTGGCCCCTCGGGGGACGGGATCGCCAGCGCGCTGCTGGCGCTCGAGGCGCTGGCCGGCCGCGACCTGAGCGAGCGCGACGCGATGGAGAAGCTGCCCCAGCGGCTCGTGAACATCCGGGCGGACGACCGCGCGGCGATGACCGCCGCGCTCGCCGACGCCGAGCTCCGCGCGGCGATCGACCGCGAGTCGGCCGGTCTGGAAGGACGCGGCCGCGTGCTCGTTCGCGCCTCGGGGACCGAACCGCTGATCCGCGTGATGGTCGAAGCGCCGAGCGAAGCGGAGATCGACGCCGTGTGCGGCCGGCTCACGGCCACGGTCACGGGGATCCTCGCCGCGTGAGCGCCGGGGCTCGAATTGAAGGGGGATCGTCGACCGCACCGAAAGCCCTCGCAGGCGACTCTCGTTAATATCGCGAGTTCGTTCTCCAGCGGGTAGACAGGAGAACGCGGGCCGCCGTTGCGGCTCGATTTGGTCCGAAGGCCCCAATCGAGGAGTTTCAAGTGTGCGGAATCGTCGGCTATGTCGGGCCCCGGTGCGTACAGTCAACGCTGCTCGCCGGGCTCGAGAAGCTCGAATATCGGGGGTATGACAGCGCCGGCATCTCAGTGCTCGCGGGCGACCGGATCGACGCCATCCGCGCGGTCGGGAACCTGAGCGCGTTGCGCCGGGCCATCGACGGTCGCGACGCCGCGGAGGAGGACCGCGGCGGCGCCGTGGCGGTGGCCGAGCGCCCGCTTCCCGGCACCGGGATCGGCCACACGCGGTGGGCCACTCACGGCCGGGTTTGCGAGGAGAACGCCCATCCCCACTACGACACCGCCGACCGGGTGCACGTGGTGGTCAACGGGATCGTCGAGAACTACGTCGAGCTCAAGCGGCGCCTGGCGGACGACGGCGCCGAGTTCACATCGGACACCGACGCCGAGGTGATCGCCCACCTGATCGCCCATCACGGCGACCAGGGGAGCCTGCTGGAGGCCGTCCGGGCGGCATACGCCGAGCTCCGCGGCCACTACGCGTTCGTCGCCATGAGCGTGGACGAGCCTGGGGTCCTGGTGGGCGCGCGCAAGGAGTGCCCGCTGATCGTCGGCCGCGGCGACGGCGAGCAGTTCATCGGTTCCGCGATCCCCGCCTTCCTGCGCGACACGCGCCGCGTCCAGTACATGAACGACGACGAGCTCGTCGTCCTGCGGCCCGATGGGGTCGAGTTCTTCACCGCCGGCGGCGAGCCGGTGCCGCGCGAGGTGGTCGAGATCGACTGGGACGCCGACACGGCCGAGAAGCAGGGCTTCGAGACGTTCATGCTCAAGGAGATCTACGAGCAGGCCGACGCGGTGGCGGAGACGATCGGCGAACGCGCGGCCGGCGACACCGCGATCGACCTTGGAGACCTCGGCGCGATCGACGACGAACTGCTCCGGCGCATCCGGCGGATCGTGATCGTCGCCTGCGGGACCTCTTATCACGCCGGGCTGCTCGGGCGCTACGCGATCGAGGATTGGGCGCGGGTGCCGGTCGAGGTCGACATCGCCTCCGAATACCGCTACCGCAACCCGGTGATCGGCGAGAACGATCTCGTTATCGGCATCTCGCAATCCGGGGAGACCGCCGACACCCTCGCCGCGATGCGGACCGCGCGCGAGCGCGGCGCGACCGTGCTCGCGGTGACGAACATCATGGGCTCGCAGGCCACGCGCGAGGCGGACGGGGTGCTGTATACGCGAGCCGGGCTCGAGATTGGCGTGGCGGCGACGAAGACATTCCTCACCCAGGTTGTCGTGATGTACCTGCTGGCCCTGCGGCTCGCGGAGCTGCGGGGGACCCTGCCCGCCGAGCAGATCACCGCGACGATCTCCGAGGTCAAGCGCCTCCCGCACCTGATCGCCGAGCTGCTCGAGCACGACACCGGGGGGATCGCGCGGATCGCCGAGGACAACCACGCGGCCAAGTTCTTCCTTTACATCGGCCGCAACGCGGGACTCCCGGCCGCGCTCGAAGGGGCGCTCAAGCTCAAGGAAATCTCCTACATCGCCACCGACGCCTACGCGGCCGGGGAGATGAAGCACGGCCCGATCGCCCTTCTCGACGAGCACACACCGGTGGTCGTGGTAGCGACGGAGTCGCCCGTGCTCGAGAAGGTGATCTCGAACATCCAGGAGGTCCGGGCCCGCGGGGCGCGGGTGATCGCCATCGGGACCGTCGGCGAACCGCAGATCGCCGAGCACGCCGACGAGGTGATTCGCGTGCCGCGGACCGACCGGATGCTCGGGCCGCTGCTCGCCGTGGTGCCGCTGCAGCTGTTCGCCTACTACATCGCCCGCCGGCGCGGCCTGAACGTGGACCAGCCACGCAACCTGGCCAAGACCGTGACCGTGGAGTGATGATCGGCTTCGATCTGCTCGAGATCGACCGGCTCGAGCGGGCGTTGCAGCGCCGGCCCCGGCTGGCCCAACGACTGTTCACCGACGCGGAGCGCAGCTATGCCGCAGGCCGAGCTCGGCCGGGTCAGCATCTCGCGGCGCGGTTCTGCGCCAAGGAGGCGGTGGCCAAGGCGCTCGAGCTCGAGAGCTGGAACTGGCGCGACGTCGAGGTCCTCGGCGGCGGTGGCCCGCCGCAGCTGCGGTTGCACGGAGCGGCGTCGGCCCGCGCCGACGCGCTCGGGGTGCGGGTCAGGATCTCGCTGACCCACACGCGCCGCGACGCAGGCGCGGTCGCGATCGTCGAGTAAGCCCGCCGGATAAGCTGAGGGCTCGATGGCCCTTCCGGACTGGCTCGAGCCGCTTCCCGACGCCCACGAGCAGCGGGCGCTGGACGAATGGGCGATCGGCGAACGGGGCATCCCTGGCCTGGAGCTGATGGAACGAGCGGGGGCGGGGCTGGCGGGGTTGGTGGGCGATCTGGCGCCCGATGGCCGGGTCGTGGTCGTGTGCGGCAAGGGCAACAACGGCGGCGACGGATTCGTGGCCGCCCGAAGGCTGCGCGAGTGGGGACGCGAGGTCGACGTCCTGACGCTGGCTCCGGTGGAGGAGTTGAGCGGCGACGCGCTGACGAGCGCGCGGCGCCTTGCCAGCGCGCCCGCCGAGCCGTTCCGGCCCGAGGCGCTGGCCGGCGCCGCCGCGATCGTCGACGCGATCCTCGGCACCGGCTTCTCCGGGGTGGCGCGAGAGCCCGCGGCGGGGGCGATCGAGGCGATCAACGAGCGCGCTTCGAAGGCGATCGTCGTCGCCTGCGACATCCCCAGCGGGGTCAACGGCTCGACCGGCGAGATCGACGGCCCGGCGGTCCGTGCGGCCGCCACGGCGACCTTCCACGCGGCCAAGCCGGGGCTGTGGATCGCGCCCGGGAAAGGGCACGCCGGAGAGGTGACCGTAATCGAGATCGGCATTCCGCCCGGCGGTCCCGCGCAGCCGCAGATCGGACTCATCGGCGACCGCGTGACCGACGGGATTCCGCGCCGGGACCGCGACTCGAACAAGTTCGCCGCCGGCAGCGTGCTCGTGTGCGGCGGCTCGATCGGCTTGACCGGCGCGCCGTGCATGGCCTGCGAGGCGGCGATGCGCGCCGGCGCGGGCTACGTCACCGCCTGCGTCCCTGGCTCACTGAATCTGATCTTCGAGACGCGCCTACTCGAAGTGATGACGGTGCCCCTCCCCGATACCGACGGCACGCTCGATGAGCGCGGCGTCGAGGAGGTGCTCGCGCGCGCCGGTCGTGTCCAGGCGCTCGTGCTGGGGCCGGGCCTCGGGCGTGCGCAAGCCACGCAGCGGTTCGCGCGCGAGACGGCGCGCCGGGCCGTGGTGCCGCTATTGCTGGACGCTGACGGCCTGAACGCGCACGCCGGTGAGATCGATGAGCTGGCCGGCCGCGCGGCGGCCACGGTGATCACCCCGCACGCCGGCGAGCTCGCCCGGTTGCTGGGCGGCGGCAGCGATGCGATCCAGGACCACCGACTCGCGTCAGCGCGCCGCGCCGCCGCGGCGGCCGGTGCGATCGTGGTGCTGAAGGGCGACGACAGCCTCGTCGTCGATCCCCACGGACAGGTCGGCGTGAGCCAGGGCGGGGCCCCGGCGTTGGCCACGGCCGGGACCGGAGACGTGCTCTCGGGCGTGATCGGAGCGTTTCTGGCCAAGCGGATGGACCCGTTCCACGCCGCCTGCGCGGGCGTGTTCGTGCACGCGTCGGCCGGCCGGCTGGCGGCGCGCGAGATCGGGACCGAGGGAGTGATCGCGGGCGACGTGATCGCGTCGCTGCCCCACGCGCTGCCGCCGCCGGGCGCCACCGGCCGGAGCGCATCGAGCGGAGGCGCTGGTCCAGTAGTGGGAACCGCTCGGGCCCACTAGGCGCTGCCGCGATGCCGTTGCGCGCTCTCGCCCGTGTCAACTTGGCGGCGATCGAGCGCAACGTCCAGCAGCTGCGGCGCGGGCTGACGCCCGGCACCTCGTTGTGCGCGGTCGTCAAGGCCGACGGTTACGGCCACGGCGCGGAACCGGCCGCACGCGCCGCGCTGCGCGCCGGCGCGTCGTCGCTGGCCGTCGCCACCGCTGGGGAGGCGGCCGCGCTGCGCTCCGCCGGGATCGTCGCGACCCCGATTCTCGTGATGGGCGCGATCAGCGCCGACGAGCTCCCCGTCGCGGTGGCGGCGGGAGCGGAGCTGACGGCGTGGAGCGAGCCGTTCGTCGCGGCGGTGGCGCGCCGTGGGCGGGCGCGCGTCCACGTCAAGCTCGATTCGGGAATGGGGCGGCTGGGGACGAGGGACGTTGGCGAGGCGGTCCGGGTCGCGGAGCGGGTGATGGCGTCGCCCGAGCTCGAGCTCGCCGGCGCGATGACCCACTTCGCCACGGCGGACGGCGATCTCGAGTTCGTCGAGTCGCAGCTCGCGCGCTTCCGGCCGTTCGTGTCCTCGTTGCGCCGGCTCCAGCGCGGCGTCATCGTCCATGCCGCCAACAGCGCGGCCACGCTGCGCGTACCGGCCAGTCACTTCGACATGGTCCGGTGCGGGATCGCGATCTACGGCTGCGACCCGATGAACGAGGATCCGGACCGTTTCGGCCTCGAGCCGGCGCTCGAGCTCGACTCGTACGTCGCGGCGGTCAAGCTGGCGGGGCCGGGGGAGAGCGCCGGCTACGGGAGGCGGTTCATCGCCGAGTACGAGACGTGGTTGGGAACCATCCCGATCGGCTATGGCGACGGGTTCCGTCGTGCGTTCACGAACAACTGCGACGTGCTCGTGGGTGGCCGGCGTTACCCGCTGGTGGGAACCGTGAGCATGGACAACATCACCGTCGACCTCGGGCCCGAGCCGGCGGTGCGAGTCGGCGAGCTGGTGACGATCATCGGCCGCGATGGGTCCGAGCGTCAGACCGCCGAGGACCTCGCGCTGCGGATCCATACGATCAACTACGAGATCGCGTGCGGTCTTTCGCCTCGAGTGCCGCGCGCCCACCACCGCGACGGAGAGCCGTGTGAGCGATAGCCCGCTGGAGATGTTGGCCGAGCTGCGCGACGGCGCCTGGCTGGTCGGGGGCGCGGTCCGCGACCGGCTGCTCGGGCGGCCCACGCAGGACTTCGACGTCGCTACCTCGGGCGATGCCGGACGCGCGGCGGGGGCGCTCGCCCGCGCCGGCAATGCCCACCGGTTCAAGCTCTCGGAGGGATTCGGCGCCTGGCGGGTGGTGGCGCGCGATCACCGCTGGCAGGTCGATCTGCTGCCCCTCGCGGGCCGGACGATCGAGTCCGACCTGGCCCAGCGGGACCTGACGATCAACGCGATCGCCGAGCCGCTGAGCGGTGGACGGGAATTCGTGGATCCGTTCGGCGGACTGAACGATCTCCGCCAGGGGCTACTGCGGATGGTGTCGCTGCAGGCGTTCGAGCGCGATCCGTTACGGACGGTGCGGCTCGCGCGGCTGGCGTGTGAGCTCGGCTTCGCGATCGAGCCCGAGACGGCGCGGGTGGCCCGGCTCAGCGCTCCCGGGCTGCGCGAGGTGGCTCCGGAACGGATCTTCGCCGAGCTCAAGCGGATCGTCATCGCCGACGGCGTGCTCGATGGGCTGGCGGCGATGGACGCGCTCGGCGTGACCGCGACCGTGCTCCCGGAGCTGATCGAGTTGCGCGGCGTCGAGCAGAGCCGGTATCACCATCTCGACGTCTACGAGCACACCCGGGCGGTGCTGGCGGAGACGCTCGAGCTCGAGCGCCGGCCGGAGCGGTGGCTGGGCGAGCACGCACTGGCCGCACGCGCCGCGCTCGAGGTGCCGCTGGCCAACGAGCTGACCCGGAGCCAGGCGCTGCGCTTCGGCGCCCTGTTGCACGACATCGCCAAGGCGCGCACGCGCCACGTGACCCCCGAGGGTCGGGTCACGTTCATCGGGCACGACGTCGCGGGGGCGGAGCTGGCGGCGGCGATCCTCAAACGGTTGCGCGCCAGCGAGCGGCTGGCTGAGCACGTTGCCGCGCTGACGCGACACCACCTGCGGCTCGGGTTTCTCGTCCACGGGATGCCGGTCAGCCGACGGACGATCTACCGCTACCTCCGGACCTGCGACCCGGTTCAGGTCGACGTCACGGTGCTCAGCGTGGCCGACCGGCTGGCCACCCGGGGGCGCGGCGCCGACGAGGCGATCGCCAAACACGTCGAGCTCGCCCAGCAGATGCTCGGCGAGGCGCTGGCCTGGCTCGCCGACCCGCCCCGCCCCCCGCTGCGCGGGAACGAGCTCGCGCGCGAGCTGGGGATCCGGCCCGGCCCGGCCATCGGCCGGGTGCTGGCGGAGCTCGAGGAGGCCAGCTTCGCCGGCGAGGTGACCACCCACGAGCAGGCGATCGACCGCGCGCGGGAACTGCTCGCCGCCGATCGATAGGCTCCCGCCCGATGGCCACCGATCCGGATTGCATCTTCTGCAAGATCATCGCCGGCGAGCTCCCGGGGACGATCGTCGACCAGGACGAGCGCGTGGTCGCCTTCATGGACATCAATCCGGCCACCCGCGGGCACCTCCTGGTGGTGCCGAGGGAACATTCGCGCAACCTGCTCGAGATCGAGCCCGAGGACCTCCAGGCGACGGTGCTGATGGCCAAACGGATGGCCGGTCGGGTGACCGAGCGGCTCGAGGCCGACGGGGTGAACCTGCTCAATTCGTGCGGCGGCAGCGCGTGGCAGACCGTCTTCCATTTCCACCTCCACGTGATCCCTCGCTACGTCGGAGATCCGTTGGTTCTGCCGTGGAAGCCGACGCCGGGAGATCTCGACGAGATCCAGGCGGCGGCCGACGCGCTCCGCTAAAGGGGCCACTGGTCCGCGACTCTCGCGCCGCGCCGCATGACTGTGGCGTCGCGGAAAGCGCGTGCCTGCTACGTTTCCCGGCGTTCGGAACCGATCGAGGACCGAGATTTCAAGAGCGAGCTGCGCCGAAGGGGAGTTAATGGCAACGGGTACCGTCAAGTGGTTTAGCGACGACAAGGGCTTCGGCTTCATCACGCCAGACGATGGCGGCCGCGACCTTTTCGTTCATTTCAGCGGGATTGCCGGAGACGGCTACCGATCGCTGGCCGAGGGGGCCAAGGTTTCCTACGAAGAGGAAGCCGGCCCCAAGGGGCCGAAAGCGGTCAACGTCACCAAGATCTAACCACCGTTTCACAGCGGCCGACGCGCCCTATCGCAACTTGCGACTGGGTTGTCGTGTTCAATGGGGATCATGAAACGATCCTTCTTGGCCGGGTCAGTACTGAGCGCGCTGGTCGCGGCCACCTTTCCGGCGCTCGCAACGGCGCAGGTCGTAGAGCTGGGCCAGACGTCTCCCAGCGCGGTCGTCGCGCCCGTTTGCCCGCCGGGCACGACCGCCAAGACCTGCTTGATCATCCTCACGCGCGTCACCGCGTTCCAGACCAACAGCGACGGCGTGAGCAACACCACCACCGTCAAGCACGACGGGTTTCTCGTGGCGTTCACGGTGGGTTCCTCCCCGCTGACGAGCAACCGCAGCCAGAGACGGGACTACATCCACAACCTCGACACCGAGTTCGGCGGAACCCCGCAGGTGGCCTTGACGGTCCTGAGGCGGGTCGGTAGCAAGAGCCAGCAGAAGTGGGAAGTGGTCGGCGAGAGCGCCTACTACCACCTGATCCCCTACCTCGGCACGGTGACCCAGTTCCCGCTCACCACCAACTCGCTGGACACCGGTGGCTCGACCGGCCTCGCGGTCCAGAAAGGCGACGTCGTGGCGTTGACCACGCCGACCTGGGCCCCGGTTCTCGACATCGCGCTTTCCACGAGCAAGTTCGGGTACGTCCAGAGCCGGTCGGCCAACTGCCCCCATCCGCCGGCTTCGAGCCAGGCGCAGATCGTCAACGACACCGCGACCTACAAGTGCGCCTACGAGGGCACGCGGGTCGAGTACACCGCCACCGAGGTCACCTGGACCAATCCGCCCGCGAACTACGTCCACGCGCCCAACCTGGGATTCAAGGCCAGCATGAGCGCCAACGACGTGCTCGGGGCGATCTAGGCGGGGCTGAGGGCGCCCGCGGGGCCGAGGCGCCCCGGCGGGATTGAGGGGCGCCGGCGGACTAGGGTCGCCGGCGCTAGCGGGCGAGCGGGGCTAGCAGGCAGCCGGGGCCAGCAGGCGGCCGGGGGCTAGCAGGCGCCCGGATTCTGTTTGCAGAAGGCGGTACCGAGTCCGGCGCCGCCGGTGGTCTGGGTTCCGCCGCCACCCGTGTTGCCGACCCCCGCGCCGCCGGAGCTTCTGCCTCCGGAATGGGATCCGCTGGCCGCGGATCCCGTGCCGCCGCTGCCGCCACTGGAGTTTCCGCTATTGCCGGAGTTTCCGGTGTTGCCGGTGTTGCCGGTATTGCCGGATGACCCACTTCCAGTCGACGAGCTGGTACTGGATCCAGAGGAGGACGTGGAGCTGTTGGCCGGATCGGTCGAGCTCGACGACGTCGATGTCGATGTCGATGAGGTCGAGCGCGAGACGGTCGCAGCCGCGTTCCCGTAAGGGGGCACCGTGAAGGTCGGAGCCCCGACGGTGTCGGTCGAGCTGCCGCCACCTCCGCACGCGCTCAGCAGGCAGCACGTCGCGAGGATCGCGACGGTGCCGATGAGCGGGTGAGCGCGACTGCGCATCGGACCCGGCAACGTCAGGAGCCCAGCGGCTCCATCCGCCGCCCGCAATACGGGCAATCGTTGAGGTCCTTCTGAGCGAGCTGATCGCACCAGTTGCAGAACCGCAGATTCTCGACCGACCAGGGCAGCTCCGAGACGGTCGGTGCGAGCGGCAGCACCTCCGCCACCACCTCCATCGTCTCGCCCGTATCGCGGTCGAGATAGACGTGGTCGGGCTCGGCCTCGATGATGATCTCGCGGCCGGTCGAAGGAGTCCGCATGCGGTATTTCTGGCGTGTCCTCATCTCAAGCGATGCTACCAGCGGTACCAGTCGCGATGCCGCGCTGGGGCTCGGCAGGACGGGGCCTGTGGCGGCGCCACCGGACCGCGCCCTCGGATAGAGTGCCCCGTCCAACCTATGGTGAAAGCTTTGCCGCGGAGTCTTCGCAATCTGTTGGTGCTCGTGCCCGGCGCTGCGCTGCTGATGGCCCTCGGCGGCTGTACGCTGAAGCACCCCACGGCCGATCTGGTCAACGGCAAGGAGCTGTTCGTCGCCAAGTGCGGCGCCTGCCACACCCTCGCCCACGCGAACACCAGCGGTACGACCGGCCCGAATCTGGACGATGCGTTTCGCCAGGATCGAGCCGACGGCGTCAAGAGCACCTCGATCCAGGGGCTCGTCGACTACTGGATCCAGTATCCCGATACCGAGGGCGTGATGCCGCCGATGCTGGTCAAGGGACAGGATGCGCAGGACGTGGCGGCCTACGTCGGTGCGGTGGCGGCCAGGCCCGGTCAGGACACCGGCGCGCTGGCCAACGCCGGCGGGGTGACGGGTACCACGCCGGCCGACGGCAAGAAGGTGTTCACCGGCATCGGCGGGTGCGGCAGCTGCCACACGATGGCGGCGGCCGGCACCACCGGCACGGTCGGGCCCAACCTCGATACGGACCTGCGCAAGAACTGCGCCAGCCCGCAGTCGAAGGCGATCCGGGGCGCGACGCTCCAGGAGTGCATCCACACCGCGATCACGAAGCCGTACGCCTACATCCCGTCCGGCTACCACGCGGGCGTGATGCCCGACAACTTCTCGACGACCCTGACGCCGTCTGAGATCACGGCGCTGGTCAACTTCCTCGCTGCGGATACCAAATAGGCGTGGGGCCCCCGGGGGAGGGGGCGGCAAACGGAGCGTTTGGCCCGTGGCTCGTCGCCAAGCCACACGTCGCTCGGGGCGCCAACCCCCTTCTCTAATCCGGCGACCGTCGCTGGGTCTCTGCTGCTCCGGCTAGTGTCACCGAGTCTGGGTCTACTTCTGCGCAGTTCCCCGAGCGCGCCGTCGCGCGGGCCGTGGAGTTTGCTTTGAAGGGGGAGGATTGGGCTGTTTGCGCGGGTCGATCTTCGATGGTGGCGCGCGCTTCGGCGGGTCCGAGGGCGCCGGATGTCCCCCGGGTTCCCGCCGAGGAGAAATTTGTCATTAACCTACAAAGTTTTCGCCGTTCCGGCCCGCATGGTGCCGAACCTTCGCCGTGCCGCGGCGCTGATCTACTTCACCGTGCCGGGAATTCGGTTGCCGGTGGCGAACTTTGCCTATTTTCTTCCGAGGGGTGGCGACAAGTTGCCATTGTTCGCGGCGAACACCGCATGGAGCACGGAATAGACCGTTGTCATCTTTTGACAAATCTTCCCCGCGCGCCAACGGCCTCACACACCCGACTTTCCGGCCCTGTGGGCTCGTTCGCTGCGCCGGCAGATCTGAGCGCCTCGGCCGCTGGCGACAGCCCCGGTCCCGGCGCCCTGTCCCTGGCTGAATGGCCACCTGACCCAAGGTCGCCCCCGGCTCCCTGGGATAGCCCCGGTCCCGGCGCCCTGTCCCTGGCTGAATGGCCACCTGACCCAAGGTCGCCCCCGGCTCCCTGGGATAGCCCCGGTCCCGGTGCCCTGTCCCTGGCTGAATGGCCACCTGACCCAAGGTCGCCCCCGGCTCCCTGGGATAGCCCCGGTCCCGGCGCCCTGTCCCTGGCTGAATGGCCACCTGACCCAAGGTCGCCCCCGGCTCCCTGGGATAGCCCCGGTCCCGGCGCCCTGTCCCCAGCCAGACGGCCATCCGCCTCGCAACAGCCCCCGGCTCACCGCGACGGCGCTGGCCGCGCCGCCCTCAGAACGGCGTGACCGGACCCAGACGCTGCTAACCGGTGCTGGCCAACCCGGCGGAGTCTCAGCCGGTGCCCTGCACGCCTGCGCTCTCGGAGCGCTGTCTGAGGCGCTCCAGGAGCTCGTCGCCGCGTCCGGCGGCGACGGCGCGTGCGGCGCGCCGTTCGTCGAGATCGGCGCCGATCGAGATCGCGTAGTCGAGGAGGCGCTGGCGCTCCTCGGACTCTTTCGCGACCTTCAGGAACAGCCAGCAGAACAGGCCGATCGTCAGGAGGCTCTCCTCGACCATCATCACGCCGGCGGCCGCGATCTGATCAGCCATGGGGCTGATGTGCCACTGCGCGTCGTAGGGCCGGTAGTAGGGGTAGAGGACGGTGCCGGAGAAGATCATGACGTTGGCCAGAATCGTGCCGGCCAGCCGGACGGCGATGATGTACACCAGCCGCCAGCTGTTGGTGAACCAGCTCGGCTTGGGCAGCGGGCCGAGCAGCGCCATCCACATCGCGATGCCGAAGGTCAGGAAGGTGGCGTGCTCGAGGGCGTGGATCGCGTCGTGGTGGAGCGCCGCCTGGTACAGGGCCGGGGTATGCCAGGCGTAGAAGTTGACCACCCAGACCACGAAGGCCACGACCGGGTGGGTGAGGATCCGCAACCGGCTGAAATAGCGATTTCGCAGCAGCGGCGCCAGCAGTGGTCCGGTCAGTCCGAGCACGATCAACAGCGCCGCAACGTCGCCGATCAGCAGATGCTCGGCCATGTGCGCGACGAGCAGCTGGTCGGCCAGCGAGTCGACCGGCGGGCTGAGCGCGACCGCCAGCACGATCAGGCCGGCGGCGTAGCAACCCTTGCGCCAGCCGGGCACCGGCCGTCCGTCGCTCGCCAGCGTGCGCGCTCGCCCCGCGTAGGGGATCCACCACAGCAGGACGAGGATCGGAAGCACGATCCCGTTGGCGGGGCCAACGGCGGCGAACGGCGACGGGATCAACGGCACGAATCCATACTGCCACTTAGGGCTCACGACAGTGTTATTGACGTCTCTGACGGCGTCTGGACGCGCCTGGCGCCGCCGAGTCGCCCTCAAATACTCCCGGTATTATCGCGGCGAGTCGGCGACGCCAACCACGCCCAGCCCCTCGTCAGGGCCTGCCACTAACTCTGTCGGGAACCCTTATCGATTGGGTGCCCACTGTGGCTGTGTTAAGTCGGCCGGTGAGGGCCCGCGCCGGCGGTTGACGCCCTACGTGATGGCCCGGATGATCAGGACGATCGCGACGATCACGGCGATCGCGATCACCCCGTAGATGAGGGCGCGGAAGGCTTCTTCCTCGGAGCGGAGCGGGTTGATCACTGGGGAACCGCCACCGCGGGCCGGACCTCGTCCGCGCCCCGGACCTCGCCCGCGCCCGCGCGTCGAACCGCCACCGCGCGCCCGCCGATCACAGCACGTAGACCGCCGTGTAGACGATCACCCACATGATGTCGACGAAGTGCCAGTAGATCCCAGGCACCTCCATGCCCTGGTGATGCTCGGGGGAGTAATGGCCGCGGAACGAACGGATGGTCACGATCAGCAGCGCGCATAACCCAATCAGCACGTGGGCGCCGTGGAGGCCGGTGAGCGAGTAGAAGATCGTCGCCTGGGCGGAGGAGTAGGGCGGGAAGCCGATGTGGATGTACTCGTTGATCTGGACCGTGAGGAAGGTCAGGCCGAGCAGGAAGGTAGACACCATCCCCGCCTTGAGGCCGAAGCGGTTGCCCCGCTTGATCGATGTCAGCGCCCAGTGGATCGTCAGCGATGAAGACAGCAGGATCGCGGTGTTGACGCCGGCGACGTCTTCGGGGAGCTTCGCGCCGTGGGCCGGCCACGGGTTGTGGTTGACGATCCGGATGAAGAAGTAGGCGGTGAAGAACGCCCCGAAGATCATCACCTCGGAGATGATGAAAAGGAGCATCCCGAGCACCGGCGGCTCGACTCGCGAAGAGCGGTGGGCCTCGGGTGGCCCGTGGTGCTCGGCGTGGGCGATCGATGCGGCTTCCACTCAGCTCTCCGAAATCAGGCGGTCGTACTCGCCACGTCTTGCTGGACAACGTGTTCGACGGGCTTGCCGGTGGCCCGCCGAACCCGCTCGATCAGATCGGAGCGCAACCACCCCGACTTGGTCTCGGGGTAGGTGGAGATCACGATGTCATCGACGCGGAAGTACTGGAGCGCGTTGGTGATCGCGGTGAACGGGTCGGGATCGCCGATCATTCCGGCCGCGAACAGGCCCGCGGCCTGCATCCGGCCCAGCACCAGCTTGAGCCGCGTACGGGCCCGGCGCGTGGCGTGTCCGTCGCCGCCCTCCTGAGGTACGACCACGATGAACAGATGCTGGCGGTTCTGCGCCCGGTCCTCGGCGGCTTTGGCCTCCAGTCGCTCGAGCAACTCGGCACCGCTGCCGGTCCGGTTGGCCACCGCGAGCGTCACCGCGAACGGCAGACCGTCGGTGTCGGGGTCGACGACCACGTGCTCGACGGTCACCCCGGAGGCGTCGCGGACGCGCTCGATCAGATCACGGCGCATCCAGCCCGACCGCGTCTCGGGGTACGTCGAGATGATGATCAGATCGGGGTTGTACTCGCGCACGGCGTCGATCGTCGCGGTATAGGGGTCGGGATCACCGACCTCCCCGATCGCGTCGATTCCCGCCCTGCGGGCGAACTCGAGGGCGAGGTCGACGCGAATCTGGGCCGCCTCGAACACCGCATCCGCGTAGACCACCAGACCGGCGCGCGGCCGGGTCTGGGGGACGACAAGGATGAACCGGACGTCGCCGCCGGCCACCTCGGCGCGGATGGCATCGAGTAGAGGCTGGCCGCCAAGCGTCTCGTTGGCGACCACGAGGACGGACCTCATTCGTGCGCCTGCTGGGTCGGCGGTCTGGCCAGGTCGCCGGCGGCGACGCGGTGAGCCTCGGCCGGCGGCTTGAAGATCCCATGCACCGCGCCCGGCACGCCATATTCGTAGGGTCCGCCGACGACGGTCGGGAGGGTGTCAAAGTTAAAGATCGGCGGAGGCGAGGAGACCTGCCACTCGAGTGTCAGCGCCCGCCACGGGTTCGCGGCCGCGCGCGGACCGCCTCGCCAGCTGGCAACCATGTTGTAGAGGAAGATCAGCGTGCTCAGACCGAGGATGAACGAGCAGATCGAGATGAACAGGTTCCACGCGGCGAACTTCTCGGCGTACTCGGCCACCCGCCGGGGCATGCCCTGGATGCCGATGATGTGCATCGGGCCGAAAGTGAGGTTGAAGAAGATGAAGGTCATCCAGAAATGCCACTTGCCCAAGCGGTCGTCGTACATTCGGCCGGTGATCTTCGGGAACCAGTAGTAGACGCCGGCGAAGATCGTGAACAGTGAGCCGCCGAACAGCACGTAGTGAATGTGGGCGACGATGAAGTAGGTCTGGGAAACGTGGATATCGAACGGGATCATGGCCAGCATCACGCCGCTGATCCCGCCGAGGGTGAACGTGGTGAGGAACCCGAGCGCGAACAGCATCGGCGTATCCAGGTGAATCACCCCTCGCCACAGCGTGGCGAGCCACGAGAAGATCTTGATCCCGGTTGGGATCGCGATGATCGCGGTGGTGATCATCATCGGTATTCGGATCCATGGCGCCATCCCGGAGACGAACATGTGGTGCGCCCAAACCGTGAACCCGAGCACGACGATCGCCAGCAGCGAGAAGGCCATCATCCGATATCCAAAGATCGGTTTTCGCGACTTCACCGCGATGACCTCGGAGATGATCCCGAACCCGGGCAGCATCATGATGTAGACCGCTGGGTGGGAGTAGAACCAGAACACGTGCTGGTACATGAGCACGTTGCCGTTCTTGTCCGGGCCCACGAAGGCATCGAAGAAGTGGAAGTGCATCGCCGTGTCGAGCAGGACGAAGAACTGCGAGGCGGCGATGAACGGCGTCGCGATGACGACCAGCAGCGAGGTCGAGAAGTTGGCCCACACCAGCAGCGGCATGCGGAAGAAGCTCATCCCCGGCGCGCGCATAGTGATGATCGTCACGAGGAAATTGAGCGCGGTGAAGATCGAGGAGAAGCCGGCGAACTGCACACCGATGCTGAAGAACAGCTGGCCGATCGGCATCGTCGTCGACAGCGGCGCGTAAGCGGTCCAGCCGGAGGCGAACGAGCCGCCCGGGGCCAGGAAGCTCATCAGCATGATCGTGCCGCCGATGGGCAGCAGCCAGAAGGACAGGGCGTTGAGGCGCGGGAAGGCCATGTCCGGCGCGCCGATCATCAGCGGCAAGACGAAGTTCGCCAGGCCCGCGAACACCGGGATGACGAACAGGAAGATGAGCACGGTGGCGTGGACCGAGAACACGCCGTTGTATTCCGCGGGGGTCAGGAACTGCATGCCGGGCTTGGCCAGCTGGGCTCGAATCAGCATCGCCAGCAGACCGCCGACGAACAGGAAGAAGAACGACACGACCGTGTACTGGACGCCGATTACCTTGTGGTCGGGGTTGACGCGGAAGTAGTCGCGCCAGCTGTGGGCGCCGTGGTCCGAGTGGTCCGCGGGACGCGTGGGACGGCCCGAGGCCCAATACAGCCAGTAGTCGCAGGTGCCGATCCCGATGAGGAAGAAGAGTGGCACCGCCAGCAGCGCGACGATCGTGATCGCGTGGCCGTCGATCACCGGGTGCTGATGCATCAACGCACGGATCAGGCACGTAAGCCCGAAGGCAAACGCGAAGCCAACGACCTCGAACAGGGCCGCGCGGTACCAGCCGGGGCGGCGGAGCTTGGGGGGGAGGGGAACTCGGGTGGTGCGCTGCGCCACCGGGGGCGGCGCGACAGCGGTCGTTACGGACATCAGTCGTTCTCCTTCCCACGACCCATGACTTCAAGATACCTCTTCAAGACCATCACTTCGCCGCCGTCGAGAGGAAGTTGACCAGCGCCTGGATCTGCGACGAGCTCAGCGTCTGGGAGAAGTTCGGCGGCATCACGCCCTTCGTGTACCCCGTCGGGATATAGGCGTAGGGGTTGGTGATCGCGGTGTGGATGCACTCCTGGAGCGTGGCGCCGCGGATCTTCTTGGACTCGGCCGTCGCGCAGTCGCTGCGCAGTCGCGTGTCGAGGTCGGGACCGACGGTGCCGGTGGCGCCGGCCGCCGCCAGCGTGTGGCAGCCGCTGCAGCCGGCGGAGCCGGTGAACACGGCCTTCCCGGCGGCCGCGGTCTGGTGGACGAACTCGACGCACCGCTGGTCGGCGGACGTGCTGGCTGCGCCGGGCACGCCGGGCTGGGCCTCCGCCGGCGAGGGCACCCCGACTGGCGGCGGACCGTCAAGCGGCTGCGAGGTCAACCAGCTCTTGAACTTCGACTGGCTGACCACAATCGCGGTGGAGCGCATCAGCGAGTGGCCGGGGCCGCACAGCTCGGTGCATTCGACCGGATAGGTTCCGATCCGGGTCGGCGTGACGCGGAGGGTGGTGGTGATGCCGGGGACCGCGTCGAGCTTCTCGGAGAAGTTCGGCACGAAGAAGCTGTGGATCACGTCGAGCGAGCGGAGCTTGAACACCACCGGCTTGTTCTTCGCCAGGTAGAGGATGGATGAGACCACGTACTTGCCGTCCGACCGGGGATAGGAGAACTCGAACGCAAACTGGCGGGCCGTGACGTTGACCGTCATCTCGCCCGGCTTGCTGTTCTCGTTGGCCCGCAACACGGTGAAGGCGTACACGCAAAGCGAGAGGATCAGCAGCGCCGGCAGGGCAGTCCACACCACTTCGAGGCGGGTGTTGCCGTGAATTGGAGGCCCGTCCTTGTTCTCTTCGCCCGGCCGCATCCGGAAGTTCCAGATCGAGTAGCCGACCACCGACACGACGAGCATGAAGATCGGGATCGTGACGATCAGCAGGACGTCGTAGAGGGTGTGGATCCGCGAGGCTTGCGTGGACGCCTCGGTCGGGAACCACGGGATCAGCAGGAGCGCGACCGGAATCAGGATCGCGCAGCCGATCACGATGATCACGACCAGCTGGAGGACGGGGCGTTTACGCACTGTGATCCTGGTAGCCCTCGCGCATCACCATCACCACCCCACCATCCTATGGGTTCTGCGCGACGAACGGCGCGGTCGCGTAACCGCGCAGACCAGCGACGGCCGCGTGAGCCGCAAACCACTTGCGGTCGCGCAACGCGCTGACGCGAGCGGCGGTCGCGTACCGGAAAAAATCACCCAGGCGAAGGTCTAAGTTATGATTGAGGCAATTGTTGCAAACCTGTCCCGCTCGCCGCAAACACGCTCGGATTCGGGCGGCCGGTGACGGCGGGAGGGACTGAGCGGGGAGAGGCAATGCAGGTGCGAGAGGGTATGTCCGAGGTGGTCCTCACCGTCGGCCCGGCGCACACGCTGCGGGCTGCCGCGTCGGCGATGTGCCGGCGAAAGGTTGGCGCGGCGATCGTGCTCGACCCCGAGGCGCCGGGGCCGGGTGTGATCACCGAACGAGACGTCCTGCAGTCGGTCGGCGCCGGCCAGGATCCGGACAGGGAGCTGGTCGCCGATCACCTGACCGCGAAGCTGACCTTCGCGTCGCCCGATTGGTCGCTGGAACACGCCGCGGCGGTGATGGTGCGAGGCCATTTCCGCCACCTGGTGGTGATCGATCGCGGTGAGCTGGCCGGCATCCTGTCGATGCGGGACATCGTTCGCTGCTGGGCTGGCGACGGAGCGAGTTGCGACGTCCCCGTGGGCGCCGCCAGCGCGTAGGCGGATCGCGAACGCCCGCGCGGGTCAGTGATGCTCTTCGGGCAGCGCGTCGATGTCGCGCCTGGTATCCCGAATCCACCTCACGACGGCGACCACGAAGATGATCCCGCCGAGGATCGAGATTGCCCAGTTGATCGTGGTACCGATGATGATCAGGGTGATCCCGATCGCGGTCGCGAACGGGAGAATGGTCGGTCCCGGGAGGTGAATCTCCTCCCCGGCCGGGGGTGACTCAGGTTCGAGGTCGCTCACGGATGCACGTAGATCGCGGCGGCGACGAACGTCATCCCGAACATGATCAAGCAGGCCGCGCCGGCGATCAGGCCCCAGCGCAGGTTCTTGCGTGCGAGCTTACGGTCCATGGCCGGTCGGGATCCTACAACTTCACATCGGCGACCATCGCGCCGAACAGCAACGCCAGATAAACGATCGAGAACAGGTAAAGCTGGAGCGCCGCGCGGCGATCGGCCCGCCGGTAGAGGCGGATCGAGCCGCCGATGAAGGCCAGCCCGAGCACGATCGACGCGACGAGGTAGAAGCCGCCGAACGCGCCCGCGCAGAAGGTCAGCTGGGTGACCGCGTACAGCAGCAGCGTGTAGAGCACGATGTGGCGGCGCGTCTCGCGCTCGCCGCGGACTACGGGCAGCATCGGGACGCCGACCTTGGCGTACTCGTCCTTCATCAGCAGGCTGAGCGCCCAGAAGTGGGGCGGTGTCCAGTAGAAGACGATCGCGAACAGATAGACGGCCGTCCACGACAGCGAGCCGCGAGTGGCCGCCCAGCCCACGAGCGGCGGGACGGCCCCGGCGGCGCCGCCGATCACGATGTTCTGCGGCGTGCGGCGTTTCAGCCAGATCGTGTAGACGCCAACGTAGCCCAAGAACCCGCTCAGGGCGAGCACGGCGGCGAGCAGGTTGACGGTCAGCGATAGCAGCAAGAACGACAGCGTCGCCAGCGTGAAGCCATAGATCAGAGCCGCGCGCGGCGAGACCCGACCGGCCGGAATCGGGCGTGAGGCGGTCCGCTTCATCTGGGCGTCGATGTCGCGGTCGTAATAGTGGTTGACCGCGCCGGCGCCGCCGGCTGACAGGTAGCCGCCTAGGCAAGTGAGCGCGATCGTCGACACGCGCGGGCGCCCGGCGATCTCCATCGCCGCCACCGTCGTGAACAGCAGCAGCGTCTGGACCTTCGGCTTGGTCAGCTCGAAATAGTCCGACGCCACCTGCCGCGCCGTTGCCAGCGGCCCGGAGGCGGCGCGAGGGATCGCGCTGGCGCCGGGGGCGGCCACTGGTTAGACCCCCACCTCGACGAGTTCCACGACCACCATCACACCCGGGCGAACCGTTCGCTGCCGCCGGTCTTCTGCGTGACGCCGGTCTCGCGCTCGACCTGGCGCCGGATGTCGCGCATCGGCTCGACCGAACGCACGCGCGGGATCACATCGAAGTTGTTCGCCGGCGGGGGCGAGGTGGTGAACCATTCCAGCGTGTTTCCCTTCCATGGATCGGGTCCTGCGACCTTTCCGACCTTCAGGCTCCGCGCGACGTTGTAGATGGTCACCAACACGCCTAAAGCGAGGATGAATGATCCGATCGTGGAGATCAAGTTGTAAGTCGACCACCCGAGGTCGGGGTCGTAGGTGTAGATCCGTCGCGGCATGCCCGATAACCCGAGCGCGTGCTGGACGAAGAAGGTGGCGTTGAAGCCGATGAAGATCAGCCAGAACGAGAGCTTGCCCACGGGTTCCGACAGCAACCGCCCGGTGATCTTCGGGAACCAGTAGTAGATCCCGGCGAAGACCGGGAACACGGCGCCGCCGAAGATCGTGTAGTGGAAGTGGGCGACGACGAAGTAGGTGTCGTTGAGCTGCCAGTCGACGGGGAACACCGCCAGGAAGATTCCCGTGATGCCGCCGATGGTGAAGATCGCGATCATTCCGATGGCGAAGTACATGGCGGTCGTCATCTGGATCGAGCCACGCCACATCGTGGCGATCCAGTTGAAGATCTTGACCCCGGTGGGTATCCCGATCAGGAACGAGCTCAGCATGAAGAAGCCGAGCACGACGATCGGCAGCGGGGAGGCGAACATGTGGTGCGCCCACACCAGGGTGGCGAGGAAGGCGATCACCACCGTCGACGCGGCGATCGCCTTGTAGCCGAAGATCGGCTTGCGCGAAAACACCGGGATGACCTCGGAGATGATCCCGAACCCGGGCAGCACCATGATGTAGACCTCCGGGTGGCCGAAGAACCAGAACAGGTGCTGCCATAAGACCGGCGAGCCGTGCGCGGTGGGATCGAAGAAGTGGGTCCCGAAGTGGCGGTCGGTCAGCAGCATCGTGACCGCGGCGGCGACCACCGGCAGCGCGATGATCAGCAACAGCGCGTACACCAGAATCGTCCATACGAACAGGGGAAGCCGACCCCAGCTCATCCCCGGCGCGCGCATATTGACGATCGTCACGTAGAAGTTGATCGCGCCGATGAGCGACGAGATGCCGGTCAGGTGGATCAGGAAGATCCACGCGTCCTGCCCGCCGCTGGGTGAGAACTGGATGCTCGAGAGGGGTGGGTAGCTCCACCAGCCGGCCGTGGGGGGCTGGAAGAAGATCGTGAAGTAGAAGACGATCCCGCCGAACAGCAGCAACCAGAACGACAGCGCGTTGAGCCGGGGGAACGCCATGTCCCGGGCGCCGATCATCAGCGGCAGGAAGTAGTTGGCGAAGCCGGCCATCACAGGCACGACGAACAGGAAGATCATCGTCGTCCCGTGCATCGTGAGCAGCTCGTTGTACGTCTCGGAGGTGACCAGCGAGTTGCTCGGCACGGCGAGCTGGACCCGCATGATCAGCGCCTCGACCCCACCCAGCCCGAAGAACACGAAGGTCAGGACCAAGTACATGATCCCGATCTTCTTGTGGTCGGTCGTGGTGACCCAGTCGAGCCAGCGCTTGGTCTGGCGCGGCTTCACGACCCGATGGGCGGTGACCTGCGGGACCGGCCGGACGAGGTACTCGGTGGTGGCGGACATCGTGGTTCTGAGTTCCCCCTAGAGGTTTCCGTTCGCGGTCAGGATCTGGCGCAGTTGGTTGACCTGGTCGTTGGCGGCCTGGATGTACCCCGCCTGCTGGGAGAGCCAGCTCTGGTACTGCGACGGGGTCACCACCTTCACGAAGGCGATCATCGCGTAGTGCTGGTAGCCGCATAGCTGCGCGCACTGGCCGCGGAAGATGACCGGATGGCCGGGGCTCGAGGCGCGAGGCGCCTTGAACCAGGTATAGGTCGTGTACCCGGGGACGGCATCGACCTTCCCGCCGAGCGACGGAACCCACCAGGAATGGATCACGTCAGTGGATTGAATCGCGAGAACGATCGTCGTATTGGCCGGCACGACCATTTCGGTGTAGGAATACGGGAGCTTCGACGTGAAGGTGACGTTGTCGCTGTCGCAGCCGGTGCCGTACACGTAGCGCCAGATGAACTGGCGGCCCTGGACGCAGATCGTCAGCTTCTGGCCGTTCGGCGGGCTCGGCTCGGTGGTAGACGCCGACAGCACCAGCCCGTCGGGGCCGGAGTTGGGCGGATTGATGATCCCTCCGAGCTTCACGAACGTCACCACCGTGATCACGACCAGGATCAATGCGGCGGCGATCGTCCAGCCGACCTCGAGCCGCGTGTTCCCGTGGATCTGAACCGCCTCGGCACCCTTCTTGGCCCGGAACTTGTAGACCGAGTAGGCCAGCGCGCCCTCGACGATCACGAACACCAAGGCCGCGATGTAGAGGATGATCTTGTAGAGGCTGGCGATCTGGTCCGCGTTTGGCGAGCCGCCCGACTTCGGTGTAATGAAGTTCGCGAGCGCGTCCGGCGCGAAGATCAGGGCAAGGCCGAGGCAAACGGCCACCACCGCGATCGCTCGGGCCGGGCGTCGACGGCGAGAAGGGGCGTCGTTGACGTCGGGTCGCAAGGCCGCGGCATTCTATCTAGCTGATGGCGGACTCCGTCGCGGCGGGAGCGCCGCCGGGCTAGCCACCCGACTTCATATACTGGCCGCTCTTGCGCCTGAGGAGGGCTATCCGAGCAGGGGCATGGGGCCTCGTCGCGGCGGGGATCGCGGCGCCTGCGCTTCGACGTCGCCTGCGGTTGCCACCCGCCCTCGTGGTGACCGTCGGTGCCAGCGGCCCGCTCGCGCTGTGCGTCGTGATGCGGCGCAACCGGTTTCGGGATGTGTCGCTGTGCGCCCTGAACATGTGGACTTATGTGGCCGCTTACGAGATGCCGCACGATGACCCGGAACGCCAGGTCCAGCGCGTGCGATATCGCTACCCGATTCAGGTCGACCGCGCGCTGGGCCGCGGGGCGCTGCCGACGCTCCGACTGCAGCGGAGGTTCTCCTCGCCGGGCACCGTCAACCGGTTCGAGCGGATCCTCGTCTGGTGCCATTGGCTTTGGTTCCTGGTTCCCCACGGGTGCGTCGCCTACGTGCTGATCCGCGATCCGGACCGCTTCCCGAGCGCCGCGGCGAGGATGTACGCGGTGTTCGACTGCGGCGCCGCTTTCTACTGGGCGATCCCGACCGCGCCGCCGTGGTGGGCGGCCGCCCACGGCCATCTCGAGGGGCGCGACCCCGTCCGTGTGAGACGGATGATGATCGAGTACGGCGAGGAGTTCTGGGGTGACCTCTGGGGTCCCCTTTACGATGTCCTGGGAGGTAATCCGCTTGCTGCCATGCCATCGCTGCATTTCGCCACGTCGCTCATGGGAGCCCACCTGCTGTCCGAGCTCGGACCGGTGGCCGGGGCGATCGGATGGATCTATGCCTCCACGCTTGGGCTGGCCCTCGTGTACCTCGGCGAGCACTACGCGGTCGATCTGCTCGCCGGGGCGGCGCTCACGGAGACCATCCGTCGCGGGGGCCCACGGATGACGCCGCTGTTCCAGAGCGTTTCCGGCCAGCTGCAAGCGCTCGAGATCTGGGCGGCGGCTGGGTAGCGCGGTGCGCGAGGACGGCCAACTGAAGGAGCGGCCGTCGGCGCGTATCGATCCTGCGATCACCGACGCCGGTCGCGAAGAGATGCCGCGGGTGGTCTTCACCCGCCGCCGGTTGCTGCTGTTCGCGCTGTTCGTCGTCTCGGCGATTGCCTTCCTCTATTTCGTGTTGCCGAAGATCGTCGGCCTCAAGGACACGTGGAGCCGGATCCAGCACGGCAACGCCTGGTGGCTCGCGTTCGCCGCCGTCCTCGAGGTGTGCTCGTTTCTCGGCTACATCGCGCTGTTCCGCGGCGTGTTCGTGCACGAGGAATCGCGGATCAACTGGCGCGAGAGCTATCAGATCACGATGTCCGGTCTGGCCGCGACCCGGCTGTTCGCGGCCGGCGGAGCCGGCGGGATCGCGCTGACCGCGTGGGCGCTACGGCGCTCGGGGATGGACGCGAGGGTGGTCGCGTCGCGCATGATCGCCTTCCTCGTGCTGCTCTACGGGGTCTACATGATCACGTTGGTCGTCGTAGGCCTCGGGCTCTACCTGGGGGTGATCCCGGGGCAGCACCCGTTCCCGATCACGATCGTCCCGGCGATCTTCGGCGCGATCGTGATCGCGCTGTTCCTCGCCGTATCGCTCGTGCCCGGCGATTTCGACCGGCTCGTTCGCCGCTGGACCAAGGGGGGCGGTTGGCTGGCGCGGATGGCGAGCAAAGCGGCGGCGGCGCCCGCCGCGGCGGCCGACGGGGTGCGCACGGCGCTCCAGCTGATCAGCACGCGAGACCCATACCTGCTGGGGGCGATCGCGTGGTGGGGGTTCGACATCATGGTCCTGTGGGCGTGCTTTCACGCGTTCGGCGCTTCGCCCCCGAAGGGGGTGATCGTGATGTCGTACTTCATCGGCATGCTCGGGAACACGCTGCCGTTACCGGGCGGAATCGGTGGCGTGGACGGCGGCATGATCGGCGCCTTCAGCGCGTTCGGGGTAAACGTCCAGGTGGCGATCGTCGCTGTCCTGGCGTACCGGGCCTTCGCGTTCTGGCTGCCGACGCTGCCCGGCGCGGTGGCCTATCTGCAGTTGCGCAAGACTGTGCAACGGTGGCAGGCGGAACCCTGGACCGCGGGGGCCGCGTCGTAAAAACAAGGGGCGCGCTTGCGCGCCCCCGCTATACTTTGTAAAGCGATGGAGGGCCAAGTGGAGAAAGTGATCATTGTCGGCGGTGGCCCAGCGGGCTACACGGCCGCGCTTTACACCGCTCGGGCCAAGCTCGAGCCGCTGGTTGTCGAGGGGTTCGCGTGGGGCGGCCTGCTCCAGCAGACGACGGATGTCGAGAACTATCCGGGCTTCCGTGACGGGATCACGGGTCCGGCGCTGATGCAGCAGTTCCGCGACCAAGCCGAGCGCTTCGGCGCCCGGCTCGAGACCGATGACGCGACCGCGATCGAGCTCTCGCACGACGGGGGCCTGCACAAGGTGATCGTCGGCGACGAGGAGCATCTGACGCGGACGGTGATCCTGTCGATGGGAGCCCAGCACCGGAAGCTGGGCGTGTTGGGCGAGCAGGCGCTCGCGGGGCGGGGCGTGAGCTACTGCGCCACGTGTGACGCCGCATTCTTCCGCGACGCGCCGACGCTGATCGTCGGCGGTGGCGACTCGGCGATGGAGGAGGCCATGTTCCTGGCCAAGTTCGCGGCCAAGGTAGCGATCGTTAACCGCCGGGACGAGTTCCGTGCGTCCAAGATCATGCTCGACAGAGCTCGCGCGATGGACAACATCGAGTGGTTGACGCCGTACGTGGTCGAGGAGTTCGCGCCGGGCGAGGACGGCTCGCTTGGGCTCGCGCGTCTGAGGCATTCGACCGACGGGTCGCTGCGCGAGGTGCCGATCACGGGAGCCTTCATCGCGATCGGCCACGAGCCCCAATCGCAGCTCGTGGTCGGGCAGCTCGAGATCGACCCCGCGGGCTACATAATTACCAAGGGAAAGTCGACGCGGACCGATATCCCGGGCGTATTCGCGGCCGGCGACCTCGTCGATCACACCTACCGCCAGGCGGTGACCGCGGCCGGATCGGGCTGCCAGGCGGCGCTCGATGCCGAGTGGTACCTGCGCGATACGCCGTTTCCCGTAGCTGAGCGGGCGACCGAGGACCTCGCGGTTCAGTAACCGCGGCCGCGGCCGTCAGGGCGTCAGCACGATCTTCAGCGCCTCGCGCCGGTCATAGAGCTCGTACGCCTCGACGGCGTCATCGAGCGACATGTGGTGGGTGACGAGCGGGGTCGGATCGAGCGCGCCGCTGGCCAGCATCCCCAGCACCCGGTCGACGTGGCCGATCACGTTCGCCTGGCCGGCCTTGAGCGTCAGCCCCTTGAGCCACAGCAGCCCCAGGTGAATCTGGCCGGGCTCGGCGAAGACGCCGATCGCCACCACGGTGCCGGCGTTGCGCGTCAGCCGGAGCGCGAGTTCGAGCGCGTCGACGTGCCCGACGGCGTCGATCGCGGCGTCGACGCCACGGCCCGCGGTGAGCTGCTTGGCCACGTCGCGCGGGCTCTCCTCCTTCAGGTGGACGGGGATGGCGCCGAAGCTGCGCGCCATCGCGAGCCGGGCCGCGACAGTGTCGACGGCCATCACCGGCGCGACCCCGGCGGCCAGCGCGATCTGCACGGCGCTCAGTCCGACCGGACCCAACCCCAGCACGGCGAGGCTGTCGCCCGGCTGGAGCCCGCTCTCGTGCACCGCGTGGTAGGCGGTCCCCATCACGTCGCCGGCGAACAGCGCGACGTCGTCAGGCACCTCGGCGGGAACCTTGCGCAAGGTCAGGTCGGCATCGGGTACGACGGCCTGCTCGGCCTGGGTTCCCTGGAGCGAACCGAGCACGGCGCCGTGACCGAACGTCCTTCCGCGCTCACACTTCTGGTAAGTGCCCCGGAGGCAGAAGAAGCACCGGCCGCAGGCGGTGAGAAAGCAGCCGAGCACGCGATCCCCGGGCTTCACGCGCGTGACCGTCTCACCAGTGGCGAGCACCCGGCCCACGTACTCGTGACCGATCGTGAAGCCGGGCTCGATCTTCACGCGGCCGTGGTAGATGTGCAGGTCCGAGCCACAGATCCCGGTCGCCTCGACCGCGATGATCGCCTCGTCGCTGTGTTTGAGCTCGGGTGCCGGGCGGTCCTCGACGCGGACCTGGTTTGGCGCCTGAAAGGTGACGGCTCTCATCGCTTATGTGTCCTCTGGGTAGCTGAAGAAGCCCTCGCCGGTTTGGCAGCCCAGGCGCCCCGACCACGCCAGACGCCGGAGCGCCGGCGCGGCACGATAGCGCTCCTCCCGACGCTCGTAGTACAGCGCGTCGAGGAGCCCCAGCACATGATCGAGGCCGATCTGATCGGCCCAGGCGAGGATCCCGCGCGGGTAGTTCATACCGTAGACGAGGCCAGTGTCGATGTCGGCGGCGCTGCCGACCCCTTCACCGAGCGCGAAGGCGCCCTCGTTGGCGACCTGACAGACGATCCGCCCAAGCACGAGCCCGGGAGCGTCATCGACCCACACCGTGTGCTTGCCGAGCGTGGCGAAGAACTGCTCGACGGCTGCAGCGGCGGAGCCTGCCGTATCACGGCCTCGCGTCAGCTCGACCAGGCGGGACTCGTGCAGCGGGGGAAGGGCGTGAAACCCGACCGCGCCACCGCCGGGGTCGAGCGCCGCGAGCGAGCCGGCCGCGCAGCAGATCGCCTGCGGTCCCCCTTGCAGCGGCACATCGGGATCGTCGCCCTCGAGGCTGAGATCGAGGATCAGGAACGGTGGCTGACGTTCGCCAGCCTCATCGGGCGTGAGGACGTCCCAATCGGCCTCGGCGGCCGCCTCGCGCAGCTCCATGGCCAGAGCGGTGTCGCCCGCCACGACTACGACCCCGTCACCGCCGCCGGTCGGCAGCGGCCCGGGATCCTCGGCGCGGTGAGGTCCATCGTCATAGTCGTAGTAGCCGTGGCCTGACTTGCGACCCAGCCGGCCGGCCGCCACCGTCCGTACGGTGATCGGCGAAGGCCGCCAGCGCGGCTCTCCGAAGCTCTGCTCGTAGAACGAGCGCGATACGTCGAGCCCGACGTCGACCCCGACGAGATCCATCAGCTCGAACGGGCCCATCCGGAAGCCGCCCTCCAGGCGACAGATACGATCGATCTCCTCGATCGTGGCGACCCGCTCCTGGAGCAGGCGGAGCGCCTCGAGGCCGAACGGCCGGTTGCACCGGTTGACGAGGAACCCCGGACCGTCGACGGCGTCGATCACGTGCTTGCCCATCGCCTCGCCGGCGGCCCGCGCGAGGGCCAGGCTGGCGGCGTCGGAGTACGCGCCGGCCACCACCTCGAGCAGCGGCATCACCGGCGGCGGGTTGAAGAAGTGCATGCCGACGACCCGCTCGGGCCGCGCGACCGCGGCGGCCACCGCGGTGACGAGCAGCGACGAGGTGTTCGTGGCCAGGACGCACTCGGGGGTGACGATCTCGCGGCTCAGCTTCGCGAACAGGTCGCGCTTGAGCTCGAGCGACTCGGGGGCGGCCTCGATCACGAGGTCGCAGAGACTCAGGTCCTGGAGGGTGGGGGCGGGCTCGAGCTGGCGGCTCGCCGCGGCCGCCTGCTGCGCCGTCAGGCGTCCTCGTCGCGTGCTTCGCTCGAGCTGGGCATTGATCCGTTGCAGGCCGCGCTCGAGCGCCTCCGGCACCGGGTCGTGCAGCAGCGTCCGGGCGCCGGCTTGGCAGGCGAGCTGGGCGATTCCGGCGCCCATCGTGCCGGCGCCGGCGACGCCGATGACCCGTGGTGGCTCGGCCATGCGCGTTTACGTGGGGACGAGCGCGTTGATCCCGGTCAGCGCGCGACCGATGATCAGCTTCTGGATCTGGGAGGTGCCCTCGTACAGGGTCGTCACCCGGACGTCGCGTAGGTAGCGCTCGACCGGATAGTCGTCGACGTAGCCCGAGCCCCCGTGGACCTGGATTGCCGTGTTGGCGGCCTTGATCGCCGCCTCGGTGGCGTACAGCTTGGCGATCGAGGTCTCGGTGGTGTTCGGCTTGCCCGCGTCCTTCAGGTAACCGGCGCGCCACACCAACATCCGCGACGCGTCCGTCTCCACCGCGATGTCGGCGATCATCGCCTGCACGAGCTGGAAGCTCGCGATTGGCCGGCCGAACTGGACGCGATCCTTGGAGTAGCGAACCGAGGCGTCGAGACAGCCCTGGCAGATCCCGACGCAGCCGGCGGCGACGCTGTAGCGCCCGGAATCGAGCGAGCTCATCGCGACCTTGAAGCCGTCGCCGACCTCGCCCAGCAGCTGGTCGTCGCTCACCTCGACGTCGTCGAGCGAGATGGCTGCCGTGTCGGATCCGTGCAGCCCCAGCTTGTGATGAATCTCCTGCGGCTGGAAGCCGGGCTGGTCGGTGTCGACCAGGAAGCAGGCAAGGCCGCGATGTCCCTTGTCGGGGTCGGTCTGGGCGAAGATCAGCGCGACCTTGGCGTGGTTGCCGAGCGAGATCCACATCTTGGCGCCGTTGATCACCCACCCACCGTCGGTCTTGCGCGCCCGGGTACGCTGGTTGGCCGCGTCGGAGCCGGTGTCTGGCTCGGTCAGGCCGAAGCACCCGAGCCATTCGCCCGAGCACAGCTTGGGCAGGTAATGCTGCTTCTGCTCCTCGGTGCCCCAGCGCAGGAAGGCCGAACAGACGAGCGAGGTCTGCACGGAGACCACCGTCCGCATCGCCGAGTCGCCGCGACCGATCTCCTCCACCACCAGCCCGTAGGTGCGGTAGTCGAGACCGGCGCCTCCGTACTCGCGCGGGACGATCGCCCCCAGGTATCCCTGGTCGGCGATCATCCGCACGAGCTCGACGTCGAAGTGCTCGTTGCGGTCGTTTTCGCGGGCGCGCTCGACGATCTCGTTGTCGGTGAAGTTCCGCGCCGTCTCGCGGATCAGCTGCTGTTCATCGGTTAGTTCGAAGTCCATGCGGCGGGACGCTACACGAGTAGAGTGGTTCTCGGACCGGGGCTAGCGAGAACTGAACGGCGTGCCGGGACGGTGGCGCCTCTTCTCCGTGGCGTAAGCGCGGCGGCCAAAAAAGCCGGCCCCCGCCGGCAGATCGCCGGCGGGGGCCGAGCCTGGAATCGACTTGGCTGAACTGACGGACTAGCTCGCCGGCGGGAGCGTCGACGGCGGCGCGACGCCTGTCGCGGTGATCGTGACGGGCGCTGAAGCGCCACCGATGTTGCGCTTGTCGCTGTAGATCCGCGCCCGGAACGTGTAGGTCCCGGCCGCGCCCAACCGCAAGACGAACGCGAACGTCGAGTTGTTACGTACCGTGCTCAGCTCGACTGAGTACCAGTTGCCGTTCTTCGCCTGACGCTGCAGGTAGATGGTGTGACCCGCCTTGTCGGGGAGAACGGTCCCGGTGAACCTGACCACGCCGCCGGCCGTCGACGTCGCCGAGTTGGCCGACATCGTCACCACGTCACGGACGCCCTCGAACAGGACGGACGTATGGCGGGCAGGCTTCACAAACGCGGTCCTGACCTGGTACAGCGTGTTTTCACGCGGCGATACGGTGAAACTGTACGCGCCGCCAGTACCGGTGGTCGTTACCTGCAGGACGTGGAACTTGTTCTGATCAACCGTCCTGCCCCACAGCTGTACCGTCGTGGGGCTGGAGGGCGGAACCGCGGTCGGCGGAACCAGGTTGCCAGAGATCGTCGCGCTCTGACCCTCGTTGATGATCGGAGACGAGCTGTTGATCGTGAAGCCAGGCACCTGGGCCTGCTGAATCGTGACCGTGATCGCGTCCGAGTCACCCTCGATGTTCCGGTAGTCACCCGGGAAGACGGCGCGGACGTCATACGCCCCCGGTACCCGCCAATGGTGGATGATGGTGAACATCGACGTCGAGTTCAGGAAGCCGTGATCGATCGTGTTCCACTTGTTGCCGTTGGCCGACTGCTGCTGGAGCAGGACCTCTTGGCCCTCGTGGTTCGGGGTCACCGTCCCGGTGAACGTGATCGGCGTGCTCGTGTCAGCCGTCGTCGTGTTGGACGAGAGGCTGACCAGTGCCGCCACCTTCTCGTAGACGGTGCGGCTGTGAACCTTGGCTCCCCCGGCCTCTCTGACGAAGTAGCTCGTGTTCGTCGCCACGCCGGTGATGTTCGAGAAGTCGTAGAAACCAATTGAACTGGTGGTGGTCGTCCCCGCCAGCACGTAGCCCGTGTGGGAACCCGTCGTGTGCTGATAGAGGTCGATTGTCTGGTTACCGATTGGCTGCGCGTTGAGCTGTCCGTAGATGTACACGCTGCCGCCCGAGGTAATCGGGTTCGGTGTGGCATTGATCGTCAGGCCGCGATTGTGATGGGGCGCGGCTGTGGCGATGCTAGGTACGGCAAACGAAAGAAGCGCGATTAGCGCTGATGCGACCACGGCGGAGCGTAGGCGCATAGGGCGTCCTCCTTTTCCCAGCTTCGTAGGTCTCGCCTGCCCACCCCGACTTCCCGGCTCCCTACGGGGCGGTGGCTCGTGGATGCCCCTGAAAAACCACGACGCTCGCGAAAGTTGCGGCACTCAGTGCTCAGCGCGGAGGACTATCGGGTAAGCGCTGTGACCGGCGCGGGGAAGCCGCTTCCGGGAGGTTCACCGGGTCGTGTGCCGACATGGCCAGGAGGAGCTGCCCGGACGGCGAGCGACGGCGGGGTCACCCACCGTCCGGGATTGCAGCCCCCGGGGCCTGGTCGGCAATCATCAACGTCTGCGGATCCCGATAACTGACCCTGACCGCGATCGCCGCGCCGGGCTCGTCTCGGTGACGGTGCGCGCCAACGCTACGGCCCGCGGTCTTCGCTGACAGTCGCGCTCGGGTCTCAGATTGGTCTCGAATCTCAGCCCGGCCCGGTAGACTCGGGACGCCGTGGATGCGTTTTCCCTGGTGCTGCTGGGCGGACTCGCGGGGTTGCTCCTGTGGGTGCTGCTGCTGGGAAAGTTCTATCCGGGATCAGGGCTCGAGCAGGTCGGGCTGCGCTCGGCACGGGAGATCTCGGAGACGCGCGAGGCGCTCGAGGCGGAGGACCTGGATCAGATGCTCGCCGCTCACAACGCCCGACGCCGGGCTCGAGGCGAGCCCGAAGTGAGCGCGGCCGACGTCGAGCTCCGCGTGATCGATGACCTGAACGACCAAAGGCGGCGGCATGCTGAGCTGATGGCCGATCGTGAGCTGGACCAGCTGCTCGAGGCGACGAATGCCCGCCGCCGAGCCCGCGGCCTCACCGAGCGCACCCGGGAGCAGGTCCGCGAAGAGTTCGGTTCCGGCCCGGCCCCACCCGTCTGACCCTCGCGGGCAGTGGCCCGGTGTCTGATCATCGGCTGTGGATGTCGGGGTGGCGCCCTGGCCCGGGCGCTCGTGGCCCGCGGTCACGCCGTGCGGGGCACGACGCGCGACCCCGCCCGCCGAGCCGCGATCGAAGCCGCCGGCGCCGAGGCATTCGTGGGCGACCCCGACCGGATCGCGACGCTCACGCCGGCCCTGGACCATGCGACCGTGCTGTGCGTGCTGCTGGGCTGCGCGACGGGTCCGGATGCGCGGGTCGCGGCGCTGCACGACACGCGACTCGAGATGCTGTTGCAGCGGACGCTCGATTCGACCGTCCGCGGGATCGTCTACGAGGCCGCCGGCACGTTGACCGGGCCGGTGCTCGAGCGCGGAGCGGAGGTGGTCTCGAGCGCGTGCGTGGACTCGCACATCCCGTATGTCCTCCTGGGGGCCGACCCCGCCGACCACGACGTTTGGCTGAACGCGGTGCTCGCCGGCGTCGAACGGGTCCTCGGCGGGGGAAGCCTCACGGAAACACGGTGACCGGGCCGATGCAGACCATGGTCATCGCGCAGCGAAAGCGGGGAAGCCCGCCCCGCACGGCCAGCTGGGCCGGCGCGAGCACCGGTGGCGCGACCGCGGCCTGCCCCTGCGCTCCGACGGTGTAGTCAGCGTTCATCGCGACCCAGAATCCGCCCGTGTCGCTGTAGAAGCCCGGGGTGGTGGTGCTCGGCGTGGCCGTGTTCCAGAGGAAATCGGCGACGTTCTCGTCGCCGGTGTAGTACATCGGGACCGGCACGCCGGGCTCGAGCACGGCCAAGCCGAGCGAGTCGAAGTCGGCGATCGTCGTGGTGTCATCGGTCGCCGGCGTGGGATCCTCGCGCAGCCGGAGGTCGACGGGAACCGTGGTCACCGCGCCCGCCTGCGGCGTGAACACCTGACTGGCCGCGACCGGGAAGCAGCAGGCATCGTTCGGTTTGCCCGGCGTGGTCGTGTTGCGATACAGCGCTCGCAGGACCACCACCTGCATCGGCCCCGTGGTCGCCCCGACGGCAACTCGTACCTGGGTCACGGTCGCCACGCCGGTGATCGGTGGTGTCATCGAGACCGAAGCGCCCTCGTCGCTGAAATCGCTCCAGATGCACGATGTCGCGAGCCCGCCGGTCGGCCCCACGATCGGCAGTACGCCCGCGATCGCCGTGAAGTACCGCGTGCAGTCATACGGGTTGTTCGGTGCTCCCACGAACGGCTGTGTACCGAGTTGGGTACCGAACGTGGCTGCGCTGGCGGCGGCCGAGCCGATCGTCACCAGCATGAGCGCGCTCGCGATCACCCCGAGCGCGGCGGCGGTCGGTCGACGTCGATCGCCGGTCGTCCGTGCCCGCCGGCGGGTGGATCTGGTCATCAACTGCATTTGCCCCCTTCTGTCCGCCCCTACATTAGGGCTCACGACAAAGTTATTGACGTCTCTGACGGCGTCTGGACGCGCCTGACGCCGCCGACTCGCCCTCAAATACTCCCGGTATTATCGCGGCGAGTCGGCGACGCCAGACACGCAAGCCACTCGTCAGAGCCCGCCACTAACTTCGTCGCGAACCCCTTACTTCTCCGTCGTCAGCGGGTCGATCCGGTCCAGCAGGTCGGCCAGGATCCGTGCCGTCGCGCCCCAGATCAGGTGATCGCCGACCAGGTAGGTGTCGGTCCGAATCGGCAGGCCGCGGCGGATCAGACGGCGTCGGGCGTAGCCCTCGCGCAGCGACTGCAGCGAGAGCTCGAGCACCTCGGCGACCTCCCCCGGGCTGGGGATCCAGTTGTGTCCCGCCTCGATCACGCCGACGAAGGGGTACACGGCATAGCCCGTGACGATCGTCGGCGTCGGCTGCAGAGCGCCGACGATCTCGACCATCTCGGCGGGCAAGCCGATCTCCTCCTCCGCCTCTCGCAGGGCGGTGACGCGCAGGTCGGGCTCACCCTCCTCGTAGCGTCCGCCCGGGAACGAGATCTCGCCCGGATGGCGGCGGAGGTCCTCGCGGCGCCTGGTGAACACCGTATACAGCTCGCCGCCGTCGAAATACAGCGGCACGAGCACTGCGGCATCCGTGCGGCCGTGCACCTCGAGCCGCACCGCCTCCTCGGGGGCCAGCAGCACACGTCGCAGATCGTCGCGAAGCGATCCCGCACCCGGTGCCATCGCCTGACTATATTGGCGTGGGATGGATGCGCTGATCGTCGTGGACGTGCAGAACGACTTCTGCCGGGGGGGAGCACTCGAGGTCGCCGACGGTGACGCGGTCGTCGAGCCGACCAACCGGCTGGCGGCCGAGCTGCCGTTCGTCGTGGCGACCCGCGATTGGCATCCCCCGGACCACCTCTCGTTCGCCTCGGAGGGCGGCCCCTGGCCGGTCCACTGCGTCCAGAACACGCCCGGGGCGGAGTTCCATCCCGAACTCGCCGTCGACCGGATCGACGTCATCGTCGATACCGGCTTCACGCGTGAACTGGAGGGGTATTCGGGCTTCGAAGGGACCAACCTCGAGCAGCTGCTGCGCGACCACGACGTCGATCGAGTCCACGTCGCCGGGCTGGCGCTCGACTACTGCGTCCTCGAGACCGCGCTCGACGCCAAGCGCGCCGGCTTCGACGTCGTGCTCCACCGTGGCGCGACCCGCGCCGTCGAGGTCAAACCCGGCGACGGTGAACGGGCGCTCGAGAAACTGCGGGCGGCCGGGGTCCAGATCGACGGCTAACGGCCTATCCGCGCGAGCGCCGGCTAGCCGGTCACCAGCTCGAGCCGCTCTTCGAACACGAACTCTCCCGCGAGCAGGCGGTGGACTGGGCACTTCCGTGCGATCACGCGCAACCGTTCGATCTGCTCCTCGGTGCAAACCTCGGGCAGCCGCATCACCACCTGGAACGTGGTCGGCGAGCGTCGGTCACCGAGTTCGTAGTCCACCTCGACCTCGACGTGGCTCAGGTCCCATCCCTTGTGCCTGGCGTACATCTCGAGCGTGACCGCGGTGCAGGAGGCGAGGCTGGCGGCGAGCAGCTCGAGCGGGCTGGGGCCTTCGTCGTCGCCTCCCTTGACGTCCGGCTCGTCGACCGTCAGGTGGTGATGGCGAATCTCGATCTCGTGGGTGAAGGTGCGACCGGGGGTGCGGCGGGCGGTGACCTTCACGTGAGCGAATTGAACAACAACCCGGTGGGAACCTTGGGATAGAAGTAGGTCGACTTAGGCGGCATGCTCTCACCGGCCGCGGCGACGGCTTGGACCTGTTCGACCGGCGTCGGGGCCATGAAGAACGCGGCATCGAACTCGCCGCTCCGCACGAGTTCCAGCGCCTGCGCGAAGTCGCGGGCATACGCGAGTCCGTCCAGGTGATCGATGTCCTCGTCGCTCATCCCGAGCGCGCCCTTGAGGATCAACGCCTCCAGCACCGCGGTGTCGAGGCGCTGGTACGGCTCCGAGTGACCCGGGAGGGCGGCCGCCGCGATCGCTTGGTCTTTGAGCGTCAACATGAACGGTTTTTGGAAGTGCGCGTCGATGCAGCCGATCTGGACCCGGTCGCCCGCCGCGGGGGCGAGCGCGGCCGTGTCGGCCAGGGCGTCGATCTGGAAGTCGTCGCGCAGCGCCTGCGCGAGCCGCTCCTGTCCGGCCGGCGTGGCGCCGCGGATCAGACGGTGGGTGGGGAAGATCGTGAGCCCCGGATCCTGAAGCGCGACCAGGCACATGAGCACGTATCGCTGCGGTCCCTCGCCGCCCACCTCCTGGGCGTACACACGGGCGGTCTCATAACGGTGATGTCCGTCGGCGATCAGCAATTCGCTGCCGGCCAGAGTTGCCTGCGCGGTCGCGATCGCGTCCCGGTCAGTGATCCGCCACAGGCGGTTGACGGTCCCGTCGTCGTCCGTCGTCTGCGCCCAGGGGGCGTGATCGAGGTGGCCGGCCAGCGCCCCCTCCACTGCGCGTTCCGGGTCCGAGAACAGGCTGAAGATGGGGGAGAGGTTCGCGCTGGTCGCCCGCGTGAGTCGCAGGCGATCCTCCTTCGGTCCCGGGTGGGTGCGTTCGTGGGGCCGGATCCGGCCTGCTCCGTACTCCTCCACGCGCACGCGCGCGAACAACCCGTGGCGCGTGCGCTGCCGCCCATCGGGGCCCGTGTAATCCTGGGCCAACGCCCACATCGCCGGCTCGCGGTCCTCGACGATGATCCCGCTCGCCCGCCACTCGGCGAACTGCCGCGCGGCCGCCTCGTACGGGTCATCGCCCGTCGGGAGGTCGATGCGCACGACGTTGTAAGGCGACCTCGCCTCGAGCTGCGCGCGCTGCTCGGCATCGATCACGTCGTACGGGGGCGCCACGACGTCCTGAAGGCCGCCCGTTCTGGGCGGGTCGTAGTGCAGCGCGGTGAGGGGCTGGATGTCGGCCATCGCGGCGGTTGAGCCTACTGCGCGGCCCGGAAGGGTATCGCGGGCCCGCTCGCGCCCAGACCACTGGACGGCGGGACGCCGCGTAACGACTAGACTCACGGCAACCCATACGGGGCGTGGCGCAACCTGGTAGCGCGCAAGCTTTGGGTGCTTGAGGTTCCCGGTTCAAATCCGGGCGCCCCGATTTGAGAATCTCCCGTAGACACGGGGGATTCGACGTCTTTGGGACCGAGCGCGGGGACATCACGGGGACAAAATGCGCTCGCCTTGCTGTCTCGGAGCGCTAGAAGATCCGGATGTTGTTCTTCGAGATGACCGGCTTGGTCTTGCCGCCGACCCGAACGAGACCACGCGCTGACACGGATTGGGGCTTACCCGTTTTCTTGGCCTCCTCGAAGACCCTCGCGAACCGCGCAGCGAGGTCCGCATCGAAGTACCACGTCTGTTCGGTCTCGCCCTCCATTCGGCAAGGCAGCTCGGGCGATCCCCGCAGGTACGCGCCCGACAAGCCAGCTCCGTTCGAATAGTGGAGATCGACCGACGTCACAGATGTGGGAGCACGCCCCAAGTTTTTGACCTTGACCCCCAGGATGAGCTGGGTGAGGCCCTGGCGCTGCAGGAGTGCCTGTTGATCCTGAGTTGGGGATCCTGAGACGGATGCGACGCGGACACCGTCAGTGGCGCCCGCTCTGATCTCAACCCTTACACGACTACCCGACAGCCAGAAACTGACGGCTTGCCAGCCCAAGGACACGAGGGCGAGCACGACGCCAAGCGCGGCGAGGATCGTCGTCGCCAGATCCGCCGTGTGAACGGTCGTGTGGACGACGATGTGTGGGGCGCCCACCGAGATGGCCAGGAAGCGTATGTAACCGCTCGGACTCTCTGGCTTGAGTCGGTGTCGGTCTATTCAGACCGGGGACGTGCAACTCGTCGGTTACACCTTCGATCCGCACTGGATCGGTGAACAAATGCGCCTGTACAGGCGGGTTACTTGCCGCTCTCTAAGGCGTTCTAAGCCGTCGAGTCGGTCGGACGGGTCCTAGGTCGTCTCGGGGCTCCGAGCGCCACGGGCGGCCCCACGGCGTGCCTGAGGGCCGGAATCTCGGCGCGGCCTTCCCCCGGTGAAACAAGCTCTTTTCCCCCGGTGAAACAGGATCGGTGCAACACTTCGGTTGCGTCAATGCGACCCGAAAGGCAGGCCCGATGCTCACCCAGCGCGACCAAGCGATCGTCATCGAGCGAGAGCGCGGCGACACGATCGTCGAGATCGGCAAACGCCACGGCATCAGCCATCAGCGGGTGAGTGCGATCGTGGCCAACGCGACCGAGATCGTGAACCAGGCCGACCTGGATTTGATGGTCGCGAAGCGCACCGGCGAGGCGTGCGCCTATCTGATCCCGTACGGCCCCGACCACACGCTGGCGCTCGATCTCTCGTCCTGGCTGGTGCGGCGACTACGCGAGCGCGGGATGGAGCTTGAGATCACGACCCGCCGAGCCAGCAACGGCCTCGCGCTGTTACTCACTGACATCACTCCGAGGAGGAGCCCATCATGACCGTCGCCACCTCGAACAGCCGCTACCGGCTGAACGCGATCCGCGACCGGACATCGACCGCACGCGCACGCCGAAACCGCGCTCGGCAGCAGCTCGACGCGGCCAGGGCCGCAGGCGACGAAGACGCACGTCTACTCGCCGAAAGCCTGATCGACGACATATCGATCGAGCTTGAGACCTCGGAGGCGCTGGAGAAGCAGGCGCTCTCGCTGATGGCTGGGGTCGACGGCATCCGCCCGAGCACGTCGTTCCTCGACGATCCGGCCGTGATCGAGGAGCTACGCCAGCTCGCACACAGCTCGGCGCCGATTGGCGCGATGAACTTGGGCCAAGTGATGTCCCGCGAGGAGTGGTGCAGTCGTTACGCATCGAGCGTCGCCGACATGGACCCGCGCTCGCCACGCATGGCGGCAACCGGACTTGATCCGAACATCCCCGAGACCGGACTGAGCCGGTTGGGCGAATACCAGGGTGTCGTTCCGCAGCTGCGGCGGAAATTGACGATCCTCGACCTAATCCCGACCAGCACGATGGAGGGTAACTCGTTCGCGTACACACAAGAATCAGGCGTGCTTGACAGCGCAGCGGAAACGGCCGAGCTATCCGTGAAGCCACAGGGCAATGTCGCGTTCACTGACGTGGTCGCTGTGGCGCGAACGATCGCGGCATGGCACAAGCTGGCTCGTCAGCAGATCAGCGACGTGCCGCTGCTTTCTACAACGATTTATTCCCGGTTGGTTTACTATGTGAATCGCAGGCTGGAGAGTGAAATCCTGGCAGGCGACGGTCAGGGAGAAGACCTGCTCGGCATCTTGAACACGACCGGGATCGGAGCGCCAGCGTCCGTGAGCGGCGATACCTGCAACGCGGATCTGATCCTGAACGGGATCGGCGCCGTCGTCGACTCGTCGGCAACCCCAACCGCTGTCGTCATGTATCCGGACGACCTCAACAAGATGCTGAAAAACAAAGCGAGCACGTCCGGCCTGCGGCTCGACAGTGACGGCGCGTTCGCTCAGCCGATGGATACCATCTGGGGTGTCCCGATCGTCACCAACCTCGCCATGACACCAGGTACAGCGTTAGTGGGGGATTGGGTGCTCGGTGCCACCCTGTACGTCCGCGAAGGTGTCAACGTCAGGACCTCTGACGCGGACCAGGACGATTTTCTGAGAAATAGACTCACGATGCTCGGGGAGGGCCGTTTCGCACTGGCAGTCTGGCGTCCGGCATGCTGGGCGAAAGTGGAACTAACGTTCCCGGCATGATCGATGTGACCTGGGACTGGCGCGGGTGCCCATGCCTGACGAAGTGACACCCGATCCGATCGTTGATCCAACGATGCCTCCGATCACGCCACGACCGGGCATGCCTGAGCCCGACGAGCCTGAATCCGACGAGCCTGCGGAAGCGACCTAAGCAGGTCGCACCAGCGTCCGCAGACGGCCTAGAGCGGAGGGCGGGACGGTTGATCGCTGGTGACCCTCCCGTTTCGTCCTTCGCTCGGCCACCAACACGTCCGGATCCTCTTCATGCCGTCACCGCCTGCGGCTATGTCGTCGAGGCGATCACCCGTAGGGCGGGGTGTACGTCGCGACCGTGGCCTGATTGGAGATGGCGCGCGTGAGCCAGATCGGCACCCACGAGTTTCCGACCCACTCGTGGCCGTGTGCGCGCCGGTCTACGAGGAAGGCCCAACGCCGTCCCGCGATCTGCGCGGTCGGGTACAGGAGAGTGTTGTGGCGGTCTCCGTAGCGCTCGACGGTGAGAGCCGTCTTGCACGAGACGCCGGTGGCGTAGAGCGTGACGTAGGCGTCAGGATGGCCGCAGTACGTCCGGTGAGCTGTGCTCGCCGAGGCGCTCGCGGGAAGCGCTAGTGCGCCAGCGAGGGCGAGTGCGGGGATCAGTTTGCGCATGTCAGCTATCTCCTCTGGGTATCCGGTCTTGTTAAGAGGGACACCGTTCGCGTTGGGTCGTGACGCGACTGTTACGAAGTTCTTCGTTTTGCGTGGGCCGGTTCGGCTACAGCTCTTCGAGTCGTCGTCGCCGGGCCGAGCGAGCAGATCGATCGCGTTGCGAACGCCGCCTGATCGGAAGCGAGGCGGCGCTTCCACCACAGTGTCTGACCCGGGCGATATCGTGGTTGCTGGCAATTTCCCTTGCTTATGCAGTTGTCCGGAGAGGTCCCGCTCGTGGCTGACGGGGCCTTTCCACCTTTTGGGGGTGATTCGTCGGCCGGACCGTGCAATCATTCATGTTGCAAGTCGTAAGGCGATGTTTTCCTCCCCGAGGCGATTGCGACCCCGCGACGGCACTTGGTGCCGCAGCGGGCAAACAGCTGTCAGCCACAACTAGAGGAAATCGCCATGCACAGCAGTTCGGAGGTCCCGCTTCAGCGGACTAGCCGGGCGTCTCGACGTGCCCGGAGGCGGTCATGAACGCCGCCTACGAGGGGCTGCTTCATAGGCTCGGCGTGGACGTAGCCCACCGCAACGGAACCCAGGCCGAGGCTCGTTGCCCAGGTCACGAGGATCGACACGCCAGCCTCTCGATTGGCGTTGCAACCGAAGGCGATCCTGGCGCCGTGATCAAGTGCCACGCGGGCTGTCCGCCCGAGCTGATCCTCGCGGCGATGGGCCTGAGGACGACCGCGCTGTTTGACCAGTGGTGGGAGCGCCGGAACGGGTCGAGCCACGATCCGATCGCCATCTATCGCTACACCGACGAGTCCGGCGAGGTGCTGTTCGAGGTCGGCCGGTTCCCAGGCAAGCGATCTGCAACGGCGCCCAGGCCGTAGCGACTGGAAGGGCGGAATTCGGGGCGTTCGCCGGGTGCTCTACCGGCTGCCGCAGGTGATCGACGCGGTGGCTGCCGGTCAGCGAATCTGGGTTGTCGAGGGTGAGAAAGACGTTGATGCGCTCGTGGGCCAAGGCCAGATCGCGACCTGCAATCCGGGTGGCGCCGGGAAATGGCGCGACGAGTACAGCGAGAGCCTGCGCGGAGCGGTCGTAACCGTGATCGCTGACCGTGACGACGCTGGACGTGAGCATGCCCGCGCTGTCGCGCGCTCGTTGGCGGGTGTGAATGCCAACGTGACCGTGGTCGAGCCGCCCACTCACAAGGACGTTTCTGATCACCTGGCTGCCGGTGGAACGCTCGACGACCTCTGTCCTTGCGCCGGCGCGGGGATACCAGTCGATGACTGGCTGGCAGGCAGTCCGATGGACCCGTGCGCCGAGCCGCCGACTCCGCTTCCGCTACTGCCGGGCGTTCCGTTCATGCACCCTGGGATGGCCGCGATCATCTCCGGACCGAGCGGCAAGGGACGCTCGTCCGTCATCCAGGCGTGCCTCTACGACGCTGCTCGCCAGGGGATTCGATCCGCCTACCTCGGTAGCGAGGTCACTAAGCCGAGTTCAATGCCCGAGCTGCACGCTGGCCAAGAAACGAGGCGACGACGCCAAGCAGATCCGTACCGAGGTCGCGATCGTCCGTTACCTCGACCTGACCAACACACTGGCTGCCGCCTGGCAGCGATCCGAGAAGTGGGTGAAGGGCGTTGCGGGGCGCTACGACCTGGTCGTCATCGACCCGCTCAACGATGCCCTGGCGGCCACCAAGTCCAAGCACGAGAACGAGGACTACGTGACGTTCTACATGCGCCTCGTCCAGCCGCTGGTCGACGCTGGCGTAGCGGTCGTCATCCTCGCCAACGTTGGGCACGCCGAGGATGCCCAGGAGCGGCCGATCGGACCGGCCGCGCAGGGCCACAAGGCCGATCTGATGTTCAGCTCCAAGGCGCACGACGATCCGCCGTCGCTCACGATCACGCTGACCAAGGTGCGCTCGATTCGTGCTGCGTTCGCGGAGGGCGCCACCTGGAAGTGCGACGAGAAGACGCTCAAGGTTGAGCGAGTCGATGATCTGGGCGTTTCGGGCACGCCATCAAGGCCCAAGGCTCCACGCGAGCACCAGCGCGAGCAGCGTAGAGCGGCCGTGCTCAAGGCTGTGTCCGAGAAGCGTCGAAGTGCCCGGCAGGTGGCGGCCATCACCGGCATCTCAAGACCGACCGTGCAGGCCATCCTGGACTGGCTCGGCGCCCACGGAAAAATCGATTCGACAGCGGACGGCTGGGGGGTGGCAACAAAGTCGAGAACCCTAGGGAACCTGACATTAGTTGCCACCCCCCGTGAGCCGGAAAAGCCCGAGGACGGCGAGTCGTGACGCGGTACCCGCGACTGATCGGCGTTGAGCTGAGCGACGCTGAGCGCTCGACCGCGATCAAGGACTTCTGCGAGCTGTACTTCGGCGCCCAGGACTGTGGCCTCGATCCGGTGGTTGAGCACGAACTCCAGCCTGCTGGCGACCTGTTCGTGCTCAGGCTCGACGACTGGGATGAGGACGAGTGACGTGTTCGATGACCATCGAACTGTCTGCGGACGCCACGCATCGCCGAGGAACTACCGGGGACGGTCGGTACGCCAGGGACTTCCCACCATCCAAGGCCCGGGGCGACCGGATCGACGGGGTGAACCCAGACGCGGCCAGTCCTGCTGAATATGCCGATTTGCAGGGATTTATTCATCGGGGCACGTCCGAATCACGAATCGGGGATCGGGTCGCGCCATCAGTGGTGGTTCGCGCACGAAAATTGCGTAAAGCGAAATTGGCCCTCCTTGACTTGCGTCTACGCGAGCGTTCGGGAGGGCCAATTTCGCGTCTGGGAGGGCCTCGGAGCGCCCGAGTTGCCGTGCACAGCGCCGCAGATCGCCGCAGATCGGGCTCGGAGGGCCAAACGGTGTGAAATGAGCGCTCCGCTGATCGATGCGAAGGCCGCTGGCGAGCTGCTCGCCGTGCCACATACGTGGGTGCTTGAGCAGGCGCGGCACGACCGTATCCCGCACGTGCGGCTCGGGCGCTATGTCCGGTTCGACGCCGATCAGTTGCTCGCCTGGGCGCGTAACCGCGCGCGCGGCCCGGCCTATCCTGTAGGGAGCAACACACAAGGTGGCCCCGGCGCGGCTGGAACCGCCCGAGGCCCGACACCGAACCGTTAGGAGCGATTCGATGCAACGCAACCCTACCCCGCGCCGGAGCTACGGCACCGGGTCACTTGAGAGGCGCCCCAACGCCGACGGCTCAGAATCCTGGGTCGCCGTCTGGCGCGAGCATGGACGCAAACGCAAGGCAACGGTCGGCCGCGTCGGCGACCTGAGCGAAAAGCAGGCCAATCAGACGCTGGCGGAGCTGCGCGGGACGCCTGCGGCTCCGCGCGCCACCGGCGAGCAGCTCACCGTCGCCGAAGTCTCGCGGCGCTACCTGCTGGCCCCGCCGCGAGGCGGCAAGCCCCGCAAGCCGTCCACGGTCGAGAACGTCGAGTCGGAAACCCGCACGCATCTCGCGCCGTTCTTCGGCGATCGCCCATTTGACGGGATCGACGCTGACGATGTCGCCGACCTGATCGCCACGCTCGCGGCCAAGGGTCTCGCGCCGAAGACGATCCGCAACGTGATCGGGACGCTGTCGGCGCTTTTCAACTTCGCGCGCTCGCCGCGTCGACGGTGGGCGAGCACGAACCCGTGCGACGGTGCCGAACTGCCAGCGCTGCCCGAGGCCGAGGAGATCCGGTTCCTGACGCGGCCCGAGCTACGCAAGCTGATCGAGCACGCCCGTCGCGGTATGTACCGGGAGATCGACCAAGCGCTGTACCTCGTCGCGGCGATGACCGGGCTCCGGCTCGGTGAGCTGATCGCGCTGCGCTGGCGCGACGTCGACTGGGTCGCTGGGGTGGTCCGCGTTCGGCGCAACTACGTGCGCGGGCGCTATGGGACGCCGAAGTCGCGGCGCTCCTCGCGGGCGGTGCCGATGGCCGACGAGGTCGGCGGCGTGCTCGACCGGCTCTACCAGGCGGCCGCGTTCCAGGGCGATGATGACCACGTGTTTGCCCACCCCACGACCGGCAAAGCGATCCCCAAGGCGAACGTCACACGACGGCTCCACAAGGCGCTGGGGGACGCCGACCTGGCCGATCACGTCTTCCACGACCTGCGCCACACGTTCGGGACGACGATGGCCGCGTCGGGCGTGCCGATGCGGACGCTTCAGGAGTGGATGGGACACAAGCACATCGCGACGACCGAGCGTTACGCCGACTACGCGCCGCGCGCGGCCGAGGGCGACTGGATTTCAGCGGCGTTCGCCGTCGCACCCGGTACCTGCCAGCAAGCCGATCACGTCGTCGGCGGATCCACTGCCGCTATTAGCCCTTTCCGAGAGTCTCGCCGTCATGCTGTGAGGGCTTCAGGTGTGATCCGCTGCTCGTGACCGGGCTCGACCGCCGTCACGCGATAGGTGTTGGGCACGGTCACATCGTCCGGGGTCAGGTGAAAGGTGGTCGCCGCCTTTTGCCTTCCAGCGACATCCGTGTAGACGACCTCGACGACTAGGTCTTCCTTCGACTCAAGAAGGGTCACCAGCGGTGACTGGGCCGCAGCACTAGCAGCCCCAGCCGTGTCGGCGAAGTAGATCGAATCGTGCTCGCCGGGTGCGATTACCGAGGGTGCTGCGGCGCGGGCTACCACACGCCGCCCAGGATTCTGTGCGAAGGCCGCGACCGCCACTACGCCCAGCGCGAGGCCCGCGCCAACGTTGCGCACCGGGACAGCAAGACGACCGGCCCGGCCCTCCGCGATCTCAGCCGCGACCAGGCCACGATCAACTTCGACAGATCCAAAGAAGCCGGGTAAATCGTTGACGGTGTGCGTAGTGCCCTCCGGCACGTTGATCAACAGCGGGCGGATGGAGGCATTAAGGGCCGCTTCGGCAACATCGCCCTGCCGTTTCATTTCTTGGCCCTGCTCGATCACCGCGTCGGTCTGCTTGCCTATCGCGCCCGTCTGCTCCGTCATCGCCTTGCCCTGCTTGACGGCTACGACCAGTTCGTTCTTGGCTGCGTCGGCGGTTTCTCTCGTCTTCCTCGCTAGCCAGTAGGTGGCGCCCGCCAGGGCCAATGTCCCGCCTGCTGTGGCAGCGGTGGCCCAGGCGGCGACATAGGTGATGGTGGGCGTATCCATCGACGTCGGATGATCTATCGGCACCCGGATGGACCCCTGGAATGGCTCCTCGATCGATCGAGAAGCAGCAGTCACAGCCGCGCGGGGACATTGCGGGGACAATCTGAGCAAACCCCAGATGACCTGAGCGATCTGAAAACACCGTAAACACTGGGCACAGACCTGACCTAAGCCTATGCGTCCGGTTCAAATCCGGGCGCCCCGATTCGGCTCTGCGGGCGCTATCCGCATCCCAGCGTGTCTGAGGGCGCTAGGCGCGGAGGTCCAGGCGCCAGTCGTTGCAGCTCATGAAGTGCCCCTTCGGGAACTCGAACTGGCACGCCTCGAGCAGCTCGAAGCCGAGCTTGCGGCAAATCGCGTTTGACGGCCCGTTGTCGACGTGCGGGAATGCGTGCATGAAGCGGTGCTGGTCGTCGCGCCTGGCGAGCGCGATCGCCCGCGCGGTGGCCGCCGCCGCGACGCCGCGGCCCTGGAACTCCGGCACGACCATCCAGCCGATCTCGTAGACCTGCTCGTCGCGCCACTCCCTCGTCCAGAAGCCGACCGAGCCAACGCCGGCGCCGCTCGCCACGTCGACGATCCTGAGCATGCGATCGCGGCCCTCCAGGCGCTCGTAGCGGCGCTGGCGCTCACGCAGCTTGTCCGGGTTCTCGGGGCCGCCCAGGTGCTCAGTCATCCCCGGGTCGCCCATCAGCCGCTCGAGCAGGGGCAGGTCGCCGCTGCCCCAGGGCTCGAGGGTCACCGTCGCGCTCACTCCGCCCAGCCTAGTAAGCCTCGGTTCCAGTGCCCCGTCGCTAGCGGCGGCGGTGACCGTGGCCGCGGGTTCTGAGCCGGCGCGGGCGATGGTGCCGGGGTCGGTGATGGTGGTGGCGTTTGTGTCTGTGTTTCGGGGGTGGGGGTGGGGGTGGGGGCGGGGGTTTGGCTCCGAGCCCGCTCGCCGAGGGGCTGGGTCCGAACTGCCGCAGCAGGGAGTTGCCGGTGTCGGCCACGAGGAACAGGGAGCCGCGGGTGACGGTGACGTCGGCTGGGCTGTTCAGCTTGGTTGCGTCGGCGTATGAGCCGTCGGGAGTGAAGCCCGGTTGGGGAACCCCGGGATTGCTGCCCGAGATCAAACCAGCGAGGTCGTTGATCACGGTGCCCTGTGATGGCACGTAGGCGCGGATCAGATCGTTGTCGGTGTCGGCGAACACGACATCGCCGTTGAGGGCGACCGACAGGCCTGCGGGATGGTTGATCTGGACCTCGGTTCCCGAAAGCAAGAGCTGCGTGTTGGGGTCGATGTTGCCGTTGTAGCCGCTCGTGCCGGTGCCGACGACCTGGGTGGCCTGGCCGCCGGTGATCGGGAGCTGGTAGATGTAGTCGGGGTTGTCGGCCGCGGCGTAGAGGTTTCCCATCGAGTCGCCGGCGACGCTGACGACGGTGCCGGTCACCGAACCCGCCCCGAGGGTTGTGATGTCTCCGTCGGGGAGCACCTCGCGGATCCCGCGTGTCCCGTCGGCGATGAACAGCGCGCCGCTGGGGCTGGCCCAGACCCCGTAGGGCCCACCGAGGCTCGCCGAGGTCGCCGGGCCGCCGTCGCCGCACGCGGCGGTCGTGCTGGCGCAGGCCTGGCCGTCGCCGGCCACGGTGGTGATCGTTCCCGACGGGTCGATCCGGCGGACGCGGTGCAGCGTGGGGTCGGCGATGTACAGCGATCCGTCGAGCCCGACGGCGAGCCCGTTCGGCTTGCCCAGGAGCGCCTTGGTGGCCGGCCCGCCGTCCCCGCACGCCTGCGTCGGCGCGGGGCAGAGTTGGTCGTGGGTCCCAGCCACCACCTGCGAGGGGCCGCCGGTACCGACGAGCAGCACGGTGCCGTCGGACAGGGCGACGTAGTCACCGCGCGTGGTGACCGTGCTGCCCCACGTGGGCGGCGTGGCGGGCACGACCGCCAATGGCGCTCCAGCCGTCGAGGCGGTGCCGTCGAACACGGTCGAGGTCGTCGTCAGGCAGGCGTCGAGCGCCACGGCCGAGCACGGAGCGGGCAACGTCAGCGATCCCGAGGGGAACAGCCGATTCGTGCACCCGCTGTTGGCGTTAGGTGGCATCCCGTTGGGGCAAACGGAGACGTCAGTCCATTCCCCTTCATCGAGCTGGGTCGTGGTGAACGGGACCGGGCCGTAGCTCTCCTGCGAGCCGAGCGCCAGCGGCCACGTCGTCTGCGGGGGGCTGCCTGATTTGCACGAGTCGTCGGACGGATCGCCGCAGTACAACCAGGCGCCATCGAACTTCGCGCCCTGCAGGGTGACGGTGACGAGCGTCGCTCCCGGCAGGAACGCCCCCGAGAAGAAGGCGCCGTTCAGGTTCGACCCGGTGAAGTTGCACGCGATGCACTGCGCGTTGTCGAAATGGGCCCCGTCCAGATCCGCGCCGGTCAGGTCAAAACCGCCCGTGCCATCCACGCTTCCCGCGAGGACCGCGCCGGTAAAGTCGGCCCCGCTCAGCTGACGGGCGCCGTCGAACGCGTTGCCGTCACCGTAGATGTGGGCGCCGACGAAGCTCGCGCCGGTGCCGATCACCGAGTTGAAGTCGGTGCTGACCGCCAGCGCGTGGTCGAAACTCGCTCCCGTGATGTCGGCGTCCTGGAAGGTCGCGTTGCTGACATCGGCGTGGATGAAGTCGGTGGTCTCAAGCACGGTCTTGGCTCCGGAGAAGTGCGCGCCGGTGAGGGTGGCGTACTCAAAGGACGCGCCCGAGGCGTTGGCGCCCTCGAACATTGCCTGGTCGAGGTCAGCCAGCGCGAAGTCCGTGGGCTGCAGCGAAGTGCTCTCTAGCGAGGCGCCGTCGAAGTTCGTCGACTCGAGGTCGGCGGGGAACCCGAGCAAGGTCGCGCCGGCCAGATCGATGCCGGTCAGGTTGGCACCAGCCAGAGCGGCGTCGTTGCTGGCCGTGACCAGGAAGTTCGCGTTGGAGTAATCGACCGTCGCCCCGTCGGTGACCGTCAGCTGCGCGATCAAGTCCAGCGGCGCCGTGCCGCCCGGGAGCAGCGGCGTCGTCGCGCACCCCGGTACGAGCAGGTCGGCCTTCACCGCGGTCAGACCCGTGCCGACGAGGTTCGTGTCCGCGAACGACGTGCACGCGCCGTTCAACGCACCGATCCGCACGCTCGCGAAGCTCGGCGGCGTGGTGAACTGCAGCGACCCCAGCTGCGCGCCGCGCAGGTCCGCGCCGTCGAAATCGGCTCCGCTCACCTGACCGCCGTTCAGCGTCGCGCCTCCCAACTGCGCCCCGGCGAAGTTCCAACCGTCGAAGTTGCCGCTCAGCACCGCACCGTTCAAAACGGCATGGTCAACGTCACCCTGATAGCCGACGTCGGCGCTCGACGCCCCGGGGGTGAGCTGCTGGTTGTTCGGCAGCACGCATAGCGGGCATCCGTTCTCGGTCTCGAGCAGCTGCTGGGGTGTGATCAGATCGGCCTCGGTCGTCTGCCAGTCCGATCGCCCGGGAAACAGCACCGGGGCTGGATCGCCGGCTCCGACGTCCCGCGCTCCCCAGGCCGAGACCAATCCCGCGGGCTGGTCGCGCAGCAGCACGGCAGCGTCGGGCGCGACCGAGATCGTGCTCGGGTGCGTCATCACCTGATCGGAACCGGCCGCGACCCCGGCGCACGACGCGGGACCGGTCCAGCTCACGCCCGCGGGAATCACCACGACGTTCGCGTCCGAGCTCGCCGGGTTGAGTGGCTGGGCGAACACGGCGCCCCCGGGCGGAGGAGCGGGCGTCGTGGCCGTGCGCATGCAGTCTGGCTGGGTGGGGGCGCTGACCGCGACCGTGCTCGGCCCACACCGCGTCTCTGGGCTGGTGTTGCAGCCCAAGCCGGCGAATTGACTGGCGGTGATGTAGCTCTGATCGACCGCGGTTCCGTCGAGGTTCGCGCGCCCGATCGTGCCGCCCGCGCACGCTGACGGCGGCTGGGTCAGGTAGTTGCAGTTGTAGTCGTTGGCCCAGTAGATGTGCGAGTAGTCGACGGTGATCCCGAATGGCTCGGCCGCTCCGGTGATGAAGCTCGGGTTGGCGCCGGTGCCGTCGAGGTTCGCCCGCCCGATCGCTCCCGCCGGCGGCCGGCCGCTCGTCGTCAGCGCTGTCCAGTAGACGTACTGACCGTCCACCGCCACGTCCGTCGGGTCGTTCGCTCCCGTGATGAAGGTCGGGTTGGCGCCGGTGCCGTCGAGGTTCGCCCGCCCGATCGCGCTGTTTGTGCGATCTGCCCAATAGATGTGGGAGCTGTCCACGGCCAGACCGCCGGGATTCTCACCCGGGAGGCTGAGGAAGTTGGTGATGACGTCGGTGCCGTTGAGGTTCGCCCGGCCGATTTCGATCCCGTTCGACCAGTACAGGTACCGATCGTCGGCCACCACGTAACTGGCCGTGGACGGGGCGAGGTTGATGAACTGCTGGTTGGCGCCGGTGCCGTCGAGGTTCGAACGGCCGATGAATGCTCCGTTGGTCCAGTACAGGTGCTGGCTGTCGACGGCGACGCCGACGTGGAACAGCTGCCTGATCCCGGTGACGAGGCTCTGGTTGACGTTGGCCGGGCTTCCACTCAGCGTCTCGCGTCCGATCGAGCCAACCTGTGGGTTATCCCAGTAGATGGCGGAAGTCCCGTCAGGGAGCGTCGCGACCACGACCGAGCTCGGGCCGCACCGGGTCTCGGGATCGGTGCCGCAGCCGGCGCCCTCCAGCTGTACGGCAGTGACGAAGTTCTGCTCTACCCCGGTTCCGTTCAGGTTTGCGTGCCCGATCGTGCCGCCCCCGCACGACGTTGGCGGATCGTTCTGATAGTTGCAGCTGTAGTTGTTGCTCCAGTAGATCGAGTCGCTGTCCACGGCCAGGCCCAACGGGTCGTCCGCTCCCGTGATGAAGTTCGGCGTCGGGCCGGTGCCGTTCAGGTTTGCGCGCCCGATCGTGCCGACGAACGGCGCGCTGCTTCCGGTGATGCTCGTCCAGTAGACGTACTGAGCGTCGACCGCCACCGCCCCCCGCGACGCGCCGGCCCCCGTGATGAAGGTCTCATCGATGCCGCTGCCGTCGAGGTTCGCCCGCCCGATGCTGCGGTGGTCCGAGTCCTTCCAGTAGATGTAGCTGCTATCCACGGCCAGTCCGGAGAGGAAGCCGTCCGCGATCGTGATGAATTGGGTGTTCACCCCGCTGCCGTCGAGATTGGCGCGCCCGATGTCCCCTGCGCCCGTGGTCCAGTAGATGTACTGCCCGTCGACCGCCACCCCGTTGGCGCCCACGGGGCCGATGAACCGCGGGCTGATGTCGGATCCATCGAGGTTGGCGCGCGCGATGTAGCCTCCGTCGATCCAGTACAGATACTGGCCGCCGGCGGCCATCGGGATGTTATGGGTTGGTTGGATCCCGGAAATGAAATTCTGATCGAGCTGCGAGGGAGGTCCGGTGGCAACGCCGATCGCGCCGGCCTGGGGGTTGTCCCAGTAGACCGAGGGAGTCGCTGGAGCGGTCAGCTCGGAGACGGGAGCCTTGACCTTTGGCCGCGCCTGGATCGTCGCGCGCACGGCCTTGGGCGGGATCGTCCCGGCGCGGGTCGTGGGGGGGTGATCCGGGCGCCGCTCGTCCCGGGCACGAGCGCAGTGGCGGCCAGCGCCAGGCACTGAATTGCCAGCACAGCCGCCAGACCCGCGACCCACCGCCGGCTCTGTTCCAGGCCTATTTTGCGTCTCATCGGTGCCTCTCTCGGGGGGCCCGTGTCCGTCGCGTCACGTTTTCTTGGGTCGGTAGGTGTCGCGGTGGCGGGGTCGGCCGGCGGCTGTGTCATGGTTGGTACCGCGTTTGCGGGTGGTGGGGTTGGTCGGGTCGAAGCGGCTGAGGGATGGTTCGATGACGCCGAGTCTGGGGTCGATTTGTGCTTTGCCCGTGGCGGTGTTCTCGAGCGCGTCGTAGTTGGCGCCGTAGATGCTGCGCCAGTAGTCGACGGCGATGTGGGGAACGTTGACGCCGGGGCTGGCCGTGTCGAGCACCGCCCCGGTTTGGGCGTACACGTCGACGTGGTATTGGGCGGGCGTTGATCCGTCGCCGGTGTAGTAGAGCGTGTAGATCTGTCCGGCGCCGTCGACCGCGAGGTCGAGGTAGGTGCCGGTGGTGGCGAGCGGGAGCGTGTATTGCCCGCCTGCGCTCGCGCCGAGCCGCGAGCGGGTGAACAGCGATCGGCGGGTCAGCGTCTCGCTGAAGTAGGGGACGGGGTTCCCGTTGAGATCAAACGCGGCGATCTGAGCGTTGGCGGCGTCGAGGATGAGCACGGTCCCGGGGTTGGTGACCGCGACCGCGATCGGGGATCCGACCAGCCCGATCTGGGTGCCGGACCCGGCGGTGTAGCTGGCCTGCACCGGCTGGGGTGCGTTGGTTGCCGCGGGCAGCAGCTGCCCGAGCCGGGCGGTGTTGGTGCTGATCGCGATCACCCGTCCGGAGGAATGCAACGCCGCCGCCGATACTGGGAGCACGAACGTGCCGTAGGACACCGTCGAGTCCCACGACGGCGCGCCCGTGGTCGGGTCCAGTGTGACCTTGCGCACGTGATAAGCCGTGGTGACCGGATCGGGCTCCAACAGCACGTGATTGCCCGTCGCGGCACGATCCACGAACGCGTCAAAGAGCAGGAACGGCCGGCGCGCATAGCCCTCCGTGCTCGCCACGCCGAGATCGATCGTGGCGCCGTTCTGTGCTACCGGCACGCCGCGGACATAAAACTGGTTGCCCTGCTCCCACACCACCCCCGCCACCCCGGCGAGGGTCGAGATCGTCGTGCCGGTGACCTGCTGAATCCCACCCGAGAGCACCGTCCCCGCGTCGGTGATCTGGTTTGACCACGTGTACCCCCCGGCCGTCGGGTCATAGCCGGTAGCGTCGGCGCGCTTGAACACCGTGGAGGCACCGATACTGATCTGGATGTTCTTGATCGAGAACGACACCGTCGAGGGCGGGTTGGTCGGATCATCATTCGGCAACGGGTCCGAGACACCCGTCCCCACCTGCGCCCCCGAAGCATCCAGGAACGTCACGCTCCACTGAATCGTGTTCCCCCCGAACGGCGCCGTGACCGGCACAACCAACGGATCGGACTGGATATGGCCCCCCTCATTGATCGTCCCCGTGGTCGGATCCAACACCGCCGCCCCGTCGATCTTCGCCTCCAACGACCACGACACCGCCTCCACCGGAAACGTCGCCGCGCCATCCGCCGTATCACGACTGATCGTCACCGTCGCCGGATACGTCAGGTTGACCTCATTCTCAATCACCCACGGCGAAATGATCGTCTCCGCGCACTCCTCGGCCAAGGTGACCGCATCGCCCAGTGCTTCGATGACCCCGATCACCTCGCCGATGAACGGGATCGCGTTGGCGATCCTGTTTCCGGTGAGCCCGCCGACGACGTCGGCGGCGACCTTCAACCAGAAAACGCTCGCCGCGGGGTTGAACATCACCTTGGGAATCACGCTGACCAGCCCCAGCAGGATGCTCCAAATGTTGCTGGGCCCGCCATTGGCCTTGACGTCCGCGTAGGTCGCGGCCCCGGCAGCGGCCGATGCGGCCACGGCCTCGGTGGCGGTCAGATTGATCGCGGCGGTCCGCAGGATCTCCGAGAGCTCGACGGCGAGAGTCCTCGAGATCGACGTGACCTCAGTGCGTACAAGAGCAAACGTTGCGGCGATGTCCAAATCGGTGACAAGAGCGAACGCCGTCATGCCGATCGTCAGAAGGCCGGTGAGCAGGCCGGGGACCAGCACCTCGTCAGTCGGACCGACCGAGTTCGGGTACGCGTCGGTGGGGAAGTACTGTCGCCAGCCGCCGTCGTTGAGGTTTGAGCCCAGTCCGCAGAACAGGATCCGGGCGGTATGAGCGCCCTCGGGGAAGTTGAGCTGGGCGTCGATCGTGTTGGTGCCCCAGATGGGGACCCCGAGAATCGTGAACACCTGCGGCAGCAGCCCGAGCGACTGCGCGTACTTGGTATCCGGGAACGACGCGCCGGGGTTGGCCGAAAGGTTCTCGTTGTTCTGGCCGAGATATTGGACGTACACCCAGACCCAGCGGACATAGTTGTTGTAGAGCTTGAGCGGCACCTGCCCGTTGTTGTAGGCGCCGTTGACCGAGACGGTGGTCCCGAACACGCAGCCCGGGTTCTTGACTTGGATCGAGAGCCCCGCCCCCCGCTTCCTGCGGGCGGCCGCCAGGGTCTGGGGCTGGGGGACGATCCCCTGGGGTTGGACCCAGGTCTGGGTGGAGGCGGCCGGCGCCTGGTCCAACGGCGTATCGATCACGGCCCCGAGGCTCGCGGTGTTCCGCACCTGCGTGATCCCCTCGACCAGGGCGGCTTTCAGGATCGACTGGAAGAGGGGGAATTCTGTGTCGTTCGTGTTGAGCTGATACGTCTTGAAGCCGGTGCTTTGATAGCCGGGCGGAATCTTGATCGACGCCGGGTTTCCGTTCTCGTCCGTGGCCGTCACGGTCTTGGCGTACCCGTGGCCCCCGAGCTGCATCTTCAGGATGTAACCGCCCAGATCGTTGACCGCGGCCTCGGCCGGCCCGCTCTGCAGCAGCGTCTGAGTGGTCGCGGCGTTGGTCGGGTTCTTGGTCGCGACGTTGGGGTGGAACATCACCAACGTCATCGCAGTCGCGGTGGAATCGCCGATCGAAGCAAGCTGCGCCGCCGCCAGCTGCGAGCGGACCTGCGAGGAGTTCAACCCCAGCGCCTTCAGACGGTGCGGGCTGCCCAGCACCGCCCCCTTACGGCGCAGCAGCTTGCGCGCCTCGGCCCGGACCGCGGCTTTGGGAACGTGCCACATCTGCCCCACCAGCACCTCCCGCCGCCCGTGGCGGCCCTGGACCGAGACCAGCGAGGTCTGGTGGGCGGGCACCTGCACCCCGGTCGCGTAATGCGAGAGCACCGCCAGGTCCATCTCGGCGAACAGCCCACCCCGCTTGCGCAACGCCGCCCGCGAGGCCTTCGTGTGCCGGCGCAGCTGGAAGCGCTCCCCGTTGACGATCAAGCCCAGACTCGAGATCCCATGGACATGCCCGTAAGCGAACTGCAAATCGACGAACTCCATCGGCGGCGGCGCCTTCCTCGCCTGCGACGCCGGTTTCGCCGCCGCGTCCCCCGCCCCCAACAGCGCCCGCGATCCCAACCCCAACCCCACCGCGGAACCCAACCCGGCCTGCAACACCGGCCGACGGCCCACCCGCGCCTCCCACAACTCCCCCAACAACGACCTACCCTCCACGCCTGAATCCGCCCGCTCGTCGCTAGACCCGCTCATCTCGCTTCCTCCCATCAGCACCAGGACGGTTCCATCAGCACCAGGACGGCGGGCGCGAGGCGCACCCGCGGCGGCGGCGAAAGGATCTGATCGTCGTTACCCGCCGCGCCCTACGAAAGCAGTACATCAAGGCCAGCGCAAGGGTCCAGAGAAGAATCACCCGGGGTGATCTTTTCGGTCGGCCTCGGCGTCACCCCGATCAGAGACGGTCTTACCGATGCGTCCGGGCCGACCGTTCGCCCCTGGAGTCGCCCGACGGCCGCGGTCGCGTTCGATCCGGCCAGCGGGGGCCAACGAGGTCCACTATCTAGTGGTCGTGGCGGTGTTTGGAAATCTTCCGGCGGTGGCGGTGGCGGTGGCGGGTGGCGCCGGGGGCGTTCGTCGAGCGCTTCCGTGCGGGCTGTCGCGTTGTGAGGCGCCTTTTGCTCGGGAGGGGGTGGCTGGGGGCGGTCGCCGCGTGAGGGGGTGTCGTGGCCGGCGGCTCGGCGCGCCATCCCCGGGGCGGATTATCAAGAACCTACAATTTCTGAGAGAGTCTCCGACCTCGAAAGAGCGTCGTTGCAGTGGATGCCCGGACTCATTGTCAGCAGTCTGACATTCTTGTCCTGTGGGGGCGAGGGAGTGGGGGATCTGTCAGGCATAGGCAGACAGGTCCCCCACGGCCCCTCAAATCTGAGGGTTTTGTCGGGATCGGCGCCTATCACAAAAGTACAAAGACGCCGGGCCATACCCGCCCGGGCCAGTGAGATCGTCGGCCCGGGCGCCGCTTCATCATCGCCGACCACTGACCCCGGAAGAACGGAATCACTCGTCTAGGATCGGCGATGAGCTCGGGGTGGCTTTGGGTAGCGGGTGTGCGGTCCGGTCGGCAGGCCGGCCAGCAGCCGGCGGAAGATCCCCTTCAGCGTCTGCTTCCCGTACGCGTGGGAGCCGTCGTACATCGTCAGCACCGCGATCGACACCCGCGCGCAGCCGCGCACCAACAGCGCGACCTGATGGTCCATCAGCCCCGTGCCGTAACCCCAGCCCCCCTTGAAGTAGAGCTTCCACCCCTTCGGCGCGACCTCGCCGATCCCCCACCGCTGCGAGGGGATGACGTGGGCGAGCAGGTACATCGCGTACCCGCGGTGGCGCGGAGCCATATAGCTGTCGATGTGGAGGAAGAACTTGGTCTGATCGCGAGCCGTGATCTCCGTCGCTCCCCACACCGGGCTGGTCGCAAAGTGGGTCATCCCGACTCGGTCGGCCAGCGCCTGTAGGCCCCCCTGCCCGACCGTGTCGAACACCACCTGCGCGGCGTCGTTGTCCGATTCCGTGATCATCGGCGTCAGCAGCGATTTGTCGTAGCTGTTGAGCGCCCGGTCGGCCACCGACGGTTGATCGATATACGCCACCAACAGCATCGCCTTGACCACGCTGGCCGACCATTCCTGATGATCGGGGCGGTAGCCGTAGAACTTGTGCTCGGTCCGCACGGCGAACGCGATATCGCCCACGCGATGGTCGTTGTAGCCGATCGCCGACAGCATGTCCGGATGCCAGATCTTGTCCAGCGGCTTGCCGACCCCGGGAACCAGGCACGTCCCGCCGGCTTTGCTCGCTTTGGTGGCCGCCAGGCCGGCCGCGGGCGCGATGGCGCACACGGCCGCCGCCAAGACGGCAACTCGCCGGATCAAGACCCCGAGCGCCAACACCTCCTACATTCTGCCTGAGCCCCCGTAGCTCAGTGGACAGAGCGACGGACTTCTAATCCGTGGGTCGCAGGTTCGAATCCTGCCGGGGGCGTTGGAAACCGCTGGAAACGGCGGACATCGGACCCGAATAGCCGGTAGTGGTTGCCAACGGCTGCCGGGGGTTTCCACCGGATTTGTGTCCCATCCGTGTCCCACGAGCGGGCCTTCTTCTAACCACTTCATTACGAGTGAAAAGCAAACTGTTGCGAGCGGGCAGCCGCGGGCACGGAAGGCCTGCATTTGCAGCGAATCGGGTAACGGTTCAGTCGTCGGGGCCGATGGCGAGGATTCCTGCTTGGTGCAGCGAATCTTGCGGTCATGGAACGCGCGGAGGCGGAGGCGGTCTATGACGCGGGGCGTGAGTCGTGTGTGCAGTTCATTGTTGATCTCGCTGCTCGGGTGCGGGGGATGGACGAGCGGCTGAGTCGTTTGGAGTCTGAGGCGCGTCAGGATTCGCGTACGAGTTCGCAGCCGCCGTCGCAGGATCCACCGAAATCACGTCAGCAGCGGCGGGCGGAGGCGCGGGAGAAGGCCAAGGAGCTCGCGCGGCGGGAGGGTGAGCGGCGCAAGGCTGGCGGGCAGCCGGGGCATCGGGGTGCTGGTCGTGAGCTGAAGCCGTCTGATCAGATGGATGAGATCGTCGATCACTACCCCAGCGCGTGTGGCGGGTGTGGGCATCGGTTCGGTGAGGAACAGCGCAGGCCGGGTGGTCGGTTCGGGCGCCACCAGGTCGCGGAGTTGCCGCCGATCGGCGTGATCTGGACCGAGCATCGCACGCATCAGTTGCGCTGCCGGCATTGTCGCGCGCGGACGAGCGCCTGCGTGCCGGAGGGGATCGCCTCCTCTCCGTTCGGGCTGCGGTTGCAGGCGGCGCTGGTGACGTTGACCGCCGCGTACCGTGTCTCGCGGCGTGCAATCACGGAGATCGCTCGTGATCTGTTTGGGGTCACGCTCTCGACCGGCGCGGGCGACGCGATCTGCCAGCGCGCCTCCCAGGCACTCGCGGGCCCGCACCTGCAGTTGCAGGACTGGGTGTTGGATCAGCCGGCGGTGCATGTGGATGAGACCGGTTGGCGCACCAGCGGCGACGGACGCGCGCTGTGGGGGGCGAGTACCCCGGACGCGGTGTTCTTGCAGATCGCCGAGCATTGCAACCGTGAGGTGTTCGACGCGCTGATCGGCAGCAGCTATCCGGGGATCGTGATCTCCGACCGTTGGAACGGCTACAGCCATCGCGACCCACAGCGCCGACAGGCGTGCTGGTCGCACCTGAAGCGCGATTTCCGCCGCCACGCCGACGGGCTGGGTGAGCAGAAACCCTTCGGCGAGCGCGGCCTGGAGCTGACCGGCCGCGTGTTCGCCGCGTGGCGCGCCTACCAGCACGAGCACCACAACCGCGGACGACTGAAGGCCGAGATCACATCGATCCAGACCGAACTGCGAGAACTGCTCCAAGACGCCAGCCCCAAGAAGGCACGCAATCGCTGGCACCGCCGGTTCGCGAACAACCTGCTCAAGATCTGGCCCGCGCTATGGACCTTCACCCTGATCGACGGCGTCGAGCCGACGAACAATCCCGCCGAGCGTGCGCTCCGCGCACCGGTCATTCACCGCAAAGTCTCGCTCGGCACCCAAAACGAAAACGGTGAGCGGTTCGCCGAACGCGCGCTCTCGGCCGCCGGCACCTGCCGGCTGCAACACCGCTCACTCTTCACCTACCTCAGCGAACTAATCGCCACCCACAACCGCGGCGACCCATTCCCCGCCCTGGCCTTCTGAGGCCCCAGGGACTGAACGCTTACCGAATCGGGTGAACGCTTGGAGCGCCCGATTCCCGAGCGTGGTGATCCTGATGCACGCTCAGTGCACGTCGGGGCTCCTGTTCGTCAAGTCGGTTGAGGTCGTGTCCGAGGTCGCTCATGCAGCCCCTGAGGTCGTGTGGCGGGTTCGAGACCCGTCGTCCGCTTTCAGACACAGCGCCTCGCCGGATATCGCATGATCTCGCCGCAAACTGGGTGCCTTTTCCCCATGATTCGATGGACATCGAACATGCGAGGTCTGCAGCGTTCTGCATATCTGGCGAAGCTCGAGGTCTCATTCAGGTCGCCTCCTGCCGCCCAGGTCAAGGCTCTATTGACGGAATACTGACCGACGGTATGTAGGGACTCGGGCGCAGATAATCTCGAGTCGGGCTCCCGTCTCTCGGGCATTCGCTGAACCGCAGCCGAACCGCCTGCCCCAGGACTCGTGCCTCTGATCGTGCTGCCATCGTGTGATTTATCACTAGGTGCCTCTTTCTCTCTTCTGTCGGGGCTCGGACCGGCTTGGTGGGGTCATCGGCGCCGAGGCAACGGCTGAGACGCCCTGTCCGCGCATTGCAGGTGCTTCGCGCGGTCACGAATGATGCTCACGGGATGGGCAAAGCGGGTGCGGCATCGTCGTCCCGTTCGTGGCAAGGCGGTCGGTCAGATCGGTTGTCGCCCGAATCTCACGGCCACTCTGTCAGGTCGTTGGTGTGAGTGGAGTGGTTTGAACGGATGGTCCCGGCGGGACTGACATGGTTGAGTCTGCCGTCCGGCCTGGTCTGGCCGCCGACCTCCGGTGCCGCGAGCTATGCGGCGGTGAGGTCCCGGTAGGCGCCGGGAGTCTGCCCGAGGGCGCGTCGGAAGCTGTCGATGAATGCGCTGGTCGTGCTCCATCCGCAGAGGCTGGCGGTGTCGGTGACCGATTGTCCCTGGGCGAGCAGGATCATCGCGTGCAGGGCGCGAGCTTGGCTTCGCCACTGCGGGTAGGTCATGCCCATCTCTGCTCGGAAGAGTCGAGAGAGGGTTCGCTCGGTTGTCTGCGCGGACTCGGCTAGCGCGGACAACGGCATCGGGTCCTCGAGTCTCTCCAGGGCGATCGCGCAGGCGCGGGCGAGCCGGGGGTCGTGCGGTGCGGGCAACGAGATCGGATCTTGCGCTGCGCGATGTAGGCGGTCGCTGAGAACCGCACGAATCCGACCAACCTCCGGCTGGGATAGGCCGGGCTCGGTCAGGGCGACCAGCAGCTCGCGCAGCAGTGCGGTCACCGAGACGATCGCCGGCGCATCCGGAAGCGGCGGCGGACTCGCTAAATCGAAGCCGACCGTGTGGATGATGCTCGCGCCGTAGGCGCGGTGCTCGTGCCAGGTCTGAGCTGGCATCCAGATCGCACGGTCGCATGAGGCGACCCAACTGCCAGCGGATGTCTGCGCCACGAGGACGCCGGTGCTGACGTAGATCAGTTGGTGGCCTGGGTGCTGGTGGCGGTCGATCCGAGTGCCGCCGGGCACGTGCTTAAGCGCTAAATCGGGTGCTTGGCGGATTTCCGACATTGATTGGCAGCATAGCGGAAGCCCGCCGGTGCTCTGAGGCTTAGCGTGCTGGACATGAACCGTCTCGACACCGCAGGACCATCGCACAAGGCGACCGCCGCGATGCCTGCCTCGTCGGCTGACGCTGGCACATCGACGGGTCTGAGGTTGGGGTTGGCGCTTGGACTCGTGGTCGCTGCCCAGTTCGTGTTGCAACTCGATTTCAGCATCGTCAACATCGCGCTCCCGACGATCAAGCGGGAGCTGCACTTCGCCCCTGCGAACTTGCAATGGATCGTCACGGGGTACGCGCTCACGTTCGGCTCTCTGCTGCTCTTTGGTGGCCGGGTCGGCGACCGCGCCGGCCATCGCCGGGTGTTGCTGATCGGCCTTGTCGCCTTCGGCGTCACTTCGCTTGTCGCTGGGCTCTCCCCGACCCCGCTGGTGCTGATCGCGTCCCGGTTCGCTCAGGGAGCGAGCGGCGCGTTCGTCGCCCCTCAAGCGCTGGCGATCATCACCGAACTGTTCTCCGAAGGCCAGGCCCGCCACAGGGCACTCGGAATCTTTCAAGGCGCCACCGCAGCCGGGGCAAGCGCCGGGGTCGTCCTCGGTGGCGTCTGCACCGAGTTCATCGGCTGGCGGGCGGTGTTCTTGGTCAACCCGCCCATCATTGTCGCGTTGGTCATCGCCATCCGGCGCGTGCTTCCCTCCCACAGCCGGCGCGTTGGCGCACGACTGGATATCGCCGGGGCGATCCTGGCAACCGGGTCGATCGCGCTGCTGATCTTCGGGCTCAGCCAAGGCCAACAGCACGGCTTCACGAACGCGGCCACCCTGACGGCCCTCGCCCTCGCCGTACTCCTGGGGGTGACGTTCGTCATCTTCCAAGAGCGCGCCGAGACTCCGATGCTGCCCCGGCATGTGCTCGCCGATCCGGCTCGCCGGGCGGCACTGGTCGCGATGCTGCTGTTCGGGCCGGTCGTCGCCGGCTACGTCTACTTCACCTCGCTCTATAACCAAGACGTGCTGCATTTCAGCCCGCTCCAAGCCGGGCTAGCCTTCATCCCCGCTACCGCGACTGTGATGCTGACCGCCACCCAACTCACACGCCGGATACTCCCCCGGTTCGGCGTGCGGACGATCCTGCTCACGGGACTGTCGATCACCGGGCTCGGGCAGGTGTGGCTACACACCATCAGCAACACCGGCTCCTACCAAGTGCACGTCCTCGGCGGGATCATGGTCACCGCCTTTGGGATGGGATTGACCTTCCCCACCATTTCAGTAGCGGTAACCGCAGGCATCGGAGCAGGCGAAAGGGGATTGGCCGGCGGCCTGTTCGTCACGGCACAACAGGTCGGCAACGCCATCGGCCTAGCCGCGCTCGTCACCATCGCCGCCGCCGTGACCAACGCTCATCACGGCTCGCTCGTCAGCGGCTACAAAGCAGCATTTCTCGCGTCGATCGGGCTTTCCGTCCTAGCCGTCCTCAACGTCGCGATCCACATGAGGACTCGTGCCGCGCCCAAGGGGACAGCATGAATCGCCCCCGACCGGATCGTCCGCTACGGAACACCACCGTCGTTGAGACGGCTCAGCTAACGCCGCACATGGTCCGCATCATCGTGGAGGGGCCAGAGCTCGACGGTTTCGTCGTTGGGGAGTTCACCGACCATTACGTCAAGTGCCGATTCGGCGAGAGCACTCGCACACATACACCGCCCGCGACTGGACCACCGGCTCCAAGCCCAGACGTCCGAGCTTGCCCATCCCGATCCGCGACAGGATCCCCGAGACTGTCGACAGGGACATCCCCAGAACCTCGGCGATCTCCGGGCCGGTGAACCGCAACCGTCGCAGCGCCGCGATCGCCTCGACCCGCTGCTGGCAGGTGCGGTGCGAGATCCGATGCGGCGCCGAGGAGCGATCACGCAGCCCAGCGTCTCCCTCAGCGCGGTAGCGACGCACCCACTTGCGAGCGCAGCGGACGCTGACGCCGGCGGCCTCGGCCGCCGCCGTCAGCGTCCGCTCCTGCTCAACCACCGCCAGACAGAGCTCGCGACGGCCTTTCAGGCTGAGCGCCGCGTTAGCGGGCAGATTCATCCGGTGTCCTCCTTGCTGGGACTGAGGTGCTTGGCAGCTCTCAGCCTCCAAGGAGGCCCGGATGGACCAACCTACTCAGGAACTACACCTACGCAAGCCCGGCGATCGAAGACGCCGAATCGGGGCTCGACCGCGCACACGACTGGGGGCGATAGCAGGCGCGCGCCGGCTCCGGCGTTTCCGCGGCGGTGCGTGTCGGGACAGACGACCGCCCAGTCGTCACGCAACCGGCAGCGCGCCAAGCCGAGCGATCCAGATCCGCGGTGACATCGATGCAGTGCGCCGCATCCGGCCAGACATCGGCCAGTGGTGGCGCGCCGCGGTGCGAGCAGAGTTGGGCGCTCGCGGGGTGACAGTCCTCGGGTTCGACCGCGTCCACGGATACGCGATCAAGTCGAAGTCATTGACCGGCTCTGAGAGCCCTTGCGATTGACGAGCTCGATGTCAAGCTGGTAACCACCACAACCACGTTCAGGCCGGGGTCGAGGCGCCGTGATGCGCGGCCGGGGTCGACGTACGCTTCGCAATAAAGTGATTTGACCGGGCGCGTAGTGATCTATCGAGTTCTCGCCGACGAAGTCGAGGTGACACCTGACCTCCTGCTGGAGGCATCCGGCAGAGGTCTCCGTGGCGCGTACAGTGCCCAGCCGTTCGCCCCAGTCTGGGCGGCACTATATGCGCCGCGCCTCCAGAACCCGAGACTTCGTTTCTGGTTCACGGAGCTTGGATGGGACGCGTTCGGGCGGGATATTTGCGCTCAGCTCGAGCGCTTCGGTCACACTGTCCGCGTAGTCAAGGCGAAGAACCCTCCGTCGTCGCGCGTCGCATACCGGGACCGTCATCAGGTGGCTCTCCTGCCTCCGGGAAGGGAACGAGGTGGTGGAGCCGGCATCCCGGCTTAGCGCAATCACTGCTGCGCCCCTCGGCGGCTGCCCTGTTCTGGATGAAGCCGCCCCGCGTGAGGCTATCGCTGAGCTCATCGAGCATACGCCCGCGAGCGATCAAGGACGCTGCCGGGAATTCGTACAACCCGTCGTTTTACAAACCAGCCTGCAGACGGCGATCGACTGCCGGGGCTTGGCGGTCGCGGACTACGCCACGGACGCGAACTCTCTCGACCTGGGTTACGAGGTACTCGTTGCCGACCCAGCCAAGCCGTATGCACATCTGTTCGAGCGCACGACTGGATCGTCGCCGAAGGGATCGCCGGACGCCCCCCGAGCTCGCGAGTCGTTTTGTGGCAATGGGTTATCCATTTGAGTCAGGGGCCCCTGTAGGGGTGGGGCTTTCGCGCCAGGGACGATGAACGGCCGGAACATCGGCGACCCGGCCGGGTCTGGAGGGCCGCGGCGATCGGCGACCGGACGGGGTCGGGTTGACCACGAGGCTGCGATAGGTGATCGGGTCGGCCACCACGGACTGCTCGAGCAAGCGGTAGAACAACAGGCCGCGACGGCGCGAGTTGCGTCGGTTGAAGCGGAAGGTGAACTCGTTCAGATACGCGTCAAGGTGCTCGTGCCCGACGCGGCCTTGGTGGGTGCCGAGCAGCCAGCGCTGCAGCAGGCTCGCGACACGATGCACGCCCGGCATCACAACGTGCGCGGGATCGCCCTGCTGGCGCATGATCGTCCGCTCGTGCTCGTAGCCGCGCTCGGGCAGCTTCCAGTACGCCTGCCATCCGTCGGTGTGCACGGTGGCGCCCTCCTGCACCGCCTCGTCGATGAACGCCAGCAGGCTCTCGGCGGTGACGTCGGGCACGTGCTTGAGCCGAATCCGCCCAAATCCCTTGGGATGCTTGATCTCCACCGCTATCGCCACGATCGCCTTGGTCTGCGTCTTGCGCCCACCCACGCCGCTCTCCACGCCGCCCACGTACCCCTCGTCGACCTCGACGTGACCGCTCAGCCGCTCCCGGCCCGGTCGGACCATCGCCACCCGATAGCGGTGCAGCATCGCCCACGCAGTCTGGTAGGAACCCAGCCCGAGCGAGCGCTGAACCCCTAGAAGGCTGGTGTTTTTTGTGATGGCCTGAGCGGGGGCTGACCGCGTCTGGTCCGTCCGACCCTCAAGTAAGACTTGAGGGTTATGAGTCTCGGTTTATCTCCCCGCCAGCAGGACATGTTCGCCACGACGACGAGCTTCTGCGAGCGGCTGGTCGCGCCCGATTCGATCTACGGGCTGCTTCATCGCGAGTGCCACCGGTTGTTCCCGGATGAGTTATTCGCTGACTTGTTCTGTGATGTGGGTCGTCGGTGTGTGCCGCCGATGATCGTGGCGGTGGTGATGGTGCTGCAGCGGCTTGAGGGCTGCTCGGATCGGGAGGCGGTGGACCGCTTTCAGTTCGATCTGCGCTGGAAGTACGCAGCGGGCGGGCTGGGGTTCGACTATCCGGGGTTCGTGCATACGGTGCTGGTTGACATGCGCGCGCGGCTTGCGGCGTCCGAGTGGCCGGAGCGGATCTTCGAGGTCACGCGCGAGGTGGCCAGGCATGCAGGGCTGGTGGGCCGCCGACGGGTGCTGGACTCCACCCCGATCTATGACGCGGTCGCGACGATGGACACGGTCACGTTGGTGCGCTCGGCGATCCGGGGGTTGCTTTCGGTGTGCGACGCGGAGCTGGAGAGCGAGCTGCGCGGGCAACTGCGGCGCGATGATGATTACCGCGACGCGGGCAAGCCGGTGTGTGACTACGAGGATCCCGAGGCGCGCGAGGCGCTGGTCGACGCGCTGGCCAAGGACGCCCGCGCGCTGCTCGTGTCGCTCGACGGCCGCGAGCTTGAGGCCGCGGTCGGTGACGCGGCCGAGTTGTTGGCGTCCGTCACCGGCCAGGATCTGGACGAGGGCGAGGATGGGGTGTTTCGGATCGCTCGGCGGGTGGCCAAGGACCGGGTCATCTCGACCGTCGACCCCGACGCCCGTCACGGGCATAAGACCTCCGCGCGGGGGTTTGACGGCTACAAGGGCCACGTGTCGCTCGATCCTGACTCGGAGCTGATCCTCGCGACCACGGTGAGCGCCGCCAACGGCGGCGACGCGGCGGCAGCCGACGAGCTGCTCGCAGATGACCTCCGCGCCACAGACGAGCCGCGCCCTCCCGAGCAGCCGGAGGCTGAGCAGTCCGAGCCCGAACGTGACGAGGACGGGCAGTCGCCGTCCGTGTACGGCGACTCGGCCTACGGCTCGGGCGAGTTGGTGGACAAGCTCGAGAAAGCGGACGCGCAGGTCAACTGCAAGGTGCAGCCGCCGGTCTCGCCGGGCGGGCGGTTCTCCAAGGACGCGTTCTCGATCGACCTGAATGGCGGCACCGTGAGCTGCCCAGCGGGGAACACCACGGCGCTGCGGCCGTTCGGCGAGGGGCGGATCGCGAAGTTCGCGGCGGCGTGCGCCGGCTGCCCGCTGGCCGACCGGTGCACGAGCGCGAAAGAGGGGCGCACGATCTACGTCGGCCCCTACGAGGAGCAACTCGCGCGCGCCCGCCAGCGCCAATCAGACCCCGCCTGGAAGGCCGACTACAAAGCCACCCGGCCGAAGGTCGAGCGAAAGATCTCGCACCTGATGCGCCGCCGCCACGGCGGCCGCCGCGCGCGGGTGCGCGGCAAGCCCAAGGTGGCCGCCGACTTCGCCCTGCTCGCCGCCGCCGTGAACCTCGCCCGCCTCGCCGTGCTCGGAGCTGTCGCCGAGCAGGCGGGGTGAGACGCGAAACGCGCCTAACCAGGACGCTCCCGGCGCCACCCGGGCCGGGAAGCGCCCCAGGCGCCACGAACCCCGCGGAAACCGTCACCATCCCAGGGCGGTCCACACCGAACACACCCGCGGCAGACCCCCAACACCCACCAACACCCCCTTTTCACACCACCCTTCTAGGGCCGGGACGCCGTGCTTCTGACTTGTCATCTGCCAGGCCGCCGCGAACCACAGCCGCAGAGGCGTCCGGGTGCGATGAAAGATCGTCCCCGCGGTCACCGACGCCTGGCGCCCGCACACGGCGCACTCCCACCGACCACTACCCAGCCGCCACCCAACCCGGCTCACGCAGCGCGGACAACGGATTCCATCCGGCCACCGCAGCCACTCCAGGTAGTCCAGGCACGCCACATCGTCCGGGAACCACGACAACAGCTCCGCATACGAGCCCGGATAGTCACGGCCGGCCACCGGCACCGGCCCGAGTCTACCTGACTAAAATGGATAACCATTTGTGGCAAAGGCATCGCGGCCTCGCGGCCGTCCGGGACGATCGCTCTCCGGGAATGCGATCCCGGTGCGCGGGTGGCGCGGTTCGGTCAGGCGCACTGCTGAGTTTGGCCGGACGCGCACGAGATGCGAGGAGCTGCTGCGAGCCGTGCGTGCCCATGCAACGCGTCGGCGCTGCGCGATCCTCGACGCTCCCCTGTTTCGTGAGGCCAGCAGTGACGCCGTTGGCTCGAGCGCGGCGGGGACTGCTCAGATTCAGCAGCGCGGTCGAGACTGCTGCGGGTCGATGAGAAGTCGATCATCGGATTTAGGTGATTCGGAGACCAGGGGCCGCAGACGTGGACCAGCCGCATCGGCGAACCCGGGCGCGTGCGCGTTACAGCTCGTCGAGGGCCGAGATGATCGCTGGGACCTCGGTCCGGCTGGTGTAGTCCGGGTGGATGTCGGCGAACCGGACAATGCGATCTCGGTCGACCACCAGGACGGTCGGCATCGGCAACTCGCTCGCGCCGTCGACGTTGCCGTCGCGGATGTCCAGGTGGAGCGCGCGCTGGGCTTCGAGTACCTCCTCGGCGGGCTGGAAGGCGACGCCTAGCCGGCGCGCGATCCGGGCGCCGGCGTCCGAGAGGACGGGGAACTCCAGCGCGTGCCGCTCGGCGGTGCTCAGCGACTCGTCGGGTTTCTGCGGGCTGATCGCGACCATGGTGGCGTCGTATCGGCCGAGCTGAGGGACCAGCTCCGACTGGTACTGGTGAAGCGCGAGGTTGCAGTACGGACACCAGCCGCCGCGGTAGAACACGAGCACAGCCGGGCCGTTGGCCACCGTTCCGGACAGCGACACGTCGTTGCCGGTGGCGTCAGGGAGGATGAAGTCCTGGAGCAGGTCACCGGCGGCAACCGCTTCTGAGGGCGTCCCTCGGCTGATCATCCTTTCTCGGTCGCGAGCGAAGGCCTCGATCACTTCACCCGGGAGCCGCCCGGTCGAGGCGGCGCGAACCTGGTCGGCTTGCTCTCGGATCGTTGGGCTCATGCGAATCTCCTTGGCTCGGTGAGCATTGGACTATACAGTCCAACGACCAGCGGATAACCCGCGGATCAGATCGAAGCGGTTCGCCTCGAAGTCGCCGGACGGCAACTGGACCATCGAGTCCATCGCGGCGTAGAATCGGCGGTAATGAGCCAAGTTGCGGTCACGGATCAGGGACGCGAGACCAGGGCGCGGATCGTCGCCGCCGCCGCCGCGCTGATCGGCGAGCGGGGCGTTGCGGGCACCAGCCTGGATGACATCCGCGCGGCGACCAGCTCCAGCAAGAGTCAGCTCTACCACTATTTCGGAGATAAGCACGGTCTCGTGCAGGCCGTGATCGATTACCAATCGGCTTTGGTACTCGGCGCACAGGTCGAAGCACTCGGTGACGTGCGGGACTGGGACGGTCTTGAGCGCTGGGCTGACGGGATGGTCGCCATGGTCGACGCCACCGGGGCTCGCGGCGGCTGTCCGATCGGCACGCTGGCGGCCGCGCTTTCGGATACCGACGAGCGGTTTCGGATCCCGCTGAGCGAAGCGTTCGATCGCTGGCGGCAGGCCATCGCCGGGGCGCTGACCCGGCTGCAAGAACGTCGCTTGCTGGCGTCCGACGCCGACCTCGAGGCCCTCACGACGACGACCCTGGCGGCGATCCAGGGTGGCCTGCTGCTCGCCAAGACGAGTCGTGACAGCACGCAGCTGAGGGCAGCGCTCGATGGTGCGATCACGCACCTGCGCAGTTCTTAACTGTTTGAGTCACTCACGCCTTTGGCCCTGACGGGCACGTTCCTGGCTGGTCAACTGGTTGGACCCTACGGTCCAACCTTGAGTGCGATCCGCTGACCGCGCACTCTGCGGGGCCGATCTGCCAGGGGCAAACCCAAACCATTAGGAGATATGCAATGCGCGTTTTCGCACGCTTGCTCAAACGCACGTGCCTGAGCACGGTGCTGCTCGGCTCTATTGGAGCGGCGGCTGCGGTCGTTCCTGCCAGCGCCTCGGCCGCACCCCCCGCCTCCCCGACCGTCGGACATGTATATGTCAATGACAACACGGGCGGCACGAATACGATTGGCGCGTTCAACCGCCACGCGGACGGGTCGCTGACACCCGAGGCCGGATCCCCGTTCAACGCGGGTGGCGCCGGGAACGGAAGCGGCCTAGCGTCGCAAGGTGCGATCCAGATCACCGGTAACGGGCGGTACGTGCTTGCCGTCGATGCCGGGAGCAGCCAGATCTCGGTGCTGAAGATCAACTTCGACGGCTCGCTGTCCCTGCAGAGTGTCGTCTCCTCCGGTGGCCAACTGCCGGTGAGCGTCGCGGTTCACCACCACCTGGTGTACGTGGCCAACGCCAGCGCCACAAGCCCCAACTACACCGGCTTCACCTTCCATCACGGCGAGCTCACCCCGCTGCCCGGGTCGACGGTCGGGCTGGCGAATGGCGCCCAGCCCGGAGACGTCCTGTTCAACGGCGACGGCCGGAAGCTGGTCGGGACCGAAGTCGGGCTGTCTCAGATCGACAGCTTCACCGTCGGTCATGACGGCCTGCTGACCACGGCGCCTGGCTCGCCGTTCGCCGCGCAGGGCGCTGGTCCGTTCGGCAGCGAGTTCAGCCCCACCAACCCGAACCAGCTGTTCGTCTCAAACGCCCACAACGGCACTATTAATGGCGTCTCGACTACTGGGACCGTCTCAGCGTTCGACGATTCGCCGAGCGGTGTCCTGTCGTCGATCGGATCCTCCCCGTTCGCCGATCTCCAGACCGCACCGTGCTGGGTCGAGATCACTGACAACGGGCGGTTCCTGTTCACCGTGAACACCGGATCTGGCGCGATCTCGCGCTACTCGATCGCCTCCGGCGGCGCGCTGACGTTGCTTGGCAGCACGCCGGTGAGCGCCACCGGCGGCGTTGGCGCCGTCGACGCACGCCTCAGCCCGGACGGCCGCACGCTGTACGTCGACGAGAGCAGGATCGGCAAGGTCGGCGAGTTCGCCGTCAACGGCGGCAACCTAACCGAGCTGGCCGGCTCCCCGGTATCGCTCCCTACCACCGGAACTGCCGGTATCGCCACCAACTAGCCCCTCCCGGCAATAGCCGAATCAGGAAGCTAGAACTGCACGAGCTGGGGGCGACGACGCCCCCAGCTCGTACGGCGTGGCCCTTCAACCAGCGGGCCACGCCGATCTCGTACCGAGCATCGACCTAATCCAACCCATCCCACCCCGCCCAACAAGGAGCTCCCCGCCATGGACACCGTAGGCCTACTCGTCACGCTCGAAGCGAAACCCGGCAGGGAGGACGAACTCGCCACCTTCCTCACCGGCGCCCTACCGCTCGTTCAGGAAGAGCCGGAAACGACCGCATGGTTCGCCATCCGGCTCGGCCCAGCGCGGTTCGGCATCTTCGACGCCTTCCCTGGCGACGCCGCGCGTGACGCCCACCTCTCAGGCCAGGTCGCGGTAGCCCTCATGAAGGCCGCGCCACAGCTGCTGGCCGGAGACCCCACCATCGAGAAGGTCGACGTCCTGGCCGAAAAGCTCCCCTAACAGTCGCGGTCACCCGACTTAAGGATCCCCGTGAAGCGGGGCGACCTCCCGACGGCCGCGCGCGAGAAGACGGCGCACGGCACGGCCGAGCAGCTGCTTCGGCTCCCGGTACTCGTCAGCTGATCGCGGCGGAGCAGCCGACCGGATCCTGCAGGAGTCACAGGTCGCCGCCCTCGCTTCCATTCTGGATCGCACAACCCACTTCCCGATTGGAGATCATCATGAAGCTGAGCAACAAGATTGCGCTCGTCACCGGTTCGACCAGAGGGATCGGCGCGGCCACAGCTCGGGCGCTGGGCGGCGAGGGAGCACACGCGATCGTCGCCGGCCGCGACGAAGCGCGGGGCCGGTCAGTCGTGGAGTCGATTCGCGCCGACGGCGGCACGGCAGACTTCATCGCCTCGGCGCTGCGCGACGAGAGCTCGGCGCGGGCACTAGCCAGGGCCGCGGTGGAGATCGCCGGCCGGGTCGACATCCTCGTCAACAACGCGGGGATCGGCGCGTTCGGCCCGACCGCTTCAACGACGGAGGAGGAGTTCGATGACACCTACTCCGTCAATGTCAAGGTGCCGTTCTTCCTCGTGGCCGCGCTCGCGCCAACGATGGCAGAAAGGGGCGAGGGCGTGATCGTGAACGTCTCGACGATGGTCGCCGGATTCGGGCAGGCCGGCCAGGCGCTCTACGGCTCGAGCAAGGCTGCCGTCAGTCTGCTGACCAAGGCCTGGGCCGCCGAATTCGGTCCCAGCGGGATCCGGGTCAACGCCGTGTCACCCGGCCCCACACGGACCGAAGGCACAGAGTCCATGGGCGACGCCCTGGACGAGATGGCTGCCACTTCGCCAGCCGGTCGGGTCGCCTCGCCGCAAGAGATCGCCAACACGATCCTGTTCCTGACCACCGACGCCGCCAGCTTCGTCCAGGGCGCCGTGATCCCGGTCGACGGCGGCCGCGCCGCCGTCTGAACCCCAGGCCGCCCCTAACGAGAACTCCTACACGGGGGAACGCTCGTGTGGCGTTCTCCCTCGGTGGGCCGATTGGCCTCTTGTCTTGCGACGGGCGCAGTTGGCACTGCTTGCTCAAGGGCCCGCGCGGCTCGTCGAGCCAGCCTCGCCTCGCCACGGATTGCGTCTGGTCCTCGGATGTGTCGACATCGGATCGCGTGCTCGAGACGTGTCCGGCCCGCGAGACTTGGCCCGCAGCTTCGGGGGGCCGCAGCGGCGGCTGTCGCCAGCGGGCGAGGATCCGCCGGCGAGTGAAAATCCTCCATCAACTACCCATCGGAGAACATGCCGGCGAGATCCGGACACTCGCCGGATGCCAACCGCGCCACAACCATCCGGCTCGCCGCACCCCAACGCCGGCAAGCCGCAGGACGCGAAGCGCCGCGTGCCGTTCCGATCCCGCCGCAGTAATCCCATCGACAACAGACTTATTCGTGAACATCGTGGAAAGCTCGACCCCGGACGGGAACCTCCTCTGCACGTCGGTGCCCAACCGACGCGCGACCTGACATGGCTCAAGCTCATCGACCCCTTGGGTCCTGTCGATCGAGTACCGAGAGCAGGCTGCGTCGGCTTCTGCATGGTCGCCGACTGGGTAGGCGCAGTTTTGGCGAGAAGCACGTCGCTCACGCAGAGCGGGCAAACACCTGCCTTCGTGCTCGCGCGGTACTTGTGCTGACGGCGCCAGGGTGGCTGCATGTGTCCGGTTGCAGCAGCGAGAGGGGCCGTCGGCGCGGCTGCTGCGGGTGCAGCTCTTCTGGAGTGAGCAGCGAGCCTGATGTCACGTGGCCGGGATTGTGTGGTTGTCGTAGCGGGCTTCGTGGACGTGGTTTCGTTCTTGGGTGAGATGGAAGCGCCAGTACTGCTCGAAGTCACCGTTGGCTTTGAGAGCGCGTAGCTTGAGGATCGCTTCGGCGCCGGCGAGTCCCCAGCGGGCGCCGGTGATGTCCATCCGATCTTTGACCAAATGGCGGCATGCGCCTTCGACGATCCCGGTCGCGATCGGCCAGCCGTTGGTGAGCGCCGTGGGGTAGTCGAGGTAGGGGGACTTGTTGGTTAGGTAGTTGGCGGCTTCGTCGGCGGGTTTGCGACGGTCGCGCTGCAAGCTGGCGTTGGTGGCTTGGCGGCGGATGCTGCCGGCGACCTTTGTGGCGTGCCCTTGGAGTACCCGTATCGCCTGGCGGTGCACCCACTGCTCGGCGGTCTGGCCGCTGTCGGGGAGCAGGCAGCCCGCGGCCTGCCACAGGTATTGCAAGACGTGCACGAAGTCGACGACGATCGTGAGCTTGAGCTCGCGTTTGCGAGCCTCGAGTTTGATCCGCTCGATCTGGTGGTTGGCGCCGTCGACCAGCGCGACCCAGGTGCGGCGGTGTTTGGGGTCGCGCCGGTCCGCCTCCTCGAACACGCGTTTGATCACCGCCGCCGGGGTGGTGACGACGCTGGCGCATAACCACTTGTTCTTCGCGGCTGGTCCCGGGGCGGGCTGATATCCCTCCGGTGCCGCCGAGGCGAGGATGTCGGCCTGGGTGCGCGGCGCCGGGGTAGCGTCGTAGACCGCGCCGATCTCGGCCATCCGCTTGCGACCTCGCTGCTCGTCGCCTGACAGCCTGGGCTTGGGGCCGGGGCCCGCGCGCGGCCTGGCCGGGGCGCGGGTACGCAGTGCGTCCGCGCGCATCACGATTCCCTTGCCGTCGGCCGAGAGCACCAACAGATCCCCGGGCTTGGCGCGCGCCGGGCGCCGGGCCGCATAGAAGTCCTCAAAGTCCATCGCGGCGAGCCCAGCGAGCTCTTCGACCTGACGTTTTCCCAGCCGCTGCCCGGTCTGGCGACAGATCGCAGCGACCGCGTCATCGAAGCTGCCGCGCGAGGCCTCCAGCGCGGCGAGCTTGCGCAACCCGTGCGAGTGACGCTCCACCGGCAAATTCAACGTCGCGTCGGCCGGATACAGGTTCCCCACCCCGGGTGCCGATAGGCCAGCCGCTCCACCATCACGGTGCCGAACACCGTCTCCAAGGCGCGGACGTGGCCTGTCTCGACCCGCCCACGGACCACACCCTCATCGCCCCTGACATCCTCAAGGCGCTGCTCGCGTAGCGCCCGCAACGCCAAATGATCGTCGAGCAGCCGCCGCAGCAACTCCCGACCATCGCGGTCAAGACGCTGCTCGAGCTCCGCGTGCGACAGCCCGCCCGCGTCCGTCCCGCCGAGAAAGCTCACCAGCGACTCGAACTGCTCCCGGCTCGATACAAAACCAGCGAGCGCGATCGGATCGCCTCCGGAGCGGCCGCCGTCGCTCCCAGCGGGCGCTGCATCACCGCTGCCAGCCTGCCCCGCGGGCAGGAGTTCATCGCCCGAGGCGTAAAGTTCGCCACAACGGGTGTCGAGATCGGCGGTCACGTTGGCCACCTCCGTGGTCGACGTTGGACATAGCAACGCCGACTTCGACACCCTCCTTATGACTCCTCGGGCCAGGCGACCAGCCCCCTCGAACCCGCCAAACCCTCAAAAACCCCGGCCAGCACACGCTCACGCAGCCCAACCCCGGGCCAACCAGCACCGGCGGGCTACCCAGACACCTGCCAACCGGTACCGCCGTGACGTCCGAAACCCCCGTATTGACAGGCTGTTCACCGTCAGATTGGCCCCGGCCGACGGTCACTCCAGAAGAGCTGCACCCCCGGTGCTCGGGAGCGCTAACTCAAGGTCGGGCAGCTGCAAGCAGGAAGCAGTCACGGCGGGGTCGATCCCAGCACTGCCGCAATAGGCGTAAGCCGACAGCGCCGACAGCGCCGCCAAGACCTGCTCTGCGATCGCCGCGGGCATGCCACCCGCGCCGGCGAGCCCCTTCCTTTTGCGCGGAAACCGCGCGCGTTGGTCGGGTTGCTGGCGCGTTTGCCCCTGACGGTCGGGTCGAAGCGGAAGTCTGCCGCGCTTAGAGCTGACTTCTCGTTTGTCGCCGACCGAGGGTTCAGCTGGCGACTTCTGCCTGGTCCCGGCGGCGGATCGCGAGCAGCGGTCGTCTTCGGGCGTCAGCGGTGCGCCGACGAGACTGCGATCGTGGCGTGTGTCTGGGCCCGTGGTATGGCTTGCGTCTTTTGGGCGATGATGGTGACCAGGATGGTTCGCCGAGCGTCTTCGCTGCACGGGTGATGGTCCGAGGATCGATCTTTGATCTGATGGTCGGCGTCCCGTCGGACTGTTCGGGCGCGTTTGCTGGCTGTGAACGGATGCCTGCCGCGTTGCGTGCGCAGGGGCTTGCGGGCGCTCTCGGCGTGATCGATGCGGGCAATCTGCAGGTCGTCGTCGCTGACCCCGTTCGCGATCGGGAGACGGGCGTGATCGGGTTGACGGATCTGCTCGGCCTGTCAGAGGTCGTGCGCGATGCCGTCTCGATGCATCTGAGCGCGGGTTGTCGGCCGCTGCTCGTTGGCGGGGACTGTACGCTGCTGCTCGGGGTCTGGGCGGCGCTCGCGCGAGTCCGTCCCGACGCGGGACTGTTGTTCGTCGATGGTCATCTCGACTGCTTTGATGGGCAGACGTCCGCGACGGGTGAGGGCGCCGATATGGAGCTTGCGGCGCTGCTTGGGGTTGGACCGCCGCCCCTCGTGGGGTTCGCGGGTCGCGTCCCGGCGCTGTCGGACGAGCGGGTCGTTGTGCTCGGCCCGTTTGACGAGGACGATGCTCAAGGACTCGGGGCGCCGGACCCCCGGCGGTTCGCGCCGCGTATGCCGATCGTCGTCTCCGACGAGCTGCGGCAGGACCCGTTCGGCCACACGACGCGAGCGCTTGCGCGGCTCACGGAGACCGCGGATGGTTTCTGGCTGCATCTGGACCTCGACGTGTTGTCGGCATCCGCGTTGCCCGCCGTTGACTATGCCGACGAGCGCGGGCTCGGCTGGGAGCAATTGGGTGAGCTGCTCGGCGTCGCTCTCGGTTCCTCGCAGCTCATCGGTGCAAGCGTTGTCATCCTCAACCCGACGCTCGACACCGACGGCGCGGGCGCGCGGCGGGTGGTCCGGCTGCTCGCGGACGCGCAGGATCAAGCCCAACAGAACTAACCCGCCGCGCCCGGTTGCGTATCGAAAGATCAACGGAACCCACCGGGCTATCGAAGGCACGGGCGTCAACCGGATCGCTTCCGGTTTGTCGCCGACACAGGTCTGGTCGCGGCGCTGGCGCTCCGGCTATCCGCCACGCCGAAGCGGAAGCCGGATCGTCGGCGCAATTGACATCGACAGGCGTGCGTGTCAAGCCCGGCGAGCAAGGATTTGCTCGCAGTTTGCGCAATGGCTATGGTTCGCGACCTTGATCAGCGCGGATCGGACTCCGGAGTTCGCGGCGGGACTCGTTAAGACGCAGGCGGCACTCGCGTATGCCGAACAGCTGCACGATGGCCAGCTTCGCGCGGTCGATGGCGCTCCGTTCATCGCGCACCCGATCGAAGTCGGGGTACTGCTCTACGAGTCCGGAGCGGCCGACGAGGTGATCGCCGCAGGAGTGCTGCACGACACGCTTGAGAAGACCGACGCGACCGCGTACGACATCTACGCGCGGTTCGGACGCCGCGTGGGCGAAATCGTGTCCGCGGTCAGCCACGATCCCGGGATCCCCGGCTATGCACGTCGCAAGGCCGCACTGCGCAACCAGGTCGCCAATGCCGGAGAGGATGCGCTTACGGTGTTTGCCGCCGACAAGCTCTCAAAGGTGCGGGAGCTTCGCTTTGCCGACAACTCGGGGACCAAGGTGCGAACCCGAAAGCTGCGGCACTACCGGCTATCACTCGCGATGCTTCAGGAGCGCCTGCCCGACTCCTCACTCGTCGCTGCGCTCGCGGCCGAGCTCGACGCGCCCTCAGACGCCGGAGAACTGAGTGCCCGCTCCGAGTGAGCGTGGCGCATCGGGTTAATAGAACAAGCAGCGTCGGCTCTGCTCCCAGCGGTGCCGACCGGAGTGGGCTCGAAGTCTGAGCGCGAAGCTGGTTTGTGGCCCAGGTGGGTCTCGCGACGCGGCTGCTCCCGCTGTCCGCCAGGCCAAAGCGGAAGCCCTAACCGCCGGCCCCACGAAGCTCGACGGACCTGGTGGTTCGTGGATCCGGCACTCTCCGGCCGGGGCGTCGCGCTTGGCCCAGAGTGTTGTCCGGGAACAGCAGCCGGCGGCGCGGGCGACCTCGAAATCGTGGCTGCTTCCATCGTGAGCGGCGATGTAGGTTACGCCGCTGCTTGACCAAGCGAAGCAGTCGCGTGGTGCGGCTGGGAACTCTTTCTCCCAACTCGTCCGCGGTCCCGGTTAACCCGAATCCGGTTGGCACCGACTCATCTCACTTATGCGGGAGAACAGGGCCACGGGCTGATGGCATCGCCGCCACCGGCGGTCGTCGCCGACGCGTGTCGCGACATTGGCGACGAGCAGGTGCGTCGCGACGAGCGGGGCGAGACCCGCAATCTCACCCGCGCGAGCCAGCGTCCGCACCGCGATCGAATGCCTGACGTCCACGGCGGGATCGACCGACGCGACGCTTACGCTCTATCCGAGATGGCGGTCTCGTTCCGCGTGACGCGAGTCGGCCAACTAGATCGGCTGGGTCTGTTCCTCGGACCGACTGCGCATAAATGCGCACCGTCTTCCCCAAGCTGGTTCTCGGCGATCGGGTCGCCGACTGGACCGCGGCGTCGATGGATCCCAATCTGTGACCCTGACCGCTGCCGGATCACTCGAGAGCCAGGAGCTCATGGCGCGTGTCGGCAACTGCGTGACCGTCGAGGCGCATCTCAAGGAGCCGGCGCTGCGCGTAATCCATCTCGGCCCAGACTGCCCTGACGCGGCCGGTCATCCGGCGGAGCGGAGATCGGTGGTCGGTGTCCGCCGCCGACTCCTGAGGATCTTCCTCAGCTGGCTAGGGCGCCACCGGCTCCCGTCGAGGCGCATAGGCGAACGGGTGGTGGAACGCGCCGACTGCGTCGGCGGGAGTGACCTCGAACGCAAACGACTCGCCGCCGCGACCGTCCGCGACGGCAATCGAGACCTGATCCGTGCCGGAGTCCCACAGCAGCCTCACGTCGATGCCGTCGTTGCTGCGGTGATCGAGCTCCTGGATCACTGTGTGTCCTGGTGCACGCATGGGCGTGTTCTGGCTCGAGTTCGGGGCGATGGTGGTCGTCATGATGTTTGGTCTCCTGGGGTGGGTGGTCGTTTCGCGGCCCGCGCTTGACCGGGCTGCGGTTCCGCCTGCGCTCTATCGGGGGATGACGGATCTGATCGCGGCGGCGAATGCCGTGGGGTCGTCGAGCATCACGTTGTGATGGGCGTTCGGGAGCACGGTGAGCGTGCTGTGCGGGATCTCGTGGTGCAACGCGCGGGCGATGTTGAGATCCAGGTCGGGATCGCGCGCGCCCCAGATGATGCGAACCGGCATCGTCAGCGATGCGAGCCTGGGAACACGGGCAGCGTCAGCGGTGACCGCCGCAAACAGGTTGCCCGTGAGCGAGCGAAGCGGCCCGAGCGTGCTGGGGTGCGCGAGGAACTGCGGGGTGAACAGCGGGATGAACCTGCGGGCGACGGCAGGGTTGGCGAAGAAGGTCGACTCCTGCCAGCTGAGCAGATCGGCCAGGAGCCGTGGATCGACGAATAGCCCTTTCATCAGGCTGTTGAGCCCGTACGCGGTCCCGGCGGGCAGCTGTCCGAGCGGGGCCGTGTTCGGCCACTGCCCAAGCGCGAGGATCGCGGCGAGGGCGGGCGGTCCGGAGGCTGGGACGGGGGCGTAGAAGCCGTTTGAGAGGATCATCGCGGCGGTGCGGCCGGGATGGTCGAGCGTCCAGTTGATCGCCGCGGGCACGCTTGCGTCGTGCGCGACGAGGATGACACGGTGAAGGTGAAGTCCCTGGATCACGGCATTGAGGTCCTGTTCCTGGCCGGCGAAGGTGTAGTCGTGGTGGGCCGGCTTGCTGGACTGCCCCCACCCGAGGAAATCGAAGCTGACGACCTCGTGGCCCTTGAGCATCGGCACGAGCCGGTCGTAGAGGTGGTGGTTGTCGGGGAAGCCGTGGCAGAGCACGACCGCGGGGCCGCGGCCGGGCTGGACGAACGCGGCGATGCGATGCCCTGCGCGCGGGATCCAGATCAGCTTCGCCGACGCGGACGCGGGTGCGGACGCGGACGCGGGTGCGGACGCGGACGCGGGTGCGGCGATGGCGACGGCGACGGCGCCGGCGACGGCGACGGCGAGCATCGTGGCGGCGAGCGCGCTCACGGTCGCGCTCACGCGGGCAGCCGGCCTCCAGCGCGGGCGCCGGTGTTGTGAGCTGCGCCGGTCGGCGTCCACGGCCTGTCGCACAAGTCCGCTGGCGGGGTTGATGGTCATCGCGTCCGTCTCCTTGGTGGTGTCTTGATGTTCCATGGGCTGGGGCTACGGTCAGCCGCGGGCCGCGGCGATGGCGGGCGAGCCAAGCGCGTGTGTCTCCGGCGCGTCGTCGGTACTGACCGTCGGGTAGGCAGGCAGCAGCACCAGCGCCATCACGGCGGCTGCGGCGGCGACGCCGGCGGCGAGGTAGTCGGCAGCCTGGAAACCGTGAAAGAAGGCCGCGCTGGCGGCGGCGTGGACGGCCGACGCGAGCAATGGATGGCCAGCGGACGCCAACTTGCCCGCGGCGGTGAGGGCAGCGCCGACAGATGAGTGCGCTGTCCGCGCGACCCCGGCCGCCAGCCTGATCGGGAGCATCGCCGCGAGCCGGCTGGCGTACAGCGAGGCGTACACGCTGCCGATCAGCGCGACGCCGAGCGTTCCGCCGAGCAGCCGCGTGGCGTCGTTGACCGCCGACCCGATGCCGGCCTTGGCCTTCGGCACGACGCCCATGATCGCCTCGGTTGCGGGCGCGCTGGTGAGGCCCATGCCCGTCCCGAGAACGACCATCTGCGCGGCGATGGTCCCGTAGCCGGTCGTGACTGATGAAGTGGAGACCCACAGGTAGAACGCCGCCATCAAGAACAGCCCGGAGGCGACGATCAGCTTCGTGCCGAACCGGACGGCGAGCTTGGTGCCGAGGATCGAGGAGATCGCGACGAATGAGGCGACGGGCAGCAGGCGTACGCCGGTCGAAAGCGGGCCGTAGCCCTTGAGGAACTGGAACATCTGGGTGACCAGGAAGATGAACCCGGACAGCGCGAAGAACGAGATCGCGACCGAGGCGCTTGCGGCGGTGAACCGCGGGTTGCGGAACAGGCTCAGGTCGAGCATCGGCTGCTCGGTGCGGTGCTCCCAGGCCACAAACGCGGCCGCCAGCACCGCCGTCACGGCGAAGCTGCCGAGCGTCCGTGCGCTGCCCCAGCCCTGGGTCGGGGCCTCGATGATCGTGTAGACCAGCAGCGCAATCGTCGAAGCCGACAGCGCGAACCCGGCCCGGTCGGTGCGCCGCGCGTGCGGGTCACGCGAGGTCGGAACGTAACGCGCGGTCAGGAGGCCGGCGATGGCGGCGATCGGCACCATCGCGAAGAAGATGCTGCGCCACTCGGAGAGCTCGAGCAGCCAGCCGCCGACAATCGGCCCGAGCGCGATCGCCACGCCCGTGATCGCGCCCCACAAGCCGATCGCCCGGGCGCGCTCGCCCCGCTCGGTGAACACGTTGGTGAGCAGCGACAATGTTGACGGGAACACCATCGCCGCCCCCACACCCATCACCGCACGCGCCGCGATCAGCTGACCGGGAGTGTCCATCAGCCCACCCGCGAGGCTCGCCAGACCGAACACCGACAGGCCGCCGAGCAGCATTCCCTTGCGCCCGAACCGGTCAGACAGGCTGCCCGCTGCGAGCACCGAACCGGCGAACAGCAAGTTGAATGCGTCAACGACCCACTGCAGCTGCGAGTCCGACGCGTGCAGCTGGCGCACGAGCGACGGCAACGCGACGTTGACGATCGTCGTGTCGAGATTGATCACAAATGCCGCCAGCAGCAGCGAGACCAGGATCAGAGGCTTGCGCTTCATGGCTTGTCCTCGGGGAAGGGTTGATTGGATGAGCGTCACGGGAGCCCACATTCAGCGCACAACGTGGCGGGCGAACTGCTCGACGAGTCAGCGCTGTTGCGCGTCTGTAGATCGAGCTGCCGCGCGTAAGCACGCAACAAGTCGGCTACGCCCCCGGTCAGATGGAAGGGATCGGCTACGAGCGAGCGATCGTTCAGCGACAAGGCCGCGCGAAGCTCACCCCCGACCTCAGCGACGACCACGGGCTGAGGTGGAGCCTTGGAGCAATCGAGCGACGCGAGACGGGCAAGCGGATCATGATCCTCGGCCGAGTAGCGCCGGAGTGTCACCGCCTGCGCGGGGGTAGCCAGCTCGGTCGACAGACCGGCGCGCCGATGACCCCGCGCCCTCGCAGACCGGCGCGGGTGCGGGGCTCGTCGGGCTTCCGCGGCCCGCCGCGCGACGGCGGCGTCTCGGTAGAGATCGTCCGTCCGAGCCCGGGCAAGCAGCATGTTCAAATATGGATGACTCATGAGCCGAGGATCGGACCAGGCGGGGTGAGCTGTCTTCACTCCGATCTGACTCACCCCGGGTGAGCCGCTTCTCGCGCTGAGGTCAGAGCAGGCCGAGTTCGCGGCCGCGCGCGACCGCTTCGCGCCTGCCGGTCGCGCCGAGCTTCCGGTAGAGGTTCTTGCTGTGCGTCTTGACCGTGTTGAGCGAGACGCCGAGCTCCTGGCCGATTTCCCGCGCCGAGAGACCAGTGGGCAGGAGCCTGAGGACCGCGGCCTCCCGGACGGTCAGCTCCTCGACTGCGACCAGCCGCGAACCCTGTGGCTCGGAGACGAGGCGAAGGCTGCGCTCGGCTCGGTCGAGCAAGCGCGGCACGACGGTCCCGGGGTCGGGGGCGTTAGCGCTCAACTCTCCCGCCTCTCGCACCAGCTCAATCGCGCTGCGGCGGTCGCCGAGCTCCCGGCGCGCCTCGGCGACAGTGATGAGCGCGTATGCCAACCCGACTACCCCGACCCCGCGTCGCGCGAGGATGACCGCCCGCGTGAGCTCTGCCTGCGCCTCGGTCATCTTCCTCTGCTTGGCCAGCAGCCTCCCGTTTGCGAGGTGCGCGAACGACCCCATCCAGTACTCCTCGAGCTCCGACTCGGCGATCAGGTCGAAGGCGGTCTTGACGTTGACGTCGCATGTCTGCCAGTCGTTGTGCTCAGCGGCGATCAGCGCCAGATTTCCGTACGCCGCTACGGCAGTGACCGGATCGAGCTCGCGGCCAAGCTGCGCGGCCCGAGTGAGGAAATTGACCGCCGCAGCGTCGTCGCCGAGCCATCGGGCGGTCTCTCCGAGCAGGCTCCCAGCAAGCGCGTGGTCGCGCGAGCTGCCGTCGAGCGGCATGAGCTGTTGCGCTAATTCTCTGCTGAGGCGCACGTCGCCGAGCAACTGCCAGGCAGCGGCCCGCCGCACCGTCGCTCGCGACGCGAACGTCGGCTCGCGCTCGAGCCTGTGGTTCGGTGCCTGTTGAGCGCGATCCAGCCACGGAAGGATCTCATCGTGGCGACCGAGCGCCAATGCCACGCCGGCCCTGCCAACGCATAAGCGAGCGTCCGCGACGACGTATTGGGCCGGAAGCGCGTCGAACCATTCAGCGACGGTTAGCGCCCGCCCGATACCTCGCTCGCCGGTCGCGAACGCCGCCCCGTGCGATGCGATCAAATCGGCAGCCTGGTCGAGGTCCCCGGCTGCGACCAGGTGGGGGACGGCCTCCGAGATCATCCCGGCATCGGCGAGCCACCGACCAGCACGGCGACGAAGCTCAACGGACGATCCGGGCTCCCTCCGCTCGAGCTCGTGACGGAGCAACTCGGCGAACAGATGGTGGTAGCGATACCACTCGCGCCTCGGGTCGAGCGGGATCAGGAAATAATTCGAGCGCTCGACTCTGTCAAGCATCTCCCACGCTCCGCCGGCACCCGTGACCGCCTCACACAGCGGTGCGCAGAACCGCTCGAGCACGCTGGTGCGCAGGAGAAACCTCAACGCCGCATCCGACTGCTGCTCGAGCACCTCCCCGACCAGGTAGTCCACGATCCGGCGATCGCCTCCCGAGAATCCAGCGATCAACTCATCCGCATCGCGACGACCGCGCAGCGACAGCGCCGCCAGGTACAGCCCCGCGGCCCAACCCTCGGTGCGCTGATGAACGCGGCTCACTGTCTTCACCGCCAGACCGAGCTCGTGGACTTCGTTCAGCAGGTACTCGGCTTCGGGCTCGGAGAAGCCCAGCTGCTCGGGATCGATCTCGCTGAGACTTCCACGCGCGCGCCACCTCGCGAGTGGCAGCGGCGGCTCTGATCGCGAGGCGATCACGAAGCGATGATTGCCCGGCACGTGCTCCAACAGGAACCCCATGCCCGCATGGATCGCTTCGTGCTTAATCACGTGGTAGTCATCGAGCAGAAGCACGGTGTCACTGGCCGTCTCGAGAAGCTCGTTGATCAAGGCCGGGACAGCCTCGTCCATCAGATCGACACCCGGAGCCCGCAGCAACGACAACGGCCTCTCGCCAAACTCCGGAAGCACCGAACGCAAGGCCGCGATCACGTAGCTCCAGAACCTGACGGGCTCGTTGTCACCCTCGTCCAACGAAAGCCACGCCACCTTACGGTCGCGCAGTGCCGCCAACCGCCACTGCGCCATCAGCAGCGACTTGCCGCTCCCAGCCGGACCTCGGATCACCGTCAGCGGTCGCACCAGACCAGCCCCCAACGCCTGAACCAGCCCGTCCCGCGGAACAAGCTCCCGAGGCAGAGGAGGCTCAAGCTTCGTCCCCAGAAGCACGAGCCTCGGTTCGCCGGCCGCGACGCTCACAACCGAATTATCGGGTCGAGGGGTCGGGCCGGGAAGTCTTTTGGATTTATGCAGCCCGTCCGATCGCGCTCGCGTGAGCGAAGTCTGCGATCAAATTAGCGAGCTGGTTGGGTCGATCGATCGTCAACAACGTCTTCGCCTGGCCGCAAGTCCGGATCTCGTAGCGCCTGCCGGGAGCGATGACACAAAGGAGCGAACGGCAGCAACCAAACGGCCACCAACCCACCGCGGGCCGCCGCCGGAGCGAGCTTTCATGATCTGCCCTCGGGCCGCACTCAAGCCGGCCATACGGACCTCAACACCTGAGCCTGTCTTGGACGTGTCCGCTGCGGCGCTCAATCTGGCGCCGGCGGGAGGGCCCGCCACTCGCTCCATGCAATGTCGTGTCCAAGGTGCCGCGGCTGACGGAATGGCCACGCCGCCGAGATCCACGCAGGTACAAAGCGGTCCAGACGCTGCTCCAGATTACTCTCGCAGTACTCGTCGACGACCCACCAGGCGATCTCCGCGTCAGCGCCGGCTCGCAACGGCGGATCGATGTAGACGCAGCCGAGCAGGGCAGTCTCGCCTTCGTTGAACACGGCGTAGTTGAACGAGTGGCGGGCTTGCATCTCGCGTTCGTGGCGCACCAGGTCGGCGCGGTCCCTCTCGGTAGTCATGTCGGGCTTCGGCCACCCCCACACCTCTCCGAACAGCGACCACAACCGCGCCGGAGAGCTCATCACGGCCTGATAATCCAGCTCAGTATCAGCCGGGGTAATCGGCCGCAGGTGGTACCCGCCGCCGGGTATCGGAACTGCGAGGGGATAAACAAAGCTGTCCGAAAGCCACGGCACGGCAGGCCCCTCCTTCGCAGGGTGTTCCCAAGAAGAGCCCGACTCTAACCCGGAGACTGACCCGGACAATCGCGGACGGCATAGTGATACGGCACGGCGTGGGTCAGACGATCGCTGCCGATGAACTCTCGAGGCATTTCGTCATTCCCGTCGCGGGCGGTCTCCGGCTCCGACAGAGTGCCCCTTGTCGGCGGTATGGTACCGTGCCAGCGACTTCCGGTTCACGCCCCGCACGGCTCGGAGCAGCAGCGGCTTGGTGCCGGGCCTCGGTGGTGTTTGGCGTTGACGTGGACATCGTTGCGTCTCCTTTGCGGTTTGGGATCGGGCTTGGTGTTGAGGGGTCACTCGGCGCCAGCGAGTGCTGGCTGGGGCTCGCGGACCGTGGTCTTGGCCACGGCGTCTGTGAGCTCGTCGCCGCGGATGAGCACGAAGATCGCGGGGAGGGCGAGGAGCGCGATCGCGCCGAGTACCCAGAACGCGGCCTGGAAGCCGCCGGTGAGCGCCGTGGGTGCGGCGTTGCCGGTATGGACCAGCGTCTTGGTGTGGCTCGCTGCGACGCCTGAGGCAATCGCGATCCCGATTGCTCCGCCGAGCTGCTGGGAGGTGTTCAAGAGCCCGGACGCGAGCCCGGCCTGGTGCTCCTGAATGCCCGCGAGCGCGGCGATCGAGACTGGGATGAACGCGAACGCGGTCCCGGCGCCGGCGACCACCATCGGGCCCGCGAGGTTGGCCAGGTAGTGCCCGTGGACGGGCACCTGGGTCGCCCAGATCACGCCCGCGCCGATCAGCGTCATCCCGATCGCCATTACGACCTTAGCTCCCACGCGGGTCACCAGCAGCTGCGAGAGACCGGCGAGCGCGATCGACGTCAATGACGTGGCCAGCCACGCTACCCCGCTCTGCAGCGCGCTGTAGTGAAGCACCTGCTGCATGTACAGGGTGCCGACGAAGAACAACCCGAAGAAGCTGCCACCCAACAGCAGCCCCGCGGTGTTCGCGCCGGCGAGGGTGCGCAGCCGGAAGATCGACAGCGGCAAGAGCGGCGACTCGACCCGGCGCTCGATCACCAGGAACGCAACGAGCAGGGCCGCGGACGCCGCGAGCACCGCGATCGTTCTCGTGGCGCCCCAGCCGTACTGCGGTGCCTGGGAGATCGCGTAGACGAGCAGCACCAGCGAGCCTGTGCCGGAGATCGCGCCGAGCACGTCGAACCGCCGGCGCGTCGTGGCGAGCCGGCTGTCGGGGACGATCCGCGGTGCGAGCGCCAGCGCGGCCGCCCCGATCGGGACGTTTAGATAGAAGATGTACTGCCATCCGGCGTAGCGGGTGAGAACCCCGCCGGTGATCAGCCCCACGGTCGCGCCGGTGGCACCGAGCGCGCCCCAGATCCCGAGCGCCTTGTTGCGCTCAGCGCCCTCTTGGAACATGTTCATCACGATCGACAGGGCGGAGGGCAGCATGACAGCCGCGCCCAGACCCTGAACCGCCCGGCTTCCGATCAGGAACGCCTCGCCGGTCGCGAGTCCGCACGCCAGCGAAGCCGCTGTGAACACGGACAGGCCGAGCATCAAGACCCGGCGGCGGCCAAGCAGATCCGCGGCGCGCCCGCCGAGCAGCAAAAAGCCGCCGAACGTGAGCGAGTAGGCGGTCACCACCCATTGCAGGCTTGTCTCGCTGAAGCGCAGATCCCGGCCGATCGTCGGCAACGACGTGTTGACGATCGTCAGATCGATGACCACCATGAAGAAGGACACCGCCAACAGCGCGAACGCGCGCCAGCGGTTGATATTTGGGGTCAGCAGAACTGGTTTGTCTGTGATTGTCATTAGGGCCTCCTATGCGGTGTTGCTCGTTGTGGTCATCACCTCTGTGGGCGTCGGGATGTCGCGAAATTCAGCGACGAATTTCCGCCGCCCGCGACGTCTATAAAGCGTTGGCCAACAACCAGAGGTTCAATGCGAGGATGCGGACATGACCCAACGCACGATCACGCTGGCCCGGGCCGGGGACGAGAACGCGTTTCGTGAACTCACCGACCCCCACCGGCATGAGCTCCAGCTGCACTGCTACAGAATCGTCGGCTCGACCCAGGACGCAGAGGACCTGGTCCAGGAGACACTGCTGGCCGCTTGGCGCGGACTGGACCAGTTCACCGAGAGGGCCTCGATCCGGACCTGGCTGTACAGAATTGCCACCAACCGATCGCTGGACGCGCTGCGCGCGAGCGCGCGCCGGCCACAGCGCCTCGAACAGTTGAACGATCCGCCCACGCCCAGCCGCATCACAGAGCCGATCTGGCTCGAGCCCTACCCCGACGCGCTGATCGACGCAATCGCCGACGACGCACCCGGGCCCGAGGCCCGCTACGAGCACAGCGAAGCGACAGCCCTCGCGTTCGTGGCCGGCCTGCAATATCTCTCACCGCAGCAGCGGGCCGTTCTCGTCCTACGCGACGTCCTCGGCTTCCGCGCCGCAGAAGTGGCCGCGATCCTCGACACCGGCGAAGCCGCCGTGAACAGTCTGCTGCGACGCGCCCGTGCCGCGCTCGAGAGCCGCTTGCCCGCTGCCACGCGCGACCGAGCGCCGCTGCCTAACTCCCGGCGCGAGCGCGAGGTGGTGGGGCAGTTCGCGGACGCGATCGAGGACGGCGACATCGACACTGTCGTCGCGTTGCTGACCGACGATGCCTGGCTGACGATGCCGCCCTACCCCTACCAATACCAAGGCGGTGCGGCGATCGGAAACTTCCTACGGGTGCGCGGCGCGCTCCACCAGACGCCGCTGCGGCTCGTGCCGACCCGGGCCAACGGTCAACCCGCTTTCGGCTGCTACATCCCCTGCCCGCAAACAGAAATCGCGCGCGCCTCTGGGCTGATGGTGCTCACGCTCGCGGGAAGCAACATCGCCGAGATCACCTTCTTCGCCGACAGCAGCGTGTTCCCCCACTTCGGGCTCCCCCGCACTATGCCCAAACACTGAGCGCCGGCTACCACGAGGTCGATCGCGCGTGCGCGTTAGTGCCCGCGAGAACATCCTCTACGAGAAGACGCTGCGGTCGGCGACGCATGTTGGGCGCCGGAGATTGACGCTGTTCCATCGGTCAGCGCGAGACGCGGGCCCTCTTCGGTGAGCACGTCGCGGCGATGCATCCGAAAGGCGCCCGTCGCGCGGTCACGGCGGTCAGCGAAGTAAGCAACCACCTCGTCAAGACCGGGGTAGGTGCCAGCGATCGGGCAAGAGCCAGGGACCGGCCATCTGATGTCTGGGTCTAACAATGCCCCGAGCGCGCGGTCGTTGCCGTCGCGGTAGAACTCGTTCTGCGCTGCGTGCAGCCGGTCGCGGATTGCGAACGCTGCCGCTCGGAGGTTGTCCCGGGGCTCGTGGAACTTTGAGGTGGCGGCGGTCCCTCCGACCCGTCCGCTCTGAGTGGGGGCGTGATGGGCGATCCGGCAAAGATCTAAGGAGGAACCGCCGTGAGTCAGACCGTAGCGGTCGTGCAGGCGACCGGCGATGAGGGCGCCCTTCCGGGGCGTGTGCAGGAGGCGCTGGGGCAGCTGGTCGGGGCTGCGAGGGAGGGGTTGTTGGCGTTGTCGGTGGAGGTTGGGCTGGGCGTGCTGCGGGAGTTGCTGGAGCAGGAGGTCGACGAGCTCGTCGGGCCGAAGGGGAAGTGGAACCCGGATCGCACCGCGGTCCGTCATGGGCATGAGACCGGGGAGGTGACGTTGGGCGGGCGGCGTGTCGCGGTCGAGCGTCCGCGGGTGCGCACGGCGGATGGCGAGTCAGAGGTGGCCGTCCGGACGTATGAGCACTTCGCTGAGCGCGACCAGCTGGAGGACGTTGTGCTCGAGCGGATGCTGGCCGGCGTCTCGACTCGCCGGTATCGTCGCGTGCAGGAGCCGGTCGGCGAGCGGGTCGAGGTGGATGATCGTGACCTTCACCGGCGCGGTCGCCCCGAACGACGAGGGCAAGCGCGTCCAGCTTCAGCGCCAGGTCGGCGGGATGTGGGTGAAGGTCACCGCCGCCGAGTTGACCGCGGCGAGCAAGTACACGTTCAAAGTCAGGACTAAGGCCGCCGGGAGGTTTGTCTACCGCGTCTCGATTGCGGCGATCGGACGATTCGGCCACGCCACCAGCTCGACGGTTACGGTCACCGTGACGTGACCTGGGTGGTAGCCGTCGTCGTTGGCGGTGATCGGAGCGAGTTTGTATGCGCGCAGACCGTTCCGAGCGGTCTGCGGCTACCTGCAAACCAGCTTCGCCGTGCCGCGGCAGTGCGCAAGCGGTCCGAAGCTGGTTGGACGCCGCGCGATGGCGCGGAAGTGAGCCACCGTCGCGCCGCCGTTACGTAGCGAAGCAACCGCGCGGACGCTGACGACGCCGCTGCTGAAGCGGGCGATCCGGCGGATCGTGGTGTCGAGCGTGCGGCTCTGCTCCATCTGCACAACCCCGTCTGTCGGCGTCGCGACGATGTCGTAGGCGGTAGCGCCCGGCACGCCGGACCAGCGCACCTGCAGGGTGTTCCCGCGGCGGCGGAGGACGAGGCCGCGGGGGCTCGCGAGGTTCGGCGACGGCGGCGAGAAGCGGGCAACCGTCAGGCTCTCCGCGGGAAGCCCGGCGAGCTCGAACTGCGCGATGACGTGGCGCACGCCTGTACCCGGGGCGGGTGAGAAGAGCAGCTGACCGCGGCCGCCGCCGTTCACGGTTCCGATCGTGGCGGTGCTGCCGCCGCCGACTTCGGAGAAGGTGACGCGCTGGTCGGGCCGGCGGCGAATGTCATAGACGAGCGTTCGCCGGGCGCCCGTTCCCTGGACGCTCGCGGTCACCTGGGCGTCGGGCGGGTCGCTCGCCTCCCCGAAGGATTTGATCGATGACGATCCCGGTAACGGCTCGATCCGGTAGACGCCCGGGTGCGGATTCTGCAGTCCGACAGCGGTCAGCTTCAGCTGGTCTGAGCGGAGGATTCGGATCGCGCCCTTGTTGACGAAGCCCGACGTCGCGCTGCTCTGCAGTGCCTGACCGCCCGGGCCTGTGACCTTCACCTGCGGCGCGCCGGTGCTTCCCATGAGCTGGATCATCCGGCTCGGACTGCCGGGCGCGATCCGGACGACGCGGGTCGCGCTTGCGTCGGAAGCCCGGAGACTGATCTCGTCGAAGCGGGACCACTTGCAGCCGTCCAGCAGCCAGACCTTGATCTCGAACGGCCGGTAGACGACCCCGCCGCCGATGTTCACCGGCCCGACCTCGAGGCACGCTCCAACGCCGTGGCTCGAGATCACACCGGTCGCGCCGCGGCAGATCACCCCGATGATGCAGCCTCGAACGTGTCCGCCGAGACGGAACTGTCTGGTGCTCGCCTTGAAGGCTCCGTCCAGCGATCCCTCCATCGAGATCACGCCCCCGAACGACTGGCTGGTGCCCCCTCCGAACGCGAGGTAGTCGGGGTAGTTGTAGAGGAAGTAGCCGTTGCCGAGCTTGACGTCCCCAATCACCGGGACGTTCAGGAAGGCGTCGGCCGTGATCCCGATCGTCGGCGTGTAGTAGGGGCGGCCGTAGAAGCTGGCGGGGAACCCGCCGCCGACCTCGTTGCGGTCGAGGAAGTACGCCTGCCCGGCGGTTGGGAACGCGAGCACGAGTCGCCCGTCGATGGCGTAGATTTGAAGCGCGTCGATGCGGGCGTTGCCCGTAAACCGGGTTGGATTGAGGCCCACGCCGAATCCGATTCGCTCCAGGGACACGCCGGGGAACAGTGGAATTCCGGGCGGCGAGAAACCCAGGCTGGCGCCGGCAAAGCTAAGCTGGCCGTTACGGATGACGACGCTCCCGTTGGGCGGGATCATGTCGAGACAAGTGCCGCCGAGGACACAGGCTCTGCCCTGTCCACGCCACTCGTCGCCGGCCCGGTTGTAACTGATCGTGAACTGCTGTACCGAGAGGCCGCCCAGTTCGGCGTTCAGCGGGCCGATCGTGGTGTTGTCGACCACGAGTCCTCGATCGTTGTTCGCGTGCAGCGTGACGTGACCCTGGAAGTCGACGCCGCCGAGCTTCAGGAAGTCCGGCAGTTGGAGGCTGGCGGTGATGACCGCGCCGCCACCGACCAAATTCACGCTGACGTCGCCCGCGAACTTGAACGCCCCGATGCTGTCGAGCCCCCCCGCGAGTCGCGCGAACGTGCCGAGGTTGACCCCGCCGAAGTCCGGCCGGGTGCTGATCACGAACGCGTGCGGTGAGCCGAGCTTGATCGTGCCGGTGGTGAGCCCACCGACGCTCAGACTCGCGTCGGAGCTCGCGATCGAGTTCGCCTGTGGGTAGATCACGATCGCGGCGCCGTTCTGGGGCGTGAGCGTCACTCCGTTGACCTGCACGGCTCCTCTGCTCTGGTAGGCGTCGGTAAGGCTGATGGCAGTGTCGATCGCCTGAGCGTCGGTGGTGATCTGCAGTTGCCTCGCGAGGTTCTCGATGATCCCGCGGTCGGCAGCGGGGATGTCGTCGAGCGACTGCACCGGCCGCAGGCAGCCCCGTATCTGTAGCGCGCCCGAGGTCACCGTCGTCGGGAAGAGAGCGCACTCGACCTGGGTCAACACACTGTGGCCTATGAGCGTTGATGGGCCGGTGGCGAACACCCCCGGGGTCCTTCCGAGAGTGCTCTGGATTCGCGCTCCAAGTACTCCCGAAACCGGTGGCGGGCCGATGATCGTCTGACTCAAGGCAGGTCCGATCCGCCCCGACCGTGAGACGGCGCGGACGGTGACCGGCGTCGGTCCGGGCGGAGGCCGGAAGCGCAGGAACGTTTCCCCCGCCAGCCCCACAAGCGATCTGCCGCCGACGGTCCACAGCAGCTTCTGTACCGGTCCGCTCAGCAGGGCATGCAGGATCATCGGCCTGCCGGCCGCCGGGGGGCTCACCGGCTGCACCGAGGTGACAGTCGGAGGCGGCGGCGGAGCGGCTGACGCACCGACCTGAACCAGGATCCCGTCCTCGGAGCCCAGGACGTAAGTCGGGTCGACCGTGAACGGGATCGACGTGAAGGTGCCTGTCAGTTGGACCGTTCCGTTGGAGTCGTTGACGCCGTCGGGCCCGAGAGCGGGATTCAACGTGCCGGTGACGACGTTGTTCGCGACCGTGAAGCTGTCTTGGCCGCTGAGCTTGGTGATCTGGGTTCCGGCGGGAAAGCCGATCTTGTCCGCCAGGGAGCCGATCTCCAGGACCGGGTCCTTGACCGGTGCGCCGAACTGCAGGGTGTAGGAATCTCCCGGGAGCCCGCCGATCTGAATCAGGTCGGTCTTGGCCAGCGGCGGGGTGAAGTCGGGGCCGTCAAAGAACGTCCAGGTGCCGTCCAGCCTGCTGATCGGCGTCGGAAAGACGTGCGAGCCCGACAGCGATATCGACGCGCCCAGCAGCGTCCCGGTCGCCGTCGTGGCGCTGGGGATGTCGGTCCAATCGGCGAACTGAGGCGAGTCGGCAGACGCCACGGGCACCCCGAGGCACAGCGCCGCACCGAGTAGGAACCCTGCCAGCAACCCCGCCACATAAGGCCTCTCCCTCACGATTGGCACAGTGACACCTCGCCCGTCGCGGCGCCTCGGGGGGCTACCCTTAAGATTTCCTAAACGCGATGTGATCCTCCTGGAACGTGATACGGAGCTTCGTGCCCTCGACCATACGATCGGGGATGCGATGCGGGGCGCTGGCAGCCTGACGGTGGTGGAGGGGCCAGCGGGAGCCGGCAAGAGCTCGCTCGTGGGGGTCGCCCGCGAGCAGGCGGCGACCGCCGGGATGTGTGTCCTCGATGCGCGTGGCAACGAGCTCGAGCGGGAGTTCGCATTCGGGACGATCCGCCGGCTGTTCGAGCCGTGTCTGGCCGCCGCCACGGAGCTTGAACGCGCTCGGTTGCTGGCCGCCGCGGCTGCCCCGGCCGCTTGGGTGATCGCTCCGGAGGCCGATGGCCGGGCCCGGGTGGATCGGGCCGGTGGCAGCTTCGCCGTCCTGCATGGCATTCATTGGCTCGCGCTGAACCTGGCCGCCCAGACGCCGTTGATGCTGGCCATCGACGACCTCCATTGGGTCGATCCCCCCTCGCTGCGGGCCCTCAGCTATCTCACCGCGCGGATCGGGAACGCCAGCATCGCGCTCGTCATGGCCGTGCGCCCGTCCGAGCCGGGTACGCCGCTCGTGCTGCTCGACGAGCTGACCGATCAACCGGGGGCCAGGCGCATGACCCTGAAGGCGCTGAGCGGCAATTCTGCCGCCGAACTGGTGCGAGACAGAATCCCGGGCGCGTCCGCGGAGCTGTGTGCCGCATGTCATGCTGCGAGCGCCGGGAACCCGCTGTACCTCCACGAGCTCCTGCGCACGCTCCCGCCTCACCGGGTCAGCCCCGACGACGCTTACGCGGCGGCAGTGCCCTCCCTGGGCGACCGGCTCGCGCGCCGGGTCACCCGCGTGGCTCCTGAGGGCATGGCGCTGCTCAGCGCGATGGCGGTAGTTGATGACGGAGGCCGACTGCGCACCGCGGCCGAGCTGGCGGGCCTCGACGAGGACCGAGCGGCCGACATCGCCCGGCGGTTGAAGCGGATCGACGTGCTCGCCACGGAGGATCCGTTCGAGTTCGTCCACCCGGTGCTTCGCCGCTCGGTCTACGACCGCCTGTCGGTCACCGAACGTGACGCGACGCACCAGACCGCCGCCGAGATCCTCCGTCGCCAGAGCGCACCGGTCGCGGCAATCGCCGCTCATCTAGCCGCCGTGCGGCCTAGTGGTTCGGCCACGATCGCCACCACCCTTGCCCAGGCCGCGCGCCAAGCATTAGGAATGGCCGCGCCGGACACCGCGGTTCGCCTCTTCGCACGGGCCCTGGACGAGGATGCGCCGCAGCCGGGACGCGCGGCTCTACTGGCCGAGCTGGGCTTTGCCGAGGCCGCCAACCGGGACGTGGCGGCGGTCGATCATCTGAGTGAAGCGCTGACCCTCGTGGAGAAGCCGGCGGAGTACGCGCGTGTAGCCGGGGCGCTGGCCGAGATCCTGTCGAACGCCGGGCAATGGCAACGGATGCGCGATGTACTCCGCGCCGCCCTGCGGCGGTTAGCCAGCGACGAACCAGAAATCCTCCTGGAGGTCCGCGCGCTGTGGGCGGTGGCTTGTCTGTACGACTCGCAGCTCGCCGACGAGTTTGCGGCCCAACGCGACTGGCTGCTGACCTTGACCACGAGCGATAGCTGGCCCGCCCGCGCGCTGGACGCGACGCTCGCCGCGGCCGCCGCGATTCACGATGGCCGGGCGGCGGAGGTCGTGGCGCTCGCAGAGCGGGCGCTGCGCGGGGGTCGCTTATTCGCCGAGCGCGGAGCCGGGGCGTTCGCTTCGATGCAAGTCCTCCTGGCCCTCGCGTCCGTCGACGAATACGATCGCGTTCTCGCTGCCGCCGACGAGCTCGCGCGCAACGCTCGTGAGGTCGGCTCGCTGGTCGCTGCGGCCAGCGCGCTAGGCGCCCGCGGTTACGTACTGAACCGGCGCGGCCAGCTCCGCGAAGCCGAGGCCGAGCTTCGCGCCGGCCTCGAGATGGTGGCGCAGGCGGGCATGCCGATGATGCTGACGACCGCATTCGATTTCTTCCAGGACGCGATTCTGGAGCGACCCACGCTCAACGACGTCGCGGCAATGATGGAGTCGATGGAGCTGGAGGCCGCGTTTCTGGCCTCCTGGTCCGGCGCAATGCTCCTCGGCGCTCGCGGCCGAATCAGGCTCGCCCAAGGCAAGCGCGCCCCAGCGGTGGCAGACCTTCAGGCCTTCGCGCGGACGTGCGCGGCGTTACGCGTGGGGCCGGCGATGTCGTCCTGGCGCTCGACGCTGGCCCTGGCGCTGCCGTTGGAGGCCCGCGGCGAAGCAGAGCGCCTGGTCGCCGAGGAGCTCGCCCTCGCCCGCGGGACCCGACTGCCCCGACCATATGGCATCGCACTGCGAGCGGCCGGCATACTGCGCCCGGGCTCACACGGCATCCGGGCCCTGCAGCGTTCGGTGAACGTGCTGGAGCGCACCGAAGCCCGGCTGGAGCACGCCCGGGCGTTGGTCGAGCTGGGGGCCGCGCTGCGGCGCGACCACCATCGCACCGAAGCCCGACGACAGCTGTCGGCCGGCCTGGAGCTTGCCCACCGCTGCGGCGCCCCGCGCCTCGTGGAGCGCGCCCGGGAAGAGCTACGCACCGCCGGGGCGCGACCAAGGCGAGAGGCGGTCACTGGTGTGGCGTCACTCACGGCCAGCGAGCTGCGTATCGCCCGGCTGGCCGCGGCAGGCCGCAGCAACAGCGAGATTGCACAGGAGCTGTGGCTCAGCGTCAAGACTGTAGAGACGCATCTGACACATGCCTACGGCAAGCTCGACCTGGCGGGACAGGGCGCGCGCGGGCGGCTCACCGAGACCCTTGAGGACGCCCGCCCGGACGAGCGGGCGGCCATTCCACTGACCTGACGGACAGGCCTCCCCGTGCCATACGAGTGTTGTCCGCGCCGTCGTCGGCGCCTGAGACCATCTCCGGCCGTGAGGCCAGCGAGAGCGACGTGATCATCGGTCGAGTGCTCGTCGGGCTGCTCGCCGTGCAGTCCGCCCTTGCTCAGGACGAGGCACAAGCGGCAGCCGGCCGACGGGGCCAACAGCCAGTTGCTCTCGCGCGCGAGATCGTCGAGAAGCTGCTTCAGGCCGATGTCCCGGGCAAGATCAACCCGGTCCTACAGGCGATCGACCGACGCGCGCGGCACTGTGCGTACTGCGGTAAGGATCTGCCGCGAAACGCAACTCGCAGGCGCAAGTACTGCGGGGCGAAATGCCGCGTGGCGTGGAATCGGGCCGCCGCGACACCCGACCAAGCTGAAAAGCGGTCCGTGTGATGAACACTGGCGTTCTCGATGCTCACTGACAAACGTATGTTTGCGTTCCGTCCTGGGCTCGGTGCATGATCGAGCCATGGATGAAGCTTTCATCGTCACGCAGATCGGCAACCCGGAACTTGACGCCGTCTGCGACAGCGTGATCATGCCGGCGAATCGCCTTAGCGACCGGGTGTGCATTCGGGTGGGCTGATGCGCGAGAGCGTCTCGCGGACCATCCTCTAGCCTCTGGACGTGGCTGAGGACCGACAAGAAGAGTTCGCCGAAGAGGACTATCCGATTGGCGACGCGACCCCGGACGCGTATGGCGTTCCGTTGAACATCATGGGCAACCGTTCGGAGGAGTTCTTCGCAGCCATGGGGCGCATCGTCGGGCTGGGCGCGACCCTTGAGAACAAGATCCTTGGCTTCCTCCAGTACCTCGTCGGGCGTGACCAGCAGGCACATACGGAGCTGAACGTCAGTCGACTCATTGACATGGCTTTGAAGGAGCTTCACCGGCTCCCGCAAGTCGATCGTAAGTTTGCAAAGGAGTTCCTAGCCGAAGCGAAGGCGATCACGAGCACGCGGAACGACTACGTCCACAACCAGTGGCAAGCCAAAGGGGATGGTCGCTTCTACGGCTGGAGGATCCCTATGAAGAAGGGCGCTACGGCCGTCGATATGGTCATCACGCTGGACGATATGCGTGCCGACATCGCCCGCCTCGTCGCACTGCTTCAAACCAAGCGCCTGCATCGATTCCAAGGCCTGGTTTCCGGTGGGCAGCACCTGAAGCAGGCAGAACCGTGAAACACTCCGGCACACGAGCGCCGAAGGTTTTGAGGCCACGGTTCGCCAGTTCGCGAGCGACTATCCCGTACTCCGCGTGATGTGCGATCTGGCGGCGCGATCCCCGTACTGCGAGTTTGATCGGCCAGGTGCTGCGAGCAATTACGGCCCATCCACGCCCACACGCTGAAGCGCTTCTGTGACGCCGGGCTGATTGAGAGGGACACACACCCCACGGGTATCGGCGGACGGATCTACTTACACGATGCCGCGCCACGCTGAGATCAAGCAGATCATCACTGCGTAATCGGTCCGGGAACCTCTCGAGATGGAGGTGCTAGTCGGCGAGCACAACCAATCCCGCACAGTGAGACGCAGACGAACGACCCCATGCTTTGCGAGAGGTCGCAGCTGATCAGCCGCCGAAGTAAAGAAGCGACGTAGACCCTGGGCGATCGCTTTTGCGGTTCGGGCGTGAGTACGTCGGCCATCGCAATGGCGACATCTGAATCACGCCGATCGTCCTTGCACGGCGCTGGTCGCACGATTGCATTCGCGCCGGCCGGCATTCGGAGGCGCCGCCGAGCGCGCTTGCGCAATGCCTATAGGTCATCCTGGTTGTTGCCTCGACCGCCGGCGGGAGAGGGCTTCGCTATGCCTGCCCCCGTTGTGGAGGGCCTTTCGTGGATCAGCCCCTCTCGGCGGTGGTGAGGTGCCGCAAGCGGCAACAGGACGTAGCCCCGGTTTGAGGGCCTGTCTATAGGCATCCGCAACGGTACCTCTCGGTCGGGGCGCTGTGAAGACCCCTGACCAAGATGGAGTTGAAGTGATGAGAAGTACCTATGCGGGCGTCGATTGGGCGTCCGAGAAGCACGACGTGCTAATCGCTGATGAGACGGGCGAGGAGATCGTGGCCGCGACGTTCGCCCACGACGAGGCCGGGGTGCGGGGGTTGTGCCGCGCCCTCGTGCGTCACGGGGTGACGCTGGTGGCGATCGAGCGGCCCGACGGGCTGCTGGTCGAGCGGCTGCTGGACGCGGGGCTGCGGATCCTGCCGTTGCATCCCAACCAGGTCGCGGCGACGCGTGATCGGTTCCGCGCCTCGGGCGGGAAGTCCGATCGGTTCGACGCGTTCGTATTGTGCGAGCTGGCGCGGACCGATCATCACCGCTTCCGGGTGCTCGAGCCCGACTCGGATCAGACCAAGGCGCTCAGAGCGCTGACCCGCGCACGAGAGGATCTGGTTGGCACCAGGACCGCCCTGGTCAACCAGCTGCGCGCTGAGCTCGCCAGGTTCTGGCCCGGTCCGCTCGGGCTGTTCACGAGCCTGCACAGCCAGATCTCGCTCGCGTTCCTTGAGCGCTACCCCAGCCCCGCGGACGCGCGCGGTCTGGGCGAGCAGCGCCTTCAGGCGTTCCTGGCGCGCCAGCGATATTCCGGTGGCCAGAAGCCCGTGAAGCTTTTGGCAAAGCTCCGCCGCGCTCCCGAGGCCCGGGTCGGCGAGCTCGAGCTCGGCACCCGCCGAGAACTCGTGCGCACGCTGGTCACGATGATCAAGACGCTCAACGAGCAGATCCGCCAGCTCGAGCGGCAGATCGCCACCGCCATCCGCGAGCACCCCGACGGTCCGATCTTCCTCTCGTTGTTCAAGCAGCCAAACAGCGTGATCACGGCCGCGGAACTGTTGGCGGAGATCGGCGACTGCCGCGGGCGCTACCCCACCCGCGACACGCTCGCCGCCGACGCCGGCCAAGCCGCCGTCGCGATCGAGTCCGGCAAACGCAGGGCAGCCTGCTTCCGGTGGGCATGCAACAAGCGTCTGCGCCAGGCGTTCGTCACGTTGGCGGACACCAGCCGCCACCATAACCCGTGGGCGCAGGACCTCTACGCCGCCGCAATCGGTCGCGGCCACGACCACCCCCGCGCGATCCGCACCCTCGGCCGTGGCTGGTGCCGAATCGTGTGGCGCTGCTGGCAGGATCGCGTGCCCTACGACCCCGCCCGTCACCGCGCGCTGCAACGACACGTCACTGTCACCATTCCCACTGCGTCGGGCCCCGTGCCCGACCTAGCGGCCACCCAGCGGATGACCGGCGCCGCCGTCACCCAAAGGGCGGCCCGACAGGGCCGAGCGCGCAGCGCTTGACGGCAAGTCGACATCCGCTAACGCACTCGGAGGTTGACACAGGACGTCCACGAAGGCAATCGCGCAGCCGACGGGACGGGACGAGTGCAAAGGCGACAGAGCATTCGCCCGGCGAGTCGGACCTGCGACGCCAGGTTATGGGCGATATTGAGCGCGGTGGGCGTCGCGACCCCGGGCCGAGCTGGGAACGAGGCAGGCGTCTGTCCGGGGGGAGTTGGGCGACGAGAGCATGGGTCGCGCCGCCGCCGGCAGCCAACACCCGGCGCCTGCGGCGGCTGCGAGAAGCATTCGGCGGGCGCCGGCGACGGTTGTCTTGCGTTGAGCGCCTAAGCTCGCTCTTGTGCTTCGCCAAGGGCACGACAAGCTGAGCTTGGTCGGGCGCGCTAGACGTTCCCGGCGCTCGTCGCTGCTGCTCTGTTGCGTGGCGACTGGCGCCGGCGGTCGATGGTGCATGATAGGCAGCGAGCGATGATCGATGAGCGGCTCGTCCTGCGGCTCGGTGGCCTTCAGAGATCCGATGCGCGCGAGTTGGTCGACAATGTGGGTGCAGAGGCAACGATCCTTCGGGAGGAGTCGCCCCCGGTCGGCGGCTATGGTGACCTTGGGACGAGAACCGTCGCGGTGATTGTGACCTCCAGGGCGCTGCGCGCGGTTGCCGGGTATCTCGCTGCTCGCCAGCACTCGCACGATGAGACGGTCAGCCTGGTCGTCCAGATCGACGATCCCGACGGGACTCGGCGCGAGGAGACGGTCACGTACAAGGCCGCGCCGGGGCAGTCGACGGTCGAGGCCGCGGCGAGCGCGTTGCGCGCACTGCCGGGCGTCGGCGAGGCTCTCGAGCGGAGTCTGTGGTGAGGGCCTCCGGCAACGACGACTGATCGTGGAGCTCGTGCCGAGACGGTCCGGTGTTCCCGAGATGGCCGGCCCGGTGATTCCTGCCAGCGTCGCCAGCGATGAACGCCGACCGGCACAGCCGACGAGCACTGTGGAGTCCATGACGTCTTCCGTTCAGACGTTCATTGACGCCCATGACGTCGTCCGTTCCGACGAACATTGACGACGCGCGCTCCGAGAGATGACCGCGATGCGCCTCCGGCGGAATCGGCCCCCAGGTTCGCTTCTCGGAAAGGACGCTCCGGTTCTCAGCGACGCATGGCGGCTGCTGGCGAGCGGATTCGCCCAATCTCGGGTGTCCGCCTTTCGCGGACCGGACGATCGGTTTCATCCGCCCCGCTGACGTCGGGCGCGCGATCGCGTTGTCGCCTTATGTGAGGTCGATGTCGTCACGTCCCGCGGTTGTTGGGGTTTGACGTGCTGAACATGTCGTCATTGAGGTGATGGGTTTCGATCGCTGACCTCACGCGTTGACGAGGTACGAAAGAAACGAACAAGATCGGCCCGTGGCCCGGCGGGAACGTCAACGGCGCAACGAGGGGAGGGTGAGTGGCTGGCCGTCACCGACGTCATCGAGCTGCGCCAGGCCACTCACGGGCGCCCGTTCGGGCCAGCGAACCGGGGGGCATCCGCTCCTTGCTGAGGTACGCCTCTGGGCATCATGCGAGCCGCGGCGAGTGCGTGGGCACCGCGCACTCACCCGCGCGGAACCCGCCGCGGTCGGGCTGATGTCGTTTACGTCGTTGACGTCGACGAGCGGCCTCACATATCGCGTCAGCCGGACCGACTCAGGGGCCGTTCCTTGACGTCGCTTACACTGAAAATGGCGGCTCACATAAGGCGACACTCCGATCGCCGGGGATCACCTTCCGGGGACGATGAGGTCGGCCGCGGCGCGTCGGGGCGTCCGGACCAGCTCTGCATATGCAACTGGTTGATTCTGCACGCGTCAGCGCGGGCCCTGGTTTCGGCGAGGGCGGGCGATTCCGGGCGCACGACGAGCGCCCGACGAGCCGCGCCGTGGCCGGTTCTGGTCCGGATGCAGCACTGTTGAGGCCGGCGGGCCGCAGAGTCGAGAGTGCCTCACCTTCGTGAAACCGGCAGTGAGCTGCGAATGGCAGCCAATCACTTGTGGCGCGAGGCGCAGGCGGGCTCCGCCTGTCTCTGCCATCGAGGGGCAGGGCTCCCTACCGAGGCAGATTTCGGGCGCGGAAGCCCGCGGGCCGAGAGTCCCAAGGCCGCTTCGACCAGGCTCGATCGGGTGCGGTTCGCGTCGTGGCGATGAGTTTCGCCGGCCTGCCCGGTCTGCTTAGGTGGTGGGGGCACCTACGAGGAGGTTGAGCGATGCTTGAGCCGAAGGTCGGAACCCGGGAGGAATGGCTGGTCGCACGCGACGAGCTGGCGAAGCTCGAAGCCGAGCAGGCCGCGCGCGACGAGGAGATCAAGCGCAAGCGCCGCGAGCTGCCCTGGGTCCCGGTGGACAAGGAGTACGTGTTCGAGACCCAGGAGGGCAAGAGGACCCTGGCCGAGCTGTTCGACAGCCGCTCCCAGCTGCTGGCCTACAACATCATGTACGGACCCGACTACACGGTCGGCGCCTGTCCAGGGTGCACGAACCTCGCCGACGGCTTCGACGCCACGACGCTGCCCCACCTCAACGAGCGCGACGTGACCATGATTTGTTTCTCGCGTGCGCCGATCGACCGGCTCACCGCCTACAAGGAGCGGATGGGCTGGGGGTTCCCATAAGTTTCGACCTACGAGACCGACTTCCGGCGGGGCTTCGGGCTGGCGCTGACCAGGGAGCAGGCCGAGCAGATCCCCGAGGTGAGGCAGATGGTCGAGAGGCCGCCCGACTGGCTTCTGTTCTGGGCCTCCCAAGTCGGCGCTGACCTCAAGGACGGGATCCGCGAGAACCCGAGCTACATCGCATTCGCGAAGCAAAACGGGACCGTCTACCACGCCTATACGGTGTCCGCGCCTGACCCAGTTCGTCGCGCCGTACTTCAGCTGCCTCCTCGACCGGACGCCCAACGAACAGCTCGCCGAGCCACTCAATTATCGAAAGGATGAGTACCCGGCATAACAGCGTGCGCGACTCGCCCTGACCGCGCGAGGCTCGTCTTAGACCGACGCGAGCTCGGCCGCCACGTCCCCGTGTTGCGGGGCAAGGAGTGGCGCGGCGACGGCGACGCCGTCGAGCCAGATCTGCTCGCGGCTGATCGTGTCGTTCTTGAAGTCCCAGCGTGGAGCATCCGGAACGTGACGCTGAGCCCGTTGCCAGGGATACCCATGGACCCGGCGGCGGATGGGCGCTCGATTATCTCGTGTTGGTCGAAGCGGCCGGCGATTGACGAGGCTCAGAGAGGAAGGCTCCGATTCCCGGGGGGCTCCTGCGTGGTCGAGATCTCAGTTGAAGCACGGTGGCGCTGCCCTATCGGCCTTCACCTACGGACTCGTCTCGTGGGCGTTGTCTAGGGTTATGTTCTGGCCCCCGAGGATTGCGGACCAATCTCCGATGGCATGGTTTTTCTCACCTCCGCCGACCCAGGACTTCTCGCCCTGCGCGCCGTTGTCCTGGCCACCGCCAACCGCGGCGTATTTTCCGCGGACAGCATTTGCAATCCCGCCGCTGACGGTACCCACTCGCCTCCGACCGCGTTCCTGTACCCGCCGGTGATCGACGAGACCACACCAGTGGCGGTGCCATAGGCGCCACCGGTGATCGACGATCCGATGCCGGCGGCGGTGTTGAAGTCACCCGCGGTGACCGACGACGAGTCCCCGCCGGCGGTGTTGCCAAAGCCGAACACGACGGAGCGCGGCGCGGACAATTCGTTCCGCGAACCCGCCATGATTCCGCCGTAGGAGGTAAAGGTCTGCTGGTCGCCCACGATGATGTTGTGCGAGCCAGTCGCGCGACCCGCGTCGATGTCATAGCCGACGATCAGATTGCCGAGGCCGTTCACCCGCGTCGTGTCGGGCGTGCCGTTGACAATCTGCAGATTGGCCCCCGAGATCTTGAGTGTCGGCCGGCCGTTTAGCCCGTCGTCCTGGTAACTGACCTTGGACAGCTTGGCCTCAAGCGCTGTTACCTTGGCGTGCAGGGTCGCGACCTGCGCCGAGAGCCCCGAGTTGGTGTTCTCCAAGTCGAGCACCTTGGCGCGAAGGTGCGAGACCTCGCCCTGCGTCGCGACCTCGACGAGCGTCCCACCGTGCGGGCACTCACCGTCGGAGGCCGGCTTGATCGCCGAGCTCGCTGACCCGATACACAGCCCCTGGCCGTCCGCCGCGATCGCTGACCCGGTGAAACCGGCCATCGCTGCCGCGACTGCGATCGTCACTACGAACATTCGTCTCATGTTTTCTTCTCCTCTTGGGCTCATTTTCACTTCCCTCCGTGATCGGTTGTGACTCATCTCTGTAACTCGTTGCGTGGTTTGGCGCCCTTGTGTTGGTAATAGGGGCCCCTCTCACACGTGGCTGCGGCCCTCCTGATGGCCGCCTGGATCGGTTGCGAATCGCGGGACTTTGCGCCTGAACAAGTTCGTTGGGAAAGTTCGCTACGGATCCAGTTGTCCACGAGCCGGCCGAGCTGCGTCGCGTTCGACTCCGACACGTCCACGAGCGCCTGGAACTCGGCACCGTCGAGGCTGATGACGCGGACCTCGCTAACCGTCCGCACCCTTGCCGTCCGCGTCGCGAGTAGCCCGACCTCGCCGAAATAGTCGGCGCCCTGCATCGTCAGCACGTGCACGTCTGCCTCGTGCGAGAACGGCGTCTCCTCGACCTGCTCGGACTCGATGACGTAGAAGCGGTCGGCCGGAATGGCACTCGCGCACGATCGTCTCACCTGCCAGGAACGTCTCCTCGACGCCCTGCGCCAGCTCAACGAGCAACGCCCGGGCAGGTGCGGCAACGCCGCGACGAGACGGTCGTACCCCAGCGCGCCGGCACGCCCGGACGCGGGCTCGGGGAGTTTCTCGCGCGGGCGCTCCGACGGAGGTCAGAGCGGTCGGGGCGCGCAAGCGCGATGTTGGATGCGGGTTTGGCATCGCCGGTCGTTTCGCTGGTCGGGTCGGTGGTGTCGTCGCCCGATACTGCGCGCCAGCCCGCGCGGAGTCATCGGCCAGGTGGCCGATCCGGGGGATGATTCGGGGGCCGGACCGCCACCGGCGGTCCGGCTCGCTTTGGCCGGGATCCTGGGCGGCGACCCAGGAAGCGGCGCCTTAAGCTGAAGCGGATCACCGACTCGAAGCGGTCGCGGGCGAAGCTCCGCGCGCGCAAGGGCGAGTCGTGGGCTGGGTTTCCGGGGACGGCGGTCGCCCTGCGCCGGTCGAGCTGGCGTTCGCCAAGTGGACGCGCAACCTTTCGAGGGTCTTCTCGCGTTTGAGTGGCCGCCGGAGCTGACGGTGAATGGTCGTTTTGCCTGCTGAGGACGGGGTTCAGGGTCGTTGAGGTTCTTTTCGCTGGTTGCGCGGAACGCATCGACGCGCCGCCGGCCCTTGGTGAAGGCTGCTGGTTGTCAAGAACAGCTGCTCTTCAGAGGAGGGACGGCGTGCGCGTCACTACGGCATTGAACAGGTTGCTGGCGCTCCGGGGCGCGAGCGTGACCGGGGTCCGGCTGAGCGCCGAGGGGGTGATCGTGAGAGTCCGGCTTCGCCGTCGCCGGATCGCGTGCTCGGGGTGCGGGCAGGCGTATCGGGGGATGCACGACCGTCAGTGGCGGCGCTGGCGGCACCTGGATCTAGCCGGCCATCGCTGCTTTTTGGAGTACGAGCTGCGACGGGTGGATTGCCGGGATTGCGGGGTGCGGGTCGAGGCGGTCCCGTGGGCGCGCCGTGGCGCGAGGCACACCCGCGAGTTCGAGGATCTGGTCGCGTTCTGCGCCCAGCGGATGGCTAAGAGCCAAGTCCAGGCGCTGTTGCGGATCGCCTGGGAGACGGTCGGGCGGATCATCACCCGCGTGGTCGCCGATCACCTCGACGAGCGCCGACTTCAGGACCTCGTCCGGATCGGGGTCGACGAGATCTCCTACCGGCGGGGGATGCGCTTCCTGACCAACGTCGCCGACCACCAGACCGGCGGGATTATCTGGAGCGCGCCGGGGCGCACCGGCGCGACGCTTGAGGAGTTCTTCGAGCTGCTGGGCGATCGCAAGGACTCGATCCGGGCGGTCTCGATCGACATGTCAGAGCCCTACGCCGGCACGATCCGCCGATCGCTGCCCAACGCGCAGATCGCGTTTGACCCCTTCCACGTCATCGCGCTCGCCGGCGTCGCGGTCGACCAGGTCCGCCGCCAGCACAGCCACACCATGGGCGGCCACCTGAAGGCAGGAGAGGTATGGATCAAGCACGCCCGCTGGGCGCTGCTCAAAGCGCCCGAGAAACTCGACCACCGCCAACAGCTCGCGCTCGCGCAGATCCAAGCCACCAACCGGCTGCTATACCGCGCTTACCTGCTCAAGGAACAGCTCCGCGCCCTCTACCAGCTCCAGAATCCCGCCGACGCGCCCGCCCACCTCGCCGCCTGGCTCGCCTGGGCCTCACGCTCAAAGCTCAAACCATTCCTCCGCCTGGCACGCACCCTGCGCCGCTACCGCGCCGGGATCCTTGCCGCGATCCGCCTCGGCCTCACCAACGCCCGCCTCGAAGGCCTACACAACAAAATCCGTCTCCTCTCCCACCGCAGCTACGGATTCCACTCACCCCAAGCACTCATCGCCCTCATCTACCTCTGCTGCTCCGGCATAACCATCAACCCGCCACTCCGATGAGCCACTCAAACGAGAGAAGCACCCCTTTCGATAACGTCCGCAAGTCCTCCGGCAAAGGCGTCAAGCTCCCGCTGGCTCATCGGGCCGAAGAGCGAGCGTGCGAGGGTCTCGTGATCGCGCGCCATCTGGGCGATGAGCGTTTTGCCGCTCGTGGTGAACGTCACGAGCGCCGCCCGCCGGTCGCTCGGGTGCGGCTCGCGCGTGACCAGGCCGCTGGCGACGAGCGCGTCCACAAGCCCGGTCACCGCCCGTGGAGTGACCTTCAGTGCGGCGGCGAGAGCCTGCTGAGTGACCGGCCAGCGTTGCCACAGCTCCCAGAGCAGATGGGCACGCGAAAGGGTCAGGCCCAGCGTACCCAGGCCGCGCTCCAGGTCCTCGTTCAGCAAGACGACGAGCTCCAGAACGCGGTCGAACAACTCCTCACGTTGATGTAGGTGCTTCATCATGTAGGATAGTAACGGTCCTGAATTCCAAGGAACGGGGCGACGCCGTCGCGGCTAGCACCACCTGCCGCCGGAGTTGCGGTTGGTCGCCGGAGCAGAGAACAAGCTCCGCGGCGAGACGCCCATCGAAGCGATCGCCGCACCGGCGATCGCAGCGTGATCGGATCCCGCGCAACGCGATGGCGCGGTCGGCCGAGGCGGGACGATCGCTCCCGCCGGAGGGTCGTCCGATGCCGTAGAGAGGCAATAGCGCGGCGGATGGCGCCGGCCTTGAGTGGCTGGGCTCCTGCGTCGCCGGGCTGAAGCAGCCGTCCGCCAGCCGCGGCGAGACAACCGAGGCCGTGGCATTGCGATCACGCCGGCTCGGCCGGTCGGGTGAGCGCTCGCCGTCGGAAGCAATCACGCCAGGGATCGCCACGGCGTTGCTGAGATTAGGCGGAAGCAGGAGTCGCGCTTCTACTGCGGCGTGGACGACATTGCGGCAGTGACGGTTGAACGCCGAGGGGTGGCGCGACAGCCTCCCTTCTAGATCGCTGAAGGACAGGCTGCGCCTAGTGAGACCGAGGTGGCAGTGTCAGCGTGTATCCGAGCAATGGTGGTTTCCGGATCTGCTGCAGGCAGCCGCCCTCGAAGCCTGACCCGTGATGGTCCGTTGGCTAGAGCGCTTTGAGCTTGCGCCAGCCGCCGGCGCGGTTGTTGGCTGCGATCTGCCTAAGCATGGAACAGCTTCGAGCTTCACGGCGACGCGGTCATTCTCGTGGCGCTCCGCTAGTGGGTGCCGAGACGAGCGAGCGGCGGTGATAGCTCGAGAACGGTTACGATCGGTCCCGGTGGCGGACCGGGCGGATCTCGAGTTCACGTATTCGCTGATCGATCGGATCTTTCGGCTGAGTCTGGGTGAGCTCGCGGACTTCAGCGGCGCGAAGTACGACGGTGATTTCTCGCTGAGCCTCGAGGCCGCCCAGCGGCGCAAGCATGAGTATGTCGCCGAGCAGATCGGGATCGGGCCGAGCTGCCGGGTGCTCGATCTCGCCTGTGGGTGGGGGCCGCTGCTGAACTTCATCCGCGACCAGGGCGCGACAGGGGTCGGCGTCACGTTGTCCTCGGCACAGGTGGCCGCCTGCCGGCGGCACGGTCTCGACGTCCACCTTTACGACGCGCGGGAGGTGACCGGTGACAGCTTCGGCCCGTTCGACGCGGTCGCGTGCGTTGGTGGTTTCGAGCACTTCTGTTCACCGGACGATTACCTTGCCGGCCGCCAGGAGGAGATCTATCGCGACGTGTTTGCGCGGATCGCGAGCGTGCTGCCAGACGACGGCTGGTTCTACATGCAGTCGATGGTCTGGGGACCCAACATGATCCCGGTGGAGCAGATCGACATCGACGCGCTGCGCGCGCTCCCGCCACGAGGCTCCGACGAGTGGATCCTCGCGCTCCTGGGGCGCCAGTTCCCGGGCTCCTGGCTTCCGTTTGGCCAGGAGCAGCTCATCCGCAGCGCCGAACCGCACTTCCGTCTGGTGGCAAGCACGAGCGGCCGGCTCGATTACATCGAAACCATCAGCCAGTGGAACCGGAGGATCGGGGCCCCCAGTTTCAGAAAGACGCTGTTCAAGCTTCAGCTTCTTCCGCGCTGGCTCACGAGCGCCGACTTCCGGCTCGCGTTCACCTCCGGGGTGAGTGCCAACAAGGTCTGCTTCGAACGGGAGCTCCTCGAGCACTACCGGCTCGTGTTCCAGAAACAGAACGCTTAGCCGCTCGGCGAGTCGAGGTCTCGGAGCGGCCCAGAGCTGTGGGCTTGAATGGCTAACTAACGCGAACGGCGCGCTGGTGGCCGCGACGCTGACGTCCTCACGCGCTGCCCACCGAATTGCCCACGAACCCGGGCGCCCCTGTCAGCCTGTCTGAAAGTTGTGAGTTGAACAAGCGCCGGCTGGCCGTCAGCGCGCCCGACGAACTGTCACTTCGCCCCGCGAATGCGGCCGTGATCGCCCGTTCTGGCCCTTTGAGCATTTCCAGTCGCGCTCGAGCCAACGGCGTCACTGCTCGTCTCACGAAGAGGCAGGTGCGATCAACCCCACGTGTCGGGTCGGAGCTACTGCTGCTTCCGCCCAGATCCAAGCGTGCGCGGACTGGCCTCTGCGCGATTGCTTCTGTTCCCGTGCCGACTCGGACCGCGCCACTGCAACGCCACGCCGGGGCCAGTGGCGGCTGGTTGCTGCTTACGCGCGGAGCGATCGTCTGACCCCGGCCGGGCGTTTGGCGGGCTCGCGGGAGCGCGTCATGCGCTCCCGCGCACTGCTCTACAGGGCAAGGCCGGCGCTGGCGTGCATCATCGGCGGGCGCCGGGCGTGGACGGTGGAGATGATCTCCTCTGAGGAGATTCCTTGCAGGTAGGTGCCGGTCGTGGAGAGGTGCGAGTTCCCTAGCTGGCGCTGGATCAGCGGCAGCGGGATGCCCTCACGCAACAGCTCGCCGCGTAGCGCTGCCCCTTGTTCCCGGGCGCCCTACCGGCGTGAGAGTCCGGCATCGTCGCCGGTGAGCGGCGGCGGCCGGCAGCATCGAGCAACTGCACAGCAGAAGACATGGCTCCCTCCCTTGGAGAGCTGGACGTTGACCACCCAGCTCCACCGCCTGCGAGGCCATCCATCGAACCTGCGATCCCTGTCGAGCACAATCACCAGGAGCGCGATCCAGATCACGCACTACTGCATCCTGACCAAGCAGCAGCCAGCCGCAACTGCTCGGCCCGTGGCGAAGCTCAAGCCGGCCTCGACGGTCTTAGGCGAGCAGAGCGATCGTCAGCTGTCGGCCGGTGCTAGCCGACCGTGCTGCCCGTAGCTAACGATCACAGCGACCGCGCATCTGGCGATGAGCAGGTACGTCGCGAGGCGCGGGTCGACACCCGCATTCGTGCTCGCCCACGAATGTGAGCCTGGCATGGCTTCGTGACCGCGTGTGTCCGAAGGGGGTAGCCGTAGACGGCGACGGCGACGTCGGCGTCGAGGTGGTGGCTGCATCGCGCCCATGGAGCGCCTGATTGATGCCGTCGAGGCTGCATCTGGGTGCGGCTCTTCTGAAGTGACCCGAGGACGGTCTGGGCTGGCGAGGAGTCCCTTGTAGGTCCGGGAGGTTTCGGATGTTGGCGGTGTGGTCGGGCGTCGCGCCGGGGTGGTGGAGTGGTGCTTGAGGGCGGTTTGTGACTCGTGGACGGGCCTGACCGGGGGTGTTGGGCGGGGTTGGGAGGTGGCGTCGTTGGGGCGCGGGACGCGGCCGAGGAGTCATAAAGCGGGTGTCGAAGTCGGCGTTGTTCAAGTCCTTCGTCGACCACGGAGGTGGCCGAACGTGACCGCCGATCTCGACACCCGTGCTGTTGAACTTTACGCGCCGATGGGCAAAGTCCTGCCGTTCAGGCGCCGTGGTGGTGGTGGTGCGCTCGGAGAGGTCCGCGACGCTGGCCGCGAGTGCAGCGACCCGGCGGTGGACGGGTTCGCGTCGAGTCGTGAGCAGTTCGAGTCGCTGGTCAGTTTCATGGACGGGACCGACGCGGCTGGTCTTGATCACGCCGGGCTTGAGAAGCGTCTTGACCGTGACGGGCGGGAGCTTCTGCGCAGGCTGCTTGATGACCATCTCGCGCTGCGCGCCGTCCGTGAGCAGCGCCTTGCCGAGGTTGTCGGTGAAGACGAGGTGACCCGTGGTCGGGTCGAAGCTGATCATCGGCGTGTGTTGGGGACGGTGTTCGGGAAGGTGACGGTCTCGCGGATGGCGTACCGCGCGCGCGGACGCGAGAATCTGCATCCTGCTGACGCGGCGTTGAACCTGCCGGTTGAGCGCCACTCCCATGGGCTGCGGAAGCTGGCCGCGTCAGAAGCAGCGCGCGGGAGCTTCCAGGACGCCGTCTGCGGGATCGAGCGGGCACGCGGGCAGCAGCTTGGCAAACGCCAGGTCGAGGAGCTCGCCCAGATCGCCGCGGTCGACTTCGAGGACTTCTACCAAGCCCGCAAGCCAACCCGGTCTAAGCGTTGGGTATCTGTTGGTGATCTCAGCCGACGGGAAAGGGATCGTGATGCGCCCCGACGCGCCGCGCCCCAAAGCCGCCCTCGCGCGAGCCCGGCCAGGCCCGAAACATCCCCAAACCCGGCTGGCGAACGCCGAGAAGAGCAACTACAAGCGGATGGCCGAGATCGGCGCGGTGTATGACGCCACCCCCGTCCCGCGCACGGCGGCCGACATCACCGCCACCGACCAGGACACCGAACATGACCCGGTTCCGGGACCGATCGCCGCCAACAAGTGGCTGACCGCCAGCATCGTCAACGACGCCGGCACGGTGATCGAACGGGTCCTCGACGAGGCCGCAGCGACGCGACCCCAAACACCGCCGCACGTGGATCGCGCTCGTGGACGGCAACAACCACCAGATCCAACGACTCAAAGGTGGCGCGAAAGCGCGCAACGTGAAGGTCACGATCGTCGTGGACTTCGTGCACGTCCTCGAGTACCTGTGGAACGCAACATGGTGCTTCCACGCCGCGCGGGACCCCGCCGCCGAGCGATGGATGCACCGCCAAGCAACGGCCGTGCTCAACGGACACGCCCGCCGAGTCGCACGCCAGATCCGCCGCAAAGCAACCAACGCCCGACTCGGTCAAGTCAACCGCAAAATCGCCCAGGAAGCCGCGACCTACCTGACCCGCAAAGCCCCCTACCTCGACTACCCGACCGCCCTCAAGCAAGCCTGGCCGATCGCCACCGGGATCATCGAACGCGCGCGCCGCCACATCGTCAAAGACCGCATGGACCTCACCGCAGCCCGCCGGGGACTCACCGGCGCCGAAGCCGTCCTCAAACTACGCGCCACCAAAGCCAACGGCGACTTCGACACCTACTGGCGCTACCACCTCGACCAAGAACGACACCACGTCCACGAAGCCCGCTACCACCACCACCCCATCCCCAAAGCGGCATGACCGATCGTCACTTCAGGAGAGCCGCACCCGCTGCATCTCTCGTGCTTGCGGTCAACGCGTTGGCAGCTAGCGGTGGGATGTGGCCGGCGGGTCGCTGGCGTAGGAGCCGGTCGGCGTGGCTGCCGGCGTTCCGAACCGGGACGGTCGGAAGGCTCGATTTAGTGCCGCGAGACTCTCCGATCGGCGGAACGCGGAAGCACGGCGAGTGAGCCCGAATCGCTGTCCGCTATCTGATTCGGCAGTCGATGGTGTCCCAGCGGAGACACTCCTTCACCGTGAAGGGAATGGTGTTGGGATGCCCGCCGGTGTGGCGGCAGTTCCTCATTTCAGGGTGCGGAATCTGCCAGCGAAGAAGACGAGCGGGTCTTTGAGGGGCGAGGTGCGCGCGTCGTTGACGCGGCCTACGACGATCCAGTGATCGCCGGTGGGGTGCTCGGCGAGGATCTCGCACTCGGAGGCTCCGAGAGTTCGAAAGAACAAAAGTGGACGAGCGCATTGACCGCCACACGTATGCCCAGGTCACGATGGCCTTTGCACCCGTTTCTCGGGTTCCCTGGCGCGGACCCGCCCCGCCCTGCACGATCGCGTCGATGATGTGCGATCGGGAGAGCTGACCAGTCGTCTCGGCGGCCAGGCGATCACGCCTGCTGGCGATCCGGGCCGGTCGCAAGACCACGAAATGCGTAGGGCGCGCGTCGCCAATGGCCGACCGCAGCGCGACCGCTATCGGACAGAACCGGCCACGCCGGTGGTTCGCCGGGCGCCTCCCTCTGCGCCCGGAATCACCCGCCCATCGCCGATTGCACGGCTGGCGCAACGGCGAGAAGACTAGCGTTTTGCATAGGCAAGCTCGTTGTGCGTAGCCTCGGCGTACTAGAGCAGCAGACGGAAGATGTGCTACGTCGCGCGCGGTGTCCCTTCACGGAAGCGATCGTCGTGACGGCGTGACCGTTTCATGGATCACGAGTAGCGACACCATCCATTGTCGGGTTGCTCACCGCGGGCGATTGCGTAAGCCGTAGCGCAGGGCCGACCCTGCGCGGCGGACTCGTGCTTTGACCGGGTGCAGCTCTTCTGGAGTGACCGTCGGCCGGGGCCAATCTGACGGTGAACAGCCTGTCAATACGGGGGTTTCGGACGTCACGGCGGTACCGGTTGGCAGGTGTCTGGGTAGCCCGCCGGTGCTGGTTGGCCCGGGGTTGGGCTGCGTGAGCGTGTGCTGGCCGGGGTTTTTGAGGGTTTGGCGGGTTCGAGGGGGCTGGTCGCCTGGCCCGAGGAGTCATAAGGAGGGTGTCGAAGTCGGCGTTGCTATGTCCAACGTCGACCACGGAGGTGGCCAACGTGACCGCCGATCTCGACACCCGTTGTGGCGAACTTTACGCCTCGGGCGATGAACTCCTGCCCGCGGGGCAGGCTGGCAGCGGTGATGCAGCGCCCGCTGGGAGCGACGGCGGCCGCTCCGGAGGCGATCCGATCGCGCTCGCTGGTTTTGTATCGAGCCGGGAGCAGTTCGAGTCGCTGGTGAGCTTTCTCGGCGGGACGGACGCGGGCGGGCTGTCGCACGCGGAGCTCGAGCAGCGTCTTGACCGCGATGGTCGGGAGTTGCTGCGGCGGCTGCTCGACGATCATTTGGCGTTGCGGGCGCTACGCGAGCAGCGCCTTGAGGATGTCAGGGGCGATGAGGGTGTGGTCCGTGGGCGGGTCGAGACAGGCCACGTCCGCGCCTTGGAGACGGTGTTCGGCACCGTGATGGTGGAGCGGCTGGCCTATCGGGCACCCGGGGTGGGGAACCTGTATCCGGCCGACGCGACGTTGAATTTGCCGGTGGAGCGTCACTCGCACGGGTTGCGCAAGCTCGCCGCGCTGGAGGCCTCGCGCGGCAGCTTCGATGACGCGGTCGCTGCGATCTGTCGCCAGACCGGGCAACGGCTGGGAAAACGTCAGGTCGAAGAGCTCGCCGGGCTCGCCGCGATGGACTTTGAGGACTTCTATGCGGCCCGGCGCCCGGCGCGCGCCAAGCCCGGGGATCTGTTGGTGCTCTCGGCCGACGGCAAGGGAATCGTGATGCGCGCGGACGCACTGCGTACCCGCGCCCCGGCCAGGCCGCGCGCGGGCCCCGGCCCCAAGCCCAGGCTGTCAGGCGACGAGCAGCGAGGTCGCAAGCGGATGGCCGAGATCGGCGCGGTCTACGACGCTACCCCGGCGCCGCGCACCCAGGCCGACATCCTCACCTCGGCGGCACCGGAGGGATATCAGCCCGCCCCGGGACCAGCCGCGAAGAACAAGTGGTTATGCGCCAGCGTCGTCACCACCCCGGCGGCGGTGATCAAGCGCGTGTTCGAGGAGGCGGACCGGCGCGACCCCAAACACCGCCGCACCTGGGTCGCGCTGGTCGACGGCGCCAACCACCAGATCGAGCGGATCAAACTCGAGGCTCGCAAACGCGAGCTCAAGCTCACGATCGTCGTCGACTTCGTGCACGTCTTGCAATACCTGTGGCAGGCCGCGGGCTGCCTGCTCCCCGACAGCGACCAGACCGCCGAGCAGTGGGTGCACCGCCAAGCGATACGGGTACTCCAAGGGCACGCCACAAAGGTCGCCGGCACCATCCGCCGCCAAGCCACCAACGCCAGCTTGCAGCGCGACCGTCGCAAACCCGCCGACGAAGCCGCCAACTACCTAACCAACAAGTCCCCCTACCTCGACTACCCCACGGCGCTCACCAACGGCTGGCCGATCGCGACCGGGATCGTCGAAGGCGCATGCCGCCATTTGGTCAAAGATCGGATGGACATCACCGGCGCCCGCTGGGGACTCGCCGGCGCCGAAGCGATCCTCAAGCTACGCGCTCTCAAAGCCAACGGTGACTTCGAGCAGTACTGGCGCTTCCATCTCACCCAAGAACGAAACCACGTCCACGAAGCCCGCTACGACAACCACACAATCCCGGCCACGTGACATCAGGCTCGCTGCTCACTCCAGAAGAGCTGCACCCGCTTTGACCGCCGGTGCTTGCAATGTAACGGGTTTCCGGCCAGCGATCCGCTGGCGGTCGGCGAGGAGACCGTCCGGTATACATCTTTCGTGGGGTGGCTTCAGAAGCACGCGCTGCTCGTGGTCGGGGTGTTGGGCACCGCGGCACTCATCACAGTTGCGGCACTAGCCGAGACGGGCACGGTGCTCTCGCGCGTGCACGAGGTCGAGGGCAAACGGGGCGGAACGCTGACCGTCGTGTCGCTCGAGGGCACGTCCGACCTCGATCCGGCCCGCATCAACGACGTCTACGGAACGATGATCGCGCGTGCGGTGGACCGTACCCCCTACACGTTCCGGCCCGATCGGGTCGGCCTCCAGCCCGACCTCGCGGAGGGCCCTCCCCAGATTTCGGACGATAGCCGGCAAGTGACGATCACCATCCGCTCCGGCGTTCATTTCTCGCCGCCCGTGAATCGGGAGGTGACAGCGCGCGACGTGGCCTATGGCATCGCCCGCGGGTTCCTTCCGGGGGTCGACTCGCCGACCGCCCACCTCTACTTCGGGGACGTGGAGGGTGTGGCGGCCGTGGAAGCGGGCCGGAAAACGATCGCTTCAGGGCTGGTGACTCCCGACGACCACACGCTGGAGATCCGCCTCAGCGCACCCACCGGCCGGTTAGTCGCCGACGCCTTGACGCTCCCACTGGCGGCGCCGGTCCCGCCCGAGTATGCGGGCCGCTTCGACCGCCTGCCGCACTCGACCTACGGGCGGTATCAGGTGTTCACGGGTCCATACCGAATCGTCGCTGGTCGCGGGGGGTTACTCCCGGCGGCCAACGCCCCGCAGATCACGCTGGAGCGCAATCCGAGCTGGAACCCGGGGACGGACTTCCGTCCGGCGTTCGTCAACCGGATCGTGCTCGAGCAGCGCTCACCCGGGCCCGCGGCGCTGGCACGGCGCGTGCTCGACGGCAGCGCGGCGGTGAACGGAAGCGCGCCGGCCGGGGCGGACCTCGTCCAGGCGCTGCGCGCGAGTCCAGCGCAGGTCGTCCTGCCGCCGGCGGGCGAGACCACGTTCATCGCGCTGAACACGCGTTTGGCTCCTTTCAATGAGCCCGATGTGCGCCGCGCGGTTTCGGCGGCGCTCGACCGCGAGGCCCTTCGCGACGCTCTGGGCGGCGCCACCGTCGGCGATGTCGCGACGCACTGGATCCCGCCCGGAGTCCCAGGCTTCGCGCAGGCCGGAGGTCAGGCGGGCCCCGGTGTCGACTTCCTCGCGTTCCCCCGCGGAAACCTCGCGCTCGCGCGCCGCTATCTCCGCCAAGCCGGGTACGCCAGCGGGTGGATCACGGGCAGCCCCGTGCTCGAGCTCGTAGCCCGCCGCCAAGCCTCCGGGGCGGCGTTCGCCGCCGCGACACAGAAAGCGCTCGCGGAGCTCGGCCTGCGCAGCCAGGTGCGCTTCCTCGCCTTCGGGCCGTTCATCCAGGCCTGCTCGCGGGCTCCCGGCGTGGCTGCCTGCCTGGGTTACAGCTGGCAGCGCGACGTCGACGACGCCGCGTCCGTGCTCTCTCCGCTGTTCGGCGCCCAGGGGCTTCGGGCCGGAACGAACGTGTCGCGGCTGTCCGACCCTTCGCTCCAACGCCTGATGCGCGAGGCGGCGACGACGACCGGCGAAGCGGACCGAGCCGGGCGGTGGGCAGACATCGACAGGCGGCTTACTGAGCTCGCGCCCGGTGTGCCGATCGTCTGGAACGCCGAGCCGAACCTGCGCTCCAAGGATGTCAAGGGTGTGTTGGATCCTGACCTAGCTGCCTGGGACCTCAGCTTCACCTCGCTGGCGGCGCCATGAGCGACGCGCCACCGACAGGGAGCCCGCTGCGCTTCGCCGCGTCGCTGCTCGCCCGGCAGCGACGAGCGGTAGCGCTGCTGACGCTGCTGAACCTTGGGATCATCGCGATGACGCTGGTCACGCCACTCTTGACGGGACTGGCCGTCAAGCGGATCGAGGACGGCGACCTCACCGGCGCTGATGGCGCGTTCGTCGCCGCGCTTGTGATCGCGCTGGCGGGGTTGCTTGGCGCGACCTTCGCCGCCGCGGCCGGCGTCGTTAACAGTCGGATATCGACGGTGATCGAAACGGACCTGCGCTCCCGCCTGTACCGCCACTACCAGGTCGTCGACCCGCGGGCGCTGGATTCGCGATCGACCGGCGACCTGGTCTCCCTCGCGAGCTCAGACCTCGTCCCGATCGCGCAGTTCTTCGGAATCCGGCTCGCCCGCGGCCTCCAGGGGGTCGTCACGATGGTGCTCGCCGGCGTGATCATGGTTACTCTCGAGCCGCTCCTCGCCTTCCTCGCGCTCGCGCCGCTGCCGGTCGGCGCGGTGCTGCTGGCCACTTACACCCACCGCGCTCGGCCGAAGCTGCTCGATGCCCGCCGCGCGATGGGAGCGCTCACGACGTCGCTGCAGGAGACGCTCGCCGGTGCGGCGACCGTGCGCGCCTACGCACGCTAGTCCGAGCAGCGTGAGCACTTCGGCCGCGCCGCCGAGAGGGTGCTGGACGCCTCGCTGGCCGTCAACCGGATGGGCGCTCGATCGCTGACAGCCGTCGGGATGCTCCCGCTGGTGGGCTCGGCGCTGGTGGTGATCGTCGGTGGGCGATTGGCGATCTCCGGGGCCCTTTCGGTCGTTGAGTTCTCGGTCTTCTACACGTACGTCGTGATGCTGGTTCCCTCGGTGCAGGCGGTGGGCCTGACGCTCGGCCAGGCCCAGCCCGCGTTCGCGAGCTTGAGCCGCGTGCTCGAGGCGTTGCAACAGCCGCGGCAGCACTCGCCCAGCGAACCTCCGCTGCCGGCCGAGCCGGTCGGGTTACGGATGCGAGGCGTTCGGGCAGACACCCCTGAGCGACTCTCCGGTGGCCAGCGCCAGCTCGTGGCGCTCGCGCGGGCGATCATCACCGACCCCCGGATCCTCGTGCTCGACGAGGCCACCTCGAGCATCGACGTCGCGACCGAGGCGCGCGTCCAGCGCGGCCTCGCGCGGCTGCTGGCCGGGCGCACCGCGCTGGTCATCGCCCATCGCGTAAGCACCATTCGAGGCGCAGACCGCGTTGTGGTGCTTGACGCCGGACGCGTCGTGGAGCAGGGTTCACCCATGGAGCTGCGGGCCGCAGGCGGCCATTACGCGGAGCTCGAGGCCGAGTCCGAGCGCATGGCCTGACCTGCGCGTTTGCGTACTCCGCTGACTGACGCTTTTACATTCCGTCCAGCAGGCTCAGCTCGAAGGGGATCGGGACCGGGGCGGTGCAGACAGTGCCAGCGGACGGCACCTTGCTTTTGAGGAGATAACGATCGACCCGGCAGTCCATACACCCGAGCCGTTGCCGAACGTATACGGACCCGCAGAGCGAAGATGGGGGCTCGACCCCATTCCCGGTGCCGCGGGTCCAGCCTAGGTCAAGCAGCAGCAGCTTCCCGGTGGCGGGTGCGGCGAAGGCGCCGGGCCCGAGAAAGGTAACCGGATCGAGCGCGCCGGCGGTCGCGGTCAAGGCGAACATCACAATGGTGATGAGGCCCTCGCCTCGGACCGCGTCGGCTTGCAGGCGGCCATCCTGCCGATGGTTCGATAACGCGCCATCTGACGCGCCCCACCACGCCGACCCTCGCACCGCGGCTTCTGCAGTGACCGCGTTTCTTCTCGATGAGCGCGCACAAGTGCCTTCGGCGCGGGCAGGTACTTCGCGCCTTCGCGCGTACTCCAGAGCCCTCGATCGACAGAACTCCTATTCGCGCTGAAGGACAGCCGTCGGAGGACCGGAATAGGCGCGGCGCGTGACTGCTATCGGACAGAACCGGCCACGGCGCGGCTCGTCGGGCGCTCGTCGTGCGCCCGGAATCGCCCGCCCTCGCCGATTGCGGGGCTCCGAGAACGGCTCGGAATCCATCCTCGTGCCTAGGCAAACTCCGACCCCTCAGTCGCCCGCATGGCGACGAGCAGGTCGATCGTTGCTCTGTTTGCGCAGACCTCCTTCCCGGAGGGCACAGGCACCGTTGAGCCGAAGCGAGTGCTGCCGGATCGTGTCGAGAGCAGCAGCCTCGCCGAGAGTGCCGCCTCGGCGACAAGGGGGGTATGTGCTGGACGCGCGTCCGCTCGCTGGTTGCCGATCGGGCTCGATCACGGGTGCGCGGCGAAGACGTGGGCGACGGCTCCGCCGCTGAAGACAGTGGTGCTCACCGATTCGATGGTGAGCGGTGCGGTGAAGATCTGCTCGCCCGCGCCCAGGACGACCGGGTGGATGACAAGGCGGTACTCGTCGATCAAGCCGGTCTCGACCAGCGATCGGGCGAAGCGTGTCCCGCCCTGGGCGAGCAAGTATCCGTCGGAGGAGCGCTGCTGCTTGAGTCGCCTGATGGCCGCGGCGAGGTCTCCGGTGGCGATCTTTGTCTCGCCCCAGTCGGCGGATGTGAGCGAGTTCGAGAACACGACCTTGGGGATCTCGTTCATCGCCTTGGCGAATGGGCCGGAGGCGGTGGGCCAGTAGCCGGCCCATTCCGCGTAGGTGGCGGCACCGATGAGGTGCGCGCCGGCGTTGCTCACGGTCTCGACCACCCAACTCGTGGAGTCATCGGAGCGTCCCGCCGCGAGCCAGTCGGTGCTCCCGTCGAGTGAGGCGACGTACCCGTCGAGGGAGACGGACATCTTGAGGATCAGTGAGGCCATGGGCTGCTTCTTTCAGGATGGATGACACGAGCTGCTTGAGTCGGTGGTTGATATGCAGACTCCAGACCACGGCGGAACTAATCGCCACCGGATCAATCGCCGTGCTGCCGGTTTCACCAATTACCAGGCGCGACGACGTCCGCCACCAGCCGTGATCTGGCCGCTCCTGTAGGCCGGCGAGCGGCAGGAGCAGAAGCCGCTCGGTCGTGGCCGCAGTGCCGACGTAGGGAAGTGGCGGCGCCTACAGCGGTCACAGATCGGATAGGAGCGAATCGCTGACCACGCGCCCGCGTAGATCGCGTCGATCGACTGGTTGCCGTCGTGCGTGAGGTCCGGCAAGATCCGGCCTATGAGCGCAGCCCAGCACGGAGCGAGCTGCAGCTGCGGGCAGCTACAGGCGACCGCCGTAGGCGACCCCGTGCGGGTCTCCGTATGTCACTGCCTGGCTTGCCAGCGACGCACCGGCAGCACGTACGGCGTCCAGGCGCGGTTCCCCCGCGCGCGAGTGGAGATCACCGGCGAGGCCAGCGAATACGTGCGGTACGCGGACGAGGACGGCGCCGAACGGCGGTTCTTCTTCTGCCCGAAGTGCGGGTCAACCGTCTACTACCTGACCGGTGGCAACTCGGACCTCGTGGCGATCCCCGTGGGCGCGTTTGCCGATCCGGAGTTTCCGGAGCCGTGCGTGTCGGTGTGGGAGTCGCGGCGGCATCGCTGGGTGTCGGTTCCGCCTGGCGCCGAGCGGATCAACTGAGGATTGCGAGTCCGCCAACTAGCGTGCGAGACCCCGGGGCCGGTGATCTGGCGCGGTTGAGCGCGACGCTCACAAAACGCGCTCAGATCCATCTCCTCGACCGCACCCAACACCGTCCACACCAAATGATCCTCCGGCACCCAATCCGTCAACGATGGCGGCAACAACATCACCTGCCCACGGTCACGCGAAATGAAATTCTGTCCCATCCCGGAATCGTCTTAAACGCGCCGGACGACACCAGCTAAGCCGACAGCCTCGTCCGAGAGCGGCAGCGTTCGGTGGCGACGTTGGCCACGATATCGCGGCTGCTTCGGTACACAACACGGTCAGGAGATCCGCAAAATGGATATTGGTGAAGTTCAGATAGCGGCGTTGAGAACTCTCGAAACCTCGGGGTTCGTCGGTGTTTTCAAGCCTCATCATCTCGCTGCGGTCACGGGTCCCAGCGCATGAACCACGTGTGGGGCCCGCCGGCTGGAGGGTCCACGTCCTCGACGACGTGGAACCCGCAGCGCTGGTAGATGGCGACGTTGCGTTGAGTGCCGGTGGAGAGGAACGCGCCGAGGCCGTCCGCGCGCGCGTGCGACAGCCCAACTGCGATCAGCGCGGCTCCGAACCCGCGGCCCTGGGCGGCGGGCTCGACTGCGATCGAGTCGAGCTGCCAGAGCGGCTCGTCTGGGCGGCGTGAATCCACCCAATCCCAGAACGCGTCATAGCGGCTTCCGCCGTCGTCCGTCAGCTCGCCAATCCGCGCTTGGTTCCAAGGGTGCGCCTCCCAAGCGGCAGCCCTCGCTGGGGGAACCCAAACCGCGCCGCCTGTCGCATCGCCGATCTCCCACACGAGCCCGAGCCCGAGCGTCTCCTCGAGGAAGTAGGCGTAGCAGCGGGTGAATCTATCGACGACGTCGCCATGCTCGCCCATCGGCCAGCGCATCATCGGGTCATCGACGAAGGCGCGCCCAAACATCGGAGCGAGTGCAGAGACACGATCCGGCGCGGCCACCTCGATCCGCATGTGGCCCATGTCTCGCCTCGACATGACGCGGAGGAGCGACTAGGTCTCGAGACTGTCGAGTGTGACGGTGATGTTGATCCGTGTGCTCGAAACTGGAATGCCCAAGACTGTCCCTGTCGCGTGCGCGTAGCGCCCAGTCCCTGTGACAACGCTGCCGACCGCCTTCGACGGCGACGGAGTCATGATCAGGAACAGGTCGCCACTGGCGAGGTCGACGTTGACGGCGCACTTGGGCGGCGTCTTCGGGCCAGTGTCGCGACAGTTCAGGCTGTCTGATCCGATCACCTTCCCGGCTGCGTTGCGGTCGACGTCGGCGTTGATGAAGCCCGTTGGCACATTGGTCGTTCTCTTTGTCAGGGAGGCGAAGGTGATCGTCGTTGCGGTTCGCGCGTCGGCTGGTGCGAGAGAGATCGCGGCCGTGGCGATTGCTCCGACCACGGCCACTGCGGCTGCGGCCACGGTTCGCGCGAGGGCCGGGCGGCGGCGAGGATCGGGCTGAGCGCCTGGGGCGGCGGACTGCTGAGGCCGGAATTTGCGCAGCTTCATTCGAAGGCTCCTTTGCGGGTTTTTCGCAGGTCGTGATCACGGATCTGCCCGACATGGCTCCGATCACGTGGCTGCGACGATCCCGTAAATGGCGCCGCTGCGCGTGAGGGAGATCCCTATTCATTGGCTCGACTCGAGTGTCGGCGGGAGGGCCCCAGGCGCGTGCTGACGGCCGACGAGATCCGCAGAAGCCAGCTACGAGGTGAGCGCGAGCGTCCTATTCCGGACTCGCTCTGAAGAGCTCCCACCTTCCGACCTCCTCGAGGTCGATATCTCCGCGCGAGCGGAACGCCAGCGAGGAGCCGTAGACAGCGTCGCGTACGGCTTGTGTGACCAAGACCTCGCCGGCGCCTGCATGTGCGAGCACGAGCTCGGTGATTTGCACGGCGATTCCGTGGATCTCGCCGTTGGGAAAGCTGTCGATCTCGCCAGCGTGCACCGCCGCGCGTGCCTGGATGTCGCGGCTGTGGGCGGTCGCGCAGATGTCAAATGCGCAGCGGAGTGCTGCGCTGGGCGTGTCGAACGTGGCAAGCACGCGATCGCTGGGCTTGACCTGCCGTCCTCCGTTGCTCCTGATCGCGGCGGCGACCCGCCGGTTGTGAGTGGCGACCAAGGTGGTCCGGCGTTTGGCATCCGACCGGGCGGCGCCGACGCTGGATCTGACCACGTCGGCGCAGAGCAGGGCGCTCAGTGTTCGGAGCGGCGCGAGCGAGGATTCGGTGGCGCCGTCCAGCGTGAGCCGTCGAGATAGTTCTGTACGTGTGCGGACGCCGAGCTTTCGGTATGCGCGCGAGAGCTGGACCTCGATCGTTTTCGGGCTTAGGAACAACCGGGCCGCTGCCTCGCGGTTGGTTGAGCCATCAGCCACGACGAGCGCGACTTGCAGCTCCTGGGGCGTCAGTTCGTCACGCCCGGACGCGTCGCGTCGGCGCAGTCGAGCGCCGCTGGCGCGCAGCTCGGTCTGCGCGCGCCGCTCCCACGGCTCAGCCCCGATCGCCTGGAACGTGCCGAGCGCGCCGCGGAGATGTTCTCGCGCCTGCGTCCGTCGACCCTCGCGGCGCAGGCGCTCCCCATAGACGAGCCTGGTACGAGCTGCTTCGAAGCCAGACTGGATCGACGCGACCCGCTCATACGCCGCATCCAGCAACTCGGGCGGGGCGACAAGCACACCCGCGCGAGCCACGGCGTGGTGACCCCACAGCGAGTGCGCGGCATCGGTCCGCTGCTCGAGCTGGGCCAGCGCAACGTTCGCCGCTTCCGCGTCGCCGACACGCACGAGCGTCTCGATCCGGTCCGCGGCATAGCGAACAAAGCCCGGATGCCTCACCGGTCGCAATAGGCGGTCGGCCTCGTCCAATGCCGCCAGCGCTGCCCCGTCCTCGCCGAGGCCCAGCTCGAGCAGCCCAAGTGCCGCCTTTGCCTCCGCGGCTGCCCAGCGATCGGTGCCACAACTGCTCTGCTCAGCGCGCAGGACGTGCTCGCGGCAGCGCTCCTCCAAACCGACCGCGGCTTCAACGGCGGCTACCTGCGCGATCGCCCAGCCCGGCCATGACCCGCTCCCTTCCTGCGCCAGCGCGAGCGCTTCGCCTGCGGTTTTGAGCGCCTGCCAGAGGCGTCCCTGGCGCAGCTCGATCGTCGCGCGCGTGCGCAAGCTGTAACCGAGCGCGGGCATGTGCCCGACCCGCGTGAGCTCCTCGATGCTAGGCGCGAGGGCGGCTTGCGCCTCGTCGAGCTGATCGGCAGCGGCCAGTACCTCGCAGGCGTAGGCCACCTGCAGATCAGCTTGGCCGTCCGACGCAGCGATCGCGTTGCGGGCCGCTCGCAGCGCCTCACGCACCCGGCAGTCAGCGAGTCGCTGCCAGGCCAGGGCTGTCAGTACCTCGCGGTCGTCGGGCCCGAACTTGCCCGACAAGAGTTGTTCCGCGCGATCGGCCAGCGCCCTCGCTTGATCGATGTCAAGCGAGGACCAGGCCCAGTCCCAGGCCACCGCCAGCATCATCGCGGCCTTGCGCGGATGGCTTGCGGCGAGGCGGTCGGCACCAGCGACCAACGGCTCGAACAGTTGTTGTGGGCTGGAGGCCGAGGTCGCGACCCACCACCGGGCGACGATCACGTCGCCCGCTAATTCGGGGTCTTCGGCGAGCGCCTCGCTGCGATCAAGCAGCGCGGCCGCATGGGTCGGGTGCCCGGCCAGCCACGCTGCCTCTCCGGCGTGCAGCAGCCGCCTGGCACGCAGCTCGGACCCGGGGGTGACCGAGGCGGCGCGCTCGAGCCACATGGCAGCGCTGGCGCACGCGCCGCGACGGCGCGCGGCGACGCCGGCATCGGCGAGGTCGCCCGAGACCGCCTCGCTCGATCCGGCCCCCGCGGCCACGAGATGCCACGCGCGGCGAGCGGGATCTGCCTCCGAAAGGCCGGCTGCCAGTGCCTGGTGCGCAGCGCGGCGCTGCTCGTCAGTCGCCGCCGTGTAGACGGCCGAGCGAACGAGCGGATGCCAGAACTCAATCCGCTCGCGCCGAACCCGGACCAGTCCGATCTGCTCAGCCTGCTCGAGCCCGGCCGCGGCTCCCGGCGCGGCGCATCGGATCGTCTCGACGTCTTCGCTGTCGCTCGCCGCGGCGAGCAACAGCGCCCAGCGGCCAGCTTCGTCCAGCCGCTCGGTCCGCGTTAGGAACGCCCGCTCTACGCTCGCGGTCACCGTCAGCTGATCGTCGAGCGGCCGTCGCCCTACTCGTTGATCCGCGTCCAGCACGCCAGGAATCTCCAACAGCGCCAGCGGGTTGCCCGCGACCGTGTCGCACAACGCGCGCACCACCTCGGGGGCCACATCGTGGCCGCTGCGAGCGACCAGCGTCTGTGCGGCAGCCAGGTCGACACCGCGAAGATGCAGCTGCGGCGCGCCGTGCATCTCAAACGGCTCACTGGACCGCGCGCCGAAGATGATCCCGATCGACTCGTGTGCGATTCGGCGGACGGCGAACGCCAGCGCGTGCACCGTCTCAGTGTCCAGACAGTGGGCATCATCGACGATGATCAAGAGTGGCTCACGGGCGGCCGCCTCGGCCAGCAGCGCAAGCACTCCTGCATACACAGCGAGCGCGTCGGTCGTGCCATCCGCTCCCGCCCCGAGCGCGACCTCGATCGCCCGCGACTGACGCGCGGGCAACGCTCGCAGGCCTCCAAGCACCGGTCGGATGAGCTGATCAAGGCCCGCGTACGGCAGCGCCGCCTCTGCCGCCACCCCGCCGGCGTGCAGCCGCTGCATCTCGGCTGCCTCTCGCTCGGCGTACCGGAGCAGCGCAGTCTTGCCAATTCCGGGCTCGCCGAGCACGACGAGCGCACCACCAGTCCCGCCGCAGACCTCGGTCAGCAGCCTGTCGATCCGGGCGCACTCGCTGGAGCGGCCAACCAGCATGACGCGAACCTAACCGATGAACCGCGCTGAGGTTCGCAGCGCCTCTGTCGAACTCCCGTCAGCTCGCATTCGGCACGCGGACGGGCGTAGCTCGAGCGTCTGGGCGTGCACCCGTCACTCGTTGTTTCCAAACGTCTTGAGAAACGACACGCCGGATGCCTCACAATGGCCGATCGGGTCAGCTGCCATTCGGACGGCGCTCGAGGCGCAGTCGCACGCCAGATCGCTTGATCGCCGATACGGCCAGCGCAGCGGCGAGGACGGCCGCGCCCAGCGGCACCAGCCAGCCGGGCAGCGCCGACCCGGACCCGTCTGGGATCGTGAACGCCAGCTTCGCAGCCGCTGCCGCGCCGAACGCGGTGCCGCCCCGGGCATCGGAGCCGACCGTGGTCGCGACCAGATTGGTCATGTAGAAGCCCGGCGGCGTGCCCGCAGGCACATGCAACTCGACCGGGATCCAGGCGGCTTGCCTGGCCTCCAGCACCAGCCCAACGCGCTTGACATCGACCCATCCGCTGGGGACCGGTCGCTCACCACCACGCGAGATCCGGCTAACCGTAATCCGATAGGACGAGCGCACCGAGCCCGTGTTGACGACGTAGAGATCGTTGAGCCTGGTGGTCGCCCCGAGCTGAACCCGTCCGACCGGCACGATCGGAATCGCGCCGACACCCGCGCCGATGTCCGCCCGGGCGAGCGCCGGCAGGGTCAGGCACAGCAATACCGCCGAGGTCCGCACAAACGCTCTCATGATCTCCTACGTGGCTGTCCAGACGATCGTCGTAGTGAACCTCGTTGAGCGGTCACTCGAGCTGGCCGGACCCACCAGCTCAAGCGACTCCGGTACCCCCGTCTGCTTGGCGGCAGCGGTGCAGCCGGTGCGGCTGAACGCTGTGTCGCACGCAGCCGAGCTGCTCAGCAGCGGGCCTTCGATCAAGGCCGTATGCGAGAGCTGACCCGCCGTCCGCTCGCTGTACTGGTTCTCGCCCGGGGCACCCCGGGCGCCGGCGCACGCAGCGCCACGCTGGCCGCCACACAGCGTCCACGACTTACCATCGTCGGCCGGGCCAGCGCTCGCCCCCGAGACATCGATCTTCGCCGCCGCCGCCCCGTTCTTGACCTCAACCTGCGCCGAGACACATCGCCCGTTCGGGAACGACAACACCTTCGGATCAGCGCCCGAGCAGCTTCCGTAGGTGACCGTGGTCGCGGACACCGTCACCGACCTCACCAAAGCTGCGTCGGCGGTCGCCGCCACGGTCGTTACTGTCGACACTGGCGTCGCCGGCACCGCCGGTGTCGACGCGGCCGGTTGGGCGACGGTAATCGTGATCTGCATCGATGCCCTCGTGCCACCCGCAGCAGATGCGGCCGCCACGGCGGCGGACAGCAGACCCGCCGTCACCGCCAGCAGCGCCAGGCGCCACGCGCCTCGTCGCCCCGCCATTGAGCCTCAGCTCGCCGCGACGGCCGTCCAGGTAACCGTCGTCGTGAACGACGACGAGCTATCCGAACTAGAGGAAGGACCCAACATCTCCAGCTCCTCCGGAAGGCCTATCTCTCCGGCGGTCGCAGCGCACCCATCGTCGAACGCGAGGTCGCACGCGGGCGTGTCAGAGAGAATGGTGCCAGTGCTGCCGCTGCTGTTTTCGTGCGTCAGCTCATAGAACTGGTTTGCGCCCGGATCGGCGGTGGGGAACAGCGTCCACTGTGTACCGCCGTCCGACGGGACCGCGTTCGATCCCTGCACGTCGATGTCCTCGCTCGCCGTCCCGGCGGTCGCCGTAAAAGTCGGCGTGTTGCATTGCCCGTTGGGGAAGGCCAAGCCGGGGGTGGGGCCGGAGGGAGTCACGCAACTGCCGTACGCCTCGCTGCTGGCGCTGAGCGTGACCGACATGACCGGCGGCGGAGCGACCGGAATCGTCGCCGTCAAGCTCGCCGACGTCGTTCCCGCTCCGAGCGCCGACGCGCTCGCGATCGACCCCACTGCTGAGGCGCTCGCGACAGCGATCAACAACCGCCGCGCGCCCACCTCACCGCCCCTGAAACCCATGCCTGCCTCCCGCTGTTGTTCCGTAATCCATGATCGCTAGCCGCACGCAATACACTGGCCAGCGCAATCTCTTCCGAGGCGGGGCCTCGCGACGGCGCACATCGATATGCGCGAAGGTGGCTTCGGTCATGCCGCGGACTGTCCCGCGCCGACGCTACGGTCGCATCAGGGAAATCCCTACGCATCCCAACAGCTCGACGAGTCTCCGAAATGTCCGGCACCGACGACGCGACGTCCGCTACTGGCTGCGCGGAGCCTCGAGCCGGCCTGGCGAACATTGTCGCCATCGGTGCGAAGCGGTCGTCACGCCCGCGTGACTGCAACAGGCGTAGGGCAGTCAGCTCGCCAGCATCCGTGGCGACAGTCCTTTACTGCCCTAGCCGAGTCGCGGTACCGCTTGCAGCGCGCCGGCGGGCGGAGACCAGCAAGCACCGTCATGTTCGTGGAGGTTGTCCCGGGGCTCGTGGAACTTTGAGGTGGCGGCGGTCCCTCCGACCCGTCCGCTCTGAGTGGGAGCGTGATGGGCGATCCGGCAAAGATCTAAGGAGGAACCGCCGTGAGTCAGACCGTACCGGTCGTGCAGGCGATCAATGATGAGGGCGCCCTTCCGGGGGGTGTGGGGGAGGCGCTGGGGCAGCTGGTGGGGGCTGCGAGGGAGGGGCTGTTGGCGTTGTCGGTCGAGGTTGGGCTCGGCGTGCTGCGCGAGTTGCTCGAGGAGGAGGTGCGGGAGATCGTGGGTGTGAAGGGCAAGTGGAATGCTGAGCGGACCGCGGTCCGTCACGGCCATGAGACCGGGGAGGTGACGTTGGGCGGGCGGCGTGTCGCGGTCGAGCGTCCGCGGGTGCGCACGGCGGATGGCGAGTCAGAGGTGGCGTTGCGGACGTATGAGCACTTCGCTGAGCGCGACCAGTTGGAGGACGTTGTGCTCGAGCGGATGTTGGCCGGTGTCTCGACTCGCCGGTATCGTCGCGTGCAGGAGCCGGTCGGCGAGCGGGTCGAGGTGGATGCCCGGTCGACGTCGAAGTCGGCTGTGTCTCGCGCGTTCGTGCATCGAACGCGCCAGCAGCTGTGGAATCTGATGAACCGCCCGCTGTCGGATCTGCGCCTCGCGGTGATGATGCTCGACGGGATCGACTTGCACGGCTACACGAACATCGTCGCGCTGGGGATCACCACCGAGGGCGACAAGCTCGCGCTTGGGCTGTGGGAGGGCTCGAGCGAGAACGCGACCGTCGCGGCCGCGCTGCTCTCGGACCTCGTTGACCGCTTCGTCGCCGACACGCGTCTGGCCGCGGCGGTGTCGCTCTAGCGATCCGCCAGGCCGCAGCGAAATGCTGATCGCCGGCGCCATGAAGCGCGACGCGACGGGTCGTTCGTGAGAGGGGAACTCTTCGAGGTTGCTCAATTCATTGTGACTCGGGTTGCCGTCGCGGCAGTGAAACCTCGAGGCGTTGGATCGCGCTGCACACGAGACAGCGTTCGCCCGGACTTGTCGACGAGCAGGCGGCGTAGGCAGGCTAGGACCCGCTTGTCCGCCCTACCCCCTCGACTCCGGGATGGCGGTGGTCTAGGCATCGCTCCCCTTGACGGCTAGGTTCGGACAGCGGGGTTCGGCGCATACAGACTTGGCGTGTTTTTAGCGGTAGGGCATTACGGCAATACGCGGCCGCGAATGGACACCGATCAAATCACCATCCAGCTTCACCGCGATGCCGCTGCCGCGCTCGTGCACACATGCCTACGCAGGGCGTCGCCATTAGCGACAACGATGTCGGCGAGCGCGGCCCCAACGCGCGACACGCAGACATCAAATCAAGCTGACGTCCTTCGGAGCGACCGGGGCATCGGCGGTCACGTCGTGCGGCAGGCGCTCGCCGCCGGGCACCATGTCACCGCAATAGTTCGTGACCCGGCGCGGTTCGATATGAGCCATCCCGCGCTCGAGGTCGGGACCGTGCCCGGCCTGACCAACCCCGACGGGCTACGCGCCGCGCTGGAGAACAGCGACGTCGCGATCTCGGGAGTCGGCCCGCGCGGCCGCGAAGACGGCCCGGTCGCCGCGAGCACGACACGAGGAATGCTGCGCGCGATGGAGGCCAGCGGCGTGCGGCGGTTCGTGGCGGTCAGCGCGGTGCCGGTCGGCTCGGTCCCGGAGGGCGAGAGCTTTCTCAACCGCCGGATCTTGCTGCCGTTCATCAGTGCCGTTGCACGGGATGTCTATTTGGATCTGGCCGAGATGGAGAACGAGATCCGGCGCAGCGCCACGGAGTGGACGATCGTACGACCGCCGAGGCTCGTGAACAAGCCGCTGACCGGCAAGTACCGCACCGTCGTGGGCGCAAGTGTGCCGCGCGGCTACGCGATCTCCCGCGCCGACGTGGCCCATCTCATGCTCGCCGCGCTGGACAATCCGGCGACGGTCAGGCAGACGATCGGGATTGCGTACTGACCGCATCGGTCACCAACCAGCCGATAGCCACAACTTGGCCCGACCTGGCAAGCGACTATGGCTGCTGCCCGGTCACACAGGAGCGCCGACCCGGTCAGCAGCGACGCGCACGCTCCAGAATGCAGGGAGCAGCTCCGTAGTGCGATCGGCCTCAGTGACGTAGGCGGGTAGTCATGTGCGTATAGGTGCGCTGAAGTAGGCGCGAAGGTCGGTCGCGACTCGATCAGCGGCCGCGGCGCAGGCTGGGGAGATCTCGTCCAACAGCATGAAGTTGTGGATCAGGCCGGCCTCGCGCCGCAGTGCAACGGCGACGCCGGCTTCGCGCAAGCGCATTGCGTAGGCCTCTGACTCGTCGCGCAGGGGGTCGTGTTCGGCCGAGACGATCAGCGCGCCTGGCAGCCCGGAGAGATCGGGGGCATGGAGGGGGCTGACGCCCGGGTCAGCCCATCGGGCCTGGTCGGGCACCCACTGAGCGTTGAAGAAGCGCACGGTGTCGGCATCGAGCCCCCAGCCGTGGGCCTTCTCGCGCATCGAGGGTTGGGCGCCGGTGAGGTCGGTGTTGGCGTACAGCAGCACCTGCAGGTCGGGCAGCGCCTCGGGGTGCCCGTCGCGCAGACGAAGGCACGCCAAGGCGGCCAAGGTGCCGCCCGCGCTGTCGCCCGCGACCGCGACAGCTCGCGGCGCCTCGCCGAGCTCGGCCGGTGCTGACGCCACCCAGCGCAGGGCCGCGACGGTGTCGTCGATCGATGCCGGCCAGGGGTGCTCGGGGGCAAGCCGGTAATCGAGCGCCAGTACCGCGGCGCCGGAACGGTCCGCGAGCCGCCGGCACAGCCGGTCGTGAGAATCCAGGCTGCCAACCGTCCAGCCACCGCCATGGAGGTAAACGACCAGCGGCAACCGGCCGGCCGCGGGGCGGTACAGCCGCGCGGCCCGCTCGCCCGCTTGCAGGTCAGCCGTCGAGTGCATCTCGGGCCCCGGCGATCGCGATCGCGCGCGTTGTTCGATCCCTTCGCGCATCCCAGCTACGTCGAGGTTGCCGACCGGTGACGGCTGCGCCAAGAACGCAGCGAGCTGATCATCGGCAAGCGGCTTGGACAACGCCGGGCGAGGCTAGCACCAGGCCAGCAGGTGGACCCCAAGCTCACGCGCAAACACGATCGCTCGCCCCGCGCCTGGTCGCGTTTGGCGCGGAGCCTGGGATGCTGGCCACGATCTAGCGGGCGGCGTTGCGGCGTCTGATACCGGCGAAAGGACGCTGCCGCCAGCGGGCGAGTGCGCGCCGCTGCTCGCGGTCGATGTGGCCCGGGAGCTGCGCGCGGTTCGCGACGGGCATGCCGGCACGATCGGGCGCCGCGGTGCGCCCGCTCGCTGAGGCGTCGCGTCGTGACGTCCGCTCAGCCTTAGTTTTGAGACACGCTCGGGTCGAGGTGGACCCCAGGCAGTCGCTTACGCCCGGTGTGGGGGGACTCGTGTGACGGTGGGCATCGGTCGACGGGCTTCGCTGGGCCAGTTGCTCGCTGCAGGCGCTAGGTTTGGCGTGGTGTCGGCGGTCAATCAGAGCGCGCGGAACGCGCGCAGCGGGCGCGTCACGGCGAACGGGATCGAGTTCGGGGTGCTCGAGCTGGGCAGCGGGCCGTTGGCCCTGTGTTTGCACGGATTTCCTGACTCGGCGCACACCTGGCGGTACTTGTTGCCGGAGTTGGCGCAAGCGGGCTTTCGCGCGGTGGCTCCGTTCATGCGTGGATATGCGCCGACATCGCTTGCCGTCGACGGTTGCTACCAGCTTGGCGCTCTCGTCGCCGACGCGGTTGCCCTTCACGATGCTCTCGATGGTGATGACCATGCAGTTCTGATCGGAAACGATTGGGGAGCAGAGACGGGCTACGGCGCGGCGGCGCTCGCGCCCGAACGCTGGCGCAAGCTGGTGACGATTGCGGTGCCCCCGGCCGCGCTCGACGCCCGGATCTTCAGCGACTATCAGCAGCTGAAACGCTTCTTCTATGTCTTCTTCATGAAGACCGCCTGCGCCGAGGCGGTGATCGCCGCAGACGACATGGCCTTCCTCGACCGGCTCTGGGAGGACTGGTCGCCCGGCTATGACGCGACCGAGGACCTACGCAACGCGAAGCGGTGCCTGCGCGCGGCGGGGCATCTCTCGGCGGCGATCGGCTACTACCGAGCCGACGAGCCCGGGCTCTATCAGAACCAGCCGCCCGGCGCTTACGCCGCCGAGCACGCAGCGCTGCTCCGGACCGCGCCGCAACCGACGCTTTACCTGCACGGCGATCGTGACGGCTGCATCGACGTCGCGCTCGTCGCCGACGCTCACAGCCACCTCGCCCAGCACTCCCGGATGGAGGTCATCGAAGGCGTCGGTCACTTCCTACACGTCGAGCGTCCCCACGCCGTCAACGAGCGCATCCTCGCGTGGATCCTGTCCTAGAGACACATCAGCCTCGAGGTGAGGGGCCCGTTTCCTGAGCATCGCTCTCGCCGCCAGGCGGCGGCCGCGAGCCTTCGCGGCTGAGACGCCCTTGTAGCGCCGCTCCGGGACGCCTTCAACGCACGCCTGAGCGTGCGCTCGTGGATCCGTTACTGATGTTGCGTTCGTGGCACACGAAACCGACGGCCACCGACACACGCGCGGAAGCCGGGGCGCCCGGTGCCGCCGGACCAAACCCTCCCCTGTGTCGCCCACGCGGCAGGCTCGACCAGGCTGCCGGTCTTTGCGCGGGCCAGTAGCCCGGCGGCGTGGACGGTTCGGGCGTCGACGAGTAGCGCTCGCGGAACGGCACCGGCGGCGCGATGCTGAGCGAGTCGGTGCCGAGTCGGCATGCAGACACTCGTTTGGCTTCTGGGTCGTGGCCGATAACCGCCGTCGGCATCGTTGTCGTCCCCGCGGGCGCGGCGGCGTACCGGTCAGGCGGTGATCCGTGGATGTCGAGCTTGGCGACCAGCTCGGAGTCGTTGAACACGTCGATCGCCACGGCGCGGTCGCCGAGGACCGTGAACGCAAGCACCGCGAACGGCCGCTCGCCGTCGAACGCGGCCACACCGGCGGCGCCTTGACAAGCGCCGGGCGAATGTATGGCGCAAACTGGCGTGCCGTCATCGCTCCGCGCGCGACGCGTGCGGCGCCGTACACCTCGATCGGGTCGCCGTCGCGGCGGTGGGCGCGGAGCACGACGTCGGGGTCGAGCACCGCCACCAGCGCCTCGAGGTCGCCCTCCCCGGAGGCGACGAAGTACGCGTCGACGACGGCACGCTGGCGGGTCAGGTCCGGGTCCGGCGCCGGCGCCGCGTCGCGCACGCGGGCCGGGCGCGGCTGGCGAGCTGGCGGGTCGCCTGCGGTGAGCGGTAGACCATCGCCGCGATCTCGTCAAACGGCACCGCGAACACGTCGTGCAGCACGAACGCGAGCCGCTCGGCCGGGCGCAGCGTGTCCAGCACGACCTGCAGCACGATCCCAACCGAGTCCTCGAGCAACGCTTCGTGCTCGGGATCGGTCCCGACCGCCGGATCGTCGATGATCGGCTCCGGCCGCAAGTCGTCGAGTGGCTGCCCGCCGCGGGTGCGGCGGGACCGGAGCAGGTTTAGGCAGATCCGGGCGACGACGGTCGTCAGCCACCGTTCGAGGCCGTCGATCTGCTCGGCGTCGGTCCGCCGCAGCCGCAGCCACGCCTCCTGCACAGCGTCGCCGGCGTCGCTGACCGCGCCGAGGATCCGGTAGGCGACCGCGCGCAGCTGGGGACGCTGGCGGTCGAACTTGTTGGCCAGCTCGAGTTCGTCGATCGCTGTCACACCGTCGGGGTCTCGCGGGTCATACCGGATAGACCCCCGAATCCGAACCAATGTGACAGGAGCTGCCTGATGGCACGCATCAACGGAGTATCGAAGCGCAAGGCCGGGCCGACGGTCAGACTCGTCTACAGGCTCGGACCTAGGATGATGAAGAAGCTGACCGGTCGCGAGCCGCAGATCGCCAGCGGCCTGGAGCCGATGGAGATCTGGGCCTACCAGCCGAAGATGATGATGGGGATGGGCAAGTTCAACCAAGCGGTCCGCAAGGGGAAGTCTGTCGATGAGCGGCTCAAGAACCTCGTCGAGCTCAAGGGCGCGCAGATGATCGGATGCGAGTTCTGCGTCGACCTCGGCTCGCAGATCTGCCGCAACTCGGGCTTCTCCGACGAGGAGCTGCTGGCGCTCCCGCGCTACCGGCACAGCGACCTGTTCACCGACCGCGAGAAGCTGGCGCTCGACTACACGGTCGCCGTGATGCGCACGCCGGTCGAGGTCACCGACGAGCTATTCGCACAGATGAAGGAGCACTTCAGCAACGAGCAGCTCGTCGAGATCACCGCACTGCTGACGGTCGTCAACGTCGACCGGTTCAACGCCGCCTTCGGGATCGGCTCGGCCGGGTTCAGCGACGGGATGGTCTGCGTGCCGCCAGACCGCCCCTCCGCCAACCCCGCACTGTCGAGGATCGCCTTAAGACCGGCCTGACCCGCCGTCCCCAGCAAGTCCCGCTCCAAGTAAGCGATGTTAGGCGCTGAGCTGAGCTGCTCCGCGCGAGCACACCCCCGGCCCGGTCACGGTGTGCTGTCAACAGAAGCACGCCGACGGCGTGCCATTCCCTCGTCGCAGATACGAGGAAGGTCGGGACGGCGGCGAATGCAACTCCGCGTGCTTCTCCATGCGCACGCACCGAGCCTTGATCGCACTCGAGCAGACTGTAGGCCGCGTTCCCGCTACCGCGTGAATCCGAGCGCGAACGACGACCTGGACAGACGCCTCGTCGCTTCTGCAAAGTCGCCGAGGAGGAGTCGGTGCTAACTCGAGTACGGCTAGCACGTCATAGCGCTTTGGACGATTTCCAGCACCGATCCTGCCGCACCCTGCAAACAAAGGGCCGCTTCCGCTGCGGACGACCCTGCACGAGCCACGCCCGCCGGGCCGTCGCTACTGCCATGTGCAATTGCAGAAGTACCGCCCGGATAAACGAAATCAGAGCCACCGTCGAGTCCGTTCGAATACCGCTCCTCGTCAAACTCGAGACGGCTGCGTCAAGCCTACGTAGGCAGCCGCACGATTCTGCACCCCCTCCCGCCCGCCCTGCTTACGGCGACCTGCCGGCGTCGGCTTGTTTGTTGATGAGGCTCGGTTGATCAGAGACTCTTCGCTGCTGCCGTGATCGCAGCCAGCCTCGGTCGGTGGCCGAAGCTGGTGAGCAGCGGCGCAGCGGCGACCCTTGACGCGGAGGAACCACGGGGCCGGGAAAGTTCTCGGGTGTCAGGTCCGGGGCTTCTGGTCGGTGCTCGTCCTCGAGGGCCGCCGGGATTCCCCGGCCCCGAGGACCGTCACGCCAGCGCGGGATCCATAGCTGGTCCCGCCGCCGCGGCCGCCCCTTCGGATGAGGGTCGCTTCCACCAGAGGTTGGGAGCTACGTCAGCGCGTTGCTCAGGAGGTGGGGACGTTGAGCACGGCCTCGCCGAGCAGCGCGACCGACCGCAGGCGACCCTCGATCGTCGTCGCCCGGTGCGTGACCATCAACTCGTCGGCCTCGGTGTGCTGTAGGAAGCCGTCAAGAGTGTCCTGCACCTCGCGCTGGGTCCCCGCCGCCGTGTACGTGAGCATCTCGTCCACCTGGGCCGCGGCCCCTGCGGCGAGCAACTGGTCGGCCTCCTCGTCGGTCATGTCGAGGTCTTTGACGCCGAGTTGCCGTCCGTAGAGGTTGACTGCTCGTCTGCGCCGGATGCCCTGCAGCTGCCTCTCTGCCCCGCTCATGG
>CAVWFJ010000008.1:0-201784 GCA_963754055.1 uncultured Solirubrobacterales bacterium
AGTCGTCGGGGCCTGTGGCAGGGATTCCTTGTTGGTGCAGCGAATCTTGGAAAGCGCCGGGAGACCGGCATGGAGAAGGAGATGAAAGTTCTCTACGTCGAAGGAGTAGCGACCCACGACGGCCCCGAGTCATGCGTTGGTGTCCCGTGAGGGCGCAGCGAAGCGTTGACAGGGGAGCGTGCGGGCTGGGCTATTGAGCCGCGAAAACTGCTCTATCGGGGTGCCGACGCCGTCAAGATTGGCGGAAGGCCATGTCGCCGGCGGCGCTATCGCGAGTCGTCGGGGGACCCCGCGCGGTCGAAGAACCCGGGCACGTACGGGAGATTGCTCTATGCATGGGAACCGGGAGGTCCCGCGGTCGCCCGCGGGTCGTTGATTGATGCCTCGTCCTGGATGGTTCGCGGGGTGGTGCAACGGCTCGACGGGCCGTGAGGGGAACGCTGTGGCGGTAATCCCTCGATGAACGAGCGCGGGAAGTCGGACAGGCCAGTAGTACCTGGGATGCTGCTGAACAACGCCGCGTCTGCGGCTGCGGAGGTGGTGGAGGGAAGGGGCCTGCCCAAGGGGAACGCGGCCAGCGAACCACGTCCCGGACGCAGCGCCGGACAGGGCGTGTCAAGTGATCTGGATCGTGTGCGCCAAGTGGCGCGGAGGGACAAGGATGTGCGGTTCACCGCGCTCCTTCATCACGTCACCGTCGATCGACTGCGGGAGGCGTACCGGGCGATCCGCCCGGGCGCGGCCCCGGGGGTCGATGGGGTCACGTGGTGGGACTACGGCGTGAACTTGGAGGGCAACCTCCAGGAGCTCCACGGCCGGGTCCAGCGAGGGGCGTATCGAGCGAGGCCGACTCGCAGGGTGTTCATCCCGAAGCCGGACGGGCGGTTGCGGCCGCTCGGCGTCGCCAGCTTGGAGGACAAGATCCTTCAGCGGGCGGTGGTGGAGGTGCTGAACGCCGTGTATGAGCAGGACTTCCTCGGTTTCTCGTACGGGTTCCGGCCAGGGCGTAGTCCGCATGATGCGTTGGACGCGCTGTCGGTTGCGATCACGCGCAAGAAGGTGAACTACGTGCTCGACGCGGACGTCTGCGACTTCTTCACCAGGCTCGATCAGGGCTGGTTGGAGCGGTTTCTCGAGCACCGGATCGCGGATCGAAGGGTCCTGCGGCTGATCCAGAAATGGCTCAGGGCAGGGGTCATCGAGGACGGGGAATGGTCGGACACGCTGGAAGGGACGGCGCAAGGAGCAGGGTCAGGGGCGAGCCGCCGATGCCGCGCTTACGCGCGGTGGTCTGCTCGCCCCTGCCCTCCGAACCGGACTTGCCCATTCCTGGGCATCCGGCTCTCCACAGGACATGCGGTGGCCGTTCGTGACGCTGGGTTATGCATTGGCGGTTTCCGGCGGGGTGGTGGCCCGTCCTGTTCCGGTGTTCGCTGCCCATGGTGAGGGGATCTGGTGGCCGCGATAGCGGTATCGGGTCACTGGGACCTCGGCGGGCCACGCGAGCCTTGTGCCTTCGCGGCTGGTCCAGTGGCGCCCCCAGCACCGTCGCCTGATCTGTTTCCAGGTCAGTCGCGGGTACTTCTTGCGCAGCCAGCGGATCACTCGCCACCACAGGTAGTGGCTGAGATACGCGAAGCAGCGCTTGGCCGCGTTGTGACGGTGGTAGTTGGCCCAGCCCCTGAGGATTGGGTTGAGCGCGTGGATCAGCCGATCCAGTGAGAGGTTGAGCGTGCTGCGGTCAGTCAGCGTCTTGATGCGGTGCATGATCTCGCGCAGTGCTCGTTTGCTTGGGAATGCGTAGGCGACGCGCTTGCTTCCTCGCCAGGGTGCCCGCACGATGCGGAACCCGAGCAGGTCAAAGCCGTCGTCGACGTGGGTGATGTGCGTTTTCTCGGGCGAGAGCGTCAAGCGCATCTGCTCCCGCATGAACTCGGCCGTCTGCTTCTTTGAGTGGCTGGGCTTGGGCTTCGGTGCCGCGCACCAGCACCACGAAATCGTCCGCAAAGCGGACCATCCGGTAGCTGGGCAGGCCCTTTGCCCGGTCACGCCAGCGCTGGGTTTGCGTGCGTGCCACCCATGCCGCCTCGAAGTGGCGGTCGAGTACCGAGAGGGCGATGTTCGACAGAAGGGGCGAGAGGCTCGACCCTTGTGGCGTGCCCGATGGCGTCGCGGTCACGCTGTCAAGCTCGCGCATGACACCGGCGGCGAGGAACAGTCGGATCAGCGCCAGGACGCGCTTGTCGGTCACCCGACGGCGTACTTGCTCCATCAAGAGACCTTGATGGATCTGCCCGAAACAGTCCTCGACGTCTCCCTCTATCACCCACTCGTACGACCTGGGGGGATTGATGAAGAACCGCACCTCTCCGACAGCGTCCTGGGCTCTGCGTCCGGGCCTGAATCCGTACGAGGTCGGGCAGAAGTCCGCCTCGAAGATCGGCTCGAGCACGAGCTTGGCCGCCGTCTGCACGATCCTGTCGCGCAGCGCGGAGATGCCCAGGCTTCTGAGCTTCCCCGAGCGCTTCGGGATCAGCCGCTCGCGCGCCGGCAGCGGACGGTAGGTACCTGCCTTGAGCTCCTCACGGAGCGTTGCGAGGACACCATCGACGCCCATCTGCTCGACCTGCTTGCGGGTCTGGCCATCAACACCGGCGGTACGAGACCCCCGGTTGCGTTTCACCCGCTCCCACGCGACGAGCAACGTCGCGGGTTCGCAGACCAAGTTGAACAGGTCGCCGAAACGAGCCTGATCGTCCTGGACTGCCCATCGGTGCAGCCTGGTCTGCCATCCCAGTACCCGCTCCTCGGCCTGATCGACCAGGACCGGCGCGAGCGAGTTCACGCCCGACCTCCCGAACGGCTTCTCGTGCTGCCGTCCTGCTGCCCGCCTTCGCCATGTGGACGGCTTTCCCGTCCTCGGACTACTACGCGGACTCCGCCACGCCCCGCGTCCGTTAGCCGGCATCGGGCCTTACCGGGCCGCCACCAGCAGCCCGGCGCACACGGGGCGCTTCCCACGTTCACCAAGATCCGTTTGACCGGGTCGGCAGCCGGCTTTACCCCTACAGCACCTCCGGCGGGCACTCGCAGTCTCCCGCCGGCCACCGCGCCCGGGCTGAATAGCCGCGCGCGGAGCGAGCCGCCACGAAACAAAGCGGACTCGTTGCCGTGGACGACCCATGTCCGCCAGGTTTGGGGTCGTTTGCGAATTGAAGGGGCTTCTACCACCGGTTTGCTCTCGCTCTACCTTTCGGTCTCGCTAGCACGCACGCGGGCGTCTGGCAGTGCCGCCCGGCCGTCACGTTGTCGGGACGCTTGACCTCCGGCGCGCGATCCCGCGCCTTGGCCGTCCCCAGCTTCTCCAGGCCGCTGCAACGGCCAGGGGCCGGTATTCCAACCGGCGCGGACGAGATGTTGATGTCCGTCATCTCCTTTCGCTTGGCGCCTCGTGGCGCAGGCTTCGGCTTCGCCGCTGCTCGCGAACGTCTTTCTGCACTACGTGTTCGACCTGTGGGCCGACCAGTGGCGGCGGCGGAACGCGCACGGGGATGTGGTCCTGGTGAGGTTCGCCGACGACTACGTGGCTGGCTTTGAGCATCGTGAGGACGCCGAGCGGTTCCTCGCCGAGCTTCGCGACAGGTTCGCGCAGTTCGGGTTGGAACTGCATCCGGAGAAGACGCGGCTGATCGAGTTCGGACGGTTCGCCGCCGAGAATCGAGCCAGGCGCGGCGAGCGGAAGCCTGAGACGTTCACGTTCCTGGGACTCACGCATATGTGCGCGAGGACCAGAACGGGCCGGTTCAAGCTCAAGCGGGTCACGAGCAAGAAGAAGATGCAGGCCAAGCTGCGCGAGGTCACGACCGAGATGCGCAGACGGATGCATCTACCGATCCCCGAACAGGGAGCCTGGCTGGCCAGGGTCCTGACCGGGCATTACCGCTACTACGCGGTGCCCGATAACGGCAAGGCGCTTGAGGCGTTTCGCGAACGGGTCATCTGGCACTGGTGGCGGATGTTGCAACGCCGCAGCCAGCGCTCCCGCATGACCCGGGAGCGAATGCGCCGCCTTGCCGCCCGATGGTTACCGACGCCCCGCATCCTGCATCCCTGGCCCAACGCGCGCCTCGACGCCAGCACCCGAGGGAGGAGCCCAGTGCGTTAGACGCGCACGCTGGGATCTGTGCGGGGGGCGGTCGGTTAACGGCCGTCCCTACCGCGACCAGGCATGGATCGCGCGGAGGCGGAGGCGGTTTATGACTCGGGGCGTGATGCGTGTGTGCAGTTCATTCTTGATCTCGCTTCCCGGGTGCAGCAGCTGGATGAGCGGTTAGCGCGTCTGGAGGCGCAGGCGCGGCAGGACTCGCGCACGAGTTCTAAGCCTCCGTCGACGGATCCGCCGAAGACGCGAGCGCAGCGGCGCGCGGAGGCGCGCGCGAAGGCCAAGGAACTGATGCGCCGGGACTCCGAGCGCCGCGAGGCGGGTGCGCAGCCCGGGCATCGGGGTGCGGGTCGTGAGCTGCGGCCGGAGGATCAGGTGGATGAGATCGTCGATCACTACCCGGATGCGTGCGGCGGCTGCGGGCGTTGGTTCGATGATGGGCAGCGCCGGCCGGGTGGGCGGTTCGGTCGCCACCAACTCTGGGAGTTGCCGCCGATCAGCGTGATCGTGACCGAGCATCGCACCCACCATTTGCGCTATCGGCACTGCCGCGCGCGGACCAGCGCCCGGTTGCCCGAGCTGATCGCGGGGTCCCCCGTTTGGGGTGAGGTTGCAGGCGGCGGTGGTGATGTTGACCGCCCGGCATCGGATCTCCCGCAGGGGGATCACGGAGCTCGCTCGCGATCTGTTCGGCGTCAGGCTCTGCACCGGCGCGGTCGATCAGATCTGCCAGCGCGCCTCAGACGCTTTGGCTGGCCCGCACCTGCAATTGCAGGATTGGGTGCTGGACCAAGACGCGGTGCATGTCGATGAGACCGGCTGGCGGACCAGCGGTGAGGCCCGAGGGCTGTGGACCGCGACCACCCCCGGACGCCGCGTTCTTTCAGATCGCCGAGCACTGCAACCGCGAGCAATTCGACGCGCTGATCGGCCCCTTCCCGGGGATTGTCGTCTCTGATCGGTGGAACGGCTACAGCCACCGCGACCCCACCCACCGCCAAGTGTGCTGGTCACATCTGCAGCGCGACTTTCGCCGCCACGCCGACGGTCTCGCCGAACAGAAGACCTTCGGCGAAAGCGGCCTGGAGCTCACCGACTAGGTGTTCGCCGCGTGGCGGGCCTACCAGCACGAGCACCACGACCCCGACCAACTCCAGACCGAGATCGCGCCTATCCAAACCGAGCTACGGCAGCTGCTCGAACAAGCCAGCCACAAGAGCCGGCGCACCCGCTGGCACCGACAGTTCGCCAACAACCTGCTCAAGATCTGGCCCGCGCTCTGGACCTTCACCACCACCGAGGGCATCGAGCCCACCAACAACCCCGCCGAGCGCGCGCTCCGCGCACCGGTCATCCACCGAAAACTCTCGCTCGGCACCCAAAGCCACAACGGCGAGCGATTCGCCGAGCGCGCGCTCTCAGCCGCCGTAACCTGCCGACTCCAAAGCCGCTCGCTGTTCACCTACCTCAGCGAACTGATCACCGCCCACAACCGCGACGATCCATTCCCCGCCCTCACCTGAGGCCCCGGGGACTGAACGCTTACTAGAAAGCCCCGCCTAGCGGGGCATTCCCAGTGCGCCCGAGAGGACTCGAACCTCCACGGACAATGTTGTCCACAAGGCCCTCAACCTTGCGCGTCTACCAATTCCGCCACAGGCGCGTGGCCGGCCAGTATAGCCCCGCCAACCGCCCGGAATTTGTGTCCGTCCAGGAGGAGCGCTAGAGTTCCCGAACACATGTTCGACCTAGCGGGAAACGCCAGCTAATCCGAGCAAGGAGTGGACGGATGGACCTGACCAAGCGCCAGCAGGAGATCTTCGACTTCATCAAGCGATACTCGGCCAACTACGGCTATCCGCCGACCGTTCGCGACATCGGCAAGGCGGTTGGACTGGCCTCGTCATCGACCGTTCATGCGCACCTGGCCAACCTGGAGCGAATCGGCCTGCTGAGGCGCGACCCGTCGAAGCCTCGCGCGATCGAGCTGCTCGATCGGGCAGCCGCTGGTGTACGGGGCTTCGTCAATCCGGGCCTGCCACTGGTCGGGCAGGTCGCCGCGGGACAGCCGGTGCTGGCCGAGGACAACATCGAGGACTACATCCAGACTCCGCTGGCCGCCGGTGGCGCCGATGGGGAGTACGTGCTGCGCGTGCGCGGCGAGTCGATGAAGAACGTGGGGATCCTGGAGGGCGATCTGGTGGTCGTTCGCCCTCAGGACACCGCCACCGATGGCGATATCGTGGTGGCGTTGCTCGGGGAGGAAGCGACCGTCAAGCGGTACTTCCAGGAGGAGGACCACATCCGCCTTCAGCCCGAGAACGAGACGATGGAACCGATCCGCAGCCGCGAGGTCCGCGTCCTTGGCAAGGTAGTCGGATTGATGCGGAGTATCTCATGAGGAGTGGCCTGTGAGCGCAATTGCCGCAGCGGAGTATCTCCCGCGGCCGTTGTTCGACGGGCTGGGCGGCGAGCCGACGCTGGACGAGGTGATCGTCCGGGCCTGGGAGGGGCTCGCCGCCCGTCAGCGTGCCGACTGTCCGGTGTGCGGCGCGCGCATGGCGCCAATCTATGGCGCGCACGCGCGGCCGGACGGTGGCCGCTGCGAGCAGTGCGGCGCAACGCTGCGCTAGACGCGGCCTGCACCAGCCTTTCCTGATTTCGGGCTATCCTCGAGCCCGCAGGCTGAGCAGTCGCGGAGGTGACATCGCCTTCGAGGAAAGTCCGGACATCACAGGGCAAGGTGGTCGGTAACGCCGACCCGGGGAAACCCGCGGGAAAGTGCCACAGAAATAACACCGCCTAAGCCTGGGGCCGCTACAGAACTCCAGGCCGGTAAGGGTGAAATGGTGCGGTAAGAGCGCACCGGCGTCGCGGTGACGCGGCGGCCAGGTAAACCCCACCCGATGCTAGGCCAAGCAGGACCGTTTGGAGGTGGCCCGCCAAGGTCCGGGTAGGCCGCAGAGATGGATGATTGCTCAAGGGCCGGCCCGCTCCAGCGGCCCGGCCCGGGACAGAATCCGGCTTATAGGCCTGCTAAGGAAGACCCCGCCGCCCGCGGGGTCTTCTATTTGGTCGCGCGGGCCCTTGGTGGCGACGGGGGCCTGGGTGGCGACGGGGGCCTGGGTGGCGACGGGGGCCTGGGTGGCGACGGGGGCCTGGGTGGCGACGGGGGCCTTGGTGGCGACGGGGGCCTGGGTGGCGACGGCGGCCTGGGTGGTGACGGCGGCCTTGGTGGCGACGGGGCCTGGGTGGGGGCGGCGACCTGGGTGGCCCGCGCGCTGCCGAACCTGGCCACTTTTCCTACCAGACCCCTGGACAAAAATGGCAAGGTTCGCGGAGCGGTCGCCAGGTCTGACCCGGAACTCGCCCATCGGCAGGCAAACCGGCCACCGGCCCTCGAACCATGGCAATTTCCCGCCGACAGGTGGCGGAAGATTGGCAATGTTCACGAGGGGCAGCGACGCCCGAGACGGATCGTCCGGTTCACCCTCGTTACAAGGCCAGAGGACTCAGACAGCAGCGCCCGCGGCCGCCATCCGCGCTCCGGCCGGCCCGGGTCAGTCCGCACCCCCTTGCGCCCTGGCCACCCAGCTCCACGAGTGCCAGACGAAGGTCGGGACTGCCAGCGGCAGCCACCACAAACCATCCCCCTCCACAGCCCACGCGCGCTCCAAAGCGCGGGAGCCAGCATCCTTGGAGCGCCCACGGTTGACTCGCAACCGCCGCACCTAAGGCGACGTGACGAAATTATCTGGCGTTCTGGCGGCGCCTGGACGCGCCTGGCGCCGCCCGCCCGCCCTCACGCACCACCAGTACGATCGTGGCGGGCGGGCAGCGCCATCCACGCCCAGTCACTCGCCAGCTCCACCAGCTAATTCCGTCACGCCGTCTAAGGGCAGCGCCAGGGGGCCGGTGTATCGCTCGGTGGCGCGCCGGCGCCGAGTCGGAGAACATGTGACCCCGATGAACCCGATTCCGAGGACCATCACGAAGCCGGTCGGACGGATCGGTGCCACGGCGCAGAACGCGCTCGAGGTGGCTCGATTTGGCGGGCTGGCCACCGAGGAGCAACCGTCGCCCCACACCGTGGTGAGCGAAGGGCCGGTCTACCGGCTGCGGCGCTACTACCCCGACGACGCCACCGGTCCTCCGATCCTGTTGGTGCCGCCGCTGATGCTGGCGGCGGAGATCTACGACGTCTCGCCGGCGACGAGCGCCGTGACCGTCCTGCGCGAGCACGGCGTCGATCCATGGGTGGTGGACTTCGGGGCGCCCGAGCACGAGCGGGGTGGGCTCGAGCGGACGCTCGGCGATCACGTGCTGGCGGTCTCCGAGGCGGTCGATCGCGTCCGTGGTGAGACCGACCTTGACGTCCACCTGGCCGGCTATTCGCAGGGCGGGATGTTCTGTTACCAGACCGCGGCGTATCGACAGGGCGCGGGCCTGAGCTCGCTGATCACGTTCGGCAGTCCGGTCGACACGCGCTCCGGAATGCCGTTCGGGCTTCCCGAGGAGCTCGCGGCGGGGGCGGCCGAGGTGCTCGCGGACCGCGTCTTCAGGGGCTGGGCGCTGCCGGCCTGGGCCAGCCGGACCGGCTTCGCCCTGCTCGATCCGGTCAAGTCGCTGCGCAACCGGATCGAGTTCATCTTGCAGCTGCACGATCGCGAGGCGCTGCTCGCGCGGGAGGGTCAACGCCGGTTCCTCGAGGCCGATGGCTGGGTGGCCTGGCCGGGGCCGGCGATGGCGGAGTTCCTGCGCCAGTTCGTCGCTCACAACCGGATGCTCGAGGGCGGGTTTGTGATCGAGGATCGGTTGGTTACGCTGGCCGACATTGACCTCCCGATCCTCTATGTGGTCGGCACCGTCGACGCGATCGCGCCGGCGGCAGGGGTGCGCGCGGTCCGGCTCGCCGCGCCGCAGGCCGAGGTTTACGAGCTCGCGCTCCACGCCGGACACTTCGCACTGGTCGTCGGCACGAGAGCCAACGAGGTCACGTGGCCAACCGTGGCGGCTTGGATGCGTTGGCGAGCCGGCGAGGGCGAGCGACCTGAGCCCATCGCCCCGGTGCCCGATGAGACTTCCATCGAGTTGAGTCCTGAGGTGCGCAGCCGCGTCGATTACGGACTCGAGTTGGCGGGCGCGGTGGCCATCGGGATCGTTCGCTCTGCCGTCGGCACGGCCCGGCAGACCGCGAACGGCGTGCAGTTGCTGTTGCACGAGGCCGCCGCCGCGCTTCCCCGGCTGGCTCGGATGGAGCAGATCAGGTACCACACGAGGATCTCGATCGGGCTGCTGGTCGAGGAGCGTAGAAGCCACGGCCCGGACGACGTGCTGTTCCTGTTCGATGATCGCGCTTACACGGCCGAGGAGACCAACCGCAGGATCGACAACGTCGTGCGCGGCTTGATCTCGATCGGCGTACGCCAAGGTGAGCACGTTGGCGTGTTGATGGGAATCCGGCCGAGCGCGCTGGCGATCGTCGCCGCCCTCAGCCGGCTCGGCGCGGTGGCCGTACTCATGCGACCCGACGGCGACGTGGCGCGGGAGGCGGAGCTGGGTCAGGTGACCCGGATCATCGCCGACCCCGAGCACGCCGTGCTGGCCACCCCGGCCGAGTCGATCGAGACGTTCGTGCTCGGGGGCGGCGGGGGCCCGCGCGAGCTGAGCGTCCCGCTGACCGCCGACATGGAGCAGATCGATCCCGACGCGGTGCAGCTGCCCAAGTGGTACCGGCCGAATCCGGGCCGGGCCAGCGATCTCGCCTTCGTCATGTTCAAGGGCCAGGGCGAACACACGCGCATGAGCCGGATCACCAACCGGCGCTGGGCGTTGTCGGCGTTCGGCACGGCGTCGGCGGCCGCCCTGGACGAGAACGACACCGTGTACAGCGTGGCCCCGCTGTATCACCCATCGGGGCTGATGATGAGCATCGGCGGCGCGATCGCCGGCGGCGCGCGGCTGTCGCTCGCGCGCAGGTTCGACCCCACGACGTTTTGGGAGGAGGTCCGCCGGTACGGGGCGACGGTCGCGTCCTACACGTGGACGCTCGTTCGCGACCTGGTCGAAGCACCGCCCGAGCCGGGCGAGCGCCATCACGCGATCCGGCTGTTCATCGGGTCCGGGATGCCGCGGGGACTGTGGCGCCGGGTCGAGCGACGGTTCAGCCCCGCCCGCGTGCTCGAGTTCTACGCCGCCACCGAGGTCGGCGCGATCCTGGCCAACGTCAGCGACGCCAAGCCGGGCGCGATGGGTCGGCGGCTGCCGGGCAGCGCCGAGCTGCGGATCGCCGCCTACGACGTCGAGGTCGGCGGCTTGGCGCTCGACCCCAAGGGCTGGGCGATCGAATGCGGAGTCGACGAGGTGGGGATGTTGCTGGCCAGGGTCGACCCGCGGGAGCCGCTGAGCAGCACGCCCCTGCGCGGGCTGTTCTCGCGCGACGATGCCTGGCTGCTGACCGGCGATCTGTTCCGGCGCGATGCCGACGGCGACTTCTGGCGCGTCGACGGCGCCGGCGACGTGATCCGCACGGCCGATGGCCCGGTGTTCACGACGCCGATCCGCGATGCGCTCTCGGATATCCCCGCCGTCGATCTCGCGGTCGCCTACGGGGTCGCGTCCGGCGAGGCCGAGGTCGCCGTCGCCGCGGTCACGCTCCGGGCCGGCCACGAGTTGCATGGGCGCGAGGTCGGGCGGGCGCTGCGGTCGCTGCCCGAGCTCGAGCGGCCGGCAATCGTCCGCGTGCTGCCGCGGATCCCGGTCACCACCTGGTTCCGGCCGCTGACCGATTCGCTGCGCGAGGAGGGGATCCCGGTCCCGGTGCAGAGCGGCCCGGCCTGGTATCGCGACGCCTCGGGGGACGCCTATCGCGCGCTCACCGATGCGGCGCGGCGACGTTTGGTCGGACAGGAGCCGAAGGAGCCGGCTACAACGCCGGAAGCGTCTCGCCCGAATACAGCTTGACCACCCGGACGGTGCCGGGCGGGGTGGCGTTGATGCAGAGCTCGCACAGCACGCACTCGTCGAGGTTTTCCTCGACGATCACCAGCTCGCCGTTCTCGCCCTGAGCGAAGATGTCCACTGGGCAGACCTCGGTGAGCTTGGCCGCGAGCGCCGCGTCGCGGCGGACCGATTCGTCCACCTCGACGTCGATGAACAGTGCCGGGCTCATACCCTGGCTGCGATCCGTTCCTTGACCATGGCGGGAATCGCCGAGATCTCCTCCGCCACCACGATCCCGGCCTCAGCCAGTCGCGCGATCTTCTCGGTCGCGGTGTCCTCCTTGCCCTCCACGATCGTCCCCGCGTGTCCGAAGCTCATGCCCGGCATCTCGTCCATGAAGCGGCCGGCCATGAACGCGACGATTGGCAAGCGCGAGTTGTGCTCGGTCACCCAGCGCGCCAGCTCTGCCTCCATCCGTCCCCCCGGCTCGGTGTAGATCACGATCGCCTGGGTCTGTTCGTCGGCCTCGAACAGCGGCATCAGCTCGGCGTAGCTGGAGCCGATGATCGCGTCGCCGCCGATCGAGACGGCGGTCGATTGGCCGAGGCCGGCGGCGGTCAGGGTCGAGGACATCTCGGTGGTCATGCCGCCGCTGCGCGAGATCACGCCCACGGGCCCGGGACTGTACGACTTGGCCGCGTCCTTGGCGGGGCCTCCGATCCCGCCCATCTTGACGACGTCGGGGACGATGATCCCGAGGCAGTTCGGGCCGATGATCCGCGCTCCCCGTTCGCTCGCCAGCTCGACCATCTGCGCCACATCGCCGCGCGGGATCCGCTCGGTGACGATCACCACCAGCTTGACCCCGTGCTCGAGCGCCTCGAACACCGCGTCCTTGGTGAAGGCGGGCGGGACGGTGACGACCGAGCCATCGATCGGGCCGCCGTGGTGGGCGACCGCCTGCGCCACCGTGTCGAACACCGGCACACCATGGACATCGCGGCCTAGGCGCCCGGGGGTGACGCCGCCGACGATCTTTGCCCCCTCGCCGTAGTCCAGGCACTCGCGGGTCAGGTTCACCGCCTCGCGGCCCGTGATCCCCTGGACGATGAAGGTCGTGCCCCCGTCGATCAGGATGCTCATCTACGCCGCGACCCCTTGAATCTTTTCCACCGCGCGCCGCGCCGCCTCGTGCAGCGACACCGAGCGGTCCGCGTACTCGACGCCGTAGTGGTCGAGAATCTTGAACCCTTCTTCCTCCCACGCGCCGGGGATGCGGAAGATCGCGATCTTCTCGGCCGGGTCATAACCCAGCTCCACGCACGCCTTGATGACGCCGCGCGCGACGATGTCGACGCGCGTGTTGGACACGATCGACATCATCACCGCGATCCGTTCCACGCCCGGCTTCTGCAGCACGAGCTTGGCCAGTCCACACGCCTTGCTGACCGAGGGGTTGCCGCCGATCTCGCAGTAGTTGGCCGGATCGCCGCCGTGCGCGCGGACCGCGTCGAACAGCGTGAGCGAGCCGCCGCCGGCGCCGATGACCAGCCCGAGATTGCCGTCGAACTCGGTCACGTTGCCCGCCACGCCGCGGTGGTCCTGGGCGTCGACCTCCTCGCCAGCGAGCTCGAACGGCGTCGGCTCGCGCGCCTGGCGCGTCTCTTCGGGGCGGACACCGAGCTCGGTGAGCAACGCCTGCTGGCGTGGCCGCGCCTCGTTCTCCATGTCCATGTGGGCGTCCAGCGCGACGAACGAACCGTCCTCGAGCTCGCCCAGGGGGTTGATCTCAGCCAGCGTCATGTCGTACTCGAGGAACAGGCGCGCCAGGCGGGCCAGGATCGGGGTCAGCCGCGTCAGGGCCGCACCGCTGATCCCCAGCGAGGCGATCACCTGCTTGGCCTGCCAGTCAGAAAACGGCCGCAGGGTCGAGAATTGCCTGCGCGCGATGTGGTCGGGGTGACTCTCGGCGATCTCCTCGATGTCGATCCCGCCCATGTCCGAGAAGAGCAACACGGGCCGCTTGCGAATCCCGTCCCACACCACCCCCGCGTAGTGCTCGTGCTTGACCTTGGCCCGCGAATCGACCAGCACGCCACGGGGCCGATGGCCGCCGATCTCGAGGCCCAGGACGTGTTCGGCCTGCTTGGCCGCCTCGTCAGGGGTGTCGGCGAACTGGACCCCTCCGGCCTTCATCCGGCCGCCGGTCAGCACCTGGGACTTGATCACCACCGGGCCGGCGATGTCCTCCGCGATCAGACGAGCCGCCTCCGGAGTGGTCGCGAACCCGTGCTGGGTGACCGGAATCCCGGCCTTGGCCACGATCGCCCTGGATTCGTATTCGAAGAACCGCATCGGGGGCGTGAGAGCCTAGCGGAGGCGGCCGGGCGGGCGCCCGCACGAGCGGGCCGGGCGGGGGCCTACGGGACCGGGCCGGACAGGCGCCCACCAAGACGACGTGCTTGCACGCTATCCTCGCCAACTCGATAATGTCCATAAATCAAATCAACAAAACTGTTTTTGTTGAGTACAAAACGGTTTTTGTCGAGAAGGAGCGTTGATGTCATCAGCACCCGGAGCCTCCCGCTGGCTCAAGTCACGAGCCCGCATCGGGGCGTTGCTGGGCGCGTTCGGCGTCGCCCTGCTGATCGCCGCCTGCGGTGGCTCGTCTGACACCACGAGCAGCAGCTCAAGCACGGCCGCCTCCGGCGCGGCCAGCTCGACCGCGGCAGCTTCGTCGGGCTCGGCCTCGAGCGCCCAGCTGGCGCTGGTCGCGTACTCGACCCCCAAGAAGGCCTACGACGCCCTGACCACGGCGTTTGACGCGACCCCAGGCGGCAAGGGCGTCACGTTCACCGAGTCGTTCGGCGCCTCGGGCGCGCAGAGCCGCGCCGTGGACACGGGCCAGCCCGCTGACGTCGTCGCGTTCTCGACCACCCCGGACATGACCCGCCTGGTCAAGAGCGGGATCGTCTCGGCGAACTGGGACGCCAACGCCTACAAGGGGTTCTCCAGCGACTCGGTCGTGGTCTTCGTCGTCCGCAAGGGCAACCCGAAGAACATCACCGGCTGGGACGACCTGATCAAGTCGGGGGTGGACGTGGTGACGCCCAACCCCTCGACCTCGGGTAGCGCGCGCTGGAACATCCTCGCCGGTTACGGCGCCCAGCTGAAGGAGGGCAAGACGCCAGCCGAAGCGCTCGCCTACATCAACACGCTGCTGACGAAGAACGTGAGCGTCCAGCCGTCGAGCGCCAGCGCGGCGCTGCAGACGTTCACCGGCGGCAAGGGCGACGTGCTGCTCGACTACGAGAGCGACGCCAAATCGGCCGTCAAGGCCGGTGACGCCGTGCAGATCGTCTACCCCCAGCAGACGATCCTGATCCAGACGCCGATCGCCGCCACCACCAAGGCGCCGGCCCAGGCTCAGGCGTTCGTCAACTGGCAGTGGACGACCGCGGGCCAGACCCTGTGGGCCGCGCACGGTTATCGCCCCGTGGTCGCCTCGGTGGCGTCGAAGTTCGCGAGCAAGTTCCCGGACCCGCCGGACCTGTTCACGATCGCCTACCTGGGGGGATGGACGAGCGTCGATAAGGCGTTCTTCGCCCCGTCCACCGGGTCGATCACCAAGATCGAGGAAGCCGCCGGGGTGCCGACTGCCTCCAGCTGACGCACACGCGGCGCCGGCAACGGCGTCGAGGCCGATTACGCCGCGCCCTCAACCCCGTCCGCGGGCGAGGGCGCGGCCCCACCCCTGGCGGAGCGGAGGGCTCGGTCTCGGCCTCGCGATGCTGTACCTGAGCCTGTTCGTGCTCATCCCGCTCGCCGCGGTGGTGGCCAAGGCCTTCTCGTCGGGGCTGGGCACGCTGTGGAGCTCGATCGACAACACGCTCGCGCTCCGGGCCCTGGTGATCACACTCGTGGCTTCTTTGATCGTCGCGGTGATCGCGGCCGTGATGGGGACCTTGGTGGCTTGGGTGCTCGTCCGCGACTCGTTCCCGGGCAAGCAGATCGTGAACGCGCTGATCGACCTCCCGTTTGCCCTGCCGACGATCGTCGCCGGGCTGACGCTGATCGCGCTCTATGGGCCCGACAGTCCGGTCGGCGTTCACCTCGCGTACACCCGCGGCGCGGTGATCGTGGCGTTGATGTTCGTGACGCTCCCGTTCGTGGTGCGCTCTGTCCAGCCGGTGCTGATCGAGCTCGATCGCGAGGTCGAGGAGGCGGCCGCCTCGCTCGGCGCGTCGAACCGCAAGATCTTCGGACGGATCATCCTGCCGGCGCTGGTGCCGGCGATCTTCTCGGGCGCGGCGCTCTCCTTTGCTCGCTCGATCGGCGAGTTCGGATCTCTCGCGCTGATCGCCGGCAAGGTGCAGATCGCCTCGATCGTGATCTACGCCGACATCGAGAGCGGGGCTAACCAGTCGGCGGCGGCCCTGTCGGTCGTGCTGATGCTGGTGGCGCTGATCGTGCTGTTCATCCTGCGACGGATCGGAGCCCGCATTGGTGGTTAGCCGTCGTACGAAGTGGTCCCTGCGGACGCTCGCGCTGCTGTATCTGGCCTTGCTGCTGCTGGCCCCGCTCGGGGTCGTGTTCTACCGCACGTTCGAGCACGGCTTCGCCACCGCGTGGGCGTACATGACGACGCCGGCGGCGGTCAGCGCGTTCTGGCTGACCGTCTTGATCGCCGCGATCGCGGTCCCGCTGAACACGATCTTCGGGATCGGCTGCGCGCTCGTGCTCGTCCGTGGCAAGACCCGAGGGCGAGCCCTACTCGACTCGTTTCTCGACCTTCCCTTCGTCGTCTCGCCGATCATCGTCGGGCTCGCCCTGCTGCTGGTCTACGGTCAGGGCGGCTGGTTCGGAAACGTCTTCCTGCACAACGGGATCATGATCATCTACGCCGTGCCGGGCATGGTGATCGCCACCGTGTTCGTGTCGCTGCCGTTCGTGGTGCGCGAGGTCACGCCCGTCCTGCGCGAGGTGGGCGACGAGCAGGAGCAGGCCGCGGCTACGCTCGGCGCGTCCTCCTGGCAGACGTTCTGGCGGATCACGCTCCCGACGATCCGGTGGGGCGTCGCCTACGGCGTCGTCCTGACGACTGCCCGGGCGCTGGGTGAGATCGGCGCGGTGCTGGTCGTGTCCTCGAACGTCGCGGGCTCAACGCTCACCCTGCCGCTACTCGTCTACCAGCGCGACTCGCAGATCGGCGGTCAGGTCACGACCAGCGTGTACGCGGCGGCGACCGAGTTGGCGGTGCTGTCGGTGGCGGTTCTGCTGGTGATGACGTTGTTTGGCTCCCGGCGAGACGTGACCTCATGAGCCCCGCCACCGACCCGCGGTCTGCATCCGCGCTGTCTTCTCCGCGCGGAGTGTTCTGGGAAGATCCACGTTATCTGGGGCATCGAAATCACGCTCCATGCCATCGGGGACGTCGAATGAGGATCGACGCTGAGGAGGTCGCACCATGAGGATCGACGCTGAGGGGATCTCCAAGCTATTCGGAGACTTCACGGCCTTGGATGACGTCACGCTGGCGGTGCCCGAAGGCTCGCTCGTCGCGCTACTGGGACCGAGCGGCTCTGGCAAGTCGACGTTGCTCCGGATAATGGCCGGTCTTGAGACACCTGATTCCGGTGTCATACGGATCGGAGAGAAGGACGTGACGCTCGCTCGGCCTCAGGACCGCGGCATCGGCTTTGTCTTCCAGCACTACGCGGCATTTGCCCACATGAGCGTGTTCGACAACGTTGCCTTCGGCCTGAAGATCCGCAAACGCCCGAAGGCCGAGGTCCGTTCCCGGGTAGGGGAACTGCTTGCGCTCGTCGGGCTGACCCAATGGTCAGGCCAGCGCCCGCATCAGCTCTCGGGCGGTCAGCGGCAGCGGATGGCCTTGGCCCGCGCGCTCGCGGTCGAGCCGCGCGTGCTGCTACTCGACGAGCCCTTCGGCGCGCTCGACGCGAACGTCCGCACAGAACTGCGACGGTGGCTACGCCGGTTGCACGACGAGCAGGGCGTGACCACCGTCCTGGTCACCCACGATCAGGAGGAGGCGATGGAGGTCGCCGACACGATCGCGGTGATGAACAAGGGCCAGATCGAGCAGGTCGGGCCGCCCCGCGAGGTCTACGACAACCCGGCCAGCCCGTTCGTGATGGGCTTCCTCGGTCCGGTCAGCACGGTCGACGGCAAGCTCGTCCGCCCGCACGATGTCAGCCTTTCGGTCACGGCGGGACCCGGACTGATCGAGGGGGCGGTCAAGCGGGTGGTCCACCTCGGCTTCGAGGTCCGGGTCGAGCTCGAGCTCCGCGACGGAGGGACCGCCCAGGTCCAGCTGACCCGCGAGCAAGTTCACGAGCTCGGGATCAGGGAGGGGGAGACCGTCTACATCCGGCCTCCGGAGGAGACGACGGTGGCCGGCGACGTCGCCGAGGCCACCGCCGCCGCGGCCGGCGAGGCGGCCGAGGTTCAGGCGCTGAGCGGCTGACCCCGCTACCGGGTGATCCAGGCCTCCGGGTCCTCGGCCAGCTTGTCGACGGCGCGGGGTAGCCGTCCCGCGGCGACGTCGGCGACCGTCACGTTCTCCACCACCTTGCGCAGGTTCGCGCGGACGGCGATCCACACCCGTGGCAGGCTCGCGGCGGCGCCGCTGTAGGCTGCCTCCTCGGGCGGGCCTCCGCGCACGCTGGCCAGCGGCCCCTCGACGGCGCGGATTATGTCGGCGACCGTGATGTCCTCTGCGGGCTTGGCGAGTCGGAACCCGCCATCGGCGCCGCGATGGCTGCGGACGATCCCGGCGTGGCGGAGCTCACCCAGGATGTTCTCGAGGAAATTGAGCGGGATGCCCTGGGCGGTGGCCACGCGCTCGGCCTTGACCGGTTTGTCGTCGGGCGCGGCCGCGAGTTCCACCGCGGCCCGTACGGCGTAGTCAGCCTTGGCGGAGATCCGCACCCCGCGCCCCTAAACAGCCGCCGGCGCGAAGCCGTACGCCTCGGCCAGTTCTGGGTCCTTGGCCGCGAGCATCTCGGCCAATGAGACCATGACCTTGCACTGCTTCCACGTCGCGTCGTCTTGCATCTTGCCGTCGATCATGTGCACGCCGCGGCCGTCCGGGATCGCCTCGAGCACCTTCTTGGCGAACAGGACCTCCTCGGGGTCGGGGCTGAAGACCTTCTTGGCGATCGCGATCTGCGCCGGGTGCAGCGACCACGCGCCCACGCAGCCGAGCAGGAAGGCGGCGCGGAACTGGGTCTCGCACCCCTCGAGGTCCCGAATGTCGCCATACGGACCGTAGAAGGGAAGGATTCCGGCCGAAGTGCACGCGTCGACCATGCGCGCGATCGAGTAGTGCCAAGGATCCTGCTGCGCCGTCGGTCGCGGCGCGTCGGGATCGTCCGGATCGGGGTCGTTGATCACCCGGTAGCCCGGGTGCCCGCCACCCACCCGCGTCGTCTTCATCCGCCGTGAGGCGGCCAGATCTGCGGGACCAAAGCTCATGCCCTGCATCCGCGGACTCGCCGTGGCGATCTCCTCGAGATTCACCACTCCGAGGCCGGTCTCGAGGATCGCGTGGATCAGGATCGGCCGTTCGAACGCCGCCTTAGCCTCCAGCTGGGCCAGCAGCCGGTCGACGTAGTGGATGTCCCACGCGCCCTCGACCTTCGGCACCATCACCACATCGAGCTTGTGACCGATCTCGGCGACGAGAATTGTCAGGTCGTCGAGCACCCACGGCGACTCCAAGCTGTTCACCCGGGTCCACAACTGTGTCTCCCCGAGGTCGATTTCCTTCCCCACCCGAACCAGGCCCTCGCGCGCCGCCTCCTTGCGATCAACCGGCACCGCATCCTCGAGGTTCCCCAGCAGGATGTCCACCGTCGGCGCGATCTCGGGCGCCTTGGCCACCATCTTCTCGTTGGAGAGGTCGAGGAAGTGGATCATCCGCGAGGGCTTGACCGGGATCTCGAGCAGCGGCGCCGGCGCGCCGATAGCGAGGGCCTTTCCGAAGTCGCGGGGATTGCGCAAGTGGTTCTCCTGGGTCCTTTCGCCAGCGAACGCTACCGGCTAACGATTTGCGAGGCGTTGCGTTTGGCGTCTCCCACTCCTCGACCCGGTGACTTTTCCGCGGGAACGTTGCCGGGTTGGCATTCTCCCGGGTCAACCGAAAGCAGGAGAACGTAGATGACTGGAGTCGAGACCGAGACCCCGCGGGTGGAAACCGAACAGGCCGAGCGAGAGGCGAGCGGGTCGCACCCGTATGGTCGGTATCTGGAGGAATTTGAGGTGGGGGCGGTGTACAAGCACTGGCCGGCGAAGACGGTGACCGAGTCGGACGATCACCTGTTCTGCCTGCTCACGATGAACCACCACCCGCTGCACATCAACGACGTCTACGCGCGGCAGTCACAGCAGGGCCGGAACGTGGTGGTGGGTCCGCTGGTGTACTCGCTGGCGCTGGGCATGAGCGTCTCGGATGTAAGCGGGAAGGCAATCGCCAACCTGGCCACCGAGGAGCTGAAGCATCCGGCGCCGGTGTTCCACGGTGACACGCTGTTCTGCGAGTCGGAGGTGCTGGACGTCCGGCCGTCGCAGTCCAAGCCGGATCGGGGAACGGTGCGCGTTCATACCCGCGTCCTCAATCAGGACGGGGTGCTGGTGGCCGAGTTCAAGCGGCTCGTGCTCGTGCCCCGCAAGGAGCCGGGCGCTCCGTTGCAGGGCCCCGAGTCAAACGTGGAATAGCGCGCCAGATTTCGTGCGCTCGCCGCGAGCGAGCGGTAGCCTTGACTAGGTATCCGAGAGGTCCTCATGGCCTGATCCCTAGGCGCCAAGAGGTAGCCCGCGAGGCGCTCGCCCCGTCATCTGAAGCCGCTCGCGGGTAGGCTCTCAGGTTCGTCAATCGCCTTAAGGAGTCCCTAAAACAATGGCCCATACCGCTCCGCCGCACCAAGCGACCACCAATCACGCCGGACTTCTGGCGTGGGTCGAGGAGATCGCCACGCTAACCCAGCCCGACGAGATCCAGTGGTGCGACGGCTCGGTAGAGGAGTTCGACCAGCTCGCGCAGACGCTGATCGCGGCGGGGACGTTTGAGCGCTTGTCCGAGGTCGAACGGCCGCATTCCTACCTCGCGCTGTCGGATCCGGCGGACGTGGCGCGGGTGGAGGATCGAACGTTCATCTGCTCCGCCACCGCAGCCGACGCGGGCCCCACCAACAACTGGTGCGATCCGGCGGAGATGCGGGAGACGCTCGCCGGACTGTTCAAAGGCTCGATGCGGGGCCGCACGATGTACGTGGTCCCGTTCAGTATGGGGCCCTTGGGCTCGCCGATGTCGTACGTCGGCGTGCAGCTGACCGACTCGGCCTACGTCGCGGCGTCGATGCAAATCATGACCCGGATGGGCCAGGAAGCGCTCGACGTGCTAGGCGACGAGGGCGATTTCGTTCCCTGTCTGCACTCGGTTGGAATGCCGCTGGTGGACGGTGTCCAGGACGTCCCGTGGCCGTGCAACGCGGATAACAAGTACATCGTGCACTTCCCCGAGACGAGGGAGATCTGGTCGTTTGGATCGGGCTACGGCGGCAACGCGCTGCTGGGGAAGAAGTGCTTCGCGCTGCGGATCGCGTCGGTGATGGCGCGCGACGAGGGCTGGCTGGCTGAGCACATGCTGATCCTCAAGATCACCTCGCCCGAGGGCGAGGTCAGGTACGTGGCCGCGGCGTTCCCGAGCGCATGCGGCAAGACCAACCTGGCGATGATGGTCCCGACGCTGCCAGACTGGAAGGTCGAGACGATCGGCGACGACATCGCGTGGATGAAGTGGGGCGCGGACGGGCGCCTGTACGCGGCGAATCCCGAGGCGGGATTCTTCGGCGTCGCACCCGGTACCGGCGCGCGGACGAACCCGAACGCGCTCGAGATGGTCTCCCGCCAGACGGTGTTCACCAACTGCGCGAAGACGGATTCGGGGGACGTCTGGTGGGAGGGCATGACCGGCGAACCCCCGGCTCACGCGATCGACTGGCGCGGCCAGGACTGGACCCCGGAGTCCGACACTACCGCGGCTCACCCCAATGCACGCTTCACCGTGGCCATCGCGCGCTGCCCGTCGGTGGCGGCGGAGTGGGATGACCCGGCCGGCGTCCCGATCGACGCCATGCTGTTCGGTGGCCGTCGCGCGACCGTGGTCCCGCTCGTGCACGAGGCGCGGGACTGGAATCACGGCGTGTTTCTCGGCTCGATCATGTCCTCCGAGACGACCGCCGCGCAGGCGGGGGAGGTGGGCAAGCTGCGGTTCGATCCGATGGCGATGCTGCCCTTCCTCGGTTACAACATGAGCGACTACTTCGCGCACTGGTTGCGCACGGGTGAGCTCGAGGGCGTCTCCCTGCCACGGATCTTCTACGTGAACTGGTTCCGCAAGGACGAGGACGGCAAGTTCCTGTGGCCCGGATTCGGCGAGAACTCGCGGGTGCTGGCGTGGATCTTCCGCCGGCTCGGCGACGATGCTGAGGCGATCGAGACGCCGATCGGGCTGATGCCGCCGATCGGGTCGGGCGGCATCGAAACCGAGGGCCTGGAGGTCTCGCGGGAGGCGATGGCCAAGCTGCTCGCGGTGGACGTCGAGCAGTGGAAGGAACAACTTCCCCAGATCCACGAGCACTACGCGAAGTTCGGCGACCGGCTCCCTCAGGAGTTGCGGCGGCAGTTGGAGGTTCTCGAGGCGCGGCTGGACGCCTGACGGCGGTCTCGCCCTCGCGGGCTGGCTTAGTCTTACGGAACACTCAAGCAACCGACTTACTGTTGTGTGTCGTGGCACTGGCGTTCATTCCTTCTGACGCGGCAATGCTCGGCCTCCAGGCCGGCGTGGTTGCCGCGCCGCGGGTGGCCCCGAAGGTCGCGTTGTTCGACCGGTTCCAGAGCCGATGGTGGGCGCTGGTGCCGATCGCTTCGATCGTGCTCTGCATCTTCGCGATCCGGTACATGTCGGGTACGGCCAGCGGATTGACGTGGCTGGCGCTGATCGCGGTGCCGTTGCTGGCGGCGGCGGCACTGGGGTGGGCGATGCGGGGCTCGAGGCTATACCTCGCGCTCCTCGCGGCGCCTCTGTTCGCCGTGGCGTGGTTCTGGCGGACCTCGCTGACCGGCGAAGCCGCGGCAGCGCTCCTGTCGGCGCTGAGCTGTGTGACCCTCGGCGTGCTGCTCGCCGCGGTGACCCCGCCGGGCTGGTTGAAGGTCGGCATCGTCCTGATGGCGGGCGCGGACAGCTGGCTCGTGATCTCGGACCTGTTGCAGACGCCGAACGCGACGCTGGTCGCGGCCCATCCGTCAGCGGGCCTTCCCAGCCTGCAGAGCGAGGGGTTTGGCACCGTGTCGATGGGCTACGGCGACATGTTCGTGGCGGCCCTCCTGGGCGCGGCGCTGGCGGGCAATCGGCGTCTGCAGTTGGGTGCAGCGTTGATGGTGCTCGTGGTGGCGGGCGCGTTTGACCTCTTGTTCTTCTTCTTCAACGAGCTTCCGGCCACCGTGCCGGTAGCGCTGGTGGTAATCATCCTCGAGGCTTGGCGGCGCTGGCCGTTCTCGATGCCCCGGTTGCTGATCCGCTCCAAACCGGCGCCCCAGCCCGTCGGCGGGGCCCCGGGCAAGGGCTGACGACGCCGGCCCGGGACGAGGCCTGACGCCCAGTCCGGGGCAACGGCAAGCCACAGCGCGGGGCCGCCGCACTAACCGGTGCTTAACCGTTACAGATGAGCGGGCATTTAGCTTCCGGCGAAAGAATGCGCCGCGCCGTCGGTTCGGGGAAAAGGCGGCGCATTTTTGTCCGTAGCGGTCCCTGCCGCGTCAACAGAAGGAGAGGGTGTATGCGCGTTCGGCGCACGATCGTGATTGCCGCGCTTACTCTTGGGATCTCAGCCGCGCCGGCCGTCTTGACGACGGCTCAGGCGACTGCAGCTCCCCGTGCCGCAGCGAAACCGAAGGCTGCGACTTGGCCGGTCGTCAAGAAGGGCAACACCGGAGGGCGCGTCCGCGCCATCCAGTACTTGCTCAACCAGCAGATCAACGCGAAGCTGAAGGTCGATGGCGTCTTTGGCACCGGCACCGAGAATGCCGTCAAGTCCTTCCAGAAGAAGAAGAAGCTGCCGGCCGATGGCCAAGTCGGTCCGATGACGTGGCCCAAGCTGATCATCACGGTGAAGAAGGGCAGCAAGGGTCAAGCCGTGAGCGCGGTTCAGTGGCAGCTGCGCAACCAGTACGGCTACACGAAGCTCGCCGTCGACGGCAACTTCGGCGCCGCCACCGAGACCGCCGTCAAGGGCTTCCAGAAGAAGTACAAGCTGGCCCAGGACGGGATCGTCGGCACGAACACCTGGATGGCGCTAGAGACCCACTAGCCACTCGCCGGATGCGGCCCGGCCCCCGGCCCACAAGCCGGGGGCCCGGCCCCCGGCCCACACGCCGGGGGCCCCGGACCCGGCCCACACGCCGGGGGCCCCGGACCCGGCCCACACGCCGGGGGTCCGGCGTGCCCATCCAAATCCGGGAGGACTAGTGCTGGGCGTCGCCGGTCGAGGCCGGCGGCCTCGATTCCTCGGCCAGCGATGTGATCGCGAGGGTGCCACGGGCGGCCTCCTCGAGTACCTCGGTGGCCTCCTCGGCCGAGCGGGCGTAGAGCTCGACGAGCAGGTGCACGACGATCCGGTCCTCGTCGTGCTTGTGGAAGCGCACGTGCGTGAAGAACTCGCGCGTGCCGTGATCGCCGAAGGCGGCGTAGGAGAGGGCGTCGCCGGCCTCGGGACCGGAACAGGTCTCGACGTCGTCGGCGTCGACGGTGACGGTGCAGGACGCGACCCACGGCGTCCCGGCGATCATCCGCTCCCAGCGATCCTCGATCGGCTCGACCCGCCCGTTGTGGAAACCGAGGTGCGGCTGGTCGTGCATGCATTCGAGGCACTGGACGACCGCCTCCTGCATCTCGTCGACGACCTCGCCGCGCTCGCCCGTCTCGGGTTCGATCCGATGGATGCCCTCGTAGTGGACCTGGACTTCAAGGTTCTGGGACCAGCAGCGGTAGCAACGCAACCAACTCCGGACCTCGGTCGAGCCCTCCATCATCTTGATTCTACGATGGCTCCAAGAGGGACCCTCGAGAAGGGGCTCTCGCGGGCTTCGATCGGCGCCGTGTGACCACCGTCACTTCCCCCAGCCGAGCCGGCGATTATGGTCAAAAGCGCTTTGGGGATCGGGTTTTTGCCCATACGACGCGGCGTGTTGCTCGCCGGAACCATCGTCGCCACGCTGCTGCTGTGGGCGGCGAGCGCCGCCGCGAGCACGTTCCGTGTGACGCGGTTCGACGATCCGTCGCCGGGTCCGTGCGTGACCGGCGACTGCAGCCTCCGGGAAGCGGTGGATGCCGCCGACAACGCGCACGGGACGAACACGATCCTCGTTCCCGCGGGCGTCTACTCGCTGAAGATCGCGAACCTCTCGCTCAACGTGTTGTCGACCAACGTGACGCTCCAGGGCGTCGGCGGACAGGCGACCATCGATGGCAACGGCCCGTTCGTCACCGGCACGCGCGTGCTGTACGTCTTCAGCGGCGGCCACGCCACGCTGAACAAGATCAGCGTCCGCGATGGCTTCGGGCCGAAGGACGCAGACAACATCGATCGCGGCGGAGGGATCCGCGTCGACAACGGCGGATCGCTGAACATGACGAACGGCGATGTCTACGACAACACCGACGCGGACACGGCGGCTCAGGGTGCCGGGATCTACAACAACGGGCAGATGCAGCTCAACCTGGTGACGGTTGAGAACAACTTCATGCAGAGCGCAGCGTTCGCGGGCGGGATCTACACGGACGCCCACGGGCAGACGACCGTCACCAATTCGGTGATCGAGAACAACTTCGCGGCCTTCGGCGGCGGTTTCTCGGGGACCGGATTCCTGACCGTGAGCCGGTCGCTCATCCGCGAGAACTCCGCCAGTGACGGGGGCGGCGCCTATCTGAACGGGTGCGCCGGACCGCACTTCGCCTACGACACCTTTACCGGCAACATCGCCGGAGACGTGGGCGGAGCGATCCGCGACGCCAACGCGTCAGTCTCACTCGAGCACGTCACGATGTCCGGCAACCAGGCCCTAACCGCCGGCGGCGGGATCGCGGTCAACAACTTCACCGGCGGCTGCCCGACCGACTTCTTCCTTCACGACACGATTTTGGCCGGCAACACCGCGCCGACGTCGCCCGACTGCATCGATCAGACTACGGGCGACATCAGATCGCAGGGGCACAACATCGTCGGGGACGCCACCGGGTGTGGCGCCTCGCCCCAGACGGGCGATCAGTTCGGGACCGGCGTGTCGCCGGTCGATCCGAGGCTCGGCCACCTCGAGAACAACGGAGGACCCACCTTCACGATGGCGCTCTTGCCCGGGAGCGCCGCGATCGGCGCCGCCGACCCCACGACTTGCGGGCCGACCGATCAGCGCGGCTTCGTGATCGCCCGCGACGGCGACGGCCATGGCTGCGACATCGGCGCCTACGAGGTTTTCCTCCCGCCCAAGCTCAAGGCGGCCCCGACCGTCAGCGGCAAGCACAACCTCGGGTCACAGCTGACCTGTTCGTCCGGTAAATGGGGCGGTGCGACCCCGCTCGCCTTCTCGTTCCGGTGGCTGCGCAACGGCCACGCGATCAACGGCGCCAAGACCAGCCACCGCAAGATCGCCGCGGCCGATCTGGGTCAGAAGCTGAGTTGTGCGGTCACCGCGACCAACGTCGCCGGTACCGCCACCGCCAACAGTGCCGGGGTCAAGATCCCGCGGCCGGCCGCCCACACCCGCCGGGCCTCCCGCGCCCAGCCCGCTATCCAAACGTGAAATCGTAGGCCCGGACGCCGGGCGGGATCTCGACGGTCACCGCGAACTGCGCGTCCGACGCCAACGAGACGAGCGAGTACAGGCGCTGCCCGGTGACCGTGAAGCTGCCGTTGTGAACGTCGGCGCCGGCGTCCTGCTTGGGGATCGGCTTCCCGCCGACGAGCACCCTGCCCGTCCGCGGAACGTTCCCGGCCGAGGTCATCACCAGGTATACGTGCGCCGCCTGGACCCCGCCCTCGATCGTGGCGCCGGCGCTCGTCGGCGTGATCGACTCCGAGCCCACGTCCCACGTCCCCTTCAGGGCCCACTCGTTGAGGTCGAGGCTGCCGACGCCGGAGTAGGTGTGGACGCCGGGGTTGAGTGGCTGGGCGAACCCCTGAGAACGCTGCGGATCAAGGTACGTCTCGGGCGTGCCGAGCTGGGATGAGGGCATCATCGCGGTCGCGGTCATCGGCGGTGGCAGGTGCTTGGCGCCGGCCTCGAACAGCAGCTCGCGGACCACCGCCTCGTCCTCCTTGTAGTTGCCCTCGCCGAACTGGGTGTGGCGGACGTTGCCGTTGGCGTCGATGAAGTACTCGGCCGGCCAGTACTGGTTCTGGTAAGCGTTCCAGGTCCCCAGCAGGTTGTCCTGGACGACCGGATAGTGGATCCCGTCGCTGTGGATCGCCTGCTCGACGTTGCTCGCCTCCTGTTCGAAGGTGAATTCGGGCGACTCCACCCCGACCACCTCGAGTCCGTAACGGTGATAGGTCGCGTACAGGCCCTTGACGAACGGGAGCGTGCGGATGCAGTTGATGCAGGTGTAGGTCCAGAAGTCGACCAGCACGACCTTGCCGCGGAGCCCGGCCATCGTCAGCGGCCGGTCGCCCGGAGTGTTGAACCAGTCCTGGTTCTCGGTGAAGTTGGGCGCGTGACCGAGCACCGGCAGCGACGGGGTCTTGACGCCGGGAATCGCCACGCCGAGCTGATCGGCGGCCGGAGTCGCCTTGGCCTCCGCCTTCTGGCGCTCGGCGAACCGCGAGGCGGGTCGGATCGAGGCGAGCCGGTTCTGGACCGCGTTCGAGTTCTCGAGCGACCGCGTGGGATCGACGAACACGGCCGGCAGGCCCGTGTCGTTGGCCAGCGCCTCCTCGAAGCGGACGTCGAGGTTCGTGGCCATGACCAAGCCGGTGAGGAGCAGCACCGCTCCCAGCGTGCGCTCGACGACGTGTCCCCGGACGCGGCGCTTGATCCGGTCGAGCACGGCGCGGCCGCCCAACCCATACAGGAGCATCACCGCCGCGAGACCCGCCGAATAGGAGACGGCGACGAGGACGATCCGGGCCGAGGCGCCGGTCGACGCGCTGACCGACGTCACGGCAGCGAGGATCGGGCCCGCGCAGGGCGCGCAGACGAAGCCCAGCGCGCCGCCCACGAGCAGACCGGACCAGAATCCGTTGCCGCGCGTCTTGGGGCCGAACCGCCCCAGCCGCGACAGGGGCGCCTGCACCCGTTCGGCCAGACCCGGGATCAGCAACACGATCCCGAACACGATCAGCACGATGACCGCCAGGTCTCGCGCGGCGCTACTGGCCAGCCCGATCCCCTTCACCAGCTGGGCGAGCAACACGATCGCGATCGTGAACGTGATCGCGAGCCCGACCACGATCCCGATCGGCCGCCGACGACCGCCGGTCGCGCTGGCGGACAGGAGCGCCGGCACGACCGGCAGCACACAAGGAGTGATCGCCGTCCCCGCTCCGGCGACAAAGGCAAAAGCCATCAATAGCAACATTGCTTCGCCACATGATGTCGCGGCGAAGATTGCGGAAGGCTTGATCGATTAAGCGCGGCTAGCCGCCGATGGCGGACATCGAGCGGGCCGGCTGGATGAAGCCCGGCTCGCCGACGTGGTGCTTGAGCTCCTTGTGCCAGACCGCGTCGCGGATGATCCGCTCGAGCTCGTGATCGTCCGCGCCGGCGCGCATCGGGTCGCGCAGGTCGGTCTCATTGAGCGAGAACAGGCAGGTCCGCAGGCGGCCGTCGGCGGTCAGGCGGATGCGGTTGCAGTCCCCGCAGAACGGCTCGGAGACCGGATTGATGAAGCCGATCCTGCCCCGACCGTCGGCGAACCGGTAGACGCGAGCGGTGGCGTGCGGCTCGCGGGGCTCGGCCTCGAGCGGGAACACGGCGTTGATCGCGTCGCGGGTCTCGCGTCCGGTGAGGACCTGATCGTCGGTCCAGGCATGGTCGGCGTCCAGCGGCATGAACTCGATGAACCGCACCTGGTATGGGGTACGCCGCGCCAGCTCGGCGAACGGGATCACTTCGTCCTCGGTGAAGCCGCGGATCGCCACCGCGTTGATCTTGATCGGGTGCGCCTCGGGGAAGCTGCCCAGCCGCTCGAGTCCGCGCAGTACCTGGGGCAGCGCATCGCGCCGTGTGAGCTCGAAGAACCGGTCGCGCTGGAGGGAGTCGACCGAGACGTTGAAGCGGTCGATGCCGGCGCGGACCAGGGCCTCGGCGTCGCGCTCGAGCAGGAAGCCGTTGGTCGTCACGCTCACCTCATCGACATCCTCGATCGAGGCCAGCATCGACGCCAACCGCGGGAACTCGCGGCGGACCAACGGCTCGCCGCCGGTCAGGCGGACGTCGTGCACCCCCATCGCGGCCATCAGGCCGACGAGGCGGGCGATCTCCTCGAAGGTGAGGATCTCCGCTCGCTCGAGCCACGGGAGGCCATCGGCCGGCATGCAGTACTGGCAGCGGAAGTTGCAGCGATCGGTGACCGAAACGCGGAGGTCGCCGATCAGCCGACCGTGACCGTCACGAAGGGGGTCGAGCATCATCTCCTGCTAAGCCTACCCATCCGGACCGCTGGCCTCGCCCCCGAGCAACCCGTAGACGACGATGTCCTGGCGGCCATCGCGACCGAGTAGGTAGGAGCGCAGCACCGCCTCGCGCGTGAAACCGGCCCGCTCGGCGACGCGCTGGGAGGGTGGATTGCCCACGGCGGCGTGGAGCTCGATCCGCTCGAGCCCGAGGCTCTCGAACCCCCAGCGGCAGATCCTCCGCACCGCCCGGGTGGCGTGGCCCTGCCCGCGGGCCTCGCGGGCGAGCCAGTAGCCGACCTCGCCGCGCGCGTTCTCCCAGACGAAACGCTGCAACGCGATCGCGCCCAAGAGCCGGCCGTCGTCCCCGGTGGCCACGATCACGTAGGGGGCGGCCGAGCCGGCGTGAATCTCGTCGTGGCGCCGGTGCAGGTAGGCGCGGGCATCGGCCTCCCCGTACGGGCTGGGAACGCGGGTCCAGCGCGGGATCTCGGGGTCCTGGCAGGCCGCCACCAACGCCCTCAGGTCGCTGTCACGGTAGGGCCGCAGGGCAGTCTCACCCTCTATCAGAGGTTGAGCTGGCAGGATGATGCGGGTCACCGGGTCCCCGTCCGCGCTTCGGCCGCTCTCGCCTCGAGCCCCTGCACGAGCGAGGGAACGTCGAGCCCGGGATCCTGCTCACTCAGCCAGCCCGTCGCCGCCCGCCGGCCGCCCACCGCGCGCAGACCCCGCTCTCCGTGCTCGGCCACGAAGTCGTCCAGCGCGTGCATCTGCCGCCCTCGTAAACGCCGGCGCGGCAGATCCAAGCCGCTCCAGTGAAGATCGAGCGCCGCCACCAACTCGGAGATCCCCGACGCCGGCGCCACCGAGGAAACGGCGAGAACCGGCACCTCCGTGGCCCCGAGCGAGCGCAGCGCGGCCCGTGCATCGGCCACCGCGCGCGTCGCCACGCGTCCCAGATCGGCCTTGGTTACCACGAGCACGTCGGGCACCTCCATGATCCCGGCCTTCAGGAACTGGAGTACGTCGCCCGCCCCGGGCTGCACCACCACCGCGACCGTGTCGGCGACGTCGGCCACCTCGGTCTCGGATTGCCCGACGCCGACGGTTTCGATCACCACCACGTCAAACGCGACGGCGAGCGCGCAGGCTGCCGCACGGGTGGCCGACGCGAGGCCTCCGAGCCGCTCCCCAGCGGCCGTCGAGCGAATGAACACGCCGCGATCGCCGGGGTCGACGTCGATCCGGGCGCGGTCGCCGAGCAGGGCGCCGCCGGAGCGCCGCGAGGTCGGGTCGACGGTCAGCGCGGCGACCGACCGCCCGGCCGCGCGCCAGGCCGCGATCAACCGCGACAGCAGCGAGGACTTGCCGACTCCGGGAGGTCCGGTCACCCCGAGAACGTGCCCCGGCGCCTCCCGGCCCAGGGCGGCCGGCGACACCGCCGCCAGCAGCGACGCGACCTCCGCCATCGCCCCCGGCGACCGGGTCTCGACGAGGTTGAGGATGGCCGGAGCGGTGCTCAGATCCCCAGCCCGGAGCCGCCCGCCCAGCCGCGCGCCCTCAGCGGTCAACCGGCGCCTCTGCGGTCAAGCGGCGGCAGGACTGTCGATGCCGTGACGCGCGCCGACGAGCGCGATGATGTCGCGCATCATCTGGTTGAGATCCCAGTCCTTGGGCGTATACACCGCGGCCACGCCTGACTCGCGCAGCCACGCCGCGTCGGCCTCGGGGATGATCCCGCCCACGATCACCGGGACCCCACCGACGCCCGCCTCGGCGAGCGCGGCGAGCACCGCCGGGATCAGCTCGCGATGCGAGCCCGAGAGGATCGACAGGCCGACCACGTGGACGCCCTCCTGGGCCGCCGACGTCGCGATCTGCGCAGGCGTTAGGCGGATGCCCTCGTAGACGACGTCCATGCCGGCGTCGCGCGCCCGCACCGCGATCTGCTCCGCGCCGTTGGAATGACCGTCCAAGCCAGGCTTGCCGACCAGGAACTTCAAACGCCGGCCGAGGACATCGCTGACCCGCTCGACCTCCTCGCGCAGTTCGACGACGTCCGAACTCGACACCGCGGCCGCCTCGCCCACCCCCGTGGGGGCGCGGTATTCACCGAACGCCGCGCGCAGGGTCGAAGCCCATTCGCCGGTGGTCGCGCCCGCCCGGGCCGCCGCGATGGTGGCCGGCATGATGTTCTCGGCGTCGTCGCGGGCCACCCGGGCGAGCTCCTGAAGCGCGCTCGCCACCGCATCGGACTGCCGCCGAGCGCGCCACTCCTGCACCGCCGCCCGCTGTGCCAGCTCGACCTTCGGGTCGACCACGAGGATCCCCCCGTCGGCGTCGGCGGTCAACGGTGAGGGCTCGCTGGAGGTGAAGCGGTTCATCCCCACCACGGTCTGCCCGCCGCTCTCGATCCGCCGCCACCGCTCGCGGTGAGACTCGACCAGGGACGCCTTCATGTACTCGACCGCTTCGACCGCGCCACCGAGCTCGGCCACGCGCGCCATCTCCTCGCGCGCCCCTTCGGCGAGCTCGGCGACCAGCCCTTCCATCACCTTTGAGCCCTCGAAGATGTCCGGATACTCGAGCAGATCGGTCTCGTAGGCGAGGATCTGCTGGAGGCGCAGCGACCACTGCTGATCCCACGGGCGGGGGAGCCCGAGCGCCTCGTTCCAAGCCGGGAGCTGGATCGCCCGGGCCCGAGTGTCGCGGCCGAGGGTGACGGCGAGCGCCTCGAGCGCGATCCGGTAGACGTTGTTCTCAGGCTGCGACTCGGTCAGCCCGAGCGAGTTGACCTGCACGCCGTAGCGGAAGCGGCGCAGCTTGGCCTCCTCGACGCCATAGCGCTGGAGTCCGAGCTCCTCCCACAGCTGCGCCATCGCGCGCAGCTTGGCGTGCTCCTCGATGAACCGCACGCCGGCGTTGACGAAGAACGAGATCCGGCCGAACACGTTGCCCATCAGCTCTTGCGGAACCCGACGCCGGACGGCGTCGAGCACGGCGATCGCGTTGCTCATTGCATACGCAATCTCCTGGACCGGCGTCGCGCCGGCTTCCTGGAGGTGGTAGGAGCAGATGTTGATCGGGTTCCACTTGGGCACGTGCTCGACCGCGTAGGCGATCGTGTCCGCGATCAGGCGCAAGCTCGGCCCGGGGGGGAACGCGTACGTGCCGCGGCTCAGATACTCCTTGAGGATGTCGTTCTGCGTGGTGCCCTGGAGCTGTTCCTCGGGCACCCCGTGCTCCCCGGCCACGACGATGTACAGCGCCAGCAGCCACGCGGCGGTGGCGTTGATCGTCATCGAGGTGTTCATCTGATCGAGCGGGATCCCGTCGAGCAACGCGCGCATGTCGCCGCGGTGAGCGATCGAGACCCCCACCTTGCCGACCTCGCCCCGGGCCAGCTCGTCGTCGGGGTCGTAGCCGGTCTGCGTCGGCAGGTCGAACGCCACCGACAGCCCCGTCTGGCCCTTGGCCAGATTGCGGCGGTACAGCTCGTTGGAACGTCGAGCATCCGAGTGCCCCGCGTATGTCCTCATCATCCATGCGCGATCGGGCTCGGGCAGTCTGGGAGAGGGCTTCTCCGACATGTTTCCGGATTGTAAGAGTCGGGAATCCCTTTGCATCGACGTCGCGGTATTGGAGTAACTTCCTGTAATGCCCGATCAAAGCTCCGCCGCCACCGAGCACTCCATCCTCCAGGAGATCTCAGGGCCGTTGTCCCATCTGCCTGACGATCCCGTGCACTCCGTAGCCGACGTCGATTTCCCGATCGTCCTGCGCGGGTACGACCGCCTCGCCGTCGACGAGTACGTACAGAAAACCAGTCGGCTGGTCGCCGAGCTGCAATCGACGCGTTCTCCCGAGGCCGCCGTACGCCGTGCCCTCGAACGGGTCGGCGAGGAGGTCTCGGGAATCCTCACGCGCGCGCACGAGACTGCTGATCGAATCACCACCCACTCGCGCAGCGAGGCCGAGGACCGACTGATGACCGCGCGCGCCGAGGCCGAGCAGATCACGTCCGAGGCCCACAGCCGCGTCAAGGAACTGGACGCCGAGACCGACCGGATCTGGGCCGAGCGGCACCGGATCGTCGAGGACTCACGCGAGCTGGCGCGGCAAATGCTGGCACTGGCCGACTCGGCGAGCGAGCGTTTTCCGGCCGAGGAGACGGGCTCGCACGAAGCGCAGGCCCTGCCGGCCGACGCCGCTGACCCCGGGGCGCCGTTCGACGCCGAGTTGGCGACCCGCGCGCGGTCCACCTCGCCGTTCGACGCCGAGTCGGGTACCCCCGAGCCGTCGATCCCGCCGTTCGACCCCGAGACGCCGATCCCGGCGCCGCCGGCACCCCCGTTCGACGCCGAGTTCGCGACCCCCGCGCCAGCGGCACCCGCGTTCGACGCCGACGAGGTCACCCCCGTCCACTTGGAGCCGGCCTACGACACCGAGCCGCCGTTCGACGCCGAGTGGAACACGCCCGAGCCCGTGCCGGCGCCACCACCGCCGCCGTTCGATGGCGAGGAGGAGCCGAAGGCGGAGGCCGAGGAGCCGCCGAAGCCGATCGGGAGCGACGAGCCGGTCGACGAGGACGAGCACCCGACCTCGGTGATGCCCCGGATCAAACCGGTCGACACCGGCGACCACGAGTAGTGATAGCGGGGAGCCGTCCGGATCCAGGAGGCGCTCCCCCAGCCGGAGTCCGGCTGATCGACGTGATGCACCTCGGTCGCCCCCGGGTGATCGGCGCCTGGCAGGTCGGCGATGTGGTGATCGATCCCGGGCCCACTTCGTGCCTGCCGAACCTGCTCGAGGCGCTCGGCGACGTCCGTCCCCGAGCCGTGCTGTTGACCCACGTTCACCTCGACCACGCCGGCGCCATCGGCGCGCTCGTCGAACGATGGCCCGAGCTCGAGGTGTACGTCCACGAACGAGGCGCCCGCCACCTGGTCGACCCGAGTCGACTCGTCGACAGCGCGACGCGCCTCTACGGGGAGCAGATGGGCGTCCTGTGGGGTGAGATGTCGCCCGTGCCCGAGGACCGGCTGACGGTGATCACCGGCGGGGAGTCGCTGCTGGAGGGCGAGTTCGAGGTCGCCTACACGCCGGGTCACGCCTGGCACCACGTCACCTACCTCCATCGCGGCACCGCGTTCGCGGGTGACGCCGCCGGGGTGCGGATCAGCCCCGAGCGGCTCACGTTCGCGCCCACGCCCCCGCCCGACATCGACCTCGACGCGTGGCACGAGTCGATCGCGCGGCTCGCGGCCTGGCAACCGGACCGCCTGGCGTTGGCTCACTTTGGCGCCGTCGAGGACGTCGACCGCCACCTCGCCGACCTGGGCGAGCGCCTCGACGAGTACGCCGAGCGCGTACGAACCCAGGATCTCGAGGCGTTCCTCGCCGCTTGGCGGGAGGACGTCGAGCGGTTCGCGGGAGCGGAAATGATCCCCACCTACGAGCAGGCGGCTGCGCCCGAACAGCTCTACGCCGGCCTCGATCGCTACTGGCGCAAACGCGACGAATCGCTAGCCAGTGAACCTGGCACGGCGGTATCCTGAGGGCGATGTCGCAGACGGTTGAGCTGCCCCGCGTCAGCCGACCCGGGAGCGGCGTGGGTGGGCTGTGGCGAGTGGTCGTCCTCAACGACGACCACAACACGTTTGACCACGTGGCTGAGACGCTGTCCCGCGTACTTCCCGGCGTCACCCTGGCTGATGGTTATCGGATGGCCGACAGGATTCACAACACGGGCTGCGCGATCGTGTGGAGCGGCACCCGGGAGGACGCCGAGGCGTACTGGGTCGCGCTCGACGACGCCGGCCTGACGATGGCCCCACTCGAGTCCAGCTAGCTGCCACTCGGTGGGCGCTGCGCTTGGCGTGATTTCCAGCGCGCGGGGACGAGCTCGTGTGGTAGCTCCGCGGCGTTGGGAATGCGTCAGGCTACATCCGACTCAGCCCCCACGGGGGCCGCCCCGCGCCACCCCACTCAGCCCGACTACCAGCCGCTAGCCCCGGGCGTCCCTCGCCGCCGGCGCCGGGACGCCGCGCGCGGCCCCGGGCCCGACAGCGGCGCGCTGGCGCCGTCGCCACGCCGCCCACCCCCGACCAGCCCCGTAGCACCCGGCGCTGATCGCGCCGACGAAGAAGCCGACGGGATAGTTGGTCGTGTACGACGCCGCGATCGATGCCCACACGGCCACCAGCGCGATGGCCACCGAGAGGCCGATCGCCCGCCCGGGCCGATCGGTGAACGAACGCGCGGCCGCCGGAGCGCCGATCATCAGGCTGAAGATCAGCAGCGTGCCCACCACCGGCACGGTCATCGTGGTGGCCAGCGCGATCACGAGCAGGAAGGCGAGCTCCATCTGCCCCCGCGAGATCCCGCGCGCCTCGCCGACGTCGGCCAGCACGGAATTGAGCATCAGCGGGCGGTACAGCGCGGCGATCGCGAGCAGGCAGACGGCGGCCAGGATCGCCGTCGGGATGAGCTGGCTGGGGCTGATCCCGAGTACCTCGCCGAACAGCAGCGAATAGACCTCGGGCGCGTACTCGACGGTCAGGCTCAGAAACAGCGCGCCGAGGCCCAGCATCATCGTCAGGGTGAGCGCGGTGGCGACGTCGCGCCGTCCGCGCCGCGCGAGCCAGCCGATCCCGAGCGCGCCGAGCAATGAGGCCACCCCGAGGCCGATCAACGCGTTGATCCCGAGCAGTGCCGCGCCGGCCGCCCCGGCGAACGAACCGTTGGGGATCGCGTGGGCGGCGAAGGCCGAGCCGCGCAGCACGGTGAAGAAGCCGACCACCCCGGCCACCACCGCGACGGTGCTCGCCACCAGCCACGTGTTGATCATGAAGCCCGAGAACATCCGTTCACCCGGCGCGGTGCGCCGCCCGCCGGCGCCGCATCGCCGGCAGCCCGGAGAGCAGGTAGAAGAGCAGGATCAGCCCGACGACGAAGAAGCTGACCGGCCACCCGTGACCTCGCGGCGGCCAGTAGAAGCTGTCGTAGGCGAGCACGATGCCGATCCAGGTCGCCGCGACGCCGATCAGCCCGGCGGTCACGATCGCTGCCCCCGGCCGTTTGGTCAGTCGCAGCGCGCTCGCCGCGGGCCCGATCAGGAGCGCGGTGCCGAGGATCGCGCCGATCGTCAGCGCGGCCAGCGAAACCGCGACCGCCAGCGCGAGCAGGTATACGGCGCCGATCAGGCGGACCGGAATCCCGTGCGCGGCCGCCACGTCCGGGCTCAGCGAGCTCATCAGCAGCGGCCGTTGAACTACCAGCACGAGCCCCAGCGCCACGGCGCTCAACGCGACGATCACCGGGACGGTCGATGAGCCGATCGCGAACAGCGACCCGAAGAGGATCGTCACGGTGGCGCCGGTCGTGCTCTCCTGCGTGGTCAGGAGGTAGAGAAACAGCGCGGCCAGGCCGAGGCTGGCGCCGAGCACGATCCCCGTGGCGAGATCCCGCCCGCGCGGGCGCTGGACGCCGATCAGCTCCATCACCGCCGCGGCGCCGACGCCGGCGGCGAGAAACCCCCACAGCGGGCCGACCCCGACCAGGAACGCCGCCGAGGCGCCGGTGGCGCCGATGTCCGACAGCGCCTCGCCGGCGAACGCCTGGCCGCGAATCACCGCGAACACGCCCACGGCACCAGCGACGAGCGCCACCGCGGCCCCCGCGAGAACGGCCACGCCGACCGACGAGCTCTCGAAGAACCCCTGTCCGAACACCGGCGCCAGGAAGTGGCTCACGAGACGATCTCGGCGCTTTGCGGGCTGTCCACGCCGTCGTGCGCCCCTGCGACCACGAGCACGCGGTCGTGGACGTGCAGGACCTCGACCGGGTGGCCGTAGAGCCGGCTGAGCACGTCGCTGCGAATCACCTCGTTGGTGGTGCCACTGGCCGCTCGGCCGCTGGCCAAATACACGATCCGGTCCATCACTCCGAGCAAGGGGTTCATCTCGTGGGCCGAAATCAGCACGGCGATCCGCTGCTCCGCGGCGATCCGGGACAGCAGCAGGACGATCTCGTGCCCGCTGCGCAGGTCGAGGTTGGCCAGCGGCTCGTCGAGGAGCAGCAGCCGCGGACGGGCGATCAACGCATGCGCGATCAGGATCCGCTGCTGCTCGCCGCCCGACAGCTCGCCGACGCGCGTGTCGGCGAAGCGCTCGGCCTCGACGGCGGCCAGCATTTCCTCGACCTGGCCGCGCCGGCCCCGCGACGAGAACGGGATCCCGAGGCGGTTGGCGTCGAGCCCGAGCCCGACGAGATCTCGCGCGCGCAACGGCATGTCGGGATCGAGCAGGTACTTCTGGGGGACGTAGCCGATCATCGGGTTGCGCCGCGAGCGCGGCCGCCCGCCCACCTGAACCGTCCCGCTCGCCGCCTGGAGCCCGAGGATCACCCTGAACAGCGTGGTCTTGCCGGCCCCGTTGGAGCCGATCAGACCGGTGAACTCGCCCGCCTCGATCTCGAACGTGACTTCGTCGAGGACCTGGCGTTGACCGAGGCGCACGCTAACGCCCGCGACCGAGAGAACCTCCTCGCTCATAGCCTCCCCGTGGACACGTGGTCGGCCACGGCTCGGCGCAGCGCCGTGACCTCGGCCACCATCCAGGACTGATAGTTGTAGCCGCGCGGCATCGTCTCGTACACGCCGACGATCGGGATCCCGGCCTGCCGGGCTGCGCTCTGGAACGTCCGGGTGAGCGAATCGGTCACCTGTTGGTTGTACACGAACGCCGCCACCCGGCGGTCCGAGAACAGGCTCATCTGGTAGGAGATGTTCTGGGGCGCTGGGTCGACGCCGTTCATGATGTCCGCCTGCAGCGTGAACGGCGTCAGGTTGCGGGTGCCCGCGGCCCGCAGCATGTAGTCGCCGACCGGCTCGGTGGTGGCGACGGTGGTTCCGGGGTAACGCGCCCGGAACTGAGCCAGGGCCTCGTACCAGGGGTGCAAGGAGCGGACGAAGCTGGCCGCGTTGGCGCGGAAGTAGGCCGCGTGGGCCGGCATCAGGCTGGCCAGGTCGGCCGCCGCCGCGCGGGCCACCGCCGGCATCGTGCCGGGCGAGTACCAGAGGTGGGGGTTGCGGGTCGAGTCCGGGAGCCCGAGCAGGGTCTGGACGTCGATCACCTTGCGCGACGCCTTCGGCGACGCCGCCTCGATCTTGCCCATGAAGTCGTCGTACCCGAGGCCGTTCTGAACCACCAGCTGGGCGGAGCTGACCGCGGTCGCGACGCTCGGGCTGGCCTCGAACGTATGGGGGTCGGTGTTCGGGTTGCTCATGATCGCGATCGCCGTTACGTACTTGCCCCCGACCTGCGAGAGCACGTTCGCGTACTGGTTCTCGGCCCCCACGGCGAGGATCGTGCCGCTGCGCGCCGGGTCGGTTTGCACCCCGCAGCCGGCGGCGAGCAGCGCCAGCGCGAAAGCGACCACGAGCGGTCGGCGCAAGGTCCTCATACCGTGTTAAGCTACCACAGGTATGAGACTTATTCTTATTTTTATTAAGTGTTTTGGCGCCGCCGCCTGGAGCTAGACTGGGGGACCGCGATGGCGCCGGAAAACATGGACACCTGGGCCGTGCGAGCCCAGCGCGTGCTCACCGAGAGCAAGCATCACACCGGGGCGGCGCGCCGCGCGGTGCTCGAGTTGCTCGACTCGCAGGACTGCGCGCTGTCGGCGATCGAGATCGAGGACGCGCTACGCACGAGCGACCGTCCGGTCGGGCGCGCGAGCGTGTACCGGATCCTCGACCAGCTCGAGCGGCTGCATTTGGTCCAGAAGGTGCAGGTCGGTCAAACGATGGCCCGCTACGAACCGATCCGCGACGGCGACGGACACCACCATCACATGGTGTGCGACAGCTGCGGAGCGGTGATGCCGTTCTCCGATCCCGACCTCGAGCACGCGATCGCGCGGATCTCGAGCCGCGTGCCGATGCGGGTCGACGAGCACGAGATCGTGCTCCACGGCAGCTGCAAGCTGTGTAGCGACTGAAAGCGCTGGAGGGGCGCGCCGGGTGGCAGCGATCAGGGTCCCGGGGACGGGTCCCGAGCTCGTCGCGCGCCGCGGCGAGCTGTCGATCCTCGAGGACGAACTGGCGCGCGCCCGCGCGGGGGAACTGCGCGTCGTGCTGGTGCTGGGCGAGGCGGGGGTGGGCAAGAGCCGGTTGGCGCGCGAGCTCCTGCGCGGCCACCGCGACGCCACGGGACTGTTCGCGCGGGCCCATCCGCTGGGGGCCGGCGCCGCCTTCGGTCTGTGGTCGGAGGCGGTCGATCCGTTCCTGCAACAGCTCCCCGACCGCGAAGTGATCGAACTGTGCGCGGGCGTCCTCGACGATCTCGCCACCGTGTTCTTCCGGGTGGCCGCCGTGCGGGGCTCGGTGCCCGCGCACGATCCACCGTTGCTGCGCTTGCTCCAGGGGCTGGTCCACCTGCTCGGTGGCTTGGCCGCGCGGTCCCCGCTGGTCGTCGTCCTCGACGACATCCACTTCGCCGACGCTTCCTCCTGGGAGGCTCTGCGCTACATCTCGCGCCACCTCGACGCCGCGCGACTGCTCGTGGTGGCCACCAGCCGGCCGGCCGAGTTGGCCGAGCACGAGCTCGCCGCGCAGGTGCTGTTCGAGCTCGACGACGACGGGCTGCTCTCGCGCGTGACGCTGGCCCCGCTGGATCGCCTGGGGATCGGGGAACTGACCCAAGCCGTGGTCGAGCGAACCGCGCCGGCCGCCCTGGTCGACTGGGTCAGCGAGCGCTCACAGGGCAACCCGCTGTTCGCCATCAGCCTGCTCCGGGCGCTGCTCGACGAGGGCGCCGACCTGTCGGCCCCGCACCTCAAGCGCCTGCCCGAAAGCCTCACCGACCGCGTCAAGGCCGAGCTGCGGCGTTTCGATGCGCCCCATCGCTCGATGCTCGAGCGGCTCGCGGTGATGGCCCGTCCGGTGTCGTTCGGCGACCTCGTGGCGCTGACCGGCCGTCCGCTCGAGGAGGTCGGGCCGACGCTCAGCGCGCTGGAGCAGGCGCGGATCGTGCTCGAGGAGGAGCGCGGCGGCCAGCTGACCTACGAGCTGCAGCATCCGCTCGTCCGCGACGTCATCTACCAGGCCACGGGCGCCCCCCAGCGACGGGTCCTGCACCGGCAGGCCGCTCGCGCGCTACGCGACTCCGGTCATCTCGGCGAGGCGGCGCTGCACTTCGCGCGGTCGGCCGAGCGCGGGGACTCGGAAGCCGTCGAGGTGCTGCTCGACGCGATGCGCCAGGCCGAGCGCCGGGAGGCGTTTCGCGAGGCGCTCGAGCTGCAGGGCGAGCTGGTCGAGCTGCTGCCCGCCGACGACGAGCGCTGGCTGGACGTGCTCGAGGCGATGTATGCGCGGGCGGAATGGCTGATCGACCACCGCGCCGAGGCGGGGGCGCCGGTCGCGATCACCGCGCTGCGCGCGATCGACGGCCTGCTCACGGGGTCGTCGGATTACGCGCGCCGGGCCACGGTCAAGTTCCGCCTGGCCAACTTCCTCGCCTGGGGCACGGGCGAGCTGACGGCGGCCCAGCGCGAGTGCGCCGAGGCCCGGCGGCTGTTCGAGCTCGCCGGCGATCGCCGTCAAGCTCTGCTCGCGGCGCGCGAGGTGGGCTGGATCAAGGGTCTGCGCGGCGATCTGGCCGGGATGGCGGCCGACGCCGACGCAGTCGTGCGCGCCGCTCGCGCCGTGGGCGATCGGTTTGTCGAGATGCAAGGCCTGTCCGCGGTCGGCTACAGCGCGAACTTTCGCGGCGCGCTGATCGAGGGAGAGAGGGCGCTGCGCCAGGCCGCCGTGCTCGCGCGGGAGGACGAGAAGGCATACCGGCTCACCGTCGCGCTGGGCGTACTCGCGGCCGGCGTCGCGGGCCAGGGGCGGGCCGCCGAGGCGATCGAGCTGATCGAGGAGGCCCGGTCCGCCAACCCCGGCTACCGGGACAGCATCCTGCTCGAGCTCGAGGCGCTGGTGCGCTGGATCGCCGGCGACTTTCCGGGCTCGATGACGGCGGCGTCGGACGCCGCGGCGTGGGTCGGCATTGCCACCCGACGGCGCGCGTTCGGAATGGTCTTCGGCGGGATCGCAGCCCTCGAAGCTGACGACGTCATGCAGGCGGAGAGGCTCATCGGCCGCGCGCAAACCGTCCTCGGGGACCGCCGATGGCAGTTCTTCCCCGCGATGGTGAGCTGGGCCGAGGCGCTGATCGACTGGCACGCCGGACGCACCGGCGAGGCGGTCGCGAAGCTGCGTCCAGCGGCCGCAGACCTGTTGAGCATCGAGGCCCGCACGTGGGCGGCGTACGTCCTCTTCGACCTGGCCGAGGTCGCCGCGGACGCGGGGGATGGCGACGCCGCGGCCGCGGCCGCCGAGGAGTTCGCCCGGGTGGCCGGCTTCGTGGGGTTGCCGGTATACCGGGGGTTGGCGGCGACGGCCTCGGCGTGGGCGGCCGTGGCCGCGGATCGTGGCGGCCGTGCGGTGCAGGAGGCGCGCACCGCGGTCGAGCTGCTGGCACCGACCGGATGCCGCGCGCATCTGGCCCGCGCCCACTACGTCCTTGGCCGGGCAATGGCGCCCGACGCCCGTCCGGAAGCGGTGGCGGCGTTTGAGCGTGCGGCAGCGCTGCTTGAACAGTGCGGCGGCAGGTGGCGCAGGGCGCGCGCGCTCGATGCGCTGCGGCGGCTCGGGAGCGCCGGGCGGCGGGCGGCAGCGGCGGCGCTCGGGCCTGACTCGCTGACGCGGCGTGAGCGCGAGGTGGCGCGGCTGGCGGCCACCGGGATGAGCGCGAAGGAGATCGCGCAGACGCTGTTCGTCGGCGAGCGGACGGTCGAGAGCCACCTGGCCAGCGTGTACGCCAAGCTCGGCGTCGAGTCGAAGCTCCAGCTCGTTCGCCGGGCGGCAGAATTGGGGCTCGGGTGAGCGAATCCGTACCCGGCTCCGTACTCGTCCCGAAGACAGATCGGATGCCCCCGCCTACCGTGATCGCCATGGGCGACTACGAGATGCTGCGGCAAACCCACGTGGCCGATGCGATGGCGACCGCCCCGGCGCTGATCGATCAGCTGAGCTGGGACGCCGAACGGTTGGCGGCCCATCGCGAGCGGCGACTGCGGGAGCTGGTTGGTTTTGCGGTCGAGCGCTCGCCGTGGCACCGCGACCGACTCGGGGCCATCGGAGTGGGGCGCCTGAGCGAGGCCGGTCTGCGCGAGCTGCCCCCAATGACCAAGGCCGACCTGATGGCGAACTTCGACCGGATCCTCACCGACCGGCGGCTGTCGCTGAAGCGAGTCAACGATCACCTGGACGGTGTCAGCGCGGGTAGCTATCTGCTGGACCGATATACGGCGATCACTTCCGGCGGCTCGACCGGGGTGCGCGGCGTGTTCGTCTACGACTGGAGCGGCTGGGCGACGTTCTGGGCGGGCGTGTTCCGTTATCTCGTGCGCTTCAGTGACGCTGATCCAGAGCTCGCGTCACGGCCGGTCGTGTGGGCCTGGGTGGCGGCGGCCCACTTCACGCACGCCACGGCGGCCTTGAGCCGGACATTTGCCAGCCCGAGGTTCGTCAACCACCGCTTCCCAGTCACCCTTCCCACTGACGAGATCGTCGACGGACTGAACCGGGTCCAGCCGGACTTCCTCAACGCGTATCCGTCGATCCTCCACGTCTTGGCCCACGAGGCCCTCGCCGGTCGCCTGCGGATCACGCCGCGGCGGGTGAACAGCGCCGCCGAGCCCCTGCTCCCCGAGATCCGGGCCGTCGCCGAAGAGGCCTGGGGCATGCGGGTGGGAAACCTGTGGGGGACCTCCGAGGGCGGCCCGACCGGCATCCCGTGCGACGACTGCGGGACGCACCTGAGCGACGACCTCCTGATCGTCGAGGCGGTCGACGAGAATGGCCTCCCGGTGGCGCCGGGACAGCGATCGGCCAAGATCTACCTGACCAACCTCTACAACTTCGCGCTGCCGCTGATCCGCTACGAGATCACCGATGAGGTGACGATCCTGCCCGAGCGGTGTTCATGCGGGTCCGCCCACCGGTGCGTCGCTGATATCCAGGGCAGGCTCGACGACCTATTCTTCTACGAGGGGCGCCGGGTCCATCCCCACCTGTTCCGCTCGGCGCTCGGCCGGCACGCCGGGATCGTCGAGTACCAAGTACGCCAGACCGAGCGGGGCGCGGCGATCGCGGTTCGCTGTACCGAGTCGATCGATTCTGAGGCGCTCGCGGGCGAGCTCGAGCGCGGACTAAGCCGTCATGGCGTCGTGGGACCGGAGGTCACCATCTCGGTCGTCGAGCGACTCGAGCGCGATGGCGGCCCGGCCAAGCTCAAGCGCTTCGTGCCGCTCGCCCCGGCAGCGCCAGCGACCGTTGGCGCTCGAGGCTGACGCGTTTGACGTTCCAGACGATTCCGAGCTTCTCCAACAGCGCGATCATCCACCCGGTGGGGTCCGCGAGCCGCTCCCAGAAGCCGAGGCCGTGGAACGCCGAGGTCGGAAACGCGTGATGGTTGTGGTGCCACGCCTCGCCCATCGAGAACGGCGCCAGCCAGAACACGTTGCGTGACTCGTCGTCGATGTCGAACCGACGGCGGCCGACGAAGTGACACACCGAGTTGATCGACCAGGTCACGTGATGCAAGAGGAACACGCGCACGAACCCGCCCCACAGCAGGGCCGTCAACGCGGTGCCGAGCCCGCCACCGACGATCCACCCGAGCGCGAACGGGACCGCGAACCCGAGCGCCACCCAGAGCCAGAACAGCCTGTCGATGCCGCGCATCAGCCGGTCCTTGACCAGGTCGGGTGCGAACCGTTCGCGGTCGGCGGCGCCCACGCTCTCGAACAGCCGGCCCACGTGCGCGTGCCACAGGCCTTTGACGGCGCCCCAGAAGCCTGGCCCGCTCAGATGGGGTGAGTGCGGGTCGCCGTCCTGGTCGGTGAAGGCGTGGTGCTTGCGGTGGTCCGCGACCCACGTGATCACCGGCCCCTGGACCGCCATCGAGCCGAGCGTGGCCAGGATTGCGCGGAACGGCCGCGAGGACTCGAACGCGCGGTGGGTGAACATCCGGTGGAACCCCAGCGTAATGCCGAACGCGGTGGGCACGTACAAGCCCACCAACAGTCCCAGTTGGAGCGGCCCGACCGCCCGGTTCCACAGTAGGACAATCGCCACGAGCAGCCCGACGAGCGGCACCGGCACGCCGATCAGGTTGACGATCTTGTGCCTGAGCGTCACGACGTCCGAAGCATACGTAAGGTATTAACAGCTTTCTCCTACCCTTTTCACGATCGATTCAAGCTAACTTGTAGATTTGACACAACACATGGCCGACCAACCCTGGCACGAACTGCCTCCGGAGATCGCCGGCGTCCTGCGACCGGTGCTCGACGACGTGGCCGACGAGATCATCGAGGCGGTGCGCACGATCCCGGCGTACGATCGGCCGCTGGAAGGTCGGTTGGGAGAGGGGATCCGAGCCGGCGTGCATAACGCGCTGGCGCACCTGCTGGCCGAGATCGAGCAGGGTGGCCCGATCGATCGCCCGGACGTGTACGTCGATCTGGGTCGCGGCGAGATGCGCGCCGGGCGCAGCCTCGATTCGCTGCTCAGCGCCTACCGGTTGGGCGCCCGGGTCGCGTGGCGGCGATTCGCCGCCGCGGGCGTCGAGGCGGGACTCGAGCCGGCCACGCTCTACCTGCTGGCCGAGTCGATCTTCGCCTACATCGACGTGCTGTCGGCCGAGTCGGCCGAGGGCCACGCGCTCGAGCAGTCCGTGGTCGCCGGACAGGCCGATCTCCGCCGCCGGCGTCTGGTGCGGATGCTGGTCCGCGAACCGCCTCCCGATCCGGTGATCGTCGCCTCCGCGGCGGCCGACGCCGAGTGGCCGCTGCCCCGAGCGCTGGGCGTGGTGGCGATCGGCGGCGAGCACCGCGATGCGGCGATGACCCGGCTGCCGCCCGAGGCGATCGCGGAGACGATCGGCGACGTGATCGTCGCGCTCGTGCCCGACCCTGACGGCCCCGGCCGACGGGCGCTGATCGAGCGGGCGGTGATCGACGCCGGCACGGTGGCGGGGCTGGGGACGACCGTGCAGTGGCCCGACGCGGCGCTCAGCCTGCAGCGGGCGCGCGCCGCGCTGGCGCTGGCCGGCACGACGCCGGGGCTGGTGGTGGCGCGGGAGCAGGCCGGCGAGCTGCTGCTGCGCTCGGATCCGCGGCTGGCCAAGGAGCTGGCCGCCGACCGGCTGGCGCCCCTGGCCCACCTGTCGGACGGCGCGCGCGCGCGTCTGCTCGAGACGTTGCGGGTGTGGCTGGCCGAGCAGGGGCGGATCGGACCGATCGCCGAGCGCCTCGACATCCACCCGCAGACCGCGCGCTACCGCCTGGCCCGCCTGCGGGAGCTGTTCGGTGGCGCGCTCGAGGATCCCGAGCAGCGCTTTTGGCTCGAGGTCGCGCTCCGGGTGGAGTGATTCGGCGCGGCCCGCGGGGGTCGCGACTGAAGGGCGACCCGCGGGTCGGCCCTAAAGAGCTGCCCTGGGGGCGACCGGATGGGGGCCGTTCGTCAGCTCGGGCCCGTTGGTGACGTATTCGGGCTCCAGCGCGCCGTAGGCGATCTCGTCCTGCCAGCCGTAGGCGATCGGGACCTGGTATTTCCCCGAGTAGCGGGAGCGGAACTCGACCATCTCCGGCCCCTCCCAGTACAGGTACCAGTCCTCCTTGCGGTCGAACCAGGCCATCTGGGTGATCTTGTAACGATCGTCGCGCGAGCGGTGGACCGAGTAATGGTTTGCTCCGTAGCGCAAGGTGATCGGCGCCGCCTGCTCCGACACCGCGTCGGCGAACAGATCCCCCCGGAGGATCGTCGCGTACCACTGGATCCAGATCAGACCCGCCATCTTCACGCTCCTACCTCGGCGCGGATCGCGCCGGGTCCGGGGGCAGTCTTGCCCTGTCCCTCATCGGTGGCGCCGACCAGGATCGCGATCTTGCCCAGGTGCTTGTTCTCGCGGAGCAGCTGGTGGGCCTCGGCGACCCCCTCAAAGCCCATCGTCTGCCACAGGACCGGCCGGATCTTCGATTCGTCGATCAACTGATTGGCCTTGTTGGCTTCCCAGGCATTGGCGAAATGCGAGCCCACGATCTCCTTCTGGCGCATCCATAGATAGCGGACGTCGAAATCGAGCTGATAGCCAGACGTCGCGCCGCAGATCACGACCTTACCGAACGGCTTGACCGCCAGCACCGAGGTAGGGAAGGTCGCCTTGCCGACGTGCTCGAAGACGATGTCGGGCGGCCCGCCGAGCAGGCCCTCGACCGCTTTGCAGAACCGCCGCGACTCCTTGAAACGGGCCTTCTCCTCGTCGGCGTTCTCGCCCCCCTGGCGCATCATGCCGGCAAACTCGGTGCGGTTGACGTAGCCGATCGCGCCCAGCTGCTCGATCAGCTGGCCCTTCTCGTCGCTCGACACGACGCCGACGGCGTCGGCGCCCGAGATCTTGCACAGCTGCGTGGCGAACACGCCAAGGCCGCCGGCGGCGCCCCAGATCAGCACCCGATGGCCCGCCTGGAGGTTGCAGCGGTCGAGCAGCATCCGGTACGCGGTGAAGTACGTCAGCCCGTAGGCAGCCGCCTCCTCCCAGGCCAGATGCTTGGGCTTGGGCAGCAGCTGCTGGGCCTGCACCTTGCAGAACTGGGCGAACGATCCCCAGCTGGTCTCATAGCCCCAGATTTGCTGGCTCGGCGCAGCCAGGGGATCCAGGCCGTGAACCTCGGGATCCTCATAGGAGGCCTGGTTGCAGTGGACCACGACCTCGTCGCCGGGCTGCCACCGGGTCACGCCGGGACCCACCTTCCACACGATCCCCGAGGCATCGGAGCCGCCGATGTGGTGATCCTCGGCCGGGTGGTAGCGGAACACGGAGACGGGCTCCCCGAGCGCCGCCCACACGTTGTTGAAGTTCACCCCGGCGGCCATCACGCGCACGATCACCTCGAACGCGGCGGGCTCGGGAACCTCGATCTCCTCGAGCTGAAAGGCGTCCGTCGGCTCGCCCTGACGCTCCTCGCGGATGACCCAGGCGGCCATCGTCGGCGGCAGCACGCCAGGCTCGACATCTACGTTGGCAACCTGCGTCACATCGACGGCCACTGGTGTTCCTCGCTCGCGGTCGGGGTTCCCGGGAGCAGGGATCGTAGCGGCCTGGGTCGGGTTCGGCTCCGGGCTAGCCACACGTCCCGGCCGAGGTCAATTCGCACGCACGCAAATCCGGTGCATTGACCGTGGGCGGAAGCGCGCCGTTACGGGCGGGAAGCGTGATGTCAGCGCTGTCGATCGGGATGTAGCGGTTCTGGAACCGCTCGAGCAGGGTGATCACCGCAGGTTGGGCGGCGGGGGCTTTCTGGCCGGGTTGCAGCGGGTCGATCATGCCGAGCAGGTAGCCGCCTACCGTCGAGGCGCAGGCCAGCTTGCCGATTCCGCCCGCCCAGCCGCCTTTCGCACACTGCTTCGCGGCATCGTAGATCGGGACCAGCTGGCCGCGCTGGGCTACGGAAATCGTGAGGTCGGTCTGCGGAATCGTGCCGCCGGTGACCCCCGGCGCGAGCACCGTGCCCGAGACCAGCAGCTGATTGGGACCGCGTCCAAACTCGAGGTCGCTCAGGGCCGCGCTGGGGGAGAGCGGGGCCAAGCCCGCGGTCTGACGATCCTCGATCTGGCCTTTCGGCCCCGTCACGGTGACCGCGCACGCGTCGCCGGCGCCGGGGGAGCAGACCGGAAGTTGCTCGAACGAGTAGAAGCCGGCGCGATCGGTGCGGGCCGTCTTGGTCACGTTCGTCTTGCCGGCCACGACACGAAGCTGGACGGTCGCGCCGACCTCCGTCGCTTGCGACGGCGTTTTGGCGGTGGGCAGGAACGGACGCAACACCGTTACCTGACCGCTGAGCGTCCGTCCCGGGGTGCCGCGTGGCACCGGTTCGACGACGTGGAGATCGGGCGCCGGGATGACCGCGTCGCCGGGCCCCGCAGGAAGATTCAGCTCGGCGCGGTCGACGGGGATCAGGTTGCCGGAGGAGGTGCCCTCGAGCAGCGTGATGAACGCGTGGTGGGGCGACGTCTTCGAGCCGGGAGTGGAGAACTGGACGCCACCGAGGTCGTAGCTGCCGATCGTCGAGCGGCACCGGTTGCCGCCGCCGAGGTCCCAGCCGCCCTTGCCGCACGCCTTCAGCGCGTCGAAAACGGTCTTGATGGCGCCACCAGGATCGACCGAGATCGTGAGGTCGGTGGCCGGCGTCGCATCGAGCCCGATCGAGGGCAACGTGGCGGCGGTGAACACGTTGCCGGTGACGTAGAACCGGCGCGACAGCCGTCCCAGCTCGAGGTCCTGCACGGTCACGTCGGGATTGAGCGTGCCGAGCGTGACGGGCTGCTGGTCGCCGACCGTCTTGCCGTTCACTACCGCGACCTTGCACCCATCCTTGGGCCCACACGCCGGCAGGTCTTCGAACGCGTAGAAGCCGTTCGAGTTGGTCTTGGTCGTGCGTGTCGTGCCTTGGAGGCTGTCCTTGCCGCGCGGCACGGTGAGCTTGACCACCAGCCCCGACGCCGGCTTGCCAACCCCGGCGGCGACCCCGGGCAGGAACGGTTCGAGGTCGGTGACCTGACCGGTCAGGCTGCGGCCGGGAGACTTCGCGGGCGGCGGCTCGATCGTGTGCAGATCAGGCACCGTCGTCACCGGCGGATCGGCGTTGTTGGCCTTCGTGTTCGCGGGAAGGTCGATGGACGCGCGGTCGACCGGAATCAGCTTGCCGGCCGCGTCAGCCTCGAGCAGCGTGACCACCGCGGGAACGGGACCGGCAGCGGCGACTGTCCCGCCCGATCCTTTGCCGAGCGCGACCAGATCGAGCTGGTAGGCGCCGAGCGTCGACTTGCAGGCGCTCTTGGTGGCGGCGCCGCGGTTCGAAGTCACCGTCCAGCCGGCCGACTTGCACGTCTTGATGGCGTCGTAGGCCGGGGTCTTTCCGGTGAGCGTGACCGTGAGATCGGTGGCGGGGGTCGGGAGTCTGCCGGACCCGGGGAGGACGCCAGGGTGGTCGATGCCTTCACGGCCGGTGGCGGGATCGCCTGCGCTTGCCGGGGCGCCGGTCGAGGTGGGAGGCTGGGGACCGAGCACGTTACCCGTCAGCTCGAAGCGATCGGGAAGGCGCCCGTAGGTCAGGTCGGCCTCGGTCACGGTCGGCCGTCGCCCGCTGAGCGTCAGCGACAGACGGTCCTCGGTCGTGCGGTTGGGGCCAGCCAGCGACACGGTGCACGTGTCACCGTTGGCTGGGGAGCACGCCGGCAGGTTGGTGAAGCCGTAGAACCCGTCTCGATCCGTCGCCGTCGTCCTGGTGATCCGGGCATGGCCCACCTCGACCAGCGCGGTAACCGTGACCTTGGCCTTGGGGATCGGCGCGCCGACGCTCACCCCGGGCAGGAATGGAGCCAGCGCGATCACCTGACCGGTCACGCTGCTGTTGCCGGGCAGCGGCAGGGTCCTGAACGTGGCATCGGCGCTCGCCGCCGAGCTCACCGAGTTACTCGCCGAAACGCTGTAGTGGTAGGTCGTCCCGGGTTGCAGGTTGGTGATCGGCCGAGTGACGGTTTGATCCGAGGTGCCCAAGCCGATGTCGGTGCGCGCGGTGTGCAGCGTGTAGCTCGATGAGGTGCCGTAGTTGATCTGGTAGTGGGTGTCGGCGCCACCGGGGTCGATCGTGGCGCCGAGGGTGGCGGTGGTCTGCGTGATCGCGGTGGCGGTGGGGTCGGAGACGGTCGGGCCGGTCGCCGTCGATCCACCCGGGGTGGTGAACGATTCGACCGTGCCGGTCGACTCGCCGGTCGCGTTCTCAGCCACGGCCTGGACGTAGTAGGTGGTGTCTGGGGACAGGTCGGGGAAGTCCTCGGTCACCGCGGTGTCGCTGCCGAGCACGCCGGCGGCGGTCAGCGGCGTCGTGTTGACGAGATCGTCGGACGCGGTTCCCCAGTTGAAGAAGTACGCGCCGGCCTCGGTGTCGAGGTTGATGGTGGCGTTGAGGGTGGCGTCGGTGGCGGTGACGTCGGTGGCGGCGTCGGTGGTGGCGGTGGTCGGGGCGCCGACGAACTGCGCCTGGAATGCCCCGGGCTGACATCCGCCGCTGGGGCGAGTGACGCCACGCTGATCTGTTGCCGGACAGCTGCTGGCGGCGGGTAGGTTGAACGCCACGCTGCCCTGGAGGAGCGCCTCCGTCTCGGTGGGGCCGCCGTTGTCCGCGAGCGGTGCGAGATTTGGGTCGCCGGTGCGGTCGCCGTCGCCGTTCTCGCCGCACGATCCGTCCTGGTCGACGTTGTCGCCGAGGTCGTGCGTGATTGCGGCGGCCGTCATGTCGTCGCTGTTGTCGGTCAGTCCCGGGGCGACGCAGTTCCCGTCCCCGTCCGAGAAACCATCCCCGATGATCGTGTCCTGAACGGTCGTCGTGCCATCGTCCGTCTCGAGTGAGCCGCGGACGTTGCCGGCCAACGTGTCACTCAGCAGGCTCGCGGTTCCGATGTGATTGGTGATGCCGCCGCCGCGGTTGGAAGCAAAGCCGCTCCCGACGACGGTCGAATTGGTGAGGTTTACCGTCCCGCCGGCGATGTAGATGGCGCCGCCGCTGCCGCCCGCATTCGTCGTGTCATCGCTGAACGTGTCGTTCGTCGCGGTGACCGTTGCACCGCCGACATAGAGACCACCACCGTAGTAGCCGTTGTCGTCAGCGAAGGCGCTGTCTTTGATGTCGAGCGCGCCGTCTTCGGCGTAAACGGCCCCTCCGATGAGGTTGGTGCCGTCATGGCTGATCACTACGTTGTCGAGCGTCGTGGTGCCTGAACTCTGATCCAGGATCGCCGCCCCACCGGTGGTGCTCGATGGAACAGACCCATTTTCAATCGAGAGGTCATCAAAGGTGGGGGAACCGGCGGTTATGTCGATCAGTCGGTCGTTGAAGCCACCTAGGTAATCGGCGGTGATCACCGCTGCTGGTCCGGTGGTCGGACCCTCGATCGTCACGCTGGTGCTGATTTTGAGTGCGCCATCCAACGGCGCCGTCTGTCCGTATGGGAGCGAGAGCGTGTACGTGCCGGCGGGCAGAACGATTGTGTCGCCGTCTGAGGCCGACTCGATCGCCTGGCGCAGGGAGCACGAGGCGTCGGTCGTCGTGCAGTCGGGCGTGCTGGTGAGATCGGACGTGCTTGTCACGTTGATCGTCATCGCCCGTGCCGTCCCGGCAAAGGCCAGCACGAACACCGCGATCAGTGGCGCGACGCGTCTCCCCAGACGATATTCACGAACCCCTCGGAACGTGCGAGCACCCTATGCGAGCCTGCAGTCCATTGCAAGCTCGCGGGGGCTTCTGTTCAGCGCTAGGCGGCCAGCGTCAGCTCCGGCTCGATGGCCGGCGCGACGCTGACGATTTCCGGCTTGACCGCGCGCGGGCGCTGCTCGATCAGGAACCACGCCACGATCGCGGCCATGAACGTGACCGCAGCTCCGATCAAGAGGCCCGTGCCGAGCGCCGAGACGAACGCGCTCTGGACGACCGACACCACGTGGGGCGAGGCGTGCCCGCCGATCGTGCCGCCGCTGCCCAGCGCGTTGGCGAGCCCCGACTTGGTGGCCGCGGACAGGTGGGGGAGGCCGGCGTTGATCTGCGAGCGGCCGATCGTGGCCACCAGGGCGCCCATGACCGCGACGCCAAACGTACTGCCGATCATGCGGCTCATCGACAACACGCCCGAGGCGGCGCCGGCCTTGGTCCGGTCCACGGCGTTCATCGCCGCCGTGCTCATCGGCGACATCACGAGCCCCATGCCGAGGCCCATGAGGACGAAGCCCGGGAGCAGCAGCAGGTAACCGCTGTTGACCGTGATGAACGACTGGATGAAGATCGCCCCGGCGACGATCACCAGCCCGAGCGTCATCAGCGGACGGGGACCTACGCGATCGGTGAGCCGGCCGGACAGCGGGGCCATGACGATGATGAACAGCGTCGAGGGCAGGAAGCGGATGCCGGTTTGCAGCGGCGAATAGTGAAGGACGTTCTGCATGTAGAGCGTCACGAAGAAGAACTGGGCGAACATGGCGAAGGTGATGATGAAGCCGACGATGTTGACCCCCACCGAGGTGCGGGTACGGAAGAAGGTGAAGTCGATCATCGGCGCCCGGACGCGGAGCTCGATCATCACGAAGCCGACCAGCGAGATCGCGGCGAGGGTGAACAGGCCGAGGATCCGCGGCGAGCCCCAATGCCAGCTGTTGCCCTCGACGAGCGCGAGCACGAGTGCCGTCAGCCCCACGGTCAGCGCCACGATGCCGCCGACGTCGACCTTGCGGCCCACCGTCTCATCGCGCGACTCGCGCGCGGCGAACAAGGTCACCGCCGTAGCGATCACCGCGATCGGCGGGTTGATGAAGAAGATCGCGCGCCAGCTCACGTACTGGGTGAGGAAGCCGCCCAGCACCGGGCCGATCGCGAGCGCCAGCGCGCTGACTCCGGCCCACGTGCCGATCGCGGTCCCCCGCTGCTCGGCGGGGAACGCCTGGGTGATGATCGACAGCGTCGCCGGCATCATGAACGCGGCGCCGACGCCCTGGACGGCGCGGAACAGGACGAGCACCGTGTCGGTCGGGGCAAACCCGATCGCCGCGCTCGAGATGCCGAACACGACCACGCCGAAGAGGAACATCTTGCGCCGGCCGAAGATGTCGCCCAGCCGGCCGCCGGTGACCAGCAGCACGGCGAAGGTCAGGGTGTAGGCGTTGACGGTCCATTCCAGTGAGGACAGCGACGCGTGCAGGTCGCGCTGAATCGAGGGCAGCGCGACGTTCACCACGGTGTTGTCGAGCATCAGCATGAAGAGGGCAAAGCACATCGCGCCGAGGGTCCACCAACGGCTGTTTTCTTCGGTCACCAGGTGGTGTCGCTTAGCGAGGATTCGGTGCGTCATAGCAGTGTCTGAAGGCCTTCCGGTCGGCAGGCGGCCACATCGGAGCGCTCCAGCAGCTCGGACAGAGCTGCGGCAACCACCAAACGTTCCGCGCTGTTCAATGTCTCAGTGAAATCGCGCAAGCTCTTCAGCCTCGCGGCGTTCAGCCGCCGGCTAACGCCGGCGCCGGCCGGGGTGAGGCTGACCCGCTTCATCCGCCGGTCCTCCACGTCCTCATGGCGCTCGACAAAGCCGCGACGGACCAGATCGTCGACCGTCCGGCTAGCGGCGGGGAGCGACAGGTGAACCAGCTCGGCCGCCTCCTTCAGCGTCTGCGGCTGGTCGGCGTCCTCGAGGTAGTGGAGCAGCTTGATCTGCGTCAGCGTCAGCTCCAAGGTCCCCAACGCCTCAAACAGATCCGAGTTGCACCGCTTATGCAGGTAGACGACGAGCGCATACAGGTCGTCGGCGAGGGGGATCGACGAGGTCTCGGCGGTGGCGCCAGCGGTCGAACCGGCCCCGGTTGCGGCCGCGGTCGCGGTCGCGCTAATCGAACCGTGCTCCGGGGTAGTTGCTTGCACGCATGCAAGTATTGCACACAAGTTGTGATTGCGCAAGCGCAACTGTAGGGAGGAAAGGGCGCCGGAGTGGGCGTCAGAGCGGAATATTTGGCCGCTGGTACGCCCAGGCTCGACCCGAACCCGTCCGCCGCGGGGAGGGTGGGCGAGAAACCGGAAAATGTGGCCGGTTTCTCGCCCACCCTCGGCTGGTCGCGATGGACGAGGGCCGGTCGTTTCCTGGCCAAGGGGCCGAACGGCTGTCCACCGCGCCCCGACGGGTGCGCCACCGCCGGCCGCGGCCCACGCCCAGGCCCGCGCCGCCGTCGGTGGCGGAGCGCCGCCGGTCGATGGCACGTTCAGAGCGCTCTCCGGAGCCGAACCCCTATAAAACCCGAAAGCTACGGCTGGAGCAGGGAGTTGCTGGAACTCGGTCGCGGTGGCCCTATGTGGAGCGAGGCCGGCGCGATCGCCGGTGGTCCGGTGAGCGAGGCTTCGGCGGCGCCGTTGGGGGCGGTGGTGATCGTGTAGTCGCCGGGGTTGACGTCGACGGTGACCTGGGAGGTCGCTTGGGGGTTGATGGGGCCGGTGTTGGCCAGGGGCTGGCCGGCGGGGCCGGTGGGGAGGATGGTCAGCGTCTCGGTGCGGGCGGCTTGGTTGGTGATGACGAACACGACCGGGCCGGCGCCGACGTGAGAGGGGGACACGGAGACCCGGGCGTTGTTGATGTAGATGCTGAGGTTGACCGGGGAGGCGGGTCGGGGCAGGTTGGCGAAGGTCGAACCTCCCCCGCAGCCGGTGGCCGCGAGCGCGCTGATGGCGAGGATCACGAGTGTTATCCGGCGCATCCCTGACTGGGTGGTTCTCTCCTCGGTCCCGGCGGCGACGCCGAAGCGTGCCACTACCCTAACCGAAGGGCGGCGGAACCGAAAGTTATTCGGCCTGCTCGACGAGGGATCGGCGGAGGCGTTCGACCCGGGCCAGGGCGTTCTGCAGCTCGGCCCAGGACTCGCCCTCGGCCCGCTCGTATTCCTCGCCGGTGAGGTCGCGCAGCTGCTCGCGGTAGGCGGTCCATGCCACTCGCGTGTCGTGCTCAAGTTCGCGAAGCCGATCCACGTCCGGTGCAATCGCAGTCACTGGTCCACTCCTTGACTAGTTCGTACAGCGATGGTACTCGGCGCCGCGGCCGAGGCCGGCGCGGGCGTTGCAAGCCCGCGCCCGTGCCGTCCGGGCCGGGGGGTATCACGCGTGGCTTGCCCCTGCTCGAGCAGCCGATCGCCAGCGCGGAGTTTCTCGCCGTCGATACCGAGACGAATGGTCTCGGAGGCGACCGATGCGAGTTGACCGAGGTGGGGGCGGTGCTGGTCGGTGGCGGCGAGCTGCACGACCGGTGGGCGTCGCTGGTGCGCACCAACGCTCCGTTGCGACGGGGGATCCAGCGCTTCACCGGGATCACGCAGGCGATGGTCGACGACGCGCCGCGGGCCGAGGAAGTGATGCCCGCCCTCGAGGAGCGGCTGCGCGGGCGCGTGTTCGTGGCTCACAACGCGGCCTTCGACCGGCGCGTGCTGCGCCAGGCGTTCGAGCGGTGTGGGCTCGAGTGGCCCAACCCTCCCGTGCTGTGCACTGCGGCGCTGGCGCGGGCGCTGCTGCCGCTGCAGCGCGTGCGCCAGCTCGCGGCGGTGGCCGACGCGCTGGGGATCGAGGTCGAGCTCACGCACCGCGCGCTGGCCGACGCGGAGACGTGCGGGCGGGTGCTCTGCGCGCTGTTTCCGAAGCTGTGCGCCAACTCGGCGACGATCGGGGAGGCGCTGGCTCTACTGAAGCCCAAACGGCCGCGGCGGCCCCGGATGCCCAAGCGCACGGCGTCGATCCTCGAGACCCCGGCGCTCGACTTCACCGACCTGCCGAAGGACCCGGGCGTGTACCTGTTCCGCGACGGCGCCGGCGAGACGCTGTACGTGGGCAAGTCGGTCTCGATTCGCAGCCGGGCGCGCGCGCACTTCGCGCCCTCGAGCGCGCCGGCGCAATGGACGGCCCACGCCTCGATCGTCGACTACCGGCCGACGCGCTCCGAGCTGGGCGCGCTGGTGCTGGAGAACCGGCTGATCAAGGAGCTGCGCCCGCCGGGCAACATCCGGCTCTCGCGCCGCGACGAGCGGCTCGTCTACATCCGCTGCCGGCTCGACATCGCCTACCCGATCCTCGAGGTGTCGACCGAGCCCGCGGCCGGCCACGCGGTGACGATCGGGCCGCTCCGCGGGCGGCGGCTGGCCGGCGAGCTGGTCGAACAGCTCGACTCGCTGTTCGGCCTGCGCCACTGCGGCCGGCGGTTGAAGCGCCGCGACCATCCCTCCGCCTACGGGCAGATGGGCCGCTGCCTGTCCCCGTGCCTCGGCGATCTGGACCCGAACCTGTACCGGCGCCACCTCGATCAGGCGCTGCGGCTGTTCGTCGACGGGTCGGGCGGGCGGTCGCGGCTGCTCGGGCACGTGGAGGCGGAGATGCGCGCCGCGGCGGCCGAGCAACGCTACGAACGCGCCTTGTGGCTGCGCCGGCGGCTGCGGCGGCTGGGCACGATCCTCGACCGTCTTGGCGGCGTGCTCGAGGCCACCCACGCGTGCCCGTGGCTGATTCTGGCCCCGCACCCCAGCGCGCCCCGCTTCGACGCCTTCTGGCTGGTCGGCGGGCGGCTGGTCGACTGGGGGCCGCTCCCGGACGACCCCGACGAGGTCACCACGCGGACGCGGGGGGCGCTGGTCCGAGACCGGCGCGAGCTCGGCGCCCACGTCCCCCCCGACGAGATCGACGAGGTCCGAATCCTCTCCACCTATCTCGCCTCGCACCCGGACACGCCGCGGCTGTCGCTGCGGCCGCAGCCCGACGACGCCGAGCTACAGAGGTTCGTCGCCGGTCAGCTGAACGGCAGCTCGACGACCTCCGCGGAAACGCCGTCGGCGACCGATACGGTCGAGCCCGGCGGCGCCTCGCGGCGGACGAGCGCCAGCGCGATGGGGCCGAAGCGCGGCGAAACGCAGACGCTGCCGACGGTCCCGACGGCGCGGTCCCCAAGCGCCACCGGATCGCCGCCGTGAACCGGTTCGGCGCAGCGCAGACCGCGGAGTTGACGGTTCGGCTTGCCCCGGTAGAACAGCCGCGCGACCGTCTCCTGCCCCACGTAGCAGCCCTTGGTGAACGACACCGCGCGCTCGTTCAGCCCCGCCTCCTGGGGGATCACGGTCTCGTCGAGGTCCACGCCGTAGCGCGGCCGGCCGTGCTCGATGCGCAGGCACTCGGCGATCGCCTCGCTGACCGGCGCGGCGCCGGCGCGCGTCAGCGCGGCTACCACCGCCTGGGTGTCGGCCGCGTCGCACAGCACGTCCACGCCGACGTCGGTGCGGATCGCGCGGGCGGGCAGTCCGGCGATCTCGACGATCGCGTGTGCGTTCTCGGCGGCCGGCGCGGGGACGATCTCGGCCGCCTGGGGTCCGATCAACGACAGCAGCCCGCGCTCGAGTGTGCGCTTCTGGAGCTCGACCTGAAAGCCGATGCTGAAGCGCCGGATCATGTTGAACAGCGCCTGTAGCGCACTCCGCTCGGTGTCGAGCAGCAATTCCTCGCCGGCCTCGAGCACACGCAAGTCGCCGAGCATCTTGCCCTTGGGGGTGAGGAACGCGGCGTAGCAGCCCTGGCCGGGCGCCAACCCCTCGACGTCGTTGCTGACCTGGCCCTGGAGGAACGTCTTGGCCTCAGCGCCGGTGAGCGCGAGCTTCCCGCGCTCGGAGCGATCGAGCAGCCCGCAGGCCTCGGTGATCGTGCGGTACTCGGTGTCGAGCGTTTCGACGGAGCTCATCCTCCCAACAGGATAGGACCGCCGCGGGCGCGGCCTCGGAACGGTCAGCCGAGGATCTGCTGACCGATCAGGAACACGTTCAGCGCCGTGATCAGGCCGGCGCAGGACCAGGCGACGACCGTGGTCAGGCGGCGGTTGACGTGCACGCCCATCACGTCCTTGTTGCTGGTCAGGCGGACGAGCGGGACGAGCGCGAACGGGATGCCGAACGAGAGGACGACCTGGCTGAGGACGAGCGCGCTGATCGGGTTGATGCCCAGCGCGAGCACGATCAGCGCGGGGATCATCGTGAGCGCCCGCCGCAGCAAGACCGGGATGCTGACGTTGACGAAGCCCGACATCACGACCTGCCCGGCGTAGGTGCCGACGCTGGAGGAGGAGGCCCCGGAGGCGAATAGCGCCACCGCGAAGGCGAGCGCGGCGGTCCCGCCGACCAGCTGGCCGAATTCGTGATGGGCCAGCGCGATCGAGTCCAGGCCGGACAGGGCCGGGGTGTGGAACAGCTTGGCGGCGACCGCCAGCATCGCCATGTTGACGAGGCCCGCGAGCCCGAGCGCGATGATCACGTCGAGGCGCTCGAAGCGCAGCACCCGGCCGCGTTCGGCGTCGTTGCGAACGGGAGTGCGGCCGTTGGTCAGGGCCGAGTGGAGGTAGACGACGTGCGGCATCACGGTCGCACCGATGATCCCGACGGCCAGATACAGCGAGTCGGTGCCGCTCAGGTGGGGGATCAGGCCGTGCAACGAGGCCGGCGCGGAGGGACCGATCTTCAGCGCCTCGTAGAGGAACCCGACGAAGATGATCCCCAGCAGCCCGGTGATCGCGAGCTCGAAGCGCCGGAAGCCGCGCGTCTGGAGCTCGAGGATCCCGAACGCGATCACTCCCGTGAGGAGTCCGGCCGGGAACAGCGGCACGCCGAAGAGGAGGTTCAGCCCCAGCGCCGCGCCGAGGAACTCGGCGATATCGGTCGACATGGCCATCACCTCGGCCTGCAGCCACATCCCGACCGCGGCCGCCCGCGAGTGGCGGGCGCGGTACAGCTCCGGCAGGTTGTGGTCGGTGACGATGCCGAGCTTGGCCGACAGGTACTGGATCAGCATCGCCATCAGGTTGGCCAGCAGCACCACCCACAGCAGCAGGTAGCCGTACTTGGCCCCTCCCTGGAGGTTGGTGGCGAAGTTGCCGGGGTCGACGTAGGCGATCGCCGCCACGAACGCCGGGCCGAGCATCGCCAGCCGCGCCCGCAGGCGCCCCTTGGCCAGCAACTGGTCGAGCGCGCTGGGACCGGCAGGGTCGGGGATCGCGATCGAGGCGCCCTCGGTGGCCCCCTCGAGCGCCGGTATCCGGCGGCGCAGCGTCAACGGACCTCATCCAGGTCGATGCGCATCGCGCGCGCCAGCTCGCCGCCGAGCGCCAGCTCCCGATCGCCGAAGCTGACGAACACCGGTCCGCCGAAGGGCTGGCGCCGGCTCACGGCGAGCCGGTCGCCGAGGGAGATCCCCTCCTCGGCGAGGTAGCGGAGCATGTCCGGGTTGGAGTCCGAGACGCGCACGAAGCGGCCGACGGCGCCGACCGGGAGATCATCGATCGAGCGCGTCTCGCCCTCGTCGATCTCGAACGAAGCGGAGGGGATCGGGTCGCCGTGAGGATCGACGGTGGGGTCCCCCAGGCGAAGCGCTATCAGCTGTTCGAGCTCCTCGGAGAGCACGTGCTCGAGCACCTCGGCCTCGGCGTGGACCCGATCCCAGGGCATCCCCAGCTCCTCGGCGAGGAACAGCTCGATCAGCCGGTGATGGCGCAGAACCTCGAGCGCGAGGCGGCGACCGTGGGCGGTCAGGCGGACACCGTGGTAGGGCTCGTATTCGACCAGGCCGAGCTCGGACAGCTTGCGCACCATCCCCGAGACAGAGCCGGGAGTGACGCCGAGCCGGTCGGCCAGGTCGTTGGTGGAAACCGCTGAGCCGGCACGAACCTCGAGCGCGTAGACGGCCTTAGCATAATCCTGAATGGAGGCAGAAACTGAGTCGGGGATGGCCATCAACTCATATTTTGGCATACCAAACTTTTTTATCAAGGGGTGTGCCAGGTACTCTTTCGCGCGATGCCGCTGGCCGACACCTTCCAGGAGCTCGTTGACTCGCTGCCCGACGATTGGACCGACCTCGAGCTGGATCTCCGGATCCTCGATGAGCGCCGGTACGTCGAGGCGGCCACACTGCTGGTCACGTGCAACGCGCAGCCGTATTCCAAGTACGACTGGCACTGGCGGCTAGTGGTGGCGCATCGGTTCGGGCACGCGGCCCCGTGGCAATCGGTCCACGCGGCGCTCAGGCTGCTCGACGAGGCCGGGATCGAGGGGGAGCTGGCACTGCGCGAGGAGCGCACGGGCCGCGTCGAGACCGTCCAGATGTGGGGTCGCACGGAGTCCGTGCGCCAGGAGTTCAAACGCCTGAGGGACCAGTAGCGCCGACGTGGCACGGGTCGTCGCCTTCGTGCCTGACCTGCTGTTCGGCTCGAACGTGCTCGGCGCGCTCCAGGCGGCCGGTCACGAAGCCGTGCTGGCCTCGGATCCGCAGCGGGCCAAGACCGATGCGGTCGGCGCCGACGTCCTGATCGTCGACCTGACCGCCGACGCCCGGGAGCGGATCGACTGGACGCGCGCGCTGCGCCCTGCGGGCACGCCCGTGCTCGCGTTCTACTCGCACGTGGAGGCGACCGTTCGCGAGGAGGCGCAGGACGCCGGCTTCGAGCTCGTCGTGCCGCGGTCGCGGATGGCGCGCGAGGGCCCGGCGCTAGTCGATCAGCTGCTCGAGCGGTCCTAATTGGCACGACTAAGTCCGTGGACCTCGTGAGCGGATCTGAGTCCGTGGCTCTCGCTACGTAGAATGCGCGCGAGGATGCGCCGCCGGGTCACCTTCAGCCGCAACCTCACGCTGTCGCTGTCCAGAACTTGCCGCTGTTATTGCAAGTACTGCTCGTTCGCGACCCACCAGGCCCATCTCTACGCGCCCGATGAGGTCGAGCGGATCCTCGATCAGGCGGTCAAGCGCCACCGCGTCAAGGAGCTGCTCGTGCTCACCGGCGAGCAGCCCGAGCACAACGCCGAGGTGGCCGCCCGGCTCGCCGAATACGGGCATGGCGATTTCACTGACTACGTCGTGTGGGTGTGCGAGCGCGCGCTCGAGCGGGGGCTGCTGCCGCACACCAACCTCGGGGTGCTGAGTCGCGCCGATCTGGGCCGCCTGCGCGAGGTGACCGCCTCCCAGGGGTTGATGCTCGAGTCGATCAACCCCGACCTGGTGGTCCACCAGGGATCGCCGACGAAACACCCGGCCAAGCGGTTGGAGGCGATCGCCGCCGCCGGCGCGCTGAAGATCCCCTTCACGAGCGGGATCCTGGTCGGGATTGGCGAGAGCGAGCACGAGCGGGTGCAGGCGCTCGAGGCGATCGCGCGGGTGCACGGGGAGTACGGCCACATCCAGGAGGTGATCCTCCAGAACTTCGTGCCCCACCAGAGCTACTACGGCCGCGAGCCGGCGCAGATCGCCGACGCCGCCGCGCGCGACTACTGGCGCACGGGCGTCTCGAATGGTCCCGAGCGCGAAGCCCCCAAATGGGCCACCCCGATCGGGATCGACGAGATGACGCGCCTGATCTCCGAGGCGCGCCGGATCCTGCCCGGCGTGGGGATCCAGGTGCCGCCCAACCTGTCGGACTGGTGGGTCGAGCTCGTGCTGGCCGGCGCGACGGATCTCGGAGGGCTGAGCGCCAACGGCGATCACATCTCGCCCGAGCACCCGTTCCCGTCCCCGGTCCAGGTCCGCAAGCGGCTGCTGGGCGAGGGTCTGGCGCTGACCGAGCGGCTGTGCGTCTACCCGGAGTACATCGACCCCGAGTGGGTGGCCCAGCCCGTCCTGGACGTGATCAAGCGCTGCTACTGGTCGTTCATCCCGCGCCGGGGTTCGGGCCGGCGGGCGACGCTGACCGTGGCCGATGACGCGGCCCCACGCGCGGTGGCCAAGGGCCGCGACGGGCTGGCGTTGACGCGCGAGGAGCTGACGGCGTTGTTCGCCGAGCAGCGTCCCGCGGTGATCGAGGAGATGCGCGCCGCGGCCGACGAGCTGCGCCGCGAACTGGCTGGCGACACGGTCACCTTCGTGGTCAACCGCAACATCAACGTCTCGAACATCTGCATCGTCGGCTGCGCGTTCTGCGGGTTCGGGCAGTCGCGGCGCTCGCCGGATGCCTACGAGCACTCCGAGGCCGAGTTCTCGCAGCGGGTGGAGGAGGCGGTCGAATTCGGCGCCACCGAGATCTGCATGCAGTCCGGGATCCATCCCGACTGGGGGCTCGAGGACTACGAGAAGTGGCTGCGGCTGGCCAAGCTGATCGCGCCTGAGATCCACCTCCACGCCTACTCGCCGATGGAGATCGCGCACATGTGCGACGTCAGCGGCCTGGCTCCGCAGGCCGTGTTCGAGCGGCTGCGTGAGGCCGGCCTTGGCTCGACCCCCGGCACCGCCGCCGAGGTGCTGCACGACGGGGTGCGCGAGCGCATCTCCCCCAACAAGCTGCCTGTAGGCAGGTGGGTCGAGATCATCGAGGCCTCGCACGCGGTCGGAATCCGCTCGACCGTGACCGTGATGTTCGGCCACATCGAGGAACCCTGGGAGTTGGCCGAGCACATGCGGGTTGTGCGCGAGCTGCAGGAACGGACGGGCGGCTTCACCGAGTTCGTGCCGCTGTCGTTCATCCCCTTCCACACGCTGCTCGGACGCACCCACGGCGTCGAGGAGATCTCGCGTGAGGAGAACCTGAAGCACACGGCGGCGTTCCGGCTGGCGCTCGGGCGAACGATCCCGAGCCTCCAGGCGAGCTGGGTCAAGATGGGCCTGGACGCCGCCACCGAGGCGCTCAGTTGGGGCGTCAACGACCTCGGTGGGACGTTGATGGAGGAGTCGATCTCGCGGATGGCCGGCAGCTATCACGGGGTGATGCTCGAGCCACCGGATCTGATCGCGGCTGCCCACCGGGCGGGGCGGCCCGCGGCCGAGCGCACGACGCTGTACGAGATCGTCCGGCGCTACGAGGTGATCGCCGCCGCGTGAGCGCGACGCCATCGCTGTTTGCCGGCGTCGAGCCGCTCGAGGTGTTCGTCGAGCTGCTGGCCGACCTCGACACCGACACCTCCTCCACCGAGTTCTATGACCGAATCTGCGAGGCGATCTGCCGGCTGACCACGATGCGCCGGGCGGCGATCTTCATGGCCGACGCGAGCCGTCGGAGGGTGCGGCCGGTCGGCGCCCACGGGACCTCGTTCGCGCAGCTGCGGACGCTGCGCCCGACGCTGGTCAACACGCCGATCGCCCAACGGGCGCTGCACGAGGACCGGGTGGTGGTGGTGTCCGACGGGATCGAGTCCGAGGTGCCGCCCGAGTACGCGCAGCTGCTCGGGATCACCACACTGGTGTGTACGCCGCTGAGCGCGGCCGGTCGCACCTATGGGGTGATCTGCGCCGATCGCGGCGGCGGGCGGTTCGAGCTCTCCGACGGCGAACGCCACTTGCTGTGGACGCTCGGCAAGACGGCCGCACTGGTGACCACGGCGCGCAACGCGACCCGTCAGGAGGAGCGCAACCGCCGCCTCGGCGAGCGGCTCGATCTGGCGCGCGAGATTCACGAGCGCGTGCTCCAGCGGCTGTTCGGGGTATCGCTGGCGCTGAGCGCCCAGCAGCCCTTGGATCCGGCCGAGCGCGAGCGCTGCCGGGTCGAGATGCAGGAGGCGATCGGCGACCTCCGGCGCGCGCTCGAACGGCCCCTGGCCGCGCTCCCGCTCGAGACCGAGACGACTCTGGCCGAAGAGCTCGAGCGGCTGGCGTCGTCTCCCGGCGTGCCGATCAGCGTGCAATGGCAGGCCGGGGTGCGCGTGCCGCCCGAGCTCGAGGCGCTCGCCCAGTCGGTGCTGGCGGAATCGCTGCGCAACATCGCCAAGCACGCCCGTGCCTCACAGGTGCTGGTCGCCGTCGGGCGCGACGGGGACACGTTCACGGTCGAGGTGCGCAACGACGGGGTGCGGCGGGCAGCCTCGGAGGCCGGGATGGGGCTGCGACTGGCCGCGTTCGAGGCCCTGCAGCGCGGCGGGGTGGTCGAGTTCGGGCCGACCGACGAGGAGAGCTGGCGCGTGCGCCTGGTGGTTCCGCTCCAGGAGGCCCGGTGAGCGAGGACGAACCAGCGCCCGCGGGCCCGGTGAGCGGGGACGAGTCAGCGCCGGGAGAAGTCGGTCAGGTCGCCGCCGGCGTCCCAACTCGCCTCGCCTCCCGCAAGCTCCGCGTGCTCGTGGTCGACGATCACGACGTCGTGCAGTGGGGGTTCCGCCTGCTGCTCGGCGAGCAGGCGTGGGTCGAGCGGTGCCTGGCGGCGCGGACGGGCGCCGAGGCGCTCGAGCTGATCAAGACCTTCCAGCCCCACGTCGCGCTGGTCGACCTGTTCCTGTCGGGCGAGTCGGGCGCCGACCTGTGCCAGTCGATCCGCGCCGCGTCGCCCGCGACGCGTGTGCTGCTGATCTCGGGCGCCGGGCGGATGTCGCCGGCCGCAGCACGCGCCGCCGGCGCGTCGGGGTTCGTGTCGAAGGACTGGGAGGCTCGCGACGTCGCGCGGGCGGTGCGCATGGTCGGGTTGGGGATGACGATGTTCGCCCCCAAGGCCGACCAGCCGGCGCCGCTGTTGACCGAGCGCGAGCGCGGCGTGCTGGACTTGATCGCCGCCGGGCGCACCAATCGCGAGATCGCCGAGGCGCTGTACCTCTCCCCGCACACGGTCAAGGAGCATACGAGCGTTCTGTACCGCAAGCTCGGGGCCCGCAACCGCGCCGAGGCGGTGCAGCGAGCCCAGCGAATCGGTCTGCTGGCCTAGTCGAACGACCCTGTGAGGAATTGAGTAAGAGGTCTGCTCGAGGCGGGACCGAAAAACACGTCAGTCCGGTACGTTGTTAAGTAAATCTGGTCAAGATTGAACCGGAGTAGCAAAGGTTTAGATAAGGAGTTCCCCGCGTGTCCTGGATCGATCTGGCGCGGCACACCACGGCGCAGCTGCTGCTCGTGTCGCCGCCGCGCCGCCGGGGCGCCTGCGCCGAGGGCTTCTACCTCCCGCCCGATCCGCTGCCGCCGGGCCAGCCGGGTGAGTTGATCCGCGCCGAACCGATGGACGCCTACCTGGTCCCGGGCGTCCGCTTGCGGGTGCGCGCGTTACGGATGCTCTACCGGTCGACCGGCGCGATCGGCGAACCGACCACGGTGTCGGGCGTCGTCCTGCTTCCCGGTCGCGCCTCGACCCGGGTACGGCCGCTGCTCGGCTACGCGGTCGGAACCCACGGGATCGGCGACGAGGCGGCTCCCTCGCGGCTGTTGGCTCGCGGACTGGACTGGGAGGCCGGGCTGATCGCGATGGCGCTCGCGCGCGGCTGGGCGGTGGCCATCTCCGACTATCAGGGCCTCGGCACGCCCGGCGATCATGCCTACATGGTCGGCCGCGCGCTGGGTCCGAACGTGCTCGACGCGATGCGCGCCGCCCGCGTGTTGGCCCCCGATGAGCTACCCGAGGACGGCCCGGCGGCGATCCTCGGCTATTCCGAAGGCGGGGCCGCGGCAGCGTGGGCCGCCCAGCTGCAACCCACCTACGCCCCCGACGTCGCGTTGAGCGCGGTGGCCGCGGGCGCGGCCGCGGCGGACGTGGAGATCGCGGGCCCGAGCCTGGACGGCAGCTTCTTCTCGTTCTTCATCGCCTACGGCGGGATCGGGTACGCGGCCGCCTACCCGGAGCTCGACCTCGACTCGTATCTGACGCCGAAGGCCGCCGCGGGGATCGAGGCCCTGCGCAACTCGTCGATCCTCCAGGCGATCATCTCGGGACCCAAATTCATCCGCGCGGCCGACCTCACGCGGCCCAACGTGCTCGGGCTCCCGGAGTGGCGCCGCCGTCTGGCCGAGAACCGGCTCGGGCGGATCGCCCCCCAGGCTCCCGTGCTCCTGCACCACGCGCGGCGCGACCAGATCGTGTCGTTCGCGCAGAGCACCAGCCTGCGCGCTGACTGGAGCGCGCTCGGCGCCGACGTGCGGCTGTACGTGACGCGCGGCGGGGTCGACCACATCAGCGGCGCCGTGGCGGGGACGCCGATCGCGCTCGACTGGCTGGCCCGCCGGTTGACGAGCGCGGGGCACGCGAGCCCCGAGCCGACCGAGGTCGTGCCCGCTGCCTCGCGCGCCACTGCGGCATAGTGGGCGGCGTGCAGCCGATCTTCGACGGACACAACGACGCGCTGACGTGCACCGATCACGGGCTGTTCGTGACCGGCCGCCCGGACGGACATCTCGATCTGCCCCGGATGCGTTCGAGTGGGCTGCGGGGGGCGATCTTCGCGATCTTCACCCCCTCGGCGGGCGAGCACGCCGACCTGATGGCGAACGACGACGGCGGCGTCGAGTTCTTCGAGCTGGCGGCTCCGGTCGGTCAGACCGAGGCGGCCGGCCACGCCACGGCCGCGGCGGGGCGGCTGATCGCGCTCGAGCGGGCCGGTCACCTGCGGATCGCCCGCACCACGCGCGACCTCGACGTCGCGTTTGCCGGCGACGGACCGCCGGTAGGCATCCTCCATCTGGAGGGGGCGGAGGCGATCGATCCGGCCCTCGAGGCGCTCGAGCTGTGGCACGCCGCCGGCCTGCGCTCGCTCGGCCCGGTGTGGAGCCGCCCCAACGCGTTCGCCTACGGCGTGCCGTTCATCTCTCCCTCCTCGCCGGACATCGGGCCGGGATTGACCGCCGTCGGCCGTCGCCTGGTGGCGCGCTGCGCCGAGCTGGGGATCCTCGTGGATGTCAGCCACCTCAACGAGGCCGGGTTCTGGGACGTGGCCCGGTTGGAGCTCGGTCCGGTCGTCGCCTCGCACTCGGGCGCCCACGCGCTGGCCGCCGCGTCGCGCAATCTGACCGACGCGCAGCTCGACCGGATCGGCGCCACCGGCGGCCTCGTCGGGATCGTGTTCGCGTGTCCGTTCCTGCGCGCCGATCTGGCCGACGCGGCTGACACCCCGGTGACCGTGATCGCCGAGCACGCGCGCTACGTCGCGGACCGGATCGGGGTCGAACACGTCGGCCTCGGCTCGGACTTCGACGGCGCGACCGTGCCGTCCGCGCTCGGTGGCGCCGCCGGTATGCCCCTGGTGCTGGAGGCGCTGGCGGGCGTCGGGTTCACGGCGCGGGAGATCGACGCGATCGCGTGGGGGAACTGGCGGCGCGTGCTCGGCGCCTGGTGGAAGGAGTAGGTCGACGGCCCGCGCGTGAGGCGCGGACGGGCGCGGCCTGGGGGCGAGTTACCGCCGGCGCATCGCCCACTCGAGCACGGGCAGCTTGACCGCGTGCGGCACGTACTGAGCGGCCTGCATCGCGGTGCGCATCGGCAGGCCCGGCACGACGACCCGCCGGCCATCCTCAAGCCCTTTGACCCCGGCCCGGGCGGCCTGCTCGGCGGTGATCCAGGCCTGCCGCGGGACCGTGCTCTCGAACGTCCCCCCGCCGTGTACCTCCCAGCCCGAGATGGCCCAGAAATCGGTCTCGACGGGTCCGGGGGCCAGCACGGTGACGGTCACCCCGCGCCCGCGGAGCTCCTGATGGAGCGCCTCCGAAAGGGTCAGCACGTAGGCCTTGGCGGCCGAGTACCCCGCCGAGTACGGCATCGGCTGCATCCCCGCCGTCGAGGCGATGTTGAGGATCGCGCCCTGGGCACGCTTGACCATCGCGGGCAGGAATGCCGAGATGAGCGCGACCGGGGCCTCGACGAGCACCCGGACCTGCTCGAGCTCGCGGTCGGGATCGGACTCGTCGAACGGGCCGTTGGTCGCGAACCCGGCGTTGTTGACGAGAATCTCGACGTCCAGCCCAAGGCTCTCGACCCGCGCCGGCAGGCGCGCGCGCGAGGTCGCGTTGCCGAGGTCGGCTCCGATCCCCTCGGCGCGGACGCCGTGCTCCTCGGAGAGCTCTCGTGCGAGCGCGTCCAGGCGATCCTTGCGCCGGGCGACGAGGATCAGGCCGTGACCACGGGCGGCCAACTCGCGTGCGATCGCCGAGCCGATACCCGCGGAGGCGCCCGTGACCAGCGCCGCCGAGTTCGGGTTGGGCTCCGGGAGGCTCACCTGCCCGACCTTACCGGTCTCGGGCCGCCTCGAGCGCTATCGCGCGATCGGTCGCCCGTTCGTTTTGAAGACCAGCGAGGCGTGCACCTCGGACTGCTCGTCGACGATCCACAGCCGGTTGCCCTCGGTGATGACGACCTTCTCGCCGGGCTGAAGCGGGTTGCGGTACTCGAGCTCGACGTCGAGGCCGTCCGGGTCGGTCCCGCGCAGGAGCTGTTCCTCGAGCGGCTGCCAAAAGGCGGCGTTGTTGATGTGCCCGGCGAGATCGCACTCGGTGGCGCGGAACGTCCACCGCCACCGCTCGCTGCCGCCGTCCCCCGGCCCCGGCCCCGGCTGGCGTAGCCGGGCCCGCACTCGTCGTCCGGCGGCGGCGGTGCCGTAGGCCTCGAGCTCGCCCTCGGTCAGCGGCGACGGCAGCCGGGTGTGCGGGTCGAGGTGGACCCACAGCGACACCGCCTCGACCTCCGGCTCCTCGGTTACCGAATTGGTGATCGTCGTGCGGCGTTCGGCCCACATCCGACCGAGTCCGCTGCAGCAGGTGACGAGCGTGCACCGCTCGCTGAAGCGCGGAAAGCGCCTGACCTCGAGACGGGTGCGCCGCACGACCCACACCGCGCGGTCCGCCAGCCCAGCGTCCTCGACGTCGGCGAAGGCGATGTCCTGGAGCCACCGCGCCAGCGCGTCGAGGCGGATCCGCCCCGACGGCGCGCAGTCGGCCAGCCCGGGCCGGGCGGCCATCGTGTACGTGCGTCCTCCTTCAGGTCGCGCGACCAGCTCGGTGAATCTGTCGGCGGGCATCGCACTTCCCAGCGTACGAAGCCGGCGAGGACTTGGTGGTACGTGAGGGTGAGCGGGTGGCGTCAGGCGCGTCCAGACGCCGTCGGAGCCGTCAGTAATTCTGACGGGTGTCCTTAGGTCGGCAGGCTCTCGATGACGCGGACGAACCTGGCCGTGTCGCGCATCGGCGGCCCGTGGCCGAAGCAGATGAGGGCGGGCTCGAGCTCGGCGAGGCGGCGGGCCGAGGCGCGATTCTGAGCGGGATCGGTGGAGCTGGCGGCGAGCGGCGCGGTCAGCCCGGGCCGGCCGCCGGCGAACTCGAAGTTCCACATCACGTCGCCGGCGACCAGCACCCGGTCGGACTCGCGCCAGAAGGAGATGTGGCCGGGGGAGTGCCCCGGAGTCTCGAGCACGCGAAACCCCGCCACGTCATCGCCGTCGTGCAGCCGTCGGTCCACCGGCTGGCCGTGCTCGACCTGCATATCGACATAAAACCGGGCGATCGCGCCCGCCCCGGGCAGCGGCAGCTGGGGCATCCGGGCGGCCAGCACCGCGGGATCCTCGGCGGCGGCCGCGTCGCCTTCGCCGACCCAGAACGGGATGCCGAACTGCTCGCAAACGGCGTGGCTCGAGCCCAGATGGTCGGGATGGGCGTGGGTCAGCGCGTGCGCCGAGAGCTGCTGCCCGGCCAACTGCCGGAGGATCCGGTTCTGGTCAAAGCGCGTCCCGGCATCGATCAGCACGTCCTCGATCACGTAGGCGTTGATCGCGTCGGGCGGCCAGCCGTCGAGCTGCCGGACCCCCGGCGCCAGCTGTCTCATGGATGACCACCACCGCGCGGACTCATAGCGGAAAGCCTACGCCCGCCTCCCCCCGAACGGGGGGAACTCGGCGGCGGGCGTGTATCTGACTCTCCCCCCGTGCGTAGGGTCAGATATATGTCCAAGGTGGCAATTCTGTTCCCTGGGCAAGGAAGCCAAACCCCCGAGATGCGGGTCGCAGTGGAGAGCGAACGCCCGGATCTGCTCGCGATGGTCACGGAGACCGTTGGCGAGGACCCGTTCCCGCGTACCGACGACGGGACGCGGTTCGCGCAGCCCGCGATCTTCTGCGCCAGCCTGGCCGGATGGGCCGCCATGGGCCGGCCAGACGGTGAGCTGATGGCCGGTCACTCGCTCGGCGAGCTCGGTGCGTTGGTGGCCGCCGGGGCGCTGGCCGAGCGCGACGGGCTCGAATTGGTCGCGCTGCGCGGCGCGCTGATGCAGCGCGCCGGCGAGCAGGCGGGCGACGGGGGGATGGTGGCGGTGCTTGGCGCGGGCGCCGCCGATCACGCCCTGGAGCTGGCCGAGGAGCACGGGCTGGCGGTCGCCAACGACAATTCACCCGGCCAGGTCGTCCTGTCGGGGTCCCGCGACGCGCTGCCGGCCGCCGCCGCGGCGGCCAAGGAGCTCGGCCTGCGGGCGATGGAGCTACCGGTCACGGGCGCGTTTCACTCGCCGATGATGGCCTCAGCGGTCCCCGAGTTTGCCGCCGCGCTCGAGCGCGTCGAGTTCCGTCCGCCGCGGGCCACGGTGATCTCGGCGGTAACCGCGGAGCCGTTCGAGGACGTGCGACGCCGGCTGGCCGAGGCGCTGACGATGCCCGTGCGGTGGCGCGAGACGATGCTGACCATGCACGAGCTCGGCGCGACCCGGTTCGTCGAGGTGGGTCCCGGGCGCGTGCTCACCGGGCTGGCCAAGCGCACGGTCAAGGACGTGGAGCTCGTCAGTGCTTGAGTCGACCGGAGCCGAGCGACGCGACTGGCCCTCCGAGTGGCTGAGCTCGCCGACGCCCGTGACCACGCGGGCGACGATGCTGTCGGTCGCGATCGAGCTGCCGCCGGCGCGGCTGACGACCGCCGAGCTGTCGAAACGGCTGGGGGTGTCGGAGGATTGGATCGTCTCGCGGACGGGCGTGCGCGAGCGGCCGGTGGCCGGTCCCGACGAGCGGCTGGCCGATTATTCGGCCCGCGCCGGGGCACGGGCCCTCGCCGCGGCCGGGATCGACCCGGAGGAGCTCGACCTGGTGATCGTGGCGACGATGACCCAGGACGAACTGACCCCTAACTCAGCGCCGCTGGTCGCCCACCAGCTGGGTGCCACGCGCGCCGGCGCCTTTGACATCGGCGCCGCCTGCACGGCCTTTCTGTCCGGCATCTCGCTCGCCGCGGCGCAGATCGAGAGCGGTCGCGCCGAACGCGTCCTGCTGGTCGGCGCCGACTTCATCTCGCGGGTCAATAACTGGGAGGACAGCAAGACCGCGCCGCTGTTCGGCGATGCCGCGGGGGCCGTCGTGCTGGCACCAGCGAGGAGCGAATTCGGCCGCATCGGGCCCATCGTGCTCGGCGCCGACGGCTCGGGGGCTCCGGCGATCCACATCTCTCATGCCGATCGCAAGGTCCTGCTCGACGGGCCCGAGGTCTACCGGCACGCGGTCGCGCGGATGGGCGAGGCGACGCTCCAGGCCGTGGCCCGCGCCGGCATGTCGCTTGACGACGTCGACCTGTTCGTCTACCACCAAGCCAACGCGAGGATCGTCAGGGCGCTCCGGGAGCGGCTCGAGCTCGCCCCCGAGCGCGTGGTCGATTGCATCGAGAAGCTCGGTAACTCCTCCGCCGCGACGCTGCCTGTGGGCCTCGCCGAGGCCACCGCCGACGGTCGCCTCAGGCCGGGCTCACGGGTCCTGCTGAGCGCGTTCGGCGCCGGCTTCACCTGGGGCGCCGGAGTGATCGAGTGGGGAGGGGGCGAGGATGCCCGAGCGTGACGGCTGCGCCCTCGTCACCGGAGCCTCGCGCGGAATCGGCGCCGCGATCGCCCGGGGGCTGGCCGCCGACGGGTGGCCAGTCGGCGTCAACTACCGCGCCGACAAGGACGGCGCCGAGGCCGTCGTGGCGGCAATCGCGCAGGACGGTGGCCAGGCGGTCGCCGTTCAAGCCGATGTCGCCGATACCGGCGCGCCCGAAGAGCTGTTCACCGGGCTCGAGTCGCACTTCGATCGGCCCGTGCTGGCGCTCGTCAACAACGCCGGGGTCAGTCGTGACGACCTCGTGGCCTCGCTCGGCGACGAGGAATGGAGCACCGTGCTCGAGACCGATCTGACCGCCGCCTTCAGGCTGATCCGGCGCGCGCTGCGGCCGATGCTGCGCGCACGGGCGGGCCGGATCGTCAACATCTCCTCGGTCGTCGGGCTGCGTGCCAACGCCGGGCAGGCGAACTACGCCGCCGCCAAGGCGGGGCTCATCGCGCTCACGCGGACGGCCGCGATCGAGGTGGCGAGGCGGGGCATCACGGTCAACGCGGTGGCGCCCGGGTGGATCGATACCGACATGACCGCCGGCATCTCGTCCGAGCTGCTCGCGGCGATTCCCGCGCGCCGCGCCGGCACTCCGGAGGAGGTCGCGGCGTGCGTCCGATTTTTGGTGTCCGACCAGGCTAGTTATGTAAACGGCGCCGTGCTGAGCGTCGATGGCGGACTGGCCGCATGAGACCAACTACCACAGAGGAGAAACCAACATGGCGACAGTAACCAGTGAACAGGTCGAAGGCCGCGTCGTCGAGGCGCTGGCCAGCTTCGGTCCTGACGAGAGCCAGATCACCCGCGGGGCGACCTTCGAAGAGCTCGACATCGACTCGCTCGACCTCGTCGAGCTGGCGCAGATCGTCGAGGACGAGTACGGCGTCGTGCTCAAGGGCGAGGACATGAAGGAGCTCAAGACGGTTGGGGACGCGATCGACCTGATCGTGGAAAGGGCGTCGTGAGGCAGAAGGTCGTCATTACCGGTGTGGGGGCGGTCACGCCGCTGGGCATCGGGGCAGCACCGCTGTACGAACGGTGGGCATCCGGCGTTTGCGGGATCGAGGACGGCGCGGGCGCGTGCCGCGAGTTCGAGCCCCAGGACTTCCTCTCGGTCAAGGAGGTCCGCCGGCTCGATCGCTTCTCCCAGCTCGCGCTGGTCGCCGCCGCAGAGGCCGCCGCGCAGGCGGGCTGGAATGGCGAGCTGCCGTATGACCCGACCCGGATCGGCTGTTTGATCGGCACCGGAATCGGCGGCATCTACACGCTCGAGACCCAGCACGACAATCTCCGCGACAAGGGCGCCGCGCGTGTCTCGCCGCTGGGGATCCCCTCCTACATGCCTAACGCGGGCGCGGCCGCGGTATCGATGAAACTCGGCCTCCAAGGCCAGATGTACGCGGTCGTCTCCGCGTGCTCCGGCGGCGCGCATGCGATTGGCTCGGCGGTGCGGATGATCCAGTACGGAGATGCGGACGCGGTCGTCGCCGGCGGCGCCGAGGCCACGTTGACCGAGTTCGGGTTTGCCTGCTTCAACTCGATGCAGGCGCTGTCTCCGACCGGAATCTCGCGTCCCTTCGACCTCCGCCGCGACGGGTTCGTGATGGGCGAGGGCGCCGGCGTGCTCGTGCTCGAGGAGGAGACGGCCGCGCGCCGGCGCGGCGCGACGATCCTCGGCGAGATCGCGGGCTACGCCTCGACCTCGGACGCCCACCATCTGACGGCGCCCGAACCGAGCGGCATACCCGCCTCGCGCGCGATCGAGCTCGCGCTTGCCGACGCCGAGCTCACGCCGAACGACGTGAGCTACGTCAACGCCCATGGCACCTCGACGCAACTCAACGACGCCGCGGAGACGGCGGCGCTGAAGCGTGCGCTGGGTCCCGAGCGGGCCAAGCAGATTCCGGTCTCCTCGACCAAGTCGGCGATCGGCCATCTGCTCGGCGCTTCGGGCGCGGTGGAGGCGATCGCCACGGTCCAGACGCTGGCCACGCGGGTGATCCCGCCGACGCTCGGCTACGAGGTCCCCGATCCCGAGCTCGACCTCGACTACGTGCCCGGCGAGGCGCGCCCGCTGATCGCCGCCAACGGAGGACCCCCGGTCGCGATCTCGAATTCCTTTGCGTTCGGGGGGCATAACGTCGCCCTGGTTATCCGAGGAGTTGCCTGAGTTGAGCGCCACCATCGTCGAAGCGCCGGTCCGGCGCCTGGCGCCGCTGGAGCGGCTCGAGGCGCTGTGCGATCCGGGTTCGCTTCACGTCCTTCGCTCGCGCGTGGTCTCGCCGCGGCTGGGCGCCCGGGCGATCGCCGGAGACGGCGTAGTCGGGGCGACCGGGTTGGTGGCGGGCCGGCCGGTCGCGTGCTACGCGCAGGACGGGTCGTATCTGGGCGGCTCGCTCGGCGAGCGCCACGCCGACACGATCGTCCGGATTCTGAAGACCGCGGGCCGGGCACGGATCCCGGTGGTCGCGTTCGTCGAGTCCGGAGGGGCGCGGATGCAGGAGGGAACCGCCGCGCTCGCTGGTTACGGGCGGATCTTCTACGAGACCGTGGCGCTCACCGGGGTCGTCCCGCAGATCTCGGTCGTCTCGGGGTTCTCGGCCGGCGGCGGGGCATACTCGCCCGCGCTGACCGACCTGATCCTGATGACCGAGGACGCCGCGATGTTCCTCACCGGGCCGTCCGTCGTCCGTGAGGCGCTCGGGGAGGAAATCGACGCCGCCTCGCTCGGCGGACCGCGAGTCCACGACCGCAACGGCGTGTGCCATCTCGTCGAGCGCGACGAAGCGGCGGCCGCCGCGCGGGTGCGCGAGCTGCTCGGCTACCTGCCGGCCACTTCGGGCGCGGAGTTGCCGCGCGCCGCGACCAAGCAGCCGTCGCACGACGATCTGCGCGCCGTGGTGCCCGCCGAGGGCCGGCGCGCCTACGACGTGCGCGAGGCGCTGGCGGCGATCGTCGACGGCGACTCGCTGCTCGAGCTCTGCCCGCGGTGGGCGCGCAACGTCGTGACGACGTTCGCGCGAGTGGACGGCAGGCCGGTCGGGATCGTGGCCAATCAGCCGCACCACCTGGGCGGCGTACTCGACGCCGAGGGGTCGGAGAAGGCGGCCCGGTTCGTCAACTTCTGTGACTCGTTCGGGCTGCCGCTGATCGCGGTCGTGGACACGCCCGGGTTCATGCCCGGCTCGCGTCAGGAGCAGGCCGGCGTGATCCGGCACGGCGCGTCGCTGGTGCGGGCGTTTGCGGCGGCGCGAGTGCCCAAGCTGACCGTCGTGCTGCGCAAGTCCTACGGCGGCGCGTACATCACGATGAACTCGCGCGACCTGGGCGCCGACCTCGTGCTGGCCTGGCCCGATGCCGAGCTGGGAATCATGAGCGCGCGCGCCGCGGTCGGGATCGTCAACCGCCGCGAGCTGCAGCTCGCCGGCGATCCCGACGCCGAGCGCATCCGCCTCGCCGACGAGTACGCCTCCGAGCACCTTCGCTCCGAGGCCGCCGCGGCGGCGGGCTTCATCGACGAGATCGTCGAGCCAGAGGACACGCGGGAGCGGTTAGCCGGGGCATTGAGGACGCTGGCGTGATCCTCGCCGGCAAGCGGCTACTGATCACCGGCGTCATCACGAAGGACTCGATCGCCTTCCACGCGGCGTCGCGTGCCCAGCAGGAGGGCGCCACCGTGCTCCTGACCAGTTTCGGACGGGTCCGGCGGATGACCGAGCGAGCCGCGGCGCGGTTGCCCGAGCCCGTCGACGTGCTCGAGCTCGACGTCAACCGTCCCGAGGATCTCGACGGCTTGTCGGCGTCGCTGCGAGAGCGCTGGGGCGGGGTCGACGGCGCGCTGCACGCGATCGCGTTCGCCCCCGAGGACGCGCTCGGCGGTCGCTTCATGACCGCGCCGGCCGACAGCGCGTCGCAGGCGTTTCTCACCAGCGCGTTCTCGTTCAAGGCCCTGGCGGCGGCGCTGGTCGGGCTGATGCCGTCCGGCGGGAGCTTCGTCGGGATGGATTTCGACGCCCGCGTGGCGTGGCCGGTGTATGACTGGATGGGCGTCTCGAAGGCGGCGCTGGAGTCCGTGTCGCGGTATCTGGCCCGGGATCTCGGACCGGCCGGCGTACGCGTCAACCTCGTCTCCGCCGGGCCGCTCGGGACGGTCGCGGCGCGCGGGATCCCGGGCTTCGAGGGGCTGGCCTCGCTGTGGCAGCAGCAGGCGCCGTTGGGGTGGGACATCTCCGATCCGCTACCGGTGGCCGACACGATCTGCTTCCTGCTGTCGGACTACGCCCGCGCGATCTCCGGCGAGATCGTGCACGTCGACGGCGGCTTTCACGCCGTCGGCGCCCCCAGCCAGACGTCCTGATCAGCCGCACACGGGCTGGTAGGGGATCGTCGGGTCAGCCTGCTTGAACAGCTTCGCCGCCTGGGCGGGATTGACGTAGCCGCAGAGCTGGCGGATGTAGTCCTCGATCGGGTAGTAGCTCCAGAGCCGGATCGTGCCGTCGTCGCCGGCGGAGACGATGGTCTGGCCGTTGGGGCTGAACGCGACGCTTCTGACGGGCCCGACGTGGCCGATCAAGGCGGCCCCTAGCTGCTGCTCGGTGGTGACGTCCCACAGGCGGATGGTCCCGTCGTCGCCGCCCGAGGCGATTGTCTGGCCGTCGCGGCTGAAGGCGACGCTGTTGACAGCGCCGACATGACCGGTCAATGGGGACCCCACCTGCTGGCCCGTTGTCACGTTCCAGAGGCGGATTGTGCCGTCGCTGCCGGCCGAGGCGAGGGTCCGGCCGTCCGGGCTGAAGGCAACGGCGTTGACCGGGCCGGTGTGGCCGGTGAGCGGGTGGCCGATCCGCGTGTCCGTCACGGGGTTCCAGAGGCGGACGGCACCGTCGTTACCCGCCGAGGCGAGCATCTTGCCGCTTGGGCTGAAGGCGACGCCGTTGGCGGCCTCGGCGATCACCGGCTGAGCAGTTGGCTTGTGGGCCGCCAGGTCCCACAACTCGACGTCGCCGTCAACCCCGTCGTTGCTTGCCGTGGCCAGGGTCCGGCCGTCGGGGCTGAAGGCCACGCCAAGAACGGTCCCGGCCAGGAAGGGGCCATCCGACTCGCGGCCGGTGGACAGATCCCAGACGCGCGCCGTTCCGTCGCGACTTCCGGTGGCCACGCTCGAGCCGTCGGGCGCGAAGACGATGCTCTCCGACACGCCAGCGTCGGCGACGATCGGAGGGCGCGCTTGGCGCCGGGTCACGGCATCCCAAACCCGGATCGTGCCGTCGTCACCGACCGACGCCAGCGTCCGGCCGTCGGGGCTGAAGGCGGCGCTGTTGACCGCTCCCCCGGGTACCGTGATCGGCGCCCCGAGCTCGCGGCTCGAGAGGTCCCAGAGACGAACCGTGCTGTCTTCGCTGGCCGACGCCAGCGTGCCGCCGTCCGGGCTGAAGGCCACGTCGAGAATGGGGGCCGTGTGGCCGGTCAGGGGCGCGCCAAGCTGAGCGTGGCTGGCGATACTCCATAGGCGGATCGTGTCGTCCTGGCTGCCCGAGGCGAGCGTTCGCCCATCGGGGCTGAAAGTGACGCTGGTGGCCGCGGCGGTGTGGCCGGTGAGGGCCGAGCCGATGGGCCTGTGGGTCGCCACGCTCCACAGCTGGACGGTGTCGTTGCCGTTGGCCGCGGCCAGCGTCGCGCCATCGGGGCTGAAAGCCACGGCGGACACGCCGCCGTCCTCGGCGGTCATCGACGGGCCGATCTGTCGCTGGCTGGCCACGCTGAACAGCGCGATCGAATTGTCGATCGCGGCCGCGATGTTCCGGCCGTCGGGGCTGAAGACGGAGTCGTTGGCGACCGTCGCCCCGTTGATTGTCATCGCGCGCCCGACCTGGCCCCGCGTGGCGACCGAGAAGAGCCGGACCGAATCGCCGGTGGTGATCGCGAGCAGGCGGCCGTCGGGGCTGAAGGCCAGGCTGTTCGAACCGTCCGACGTCACGGTCGTCGCCGGGTCGACCAGGGCGTGGGTGGCCACGTTCCAGATGCGAATCCCCCCACGCCGTTCGCGGCCGCCAGCAGCTTGCCGTCGGGACTGAAGGCGACGCTGACGATCGTTCCGCCCAGGCCCGAGAGCGGCTTGCCGATCGGCTCGGCCGTGGCCGTGCTCCATAGCCGAATCGTGTTGTTGTCGCCCCCGGTGGCGAACACCCGGCCGTCGGGGCTGAAGGCGACGCCGTTGACTGATTGTGCCTCGGCGGTCACCGCCGAGCTGAACTCTGGGTTGTCGGCCACGGTCAGGATCGCGCTGCGGGCGTCGGCGGTCGGCGACAGGCGGTAGGCGCTGACCGCCAGAAGGCTCGCCAGCTGGAGGTTCGAAGTGCTCGAGATGGCCTGGCTGGCCAGCAGTTGCGACTGCGCCGTGTGCGCCTCGTCGATCGCGCTGTTGCGCTCGTTGAGCGCAAACACGCCGCCGAACACGGCCAGCGCGAACAGCAGGACGAGGACCAGCGCCACCGTCCTCGCCAGCCGGAGCGATTTGCGTTTCAGGTCCGCCTCTTCGCTCTCGAGCTCGTCGCGCGCCTTGCCGTGCATCGGCGCGGCGAGCGCCGCGATCGCGCCGCGGAACTGGTTGTTGTTGAGCGTCAGGTCGTTGCGGTCACGGGCCCAGCGGAAGTCGACGTGCAGCGGCTCGTGCTCGAAGGCGTTCCGCAACGACTGCGGGAGGGCGGACGTGCGCTTCCAGTCGAAGTCGTCGGCCTCGTTGTCCCACGCGATCTCCCCGTCGGTGAGCGCGATGTGGAGGTTCTCTGACGACTTGGTCCGCCGCCAGTGCTCGACCTCCTTGGCCACCCACGGCGAACCCGCCGCCTGCTCGGAGGCGAGCAGCACGTAGTGCTCTGAGTTGTCGAGCGCGGACTCGATCGTGTGCCACAGGTCGTGGGTGACCGGCAAGGCCGCCTGATCGCGGAAGATGCGAAGCGCCGAGGCCTGGTACCAAGGCTTGGCGAACCGCTTGAGCCCCTTCTCGACCGCCGGCGCCAGCCGGCCGTCGGCGGCGTGGCTGTAGGAGATGAAGCCGTGATACGCGCTACCGGCGGGCGGCGTGGGCAACAGCCCAAGCCGCTCGATCAGCGAGCGCATCGGACGGGACGGCACCTCGCCGTTGTGCTCAACGGATGAAACTGGGTCGGTTCCAGTGCCCATCGCGCCCATCGCCCCGGCCCGAAGGCTACCGTCCGCGTACGCTGGGGGAGATGGAGCGCCTGTTGTCCAACGAGCGCAACGTGCGCGTGTGCGCGGTGCTCGGCGCGATCACGATCGCGTTCTCGGGCATCCTCGTCCGCCTCAGCGACGCCACCCCCTCCACCGCCGCGATCTTCCGCTGCTTCTACGCACTACCGGCGCTGGGCTTGCTCGCGTGGTTCGAGGACCGCCGGCTCGGGCGGCGGAGCTGGGGCGACCGGCGCTGGGGCGTCCTCGCCGGCGCGTTCCTCGCGCCCGATCTGATCATGTGGAACCACTCGATCGACGACGTCGGGGCAGGGCTGGCCACGGTGCTGGCCAACATCCAAGTCGTGGTCATCCCGCTGGTGGCGTGGGCGCTGCTCGCGGAACGGCCTTCGCGGCGGGTGTTGAGCGCGCTGCCGATCTCGTTGATCGGCGTGCTGCTGATCTCCGGGGTGATCGAGCACGGCGCCTACGGAAAGGCGCCAGGGCGCGGCACGGTGTTCGGGATCGCGGCCGGTCTCACCTACGTTGGGTACCTGCTCTTCCTCCGACACGGCGGATCGGACCTTGGCCGGACCGCCGGCACGCTGTTCGACGCGACGATCACCGCCGGGGTGATCAGCCTGGTGGCCGGGGTGATCATCGGCGACGCCCACCTGAAGCCAGTCTGGCCCAGCGCCGGTTGGCTGCTGCTCCTGGCCCTGACCTCGCAGGTGCTCGGGTGGATGCTGATCGCGAACTCGCTGCCGCGGCTCCCGGCTTCGATGACCTCGGTCCTGCTGTCGATTCAACCCGTCTGTTCGGTGGCGCTCGCGGCGCTGATCTTCGGGGAGTCGCCGAGCGTGATTCAGCTGGCCGGCGTGGTGATCGTGCTGGCCGCGCTGCTCGTCGCCACCGCGCCGGCCCGTGGACGCCGCGCCACCCAGTCGGCCGAGCTGACCGAACTCGAGGCCGAGCTCGAGGCGCCCGTCACCTAGGGTGGCGCTCCCGCCGCACGGCGGCGCTTCGCTCGTCCGGCGGCGCTTCGCTCGTCCGGCGGCGCTTCGCTCGTCCGGTGGCGCTTCGCTCGTCCGGCGGCGCTTCCGTCGAGTCTTCAGCTCGGCGAGGGGCTGGGTTGGCTTTGAGGGATGGTGAGTGGGGGGCGATCGCCTTCCGGGGTGCGAGCGGACCGAGGATCAGTGTTTGTGGAAATCTAATAACCCGTCGCCGGCGCCCTCCGACGTCTTCTGTCCCGAACTATGTCAATTTTCCTCCACCTGTCGGCGGGAATTCGCCAACGTTCGTGGTCGGCGGCGGGTTTCGACCCCCGATTTGGCTGGTGGGGCCGATCGGGCCAACGACTAGCGTCGACCGGCACTGTCTTAGCGCACTCCGCACCCGGATTCTTTGTAACTTAATGATAATTCTGGCCGCTCAGCCCCCGGGACCTTTCCACGGCCGCCGCGACGACCAAGCCCATCTCCGATCAAAGCCGAACCGGCAGCACGACGGCGTACGAGTCACAGACGGAGCGCCAGAAAGGGCGGCGCCCAGGGTCGTCTACCGGAACAGGTCCTCGCTCTCGGGCCGGATCAGCGCCACCGCCCCTGGCCCGTCGTCAGCGATCACGTGCCGCCCGGCGCCGCGAACCAGCACCACCGGCTGGCGCCCGTCCTTGGTCCGCGCCAGATCCGCGGCGCCGGCCAGCTCGTCGGCGATGGCCATGATCGTCGCGTGCATCACCCGGCCGACGGAATCCGGCTTGCCACGCCAGTCCTCGAGCGGCGCCAGGCCGGCACAGCCGATCGCGATGTCGCTCTGGCCCCGACGCCAGGCCCGGCCGAACGAGTCGGTGATGACGATCCCCGGCACGGCCCCGGTCAGTTGTCTCAGTCGAGCTCGCAAGCGGCGCGCGGAGCCGTCCGGGTCGCGCGGGAGCATGATCACCGTCCCGGCCTCGGGGGCGTTGGACGCATCGACGCCAGCGTTGGCGCAGATGAAGCCATGATGGGTCACGCAGATCAACGTGCCGCCCGAGGCGCGCAGTAGCTGCCGCGATTCGTCGAGCACGACCTGGACGTGTCGCGGGTCCTTGTTGTGCGCGGCCGCCAACTCGAGCGCGCGCTGGCTGGGGACGACCTCGGCCAAGACGCGGACGCGGCCCTCCGCCTTGGAGACCGCCTTGTGGGCGACGACGAGAACGTCGCTCGGCTCGAGGCCGACCGCCAGCGCAGCGGCGATCAGTGCGGCCAGATCGGCGCCTGCCTCGATCTCCGGAAGACCCTCGACAGCGGTGGCGGTGAGCATCCGGTCAGCGAGATGACTGGCGCGGGGTGGAGGGCACTATGACCGGCTTCGCATCAGCTGTCGGAGCATGCCCCGGGTGTGCGCGGATCCACCGTGGATCACGTCGAGCTTGTCCTGAAGCGCCTCCAGGTCCTCGGGCGTGTCGATGTCGAGGGCGAGCGACGGCACATCCACCACCTCGGGGTGCGTGCCGGCGAGCTCCGCGTTGGCGATGTGTCGCGGGCAGCTGTCGGGGCCGAAGGCCGGGGTCAGCGAATCCGGCGGGGTGAGCAGGAGCGCGTTGGTGCCCGTCCCATGACGGTCGGGCACGATCAGGGCCGAAGGGAACTCGACCTCGCGGCTGAGCAGCCCGTCGAGCTCGGCGGGGTCGAGCAGCGGGCAGTCGCCGGGCACGAGCAGCGCGCGCGTGGCGCCCAACTCGACCGCACGCGCGACCCCCAGCGAGGCGGCGACGTTGTGTCCTTCGCGAGCGTCGACGACTACCGACGCCCCGTTCGTGGCCCCTAGTTGCTGTGCGTTTGGGTCACCGCTGACCACGAGGATCTCGTCCACCAGCTTGGCGCGCCGCAGCGCCACCAGCACGTCGGCGCACATCGCCTCGGCCAGCGCCCGCCGTGGACCTGCGTCGAGTTCACCGGCCAACCGCTGCTTGGCGTGCGCAAACCCTTTGATCGGAAGAACGGCAATGATCGACATCGCGCTACGAACGCTATCCGGTCTTCTGCGGCACCAGCGCGAGGGCGAACTCGAGCGTCGCTTCGGCCACTCGCCGCCGGGCCTCGTCGGTGTCCATCAGCACGTCGGTTTGCAGGAACGCGACGGCGTCGGTAGGGTCGTCGGCGACGAGGCCGTCGAGCAAGCCGCCGTAGGCCGCGCACACACCGTCGCTGGTCAGCGGATGGCCGGCCCACCGCATGAACGCGGCTGTTGGGCCTTTGACGACCGCCGATCTGACCAGCGGGCTGACCGCCACCACCGGCGCGCCGGCCTCGCTGATCGCCTGGCGCATCCCGGGCACGGCGAGGATCGGCCCGATCGAGATCACGGGGTTCGACGGGCCGATGATCACGGCTTGGGCGCTGCCCAGCGCGCCGAGGACCTCGGGAGTAACGCGCGCCGCGCCGGCGCCCCGGTAGTCCACCTCGACCACCGCGCCGCGACCCCCGGAGCGGATCATGAACTCCTGGAATGGCCACCAGCGGCCCTGGGCGCTGACCCGGGTGCGGACCGGGAAGTCGGTCATCGGCAGCACCCGAGCGCGGACGCCGAGGCCGGCGACGATCCGCGCGTGGGCCTCGGTCAGCCGCTCGCCCGCGGCGAGCCCGCGCGCGCGGTCGACGCCGATCGCGAGGTCTCGATCGCCGAGGTTGAACCACACGTCGACGCCGATCTCCCGCAGCCCAGCCATCACCTCGAAGGTGTCGCCGCGGAGCCCCCACCCGCGCTCGTCGATACGGTCGGCCAGCCAGAACGTCACCAGATCGGGGTCGGGGGAGACGTAGGCGCCGTAGATCTCGAGGTCGTCGCCGGTGTTGGCGATCACCACCAGCCGATCGTGGCCGACGACGTCGAGCATCCCCCGAGCCAACTTGGCGCCGCCGGTGCCGCCGGCGAGCACCACCACGGGCTCGCTCCTAGTCGGTGACGGCATCGGCGCGGGAGTTTAGGGCTCACGACAGAGTTATTGACTTCTCTGACGGCGTCTGGACGCGCCTGACGCCGCCGACTCGCCCTCAAATACTCCCGGTATTATCGCGGCGAGTCGGCGACGCCAGACACGCCCAGCCACTCGTCAGAGCCTGCCACTAACTCTGTCGTAAACCCTTATGCTGCCGAGTCGATGGGGTCTTCGATCGAGGAGGGCATCCAGGCGTCGGAGGAGTTCGAGGTCGAAGGGCGCCTCCTTACCGACGTCGGCGGAACGCTCGGATTCAGCGTGCTCTCGACGCCGGGCATGATCGCGATGATGGAGAAGACGTGCGCGATGCTCGTCTACCCGCTCCTCGACGACGGCCAGGCCACGGTCGGCTTCGAGGTGTGCATCAAGCACGTCGCCGGCGCCGTGGAGGGGGCTCGCTGCACGACGCGGGCGCGGCTGGAGCAGGTCGTCGACGGCCGCAAGCTGCGCTTCGCGGTCGAGGTCGTCGATCACGAGGGCCGGACGATCGGGGTGGGCACCCATGAGCGGCGAATCGTCAATTTTGGGAGGGCGGAATGAAGCGGGCGAAATTCTTGTGCGCGGTGGCGAGCGTGACCGCGGTCGGTCTCGGCGTCAGCGCGGCGCCGGCCGTGGCCCGGGGGCACGCGCCGCTGGGCGTGCGGTCGGCGTCGTTCAAGCAAGACGGGCAGCAGGTCATCCTCACCTTGGAGATGAAGCACGCGTTCTCGCCCCTGGCGATGCAGCGCGACCACCGGACGCTGTGCGTCCGCCTGAGGCGCCGGAACAACTCGGTCTCGGGCGTGGTTTGCATCGAGCCCTCGCGCGACCACCGCCGCACGATCCTGGTCTATTACCCGATCACGGCCAAGGGCCGGGGTCGCGGCCAGTACGTGCCTTCGACGATCAGCCGCGGCAGCACCGGCGAACTGACAGCCAGCTTCGTGCCCACCGAGATCGGCGTCGGCTACCGCTCGTTCAAGTGGCAGATCGTAAGCGCGATCGACCCCACCGCATGCCACGGCGCGTCCGACTGCACAGTGCTCTTCCCAGGTCACCCGGTGCTGGCGCGGTTGCACGTCCCGAAGCTGGTCGGCTGCGTCCCCAGTGGCCCTGACCTCGTGTTCGACGGGCCCTCGAACGTCCACGACATCGCGCTGACCTTCGACGACGGTCCGTGGCCCGATCCGCCGTCGATCGATTTCGTGAACCTGTTGGCCAAAGAGCACGTTCCGGCCACGTTCTTCGAGATCGGCGAGCAGATCTCCGAGTACGACCCCACCGGCTCGGTCGAGCGGACGATGCTCGCCGACGGCGACATGATCGGCGATCACACCTGGACCCATCCCGACATGGTCAACCTCTCGCCCGCCGCCCAGACCTCCGAGATCGAGCAGACGGCCGCCGCCATCCGTAGCGCTACCGGGTTCACCCCGTGCCTCTGGCGGCCGCCCTACGAGGCATTCGACAGCCAGGTCGACTCGCTGGCGGCGTCGCTGGGCTTCCTCACAATCAACTACGACGTCGACACCGTCGACTGGTCGCTGCCCGGCACCCCGACGATCATCTCGCGGGCGGTTGGGGGCGCCCACAACGGCGCGATCATCCTCCAGCACTTCGGTGGCGGGCCGCGGTATGAGACCCTCGACGCGCTGCCGACCGAGATCGCCGATCTCCGCGCCCAGGGCTACAAGTTCGTGACGATCACGCAGATGCTCGGGCTCAAGCTCATCTATAAGTAAGGGAGATATGAGTGAGCTTCCGACGCGCGTGAGCATTCGCGAGGTTGGCCCCCGCGACGGCTTCCAGAACGAGCCCGAGGTGATTCCGACCGCCGACAAGGTGCGGCTGATCGAGCAGCTCGGGCGCACGGGGCTGACGCGGATCGAGGTCACGAGCTTCGTGCGCGCCGACGTGATCCCGCAGCTCTCCGACGCCGAAGAGGTGCTGGCGGCCGTAGAGCTGCCGGACACGGTGGCGGTCGGCGTGCTGATCCCGAACCAGCGCGGGCTCGAGCGCGCGCTGGCGTTGCGCGAGCACTTCTCGGAGATCAATTGCTTCCTGTCCGCGTCCGAGACCCACAACCAGAAGAACGTCGGCCGCTCGGTCGAGCAGTCGCTGACCGGGTTGGAGCGCACGGTCGAGCGGGCGCTCGCCGAGGGGCTGCGCTGCGAGGGCGTGATCTCGGTGTCGTTCGGGTGCCCCTACGAGGGCCACGTGGCGCCCGAGCGAGTGTTCGCGATCGCGCGCCGGCTGATCGAGGCGGGGTGCGTCGAGATGGCGTTCGGGGACACCACGGGGATGGCCAACCCCCGACAGGTGCGGGACTTCTTCGAGGCCGCCCGGGTCGAGCTGCGAGGGGTTGAACTGACTGCGCACTTCCACAACACGCGCGGACAGGGTCTGGCCAACGTACTGGCCGCGCTCGAGTCCGGGATCGACAGCTTCGAGTCCTCGTTCGGGGAGTTGGGCGGATGCCCGGTGCCCGCCGGGGCCACGGGCAACATCGCCACCGAGGACCTCGTCTCGATGCTCCACGAGATGGGGATCGAGACCGGGATCGACCTCGGCGCGCTGGTCGAGGCATCGCGTTCCGTGCAGCGTGTGCTGGGCCGGCCACTCGGCAGCCACGTGCTGTCGGCAGGACCGGTGGACTGGCACTCGTGAGCCCCCATGGCGAAACCGGCGACGCGCTCGAGATCGCGAGCGATCGCGCGCTGGCCGGCGGTCCCGAGCGCCACCGCGTGCGCGCGGCGGAGCAAGGGAAGCTGCCGGTGCGCGCTCGGGTGGCGCTCCTGTTCGATCCGGACTCGTTCGTCGAGGAGGGGCTGCTGGCGGGATGGGAGCAAGAGGGTCTCGGCGCCGAGGGAGTCGTGACCGGGATCGGCACGGTCGGTGGCCGCCCCGTGGCGGTGATGGCCAACGACCCCACGGTCAAGGCCGGGTCGTGGGCGCCGAAGACCGTCGAGAAGATCCTCCGCATCCAAGAGCGGGCGCTCAGCCTGCGACTCCCGCTCGTCTACCTCGTCGATTCCGCCGGCGCCCGGATCAACGAGCAGGTCCAGATGTTTCCCGGCCGCCGGCACGCCGGCCGGATCTTTTTCAACCAGGTGCGGCTGTCCGGCGTGGTGCCCCAGGTGTGCGTGCTGTTCGGTCCCAGCGCCGCCGGCGGCGCCTACATCCCCGCCTTCTGCGATGTCGTGATCATGCGCGACGGCAACGCTTCGATGTATCTGGGCTCGCCGCGCATGGCCGAGATGGTGATCGGCGAGAAGGTGACGCTCGAGGAGATGGGCGGAGCGCGGATGCACACCTCCCGCAGCGGGGTCGGCCACGCGCTCGTGTCAAGCGACGAGGAGGGGATCGAGTTCGCCCGGCGCTACCTGAGCTACTTCCCCTCCTCGTTCAAGGATCCGCCGCCCGACACGCCGCCGGCGCCGCCGGCCTCCGAGCAGCCCATCCGCTCGATCATCCCCGCCGATGAGAACAAGCCGTTCGACATGCGGCTCCTACTGGAATCGCTCCTCGACGCCGGCTCGTTGCTCGAGATCCACGCCCGCTGGGCCCGCGAGGTGATCGTCGGCTACGCCCGGCTCGATGGTCGCGCGATCGGCATCGTCGCCAACCAGCCCAAGGTCAAGGGCGGCGTGCTGTTCGTCGACTCCTCCGACAAGTGCGCACGGTTCATCTGGACCTGCAACGCCTTCAACATCCCGCTGCTGTTCTTGGCCGACGTTCCCGGCTTCATGATCGGCACCCAGGTCGAGCGCGAGGGGATCATCCGCCACGGGGCGAAGATGATCAGCGCGGTCTCCGAGGCCAACGTTGCCAAGATCTCGGTGATCGTCCGCAAGGCCTACGGCGCGGGCCTATACGCGATGGCCGGTCCCGCGTTCGACCCCGACTGCTGCCTCGCGCTGCCGACGGCGTCGATCGCGGTGATGGGCCCGTCGGCGGCCATCAACGCCGTCTACTACAACCAGCTCCAGGCGATCGCCGACGAAGCCGAGCGAGCCGCCCGTACCGAAGAGCTGAGACGCGAGTACGCCGAGGACATCGACATCCTCCATCTCGCCTCCGAGCTCGTCGTCGACGCCGTGATCCAGCCCGAGGACCTCCGAGATCAGCTGATCCGCCGCTTCGCGCTCGCCGTCGCCAAGGATCGCCAGTGGCCCGACAAGCGCAATCCGGTCACGCCGGTGTAGGGGCCGGTGGAGCGGCGGGCTGGCGGGCGACGCGCGCGTCGATCGCGTCGACCAGCATGAGGCCGAACTCCACTGCCGCGCCGGTCGCCTCCTCGTCGACGCTGTCGGGGGTATCGGTGCGCTGGTGGGAGTGGGGCACCAGACCTCGGTCGTCCAGGCAGCCGATCGCGATCGCCGGCAGTTTGGCGACTCTCGCCGGGAGCGTCGGCGTGGCGCCGCGTCCGCGATGCGGGGAGGCGCCGAGCTCGGGCTCCTTGGCCGCGAGCTCCGCGCACAGCCGCCGGAGCCGCGAGTCGTAGGCCAGCGGCGCGAGCGCCCCGTCGCTCGCCCACCAGTGCAGGTGCCCGCCGGCGCACGGTGCGATCCCGAGGACCGCCGTGTTTTCGCGGTTGAGCATGCGCTTGTGGTGGCGCAGGTAGTGCTTTAGGCCGATGCCGGGACCCTCCCCGGCCCCTGCGAGGACGAGGTTGACCGCGAGATGGCGGGGCGCCGCGGTAGTCAGCGCGCGGGCGATCACCAGCGCCACCGCGGTGCCGCTCGCATCGTCGCCCGCGGCGGGGCCGAAGCTTGCGCTGCCCAGCTCGACCAGCAAGGCCAGGCCCAGCACCAGCGCCGCCGTCGGCGGCAGCTGCGCGACGGCCATCGCGGTGCCGTCGCCGCCCTCGATCCGGACCACGGCCGTGATCAGGAGCCACGCGAGCGCGAAGCACAGCCACGCCAGCCAGCCCGGCGCACGTCCGCCAGTCGCCCGGTTGAGTCGGGCAAAGGCGCCGCGCAGGCCCGGGCGGTAGGCAAAGCCGGTCCGCCCCGCGTCGTAGTTGGCGGTGATGATCAGCTGGGCCTGGTTCTCGGCGGGGCCGTTCGCCGGCACCGAGACGACGTTCTGGCTGGCCCGCTCAGGAGTCAGGCGGCGTCCCAGCGAGTGACCGAGCCGGTCATCGGCGATCACGGACGCCAGCGCCACGAAGATCATCGCCCCGCCGATCCACGGGCTGCTGACCGAGATGAGGCTGCCGGCGAGGCCCAGGGCGACGTGCCAGGCGTGGGCGAGTGCCCAGTTGGGCCGGCACCAGAACGGCTCCAGGCGCACGTCGCGGTTGGCCTCCTCGAGCCCCTGGGCCAGCCAGCTGGCGGCGCGGCGCTCGGCGTCGGTGCCCGGCCCGCGCCCCGCGAAGCCGGTCAGCTGCGAGATCGTCTCACGCGCGCGCATCTCGCGGCCATGATCGCACCGCGGGATCACGCGCCATCCGGTAGAAGACCCGCATGGCCGAGATGACGAGCCCTGAGACTGAGCTGCTGGAGGTGGCCGTCGAGGCAGCTCGAGCGGCGGCCGGCGAGCTGCTGGGCCGGTTCGGCGGCCGGGTCGCCGGCGTCCACGCCAAGAGCACGCCGACCGATCTCGTCTCCGACGCCGATCTGGCCGCCGAGGCGGCGATCGCCAAGGTCCTGGCCGACCGCCGGCCCGGCGACGCGATCCTCTCCGAGGAGGGCGGGGTCACCGCCGGCGGGTCGGTCCGTTGGGTCGTCGACCCGCTCGACGGCACGGTCAACTTCCTCTTCGGGATCCCGGTGTTCGCGGTCAGCGTGGCCTGCGAGGACACTGACGGGACGATCGCCGGCGTCGTGCTCGATCCGATTCGCGAGGAGTCCTTCACCGCCACCCGCTCCGATTCTCCGAAGCTGAACGGCACCGAGATCCACGGCTCGCGTCGGTCCGAGTTGGCCACCGCCATGGTCGCCACCGGGTTCGGTTACGACGCCGCCGTCCGCGCCCGTCAGGCGGTCGTGCTGACGTCGGTCCTGCCGCGCGTGCGCGACATCCGGCGGGCCGGCGCCGCCGCGATCGACCTCTGCTGGTGCGCCTGCGGGCGCTACGACGCCTACTACGAGCGTGGCGTGCACAAGTGGGATGCCGCTGCCGGGGGGTTGATCGCATCGCGGGCGGGGCTCGAGGTCCGCCCCCTGGCGGGGAGCGCACTCGATCCGCCCGGGCTGATCGCGGCGCCGCCGGCGCTCATCGACGAGCTGTTCGGGTTGGTCGAGCCGGCCGGCGGCGAGCCCTGCCGTGAGCCCTAAACTGAAGGGCGCCCAGCGGCGGTGGCGGAACTGGTAGACGCCCCGGATTCAAGTCCCGGTGTCCGAAAGGACGTGAGGGTTCGACTCCCTCCCGCCGCATTCGTTCGGCTGCGCTCGCCGATACGGGCGCGTTCAGGACGCCGGGCGCTTACCCTTAGCTGCGGGGGACGCTACGCGGTGGCGGGCTCGGGCGGCGGGCCGCCCGGGTCGTAGCCGCGCCGCCGCGCCTCTTCGATCGGCACCTCCTGCTCGACGTTCCACCCCTGCGCGAACGCCAGCATCGCGACGACGATCAGGAGCGCCTGGACCGGAATCAGCAACAGCGTCACCGTGCCGAGCGTGTCGGCGCTCAGGCCCGCGCCACCGAACAACGAATCGGCCGGTGCGAAGCCTGGTTGATTGCGATCGAACCAGGTCGTTCCGGAGATGCCGGTCGTGGCAATCACCGCGATGATCAGCATCAGGATCCCCAGCGCCGCAGCGATCGGCAGCAACCCCCGATTCCAGCGTGCGATGTAGAACGCGATCACCACATAGACCAGACACCAGATGAAGTTGATCGCCTTGAGCCCTTCGAGCTTGCTCCAGCCGCCGATCGTCACGATCAAGATCAGCGCCACCGAGACGAGCAAGATCAGCACCACGATCCCCTTCATCACACTGCTGGCGGCCTTCTCCCGGTTGGGGTACACGACGGTGTAGCCGGGCCTCAGGTTCCGGACGGGGGGCACGTCGCGGACCTTACCTCGCGGGGTGCGGGCCGTCATGTTTATATGGTTTCCGGTGTACTGGGTGATCACCGTTTCACCCCCACGAATTCATCGAGGCGTTCGGCCGACGCCAAGCGGTAGACCGCGATCGTCTTGTGATTAGGGCGCGTCCAGCGAATGTCGAGCGCATCGCAGGCTTCGCAGAAGATCTCTTTGATGTTCTCGGACAAGTTCGAGAAGAGGTACCGCGGCGCATTACGGACGTGGCCGCTGCGGACCTCCCGGACGACGATTCGGCAACCGTCGCGGTGGATCAAGCCCCGAAGTGGCAAACCCGTAAAATCGGCGACGATCTCCCGCTGCCAGTCGGCCAGCTCGGTGTGTCGCACGTGTTTGCGACCCGGTCCATGTTGCGGGAACAAACAGATCCAATGCTTGGCGGACATCGAGACGACGGTGCACCTGCAGTCCCGTCGCACCAGCCGGTGAGCACGCTTGGCCGGGAAGATGGCCTCCATCGCCGCGCAGCATTCTCTGATGATGGCGGGGCATGTCGTATCGGTGAAGATCCGTAGACGCCACACTCCTGAGCCACCTGTCCGAGACGGGCTTCCGTCGCCTAGGTAGAGGCCAAGCAAGTAGGCGTAAGGCTGGCGGGCTAGCGGCTGCCGATGGTCGACACCACACTCTAGGCCGCGAGGACTCGCTACCCCACGCCCGGTCCGCCAATCACAAACCGTTCGTCGTGGAACGCCGTCAATGCGAGCCATCTCACCGTCACTCAGGCCCGAGGCGACGAGCGCGAGCACATGCTCTAGCTCGGCAAGCGTACGCACTGGTCCAATCCCTCTACGAACATATGTTCGATTATTGTTGACGCGCCGGACGGAAGTCCGCCACGTAGAATCGGGTGCTCGCTGCGGGCGTGGCGGAATTTGGTCAGACGCGCCGGCCTTAGGAGCCGGTGGGCGAAAGCCCGTGTGGGTTCGAGTCCCTCCGCCCGCACCTCGGATGCGGCTCGAGCCGGGCGCCCGCGGGCTCAATTTGTCAGCCCGCGAGGGCGGGATCGGAGCCCGTTCGAGCTACCATGCGGTGGCTCACAGGGGAGTAAGCTAGTGGTCCACGCGCGCGGTCTCCAAAACCGTGAACCCGGGTTCGAATCCCGGCTCCCCTGCTTACTCCGCCGTCGCGTGGCGCCCGCTCGCTGGGGCGGTCAGGCGCCGCATCTGTGGTCACGCCGCCTCGATCGTCCGGGAATCGCTCGCCGCCCCTAGGCCTTAGCATCTCGCCTCCAGGTGAAGTTCCACACCGTCTACCGCACGTTCAATACGCCCAAGCGGCGTGAGTTTGTCGGCATCACCGAGGACGTCGCCGAAGCCGTTGAAGAAGCCGGCATCGTCGAGGGGATGGTGCTCGTGTCGGCCATGCACATCACCGGCGGTGTGTGGGTCAACGACGACGAGCCGGGGATCCAAGCCGACGCGCTCGAATGGCTCGACAAGCTGGCGCCCCCGAGCTGGCACGAGCCCGACGGCGAGGTTGCCGCGGCGCTGCTACCCAACCCCGGTGATTACCGCCACCACCGCGGCGGCGAGGACAATGGGGACGCGCACTTCAAGAACCTGCTCGTCCACCACCAGGTGATCGTCCCAGTCACCGATGGCCGCCTCGATCTCGGCCCCTGGCAGCAGATCTTCTACTGCGAGTTCGACGGGGGCCGGCGCAAGCGGCTGGTGATCAAGGTGATGGGGGAGTAGCGTCGTGGACCCGTCGCGCGTGTTCAGCCAGGACGCGCTGGCGGGTCAGGTGGCGCTGGTCACCGGCGGCGGGACCAATCTCGGCAAGGCCGCGGCGATCGAGCTCGTCCGCTGCGGCGCCGCGGCCGTGATCGCCGGGCGGAGGGAGGAAGTTCTCCAGCAGGCCGCGGACGAGATCGGCGAACGCTGCTCGTGGGTCGCCGGCGACATCCGCGAGCGCGTCGACGCCGACCGGATCGTCGCCACCGCCCTCGATCGCCACGGCCGGCTCGACTTTCTCCTCGACAACGCCGGCGGTCAGTACCTCGGTCCGGCCGAGGGCATCACCGCCAAGGGCTGGCGAGCCGTCCAGCGCCTGAACGTGGGCGGGACGCTGGCCATGTCGAAGGCGGCCTACGAGCTCGCGATGCGGCCCGCCGGCGATGGCATGATCGTCAACGTCACCGTCTCGCCTCATCACGGCTTTCCCGCCATGGCCCACTCCGGCGCGGCTCGAGCGGCAGTCGAGGCGATCACGCGCGAGCTGGCCGGCGCGTGGCGCGCCGACAACGTGTCCGTGGTCGCGCTCGCGATTGGACGGTTCGCCACCGAGTCGCTGCGCAAGTATCCGGCCGAGCTGTGGAAGCGGGCCGCTGCCACCGTCCCCCTCCAGCGCCTGGGAGAGGTTGACGAGTACGCCTGGCTGGTGGCGCTCCTGGCCTCACCCTTGGGCCGGTCCCTGTCCGGATCGGTCGTCACGCTCGACGGGGCGCTCGACAACTGGAGCGGGCCCTGGCCGCCGCCGGAGCTGAGTCCCGACGGCGAGGTTCCGGCCGAGCAGCGCCGGAGCGCCGGCTGAGAGGCCAGCGCAAGCCCGCGACCACGGCGCCGCCGGTCAGCGGGCTGACCTCGCAGTCCGGGTACCATCTGGCCACCAGCGCGGGCGAGGTGTCAACGGCTGCACGGGAGCCTTCCAAGCTCTAGGAACGGGTTCGAGCCCCGTCGCCCGCTCTTCTTCCAAGGGTTATCATCGCCTGACCACGGGGAGTGGCGCAGTCTGGTAGCGCACCCGGCTGGGGGCCGGGCGGTCGCAGGTTCAAATCCTGTCTCCCCGATTCAAGAAAAGCCCCGCTCAGGTGGGGTCGGAGCTTGGGCGGTCGCCGGATGTACTGTCTGTGTACTGTCTTTGGCCCCGCCCGCGGCATCGCCCTCCAACGCCGCCAAGACGGGCAGCCCGCCCACATCATCGCGATCAGCTGGCAAGCGTAGCAACGGCTGCACCGAGTCTGGCGCAGCCTGGCCGAGGACCGCGGCAAGCGCCGCACGATCGTCGCGGTCGCCGTCGCCCGCGAACTCGCCGGGTTCTGCTGGGCACTCGCTCACGCCGACTAACCCGACGCCCAACGCCGCGTCGGTCGAGGAGGACGGCGGGAACCCGCCAACGCGCGAGAGCATCAGCGATCTAAGCATGAGCAGCCGCTGCGGCCACGCCCGATCTTAGACAGCACTGGCTCTCCCGACGAAACCCGGTCCTGCGGCAGTAAAACCGCGCATAAGAGTCTGACCGCGCGTCGCGCACCAGCAGTTCACGGCCAGGCCCGCCGCCCCTCTCGACCGACACGATGCCCGCCACAGTCGCGGGCATCCGGCGCTAAGCCCTTGACAAACTTCTCTCCACAAGAGCTTAGATCTTTGCCGGATCGCCCGTCACGCTCTCACCAGGAGCGGACGGGAAGGGAGGGACCGCCGTCACCTCAAAGTTCCACGAGCCCCGGGACAACCTCGTCCCGACCGTCGCGGTGCTGGCTCACTCCTCGGTTCTCTGCGCTCTAGCGAACGATGCGCCGCGTCTGGTTTGGACGAGGACCATCAGTTAGCCCCCAGTGCTGCTTCCTGGAGGAGCAGAGCTCGCGCTCGACGCGCCTGTGCTCCCGCGCCGGGAGGGTGCCCGAGTAGCGCGGCGGTCGGGTCGCCGCGCTTTTGGTGCTTGATGACCGAGCGGGGGCGGATCTCGGCGAATGAATGGACCTCTGCGGCCTCAGGTGACGAGTAACGCTGGCACGTCGGCGATTGAGTCGACGACGCGGGTGGGTTGGATGCCGGATTCGCGCACGCGATCTTCGCGGTACTTACCGGTGCGTACGAGGATCGCGTCGAGCCCGGCGCGGAGTGCTCCGCCGATGTCGGACTCGATGTCGTCGCCGATCATCGCCGCCGCGCTGGCATCGACACCGACGGAGGCGAGTACTTGCTCGAAGAACCCTTTAGCGGGTTTGCCCACCACGTACGCGTCGCGGCCGGCGGCAAACTCGATCGCGGCGACGAACGGGCCGACGTCGAGCGAGAGCCCGTCGGCGCGCATCCAGTAGCGGTTCTTCTGCAGCGCGATCAGCTCGGCGCCGTCCATCACCTGGCGGAAGGCGTGGTTGAGGACGTCGTAGCCGAACGCGGATCCGAGGTCCCCGATGATTACTGCGTCGGCGCGGCCGGTGGTCTCCTGGAGCTCTTTGAAGTCGCGTTTGACTTCCTCGTTCATGATCAGCGCGGCGCCGTGGTAGCCGCGCTCGCGGCAGTGCCTGACGGCTAGCGCCGCCGGGGTGATGAGCTCGCGGTCATCTACCTCCAAACCAAGGCGGGCGAGCTTGTGGAGTGTCCGATCGCGTGAGTGCGCGGTCGTGTTGGTAACGAAGCGGAGCGGCAGCCCGCGCTCGCGCAGCCGGCGTACAGCCTCCGCGGCGCCGGCGATCGGCTCCTCCTCGACGTACAGCACGCCGTCGAGATCGATCAGTAGCGCGCGGACATCCTCGAGCATCGTTCGCACCATCGCAGATCGCTAAGCGCCCGAGGCTCGAGCACACAGGTTCTGGGCCGAGTTTCGTTCGCGTGGGGCGTGTAGCGTGCGGGGTCGTGCCTCGTGGTTCCGGCGGCAAGCTCGATCGGCGGGTGGTGCGGGCGGCTGAGGCCGCGCTCGCGCAGCGGAGGTTCGTGACCGCGATCGACGTGCTGGTCGGCCTTGGCTGGCTCGAGCCGCGCCGGGTGGATGAGTGGCGCCACGGGCGGGTCCCGTATCTGGAGGCGGTCGTGGTCGCGAGCCTGGGGAAGATCTCGACCGCGATGAAGGTGTTTCGCCACTGGGCCGCAGCGCGCGGCTTGGCGCCGAGCGAGACCGCATATCTGGCGCGCACGAGGGATCGGCGGCCGCTGCGGTTCTCGAAGTCGGGCGATGAGGGAATCGAGCGGGCCTATCGCACGCACTGGGTCTCGCCCGAGCTGTCCGAACGCAAGCGGAAGCAGTTGGCCGAACGTCAAAGCCGCCCGCCCGATCTGGTCGTCGTCTCCTCGGTCAAGGAGTGGACGTGCACGGTGTGCGGCAGCGACGAGGGCGGGTGGCTGATCATGGAGGACCCAGGACCGGTGTGCCTGGCCTGCGCGGACATGGATCATCTCGTGTTCCTGCCGTCCGGCGATGCCGCGCTGACCCGACGCGCGAAGAAGCACACCCGCCTGTCGGCGGTCGTCGTGCGTTTCAGTCGTGCGCGAAAGCGGTACGAGCGGCAGGGGATCCTGGTCGAGGAGGACGCGCTCGAGCGCGCCGAGCAGGAGTGCCTGGCCGATGAGGAGTCGCGGGCGCGGCGGCGCGACCGGGACGCGGAACGACGCGCCGGCGAGGACCTCGAGCTTCAGGCGCGGATGGCGGTCGAGATCGGCACACTGTTCCCGGGCTGCCCGCCCGGGCGGGCCGAGGCGATCGCCAGGCACGCCGCGGAGCGCGGCAGCGGCCGGGTGGGTCGCAGCGCCTCCGGACGCGCACTCGACCCCCACGCGCTCGAGCTGGCAGTACTGGCACCGGTCCGCCACCAAGACACCGGATACGACGAGCGGCTGATGTCAGGAGTTGACCGCGCTACCGCCCGCGACCGCGTCCGCGACCAGGTCAATACGATCCTGGACCAGTGGCGCCACGCGTGAGCTCGAACCGGCACGCGCGCGCCCAGACGTTGCCGAGTCTCGCCGGACGCCATGAACGCCGCACTGTTGTCTCCGGGTCGCCGCGCGCCACGCGGCACCGTCCGTCCAGCTCGACACTTGTCTACGCGCTGCCCCCAGCACCAACACACCCGGGTCCTACATACCCCGAGGCTCGCGCTCGCTGCTCAGCGCCCACAGCCCGACCGGCGTCCGCAGGCTTCCGCTCCGACGTAGAAGTCTCGTGCGCGCTCATGGCCGCGCTGCCGTTTTTGCTCACGAGCAGCAGTGGAGCGGTTCGCGGCTCGTTCTCGATCAGCCCGGGAGTCTGGGCCAAGGAACGGCGCAACCGCCCGAGGGCACTGTTGGCGAGCGCAGAGTGTTGGGCCGATGTGTCGACTACCCCGTAATGATTACGTGCCTTGGCGTGATGATCTTGGTGATCGCGTGTCCCAGCAGGAACACCGGCTGGTGGCGAGTGCCTGGCCCGGTGTTGATGAGCACCACGATCGTGGCTTGTTCGGAGGGCAGGTAAGTGGTCAGGCTCTGGTAGCCAGGGAGCAATCCGCTGTGACCGATCCACCCGGCGAGGTTCATGAGTCCGAGGCCATACCCGAAGTTTCTGGTGCCGGTGGCGAGGAACCGCAGACGTTGTTTCTGGGTGGCTCGGGAGAGGAGCTTGCCAGTCGCGACGGCGCGGGCCCAGCGACGCAGATCACCGAGCGTTGAAACCATCGCTCCGGCCGCCCAGCCCCATGAGGCGTTCCAGCTCGTGGCGTTGACGAGCCTGTTGCACTTGCGATCAGCCAGCACGCACTCGGCCGACCGCGTGGTGTAGCCCTGCGCATGGGGGGACGGGAACGCCGCACCGGCCGGGAGGCTGGTGTGCGTGAGGCGCAGGGGCTCCAGGATGTGTGTTTTGATGTAGACGGCCACTGGCTGATGGGACACCTTCTGCACGACTAGGCCAAGCAGCACGGTGTTCGTGTTCACGTAGTCATAGCGGGCGCCCGGCGCGAACACCAAGGGTCTGCTGAAGCTGTAGGCGAGCAACTGCCGGGGTGTCCATCCCCGCCGGAGATGGGAGAACCAGGCACGGAGAAAGGCGGCGTTGCTCAGGTAGTCGAACAGCCCGCTGCGCATTTCGGCGAGCTCACGCAGGGTGATCGCGTTCCCGTCGGGAACACCAGCCACGTACTTGCTGATCGGATCGTCCAGGCGAACCTTTCGCTCGTCTACGAGCTGAAGCAGCGCGGTCACCGTGAACGTCTTCGTCTCGCTGCCGATCCGCATGTACAGATCGGTGCTCATCGGTCGTCGCGTAACCCTGTCGCGTACACCGAACGCCTTAACGTACGGGTCCGCACCCCGCTGCCACACGCCGACTATCGCACCGGGAATCGACGCCTGCCGCATCACCCGGCTGATCGCCGAGGTCAGCGCGGCTGCACGGGAAGAAGAGCGGCCGAACGCTGCGGCAGGCCCCGCCAGCGCCAGAACCAGCACCAGCAGCGAAAAGATGCGTCTAGTGCTCGCCACCGGGCTCAGCCTACCCAGTGGAACAACGGGGGTGGAAGAAAACTCGCTTCGATACCGCACGCTGGTCTAGCGCGGCGGCTTCCGCTATCGGCTTAGTTCCAGCAGTTCTGGGCGACCAATCAGTGCCGCCGAGACTGCTGTCACGAATCCGGGCGTCTCCACGGCGCCGGCGACCGTTCGGTGACGGGCTCGCTCACCGTCCGCAGCAGCAGCGGCATCGAGCCAATTGGCGCCCGGTGCGGTGATCCCCGATTTGTACGAGCGTGAGTATCGACGCCGATCCCCGACCCAGCTCGTGAGGCTCGCCCTGACTACCGGGCCTGGGTGGGAGCAGCCATCTCGCGGGGCCTGTGGACATGACTCCTTCCCGTCGAAACCGATCGTCCCGCGCCACCGAGCCGAACGATCGCTGGTGAGGAAAGCGGTCATGGGCGACCGCTGGCGCGTCGTCTGATCGGGACGACCGCGTCGTCGCGGGTGCGATCGCCCAGTCGTGTGCCGCCCGGCGCACGAAACGCGAGCACCGAGCCGGCCGACGGTTCGGCGGCCGGATAGTGGCGCGCTGGCTGAACGCCCCGAACGAATCATCAAAACGGGACCGCTAGAGTGGCGACAGCGTGCGATCATCCGATTCGCTGCGTCGAAGTCAGGAATTAGAGGGAGCACTATGGGGCTCAAGCTGGGCATCGAAACGAACGCGGACACCGTGCCGTGCACCGCAATGGCCGGGGAGGCGGCGACGGGTTCGGTCACCGTCGCGGAGGGCGGGCACTGCCACCGTCTGGTTATCGAGCTGCGCTACATCGACGAGTCATTTCACTTCGATCTGCCGCACTCCGCGGCGCGTGTGGTGCCAGGGGTGACGCTGCACGGACGCGGAGAGCTCAAGACGGGTAGCTGGTTCCCGTTCTCACTCCGGGTGCCGACCGACGCGATGCCGAACATCGAAGGCCAGAACGGTTGCGCCGGCTGGCACCTCGTCGCGACCGGCGAGCACTTCGGGCCCGACGCGCGGGCGCTCGTCCCGATCTCGATCGACGGCGGCGCCGGGCCGATCGAGCCGCCGGCCGGCGGCAAGCAGCACCGGGTCAAACACTTTGGGATCAAGGGTGCCGAGCTCGAGCTTGACCGGCGGATTGTGCGTCGCGGCGAGAGTGTGCGTGCAACGCTCGCGGTTGAGCCTGACCCCGACCGGGAGCCGATCGAGATCTCGCTCGTTTGCACTGAGCGCTACATCGACCACAGACTCAGTATCGGAGGACCGGGCGACGCCAACGGAAGACGTGCTCACATACCGACATGGGACGATGTGCGCGCCGACTGGAAGCCGGTTGACCGGCAGGTGAGTCACCACGAGTTCGACTTCTCGGTCCCGGCGGACGCCCTTCCGTCGTTTGAGGGCGATGCGTTCTCTGTCCAGTGGGCGGTCGAAGTTCGCGAGGCACACCGCGGGCTCGGTCTCGTCCGCCGTCGAGACCAAACGCTATGGGTGACCTTGTGAGCTGGGAGCGGCGGACACGCAAAGCGCGAGTGGTAGGACCAGCGACGCTCTCGTGACGCTGTTGACGGCCAGCACATCCGAATCGGGAAAGTGCCGAGGAGCGATCCTCCGGTCCGGCAACGCAGGGCCGATCGGAATCGACGGGAAGGAGTCATGTCCACAGGTCCCGCGAGATGGCTGCTCCCACCCAGGACCGGTAGTCAGGGCGAGCCTCACGAGCTGGGTCGGCGATCGGCGTCGATGCTCACGTTCGTACAAAATCGGCGGCCACCACGCCAGGCGCAATCCGCTCGGCGCCGCCGCGGCCGCTGCGGACGAAGGGGATCAGTGACACGAGCAGCGTCGTCGACACTTCTCCTTCCCGTGGTTGCGGAAGAGCGGCGGATCGCCGGGGTGGCTGATTCGTTGGACGAAAACCGAGCGACCAGGCCGGCTAACACGTCGAGCGGCGCTCTATCGCAATGCTGGCTGAGCAGCAGAGCGCCGACTCCACGGCGGTCTCGCTGCTGGTCGTCGTCCCAAGCGAGAGTCATTCCGCGGTGAATCTGCCGGCATGAGACTTCGGGTTCCTCTCCGCGTTATAGGCTTCGGTCGGACTGCTGCTCCGTCGTGGCATTGCACGCACGTCGCATCCGATGACGGCGTCGCAGTGCCTACTCGTCCATCACACCAAGGGACGACGAGCGGGCGTGTCGCGCCGATGCCCCCAACGCCGAGTCAGAGTGTTGATTTTCGATCCAAGCGGCTGTCTGGAAGGCCGATCGGTTCACACAGATGAAGAGGTTTTGTTAGGCTGCGGGTGGTTTTGAGGGTGGCTCGTGGGCCACAGAGTGTGGGGATCGGGGTGATCCGAGTGGTGATAGGGTTGGGTCGGCGGATTGGGATGGTCTGCGGGAGCTTGTTTGGGCGGCGTGTTTTGCTGGTGGTAGCGGTGGTCCTGGTGTTTGGGGCGGGTGTTGCGGCGGCGCAGTCGGGGCGGTCGAGCGCCGCTGCTGCCCACCTGTACTGGGTGAACGTCGGGAGTGGCAGCCGATCCGGCGGTGCCGCGATCGAGGAGTCCAATCTGAACGGCACCGGCCGCAAGTTGGTGGCCAGCCCCCTCCGGGCGTCCTACGTGGCGGTCGGCGGCAGCCACGTGTTCTGGTCTAGCAACCGCTCCGTTAGCACGTGCAGCCTCACTGGGGCGATCGCTGAGGCCGATCTGGACGGCACCGGCGCCAAAGGCGTCGTCGAACGCCAGCCCGCCCCTCTCGAGGGGGTGGCGGTAGGCGGCGGCCACTTGTACTGGGCCAGCAGCTGCGCTGGCACGATCGTCGAGGCCAGTCTGAACGGCACGGGCGCCAAGGTCATCGCCACGCGCCAGAGAGGGGCATGGGGGGTGGCGATCGGCGGCGGCCTGTACTGGGTGAACCTCGGAGCTCGCGCGATCATCGAGGCCAACCTGGACGGCACGCACGCCAAGACGATCGACAAGGGCGAGGAGCCCGTAGACGTGGCGGTGGGCGGCGGCCACCTGTACTGGTCCCAGGGGCTCCCCCTCGCGAAGCAGGCGGTTGGCAAGATCGTGGAGGCCAATCTGAACGGCACGGGCGCCAAGACCATCGCCACAGTTCCGAAAGGGCTGCTGCTAGGGGTGGCGGTCGGCGGCGATCACCTCTACTGGTCCGACTTCGTCCATGGCACGATCGTCGAGGCTAACCTGAACGGCACGGGTGCCAAGGCCATCGCCACGGACCAACCAGGCCCCACAGGGGTAGCGGTCGGGCCTTAGCGAGGCCAGGCCGTCGGTGATGGCGGGCGGTCCTATCGGATCGGCCCACCCCTCCGAGCCAGAGCGGCGGCATCAACTAACCCCCCAGGGGGAAGGACTGTCGCTCCGGGCTAATTCCGACAGTCCGCTGGACGGGCGTGCGGCAGACTGCCGCTTTGGGTGTCAGTGACAGTCAGGACCGTGCCACCGATGACGCTCCATCTCTTCTACTTTCCAAGGGCAATACGATCGTCGCCGACGGCTGTGCTGCTTAGATTAGGGCCCGTCCGAAAATTATTTGCGGTTTTGACGGCGTCTGGACGCGCCTGACGCCAGCGGCTCGCCCTCAAATACTCCCGGTATTGTCGAGGCGAGCCGGCGGCGCCAGTCACGCCCAGCCACGCGTCAATTCCCACAACTAATTTCCGGACGCACCCTTAGGACGACAGCAGTCTCGCGAGGGCCGCCGCGCCGGCTTGCCGATAGTTGTGAAAATCGTCCCGAGCATCAGCGACGCGGGTTTCGACTCCGGTGCCTGCTCCGCCACCTGAGCGACAGCCAGGTGCGCTCGCAAGGCACCGGATCGGGCTGCCATCAAGCACATCGGCCACTCCCACGTTCGCGCGGCAAAGCGGGGCTTCGGACCCGTCTGCGATGGCGGCTGGCAGCCCACCGGCGGGGGCGGGCGTCGCAACTGGCGAGATGCGGGACGGACGTCGTCCGCACCGTCGAGACCTGCGTTCGTGTCGGCCCGTGTACTGCAGCCCAGCGCGCTCGTCGCGACTCCCTCTGTCCGTTCGCGGCAGCACAGTGGGTGATTCCGTTCTCGGCGTCCTGGCTGGGTCGCGTCGCGCGCGAATGTGCCGGTGTCAGCGTTGTCCGTCTGTGGTCGCGATCGCAACCGAGAGAATCTTTGGCTACGCCGCTCGTGGCAGGGCTTCTCCCGCGGACCGCGCAGTCTCTGGAGGCTAGGTGCGCGTCGGAGAGAGCGTCGTCGGAAGTCGTACATCGTTGGCGCTGCGCGAAATTTATGATGCTCGCGCCATCGGCATGGGGAATTCCGTGTTCGATGTGTTCGAAACCTCTGTGTGTCGGCGACGTTGTGGCCTGGTGTAGCGGCTTTGAGTTCGTTTGCGTGGCGCTGGTGGGAACGGCGGCCTGGTTTGGCCCCAGTGTGGCGGCTTGATTTGGCCCCACCTTCCGTCCGATCGTCGATCGAGCGTGTGCGTGTCAACGTGCACGTGGGAGCTCGGCAGAAGGGATGGGTTCCAGGGTGGAGCTGTTCGAGCACAGAGATCACGATCGCGAGGGCCTCTCGAAGCGGGCGCTCGCGGAGCGCTATCGGGTGCATAGGCGGACGGTGCGCCAGGCATTGGAGTCGGCGGTGCCGCCTGCGCGCGAGGGCCCGAGGGTCGCCGGGCGCCGGCGTTGGGGCCGTATCGGCCGCCGATTGGTGGGTGGAAGCAACAACGTTGGCTGGTTCCGCACCCCGCTTTCAGGCTGCCGCATGACACGAACTCATCAGTCTGGCGCGGCGATCGATACTGTCGCTTCGTGTGGCGCGTCCCGGGTGCGGCGTTTGCTAGACGCCGGGGTCTAGGAGCCTGCGCAAGCGCACGGCCGCTTCGACGGCGACCGTTGCTTCGCCCTGCCGGAGCGACGCTGTGCCCAACGCCCGGTCGCCCACGGGCGCTCTGCCCGGTGGCGTCGACTTCTGAAGCGCCGCGCGGATGCAACGGTCTCACGCTTGCGACGAGAACGCTGGTAACAGCCCGGAGGAGCTGTGCCGGGCGCGGTATTCGGGCCGATCCGGGCTTGCGCAAGTAGCCAGGCGCAGCAGCTGTCTGTCCACATAGCCCCCGTCAGTGCAGTTTGCCCGGTACATGTGGCTCGAATCGACCGCCACCCCGATCGGGTCGGTCAGGCCCATCACAAGCCGGGAGGGGTTGATTTCATCACGGCCGGGCTCACGGGACGCGGTTGATGCGGCCAACCTATACGGAGCCGCGCGCTCACGTGCGGGCCAAGCGGTCAGGATGACAAGATCGCCATTACGGCCGTCAGCGTGGCTAGCACGTTCAGGCAGTCGAATGGGTCAGCCTTGGTCTTGGGAGGATAAATCGGCTGCCTCATCGCCCAATTGCAGCATCCGGTCAGAAATTGCCGGAAAGTGCCGTCCTCTACGAGATCGCTAATCGGGCTGTGCTCCTGCTTGTACCCTTGAAGCAGACCTCGCATAAAAACACCGATGCCGCTCTTGTAGTCACCCGGATCCCCTTCGAATATGCCCCCAGTCGACGGGTAGTACGCTCGCGGCCCCTCCGTGTGGCTATACAGTCGGCCGATGTAGCCGTACACTAACCCTTGGACAAGCCGTGCGGGCAGGGTGTCATCAGGGAAAAGCTCATGGTAGGTCGCGAGGCCATTAACAATCAGCCCGATATCACCACCCCAAGTAGCCTGGGCAAGCCAATTCTCGACGTGCTCGTATTTACCGTCCCGGGCGGCGTAGGTGCTCACACGCTCACCCACTACCCACCCACCTTTGACCGGACGCAGTAGGGAGGCCTCCGGTTCAACGGGGTTACGTGGGTCTTCGCCGAACCATGCCTTCAGGAACCCATACTCGTCCCGGAGCTGCAGGGCCGTCGACGGGACCTCGGGGTTGCTCCTATGCGCCCGCTCAAGCCGCCCAGCCAGTAACAGATAAAGGCCGTTCATCACCGTGAGCTGGAACGGGCCCGCCCAGGTGACCGGAGGCCACGACGGATTAGAAGTGTCATTGCCTTCGGTTGGCCCTGCCCAGTATGAAGCGGCGGGATCCGTCGGAGGGGTATTCGGCCTGGTGCGCTCGTTAGAGAAGATGTCATACTGCCACGTGCCGTGCAGGCCGCTGCCCCGACCACCGTCGATGCGCGGTTTGGCCCAACCTTCCAGCGGTTTCGGGGGGTTGATCCAGAGAGTCTGGTTCTCTAGATTCGTATACGCATGGGGGGCCCCGAGGTGGACGCCGTCTCCCAGACCTTGGTCCACCACACTCCAGCAGGCCTGCGCTATGCCGGTATAGGCGCGGCCATAGGTCCCGAAGACTTCGGCGTACAGCGGATCATAAGCCTTGGCGGAAGCTATCGCCCACCACGCCCAGTCGTCGTACCAGGTATCCACTGTATCCCTTTGGTCGTGATGCAAAGGGGACATGAATTTCTCCTGAACCGTTCTCAACATGCCATCCGTCCCGGCGGCGCCCGATATCAGAAGGTAGTCCGTCATCGTGTCGAAGCAGTTGCCTAGCCGCCAGAAGTCGTTGTCGCCGCTGCTCAGTGTGAAAGATGTCAGGAGCTTGGCATACCACTGTTCGGCGCTGGCGCGGACTGTTTTCATGTCGATGTCGGGCATCATGACCTCCTGAGGACGTATCACAGTCTGGCACCAGCTGCTGCCGATGACAATGGAGAGAATGCAGTACGTCAGTAGAGCTGGCCCTTAAAGTGAGCTAATGATGTTAAAAGCTGTAACGTCTACCAGGCGGACACGTGCGTCTTGACGCTGCCGCAACGATCGAGGACCACCGCTCTCGCGTGGCTGCTACTTCTCTGGGGTGCAACAGCGCGTGAGCGGTAGAGCTGGCCGGGTATTCATTCCAGCTCTCAAACGAGGGAGCCATGTCGTCTTCTCAGCCGCTGCTTGACGCCGCCGGTCGACGCCGCTCGCCGGCGACAACGCCGGGGTGGCGTGCCGGGATAGCCCCGCGCAACAAGGGCCAGACCTAGTCCTGCCGACCCGCCGACGGTCGATGAGATCGTGTCGGTGATGCGCCAGGTCGGGGACAATCGCCTCGGCCATCGCCTCAACGCGCTGATCCTGGTGCTGTGGCGCGCGGGGCCGCGGATCCGGGAGGCGCTGTCTTTGACATGGACGCCTGGGCCTGGTCGGCGCTCGACCCATGGCTGGCTGACCGCGTGCAGCTGCTGGTCGGGCCACTTTTCTGCGTGATCGACGGCCCGACCCGGGGACGGGCGTGGTCACCCGGCGGGGCGCGGATCGAGCTGCACCGCGTCGCGTTCGGGGCAGGCGTGCGTCGCCGGTTCGCGCCGCACCATTAAGCCGACCTCCTCGATATGCCGATGTCGACGAACAGGTCCTCGCAGGGTGGGCGATCGTCGCCTCGGTATCGCCATAACGCGAGCTGCTCCGAGGTCGGGTGCGTCACCAGAGATGAGGCTTCCTTCCCCAGGAACACTCACCTGGTCGGCCGTTGACTGGGCGGCAAGCAAATCCCCGAGGTCAATGCCCAAGCCTCACGCCGACGTGATCGAGAAGCAGCGATGATCAGCTGATCCGTTCCGATAGGCGACGATAACACCACGGCCCGGTCTTGCTTCTGGCGTTCTGAGAGGACGTTTGATTACGCCGACAGCCCAGACCCCCTGACTGCTCTGAGCAGGCGTTTCTCGCCACGGTCGGCATATTGGGCAGGTCGGCCTAACGATGCTTTTGCCGACGTCGGCACAAACACCAACTGCGCCATAGGCACGCGATCGAGTTGCTGCACGAGGGAATCCCGCTGCCGCTGATCCAGCGCCAGCTCGGCCACTCGCACCTCTCGACGACCGGAACTTATCTCCAGGGGATCGACATCGAGGAGATCATCTCGACCGTCCATGCTCGGGGCGCGCCGATGATGCACGCCCGCGCCTGTCTCGCCCTGTAGTTCAAGCCGCGGGAGCGCACCTGCGCTCCCGCGCCCCTGCTCGGCCGGCAAGCAACAGCCAGGCATCAGCGCTGCTGGTCGATCAGAGCAGCAGCTGGCTCACCGCCCGCGCGACGCTCGCGTTCGTTGCAGAGGGGCACGGAGGCAGGCCGTGCTGACAAGGGCGGTTGGGATCGTTCAGCTCACGCCGGCCCTGTGCAACGTCACGTAGACCGACTTCCCGAGCAGGCCCAGGTGGTCGACTTCCGGCTTGCTGTTCGCGCCGATGGCGATAGCGCTGCCTGAGCGTGGGACATAAATGAGAAGCAACCGAAAACCCCACGTTGAACCCTCGTATGCCCAGACCGTTCCCAGGCCAGGGTCCGTCATTTGCGCCACACCGAGGCCAAAGCCGACCGGATCCGCACGGGTCGTGTTCTTGATGGGCTTTGCTGTCTTGGTGGAGACGAGGCTTTCCAGCTCGCGCTGCTGCTTTCGTGGCAGCTCGCGGCCCGTGAACAGCGCGCGGTCCCATTTCACGAGGTCCGCGAGCGAGCTGACTATCCCTCCCGAAGCCGGCCCCGTCACCGGGTAGCGGCTCTGGTCCTTGCCGAATTGCGAGGCCATCGCCGGCAGAGCGTCAGGACCTACGTAGAAATAGCCGGCTGGCTCCCGGGCGGTGACCGTTCGCGGGTAGCGACCCGCGCTGAAGAACAGGTTGTGCAGACCGAGGGGGATGACGATCCGTCTGCGGAGTTGATCGGCGTAGCTATCGTGGGTCACGCGCTCGATGATCATCTGCGCCAGCACGTAGTTCGTGTTCGAGTAGTTCCAGCCCGTCTTGAGCGGGAGGCCAGCCACAAACGAGACAAGACGCTTGGGCGAGAACACCTGGTTGGGGTCGGCGGCATACGCCCGGAAGAAAGGTCCCCCGGGCCTATTGATGGCGTCCGGGATGCCGCTGGTCATGTTGAGCAGCTGCTTGATGGTTATTTGCCGCCAAGCCGGATACTGCGGTAGCCATTTCCCGAGCCTGTCGTTGATCGACAACTTGCCCTCGGCCTCCAGCTGCAACAGGATCACCGCGGTGAACGCCTTCGTGTTGCTGCCGACCTGCCACAGGCTGTTCGGTGAAATGGGGTGCCCGCCCCGGTAGCGGGTGCTTCCTACAGCGAGATTGATGCTTAGCCTCCGGCCGGGAGAAGAGACCGCAAGTGACACTGCGGAGATGTGCTCAGCCACTCGCCGGGTGCTCAGGTAGCCGTCGAGCTCGTTTCTCAGCGAGACGCGCAACGAAAACCCTTTTGAGGTCTCGCGGGACGGGGCCACACCCGGGACAGCACCCATGACCACGAGCGCCGTAGCCAGCACCACGGTGCCTCTCACTCTCAACGTACCCGCCCCTCTTGGTAGCTTCCCGTGAACCCCGCGGCAAGGAGGCAGAGACGATAGCACACGTCGGTCGACTCGGACCGGGCATTGCTACCTCGCTGTGACACAAGTGGGTGAGCCCGCCTGCTCGCTTTCGTCTTCAGCGCGGGTGTCCGATGCTCAGGCTGCCCCGCCGTTGTCGCCAGATCGGGACTAATGCCTTTCATCGGGTTCTGTTGAGTCGGCGGGAGGCTCCAAGATTCTGGATTTCACTGACATCCGCTGGCATTGCAGCCTTGGTAGATGTGCTTGGGAGTGATGATTTTGGTGATGGTCTTGGCTAGCGGTACCAGCGGTAACCCGGTTGTGTTGGCGTTGATCAGCACGACGAGCGTGGCCTGTTGGGAGGGCAGGTAGACGCTCATGGTTTCGAAGCCGGGCAAGTCTCCCTGGTGACCGATCCAGCCGTTGAGTTTGTCGAGCGCAAGGCCATACCCGAAGTTCTTTACACCGGGCACGGGGATGAACCGCAGACGCTGTCTCTGGGTGGCTCGGGTCAGCAGCGAGCCGGTCGCTACGTCCCGAGCCCAACGATGAAGATCGCCCAGCGTGGAGACCATCGCTCCGGCCGCCCAAGTCGGGGACATGTTCCAGCCGGTGGCGTTGGCGGTCCTCCCGCACTTGCGCGAGAAGAGGCATTCGACCGTCCAGTCGGTGTAGCCCTGCGCGTGCGGGGACGGGAACGCGGCCCCGGCCGGGGAGCTGGTGTGCGTCAGGTGCTCGGGCCTCAGAATGTGCTGCTCGATGTAGGTGGCCAGCGGCTCGTGGGACACCTTCTGGATCACCAGACCGAGCAACACAAAGTTCACGTTCGAATAGTCGTAGCTCGTGCCCGGCGCAAACCGCAACGGTTTGCTGAAGCTGTAGGCCAGCAGCTGCCGGGGCGTCCATTCGCGCCGCGGATCGGCCAGCCACGCACGGACCCAGGCGTCGTTGCCGAAATAGTCGAACAGTCCGCTACGCATCTCGGCGAGCTCGCGAATGGTGATCTCGTTCCCGTGCGGGACGCCCGCGATGTACTTGCTGATCGGACTGTCCAGCGAGATCTTTCCCTGATCGACGAGTTGCAGCAGCGCGGTCCCGGTAAACGTCTTGCTCACGCTCCCGATCCGCATCCGCAGATTGGTGCTCATCGACTGACCCGTCGCCGTATCGCGCACCCCGAACGCCCTGACATACGGGGCCGCGCCCCGCCGCCACACACCCACGATCGCCCCCGGAATCGACTCCTGGCGCATCACCCGCGTGATCGCCGTTGTCAGCGCCGCTGCCCGGGGACTTGGGCGACCCCACGCCACCCGAACCGGCGCTGCCAGCACCACAACCACCGCCAGCACCGCCCCACAGCCAACCACCCCCAACCGAACACGCGCACCGGGCGTGAACCCATCACCAGCGCCCCCCCGCCGCGGTCTCGCCGTCCGTTGGTCGGGCACCTCAAAGGTGTTCAGCATGAAGGACAACTCCTTTTGACCATACGGGGCTCCTTGCCCCCTCGCCACCAAAAATCAGGATAGCCGCCGGGCGGCCAATCCGCTATGAGAGTTTTGGTTTGGGGTCTTTACTGGTCAAGCTTCCGTGGTCGGCGGATGTCGGGAGAGCGCCGCTTTCGGGCTTGCCCGTGCGGAGGGCCGCTTTTGGACCGGCGCCTCCCGACGCTCCGTCGAGGTGCCCATCGAGCGGCAACAGGAGGTCGCGCCCAGAGCGCCGTCAGTAAGCAACCGCCAGGGTACCTCGCGCCGACTCCTGCAAGCTAGGTTGGTCGAGGGGAGTGAGGGTGATGAGTGAGAGTCGGTTCGCTGGGGTCGATTGGGCCAGCGAGGAGCACGCGGTGTGCGTCGGCGGCGAGCGCGGCAGGATCGTGGAGGGGCGCGGGTATCGGGACAACGAGGAGGGGATCCGAGCGTTGTGCGCGCGCCTGGCGCGTCCGCGGGTCGTGCTCGTTGCGCTCGAGCGACCCGACGGGTTGTTGATCGAGCGGTTGCTCGATGCCGGGCTGGTCGTGATCGCGGTGTACCCGAACCTGCAGGTGGAGGGTTTTCTCGTCGAAAGGAGTGAGTGTGCTGACGCTCTTGGCCGATCAGCCGGAGTGCCTGTGGGACGACGTGTTGCCGGTCGAGGTCAGAGAGCTCCCGGAGGATCTGGCGGCGCTGGATGGGTTGTTGGCCGATCGGGAGTTGCTGTGGCCGCTGGTGGAGCGCTGGCGCTGGGAGTTCGAGCAGACCGGCCGCGCGGTGTTGACGGAGGGCCGGCCGACGATCGCGTTGGAGACGTTCGTGCGGCTGATGGTGCTCAAACAGCGCTACCGGTGGGGGTATCGCACGTTGGTGGCGGAGGTGTCGGACTCGATTCACCTGCGGCGGTTCTGCCGGATCTCGTTGACCGAGCGGGTGCCCGACGAGTCGACGGTGCGCAAGCTGGTGCGTCGGATCGGCGCGGAGACGGTGGCGGAGTTGACGCGCGCGATGATCGTGAAGGCGTGCCGGGAGAAGCGGTTTCGGCCGCGGGCGGTGCGGATCGATTCGACGGTGATCGTCGGTCTGGTCGCTGTCGAGCTCAAGCACTCGGAAACGATGACTGTCCGTGCGAGCGAGCTCGGCCAGCACGAAGCTGTCAAAGGCCTCGCTCTTGCCGCCGGCGACGCTGCAGCGCGACCGGCTCGCCTTGACCTGTCGCCATTTGGTGCAGCTGCAGCCTGGCGGCGCCAGCCGACCAGGCGTGTCCGCGCGTGGGTCCGGCGATCACGCAGAACAACGGGCCGACCGGCAGCGCTGCGCGCTCGGACAGCCACCGTCCGAGCGCTGACCAGCCCCACGCGTCCATCCCGACCTGGCGGCGGCGATCGTTCTTGCCATCCCTGACCAAAATCGACCCGCGCCGTTCTTCCAGGTCGGTCTCGTTGAGCGAGAGCGCCTCGTTGATCCGCAGCCCGGCACGCCAGAGCACGACGATCAACCCGTTGAGGCGATTGCCGTACCGGACGTGACGGGCGTGGCGCATGACCGCGATGATCTCATCGACCGTCGGCGGGTCGGCCGCGTAGCGCTGCCCCTCGTTCCCGGGCGCCCCACCGGCGTGAGAGTCCGGCATCGTCGCTGGTGAGCGGCGGCGGCCGGCAGCATCCAGCAACTGCACAGCAGAAGACATGGCTCCCTCCCTTGGAGAGCTGGAAGTTGACCACCCAGCTCCACCGCCTGCGAGGCCATCCATCGAACCTGCGATCCAGGTCGAGCACAATCACCAGGAGCGCGATCCCGATCACGCACTACCGCATCCTGACCAAGGAGCAGCCAGCCGCAACTGCTCGGGCCCGTGGCGAAAGGATCGTCCGGCGTCACGGGCGCGCGTGATGCCCTTGTCGCCATCGCGCTCGCGGGGCGTGCGTCTGCTGAGGCGTCGAAGCGATCGTCCGCGAGAGGCGTACTTTCGCGCAAGGGATGGAGGTCCACTGCAACGCGGGATGCCGCTGCGGCGACAAGAGGCAGGTCTTCGGCGACTGGCTCGATCGTGCTCGAGGCAGGCCCGCCGAGTTCCTCGACCATGCGGCCGTCAAGCGGGTCTTTCTCGGCGGGTAGGGATACAGATCAACCACCCTCGGTCGCAAGATCAGCCTGGTGGATGATTGTCCAGCTGCGGTCGTGGGCGTAGGTTCCTGCCGGTGAGACTCGCATTGCGGACGGCGTTCCTGGCTGCGCTCGCTGGCCTGATCGTTCCCACGGGCGCGCTCGCCGCCAACGAGCAGGTGTTCGTGGCCAGCGGCCAGCCGCAGGACTTCACCGTGCCGGCGAACGCGAGCCAGGTCACGTTCACCGTCGAAGGCGCCCAGGGCGGCTCGGCGCAGGCCGCTTCGGGGGCGAAGGTCGTGGCCACGTTGCCTGCCACGTCGGGCGAGGTGTTCGAGCTCATCGTCGGCGGCGGCGGAAGCTTCGGGTTCGATCCGTTCATGGGGGCGGGTTTCAATGGCGGGGGCCCCGCCCCGTCCGGCTATGGCTCTGGCGGTGGCGGCGGTGCGTCGGATGTTCGATCCGGGCCCTGCGCGGCGAGCAACAGCTGCGGCCTGAGCGATCGGGCGATCGTCGCCGCCGGAGGCGGCGGCGCCGACCAGTGCGGCTACTACGACACGGGCGTCGGCGGCCAGAACGGGACCGTGGGCGGCACGCAGTTCGACCCGCCGGGCGGCGTCACCAACTACGGGTTTGGGGGCGGTGGCGCCACGCAGAGCGCCGGCGGCGCGGGCGGTGCGGCGGGCGGCGGCGGCGGAGATCCGCCGGCGGTGGCGGGCGGCGCAGGAGCGTTCGGCGAAGGGGGCAGCGCCGGCGCGGGCGGGCTCACTCCGCCAAACGTCGAGGGCAAGCAATTCACCGGCTGTGGCGGCGGCGGCGGTGGCGGCGGGCTGTATGGGGGCGGCGGTGGTGGCGGTGGTGGCGCGCCGGCCTCGGCGTACACCGTGCCTGGTGGTGGCGGAGGTGGAGGCAGTAGCAGCGGCCCGCCGGGAGCGGTGTTCACGCCGGGGGGAGGTCCGTTCGCTGCCACTTGCGATCCCACGTATGGATGCCTGGGGGCGAACGGCGAGATCATCGTGCAGTGGGGCGAACAGACGACGACGGCAACGCTCGCGGACTCCGATCCGACTCCGCTGACGGGCGAGACGGTGACCTACACCGCGACCGTCACCGCGGGCTTCGGTTTGCCGCAGGGCGCCGTCGAGTTCAAGGACGGCGCCACGGTGATCAGCTCCTGTAACGCCGTCGCGCTCGGAGCGGATGGAAGCGCGCAGTGTCAGCAGAGCTATAGCGCCGCGGGCGTGGAGCACACGATCACCGCGGTTTACAACGGCGGCAGTGGCTTCTCGGGGAGCACGAGCAACACGGTCGACGTGACCGCGACGCCGCCGACCGTCGTGCTTCAGGTTAGCCCTTCGTCGTACGTATTTCCGAATCAGTCGCTGGGCGGCGTGAGCCTCGGCGTCCCGTTCACGGTCACAAACACCGGCAACACAGCGACGACGATCGGGCCGGATGCCAACCATCAGTGGGGGATCAGTGGCAACAACTACCTCGACTTCGCGAGCACCGGTGGCACCTGCCAGCAGGGAACGGTGCTGGCCGCCAACGGAGGCAGCTGCAAGATCGGGATCGTGTTCGTCCCGACGAACACCGGCTTTCGCCAAGCGTTCCTGAACATCGAAGCGTCGAACGCGGCGGACAACATTGAGGTGCCTCTCAGCGGCACCGCCACGGCGCCTCAGATCATTCCCAAAACCGAATCCCAGCCCAGCTTCGGCAACGTCCAGGTCGGCACCACAGCGCCAGCGCAAGTGGTCACGATCTCGAATCCGGGCGACGCCAACCTCGATCTCGGAGCGCTGGCACTGGGCGGGGCCGACCCGAACGACTTCACCGTCGGCGGCGATCTGTGCTCGCACCAGACGCTCACGCCGGGGGGCTCGTGCACGGTTGACGTCTCGGCGCGACCGCTGACCCCGGGGATGCCGGACGCGACCTTGTCGGTTCCCAACGACGCGTACACCACTCAGATCGGCGGCAACGCCGTGCTCACAGGGACATCTGTACTCACGTTCAACGTGGACGGCACCGCCCCCGCGATCAACATCACCCCGGGCACGCCCCAGTTCGGCGATCAGCTCGTGGGCGACCCAAGCACCGCCCAACCGGTGACGATCTCCAATACTGGCACCGCCCCACTACAACTCGGCACGCTGACGGTCGCTGGCGCCAATGCAGGCGATTTCACAACGAGCTCGGACACATGCTCCGGAGCGACCGTGGCGGTGAGCCACAGCTGCACGACCATGATCGCGTTCGACCCGAGCGCGACCGGCGCACGCAGTGCGACGCTCCAGGTGCCTAGCGACGCGGTGGGCAGCGACGGTGTGAGCGTGGGCGTAATGAACGTGGCACTCACCGGCACCGGCACGCTCGAGCACACGCTCACGGTGACGATCGCAGGCACCGGCCACGGCACCGTGACCGGCTCGGGTCTCTCCTGTCGGGAGAGCTGTGCAAAGGCCTATGCGGATGGGACCGCCGTCACTCTGACCGCAACCGCCGCCGCGGGCTCGAGATTCACAGGCTGGAGCGGCGGCGGCTGCTCTGGTACGGGCACGTGCGCGATCAAGGTCCGCGCCGACGAGACCGTCACGGCCACCTTCACCGCTGCCGGCGCGGGCAAAACGCCGCCGTCGTGCACTCTCACGGTCGGCAAGCCCCGGACGGGGAAGCAGGGCAGCCAGCTGATCGCACTCGTCGCCCGCTGCAACCAGGCGGCGAGGCTGAGGCTCACCGGACGACTGACGATCACGCGCAAACACCACCCCACGCGCGTCATGAAGCTCTCAGCGGTGAGCGCGACGATCCGAGTCGGCGTGGCGTTGACGCTCACGGTGCCCGTGCCCAAGCCAGCGCTTCAAGCGCTCGGCAACGGGGCTCACGAGTCAGCCGTCCTCAGGCTGTTGGCGAACAACTCGAATGGGAGCGAGACCGTGACCTTGCGATTGACGGTGAAGGGCACAAGCCGCCATCTCATAACGCTCGTTTCGGGCTAGGTGCGCAGCTCGCCGCGGCCGCTGATCCCGAGCTTCGCGTACACGTGGCTGAGGTGTGTCTTGACCGTCGCGCGTGTGATCACGAGCTGCGCGGCGATCGCGGGGTTCGAGAGCCCGTCGGCCGCGAGCCGCGCGACCACGCGCTCGCCGGGCGTGAGGCTCGCAGGGCCGTGGTCCGGCCTCGAGTGCCGACCGGCGGCGGCGCGCGCGTAGACGAGCGCCTCGCTCAGCTCGAGTTCCGGGTTTCCTGAGTCGATCGACTCCTCCGCACCAGCGAGGGGCGGCGTGAGCCGAAAGATGCGGCATTTGGCGCGCGCGCCCGCGGCCGCGCCGGCGAGCATCACGGCTCGTTCCGGGTGCTCGCACGCGTGCTCGCTCGCAGCGATCAGCTCGAGCGAGTCGATCGCACCCGGTATCCATCCGCCCTGCATTTGGAGATCCATCGCCTCGGCGGCCAGCGATCCGGCCGTGGCCGGATCGCCCGCCAACAGAGCGGTGGCCGCGACCCCGTAGCGGGCAAGCGCGGCGGCACGGCGGTTGCCGACTTGCTCAGACAGCGCGGCGAGCGCCGAGGCGTGAACTCGGGTCTCGGTTTCGTCGCTCGCCGCGAGCGCGGCAAGCAGCAGTAGCTCGTGGCCATGGACTGGAAGGTGGACGCCGCCTCCCTGCCATGCCACCAGCCGCTCGCCGTGGCGCCGAGCCCCGTCGAGGTCCCTTTCGGCGAGGGCGAGGAACCCCGCCGCGGTGGCCACGTTTCCGGTTCCGATCCAGTACGCGCCGCCGGCGCGTGCGAGCTGATCGGCGTAGGCGGCACGCTCACGCGCGAGTTCAACGTTGCCTTCGTAGATGGCGGCGAGCGCCTGCAGCGCGGCGGTCCCGCAGCCTGCCTCCGGATCGTGTTCGCCGCTGAGCTCCAGCGCGACTCTCAGCTGCTGCTCGCATCTCTCGAGGTCTCCGGCCAGCAGTGCCTGCCGCGCGGTGCTCCACGCCACCCAGCGCAACGGGAGCTCATGTCCAATCGAGCGCGCGCCGGCGGCGGCGCGGACAGCGGTCCGCCGGACCCCCTCCATGTCGTCACGGCAGTCCTGCGCGATCATCAGCGCGACGAGGAGGTACGACGCGAGCAGTTCGTCGTCCGCCTCGCCGGCGAGCGAGTAGGCGCTTTCGAGCGGTTGCTCGCACACCGCTGGATCAATCACCGAGGTAATCGTTGCGCGCAGTCCGGCAACCCAGGCGCCGGCGCGCGCCGAGGGCGCCCGCTCGAGCATCTGCTCGCAGCGCGAGAAGAGCTCGAGCGCACGCGCGAAGTCGCCGGTGTGAAACACGAAGCAGCCGTGCCACATCAGCGCGAGCGCGCGGGCCGGTGAAGGCGTGACCGGGGCAGCGTCAAGAGCGCGCGCCACCGCCTCCGTTGCCTGCTCCATCGCGCCGATCTCGCGCCAGTACGTGGCCAGGTGCCCGGTCAGCTCGAGCGCGCGAGCGTCGCCGGCAGCGCAGCAGTACACGAGTGCCGATGCGAAGTTCGCGGCCTCGAGGTCGAGGATCGCGCGCCGGTTGGCATCGACCGCCCAATACTCCCGGTCGGCGGTCGCGGCCAGCGCGAGGAAGTACGCGACGTGGTGATCGGCAGCGTCTTCCGCCTCGCCCGCTTCTACGAGTCGCTCGTGTGCGTACTGGCGGATCGCTTCGAGCAACGAGTAGCGCGTGCGAGGCCCCGAGCGGTCAACGAGCACGATCGAATGGAGCACCAGTTGCTCGAGACCATCCACGCCGCAAACCGCGCGGAGCGCGTCGAGGTCCCAGCCGCCCGCAAACACCGACACCCGACGGAACAGGACGCGTTCGCGTTCACCGAGCATCTGGTAAGACCAGTCGATCGAAGCGCGCACGGCGCGGTAGCGCGCGTGCTCGAGTCGCGGCCCGCCTGCAAGCAGCTCAAGTCGGTCCCCGAGCCGGTCGCGAATCTCATCGAGCGAAGTGACACGGAGCTGCGCGGCCGCGAGCTCGATCGCGAGCGGAACCCCGTTGAGCGCCAGGCAGATCTCCTCGACGACTTCGAGCTCCTCGCGAGTCAGCGCGAGCTCGCCGACCGCCGCCCGCGCTCGAGAGACGAACAACGCGGCGGCGTCGGTGTCCTCACTCCAAGGGCTCGCTTTCAGCGACAGCGGCGGCACGACCCACGTCGCCTCACCGCTCAGGCCGAGCGGCACCCGGCTCGTCGCGAGGACCTTGACCTCAGGACAGCGCTGCAGGATCTGGCGAGTACGCTCGCCGACCGCGTCGATGACCTGCTCGCAGTTGTCGAAGATCAGGAGCGCGCGACGGGCGGAGAGGTTGCCGACCACCACCTCGATCGGCGCCGCCCCCGGGCCGCGAGTCAGCTCGAGCGCGCTGAGCAGCGCGGCATCAACGTCGGCGGCGTCGCCGGCTGAGGCCAGGTCCACCCACACACTGCCGCTCCGCTGATGCCGCGCGCCGGAGCGAACGACCTCGATCGCGAGCCGGGTTTTGCCGATCCCGCCGGTGCCGGTGAGTGTCAGCAGCCGGTGCTCAGCGAGCAGTGCGGCGACCGTCTCAAGCTCGGCGCGGCGCCCGACGAAGCTCGAAAGCGGCGCCGGCGGGGCCACGCCGACCCGGCTCGACGCCAACTGCGTGACCGTTCGGTACCCGTGCGCGCCGGGGCCCGCCGCGACGGAATCCAGATGACCTGCCCCCATGTTGCGAAATTGTCCCGCACCAGCCAAACATCACCGGTGCAGAGGCCGAAGGGTTGCCACCCGGCCGACGTCAGGGCACGGTCGTGTACAGACGCCGGCGTGAACGGAAGCACTCGTCCCTCAGCGGACGGGTCGCCGCCAAACTCGTGTGGAGCTCGTGATTGCCTTCACGAGGAAGCAATAGCGCGGCGGTAGCGGCCCCCGACCGGTCTGGTTGCTCGCGACCCCCGTCGACGCGAGATTACGTTTGGTCGCCGAAGCGGTGGCCCGATGTCGGCCTGGGCCATTGATTGAAGCGATCGCCATCGTGCTCGCCGGACAGCGTCGTTCGATGTCCCTCATCTGCTAAGTGCCGCGGCTTGAACCGGCGGGGCGAGATACTGAGGTCGTGACCGAACAAGGCCAGCGGTTTACGTTCGACGACGCGTTCCGAGCGCTGCGGGAGCACATCGGCCATCAGGTGCACATCACGAGCCATCCAGACGCGCACGGCGTCACTTCGGGCCTGGCCGGAATCTTGTGGGCGGTCGCGGAAGAAGACGCTACCGGGTCCCGTTTGACGGTGCGGTCGGTCGAGATCCGGGGAACTACATCGCGCTTGACCTGCGGTCGTTCCGCGACGGGCACTGGCTGGAGAACCCGGCCGGTTCCTTCGAACTCACAGTTGGCGCTGCGCGTCTCCGGGTCGTGATCGGCCGCAAGGCGGTTCGTTGGGATGTTGAGTGCGACCGGACGTTCGCTGGGGAGTTCGAGTTCGGTCCGGCCGGGTTGACCGATGTGCCAGCGGAGCGGACGTTCTGGTTTCCGGGCGGGCACCGGACCGGCGAAAGCGACGGTCTGATCGTTGGCGTTCAACCGGCCGGCGACAAGCCGTGGATCGGCGTGTTCGCCGATGGCGGCTTGTACCCGGATGGCGGCCGATCGCATGCTGTCGCGATGCCAGATCGCAGATCGATTGTCGTGGTGTCCAAGGGCACCGGATACCGAGTCGCGGTGGATGAACCGACTGACTGGGAGACGCTGCCAGTCCCGATCGTCAAGCCTCCGGTCAGCATCGGGTACATCAACCTCGTGCTGTTCCTCTGGTTCACAGACATCGTCGCGTGGGGCGTCACCGGCAAGGCATGGGAGACCCACACAACGATCGCAGACGACCTCGAAGTCACAGGCATCCTGGGAAGCAAGCTGTTCATGACGGGGTCTGACCCACCCGGGACCACCCGATCGTTCACCGTCGATCTGACCACCGGCGCCACCACCGAAGACCCAGTCGTGAGTTCTGACCCCGACTGAACCTGACCGCTGTCGTCGGAACGACGCTGGGTTCCGTCCCTCCCATCGTGCTGCGACGGTAGAGCACCGAGTCTTTACCAGCGACCGATGGGCAACGCAAAGCGTCGCGGGCGACAGCGCCCAGAGCCAGACGCTAGGGCTACTGTCGGCTTTCCACAGCCGGACCGCGTTTGCCGGAAAGCAACCCCTCGGCTATGCCTGGCCAGGCTCAGCCCCGCCCCTTCCGGGGCGAACACCGGCAGATAGATCCGCCGCCTGAAGGGCGGATATCGAACTCCGGGCATCCGAGCGCCACGATCGCTTGTTACACCCATGAACTCGCTCGGCCGGACGATGGCAATGGCGACGACACAGCAGTGAGCACGCCAGCCGGTGCTTATCGATCTAAGCGGGAGCTTCTGGCACTCCTGGTCGCTGATCTAGCGGACTGTGTGCGCGTTCTGGCCGCTCGGCTTGGAACGTCGTACGTCTGTGCGCACCGGTCCGAGCCTCGCAAGATCCGGATACCGGTTACCCAGGCCGAGGTCGCTGATCTCACCGGTCCGAGCATTGACAATCAGCTCAAGAACGGAACCGGAGGGAGCGTAGCCGCTCCGCGGCTCGCGCACGCCGTAGGACGAATAGCGGTCCACAAAATGCCCGCGCTCCGCGATCAGGTAGGACCACGCTTCGCCCTCCTTGCCCCCAATGAGGTCGTCTGCGGCGATCAGGTTCGCCTTCCGGCGCGTGCCTTCGCTGTGCTGAACCAGGATAGGCGTGGGGTCTTCCATCCTCGTTGCCCAGCGCTCAGCGATCCGCCGGATGCGCTGCTCGCTGAGATGAGGCTTCTGGCCCGCGGCGTGCGCGCTCACAGTTCTTGCTACAGCAGCCCACGCTGTGCTTGCGACCACTAGCCCCACGATCGCTGCGATCGCCAATGATCTCACGGCGTCCTTGGGTCTCACGGATTGCAACACTACCGAGTTAATCGCTATGCGTCACGACTACCCGCGCTCGGGAGAAGCTCCTGCCGTATCCGCAAAGGGCTACAAACGGCAATCCTTGTCTTGACCGAGCAGACGTGACGTAGGTCGGCGTGGCAACGGACGGTCCGGTGCCCCGCGCCATCGGGCCAACCCGGGTATCGAGAAGGTCTTCGTTTGGTGGCCGTTGCTCAGAGCCAGCGAAGTGTCAAGCACGAACTGCGGGCTCGTCATCGACACTGCCGCGGGCAGCTGCTCGCAGGCCTCAGGGATCGCGACCTGTACACGATTGAGCGCGAGCTGGATGGTCGTCAGCTGCGATGACGGATTCGGCGTAGCGCGGGGTTGTAGCTTGAGGGACGCCGCCGGCTCACCCGCCGAGCTGATCAGCAGCTTTCCACCCGACCCGCCGGGCTTCTCGCCCTTCGCGAGCGTGAGCCGGACGGCGCCGAGTCCGTGGCCGGACCCCGGCGAACTCCCCTTGCCGCTGGCTGACCGCGACAGCAGCTCGCCGGCGCCGTTTGGCTCGTACAGCGTCCGGTTAGCTTCCAGCGTCGCGCCACTGATCGCGAAGCTGCGCGGGACTGTAACCGACGCGGTTAGCTGCATGGCGCCGTTCGCGCCCATCGTCGCCAGCCCCGATTTCGAGCACGGAACGGGTCCGTTCGACGATGACGGATCAATCACCGGGTTGCCGGTGCAATTGGTGAAATTCCAGCCGTTCGCCGCTCCCCCGGGCAGATAGACGCTCGTCGCCGGATTGACCCCGAGGTCGCATGCTCGTATGCCCTGGCTGGGGTCGCCGTACGTCCACTGAGTGGCGGGACGACCGTTGTAGTTACACGTGTCCTGGACCGCCCCCCACACCAGGGTCGCCACCGGGTCGGGGAGGTTTTGGGTGTAATCGCACGTCTCATAGTAGACGTGGGACCTACACGGACTCGAACTCCCGATCGTGCCTCCGGGAGCGCTTGGCGGCAGCTGCAGGGTGAAGAAGTTAGGCGACATGCCCTCGATCGGACTTCCGACCCACTGCCTCGAGGAGCAATCGATCGTGCCGGCCGAATGACTAGTGCGAGTGTGCGCATCGGTCTGGCCCCGGGCGATCGGTTGTGGCGTCCCCGGAATCTGGCCGCCGGGACTTATCGGAACGTCGGTATCACCTCGGCTCCGAATCGGCGTATGCATTCGATCTCGCGGGCGAACGCCGGACCGTGTGAGACGCGGAAGGTCATGACGAGGTAATCCGTGTGGATCTCGTCGGCGAACTGACGGATCTGAGCGATGCAGTCGCCGGGGCTGCCCACGATCAGGCGGTTCTCGCGATGGCGGTCGAAGTCCAGGTCCTGCGCGGAGGTGATGCCGTCGAAGGTGGGGCCGGTTCGCTCGCCGGTGAAGCGCGGCAGGGTGGAGAAGTAGCTCCAGTGTTCCTCGGCCAGGCTCGGCCACCAGACCCGTTGTACCTCGTCGAGGGAGTCGGCGACGAAGCCGTCTCGCAGCAGCACGACTCCGAGCTTGCCCCCGGTGCCGGCTTCGCGTCCGGTGGCCCAGTAGAGCCGGGTCAGCTCGAGGACCAGCTCGCGTCGCTGCAACGGGCCCATCACCCACGGGCAGCCGAAGCGCGCGGCGCGGCGAACGCCGGCCGCGGTCGTTGCCCCCAGCCATAGTTCGGCCGCGATCGGGCGGGGACGCACGCGACCCTGCGCGACGAAGTGCCGGCCATGATGGTCGAGTTCTTCCCCCTTCCACGCCCGCTGCAGGACCTCGATCGCCTCTTCAAATCGGGAGACCTGCTCGCGTTTATTCCACCCATAGAGCTCGAACTCCGGCGCGAAGTTGCCCAATCCACACCCCAACCGCAGCCGCCCGCCCGAGATGACATCGACCATCGCGGCGTCTTCGGCCGAGTGGATCGGGTGACGGAGCCCCAGCAGGAACACCGTCGTCCCGATCTCGATCCGGCTGGTGCGTGCGGCGATCGCTCCCAGCCCGGCCCACGGCGACGGCGGGTAACCGTCGTCCATCATGTGGTGCTCGGGCAAGAACACCCCGTCAAAGCCGGCTTCTTCGGCGACCTGGGCGGCCTCCAGCACCTCCTGCCAGCGGTTCACGATGCCCGCAGCGTCGGGCGGGTCCTGGGGCCGAAACAGAATCCCGAACTTCACCGCGCTCGGTCCGCGACGTCGCACGAGCTCTGAAACCCAGTGTTGGCTGAAGTCGGCGCAGACGTCACCGCGATCTATGCTCCCGGTTGCGCTCGTGCCCGCCGACCGTCACGCGGACCTGGTCGTGTCGGTGTGGAGGATGGCGGCCATCCGCTGGATCTGCTCGGTGTACTGCTCCACGGGCACAGCGGCACGAGGAGGAAGTCGTGGACGCCGGCGTCGCGGAACTGCTGGGAGCGTTCGGCGACGTGGTCCGGGGTGCCGACGGCGCAGAACGCGTCGAGAAAGTGGTCGAACTCATGGCTGTAGCGCTTCCCGAGGACTTGACCGGCCATCGTGCGGGCGTGCTCGTGGGAGTCGCTGACGTAGGTGAAAATCTCGTAGGAGATGCGGTAGTCGTCCATGTCGTGGTCGCGCAGGTGGGCGATGGTGTCGATCCTGCGGCGCCCCGGCCGGTCGACGCGCTGTAGGCGCACCAGCCGTCGTGGCGAGCTGGTCACCCCGTGGACGCGCCGGAACTGCCCGTCGAAGGCGAGCTCCTCCGTGCTCCAGAAGGCTCGCAGCAGTGCGAGCGCCTCGTCGGTGCGGGCTCCGCGTCGTTCACGCGGAATCTCCATCGCGCGCCATTCCTGCTCGATCTCTCCGCCGACGTCGACGCCGACGATCAGGTGCCCGCCGCTGACGTAGTCGATTGTCGCGAGCTGCTTGGGCATCACCACCGGCGCGCGCAGCGCCGGCAGCAGCGCTCCGGTGCCGAGCAGCACGCGCTCGGTCGCGCCGGCATAGGTCCCCAGGATCGCCAGGGGATCAGGGTTGGGGTTGTGCATGCAGAGGTGGTCGCCGTCGAAGAGAAGATCAAATCCGTGCCGCTCCACGTCAGCCGCGAGGCGCCGGTAGAAGCACCCATCGGGCGGCATGCCCGGCGGCCATGAGCCGGTCGGAAGGCCATAGCGGCACAGGTCGCCCGGCGCCCGCACGCTCGCCGGCGTCGTCATGGGTTGCCGGCGCCCGGGACGGCCGCGCGGACGCCCTCGACAGATCCGCTGCTGTTCTCGGGCTTGCGGTCGGTCATCAGAAAGAGCGTGCGGCGGTCCTCGCCGCCGAGTGCGCATGCCAGCACTCGCTCGCCAACGACCGGGCGCACAACATCGGTGACCGCGCCGTCGAGGATCCGGACGCACTCACCGCCGTGCGGCGAGGCGAACCACACGGCGCCGGCCTGGTCGAGGCACAGACCGTCGGGCCGGCGGTCGCCGACGCCGCGCAGCGCGGTGTGATTCGACAGCGATCCGCTCTGGGAATCGACGTCGAACTCGGTGATCCGGTTCGTCCGCCACTCGGCGACGACGAGCCGCCGGCCGTCCGGGGAGATCGCCATTCCGTTGGGGCCGAGCAGGCTGTCGGCGACCACGCGGGCAGAGCTGCCGTCGGCTTCGACGAGCACGAGCGAGTCGGTGACCTCAGGCGGGGTCGAGTAGTCGATGTCGAAGGGGAAGCGGCGCTGGCCGTCAGGCAGCATCTCCAGGTCGGTCCAGGCAACGCCATAGTGGAGCCGGTCGACGTACGCCCGGCCGTGCGCGTCGGTGATCATGTCGTTGAGGTGGGTGCCCGGCAGCGCCGCCAGATCGGCGTGCAGCGACACGCCGGTGGAGCCGACCCGCATGATCCGCGAGCTCTGCATGAGCGCCACGATCACGGTTCCGTCGGGGAGGAAGCCGAGCCCCGAGCACGGCTCGTGGAACTCCGCCTCGATTCGCGGCTCGTCCCCGATAGCCAGCGAAAGGACCCGGCCGCCGCGGATGTCCGACAGCCATAATCGGCCCTCGTGCCAGCGTGGCGCCTCGGGCAGCTGCAGACCGGTCAGCAGCGGCCGTCCCTCGGCGATCGTCGTCACGTCGAGAGCGTATATCTCCGAGAGGTCCACGGCGCTGTCGGCCCCAGCGCGGACACGCGGTTGCTCTCTCCGTCTCCGGCGCCGGCGTGATCCCGTGCGCGTGGTACGGTCGCGGCGTGCGAGCACGGAGATCGTGGTTCAGTTTTGCGCGGATCCCGGAGCCGAGTCATCACCGGGTGTACAACGAGTACCACCAGCTCGACCATCGACCGGAGAACCTAGCGCTACCGGGGGTGCTGCACGGTGATCGGTGGGTGTGCACGCCAGAGTGCGCACGCGTGGCGTTTCACGCCGATCCGGTTTTCCGCCGACGTGCACTATCTCGTCAACTACCTGCTCCGGGATCCTGTCCAGCGCGCGACCGATGAGTGGCTGGAGTTGTCATGGAGCGCGTTTCAGCAGGGCCGCCGACCCGAGGCCGGGCTGGCCGAGCGTCCCTTTCTCGGATGGTTCACGCCGTTTCAGACCCACGTGAGTCCGCGCGTGCGCGTCTCCGCCGACGCGCTGCCGTTCCGGCCGGTGCGTGGCGTGTACGTGACGATCTCGGCGATCGAAGACGGCGATCCCACAACGAGTGCGTTTCATACTGCACCTCCTGGTGTGTTTGTAGTGGTGATGCTGTCGGCGGCGGGACTGGGACGATGATGACGGGTAGCGGCGAGAGTTGGGCGGGCCGTGGGTTGGTGGCGTTGTCGGCCGTCGGGCGGGCGGGTCTGGCCGGGGTGGTAGAGGTGGAGGCGGCGGCCGTCGATCCTGCGGCCGGTGATGTGGCCGCGGCGCTGCCAGATCTTGATCGTGTCGGTGGTGACGCCGAACTGCGTGGCGATCTCCTCGAGCGTGAGCATCCCCTGGGCGCGGAGGCGGTCGCGGTGGGACGGGATGCCGCGGTTCTTGCAGAGCTGGGTGAGCGAGGTGACGGTGAACGGCTTGCCCCAGCCGCCGGTCAGCCCGCGCTGGTTAAGGATCTCGACCGCCTCGTCGTAGGTGTGCTCGTCGAGCAGTTGCTCGATCATCGTGATCGTCGCGGGTGGCGTGGTGTGCTGCTCCCACGCACGCAGTGGCCGTGGCAGCTGCAGTGTGTGTTGTTGGCCGCCTGAGAGGCGGACGTGCGCGGTGATCTGCTCGCCCGCGTCGATGAGCGTGACATCGGTGAGCAGCAGCCGGATCAGGCGCTTGCGTTCGCGCATCGGGGTCGCCGGGTTGCTCCAGAGCGTCGGGAGGTCGGTCGTGAGCGCCCGGATCCGGGTCTGCTGCTCGTCGGTGAGCGGCCGGTTGCCGGCCTCGGTGGCGCGCTCGTACTCGTCCTTTGCGTCGGCGAGTTCGCGCAGCTTGGCGTTCCAGTCGGCCTCGAGCTGGTCGGCGACGAGCCGGTTGGTCGGGTCCACCGCGAGGTAGCGGCGGCGTGCGGCGTCGGTGGCGTGCTCGGCGCGTTGCACGCCCATCTGGCGGATCCGGTCCGCATCGGCGGCGCGCTGAGCGAGCTCGGTGGAGACGGCGAGCGCGGTCTCGATCGCCAATGGCGTGAGCTGTTCGAGCACGAGCGTGGCGATCGCTTCGTCGATGCCGGCGCCGTTGATCGTCTGGCATGGCGGGGTGCCGGTCGCGATCCCCTCGCGCGAGCAGTGGTAGTTGGGCACCAGCTCGCCGTTGCAGCGCGCGTGGTAGTTGACGGTCATCCGCTTGCCGCACTTGCCGCAGAGAACGAGGCCTTGCAGAAGTGCGGGTCCTTCCCGGGCGGGGCCGGCGCGGCGTTCCTCGTCGCTGTGGGCGGCGGCGTTGGCAGTGAGTGTCTGTTGGTTTTGCTCGTACTGCTCGAAGGTGATGAATCCCGGGTGCGCGTCACAGATCAGCACTGTCCATTGATCGCGCGGCTTGACCACAGTGCGAGTGCGACCGTCGATGTCGGTGAACGTCTTGCGTCGTCCGTAGAAGTACGCGCCGGTGTAGCGCGGGTTGTGCAGGGTGAACAGCACCATGTCGTGCCGCAGCGGCTTCCAGTACAGCTCGCCGGCGTGCGGCCCGCCGACACCGTGGCGGCCGGGGAACTTGAGCCCTTCGGCGGCGAACTGCTTGACGACCGCGTGCGCCGAGCCGGTCTGCTCGAAACACTTGAACAGGTACTCGATCGCCGCGCGCACGCTCGCGTCCGGGTCCAGTGTCACGTTGTCGAGCTGGTCATACACCAGCCCGACGGGCAGTCTGACGCGCAGCTCGCCGCGGGCGGCCTTGGCGAGCAGCCCGCCCTGCAGCCGGGCGCGGATGAAGTGAAGCTCCGCCTCGGAGATCGTGCCCTTCAGGCCCAATTATCCGTATGTCGAGCCTGATCGCGCGGCTTTTCCCTGCTGAGATCGTTGAAGATATGACCGCAACGTTGTAACGCCATACGCGATAAACGACCGAACTCCAGTCACGACCGTAGGTCCTGGAATCGGTGGGGCCGGCGGGCGGTCAGGAGCCGGTTGGCTGGTCGTGGCGGGCGCGCCACAGCTCGGCGGGGCGTCCTCGCTGGTGGTGGCGCTCGGCGTGGACGCGACCGGTGGCGGCGAGCCGCTGCAGCGCTTGGGCGATGTCTTTGGAGCGGCGGTTTCGGCTGAACAGGTCGCGGACCTGCGAGCGGGTGAGACCGTCTGGCTCGTCGAGCAGGGCGCGGTAGATCTCGTCGGCGAGGGGGTCGCCGAGCGAGTCGCCGAACACCCAGCGGGCGGAGGCGGCGGCGTACTCCCACAGGCCGAGCGCCGCGTCGAGGTGTGGCAGCCCGATCTTGTCGGCCTGGTCGAGCAGTGCGTATAGGAGCGCGAGGCGCACGACGTGCGCCTCGGCGCGGGCGCACACGGCGCCGGCCAGCCCATCCTGGGGCTCGGTCAGCTGGGGGTAGAGCTCCCACCAGCTCCGGCGGGCATGCTCGTCGAAGCCCAGGCGGCCACGGCGCCGTGCAGTGTCGATCGCGGCGCGAAGCCTGCGGAGCAGTGGCTGCCAGTCGACCTCATCGATGCTGCCTCCTTCCGGCAGCAGCTTTGAGCGGCGCACCATGAACAGCAGGTACCTGTTCAGGAAGCCGTTGGCGGCCTCGGTCGCGTTCAAGAGTCTGACGAGTTCATCGGCTGTGACATGTCCAACGATCGAGATATGTGCACCCGTCGCGCGGGCCGGGCTGTTCTTGGTCAGCGCCTGTAGTGGCTTTCCATCCCAGGCACAGCGAACTATGGGCGAAAGCGTGTTGCCGTCGCGGGCGACCATCTTGAGGACCGAGGCAAATTCGGCCTCGAGCACCAGCAGTCGCTTGTCCTGACTGTCCTGGTCGTCTTGCGCGCGGGCGCGGACGCCGGTGGTGGTGTCGGGGTCGCGCACTGACCAGATGACACCCTCTCCACTGGAGAGACCTGACACGATCCGCCGCTCGACCCAGTCTGGGTCGACCTCGGCGAAGAGCCGCTGCACGTGATCCCACGAACTGCCCTTGCGGGCCTTGGCGCTGGGTCCGATCAACAGGACGAACTCGTTTGCGTGATGCTCGGTGGCTTCGACTGCGTAGTGCGCCCCGCGGCCGATCACCGAGCCGAAGCAGACCAGTAGCTGGGCCAGGATCGCCAGCGGGTCTGACTCGCTGTGGGGCTCGATCGCCCGCGCGATCTCACCCGCCAGCCCGGTGAACGCCGTCGGGCGCGGCGGGGCGGGCCAGTCCTCGGCCGCGGGGTGCAGCGCGATGACGTTGCTGGGGGTCTGGTCTGTCACAGGTCACGGCTCCTTGTCGGCTGAGCGGAGGGCTTGGGGGAGCTGGCGGCGCAGCGCAAGCAGTTCGCCGTGCGCGGTGGCCAGCTGCGCCTTGAGCTCGGCGACCTCGCCGCGGGCCTCGCGAAGCCTGGCGGTAAGCGCGACGACGACGCCGCGCGCATCAGGGCCGGGCTGCGCGGTGGCGGCTGCTGGCGCGGGCGCGCTGTTCTGGCGGTCGCGCAGGTGCTCGATCCGGTGACGTAGCTCGGGGTGGCGGTAGAGGAAGTCGACCGACACCCCGGCGGCCGTCGCGACCGCGCGGAAGTTGATCTGCGCGCCGGACTTGATCAGCTTGCGCAGCGCGACCTCGGCGCGCTTGGTCGCGGCGGCGTGCTTGGTCTGCGCGGCCTGGCGCAGCACCTCGGCACGGCGCTCAGAGCTCACCAGGCCGCCTTTGGTCTTCGCCGCCTGTCTCGGGTGGCTGGCTGGCCCTGCCGGCGACCCCCGCGCCACGCACCGCCTGACCCTCCTCGGCGGCCTGCAACGCGGCGACGATCGACACGAGCGAGCGGCTCTCGGCCAGGCGCTGCTCAAGCCACACGTTGTCATCGGTCATCTGGCGGCCGGTGCGCTGCAGGTGCTGGGCACGGCGGCGCTCGATCAGTGCGTCGGTCTCGGCCAGCTGAACCTCGAGCTCGGGCAGGTGGCGCGCGTCGGTGGCGAAGTGATCGCAGGTCAGGCACGCGTTGCCGCGCTCGCAGCGCTTGACCGGCGGCAGCAGGCACACGCCGTTGGGCAGGATCCGGTCGGTGTGGCGCGAGAGCTGCACCATCTCGTAGATGTCGGCGGGGTCCAGACCCAGCTCGCGGCCGTCGCGACCGAGCTTTTTGAAGCGCAAGAACTCCCGCTCGTGGGTCTTGGGTAGCGTCGCGGCGTAGCGCATCGTCATCTCGGGTGACAGGTGGCCGAGGTAGCGCTGCACGACGTGGATCGGCGCGCCGCGGTTGAGCAGTTCGGTCGCGCGGGTGTGGCGCATCCGGTGGGTGCGCTGAAAGTCGACCAGCCGGCCGTGCTCGTCGCGGATCTGAAGCTCCCGCGCGAGCCCGTGCAGCCGGTCGCGCAGCGTGTGCGCGCTATAGGGCTGCGTGCCCCTGCGGTTGGACTGCCAGGCAACGAACAGATACCGCGGCTCAGGCGGCGAAGCCGGGTTGATCGCGGCCAGATGCTCCCGCAGCCAGCGCTGCTGCTCGCAGACGATGTTCACGACCTCGCGCTCGACCAGGATCGTGTCGGGCGCTCCGTCGATCTTTGTCTGGCGGTAGCGCAGCCGGGCGACCAACGCGTCGGGGTCGCTGTCGTTGCGGGTGTCGATCCCGGGCAGCGGGATCAGCGGCTCGGGGTCGATCAGCAGGATCTCGTTGATCCGCCGGCCGGTCAGCACCTCCAACAGGAACGCGCGCATCGCTTGCGGGTCGCCGCGCCCTTGAACCTCGCGCCGCTCCCCGCCGACGACCACAGTCTCGGTCTGATCGCGACCCAGCGCGAGGATGTCCAGGTGGCTGACGATCCGAGCGAGCGCCTCGGGATCGATGTAGTCGGCCGGGCCGGTGCCACGATCACGGCGGACGAACTCGCCCGCCCGCCACAGCCGCGCGTGCGCGTCGGTCAGCTCGACCCACCGCGGCTCGCCGAGCGCCTTCGCGGCCTCGTGCCGGTGGTCGGCCATGAACAGGTAGAGCCCCTGAACCGCGCTCTGGGCAAGACCGACGCTCGTGCCAGACAGCGGCCGGCCGCCGCGGCCGCGGCGGCCGCGCAGATACGACAGCAGGGAGAGCGCGACGCCGCGTAGCTCGGTCTCCGAGCACGCCAGACGCGGATCGTCGATCCCGGCTTCGATCAGGAACTGCGAGAAGTAGCTTCCCAGGTAGGTGCGGTAGCCGGGCAGCGTGGGCCACGCCAGCACGCCCTGCTCCAGCGCGCAGGCGAAGAACCACTTGATCGCCTCGCGCAGCCACGGTTGCTTGATCTCGGCGAAGCGCAGCCTGTAGTTGCCCAGCGCCTCGTGCTCGCGTAGCGGGATCCGCGGGTCGCGTCGCGGCTCCCACACATCTGACCGCCACCACCGGCCCGCGCCATAGGCGCGCTGGACCGCGGCGCACAGCCGCGCGATCGCCGCCCGGTGGTTGTGTTCAAACCACGCGCCCGGCAGGCGGCCGTGACGGTCATAGAACTGCCGCCGCCCGGCCAAAATCCACTCCTCGACCGTCAGGTCGGCGAACGAGCAGACCTCGCGCGCGGGATCGGCCGCCAGCGTCGCGGCCAGCCTCACCCAACCCAGCAGCGACCAGGAGTTGACCCGCTCCCCGCCGACATGAAGCGACCAAAGCCACCACGAAAGCTCATGGCGCATGGACTCCGGCAGCCCGTCAAGCGCGATGCGCGCAGCCGGCCGGGCCCGATACGCGTAGGTCACCTCCGAGAACGGCGGCTCGGTGAAGTCGATCACCCCCGCCGAGAGCGCGAACTCGATCGCGACCTGCTCGCCGATCGCCGTGGCCATCTCGGGCGAGAACCCGCTCGGCGTTCGCGATGGGTGCAGGCGGTCATCCATCGCCAAGCCTCCAGCCCTCGCAGAAGGCCCTCCAGCCGGCCACCGCGCGCAGCTCGGCGTCTTCGGTCACCCAGCCGTAGAGGTCGATCGTGGTCTGGATGTCAGCATGGCCCAGCCGCCGCATCACCACGTGCTCAGGCACCCCGGCCAGAAGCAGCGCGGTCGCGTGCGTGTGGCGAAACCAGTGTGGCGTGAAGCCGTCCGGCACCGCGTCGCCGAGCCGGCGACGCAGACGACCGAGAAGCGAGTAAACGCTCTCGGGCCGCATCGGCGCAAACCGCGGCTCACGCTGAAGGTTCACGAACACAAACCAGTCGTCGGCCAGCGCCCGCCCCGCCTGATCCGCCAAGTCGGCCAGCAGCCACAGGTAGTCCGAGTACAGCCGCTCCAACGTGTCAGACACGTAGATCCGCCGCGGCCGCCCGCCCTTAGTGCGCTGCCCGTGTGGATGCTCGCGGGGCACGACCTCGATCAGCGGCGTCTGGCCGCGGCCCACGTGCCAGTCGGCGTGCGCAAGACACAGCGCCTCGCCCAGGCGCACGCCGGTCTCAGCCAGCGTTTCAAACAGCAGCCGGTCGCGCAGGGACCCACACCACTCGCCCCGCTCGCGCTCAAAGCACGCGCAGCTCTCAAGGATCGCCCCGACCTGGGCCGGGGTCAGCACCGGCGGCGGGCCAGACGCCGGGGTGCGCAGCCGAAGCGGGCTCGCGCGCCCCTCCCGGCGGCCCTCCAGATGCGCCAGCATCGGGCGGTAGCGACCCCGCCGCACCTGACGCACCGACGCTCGCGCCAGCGCCGCGCCGCGGCCATGCACCTCGTGCTGGAAGCGATAGAACGACACCACCGCCGCCAGGCGCGCCTGCACCGTCGCCTCCGCCGGCCCGCGCGTCTCGGCCTCTGGAACGATCGACACGACCGCCGACGCCAGCCCCGTGCGCAGCCAGGTCACAAACGCGCGCAGCGTCCCGACCGACGGGTCCTCCCAGCCCACGCCCTCCCGAGCCAGATGAGCCCACCACAGCTCAAGCCCCTTCGCATACGAGCGCACAGTGTTCGGCGAGGAGCCCAGAACGCGATGATGCTCCAAGAACTCCTCGATCGGCCCCACCGGCATGTGGTCATCGCCCAGCACCGTCCACGTCCGCCCACCGCCCGCCAGCACCACGGCCTGAACCCGCACTCCGCCCACCGCCTTCGATCGTCCTTGACCTATCGCCGCGGACGCTAGCGACGTCGTCGGACACGACCAGATAACGCGCCGACAACGACGAAGAAGCGGCGCTCAAGCGCTCGTTGACGACGTCAAAGACGGGCGAAAATCAGGTACAGATAAGCCGAGCAGCAGGCGGTCGTTGATCGACCCAGGGTCATAGAGGCCGTCCTCGTCGCAGATCAGCGTGCCCGACAGCGAGCATAGTTCCAGCAGACGGTGCCAGTCGGCGTTGTTGCGCGCGAGCCGCGAGCATTCCAGGCCAAGCACAATCCCGGCCTTCCCGAGTGACACGTCGGCGACGAGCCGCTGGAACCCCTCGCGGTCAGCGGCCGACGCGCCGGACTGGCCCTGGTCGACGTCGATCACGATCACGCTGTCGGCGGGCCAGCCGAGCGCGACCGCACGGCCGCGTAGGTCGTACTGACGGCGGGAGGACTCAGTGTTGTTGGCGACCTGATACAGGCTCGACTGCCGCACATACAGGTACGCGTCGCGGCGGAGATGATCGGCGGTCACCTTGCTCTGATCGTTCATCACGTCTCCCTCGGGGAATCGGTAATGACAAGGAATCGGGAGTGACGATGCGGTTGGTAGTGACAAGCTCAGGCTGCGAGGGGAAGCACCATTTGTGCCAGCACCGCGACAACCTGATCTGCGCCCGGCAGCGCCACGGTCCTCGCGGCGCTCGCTGGCTCGTCGCTTGCGGACGCGGACGTCGACGCCACGCCAGCGGCGCCGCTGGCGCAGCTGGCGGGCGGGGCGAGCTCGCCGACCGCAGTCATCCAGGCCGTCATCCCGCGGGCGCACAGCACCCCGTGCCCGAGCCGCCAGCCACCAGCGCCGCTCGACAGGACCGCGTCGCGCAACTGCTCATACGCCTCGCCCAGCGCAGCGGTATCCCCTCCGGCTCTGGGGTTCTCGCGGTCAGCCACTTTTCGGGCCCCGCGTGGCGGCCTCCCGGCGGGCAAGCGCGCGCTCGATCGAGCGGCGATGAACCGTGACCCCGAACCGTTCAGCGACCGCGGCGGCCAGCGCCGCAGCGCCCAGCCCCGGATCGGCCGCCCGCAGCCCCTCGAGGTGATCGAGCACTTCATCGGTCAGCTTGTGCGCGCCCCGCGGCCCCGGCTTGGCCGGCACCAGCCCCGCAAGCCCCTCCTCGGCCAGCGCCCGCGCCGCCGAGTAGTACGACTGCCGGGAGAAGCCGAACGCGTCGGCCGCCGCGCTCACCGAGACCCCATCGGCCTCGACCCGGCGGACCATCTCGTACTTCACCTGCACCAGATCCCGCGCGTCGAAGAACTCCGAGCCCCGGAACCCCTCGTCGACGACCGCCTCCGGGCGCGGGTTCAGCGTCCTCGACGCCGCCAACTCCTGCGCCTTGCCGTCACGTGCCCGCCTGTCCATGCCGCTCCTCTCGAAGAATGTCCAGATGATTATGCGCCAAGTGGCGGACGGAAAGCCCGAGAGGGCAGCTCGCGACACAGCGCAACGGCGCCACCCGCTCAATGACTCTATGTCTCGGCTCGAGTTGCTGCCCAGCCGGAACCCCGTCCCTTCGTCCATACGCGGCAAAATCCAGCTGACACTAACGGCATAAATCGCTTGACGGCGCGCTAGCCGGTGGGACGGCGCGGTCCTCGGCGCAGCTCCGCGCGGCCACCAGCGACGCGACCACCTCTGCCAACGCCAGCAACCCCTCGAGATCGAACGGCGCGCGGCCGTTCGCCACCACGGCGAACGGATCCTCCGGCACCGCATCCGTCCATTCCGCGGGCAACGAGACCAACACACCCGCGTCGTCGCGCACATACACGCGATCCGCCCGCCAGTTGCGCCGGCGCTTAACGAACTCCAACTCCCGCCCCGCCCACGGATGGAACGGGTGCGTCACCCGCACCCGCGGCAAATCGCTCAGATCCGAGGGATCAGGTGCATTCGACGAGTCGATCCAACGCCCGCCTCGAAGGCCTACACAACAAGATCCGCCTGCTCTCCCATCGCAGCTACGGCCTTCACTCACCACAAGCGCTCATCGCCCTCATCTACCTCTGCTGCGCCGGCATCACCATCACCCCACCCCTGAAAAGAGCCACTCAAACGCGAGAAGCACCCCATTTCGGTTGCGCGCTCCCCACCGCGGCCGACCGCGATCAGACCGCCAGCACCGGCCGCCGCGGACCCTGGCTTGCTCGCAAGAAAGCCTATCGGCGCGCTCAGCCTGCGCCGCCATGAACACTCCCCGTTCCCGACCGCGACCACACCGAGCGCTCGGCGCGGCTGATCAAGGCCGCTCAGCGCGCCAAGCCCGTTAGGAGCTCGACTTTCGTCGCCACCGCCATCGTTGGCGTCGAGCGGTCCGCCGCGCTCGGCGCTGGGTCTTGAGCTCCCGTTCCTTGACCTCGGCCTCCGCGTAGGACTCTTTGACGAGCTGCTTCCCGCCCGACCAGCCAAACACCCACGAGACGAGCACAATCGCGAACACGACGTCCCACGCGGAGATGATCAGCTGCTGCGCCAGGGAGTAGGCCGCGGCGTTGGCGCTGCTCGTGGTGCTGTCCAGGACCGCGACGTTGAAGGCCTGATTGACGCCCGCGCCGCCCGGTGTCACCGACAGGACGTTGGAGATCGAGTTGGACGCGCTGACGGCGACCACCGAGTGGAAGCTGACGGGGATCGAGTACGCGGCCATGAACACCGCGACGATCCCGAGCCGCGCCAGGTAGCTTCCGAGCTCAGGAAGGGCGACGCCGATCAGGAACCGTCGTGGCTGAACGAGGATCGCGCCGCCGGTCTTGACTTGCTCGCGGAGTTTGGTCGCCCGAACCCAGAAGAAGCGCGCCAGAAGGAGCAGCAGCACGACTCCGCCGACTGCGATGAGGGCGCTGGCGACTGGATGCTCGGCCAGGAAGCCCAGCTTAAACGAGAGCGAGCCGGCGACGGTCGCGAACAGATACACGTAGGCGGCAACGTTGAAGACCGAGAACGGGATCTTCTGCACGATGAACCCCGACAACACGGCCGCGAACGTCGCGGTCGCGATCAATGTCGTGAACATCAGCAACATCACCAGCGAGCCGATGTTCGCCGGCAGGAAGCTATTGAGCGCCACCGCGACCGCATACGAGGCCAGGACCGGGCGGAACGGGAGGTGCGTGTCCGGGAACGCGGCGCGAAGGACCGTCAGCCAGGCCAGCGCCACGAACACGGTCTGCAGCGTGTCGAGCGCGATCCCGGCGCAGATCGCGGAAGCGGGAACCGCTCGCAGCTGATCGAAGAACTCACGGATCCAGCCTGAGACCGGGACCCCGAGCTGATCGAGGATGAACAGAACAAAAGCGATTGCCGCAAGCCACGCGACTATCCGCAGAACGCGGGTCAGAACTGGCCTGGTGACGTCGGTACGAGCCGGGGTCGCGTCCACGCGCACATCATTCCCGGCGACGAGGTCAAGATGGCGGTAGCTACGGAAGTCTTCCGTCCTCCTACGACTGGTCTCGCACGGACGCCACCCGCCGGAGCGCGACCGCGCTCAACGGGCTCAACGACCAGGAGTCCCCGCCGGCGAGCGCCACAGCGACGGCACGCAACCACTCCTTCCACGAAGACTGGCAGCTCACAGGCTCGGCGTGCCCGACCGGGGCTTCGAGTCGGCGACCCGCCCCAGCGGCAGTCCGCTGTCGAGTCCTCTGCCGGCGACCTTGCGCCGGTCTGCTCCTGATAGCGGCGACCCTCCTCGTCGTTCACCCGGTTAGTAGGGTCGGCGAGGAGGCGCCTGGGCTGCGCGGCATATGCTGGCCCGACTGGCCTGGTTTCCTCCCGCCGCCACCTCGAACCGTGCATGCGGTTCTCTCGCACACGGCTCTCCGACGTTCTTCACCGCCGGCATTCAGCGTCCTGTGCGCCACGATCTGTTGGGTCGTGACGCGACGATGGTTCCACCGAGGTCGATCAGCCCCATGCGGTCCGAGGACTGATGGACCGCCCACCAGCCATACCGACCGCTGCGCTTGTGACGCTTGGCGATGAAACCGGCCAGGCGCACGAACGTGTGGAACGTGATCTTGTCGAAGGCGACGGCAGAGTTCCCGTAGCGGAAGTACCCGCCCAGCCGCGCAAGTGGCGGTTCACCTCCTGCACGACCTCTTCGACTGATAGCCGCAGCTTGCGTCGGTCCGTGAGTTCATGGATCCGTTCGCGAGCGTGCCGCATCGCTTGACGTGAGGGCCAGCGAGCCAGGAAGCAGAGACCCCGTGAGGCGGGCGGGTCCCCGCGCACCCAGCGTCTACATCATCCAGCACGTTGGACACGCCTACGCCCTCACCGGCCACGGCGCCCAAGGCGCCACCGCGACCTGGGCCGGAGTAATCGGCCGACCCGAAGAGTTCACCCGCGAATGGGGGTACACCGCCGTTTCCCGCCCACGAGAGTGGAATGCCCCCGGAGGCGTGGACACTTGATCGCTTGGGTCTGTCCGGCCCAGCGGGAAGGATGTGGTGTTCATGCCCAAGTCGCGACCGCCGTACCCCGAGGAGTTCCGTCGTGAGGCCGTCGCGCTGATCCGTTCTGGTCAGCGGTCGTTGGCCGAGGCGTCGAGGAGTCTCGGGGTCTCGCAGCAGACGCTGCGGACGTGGCTTAAGCGCGAGGATGTCGACGCGGGTCGCGCGGAGGGCGTGACCAGTGAGGAGCGAGAGGAGCTCAGGCGGTTGCGCCGTGAGGTGCGGGTTCTCCGGGAGGAGCGGGAAATACTAAAAAAGGCAGCGGCCTTCTTCGTCAAGGAGAACGAGACCCGGTAGTCGTGTTTCGGTTCATCGAGGCGGAGAAGGCGAATCATGCCGTCTCGACGATGTGCTGGGTGCTTGAGGTCTCGCGGTCGGGCTACTACGCGTGGTCGTCGCGGCCGCCGTCTGAGCGGGCGGTCGCGAACGCGGCGCTGATTGGCGAGATTCGTCGTGTGCACGCTGAGAGCGACGGGACCTACGGGTCCCGTCGCGTGCACGCCGAGCTGCGCCGTGACGGCCATCGGGTCAACCTCAAGCGGGTCGAGCGGCTGATGCGCGTGGAGCGCATCCAGGGCGCGTACGTGCCGGCCAAGCGCCGCCGGGCCGGCGGGGAGGGTGTGCTCGGCGTCGACGGCGTCAGGGTCTGGCCGGACCTGGTCAAGCGCGACTTCCTCTCCGGCCTTCGGGATCGGTCGTGGCGCGTACTGGGCTTGGCCGCCGCTGCGGTACGGGGCGACGACGTTGAATCGCGCGAGTTCTGCTGCGGCCGTCGTCCCGTGGTCGCGTCGGACGACGTGCAGACCGAGATCGAGGCCCGCCGCGATCCCTGCCGAGGTCAGTATTTGGCCGTCGTCGACGTAGAGGACGTCCGGCACGACGTCGATGTCCGGGAAGTCGGCGGCGAGCGAGGCCGTTGCCTTCCAATGGGTCGTCGCGCGATGACCGTCGAGGACACCGGCGTGAGCAAGCGCGAACGCGCCGACGCAGATCGACATCATCCGCGAACCGCGTGTTACCGCAGCGGCGAGGGCATCGAGAATCCTGGGTGCTGGTGGCGAGGTCCAGGGGCTGTATCCCGGGACGATCACGCTGTCGGCCTGTGCGAGCCGATCGAGTCCGCCGTCGAGGGTGATCGTGAACCCGTCGCCGGTGGCGATCTTCCGCGCGGGTCCACAGGTTGAGAAGTCGTAGAGGCCAGGCACGGCTGCGGCGCCGGGTGCGCCGCCGAACACCTGGACGGCGCAACCGAGCTCGAAGGTCAGCACGCCGGGGAGGACGAGCGCGACGACGCGATGGCGGGGTTGGCTGGAAAACGATGAACATTGGCTGACGGACATCTGGCGCACGCGTATCACACTCAAAGTGAGCTTCAAGACCGAGACTCAGGGCCTTCAGTAAACCCAGAAGTCCCTGCGCCATCGGGCGTACTCGCGCCCTGCCCAACGTGACACTGTTCGCCGTGGAACCTTGGTGACGGGGGTCCCTGTCTAATCGTTACATAGTGACTGCGATAGCGGCTTCCTGGGTCGGCGCGGGGCTGGGCTGACGAAGGTGGCGTCGGTGTTCGATCGCGACCTCTAGGCGGGTACGGCGGTGTAGCAGATCACGCTGCGGACAGTGCTGAAAGGCCTCGAGCATCTGCGACGGGGGTCCGTAGCAGCTTATCTCGCCCGAGGACTAGTTCTTGGCGTTGCAGCGCATGGTCCGGACGGTGTCGCTCATCGACTCATATGAGGCGGCCCGCGTTACGCAGCGAGGATTAGGATGAGGATAAAGCCGAGACAGATCAAGAAGCACGTCCACCAACTGCCGATGCAGAAGTCCTTACAGTTACCGTAGGCGTTGCAGGCACTTACGACGCATTCGCAGTCATCGTCGCCTTGTTTCTGACGAAAGATCGCCTTCGCCTTCGCCTCCAATCCGCTCAGGCCAGGGAGGCGACGCTGGATAGCCTCCGCAGTGACGGTAAGCCTTTGGCTCACTTCCGAGGAACGCGTGACGCCGATCGCTGTCTCAATGACGAATTCGCCGAGCACGCCGGGCTCCATCGACTTGAGCCCAGCTTCGACTCGCGTAGGGAGGCCATCCAGATCATCGAGCGCCGTGTACGCCCCGGGACCACGAAGAAGCTCCGTCGCTCTGCTATAGACAGCGACTAGAAGCGTCTCAGTAAACGCCGGCTGATCGATCGGGCGAAGCCCAAACGAAGGAGGAGCCAGACGCTCAAAGACTTTGGCTTGGTCGACAGTCAGCACAGGCGCGTCCTTGTCGTGTAGGTAGTCTTGGACCATCGTGAACGCTTTCTGCAGCGGACTCCGCAATTTAGTGTCGACTGAGGAGAGCACGATTGCTTCCGCGAAGCGGCCGACAGGATCGCTATCGAGGCTTCCGAGCATCCTGCAAACGTCGATGCGGGTGGGCATGGCGAACAGTCCTTTCGCTGGTCCTTCGATTTGATGTCGATACGGCGAGAACCACGGGCTGCGATCGGCGGTCCTCCTCTGGGTCGGGCCAGAAGTGCCGCAAGGTGACTCGGGTCGAAAGCCGCAGAACGCGCGGGCAATGGTCTCGCTCACGAACGAGCGACCGAGGTGGCCCGCGCTTGGCGTTTGGCTCGATCATCCGGGCGCGGGTGTCCATCCCGCCGCCGCTGCCGGCTCGGCGAACTCGCGGGGAGAGTGCGCTGCACGCTGTATCGCGGCGCCTCGAGAGCGCTGATCGGTCGCGAAATCGCCGGTCAGCGCGCTGTAGAGAACCACGGTGCGAAGCCCGGTCGCGAAGTCACCCATCTCTCGCCGCCCTGGGTCGGCTCCCACACGGGTGGCGAAGTCACCGACCGTCACAAAGGGTTGCGCAACGAGGCGTAGGCCGGCGGCAAAGTCACCATGCTGAGCGGCTGTCGAGACATCATGGGCTGGCGATGACACGCTTCCCTGCATCCGAACCACCTCCAACTGATTGAGTTACCTATTTGTCGCCGTTCGAAGATGCGCGACGCGGGGATCTTGCTCTCGCTCACGAACGAGCGAACCGAGATGGCGCGCTACCGGCGTTTCGCTCGATTACCCCACAGGTGTCTACCCACCTCTGCTACCGACCGCGCGACCTCTCGCGGGAACTCAGCTGCGCGACGTATTGCGGGCTGCCGGTTCTCGTGACGGGTTGGTCCTGCGACATAGGAGGAACATACGAGTGCACACCATCGCGCGCATCGGCAGGACTGCCTAGGTTGGGGAAACCCGGTGCCTAGCTTGGGACGGCGAGCCCGAGGCGCACGGCAGCCGCGGCAGCCTCGCCACGCGTTCGCACGTCAAGTTTTCGCAGGATCGCGGCGACGTGATGATCGACGGTCCGCTCGGACACGACCAGCTGACCAGCGATGGCGGCGTTTCGCGACCCGTCGGTGAGCAGGGTCAGGACCTCGAGCTCTCTGGCGGTAAGCCCGGCTGGATTGTTCCGGGTGCGGGGACGCGGTCCCCGCGGCAATCCGCGCGCTCCGCGCTGATGCAGCGCACGCGCGACGATCGCGGCGGCCGGCCGCGCATCCAGCCGTTGGAGCTCCTCCAACGCCTGGCGCAGCGGTCGTTCCTCGCTTACGCTCGCCAAGGCCAGCGCCGCCTCGTACGGACACCCGATCTCCCGCCACAGATCCGCCGCCCGCTGCGGATCCCCAGCGAGCTCGATCGCGTACGGCTCGAGCTCGCGGGCGTATGGATCGGCCGCGTCGGTCGGGATCCCCGCATCGAGGCCGACGCGCCGCCGCCACGCGGCGAGCTCACCGGCAAGCCATGGGGCCGTCCGCGCGCGAGCCAGCGCGAGCGGCTTCTCCGTCGCCTCTCTCACCGCATCGCGATCGCCCTCCAGCCACGCGGCCTCGGCTCTGGCCGCCGCGACCTGCCCGAGCCGCAGCAGCTCCTTAGTAGGCTCCGCCAGCTCCCACGCCTCGTCCAGCAGCGGCCACACGTCCGGGTCACCACGACGGGCGCGCACGAGCGCGAGCACCACGAGCGCCACGATCCGCGGCTTGTTCGACGTTCGGGGCAGGCGCAGCACCAATGCGGCTGAGTCGGCCGCTTCTGACCACCGGCCCGCGTCAAGCTCCAGACGCGCGCGATGCGCCAGCAGGTAAAGGAGCGAGAGCTCGAGACCCCGGTCGCTGCAGTACGCGATCCCTGCCTGCAGATGCCGGCCCGCCGCATCGAGATCGCGATTCTCCACCGCGACGGTCCCGAGCAGAATGAAGATCAGCCCCACCACCTCGCTCAGCCCGGCACGCTGGGCGCGCTCGAGGGTTTGCTCGAGCTGCCCATAGTCCAGGACACAGCCGATCGTCGCTTGCGCGTGAACGGCGATCTCCGTCTCGCCGAGACGCTCCGCGAGCTCGACCCCGCGCTCACCCCAGCTGACCGCTTCCTCCCAAGCCGCCGCGCCCAAACGATTCAGCGCGAGGTTGGCATACGCCCACGCGAGCTCGCGACCCGGCGGCAACGCTTCAAGCAGCATCACCGCTTCCCGGGCGCAGCGCTCAGACTCCACGGTCCGGCCGGGACACCACAAAAACTCAGACAACCGACGCAGCACATCCCCCTGCCTGCGCCGATCACCCAGCGATTGGCGGATCTCGAGCGCCTGCTCGAGCGCCGCGATCCCTTCGTCGTACTGATCGGTCAGATAGCACGCATGCGAGCAATCCTCGAGCATCTCCGCACGCTCGGCCGCCGCCAGCCGATCGCCAAACCGAAGCGCACGTGCGTACTGCGCGGCCGCCTCGCGGTGCGCCCCGAGCGACGCCGCGCGGACGGCCGCTGCCGGCGCGAAACGCAGCACCGCCGCGGCGTCGCCGGCCGCCTCAGCGTGATGCGCGAGCCGCGCGAGGTCAGGAGCGCCCTCAGGCGGGTCAGCGAGCAGCGCGAGCGCCCGACGATGCAACTCGACCGTGCGGCTCAGCGCCACCGATTGCTCAACGGCTAGACGCCCTAGCTCGTGCCGGAACGCGACACCCGACGGCTCGGTCACGACCATGCCCGACGCCACGCACTCATCAAGAGCCTCGACCGCGTCGGCGGCAAGTGCCTCCAGCAGCCAGAACTCGGCCCGCGGTGGAACGACCGCCACCGCCTCGAGCAGCCGCCGCGCCGAATCACCGAGGCGCGCCGTACGAGCGAAGATCGCGTCGCTCACCGTGTCCGGCATCTCGTCGGCCCCGGCGGCGAGGACCTCGAGCACGAAAAACGGGTTGCCGCCAGTCTTGCGATAAAGCTCGCCCGCATCCACGCCGGACGGCTCGGCAAGCTGTGCGACTGCCGTCGGCGAGAGACCGGCGAGCTTCAACCTCGCAACCGCCTCGCTCGTCGCCAACTCCCCCAGCACGAGCCGGAGCGGATGGGCCCGCGCGAGCTCGTCGTCGCGATAACTCACCACGATCAGGCTCGGAACCGTCTCCACCCGCCGCGCGAGCAACCGCAACACGTCGAGCGTGGCCTCGTCCGCCCAATGCACGTCCTCGATCACGAACACCGTCGGAGCGCGCGCCCGCAGCTCGCGGGCGAGGGCCGCCACAAGCTCGTGCGGCAACACTCCATTTCCCACGACCTCCGCGAGCTCCCCGCCGGCGCCCTCCGCAACCGCAAGGAGCGCACCCAGCGGACGCGGAGTGAACAGCGGATCGCAGCCGCCCCACAGAACCCGCGCCGACCGAACCTGCCGCCCGCAAAACCGCCGCAACAGCGCCGTCTTCCCCACACCCGCCTCACCGCTCACGAACACCAGACGCCCCCCCGAACCACGCCGCACCATCTGAAGGCAATCGTCGAGCATCGCCAGCTCGCCCTCTCGCTCGAGCAACTCCGACGCTACAGGCCCACCGTTGCCGTCCAGAAACTCTCGCGTCACCCCCCTATTCTCCCACCAACTACCTCGGCCGATGTCAAACTGCGACGCCGAGCGTGCCGACCCTCCTGTCCAACCACGAGGACGCTAACCGCGACAGCAAGACGTTCGAGAACACGATCGCGATCTTCGCTGCCAGCCGCGCACGCGCGGGATCTAGGACGTCAAGTACAACGAGCCGATAGGCGTCCCCTTCCGCGTACCCGGCTGCGGGAGCCGCTGTCGGTCTCGTGATAGCCGCCAGTGCCAGAGGAACTCAGCGTCGACAGCACCGGGCGCGAGACTGCTCTTGGGTTGTTGCAGAACCGACGGCTGCGTCGGCTGCGCTCTCAGAAGGGCAGCAACCGGCAGTCGCCGCTCGGCGGCGACTGCTCTGGGGAACGCAAACAGACACACCGGCTACCGCGGCCCACGGCTGCCCGTCCGCCCCAGCGATGCAGCACTTCGGCGGCGCCGATCTGACGGCCGCCCTCCAGCGTTCGCCACGAACTCCTGAGCAGGAAGTACAAGACTAGGACCCTCAGCGACACCGCCCCGACTGCTCACTTCGACAACCGCAGCAGGCCCAGACAACCACACACAGGCGGTCAACCAGGGGTCACCGCACCGCTTGCAGCGATGCAGCGGTCGGGTCCAGACCACCAACGCCCGGCGCTGTCGCTCCCCTGGCCGAGCGGCCGCCAGCCCGGCCGCTCGCCGTCCTGTGGGGCAGCCAGGTCAGTAACAGCGGTGGCTAGCTCAAGCGCAGTGCAAGCAGGTGCGCGCTGGTATCCGCGCGTTGCGGGGCGTGCTTCGGTCTCTTCGCTATCTCAGGGAGGAGCGCGACGACTGGCGGGCGGCGGGCTTAGACGACCGCGGGTTGGATGTTGGGCCGCGGAAGGCTCGGCGGTAGGCGGTGGGTGTGGTGTCGAGGTCGTCGGCGAATCGGGCGCGCAGGGCGCCGGAGCTGGGGAAGCCAGCCTGTGCAGCGACGTGCTCGATCGGTAGCGCGGTCGCCTCAAGGAGTTCACGGGCTCGATCGAGGCGCATTTGTCGGAGCCAGTGTTTGGGGCTGAGGCCGGTTTCATTGCGGAACCGTCGCGTGAGTGTCCGTTCGCTGCAGGATGCGTGCGTGGCGAGGTCGGTCAGGTTCAGGGGTCGGTCGAGGTGCTCCAGCGCCCACGCCCGCGTCTCGGCGAGGCCGCGGTCTCCGGCCTTCGGGATCGGTCGTGGCGCGTACTGGGCTTGGCCGCCGCTGCGGTACGGGGCGACGACGTTGAATCGCGCGAGTTCTGCTGCGGCCGTCGTCCCGTGGTCGCGTCGGACGACGTGCAGACCGAGATCGAGGCCCGCCGCGATCCCTGCCGAGGTCAGTATTTGGCCGTCGTCGACGTAGAGGACGTCCGGCACGACGTCGATGTCCGGGAAGTCGGCGGCGAGCGAGGCCGTTGCCTTCCAATGGGTCGTCGCGCGATGACCGTCGAGGACACCGGCGTGAGCAAGCGCGAACGCGCCGACGCAGATCGACATCATCCGCGAACCGCGTGTTACCGCAGCGGCGAGGGCATCGAGAATCCTGGGTGCTGGTGGCGAGGTCCAGGGGCTGTATCCCGGGACGATCACGCTGTCGGCCTGTGCGAGCCGATCGAGTCCGCCGTCGAGGGTGATCGTGAACCCGTCGCCGGTGGCGATCTTCCGCGCGGGTCCACAGGTTGAGAAGTCGTAGAGGCCAGGCACGGCTGCGGCGCCGGGTGCGCCGCCGAACACCTGGACGGCGCAACCGAGCTCGAAGGTCAGCACGCCGGGGAGGACGAGCGCGACGACGCGATGGCGGGGTTGGCTGGAAAACGATGAACATTGGCTGACGGACATCTGGCGCAGCGTATCGCAGCGCGCCACCCTTACGACCCATGGCCACGATCGCCGGTATCCGATGAGCAGCGGCAGGCGCGCGGCTCGGGACGATGCAGATCGCTTACATCGCCGCGGTCCGGGACGACCACGGCCTCGTCAAGCGGTCTGCCGAATGACAGGCGAGAGATTTGATCAGCGATACGGCGAACTGTTGCTGAACGCGCAGTCCGCCCGCCGAATGCAAGGGAGAACGAATGTCCGGGACCGCATCGGTCGCGACATATGTCGACAGTGATACAGAGGTGCTCAGTGCGTCCAATGGCGTTGAGTACGCCTACCGTGTGGCGGGCACGCCTGACGCGCCGCCGCTGGTGACGCTGCAGCACTTCCGCGGCAACCTCGACAGCTGGGATCCGGCCCTGATCGACGCCCTCGCCGCCGGGCGACGGATGATCACCTTCGACAACCGGGGAGTGGCCGCCACCAGTGGCCGGACCCCGAGCACGATGGCGCAGATGGCGCTCGACGCGATCGACTTCATCGACGCACTCGATGTCGGCGAGGTCGATCTGCTCGGTTTCTCGATCGGGAGCTTCCTGGCGCAGGAGATCGCCCTCATCCGGCCGGCGTCCGTGCGGAAGGTGGTGCTCGCCTCTTCGGCTCCGAAGGGAGCGAGCGGGATGCACGGCTGGGCGCCTGCCGTGATCGGAGCTGTAGGCAAACCCGAGACCTCGGGCGAGGAGTACCTCAGCGTGTTCTTCTCCGGCTCGGACGCAAGCCGCGCGGCGGGACAGGAGGTTCTCGGCCGACTATTCGGCGCGCGGACCGCCGACCGTGACGCCGACGTCAGCTGGCAGACCCGCCTCGCCCAGTACGACGCCGTGTGCCGCTGGGGCGAGCCCAACCACTCCCTGCTCGAGCGGGTCTCCGCGATCGACAAGCCGGTCTTCGTCGCCAACGGCGACAGCGATCCGATGATCCTCCCCCGCTATTCCTACCTGCTGGCGGGGCTAATCCCCGGGGCGCGTCTGAAGATCTACCCGGACTCGGCGCACGGCTTCCTCTTCCAGCACCACGCGCAGTTCGCCGCCGACGTCGACGCGTTCCTAGCCAGCGCATGAGAGCGAACTCGATCGCGCTGTCACGACCTGGTCGGGCTGGAGCCCGGCGCCACGAATGAAAGGGCACCCATGTCTGTTGCTTCCGATTCGACGATAAAGACCCAAACGCGGACGATCGACGGCCTGTCGATCCGCTACGCGGAAAGCGCGGGCGATTGTGACGTCGATGCCCTGCTGCTCAGCCCCTGGCCGGAGAGCCTGTACTGCTTCGAGCCGATGTGGGACCAGCTTGCCGAGCACGCCCATCTGGTCGCCGTTGACCTGCCCGGTTTCGGCCACTCGGAGGGTAGGGAGGACCTCTTCAGCTCGCGGGGCATGGCCGGGTTTATCGTCAAGCTCGCGGACGCGTTCGAGCTCGCCCAGCCACACGCGATCGGCCCCGACATCGGCACATCAGCACTCCTGTTTGCCGCGGCCGATCAGCCCGGCCGGCTCCGGAGCCTGGTGGTTGGCGGAGGTGGCGCGGCGGTCCCGCTCCAGCTTGGCGTGGAGCTGAAGCAGATCGTCGACGCACCTAACCTCGCAGCCATGGGGAACGTCGAGCCTCGCCAGGTCATCGGCGCCGTACTGAACTACCACGAGCGCCACAAGCTCCCCGACTATGTCCGCGAGGACTACCTGAGCGGCTACGACGGGGACCGCTTTGCGCCATCTCTTGGGTTCGTGCGCGCCTACCCGACCGAGCTGCCAATCCTCTCTGAGCTCCTGCCCCAGATCCGCACGCCCGTCGAGATCATTCAGGGCGCCCACGATCCCGGGGTGCTGCCGGTCAACGCCCAGTTCCTGCGCGACCGGCTCCCTCGCAGCCGCGTGAACCTACTCGACGCCGGCCATTTCGTTTGGGCCGATCGCGCCGACGATTACGCAGCGCTCGTAATCAGCTGGTGGAACGGCGGCTACGAAAACCCGTAGCGAGATCAGCGCCGAGGACTACGCGATCGCCCTCGCCGACCTGCTCGATCGCGCCGAGCAACCTAAGGGAGCGAGTCGGAGTCGCCTGGTGAGCACAACCGACGCAGACCACGCACTCACCAACGCGATTCGCTCTGCGATCTAACTCCGAGGAGATCTGATGTCCATTCACGACATGAAGATGACAAGCGTCACGACCGAGGCGGTCACCCTACACGTCGAGGAGGAGGGAACCGGCGCGCCGGCGCTGGTGTTTCTGCACTACTGGGGCGGTTCGGCGCGGACCTGGACTGCGGTGATGGACCGGCTCGCATCGACAAACCGCTGCGTAGCGATCGACCAGCGAGGGTGGGGCCGATCCGAGGCGCCCGCCAGCGACTATGCGATCCGAGATCTCGCCGATGATGCGCTGGCGGTGATCACCGCGCTCGAGCTCGACGACTACCTCCTCGTCGGCCACAGCATGGGCGGCAAGGTCGCGCAGGTCGTCGCCGGAGATCGCCCCGCCGGACTCCGCGGAGTGGTGCTGATCGCACCGGCACCCGCGGCGCCCGCCGCGCCGATAACCGACGAGTTCCGCGAGCAGCTCCTGGGCGCATATCTCACCTGCGACGGTGTGCTCGAGGGGCTCGAGATCGTGGGGTCGTATGAGGGGCTCAGCCCCGAGCTTCGGGAGCAGGTCGTCAGCGACAGCATGGCCGGCGCTCCCCAGGCGCGGGAGGCATGGCCGAACATCATGATCTCCGAGGACGTCTCGTCCGCGCTTGCCGGGATCGACGTGCCCGTGCTCGTTCTCGGCGCCGATCACGACCCCATCGAACCCGTCAGCCTGCTCGCCGAGCACGTCGTCGCCAGGATCGCCGGAGCCGCGCTGGAGGTAATCAGCGGCAGCGGCCACCTGATTCCGCTCGAACAGCCCCAGCAAGTCGCCGATCGCATCACCGCGTTCGTCGACCGCCTGCCCCAGCCGCCACTCTCAGCACCCCGACGAGCGGTCCCACGTCCGAACCAACAGGAGGCAACAAAATGACAGTTGCAACTGCAACACAGAACACGCAGACGGTTCAACGACTGTTCGACGCGTTTCGCTCAGGCGACACCAACGCGTTCGAGGAGCTGATCGTCGAAGACTTCGTCCAGCACAACCCGCAGGTCGACAACGGTCGGGCTGCGGTGCAGGCGTTCTTCGCAGCGGCCGGAGCGGTCGACGTCGAAGTTCACCGCACCATCGCGGAGGGCGACCTGGTCGCCGTTCACTCGCATTACAAGACCTGGAACACCGCAGGCGTGGACATCTTCCGACTCAACGACGAAGGCAAGATCGTCGAGCACTGGGACGTTCTCCAACCGATCCCGGACACCACAGCAAACGGCAACGACATGTTCAGCCAGCTCAGCTGAGAGTGCTCGCGGTGGCGCGACCGGCATCGGTCGCGCCACCGCTCGCGTACGGCAAAGCTGCTCCCCTGCTGCTAAACCGAATCGCGCCTGATAGGGCGTTGCCGCAGGGGGCCAAGAGGCTTGACACGGAGCACAACGGGACGAACACTCAGCCAGTCTCCAGTCAAGCGATCGCTACGGCAACGCGACGCTCGTCCCGACCGGGCAGTCAGCATCGAAACGCACGATCGCAGTCGCTAACCAGCGGCAGCGAGCATGTACCCGCCCAGGCGGCACTGGCGAGGCTCCCTGCTTCGTCGCCGCGAGGGCAGTCTCGGTGAGACTGCTGTTCCCCGCTGGATCCGGCCACCGGCACAACGCCATCGGCCCACTCCGAGGCCGGCTGACAGGTGCCCGGGCTAACGCGAAGCTGGCATGTCTTAGGCGCGCCAACGGCCTCACGGTTCGCCGAATCCAGGGCCGGCGAGGCGGCGCGCAAGATCCAGCGGTTGCCTACGCAGCCCGCATCGCCAACTGCGAATCGGACTCGGTGGGGGCACGCTCGTGGGCGGATCCGATCGTCAGCGGACGCCCGCCCGGAGGCCTGGCGGGCGTCCGCTATGTCGCCAATCGGATCGCGCAATCCGCGGCCTCCCAAAGGCAGAAGCGATCGTCCGCGGCAAGCGCCTCCTCGGCACAAGACGCGTCTAAATGCGGCACAGGCACATAGCCCCAACTTTGGAAGAATCCGCAGATGCAGAGTCCCCACGAATGGGCTGCGCCGGCCGGGTATGTGGTGTCCACGGATCCGGTTCGCCTTGACGTCGATCGCATCCACCGTTTTCTCTCGACCGCCTACTGGTCGACAGGCATCCCGCGTGACATAGTTCAGCGCTCGATCGCCAACTCACTGCCGTTTGGGCTGTATGCACCCTCCGGTGAGCAGGCCGGGTTTGCCCGGGTAGTGACCGATCGCGCGACCTACGCCTATCTCGCCGACGTCTACGTCGAGACAGCCCATCGCGGTCGCGGGCTCGGCAAGTTCCTTGTCTCCTGTGTGGTCGCCCATCCTGAGCTCCAGGGACTTCGCCGCTGGGCACTCGCGACCGCCGATGCCCACGGCCTTTATGCCCGGCACGGATTCATACCGCCGGCGAACCCGGACATCCATTTATTCATCGAGAGGGCACCGGCCGATCTCTGGCCACCGCAGGCAGAACGAGAAGGAACCCGGCTGCGGCAAACGACGGAGGACTAACGGATCGACCTACCGGCCAGGCCCCGCATTTCGCCCGAAAACCAGGGTACGCGTGACCGGGTAAACACTCGCGTCTTGCATAGGTGTAAGTCCCATCAAGGTTGGTTGCGCTCGTTGAGGCGAGCGATGGGCGGTTGGTGACCGAGAGCTGAGTGTTTGCGGTGATGGTTGTAGTGCCAGAGCCATCCGTCAAGCGCCGCGGTCCGTTCGGTGCTGGAGCGGTAGATCGCGCCGTACGCCCAGCCGGCGAGGAGGGTGCGGATGAACCGCTCTGCTTTGCCGTTGGTCTGGGGTCGTTAGGCGCGGGTGCGGAAATGGCGGGTCCCGAGCGTCCGGCAGGCGGCGGCGTGGATCGTTGAGCGGTAAGCGCCGCCGTTGTCAGTCAGGACGCCCTCGACGGTGATGCCGTGGCGGGCGTAGAACACGGACCGCGCGTCTGAGAAACCCGATGACGGTCCGCCTGCTCTGATCGGTGAGAACCTCGGCGTAGGCCAGGCGCGTGCAGTCGTCGGCAGCGATGTGCACGCACTCCCAGCCCGTGGTCTGGCCGCGGACTCCCAGCGGGTCCTTGCGCGTGTGCCTCTTGCCGCGGGCGGCGTCCCCGGTGAACCGGCAGCCGGCGCCGTGCTGGATCCGGCCGAGTCGCTTGATGTCGATGTGGATCAGCTCGCCGGGTCGCTCGCGCTCGTAGCGCACCGAGGGCCCGAGGCCGAGGCGTCCGAGCTTGCCCATTCCGATCCTCGTCAGGATCCCCGAGACGGTCGAGCGCGGCATCCCGAGTACCTCGGCGATCTCCGGGCCGGTGAACCGCAACCGCCTGAGTGCCGCGATCGCCGCGATCCGCTGCTCGCCTGCTTCAGCTAATAGTCAACGGCGTCAGAACTACGCTTCGCGGCGTTCCCTGATGCTTCCACGTCAATGTGCTACTCACGTCGTTGCCCGTTAGCTTCAGATCCGTCAGAGCTGTGTTAGGGAACGTGCCTGAGTCGACGTCGTAAACGCCGTTGGCGTCAGAAACCTGAATCTCCTCTTGGCCGTTCGCGTACCGAATATGGACGGCTGAAACTCCATCACCCAGCAGCAGATCATCGATTCCTCCCCAAGGACAAGCAAGTCCGTAGAGCGCAGCCGGAAACGGCGTGCACACGGTCCGTTCCCCTCCTTCGTACGGTACTAGATAGTTCGGTATCGAGTTCGGGTCGTAAACCGATACGTAGCTCCACTGGCCACCGTAATGCTCGTCTCCCCACCCTTGAAGAAGTGCAATTTCGCCGCCATCCAGAACCGCCGACGCTACGTAGAATGCTCCGTCAAGAGTGCCATTCTCTTGAGTGAGCAGCAAGTTGCGGCCATTCGATCTCACACAACCGTAGACCGGAACGTCGATCGTACCCGAAAAGTTCGGAACAAACGGACTCGCAGAATAAACGACCGTATACCGATTGCTAGCGAACACTCGCGCTCCAAGCGGCACGGAACAGCGTCCATAGACTCGGGAGACGGAGTCTGATCCGCGAGCGCCCGCGCGGGCGGCAGGAGGCTTCGCCGAGGCGCTACCAGCCGCCAACAGCAGCGATCCTACCGCGACGCTCGCGGTCAGACGGATACCCCAGCCCGACCACGAGAATGAACGACTCGAGGCGCCCAGACGGCGCGCACGGACGAAGAACGGTTCCATGCCAGCCTACAACGCAGGCCGGCACGGAGAGTATCGCTGAAGCACCTTCGTCGGCGCGGATGTTACGGCTAGCGTCGATCGCTCTACGCCACTTGGATCGGAACGGCCGAGCGCGTCGTATCCAGGCTTGCGCCGCTGCGTGAGCGACCGCCAGCGAGGATCGTGGGGCCAGGCACTCCGAAGCACGCCGCGGACGATCATCGCCACCAAGGTCGCCACGAAGACGAGCGCGCAGAAGCCGGCGTAGATCACAAGCCCCGCGGCGATGACGCAGAAACACACCGTCCAGTCGAGGGCGTAGAACAGCACGAGGATCATTTCGATCGACGCTGTCGGTATTCATACTTGCGGATCGACCCGGCCCTCACACCGAGCTCCAGCGCTCGAGCCTCGGGTGAAAGTCCGCGCTCTTGCATCTCCCGTAGCTCCTGTTCACTGATCTGTTGCGGATGACCTCTACGTGACCATCTCGTCGACGCGACGATATCGGCCAGTTCGCGCAACTCGCCCGAGCTAGCGCCGGGCTGCAGACGGCGATGGTTCTGCTCATCGAACTCGCATGCCCACAACATGAGATCCCTCACGCGCTCGCTGTGACGATCCAAGCTCAGCCGCTTGCGAACGCGTTCCGTAGGACTCGTCTCTTCCCCATCGAGCTCGCGCCCACGGCGGTCGCTGCGATGAGCCGGTGACCCGGCCAGGCCGTTCTTTCTACGCAAACCGACGATTCCGCTGGCCCACCCGTGAACCTCGCTTTCGGCGACGGCCCGCTCGGAGGCAGTTGGGAGCTCGAGCTCGACAGCCTGCGGTCTCCGCCGAACGGCGCGATCGCCTTCGTTGCAATCCAGTCGTCCAACGTCGACCGTCGTGGGCCACTCCTCTGTCGCCGATGCACTCGCCATCTGTGTGCTGGCAGGAGTCCGGAAGCGATCGTCCGCGAGATTGGCGGTTTCAGTGAGCGTGCCGGTGATGGAGGTCTTGGGTGTCGTTGGTTATTGCGCGGGGCGCAGCATGCTGGTTACGGGCGGGCACGCTCCGGCTTGCGAGATGCTGATGACTCCGAATCCGTGGCGCTCGTAGAAGGGCACCGTTCGCGGGTTGGGTGTTTCAAGGAAGGCGGGGCCGTGATCGGCGTCCACGCGCGCCAGACATTGCTCGAGTAGGTCCGAGCCCAGGCCAGCTCCTTGCCGGGCAGGATCGACACCGAGCCACGGTAGGTACCAGTGCGGATCTTTGGGATGCGCGGCGTCCATCTGTTCGAGGACCGAGAACGTATCGCGGTGCTTTTCGGCCGAAACCGATCCGCCGAGCGCAGCGATGATCGCATTGCCGTCAGGTTCCGCACCGGGAGGGAGCCATATCGCCATAGCCGCGAACTCGTCCAGCCTCCATACCGTTTGGTTCTCGAAGGCCTCGCCACCGAAGGCAGCTACGAAGGCTGGGAACTGGGTCAGGTACGCCGACGGCTGTGGGTAGAGCCATCGCTCGACCGGATCGGCGATGAAGGCCGACACCAGTGTTGCGATCACTTTGGGCTGGTCGGTCTTGTCTACCGGTTCGATTGTCAGGGGCCTCACGCTCGGAATCTTAAATCCGTGACCACCTGCTTCTCGTCTCAGCGAGACTTGGCCACGCCGTCAAATGACAGCCAGCGGGCAGGGACGCCCTCCACTGATCCTGTCGTCGCCTTTGCGCTCGTGAGCTGGTCGCTGGAGCGGGACGGGAAAGCGCTCGGGCGAGTCCACCGGCTGGAGAACGGACGCTCCGAAGAGTCACGGCCGGCTTGGGGACGAGCGGTTCACGCGGTAGCGGTCACGGCGCCCCGAGGCTGGCACTCCATCGTGGCTGCATAGGTGCTCGAGGTCCCCCTCGTGACCTCGGGCGTCTCGCTTCCGGCGCACGACGGGCGCTTGGCGAGAATGACGAGGTGCTAGTCGCGTCGCAAACGGAGGTCCGACGCCGGAGTAATCGCGCTCGCTTGAGTACGGCACAGCGGACGCAAACCAACGGCAGTGTGTGCGTCTATTCGACTATTGCTTACCGCTGGCGGCGAACAGCTGCCACTGTCCCGGCAATCCCTTGAGCTCGTGGACACCACGCTCGCTGAAGCTGATTCCTGACCCGGCTACCAGATCGCGCACGGTACTGGACACCAGCACCTCATTGGCCTCAGCCTTGGCGAGAACTCGCGCCCCCGTGTGGACCGCGATTCCAGCCAGATTGTCGCCCGCCACCTCGCACTCGCCGGCGTGCAGCCCGGCCCGAATCGTGAGCCCGAGGTCACGCACCCCCTCGACTATCGTCTGCGCGCATCGAATCGCTCTGGCGGGCCCGTCGAACGCCGCCAGAAACCCATCGCCGGTATGGGCGATCTCGCGGCCGCGGTAGCGCCGCAGCTCCTGACGGATCAGGGCGTTGTGACGCTCGAGGACCTCACGCCACCGGCGGTCTCCGAGCTCGATCGCGCGGCTGGTGGACTCCACGATGTCGGTGAACAGGACGGTCGCGAGCATCCGGTCAGGCTCGGCGCTGTCCCACGCCCCGGTCTCGCGCACGTCGATCAGAAACCGCTCGATTTCGCCGGCGATCCCGTCTCCCTCCGGGCCGAGCGACAGATGCCCAACCCCCGGAAGAATGACCAGCTGCCCTGAGCTCAAGCGTTGGGCGACGTAGTCACCTACCTCGACGGGAACCACCTGGTCCTCGTCCCCATGCAGAACGAGCGTAGGCACGCGGACCAGAGGGAGAACCTCGCGCACATCGATCACCTTGTTCATCCGATACAGGGCTGTGAGCATTCCGGGACTCACCCCCCAGCGCACGAGATCGATGTAGGCGTCGATCTCCTCCTCCTGGCGCATGCCTAGCCTGCGCACGGCCTCGCGAGCCTCGCCACGCGAGTTGTATATCCGCAACGCCTGGTTGACGTCACGATCGTAGGCATCCTCGCTACGTCCCCATGGAAAGTCGGGCGCCCACAACGTGCGTGGCGTGAAACTGCGTACGATCAGAGCGGCCACGCGCTCGGGATAGGTTGCGGCAAACAGGATGCTCATCGCCGCGCCTTCAGAAAGGCCGAAGAACGCCGCGCGCTCAGATCCCACGGCATCCATCACCGCTCGCACGTCGTCCATTCTCGTCTCTAGGCTCGGAGCGCCACTGACCGGATCCGACATGCCGGTGCCCCGCTTATCGAAGCGAATCAACCGTGCAATGCTGCCGATCCGCGTCAGGAAACCGGGAAAGCGCGGCAATCTCCATTGCAGCTCCATGTGCGTGACGAACCCCGGCACGAACACCAGATCAAACGGTCCCTCCCCGACGACCTGATACGCGATGTGGACATCGCCACTGAGCGCGTAATGCGTGTCTGGCCCCATCGGCGGCATTCTCGCCCACCCGACGGCTGTGCGCCATCCAGCCGACAAGCCAACAGACAGACACGTCGCCCTCGCACAGCGTGAATATGCTCGCCACCAAGAGGCCCGCCCAGGCCAGCGGAACGCCGTTCCGCTAGAAATGCGAACGCAGCAGAACCAGTATCTGCGCGGTATCCGACAACGCGGAGATCAGCCAAGCCGTGAACCATCGGCCTGACCCGAAGATCCGCGCGGGTCGCCACCTTACATCCGAACGCTGAGCCGGCCGTCTGCTGCACCGCGTTCACGGCGTTCGTGTCCCAACTGACCTGCGCGTCCTGGCGGCCAGCGACCGATCGGCATGCCTGTCGCCGTAGCACGGTGCCCGATCCGCAGCGCTGAATCGCATCGCGCTCGTGGCCAACCCGGCCGCGTGCGCAAGCGGACGAATGCTTGTCGCGCAAAGCAGGCGCGAGTCGATGTAGCGCAGACGTGGGCGCCAGCGTTCGGGAATGTTTCCTGAACGGCCGCGGCTGCTGATCGTCTGAACGCCGGCGTCTGGGCCGCCCGGAGTCACGCCTTGACGGCTGGAAGCACGGTCGTCGCTGCGAGCTCGACCTGCCGCGGCTCGTCTCCGAGTGGCCAGAGGTATACGCGCTCGCAGCCCGCCTCCGCGTAGCGCGAGAGCAGCTCCGCGCAGCGCGCCGCGGGTCCGACGCAGAGCCGGTCGCTCAGCGAATCTGGATCGCGCCTGAGCATCGGGGCCAGGACCTCTCGCAGCACGCGATCGGCGTCGCGCGCGTCTTCGCTGATCCAGGTCCACATCGTCGCGAGCGCGTTCGGGAACCGATCGGGATCCTTGCCGCGCGCGTCAAGCTGCTCGGACAGCGACTGCTTCGCGGCCCTGAAACCGTCGGGCGTCGTGTTATACGCCGATGCCAGCCACCCGTCGCCGAGACGCGCGACGCGCCGAAGACCGGCCGCTGAGCCCCAGCTCCCGATCCAAACCGGCACTCCGCCGGGTCGGTTTGGGGCCGGCGCCAGCGGCGAGCTCGGTAAGGCGTAGTGGCGGCGGGTCTCCGGTGGCGGTACGTCGCGCAGCAGCGAGCGCAGAATGGCGACAGCTTCGTCGAACCGCTTCCAACGCTCCTCGAATGGCACGCCGACCGCGTCGTAGTCACGCTCCGATGAGCCAGGCCCGACCCCGGCAATAACCCGCCCATCGGACAGGACATCCAACGCGGCGAGCGTCTTCGCCAGGGGCACAGGACCGCGCAGCACGAGATTCGCGACCGTTGTCGCCAGCTCCATAGCGCCGGATCGGTCGATCACGGCAGCCAGAGCCGTCGCGCCGTCAAGCCACGGCGTCCCAAAGACGAAGTGGTCGTTAGCGCAAACCGCGCAAAAGCTGCTCTCACGCGCCGCGTCGACTGCGCCGCCAAGACGCGCGAACGACTGCCCCTCGTCGCCGAACTCCATCAGCGGCAGATGAAGGCCGAGTTCCAAACCGAGCCCGATCCTCTCACCCCATGCCCCACTCGACAAGCCACGCTACGGGCATATCCACCGCCTCCCACGCGCAAAGATGGCATGAGCAGTGGCTCGCGGTGGTTCGGCGCAGGTGGCCGGCCCGCCGTGTCGAACGACATACGTTGAAGGCGCGCGCGGGTACCAGCCGCGCGGCGTCATTCGAAGCACGAAGGGCCGACCGGTGACTCACGGTATGCGATGGGTCGGGCTGAACGCTGCTCGCGCGTCGAGTTCGACGCGAGGAGATAGTGATGACGATCGTGATGGGACTGGATCAGCATCGGGCGCAGATCACGGCGGAGTGGGTCAAGAGTCGGAGCATCGACAGTCCCTCCCGTAGGACAACCAAGTCTACGTGCCACCGAACGCGTCGCTGTCAATGACCGCATAGATGCCTGCGTCGATCGGCACTCGTCAGGCCGTTCGCCTCCGCATTAGGTGCTTATGTGAGGTCGATGTCGTCATTCCTCTTCGTTGGTGGGATTCGACGTCGTGGACATGTCGTCGACGTGAGCGCTGTCGGCAATCCGGCGACGCGTTGACGACATAAGACCGAAACGACATAGGCCAAGAATCGACCCGTGGGAACGTCAACGGCGCAACGAGGAGGGGAACCGGACGCGCCCGACGAGCTCTCCGGAGCGCGGTGCTGGCCTCGCGCGGGGGCTCGTGCGACTGTTGACCACCGCAGGGCCGCGGGGCGCGGTTGTCGGGATGCGTCCCCGGCGCACACACTTCGGGAGCGCGCATCCGGGCAGTTCGCCGACGCGGGGCTTGCTCACGCGCCGCTGGACCGCAATGACGTCGTCGACGTCGTTGACGAGCCTCAAATATCGCATCAGCCGGGTCCTCTTGGACCCCGTTCGTCGACGTCGATTGCACGCAAAAACCGACCTCACATAAGGCGCCATAGCGGCCACTATTGACGGCAGCGGCGCTGGCCGCTCCCTTCACGCGTCAGCGACAGCGTTGGCCATTGCCTGGGCGGCCCCAGAAAGAAACGCCTGCTTGGCCCGGCGTGGTGTATGGTCGTTGTGGCCGTCGCAGCGGTGCTTGACATGGACGCTCAGACGGGACAATGCCGCCGTTGGGATCGTTATGGGCGCGTCGATTGTGCAACCCAACGGTCCAGGTCTCTACAAGGAGGATCCCAATGCCCGTCCTGATTCGACACCGTGCCGCGATGAGCGCTGCGCAGTACGACGAGTCCGCGCCGGCTCTAATCGAACTGCTAAAGAAGCAGCCCGGCTTCCTGGTCCATGTCTCGTATGAAGACGCCAACGGTTTCGTCGTGGCCGAGGTGTGGGAGACGCAGGACCAACACGACACGTGGTTTGACGCAAACGTCAAGCCAAACGTTCCGTTCGAGATTACGCAAGAGGTAATCGACCTTCACAGCGTCCACACGCCGTAGACCGCTCGCGGGCGGAAAGGGCGTGAAGGCGAGCGACGGACTGCGCCTGCGATCGGCTCAAACAGGACCGCGACAGATCCGTGCCCCCGTCGGACGGCGCGCCGGAATGCGGTTAGTCAGGGCCCGGCGAAGGCTGAAGCTTCCTACCTAGTGTCGTGCTTGGTTGATTCGTTCGCAGTAGCGTTTGATGGAGTCGAGGATCTGGTCGGCGGTCTTGGTCCATACGAATGGCTGGGGGTTCTCGTTCCAGGTGTCGATCCATCGGCGGATCTCGGTGTTGAGCTGTCTGACGGAACGGTGCGCGCCGCGGCGCAGGAGCTTGGTGGTGAGCTCGGAGAACCACCGCTCGACGAGGTTGATCCAGGAGCTGGAGGTTGGGGTGAAGTGCAGGATGAACCGGGGGTGTTGAGCGAGCCAGCGGCGAACGGTCGGGGTCTTGTGGCTGGAGGCGTTATCGAGCACGAGGTGTACGTCGAGGTGGGCGGGCACGTTGTGGTCGATCCTCTTGAGGAACTTCAGGAACTCGATCGCGCGATGGCGCTGGTGCAGGGAGCCGAGCACCTCGCCGGACTGGATGTTCAGCGCCGCGTAGAGGCTCGAGGTGCCGTTGCGCTCGTAGTCGTGAGTCGCGCGCTCCGGGGTGCCGGGCAGCATCGGCAGCGTCGGCGCGGTCCGATCCAGCGCTTGGATCTGGCTCTTCTCATCCAAGCACAGCACCACGGCGCGCTCGGGAGGGTTCAAGTACAAGCCGCAGATGTCGTGGACCTTCTCGACGAACTGCGGGTCCGTGGACAGCTTCCAGGTCTGTTGGCGGTGGGGCTGCAGCCCGAACGCGTGCCAGATCCGCAGCACCGCATCGGCCGTGACCCCGGCCTGCTTGGCCATCGATCGGGTCGACCAGTGCGTCGCGTTCTTCGGCTTGGTCTCGAGCGTCGTGATCACGACCCGCTCGACCTGTTCATCGGTGATCGTTCGCGGCCGGCCCGGCCGCGGCTCATCCACCAGCCCTTCAAGACGCTTGGCGGCGAACCGGTTGCGCCACTTCGTCACCGTCGGGCGGGACACGCCCTCAAGCTCGGCGATCTCCGCGTTGGTCAACTGACCCGCCGCAGCCAGCACGATCCTGGCGCGCAACGCCAGCGCCTGCGCAGTCGTCCGGCGCCGGGTCCAGGCCTCCAGCACCGACCGCTCTTCATCAGACAGCTCGATCTCAACAGCAATAGGAGTAGGCATGACCCATACCTACCCTAACCGCCAACGAATTAAACCAGCGGCACACTAGCGCCGGACCGACCGTCGCCGGGCGGATGCTTTCGCGTGAAGGGCGCCGCGGGCGCCACTGCCGTCAACAGTGGCGGCCGTGCCGCTCGTGCGGTGTGTTGGCGTGCGCCTGCTTGGCCCCGGCGCCGACCGAAGGGCCAACTCGCCGTGTGCCCCGCCCAGCGGTACTGCAGTCGTCCCGCCTGCGGTCGGTCTCATGACTGCCGCTGGGCGAACGCGATCATCGGCCGCGGGGTCGATCCACAGACCGACAGCACGGCGAGGGGCCGAGCTGGTGCCCGCTCGGCGGGGGGACCGGCAGCTCCGGAACGCTTGCTGGTCCCGCGCCGGTCGTCGGTCTGCAAGCGGTATCGCGACTCGGCCAGGGCAGCGAAAGACTGTCCTCAAGGATGCGGAGCGGTGACAGCCCTACGCCTGGAGCAGGAGTCTGGGATCCGTGGCCGCAACGGCGACAAAGGGGAAGCGGCGCCGGTCGTCCTGACAGCGATCGTCGCGGGTTAGATTGGAGGCGATTGCGAGCGTGAGATGCGAGGACTTCGCAGTCGTCGTTGGACACGGCGTAAGCTAGCTCAGCCCGATCGAAGAGGCTACGCGAGCGCCTTGGCCTTGAGGGCGTCGAACTCGGCCTGGGTGATCGCGCCACTGTCGAGCAGCTGCTTAGCCTTCTCGATTTCGGCGGCCGCCCCGCCAGTGCCGGCGCTCTGGCGGACGTACTCGTCGAACTGCGCCTGCGACGCCTGGGCTTCCTTCATCCTCCGCTCGGCCATCCCGTCGTGATTCGCGATCAGGTACACCAGTACGCCGATCCACGGAATGATCACCACGAAGATCACCCAGGCGGCCTTGCCCCATCCCGAGATGTCCTTACGGCGAAAGACATCAATCAGAACGGTGATGGCGATCCAGATGAAGATCACCCACGCAAAGAAGATGAGTGTCGTCCAGAGAATGTTCAAAAAGGGGTACGACGTGGCTGTGATGACCAATGTGATCGCTCTCCGTCCCGGTAGGTTTGGCTCGGATCCTTCGCCGTCGTGGTCCGAACTCCTCCTCCGCCCTAGCCTGACGGTCGATGCGTTCCGCTTGTCTCGAGGTAAAACCGCCCGCGGCGCGCGCTGGGATACTCGTCCTCTTACAGGCAGCGGTGGTCAGGACCTCCGTCATACCCGCGACGGAACCGACGCCGCCGCCGGGCAACGCCCACTATGCGAGAGATCAAGCGCGCCGGCGGCTCGGTGCTGCGCGCTGTCGCTACACGGGATCTTGGGTTGAGGACCTCAGGGCGCGACTGAAGACCCTTGACCTCGTCAATTGGACCACAGTGTTCGGAGCCGAACTGCTGTGGTCGGTGCTCCCACTCCTGATCCTCCTGAGCTCGCTGGCGAATGAGCGCGTCGATGATGACTTGAGCCGCCATATCGGAGTCAACGGTCAAGGCGCCCACATCGTCAGCGAGCCGTTCCGCAGTTCGCCGACCCTTTCGCTGGTCCCCATACTGACCGGCCTGATCTTTGCATTTGCGAGCACGATTGCCTTAGCCGGCTCCCTGCAAGTGCTCTATGAGCGAGCCTTCGACATCGAGCAGCGTAAGTGGCGCGACATTCCCTGCGCCGTCGCTTGGCTGGTGGTCCTTCTCGGCGCTTTGGCCGTCGAGGGCATCATCAGCGGACCCGTGCGGACGACAGGCGGTCCCGTGGTCCAGTTGCTCGTCAGGTTTGTGGCTGCGGTGATCTTCTGCTGGTCGACGATGCACTTCTTGCTGGCCGGGCGGTCGCCATGGCGCGTCCTCATCCGGTCCGCCCTGGTCACCGCGCTGCTGTGGATCGGTCTCGCTGTCTTCTCCTCGATCAGCCTCTCTTCGAGCATCGTCTCGTACAGCAAGCTGTACGGAACGATCGGGGTCGTGTTCACGCTTTGACCGGGTTCATCCTGATCGCCACCGTCGTCGTGCTCGGCGCTGCGCTCGGTGCTTTGTGGCAAGACCGCAGAGGCCAAGGTTCCCGACCCAGAGGAACTTGGGCTAGAACCGGGCTGGCCGACAGTGCCGCTGTGACGAATCTCAACAGCGCCGAGGAACTCGCCGATGTCCTACCTGTGCCTTTCCATGCAGCGCGTCCGCACAACGATGCCCGTACCGTCGAGGCAGCGGCCCGCCGTTCGCCAGGAGGCGACTCGGCAGACGCTCAACGGCGACGCTTCTCCACCTACGAACTACCGGCTACGTCATCGGCTGCACCGGACGGCGCTCGGGTTGTGCTCCTTTGGTGCCTAGGCGGCAGCGCCGTCCCAGACGCCGAACTTCCGGATCCTCGGGCGCGAGCAGCAATCTCGTGACACCGATGAGATCGCTGGTCGGCGTCCTCGGCGACAGCAAGCCGCAGCGCCATGGGCAGTGCTGCTCCCCGATTCGTTTGCGGAAGCGATCCGTCTGCCGCGCTGACCACCAGACCGCCGCTCGCTCGGCACCCTCTACTTCGAGCCCGTCGAGCGGCGGACGTGCGCACTGTGCTCGACGCCCGGCTGGTGCTGGCCAGTGGCTAGGCGACTGGCTAGGCGGCGAGCATCCGAGGCGGCGCGAGCCGTAGAACTGAGCCCATTCCGGGGCGGTCAGCCCATCGCGCCGTGGGCGCCCGGGACCACAAGTCCTGGCACGGCGTGTGGCGCGGCGATCACCGCCACCGCCAGCGCGATCAGGACTGCGGCCGTGCCCCAGGTCGCTACTCGACGCCAGGGGAGAGTCTTCTCGAATGCGATCAACGCCGCCACGAACGCCATCCAAGTCAGGCTCATCACACCCAGCGCGAACAACGCGGTCATTAGCCCCCAGCAGCAGCCGACACACCACGCCGCGTGCCGGGATCCCATCCCGAGCGCACCGAGGCGCCCGTCGCGCCAGGTCCCGAGCAGGAACCCCAACGGGCTGCGGCACTTCGTCAGGCAGACATGCTTCAGCGGCAACAATTCGTAGAGCGCGGCGACCGCGAGCACGCCGCCGTCGGCGAACCGCTCGTCGGAGCGCCACGCCAGATCGCCCCCCAGGACGCTTTTGCCGAGGTGAAACAAGCCATAGGAAAGCAGTCCGCCCGCGCTCCACACGAGCAAGTAGCCGCCAGCGAACAGCAGCGGGCGGTCCCAGTCGCGCTGGTGGGTCATCCGCGCATACAGCGCGACTGTCGGAGCGAGCGACGGAAGCATCATCGCGGTCATCATCACCACCCACACCCCGAGGAACCAGCCAAGCGAGCCAAGGTCGGTGCCCGGCCCAGCATCCATGCTGCCCATCCGCGCCGCCGTCAGCCACCACGCGAGCGCTGCCAGCGCGAGCAGGATCGCGACCAGGGCAAGTCGTGCGCGAGCGGCGGAGAACGCCTCAGCGAGCTCCGAGCGCGCGAATGCGAGTGCGCGCCCGGCGGACTCGTGGTGGCCGACCGGCGACCGTCTGCTTAAGCATTCGCTATGCATCGGGCGTAAACGCCGGGGAGTTGCGCGCGACTCACTCCTTGTTCGGCACCAGCTCGAGCAGGCCGGAGAACAGGGGGGTGATGAGGCGCGAATGCGGATACACGCGGTATGTGTTGTAGACAGCGCCGTCCCGCAGCGCGAACACGCTCCATCCGGCGCTCACGGACACGGCCGACTCGAGGTCCGGCGCCCCGACGTCCTCGCGGTAGTCGCGCAACCACTGCGGCGCCTCGCGGAGCAGCTGCCCCATGTCGAACTCTTCTCGGATGCTGCCGGACATCTCCTCCCGGCGGAACGCGTAGCCGTAGTCGAACAGGAAGTCGCCGCCGTGCCCCGACACGTACGGCACCGTCCACCCGCGACGCCGCTTGTACGCGACGAGCTTCTCGAGCGGCGCGCGCGACATGCAGAGCAGCGTCACGTCGCGATCGTTCAGATGCGTGACCACGCCGCCGAGCCCGTCGGCGAGCGACGAGCAGCCCGGACAGGCAACCGCCCAGTCCTCCCCGAACATCAGGTGGTAGATGAGCAGCTGCGACCGGCCCTCGAACAGCTCGGGCAATGACTTCGGCCCGTCGTCGGTCGCGAACCTGTAGTCCTCCTCGACCGGGACCCACGGCAGCTCGCGCCGTTGCTGCTCGATGCGCTTGGCGTGCTCCTCCAGCTCGCGCTCGGCGCCCAGCAGCTCCTTGCGCGCGGTCTGCCACTCCTGCTCCGTTCCGACCCTCATCGGACCTCCTTCGCGTTGAACTCGTCCTTGTTAGAACGGTGCGACGGCGGAAAACTCATCGCCAGGCCGAAGGCTCCGAACAGGTCCGGCCGGCTCCAGTCCACGGCCTCGACAACTTGGCCCTGCTCCACACGCAGCAGCGCGAGCGCGAGCGGGCGGTAGCGCGCCTCGCCGGGCGATCGCAGGTAGAGCGCCACCGCCGGCTGCAGGTTCGCCCGCGCCGCCACGAACAGGTGCTCACCGGGCGCGGCGTGCTTCTCGCTGCCGCGCCGGAACGCGTCGAGCCCGTCGTACCAGAGCGGGCGCGGTGGGAACGAGAACCGCGCGTCCTCGCGGACGAGCATGGCCAGCGCCGCGAAGTCGCGGCGCTCGATCGCCTCGACGTAGAGCCGGGCGACCTCCCGCTGCTCCGCAGGAGGGTCTGAGCGCGGCCACTCGTCGCGCCGCGAGGGGAGGCGCTCGCGCAGCCGATCGCGCGCCCGTTGCAGGGCGCTGTTGACGGCCGGCACGCTCGTGTCGAGCAGCCCCGCCGTCTCGCGCGCCGAGAACCCAGCCACGTCGCGCAGGATCAGCACCGCCCGCTGCCGCCGTGGCAGGTGCTGGATCGCTGCCACGAACCCGATCTCGAGCGTCTCGCGGGCGACCGCCGCCTCGTGCGGGTCCACCAATCGATCCGGATACGGCTCGAGCCACCGGACGGCGGCGGCGGCCGGCGGGACGTCGCCCTCGGGATCGGCCGCGGGCGCGACGTCAACCGGCAGCAGCCGCGGGCCGCCGCGTGCCACGTGGTCCAGGCAGGCGTTCGTTGCGATGCGATACAGCCAGGCGCGAAACGACCACCGCCCCTCGCGCCTGAACCGCGCCCGTGCCCGCCAGGCGCGCGCGAACGTGTCCTGCACAAGGTCCTCGGAGTCCTCGAACGATCCAACCATGCGGTAGCAGTGCGCCCGCAGCTCGCGCTGGTGACGTTCGAAGAGCGCTGAAAAGGTGCTCTCGTCGGCGTCCATCATCAACTTAGACCGCGCTCCCTCGCGCTTCTCATCGGCCCACACCACCCGCCGGCGCATCCCCGGTCTGGGCTGATCGGAGCGACCTCATCGATAGCGATTCGCCCAGAGGGACCGGCGCGACAGACTGGGCACCGGCGCCACTGATGGCCCGTGGAAGCAGCCACGCCGCACGCATGATCCCTTCAGGCGTCGAGGAGTAGCGCCCTCGGCGCGCGTTGTCCAAACGGCGGTCGGCCCCGGCACCGGTTCGGCACCCAAGACCGCCTGTGCCCGCAAGCGGTCACGCTTCGGCGCGGCCCTGGCCGTCAGATCGCTGCCCTAAACACTGGTACCGGACCGTCTTGCACTGCTCATCCACCCGGTGTCAAGCGACCGATCTGGTTGGCTCACCAGCGGGTTGTCCCGGTGCGACCAGCGATCGACCGCGGCGAGCGCGCAGCGCCAAGCGCGCCGGCTAGTCTGGAAGCTCGTCAGGCCAGCTTGGGTCCCAGGGCCTTGAGTCCACTGCAGCACGGCGTAGGACCGACACCGCCGCACGCTGATCAAGGACCTGATCCCCGGATCGGAGACCTGGCAGCTACCTGACGGGGTTGCGAGCGCGAACGGTGAACTTCACGAACGCAACCTCGGATCCGCTCGCCACGACATCCGCCACACACTCGTACGCGGCGCGCGCCCGTACGATGTCGGTGAACGAGCAGCCCGCCTCGGTTTCCTTCGGCTTGCCCAGTCGCGCTGTGAAGCGGATCTCGTCGCCATTGTCCAAGCGGTAGAGCAGGTGCACGTCCACGGTGCCATGGGTCGTGCCGATCAGCCACGAGCGATCCGACGAGTGCGCGCGCACGTCGTCCTCGGGCTCGTCGCACCACACGTCGCTGACGCCGTGCCCGAGCTGGAGCAGCTTCAGGCCGAGTCCCGTCCTGTTCTCCGTGAAACCCCTGATCCTCGTCGCGGTGCAAGCCGGGCTGTGGACGGGGGCAGCCGCGCCCCGCCCCAAGGCTCCGCCGTCGACGACGAGGGCCAGCCCGACGATCGTCGCCACCACCGAGCAACGAAGCAACCACCGGCGAGTGCTCACAGCGCGATCACCGACGCGTGCGTCTGATCCGACGTGCAGCGCAGGCTTACCCGGTAACTGGCGGTTCCGGTTGACCAGTTCGTCGCGGTCGAGTTGCTGAAGCCGCTGTGCGTACCCGTCAGGACGGTGGTTCCGTTGGGAGCCCTGGTGCTGGATATGCCGCTGATGACGATGCCGATCGCCCAGGTGCCACCACGACCTCCCTGGTCAATCTCGACGCCCTTGGGCGCGATCACTCCGTCGGGCACCAAGCGACGATCCAGCAGGTATGGGTGGTCGCTGGGGCACTTGTACGCCGGGACATACTCGTTCGCCCACAGGCCGCTCAGAACGCGCTTGGGAAACGCATTGACGATGCAGTCGACGGCGGATGGATTGGTGCAGGGCGCCACGAACGGATCACCGGTCGTGCCGGCGCCTGTGACCGCTGCGGCCGCGGCCGCGGTCGCCAATCCGTGCCGCTGCAGCGTCTTCAGCGAGAGCAGGCGATCGTGGACCTTCCGGCACCTCGGGTCGATCGAGGTGTCGCGATTGGCCTAGACGATGTCGTTTCCGGAGCCTCTCGAGCACTGGACACGATCGTGGTGACCTGACAGCACCACCTCCGTGTGCTTGCCCGTGATCACCACCGTGCCGTTGTCATCCGCCTCGAGCAGGAGATCGTGTCCCGGACCGCCGATCAGCGTCCCGCCGGGACCGCCGTAGACCAGGTCGTCTCCCTTCCCGCCGCGGACCGTCACGTTCTTGCCGAACGCGCGGATCTCGTCGTCACTCGCTCCTCCGACAATCGTCTCGTTAGTCCCCAGCCCGATGATGAAGTTGGGCCGGCGGAGAACCCCGGCCACCCGCTCGTTACGACCGGTCGTCACGATCGTGTTTGCGCCCAACCGAGCCCCCGGATCCAGCGCAAGAAGCCGAGCCGGCGACGGAATGGCGGCTGCGTTCGCGCTCGCCGGTACAGCCAACAGCGCGCCCACGAATAGAGCGAGCCCGACGCGTTGCATGTTGGGTGCGGGCATCTCTGACCAACCATAAGGGGCATTGAGAAGGCCAGTCAAGGCCCAGGCCTCAGCCGTCCACAACCTCGGTAATCATCGGCACGTCCCGCGCTTTCGAGGCGGTGCCCCGTGCCGGGAAACTCCCCACCCGCCGCGGTCGACAGTTGGGCACTAGATATCGGGGAATCGCCGGCCGGCCCAGTCGCGCCTGACAATCATGCGGAAAAGACGAGTTGGGGAGCGCGCTCGCGACCGCCGCAGACGCGAGCTCCACGTGACGAAGGAGCGACGCCGCCCACTGACCTGACTCCGCCGTTTTCCATGCTTAGGGGCAGCCGTCGCGGCGTGATCGCTTGAGGCCTATGGCAGTAAGCGCGTCGGCATCCGTTGGAGACATGCCCGTCGCTGCCGTAGCCGAGTCGCGGACCGCTTGCAGGGCGGCGCTCTGGACGACCAGCGGTAGCGATCTGCGGGCGACTGATGGTCGCTCGCCCAATCGCGAAGCGGGAGCGCGACCGACGAAGCCCAGGAGGACCGACAACCGGCTGGCTGACCTCACTTCTCAGCCGACAAGCGCAGTGGGAGGAGGGGATCGACGTCGCGCTCGGGCTAGCTGCTTGTCCGGGGACGAACAATCTCGGGCGCCGTCGACGCTTTGGCTTCCAAGCCGCCGGCCGCTCGCTGGCTGGCAGGTTGGTGGCTAAGACCGCCAGATCGCGGACTTACGTTCGGTCGTCGAGGGAAAGCGCACCGCGATCACCGTCTGAAGACGAGGAGTCGTAGGCGCGCTCGATCGCTGGCGGGTGCTCGTGTCCGACAGCAGTCTCAGGGTGGGATTCGTGGTCCGAGCTCGCTGCTGTTCCGAGACCGACGCAGCACTTGTTCGGGGGAATCGAGAGTGTTGCTCTCGCTCGGAATGCGGGGCGGGGTTCGCAGTCGCGCGTGGTGCGCTGGGGTGCGGCAGCCCGGTTGACAGCGCAGGGGGCCGAGCCTAGAGTTGTGCTCAGCGCACTAGCGGGTCGCGGTTGGTGTGGTTAGAGAGTGTCGCGAGCTTATAAGCACGGGGAGGGTTTTTGATGTCGGGCTTCGGTCGGTTGGGTCGGCGGCTTTCGCCGCGTCGGCGGTTGGTCGTGCTGGCGAGCGGGTTTGTGGCGGTGGTGGGCGTGCTTGCGGTTGGTGGAGCGGTGGCGTTCGGTGGTGGCGCTGGCGGGATGCCGAACTGGTGGCACCCGTCCCGGCAGGTAAGGGCGATGCTCAACCAGATCAGCGCCCAGAATCTGCGGAACGATGTCAAGACACTCGTCGGGTTCGGGACGCGGCACACGGCTTCTTCACAGACCGATCCTGTGCGCGGGATTGGCGCCGCGGAGAAGTGGATCGACGGTCAGCTGCAAGCGATCGCCGCGACGTCAGGCGGGAGCATGACGGTCCAGGAGCAGACCTTCGTGCAGCCCGTGTCGTCCAATATCCCGGTACCAACGAGGATCACCAACGTCATCGCCACGCTGCAGGGGACCGACACCTCGGCGTCGGCTCCGACGTATGTGGTGGGCGCGCACTACGACTCTCGCGCCACGGATGTGCTCGATTTCACGAGCGACGCGCCGGGTGCCGACGACGACGCCTCGGGGGTCGCGGCGATGCTCGAGCTCGCCCGTGTGTTCGCCCAGCACCCGAGCAAGGCGACGCTCGTGTTCGCCGCCTTCGATGGCGAGGAGCAGGGGCTCTATGGCTCGGCGTTTGCTGCCGCGCACCTAGCCGCTGCTGGCACCAACGTGAAGGGTTTCTTGAATCTCGACACCATCGGTAGCCCGCTGGGCGGCAACGGGGTCTGGGAACCGCGGACCGTCTCGGTGTACTCCGAAGGTATCCCAACAAATGTCACCTCGGCCCAGATCGCGCTGATGCAGTCTGTTGGCGGCGAGAACGACGGTGTCTCGCGCCAACTCGCGCGTTACATCAAGGAGACCGGCGAGAACGCTGCGACCGAGATGCAGGTCCAGCTGGTGTTCCGGCGCGACCGTATCCTCCGCGGCAGCGACCAGATCTCCTTCGACGGACAGGGCTACCCCGCGGTGCGGTTCACCGAGCCCAACCTGAACTACAACCACAACCACCAGAACACGCAGGTTGTAAATGGCGTCCAGCTCGGCGATCTGATCCAGTTTCTCAACTTCAACTATCTGGCTCGGGTCACGCGAGTAGTTGGGTCCACGCTCGCCGCCCTGGCTACCTCACCGCCCGCACCGACCAACGCGCAGGAGCACGTAAGCCCACCACCCGGGTTCTCCGGTTCCAATAACACCGTATTAACGTGGAATGCGGACTCCGAGTCCGACGTCGTCGGCTATGAAATTGTCTGGCGCGACTCTACTGACCCGGACTGGACACACGCTTTGCGGGTCGGCAACGTGACTAGCTTCACGGTCACCCGCCTGAACAAAGACGACACCCAATTCGGGGTCCGCGCGATTAACAGCGACGGTGACCGCAGCCCGGTCTCCTATACCATGGTGACGACGTCATAGGCGCCGGGAGGCGTCCCACTGAGCGGCGCCTCCCGCCCCGCTGCATCCAGCGCCCGTCGACGCCAAGAGGCTTCCGCTCGGATCGAGAAGGAGCAGCGGCAGCATCGCGATCGGTTTAGGCGTAGGGCGACCATGCGCCGGACGTCACGGGTCTTCCCGCTGCTGCGTTGGTGCATCGAGGCCACGTACGACGAGCTTGCCTATCTATGCAAAAAGCGAGTTTTCATCCCGTCACTGCAGCCCTGGTTTCGGCGACGCGCGAGCTAGCTCCTACGCAGGGCAGCGGCTCCGGCCCGATACGACGCTGGTCCCCCCGCGCCGCAGTCACAGCGCTGGACTTGTGCCTGCGTTCAGCGAGGAGGAGATGTCTGAAGCGAGAGGACGAGACGAGTGCCTGAGCGGTGACGCAGTTGCCTGTCGACGAGACATTGACGTCGGTTGGTTCGCTCGCGGGCGTCTGCTCGAGCGCGGCGGCGGGGGGCCGCGGATGGCGGTGCTTATTTGCTGACGCGCGTCACCGAGAACGGCTGTGACAGCGTGCACGACGGCGCGCCGAAGTTCGCGGGGACGGCGATGTGCTCGTGGAGCGTTCCGGCGGCGTGCGTGGGCTTGGTGAATCTGCCGGTGATCGTGAGGTGTGGGTCTAGTCCCGACTTATAGTGGAGCGTCTTTGAATCGGAGAAGCGCCCTTTCCGGATCTTGACGGACGGGAACTGAAAGAACGAACTCGTCGAACTGGGCGCGAGGCCAGGGCAGGTCGTGGCTTCGAAGTCGGTCACGAAGTGGGAGATCCTCCCCTTCGCAACCGTGAAGCTGATCTTGAAGGGATCCACGAAGCCCGCGTAATGGCCGTCCTTCGGCGTCACGGCCCACGCGGGGGCAGCAGCGACCGCGACCACAGCAACCGTCAACGCCCACGCCGCAGCCAAGCGACGGGCCGAGCGCGAGAACGAAGCGGGCATGCTCGGCAATCGTAGCGTTGTGGCACGGCCACCGGTCCGAAGCTGTTTCCCGGTGCCGCCGGAGGCGTCCAGTCCACGCCGACGAGGTGATCGTGCGTTTGGGCTGGGCAACGACCGTATCGCGGAGCGGTCGCTACGATCCTGAGCCCGGTCGCGGTGCTGGTCGGCCCAGTCGAACCCGAACGCCGAGCCCGGTCACGCAGCACGAGTATCACCTGGTCGCTGGCGCCTGGCCGATCCCAGAGCTGAACGGTTACTCGTGGCCCTCGACGTAGCTGTAGCTGCCCGGACCCGAACGCCACGCGCCACCGAACCGGCGCACATCCTCGCCGAGGTCGCTGAAGTCCTCGCGTGTAGTTTGGGGTAAACATCGATCCAGCGGATTACGCCCTCGCTGTCGTGAAGCACGACGGTTGGCATCGGCAGCGTGTCCGTACCGCCCGCGTTGCTTGCCGCTACTTCCATCTCGGCTGGTCCAAAGCCTGCCCTGGTCGCGCGACAAGCGAGCCCGCGGCGACGCCGGCGTCGCTGACCCCGAGGCGATCGAGGCACAGCTCGTGGCGACCACGGCACCGCGCGCTCGCGTCGCCGAATGCGAGGGGTCTAAGGCTGGGGGCCCTGTTCTACGAGGACGACGTAGGGGTGTACTACTGCCCGGCCGGCCAGGTCGACGGCAGAGTGCTCAGGATCCACGGCTGTCGCGGCTGCTCGAGTAGGCGGTAGGCTGCCTGGTGATGAGGCTATCGAACGCTCTGGCCCTCGTGGTGCTGGCCGGGCTAATGGCGGCATGCGGCTCGAGTGGCAGCGGTTCGGCCCCGGGTGCCAGCGCCACGATCCCGGCGACGACGCCTCTCAACTCTCCGATCGTCCGGGGCAAGTTCGTCAGCGTGATCACGAAGGACGGGCTTCCTCGAGCGACGGCCAAGCGCGAGGCTGGCAAGATCGCCGATTGCGCGATCACCAAGCTCCTGAACGCGGGTGTGAGCACAAGTGGGCAACTGAAGGACGTCTCGGCCGGGGACCCGAACTCCACGCCTCTCGCGAGAGCCCTAGGCGGCTGCGCATGGCTGTCCGGCCTAACCAGGTTCTCCCCTGGGTGACGACGGAGGGGAGGCTGCTCTGCCGAGAGCGGCTTCCCGACCTCCGCGCTCCGGGACGAGCATGAGCGGGGTACCCCAATCTTCGCCCGGCTTGAGATGCTCGTCACCCGCCGCAACGTCTGACTGCGCGGTCCCCGCGTCGCCAAGGTGATCACGCAGTCCCAGCCGGCGAGACGAGCAAAGGGATGGTCCGACGCTGCTCAGCGACGCGCGAGATGAACGCGCAAGCGAGCAACGCCGGCCGGGTGGCGAGCTCGGGATCATCGTCCTTGGGAACGGTCGCGGTGCGCTCGGTGTCGCGGCTGGGCGTGAAGCGGTAGCTCTTGTGTCGTGTCAGGCCTGACGTGTCGCATCACAGGAGAGCCGCGATGTGCGTGGCCATGAGATTCTCCCCGTAGGCGGCCATCGGAACTCCCCGTGGGCGGCCGCTGATTCTCCCCATGGGCGGCCACGAATCTCCCCACCGGTTCTGTCCTGAGTGCCCGGTACTCCGGCGTGTCTTGATCATCGAAACGTCGCCTATGAGCGCGAGCCAGCCGGAGCTGCCCGCTCGTGACGAACGCGATTGTGCGGACCGGTCTCGACAGTGTCGCTGAGGCTGCTGCAAGGTCAATCAAACCGGGAGTGTCCCGCGTCCGATGCGGTGAAGTAGGATTGCCTCCACTCGCGAAGCTGGTACGAGCAGGTTAGGCTCGGGGGCGATGCCTCTGTTCTCCGAGGATCCGTTGTTTGACGGAGTTTGCTGCACGCTCGCGCTTGGTTTGACGTCGTGTGGTGGTCCGGAGCTCGGCGAGGTGCAGGCCACGTTCGCCGCGGTGGTCGATGGTGACGATGCGTCGTGATACGCGGCGTGGCGGACGACGGCCGATCGTCTTGTGCGCGCTGGCGATGCGTCCGCCCGCCGGTGGGAGGAGGCGTTGGAGATCTCCTTCGATGGCGCTCGGAGGCTCGCCTACTTCTTCCGCGCTCCGGCGAGGATTGGTCGGCGGCCCCTGCTGGTCGCGACCAACGGCTATGACGCCACCTTGTATGAGCCGTTTCTCGGCCAGGCAGCGCCGGCGCTGCGGCGCGGCCACCACTGCCTGATCTTCGACGGTCCCGGGCAGGGCGCGGTTCTCTTCGCGCAGGGGATCCGATTCGCGCTGATTGGAAGGCGCTCGTCGCTCGTGTGATCGACGCTGTCGTCGAGCGCGAGGATGTCGATCTCCGCTAGTTCGCGGAAGGACCGCGCGCTGGCATCTCAGACCCGTAGGCTAGGACGCCGCTGTAAAGAGTGCCGATGTCTAGATCGAGGTATGCGTTACGGCTGGAGCCGCCGACCGCAACGCTTGCGTCATTGTGGGGTACACCAGTCTCCACGCTGAACGTCACCTCGTAGGACCCTGAATGCCGCCTGATCGAGAGTACGCGCCCATCGTCGACGACACCGATCCGCACAGGGTCAGATGTTCGCAGCGGCACAGCGTGGCGGAAAGTGGCGCGGAAGATAAGCGGGCCGGGCGGGTTGAGGCGATCGAGAAAGAGTTGTGATCCGGCAATCAGCCACTTACCGTTGAGTTGCTCCAGGCGCGTCTTGGCCGCGGCGCCCGGTGTTGCTGCAACGACGACGGCGGATCTCCGCCCCGTGGACGCTAGCTGCAGTCCGATGTCCCTCAAGCGCTCGGCCGTGGGTGCCGACGAGTAGATCCACTGCAGGACGCGTCCCTCGCACGTGGGCTCGGCGATAAACATTGCGTACGTGTAGGTCTGTAGGGCGGGAGCCATCATGCTGCAGACTGCGCGAGCGTTAGCAGAAGCGACGTCACCGATGAACTGCCTCAGCGCATGCACGGGCCCGTCTCGAACGCCGGCACGCGGGTGAGTAGAGCCGGACCCGCACCCGGCGATCGTGATGACGGCCAACGCCACCAATCCTCGGTATGCGCGCATGGGCTGACGCTAACACACGCCAACAGTGCTGCCTGCTGCTTCGGGCTTACTTGCGGCGGTCTCGATCGACGTAATCGGATCGTCTCAAACGGCTGCTCTGGGAACGATCTCGGCAGGTGCCAGCGGTGGACCGACTCGATCCCCGGGGCGTCTGCGTTCGTTCCGAGTTCAGGAGCCTGACTAGCACGGGATCAGACCTGGCAGGACCCCCCGCTCCCCGAATTGCAGCCGCGGCCTCCCATCCCGATCGCTCGGCGTAAGCTGGCGTCCGTTGGACTCACAAAAGGAGGACACTTGTGCGCGCGAGTAGCGACATTCGAGAGCGATCCCGCCAAGGTCGACGACGCGATCAACTTGGTCCGGACTGAGGTCGAATCCGGCGACACGCCGTCCGGACTGGAGGGCGCGAAGATGCTAATGCTCATCAACCGCGAGAGCGGGAAGGGCCTGGGCGTCACGCTGTTCGAGAGCCAGGAAGCGATGCGCCGCGGGGACGAGGCGCTTAACGCCATGAGCCCGGGCGCGAGCGAGCGGCGCACGTCGGTCGAGTTCTACGAGGTGCCAGTTCAGACCGTTAGCTGACGAACGCGCCAGAACTTGGACGGCGGTCGTGGTCGACCGCGAGGGACACTCGGAATCACGGCAGGGGCATTCCGAGGCGTGGCAGCCCGGCTCCGCTCTGCCGGAAAAATTCAGAACAGGCGGTCCAGGTCTCGCTCCTGAGCAATCCCGACAGCCTCGTCCACGATCGCGCGGAGAGTGTCGCTCGCCCTGCGATTGCGCAAGCCTGACCGGACCTCGAGCTGGCTCCTGCCTCGGACGAAGCTCGAGAGCCTCAAACCGAATGACCGCGGCCATCCAGGCTCTTGCAATCGTCCGACGGAACGGCAGCGAGACGCTGCGGCCGTCACGAGAGTTGGAGCTGTTCCGCCACGAGAGCACGAACCAGCCGAATGTCGCCGACTCGTTCGTCCGCGTCGGACGTGCGCCGATGGTGAAAGCGATCGTCGGGTATGAATGCGATTTGTGCTTTCCCGACCCCGCCGGCGGAGTGTGGCGTCGAGGTAGGGAATCGGCCAGTTCGGGACGCCGCTCAGTGCTTGGCGATCGTGAAGCTGAGCGTCTTCGGTGACGAGGCGCCTGCGGTGTCGGGCGCGGTGAACTCGGCTCGGTAGTTTCCGGGTTGGAGTGCATTGCCGTGGATGCGCGGTGAAGCCCACCTTGTTTGACCCGGGGCGCGCGATGCGCTTGAGCGTAACGATGGCGATCGTGCGGGTGCAGCGCGCGTGGTGGCGCAGCTTGGCCGATGGGGATCTGCATACGCCTTTGACCCGTCGGCCGGAGGCGAGTCGCCGGATCGCGATCTTCACCGTCGCGGCTCGGTTGAGCCGGAACGAGAAGGTCGTCCCGACCTTGTGGGCTGTGGCTGTCGCTGCGCCCGTGAGCGGCGTTGAGGCCTTGCCGACGATGAACGTCTTGTGCGTGAGGCCGAGTCCCGTCAGCGTGGTGGGTGAACTCGGGGAGCCGAACGATCGCGCGCCTGGATCCGTGCGCTCGCGATCCCGCCGCAACGATCCAGGAGATCGCCGGCCCACCGATGATCGTCGAAGCGCGTGCCTGGGCCGCGGATGCTGGGGGTCGCATCTGGCTGACGGTACGCGGCCCGGACACGGTCGTCCACCTCGACCCGCTCGCGCCTGACCCCGCGTCCACCCTTGCCGTCGTTGACTCTCCCCTGGTCAACGCGCCAGACGGCGTGTGGCTCGGCGACGACGGCGGGATCTGGTTCGCCAACACCGACGCGAACTCGATCGGCCGATTGGATCCACACGCCGCGCAGCCCGAAGACACCGTTCAGACCTTCGGTGGTCTGCCCGACGTCGACGAACCGTTCGACATAAAGAACGGACCCGACGGCTGGCTGTGGTTCACCAACAAGGCCGCCAACTCGCTCGGGCGAATCTTCGCCGACCACCGTAAGCCCCGCTAGCTGCTTCGGGCTGCACGCAATCGTCCGCGCGAGCCACACGCTCACGATTGCTTCGCTCGCGCCGCCGCGTCGCACCTCGCCGCTACTTTGGCGACGTTTCGATCAACGGGATCGCCGGCGCCCGGCGATCCCTTTGCCACGGCTTCACGACTGCCGCCGTGGCGAAGCAATCGCTGGCGTCGACGGCGCCTGGTCGCTCCTGGGTCGCCCAAGCAGTTGTGACATCTTGGGCGACCGGAGAACGAAAGCGAGGCTCGGCGAGCTGGGGGCGGCACACGGCGGTGTTCCTGATCGGCCGCGGCCACGACGTGCGCGATGTGTGCGCGAACCGCACGCCGAGGTCTGATCGCGCGCGCCAGCGCGGGAAGTCAGACATGCTGGATTCCGAGCGGATCGCCCGTGAGGTGCTCGCTCACCCGCTGCTGCCCAAGGCGTTCAAGCGCGCCGGGCAGGAGCACGGCCCGGACGAGCAGCACCAGCTGCTGGCGTTGTGGCACAACAGGCGCCGGTCGATCCTGACCAGCCGCCAGCACCTCGTGAACGAGGCGGAGTATTTGCTCTGCGAGCTGCCGCTGGTGCTCTCAGCGCAGCTGCCCGACACCAAGGCGGTCAAGCCGCGGCTGGCGGCACTGGCACGGCGCAACCGCCGCCGGGCGCTACGACGCGCCGACGAAGCTGCGCCTGCAGCTGCTCGACGGGTATCGCATGCAGATCAAGGCGCTGGACCTCGAGGAGAAGGAGGTGGTCGCGCAGCTCGAGGCGCTCGTCGGCCGTAGCGGCTCGACCCTCGGTGAGCTGTCGGGCCTCAGCACCCGGTCGGTCGCCGAGTTGCTGGTCGAGGTCGGCGACGCCAGGCGCTTCACCGAGGGCGGGTTCGCGCGCTTGAACGGCTCAGCGCCGCTGCCCGCCTCGACCGCCGAGGGGCCCGGTGAGCCGGTACGCCACCGCTACAACCCCGGCGGCAACCGGCGGGTGAACGCGATCCTTCACCGGATGGCGGTGACCCAGCTGCGCCGCGAGCCGCGCGCACAGCGCATCTACGCCAACGCGCGCGCGGCCGGGCACACCAAGAAGGAGGCCCGCCGCGTGCTCAAGCGCCACCTCTCCAACGTCATCTACCGGCGTATGATCCGCGACCTTGCCGCCGCCGACCACGCCTCACTCCCCGCCACCCAGCCCCTCCTCGCTGCATAACCGCGCGCGACGCGGCCGCAGTCAAGGATGGCCCGACAGGGCCGAGCGCAAGCGAGCCGCGAATCCTGAGACAAAATCGGTGCCGACGGGTCGGGTCCCTTTGGCGTCGCCGCTTCGCTCGTGCGAAGCAGGCCTTCGCTCGCGGAGGCGCGAGCCGGCTGGCTGCCGCGACCGCGCGGTCCGCAGCCGCCTGCCCTCGAGTCTAGAATCGCGACGTGTCCGATCAAGCCGACACCGATCCGGACGACACTGATCCGGACGGCGCCGGCCAGGACGAGCTCTACCCGCCGATCCGTGAGACGGTAACGCTGCTGGCGACCGACTGGCCCGCGGCCGACGCGCCCGTGCGTCCCTGCACGGAGCGGCGTCCGTTCCCGATGGGCTTTGGCGGCTCTGGGACCGTAATGATGCCGTGGGACCAGGTCGACGACGTCATGCAGCGCGGCGGCTACTATGGCTTTCAGCCGCACCAGCTGCTTGACCCGTACGCCGAGGCGCCGCGTACCGACCCGCGCGGCGGCCTGATCTTCTTCGACTCCGACATCGAACGCGCCGACTTTGACGTGATGCTGCGGCTGCTGGGTGTCCACCGGCGGCTCGCGGAGTACGGTGCCTTCCTGCAGGAGGCCGAGAACCCGCTCGAGCAGGGCTTCCTGAGCGAGCTGCGAGCATTCTCGAGCAGCGCGCTCGCGCGGATCGACGGACGCGCGCGAGAGCAGATCGGCAAGCAGCCGCTTGAGCTCGGCGAGTTGCTCTGGCGGTTCGTCGACGAGCAGCAGGGGCACCGGGGTACGGACATGAACCCGGACCTTTACGGGACCTTCGGCGGAGACGGCGACTGGGCCAAGGAGGCGCTCTGCTTCGGCTTGATGGTCGAGAGCGCCGACCTCGGGGTGTACCGGCTGTGGAGCCGCGCCTGGCTCGTGACGAAGTGACGGGGTCGGCGTGACCCGTAAAGGCGTAATCCGACGACGGATCCGCGGAGGCCGAGGCGACCGCTTTCAAGTGCCGGCGGGCATCACCTGCGACGGTCGCTTCGACCGCAGCAGCCGTCTCGGCCCGGCTACCGCTTCGCCACGGTCTCGGTTGTCGTCGCCGCGGCGGCTGCTGCTTCAGCCCGGCGATGCAGGAGCCGAGCCGCTCGAGGCCGGCGGCATCCGCCGCGCTATTGCTTCTCCACGGCGTCGGCCGACCCCCTCCGGCCGGAGCGATCGTCCCGCCTCGGCCGACCGCGCCATCGTGTTGGGCGGAAAGGAGCGGTGCCGCAGCAGCAACTTGGCGCGGGTCTCGCGTGATCGCTTCTGCACCACGCCTTCCGCTGGGTCGGCGATCGCTTTGCCACGATCTGGATCGTCAGGGCCACCCCCGCCGGGCGATCGCCTTCGCTCCGATCCGAGCGCCGCACGGGCGTCCTGTCGCTGGTACACACCGGCAGCGCTGCATACTGTCACCCAGTACACGGGCGGCACTAACGCCGGGGAACAGATCGCCGCGGGGCCGGACGGCGCGCTGTGGTTCATCAACGTCAGGAACAACTCGATCGGGCGGAGCACCACCAGCGGCGCCGTCACCAACTACACCGACCTCAACAACACGATCAACAACCCGCAAGCGATCGCGGCGGCGGCCCGACGGGGGGCTGTGGTTCCTTAACCAGGGCAACAATTCGATTGGGCGGATCCAGGCCGTGGAGCCGCCGTCAGCGACGATCGGCTCCCCGGCTAACGGCGCCAGCTACACCCAGGGGCAGCTCGTCGACCCCGGCTTCACCTGCAGCGAGGGCACCGACGGCCCGGGCTCGCGCCCGGCCCGGACGGCTGTAGCGGCACGACGGCCGACGGCGCGGCGATCAACAGGGTCACCACGGGATCGCATACGTTCATGGTCACCGCGACCAGCAGCGACGGTCTGAGCTATGTGGCGAGCTCGAGCTACACGGTGGTGCCCGACCTCGCCGAGGTGCAGGTCGGCATCGGCGACGTCAGCGAAGCGGCGGTGGGGACGAGGTTCTCCGAGAAGGTTACGGTCACCAAAGCGGGGCCGCCGCCGGCGAGCGACGTGATCACCGGACTGCTCGTGCCCAGATGGCTGAGCGTCACCAACGCCGGCGGTGGGCTGGCCTTAGGTCCGGCGATCTACTGGAGCGACGGTTCGATCGCGGCGGATTCGACCGTGACCCGTACGGTCACGTTCCACGTCGCGCCGAACGCGCGCGGCAGTGCGCGGATCGCGGTGGCGGCCGCCTCGATCCAGGTCAAGGACCCCAACTACGCCAACAACGCGGCCGCGATCGTCGTCTCGCTAGGTCACAGCAATCGTCTACCACACGCGCAAAGCCGCCGAGAGCGGCAGAGCCGCTCAGAACCCGCTCGCCCTCGGCAGACGAATCCTTACCCGGCTGGAGCACCGAACGCTGGACGACCACACGACCCGCACACAGCCAAATAGCGATCGCGGCGGGCCGAGATCGACAAGCTCCGCGTCGAGGCCGCGGCGCGTTCGAACAGTTGGGCGCCAAGCCGTGGCTCGACCGTGCTATCGCGGACGGCCTACCGCTCGTCTCGGAGCTTCCCGGGCTGGACGGCACGCCAAGTCCGGTGTCGGTCAGCGCACCGGCAGTCACCCCGCGGGCATCGGGGACCGAGCTTGAGCCGGTGCGTCGCAAGCGGCCTGGCCGCGGTGATCGCACAAGGCGCGTCGAAGATCGGCGACACCGACAACGCCATCGCCTACCCGGACTGAATACGCGGTCGGTGACCTTCACCGTCGTGGGCCAGTGGTTCATCCCCTTAATCTGTGCCTCATGCTTTGAGGACCGGCCGGCGAAACGCGGTTCGGACTTGGCCAGAAGCCCACCTTCGGCCTTGAAACAGCAGTGGCTGGCACAGCCGGTCTTTGTCCGCTGTGGCTGTTACGACGCCGGGATCCGATCGTCGTATGGGCGCGAGTTCACCTGTCGATGAGCGGCGTCTCCCGATCGGCTGAGCGACGGGCGGACTCACGATCGCATCCGTCCCTCTCCATCTCGCACGCGTGAGCCGCCGTAAGCTTCGCGCCGGCGGCGGTTGGTTCGCGGGCTAGCGCGATGGTGTCGCACCCACCAAGCAACTCGTCGACTCCGTGAATCAGGTCATTGAACGATCTGTCTGGGTGTGGTTACCGGCGGGTGCTTGCGAATGCCCGCCGGTCGATCAGGGGGGAGGAGCCGGCTTCCGACTCGGTGCTTTGCGCGGTGCCGTCGAGCGGATCCCGACGAGGTCGAGGATCACGTGGCGGGAGCCGAGGGAGGAAGCACTTCGGGATAGCTGAGTGGCTGATCCAGGGGGGTAACGCCGTGGTGCTCGACGGCGTACTGGGCTGCCTGCGCGACCGCCGCCGGGCGCGTGAGCTGCAGGACGGCGTACCACACGAACGAGACGACGATGCAGGCGATGGCGAGGAACACGCCGCGGTCAGCTGGGTAGGTTGGGAACGGGTCAAGCGATCCCTTGAAGGCGAGAATCGGCGTGGCGAGGCCGAGGAGCACGGCGATCAGCTTCCACCACGAGCCGCCCTCGGCGCGGCTCGCCCAGACGAGCCGGATGGCGAACACGGCGAGGAACACGTAGATCAGCTGGACCAGGTAGCTGCCTGCGGCCGCGGTGATGTTGAACGCTTCGATCGGATTGGTGAGACCAGCCGGCTTGCCGTAGTTGTTCACACCGGCCCACACCAGCATCAACGCGGCCACCACCACGATCGCGAGGTTCCCGGCCACGGGCGTGTCGTAGCGGGAGGTCTTAGCGGCCCAGCGTGGCAACAGGCCGTCACGTCCGAGAGCGAAGATGATTCGCGAGGCGCTCACCATGATCGCCACGCTGAGCGAGAGAGCGTCGATGATCACCACGAGATCGACCAGCACGCTGAGCCAACTACCGACGTAGGTGCTGGCCAGCTGTCCCATCGGGCTGGCGGCCGAGAACCATGCATCCTTGGCGAGCGCGGCCTGGCCGAAGCCGATTGTGCCTGCGTAGCTGACGAGCAAGTAGAACGCGGCGCTGAGTCCGACCGTGGTCACCATGGCGATCGGGATCGACCGTCTCGGATTTTCGGTTTCCTCGGCGATCGAGGCTGCCGCCTCGAAGCCGATGAACAGCGTCACCGCGAACAGAATGCCGTTGAAGACGGTGTTCCACGAAGTCTGGTTCGGGTTGAAGACCTGCAGCGTGTTGCCGCCGACGCCTCCTTTGCCGATCACGACGACGGACAGGATCAAGAACGGAATCACCGAGAAGGTCGCCATCACCAGCACGCCGCGGATCGCGATCCGCACGCCGTAGTGGTTCAGGACGAAGGCGATCAACAACGCCGCTGCTCCCCCCACCCACCACGGAATCGAGGTGTGCAGATGGTTGGCGAAGAACCCTTGCGTCAGAAACCCGAGGCCGATGTAGATGCCCCCGGCTCCGAGCATCAACATGCCGAACGAGTAGACGCCGGCCGAGAAGATCCCGAACGAGTTGTGCGCTGCCTGCGAGAGGTACTCGTAGATAGCCCCTGCGCCGGCAAACCGCCGGGCGTAGATCGCGATCACGTAGCCCAGCCCGAGCGCCCCGACGCACCCGAGCAGGACCGATAGCGGCGTGGTATAGCCGGACACGTGCGCGACCAGCCCAATCACCAGGCCGGCAGAAAAGATTGGACCGATGGCCAACGATTGGCCCACCGCGTGGACCGTCGTCAGCCGCCTCAGCCCGAGATTCATCCCGGACGCGCCGCGACGCGGCGCAGCATCGCTCGCCAACCTGTTTCTCCTTGCCTCGGTTGCTCATCGAGGGAGCCGTCAGCTCCCAGGAAACCAGCCCGCTACCCCGATTTGTGAGCCTAATTACCGCGGTTGGCGAGTGTCAAGCCTCTCGCGCACTACGGTGGCTTTCGTCCCGTTTTGCGCTGCCAACGACACCCTTCCGCGAAGAGGCTAGGAGGGCTCCGCGCTCGCTGCTGCGTTGATCGTCCATACCGGTGCCTTACGAGCCGCGAGGAGCGTAGGGCTTTCCGGTTTCGCTCCGGCGACGCTCGTCGGTGCACGTCCGACCGGAGTGCCCTTTAGCTGCTGATCAACTCAGACCCGAACGGCGTGCCTACCCACCTGTTGTTCTACCCGGCCTCAAATAGCTCTCGTTCCAGGAGGCCGCGCAACTCGGCTCGGGAGCTGATGCCGAGCTTGGGGAATGTGCGGTAGAGGTGTGAGCTGATCGTGCGGTGGGATAGGTACAGCATCTGTCCGATCTCGCGGTTGGTCAGTCCCTTCGCCGCGAGCTGTGCGATTTGGAGCTCCTGTGGCGTGAGTCGGTCGCGGGCCTCCGGAATCCGCTGGCGGCTCGTTTCGCCGGTGGCGCGAAGCTCGTGGCGCGCGCGTTCGCTCCAGGGGATCGTGCCGAGCGCGTCGAAGGTGTCGCGGGCAGCGCGAAGGTGGCCACGGGCGTCCGAAGGGCGGCGGCGGCGGCGGAGCCACTCGCCAAAGGCGAGCTGCGCGCGCGCTCGCAGGAACGGCCAGTCGGCGTTGGAGTCAATGGCGATCTGGAAGAGCGCCTCGGCCTCCCCGTCGGGTGCCAACAGCGGACGTGCGTAGCGGAGCCCTGCATGCAGAATGGGGGCACGGGCTTGACGGGCGAGGTCCTCGAGCTCAGCGACGGTGCTTCGAACCGCATCCGTCTGGTCGCTGCGGACCGCCGCGTCGACCACGTCGGCCACCGTGAAGGCGCGCATGAACGAGTGTTGTGCGAGGTCGGTCGGATCGTGAATCCGATGTAGATGCGCGTAGGCCTCGGTGTACTGGCCGTCCGCAAGCGCCGCCAGGCCCGCCGCGTGTCGCGCGAGCATAAGTAGCGCGCGCGCACCCCTCCCGAGCGCGAATGCTTCCGCGTCGGCAGCATGGGCCTCGGCCTGGGAGCGGTCCCCGCGCAGCGCCGCCAGCGTCGCCTGGATCGCGCGGACGGTGTAGTGGATCGTCGGTTGCTTGGTCTCGCGGGTGAGCCGCGCGGCTTCGTCGGCTACGGGGATCGCGACGCTGAGGTCGGCTCTCTCGGCAGCGCTCCAAGCCTGCTGCATTAGCGTTCGGGCGAGTAGACCGAGCCGCCCTTGCCTGCGGAGGCCGGCAGCCGAAACGGCGAGCATCCCAGAGGACGCAGTGAACGCTCCGACTGCGTTAGCCGCCGTTCCAAACACGCGCGCGAGGTCAGGATCGGTGCTTGTCTCAGAGCTGAGGCTGGACAGCTGGTCCACCACCATCGCGCCGCGGCCCGCGGGAGCGGCGAAGGCGCAGACCGCCAGCAGCCGAGGGTCGTGCTTGTCGACCGGCCCGACGTCTGCGGCCGCGATGATTTGTTGGCCAATCTCCGTCCGATCCGACCACCAAGACTGTATTGCCGCGCTCCACAGGACGTTCAGGGCGAGATCGTCTTCGTGCCGCCGGAAGAGATCGGTGGCGGTCGCGATCATCGCCTCAAGTCGGTTAGCACCGCCCGCTCGCTCCCCATCGAACACCCCTCGCAGCCACAGCAGACGGGCTTGCTCGGCTGGACCAAGGTCGAGCGGCTCGGCCTCGCCGACCAGGCGAGCGACCGTGTCCTCATCTCCCAGTTCGAACCCGAGTTGAGCGGCCTGGAGGAGACGGTGGCCGCGCGCAACACGATCTGCGCTGAGCAAGGCCGCCCGCTCCAGGTCCGCCAGGGCGACGGCGCTGGCGCCGCGGCGCTGAGCGATCGCGGCGATCGCTTCAAGCTCAAGCGAGACCGCCTCATCGGGCCCTACGACCGAGGCAGCGCGATGCCATACGCGCCTCTCCGGCTGGTCGGCGAGCACGTCGGCGAGTGCGGAGTGCGCAGCGTGACGCTGGGACACGCTCGCTTGCTGCACGATCGCCGCGCGCATCAAGGGGTGGCGGAACGTAATCTCGGCGTCGTCGAGCTGGGCAAGCCGCGCGGACACGGCCGGAACCAGGGCATCGATGTTCAAGTCCGGGCCGATTAGAAGCGCGCTCGCTGCCAGCACCTCGCTCAGCGAGGGGCTGTCGTTGAGCGCGGCCACGAGCAGCGCCGTGCGCGTCGTCGATGGCAGGTCGTGCAGCCGGGCAGCGAACGCCCCTGCGAGGCGGGTCGTGAGCGGCAGCCACGCTGGCGGTCGCGCGCGTGCGTCGAGTTTTGCGAAGCTGATCGGCAGTTCGATCAGCGCGAGTGGATTGCCGGCCGCTTCGTCGAGCACTTGTTGGCGCATGGTCGGCGGGGCATCGGGAGCGCTTGCGTCCAGCAGGGCGCCGGCGGCGTCAGGATCTAGCGGTTCGAGGTTCAGTGGCGGGAGCCCGGCCCGTTCAAGTGGGCTGTCGAAGCCCTCGCGGATCGCTGCGAGGATCACGATCGGCTCGTACTCGAGGCGTCGTGCGACGAACGCAAGCACGTCTGCGGTCGAGTGGTCGAGCCACTGAGCATCCTCCGCGATCACCAGCAGCGGGGTCTTCGCCGCGGCTTCGGAAAGCACTTCCAGCACGCCGAGCGCGATGAGGAACGGGTCCGGGACGGACAGTTCTGTCCCCCCGAACGCCGCCAGTAGCGCGTCCCGCTGGGGGCTGGCGAGTCGGTCGATGCTGCCGAGAACCGGCTGCAGCAGCTGATGCAGCCCAGCGAACGCGAGCAGCGCCTCCGATTGCACCCCGGTGGCTTTGAACACGCTCATCTGAAGCTCGCTGGCGCGCGCTCTCGCCACCTCGAGCAGTGCCGTCTTGCCGATTCCGGGCTCTCCACCGACCACCAGACAGTCTCCACGGTCGCCAATCCGGTCAAGGAGGTTGTCGATCAGCCGCAGCTCGGCTTCGCGCCCGAACAGATACGGCGTCGCCGCGGGCGCGTCTTCCATTCAGTTCTGATCCCCAAGCAAGCAACGATCGTCGCACCCACGAGCTTGTCGCGATAGGAAAACCGCGTTTCTCGGCGGGAGATCGCAGTCAACTGACCCAAGCAGCGACTCAGGTTCGCCCTTACGGTGGCGAGATGCATACCCCGACCCGGCGCTAGATGAGCTCCTCCGAGGGCCTGAGGAACGGGAGCACCCCCACGGTGCTCCTTGTGCACGGCGGGTTTGCGGATGCGTCGAGCTGGGCGGGCGTGATTGCCCAGCTGCAGACCGCGGGAATCGACGCCGTCGCCCCTGCCAACCCGTTGCGCGGGCTGAGCGCCGACGCGCGGTACATCGCGAACGTCGCCGAGGAGATTGACGGTCCGACGATGCTCGTCGGGCACTCCTACGGCGGCGCCGTGACCACCGTCGCAGCAGCGCTGGCCGGCAACGTCGTGGGACTTGTGTACGTGACCGGGTTCGCCCTGGACGAGGGAGAGAGCGTGCTGGACGTCAGCACGCGGTTCCCTGAGAGCCTGCTGACCGCGGCTCTGCGTCCGGCAGTGTGCTCCGACGGCGATGACCGGTCAATCGTGGAGCTGTACATCGACCGAGACGCATTCCCTCGCGTGTTCGCCGCCGACCTCTTGGCCAAGGTAGCCGCGGTGGCGGCTGCGACGCAGCGCCCGATCGCTGCGGCAGCACTCGAGGAGCGAGCATCGGCTGCGGCGTGGAAGACCCTTCAGTGCTGGTACGTGGTGGCGACCGCAGACCAAGTCATTCATCCCGATGCGCAGCGGTTCATGGCCGCCCGCGCTGCCGCGCGGTCACTCGAGGTGGACGCCTCGCACGCCGTCGCGACCTCCCAGCCGGAGCTGGTCGCAGATCGGATCCAAGAGGCCGCGCTGGCCGCCCGCCGGACCCGCCAAACCGCGAGTCCATTGCAAGCGACCATGCCCGTCATCGGGCAAACAGAAAGTGAGCCGACGTGAGCCCCAACACATCCGACCAAACAACCGCAGAGACGATCGTGCTGATCCACGGACTGTGGATGACTGCCCTGAGCTGGGAGCACTGGGTCGAGCGCTACGAGAATCGAGGATTAAACGTGATCGCGCTCAGCTGGCCCGGGATGGACGGCGACATCGACGAGCTACGCCGCGATCCCGCGGGGATCGAGCATCTCGGGATCGAGGAGATCGTCGACTACTACGCCGGGATCATCGGTGAGCTGGACAGCCCGCCGATCATCATGGGCCACTCGTTCGGCGGCGCATTCACGCAGATCCTGCTCGACCGCGGTCTCGGCGCGGCAGGCGTCGCGATCGACTCCGGGCCCGTCAAGGGCCTACTCGCGCTGCCCGCGTCGACCCTGAAGACGGGCTTTCCCGTCCTCAAGAACCCGGCGAACAACCACCGGGCCGTGCCGCTGACCCCGGAGGAGTTTCACTACGCGTTCACCAACACCTTGAGCGACGATGAGTCGGTCGCGGTCTACAAGCGCTACGCCGTGCCCGGGCCCGGTCGCGTTCTGTTCCAGGGAGCGTTCGCCAACTTCAACCCCCACTCGCCGGCGGCCGTCGACTTCAAGAACAGCAACCGCGCCCCGCTGCTGTTCATCGCCGGAGGCGATGACCATGTCGCCCCAGCCTCGCTGAACGAAGCCAACCTCAAGCACTACCGCATGTCAGACGCGATCACCGAGCTCAAGAAGTTCCCCGGCCGCTCGCACTACACGCTCGGCCAGGAGGGCTGGGAAGGAGTCGCCGACTACGCCCTTGACTGGGCCCTCAGCCACGCCACCCAGGTCGCCGCTGTCTGAGCTGCGAGACCTGATCGCAATCCCGCATCACTCCTGCTCTACCACACATCCCGACGATGAGGGACCTCACGATGACCAGCCAGCCCGTACGCGACCCGCTCCACGATCACCTACTCACACCGCAAAACGCCGCGCTGGTGCTGATCGACTACCAGAACGCGCAGATCAACTCGATCCCCGTCGACCCTGACACCTACATCCCGAATGTCGTGGCACTGGCGAAGGCCGGCATGCTCTACCACGCCGTGGTCGATGCAGTGGCCGGTACGAGCCGCGTCGCTCACGACGCTGCCCTGCAACGGATCCATCAGGCCGGCGCGCACCTGGTCAGCTGGATCGCCGTGATGACCGAGCTGCAGCGAGATTGGAGCCGCACCGAGACCTCGCAGGGAATGCTCAAGATCGCACTCGAGCGCGGCGGGCCCTTCGGGACCGAGGTCGCGCTCAAGTTCGACCGCCTGACCGTCGCGGCGTAGCGGCCATCAGCGAACCCATGTCAAGCCGCTCACGATCCGATGCTACGGAGCTGGAGGCGTCCGTCCGACAATGCCATGACGCGCAAGCGCTAGCTGATCAGCTCCAAGGCAACTCAGGCCCGTTCCTCGAGCTCTGGTCGGACGTCGACGACGTCGCGATCCGATCGTCGCGAACGCCGCCGATGAGCTCGGGTTGTCAGTCGCGCTCGAACGGATGACCGTGGCGATCAAGACACGCGAACGCTGCGAACGACCCAGGCATACCGCCGTGAGGGCGGTCAGTGGAGGCTGATGCTTCGCCGTACCACCGCACACAGACAACGAGAGGAACCCAGCGATGGATCTCAAGCCCAACACGATTTCTGGAGCAGAAGGAGTTATCGAGGCCGCGACAGTCAGGGAGGACGCAGACTTCGCGGAGTTTGTCGAGCGGTGTCATGACGCCCTCAGGCAGCACACTGGCGGTGACCCACGGCCGTTCCTTGAACTGTGGTCGCGCGCTGGAGACGTCTCGCTGATGGGCGGGGTTGGCGGTCACCAAGTCGGCATCGACAACGTCACAGAGCTCCTGACCGCAGCCGCGAAGACGCTCAACTACGAAACCTGGAGTGCCGAGAACCTCGCCATCGGATCCGGGGAGACGTTGGGGTTCACCGTCGAGCTCGAGCGGCTCACGCGGCACGTTGGCGGCGCGGAGGAGGAGATGAGGCTGAGAGCGACGTCCGTATATCGTCGCGAGAAGGGCGCCTGGAGGGTTATCCACCGCCACGGCGACAGTCTCATGACGGTCGAAATTGACCCCGAGGGCAGACGCTGAGGTGACAACCGAAGCGACGGCGGACGGCCCGCCCAGCTCCACAAACCCGAACTCGCGGATCCAGGCAAGGTAGTCCGAGGCGGTTACGCCGTCGAGGATCAGAGTCAGCGGCTGTGCGGTGCAGACGCGTCTCCTCGCCACGCCGGGGGCCCGGGAACGGCGGAGCTCGGTCGTGGGCGAGCGATCGATCGGGTTCGGGCGGTGTGGGAGGGGTAGTCATCGGAATCTCCTTGGTGTTGGTGGTTTCGCGCCGTGGTTCGGCGCGCGTGCCGTGCGAGGCCGACCGGGTCGTCGGCTCGAAGCAGCGGGGGGATCGCAGACCCAGGTCAGCGTTAGGGACGCGGCGTGCGGCTCAGGGATCGAGCAGCTGCGGCGCCGTTGGTCGGAACCTGCCTATCCGGGCGGCTGTCCAGCGTCAGCCGGTGAAGAGGACGATCGACGCGCTTGCTGCGCTGGAGCGTTACGCGATCGTGGGTTAGGGGCATCACGCAGTTCAGCCAGTCGAAGGCCAGCCGGTGGAATCGGAGCATCGCGCCTTCGTGGCAGTGCTCGCCGGCGCCTTCGGCGTCCCGTAGTTGGACGTGCCGGTGAGGGCATCGCAATGCTGCGGCAACTCTGCCCGCCTCACCGGCGAAGGTGTGATCGTTCTCGGCTTCCAGGACGAGCGTGGGGCACGCGATGCGGTCAGCAACGCCCTGGAGCGTGTAGGCGGGTGTGGTGCGGATCAGTTCGCTCACACGTCCGGCGCCAAAGGCCCAGAGACCGTTGCGCAAGGACCAGCGCAGGGAGGTGTTCGCGGTGATGATGGGTGCGAGTGCCTCGTCAACGCGGTCGTCGTGGCCGTTAATCGCGAGGGCGACCACGCTCTCCGGTAGCTGGCTCCAGGCTGACGTGTGCGCGTCGAAGATGGCGTCGTGGAGTACTACAGCCGATAGCCGGTGCTCAAAGGCGGCGGCGCGCCCGGTTCACGGCCGGCACGGACTTCCCCTTTTGGCTCGTTCGCGGCCCGAAGCAGCAGCGTGCCCCCGGCTTCCCGGGCGGCGATGAAGCGGTGACGGCAGATCCACTTGCATGGTGGCCGCTGTTGTCCCGGGAGCCGCAGCGCGCAGACGGCCAAATCGCTCCAGATCGTGGCTGGTTGGCATGGCAGGCAGCAGCTCGCGATGTGCCCAGGTCGTCGAGGAGCGGCACACCGCGGATCGGCATTACGTTCGGTGATCGGCCCGTCGGTCAGTTCGGCCGTCTCTGACGGCATCGACGGAGGGGTACGTGATGGGCGTCAGCGCGCGGTCGCTGGTCCCTCGTGGGACTGGCTCCGCGGCGACCGATGAGATCTGCGCGGCGGTCCGGTCCTATCGAACGACGACCAGGTACACGGAGCCTGCACCACCGGAGGCCGGGTCGCACACGATACGAATCGGTTCAACGGACTCACGCAAGGAGAACGACATGACGGCCACATACACCTTCGCCTTTTTTTCCAGCCTCGACGGCTACGGCGGCGTCGCCGACGGCAGCTGGGGCGGCTACTGGGGCAAGCAAGGCCCCGAGTTGCTCGACCATCGCCTTGCCTTGTACGGCGTCGAGCAGCGGATGGTCTTCGGGGCCAACACGTATCGGGCGTTCGCGCGAATGCTGGCCGCGAGCACCGAGGAGTCCGAAGTCCGCGACCCGTGGATCACTCGGATGAGGAGCCTGCCGGCAACGGTGGTGTCGACCACACTGCAAGGACCGCTCGACTGGCCGGACGCGACCATCGTGGCCGGCGACGCCGTCGACGTCGTCGCCCAGCTCAAGGATGAATCCGAGGTGCCGTTACGCTCGCACGGCAGCCTGTCGATGAACCGGGCACTGATGGCCGCCGGCCTGGTCGACCGCGTGCAGGTGACGCTCTTCCCGGTCATCACTGGTCAGACCGGCGACGACCCGATCTTCCAGGGTGCGGCCGACTTCGACCTCGAGCTGGTCGAGCATCGGACGCTCGACGGTCACATCCAAGAGCTCATCTACCAACCCACCCTCCATTGACCAACCGGGGCTGCCGCGACTGGCGCATTCCACCCAAGCAGTCCCGAGGTCGGGGGCGTGGTCGGGTTGCTTTCCGCGCCAAGCAGGTACAACTGCGCAGGCCACGAGATGTGTGTCGCGGACAGGAAGCGGGGCCACCGGGCGCTGCTGGATCCGGTTGATAGGAAGAGTTCCCAACGCCATTTGCGGAGCGCCCTGGAGTTCTGGCCATTCGTGTGTCGAAGTCTGGCTGCTCGCCCGCGACCGCCGGCCGTTAGGCTCTGTGTCGCATCAAACCCATGATTTGAGCACGCATGTCACAGTCACACGTCAGCTTCGGAATTGCCACCGCCCCGCAGCAGGTCGACTACGCGGACATTCTGCGCGTGTGGCGCGAGGCCGACACCGTCTCCGAACTCCAGCACGCCTGGCTGTTTGACCATCTCATGCCGATCGCGTCAGATCGTCTTGGCCCGATCTTCGAGGGTTGGACGTTGCTCTCCGCGCTCGCCGCGCAGACCAGCCGTCTACGCCTTGGCTTGCTTGTCACGAGCAACCGGTTGCGCCCACCGGCGGTGCTGGCCAAGATCGCCACCACCGTTGATGTCGTCTCCGGCGGGCGGCTAGAGTTCGGCATCGGCGCCGGCTCGCGCACGAGCATCCCCGAGGCCCGCCTAGAGTACGACGCCTATGGCCTGCCGTACGTCGATTTCCGCGACTCGGTCGACGCTCTGTCGGAGGCGTGCACCGTGATCAAGCGCCTGTGGGCCGAGACCGAGCCGTTTGACTTCGACGGCCGCTACGTTCACCTGGCCGGTGCGTTTACCAATCCCAAGCCCGTCCAGCAGCCTCACCCGCCGATCCTGATCGCCGGGCGCACGGCCCGGGTGCTGCGCGTCGTCGCCGAGCACGCCGATGTCTGGAACATCGCCGGATACCCACTCGACGAGTGCAAGGCCCGCAGCGCTCTCCTCGATCGCTACTGCGACGAAATCGACCGCGACCCCGCCTCGATTACCCGCTCGACGAACGTGCGAGTCGCCTACGAGGACCCCGCCGCCGCCCGGGACGCTGTCGATGCGGCTCTCGTCGCTGGCTTTACGCATATCGTCCTGAGCCTCAGCCCTCCCTACCCGAACGAAGTTGCTCGCTGGGTCGCCGACCAGATCGTCGTCCCCTCGCAGGCCTAAATCGCAGAAGCGCCTCGTCTCCACGCTTCTGCCTTCCGTGCCTTGCGGGTCAGTCGGCACCACGCCCGGGGATGCTCTTCGCGGAGGAAAAGCAGGGCCCCAGGCCTATCCGATCAAGGTCTCCCCTGCAACAGCCGGCGTCGCTGCGTCACGCCTGAAGGAGCAGCGCTGTGGCGGGGCTGCCGTTAATCCAAGCCGGAAGCGCCGCTGCTGCACTGATCGATTGTGCGCTTGTCCGGCTCAGGCTCCGTGGGTGGTAGGGTCTGGGTGAGTGCCATCTGGTTGCTGCGGGCGCGGCGCATAGTGGTGGGTATTTCTCGTCGTGATCGTCTGAGTGCGTCTATGAGTCGTCGGAATGGCTTGGCCGCTGGTCGCTGGGATCGTTTAGCGGCCCGCGCCACGATAGCGGGGTTCGGCGCTGTTCTGATTTCGGTTGTTGCCTTCGTCAGTAGCAGCAGCGGAGCGGGTCCGGGGGTTGGCTCCATCAGTGTGCCGAGCCGGCCTCAAGTTTTTCTCGTCGGGGTGAATGGTCACGGTCTGCGCCAGTTGACCTTCGGAGCCGTGTCTCACACCGTCTTGCTCTGGATGCCGGGTGGCTCAGCGGTGGCCGACGTCGCGTCGACGAGCTCAACACCGAAGGCGTGGATCGAATCCCAGCGTGTAGATGGGCCTGGTCAGCAGGATCTGAGCACGCCAGTCATGAGCGGGCTTCTGCCGCCGTTGGTGTTCTCCGCGGCCCGCAGGTTGACGGCGCTCGAGGTCTGTTGCCGTCACCGGAATGCGCTTGAGGTGCTTGGAGCTACCGGTTCGCGACCAAGGCTGCTTGACGACTGGTCAGATTACGTTGACCCTGGGTCAAGGACGGCAGCGTGGTCATCCACCGGCGCGCTGATCGCCTACGCCAGGGTAAAAGGTGCGCGCACCGTCAAACGAAATCAGACGCCGGAGTGGGAGATCGCGGTGATCGCGCCGGACGGCAAGCACCGCCGCGTACTCACAGGCGGCATGGCGAGCCCGTACGTCGCGCCGGCGTTCTCGCCCGACGGCCGCTCGGTCCTCTTCTGCGCTGATCGCCCTCAGCCTGGCCTGTACAGCGTGCCGACCCGCGGCGGCCCGCTTTATCAGCTCATCCCGGGAGCCTGCGACGGCGACGCCGTTGTGGCCTGGTCGCCTAATGGTCGCGAGATCGCCTACATCGGCTCGGTTAGGGGCTCCGACACCGGGGACTTGTTCGTGGTAGATGTCCTGACACGGCGCGTTCTGAGGCTCGCGAGCCGGGTTCAGGACTGGCAGGCGGTCGGCTCCCCGATTTACGACTGGCCGGCGACCAGCGAGCTGGCGTGGTCGCCGGACAGCAGGAAGATCGCCTTCGCCGGGTCAACCGCCGTCGAGACGATCAACATTGACGGCACCGGCCTTCGCAAGCTCGCGAAGCTTCGGGTCCGCAGCTCGAAGGTTCTCAGCCTCTCATGGTCCCGCGATAGCAGCCGCATCGCTTTCACGGCGGGACGCCGCTACTACGAGCGGTAGCGCATCGAACCCCTGCTTGCGCGAAGTCTTCCGGCAGCCGGTTTGTAGCTGTGGCTGGTCGTCCCAAGCATCAGCGGCGCGCCCGATGGACGGTCGTGATGCTCAGCCTGCGGATGCGACAGTCAGCCAGTCAGACGACCATGCGCAGTGTCGCATTCCGGAGGAGCGGCAGGGTGGCTCGAGACTTGCGCGCGTAGACCGGAGGGGAGCGCGCGGTGGCACTTGTGTGGTTGTGACAGGGGGGTCTGGTGGCGCGGCTGGCGCCACCGGACTGCCGCTTAGTGCTGCTCGCGGCCGATCACCGCCTGAATCCGCGCCGCGTCGCCGATCACCGTGTTCGCCTGCGCCGCCGTGATCAGGTGCCCGGAGCGCTCCACCCTGGCCGTAAACACCACGCCGCTGAGATTGGCGCAAACCCGGCCGGTGTGACCGTGTTGGTAGTTGCTTATGGCGTTGTCGACCTCCGCGGCCAGGAGCTTGCCGCGGAAGCCCAGCGTGTTGACATACGTCAGTAGGTCCCGCAGTTGCGCCAGCGCACCCCTGACCGTGACCGTGAACGTGCTCTGCACGGTGCTGGGGGTGTCGTCGCTGTCGGTGGCCGTGCACGTGACGGTCGTGGTCCCGATCGCAAACGTCGACCCCGAGGAGGGCATGCAGCTCACCGCCGGCACGGTCGAGTCATCGGGGTCGCTGGCGATCGGAGCCGTGTAGGTGACAGCCGCGCCGTCGCGGCTGGTCGCGTCGGTCGTCACATTCGGCGCCGTGCCGATGCTGAGATCGGTGTCCGAGACCGTGTAGGTCAAGACCACCGAAGCCGTCCCAAACATGCCGTTGGTGCCCGTCGCGCCACACCCGCTCAAGCTGGCGCCGGTCAGCGAGGAGGCACAGAAGTCAGAGCCGCCCCCACCGCCACCCGCGCTGGTGTTGGCACCACCACCACCGCCGCCGCCGAAGTAGCCCGCGCCGCCACCACCACCGCCTGGAAGCTGGCCGACGCCGCCCCCACCACCGGCGCCCGGCCCGGCGCTGGACGACGCCGACCCGTTGACACCGGCCGCGCACCCAGTGCACCCGGGATCCGCTGGCCCCGCGCCACCGACCATCATCGTGGTGTTATTGCCGCCACCACCGCCGCAACCGGACATCCCCGAGCAAGGATTCCCCGGAGCGCCCGCGCCGCCGCTGAGAAGGCCCGCGCCACCGCCACTGTCCGCGGAGCCCGCGCCCCCGCCGCCGCCGGCGGCGATCAGCACCGGCGTAGTGAAGTCGCTGCCCAGCGCCACGCCCGAGGCGCCACCACCCGCCCCACCGGGCGCCCCAGGGCTTCCGCCCGCTCCGCCACCCGCATTCACGCACACATCCAAGACCTGACCCGAGCTCAGACCCGACAACATGCCCGACAGCACATCACCACTACCGCCCGGTGCGATGCCGCCGTTAACCGCCTCTCCGGCGCTGCCCGTCGCGGTGATCGCAACGCTAGTGACCCCGCCAGGGACGGTGAACAAGTTCACCGAAACCGTGTTCCCACACCCCTGAGTCGTGAACGTCGACGTGGTCGCCAGCGCCGAACCGACCGGCAAGGCCGCGAACACCAAACCGACGAGAAGCAACACGCGCCGCACCCGCGAGCGAAAAAGGATTCCGTTCACCGCGCCCTCCTTAGGTTAAACCCGGGCGCAAACACGGAAGCAAACCCCCGCGCCCGCAGCCATCCACAGTCACCGTTGTGTCAAGTCCATTGTCATCGGGCCCCGGCGGAAAGTCAAGCTCAAGATCTTCCCCATGAGGGCAGACCACGGCGCCCGCGAAGGGCGCGACTAAGACCTTTGCGATGACCCGCGGCGTGTTGTTGCCCACCAGGGCGGCGGCGAGACGTCACCGACGACCGTATCTAACGCGTTGGCGACATGCTCGAGACCGAGAGCGGCCCACGTCCCCATTCACCGCAGCGCGGCTGGCGCATTCCCCCGATCAAGCTAGGGCGTCGCGGCGAACTGCGAGACGATGGCATCACCGAATGATCACTGTCGCAGTGTCAGGAGCGAGCAGCAGCGGCTCGACGGCGCACCTTGCCGCACACTAGCTCGTGCCTGTCAGCCCCACGGGCAACCCTGCCGACGATCTGACACCGCCTCTGGTTTCCGATTATCGGAGAAGACGGGCCGGTGATCCGATTTGCCGTCGCAGCTGGTCGGCGACGATGCCGAGCACTTCCGCCTCTGAGGGTCTCTCACGCAGAGCAGGCGATCAGTTAGTCACAGATCGGCGGCGCTAGCGTCAAGTTCTGTCAGCAATTGGTCGGTTTGAGTGTGACCGAGGCGGCGCCAACCTGGCCGCGTCGTTGTGATTTGCGGCTCAGGCTGGTACGTTCTCGCGCTGGGCAGCGACGACCCGGCATCCGTTCCCACGTCTTGGGGGCAGTGGTGCGGGCCGCAGCGGTGTTGTGGTCGTTATCGAAACGGAGTTGAAGGATCAGGGAGGACGGATGAGGATGTCTAAGTGCCGGCTCGTCACGGCTGCGAAGTCGTGTCTTGGGCGGGTCCGGTGCCTGAGACGCGACGCACGATTGTCGGGAGGAGGGGACCGTGTCTGAGCTCCGGAGGCGATTGCGGACGCTCGGCTTCCGCGTCCGGTTGGGTTGGTCCTGGCCGTGGTGAGCGCCGGTGGCGTCCTGATCGCCGGTGTAGCAGATACCGCCGCGGCGGTCTCGACGCCTCGGTTCGTGCCGGCGGCCTGTCCCAAGACCCCGGAGCCGATCCCGGCGCTGAAGACGGCGCGTTGCGGGTTTCTGGTCGCTCCTGAGAACCGCTCGCGCCCCAATAGTCCGACGATCCGCTTGGCCGTGGCGATCGTGCGGGCGCAGGCGAGGTCGCCGAAGCCCGATCCGATTGTGTTCATGGCTGGAGGTCCGGGCGAGGCCGCGATCCTCGACATACCGTTCCTCGTCGCCGCGGGCGTCAATCGCGATCGTGACGTGATCGTCATGGATCAGCGCGGGACTCTTTACGACGCTCCCGACCTGAACTGCCCGGAGCTCGACCGCTACTACGCCCGCCAGATCAGCCTGGTCTACGACGCGCCTTCCACCGGCCGCGCCCAGGCCGCGGCCGCTCGCGCATGCCATGACCGGCTCGTGCGTGAGGGTATCGATCTCAGCGCTTTCAACACGACCCAGAACATCGCCGATTTCGTGGACCTGCGCCACGTTCTGGGCATCAAACAATGGGACGTCTACGGCTACTCCTATGGCAGCGACCTCGCGCTGTCGTATATGCGCGATCGTCCGCAGGGTATTCGCACGGTGACGATCGACTCGATCGTGCCGCCGAACATCGTGAGCCTGCCGTGGACATGGAGCAGCGCGCGCGAGGGATTCACAACCGTGTTCGCCGCGTGTGCCGCTCAGCCGCGCTGCGCGCACAGTTACCCCCACCTCTTGACGACCTTCACGCAACTGGTCCGGCGCCTGGAGGCCAAGCCGCTGGTTGCGAGGGTGCGCCCGCCGAATGGTGGCGCCCCGGTGAAGGTCGTCATCGACGGCGGCACGCTCGTCAACATGCTGGTCGCCAACCGGCCCAAATTCGCAGACCAACCCGTGGCGATCTACCAGCTCGCGCACGGTCATCCGCAGCTGATGCTGGAGGCCCGAGCGGCCGCGGGCGAACTGGCCGAGGTCCCCGAGCAGGCCCAGGGGATGACCCAGAGCTTCGTCTGCCAGGAGTGGGAGCCGTACGGTGGTCCGGTCGCGATCTTGCGTGCCGGGCGGCGCGCGTTTCCGACCTTCCCGGCCTCGGTTCTGGTCAACGCGCCGCAGCTGCCCTTCGAGCGCCAGCTCTGTCGGGTCTGGGACGTTCCAAGAGCACCGGCGTCGCAGCGCAGAAGGGTACGCATCAATATCCCCACTCTGGTCGTGTCCGGCAGCTTCGACTCAAAGACGGGCGCAATCTGGGGCCGCTATGCGGCCAGCGCCCTCACGAACTCGACCTACGTGAAGATCAACGGCATCGGCCACTGGGTGATCGCCCAGTCGCAGTGCGCGCAGCGCATCTTCCAATCGTTCCTGTCCAAGCCCCTATCCCCTGACGTTGCGTGCGCCGCCAAGACGCGGCCCGCCCCCTTCACGATCGGCTAGCCGGAGGCGCCCATGACGAACCCGACATCCAGCCCGGACATCGACCAGCGGCGAGGCGCCGCCCGACGGGTGCGGTTGGTGGCGCTCGTGGTGGCAGCGGTTCTCGTCACTTTCGGCGTATCGGTCGCCTTCGCCCAGAGTTCGGCTGCGCCGTCCGGCACGGCCACGAAGACGCCGTACAGGTTCATCAAGGGTCCGTGTCCCAAAACGCCCGAGCCAATCCGCGAGCTCAAGACTGCCCGCTGCGGTCACCTGATCGTGCCGGAGGACCGACGCCACCCGAACGGGCGGACGATCAGTCTGTCGGTCGCGATCATCAAAGCGACGTCCCGGACCCCCAAGCGTGATCCGATCCTGTGGCTCGCCGGCGGTCCAGGGGACGACGCGATCACCGAGATCCCACTCGCGCTGGCGGGCGACCTCGAGCGTGATCGGAACGTGATCTTCATGTCTCAACGCGGGACCTACACGGCGCGGCCACGGCTGACCTGCCCGGTCGTAGACCGGTGGGCGGCGGACACGCTCGACATGCCCTACGACGCGCCAGCCACCGGGCGGGCCTACGTCCGCGCGACGAGGCAGTGCCGCCGCGAGCTGTTGGCCCGCGGCGCCGATCTGAGCGCTTACAACACGCTCGAGAGCGCCGACGATCTGGAAGACCTGCGGCTGGCGCTCGGCATCAAGCAGTGGAACGTCTACGGCATCTCATACGGAACCGACCTTGCCCTCAACTACATGCGCATGTATCCGCGCGGCATCCGCTCGGTCGGCATCGACGGTGTCTTTCCCCCGCCGCTCGCCGGTGGGGTCGCGTCGTGGACCAGCGCGGGCGAGGGGATCAATGCCGTGTTCCGGGCCTGCGAGGAGCAGCGCCCCTGTCGTGCCCGCTACGGCAACATCGGCGCGACGTTCCGGCGCCTCGTGCGGCAATACGAGCGTTCACCACGATCGGTCAGCGTCCATGTGCCCGGTGTCAAGGGTCGTGTCCGGGTCATGATCAGCGGCGGGATGCTGCTGCAGTGGACGGTGTCGCCCGGGACGCACGTCGCGGCGAAGGTCCCGGCTGACATCGACGCCCTCGCCCACGGCAACCCCGAGCCGATCGCGTCGACATGGGCCGCCCCGAAGCTGAACCCGGCCGGCATCGGCGTGGTCAGCAACGGGCTTTTCTCCGGCGTCTCGTGCGGCGAGTGGGTGCCGTACGAGACGGAGGCGAGCGTCATCGCGGCCGGGCGCCGCGCGTTTCCCGGTTTTCCGCTCTCGATCTACAAGAACGCGCCGAACCTGCCGTTCATGCGTCAGAACTGCGCTGTCTGGAATGTTCCGAAAGTCCCCGCGTCGGTCCGCGCGATCACGCGCAGCAAGATTCCCACCCTGGTGATCTCCGCCCAGTACGACGCCCAGACCGCCAGATCGTTCGGCCCATACGTCGCGCGCACGCTCCCGAATTCGACCGTCATCACGATCCCAAACGTTGCGCACGTGGCGTTCGCGAGCCCTTCGCCCGCCGCCAACGCCTGCACTCAGAGCATCGTCAGGAGATTCTTTGACGTGCTGAACCGTGTCACCACCGGCTGCATCGCCAAAGTGCCGCCTACCCATTTTGAGATCACGCCGCGTCCTCCAATTCGCGCACCTGACCATCACACCAACTGATTGGTGATCCTGGTCGACGCGGTCGGATGGCGCGCGAGGTCGGGATCACGCCCGATGCCGTGATGACGCTCGGGCATGCGTTCGGGTTGCAGCCGCACCGCCAAGAGACCTGGAAGCTCTCCAATGACCCCTTGTTCATCGAGAAGGTCCACGATATCTGCGGCCTGTATCCGAACCCGCCCCGGCTGGCCGTTGTGCTGGCGGTCCACGCGAAGAGTCACATCCAAGCGTTCGACCGGACCGCGCCGACCTTGCCGACGCTGCCCGGCACCCCCAACGCGCCACCCCACGACTACGAGCGCAGCCGCACCTCGAGCCTCTAGGCAGCGGTCAACGTTCAGAGCGGCGAGGTGATCGGCTCCTTGCACCAGCGCCACCGCGCCGTCGAGTTCCTGAAGTTCCTCGAGCGGATCGACGCCAACGTGTGCAACTTGTGGGGTGTCACGCCGTCAGGGTGAAGAGTCCTCTGGGGCGCGGGGGCATGTGTCAGTAGGGGCTGGGTCGGGGGACGTCGGGGACATGACGAGGGCAACCAGAGTCGAGGCCGGACTCCAGCACGTTCACAGCTTAATCACAGTTCACGCTCGTACACCGCCCACGTCGTGACTGCTCTACGCCTGGAGCAACAACGCGTGGCGGATGGCCGCTGGCTCAGCGAGCCGTAGCGGGTCGACGGTCCGGACGGCTGTCCCGGTTCATCCCCGGCGGCCTTCGCTCTTGCTGAGGTTGGGCGGCTGGTCGCGGGCAAAGGCGGCGGAGCGGCCCCCATTTGGGCCGCTCCGGTTTGTGCCACGTGGATGTGAGAGTGACCGGCGCGAGTCGTTGGGCGGCTTCGACGCTTGCCGTGGCAGTGTGGTGCTCGGGACGCGATCGGGGCTGCGAGTGCCTGCTCGCCGTGGTTCTCGGCCGGGTGTTCAGTGCGCGCCGCTTGTTGAACGCGCGTCGCGCGGTGCGGGGGAGAGGGGCGGCAAGAGCTCACGCCGCCCCCTGCGCCTCCGCGGATTTGGTGCTCAGGGTGCGAACGGCGAGCCGCCGACCTCGATCTCGTTGTCGGTCGAGGAGGACAGCGTGCGCGACTGGCCGCCGAACTGCGACTGCGAGCTGCCATCGCCCGAGGCGACCTCGTTCTCCAGCCGCCGATCACGGCCGAGTTGCCGCCAAGCGCGCGGTTGTTGTTACCGCCGGCGACGAACGAGAGGTCCCCGTCGGCCTGGTTGTTGGCTCCGCCGGCGACCATATCCAACGCCGGAGCGGCGAACCCGAAACAGTCCGTGAAGTTCGAGGGGGTCGGGCCGACCGCGTTCGCGCAGCCGCCGGAAATCGTCCCGTTCGCCTCCTCGGCAAGGTTCGCAACGCCGCCACTGATCTAGCTGACGTCGCCGCTAGCCACGTTCGCGTTGCCACCAGAGACCGAGCTGAAGGCGCCACTGGCGACGTTGCCATCGCCGGCGACGAACGCGTCCGGCCCCGACACCCGGTTCGAAACGCCGCCGATCAACCCTCGGTAGCTGGTGTCGCTCTGATTCTCACCGAGGATCAAGTTGTGCGATCCCGACTGGCTGCCCGGGAGCTCGTCGTAGCCCAACACCAGGTTCCCGGTCCCGTTGATCGAGCTGGTGGACCCCGAGCCATCCACGATCTGCACGTTGACCGAAGCGAACTGCACCGTCGGCTTGCCGTCGATGCCGCTGGCGACATACGTCGGCGCGAGCACCGCCGTGGTCCCCGAACCGCACGACGGGCCCCTCGCCGAATCGCCGCCCGACACAACCGTCCGCCCGGCCGTCGTCGGGATGCACTCCCACCCCGGCGTCACCGTCCTGGCGGCAGAAGCGGCCGTGGCCAAGGCCAGAAACACGGCCCCGCAACTCGTCAACATGACAGCGGACCTTGCGACCCGACGCGGAAGCAGCTTGTTGTGAACCATAGTAAGCCCCCTCACCGAGATCGTTCGATGGTTTCTCAGTGAGGCAATACGGCCCGATCGCCCAAACGGTTCTCGCGACCCGCCAGAGTCTGGATGCCGGCCCACAGGGTGACGTGCCGGCCGTCGTTGAGGTGCCGACCGGGACGAGAACACGGAGCGCGTCCTTCAACCACGGGGGAGCGGCTGCTGGCGGCAGGGTCGCCGACGGGCGAGCGACTCCTGGGCGCGGCGATCGCGTTCTTCGGCAACGCCGGTAGCCAGTCTCCGGCCGAGGCCGCGCGGGCGCTGCTGCGCGCTGCCGGGCGGCCGGTCCCCCGCCGGGGCCGAGGCCACGCAAGCGTCCCCGCCCAGCTCGCGGCCCCCGGGGTCAGCTCACGCGAGATGGACGTGCTCCTGCTGCTCGCCGAAGGTTTGACAAATCGCCAGATCGCGGCGCGGCTCTACCTCTCTGGCACACGTCGAGCTGCTCACGCCCACGCCCGACGAATCGGTCGCGTTCTTCAAGAACCTGCTCGGGATGATCGAGACCCGCCGCGGACAAGCATCCGTCTACCTGCGCGGCTATCAGGACACCTACCATCACAATCTGATCGTCACCGAGTCAGACCAGGCCGGGCTCGGCCACGCCGCCTACCGCACCGTTTCCGAGGAGGCGCTCGATCAGGTGGCCGGCGGGATCGAAGCCGCCGGCCTTGGGCGCGGTTGGGTCGATGCCGATATCGGCCATGGCCGCGCGTACAGGTTCGAGACCCCCGACGGGCACATCGGCGAGGTGCTGTGGGACGTCGAGCGCTACGCGTGTAACGAGCGCGACCGCTCCGCGATGCCGAACGCGCCGCACAAACGACCGCTGCAGGGCGTACCGGTCCGGCGCATCGATCACATCAACTAGATGACAACCGATGTCCCCGCCACCAAACGGTTCTTCGAGCAGCAGCTCTCCTTCCGCTGCCGGGAGCGCGTCGAGCTCGCGGACGGCACCGAGCTTGGAGCATGGCTGAGCGTCGACGTGCTCGCCCATGAAGTGGCAGTGATGCAGGACATGACCGGAACGCGCGGTCGCCTGCACCACGCCGCGTTCTGGTACGGAATCGAGCAACACCTCAACGACATCGCCGAGATCCTGCGAGACCATGACATCGCGATCGAGGCTGGACCCAGCAAGCACGGAATCACGCAATCGCCATTCCTGTATGTGATCGAGCCAGGCGGGAACCGGATCGAGCTGTTCGGCGGATACGGCTACCTGATCCTCGAGCCCGACTGGCAGACCCGAACCTGGACCGAGGCCAGCCTCCCCGCGGGCGCCTCGATGTACGGGCTCGAGCTTCCCCCCACGTACTTCACCTACGGCACCCCGGTAGTCGAAATCGCCGCCGAAGCCGCGACCGAGTTGTTCAAACACCACCCTGCCGCCATCCCGGTTAGCTGACTCCCAGGCGCGTCTCCGTCCCAGCGTGGTGCGGCTTACCAGAGTCACCACCTCCACGCGTGGCGTCACACGTGCGGCACATCCAGCAGCACGTCGTGCGGCGCTGGACACACCGCTTGACAGCCGAGCGTCAAAGAGGCAATCCGGACCGGACTCGACGCACCGGCAAGACGACAGGCCCGCAGAACAAAGTCCTTGGGTTGTGCGGGAGACAGAACGCCTGCGGTTTTAGCTTGGCGGCAGTTGGTCAGGTTGGACGGTCGCTGGACGGGTCGATGAGGTACTTCGTGCCGGTGCTGCGGCGTGCGCAGACGGCGAGGACTTCAGGCTGAAGGACATCGCCTAGCCCGATGGTCTGTGCGTATCCCGAGGCGAACGTGGTCTTGGCCTCGGCCAGGACGCGGGCGCGCATCCGGCCGATCGCCTCGCCGCCCAGGCGCGCCAGCGCGTTTGTCAGGAGGTATCCGCTGAGGCTCCAGGCCAGGCCGAACTTGCGATCGATGACGGTGGGGGAGAAATCGAGCGAGCCATAGATGTAGACCTGCTTGTGCACCGTGGTTCCGTAGGGTGTGTACGACGTGAGCGGCGGCTGCGCGCGTTCCATCGCGGTGAGGATGTCGCCCGCGAGTGAACCGCCGCCGATGGCGTCGAAGGCCAGGGTTGCGCCGGTCTCCCGGATCGCGTCGGTGAGCCGGTTGGCGAAGTCCGGCCCTGAGGAGTCCACGACATGGACCGCGCCGAGGTCGCGCATCACCTGGGCCTGCTCGGCGCGGCGCACGACGTTCACCAGGCCGATGCCGTCGGCGGCGCAGATCCGCACGAGCATCTGCCCGAGGTTGGAGGCGGCGGCGGTGTGGACGAGAGCGCTATGGCCCTCGGCGCGCATTGTCTCGACCATCGATAGCGCGGTGAGCGGGTTGATGAACAGCGCTGCGCCCTCGGCGGTGCTCACGTCGTCGGGTAGCTCCACGACGGCGGCGGCGTCGGCTACACGGTAGTCAGCCCACATCGACCCGCCGAACAGCGCGACGCGACGGCCGATCAGCGCGGCCGCTTCCGGGCCCGCCGCGATGACGGTGCCGGCACCCTCGTTACCGACCGGCAGCGGCTTGTCCAGCCGGTCGCGATACAGCGGTAACACCGCCTCGGGAACGGCGCCCACGAGATCCGCCCCATCGGGCCGCAGCGCGCCGGGCGCGACCGCACCCAGCAGCACGCCAAGATCCGAGGGGTTGATCGGCGACGCTTCGACGGCCACGACCACCTCACTGCCGCCAGGCTCGGGAACATCGCGCTCGGCCACTTCCAGCCGCAACTCGCCGCTGGAGGAGATGGTCGATCGCAGAGTGCGGCCGCGAGTCGGAGTCGCATCGGGAGACATCATGAGAAGCCTTTCGAGTCGGAGATCGCAGCCTACCGAGCAACGGGACACGTGCTCGATGCCCGGACCGACGCTGGCATCCCCGGACCAAGCGTCGACCCCCCCGCATGGGTTGCCCGGAGCCCCACGCGCGATCGTCACCGAGGCGATGACCGAGGCGTCGACGTCGCGAGACCGCATGCGATCGCGCCGGCGACTTCGTCAGCATGATCGGAAGCGTGGCGTTGCGCGCGTTCCGAGTCGGACCGGCGGACGCCTGCTTTTGAGATTGCATCGGCGCGGCGTGGCGGCCCCTGACTGTTGCTCCCATGCTTCGGGTCAGTAGCTGAAGACTGTGGCGCCTTCGTCGATCCATTGCCACAGCGGGGTCGCGCCGCCGAGTTGGGCGTTGTCGATTAGCTCTTCCTCGCTGAGCTTGCGCGCGTTGAAGCAGATCGGGCAGACGAGCATCCGTCCGCCCGCCTCGGCGTATTGTGCGGCGAGCGCCGGCAGCGTTGGGCAGCCGTCGCAGGCGATGCCCTGAGCGAACTTCGGGAGGGCGAGTCGAACCGCTTCCTTGGTCAGGAACATCGTGACCTGCTTGCCGGCTTGGGCAGCGGCGCCGGCTACGAGGAACGCAACCGTCACCCGCTCGGGGTCCTCGAGTCCGGTAGCGAGATTGATCACGACCTTGCCGTTTGTGCTCATGGGTGCTCCTCTCGTTTGGGGAGCTCGAGGATCCGCGATCCCGGGTGTTCGCGCATGGGCGATTCCACCCATCTTTTCCGCCTCGGCTACGCGGGTTTGTCGAGTCCGAGGCGTAGCGCTGCGGCGGTCGCTTCGGCGCGGGTGCGGACGCCAAGCTTGCCGAGGATCGCGGAAACGTGATGTTCGACCGTGCGGGTCGAGAGAACGAGTCGCCGTGCGATGTCGCCGTTGCGGAGCCCGGCGGCCAGCAGCGCCAGAACCTCAAGCTCGCGTGACGTCAAGGCGCCGGGGTTGCCCCTCGTCGCCACGTGTGGTCCGCGCGGCACAGCTCGGATGCCGCGCTCGCGCAGGCGTCTGGCGGTGATCTGGGCCGCCGGGCGGGCACCCAGGCGCTGTAACTCGGTGAGCGCTCGACGTAGCTCTGGCTCGCTGTCCGACCCTGCCAGTGCGAGCGCCGCCTCGTACGGGGAGCCGAGGTCTGTCCACAGTGCTGCGGCGTGGCGCCAGTCGCCCGCGAGTTCGTCCGCAAACGGCGATGCCGTATCCCCGTCGGGCGATTTGAGACCGGCACGCTGCCGCCACAGCGACAGTTCCCCGAGCGCCCACGGCTGATCGAGCTTCGCCGCGAGCGTCACGGCGGCCGCGGTCGCGTCGTCGACCTCGTCCAGCTCGCGGCGCAGCCAGGCGGCCTCGGCGCGGGCAGCGGCGACCGGCGCCAGCCGCTGCAGCTCGCCGGTCGGGGCCGCGAACGCAATCGCCTGTTCGAGCAGCCTTCGCGCTCGCGCGTGATCGCCGGTCCGAGCCGCCAGCAACCCGGCGACCACATGCGCAACGATCTGTGTCGGCGGCGACGCCTCTGGGTGTGCCAGTACCTCGGAGACCTCCTCGCCGGCGGCGTGCCAGCGCCCGCTGTTGAGCGCCTGGCGTGCACGCCACGCTCGCAGGTAGAGGCCGTACGAGGCGAGGTCGTGCCCGGCGCAGTACGCGATCCCTTCGGCGAGGAAACGGTCGGCCAGCGCGGATTGTCTGCGCTCGACGGCGGCCGTGACGAGGTTCGCGTAGGCGCGACCGACATCGTCGTCGAGCCCTGCCGCTCGCGCACGGGCCAGGCTGGCCTGGATCTTCGCCCGCCCTTCCCGCTCGCGACCGGCGATCACCTCCGCCGTGCCGATGTTCGAAAGAGCATGCACCGCGACCTCGGCGACGCCGAAGCGCTCTGCGAGCTCGAGCGCCCGCTCGCTCCACGTGATCGCCGATCCGGTGTCGTAGGACAACATCCGCAGCTGCGCGAGGTTGCTGTACGCGCGCGCTAGCTCGGGACCCGGAGCCATCTGCTCGAGCACGGCGACCGCCTCGCCGGCCACCGCCTCGGCCTCCTCACCGCGACCACCGAACCACAAAAACCGCGAAAGCCATCGCAGCCCGTCGCCCTCCAGCACGCGGTCGCCTGTCGCTCGCAACAGAGCGATCGACTCGCGCTGCAACGCGATCGCGCGATCAAGTTGATCGATAAGGTAGTGCTCGACTGCGCAGCGACGAAGCAGCTCGGCGCGCGTCCCCTCCGAAGACGCCGGCGATACCGCAACTGCGCGGGCGTAATGCTGGGCTGCCTCCCGGTGAGCGCCGAGCGCCGCCGACCGCTCGCCAGCAACAACCGCCCAGCGCAGCAGGGCAGCGTTATCGCCCGCCCGCTCGGCATGATGAACCAGGCGCTCCGGTGAGCCGCCTGCGCCCTCCAAAGCACGCAGCACCCGACGGTCAAGAGCGACCCTCCGGGCGGGGTCCAGCTCCTGCTCGAGCACCATCCGCGCGAGCTCGTGACGAAACCGCACAGCGAGACCATGCGCCTCGAGCATCCCCACACCGATACATCGCCCCAACCCGTCAAGGCCTGATTCCGAGGCCTGCTCGAGCAACCACAACTCCGCCTCGGCCGGAACCACGCTGACCAGATCCACCAGCGCACGCGACTCCGCGTCGATCAACGACGCCCGCGCGAGCACGGCATCACGCACCGTCAGCGGTAGCTCCCCCTCGGGACCGGCAAGCAACTCGGTCACGAAGAACGGATTGCCGCGAGTAGCCGTGTACACCGCTTTGGCATCGCGACCAGCGCGTTCGACCAGCACCCCCACCGCCGTCTCGGATAACCGCTCGAGCCGCAGCCGCTCAACGCTCGCCGCCGTCGCGACCCGGCCCAGCATCACCCTCAACGGATGGGGAGCCTCAAGCTCGTCGTCGCGGTAGGTGCAGATGACCAGCACGGGCACCTGCTCGACCCGTCGCACCACACACCCGAGCACGTCGACCGTCCCCCCATCCGCCCAATGCAGATCCTCGAGCACAACGACCGCATTGCGTGCCCGACTCAGGTCCTCGAGCAACGCGCGCGCGACCTCATACGGACGCGCACCCGCAACCACGAGCGCAGCAGCCGAGCCCGCGAGCTGCTGCGCCACCTCCACCACCGATCCGAGCGGAGCCGGCGTCGCGAGCGGATCGCAGCCACTCCACAGAACCCGCGATCCGCGCGCCTGCTCACAGAACCGCCTCACCAGCGCGGTCTTGCCGACACCCGCCTCCCCAGCGACGAACACGAGCCTGCCCACAGCGGTGCGCCTGACATCGTGCAACACCCGAGCGAGCATCGCCAGTCCCTGCTCCCTCTCCAACAACTCGCCAACATCGAGCTCCCGCGCGCCAGCCATCCAGCACACGATCCCAGCTACACCCGCTCGCCCGCAAGCCGCTTGCCCCAGATTGCAATCGACATCCCCTGACGTTGCCGCCGCCCTCACGGCGCCTGCCCAGCAACAACCCAGCAGCCGGAGCGACGGTGACCACCGCAGCCGCA
>CAVWFJ010000009.1:0-553090 GCA_963754055.1 uncultured Solirubrobacterales bacterium
CGATTCGGTGCCGTGGGACCTCGTTGTCAAGGCGGTCGAGGCGGTCACCGACTGCCGCTGGGTGCTGCTGTATGTGAAGCGGTGGCTCGCCGCCGCAATGCAGTATCCGGACGGCACGCTTGTGCAGCGGGATAAGGGTACTCCGCAAGGGTCGGCAGTCTCGCCGGTCCTGGTGAACCTGTTCATGCATTTCGCGTTCGATTCGTGGATGGCCCGGAACTATCCGGGTTGTCCGTTCGAGCGCTATGCCGATGATGGTGTCGTGCATTGTGTGAGCAGGAGGCAGGCAGTGTACGTGCTTGCCGGGATCGCCGCGCGGATGGAGGAGGTGGGTCTAGGGCTTCACCCGGATAAGACGCGTGTTGTCTATTGCAAGGACAGCAACCGTCGGGGGGAGCAGGAGCACACCTCGTTCACCTTCCTCGGGTTCACCTTCCGACCACGGAGGACGCGAAACAAGAAAGGCGTGCAGTTCACGTCGTTCATGCCAGCGATGAGTACCGAGGCGCTGAAAGCCAAAAGCGCCAGGCTCCGCGAGCTGCGGATCCACAGGCGCACCGACCTGACGCTCGACGACCTGGCGGAGTGGCTGAACCCCATCGTCGCCGGGTGGATGAACTATTACGGCCGGTATTACCGGGCCGTGATGACTCCCCTTCTACGGCGCGTCAACATCTACATGAGGCGCTGGGCTGGGAAGAAGTATCGACGGTTGCGAACCTACAAGCGGTTCAAGCGGTGGTGGATCGGACTGCTCGCAAGAGAGCCCGGCCTGTTCGCCCAATGGCGATGGGTCCGCTCGCCCTGACGGGCCGGTGAGAAGAGCCCGGTGACGGGAGACTGTCACGCCGGGATTCCGTGGGAGCCGGGGGCTGCGATGCCCCCGGCCACCCGACCAACGCGCGTCGCGTGCTTGCAGCCTTCGTGCTAGCGCCCGGATCGAAGCAGTAGTCCGGCGGGGCGTCGATGCTGGTCCCAAGGTGGCGACGAACGGCGCCGACCGCCGAATCGCGCGCTCTCCTATCGCCCAAGGAGGCGCGCCAGCCGCCGGCGGGCCAACGCTGATGCTTTGCCAGGGATTGCGAGCACGAGCCTCGACACGCACCTCGCTGCCGGTTCGGACGACGTGCACAGAGCGCGGGCTGATCCACCACTTGAGACCAGGCAATTGGTCATTAACACCCGTTATCCGGCGCCTTCGCGACGTGATGTCCGCTGGCTTACAGCATGAGGCTCCCGCAGCGTCGGACCGCGTCCTGCCGAGGTGTCGGGCGGCAAGCTCGACGCTGTTTTCTCGCCGGTGGCGATCGGGTGCTCGGCGCCCTCGGCCAGCGAGCTCAAGGCGCCGGCCAGGTCAACAGCCGCGAGGGCACCGCGCGCTTTTCGAGCGAGCAGTGTCGTTCAGCGATCAGGATCGCGCCCTTGGCGTGGACACACACGCTGTCACCAACGAACTTAGCGCAGCCGTATACGGAGCGGTCGAGGCCTACACGATCGATGAAGGAGCGACGCTGACGCCAGATGGCGCAGACATGCTGGGGCTGCCAAGGCGCGCGAGATGGGTTTGAACTGCCCGTCCGCGATCTGGCTGAGCTACGTGACCGGCTTTGTGCGGTCGTAGATGGAAAAGCTGCAGAGTGAGCCCTTGTCATTGAGGGCGCAAGCGGAGCTCCTAGTTCCGCAAACGCCCTCCGTCTGGCAGGACAGGTCAGCCACGCATCCGCGGTTCCACGACACTGCCGCTCCAACGCCAACGTCGCGTGGACTGCGCTGCCGTGACGACCGCCGCGTCACCTACCACGGCTGGGCTGGACACTTTCATCTCCCGGCCCGCTGGCCCTGGCATGGCGACTACAGCGACGCGCTAACCGGATCCGTGCGCTCCCGCCGACTGAGCAACCGCTAGCGGGCGTACCCCTGCCGGCCGTGGCAGCCTCCACTGTTCGAGCGGCCGCGTCACGGCCCCGACCCCACCCGAATCGGTGGATCCGGACTAAGTGGCGGCAGAATGATCTGCCCCAAGGTGAGGTTTTTCGGGAGGGTGCGGTATACCGCGGCTGCTTCTTTTGTGTTGAGCACGACCACATCGAGTGTGCAGGCCCCGAGCAGCGCAGGCGCTTCAACGCCGGTGGCGACGCACTCTGCGCGGCCACGGTCGGCGAGTTTGGTCGGAAGGTCGTTCGCGTAGAACAGCTGCTCGGAGTTGGCGCTCGCCACCTTTTTGCCGCAGACCGAGAGCATCGACTGGCCGGCGGGGACCCGCCAGCTGTCGCCGTACTGGTTGTAGAAGCTATCGATCGGGAAGGGGGCCGGCAGCACAACCCCGGTGCTCGACTCGACGGCGTCAGCGTTGGTCAAGGCGCTGGCGAGGAGCCCTCTTACCGTGGTTGGCCAGGTCCCTAGGCCCACGTATGTGTTGATCCAGTTCGGGCTTCCCAGGTTGACCTGCGCCTCCACGGAATCACCATTAGCTCCCCGGATCAGGTAGCCGTTGGCGGCGGACCGTGAGATTTCGCCGCCGCCGGGCAGGAAGATCTCCCCGCCGTCTGGGAGGTTAACCGTCGCCCTGCCGACGATGAGCCGTGGTGGCGCGGAGCAGACCGCGACGTCAATGTTGCCGATCCGTGTCGCGATCGCCTGGTTGACGTCGGCTAGGGGCCAGGTCGGGGCGCCGGATACTTGTTGGGTCTGTACAACGAAGTTGGGGCCTGCCGTCGCCAGCGTGAAATCACCTGACGCTTGAAAGTCATAGAACAGGCGCTCGAAGGTCGCTAGGTGCGTGTCGCCGATGCCTTGAGCCGCGGCGCACGACCCCGGCGATGCGCCCGCAGTGTTGGTCTGTTCCGACGTGATTGACGGAGCCGGTGTCAAACTGACGGCCGGAGTCCCGGTCAGATCGAGGTTGTTCGTTTCCCCCGTGTAGCTCGTATCCACGCATGTCGGCGCCATCTTCGTCGCGCTATGTGTCGTCGTTTCTACCGACAGCGTCGTGTTCGCGCCGAAGTTCGCTTCACCGGCGTCGGCGTCACCAAGGATCGCGAACTCGGCGTCCTTCCAGGCCCCTGATAGGTGGAGCAAGCTGTCCACGTTGGACGCCGTGGCTGTCCCCGCCCCGGTGGTCAGGACTACTGAGTCCATGCCACCCGCTGTCGCGGAACCCGTGAGCTGGATGCCGCTCAGGGCCGGCACCTTCAGGGGCCCTCCGGGCAGCGAACTGGCAGCGGGGGTGGGGCTGTTCGTGTAGCAATCGCCAGGCGCTAGTGGGGTGGTGGCCCATGATGACGACGGGCAAGTCGGCTGGTTGTAGCCTTCGAGCCAGAACTGGATGAATACGTCGTTGGAGTGCGTGTCGTAGACGAACTGCTCCCAGCCCTGGCACTGGCTCGGGACGTGCGCCGTTGAGCACACCGGGGTGGTGAACGGTTTGGTGTTGAGCTGTAGCGTGAAGGCGTTCGCAACCTGGGGCCCCGCGCCGTAGATTTGCCCTGTCTCAGTTGCACCGGCGCTGACGCTCGGGAACGACCCGGTGGCGCTCGATATCGTGCCGGTCACTTGGGCCACGTAGTCGTTGGCACCATCGCCTACGGTTAGTGGGGGGTGGCCGCGAGGCGGCTCGAAAGGTTGGCGCGGCGCTCGTTTACAAACGGCTCGGTGCCATCTGACGACGGGAAAGGAAGCTATGAAGCAGCCGACACCTGGGAGGCGGAGCGACGCCATCGCTCGCTGCCATTCGCCGGTCTTAGGCCCGACTGCTGCTTTGTGGCCAGCAGGCGCCGCGATGGCGGCGGCAGGCACCGCCAGCAAGCTCGCCACGAGCGCAATAACGCCAAGAAGCTTTAGTCCGCTACGGTTCACTGTCTACCTCCAGGTCACCCGGAACGTCTAGCAGGGAAAAGCACGGGGCATCTTTGCCAACGTTGCACAACTTTCGCAAAGTTGCACCACGCCACCATTCGTGCCCACGCCGAATTATTACCACGGCGGCGACAGAAATGGGAAAATTATTACGCGCGAGGTCCCCGTTACGGGCCTCATCCATTCGTCAGCGGATCTGGGCGGAAACCGAGCATACGTTCGACCACGTAGGCAAACGGATTGAGCCAATCGGAGCGCTTTCTCGGATCGAGCCTCCGACTTCCCGCCCCGTCAGATCGGGTCGGGCTACTGGCGGAGGGGGCGGCCAAGCACGTCTAGACAAAGAGCTAGCACCCAGGATGATCAGCGTTGGTTTGGAAGGAGACGGCGATCTTCGGGAATGACCAGTACCGGGCACACTTCTGCAACGCTTGCTCTTCAGCCTCTGTCATGCTGTCGCCCCCCCCCACGCCCCAGGATCCGTTCGCGCCTGTGGCGAGCGCGATCCAATGATTGGCGCCCCATATTGCCACGAAACAGTCGGCACCGCCGCAGCGCTTCTTCGCCGATTCCTCTGCCCAATCTCGATATCGGCACTGTGACGCCGCACCCCACCTCCGCGTGGATTCCGAGTACGCGATCGCTCCCCAAAATGGAGGTGAGCGGTGTTCCATTTCTGTTCTAGCCGAGCCTACATTGATTCAGCCCCCGATATCAAGGTTGGCCCGAACAGGCTCCGCGTAAATTTCAGTAGGTAACCCGACGTAGTCGGCACACCGATCCAACCGGGGCCGGGCGTTCGCCTGGTGGCCAAGGCTCCGACGAACCGCCGGGTGAGGCTCAGTCCCCTGCCACGAGCGGTACACCCGCCAGCGGAGACGCGTTGTAGGTTCCTGGACGATCGCTTAGATGCGCGAGGTCGGCCTCGCGGTGGGGCGATCACGTTAGACACTATGGAGGACCGGTTCCTCCGGAGTCGAAGGCAGTCGGCACCCCCGCGTAGCGGGGTTGATGTTCGCGTCGAAAGTTCCAGCTTCGACGGGGGCCACATCTACGAGGAGGTGCCGACATGCCTGACGGTATCCGTTGGGTCTGTCTGGACGTACACGCGCGCGAGTCGACGGTCGCGATCTTTGACCAGGCCACGGGATCACCGACGGGCAGGACAGCTACCGACTCGCCCAAGCCACCGCCGGCAAAGGAGTCCAACCACTCACCTAACACACCACAAACAAGACAATCTGTTGGTGGGGAGATTCGTGGCCACCAGCGGGGAGAAAAGATGGCCACCAGTGGGGAAATTCGTGGCCGCCACTGGGGAGAACTCGATGGCCATTGACAGCCGCTTGACGCTTTTATGTGCAGGTGGTGTGTGAACGCGCCGTAGCTGCTGGGGATTGAACGTCATTCACATGTGATCGACTCGGACGACCGGCCGGCTGGATTGACGCGCTGGTGACGTACGACCGAAACGACCGAAGTCGGTGGAGCATCGAGGCGAACGTCAAAGGCGCAATGAATTGGAGGAAGCGACGGGCTTCGCCGCGACGAGCACAAACGGGTCCCGGTTGGTCGCTCCGGCCCAGAGGCGCTTAGGGGGGCTCAGACGCCCTGCCGACGACCGGAGACGGGTCGAGTCGGTTCGCGGCGTATTCGGCCCCAAGCCGACGCCCCGGATCGAGCGGCGTCCGAGCGCGCATGACGGCATCGAGCTCGTCCACATCGTTCACGTCCTGCACGGACCTTACATATCCCGTCCGTGGGCATTGCCCAGAGGCCGTTAGTCGTGGCCATCGCAGGCGCTGCGGAGGCTTCGATCCGGCCGACTCCTCTCGGGCGGATCCGATCAAGCCGCGCACTGTTGTCCAGTCTCGAGACGAAAGCTCGGCGGAGGTCGTTGCAACTCCGGCCTACGGCCTCGCATTAGCCCGACTTTCCGTGGGGCTTGAGGGGCGGCGCTTCTGCCGGGTGAGGCACACAACCTTTGTTCGGGGTTTCCGGTGCGCCGTGTTGCGTTATGTGGGTGGGGTCATCTCGGGACTGGTTCCGTTGTCTGGAAGTCTCTCGGCTGCCGTTCTTCTCCTTTTTGACCTTCTCCTACCCCCCCCCCCTCCTCTCCCCCCCCCCCCCCCTCCCCTCCCCCCCCCCCCCCCCGTTAGCCGTTCGCGAGCTCGTCGGCGACGAGGTCGAGGATCTCGCTCTGGCTGATCGAACGCCCGCGTGCGATCTGGGTAGATGCCGATGGTTGGTTGCGGATCGGGTCGAGATGGGCGGCTCGGAGCGCGATCCAGAGCGGGTGCTGGTACAGCGGGCCTTGGGCCTCGAGGTATCCGAGCAGGAGGCTGGCGAGCTCGGTCCGCCGGTCGCGGGCCCAGAGCATGGCGACGATCTCGAGGGCGACGTCGATGAGCTGCCCGTAGCCGCTTGTCTTGAGGCGGGCGATCGTGGCGGTGAGCTCATCCGTCTGGTGGTGGTTTGTGAGCGGCAGTCGTGCGAGGGCCAGCACCCTGAGGTCGGTCTCGATGCCGAAGGCCTCGGCTGCGCGGGCAGCGATCAGCGCCGTCTGTAGTTCCGCGAGCGCGTCGTCGATGGCGCCCGCGATCAGCCGGTCGGAGACGATCGCCCGCCCGACGATCGCATTGGCGAGCGGGTTGGAGAGCTCGGTGGCGGCGCGGCGGATGAAGTGTGCGTGTTCCTCGCGACGTTGCGGGTGGAAGATGGCGACGAGACCGTGGAGGATCGCGTGGCCGAGCGAGCGCCCGAAGAACCGCGTCCGCCGGATCGGCAAACACGCCTCGCGCTCAATCTGAAACATCGCGTCCACCTACGCCGTGGGCCGGCGACTGCGGGCGAATTTGTTCACTTGGCGGAAGCCTATGCTACGATGCGAAGGCGTGGGGCCGCGGGAGCGACCCTTGACCCGACCCAAGGAGTTCTCTTGCCGTATGTCGAGATCAAGGCGTTCGAGCAGCGCTTCGAGGATGAGACCGTGGCGCCGCGCCTCATCGCCGCGCTGACCGACGCAGTCTGCGACGTCTTCGGCGAGTCCGCTCGCGAGGCCACGTGGGTGGTCGTCGAGGGCGTGTCGCGCAAACATTGGGGCTTCGGCGGGAAGACGACGGCATGAGCGGCGCGGGCGGTCCGCTGTCGACCTCGCTGACCCAAAGCGAGTAGGCGGCGCCGTCGCTCACCGGCGGCTCGGGTGCCTGGATTGCGCTGACCGCCGGCCGCCGCATCCTCAGCGGCTCGGACGGACTACGCCGCTCGGCCATCGCCACTCGGAGATAATCGCCGCTGTGTGGGATGCGCAGGCCGAGCTTCAACACTGCCCCTCCCTCGTCGCGTGAGCGAGGAACGCAACGCCAAGCCCTCCTCCGACGGACCTCGCTGGGCACCGCAACCACGGCACCGGTCGGAACCGCCGCCTACGACTTACCCCAACGAACTTGGTGACCGGTGCGCCAGCGTCCCCGGTGGCGTCGATCGCGGACAGCCAGCCTGCCGCCAACAGCGGTTAGCGGCCGCCCAACGCCTCCTCTAGCGTTTTGCCGCCGACCCTCGCGTTCAAGCGGCCGCGCGATGCGACGGCCAACAGCAGGACGAGTTCGTCGCCGAGCGGGGCGTCGTGCAACGTGATCGTGATCGAGTCGTAGTGGGAGCGGACCCAGATGTCGTGCTTACAGCAGAGGGGCAGATCGACGGTGGCGCCAGGACCAACGCGCTTGCTGATCGAGGGCAGCCAGGCGATGCCGCCGCCGACCGCATCGCGGAACGGGTTGCCCATGACACTCGTCTTGATCGCCACCGCGTGTTCCTGCTCGCCGTCGACCCCGACCAGGGCGGCCTTGCCGTAGCTCTCGGCCGGGCCGCCGAGCAGGGCGGCGAGCCGTTCGCCGAGCAGCGCGCCAAGCTGCGCGCTCGGCTCGATGATCTCCTCCAGCGATTCTGAGTAGGGACGACCGGCGTAGGGGTTCCTCACGACCGCCGCGGCGGCGGCTTTGCGCAGCGGCTCGTCATCCTGACGGCCGCCCTCGGTCACCGTCTCCTCATACCAGGTGAGGATCTTGCGCGGCTCGAGCGGCACCGCGCTCAGACGTCCCAGCCGGCGTCGACGATGATGTCGTGGCCGGTGATGTTGCGGGCGCCGGCGCTGGCTAGGAACGTGACCGCCTGGGCGATGTCCGTGTCCTCAACGAAGCGGCCGAGCGCAGTCTGGGATGCGAAGTCTTCGTACACGGCCTGGTCGGTGCTGCCGAGCTTCTCCGCCTTGGTGGCCACGATCCGTCGCATCCGCTCGCCGTCGGTGACGTTGGGGCAGATCGCGTTGACGGTCACATCGTGGGGCCCGAGCTCGAGTGCGAGCGTGCGGGTCAGGCCGCGAACGGCCCACTTCGAGGCGGAGTAGCCGGCGCGGTTGCGATACCCGCGCAGGCCGCTCGTGCCGGCGACGTTGATGATGCGCCCGTAGTGATCGGCGATCATGGCCGGGATCACCGCCTTGCAGGCCAGGAAGGTGCCGGTCAGGTTGGTGGCGACCACCGCCTCGAAGTCCTCGAGTGCGACTTCGTGCGCCGGCGTTTCGATTGGGCCCGTGACCCCGGCCGTGTTGACGAGGATGTCGACCCGGCCGAGCCGCTCGAGGGCGAACGCGGCGAGTGCCTGCGTATCGCGCTCGACAACGACGTCGCAGTGGGTATAGATCGCGTCGGAGTCGGGGTACTCGGATACGAGCGTTGCCGCGTGGCGCTCGAGCGCCTCGACGTCTCGGCCGGCGAGCACGATCCGGGCCCCCTCGTCGGCCAGCGCCCGACAGATGACGGCGCCCATCCCATTGGCGGCTCCGGTGACGATCGCGACACCTGGCCGTAGAGCTCCAGAGGCCGTGGCCGCGTGGGCACCGGGGCGCCAGTCGTCCGAGGTGACCCGGCGACACGACCAACGACCTCAGCCATAGACCGCACCTAACACGACTGGTTCGATAATACCGCTGAATGAAATCAACTGTCATCTAGCGAGAGACGGCATGGAGCGCGGTCGCGATCCGCTCGGCCGTGAACGGGTGTCTGCAGGAATTGACTCCCGGTCGCCGACTGGAGCGCAGCGGCGATGGCGGGGGTCGGCGGGGCGACGGGGGTCTCGCCCGCGCCGCGCGAATTGAACGGTCCCAGTCCATCACCGCTCTCGATGATCACGGAGTCCACCTCGGCCGCCTCCACGGCGGTGGGAATCAGGTACTGGGCGAAGCTACCGGTCAGGTTCTGCGCCTGGTCGAACACGACCTGCTCGGACAGCGCCTGCCCGAGCCCCATCACGACGCCTCCCTCGATCTGGCCGCGCACCGTCTGCGGGTTGATCGCGCGGCCGACGTCGTGGCCAGCGACGTAGCGGAGAACGCGCAGCTGACCCGTGTCCCGGTCGACCTCGATGTCGACACCGTGACAGCCGTACGTGAAGTCGGGCACGACCCGGCCGCGCCAGCCCGGCTCGGCGCGCCAGCGCTTGCCTGTGGGGGCGCGAAACGTCGCCAGCTCCTGGAGGGACACACCGCGGGCAGAGCACTCGCCGAGCACCTGGATGAGCGGGAGAGAGTTGCCGGGGGCGCCGCAATCCCGGAACCCGTCCAGATCGATCGAGACACGGTCGACGGCGGTCTCGAGGAGATCCGCCGCCACCGCCGCGATCCGCTCCCGGAGCGCACGGCAGGCGGCAAGCACGGCGTTGCCGGACATGTAGAGCTGACGCGTCGAGGTGGTGCGTCCCGGTCAGCGGCGTGAGCGCGGAGTCGCCGATGTGGATCTTGCACCGCTCGGGCGGAATGGGAAGAACCTCGGCGGCGATCTGAGATCAGCGACGACGCCTGTCCAGCGCCGATGTCAGGGACTCCGATGCGAATCACGAGCGTGCCGTCGAGCTCGATCCCGATCCACACGCTGGCCCAGTCGTTCATCCAGACGTTGAAGCCGTAGGACTGGAGGTTGCAGGCGTAGCCCGCGTCCACGACCAGGCTTGGATTCGTCGGACGGCGCGGCCGCAGGTCCCATCGCGGGCTCTGTACCTCGTCGGTGAGCTCGGGCAGCGCGACATGGGTGTCGAGCGGTTGGCCGACGGAAGCGCTCGTCCTGGTCGAACGAAGTTCGGCGCCTGCGAAGCTCGAGCGGGTCGAGACCGAGCTCGAGCCGGCGAGCGCGTCCATCTGTCCCTCGTAGGCGAACGCTACCTGCATCCCTCCGAAGCCCCGCATCGCGCTGCACGGCGTGTGGTTGGTGTACACGACGCGGCTGCGGATGCGAACGTTCGGGCACGGTACGGACCGGCGGCGCCCATGTCGTCGCGTAAAGCAGCACGGGAGCCGAGAGGTAGGCGTAGGCGCCGCCGTCGAGCAGGATGTCGATGTCCTGGGCGACGAGTCGGCCGTCCCCGTCGGCCGCGGTGCGGTAGTGCATCGGCGCGGCGTGGCGGTTCGGGCGGGCGGTGAGCGACTCCTGGCGGGTCCACACCAGCGACGTCGGCCGGCCGGTCGGTGGACCACGACCAGGCCAGGTATGGCTCGACCGTGAGGTCCTCCTTGCCGCCGAAGCCGCCACCGATGTACGGGGCGATCAGCCGCACGCTGTTGTCGTCGAGACCCAGGATCCGGGCGAGCGTCCGGTAGTGCTCGATGACCTGGGTCGCCGAGCGGATCGTGATGACACCGTCGCGCGTCAAGCCACGCCGACGCCGGCCTCGGTCTCGAGGTACGCGTGGTCGACGAACTGCGTCCTGTAGACGTGTGTCGACCTGACCGCGGCGTCCGCCGTGCGAGCGCCGAGTCGACGTCGCCCTCCTCGAGCTCCCAGCTGGCGAGCAGGTTGCCGTCTCGTGAATCGCCGGCGCGTCGGCGTCGAGCGCCGCCTCAGGATCGAACACCGGCGGCGAGCGGCTCGTAGTCGACCTCGATCGCGTCGCGGGCGGCAGCGCGGCGTCGATCGTCTCCGCGGCGACCACGGCCATCGGCTCGCCGTGGTAACGGACGATAGTCGTCGGCCAGCACGGTGGCGCGCGACGTCGTCGCGCCGCTCTCCTCGGTCTGACCGGGAACGGCGATCCACAAGGTGTTGCTGCGGGACGTCGGCGGCCGGGTAGATGTCCGACAACGCCGTCGACCTCGGCCGCCGCCGAGGTGTCGATAGCGCGGATCCGCGCGCTCGGCTCGTCGCTGCGCTTGAGGACCGCGTGCAGCATCCGCGGGCAGGTAGAGATCGGCGGCGAAGCGCGTGCGCCCGGCGATCTTCTCGACCGCGTCGTGGCGGACCAGCTCGGTGCCGACGACACGGACCGGCGCCGGCGTGCGGACCTCGGTCGTCATGGCCGCGGAGCGGTGTCACGAAACGCCTCGACGGCTTCCACGATCGTCCTGTAGCCGGTGCAACGGCAGAGATTGCCGGCCAGGCTGTGCCGGATCTCCTCGGGCGAGCCGGCCGTGCCGCGCATCACGGCCTCGAGCGCGCCGATCACCATCCCCGGGGTGCAGAAGCCGCACTGCGCCGCGCCCCGGCGCGCGAACTCGTCCTGGAGCGGATTGCGCTCCGCCGCGATCGGCCAGGCCGGCGGCGGTTACCAGCTCGCATCCGTCCGCCTGCACGGCCAGCACCGAGCACGAGTTCACCCCGATGCCGTCGAGGAGCACCGCGCACGCGCCGCAAACGCCCTCGCCGCAGCCGTACTTCACGTCGGTCTGAAAGGCACCGTCGCGCAGCGCGCGCAGCAGGGTCCAGTGGGGCTCGACGGTCAGCCGCTCCGAGCGACCGTTGATGACCAGCTCGACCTCGATCACCGGGGCGCCAGCTCTACCCAGACGTTCTTGGCTCGCGTGTACTCGTGCATGGCGTCGGCTCCGCCTTCCTTGCCGTAGCCGGACTCCTTGAAACCGCCGAAGGCCGACACGGGCGACATCAGCCGGTAGGTATTGATCCAGACGTTGGCGGCGTCGAGCGCGTGGGCGACACGATGGGCGCGGGACAGATCGCGCGTCCAGATGCCGGCCGCGAGCCCGAACGGCGTATCGTTGCCGAGCCGGATGACCTCGTCCTCGTCGCGGAAGCGAAGGGCGCAGAGCACGGGTCCGAACACCTCCTCGCGCGCGATCGTCATGCCGTTATCGACGTTCTCGAGGATCGTCGGAGCGACGAAGAAGCCTTTTTCGAGCGGCGCCTCCCGCACCCGGGTGCCACCGATCCGGACACTCGCCCCCTCGGCCGTCCCCTGCTCGATCAGCGACAGAATCCGATCCATGTGGCCCTCGAAGGCGATCGGACCCATGTCGGTGAGCTCATCGAGCGGGTCGCCCAGGCGGATCGCGGACGCGATCTCCGCAACGCGCGCCAGCACCTCGTCGTAGATCCGTTCGTGCAGGAAGCAGCGCGAGCCGGCGACGCAGGTCTGGCCGCCGGCGGCGAAGATGCCGCTGACGATCCCGCGGGCCGCGGCCTCGGGATCGGCGTCCTCGAAGACGATGTTGGGGGATTTGCCGCCCAGCTCGAGGATCGTACGTACGAGCCGGTCGGCCGCGTGATGGGCGACCAGGCGGCCCGTGCGTGCGCCGCCGGTGAGCGAGATCAGGTCGACGTCGGAATGGCTGATCAGCGCCTCCCCGGCGCTGGGCCCGAGACCGGTGACGACGTTCACCACGCCTGCGGGCAGGCCAGCGTCCTGGAGCACGCCCGCGAACTCGAGTAGCGAGGCCGATGTGTGCTCGGAGGGCTTGATCACGACCGTGTTCCCGGCGGCGAGCGCCGGAGCGAGCTTGACGATCGCGATGTTGAGCGGCGAGTTCCACGGCACGAGCGCGGCCACGACGCCAACCGGCTCGCGGCGCAGGTAGTTGTGCGTGTGGGGGGCGGTCGGCACCACGGTGCCGTAGAGCTTGTCCGGCCAGCCGGCGAAGTACTCCCAGATCTCGGGGATGGCCCGGTGCTGAGGAGCCACCTCGCGCAGCACCTTGCCGTTGTCGCGGCTCTCGAGGACGGCCAGATCGTCGGTGCGCTCGGAGAGCCGGTCGGCGATCCGCCGCAGGAGGCGACCGCGCGCGGAGGGCGAGATGTCCCGCCAGGATGGCCGCTCGAGCGCGGCGCGGGCGGCGCGGACGGCGCGGTCCACGTCGGCCGCGGACGCGTCGGCGATCTCGTACCAGGGCTCCCCAACGGTCGGATCAATGCTCTCGAGATGGGCTCCGCTCAGCGGCTCGACAAACTCGCCGTCGACGAACAGCCCGTAACGCTTGCCTGCAGCGAGAGGACTGGTTGCGGCTACCACAACGCCGGCATCACTTGGTCGTGGATCATGTGCATCTGCTCCCTGACGGTCGGGAGGCCAGGGAGACCCTGGCCGAGGATCATCTCGACGTGTCCGTTGTCCACGATCATCAGCGTCAGGTGGTTGATATCGGTCCCCGCGATGTTGTCCTTCAGCGTCGCGACGCACTCTGCCGGCGTCCCGGCCACGTAATACAGCCGGGCCAGATCGTCGGGCACCAGGTCCGCGGCGCTGGCGACGTCCCCCGCGAGCCAGGCGTCCTTGACCGCCTGCACAGTAGCGTAATCGTGGACGGTCTCGTTGATCGCCTCGAAGAAGCTCGCCACCATGAACGGGAGATAGAACGTGGCATGGACCCGAGCTGCCTCGCGGGCCAGGTCTCCGTCCTCGGCCACGACGAAGATCGGGCCCATGGCGAGATCGAGCTGGCGGTAGTCGCGCCCCGCCCGCTCGGCGCCCTTGGCCACGATGCCCAGGCAGTAATCGATTGTCCGCCGCGTGTAGCCGGGCGCCATGTGCATCCCGTCCGCGACCTCGCCGGCCAGCTCCATCAGCTTGGGACCGCCGCCCGACCCGTACCACAGTGGGATCCGCTCCTGCACCGGCCGGGCGCGCATCGGGTGGTCGGTGTAGTCGTAGGAGAAGTAGCGGCCCCCGTACTGGACCGTCTCGCTCGACAGCGCCAACCGGATGACCTCGAAGGACTCGCGCATGAACGGGACCGGTCGCACCGAGTCACCGCCGGTCTGGGTGCCGCCGAAGCGCGCGTCGCCGAGGCCGACGATGCCGTCGACCCGGCCACCGCTGAGCTCGTCGAGGGTGGCCAGCGCCCGTGCGACCACCAGAGGATCAGTGAGCATCAGCCGTGCGGCGTCGGGTCCGAGACGAACCCGCGTGGTCTCCCGCGCGGCGGCCGCCAACAGCGTCCACGGGTCCTTGCGAAACGTCGAGTCGGTCAGGTACCAGCCGTAGAACCCGAGCTCGTCCGCGGCCCTCGCCACGGCAAGCGCCTCGTCGGTCGAATCGTGCGGGTAATAGACAACGCTGACCCTCATGGCGTGCTGCCGAGGTGCGGATCGTAGGGCAGGACGGCCGCCGAGCAAGAGCTCACGATGCGAAACTATATGCCATGATGTGAACAAGCCGTCGGGCGCGAAACCCACTCGGACCGAGGAGCCGCCGTGACCTACGTGGAGAACAAGGAGTTCGAACCACCGCCCGTGCGGCTGCTCGCCACCGGCCTCACCGCAGGTTCTCAGACGCCGGAGATCGTGGGCGGGGAGGGTGTCCGGCTCCGCCTCGCTGACGGGCGTGAGCTGATCGATGCCAGCAACACGGCCGCGCCGCTCGGCCATTGCCACCCCGAGATCGCCGAGGCGGTCCGGCGGGCGGCCGGTGCACCGGCGCTCAACGAGGGCTGGCGCTGGCGCGAGCGCGAGGAGGCCGCCGAGGACCTGCTCGCGATCGCGTTCGACGGCGAGGACTGGGTGGGAGCGGTCCGCTTCTTCATTAGCGCCAGCGAGGCCAACGACGCGGCGCTGGCGCTCTGCCAGGCGCTGACCGGCCGGGCGCCACTGGCCACGCGCGAGCGGGCGTACCACGGTGGCGCCGGTCTCGCCCGCGAGCTGACCGTCCAACCACAGTGGCACGGCGGCCTGTCGGCCGAGACGGGGATCCGCGAACCGCCACGGATCGCGAGCGTTCACCAGCTCCCGGCTCCGACGGGCGCGCGCGTGGTCGGTCCGCCCGACCCGACGGAGGGCGACGAGTGGCTCCCTGGGGCGCGCCGGATGCTGGCCGACAGTGCCGCGGTGCTGCTCGACTACAGCCAGGGCGGGATCTACCACACGCCGCGCTACCAGAACGCGGTCGCGAAGCTGGCCGAGGAGGTCGGAGCGCTGTGGATCGCCGATGAGACCGTGACCGGTTTCGGTCGGGTGGGTGGGTGGTTTCAGTTCCGGCGCGCGGCCTCCCGGCCCCAGCTCGTAACGATGGGCAAATGTATGAGCGCCGGCGGCGCCCCGGCTGCCGCGGTCGTGATCTCGCGCGAGGTGCTCAACCAGATGGAGGGCTCGGCGTGGCAGACCTACAGCACGTTCCGAGCCCATCCGTGCGCGGTGGCTTCGATCCGGGCCCACCTGCGCGTTTCGTTGCGTGACCAGATCTACTTGCGGGCGGTGGAATTCGATCCGTACATGCTCGAGCGATTCGCCGAGCTGGCGGAGCGTCACCCGGGGGTGGCGCGGATTGACGGGCGCGGCCTGCATTGGACGGTCGAGCTGCACGGCCCCGATTGGCGCAGCTGGCGGGGTCAGGAGACCGAGCCGCTGGCCTCGCGGGTGTCGGCCCGGGCCGAAGCGCGGGGGGTGGCGATCGCGACCAGTGGCGAGCAGACATCGCTGTTCATCGCGCCGCCGCTGGTGATCGAGCGCCCCGAGCTCGAACAGGTCTTCGAGGCGCTCGACGAGGCGCTGCTGGTCGCCGACGAGGAACTCGCGGTCACTTCCTGAGCCGCGTCTAGGGGGTTCAGACCCAGCAGGACGGCGGGGTTCGCCTTGGTCATCTTCTCGAGCTCGTCGTACGGCGCGCCGTAGTCGAGCAGCGCGGAGAGCACCATCCTGATTGCCTCCGGATGCGGCGGGCCCGATGCCTGGCCCAGATCCGAGCTGAGGACCAGGCGGTCGCCGCCGAGCTCCCGAATCCACTGCGCGAGCTGCTCCGGGTTCTGCTCCCAGAAGGTTGCCGATGCACACGAGATCGCCACGTACTCGAGGTAGGCGCCCTTGGCGACAAGCTCGCGCTGATCCTCGACCGACAGCTTGCACAGCGACCAATTGGCGTGGGTGACGAGAAACTTCTCGACGCCGCGCCGGATCGCCTCGTCCTGGAGGGCACGGATCTCGGCCAGACTGAGGTGCCCCGTGGCCAGGCAGACGCCGGCGTCGGCGACCAGGTCGAGCACCGTGAGCGCCTCGGGCGTCAGCTGATCGTTCTCGTCGAAGACCGTCACACCGGGGCCAGGGAGCTGCTTGGCCGGCCGCCCAAGCTGCGGATAGTCGGGCATATTGAAGTACTCGGCGTGCCAGCGCGAGTGGTTGCTGGGCATCCAGATCACACTGGCGCCGTAGTGAAGGGCGGCCTGCACCACGTACGGGTTGATGCCGCCGACGGAGCGGTTGCAGACAATGCCGCCGAACGCCTGCGCTTCGGTGTAGACCTGGTTTGTGTGGTAGGCGCGACCGGTCGTTGAGCTGTCGTGGTCCTTCAGGACAATGCCGCGCATGCCGTAATCGATCGCGTGCAGGATCAGGTCGCGGTCATCGATCGGCCGCCGGAACAGCGCCGGATGGGAATGCGCGTGCATGTCGATCGCGTCGATCAGGAGCGTGCGGTCGGGCGAGCGAGCGGGCCGGCCGCTGCGGGTGCGCGGGGCAAACAGTTCCTCGGTCGCCCCCGCCTCTGGGCCTGAGGCGCTCTGGTCCTCAGCGTCTGCAGCGCTCATAAAGGTTCCCTAACCGTGGGCGTTTGCGCCGTGACCACGGGGTAAGTATAGTCCGCGTTCCCACGATGCAAAAACGCTTTTCAGCTAGTGCGTCGAAACAGTAAGACCGAGGAGGATTGGAGCGTGCGGAAAGTGAGCGAAATGATCCTCGGTGCGCCGCCGGCGCGGCGTCGGTTGGGAGTTGGTCGGTTTGGAGTCGCCCTACTCGCGGTCGCGGCGCTCGTCGTGGCCGGTTGCGGGTCGTCCTCGTCCTCGTCCTCCTCCACTTCGTCAGCCTCGTCGAGCGAAGCCGCCGTCTCGACGGCGTCCTCGGCCACGAGTGCAGCCAAGCCGACCACCGTGGCCCTGCTGCTGTCGGGTACGACGTCGGGCGACGACTACGACCAGACGATGGACAACGCCCTCACGCAGGCGGCCAATACCGTGGGCGGCGGTCATTTCAAGATCAGGGTTGTGCCGAACGTGCCCTACACGACACAGGCGACCCAGATCGTCGAGCAGCTCGCCAGGGAGGGGGTCGGCGTGATAGTCGACGCTGGCGGCTACGGCAGTCTCCTGTCCGACGGGTGCAAGGCGGCGCCGGATCTGAAGTGCCTCGACTACGGCACCCAGCTGACGTCCGCCGCCCTGAACGCGGCGCCGAATCTCGGCACGTACTACGTCGATCAGGCGCCGATGTTCTACGTCGAGGGAGCGGTTGCGGGCAAGCTCACGAAGACCGGCACGCTGGGCTTCATCAGCTCTTTCAAGGTGCCGTTCAACACGGCGGTCGTAAACGCGTTCGCTCTCGGCTGCCAGTCGACGCACCCCGGTTGCAAGGTCCGCAACGTCTACATCAACTCGTATTACAACCCCCCGCAGGCGGTTGAGGCCACGCGGACGCTGATCAACTCCGGGGCCGACATCATCGCCCACTTCTTGGACGACATCAGCCCGCTGAAGACCGCGCAGGCGCTGCACGCCCGCGGCTTTGGGTTCTATGTGGATCACAACGCGCAGGTGCCGGAGGCTTGGATCACCGGGATCCTGACCCAGAGCGGTTTCGAGCAGTCGCTGCAGAGCGAGCTGCAGGCGATCGCCAACGGCACCTGGAAGCCGGGCACGATCGACTACGGACCGGCCGCGATTCCGGACCTCCAGCTCGCCTCCTGGGGCAAGACCGTGCCGACGGACGTCCAGTCCTACGGCGAGGGGCTGGTGAAGCAGATCCAGGGTGGCGAGAACCCGTTCAAGGGACCGATCACCGACGCAAGTGGCAAGGTCCGTATCCCAGCCGGTCAATCGATCGGTATGCGCAGCGTCTACATGTACGCGGCGTGGACCTGGCCGGTTCAAGGAGTCACCGGGCTCTAGCGTGCCGCGGCACAATGTCCCGGTATGAGGGCGGGCACCCATCGGGGTACGACACCTGCCCAAGGTGAGCACCTGTCCGTCGGCGATTCGGGGTCGGACGTCCCGGCGCTCCAACTGAGCGGGATCGTCAAGCAGTTCGGAGGCCAAGACGGCGCTGGCCGGGGTCGACTTCGCGGTGCAGAGCGGGCAGGTTCACGCGCTCTTGGGCGAGAACGGGGCGGGCAAGACGACGCTGATGAACATCGCGATGGGGATCGTTCCTGCCGATGCCGGCTCGATCAGCGTGAACGGGCGCCGGGTCTCGATCCGCTCGCCGCGGGCGGCAGGCGCGCTCGGCCTGGGGATGGTCTACCAGCACTACCGCCTCGTCGAGCGGCTCACGGTGGCGCAGAACCTGGCCGTCGGCTGGCCGGGGACCAAGCTCGTCTTCTCCCGCGCAGAGCTCGAGCGCAGCGCTGCCGAGACGGCCGAGCGGATCGGACTGAACATCGATCCCGGGGCCCGGATCTGCGATCTGAGCCAGGGCGAGCAACAGCGGGTCGCGATCTTGCGCGCGCTCAGCCGGGGGGCCCGGATCCTGATCCTCGACGAGCCGACCGCGGTCCACACGCCTCAGGAGGTCGAGCAGCTGTTCGGCCACGTTCGCCGGATCGCCGCCGACGGTGCGGCCGTCATCTTCATCTCGCACAAGCTCCGGGAGGTGATGGCGGTGGCGGATCGGGTGTCGGTGCTCCGCGCCGGCCGCCTGGTCGCCTCGCTTCCGCGCGACCAGTGCGCGGAGACGGAGTTGGCATCGCTGACTGTGGGCGGCGCCCCGACGCAGCTGGCCGCCCGACCGGCGCCGCGGAACCACGGTCGCCTGGTCAACGTGGAGAGCGTGTCGGTCGACGGCGATGACGGCCGGGTGCTGCACGAGCTGTCCTTCGAGGTCAACCGAGGCGAGATCCTCGGCGTGGCTGGCGTGGCCGGCAACGGTCAGACCGAGCTCGCCGAGCTGTTGGCCGGCCTGCGCACGGCGTCCGCCGGGACGCTGCGCGAGGAGGGTGACGACGTGGGGGGCGCCCGTCCCGACCGTCAGCGCGTCTCGCGGATCGGCATCGGCCACATTCCCGAACAGCACAGTGACGGGCTGGCGCTGCAGGAGCCGATCGAATTCAGTTCGGTCCTGCGGGTGGTTGATGAGTCCGCGAACCGACGCGGTCCGTTCCTGCGTCGCGGCCGGCTGCATAAGGTGAGCTCGGAGTTGCTGGACGCCGCCGGGCTGGGGTCAGTGCATTCGCGTCGGGTGGCGTCGACGCTCTCGGGTGGCCAGATGCAACGACTGCTCGTGCACCGGGAGATCCGGGGCGGAACCCGGCTGGTGATCGCCGTCCATCCGACCCGAGGGCTGGACGTCGGTGCCACACGATCGGTGCGGAACATGCTGCTGGGCGCCCGGGCCGAGGGCGTCGGCGTGGTGCTGCTGTCCGAGGATCTCGACGAGCTGTTCGAGATCAGCGACCGGCTGGTGGTGTTGTTCGAGGGCGCGATCGCCGGCGAGCTGGAGCGAAGCCAATTCGATCCGGCGACCGTGGGTCTGCTGATGGGCGGAGGGGCCCGGCCGCCAGCGGTATCCGGGGGCGGAGAGAGGTCCGAATGAGACCGACGCTGGCACATCGGATCGCCGCGGTGATCGTGGCGCTGGCGGTCGGCGCACTGATCGTGTCGCTCCAGGGTCCGACCTCGCCGAGCGCCTGGAGCTCGGTGTGGACGTCGACGTTCGGGACCGCGCTCGGGGTGACGGGCGTGTTGCAGCTGATGACCCCGCTGCTCATCGCCGGGTGTGCCGCGGCGGTGGCGCAGCGGGCCGGCGCCTGGAATATCGGTATCCAGGGCCAGATGATCTTCGGCGCCTGGGCGGCGACCGGGATCGCCTACGCGTTCTCGGGGCTGCCCGGGCCGGTGCTGATTCCCGTGCTGATCGTGGCCGGCGCGATCGGCGGGGGGGTCTGGATGCTGGGGCCAGCGCTCGCCCGCGTCCTACTGGGTGTGAACGAGATCATCACCACGCTGCTCCTGAACTTCGTGGCCGGGTTCTGGCTCGACTACTGGGCCTCGGGCCCGTGGTCGCAGGCCAGCGCCAACAGCGGCGGGACCCTGTCGAGCCGTCCGCTGCCGACTCAAGCGACGCTCCCGACCTACAGCATCGGCTCAATTCAGGTCGGCCTCGGCTTCTTCGTCGCGCTGGCGATCGCAATCGGGCCTGTGGCTACTCTACGACCACACGCTTTACGGCTACCGGGTCTCACTGTGGCGGGCGGGACCTGGGCTGGCGCGGTATTCCGGCGTGGGCTCGCGCCGAAACGTGCTCTCGACCCTGGTGCTGTCGGGGATGGTGGCCGGCGTCGGCGGAGTGATGCTCGAGCTGGGCCAGCTCCAGGCCCTGACCTCCGAGCTGGTCAACGACAACACCGGCTACATCGGCCTGATCGTGGCCGCGATCGCCGCCTCGTCATTCCTCGGCTGCGTGCCCTCCGCGCTGCTCCTGGCGGCGGTGGCGGCGGCCGGGGACGCGCTCCAGCTCGTGAACATTTCCGGCGACATCGTGTATCTGATCACCGGGATCCTGCTGATCGTGAGCTGCGCCGAGATCCGGTGGCCGGCGCGGCGGCCTCGGATCACTCAGGTCGACCGCGAGCCAGACGACGTCGGCTCGAGCCAGCCGACGACGGCGGCGAGGGCCCGATGACGACGGCCCCCGACGGGACGATGACGGCGGCGGCACGATGAACACGGTCGAGGCATCGCTCGCGACCGCCGTACTGACCGGCACGCCCCTGCTCTACGCCTCGCTGGGCGAGCTGTTGGGCGAACGGATCGGTCTGCTGAACATCGGCCTCGACGGGATGATGCTGATCGGCGGCCTGAGCGGCTTCGTGGTCGCCGTCAATACCGGCAGCCCGACGCTCGGGTTGCTCGCCGCCGGCGCCGCCACCGCGGTCTTCACGCTCCTGGCCTACACGCTGCCGGTGCTCCTGCTGCGCTCACCCCAAGGGGTGGTCGGCTTCGGCGTGTGGTTCATCGGGGTTGGGCTCTCCTCCCAGCTCGGCCAGTCATACACGTCAAAGTCGCTCAAGCGCGGGTTCACGCCCGTCGCCATCCCCGGCCTGCATCGGATCCCGTGGGTCGGCTCGATCCTGTTCGACCAGCCCTGGCCCGTCTACCTGGGGATCGTGCTCACCGTCCTCTCGGCTTGGGTGATGGCTCGGACCCGGCACGGTTTGAATGTGAAGGCGATCGGTGAGGATCCGGCCTCGGCCCACGCGGCCGGCGTCCCGGTCCGGTCCTGGCAGACGTTCTACTCGGGGCTGACCGGGTTCCTGGTCGGGATGGGAGGCGCCGTCCTGACCTTGGCGCTGACCTTCAGCTGGAAGGCCGAGGTCACGGCCGGCCGCGGGTGGATCGCGCTCGCCCTTGTGATCTTCGCCGGCTGGCGACCCCTGTCGTTGCTGTGGGCAAGCTTCCTGTTCGGCGGCTTCCTGATCCTCGCCGACCTCGGGCAGGTCTACGGCTGGGGGATCCCGTCCGAGTTCCTGTCCATGGCGCCCTACGTGTTCACGATAGTGATGCTGGTCCTGCGAGCCTGGCGCTCCACCGCCGCCCGGAGGACCGGGGCCGAGCCGGCGGCCCTGGGGCTGACGTTCATCCGCGGCGAGAGGTAGTGGCGCCCGCGCCGGGGCTCGGCGGAGCCGAAGCTCGCGATCGCCGAGCCGTGGATGGCAGCCGGCTAGCCGCGCCGACGCCGGCGGACCCGGACGATCATGTAGATCACCAGGACGGACCCCAGGCCGCCGGTGATTGCTCGGGGGAGGGTGACTTTGAACCGGCGGGGCGCGGGTGGCGAGGCCGGCGTGCGCGTGTCGGTGCCTGGGTCACGGGAGGGCTTGAGGATGTCCGGGCCGCGGGGAGCGGCCCCGGTCTCGGCGCGGGTGGTCGGCGGGCCGGGGGGAGCGGCCTTGACGTCCATGTCGTCCGGAACGGTGGCGGCACTCTCAAGGTTCCGGAGCGTCTCGACGATCATGCGCCGGCTGATTCCCGGCGCCAGCCTGGCTCCGACCCCGGCCACCGGCCCGGTCAACCGAAACGTCCCCTCGTAGGCGACCTCGGTGCGATCCTCGCGGGCGGCGAGCGTGAGCGCGCCCTGGCCCTCGATCGAGCCTTTGTCCCCGCTCCCCCTGATCACGATCGTGCAGCTGGTGGGCGGTTCGACGTCGCGGTACTCGACCGTGCCGGACCAAACGCCGCGCACCGGCCCGATCACCAACGAGAGCGTCGTGTCGAACAGCCCGTCGCCGCGCCGCTCGAACCCACCGCATCCCGGGATCGCCGAGCCGAGCGCGGCCGGATCGTTGAGCAGTGCCCACACCCGGTCGGGTGGGAGGGCGAGCTCCTCGCGGCCGGTTAGCTTAGGCACCCGCGGGCCGTCCGCTCGACCTCGCCCACGCCGTGGCAAGGGCGCGGCGGGCGCAGACCCCGGCAACGTGACGGCGGTAATTGGCCCCGACGAACGGGTCGTCCTCAGGCTCGGCCCAGTCGACGACGGCGGCTCGCACCCGGTCTAGCAGCGCCGTGTCGAACTGCTCGCCGGCGCACATTCCCTCCGCCGGGAAGCAGCGGGCGGGGGCGGGGCCGACTCCCGCCAGCGCCAGACGGACGTCGGCCACCATCCGCCCGGTTCGATCGGGCGTGAGGATCGTGGCCGCCGCGGCGACGGCGAAATCGTCCGCGCGCTGAGCGACCTCGACGAACGCCGTGCCGCTGCCGTCGGCCGGACGGTCGAGCGTAGCCGCCGTGAGCAGCTCGCCCTGGGCCACCGCCGTCTCGAAGAAGCCGTGGAAGAACTCGTCGATCGCCACCTCGCGTGAGCCGTCGCCGTTCTCGATCGTGACGCTCCCCTCATGTGCTAGCGCCACCGCCGCCAGTTCAGCCGCTGGATCGGCGTGACACAGGCTGCCTCCGAAGGTGCCGCGATTGCGCACGCGAGGGCTGCCGATGCTGCGCGCCGCTTCGCTGGCAAGCGGCAGCAGCTCCGACGTTTCCCGGCTGAGCTCGAACTCGCGGTGTCGGGTCAGGGCCCCGATCCGGATCCGGCCGTTGGCTTGTTCGAGACCACTCAGCGCCAGCGCATTGATGTCCACGAGCAAGGTCGGTGCGGCGACTCCGAGCGACATCATCGGGATCAGGCTCTGGCCGCCGGCGAGGACCCGGGCCTCTGGGTCGCCGGCCAGCGCGCGCAGCGCGTCCGGGACGGACTCGGCGCGGTGGTATTCGAACGGGGGCGGATGCATCAGCCCCTGACTCAGCTGAAGGCGGGCGCCAGGGCGTCCCAGGTGAGCCGTTGAAAATGGCGAATCGTGCGCTCGCTTTCGGGCAGGGTGTAGCCGGCGTCGAACACACCGGACCGCAGACCGGCCTGGACGCTGCCGGTGAGTTGAAGGTCTTCGTGAAGGGTCTCCTGGAAGCGGCCGGCGATGTCGGCGGCGAGATCGCCTGCCGGCGTGGGCGATGGCGACGATGGCAGCCGCATGAACGTGCCCTCGATCACTGTGGCGCCGATTCCGTCCGGCATGTAGCGATCGAATCCTGCGGTCCCGAAGCCCATCTCGGTGGCGACGTTGCTGACCGTCACGTTGGGCCACAGCCAGGCGAAGAAAAGCCCCTGCTGCTCCCCGATCGGGTTCGAGTCCGCCAGCCTCTCGGCGAATTCGGGGCGGTACGCGGTGCGGTGGTACATGCCGCGGTCGAAGTTCTGCACCAGGTAGTGGGTCGGATCGGTGTCGTAGAGCTCACAGAAGGAGTCGCGATGTGCGCTGGGGCAGTGGTAGCACTCGATGTTGTTCTCCACTACCACCTTCCAGTTCCCGGGGTAGCGGCCGGTGAAGATCGTCTTCCGATCGCGGACATACTCGTGGTCGGGCTCAGCATTTCCGGCCGCGAACGGGAGCGCGAAGTCGTGGTCGGCGAGCACGTCGGGGAACTCGCCCAGGTGATCCTCGAGCGACTCGACCGGGTCGAGGGCGACGAAGATATAGCCGGCCCAGGTGGCGACCGCGAGCGGCTTGAGCCCGAGGTGGCCAAACGGCGGCAGCTCGCCCTCGCGGTAGCGGGGAACGCCACGCAGACACCCATCCAGGCCGTACGTCCACCCGTGATAGGGACACCGCAGCAATCGGCGGCTGCCGTGCCCGTCGACGACGGAATGTCCCCGGTGACGGCATACGTTGACGAAGGCTCGCAGCTCGAGCCTGTCATCTCGGACGACTACAACCGGGACGCTGAAGAACGTGCCCGCGATGCGAGACGTGAGGTAATCCCCCGGGTTACGGATCTCGGGCTCGACGCCGACGGGCTGCCACGCCCGCTTCCAGATCAGCTCGTCCTCGACCCGCGCGATCTCGTCGCTCGTGTAGAACGAGTACGGGAGCGTCCTCCCGCCCGCGAGTGAGGCGTCGACCGCGGATCGATCGATCCGCAGGCTTCCGATCCGGCTCGCAGCGTCGATGTGGTCAAGGCTCACAAATTGCTCCTGCGCTTGCCTATCGGGTTCACTCCCAACTCCGTTCTCGCCGTAGATTATCGCGTATGATGGAAGAGACTTTCAGCTGGTACAAAGGCCCGCTAGGGCAGGAGGACGATCGCCGTGGCCACTGAGACGACGCAGGACGCCGAGCGCCTCGCTGACGCGGACCGCCAGCGGCTCCTCCATGCCTACCTGCCCGCGTCTGTACAGGAACGGGTCGTGATGGTTCGCGGCCACGGGAGCCGACTGTGGGACGCCGGCGGCAACGAATACGTCGACGCCACCGGCGGGCTGTGGCTGGCTCAGGTGGGGCACGGGCGCGCTGAGCTCGGATCCGTCGCGGCGGAGCAGATGGCGGAGCTCGAATACTTCGCTAGCTTCTGGGAGTACACCAACGAGCGGTCGGTGGAGCTCGCCTCGCGGCTGATCGAGCTCGCTCCACCCGGGATCGACAGGGTCTACTTCACCAGCGGCGGATCCGAGGGAAACGAGGCCGCCCTGCGAATGGCGCGCTTCTATCATCACCGACGTGGCGACGTCGGCCGGACGTGGATCCTTTCCAGGGAGCACGCCTACCACGGGATCGGCTTCGGCTCGGGGACGGCCTCCGGCTCGGCGCTTTACCACGAGGGCTTCGGACCGATGCTCCCCGATGTACGTCATCTCACGCCCCCGTGGCCCTATCACGCAGAGCTCTATCAGGGCGAGCGCGTGACCGATTATTGCGTCGCCGAGCTGGAGCGGACAATCGACGAGCTGGGGGCGAACCGAATCGCCGCCTTCATCGGAGAGCCGATCATGGGCGTGGCCGGGATGGTGCCCCCGCCGGATGATTACTGGCCCCGGATCGAGGCGGTCCTGCGCCGCCACGGAATCCTGCTCATCTTCGACGAGGTCGTGACCGCCTACGGCCGGATCGGCGAATGGTTCGCCGCCCATGCCTACGGCGTCGCGCCCGACATCATCGTGACCGCCAAAGGAATCAGCAGCGGCTACGTGCCGCTGGGCGCAGTGCTCTTTACCCGCGACGTGGCCGACGCGATCGGCGGAGGCGACGGCTGGCCGATCGGTTACACGTACAACGGACATGCCACCGCGTGCGCCGTGGGTCTGGCCAATCTCGACATCATCGAACGCGAGGGGCTGCTCGAGCGCTCGCGGACGATGGGAGCGAAGCTGCTCGAGGGCTTGCGTACGCTCGAGGGGCTCGAGGTCGTCGGCGAAGTCCGGGGCCGGGGGATGATGCTCGGCGTCGAGCTGGTCGCCGACAAGTCGACGCGAACGCCGCTGCCGGTCGGCGATCCGCCGATTCCCAACGTGGTCAGGCGCAGTCACGGCGTGATCGTCAGGACCAACGCCAACAGCGTCGGTCACACCATCGTGCTCTCACCGCCGCTCGTGCTCACCGAGGCCGAGGCTGAACAGGTCGTCAGCGCGCTCGGCGAGACGCTGGCGCGGACCCGACCGAATGGCACGGTGGAAGGCGGCGCCGCCTGAGCGGCGGGATCGCCGCCCGAGTTCAGGCGTCCAGACCGACGAGCGACAGCGGCCGCTCGTAGATGATCTGATCGACGAGCTCGTCGGGAATCGGGGGCAGGCGGTGGCCGGTCCGGGCGCTCAGATCGCGGAACGCGTCGAGACAGAACTGGGTGTCGGTGACGGGAAAGTCGCTGCCGAACAGGACCCGGTCGGTGACGCCATAGTCGATCGCCGTCAGCAGCATGTTGTGCAGCTGCCAGGGCCGGTGAAACCGGGCCGAGAGATCGGCGAACACGTTGCGATGCTTGTACATCAGGGCGACGGTCTCGAAGTACCAGGGCTGGCCCATGTGAGCGACGATGATCGGCGTCTGTGGGAACTCGCGCGCGACGAGATCGAGCAGCGCCGCATTCGCGTACTCGAGAACGCCGCGGCGGGCAAACACCGCTCCCTGGTGGAACATGACCGGCATCCCCAGCTCCGATGCGGCGCGGTACACGGCCATCGCCTCCGGGCCGTGGGGATGGAACGCCTGATAGGGCGGCGCCAGCTTCAGCCCGCGGAGACCGAGCGTGTTGCGCGCGTAGCGAAGCTGGTCGACAGCGTCGGCGTCATTCGGATCGACGCTGGCAAACCCGACCGTGGAGCCCCGGTCGCGCTCGACGTACTCGGCGATGAACTCGTTGGGCACGCAGGCGCCCAGGTGGCGCGTGATGTTTCCGATCACGATCGCCTGCTCCACCCCAGCCTGGGCTCGCGCCCGGTCGATGTCCTCAAACCGCGCGCTCTCGATCATCGGGCTGTCGCCGCCCGGATAGTTGCGGGACAGATCGTCGATCCATTCTCGCCCCAGGTGTTCGGGCAGCCAGACATGCATGTGCCAGTCGATCAGGCGACGCGGTGTGTCAGTCACGCGGGCTCCAGACGGTTTGGGAGCGATGGTACGGGTACGAGATCCGTGGCTCTAGCGGCGAGCGGCGGCAGACCGGTCCATCCCACCTCACGCTCGAGTTGCGCCGCCAACGCCAGCATCGTCCGGTCCGTGCCGAGGCGGCCCATCGCGTGGACGCCGATCGGCAGTCCGGCGGGGTTGAGGCCCAGCGGCAGCGACATGGCCGGCTGACCAGTGACGTTAGCGAGCGGCAGGAACATGGCCAGTCGAACATCGCGGTCGATCAGCTCCGCCGGATCGGCGCGGGCGCTTTCGTTTTCGTCGAGGAGCGGTGGGGGGTCGCTCAGCACGGGGGTAAGCCAGACATCGAACTCGTCGAAGAACCGCGCCATGGCCAAGGTCTGTCGCTCGAGCGCAGCGCGATCGGCGGCGCGCTGCTGGGCGGTGCGGCTCGCGGCCCGTTCGACCAACAGCCAGGAGCGCGGTTCGAGCTCGGCCGGGCTCGGGGCCCGACCGGCCCGCCGTCCCAGCTGCTGCGCCACCGAGGCGACGGCATCGGCCCACAGACCGCCGGCCGCGATGCCCGCCTCGAGGTCATCGCACGGGGGGCGGGCGGGCTCCACGTGGTGACCGAGCTGCTCGAGCCGGTGCGCCGCCTCCGTGACGGCGGTGGCGCAGTCGGGATCGACCGTGACTCCCTCGGGGCCGTCGAGCGTAATCGCGATCCGGAGGGCCGGGAGCGCGGAAGCGAGATCGATCGTTCCTTCCGGCCGAAGGCCGGTCGCCGCGAGCACGGTCGCGCTGTCGCGCACCGATCGGGTCAGCACGTGCTCGGCCTGCCAGGCGCCGAGCACGGAATCAGGTGGGTGTTCGCGGACGTTGGTCCCCCGCGAAGGTTTGAACGCAAACAGGCCGCAGCACGACGCGGGAGCGCGGAGCGAGCCGCCGGCGTCGTTTCCGTGGGCCAGCGGCACGATGCCCGCGGCGACCGCCGCAGCCGAGCCGGCGCTCGACCCGCCCGCCGAGCGTCGAAGATCCCACGGGTTGCGCGCCGGTCCGAACAGCACCGACTCGCTCCCGTAAGAGCCGCCGAACTCGGGCGTGTTGGTGACGCCGGCGATCAGCAGGCCGGCGTCGAGCAGGCGCCGCGCGTAGTTGCTATCGCGCTCGGCGATCACGTGTCTTCCCAGCCGGGAGCCGGCCGTGTGGCGGACGCCGGCGAGGGTCACGGTCAGGTCCTTGACCATGCACGGCACCCCGGCCAGCGGGCCACCCGGGCAGGCCGGATCGTCAGCGGCGTCGAGGGCGCGCTCCCACAGCGGCGTCACGATCGCGTTGAGCCATGGGTTGACCGCGTCGGCGTGGGCGCGGGCGGCCTCGACCAGCTCGCGCGGGGTGACCTCGCCGTCGCGGATCGCCGCCGCCCAGCCGACCGCATCCCGGTCGCTCGGCCGCATCGGCGGCTCAGACCTGAAGCGATTCGATCAGCTCGACCCGGCCAAGTCGCGGCAGCACCTCGGCGTTGAAGAGCTCGAGCGAACGCATCGTGACGTCGCGCTTGACTCCCGGCAGCCACATCCAGATCAGTAGCAGCGACAGGCCAAGCTCCTCCTCGTAGCCGTCGATCTTGGCCGCCACCGTCTCCGGGCTGCCGATGATCAGGTGTCCACGGGCGTCGAGGAAGTCGAACCAGGGCATCTCCGTGTCCTCGGCCGTGAGCGTCTCGCCGGGCTCGGCGTAGATGTCGCGGGAACGGCGGCCGCCTGCACCCAGATAGTCGCGATATACGAGCTCGACGGCCGGCTCGCTGAGGCGGCGAGCCTCCTCGTCGCTCTCGGCGACGAAGCACACACGCATCACGCCGCAGTTCTCGCCCAGCACCAGCTCGCGACCCTGCTCCGCTGACATCTCCCGGTAGTACTCGAGTCCCTCGCGCAGCGCCCGGCTGGAGCGCAGCCAGGTCAGCGCGCCCATGCCACGCTCGGCCGCCAGGGCAAACCCGGGCGGCGAGTCGGTCATGTTCCACAGCGGCGGGTGCGGCTGCTGGAACGGCTTGGGGATCAGCGACATCCCCACGTACTCACCGTCCTCCGAGCGCCAGCCGGGATTGCGCTCGTGATACCAGCCGCGGGTGGGATCGGGGAGTCCCGGCCGCGGGAACGAGTAGTACTTGCCCTCAAAGGTCATCGCGTCATCGGTCCACGCCTTGACCATCGCGTCGAGCGTCTCCAGGAACACGCTGGCGTTGCGCTCGGGGTCGCGCCGGTCGGGGTTGAGCAGGTTCAGGTTCGTCAGCGCACGGGTGTCGATGCCCTTCCCGACGCCGCACTCGACGCGCCCAGAGCTCAGCTGGTCGAGCATCGCCACGTCCTCGGCGGCACGCAGCGGGTGCCACTGCGGGAGGATCACGGCGGCGATGCCGATCCGCAGCGTGGTCGTCCGGGCGGCCAGATGCGACCCGAGCATCAGCGGGTTGGGCAGCGTCTCCCAGCCCTCGCCCCCGAAGTGGTGCTCCCCGAGCCAGACGGAGTGAAACCCTGCCTGCTCGATGGCCAGGGTCTGCTCGATGGCTCGGTCGAGGACCTCGCGGTAAGGGTCGCGGTCGAGGTTATACATCGTGAAGAAGTAACCGAGTTTCATTGTCACGACCTCCGCGTCATTTCCGGATCATGGAAACGCCTACCACTGGATGAACGCAGAGCGTACCATACGGCTCCCAGGCCGGCGACCGCTCCGGCCACCTCAGCTCCGAGCGCTCGCCACGGGTGGGGACGGAGGATTCGACGGGCGCTGAGCTGGCCGGGGAGGCCGGTGACGCCGGCTCCCGGCCAGGACGAAGCCCCGGTGAGGAACAGCCCCCGCACCGGCGTCGCGTACGCCGGCCGGCCGGCGAAGGGACGTCCCAGCTGATACTGGAACGGGTGATGGCTGCCGGCCCCGCTGTCGCCCCCGACCAGGTTCACATCGCAGCGTTCGAGATCGGCCGGGCTGTAGACGACCTGGCCAAGTACGAGGTCGGGTAACCCGGGCGCGTAGCTGGCGAGCTTGTCGAGAGCGCGCGCCGCCACCGGCGCGGCGGCGCCGTCCCAGTCGCGGGCGGTGATCGTGCCGGCGGCATCGCCCGCGATCCGGGACGGGAGCGTGCGCACGTGTACGCAGACCACATGCCGGCCGGGAGGAGCGCGCGTCGGGTCGACCGCCGTCGGTTGGCCGACGACGAGCATCGGGTCGGCGGGGATGAGCCCGTTGACCGACGCCGTATAGGTCTCGGCCAGCTCTCGCACGAACGGAGCGATGTGAATGAAGGCGAAGCGACCGAGCTCCGGTCCGGCCGCCCACGGGAGTGGTTCGCTGAGCAGCAGATGGATCATCATCGTCGCCGGGCCGTAATCGAACCGCCGACCCGCGCGGAGCGGGTTCTCCGGCAGGGCCGTCCCCTCGAGCAGCTGGCCGTAGAGCGCAGTCGGCGTCACGCTGGCGACGACGGCCCGGTCGGCGCGCAGCACCTCCCCCGACTCGAGCACCACGCCCGACGCGGCTCCCCCATCGACGAGGATGCGCTCGACGCGTGCCCCGGTCCGGGTCTGCCCGCCTAGTTCGGCGTGGACGGCCGCCAGCGCGTCGATCAGGCCGCCGCCGCCGCCCTCGACGATCGACATCCCGTGCTCCATGTCGGCGAAGCACTCGATGAAGGGGAACAGAGCCCCGCCGGGGACGTCCGGGCCGTAGTCGAGGTGCATGCCCCAGGACGCCACCAGCGCCCGCGCTGCCTCGCTCGCCAGGTAGCGATTACCGAGCTGCCGCGTGCTGCTGGCGATGAGCTCCACGAGGTCGCTCAGTCCGGTCGCGCCGAGCTGCCGCGCGGAGCTGAGGACCGCGCGCAGTCCCGCCGGCGTGAACGGCTCCTCTTGCTGAAGTCTCGCCAGCGCCGGCGATAGCCGCAGGTAGAGACCGTGCAGCTCGCGCCAGCCGGCGGCGTCGCGCGGGTCGTGGCGGCGCAACCCGGCGAGGGTCCGCTCGACGTCCTCGAAGACGCCGAGCCAGCCGCCGCCCGGATATACGTTGGCGTAGGGCGCCGTGCTATGGCTCCAGCGCAGGCCGTGGCGCTCGAGATCCGGCCCCAGCTCGGCTTCGACCGGGCCGCCCCGAAAACCGTCTTGGTTGGTGGCGAACAGATCGTGCACGACGCCGGCCTCGGTCAGCTCACCGGTGCGAACGGCGCCGCCCAGAACCTCCGCTGCTTCCACGACGAGCGTGCTCCAGCCGGCACGAGCGAGGCCAATCGCGCACACGAGCCCGTTGTGGCCTCCACCGACGACGATCGCGTCGAGCCCTGTGCGGGCTTTCGTAGGCTGAGCCAGAGCCACGCTACGTTTAACGCTAAATGAAAGAAACTTCTACGATGCGCGAAGACCCTACACCGATATGGGTGAGGCCGGGTGGCGTCAGGAGCGTCGAGTGCAAATTCGCGGCACAGCCTCCCGAACGATGGGTTACCGTTGCGCTCGCGCCCACCCTTCAGGGATGCCGAACATGACCGAAGCCACAGACCGCGGGGCCGCACTGCGCTCCGCCACGGCGGTCGAACACGACCGCGCCGCGGAATCCGCTGAGGACGGAAAGCGCAAAACCTCACTGCAGGTCCTCGAGCGCACGTTCGCGATCCTCGGATGTTTCAGCGCGGAGCGACCCGAGTGGACGACGACCGAGCTCGCCGAGGCCGTGGAGTTGCCGATCGCCACCGCCCATCGCATCCTCGGTGTGTTGCTCGACTACGCCTACGTCACCCGCGACCTACAGAGCAAGCGGTTCCGTCTCGGCGCCACCATCGTGGCCCTCGGTAACCTCGCCCGGGCCGAGCTCGATCTCCGGCGGGTCGCGCTACCGATCCTCACCCAGCTCGCCCGGACCAGCGGTGAGACAGCCCTGCTGACCGTGCTCGACGATCCACCCGAGCGCGGCCTGTGCCTCGAGCGAGTCGAGACCTCAGAGCCGCTTCGCCTCAGCATGGAACCCGGAACGAGTATCCCGCTGCATGCCGGCGCGTCACAGAAAGCGATCCTGGCCAACCTCCATGAGGACGTGCGCGAACGCGTGCTCGGCGGTCACTTGGAAAAGGTGTGCCGCGGAACCGTGACACGCCCGAAGGCGTTGCGCCGCGAGCTCGAGCAGATCCGGCGCTACGGCTGGGCGATCTCGCTCGAGGAGAACAACCTCCACGCCTGGGGCGTGGCCGTCGGGATCCTCAACCCTTCGGGAACCATCGTCGCCTCGGTGGGGCTTGCCGCGCCTGACGCTCGCCTGTCGCCCGGCATCGCCGTTGCGCACATCGAGCGCGTCGCTACCGCGGCGGCCGCCGTGGCAAGCGCGCTGGGCCTCCCAGCCCCATGCGTCGAAGTCGGCGAAGAGGCCTTGCTCGCCGCGGGGCTCGAGCGACAGGTGCTCGAATATCTCGGTCCGCGCGCCGTCGTTTGATGTCCGAGCCGGCTGGCTTGGATCTACGGACGTTCCTCCAGGCAGCTGAGGCGGCGGGTGAACGCGTGGTCCATGTCGGCCGGCGCGTGAGCCCGATCCACGAACTCTCGGCCGTCTTCAAGGCATTCGAGCGCGAGGGCAGCCCAATCGTCATCTTCGACGACGTCGACGGGACCGAGATGCCCGTGGTCGAGGGGGTCTTTGCCTCGCGGCAGCGGATCGCGCTCGCGCTGGGCTTGGACGTAGCCTCGCTCGCCGATGGCTTTCTCGATCGGCTCTCCAGCCCGATCGCCCCGGAGCTCGGCGCGACCGCTCCCGTGCAAGCGACCGCCGCTGTCGGCGACGCAGTCGATCTGGACGCGCTACCGATTTGCGTGCACGCGCCGCGCGACGGGGGTCGCTACATCACGTCCGGAGTCTGCTTGGCTCGCGACCTCGAGAGCGGTGCGATCAACGCGGGCATCTACCGCACGATGGTCAAGGCTCAGGACCGGCTGACGCTAAGCATCGACCCCGGCCAGGACCTCGAGACGATCCTGATCGCGGGCCGGGAACGCGGGCAGCCGGTTGACGTGGCGATCGTCGTCGGGGGCCACCCGGCAATCGCGATTGCGTCACAGGCCAAGGTGCCGATGAGCGTCGACTCGCTCGCGGTGGCGGGAGCCTTGCTGAGCGCACCCCTTCGGGTCGCTCCCGGAATGACGGTCGACCTGCCCATCCCGGCGAACGCCGATGTCGTGATCGAAGGCCGCGTGCTGCCCGCCGTCGCCGAGGCGGAGGGGCCGTTCGGCGAGTTCTCGTATTACTACGGGTCCAGCATGGGGTGGGTGTGTCAGGTGACTGCGATCACGACCCGTGCAGATGCGATGTGGCTCGACATTCACCCCACCCATAGCGAGCATCGAACGCTCGCCATCGTCCCCGCCCGCGAGGCCCGCCTGCTCCGAGCACTGCGCAACACGACGCGCGGCGTCGGCGCGGTCCACATACCGATCGACTCGGCCGGGATGATCGCGTGCATCTCCGTACGTAAGCGGCACGATGGCGAGCCGCGCCAGCTCGCCATGACGGCGCTCGGCATCGACACGATGCTGAAGCACGTGGTGATCGTTGACGCCGACATCGACGTGTTCGATACCGGCCAGGTCGCCTGGGCGCTCGCCGTACGGTTACAGGCCGACCGTGACGTGCTCATCATTCCGTACGCGAAAGGGTTCGCCGAGGACCCCAGCTCCTACGGCTACGCGAGCCGGCTGGAGGCATCCGGGCTCGTGACGAAGACCGCGATCGATGCCACGATGCCGCTCGAGGGCCAGATGCCCGAACGGGCGGACCTACTACCCGAGCCGTACGCCGACATCGACCTCCGGGACTACCAGGGTTGAGCTATGACGGCTGCGAGGGCGATCGCCGAGAAGGCGATCGAGCCCAGTCGGCCATGCCGTCCCAGCGCGACACGAGATTAGCGTCGACGCCAAGCAGGTCCAGAGCGCGGCCGACAGTGTGGTCGACGAGCTCCGCGATCGACGTTGGATTTGGATAGAAGGCTGGCACGGGGGGCATGACGATTGCGCCGCTTTCGGTTGCTTGCAGCATGAGTCGCAGATGACCGGCGTGCAGTGGCGTCTCCCGGACGAGCAAGACGAGTCGCCGGCGTTCCTTCAGGACCACGTCGGCTGCGCGCGACACGAGATCGCCGGTTGCGCAAGTAGCGATCGCCGACAGCGTTCTGATCGAGCACGGCGCGACCAGCATCCCCTCGGTGCGAAACGAGCCGCTCGCGATCGATGCACCGAGCTCTCGGAAGGGGTGGACGACATCGGCAAGCGATCGAACCTCCGCCAACGAAGGGCCCAACTCCTGAGCAATCGTCGCCCGACCGCTGTCGCTGATGATCAGATGTACTTCCACCTCCGGCAGGTCGCGCAGGACCTCGAGTGCCCGCAACCCGTAGATGGCACCCGAGGCGCCGGTGATGGCGACAACGAGCCGTCTCGTGACCATCCATTCACCCGGACCGGTGCGTCGGGGGCGCCGAGCGCAGCGGCGACGGTTGCATGGTCCGAATCTAGCGCGTTGACATAGACCGCGGGTGAGCGTGGGAGATAGACCGCGATTGCGAGCGACGACGACGCCAACCACCGACGTCACGCGCTGGGCCTTCGACCTAGTTCGTCGTGAAAAGCCTCGACCGGTATTCGGAGCTAGGCCGTCGGCGCTGGTGCTGCTCGTCGAACTCGGTCGTCCGCCAGATTTGAAGGGCACGCATGCCATTGGCGCGACAGCACAAACTCGGCCGCGTCGCCCCGGTTGGCGTCGGCATTGCGAAGCAGGCGCGCGGCCAGTCGGGCATCCGGCGACACAAGCCGGCGTCCGGGCGTTGGTCCAGAGCCACGCTTGTCGCGGCATGAAAATGGCGTTTGAAGGGTCCGTCCGGTTGAGGCCGAACGTTTGGTCCATCCGGGACAGGGGCCTTCATTGGGAGAACGCAGACGGGTAGGCCGTTTTCGGCGATGGGCTTCGAGCCCGGGCTTGTCTTTCTGGCCGCCCCTGCGACTTGCCTGGATTGAGCGGTTGAGCTCGTATCGGTCTGTGTCGTTTTTCCCGCTGGTTCTCCCGCCTTGTGTCAAGCACCATCGTGTGGAGGTGAAGCAGTGGCGTTGACGAGATGGGTAGGTCGAGCGATCGGCCTCGATGTGCACCGTGAGTTCTGTGTGGTGGCGATCTGCGAGGATGGGAAGGTCCGCTCTGGCGGTCGGGTGCCGAGCACGCCGGAGGGGTTCAGGATGCTGGCCGAGAGCTTACTGCCGACGGATCGGGTGGCGTTGGAGGTGACGGGGAGCTGTTGGGAGGTCGCGCGGATCCTCGAGCCGTACGTGGATCGGGTGATCGTGGTCAGCCCGGATGACACCGGGATCAGCAGCGCTCGGGCGAAGACCGACAAGCTGGACTCTCGGACCCTGGCGAGCCTGTTATGGAAGGGTGAGCTCGACGCGGTCTGGATGCCTGATGAGCGCTGCGCGATCCTGCGCCGCCGGCTCGCGCGCCGACACCAGCTGGTGCACGCGCGCACTCGCACCAAGAACGAGATCGCCGCGGTGCTGGCGCGCCGGCTGGTGGCGCGCCCGCCGATCTCAGACCTATTCGGCATCAAGGGCCGCCAGTGGCTGACCGACTTAGAACTGCCCGTCGAGGAGCGCGAATCGGTCGACGCCGGTCTGCGGCACGTGGCGTTCGTCGACGCGGAGATCGCCGCGGTCGACCGGCTGATCGCCCAGCAGGCGTTGGCTTGGCCGGAGATCCGCAGGTTGATGACCGTGCCGGGCGCCAACCTGATCTGCGCCGCGACGTTTTTGGCCACGATCGGCGACCCGTCGCGGTTTCTCACCAGCCGCAAGGTGGTCGCCTACCTCGGGCTCGATCCCAAGGTCCGCCAGTCCGGCGACGCGCCGGCGCGCTCAGGCCGGATCTCCAAGCGCGGGTCAGCGGGCGCGCGATGGGCGCTGGTCGAGGCGGCCTGGAGCGTGATCAAGCAGCCCGGACCCATGCGCGCGTTCTATGAGCGCACCCGCGCCCGGCGCGGTCACGGCAAAGCGATCGTCGCGACCGCCCGCAAACTCGCGGTCCTGTTCTGGTGCATGCTCACCCGTTCAGCGGACTACGCCCATCAGCGCCCCGCGCTGACCAAGAAAAAGCTACGTCAGCTCGAGCTCACCGCCGGCGCACCCGCACGCACCAAACACGCCGCTGGGATCTGGAGCACAAACCGCGCGATCCTGCACGCCGAACGCGCCCTCGCCGAACAAGCGGAGGTCTCCTACCAGCAACTGGTCAAAGACCAACAAGCCGGGCGACCATCCAGAAAAGTGGGCGCGAGCGCGACACCGGAGCGCGCATAAATTAGGCCCTCGAAGGGCATAGCCGCGCGGCAGACTCAAAGCTCCTGACGTCTGCGCTTCGCTACGTCAGTCACCCGCGCCCACCAACAACCTACACCCGCACCGCGACGCCGACCACCACCGGTGAGGATGGCCGCTGCGCAAATACCGGCAAAAACCGCGCCGAGACAGTCCCGGCACCCCCGAAACGAGCGGACACAACTCAATCTCAGCCCACCCGACCGGGCCAACCGACCAAAACACCCCCCGAAAAGTTCTTGCCCACCCCCTTGACTTTCATCGGTCGCCGGAAGGAGAGCTCGCCGAGCGGTGTGCGAGATCGCCGGTCTACCTTGGTAGGCGGCTTGGATGCCGATGGCCAGCAGACCCGGACCGGAGTGGTCCCCGCCATCCCGACGCGCAGAAGCGCTCGCTAGCCCCGAAGTGTCCCAAGGCGTGGGGCCTTTTGCGTCAGGGTCGCGCCCTTGCTCCGCCTCGTGATGACCGTCTAGGCTGCTCGTGCCGGCAACCTATGAGGAGCATCATTGGCTAAGAGCATCGCGTTCTTCAACAACAAAGGCGGCGTCAGCAAGACGACGACATGCTTCAACCTCGGCTGGATGCTCGCTAATCGAGGACATACGGTCATCCTCGTTGACGCCGACCCTCAATGCAACCTGACTGGGATGGTGCTCGACCTGAGCGAGGGGGACGCACTCGATCGGTTCTATGTGGAGCATCCTGACCAAAACCTTAAGGACGCTTTGGAGCCCGCGTTCGCCTCTCGCCCAAAGCCGCTCGTGCCGGTCGACTGCGTTCAAGTTGCCGCGTGCGACCGCCTCTTTCTGATACCTGGGCACGTGGGCTTGGCCGAAGATGAGGTATCGCTCGGGATCGCCCAGCAGCTATCGGAGTCGGTCCAGGCCTTGAAAAACCTGCCAGGGAGCTTCACCCAGCTGTTCGCTCTCACCGCACAACACTATGAGGCTGACTACGTTCTGATTGACCTAAGCCCTGGGCTAGGGTCGATAAACCAAAACCTAGTAGCAACAGCGGACTATTTCATTGTCCCAGCGAGCCCCGACGTCTTTTCCGTCATGGCAATCGACTCGCTCGCCCGAGTGGTCCCGAAATGGATGAACTGGGCGGCTAACGCCGCAAAACTAGACGCGCTCTCTACAGCCGACTATCCGTTCCCTGAGCCCCGTCTCAAGTTCTTAGGCTTGATCGTTCAGCGGTACCGGCTGCGGAGTGGCGAACCCACGCAAGCATTCCGGAGGTATTTTGACGAGCTCGACGATGCCATTGACCAGACGCTCATTCCTGCGTTCCGACGCAGCGGCCTGCTCTTCCCTCAGAAGACTTACGACGACGCAGGTCTCGAAGGGTCCCTGCGACTTGCGTCAGTACCGGACTTCAACACTCTCATAGCAAACTCCCAGCAGTCCCGTAAGCCGGTGTTTTCGCTAACCAAGGATGACCTCCAGCGAGGTGGGATCGTGTGGGACATCCAGAAGGAGAACATCGACAAGTTCGAGGAGGTCTTTGCGGATCTTGCAGCTAGTGTTGAGTCTCTTACTAGCGACTAATGGCGACGACGCGGTATCGCCATTTTCAAGAGGATGTGAGTCGGGCGCGTGACTTGATTGGGCTGGCCGACGCGATCGGCTCGATGACTTACGGTCGTGTCGATAGTTCGGATCTGCATCGCGCTGCTGTCGTGCAGAGCATCGGTGCTATAGACGCCTATGTCCACGGCATAACGCTAGACAGGGCAGTCGACATCTTGCTGGGCCGCAGAAAGGGTGGAGCGCCTCGCAGTAAGATCGGCCTTCACTTTGATGCTGTTGAAGCCCTGCTCTCAGCGGCGAGTCTGGCCGACCGAGAGCTGGCAGCACGCACCTACGTGGCTGAGCGCCTCGCGCTTGAGACGTTCCAGCGGCCAGACGACATCGCTCGCGCGCTGGCCATGGTCGGTGTTCCCAAGATCTGGAGCATGGCCTTTACTGACCCTTCTGCTACCAAGACTGCGCTGGGCTTGGTTGTCGACAGACGTAATCGCATCGTGCATGCCTGTGACCGTGATCCGTTGACTGCAGGTGCATTGACGCCGATCGCTGCGAGCGACGCGGTTCTGGCGGTGGAAACTGTCGAGCAAGTCGCTGTCGCCATTGATCGCTTCTGCTGAGTGGCTTTCCACGACAGGTCTCTTGGACGAATCCTTCGGCGACACAGGGGCTCCAGAGCGAGCCGCATTAGTATCGTCGAGGCGACGATCGAGCTCGCCCACGTAGGCGTTTGCGCCGCGGTGCGCGAGGCGTACATAGCTACCGCCTTGCGTAGGCAGATTCGCCAGTCCGGATCAACTCAGGCAGCCCTGGTTTCGGCGAGAAGCACGGTCCGCCATGCTTCTGCGGGCGACCGCTTTCCCGATCGGCCGGGCGCCTGCAGGTCGACATAAGATATCGTCAGATAGGCCGCTTTTCCAGGGTTTTTATACATAATAGGGATTATCGTGCGCAGATTTGTTCCCCTCATGACGGTGGCCTCGAGCGCCGGTCAATCGCTTCACTTTCACCTGAGTTTTGTCTCGTCGTCGAGTAGTACATCCCGCGCGGCCTGGCTGAAGCTGGTGAACTTTAATTGGGGTTATCCGGAATTCCGGATAACTGGAGGTCGTCCTGAGGGGAAGCACGGTCGGGCGAGCCGCCGGTGCCGTGGCGGTCGCGCCGGTTGTGCCGTACGCACAATTTGGCCATCACCCGGGGGTCACGACCGCGTGCTAGACGCGGCTACTGCGACCGTGGCGAACCAGCAGCCGGATGCCCTACAAAAGCAATAGCCCGGCCTCCGACGTCAGGCTCGCGCGGTTCAGTTTGCGCATCATCCGGGCTATGCAGTCGTCTGCCGCGCGCCGGCAGGACAGCTGGGTGCGTGGCAAAGCGCTCGCGCCGCCGCCGGCGGCTGGGTCATCGAGATGTCGCCATTGCGCTGGCGCGCTCCGACGCCGTCGCCCTGACGAATGCGATCGTCAGCTGAGTGCTGCGGTCATCGAGGGCTCGGCGGCGCTCAAGGAAAGCGCCGAGCTCTGGCCAGCCCTCCCCCACGCCCAGGTCGGATGCTCCGATGAGCTCGATCGTCATACGGGTCATCGCGACCCCAATCGTAGGCGCCTCAGTGCCGATCGGTTGCGAGAACGCCGGCGCTCTCGCCGAGCATCCGCGCGTTGGAGTGGTGGCGACGCGTCTGCTCAGCCGGCGCCCATGACGGCGGCCGTCTCGGCAAGCAGGACCTTGGCCACGTTCAGAGCGAATCCCGCCTCGCGGTGATTGACCGGAAAGTCACCTTGCTGGCTGCCGATCTGGGCGATGTGACGGCCGCGGTCGTAGTAGTTCTTCGCGCTCTTCACGAGGTCATCCAGACGCGTTGCTTTCGATTGGTCCACGAGGTCAGCGAAGATCTCTTTCGGCCAGCCGGGGAGCGCCTCGATGGCGCCCTTGCAGTGAAAGAACACGCTCGCGTCGTTACCCTCCGCGAAATGCCGTTCGGCTTCCGCGAGCTGCCGGTAGGACGCCCGCAGCGACGAATCCGCGCCGCCCTTGAGCAGCGGTATCTCGGTGAGCAGGTATTCGTGGCTCCCGATCGGCTCGAGGATCCGCTTGAACCATTCGCTGCGCGGCAGTTGCAGCGAGATCTCGGCCATGCCCATCACGCCGAATGTGGTGAAGAACCACTCCCCGGGCGGCGGTTCATAGGCCGGCTCGTTGGGAGCTGTTTCGTATCGGATCTTCATCCAGCCTTGCAACGCCAACGTGAGATCGAGGCGGTCGCCGACGAGCCGATCGGTGACAAACGCCAAAGCGACACGGGTCACGGGCACCTCGATGCGCATCCGGCGATCCTGATAGCCGACGTAGTCGCCGACTCCGGTGCCTTCCCCGAGCAGTTCACCGTTGAACTTCACCTGCATCCGGAGGTAGTGGATCTCGGCCTGAACCCGTCCGCGTGGCGTTCGCAGCCGCAGCTCAATGAGCAAGCGGGGCGTCACGGCACCGGTCGCGGACACCTGGTCACTGGCCTCGGCCATCACGAATGCGTTGTGATGATGACCGAGCGTCGTGCTCGAGCTGGGCATTTCGGCGCTGAGGCTACTGGGCGTGAACGACGACGACCGCGCACGATCTTCCGCGACCGAGATCCGCCAACTCGCCGGCCGCGTTGCACGTTGGCATACGGCGGGGAACAGGGAGATAGCGGGGTCAGGAGGGGTACTGGCGGCGGTAGGTGTCCATGTGTTTGCGCGCCTGCTCGGGGTCATCGGCGAAGGTTCTCGCCTGGCGCAACAGCTCGGTTTCATCAGGAGTCAGCGCACGCGGCCACGCGCTGTCTGCGGGCAGGCCGGTGACGAGATCGATCAGGATCTGTTCGCCGAGGAGATTCGTGAGAGCGTCCCAGCGCAGTTGGACGTGGCGGCCGGTCGCGTTGCGCACCTCGCCGCGGCTGCTCGCGATCAGACCCAACGCGAACAGCGGATCGTCGACGCGCTCGCGCGCCCACTGGCTGGCCACGTCGGCGCTGTGGGCCTCCCCGACGTAGTACACGAGCGACGCGAGTTCATGTTCGCTGGCGAGCTGTTGGCCTGAGCGCTCGAATGCCTCGGCCATGACAGCCTCGGCCTGCCGTTTGAGATCTTCGTCCAAGCCGGCCTTCTCCGGGCCCTCCGAGCGCCAGCCTAGGGTGCGCAGCAGACTCAGACGATCGCTGAGAAGCGGTATGTCCGGCAGGATTTGGTCAACCATCGCAGCCACGACCTCGGGGGAAGATCCCTTGAAGATGCGGACGACCACCGATCCGATGCGGATCTCGGGGTCGATGTCGAGGAATCCCGCGCCGCGCTCGGGTAGACGCGGGCGCAGGTCGAACAGGACAGGGATCGAGGCTGCTGCCTGGATCGGCAGATCGTCCGCATAGTCCCCGAGCCGGCTCAGGAGCGCGGGCAGCCGTTCGTCATCGACCTCGTCGAACAAGACGCGTGCCGCCGCCGGGTCACGGAGCGCCGACACCGCCTCAAGCACGAGCGCGCGAGGGGCGCCCGTCACGCTGACCTGTCTGGCGAGATAGACGCGGAGGTTCTCGATGTGGGCGACCCGGCCGCGCCGTCGCCAGGCGCCCATGAAGTCCGACCCGTAGCTCGACTGACCCAGCGCGCGTTGAGCGGCCGGGAACAATACGCGCAGCAGGTCGCGCACTTGGTCGGGGCGAGCCGCGTCGGCCGGGAGGCGGCGGATCTGTTCGTCGGCGGCGTCACGGTCGGTGCTCACGAAGTACTGATCGCCGGGCTTGGTGAGCGGCTCCGCGAGCTCGTCGATGCGCCCCCACACGCCGGGCTCGAAGATTCTCAGTGCTTCGAGCCCGAGGATGTCTGCGACGTCAAGTTCGGCGACTAGGCCCTTGGCGGGCGATCGCACCGCGTTGGCATAGCGCAGGACATCGCGCAACGTCCGAAAGTAAGGCCGCAGCCCCATGTAAATCGAGGACCAGTGCGCGCGGTCAAGCTCGTAGGACAGGCCAGCCAGCGCTCCTTCGATCCTCCCCAACAACAGCGTTGAGAGTTGTTCGGGATCGATCGCGGGCACCGCGTGGGTGACCTGAACGATCTTCTCCAGGTACGCCTGCCCTGCCCGCGGCCCCTTGTCGCCGGCCAGCGCGTGCGCGACCGCTTCTGATGCGTAGGCGAGCACGTAGGTCGTGTTCGGAAAATCGCCGACGAGACGAACGAGTCGCATGACGTCGCGAATCTCAGGATCTGTCAGCCGGTCGAGGTCGTCGACGACGATCACGAGGCGCTCATCGTGCTCGGCGAGCAACGTGTCCAGCGCCGCTTTGGTCTCCCCGGCGCTTGTTGGCTTGCGCCCGAAGCGCCCGAGCAGACCGGCTGACGCCCGCCCCGCTCTGACCGCAGCGTCTACGCCCGGGGCAAAGCGCAACGGATCAAGAATGTCGGCGTACCCCGAGATCGCCTCGCTGAGACGCACGAGCCGATCGCCTTTGATCCGTCGACCCGCGTCGCGCAACTGACCCGACAACTCGGCAAAGAAGTGCTCGATGAGCTGCGGCGTCCCGGAGAACAACCACGGGTTGAACCGCACGATCCGGAACCCCGCCTCCGTCACGAGCGGGTTGAGCGCCATGTTGATCACCGACGTCTTGCCAGAGCCCCCACTCGCCGGTCACCCCGATCACGAAGCCATCAACAGGCGCGTCCCGAACCTCGTCACGCAACGCCTCGACGAACCGGTCGCGCCCCAGCTCGTCTTGTGAGAGATCGTCGATCGGCTGGTCGCCCGCTGGCGCCGACCGCTGTAGGGGTTCCTCGCTCACCCCAGGATGATCGCGCCCAGCCCGGTCACCGCGCAGGCGCGCGTGAGCGGCGCGAGTGTTGTTCGGCTATCCCGTCAGCGCGGCGCGCGTCGCGTCCAGTGCCGCCTCGATGGTTACCGCCTGCTGGCACCAGCCGAGCGCCAACGCCGCGACCCACAGCTCATCGGAGGTGAGTGACGGTGCGTTAGCCCATGTGCCGCCGATCGGGCGGCGCGTGGCCGATCCTGAGCCGGCTGCGCAGGAGCATCAGGCACGACGCTTACCCTGGGATGGTGGACGGCACCAGCACCACGCCTGCGGCGAGCCCCTATGCGACCGGCGGGGGCGGCACGGTGCTGGAGCATCGCTTCGGCGCCGTCCTGCTTTCGTCCCTGCTCACCGCCGATCCGGTCGCCGGCCTCGGAGACGACGTGGATCCCGCCGAGCTGGTCTTTCAGGCAAGCGCGTTCAGCCCGGTCGATGACTTGGTCCTCAGCGGCCGTGGCGCCGATGGTGAGCTCCGGCGGCTGTCGATCGCGGTCCGCCGCGCGCCGTCGCTGGTGCCGAGCAGTGCCGAGTCGGTACAGCTGATGAGCACCTTCGTGCGGGTGCTGGCCGATCACTGGGAGGAGGTGCGGCGCGGCAGCTGGCGCCTGCAGCTGGCCAGCGCGAGCCCGAATCGTGACGTGCAGCAGCTCCGCGCGCTAGCAGACATCGCCCGCGCCACCCCCGACGATGCAAGCTTCAGGAGCGCGGCGGCCGAGCCCGCCCGCGCGAGCCGGCCGGTGCGCGACCGTCTGGTGCACGTCGATCGGCTGGTGGCGCAGGCCGCGGCAGACGCGGGCGAAGCTACGCAGGGGATCGCTGCGAGCGAGTTGACCTGGCGGCTGCTATCGGTCCTGAGCACGCGTGAGCTGCACCTAGAGGGGACTGACATGTCTGATCGCAGCGCGTGCGTGGCCCGACTGCGCGACGCGACATCGGACAAGGCGGCAACCTCCGCAGACACGCTGTTCGCCAGACTCGCGGAACTGTCAGCCCAGTACGCCCCTGCCGGCGCCCAGGTCAACGAGACAACACTGCGTCGCGATCTCCAGGGACGGGTCGTGCTGGCTCTTCCCGCCACGGAGAGGCCCGCCGCACACTGGACCGCTTAGGCGAGCGTCTGCGGGGTCGCACCCGCTCGCGGCTAGGCGAGCCGCCGACCTCGATCGAGGTCGAGCGCGGCGAGGCCCGCGATGCCGTCGTCGCAGCCATGCGCGCCCTGTCCGCCCACGGCCCACCACTCGTCGTGTGCGGCGAGCCGGACGTCGGCAAATCGGCCCTGATGATCAAGGCCGCGGACGCGCTTGCAGGTGAAGCGGCCCTCACGCTGGTCAGCCTGCGCGACCTCCCCGGCACTTCGCTCGAGACCGAGTCGCTGCTCGGAGTGCCGCTGGCAGAGCTCCTGGCCGGCGAGGAGGTCAAACGGATTCGTCTGCTGGTCGTCGATGGGGCCGAGTCCGTTCTGGAAGGACGCGGTGCATTGCTCACTGACCTCGCGGCCGCCGCGATGACCGCTGGCCTCGGGGTCGCGGCCGTCGCCCGCAGCGACGCGGCCGCAGCCGTCGCGGAGGCCCTGCGACAAGTCGCTCTGAACACCACCGACGTCGTGGTGCGGACCCCTATCGAGCACGACGTCCCGCGCCTGACTGACGAGGAGATCGACGAGATCACCGCCCACCTCCCAGCCGTCGCGCGGCTCGGTCGCGAAAGACGGGCACGCTGGCTGCTTGGCCGTCCCGGACTCACCGATCTCCTGCTTCGCGGCAACGCGGCGCAAGCTCTGCCCGACGGCGCGCTGTCCGAAGCCGACGTGTTCACTGCCGTCTGGTCCGCCCTCGTCCGCCAGAGCGAGATGACCTTCGGGAACGGTCCCACGCCCGACGCGCGAGAACGTGCACTACTGCTACTCGCGCGAGAGCTGCTGCTCGGTAATGATGGAACCAGGGGCGCGCAACCGGACGCGCTCCCGTCCTTGCGCTCAGATGGTCTGCTGCTCGCCGCCGGTCCGACCAGCGCGTGGAACCCGGACGACCAATTCGCGAGCGACCTGGTGCGCGACCTCTGCGTCGCCCGGCTGCTCATTGTCGACGGTATGGAGCAGTTGCTCGCTGCCGGGGCACCGCGGTGGGCTCTGCGAGCCGCTCGCCTCGCCTGTCAGGCGGCGATCGCCCAAGCGGGCCCGGACAGCGAACGTGCTCGGACCACCCTCCAGCAGACCTTCGATGCGCTGGCTGCGCAGCACGGCGCGCGCTGGGCCGCTCTGCCGCTCGAGGCGATGTTGACGCTTGGCAGCGCCTATGACGTCATTTCGCGAGCGTGGCCAGATCTGACCGACGGCGAGAGCCAACGGCTGATCGCGCTGCTGCGACTGTCCCTTCAGCGCTACGTGCATGCCGGAATCGCAGATGCGATCGTGCTCGGCCCTCTCGTGGAGGTCGCGCTCGAGCACAGCCTGGTCGGTGCGGAAGGACACAGTTGGCGCGACCCCTTGCTCGAGCTCGTTCGCGATGTGGTCTTGGCGTGGCTACGCGGCGAGAGCCTGACCAACAGCTCAGCCAGCCCGTTGCGGACGCGGGTTCGCGACCAGCTTCTGAACGATGAGGACCCGGACGACGAGTTCGTCGTGGAGGCAATCGCGTTGCTCGGCGCCGACCTCGACGACGCCAGCGAGGATCATCTGCGGCGGCTGGCCGCCAGCGGCGGCGGCGACCTTGGTCCGGCCGTCGAGTCGGTCGTTGCCGGCCGGACGATGGCCCGGCACCGGCCCGAGCTTCTTCTGGCGCTCACCGACGCTTACTACATCGAGCGACCGAGGTCGGATTCACGCGGTATGTCTCGCTACTCGCCGCTGGACGAAGGGATACGGCACCACACCTCCAGAGCCGGGCTCGGAGTACCGATGGCCGCGTGGTGGTTTGGGCCGTTCTGGTGGCTGGTGAACGCGCGGCCGGTTGAGGCGCTGCGACTGATCAACGAACTGCTTGATCATGCCGCATCGATCCGGATCGCTATTCGCGACAGCTTGTTCTCCGACGGAGAGCCACGAGTCGGTCCGGAAGACGAGCGCAGACTGACTCTCCCGCTCCCGACCGGTCCTCGTCAGTGCATCGGCAACGAACAGGTGTGGACGTGGTACCGGGGCTCGTCCAACGGTCCCTATCCAGCTATGAGCGCGCTGATGGCAGTCGAGATGTTCGCTGATCAGTTGGTCCGGCGCGGGGTGCCGCCGGGGAGGGTGAGCGAGCTCATGCTGCGCGACTGCCACAACATGGCTATGCCGGGGCTGGTGGTGGGGTTTCTGGTTCGCCACCTCGAGTGCCTCACGGACGAGCTCGATCCGTGGCTCGCTCTGCCCGAGGTGTGGGAGCTGGAGTTCGGCCGCATGGCCAGCGACCGGCAGCTGCAGGTGCAGGGGCCCGACCCGACCGAGCTGGCCGGGCTCGCACGTCGGCGCTACTCGATGGGCGACGCGGCGGCGGAGTTGATGGCAGCCGCGGTTGTGGCGGACGACACCGAGCGCCTCGAGGCGCTGGGGAAGATTGCCGACGACCTGGTAGCGAACAACGGTCGCGGTGCGCCAACAGACGATGGGAATCCCACGGCGCTGTTGACCCGAGCCGGCTGGGCGAGCTGCCTGCGAAGCGAGAACTATCGACTGACCACGCAGGCTGACGGTACGACCCTCGTCGAGTTCGAGCCGCCGGAGGACCTGCTGGCCGAGCTCGCGCCATCGCACGCCGCGATCGCCCGTGGCCAGACGGCGTGGAGGCTGGCCACTCAGTACGGCATCCGCGATGATCGCCGTGCGCCGACCGATACGCTAGCCAGCGATCTGACGTTTGCGCGTGAGCTTGTCGAGCAGCCACCGGAAGCGTTCGGCCCCTCGGTCGCAGAGGCAGCCGGGGCGGTCGCCGCCACCGCTCTGGTGCGCCACGCTCATGAGGCGGTCGCGCTCCCCCGCGCAGACCTCGCATGGGCAGCGGAGCTGCTCGCCGAGATCGCGCTGGCGCCCGTCAGCGGCAGGTATCCGGGCGAATCGGCGAGGTACCTGATGGGCGCAACGCGATCGGCCGCATGCGGACTGCCCGCCTTGCTGTTCGACCCCTCGCCGCCGTCGCTGGCCGCAGGCCAATTGGAACGGGCGCTGATGGCATGCGCCCGCTCACCGGCTGACGAGGTCCGTCGAATGCTCGCCGAGACCCTCGGTCCGGTGTGGGAGGCGCCCTGCGATGCCGAAAGCGAGCGCGGCGAATGCCGCCATCGACTTGCGCTTCGACTCGTCGCGGAGATGATCCGCGACTGCCAGCTGGGTGACTGGGATCCCACCGGCCAGCATCGCGAGCTCCGGCCGCTCGTCGGGGACCCCGTCCAGGCGCTGGCTGACGTGGAGACCGAGTCGCTCCTCATCAACCACCTCACCGCACCGATCGCCGCGGCGATGAACGCAACGTCCAGCGGCTGCTGCATCTCAAGCGAGGCTCGGCACGCGCGCGACGAGCTGCTGACGGCATACCGACGCGGCGCGGTGTACTGGGACGAGCAGGGCTATGGCTCACACACGGGAGACGAGTTTCGTCCGATCGCTCGCGCGCTCTTCACCTCCGCGGCGACCGGTGACCGCGAGCCACTCAACCGATGCGTCCGGGAATTCGCGCAGCACCCCGGCCTGATCGAGCAGCTCCTCCACAACATGTTGCTCGCCTGCACCTACGACGGCCAGCTTCGAGCCGGGCTCGCGAATGTCTGGCCACCGTTGATGCGAACGGCGCTCAGCGCCGGCGTCGCCGAGCCAGCCGCCGGTCGCCGTCGCGGTGAGCGGGCCGCCGCGGTGCTGATTCCCCGGCCCTCGATCGAGGTCGCCGACCGGGATCCGAATCGCACCCTGCAGATCGCTCAACGCGAGTGGATCGACCCCACTACGTTGACCGAGCTCGTCGAGGAGTGGATCGCACTTGTGCGTGGGGATGCCCACGCGGTCGACGCCCTGGTCGGTCTCATCGACATCGGGGACTCGCGATGGCAGGCGAGTGCCGGACTGAGGTGGATTGAGGACGTGATCGCGGGCGAGTATGCGTCGATCGCGCTCTACACCTACGTGCTTCCCGCGTGGCTACAGCGAGTACGCGCCGCCGGCAACCTCGAGGCAGCCGACATCGCGCGGTTTCACCGCATCATCGGTGGGCTGGTGGCCGCAGGAGACCATCGTGTCCTCGCGCTCCAGCGCGCCGAGGAATAGCTCGAACACCGGCATCAACAGCCCGTCGTCGCCGCCAGCTTCAGCGAGCGACGGCCCGGCCCCGGGGATCGTGCGGGTCGCTCGCGAGAAGCAATCCTCCCCGCCGTCGTCGCGCAGCGCACGATCGGGGGCGTGCCGAGCGGCGGCCCGCGCGATCCTCAGGCGAGCAGGTTAATCAGATGAACGTGACATGATTTGTGTATCATCCAAGGAGCATTCATCTGAAGAATGAGGCTGATGAGCCACCTACAATTCATGTGACGTTGATCTGAAAAAATGGCACGAGGACGACCCCCAGGCAGCGCCTTTGAGCACGCCGTGATGACTCGGCTGCGCGATGAGGAGCGCACGATGCTCGATCTGCAGCTCGATCAGCCGTGGCTGGCCGAGCTGGCCGGCAACGTGCCCGACGCGCTGCATCAGATGCGCAAGCGCGGCACCTTGAAGACGTTGCAGCGCGGGCGCTACCTCGTCGCGACCGACACGCGCTCCGCGCACCCCCGCCCGCGACTGGAGGACCTGGATCCGGTGGCCGACGCGGTGCTGCAGCGGCTCCGCACGCCGTACTACCTGTCGTGGCATTCCGCGCTGTGGCACTACGGGCTCATCGACCAGCAGTCACGGCGCATCTACGTCGCGATCACCGGCCGCAAGCGCCCGATGAGCATCGGTCTGCAGAGCATCCGGTTCGTGTCGGTGGCCGAGCGCAAGTTCTTCGGGCGCGTCCAAATCGCCGACTTCGAACGGCCGGTCTGGATGGCCACGGTCGAGAAGGCGCTCATCGACTCCTTCGACCAGCCGCATCTCGCCGCACCGGTCCCGGTGATCGCCAATGCCCTGGCCGGCGCCTACCGTCGCGACCTGCTCGACGTCGAGCGGCTAATCACGGCCGCGCTGCGGTTCTCCAGCCCGAATCTCAACCGTCGCCTCGGCTTCTTCATGGACCTGTTCGACATCCCGGGGTCAGAGCCCCTGGCGCTGCGGGTCGGTCGCAACTACGCCGTGCCGCTCGCACCTGGCAAGACGCCTGCGCCGGGAACCAGACCGCCGGTGAACAACCGCTGGCGCGTCTACGAGGACCCAGCGATCGTGGGCACCGCGCTCGAGCTGAAGTAATGGCCCAGACGCCGGTCACCACCGAAGAGATCCTCGACGCCGCGCAGGAGCGGATGCAGTTGACGCGCGCGCAGCTGCTGGTCCTGGTCGCCAAGAGCGCGACCGTGCGCCATCTCGCCACGAACCCTGACTACAAGGACCTGTTCGTGCTCAAGGGCGGCACGCTGCTGTCCAACGTCTACCGCAGCCCCCGCCAGTCGATCGCCGACGCTGACTACACCTACCTGGAGCCGGCGAATCTCACCGTGCCCAAGCTAGAGGAGGCACTGGCGATCGACGGCAATTATGGCTTCTATCTCCGTCCCGAGGACGGCCACATGACTACCGCCAACGACCTGTTTGAGACCAGAAGCCCGTTCTCGATGGAGGGCATCCAGATGAGCCGCCGGGCGCGCGACAACGAGCTGAAGGTCACCGTCTCGGTCCGCGCCGGGGAGTGGCTCGACCGGACCGGGGAGATCCTCGTCTACTACGACGCGCTGCTGGCCAGCGATCAGAGTTTTGTCGTCCAGGGCCTGACGCGCGACGAGCTGGCCGCCGAGAAGCTGCTGGGCTGGTGCAGCAAGCCGCTGTCCAAGCACTTCGTCGACCTGGCCTACCTCGCCCGCGAGCATCAGGAGCACATCGACAACGAGCGCGTGGCCGAGCTGATCACCCGCAAGTTCGACACCGAAGGCCAGGCGCCGCGATACCGCAACGCCGGGATCCACCGCCCCGCCGACCTGGCGAGCCAATTCGCAGACCCCGCCAAGCTCGACGAGCTACGGGCCGACTGGGAGCGCTTCACCGACACCGAGCTGCTGCTGCTCCCGCAAGAGCGTTCCGTCGCCGCGGAGGTCACGCTGCTCGACGTGGCCAATGTCGAGCGCCAGGCCATCGAGTTCTGGCAGCCGACCCTGGAGCGCTTGGGCTGAGCCGACGTCGGCGCCCTCCCTGTGCCTCCTGCCGGGGCCGAACCAACGCACGTGAGTGGCCGGCCGACCAGCAGCTGCCCGCCGAGCGCCGGCTGAGGCGACTGGTAGCGGCGGTCGTAGGTGGGCGTCAGGCGCAGCACCTGCCGCCCGAACCGCGCTCACGATCCCTTTCGACATCCGACGGTGCTCGAGGCGCGCGACTGCAATGGCGACATCTCGATGACCCGACCGCCGGCGGCGGCGCGAGCGCTTTGCCACGTCAGGGCCCGTGGCGGTTGGTGGCTGCTTACGCGCGGAGCGATCGCGTGACCCGGGCGCGGCTCGATGGAGGGCGGGAGCGCGGTTAGGCGCTCCCGCGGATGGCTCTAAAGGTCGAGGCCGGCGCTGGCGTGCATCATCGGCGCACGGCGGGCGTGGACGGTGGAGATGATCTCCTCGGAGGAGATCCCTTGCAGGTAGGTGGTGCGCCACGAGGCGCCATGCGAAAGGAGATGACGGACGACAAACATCTCATCCGTGTCGGCTGGGATGCCGGCCCTGGGCTGATGCAGCGGCCTGGTGAAGCTGGGGGACCACCGAGGCGCGGGATCGCGCGCGGAGGTGGAGCGTCCCCGACGATGTGACGGCCGGGCGGTACTGCCAGACGCCCGCGTGCGTGCTAGCGAGACCGAAAGGAAGAGCGAAAGCGATTCGGTGGTTGAAGCCCCTCGATTGCAAAAACGACCCGAAACCTGGCGGACATGGGCCCTCGCCGTGGGCGGCCACTGGAACAGACCGAGCCACCACTCGACCGGGAACCATCGTTGCGTAACCAGCATCACGATCGGACATCGTGTCCTGTGGAGAGCCGGATGCTCAGGAATGGGCATGTCCGGTTCGGAGGGCGGGTCGGGGAAACGGGCCGGCGGCAACGCCGACACCGCGCCCCGACTCGACCCTACCCGGTGGTTGAGAGGTAGTGCCCGAGCTGGCGTTGGATCAGAGGTAGCGGGATCCCCTCGTGCAGCAGCTCGGGGGCAACGCCCGGAGCTTCTCACCGATCGCAGCTTCATCCGCCACACCCCATGGTTCTACTACCACGACCAGCCACTTTTGCAACCTTGGTTATCTACGATACCTTAGTGACTCATTCGTGCTTCAGTAGTTGCCGTGCGACGCGCAGTATCTGGTCTGGTGGGATGAAGGTTTCGATATTTCCCACATCCCTAAGGCCCTCATCGCCCGCGGATCACCCACGAACGGCCCGGAAGCTGAGTGAGACTATCGGGCCGCCGGCTACTTCCATGCACAGTCGGACAGGCTGAGGTTGGGGTTCGACGGCGTCCAATCGACCGTCTTGAAATCGTTCTGGATGAAGAAGAGCGGTGCGAACGCCCCGAGACCGCCGTGGTTGAGGTCCCCCCCGGGGTCGACCTTGCCGAACACGCGATCGGCGATGGCGGCGCTGGGCACGGTCATCGAGGGATCGTCGAACTTGTTCTGTTTCCGGTACCCGAGCGCCCATACCTGGTACAGCTGTCTGAAGCCGCCGTCGAGACTAGCGAGCGGGTTCGCGGTCCACCCCGTCGTCGGCTCATCGACGAACGGAGTATCCGTGTAGCGGCTGTAGCGGGGGGCGCCGTTCTTCGAGGCGTTGTTCGTCTGGCGGAAGCACGAGTACTTTGAGATAGGCGCGCTGACACCGGTGGGCAAGACCCAGACCTGGTACTTGAGCGGCAACAGCCCGCCGTAGAACGAGAGCTCGAGCGACGCCTGTAGGCCTGTGGTGGCGTCTTTCTGGTCGGGATCGGTGAACTGCCACTCGCGCGGGCAATTGTTCGCCCCGGGGACGCAATTGCCAAGTGTTCCCACGGTTTTCAGCTTGTCGTAATCGCCGGCAATGATCTGGGCCAGGTTGTCGAACGCGTCCTGGCCGGCCGTCAGGCGCTTGGCGAGCTGTTCGCCGAGCTTGTTCACTGTGTCCTGAAACTCGGTGTCGGCCGGAGCGCCTTCTTGGTTGAGCGAGGCCAGCTCGGTCGTGAGGCGGTAAGCCGCCCCGACGACCTCGAACACCTTGCCCACCGGGCCGGGAACGGCCCCGCCCAAATCGAATAAGAAGCCCATGACAGAGGTAGCGACCAATGTCGTCTTGTCTTCGCCTTTGACGTCAACCTTGCCCTTGATCGTGTCGGCGATCGAGGTCAGCTGCGACCACTCCTTCAGCCCGACCTTGAGGAATGGCGCCGACAGGTTCTGCAGGTAGTAGTGCTCCTGGATGAGCCAGCTGATTTCGGTGCGCAGCTCCTTCTTTGCCCAGTCCAGGTCCTCCTTCGTGAAGTCGTTGTTCGCCGTGTACTCCAGCGCGCTGATCGCGTTTGACTTGGCCAGCCAGTAGGCGCCGCCGCCCTCGCCGTATGGCTGGATCCAGTACGCGGCACGCGGATTGCTGCCGAGATTCACCGTCGGCTGATTGCCGATCCACGCGATGGCCGCGGCCTCCCGCTTGCCCTGGGCTCGGTCGGGATCGCTCTGCTCGGGCCATTGGCTCGGGGCAGCGTAGGCCTCCTGCGCGACGCCCAGCGGCGGGCCGTCAGTCTCGACCTCGAACCGCTGGTCGTTGCCGCGGGTGAGCATCCCACGGAGCCGGCCGTCGGCCAGGCTGGGGGCGATCGCCGCGCTCGCTTCCAAGCCTCGCCCCGGGCCCAGGTTGGAGGCGCCCACCATCCCGTACTGAAGGTCGCTCGCCAGCGCGACCCGTCCGAACACCTGGGCGGTGCCTCCGGCTTTGGCCAGCGCCGACTCGAACCGGCCCAGTGGTAGGAGAGCGCTGGTGGCATCGACTGCCGTGTGCCCTAGCGACCTGATGAAGACCAGCTTGTCCCCGTCGGCATTCACGTGCTCGAGCTTGTCCGCCATGTCGGTTATGGCGCGATAGGGATTGTTCAACCCGCAGCAACTCGGAAACCAGAACTGCTGGCCCTTCAACGTGTAGGCGTCGGCCACCACCATTTGAAACCCGCCGACCTCGTCATTGACCAGGGTGTGGGAGAACCGCTGCGCAGCCTGGCCAGGGATCGCACCGAGCTCGATCACGTTCTGACGATCGTCCGAGCCCGCGGCACGGAGGTCGAACGACGGATGCTCGGCGCTGACGAATTCGTAGTTGTTGAAGTTATCGCGCGTCAGGAATCCCGTGACCCTCCCGTCAGGGGCGTACGGGGGGTCTTGCGAGAACGGCGGCCTCCGGCTCACAACGCGCTGGACGGCGGACCCGGCGGGCGGTTTGGGAGAGCGTGGGACCCCGATAACCGACAGCATCCCGGCGCCGCCGTTGGCAGCGAACTGCACGCGCGCGTAGCCAAGCGCGCCCAGCGCGTCGTCCCTGGGGGCGTACTTGAAGCTGGGCTGGGACACCGCGATCACGAGATCGCTGCTGTCGAGCTTGCCGAAATCCAGCGGTTCTATCGGCTGCGGACAGATGTGCTCGAACCCGTTACTCGCGCAGTGATAGCTCGTGTTCGAGACCAGCTCCAGGGTTCTGCGCTTGAGCACGACGACCTGGAGATAGGCAAAATATTCGCCAGTTGGATCTGCCTCGTAGAAATCGTTCCCCACCTGAACCCCCCAGTGGCCGTCGCGCTCGACCATCGTGTCGATCGGGACCAGCGGGTCGGGCTCCAGGGCATCCACGGTGACGCGGTCCTGGCCGGATCCAAACTGGTCGCTGACCGTCAGCTCGAACGTGTAGACACCCGGTACGTCGGGAGTGAACGACGGAGTTGCCGATCGCGCCGAGGTGAGCTTGGACTGACGAACATCGCTGGTGGACGGCGCCCCGATGAGACGCCAGCTATAGGCCAGCTTCGGACCCACAGGAGAACTGTCGGCGGTCTCGGCGGCCGGAGGTCCCGCGACCAGCGAGTCGCGCGCGTTCAACCTGACCCGACTTCCCACGGCAACACTCACGTCGGGGCCCGCCGCTGCCATCGGCGCGGATCTGGAGACCCAGAAACGCTCGCGGACTGAGCGACTTCGGCCCACCTCGGGCGCGGCGATGACGTGCAGGTCGTTGAGGCCGTAGCGCAACCCGAAGCTCGACGAGACCTGAAGCGAGCGGATGCCTTGATACGAGAAACCGAAGTACGGGCCGATCGAGCGGCCGTTTAGCCATACCTGCAGATCGCCCTGGAAATTGCCCGCCCGGACGCGAATCCACACCGTTCCGGTCCGGAACCGCTGACCGGGGAGAGGTGACACCACGACGCCGCGCGACCGGGACCGCGCCGCCGCCGGCGCGGTCGAAGAGCTCAGCGTCAGGGCGAGGAGCGCAACCATCACAGCGCCTGCGCCGAACGCTGTCTCGCGCCGGCATCGCGCGGCCATGTACCGGATCGTCTTCACAAATGCTCCCAAATGATCACGAGACCTACTGAACCTAATAACCCACGGCGGCCCCGCCTTGCCCCCGAGCGAGAACGATACCCTCAACCGGCCCCGGGGAGCAAGCCTCGCTTCCTTGCGCACTGCGGCAACCCTCATGGCCTGCGCGCGGCTGACGAACGAATCGTCGCTGCACCAAACAGCAACCCGGCACCCGTGCGCATCCAATCGCGACCCCGAATGAAAGGCCGGACGGCACATGGCCGTCCCGCCTCGTCGTAAGAGCTGGATGCTCCCTGAGGCACGCGCCAATGAGTCGTAAGTCATGAGGTACCCCCGCCGCCAGACCCTCGCTAGCCCTCCTCAGGACCACCGCTAGAGCGCTTAGGTCCGATAACGAGCCCGTCGCCTGATCGGAGACCGTTCGCGCGACGGCCTACCTCCTTAGATGGAATCGTCGGTGATGAAGGCGCTGGTCATCGTCGTCGGAATCCTTCCCCCTCGCTGGGCTCACCTGAATCGTCGTACGCCCGCAGCGCTTTCTCCCGAGCAAGGGACCATCTGGCCACGGCGGCCGGGGTCGTCGTCGCTCTCGTCGCGCTACCGGCGGCAGCCACCGCCGTCCCTATGCGGCGTACCGCGATCGGAGGTTCTCGCAGCTCCACGGTGGCGACATTCAGATCAGCATTTGGGCTGCTCCCGCCTCACAGTCGGGCAATTGGAGTTCGTCGAACGCGAGCAGCCCACAATCTTGTTGGCGCGACCGTGCCAATATTCCTGCGGGTAGCGGTGCACAAAGATGGCCGCGGAATTGTGCGCTCTTCCCGGCCCAGATCTTTGCGCCTCCGTCCGCGATCTCGCGCCTCTGTACCGCGACCAAGTCCGTAGCTGCCCGCATCCGGCGCCAGAATCCCGCTGGATTCGTTGGCGGCGTCGCGGTACCGTCGCCCTCATGAATGCGTCGGTGAAGCCTCCGGACTGGCTGGACGGGCCAGCGACCGCCGTTCTTGACGATCCTCAAGGTGCGGAGCCAATCCCCGGGATCGCGGTCGTCGCTACACGAATTGAAAATCTGAATGGACTGAGCCTCGGAATCGTTGAAGCCTCCATGGCCGAGGACGAACTGCCACAGCTCGACGACGATTTGGATCCAGACGTGGAGACCGAATGGGTCGGTGGCAACTGGGTTCCGCGGGCTGATGGAACGGCGTCTGGAATGGACATGAGGAGGGGACACAATGCGTAGGAGCATCTTCATCGTGGCGCTGGTGGGTGCGCTGGCCAGCTGCGCCGTGGCCGCGGCCAGCTCCAGCACCACCATCACCACCCACGGCACCCCGAGAGGGAGGATCCTGTCAACCTCGCGAGGGTTCTCGCTGTACATGCGTTCCAACGACAAACAGGGCGGGAAGGGCAAGGCGCCCAAGAGCACGTGCTATGGAAAATGCGCCAAGACCTTGCGGCCACTGCTGATCAAGATGCGCGACAAGCTGGTCGCGGCCGGTGACGTGAAACACAAGCTGCTCGGCACCGCCCGGCGCGCGGATGGATCAACGCAGGTGACCTACAGTGGCTGGCCGCTTTACACGGACGTTTCGGATATCGCACCCGGCTTCATTGATGGTGAGGCGGCGGCCCAGTTCGGTGGTAGGTCGTACCTCCTCACGGCCAAGGGTCGAGTGCTCAGGGGCTGTCCGCCCGGGTTCCGTCTCACTCTGGACGGCTGTATGACGGACCACTATTAGGGTCGATGTCCACTCGTGTTGAGTGTCACTGTAGTTCGGCATCCAGGCCGGCTGTAGTGTCACTCAGGTTCGGCATTCGCCGGTAGACCGTAGGGATTGCTGACATCCCCTATCATCGTCAGACATGGCTGCCATGGTCAAATCTCAGGTCTTGGTCTTCTTTTCGGTCGGGATTGCCGCGCATCATGATCGACGCCGCTGACGGCATTGGCTAGTCCTGCCACCACTCCGCTGCCGCTGGAGGATTCTCCTCTCCGGTGCCTGCCTAGCGGCTGGCGCCAACCAAGAGCAGCCACCTGGCTGGGTGCGCGCCTCGCCGAGCGGCAAACCAGCGGTCTTGGGCACGCTGGTGCTCGAGAGCTTCAGGTTTGCGCGTTGAGGGCGTCGACGAGTTGCTTGCTGGTGACCCCGAGGTCCCGGATGATCTCGATTCCGAGTCCTTCGTCGACCAACGCGAGTCCGCGCAGCACGTGCTCGGGCTCGATTGATCCGTGGCCGTCGTGTTCGGCCGCGCTGTGCGCGGCGTCGAGCACTTGAACCGCTCTGGGGGTGAACTGGATGTCCCCCTGGTGGCGGCGCTCGCCGGGCTGGACGTGGATCAGCATCTCCGCACGCGCCCGCTGCTCATCAATCCCGGCCGCCCGCAGCGCCTCGGCAGCGGTCCCTTCGGACTTGTTGAGCAGTCCCAGGAGGAGGTGTTCTGACCCGACGTGGGAAAACCCCATGCCGCGGGCGTCCTCCTGGGCGACCTCTAGCACCTGTCTGGTGGGGCTCGTGAGTCGGTCGAGGATGACGGCAAGATCGCGAGTCGGGCTGGACGGTCGGTCCACAAGCCAACGAACACGCTCGGTGCCGTTGGTCATCGACGCGATCGTCTTCACGACGTTCTGGACCGTGACCCAGTACGCGTCATCGTCGTTAACCGCCACCACGATCACACGGCCCGCGGCATCCACAACCCGCAGCTCGCAAACGCGCGTGGAGAGCACCCCCGTCAACGTCACCGCTGCCCCGCGGCCGTGGATGGCTCCCTGACCGTAGCGTGCCAGCGCCGTCTGAGTGGTGCCCGAGACGCGGCCGAACCGGCCGTTGCTGGTGCACACACAACACAACGAGCCAACGCCGGGAATGAGATCGATCGTGCCAAGCTCCGAGTCATACACGCGCCGGACCAGTGCCGGCTCGCAACGCTCGCCCACCATCTCCGTCAGCGCCTCGTCCTCAAACGATCTCAGATCCTCCCGCCGCTGGGACCGCTGGAAGGCCCTGTAGAGCTCAACCTGCTCCGGTTCGAGCGCGTCAAGCACAACGACCACCCATACCTAGCAGCCTACGCACTGCGCCGGCCGCATACGCACAGCCTTAGAGCGGCCTCCCTGTTCTCTGAAGCAAATCCGGCCCGTTTCGGTCGCCGTTTCTGCGCGTTCTCTGAAGCCACACCCGCAGTCTACTTCAGAGAACGAGACTCTCTGAAGCGCGGGGCTTTGCATAGTGCATAGGCATTCGTCCCGAGGGTCGGCGACGGTGCAGCCGCCGGTCAACTTCTGCAATGCGCGAATCTCGGCGCCTGCCGATCGGTGCCGATCGCCCAGACCCCGCTTCTGCTCGCACGAAAACGCAGCGAGCTGACCGGCTTCGCTCAGGCCCGCCGAGACTTCTGCTCGCAGTCTGCGATTGCCTGAAGCGGCAGTTCGGATCCGACTGCCCTGGCGGCGACAGAGGGGAAGCCGCGCCACGTGGTCGGCTAGGACCGCTCGCGGCGCCGGGGCGGGCAGGGTGCAGCGGCAGGGAACTCACCCTGGTAGCGGTGGCCATCTGGAGTCGTGACCAGCACCCGGACGCATTGCGGTCGTGTCACGACGATGCCGCCGTCGAACTGGCTAACCCCACCGTTGAAACGGACCGAGGTGCAAGCCCTAAACCGCACTGCGTGCGTTGTGTTCTTGAGCAGGTAGGCGCCATCGTCTCGAAACTGAACAGGGTCATAGAGCAGCCCGACGGTGCCCCACTCCGTGCGGGGCAGCGTCAGCACCGCAGCGCTCCCGGCTTTAACGATCGCGATCACTTCATAGGCGCCGCGGCGCGGCCCGACGGTGCCCGGCAGCGGCTGGTCTGGTTTGTAGGTTCGGAGGTTGCCCAATGCCAGCGGGCCGAGCACGAGGGCGCGATGGCGATAGTCCGCCGCGAGGCCCCCAGAGCCGACCATCGAACAGTCGCGCAGCGTCGTGTCCAGCTGTGTCGTGGTGGGACCGGTGCCCGTACTGCCGCAGGCCGCCAGGAAAGAGCCCGCGGCGAGCATCAACACGGTGGTCCTCGCTAACCGCCGCACGCATCAAAGGTACAACTCACATTCCTCGTGCCGGGGCGTTATCCGGGGCGGGTTGCGGAGTTCTGGATTCACGAAGCCTGAGCCGTGTCGCTGGACACGAACGCCGGGCCGGACAGTTCCGCTCTGGGCCGACGAGCTCCCTGAGCAGCATTCGAGGCATCGGTCGCTGCGGCGGCGAAGAAGTGTTGTGGGGGCCCGGGCTTGGGTTAGCGTTTCCGCGGTGTCGGTCGTGGTTGTCTTTTCGGGCGTGGTTCGGCTCGGAGAGCTCCGCTCGCGGGCGTGTAGATGCTCTCGTGGCCATCGTCCCAGCGGATGCGATACCGGGGCGACGGGTCGCCGCGCACCACTTCCTCAACGACACCGGCGCGGGGTCGGCGGCTCGTTGACTCAGACTCCGCGACGACGCGCTTACCGACTTCAAAGGCCATGCTCACTTCCGATCGTTAGTGGTTACGTTGGGAGCGCGTAGCCGCGGTCGGCCTTGACCACCTCGCCAGCCTTCGCGAGCTTGCTCAGCGACGCGCTGATGGTGCTCGCCTTGATGCCCGTTTCGGTGGCGATCTCCGAGGCGGTCTTGGGCCCGTCCTTTAGCGCCGCGAGGATCTTCTTTTTGTTCTCACCGCGCGGCGCGCGGGCGGTGGTGCTCGTCGCCGGCGAGGTGTCCTTTGGCGCTGGCGCCGTCGCGGGCTGCGTGACCGGCGGTTGGCGATGGCGCGTGCCGTCGACGCGCGAGCGGACTCCGTCTTCCAGCCGGCTCAGAGCGCGCTTTAGACGCTCGAGCTCGTCGCTCAAAGACTTGTGGTCCTTGAGCTGCTCTTCCACCTCCCGGATGCGCCCCTTGATGCTGCGGGCGATATCCGATACCTCGAGTTTGGCCATGTAGTTCTCCTGTCAGGTCGGTGCGCGATCGTAGTGATGATGATGACGCGCTGACCGACGGGTCTCGGCGCGCCGACATCGGCACCCTGGAGTTTCGCGGTCGCCAGGTAGGCCTAACGCTTGATCTCCGACCGTCGTTGTCGAGCTGCAGCGGGAGAGCCAACCGCCCGAGTACCTCCGCCGTGCACCGTGGCTGCCGGCGCGTTCACCAACGCCCAACGACCTCGTCGCCTCGAGACCACCTTAGGCGACATGGCGGTTCAGCGACCGTTCGCCCACGCAGCCTACACCGGTGCCTGCCACGAGCGCGTGATAGCCCCGCCCGAGACGATCAAGCTCGACTACTTACAGCGCCGGCCACGTTAGGCGACCGCCGCGGCCCGCGCTCTAGCTTTCTGCTCCGAGCCGCCGGGCAGCGGAAGCAGGAGCGCCGATCTCGTGGCTGCTGGGGCGACGATGCAGAAGTGACGCTCTCGAACGCGAGCGCACCGGCGACAGTGTGATCGGCTCCGTGATCGGGCTTCGGGCGTACGAGCTGGCGCATTTGGGCGGTGATCGTCGCGTGGCTGTAGCTCTCGGGCGCCTCGGGATCGGGCCGCCAGCTGGGCAGCTCATCCGGGGCCTGGGAAGGGGCGGAGCTCTGGGGACCAAACTCGAACAGCCACCAGAGATTGTTCCAGAGGTCGCGGAAGCGCGCGAGTCGTTGATTGCCGAAGAAATCAGTCGGTTCGGGTAAGCGTTCAGTCCCCGGGGCCTCAGGTGAGGGCGGGGAATGGCTCGCCGCGGTTGTGGGCGGTGATCAGTTCGCTGAGGTAGGTGAACAGCGAGCGGCTTTGGAGTCGGCAGGTTACGGCGGCTGAGAGCGCGCGCTCGGCGAATCGCTCGCCGTTGTGGCTTTGGGTGCCGAGCGAGAGTTTTCGGTGGATGACCGCTGCGCGGAGCGCGCGCTCGGCGGGGTTTGTTGGTGGGCTCGATGCCCTCGGTGGTGGTGAAGGTCCAGAGCGCGGGCCAGATCTTGAGCAGGTTGTTGGCGAACTGTCGGTGCCAGCGGGTGCGCCGGCTCTTGTGGCTGGCCTGTTCGAGCAGCTGCCGTAGCTCGGTTTGGATAGGCGCGATCTCGGTCTGGAGTTGGTCGGGGTCGTGGTGCTCGTGCTGGTAGGCCCGCCACGCGGCGAACACCCGCGGGCGACCGCGGGACCTCCCGGTTCTCGCGCAGGGAGAGATTCGCGTACGTGCCTGGGTTCTCTGACCGCGCGGGGTCCCGCAACGACTCGCGGTAGCGCCGCCGCAGATGTGGCCTTCCGCTTCTTTCGACAGCGTCGGCATCCCGGATTGTTCACTTCGCGGCTCAATAGCCCCGCCCGCACCCCCCTGTCAACGCTTCGCCGACACCCTCGCGGACGCCGACGTATGACTCGGGGCCATCGTGGATCGCTACTCCTTGTGATGTAGAGAGCCTTCATCTCGCCGGGTAGCCGGCGGGAATCGCACCCGCCGGCCCCCACAGATCCGCACGTGAGCCTCTCGACTCATACGGCTCGTGCCGTCCAGCTAGCAGGACGGAGCGCCACCGTAGCGCCAATGCACGAACAGCTCGGGTTCCCGTAATCGGACCGCCCCGAGCCACGCCCACGCTCGACGACCACTGCGCTCCAGTCGCTTGTACTTCCACCGCGCCCAGCGCACCAGATGGCGGTCGACGCGCTGACAGAGTGGGATCACCGCGCTCGGATAGAACGCGGTGAAGTAGCCGAACCAGCCCCGCAACACGAGGTTGACCCCGGCTGCGAGGTCGTGGAGGTCAAGGGTGGTGCGCCGATGAAGCCGCCACGCTGCAACTCGGCGGCTCATCGCCGTCAGCTTCTCCGGAGCGACCGCAGGCATGAAGCTCGTGAAAGCCACACGCGTGCGATGGTTGTACGTCTTCCGGGGCCGAAACGTGTAGCCGCAGAACGTGAACGAGATCTCCTCGTAGTCACCGCGGCGATTGCTGTCCTTGCAGTACACGATGCGCGTCTTGTCCGGGTGGAGCTCCAACCCGACCGCGACGAGCCGACACGCGACCGCATCCCGCACAAGGCGGGCCTGCGACTCGCTCACACAATGGATCACCGCATCGTCCGCAAAGCGCTCGAACGGGATCGCCGGGAACTCCCTGACCATCCACGCATCGAGCCCGTAGTGCAGGAACAAGTTGGCGAGGCATGGGGAGATCGGGCTACCTTGCGGCGTGCCCTTGACCCTCGGGACCAGGGTTCCGTCGGACCTCTGCATCGGGGCCTTCAGCCAGCGCTCCACGTAGAGCACGATCCATTTCTGGTCGGTGTGGTGCGCGACCGCCTTCAGCATGAGGTTCCATGGAACGGAGTCGAAGAACGCCCGGATGTCGAGATCAACAACCCAGTCGCGCCTCCAGCACCGCTCCCGGCAGACCGTAGCCGCGTCCACAGGCGAGCGCCCGGGACGATAGCCATAGGAGTCCTCGTGGAAAACCGGCTCCACGCTGGGCTCCAACGCCGACGCCGCCGCCACCATCGCGATGCGGTCAACGACATTCGGTATGCCGAGCACCCTTACCCCGCCCTGCTTGCCCTTCTTGGGGATCTCCACTGCCCGGACCGGCCCGGGGTGATACGACCCCGACGACATCCGATTCCACAGCCGGTAGAGGTTCCCCGAGAGGTCCTCCGCGAACTGCTCGATCGTGACACCGTCGGCCCCGGCCGCTCCGCCGTTGCTCTTGACCTTCAGCCACGCATCCCACACCAATCGCTTGGGGATGTCGTACGACTTGCCCTTCAGCTTCGACTCACGCACGCGGCTCATCCCTTGCGGTTGGCCGCACCCGCTCGCCTGGACGACCCCGCCCCTTCGCTCCACCCACGCTGCGATACGCGCAAGCTTCACAGCTACTACGAGCGAGTCCGCCAGCGCACCCGGCGACGGTACTCAACTCCTCGCGGATTCTGCCGCTTGGAGATCTTCCTCTCGCTGCGGAAGGCCCCGCAGCGGTGTCCAGGCACGCCTTCACGCGTTCCATAGAAGCGCCTCGGTCGGGATCATGCTGCCTGTATGCCGGACGCCGCCTGGGCAGTAAACGGGCGCCCCCCAGGCTCATCCCAGGACGAAGAAGCAACCCTGGTTTCGACGTCATCTTTCCGGCTTTCGACACGTCAACGGCAGAGGACTTACGTCCATCGCTCATCTTCCCGACCCATACCTGACGCGATCGAGCCGCGCCTTTTCCCACGACGTTCAGCACAACGGTCTTCAGCCAATGCACCTGTGGGCGGTTTGAAGCCTCCCCCCGAAGGGCGGCTCCGGAGGGCCATACAACCTCCATCGCTTCTACAGCACCGCAGTCAGCGGGACCACCATCTACCAATCCGTCCTGCCTCCTGCGCTCGCGTTCACAACATCTCCATGCCGGTTTATCCCGGCGCTCCGAAAGAAGAAGTAAGTCCACGGCGCGCGTGCCGCGGGCGGGGTAGCTGCGCCGTCGGCTGGCGTCAAGCGCCGATCAGCGCGTACTCGACCGTGGAGCGTTGTCGCGGCGCTTGACCCGCAGCCGCCGTGCGCAGCTCGATGGCAGCGACGTTGTGCCTGGAGAGCACAACAGCGCGGGAAGAACGGCTACGGGGGCAGCTGTGGCTGACCGTGCAGCAGTCCGCCGGTCAGACAGACCGCCAGCTCCCATGGCCCGCTCGCTGAGCGGCCGAACCGCAGCACCCACGCGCGGACGGCGAGCGTGATCGCCTCCACCGCGTCGCCAAGCGCACGCCGGCCGGGTTGACCGTCCCGATCTCGGGGTCCAGCACGCCCGTCCACCGGGTCGCGCACGCGCGCAGACCCTCCGCACGCCGGCGGCCGGCTCTCAGCCAGCCACGGACCGTGCCGGGGCGGTCGAGCTGGCGGGCGATCGCGCGATGCCCCACGCCGCCGGCGGCCAGGCGCAGCGCCTCGCCGATCACCTCCACACCGTCGCGCCGGCGCGGGACCAGCCACGCGTACGAGATCACCTGCGTGCTCTCGCACGCCCGGCACTGCGCGCGGCGCGGCGTGACCGAGCAGGCCTGGTGCCGCAGCCGGACCACGCGCGAGCCCGCGTACCCCCACGGCGAGAGCGGCCCCGAGCAGGCCGGGCACACGAGCTCGCCGGCCGCCAGCGCGGCCTCGACCTGATCCGGGGTGATCGCGATAGTCAGCATCGAAGCTCAGCAACCCGCTCACCGGGGCGGCGACACAGGCGCGCGCTCGCCCAGGGGAGAACAGTCAGAATTGAACAACTGCTCGGGTTCCGCTGCTGTCCGCTAGGCGGGCGCGCCGACGACGCCGAGCTGGTGCATCAGGGCGAACATGTCGAACACGCCCCGCTGCTCTGCGATCCGACCGTCGACTCCAATCCGCACGATGTCGATGAGCTGGACGCTGACGCGCTTGCCCGTAAGGCGCCATACCCATGAACTCGCCGTCGTTGGTCCCCGTAACACGGACGCGCGCGGCTAGCTTGTCGCCGTCGGCGAGTACGTCCTCGGGCTCCCAGCGAACGTCCGGAAACGCCGCTCGGAACATCGCGAACAGCTCGCCGACGCCGTCGCGGCCCGGAGTGAGGCCAGGCATCTCCTCGTGTCCGACGAAGTCCTCGGCGAGCACCGCGACGATCGCCGCGATGTCACCCTCGTTGATCCGGTCAAAGAATTGCCGCGATACGGTTGTGTGATCCATTGATGGACCTCCTCGGTGGTCGGGGTGTTGCTTGTTGGGAGCGCTCACCGACACCGGAGGAACGCGACCCGGCGTTGTCTCGTACAAGTTCCTTACGAATTGCTTAGCGCGTCAGCCGCCGTAGGCGGCCCGCATTGGCCCAGTGGTCGGGATATCGGATAGCTCGAGCGGCCCAGCGACCCGCAGCTCCATGTGCCCGCGGCCGACGCGCTCGAGCTCGATTCCGCAGTTCTGGAGCGCGAGCCGGCGGCGTAGGACGAGGAGCCGCCCCTCCAAGTTGTCCGCGGCCGCCGGCAGGTCCAGACTTTCGTCGAGTCTCAGCTCCCGGTTGCTGAATGCCGTCCGACCCGTTGCCACGTGCTCGCCTGCGAGCTTACGCAGGATCCGGCCTGCCACGCCTTTCGTCACGTACCGGTGCTCTCGCCGGTTGACCCGGGCTTCGGCCGCGCTCTGCAGCAACCAAGTTCCGGCCAGGCCGGAACCGCCACCGACCAACTTCCCACCTTCGCGCGCGTCAAGCCCTCACTCACACCGATGCGCCGCGGCCAGCTCCCGAACGCCTGCTGCCGGCACCCCACCCGCGTGCACCGCCTAGAAAGATCGAGCGGCCGCAACACTTCCCCCCGCGGGATCACCCCATCAAACATCTCGTCGCCGATCCGTAGCCAAACCGGGTCGTGGACCAAAGTAAGCCCGGGCGCCCGCGCGCAAAGACAAACACGCACACACCCGCCGCCCAGGCCATGGCCACCCTAACCCCGGGAGGCACTTGACGGGCCAACACCGGATAAGTAAGCAGACGTCCACGATCTTGCGTGCATCCGCGCCAAGAGCGGCACGCGAGGTCGGCGCGCTAGGCCTTCGAGCAGGGCTGCGGGGTCGCGAGCGGCTGGCCGAGCCGTTTTAGCGCCGCGGCCACCTGAGGGCCGCCGAGGTTCGTGTGCGCCCCCGACCAGACCGTCTTCCCGCATGTACCGGTGTCGCAGTTGCCGCCCAGGGTGAACGACGGCCCCGTCTTCACGACCGGGCATGCACAGGTGGCTTTGCTTGGGTCATCCCCGTCGAGCTTGCAGGGGGCGTCGACACAATTCGCCCACGGGATGTTCGCTCCGCAGGTCATCGCGCGAACGTTGCCGGTGACAAGTTCGGTGGAGAACGTCGAGTACAGGTTGCTGCCTTGGGGGGCCCGGTGCGCACACGGGGTGAGGCCGACCGAGTAGCCGCCCTTGACGACGCAGTCGCAAATCACGACCTTCGGGTTGCGCGGGTCCGGCCGACACGGCGCGTTCGTACAGAGGGCATATTTCTGCAGGCAGATGTAGGCGCTGCCGACCTTCACAGACGTGCGCGGCGTCGAACTCGTGGTGGTGCTGGTCGTCGACGAGGTGGATGAGGTAGCGCTCGAGGGTGAGCTGCTCGATCCACACCCGGCGGCCAGCAGCGGAAACGCTCCCAGCGTCGTCGCGCCACGGGCGACGCGCAGGAGCATTGTTCGCCGAGCGAAGCGCGGCTCGTCATCGGCATCGAACCTGGCGCTGAGCAGGGCCTCTATCTCGGCGGCCCCCCGAGCGACCCCGGAGGCCAACCGTCCGTCGCTCTCAACGAGCATCGCGCTCGGCGTCGCCGTGACCCCATACGCGGTTGCTACGTCCCCCGCGGGATCGGATAGCACGGCGTAGGCGGCCGGTTCAGCCGTCAGCGCCTGGTCGATGACGACGACCGTCAGCAGTTCACCGAGGCGTGTGTGCCAGTCATGCAGATCGGGACGCAATGCCTGACACGCGCCACAGGCGGGATGGCTGAACACCAGAAGCACGGGCCGGCGCTTGCCGAGGAGCGTCCGGAGCGTCCAATCCGCCCCGGCCGCATCGGTCGCGGAGAAACCAGGCGCCTCGGCGCCACGCCGGGCGCGCAGCCGCGACGAGCTGAGCGCGCACCAGGCCGCTCCAGACAGCAGCCCGAGGCCGGCGAACAACACCGGTGCGTGCCCACCGGCCGCGATATAGCCGGCGATCGAAGCAAGGAGCCCGTTGCGCGCTAGCGTCGAGGGCCCAATGGGGTCGCGTGACAGTTGCCCGAAACAGCGGCACTCCGGACGGCGGCCACGGATCATGCTCGCCCCGACCGCAACGCTCACGATCGCCAGCAGCGCCAGCGCGGCGGTGGCCCCCGCGGTCGTCGACGGGTCGAGCAGCACGGCGGTCGCGATCGCCAGCTCGCACCCGATCAGCCCCGATACGAGCACGCCCGCGGCCCGGAAAGAGACGCCGAACCCGACGATCGCCTCGCGACTCGCCTCGCGATCGGTCAGCTTTGAAACCGCCGCGACGAGGAGCACGCCAGCGAGCACGAGCCGCGCCACTCCCCCGATCACTCAGCCGCCCTCGACATCAGTCGCGCGGATCATATTCCCACTGTCCAAAATAGGATTGCTCTCCGCGCCTCGCCGCCTCCCCAGTCGCGACCGCTTCTGCGCCAAGCGCAACTCCGCGATGACGCGGTGCTACCAATCGACGAGCAAGCACATGCGCTCTGGGCGGTCGGCACCAGTTCTGCTTCTCAGCCAAGCAGGAGTCAGCCCGCGCGGCGGCGAGGCGATTTGCAAGAGCCGAATCTCGCCGGCCGCCGCGGCCATCGATCGCTTCTCTAGTATCGCCGTTTGGGCAGAGTCGCGCTGGCCCCCGCTCTCGTGCCGGGCCTGGTCGAAGCAGCCACCGGCCTGGGCCGCACGCGCCGCCGGTGCGACTCAGGCTTCGTGAATGCAGGTGCGTCTCGAGCCCGCTCGAGGAGTCCGGCTCCGCCCGTGCTTCTAGCGATTTGCGAAGCTTGCGACCGCCTACGCGCCAAGACCGTGTTCGTGCGTTCGCGGGTGTGGGCGACAGACTCTGGCACCCGCCGACTGTTCGCGTTACCTGACCTTGAAGTAGACCGACGTTCCGCTCGGGCCGGTGTAGGGGGGTGTGGTGTAGCGCGGCGGGAGGGGGTTCGGGAGCGTCTGGATCCCGAGCTGGTAACGGCCCGGGCACCAGGCTCGGAGGTGGAGTTGCTGGGGTGTGACCCGGTAGACGAACACGAGCGTGCCGGCGCGGTGGATCGTCTTCGCCGGCCAAGCCCGGAGCGACGTCGGCGGGAGGCACGGATCGACTCCCTGGTTGCCCGGTAGGAAGATCCCGCGGCGGTCGAACGCCGGTTTCCCGGCGTGGTAGATCCCGTGGCCGGCCGAGCCGCTGATCCCCAACCAGGCTGTAGGGGCTGGGTGAGCCCTTTCCCCGGGGGTGGCGGTGAGCAGCACCGTGAACACTGTGGTGGGGCGACCAACGGCGGGCGAGACCTTCTCGATCGCTGGCATGGGCGGCGACGGCCACAGCGGTGGTGCGCCTAGGCCAAGGATCGGCTTGACGCCCTTCGGCAGCGCGGTGATCGAGTCGACGGGGCCCTGGGCGACAACGATGCTGGCGGGACCCGCGACGTCCACCACCCCGGCGTCCATCGGCAGCCCGGTCAGTAGCTCGCCGGTATGCGAGTCGAACGTGAACCTGACGGGCTGCCACTGGGGGTACGACGCCGACACCGTCACGCCCGTGCCCGCATGAGGGGAGATCGTCACGCCGGCGAGCGCGGTGGCGGCGTGGAACAGCCCCAGGCGCACGCGCGGTGGCACGGGCGCCGCGTCGAGGCGCGCGATCAGCAGCAGCTCCTGGATCGCGCGGCCCGCGCTCGGGATCGGCGCGAGATCGTCACGCGCGGTCAGCGTCGCGCCCGGGGAGTGCCAGCGCAGCAGCATGCTCCCGTACCGGTGGCGAAGCTCCGTCCACGCCTGATCGATTCGTGAGAGCGCGGCCGGGCCGCTAGCCGGGAGTGCGAGCAGCTGGCGGTATGTGAACAGGCCGTCACCGAGGTCGATCGGGCCGGCGCCACTCGGCGGACCGTCTGGCGCAGGAACGTTCGCGTCGATCTGTCCGAACACCGACGACGGGAAGTGGCCGCTGCCGATATCCAGCGCGTCGCCCTGTGCGTCATCGGTCACCGGCACCGGCTTGCGGCTCGCGAGCCACCGCGCGCGATCGACCGGCGATGCGAATCGCTGCGAGACCTCGACGGAACGCTCTCGCATCGTCCCGTCTGTCCCCACCCATGTCTCGGTGCTCATCACCACGTCGAACCAGACCATCGAGCCGCACGGATTCATGACCCCCGGGAGCGGCTTCGCGCACCGCGACGCCCGCATCGTCCCGACGGTGCGCATGTACCAAAACGGGCCCACACCGACCGACAACGGAGCCGAACTCGAGCTTGCGAAGCCCACCGTCCTAGGCCCATGATCGCCGCCCGCCTGGGCCGCCAACAGGTAGCCGCCCACGACAATTAGCACGGTGACCACGGCGACAGCGCCGTTGCGGCGGCGGCGTCTGCGCGCCCGCTCGCGGGCCTCCTCGATCAGCGCCTGCAGCTCATCCTGGTCAGGCGAGCGAGGAGGTGCCGGTTGAACGGTCACGGCCGGAGTTGATCGCGTCGCACAATGAAGCTAATGTAGCTAGCATCATGTTCTCGGTCAAGGTCGATCAGCGTCACCCGACCAACCTGCACGAGCAGGTCGCCGCCGAGATCCGCCGCGCGATCGCCGACGGTGAGGCAAAACCAGGCGAACGCCTACCCCCCGCAAAAGACCTCGCAGCGGTAATCGGCGTGAACACCAACACCGTGCTGCGGGCGCTGCGCACGCTCAGGGACGAAGGACTGCTCGAGTTCCGCCGCGGACGCGGAATCACCATCACCGGCCAGGCGGAACAAGGCGCCGTCCTAGCGCAGGCCAGAGAGCTGGTCACCTTCGCCCGACATCACGGATACGAGCGAGCCGAACTAATCCGGATGATCGAGGGCATCTGACCGAGCGTTCATCGGGCTCGGCCTCCGCGACGCCGCCAACACGTCGAGGTCCGCGAGCCGGCCCACCGGCTGACGCATCCACAACAAAAGCCGTCCACGACACACCAGACGCCCACACGACACGATCGACGACGACGCCCAGCACCCCCGAGACAATCACCGACGGTTCGCTTTGCGTGCATCTCGCGGTCGCCGCCCGCGCTCCTGCTCCACAAGGAAACAAGGCTCTGTCAGACTGCCGGTTGTCGCCCGGGGGCCAGCGTCGCCGAAAGTGCTGCCGTGAGGAGCGAGGGGCCTGGTGCGAGGTCGACACCGCAGTCCCGCTTTCCAGGAAAGCGGAAGGCGCGTGGCATCGCCTCCGGACCTGATCGGTGTCCGCACACGATCGTTCGTGAGACACCCAGACGGGTCAACGTCAGCCCGCACGACCACGCGGACTGATTTGTAACGCTTGTCGTGTACGCGCCAATGTCACTTCTTCGGGGTCTGCGATACAGGCGGCGTCATGCGGATCGGCGATCGGCGAGTCTCAACGCGCGACCAGCAACCCCAAGCGCAGCACGCGCACTCGACGCGGCCGGCTGCGAAGAGATCTTGTTGACGAGGCATCCAGCAAGCTCGCGCGGCGCCCCGAGCTGGGTGGCGAGTCGTTAGGTCATGTCGTGACCGGTGCCTGGACGTGCGCCTGAAGGAAGGTGCCAGCGCGAGTCAGAGCCTGGTCGCCTTCGTCGAGGACCGCGGAGAAGGCTTGAAAGACGTGGGCGACATCGGGGGTGATGTCCAGGATGACGGCGACGTCGTTGGCTGCCGCTCGGGTGGCCAGCCGGGTGGCGTCGTCGAGCAAGACCTCGTGGGAGCCGGCCTGCACGAGCAGCGGGGGTAGGCCCGCGAGATCGGCGAAGATCGGGCTGACCAGCGGGTCGGCTGGGTCGGTGTCGGTCAGGTAGTCGTTGGCTCGGGTCTGGATGGCGGCGGCGGTGATGTTGGGGTCGACGTCGGCTTTGGTGGTGTAGCTGTCACCGGTCACGGTCAGGTCGGTCATCGGCGAGAACAGCACCGCTGCTGCGGGCATCGCCAGTCCGCGCTGCTTGACCGCGATGAGCAGCTCGAGGGCGAGGTTGCCGCCGGAGGACTCTCCAGAGAGGACGATCTGCGCGCCTGAGCTCTCACGCTCGAGTAGCGCCTGGTAGGCGGCTGTCACGTCGTGTAGCGCCGCCGGGTAGGGGTGCTCGGGCGCCAACCGATAGTCGACGGTGATCGCGCTCATGCCAGCCTTGCGCGCGAGGTCAGAAGCGAAGCCGACTGAGCTGGTCGCCGAGCCAAGGACAAAACCGCCGCCGTGTATGTGAAAGATCACGCCCTTTGGCTCTGTGTCGCCGATCTCGATGAAGACCGCCGGCACACCGCCGAGCTCACCCGAGGTCGTGTGGACGTCGTGGGCCAGCGGATGGCTGGTCAGCATCTGCTCGAGCAACGGGCGCTGGATGAGAACGTCGCCGCCTAGGTCAAACGGGGCGTCGCGCAGCATCTGGTCGATCGTTTCGCGCTGCTGTTTACTCATGATGTGCTCCTTCGGTTTTGGGGTGCATGGCGCACGAGCCGTACGGTCTCGACTCGAGGCGCCGACCCCCATCCCCGTCGCTTCCCGTTTAGAAATTCTGAGGCGCCGCGAATCGGTAGAAGAGCGGACCGTCACCGGCGTCGCGGACCATCGCCACCAGCATCTTGGCGAACTGTTCCTCGATTGCGGCGTTCTCCAGCGGACCGCCGTTCAGCGGTTCCATGCCGATGTCACGGCTGAGCTGCTCGACGACCGCTCGGGCGCCTTCATCGCCGACCCAAATGTTGTTTGGCCGGGACGAGGCTGTGGCGGCCTGATCGAACAGGTTGCCGAAATTCAGGTTGAACGCTTTGGCCGTGGGACCGCCCGTTTGGGCTTTGACGTACTCGGCGATCGAGGGGTAACCGGCTGGTGCGGAATGCTCGGCGACGCCGAGCCGATTCGTCGCATCGAGCACCACCTTGCCGTGCAAGCCGGTGACGCTCGCCAAGGCGTCCGGAACCACTTCATCGGGCACAGCGAGCAGCACGGCGTCCGCGTCGGCGGCGTCCCCGCCGTCTCGCCCGAGCTCGGTCACTTCGTGCCCGGCGGAAGCCCACAGCCGTCCGAGTGTTCCCCCGATCGTGCCTCTGCCGATTGTCGTGATCTTCACGGGTAACTCCTTTTCTCTGTTCTGTGGGTCGTTACGGCCCGGGATGCTGGCTGCGAGCACCTCGTGCGCGTGCCCGACTCAGCGGCAGAGCGTGCCGGTCGCATTCCAGGTAGTTCACTTGGTTGACAACCAGTAGCGTGTCACGTCGAACGGGACTTGTCAACCTGGTGAACTAAACTTCTGAGAATGAGCAAGAGCATCGGCCTGCTGCTACGCGACGGAGCCGCCGCCGTGGACGCGGAAATCAAGGCGGCACTGGCCGAACAGGGCTTCGACGAGATCCAGCCGGGCCACCACACCCTGCTGCGCCACCTCGGCGAAGACGGGGCGAGACCCAGCGAACTGGCGGCCAAGTCCGGAATCACTCGCCAAGCCGTCACCAAGACCCTTGACGACCTCGAACGACTGGGCCTCGTCGTGCGCGAGCCAGACCCGGCCGATGGGCGCGGCGTGGTCGTCCGCTACACGCCACGCGGACTCGCTGCCCTGCAAGTGGCGCGCACCCGCATGAACCAGCTCGAGCGGCGGTTCGCCTCACACATCGGGGGCCACCGGTGGCGGACCGTACGAGACGTCCTCGAAGCGCTCTTCGACGCTGAAGGCGCCTCGCAACCGCACAGATAGACCAGCGCCGGGTCGTCTGGCCGACCCACCGCACGACCTCCAGCAGCGAGCCGCGCGCGGCGGCGCGCTCCCGCTCGCGTACAGCACCACAGTCACTGCGGTCACCCACCACGGTCCCCGTCCGCCTCACGGCGTCACGCCACCCCCGCCGCGCGGCACCGGCTGAGCCGGACAGTAGCCAGGCCGCGGCAGCCGGCGCGGACGCACCGCTCACATAAAACGGTGTCGACCACGTCATGCACCACGGTCGCAGCTGCTCATAGCGGGAGCGAGGTCGCATAGCGACCTGTCCCCTGCTAGCACCCAAGCGTCACGATGGCATCGGCAGGAGCGCGTCGCTTTCGGCGTGCACAAGCCACGCGGTATCGAAGCAGCTAGCGGTCGTCCGATCGAGCCGCAGCCAGCAGCGCGCCTCCTCCGCTGGCCCCTAGCCGATGCTCTGAAACGTGGTGATCGTCCCTCGCCTGGGGATGAATGCGTTCACGCCGGCCGCGACGGACGACCTCCAGTTATCCTGAATTCCGGCTAAGTCGGCTTAGGTTCGCTGGTTGGTGTAAATGTGCCGCCACCACTGGCGATTGCAGCCGTTGACACGTACGGGACGGCGCGAGTTGTAGCGTTGAGGCGGCGATAAGCGGATACGATCGACACGACCGAAACGACCGAGCCGATCGTCGCATGTCGCCGGCCGGATGTCGGGGCGTCAGGGTGGAACGCGGCGCGCTAGTCCGTATCACCTTGAAGGATGATATTTTCACGATGCGTTCGCCTTGGCCAAGTGCTGCAAACGGCTGGACTTGCCTCAACCTAGGCGAACCACGCCTCGCGGTCGTCGCCCGACCAGATCGCTTGCTTCCGAGGGAGAGTAGTCGCGCCGTTGGTTCGAGCTCCACGTAGCGCTGGAGTTGCTCGAGTCGGTCGTGGTCACCGTCAGCGAACGGCGATTGCGAATTGGCGGACGAGGCTAGTCACGAACATCTTGCGATCCGCGTGGCTCGCGGAGTGAAAGTGACCCCCACACGATGAGCCACAGATCGCCGTCGCCTTCCTCGACAGATTCGGGCTCATGTCCAGTGACGGGCCGCCGGGCGAATCGCTTGAACGTCGCCCAAACCTCAGGCAGACCGAGGCCGCCGGGGTTGTCCCCGAGCATCGCTTTGAGGGTCTCAGCCGCGGCGCTGACCGTGAAGGATTCCGGGGGCATTTCTCCGCGAGAAGTCGGTGCACGCTTGGGTCGTTTCAATCGGGACTGGGGGGTTCTTGAGCATACGCGCCAACGCGTCTTCCTCGATTGTGCCGTTGACCCACCCTTCGATGAGCTGCATGAGATCGTCCCCAAGCTCCTGCTCTTCTGGGAGGTTGTCCGCGGCGCGCTGTGCGGCTGTCAACGATTCGGCGAACGTGCCGCGATCTGCGCGCGGGGTCAGTCAGTATGCGATGAGGTCGGCAAGGTGCCCGAGAGTGCCGCGGTCCCGACTGGCTCGCCGAGTCCGATCGCGCAGCGACGCTCCCATGTCGGCGACCAACGATGCTCCGACTCCGCGCTCTGGAGCCTCAGCATAGAAACGGGCAGTGTCCGCCAGCACGACGCGGATCTCGTCGTGGATCTCTTCGCCGGTGAACGCCAGCTCGTCATCGAATGTGAGCGGTTCGAGCCGGTCCACCATCTCGCCGTGTTGGCCAATGACCTCGGCGGTCGACATCCTTGATGTGAAATACTCGGGCAGGGGTCGTGTCATCGCCGGGAATCATCGCGGCTAGGCCCCGTTAGCGATCGCGACCCGCATTTCGGCGGGGCGACCGAAGCCGTCGGTCTCGAGCTTTCGCGGCAGTCGACCGGCGTCTTCAAGGAGAGTCATGCCCACGAGGCGAACTCGCCCAACTCCGTCACCCAACCCTGACCCCAGCACAGCCCGCGCTCACCGTGCCGCCGGGTCTGTGAGGGGACGACATCGGCGTCACGCCGTTCCGTTCTGGACGCGCTCGTTCCGGGCAGCGTGGATCGGGCTGATGTCGGCGCCGCGGGGTGCCGTCGGGCTCTGCTGACAAGGCGTTGCCTGGTCCCGTAGATTGCGGCCGCGGGTCACACCGTCTGGACGGCTGCGGCGTTAAAATCGTCCGCGACGCCGGGTCTGTCGGCGCCGCAGCACCGCAGCGTCATCGGAGAAGGAGAACGCGGCCATGACGAGCCGGAAGCCGTCCGGCATGGGTTGGGAGAGCTGGATCGACAGGAAGATCCGCGAAGCCGAGGACAGGGGCGAGTTTGACGATCTGCCTGGTGCGGGGCAGCCCATTCCGGATCTGGACAAGCCGTATGACGAGAACTGGTGGGTTCGGGGCAAGCTCCGCAGCGAGGGTCTGTCCTATCTGGCGCCCCCGCTTGCGATGAAGAAGAAGGCCCACGACGCTCTGACGGCCGCGTTGGACGCGGACTCGGAGGCCGAGGTGCGCAAGATCATCGAGGACATCAACGCGGAGATCCGCGAGGCGAATCGAACGGGAATCACGGGCTCGTCGATCATGCTCGTGCCGTATGACGTCGAACGTGTCGTCCGCGATTGGCGGGCGCAGCATCCGGGCCAATGAAACGACTTGCCCGCCCCCAGCGGGCGTTGCGGTTCGTCTGTTTGCAAGCGCCGGCCGAGGCGGCGTTGAGGCCCTCGCGGCAATGGTGGCTGTCTGGATTGAAACCCGTCAGGCCGGTCGCGCGCGCCAACAGTTGCACCCACCGCCCCTGGTGGCGCCCGAAGACGTCGCTGTCATCCATGACATGGTGAACATAACGGCGGTGGCGCAAGTCAAACCGAGCCCATTGTGGACGTCACAGACACCCAACCTCGGGGTGAACTTAATCGTGCTTGTGCCGACGTCGGCACGAGCACGACCTTAGACACACGTTCGCTGTGCGCATGCTGCTGGACTGGCACCAGGCCGGAGTGGATATCGACAGGCAGCTCCCGCTGCTCTCCACCTATCTCGGGCATGCGTACCTTTCGACCACCGGCACCTATCTGGAAGGGATCTCCTCGGAGGAGATCATCGGCGCGGTGCACGGCCGCAAGGCACCGATGATGCACGCGAGCACCGGGCTCGAGGACTACACCGCTGAATTTCGCGGCGAGCCGATCGCCGCCGCCGTCCTGGTCACGCTCAACGGCGCCGGTCAGGCCCAGCACGTGGCGGCGAACTACCGGCCACGTAGCTCGCTGCTTCACCTTTCCCGATTGGTCGGCGAGAAGCTCGCCGGCACTCCCTAGGCCAAGTACTCCCTCTCCGGCGAGTCCTGAAGCCGAAGTGGTAGTCCCGGTGTGGTTCTGCCGAACCAGGCTCACTCTGGTCGCTGAGGCGTGGAGGAGCCACGCTTAGCCGAGTCGCGACGGCCGACGCTGACCTGCGTTCGTGGTCGTAAGAGCATCTCGTCGGCGCCTCTACGGGCCCTGCTTGGCGCGGCATCCGGCCGGCCGGAGCGCCGGCGAAGGCACATAGCGCTGCAAGCACATGTCGGAAGCGCCGCTAGTCGACGACCGCCCTGGACTACCCGTGCGTGCGCGGCGCGGCCACGATTATGAGGCCGATGCTGCCGTGGTCCGTGACCTGCTCTCGGACATACGCAGCCACGCCGGCGCCGTTGGCTGGAACACCCGCGCGAGCCCGAAGGCAGGTGTGAGGCGTGCCTTCAGCAGCGACGTGCTTCTCGCCAGTTGCGAGGCTCACCCCGCTGGTCGGCTGCTAGCCGGTATCGCAGACCAGTCCGAAGCCCCGCTTTGCCGTGCGACCGGGACTGGCCGATGTGTTTGCTGGCAGCCCGATCCGCGGTAACCTGCAAGCGACCTAGCCGTCGCTCGCGTGGCGGAGCAGCCACCGGAGTCGAAACCCGCGTCGCTGATGCTCGGGACATTTGGGGAAGCGCAGCGGCGCCCTTCGCGGCGGCGGCGTGGCAGTTGTGCAAATCGTCCGAACCGAGTGTCTCGCTCGGCGCGACCGAGGCGCCCGCTCGCCTGGGTGGAAGCAACAACGTTGGCTGGTTCCGGACCCGCTTTCAGGCTGCCGCATGACACGAACTCATCGGTCTGGCGCGGCGATCGATGACTGTTGCTTCGTGTGGCGCGTCCCTGGTGCGGCGTTTGCTAGACGCCGGGGTCTAGGAGCCTGCGCAAGCGCACGGCCGCTTCGACGGCGACCGTTGCTTCGCCCTACCGGAGCGACGCTGTCCCCAACGCCCGGTCGCCCACGGGCGCTCTGCCCGGTGGCGTCGACTTCTGAACGCTGCGCGGATGCAACGGTCTCACGCTTGCGACGAGAACGCTGGTAATAGCCCAAAGCAGCAGCCGATCCTCAAGGCTCGATGTGGACCACCAGCGCGGTGCAGCTTCCGATTCGCGGATCCAGTGCTGCGCAGAACTGCGTGTGGTGGGCGACAAGCCTCTCGGCGCCGGTCGACACCGCCTGGTACGTGACCGAGGCGCCCGACCGCGAAAGGATCTTGATCGCACCAGTTGTAGGCGTCGGTATCGGGAAGTCCAAGCGGCCGTTTTGCTCGTGCGTAATCTCGACTGAGAGCCGTTGTCCGCGACGAATGGTCAAAGAGCTCGGCGAAATGAGCCCCGCGCAGGACCCCGACTCAATTGCGGCATGGCCGGGAGCCGAGAAGGTATACGGAGTCCCGCAGGTTGTCACTCTCGGCGAGGTCTGCGTGCTGCTGCCACAGCCAGCCGTCGTGCCGAGCACGAGCAGCCCGACGAGCAATCGAAGCGCACGCATCAAGTCCCAACACTACGGGCAACCATCAGCTGTATCACGGTCGACCGGCACCGTAGAAGCTGCTCCTTTGATCGATTAGCCGAAGCGATGCGCCTATGCTTCGGCATGCCGGGCGACCGCGCCGTAAGGGGCGCCTCCGGTCCTGCGAGGGAGAAGGCGCGGAAGTAGACCCCGGTCGCCCACCAGGATCACTCAAGGCGCCGCGATTACTCTCCGTCTGTGAGCGAGGGCGGTGACCAGGGTGGGGAGTCGGAGAGAGCTCAGCGACGCGCAGCACGAAAGACGGTCACGGCATATCACGAGACGCAGCTGCGGCTGCTACTCAAGAGAATCCAGGATGGCTTCGCTCGCTTGGACGCCGGCGAGATCGACGTGTTCGAGCTTGACGAGCTGATCCACCATTACAAGCGGTCCGCTCGTGAGCTGTGGAAGTTCTGCGACCTGAGCGGCGGTGGCCCAGTAAGCGCGCTCCGCGCGCTCGAGTTCCGGCGAGAGCAGGGAGAGGAGCCGGACTGGTGGGAAGCCGGGGAGCGGCGACGGCGACGACGCTAGACCACGCCGGGCAGCTCTCAGTCGCTACCCGGCAATAGCGTGATCGAGCCTGCGCAGCGCCAGTGGAGGGCAGCGGAGCTCCGTTGCGGAAGCGGCCGACCGGCCTTGCCAGCCTGACCGTTGGCTGTCGCCGAGTCGATGGTGTGCGGCAACTCCCGCCGAGCCCATACCGCGTCAGCAATCGCGACGAGGTGCTCGTCAAGCTCACCCGCCGCGATCGAGTCCAAGAGCCCACGCTCGGGCGACTTCAGCACCCGATCCTCCCCTGCTGGCCACAGCATCGATGAACTCGCCGGCACCGGGTTTACTCGCATGCCCATATCGTGCCCGGCTCAACGGACGCCACGTCCGATAACACGAACGTCCAGCCCCGCAATCGCCTACCCGCCACAGCCTCCGGGCTGTCGGATGTCGATCAGAGGGGAAGCCGAGTACGGCAGCCGCTTCTCGCGGCTTAGCCAGACGCGACCACGACGAGCCGCGAAGCCGAGGTAGTGACGTGATTCGTTGTGTTGCCGATGAGCGCAAGCGTCAAGGTGTGCGAGCCAGCGGACACGTTCGGGATCGACAGATCGGGAAGCTGGATTGGTCCTGCTGCCGATGTTGCCTGGGGCGGGATTGAGCAGCCCGAACACTGGACCCCCGAGCGGGAAACCGCGGTGCCATCCAAGAACAGGCCGACGCCGCTGTAGTCAATGGTTGAGTTGGTCGGGTTGTTGAATCTGACGCTCTCGACCTCGGGGTCGAGAATCACCAGCTTGCCGGGCCGCGGCAGGTCGATCGTCACGTGCTTGATCGCGACGGCTGATGAGAGTGAACCCGGCGGTGTCGCAGCCGGGAGGTCATCGGTGACCACCGATGCCGAAAGACCAGCGGGACCGACGGAGCCTGTGGGTCCGCGCGGCAACGAGTTCTCCTGGAAATCAGTGGCGATCAGAGAATGCTGCTTCACCTTCGGCGCCGTGACGGCCCCGTTTTTCAGCTGTGCAGTACCGACGCTGTTCGGCGGTAGCGACGAAACCGCATACGACGTACCCCCCATCGCGACAAACAGCGCTACGTAGCCGATTGCGTTCCTGCGTAGGTGCCCGATCACTGGTGCCTCCGATCCGAGAGAAATCCGAGTGGGCTGTTGAGTATCGCCGGTTTCGGCCTCCCGGTCCAGATGCAGTCACCCGGCCTGACTGTCCCCGCTCGATCAAAGGGGGGCAGCCGTCACTCGTTTTCGAGTGAGCGTCGCAGGTCGCTGATCTCGCGGAACAAGCGGCGTGGGTTCTCTGGCACGTCGATGAATCCCCACCGGCGGTAGAACGCCGCGGCCTGATCGTCGATCGCGTCTACGACGACGAGACGGGCGGCCACAGTGTCGCTGGCGGCGACGGCGAGCCGCAGCGCTTCGCTGAGCAGGCGGCTTCCGAGCCGCTGCCGCTGGTAGCGCCGATCGACGGCAAGACGGGCGATCAGGATCGTCGGCAGCGGATACCGCGGCGTCCCGCGGGCGTACCGTTTCGGCGCTGACTCTGGACGAATCGAGCCGGTTCTGAGGCTCACGTAGGCTGCGATCGATTCCCCGCTGAGCGTCACGTACGTGCGAGCCAGGTCTGCCTTTTGACTCGCGAGCGCATGGTCGACCAGCCACCTGTTGAGCTCCTCGCTACCGCAATCAAAGTCGCTCAGGTCACGGTCCGCGGTCAGCGGGACCAGCCGCAGCTCGCTCACTCTCGGCTGATGCGCGGGAGCGAGAACAAATCGCTCATCGCGGTCACTTGCTCGCCCGACTGATCGAGTGCCGCGGCAAACGCAGCGAACGCGCGATCGCTCATAACCAGGTGCCGGCGCTCGTCAAGAATCGCCCTCGCACGATCCTCCGCTGCGCTCAACAGAAACCCGGTGACGGTCTGTCGGGCCGCGGCAGCAGCCTCACGGATCAGCGCGTCCTGCTCGTCGGTGACGCGAACATCGATCTTGCGGGAGCGAACCCGGGTAGCCATTGTCTGGACATTGTACAGACAATTCCGGATGGTAACGACGAATAGCTCCGCTGATGCAACGGTCTATTACCAGCGTTCTCGTCGCAAGCGTGAGACCGTTCACCGACGTTGCGGGGATGTGCTTTCTGGTGATGCGTCGTGCTCCGTTCCATGCTCTGAGGCGCGCTTGCGACGGACCGCTGTGCCGATCTCGTCAGGCGTGTCAGGGCCTTCTTCGAGCAACCCGATCAGTACCTCGGTGAGGCTCGGATGCCGGAGGCGCGGGTGCGTCTGCTCGACCTCGCGGACAAGCTGCTTGTAGCGGTCGTGCAGATCGACTGGGATCCGAAAATTGACCAGGCGCGTGCTTGCGTAGTCCGTCCACGGACGACGACGGGTCGTAGGCGCGCTCTCGGACCCGGGCGCGGAAGTTCGGCGTCCGAGCAGCGCCTCACGCCTGTTAACGGGCGAGGCCTCAAGGGGTACCGATGAGAGGTTGCCTCCGGGTCGCAGTCGACGATCAGCACCCGCCGGCCCGCCTCGCGAGCAGCACGGCGAGGTTCGCGGTGCTGGTGGTCTTCGTGACGCCGCCCTCGTGGTCGGCGAGCACGATCACGAACGCCCCCACGACAGATCGCATCTCACCGTCGGTGGCGTTAAAGACGTCTGTCTGTACATCTACACGTCGGTCTTGATGGCTGTCTGGATATCTGGATATCTGTCGGTCTGTGCGTCTTCACGCTCGTCGATATGGATGGGCGTGGCGGTGGTCATACGGCCTCCTGGCGGTCGCGACGGTGTGGGGTGGGGTCAGGCAGGAGCTCGACCTCACGGCCGTGGGCGGCGGGGGTCGGGGTGGGGAAGAGCGCGTTGAGTAGCTGGCCTCTGCGGGCGTCGACGATCCGAAGCTCACGACCGGTCGCCGGGCTGACACGCTCGAACAGCCGGCCGAATCGCTTCGTCACCCATCGCCTCGTGGCCGGCGGTCCGTCGAGAAGCAGGGCGCCGCACGGGGCGGTGGCGCGAACGGTCAGCGGTTCAAGCCAGATCGCAAACGTGGCCTCGCCAACGATCCGCTGCAGCTCGGTTCGGCTGACCGCCTAATCGCGCCGATCGGAGCTGCTCGGTTGGCGGAAGGTGGCCGCGAGCGTGTGGCGGTCGATCGTGACCCGGCGTCGTCGTGTGCGGCCGCGGTCCGTGACGTACGAATGACCTGCGTTTCCGACGTTTCCCGCGGCTCACAGGGGGAGCCGATGCTGCCGATAAAACTAGGGAGGGCTTCGTTACGAGTGAAGTGCTCCACCAGCTGAGCTACGTCGGCCGGCCCAGCGAGGAGTGTATTGGCGGTTCCGGGACCGACTTCCACCGCCGGCGGAGATCAGAGATGACCGTCGACTCGCTCGCGTCGCGCTCGCCAGTCTTCGGCGAGGATCGCCCACCGCTCGTGGTCGCGCCAGCGGCCGCTGATCTTGAGATAACGGGGAGAGAACCCTTCGCGCTGGAAGCCGGCGCCGCGGGCAAGCGCGATCGAGGCGTGGTTCTCCGGTTGGATGTTCGCCTCGATCCGATGCAGGCGCAGGCTCAGGAAGGCTTGGCGCAGTTCGAGTTCGAGCCCCTCGCGCATGTAGCCCTGGCCGGCGAACGGCTTGCCGACCGCGTAGCCGAGGTAGGCGCTTTGGAGGCCACGACGGACGATCTGAGAGAGGTTGAAGAAGCCGATGATCGCGTCGTCCTCGAGCCGGCAGGCGAGCATCGCGTCGAAGTCGGAGCGATCGGAGTCGGCCAGGTAGGCCGAGAACCGCTCATCATCGGTCGGCGCGGTCGCCCACGGCCGGTGAAACGCGCTGCTGATACGCATCAGCGTGAGAAACTCCTCGCGATCGGATCGCGCGGGCGCGCGCAGGTAGACGCGTGACGCGACTAGCCGATCGGTTACGCGAGCGCGCGTTCCAAACGGTAGGCGAGGGCTTCGCATGCCAGATCCTCGGAGACGTTGAGTTGAAATCGCATCCTGGTGTCTTCGACCAGCTCTATCGCGTCGCGTAGCCGAGCCACGTCGACCGAACGACACGCCCTCAGCTCGGCCAGCCGGTCGCAATGACGGACCAGCTCGTCGGCATCGAGCGCGAGGCAGACGAGGTCGGCAAACCACAGGGATACCAGCTGGAGACCGAGATCGAGTGTCCGCGTCTCGACTCGCCGCCGCACGCGCCGGATCCGTTCGGCCCACTCGGTCTGGATCCGCTTGCGCTCCTTGGCCGGATAGAGCTCAAGTTCGGCGGCAGCTTGTGCCTCGAGCTCCGCGATCTTGAGCTCGCCGCGGGCCCGCACTGCCGCGAGCAAGTTTGACCATGGCTTCTGTGCCGCCGTGTCCCCGCCAAGCGCACTGAGCGCGTACCGCTCAGCGGCGGCGCGGAGCTGCGCTCCGTCCGTGCCGGCCAGCTCGCGCGCCCCGTGCGCATCGCCGAGCGATAGCCGAGCGCACGCGCGCGCGGTCTCCGCAGTGACCCCGAGGGCCTCGATGTCGGCCGCCACGCGCTCAGCCGACGGGGCGTCGAAACGCACGAGCTGACAACGCGAGCGGATCGTGGGCAATACCTCGACGAGCCGGTCGGTGAGGAGGATCAGGTGGACGAACGAGGCCGGTTCCTCGAGCGTCTTCAACATCCGGTTGGCCGATTCGTCGCCGAGCTCGTCGACCCGCTCGATCACGAACACACGGCGGTTGGATTCGAACGGCGTTTTGCTCGCCGCGGCGATCACCGGCGCGTCGATGTCGCTGACCAGGATCTCGTGGGCTCCGCTGGGCGTGACCCAGGTGAGGTCGGGGTGAGCGCCCGACATCACGCGCGCCCGCGCGCTGTCGGGCTGGGGCGATCCGTCGGCGAGCAACTCGGCCGCCAGCGCCCGCGCGGCGGAGCGCTTCCCCGCGCCGCCGGGACCGTAGAACAGGTAGGCGTGGGATGGACTCCCGCCCGGCTTGACCGCCGGCGTCAGCACGGCGCGGGCGTGGGGATGGCGATCGAGCAGCTCGAGCATGTACTCCGATGCTAACCACCTATAACGTCGATGCTGAAGCAGATGACCGCGGGACGCCTGATCACCATCGAAGGACTGGACGGAGCCGGCAAGACCACGCTGGCCTCGAGCCTGCATGTCGCCCTCGTGGCCCGTGGCATCGAGGTCAAGCTGCTCCGCGAGCCCGGAGGCGTCGGAGCCGCCGAGCGGGTGCGCGACCTCGTCAAGGACCCGGACGTGAGGATCGGGCCGCGAGCGGAGGCGCTGCTGTACGCCGCCGCCCGCGCTCAGCTCGTCGAGGAGGCCGTCGGACCGCTCCTGCGGGCCGGTAGCTGGGTGCTGCTGGATCGGTTTGTCGACTCCTCGTTGGCATATCAAGGAGGAGGTCGAGTGCTCGGAATCGAGGCGGTCCGAGCGGTCAACGAGTTCGGCACCGGGGGCCTGACGCCTGACCGAACGCTGCTGTTGACGATCGATCCGGGCGGTGGCCGGGACCGCTTGCGCTCGCGTGCCGATCCGCCCGACCGACTCGAGGGCGAGCAGGAGGACTTCTTCGCCCGGACCGCGGCCGCCTACGCCGAGCTGGCGGCCGCTGAGCCCGAACGGTTCCGCACCATCGACGCGCGCCAGCGGCCTGAGCTCGTCCTCGAGGCCGCGCTTGCCGCGCTGCAGGACCTACTCTGAGTAACCCTGGGGGTGAGCGCGCAGAAACTCCCACGCGTCCGCCACCATCTGCTCAAGACCGGCCTTGCGCGGCTCCCAGGCGAGCTGCGCGCGGATCTTGTCGGTCGCGGCGACTAACGCCGGTGGGTCGCCGGGCCGCCGCCCCGCCTCTCGGATCGCGATCTCGGCGCCCGTGACCGCGCGCGCCGCCTCGATCACCTCGCGTACCGAGAAGCCGTTGCCGTTGCCGAGATTGAAGATCCGATGCTCGCCGCTCGAGCAGCCCTTCAAGGCCAACAGATGCGCGGTGGCCAGGTCCTCGACATGGATGTAGTCCCGCACGGCGGTGCCGTCCCGGGTCGGGTAGTCGATGCCGAAGATTTCGACATGCGGGCTCAGCCCCAGCGCCGCTTTGAGAATGTTCGGGATCAGATGCGTCTCGGGCTCGTGGTCCTCGCCCAGCCCGCCGCTGGCCCCGGCCACGTTGAAGTAGCGCAGGCTGACCGCGCCCAGCCCGTGGGCCTGGCAGAAGGCCCCAATCATCCAGTCGACGGCGAGTTTCGAGGCGCCGTAGGGGCTCGACGGGCGGGTCGGCGTCTGTTCGTCGATCGGTACCACGTCCGGGGGCCCGTAGACGGCGCAGGTCGAGGAGAACACGAGCCGCGGCACGCCGGCCGCTCGCATCGCCTCGAGCAGGTTGACGGTCCCCCCCACATTGGTGCGGTAGTACCGCTCCGGATAACTGACCGATTCGCCGACCAGCGCTAAGGCGGCGAAGTGCAGCACCCCATCAAACCCTGCCTCCAGTACGCCCTGCACCGCGTCGGCGTCTCGGAGGTCGGCGACGACCACCCGTGCACCGGTCGGGATCGCCGCTCGGTGGCCGCGTTCGAGGTTGTCGAGGACCACGATTTCGTGGCCTTTGGCCAGCAGCTGTCGAGCCACGATCGAGCCGATGTAGCCCGCGCCCCCGGTGACCAGAAGCCTCATTCGCAAGCGCCTGGCGCGGGAATCGTCGACCTCATGATCGATCGGCGAACCTAGCAGGATGAGCCGGAAAACGCCGAGGCTCGGATGGGGTCCGGAGTAAAATTAAGGGGGCAAAGTCGGGACCAGAAGGAGCCCTGTGCAAGGTCCCTCCCGCCCGTTTTTCCGTCCGAACCGTACGCCAGTATTTGCTGCCCCCTCGGCCGGTCCGGAGCCGAGCAGAAGGCGTCTAACGAGCGGACGAAGATAGGAGCCGGCAGGTATGGAGCAAACCCCCCCGCAGACCCAACTCACCCCCGATTCGCACGCAGGCGATGGCCTCTCGATCGGACGGTATTTCACCGCGCCCGAGCGGCATCCGTTCGACACGGTCGAGTGGGAGTTGCGGGACGCCCGGATCGGCCACGGCGACAAGGTCTCGTTCGAGCAGCGCCAGGTCGAGTTCCCCAAGAGCTGGTCGCAGAATGCGACCAACATCGTCGCTCAGAAATATTTCCGCGGCCAGCTTGGCTCGCCCGCGCGGGAGCACTCGGTCAAGCAGATGATCGGGCGAGTCTCCGGCACGATCGCCGCCTGGGGACGCCAGGGCGGCTACTTCGCCAGCGAGGAGGACGCCGACGCGTTTGAGGCGGAGCTGACGCACATCCTGCTTCACCAGATGGCGGCGTTCAACTCTCCGGTGTGGTTCAACGTGGGGTTCGAGGAAAGCCCTCAGTGCTCGGCGTGTTTCATCCTCAGCGTCGAGGACAACATGGATTCGATCCTCGAGTGGAACACCAAGGAGGGCAACATCTTCCGCGGCGGTTCGGGTTCGGGCATCAACCTGTCGAAGATTCGCGGCTCGATGGAGCCGCTCACAAAGGGCGGCACGGCTTCCGGTCCGGTGAGCTTCATGCGCGGCGCGGACGCGTGGGCGGGCACGATCAAGTCGGGCGGCAAGACACGCCGGGCGGCCAAGATGGTCGTGCTCGACGTCGATCATCCCGACATCCGGGACTTCATCTGGTGCAAGGCCAAGGAGGAGGACAAGTCGGCCGCGTTGCGCGACGCGGGCTTTGACATGTCGATCGATGGTGACGGCTTCTTCTCGATCCAGTACCAGAACGCCAACAACTCGGTCCGCGTCACCGACGAGTTCATGCACGCCGTCGAGGACGACAAGGAATGGCAATTGATCGCGCGGACGACCGGGAAGCCGATCGGCGAGCCGATCGCGGCTCGTCAGCTGATGAAGGAGATCGCGGAGGCGGCGTGGCGGTGCGCCGATCCCGGCCTGCAGTACGACACGACGATCAACCAGTGGCACACGTGCCCCAACTCGGGTCGGATCAACGCATCGAATCCGTGCAGCGAATACATGCACGTGGACGACTCGGCCTGCAACCTGGCCTCGCTCAACCTGATGAAGTTCCGTCGCGCCGACGGGACCTTCGACGTCGAGGCGTTCGAGCGCGCCGTCGATGTCATGTTCCTGGCTCAGGAGATCATCGTCTCCCCGTCGAGCTACCCGACCGAAGAGATCGGTCGCAACGCGCGGGCCTTCCGCCAGCTGGGACTGGGATACGCAAACCTGGGCGCGTACCTGATGGCGAACGGGGTCCCGTATGACTCCGACTCGGGTCGTGGTACGGCGGCCGCGATCTCTGCGCTGATGACCGGCCGTGCGTACCGGGGTTCGGCGCGGACTGCGGCGGCCCTGGGTCCTTACGAGCGCTACGCCGATAACCGCGCTGAGCACAACGCGGTGATGCGGATGCATCGCGACGCCTCGTACGCGATTCCTGAGTCGGTCTGCACGGATACGGCGCTGCTCGAGGCGGCGCACCGCGCGTGGGAAGACGCCGTCGCGCTTGGCGCTGAGTACGGATATCGCAACGCGCAGGCCGTGGTGATCGCTCCGACGGGCACGATCTCATTCCTGATGGACTGCGATACGACAGGGATCGAACCGGACTTCTCGTTGGTCAAGTTCAAGGAGCTGGTCGGTGGCGGTCAGATGACGATCGTCAACCGGACGGTGCCGCTCGCCCTGCAGACGCTCGGCTATAGCGACGAGCAGATCGAGCAGATCCTCGCCTACATAAACGAGCGTGGGACGATCATCGGTGCTCCGGGTCTCGACGTGGCTCACCTGCCGGTCTTCGATGTCGCGGTCGGCGAGCGCGCGATCTCTCATATGGGTCACATCAAGATGATGGGAGCGGTCCAACCGTTCATCTCCGGCGCGATCTCGAAGACGGTCAACCTGCCCGAATCGGCCACAGTCGAGGACATCGCCGATGCCTACATCCAGGCGTGGCATCTGGGCATCAAGGCGCTCGCGATCTATCGCGACGGGTCAAAGACGGCGCAGGCGCTCCGCACCGACGCGCAGAAGGACGCCCCCGCCCCCGTGGCCACACAGGCCGACATCGACACGGCGGTCGCCGAGGCGCTGGCCCAGGCGCCGCCCAAACGCCACCGGATGCCGCGCGAACGCCAATCGATCACACACAAGTTCTCGATCGGCGGCCATGAGGGCTACATCACCGCGGGTATGTATGAGGACGGGACGGTAGGCGAGATCTTCCTCACCGACATCGGCAAAGAGGGCTCGACGCTGCGCGGAATGATGAACTCGTTCGCCACCGCGATCTCGATCGCCCTCCAGTACGGCGTGCCGCTCGAGACGCTGGTGCGGAAGTTCAGCTACATGCGCTTCGAGCCCGAGGGCATGACCTCCAACCCGGAGATCCCGTTCGCCAAGTCGATGCCCGACTACATCATGCGCTGGCTCGCCTCGCGCTTCCTCGACACCGATCTCCAGGAGGAGCTCGGGATCCTCACGCCGGCGGTCCGCGCCCGCCAGGCGGCCCAAGATGCCGCCAGTTCGCAGCTCGGCGACACCGCGGGACCAGTGACCGAGCACGGCGAGGACAACGGGAAGTCGAACGGCGGTGCGAACGGCGGTGGCGTCCGCGGTAGCGGGAGTCCCGGCCGCGCCACGGGCCCGGTGCCGGCCACATCGGCATTGACCGACGAGCCACCGGTCCGGCCCGCGGCCCGCAAAGGTCTCGACCTAGGTCCCGCGTGCCAGCAGTGCGGCGGCATGATGCAGCGGACCGGCAGCTGCTACACGTGCTCCAGCTGCGGGTTCAACACCGGCTGCGGATAGCGGACTGGCCTTAGGCTGATTCGCCGGCCGCCGGCTTTGCCGACCCCTGACCATCCTCCGCGGACGCCTGGAGATCCTCCTGGTACTCGCGCACCGCGTAGCCGAGGCGTTCCATCAGCTCCGGCGGCATCCGGTAGAGGCCTTTGCGGTCGTAGAAGGTGGTGACCAAGGCGCCGAGGGCGAGCCAGAACACGAGTCCGACCGCGGTGGCGATCCAGGCTCGGTTGAGTCCGGCCGGCCCTTGGGCGTCGAAGTAGAGGATGGCGCGGACGCCGTCGAGGATCTGCCGCAGAGGCTCGAAATTGGCCACGAAACGGAAGAAGCCGGATAGCGCCTCGAGCGGGACGGTTCCGCCCGACGAGGCGAGCGCGAGGTAAACGAACAAGAGCAGCGCGACGAGCTGGCCCAACGTTCCGAGGGCAGCGAACAGGACGAGGGTTCCGATCGCGATGACGGCGGCGGCAAACCAGGCCAGCAGCCAGAGGAGCCCGACATCGGGAGCGTTCATGCCAAGGATCCCGACCGCAACGAGCAGCATCACACCCGTGAGGACCGCGGTCAGCACCACCGCCAGGCCCCATTTGGCCAGCAGCGTTTGCCACCTGGTGATGAGCACCGGCAGGCGCTGGCGCCACACGGGTCCGATTTCGGAGCTGGAATAACCGAGCCCCGCGTCCACCGCGGTGTGGACGAGGGTCGCGCCAAGGAAGCCGCAGAAGGTGGTCAGCAGCGCGACGTAGAACGCACTCAGTCCCAGGGCGGTGCCGGAAGGCAGCGGTCGGTAGGCGACCGTCGCGATCGTCACCGGGTTGGCCAGCGCCACCTTCGTGGCGGTCGACTGCGTGGCCGCGGGGCTCGACTGGGAGAGGCGACGGCCGATCTCCTTCGACGCCACCATCAACGCCGGCTGGGCGATGCCGGTCGAGAGGCTGACGCCGAGCGTGCCGGCCCGGGGGTTGGTCAGCAACTCGATCTTGGGCGCCGTGATCGCCTGTCCAGGTGGCACCGGCCCGCCGGCGATGGCCACCAGCGAGGCGCTGAACCCAGGCGGGATCACGATCGCCGCGTATTCCTTGCCGAGATCGAGCTCATGCTTGGCCTCACTCAGACTGAGCTGGTTGAGAGTCAATCGGCTCGAGACGGCCGGCGACGAGACGAGTCCTTGGGCGACCTGATGGCCGAATTTGACCTGGGTGCCACCGACGGTGGCGCCGACATCCTCGTCGACCAGCGAGACGGGGAGGCCGTGTACGTGTCCGGACGGGTTCACAACCGAGCCGAGATAGAAGAGCGTCATCACGAACACGAGCGCGGTGACGATGATCGCGGGAGCAAGCCAGATCCGCGGGGTCTTGAACAGCTGCGTGGCCCGCATCGTCTTGAGGGGAGAGTCCGGCGACCTGGGCTCCCTGGCGCTCATCGCAGCGACAGGCTAAAGCCACCCGGCCCGCAGGCGGGGTCAGACCGGCGATCGGCGGGCGCCGGCGGCCTACCGAGGCCAGGCCGCCGGCGCCTGACGGAGGAGCAGCCCGAGCGCAGCTACTGGAACAGCCGGTCCACCGACACGGTGATCCTTCTGCCCGCGCCGCCGAGCTCGGCGGCGAGCTGCTCCGGCTCACCAGGGCGGATCACCTCGCACGTGGCCTGCACTTCGGTGGTCAAGAATCGCGACGCCTTCCCGTAGCCGTGCCCGTCGTCGATCCCCTTCGGCCGGTGGTAGTAACGCAGCGGGACGTACAGGTGAAGCCGACGGCGCGCTCGGGTGAGGGCCACGTAGAGCAACCTCCGCTCCTCGTCGATGCTCTCCTTCGACCCGGCCGACATGCAGGCGGGAAAGTTGCCGTCGTAGAGCGCGAGCACGTGCACTCCTTCCCATTCGAGCCCCTTGGCGGAGTGAATCGTCGACAGGACCAGGTAGTCCTCGTCGAGGTGTGGCGGCTGGGCCAGGTCGGAGCTCGACTGCGGCGGATCGAGTGCCAGCTCGGCCACGAAGTGGCTGAGCTCGCTGGCGGCGCGGGCCGCGGCCACCAGCTGACCCAGATCCTCCAGCCGAATCAGCCCGTCCGGGTACTTGGTCTTGATCAACGGCGCCACGGCGTCGCGGAGCGTTTCCGCGGAAACGCCAGCGGAGGTTCCGGGCTCACGCGCTAGGCGGAGGGCCTGTATCAGCGCGTCGGCGGGCGCCCTCGCGCCCGCGGGAAGCTGTTCGCGCGCCGACGACCACGCGCCGAGCTGATCCTCCGGCGGGCCAGCGAGGAGCGCGTCGAGCGTCCGCCGCGCCGTTACCGGACCGACTCCCTCGAGCAGCTGCAGGACGCGAAACCACGACAGCTCGTTGGCCGGGTTATCCACGAGGCGGAAAAGCGCGATCAGGTCCTTGACGTGAGCCGCCTCGAGATAGCGAAGCCCGCCGTACTTCACGAACGGGACGTGGCGGCGGGCGAGCTCGAGCTCGAGCAGGTCGCTGTCGTGCGAGGTCCGCATGAGCACGGCCTGGCGGCGCAGCTCGAGGCCGTGCTCGCGCGCCTCCAGCACGCGCTGGCAGACCTCGACGCTCTGCGCCGCTTCATCGCGACAGAAGATCAGCTCGGGCCGGCCGCGATCCTCTCGATCGCTTTGGAGCCGGCGCGGGTACCTGCGCGAGACCTGCTCGGCGAGCGCGTTGGCGGTATCGAGGATCGGCTGCGAGGACCGATAGTTGCGCTCCAGCGTGACGACGGTGGCATCTCGAAAATGGTCGGGAAACTCGAGGATGTGCTCGGCCGAGGCCGATCGCCATCCGTAGATCGCCTGCAGGTCGTCGCCGACCGCCGTGACATCCTGGCAGCGGCGGCGCAGGCCGCGGACGATGTCGACCTGCAGGCCGTTGACGTCCTGGTACTCGTCGATCAGCAGATGCTCGATGCCGCGCTCGAGCGACCGGCCGATCACCTCGTCCTGCACGAGCGCCCGCCAGTACAGCAGGAGGTCGTCCAGGTCGATCACCGCCAGGGCTCGTTTGCGCGCCGTGTAGGCCTTGAACAGCGCCGCGATCGGCTCGGTGTGCTCCTCGCACCAGGGGAAGCTCTCGGCGATGACCTCCGATAGCTGACGCTGTGCGTTGACCGTGCGCGAGTAGATGTCGGCCAGGGTCGAGTGCTTGGGAAAACGGCGCTTGCTTTGTGCGTGGCCGTGCTCTTCCCGGATCAGGTCGAGCAGGTCGGCGGCGTCGCCCGCGTCCAGCACGCTGAAACCGGGCGGCAGCCCGAGCGCCGCCGCGTGCATACGCACGAACCGGTGGCCGACGGAATGGAACGTGCCGCCGACCACGCCACCGTCGCGCGAGGGCAGCGCCACCAGCGTTCGGGTGCGCTGGAGCATCTCGCGCGCCGCCCTGCGCGTGAAGGTCAGGAGCATAATCCGCTCTGGCGAGACGCCCTGGCTGACCAGCCACGCCACGCGCGCGCACAGCGTCGTCGTCTTGCCGGTGCCAGCGCCGGCCAGGATCAGCAGCGGCCCTCCGGGATGCGTGGCAGCAGCGCGCTGCTCGGGATTCAGCTCCTCGAGCCAGCTCGGTGCGTCAAGAGTCGGGGCGACCGCGGCGGAGACGAACACAGGTTCGCCTGAGCCTAGGCCGTGACGCGGACGGAACTGTCAGGATGCCGCGCCGATGTCAACGTCCGAAGACCACGCGGCGGTCCGCGCGATCTGCGAAGAGACGCTGCGCCAGAACTGGCGCGAGGGATTCAGGAATTCCGATGGCGTCCCGTTCGCCTACACGTGTCCGAGTCCGACTCGATACCCATGGCAGTGGTACTGGGATTCCTGCTTCTCGGCGATCGTCTGGCGCCGCTTCGATCGCTCGCGCGCGCGGCGCGAGCTCGCTTCGCTGTTGGCCGCTGGGCGAGGTGACGGCTTCATCGGTCACACGATCTTCTGGAACCAGCCACTGAGCGGGTCGCGGCGGTTCACCTACAACGTGCTGTCGGCCGAGGCACCGACGACGGCCAGCATCCAACCGCCGGCGCTGGCATGGGCGTGGTCCATCGCCGTCGGCGACCCCTCCGAGGAGCCCGGCATCGTACGCCACCACGAGTGGCTTTCGACCCACCGCGATCTCGACGGCGACGGCCTGATCTGGATCGTCCAGCCCGACGAGTCCGGACTCGACGCCTCGCCCCCGTTCGACGCGATCTGGGGCCACCGCGCCCACGGTCTGCCCGGATTCGTGTTGCTCGTGCGGCGCAACCGGCGCCTCGGCTACGACCTGGCGCGAATCGCTCGCGCCGGCGGGCCGGTGTGTTGTGAGGTGCTTACCAACGTGATCTATTCGCTGTCGCGAGCGGCGCTCGGACAGCCGTCGCTCACGGGCAGGATCGTCGAGCGCCTGTACGATGAGCGCTCGGGATTGTTCGGACCCATGGCGCGCCCGGCGCCAAAGCGCCCCCCGGCTCTGACCTGGACCGCGCTGGCCCCCCTGGCGCTGCCGGACCTACCCGAGGCGATCGGTCGCCGGCTGGTCGAAGAACACCTGTTGGATCCCAAGCGCTTCTGGTTGCCCGTTCCGCCCCCGTCGGTGTCCGCCACCGACCCGAGCTTCTCGCCGGAGGAGGTGATGCTGTTTCGCGCCCCGCGATACTGGCGGGGAGCCACCTGGATCAACAGCGCCTGGCTCATCTGGCTCGGGCTGGTCCGGCTCGGCTACCGGCAACAGGCCGAAGAGCTCGTGGCGCGGCTGGTACCGATCGTCCGCCGCGAGCGGCTGCGTGAGTACTACCAGCCATACACGGGGCGGGGTATGGGTGCGTACGAGTTCGGATGGTCCTCGCTGATCATGGAGATGATCGATCCGGACCCCACCGCCAACTCCAGCTACCTTCTCGGAGCACGGACCGCGTGGGGTGACGTTTAGAGGGCTGACACTCGCTACGTCGGTGGCGCTCATCGGCTGGCCGAAGGCGGTGGCCGCGGGCGCACGACCGCCGCCGCGGGGGCAGATGGGCGAAGGTGGTGTTCGGGGATCGTCCTCGGACGGGGCGGCATCTCGCAGGTCGCGATCGCCCCAGACGGCGCTGCCCAGGTCATCTGGCCACAAGCCAGCCCGCGCGCGGGGATCCACGCCAGCATCCTCCCGCCCTGCCGGCGCCGGCAAATTTCCCGCCTGTTCACGCCGTTTCGGCCGCCGCCACGGTAACGTGACGGTCATGGATACGCGACATGAGATTGAGCTAACCGACGAGCAGTGGCAGGCCAAGCTGAGCCCGGAGCAGTACGAGGTACTGCGCCGCCATGGGACCGAGCGTCCGTTCACCGGCAAGTACGTCCACATCAAGGACAACGGCATGTACACGTGCGCCGGCTGCGGCGCCGAGCTGTTCAGCTCCGACACCAAGTTCGATTCGGGGACCGGGTGGCCGAGCTTCTACGAGCCGGCGGTCGCGGCCAACGTCGAAACGCGCGAGGACAGGAGCCTGTTCATGAAGCGCACGGAGGTGCTGTGCAAGCGCTGCGGCGGTCACCTCGGGCATGTTTTCGACGACGGACCGGCGCCCACCGGCTTGCGCTACTGCATCAATTCGTGCGCGCTGGACCTCGAGCCCCCTGGCGATCGCGCTGAGTAGCGCGCCGGCTCACTGCTGGCTCAGATCAGGCGGGGAGTCGGGGCCTTGCTCGAGCTTTCGTTCGGCTTTCCGCTCGCGCAGCTTGACGAACACGAAGAGCGCGATGATCAGCAGGGCGAAGAACACGCCGCCGGCGATCCCGAGCTTGGCCAGCACCTTCGCCCCGCCTTCGCCCGCGCAGTAGCCGACCAGGCCATAGGTGATCGCCCAGGTGATCCCGCCGAGGGCGTTCCAGAAGAAGAACGCAGTGAACTTCATCCGGTTAATCCCGGCCAACCACGCCGCCGCGAAGCGGATCAGCGCGATCCAGCGGGCGAAGAACACCGCCGGCGGTCCGTGGCGGACGAAGAACCGGTCTCCGGCGCGGATCAGACGGGCGCGACGCGCATACATCGGACCCGGGGCCTCGAGCACTTCTCGTCCGAGCTTGCGGCCCAGCCAGTAGCCGAGGTTGTCGCCGATGATCGCCGAGCACGCCGCGATCAGGATCACCAGCCACAGCTCGAGCTTGCCCTGGCTGGCCAGCACGGCCGCGGCGACGAGTGCGGTCTCGCCCGGCGAGGGAATGCCCATCGACTCCAGCCCGATGATCGCCGGCAGGAGGTAGCCGAGATTGTTCGAAATGCCGATGATCGCGGCCAGCGTGAGCATCGGAATCGGTTAGGCGCGGGGTCCGGCGTTCTCAAGCACCGCGAGGAGCGAGAGACCGGCGGGAAGCGTTCGCCCGCCTGATAGCCAATGTGCCTCGGCAGCGAGCGGCCGCTCGAGCAGATCGTTGAGCCACGCCGGCCCGCGCTTGAGCTCGGGCGTGTAGTTCCCGGCGGGGCGGCGCCCGCGCTGGGCGAGCCGGACCGCGGCCGCGGGGGCTAGTAGCAGGCTGTTGAACGACGTCATGCGCGTGACCCGCCAGCCGGCCTCGCGCGCCGCCGCCGTCATCATTGTGCGGCTATACCGCCGGTAGTGGTGGTTCGCCTCGTCGTGGAGCGACCACAGCGCCTGATAAGCGGGGACTGTGACGAGCAGCCACCGGCCCGGCTTGCAGACGCGTCTGAGTTCGCGCAAGGCTTCGCGGTCATCCGGCGTGTGCTCGATGACATCGAGGCAGGTGATGAGGTCGAATGTGGCGTCGTCCCAGGGGAGCTGCTCGAGGCGGCAGGTGCGAACATCGAAGCCGCCGCGCGTGCGCGCGACCTCCGCCGCGCCGGGATCGAGCTCGACGCCGAACACCTCGCCGTACTCCCGCAGTTCCTCGAGCGTGCGGCCGGATCCGCATCCGGCGTCGAGCAGGCACGCGCCGGGGCCCAGCGGCAGCCGGTCGAGCTCGGCGCGAATGATCCTGCGCCGGCCTCGATACCACCAGTGATGCTCATCCACGTCGAGCATCGCCTGCATCAACCGTTCGTCCATCGCCGTGATGCTGCCAGGTCCGCTTACGCGACCGGGATCGCCTCGGCCTGAGGCGCAGTCGCCACCGGCAGCCGTAGCGTGAAGCGGGAGCCGACCGTGTCGGGGCAGTCGAGCACGAGCTGCCCCCCCATCCGCTCGGCCAGCTCGCGCCCGATCGCGAGACCAAGCCCGAAGCCCGCCTTGCCGGCGGTCTCGCGGCCACGCTGGAACCGCTCGAAGATCACCTCGCGCTCATCCGCCGGGACGCCGGGGCCCTGGTCGCACACGGTCAGCGTCGCCTTCGTCCCATTGGAGAGCTCGACCCTCACCGCAGCCCCATCCGGGCTCACGCGCAGCGCGTTGTCGAGCAAGATGCGCAAGATCCGGGCCACGCTGCCCGGGTCGCCGAGCGCCCACACCCGGCCGGCGGCGTCATCGAGCGAGATTTGGATCCGGCGCTCCTCTGACCCGAGGTCGAACTCGGCCATCACCGCCCGGCTGAGCTCGCCCAGCTCGACGGGCTCGGAGCGGAGATCGACTTCCGCGTCGAGCCTCGAGAGGTCGAGCAGGTCCGCCGCCAGCCGGCCCAGCCGCCGCGACTGCGCCCGCGCGCGCTCGAGCAGGGCACGGGCGTCGTCGAGGTCCGGCGTGCCCGACTGAAGATCGTCATCGAGCAGCTCGAGCATCCCGTCGAGCGAGGTCAGCGGCGTGCGGAGCTCATGGGAGGCGGTGGCGACGAATGCGCGGCGCGCCTCCTCCTGCTGTTGGAGGCGATGCTGCATCGTGGCGAACGTCCGGGCCAGGTCGCCGACCTCGTCCCGCGCGCGGTCCACCGGAACGTCGACCGCGAGGTCCCCGGTGCCGAGCTCAAGTGCCGCCTCGCGCAGACGCCGAAGCCGGCGGACGATTCTGCTGGCGAGCGGGATGGCCAGGAGGAGGGTGAGCGCGACCGCCACTAAGGCAGCGTCGAGGAAGGCGGTTCGCACGGCGGCCACCGCGTCGGTGACATCATCGAGCGGCTTGCGCACCACGAGTACGAACTGTTCCTGCCAGTGTCCTGCCCCATTGGTGTGGGCGGTGAACGTGAAGGGGATTGCCGCCCGTGCGTACTCGGCTCCGGCGATGGAGCCGAGCGTGTATATGGGTTCCTGTTGCCGGACCGCCATCGTGGCGTCTTCATACGAATCGGATTGCGCGATGTTGGAGTCAGGCGGAGTGACCACCAGTGGCTTTCCTTCGCCGGACGAGCTGAACAGCCCGAGGATCGCGACCTCAGCCGCCCCGTAGCGTTGCTGAAGCGCGCTCTCCGTCTTGAGCAGGACATTGCGGACGCGCAGACCCTCCTCCGCCACCTTGCCTGTCGCCTTCCCCGTGTGGACACCGTAGATCCCATAGTCGAGAACCTTTTCCGGGTCCCATGCGTTGGCGATGCCCATGCTCTGCGGAGTCGTCTTTGTGACCTCTGTCCTGAGCGTGGCCAGATCGGCGTCGCGCAGCTTGTGCTCGAGCGGTCCCAGCAGCGCCAAGGCCGCCACCGCGAGCGTGGCGACAGTCGTGACCAGCACAGCACCGACGATCCGACCCCGCAGCCCCAGGCCGCCACGCCACGGCCGACGGCGCATCGCTAGAGCGCCCCTTGGGCCACTAGGGCCCCCTCAGCCGGTACCCCGCCCCGCGGACCGTGAGAATGTACTTCGGCTTGTCGGGTTCGGGCTCGAGCTTCTCGCGTAGGTGGCGGATGTGCACGTCGATCGCCCGGGGATCGCGGTAGGCGCTGTCGCCCCAGATCGCGCGCAGCAATTCTTGGCGGTTCAGCAAGCGGCCGGGGTCGGTCATGAGCGCGTCGAGCAGCTCGAATTCGGAGAACGTGAGGCGGACCGCCTTGCCGCCGAAGGCCACCTCGCGCTGGGCGCGGTCGAGGACGATCGGCCCGACCACGAGCACCTCGTCCCCCATCGCCCGCGTGCCCGCCCGGCGGAGGACGGCGCGGATGCGGCTGCGCAGTTCGGCGAGCCCGAACGGCTTGGTGACGTAGTCGTCGGCGCCGGCCTCGAGACCGAGCACCGCGTCTGCCTCGGAGTCGAGCGCGGTGAGCATGATGATTGGGACCACGTTCCGACGGTTGCGGAGACTGCGGCAGACCTCATAGCCGTCTGGCCCGGCGCCGAGCGCCACGTCGAGCAGGATGATGTCGAAGTGGTCGGTGCTGGCCCGATCGATGGCGGCCCGGCCGTCGGCGACCGCCATCACGCGATGTCCCTCGCGGGAGAACGAGCGGGTGAGCATCTCCCGCAGATCGGATTCGTCGTCGACGACGAGAATGCTCAACGAGGCATCGGCACCGCGCCCAGGGATCGGTGGCGATATTGCGGAGTTCTCAGTGTGCATTGCTTGCGCCGATCGTAGCGAGCGCGCCTGTTGACCTCACCGATCGGACCTGGCTCCCGGCCCTGAGCGTACCCGGTCGCGACGACGCTTTGCGGCGGTTCTTCGGCATCTCTTCGCCATCGGCGGGGAGTCGCCTACCCCCGGGGCCGCGACCTGGCGCCACGCCCTCCTAGGCCCGGCTGATCGACCTCGCCGGCGCGGACTGGGCCGGACGCTCGAACTCGTGCACGACGGCCGTTCGCGGCACCAGCCGCCCGGCCGCCGCCACCGCCCATAGCACGGTCACCCACGTAAAGGTGGCGAGCGTCACGTGCACCCAGACCATGTCGGCCGGCAGCGCCAGCTCGTACTGGACGCTGCCCACGAGACCCTGGGCGGCGACGAGCAGCCCGAGCACGGTGAGCGGTTCGAGATCGCGCTCGGTGACGCCCTGGCGCCGGCGCAGCAGCCATACCGCGACCACCGCGATTCCGAAGATGGCCGCGATCGTCGCGTGGCGGTGGACGACCCAGCTCAAGGTGTCGGCGCCCTTGAAGTGGAGCCGGTGGACGTGCTGCCCGGTCACGCCGCCGGAATGAGGTCCGGCCGCGGTGGCGGCCGTGCCGGCGAAGATCGTCAAGCCCGCGAGCGGCGCGAGCGCCCGGACCGACCACACCGACCAGCGGTCGCTGTGGCGCGGGCGCGATCCTGGCTCGTGGGCGCTGCGCCAGGCCAGCGCCACCGCCGCGATCAGAATGATCATCGACAGCCCGAAGTGGCCCATGACGAAGCCCGGGGCGAGATGCTCCTTGACCGTGTAGCCGCCGAGCACGGCTTGGGCCAACACCCCGAGAGGGAGGCTCACGGCGAGCCAGGCCAGATCGCGGCGGAACGGCCGGCGAGTGAACGCCAGCAGGGCGGCCACAATGGTGATGATGCCGACGATCCCTGCCACCGCTCGGTTGCCGAACTCGATCAGGGCGTGGCCTGAGATCGGCGGCAGGACCTTGCCGTAGCACCGCGGCCAGTTCGGACACCCGAGCCCGGAATCGGTGAGCCGCACAGCCGCCCCACTGAGAACGATCAGGGTCAGCGCGGCGAGCGTGATGTAGGCGACGCGGCGGTACTGGTCAGGGGTGACGGCGAGACGGTTGCGCATCGGCGAAAGGCTCTCGGGATGGTATTGAGTCGCGCTAGCCGGCGTAGCGCACCGGGAGGGAGTCGGCGATCTCGGCCAGCGACGGGGCGCGGCGGTCGCGTTCGGAGACAATCAGCTCGATCCCCTCCGGCCACTCGATCCCCACCGCGGGATCGTCGTAGGCGAAGCCGCCCTCGAGGGTCGGGTCGTAGTACGTCGAGGTCTTGTAGACCACGTCGGCGAGCTCGCTGAGGACGCAGAAGCCGTGGGCGAAGCCATCGGGGCAGTAGAGCTGCCGGGCGTTCTCGTCGCTGAGCTCGAACCCCTCCCACTGACCAAACGACGGCGAGCGGCGCCGGACGTCGACGACCACGTCGAGGATTGTGCCCCGCGCGCAGCGGACCAGCTTCGCCATCCCCTGCTGGTAGTGCATGCCGCGGACGATGCCCCGTCGGGAGCGCGAGTGGTTGTCTTGGACGAACTCGTCGCCCACCCCCAGCTCGGCGAACACGCTGCGGCGGTAGGACTCGAGGAAGAACCCGCGACCGTCGGTGTGCATGGCGGCTTCGATGACCACCGGGCCGGCCAGCCGAGTCGGGATCCGTCGCAAAGCTAGTGCCCCGCCGCTCGCAACACCGGCATGACTCACGCGACCGAGCGCAGCAGGAGGAACGCCCGCTCGTCGTGGTCGGGCGAGGAGGGATCGGAGGCGATCACGTCGCCGACCGAGTAACGCTCGAGCACTGACCAGCCGGCCCGGGACACGATCCGCTCCAGCCCGGCAGGCGAGAACATCCAGTAGTTCGTCGCGTCGTTGTTGGTCTCATCGGGGGCGACCAGGTAGGCCACCGGAAGGTCGACCACCGGCGTGCGGGAAGGGCCGGCGAAGCGAGCCACGCGGGTCGAGAGTAGGCAATAATCGCCGCGACGCGCCAACTCGCGCAGGAAATAGAACGGATTCTGCAAGTGGTAAAGGAGCCCGAGCGCGAACAGCAAGCCGTAACGCTCCCGTGGCAACCTGAACTGGCTGTCCATGTCGATGTCGTAGATCCTCACCTTCGAGCCCAGACCGTCGCGCAGCGCCGCCGCCCCCCGCAGGCCGTTCATGTTGGTCGCCGCGGTATCAATCATGTCGACATCCCAACCCCAGACCGCCTCGAGCATGAACGCAAGATCACCGTCCGCGCCCCCGATGTCTGCCACCGGCTGGCCTCCCGCCAGCTTGCCGAGGTCGCGATTTTGCCCGTGGAGGAGGCCGTCGAGGTGCGCGACGTTGTCGAGGATGCCGTACAGGTACCAGGGGATCCCCTCCTCCGCGTCTCGCCGCGTCCGATCCAGACGCTTTTCGAACTGTCGCCGTCTAGAGACCAGCTCCGAGATGTCCATCGCTGCGCAATCTAGCGACGATCCTTGAGAGCGGCCGGATGACGACCAGCACCGCAGCCGCCCGGACGTCACGCGCCGCCGCGCTGAACAACCTGGACGAGCGTGTCGTGTGGGCGCTGCTGGCGGCGCTACTGGTGATCCGGATCGTCCTTTCCGAGCACCTAATCGACGAGCCGGGCCTGCAGTACGACGAAACGCTGTTCGTCAACGCTGCCACGCTCCAGCTGCCGGGTGTCGGCGTCGCCCACTCGGTGGCGGGCATCCCGGTGATGATCTTCCCCTACATCGGAGCGCTGAAATCGTGGCTCTACGAGCCGATCTTCAAGGTCTTCGGGACCTCGCCCACCACGGTCCGGATGCCGGCGGTGCTGGCCGTTTCGGTCGGGCTGGGGTTCCTCTACCTGGCGGTGCGCGACCTGGTCAACCGCCCGGTTGCGATCCTCGTGTTCGTCGTCCTGTGCTTCGACAACAGCGTCTTCTGGCTGACCCGCGACGACGTCGGTCCGTCGGCCCTCGAGCTACTGCTGAAGTGTTTCGTCCTCTGGTGCTCGGCTCGGTTCGCGCGGGCGCCCGGGCTGCGGTGGGTGGTGTTGATCCTAGTCGGCCTGGCGCTCGGGGTGTTCAACAAGCTCAACTTCATCTGGGTGGTCAACGCCGTGACGGCCGCGTCGGTGATCGTGTTCGTGCGCTATCGGGCGTCGCTGCGCGGACGGGCGCGGTGGGTGGCGGTCTGGCTCGGGGGTCTGGCGGTCATCTACGCGGGGTTTGCGGCCTATTACTTCGGTGATCACATCAACACGCTGGTGCCGATCCGCGGCGGAACATCGCTGGGCGCTCTGTGGCCGCAGTTCGCACACGGCACCGAGGCGATCCTGTCCGGCACGTGGTTCTATGGCTACGCCCTGGCGCCGGTGGGGGCGCGCCCGGCGGTGGCTTGGATCGTGATCGCGTTGTTTGCCGCCGGGATGCTGGCGAGCGCGGCCGCACCGGCGACTCGAAACCTCGCCGTCGCCTGCATGTCGTTGGGAACCGTGCTGATCGCGATCCAGAACTGGATCACTCCCCAGGCCACGGCGGGCTGGCACTACATCGAGATCTATCCGTTTGTGACGATCGTCACCGGCTACGGCGCCTATGCGCTCGCCCAAACGACGTTGCGGCGGGATGCCCGCGTGACCGCCGCGCTGGCTTGCCTCGCCATCGCGGCGCTCACCTACAACGGCGTGCTGATGGCGAAGTACTTCCGCGCGGTGTCGGTCGAGCCGAGCAATCCGGCCTGGTCACCGGCGATTTACGGCCTGAGCAACTATCTCTACCGTCGAGGCGGAGTCGTGTTCACCGCCGATTGGGGAATCTCCAACCCGCTCTTCACACTACGCCCGGGCAACGAGTACCGAGAGATAAGCTATGCCCTCGAGGACCAGGCCCCGGCGAATCTTCGGGGCCTGAACAAGTGGTTGGCCTCGATGGCGGACGATGAGTCGATCGTTACCCACGTACCAGGCAAGCTCGTGTTCCCGCTCGCGACGAGTGACCTGTTCAAGGCGACCCACGGTCACCTCCACCTGGTCAAGACGATCACCGGTCGCACTGGCGTACCAGTGTTCCAGGTGTACGCCTACCACTAAACCGCCGCGGCCCGCCGGCGACGGAGAATCGCCGACCCCCGCGCGAATACCTGCCAGGCGCCGATCGCGGCGGCCACGGTCAAGGGCCCGAACGCCGGCACGGTGTAGCGATAGGAGTATTCGAGCACGAACACCGGTCCCGCGGCCACCACGACGGCCGTGACGAGGCTCACGATCCCCAACCGCCGGGGCAAGCCGGGGGCCAGCACCACCGACACAATGGCCAGGAGGAGCACCACCACCATCGCGGGCCCCTCCAACCGCGTGGCCTTTTCCCAGCCCGTGATGATGCTCACGTCGCCGGCCACCACGCCGGACGAACTGTAATACCGTGACACCAGCGGTTGAATACTCACCGTGTTGGTGGGGCTGAAGAGGATGTTCACCGTTTGCTGTGGACCGTAGCCATAGCCGGCGTTCCCGATCCGGGGGTAGGGTGAACTCGGATAGGAAGGATCGATGATCCGCAGCATGTCCCTGCCCACGTATTCGAGATAGGTCAGCGGCTGGCCCTTGATCGCCGCCAGAGCGAATGACTCGAGCTGACTGTTCTCTCCCGGGTGGGCTTTGTCGCCGTAGGCGATGACCGCCGGAGAGGTGGGGCTGAACTCCCACGCCTGGGAGCCAGCTCGCTGGGAGACCGGCTGGTGAATACAGAGGTCTGCCGTGCCGGCCGGCGGGGTGAATTTTTTGCAGTCGGCAAACGGCGCGACTCGCCCGTACAGGGCAAGATCCCCGGACGTCGTGAAACCCCAGCTTCCGGTCTGGGAGTGATGGTGGTAGAGGTAGGGGACGATCACCACCACCGATCCGACAAGACATGCGAGCGCGGTGACGATCCGCCGGTGTGAGGTCAGCGAGTGCGCCCCGAGTCGTTGCAACGCCGAGCCCGGGACCGTCTCGACCGGCGGCTCGGATGCCGCTGAGGTCTCGGCGTTCGCCGCCGCGGCGCCCGGGCGGCGAGTGGGCGTCAACAGCAGCAGACACAAGATCAGGAACGGCAGTAGTTCGAGTCCGGTGCTGCGGTCGATCGTCGCCGCACCGAGTGCCAAGCCGGCCGCCAACGCCCACCACAGGCTGCCCGTCCACGCCCGCACGATCGCCCACAGACAAAGATCGATACAGAAGATGAACACCGCCTCCGTCAGAATCGCGTGCTCGAGCAGCAGCTCCGATCCGCCAAGCATCACGACGGCGGCCGGGATCAGTCCCACGCTGGCCGGAGCCCCGGTACGGCGGACGGCATCGAACAGCAACAGTCCGCTGGCGATCCCCAGCGCGTGCTGGACGATCGTCACGAGCAAGAGCTGGTGGCTGAACAGGTGCAGCAGCCGGAGGAATGCCACGTAACCGGCAACCCGGGAGGGATCGTGCAATAACCCGAGGCGGGCCGAGAGGATGTAGTTGGCGGTGTCGGGGTACCCGAGCAGCGCTGGACGGTACTGCACGAGAAAGTCGACGCGGAGGGCGACCGCCAGCAACATGATCACCACGAGCGCCCAAAGCACAGGCCGCCGGGCCATCGCGGAGCGGACCGCCGTCATCGAGGCGCCACGCGGCCTGCCCTGTTTGTCCTGCTCCGTAAGCACGTACTCAGCCGGTGGTGTGCCGCCTCAGGCGCGGCGCGACACGGATCCACGTCCCATACGCGCCGATCGTGGCGGAGGCGCTGAGCGCTCCAAGCGCCGGCACGACGTATCGCCAGTCGTAGTCGACCACGAGGATTGGGCCGATGAGCAGTACGGCCGATGTGGCAGTGAACAGGATTGCCAGTCTTCGGGGCAGGCCGCGCGCGACAAACGGCGCGATCAACGCCAGGATCAGCAGGACCACCATCACGGGACCCTCGATCCGCGTGTCGCGATCGTAGCCCTCGAAGAACGCGACGTTCCTGGCGAAGAGCCCCGAATCCTTGTAGTAGCTGTTGATGATCCCCTCCACCCCAGCCAGGTTGCTACCTACCCCAAAATACCAGTCCAGGTCACCCTCCGGACCGGGACCGTAACCGTCGTTTCCCACGCCCGGATACGGGGAGGTGGGAAAGCTCGGGTCAATTATCCGTAACAATCCGCGGCCCACGTACTCGAGGTAGGTCAGCGGCTGCCCTTCGATCGCCGCCACGGCGAACGCTTCGAGCTGCGAGTTTGCGTCCTTCGGCGGGATGAAGCCGTAGGCACGGCTGACCGGCGAGGTGGAGCTGAACTCCCAGACCTGGGAACCGCCGCGCTGCGCCACCGGCGCGTAGATACACAGTTTCGCCGTTCCCGGCGGCGGGGTGAACTTGGAGCAATCGGCCCACGGCGCAACCCGCCCGTAAAGCTGCAGGTTGCCCTCCGAGGTGTAGTTGAAGCTTCCGGTGACCACGTCGTGCGCGTCGAGGAACGGCACGATCGCCAGCGCCGCACTGAGGACTGCGGCCACCAGTGTGGCCGAGCGCCAGACCAGGACCGGGTGCGCCGCGCGCAACCGCCGCAGCTCGAGGAAACCCGAAGCTCCGGCACCAGTGTCTGGCGCTATCGGGACGCTCCGCGCCGGCCTGAGGCACAGGCATAGCAACGTGACGGGTAGGAGCTCCACTCCAACCGTGCGTACGATCGTCGAGCAGCCGGCGCTGAACCCAACCAGCACGGCCCACCAACCGCTTCCGGTCCATGCGCGCACGACCGCCCACATGGCGAGCGTGATCAGAAACAGGAACAGCGTGTCGGTGAGGATCGTGTGCTCGAGTATCAACTGAGAGCCGCCCAGCATCACCACGGCGGCCGGAACGAGACCCAACCACGCCGGCAGTCCGCCGCGACGAACCGCGTCGAACAGCAGGATTCCGCAGGCAATCCCGAAGGCGTGTTGGACCCCGGTGACCAGGATCAAGTGGGGACTGATCAGGTGCAACAGTTTTAGAAACAGGACATAGCCTGCGACCCTGACGGGATCTCCGAACACGGCCCCGCGCGCATACAGGAGGTAGTTGGCGGTGTCCGAGTAGCCGATCAGCCCGGGGCGGTAACTGACGAGGAAGAACACGCGCAGGGCGACCGCGACCGCGGTGATCGAGGCCAGCCCCCAAAACGCCGCTGAGCGGCGGTCGGCCCATTCGACGATCGCCTCCACCCCACGCCCAGGCGTGACCGGCCGTCGCGCCGTCGGCACCATCGCTCTCATCCGCTCCGGATTGCCACCGGCTCGGTTCGGAGCGGGGCTGCGCGCTCGAGTAGCTCGCCGAGCCGCTCGTTCACGACCGCGGCCGAGAACCGCTCGGTCGCGATCTGCTGCCCCGCGCGCGAGAGCCGTTGCCAGAGCTCCCCGTCTTCGAGCACGCGGACCACGCGCTCGGCGAGCTCCCGGGCGTCCCCGCCGATCAGCAGATGCTCGCCGTCGATCGCGCTGAGCCCTTCGGCACCGATCGGCGTCGTCACCACCGGCAAACCGGCCGCCATCGCCTGGGTCACTTTGCCCTTCATCCCGGCCCCGTAGCGGAGCGGGGCGACGAGCGCGCGAGCGCCGTCGAGCACCGGGTCGAGGTCGTGTACCCAGCCCGCCACCGAGACCAGCCGCGAGGCGAGCCGTTGCACCTCGGGCGGGGGATCAGCGCCGACGATCGTGACCGGAACCGGGCCCAGCCGGTTCCACACCAGCGGCATCACTTCTCGTACGAGCATCAGGGCGCCGTCCGTGTTCGGCGGGTGTTCGAAGCCGCCCACGAACACGACCCCCGCCCGCTCGGCCGCGGGAGGCACGGTGATCCGCACTGTGTTCACGTTCGGCAACACCTCGACGACGGCCTCGGGCTCGTCGGAGAGAACCTGTCGCCGCTCCTCCTCGGTGACCACGAGCGTCATGTCGGTGGCCCGGATCAGCGCCAGCTCGAGCTCGCGCATCGCCTTCACCTTCGGGTCCAGGGCCGGTGGCTGGGCTCCGTTGCCCTGGGCCAGGGCGGCGCGCCGCGCTTCCCGCACCCAGTGAAGATCGACCGTGTCATAGGCGATGAGCGCCGTCGGGGCGGTCTCTCTGACCAGCTGGAGCCAGTGGCTCGCCACCTGCGGTCGGCTGAGGATCGCCAGCGAGAGGGTCGGTCCGATCATGCCGAGCGTCGCGCGGACGTCGACGTTGTAGATCACCTCGACCCCGAGGCGCTGGAACTCGCGTGTATACGGCTCGATCGCCACCAGGTTGTCCGGCATCAGGGTTACCTGACAGCCGAGGTCGACGAGGGCCTCGACCAGCCCGCGCATCCGCAACCCCCCGGAATCCCGGTCCCAGGTCGGGACGCGGTGGTCAGCGACCAGCACGTGCGGTCTGCGGTGCCGGTTCGCGGCCAGCCAGAGATCGCGGGGTCGGTCGGGCAAGTGCTCGGCCGACAGAACCGCTTTCCACTTGGCGACGAACTTCGGCCGGTTGCTCTCTTGGTGGCGCTTGTGAGATGCGCTCTCGTCGGTGCCCGCCGTCGCGCCCTCGACGTGGATCACCTGAGCGCGGGGCTCGTAGAGGACCCGCAATCCGCGGCGGCGGGCTTCGAAACAGAGATCGGTGTCCTCGTAGTACATCGGCAGGAAGCGGTCATCAAACCCGCCGACCTCCTCCCAGAAGTCCCTTCGCACCAGCAGCGCGGCGGCCGAGCCGTAGTCGATCTCGCGCCGGTACTCGTAGTGGCAGCAGCCGGGATCGTCCCCGCGACCGTAGTTGGCGCCGGTTCCGTCCCGCCAGATGATCGCGCCCGCCTCCGACAGCGAGCCGTCCGGGGCCAGGAACTTCGGCGCCACGATCGCGATGTCGTCCGCCGACTCACCGCAGTCGACCAGGGCCGCCAGCCATCCCGGCTGGACCTCGATGTCGTTGTTGCACAGGACCAGCCAGCTTCCGCGCGCGGCGGCGGCGCCCCGCTCGACGCTGCGCAGGTAGCCGAGGTTTGAATCGTTGACGAGGATCCGCGCGCCACGCACCTTGCCCAGCAGTTGCTTGGTCCGCTGGTCGGCGGCGTCGTCGACGAGGATCACCTCGTAGGGGAGGTGGCCGGTGTGCTCGGCGATCGACTCGAGCGCGGCCGCCGTGAGCCCGGCATGGGCGTACAGGGGGATCACGATCGAGACGTCGGGATCCTCGGCGGTGGGCAACTCCACCTCGGGCAGGCGCGAAGGCCCACGCAGCCGGCTGCTCGTCTGCGACCTCTGTGAACTGGGGCCGGTGAGGCTGAAGCGGCGCCCCGTCACCCGCAGCGCTCGCTGGAGCGCGGCCACCCCGGGGGACTCCTCGCCACCAAGCACGGCGAAGGTCCGCCGGCGCAAGCGCAGGAACAGCTGCCAGCTGACCGAGCCGTCGACGCGCCTCAGGCGGCCGTTGGCTTCGTTCAGCGCGCTGTCGAGCGTGGCGATCGTGCTGGCGTCGTGAGCCGCCTGGGCGCGCATCAGGGCCGCTTGCCGCCTGAAGGTCATCCCCTCCTGCACCAACCGCTTGCGCTCGGCCTCCAGATCCGCCCGCGTCGTGTTGCCGGTCAACATGCCTTCCAAGTCCCCGTTCATCCAGGCCATGAACGTCCAGTCGGGGCCCTTGGCCATCAGCAGCTCCATCAGCAACCTCCCTCCGGCCACGTCCCAGGTGCCGTCCGCGGCACGCAGCTCGGGGACATGGTCGAACAGCCACGGCCCGAGGAGCAAGCCGCTGCGCGCGTAAAAACGGGCGTGGCTGTTCAGCAGCTCGATCATCCTCGAGCGAGACCCCCAGTCCGCTCCCGGCCGGTGCTTGGGCCTCAGATCGTGCAGGACCAGCGCCTCCCGCGAGTACCAGAAGCAGGCGCGGCGGTCGCGCGAGACGCGGTAGCACCATTCGTTGTCACCGAGGTAGCGCTCGATCCCCTCGTCCATCGGAAATTTCTCGAATAGCTCGCGACGGACCAGTAGCGCCGTGAACGGGACCCAGCCCGTCGCCCCGCTCGGCGCTCGCGCCGTGGCGACGAATGGCTCCCCATCTCCGGTCAGCTCGAAGATCGCCAGCTCGTCCGTCACGTGCATCTTGCCGCCGGCGTAGATCAACGTCCCATCCGGGCGGATCAGCGTGGCCGAGACCGCCCCGGCCTCCGGGTGGCCGTCCAGCACGGCGAGCAGGTGCGCGAGCGCTCCCGGAATAAGTTCGGCATCGTCGTCGAGAAAGAACACGAACTCCGTGCCTCCTGCCAAGGTGACGCCGAGGTTCCGCCCGGCGGTGCTGCCGAGACTCCGCTCCGAGCGCCGGAGCATGACGTCAGGGTGGGCGGCGCACACCGCCCGTATCGCCTCGGCGTCGCTCGGAGCCGAGTTGTCGTCGATCACGATCGTCCTGAGCGCGGCGTCGTTGCGGGCGATCGAGTCAAGCGCACGATGGAGGTGCGCGGCACGACCCTGGGTCAAGATCACCACCGAGATCCTCGCCTCCGCGAGCTCGTCCGCGATGGCTGCGATCTGCGCCGGCGCGGCAGGTGCCGCGGTCTGGAGCAGCTCGAGCGTGCGCTGCGCCGCCTCGTCGAGCGGAGCTGGACCTACGGGGCCTGGAGGCTCGGGTGGGATCTCGGTAACCGGGTAGCCATCGAGGAAGTGGTGGGCGAGCGCCTCGAGCTCGTGGTCGGGGCCCCGCAGATACCGCACCGGCTTGCCCATCAGCGCCGCCGCGATCATCACCCGGACCCGGTCGGTGCGAACCTCCTGGCTCTCGGCGATCGCCCGCAGCAGCGCCGGCGCGTCGGCCGCGCCGAGGTCCTCCCCGAGCGCGGCCAGCTCCCCCGATCCGCCGGTTCGATCGCCGGGCAGCTCCAGGAAGAACGCGCAATCGTGGGCCAGCCGAGCCTCGCACAACGGCTCGATCTGCCGGTAGGACTCGGGGTCGGAGGCGAACACGGTCGCCCGGCTGCGGCTGAGCGCGCGATGGACCACGTCGTCGGTCGGGTCCAGCGCGCAGGGCAGGACGATCACGCGTTGGAAGCGCAGCTCCGCGACCGCCAGCGCCCGCGGCATCACTTCGTGGTCCTGGCGACTGAAGCCCCTGCCCAGGAGCAGAGCCGTGTGGCCGCGCGTCCCGTACAGCTGATCGAGCGCGAGTTCGCGGTAGGGAATGCCGGCCAGCAGCGCCCGCGCGCCGCTGGCCGAGAGCTCGTCACCGACGTCTCGCGCGGCAACCACGAGCGCCAAGTCTGACGGCGCCCCGATCACATCCCTGATCAGCTCGCGGCTGCGGTTTATGGGTAGAGCATCGGCCCGCAATGGCTTCGGGCAGCGTATCGAGCGAATTGTCCGAGATACATGCTGGTCCGGTCGTGAGATCTCGCTGATACCGTCCGGATCCGTGAGCGTGATTGTCAGCGACTCGGTCCAGGGGCAACTCGAGCGGGCACGCCGGGCCTCGGTCACTGCGGTGTCGGTCTCGGGCGTCAGCAAGACCTTTCGAGTCCCGCGCGAGCAATACCACACGCTCAAAGAGCGCGTCCTGCATCCGGTCAAAGCCCGCGAACGCGACGCTTTCCGGGCGCTGACCAACGTCAGCCTCGAGATCGCTCAGGGCGAGTTCTTCGGCATCGTGGGCCGCAACGGCAGCGGGAAGAGCACGCTGCTCAAGTGCCTGGCGGGGATCTACACGACCGACAGCGGCGAGATCGCCATCCAGGGACGGCTGGCCCCATTCATCGAGCTCGGCGTCGGCTTCAACCCTGACCTCGCCGCCCGTGACAACGTGATCATCAACGCGATCATGCTCGGGCTGACCCGTAGTGAGGCGCGGGCCCGGTTCGACCCGATCGTCGAGTTCGCCGAGCTCCAGGACTTCATGGACCTGAAGCTGAAGAACTACTCCTCCGGCATGCACGTGCGACTTGCGTTCGCGATCGCGATCCAGGTCGACGCGGACGTGCTGCTGATCGACGAGGTCCTGGCGGTCGGCGACGCCGCGTTCCAGCAGAAGTGCTACGACGAGTTCACCCGACTCAAGGCTGCCGGGCGGACGATCGTGTTCGTGACCCACGACATGTCCGCGATCGAGCGGTTCTGCGACCGCGCCATGCTGATCGAGCGGGGCGATGTGGTCGACATCGGTAAGCCGACCGCGATCGCCCGCCGCTACAACGAGATCAACTTCGCCCGTCAGCGCCCCGACAGCCACGAAGAGCCCGCTGGCGCCGTCTCGGGGCCCCTGCCGGATGTGCAGATCCTCAGCGCCGCCTTCGAGTCGCCAGAGGGGGAGAAGATCGTCTCGACCGCGCAGGGCGAACCGTGCTGCGTGCGGATCGACGCCCGGTTCAACGCCGATGTCGAGAATCCGATGTTCTCGATCGGACTGTTCGATGAGCTCGGGCGGGTGGCGTTCGTCGCCCATTCGAAGCTCACGATGGGTCCCACCGGGCATTTCCGTGCCGGACAGCACGTGACCGCCCGGATCAACTTCGAGAACTACCTGGCGCCTGGGCGGTACCACCTCACCGCGACGATCAGCCGCGACGGCCCGGGCGCGGACGCGTACGAGAAGCTCGAGGACATCAGCTCGGTCATAGTCCACGCCAGCAAGGCCGGGGGCGGAGTCGTGGACCTTCCCCACACGTTCGTGATCGAGCCCGGATGAGCACCGAGGCGGTACCGACTCCGCGGTACGGCCCCTCCGCGCTCGGCGGAGACGCCCGGCGATTCATCGAGCTGACCACCACGCTGGCGCGGAGCGAGTTCAAGCTGCGCTACTACGGCTCGGCCCTGGGCTATCTGTGGTCGTTGATGCGGCCGCTCTTCTTCTTCGGGGTTCTGTACTTCTTCTTCACCAAGATCATCCGCATCGGGGAGGGCATCCCCCACTACGGGGTCTACCTGCTGACCGGAATCGTGCTGTGGACCTACCTGGGCGAGGCGACGGGCAACTGCGTGACTTGTCTCGTGGTGCGCGAGCCCTTGCTGCGCAAGGTCCGTTTCCCGCGGATGGTCGTGCCGCTTTCGGTATCGCTGACCTCGTGCTTCAACCTGGGTATGAACTTCATCGCGGTGATCGTGTTCGCGCTGCTGAACGGGATCCAGCCGACGTGGAGGTGGCTCGAGATGATCCCGATCGTGTTCGGCTTCATCGTGCTGGCCACGGGGATCGGGATGCTGCTGTCCGCGCTGTATGTGCGCTTCCGCGACGTGCAACCGATCTGGGAGGTGTTGCTTCAGGCCTGGTTCTACGTGTCGCCGATCATGTTCACCGCGCACTCAATCGCCAAACGCTTCTCCCCGGGACTCGTGCACCTTGTCTTGCTGAACCCGGTCGCGGCGCTGATGACACAGGTCGGGCACTGCTTCATCGACCCGACTGACGTCGTCAACTTCCCGCCGCTGGTGTCGGCCGCCGGGCTGATTCCGGCGATGATCGCGCTGGCCACGATTCCGGCCGTATTTGTCCTTGGTTGGTGGACGTTCACCCGCGAGGCACCGCGCGTGGCCGAGGATCTATAGGAACTGAGGGGCGATTTCCGCAAATACGACGACGATCGCCGTAGCTGCGGATGGCACCACCGAGATCGCTTCCAAGCAGACCTGGGTGTGGGCGGTCATCGCGGCGGCCACGATGGTTGGGTTCGCCCTCCGGCTCTACCTGCTCCTCCGTCCGGGTTACCTGCTGGGCGTAACCCAGTACGACGACGGCGAGTACCTCGGCAGCGCGATCCGGCTGGCCGACGGGATGCTCCCGTACCGAGACTTCGCGTTCGTGCAGCCGCCGGGGATCATCCTGCTGCTCTCGCCCGTGGGGCTGCTGGCCCGAGCGCTGGGCACCGACACCGGCTTCGCCATCGCCCGGCTGCTGACCGTGTGCGTCGGAGCCGCCAGCGTCACCTTGGGCGGTCTACTGGTCCGCCACCGGGGGCTCCTGGCCACCGCGATCACATGCGGGGTGCTGGCGATCTTCCCCGACGCGATCGGCGCGTCGTACACCGTGTTCCTCGAGCCGTATCTGGTCCTGTTCTGCCTGATCGGCGCGCTGATCATGTTCGCGGGCGACGAGTTGAACACCGGACGCCGGCGGGTGTTGTGGGGTGGCCTCGTGTTTGGCCTGGCCGGGGCGATTAAGGTCTGGGCGATCTTTCCCGCACTCGTGCTGCTGGCCTTGCTATGGCACCGCGAGTCGCTGCGCCGAGCTCTGATCTTCGCGTCCGGCGTGATTGCCGGCTTCTGCATACCGGTGGCGTTCTTCTTTCTCGAAGCTCCGAACGCTTTCCTCGACAGCGTGGTCGGCGCGCAGCTGCATCAGACCGAGCTGACGCGGGTTCCGGTCAGGACGCGCCTGTTCAGCCTGTTCGGGCTGGCGGACGTGCCCCATGCCGGCCGGCACATAGTCGCGGCGGCGCTCGTGATGCTGGCGTACGTGGCGGTGGTGTTCGTAGGGGCTTGGCTGCTGAGCCGCCGCGCTCCGCCGCCAATCGAGTGGTTTGCGGTGGCGACCCTCGGACTCGCCCTGGTCGCGTTCATGCTGCCCGACGACTACTACCCGCATTACGCGACGTTCTTCGCGGTGTTCCTGGCTCTATCGCTCGCCCTGCCCACCGCGCGGCTGGTCAACGTCCTCAGCGGCCGCCTCCACGCCGGCTCCGGGCTGCTGGCGAGCCCCGCGGCGATGATCGTGCCGCTGACCGGGCTGGTGGCCCTCGGGGTCGTGCTCTCGACGGTTCACCAGTTCCATTCCGAGGCACCCCTGAAGGCCGGCGGTCCCCCGGTCGTCGACGACCGCTACATCCCGGCCGGCTCGTGCGTCCTCACCGACGAGTCATCGTTCACGATCGCCGGCGACCGGTTCATCTCCAACGTGCCCGGGTGCGCGGCGATCGTGGACCCGATCGCCACGGACATGTCCCTGTCCCGCGGTCGCAATGCATCCACCGGCGCCGGTCAGTACCCGGCGGTCGACGCGGTGTGGATGTCGGCGTTCGAGAAGGCTCAGTACGTGTGGCTCAACTGCGGCCCCCCGCGCGCACCGGGGTGCGACCGGTGGACGAACCGCAGGATCCCCTGGACGGATTCGCTCGTGTCGTACTTCACCCGAAACTTCAAGCAGCTCCCGCAGGTGCCGGGGTACCTCTACGTCCGCGTGCGCTAGCGGGGCCGCCGACTAAGGGTGCGGAGGGATTTCCTACGGGCCCTAACCTGAATCGAAAATAGCCGTGGGGGGAGCGGCAGCGCCTGGGGTTCGACAGCCTCCTTGGCCGTTTTGCGATGTCGGTAACGAGTGGCGGTCAGGCGGCCTGGGGTAGGGGTTGGAGGGTGACTTGGTGGCCGAGGCGTTCGAGCTGTTTGACGAGCCGTCGGCGATAGCGTTCGGTGTTCTCGGTGTCGCGGCGGTAGAAGAATTCTTCGCCGAGCTCGTGGTAGGGGACGCCGCGCTGGAGGACGTGGTAGGCGGCGGTGAGGATCTTGTGGCCGGTCGCGATCGTGGCTTTGGCATGTCCGCGGCGGCTTTTGATCCGGTGGTACCGGGCCGAGAGGTAGGTGCCTTTGGTTCGCACGACGGCCTTGGCGGACTCGGTGAGGGTGCCGCGCAGCCATTTGGAGCCTTTGCGCGTGGCGGCGGAGTGCTTCTTGCCGCCGGATTCGCGCTGGCCGGGGCACAGCCCGGCCCAGGACGCGAGGTGATGCTCGGTCGGGAAGCGGCTCATGTCCGGTCCGATCTCGGCGAGCAGCATCTCGGCGGCGCGCTTGTCGACCCCGGGGATCGTGTCCAACAGCTCGATCTCACGGGAGAAAGGGCCGGTCAGCTCCTCGACCCGTTCAGATAGCGTTGCGATCGTTTCGTCGAGGAAGTCGATCTGCGCGAGCATCTGCCCGATCAGTAGCGCGTGGTGGCCGGTGAAGCGGCCCTGGAGCGCTTCGCGCAACGCGGGGATCTTCTTGCGCAGCGCACCCTTCGCCAAGTCGGCGAGCACCTCGGGGTCGTGAGTCCCGGAGATCAGCGCGTCGAGCATCTTGCGGGCGGACACGCCGAGCACCTCGGAGGCGACCGAGGACAGCTTGATCCCGGCGTCCTGCAAGGTCTTCTCGACCCGCTGCACCTCGCGGGTGCGCTCCTGAATCTTGGCTTTGCGGTAGCGGACCAGGTCGCGTAGCTCGCGCAGCGGCCGTTCCGGCACCAAGCTTGGCCGCACCAGCCCGTGCTCGATCAGCTGGCACCCCCACTCGGCGTCTTGGACATCGCTCTTGCGACCGGGGACGTGACGAAGATGGGCGGCGTTGTAGAGCCGGCACTCGAACTCGTCCTCGAGCAGGTAGAACACCGGCCGCCAGTAGACGCCGGTGGCTTCCATCCCGACGACGGTCACCGCCCAGCTGCGCAGCCAGTCCGCCAACGTCAGCAGCCCCGCGGTGGTGGCGGCAAACTCGCGGATCTCCTGCCGCCGCCCGCCGGCATCGTCGGGAACCCGGACGCACGCGGTGATCTGCGACTTGTGAATATCCAGCATCGAGCAGCGCTCGATCAAACGATCCATGAACCCCTCCCAAGGGTCGGATGACACGGAAGACCGCCCGGGAGAGCCTCATGCTGTGGAATCTGAATCACGTGCTCAAGGCAACAGTTCGGGGTGCCCGAGACTCTCGCGTCTCACTCTTAATCGGGCTCGCTGGCACCAAGCTAGGCCGACGTCAACCAAGACGGTCGGCGAGATTGCAGCAACCGCGCGTCAGCGCTGCCAGCGGCGCAACAACATTTTCATCCGTCCCGGGTGGGCCCCGCCAGGGGCGCATGGATCACTCTTATGGAGGTCCGGTTGTCAAGGGCTTAACCACCGGATGCCCGCACGGGGCGGGCATCTTGTCGGCTGGAGGGGCGGCAGGTCTGGCTGGTGCGCGACGCGCGGTCAGACTCTTATACGCGGGTGCACGGGTTGGTTACCGTCTCCGCAGGACCGGTTTTCGTCGTGAGAGCCCGGCTGTCTAAGATCGAGCGTGGCCGGAGGGGCTGCTCATGATTAGATCGCGGATGCTCTCGCGCGTGGTGGCCAGATGGTTCCTGCCGCCTCTTCAGCCGACGTGGTGCATGGGTCGGGATTAGGCGGCGTTCGCGAGTGCCCAGCAGAAGCCGGCGAGCTCGCGGGCGACGGCGACCGCGACGATCGTGCGGCGCTTGCCGCGCTGAGTGTCGAGTCGTCGCCACACCTTGTGCAGACGTCGTTGAGCCTGCCAGGAGATCTCGAGGATGTGGGCGGGCTGCCCGGCTTGGCGGCGTGTGAGTGTCTGGCCCTTCGCGGGCGCGCGGCGGTAGTGCCAGGCTGCCTCGACGAGCAGGCGGCGGGCGTGCCGCGAGCCGGTCTTGGTGATCGCTCCTTGCCGGCGTTTCTCGCCGCTGGTGTCCTCGGACGGGGTCAGACCGAGGTAACTCATCAGCTGTCCGGCTTTCGCGAACCGCTCGAACTCGCCGACCTCGGCGCACAGCCCGACCGCGGATAGCGTGTCGATCCCGCGCAGGCACCGCAACCTCGCGACGGTCTGTTCCCACGGCGAGCCGGGGATCAGCTCGGCGATCGTTTGCTCGAGCGCGTCGCGGCGGATCACGATCGCGTCGATCGCGCCGAGGTACTCAAACAGCGTCGCCTGCGCGCCGCGCTGCTCCAGATCGATGCTCGTCAGCCACGAGCGGTGGCGGATCGTCCAGGCGCTGGCGGTGTCCTCGTAGCGGACGTCGTGGCGCAACAGCAGCTTGCTCAGCCGCTGCCGCGCGCGCATCAGATCACCGCGGACCGCCTCCCGGGCGCGGACGACATCGCGCAGCGCTTCCTCCTCGCTGCTCGGAACCCGCACCGGGTGCAGCCCGTCGATCATCAACAAGCGCAACACTCGCTCAGCGTCGCGCTGATCGGTCTTGACCTTGTCCGCGGCCGGCCGCTCGATCTTCCCCGGCGCCGCGACCACACACCCCACCCCGGCCGCGTCCAGCGCCCGCGCCAACCCGTAGCCGGTCGGGCCGGCTTCATACGCGGCGCGCGTCGGCCCCGGCAGCGAACAGCAGAACTCGACCACCTCGCTCGTTGCCCCAGACAGCCGTCGCGAGCGCAGCTCGCCCGACTCGCCGTCGATCATCACAGCGAGCACCGAGCGCGCGTGCACGTCAAGACCAACCCAACTGCGAACCTTCGCCATGGTCGGCTCCTCTATGTGGTTGTGGTCCGCCGCGCGGGGTCCAGCCCGCGCAGCTTCAAAATCCCCACGATCGCGTGGGGGGACCGGCCGACTACATCAGCCAGGCCGGACGACAACCTCCATATGGTCTAAAGACCGCTGAGGATCCGGCGCAGGCCGTCGCGCAGCTCGACGGACGCCTCCCAACCCAGTTCGCGCCGAGCGCGAGCCACCGACAGACAGCTGCGCCGCACCTCGCCGGGCCGTTCGGGAGCGAAGCTCGGCTCACTCACCGCGACCGCGCCGGCGGTCTCGCGCAGCGCGTCGAGCAGCTCGAGCACAGAGGTCTCGCGTCCGTGCCCAATGTTGACCGGCCCCGTGAGGTCTGCCTCGGCCGCGCGCAGGTTGGCCCGCACGACATCGCTGACCTCGACCCAGTCCCGCGTCTGGCGGCCGTCGCCAAACACCGTCGGCCCTCGTCCTTCGATCGCGTGTCCGCAGAAGATCGCCACCACTCCGGCCTCCCCGTGCACGTCCTGACGGGGCCCGTAGACGTTGCCGTAGCGGAGCGAGACCGTCGACAGGCCATGGAGGCGCCCGTACAGCTCGCAGTAGCCCTCGGCCGCGTATTTGCCCTGCCCGTAGGGAGCCAAGGGGCGGATCGGATGGTCCTCGGGGGTGGGCAGAACATCGGCATCGCCGTACAGGCCACCGCCAGTTGAGCTGTTGACCACGCGCGCGGCCCCGCTTGCCCGCGCCGCCTCGAGCACGGCGATCATGCCGAGCACGTTGGCGGCCGCGTCGAGTTCGGGATGCTCCACCGAGGCGCGCACGTCGATCTGGGCGGCGAGATGGAACACGAGCTGTGGCCGCGCCGCCGCGAACACCTCGGCGACGGCGGCGCCGTCGCAGATGTCGGCGACTCGGAGCGTGGCTCCGGCGGCCAGGGCGCCCTCGAGGTTGTCGCGTTTGCCGGTCGAGAGGTTGTCGAGCACGGTCACCTGATCGCCGCGCGCGAGGAGCGCGTCGACGAGGTTCGAGCCGATGAAGCCGGCTCCTCCGGTGACGACGGAGTTCATCGGGCGAGCAGGTTAGAGCGAGCCGGGCCACCGCGCGGCGCCACCGACCGGCGCCGCCAAGTGTGGCGGGCCCGCGCCGCACAGTTGCACGGCACGGGCCCGACCGAAGGACGACCCTGGTAGGGCTGGGGGCCGTCCGAGACCCGCGAGAAAGGGGGCGATGCTCGCGGGCCGGAGCGACGTCCGTGTCAACGGAAAGCATAGCGCTGCGGCCGCCGTCAGAACAGACCAGAAGGGCCGTGGACCGGAGCGGCGGGAAACCGCGCAACCCGCACGGGCGGGTCTCGTTGATAAACCTGAAGCGCGATTAGCCTTACGTTGCCGTAGACCACCGTTTCGTTAGCGCCATTTCCGCGGAAAGCCGACCGATCATCAGTCAACCGATGTTCCCCCAGGGATCGCTGTCGACCCATGGCGACGAGCGCCGCTCGCCGTCCACGGTCGAGGTCGTCGGCGTGCCCCTAGCCCTGACCGACTACGCACGGATGCTCGACTGGATCGAGGCGACGGTCGCGGCACGCGAGCTCAGCTACGCGTGTGTGTGCAACGTCCACACGGTGATGGCGTCGGGCGAAGACGCGGAGTTGCGCGCGGCGCTCCGCTCGTCCGCGATCAACGTTCCCGACGGACAACCGCTCGTATGGGCGATCAACGCACTCGGCCACTCACTCGCCGAACGGGTGTACGGGCCCGAGCTGATGTCGCAAGCGTGTGCCCGGGCCGCCGCCACCGGGCAGCGCTTCTACCTGTATGGGGGGCGCAATCAGGGAGCGCTGGTGCAGCTCGCCCTCAACCTGCGCCAACGCTTCCCGGGAGTGAAGATCGTGGGCGGGTACTCCCCTCCCCATCGCCTGCTGACTGGCGGCGAGCGTCAAGCGGTGGCGCGCGAGATCAACGATTCGCAAGCCGACGTGGTCTGGGTGGGGATCGGCGTGCCCAAGCAGGAGAAGTGGATGGCCACGATGCGCCCGCTGCTCGAGCCACCGGTCCTGATCGGCGTCGGGGCGGCGTTCGATTTCCACGCCGGTCTGGTGCCCCAAGCGCCCAACTGGCTCCAGGGAGCCGGTCTCGAGTGGTCCTACCGGCTCGCCCACGAACCGCGTCGCCTGTGGCGGCGGTACCTCCGCTACAACCCGCGCTTCATGACCGCCTTCGGGCGGCAGTTGGTCAGGCATCGGCGGGAAGCGCGGCAAGTCTAAGTGGTGGGCGCGGCCCGGGCCGCGCTACGTTCGCGACCTGGTGTTGGCCTCAATCCTGATCCCCACCCACCGGCGGCCGGACTACCTCGACGTGGCGCTCGCCTCGGTCATGCCGCAGGTCCACGGGGCTGGCGCCGAGTTGATCGTGGTCAGCGACGGGATCGATCTCGATACGGCCCCCGTCGCCGATCGCTACGGTGCCCGGCTCGAGACCCTGCCCGTCCGTTCGGGCCTCAACGCCGCCCGCAACGTCGGCGTGGCGGCGGCGGCGGCCGAGCTGATCATCTTCCTCGACGACGACACCGCGGTGTCGCCGGGATGGCTCGATGCCTATCTGCTGGGCGCGGCGAGCGCCACCGATCACGACGTCTTCGGCGGTCCGATCCGCGCCCACCTCGAGGGCGGTGGCCCGCGCGCCTGCGGGCGGGAGCCGGCGCCCATCACCACACTCGACTACGGCCCCGAGGACCGCGATGTCCCGTTCGTGTGGGGGGCGAACATGGCGGTGCGGCGGCGGGCGTTTCAGTCCGTCGGTCGGTTTGACGAGTCGATCGTCGGTCTGCGCGGCGACGAGGAGGAGTGGGAGCGTCGGTACGTGGCGGGCGGCGGGCGCGTGCGCTACCTGGCCGGGGCCGCGGTCGCGCATCGCCGGACGCGGAACGATGCGACCGTGCGGGCTCTGTCTCGTGCCGCCTACGGCCTCGGCCGTAGCGCGCGACGCAACGACCTGCGCAAAGGCAGCGCGCCCGAGCTCCGTGGCGAGTGGAGGACGCTGGCGGGCTGCGCGTGGCACGTGGTCCGCCGGCGCTGCGCGATCGGGGTTGTGCTCAGCGCCCACGCCGCCGGCCGGGTCCGCGAGGCGCTCTCGGAGCCGGCGGAGTGAGCGCGACGAGCGACGACTTCCTTTCGGGAACCAGCGGCCAGGTGTGGGGCGTGCGAGCGACGACGCGCGCGACGGTCGCCGACGCGCTCGCCAACGCCGGGGCGATCGCCCGTGCCCGGCCCTGGCGATTGCCGCGGGCGGCCGCGCGCTGGCCGCGCCGCCGCGTGCTGGCCTTGGGCATCGACCGCACCGACGTGCCCAACCTGCTCGCCCGCACCAGGAGCCAGCTGCTGGAATCGCGCCACGATGTCCGTTTCGCCAGCGCCGCGGCCGGGAGCCGCGGGCGGTTTGAGAACTTCAACGCGCTGCTAGCGGACAACCCGCCGGACCCGTTCGACTGGCTGGTGCTGGTCGACGATGACGTCGCGCTGCCCGACGGCTTCCTCGACTCGTTCCTGTTCCTCGCCGAGCGCTTCCAGCTCCGACTCGCGCAGCCCGCGCACCAGCAGCGCTCGCACGCCGGATGGCAGGTGACCAGGCGCCGCCCGGCCAGCGTCGTCAGGGAGACGTCGTTCGTCGAGATCGGACCGCTCGTCGCCTTCGCCCACGTCACCTTCGAGGCGCTGCTGCCGTTCCCCCCACTGCGCTTCGGCTGGGGCCTTGACGCGCACTGGGGCGCGATCGCGCAGCAGCGTGGCTGGAGGATCGGAATCGTCGATGCCACCCCGATTCGCCACCACATGCGCCGGACGGCCAGCTCTTACTCGTCGCGGGACGCGGTCGACGAGGCCCGCCGCTTCCTCGCCGACCGCCCCTACGTCAGCGCCGCCGAAGCGCAGCGGACGCTCGTCACTCACCGCTCCTGGGGGTAGCGGGTTGGGGCAGCCACCGACGACCCCGGCCAGCAAGCCCTACCGTGAGCAGAACCTGCTCGCCCGGCTCAGCGACCAGCCGACGCTCGAGCTCCACTACGGCCGCATGGAGCGCCGCGAGCAGCAGCTGCTCGCGGGTCGGCTCGGGCTGGCCGGGGGCGATGTGCTCTCGGTCGGGTGCGGATGGCACCCCGGGCGCCACCTGTTTCCGGCGCCGGCGTTCCGGATCCTCGCCGTCGATGCCGACCCCGACCGCGTGGCCGGCGTGATCGCCACCGCACGCGCCGATCAGGCCCGGGTCGGCTTTGCCGGGCGGCTCGATGACCTGCCCTCGCACTCGTTCGACGTCGTCCTCTACCGGCTGGTCATGCACCACATCGCCTTCCAGGGCTCGCTGTCTCCGTGTTTCGACGAGGCGGCACGGTTGTTGCGTCCCGGCGGCTCGCTGGTGGCGATCGAGCCCGGGCTGTGGCACCCGGTGGGCCTCGGCCTGGCGGCGGCCAACCGCGCCGGCCTGGCGACCGCTATCCACGGGACGCCAGACGACATCCCGTTATCCCCGCGACGGCTGATCCACGAGGCGCGGACGGCCGGCCTGAGGCCCGAGCTCCACGCGGTCACCTACGGCTGGCGGCGGCTGCCGCAGCGCCTGCAGCGGACGCTCGAGCCCGTGGATCGGCTTGGTTCGCGGCCGCGCGCCGCGCGGTTCGGTCACACCCTGCTGCTGATTGGCCATGCCCCGGCCTAGCCCGGACGCGTTCCCGCCGAACCGCGTTGCTAGCCTCCCGGCGGTGTCGTCAGTTGCCGCGCCTGAGGGCGCCGCGGCCGGACCCCTTCCCGCGGCATCCCTGACTCGCTCGTTTCCCCTGCGCTGGAGCGGCGATGCCCTGCTCGGCACCGGGTTCGGCGTGCTGCTGGCGCTGCTCGCGTTCGTGACCACCGGCGGGGTCGATCTCGGCCCCAATACGTGGACCGAGATCCTGCTCGTGATGATCGCCGCCGGGTTGGCCATCGCCGTGCTGGTCATTGGCGCTCCGGGACGCGCCTGGGGCCTCGGCGCCCTGTTGCTGTTCGGCGCCCTCGCTGCGATCACCGCCCTGTCGATTGCCTGGTCGGTGGTGCCCGACCTCTCGTGGGTCGAAGCGAACCGCACGGTCTCCTATCTGGCCGCCTTCGGCAGCGGACTCGCGCTCGCGCGGCTGTTCCCCGAACGGTGGCCGGCGATGGTGGGAGGAATTGCGCTCGCCGCCACTTTGATCTGCGCCGAAGCGCTGCTGGTCAAGGTGTTTCCCGCCGCGCTGGACCCAAACGATCTGATCGGGCGGATTAGCGCGCCGTTCGACTACTGGAACGCCAGCGGCTTGATCGCGGCACTCGGCGTGCCGGCGTGCCTGTGGGCCGGCGCGCGTCGCGACCGGGGCCGCGTGCTCCGCGCGCTCTCGATGCCGGCGCTGTCGGTGCTGCTCACCGTCCTGATCCTGTCGTACTCGCGCAGCGCGTTGCTGGCGGCGGTCGTCGGCCTCGCCTGCTGGTTCGCCTTCGTTCCGTTGCGGCTGCGCGGCGTGGTCGTGCTGGCCGTCGGAGCCGCCGGGGCGGCGTTCCCGAGCCTGTGGGCGCTCTCGACCCGGCCGTTCATCCACGATCTGGCTACGCTCCACTCGCGCACCGTCGCCGGGCACGGATTTGGCCTCGTGCTGCTGTTCGCGCTGGCGCTGACCACCGTGGTCGGCTTCGCGGCCGGTTTCGCGATGGACCGGACGCCGGTGCCGGCCCGGACCCGTCGCCGGATCGGGGTGGTCCTGGTCACGCTGGTCGCGCTCGTTCCCGTCGCCGGCGTGGCCGGCCTGGCCGCCTCCTCGCGCGGCCTGCCCGGCGAGGTGTCCCACATCTTCAGCACGTTGACGAGCAGCAGCGCCGGCGTCGGCGATACCCCGGGGCGGCTGGTCGAGGTCGCCAGCAGCCGTCCCCGCTACTGGCACGAAGGGATCGAGGTCGCCGAACACGCGCTGGTCAAGGGCGTGGGCGCGGCCGGCTACGGGGTCGCCCGCACTCGCTATGCGACCGAGCGGCTGGTCACCGGGTACGCCCACAGCTTCGTGATCGAGACGTTGGCCGACTTCGGCCTGATCGGAAGCGCGATCGCCCTCGGCCTGCTGGTGGCGTGGGCGATCGCCGCCGCACGCGCGGTCCGGCGGAGCGACCGCGGCCACACTGGATCAACGGCGTCCGCCGTGATCGCGACCGATTCGCCCGAGCGGCTCGGTCTGCTGACCCTGCTCGTGATCGTGGTCGTCTTCGGCGTCCATTCCGTGATCGACTGGACGTGGTTCATTCCCGGCACGGCGGTGCCGGCGCTCGTGTGCGCGGGTTGGCTGGCCGGCCGCGGACCGATCGCGGCTCCGGTCGGCCGCGCGCCACGCCGGCGACGGCTGCTCGACGCGCCCGGACTCGGGGCCGGGGTGATCGCGGGCCTCGGCGTCACGATCGTGGTCGCGTGGGCGATGTGGCAACCCCTGCGTTCGGCCAACGCCGACGCGGCCGCGATCACCGCGATCGCGCGCGGCGACGGCGCCGCCGCGGTGAGCGACGCCCAAGCCGCCATTTCGCGCGACCCCGTGGCGGTCCAGCCGCTGTTCGATCTGGGGGCCATCTATGCCGGTCTCGGCCAGGAACCGCTCGCCCACCAGGAGTTGGTTCGCGCCACCGCGCTCCAGCCCCAGAATCCGGCGACGTGGGAGACGCTCGGCGAGTATGAGCTCGATCACAACCGCCCTGCGCAAGCCCTTAGCACCTTGCTCGTCGCCCATCGGCTCGATCTTGGCCTGGTGGCGATCAGCCAGGACATCGCCGAGGCCCGGGCCGACCTCCGCACCGCCGGCTCGTAACGCCGGCTAGCCGGCGGCTACCGCGTCGCGGTGTTCAACCGCAGAAGGGTCCCGGTCGACCAGGTATTCCGGAAGCCGCCCTGGCCCGCGCGCGTCGCACACGGCCCGCAGCAGTTGCTCGTACCGGTCGGTGACGGCGTCCCACGAATAATCACGGGCCCGGTGCAGCGCGCGCACGCGGTACTCGTCAACGAGCTTCGGCGCGGCCAGTAGCCGCTTGAGCTGAGCGGCGAGCTCATCGACGCCGCCCGAGCCCGAGAAGTACACGCCGGCGTCGCCCACCGTCTCCGCGTTGGGCGGGTAATCGTTGGCGAGCACGCAGCCGCCGGCCGCCATCGCCTCGAGCAGCACCGGGTGAGTTCCGCCCACCTCGGTCGGGGCGCAGAACAGGTAGGCGTGGCGCAGGAGCTCCCAGTACCCACGCCCGAACACGTAACCGGGGAACACCACGTGAGCGTTTGCCGCCCGCCGAACCCGGCAGATGTAATCGCCCGCGTACGGCGCGCCGCCGACGATCACGAGCTTCATCCCCCCGGCGTGATCGCGGCCGAGCTTCGCGAACGCCTCGACGAGCAGATGCGGATTGTTCTCCGGCTCGAGACGCCCGACGAACAGGACGTACTGGCGCGGCTCGAGGCCGAGGCGCTCGAGTGTCTCGGTCCCTCGATGGCCTGGATCCTCGACTCCATACGGGATCACTGCGATCCTCTGCCCGTAACGGCGTTCGTACATCTCGGCGACGGCGTGGCTGTCGGTGAGCGTCTGATCCGCCCAACGCGGGGCGGTCCTCTCCGCGAAGCGGAGATAGGCCTTCGCGAACGCCGGCCACTTGCGCCGGTCGGAGTCGAGCCCGTCGACATTGATCACCGTCGGGATCGAGGCGCGGCGGGTGATCAGGCAGAGAGGCGAGTTACCGGCGCTAAAGAACAGCGCCACATCGGGTTTCGCAACTCGGGCGGAGTGGCCGGCCGAGATGCACGTGTGCACGAAGGTGTCCAGATACTTGTTCTGGATCGTGCGCAGATGCACCAGCCGTGCACCCTTGTGGTGAGTGAGCGTCGGGTCAACCACGTGGGGGCGGCAATAGACGACGACCTCGTGCCCGCGCCCGATCAGGCGCGACGCGAGCTGCTCGACCACGGTCTCGAACCCGCTGTACGAGGCGGGAATACCCCGCGTTCCGAGGATGGCGATCTTCATCCGAGCGCTACTGAGGGTAAGGGGAGCCATCCACGCCCAGAGTCAGCGGATCGCGCGGGCCACGATCAACCGGCGCGCCAGCGGCGGCCCGCCGACCGCTCGCAGCCATATCTCTCCAAACCCCAGATCGCCCAGCACCTCGCGTAGTGACCGTTCGGTATAGAGGTGGAGATGGTCGCCCAGCGGCTCGGAGAAGCGTTCGACACCGAGCACCAGAACCGTCAACCGGGAATGGTTGGGGGTGGTCAGCAGGAGCGTTCCCCGGGGCACCAGCACGCGCCGGATCTCCGACAGCCAGGGCGCAGTGTCGGCGACGTGCTCGATCACCTCGCTCGCCCACACCAGCTCAAACGAGTTATCGGCCAGCGGGAGCGGGCCCTCGATTGGGGCCAGGCGGAGGTCGAGCGAAGGGTCGCGCGCCCGGGCGCGGCGCAATGCGGCCTCGGCCACATCCACGCCGATGACGTTGGCGCCGGCCCGCGCGAGCGCGACCGTGAACTTCCCGGCACCACACCCCAGATCGAGCACACGGAGGCCGGGACGGACATGCGCGAGGAGGAACCGTCGCCGGCGTTCGAGGTCGGGCGGTCGCAGATCGTCGGGCAACCGCTCCCACAGATCCTCGTAATACGCCTGCATTGCGCGACCGTAGCGAGGCTGGCGACATTTGCGCGCCCGCACGTTTACAGTCCCCGCGGCATCAAGGAGGGCACACGAGACGGCGATGCCACGGCTTACCTCGGGACTGGTACGGATGACCACACACACCATCGGCTACCCGCCGTCACGCCGATGGGCCATGACGGCGACACGGAACCTTCATGTCAGTGCGTGAGGTTGCGGCCCGTTTGTACGTCGTGCGTGCATGGAGCAAGTGGAGCACCAGCTGAAGCGATGAAGATCGCCTTCGACAGCCGTCCGGCGAAGGACACGCGCGGCATCGGGCGCTACGCGCGCTCGCTCCTGCAAGCGCTGCGGGCCTCGGGGCGAGGTGAAATCGTCGAGAGCCACGATCCCAAGCGCTGCGACGTGTACCACTCCCCCTGGATCGACGGCGCGCTGCTGCGGTGTCCGATGCCGATGGTCGTCACCCTCCACGACCTGATTCCGCTCAAGCGCCGCGGCGAGTACCTCCGCTCGGGCTTGCGCGTCAAGCTTCGCTATCTCGCGGTCCAGCGCGCGGTGCGAGTGATCGTGCCCACCCAGGCGGTGGCCGACGAGGCGGTCGATGCGCTGGGCATCCCGGCCGAGCGGATCGTGGTGATCGGCGAAGCGGCGGCGGACACCTTCAGGCCGCGGCCGACCGAGGAGGTGAACGCCGTCCGCGAGCAGTTCTCCCTCCCCGACGATTACTTGCTCTGGGTCGGAGAGCTGCGAGTCCCGGACCCGCGCAAGCGCGTCGCCGCGCTGGCCCGCACCAAGCGGACGATGCCGCTCGTCCTCGTCGGGCCGACCAGCCGGTGGGCGCACGAGCTCCCCGACGTGATCTTGACCGGGAAGGTCGACGACGACCAGCTGGCGGCGATCTACACGGGAGCCCACGCACTGGTCTTCCCCAGCGACGACGTCGGCTTCGGGCTTCCCCCGGTCGAGGCGCTGGCCTGCGGCACGCCGGTCGCGGCGTCCGATCTGCCGGCGTTGCGGGAAGTTCTCGACGGGCGGGCCGCGCTCCGGCCGGTGGGCGATATCGAGGCTCTGGTGGCGGCCGCCGAGGAGGCCAGGCGCCCGGCGCCGCGCCCCCCGGCGTGGACGTGGGAGGACGCCGCCGAGGCCACGTGGGAGGTGTACGCCGAAGCCGCCCAGGCGCCCAGCCAGTGGCGCGGAAAGCGCCGCCGCCGGTCCGCTTAGCGTCGGTCCGCTGCGCGTCTGGCGGGCCGCGTGCGCGTAGAGTGGGTCCGGTGCGGGCGATCACCCTCGACCACGTCCAAGTGGCGGCCCCCGAGGGCTGCGAGGAGCAAGCCCGTCACTTCTATGGCGAGCTGCTCGGCCTGGCCGAGATCCCGAAGCCGGAGCCCCTGCGCCCGCGCGGCGGCGTCTGGTTCAGTGTCGGCGATCGCCAGCTCCACATCGGCGTCGATCCGGATTTCTCGCCCGCGCGCAAGGCGCACCCTGCCTTCCGCCTGACCCCCGCCGAGCTGCCGCCGCTGGCGCGGCGCATCGCCGAAGCGGGTTGGCCGGTCAGATGGGACACCGAGCTGCCCGACGTCCGTCGCTTCTTCTGCGAGGACCCATGGGGCAACCGGGTCGAGCTCCTGGCTTGAGGATGAACTACGCGGGCGAGTCGACGATCACCGTCACCGGGCCATCGTTGACGAGCTCGACCGCCATCAGCGCGCCGAACACCCCGCGCTTGGCGTCGAGGCGCTCGCAGAAGCGGTCGTACAGCGGCTCGGCCACCTCCGGCCGGGCGGCGCTTACGTAGCTCGGCCGGTTGCCGCGGCGGGCATCGCCGTAGAGCGTGAACTGGCTGACGCACAGGACCTCCCGTCCGCCCAGCGGCTCGTTCATCCGGCCGTCGGAGTCAGGGAAGATCCGTAGCGCCCGGACTTTGTCGGCCAGCCAGTCGGCGTCTCGGGCGCCATCGTCGCTCTTGACGCCGAGCAGAACGAGCAGGCCGGGGCCGATCGCCGATACAGGCTCTCCCTCGACGGATACCGAGGCGCGGCTGACCCGCTGGACGACCGCCCGCATCGACCTGCGTCAGACGTCCCGCAGCTCGGCGGCCGCGCGCTCGGGCGCCACGATGTTGAGATTGACTCCGGCGCCGAGCTCCAGCCCGGCCAAATGCGTGAGCCGGGGCAGGATGTCGATCCGCCAGCAGAAGTGCTCGGCCCCGCTGGGAGCGGTCCGCACCCACATGTTCAGCGGCGGGCTCGAGCCGAGCCGTCGCGCGAGGCGGGAAATCGCGTCGTGCACCATCGCGGCGCCGGTCGGGCCGTCGTCTTCGAAGCGCATCCGCGGCGTGCGCGGCGCGATCAGGAGCTGATAGGGCACGCGCGAGCCATACGGGGCGATCAGCACCGTGTCGGCGTCGATGGCCACGATCCGTTCTCGCTGGCGAACCTCGGCCTGCACCAGGTCGGCGAGCATGTTGCCGCCCATCGTCCGCGTCGCGTACGCGCCAAACCGCTCGCGCTCGCGCGCGATTGCCTGGGGCACGAACGTCAGCGCGTACAGCTGGGCGTGGCTATGGGGCAGCGACGCACCCGCCTCGCGCCGCTCGTTCACGATCAGGTGCGTGTAGGCGGCATCGGCGTGGGCACGCATCCGCTCCCGCCACGCTTCCATCGCCACCTCGACCTGGTCCGGGCTCAAGTGCGCCAGCGACACGACCGGCTCGGGCGTGTTGATGATCACCTCGTGGGTGCCCAGCGCGGGGGCGGCCCAGAACAGATCGAGGTTCGCGTGGGGCTCGGGTGGCTCGGAGGCGTCGCTGAGCGCGGGATAGAGATTGGGCACCACGCGCACAGTCCACCCGGGCGTGTTCGCGCCGCCCCCGTTCGGACGCACTGCGTAAACCTCGGGCGGGGTCTGGTCTTCGTGGCCTTCGGCGAACGGATCTGTGTCGACGTCGATCGCAGGCGCTGGGGAGGCCCACAGTTCCCCGCCCGGCCGGCCCGCTCGATCTCCAGCGATGATCGCCCGTTGGCCGGTGAGCGCATCGATCCGCACCTCGGGCATGGGGCTAGCGAGCTCCGGAGGGCGCGAGCGCGCTGACAGCGCAGACCACTAGAGATGTTTCTCCATCGCGATGTGTTCGATCCCTGCCTCGGTGAACACGCTTCCCCTCGGGCGATACCCCGCGTTCTCGTACAGCCGCCGCGCGTACGTCTGGGCATGGAGCACGATCCGCTTCCCCCCCGCCGCGATGGTCTCCTCGTCGGCGGCTTGGAGCAGCGCGGTGGCGATCCCACGGCGACGCGCCGAGCGGCGTACGGCGAGCCGGCTGAACTGCGCCGTGGAGCCGACCATCAATACCCGGCACGTGCCGAGCAGCTCCTCGCCGTCGACCGCGACGAGGTGGATTCCGTCCCCATCGCGTCCGTCCAGCTCCTCATGTTGGGGGACCCCCTGCTCGACGCAGAACACGTCGTGGCGAAGCTCGAGCGCGGCTTGCATCTCCCGCTCCCCGCGTGCGCGCCGGATCTCGGGCAGGACGGCGCCCATTACGCGAGGCTCTTTCCGGCGGTGCAGAAAAGTCATGACGTGGAGCTTGACACACGGCTCATCCCGCGCATCTGCTTAAATGATGCTTACCTCTAAGCTAGAAACCGGCGTGGGGCGCTGCTCGCATTGAGGGAAATCCCCGCCGGCCGGCATAAGCCGAGCTAGCTGAGCCGCTACGACGGGTTACCGCGGCTCCCACTGCCAGACGCAACCTTCCAGTATCTATGGGTGATCCCACCCCTTTCCCAAATCCTGCCGCGATCGCACGGGCTGAGTTGTTCACGCGCGAGCGCTTCGTTTACGAGGGCGAGTCCCTCGAGGACGCCCTATCCCCCGGCTCGGCCCGACGCCGGGCGCTCGACGCTGCCCTGACGGAGCTCGAGGGCGGCGCCAAGCAGCCGTCGATCGATTGGCGGCGCACGTTTTCGCTGCTGCTCGGCCTCGAGCGGCTGCTGTCCGAGGAGGAGCCGCACCTGGCGGACGGCGCGGTGCTGTCGGTCCACCAGGTCGACGCCCTATCGGGCACGCTGACCGCGCTGCTGGCCGAAGTGCAGCGCAACGGCAATGGCAACGGAGCCGCCGGGTGGGTCGCGCCGCCGGAATCGGCGCAGCTGGCCTCGGCCGGAATCTCCAGTGAGGAGGGAGCCGACCTCGACCAGGACGATGTCGAGGGGGACGCCGACCTGGACCAGGAGGACGCCGAGGGGGACGCCGACCTCGACCAGGAGGACGCCGACGAGGACGAGGAGCCGCAGGACTGGCAGGACGAGAACGGGCTCGACGCGGACGTCGTCCAAGACCAGCCCGAGGACCCGAACGCGGCCAAGCGGTTCTGGTTCGAGCACGCCACCGGATCGGGCAAGACGGTCGCCGCGCTCGGGTTCGTGGAGGCGTCGCGGACCGGCGGCGTACTGATCCTCACCCATCGCCGCAACCTCGTCGACCAGTTCAACGGCGAGCTGCGCGACCGCGGCTACCGCGACCGGATCAGCGCTCCACTGCTCGACGGCCGCGATGCCGCCAACGGGCCGGTCACGGTCGAGACCTACCAGTGGTTCGTGCGCAACGCCGGCCGGGTTTCGGACGCCTACACGATCGTGATCTGCGACGAGGCCCACACGGCGCTCGGCGAGAAGACCTCGGCGGCGATCCGCGGATGGACCGGGCCGGTGTTCATCGGCATGACCGCCACCGGGGCGCTGATCGCGCGACACGTCACCGACCTGTTCCCCACCCAGACCTCGCGCTTCGACCTCGCCCAGGCGGCCCGCCGAGGCGTGATCGCGCCCCTGCGTTGCATCCGCATCCCGCCCGGTCCGGGGGTCCGGACGATCGCCAAGGTGCCGCTGCGCCGCGGCGAGGTGGACACCGAATTCGACCAGGAGATGCTGGCCGAACTGCTCGATCAGACACCCTTCAACGTCGCCATCGCCGACCTATACAAGACCCGCTTCAACGGCGTGCCGGGCGTGGTCTACGCCGCCGGCGTGCGCCACGCCTACAACGTCGCCCAGGCCTTCCGCGACGTTGGCATCAAGGCGCAGGGGGTCTCGGGCGAGACCCCCAAGCGACAGCTGGCGCGGATCCTCGCCGACTACGAATCGGGCAAGATCGACGTGCTGATCAACGCCCAGCTGCTCGCCGAAGGCTGGAACAGCCCGCGCGCGACGATCTGCATGCATCTCGCCCCGACCGCCTCCAAGCGCATCTACCAGCAGCGCGTCGGTCGCGTCACCCGCCGGCATCCGGGCAAGGAAGCGGGGATCGTCGTCGACTTCGTCCATCCGGCCACCAAGCACGACGATCCGGTGGTGACCCTACACTCGTTGCTCGATCGCGACGTGTACCGGGGTGGCGCGATCGTCGTCGGGCCGGTCCGCCGCGGTCGCGGCCGACGGGTGCGCGTCGAACGTCGCGTGCTGCCGGTGACGCCGGATCCCGATCGGCGGATCGAGGTCTTCGAGCGCGAGCTGTGGCGGATCGCCGTCGAGCACCTCGACTACGGCGAGCAGCACATGTGGGCCGCCCTCGCCGGTGCCCGGGTGACGCCCAACGGCTGGCGCCGCGCCAAGGCGATGCTCCACTTCGACCGCGGTGGAGAGCTCAAGCGCCGCTTCCTGCTCACCGCGGTGCAGCGCAACCGCAACGCTCAGCTCCGCCTCCGCGCGCTGCAGGAGATCGCTGCCTCGCGTGACGCCGAGGCGTTCGACACCGCGATCGACATCATGGCCGGCTGGCCGCGCGACGAACGCCGCGAGGGCGTGAAGATCATGCTCCAGGCACTGGCCGAGCGCCGCATCGGTCGCCGCGACCAGGCCAATGCCTGGATCTGGCGGATGGCCGAGTACACGCGGGAAGTGCACGAGGAGTACGCGGTCCAGCGCTGGCCGGAGACCAAGCGGCTCCTCGGCCTGCTGGTCAACTCCAGCGGCGTGGCGCACGCCCGCAACGCTCGCCGGCTGGTCCACGCGACCCGCAAGGAGGACCGTCGACTGTCCGCGGCCCTGTTGGCGGCCGCGCTGGCCCACACGCCGGAGGCCGAGGAGGCGCTGCGCGGCGCCCGGACGCGGATGGCCCGCAAGCCGGCGGCACTGGCGCGCGAGCTGCTGCGCAACTTCCCCAAGGGGCGGCGGAGCAAGAGCCGCCGCCGCCGCAAGGGCATCGGCACCGGCGTCGACGGAGCCGGACAGGTGGCCGAGAGCGCGGTCGACGGCACCGCGCTCGAGCTCGAGCAGAACGGCCACCTTGACGCCGACGACGACGATCTCGAGCCCGACGAGGACGAGCAGCAGCCGACTGATAAAGAGGACGCCGAGGCCGCCGCCTAGTCGGTTAGGTTTTCGTTGTGTAGGCGGATTGAGCGCTGTCGGCCACGACAAATGTCACGCGCCTGGGCACAATGCGGCGCTAACAATCCCGTTGTGCCGGGGGCCGCAACTTCGACGGCCGGATCGCGTTCTTCCGGCGAACACCCACGAGCAAGGAGTCAGCTTTGTCGCGTATTCGCAACGTCGCGCTCGCCGGAGTCCTGGCGAGTCTGGTCGTCGCACCGGCTGCCATCGCCGGTACCTCCCACGTCAAGCTCTTCCAGAACCCGGCCAAGTCAGCCGTATGCGGTCTCATGGTCAGGGAGAAGGGGCATCCGCAGTTCATCCTCTGTAGCGCAGCCGGGATCCCGAAGCCGAAGCACGGTTGCATCGGCGACCCGGGATTCGCCGTCCTCTCGGCACACGGCAAGCCGCAGAACGTCTGCCTCAGTCAGGACTCCTTCGTCCCAGGCAAGTTCGTCACCCTGAAGGCGGGCTCGAAGTGGAGCCGCGCCAACGTCACCTGCACGCTCGCCACCAAGGGCAAGACCGTCACCTGCAAGAACCAGTCGCATCACGGCTTCACGATCGGCAACAAGAAGTACAAGCCGTTCTAATCCCCTGAGCCACCCGCGGGGCGGCGAACGCCGCTCCCGAGTGTGCGGGGAGTGCGGTTTATCGCGGGGCGGAAGCTGCCAAGCGGCTTTCGCCCCGTCGTCGTTGGTGGCGACCGCCACCTGCCGGCGCCCGCCGTCCGGGGCGCTGGTTAGGCATCGAAGGGGGCCGGTGGGGGCAACCGCCACCTGGTGGCGGTCGCCGTGGCTCGGCCAGACCGCCACGAGATCCAGACTTGTGTGAAAGTGACAACTGCCGCTCACCCGCCTGCCGCGAGTCTCGCCGCCAACTTTGCCACTTTTCCTCCACCCCCCGGCGGAAAAGTGCCAAGGTTCGCGCGCTGGCGTCCAGTTTCGCTAACACGACGAGGAATCTCGCGTCAGACCGGCCGCAGCCGAACTCGCTGGAGCCGTCGCGCCGACCGAGACGCGTCAATATTTATCACTTTATGATGAATTCGTACCGCCTGGAGCTAGGTGGGAGCCCTCGCCCGCCACGGCCGGCGACTGGGCTGGCGACCCGCCCGTCCCTTTCCCCTTCCCCAGCCCAGAGGCCGTACGACGCGCCTGGCCGAACCTCGGGAGGCCACTGACCACCTACCTCCACATCAGCGGCCCTCGCTCGTCGGTAGTGCGGCCGCCTTGGGCTCGTCGGTGGTGCGGCCGCCGGCCTCCGGCGCCCCCGCGCTCGCCGTATCCGACCGAATTCGGCCGGGCTGTACTTAAGTATTTACTTGTGGTATGCTCTCATACGTAAGCAAAGTACTAAGAGGAGTAAACCTCATGGAATCCAATTCAACTTCAACCAACTACCAGCAGGTCACGGTCGAGGTCCCGGAGGAGCGGGTGGCCCAGTTCCACGCGTTCTTTGCCCGTTTCCTGGCCGCCGGCGAGCGCCGGGGACGCAGGGGCCGTCACGGTAGGCCGCATCGCGGCATGCATAGCCACGGTTGTGGCCGGCGCGACGAGGCCGGTACCGAGACCCAAGCAACCGAGCAGGCTCCCGCCACGGAGCAGCCGACGACGACTCAGCTGTAATGGCGGACAAGCAGGTCACGGTCGCCGTCCCGGAGGAGCGGGTGCCCGAGTTCTACTCATGGTTCGCTGCCTTCCTGGCGTCCGAGCCGGGGACTTCGCCACCCACTCGGTGGCGCGGTCGCCGGGGGTCGCGCATGCACAGTGAGGCCCGGGCCTGGTCGGCGGAGGATGCCGACCAGGCGGCCTGGCTGTACGGCAAGCTGGCCCCGCCGGCGCGGGAGCTGTTCGATCTGTTGGCCGACGCACCCGGTGAGCGCTTTCGGGGCGAGGACATCGCCCAGCGGCTGTCGCTGCAGAAAGGCGCCCACGGGGTCGCCGGCGTGCTCGCGTGGCCGGGCCGGTACGTCCGCCACCTGGGCCGAGCGCTTCCCATCACCACCGCCGGCCGCTCGGACGGCGGCACCGACTACTACATGGAACCCGACGTCGCCGAGCTGTTTGTCGCCGCCCGGAGTCGACCCCACCCATCCCGGGGACCCAAGCGCCACCGCCGCTCGAATCGGGATTAGGATCGCCGGACCCTTAGCCGGCGGCAGGATTGCCGGACCGCTGCCGGCGGACCAAACGAGAGGAGTGCCGATGGCCACGGTGGAGACGGTCAGTGGGCGGATCGACGTTGATGAGCTCGGTATCACCCTGATTCACGAACACTTCTTCTCCAGCGACGAGGCCGTGTCGGTCCAGTGGCCCCATGTCCGCGACCGTGAGCTGGAGTACCGGCTCGCGCTCGAGTCGGCAGAGGCGGTCAAGGGCCACGGGGTCAAGACCGTCGTCGATCCCACGGCCATGCTGCTCGGCCGGGACGTCCCGACCTTGCAACGGCTGGCCGGTGGCGCCGGGCTCCAGGTCGTGGTCTGCACGGGGATCTACACCTATGACCACCTGCCGCCGTTTCTGCTCAGCCGCGACGCCGACTTCATCGCCGGCCTGTTCGTGCACGACATCGAGCAGGGGATTCAGGGCACCGAGGTGAAGGCTGCGTTCATCAAGTGCGCCGCCGACGAACCCGGTGTCAACGAGCGGATCGAGAAAGTCCACCGGGCCGCCGCGCGGGCCTCCGTGCAGACGGGCCGGCCGATCATGGCCCACTCGCGTCCGGCCTCACAGACCGGGCCGCGACAGATCGAGATCCTGCTCGAGGAGGGCGTCGCCCCGCACAAGATCCAGGTCGCTCACACCGGCGACACCGACGATCTCGACTACATCGAGCGACTGCTCGACCAAGGGGTATACATCGGGATGGACCGCTACGGGCTCGACCTGTACCTGCCCACGGACCGCCGCAACGCCACGATGACCGAACTGCTGGCGCGCGGGCACGCGGAGCGCATCTTTCTCTCCCAGGACTTCAACATTCCGATCGCGAACGGCCTCGACTGGTTCCCGCCCGAGGTGATCGAGCAGTTGCAGGCCGCCGGCGCGGCGCCGCACTGGAGCATGACGTTCATCTTCGAACAGGTAATCCCCACGCTGCAAGCAGCGGGGATGACCGACGACCAACTCGACACGATCCTGGTCCAGAACCCGCGACGGTGGCTCGGCGTCTAAAGCCGGTAGCAGCTGCCGGCGTTGTGCCAGAGCACTCGCTCGCGCTGCCCCGCCGGGAGCCAGTCGAGTACCCCCGCTGGGTCGGCGCTGTATCGGTGCGGGAAGTCGCTCGAGTACATGAGCATGTGCTCGGCGCCAAGCTGCTCGATCACCTCGCGGAGCTCCGTCCCGGGTGCCGAATCGGTCGGTTGGGTGGTGAGGAGAAAGTGCCGGCGGATGTACTCCGAAGGCGGACCCTGCAGCCAGGGGACCTCCCGGTGACCGGCTCGCCATTCCCAGTCCATGCGCCACATCAGCGCGGGCAGCCAGGTCCAGCCGCTCTCCGTGAGCACGAACTTCAGCTCGGGGTATTCGTCGAAGATCCCGGAGAAGACGAGGCTGTTCACCTGCGAGGCAAACGCGAGGCTCTCGCATACGTATTGCTCGAAGAAGCTGCTGGGCCAGTTCACCGGAGTGGGAGGTCTACCGGTGAGTCCGCCGGCGGTGATCGCCACCGGCAGGGAGGCCTCGGTGGCGGCCCTCCAGATCGGCCAGAAGCGTTTGGAGCCGTAAGGCTCGGTGGCCTGGGCGGGGACGGCGATCTGGACGAAGCGGGAATCGTCGGCGATCCGGTTCACTTCGTCGACCGCCTCCTCGGTGTGCTGCGGGGGGACGAGCGCGGTGCCCAGCAGCCGGGGGTCGTGGGCCAGCCACTCCTCGCGCACCCAGGTGTTGGCAGCGCGAGTCAGCGCCGCGGCCAGATAAGGGTGAAGCAGGCTCTCGACGCCGTAGTAACAGTGGAGGATGGCAAAGGAAGTCCGGTCTAGGACGTCGGCGCGCAGCTGCTCGAGCGTGACCGCCGGCGTTCCGAACACGCTCGACCATCTGGGATACGTGTATCCCACGCCTGGCGGCGACGTGAAGCGGACCGATTCCAGTTCGTCGCGCCAGTAACCGTCAACGTGCGGGGCGAGCTCGGCCAGGGCCGGGGCATGACAATGCACGTCGGCATCGATCACGCGCGCCGGACCGGTCAAGCAGGCCTCCGCGAATCGGAATCGAAGCGGAAGGCAGCCAGGGCGTTGCGCGACATGATCATCTCGCGGCGCCGTTTCCCCACCACAGCGGCGGGAAGGACGCGGGTCGGGTCATCGAAATCCCAGTGCGGATAGTCGGTGGCGAACAGGATGCGCTCGTCCATCGCGAGGTGATCGAGCATCTGCGCGAGCTGGATCGAGTGCTCGGGCTCGTCCAGCGGTTGCGTCGTGAACCAGAAGTGCTCCCGAATCGTCTGCGAAGGACGGCGTCCGATATGCGGCACCTCCTCCCGCATCGACTCCCAGGCCCGATCGAGTCGCCACATCAACGGAGCCACCCACGCGATCCCGGCCTCCTCCAGGACGATCTGCAGCCCAGGGAATCGCTCGAACACGCGGCCCGACACAAGGCTCACCATCTGGGCGGCGAAGGCCTGCGGCCACATGCCGTGGCGCTCCGCGTGGTACACGGCCCAGCCCGAGCACCCTTCGGTCCCGCTCCAGCCCGCCACGTGCACGCTGACCGGCAGACCGTGGGCCTCGGCGGCCTCGAAGATCGGCCAGTACTTGGCGTCGCCGAGGGGCTCGCGCGTGGCGACCGTGACCAGCACGGAGACGAAGCGCGGGTTGGCCGCTCGGCGCTCGATCTCGCGTGCCGCGGCCCGACCGTCCTCGAGCGGCACCGTAATCGCGCCGAAGAACCGCTCGTCGTGAGCGAGCCAGTCCCTCTCGGTCGACTCGTTGAGGGCCTCGAACACGGCCGCGCTGAGCTCGCCCTGCTGCGGGAAGACGACGATCTCGAACGGCGCCAGGATTGCTCGCGTGACACCGAACCGATCGAGCAGCTGCTCGCGCATCAGACCCAGGTCGCTACCCGGCGGCCCCGCGGCCGGGAACGCGTCCTGACGGTAGAAATCCGGCGCCGGCCGTAGCCCGATCTCCGGGAGGCTCGGCCTGGGCAACTGGTCGTAGTAGACGTGCCACCGCCGCGGTAGATACCGCTTCAAGGCCGCGAGCGAAGGCAGCTGCGTGTGCACGTCACAATCGATCAGTCCCGGGCGGACGCTCGGCGCAGAGGCGATGTCGAGTAGATCGCCGGTCGCCATCAGGCCGCTCGCTCGCTGTCGAGGTGGATCACGACGTAGTCGTCCTCGACCGACACCGGCACGGCCTCGGCGACATAGGGGCCGGGGATCCGGGCCTCGCCGGCCGGGGTGGTGGCGGCGAGCAGATCACCGCTCTCGATCGACACTGGAAACGTTCTCACCCGGCTCGACCCAGTCCACGACTGTCCCGTGGCCAGGTCGTACTCCCAGCCGTGCCACGGGCAGCGGACAGAGATTGACGACGGATCCCACTGATAGCACCCGGGCCGGGTGGCGGAGATAGAGCGCACGACCTGCCCTCGCGAGAGCGGCGCGCCCTGATGCGGACAGACGTCCCGCAGCGCGAAATAACGGCCGTCCACGTTGAACACGGCGACGGCGCGACGACCGATCTGAACGCGCTTTCGCGTGCCCGGGGGAAAAGACTCGGCAGGGCAGACGACGAATCGGATGCGGGGGAGCGTAACAGAATTCAGCCGAACGTCTGAATCTGGTAAACATCGCCCGATGCGATACCTGTCCTACCTGGAGGAAGAGCCGGGCCTGGCGGCGTACCGGCTGGACTACGCGCCGAGGGCGGACATCTCGCCGGTGTTCATCTGTCCGTTCATCGTGGTGACGGGCGAGTCCGGCGCGATGTACAACTCGATGCGCGGCATCCAGGCCAACACGAAGGGGTCCGTGATGAACATGGGCACCTATCGGCTCAACGGCGTGCTGGACGAGCAGTGCCCGATGCTGTTTCCCTGGTCCTCCGCTCCGGTTACTCAGCCCTACCGAATCGCGGAGGACCGCGACGCGGTTTCGTACTTCTCGGATCACTCTCGGCTCGACTTCGGCGTACGCGACTACCGGTGGGAGGATGCCGGCGGGCGGCTCGACGTGCGCGTGCGCCGCCTCGGTCAGGTGTGCACGTTCTGGGTCCCCGAGCAGCCGGGGTACGACTACCCGCAGATGCTCCGCTCACACCTTGGCGTCGCGACGGGCGAGATCGACGGCGACCCCGTCCACGGCCTGTTCATGCTCGACTTCATCTACAGCCGACCGGGTGCGATGTGGACCGAGATGGGAATGCTGACCAAGCTTCACAACCTGTGGCTGAACTGGCTCGTCGAATACGAGGACGGCACCTACGAGGGGGGCTACGCCTGGCGTGGTCGGCCCGGGACCGGGTTTGCCGCGGCTCATCACTTCGTCGACGGGGCCAGCACCGCTCGCAGCGATGCACGGATCGAGACCAGCCACACTGAGCGCGGAACCGTCGAGCGGGTCACCCTTCGCCTGGGCGATCTGACCGTGGAGCTCGAGCAGGCCGGATCGCTGGACTGGCCCCTGCACACGTGCGGAACGGTGAGCGCGATCTCGAACGGGCGCAAGGTCAAGCGCAGCTGGAATTACACCGAGTACTTCCCGGTCAACTGGTCGACGGTGGCCGACTATCAGGCCGCTCATCAGGCGCTGTACGGCAAGCCACCGAGCTTCCAGAAGTTGATGGCGGGCGCGCGGGTCGACGATGCCCAGCGGCTCGTCTTCGACCGCTGAAAGGAGCACTATGACAACCGAAACGCCGATGCCGGTCCATCCGGCGTTGGAGCGGATGACGCGCGACGAGGTTCAGGCGCTACAGCTGGAGAGACTGCGACGGCAGCTCACGCGCCTCGGCGCGACCAATCAGTTCTTCGCCTCCCGCTGGCGCGAGGCCGGGACGGCCGTTGACGACATCGACTCGCTGGACGACTTTCGCCGACTGCCGGTCATCACCAAGGAGGAGGTGCTGGCCGACCAGGTGGCCGTTCCTCCTTACGGCACCCGCCTGGGGGTGGATCGGCGCGATGTGTTCGAGCTGACCTTGTCCAGCGGCACCTCGGGCAACCTGCAAGAGGTGCACGCTCATACCGTGCGTGACGCTCACATGCGGGCGATGCACGGAATCGCGTTCCGCTGGGCAGGAATGCGACCCGATGAGACGCTCGTGTTCCACGTGGGGATCTCCAATAGCGCGTCGCATGGCCCGTTCCATCGCGGCATCCGCTCGATTGGGCGTCTGCCCTACCTGGTCGGACATCTCGGCTTCTCGCAGCGTCTCGAGCTGATGGAGCGCTTTGGCGTCGATCACATGTATGCGATGCCGAGCGCGCTCAACGGGCTGGCGCAACTGTGCGAGGAGGAGGGCCGCCCGGCGCGCGAGCGCTTCCCGAACCTGCGTTCGATCGTCATCTCCGGAGAGGGCTGGCCGGTCGACTTCATCGAGCGGATGGAGGACGCCTGGGGGGCGCGGATCCACGAGGGTTACGGCGCGAGCCAGACCTACGGTGGCTTCGTGATGTCCAATTGCGAGCACGGTGCGGTCACGGACGGCGCCCGCAACGGGATGCACTGCTACGAGTGGGCGATGGTGTTCGAGGTACTCGACCCGGAGACGCTCGAACCGGTCGCGCCGGGCGAGGTCGGCGAGCTCGTGATCACCCATCTGGAGAAAGAGGCCTCACCGCTGGTCCGCTTCCGGACCCGGGACCGGGTCCGTCATATCCCATGGAACGAGTGTCCGTGTGGCCGGCAGCTCGACATGATCGAGTCGGGCACGATCGGACGGTGGGACGACATGGTCAAGGTCAAGGGGCAGAACGTATTCCCGACCGAGGTCGATGAGATCGTGTTCGCCCGACCCGAGATCGGCGAGTACCAGGCGCGCGTGTTCATCGGCGAGAGCGGGCGCGACGTCGCCGAGTTGCGGGTCGGCATCGTGCACGGGCGGGCGGATGACCCGGTCCTCGCGCCGGTCCTCGACGGCCTACGCCGGGAGCTCAAGGACGCGACCAATGTGTCGTTCGAGCTGCGGCCCGTGCCGTTGGCGGATCTACCTCAGTACACGACGCCCGATGCCAAGCCGCGCCGATGGACCGATGAACGACAGGCTGACCTCAGCCGGAGGGTATGACCGTGGATGCGCGCAGCGAGCAGGTGGTCCGCGATCTCAAGGAGATCATCCGGTTGGCCGGCGAGGTGGCCCGCGCGGGCGGTCCGAGGGACGAGCTTGGGCTGCGCAACCGCGCCACCGAGCTCGCGGCGATGGCGGAAACGCTCGTGTGGGTCGTCGACCCGCGAGCGTCGGAGTGGAACCTCGAGCTGTACGCCCGCGCCCGCGGAGCGCAAGGCGGATGAGTACGGTCACCCCAGAGCGCCCCTGGGATCGGAGACGGCCGCGCAAACGCGACGAGGAGGTGATCGCCGTCGCCGCCACCGTGTTCAGCGAGCGCGGCTACGACGGCGCGTCGATCAAGGACGTCGCCGACGCGCTCGGACTGTCAAAGGGCTCCCTCTACTACTACTCCCGCACCAAGGAGGACCTGCTGTACAAGGTCCTGCAATCCGTGCACGGCGAGAACGAGCAGATCCTGGCCGAGGTCGAGCTGGTTCCGGAGCTCGGACCGCTCGAACGAATCGCGCTCTATGTCCGCCGTCAAGTCACGTTCAACCTGAACAACCCCGAACGCATGTCGGTCTATTACACCGATCTGTACCGGCTGACCGACGAGCGGCTGCAGACCATTCTCGGCCGCCGCCGCGCGCACGATGACTTCATCGTCGCCCAGATCCGCGCCGGCCAGGACGCCGGCCTGATCGACCTTGAGATCAACCCCCGGCTGGCGAGCAACCTGGTGTTCAGCACCATCGGTCGCCACTTCCGCTGGTTTCGAGCCGACGGCGCTGCCAGCATCGACGAGGTGGCGGCGCTATGCGCCAGATACGCGATCGGGGGGCTCACCGCAGCTTCGGCCCGTGCCGCGAGCTCGTGACCCCCGGTCGATGGTGGACAATCCGTGTGGGTGACTCAGGCGGGTAGGGATCTGGTCATGAGTTTCTGCCGGGTGGCTGTCATCGCGGTGTCGGTCCTCGCCGCTCTTGCCACGGCGGCTTCCGCCGCGGCCGTGCCACCGCCGCTTGGCGCCCTGACGCAGATGCCGGGCACGCTCGGTTGTTTTTCCACCACTGGCGCGAGCCAGGTCGGCCCTGGCACCTGCCAGGTCGGGCGAGAGATCATCGGCCCAGAGAGCGCGGTCGTGAGCCCCGACGGGAGGTTCCTGTACGTCGGCAGCTACCAGAGCAACACGCCTTATCAAGCTGGGCTCGCGGTCTTCTCGCGGGATCCCGTCACCGGCGTGCTGACTGAACTGCCCGGCAAATCGGGCTGCTACACAATGGATGGGTCGAGCCAAGCGGGAGCCGCAACCTGCACCGAGCCTCGATCATCATCTTCAAGCGCAACCCGGCCACCGGAGTTCTGTCCCAGCCGGCCGGAACCGCGGGTTGCCTGAGCGTCGACGGATCGAGCCAGGCGGGCCCGGGAACGTGTCAGACCCTGGCCACGCTCGCGGCGCCGAATGGGATCTCGATCAGCTCGAACAACCGATTCGTGTACGTGAACGAGTATGGCGCGCCGGCGAGGTTGCATGTGCTCCGACGGAACCTCGCCACTGGCGCGTTGACGGAGGTCCAATGTCTGGCCGCCGCGCCGGCCCCCACGGGGTGTACCGCCAGCCGCGGCGTCGGCAGCACGAAGTCTCTGGTTATCTCGCCCGACGGCACCCATGCCTACTCGGCCCTGTACGCGAGCAGCGAGATCGCGATCTGGGATCGGAATCCCTCGACTGGACTTCTGACGGAGAAGATGGGCGCCGCCGGCTGCATCAGCGTCAACGGCGAGGACAACAACGGCGCTGCAACCTGCGCCACCGGCCGCGAGCTGATCAACGGCGACGCGATGAGCGTCACTCCCGATGGTCACACGCTCTATGTCGCCTCGTACGGAGGTAACGGCCTGGCGATCTTCCACGTCAACGCCAACGGGACGTTGTCGCAGCTCAGCGGGACCGAGGGCTGTGTGTCGGAGGGCGGTATCGATAATTTGGGCAAGTCAACGTGCGCGGACGTGCGCGCGCTCCAGAATCCTTACGGGAGCACGATCTCGCCGGATGGCCGCACGCTGTACGTGACCGAGTTCGGGGTAAGCCCGGAGGGCGGGGTGGCGGTATTCTCGATCAACCCGTCATCTGGAGCCTTGACCCAGCTGTCCGGCCTGCAGGGATGCGTCACGGCCGACGGCGCCTCGAACGCAGGGGCAGGGACCTGCCAGGTCGGCGCCGGCCTGGGGGGGACCTACGATCCGATCGTCAGTCCCGACGGCGAATCGGTCTATATCGCGGGCGAAAACGGGCAGGCCCTGTCCGTGTTCGAGCGAGAAACGGCGCCGACCTGCGCCGCGGCGATCGCGTCGACCGTATACAAGCGGCCGGTGAGCGTGCCGCTGTCGTGCATCGACGGAGACGGACAGGCGGTGACGATCTCGATCGCCTCCGCCCCAAGCCACGGGAAGCTCGGACCGATCACCGATGGCGCGGTCACCTACGCGCCGGTCGCCGGGTTCACAGGTCACGACAGCTTCACTTTCGAGGCGACCGACGGCACGAACGTCAGCTCGCCGGCGACCGTGACGATCACGGTCAAACGGCTCCCGCGTCCGGTGGTCTCGCACGCCGGCGAGAGCCACCCCACTTGGAGCGAGGTCGCGGCGCCCTCCGGCAAGCCCCCGCCTCCCGTGGGCACCACGTTCAACTTCACCCTCAACGAAACCGCTCAGGTCACGTTCACGTTCGCCGAGAGCGGCAAGGGCCAGAAAGGCACCCTGACCGTCACCGGTCGTTCGGGCCAGAACAAGGTCGCCTTCCAAGGTCGACTGAACGCCCACCACAAGCTGGCCACAGGGAGCTACGCGGTGACGATCGTCGCCCGCAACGAGGGCGGCGCGTCGAAACCGGCCCACCTGAGCTTCACGATCGCCGGCTGAGGTGTACCTCGCCCGCCCCGAGGGCAACTGGCCCGTCGACGGTCTCCACCAACAACCTTCCGTCGTCGTCGATGCCGGTGGCGATGCCGTGGCCGGCCTCCCACTCCACGGCCTGACCGCGTAATCGGTCACGAGCGCGATACGCCGCGAGCATGGCGCTCGGCGGCGCACCGAGCCACCCCTCGAGCGCGCCCAGTAGCCGCTCGAGTACCGGCGCGACCTGGTCGGCTCCGAGGCCGAGCGTCCCGGCCACTTCGCGTAGCTCGGGCGGAAAATCGTGTGGCTCCAGCGCGACGTTGATTCCGACCCCCACCACCGCCCACCGTTCCTGAGGGCGGCTCTCGACGAGGATCCCGGCCACCTTGCGCCCGTCCACCAGCACGTCGTTCGGCCATTTCAGCCCCGCTGCAGCGCCGAGCACGTCGGCCACAGCCACGCCGGCGGCCAGCGAGAGCAACGGCGAGGGGTCGCGAACCACGAGCGAGCACAGGAGCCCGCGCCCGGCCGGCGCGCTCCACGTCCGGCCCTGCCGACCGCGACCGGCGGTTTGCTCCGCCGCCGTAACCAGCGTTCCGTGGGGCGCGCCGCGGACCGCCAGGTCCCGCGCGCGGGCGTTGGTCGAGTCGGTCCGGCGTAGATGCAGGCGCGGGGTGCCGACCGTCACGCCGGCCTGATCCGCAGCTCGTCGTCGATCGCCACGCCGAGTTGGTCGGCCGCGCTGCCGTGGCTGATCGCCACCGCGAGCTTGCGTTGCGCGTCCTCGTAGAGGAGCAATTCGCCGGGCGAGACGTCGGCAAACGTTCGCGCGTAGCGCGCCGGCTGTGAGACCTCAGACCCCACCCGCAGCTTCACGGCGTGCCCGAGCCGCAGGCCGGAACCCGGCAGATCCTCGTGGCCGGCATCGAGTTGAACGTTCCCGAACCGATCGATGTAGACGGCGTGAACCACGAGCTGGCCGCCCTCACGCCGCGGTCGGGGGAGCTCGAGCGCGACCAGTTCAGCGGGCTCAAGCGGCTCCCCTGCCTCCTCCAAAGGGATTCCGGCCGCCAGGTGGGCGGCCACGGGGGCGAAGATGTCGCGTCCGTGAAAGGTCGCCGAGACCGGCTCCAGACGGAACTTCGAGCGGGCGATGTCGACCGCCTCCACCACGCCGCCGCCGACCTCGGCGGCCAGCGTCAGCAGCCCGTTGTCCGGACCGACGAGCAAGCGACCGTCGGCCGCACGCAGCGCCACCGCCCGCCGCTCCGCCCCCACGTCGGGATCGACGACCGCCAGGTGAACGCCGACCGGCGTGAACGGCAGCGCCGCGCGGAGGATCATCGCGCCGGCCCGGACATCGTGCCGCGCGATCCCGTGGGTGAGGTCGATCACCTTGGCTTGGGGGCAGATCGTCGCGATCACGCCGTGGCAGACGCCGACGAAGTCGTCGGCCAACCCGTAGTCGCTGAGGAACGTGATGACCGGCGCGGTCACGGCCGCGGTCCATCGCCTTGCGCGTCGGCGAGAAGCGCCTGCACGAGCCCGTCGATGTCGTGCCGGTCCGCCTCGACCGCCGGGGTCATCCCCCGTTCGCGCAGCGCCGCGCTGGTGACCGGACCGATGCTGACCAGTCGCGCCCCGACCGGCACCCGCTCGCCGACGCCATCAAAAAAGAACCTGACCGTCGAGGACGAGGTGAAGGTCACGTAGTCGGCACGCTCGATCGCCTCGAGCTGGTCCTCCGACAGCGGCTCCGCGACCGTCTCATAGAGCGCCAGCACGTCGACCTCCGCGCCGCGCTCCCGCAGGGCACGCGGCAGGACGTCACGTGCCTCGGCCGCCCGGGCGATCAGCGCGTGCTCGATCGGCACGTCGGCCAGCGCATCGATCAGCCCCTCGGCGACGAATCGCTCGGCCGGCACGATGTCCGCGATTACCCCGTGCGAGCGCAGCGCCCCCGCCGTGCCGGGCCCGATCGCGGCCACGCGGGCGCCGGCGAGCGCCCGGGCGTCGAGTCCCGCCGCGGCCAGGCGCTCGAACAGCCAATGGACGCCGTTGGGGCTGGTGAGGCAGACGAGGTCGTAGCGGCCGAGCGCCGGCGCCACCCCGTCGAGCGGGGCGATCCGGATCGCCGGCGCCTCGATCACCTGTGCACCGAGTCCGCGCAGGCGCGCTGCCAGGCCGCTGGCCTGTTCGCGCGCGCGAGTCACGGCGACGGTGAGACCGGCGAGCGGGCGCGTCTCGAACCACTTCAACTGCTCTCGCAGCCGGGCCACCTGTCCCAGCACGGTGAGCGCCGGCGCGCGAATGCCGGCCTCCCGCGCCACCTGAGCGATCGTCGCCAGCGTGCCGGAAACCACCCGCTGGTCGGTCAGCGTGCCCCGCTCGATCACCGCGGCTGGTTGATCGGAGTCGCGCCCTGCCGCCCGCAACCGCTCGGTGAGGCTTGGGAGCTGGCGCACCCCCATGTAGATCACCAGCGTGCCCGGAAACCGGGCCAGGGCATCCCAGTCGAGCGACTCCGACCCCTTGGCCGGATCCTCGTGACCGGTCACGAACGCGACCGCGCTGGCGGCGTCTCGATGGGTCACGGGAATCCCGGCGTAGGCCGGCGCGGCGACTCCCGCGGTTACCCCCGGCACCACCTCAAACGCGACCCCGGCGCTAACCAACGCCTCAGCCTCCTCCCCCCCACGGCCGAACACGAACGGATCCCCGCCTTTCAGCCGCACCACAAGGCGTCCCGCCGACCCGTGCTCGATCAGCAGCCGCTCGATCTCGCTCTGGGCCATCGACGGGCCACCGCCCTCCTTGCCGGCGTAGATCAGCTGGGCCTCGGGGCGCGCGCCGGTCAGCGCCTCGGGCGGGATCAGCCGGTCGTAGACGATCACGTCGGCGGCGGCGATCAACGCGATCGCTCGGGCGGTCAGCAGGCCCGGATCGCCCGGTCCGGCGCCGACGAGGTAGACGGTCACGCGACCGCCTCCGCCTCGCGTAGGAGTTCGCCGGCGCCGGCGGCGAGCATCCGCTCCGCCACCGCCAGACCGAGGCCGCCGGCCGGTCCCGCGAGGCGATCGCTCACCCATGCCGAGCCGTCCGGCAGCCCGGCCCAACCCCGCAGCTCGAGTTGACCGCCGCCGAGAGCGCGCGCGTGCGCGCCGACCGGGGTGTTACACGAGGCGCCCAGCGCGGCCGTCAGCTCGCGTTCGGCGGACACGCACGCGGTGGCCTCGGGGTCGATCAGACCGTCGGGGAGCGACAGCCGGCCGGGCAGCGCCTCGAGCGCGAGCGCGCCCTGTCCGGCGGCCGGCACCAAGTCGTCGAGCAGTCCGTCCGGCGCCAGACCCAGGCGCGCCAGACCCGCCACCGCGAGCACCAACGCGTCGAATTGTCCGTCGGCGAGCTTGCGCAGCCGGGTATCGACGTTGCCGCTGACCGGGATTACGTCCAGATCCGTCCGCATAGCGCGGATCTGCGCCGCCCGACGCAGGCTGCTCGTGCCGACCCGCGCCGACGGCCCGAGCGCAGCGAGCGTCGACGCGCCGCAGATCGCATCGCGGGCGTCCGCACGAGCCGGGATCGCCACCAAGGCCAGCCCCGGGGCCAGTTCCGAGGGCACGTCCTTGGCCGAGTGGACGGCGAGGTCGACCTCGCCGGCCAGCAACGCCCGCTCGAGCTCGGACACCCAGCGCGACTTGTCGCCCGCGGGGCCCGCGGCGGTGATCGTCACCAGCTCGCTGTCGGCCTCGAGCCGTTCCGCGACCCATCGCGCCTGGGCCAGCGCCAGCGCGCTGCCGCGCGTTCCGATCCGGATCAACGGCGCCTGTGACCCCGGTCGAGAAGCGGTCCCCACCGCTCAGCGGCGGGCTCTCAACTGGCGGACGTCCGCGAGCGGCTCCTGCTCCACCTCGGGCTCGTCCCGCTCGCTGGTGAGGCCGAACAGGTCGCGCACCAGCGCCATCCGGGCGTGCACGCGGTCGTCCCGTAGCTCCTTCATCCGGGCCGTCGGCTCGTGCAAGAGCCGGTTGACGATCGCGCGCGCCAGCGCGTCGACCCGCTCGAGGTCCCGCGGCGAGGCCGATTCCCACTTGCCGGCGTTCTCGGCCACTACCTCCTCCGCGAGCGTCGTGGCGTGGGCGCGCAGCGCGGCCACCGTCGGCAGCACCTCGAGCGACCCGAGCCATGCCGCGAAGCGCTGGATCTCCTCCTCGACGATGCCCTCGGCCTGTCGCGCCTCGGCTTGGCGAACCTTGCGGTTGCGCGCCACGACGGCCTGTAGGTCGTCGATGTCGTACAGCGACACGCCGGCGAGCTCGGCGCACGCGGAGTCGACATCCCGTGGCACCGCGAGGTCGATCAGCAGCATCGGCCGCCCGCCGCGGCTATCCATCACCTCGCCCAGTTCGCGGGCCTCGAGCAGCAGGTGCGGCGAGGCGGTGGCGGCGACGACGATATCGGCCCGCGCGAGCGCCTCGGGCAGCTCGTCGAAGGTGACGCTCGTACCGCCGTATCGCTTGGCCAGGCTGAGGGCGCGATCGCGCCGGCGGTTGGCGACGAACACCGTCCGCACGCCGCTGTCGGCCAGCGCTCGGGCGGTCAGCTCACTCGTCTCACCGGTGCCGAGGATCACCACCTCGCGGTCCTCAAGGGCGCCGAGGCGCTCCCTCGCCAGCGCGACGGCCACCCCGGGGAGGCTCAGCTGACGCTCGCCGATCGCCGTCTCGCTGCGAACGCGTTTGCCCGTGGCGAGGGCGCTCTTGAACAGCCGGTTAGTCAGCGGCCCGACGGTCTCCTTGGCCAACGCCGCTTCGTAGGCCCGCTTGACCTGGCCCTGGATCTCGGCCTCGCCGACGATCATCGACTCCAGCCCCGCGGTGACGCGGTACAGATGCCGCGCGGCGTCGCAGTTGCGGTGCGCGTAGATCGCCGGCGCCAGCGCCGTGGGACGGATACCGGCCTGGCGGGCCAGCATCGCCAGCACGACGCTCTCGGCCTCCAACGGATCGCCGACCACGAGGTACAGCTCGGTGCGGTTGCACGTGGAGATCGCCACCGCCTCGTGGACATCGGCGGCGCCACGCAGGTCGCGCAGGAACTCGGCCGCCCGCTGGTCAGGGAGCGCGAGCCGCTCGCGGACCGCAACCGGAGCCGTCTTGTGCGAAGTGCCGATCGCCAGTAGCTCGCTCACGGAACCGCCTCGACCAGTTCGCTCACGGGACGGCCTCGAGATCGCGATCGGTCTCGTCGCGCTCCCGTTCCTCTTCGGCGACCTCGCGCTCGAGCTTGTCCAGGTCGCGCTCGGTGCGGCTGAGTCGGCGCGCCATGATCGCCACGTAGACCAAGATCACGGCCACGAACACGATGTAGGCGCCGGCGACGTACTTGCCGGCGCCGCCCAGCGGCAGCGCGGGGGCGGCGAAGGGCAGAACGGTCATGACGGCGCCGCGCTCCTCCCCAGCGGCCTGACCGCGTCCTCCCCAAGCGTCCGCCGCCGCAGCCGGCGCAAGCGCATGCGCGCGCTCTTGGCCGCCATCTCGTACTTCCACAGCGTGACGTAGAGCAGCGTGAGCCCGAGGAACGAGACGAGGAAGGTGAGCCGCATCGGGCCCGGCAGGTTGCCGCCGGTGAGCGTCAACACGCGGGGGTGCACGAACTCCTGCGCCGTCCGCACCGCGATGAAGTTCAACGGCACGAACGCTCCGCAAACGATCGCGAACACGCTCGCGTACCGGGCTTGACGCTCGGGGTCCTCGATCGAGAAGCGCAGCGGCTGGTAGGTGGCGAACAGCAACAGGACGATCAGGAACGAAACCAGCGTGGGATCGCTCCACACCCACCAGTGGCCCCACGACGCCTTGGCCCAGATCGAGCCGGTCACCAACCCCGTGACGCCGAAGATCAAGGCCATGTGGATGGCCACGTAGGAGCGCATATCCCACTTCTGCTCGCCGGTGCGCAGGTAGCCGATGGCCAGCACGCCGCCGAACACGAAGCCGCACAGGGAGATGATGGCGAGCGGCACGTGCAGGTAGAAGATCTTCTGGATGAACCCCTGATCGGCGTCCAGGGGCGCGTAGAAAAAGACCAGCGCGAAGCCCACGCTAATCGTGGCGATCGTTGCGAGGGTGAGGCCCTTGAGGCCTTTCCCGTAGGTGATCAAACGTTCAATCCTCGAGCAGGAAGTCGAACACCGCGTAGGCGAGGAGGGCGAACACAGCATCATAGAGTGCGAGGATCTCCAGCCACTTCAGTGGCGGCGAGCCGGACGTGTGGACCGCGAGCAGGGGGCCCGCGGCGCGCGCGGTGGCGATCAGCGCCGGGACGAGCAAGGGCAGGCCGATCACCGGACCGATCAGATCGCGCGCGCGGGTCTGGACCGCGATCGCCGACACGAGCGTGCCGATCACCGCCAGCGCCAGATCGGCCAGCAGCAGCACCGCGATCAGACCCAGCAGCGGGGGCCCCAGCGGTGGTCCGAGCAGGAGCACGGCGAAGGCCGGCACGGCGATCACCTCGAGCACGACAAGGAACAGGAAAAGCGCGGTGGCTTTGGCCACCAGCAGCGCCGTGCGGTCGACGGGGGCGAGCAGGAAGGCGTCGAAACCGCCCTGCTCGCGCTCGGCCACGAACAGGCGGTTGATCGCCAGCATCGAGGCGAACAGCAGCGTGCCGGTGAGCACGCCGGCGGCCAGCTGACCGTCGATCGTGGCCTGGTTGAGGCCGAAGTGGAAGATCACGAAGGTGACGATCGAGAACAGCACCATGGCGGGGATCGTCTCGGGGCCGCGCAGCTCGAGCAGCAGGTCCTTGCGCAACACCGTTATCGCCGTTCTCACGCGTACAGCTCCTTGAGCGCCGGCGCGCCGAGCTCGTGGGGCGGGCCTGAGAACGCCACCCGGCCGTCCTTGAGCGCCAGCACGAGGTCGGCCTGGGCCAGCGCGGCCTGGGGATCGTGGCTGGTCAGCACCCGCGTCTTACCGGCGGTGCGGCCGATCAGCGGCTCGACCAGGTCGCTCGCCGCCGGGTCGAGGTTGGCCAGCGGCTCGTCGAGCAGCAACAGCGACGGATCGTGCAAGACCGCACGGCAGACCGCGAGCCGCTGGACCATCCCGCGGCTGAGCAGCCGCACGGCGTCGTCGGCGCGGCGGTCCATTCGCACCGCCTGCAGGACCTCCTCCACGCGGGCGACGTCGACGCGGTACAGCCGAGCGTGGTAGGTCAGGTTCTCACGACCGGTCAGATCGCGGTACAGCAGCGGCTCGTGCCCGAGCAGGCCGAGCCGTCCGCGGACGGCGAAGGCACGCTTTGGGAGCGGCTCGCCGAAGATCTCGGCCTGACCGGCGTGCGGGCGCAGCAGCGTGGCCAGGATCCGCAGCAACGTTGACTTGCCGGCGCCGTTGCGGCCCAGCACGGCCAGCGTTGCCCCCGCCGGGACGCGGACCGACACGCCTCGCAGCGCCGTCCGTTCGCCGAAGTAGCGGGTTAGGCCGCGCAGCTCAATGGCCGGGCGTTGGTCCACCCTCGTGCTGCAAGGTCACGACGACGTGCTCGAGCGTCGGCGCGACCACCCCGAACAGCTCACGGATCGCCTTGGGGTTGCCCGGGAAGTTGATGATCAGCGTACGTCCGGCGATCCCGGACACGCCGCGGGTGAGGATCCCCATCGGCGTATGCCTGAGCGACTCCGCGCGCATCGCTTCGGCAAACCCGGGCGCGTCGCGGTCGATCACCGCCCGGGTCGCCTCCGGAGTGACGTCGTCGTGCGTCAGGCCGGTCCCCCCGGTAGTGAAGACCAGCGGCGTACCAGCGTCGGCGTGGCTTCGGAGCGCGGCCTCGATCGCCTCGCGGTCGTCCGCCACCACCTCGCGGGCGACGATCTCCGCCCCCGCGGCCTCGGCCAGCTCGACCAGCGCGGCGCCCGAGCGATCCTCGCGCTCGCCGCGCGCCACCGAGGTCGAGACCGTGATGATCGCCGCCTTCATGCGGCGACAGCATAGGGCGGGCGCTCAGGGGCCGGCGATGAGGCCCTCGTGCACGCGCTCGCGCGTCAGCGTCAGGAGAACGTGCGGGACGCTGCGCGCGGTATAGCCGTCGTCCTGCCAACTTGTGCTCGAATCCAGGCGCAGGCGGACAACGCGGCTTGCAGACGCCCGAGGGGGATGCCGACCGTGGCCACCGGACCGCCGGACGCGTATGGGTCGGGACACCGAGTCCGAACCGAATTCGGGCGTCAATCGCGAACGTTACGAAGGCTCGCGCCGCCACTCGCCCGAGCGGCCGCCGGACTTCTCGAGCAGTGTCACGGCCGTGATCTCGGCGCCGCGATCGATCCCCTTGACCATGTCGTAGACGGTCAGCGCGGCCACCGCGGCGGCGGTCAGGGCCTCCATCTCGACGCCCGTGGGGCCGGTCGTCCGGGCCTCGGCGCGGAGCGTGATCGTGCCGCCGGCGGCGTCGATCTCCCCTTCGACGCCGACGAATGAGAGCGCGAGCGGGTGGCACAGGGGGATCAGCTCCGAGGTCCGCTTGGCTGCCTGGATGCCGGCGATCCGAGCCACGCCGAGGACGTCGCCCTTGGGGGCGTCGCCGGCGGCGACCGCGCGGGCGGTCTCGGGCGCGACCCGGACCACGGCCCGGGCCAACGCGCGGCGATCGGTGGCGGGCTTGTCACCGACGTCGACCATCGTGGCGCGGCCGGCGGCGTCGAGATGGGTCAGTTGGCCGGGCGAATCGGTCACGCGGGGAGATCGGTCACGTTTGAGGAACCGTTCACTGAAAGATTGATTCCCGTAGAGAATCGTTCGCCTGAAGATTGATTCGCGGAGAGAATCGTTCGCTGAAGGGTTGATTCTCTCAGAGAATCGTTCACGCGGGGGCGTAGACGCGCATCGCGGACTCGACGAGCTCGCGGACGCCCTCGAGGTCGCCGGTCCGGAGCAGCTCGATCGGATCAGGCTCGCCGTTCACGATCGCCTCGAAGAACTCCTTGCGGTCCTGGAAGGTCGGCAGCGTCGCCTTGGCCCAACCGCGAGCCTCGTTGAGCAGGATGGCCAGGAGCGCGTAGGGCTCGCCGAACAGCTCGGCGATCTCACGCTTCATCCGCTTGGCGAGCGCCGGCGACGCGCCCGCGGTCGAGATCGCGATCGCCAGCGGCCCGTTGCGAACGATCGCGGGGAGGATGAAATTGCACAGAGGCGGCACGTCGACGACGTTGACCAGCATCGCGCGCGCCTCGGCCTCCTCGAACACGCTGATGTTGACGTCGGTCTGGTTGGTGGCGGCGATCGCGATCAGGCAACCGTCGAGATCGCTGGCCTCGAACGTCCGCTGCCGCCATTGGATCGAGCCCTCGAGCGCGAGCTGGACGAGCTCAGCATGGGCAGCGGGTGCCACCAGCGTCACGTCGGCACCGCACGCCAGCAGGCCTTCGACCTTCTCCAGCCCCACGTCGCCGCCGCCGACGACCACGCAGCGCCGGCCGCTCAGGCGCAGGCAGGCGATGTAGAACGGGGTCTCGAGCATTCCCTGCACGCAGGACTGATCGCAGATTCCCTTGCGCAGTTGGCAAACGCATTCTTTTCCGGCGTAGGCCTGGGCGGGCATCGTCCCTACAAGGGTACTTCCACGTCGTCAGGCCCGGCCCCGGGCGCGGCGGATCTCCTCGAGCCTGGCCCGGAGCGCCGCCTCGGCATCGTCGGGCTCGTAGAACCGAGCGCCGATCGCGCGGTCGGGCAGCAGCTCCTGGGGTGAGAAGTGGCCGGCGCGGCGGTGCGGGTTGTCGTACTGCCTGTCGCTGCGGGTCGAGGAGCGCAGGTAGGCAGGCGGGGGTTCGGCGCCCTGTTCGCGAACGTGCTCGCGCGCGGCGATGACCGCCCGCTTGACGGCGTCCGACTTCGGCGCCAGCGACAGGTAGATCGCGGCCTGTGCCAGCGCGAACTGGCACTCGGGCAGGCCCACGTGCTCGACCGCGGCCGCCGCCGCGGTCGCCACCGCAAGCGCCTGGGGGTCGGCGTTGCCGATGTCCTCGGAGGCCAGCACCACCATCCGGCGGACGATGAAGCGCGGGTCCTCGCCGCCCTCGAGCATCACCGCGAGGTAGTACAGCGAGGCGTCGGGATCCGAACCTCGGGTGGATTTGATCCAGGCCGAGATCGTGTCGTAGTGACGGTCCGCCTGACGGTCGTAGAGCAGCGCCCGGCGCTGGAGCGCGTCCTCGGCGCGCGCGAGCGTCACCGGCTCGCCGGCCGGGGTCGCGTCGCAGGCCAGCTCGAGCGCGTTGAGCGCGGTCCGCGCGTCGCCGCCGGATCGCTCGGCCAGGAACTCGAGCGCCTCCGGCTCGATCCGCTCCGCCGGCCCGCACTCGTCGCGCGCCACCGCGCGCTCGAGCAGGACCAGCACGTCAGCCGGCCGCAGCGCGTCGAGCTCGTACACGCGCGAGCGCGACAACAGGGCCGAGTTGACCTCGAAGTACGGGTTCTCGGTGGTGGCGCCGATCAGCGTGATCAGTCCCTCCTCGACCGCCGGCAGCAGCGCGTCCTGCTGGGCCTTGTTGAAGCGATGGATCTCGTCGAGGAAGAAGATCGTCGGCTTGCCCGAGGACTGCAGCCGCTGGCGCGCTCGCTCGATCACCGCGCGCACCTCGGCGCGGCCCGCCTGGACGGCGCTCTCCTCCTCGAAGGCCGCATCCGAAGACTCCGCGATCAGACGCGCCAGCGTGGTCTTGCCGCTGCCGGGCGGACCGTGGAGGATCATCGAGTGGGGCCGTCCCTCCTCGATCGCGCACCGCAGGGCCGAGCCGGCCGCGAGCAGGCGGTCCTGGCCGACGAACTCATCGAGCGTGCGCGGCCGCAGGCGGGTGGCCAGGGGCACGCGGGCGGCCAGTGGCGGCGCGCCCGTGGCGGGGGCCGGGGGGTCGTCGTTGCCGAAGAGACGTTCGATCCACGAAGTATGGGGTGCCTGACACCGGACGTCGGATCTGCGGAATGACCATCACCTCCGGCCCCGCAGCCGCAGCTCTTAGGCTCGGTCGCCCTTTCCACGCGCCCTCTGAGCGACTTCAACCGGGAGCCTTGGGATGTTTAGCCAATGTGTTTGGCACTTCTTCCCAAGGCTGAGGTCAGTTCGCGGCCGCAGCGGAGATGCGGGCGAGAGCTGCCGGGTCGGCCGGCGTTGGCGCCGGCCGACGATTGCCGGCGCTAGCGCCGGCCGATGATCGCCAGCGCGGCCTCGTGCAGCAATCCGTTGCTGGCCAGCGCGTCGCCACCGTCGGCGGTGGTCACGCCGCCCAGGTCGGTGAAGCGCCCGCCGGCCTCCTCGATGATCACGCGGGGCGCGGCCACGTCCCAGAGAGAGACGATCGGGTCGCAGCAGATCTCCGCCGCCCCCTCGGCGACGAACATGTAGCCGAGGAAGTCGCCGTAGGCGCGCGTGCGCCACACGTTCCGGCCGAGGGTGAGAAGCGCGTCTATGCCGACCGACAAATCCCAGTCCTTGATGCCGCTGAAGCACAGCTGCGCGTCTCCCAGCTCGGTCACGCCGGATACCTGCAACCGACGCGGGCCGGCGCCGAACCCGTCGGCCGTGAACGCCCCGGCGCCCCGCGATGCCCACCAGCGGCGGTGGAGCCCCGGTGCCGAGGCGACGCCGAGGGCGAGGCCATCGTGGTCCTGGAGGGCGATCAACGTCGCCCACACCGGGACGCCGCGGACGTAGCTCTTGGTCCCGTCGATCGGATCGATGATCCAGCGCCGGTCGGTGTCGGGCGCGGTCGAGGGGCCGTACTCCTCGCCGACGATCGAGTCCGCCGGCCGGGCGGCGGCGAGCCGGTCCCGGAGGGCGAGCTCGACCGCGGTGTCGGCCTCGGTGACCGGGGTCAGGTCCGGTTTGGTGGTGACCACCAGCTCATCCGCGCGATAGTGGGCGAGCGTGATCGCGTCCGCCACATCGGCCAGCTCGAGCGCAAGTTCAAGATCCTCGGGTAGGCTCACGCCGTCATGATCGCCGATCAGCTCCAGCGCGAGACGACCGAGCTGCTCCAGCAGCTGGTGCGCTTCAACACCGTCAACCCGCCGGGCAACGAGCGCCCGGCGATCGAGCACCTCGACCGGTACGTCCGCGCGGCCGGGTTCGAGACCGAGCTGCTGGCCGACGATGAGTCGCGGCCCAACCTTGTCGCCTCGCTCAACGGCAACGGCGACGGACCGACGTTGACCTACCTGGGTCACGTCGACACCGTCCTCGCCCACCCGGAGGATTGGGCGCACGACCCGTGGTCGGGCGATCTCGCCGACGGCTTCCTGTGGGGCCGTGGCTCGCTGGACATGAAGTCGCAGGTGGCAGCCGAGGCCGTCGCGGGGGCGACGCTGGCGCGTCAGGGCTGGCGACCGGCTCGCGGCAGGCTGCAGCTCGTGTTCGTCTCCGACGAGGAGACAGGAGGCGACGTGGGCGCTCGCTGGCTGACCGAGACCCACCCCAACAAGGTCCGCTGCGACATGCTGTTCAACGAAGGCGGCGGCGAGGTGTTCCATTACGCCGGGCATCGCCGCTACGGCGTCTGCTGCGCCGAGAAGGGCATCTACCGTTTCACGCTGACAGCGCTAGGGGCGGCCGGACACGCCTCGCTGCCGCGGATGGGCGACAACGCACTGCTCAAGCTGGGGCCGCCGCTACAGAAGATCGCAGCGGCGGAGCCGACCTTCCACCTCACCGAGGTACCGATGGCGCTGCTACGCGGGCTCGGCGAGGATCCCGACGATCCCGGGGCGGCGCTCGAGCGGATGAGCGAGACGGAGCCCGCACTGCTAACCCTGGTGGAACCGATGCTGGGCGTGACGCTGACGCCGACGATGGCCCACGCCTCCGACAAGATCAACGTGATCCCGGCGCGGGCATCGCTCAAGATCGACTGCCGGGTCCCGCCCGGCCTTGGCGAGGAGGCCGTGCGGAGTCGGATCACCGCAGTCCTGGGCGACGATCTCGGGGGCCTCGAGATGGCCTTCACCGAGCGGACGACCGGCAACGCCTCGGCGATCGAGACCGACCTGATGCGGGCGATCGACGGCTGGATCACCAGGAACGATCCGGGTGCCCAGACCGTGCCGCTGATCCTGCCGGGATTCTCCGACTCGCGGTGGTTCCGCGAGGCGTTCCCCGATTGCGTCGCCTATGGGTTCTTCCCCCAGCGCTACCAGGGGCTGCTCGAGGGTGCCCCGTTGGTCCACAACGCCGACGAGCGGATCGACGTCCGTGACCTAGGCTTCGCCACCAGCTTCTACAGCGATCTGGCGCGGGACCTGCTCGGCTGAGGCCGGATCGCGCAGCTCACGCACCGAGCGAGATGTGAGCGCCAGCAGAAGCAGCCCGAGCCCAATCGCGCTGCCGATCCCGAGCACCACCCGCGCGCCGAACGCGGCCGCCAGGGGGCCGGCGATCAGGTAGCCGAGCGGCAGCAGCGCGAGCGACCCCATCCAATCCCAGGCGCTGACGCGCGACAGCGCGCCGGGCGGGATGTGACGAGCCAGCGCGGTCTCCCACCAGATCATCAGCAGCGAGAAGCCAAACCCGGTGGCGAACGCGAACACGACCACGACCGCCAACGGGGCTCCAAACGCGAACACGATGTCCTGTACGGGCCACGCCAGCACGAGCAGCATCCCCGCCCGCAGCGGTCTCGCCGGCCGCCACCGAAGCGCCACCGCGGCGCCGATGACCGCGCCGACACCCGCGACGCTCTCGAGCAGGCCGAACACGCCGGCCGAGCCATAGACGCCGCGGGCGATCGACGGCGCGAGCGCGTACCACTGGGCGTAGACGCACAGCACGGCGCCGGTGAACACGGCGATGGTGACCCAAACCCAGGTACGCGAGCGGACCTCGCGCCATCCGGCGCGGAGGTCGTCGAGCACCGAGCCCGAGTCTGGCGCTTCGCCACGCGGGCGCGGATGGACGCGCAGGAGCAGCGTCGCGCTGAGCAGAAACGTCGCGGCGTCGAAGGCAAATGCCTCGCCGGCACCGATCCCAAGCACGAGCGCGGTACCGAGAGCGGGCCCGAGCAGGAAGGCCAGGTTCGACGTCGACTCGGTCAGGGCGCGCGCGTCCTGGATCAGCTCCTCGGGCACGGTCTGCGGGATCAGGCCCGTGTACGCGGGCTGGAAGAACGCCTGCGCGGATCCGAACAGCGCCTCGACCACCACGAGCTGCCAGATCTCCACCGCATCGGTGAAGATCAGCACTGCCACCAACGTGTGCAGGCCGCACCGGGTCAGGTCGGCCGCGACCATGATTCGGTGGCGGGGCAGCCGGTCGGCCCACACCCCGCCGAACAGGATCAGGCCGACCAGCGGCAGCGTCTGGGCGGCGAGCACCAGCCCGAGATCGGTGGGCGAGCCAGTGCGCTGGGTGATGAACAGCGCGAGCGCGACCACGATCGCCTGGTCGCCGACCGTGCTGGTCGCCTGACCCAAGAACAGATATCGGAAATTGGTGTAGCGCAGGACGCGCAGGTAGGTACTCACGACACACTCTCGACAGGACGAAACGACGGAACCACGGAACCGCCGCGGAAAACCTCAAATGGCGGCGGCTGAACTAAGCCAAGTCAGTGTCGAAAGCGATCTAGCATCGCTTCCCGAGCGTACCAGAGAGCCAGGGGAGGGGAGCACACGGGTTGTGACCGCGCCCTCCCGTCCGCAAGCGAGGTGACCGTCAGCGCACGACGATCGGGACCCGCTTCACGCGCCATCGCTTGCCTGAGCGGTATCGCAACACGAGCGTGTAGCGCCCGGACGCGATCGATCGCACGGCGCGCAGGACGACGCCCCGCGAGCTCGCGGTGCCGCGCGCATACACCCGACCGCCGTGTCGCAACGTCGCCTGCGAGGCCGACGCGACAGTGAACTTCACCGGCCCGCTGATCAACTTGCCGGTGCACTTCTGCTGCGTGACCTTGTGGGTCTTACCGCCACTGCGAACCGTGACGGTGACCGTGTGGCAGGTGATCAGCTCGACCTGCCCCGGCTTGCCTCGCGGCCCGGGCGGGCCCTGGGGGCCGGCAGGCAACGACCCTCCCGTCCCGGCCAGAGAGACAGTCGCCGGGCCCTCCGGGTCGTCGCTGAAGATGTCCATCGTCGCGGTCCGAACGCCTTTGCCCTCCGGCACGAACCGCACTTGGAACTGACACGAGCCTCCCGGAGAGACCGCCGAGCGACAACCGGTGATGAGGAAGTCACCCGGGTTGGCACCGGTGGCGGTCACGTCGCCGATGTGCAGGTCGGCGGTGCCCGTGTTGCGCACCGTGAGCTTCTGGGGAGCGCTTACCGTGTCTTCGGGCTGCGTGCCGGGGAAGGTCAGACGGGTTGGCATCGTGGTCGCCTGGGGGACGAGCGGCGTGATCGTCACCCCCGCGCCCGCCGACGTCAGGGCCGGATCCGTAACGTCAGTCGCTGCTGCGCTGACGAAGCTCGAACCGCCACCGCCGCTGCCGGCGCCGCAGTCGCCGCTGTTGTCGTCGGTCCCGCCGGCGCCGCCGCCGTAGTAGCCACCGCCGCCACCTCCACCGGTCTCGCCACCAGTGGCGTCGCTTGGGGCGGTCGAGTCGCCGCTGGCGCCGCCAGCGCCGAACGTACCCGGGTTGCTCGGCTCCGCGCCCGGGCCGGCGGCGCACGCCGCTCCGGCGGCGCCGCCAAAGCCGCCGCCGAAGCTCGTGATCCCGGCGCCACCGGCCAGCGTCCCGCCATCCCCTGGGTTACCGGCATCGCCGCCGGGCACGTCATCCCCGGCCGCGCCGCCACCGCCGCCGCCGACGATCAACCGCGAGGCGAGCGACTGGCTCGTGTCGCCGGAGTTCGACACGGTCCGGACATCCGAGGCGCCGCCTCCGCCGCTGCCGGCGAAGAACGGGGCGCTCTGGCCGGTGGCGCCGCCGCCGTTCCATCCGCCGGGCTCCAACGTGCCGTCGTCGCAGACCGGTGTGCCTCCGGCTCCCCCGACCTCGACGTAAAGCACCTGGCCAGCGGTGAGCGCCAGATCGGCGGACACCTGCGCCCCCCGGCCGCCGGGAGTTCCGCAGCTCGAGCCCCCCGCGGCGCCCGTGGCGGCGACGCGGATCTCGGTCACGCCGGCGGGAACCGTGTACGTCTGCTCGGAGCCGGTGGACGAAAAGGCGGCCGCGCCGGGCACGGCCGCCCGGGCGAGAGCCGGCGCCCCGCCGATCGCCCCGACGGCGCAGATCGAGATCATCACGACACGGTTGGTCCTCGGCATGTGGCCTCCTGTCATTCGTTCACGCCCGAGCGACCCCACGGGCGGGGCGGCCAAGATAAACGGCGGGACATCAAGCGCGGCGAATACGGCCCTAAATGGATAGGATCGCCGCCGGAGGATTACCGAGGTACACCACTGGGGGTGTCATGATGCTGTGCGTCGCGATACGGGGTCGTCGGACGACCGGGGTGCTTTGCGGAGTGGCGATTGCCGCCGCCGGACTGTTTCTGTGCGGGGCCCCGGCGCGTGCCAAGGCAGATGACAGGCCGGTTTGCGCCCCGTCGGGAAAGGCCGTATGGACCAACGTGGAGGGCTTCGAGCCGTTCCGGGTCTGGTTCAACAAGGACGCCGAAGACGCGGGATATCTGGAGACCCGGGCCAAGTACCTCGTCCAGGAAATGGACTCGACGATCTGGCCCAAGCTCACCGAGTCGATGAACACGAAGCCGATTTCCAAGCCGCTCGACATCTGCTTGGTGAAGCCGAATCAGCTACCGGGCGGAGCCCTCGCGATCACGCAACCCGAGGGCATCGGCTGCGGCGAGGTGGGCGCCTACATGCGGGTCGGCGAGGGCACCGTCGGAGCGAAGGAGAAGAAGGACCTCCGCGACACGCTCGCCCACGAGTTCATGCACGTGCTCCAGGACTCGCTCGACGTCAGTTGCCCGGGGACCTACTGGTGGCGCGAGGCGACGGCGAACTGGGCCATGGACGAGGCCTATCCGGGCGACAACCTCGAGCACGACTATGCCCCCGCGTACCTCAAGGACATGGACAATCCACTCCCCACCGACTGCGACAGCTGTCTGCGCGAGTACGGCTCCTACGTGTTCCCGTTCTGGATCGCGCGCAGTCTCCGGCCGGGGCTGATCGGCGATATCTGGCACCGGATGCAGACGGAGTCGACGCTCGACGCGATCAACGACGAGCTGCCCGGTGGGTTCAAGAAGCAATGGCCGCGGTTCGCGCTCGACAGTTGGAACCAGGACCCCGTCGACTACTACAAGAGCTGGGACGGGCTGGACCAAGGCGCCAGCACCTACACCAAGGAGCAGGAGCTGAGCCCCGGTTCCGACGTGGCCCTCAACGGGGTCCAGAAGCTCCAGTACCTGTCGGCCAAGTACTTCACGTTCAAGGTCGGCGGCGGCGTGCGAACGCTGGGAGTCCAGATCCCCTCCCCCTACTACGGCGGGATCGGCGGCGAGAAGCCCGACCCGCACGCCAACGTGCAGGCGATCGTCGACCTGTCCGGCGGTAACTCCGAAGTCCTGGACTGGACCGGCAAGTTCACCAAGAACTACTGCTTCGCGCTACCCCACCAGCACGTGACCTCGCTGACGCTCGTCTTTTCCAACAGCGACACCGAGGACGACTTCGACGGACAAGAGCCCGCTTATGTGGTCGCCACCAACGCGGGCTGCAAAGAATGGAGCGGCACGATCACCTCCGAGCTCGACAACCCCCACGGCGACACCGGTCTGAAGATCAAACAGACCGCCGAGGTGACCTACGAGCGCCAGAAGTCATCGCCCGACGACTCGCTGTTCTACGCCTCGGTCAAGGGCGGCGGGAGCTGGTCCGGCAGCGGGCAGACGAGCTCCGGCGGCAGCAGCTGCACATACTCGGGCTCGGGAACGTGGGACGCGAACCCGACGGTCGGTTACATGATCATGTACTGGGGGTCGCACTCCGTCCCGGGCTTCTTGGACGCCCACGGTTACGGGGGATCGCTGGGGGGACCATTGTTCGACGTCCTCGATGGGCATTGCTCCGACGGCTCGTCGCCGCTGGCGGACGGGACCCTGGCCGGTTGGGACACCGGCCCGACCAACATGGAGGTGTCGACGAACGGCCTGACAATGCACGGCCACTACGGCGAGAACGAGCCCGACGGCAGCTACGAGACCTGGGACTGGAACCTGACCTCCTCGGGCTAACGCGCAGCGCGGCGCCGAGCGGGCGCCGAACCAACCGGGGCGGCGCCAGCCGCCCCCCTAAACCCCATAGACTTTCCGCATGACGACGCAGGTCACGACGCGACTTGACCCGTCGATCTTTCGCCTGCCCGTGGCGCGGATCCAGCAGGGGTACTACTCGGACGCCTACTTCGTGTACACGAAGCAGCTGCTCGAGGCCGAGAATCATCGCCCGCGGGTCACGATGCAGGTGTTTCAAAAGCGCGACTCGCTGCTCGGGGGAATCGACGAGGCGATCGCGATCCTGAAGCTCTGCTCGGGCCACGACGAGAACGGCACCTGGGTTCCCGGGTGGGATCAGCTCGAGGTGTACGCGCTCCTCGAGGGGGCCCGGGTCGCCCCGCGGGAGTCGGTGATGATGATCGAGGGCGACTACAGCCTGTTCGCCCATCTCGAGACGGTCTACCTGGGCTGCCTGGCCCGGCGCTCGCTGATCATGCGCAATGTCACCGAGGTCGTGGAGGCAGCCCGCGGCAAGCAGATCTTCTACTTCCCGGCCCGCCACGATCACTGGCTGGTGCAGACCGGCGACGGATGGAGCGCCCACGTCGCCGGCGCGATCGGCGTCTCCACCGACGCCCAGGCGTCGTGGTGGGGCGGGCGCGGGATCGGCACGGTCCCGCACGGACTGATCGCAGCTTACGGCGGCGACACGGTCAAGGCGGCCGAGGCGTTCGCCCGCCAGTACCACCACGAGATGAACATCACGGTGCTGGTCGACTTCGAGAACGACTCGGTGAGGACCGCGGTCGAGGTCGCCGAGGCGCTCGGTCCGAAGCTGTGGGGCGTTCGCCTGGATACCAGCGAGGACCTCGTCGACCGCTCGCTGTACGAGGAGCTCGGCGGCTACCGGCCCACCGGGGTGAACCCGAAGCTGGTGGAGAACGTGCGCGACGGGCTGGACCGCGCCGGCTTCACCGGCGTGCGGATCGTGGCCAGCGGCGGCTTCACCGCGGCGCGGATCCGCGAGTTCGAAGCCAAGGATGTGCCGGTCGACGCCTACGGGGTCGGCTCCTCGTTGATCCGCGGCGACAACGACTTCACCGCCGACGTCGTCCGCGTCGACGGCCGGCTGTGCGCCAAGGTCGGGCGCGAGTACTCGCCCAACAGCCGCCTCGAACGGGTCGAGTAGTCGGCGGCCCCGCTCGGATCCCTAGACTGCCCGGCCGTGCTGTCCACGATCGACCATGTCGGCGTCGCCGTCGAGGACATCGACTCGGCGCTGGCGCTGTACCGCGATGTGCTCCAGATGCCCCTCGTGCACCGCGAGACGGTCACCGAGCAGGGCGTCGACGCGGCGCTGCTCGACGTCGGCGACGGCCACATCGAGCTGCTCCAGCCGCTCGGGCCGGATACCGCGGTGGGCAAGTTCCTCGCCCGGCGGGGCCCCGGGCTGCACCACGTCGCTTACCGTGTCGAATCGGTGCAGGACACCCTCACCGCGCTCGCGGGGGCCGGCCTGCGGCTCATCGACCAGCACCCGCGAATCGGAATTCGCGGCTCGCTCGTCGCCTTCCTGCACCCCGCGTCGACCGGCGGCGTGCTCACCGAGATCGTCCAACCGTCCGGGAGTGACCATGCCTGACGAAAAGCCCCAGAAGATCTCGATCGGCTTCCTCGGAGGCCAAGTGCTGAGCGCGCGCGTCGCGCCGGACGAGTTAGCGCGGCTGCGCAGCGCGCTCGAGGCCGGTGGGTGGCACGACCTGAGGGCCGAGGACGGCACCGTGGCGCTCGATCTGTCGAAGATCGTCTACGTGCTTGCCGACCACGAGGAGCACCGGGTCGGGTTCGGGACCTAGTCCCGCCCCGTGTCCGCAGGCGACCTCGATCGTGCCGCGCTGCTCGTCGCCCGCACGCGCGGCCACACCCCGGCCCTCGAACGGGTGGTGCGGGCGTTCTCGCGCACCGGGGAGCACGCCGCGTGCTGGCTCGCGCTGGGAGTGATCGGGGCGGCGAGCGCGGGTGAGCCCGACCGTCGGCGCGAGTGGCTGCGCGGCGCCGGAATCGTCGCGGGCGCATACGTCCTCAACTACGCCGTCAAGGTCTCCGTGCGCCGGCCCCGTCCCGACCTCGACGGGCTTCCCGCCCTCAGCCCCGTCGTGTCGGGACTGACCTTCCCGAGCGCCCACGCCACCACCTCGTTCGCCGCCGCGCGGGCGTACCGAGGACTCCTGCCCGGCGCCCTCGTCTACGCCGCGGCGGGGATGTTCGCGCTCAGCCGCCCGTACCTGGGCGTTCACTACCCCAGCGATGTGCTCGCCGGCGCGGCGCTGGGGACCGCGATCGGGGCGTTGGGCCGCCAGATCCCGGCCACCGGGGGGGCGACGCCCCGATGAAGGTCGGGATCGTGGGCCTGCCCAACGCCGGCAAGTCGTCGCTGTTCACGGCGCTGACCGGCGTCCCCGCCGAGACCGCGAACTACCCCTTCACGACGACCGAGACGAGCGTCGCGGTGGCGCCGGTCACCGACGAGCGGCTCGACGCGGTCGCCGCCACCGTCAAGTCATCCAAGGTGGTGCCCGACACGATCGCCTTTCACGACATCGCAGGCCTGGTGTCGGGAGCGCACCGCGGCGAGGGGCTGGGCAACCGCTTTCTGGCCGGGATCCGCGAAACGGACGCCATCGTGCACGTGGTCCGCACCCACGATGACCCGAACGTGGTCCACCCGGATGGTCGGGTCGACCCGCTGGCCGACATCGAGATCGTCGAGACCGAGCTGATCTTCGCCGACCTCGAGCAGGCCGAGCGTCGGCTCGAGCGCGTCGCCCGTGGCGCCAAGGGCGGGGACAAGCACGCGGTGGCGGAGGCGGCGTGGTTGGCTGAGCTGATCGAGGCGCTCCAGGCCGGCCAGCCGGCGCGGCTGGTCCCGCCGCCGCCGGGGGCGCCCGACGCGATGGCCCTCCTGTCGCCGCTGACCGCGAAACCGGTTCTGTTCGTTGCCAACGTCGACGAAGGCAGCGACGAGGTGCCCGAGGCGATCATCGAGCACGCTCATGCTCAGGCCGCCGGCGCGGTGGCGATCTCCGCGCGCCTGGAGGCCGAGCTGGCCGCCCTGCCTGCGGACGAGGCCGAGGCGATGCGGGCCGACCTTGGTCTCGGCGAGTCAGGGCTGGCGCGAGTGATCCGCGGCGCCTTCGCGCTGCTCGACCTCGTGGCGTTCTTCACCGCCGGCGAAGACAAGCCGGCCCAGTCGTGGCATCTCCGTCGCGGACTGTCGGTGTGGCACGCGGCGGGCCAGATCCACTCCGACATCCAGCGCGGCTTCGTCCGGGCCGAGGTGGTGTATTGGGACGAGCTCGTCCAGGCCGGCGGCTACGCCGGCGCCCGGGACCGGGGTACGCTCCGACTGGAGGGGCGCGACTACGTCGTCCTCGACGGCGACGTGATCACGGTGCGATTCACCCCCTAACGGGGTCGTCAGAGATCGGCCAGGCTGTCAGCCCGCTCGAGGCGCCCGGCGAGCGCTCCCAGGCCATACGCCGCCGCGGCCTTGGCGCCAGCCTCGAGATCGGTCGGCGCGTCGGGTGGACGCGGCAACTCGACGCTGCGCAACGTGGCGATATCGCGATAGGCGCGCAGCTGCGCCGCGGACTCGGTCAGCGCGGCGGCGATTCGCGGACGCTCGCCGGCCGCCCCTGCGATCGCCGCCTCGAGCGAGCCGTGGCGCCCGAGCAACTCGGCGGCAGTCTTGGGCCCGATCCCGGGCGCTCCCGGAAGGCCGTCGGAGGGGTCGCCGCGCAGCGCGATGAAGTCCGTCACGAGCGCCGGCGGAATCCCGTAGCGATGCTCGACCTCGGCCGGGTCGAGCTCCTCGAACCCCTTGATCCCCGACTTCAGCATCAACATCGTGACCCGATCGCTGACGCACTGGTACATGTCGCGATCGCCGGTCACGATCAGCGTGCGCCCGCCGGCCGCCGTCTCGACCGCGGCGAACGATCCCAGCAGGTCGTCGGCTTCGAGGTCGCGCGAGGTCTCGCTGCTCCAGGCGAAGGCCGCGAACAGATTCGGCGCCTGCTCGAACTGCCATGCCAGCGCGTCGGGCACCGGCGGGCGGTCGGCGTGATAGGCCGGAAACAGCTCGGTACGGTAGTCGGCCGCCTCCGCACCGAAGCAGATCACGACCACCCGCGGGCCCCGATCGGCGGCGATCCGCAGCAACACGTTGACCGCGCCGAGCAGGGCGTTGACGGAACGTCCCTCGCTCCCCTTGATCGAGTCCGGGAGAGCGAAGAACGAGCGATAAAGCAGAAACGGGCCGTCGACGGCCAGCAGCGGACCGGGCATGAGCTACGGCTCGAGGTTGCCCTGGGCCATCTTGCGCAGGTCCATCGCCTCGTTATAGGTGTCCTCGTCGACGCCCATCTCGTACGCCACCTCGCGCAACATCCGGCCGGAAGCGGCCGCCTCCTTGACGATCTCGGCGCCCTTGTCGTAGCCGATGTAAGGGTTCAGCGCGGTCGCGGCGGCGAGCGTCGACTCCGCGGAGCGGCGAGCGCCTTCCTCGTTGGCGCGGATCCCGTCGATGCACTTCTCGGCGAAGATCCGCGAGGTGGTGGTGAGCAGCCGGATCGACTCGAGCAGGTTGCGCGCCATCAGCGGCACTCTCACGTTGAGCTCGAAGTTGCCCTGGGTGCCGGCGATCGAGATCGCGGTGTCGTTGCCGATCACCTGGGCGCTGACCTGGAGGACGACCTCGGGGATCACCGGGTTGACCTTGCCGGGCATGATCGACGACCCCTTCTGGAGTTCGGGCAGGAACAGCTCGCCGATGCCCGCGCGCGGTCCCGAGCCCATCATCGCCAGATCGTTGGCGATCTTGGTCAGCGAAACCGCCAGCACCTTCAGCGCGCCCGACAGCTCGACCAGCGCGTCGCGATTCCCCTGGGCTTCGAACGGATCCTCCGGCGGGCGGATGTCCACGCCGGTGGCCTCGGTCAGACGCGCGCGAACGCGATCCGCGAACTCTTTGTGGGTGTTGAGTCCGGTTCCGGTCGCGGTGCCGCCGAGTGGGATCTGCGACACCTGCGGGAGCGCATTGGCGATCCTCCGCGCCCCCAGCCGCACCTGGGCCGCGTAGCCGGAGAACTCCTGCCCCAGCGTGACCGGGACGGCGTCCATCAGGTGGGTTCGACCTGACTTGACGATGTCGTGGAACTCGACGGCCTTGGCCTGCAAGGCGGCCTCGAGCGTTTCCAGCGCGGGGAGCAACTCGCGCGTGACCTCGTCCACGGCGGCCAGATGGACCGCCGACGGGAACACGTCGTTGGAGGACTGGCCCATGTTCACGTGGTCGTTGGGATGGACACCGTCGCCCGCGAGCGTCGCGATCACCTCGTTGGCGTTCATGTTCGTCGAGGTACCCGACCCGGTCTGGAACACGTCGATCGGAAACTGGTCGTCGAACTCGCCGTCGGCCACCCGATCGGCGGCCGTCGCGATCCGCTCCGCCAGGTCCGGATCCAGCAGCCCGAGCTCGGCGTTGACGCGGGCGGCAGCGGCCTTGATCCGGCCCAGCCAGCGCAGCACGGGCACCGGCACGGTCTCGCCGGAGACGGGGAAGTTGGCCACCGCCTTCGTCGTCTCGCCTCCCCACAGCTGCTCGTGTGCCTCGATGCTCATGCCTGTCCTTTCGCGATCTCGGGTGTGAGCCTGAAAGCTAGCGCGGTGAGGTTCGCGAGTCAGCGCGGCGAATGCGGGCCGACCCCGCGATCCGAGTTCAGCCACAGAACGCGATCAGCTCGCGTGCCACGCCGACCGGATCGTCGTAGGCCATCAGAAAGCCGGTCCCCGGCAACGTCCGCAGCTGGGCATCGGGCAGTACGTCCAGCGCCTCTTGTGCGGCCACCAGTGGGTGTCCCGGATCGTCCTCGGCCCACAACAACAGGACCGGCGAGCTGATCCGTGGATAGGCATCCAACAGCTGCCGTTGGGGCGAGGCCGGCCAGCGGCGAGCGAACTTTGCCCACGAGCGCGCTCGGTTGCCGTTGCCGCCGACGTCGGCGAACGCGTGGCGCACCAGATCGCGCGCGGCGGGGTTGCGCTGGGCCGAGAGCCGTTCGCCGAGCGACGGTCGAAACACGACCTTGGCGCCGTAGGACAGGGCGAAGTCGAGGCCGGGGACCGCCCCCATCCGGCAGGCCATCCGCCAGGCCGCGCGCTGGCCGCCGAACTCGTCGCGGCGGTGTAGCCGGTTCGACATGAGGACGAGCCGCGCGGGCTCGAGCTGGCCGGTGATCACCGCGCGCAGGGCGAGCTCGGCACCGATGTCGTGCCCGGCCAGCAGCGGCCGGGTGCCCGCCACATCGCGGCAGAAGCCGGCCATTACCTCGGACAGCCAGCCCGGCGAGTACGGATGCCGGGGGCGGTCCTCGGAATCTCCATGCAATGGGAGATCGGGAAGCACGACGCGGAAGCGCTCCGACAGCGGCGCCACGACCGGCTCCCACTCGCGGTGCGAGAGGCCGAGCGAATGCAAGAGCACGAGCCCGCGGCCGGTGCCCGCTTCACGGTACGCGACGCGGGCACCGTCGTGGTGGTGATAGAGCCGCAGTCGCATCGGGTGGATCGTCTCATCCGGCTCGCCGCGGGGCGGTCAGGAACGTCGCGCTCCAACCCTGCGGCATTGATCATTGAGGTTGTGCAATAGCTGTACGAACTTCACGAACCTACCCAAAGCGGGCTGAAATGCAGCTATGGAGCAACCGATTACCACCCCGCTCGGCCTTTCGACCTCGCAAGCGGCTCGCGAGTTGGGCGTTTCACTGGGGACCATCCGGCGTTGGTCGGATATGGGGTACCTGCACTCGTACCGCACCCCGGGGGGACAACGCCGATTCAGCCACGAGCAGATTGAGCAGTTCCTCCAGTCATTGCAGACCAGCGGCTTTCGCCCGCACGGCGACAACCGCCGCGCCTCGGCCTAGGCGCCAGACCTGCAATATCGGGAGGTAGGCAGCGGCGCCTGCCGTGCCTTGATCAGGTCGCGGCCGCCTCGCGGATCCGGCGCTCCATGTCGAGCTCGGTGTCGAAGTCGGCCGCGTCGGCGTGGCGGTACTCGACCCCCTCGCCGGTCAACAGCCGGGCCAGCATCTCGACGTAGTGCGCGTCGAGCTGGGTTCCAGCCACCCGTCGCAGCTCGCGCAACGCCTCGAACGAACTCTTCCGGCTGCGGTAGGTGTCGCTCGCGGTGAGCGTGTCGTACACCTCCGCCACGGCGATGATCTTTGCGATCTCTGGGATCTCGTCGCCCGTCAGTCCGCTCGGATAGCCGCGGCCGTCCGGGCGCTCGTGATGGGCGCGCACGATGTCGGCCACCGGGCCATACATGCCGAGGTCCCTGAGCATGTCGGCTCCGAGCTCCGGGTGGCGCTGAATCGCCACCCAGTCCTCTTCGGTGAGCGCCCGGCCGCGCTCGTGGACACGGTCCGAGAGGGCGAAGTGCCCGATGTCGTGTAGCAGCCCGGCGGTGTGAGCGAGTTCCTGCTCCTCTCGGTTCATGCCGACCATCTCGGCGATATCGCGCGAGAACCGGGCCACTGCCGCGGCGTGCCGGGCGGCGCGCTGGTCGCGCGTGTCGAGCGAGCGCAGCAAACCGGCCAGGACCCCCCAGGAGAGCGACACGTACTGCCTCGAGCGGTGCTCGGCCCGCGCGACGAGACGCGCTTGGTACGAGAAGGCCACCAACGCGACGAAGGCGAAGATGATCCCCGCGAGCCCCAGTTCGACGTAGATCGCGGCGCCGGAGACGGCCAGCAGGACGTTGATCATCATCGTCGGCAGCAGCTGCCGCGCGAACTGGAGATTGAGGTCGACCCAGTGGCCGTCCAGTAGCCAGATCAGCGGGCTGAGAATCAGCCACCCAAGCACGAAACAGCCAATCGTCACGCCACACAGGAGCAAGTAGAAGCTGATCGATTCGTGGTTGGCGGGCGCCCAGGCACGGATCACCGTCCCGGCCACCAGGGCCGGGAGTCCGTTGGCGAACAGGTTGATCAGCAACGCGCGCGAACGGGTCGGGTGAACCCGGGTCGAGCTCAGCTCGCCGATCACGCTCGTGCCGAACGCCGAGGCAGGGCCGAGGAAGGTCGCCGCGAGCATGTCGACCAGAAACCCGGCCGAGACGCGCCGTTTACCCGCCGGCAGTTGCGCTGCCCCGAGCCCGGCCACTACCGCGGCAACGCCAAGGACCGCAGTTAGGGGCTCCAGGCGCTCCTGGGGGGCGACGATGACCGCCCAGACCACGCAGCCCGCCAGGCCGGCACCCGCAATCGCGGTCGCCAAAGCAGGCCGGCCAGCGGTTCGCCCCGAGTTCGCAGACACGCGCGCAATTTACCGCGCGTTAGTGGATGCGCAAAATGCGCAGGTTTTGTGCTGGTTCTTCTAGCCGTTTGACCAGTGCATCAGTGCCTCTTCCACGGCTTGGTAGACATCTCTGTAGGGGTACTATTTAGCAAGTTTTGCGTAACTTTGCCACAGAAAGTTGTGCAATTTTAGCCCCTAGGGGATTAAACAGCAACGAGTCCACCGACCTTTCCCTTGCATGCGTTATTTGAAGACGAGCGAAGCGGCTACGTTGCTGAACGTGAGTCCGAACACGCTACGGGCGTGGGAGCGGCGCTTCGGGTTCCCAAAGCCGCAGCGCTCACCCGGAAAGCACCGCCTGTTCACGCACGGCGAAGTCGCCGCGTTGCGCGATGCGCTGCAGGAGGGGCTCTCGATTTCCTCCGCCATTTCCCGCGCGCGCGAGGGACTCCAGGCCGACTCGAACTCACTCGTCGGAGCTCTCGTGTCCTACGAGCGCGAACGGGCCGACACGGCGATCGAGGCCGCGCTGGCGCTGAGATCGGTCGAACGGTCAGTCGAGGAGGTACTGCTGCCGACCCTCGACGAGATCGCGCGGAAGTACACGCTTGAATCGGCCGCGTGGGCGTTCGCGGCGCACTGGGGCGGCGATTGGCTGCGCCGCGCCCAGCGCCTGGCGCCGCCGCCGGTGCGCCCAGTCTCGCTGGTGGTCGGAGACGCATCACGTGACGAGCTCGATCCAGACGCCCCGCACATCCGGGCCTTCGAGCTGTTCTGCGTCCGGGCCGGGATTCGGGTCCTCAGCCTGTCCGCTCGCGGCGTGGCGGGGATCGGCGATGCGGTGGCGGTTCATCAACCCAATCTTGTCGTCCTGGCCGGCGGCTACCTTCCGGATGACGCCGTGGCGAGATGGGCGTACGCAATCAGGCTGTCCGGCGGCGCACTGCCGGTCGCCATCTTCCGGCGCGGAGCGCAGCGAGTGCGGATGCGTACGACGGGGACCAGCGTCCTCCCTGCCAGTGCCGCGGACGCGCAACGACGAGTGCTGGACCTGGTTGAAGCAGAACATGTAGGAAGGTCGGTTCCAATCAGTGTTGACGGCCGAAACGAGCGTCGGCCGTCGACGGGTGAAGGGCATGAGGTGGCAGGCAATGCACGGACTGCGGCTGGCCTGTGAATCATGCTGAATACTCGATCACAGAGGATTACGAATGCAGAGTGCACAGGCAAGGAGAGCTCACGCGCTTACCCTCGTTCCGGATCTACCGGAAGAACGACGCTCGATCGTCGTCTTCTGCAGCCACTGCGGAACGCAAGCTGACTATTCAGATATCGCCAGCGCCCCTTCGCGCGTGTGTGGCAGCTGCGGTTTTGGACTCTTGCTCGAATGCTCCGAGGACGTCGCACCGGTGCAAGGCGGGGCGTTCATCGTGCTCGACAACTTCATGTCGGTGTGCGCCGTGTCCGCCGCGGCGGAGACGCTACTGGCCACCAGTGAGACGGACGCGGTCAACCGGCACATCACCGAGCTCACGGTGCCCGCGGATGCCGAGGCCCAGGGGCCGGAGAATCTCGCCATCGCGATAACCCACGCGGCGCGCGGCGATACCGGGTCGCATCGGGTCGTGGTTCGCCCTGCGAACACGTTCGGGGTCCGCCTCACCGCGCGGATCGCGAGCTGCGGTCCACCCCAGGCTGCCCTGGTCGTGTTCGAGTAGAGTCTTGCCGTGCCTGGTGCACGGTGTCTTGCCAGGGTTGCGCAGGGGTTGCGGGACCGACATGCCTTCCATAAATGACTGGAATGGGGGTCGGCGGCGGCCATGCCGACGTGCCCGCGGGGGGGATCAGGACGAACGCCGCGGCGGTGATGCTCGGCGTGAGCCCGAGCACGCTGAGAAGCTGGGAACGTCGCTATGGATTCCCGGTGCCCAACCGGACAGCGGGTGGGCACCGGCAGTACCCGCTCCCCCAGATCGAAGCCCTGCGATCGGCGCTGGCTGAGACGCACAACGTTTCCTCCGCCGTCTCGTTGGCGCGTGAGCGTGGCGAGGGGCCGGCGTCCTCTGCGCGCCTCGCCACTGCCTACTTCAACTACGACGAGCAGATCGCCGACCGCCTACTCGAGGAAAGCCTGTCCGTACGCTCGCTTGAGCGCACGATCGAGGACGTGTTGCTCGTCGCGGTGGGACGGCACCTCGATGCGACCCACAGCCCGGCCGAGTACGAGTTCGGTTGGCAGCACGCGGCGGGCTGGCTGGCGGCGGTCAAGCGATTCTCGGCACCGACGACCCCGACGGAGTCGGTGATCATCTTCGACGCCGCGGTCCCCTGCGATCTCGACGCCCTCCACGCGCAGGCGCTCGAGCTGATCCTCCGGCGCGCCGGGCTGCGCACGCTGTCGCTCCGGGCGCGCATCGATCCCGGGCGACTCGGCCGCGCGGTGCGGTGGCTCCACCCACGGGCGGTGATCCTGACTGGCCATCCGGTCTCGCTCGACGCGATCGGCCGGCTCGTCTACGCGGTCCGCAGCGTCGTGCAGACCGCCATCGTGTTCGACTACCGAGGCGCGATCCCGGACACCGGCGCCGGCCCCGTGTGGCCACTCGGCGAAATGCCCGTGAAGGCGCGCGACCTGGTGCTGGCGCGGCTGGCGGGTCGCGGCGTCCGCCCGCCCAGCCCGCCCGGCGCGTGAGCGCCCGCGGCCCCGCGGCGGCGACCTACAATCACCCGCCCATGGCCACTCACCACCGCCCGGTCGATCCACGCGCTTCATTCCCTGAGCTCGAAGAGGGGGTGCTCGAGCGCTGGCGCGAGCGCGACGTATTCCACGAGTCGATCCGCCGGCGCGCGGGCGCGCCCAAGTGGGGCTTTTACGAGGGCCCGCCGACGGCCAACGGGCCACCCGGTATCCACCACGTCCTGTCGCGGATCTTCAAGGACATTTTCCCCCGCTACCGGACGATGAAGGGCTTCTACGTCGAGCGCAAGGGCGGCTGGGACTGCCACGGGTTGCCGGTCGAGCTGGCGATCGAAGCCGAGCTGGGCATGACCTCCAAGGCCGACATCGAGGAATACGGAATCGCCGAGTTCAACGCCCGCTGCCGGGCCAGCGTGCTCAGCCACGTCGAGGACTGGAACCGGCTCACCGAGCGGATCGGCCACTGGATCGATCTCGACGACGCCTACCGGACGCTCGATGCCGATTACATCGAGTCGGTGTGGTGGGCGCTGAAGACGATCCACGACAAGGGCCTGCTGTTCGAGCGCTTCAAGGTGGTCCCGTACTGCCCGCGGTGCGGCACGGCGCTGTCGAGCCATGAGCTCGGGCAGCCCGGCGTCTACCAGGACGTGGTCGATCCGTCCGTCTACGTGCGGCTGCCCGTGGTGGCGGGCAACGAGGCCGTGGAACAAGGCGACGAGCTGCTGGTGTGGACGACGACGCCGTGGACGCTCGTCACCAACGCCGCGGTGGCGGTCGACGCTGACCTGACCTACGTCCGCGCCCGCCTACCCGGCGAGCCGCCGCAGATCGTCGCCGAGGCGCTGCTCGAGCGCGTGCTGGGGAGCAGCGCGGAAGTCCTCGGCCGCTTCTCGGGCCGCGCGCTCGAAGGGGTGCGCTATGAGCCTCCGTTCGGATTCATCTCGACTAGCGATTACGGGCCGCGGGGCCACACCGTGCTGTTGGCCGACTTCGTCACGGCCGAAGACGGCACCGGACTCGTGCACACGGCGATCGCATTCGGCGAGGACGACTTCCGCCTCGGCGAGCAGTACGGGTTGAACGTGATCAACCCGGTCCGCGCCGACGGCACCTACGACGAGCGAATCGGCCCCTACGCGGGCCGCTGGGTGAAGGACGCCGACCCCGATCTGATCGAGGACCTGCGCTCGCGGGGCCGGCTGCTGCGAGCCGAGACCTACGAGCACTCCTATCCGCACTGCTGGCGGTGCGGGACGCCCCTGCTCTACTACGCCAAGCCGTCCTGGTACATCGCCACCAGCGTGATCAAGGATCGGTTGCTGGCCAGCAACGAAACCGTCACCTGGTACCCCGCCCACGTCAAGTACGGACGGTTCGGGAACTGGCTCGAGGGCAACGTCGACTGGGCGCTGTCGCGCGAGCGCTATTGGGGCACGCCGTTGCCCGTGTGGCGCTGCGCGAACGAGCACGTGCGGGCGATCGGGTCCTTCGACGAGCTGCAAGAGCTCTCGGGCGTCCGGCTCGAGGATCCCCACCGCCCCTACGTCGACGAGGTCACCTTCGCCTGCGCCGAGTGCGGCGAGGCGATGCGGCGGGTGGAAGAGGTGATCGACGTGTGGTTCGACTCGGGCTCGATGCCGTTCGCGCAGTACCACGCGCCGCACGAGCACGAGGAGCATTTCCGCGACCGCTTTCCGGCCGACTTCATCTGCGAGGCGCTCGACCAGACGCGCGGCTGGTTCTACTCGCTACTGGCCGTCTCGACGCTGCTGTTCGACCGCTCGTCCTACCGGAACGTCGTCTGCCTCGGTCTGATCCTCGACGACCAGGGACGCAAGATGTCCAAGTCGCTCGGGAACACGATCCAGCCGTGGGAGGTCATCGATCGCTACGGCGCCGACGCGGTCCGATGGTATTTCTTCACCTCCAAGCAGCCGTGGGACGGCTTCCGGTTCTCGTTCGACGCCATCGAGGAGGGAGTGCGCCAGTTCCTGCTCCAGCTGTGGAACACGTACGCGTTCTTCGTCCTCTACGCCAACGCGAACGGGATCGAGCGCGACCCGGCGGCGCGTTACGCGGTCCACGACGATCTCGACGAGTGGGTCCTGTCGCGGCTACACGCGACCGTCGAGACGGTCACCGAGCGCCTGGACGACTTCGATGCCACGATGGCGGGCCGCGCCATCCAGGCCTTCGTGGACGAGCTCTCCAACTGGTACGTGCGGCGCTCGCGCCGCCGCTTCTGGGACGGCGACCCGGTCGCCTTCGGGGTGCTGCGCACATGCCTGGTGAGTGTGGCGAAACTGCTCGCGCCGCTGTGTCCGTTCGTCGCCGACGAGATCTACGACAACCTCGACGGTCGCGAACCGAGCGTCCATCTGTGTGATTTTCCGATCCCGGGCAGCCGGCGGCACGAGCTCGAGCAGGCGATGGCAGTCGCGCGCGAGACGGTCCGGCTCGGCTTGGCCGCGCGGGCCCAGGCCAAGCTCAAGGTTCGCCGGCGACTGCGCGCGGCCGTGGTCGTGGCCACCGGCTCCGAACGCCAGGCGATCGAGCGGCTGGCCGCCCTGGTGCGGGACGAGCTCAACGTTCGCGAGCTGCAGTTCGTGTCCGAGGCCGACGAGCTGGGTGAGGTCGAAGTCAAGCCGAACTACCGCAGCCTGGGGCCGCGCTTCGGCAAGGACATGCCCACGGTGGCCGCCGCCGTGGCGGGGCTGGTTCCGACCCACGTCGCCGCCGCCGTGCGCGACGGGCGGACCGTGGCGATCAACCTCAACGGGCACGACCACGAGCTGACCGCCGAGGATCTGATCATCTCGATGAAGCCGCTCGAGGGGTATCAAGTCGAGCGCGAGGGCTCGCACGCGGTGGCGCTCGAGCTCGAGCTCGACGACGACCTCCGCGCCGAGGGCTGGGCGCGCGAGATCGTCCATGCCATCCAGGCCGCACGCCGTGACGCCGGGCTCGAGGTCAGCGACCGGATCGCGCTCACGCTCGACGGCGACGAGGAGCTGCTGGCGGCCGCTCGCGCGCACCAGGATTACATCGCCGGCGAGACGCTGGCGGTGGCGGTCGGGTTTGAGGACCTTAACGGTCTCGCGCCCGTCTCGATCGACGGGCGCGAGCTAAGGCTCGGGGTCGCGCTGGCGGCGTAGCCGCTACGCCAGGGCCGGCTCGAGCTGCTGCTCGAGCGCGCGCTTCGGATAGGCACCGATCACGGTCTTGGCCGGCTGGCCGTTACGGAACAGGATCAGCGTCGGGATCGACATCACGTTGTACGCGATCGCGGTCTCCTGGTTCTCATCGGTGTTCAGCTTGACCACCTTGAGGGCACCCTCACGCTCGCTGGCGATCTCCTCGACGATCGGTGACACGCGTCGGCACGGTCCGCACCAGGGGGCCCAGAAGTCGACGAGCACGGGGACGTCGGACTCGATGACCTCGGCCTGGAAGTTGCTATCGGTGACCTCGGCGACGGTGCCTGCCATGTTGACTCCTTGTGGATGCTCTCGGGGCTCTTGCTTCAAAAAGTATAGCGTGGGCCTGTCACACTAGCTTATGCCTCAGATGGCCGATCCGACGAATACCGAGATCGCCGCCGCGCTCGACGAGCTCGGAGATCTCTACGAGCTCGACGGGGCGATCAACTATCGGATCGTCGCCTACCGCAACGCCGCCAAGGCGATCCGCGACGCCCCGGTGTCGGTGTCCGCGCTGGCGCGGGAGGGACGGGCGACCGAGCTTCCGGGGGTCGGGGCGACCATTCAGGAGAAGGTGATCGCGCTCGCCGAGGACGGAGTGATCCCCGCCACGACGCGGCTACGGGCCAAGTTCCCCCCCGGCCTGATCGAGATCACGCACCTCCCGGGTTTCGGGCCAAAACGGGCCCGGCGGCTGTTCGACGAGCTGGGGATCGATTCGCTCGATGCCCTGCGCACGGCGGCCGAGGAGCACAAGATCAGATCGCTGAAGGGGTTCGGCGAGAAGGCCGAGCAGGGGATCCTGACCGCGCTGAGCGCGAGAGACGCCGGACAGCGTCGGGAGCGGTTCGTGCTCGACCGGGCGCTAGCCGTCGGCGAGCAGCTGGTCGACGCCCTGCGCGAGCACCCGGCGGCCGAGCGGGTCGAGTTGGCGGGGTCCGCGCGCCGGATGACCGACAGCGTCAAGGACCTCGACGTGATCGCCACCGCCCACGATCCCCTCGCGCTGGCTCGCGCGGCCGCCGAGCTCGAACTGGTCGAGACGGCGAACACGCCGGGCGAGGCCGGGGTCCGGCTGCGGACCCACACCGGCCTCCCGGTCGACCTGCGGATCGTCTCCCCCGACCAGTTCGGCAACCTGCTCCAGCATTTCACGGGCTCCAAGGAGCACAACGTGGCGCTGCGCGACTTCGCCGTCCGCCGGGGCCTGCACATCTCCGAGTACGGCGTGCTCGACGACGCCACCGGCGAGACCCACCGCTGCGCGACCGAGACCGAGGTTTACGGGCTGATGGGGATGGCGTACATCGAGCCAGAGCTGCGCGAGAACCGCGGCGAGCTCGAGGCGGCGCTGGCGGGCACGCTGCCGGATCTGATCGAGCTCGGCGACCTCAAGGGCGACCTGCACTGCCACACGTCCGCCTCCGATGGCACCGCCTCGATCGAGCAGATGGCGACGGCGGCCCGCGACGCGGGGTACGAGTACCTGGCCATCACCGACCACTCGGCCAGCTTCGGCTTCGGCGACGATCTCTCGCCCGACCGCCTGCGCGAGCACATCGAGCGGATCCGCGCCACCGAGGTCGAGGGGATCGAGCTCCTAGCCGGCAGCGAGGTCAACATCCTCCCCGACGGATCGCTCGACTACGACGACGACGTGCTGGCCGAGCTCGACTGGGTGATCGCATCGGTCCACTCCTCGTTCCGGATGCCTTCGGCCGAGATGACGGCGCGGATCGTACACGCGATCGAGCACCCGCTGGTCGATGCCCTCGGCCACCCGTCGGGCCGCAAGATCGAGAAGCGGCGGCCCTACGCGTTCGACCTCGAGCAGGTGATCGAGGCGGCGTTGCGCAGCGGGACGATGATCGAGATCAACTCGAGCCCCGACCGGCGCGATCTCAACGACACCAGCGCGCGGGCCGCCGCGCAGGCGGGGGTGTCGATCCTGATCAACTGCGACGCCCACCGGATCGGCGGCTTCGAGGTCGCGCGCTACGGGATCGCCACCGCGCGGCGTGGGTGGCTGACCGCCGCCGATGTGGTCAACACGCGGCCGTGGCCAGAGGTCGCCGCCCTGCGGTCGCGCAACCGGCTCGCGGCCTAGTCCTCCCGTCCACTACCGTCGGGCGGCGCGGGGGACCGAAGCCTTCGCCCCGGCGGGGCTCGGACTCTTGGCCCCATGGACGCCGCGCTTGCGCGGCCCATCCTGATCGGCATACGGTCCCCACCCCCGCTGGATGGCGACGAACCAGGTCAGGCCGGCCAGGCACAGCACCAACGCGATCCAGAAGTTCACCCGCATCCCGAGGAAATAGTTGGAGTAGTCGATCCGCTGGGTCTCCTCGAAGATCCGAAAGCCCGAGTAGCCGGCCACGTACAGCGCCAGCAGCCCCGGTGGCTTGATCTTGCGGTGATGGCCGAGCCACACCAGGAACGCCGCGAACGACAGGTTCCAGATGATCTCGTAGAGGAAGGTGGGCTCGAACGTCGTGTAGTTCCAGTACTTCGGCGCCAGCTCCGACATCCGGTGGGCGCGGTTGATCTCGAGCGCCCAGGGCAGCTTCGACGGCGCGCCGAACAGCTCCTGGTTGAAGTAGTTGCCGATCCGGCCGAACGACTGGGCGACCAGCAGCGCCGGCGCGACGGCGTCCATGAACCGGCGCACGTCGTATTTGTTCTTCAGCCGCTTGCGGATGATGTACAGGCCACCGGCGATCCCACACGCGATCCCGCCCCAGATGCCGAGGCCGCCCTTCCAGATCGCGAACGGCCCCCACCAGTGGGGTGGGATCTGGCTCGGGGTGGTGATCAGGAAATAGATCCGTCCGCCGATCAGGCCGGCGGGGAAGCCCCACATCGCCGCCTCGTAGGCGAGATCGGGGTCGCCGCCCTCGGCCGCCCACCGGCGGCGCGTGATCACCACGGCGGCGGCCACCGCGAGCACGTACATCAATCCGTACATGTGCACGAAGAACGGCCCGATGTAGAAGCCGTTGGTCGACGGGCTGGGGATGTAGGCGCCGGAGATCACGGGTGGCGAGATCCTTGCAAGAGAGTTGGTAGCACGTCGGCCGCGATCGTCCGGTCGATTGCCTCCTTACGGAACGGTGACAGAAGCACGGCGGCGCGATCGCTGTAACCGGGTCGAGGATCGTCGAGCGCGGTCCGGATCGCCGCCGGCAGGTCCTCGCCGAGCAGGCGAGGGTCGAGCGTTCCGGCGAGGGCGCGCCCCGGGTAGGGGCCCTTCGATGGCGTGGTCACGAGCAGGCATCCGCAGGCCAGAGCCTCGAGGGCCGCGATTCCGAAGTCCTCGCGCTCGGGGGCGGCGATGAAGATCCTGGCTCGTTGGAGGAGCGCCCGGAACTGTTCGGGCGTTCGCCGGCTTGCCAGTTGGACGCCCTCGCGTGGCGTCAGCTCGTCGATGCCGGTCACGACCAGCGTCTCGTCCGAGCGGCGGGCGCGGGTCCAGGCGTCCAGCACCGCGTCCAAGCGGCGCTTGACGGGATTGCCGGCGTACGTGACGGCCGCGATATCCCGGGCCTGGGTGCCGGGGAAACCCTCGACCGGCGGGGGAACGACGATCGTCTTGCGTCGGTGGGTCGCTCCCAGGGGGTCGAGCGCGCGGTCGCTCCAGGCGAGGATCATCGACGCCTGGGCGAGGCGGCGCCGTTCGACCGGGCGCTGCCAGATCCCGTGGCGGCCGGGCCGGTTCTCGGCCGCCACTGAGTCGAGGAAGATCGCGCCGGGCGCCGGCCACAGGAGCGCGGCGCTGATCGAGCAGTAGATGATCGCGCGGGGCCCGCAGCGGGCGATCTCCCGCTGCGCGGCGCGGCGGGCGACGCGAGCCTGGACGTAGTCGGTGAGGGCGAAGGTACGGACGGTCGGGAACGGGTCGGCGGTGGCGATCTCGGTATTGGCGCCCGCCCGGGTCAGGGCAGCCGCGAGCTCGCTGGTGGCGGCGCGCCACCCGCCGGTGGCGCCGATCGAGACGAGCAGGACGTCGGTCATCGACTGGGTCCGCGAGCGGCCGGCGCCCGGGCGTCGAGCGTCACGCTCGTGGTCGGGCCCGCCGGCGCCCCGAGGCGCCGTTCAGTTCCATCAGGTTCGTGCGGAAGCCGGGGGTGCGGACCAGCTTGATGGGGCGAAACGGCGAGGTCTGCTCGATGTAGAAGCGCGCGCCATCGCGCTCCTCGATCGCGGTCACCGCCGAGGACTGCCGGCGCCAGGCGAGCGACCAGATGATCGCGAAGCCCGCGGCGACGGTCGGGACCTGGGGCAGGAAGAACGCCACCGCCCCGGCGCCGACGGTCGAGAACAGCAGCGGCCACAGACGGTTGAGCAACGTGCGGCTCGGGTTGAGCTCGGGCAGCGAGGTCTGAGTGCGAGCGCTGGCCAGCAGCGAGGCGATCGGCGGCGAGGTCTCGGCCCGGCGGCCGAGCCAGATCCCGATCAGCGCCGCGATCACCCACCACGCGGCGGCGAAGGGCAGGACGAGATCCTCGCCCGTGTCGGCGGCGCCGGCGAGCGTGACGAGCGCCAGCACGGTCGCCGCGGCGGCGCTCAACAGGACGGTGGTGCGGAGGAACTCGGCGAAGCGCACTGCCGGACCGCTAATCCGCCACCAGCGCGGCGAGCAGTTCCTGCACGCCGGCCGTCCCGTCCACTACGAGGTCGGCCTCCTCGGCGATCTCCGGCGGGCCGTCCTCCGAGCGGACGCCGACGCGGATGGCCTTGGTCAGCCGGCCCTGCTCGACCAGCTGGGTCAAACCGCGGAACGCGTCGAGGTCGGTCGAGTCATCGCCCACGTACAACGCGATGTCGATGTCGGTGTCGGCGAGGAGGGCGGTGATCCCGGCCCCCTTGTCGATCCGCACCGGCGGGCGGACCTCGAGCACCTTGCGTCCCCAGTGGGTGCGCAGGCCCGCTGCCTCGGCTTTGGCGGCCAGCGCGTCGATCGCGGCCCGCGCGTTCTCCTCGTCGGGCGCGCCGCGCCAGTGAAAGGCGACGATCGTCCCCTTGTCCTCGATCCGCACGCGGCGGCGGCGCAGGTCGGTCGTGTCAGCGTCGCGCCCGAACTCGTGGATCCGGCGCGCCCAGTCCTCGAGTTCGGGGTCGAGCTTAGGCTTGGTCCAGCCGGAGCGCAGCAGCTCCGCTCCGTGCGCACCGATGTAGGAGATCGAGCCGATCGAGACCATCGCGCGGGCGTCGCCGGCGCGGCGGCCGCTCACACATGCGACGACGCCGTAGCGCTTGGCCACTTCGATCAGCAGCTGACGGGTGCTCTCGGGTACCTGCGCCTCGGCGGCGTGTTGGACGATGGGGGCGAGGGTGCCGTCGATGTCCAGCAGGATCGCCGAGCGGGCAGGGTTCGCGCGTAGCGGCGCGAGCGCGTCAGACAGCACCGCGGAGGTCACTTTGTAGAGTCTAGGCTGGGATTCCTAACAACTCGGGCCCGGTTAGGATTCGTGCATGGCCGAGACGACCGAAGGTCAGGGGTACGCGGTTTCCCGCCTCGACGCGATGGGCGATGGCTACGGCTTTCGCAAGATCCGCCGTGAGCTCGACGTGACCGCGTTCGGGATCAACGCGGTCGTGATCCCACCTGGCTACGACGTCGGGAGCCACTATCACGAGGAGCAGGAAGAGACGTATTTCGTCCACGCCGGCGAAGTCGAGTTCCGCTTCGGAGACGGCACGCGCCACGTGCTGGGTCCCGGTGGCGTCTGTCGCGTCGACCCGGCAACGCATCGCGGCGTGCGCAACATCGGCGCCGGCGACGCGATCATCATCGTCGCCGGCGGCAAGGACGGCTACGTCGGGCGCGACGGGCGCGAGGTCGAGGAGGGCTAGTCGGTCGCGGAGGGCTAGTCGGTCGCGGAGGGCTAGTCGGTCGCCGGTTGGGTCTCGGGAGGCGGTGTCTCCGGAGGCACGGTCTCGGGTGGCGAGATCGGCGTCGGAGGCTCCTCGGGCGTCGGGACGGTCGAGGGCACTTCGGGGTCCGCCGGGCTGCCCGGATCGGGGTCGACCGGCGTCACCGGAGCGTCGGGAACCACCGGCGTCGTCGGCTCGGTCGGCTGCGGCACCTCGAGAGAGGGCTCCGCTGCGGTCGCAAGTTGGGTTGCTGGCATGTTCCTTGGCTACCCAGCGGGCGGGGAGTGAATCCAGGGTCGGATTGGCGCCGTGCCGGGTAGTTCGCTGGTGAACTTCCGAAAATAGTTTCGGGAGGTCGAAACTCCGGCGGGCGGACCGGTGCGCTGGCGCCCGCGAGCACTCCGCTGCGAGGATGCGTTGCGTTGGGGCGGGTTGGCCGGTGGATTAGCTGGGGAAGGGGCGGTGAGCCACGGCTCTCGGGCTGCCGAGCCCCTCGCCGCCAGGCGTTGGCTTGCCTGGACGAAATTTGTCAATAAGTGATAAGAAATTCGAGGGGTAAACCGTCGCCCGCCCCTTGGATAGCCGGTTCGATGGCTATCGCCGCGGCGATCCCGGGTGATCCTTGGGCTCGCGCCCCAACTTTGCCAAATTGCCGCCGAGGGGTGGAGGAGATTTGGCAAAGTTCACCTTGAGACGGTGATCGAGGCCGTATCGGCGCTTGTCACTTCTGAATAATGTGCCGTCGGTACCGGCCTGGCACCGGAACCGGAGAGGGCGCGACAGATCCCCCACGCAGCCGCCGGGTTGCGCGATAGGTCGGTCGGTCAGCCGACATACGCCGCCGATCGATCCGCTCAGGCGCGGTTCCCGAGCCAAGGCAACTGACGAACGCTCCGGCCCGCCGCCCTTCAAAGCAAACCCAGCCGTCCAGCGCTGGAAGACTGCACGGCAGGCTAGGTACCGGCCGAGCCTCCGTAAGCGTCGGGCGTCGAGTTCGACCCCTCGGCGTCCGCGATCTGCGCCAGCAGGCCGGATGGGCTGGTGCCCCCGAGGACGCGGAGGCGCGGTAGCCGGTAACGGTCGCCGTGCGGACTGGCCCAGCCGGGCACGACAGTGGTCGAGCCGACGAACCCGGCGGCGCGGACGGCCGCCACCACGCCGGCGTTGTAATGGCCCGACGGGTAGCAGAACCAGTTGACCGGGACGCTGTAGCGCTTCTGCAGGATCTGGCGCGCCGTGGCGACCTGGTAATGGAGCTCGGAGGGAGTCAGGGTGATCAGGTCGGCGTGGCTGATGCCCTGGGTGTCGAGCTCCCAGCCAGCGGCGAGCAGGCCCTTGACCTGGGCCTCGGTCAACCCGCCCTGCGAGGGCGGAAGGCCGGTGAGCTGGATGTTCTCGACCCCGTCCCAGCCGAGCTTCTTGAGCTCCGGCATCGCGTTCGTGTACTGCGATTGATAGCCGTTGTCGAAGCTGAGCACGATCGGTTTGCCTGGGCCGAGCGGAACGCCTCGGGTCCAGTAGGCCAACAGCTGATTCATGGTGACCGCGTGCCACCCGGCCCCCTTCAGCGCCTGCATCTGGGCCGCGAACTCGGGGGCGGGGACGTACAGGCCGGGGAACGGGGCGCCGGCCGGGGGCGGATTGATCACGTGGTACATGAGGATCGGAACGGTGGCGGTGCCGGGCACCCCGGTCCCGCGGGCGACGGGCTTTATCCCGTGGAGGCCGTGGGAGGTGTGGTGGGAGCCGGTCCCCGAGTGCTTGCTCGCCGAGGAGGCGGCGGACTGGGACGCCGCCGCCGTACCCGAGTTCGAGCTGCCGCCCGAGGCGGACGCCACGACCACGGCGGCGATCGCGATGACCAGCACGAGCCCACCTCCGGCCAGCAGGCGCCGGCGCCTGATCCGGGCCCGATGCTGGCGGACCCGTTCGAGCCGCCTCGCCTGCAGATCCGGAGAGCTCACGACGACGAAGGTACCGACCTGAGCGGCGAAACGCCGCTCATCGAAAAAATGTGTTTACGACTCGTGCGCTTGGGAATACTCCTCGACATAACGGTCAAGGAACTGCGCCCCCACTTCCTTGGCCCCTCCGGGAGGGTCCAGATGGAACTGGATCCTCCCGGAGACGTTTAAGCGGCGGGGGAGCCTCGTGGACCCGGCTGTCCACCGTCGGGACCATTATCCTCGCGGTCATGGCCGATCACTCGCTGCCAACCCTGGGCGAGATCATCCGCCAGCAGCGCGAGCTGGCCGAGTTCTCGATGCGCCAGTTCGCCGAGATCGCCGGGATCTCGAATCCCTATCTATCGCAGATCGAGCGCGGTTTGAGGGCGCCGTCCGAGCAGGTGCTCCAAGCGATCGCCCATTCGCTGAAGCTCCCGGTCGACGCGTTGTACAAGCAGGCGGGCGTGACGCCTCCCGGCGAGGAAGTCGAGAACCACGCCGTGCTCGACGCGATCGCCGAAGACCCGCAGCTGACCGCGCGACAGCGGGCGGCGCTGCGCGAGGTCTACGAGGCGTTCGTGGCCACGTCCAAGCCGCGCCCCGGCCGCCCGCGCCCGCGAACCAAGAAGAGCAACGCCCCCGAAGACGCCGCTCCCGCCCCAGCGGACGGCACCATCTGAGCGCCGCCCGCGGCTCGGCGAGCGGCACCCAGATGACGAGCGCCGCCCTCGGCGGGCGGCACCCAAACTGCGAACGCCGCCTCGGCGGACGACGCTCGGCGACTACTGCAAGAGGGGGACGACTACTTCAAAAGCGTGCGCACGGCGGTCGTGTACGACTCGCCGAGGCTGCGGGCGTAGTCGGCCTGCGTCTCGATCAGGTTGCGCAGCCACTCCTGCCGCGACATCCCCGCCAGCTTCAGCTCGAGCTGGATCGCCTGGTCGAGGGTCTTCTCGTAGGAATCGATGTACAGGTTGCCGGCCTTCCGGGCCGCCGAGAGCCACTGCTCGTTGAGGTCCTTGAACTGCCCGAAGGCGGCGTCGAAAGTTTCCGCGCCAGTCTTGGTTTCCGTGTCAGCCATCGTCTGCTCCTAATCAGGTTACGTTTCGGTGTGCTTGCAGCTTAGCGCAACGCTAGCAAATTTGCAAGCGCGCTCGCCCGCCCCCTCCGAATTGGCTCAAGCCAACCGCTCGGCCTAACCGTGGCGGTTGACGCCCCGCAGAACGGCGTCGGCATCGCGATGCGAGGCGCGGAGAGCGAGTCCGACCAGGTCAAGCTCGGCGGTGGCGACGGCGCGGACCGCTGCCCGATTGTCGTGATCGTTGCCGGTGGCGAACATCTCGCTGGTGTAGATCGCCACCGCGATGCCGCGGCGCTCGGCCCGCTCACGCAACGTTCGCAGCTTGGTTGCGCCCGCCTCGAGGATCAGCACGGGTTGGACGAGCAGCGGCAGGTAGCGCTGCCCGTCCCGGTCGACGTACGGCTCGCCGATCGCCGCCGCGCCGGCGTCGGCCGTCACGCCGCTGATCAGGAACGCTGTCACGTTGAGCCGCTGCCAGACCGCGAGATCGTCGCGGACCACGACGGCGATCTTGGTGTCGAACTCGGCGACCGTCACGGGCCCGCGGCGCCGGCGTGGCGCCGTTGACGGTGCTTACGGAGTGGTGGTCGCGCGAGCATCACGGCCGTTCACGATAGCTGGCGCCGGCCGGTACCACCGCCGCGCAGGCACCGGTTCACGGCCGTCACGGAGCTCGACAGTGAATGGCAATGCAAGGTCCACAGTTGTACTTCTGAACCCGCCATTCCGCGCACGCGTACCATGATTTCTGTGCCGACCTCACGGCCAGACCGCGTGCGGATCGCGAACGTGAAGCTTGACCGGTAAAGTGGTCACAAGAAGCGGGTGCGAGATTTTCTCGCGGGACCGTGGGGCTGTTTGCTGCGCCGAGAGGAGGTTTCCATGCCAGTCGTACCGATCCGCGAGATCCTGGACCCCGCATTTGCGGAGCGCTACGGCGTCGCCGCTATCAACATCGTCGATGACCTGACGCTCGAGGCCGTGTTGGCGGCCGCGACTGAACTCGATTCGCCACTGATCGTTCAGACGTCAGTCAAGACGGTGAAGTCGATCGGCGTGCGATCGCTGTACAGCATGTGGCGGGCACGGGCCGACGAGGTGCCCGTTCCAGTGTCACTTCATCTCGACCACTGTCCTGACCGCCAGTGGATTACCACTTGCCTGGCCGCCGGCTGGAACTCGGTTCTATTCGACGGCTCGGAACTCGATGTCGAGGAGAACACCCGTCAGACAGTCGAGGTCGTCGCCGAGGCGAATCGCCACGGTGCGCATGTCGAGGGCGAGATCGAAAGCGTGCTCGGCGTCGAGGATGGCGTCGGCTCCGACGAGGCCGGGGTTGTGCATCCGGTTGAGGTCTCGGCGCGGTTCATCGAGCAGACGGGCGTGTACTCGTTCGCTCCCGCGATCGGCACCGCACACGGCCTTTATAAACGCGCGCCCGAGCTGCACCCGGAGCGCGTCACCGAGCTGGTCGCGCTGCATCCGATCCCGATGGTTCTTCATGGTGGAACTGGCTTGAGCGAGGAGCAGTTCACCGATCTGATCTCGCGCGGTTGCGCAAAGGTGAATATCTCCACCGCGCTCAAGATTGCCTTCGTCGAGGCCCACCGCGAATATCTCGAAGCAAATCCCGGCAAGCACGATCCGCCCTCGCTGCTCAGCCACGTGCGAGCGGCGGTCAAGCAGATGGCCGAATACCACATCGGCATGTTCGGATCCGCCGGGCGGGCCCGGGCGCTCAGCGCCTCGGCCGGTTGACGATGCCAGCACTGATCTTCGACTGCGACGGTGTGCTGGCCGACACCGAGCGCGACGGCCACCGTCCCGCGTTCAACGAGACGTTCGCCGAAGTTGGGCTACCGGTCCGCTGGTCGCCGGAGGAGTATGGGGTCAAGCTCAAGATCGGCGGGGGCAAGGAGCGGATGGCTTCGCTGCTCACGGACGAGTTCGTCCGCGCCAACCGGCTCCCCGCGGACGCGGATGGTCAGAAGGAGCTGCTGGCCGACTGGCATCGCCGTAAGACCGCTCGCTACAAGGAGATGGTGAAGGCCGGTCGGCTGCCGGCCCGGCCTGGCATCGCCCGCATCGTCGACGAGGCGCTGGCGGCCGGATGGACGCTCGCCGTCGCCTCCACGTCGGCCGAGGAGTCGGTCGTGGCCGTCCTCGAACACGCCGTCGGCGCCACCAACGCAGCGAAGTTCGCCGTCTTCGCCGGCGACATCGTCCCGGCCAAGAAACCGGATCCGGCGATCTACCTGCTGGCGCTGGAACGGCTCGGGATCAGCCCCGCTGACGCGATCGTGATCGAGGATTCGCGCAACGGTTTGCTCGCCGCGGTGGGCGCGGGGCTGCGGTGCGTCGTCACCGTGAGTAGCTATACGCAGGACGAAGATATGAGCGAGGCGGTGCTGGTGTTGAGCAGCCTTGGCGATCCGGGCGAGCCGGCGCGGGTGTTGGCCAATCGCGGTGCCACGGAGCCCGGCGAGCTCGTCACGCTCGCCGATCTCGATGCCTCCCGGACTCAACCCCTACTCGACAAGGAGAGTGTATGAGCGACACGCCGCTGAAGCGCGGGGAGCTGGTGGTTCGGACTATCGCCCAGACCGCGGTCGACAACGAAACGTACTTCTGTGAGCTCGATGCGGTTGTCGGTGACGGCGACTTCGGCTACTCGCTGGCTCGCGGCTTCGAGGTCGTCATCTCGGACTGGGACTCGCTCGAGTACACCGACATCAGCGGGTTGCTGAAGAAGACCGCGATCATCCTGTCCAAGCGAATCGGCGGCACCTCGGGGCCGATTTGGGGGACCGCATTCCTCCGCGCCGGCGGGGCGCTGAACGGCGTCGAGTCACCCAGCGACGAGCAGGTGATCGGCGCTTTCCGCGCCGCGATCGAGGGAATCAAGCAACGCGGCAACACCGACCTGGGCGACAAGACGCTGATCGACGCGCTCGTCCCAGCCGTCGACGAACTCGAGGCCGCCCTGCCCGATGGAGCTGCCCGGGCAATTGAACGCGCTGCGGCGAAGGCCCGGGAGACCGCCGAAGCGACGAAGGGAATGGTCGCGCAACGCGGCCGTGCGTCTTACACGGGCGAGCGGAGCCGTGATTCGGTCGACGCCGGTGCGGTCGGCGTGGCCGTGATGTTCGAAGCGGTAAGCAAGGCCTGGCAACAGGCGGAGCTGGAAACGGCCTGACGGATCGGGGGCAGGGGCCGACCGGGTGCGACCTCCAGGGAGGCCCACTAGGGAGCGCTGGATTGGACGCTGAGCCGTCGGCTCGGCGCGTTAATCAAGGCAGTGATCGAGAGGAGTTGTCGTGAAGAAGTTCGTCAATGACCCCCAGCAGTTCGTTCCCGAGATGCTGAAGGGCGTCGAACTCGCCAATCCGGGCACGCTGAAGTACGTGCCCGAGTACAACCTGATCATGCGGGCCGACGCTCCGCGTGACGACAAGGTGTCGATCGTCCAAGGCTCCGGCTCGGGCCACGAGCCTGCCCATGTGATGGTCGTGGGGAAGGGCATGCTAGATGCCGCGTGTCCCGGCGACGTGTTTGCGGCTCCTCCGTCGGACTACGTGTATGAGACGACGAAGCTCATGCGCAGCGACAAGGGCGTCCTGCACATCATCAACAACTACACCGGCGATCGGATGGCGTTCGACATGGGCCGCGAGCTCGCGGAGGCCGAGGACATCAAGGTGGCCACGATCATCGTCGACGACGACGTCGCGGTTAAGGACTCGACCTACACGGTCGGCCGTCGCGGTGTGGCCGGCAACTTCTTCGTGATCAAGGCGGTCGGCGCCGCCTCCGAGCGGGGAGCTGAGCTCGACGATCTCGTGAAGCTCGGCGAGCGCGTGAATTCGGTCACCCGCACGATGGGCATGGCGCTCACCTCGTGCACGCCCCCGGCCAAGGGCTCGCCGCTGTTCGAGCTGGGCGACGACGAGATGGAGATGGGCGTCGGGATCCACGGGGAGCCGGGACGGCGGCGGGAGAAGCTCGCCTCCGCCAACGCGATCATCGACGAGATGCTCGAGGCGGTCGCGACCGACCTGCCCTACTCGTCCGGCGACGAAGTGGGGCTGATGATCAACGGACTCGGCGGCACGCCGATCTCCGAGCTGTACATCCTCTACGGGCGTGCCCATCAGCAGCTCGCCGATCGCGGCATCAAGGTCACCCGCAGCTACGTCGGCGAGTACTGCACCTCGCTCGACATGGCCGGCGCCTCGATCACCCTCGTCAAGCTCGACGACGAGCTCAACGAGCTGTTCGACGCTCCGGCCGAGGTGGCGGTGCGCATCTTCTAAGGCGCAGGACGAGAGACGTCGCCGGCACCAGACCGCGGGTGCCGGCGAACGTCGGTTTCGCGATCGAAGCCGACAAAGGGGGTTCGCCAACGCTTGCTTCGTGCATCCTGAAGGCATGCTCGACCGCGAAATCCGGGCGATGCTGCGCGGCGCCACCGCCGCGAGGATCCTCGATGGCTGGCAGGGTCCGCACCTGGCCGAGCGGAGCTACTGCATCTTCCCCACGGGAGCGGACGCCCGGGAGTGCCCGCTGCCTTACGTGATCGACTATTGCCAGCTCCTGGCGGCGGCGGGCGTCGAGCCGCTTTACCGCGCTTCCGAGCCGCTCAGTTGAGCCCACCTTCGGGAGGCGACGTTTAGACTGGTCCGCGGGGCGAGGGGGCACGACCAGAGAGCGACGAGAACAGGACCCCGACGATGGACAAGATCACCATGAGCGCGGAGGAGCTCGAGGCGGTTCAGCGCGAACTTCGCCACCTCGAGAGCGACGGACGGAGCGCGATCGCGGCCCGGATCAAGACCGCCCGCGAGTGGGGCGACCTCAAAGAAAACGGCGAGTACCACGCCGCCAAGGAGGACCAGGCACACCTCGAGACGAGGATTCTCCGGCTCCGGGAGCAGGTCCGCAGCGCCGACGTGATCGAGGTGCCGACCGCGACCGATGTGGTGCAGCATGGCTCCACGGTCGGCTACACCGATGTCGCGACGAAACGCGAGCAGAAGTTCACGCTCGTCGCCCCGTACGACGCCAAGCCGGCCGAAGGGACGCTGTCGATCACCTCGCCGGTGGCCAAGGCACTGCTGGGCCATCGCGTCGGCGACAAGGTCGAGGTACAGACGCCGAACGGCGTCCGAGCTCTGACCATCGACTCCATCGGCTGACGGTCCATCGGCCCCCTGGCCGGCCGTCCATCGGTTCAGCTGACGAGAATGCAGGCTGACGTCGCGTGCGCGATCAGCTTGCCGGTCTCTTCGACGAACAGACGGCCGTCGGCGGTGACCATGCGTCGTCCGGGGTGAATGACCTTGCCCTCGGCGAGCACGCGGCCGGTCTCGGCCGTCATCGCGCGGGCGTAGCGGATCTGCAGATCGCTGGTCGTATAGCCGACCGCAGCGGGCAACGTGGTATGGACGGCGCAGCCCATGCACGAGTCGAGGATCGTCGCGGCTACCCCGCCGTGCACCGACCCGATTGGGTTGTACATCCACTCGGCCGGGTCGAGCGCGAACACCGCGCGGCCATGGCCCACCTCGAGGATGCTCATCCCCATCAACTGGGCGATCGGCGGGGGCGGGAGGACGCCCTCGGCGATCCCGCTCAGCACCTCGAGCCCGCTGAGATCTCGTCCGGCGGACTCGATCACGGCAGGGTCTTCCCAACTGAAGCTGCGTGTACGGGGCGCGGACATCTGCGCAAACTGTATCGGAGTGAGTTGCATGGTGCAACTCAATCGTCTAGATTGTGCCCTCGATGCCTTTGCAGCGGACCTACGAGAACCAGGTGTGCAGCATCGCCGCGGCGCTCGAGATCGTCGGAGAACGCTGGACCCTGCTGATCATCCGCGAAGCACTGCTCGGTGTGCATCGCTTCGACGAGCTCCAAGCCGATCTCGGGGTCGCTCGCAACGTGCTACAGGCGCGGCTGGAGCGGCTGATCGAGCACGGCATCCTGGAGAAGCGTCGCTACCAGGACCATCCGCCCCGCCACGACTACTACCTGACCGAGAAGGGCCTCGACCTCTGGCCCACGATCGTCGGGCTGATGTACTGGGGCGACACCTATGCGACCCCCGCTGACGGGCCGCCGGTCGTGCTCGAGCACCGCGACTGCGGGGGGTCCGTCGATCGTCACCGTACGTGCACATCCTGCGGTCAGAAGCTGGGGCCACGCGAGGTCTGGGCCCGGCCGGGTCGCGGCGCCGGCCCGGACCACCCGTTACGCCGTCGAGAGACCCGCCGAGGCGCGCGCCGGGGGACCGACTCGTAGTTATGGGTGAACCGCGCCGGGGGGCCTCGTGGTTACGGCTCGGCCCGCGCCAGGATCGCCTCGATCAGCGGACCCTTGGCATCCGCGTACGCGTTCATGTCGGGCCACTGGCGTCGCGCCAGCTCACGTTTGAGGCGCTCGTAGGCGCGCCGGTCCTCCGGCGCAAGACGGAGGCGATCGCGGAAGCGGAGGTGGCGATCGACCTCGGGATCGGCTGCTCCCCATACGTGCACGTGGACATCGCGTTGCGGAGTGCGCAGCATGCGATGACCCGGTTCGCGAACCCGCAGCTCATACCCGGCCGACTCCAGCGGGGCCACGATCGCCGCCTCGTCTTCGGGGTCCGAGACCGCCACCAGCACGTCGACGATCGGCTTGGCGGCCAGGCCCGGCACCGCGGTCGAGCCGATGTGCTCGACGCGCAGGGCCCGAGGACCGAGCGCGCGCCCGATGCGCTGGCGCTCGCGCTCGAACCTCGCCGGCCAATCGGCGTCGTAGTCGACGATCACGACCGGCCGCGGCTCGCGGCCGCCGATCAGGACCACGTCCAAGCTAGCACCGAGTTCGCTCGATGGTTTCACGGCAGCTGCTTCTACCGAAGCTGGTTCTATCGACGCTGGTTCTGCGGAGCTAATCGATCAGCTTGGAGCCGCTGGGATGCGCCGCACCCCGGAGGGGCTGGGAACGCGCCGCAGCTCCTCGGGAATTTCGACCGCGGCGGCCGAGAACTCGCGGGCCAGCGCCGGCGGTCCCGCGCCGCCGGACGGTGGCGTGAAGACGTTGACCGGCAGCGGCTGGTACTCGGCCGCGATCGACCAATCGGTTGAGCGGAACTCGCCGGCGTTCTCGATCCAGCTCAGCGACAACAGCGGCAGGACCACGATCCTGATCGAGATCGCTAGCAACCACGCGCCCCAGAACAGGCAAATGGCTTCGACGTTGGACAGTCCCACCTTGAGCACGTGGGCGAGGATGAAGACCAGCACGAACTCGCCGAAGGCCAGGACGAAGGTCAGCCACGGCGGCTGCCACCTGATCACGAGCGGGTAGAAGCCGACGTCCAGCATCACGCCAAGGACGTAGTAGACGCCGATCAAGACGATCCATCCCGGTTTGCCGGTGATCAGCGAAATGATCGCGGCGATGATGGCGGGGACGATGAGGATCGCCCATCGGGTCTGTACGCGGCCAAGAACGGTGGGGCACATGCGCTTTCCCTACGCGAGCTGCTCGGTGGTGGGAATCGTGCGCAGCGCGTGCGCGGTGGACCGCCCCAGGGAGAACTGAAGGGCCGCCCGCGAGGTGAACGTCCGCTTGCGCAGATGCTCGGCGCGCGCGCAATCGGCGACGAACCGCCGGCCGATGAACTTGAGGCCGGCGATCGTGTCGCCGTGGGGGATCACGTTGTTGGCGATCAACCCCATGCAGCAGAGACGCGAGTCGGGGCGATCCAGGCCGGGAACGCCGCAATTGGTCTGGAGCCGTATTTTCCCCGCGACGACCGGGACCGCGTAGTACTCGATCAGCCGGCGCAGCAAGGGGATCGTCAGCACCGACTTGTTGAAACCGGTCCCCGCCACGACCCCGGTGACGTCCAACCAACCCGGGTCCTCGCCATGCTTGCTCGATACGTGGACGCGCAGGCCGGCGCGGCCGGGCTCCACCTTGTCGATCTCGCCGACCGTGGCGTCGAACCGTCCCTGGCTCGTTCCCTCGTCGATCCGGGTAATCCACTGGCGCCGGTCCGGGCGGGTTCCCCTCAGCACCTCCCCCAGAAACTGGACCCGTTGCTCGAACGGAAGCGAGACGAAGGCGTCGATCCCGACCGACTCAAACAGGCATCGGGGCACGTTCAAGTCCTGCGTGTCCGGCTGCGGGTTGCGCGTCAGGGCCAGCACCGCGCCACCGACATCGAGGATGTTCGCCCATTCGTTGACCGAGGCGATCCCCGCCCCGAGCACGATGTAGCGGCCTCCGGCCGCGTATTCCTTGGGTTCGTAGGCCTGCACGATTCGCTCAGCGATGGCCGGGTCGTTGCGCGCCCGGGCCAGCACGGGCGGAAATGAAAGCGGCCCATGCCCGGGGGCCAGCATCACGTGCTTGGCGCGGCCGATGAAGTTCGCCTGCTCGTCGTAGAAGACGAAATGCGGCATCGGCTCGAATTCCCGCTGCAACCAACCGACCCGCAGTGGCACGCGAGATTGCTCCCAGCCGGTGTGGGCCTGCACGACGACCGCCTCCGAGAGCACCTCGGGCACGCCTGGGTTGTATTTGCGGAAGATCGAACGCCAAAGTGGTGCAGGAGAGCGACGCGCCAGAGCGTCGATCTGCGCGAACGTCGGCCAGTCGGCGGGTAAGAAATGTGACTCCGATTCGGACCGCAGCACGGTCTGACCAAGGTTGGTCGCATATTGCTGATACGTGCCGTACGGCGAGGTGCTTGGCCCGAAGACCGTGATGTCGTTGCTGTCGAACCCGAGGTATCGCGCTGTGCTATGCACGATCAGGGACCCGAACCCATCGCCGACGACGGCGATCACTGAGTCGCGTGGTGCGGATGCGGTCACCGCCGGATATGCTACAGGCGCGTGGCCGGTCTGAGCCTGGAAATCGTCGAGGGCCCTGGAGCCGGGCGGCAGATCCCGCTCGATCGTGAGATCACGTTCGGACGGGCCACCGACTCAGACGTGATCCTGGACGACGGCGAGGTCTCAGCTCACCACGTGAAGGTGACTCCGACGCCGGACGGCGGCGTGACCGTCGAGGATCTGGGCTCCCTCCACGGGACCTTCATCAACCACAACGAGTTAACGATGCCAAGCCGCTTGGAGGTGGGTGACGAGCTGCTGGTCGGCGTTACGGTGATGCAGCTCCGCACCGCCGAGCAGATTGCGGCGCAACCAACCACGATTCGTACGGTGCCTCCGGGGTTGGCCACCACTGTCAGATCTCCGACTTATGTCAATCCGGAAATTGTGGCGGCCGAAACCGGTACCGTCAGCGAAGGGACTGTCCACCAGCCTCAACTCGAGCGGTATCTCGACGTCCGTGTCCGCCGTCGTGCGCAGCTGGCCCCCCTGGCCGTTCTCCTGCTCATCGCGCTCGCGCTGATGATCTATTTCGCGACCCGTTAGGGTTCGTGAGCCCTTAGGCCTGGGCGTCGCGCTTGCCGGCGGTGGATCAGCGCGCGGCGAAGTAGATCACAAGCGCCACCGCGGTAAGGATGGCGGTACCGAACGACAGCGCCACCGGTATCCACGAGCGGGACGCCAAATGCGTGGAGTGGTGGCCGGGAGGATGGAATACCCCGATCGGCGTCTTGCTCAGGGGCGGGGCGGTTCCCGGGCCGGCCTGCCTGACATCCGCCACCGGGCTCACCACTGCCGGCGCCGGGCTCAGCACTGTCAGTCCGGCTTCCGGAGTTACTTCCACTTCAAACACGGACCTTCCGAGTTTCAGCTCCGAGCCACCACTGACAGTGGTCGGCTCGCTGATGCGGCGACCGTCGACAAAGGTGCCGTTCTTCGAGCCCAGATCCTCCACCTGCAGGCCATCTGCCACCAACCGAACGACGGCGTGGTGTCGCGAAAGCTCGTCGTCGTCGATTGTGAGATCGGCGTCCTCGCGTCCGATGCTAAGAGTGTTGGTGACCTCGACACTCTGACCGGTGAGAGGTCCGCTCTTGACGCGAAGCCCCGCCATTTTCATGGCAACCTATCGAAGTGCTGGAACCTTGGCAAGCTCGGAAACCGGTCGGACGGCATCTAGCAGTCGCACGGGACGCGAACTTCGGCGACGGTTCCCGCTTGTTTGCCAGGGCAGATCGCGAGCGCTCCGCCGGCCGCCTCCACCCGCACACGGTGGGACTCTAGGCCGATGTGGCCGCGTCCGACGCTGCTCTCCATCGCGCCCTCCGCGATCCCGCATCCGTCGTCGATGATCGCCAGCTCAGCGACGCCGTCTCCCCGCGCGAGTTGGATCCGCACCGTGCGGGCGTCCGCATGCTTGACGACGTTGCTCAGCAGCTCCCTCGCGGTGGTGTAGAGCAGGCCGTCGGCGGACGTGCGCAGGTCGTCGCTCCAGCCGTCAACGTCCACCTCGGCCGTAAACCCGCCCGTCGCCTCGGCGTTGCTGGCGAGGTCTCGCAGCGCCCGCGCCAAGCCCGCTTGCTCGAGGACGGCGGGGTGCAACGTGGCCACCGTCGAGCGGAGCAGCCGCGATGTTTCGCTCAACGCCCGGTCGAGGCGATCAAAGGCATCCGGATCGGCCAAGTCCCGCGCGTCTTCAAGGTCTTGCCGGGCCGCCAGCACGTACTGCAGAGCCCCGTCGTGCAGGCTTTCGGCCAGTTCGCGCCGCTCCCGAGCCTCGATCGTGGTCAACTCGCCGAGCAGCCCGGTGCGCTCCCGGACCAGGTCTCCGATCGTGGCGACCCGCGCTCGCTGGATCACCGACACCCCGATGCAGCCCAGCCCGACGGCGACGAGGACGACGGCGCCCAAGATGATCGCCCCCCACGGCTCGTCGTTGGCCGCCTTGGTGGCGGCCGCCGAGAGGAAGTAGGCCGCGACCGTCGGGCCGACGATGATCGCGCAGACGATGGGTCGGAGCTGGAGCGCCGCGATCAAGGGGACGAGGACGAAGCCGTTGACGAGCACGTCGGCGGTCCAGCTCTCTTCCGACGAGATGCCGGCCATCAGGGTGAGCGCCGCCAGCGCCGCCAGGTCGACGAACAGCGCCAGCCACACGAACCTGACCGGCGCGGGGCCGCCCCGCCAGGTCCACAGCCCGAGCAGCGCCGACCACAGCGCGTAGGCGCCGGCGATCGCGTAGCACCCGGCCTGGTCGTGGTCGGGCGGGAACGTCACGACCGTCAAGACGACGAACAGGACCAGGGCCCCACGCAACAAAAATTGCAATCGGATGCCGCTGTACGCGTTCTCGAGGACGACTGTCTCGAGGTCCGGACTCGTGTAGAGGTCAGCCGATGGTTTCAGGTCGCGCACGGTAGCCCGTCCGGCGACGGCGCCTGGACGATCAATCACAGCTTACGATCCTCCGCGACGTCTCGATGAGGATTGTCTCACCGCTGGCGCGGGCACCGGTCCCAATGGACAGCATGTCGCGAACCTCGTACCCTGGCGCCTGTGCGTGAGGTGGCGGTTGGAGACGAGATCGGCGGCTACCGCATCGAGGCGGTGGCTGGTCGCGGAGGCATGGGGCTCGTGTATCGGGCCCGCCAGCGACGTCCGGACCGGACCGTCGCGATCAAGGTGATCGTGCCCGAGCTCGCCGCCGATCCGGCGTTCCGAGCACGCTTTGAGCAAGAGTCGAACGCGGCGGCGGAGATCGAGCATCCGAACGTCATTCCGGTCTACGAGGTCGGCGATGAGGACGGTCTGCTGTACATCGTCATGCGATTCGTCCAGGGCATCGATCTCGGTGCCCTGGTGTCGCGGCTCGGGGCGCTCGCGCCCCGCCGGGCGACCTATCTCACCGGTCAGGTGGCCGAGGCGCTGGACGCCGCCCACGCCGACGGCCTCGTACATCGCGACGTCAAGCCGGGCAACGTGCTCGTCACCGGCAACGACCATGTGTATCTGACCGACTTTGGACTGATCAAGCGGACCGCCGAGACCCGGGGCATGACGGCGGCGGGCATGTTCGTAGGCAGCGTCGATTACGTGGCCCCAGAGCAGATCCTCGGCAAAGCCGTCGATGGCCGAGCCGACACTTACTCGCTCGGTTGTGTGCTGTTCGAACTGCTTTCGGGGAGAGTGCCCTTCGAGCGCAACACCGATGTCGCACGGATCCTCGCCCACGTGAACGATCCGCCGCCTCGGCTGACAAACGTGCCGGATGCCCTCGCCGACGCGGTCTTGTGTGCGATGGCCAAGGACCCCGAGGACCGCTTCGCTTCGACGGGCGAGTTCGGCCGGGCCGCGCGACGAGCCGCCGGCCACAGCGAAATCGGTTCGGCTGAGACGCCTGTCGGCGCGCAGCCTGGTCGCCCCGGCGAAGCCCCGCCGGCCTTGCGCCGCACGCTGGCGTCCACCAAGGCGGGGGCACCGACGAGGGGCGCAACCGAGGCCGGCACGATGGTGACCGTGATCGTGGTCGACGACCACCCGTTCTTTCGCGACGGCGTGACCCGCGCGCTCGAGCGCACCGCCAACATCAGGGTCGTCGCCGAAGCTGATAACGGCCGCGACGCCCTGGAGATCATTCGCCAGGAGCGCCCGACGGTGGCGCTGGTCGACTATCAAATGCCCGTGATGGACGGGATCGCGCTGCTGCACGCGGTGATTGAGGATCAGCTGCCGACCCGCGTGGTGCTGCTCTCGGCGGTCATCGACAGCGCCACCGTGTTCCGGGCCGTCGAGGAGGGCGCGGCCGGCTACTTGTCCAAGGACGCCCGCCGCGAGGACATCGTCAACGGCGTGCTCAGCGCAGCCCGCGGCAATACCGTGGTTCCGCCCGATCTGGCCGGTCAGCTGGCCGCCGAAATCCGACTGCGGGCGCAGACGAAGGTCGCCGGCGAGCGGGATACCTAGCCGCTGCAGGACAGCCGCCGGCGCGCCCCGCGTCAGTTGACCATCGCCGCGCTCAGGTAGAGCGGCGCCTCGGCCGGGATGTCCTGGGGCGTGCGGGCCCGCCCCGGATCCTGCCAGAGCGCGGCGAGGGTGCCGCTGGCCGGGTCGTAGGTGACCCCGGCAGGTGGCTGGAGATAGAGCCGATGGGCCACCCCGAACAGTCGTCGCAGCCGGACTGGCCCGCCGGTCAGGCTGACGGTGGTGAACACCCCGGCGGTGCCCTCGTTCCAGGCCAGCAGGAACCGTCCCGGGCGGCCGGTGGCGTACAGGGCCGGCTGGGCGGACAGCTGGGCCCCGGGGTCGACCGCCCGGCTGATCACAAACGGGGCGCGCAGCGGGCCATTGCCGTCAAATGGCAATCCGATCAGCTGCTTGAGCTGTCCGCCGCTCTGCTCGGGGTCGGCGAGCTCGAACACCAATAGCTGCGCGCCGTCAGCGCCCGAAGCGGCGGTGCTGTCGAAGATCTGATCGAGCCGCGGCGACGAGTACAGCTCGACCGCCGCACCCAGCCGCGCGCCGGCGCGATCCAGCCGGTAGAGCCAGAGCTGATCTGGGCCGGCCTGGCTGTCCGGCCCCACGCTCGGCGTGGTCACGATCAGCTGGTAGCCGCCACCGGACGCCAGCACACGCACCGTCGGATCGATGAAGCTGCCGGCGGCGGGCAGGTCGATCGTGGTCGTCGCCGCCAGCCGCCCGTCGGCTCCGATCGAGCTGACCAGGATCTGCGGCCGGTTCGGGGTCGTGCTGCTCGGAAACGCCCACGGTCGCAACCGCTCTTCGACCAGCAGGTAGTCGTGGTTCGCGGGCTCGTAGCTCAGGTACTGCTCGTGCGGACCCGGGTCATCGGCCGGCGCGGTGGTGATCAGCGGCACCACCGAGACCAGCTTCAGCGTGGGCCGACCGGTCAACAGCGCGTTCCAGGTGCCGATCCCCAGCGCGGCGACGTGCGCCCGGGGGTTGACGCTGCGCCAGGTGAGCAGCAGCTGCCTACCCGGTCCGAGCGCCAGCGCCGGCGTGTCCTGCACCACGCCGTCGGCTCCGGCCAGGGTGCTCAGCGCGATCGTACGCCGACGCGCCACCCGGCCGCGGCCGAACAGCGCGACCGTCAGCCGTTGGCCCGCGCCCGTGCCCGTCAGCCACCAACCGATCAGGCCGTTCGGGGTCACGATCAGCCGCGGATTGCTCGCCGGTCCGCGAGCGATCAGCCTCCCGCCGGGCGCCAGCGGAGCCGTCGGACTCGCTCCCCGGGCCGAGAGCAGATAAGCCACCAACGGCACCTGGGCAAGGGCCACGGCGAGCAGCAGTCCGTACACCAGGGTCAGCCGCCGTCTCGGTAGACCCGATGAGGGAATCACCCTTGGCCGCACCGCATCGCTTCGTCTTCCCCAGCTCGCGCCTCCATGCTGTGCTCTTCCCCTTTTGCCGTTGCGTTCACAGCTTACTAACATCTGCGCCGTCCTGATGGTGTAGGAAATCGAACTTCTTACCAGAATTCGGTAATTTCGCGTCGAGGGCGGAACCACGTCGCTTGGCGGCTACTCAGATGGTTGGCTGACCCCCGGGCGTCCGGCGAATGAGAAGCACCGCGGCGCCATCGCTCGCCGCCTCCCTGCCGGCGCTCGCATATCCTGTCTCCGGTGAGGGCACGGAAGACGGTCCTGGTCGGTGGGGTTCTTGGGGCGCTGGTGGCGTTGCTCGCGGCCGTGATCGGCTCGGGTGCCTCGGCCGGCGCCCTCCTCACGCCGGCGGCACCGCCCCCGCCCGGCAGCTGGGCGATACGCCCCGACACCGACGGCACGGCGCCCGGACATGCGATCGACGAGTTCATCAGCTCCTTCGTGGTGGCCAAGGGAAGCGCCGCCGTAACCAAGCTGCAGGGTGTCACCCAGCACGGTGTCAACCGCGGCTGCATCTCCGGCGTGAGGCAGTAACGCGATCGTCGGCGACGGCGCCTACAGCAACATCACCTTCACCAATAACTAGGCCGGGATCTGCAACCTCGAGTTCGACATCGAACCCTAACCCGGTAGCCGCGCGGGTTGCAGCCGAACAGGAGCTGTGAGTGTGAACGTTACTTCGCGATTCGATGTGGCCGATTTCGGCGTGATCGTCACCGGCGGTGCCAGTGGCCTGGGGCTCGCGTATGGCGAGGTCATGGCGGCCCATGGCGCCCGCGTCACCTTGATCGATATCGACGCCGGCGCGGTGGCGCAACAGGCGTCGCGCCTTCAGGTGCAGGGCCTCGAGGTACGTGCGGCGATAGCCGATGTGACCGACCACGCCGCGCTCGATCGCGCGATCGACGAGGCGGCGGAGGTCTACGGCCGCCTCGACGTGGCGTTCGCCAACGCCGGCATCGATCCCGGAGTCGGCTTCGTCGGCGCGTGGGCCGGTGGCGTCCGGCCGCGGGTGGACGAGGGAGCAGTCGAGCGGTATGGCGACGAGCGATGGAATCGCGTCATCGACATCAACCTCAACGGGATCTTCGCTACCGCGCGCGCCGCGGCCCGCCACATGCGCCCCCGTAAGTTTGGGCGGATCATCGTCACCACCTCACTCGCGGCGACGAAGGTGGAGCCCGCGATCGGCTCGGCGTACATGGCCGCCAAGGCAGGCGCGCGACACCTGATGCACTCTCTGGCGCTCGAACTTGCCGCCGACGGCGTCACCGCCAACGCGATCGCCCCGGGCTTCTTCGTCACCAACATCGGTGGCGGACACGCTCACGACCCCGACCTCCAGGCGGCAATCGCGAAGGACATCCCGATGCATCGCGTTGGCCAACCGGATGACATCAAGGCGCTGGCACTGTTCCTCGCCTCTCCGGCCTCGGAATACATCACCGGCCAGGAGATCGTGATCGACGGCGGTTGGGGATTGGGACTCGCCGACTGAGGCACCGATCCCAGTTTTGAGAAAGTTAGCATCGTTAAGAACTATGCTGGGTGGATGACCCGCGCCGACCTTCTCCTGCACCCGGTTCGCCTGCGCATCGTCAAGGCGTTCTTGGGCGACCGGGCGTTGACCACGGCTCAGCTGGCCGCCGAGCTCGACGACGTGCCCGCCGGCAGCCTCTACCGGCATGTCGCGCTCCTCACCAAGGCCGGCGTGCTGCAAGTCGTCGCCGAGCGTCGCGTGCGTGGCGCGGTCGAGCGCACCTACGCCCTGCGCACGCTCGCGACGCAGATCCGAGCTGATGAGGCAGCCGCGATGACGGCCGAAGAGCACTCCGCGGCCTTCATGGCGTACGTCGCCGGGATGCTCGCCGACGCGGACCGCTACCTCGCCACCGGTCCGCCCGACCCTCAGCGAGACGGCGCGGACTATCGCGTGGGCGCAATGTGGTTGACCGACGTCGAGTTCGCCGAGTTCGCGCGCGACCTCGCGGGGGTTCTCCTGCCGCGACTCGCGCTGGCCCCCGGGGAGGGGCGCCGCCGGCGCATGGTGTACGGCGTCGTCCTGCCAGCACCCGAACCACCGCCGACCGAAAAGAGCTTCACTCCGCCGCCTACCGCGCTCGGGGTGGGCTGATCAGACGCTCGTGACGGCCCGGCGCGCGGTCGGTGCGCAGGAAGCCTTCGAACGCTTGCAGCGCCGGCTCTGGGTCGCGCCGGCCCACGCCGATGCGAAACCGGTCCTCCGGCACCGCCGCGAGCTCGGATCGGTAGATGTCGGCGGGCAGCAGAACGACGCCGGCCGACTCGACCAGCCGCCGGCAGAAGCTGCTCGTCGGCTCGCCGGTGAGCAGACGCGGAAACGACACGCATCCACCGTCCGGCGCCTCCCACGCCAATTCCCCTGACCACCGGCCGAAGAACTGCTCGAATACCGGCAGGTTGGATTCGACGATCGCCCGGTTGCGGGCGAGCACGCGGTCGCGGGCGCGCAGGGCGATGACGGCGAGATGTTCGCTGGGGGTGGCATTGCAGATCGTCGTGTAGTGCTTGCGCCGTTCGAGGCGCTCGAGCAGCGCACGGTCGCGGCAGGCAAGCCACCCGATGCGCAGCCCCGGCAGCCCGTACGCCTTCGACATGACACCCAACGACAGCGCCGTGGAGGAAAGGTCGGCGGCCTGGGGCAGCGTGCGCGCCGGATCGAGCTCGAGACCTCGGTACACCTCGTCGCTGAACAGGCGGATCCCGTGCCCGTCACACAGGTCGATTAACCGCTCGAAGGTCTTCCGATTGGGCAGGAAGCCGGTCGGGTTGTTGGGAAAGTTGACCGCGACGAGCCGGGTTTGCGGGCGCAGCAGCCGTTCGAGCGTGTCGAGGTCCAGCTCCCAGCCGTCCTCTGAGCGCAGCGGCAGCCCATCGACGTCGGCGCCGGTGGCGAGCGTGACGGTTTCCATCGACTGGTAATTGGGCACGGTGACGATCGCGTGCTCGCCTCGGCCGACCAGCTCCTGAAGCGCCCAGAACATCGCTTCTTCCGCGCCGGCGAAGGTCAGAACGTGCTCCGGTCCGACGCGCTCGTACGTCGACGCGACCGCCTCCAGCAGCTCGGGCGTCCCCCACGTCGGGACGTAAGAAAGCGGCAGCTCGGCGAACCGCTCGCGGTCCGTCTCATCGGCCAGCGCCAGCAACTCAGCAATGGTGAGCGTCTCGGCGTCCGAGGCCGTCAGGTGGTGACGGGCGGCGAACTCCCACCGGCCCATGTACGTCTCCAAACGAAAGTCAGGCAGCCTCATACGACGTTCCGAATTGCCGTCAGCTGAGCGTACCTCGTCCCCCCTTTACTTCACGACGCGGTCGGGCGTCCACCTCGTGATCGCCCCCGACGGGGTCACCTCGGGCGGCGTGCGCGGGTCGGCGATCGGGGTGCCCGCGCTGGTGTGAAGCGGGATGACGCCGGCCCAGACCGGCACGTCATAGTCCTCCGGATCGTCTTCGGGTGGACCGGTGCGCACCTTGGCCGAGCTCTCATCGAGCGTCATCGCCAGCACGCGGGTGGCTTTGAGCTCCTGCGGATTCGGCGGGCGGACCTCCCCCCACCTCCCCGGGATCAGGCGCTCGGCAAACGCCTCGAGTGCCGCCAGTCGCTCCTCTGGTCCTTCCACCGGCCTCGCGGTCCCGAGCACCACCACTGACCGGTAGTTGACCGAGTGGTGAAACACCGAGCGCGCGAGCACGATGCCGTCGAGCAACGTAACCGTCAGGCAAGCCGCGTCGATGCTGACGGTGCGGATCGCCCGGCTCGCGGCGGATCCGTGCACGTACACGAGCTCGCCGATGCGAGCGTGGAGCGTCGGGATCACGAACGGCTGGCCGTCGTGGACGAACCCAAGGTGAGCGATCAGCCCTTCGTCGAGGATCGCGTCGATCGTGCCACGGTCGTAGATGCCGCGGGCGGGAACCCGGCGCACCTGGGTTCTCGGACTGGTTGCGGTCGCCACGGCGACAACCCTACGGAATCTTGGCTCGATTTCTAGGGCCAATTGAGCCCTAGAATCTGGGGCCAAGTGGACCTGCACGTGGACTTCGCGAGCGCGCCGGGCCGCTCGCTGCGACGGCGGCTGGAGCACGCGCTGCGCGAGGCCGTGCGCAGCGGCCGACTGGCGCCCGACGCGCGCCTGCCGTCGACGCGGGAGCTGTGCGTGGAGCTCGGCGTTTCCCGGGGCGTCGTGGTCGACGCATACGCACAGCTGGCCGCCGAGGGGTACTTGCGCACGCGCCGGGGAGGCGGCACCACGGTGGCTCCGGCCATCGCGCAGGCCGTCCCACCAACCCCGGTGCGGGCACGCACACCGAGGATCCAATACGACATGGACCCGTTTCGGCCCGCGCTGGGCGAGTTGCCGCGACGAGCGCTGTCGGCCGCGCTGGCGCGCGTGCTGCGCGACACGCCCGACGAGCGCCTCGGCCTACCGGATCCCGCCGGCACCCCCGAGCTGCGGAGCGCGCTCGCTTCCTACCTGGGGCGGGCGCGCGGCGTGCGGGCTACGGCTGAGGAGGTCGTGATCACCTCGGGCACGCGCCACGGCCTCGGTCTGGTGTGGCAGGCGCTCGCGGCGCACGGCGCTCGGCGCGCCGGCGTCGAGGCTCCCGGATGGTCAGGCGTCGGCGAGACCGCCCAGGCCGCCGGTCTCGCGCTCGTCCCGCTCCCGGTCGATGACGACGGACTGGTGGTGGCAGCGCTCGAGCGCGAAACCGTCGACGCGGTGGCGGTGGCGCCGGCCCACCAGTACCCGACCGGCGCGGTCCTGTCCGCCGAGCGGCGCGGGACGCTTCTCGCCTGGGCGCGGACGCACGACGGTTTCGTAATCGAAGATGACTTCGACGCCGAATACCGCTACGACCACCAGCCGATCGGTTCGCTGCAAGGGCTGGCGCCCGAGCACGTCATCTACGGCGGCTCGACCAGTAAGACTCTGGCCCCCAGCTTGCGCGTGGGCTGGATCGTGGTTCCGCCGCGGTTCCTCAACACGGTCCTCACTCTCCAGCAAACGGCGGGCACGGTCGCCGCGCCGATCCTCCAGCTCGCGCTCGCCGAGGTGATCGACCGGGGCGAGCTCGACCGGCACCTGCGCCGCCAGCGACGGCGCTACCAGCGCCAGCGCGCCGTGCTTCTTGCGGCGCTGGCCACCGAGCTGCCCGGGCTCACCGTGCGCGGCGCCGCAGCCGGCCTGTACGCCGTGGTCGAGCTTCCCAAGCACCTCGACGAAGGCGCCGTGGTGGCGGCCGCCCGCGCCCGCGGGATCGCGCTCGAAGGGCGCGGCACCGACACCCCCGCGCTCGTCCTCGGCTACGCCGGGCTCGACCCCGCCGCGGCCAGACCGGCCGTGGCCGCGCTTGCCGCGGCCATCGACGACTCAGGGTCCGTAGGGGAATAAATTGTGAGTTTTGACGAGTGGCTGGGCGTGTATGGCGTCGCCGGCTCGCCGCGAGAATACCGGGAGTATTTGACGGCGAGCCGGCGGCGTCAGGCGCGTCCAGACGCCGTCAAAAACACAAGTTATTTCGCTACGGGCCCTTAGGCGAGGCCGACGGTCCGGCGCACGGTCTCCAGCCCGACCAACTCCATCCGCGGCACGCCGTCAGCGTCACGGTCGAGCTTCACGCCGGTTCCGACCAACAACCCGCCCGACATGACATAACCGCCGTCCTTCGTTGCGCGCACCGGCAGGACACGTGAACCGATGAGGACTTGCAGCTCGCGCTTGGCCAGCACGAGCTGATAACCCTCCTCGTAATAGCCGAGGAACGGCGACACCGCGCGTGGGTCCACCGGCCGGGACTGGCGCCCCAGCTTTCGCAGAGCGCCCACCGCGGCCTGGTAGGCGCGATCGATCTTGGCCGGCACGCCGCGGTTCAGCCCCAGCCGCTGACTCAGCAGCAGGTTCAACACATACGAATAGAACAGCGTTCCGGTCGGTTCCGGGTTCATGCTGTTGAGCACCACGAGGCCAATATCGTGCTCCGGGATGAACCCGAAGAACGCGGTGAAGCCGTCGATGCCGCCGTTGTGCCAAAGGAGTGAGCTGCCGTCGCGGTAGCGCGCATGGATCAAGCCCAGGCCGTAGGCCGCGCTCACCGCGTCGGGGTCGAACTCCGGCGAGACGGGAATGGCGATCTGCGGCTTATAGCGCTCGGTCAGGTTGGCGGTTGAGACCACCCGGCGGCCGCCCACGGAAATCCCGCCGCGCAGGTGGAGACGCACATAGGCGATCATGTCCTCTAGCGTCGCCACCGTGCCCCCGACGGGCCAGTAGCTGCCCACGGGGCCGTAGCCCAGCGTCGCGGCCCGGCGAGTCAGGTCCGGTCCGTGCCCGCGGGAATAGTTAGTCACCAAGCCGCGCGGATCGTCGGCCAACAGCGCCTGGGTCATGTCCGTAGGTCGGTAAACGCGCTCGCGCATCAGCTTGGCGTACCCGGCCGTCAGCCCGTCACCGCTCGCGCCTTCGCGCAACAGCGGGAGATAGCCCGCCACGGCGTACACGGTGTTGTTGTAGAAGAACTCCTTGCCCGGTTGGTTGATGACCGGCAAGGTGGCGACCGACTGCAACAGCTGCGATGCCGTCGGGAAGCCCTCGTGCAGGCCCGAGAGCGCCGGCGGCTCGCCGATCCCCGTGTCCATCCCCATCAGGTCACGCACCCGCAGGGTCTTGGTCAGCTCATCGGTCGGCGCACGGAACCCTGGCCATGCGTCGATCACCTTCTGGTCCCAACCCAGCTTGCCCTGGTCGACGAACGTCGCGACGAGCAACGACGACATCGACTTCGTCGTCGAGGCGACGAGGAAATGCGTCGAGTTGGTCACCCGCCTGCGGCTCCGCAGATCTCGCACCCCGAATGCGCGGGAGTAGAGCACGCGGTCGGCGGTGACCACCGCCACGGCCGCGCCGACCGTGCCCATACGAGCGAATTCCTTTGCCACAGCGGCGTCGAACGCCGCCCAGCCGTCCGCGTGCGCGTCGGCCGGGGCGCGCGCAGCCGCCACGTCCGCCGGGGCGTGCGCAGCGGCTTCGTCCGCCGAGGCGCGCGCAGCGGTGGCGCTCGGCCAACCCGCGACGCCGACGGCCACGCCGGCCGCCGCTCCTTTCAGCACGGTCCGGCGCGACATCCGCGCCCCCGGCACCACAACGTGCTCGCTCGCCACCACACACCGCCTTTGGTCATAGGCCGGCCCGGTCCCATGCGGAGCCTAGTGGTCTCGTCCGGAAGTACGGCGACACCGAGAGTGGTCACCGGTGGATGACTGGCGCGGACGCAGAATGCGACGTGCATTGGAGATGCACGAGCATTCGAGGACAAAGCCAGGCGCCGCCGGGGGCCGCTCGAATGTCGTCGTATTTTCGGACGGGGCCACTCGCGGCGGGGGAGACCCCAGCGCCCGACGCGCCAATCAGGCGCCCTCCGCCTCATAGGAGCCCGGGATCCAGGCACGCGTGCTCACGGCGATCGCGTTCCAGGCGTTGATCGCGACGATCAGACTGATGAGAGCGGCGAGCTCGTCCTCGTTGAAGTGCTGCGCGGCGGCCTCGAACACGGCGGTCGGCACGTGATCGGCGGCCACCAGCGTGACCGACTCGGTGAACGCCAGCGCTGCCCGCTCGCGCTCGGTGAAGAACGGCGTCTCGCGCCACGCGCTCAGCGCGTACAGCCGCTGCTCGCTCTCGCCGATCGCGCGGGCGTCCTTGGTGTGCATGTCGATGCAGTAGGCGCAGCCGTTGATCTGTGAGGCGCGGATGCGGACGAGCTCGCGCAGGTGGGGGTCGAACTCGACCTTGTCGAGCTCCTTGGTCGCGGTTCGGTCGAGGTGGGCCATAGCCCGGGCGAAGTCCCGCGCGTGTCCGTCGAAGTCCAATCGGACCGGGATCTGAACGTATTGCTGAGCGGTTGTCATGGGTCACAAATTAGCGCCGAGGCGGCCCGCGTTTAAGCTCCAATCTGATGCAAGAAACATGGGCCATTTTCGGCGTCGACTTGCACCTCGATCTGTCCGGAACGCGGGTCAGAGCCTCGCTCGAATGGGCGCTGCGCGAAGCCATCTCGAGCGGCCGGTTGCGGCCCGGCGGCCGCTTGCCGTCCTCTCGGGCGCTGGCCGCCGACCTGGGGATCGCGCGGAACACGGTCGCCGAGGCGTACGGCCAGCTCGTCGCGGAGGGATGGCTGACGGCGCGGCAGGGATCGGGGACGCGCGTTGCGCAGCGACCGGATCCGCCCGAGCCGTCGCTCCCGACCCGTGAGCCACCCGCTCGCGAACCGCGCTACGACCTGCGCCCCGGCTCCCCCGACCTTTCGGCCTTCCCGCGCTCGGGGTGGCTCGCGGCCGCGCGCCGCGCGCTGGCCACCGCGCCCTATGACGCGCTGGGTTACTCCGATCCGCGTGGCCGTCCCGAGCTCCGCGCCGCGGTGGCGGAATACGTAGCCCGCGCCCGTGGAGTGCAGGCAACGCCCGAGCAGGTGTTCGTCTGCTCGGGCTTCGCCCAGGGGTACCGGCTGCTGTGCGAAGTGCTGCGCGCGGGCGGCGCGCGGCGCCTCGCCGTGGAGCAGTACACCCAGCCGGGTACTCGCGAAACCGCGAGCGCGTGCGGACTCCGTCTCGCGACGCTCGACGTCGATGATCGAGGCGCCTCCGTCGAGCGACTCGGAGCCGCCGACGCCGTCCTGCTGACGGCGGCTCATCAGTTCCCCCTGGGAGTGCCGCTCGCGGCCGGACGGCGGGCCACGGTGGTCGAATGGGCGCTCGACACCGGCGGGTTGATCATCGAGGACGACTACGACGGCGAATTCCGCTACGACCGCCACCCGGTCGGGGCGTTGCAGGCGCTGGCTCCCGATCGGATCGTCTACGCCGGAACCGCGAGCAAGACGCTGGCCCCGGGACTACGCCTGGGCTGGCTCGTCCTCCCTTCTCACCTGATCGACGAGATCGCGGCCGCCAAGGTCCTCGCCGACCGCAACACCAGCGCGATCGATCAGCTCACGCTCGCGCAGTTCATCGCCTCCGGAGCCTACGACCGGCACGTGCGCCGCTCGCGACTGAGCTACCGCCGGCGCCGCGACCGGCTCGTGGCGGCGCTCGGGCGACACACGCCGGGCGTCCGAATCTCCGGCATCGCCGCCGGCCTGCACGCCCTGGTCGAGCTTCCGGGCCCGATCGCCGAGGCAGAGATCGTCGCTCGCGCGGCGCAGCGGGGCCTTTCGCTCTCGGCGCTCGGCAATTACGCGGACGGCGGCCACGACCACGCCCCGGCGCTCGTCGTCGGCTACGCCAAGCCGCCCGAACACGAGTTCACGGCCGCGGTGGCGCGTCTGACGGCGGTCCTCCGGGACGGGCTCGCTGCCTAGGCGGGCCGCGCTCGCTGTGCGGGCCGTGGGCGCCTAAGGCGGCGGTGCCGTCACTCGAGCCATTCGGTGCTCATCACAGGGCTCGCGTGGATGCAGACGAGGTTCGAGGGCCCGGGCCCGTCGTTGGTGAACTTATGGGGGACGCCGGGTGGGGCGATGATGATGTCGCCGGGTCCGACGTGAAGCTGATCGTCGCCGAGGTGGAAGGTCAGGTTCCCCTCGTGAACGACCCACGTTTCGTCGTACGGATGCCGGTGCAACCGGGGACCGTGACCAGGTTCGCTGTGGTCGAGAATCAGCGAAATAGTGGCTCCATGGGCTGCGCCCTGGAGGTTTCCGGCCTCGAGGCTGCGGGCCGCGATGACTGGCATGGGGGTCTCCTTGCCTTACGCGTTGATCACAAGTAGCGGCTGGGAGGCGCGGCGTGAGTGTGATCGCACCCCCACGATCCCAAGCCGCCGCGACGGCCCGTGGTTCCCCACAGGAGCGGGCGACCGACAAAGAAGAACAGCGGGAGTGCGAGCCACAGCAGGTGTCCGTGGCTGAGCACGACCGCCGCGACGACCAGGGCCACCAGCGGCACCACCGGTAGGCCCCGCGCCCGCCACGCCCGCCACGCCCGCTGCGCCCGAGCGGCCGGCTCGGAGCGAGGGAGATCGCCGACGAGTTCGTCGAGCTCGTCGAGGGTCTTCGCGGCGTAAGCGCGATCGAGACGCTCCTGGAACTCATCGGCGTCGAGCCGGCCCGCCACATGCTGTTCGCGCAGGACGTCGGCGATCCCGTCGCGGTCGCGATCGCCGGCCCGCAGGCCAGCGCCGCGCGTTTGATGATCGCTGAAATTCTCTGACATATCGCGCTCCCTTCTCTTGGCACTCACGTCGACGCTAAGCTTTACACAAGATCGCTTGATAGTCAAGATTACTTGAGGAATATCCACCGACACATCTCACGCCTCGCGCCGCTGATGCCCGAGCTCGGGTTCGCGCTGCGGCGCCGGCGCGGCGAGTTGCCATTCGTGCTCCGGCAGGCCGGCCGACTGGGGGACCGTCACATCTCCGCGCTCGTCTCGCTGGCCGTGACCGGGCCGGCCACGGTGTCCGAGCTGGCCGAGCGGATGGACATGACCCTGGCCCACGCCAGCCTCGTCGTGGGCGAGCTCGCCGAAGCCGGGTTGGTCGACCGCGACCACGACGAGCGAGATCGCCGGCGGATCATCGTCTCGCTGTCCGAGCGGGCGAAGCCCGCCGTGGCCGAGATGCGGGACCGTCACGCTCCGGCGCTGGCACGGTTTCTCGCCGACCTCGACGACGCCGAGGCGGAGCGCTTCATCGATCAGCTCACGGCGCTGGTCGAGTATCTCCGCGACACGCCGGCCCCGATGAGCAAAACCTCCGACTGACCCGGTCACCGTCGCCGGGCATGGCCCCCTGGGGTGGCACGTTACGGTTCCGCGAGTGACAGATCGTGATGACGAGCGCCTCGAGGAGCCGGAACTAGCGCACAAGGCCGCGTTCAGGGCGTTTCGACGCTCGCCCCGACCGGCCGACCTCGCCCTGCGCTATGACCACTTCGCTCGGTCGGACCTTCCGCCGCAGGTCAATCCCGATCTGGCCAGACGCGTTTATGACGGCTCCGAGGGCACCATCGATCTCGCGCCCGGGCGGCATGGGATCTGTTGCGTCGCGATGAGCTCCCCGAACGGCGCGAAGTTCGTGGGCACCCTGCTGGTTGCGTCAACCCGACCGGGTATCCATGGGGCTGAGTTGGCGCAGGACGAACGACGGCTGACTGTCCGCGGCGTCATGTCGGCCAGGGAGCGCGATCTGCGGATCGTCACCGGATCGGGGCGGGAGGTGACGGTCCCGCTCAACGGTGACGACGCCTACTGGATGACCGTCGCTGATGCGGTCGCCGTCGTCCTCACCGACCGTGACGGGCGCGTGCGGCAGATCCCCATGGGACGGCGGCGCGCGTGACCGATCTACAGTGGTCGGACGATGTCCGACGTGCTCACGCCCCAGAGCGACGACTTTCCGCGCTGGTATCAGGAGGTGATCGCCAAGTCGGAGATGGCCGAGAACGGGCCGGTTCGCGGCACGATGGTGATCCGCCCCTGGGGCTACGCGATCTGGGAGCGCCTGCAAGCGGCCATCGACGAGCGAATCAAGGCCACCGGCGCGCGCAACGCGTACTTCCCGCTGCTGATCCCGGAGGGTTTCATGCGTCGGGAAGCGGAGCACGTCGAGGGCTTCAGTCCCGAGCTGGCGGTCGTCACCCATGGCGGTGGGAAGGCGCTCGAGGAGCCGGCCGTGGTCCGTCCGACGAGCGAGACGATCGTCAACTTTTCCTTCGCGCGGTGGATCTCGAGCTACCGCGACCTGCCGTTTCTGATCAACCAGTGGGCGAACGTCGTGCGGTGGGAGCTGCGGCCGCGGCTGTTCCTCCGCAGCTCGGAGTTCCTGTGGCAAGAGGGCCACACCGCCCACGCGACCCGCGAGGAGGCCCACGCCTACGCGCTGCGGATCCTCGACGACGTGTACGCGGAGGCGATGCTCGAGGAGCTCGCGATCCCCGTGTTCCGGGGCCGCAAGACCGAGCGGGAGAAGTTCGCCGGAGCGGAGATTTCGTGGTCTTGCGAGGGCGTCATGCGCGACGGCAAGGCCCTGCAGATGGGCACCTCGCACGAGCTCGGCCAGAACTTCGCCCGCGCGTTCGACATCCAGTTCAGCGATCGCGACGGCCAGCTTCGGCACGTCTGGCAGACCTCCTGGGGGGTCTCGACGCGCTTGCTCGGCGCGATGATCATGGTGCACGGCGACGACCACGGGCTGCGGGTACCACCCCGGCTCGCGCCCACGCAGGTCGTGGTCCTCGCCGTAAGAGCCGGAGAAGGGGTCCTCGAGGCGGCGGGATCGATCGTCAAGGAACTTCGATCAGCTGGTGTGCGCGTGGACTTGGATGACCGCCTCGAGATCTCCCTGGGCCGGCGGATCATCGACCACGAGCTCCGCGGCGTGCCGATTCGCATCGAACTCGGTCCACGGGATCTCGCCGCCGGGCAAGTTGTCGTGGCGCGCCGGACGCGAACGGCAAAGGGCACGGTTCCGCTGCGCGACGTGGTCGCGGCGCTGCCAAGGATGCTCGTCGACGACCAGCGCGAGCTACTGACCGAGGCCCAACAGTTTCGCGACTCCCGGACCCGGTCGGCTAGCACGATCGACGAAGCGCTCGAGATCGCCGACGCGGGCGTGGCCCGGATCTCGTGGCAGTCGTGTGGAGAGGCCGGCGAGGACCGTCTGGCTCACGCCGGCGTGTCGGTGCGCTGCCTCCTGGGGCAGGACGATGAGCCCGCAGAGGATCCGAACGGCGAGGGCGTCGACGCGCTCGTGGCGAGGGCCTACTGAGGCGTCACATCGCGCGGTTGAATATTTCATCCAGGCGCGTCGGCACAAATCTATAATCGCCCCAGACCGACGCAAACAGGGCCCGCGTCGGGGAAAGGGAGTAAGAGGATGAGACGAGCCGTGATGGTGTCCGCGGCGCTTATGTTCGTGGCGCCGGGGCTGGCGAGTGCCAACGTCCGGGGCGGCGCTGGGGGAGTCGTCGGGCCCGACAAGGTCGGGCCGCTCCACTTGAACCACTCGACCCGTAACGCGGTGCTCGCTTATGCGGGAAAGCCGACCTCAGACTCTTACCTCAACGAGATGGGTAACAAGCCGGCCAGCCTGAACCGGGCGGTATGGGAAGAGCTCAGCTACGGGTCGACCACTCAGTACTGGGTGTGGCGCGCCCACGCCGGCTCTCCGTGGCTGCTCAACGGCTTTTTCACCACGTCGCGGCGCTGGCACACGCCCGCCGGCACGCGCGTGGGGATGACCTCTGCGCAGGCCAGGCGTCGCGAGCGCGTGCGCTTTATGGGTGGCTGCGACGCCAGCGGCTATTGGCATTCGACCCACAGTTGGTCGTACGTGGTGTCGATCGTCAACGGCCACGTCAACGAGCTGGTAGCACTCGGCGCACACGGGCCGATCTGCTAGCGCGTGAGTCGTTAATTCGTCCGCAGGAGCGTGCGATCGACTCCGACGGGCAGCCCGCCCCAGAGCTCACAGCCGGCCCCGACCCCGGGTCGGCCCCGACCAGCGGGTCGCCGCAGAAACCCAGGGCCGGGGGGAGCGATCTGTAATTAAGTGACAATCGCCGGGCAGCCGAAATCCGCCCGGTTCGGTGAAGGACCCTTGGGGATTTTGTGCGGCGGCCCGCATAAATCACCCACGCAATCAGTTCGTTGCGCATCTTTGGTACACCCAGCCGTACCGGGTGCGGCGCTTGTGGTGTTGGGCCACGAAGCGGGCGAGCCGCGTGTACCCATGCTCGCTGATCTTCTCGAAGGCGACAGCGGAGTTTCCGTACCGGAAATGGCCCACCCAGCCGGGCACCGCGGACCCAGTGGTGATGAAAGCCGAGAACGTCCAGCCAATCCCCCTGACTAGTAGCTCGACGGCACAAGCTTCCCACCGACCGAGATGTGACCCTCACGCCGCCCGCGCGCGCCGCGGAACCACGGGGCGCTGGGCCCATTGACCGAGCGCACGTAGACGTCGGCGCCGTCGCGGACCGCCCAGATGGTCACCGGGTTCCGCAGGGTCCCGTCGTGCCGGCGCGAGGCGATCCGCAGCTCGTCGACGCCGTCGATCGTGGCCAGGTCGTCGCTGGTCCAGCCCGAGGTGCTGGGATTGGAATCATTCATGGCCAACACACTCTGGGCAGGCATCGGCGAAACCCTGAAAGGCGACGGTCAAGGAGAGTCACTGGACATGGAGATCACACGCACCACCATCGGCACGGCCAAGGGGCCCGCGGACTGGTTCACCGGCGACGTCTACATCGACGCGGTCGCCGCGGCTCTCGCCCCGGCCCGGGTGCAAGCCAACCTCGTGCACTTCACCCCAGGCGCGCGGACGGCGTGGCATACGCACCCACTCGGTCAGACGATCTACGTCACGGAGGGCGTCGGGCTCTGCCAGCGCCACGGCGGCCCGGTCGAGGTCATCCGGGCCGGCGATCGGGTGTTCTTCGAGCCCGACGAGAACCACTGGCACGGCGCCGCCCCCAACCGCTTCATGGTCCACTTGGCCCTCAACGAGGTCGACGCCGATCACGTCGCGGCCCACTGGGGCGACCACGTGACCGACGACGAGTACGCGGCGGCACCGGCCTCCGGCAGCTGAGACGGAAGCACCCACAGAACCACGTCGGCTGAGCTTCGCGCCGCCGAGATCAAGCCACCCGGACGGTCACGCGCCGATCGATTCGGCCACCCGCCTCGCGTAGTAGCGAAACCACCGCTCGCCGTAGGGAACGTAGATGCGGACGTGATGCCCGTCCCGCGCCAAGCGGCGGGCGTCATCCGGGCGGACGCCGAGGAGGAACTCGAGCTCCGCGCGCTCGCGCGAGGCGAGGAGCCGGGTCAGGATCGCCTGGTCGTGGGTGGCCAATGAGTGATCGGCGCGGAGACGCTCGAGCTGCCCGGCCAGCTCGATGAACGCGCGATCGGTCGCATCGCCCCACGGGTGCGCGACGTGCGTGGGCTCGACGTACGCGCCCTTGACGAGACGGACCGGTACCCGCGCCTGCGCGAGCGCTTCGACGTCGCGCGGGCTCCGTCGGAGGTTGGCCGACACGGTGACCATGATCGGCAGATCTTCGCTGGCTGCGCCCTGAGCGAGATCGAGGACCGCGTCGGCGCGCCAGCTCTCCTCCGCCCCGATTTGAAGTCGCGAGCCGGGCGGAAGCGCCCGGGCGATCCGCTCCACGCGCCGGCGACAAGCGAGCGGATCCTGGTCGAGCCCGAGATGCGAGCAGTCAACCGAGACGTAGGTGTCGGGATGACCGGCGATGAGCTGCACGAGCCCGAGGTAGCGAAGGGTCTCCTGCTCCACTCGGGCGTTATCGCTGAGGTTCTCGCCGAACAGATCGATCGATGTCGACAGACCCTGAGCTTCGAGGGCTCGCTTCCTCGACAGCGCGGCTTGGACATCGACGCCGGCCACGTACCGTCTGGCCTGCCGGAACGCGAGCGTGCGCAGGGGCGCCGCGGCCATCACGATCTGCTCGAGGCGATCGCTCCTCGCCAGTCGAAACGCCGCGCGACGCGTGGCTGCCGTTGCGATAAGCAAAGGTTTCAGCCGCGCTCGACGAGCAGCTCGAGCAACCGCCGCAGCTCGCGGCGGTCGTCGGGTGATAAGGGCTCGAGCAGCGCGCTCTGGGCGGCGTCGACGGTCCTGTCGAGTCGCTTGAGGGTTCGTTTGCCGGCCGCGGTCAGCGTGACGACGTTGCGACGGCGGTCACGCTGATCGCGCACGCGCGTCACGAGGCTATCCCGCTCCAGCTCGCCGAGGATCGCGTGAAGGTCGCTGCGGTCGATCCACAAGCGGCGCCCGAGCTCCGCCTGGCTCGCGGCCCCCTGCTCCGCCAGCGACGTCAGCACCGTGAAGTGTTGCCTTCGCACGCCTTCCTGCGCCAACGCCTCACGGACCAGACGCTCGCCCCGCCGCGCGAGCTGGGCCGTCAACCAGGTCGGCAGTCGCCGCAATCGCGCGGGTGGATCGTAGTCACCGCGATCGCTCTCGGCTTCGGGCACGCCTTGGTTCACGGCCACAGTATACCTTGGCAGTACCAACGTTGGTGCTGCCAACGATTCCTGATATGATTGGTGCTACCAACGTTGAAGTCACCAACGAAAGGCCGGCACCATGTCGACGCCCCCCACCTTCAGCCCCCAGGTCATCGGCCAAACCGAAAAGGCCATGAACGCGATCCTCGACCGCCTGCTGGTCGGGACCGACCTCACCGAGCCCGAATGGGTCACCTTGACCGTGACCGCCAACTCCGGGCCCACCGTGGACCGCGAGCAGCTGATCGACCGCCTCGTCGGCGCCGTCAAGGTAAGCGAGGCGCGCGCACTTGCGCTGGTGACGGAACTGGCCACCAAAGGCCTGCTACAAGCCGCGGGCCGCAAAGGTTCGGAGCTCGAGCTCACGGCCAGCGGGCGACAGCTACAGGATCGGATCCGGAGCGCGACCATGGAGGTCACGGAGGGACTGTGGGGCGACCTGCCGGTCGAGGATCTCGCGATCGCAGGCCGCGTGTTGACCACGGTCCTGGCCCGCGCGAACGCCGAGCTCGGACTCGCCTGAGGCGATCCGGCTTCGCGCGCTCCGGTCCGCTGGACGCAGACGCCAGCTATCCCGCCGGCGACGGAGCTGGAGCGGCAGTCGCCGGCTGCTCGCTCTTGTGGTCGGGGGCGGCGAGCATGATCGCGCCCGCCGTAACGGCGACGTAGGCCGTCACGCGCAGGACCCCGAGCACCCCGGACGGCACCGGTTCGCCCAGCACGATCGTCCCCGCCGCGATCGGCAGCGCATTGGTGAACAGCGTGGCCAGCCCGGCGACGGTCAGCGCGGCGCCCCGCTGGTAGCCGAGCTGCAGCAACGACGTGCCAAGCGTGTACCCGATGACGAGGGTGATGACGAACGCGAAACGGGCACCGCCTTGGGTGGCGAGCTTGGTAGAGATGTCTCCGATCGAGAAGAGCAGGCCGCCGGCGATTCCCTCCGTCACGGCGAGCGCGCCGGTCGCGCGACCGATCAACAGCGTGATTCCCGCCAGTGCGCCGGTGCCGCCGAGCCACGCCAGAACCGCGACCGTCGAACCCCGTCCGCCCCCGCCGCTGCTGCTGGCCAGCGAGACGGCGAGCGCCAGCAGGCCGGCCACCGATAGAAACACGCCGATCAGCTGGCGGCGCTGCGGCCGACGACCGCCCATCCGCGCCGACACGTAGGCGAGCACGCCGATTCCTCCGGCCGCGACGCTCTGCACGAGCGCGAGCGAGGCCAGCGCCAGCGCGGCGGCGTAGAGCGCAAAACCGCTCGTCTCCATCGCGAAACCCAGCATCCAGCTGCGGTCGCCGAGCAGCAGATGCAACGAGTGCAGTGGCCGGCGCATCGACAGGCAGGGCAGGCTGGCGGCGGCGTCGTGCTCGCGCAGATACGCCACGTTGGTCAACGTGGTCGAGATAACCGCCAGCACGAGCGCGATCGCCGTATGAGCTTCCACGGCCATCAGTTGTAGCCGATGGCCGCCGAGGCCACGAGCTCGTCATCGGGTCGTCAGCGTCTAGGCGGGAACGCTTCCGTGGGCGATACCGAGCGCGACGACCTCGTCGGCCGGGCGCACCCCGCCGTGGCCCTTCCGTGGTCAGGCGGTGCTGGGCGCCCTTGGCGAATCGATCAAGCCCGAGTCTGCGCCCGCTCATGCGGAAGGGTTATGAGTCTCGCCGTCAGCTCACATGCACCACGAACACCCTCGTCTGACTTCCGCCCGGGGTAACCGACTTCACCCGGATCCTGTGCGAGCCGGCGGCCAGACCGCGTAGCAGCAGTCCCTCGCCATACGCGGCCGAGGTTCCGCTCTGCCCCGGGATGTCGAACGAGTTGTGCTTGGGTACGTGAATCTCGATGGCGTTCGTCGCCGTGACCAGCCGGCTGTAGCTGGCGACCTTGACGCCGTCGACCGACGCCGTCCCACCGTCGCCCTTGAACCCCTTCCGCGCACACCGCTCCAGCTGGGCCGGCGACGTGCCGAAGCCGTTGTGGTCACCCTTGATCGTCGAGCACTCATCTCCAATCCCATGGACGTAGATCGGCTCCCCCGGGGATGCGCTGCACTTGATCTGTTGGTCGGTGTCCACGCCGTCGAGGAACTCGACCGCCTGGCCGTTTGCGTGCAGCGTCTGGCACAGCGGCGGCGACCCGCCGTCGGCGAAGAAGATCCGGTTGGCGGCGGCCAGCCAGTATGTGTAGCCGTGACCGGCCACGGCTCCTCCGGGCGGCACGACCGCGCCGCCGTCGGCCGCCTGTGCCAGGCTGGCGCCGGCGCTGGCAAGCACCATGGCGACCGCGAGGATGGTGACACGTGACTTCCCGGTCCTGAACGGACGAGTTGGGAGGTTGCCCATCGTTGGTCCCTTCCACTGCGGTTTTACAGTGGAACGTCTCCCTGGAGCACCACGCGTCCGGGGGTCTTCGCCGACGGCTGCTGGACCGTGATCAGGATGCGGTACGTGCCGTTGAAGCTCAGCGGGATCAATCCCTTCGCCGCGAGCCGCCCGTCGGCGCCTACGGCCGGCGCAATCACCCCGAGCAGCGACGGCGGTACCCCGTTCTCCAGCTGGTAGCCGCCATTGGCCAGGTTCACCTCGGCCCGCGTCCATACCTCATACACCTCACCCGGCGGCGGGGGTTTCAACCCCGAGGCCGTCAGGGAGTACACGTACGACGTCGGTGGCCGGGTGTTGACGATCACGGTTCCGCTGGCAGAACCCGCTCCGGGCGGCGCCGTGAGCGCGGCGTCGCACTGCAGCTGGCCGCCCAGCGGCGGCACCTTGCCCGGGGCATAGTTGCGGATCACGGGGAGCCCGGTGCGCCGGTGTACCGCAGGACGGGGGTTGTGATGTTGAGAGCCGACGCCGGCGAGCAGGACGAGCGAGACCGCGACGCAGACGCCGAGGGCGGCCGCCACGGCCAACCACTCCCTCCGAAGGCGCGGGATCGTCGGGCGCGGAACGAGCCGGCGGCGCGCCGCGCCACGGGCGGTCGCACGCGCGAGTTGCGCCTCGAGCTGGTCGTAGTAGCCGGCCATCAGGGGCCCTCCAAGCGCTGGCGGAGACGTCCGAGGCCACGGCTGACGCGCTTGCGCACGACGAGTTCCGAGCACTGCAGCTCCTCCGCGATATCGCTGTAGCTTCGCTCCTGAACGACGCGAGCGTTGACGGCGTGACGTTCTTCGCTGGGTAGCGCTTCGACGAGCTCCACCACCCCAGCGCCCGCTCGATCGGCCATCGCCTCGGTCTGGTCGAGATCGCCGTCGTCGAACTCGATCGGCTCGATCTCCAGTCTGCGGCGCGCCCGATCCTCCACCCTCCCGCGGCGCCGGCTGGCGCCCAACGTGTTACGGGCGATCCCGATCACCCACGGACCCGCCGACCCGGTCTCCGGTCGGTATCTCCGTGCCGCCACGATGACGGCGGCAAACACTTCCGCGGCGATGTCCGCCGTGAGCTCGGGATCGCGGGTCTCCCGCATCAGGAACGCGACGGTGCGCGCCAGGTGGCGTCGGTAGAACACCGTGCAGGCCTCCCCATCGCGGGCAGCGATCGCCGCGATCAAATCCCGGTCCGACCATCGCTCGCGGGCTTCTGGCAGTGTCATCTTCCCTACATGTCCGTTCGCCGGGAATTGTGACCGCATCGGGGTGAGGGCTGGAAGATGTGTCAACTGACCGGCTCACCTATCCACGGCGCCAAGCCCACCTAGTTGACCATCCGAACCGTACTGTTGGCTACTCGGCCGTGATGGAGAGGTGGCCGCCAACGGTCAAACCACACCCGAGATGCCCCTGGCCCTGTTCGTCACCACCGAGACCGTCGAGACTCACCTCGGACACGCCTACCAAGAACTCAGCATCCGCTCCCGAAGTGAGCTGGCTTGGCGATGCGCCGTTCTGTGGCCGAGGCCAGGCGCGTGAGCCGGCGACGGGCAGTCAGCAGGCTCGCGCGTAGCTCGTCGTGATCGCGGTCCAGGCTTCTCGGGTGCGATCGCGCCGGCCGGGTCCAGCCTCGCCCAGCCGCTCCCATCCGCGCTGTTCGAGCCGGATCGCCGTGCCGCCGTCGATCGGGCTGAAGGTGACCTCGACCTCGGTCGCTTCGCCGGGATCAAAGAACAGGTGCCAGCGGTAGCGCAGTCGGTTGGGCGGTTCCCACTCGAGGATCTCCCCCCAGTGGTGCTCGCCGCCGTCCGCTGTGCGCTCGACGATCCTTCCCCCCGGATGAGGTTCGAAGGTGATCGCGGCGGGGTGGCCGCTGACCGTGTGCGATCGCGGCCACCACGTCGCGCACCTCCCGGTCCACGTCTCGAACGCCCGCGGCGGCGGCACGCCCACCTCGAAGTCCAGGATCAGCGGTTCAGTGCTCATGCGTTGGGGGTGGTCGTGTTCTCAGCCAGGATTCGGAAGCGGGCAATCGCCTCGCCCCATACGTCGGCGAAATAGTCGCGAATCGCCTCCACGCCCTCGCCCCGCAGCTCGTAGATCCGCCTCGTGCCGGCGGCGTGATCGCCCACCAGGCGCGCGCCCTTCAGCACCCGCAGATGACGCGATACGGCGGGACGGCTGATCGGCAGCTGGTCGGCGATCTCCTGCACTGATCGCCCGCCGTGGCTGAGGATCTCCACGATCGCCCGGCGGTTCGGATCCCCCAGCGCGTCCAGCGCCTCCCGGTGCAGATCGACCATGTTCTGAACTCTAGACATATCCGTAACCTTCGTGCTACCGTAACATGTAGGTTACCGATGCCGGAAGGAGAAAACCAAGCCGATGGCCACCGCTACTGGTTCAGGCACCCGCCAAGATCCCTGGGTCCTCACCACCCCACCCGGCAGCTCCCAATACGAGGCCTATAAGGACGAGACCGGCGACCCGCCCGCGCTCGTCGTCCAGGTCGGCAAGACCCAGCTCCGCTACCGCCTCCGCTGCATCGACGACCTGCACGACATGCTGCGCCAGCACGGCGACTGGATGCCGCTCGGCAACGCGGATGAGCAGAAATCGGCCGCCGACGGAACCGTCGAGGGTTGGGGCCGCTCGCCCGACAACCCGGTCGGCGGCTGGTACGGGCTGAGGAAAGGCCTCCGGGGCCGGTTCGGCAACTACGTCCCCCCGGTCCTCGAAAAGCTCGGGCTCGCCGAGGTCGAGCACAACCCGCGCAACACCAGGATGCGCGCGCTTTAGCAGCTGCACATTCGGGTTCGACGTGGCGAACGTCCATGACCGTGTGGCACGGCTGCCAAAGGCCGGCCGTCTGAGTAGCCTCCGAGCCGATGGCTAGGACGTGGCTGGCGATCGAGGTTGAGCTGTTGGGTGGAGGTGGCATCGAGTGCGATCCCCCGCCGGGTCGGGTGATGATCGTGGCCCTGTCACACACCTTTGCCCAGCTCGCTGATGCGATCAACGCGGCGTTCGCGCGATGGGATCTCTCGCACCTGCACGAGTTCGAGCTGCCCGACGGGCGGCTGATTGGCTATCCGGACGACACGTTCGAGCCCGACCTGGTCTGGCTCGATCACACGAAGCTGAAGGTCGCCCGGGAGTTGAAGCCCGGGACTGAGTTCAGCTACGTGTTCGACCTCGGGGATTACTGGCGGCACCGCTGCCGGATCCAGGAGCGCAAAATCGACCCGATAACTGCCTACGGCGTAGTCCCACCTGGCCCGGTGGCAGTGTGGGGGTGGGGTTCGATCCCGGATCAGTACGGTCGGCGCACCCGCGACGGTCGCGACGAGGACGACCACGGGTGACCACGGCCAGTTGAGCATCACCGGCAGATCACCACGTATCCGAGTATCCACCTCGCCCCCGACCAACTTCGCCAATTTTCCGCCGGGGGGTGGCGGAAAGTTGCCGAAGTTCGCGCCGACGGCGTATTCGAACCCCACCGGACCGGAATCAGCGAGGGATCAGAGTGCCCGTCGCGCCTCCTGCCCGGAGGTCGGGCGCTCAGCGCCCCGACCTCCTCGCCAAACAGCGCGACGCGGCGGCGGCAGCCAAGCCGCCCGACCGCCACGGGAACGCCACCAAGCCACCTTTCAACGGCCGCCCACCAGTCGTCTGGCGTGTCGGTTCATCAAAGGCCGGGACGTCCCCCGACCCACGCCGCGAGCACCCGCGTACGCGCGAGGCGACGCGATCGTGTAGATAAGCGGGGATGGAATCTCGCCGCTTCGGACGCACGGGGTGGAACGTCCCCGTCATCGGGCTGGGAACGTGGCAGACGTTTGACGTCGGCCGTGCGGGGGAGAGCGATGCTCGGGCTGTCATCGACGTGGTGTGGGACGCCGGAACGCGGTTGTTTGACTCGTCGCCGATGTACGGGCGCGCGGAGGGCGTCCTCGGCCGGGCGCTGGGCTCGCGCCGTGCGGGCGCGCTCGTCGCCACCAAGATCTGGGCGGACTCGATCGCCCAAGGTCGCGGCCAGTTCGAGGCACAGCGCGAGTTCTTCGGCGGGCGCGTCGATCTCGAGCAGATTCACAACCTGGTTGCCTGGCGGGACCATCTCGACTGGCTCGAGGCCGAGCGGGCCGCCGGGACGATCGGGTTCCTCGGCGCGACCCACTACGCGGCCAGTGCGTTCGGCGAGCTGGAGCGGGTGATGCTCACCGGGCGGATCGACGCCATCCAGGTGCCGTACAACCCGTTTGAGCGCGATGCCGAGCGGCGCATCCTGCCGCTGGCCGCCGAGCTCGATCTTGGCGTGATCGCGATGCGTCCCTTCGGTGGGGGCGGGCTGGCCCGCCGAATGGACGCGACCGAATTGTTGAAATGGACGCTGGCCGACGAGCGGGTCCACGTAGCAATCCCCGCGACGTCGAGCACGGCGCACGCACGGATCAACACGCAGGCCGGCGCGCCGCCGTGGCCGTCACCCGAGGAGCGCCAACGGCCGGTCAGACCGACGCCCGGTTGAGCTCAGCTGGTCCGTACCCTCGCTCACCGAGGCCGGACGACGAAGTGCAGCCCGCCTTTGGGACCGAGCGTCGGAGTCGTCACGACCTGCGGATCTCGGGTTGACAGCGGCTCGAGCCGCACGCGGCTGAACAGGATCGACGCGAGGGCGCGCAGCTCGTATTCGCCAAATCGCTTGCCGATGCACATCCGGGAACCTCCTCCGAAGGGAATGTAGGCGCCGCGGGGAATAGCCGTCTCGCGCTCGGGGAGGAACCGGTCCGGCTCGAACCGGAACGGGTCCGGGTACAGCTGCGGAAGGTGGTGGGTGGCCCACGAGGAGTAATGCACCCCGATTTCGCTCGGGAGCGGCACGCCGCCAAGGGCGACGTCGCGCGTGGTGCGCCGCGGCCCCACCCAGGCGGCCGGATAGCACCGGAGGGTCTCCTTCAGCGAACGCTCGAGCGCCGGCAGGGCCTGCCCACCGAGTTCCGCCGCGGTCGGGTTGCGCGGGCCGAGAACGCGGTCGAGCTCCTGCTCTACTTCCTCGCGGGCGCGGGGGTTGCGTCCGAGCTCGTGCACCAGGAAGGTGAACGTGGTGGTGGTCGTGTCGTGGCCGGCGAACAGCAGCGTGACCATCTGATCGCGCACCGCGCCCGTACTGAGCGGCGCTCCGGCGTCGTCGGTGGCGCTCAGCAGCAGCCCGAGCACCCCGCCTCCCGGATCACCGCGGCGACGGCGCGCGTCGATCTCCCCGCGGACGACGAGATCGAGCGTGTTTCGGGCGGCAATCGCCCGCGCCAGGGGCGTCCGCGGAAGCGGCAGCATCTGAATCAGCACGGGCTCGCCGTGGATCGCCAGCGATGCCTCGAACGCCCCCGCGAGCGCCCGTTCGCGACCCCCCGTGGCCTCCATCCCGAGCAGCGCTCGCAGCGCGATCCGCAGCGCCAGCGCGCGAGTCCAGCGGTAGATCTCGATCACCTCGCCCTCGCGCAACGCCTCGGCGGCGGCCACTGCCTCCGTGATCATCGTCTTCGCGACCCCAGCGATGTACTCCCGGTGGAAAGCGGGCAGCAGCAGCATCCGGAAGTCGCGGTGGTAGGCGCCGTCGATGTTCAGCAGACCGTCGCCCAGCAGCGGCCACAGGTCGGCAAAACGGCCGTGGCGCCATTCGAAGGCATCGAAGTCGCTGACGAGGATCTGATGGTTGACCTCGGCGCCGATCGCCCACACGATCGGCTCGTGCAGCAGCCGGATCGTGAACACGGGGCCGAAGCGCCGCTCGTGTTCCAGCAACAGAGCCAGCGGGTCCGAGATGATTCGCCTCGTGTGCGACCAGCTGGGCGCAGTGCTCCCCGGGGGCAGTTGCGCGCGTCGGCGGATCCGCCGCTCGCGCCGCATGTCATCGCCGATCCGCGCGAGCAGCCGCATGTCCATCGGCTCCGGTCGAGCCGCGGCAACCGTCCGGGTCGGGGTCAGGGTCTGAGTGGCTGACATCGTTGCGCTGGCGCTACGTCTACCACGGCAGGGTAGACCCTCGTCCCCGTCAGCCAATCCGCATAGGGCTGCTCGGGCGGCGGGCGAAACCTGCCGCCCCTGAAGCGCTTACCGTCCGATGCCGGGAAGGACTTGCGTGCCCTCGATCTGGACCGCCTGGAGAGCGTCGGGGTCGAGCCCGAGAAGGCGGATGATCGTCGGCGCGATCTGGGTCGTCTCGACCGAGTCGTCGTAGCGCCCAGGCCGTGCGGCGCCGGAAGCGTAAACGAGGATCGGCACGTCGCGGTCGGCTGGGTTGGCGCCGCCGTGTTCGGCGATCTTGCCCTTGCCGCCGGTATAAACGACGCCGACGCTCACGACGCCCCACACGTCTGGGTGGCGCGGATCGGAGACCGGCACCCCGAAGTAGCGGGCGGCCGCGCGGCCTGCGTAGATCTTGACCAGCCCCGAGTGCGGCAGCGTCCTCGACCCGCCGCTCGCCGTGTTGCCGGTCGCCGAATGCGTCCACAGGTAGTGCTTCACGAACCGGGCCGCGGCCTCCGAGCGGTCCGACAGCCACCACATGATCGCGTCATCGTCGGTCCCGAACGCGACCAGGGGCGGGGCGCTCGGGTGGAGTGCCGCCCACGCCGCGTTGACGCCGTTGATGATCGGCGTGTCGTCGATCCGCGTCAGCTGGTTTGGATCCTGTGGAGACTGCCCGTGCTTGGCAGAGATGATGATCGCGGTCGAGCCGGCCAGGCCCTGCGAGCGGATCTCATCGACCATCCGTTCGACCTGGTCGTCGATGTACCGCAGGGCGCGCTGCAGTAGCGGTCCGGGCGTGTCCGTACCGGGCTCGTCGCCACCGGTCAGTCCGTCGGAGATGGGGAGCTTCTCGGCGGTCGACACGGTTTGGAAGTTCATCCCGAAGATCGCCGGCACCCCGATCTGCTGCGTCCGCTGATGGTTGAAGCCGTCGATCCAGTTGAGGACGGCCTGGACCTTGTAGGAGTCGTACTGCATCGTCGCGGCGTTGTCACCCGTCCACGAGATGTCGCCTGGGTACGGGTCCCCATTGGGCTCGAGCGCGGTCGAGTCGATCTCCGGGTCGAACTGGTCGGTGAGTCCGTTTCCCGCGGGCCCCTCGAACGACGAATAGATCGGGTGCTTGTCCGACCAGGCCGTGATCAGGCCCGCATCGTGGGCGACGTTGAAGATCGTGTTGACCTGCAAATACTGGTTGGGGTAGATCGGCTTGCAGGTCGTCGGATCGACCGGGAACGTCGCCGGTTTGGGCAGGCTCTGGGGATTGCTGGTCATTTGCAGGATGTTGCCGGGCAATCCGGAGAGTCCCTCGCCGGCGTCAAGCGCGTTCGGGTTGATGTCGTCCGGAGAGTCGTAAATCACCGGAGAACCGGGCGGGGTGCCCGTGCACGAGGTCGTGCCCGGCGGAAACAGGTCGTGGTTGTATTCATCGTCGTAGTAGACCCCGGTCGTGCGCGGGTTACCACCGGTCAACTGCGCGGTCATACCGGGGTCGGAGTCAGACGGAATCGGCGTCTCGGCATTGCTGTACTCAGCTCCGCCTGACACCAGCCTGGCCAGCTCCGACCCGGGATGGTGTTGTACGTACCACACGAGGTCGGATTGGTGCAGTCCGTCGACCGACATGAGCAGCACGTGCTCGATCCCACTGCCGTGATGGTGACGGCTGTGATCACGCGGATCGTGTCCCGACGCCGCGGCCGGGATACCGATCGCGAGGGCGCCCGCCGCCGCGGCAGCGCACGCGTACTTCCCTACGCCTCCACGCATGTGATTGCACTCCTTGTTCGGTTGACCCGGTTATAAGGGCTCACGACAAAGTTATTGACGTTTCTGACGGCGTCTGGACGCGCCTGACGCCGCCGACTCGCCCTCAAATACTCCCGGTATTATCGCGGCGAGTCGGCGACGCCAGACACGCCCAGCCACTCGTCAGAACCTGCCACTAACTCTGTCGTGAACCCTAAGGAGCGGCTGGGGCGCGGACGTTGCTCCGATGTGACCCGCGTCTAAGCATAAACTCATGGTTAGAGACGGAAACCGTCACCCAACTGACTCGGGTCTACAGCGCGATCAGGCTTGCGCCCGAGTTCGCGGTCACGGCAACCCTCAACTCTCAGACTGACTGCTCTTGGAGTCCATGGCGCACCACAACGAGGACGAGAATCACGACCAGCGCCGCGATCGTGACTGCCGGCGGGAGCAGCGGCGAGAGCAACCCGACGACCAGCACCGCCACCCCGGCTACGACCTTCACCCGCTTTGCCTCTTCCCGGCGCGATCGGTGGCTGACGCTGCCCGCGAGCAACAGTGACATCAGGTAGATCACACAGCCGCCGCACAGGGCCCACGTTGTGCCCGCCGGCAAATGCGTCTCGCCCGCCTCTTCGATCAGCAGGCTCACTCCCGCCGCCACAGAGGCCAGCGCGCCGATCAGCGGCAGATGGGCGTACGAGTAGACGACCGTGTCGCCCGTCGATCCTCGCAGCGTGACCGACGAGAGACCGTCGAAATAGAGCCACCAGATACACGCCACCACGACAAACCCGCCGACTGCGGCGAAGGCGGAATTGACCCGCCAGTGAGCGTCGGCGGCCCCGAGCCCGACTGACACCACCGATTCGCCGAGCGCGATCAACGTGAACAATCCCCAGCGCTCCGGCACGTGACCCGGGCTGGTGGGAATCAGACGATGTATGCGCGTGGACGTCGGCGGCATACTCAGGTCGATCGTCAAGCCGATCGCCCAAAGTACGTAGCGCGTCGGCGGAGGCACCGCAATTGACACCGTCCACAGCACGACCGAGGCGGAATAACCGGCACCGTAGCGGCGGATGAGGGGCCGTGCGGACGGAACCGCGCGCCAGGCGCGCGCGTACAGGGCCAGCATGATCGCGCGCAGCGCGACATATGAGAGCGCGAAGCCGGCCGTGTGGTGGCCGTGGACCACGTCCGGCAGCAGCACCGACAGCGCGCTGATCGCGAGCATCCCCGCGAACATCGCCAGCCGGAAGGCGAGGTCGTCGGTGTCGAACCGGTCGGCGTAGAACGAGAAACCCTGCCACGCGACGAACACCGGCACGAACAAGGCCGCGAACAGCGCAAACCCGGCGACCGAGTGATCGAGCACAAGTTCGCGCGACAGCTGCGCGATGGCCACCACGAACACCAGATCGAAGAACAGCTCGAGCCACGTCGCCCGCCGCTCCTCCTCGTCGTCGGCGGTACGCAGCCGGGGTGGCCGCAGCCACACCGTCGTGGAGGGGTCGACTCGGGTGCGATCGGCCGGCCGATCTCGCTTGAGCGATGGCTTGGTGTCGGTCAGTTTGTCTTCTCCACGGCCACCCATTCCTCGACGGTCGAGCACGCCACTACCCTGCCGCCGCGTACGACGGAGCGCTCGGCGGGTCCGGCGGCGATCGCCTCGGCAATCGATGCGGCCCGCACGGTGAGGCGATCCGCCGCTGCGGGAGCAGAGCTCGGGGGTGCAAGTCCCATCACCGACCGGGCCGAGACGGACACCGCAGCCAGGGCCTCAGCGAGGTCCAGGTGCCCTGCGGTGACGAGCAGACTGGCGGTCTCGAGGGGGTCGAACCGCCCGGTCGGGTTGAACGGATCGCGCACGTTGTCGGCCCCGGCGGCGACGGTCACCCCGGCCGCGAGCAGGGTTCGGATCGCCGTGAGCCCTCGCGCGGACGGCGTGCTCGGACCGCGGTCCTGGAGATAGAGCTCGGTGGCCGGCGCCACCACAACTGCGATCCGAGCCGCCCCGAGTCGCTCCGCCACGCGCCTCTGGACCGCCGCTGGCTGCACCGCCAGGCTGACGATGTGATCGACGGCCACCGGCTGTGGAAAGCCCTCCTCGACCCGATCGATCAGCTGCGGCAGCGTGAATACCTCGGGCCGCAGCGTCTCGTCGATGTGGAGATCGAGCCCCACGCCGGCGTTCGCCGCGATCCGCACGAGCTCGTCGTAGGCGCGGGGCGGATCGTCGTCGAGGTAGGGCGCGCCGCCGAGCACGTCGGCGCCCGAGGCCAGCGCCTCCGCCGCCAACGCGCGCGCATCGGCCCCTGCGCCGCCACTGAGCGGAGGGTAGGCGCAGGCGACGATCTGGATGTCGACCGCACCGGCGAGCTCCGCCCTCAGCTGAGCCAGCGCCTGCACCGCGCGCAACCCCACGTCAAGCCCGGTGTCGACGTGCACCCGGAGCGCCGTGGCGCCGCTGCGGAGGAAGGCGAGCGCGCCGCGGCGAGCCCGCGCGCGATACTGCTCGACCGTCTGCGAGCCGCGGAACGCCTCCCAGGCCCCGACCGCGCCGGCGAGATCACGGGTCGGGTTGGGGACCATCTCCGCCGTCAACGTCTTGTCCAGATGAACGTGAGGGTCGGCCAGGACCGGGAGGGAGACGTGACCGTCGGGCAGCGCGGCGAAAATCGCCGAATCACCCCGCCCTGGGGTCGGTCGGCCGAGCCGGCGTGGGACGCATCGGCATCGGCTAAGTAAAGCGCCGTAGGATTCCGGCATGACCGTCGTCAAGATCAACGCGATCACCGTCCCGCGCGAGCGGTTCGCCGAATTCGAGCAGCGGTTTGCCAGGCGGGCGGGCAGAGTCGAAGACGCCCCCGGCTTCGAGGGGTTCGAGTTGCTGCGTCCCAACGACGAGCGCGAGGTCTGCCTCGTGTTGACGCGGTGGCGCTCAGAGGCCGACTTCCAGGCCTGGGTCGCCAGCCAAGACTTTGCCGCCGGCCATGCTCAGCATCGCGGGAGCGGGCCGGTGGGGACCGCGAGTGAGCTCTGGTCCTTCGACGTGCTCGAACGGACCGACGCGGCCGCCGGCCGCTGATCGAATAGGTGCTCAGCGGCCGCCGGCCGGTGATCCCCTACTCGTAGGGCGCGTAGCGGTGGTGCAGAATCAGGTCGTTGCCATCCGGGTCGTTGAAGAACGCCATGTGACACACGCCGGTGTCGAGCGTTTCGCCGAAAAAAGTGACACCTTTCCGCTCTAACTCGGCCCGCGCCGCGGCGACGTCATCGACATGCATGGCCAGATGGCCGTTCTTCTGGGGCGCGAACTCCATCCCGAGCCGTTCCGGCTCCCAGATGCCCAGGCACGTCTCGCCGGCCCAGAACTCAAACCGGCCGTGCTCGTCGGGCCGCAGCCCCAGCGTTTCGCCGTAGAAGGTCCGCGACCGCTCGGAATCTCGCGACGGGATGCCGACGAAATCGAGCTTGCTGATCATTGGTTCGTCCTTTCATCGTCCTGAGGTGATTACTCCGAACACTGTCGCAGCCATTGCGGTCAAATACGGTCCTCAAGTTGGGTGGCGGTTCCCACCGCAGATCCGTGCGCGCTCCCCGTCACGTCCTCAGCACGGTTCGGACGAGACCCGTCTCGACCTCGTAGACATGGCCGGAGATCGAGACTCGCTCGGACACCGAGCGCGCGGATCGCAGCCGCTCGACGTCGGCGCGCACGGTGGCCTCAGGATCGAGGACCGCGGCGCCGCGCAGGCTATCCGCGGGGACGCCGATCCGTTGGGCGAAACGCGACCGGAAGTCGTCGTTGGCGAGCGCGCCGGTCCCACACTGGGTGTGGTGGACGACCGCGACCTCGAACAGCGGCCCTTCCGGCAGCACGCCTTCCACGAGCTGGCTGATGAACGAGACGTCGCGGACGACCTCGTCGGTTACCCGCCCCCCGGCGTTCCGGATCACCGCCGCGTCGCCGAGACCGATGCCGAGGAACGCGGCTGGGTCGACGCGGGGGTCGAGACAGGTCACGACGAACAGATTGAGCTTGGGCATCATCGCCAGGTCGCGGTAGGCACCTGAGGCGGCGAAGAGTCGGTTGCGCTCGAGCGCGGGATCAACGTTGGGCATGACGGATCCGGGCCTTCCTGACTGTCTATTTGTGGACGCTGTCCACTATAGCGAATTTGTGGACGCTGTCCACTAAGGTTCGCGCGGTGGCGACCGAGGAGGAGCGGAACAAGGTGCAGAGCGAGGTGCAGGGCGAGGCGAGCCGGCGCCCGACCCGTCGCGGACCTCGTCCCCGCGGCACCGTGCGGGCCGCGTTGGTCGACGCCGGCATCGAACTCGCCAGAGCCGGGGGCCCGGACGCCGTCGTGCTCCGCGAAGTGACGCGGATGGTCGGCGTAGTCCCCAACACGGCCTACCGGCATTTCGCCGATCGCGACGCGCTGCTCGCGGCCGTCCGCGACGCGGCGCTGCGAGCGCTCGCCGAGTCGATGGCCGACCGGATGAGCCGGGTGCGAGCGGGACGGCGAACCCCGACTGGCGCGCGACTCCGGCTCCGGGCCGTCGGTCAGGCCTACCTCGAATTCGCCCGTGCCGAGCCGGGCCTGTTCGCCACGGCGTTCACGCCGACCGGGCACCACCCGCCCAGCGCCGGCGACGACGAGCCCAGGCCGCTCGCACAGCTCGGCGCCGCGCTCGATGATCTCGTCGAGGCAGGGCTACTCGAGCCCGCCCGCCGCCCGAACGCCGAATACCCGACCTGGGCCACCGTCCACGGGCTCGCGGTGCTGCTGCGCGGGCCGCTGCGCTCGCTGTCAGACCGCGAGAAGACGCGGCTCGAGACCCAGACGCTGGCTGGTATCGAGACCTCTCTTGGCCTGCAATCCAGCGATCATTAGCCGGGCGTCAGCTCGCCGGTGCGTTCTTGCCAGTGCTGGTCAGCAGATCCGGGATCGGCGCCAGCGTCTCGAGCGTCGCGCCGACGTCGGCATCCACCTGCTGGCGCTGCCGGATCGGCACGTTCTGGATCGATACCCAGCCACCGCTCGACTTGGTGGCGTCGACCGCTCGGACCAGCCCGTCGAGCTCACTCGCCACCTGGCGGTCGACACTCGGCGCGAGCGGATTGAGGACCGGTCCCAGCACCGCCATCAGCTCGCGCACGGCGGCGACGTCGGCGGTGATCGACGCGAGATCGGTGCCGCTGCCGTAGTCGTCGTCGGCGGTCAGCGAGTCGCGGAGCGCGTCCTCGAGTACCTCGTGGGGCCGCAGCACCCAGTTCCCGATCCCGGTCGCGGTGGCGGGCAGGTAGGTCGACAGGGGAGTCTTCTCGAGCTGGGCGAGGAGGCGTTGGAGGGTCGCCGTATCGGCCGCCGCTGCCTGCAGGTCGTGCTTCGTCCACAGGTCGAACTCGATTCGGTGAAAGCCGGTGAACCCCGGATCCGCCGTCCCGAGCCGATGGCCTGCGGCCAGCCCGTCGATCTCGCCACCGAGCGTACCGAAGGCGCCATAGGCTCCGTCGTCCTGGCCGATCTCAAGCCACGTCAGGTGCGCGGCCAGCCACGCGGACTGCGCCTGAGCCGGGTCACCCGACCCGATCGCCGTGGCCAGGTCCGAGACTTGCGAGCCGAGCGTCGAGAGCTCGCGCGCGACGTAGGCCCGGTACTTGACCAACTGGAGGGTCTCGGTCGCCACATACGAGCAGCCGGTGACGATCTTCTGCACGTTGCCGGTCGGATCGAGCCACTGCACGCCGCACGGTAGAGCGGTCTGGTTTGGCGCCACGACGACAAAGAAGTTGTGATGAACCGCCACCGTCCGCGGCGGCGCGGTCTCGTAGGTCACGGTGACCGTGTTGACGCCGTCGGGCACCAACCCGAACCCCGGGGTCCCGCTGACGAACAGCAGCGAGTCCGGGCTGCCGGACGCGGCGACGCAACTGGCGCCGCGGCCGCTGGGGGCGAGCACCACGATGCACAGCGCGTTCTGGCGATACTGGCTGCGCAGCTTGGGCAGCAACTGCTGCTCGAGCGTGCGCTGGTTGGCGGTTAGGCATCGGAGCGGAGCCAACCGATACGAGAGCAGGTGCTGAGCCGGTACCAGGTAGATGCGACCACCAAACGCCGCGTCGCCGAGGAACCTGGTCCCGGACATGATCATCCCGGTTCCCGACACGATGTTGCCCGACGCGCCCAGCGCGCTCGTGATCTGCGCGGAGGTGAGCTTGTCAGCGGCTTGCTGGGGGCGGCGCAGGACCGAGTACTGGTCGGCGGTGGTGGCCGGCACGGCGGTGCCGGCGGGTGCCGGCGCGCCCAGCGCCGGGTAAGACGAGCACGCCTGATCTCCCCCGCTCCCGGAGGATCCCAATAGGCCGGGCACAACCAGGAGCGCCACGCCCACGACGATCGCGAGCGCCGCGGCGAAGAGCGCGATCGATTTCGTCCGTTTCGGTGCCGTCACGACGGCCAAGTCTGCCAGCCACACGGCGCGACTGACCCCGGTGCAACGCGACATGCTGCCGGCCCGGCGCGAGCCCCTCCGTGCTTCAATCAGCGTTTGCCCGTGGATGATGCGCTGCCGATCCAGGCGGGAGCATGACGCTCGACCGTCGCCAGTTCCTCACCCGCACCGGAGCCGCCGCGCTCACGGCCGGTGCGCTGGGCGGAGCCCATTTGGCCGACGCCGCCGCGAGCGAGGCCAACCCCGACAAGCAGTCGGGCTCGCAGGACCCCCTCCAAGCCGACGGTTCAGTCCAGCTCGCGGTCGCCTCGGACCCCGCCGCTCGGCTGCCGGCCGTCCCGTTCTACGGCCCCTGGCAGGCCGGGATCGTCAACCCACCGCCGCCTGCCGCGTGCTTCGTGTCCTTCAACGTGACCGCGACCAGCCGGGCCGAGCTGATCGACCTGCTCCAGACGCTCACTCAGCGCGCGCGCTTCCTGACCCAGGGCGGGGTTCCGCCTAATCCCGGCCCGGTCCAACCGCCATCCGACAGCGGCACGCTCGGCCCCGAGATCCCCCCCGACGGGCTGACGGTCACGGTCGGGCTCGGCTCGACGTTGTTCGACGATCGTTTCGGGATCGCCGGCGCCAAGCCCGTCCACTTGACCGAGATGACGTCGTTTCCGAACGACAACCTCAACCCGGATCTGTGCGGCGGGGACGTGCTGCTGCAGATCTGCGGCGGCCGTCCCGATACCGCGATTCATGCCCTGCGCGATATCGCGAAGCACACTCGCGGCGGGATGCAGATCCTGTGGCGGATGGACGGCTTCGTCTCGCCGGCGCGGCCGGCCGGCGTCCCGCGCAATCACCTCGGCTTCATGGACGGGATCGCCAATCCCAACGTCGCCGATCCGCAGGTCGGCAATCGCCTGCTGTGGGTCGCCAGCGGCAGCGGCGAGCCCGCCTGGGCGGTCGGCGGCACCTACCACGTGTGCCGCATCATCCGCATGTTCATCGAATTCTGGGACCGCGTCTCGCTCAACGAACAGCAGACGATGATCGGCCGCTACCGAGCTAGCGGAAACGTGCTCGGCACCAACAGCCTCACCGCACCGCCCGACTTCAGCGCCGACCCGAACGGCAAGATCATCCCCCTCACTGCCCATATCCGGCTGGCCAACCCGCGCACCAAGTCGACGCAGGACAGCCGCATCCTCCGCCGCGGTTACAACTACGACAACGGCGTCGACCTCGCTGGCAACCTCAACATGGGGCTGATCTTCAACTCCTTCCAGCAGAACCTCGTCCGCCAGTTCATCGCCAATCAGACGCGGCTGATCGGCGAGCCGATGGTCGATTACATCTCGCCCATCGGCGGCGGCTACTTCTTCGCCGTGCCGGGCGTGGCCAACGCGAGCGACTGGTACGCGCGCACGCTGTTCGATTGAGCGCGGCTCATTCCCAGCGGAACAGCCGGGCGGCGGCCACGCTGCAGACGATCGCCCACCCGGCGAGCACGAGCAGAGGCTCGGCACCCGGGGAGTGTCCGCCGAACGCGGTGTGCAGGGCGTTGAATCCCGCCCCCGTGGGCAGCAGCTTGGCGATCTCGTTGATCAGCGCCGAGTGGATCTCCTGGAGGGGGACGTACAGGCCGGAGAAGAAGGCCAGCGGGTAGAAGCACACGATCGAGATCGCGCCGGCGACCTGTGGGCTCGCGGCGACGGCGGCGATGCAGAGCCCGAGACCGAGCGTCGCCGCGCCAATGAGGACGAGGGTCGCGAACGACACGACGTACCCGCCGACGTCATGGGGAAGCGTCAGGCCGAACGCTCCCGCGCCGACGCCGAGCAGGATCCCGATCCCGATCCCGGCCAGGATCAGGCTGACGGTCGTCTGCGCGGCCAGCAGCCAGGATGGTGGCACTGGAGTGGTGGACATCCGGCGCAGTACGCCGAGCTGACGGTAGGTAGCCAGCTGCTGGGGAAGGCCGACCAACCCGACCACGATCAACACGAACACCAGCAGCGTCGGGACGTAGAGGTTGAAGAACGAGATGCCGCCCAGCGCCGCTTGCGGGCGAGTCGTGGCCGGGATGCTGCCGAAGATCACCAGCAGGGCGAGCGGCACGCCAACGGCGATGATCAGCCCGACCGGTCGTCGCCAGGCGAGCTTGATTTCGGTTCTCACGAGCAGGCCGAATGCCCGTCGCTGTCGTGGGGTAAGGCCGGCGGCCAGGGTGCTCATCGCTGCCCCTCCAGGTTCGTGGCGACACGGGCTGTCTCATCGGTCAGGGCGAGGAAGGCGTCCTCGAGGCTGGCCGTTTCGGGTCGGATGTCCTCCGCGCGCAGGCCCGCCCGGTCAAACGCCAACACCACGGCGGTCAACAGATCGCCCGAGCCCGACACGACGATGTCGCTCCCGTGGTGCTCGACGGCGCTGACCTCGGGCAGCGGCCACAGCAACTCTTCGGCGAGCGGTCCCGGCGAGGTGAAGCGCACGCGCTTGCTCGTCGCCGCCCGGTCGCCTAGCGCGGCCGGTCGATCGAGCGCGATCACCTTGCCGTGATCGATCAGCGCCACGCGGTCGCACAGTCGCTCGGCCTCCTCCATCAGGTGGGTGACCAGCACGATCGTCACGCCGCGGTCGCGCACCCGTTCGATCAGCCTCCAGGTGTCGCGGCGGGCTTCCGGATCAAGGCCGGTCGTGAGCTCGTCGAGCACGGCGATCTCGGGCTGGCCGATTAGCGCCAGCACGATCGACAGTCGCTGCTTCTGCCCGCCTGACAGCTGCTTGAAGTATTGATCCTTGGCGGCGGCCAGTCCGAGGGTGGCGAGCAACTCGCGTCCATCGGCGGGCTCGCGGTAAAACGAGGCGTACAGCTCGACCGCCTCAGCCACCCTGATCCGTTCCGGCAAGGCACTCTCCTGCAGCTGCACGCCGACGCGTTCATGCAGCTCGTGACCGTCCCGGCGCGGGTCGAGGCCTAGCACGCGGATGCTGCCCCGATCGGCGATTCGCAGGCCGGTGATGCACTCAACCGTCGTCGTCTTGCCGGCGCCGTTGCGGCCGAGGATCCCGAAGATCTCTCCGGCCCGGACGGTGAAGCTCACGTCGTCGACCGCGACCGTGGCCCCGTAGGCCTTGTGCAGATGCGCGACTTCGATCACCGGCCCCGCGGAACGATCGCCGAGTACCGATGGAGACCCCAAGGTCTCGGTCCGAATCAACTCCTGGGTGGTCATGGCTTCCCTCGATCCTCCTGGGACGAGCAGCCGTTGAGCTCGTCCGCTTTGGGTTATTGATTCGATAGCCCCATGATATCATAATGCTAATGCTGTTACGATATGCACGTGATATCGGACAGAGATGCGGTGAGCCCAGCCCTCGACCGCGATCTCGCCTCATCGCCTCAGGTTCACGAGCAACGCACGGCGCGGGTTATCCCGGGACTACCGGCGTTCGGCGGAGTCCTCGTCGCCTGCGCGCTCGGTTTGGCGCTGATCCTCGCGGGCGCCAGCGGTCACCGTGGACCGCTCGCGGTGCTGGGGGTGATCTGCTTAGTGATCGCCAGCGTCGCGTCGGGCAGCTTCTTCATCGTGCAGCCAAACCAAGCGCGGGTGCTGATCCTGTTCGGCCGCTACGTCGGAACCGTGACCGAGGCGGGCTGGTGGTGGTGCCGTCCGTTCATCAAGCGAGAGAAGGTCTCGCTGCGGGTGCGCAACTTCCAAAGCGAGCGGATCAAGGTCAACGACGCGAGCGGCAATCCGATCGAGATCGCCGCCGTCGTGGTCTGGCGCGTGACCGACACCGCGAAGGCCGTGTTTGACGTCGCGGACTACGAGCAGTTCGTGACCGTGCAGAGCGAGACCTCGTTGCGCCACCTCGCCAGCGAGTACCCGTACGACGACTACCAGCCGGACGTCACCTCCCTCCGGGGCAACGCCGACGAGGTCCGCCACGGCCTCCAGTCCGAGCTTCAGTCCCGCCTCGAGCTGGCCGGGATCGAGATCCTCGAGGCCCGGCTGACCCATCTCGCCTACGCGCCCGAGATCGCCGAGGTGATGCTCCGCCGCCAGCAGGCCGAAGCGATCCTCGCCGCCCGTAAGACGATGGTCCAAGGCGCGGTCAGCCTGGTGCAGATGGCCCTCGCCCAGCTCGCCGACTCGGACCTCGTCGAACTCGACCCCGAGCGCAAGGCGGCGATGGTCTCGAACCTGATGGTCGTCCTCTCCGGCGACCACGCGCCAGCCCCAGTGATCAGCGCCGGCAGCCTCTATACCTAAGGGAGCGAACTTCGATGGCCGACAGCAAACGGTTCCTCCTCCGACTCGACCCTGACCTCTTCGAGGCGCTGCGGCGCTGGGCCAACGATGACCTGCGGAGCATCAACGCGCAGATCGAGTACCTCCTCACCGACCAGGCCCGCCGCGCTGGACGCCTCCCCAAGCCGACGATCCCACGTCCTGCGCTCGCCGCCCCCGCTGAGGAGTTGGCCGCTCCCGAGACGCCCGAGATGCCGAGCGATGGCGCCGGTAAGCACGGTGCCGAGGTCCCGAGCTGAAGGACCCGACACGTAGTCAAATCCTGGCTACCGCCTATGATCTGCCTAGGCAGGCGTCGCACGTCAAACGGGAGGCATGGAGGTGGGTCAGGTGAAGAGGAGCTGGGTTGTCGCGGTCGCGCTGGCAGTCGGGCTGTCTGCCTTGAACGTGGTGCCGGCGCAGGCTCGCCGAGGTCCGCACGCCAGGCCGGTGACCCTCGCCGGGGCCGTGAGCTCTCCTACGAGCTACTCGCTCGGCCAACTCGCGGCGCAGCCTCAGACCACTTTCTCGGTCGCCCGCCGCACGCGGCGGGGCCTCCGGACGCAGACCGATGCCGGGGTCGATGTCGAGAACCTGGTCAACACTGCCGACCCAATCTTCCCGCCAAATCTCAAGAACCCGATCCTCAGGGTCACCGTCACCGTCGGCAACGCGTTCGGGCAGCGCGTGACCCTCGCGCTCGGGGAACTCGATCCGTCGTTCGGGAACCATCCCGCCTACCTGGCACTGTCGTCGCAGCACGGACACCGGCTATCCGCGCCGGAGCTCGTCGTCCCTGGGGACACCGCCGGCGCACGGACCGTCCCGTTCGTCGATCGGATCACGGTCGCCGTGCAGAACCCGACGCCTACGACCCCCCCGACCGCCGGCTCGCTGACCATCATCGATCACGGCATCACGAGGGTCCTCAGCGCGAGCACGCTGGCATCGTTGCCCGCCGAAACGCTGGAAGTGAGCTTCCTGGCTGGAACGGCAAGCCAACAGCACACCGAGATCGGACCCACGTTGAGCACCGTGCTTCGGGCCGCGCATCTCCGGGCGAACCTGAACACCTGGGTGGCGGCGGTCGGATCGGATAGCTACGTGGCGACCGTCACCCCAGCTGAGGCGTGGGTCGGTGGCGAGCCGCTGCTCATCTCCCTGAACGAGGACGGACAGCCGCTCTCGCAGCCTCGGCTGATCGTCGACGGCGACGTCAAGGGTGGACGCTACGTCTCTGACGTCGACGACCTCGTGGTGGGAGAGGGGAGCCTCGGGCCGTAGCCGAGTCGCTTTCTTGACGCTGCACTAGCGCGCCGCGCGCGGACTGCTAAGCGAAAGCCCCGGCGTACGCGTTCAGCGCCGGCTGGCCGCCGAGATGGGCGTAGAGAACTGTAGATCCGGGCGCGATCTCGCCCGCGTCGACGAGGTCGATCAGCGCGGCCATCGATTTGCCCTCATAGACGGGGTCGGTGATCATCCCCTCGAGCTTCGCGCAGCGACGGATCGCCTCGAGCGTCTTGCGGTCGGGAATCCCGTAGCGCCCCGCGTGCCAGCCGTCGAGCAACACGATCTCCTCCTCGCGCAGTTGCCGCGGTAAGCCAATCGCCTCGGCCGTCCCCCGCGCGATCCGCGCGATTTGCGCCCGCGTCTGCTCGACCGTGGCCGAGCCGTCGATCCCGAGCACGCGTCGCGGCCGGGGCTGGCCGGCGAACCCGGCGATCATCCCCGCCTGCGTCGAGCCGGTTACCGAGCAGACGACGATGGTGTCGAAGAACACTCCGAGTTCGTGCTCCTGATCTGAGACCTCGTCGGCCCAGCGGGCGAACCCGAGCCCGCCCAGCGGGTGATCGGAGGCGCCGGCCGGAATCGGGTACGGCTTGCCGCCCCGCGCCTTGACCGAGTCGAGCGCCGCCTCCCAGCTCGGGCGAAACCCGATGTCGAAGCCGGCAGGATCGAGCCGGACGTCGGCGCCCATGATCCGCGACAGGAGGATGTTCCCGACCTTGTCGTACACCGCGTCGGGCCACTCGACCCAGTGCTCCTGGACGAGCACGCAGCCCAGACCGAGCCGCGCGGCGACCGCGGCCACCTGCCGCGTGTGGTTGGACTGCACGCCGCCGATCGAGACGAGCGTGTCGCATCCGGTCGCGAGCGCGTCGGCGGCGAGGTACTCGAGCTTGCGTACCTTGTTCCCGCCGTAGGCAAGCCCACAGTTGCAGTCCTCGCGCTTTGCCCAGATGTCGACGCGCCCGCCCAGATCCGCGCTCAGCCGCTCGAGGCGGTGGACCGGTGACGGGCCAAACAGCAGCTCCACCCGTTCGAAGTCGGCGAGGTTCACACCAGAAACCTAAACCATCAGATGCGCTGACGGTGCGGACGAGAGTGACAATCGACTGTGGCACTTTTGTTCAACCCTGGAAGCGGCCCGGCCGAACCCCATATCCGATACTCTGTTCCGCGGGGCCAGGATCGAAACAGGGGTATGGGCAGTGACTACGGCCAAGTTGGTCCTCGCCTGCGTGGTGTCGGCAGCTGCGCTGGCAATTCCGGTGACCGTAGCTCAGGCAGCGCGCACGACCGGAGCCATCCTGATCTCCGCGCCCCGGCAGGGGGCACGGCTCAGCTCACCGGTCCGCGCGTCGCTTCAGGTCGGCGCGCGGTACGCGCTGCGTCAGCTGCATGTGACCCTCGACGGGGTCGATGTCACAAGCTACTTCGCGACGGTCACCAATGGACACCGGACCGCCGAGCTCTCGCCGAGCCAGGGGCTGAGTTACGGCTCCAACGCGCTAACCGTCGTCCTCACCCCGCTCTCTGGCCCGCGGCTGCGGCAGACGGTCCGTTTCAAGGTCGCGCGGATCCTGCCGCTCGCGGCCGCCGGAGGAGACCTGCGCGTTGCGGTCGGGCCGCTGCGGCTCGACGGCGCGGGTTCGTTGCCGCCCTCCGCGGGGCTGCCCGGAGCCTCACCTCACAGGAGATGCTCCAGCTCCGGTGGCAAGTGGTGAGCAAGCCCGCAGGCAGCGATGCGCATTTCGCCGGACCCAAGCAGGGCACCGAATCCCTGCTGAGCCTCGAGCGGTCCTCGGAGGGGATTGCCCACCCTGAGCTCGTGACCGACAGGGTCGGACGCTACGTGGTGCGGCTCACCGTGGGATCGCGCGGGCACGCGGACAGCGACACCGTCTCCGTCGAGGCGCTGTACCCCTCGGCCGCTGTTCCGATCGACACGCACGTCGACGGGACGGCACCGGGCGGACCCAGGCTGCGTGGCATCGCGATTGGGTATCACCCGGCCGCCCACGGCTATGCCGCTCCCGTGGCCCCGGAGCAGTTCTATCCCCTGCCGGCCGGCGACAGGGCGCTGGCACTCGTGCTCGATCGCCAGACGCTCCAGTTCGTGGCCAGCCAGAGCTTCCCCGCCGGTCTCGGCTTTCCGACTGAGCTGGGCGCGTTCCTGCAGCCGTATAACCAGGACGACTCCAAGCTGGTGATCGTCAGCGCCTGGGCGGATCCGGCCTGGCAGGTCAGCGGCCAATTCCCGATCGCCACCCTGCTCACACAGCCGGCCGGCGTGTTTGCGGCAGGCCCGTTGAACATGATCGGCGCGCAGCCGATCAGCAGCGACCAGGCCAAACGGGATGGCGCTCTGGTCACCTCCAACGCGACCTGGATCGGAGTACCGGGACGCCCCGCCGGGACGGCGTGGGAGCGGATGTCGGGCGGGTTGATCGATGCCGGCGACGATCCGGGTCTGGATGGCTACCTAGTCCAGAACGACCGCAACAACTACGTCTACTACGCGCCGGCGGGCGTCCCCTTCGACCTCGGTCCCGGCGGCAACAGCTCCGTGACGATGAAGGCAGGCTCCGGTACGTATACGGCGTCGCTTCCTGCCGGGGCCATGGGCGGGTTCGCGGTGCTGACCTTCCAGGCCGGCGACATCAGCAACGGGCAGCTCACCGGCTTCAACCTGTCCAATCCGAAGGCGCCGGGCACACCGCTGAAGGTATACGTGACCCGCAACGCAGATGGGAGCCCGAATTACACCGGCCTCTCGCAGCTCCACGCCGACATCAGCGCCTACAACGGCACGGGCGCAGGCTCACCGGCTGGGCCGCTGGACATCATGGTCCGCTCGATCGGGGCGCCGATTCCCGCCTACAGCGGCAGCGACGCGACACTCGCGGCGGCGCTCAAGCAGCTCGCCGCCGACATAGCAAGCCTGGGCGGCTACAAGAACTCAATCCTCGCGCTCGCGCAAGCGAACAACACGACGCCGCCGCAGTCCTACTCGTTGGTTGGCCGCAACAACCTGAGCGAGGGCGCGGCGCCGGCGGTGGAGATCAGTTCCGTGACCACGACCGCACCGACCACGGTCAACGCGAGCACCTTCGAGCTCAGCGGGCGGCTGGATCGCGACGCCCACTCGCTGTTCGCCCCTGGCCAGGCGACCGCTACCGGCACCTCGCGAGATAACCCCCTGCCGGCGGCGGTGACCTCCGAGCCGGTTCCGTGGCCGGACTCGAGCACGGCCGGCGAGCGCCTGGCCCTCAAGTGCATCGGCAACGCCGCCGAGCTCGGTCCGAACCCCCGGATCGCCTACTGGGTCGATCCGAGCAAAGCCGAGCAGGGCGTCGGCGGCGTCACCCTCGCGGACGCCCAGGAAAGCTGCCCCACCGGCAGCCCGACCCTGTCCGGGCAGGACTTCGACACGGTCAAGGCCGAGCTGACGACGGAGATCGGCTGGGTCAAGAAGGTGTACAGCTACTTCAGCGACCTCTCCTCGCCGTTCACGGGAACCGCGGGGCTGAAGAACTACAGCGGTCTCGAGGAAATCGCCAACACGATCAAGGGCCAGTTCACCCCCGAGATCACAGACCAGGAGACGAGTTTCAACGCTTTTGAGCTGTTCGGCACGCTGATTGGAGGGATCGGTGCGGCGGCCGAGATCGAGGATCCGCTGTTCGGCGTGCTCGGGTACCTGTTCGATGCGGCATCTCAGTTCACTGATGCGCCCAGCACCGCCCAGGGGCCGTCGGTATTCGCGCAGCGCCAGACGATCACCACGACGGCCGATCAAATCGCCGCCGACTACGCCAGCCAAATGCAGACGGTGGCCGACAACTACACCCTGCTCGCGCAGATGGTGGTTTCTGACTACGACCGGCTCAAGCTGGTCGCCAAGTACGGCGGCTGCGTGGCCGGATCTCCGGGGTGCACGCCAGGCTGGCAGTTCACCGTTCAGGATCGCAACGCCGCCTCGGAGCAACTCGAATACAACGCCAAGCGCACCGCCTGGGCCGGGTTGATGCCGGTGGCCTGGCCGTACGTGCTGCACACGACCAGCAACGTCGACAGCTACGGCGGCTCGAACTGGGCGTACTTCAATGGCACCCAGGATCAGATCGGAGGCATCAGCTGCTATCCCCAGCTCGGAGAGCGCTCGTTCTACGGTTTCCCCCAGTTCACCTATTCGCCCGCGGATCAATACCCGGCCACAGACCCCGTCGTACGGCCGTCGTTCATCACCGAGGGCCTGTTCGAGAACGGCAACACGCAGCCGTTCATGGTCTTCGCCACGAACAACTTCCTCGGCTACGACACCTATTACTTCCCCCTCCCGGCGAACACGTTCCCCAGCGACAAGCTGCTGAAGCATCCGACCGACACCAACCCGCCCTTCGGGCCGCTGGATCCCGACGGCAATCCAGACAACCAGGCCTACGGCCTGGGCATCGACGAGTACGAGTTCATGATCGACAACTGGCCGTCGGATCACCGGCCTCAGTGGATGGGCTGCCATCCCGGTGACTGATCGGGAAGGAGAAACAGGCGACCACGCAGCGCTCCTCGCACCGTCCGGGTCGCCGCCGTCAGCCAAGCGGCGAGCAGCAACGCGTAGAGCGCAACACTGAGGTAGCGCAGGAACCCGGCGTGGGTGGACAGGGCGAGTACCGAAGTGCCGGTGACAACGGTGCCGACGGGGAACGTGAAGCTCCACCAAGTGAGCGAGAAGGGAAGGTTCTCTCGCGCGACCCGCCCGGTGATGGTCGCGGCAATGGCCAGCCAGACCATCGCGAACCCCCAGACGGGTATTCCGAAGAGGACGCCCATCGCACGCATCGCGCCGGCGTAAGGCGCGGGGATGGCGCTCACGGCAGCGGCACCGAGCAGGCCGGCGGCAGTCACCGACTGGCCGAGCGGACCGAGCACGATCCACAGCGTGGGCACGAGGCGCGCTGGGCCGGGGCCGTGCAAGAGGAGCCGTCCCCACACGAGCGTGATCGTGATCAGCGAGGCGAGCAGGCTGATCCCGAACAGCGCGTAGCAGACCAACAGCAGCGTCAGGCGTGGCTGCCCCGGTGACACGCACTCGATCAACGCGGCGCCGGTGGCAGCGGAAACCATCGGCGGCACGACGGGCATCAGCCACGTGGCGGACACGTCCTTGGGCCCGAAGTTGTGATCGGTGAACATCAGATACGGGATCGCTATGACGCTCAGCAGCCCGGTCGCGGTGCCCACCGTCCACAGAATCTCGTCGATCTGGACCGCGGCGGCGAGCCCGACGATGTCACGGCCGACCAGCAACGCCCCCGCGCCAACGGTCAGCAGCGCCATCGGCGGGGCTCCATAGAACGGGGCCATCGCGGGGTCGCGGTGGTGCCTGCGTGCCTGCTCGGGGAAGCGAAGCCAGTGCAGCCCGGTGGCCGCGAGCAGCAAGACGAGCAGGGCGACGGCGAGGAGCCACACGCCGAGCGCGAAGCCGCGCAGACCCGTGATGTGCACAGGGAGCAGAACGGCCGCGGTGGCCACGATGCCGGTGCCCATCACGGAGGTGAACCAGTTCGGACCCAGGTTCCGAAGGATGTCGCCCGGCCGGTCGAGGTCTTGGAGCAGCCGCGTCCGCGGGGTCAGCGTGGCGCGTGGCTCCCCAAGGACGGGAACGCTGGAGCGGTATGTGCGGGTCGAGTTCATGGACAAATGGTTGATCTCGGACCGCGGACGTACCAGTCAAATCGGGCCGTCATCAATTCCAAACTGGAATATATGCGCGGCTGGTGCTGCTTCGCCGCATCCACGCTGACCGCGAACCTTGGCAACTTCCCGCGGGGGGGGGGTGGCGGAAAAATGGCGAAGTTCGCCGTCGTTTGGGGGGATTACCGGACTCGGGCCGAGGACCCGGTCAGGTCTTCGCGCGTCAAGCTCGGTAACTCAGCGAAGCTCGTGCGGAGCTTCTCCTCCCACATGGTTTGGAGCTTGACGAGCACCGGCGAATCAGCCTCGATCCGGTACTCGTCGACCTGAAAGCTGTCGCGGGCGTACAGCGCGAGATCGCAGGGCGGTCCGACCGACAGGTTCGCGCGGGCGGTGCTCATCATCGACCCGAGGGCGATCTTCGTCGCCGTCGCGGCGTCGACGTGGAGCGTGGCCGCCTTCTCGAGCAGGAACTTCCCGTACTTCGTCTCGCCGATTTGCAGGAAGGGCAACTCATCGGAGGCGCGGATGTAATTGCCCTCGGGATACACGAGGAGGATCTCCGGTTCTTCGTCCTCGATCTGACCACCCAACATGAAACTGGCGGTCGCGTCGACGCCCACATGGCGTCTCGGTGCTCGGCGACGACCTGGCCCCCGATCACGTGCTGCTTGCGGTAGGTCCCGACGTTGTCCACGCCGGCGTTGGTTCGCGTGTCGGAGAGGAACACCAGCCCCTCCTTCAGACGCATGGCGTGGCAATACGTCACGGTGCAGACAACCTATCGGCTTCCGCTCGCCGGCTTGCGATTACACAAGATGTTCACATCTAGGCCGACCGCTGGTGTCAGGTTTCCGGCCGTGCGGCGTCGAATTATCGAGGGCCTCGGGGTGTTGTCGGTGCTGCTGGTCGCCGCGCTCGCCGCCTCGGTGGCGTCGGCTCACGGTTCCGCCGGGCGGCCGCAACCGGCCGGCGCCCACCATGCCGCGGTCTCGGCGGATAGCGGCTGCCCCGACACGACACTCTCGTACGACGGACCATGCGGGCCAGTGTTCACCACGCCCCAGTGGTCCGACGGGGTCGGCTGGGGGTCGCCATCGCAGTACGAGACGATTCAGCTGGCGAAGTTGGACGGCCCCGGCGAGGACCTGATCGCTCGCGACGCCGCCGGGCTGTGGGTGGAGAAGTTCGACAAGGCGAAGGGCCAGTGGGAGCTGGTCGGCAACGCCGAGGGGGGATTGGCACTTTCGCTGCCCAACCAGGACGGCTGGAATCGGCCCAGCCAGTACCGGACGATCCAGGTCGCCGACTTGAACGGGGACGGCAAGCCGTTGCTCCTGGCCCGGGCCGCGGACGGGCTTCACGTCTACCGCTGGGATCAGAGCACGGACACCTTCGTCGATATCTCCAAGCCCCCGCGGCTGTTCTCGGATGCCGAGGACGGGAACAACCCGAGCGTGTACGACACGATCCAGACCGCTGATCTGTTCGGCGACGGCAAGGCGGAAGTGCTTGGGCGGACGCCGAAGGGCATCGAGTACGCGCGCTGGAATCAGCAGACCGGCCAGTTTGACGCCGTCAAGCAGACGGGGATCGCGCCCGATCAGCACGGCGGCAACCAGGCGTGGCTGTACGCGACGCTCCAGACTGGCGACGTGTTGGGAGATGGCAAGGCGGATCTGATCCTGCACACAGCCGCCGGCGTGCGCTGGTACACGATGCAGCCCGACGGCCTGTTCCGCGAGCAAGCGATCTTGTCGGCGATGGGCGACCAGAACGGTTATGGCCGGCCGAGCCAGTTCGAGACCATCCAGACCGCCAGGCTGACCCCAGGCAAGCCGGTCGCGATCCTAGGTCGCACCGCCGACGGGTTGCACGTCTACCGGTTCCAGGACGGCAAGTGGGTCGACGCGGCGCCGACGCTCACCGAGCTGTCGGATAGCGCCGGTTTCGACAAGCCGAGTCAATATCGAACGATCCGCACCGGCGATCTGACCGGTCACCACGCGCTCGACGTGGTGGCCCGCACCGGGGCCGGCATCACGGCATGGGAGCTGGATTACGCGCAGCTGAAGTGGATCAAGCTGTCGACGGGACCGAATCTGACCGGGCCGGTGTGGGACGACCCCAGTCACTACGAAACGATCCGTGTGGGCGACATCACCGGCAGCGGCCGCGCCGCCCTCGTGGTGCGCGGCGTGTTCGGGATCCGGACCTTCGCGTGGCAGGACGGCGCGTTCCGGCGCCCACGGGCGTATGGCGACTTCCCGGCCTTCACCGGCAACGACGGCCCGGCGTATACGGAGGTCTCGAAGCTGTTGCTCGGCCACGCCGGCGATTTCCGCAAGGAGACCTACGCCAGCCCGCAGGAAGCGATCACCGAGGCCACGCTGAACGACTATCGCAACCGGCTGGCCGAGCGGTGCACGCCCGCCTTCGCGACCGTCGTCCTCGGGGCGCCGCCGCTCTACACCGACTGCAGGCCGCCGGCCGGCAGCAACGTTGACCCGGCCGCGTGGACGGCGGTGTCCAATCAGATCATCGCCGAGCTGTGGGCCGCGTCCGGGGTGGTGGCCCATTTCACGATCCTCGACAACATCGAGACCAAGCTGTTCCAGGACCAGCAGGGCATCTTCCCCGCGCTCGACGCCGAGCTGACGCTCCCGCCCAACCCACCCGACCGCTCGCCGGTGTACATCAAGCTGGCCAAGTCGGCGCTGGAGATTCTCGGCGACGTCATCCAGTTCTTCCCGGTGGCGAAGGACATCCCGCGCGTGGTGCGCGCTATCGCCTTGACCGCCCACGCGCTCGGAGCGGTGGCCGACGGGCTCGGACTGAGCTCGGCACCGAGCCCGTCGACGTCCTACGCCAAGATCACGGCCGAGATCGCCAAGATCCAGCAGCGGGAGCGCGACCTCATCCAGGCGCAGCGCCGGTACGTGCTGGCCGATTACGGACTGCTGTCGGTGATTGGCTCGGAGGTCAAAGGCCGGCTGCTGACCCTCGACGAGACCGCCGCGCTGAGCGCCGGACGACAGGCGTTCGCGGTGTGGGCGACGCAGCTGTACCTGCCCGCGTATTGGAACCGCTACCGCGTCACTCGCTGTTCGAACGGATCCGCGGGAAGGATCATCTACAGCTGCGATGTCCCCAAGGGACCGTACGTCCAAGTGACCGGGCGTGACGGCAAGTACACCGACTTCAACGCGATCCTCGTCGGTTCCACCTACTGCAAGACGGTGTACATCACGAAGGAGTGCAAGTTCTCCTCGCCAGAAGGCGCCACCTTCTCGCGGATCACGTCGGGGATCTCCAGCCAATGCCGCTACAACCCGACGCCCGGCTCGACCGACGCCTGGCGCTATGGCTGCGGGCTCGGCTTCCCCGCCAGCGACCTGATCGACGGCAAGGCCGGGTGGAACTTCACGCTGGTCCACTGCGAGGCCGACAAGGTCAAGTGCTCGGCCATCGGCCAACCCGCCGCGAGCGCTTCCGCGGGCCGGTAATCCCCATCAGTCGGATGCCTGCTGATCGGGTCCCCTCTCGGTGGCCGTCGCGGACGCTCGGGCTCGGCGTGATCGCACCACGCGGTACACGACGTAGGCGACCACTACCGCGACGAACGCGATCAGGAGGTAGGTGCTGTAGCGCGTCGCGGTGTTGTAGATCGCATCGATGTTGTTGCCTGAGAAGTAGCCGATCGTGACCCAGAGGCCCACCCAGAGGGCGGCACCGATCGCGTTGAAGACCAGAAACTTGGCCCAGTGCATGCCAGAAATCCCCGCGACGATGCCGTTCGCCTGCCGTAGGCCCTCGATGAAGCGGGCCAGGATTATGATCTTGCCGCCGTGGCGGTCGAAGAAGCGCGTGGCCTTGTCCAGCCGCTCGGGCGTGATGAACACGTAGCGGCCGTAACGTTCGACGAGGCGACGACCGCCGAAGTGGCCGATGGCGAACCCGATGTTGTCTCCGAGCACCGCGGCACAGAAGGCGAGCAGCGCGACGAGGACGACGCTGAAGCGGCCGGTGCCCGCGTACACAGCACCGAGAATCAGGACGGTCTCGCCGGGGACCGGCACCCCGAAGTCCTCGAGCAGGACCAATCCGAAGATGGCCAGGTAACCGTAATGGTCGAGGGTCGGCTCGAGGCTGTGGAGGACGCCGGGCAGGTGCTGAGTGGTGGCGGCAGCCATCTCCATCATCGAAGCCACGTCCTGACTACGCCGGCGCTCGAGGTAATCATTAGACGCGGTGATACCAGAGCCAGGCAAGTCGCCTCGAGAATCTCGCCCGCCCCCGCTCGCTTCGAGGGGCGTCGGCCGCTACCGTCGCAAGCCATGAAATCGAGGGGTTGATGCGCGTCGATCGGTGGCTGTGGACGGCGCGGCTGTTCAAGACGCGCGGGCTGGCGGCGGGGGCCGTCAAGGGCGGGCGCGTGCACGTCAACGGGAATGCCGTCAAGGCGAGCCGCGAGGTCGGGCCCGGCGACGAACTCGAGATCACGTTCGGCACCGTGCGGCGGACCGTGATCGTGCGAGGCGCGGCCGAGCGCCGCGTGTCCGCAGCAGAAGCCGCGAGCCTCTACGTCGAGACCGACGCGAGCGTCGCCGACCGTGAGCGCCAAGCGGAGATCCGCCGGTTGGCGGGTCCGGCCGACCTCGGCGCCCGGCCGACCAAACGTGACCGCCGCCGGTACGAAGCCCGTCGGCGGTAACCAGTACCTTGACGGTGGTGAGCGATACGCGAGCGTTGGACGGCCCGGTGGGCCTGGTCGGTGCCGGCTATATCGGGCACCTGTTCGCGCAGCAGTTCGCCCTGGCCGGTTACGAGGTTCGGGCGTGGTCCCCCGGAGGCTCATCGGGCACGCTGCATGATCGGTTGCGCCGAAGTCTGTCCGCCCTGACCGAGATCGGCATGGTGGAATCCTCGGCGGTCGATGACGTCCTGGCCCGGGTCTCCACCCACCCCGAGCTCACGACGGCGCTGACGCCTTGCGCCGCCGTCATGGAGTCGATCGTCGAGGACGCCGAGGTGAAGGCGGCGTGCTACCGCGACATCGAGGCGGCGATCGGCGCTGACGCCCTCCTGTGGAGCTCGACCTCCAACTTTCCGATGACCCGGCTCGCGGCCGGCCTGCACCACCCCGAACGGGCCGTCGTCGTCCACCCGGTCCAGACGCAGCTCATTATCTTCGTCGAGATCGTCCCCGGGGAACGGACGAGCGAGGAGACGGTCACCAAAACGCTGCGCTTCTGTGACGACGTTGGCCTGCGTGCCGTGCAGGTCCGCAAGGAGATCCCCGGCTTCCTGTGGAACCGGGTGTGGTTTGCGTTGCTCCGCGAGATGCTTCATCTCGTCGACATTGGCGCCGCCGACCCGGTGGAGCTCGACTCGATGGTCCAGACGACGCTGTCGGCCTTTATCCCCGTTTTCGGGCCACTCCAGATGACCGATCTCATCGGCCACGACACTTTGCGAGATATCTCCAACGCGCTTTATCCCGAACTCGCCGCCGATCAGACCGCGTCGAGGACGATCGAGCAGCACGTCCGAGACCGCCGCCTCGGGGTCAAGACCGGGCGGGGCTTCTACGACGACAACGAGCAGCGAGTCGCTGGGCTCAGCGCCAAGCTCTACGACGTCGCCCGCCGGATCGACACGTAATCCGGGAGAAACGCGCCCACCACCCAGTTTGGCGCGTCGACGACCTCGTGGATGCGCAGGTCGCAGGCCACGCTGGTCAGGGCGTAGGCCTCCTCCGGTCCCAGCGCGTGGAATTCGCCCAGGTGCGTGATCATCGCCCGGATCGCGTCGCGCGCGGCCTCCAGCAATTCTGGTCCCACGCCCGTGCATACGTGGTAGCCGCAGCCCACGGCCCCCTCGGGCGAGGGGAGCTCGAGCTGGGGCGCGGTGAGGGTGAAGCCGCGGCGGACGGAAACGCGGACGACGACGTCCATTGCGCTCTCGATGGCGGTTCCGCAGACCTCGCCGTCGCCTTGCGCTGCGTGCGTGTCGCCGAGCGAAAGCAGCCCGCCCTCGACGCCGACCGGCAGCAGCAGGGTCGCCCCGGCGGTCAGATGCCTGGTGTCGAGGTTCCCTCCCCACCGCGTCGGGGGGAGGATGGGGTGCTGGCCGGGGTCGGCGGGCGCGACGCCGATCGTGCCCGGGAACGGGCGGAGCGGGAGCGCGATCCGCTCAGAGAACTGGACGAGCCCACGGGTCGCGTCGATTTCGGAGATCCGCAGCCACGGCTCGGTGAACTCGTCGGCCAGCAGCCCGAAGCCCGGAATGATCGCGGTCCATCCCCAGCTGCCGGGGCGTAGCTCGATCACTTCGACGGCCAGGACATCGCCGGGATGGGCGCCCTTGACGAACACCGGTCCACTGACCGGATTGACGTGGGAGAAGTCGATCTTGGCGATGTCGTCCGCGCTGGAGTCGCGGCGGATTTGCTCGTCGGATGCGTCCCGAGCGTGTAGGAGCACGGTCTCGCCGCTGTCGATCTCGACGATCGGCTCGATCGACTGGTCCCACACATAGTTGAACGCGCCCGGCTCGACGTCGTGGAGGGATCCGAAGCTCACGTCGCGTAGCCTATGCCACCGTTGCCGTGGGGGCTAGGTCGAGGTGAGGCCAGTGGCCCTAACGGGAGAGCACGATCACGATCGCCACCAGCGCGACGACCAGAACCGCGATCGCCGCCAGCGCCCGCGCCAACATCCGCGGGCCGAGCTCGCGGCGAGGCGCCACGCGCGGGGTGGTCGATGCTGGCCGGGCTTGGGGCCGTCCTGCCGATCCCAGCTTGGCGATCGACTCGACCAGATCGCGAGTGTGGACCCGTTCACGTTCCGCCTCCGCCAGAGCCGCATCGCGCTCGCGGCGCATACGCTCGTAGTCCTGCAGCTTGGCGTCCGGCGGGTCGGCGATGGTTTCCGGCCGGGCGCCTGGCTGCGCCGACTGGGCCGCCAGGCGATCCCGATGCGCCCGTGCCTCGTCGCGCTCATAGCACGCCCGCTGAAGCTCCCGGAGGGTCTTGTCCCGATGGTGGGCTACCTTCTCTCGCTCCTCGAGATACCGGTCGCGCTGGGCGGCGATGTCCCTCCCACGCTCGACCGCCTTGTCGCGCTGCGCCGCGATCTCCCTCCCGCGCTCGACCGCCGTGTCGCGCTGGACCGCGATCTCCCTCCCGCGCTCGATCGCCTTATCGCGCTGCGCCGCGATCTCCCTCCCGCGCTCGATCGCCTTGTCGCGCTGCGCCGCGATCTGCTTCGCGTGGTCGAACGCCGTGTCGCGCTCGTCGCGCAGGCGCTCGAGATCCTGGACGGTCCGGTAGCGCTCGCGGGCGACCTTGTCCCGCTCGTCAAGATATCGGTCCCGCTCTGCGCCGGTCTGATCCACCACTTGGCTCAACCGGTCGCGGTCCGCCAGCGCCTCACGGTGCTGCTCCGCCAGCCCGTCCTGGGCGTGCTCGGCGGCCGCCTGTAGCCGCAGCGCCTCATCCCGCTGTCGCAGCGCTCGACCCTGTTCTTCGGTCATCCGCTGCGCCTTGGCCACCGCGCGATCCCGCTCGGCGGCCGCGTTCTCCGCCTGGGTCCGCGCCTCGCTGCACTCGTCGATCAGGCGCTCGCGTTCGGCCGCGGCTTGATCGTGCTCTTCGGTCATCCGCTCGCGCTCGGCTACCGCCGCGTCCCTCTCGGTCAGCGCGCGAGTGAGGTGCTGCTCGGCGCGCGCGAGCCGCAGCCGCAGCGAGACATCCGGGTCGGAGGTCGGTCGGTGCCCCCGCGTGGGGCGGTGCCCTCGCGCCGCGCCCCGCTTGCCCGTGCCTTTGCGCGCTCCGGGAAGGGGTATCCAAACCGTGAGATCCGGCGCCACGGCGAGCTCGAACCCCTCCACGCCGTCCAGTGGGTGCGCCCAGGCGAACTCGGCGATCCACTGCTCTCCGTTTTCGGCCGACCACGGCTTGTGCTCGAGGTCAGCCAACGCCCGGGTTCGATACTCGCCGCCGGTGGCGGTGAGACTGGGGCGGATGAAACGCCTGCCGCGGATGCCGTACCACCAGCCGACCACCCGGACCTTACCTTCATCGACGACCACGCAGTCGAGCTCGAATCCCGGGGCCGGCGGATCGGCCACCGTCATTTGTCCTCCCGTTTGTGGCACGCCAGAGCGAGTTTTAGCTGACGAGGCGGCGTCGCGCGCCGCGACCCGGCACCGGGGCCAGCATCGGGGCGAACGCGCGGGGCCGGGGCATGGCGCCGGCCCCTACGACGCGCACGCCGTGCCGAGCGACCCCACGTCCGTCGTCGGGTCGCACGGCTGGATTGCCGGTGGCTGCCAGCCCGAGCCGTCGAGCACGCCCCGGGTCGCGTTCCCGAGGTCGTACAACCGCCAGATCAGGCGGAAGCCGGCCCCAGCGGCGGTCGCGGGCAGCCAATTGCTGACCTGCTCCGGATTGGACGGCTTCTGGTGCTGGATGTAGATGTCGATGGACCCGTCGGGGTTCGTGTGCAGCCGGGACAGGCCATTGATCAGATATCGGCCGAGCGGGTTGGGGACGAAGAACGAGTTGTCGTTGTACATCGTCAGCGACCAGAACGCCTTCACCGGTGGGAGGCCGCCGCGCGCGATGTGCAGGACGTAGCGCTTGGACCCCGTCAGCGGCGCCTTCGTGTCATCGAACACGGCGAATGGGTAGGTCGCGATGCTCGCGCGCTGCCCGCCCAGGCCGATCCGATCCCCGATCGCTCGGTCCAGATAATCGGTGCCCCAGTCGCCGAGGTCGCTGATGAAGTAGCCGTTGTGCCTGGCGAACTGCTTCAGGTAGATCGCCAGGAATGCCGAGAGCACCTTGGACGGGCCCTGCCTGACCGCGGCCCGCATCCCGCTGCGCAGGGCGAGGCTCAGCTTGGCGTCGTGCTCGGGGTTGAGGCCCGGGCCGACGTCGATTGCCCGCAGCTGCGCCAGGAGCGGCCGATCGGCCGCCGGGGGCGGGAACTCGAGCATCTCCTTGCCCAGCGCGGCGTAGAAGTCGAGCGGGTCCTCTCCCGGGAGGGTCCCCGGGATCGTGGCCGCGCCCGACCCGCCGACCGTCTTCGCGGGCGACGGGATGTACGCCTGGCCGAACTTCGACAGGGGCACGACCGCGTATTCGTTCTGGATCTTGTGCACGGCGGCGAGGTCGGAGGGGCCGGCGACATACGTCCGGCCGATGACCCACACCCGGCTGTACTTCGACTCCACCCTGATCACGCCCCTGGGCAGCTTGCCCCTGAAACCGGGGCCCACGACGGCCCAGTTGCCACCGCCGGTGACGCGGAAGTCGCCGGCGCCGAGCTGCAGGTGCGCCGAGGTGATGTTGTAGAAGTTGTTCGTCCAAGGGTCGAGGAGCTCGAACTCCCAGAAGCGGTTCCGGATCGCGGGGGCGTGCAGGACCTCCGGTTGCTGGGACAGATCGAGCCACGCCACCGAGTACAGCGTGTCGTTGTTGGGCGCGTTGACCGTTCTCTCGGACGCCTTGACGAGGTTGCGGACGCTGCAGAACTCGTTCACCGGTCCGTGGCCGGTGATCGGATTGCACACCCTCACGTTGGTGGTCGAGCTGAAGACGCGCTGCATGTCGAGCAGCGGGACGCCGTATTGGTAGGCCTCGGTGCCCAACGCCAGCCCCCGGTCGTAGTCCGCGATCGGGGTGGGTGCCGCCAGCGCCGCACCGGCGCCCAGCGCCATCATCGCCGCCGCGATCGACACGGCTAGCAGCGGTCGTATGCGCACTCTGAACACTCTGATCACACCTGACTCCCTAAACGCTTTGTCTGGGAACCATAGGACGGACGGGCGGGCTTCGGGGGATTTTGCGCCGGCGTCCCATCAGGCATGGGGAGAAACTGCGGATATGCCCGCACAAATCGCCCAAGGCACCGAGCGGTGCGCGAACTCCAGACCCAGAAGCCGATCGGCCATCCCGTCAGCTCCGAGGTCCCCGGGTTGGGTACGAAACACCCAGCCGGCTCCGGTGTCCAAAGCGCGGCTCCCTCGTGCGATGAGTTCCGCGGTGTGCGATGGTCATATGCACATGGCCGACCGAGATCCCGCGCTCGAACCGTTTACCGGCGCGGGACCTAGATGAGCCTGCACCTCTTCGCGGGCCTGCGGGTGCGGGACTTCCAAGCCGCCCGATCGTGGTACGAGCGGTTGCTCGGCGAGCCGAGCTTCTTCCCCCACGCCACCGAGGCGGTGTGGACGCTCGCCGAGGACCGGTCGCTCTACATCGTGGAGCACCCGACTGGCGCGGGCCACTCCGTGGTGACGATCTTCCTCGACGATCTCGACGCCCGCGTGGCCGCGATCGCCGCCCGCGGGCTCGAGCCCGACGATCGCGAGACGTACTCGGGCGGCGTCCGCAAGGTGCTCTACCGCGATCCCGACGGCAACGAGGTCGGCTTCGGTGGCCCGCCCGCGGGCTGACGCGCCGGCGAGCTCGACTCACCCCAGCTCGAGGGCCAGAGCCAGATCATCGACGTATCGACCGCGAAGGTAGAACTGACCGCGGTGGACGCCCTCGACGACGAAGCCGCACCGTTCATAGAGGCGCTGCGCCACCGGGTTGGTGCCGAGAACGTTGAGGGTCAGCCGGCGCGCCCCTCGGCTCCGCGCCGCCTCGGCGGCCTCCAGCACCAACTGGCGTCCGATCCCTTTGCCTCGACTGTCCGGCGACACCGCCAGCCCCTTGATCTCGTACACGTGCCGAGCCGCGGGCAGCCGGTCATAACGCGGAGCCAGCCTCACGTAGCCCACGAGCCGACCCTCCATCTCTGCGACCAACACATGCTCGGGACGAACGACCGCTCCGAAGAACTCGCCGCCCGGGTCCAGCCGCGGCGCCGGGCTGACCTCGGTCGTGGAGGTCGCCGCATCGAGCTCCTGCAGCACGCGACCGTCGTCAACGCGTGCCCAGCGAATCGACGCAGGGCTGTCAAATCCGCGCACGGCGTCCAGCATTGGGATCTCTGAGGTCCAGGATCAGGTGTTCTTGGCGGCCTCGAGAAGCCAGCGTGTTCGGCCCATCGCCAATGCAGGCCGGAACTGATCGGGTCACAAATTTTTTCGAGTCTTTACGCATCTTCTACACGCCTCGTGGTTCTGTACGAACACAAAGTGAGGATGTCGCATTCGGAACGCTGTCGAGACACGTCGCGACGCGTTGCTCGGGCTTGTGCGCGGGCGCTCGCCGCGTCGGCCTTCCTCGGCCTGCTCGCCGCGTTATCGTTTCCGGTTCCGGCCTCCGCGAGCTCGCCGGCGATCAGCGTCTTTCCCGTCGCCGGAAGCCGGGTCGCCTCGCCCAGCACGCAGATCGCCTTTCGCGGGATGGCGATTGGCAAGCTGGGCACGATCACGGTGACCGGTTCGCGCAGCGGACGCCACGCCGGCCGCATGGAGGCGGACTCCGATGGCCGTGGCGGGAGCTTCATCCCCACCTCGCCGTTCACCGCCGGAGAGACGGTAACGGTGACGACCAAACAGAACATCGTCGGCGGCAGTCATGGCACATTCCATTTCACCGTGGCGCAACCGGCCGGGCCGATATACCCGGCGCCGCGACCGACCACCGCACGCGTCGCCGGTGACGTGGAGAGGTTCCACTCGCGCCCGGACCTGATTCCGCCCACCGTCCGGGTGACACTGAACTCGAGTCACACCGCTCCCGGCGACATCATGCTGGCGCCCCAGCACGGACCCGTCCAGTGGGGTGCGATGATCATCGGCCCGGGGGGCGGGCTGATCTGGTGGGATCCGCTGCACGGCAACGAGACCGCCAGCAACCTGCAGGTGCAGCGCTATCAGGGCAAGCCCGTGCTGACCTGGTGGCAGGGTCAGGTTGGAGCCGGAATGGGCTTCGGCGAGGACGTTATCGACAGCACCTCCTACAGCACGGTGGCCGTCGTCCACGCCGCCAACGGTCTGAAGGCTGACCTCCACGATTTCCAGCTCACCCCGCAGGGCACCGCGCTGATCACCGCCTACTACCCCGTTCATTGGGACGAGTCCTCGGTCCACGGACCGAGCCGGGGCATCGTCGCGGACGCGGTCGTGCAGGAGATCGACATCCGCACCGGCTTGGTCGAGTTCCAGTGGGACAGCTTGGATCACGTGCCGATCACCGATTCCTACATCACCCCGCCAAAGTCGGCCGGCGCTCCCTACGACTATTTCCACCTCAACTCGATCCAGCAGGACGACGACGGCAACTTTGTCATCTCCTCGCGCAACACGTTCGCGGCTTACAAGATCAACCAGAGCACCGGCGGGATCATGTGGCGGTTGGGCGGCAAGGAATCGACGTTCACCTTCGGACCCGATGCCAGGTTCGCCTTCCAGCACGATGTACGGGTCCGCGCGCAGAACGACCAATTCGTGACCGTCTTCGACGATGGTGCGGGCTACGCGTCCAGAGGATTGAAGCTCGAGCTCGACCTCAAGAAGAAGACGGCCATCAGGGTCACCCAGTATGAGCACACCCCCGCGCTGGTCGCCAACGTCGAGGGCAACGTCGAGCAGCTGCCGAACTACGACGACTTCGTCGGCTGGGGGAACAACCCGTATTTCTCGGAGTTCACCGAGAACGGGAAGATGATCTTCGACGCCCGCTTCGTCAGCCACAACATCACCTACCGCGCCTATCGCGACCCGTGGAACGCCCAGCCGTCCAAGCCGCCCGCGATCGCCGTCGGTCGCGAAGCCAATGGCGTCAGCACGGTCTATGCGAGCTGGAACGGGGCCACCGATGTGGCCGCCTGGCGCGTGCTCGCTGGCTCGAGCCCGACCCACCTCGCCTCCGTCGACGTCGCGAACCGCCAGGGGTTCGAGACCGCGATCTCGATCCACGGCGAGCAGCCCTACTTCGCCGTCCAGCCGCTCGGATCGAAGCACCAGAAGCTCGCCACCTCCGCCTCCGCCGGGACCACTCGCTCCCGACTGTCGATCTTCGGGCGCACGGCATTCGTCCCTCCAAACGGGATCGCCGGTCTTCAGGTGGGGTGCTTCTCGACCCAGCCCTGCAAGCTCACGACGGTGCTGAAGGCCGGGAGCCAGACGGTCGCCACCACCAACCCGGAATCAATCGGCGCCGGCGACGGCGGCCTGGTGTTCTTCCAGCTGGGTTCCACCGGCCGCTCGCTCCTCGGCAAGGCCAGCAACCACCGACTCGCGGTGACCGCGACCGTCCGTAACACGGACGGCGGGGCGACCACCGCCAACCTCAACCTGGTGCCCTACCACACCAGCGGAACGGTGAAGACGAGCATCCAGCAGTCGCCTTCGCTGCGCATCCTGGTGCGCAGCGCCTTCGTCCCGGCGACCGGGTTCGCCGGCGTGTTCGTCCAATGCACCACCGCGCAGGCGTGCCTGCCATCGACCACGGTAAGCGTCGGGAAGACGACGGTCGCCACGACCGGGCCGGAGTTCATCGGCGGCGAGGACTCGGGGACCCTGTTCTTCCAGCTCACCGCGCAGGGGAACAGCATGCTCGCCCCCGCCCACGGGAACCAGCTCGCGGCCCGGCTGACGATCAAGAACGGGCATGACACTGCCACCGCGCAGATCGCGCTGGTCCGCTTCCAGTAGGCATCGCGGCTGGTTCGGTTGTCCTAGCGCGGTGTCCCGCAAATCACGTCTGCGCTCACGTCGCCGGAACCCCCCTAGGGGCATGCCGCCCGGTGTCGATCACCTTCGAGCGGGCCAGCACGCGTCCGTGCACGTTCACCGCCTGCACCGCGAAATACTGGGTGGCACGGTGCACCTTGATCATCGTCTCAAACCCGCGCTTGCGAGCGCGCGTTACCGGCTTGAGGGCTCCGCGTCGGGCGCCGGCGAGCACTCGCCACGATGACACCTCCGTGGCTCCATTCCAGCTCGCGTAGAGTCGGGTGGTGCCACCGGCAGTCCGCGAGACGGCCAGGGCGGGCTTGGTTCGCGGCTGCCCGGTCCACCTGAAGCGATAAGCACGGTAGGTGGGAATCGGCGCGTTGAACCGGGCGTCGAAAATCTGTCGACCGGACGCGTTGTACTCGGAGAAAACCCCCACTGCGCCCCAGCCGACGAACGCATTACCGTCAGACAGCAGCTGTACCCCACCCTCCGCGATCGATTCCAGGGGGGGAGTGTGGTCGTACTCGGTAATCAGCGTCGCCGTCATGGTGCGAGTATCGATTCGCTCGTGAACACCGCGCGATTGCGAATGTACAAACGGGGGACCGCCGCCGTTATCAAACAGCGTGATCGTCCCATCGGGCTGGGCGATCGCGTCGTGCTGAAGCCAGGTGCTGGTCCCCGGTCCCATCGTGAAGTCCGAGTGCCCTCCGCCGAGCGTCCACAGCACGCGGCCGGTGCGGTGGTCGATCAGATACACCGCCGAGGTGTTTCGCATCGACACCAGGAGGTTGCCATCGCGCTCGATCGAAATCGAGTTCATGTGGTATGGATCGAACGCGCCCTGGGACGAGGTCGGCGAACTGTCCGAGTAGTTGAGCGGCACGTGATCCAGAGCGTGCCACTCGAACAGCACGAGCCCGGTCTTGATGTCGATCTCCTGCAAGACCGAGTCGATCGTCGGCTTGGCGATGTGCGGGAGCAGCACCGGCGACGAGGCGGTGATGTAGGCATCGCCCTCGGGCGTGACTAGAAACTCGTGCGATCCGGCGTCCAATCCGTCCGCTGCCCTGACCGTCGCGATCTTCTGGTAGTGGCGGTTGTAGATCACTCCCACGCCACGACTTTGCCCGAACTCGGTATTCCTGAAGCCCTGCCACCAGGTGAGCACGCGTTGGCCGTGCAGATCCTGCACCCCAAAGTCGTTGGCGTACACGTTCTTCGACACGGGGTAAGGCAGGAACCACACCAGCCCTCCGTGCGGATCGACGATCATCGGTCCGTCCTGCACTGGCCCGGTCTGCGGCGCGAGAAAGATATCGCCCTCCGATGCCGGCGCCGCGCCGTGGGTGACGGTGACCGACGCCGGCCGCAGGTTGGGTCGGGAGTGGAATTGCGACACGTCCTGCCGAGTCACTGGAGGGATCCCGGTCAGGCTCCCGTCTGGGACCAGCGGCGCGACGTGCGCGATGACAAAGCTGAAACGACCGTTTGTCGCGCCGGCGACGTTCAGCCGCGTGCCGACGGTCACGGTCTCGCCCACCGCAAACGGTTTGGCGGGGAGGAAGCTCGCTCCGTCGCCGTCAGAGTCAGCCTCGATCCGCCCGCTGTGCAAACCACTCAGCGACCCGACGACCCTAACCGCACCGAGCCTCCCGCGAGAAATCCCCCGGAACGCGATCTGCGTCTGCGGCCGGTTGTAGCGGCTCCCCGGTGTCGGGAACACGTAAACCGCGGAGGCTGCGGCATGCGCGGGCAGCGCCCCAAACGCGGCCGCGACCGCGACCAGCGAACCGATCCCTGCGGCACGTGCCGCTCGCAATCCGGCACCACCAAACATCGCGTCTCCTCTCCCCCGTCCTGATCGTCCTCAAGCAGTCGTGACTCCCCGGTCGAGGAGTCTATCTGCCCGCCGCCCCCGGAGCCCGCCGCCCCCGGAGCTCCGCGGATCGAATCCTCGCTAAGGGCTCACGACGAAGTAATTGACGTCTCTGACGGCGTCTGGACGCGCCTGACGCCGCCGACTCGCCCTCAAATACTCCCGGTATTATCGCGGCGAGTCGGCGACGCCAGACACGCCCAGCCACTCGTCAGAGCCTGCCACTAACTTCGTCGTGAACCCTAATGCTTCGGTCCGAGCTTGATCGCGACGCTGGCGCCGGGGGGCTCGGGGCTGCCCGCACCTGGGTGTTGCGAGACCACAACCAGCGCGCCGGTGGGATGCTTCGGCTTCGTGACGTGGCCAAGGGCGCAGTTTGCGCCGCCCAGCAGGCTCGTGGCTTTCGCGAGTTTCTGACCTATCAGTTTGGGCACGACGCATGGCCGGTTGGGGATCACCTTGACGCGCGCCAGGGCTGTGTTGTTAGCTGGATTCGGGTCGCCATTGCTCGTCAGCCCCGAGATCCGTACCGAGTTCGTGTAACTCCCGGCCGTGGTGGCCCGGGCGTTGATCAGGATCTGGGCCCCACCACCACCGGGCGAGAGCACCGAGAGCTGGCAGCTGACACCTCGGCCCACCCTGCAATTTCCGTCTTGCGCGACTGCCGAGATGGCACTGAGGCCCTTCGGCAGCGCGTCGGCGATCGTGGCCGGCGATGGCGCGGGCCCGGCGTCTGCAGCCTTCAGACGCAGCTGGACGAGCGCTCCGACGGGGACCGTGGCCGGCGTCGCGGACTCAGAGACGCTCAGGTCGGCAGATTGGCGAACCGTGGCACTGACATTGACCAGGTCGCCGAACACGGTCTGCATCTCGTCGAACACGATCGTCTGCCCGACGGTGGGCGAGCCGAAGTAGGCGAAATCGAACCGGTTGACGGTGTTGTTGGGACGGAACGTGCAGTGCGTGGTATCGGGCACCGGCTGCTGGATCCCGATCACATCGCCGGCGTGAACCGCGATCGAGACCGGGAACCTGCTGATTCCTTGGGCGTTACGCGCAATCGTTTCGCTGTCGAGGGCAACCAGCGAGTACTGGGCTTCGAGCGCGCCGGGCCGCCACACCTCGAGGCCCACGTCCTGACCGTTGACGCCATATCGGGTGCTCCAGCTCGTGACGGTTCCGCCTCCCGCCGGCACCGTGTAGCTCGGATCGCCCGGTGCGATCCCGGCCTGGAGATAGTTGGCGTTCGTGGCCACGCAATAGTCGCCCACGCCGGGATCGGTGTTGCTCGGATCGGTCGCGCCGATCATGGTCGCGCGCGCCCACGCTGGCGCGGCCAAGACCACGATCGCGGCGATGATCCCGATGCGCACCCGCCCCGTCATTTCACGACCGAGAACCGTAGCGCGTTCGCGCTGGTCCGTTCATCCGCCGCGTTGTCCGCCGTGATCGTCAGGCGGCTGGTCGATGCGAACCAGGTTGCCGGACGGGTCCCGCACGGCACAGTCGCGCGTGCCCCACGGCTGGTCGGTCGGCTTCTGCACGATCTCGACGCCCGAGGCGCGCAGCTTCTCGAAGGTGGCGTCGAGGTCGTCGGTGTGGAAATGGACGCCGTTCAGAGCACCCTTGGCGACGAGGGCGGCGAGCGCGTCGCCGTCGGCGGGGCTGCCGTTCAGGTAGTTCGTGAGGACGATCGCGACGCCCGGCTGAGAGGTGGCGCCGACGGTGATCCAGCGGAAATCTTCGCGGGCGACGTCGCCTCGCAGCTCAAGGCCGAGCGCGTCGCGGTAGAAGGCCAGCGCGCGGGCGGGATCGTGGACCACCACGAAGCATGTAGAAAGCGTGAGGTTCATGCTCCGAACAGTAGTGGCCCCGTCCGAGACCACTATGGAGCTAGCGGCCTGGCCGCTCGCGCCATCAGGCTGGGTTTGCGGGCCGGGCGGGTGAGGTCCTTGGCGATGCACCCCGGCACGGTGGCGAGCGCGCTGTGATCACGGGCCCGGTAGGCAGTCGGTGTCTCGCCCACCAGCTGGGTGAAGCGCGCGCTAAACGAGCCCAGGGACATACACCCGACCGCGCTGCAGACCTCGGTGACCGACATGTCACCGCGGCGCAACAGGGCCTTCGCCCGCTCGATTCGCCGCGTCATCAGGTAGGCGTACGGCGTTTCCCCGTACGTCGCGCGGAACTGCCGCGAAAAGTGTGCCGTCGACATCAACGCAGCGCGGGCGAGGGCGGCGACGTCGAGCGGGCGCGCGTACTCGCGGTCGATCAGATCGCGGGCGCGGCGCAGATGCGCGAGGTTGGCGAGCTCGTCCGACGTCACGGTGCTTAGAGCCAACCTGCTAGCGGGACGAGGACTCGTTCAGGCTGACCGCGGCTCGAATCAGGGTGACGAAAGCCTTCTCATCGATTTCGTCTTGCTCGCGGAAGTCGATGGCACGCCGCGTGTTGCCTCCGAGGCTCGAGTTGAACAGTCCTGAAGGGTCGTTCAGTGACGCTCCCTTGAAGAACGTCAGCTTCACGACGCTCTTGTACGTCTCCCCGGTGCAGATCGGACCGCGGTGATACCACACCGGAACCCCTGGATTTGAAGGCTTTCTCCACTTCCATTCCTCGACTACTTCGGGGTCGGCCTGCTTGATCAAGGCCCGAACCGTGGCGAGGGTCTTGCCCCTCCAGTCCCCCAGTTCCTTGATCCTCGCGTCTATCAGCTGAGAAGCTGGGTCGGCCTTCTCCGTGGAGCTGTTCGTCATCTTCTGGACGTTACCGCGTCGCGCTGGCCGCCCGTTGAGTGGAGCGGGCCGATTCGGATCAGCGCAGAGGGTCGGTTCCGCCCGCGTCGAATGAGCGCTTGTCGTGCGCAGGACTTGGGAGCCAGCCGGTCATGAGGCGTTTCGGACGGCGTATCCGCGATCGCGATTTCGCGGGCGTCCGGGATGAGCCTGCCGCTCGCGATCCTGATCGTGGTGTGCGCTGGAGCGGCGGCGGCACTCGTGTTCGGCGTGATTCAGCGCACGGCCCACGGGCCGCTGCTGCTCGACTCGGGTCGGGGCCGGGGGATGATCCAGGTGGTGGGCACCTCGTTCGCGGTCTTGCTCGCCTTCGTGATCCTGGCGGCCTATCAGACCTACAGCGGCGCGAAGGCGGCGGCGGGCTCCGAGGCCACCGCGGTGCTCGACATGGCCCGTACGGCGGCGCTTTTCCCCGCGGCTCAGCGCGACGAGCTGCGCGGCGATCTCGTCTGTTACGGGCGCGCGGTGATCGGCGAGGAGTGGCCGGCGATGCGACACGCGCACACTAGCCCCGTGGTCGACCAATGGATCGACTCCTATCGCGCGCTGTTCGGAGTGCTCGACCTGCACACGACCCGCGAGCAGCTGGCTTTACAAGAGCTCCTCACGTTGGCCACCACCCGTACGGCTGGGCGACAGCAGCGACTGAACGACGACACCCCCGCGATCCCGACGCCGCTGTGGCTGGCGCTGATCTTCGGCGGCTTCGTGGCTATCGCGCTCCAGATCAGCGTGGTCGACCCACGCGAACGGCTCCGCGTGCTATGCCCGATGATCGGCGGAGTCGCGGCCGTCGTGGCCGCAGGGCTGCTGGTGGTCTATTTCCTCGACCACCCGTACCAGTCGACCATCGGCGGGATCCAGCCGAGTGCGATGCGGCAGACGCTGACCATGGTCCCAGAACTCGGGCCGAGCTCGCCGCCGCCGTGCAACCAGTCCGGGCAGCCGGTCTGACCACGGGCGACCCGCGGGGCTCCTGGAGCGCAGGCCGGCCGGCGCTCGACAGGCGCGGTGAGGTGCACCGCGCCTGGGCGAGCCCCGGTATCAGCCCGCGAATGAGTGGAAGGCCCCCAGCTGGCTGGGGAGCACGGGCGTGAACGGCTTGAAGTGGTAAGGCTTGGAGGTGTCGAACCCGGCCTTTCCGGCTGCCGTCTTATCGACGAACGGCGTTAGTGCCGTGACGGCCTGGCTGATCTTCGTCCACTTGAGGGTGCGCTCGTATCCGTTGTTATTGGGCGGATTCGCAGCCTCGGCCTTGCCCTGGATGCCGGTGATCTTCTTGATCGGGCCCCCGTCCTTGGACGACACGTCTCCGGCCAAGACGCGCGCCAGCGTGCGATGGTCGCTCTCGATACCCATGATTCGCGCGGCCAAGACGCGCAGCGGCGACGTGCTGAAATTCCGTACGCCGACCAGGTAGGCCGCGATGAAGGCGTCTTCCAGCGTGACGAGGACGTCGAGCGTCGTCTGGGCGTCGGAGAACGTCTTCGCCGGGTAGTAGAACGTCGTGAACGGCGAGGGCTTGCGGGTCACGCTGTGCTCGAGCGCGTAGTGCGACATTTCCTCTTGCCGCGCCGCTTTCAGGTAGCCCTGGTCGTCGTCCGGGAGCCGCTTGAAGAACGGCGAGCGGTTGATGATGTTGGTGTACGTGGTCACCGCGAGCGCTTCGGCGATCTGCGCCGCGCCGACGATCTCGACGTCGCCGCTGGTGACACCGCCGCTCTTGGCGCCGGCGAACGATGGGATCAACAGCTCAAGTGCCGACGCGCTGGCCAGGGCCCCAGCGCCGGCGGCGGCTGACCTGACCAGGAACTGCCTGCGATCGCTACCGAGCTCCTGCGGTTCTGCGGACATGCGTGAATCTCCTTGGTATGTCGAGGGTGGTTCATCGCCCTCATACGACGTCCAGGCCCAGTTGGATCACCCCGGCATGGCTGAACCGTCGATCGCTGAGCTACCGGTGCTCCTAATTACAAGTGAGTTGCATTTGCAGGCGCCTTGCGCCTAGGCTGGGTCGATCTCCAGGTTTGCTCGTGGCGAGACGGCGAGTCGGAGCGCTTATCGAGAGCGGGTAGCAATTGATCCAGAGTCGCGCGAGCCTCGTATTGGGTGTCAGCAGTCGTTCCACGAGCCACGCGTAGAGGAGGAGATGATGCAGGCGACCACGATCCAGACCCGGCAGCGACGCGGCGTCCGGGCGTTCTGGGCCTCGCTGACCCCGAGCCAGAAACGAACGCTGGTGATGATGGTGCTGGTCGTCGCCGGGCTTCACGTGGCTGGTTTCTTGACGCTGATCTCACTGGTGGCGCACAAGCACTACCACCTCGGGTCGGCCGGGGCGTTCACGGTCGGGATCGGCATAACCGCGTATACGCTCGGACTACGCCACGCGTTCGACGCCGATCACATCGCCGCGATCGACAACACCACCCGCAAGCTGATGAGCGAGGGCAAACGTCCCTTGAGCGTCGGATTCTGGTTTTCGCTCGGCCATTCCACGATCGTGTTCGCGCTCGCCTTCCTGATCTCTGTCGGCGTGCGCGCGCTCGACGGGCCGGTCAAGAACGACGACTCCAACCTCCACCAGGTCACTAACTGGATCGGGACGCTGGTGTCAGGCACCTTCCTCTACGCGATTGCCGCGATCAACGTCGTGATCCTGTTCGGGATCATCAAGGTGTTCCGCGAGATGCGGACCGGTCGGTATAACGAGCAACAACTCGAGGAGCAGCTCGACAAGCGCGGCCTGATGAACCGGTTCCTCGGCCGCATCACCAAGACCGTCACCAAGCCCGGGCAGATGTACCCGATCGGCGTCCTGTTTGGTCTCGGGTTTGACACCGCAACCGAGGTCGCGCTGCTCGTGCTCGCCGCTGGCGCCGCTGGCGCCGGGCTGCCGTGGTACGCGATCCTCTGCCTACCGATCCTGTTCGCCGCCGGGATGTCTCTGATGGACTCCATCGACGGATCGTTCATGAACTTCGCCTACGGCTGGGCGTTCTCCAAGCCGGTGCGCAAGGTCTTCTACAACATCACGATCACGGGACTCTCGGTCGCGATCGCGGTCGTGATCGGCACGATCGAACTCGGCGGACTGATCGCCTCGGAGTTGAACCTCTCCGGCGTGTTCTGGAACTGGTTCGAGAACATCAACATCAACATCCTCGGGTTCGTGATCGTGGCCATGTTCATCGCCACCTGGGCGATCGCCCTCTCGGTCTGGCGCTACGGCCGCATCGAGGAACGGTGGTCGGCGCACCTCGGCGAGACGGAACCCGCCGGATAGCCCGACGTCGCGGCTGCCGAACCGTGCGTCACAATTGTCCAGGCGATGACCGCACCGCCGGAGAGTCCGCCACAGGTGTTCGCTGATGTTCACGACGCGATCCGGTCCCTGCGCGACTCGGGGCTGCGGGTCTCAACCCCTCGGCGGCTCGTGCTCGAAGCGTTGTTCGCCGCCGACGGCCCGGTCTCGGCCACGCATCTGTCGCGCACGCTCTCGCTCGATGAGTCTTCCGTCTATCGCAACCTCGAGCTGTTCGAGCAGCGCGGCATTGCCCGCCATCTACACCTGGGCCACTCCCCCGGGCTCTATGTCCTAGCCAGCGAGCTCGAACTCGAGTATCTCTACTGCGAACGGTGCGCGAGCGTTACCGCCGTCTCGCCGGAACGGCTGCAGCCGATCCGCGAGCGGATCCAAAGCGAGTTCGGATACACGCCCCGGTTCACCCACTTCGCGATCGTCGGGATCTGCCAGGACTGCGCTGGCGCTGATGATCGCGCGCGATCTGGCAGCGTGACTCGCACCCGGCAGGCGGAGCGCCGCGCCCGGTCCGGCCGCAAACCCGGCCCGACCAAGCCCGCCACGCCGCAGCAGCTTCACAGCCACGGCGATTACGTCCATTCACACCCCAGCCGGGCCGGCCACCACCACTGATCCGGCAGCCGCGCGAAGGTCGCTGGGGCTCAGGCCGTAGCGGCTGCGGAAGATCCGGCTGAAGTGCGCCGGGTTGGGGAGCCCAACACTGGCCGCGACCTCCGCGACTGATCGAGTCTGCGAGGGGTCCAGGAGCATCGCACGTGCGCGCTCCAACCGCTGGCCGCGGATCTCCGCCGCGACGCCGTCGTCATCCGGCGACAGCGCGGCGTACAGCGTGCGGCGCGAGACGTGCAGGGCGTCGGCGATACCCGCCGGCGAGAGCCGGGGATCGGCGAGGTTGGCGCGGATGTAACGCCGGATCTGGAGCCGGCGTGCTCGGGCCGTGTCGGTCCCGTTCGTGTCCTGCCCCAGCAGCGAGCGAACGAGCATGTTCGCCAGCGAGATCCAAACCCCGCCGAGCTCGCGGACGTCCGCGTTGGCGAGCACGTCGAGGTGACCCGACAGTCCGAACAACAAAGGCCGGATCAGCGACGCGAACGTCGGATCGCGAAGCAGCCGCGACGGGTCGTTGATCCGGTCGAGATCCCGATCGGTGACCACGACCGCCGATCGGGGGACGTTGACCTGGATCGCGCGCAAGCCGCTCGGCGCGCGCCATCGCCCGTCGGTACGGCCAAGCAGCGCCACAGCGCCACCGGCCAGCGAGATCTCACGGCCATGCCAGCGACCAGTCGCCGCCGGCGTGGGCGCCACCAGCGCAAGCCGGAGCCGGTCCGCCGGCTCGACCGCCTCCCGCGGCCAAGTGCCCACCGCAGGAGCGCAGTTCAACTCGACGATGTCGACCTCATCGACACCGAGGACCTGCGCCGAGGCACGGAACTCGCGCGGGGAACGCTCGATCGGGTCAAGCCGCGTCGGCGCGTCCACGGCCAGCGAATACCAGCTGCGCCAGTACTCGAACCGCTCAGCAGGGGCGATCCCGGGCGTGTCGAACCGCTGGTACATCGTGCTCGTCATCGGCTGGCGGAAGCACCCCCACTGCGCTCAGGAAGTTGCGATGTCCACCTGCCGCAGCTTCACCGGCGTACCGCGGCGGACAGAGTTCGGGATTTCGGCGATCGCGTCGACGTGGGCGACGAGCTCCTGCAACTGTTCGCGTGGGGCGTCGCCCGCGACCTCGACGTCGTAGGCGACCGGTTCGGAAACCGCCGGGTCGCCGGCGAACCCCCCCACGACGCGAACCCGCACGTGGGTAAGCCGGATGCCCCTAGCGCCGGCCTCGCGGAACAGGTCGTTGGAGACGCATCCACCGATCGCCAGATACAGCAGCTGCCCGCCATTGAAGCCGATGCCTTCCCCGCCCGCGTCCGCCGGACGGTCGACGACCAACGTGTACGGGCCCGCGCTGCCGATCGAGGCCGCCCGGCCACGCACGTTGCGGAACTCGACCTCGAAGCTCACGCAGGCAATCCTCACCTGCGTCGCGTCCGCGGTCAAGTCACAGGCTCCGTTAGGCTGCCGCGCTCGTGCTGGTCGATGACGGCGAGGTCGCCAAACTCGACCTGGGGGAGAATGACGTTGTGGATCTCGGACTGAGCGACCGGGTGTACGTGGTGACCGGCGGAAGTCGCGGTCTTGGGTTTGCGGCCGCCAAGGCGCTCCGCGCGGACGGAGCCAGCGTCGTGCTCAGCGCTCCCCACGAGGCGACCGCCTCGGCCGCGGCCGCGCGCCTCTCGCAGAACGCCGCCGGGGCCGGCACCGTCACCTGGGTCGTCGCAGACAACCGGGATCCTGCCACTCCGGACCGGCTGATCGCCGCGGCGAAGGATCGTTTTGGGCGGTTGGACGGGGCGTTGATCAGCGTGGGCGGAACGCCGCCAGGGACCATCGCGACCACGCCCGACGAGGCGTGGCGGTCAGCATTCGAAAGTGTCTTCCTCGGCGCGGTTCGGCTGGCCCGAGTTCTCGCGGCCGATCTGGGCAACGGCAGCGAGAGGCTTTCCGCGAATGGATCGGTGACCGGGACCGGGCTCTCATTGGTGTTTGTGCTCGCCTCATCGGTGCGCGTGCCGCTGGCTCGACTGCCGATCTCAAATGGTCTGTTCCCTGGCCTCGCCGGCGTGGTGAAGACCCTCGCCAACGAACTCGGCCCCGACGGGATCCGGATCAACGGTCTGCTGCCGGTGCGAATCGCCACCGACCGGGTCCGTGAGTTTGATGCTCTGAGCGGCGATCCCGATGAGGTTCGCGCGCGCGAATCGGAGCGGATCCCACTGCGTCGATATGGCGAGCCCGAGGAGTTCGGGCGAGCTGCCGCGTTCCTGCTTTCGCCCGCCGCCTCCTACATCACTGGTGCCATGATCCCGGTCGATGGCGGTGCCATCAGCTCGATCTGAGCGAACGATCGGCTCGCGGTCCCGCCGAACCGCGAACGACTCGGGCCCGACGGAAACGCGATCGTCGTCGCCGACCGGCCGAGCCGGTTTCGCGTGGATCGAGGCGATTCCTGCTTCTGCAGGTTTTCTTGCAGGCCTCGGGAACCATGGTGAACGTGGGCGGACCCGTGTTAGCGTGCGGCCGCACCGAGGCCGTGGTCACCCGCCGAGCCCGGCCAATACCGGGCCGGCCAGCGCGATGGTGCGCGTACCGGTGCCGCCAAGCTCATGTCAAGCGCTCCACGAACATTCACCCGCCGGATCGGAGCCGCGACTGCGCTCGTGCTGGCGGCGGTGGCCCTGTTCTGGCTCGGGGCGCGTTCGCCGGCGGCAAGGGCCGCGGATCCGGGCGCGCTGCAGCAGCAGCTCAGCGCCCGCCAGAATCGGGTCTCGTCGCTCTCGGGAGCGGTCGGCGCTGATAACGGCCGCCTGCAACAGCTGAACGGCAACATCTCGGGGCTTCAGAGCAAGATCGCGCACATCCAATCCGAGCTCGCGGCCAAACGCGCCGAGCTGGCGCGTCTGCGCCGGGAGCTCAAGGCAGCGGAGGCTCGCCTTGTCCGCCTGAAGGCCTACGAGCGCAAGGCGGAGTCCGTGCTCTCCCAGCTGCTGGTCAGCAACTACGAGTCCAGTCCGCCCAACATCGTCGACGTCGTCCTCGACTCCTCCGGCTTCTCCAACCTGCTCGAGCGCCTGTCCTTCGCCCGGCGGATCAGGACTCACGATCAGCAGGTCCTCGCCGCTGCGGTCCAGGCCCGCGATCGTGTCGCGGCCGAGGCCGTGCGCTTGGGCGGGCTGGAGGGCCAGGAGGAGAATGTCACGGCGCAGGTGCTGGCCGAGCGCGACCAAGCCGACGCGACCAAGGTGACGCTCCTCAACCAGCAGATCTCGGTTACGCGCACACGCAACAAGCACGTCGGTGAGCTCGCCGACGCTCGCAGCCAAGTCGCCTCGCTGAGCCGTCAGCTGGCACAACTCCAAGCCGAGCAACGCCAGCAGGCAGCCCAGGCTGCCAGCGCGGACAGCGTGGGGCCGACGGTCAGCACGGGCGGCGGCCGGGCAGGAGCAGATCCGATTCCCAGCTTCACGCTCGGGCGCGACGACATGGGCGTAGACGCAACGGCGACGACGGGCGCAGGAATCTACGCACCCCTCGCCTCCACTCTCGTGCAGGTGTTGCAGGACTGGTACGCAGGCCAGCCGCTGCTGCTGTTCCAGTTCAACAATCCTGCGGCCGGTTTGCCATCGGACTACTGGTACGTCGCCGAGGAAATCAACCCCGTGACGACCTCGATCGGCGCTCAGTTCCAGGCCGGCCAGCGAGTCGCTTCCTTTGCCCCCAGCGGCACTGGCATAGAGATCGGCTGGGGGTCGCCCACCTCTAACGCGCGGACCCTGGCGGGAGTGTCGGATCCGGGGGCGGCGAACCCACCGGCGGGTTCCACAACGACCTGGGGCGAGTCGTTCAGAAGCGCCTTCGGCATCCCGTCGATGAACCCCTGGCAGCCGGGGTAGCAACGAGTTAGCGCTAGCTCAGCCAGCCTTCGAGCAGCGGCTCCGACTCGACGGCGGCCTCGATCGCGGACACCGTCGCGTCGCGGAGCTCGCGTTTAGTGGCGGCGTAGACATCCGCGGGGAACGCCGCCGTGTCGGTTGCCAGCGCCATCGCCCGCGGGAGCACTGCATCCGCCGGCAGTGCCTCGTCGAACAGCCCAAGCCGCAGCGCCTCAGCGCCGTCGATGAGCCGGTTGCTGAGCGCGAGGGTGCGGGCGGCGTGGGCCGCCAGCTCGGCCCGCACGACGCCGATCGCCGCCTGTGGATACGGTACCCCGACCTTGACCTCGGTCAGCCCGTAGCGGCCGTCGAGCGAGGCGATCCGCAGATCGGCGCACAGGGCCAGCACCAGGCCGCCCGCGATCGCGTGGCCCGTCACCGCCGCGATCACCGGGCAGGGCATGCCATAGCCCGCGAGGACCATCCGGTTGATGCCGCTCACCATCCGGCGGTGCTCGTCGGGTCCGTACCCCGGCACCACCTTGAGGTCGACGCCAGCCGAGAAGAACCCATCGCGGCCGGCGATCACGACGGCGGCCGGGACGTCGACGGCCAAACCCTCGAACGCGACCACGAGCTCGTCGAGCAGCTCGAGGTTGATCGCGTTCGCGGGCGGACGGTCGAGGCGAACCAGCTTCATCGCGTCGACGGTTTCGACTGAGACGAACACGCAGCACAGCCTACGCGTCGGCGCGATACTCGGGCGATGGGCGGCCGCGAAGCCGACGATCCACCGCACGGGGAGCCGGACTTGCCGCAGTTCGACGTGTTGGAGGTGACCGTGCTTCGCAACCCCGATGCGCACAGGTTTCCCGTCCCCATCGCGGGTAACCGGGGCGCCAGGCGCGCAGCCGCGTTGCTCGCGGCCGCATCAGTGCTCGCGATCGCAGCCGCCGCGACTCTGTGGCCGGGCGGTCAAGACGTCAGGCGGCCGCTCCCGAATAATCCCGCCCGTCAACCCGGACCGAGCGGAGTGGCGGCGGCCTACGGCTATCCGCCCGAATGCTTGAGCGTCACGATCCTCGTGACCGACCGCGTGTACGCCCGCGCCGACTTCAATCATCTCAGCGCCTGCGGGCGCTACACGGGATACCCGACTGCGATCTTCCACTATGTCTCGGGCAAGTGGCGACCGGTGCTCGACGCGATCGGCTACCGCTGCCCGGTCGATTCGCTGCCCACCGAGGTCCAGACTGGACTCGAGGTTTGCGAACAGACGAGCGGCCAGCCCGGCGCTGCGAAGCGCTAGTGGACGTGTGTTAGCGCGGTTTCGACTTCTTGGCACCCGGCGGCGGTGTGGGCGCCGCAACCGGTGAAACCGCCGTGAAACGTTCCGGCGCTACCTTCATCGGAAACGGAGCGGCCGATGCGCGTGCTGGTGATCGAGGACGACGAGGAGCTGGCGGAGACGGTCGCGGCCGGCCTGCGCCAAGCGCAGATGGCGGTCGATGTCGCGCTGGACGGCGAGTCAGGCCTGGCGCGTGCGCTGGTCCACGACTATGAGGTGATCGTGCTCGATCGCGACCTGCCGGGCCTCCACGGCGATGAGGTGTGCGCACGGCTAGTGGCGGCCGGAGGGCGCACCCGCGTGCTGATGCTCACCGGCGCGGCGGAGAATGCGGACCTCGTCGACGGGCTCGGGCTCGGCGCCGACGATTACCTGACCAAGCCGTTTGCCTTCGCCGTGCTAGTGGCGCGGATCGGCGCGCTGGCCCGCCGCGCGCAGCCGAGCATCCCGCCGGTGATCGAGCATGGCGATATCGTGCTCGACACCGCCAAGCGGTGCGCCCACCGGGCAGGCAGGCCGCTCGCCCTGCGGCCCAAGGAGTTCGGCGTACTCGAGTTGCTGCTCGCCGCGCAAGGCCGAGTCGTCTCCGCCGAGGAGCTGCTCGAACGGGTATGGGACGAGGCCGCCAACCCGTTCACCGCCGCGGTCAAGGTCACGATCAGCCGGCTGCGTACCAAGCTCGGCGACCCGCCTGTGGTCGAGACCGTCGCGAAGGCCGGCTACCGGATATGAACGTCCGAGTCCGGCTTGGGTCACATCATCCCGGGCGTCACCCCGTCGTAGCTGCCGCGCAGCAGTGCCAGCGCCTGCTGGACGCCTTCTTCCGTCTCGAGTAGGACCCTGACCCAGCCCGACTCGTGCCGCCATTGATGCTCGTGCGTCGTCTCGTCTGCGAGGAGTTGATCTCGCAGCTCGGGGGCGAGCGGCACATCTGCCACCGCGTCGCCGTGTAAGTGGCCAACCTCGCGCCCGCCGACCCGCAACACGACCGACCCGAGATGGCCCGCCTCGCGGTACACCCCTGGCCAACTCAGCGCCTCGTTGATGATTCGCTCGGCGACCGAGCCTTGCCGTACGCGAAGGAAGCTGAGCAGGCTGAGCTCGCCGGCTGCGTCGGGATCGAGGGTCAGGTCGACGGTGGTGATCAGGCCGCCGCTGACGGTGAATCCCATGGCTCCGGCCGGGCCTTGGCGGGTCTTGATGAGCAGGCCAGGCTGGCCATTGACGGTCGCCGGCTGACACAGTGTCGCGAACCGCGGGCCGAATGTCGCCAGGTTGCGCGCGACGTCGGCTGCGCCCTTCATTTCTTGCTGGAGCTTGGGTGCGCCGCCGGCACGGAACACGACGTCCGGGTCGAGCACGGCTACCAGCGCGTCGAAGTCGCCGGCTCTGGAGGCCGCGAGGAACGCGTCGACGGCCTCGCGTTGCTGGGTGAGATCTGCATCGGCCTGCGGCATCGCTCCGCGGACCCGCCGCCGCGCCCGGCTGGCGAGCTGTCTGGCCGCCTCGGGGCGGCGGTCGATGATCTTCCCGATCTCTGCGAACGGGAGCGCGAACATGTCGTGCAGCACGTAGGCCACGCGCTCGGTCGGGGTCAGCGTCTCGAGCACCACGAGCAACGCGAGACCGACGGTATCGGCCATCAACATCTGCTCCGCGGGGTCGGCCTGCTCGCCGACCGCCACGATCGGCTCCGGCACCCACGCGCCTACGTAGTCCTCGCGGCGAGACTGTCGGGCGCGCAGCATGTCGATGCACACTCGGCCGACGATCGTGGTCAGCCACGCGCGAGCGTTGTGGATCGTCTCCTGCTCGGAGCGGCTGAGCCGTAGCCAGGCTTCCTGAAGCGCATCCTCGGCCTCGCTGACCGATCCGAGCATGCGGTAGGCCACCGCCTGCAGGTGTGACCGGTGGCGTTGAAACTGCTCGGTGTCCCAGTCGATGTCGTTCAACAAAGTTGCTCCGTGATTGACCGCATTCACCCTTAATGACGGTTGCCGGTCTCGGATTGTGACGCCGCCCCGGGGCCGAGACGCTCGGGATCGTCGGCGTCACATCGCGCCGGTCCGATCCGTCTGTAGGGGTGAGAGTTCAGAAGCAGCTCGCGCCACCAGCTCTGCGAGCGCTTCTCAAGTCGGCAAAGGAGTAGCTATGACCCACCGGATCCTGGCCCAACGCGGGCGTTTGATCAACGAGGACAACAGCCGTTGGTGGACGCTCGGTGCCATGTGCTTCGCGCTGTTCATGATCATGCTCGACAACACGGTCGTAAACGTCGCGCTCCCGTCGATCCAGCGCGACCTGCATGCCTCGCTGCAGGCGCTCGAGTGGACGATAAACGCCTACACGCTGACCTTCGCGGTGCTGATGGTGACCGGCGGCCGGCTCGGCGACATCTTCGGCCGCCGTAAGCTGTTTCTGTTCGGCGTGGCCGTGTTCGGGGCCTCCAGCCTGGCGATCGGGCTGGCACCCAATGACGCCGTCTTGGTCGCGTTCCGCGCCGTCCAGGGGATCGGCGCGGCATTCATGATGCCCGCGACGCTATCGATCATCACGCAGGCGTTCCCCGCCGAACAGCGCGGCACGGCCATCGGCACATGGGCCGGGGTCAGCGCGCTCGCGCTGGCGATCGGGCCCGTCGTGGGAGGGTTGTTGGTCGAGGACGTGAGCTGGCGCGCGATCTTCTTCATCAACCCCCCGATCGCGGCCGGGGCGGTCGCGGTGACGCTGTTCGCCGCGCGCGAGTCGCGCGACGAGACGGCCGGGCGTGGCGTGGACGTCGCCGGCATCGCGGCGCTGACGATTGGATTGACGGCGCTTGTGCTGGCGCTCGTGGAGGGCAACAGCTGGCATTGGGGCTCGGCGCGGATCGTGGGGCTGTTCGTCGTCGCGGTCGTCGCGCTGGCCGCGTTCATCGTGATCGAGCTGCGTGTGCGCGCGCCGATGCTCGACCTCGGCTTTTTTCGCTCGCGGACGTCGGCAGGGGCAAACGTGGTCGCGTTCCTGATCACGTTCGCGATGTTCGCCCAGTTCTTCTTCCTGACGCTGTACATGCAGAACGTGCTGCACTACTCGCCGCTTCAGACCGGGGTGCGGTTCCTCCCGGCAACGGTCGTGATCATCTTCATCACGCCGCTGGCGGGACGGTTGACCGACCGCGTCGGCCCCCGACCGCTGATGGTGCTGGGGCTGCTGATCGTCGGTTCGGCGCTGCTGATCCAGTCCCGGCTGACGATCGACACCGGTTATGGGCTGCTGTTGCCTGGCTTCATCCTGATGGGGTTGGGGATCGGGCTCGTGATGTCGCCGATGAGCACCGCGGCGATGAACGCCGTCGACCGCACCAAGTCCGGCGCGGCCTCGGGCGTGGTGTCGATGAGCCGGATGGTCGGCGGTAGCGTCGGGCTGGCGGTGATGGGCGCGCTCGTGGCGACGATCGGGCGCGCGAAGCTCGACTCGAGCCTCCCGCAGCTTCCCGGAGCCGCGCGGAACAGGCTGGCCAGCGCGCTCGGCTCCAGCGTCGCCCCCAACGGGCGCGCCTCGCCGTACGTGGTCAACGCCCTGCACCGCGCGTTCGTGTCGGCGCTCGCCGCCGGACTCGAGATCGGCGCCGTCGTCGCCTTCGTCGGCGCGGTACTTGCGGTGTGGCTGATCGGCCGGGCGCGAACACAGCCCGCCGACACCCGTCCAACCGAAAACCGAGCCCCCGAAGCAGTCGCGGCCTGACACGCGAACACGAGGGACCCCGGCGCATGCTTGCGGCGCCTCGCGCGGACGCCAGCGGTTCTACACCGGTGGCGCCGCCGGCGAGGAGATCGTGACCCCGACCGGCGGCGAGGTGATCCCGTTGACGACGACACGGAGGGTGGCTGCGCCTGTGGCGATCTGCCGTGGGAGCGTGAAGTACGTCGAGGAGAGCGTCCTGGGGGCCACCGACATACTCGTCATGCCGGTCGTCCTGGCGTAGAACACGCGATGGGACCTGTCGTTGGTGATCCGTACGAGTGGGTAGTTCGTGGCGTCCTGGAAATCGTCGCCGTAGGCCGCGCCCTGAGTGAGGCCGCTGAGTTGGCGTCCGGTGAGTCGGTAGGTGGCGCCTGCGGTCAGTCTGGTTGGGGTAGATATCACCGTTGGTCGCCAGTCACCTTTCGGCGTGCCCCCGGCGTTGTAGAGATAGAGGTGTCCGAGCCGGGCGTCGAGCATGATCTGTCCGGTGGGAAGGACGAGCATGTATCCGTAGTTGGACGCCTCCGCGGAGGAATCCGGAGCGTCAGGGATCCGCTTCAGGGCGGTCCCGTTGAAGAGGAAGAAATGGGCGGGCGGGCGGTAATCGCCCGGGCTGGCTTCGAGGAGCGCGTCGCCGTCGGGCAGCACGGCGCCGGGACCATCGGCGATGTCGTATTGCTGGCCGGCGATGATCGGGAAGTTTGGGGCGCGCCTCCAGTTCCCCATGCGCGTGTCGTAGATCGCGTTGTGCCCATTGCCGCCGGTGGCCAGCACCTCGCCATCGGGCATCAGGAGGGCTGGACCGAGCTCGCCGTCCGCGTCCACCAGCGAGACCGGCGTCGACCCGGCGCTGTGCCAGGCACCGGTGGCTGGATCGAAGAGCTCGGTGTTGGGGGCGTCGGTCACGTCGACGGTGAGAAGGTCGCCGCTCGGGAGCAGCGTCCAGCCTTCCTCACCGTTGCCATCGGCCTTGCCCCTGCCAGTCGGAGCCCAGGTCAGCGCGGAAGGGTCGAACAGGGCTTCGACCTTGTTGCCGAGGTATCCGGAGGCGCCGAGCATGAACTGGCCATCAGGCAACACGGCACTCGGAGCGTCGCCGATATGGGCCCAACCGCCGCTGCCGTTGCCGGGCGGCCGAACCGGCGCCCAGCGGTTCGCGACCGGGTCGTAGATCGCCCCCCGGTTGGTCTCGACCCCACGGTGACCGAGGTTGTCCTCGCCGCCCTCGATCAGCACTCGCCCGTCCGGAAGCACCGCCGACGCGAACGAGATCGGTCCGTACCCAGCGGGCAGCGAGGCGGCCCTCGTCCACGTCCCGCGCAGATAGCTTCCATATCGGTCGGGGCTGAGGATCCACCAGCCGCTCGCACCGCCGTTCGTCGGCCCCTGATCTTGAACGAGAACCCGGCCATCGGTGAGCAGCAGGATCGCCCCTGGATTGAACGGCGGGGGATGCACGAGGCTGCTCCATGGAGTGTCAGCCAGGACCGTCGGCCTCACGGCTCGGGCCTGCGCGACCGTCGGGACCACCGCCGCACCGAGCGCCACAAGCGCGACGGCGAACACCGGACAACGCCCGGCGAACGCCCTCGCCCTAGCCCAGACGCTCGGCACTTGCCAGTCCATGCGTGGCTGCGAACACCAGCGAGTAACTGATCGCATCTTCGGCGACGGCGGCAACGAGCTGGTTCCGTTTGCCTTGCACCGCCGACCGCAGGCGCGAGCCTACGACTGCCGCGGCGAGCGCCAGCCCCGCGGCCACGGCGGCGCCCTGCGAGCCGGCAAGGTCGTGTCCGCCGGCACCCGAGAAACCGAGGCGCAGCGTTAGCCCTCTCGGCGACAATCGACTCGGCATCTGTGGCTGCTTATCGGCGATCAGCTCGCCGGCTCCGGCGCCGAGCGCGATGAATCGAGCCGGTCCCGCGAGTGGACCTCGACCATGGAGGGCCAACGCGACCGGGGGAGCGAACGATCGCAGGCCACCGCCGAGGCCTAGGAGCGCGGCGCGTCCGAATGCTGGTCCGACTTCGAGCACGACGTCATCCTACGAGACGCGACTCGCGCTCGAACGCCGATCGCGACCGTCAACGGCTTGACGATCCGTGCGAATCGTCAGCGATTCGTTGCCGGTCCGTGCAGACTTGAGCGCTCGGCGCGAGTCTCGCTCTAGGCTGGCGCCGGCCGTCGCGTAAGTTGCCGGGCCGAGGACGGTGAGATCTCTACTGGAAGGGTGAGCGATGCGGGTTCACATTTTCAGGTGGTGGTTGGTGGTGTCGGCCGCGGTCTTGGCGGCGGCCGGCGGGCTGTGGGCGGCGGGGCCGGCGTACGCCAGCCACCTCTACATGTCGGACTTCGGCTCCAGCCGCGTGTTCCCGTTTTCGTTCTCGGCGGACGGGTCGCTGGCTCCTATCAACTGCCCCGGTAGCGGCTGCATCGCGTCAGCCCAATCGCAAGGTGTCGCGGTCAGCCCGAACGGACAATTCCTGTATGTGGCCTCCGTGAACGACACCGTGTCGCCGTTCGCGGTCGCGGCCGACGGGTCATTGACACCCATCGCCTGCACGGACTCAGACTGCAGCACCGGCCCGGACCCGATCGGCCTGGCCGCGAGTCCCAATGGACGATTCTTGTACGTGACCAACGCTAACAATCCCGGCAGCAGCCCGGGATCGGTGTCGCCTTTCGCGGTCGGATCGGATGGGTCTTTGACCCCGATCACCTGCTCCGGCGCGAACTGCAGTACCGGTCTGGGTCCGCGTGGGGTGGCGGTGACCCCGGACGGCCGCTTCCTCTACGTCGCCAACGGGTTCAGCGATACGGTGTCGCCGTTCGCGATCGGATCGGATGGGTCGTTGACCCCGATCACTTGCTCGGGGAGCGACTGCGCCACCGGTTCGTTCCCGACCGCGGTGACGGTGAGCCCCAACGGCCGGTTTCTGTATGTGGTCAACGACGGGCTCTCCGGCACCGTGTCGCCGTTCGCGATCGGATCGGATGGGTCGCTGACCCCGATCGCCTGCAACGGCGATGACTGCGCCGCGGCGGGCTCCTCCAACGCAATCGCGATCAGCCCGGATGGCCGGTTCCTGTACGTTGCCGGTGGCGGCATCCCGGGGAACGTGTCGGTGTCCGCGATCGCGGCCGATGGATCGCTGACGCCGGTGCCGTGTCCTGGAAGCGACTGCATCGGCGGAACGGATCCGGGCGGGGTGGTCGTGAGCCCGAGCGGCCGGTTCCTGTACATGGTTTCGGAGGAGGGCCCTGACTTCGGGGCGATTTCGGTGTTCGCGATCGGTGCGAACGGGTTGTTGTCCGGAGTCAGCTGTCCCGGGAGCAACTGCAGCACGGGCGCGGCCCCGTTCTTCCAGCCACTGGCGATCAGTCCCGATCAGGCGCCGACGGCGGCGTTCTCGGCCCGTGCGGCCCCGCCCGGTAGGCCCATGACCTTCGACGGCTCCACCTCGACCGCGGCACCCGGACAGACCGTGGCCCGGGACGACTGGAACTTCGGCGACGGAACCACCCTCAGCAACGGTGGGCCGCGGCCCACCCACGTCTATGCGGCGGCCGGACAGTACAAGGTCACGCTGACCGTGACCGACGATGCCGGCTGCTCAACCACGCTCGTGTTCACCGGCCAGACGGCCAGCTGCAACGGCGGTCCGACCGCGACGACGACCCTGATGGTCAGGGTCGCCAAGCTCCCGACCGTTCACATCATCGCGCCCGCGGTAGGGGCGAGGTACTTCGTCGGCCAGATCGCCCACGCGAACTTCAGCTGCACCGACGGGACCGGCGGGACCGGGATCGCGTCCTGCACCGGGACGGTGGCCAACGGCGCCCGGCTAGGCATATCGAGAACACGGTTATCCGCGGAACCAGCGACGCGCGCTGCAGCAGCGGCGAGCAGGCACCCGGCGGCACCGAGTCGCTGTTGATGAACTTCGTCACGTACCGAGCGTTGCCGTTGTTGGTGAGCATGTAGAGGTTCGAGCGGCAGTCCAGCGCGACGCCCTGCGCCGGGTTGCCGGCGATCAGGTCCCAGTCGCGGGCGGGACAGTCGAGCGAGTAGCACGCGTAGCTGGAAGCCTTCAAGTTGATTCGGGTGTTCGAGAGATCGGCTCGCGAGTGGAAGACGCCGAGCCACACGTCGCTGGTCGAATAGACATCCCCAGTGTTAGGATCGACCGCCACCCCACTGGGGTCGTTGCCCTCGCTCGCGATGTCCCAACAGCTCATCTGCGAGGTGCTGAGCCATCCGTGGGCGACGGGAGTGCCATCCGGTCCGAAGCGAGCGAGCTCGCCGCTGACCAGTGGGTTGGGATACGGCTGAATATCGATGTGATCCTCATCGATCACCACGTGGCAGTCGGGTTGCGGGTCAGACAGCGCCTGGTAGGAGTCGCCCGCGACGATCGGATCGCCCACCCGGTCGACGGCGATCGCCTTGGCCACCGTCTTGTACGGGGCGTCGTAGCCGGTCGGTGGGTAGTACCGCGGGTCGAAAGCCGGGCCGGCCGGAAAGTCCTGGCCCGGAAGGGTCGCAACGAAGCCGCCGATCGACTTGCCGGTGGAGTCGTACTCACCGACCGCATTCAAGAAGTTCGTCAATACCCACAGATGGCCCGTGCGATCCGCGGCAATCGACTGCGCGCCGAACACGCTCCAGCTGGAGAGCAACCTGAGATTGGCGCTGTACTTGGCCACGGTCCCGGTGGCCTGATAGACGACGTACACTTCGCCAGACAGGTCGGTCGTCACACCGGTCGGGGCCGTCGCGCGGCGGCCAAACCTGACACTGCGAACCAAGGTTCCGTCCGATGTGTACTCCTCGATCGCGTTGGCGTACGGGTCGGCAACATAGACGAAGTTTCCGTCAGGGCTGACAGCGATCGCCCCGCCGACGTTGCCCGGGTGAGCCGGGGCCGCGGGCAGCGGCCAGTAGAACGCGTCCTGCGGATCGAGATGCGTCGCGGTCGCTTGCCCAGCCGCCACCAACCCGAGTAACACCGCAAGCCCGACGGTCCTTACCAGACGCCCCGGCCGCACAAGCGCAAATGTATACCCTCCGTCGCGCGATGCCAACAGGCGCGCGCCGGTATTGGTAGCGGACAGCACGCTCCGGCAAGCCCTCGACGCCCGTCGCCGGCGCGACGGCCGTCGTACACCACAAGGTGGGAACGACGTTCTCGTTCCGGCTCGATCGAGCCGCGACGGTGAAGATCTCGATCGACAAGCTCTCCCCGGGCCGACGTGTGAATGGCGTTTGCAGGGCTCCGACGCCCAAACTGGACGGTGACCTTCTCCATCGCCACGCACTGATCGCCGGCGGACGGCAGCTCTGCCGGGGGTGGCCTGTGGGCCACCCCCAGCGTCGCGGGCGCCGCTACTTAGACGAGCTCGCGCTACCGAAGTGGACCGACGTCATCGACCGGACGGCGTGGCCCGCGCCGCTGGCGCTGACGCTACCGCCGCGGCTCGCGCCACCACCACTGCCACCAAACGAGTAGCCGCCCGCGCAGTGGGACCCGGACGGGCAGTTCGGCACCCGCAGAGCAGGCGTCGACGGGAACGCGACGGTGCTGGTTCCGGACGCCGTGGCGATCTGCGCTTTCGTCGCTGCGACCGTACCCGGCCACCACGCCAGGTACCAACCGCCCGCGACCGTCGCCCGCACCGAGCTGCCGTCGCTGCGCTCAATCGTGACCCCGGTGACGCCGGTGCCGATACGGCCGTCGACGAGCGTCAGCGCGTTGCCCGCGGCGTCCCGCGTCCCGCCGCCATCGAGCTCGATCCGACCCGCCGCCACGCTGGCGGGCGCTGCCGAGGTGGAGCCGGAGGACATCGAGACCCCATTACCGCTGAGACACACGTTGCTGGTGGTCGAGTCGGCGTAGATCGAGGCCGTGTACGGACCGCGCGAGTCGGTCAGAACCGGGCTCCCGAGATGCTGCCCACAGGCCTGAGCGGCCTGCGCCAGCTGTCCGGGCGCCGGGGTGGTCGGCGTCGACTTCCAGCCGGCGAACGCCGGCGCAGCGCTCGAGCCGAGGGTCACAATCGCGGTGACCACCGCCGCGATGCCGGTGGCGCTCAGCGCGCCCAGCGCGGGAAGCTTCCCGATCCGGCGGTGGCGAGGGTGGTAGTCGATCGCGCTCAGGCGGGCGATCGAGTCTTGATCTAGCTGCGCGGCGCGATGCGACAGGGCTTCGCGCAGGCTCTGTTCGAGTTGATCGGGCATTGCGTTCAGAGCTCCCGGGTTGGGTGGGGGATTGGCGTAAGCACCTCGCGCAGCCGCGCGAGTCCGCGCGAGGCGTTGCTCTTGACGGTCCCCGGTGAGCAGCCGAGGACCTCGGCCGTTTCGGCCTCGGTCAAGTCGTTGAAGTAGCGCAGGACGAGCACGGCCCGTTGCCGCGGCGTCAGGCGCGCGAGCGCGTCGAGCAGTTCGGCCCGCGTCTCGAGCCCGATCAGGAGATCCCGATCCGGTTCATCGGCGACCGCCGCCGCTCCGTCGAGCTCGCCGCGACGGCGGGCACGGCCGCGGGCGCCGTCAACCGCCAGGTTGACGAGGATCCGCCGCGCGTATCCCCCGGGCTGCGCCATCCGTCGCACGCGCGGCCACCGCCGCGCGACCTTGAACAGGCAGTCCTGCACGAGATCCTCGGCCTCGCCGACATCCCAGGTGATCAGGTAGGCCGTCTTCAGCAGCTGCTCGAGGTTGCTGGCGACAAACGGGTCGAAGTCGTCCATCACCCCATATAACCCCTGGGAGCCCCTCGATGGTTCCCACCCTCGACTAGCGGACGACTATGCCGGATGGCGGATCGCGACCCCGGGCGCGATCCCCCTCATCCGCGCCAGGTCGCGCTCGGAGAGCCGGTCGACGATCACCTCGTCGTAATCGCGCTGGACGAGTTGACGCGCCAGATGGTCCCGCAACCGCCCGCGCAGAAACAACGTCCTCAGGCAGATGTCGCCCGGTACCTCGGCGACCCGCGCGCGAAACCAGGCCATCGCGGCCCGCTCGTGGTCGGCGAGCAGAGCCTGGGGGTCGACTTCACTGACCGCGGCCAAGGGCAGGAGGCGGGACGGTCGCCACACGCACATCACGGTGAGTTGCGCACGCGCCCGGCTCGCCCGCGCGATGCCGTAACCAACCGTCGCCGGAGCGCTGCGATCCGGGTCGACGGCGATCAGGATCCCGCGCGGCCCGACTTCGCACCGCACCCGGTCAAGACGTCCGGACAGGGTCTGCAACGGATAGCTCCTCGTGGAGGACGGGATCGTGGTCGTAGAGCCAGGCCATGCTCTCGAGCCCCTGTTCGGGCGTTCGGCCGCCGAGCCATTGGTTGCGCAGCTCGCGGGCCACGTCGGCAGCGTGAAACACGTCGCCGTAAATCCGCGCCATGATCTGCGCGCGCCCCGTGCGGAGCACGCGCCGCGCCTCGTAGCGCGGAAACGCGAGCACGGGATCGCCTCCCGCTCGCTCCAACTCGCCCGCCAGGCAGAGGCCGTCCTCGACCGCCATGGCCGCGCCCTGCGCGAGGTACTGGAGCATCGGATGCGCTGCATCCCCGAGCAGGGTCACGCGCCCGCTCGTCCATCCGCGCCGTGGCTCGCGGTCGCACAGGACCCAGTAGCGCCACGCGTCGATCCGCTCGAGCAACCTCCGGACGGACTCGTGCTCGCCGCCGAAGTGTCGCCACAGCTCGTCGACGCTGCCGGCCTCGTCGTAGCCCTCGGTGTACCGATCGGAGTGGAACACCGCCACGAGGTTGTAGAGCTCGCCTCGACGGAGCGGATAGTGCACCAGATGCGTCCGCGGACCCAGCCAGACGGTCATGTCCGGCGACCACAGCTCAGGGGGTACGTCGTCGCCGCGTAGCACTCCGCGGTAGGCGATGTGGCCGACGGGGCGGGGGGCGCCGTCGCCGATCACGAGCTCGCGCACGCGTGACCACAGTCCATCGGCTCCGATCACCCCCGGCGCGCTATAGCTGGAACCGTCGGCGAGACCGAGGACGACCCCCCGATCGTGCTGACGGAGCGCGTCCACCCGGCAGCCGGCGTGCAGCTCGATGGCCGGCTCACGGCGGCAGCCATCGATCAGCGCGTCGAGGAGATCGGCGCGATGAGTGAGCGCGTAGGGCTGACCGAAGCGCCCGCGGAACGCATCCTCCACCGGCATCCGTGTGATCTCCGAACCGTCAAGGGCGTCGCGAATGGCGAGCGCGGTTGGAAACCACGCGTCGGCCAGCACCGCCTCGCGCAGGCTCAGGTCGTCCAGGGCGCGGAGCATGTTCGGACCCAGCTGGATCCCGGCGCCGATCTCGGCGAACTCCGGGGCCTGCTCGAACACGCGCGCGCGAAAGCCACGCCGGGCGAGCGCCAGCGCGCTCGTCAGCCCGCCGATGCCGCCACCGACGACTGCGAACGCCTCACCGCTTGCGTCCGTCACCGTGCTCACTCCTCTCACGCCGTCGCACTCATCTCGCGCGACCGCACCGGCATCGCGAGCGTGCCCACCGCGGGGATCTCGAGCACCACCTCCTGGCCTGACGCGATCGGCCCGACGCCCTCGGGCGTCCCGGTGGCGATCAGGTCACCTGGCTCCAGCGTCATCGCCGCGGAGTAGAGCTCGATCAGCCGCGGGACGTCGAAGATCATCTCGCGCGTGTTGGACGATTGGCGGAGCTCTCCGTCTACCGTGAGCTCGAGGTCGAGCTCACCGGGATCGCCGACCTCGTCGGCGGTGACGATCGCCGGACCGATCGGCGTGAAGGTGTCGTAGCTCTTGCGGAACGAGCGGTCCTCCTCCCCCCGGACGGTGATGTCGAGCAGCGGGACGTAGCCGAACACGTACTCGAGCGCCTCGTCGCGGCGGACATTCCGCGCGGCCCGGCCGACGACGACGCCGAGCTCGGCTTCATGGTCGATCCGTCGCTCGCCCGGCGGCAGCTCGATCGCCCCGTCGGGGCCGACGATCGACGACGGTGCCTTGATGAAGCCGGCGTACGTCTCGATTGTCTTGACGGTCGCACCGCGGTAGACACCGTCGGCACCGCCCATCTCCCGGTGATGGAGCCGGTAATTGACCGGCGCCGCGATGATCTTGCCCGGCCGCGGCTGCGGTGCGAGCAAACGAGCCCGACCGAGCGCCACGCCTCCGTGGGCGCCGGCCGCCGCTCGCACTTCATCCCCCAATTCCGGCCAGTCACGGATCAGCGCGGTCATACGGTCGCGCGGAGCGACTTGTGGGCCGACCAACGCCGTGATGTCGACCAGGCGCCCGGCGTCGCTGAGCACGCCGAGCCGGTGATCGTCGAACGCGTACAGTCGCATGGGACCTCGGTCGGCCGCTCCTCAGGGCTGCTCGCGCAGCAGCCCGAGCCGCTCGAGCGCCGGGCGATCCGAGAACGAGAACAGCAGCGCATCGCCGCCGCCTGGGTTGGCGTGCTCGTGCTCAGCCCAGGTCGGCACGGCGAACGTGTCGCCCTGCGTCCAGTCGAACCGCTGGCCGCCGATGGTCGACGATCCCGAGCCGCGCACGACGTGGTACACGACGCTGGCGGTATGCCGGTGCGCGCGCGTGTGCACGCCTGGGCGCAGGAGCTGGAGGTACGCCGACAGCGTGGGCAGGACCGGCCCCCCCGTCGTTGGGTCTCGAAACTCGTGGATCAGGTCGTCGTGCGGGCTGCCGGCGCCGTTCCTCAGCTCTTCAAGCGCGGCTTCGGCGTCGGCCAGCTTGTAGATGAGCGTCCGCCGCGGCCCGTCCACGGGCTCGGCCGGCCCGGGTCCGGGCTCGGTGAACACGAGGTGCATCGTGTGCACCATCGGGATGTCGAGGCCGTCGAGCCAGATCATCGGCCCCTCCCCGGCGTGGCCATGCTCGTGCCAGGACCAGTTCGGCGTGAGCACGAGGTCGCCCCGCTCCATCGGGCACCGCAGCCCGTCGACGGTGGTGTACGCGCCCTCGCCCTCGATGATGTAGCGCAGCGCGGCCGGCGTGTGCCGGTGTGCGGGGGCGACCTCGCCGGGCAGCACGAGTTGCACCGCGGCCCAGAGGGTGTCGGTGGTCCGCGCCAGCTCGTGAGGGGCCGTGCCGGGATTGCGGAAGGCCAGTACCCGCCGCTCGGCGTCCTGCGCGGAGATCAGCTCACCGGCCTTCGCGATCAGCTCGCGCGCTTCGGTGTAACGCCACCGGTACGGGACCATCCGCGTTGCGGGCTCGGGCGTGAGCGCGCCCTTCAGCGTCCACAGCGGCTGGTAATTCAAATCCGGCAGCACCTCGTAGAGCTGCTCCAGCGATCCGATCTCAGCGGTGGCGGTGGTGGTGCTCATCGATGCTCCTCAGGTGACGGTTGCTGTGGTGTTCACCTTGCTGCTCATCCGTAGCCCGTCGTAGATCCGCGGGCACGTGCGGGCCGGATCGGTGATCGGCATGCCGTGCGTCGGGGCGATCAGCTCGGCCTCGAGCTCGGTGAAGATCAGTTCGTGCAGCCGTTCGATGTACGGCTCCATGTCGGTGAATACCATCCAGTACAGGGCGCGCTGCGCGAACGTGGCGGCCATCTCCTCCAGGCCGAGCTCCGGCACCTCCTCGGCCACCAGGCCACACTGTCCGGCATCGTGGTAGTGCGAGTAGGCGAAGCCATCGCCGGGGAACAGCGCGCGCCTTCGGGTGTCGTAGCCCCACAGGGTGGCGTCGAGGTCGCGGATCACCGGCTCCACGAACACGAACTCGGTGCCGCCGAGATCGATCGTCTCACCTACCACCGACTGGCGAAACCGATCGGCGAAGCTCGGGAAGTAGAGGTGATAGTCGCGCACGTCCCCGCACAGCACCGCGTTCGGGTACTTCTCGAGCCATAAGCCGACACCGGACGAGTGGGGCGGTTCGGCATGGGTGGCGAACACGAACTCGACGGGCGGCAGTCCCTGCTGCCCGATGAGGCGGTCGAGCTGGGAATCGATCAGGTCGAGCCGCTCCGGATCGCCGCCCTCGATGATCATCGATCCGCGCTCACCGCACAGCAGGAACGCGGAGGCATAACCGTGCAGGCGCATGGTGCCGATCGGCGGCAGAACGCCGCACTCGCTCAGCCAGTAGAGGCCGTCGGCGAGCTTGCGCGGAAACGCCCCGCTCACGGCGACACCGTCCGAGCGCTTGCCCCGATGGCGTCGTGTAGCAGTTGGTAGTGACGCTCGACCTCCCGCCGGCCGTGGATGATGCATCCGTATCCGGGCGCGATGGTCTCAACGTCGTACGTGGTGAAGACGTCCTCGAGCGCGGCTTGGAGCTCGCCGTGCCTCTGCGCGCCGGCCAACCACCAACAGCGGACGAGGAGATGGTCGAGTACCTCCTCGGGCGCGATCCCTTCCGCACGGTCGTCGACGATCCAGGGTCCCGCCGGGGAATCCCTGCGTGCATGCGTGAACGCGTCGCCGCTGAACAGCGTGCGGGTGCCGTCGTCGTAGAACCACTGCGACGGCAATAGCCGTACTGCGGCCGGCATGGCGTGGAAGCGCCTGCCTTGGTCCCCTAACTCGATCCCGTCCTCGCGGGACGTCCAGCGGCTTTCGGGCGCACGTCGGAGCGCCCACGGCGGCCGGCGAACCGAGCGCTCCTCGCGCGGGCGGAATTCGAGCAAGGCCAGCGCGTCCGGAAAGCCGGCGTAGATCGCCTCGACCGGGAGTGACTCCGCGACCGCGGTCGTGTTGCACGTAGCCGGATATTCGGCCACCCGGGTATGGGCGATCGACAGGCGACTGCCCCGCAGGCAGCGGCCCAACTGCCGGATGAGCGCGTCACGGTGCACGGTCACCCCGGTGTCGACCAAGAGCGCTTGCCCGTCCTCGACCGCCAGATAGCAGTTCACGGTCGTGTAACCACGCACGTGAGGCTGGTACCAGGCGACGCGGCCGTCGAGCTCGATGGGGTTGACCAGTGCGTGCAGGCGGCCGGCGTACAGCTCGACCGGCGCTGGCGTACCTACCGCGTCACCGTCCGCCACGGTTGCGATCGCGTCCATCACCGTAGAGGCAAGGTAACTTCGCGTTGTCAGAGCAGCAAATAGATGTTGGGAGGGACACCAATAGCCGAACGGCTATGCATGAGCTAGCTACGGCCAGACCCTCGCGGCGACCTCGAGCATGAGGTCGAGCTTGCGCCACTGATCGTCCTCGGTCAGCTGGTTGCCCTCGAACGTGGACGCGAAGCCGCACTGAGGGCTGAGCGCGAGCCGCTCGATCGGCACGTACCGCGCCGCCTGCTCGATCTTGCGACAGAGGTCGTCGGGGTCCTCGAGGCGAGCCGACTTCGTGGTGATGAGGCCGAGCACGACGATGGCGTCGGGACGCACGAAACGCAGCGGTGCGAAGCCACCGGCGCGCTCGGAGTCGTACTCGAGCAGCAGGCGGGCGTGCCGTAACTCGCCAAACAGGCGCTCGGCGATGGCATCGTAGGTCCCATCGCGGTGCCATCGGCTCTGTTCGTTGCCGCGGCACAGGTGCGCTCCGAAGGTGATGCCGTCGAAGCCGTCGATCACGGCGTTCTCGGCCCCGATCGCCCGCGCGATCGTCGCTTCGGGATCCTCCCCTGCGGCGCGCATCCGCCGCAGCGACGGCGGGTCAGCGAAGCGCGTGAACCCGGGCGCGTCGATATGGACGTACGCGCAGCCCGCGTCGCGCAGCCCGCCGATCATCCGTCGCTGGATTGCGATCACATCCGCGGCGAACGCGTCGGGGTCGGCGTACACTTCCCGCGACGCCCCCGCATCGTACGCGCTGAGGATGCGCTCGGGGCCGATCAGCGTCACCTTCGCTGGGAGCTCGGTCAGCGACTGGGTGAAGCGGTACTCGTCGAGCGGCACATTGCGCCGCAGCCGGAGCGGCTCACTAGCAGGCGTGAACGCACGCGCCGAAGCCGCTTCGATCCGCCCGTCCGACTCGGCGCGCCTCGCCCGCGCGCGGGCGAGGCGGGCCGCCCACTGGTCGAACCCCGCCACGTCGGCGAAGCTCTCCATAAACTGACGGCGGCGGAACTCCCCGTCGACGATGATCGGCAGGCCGTGCCCCTCCTGCCTGCGCACGAGCCGCTCGATCGCCTGGTCCTGGGCGAGATCGAGCTGCTCGGGGCCGAGCTCGCCGGCGTCGTGGCGGCGGATCGCGTCGAGCAGCTCCGGCGGTCTGAGCATGCTGCCGACGTTGTCGACCCGCAGGCCGCGCAGCCGCGCCGCGGGAGCTGCTGCCACCGGGCCTGCATCAACGGCGCACATCGAGGTACAGCTCGCCGACCATCGCGGTCATCTGGTTGCCGTGGGCAATCACCGCGTCCTCACGGTCACTGAGCGAAATCGCGCCCGTGTTCGCGAGCAGTGTCTCGAGCGCGATTCGCGTCTCGGTGCGCGCGAGCGGCGCCCCGGGGCACACATGTACGCCACGGCCGAAGGTGAGGTGCCGCTTGTCCTCGCGATCGAGCCGCGGGAGGAGCGGCTCGGCGAACTGGGCGCCGTCGCGGTTGGCCGCCGCGTAGTAGAGGTAGATGTGGTCGCCCGCTGGGATCCTGACTCCGGCCACCTCGGCGTCAGCGGTGGCGGTGCGGAACAGTGCCTGCACCGGGCAGCTCAGGCGCAGGCCCTCTTCGACGAGCGCGGGGATCAGCGCCGGATCCGCCCGCACGCGGTCCTGCAGTCCGGGCGTCCTCGCGAGGTACAGCATCGTGCCCCCCAGCGAAGACGTCGTCGTCTCGTTGCCGGCGATCAGCAGCGCCGCGCACATCGAGATGATCTCCCGGGTGCTGAGGTGCTCGCCGGCCTCGTTCTCGCCGGCCAGCGCGCTCACGATGTCGGATTCGGGCGCCACGCGACGCTGCTCGATCAGCGGTGAGATGTAGGCGGTGAACTCGACGGCCGCGGTGAGGAACGCCTCGAGCTGCTCGTCGGTCGGCTCCGGGGACCCGATCAGCCCCATCAGCCCGTCCGACCAGCGCTTGAACGACAGGTAGTCCTCCGGAGGGATGCCGAGTCCGTGGGCGATCACCTGAGCCGGGAGCGGCACCGCGAACTCCCGGACGAACGCCACCTGGGTGCGGCCGGCGAGTTCGTCGGTCAGCTGCGCGCACAACGACGCGATCGTCGATTCGTACTCCTTCACCCGCTTGGGCGTGAACGCCTTGGCGACGAAGCTCCGCTCGCGGGTATGGACGTCTCCGTCACTGCTCAGCAGCGGAATTTGGAAGAACGTCATCGCCACCTCAGCGCGGGGATCACCGACCAGCTTCGCCATCAGCGGGGCAAACGCCGCCGCCCGATCGGGACCGACGACCCACTGCGACGAGAACGTCTCGGCGTCGCGGACGACGCCGTCGACGTCGGCGTAGCGAGAGACGACCCACGCTCCGAGCTGTTCGTCCCGGTACGGCGGCCGGCCCTGGCCGGACCGTGGCCACGCGATCGGGCAGTCGAGGGCTCCGTGGTCAGACTCGAGCTGCGTGGTCATGGTGTCTCCTCGTGTCGAATGCTTCGGATGCTCGTGACGGGGTGCGCATCGGCGGGCTCGGTCCGATTCGGATCGAATCGCCACCCACGCGGGCTCAGCAGCGTGGCCCCGTCGATGCGGGGCTTCGCCTTCGGCCCGTAGCGCCGGCCGTCGAGCGGCCACACGTACCCTTCCAGCTCGTCGCTCCCGAGGCCGAGAACCTCGCCGTGGGCAACGAGATGTGACCGCACGGCGTGGAGCCCGTACCGCTGGATCGGGCAGACCTTCATGCAGACCGCGCATCCCTCCGCCTGGGCGGTCACCGGGAAGCAGCGCTCGGCCTTGATCTTGGCCTTGGTGACGCCTCGGTACGGGCGGCGCTGCCGGGGGATCGCCCCGACCGGACAGCGTCGGACGCACGCCTGGCAGCGGTCGCAGATCGCGTGCATGCCAAAGTCGACGGGCTCGCCGTGCACGAGCTCGGCGTCGGTCGTGATGATCGCCAGGCGGGCGCGCGACCCCGCGGCGGGAGTCAGCAGCTGTCCGTTCAGCCCCATCTGCCCGAGTCCGGCGGCGACGCCGTAGTGGATCGCGATGGTCTCGCCCGCTGGATTGTGCGGTTGCGCCTCGACTCCCTGGTGGCCCAGGAAGCCGGCCAGCCGCGCGGTCCGATCCAGCAGCTCGCCGTAGGCCACGAAGGCCGAGCGTTCGGCGCGGGCGCTCGGCGCGGTCTGGGTCGCGGCGTAGTCCTGTTCGAGCACGCAGACGATCACGCTGCCCTGCGCATGCGTGCCGGCGAACTCAGCCAGCGTGTAGCGCTCGTCGTAGGGCGCGAATCCGACCGCGCTCAGCCCGAGCCGGCGCGCCTCGCGCCGTACGCGTTCGGTCAGCTCCTCCGCGGGTGGCCGGCTGCCGGGTGAGATCGCCTGGCTTCGCGCCGCGGCCGCGCGCCGCTGGGCCCGCGCCAGGCGCGGCCAGGTGGGGATCAGGATGTGCCACATGTGCGCGAGGTTCCAGGCGAACGCCTCGGGGTGCACTCGCACGAACACGTGCAGCGGTCCCTCCCGGAAGGCCGCATCCTCGAGGTCGGAGTCGCGCGGGTTGCCGGGAGTGGTGCCCATGTCGTTGGGCGTCTCGAGGGCGAGAGGCTCCCACACGGGGGCGGCGGCAGGTCGCCGCCAGCGGGGCAGGGGCGGAACGAACCGCAGCCACTCCAACCGGCTCATGTCCGGCAGGCACAGGCGTCCGATCACCGGCGCCGCTGCGTGCGTGGCACGGTGCACGAGCGCGGTCCAGCCTGCTCTTAGCGTCGCGCGCACACGGTACTCCCTTGCTCCTCGGCCAAGTTTCTGTCGACTAGCAAGCTATTGGAGGATCCTCAGAGCCGCAAATAGATGCTGCGCTCATCTCCAATAGCGCGGGGACTATGTGTCGTCGCACTGCCTCATAGCGACGGCGGTATCGACGGCCGCTGAACGTGTATTTGTCCGGGCTCAACCGCACGTCTAGGTTTGCGCTACCGAATCAGCGAGGAGATCAGTGCAGACGGAGATCGATGTCACACACGTGCGCGTCGACGCGGTTGGGAGCCTGCTGCGTCCGCCCGAGCTCGTGGCGGCGTTCGCCGCCACGGACCGCGGCGAACTCGGGGCTGACGAGCTGCGCGCCGTCCAGGATGAGGCGGTCCGCGAGGTCATCGCCCGGCAGGAGGCCCACGGCCTCTCGGTGCTGACCGACGGCGAGTTCCGCCGGCGTCATTTCATGGAGAGCTTCGCCGAGATCGCCGGCTACGCGCACGGGCGCACCGCTCCCGTCGGCGTCGCGGTCGTGACCGAGGAGAAGGCGGGGGTCGACGGCGGCCCCACGATGGCACGCGGCCACCGCGCGCGCACCGCGGTGGTGGAGCGAATCCGACTGCTACGCAACCGTCCGCTCGAGGAGTTCGGCTTCGCCCAGGCGCTGACCCAGATCCCCGTCAAGGCGTCGCTGATCACCCCGGCGCGGATCGTCGAAGCCTACGACGCGGACGGTTCCCGCGACGTTTACCCCGGCGTCGAGGACTTCCTGGCGGACGTCGTCCGGATCCAGCGCGAGATCATCGCCCAGCTGATCGACGCGGGGTGCAGGTACATCCACATCGACGCGCCCGACTACGCCGCGTACGTCGATGCGCGCTCGCTGCGGACGATGCGCGAGCAGGGCCACGATCCCGAGGCGAGTCTGCAGCGGGCGATCGACGCCGACAACGCGGTGGTCGAGGGCTTCGACGGGGTGACGTTCGGGCTCCACGTCTGTCGCGGCAACTTCCGCGGGCGCTGGGCCCGCGAGGGCGCCTACGACGCCATCGCCGAGCGGCTGTACAACGGGCTCGCTCATCAGCGGCTGCTGCTCGAGTACGACAGTGATCGCGCCGGAGGCTTCGAGTCGCTGCGGTTCGTGCCGCCGGACAAGATCGCCGTGCTCGGGCTGATCAGCACCAAATTGCCCCGGGTCGAAACGGTCGGCGAGCTCGAAGGACGGATCGCGGAGGCCGCGCGTTTCCTCTCCGCCGAACAGCTCGCGCTGAGCCCGCAATGCGGGTTCGCCTCGGTGCTCGACGGCAACCCGCTCGACGAGGCCACGCAGTGGCGAAAGCTCGACGTGATGATCGAGACGGCGAGCCGCGTATGGGGCTGACTAACCGGATCCTGGTCACCGGCGGGACCGGCGTGATCGGTGCGTGGGCGGTGCGCGAGCTGGTCCAGGCCGGGCACGAGGTGGGGGTGCTCACGCGCGGTTCCACGCACGTCGGTCGCCCGATCATCGCCGAGGTGGCCGGCGAGGTCACGTGGTTCGACGGCGACGTCGTCGAACCACTGACGCTGACGCGGGCTTTCGCGCGCTTCAAGCCCGAGGTGATCGCGCATCTCGCCAGCGCCAAGCCGTGGCAGATGGACGCCGGCTTCGTCGAGGATCCGAAGCCGCTGCTCGGGGTGAGGACGATCGTCGACGGCACCGCCAACGTGCTCGAGGCGGCGCGGGCGCTATCGGTCGGGCGCGTGGTGTTCGCCGGGTCGAAGGCGTCGTACGCGCCGTTCACCGGACGGCACGCCGCACCCCGCTACGAGCCGGTCGACGAGTCGTACCCAAGCGTCCCCTACGACGTCTATGGGATCACCAAGCTCGCCGCCGAGCAGCTGGGCGGCTACTACCGCCGCCACCTCGGCGTCGACTTCATCTCGCTGCGCTTCGGGAGCACGTACGGTCCGTTCAAGCGCGGGGCGGCGACGATGCCGGCGGGCTTGATCAGCCACGCGATCGACGGGCACGAGATCGAGGTCGAGTACTCGCGCGCCGCTTACGAGCGCCGCGACGACTTCGTCTACAACCGCGACGTGGCGCGCGGGATCGTGGCCGCGTGCCTCGCCGACCGCACGGAGCGGTGGCTGTTCAACATCGGGACTGGCCGCGGCGTCACCGTCGATGAGATCGTGCAGGCACTGCGAGACACGCCCGGCCTGACGGCACCCACGGTCACCGTCGTCGACGAGGAACCGGCGGTCGAGCGGGTGGCGCCGAGCCACGCGGAGGCGTTCGCCGGCGTGCTCGACACCTCCGCGGCCGCGCGCGAGCTCGGATTCACCGCCGCCTACGACCTCCGCACCGCGATCGCCGACTGCGCGCGGTTCGTCGCCTCTAGCACCAGATCCGGCTCGCCGCTTCGAGCATAACCTCGAGCTTGCGCCACTGCAGGTCCTCGTCGAGCGGGTTGCCGTCGAGGACGGAACCGAACCCGCACTGCGGGCTGATCGCCAGCTGCTCGACCGGCAGGAACCTGGCCGCCCGCTCGACCTGGCGCTGAAGCTCGTCGACGGTCTCGACCCGGCGCGACTTGGTGCTGATCAGGCCCAGCACCGCGACTTTGCCCGTCGGGACGAACCGCAGCGACTCGAACCCCCCGGCGCGGTGCGTGTCGTACTCCAGCATCAGCCGATCGTGGCGCAGTTCGGTGTACATACGCTCCGCGACGACGGCGTAGTCGTCGTACGCCCCTTCGCGAGCCCAACGGCCGCGGAAGTTCCCGCGGCACATATGGAGCCCGAAGGTGACGCCGTCGAACCCTTCCATCACGGCGTTGTCGGCGGCGATCGCGCGCTCGAGGCTTGCCTGCGGATCCTCCATCGCCTGCCGGGACTCGCCGTCGACGTAAGCCGTGTAACCCGGCGCATCGATGTGGACGTAGCGGCAGCCCGCGTCGACCACGCCGCCGACGATCTGGCGCTGGACGCCCACGACGGCGGCGACGAACTCGTCGACGTCCTCGTACACCTCGCGCGACCCGTCCTCGTCGTATGCCTCGATGATGCGACCCGGGTTGATCAGCGACGCCTTGACCGTACGATCGGTGCGCGACTGCGCGAAGGTGAATTCCTCGAGCACTCGGCTGCCGACGAGGCGCAGCGGCTCGACCACCGCGGCACGCTCGAGGTAGCCGCGCGCCATTGCACCCTCTCCGGCCGCGGTCGCCACCTCCTCCGTGATCACCGCCACCCCCACGGGAGCGAGACGACCGTGGTCGAACCCGCTCACGTCGGCGAAGCTCTCCATGAAGTGCCGGCGCCGGAACTCGCCGTCGGTCAGTACCGGCAGCCCGCGCTGCTCCTGCTCGGCGATCACCCGCTCGACCGCCTCGTCCTGGATCGAGCGCAGCGCAGCCTCATCCAGGCGACCGGCGTCCGACTGCGCGAACGCGTCGAGCAGAGCGAGCGGCCGCAGCAGGCTCCCGATCGTGTCGACCCGCAGATCGTGGACGGGACCGATCATGCCCGAGCCACGAGCTCGCTCTCCGCGACGTCACGGTGGAGGTCGAGCAGCGCCGAGACATCTTCGGGACGCTCACGGCCGAGCCCGCATTCGGCCGCGATCCCGAAATGGGGAACGCGCTGTGCGGCGGCACGCGCCCGGCGGCCGGCCCCCTCGACGCCGTCCTCCAGGTGAACGAGCCCGAGATACAACGTCGTCTCCGGTGGCAGCCGGAGACCGTCGAGCGGCGCGAAGTAGTCGTCATCGTCGCGCTCGACCGGCACCGGCATATGCACGTAATCGACCCGGCGGCCGACGAGCTCGACGAACCGGTTCGTGAAGTCGACCATCACCGACGAGTCCTTGGGCTCGATCACGTGATGACCGTCCGGATCCCCGTAGCAGAGGTGAACTCCGACCACGACCGGTTCGGGGATCGCCGTCACCAACCGCGCCAGCGACGCCGTCGCGAGCTCCAGCACCGCCGCGTCGGATCCCGGCTCCCCACCCTCCTGTCGAATCCGTTCAATCGCCATGATCTCGCCGGGCGCATCCCACTGGATCGTCAGCTCGCCGTGGGGGATCCCATCCACCACCTTGGCCACCTCGCTCGCCATCTCGCGCTCGATGCCGGGCAGCACGGCATCGCGATCGTTGGGGAACAGCAGCGCGAACCCGGCGGGCGTGGGTAACGCGACCTGGAAGCGGACATCGGCCGGCAGCGCCCCGGTCCGTCTTGCCTCCGTGAACTCGGAGTAGGACCGCAGCGCGAACTCCGCGTAGCCCATCGGCGACCAATCGATGTCGTCCGCGCTCGCCCCCGGGGCCAGGCCGAAGAACGGCACCGTACGGGGACCGCCGGTCGTAGGGTCGTGGAAGGTCAGCTCGTCAACGACCGCGAGGCCGGGCTTGGTGCGCCAGCGGTCCATCAGCCACAGGATGAACGCCAGGCGCTCGCCCGTCTCGCCGTCGGGGACGGCGCCGAGCAGCGATCCAAGGCGCGTGCCGGCCTGCTCGAACACCTCTCCGGCGCTCGGCAGCGGCACGCTACCGAGCAGCAGCACAGGCCGTGTCTCGATGTCAGTTGTCACATTCGCTCCTCTCTTGCTCAGTTACTGTCACTGCAACGTGCGGGGCTCCTGGCCACCGGCGCGCTGCAACTGATACAGGGATGTCATCTCGTAGGCGACGCTCGCATCGAGTGACAGGTTCAGGTGACCGGCCACGTGCCGGTTTGCCGCCCGCTTGGCCCACGCGATCGCGTACGCGCCCCGCTCCAGCAGCCCGCCGACCAGTTCGTTCACCTTGCCGTCGAGCTCGCGAGCGGGCACCGCGTAATTGATCACGCCGATCCGCTCGAGCTCCGCGGCCTCGTAGGAGCGGCACAGCATCAGGTACTCCTTCATTCGGCACGGCGACAGATAAAGCCCCATCAGCGCGCCCCCGTCGCCGGGGACGACCGAGAAGTGTGGGTGCCCGCCTGGCCGCGGGCGGCCGTTGTAGGAGGTGGTGAACGATCCGGCCATGTGATGGTCCATGAATCTGGCGTGCTCGCTGGCGACGATCAGATCGCATGCGAACGCGATGCTCGCCCCGAAACCGATCGCGTCGCCGTTGACGCGCGCGACGATCGGCTTCTCCATCTCCGCCATCGCCTGGTGAACCCGGATGATCCCGCTGAACGTGAGCCAGACGAGCCTCGGGTCGCTCTGGTTGTCGGGCGCCTGCACGCCCCCGTAGAGGTCGGCGGGCGGCGGGGTGAAGAACGTGTCGGCCGAGCCGGTGATGACGACCACGCGCACGTTGTGGTCGCCTCTCAGTCGCTCGAGCTCCGCGGCCAGCTCGCCATGGAAGGAACCCACCGATCCTTCGACGAACGGCAGCAGCCGCACGGTCGCCACGCCCCCTCCCTGCTCGACGTCGATCAGCCGATGTTCAGTCATCTGACACCTCCCGTGGTGAGGCTCGCATTCGAGGCACCGTCGCTCACCGGTAGCGCGCCCGCGGCCCGCTGACATGCGTCGCGCCTGACCCAGAACGACCAGTGCACGTCGGCCATCTCGAGGCTCCAGATTCGCCTGCCCTTCTCCGCCGACATCTCGCGGTCGGGCTCGGTCACCGACCAGCCGGTCGCCGCCATCGCTCGTTGCGCCTCGATTGCCTTGGTCAGGCAGATCACGTTGACCGCGAGATCGGCGACCGTCCGGCCCGTGACCGTGCCGCCGTGCGCGGCCATCAAGACGGCGCGCGCCCGACCCAGCGAGCGCGCCAGCGACCGGCCGAGCTCCGGCGTGACGATCAGGTCGCTGGTGAGCCGAAAACGCGGAAGGCCGCCATCGACGAACGCCGTCGACTCGTGCAACAGCTGCGCCAGCTCGAGATCGGTGGCCGAGAACAGTGCGAACGGCAGCGCGTGCGTGTGCGCGGTCGCGGCAACCTCTCCTCGCGCGCGCATGATCTCGGCGTGGATTGGCCACTCGAGGTGCCGGCGGCCGGCGCCCGCGAGTTGGTGGCCGTCAAAGTCCAGCAGGATGAAGTCCTCCGGCCCGTCAACCTCGCCGAGGCCGATGCCGCTGCGCTTCATCCAGAAGCCGCACCCGCCCGGGTCGCGCACCGCCAGGTGGCCCCAGTTGCCGTCCTCGTGGCCCTCGGCCGCGAGTTGCCGGGACGCGACCCCGAGATCCTCCAGCAGGCGATCTGGACGCCCACGGACGCTCATCGGGTCCCCGCGCCAGCGAGCAGCGCGTCGATCGTCCGACCGACCCCGGCGCGGATGTCGAACCGCTGCTCGTAGCCGAGCGCGTCGCGCGTCTCGGAGTCGTCGATGTCGTGGACGAAGTCCAGCTCGCCGGGCAGGAACTCGAACCGCGCGTCGGGGATCCGCTCGCCGACCAGCTCGGCGATCTCCCGCACGCTCGTGACCGAGCCGCACGTGTTGAACGCCCCCTGGACCTCATCCGGCGCCGCCAGCGCCGCGAGCACGGTGCCGGCGGTGTCCTCGACGTACTGCCACAGCGCGATCCCATCGGCGAACGGCACCCGCCCGACCTCGCCGCGGGTCGGAGCGAGGAACAGCCCGGCATCGAATCCGGGGCGGTCGGGCGCAACCCGCCGGCCGTATCCGTAGACATAGTTGAAGCGCAGCGCGATCGAGCCCACGCCGAACGTCCGCGCGTAGTAGTCGCCGACGGCCTCGTTGTGCGACTTGTACGCCTCGTAGGGGATGCGCGGATGGTGCGGGGCCGCCCGTCCGACGCGCCCCGAGTGCCACGCGGCGGACCCGAACACGGCGCTCGAGCTCGCCCACACGACGCGCCGCAGGGAGAACGTCCGCGCCGCCTCGAGCACGTTCAGGAACCCCTCGATGTTCGTCCGCACCTCGTACGCGGGGTTGGCTCCCGTGGCGTCAACCGCGTGCACGAGGTGAACGATGCGATCGACCCCGTGCTCGGCGAGCGCCCGGTACAGGACGGCCCCGTCGGCGACGTCGCCGGCGATCGATGTGATTCGCGCCAGCTCGCCCTCATTGAGAACCAGGTGCGCCTGATTTCCAGAGACCGCGACGTCCATCGTCACCACGTCGGCTCCGTCCTCGAGCAGCGCGTGCACGACGTACGAGCCCACGAACCCCATCCCGCCGGTGACGAGGACGGTCACGGCGAGACGGACGTGAGCGCCGGGGTTGGACGGAACATGCCGGCGACGAGCCCACCGTCGGCGGCAACCGCCTGGCCGGTGATGAAGCTCGCCTGATCGGAGGCCAGCCACGCGAACACCGCGGCGATCTCCTCGGGCTGCGCGAGCCGTCCGTCGAGCGGGATCCGCGCCGCGCGCTGCGCGAGCGCAGCCTCGTCGGGCAGCTCCGCCAGCAGCGTCGGTGTGAGCGTCGGACCGGGGCAAACGCAGTTGACCCGCACGCCCTGCCGGCCGTGGTCGAGCGCCATCGTCCTGACCATGTTGATCACCGCGGCCTTGCTCGCGCAGTAGGCGATCTGGCCCTGCGCCCCCATCAAGCCGGCGGCCGAGGAGGTGAACAGGACCACGCCGCCGCCGTTCGCCGCCATATGGGCGATCGCGTGCTTTGAACATAGGAATCCCGCCTTGACGTTGACCGCCCACACGCGATCCCAGTCGCGTTCATCCAGCTCGACCACGCTGGCGTGGGGAGCGATCACGCCGACGTTGTTGACGAGCACGTCGAGCCCCCCGAACGACTCGAGCGCCGCCGCGATCAGCCCCCGCACCTCGGCGTCCACCGTCACGTCGGCGCGATGAGCGATCGCCTCCGCGCCGCCGTCGCGGATCTCCGCCGCCACGCGCTCGGCGGCGGCAAGCTCGATGTCGCCGAGGACCACCTTCGCCCCCTCGGCCGCGAACCGCCGCGCGATCGCCGCCCCGATTCCGACCGCGCCGCCGGTGATGACAGCAACCTTCCCGTCGAGCGTCATCGCCATCACTCCAGGTCGAAGGACTGCTCGCCCTCGACCATGACCTCGTACATGTTCACGAGCTCGTAGGCGATCGCGGGGTCGAGCGTGTGGTTGAGCTGATCGACGACGTGCTTGTTGGCGACCCGCTTCGTCCACGCGAGCGCGAACGCGGGCCGCCGCAGCAGCGCGGCGACGAGCCGCTCGACCTCGTCGTCGAGCCGCTCGGCCGGCACCGCAGCGTTGATGATCCCCATCTGCGCCAGATCGGCGCCGGTGTACTCGCGCGCCAGCATCAGGTACTCCTTCGCCTTGTACGGCGACATGACCAGCGGCAGCAGCGACGCCCCGCCGTCGCCGGGGAGGACCCCGACGGTCATCGACGAGCGGTACGGCTCGACCTCACCCATGCCCAGGTGGGTGTCGGCGATCCGCGCGTCCTCGCGCGCGACGATCAAGTCGCAGCTGAACATGATGCTCGAGCCCAGCGCGAGCGCATCGCCGTTGACCTTGGCGACGATCGGACGATCGAGCTCGGCCATCGTTTGGTGCAGCCGGACGATCGCCGTCGACGCCTTCCACAACCGCTTGGAGTTCTGGCGCATGTGTCCCGCGCCGCCGTCGGCGGCCGGCGGAACCGGCACCCAGAACTCGCCGTCACGGACGCCGCTCATCACCACGACGCGCACCGAGTTGTCCAGCCGCAGCTGGTTGAAGATCTCATACAACTCCCAGTGCGGATCGGCCCTTCGGCCCTGCGCTATCTCCTCCGCGGGCCGGCGGATCAGGATCCGGGCGACGCGGTCGGCGATCTGCAGGTCGAAGTTGACCCACTCCGACCGGCGCGCCGGCACCTCCGAGCCCAGTGCTGTCTCCGTCATCTTTTCTCCTTGTCTGCTGTGTCAGGTCCAGGCCATCATGCCGCCGTCGACGTTCAGGTCGACCCCGGTGACCCAGCTCGCTTCATCGGAGGCGAGGAACAGCGCGGCGGCGGCGATGTCCTCGGGCCGGCCGATCCGCTTGATCAGCATTCGCCGCACGATGTCCTCGCGCGTAGCGGGGTCGGCGAACATCTCGGCGGTGGCCGGACTGTCGATCGGCCCGGGCGAGATGCTGTTGGCGCGCAGTCCTTGGCGACCGCCCTCGGCCGCCAGCTGACGGGTGAGCGCCACCACGCCACCCTTGGCGGCGCAGTGGGCGATCGCCGGAAACGCGTCGGAGCCGCGGTGGGCGGCGACCGATGCGGTGTTGATGATCGTCCCGCGTCCCGACGCCACCAGGTGCGGCCAAGCCGCTTGGCAGACCGCGAAGACGATGTCGAGCTCGTTCGCGATCGTGTCCCGCCAGCCGGCCGGCTCCATCTCCCCGACGAACCCGAACCATGCCGTCGAGGCATTGTTGTAGAGGATGTCGATCCCGCCGAACCGCTCGAGCCCCAGTCCAATCAGCCGTTCGGCAGCGCCCACTTCGGTGAGATCGCACGGATGCAGAGAGACCATCTCGCCGCCGGCCTCGACGACCTCGTGGCACACGCGCTCGGCGCCGTCGGCCTTCAGGTCGCAGCCGACCACCTTGGCTCCCTCTCGCGCGAACAGCCGCGCGGCGGCCGCGCCCTGTCCGCCCGCGGTGCCGGTGATCACCGCGACGCGGCCATGGAGTCGCCCGGGCATTGTCAATACCCCACCAGTGGAGAGGCGCTGAGCTTGGCCTCGTGGCGCGTGTGCACGTCGAGCAGAAACGGACCCTCGCGGCGCACCGCCTCGTCGATCGCGTCGGCGAGCTGGTCCGGCGCCTGCACGGTCGCCGCGCCCGCGCCGAACGACCGCGCGAGCGCGGCGAGCGCGATGTCCCAGCCGTAGCCCAGCTCCCCCCGCGCCTCGAGCAGGTGCGGCGATCCGCGCCGCAGGCTGTTGCGCATGCTGAGCCAGCCGCCGTTGTTGTTCACGAGCACGATCACCGGCAGCTCGTGCTGTACCGCGGACCACAGCGCCTGCACCGCGAACATGAACCCGCCGTCGCCGAGCACGGCGACCACGGTTCGCCCGGACTGCGCGAGCTGCGCCCCGATCGCCGCGCCGAGCCCCCACCCCTGGCAGCTGCCGGACGCCGCCATGTACCGCTCGCCGTCGGCGAACCTCATGTACGCGCGCACGTATCCGGTCATCGTCGCGCTCTGCTCGACGATCAACGCATCGTCCGGGAGCCGCTCGGCGAGTGTGGTGAACACCCGCGCCGCGCTCAGTGGCGTGCCGTCCCAGCCCTCGCGAGCGCGCTCGTCGAACCGCTCGCGCTCGCTGCGCCGGTGGGCCGCCACCCGCTCGCGCCACGCCGTCCGATCCACCTGCACCCCGGCCGCGAGCGCGGCCTCGAGACCCTCGCCCAGCCAGCGCAGATCGCCGTGGTGCGAGACAGCCGCCGGGAACACCTTGCCGAGCTCGCCCGCCGCGCTCGCCAGCTGCACGTGCGCAGTCCCCTCGACCCCGGCCAACCGGCGGTGCCACGGCTCGTAGGTGTTGACGCCGAGGCTGATGATCAGATCGCAGTCGGTCAGCAGCTCCTCGGCCTCGATGAACACCCCGCCGTAGCTCGGGTCACCATCGGCCGCAGGCAGCGCCGGCGGGTCCGGCTCGGCCAGCAGCGCCAGCCCGTGCGCGCGGGCCAGCCGCCGCGCGGGCTCGCCGGCGCCGGCGCTCAGCGCCTCGGCGCCGACGACCAGCACCGGCCGCCGCGCTCGGGACACCAGCTCCGCCACACCGTGGAGCGCCCCGGGGTCGGGGCTGAACGCGGGCCGGACCGGGAGCGCGCCGGCCGGCTCATCGGCGACCAGCTCTCCGTAGAAGTCGACCGGGATAGCCACGAACACGGGCCCCATCGGCGGGGTGGCGGCGATCGTCGTCGCCCGGCGGAGCACCTCGGCCACGCGATCGGCGCGCGGCACTTCGCACGCCCACTTGGTCAGTGGGCGCATGATCTCGACGATCGACTCGGCCTCCGCCCGTGCGCCCGCGCCGACCGCCCAGCTCTCCGTCTGGGTGGCGGTGATGACGAGCGGGATCCGGTCGCGCTGGGCGAGGAACACGCCGCTCGACGCATTGAGCACACCCGAGGACATGTACAGGTTGACGAACGCCGGTCGCCGCCCGCTCGCGCGTGAGTACCCATCGGCCATCGTGATCAGAGCCGATTCGTGCAGCGCGGTGACGTACCGGATCTGCTCGAACTCGGCCAGGTCGTCGAGCAGCGGGTAGACGCCGCGCCCGGGGAGGTTGAAGAACACCTCGCACCCGAGCTCGGCGATCGTGCGGAAGAGCTGCTGCGCGCAGCGAACGCCGGCCTGGCCTTCGCGGGCCGCCGCCGGCGCCGCGGCGCTCATGCCCTCACCATCACGGCGACCTCGACCACGTCCTCCCGCTCCTGCCGCGAGGCGGGCACCACCTGCGTGAGCGACGCGGTCTGGCAGTGCGGACACACGTACTGCCTGAACACGATCAACTCGTCGACGTAGGCGCCGTGATCCTGGCCGATGTGCCGCCCGCCGAGGTTCGCGTCGCCTTCGACGCGCGCCAGCGCCGGGTATAGCTCGGCGCCCGCGCCGGTTAACTCATGCGAGCAGTGGGCGCAGTGCACGGCATCGGTCGGGCCGACGAAGAAGTTCTCGCTGATCCGGCGCACCTGCTCGACCTCGGCGCCCGTGCCATCCCGTCGCGCCGCCACCGTCAAGCCCGCACGCGAGGCGCGCTCGGCCCGGATCTTCGCCCTCCGGCGCGAGGTCGCCATCAGATCGACCCGGCCGGTCTCGTCGACGACGACACCGTAGAGCTCCGCGGCGGCCGAGCCCGAGACCTTGAGCTCGCGGACGTCGTGCGCGACGAGGTCGGGCTCGCGGAGCAGGGGATCCATATAGCCGCCACCGGCCTGCCAGTGCATGAAGAACGCGTCGACCGGCTGGAACACGGTCTCCATCTGGCCCATCAGCAGCTCGGGCTCCCCTCCCAGCTCCTCCAGCGAGCTCGGGATCTGGCCGCGCGCCAGGCAGTCCGCGACGCTGCTCGCGCGGATGATCACATCGCGCTGGGTGTTGCCGGGGTATCCCCCGGCGAGCCCGACGTTCTGCGAGACGCCCTTGCCGGCGCCGGAGACGACGCAGCGCATCGCGCCGTCGACGCCGTGCGCGATGACGCACACGCTCCCGCTCAGCCCGCCTCGGAACCTGCCCGGGCCGCCGGAATCGCACTCCTCGCGCCGCCACAGGTACAGGAACGGCGACTTGAACTCGTTCATCTCGGCGTCGGGGATTCGGCTCTGGGGGATCGCGAGCACGCCGCCGGTGTCGACGCCGTCGGCGTACGTCTTCGCGCCGAGGCCCATCGCCGCATGCTCGGCGATCGCGGTCACGAACGGAGCCCCGCGGCGGTCGGTGCCGGAGAACACCGCCACGTCGGTGGTCGCCCCGCAGGCCGCCATCGCGTTGCGCCGTAGCGTCGGGTCGGTGTCGAGCAGCTTCGAAATGCACTGCAGCGAGGCCATCGCCGTGGCCAGCGCCGGGCCCACCGGGGCCATCGCGATCGCCGCTGGATATTCGGCATCGATCAGCGTGCCGGGCTCGGTCTTCAACTCGACGCACCGCAGCAGCCCTCCGGGCGACCACGGGATGTCGCCGGCCAGCAGCGGCAGGATCGCCGCGATGACGCCGCCACGGGCACCGGCCCAGGTGCAGTTGATCATCCCCGTCTGCGGCGAGGTGCCGGCGAAGTCGAACGTCAGCTGGGAATCGCGCTTGGTCATCTCGAGCTCGACCCGGTAGATGCCGCGGTCGCCCTCGCCCGAGCTGTCGATGTACTGCGTCGCGTGCCACCGGCCGTCGGGCAGCGAGCGCAGCTTGCGCCGCAGCCGCTGCTCGGCGTCGTCCATCATCCTGCGCATCACGGCCTTGACCGTGTTCGCCCCGTATCGCTCGATCAGGGCCACGATCCGCCGGCGTCCCATCAGGTTGGCGCCGACCTGGGCACGCAGGTCGAGCGACACCAGGGGCGGCGTCCGCGACCGGCGCACGTAGGACTCCTCGACGTCGCGCAGGATCGTCCCCGCGGCGCGGATCTTCAGCGGCGGCGTTGGCTGCGCCTCCCAGAAGACCGTATCGGCCTTCGGCGAGCGGCTGCCGGCCGAGGCGCCGCCGAGATCGAGCTCGTGACACACCGCCGAGGTCCAGCAGAACAGCTCGCCCTGCCAGAAGATCGGCTGCATGACCGAGACGTCGTTCTGGTGCAGGCCACCGCCAACCCATGGGTCGTTGCAGAGGAACATGTCGCCGTCGGCGATCCCCGGGTTGACCGCGCGGTGGCGCAGCGTCCAGAAGATCGCGAGATCGATGCACGCCGCAAGCTCGGTGTTGTACAGCGCGATCTGCACGGTCCGGCCGAGCTCATCGCTGATCGCGAAGTCGAAGTCGTTGGCGTCGGTGACCACGATCGAGCCCGACATGCGTTTGAGCGCGTCGGCCATCTCGTCGGTGATCGACCACAACCGATGCCGGACGACCTCGTAGGTCAGCGGGTCGAGGCGCTCGACGTCCTCGTCGCTCGCCTGGTGTACCGGGAGCGCGTCCGGCAGGGACGCGAGCACGGCCTGCGCGTCCGCCGAGCGCGTCGTGTACGCGTCCGAACCGGGTACGCGCTGCAGTCGCGGGGCGTTGGTCATCGTTGCATCCCTCCGTTCGGGTCGCGGATAGCGATGTTTCCCAGCTGGTCGACCCGCCCGAGCTGCCCCCCGCCGATCACCACCGTCGTCGTCGGCGCCTCGATCACCGCCGGTCCCTCGATCAGGTGCCCGGCCCGGAGCTGCTGGTAGTCGTAGATGGCGGTCGGGCGGTATCCCGTGGCCGGGTCCAAATGGACGAGCCGGTGCTCCCGGAGCGCGTCGTGGGGTTGGTCGGAATGAGCGGCCGCGATCCGGGGCAGCGTGGCGCTGACCGGCAGGCGTCCGGCGGCGAGCACTCGGTAGGTGATGAACTGGTAGCCGGCACCGCCAAAGCCGGACCCCTCGCCGAACAGGCGCGCGTAGGTCGCCTCGAACTCGGCGATGATTTCCGCGACCCCGTCGGAGTCCAGCCGGCCATCCGCGACCGGCGTCGGCACCTCGGCGATCTGCAGCGTGTAGCGGATGTCGATCTCCCGCCAAGTGGTGATCTCGGCGAAATCGATGCCCTGGCGCTCGAGCTCATCGCGCGCCTGGCGCTCGAGCCGCTCGAAGTTCCGGTTGATGCGCTCCGCGGCGACGGGATAGGCGGCGGGGTCCGAAAGCTCCGCCGTGGCCGTGAGGTCGCTGCCGGCGAGCCCGTAAGCGGAGAACGCGGACGCCGTCGGCCCGAGCGGCACGACGATCTCCTGGACCCCGAGATCGGCACCGTAGGCGTGGCAGTGGACGGGGCCGGAGCCGCCGAACGCGTAGATGACGAAGTCGCGCGGGTCGTGGCCGGTCTCGAGCACCATCTTGGTCACCAGGTCCGCGGTCTGACCGTTCTGCACGGCGAAGATCGCCGCGGCGCCCTCCTCGACGCTCAACCCCAGCGGGCCCGCCACGCTGTCCCGGATGGCGCGGGCGGCGAGCTCGGGCCGCAGCGCCTTGCGCCCGCCGAGGAAGCGCTCGGGGTGCAGGATGCCGAGCAGCAGATTCGCGTCGGTGTTCGTCGCCTCGGTGCCGCCGTCGCCATAACACGCCGGTCCCGGCCGCGCTCCCGCGCTCCGAGGGCCGACGTGCAGGTTGCCGCCGTCGTCGACCCAGCTGATCGCGCCGCCACCGCTTCCTATCGCCTGAACCCGCACCATCGTCGTGTTGACCGGGTGGCGGCCCAGCACCATCGAGCGGGTGAACACCGTCTCGCCGTCAACGACCAGGCCGACCAGGAACGTCGTGCCGCCGACGTCGGTCGCGATCACGTTGCGATGCCCCAACTCGCGCGCAAGCCGCGCGGCGCCGACGACACCACCGGTGAGAACCGAGCCGACCGTAGTGATCGCCTGCCGTGGGGCCTCCGACGCGGTGACCCCGCCGCCCGACCCCTGCATGATCAGCAGCGGCCCATCCAGCCCGCGCCGTCGTAGCTCCGCTTCGAGCGGGCGCACATAGTTACTCAGGGTCGGGCTCACCTGGGTGTTCATGATCGTCGTCGAGTTCCGCGCGAACTCCCGGATCCGCGGGCTGACCTCGCTCGACAAGCCGACCACGATGTCGGGCGCGAGCTCGTGGATGACCTCGCGGATCGCGCGCTCGTGGCTGGGCTCGAGGAACGACCACAACAGCGACACCGCGATCCCCTCGACGCCCTCGGCGAGCAGCTCCGACACCGCCCGGCGAGCATCCTCGACGTCGAGCGGCACCACGACGCGGCCCGCGCTGTCGATCCGCTCGGTCACCTCGCGGACGAGGCGCTTGGGCAGCAGCGGCTCGGGCTTGTGGGTGTGGACGAAGTCCTGCACCTCTTCGGGCGACAGCCCGAGATGGCGCCCCTCCATATTCATGATGGAGATCGCGTCCCGGTGGCCCTTGGTGGTGATGAAGCCGACCTTGGCGACGTCGCCGGTGACGAGCGCGTTCAGCGTCGAGGTCGTGCCGTGGCAGATGTGGGTGGTTGCTCGGAGCAACCGGTCGAGGCTGACCTGCGCGCCGGCGGCGAGCTCCTCGAGCGCGGCGACCACCCCCCGGGCGAAGTCCGGCGGGGTCGACGGCGCCTTGGCGGAGTAGGCGCCGCCGCTCGAGGACACCATGAACGCGTCGGTGAAGGTGCCGCCGACATCGACGCCGATCATGTAACTGTTCGCGGTCAAACCGATCCTCCCGGGCCGTGCAGGTACGCTTGCTCGATCTCCTCGGTGCGGCCGCGGAGATCGTCCGCGCGGCCTTCGAGGACTACTGTCCCACGCCGCAGCACGTATACCCGGTCGGCGACCTCGAGCGCCGAGCGGATGTGCTGCTCGACCAGCAGGACCGCCACCCCGCGATCGCGCGCGGCCCGCCGGACCGCGTCGAGGAGACGCTTGACCAGGAGCGGCGCCAGCCCAAGCGAGAGCTCGTCGGCCAGGAGCACCCGTGGCTCGGCGGCGAGCGCGCGCCCGAGCGTGAGCATCTGCTGCTGGCCCCCGGACAACAGGCCCGCCTTGCGGCGCAGATGCTCGCGCAGCTCGGGGAAGAGCTCGAGCACGCGCTGCGCGGCGCCGCGCCCGACGCGGAGGTTGTCCCTGACCGTCAAGCCCATGAATACTGAGCGCTCCTCGGGGACGAGCACTACGCCGGCTCGGGCGCGCCGGTGCAGCGGCCCGCGCGCCGGCTCCCCCGCCAGCAGCACCTCGCCCCCCAGGGCCGGGATGGCTCCCGCCAGCGTCATCAGCGTCGTGGTCTTTCCGGCGCCGTTGGCGCCGAGCAGGGCGACGATCTCGCCAGGCCCGACCTCGAGATTGAGGCCGCGGACGGCCGCGACCGCGCCGTAGCCGGCGTCGAGATCTTGCGCGACCAGCGCTGCCACGGTCACGACCGTACCTCAGTCGCCTGCACCGCGGCCACGGCCACGGCGACGGCCGGCTCCGCCTCGCCGAGGTAGGCTGCGACGACGGCGGGGTCACGCCGCACCTCTTCGGGCGTCCCGTGCGCGATCTTGCGACCGAACTCGAGCACCGCCACCTCGTCGCAGACTCCCAGCACGAGCTCGACGTCGTGCTCGACGAGCAGGATCGCCAGCTTCCATTGCGAGGCCAGTCGTCGCAGAAGCGAGCCGAGCTCCCGCGACTCGAGCTCGTCGAGGCCGGCCGCCGGCTCGTCGAGCAGCAGGATCCCGCGGCCGGCGGCGATCGCCCGGGCGATACCGACGAGCCGCCGACGCGCGAACGGCAGCTCGCTCGGCCGGCGGTCGAGCACGTCGTCGAGCTCGAACTCGTGGACCGCCAGCGTCGCCGTCGGGTTGAGCGCGGTGCGGCCCGGGTGTACGAGGTCGGTCAGGTACGTCCAGGGGCGATGGTCGTCGGAAGCGACGCGGAGGTTGTCCGCGACCGTCAGGTCATCGAACAGCTCCACCGACTGGAACGAGCGACCGAGCCCGGCGAGGGCGCGCCGCCGCGGACTCGCGCGACCCAGATCACGGCCGTCGATCGCGACCGATCCCGAGCCGCGCGTGAACCCCGTCACGGCGTCGATCAGCGTCGTCTTCCCCGCCCCGTTGGGACCGATCAGGCCGACGATCTTGCCGGGCTCGACGGTCAGCGAGAAGTCGTCGAGTGCGGTCACGCCGCCGAAGCGGACGGAGACGTTGCGCACCTCCAGCGTGCCCGCCGATGCGGTTAGCGCGGCCGCGGTCGGCAGCTCCGGCGCATGCGCGGATGCCTCGCCGCGACCGAGTCGGCGGCGCAGCGCGGCGGCGAGGTCCGACAGTTGCTTCATCGCGCCGTCCGGTGCTTGGATCAGGGCCACGATCAGCAGCAGGCCAGAGCCGAGCGCGAAGTACTCACCCCAATCGAACAATTGGTTGAAGGCGGTGGCGATCACCCCGCCCGGATTGGACAGTGCGCCGGGAAGCGAGCCGCCGATGAAGCCGATGCCGCCGATCACGGTCACGACGACTGCATTGATCGACGATTGCGCGCTGTAGGCATCGAAGGTCACGTTCGGCGTCTGGAACGCGAGCAGCACCCCGCCGATCGCGGCGATCGCCGCCCCGACGCCGAACGCGTACAGCTTCCCGCCGGGTACGCTGATACCCAGCGAGGCGGCGGCGCGCTCGTTGGCGCGGATGGCGAGCAGACGGCGGCCGGTCCGTCCGCGGCGCAGGTTGGCCACGCCGAGCGCAAGCAAGACGAAGAAGCCGAAGCACAGGAGCGCGTAGCGCTGCGGGTGCGCAGCGGCGTTGAAGCTCAGCCCGAAGATGCTCGGGGGCGTCACCACGAGCCCCTCCAGGCCACCCGTGTAGGTGGGGTTCCCGAGCACGACCGATTCGATCGCGAGCGCGAGGCCGAGGGTGGCGATCGCCAGGTTGACGCCGCGCGTCCGGACCGCTGGCAGTCCGACGATCAAGCCGACCGGGATCGTGGCCAGCACCGCGAGGATCAGCGCCACTATGAACGGCAACCCGACGTTGGCGGCCAGCTGGGCGCTGACCAGCGCGCCGACGCCCGCAAACGCGTACTGCGCCAGCGACACCTGGCCGGCGTAGCCGGTCACCACAATCAAAGACAGCGCGATGGTCGCACCCGTCGCGGTGATCACCTCGGCGTCCGCCCAGAGGTTGCTCGACAGCGCGATCGCCACCGCGACCCCGGCGATCACCGCGACCAGCACGCGCGGGCGGACGCGTCCTGAGCCGACCGCCGGCAGCCGGTCGAGCACGAAACTGCGCAGCGGCAGCGACTTGCCGCGTAGGACCAGCACGGCGACGATCACCAGGAACGGGAACGCGGTCGCCCATCCGGCGGCCGACACGTAGCGCGTCAGTTCGGACTGGCCGATGCCGACGGCGAGGCCGCCGGCGAGCGCCAGCCCGAACGACGAAAACCCGCCGACCAGCGCGCCGGCGAGCGCCGGGTACAGCAACAGGCTCAGCTGCGACACCGACAGGCCGGTGATCGGAATGATCAGGATCCCGGCCAGGCCCGCCAGCGCGCATCCGAGTGCCCAGTTGACCGTCGCCACGAGCTCCGGCGAGCGGCCAAGGCTGCTCGCGGCGAGGTAGTTTTCCGCCACGGCGCTGGTGACCACGCCGAACGTGGTGAACCGATACACCGCCCACAGGACGGCCGACAGTGCGACGGCGATCGCGAACAGCCACAACTGCTCCGCCGGCACCGTGCCACCAAGGATGTTGACGTTGGCTGTGCTGAACAGCGGTGGCGAGAACGAGATCGTGTCGGCGCCGTAGATGATCGTCGCACCGCCCTGGATCGCGGTCAGCAACCCCAACGTGGCAACGAGGCGGATCAACGGCGACGCGCCGCGGAGTGGGCGCATCACGACGTTGTGTACGAGCGCTCCGAGCAGTGCCGTGGCGACGATCCCGGCCGCGATCGCCGGCCCCACCGCCCAGCCGTGCTGGATCAGCTGGTTGTACGTGTAGGCACCGACGATCGCCATCCCGGCCTGCGCGAAGTTGACGATCCCCGAGCCGCGATACACGAGGACGATGCCCAGCGCGGCCAGGGCGTAGGTGGCACCTACGCCGAGGCCGAGCAGGACCATGTCGAACCAGCCGCCGCCCATCGTTATCCGTCGCTAGAGGTGGCTCCTACAACCGCTATCAGGACGCGAACGGATTGGTGAACTGGCCGTCCTTGACCGGCCACAGCTGGCCGTTACGGACGATCTGGAACACGACGGTCGGGTTGGCGACGCAACTGTCGCCGGGAAGCCCGGTAAACGGCTTGCTCGGGTTCTTCGACATCGGCGGGAAGATCCCGCCGGTGGTCAGGTTGGAGAAGTTGCTGAACGCCTTCAACACATCGGCCCGATCGATCGTCGGCAGCTTCGACGCCATCTCCTGGAACGCGTACACCGATGCCCAGGCGCCGATCGAGGAGTCGTCTCGCGGGGCGGAGGACGAGTACTTGCTCATATCGGTGTTGAACTGCTTGATGCCCGGCGCGCTCGAGGTCGGCGGCTCCTGGAAGCCGACGGCCAGGACACCGTTGCCCTTGGTGCCGAGGTACTTGGCCACGGACGGCAGCCAACCGGAGGCCGCGATCGCGATCTTCGCGGTCGGGTCGGCACTTTGCACCGCGGCGACCAGCGGACCCGTGGTCGCACCCGGAGCGAACGCGACGACGCCGTTCGCGCCCCCGGTCAGGGCGGTGCCCGCCACGGGGCCGAACTCAGTCGTGGTCGACGGATAGCCTGCGAGCGCCCCGAGCTTGACGCCGGCCTTCTTGACGCCGAGCTTGAAGGTCGTCACCAGCAGCTGGCTCGCCGGACCGTAGTCGTTGGGGTAGATGAGCGACTGGACGTTGGCGCCCTGTTGCTTGAGCAGCGTCGGCAGCGCGACGAAGCCGCCGGCGACCGCCGGCGTGAAACAGGTCGCGACCGGGCTGTTTCCGATCGCCGGGCTGGTCGGCACCGGCCCGATGCTGGCGACACCGGCCTTCTGCAGGATCGGGTAGATCCCGGCGGTCTCCGGGCCGATCGACCCGACGAGCGCGACGATCCCGTCCGCGAGCTCGGAGTTGGCGCAGCTCACGGCCGTGTTCGGGCTCGCGTCGTCGTTGCAGTTGATCAGCTCGAGCTTGTGGCCGTTGATCCCGCCGGCGGCGTTGATCTCGTCGACCCGCGCCTGCGCGGCCGCGGTCGCCTCGGGGGCGATGCCGGAGGGCAGCGACGAACTATCCGCTTCGATGGCACCGATCTTGATCGGCGCGGCCCCCCCGCTCGCCGACGACGCGGGCGAACCCGACGACGCCACCGTAGTCGCGGCGGTCGCCGACTTGGAATTGCTGGAACTGCTCCCGCATGCCGCGAGCGCAGTCGATAGGACCGCAGCCGCGATGGCCGCGGTCAGCCTCGTTGACTTCACGTCTCTCCTCCGGTTCGGGGGTTTCCTTACCTTGGAGCGCGACTGTATGAAGCACCATCTCATAGGTCAAATACGCTTCTACGCACTGCTAGATAGCTGTATGACTATCGCCGAATGGCGCCGTCCAGGTCCTCCTGAAAATCTCCTGTTCGCCGACGGCGATCTCGCCGCGTGCCGTCGCGTATGCGCCCGTGACGAGCGCCTCGGCGCGCACCCGGATCGGACCGTCCGGCGTTGTGATCTCCGCGGCGGAAACCCCGCTGAGCCGCGCGCCCGACGGCCGGCTTCGGGGGACGGTGGCGGACACCAGGTGATCGAGCCTGACTGTGCTGACACCGTCGATCGATCTGATCAGCCGGTTGCTCTGGATCGAGACCGTCGCGGCGTCGTCGATCAGTTCGCGCCCCACCGTGTAGCGCGGCGGCTGGGACAGGATCACCTGTGGCGGCAGGCCGGGCGGTGGCACGGGTGGGAGCGGCTCGGACGTGTCGCCCCCGTGTTGCCCCGGTGCGGTCGGGAGTTCCAGCCGCGTTGCATGATGGTGTGAACCACACACGATCGCGAGTGGTGTCGGTTCGGGGTCAGGCCACAGCCGCGGGAAATCTGCGCCGGCGAGCGCCAAGCGGAGCGCGTGGCGGGGCTGGACCTCGTAGGCAGTCGGCGTGAGCTCGATCGTCAACAGGCCATCGCGGTCTGCCTCGTGCGCGGGCTTCGCCCCGGCGGCGATGATCACCGACCGCCCACGCGGATCAACATCGGCGAGCTTGGCGACGACGGTGCCTCGCGCGCCAGTCGCCGCGTGGAGCCGCACCCGGACGCGGGCCCGGCCGAGGATCCGCAGCGGTTCGGCCAGGGGCGCGGTGGTGAACGCAGCTGAGCGGCGATCGTCGTCGGCCTGGTCGGTGGGAAACCCCCAACCCGGCGACGGGTAGTACCAGAGCCCGGAGCCGACGCCGACGGTCGGGTCGGCCGGCACCGACACCACGCCGGGCACCGTCGCGCGGGTGTCGTCGGTGGGCTGGCCGAGGTGACCTTCGGCTCCGGTGCGCAGGAGTAACGGCTCCGTGGCGGGCCAGACGTGGAAGCGGCGCCACTCACCCGCTCCCTGGATGAAGACGGTGAGCGGCGGCTCCCGCTCGGTCCCGTTGTCGATCCCCCGCAGCCAGTGATCCCACCACGTCGCCATCGCCGCCAGAAAGTCGATTGCGTCCGCTGGCGCCTCGTCCGGGCGTGCGTGCATCCACGGCCCGAGCAGTAGCTTCTTCGGCGCGCTGATGCGCTCGAACGCCCGCAGCGACGCGTCGAGGAACACGTCACGCCAGCCGGTGACGCAGAACGTGGGGACCTCGACCCCCGACACGTCGACCGCGCGCTCCCGCCATCCGGGATCCCCGGGCGCGTGTCGGTAGAGGTCGAGCAGGTACGGCTCGACCACGTCGAGGCGCTCGCGCCAGATGCGCTCCCAGCGGCCGGCCGCGTCCATCGTCAACGGCGGCATCAGCTGCCGCAACAGGTTCGTGATTCCCCACCCGAGCGGGGTCAAGCAGCCGCGCAACCCGCGCGGGTGCACGACGTCGAGCTCGGCGTCGATGAACGCGCCGATGGCCACGATCGCCTTGAGGGCCGGAGGGCGGAGCGTCGCCGTCTGCAGGGCGATCATCCCGCCTTGCGAGCGGCCCCACATCCCCACCCGGCCGTCGCACCACGGCTGCGCCGCGGTCCACTGCACGACCGCGGCGCCGTCCTCGGCGTCGCCCAGATCGAGCGGCGGCCGGGCCCGGCCGCCCGAGCTACCCGTCCCGCGAAAATCCGCCAGCAGCGTCGCGTAGCCGCGGGCGGCGAAATAGCGGTTCGCCGACCACTGCTCGATGCCGACCTCTCCGTCTTTGTGGTAGGGCAGCAGGGTCACGAGCGCCGGCCCGGGCGGCGCCCCCCGCGGGAGGAACAGGTCGGCGGCGAGGTCGCAGCCCTCGTTCCTAAGCGGGATCAGGATGTTCCGGACGACCTCGACGTCGTAGATCACCGTTCGCCTGCTAGGTCGGGCCGCTTCGGTCAGCCGGGGACGGGCGCATCTTGCTCAGCGAGCATCGGGTCCAGCTCATCGAGCATCGGGCCCAGCTCGCTGAGCACGCGGTCCAGCTCGGCGCGCAGTTCCGGCCCCGCAGGCACGAGCGGCAGTCGGACCTCCTCGCGGGCGACCCCGCACCGGCGGAGCATGTACTTGAGCGGTACGGGATTGGTATCGAGGAAGATCGCGCGGTTGACGGCGTACAACTGCCTGTGCAGCGCCAGCGCAGTCGCGTGGTCGCCCTCGACGACCGCCGCGCACAGGGCCTTCACCCGTTCGGGGAACAGGTTCGCGACCGCGCTCATCGCGCCGGCGCCGCCGAGCGCGAGCATCGGGTACGTGTAGCTCTCCAGGCCGCAGAACACGCGAAAGTCCTCACCGAGGGCCGCCAGGACGTCGGTGACGAAGTCGAGGTCTGGCGAGGCGTGTTTGAGGCCGACGAGGTTCGGCGCCCGCTCGGCGATGCGCGTCACCGCGGCCACCGTGATCGCCACCGCGGCCCGCCCGGGGATGTTGTAGATGAGCAGCGGGATGCCGTCGGCGACGGTCGCGGTCTCGCAGAAGTGCTCGACCAGGCCGGCTTGGCTCGGGCGCACGAACGCGGGGCACACGACCAGCACCGCGTCCGCACCGGCCGCCGCGACGGCCCGCGTCAGCTCCAGCGTGTCGTCATGGTTGGCGCTCCCGGTCGCGGCGATCACCGGGAGACGACCGCCGGCCGTGTCGCACGCGCGGTGCACGAGCTCCAGCCGCTCGGCCCGGCTGAGGCTCGTCGGCTCGCCGGTCGTGCCGGTCACCACCACCGCGTCGCTCCCGGCTCGGGCCTGGCGGTCGACCAGCGCCTCGAACGCGTCGTAGTCGACCGCCCCGTCGCGAAACGGCGTGATCAGCGGCGTAGCCGAGCCGCGCAGCCACTCTGGGCCGCTCATGTCTGCCCGACGAGCTCTTGGCGGTTGGTCTCGAACCCGTCGGTCACCCCAAGCGCCTCGGTACGTCCTTTCAGGTTCTCGATCCACAGCAGGCTGCCGAGTGCGATCTGCAGCGGCGAGTCCTGGATCGTGAGCTCGTACACGTCGTCGACGTTCTCGTGCGAGGCGTGTCCGTGGATCATCCAGCCGGGCGCCGTCAGCATCAAGTCGCCGGCCTCCCACTCGTAGTGCTCGCCGCCGACGATGCTCCACCCCTTGCCGGCGAAGATGTAGTTGACCGCCGCCGAGGTGTGGCGATGGGGAACGTCGACGATCCCTGCCGGGCGGACGGTGATCGTCGCGAAGAACGTCGCGGTCGTTCCCTGAGTGCGCCCGGTCGTGCGGTCGTACATCAGGAACAGACGTCGACCCTTGTACTCCTGGCCCAGCGACTTCAGCTTCTCGAGGCGCGTCTGCAGCACGTGCCACGGCCAATGCAGGGCCACCTGGTACGGCGGCTCGGGCGAGATCAGCTGCTCGTAGGTGAGCAGCGCCGCGCCGTCGTCGCCGATCGTCTCCCCCCGTTCGCTCTGCTCGCGCTCCTTGCTCGGGTCGCCCAGCGGCTGGTTGGGATCCAGATCGCCGGTCTCCTCGACCACGTGGACGCCGAGCAGCTCGAGCAGCCCACTGTTGGAGTAGCTGAGGCGGACCTGCAGGTCATCGGTGTCGTTGATGTGCTGGTGGATCGCCCACGGCGGCGTACTGAAGGTGTCGTACTCGCCCCACTCGATCGTGCGGCCACCGATGATCGACGTGCCGCCGCCGCGGATCCCGAAGTTGACCACCGAGCTGTTGTGACGGTGGGGCGGCGTCCGCTCACCGGGCAGCAGCACGTTGATCGACACCGACACCGCCGGGTACAGACTCATGCTTCCGGTCAGCGCCGGGTGCACGATCGTGGTGCGGCGCGAGCCGCGAAACGGCCCTTCACCCAGGCGCTGGATCTCCGCTTCAATCTCGGAGCCCTTGACGATCACCGGCTTCAGCGGCCGGTACTCGGCTCTCGGTCTCCCCGACCGGTCGATCAGCAGCGCCGGATCGGGCTGCCCGTCTGGAAACTCGAAGCGCTTGGCTTGGCTGGACATCGACCTTCCTCCTCAGGTGAGCGTTGTCATCGGTGAGAGCAGGTGGGGCGCCGTTCGCCTCAGCAGCTCGACGCCGAGCGCGACATCCGCCAGCCCGACGCCGAGTGACTTGAACAGCGTGATCTCGAGTGGGTCACGGACGGGACGTGACTCGCCCGCCACTTGCGCGAGCGATCGCACGGTCGCGGGCTCGAGCACTCCGGCCCGTTCGGCGGCCAGCAGTTCGCCGGCGTCGGACGCAGCCTGCTCGAGCGAGTCGACGACGATCCGATCGGCCAGCGCGACCACGTCGGTGTCGAGCTCACGGCGGGTCGGGACGATGCTCCCCATCGCGTTGATGTGCGCGCCGCGCGCGACGCCGGCGCCGTGCAGCACGGGATCGGGGGCGCGCGTGATCGTCGTGATGACGTCGGCCCCGGCCGCCGCCTCGTCGGCGTCGGCGAACTGCTCCACGCCGATGTTCAGCTCGTGTTCGATCGTCGCCGCGAGCCGCGCGCGCCGCTCGGGGTCGCGGCCGAAGCAGCGGATCTCCTGAATGTCGCGGACGGTCGCGACCGCGCGCGCCTGGCTGAGCGCCTGGCGCCCGGTCCCGAGCAGGGCGAACGCCTTCGCGTTCGGGCGCGCCAGCAGCTTCGTCGCCAGTCCCGCGACCCCGGCCGTCCGCAGCTGACCGAACGCGAACGCCTCCACGACCGCGAGCACCCGCCCGTCCGCGCACGAGAACAGGATCAGCAGCGGCGCGGCCCCACCCGGCGTGTAGAGCCAGGTCTTCGTTCCGGCGACCTCACCGAGCCGTCCGCCGACCGCGTGCAGGATCTTCTCGCCGTCCTGGAGATGAGCGCGCCGCATCGTCTCCGCGGCGCCACGGCTCTGCTCGCCGAATGCGGCCTCGAGCACGTCGATCGCCAACGGCAGATCGAGCGCCTCGCTTACCTGGTCGGCGGCGATGAAGTGGGGCTCAGGCATCCGCGGGCGCGGCTTGTGCGAAGGGGGAATCGACGGGCGGGCGCAGACCGAACGCGCCGCTGATCGCGGCGTGGGCCAGGTAGCGCCCGGCGAGCAGAGCGCAGCCGACGGCCACGGGCTCATTCGTGCTCTCCGTCAGCTCCGAGAGCGCCTTAGGCGCAGTGTGACCGAGGCTCTCCACCATCGCCCGCGCGAGGCGCGCCGCCGCTCGTTCGGCGCCGTCCAGCGCGGCGACGCCCTCCGCCTCCCCTCGCGCCAGCGCGCGGACGGTGCCGCCGTCCATGCCCAGCCGGAGCGCGAGTCGTTCGTGCTGGACGCGCTCATACGCGTTCCCCGTCAGCGCGGCCACGGTCAGCGCCACGACCTCGGTGAGCCGCCAAGGGAGCGCGTCCTTGAGGCTCTCGGTGAAGCGGTAGAAGTGCGCCAACGCCCCGGGCTGGTGGCCGGCGACCGAGTAGAACTCCCCGAGGTAGCCGAGACGTCTGACCCGGGGAGCGAGCAGCCTCTGCAGCTCCGGCGTGAATTGCGCGAACGGCAAGCGGGTGAGCTGCGACTCGGTCACGCGCCGAGCCTAGGCAGGCAAACTCATAACCGCAAATAGCTTCTCTGGCCGCGAAAGATACCTATTCGGCTATGGGTTTCTACACAACGTCGATGTGCAGGCGCGGTGTGCTGGGCATCGCGCCGAGCTCGAGTCCGACGCGCTCGCGAACGAAGCCGAGCAAATGCTCTTGCAGAGCCGAAAGGCGCTTGCGCCGTCGCCGGACCAAGTGGATCGGCACGTCGAGGTGAGTGCCGATGATCTGAACCTCTCGCAGCACCCCCGCCGCGAGCTCGTCGCGCACCGCGCTGCGGAACAGGACGGTAGCCCCAAGTCCCTGACGGACGGCGCGCTTCATCGCCTCCGGATGGCCGAGCTCGATCACGACCTCGAGGCCGTCGAGTCCCGCACGGCGGAGCTGGCCGTCGACGAGCTCGCGCCGGACGTGGTCCCGGGGAGAGGCGATGTAGGGGATGGCCCGGGCAGCCTCGATGCTGATCCGTTCGCCCGCCATGTCCGAATCGGGCGCGACCACGAGCACCAGCTCCTCCCGGCCGAGGATCTCCGCGTCGAACAACCCCGCCTCCGGGAGCTGATCGGCCAGGATCACCGCGAAGTCGGCGACTCCGGTAGCCGTCGCCTCGAGCGCGTGCTCGGGATCGGTGACGGTCAGCGATACCGCCGCCAGCGGCCGATCGCGACGGAAGTCGCTGAGGATCGGCGGCAGTAGGTAGCTGCCGATCGACATGCTCGCGGCGATCGACACCGCCCCGGTGGAGCCGTCTCCGAGCCCGCCCAGCTCGCGCTCGAGCTCGCGCGCGCGGGTCAGCGTCTCCCGCGCCCAGTGGTACACCGCATCGCCCGCCGGCGTGAGTCGGGTCTGGCGGCCGTTGCGCTCGAACAGCTGCGTGCCCAGCCGCTCCTCGAGCGAGCGGATGTGAGCGGTGACGACGGGCTGGGCGACGTACAGCATCTCGGCGGCGCGCCCCACACCACCTGACTCCACCACCTGGCAGAAGACGCTGAGCTTGTGCAGTGTGAACCTGAGATCGAACGCCATCATGCTCCCGTCCTCGGCCACCCATCGTAGACGGCCGCCGGGCGGGGCGGCGCAAGGCGCGGCGCCGTCGGGCAGGGCGGCGCAAGGCGCGGCGCTACCGGGCGCGGCGCAAGCCGCCCGGGCTCAGGCCAGAAGAACGTTGACGTTCTTGAGCTGCGTGTAGGAGAGCAGCTCCCCGAGGTCCTCTTCGCGCCCGATGCCCGAGTCCTTGAACCCCCCGAACGGAGTGCCCGTAAAGTGGCGAGAGCTGTCGTTGACCCACACGTAGCCGGCCTCGACGTCGCGGGCGAAGCGGTGCGCGGTCCTCAGATCGCTGGTGAACACGCTGGCCGTGAGCCCGAACCGAATGCGGTTCGCAATCCGCAGGGCGTGGTCGTAGTCCCGAAACGTCATCGCCGCGAGCACCGGACCGAAGATCTCCTCCTGGGCGAGCCGGCCATCTGGCTCGACGTCGTCGAATAGGGTCGGGCGGATGAAATTGCCGCCGGCGAGCTGGGGGTCGTCCGGCGGGCCGCCACCGGCGACGAGCTTCGCCCCCTCGCCATGACCGATCTCGATGTACCTGCGCACCTTGTCCAGCTGCTGGACGTTGACGATCGCGCCCGTGTCGGTGTCCTCGCGGTCGGGCATCCCGCTGCGCAGCCCCTCCATCCGTTCGACGAGCGCCTCGACGAGCTCTTCGTGGATTGCCTCATGCACGATCAGCCGCGACGTCGATCCACACGACTGACCCTGCCACGTGAAGTTCATCCCGCGCAGCGCTCCGGCGATCGCCGATTCGAGATCGGCGTCTTCGAACACGACAATCGGGTTCTTCCCGCCGAGCTCGAGCGTCACGGTCTTGACCGCGACCTCGGCGGCGCGCCGCTGGATCGCCCGCCCAGTGTCGGCATGGCCGGTGAACGCGAGCCGCCGCACGGAAGGATGCGCGACCAGCGCGTCGCCCGCCTCGGAGCCGAACCCGGTGACCAGGTTGACGACCCCGGGCGGGAAGATCTCGCGCAGGTCGTCGACGAGCGCCAGTATCGACAGCGACGTGTGCTCGCTGGGCTTGACGAGGACCGTATTCCCCGCCACGAGCGGTGCCGCGATCTTCGACGTGGCGAACATCAGCGGGTGGTTGAACGGGACGATCCTTCCCACGACGCCGTACGGCTGGCGGACCGTGTAGTCCAGGCGGTCGTGCGCCACGGGGATCGTCTCCCCGCGCACGCTCAGCGCCAGATTCGCCTGGTAGCGGACCCACTCGGCCGAGATCCGGCTGTCGTTGCGCATCTCGCGGATCGGGCTGCCGTTGTCGGCGACGTCGATCGCGGCCAGCTCCTCGCCGCGCGCCTCGATCACGTCGGCCAGCCGGTACAGCGCCCCCGCCCGCTCCCCCGCCGGCGCGGCGGCCCACGACGGTTGCGCCCGCTCGGCGGCACGGACCGCGGCGTCCACGTCAGCTTCATCGCACCGCGGAAACCGTGCGATCACCTCCCCCGTCGCCGGGTTGGTCGAGTCGATCAGGTCGCCGCGCGCCGCGAGTACCCGCTCGCCACCGATCAGCGTCGGTAGCGGCTCGGTCCCAATCACGTCGGCGATCGTCACGCCGGGAAGCATCGCCGGGCGGAGCCGGTCGGGCAAATAGCAATCCCAACCTCCGCGGATATCTCAGCGCCTATCGCTCATCGCGGTGGCGCGCCAGCCTGCTCGCCGACTAGACGAATGATTCCGTCCTTCCGGGATCAGTGCTCGTCGATGATGACGCGGCGCCCCGGCCGGCGATCTCACCGGGCACTCGCGCCGCTGCCTCCCCTGGCCTCGCACCACGGTGGCGCCCGCGTGTCGGAACGTGGGCGGGCTTATCGGGGATAGGGATGCGGACCGTCGGTTTCGGCGCTGCCGTGGGGCTCATGGGCCGGGCGGCAGGGCCCGCAGCACGGCCGCACCGACGGGTGCGTGGCCCGGCGGCTTTGTACTTTTGTGATATGCGCTGATCCCAACAAAACCCTCAGATTTATGGGGCCGTGGGGGATCTGTCGGGCTATATCTGACAGATTCCCATCGCCCTCATCTCCTGCAGGCTCGAAACCTCAGTCTGCTGACCATCGGACACATATCTGCCCGCAAGAAGGCTCGTCCGAGGTCGGAAACCCTCACAGAAATTGTAGGTTCTTGATAATCCGCCCAAGGGATGGCGCGCCGAGCCGCCGGCCACGACACCCACTCACGCGGCGACCGCCCCCAGCCACCCCCGTCCCAAGCAAAAGGCGCCTCACAACGCGACAGCCCGCACGGAAGCGCTCGCGGCTTGCGGGCTACGCGGTGGAAACGGTCACTTCGTCGGCCGGAATCCAGGCGACCCTGTGGTTGTAATCGATCTGGTACCAGAACTGGCCCTGCGAGAAGCGCTTGAGCTGGGAAACGTAGGTCTGCCCGGCTCGACTGAACCCGTAGGTGGCATCCGGGCACATCCGCGTGTCCAGGGACTTGCCCAGATACTCGGCGGGATACTCCGGACCGCTGAACAGCGTCGTCGGGTGGGATCCACCGCGGAACCGCACAAGCGCGCCCCAGCCGTTGCTGGTGTCGGAGTCGAGCACCCACCCGACCGTCCCGTTGAAGTTGATCTCGTCGTAGAGGGCACCGCCGACCCGCTTACGGCCCAGCAGCGCGAATTCCTCTCCCCAGGACGCCTTGGCGCGGAGGTCGCTGACCGAGACCTCCGACAGCACGAACGGAGTGTTTGGAATGATCGCCCAGGGAAAGTTGTCGCACGAGAAGTCCAGCTCGTTGAACTTCGCCGGCTCCCCGATCTTCGTCGAAGGCGTGTAGGTCGTCGGGTCACTCGCGCCCCTGACCAGCGTGCTCAGCGCCGGGCGCCCGTGGTCGTCGGCGTAGACGTTCGTGAACCCCTGCACGAACCCCGTGGTCCAGAGGAACCAATCGCGGGCCGAAGCGTACTTGTCGCCGACCGAGATCGCCCGGATCTTCTTGGTGGGCTTTGTGTATCGGGCGGGGATCTCCGGGCGCGGTGGCGGGGCGTTGTGCGACCAGCGCTTATACGCCGCACGGACGAGGGACATGTAGTACGGCCAGTCCCACGCCGGGCCGGGATCCCAGTGCTGGACGTGCTCATCGCCCACTGAGTTTGGGATGTTGTCGTGCCCGAGGATGTGAGCCCGGTCCAGGGGGATGTGGTACTTCCACGCAACCCACCCGACGAGATCGGCCGACCGCTCGTAGAGCTCCTGTGTGTAGTAGCCCGCCGGCGCGACCGCAAACCCGACGTGCTCGACGCCGATCCCGTACTGGTTGTACCAGAAGTTGTTGACCTGCTTAGTCCCGTTCTTGTCGGCGACGAACTGCGTGACCGCGGGATCGGAGGAGTTGACCTCACCGGTGACGGCGTACTGCACCGCTGACGCTGAATCCGGGTTGGTGAAGGCGAACACCATCGACGGGTAGTCGCCCTCCGTGTCGTGGATCTCGATCGAATCGATGAAGTCGTCGCCGAATGGGCGGTTCATTGGGATTACGCCGCCCGGACTGGCGGGGATGAACTTCGACACGTTGGGATAGTCGGCCGCGGCGCGCGAGGCGGTGAAGCACGCGACGATGATCACCATCAGCCCGATCCGCCAGGGCCAACGCGCCAAGCTTGCTCCCGACCTGATCACGCTCATCACATCACCCTCCTGTCCACCCCGACAAATCCAATCGACGGTGGATCCTATCTCGCCCCGTGCCGGTCAAGGGGGGCGCTGGCCGCCAGCACCGCGTTGACGATGCCCTCGTACCCGGTGCAGCGGCAGAGATTCCCGCCCAGGGCGAGTCGCACCTCGTTTTCGGACGGAGCGGCGGTCCGGCGCAGGAGCGCTGTCGCCGAGATCAGCATCCCCGGCGTGCAGAAGCCACATTGCACGCCGCCGTGCTCGAGGAACGCCTGCTGCAGCCCGCTGAGTTTGCCGGGCGGAGACAGTCCTTCGACCGTCTTGATCTCGCGCCCCTCGGCTTGGAGCGCGAGATATGAGCATGAGTTCACCGGCTGGCCGTCGAGCAGCATCATGCAGGCGCCGCACTCGGAGTCGTCACAGCCCTCCTTCGCGCCGGTGAGCCCGACGTGCTCGCGGACGGCGCGCAGCAGGCTCAGGTATGGCTCGATCTCGACCGGGTAGTCGATTCCGTTAACTCGCAGAGTGGCGGCGACTTTCACCTCAGACCTCCATGTAAGGCGGGGCTTGCGGGCACGGGAACATGCTCGCCGCGTGCCCGTGCGAGCGCCACCTCGATCGCCCGGCGGCCGATCACGGCGGCCATCGCACGCCGGTAGTCGGCCGATGCGCGCACGTCCGAGATGGGCTGCGTCGCAATGCCGACGGCTCGCGAGGCCACCGCGACCGCGTCGACTCCGCCGTCGCTCCCCGTGAGCGCCGCCTCGGCCTCGGCGACTCGGCGGATGGTCGGCGCCAGCGCGGTGATGGCGACCCGGGCATTGGCTACACGTCCTGCCTCGAGCGCCAGCGCCGCCGTCGCCCCGACCACCGCGATCTCCATCTGGCGGCGGTACTCGAGCCGCACGTAAGCGCTGCCCGTGCCCGGCGGCGGCAGCGGCACCTCCACCTCCTCCAGCAGCTCGCCGGGATCCGCCGTCGTGACGCCGGGGCCGGCGAACAGCTCGCCGAGCGCGATGGTGCGCGCGCCCGCCTGCGAGCGGAGCGTGACCGTCGCGTCGAAGCAGAGCAGCGGCCCGCCGGTCTCCATCGCCGGCGAGGCGTTCATCAGGTTGCCGCCGATCGTCCCAAACGCTCTCGTGGCGTGCGAGCCGATGATCCCGCTCGCATCGGCGAGCGCCGTCAGCCGCGAACGCACGACCGGATGAGCAGCGAGCTCGGCGTGCGTGGCGAGCGCGCCGAACTTCAGGGATCCGCCCGCTTCGTCGATCCGCCGTAGCTCCTCGAGCCGATGAATCGCCACGAGGCTGTCCGGGAGCGGTGCTTTGCCCTGCCGCGCGCCGACCACCAGATCCGTACCGCCGGCGACCACGCGGGCGCCGCCGGCCAGCTCGCGCACGGCGTCTTCGACGGTGGATGCCACCACCAGTGAGCGGCTCACTGCATCGCCTCCCAGACCCGCTCGGGGGTCATCGGCAGCCGGTGAACGCGCCTTCCGGTCGCCTTCGCGATCGCGTTGGCGACCGCTCCCGGCGTGGGCACGCTCGGCGGCTCGCCGACCCCCTTGGAACCATTCGGACCGCCGTTCACGGCTGGCGTCTCGACCCAGGCGATCTCGATCGGCGGCGCGTCGGCCGAGGTCACGAGCTTGTAGTCGAGCAGGTGGGGATTGAGCTGGCGGCCGGACGGGTCGAGCTGCATGCCCTCGCTGAGGGCCTGCCCGATCCCCATCACCACTCCGCCGCGCACCTGTCCGTCCGCGCCGATCCGGTTCAGGATCGTCCCCGAGTCGTGCGCCGCGGCGACGCGCAGCACGCGCACGACGCCGGTCTCCGGGTCGACCTTCACGTGCGCGGCTTGCGTGATCAGCTGCGGCTCGAGGAACGATTCCATGCCCAGCCTGCCGATACAGCCGCTGTCGGGGTTGCACTCCGGGGTATCCGGCACCGGGCCCGACCCCTTGCCGAGGATCGCGGTGCCCGTCCCCGTGAGCTCGGTAATCGTGACGGCCTTCTGCGGCGACCCTTTGACCCGCACGGCGCCGTCGACCAACTCGAGGTCGAGCGGGTCGATCTCGAGCTTCTCGGAGGCGAGTTCCAACAGCTTTTCGCGGACCTCTTTCGCGGCCTCGCCGACCGCGCGTCCATTGTTGAACGTCGTCTGCGAACCCGACGAGCCCATGTCCCACGGCCCGGCATCGGTGTCCTGGTAGAGGATCGAGAAATCCTCGGGACGCATCCCGAGCACTTCCGCGGCGATCAGGGGCAGCCCCATCACGGCGCCGGTACCGCTCTCCTGGGCGCCCGTGACGATCGTTCCGGTCCCGTCGGCGTTGAGCTTCACATACGCCCCTGACTCGACGCCAAACGACGGCCACCAACCGCAGGCCACGCCGACCGCCTCGTTTTCGGGCAGCTCCTCCCCGTAGCCGATCATCTCGAGCGCGCGCTCGAGCGTCTCCTTCATCCCCAGGGGTCCGAACACCTGGCCCATCGGGCTCGTGGATCCGTTTTCGATCAGCGTCCGGCGGCGCAGCTCGACCGGGTCCATCTCGAGCGCCGCCGCGATCTCGTCCATGTGCTGCTCGACCGCCCAGCAGGTCTGCGGCGCTGTGGGGGCGCGGATCGACCCCGACGGCTGGTTGTTGGTGTAGACGAGCTTCGAGTCGATGTCGACGGTCTCGATCACGTAGGGGCCGCAGGCGTGCATCGCCGCCAGCTGCGCGAAGAAGCCGCCCTCGCCGCAATACGCGCCGCTGTCGAGGACGAGCCGCCCGCGCCGGGCGACCATGGTGCCGTCGCGAAGGACTCCAGTCTCGAGGTCGACAGCGATGCTCTCGCGGCGATGGTCCGGAGCGATGAACTCCTCCTCGCGCGAGAACACCAGCTTCACCGGCCGTCCCGCCGCGCGCGCCAGCGCAGCGAGGTGGGCCTCGTAGTGAAAGTCGCATTTGGAGCCGAACCCCCCTCCGAGCAGCGGAACGATGATCCGTACCTTGGACTCCGGGATCCCGAGCGTGTAGGCCACCCCGCTCCGGGCGATGAACGGCGTCTGCGTCGACGACCAGACCGTTACGCGGTCGCCCTGCCAATCCGCGACGATCGCCCTCGGCTCGATCGGCACCCCGTGCGAACCATCCGCGACGTAGCGGCTCTTCACGACGACGTCGGCCCGGGCCATGGCAGCGGCCGCGTCTCCCTTGACGATCGTCGAGTGCCCGAGGATGTTGCCGTCACGGACCATCCCGTCTTCGGCTTCGTAGGAGCTCCAGTCCAAGTGGACCAGCGGCGCGTCCGGTGCCAGCGCCAGCTCCGGGTCAGTCACGGGCGGCAGCGGCTCGTACTCAATCTCAATCAGGCCGACCGCCTCCTGAGCGATTTCCGGCGTCCTCGCCGCCACGGCCGCGATCACGTCCGCCTCGTAGCGCACCTCCTCCCTGGCGAACAGTCGGCGGTCCTTGACGAGCTGGCCATAGAGCACGTCGGGCACGTCCTCATGCGTCAGGACCGCGAAGACGCCCGGCAGCGCTCGCGCGCGCGAGGTATCGATCGATGCGATCCGCGCACGCGTGTGATCGCCGTACCTGAACTGCGCATACAGCTGCCCGGCGACCGTCAAGTCGGCGGTGTACCGCCCGACGCCCGTTACCTTCTCGTTGCCGTCCGGCCGAATGAACGTCTGCTGCTCCATGCCTCAGCGACTCTCCTGTGCTCAGCTCTTGCCAAGACGCCAGGATCCCACACTCCCCGATGAGTTTCGCGGTCGCCGACAGTCTCTGGGGTTGGTTGATCGACCGCGACGACTGGAGAAGGCGAGATGCTCATCCTCTACGAACACCCTTTTGCGCTCTACTGCCAGAAAGTGCTGGTCGCGCTGAACGAACTCGGCGTCCGCTACGACGTGCTCGAGGAGCAGCGTGATTTCGACCGAGCCGACCTGGCCGAGCTCTGGCCGCCGGCGTCGATCCCAGTGCTGCGCGACGACGACCAGGTGATCGGCGAGACCTCGATCATCATCGAGCACGTCGCCGGCGCGCGATTGGTGCCCTCGTTGGAGGCTCGCCTGTGGGATCGCGTCTGCGACCAGTACATCTCCGACGCCGTTCAGGCGATCGTTTCCGACACGATCGAGGAGCGCTTCGACGATCGCGTGGTGCAGCGGGAGCGAGAACGGCTCGAGATGGCGTACGGAATGCTCGAGACGCAGCTTGCCGCTAACGAATTCCTCGCAGGCGACACGTTCACGATCGCCGACTGCGCGGCCGCACCGGGACTGTTTTACGCGTTGGCGATTCATCCGTGGGATGAGGGCGCTCACATGCAGCTGACCCGGTACTACCGCGCGCTTGCTCAGCGGCCGGCCTTCGCCGAGGTGATCGCGAACGCCCGTCCCTTCCGGCACCTGTTCCCGCTGCCCTGGCCGACCGACTTCGACCGCTACCACTAAGGCGACGTACGTCCACCTGTTCGACCACACTGCCAACCGTCGCGGGCTTATCTCCGGGCCAACAGGACAGCCTGTTCCGCGGCACGGCGACCGGATGGTTCGGCCTCGACCGGCTCGGTCTTACCGGAGGCGAGGACGGCGACCGCCGGGGGCGGAGCGGTCGTGAACGTCTCATCCGCGCCATCGACGGTCCCAAAGTCGGTCTGTGCGACCGCCCGGTAGTGGATCTTCGTCCCCGGGGGCAGCCCTGCCAGTGAGGCGGAGATTGGGGTGCTCACGCCGGCCGCGGGCGGCAGCAGCTGGGCCGTGGTGCTCCGCCCGTACGACGGGCTGGTGCCGTAGTCGAAGTGGACGAGCGCGTCCGCGCCGTCGGTGCTCACCGCGCCCCGGACGGTCGCGGAGCTCGGGGTAACCGCTGATGCCGCCCCCGTGGTGACGACGCCGGGCGTGTAGCCCTGGGCGAGCAGTTGCCGATGCGAGCTGCCACGGTTGTAGGCGAAGAACGGCGTGCCGATCGAGCCGCCCTGGCACGCCGAACCGTCGGCGGTGAACGGGTCGTCGGGGCAGGTCGAAGCGATCGGCGGGCGGATATCGGTCAGATCGTCGTCTGACCGGCGGGTCGGAGTTGACGGGATCCCTCTCGGCGTGTCGAGCTCGAACACGGGGTTCGCCGGGTTGCCTGCGAAGTGGCCGACGAACGTCAGCGCCTGCGTTCTCGAGAGCTGTTCGCGCCAGGTGACGTACGGCGTGTTGTGGCTGAAGACGATGTCGGGCCGCGTGGACTCGAGCCCGGAGTTCGAGATCGGCTGGCCGTTGTTGAGCAGGTCGAAGTGGTCGCCCGCGTGGTCGAGCCGGGCCACGAACACCGCGTGCTGACCGCCGTTGGTGGTGCTCTCATCCCAGGTAACCCAGGGCGTGGTTGGCTTACCGGGAGCCATCGTCCCGGCGGTCACCTGCGGGTTCTCCGCACCGTTGCCGTCGGTGAGCGCACGGGCGTCCGACAGCGTCTGGTCGGCGTCGAGCGAGCACCGGAGCTCGATCGCCTGGCCGCTCGCGCAGTCGCCGGCGCGATTCGGGCCGCTGCGGTTGAGGATGTCCTGGCTGGAGGTTCTGCCGGCCGTGCCGAGCCCCACCACCTGCCAGTGAAAGCCGCCGTCGCCGCTCGGGTCGGCGATCCCGCGCGCGGCGAACACCATGTCGGCGTTCAAGAGCTTGTCGGTGACCTTGCCGTTGTCGGAGTTCTCATACCAGACGACCCACGGCACCGCGTCGTGGGCACCGGTGAATGCGATGTCGGCCTGGATCCCGTCGCGCGACGGATCCACGTTCAACGACGGGTCGAGGTGTCGCGCGGTTGGCCCCGCCACCCGGTCGATCCCGACCTGCTGAAAGCAGAACTTACCGACGCTCTTCGTCCCGTGCGCGGGCTTGGTGCCGGCCGGGCACGCGCCGCCCGACGCCGGGACCGCGTGCGAGACGAAGATCTGGAAGGTCGAGTTTGCCTGCTGCTTCGGCTTCGTCGCAGCGCCGCTCGCGCCGGTCGTCCTGCCGTTGTCGGCCTCCTGCCAGGTGACCCACGGCACCGGGTTCGCGCCGGGTGTCGTCGTCCCACCGATGAGGGACGGAGCGTCGGCGTCGCGGTCGGTGTTGATATTCAACGACGGCGCAGTGCCGGATACCTGCTGCCCCTCGTGCACCCACTGGCCGCCGTTTTGTGCGCCAGTCTCTGCGGCGAAGCGACTCGCGAAGATCTGCTGCACCGCGTGGAGCCTCGTGCTCGGCTCCACCCACGCGACCCACGGCACGGTCCGATTCGTCCCCGTGAAGTCGATCGAGGGGGCGTTCGCGACCTGCGTCGAGTCCTCGTTCAGCGACTGCGGGAAGCCTTCGGTGAGCCACTGCCCTTGCTTGAAGGCGCGGACGAAGATCTGCCGGCTGCCGCTCGGGTCGTTCTGCGCGAACGCCGCCCACGGGACGCGCGGCTTGCCCGCAACGAGCGACCCGCTAGTGAGGTCGCTCAGCCCCGCGCTCTGTCCCGGGTCGATCGTCGGCGGGTCGTCGTTGACCTGCTGGCCCGAGGCCGGCAGACGGACGAACGCGCCGTAGGCGATGCCGGCCAGCCCAAGCGCGGAGATCAACGCCGTGATCATCACGATCACGCGGCCCCGCAGGTTCAGGCGTATCAGTCTCATGCTCAGCTTCCTCGTCGTGTAGCGGTGAAAAGCAATACGGCCCGGCCCACGTTCCGGTTCGCGGCGATCCCCACCAGTCGCTCCCCGAGGCGCCGTGCGGCTAACGCACGTGCCCGAGATCTGTAGCCAGTCGTTTGTGGGCGCGAAATGAGCGCGACTTCACAGTTCCGACCGGGACTCCGAGCCGCTCGGCGATCTGGACGTGTGTCAGTCCTTCGAAGTGTTGTAGGCGCACGACCTGCTGATCCTCGGCCGGCAGTGCCGAGACTGCACGCCGCACCTCCCAAATGTCGGAGGCGGTCTCGACAGCCACCGGCATCGACACCAGCGCGGGATCGTCGGACGTGACCGCATCAAGTGGAGTAGCGGAGCGCCTCGCCTCGCGGCGGTGCAGGTCGATCGCGACGCGCCTGGCGATCGTCGCCAGCCACGGACCGAGCTCCCGGCTTGGATCGATTTGCGTCGAGGCTCGCCACGCTTTCAGGAACGTCTGCTGCGTCGCCTCCTCGCTCAAGCCCCGGTCGGCGAGCAGCCTGTACGCGACCGCGTACACGAGTCGCCCGTACGCGCGGTACACGGCCCGCACGGCATCGGGGTCCCCTTCACGAAACCGCACCCTGACGCGAGCATCGACTACCGACCGCGCACTCGCCGGCGGACGGCGAGCCGCAACCCGACCGCGTTCAGAGAAGCGAGGCGCGATCGAGCTCGCGCTCTTTCCGCACATGCTGGGCATCCGCTTCGGCCCCAGGGCTAGACGAGCGCGCGACGTCCGGCGCGCGCGACGCCTATGCCCGCCAGCACTAACAGGGCGATCAGCACGCCGAGGTAGGTCAGCAGCGGCGCGCCGGTGCGGGTGAGCTCGCCGGAGTGCAATGCGGGAAGCGCGAGCAGCGCGAGGGACCAGGCCCCGAGCGTGGCGTATGGGATCAGGGCTTCATCTGTGCACCGCAGGTCGTACGCGCACCACAGCAGGGCGGCCGCGATCATCGCGATCCAGGCGGCGATGGCCTGTGCGAGGAGTGTCGTCAGCGGCCAGGGCCAGTGGCGGCCGAGATCGGCCGGGAACGCGAACAGCGCGACCGCGCCGGCCAGCATCAAGGCGCCGAAGGCCAGGGACAGCCCCCGTAGCAGTCGCAGCCGCGGGTCGGCGGTCGAGGGCCGCATCGTGTTCGCGCGCTGACGGCGGGCCAGAATCACCACCCCGACGGGAGCCAGGGCGTAAACGGCAGCCCAGACCCACGTCGGCGGGTAGCCCCAGCGGAACTTGTTGGTGTGCAGCAGCGTGGCGGCCAGGAGGCCCACCGACAGCGTCACGAGCGCGACCGCCAGCGGCTGGATCGACCGCCAGCGGCGCGCGACGAGCACCGCAAGCGCAGTCGCCACGACGCCGGCGAGGTAGCCGGCGCCCAGGAACGCGGCCGAGATCGGAGGGCGGATCGCCCACGCGTAGCCGCTGGCGGCGCGGGCCGGTAGGAAGTACAAGAACCCCGCGTTGAGGATCGCGAGGCCGAGCAGCACGGCAACACCGGCGCGGGTGGAGCGGTGCATTGTTCCGGAGGGCGTGGAAGGCATCATCGTCCGGGCGTCGGCGGCGACCACGATCGCGTGGCTACGGGATGGGGAACGGACAGACATTGGTCACCTCGGTCTGGCGGCTGAGACACTCGGGCAACTGGCCCAGCGCGGCCGCTTCGTCGGAAGCCTCCACCAACCACCACAGGCGATGGCCGCCATGCGGGCAGCTCGACAGCGTGACGCGGTGGCGCAGCGGGCTGGCGAAGCCTCGCCAAGCCGCGAACATCGCCGGGCATTGCGCGGCCGTGTGATGGTGGGTCAGCAGGAATGTCGGCATGCCGTGCACACTGACGCCCGCAGCCCGCGTTGAACATCAGGGAACCCCCTACTTCTGATCCCTCAGGGATCGGGGTTGCGTTCGCGTCCCACCGCCTCGGCGACCGCCACTCGGCCGGACACGCCGAGCTTGGCGAACACCTTCTTGAGATGGCTCTCGATCGTCTTCTCCGAAAGGAACAGCTCGGCGGCGATCTGACGGTTGGTGCGTCCGCGCGCCACCAGCTCGGCGATCTCGCGCTCGCGGCCGCTCAAGCTCGCCAGTCCCGAACCGCCTCCCGCCCGGCGATGGCGAGCCCCCACGCGCCGCCCGAGCCGGCGCAGCTCACGCGCCGCCTCGTCGCGGAAGCGGACCGCGCCCATCGCGCCCAACTCGGTCTCGGCCCGCTCCAGCCACGTCACCGCGCCGTCCACATCACCATCCCGCGCCGCGGCACACCCCGCCACGATCCGAGCCCGGGAGGCCTGCACCGCGGCGCCAGCGGCGCCAGCGCATCTGACGGCCCTCTCCGCCTGCTCAAGCGCGTCGCCCGCGTTGCCGCGAGCCAGCTCCAGCATCGCTCTCGCATAGGCGACGGCCCCCTCGACGTACCCGAGGCCGAGCGTCTGCTGCAGGCGCTCGCCGCGCGCGACCCAGTCCTCAGCGACGACTTCATGGCTCAGGGCCAGCTCGGCGCGGGCCAGGATCGAGTACAGCCATGCTCGCCGGCCAGGTTCGACGCGCACGAAATCGGGACCGCCCGCGTCGGCCATGGCCTCGAGGCAGCGCTCCGGCTCGCCGGCCTCCAGCTGCGCGGCGGCCACGTGCACGCGGGTGGCGCGCGACAGCACGCTCTCGTCGAGGTCGGTGAGCAGGTTGACCGCCTCGGCGCCCGCGGTCCGCGCGCGTGGCAGCTCGCCTGCGATCGCGGCGATCCACGCCTCGGCCGTCAACGCCCAGCACAGAACCTGGCGGTTGCCCGCCAGCCGTGCCGCCTCGACGGCAGCCTCGGCCTGGTCCAGACCCAAGCGAGGACGCCCGGTCACCTCGTACGCGTGCGCGAGACCGATCGCCATCGGGGTGGCGAACTGTCCTTGCCCGGAGGCCCGCGACACAGCGATACCTCGCCGCCAATGGCGGATCGCGTCCTCGTAGCGCTCGGCGAAATACTCGGCGAACCCGAGGTAGTACGGCGCTTCGAGGCGAAGCGCGATCTCGTCATCGCTCAGTCCGTCCAGTCCCGCGCTTGCCGCGCTAGCCGCGGCCCGTGCGTCGACAATCCGGCCGAGTCCGAGCTCGGCGAAGCAAATCAAGCTCTCGGCGAGGATCTGTAGCCCCCGCTCAGCCAGCGCGCTCGCCGCCTCCTGGCCGCGCTGCGCCCACCTCAGCATCGTCGTGAAGTCCCCGTCGTAAAGAGCGTCGGCGGCCAGCTGAACCTCCAGGTCGGCCGCGGCGGCCGACCGCGGGTCGTCGACGTCGTCCAGCGCCGCGACGAGCCGGCCGTGAGCGGCATCGTGGCGACCGAGCAGGTTCTCGCACATCGCGCACCCTGCGAGGAGGCGCGCGCGCAACGGGGCGAGCTGATCGTCGGCTCGCGAAAGATCCAGTGCCGCGACCAATGCTTCCAGGGCCGACGTGAGCTCGCCCGTGGCCGCTTGGCTTTGAGCCAGCGCCACGAGCAGGCCGAGTCGCTGCCCGGCCGTGTCGACGCCTTCTGGCAGCAGGCGCAGCGCGGCGCCATACCAAGCGGCCGCCGTTGCCGGGGCCCGCGGCGCGACCGTGGCACCCGCCGTGATGAGCACCTCGATCGCGCCCGCGTCACCGGGCTGGGCGCAGCGCTCCAGGTGATGCGCGCGAGCGGTGAGCGATCCGCCCTGCTCCTCCAGAGCGCGGGCTGCGCGAGCATGCGCGCCGAGCCGCCAGCCCCCAGCCGTCGTGTCATAGACCGCCCGCCGGACGAGCGGATGCCGGAAGCGGAAGCGGCGTGGCACATCGCTCGGCACCAGTAGCGCTGCGGCCAGGAGCGCATCGAGCGCCGTCAGCGCAGGGCCTTCCTCGAGCTCGGCGGCCGCGATCGCGACATCCAGAGCCATCGGGTCACCGACGACCGCCGCGGCGCGAGCGAGCCGCTGCGCCGCGTCGGGCAGCGCGCGCACCTCTTGATCGATCGCCAGCGCGACGCGGTCGGGCACGTCAGCTGGAGCCACCGCCGCGCGCGCTTCCCATCCTCGCGCCAGCTCTTGCAGGTAGAACGGGTTGCCACCGGACTCGTCGAACAACGCCGACCGCACGCGTTGTGGCAGGTCGTCTTCCAACAGACGGTCGGCCTCCGCGCGGGTCAGCCCCCCTAACGACAACCAGACCACGCCCCCGTCGCGCGTGGCCCTACCGAGCGCGTCTACCAGGGCGGGGCGCGTAGGTGCCGGGCGGAAGGCCAGGACGAGCATTACCCCCCGGCGCGCCGGCCGGCGCAGCAGGTGGCCGATCAGCTCCAGGGACGCGTCGTCGGCCCAATGCACGTCGTCAAGAGCGAGGACAACGTCCCCGCTCGCGCCGAGCGCCTCGAGAAGCGCGCGTACGGCGCGATGGGTCCGATAGCGCTCGTCATGCAACCTCCCCACACCGCCGCCGCCGAGCCCCTCAACCCCCGGTACGATCGGCGCGAGCTCCTCGACCTGAGCGCCGATGAGGCGCTCTAGGCGATCGCTGCCCAATGACGCGGCATAATCGCCCAGCGCGTCGACGGCCACGCCGAACGGCAGGTCCTGCTCCATCTCGGCCGCACGCCCGCGCAGGACCAGGTGGCCGTGACCATCGGCTCTCGCGCACAGCTCGTCCAAGAGACGCGTCTTGCCGATTCCCGGCTCGCCACTGAGCGCCACGATCGGCGACCCGCGATTCTCCAGCCGCTTCAGCGAGTCCGCGAGCGCGGCGAGCTCCGCTCGCCGACCAACGATGGGCTGGTTCAGAGCCATCCGCGCGGCGGCAGAAGACGTCATGGCGACGGAAATACGACTACCGGGGGTGGCAGCGCCGACACGGATCTCGACCTTTGGACAAAGCAACCGCCGCTGAAACGAAGCCCCAGCCTACTGCACAGACCTCCGGATGTAGGCTCAGGTCTGAGCGGATGCGGAGCGAGCGATACTCAGCTCCCAGGTGGCAAACGCCAAGTTGGCCGCCGCTGCCGCCAGGAACGCCAGCGTCCACCCGTATGTCTTCCAGTCATTCCCACCAAAGGAGAGCGTGACCACGCCTACGGCGGCCAAGACGGTGCCACTGACGATACGCACGCCTGCCCACGCGCGGAGGTGGCGGTATTCCCAGGGCGAGATTATGAGTTGCATGCCGGATCGCGGGGGCGAGGTCCACCACCCGCGCATACCCTTCGGGTCGGCGTTGTTCTTCGGCGCATACATCGAGATGTCTCCGGTTGGGCGTGGTCTCGGCCACTCGGGGTGCGTATCAATATGATATCATTTTGATCCTGGATGGTCAAGCGTCCCTCAGGGCTCCCACAACAGAACGGAGCCGACGAGGTCGGGCCGTGCGGCCCGAAGGAGCTCGTGACGGATTCCGCCCGTGCCGGTGAGAAGGCCCGGAACGTACGCGTCCGCCGGCAGCAGAGTGGTGAACCGGAGATGCTCTGGGCCGGCGCCCCGAGCGAGCACCTCACCGGTCCCGCGGCGCGCTTCGGCTAGGAGCTCGAGTCGCCGCGGCGCGGTCACGAGCAGCTCGATCCGCCTGGCGTTGCCACAGCACAGGTGATCGGGCTGTGCACACGTACAACGACAACATCCCGGCCGCCACAACGACGCCGAGTCCTCCTGAACCGACACCCGCCGAGAATGAAACCCGGGTTGCCTTGCGGCATTAGTTGAACACAACCTGTTTACGGGGATCGAGTCGGTGCCGTGTTCTGGGGTGGGCAACGGATCCCGAGCCTGAATTTCCCCGCTCGACACGCCGCCCGGCTCAGCAGCTGGCCGACAACACTCTGACCAACCACACTCCATTCGCCGGCCGTGACCACGGCGTTTGACACCGGACGTTTCCGCGGAGCTGCGTATCCACTTCGCTCCCCCGCCGGTGACGTGCGGCCAAGGGCCTCAGCAGCCCCGAGAAGACGAGACAGCTATAGCCGACTCGCGGGCACGGACACGGCGGCTTGGCTGACGACGACCGACGCGCTGGCCCGCCCAACACCCGCTCACACCTCTCGCACGTCCGCCACAAGCCACTTCGGCCGACGTTTCCGAGCTGGGTATCCACCTCGCTCCCTGGCTGAACCGTCGCGTCCCGCATCTGACCCCTTTTTTCGCGAACTTAGCCACCTTTGTTCAGAGGGGTTGAACAAGATTGGCGAACTTCAGTGCGGGCCCGACCTCTGGATGCCAACGCATGGGGGCGCGCCAAGCGGTATCCCATGTAGATGCGGGGATACAACCGGCATAGCTGGCCAGGGTTACTGATGGTTCTCACCCTTCTGGCCGGATCCCGCAACGGCCCCAGCCGTTATGGTTGCGGGGTGCGATTTGCTGAGACGGGCGCGGGGCCCGGCAACGTACGCGTACCGACGGGAGGTTGAGCGTGGAACCTTCGGAGGTCACGTTCTTCGATCCTGCTACGCAGGCGTGTCCATACCCGAGTTACGGCGTCCTTCGTGACCGGGCACCGGTCTGGCAGGACCCGATGACCGGCCACTGGATGGTGACGCGGTACGAGGACGTGCGAATGATCTTGCTCGACACCGAGCGCTTCAGCAGCGCGCTGCCGTCAGGGAGGGACGGCTCGATCCGCCCGCTCGACCCGGATGGTCACCCGGAGCGAGCCCGCGTGGCTGCCCGAGCGCGGTTGCTGCGCGAGCTCTTCGAGCAGCACGGCATCGGCGTGCGGGCCCCCAACCTTGCCTTGCGCGACGAGCCAGAACACATGCAACTACGCAGCGTGTTCGACTTCGCGTTCCGTCCGAGGGCTGTCGAGGCTCTCGACGATGAGGTGGAGGAGCTCGCCTATGAGTTGATCGATCGGTTCTTGGAGGCCGGGCGCTGCGACTGGATTGCCGAGTTCGCGGTGCCGTTGCCGCTGTACATCATTGGCCGTCAGCTGGGGATCGAAGATGCAGAACTTCCGCGGATCAAGCACTTCACCGACGCGTGGATTCGCCGCCAGGGTCTCATGCAGGACGAGGAAGGGATCCGCCGGTCGGTCGAGATCGAAGCCGAGACCCGCCGTTACTTCGAAGATCATTTCGAGCAGCGGCGACGCAACCCCGACGACACGCTGCTCAGCCTGCTGGTGAACCGCGAGATCCCGGAATGGGGTCGGCCGATGAACAACGTCGAGCTCCACACGGAGGTGATGTCAGACATACTCGTTGGTGGCTCGGAGACGACGACGAACGCCCTCGGCGCCGGCGTCAAGCTCCTCATCGAGCATCCTGAGATGTGGGGGGCGTTGAAGGCGGACCCGGCGGGGCGCCTGGATCGGTTCATCGAGGAGGTGCTGCGCCTCGAGGCCCCGGTGCAGGGCATGCTCCGTGAAACCACGGTCGACGTCGAACTGCACGGCGTCGCCATCCCTATGGGGTCTGTCGTCCACGTCCGTTTCGCTGCCGCCAATCGCGACGAGCGCCAGTTCGCTCGTGCGGCCGAGATCGACCTCGATCGCCGCCGGCCGCGGTCACACCTCGCGTTCGGCACTGGCACCCACCACTGCCTCGGCGCGCCGCTCGCGCGCCGGGAGCTCTACTTCGGGTTCAAGGCACTGGTCGACCGCATCGACGACCTTTGGTTCATCGAGGGGACGGACCCCTCGCGCTACCGCCCTCAGTACCTGCTGCGGATCCTCGACGAGCTCCAGATCGGGTTCACGCCCGCCGCTGAGCGGGTTCGCACCCCGGTGAAGCCGCATCGGCGGCAAACAGAAACCGCCGAAGCTCCGGACTCCAGCAAAGGCACGGGCTGAAGCCAGCCTGGCGCGGCCGGGTGGGCGAGGCTGCGCTCGCGCTGCCAGAATCGTGGCGTGCCCAATCCGAACCTCTTCACCACCGACTTCGAGTACGACGCCTCCGATCCAGACGGCTACCGCGCCGGCATGATCCCCGTCAGCAAACTGGCACGGGGCGTGGAGAACGCGGTCAAGGCGTTCGAACTTCCGGCGGGGCAAAGCGTCTGCCCCTATCACTACGAGTACGCGGAGGAGTGGCTGCTCGTGCTCGAGGGGGACGTGATCGTCCGCAGCCCGTCCGGCGAGCGGCCAGCCGTTCGCGGCGACGTGGTCTGCTTCCCCTCAGGACCCGAGGGGGCGCACAAGGTCACCAACCGCAGCGACTCGACCGCGCGGCTGCTCATGTGGTCCAGTGCCCGCGAGCCGGCGGTCGCCGTGTATCCGGACTCCGACAAGATCGCAGTGTGGCCAGGCAACGACCGCGATCGCGTCATGCTTCGGCGCGACGACGGCCATGTGGAGTACTACGCCGGCGAGGTCTAGGGTCTAGTCCGGCCCGCTATCGACGGCCAACGATTTCGCTATCCGCTGGCGGGCGCGATGAAGTCGGCTGGTGATCGTCGCCTCACGAACGCGAAGCGATTGCGCCGCTTCACGGTAGGACAGCCCGACCCAGCCCCTCCGGGTCAAGCTGACGCTCGTCTCTCATCCCCTGCCGCGTAGGATACGAACAGGCGTCCTCTGCCCGATAGATGGGACGCGAGTGACCGATCCCAACGTCGGATATCCATCCACCTCTGAGGTCTGGCAAGGTGAGCCCTGTACAGGTCGATGCACACGCGTTCTGGCTCCGCGCGCCGGGCTGCGGGGAGATCCGACCGGTCACGCTGCCCCAACCCGGGCCGGATGACGTCCTGGTCCGCACCTTATGGTCCGGCGTCAGCCGCGGCTCTGAGACGTTGGTGTTCCGCGGCGGCGTGCCCCCGGGCCAGTACGAGGCGATGCGGGCGCCGTACCAGGAGGGGGAGTTCCCCGCTCCGGTCAAGTACGGCTACCTCAACGTCGGCGTCGTCGAGCAGGGGCCGAGCGGGTGGCGCGGCCGCACGGTCTTCTGCCTTCACCCCCACCAGACCGCCTACGTGGTGCCGGTGGGCGCCGTGTCGGTCGTGCCCGACGGGGTGCCGCCGGCGCGGGCCGTGCTCGCGGGCACCGTCGAGACCGCAGTTAACGCCTCCTGGGACGCTGGACCACTGCTCGGCGACCGCGTCACGGTCGTCGGCGCCGGGATGGTCGGCTGTTGCGTCGCACGCCTGCTGAGCCGATTCCCGGCCGTGCGCGTCACCCTCGTCGACGTCGATGCCGGCCGGGCCGATGTCGCGGCCGCGCTGGGCGCTGACTTTGCGCTCCCCGCTGACGCCGCCGGTGATCAGGACCTGGTCGTCCACGCCAGCGCGACGTCCGCCGGGCTCCAGCGGTCGCTCGAGCTGCTCTCCCCCGAGGGGATGGTGATCGACCTCAGCTGGTACGGCGACAGCGAAGTCCGGCTTTCGCTGGGAGGAGCGTTCCATGCGCGCCGCCTGGCCATTCGCGCTAGCCAGGTCTCCACCGTCTCCCCGGCGCGCAGCGGGCGGCGCACCGCGGCCGACCGGCTGGCCCTCGCGCTCGAGCTGCTGCGCGACCCTGCCTTCGATGCCCTCCTCACCGGGCAGTCATCGTTCAACCAGCTGCCCGATGTGATGGCCCGGCTCGACGCGGGGAGCCTGTCCGCCCTCTGCCACACGATCACCTACGACGGGGATTAGCTCGTGTTCAGCGTCACCGTCCGCGATCACATGATGATCGCTCACAGCCTCCGCGGCGAGGCGTTCGGGCCGGCCCAGCGCCTGCACGGTGCGACGTACGTCGTAGACGCCACGTTCCGCCGCGCTGAGCTCGACGCCGATGGGGTCGTGGTCGACATCGGCCGCGCGGCCGATGTGCTGCACGCTGTGGTGGCGGAGCTCTCGTACCGCAACCTGGATGAAGACCCCGCGTTCGCGGGCGTCAACACCACGACCGAAACGCTTGCCCGAGTGATCGCCGACCGGCTTGCCGACCGCGTGCACGCCGGCGCCGTCGGCGACAGCGCTCGGGAGCTCGACGGGCTGGTCGTCTCCCTGCACGAGTCTCACGTCGCCTGGGCGAGCTACGAAAGGCCACTTTGACGGGCGTGCACGTGGTCGTACCGGACGGCATCGACGATCCGGCCCGACCGAGCGGAGGCAACAGCTATGACCGCCACGTCTGCCGCGGTCTCAGGTCGCTCGCCTGGTCGGTGTATGAGCACGTGATACCCGGCCGCTGGCCGGAACCTGACGCGGAGGCGCTCGCGGCCCTCGCTGGCGTCGTGCAGCGGATCCCCGACGGCGGCCTCGCGCTGCTCGACGGACTGGTCGCCTCGACCGCTCCCGACGTGCTCATGGCCCACGCCGGGCGGTTACGCTTGGTCGTGCTCGTGCACATGCCGCTGGGTCACCGCCCGGCAGATGGCGCGGCCGAGGAAACCCGGAGGCGCGAAGGCGCGGTGCTCCGGGCCGGCGCTGCGGTGGTCACGACCAGCCAGTGGAGCCGCAGTCGGCTGCTCCGGCTCTACCGGCTGCCGCCGGACCGAGTGCATGTCGCCGCGCCCGGAGCCGACGCCGCCGACCTCGCGACCGGGACGGTGGCGGGCGGCGCGCTGCTCTGCGTCGCCACGGTGACCCTCGAGAAGGGCCACGATGTGCTGATCGAGGCTCTGCTATCGATGTCGGAGCTGTCCTGGAACTGCGTCTGCGTCGGCAGCGTCAACCGTGATCCGGCGTTCGTCGAAGATCTCCGGCGGCGTGCCCTCGGGCGCGGCCTGGGGGACCGCGTGTCGTTCCCGGGGCCGCGCACCGGCTCCGAGCTCGACCGCAGTTACGCCTCCGCTGACCTGATGGTGCTGGCTTCGCGTGCCGAGACGTACGGCATGGTCGTCGCCGAGGCTTTGGCCCGTGGGCTGCCGGTCGTCGCGACCGATGTCGGCGGGCTGCCGGAGGCCATGGGCCACGGCGCCGACGAAATCCGGCCTGGGTTGCTGGTTCCGCCCGACGATCCCGCGGCACTCGGCGCGGCCCTCCGAGCGTGGCTCGGCGACGCCGAGCTGAGACGTCGGTTGCGGTTGGCCGCGCGCCAGCGGCGCGAGTCGCTCTCCGGATGGTCGGCCACCACGTCGGTCGTCGCTCGCGTCCTCGAGGGGCTGTCGAGGTGACCGCGCCGGCGATCCGGGTCAGCAGCGAATGGCTTGCCCTCCGAGAGCCCGCTGACGCCGCGGCCCGTTCGAGCGAGCTCGTCGAACAGCTGGGGCGCCAGCTCCCGTCAGTCAGTCGCTGGGTGATCCACGACCTCGGGTGCGGCACCGGCCAGATGGGCCGCTGGCTGGCGCCACTCCTTCCCGGGCCCCAGCATTGGGTGGTGCACGACCTGGACGCGGAATTGCTGGAGGTCGCCGCCGCCCACCTCCCCGGCCCTGCCGCCGACGGTGCCGCCACCACCCTGGAGGCGAAACACACCGATATCACCCGACTGCGCCGAGGCGATCTGGACGGGGCAACGCTCATCACGGCGTCCGCCCTGCTGGACCTGTTGACCGAGGATGAGTTGACCGGCCTGATCGCCGTCTGTGCCGGCGCAGGGTGTCCGACGCTGCTGACTCTGTCCGTCACCGGTCGCGTTGAGCTGACGCCGGCGGATCCGCTAGATCGGCGCGTGGCCGCCGCCTTCAACGCGCACCAACGCCGCGTGATCGAGCGGCGCCGTCTGCTCGGCCCGGATGCCGTCGCGCTGGCTGTGGAGCAGTTCGGCCGCTTGGGGGGCGAGGTCGTAGTCCGGCCCAGCCCGTGGCGATTAGGCGCCTCGCAGGCCACCCTGGCGGCGGAGTGGTTCATCGGCTGGGTGCGTGCGGCCTGCGAGCAAGAGGTCGAGCTCGCCGCCCCGGCCGAGCTCTATACGCGCCGGCGCCTGGCGCAGGCAGCGGCCGGAGAGCTCACCGTTACCGTGGACCACGCCGACCTGATGGTCTCACCTCGCTAAGCCTGAGCGCACAGTCACCCGGGTGCGGATCGTCGCGATGGGTAGCGCGCGCAGCATCTCGACTGGCCGATCAGTTGCTCTGAAATCGCGGTGAGAGCGCGTAGCGCAGAAGCACCACGTCGCCGATCTGCTGGACCGCGGCAAGCGTCGCCCGGCGCCCGGGATTCCAGGGAAAGCGGCCGTCGCTCACGAACCGCGGTGCCCGCGAGTCGCCCACGAAGAAGGGAGCAACGACCAGCTGCAGCTCATCCGCGAGGTTGTCGGTCAGAAACTGGGTGTGCACCTTGCCGCCACCCTCGACCATAAGTCGTCGCACGCCCCGGACGCCCAGGTCCTCACTGATCGTGCGCATCTCGATCCGCTCGCCGGCGTCGACGATGGTCGCCACCCTTCCGAGTTGCGAGCGGGCGTCGCGGAGCCGCGGGGTAGCGCAGTAGACGAGCTTCTCGGTCTCGCCAGTGGTGAAGAAGGCGGCATGGGCGTCCAACCCCAAACGCTCGGTCAGGGTGACCTTGATCGGAGACGGCGGGAGGCCTCGACCGATCCGCTCGTCGCGGCGCCTCTTCGAGCGCACTAACAGCCGTGGATTGTCGTTTCGCACGGTAGCCGCGCCCACCAGGATGGCGTCGCAGGAAGCCCGGAGGGCGTCGACTCGGTCGAAGTCGGCGTCGTTGGACAGTTCAAGGCGCCGCGGCGCGGCGCTGTCGAGATAGCCATCTATCGACATGCCGCAGCTCAGGAGGGTGTAAGGGCGGTCAGACATGTCCCGTTTGCTCCCATTGTGGTTGGTCCCGCTGCGGAAGTCGGTTACGACGGAACCATGCCAGGACGAGGCCGCCAGTGCCCGGGAGGCTCGCCGGACCGACGGTAATTCTTTATTCACCCCGAGCTACCGCCTCGCTGGAGGCGCATCGAATGCACTGAGGAAACGGTTGCGGAAGGCGCTCATCGGCCACAACGGTGCGTTCGCGCTGGGACGCAGACCGTCCGACCAATCCCAGCCGGCGATGTCCTTGAGCACCGCCGGATCGTGGGCGATGATCGAGATCGGCACGTCGTGGTTTGAGTTAAGCCCGCTGACGATCGGCAGCGGCTGATGGTCGCCCAGCACGATCATCACGAGATTCTTGTTGCCGTAGTGCTGCACGAACGACGTCAACGTGTTCAAGGCGTACACGATCGACACGCCGTACGCGGCCTGCACGCGCGCCGGGTTGCTCCAGAACGCCCCCGTCTCGTGGATCATCGGAATCCGGTTGTAGATCGAGCCGTTCCCGACCTGGTTCCAGCCGACCTCCTCCGGGATGCGATTCCACGGCATGTGGCTCGACACCGTGGTGACCTCGGCGAACAGCGGCTGCCGATGAGGTTTCCCGAGCTCGAGGCGGCTGAGCGCCGAGAAGATGTACTGGTCGGGCATCGACGCATAGGTGAAGGTAGGGCCGTGATAGCCGAGCTGATAGCGGTTGTAGATCGCGTCCCAGTGGTAGAACGCCTTCCCCTGTGGCCACGGGCGGTCGTTCGATGGATCTTCGTCGACGGTCCGCCACCCGGCGCGCTTGAACGCCTCGGCGAGCGTGAAGCGCTTGGCCGATAGCAGCTGGTTGTAGCGGTCCTGGTTGTCGACCCAGAGTCCCGCCTGCAGGCTTGAGTGCGCCAGCCAGCTGATGCCGCCGTACGTTGCCGAGGTGAGGAAGCCGCTGCGGGCGGCGAAGCCGGCGCTCTGGAGCCGCTTGTTCCCTTCGGCCAGGGCGGCGTCGACCTCGGGGGAGAACGATCTGCCCTCCACGGCCTGCTGGCCGTAGGCCTCGACGAACACGAGCAGGACGTCCTTGCCGCGCAGTGCGGTCAGCAGCCGGTTGGTGGGAGTACTGGCCATGGGGTCGTACTTGATCTCGGCGGCGAACACGCTCTTGTCGTGGATATCCGCCCGAACCGCATTGACCTCGTCGACGAGCAGACCGGCGGAAAGCGTGGAGGCGATCGGCGCGTGGGAGATGAGCTGAGCGCCGAGCACCCAGCAGAGTGCCCAGACGGCGCCGAGGCCCGCGACCGCCCGCAGCGCCCAGCGGCGGTTGTCGGCCGCAACCCGGGTCAGCCGGAGCATCGCCAGCGTCAGTACTACGACCAGTCCGATGGTGCCGACCACCGCGCCGACTTCGATCAGCTTCGTCTCCGTACCACCGACCAAGGACCGCAGCGTCTCGATCCCGTTCCCGAGCTGACTCGTGTCTCCGAGCGGGTCATACGGCCGGTCGTAGAGCGAAAACATCTCGTAATTGATGACCTTCAGGACGACCACCAACGCGAGAACCAGTCCGCAGGTCACGGCGAGGATCCGTCGAGGTGTGCGGGGGAGGACGGCGGCCACTGCAATCAGGACCAAGCCCTCGAGCGGGATCCTGAGAAACCCGTTCAGCGTCAGATCTTGCGGCTCGTAGGGAGCGACGAGGGCGACCCACACGAGCAACGCGGCGAGGATCGTGAGCCCGAGGAGAACGCCTTTCCGCACGGGTCCGTGGCTAGCGGGCGGATCGACCTTGACTCGTCCCGGTCGCTGGGAGATCGCACTGGCGCCGAGCGCCTGGGAGGCGCCGCTAACCGTCGCGGCTGCTGCGCGCTCTGAGTCCATGTCCGACATGACGCTATCTCAGTCCTAAGTCTTCCCGTCGCCGGGCTGACATCCTGCGCGGCATGGAGCGCGCCACCAGTGCAGGCGTAGAACAGCCGTGAAGCAGGACGAGCGCGCTCCGTTCGTCGAGGCCCTCCAACGAGCCCGCGTGTCGTCGTACCCCCCAGGCGAGTTCGTTGAGCAGGAAAGCTTCATGCGCGCCTCAGAGATTAAGGCCCTAGCGGTTGAGGCCGGCATCGCCCCCGGTGTGTCCGTGCTCGACTTGTGCTGCGGAGTCGCCGGGCCAGGGCGGTTCATCACTCAGGCGCTCGGCTGCACGTATCTGGGGGTGGATTTCAGCTCCAGCGCCCTCGATATCGCACGTACGCGCGCGCGCGATATTCCCTGTTGCTTCGAGGTCTGGCGAATCCCGCCGATCCCCGCTGGACCGTTTGACGTCGTGCTCCTGTTCGAGACCATGCTCGCCTTTCCCGAAAAGGAACCACTGCTTGGGGAGATCTCCGGGGCACTTAGGCCCGGTGGGCGGTTCGCCTTCACGGTGGAAGCGGGCCTACCCCTCACGGTGCACGAGCGGGAGAAGATGCCTGACGCCGACACGGTCTGGCTCACGCCGCTGGAGGAGATACTGGGTCTTTTGAAGCGGGCTCGGCTGGTCGTCCGCTCGTGGGATGACCGCAGTCAATCCCACCTCGCCGTGGCGGATTCGTTGATCGACGCATTTGCCGCCGACGCGGCGAACATTGCCGCGCAGATCGGACGGCGTGCACTGGAGGAGCTGCTGGCCGCCCACCGGCTCTGGAGCGACTGGCTCCGGAGCGGGCGCGTCCGCAAGCTCGCTTTCGTCGCGGAGAAAGACGAGGGCGCCGCGTACCCCTCGGGCGGACAATGGGAGCGACTCGCCATGATCGAGTCATCGTTGGCCGCGGGTGCTAACACACAGCCACTGAGCCCACAGCCACCGGCGCCGCATGACTATGCCTCACCGGGAAGGCTGGGCACACCGCCGGCGTCATCAACGCGTATGGAGGCAAGCGCGCAGCCACTAAAGGCCCCGCGGACGAAAAGCGCGAAGCTGACGATACAGACCGGTCCACTGACGGGGCTGATCGTCCAGGTGCTGCTGTTGACCGCACTCGCAGGGACCGTCGGCCTCGGCGCCGCTGGTTGGGTCGTTGGCCTCACCTGCGCATTCGTCATCGACGCGGCCCTGGCGCACGGCCTCTACCGCCACCGCTCCGACCGGCTGGAAGCCGCCGATTGGGTGACGCTTGCTCGGGCATCGCTCGCGGTCGGTGTCGCAGCGCTCGTCGGTCACTCGTTTGTCCGCCCCGCGCCGGTGACGCTGCTGGTGTCCATCGCCGGGGTAGCGCTGGCACTCGACTTCGTGGACGGATGGGTGGCGCGGCGAGCGCGAATGACCGGGACGCTGGGTGCCGAGTTCGACGGTGAAGTCGACGCCTTCCTGATCCTTGTCCTCAGCGTGTACGTCGCGCGATCGGTGGGCATCTGGGTGCTCGCGATCGGCGCGGCTCGGTACGTGTTCCTCGCCGCCGGCTGGCTGCTGCCGTGGATGCGCGCCCCGCTGCCGCCGCGCTATTGGGGCAAGGTCGTCGCCGCGACGCAGGGCATCGTGCTGACCGTCGCGGCCACGGGCATCCTGCCGCCGGTGGTGAACGAAAGCGCGCTCGTGGTGGCCATGGTCCTGCTCGCTGAGTCGTTCGGCCGCGCCGTGGGGTGGCTGTGGGGCCATCGCGGCGCGGACCACGGCCTGGCTCCCGCGGCGGCGGCTCCCGCACTCAGACTCGGCCGCGTGCGCGCGACGATTGCCGGCGCCCTCACGGTCCTCGCCGTTCTGATCGTATGGGCGGCCCTGGTCGCTCCCAACCAGCCGCAGGACGTCACGCTGACCGCGTTTTTCAGGATTCCCCTCGAGGGCCTCGTGCTGATCGCGCTGGCCGCCGTCCTTCCCACCATCCCGCGCCGGATCCTGGCGGGAGTCGCCGGACCGGCGCTCGCGCTGCTCGTAATCCTGAAGATCCTCGACATCGCATTCTTCACCGCGTTCGCCCGACCCTTCGACATCTTGGGGGACGTCAGTGACGCCGGGATCGGCATCGAGACGCTGCGTGACGCGATCGGTCGTTCGGAGGCGAACTTGATCGTCTACGGGGGCGTGGCCCTCACCGTCGCGCTGGTCGTGGTGATCACGCTGTCGATGTTTCGGCTCACCCGGGTCGCGGCGAGCAACCGCCGGTGGTCGCTTGGCGCGGCGGGCGCGCTCGGCTCCGTCTGGCTGCTCTGCTCGGTGTTCGGCGCGCAGCTTCTCTCGGAAACGCCGGTCGCCTCCACGAGCACCGCCGGTTACCTCTTCCACGAGGTGCACACGGTGCAAGCGGACATTCGCGACGAGGCTGTCTTCGCCAATCAGATCAAGCACGACGCGTTCCGCGACGCGCCGAGCAGCCAGCTGCTGACCGGCTTGCGTGGCAAGGACGTCCTGCTCGTGTTCGTCGAGTCCTACGGCCAGGTTTCGGTCCAGGGCTCCTCCTTTTCCCCGGCCATCGATTCGCTGCTCACAAAAGGGACCAAGCAACTGCAGAGCGCCGGCTTCTCTGCTCGCAGCGCGTTCCTCAACGCGCCGGGATTCGGCGGGATCAGCTGGCTCGCGCACTCCACCCTGCAGTCGGGCGTGTGGGCCAACAGTCAACGGCGCTATGACCAGCTCGTCGCCAGCGACCGCTTCACGCTGAGCGACGCGTTCAACCGGGCTGGGTGGCGGACGATCAACTTCGCGCCGGCGGACGATCGCGGCTGGCCGGAGGGGTCGTCGTACTACCACTACGCCAAGGTCTACGACCGCCGTAACATGGGTTACCACGGGCCGAGCTACGACTACGCGCCCATGCCCGACCAGTACATGTTCGCGGCCCTGCAGCGCCTGGAGCTCGCACAAACCGACCGCCGCCCCGTGTTCGCGGAGGTCGACACGGTGTCGAGCCACATGCCGTGGGACCGCATCCCCCAGATGGTCCCCTGGAAAGAGGTGGGCAACGGCTCGATTTTCAATCGCATCCCGACGCTCACCGAGCCAAGCTCGTTCTGGTGGCACCCCGACAAGGTGAAGGCTGCCTACGCCCGGTCCCTCGAGTACTCGCTGAACGCGCTGATCTCGTACGTCCAGCATTACGGCAGCAAGAAACTCGTGCTCGTCGTAGTGGGCGACGAGCAGCCGCTCGCGATCGTGAGCGGGCAGCATGCATCTCACAACGTTCCGATCTCGATCATCGCCCGTGATCCGACGGTGCTGGAACGGATCAGCGGGTGGGGCTGGCAGTCCGGCCTCCTGCCCCGCCCGGACACGCCGGTCTGGCGGATGAGCGCGTTTCGCAACCGCTTCCTCACCGCCTACGGACCGCAACCGGCCGGCCGGTAGCTCGTCGTGAACCGGGAGTCGCGGATATCACCAATGATGCGCAAGGCCTGGGCGTGGGGGCGCCTCGTTGGCCCAGTCCTGGTGATCGGGGTCTTGGTCTGGCGCCTGGGCACGGGCCCGTTCCTCGAGGGGCTCCGTACGATTAACGGCGCGGCGTTAGCGGCAGCGGCAGGACTAGTGGCACTGACCACGGTCTGCTCGGCTTGGCGGTGGAAGATGGTGGCCGGTGGTCTCGGCGTCGATTTGTCGCTGCCAACTGCGGTGGCGGCGTACTACCGGTCCCTGTTCCTCAACGTCATCCTGCCGGGCGGGATCGTAGGTGACCTACATCGCGGGGTTAGCCAGGGGCACGAGGTGAGCAACGTCGGTCGAGGCCTGCGCTCCGTCGCGTGGGAACGTTTCGCCGGGCAGGTCGTACAGCTCGTCCTGACCGTTGGCGTTCTCCTGGTGCTGCCGTCCCCCGTGCATTCGTTCATGCCGCTGCTGGTGATCGCGGTCGCACTGGTGGCGTTCGGCATCGTCCTCGTGGCCCGAACGCGAGCGGACGGCGCTCGGTCTGCGTGGACCCGGGTTCGGGCCGCATTGGCGAGAGACATCCGCGACGGGCTGCTCGCCCGGAGGTCGTGGTGGGGCATCGCGCTCGCCTCTGCGCTGGCCGTCGGGGGCCACGCGGCTGTCTTCCTGCTCGCTGCGCGGACCGCTGGCACCACTGCCCCGCTCTTCCGAATGCTCCCGATAGCCTTGATCGTGCTGTGGGCGGGGGTGCTCCCCAGCGTTGGTGGGTTGGGGCCCCGCGAGGGCCTGACGGCATGGGCATTCGCCGCCGCCGGCCTCGGCGCGCAACGCGGCGTCGCCACCGCCGTCGTCTACGGGATCATGATCCTGGTCGCCTGTCTCCCGGGCGCCGCGGTGCTCGTCGTGGCATGGTGCCGTGGCGCCCGTCGTACGAGACGGCCTGAGCTGCCGCTCCGGGAGGAAGCAGCCCCTGTCTGACCGCCCCGTTCGTCACTCATCGCCGCTCTCCTGAGGTGGTGCATCGACGGCCCTAGAGCCGAGGGACCCGGCAGCGAGGAACGCGGTCCCGAAGGCCAACTCGGTCCAGGAGAGATCGGCCAGCTGATCCTGCATAGCTGCGCGAATCACCTCCCACGGACGGCGCATGATCCACTGGTCGATGGAGCCGAAGGGCCGCGCAAGTGGGATTCCGAGCTGAACCAGCGACCGAGGCGCGTTGTCGGGAAGCTTGAGATCCAGCACCACCCAGCGCCCACCGCGGGAGAGGGCCGCGGCGCCGTGTGCGATGACATCTCCGCATTCAGGCACCTGCGACAGTGCGTAGGTTGACAGGATCGCGTCGACCTCGGTTGGGAAGTCGAACTCGGCCGCGTCGGCTTGCACGAGGCTGATATTGCTCCAGCCGTTGGTCTTTATCCGATGCTGGGCCTGGGCGAGCATCGCGTCGGTCAGATCGACGCCGACGATCCGGCCGTCGGGACCGATCACTTGCTCGAGCAGCGAGAAGTTCAGACCCGTGCCGCAGGCGATCTCGACCACGGTGTCACCCGGGCGAAGCCCGAGTGCTTGTACGGCCCCAAGGCGGTGGGCACGATGGGGGTAGCCGGGCACCGGGTAGAACTGCGAGGTGATGTCGTAGTGCTTCGCCTTCCTCCGGTATATCTCGATCAGGTGCTCTCGCGTACTGACCGTCTCGCTCGCGGTTGAGGAATCCGGGCCGCCCGGAGTAGCGGATTCGAGGGCGGCCTTGATCGCCGCCATCTCGCGATCCATCACCCGTCGAATCCTGCCTTGGAGAACGCGGGCGGGGATCGCGCGCATGAGGTTCTCGAGGTCCACTTCGACCCACATCTTGGCCTCGGTCTGCGTCCCGTCCATCGGCTCGAGCTCCATCCCCCAGCGCGCGGCGGAAGTGCCCATCGGCCCGGCGAACGCCACGCGGCGGGGCGCATCGACCGCGGTCACATGCTGGGCCCGGTAGCGAGTGAACCCGAATATCAACTTCGCCCGCTGCTCCACCCTCGAGCCGGGCTGAAGCGGGGCCCCTCCGCCAATCCAGCATTCGTGAACCGTTGGCGCCCATTCGGGCCAGCGTCCAACGTCGCAGACATACGCCCACACATCAGGGACGCTGCTGGCGATTGTTATGCGGCTCTCGGATCGGACCGCCATCGCGCGTGCTTTGTGTTGATCACTTTCCGGTTGCTTAGGATCGCCGGCGAGGCTACATGAGACGCCAGCAAGTGCGCTCGGCAGGACGTTGAGCAGCGGTGTCGGGTACCTATCGCTGGCCTCCTGATCGTCAGTTCCTCTGATAATCAGTATACCGATAGGATCACTGCGCATGTCGATCGACGGCAGACCGCGTACGAGGCGGCGCAGCGGCTGGACCGCGGTGTGATTGACAGGCAACCAAACGGTTGGTAGGTTTTCTGGGTCACGTCCGGTCGTCTGCGGGGATGGCTGGGCTGACGGCAGAGGGAAACGAGGGAGTCAGTGTCACTGACAGACGGAGGTATTCGCGTGCGTCATGTCCTGTTTCGCGCTTGCTGTGGTGTCATGCTTGCGAGCTTGATCGCGGCATCGGCAGCGAGCGCCGACCGCCATCATCATCGCGCGGCCGTTTGGTATGTGCAGGGCGGTGCGCGATCCGGCGGGAACGGCTCGGCTCGGGCGCCCTTTAACTCGCTGGTCGCGGTCCAGAGCGCGTCCGCTCCCGGCGACACGATCTTTGTCCTTCCCTCCTCGACCCCGCTCGGCGGAGGCATCGCGCTGCAGACCAATCAGCGCCTGATCGGCTTGGGGCCTAACGTGACCGCCAATCCGGCCCGCCCGACCGCCGCGATCACGAACGCATCTGCGACCAGCCACGATGGAAGCGGAATCGTGCTGGCCGATGGGACGACGGTAGAGAACGTTCACGTTACTGACACGTACGCGGCGGGCATCGTCGGCCTCGACATCACCGGAGTGTCGATCCTCGACAACCTGATCACGGGTTTCAATCAGTCTCAGACCGTTGGCGCGGTCGGATTCCTGGGCCTGCAGTTCGGACAGGCCGGGATCGACATCCGCGCCGATGGGACGACGACATCGCACGCCGAGATCCGCGGCAACGCGGTCGCGGACGCGACTGGCAACGGAACTATCTTCCGCACGGCGGACTCAGCGCGCCTCGACATCACGATGCGTGAGAACTCATTCCACGACCTGGCTCTGGCCAGCTCGTTGCCGACAGGAAACTTCGGGTTCGTCGAGGCGATCTTCTTCGACAGCGTTGGATCCAGCACCCTAGACCTCAACGTCGATCACATGTTCGTCAACAACATCGGCACTGGGGCGTCAAATTCGGATGCCATCTTCAGCACGCTCGATGGCACCTCGCAGCAGAAAGTCGTCTTGCGGCATTACATCTACCGTGACACCTCCGGCGTCGGTGGGTCGCGAGCAAGTGCCGGCGAGTACGTGACGGGCGAGCAGACCGCCGGTCCAGGCAGCAAGTTCTCGCTGACGATCGCGGACAGCAACATCCAACAAGCTCCTCAGGAGGGGCTGCAGATCGACGACTTCGGCACCGATGAGCAGGTCTCCATTGACGTGACCCACACTGTGTACGACAACCTAGGTCACACGACAGTTCCCGATCCTTCCGAGCAGCCACACACCGTGGCTGACTGCATAGAGATCGGTCCCAGGAATCCCGCCAACGGGAGCACGTACAAGATCTCGCTGACCGACGACCGCTTCATCGATTGTGGGTACAACGGCATTCAGCTGTGGAACGGTCCGGTGACCTTGACCCCGACCGCCGCCGCCAACGTCGGCTCGCTCTCACTCGACCTCCGCAACGACGTGTTCGCGCACGAGGGGTACGCCGGCCTATTCCTCAACGACGTCGGATCGTACGGCCGCTTTGCCTTGCGCGCGGCGAACACGACGTTCGCCGACAACGGCACCGATGGCATCGACCTCCAGGACGCGACCTTCGGTGCCTCGGGGGCCAGCACGATCGATCTGGGCGGCGGGGGCCTGCACAGTGCGGGTCACAACCGCATCTTCGGGAACGCGGATTACGACATCGCGGCTAATAGCGATTTCGACGTGGTAGCCAAACACGACTGGTGGGGGACCCCGGCCGGACCGAATCCGGCCAAGATCTCGCTGCAGCAGAGCGCTACCTTCGAGGGGACGCCGTTCCTGCATCACGACCCCGCGCATTAGGAGTCATCCCACGATATGCCTGAGCGCGCGCTCCCGTTCCGAGCGCGCGCTCAAGGCTCATCGCTCACTGCGGACACCGGGTTCACCCCGCGCTCAGCGCGCGAACTCGATGCCGTCCAGCGACGTGAAGCACGCCGCGTTGGAGAACGCCCCCGCTTCCGGTTCGACGGTCACCACTCCGTCCGGCTCGATCTGCAGCCGGCCATTGGTGGCGTTGCACATGTCAGCGGTGACGTCCACGACGTGCGTGGGCTCGTCGGCCGTGGGCAGGACGAAAGGCACAGGATTGGTCCCGTCGGTCGCGATCGCACCCTTTAGGTAGATCAGTCCGTTGTAGTTCGCGACCGCGGGAGGGCTCGTGCCGAACGGCGATTTGGTCCAGCCGTTCTGTAGGCTCAGAGTCTGCCAGCTGGGTGGCGCCAGGCTGAGGGCCTTAGTCGCGACGGAAGAGGCGTTGGCGTGACTCGCGTTCGGAACCGTGCCCAGCTCTTCCACGTTGATTTGCGTGCCAGTGAGCGTGTGATTCTGAAGACGGTCACCCGGGATGCTACGGGGCTTGATGTCGCTGCCGTTGATCATCGTCGCGGAATAGGCCGTGCCACCGACTGCGACCATCAGCGCGATCAGGCTGATCAGAGTTGCAGCTGAAGGAACTCGCATGCGCATATACGCAACTCCTCTGATTGTTGAAAGACGATAATCGGGTCCGATGTAACTCGCGGAAGCCGCCGTGTGTGGATTTCTGAACGAGTCCGATCAGCCCGATCAGTAAGAAGGTGTCGGTGGCGCACTGCACGACCCTCCCTTTAGAGGCTTTCGCGACCGGTCGCCCGCGACGGCCGCCGCCCGATTGCGAACGGGCCTATCTATCAGTAGGTAAACCCCAGGAGTTCAACCTATCTCCTAGTAGGTAAGTTGTCAAAAGCAAACGTCGGACGAGCGCGCGCCGTAGTCCGATCAGTCTCCTGGGCTCGCCGGCGGGCGCAGCCGGGGCGCACGAGAGTAGAGCGCCGCGACGCAGGCCTCGACTGCAGCGATGGCCATCAGAGCGGGCCCTGGGCCGAGCCGGAGCAAAAGCGCGCCGATCACGCCACCGGTGAATACGCCGGCGACGGTCGCGGCCCGGCGGGCCCGCGCCAATCCCGGCTCGCGGGCAGGGCCCAGGCGGAATGACAGAACATCCGCGAGTGCCTTGACCAGACTGACCTGCACCGACGTGGTTGGCATGTCCGGGATCCCCGCCTCGACCATCGTGCGGGTGCGCCACCCCATCGCGCCCGCGAGCAACACCACCACGACCGCCCTCGCGGGCGCCGGGAGGCTCTGCGTCCCGCTAACAATGACGGCGTATACCCCGGCGCCGGCGATCACGGCGACCTCGCCGGCGAGCGCGACCACGTACCAGCGCCGTCCCCGCCCGCTCACGGCTACGACGACGGCGTGGGCGGCGGTCACGCCGGCCACGAAAGCAGCTAGCGCCTCAGCTGGAGCGGCGATCGAGATCCCCGGCGCATTCGCGACCCCGAAACTCAGCAGCAGCACGTTCCCGGTGGCGAGTGCAGCGAAGGCGTGCCCCAGCCCGAGAAACGTGACCGCATCGACCGCGCCGGCGGTCGCGGTCAAGGCGAACATCGCAATGCTGATGCGGACCTCGCCTCGTGGCGCGTCGGCTTTGCACGCGGCCATTCTGCCGATGCAGCCTGTCGAGAACAAATCGCCTGAATCCGATGATGACCGCTCACCCGAGCCTCCGTGACGCTTCGCAGCCCTGCCCTCGAGAACGAAGGAGGTTTCAGTGACCAGCCAACCGATTCGCGACCCGCTCGCAGACCATCTGCTAACTCCGCAGAACTCTGCGTTTCTCTTGATTGACTGGCAGCCCACCCAGATCGCGACCGTCCGATCGATGGACCAAGACCTGTTGCTCAGGAACGCGGTCTCCACCGTGAGGACCGTGAAGGCGTATGGCGTGCCGGTCGTCCATTCGACGGTGAACGTTGCGTCGGGACAACAGCAGCCGACGGTGCCGGAACTCGCGGAGCTCGTGCAGGATGATGAGCCGCTCGATCGCACGACGATGAACTCGTGGGAAGACGTCGAGTTCGTCGCCGCCGTTCGGGCGACCGGCCGGCGGAAACTCATCCTCTGCGCCTTGTGGACCGAGATCTGTATGGCCTTCGTCGCCCTCGATGCCCTGCGGGAGGGATACGAGGTCTATCCGGTCCTCGACGCAATCGGCGGCACGTCGCCCGAGGCTCATCGCGGAGGGCTCGAGAGAACCACCAATGCCGGAGCGCAGCCGATCAGCTGGGTGTCCCTGGCTGGCGAGCTGCAGCGCGATTGGGGTCGTCAGGAAACAGTCCCGGCGCTCGTCGAGATCGTGCTAACCGACCGCCTGTTGAAAGAGTCAGATCCGGTGGTGGCCACCGCGGGGTGAGCTACCTGATCCAGGAACGGCCAGCATGCAGTGCGATGACCACCCTCGCCAGCGGTCTGATTAAGACAGTCGGTCTTCGAGCTGAACGCGTGATTTCACGTCGAGCTTGCGGAACGCCTTGCGCAGGTGGTATTCGACGGTGCTTGCGCTGATGAACAGTCGAGCCGCGATCTCTCGGTTCGTCTCTCCTTCCGCGGCGAGGCGGGCGACCCGCTTCTCCTGGGCGGTGAGCTGGTCGAGCGTGTCCACGGTCCGCTTGCGGGCTCGCTCCCCCGTCGCCTCCAGCTCGAGCCGTGCGCGTTCGGCGAACGCCTCCACCCCGGCGTCTCTGAAGAACTCGTGGCCGGTCCGCAGGTGCTCGCGGGCGTCGAGACGTCGTCGCTGACGCCGGAGCCACTCGCCGTAGAGGAGGTGTGTGCGGGCGAGCTGCACGCGGATGCGTGTGCGAGCGAGCCTGCTGATCGCCTCCGTGTAGAACCCCTCGGCGTCGTCGCCATCGCTGATCAATGCGCGTAGGCGAGCCTCGATCCCCAGCGCCCAGTCGGTGCCGGCGGCGCGGGTTGTCTCTTGCACCCGCGCGAACGCGCGCCGGGCGCGCTGCGGCTGGCCGCACCGGACGGCGGCCTCGATCAACTCGGTCAGCGCCCATATCGCCGGCCCTTCCATGTAGAAGCGCTCGGCGGGAAGGACCGCGGCTAGTGCAGCTTCATACCGACCGAGCCCGTTGTACAGGCCTCCGCTGAGAAACTCGGCGGTCGTCAACGCAAGACCCTCCCCCCGATCCTCGGCCTCGCCGATCGTGGTTCGGATCAACTCCGAAAATTCGGCCTCGCGACCGCGCAAAGCAGCAAGCGACAGCGACGCAGCCGGGTCAGTGGCAATCTCAGTGGCTTCAGTTGCCGCTCTCAGCTCCTCCATGAAGAGGGCCGCTGTCCTCAGCTCGCCAAAGAACGCGTATACAGCGCTTCCAGTACCGAGGACGAACGCCAGCGCCGAGAGCGCACCGGTCTGGCGCGCGAGGTCAACCTGTCGTGTAAAGAGCACCATCCAGGCGTCGTCGTCCCACATGAACAACGCGATCAAGCTGGCGAACCAAAGCCACCGAGCGTCATTCGGCGACAGCTCAGTCTCGCGCTGGAAGGCGTTTAACGCCTCCTTGAGCAGTGGCGCGCCAGCCGCATACCCGTCGGTAGCCCGCGCCGCCAACCCCTGCAGGAGCAGATCAGACGGCTGCGGCTGCTCGGGCGGCGGCGGCCCGGCGAGCGCGGCCCGGCTTACCTCGACGACGCCTCCGCCACGTGCCAGCCGGCCCGCGAACGTGGCTGCCGAGAGGGCCTCGAGGTACGTCGCTCGTGCCAGATTGGGGTCCACCGGCTCGAGTTCGCTCGCGGCCGCCAGCAGCAGTGGTGGCGCGTCGCTACCCCGCCTCGAAGCGAACGCGATCTGAGCGCGCAGCAGGTGGGCGTGGGCGCGTAGGAGATCGTCAACCGCGGCGCCTGACTCGGCAGTCTCAAGCAGCTCGAGGGCGTCGTCGAGCGCGCCGGCGTGGAATTTCGTCTCCGCGGCGGCCAATGCACGGTGTGCTCGGCGCGAGGGTTCCGGCGAGAGTGCGACCGCGCGCTCGAGGAAGGCCGCGGCGGCGGCGAGACCGCCGCGCGCCTGCGCCCGCGCCGCGGAACGTTCGAGTTCGGCCGCAACCTCTTCATCGGGCGTGGCCGCGGCCTGCGCGCGGTGCCACGCGCGCCGATCCGGGTCGATTTCCGGGTCGGTCGCCTCCGCGAGAGCGCGGTGGACCTCGCGTCGGTCGGTCAGATCAGCAGACCCGTAAACGGCCGAGCGAACCAGCGGGTGGCGGAACACCACACGGGGAGACAGCGTCAGCAATTGTTCCGATTCGACGGTCTCGGCAGCTGACTCGGGGATCCCGAGCCGTTCGGCCGCCCGCCAAACCAGCGTCGGATCGCCCACCGGGTCGGCCGCGGCCACGACCAGCAAGCGCCGTGCGTCGGACGACAGCCTCGCCAGCCGGCGCGTGTAGCCGTTCTCGATCCCTGCCGACAGAGGCGCAGTTGACGGCAAGCCGAATCCCCCCGCGAGCTGAGTCGGACTCAATCCTCGCGGCAGCTCCAACAGGGCGAGCGGGTTTCCGCGCGTCTCGGCGATGATCCGTTCAAGCACACTTTCGTCCAGCCTGGCCGGCAAGACCGACTCCAGCAGCGTTCGCGCGTCCCCGCGTTCCAACGGGGCGATGGGGAGATCCGGCAGGCCGGAGAGCGTCTCGCCGAGCTCCCGAGTCGCGAACACGAGCTCAATCTTCTCCGCGACGAGACGGCGTGCCACGAAGGCCAGGGCGCGCGCGGACGCACTATCGAGCCATTGCGCGTCATCAATGGCGCAAAGGAGTGGCTGCTGCTCGGCGGCCTCGGCCAGCACGCCGAGGATCGCGAGCCCGACCAGGAAGCGCTCCGGCGCGGGTCCCTTACTCAGTCCGAACGCGACGTCGAGCGCGTCGTGCTGGGGCTGCGGCAGGCGTTCCATGAGCTCGAGGAACGGGGCGCAGAGCTGCTCAGCCGCTGCGAACGGGAGCTCCATCTCCGCCTCCACCCCGACGGTCCGGGCGATCCGAAATTCGGCTGCAGCCTCGACCGCGTAATCGAGTAGTGCGGTCTTGCCCACGCCCGCCTCCCCGTGCATCACCAACGCGCCGCCACGCCCGGCGCGCACGCCGTCTAGCAATCGGTCAAGCGCCTCGCGCTCGCGTTCGCGGCCGAGCAACGTTCTTCCTGACCTCAGGACCGGTGGCGACGCTTCGCTCATTTCGCCTCGGGATGACCGAGCACGATGCACAGGTTAAGGACTAAGGATTCAAGGATTCGAACGCCCGGCAGTAGCGCCACGATCCATGGCCGTGGAGCGAGACGGCAGACCAGGCGCGTGAGGCCGGCGCTCAAGGAGGGTGTGCGTCATCGCCGCATGATGAGCTCGACGACGACGCAGCGCGAACGGCACCTGGAGCCAGTCTCAAGCGGGGGTTCAATCGCCTCAGGCCTTCTCGACCGTGAGGAGCTTCTCCAGACCCTGGATCGCGCACTGACCAAGCGGATCACGGTCATCTCGGCGCCGCCGGGAAGTGGGAAGACCTCGCTGCTGCGCGCATGGGCCGATCACTCAAGCGACGTTCATCGCGTCGGGTTCGTATCAGTCGACCGTGACCAACAGGATGCCCAAAGGTTCTGGTCGGCGGTCGTGGGTGCGATTCGGCGCCCGGCGCCGTCGATCGACCCCCACGCGCGAGCTGCCGCCCCGGCCGCGCTCGACGGCGAACGGGTAGTCGACACGGTTCTGTCGGAGTTCGATGAGCAGCGCGGAGCGGTTGTGCTGATCATCGACGATCTCCACGAGCTGAAGTCACCCGACGCGTTCGTAGAGCTCGAGCAATTGCTCGCGAGGTTGCCGAATTCCGCGCGGGTGGTGTTGTCGTCGCGCCGGGATCCGCCGATCAGGTTGCACCGGCTCAGGCTCTCCGACGAGCTCGCTGAGATCCGGACGCCGACCTCCGATTCACCGAGAGCGAGATGCGCGAACTGCTCGCCGCAGCGGGGATAACTCTTTCCGATGACGGGGCGGCCGCGTTGTACCAGCGCACAGAAGGGTGGGCGGCCGGTTTGCGCTTGGCGGTGATCTCGCTCAGCCGTCATCCGGATCCTGAGCGTTTCGTGGCCGAGTTCTCGGGCACCGACCGGGCGGTTGGCGAATACCTGATGGCCGAGATGCTCGAACGCCAAACCGACGAAGTTCAGCGCACGCTGTTGCGAACTTCGCTCGTCGACCGGATGAACGGCGAACTCGCCGACCTGCTGGCAGGCCGCCCGGGGTCGGAGCAGATGCTGCTGGAACTGGAGGACGCGAACGCGTTTGTCGTGTCGCTCGACCCCGAACGAACGTGGTTTCGCTACCACCACCTGCTGGCGGATTTCCTGCCCCTCGAACTCCGCCGACGTTTCGTCGACGAGGTTCCTGACCTCCACCGCCGGGCCGCCCAGTGGTTCGCTGACCACGGGGACGTCGTCGAGGCCGTGCGGCACACGCTCGCGGCCGGCGACCGGTCCGGTGCCGCCCGGCTAGTCGCGGGGCACTCGTTCAGTTGGGTGCTCGACGGGCAAGCGGGAACGATCGACGCGGTGCTCCAGGCGTTCCCGGAGGGCACATCGGCCGATCATCCTGATCTGGCGCTAGCTCATGCGGCGAGTGAGCTGAACCACGGACGGTTCGAGGTCGCCGCTGCTCAGCTGGCCGTGGCCAACTCCCACCTCCAGAGCGCTCCGCCGGCTCGCCGCCGGCGCCTTGCGGTAGCCATCGCCTCTCTGCGGTTGGCGCTGGCACGACGTAGCGGTCGGTTCAGCGAGGTGATTGAGCAGGTGGACCTGCTCAACGCTTCGATCTCAGACGAATCGAACGATCAGATCGCGATGTCTAGCGAACTGCGGGCGGTCGCGCTGCTGAATCTCGGGATCGTCGAGACGTGGTCGGGACGACTCGCCGACGCCGAGCGCCACCTCGGCGAGGGAGCCGCGCTCGCCCGGACGATCGGCCGACCCTACCTGGAGGTCGTATGTCGCGCGCATCAAGGTTTCCCGTCAAAGAGGGTCTCGGTCGCGACCGCCCGGGAGCGAGGCCGTCAGGCGGTCGCCTTGGCCAAGCGTCATGGTTGGGAGGATCGGCCGATCCTTGCGCCCGCGCTCGGGGCGCTCGGCTGCATGGCGATCTGGACGGGCGAGTTCGACGAGGGAGAGCGGTGGCTGCGTCGCGCGTGGGAGGTCGCCGATCCAACCATTGATCCGGCGGCGACAGTGCTTCTGCACGTGGCCACGGGCATGCTGCACGCCGGTCGCTGGCAGCATCACACAGCGGTTGAAGCGTTTGCGGCGGGAGCGCGGATGGAGTCGCAGCTCAGCGGCGTGCATGCGCTTGCGCCGCGGATCACGGGATGGCTAGCGGCGGCGCAGGCTCGCCGCGGGATCCCAGACGAGGCGCGCGCGACGCTAACCGGATTCTCCGCCGAGCCCGAGCAGATTGGTCTCCTTGACGACGGGCAGATGGGCGCCATTTACAACGCTCGCGCGGTGATCTGCCTGACGGAAGGAGACCCGGCGGGAGCACTGGATGCACTCAGTGGTGTTTTGGACGCCGCTTCGCCTGTCCTCCCCGCGTTCACAGTGGTCGAATCTCATCTTCTCGCTGGTACCGCGCACCTAAACCTGGGGAATCGAAGCGCCGCCGCCGCGGCAGCCGAGGCAGCGCTCGCGGCCGCAGAGCCTGACAGGCTGATGTTCCCGTTCGCCATGACCGAAGCTGCGGACCTGCTCGACGCGCTCCCCGGTCACCAAACGGCTCACGGCGCCCTGCTCGCCGACGTCGTCGATCTGCTGCGAGGCGAACCGGCCCCGAGCATCGATCGAGAGCACCTATCGCAGCCCGAGGAGCTCAGCCCGGGCGAGCTCCGCGTACTGCGATACCTACCAACAAATCTGACGCGGCCCGAGATCGCGAGCGAGCTCTGCGTGTCGCTCAACACGGTCAACACCCACATCCGCAGTATCTACTCCAAGCTCGGTATGCGCGATCGGTCCTCCGCCGTAAGGCGCGCGCGGGAGCTGAGGCTCCTGTCAACCGGGCGCCCCCGATCGCCGACGTAGTGCACCCGCCACGCGCACAATCACCAGATCTCGGCGTCGCCGTCTCACTAGTTCGGGCCACAGCATGACCGCGTGGTCACACCGCCGGGCTTGTACACGATCCGGATAAAGGGCCGGCTCGGAGCCACCGCGTTGTCCGCCTTTCCCTCGATGGTGTCTGAGGTGAAGGGCTCAGAGACGGTGCTCACCGGCTTGCTTGAAGATCGGTCCGCCGTGTTCGGCGTCCTCGCGCAAATCGAGGCGCTCGGCCTCGAGCTGCTGGAGCTCCGACAGATCCCGGCGGGACCGAAACCGCCGGAATCTGACGATGACCGCTCACCGGATGGGATGCGAGGCTGAACCCGCATCGCCAACCGAGAGTCGAGTCTCTATGCCAACGCAAACCGTTCGTGACCCTAATCGATGGGCGGTCCTCGCTTTGCTGAGCGTCGCGCAGCTGATGGTCGTGCTGGACGCGACGATCGTGACCGTCGCCTTGCCTTCGGCCCAGCGGGCGTTGCATTTCTCTAACGACAGTCGGCAGTGGGTCGTCACCGCCTACGCGTTGGCGTTCGGCAGCCTGCTGCTGTTGGGCGGCAAGGTGGGCGATCTGTTCGGCCGCAAGTGGGCGCTGATTGTTGGGTTAGTGGGCTTCTCTGGGGCCTCGGCGGTCGGTGGGCAGGCGCACTCCTTCGACCTGCTCGTCGCGGCGCGGGCGACGCAGGGGGTGTTCGGCGCGCTGCTGGCGCCGTCGGCACTGTCGCTGTTGACGGTCACGTTCGCGGGGACGGAGGACTGGCCGCGCGCGTTCGGGATCTTCGGCGCGGTCGCCGGCGGCGCCGGGGCACTCGGGCTGCTGCTCGGGGGTGTGCTGACGCAGGTGCTCTCGTGGCGGTGGTGCTTCTACGTCAACCTGGTGATCGCGGTGCCCACCACGATCGTCGCGTTGGGCCTGCTGGTCAACCGCAGCGATCCCGACCGCGCCCGGATCGACATTCCCGGCGTGCTCACCTGGACATTGGGGCTGTTCGCGCTCGTGTTCGGGTTCTCGAACGCCGAGACCCACGGGTGGGGCGCCACGGCGACGGTCGTCGCGCTCGTCGCCAGCCCCCTGCTGCTGACCGCGTTTGTGCTGATCGAGCGCCGCGTCGCGCACCCGCTAATGCCCTTGCACATCGTGTGGGACCGCGCTCGAGGGGGGTCGCAGGCCTCGCTGTTCGTGACCGGGGCGGGCGTCTTCGCGGTGTTTCTGTTCCTCACCTACTTCATGCAGCTGACCCTGAGGTTCTCGCCGCTCAAGACTGGCCTGGCGTTCCTGCCTCTGACCGTCGTGCTGGTCATCACCTCGACGACCGTCCAGACCCGCGTGATTCAGCGCACGGGGGTCAAACCGCTGGTCCTCCTCGGCATGGCGCTCGGCGTGATCGGGATGCTGCTGTTCGCCCAGCTGACGCCCACCTCCAGCTACGGCACCGATGTCCTGCCCGGCCTGCTCGTCATCGGTGTCGGGATGGGCTGCATCTTCGCCCCGACGTTCTCGGCCGCCACGCTCGGCGTGGCGCCAAACGAAGCGGGCATCGCCTCCGCGATGGTCAACACGTCCCAGCAGATCGGCGGCTCGGTCGGCACCTCGCTCCTCTCAACGATCTACGCCACCGCCGTCGCCAGCTACCTGACCAGCCATCCCCACGCCAGCAACCTCGCTTCTGCTGCGCAGGTCCACGGCGACACGACCGCGTTCTGGTGGGCCGCCGGGATCTTTGGCCTGGGGTTTCTCCTCGCGCTGGTGATCCTGCCCGTCCGATGCGAGTCCCGCCCGGCGTCGGTCAGGGCCGCTCTGGCCCGATACGTGATCGGCAACTGCAACTACGACGAGTCCGCGGACGGCGCGGCCGTCACCGACGCTCCGGGCTCGCGAGAGCCGGCTTTGGCGCCGTAGCACTGCTCCGGCCGAGCCGCATGACCTGGCCAACAGCCCTATCGATCCTCTGGCTCCCGGGCCTTCTCGCCATCGCCTTACCGGTGACCTTGCAGGTCGCGATCGACCAGTCCACAGCGAACAAGCCACCGATCACCGCAGACGCCAGTGCCTCGCGGTCAAGACGGATTCGCGCTACGGCGGTCGCGGCAGAGGGGTTCCGCGACAATAAGATCGCCGGACGGTACGCCGCCGGCTCGACGGCGATCATCTACGTCGCGCACGCTGCCTCCGCGACCGGGGCCGGCTCTGTTCGGCGCATCTTTGCCAGTGGCGCCACCGCGCCTGGAAGGATGGAACGAGCTCGAGGACTCGCGCTTGGATTCGAGTCTGGCGACGGTGGCGTCGGGATCTTCTTCCTCGTGCTCCCGTTGATGATGTCCGGAGTAATCACCGCGGTCGTCTTGCGGCAAAGACCGACGTGGGGGGTCGGCAGGCAAGTCGTCCTGGTCGGCACGGTCGGCGCGGTCAGCAGCCTGGCCGCCTATCTGAGCGCCGTCGGCCTGCACTTCGTGCCGGCGAAGCCACTGCTGTTGTTCTTCGCGTTTCTGATCACTCAGCTCGCGAGCGCGCAATTCCTCGGTCAACCGCAATCGCGCGTCCGGGGCGCGCGAGTCGCTCGTCACGAGTGATCCCGGCGTCTGACCCGGTTTCGACAGGCGAGGAGATCACACTATCCGGCGCTGACGGTGGCCGGGAGGGGCACGCTGTCGATCGGGTCGGCGAGCGGCATGCAGATCGCTGCCGGCTGGGTCTCGCGACGCAGCGTGCGGCGCAGCTGAACGAACGCCAAGGTGCCAAGCAGGCCGGGGATCCACAACGAGATTGCGTGGTAGGCGAGTACTGCGGCAGTCGTCGCGGCCAGCGGCTGATGGTAGAGAGCGAAAGTGCCGATCAGGCCCCCGTCGAGGCCGCCGATCCCGCCAGGTACCGGGAGATTCCCACCGAGTTGCCCGATCAGATAGCCGAGCACGAGGATCCCAACCGCCGGTGAGTAACCGAACGCCTTGAAGCAGACCCCGAGCGCCGCAAGATCGAACCCCATCACCCCGAACGAGCCCAGCAAGATCCCGGCCGGTCGACGGCGGAGCATGAGCAGCGCGTCGCGGACGCCTTGCCCCAGGGAGCTGCGAACAAACCACACGCCCTGGGCGATCCTGCCCGAGCCCGGAGTCGGCGAGGCGACCGGCGGCCGTAGGCGCGGCAACCCAAAGGCGACAATCGCGCTGACGAGAATCGCTACGGCGCCGAACACGTAGGTCAACGATGGGTTGCGATCGTGGTGCAGAACGCCGGCCGCGTACAGGACCGCGAAAACAATGAGCACCGCCACGTTGGCGAGGCTGGTGAGGAAGAAGAACGCCACCGAGCGGCGCGCGATGTGCTCGGTGCTCATCCCGCCGCGCCGCAGCGCCCACGCCCCCAACGCAAGACCGCCTGCACCGCTCACCGATAGCACCGAATTCGCGCCCTGCTCCGCCATTCCGATCTGATAGCTCAGCCCCCAGCTCATCCGTGAACAGAACACCGCTCGAAATATCAGGACGTACGACAGCGCCGAGAGAACCTCCAGCCCGACTGCGGCTAAGAGCCAGCCGGCGGAGGCGTGGGCGATGTCGCGACGCAGGTTGGCCAAGCTGGGAACTGCCAGCACCACGGCGACAATCACTGCTCCTACCAGTGCGAACTCGAGCAATCTGCGCCACAGGCGCCTCGGGTTCAGCGCGTCCGGGACCTGGAGCTCCGAATCGTCCGTTCTGCTCTCGGAGTCGTCGACCGAGGTCACCGGGCTTCAGTTCGCTCAACGACAGTGGCCGCGAGGTGGCGATCCACGACGTCCCCGCTCACGTAGACATCGTACTTGTTTGTCATGTCGTGGCTCCTGTCGGTGACGTGGTTGGTGGCACCGACGAGTGTCCGTCCTAGGCGGGTGACCGGTCATCGCCGGATCCGGGTGATCGCTGCAATCGGGTGACGACATCTCAGCGACCAGCGGCGGTCAGGCGGCACCCACTTCACGTGCGTAACTGCCGTGGCGAAACTCGTCGACTAGTCCTGGATGGGTCGGGGACCAGCCGAGCTGGTCCCGAGCCTTGGTCGCGAACGTGCCCTGATCGAGCAGGAGGACTTCGGCGAAGTAGTCGCCCAAACGTGCCCGCGCCTCATCATCGGAACCGGGGACCGCTCCGGGGGCGCCGGCCGCGACAGCGGCCGCCTCGGTCAATTCGGCGACGGTCGGGCTCAATCCATTCCCGACCACGTAGCGGCCGCGAGCCGAGTCGGACTCGAGCACCAGCCGGAAGAAGCTCGCGAGGTCCGCAGCGTGGATTGTCGACCAGTGCTGCCGTCCGGTGCCGAGCATGATCAGGCTGCCGGCGTCGTCCGGGGGTGAGTTGAGAAGGAGGCCGGGAATCCCACCGCCGCCGTCGCCGTACGCGACGCTGGAGACGATCACGGCTCCGCGGAGGTCTGTGGCCTCGAGGATCCGGCGTTCGATCGGCTCCTTCCATGCCACGAGAGCAGGCGGTTTGATTTGCGAGTCCTCGGTGATCGACGTGTTTTCGCCGTAGATCCACAGGCCGCTGACCTGGATGTAGGGCTTTCCGGTGCCGGCGAACGCGTCGATGGCAGCATCCGCCACCGCCGAGTCCAGGTTCGCGCTGGTCTCGTCACCCGGACTCGCGGTGTGGATGGCCCCGTCCGCCCGGCTTAGCAGACTTACCACGGCAGGGCGATCGTAGAGATCGACGACGTTTGCTTTCGCTCCGCGGGCCGTGACGCTGTCGGCCTGGTGCTCGTCGCGGACGAGCGCCGTCACCTCGTGGCCGTGCCCCACTAGCTCGCCGAGGACGTGAGATCCAACGAATCCCGTTGCGCCGGTGAGTGCGACTTTCATGAGCTCAGTGCCTCCTTGGTTGTCTGGTTGGTGGCATGCGATTCGATCTACGAACGATCGTGGCGCGACCGGCCGTCGATCGCATCCTTGAAAGCCCTTAGTCCCCGACTGAACTCGGCCGGCTACCGCAAGCGGCTGGCAAGCTGTCTGCGCGACGTGACGCCGAGCTTGCGGAACGCCTTGCGTAGGTGGTACTCGACCGTGCTCGGGCTGATGAAAAGCTGCGCGGCGATCTCCCTGTTGGTGTTTCCCTCTGCCGCGAGGCGGGAGACGTGTGACTCTTGCGGGGTGAGTTGGTCGAGCGTCTCCACGGTTCGCTTGCGGGCGCGCTCGCCGGTTGCCAGCAGCTCGATCCGGGCGCGCTCGGCAAACCCCTCCATTCCGAAGTCGGTGAACATCTCGTGCGCGACCCGCAGCTGCTTACGAGCGTCGGCGCGGCGAGGTTGACGTCGGAGCCACTCGCCGTAGAGCAGGTGTGCACGGGCCAGATCGGTCGCTATTCGCGTGCGGCCAAGTCGCTCGATCGCCTCGGCGTAAAGCACATCGGCGCGCTCGTCGTCGGCCAGCATCGCGTGCGAGCGAGCGGCGATCCCGAGAGCCCAATCGGTCCCGGCCGCCCGGCTCCGATCCGCCAGACGCCGACCGGTCTTGGCGGCGAGCTCGGGCGCTCCGGCTCGTACGGCTGCCTCGATTAGCTCTGGCAACGTCCAGTTCACCGGGAGCAGCTCCTCACGGTCGACAACTCGGCGCGCTGCCACGAGCGCCTCCGCATAGCGTCCAAGTCCGTTGTAGAGCACCGACTCCGCCCAATCCATGAACGACAGGCCAGCACCCTCGCCGCGCTCGATCACCTCGGCACGAGCCGTGTCGATGAAACGTCTGGCTTCGGTCTCGCGGCCACGCATTGCCACCAACCCCACCGCGTGGTAGGGAGCGAGGTTGCTTCCAGTCAACTCCGTTGCCTCCTCGAGGGCCTCGTGGAGAGAAGCCGCCATTCCCAGCTCGCCCGCGAAGACATGCATCTGGCCGCGGTGGCCAAGGGCGACCGGAAGATCGCCGAGAGCTCCGGTCTCGCGGATGAGCTGAAGATGTCGGTCTGCCAGCCGCTCCCACCCTTCGTCGTCCCACAGGGTGATTGATGAGACAGTCGCCCCCCACATCCAGCGCAGTTGCTCGGCCGGCGACATCCCACCCCCGATCGCGCGCTGTGCCTCACGCAGAATCGGCACAGCGGCGGCATAGCTGTCGCTGAGGAGCGCCACCAGACCGTCGAGCAGTAGGTCCAGTCCACGTGGCTGACGCGCCGGTGGCGCCGCTCTCGCGACTTGCGCCACCTCGGGCGCGCTTGCGCCCGGTCCGGCCAGGCGTCCCGCGTAGATGGCCGCTGTCACCGCCTCGAGGTACGTCTCGCGGGCCAGCTCCGGATCGACCTCCCGGAGTCGCTGGGCCGCTTTGAGCAGCAGCGGCGCCACGTGGCTGCCACGCGTCGAGACGAACGAGATCTGGGCACGCAGCAAATCGGCTCTTGCCTGCTCGAGCTCGGTCAGGACCCCCGACTCAGCCGTCGCGACCAAGCGCATAGCGTCGTCGAGCGCCCCAACTTGCAACTTTGCCTGGGCCGCCGCGAGCGCGCGCCCTGACCGGCGCGACTCCTCGGGGGTCAAGGCCGCGGCTCGCTCCAGGAACGCCGCCGCGGCGGCGAGACCTCCTCGCGCCTGCGCTCGAGCTGCGGAGCGTTCGAGGTCCGCGGCGACTTCTCCATCCGGGATCGATGTGGCCTGCGCGCGGTGCCAGGCGCGGCGATCCGGGTCGGCGTTCGGATCGGTCGCCTCGGCCAATGCTCGGTGGACTTCGCGCCGCTCATCCGGGGCGGATGCGCGATACACGGCCGATCGAACCAGGGGATGGCGGAACGCCACCCGGACGCCGAGCGCCAGCAAGCCTTCGCCCTGGACGATCTCCGCCGCCGACTCGGGAATCCCGAGCCGGCGAGCAGCTCTCCACACCAGAGCCGGATCGCCCACAGGGTCAGCGGCGGCTAGAAGCAGCAACCGCCGGGCATCGCGCGGCAGCCTCCCTAGTCGCCGCGCGAAGTTCTCCTCGATCTGCGACGAAAGGGGCAACGCGGTGGGCAGACCGAAGCCGCCCGCGAGCTGGGCCGGACTCAACCCACGGGGCATCTCCAGCAGCGCAAGCGGGTTCCCGCGCGCCTCGACAATCAGACGCTCCAAGATCGGGCCATCCAGACGAGCCGGTAGCACGGACTCGAGCAGCGTCCGCGCATCGCGAGCGTTCAAGCCCTCGACCTGCACTTCCGGCAATCCGGCGAACATGTCGCCCGGGTCACGCGCCGCGAACAGCAGTGCGATCCTATCGGCGAGCAGGCGGCGAGCTACGAAGACGAGCGCCCGCGCCGACGCACGATCGAGCCACTGCGCGTCGTCGACGGCACACAGAAGCGGTCGCTCTTCCGCGGCCTCGGACACCAGACCGAGGGTCGCCAGCCCGACCAGGAACGGGTTCGGCGCATGCCCAGCGCTCAGGCCGAAAGCGACAGCAAGGGCGTCGCGCTGGGGAGGCGGGAGGCGCTGATTCAGCTCGAGGATCGGTGAGCACAGCTGCTGAAGCGCCGCGAACGGGAGCTCCATTTCCGCCTCCACTCCCACGGTGCGGAGGACCCGAAACGCCCGCGCCGCCTCGACGGTGTACTCCAACAGCGCTGTCTTGCCGACCCCGGCCTCACCGTGGATAACCAAGGCCCCGCCGTCGCCGCTGCCCGCAGCCTCGAGCAGTCGGTCGAGCAATTCGCGCTCGCGGCGCCGGCCGAGCAACTGCTGTCCGGGCGAGCTCGTAACTGGTCCTAGAGCTGAAGACCCTCCGCTCATGGTCGGCCCCACAGCATGACGGTCGTTGAGACTAAGGGCGCGGACTAAGGACTTTCAGCGATTCGATCGCCGGCCACCGGCGCCACCCTCGTCCGCACATCGACAGAACGGACCAAGTCTGAACGACCAGTCGCCTCTGTCGCATCCCTGAGCAAAGGACAAGGCAATGAGCACGACCAATAGCACGACCGAGCCTGCGTTAAGACGTGCGATCGGCGATCCGGTTGCGGACGTTGCCGAGCATTGGATCGACGGCGAATGGATTGGATCCGACACCGTCTCGGAGTCGATCAATCCCGCTACTGGCGATGTGCTGGGGAGGTGGGCTGACGGCGGGAAGGCCGAGGCTCGCGCGGCGATCGCAGCCGCCCGGCGGGCATTCGACGCCTCGCTCTGGTCTCGGGACCGGAATCTGCGCCACAAGGCCCTGAGCGAGATGGCGGACCGCTTCGACACCCACGCCGAGGAGCTGGGCCCGTTGGTGACCAAGGAGAACGGCAAGAAGCTGGCCGAGGGCATGCTCGAGGCGACGGTCGCCGGCATCACCTTGCGTCACGCCGCGGGCCAGGCCTTAACCGATACGGGGATCTCTGCGGAGGTTGCGCCGGGTAAGTGGTTCAGCACCTACGGTGAGCCGGCCGGCGTCGTCGGGGTGATCGTCCCGTGGAACTCGCCCGTCGTCCTACTGATCCGGTCTCTTGCTCCTGCCCTGGCTGCGGGGAACACGGTCGCGGTGAAGATGCCTGGGCAGACCGCGCTCGTCGCCAATCTCGTGTCCCAGATCGTCGCCGAAGTTGAGTCCTTGCCGCGCGGGGTGGTCAACATCTTCACCGAGTCCGGCAACACGGGTGCCCCGTATCTCGTGGCCTCACCGGATGTGCACGTTCTCAGCTACACGGGCAGCAGCCCGGTCGGGCGAATAATTGCCGCGGCCGGCGCGCCCACCCTGAAGCGGATGAACCTGGAGCTCGGTGGCAAGACGCCGATGATCGTGTTCGATGACGCCGACCTGGACGCCACCGTTCCGCTGCTCGTGGCCGCGGTCACGACCTTCGCGGGACAGTTCTGCATGACAGGGTCGAGGATCTTGGTCCAGCGCGGAGTGGCGGATGAGGTCCGCACCCGTCTCGCGAGAGCGTTCGAGAGTATCCGGGTCGGGGACGGACTGGAGCCGGACACCGACATGGGCCCGCTGATCGACAAGTCCAACGTCGCGCGAGTGGACGGGATGGTCGAGGTGGCCCTCGCCTATGCGAAGCCGATCGTACGCGGAGGCCCTGTGACGGACGGCGCCCTCGCGGCCGGGGCGTTCTACCGGCCAGCGCTTCTGGAGGTCGAGGACGTCAACACCGACATCGTGCAAAAGGAAGTCTTCGGTCCGGTCGCGACGTTCGAGGTGTTCGACACCGAGGCCGACGCCATCTCGCGCGGGAATGCCACCGAAATGGGTCTGGCCGCCGGCGTCTTCACCAACGACATCAACATCAGCCGTCGCGTCAGCCGCGAGATCCAGGCCGGAACGGTCTGGACCAACGCGTGGGCGGCGATCAACGACGGGTTCGCCGAGGGTGGCTACAAGCAGAGCGGGGTCGGGCGCCTACGCGGCCCGCTCGCGATCACAGAGTTCCAGGAGGCCAAGACCGTCGTGCACTCAATCCCCTTTACGAATACGAAAGGACAATGACATGCCCGCAAGCCCGATCGATGTCGTCGGCCAGTGGTTGCAGAACCTGCTCGACCCCGACGTCGTCAACAGCGTGGTCGCCCCGGACGCGACCTACGTCTCACTCAACACCGAGGACCCAGAGCTCAGCAAGATCATGCCATGGGCCGGCACATCGCACGGCCCGCAGGCGTTCCTCGACAACCTCGGCGCGATGTTCACCCGCTGGGAGAATCAGGCGTTCAACGTGACCGCGATGTTCGCTTCTGAGGAGAACGTCGCCGTGTTCGGCGATTTTCGCTACAAGTCGCACTCGCTCGGGAAGGTGGTGAGTTCCCCGTTCTCGATCCTCGTGAAGGTCGTCGACGGGAAAGTGAGCTACCTGCAGTTCCTCGAGGACAGCTATGCGACCGCGTCCAGCTTCCGGAAGGCCGGCTCTTGGGTCGTTCAGACTGAACCCGGCGCTGAGCCGTTCGAGGTGTGAGGGGAAGCGCCATGAGCACCGGGCAGCCCCAGATGACCGCGCGCAAGGCCCTATCGATCCTCTGGTTTCCGATCTTCTTTGCGGTCGTTCTGCCCGTGACGTTTGAGGTTGCCTACGAGCAGCAGACGCCGCACCATATCACGATCGCCGCGGTCGGCAGCGCGAGCCAGGTCACCCGCTTGACCGATGAGCTTCATCGCGTCGCGAATGGATTCGTGGTTCGCAAGGTCGCCTCAGCAGGAAGTGCGACCGCGGCGGTACGCGACCGAAAGGTGGATGCCGCATACGTCGCCGGCGCCACCGACGCCGTCTACGTCGCTCGCGCTGCCTCAGCAATCGGGGCAAGCTATCTCCAGGGCGTCTTCACCCGGATCGCCGCCGAAACTGGTAGACCGGCGCCGCCGGTGGTCGACCTCGTCGCGCCCGCGTCCGGCGACGGGGGGACTGGGATCTTCTTCTTCGTGTTCCCGCTGATGATGAGCGGACTCATCACGGCGATCGTCCTGCTGCAACTGCCTACCTGGGGGGTCGGTCGGCGCGTTGGCTTTGTGCTCGGGGTAGGAGTCGTAGGCGCCCTCGCGACGTATCTCACCGCCGTCGGCCTCGACGTGTTGCCCGCCAAGCCGCTGCTGCTTGTGTACGCGTTCGTCCTCACCCAGGTGTACGGCCAGTTGATGGTCGGCGCGTCTCATCTGTTGAAGCAATATTTCCTTCCCGTCTCCCTTTCGCTCGCGCTGATTCTCAGCGTCCCGTCGAGCTCGGCCACGCTTCCGCTCTACCTCCTGCCCGCTTTTTTCCGTGACCTCTCCTACGTGCTCCCATTGGCACAGGGCGTAAAGGCCACCCGTGGCGTCGCATACTTCCACGACGTCGGTATCGCGCAGGCCACACTGATCCTGGGGTTGTGGGTGGCCATCGCCGCCGTCACCGTCGGAGTCGCATGGCTGCGGCAATCAAGCGCGCCGCGGACGGGCGAACGCAGGAATGCTGATACCAACGTAGCGCTTCGCTCGGCCCGGACTCCTGCTCCTTCCGCAACGTGACACCGGTCGCAGCCGCCATATCCAGCAGATCAACCCGAGGACGCACAACATGCTCGACAACCAGGCGCTCGTCCGCAACGCCTACAAGATCGCCGAAGTCAAGGACATTCCAGGTTGGGTCAACACCTTCAGCGGGGACGGGACGTTCACCGACATGTCGACCGGCGTCACCTATCGTGGGGAGACGCTCGGAGATCTCGTGGAAATCTATGGAACGGCCTTCTCCGACATGCACCGCGAACTCTACCGTTTGTACACGAGCGACGACGTCGTTGTGGTGCAACTCGCTCTCCAGGGCACGCACGATGGGCCTCTGGTCCTGCCGACGGGAACGATTCGACCCACGGGCAGACGGATGGACGCCCCTTGCTGCGATGTGTTCGAGCTGGTCGACGGTAAGATCAAGAGGTTCGACTGCTACCCATCTGGGACGGTGATCATGGCTCAACTGGGTGTGCTCGGCGGGGTTCGATAACTCGCAGGTATGCCGGATGGCCGAGGTCCGTCTAGCGGATCGTGCGCGATCGGAGAAGGGCGTTGCAGTGGTGGGGTCAGCTCGTCGGGAGGCCTGCGGATTGCACCGGAGGTTCCCTATAGCTTTCCCCCTCGGTGATGAAGTCGTCGTGGGATCGACGTGTAGCAGTCCGGTGTGGCGAGGTCATACCCAATATCGGTCGTCATCGTTCGCCGCGAGGACTGGTTGTAATTGGGCCGTCGCAGAGGACTGGAGGGAATTACGCTGTCGCCAGAGATTCCTGCACGGCGTTGGCGGCGGTGCGGATCACGTCAAGCACGAGGTCGGGGCGGGAGACCATCGGGACGTGACTGGCTGCGAACTCGTACGTCGTGGCGCCCATGCGTCGCGCCGCGGAGCGCTCCAGATCGGGGTTGACGGTGTGATCGTTCGCGCCGACGATGTACCAGCTCGGCTTCGCGCGCCAGGCGACGCCTTCGAGCTTCTGGTCGAAGATGTCGGCGGTCGGCGCCATCGCCGTGGCCCACGTGAGCTCCTGCTCCTCGTCGGTGAGGTCGCCGGCGAAATATTCGACGCCGGACCGCTTGAGCCAGACGCGACCCTCCGCGATTTCGATGCGCCCGAACACGTCGGTCTTTGCGAACTTGTTCTGCTGATCCTGCAAGGTCTCTGTCTCATCCGGCGCTAACGCGCAGATGTAAACGAGCCCGGCGACACGGTCGTCGGTTCCCGCGTGGGTGATCAGGGTGCCGCCGTAGGAGTGCCCGACGAGGATGACCGGACTGGAGACCCGCCCGATCGCGCGAATCACACAGTCGACGTCACCCTGGAGCGAGTCGAGCCCATGCTCGCTGGCGATCACCTCGTGCCCCTCTGCCCTCAACGGGGCCATCACCTTGTTGAAGCACGAACCATCGGCCCACAGCCCGTGGGCGAAGACGATGCTGGGTAGCAGCCCCGCTTCCTGAGGCGCGCCCGCGGCATCGCGCGGGAGGCCGAGCACATCCACCGCACGCCAAAACACGATCGGGTCGCCCGACGGCTCCGCCGCGGGATCAACAAGAGCATGCCCGCATCTCCGTCGAGAGCCTCGACACGCCGCCGGAAGCTGTCCTCCAGCTGAACCCAAAGGCCTCGAGGGTCGCGCCGATCAAACATACCTTCCGGGTCCGGCGAGGCTAACCCGGACGACAGCTCCAGGACGGCGAGCGGATTCCCCTCGGTTTCGGCGATGAATCGCTCAAGGATTGCTTCATCGACATTAACCCGCAACACAGATCTGAGCGGTCTGCGCGCGTCCTCGGCCGCAAGGCCGACGATCGGCAGCTCGAGCAGACCCTCCAGCTCAGCCAACGATTCGCGCACCGCGAACACCAGACCGACCCCCTTCAGCTGCAGCCGCCGGGCCACGAACGACAGCGTCTGTGCCGATGCCTGATCGAGCCAATTTGCATCGTCGACGGCTACCAGAAGCGGCCGTTGCTCAGCGAGATCGGCCAATCCGTTGAGCATCGCGAGGCCCACCAGGAACACATTGGGCAGGGGCCCCGCCTCCACGCCAAACGCCACCCGCAGCGCAGAGCCCTGAGGCTCTGAAGCTGGCTCAACCCCTCTTCCGTGAGCCGGGACCACAGCGCATAGAGCGCGCCGTAGGCGAGCTGCGCTTCGGACTGGACCCCCGACAAGCGGACAACTGCCATGCCCCGAGCCCTGGTGACCATCTCATCCAGCAGAGCTGTCTTCCCGATCCCCGGCTCGCCACGCAGCACGAGCGCCCGGCTGCGTCCCGCCCCGACGTCGAGCAGAATTGATCGATAACCGCCTGCTCGCGCTGACGGCCCATCAAAACGGTCCGAGCCGCGGGGGTCATGAAATGGGCAGGATCGCAGGAGCTCGCCGACGACGAAACAGCGGGGCAGGACGTAGAGCTGTTCGGCGATGCACAAGTCCCGCCGCTGGTCAAGGCTTATCAGCGAAGGTTTTGCTTGCAGTTTGCGGAGTGGGTAGACTCATCCAGTGGTCGCGCGTCCGAGTTGGATACCAACTTTCGTGGAACGCTTTCCACGGACCAAAGCTGCGCTGGCGTATGCCGAGCGCCGGCACGCCGGTCAGCACCAAGGCGACGGCACGCCGTACCTCCTCCATCCGCTCGAGGTCGCCTCGCTACTCCACGCCTCGGGGGCGCCGGACCACCTGATCGCGGCCGGAATACTGCACGACGTGCTCGAGAAGAGCAGCGCACGCGAATCAGACCTCCGTCAGCGTTTCGGCGAGCGGATCACGAGCCTGGTGCTGGCCGTCAGCGACGACGAGCGGATCACCGGCTACGCCCACCGCAAAGCCGCGCTACGCGGACAGGTCGCCCGCGCCGGGGATGAGGCCGTGGCGCTGTTCGCAGCCGACAAGCTCTCCAAGCTACGCGAGCTGCGCCACCAGACGGCGCTCGACGGCCAGGGAAGCCACACAACCGGTCGGGTCCGTACGCTGCGCGCCCGGCGCCTGAGGCACTACCAGCGCTCGCTGGCGATGCTCGAGGAACGCCTGCCCGAGTTCCCGCTGGTGCGAGATCTCCGCGACGAGCTCCACGCGTTTCTCCGGGAACACGAAACGATCACCGCCACGATCTGAGAAGTGAACCTTCATCGGTCGAAGGTCGGTTCTTCCTCGGGTAGGACTGGTAGGCTGCCCGGACGACTATCCGAGCGGCGGTAGGTTGGCTGCGAGTTGCCCCGGGCTCGCCGCGGAGACTGGGGCGGACCAGTTCCAGGCCGTCACGAGCTTTCAGAATGGTGGCCGCGTCGGTCAAGCCTCGACGTTCGCCAAGCTGGACCGTAACAGCTGGGAACCATACAGCGGATCCGGCACACGAACCGCGACCTTCCCGACCAGTGACTTGACCCAATACATCTATGGGAAGGACTCCGCCGACCCCAACACCGGCGCGTACCAGTTCGCGCCCGTGTGGTGGCGAGACACCTATAACCCCCCTCTCACACACTGTGTGTAAAGACTCCTGGGTCGGCCAGTTATTGGTCCACGCAGTACACTCCTCCGATTATCCCCCCGCAGCCATGACTCGACCGTAGAGAGGCCACGCAGCACGTTGCCCGACGCACGGCCGCCACCGTCGATGCCACGACGCCGGCACGCGCGTAGTCATGGCGTGGTCGATAATCATCATCTCCAGAAAACGTTCCACAACGAGCCTACGAGCAAGGGGTATGACCATGGCGAGAGCTGGCAGGTTGTTGTTGGGATATTGGGGGGTTGTGATCGTCGCGCTGCTGGGCCTTGCGCTTTCAGCGGAAGCGGCTAGCCAGCGGTCCGCGGGCGCTCCCAGCCCTCCCGTAGCGACGTCCTCGCAAAGCGGCTGCGGCGCCACTTGGATCAGGGGCATCACCGAAAACAGGACGGGCATCTCGATGCGGGTGACACAGGACGGTCATGGCCTGACCAACGAGTGGTGCCGCTCGCCCGAGGACTACGTGCATGCGCACTCGACGGACGCATGGCTCGCTGGCGACAAGTCTGGCGATACTTCGATCCACATCGTCTACCTTCTCCCGAACGGCGACAAGGTCTTGTTTCGCGCGGGGATCGCCAAGGACCGGCGAGGCGACGTTGGGTGCTCATTCGTCGAGGTCGTGCGGACACCGCGCGAGTACGAGTGCCGGGCCGAGGTCGTGGCTTCTGTGCCGGGCATCGCGGCGGTCAGGTTCACTGTTCTGACCGCTAACCGATAGGAGGCGTCCCAGGGGATATGAACGCCGGGCCGCGACCTGCTGGCCTCACAAGGCCACGACAAAGGGGTGGGCCGATGGCGCCCCCAATCGGGCCTGCAACGTGTGATGGCAGAAGGAACCGCGAACCGTCGCCCAGGGATTTCATTCACCAGATCGTTGCTGGGGACGGTCAGTCGGTGGCCGCCCCGGGGCCTTCGACCACTCCCCCCGGGGTTGTGCGAATCTGACAACGAGCGTTTGGGCCCTCAGCGAGCCCCTGCGCCGAACCTCGCCAAGTTTCCGCCAAGGGGTGGCGGGAATTTGCCAAGGTTCACATGATCGGCGCGACTTCGGAGACAGAGACGGCAGCCGAGCCGCGAACCGGCGTCAGAACCGGACCCGTCAGCCACATGATTTGTCACTCCATGACAATTCCGTGGCCTGGCGACCTCGATCGCCGCTCGGGGCCGGTAGTCCACCCGACCCTTCAACGCTAAGCGCGCTCGGCGTGGCCACCGCGCTTTCCCTGGCAGCCGACCGGGCCCCCGGCAACGCCAACAACGTGTTCAGCGACCTGCGGCGAATCGCGGATCCGGTCCCCGCCGCGCAGGCCACCAGCGAGCCACCCCTTCCCAGCCCACGAGCGCTCCAAAACGCGAGCGCCACCGGCCCCGCAGCCACCACCGCCGCCAGCCTGGCGCCGGACGGCGCCAGGCTGCTCGCGCAGAATTTGATCGTCAGACGGGTGAGCTGGCGCGCACCTTGGGGATCACCTCGGCGCCGAAACGGCGGATGCACTCCAACTCTTGCTCGAAGCTGGGGCCTGAGGCCAGCCGGAAGCGCATGAAGACGTAGTCGACATCGAGAACCTCGTCGCAGCGCCGCAGTTGCTCGGCGCAGTCGTCGGGTGAACCGACGATCAGACGATCCTGCCGATGGCGATCGAAATGAAAGTCGTCCTCGCTCTTCACATCGACGAGGAACGGCTCACGGTCGGCCACCCAGCGGGGAACCTTCTCGAAGTAGAACCAGTGGTCGTGACGGCCGTGTGGCCACCAGACCTCCTCTGCCTCAGCGAGCGAGTCGGCCACCCACCCGTCCCGCTGAAGGTTCACCCTCAACTTGCTAGAGGTTCCGTATTCCTCGCCTGCCGCACGATAGATGTCAGCCCAATGCTTCATGACATCCAGGTTGTGCAACGGATCGGTGGCCCACGGCAAGCCGTAGCGCGCGGCCCGCCTCACGCCGGGTTCCGACATCGCGCCGAGCCACATCTCGGCCGCGACCGGAAGCGGGGAGATCCGCCCCTTCACCTGGAAATGCTTGCCCTGATGGTCGAACTCCTCGCCCGACCAGGCGCGCTGCACCAGCTCGATGCATTCCTCAAACCGGGACACCTGGGTCTTCTTGCTTAGACCGTAGAGCTCGAACTCAGGCGCGAAGTTGCCCATCCCGACCCCCAAGCGCAGCCGTCCATTGGACAGGATGTCGACCATCGCGGTCGCCTCGGCGACCTGGATCGGGTGATAGAACGGCAGCAGAAAGACGGTCGTACCCAGCTCGACGCGGGATGTTCGCGCGGCCAGGGCGGCCAGAGCCACGAGCGGCGAGGGCAGATAGCCGTCCGGCTGCATGTGATGCTCAGGCAGGAACACGCCGTCGAAGCCGGCGTCCTCGGCGACCTTCGCGGCCTCCAGGATCTCCTTCCATCGCCCAACGATGTTGGCGGCCGCAGGAGGATCCTGCGGCATGAACAGTGCTCCAAATCTCATATTTCCTCCACTCGGACCGTTCGACGCTTATCGACTACCCGCGGGTGTCGTCGAAGACTTGGTTCTCCCGGACGAGCACCTGCATCCTGCCCATCGCGAAGTTGGTGTAGTAGTCGATCCGGAGTCGATCCCAGAAGGCATCGGAGAACGAGGCATCGAAGGCCTCGACGCTGTCGAACCACATCTCGACCGCTCCGTCAAACGGGGAAGCATCAATGGTTCCGCGGTTCGGCGAATCGCCGTTGAAGCTGCCGCGGCTCACGCTGGCGCGGTAGCGGCGAAGGCCCGGCGTCTTGAGGGCCAGTGGCACATGCTTCTCGAACCAGTAGTCGACGAACTGCTCCCGAGAGATCCCGTCCTTCCGGTTCAGGAACCCGAGGTACTTCACGGCCCCGTCCGGCACGCCGTCCCGCTGCTCATCTAGAAACTCGGTCTCCTCGGCCACCCACATCAGCCGTCCCGCGATCCCGTTCAAGTGATCGGCCCGCGCCGCGTTCCACTGCTCGCTGGTGAAGTCGCGCTCGGCGTCCTCAGTGCTGCGCCAGTACATCTCGGCCACGGAATCCCAGGCCGGCTCGCCTCCGTTGGCGGCCCTCAGGCATACGTTGGCGAAGTACTTGCACATGCCCGGGATGCGCCGTGCGATACCAGTCTGCTGTTGCGTGTAGTACGGGGCGTAGTCCTCACGACTCATCCGGTCGTTGCGGTTTGTAGGCCCGAACACCTTGATCATCGCTCGCTCTCCTCAGACTGCGCTAAGTAGGCGTCGGCAATGTGGCCGATTGACGCCATGCCATTACCCGGATGATCATATAGTTTGATTTCAAATGACGTCGAGTAGCCCCCAGCTGCGACCCGAGAGGATGCGGCCTGCGTCGATCGCCGTAGTCGCGCCAATGGTAAAGCCCGTCTCATCGGAGGCGGGAAAGCGGCTAGGGCCGCATCGCGTCTCGCTCGGCTCCCCCCGTGCGCGCGACGACAAAATTTGACTCCAAATAATATGATTGGGTCTGTGACCGAGACGGCTGCCACGGGACTGCGGCACTTCGCTAGGTTGCTCAACCACCGAGCGTCGAGCACTAAAACGGCGCTGGTCGATGCGCACGGCTCCACCTCCTATGCCGAGCTCGAATCGGCCTCGGCTGCGCTGGCCGAGTACCTGCTAGATCTCGGCCTGGGCCCGGGGGATCGGATCTCGTTCATGTTGTCCAACAGTCCGGCGATCGTGTGCTGCTATCTCGCCGCCGCCAAGGCCCGCGTCGTGGCGGTGCCGATCTCGCGGCGGGCCGCCGATGGCGAACTGGCCCAGATCCTGCTCGACTCCGGCTCGAGGCTGATCCTGCACCAGCCCGCGGACGCCGAGCGACTCGCCTCGATCGTGAAGGGCCGCGAGGTCGCGCTGGAGGCGATCACCGATCTCGCGCAGTGGGCCGGGAGCGGCCGGACGCTCGATGAGCCCGCACCCGAGGATCCGTTCTGCGCGATGTTCACGGGTGGCACAACCGGAGTGCCCAAGGCGGCTGTGCAGACGCACGCTGCCTGGGCCAGCTGCGTCGAGGACGTGGTCGAGCAGTGGTCACTCAGCGAGACGGACAGGCACCTCGTGGTCCTGCCGATGTCGCACGTCTCCTGGTTCACGACGGCCGCCCACCTGTACGCCGGCGCGACGATCTGGTTGCAGGACCGCTGGGAACCCGATGTGGTGCTCGACACCCTAGGCGCTGAACGGATCACTACGCTCAATTTGATCCCCACGATGCTGGGCGACTTGGTCGAGGCGGCCGAGCGGGGCGGCGGGCTGAAGCTTTCGGAGCTGCGCCAGCTGACCGTGGCGGGTTCGGCGATGCCCGAGGCGCTGTTTCACCGCGCGCGCACGATCTTCGGCCCGATCATCGGCAACATCTACGGGATGACCGAGACTTCGGGGCCGGTCACGTATCTGCTGCCGGCCGACATGAACGGGAGCCGGATCAGGTCCGGTGGCCGCCCGGGCAGGCGGGTGAGGGTCGCCATCTTCGGCGAGGACGGGAGCCGCCTGGCCGATAGCGAGATCGGCGAGATCGGCCTGTCGGGGCCACAAATGACCAGCGAGTACCTGGGCCGTCCGGACGAGACGGCCAGGGCGATCCGGGACGGTTGGCTGATGACCGGCGATGTCGGTCGGATCGACGCGGACGGCTTCGTGTTCATTCTGGACCGCAGGAAGGACATGATCAAGAGCGGTGGCTACAACGTGTATCCGAAGGAGATCGAGGAGGCGCTCTACCTCCATCCGGACGTCGTCGAGGCCGCCGTCGTCGGCGCGCCGGATCCGCGCTGGATCGAGGCGGTGCACGCGTTCATCGTGCTCCGCCCCGGCGTTGCACTGGACGAGTCCGCGCTTGACCAGCACTGTCGCCGCCAGCTGGCCGGCTTCAAGGTGCCCAAGCGATTTCACGCGATTCCGGCGATCCCGCGCACGGACGTGGGCAAATTCGACAAGAAGGCGCTGCGGGACCGGTTGGCCGTCGCAGCATCGGCATCATCTTGACAATCTTTTGACTTCAAAGTAACGTGAGTGGAGGCTATGGCGTCAGAGAGCAACCAAGCTGTCCGTCCTGTTCTCGAGTGTTTGCCCCCATCGGCCTCACGGCCCACGACCTACGACGAAGCCCAGTATCCGGTCGGGCCCGCTCGGCTCAGCGCCGAGGCGTACCGCGATCCGTCGTGGTACGAGCGCGAGCTCGAGCACGTGCTGTTGCGCTCCTGGCTGATCGCCTGTCCATCGAAGCGGATTCCGGACCCGCGTGACTTCTTCGTGTGGAACCGTCTCGGGCAGTCGGTGATGATCACGCGGGGCGACGACGGCAAGGTCGTCGCCTGGCACAACGTGTGCCAGCACCGCGGCGCGGTGATCGTCAGCGAGGAGTCGGGACATTGCCCGCTGGGGTCGTTCAAGTGCCCGTGGCACGGCTTCGCCTACGACCTCGAGGGCCGTGTCGTCCACACCCCCTACCGGGAGACATTCGATCCCGAGCAGCTGGCCGGCCTGCGGACGCCGCCCGTCGCGGTGGCGGAATGGAGCGGGTTCGTGTGGATCTCGATCGATCCTGAAGTACCGAGCCTGGCGGACTACCTGGGCGACTTCGCGCAGCAGATCGAGTGGTACCACTTCGAGGACTGGACGCAGGATTACTCCGGCTCCTGGGATCTCGAGGTGAACTGGAAGACCGCGCTCGATGCCTTCAACGAAACCTGGCACGTCCCGTTTACCCATCGCAACACGGTGAAGGGCGGGCTGCTGTGGCGCGATGCCACGGTCGAGATCCATTCGCCGCACTCACTCATCTCGATCCCCCTGCGCCGCTATCCGGGACCGCACGGGCCCGAGGTGGATCGCCGGTCGGTGACGCTCTCCCACTTCTTCACCTTCCCGAACACGATCTTCAACTGCTTCCCGACACTGGCTCAGTCGTTCTCCGCCTGGCCCACCGGACCGAGGACGATGACGTTGACGGCTTGGAGCTTCACCCCACCGCGCCCCGATACGGTCTCCGAAGAGGCATGGAAGACCCAGAACGACCGAAACTGGGACAACTTCTGCGCGGTGGTGGAGGAGGACCGAGCGGTGCTCGACAGGGCGGGTCGGGTGTACGACTCTAAGGGCTACCGGCGCAACATTTTCAACGCTGCCGAAGGCCGGCTCACGTCTTTCCACCGCGAGATCGCCGAGCGGATTGGCGAAGCGTGAGCATCCGCGTGCACGTCGACGCCGCGACCTGTCAGGCCTACGGCAACTGTGTGCTGCTCGCCGACGATATTTTCTCCGTGGGCGATGACGGCCGCGCGGTGGTGCTGGAGGATGTCGTCGAAGAGGACCGGCTGGGGGCCATTCAGGCCGCCGTGTACGACTGTCCCACCGGCGCCATCAGCTTCGAGCGGCTGAGCGGCGATGCCGGTAGCCGATGAGGTGCTGATCGCCGGCGGAGGGATCGCCGCGGTGCGCACGGCTCAGGCTCTGAGGACGTTCGGCTTTGACGGCCGCCTGACGATCTTCTCCGAGGAGGCGCAGCTGCCCTACGACCGCCCTCCGCTCTCCAAGGCCTACCTCGTGAACCGGCGAGAGGGACCGCCCGAGCCGATCCTCACGAACGACGAGCTGGCGGCGAGGGGGATCTCCATCGAGCTCGGGCGGCGGGCCACCCGGCTGGACACGGTCGCGCGGTGGCTGATCCTCGACGACGAGGAGACGGTTCCATACGACGCCGTCGTGCTGGCCACCGGGGCACGGCCGCGCTCCCTGGCCGTGCTCCGAGACTCCGAGCACGCGCAGGAGCTCCGGACGGCGGGCGACGCTCGCCGGATTGCGGCATCGATGCGGCCCGAGGCGCACATGGTCGTCGTCGGCGCCGGCTTCGTCGGCCTCGAGGTCGCAGCCGCCGGACGCATGAACGGGTGCCGCGTCACGGTGATCGAGGTTCGCGACACGCCGTTCGCCGAGGTCGTCGGCCAGTGGCTGGGCGGTGAGTTGCGGCGTTGGCACGAACGGCGTGGGGTCGAGTTCATCTGCGGTGAGTCGATCGACACTGCCCGGGACGAGCGCGGGCGATGCGTGCTCACGCTGGCCGGCGGGCGAACGCTCGAAGCCGACATCGTGGTCGTGGGCGTCGGCGTCCAGCCGGCGGTCGACTGGCTGCGCGACACCCCCGCCCTGGACCTCGACAGCGGGGTGCTGTGCGACCGCTACGGTCAGACCTCGGTTCCTTGGGTGTACGCGGTGGGCGACGTCGCCCAACGGATGGACGGTGCCCGACACCTGCCGACGGGACACTGGACGGCCGCGACCGAACAGGCGATGTGCACCGCGGCGACGATGCTCGGCCGTTTCGCGGTCCGGCGTCCGGTTACAGAGATGTACTTCTGGTCAGACCAACACGGCTGCCGGCTCCAGTGCGCCGGCCAGTTCCCGGCGCACGGCGAGGTCACGGTGGAAAGTGGGTCGCTCGAGGACTGGTCCTTCCTGGCGACATGTCGGATCGACGGAGAGCTGGTCGGGGTGTTCGCCGCCGACTCGCCGGGGCCGTTTGTGCGCGCGCGCGCCTCGCTCCGGCGCTCGGCGGAACGACCGACCGAAGCCATCACAGGCTTGGCAACCGACGTTCAACAACGATGAGAGAGAGGGAGATGAGCAATACGCGAACGCTGCCGCCGTATGTGGACTACGGGCCGATCCGGCGCTGGATCGAGTCTCGGGAGGCGGTGGGTGACGGCGAAGCGGCGTGGCACCGGGTCGAGTTGTGGCGTGAGATGGTGGAGCAGCACGGCGTGGTCAAGACCTCAGTTGAAGACCGGGTCGGCTGGATCGAGCTGTGTTACCCACCAAAGGCCAACGCGATCGTGCCGCCGATGTATGGCCTGCTGATCGAGGCGATCGACCGTCACGCCGCCGATGACGATGTCTGGGTGATCGTGATCACGGGAACCGGCCGCAGCTTTTCGAGTGGCGGCTACGTCGGTGAAGATGCGTTCTATGCGGGCCTCGACGCCGGGCACGACGGGGCCAAGAGCGAGCCGATCCGGCGCACGTTCGTGGAACTCTTCCAGCGCATCCCACTGGCCATCGCGAACAGCGAGAAGCCCGTGATCGCCGCCGTCAACGGACCGGTGATGGCGGAATCGCTCGACATCCCGCTGACCGCGGACCTGCGCACCGGCAACCCCAATACGGAATTTCGCTTCTCGTTCGTGGCCACCGGCAACACCGCCTACACTGGGGCCGCCTGGTCTCTCCCCCGCCTAATCGGCGAATCGAGGGCCAAGCAGTTTCTGCTCGGTGCCGAGCGCGTCGGCGCGGAGCGCGCCTACGAGGTCGGACTCCTCAACCATCTGTTCGAGACCGAAGAGTTCCGCGAGCGCACCGCCGAGGTCGCGCGCTCGCTGGCCTCCCTGCCGCCGATCACCATGCGCCTGGTCAAGAAGGAGATCGCGCTCGGCCGCGGAATCGGCAGCTTTGCCGCGGCGCTCGACACGTACAGCATGATTGAGCCGATCGTTCAGTCCACCGAGGACCACATGGACGCCGAGAACGCCGTGATCGAGAAGCGCCCGCCGGTAGTGCGGGGCCGCTGACGGCTGCGCCATGGCGACATCCCGGCAGAGCCGATCGCTCAGCGATCCGATCGACGAGGCCGTGCGGCAATGGGAGGCGCACGGCCTCGGAGCGATCGACCACATGGAGGCGACCACCGCGATCAACCGCATGCATCAGCTCCTGGCGGCGAGCATCGAGCGTGAGCTGCGCGCGTTCCGGATCTCCTTCGCTCAGTACGAGGCTCTGGTGCTTCTGCACTTCTCCAAGGACGGGATCCTGCCGCTTGGCCACATGGGGCGACGCCTGATGATCCACCCGGCCACTGTCACCAACACGATCAACCAGCTGGAATCGAAGAAGCTCGTCCAGCGCCTGCGTAACAACAGCGATCAAAGGGTCGTGCTGGCCCGGCTCACTCCGCTCGGCCGTGACGTCGCGGTCGCTGCTTCGAAGGCTCTGGTTGACGTCAAGTTCGGCCTCGCCGACATGACCGACCGCGAGGCGCGGGCGATCGCGTCGACGATCAGCGCCTACCGGCGGCGCGTGTCCGACACCTAGCAGTGCCGACGCGAAGCGTCGATGGCTATTTGCCCGGCAGCCGGACGCGGGCTAGAGTGATTGGCACCGTCGATTGGCGGTGGGACCGCGCCGTGGGGATCTGGCCGCGGTCCTGTGCGGATGCCCCTGGAGGATCGATGCGCGTCTGTCGTTTGTGGAGCGTGGTTGTGCTGCGGGCGGGTTGTGCTTGGTTGGCCGTGCTGGTGGCAGTGTTGTTTTCGGGCGGGTTTTGGGGGGCCGGGGCTGCGTCGGCACTCCCCCTTCACCGTGTGGGACCGGCGACGGGAGGGGAGCCGGGCCTCGCGCGGGCGCCGGCGGGTCTACGGGCGGCGGTGAGCCGGACGCTTCGGCTGTCCGCCCCACGTGTGGGCAGCGGCTTGCATGAGACCAAGCTGGCCGTCTCCGACACCGATGCGCACGACGAGTACGGCTATTCGGTGGCGATCTCGGACTCGACGGCGGTGGTCGGCGCTCCGTTCAAGAACTCGCACGCAGGGGCTGTGTACGTGTTCGAGCGCACGGGGACAAAGTGGACGCAGCGCGGCAAGCTGACCGCCTCCAACGCCGCGCCGGGCGACTTCTTCGGGGACTCGGTGGCCATCTCGGGCTCCACCGCGGTGGTAGGTGCGCCTGGCCAGAACTCGTCCACCGGGGCGGCGTACGTGTTCGAGCGCACGGGGACAAAGTGGACGCAGCGCGCCAAGCTGACCGCCTCCAACGCCGCGCCGGGCGACTTCTTCGGCGACACGGTCGCGATCTCGGACTCCACCGCCGTCGTCGGCGCGCCACTCAAGAACTCGTCCACCGGGGGGGCGTACGTGTTCGAGCGCACGGGAACCGCCTGGTCACAGCAGGCCAGACTGACCGACCCCGACGCCGCGCACGGCGATTTCTTCGGCTCCTCGGTGGCGATCTCGGGCTCCACCGCGGTCGTCGGCGCACCCCGCAAGGACTCACTCACCGGGGCGGCGTACGTGTTCGAGCGCACGGGAACCGCCTGGTCACAGCAGGCCAGACTGACCGACCCCGACGCCGCGCAGGGCGATTTCTTCGGCTCCTCGGTGGCGATCTCGGGCTCCACCGCGGTCGTCGGCGCACCCCGCAAGGACTCACTCACCGGGGCGGCGTACGTGTTCGAGCGCACGGGAACCGCCTGGTCACAGCAGGGGAAGCTGACGGACCCTCATGCCGCCGCGGACGACTTCTTCGGATCCTCAGTGGCGATTTCGGGCTCCGCCGCGGTGATCGGGGCACCCGGCAACAACTCGCGCGCGGGCGCCGCGTACGTGTTCGAGCGCACCGGAACCGAGTGGTCGCAGCAGGCGAAGCTCAGCCCCTCCCACCCCGCCGCGGGCGAAGAAGTTGGCTCGTCGGTGGCGATCTCGGGCTCGACCGCGGTGATCGGCGCACCCGACAAGAACTCACGCGCGGGCGACGCATACGCGTTCGAGCGCTCGGGCACCGCCTGGTCACAGCACGGCACGCCGACCACCTCCGGCGCCGCCGCGCTCGGCTGGTCGGTGGCGATCTCGGGCTCGACCGCGGTGATCGGCGCACCCGACAAGGACTCGCGCGCGGGCGACGCGTACGTGTTCGAGCGCGCCGGAACCGAGTGGTCACAGCAGGCAAAGCTGACCGCCTCCCACCCCGCCGCGGGCGAGGGGTTCGGCGACTCGGTGGCGATCACCGGCTCGACGGCTCTCATCGGCGCGCCGCGTGAGGGCGCGGGCGCCGCGTACGTGTTCGAGCGCGCCGGAACCGAGTGGTCACGGCAGGCAAAGCTGACCGCCTCCCACCCCACGGTGGGCGAAGAGTTTGGCCACTCGGTGGCGATCTCGGGCTCGACCGCTCTCATCGGCGCGCCGGGTAACGGCGCGGGCGCCGCGTACGTGTTCGAGCGCACCGGAACCGAGTGGTCACGGCAGGCAAAGCTGACCGCCTCCCACCCCACGGTGGGCGAAGAGTTTGGCCACTCGGTGGCGATCTCGGGCTCGACCGCAGTGATCGGCGCGCCGGACAGGGGCGCCGGGGCGGCGTTTCTGTTCGAGCGCACAGGGACCGCTTGGACAGAGCACGCCAAGCTGACCAGCTCCGACGCCGCGTCGGGCGACGCATTCGGCTGGTCGGTGGCTGTCTCCGGCTCGACCGCGGCGGTCGGCGCGGTCGGTAAGAAAACGTTCACCGGAGCGGTGTACGTGTTCGAGCGCACGGGAACCGCATGGACGCAGCACGCCAAGCTGACCGCCTCCGACGCCGCCGCTACCGACGAGTTCGGCTGGTCGGTAGCGATCTTGGGCTCGACCGCACTCGTCGGTGCGCCGTTTGAGCACTCGAAGGCCGGGGCCGCCTACGTGTTCGCGCGCTCTGGTGACTCGTGGTCGCAGAAGGCCAAGCTGACCGCCTCCGATGCCGCCGAGGACGACTTCTTCGGCGGCTCGGTGGCGATCTCGGGATCCACCGCAGTGGTGGGCGCGCCCCGGAAGAACACGCTCTCCGGGGCGGCCTACGTGTTCCCGAAGATCTGATTAAGTCGAATCAGATGCGCGGCGAGGCCAAACGCGACTACGACCGCTCGGTGCCCTTACTCGAAGGCTGAGAACGGATCAGAGGGCCACGACTGCTCGGCGCCGCCCTCGAAGGCTGAGAACGGATCCGAAGGCCAGGACTGCTCGGCGCCGCCCTCGAAGGCTGAGAACGGATCCGAGGGCCAGGACTGCTCGGCGCCGCCCTCGAAGGGGACTGCGGGGCCCCCGGGGACGGACTGCTGTCCGGTTACCGTGCGTCGGATGACTGGGGTCCGCTGCGGCGGGGTGAGATCGACGGAATCGCGCATGACTCTCCTTTCTGCGGGCTTGTGCGCGCCCATCAAACGTATCAACGGGTGGTTACGCGTGTAAAGGCTGGAGATCTAGCCGTCCACCGTGCTCCAGCGACGCGGGACGCCGACCGACACCGGCAGCGGTTCAGCCACGTCGATCGTCCATAGCCACACGTCCGAGCCTCGCTCTGGCCGCTCGGGGTCGTAAAACCGCGCCTGCACGTCCCAGCACTCCGAATGAGGGCGGTCAAAGCGGCTCTTGTCCACGGCGAGCCGCTGGAGGCGCAGGCCGCGGGCGAGGGCCTGCCGAACCACAGCCACAGCTTGGACCGCATTGGTGCCGGCGAAGTTGAGCGCGCGGTCCGGTCCGAGCGTGCCGTCGTTGCGGTGGTGGTGGTAGATGCGAGCGAGCAGATCGGCTGTGGCGTCACGCACCGACTCGTCGCCATCCGGGCCCTGGGCGACCGCGGCCAGATCGCCCGTTCGCCAGGCACTGATGCCGTCCGGCCGGCCGACAGCGGCGACCGGCACCCGCTGCCCGGTGCGAAGGCTCCGCCGCCGGGCGGTGACGATGCCCGGGACGCTCATACGTTCGATGCTCGGCTGCCCCTCGGGCGCCGCTGCGCCGGCACCGAGGACGGCGATGAGCCTGCGATTCACGTCCAGGGCATGCGCTCCGGTGGGCTCGAGGACGTAGTGCGGCGCATCGTCGATGTTCAGCACCCAGGTGATCAGCGTTGCGTCTTCGGGACGGTCTCGGAGGTGTGCATGCAGCGCGCGCACGTCCTCGGGACGCGCGAGGTCAAGACGCCCGTCGGACTCCCGGGCCTGCATGCGCACGGCAAGGCGCTCGCGGGCCTTCTCGTCTGGTAGGTCCGCGGTCAGCTGGCCGAGCGCGAACAGCCGCGAGGGGAGTCGCAGCGACGGTTCGATCCCGGGGCCGTCGTCGTAGCCTCGGTCATCGCCGACGAGCGCCCGCAGTGCGCGAACCGGGTCAAGCACGCCCCCGACGGCCCGGGCACGTTCGGACTCCTCGAGGGGCCGGGCAGTTTTCCTGATTGTCGCGCCTACCGCACGCGGATCCACGTTCCCACCGCGCTGGCGGAGTGCCGAGACGAGCAGCGCTGCTACGCCTGTGATCACACCTGCGGCGCCGCTTGTGCCCGACTGCCGCTTGGCACCTCCACCGGGCGTCGCGCACAACAGGTTCTCCGCCCACGCCATTACCCCATGGGCGGCGTAGTGGGGACCGTCGTTGGACGTCTCCCGCACGGTGCCGTCGTCGTTCAATCCCCCCACAGCGAGAACGCCGCTTTGGTCGGCCGGTGTGCAGTAGGACGCTCCGCGGTTGTTCCCGACCGGCGCGACGAGCAGCGCGCCCGCAGCAGCCACCTTCTCGATCGCCCGCGCGAGCAGGTCCGAGACCCTGCTCGACTGGCTGGGCAGGCAATAGGCACAGTGGACGATGTCGGGGCTCTGGGCCAACGCCAGGTCGATCGCTCTGACCAACCCCAGTTCCGTAATTGGATCCTCCTCTTGTCGGGTCCCCTCGACGAGAAACAGGCGAATCCGCGGAGCGATTCCCGGCACGGTGCTTCCCGGCTGTCCGACCAGCAGGCTTGCGATCGCGGTCGGGTGCTGGGCGAGCTTGTCCTCGGGCTCGAGGCCAGGCAGAACCGGCGTTGGGACGACCTCGATCGCGGCACCGTTGAAGCACTCGTGCTCGACGTCGCACGGTCCGTCGATCAACACCACTCGCGTGCGGGGGTCGCCCCGCGTGCAGCTCCAGAGCTCTGCCAGCCCCGGGATGTCCTCGAGATCAGGCATTGCCCCTCGGCGGGTAGGTTCAGTTCGCGATGACGCCGGCCGGACCGGGGGGCTCGTCGCTCTTGGGCTCGAGCACGCCCTCAGCGTAGGCGCTTACCCACTGCTGTATCCGGGACAGTCCAGTGGACTGGGGGCTTGAATACCGCCAACGGTGCCAGCGTTGGAGGTCCGCGAGCTGCTCCTCAAGCGAAGGGCCCGGGCTCGGCTTTCGGGCACCCTCGCGCTTCGGTGGTGCCGAGCGCGCGCGCGTGCGGCGCGCTGATGGCTTGCCCGTACTCATCGTTGCCGTCGGCGGACGTCGTACGGGGTCGGGGCCCAGTGGGCGGGATCGTTGTGGTTGGCGCCGTGCATCAACCTGATCCTTACCTCCACCATCCGGTCCACGCTCCCGTGCTCGACGTCGACGGCCTCGTGCGGTTGGACGAAGTGGGGCCGTTTGACGGGCTCGACCTGCGGCGGGGGAGTCACAGCCATGACCGCAGTCCTAGTTAGAGGTCGACCAGACGCGGAGCTCGCCGAGCGTGACCGGCATGATCTCGCTGACGTCAACCGTGAACCGGAACACCTTGCGCGCCCGGCGCACGTTCTCGGGATCGAAGAACTTGAGCTTGACGTCCCAGGCATCGGCGTCCTGGCGCGCGTAGGGGCTCGGCTCAACGTTGATGTCGTCGAGCTCCATGCCCACCGCGAGCGCCTCGGCGAAGGCGCTCGCCGCCTGGAAGGCGTTGGTGGCGGCGAAGTTGAGCGCCCGGTCCGCGGACAACATGCCGAGGTTGCGCCATTCGTAGTAGACGCGGTTGAGGAAGCTTTCCAATGCCGCCCTGACGCCCGCGTCGTCGAGCGTCCGGCCGGTGCTCTTCATCTGATCGATGGCCATGGAGATGAGGAACTCGGTCCGCCAGCCGTAGAGTCCACGCGTGGTGGCCACGTCGACCACCGGCACGATCTGGCCCGAGAAGAGCTTGACGCTGCGATCGGTGAGATGGGCCGGAAGGCTGACGCGGTCAACGAACTGCTCGGCATCGCGCGGTTGGATCTCGCCCGTGAGCAACTCGCGCAGGCTCGCGTAGACCTCGCCCCCGAACGCCCCGCTCGGAGCGATGGCGTAGAGCGGCGTGAGCTCCAGGTTCAGAGTCCAGATCAGGGCCTCCGCCTCGGCCGGATACCGCTCGAGGTGGGCGACCATCTGCCGGGTGTCATACGGGTTTGGCGGGACCGCGTTGCCGTTGATCGCCACCGGCTCCATCAGCTGCTTGAACGAGTCGCGCCTGGCCTCGGTGCCGAAGTCGTAGCCGAGCGTGCCGATCGCGTAGATGAGCGGTGGCCGGGACTGCTCGGCCGAGGACTGACCGATCCCGGCGGACGCGCCATCGCGCGGTGGGGACCCCGGCGATGGATCGCGTGCCTCAGGCCCTGAGCCGGCCGTCGGGGTGGTCGCATCCTGCTCGGGCATGACCTCCGCGAGATGGGAAGGTACGGCCGATGCCGTCGCCTGCTGCGGTCCCGCGCCACCCTTCCCGCAGTTGCACTCCCCCGCGACGGAATGCGACGTTTCGGCGGCGACTCCCGCCACAGCTTCCCCACGGACCGGGTCGTCCACTGCATGTGTATGCACTGCCGCCTCCTGATCCAGGATCTGTAGAGCCAAATTAATATCAAGAAGGCCGCCGAGCATCCGGCGGCACGCCTCCGTCCCGGGGTCCGGGCAAGGACGGGCTCCCTTCAGCAGGGCGCGCCGTACGGCGAGAAGGTCGAGCGGCCGGCCGAGGGCAATCTCTCGCGAGGCAAGCAGGGCGGCCACGCCGGTGACGACCGGGGTCGCCGCGCTGGTGCCGGTGGCTCTGGTGGTGCCGCCGCCGGGGACGGCACCGAGGACGCTCTCGCCCGGCGCGAGAATGCCGTTCGTCAGGTACGCATCCCCCCAGTTGGACGTCTCGAGCGCTTCGCCGTCGTCCCCAAGCGCGCCCACCGCGAGCGCGGTTCGCAGGGCGGCTGGGACGTGCAGGCACTCACAGCCGTCGTTGCCTGCGGCCGCCACGATCAGCACGCCCCGCTCGTGACAGGTGGCCATCGCTTTCTGCAGGAAATCGTCGGCGATCCCCGCATCGACGTATTGCCCGCCGCTGATGTTGATGATGTGAGCGCCCGCGTCAAGGGCCCGCTCGATCGACCGGGCGATCTCGAGCTGGGGAACCCGGCGCCGGCCACGCTGGAATATCGGCAGGATCATCCCCGTCGCCGCTGGGGCGATCCCGTGTACCGCTGTGCCGGGCTGACCGAAGATCACGCTGGTCACGTGCGTGCCATGAACCGCGGATGGATCGTCCACAGCCGCGACTGGCAGCTCGGCCCCGGGGACCGGTCGCAGGTTCGCGGCCCGCAGCGCTGGATGCTCGACGTCCACAGGACCGTCGATGACGGCAACAACCAGATTCGGATCGCCCAGTGTGCTGGCTTGCAGCCTGGGCAGGCCGGTGAGATCGCCTGGAAACGACGCCATCGCTAGACCCGTCCGCCGGGCTCGTTCGGGTGACCGAGATGCGCTACCCGCCACCCATGGATGCCTCGTGCGACGTGCAATCGGTGCGTCGGTCGCGCGTCACGCAGCGCAAACGATGCGAACGCTGCCGAGAGGACGAGTCCCCCGGCGCCGACCAGGAAGGCATCCGAGGCGCCTGACAGGTACGCACCCTGGGCTGCGCTCGCCGCCTGCGGCCCGGCTACCGCGCGCACCTCGGTGATGTCGCCGGCCGTGACCGCGACCCGCAGTGATCGCAGCTGCGCGGTCGTGGCGCGCTGACTCCAGGCGTCGGAGATCGCGGTGAGGGCGATGCCGCCGATGATCGAGATGCCGAGAACGGCGGCGATCTGAGACGCTAGGTTGAGCGCTCCCGAGGCCGCGCCACTTTCCGTGGGCGATACGGCCGCCATCGCAGCTGTCTCGACTGCGGGCAGCGCGATGCCGAGGCCGGCGCCGAGCAGGACCAGGTATCCGGCCACGGTCGCCTCGCCGGTCGCCGTCCCGATCCGGCTCAGCAGGTACATGCCCGCGGCCGCCAGCAGCAGCCCCACTGCGCCCACCGGCGCCACGCCCACCTTGTGGGCCAGCCGACCGGCCGGTGGTGAGACGATCACAAACGCCGCGGTCACCCCGAGCGTCACCACGCCCGTCGTGGCGGGGGAGTAGCGCAGCACGTTCTCGAGGAGCAACACCAGTTGGTAAAGCGCGCCCGAAAGCGCGAGGCCAAGAATGACCGACAGCCCGAGGGCAGCTGGAAAGGGGCGGGCCGACAAGTCGCTCCACCTGACAAGTGGACTGGCGGTCGCCCGTTGCTGCCAGACCAGCGCCCCAATCAGCAGAAACCCAAAGGCCAGCGGAGCGAGAACCGAGGCGGAGGCAAAGTCCGCGCGCTCGCTGGCGCCCACGCCAAGCGCGATGAGGATCAACGCCGCCGACAGCAGAACCGGCCCAAACCATTCGACCTTCCCGCCGGCGTCCACCGTCGGCTGAACCGGCAGCTCACGCGCGGAGACCAGCAGCACCAGAATCGCCGCCGGGGCATTGATGGCAAACACCCCCCGCCAGCCGATCAGGCCAATCAACGCACCGCCGATCAGCGGGCCCGCGGCCGTGGCGGCCGAGGTGACGGCCACCCACACGCCCACCATCGGCCCCACCTGGTCACGCGGGACGGACGCGGTGACCATGGCGAGAGAAAGCGCGGCGATGGCCGAGGCGCCGGCACCCTGAATCGCTCGAGCGGCGATCAGCGTTCCAGGCCCCAGCGCCGCCGCCGATGCCAGTGATCCGACGGAGAACAGAGCAAGCCCGCCCAGATACAAGCGCTTGCGGCCGAACCGGTCGCCGAGGGCTCCTGCCGGCAGAGCGAGCGCCGCTCCGGTAACGAGGTAGGCCACGAGCACGAATTGCAGCTGCGAGGCGGTGGCGTGAAGATCCACGCCAATCCGCGGCAGGGCGATCGTAGCGATGCTCCCGTCGAGACCCACGAGAAACGCGCCGGCCATCAGAGCAGCGAACAGAGCCCGCGTCGAACCACGCTCAGCCGGTTCCAAGGCAAGCCCATACTACGGTCTTTGAAGTCGTGCAGTCCGCCGAATTGCGCCTTCCGAACCTCGACCGGTGGATCTGCCCTACCGCTCTGGCGAGACGGGCTCCGCCTACGCGGGGACCTGACTGCGCTGGTCGATTCGCTCGAGCCAGTGGACCGCTTTGAGCTTCTCGAAGATCGACGTGGCCTCGCTGAGCGCGGCGGGATCGTCGCGACGCCTGGCTCGCTCCAGGAGCAGCTTGGCCAGCAGCGGCGTGGCCCCAACCGATCGGAGCAGCTCGATCGCGTCGGCCTCGAAGCGCTCGGCCGCGTCCGCGTCTCCGCGCCGCCCAGCCTGCACGGCTTGGAGCCGATTGCGTCCCGCTCGGAGCATCGGGGTGGCTCGGCCAGGGGGTAGTTCCGCGACGAAGCCGGCGAGCTCGTCAACTGCAGCCTCATTACCGAGGGCGAGCGCTGACTCGATACATACGGCATACGCGTCTTCGATGGTCTCGGAAGCCGTGCTTGTGGCATCCAGGACGGGCCGCGCGAGCGCCAAGGCCTCCTCGGCGTGGCCGCGTTCCGATGCCGCTCGCGACAGGACCAGCGCTGCGGTCGACGCCATATCGACGTGGGGTGAGTCGCGGGCGGCGGCCGCGATCGAGCAGCAGCGCTCGAGGGTCTGGAGATCGGCGCGCGCAGCCGCGATTTGCACCAAGAAGCCGGCCGCTGCGACCGCGTTGAACCCGCCTCCCTCGCGAATCAGCGCCAGCCCCGCGGCGGTTGCCTCATCCCACTGTCCAAGCACGGTGAGCGGCGCCACGGATTGGGCCAGCAACATTCGCTCCCATTGCCGGTCGCCCCGCTCGCGGGCGAGCGCGAGCGCATCGTCGACCTCGCGAACCGCCTCCACGAACCGGTCGCTCTCGATGGCCACGGAGGCGAGGTTGTAGCGCCCTCGCAGGCCGACGGCCGGCAGGTCGTGCTCATCGGCGAGGGATACGGCCAGACGCAGGACGGCGAGTCCTTCCACGAACCGATGACGAAGGACCAGATACACCCCGCGCGTCACGAGGACGGAAGCGAGCGCCGGCCAGGCGTGCCGCTCCTCGAGGGTCGTGAGCGCCTCGTCGAGCAACGGACCTGCTTCATCAAGTGCGCCGGCGAAGACAAGCGTGGCTCCCAGCCCGCCGAGCGCCTCGGCCCGTACGATCTCATCGATGGTCGGGTCATCCCGTGCCCGGAACGGCTCGAGCAGTTCACGTGCTAGTTCGAGTTGCCCGTTGCTCCTCAGCATCTCGGCTAGTCGCACGGCAGCGGAGGCACCCGAGGCGACTCCAGCCTGCCGATAGAGATGGACGGCCTGTCGCAGCTGGCGCTCGGCTGCCTCCGAGTCGCCGCTGGCTTGGAGCGCGCGGCCCGCTTGCTCGAACATCGCCGCCCGCTCGAGATCATCCTCCGCCAGCTGAGCAGCCTGCTCGAAGTAATTCTGGGCCTCGGGACCCAGTGCCAGCGACGCCGCCGCGCGCCCGGCTGCCGTCAGCCGCTCGCGGGCCAGCGCCCGCAGCGTGCCCACGTCCTCGGCTCCGGGGTCGGCACGAATGGCCTCCAGATAATGGGAGGCCAGTACCTCGGCTATATCCGCGGCCTCGCCGGGCCACGCCCGCTCCAGGTAGCTCGCCGCCGCCCGATGAAGAGTCTTCCGGGTGCGGCGGGACAGCGTTCCGTAGGCAACCGTGCGAAGCAGGGCCTGGATAAACACGTACTGCCCTCGTTCCGGCGACCGCGGATCGTCATCGCGGGCCAGGACCTGCTTGGTCACCAACCCGTCGAGTACACCCGCGACCTCGCCCTCCGGCCGATCGCTGAGTGCGGCGACCGCGGCGCCGGTGAACGAGTGGCCTAGCACCGAGGCGTTCTGCAATAGAGCTCGCTCCGCGGCGGACAGGCCGTCAAGGCGAGAGGCGACCAGAGCTTGCAGCGTCTCGGGAACCTCTAGATCGCTGACATCGCCCGTGACGACGTAGCGCGCGCCCTCCTGAACCAGGAGGCCTCGGTCCTGCAGCATGCGAATCGTCTCCACGGCATACAACGGGATGCCTTCCGAACGATGGCCGATCTCCTCGACCAGGTCGATCGGGAGGCCGGGGGCCAGACCGTCAAGCATGTCTCGGATCGCGCCCGGCGCCAGCGGCACGAGCGGGAGGGCCTCCCAGGCCGCGCGTCGCGCACGCAGCTCGGGCCGGCCGAGTGCCAGTACATAGATCGGGAACTCGGCCGACCATTCGAGCAAGTAATCGACGAAGTCGAGCAGACCCCCATCAGCCCACTGGAGATCCTCGAACACGAGGATCACCGGGTTGGTATCGGCCATCCGCTCGAAGAACAGCCGCCAGCCGCTGAACAGGTCGGCGCGATCGGCATCCGGTCGTTCGTCGAGCCTCAACAGGTGAGCCAGCCTGGGCTCGACGAGGCGGCGCTCGCGCTCGTCGGGCACGTGTTCGGCCACCGCCGCCCGCAACTTCTCGCGAGCGGCCCCCGGGGCCTCGTCCTCGCTGATCCCGGCCCGAGTGCGGACCATCTCAGCGAGCGCCCAGTACGCCACACCTTCCCCATAGGAGAGGCAGCGGCCCTGGTGCCACCACCGGGTCTCCTCGATTCCGTCCAGGTACTTGAAGAACTCCCACACCAACCGCGACTTGCCCGTTCCGGCTTCGCCGACGACCGCCACCCGCCGGGCGCACCCTTTATGCGCGCTCTGCTCGCCAGCCTCGACAATCATCTCCAGCTCGCGCTGGCGACCGACGAAGGGCGCTTCCAGGCCCGCGGATCGGCGCGCGCCGCCGGCGCCGGCCACAACACGCAAGGCGGTCCAGGCACGGACCGGCTGGTCGCGGCCCTTGACGTCGTGGTTGCCTGCATCCTCGTACGCGATGGCTGCTTCGCTGGCTCGACGGGTGACGTCATCGACCAGCACGGATCCCGGCCGAGCGATCGACTGCAGCCGGCTGGCGGTGTTAACGGTGTCCCCCAACACCATCCCTTCGCCCTCGGCACCCCGGTCCACCGCCGCGTTCCCGGTCAGGATCCCGACTCGAAGCTGGAGCTGCTGGCTCAGGTCTCTCACTGCCTGCGTGAGCGCCAGTCCCGCTCGCACCGCGCGCTCGGCGTCGTCCTCCCGGGCCACCGGGGAGCCCCAAACGGCCATCACGGCGTCGCCGATGAACTTCTCCACCGTCCCGCCGTAGCGCTCAATAAGCGTGCGGCAGCGATCGAAATATCCCGACAGAAGCTCGCGCACCTCCTCCGGATCCCAGTGCTCGCTGAGGGCGGTGAAGCCGACCAGATCGGCGAACAGGACCGAGACGAGGCGGCGTTCCGCCACCGCTGCCGGGGGCGGCGAGGTCTGGTCGACCAGCGATTGCCCGCACTCGCCGCAGAACTTGTCCGAAGCCTCGTTCGAGGCTCCGCAGACCGAGCAGCGCACGTCAAGGGGCGCCCCGCACTCGGCGCAGAATCTGCGCCCAGGGCGGTTCTCCGTGCCGCACCCCCGACAGGTCATCGCGGGAATCTTACGCTCGGCCAGGCCAGCCCGAGAACCGATCAAGTCGCTTGGCGCGAAGACCGAAATCACCAGTTTTCGCCGAGCGAACACCGAGACTCTTGCTCGCGTTGGGCGCGGCGACGGCCACTCAGTAGGGCCAGCACGACGATTTCAGTGCCCGGTACTGAAGACAGGGGGCCAACCTGCCTGCAGACTGCGCGACACGCGGCCGAGATGCGCCCCAATCGAACTCCGAATGTCAAGCGACGATGCCCTTCCTCCCCGTCAAGCGTGTTCTGCCCGCGATGCTCGCGGGTGTGGCGGCCCTCACCGCCTCAGGCGCCGTACCGGAGCCTGGGTCGCACGCCAGGGCTCACGGCTTCGCTGCCACACAAGGATCGAACCCACCGTTCGCGGCACAGTCCCGAGCCGCTCCCGGAACGGCGCCGCCCGGGACCCAGGGACCGGCCGCATATGCGAGCGCAACGCGCGACAACGTACCTGGCAACGCTCTGGTTGCCGGCCCGTACGGCGCTCGTCAAAACCTGTCCGGCGCCACGTCCCCGTCGTATCCCGGACACCAACCGTGGGCCCTGTCCGCGGCGGGTTCCACCGCGGGCGCGCCGGCTTCCCTCCCGGCCGAGTCTAACGCCGCAGTGTCGCCGTTTATGTCCCATGTTGACCCGAGGGGCGCTTCGCCGGGTGGGGTCGTCCAGTCGCCACCGTCGGTCTCTTCATACTCGCCACCATCGGTCTCGTCACCCGCACCACGGTCGGTCTCTTCGCCCTCGCCCCCGCTGAGGCTCACCGCGTCTTCCACTCGCGCGCTGGTCGGCACTCCGGTTGCCCTAACCGTGCGGACGGCAACCGACGCCACCGGCCGTGTGACGCTCAAAGAGCGAAATCGAACGATCGGGAGCACCGCCCTCCGTGGCGGCGTCGCGGGGCTGAACGTCCGTCGCAGATATCTCGAAGTCGGCACGCACTCAGTCACCGCGATCTACGCCGGAAGTCGCCGGTACTCGAGGACACAATCCAATCCCCTGAAGGTTGCCGTCGCGCCGCGAATGCAGGCGCTCACCCACCGGCGCCTGCCTCAGAACGTGGTCGTCCCCACCGGCGCCCGGTTCGCCGAGCTACGGGCCACCAGCAGTACCGGCGAAGCTGATCACGCCAGCGACGCCAGGCAGCCGTCGACGGGCACGGACGCGACCCGAGTGATCGGGGAAATCACGGTCTCCGCCGGTCAGGTGTTGCGCGTGACCGTCGGCGCGGGCGACGGCGATCGGCGGGCGACCACCGTGGCGCTCGGCGACTGCGACCGATGCGCCCACGCACTCGTGCTGCGCGCAGCAGCCCCAGGCGCGGGCAGCGGAGCCGGTTCACGCACCAGCCCGCGTCTGCGGTGCTCCACCGTCACTACCGCGCGAGCGAGCGACCCCAACGGCCACGTTCTGATGATCTGGCTCCGCTCACAGACGGGCCCCAGACGCGACCGCAGGTGCTGACCACCCAGCCCGCGGCTACGCGGCCTCGTCCTCGTCGGTCTGGACGAGACGGTTCCACTCGGGCTTGTCCTCGCGCCAGCCCTCCTCGGTCCGAGAGCGCTTCCAGTATCCCGAGACCGAGAGCGCGTCGCGCGGTATGCCGCGCTCCACGATGAGATGGCGGCGCAGGGCACGCACCGACGAGGCCTCGCCATGTACGAAGGCGTCGGTCCGCTCAGGAAGCTCGAGCTCGCGTACGGCTTCCGCGAGCACCTCATCTCCGCGCGCGTGCAGCCAGTGCAGGCGCAGATCGCCGGGGGTGGTGAGCTCGAGCTGATCGTCTACGTCTGCGACCTGCAGGACGACGTCAACGGGGCGTCCTGCCGGGACACGCTCGAGCGACGCGGCGATCGCCGGCATCACGCTCGGATCGCCGACCATGAGATACGCCGCCGCATCGGGATCGGGCGCGTATGCGCCGCCGGGGCCCTGAAACTGGAGGCGATCCCCGACCGTCGCCTGCTGTGCCCACGGGCCCGCAATGCCCTCATCACCATGCACGACGAAATCGACGGTCAACCTCAGCCGGTCCGGATCCCATGCGCGCACCGAGTAGGTCCTGGTACGCGGCCACTGCTCGCGCGGACGAGTGCCGCGGATCTCCTCTTGGTCGAACGGCACCGCGTAATCCGCGCCCGGTGGCGGGAACTGAAGCTTGACGTAGTGGTCGGTGAACTCGCCGGCGGCGAACCCTTCAAGCCCGTGGTCGAACTCGATCCGCACCATCCGCGGCGTCAGTCCGGTCACGCCGACGACCTCGACCACGCGGGGCACACGGCGACGCTCGGGACGAGCGCTCTTGGTAAGGGCAGTGCTCATTTCGTATTAGGGTACCCTAATACGAGATTCGGCGGTGGGCGCCCTGCAGACCTGGTGGTTGCCACGTTCCGTCGAACGGCTAGCACCCGGAACATCGCGCCCGGACATAGGCAGCTGTCGATTTCGCGTTGCTTCGTTCGACGGGGAGGTAGAACACTCCAATCTCGTAGGAGGTCGTGATGCGTTTCATGGTGCTGGTTCCAGGTGGTCCGGAGTCCGAGTCTGGACAAATGCCGCCGCGCGAGGCGCTGGAGGCGATGACGAAGTACAACCAGCAGCTATCCGAGGCCGGTGTGTTGCTGGCCGGGGATGGGCTGCGCCCGACTTCGGACGGCGCGAAGGTCCGTTTCGAGGGCGAGCGGCCGACGGTGATCGACGGCCCGTTCACCGAGGCCAAGGAGATCGTTGCGGGCTACTGGATCTGGGAGTGCTCCTCGCGAGAGGAGGCGCTGGAGTGGCTCAAGCGAGCGCCGTTCGGAGGCGGGATCGAGATCGAGCTGCGGCCGATCTTTGAGACCGAGGACTTCGGCGAGCAGCTCACCCCGGAGCTACGTGAGGCCAACCGGCGGCTGCGCGAGCAGGCCGTGTCGCGGAAGCGCTGACGCGGTGGAAGAGTCCGCGTTGCAGACAACCATCGACGCGGTGTGGCGGATGGAGTCAGCCCGGCTGATCGCTGGGCTGGCTCGCCAGGTCGGTGAGCTGGCGGTGGCCGAGGACCTCGCGCAGGATGCGCTCGTGGCTGCTCTGGAGCAGTGGCCCAGGGACGGCATTCCAGAGAACCCGGGCGCGTGGCTGATGGTAACCGCACGGCGGCGCGGGATCGACGCCCTGCGTCGGCGGATCGCGCTGGAGCGCCGCTACGAGCTGGTGGGGCGCGAACAGGAGGTCCTGCAGCGGCTCGACCCACCCGATCCCGCGGCGCAGATCGACCAGGTCGAGGACGACGTGCTGCGGCTGATGTTCATGACCTGTCACCCCTTGCTGGCCCGGGAGGCGCGCGTCGCGCTGACCCTGCGGCTGCTGGGCGGACTCACGACGCCGCAGATCGCCCGCGCCCAGCTGATTTCCGAAGGCGCGGTGGCCCAGCGGATCGTGCGTGCCAAGCGCACACTGAGCAGCGCACGGGTCCCGTTCGAGATCCCCGCAGCCGACGAGCGTCCCGAACGTTTGTCTGCCGTGCTGGAGGTGATCTACCTGATCTTCAACGAGGGCCACTCGGCGACCGCCGGTGAGCACTGGACGCGCCCGGAGCTTTGCCGGGAAGCGATGCGTCTGGGGCGGATCCTGGCTGCGCTCATGCCCCGAGAGGGCGAGGTCCACGGCCTGCTGGCGCTGATGGAGCTCCAGGCCTCCCGGCTGCCGGCACGAACTGGCCCCGACGGCCAACCGGTCCTCCTGGCCGATCAGGACCGGGCCCTCTGGGACGGCATACTGGTGCAGCGCGGACTCGCCTCCCTAGCACGTGCGGAGACGCTCTCGAGTCCCCTCCGAACGTACGCGCTGCAGGCGGCCATCGCCGCCTGTCACGCTCGCTCACCCCGCTTCGTGGCGACCGACTGGCCGCGGATCGTCTCCCTCTACGATGCGCTCGCCACGCTCACCCCCTCCCCGGTCGTCGAGCTCAACCGCGCCGTCGCGGTCGGCCTGGCGTACGGGCCCGCGCCAGCGTTGGAGATCATCGACACCATCGTCGATGAGCCGGCGCTACGCGGCTATCACCTGCTGGCCGCGGTTCGGGGCGACCTCTTGGCCCGGCTCGGACGCAATGACGAGGCCAAGGCCGCGTTCCTGCGCGCCGCCGAGCTGTGCGGAAACGAGCGCGAACGCGCGCTCCTGCTAGCCCGAGCCAACCGTTAGCAGAACTGCCCGGACCTTCTCCCTACAGTGGAGCAGGTGCGGGTCTTAACGCGCGCGATTTGCCCACGCCGCGGGAGCCAGGTGGTTGGGCGGCGCATCCCTGGGGCCACGGTTGCCCGCAATCCTCGCGACACTGGTGCGCTCGGGCGTGCGCGTCCGCCCACCTCGCCAGACCGGGGGCGCCTGACGAGAAGGGAGAGTTCACCATGAGCAAGATCTTCAGATCGGCTAAAGGCAGCGAACTGTCGGCGGCTCCAGTGAACGGCGTTTCCGAGCGGAGCACCAACCCGACGTTGCTCAGACCCCGATCGGCATGTTCGCCTCGGGGGCCGGACGGCTGAAGATCCTCCAGGTTCACACCCGCTCGATCCCGCTCGGTTCCGACGTCGACCTGGGCGCGATCGGCGCCTCGCCGCCCGGAATGGTGGGAGCCGACCTGGCCAACCTGTGCAACGAGGCCGCGCTCCGCGCCGCCCGGCTCGGGCACGACAAGGTCCAGCTGGCCGACTTCACCGACTCGCTCGAGAAGATCCTGCGGGGCCCCACGAGGGATCGTGCTCAGCCCGGAGGACCGCGAGCGAACCGCCTATCACGAATCCGGACACGCGCTCATCAGACCCGAGCTCCGATGTCAGAGACGGCTCGTTCGCCTACGGGAAGGCTTTTGCACGGGCATCGAGCGGGACCGCGCTAGATGGCTGACAGTCGCGCCGGTCGCATTCTCCCCATCGCCGGGGCCGCCGTCGCTGCTCGAGGTTGACGGGGGCTGCTCCACATCGGACAGTGCCGCGCGAAGCTCCTTGCGGGAGCCGATCCCGAGCTTGCCGAACATCTTGGTCAGGTGCCATTCCACCGTGCGCGGGCTGAGGAACAGCTGGGCGCCGATCTCGGGGTTCGTTTGCCCGTCGGCAGCTAGGCGCGCGACCTGCACCTCCTGCGGGGTCAGCTCGTCGAGTGTCTCGACCGTGCGCTTGCGCACCGTCTCCCCGGTGGCCAGCAGCTCACGGCGCGCGCGCTCGGCGTACCCCTCTGCGCCCATATCCGCGAGCATCGCGTGAGCGATTCGTAGATGCTCGCGGGCGTCGACGCGACGGTGCTCGCGCCGTAGCCATTCGCCGTAAACGAGGTGCGCGCGGGCCAGCGTCTGGGATCCGCGCATGTGGATGCGGGACAGTCGTTCGATCGCCTCTTTATAGAGCCGCTCGGCTGCGGCTCCCTCGGCAAGCATCGCCGCCGCGCGCGCGTGAGTGCCCAGTGCCCAATCCGTGCCGGCGGCACGCGCAATCTCACCGAGTTGGGCGAGTCGGCCGGCCGCACGCTCCGGCTGATCACTGCGCGCGGCGGCCTCGATGAGCTCCGGCAGCACCCAGATCGACAGCCCCAGCCCGCGAGCCACGGCCTGTTCGGCCGCGGCGAGGGCGTCGTCGTAGCGGCCAAGCGCGTTGTAGCGCTGCGCGCTGCCCCAGTCATCAGCCGCGAGCCAAAGCCCCTCGCCGCGTCGCAGCACCTCCTGCAGGCGCGCCTCGCTGAGCGCCACCGCCTCGGCGTCCCGCCCCCGCCAGTTCGCCAGGGTGATCGAGGTACGCTGGGGAAGGTGACTGGCGGTGGCCTCGACGACGGCGTCCGCCTCCGCGGCCAGCGACGTCGCCACCCCGATCCTCCCGGAGACCAGCTCGACGACCACGCGGTCGGTAAGCGCGACGGGCAACGCCGAGAACGCGCCGGTACGGCGCGCGAGCTCGAGGTTGCGCGCGGTGAGCTCGTCCCACGCGTCATCATCGGCCAGCGCGCGTGCGACGCGGCCGGCCAGCCACAGCCAGCGCAGGCCATCGTCCTCGGACAGCCGCGCGTCACGGAACGCTTGTAGCGCGACCTTCAGCGCCGGCGCCCCAGCGACGTAGCCCTCGCAGGTGAAGACGGCGAGCCCGTCCAGCAGCAGGTCGCAGGCACGCGTGGAGGGCCTCCAGTCAGCGGCCAGAACAGCGGTGGCGACCTCGCGCGGATCGCCCCCCTGCACCAGACGGTCGGCGGAGAGGGCAGCCGCGAATGCCTCGAGGTATGTCTCGCGCGCGAGCCTCGGATCCAGCGGCTCGAGCCGCTTGGCCGCCTCGACCAACAGCGGGGGAGCGTCGCGCCCCCGCGTCATTACGAAGGTGATCTGCGCGTGCAACAGCTGGGCGCGCGCTTGCTCGAGCTCGTTCAAGGGTCCCGCGTTGGCGACCGCGAGCAGCCGCAGCGCCGCGTCCTCAGCGCCGGCCTGGTGCTTGCAGTTCGCCGCACGGAGCGCACGCTGTGCCCGGCGCCGCGGATCGGGCGTTAGTTCGACCGCGCGCTCGCGAAATGCCGCTCCTCCACCCAGCCCGCCCCGCGCCCGCGCTCGGCCGGCCAAGCGCTCCAGCTCGGCGGCGACGTCCTCGTCGAGCCCGGCCGTCGCATGCGCAAGGTGCCAGGCGCGGCGATCGGGGTCGATGTCGGCATCGGTGGCCTCGGCCAGCGCCCGGTGAACGCGCTGTCGCTCCTCCGGGGCTGCCGCGCGCTTCACCGCCGAACGCACGAGCGGATGACTGAAGCGCACCTGCCCGCCGAAATCGACCAGACCGGCAGCAGCGGCCGGCGCGGCCGCGGCCGGCCCGATGCCGAGCGCCGCGGCCGCCCGCCACACCAACACCGGATCCCCCAGCGGCTCTGCCGCGGCGACGAGCAACAACAGCCGTGTCGCGGGCGGCAACGGCGCCAGTCGCTCCCTGAAGCTCTGCTCGATCCGCCCCGGCAACGCCCGTCCCTCAGACAGCCAGAACCCGCCCGCCAGCTCGGCAGGCGTCCAGCCACGCGGCAGCTCGAGCAACGCCAGCGGGTTGCCGTGCGTCTCGGCCACAATCCGATCACGCACCCGCTCGTCGAGCGGACCGGTGACCACCGTCGAGAGCAACTCGTGCGCATCACGGTCATCCAGCCCCCCGACTTCGAGCTCCGGGAGCCCCTCGAAATGCCGCTCGTCGCTCGGCTCGCGCACGGCGAAGACCAGCCCGATCGACTCCACACCGAGACGGCGCCCAACGAACGCCAACGCCAGCACCGAGGCCAAGTCGAGCCACTGCGCGTCGTCCACGATGCAGACAAGCGGCCTGTCCTCCGCGACATCTGAGAGCAGACTCAGGACCGCCAGACCGACCAGGAACCGATCCGGCGCATCGCCATCGCGCAAACCAAACGCGGTCCCAAGTGCATCGCGCTGCGGACCGGGAAGACGCTCCAGCCGATCCAGAAACGGCGCGCACAGCTGCTGCAACCCCGCGTACGCGAGCTCCATCTCCGACTCGACCACCGTCGCCCGGGCGACCGCGCACCCCGACGCGTGCTGCGCCAGATACTCCAGCAACGCACTCTTGCCAACCCCGGCATCCCCGCGCAGCACCAACGCCCGGCTCAGACCTGCCCGCACGCCCGCAACCAGCTCGTCCAGCGTCGAGCACTCGCTGTGCCGGCCAAGCAGCCGCCGCCCGGAATCGGTAGTTGACATCGTCAGGCCAGCCTAGGGGCGGCTCCCCCCGTCGGCAACCCCCGGACCGACGTGCCTGACCACGGGACCGGGCACCCCCGGGGGTGCTAACCCGGGGACTCGCCGGACGCGACGAACACGCGCGCACAGCACGCTCGATGGCACCACCACTACGTAGACCGATCGAGGTCTTCCTACACAAGGAGGTAGCCATGAGCGCCACCGAGAAAGCCACCACAGGCCCCGGCGCGAGCGTCGGGCCGGTCGACGTGCGGCTCGAGGTCCAGATCATCCCCGTGTCCGACGTCGACCAATCCAAGGAGTTCTACCAGCGCCTGGGCTGGAGGCTCGACGACGACGTCGCCCCGATGGACGGCCTTCGCGTCGTCCAGTTCACACCCCCAGGCTCGCCGACCTCAATCACGTTCGGCCACGGACTCAGCACCGCCGCGCCCGGCTCAGCCGAAGGAGGACTGATCGTCTCAGACATCGAAGCGGCCCATGACGAACTACGCAGCCGCGGAATCGACGTCAGCGATATCTGGCACGGCCCGCCGTTCCCCGTCGAGGCCCGGCAACCAGGCCCCGACCCCGACCGCAACAGCTACGGATCGTTCGTGTACTTCACTGACCCCGACAACAACACCTGGCTGGTCCAAGAGGTCACCACCCGGCTCCCCGGCAGGATGAACGCCACCGAGACCGGCTACGTGTCTGCGACGGACCTCGAGGGCGCGCTGCAGCGAGCCGAAGCGGCCCACCGCGAACACGAGAAGCGGACCGGCAAGGCACACCTGTTCCACCGCTCAGACCAGGACAAGAACTGGCTCGCCTGGTACGCCGCCTACATGGTCGCCGAGCAGGCCGGGACGGACCTCCCTTCGTGACCGCCCCCGCGCTCGCCCCCGGCCGCCGCGACCGCGGCAGCCGGGGCAACGCGGCACCGATGCAGATCGACCGTCAAACCCAGCTTGATACGAACATCGGCCACGCAGGAACGCTCTCGGCTCCCGTATCACACCGGGGTCCTATCCCGGGAGGGTGTCGGCAGCGCGCCACGGAGTTCCTTGCGAGAGGTGATCCCGAGCTTCGCATAAACCTGCCCCAGATGCCACTCGACGGTGCGGGGGCTGATGTACAGCTCGGCACCAATCTCCGGGTTAGTGCGACCATCGCGGGCGAGTCTCGCGATGTGCTTTTCCTGCGGGGTCAGCTCATCGCGGGTGTCGTCTCGTCGCTTGCGTACCTTCTCGCCACTGGCCAGCAATTCGCGTCGCGCCCGGTCGGCGAATCCAGACGCACCCATCGTCGCGAACACGTCATATGCCTGGTGGAGCTGCTCGCGCGCGTCGACCCGCCGGTTCTCACGGCGCAGCCACTCGCCGTAGCCGAGCCGGGCACGAGCAAGCTGGGCCGCGAGCCGAGATTGCCCGAGCGCCTCGAGCGCCGCTCGGTGCAGCCGCTCGGCCGATTCCCGGTCTGCGAGGAGCGCGCTCGCGCGAGCCTCCGTTCCCTTCGCCCAGGCCGTGCCGCTGGCGCTCGTCCGCTTGCGCAGCTGATCGAGGGATTCACGTGCGATGTCTTGCCGCCCGCTCCGCGCAGCCGCCTCGATGAGTTCGGGCAACGCCCACGATGAGGTCGCGATCTCGTCTGCCACGGCCGCCTTCTGGGCGGCCTCGAAGGCAAGGTCGTACTCACCAAGCCCGTTGTAAAGGATCGCCGTGGCGTAGTCGGCGACCGTGACTGCGCATCCCTCTCCCTGGGCGCGGGCGCCGCCGATCATCACCTCGACCAAGCTCAAGGCCGTGGAGACGTCGCCCCGCCACGCCGCGAGCCGCAGCGGAACGTAGGGCAACGTCTCGGCGCGGGCGCGGAGGTCGAGACTCTGGGCCTCCTCGATCAGGGCAGACGCCAGGGATAGGTTTCCGGCCTCGATGTGAAACGTCGCGAGGTAATCGAGGGCGAACGGAAGCAGGATCAGCGCTCCCGTGGCGCGCGCCAGCTCCACCTGACTGGAGGCGAGCTCGAGCCACGCATCGTCGTCCCACAACTCCATCGCCGCCAGGCTGTAGGCGACCCACGACCAGTCCGAGTCCCGCTCCTCGGCACGACGGGCACGGAGCGCGGCCGTCAAGCTCGGAGCGGCGGCGGCGTACCCATCGGTCAATCGGGTCGCTAGCCCGAGCAAGAGCAGTTGCTTGCCCGGTAATGGCTCGGGCCCGGGCGGCGCGGAAAGAGCAGCTCGGGCAACGTCTTCCGGGGCGGGGTCAGTCGCCAGACGGGCGGCATAAATCACGGCCACCAGCGCCTTTAGATGAGTCTCCCGTGCGAGCTCGGCATCGAGTGGTTCGAGGCGCTGGGCGGTGCGCAAGAGCAGTGGCGGGGCGTCGCTGCCACGTCGCGCGTCGAAGGCAATCTGAGCGTGTACGCGCTGCGCTCTGGCCTGCCCAAGCTCATCGAGCGGACCAGCATCCGCGGCGGCGAGCAGGGACCCCGCCGCCGACAGATCGCCCGCCTCGAGCTTCATCTCTGCGGCGGTGAGCGCCCGTGACGCCCGTTCGCCAGCGTCTGGCGTGAACGTCACCGCTCGTTCAAGGAACGCGGCGGCGGCGGCGATGCCACCGCGGCGTTGCGCACGGCTCGCGGAATCGATCAACTCCCTAGCCACCGCCTCGTCGGGGGCGACCGTCGCGTGGGCGCGATGCCAGGCTCGACGATCGGGATCCGTCTCAGGATCGGTAGCCGCAGCGAGCGCGCTGTGAGCCTTGCGTCGGTCGGTCAAGCTCGCCGCGCGATACGCCGCCGATCTGACCAGCGGATGGCGAAACCGAACCTGCGCGCCAATGTCCAGCAGCTGCTCACCGGCCGCGGGCTCCGCCGCCTGCCGCTCGACGCCGAGCGTCGCCGCAGCGCGCCAGAGAAGCGTGGCATCCCCCACCGGGTCGGCCGCCGCCAGCACGATCAATCGCTGCGTCGCCTCGGGCAGCGCGGCGATGCGCTGTCGGTAGTGGTCCTCGATGCGGCTCGGCAGAGTTCCCGTGCCGGGCAGCACGAAGCCACCAGCCAGCTCCCCGGCGCGCCTACCCCGCGACAGCTCCACAATCGCCAGCGGGCTGCCACGCGTTTCGGCGAGCAGCCGGTCGCGGACGCGATCATCCAGTGCGCCGGGGATCACAGCCGCCAGGAGAGCCCGCGCGTCGTCATCCTGCAGCCCTCCGAGCGACATTTCCGGCAGATCCGCCAGCTCGCGCTCGTCGCTCGCCTCGCGAACAGTGAACACGAGCGCGACTGACTCCGCGAGAAGCCGTCGGGCGATGAATCCGAGAACTTGGAGCGTGGTGCCGTCAAGCCAGTGAGCGTCATCGACGAGACACAGCAGCGGCCGCTCTTCGGCAACCTCGGCCAACAGGGTCAGCGCGGCCAAGGCGGCCAGGAAGCGATCGGGGGCACCGCCGGATGAGAGGCCGAAGGCGACGCGCAGGGCGTTCTGCTGGGGATCAGGAAGCGCGTCGAGCCGCGAGAGCATCGGCGAGCACAAGCGATGCAATCCCGCGAACGGCAGCTCCATCTCGGCCTCGACGCCCGCGATCTGGGCCACCCGGAACCCAGCGGCCTGTCGGGCGATGTACCGGACCAACGCCGTCTTGCCGATCCCGGCCTCGCCCCGAATGACCAGGACCGCGCTCTGGCCGCGGCGGACAGTCTCAAGCAGCCCGTCCAGCACAGCGCGTTCCCCGGCCCGGCCCAGAAACACTGGCGGGCGCTGGACGGCCATCCCGTAAGCCTAACCCCACTCCGTAACGCGTCATCAATCCCCGGGACACGACCCGGGGAATGCCCTAGTGCGACCGTTGGCAATTGCAGCCAGAGTCCCAGCATGATCACGAACCCCCACAGCCGCTCGGGCACCCCCGTGGCGATCGTCACGGGCGGATCGCAGGGTATCGGCCGCGCCGTCGCGCGCAAGCTCTCCACCGGGGATTACGCGGTAGTTATCAGTTACCTAAACAGCCAGGCCGCCGCGGACGCCACTGTCGAGGAGATCCTCGAGGCGAACGGCACTGCGGTCGCGGTCCGCGCCGACGTCGCGGACGCGCTGGACGTCGAGCGCCTGTTCAGGGAGACGATTGACGCGTTCGGACATGTCGACGTCGTCGTACACGCCGCCGCCCGGATGATCCTCGGCATGGTCGCGGGCTACGCCCTGGAGACGCTCGATGCGGTGTACCGGGTTAACGCGCGGGGAACGTTCGTGGTCAACCAGCAGGCCTCGCTTCAGCTCCGGGACGGCGGCGCGATCGTCAACCTCTCAAGCTCCGCTCCGGGACTGGCGCTGCCATCCGATGCCGCGTACGCCGCGAGCACGGGCGCGGTGGACGCGATCACGCCCATACTCGCCCGCGAACTAAGCGATCGCGACATTTCGGTCAATGCGATCGCGCTGGGACTGGAGCGTTCCGCCACGCCAGCGGACATCGCCAACCTCGTCGCGTTCCTGGTCAGCAAGGACGGCCACTGGGTCAACGGCCAGGTGATCCGGGCGAGTGGCCGACGGGTGATGACGGCCTCGCTCGACGGTGATCCCAACGACATAAGCAAGAAGGATTCGCACGACCCTGATCAAGCGCACCACAGACCACAAGCCCCAAACCCGGAGGTCATGGACTAGGGAGTTCACCGGACGCGAGCGACCACGCGAAGCGTCACGCTGACCCGGGTGAGCATCAACCCGAGCCGGCTTCGGATGAGGAGATACACGGTGAACATGCTGAGACGAGAGAGGCTGGTCGACAAGCTGGTTGAGGCATAAGTGAGCAATCACCTTCGGCAACTCCGAGCGACCGGCCCGCCGGCCTTAGCCAGACCTGTCCTGGCGTTTGCCGCCGTCGTCGCCGGCGGGCCCGGGGACCATTCCGCCGGCCGTTGCCGGCTGTAACCTGGCCGTCCATTTCTTCTCGATGTGGCCGTAGCGCCAGACGAGCAGGGCGGCCAGCCAGGTCAGGATGAACATGCCGACGATGACGAACCCAGCCGTGTTGATGTTGAAGTTGGCCATGAAGCGCCAGAAGCCGTGGCTTTGGCTGAGCCCCTTGATCTCGTGGGGGAACAGGCCGAGGAGCTCGACCCCGCCGATGAAGAAGCAGATTGCCACGGACAGTCCGGTGATGGCCAGGTTGTAGTAGACCTTGCGGACCGGGTTGAAGAAGGCCCAGCCGTAGGCCAGGTTCATGAACAGCCCGTCGATGGTGTCCATGAGTGTCATGCCGGCCGTGAACAGGATCGGCAGGCACAAGATCGCATACCACGGTATGTGCTGGGAGGCCAGCAGCGCGGTGGTGGCCAGCAGCGCAACTTCGGTGGCGGTGTCGAAGCCCAGGCCGAACACGACGCCCACCGGGTACAGCTGCCATTCCTTGGTGATGGCTTTCATCCAGCGGCCGAAGATCCGATAGAAGAACCCGCGGTTCTCGAGTTGTCGCTCGAGTTCGGCCTCGTCGTACTCGCCGCGGCGCATTGAGCGGAACACGCGCGCGATTCCAGCCAGGATGAAGAGGTTCAGCAGCCCGATCAGCAGCAGGAATGACGCGGACACGACGGTGCCGAACACCCCGCCGAACTGCTCCAGCCTCGAGCCGCTGTCCGAAACTGCGTGGAACACCGTCTTCTCCGCGACGACGATGCCGATTCCGATCGCGACGACGACCGTGGAGTGCCCGAGCGAGAAGAAGAACCCGAGCCCGAACGGGCGCGGCTGTCCGGTGTCCTGCCGTTCGCTGAGTAGTTTGCGGATGGTGCTGTCGATCGCCGAGATGTGGTCGGCGTCGAACGCGTGCCGTAGGCCGAGGGTGTAGGCCAGGATCGACACGCCGATCCCCAGCCCCTTGTAATGCGACGGCACCACAAACGCGAAAAAGACGAAGAACCCGAGCACGTGCAGGCCCGCGATCACCCCGAACATCGCGAGCGCCCGCGTCCGCTCCTGGCGGGTCATCGCGGTGAACGACTGGCGGATCATCGCGGCGACGCGCGGGGACACGGATGCGGTCAAATCGATCATGGTGGGCATTCCTGACCGGAGGGGTTCCAGATCCGGCACATGAGCCGGATCTGGATCCCCGCCGCTGATCTCCCGGCCAGCCGGGCGCAGCTTCCCGTCGGATCAGGAACTAGTGATCAGGCACTCATCACCGGCACGGGGTGCGGCGCGCCTAGGTAGGGGAACCGCGCCTGAAGGTCGTCGTGCGGGTTCAGGCCGCTCGGCGGAACCTTGCCGTGAGTCAGCCAGGCAAAGCGCATGCTGTAGACGTCGTCGGTGAGGACGCGACCGTTGGGATAGGCGGCCGGCTTGGTGCGGTCATATTTGAGGACGTCGGGGAGCACCTGCATCGCTGCCGCCATGGCCTCCTCGGGCGAGTAACCGCCGTTCTCCAGGATCTTCGACCACGGCCCCAGATAGTTTGCGACATCGTCGGCGGGCTGGCGCGAGTTGTAGAGATTCTTCTCGCCATCAGGGTTGATGAACGGGTTGATGGTCGGATGCCCGCCCCGGTCCATCTGCACGAGCTCGCCGTCACGGCGCAGACTGATCGTGGCCCAGACTCCGATCACCGGGCCGGCGCCGAGCATGTCATTGGGTATCTCCAGCGCGATCGAGTCGACGTTGTTCTGGGCGAAGTCGTCATGCCCGGTCCACACCAATCCGTGGAGCGCGCCCTCGACGTCGGCGAAGAACGGATCGCTGCGCAGTCCGGCGCACAGCCGGATCCGACCGGCCTGGACGGCGCGGGCCACGCCGTCGAAACTGACGGGGAGCGAATCGGTGAGCAGTTCACCGCCTGGCCCGGGCTCCCTCGCCTGACTGCCCGTCGCGTACCAGGCCGACGCCGTCTGCACGCCGTTCTCATACTCGGAGAACGTGAACGTGAACGCGATGTCGGCTCTCGCGTCGCCGTCGGTGTCGATATTGATCCGATGGACCGCGTCTGGGTGGAACTCCGGGCCGGTCACGGCCGGGGGTATCGGCGGCGGGGCGCTCGTCGGATTCGAATCGACGATCAGAACCGTCTTGCCAGGGTCGTCTGGCGACGTGAATACGAATAGGTCAGTGAAGTCCAGGCGCCTGTCGTCGCCGGGAAACTTGAGGTTGTCGGCGCTGAAGTGATTCGACATGATGGCTCCTCAGGTAGTGATTGTCTGTACCGGGCAGCTGGTGTTGCGCCGGCCGTCGCTGCCCAGGAAGTCGAGCAGCGCCCGGTTCACCTGGTCTGCGTGAGTCCAGGGGATCGCGTGGGGCCCGCCCTCGATCACCGCGAGCTGGACGTCGTCGATCAGGCCGGGCAGTCGCTTGCCGGTCTTGTCCAGCGGCAGGACCTGGTCCGCATCCCCTTGGACCACCAGGATGGGGACCTCGAGCTTGGACAGGTCGGCGCGGAAGTCCGTTGCCCACGTCGGGATGCAAGCCACGGCGGCGACGGCCGAGGCGGTGGTGGCGAGGTTCCAACTGGCCTGGTAGGCCTGATCGCTGATCAGCGTGCCCCGCAGCGTGTCGACGTTGTAGAAGTTGTCCAGGAAACCCTTCATCCACGCCGGCATGTCAGCCTGCGCGGCCTGAACGAACCCGTCGAACACGCCCTGCGGGACCCCGTCGGGGTTATCAGTCGTCTGCAGAAGGAACGGCGCGATCGGCGCTACCAGCACGCCCTTGGCCACGCGCGCCGAACCATAGGTAGCCAGGAAGCGGGTGACCTCCCCGGTGCCCATCGAGTGTCCGACCAGTACGGCGTCCCACAGGTCCAGGTGGTCTAGTAAGGCGGCCAGGTCCGCGGCGAAAGTGTCATAGTCGTAGCCCGCCGCGGGCTGGCTCGACTGGCCGAACCCTCGGCGATCGTAAGTGATGACGCGATGGCCGGCCGCCAGCAGAACCGGGACCTGCCGGTCCCAGGCCCGGCCACTGAGCGGATACCCATGGATCAGGACGACGGGCTGGCCTGCGCCATGGTCCTCATAGTGAATTTCGATGTCGGCGGAGTTCTCCCGGCCGACTGTGACTCTGGGCATGCGAATTCCTTCCGGTCGGAGCGTCGCCCGCGCAGCCAGTGGGCCTGACCCTCGGCTTCGGTTGCGGGCCGGTACTTGATTGGATGATCGGTGGCGATGGTCCCGCCGATCACGGCGCGTCGCGTCCGGGGGAGGCCCGGGCCAATCCCCGGGACCATCCTGCCTCTCCCCCGTGCCGACCCGACCAAGCGCACTGTGCTCGTCCGCTTGATCACGACTCGACCCCGGGGCCCGCGGCTCGGCGCTGCGGGGTTCTGCCCGCGTCGCACGCCGCTACGCTCACCCCCAGAATCGATGTGCCGTGACTATCGGTTAGTACACCCCGGAGGCTAACCCGGGGGGCTCGCCGGACGCGACGAACACAGGCGCGCAGCACGCTTCATGGCATCCCAGCATGAAGTTGCTCGCCCACCCCACCGTCGTGCGCAGCCCCACGCTCGGGCTGACTGCGATCTCCCTGGGCTTCCTGATGATCACCCTCGACGCGACGATCGTCAACGTCGCTCTGGGCCCGATCGGTCACTACCTCGGCGGGGCGGTGTCGACAGCCCAGTGGATCGTCAACGGTTACACGCTGGCGTTCGCAGCGCTACTGCTCACGGCCGGCGCACTGGCCGACCGACTCGGACTACGCACCGGGTTCCTCGCCGGCCTCGCCGTCTTCGCGGTCGGCAGCGCAGCCTGCGCGAGCGCGACCTCGCTGGCCGAGCTCATCGTCGCGCGTGTGGTCCAAGGCGGTGGCGCGGCAGCGCTAATGCCCTGCTCGCTTGCGCTCATCGCACACACGTTTCCCGACCCCGACGACCGCCGTCGCGCGCTCGGCGTGTGGGGCGGGGCGTCGGGAATCGGCCTCGCCGCCGGACCCGTTCTCGGCGGCGTCATCACTGCCGCCCTTGGCTGGCGCGCGATCTTCCTCGTCAACGTGCCGATCGCCGCCGTGGCCGCGCAACTCCTGCGCCGTCACGTTGCCGAAACGCCGCGACACCGTCACCCACTCGACCTCTCTGGCCAGCTCATCTCCACGGTGGGCTTGGCGGCACTGACTGGCGGCTTCATCATCGCCGGCAGCACCGGATGGGATGCGAGCCTCACGCTCGCGTTGCTGGCCGCTGGCATTGCAAGCGCGGCCGGTTTCGCCCTCGTCGAGCGCACCGTCGCACACCCGATGATCGACCCCGCCCTGTTCCGCGAACGCACGTTTTCGATCGCGCTCGCGCTCGGGGTGATCTTCAACTTCTGCCTCTACGGCTCGATTTTCTGCCTGGCCCTGGACCTGCACCGAGCTCACGGCCTCGATCCCCTCGACACCGGACTGGCCCTGCTCCCGATGACCATCGTCACTGGCTCGATGGCGTTCCTCAGCGGCCGGCTCGTCAATCGCGTCGGCGAATGGACCGCCATCGTCGTCGGCCTCACCGCCGGGGCCGGCGGAGCGCTACTCATCGCCCTCGCCGCCACCGGCGGGGTAGCGACGCTAATCCTCTCGAGCCTCCCCATCGGCGTCACCGCCGTGGCCATGCCAGCCATGACCGCGGTGGCGATGAGCCACGCGCGACGCCAACGCGTCGGGCTGGCGTCAGGTGTCTTCAACGCGTCCCGCCAGACCGGCGGCGCCCTCGGTGTCGCAGTCCTCGGCGCCCTGCTCACCGGCAGCAACGGCCACCTCGCGCTCGACGCCGCTTTCCTCGCCGCCGCGGGCGTCTACGCCGGCGGCATTGCGCTGGCGCTCACCGGATGGCGCCATACTCGCGGCATCATCCGCATCCCCACAACAACCTAGAGCGAACCCCCGCCCGTTCGCCGAACCTCTCATGACGCGTGACCGCTTCTGCCGCGGCATTCGATTTGGGCGCGCCAGGGCTTCGCGAGGTCCGCGATCGCGGGGATGGAGAGATGTTGCTTGTCGATACGCTCGATGAGCCGATCCAATCCACCCAGGGCAAGACCATCGGGGGTAAAACGTGGTGCCGTGTAGCGGTGTCTTGGAAATAGATGGAATCCCGATCATCACAGGATCGGCTGCCGACCCCGTCGCAGGCGGGGTGCCAGACCAACCAGTGGAGGTATCAGATGGCCGAGCTCCCACCGCCCGACGAGGGGATTGTGCTGACCCACTTCATCGTCTCTGACGACGTCGAGCGCTCTCGGCGCTTCTACACCGAAGTACTCGGCGGCACGGTCGTGTTCTCCGGAGAGTCCGGAGAGCCGACCAATATCGCACTATCCAACAGCTTTATCGTCATCAGCGTGGGCGGTGGACCGACGGACGACAAGCCGTCGGTCACCCTGGAGACGCCCCCCGACCCCGACCGGGTCAGCAGCTTCCTCAATATTCGGGTCAAAGACATCGAGGCCGTGTATGCCGAATGGACCGCCAGGGGCGCGAATTTCCTGACGCCGCCGAAACAGCACCAGTACGAGATCCGTTGTTACATCCGCGATCCCGACGGTCATCTAATCGAAGTGGGGCAAACCACGGACCCCGGGGACTGGACCCCCCCTCAGTGGCTGTCGAGTACGGCCGGCGGAGAGCCTGACTGAGCGGCGAGTGCACGCCGACATGGAACTCAGCCGACGCGCGCTCGACCGCACCACACCTCGGTGCGCGAGCTAGGCGTGGCGCTGCTTTCAAGAGGACACGGATGGCTCTCAGTGACCCGTCTCGGCTTTGCGCGAACGCTTACCGGAGGCTGTTTGGGTCGCAGTAGTAGAACGCGAACCGCAATCTGCCGGGGGATGTGGACGATCTCGCACCGGAACTGAGCGGAAGGCAGTGGTTGGCGATCCATTCGAGGCGTGGGTCGTTGACAGCCGGAGCCTGGATGACGAGGTGGAAGTCTCGGTGGGCGATCATCGACTGCAAGGCGGTGAGGGTTGGTTGCGGGATCGTGCCGGTGTATCCGCCGATCGGCAGGACCTCTTGGCCGGTGTCGTAGATGAACGGGGCGGCGACGGCGGAGGTCTGCGTAGCCATCAAGTCGGGTGTCGCACGCAGACGCCTTGCCTGCTCGAGCAGTGGGAGCAGCGTCTCGGTTTGCTCGGCCACGGCACCGAGCGAGCGGGCCAGCTTCCACGCGGGGACTTCCTCGAACGGCGTGTCGAACGGTCCCAGCCTGTTGTCGACGACCGAGGCTGAGGCAACGGCTGGAGCCCCGAGTACCGCGACTGCGGCGAACACGATGGCGGCTTTCGTAGTGCCGGTCCCGCTGCCGCGCCGGGGGAAGATCAACAGCAGCACGACCGCGCTGATGCCGAGCACGATCTCGGCTTCCCGAAGGCCGGCGACGGTCCCCACGCCGGCAGCCGGTAGCAGCCACGCCGCGTAGCCGCAGCTAGCAGCGACGCCAACCGCAGTCACGAGTCGAGCCCGCGGATCCGTGCGCCGCTCCCACGCCAAGACGAGCGCCATGCCGAGGAGCGCCGCGATCGCTGGTGAGAGTGCCGCGGTGTAGTAAGAGTTGACCTGGCCGCTGGCGCTGAACACGACCAGCAGAACAATCAGCCACGTCCCCCACAGGGCCGTGCCGGCGCGCAGCAGGTCGCGGCTTCTGCGGCTCGCGGCCAGGCACGCTAAGAGCGCGATCACCGCGACTGGAATCAGCCACCCGGTATCGCGCCCGAGCGAGCCGGCGAGGAGACGGTCCCAACCGGGCGGGGACGCGCTCAGCTTCAGCCCTATCGATCTCGTCAGCAGCTGGTTTGGGGAGGGTTGGTCGAGCCGGCCGAAGCCGTTGTAGACGAACACCTGGCTGAAGACCGAGTTGTCGTGGCTGCCGTCCACATACGGACGTTCGCTCGCCGGCCACAGGGTCACGACCAGCATCCAGCTCAACGACACCGCGGCGACGACAAGCCCGCTCAGACCGAGACGCGCGACGCGCTGGCGCCAGCTGCCACTCGCGGCGAGCAGATAGGCAGGGCCAGCGCCGGCAGTAGCAGCCATGCCTCGATCATCTTCGCCTGAAACGCGAAGCCGACGACCACCCCGGCCCAGAGCAGGCTCCGCACGCGTCCGGTGATGATTGCTCTGACGGTTGCGTCGGCCGCGAGCAGCAGAAGCAGGATCATCAAGGTGTCGGGGACGTTGCCGCGGTTCAGCGCCACTGTTGCGGGACTGAGGACGAACACGCCGGCGGCGAGGACGCCGGCCACCGGACCCGCGACCCGCCGCACGACGCGATACAGGACCAGGACGCTCGCCATCCCCTCCAGCACCTGCGGCGCGACGAGCGCCCAGGCGTACACGCCGAACACGCGCACCGACAGCGCCTGCACCCAGAACGCGCCCGGGAGCTTGTCGAGCGTGATCGTGCCGGCCGGGTCGAAGCTGGCGAAGAAGAAGTTGTGCCAGCTCATCGACATGCTGCGCACGGCGGCCGCGTAGTAGATCTCGAGGTTGCCCGTCGCGCTCCATGCGTAGGCGAACCCCGAAGCGGCGGTCAAGGCGAGCAGCGCCGGCAACGCCCAGACCGGTTGGCCAACAAGTCTGCGCCACCCCGCGACTGAGCCCGACCGGCCGCCGAGCGGGCGGCTCGATCGGCGCTCGGCGACGCGCTCAGTCGACTGAGCGCTCACGGAGCTGCCTGAACGCTGCTAGGCCGGCCCGCAGCCCGTGTAGCTGATCGGCGGTGATCAGCTGCGCGAGCGCCGACTCGATCCTCTCGATCGCCGCTTGGATTGCGACCGCGGCGGTTCGTCCGCGTTCGGTCAGCCGGATCCCCATCCGGCGTCGATCCTCGGGATCGATGCGTCGCTCCAGATACTCCCTGATCACCAGCGTGTCGATCAGCTGACTGGCCGCCTGCTTGCTCAGCCCCAACGACGCGACGACATCGGCCTGGGGGCTGAACTCTCGCTCCGGCGTGCTCTGATCCAGGCCGGCGAGCACGAACACGCCGTTGCGAGGAACGTCATCGCAGCCGGCGTTGGTGAGGGCCTGCCGGACACCGTCCCGATAGACATCGCGTGCCTCGCGCATCAGCGACGGCACCGGGACGTCCTCATACCAGGGACGATCAATCATCTAAACGCGGCAGGCCGCGACGGATCGCGGGCCCGGGCAGGGATCGCTTGATCTCGCCGAGAACGGCAAGTCCACGGCGCAGGCCGGCGAGCTCGACCTCGGACAGCCTGCGCTCCAGCTCTTCGTCGACGTACCGTGCGCCCTCGGCGCTCGCCTCGTTGGCCGCCCGGCCACGATCAGTGAGGGCAAAGGAGACCGTTCGGGCCTTCGGATCGATCGCACGCGTGATATAGCCGCGCAGGACCAGGGTGTCCACGAGCTGGTTGAACTCGCGCTTCTTGATCCCGAGTCCCTCGATCTTCTCCGGGATCGATTCCTCGTCATTGGCGAGGTAAGCCAGTAAGTAGCCGCTTGCAGTGGGAAGGTCGTCGAACCCGCCGGCGGCAAGCCGTTCATCGACCGCCCGCTTGTAGCTACCGCGGGCGACGCGCATCAGCTCAGGGATCGCGAAGTAGGTGTCAGCTATTGAACGCGTTGGCATACCGGCACCATAAGTCATAACATCTGGACTGTCAAGAGGCAGGACAGTCCATGGTCCGTAACACTAACCCGGGAGCGGCGGAGCGGAAACCGGCGGGTCAGACGAGCCAACGACTCAGATGAGCCATCAGACGCAGCTGCTCTGTCGCTGACAGCGCGGCATAACCGCGCTCCAGCAAATGCACCACAAACCCGGACGCATACGGGGCCAACGGGCCCTCGACTCGTACCCCTTTGCCGCCAGCCCGCACCAAAACAATCGCTCCTCGCACCACAAACTCCTCTCTGCGATCTCTCACTAGAGAGCAAGCAGCGCGTGGGCCCCGCGATCATGCAAATCCCCACGACCACGATCACCGCAATATGCAGGAACTTTCAAATCAACTCGGCATGCCCGCAAGGTGGGCATAGGCGCGCCGGCCTGCGGATCCACGAGGCGCTCACGCCTGGCGAGACCGAGCTCAACGAGCGCCGGGCCAGTGTGCTGATCCGACATGGGAAGGGCCACACATGTCGATTTCGACATGTGTCGCCCTCACCGCAACGAACAACCGGCGAGCCTTGGCCCAAGATGTTGACTGGCCATCGGAGCACGACCGGCATTGCGCTCAATGCCCGTGACCTGTTCCTATAGCCGACCACGAGCGATCTCGGCATCTGGCCGTTTCGTAGCCCGCTTCTCGACCGTCACGGCTCCGAGTCTGCAGGGGGCCGGATGCAGCGCGCGGTGACCTCGATTCGCATCTCCTTGGGGAGAAGGAACTCATACCACGGCTTGATCAGCGCGACCATGAAGATCTGCCGGTTGACGGCGGCCTTCGGCGAGAACCAGATATATCCCTGGGGGTGGAGCAGGTCCTTCCACTTGAGGCTGAATCCGGTGAGTCGCGAACCCGCCGGGCAGCCCACGTTGTAGCCCTGGAAGTTGTAGACGAACTGCCGGGTTGGCGCCCGCGGGTGCTGGAGCAGAAGACCCGGCTGGATCGGGAAGAACGCGATCTGGTCAGGGTTCCAGGTCGACTCCGGGCCGAGCACTACGTTCTGGATGCCTCTCGCCTTGACGATATCGTTCTTGTCCGCGAATGCCTCTTGGACGAGACGGCTGGCCACGAGCCCGCGGCTGAAGTCGCCGCGCGAGAACCCGTCAGCTCCGGAGGTCAGGCTCCCCTCGTCGAAATAGCTCTTGGGGAGGGTCCAGTTGTACTGGTAGATGGCGGTGCTCGACTTGAAGCAGTGCGCCGTCTCGGGCAGCTCGAGGGCCTGCACGGGTACCCGCACCCCCCAGTCTGGGTGGGTGTCGGCGCGCTGCGCCAGCCACAGCGCCGAACAGGCTACGTCGAGCCATCCATAGCGGACCGTGCGCGCGAGCTGCAGATCGGGGCGCGCCCCGGCGCGCAGAGCCTGAGCGATGAATTGCGGCTTGGCCGTTGGCGCGAGCTCGCGGAGCAGTGCGGCCGCGCCGGAGACCATCGCCGCCGCGAACGACGTGCCGTACGCGAGGCGGTACGTCGCCGTGGGACGGTCCACCTGTGCCCCGGGAAGGGGCCGCGTCGCAACGGTGGCCACGCCCGGGGCGGCGAGGTCGACTGCGGCGTCACCGCTACCCGCATGTGGGATCAGCTCGGGCCGGTCCGTATAGGTGCCCGTGACGCACAGCAGGCTGGCGTCGCTCCAGTTAACCCCCGAATCAAACGGGTGCAGCCCGATGGTCAGGACCTTGACGTGATATTTGCCGAGGGCGCGCAGCGCGCACGGGAACTGCGCGGCGTTGGCTTCACCGCGTTCGGTCACGGCGCCCCGGGCAGACTGGCCGACTCCGTATTGACCGGGGCCAGCCGCCGCCACTCCCAACGTGACGCCGTCGGTCAGGACCCGTCCCATCGCCTCCACCACCGCAGGGCTCTGGACGACGACCTCGTTGTCGCCGTGAACCTTCTCGCTGTAGAAGAGCTGCGAGCCCCAGCTCATGTTCAGCACCGGCAGCTTCAACGCCTGGACGATCGTGAGCGCATCGATCATATCCGCGTCACTGAGCTCATACCGCCGCTGTTTCTCGACCGCGGCGAGCAGCTTGCCGGGGTCTCTGTACGCGTCGAGATCCTGGGTGGTGTCCAGCACGGGGACTGCCTGACGGATCCCCACCACCGGGACGTTCCATCCGACCCCCGCGATTCCCTGGCCGTTGTCGGCGGTGGCCGCGGCGACCGAAGCCACCTCGGTGCCGTGCCCGTCGCACCCGGTCGGTAGGTGTAGCGCTGACCCGGGAGCACCGGAGCCCAGGTCGTCGATCGGCAGGAGCGCGAGTTGATGCCTGTCTACCGTCGTCACGTGCCGAAGTTCCGCCTTCAGTGTCTGCATTTCCGCAGCGAGGCGCTGGGGGTTGTCCGCGTAGACATACCGCCACAGCTCGGTCGGCGTATCGGAATTGACGTTAGTCCCGACGCTGATCAGCGCGGCAACCTGCGCTTCCAGGTCGGGTGCGTTCGAAAGACCCGAGTCCCACACCGCGATTCCCGACCGCCGCAGGTCGGCGTCGCGCCACACGGGCTTTCCATCGGCGACGCCGGTCGGTCCGGTGGTGGGCTTGTCGCCGGGCAGGCTGTCGGCGAGGGCGTTCCAGACCGGCAACACGTCGATCGAGGAGCTCGCGGACCCTGACAAACCGACGTCGTACTGGGCGGTGTCCGGCAGGCGCTGCGACGCGGACAGCGGGTTTGCCTTCGCCGTTCCCCACGGCCCGAGCGAGTTGGCCAGATCGCCGTACCAGGGCCACAAGGCGGCTTGACCCTGCGCCGATTGCGAACCCGAGCAGCTATTCGGGTTGGAGGCCGCGTAGGGCCAGAATCGGGGATCGTTCGGGTAGTAGGCCTTGTCCTCGGGCGTTGCGAAGTACTTCAGATGCACTACGTAATTCGGCTGCGCCCACTCGATCATGGGGCCCCCCGCGCCTTCGTCGTGCGAGACGGTGAGGCCGTGGTTGATCGCCGTCATCACATCACCGTTCACCCGGAGCTCGTAGGCGTGAGGAATCAGGGGCAGGTGTCGGATCACCGTCCCGCCCATCGACTGCCTGACGAAGCCGTCGATCAGGTTCCTGTTCGACGTGCCGAACTTGATCAGGACGCTGCCAGGCACCCACTGGCCGCCGCCGTCGTCGAGCGCGAGAGCGGGGCCGGGCAGTGCGAGCAGCGCCAGCCCTAGAGCCGCCGCAGCGGCGATCATGCGGCTCAATAGGTGACGTCCCACCTGAGATTGGGGTCGGGGTTGCGCTTGCCGTTGATGTCGAGCGGGCTCAGCCTTACCGGGAAGTAGTCGCCTTGTTTCGCCTGCGTGCCCATGCACTGCGCTTGGCGATAGTCGAAACCATTGACCGCGCCGGTGCACAGCACGCCGAGGTCGAGGAACCAGAGCTGAGGTTTGGAGCCGTTGCAATCGGCGAGCTTCACCGCCGCCCCCGCCTTGATCTCGCCCGCGGCCACGCACAGGCCGCGGACCTTCAACTCGCCGTTGGGGTAGAGCGCGAACGCCTGGTTGACGGACCGGTTGCATGTCGGGAACACCTTCAGCTCGGAGGACAGGTTGCCGTGGGGAAGATCCAGGCAGCCGACGCCGGGGCGCTGGATCATGTCGACGATCACCCAGCGCCCGCTTTTGCCGCAGGCACCGCTCAGCGTGGTGAACTTGGTCTGGCTATTGACATCGAGACATAGTCCGGCGGTGTTTCCGGCATTGCCCAAGATCTGACCCTTGTTGTCGCGGATCCAGCGCTCATCCGAACGACTGGCGTCGCACCCGGCGAGCTGCGGCTCGCGGTTCACGCCGCTGACGCAGAACTCCTTGCCCCCGTCGCTGCGGACCCGCAGTGTTCCGTCTGCGAGCAGCTTGAACTCCTGGGCGATGTTCCGCGTCCGGCTGCACTGCTCTTCCTTGATCCGGGTCCCGTTTGAGAAATTCCCAAAGTTGACATCGAGGCACTTGCCCGAAGCGTCGTTGGCGACATATGAGATCCCAGGCGAGTAGTCGACTTGACCGGGGGTGTTCTTGATGTATTGGCTCGCGTCAATCGTCACGCCGAAGCCGAACACAGTGAATTTGACGGTGCCGGTCGCCGTGTCCACTTGTGCTTGCTTGTCGACGTCGACGCACACGGTCTCGAACGGGAAGCAACCCTGGATCGTCATCAGGTGAGTCACCCCGATCGAACCGTTGCGCGCCACGTGACCGGTGAGGTCTCCTTTCAGCCGCAGCACCAGCAGCGTTCCCGGCTTGGAGATCCTCGTCGTGTTGTTTCCAGGGCCGAACTCGAACGGCAGGCTGATATTGGTCGAGAGCTTGGCCGGGAGGTGGAACGCCGTCTCGAATCCCCACAGCTTCACGCGCCCGGAGAGCGTCAGTCCGATCTCCGACTGGGCGCGTAGGTAGGTGACCGAACCCCCGATGTGTCCCTCGACCGGGCCGAGCTTGAAACCGGTGTTCACGCTCACGTCGAGCTCCTGGAGGCCCCCGGCGTAGAGGAGATTCTTCACCTCGACGTCGACGGCCAGGAACCGGAGGTCGGCGCTCAGCCGGCCGCTGAACTTTGCCTCCAGGCCGCCCGCGCCGGTGCCGGTGTCGAACTTCAGCGCAAGCCGTCCCGAGAAGCTGGCGCCCAGCAGGGTGACGGTTCCGCACGGCGGCGGTGTCCCCGAAGGAGCGTTCGCGGGCGGAAGCCGCGTTATCAGGCAGGCGCTCGCGTCAAGCGTCGTCCTCCCGGCCGCGTGGTTGAACACGCCATCGATCAGAACGCCCCCTCCGTTGCCGATTGCCATGGAGGTGTGAAGCTCGAGCTTCGTCTGCGCGGGAGGACCGGGATCCAGGAGTACCTGGAGCTTCGACGCGCCGAACTTCAGCGGACCGAGGCTCGACGCCCCGGTCTCCTGCGTGAAGTTGATCTTCAACCCGGGGTCCTTCCGGGTGATCTCGAGATTGACCTTCGTCGGCGTGCCGAACATCGTCCCGGCGAACGCGAGCCGGATTCCGGCCGGCACGTTCAGCGGCGGGGAGCCCGGGAGCGTGCAGCCATTCGGAGCGATCCGGAACGTCGCCTGGTCGGCGACGATCACCCCCTTGTTCAGGAGGTCGATTGCGGACGGCCCGTTCGCATTGGCCTTGTCAATCTCCAAGTTGATGCAAGGATCTTGCGCCGAGATCCGGAAGCCGATCCGGAACGACGCGTTGTTCACGCCCAGCTCGGGTCCCCACTGTCTGGGGAGCGTGAACGAGGCGTTCACGCCCAGGCTAAAGCCCGACAGCCCAACTGTGCCGTCAAAGCCGAACTGACAGATGTCGAACCCGGGCGCGTTGAAGGCATCGACGATCCCGAGGACCGCGGCCCTCGCTCGGTTGCACGGCTCGTTGCTGGTGCTCTGACCCGTATTGGCCTCGATCGTCAGCTGCGGAGCGGGGCGCAGCGCGACGGTGACGCCGACCGAAACGCGCGCCGTCGACCCCTTGGACTGCCCGTGCCCGGGGCTGACCATGCCGCCGCTCGCCGCGGTGGGCGCGGGCATGCTGAGCTCGCCGGCGGCGTTCAGGCCGAGGCTCAGACCCGCGGTCCTCGTCGCGTCGACCCGGAACGTCATCTCCCTGAAGCCGAGGGCTGCCTTCTTCGGGTCGGGCGTGTCGTGGTTCAACGCGTTCAGGAACCACACCACGCGGGCGAGGCGGTAGGCGGCTCTTCCCTCGAAGCCGTTGTCGCTCAGGAAGAGGTCGACGGTCCCGACGCCGCTGCCCACGTTGCCGAGCTCCCGGCGCACACCTGAGGGCAGACAGAATTTTCCGGAGAACCGCCCCTCCTTGGTGTCACTCGAATACTCGAAACTGAGGTGTTGGAGGGTGGGCGCGTTCTCGGCCGCGCAGCTCGCGGGAGGCTCGGACGCAGGCGGGGACTGACCGTTCGCGGTCGTTAGCTGGTCGGAGTTGCCGGTCGGCAGTGAGGCGGTCCCGATGTTCGCCGCCAGGCAGAAGTGATCTCCGCCCAGGTACGCGCCCGTGAAGTGGAGCGGCAGACCGAGGACCTTGCCCTGGGCGGTCAACCCGAAGTACAGCCCATCGCCCGCGGCCGTGCGGGCTACCACCTTGCAAACCGCCTGCCGGGGCGGGCCGGCGTTCGTAACGAACATCTCGACGTTGTGCAGCCCGAAGGCCTTGTGGAGGGGGTCGTCGGGCTTCAACGCAACCTGCCCCGACGCCTCGAACTTGCCCGTGCTGAAGTCGACCTTGACCGCCCCGCTCACCTTGAGCGGCGATTTTCCGGGCAACGTCAGTTCGGAGTGCAGCTCGACCAGCAGGCACACGCGTCCTGAGATGGCGGACGTTTCTCCGCTGAACTGGCAGGAGGTGGTGAACTCGACGGCCGCCGAGCTGACGTGCACGCCCTCGATCGCCTTGATGTCCGTTGCCTCTCCCTTCAGGCTGATCTGGACCTCGCCGCCGTGCCGGCTGAGCGTCCCGGTGAGCAGTTTGAGCTTCAGCAGCGGCGGGGTGCCGAGCTCGAGGCCGTTATCACCGGTCTGGAGCTCTGCGTATAGCTTCCAGTTGTTTGCATCCGTGAAGCTGCCCGTTACGGTGAACCGCATCGGGCTGTTCTTCATCGCGGTGAGGAGGGTGCCGGCGATCTCAAACGGTCCGTTCGACGACCACGAGATTTGACCCGACAGCGTCACGTTCTGAGCCGGGCGATAATCGTTGATCGCCGCGCTGACCTCGACGTCGATCACCGGGAAGACGGAGGAGCCGACCTTCCCCGCCGAGTCGATACGCCGCCCGGGCAACATCGTGACCGTTCCCTGCGCCGTCACCGAGGCCCGCTGCCCGCCGCTCGAGTCGAACACCGCCAGGTTGCTGGCGACGACCGACAGGCTCAGCTGCCCATCGAACGTCAGCAAACCGTAGAACGACAGCTCGCCATCCGTCGACTGTGGTCCTTTGGCGTTCGCAATCAGCTCGAAGCGGCGCGCCTCCGGCACGACCGCGAGGCTGATGTTGGTCATCCTCCAGCCAGCGGGTTGGTTCGCTTCCGGGAGCGAGCTCGAGAGCGGGAACTTCGACAGTGCGGATTGGTTCAGCGTGATCTGGCCGGAGAGATCGCTGAAACCGGTATCGGTCAGCGGGATATCGAGGCCGACGGTGATGTCGCCCATCCGGGGCACCGAGAACGGGATGGCCAAGCCGGCGCCTGCCTGACCGGCCTCGGCATCCAGCGCGCTGTGGATTGCGTGCACGCTCGTATCGGCGGCACTCTGCGGCGGGGCGGCCCAGAACCCGGGAGTCATCAGCGTTCCACCGGCGATCACCAGGCCGCGGTCGCGGGTGATCGAGCCGTGAACCTGCGTCAGCTCGAAGGAGCCCAGTGTCGTGGTCCCCGAACGCACATCGATCGTCTCGGTCCCGGAGCACTCAGTCCCGTTTCCGGCAGGTCTGTTGGTATCGGCGGTGAACTTCGCGCCCGAGGGCAACGAGATCGAGATTCGGCCGTGTGTACGGGCTTCGGCCAGGACGGCGCAGAACGCACGCTGTCGTCCCGTGTCGACCGACGCCGCTGCGGCCTTCGCTGGCACGTTCGGGTTCACCTCGACGAGCTGATCCCGCGTGAAGCTGCCCGCCGCGGTCGTCGCGGTCATCCGCACCGCGTAAGTGCCAGGCACGGCGGGAGCGCGGAACCTGATCGTGGCCCCGCTCCGTCGCGCCCCGGCGAGCATCGACCTGGGGCCTACAGCCACCGACCATCCGGCTCGCGATATGTGCTGGTCCTGGACTCGCGCGGTAAGCACCACCACGCTGTCAACCCGGGTCTGAGTGACGCCCGGGCCGTTGACCGTGACGACCGCCTGGTCGGCCTTCGTCAGCGGGACGGCCGTGACCGGTCGTTGGTTCGAGCGCAACGCGGCGCTGGTGAATGCCAGGCCCGCTAGCCTGGGACTGATCTGTTCGATCTGATCTGGCTGGGCGCGGACGGATGTGACGGCGGTGACCGCGCCCCTCGGGTCCGAGGCAGTAAGGGCGAATCGGAGTACTGTCGATGCGTTGACGCTCGGGGGATCGAAGCCCACGGCTGGCTGTTGCCCGTCTACCAGCACACCCTGAGTGGCGCTGGTCCAACGCACTCTCGGGCACGAACCGCTGTCGCACACCTGGCGCCACTGGAACCTGACGGGCTCCGGCGTGCGGCCGCCGACGCTGCCCTGGAGGATCATCGGTGTCGTGGGAAGGCCGTTGATTGGCTCTGTCACCGTCGGCACCGCGGAGCGCGCCGTGACCGTCAGCGGCGCTCGCTCGGTGACAGCCAGCGTTGCGGCAGACCCGCGCTCGAGCAGCTGCCCGCCCGGATCGGCCTGAATCCACGTCGCGCGCACTCGCAATCTCGCGCGTCCGAACGAGGGGCGCCCGCGGCTTCCAACCGCCCGAACCTCGAGCGTGATCGGAGCTACGCCACGTGAACTGACCACCACGCCCGTGTGACTGCAGCCGACGCTGCCCGGCGAGCGAACCGTACAGCGCCATCCGCTCGCGCCGCGAACGGCGGTCACACGTGCCGGAGCCGAGACAAGGATGTCCGCCCTGATCCGCCCGACAGTAACATCGGTGGAGCTGATGTCCGCGAGTGCGACCGTGGCGACTCCGTCGCCGTCATACTCGAGCGCCGTGTCAGGCGCGATCGTGGCCGCCAGAACACCGCCGACCTGACCGGCGGCCGGGGCGATGGAAGCGTTCGGTGCAGCCGCCTTGGCATGTGACCCACCTGACAACGCCGCCACGGCGGCGGTGGACGCAAGGAGCAAACCCATCAGGGACAGCCCCGCCATCAAACGGCGGGCAAAGCGCCCAACCAGCGACCTATCAGCCCCCCCTGCTTGTGCCACCCACTCTCCCTCACGATCGACCCGTCGGACCGAACGACTCGGCATCATACTGGCGCGGGCAACGGTATGCGAGCGCCGTTTCGGGTGGGCCACGGACTAGCCCGCCAGGCCTCCAGCCGCAGCCTGCCGAGCCGCCCGGCGACTCGAAGCGCGTTTCGCGATCGACTCGATGGCTGCTTCGCGTCGCGGGCGGCTGCGTCGTCATCGGGCTCTTGCGACTGCTCGGTGCTCACACCCGAGAGAGGTCGTGTCTAACGCCGCCCGTCGTCAGTGGTCGGGTACGGCTGTGATCCGGCGGAAGCTACGCAAGCGGAGATGCGCGAGTTCCGCGCATAAAGGGCCGGTCGTCGCCGGCCCAGTGATGCTCGTCGCGAGGCGAAAGTGAAGATCTTTGACGGTATCGCTACCGGCTTCGCGGGGTCGGCGCAAGCAGACCCAGGTCGCGGGCGCGGTGCACGGCCTGCGCCCGCGTGTGGACACCCAGCTTGGCGTACACGTGGCGCGTCTGGGTCCTGATTGTGTTGACGGACACGAACAGCTCGGAGGCGATCTCAGGCACAGGCAGGTTGGTCGGTAGGTAGCGCAGCACGCGGAGCTCGCTCTGTGAGAGTGGCTGCAGGAGCGGCTCCGTCTCTCCGGGTCGTGATGGCGGTGTTCGTCCCGACAGGAGGTCGCGGATGTCTGAGATGAGTGAGGCATGAGCGGTACGAACGCGAGCGTGGCGTTCGAGCAGATCGGCTGCCGGGAAGAACAGGAACGGCAGCAGCACACCGGTGGACTCGGCCAGATTGAGCGCGCGTTCAAGGACACGCGCGGCGCCGCCGGGATCACGGACGGCGTCGAGCGCGATCGCGCCGAGCAGAAGCGCCTGGATCGCCCATCCGACGTCGAACCCCGTAGGGAGATCGTCGAGGATCGGCGCGAGCGCCGCCGGGGCGTCCTGCGGCTGATCCTGCGCCAAGTGAAGCGCCGCTCGCACGACTCGCATTTGAACCGAATCGAGCGTCTCGTCGTCCATCTGCGCGAGCGCATCTTGCACGCGTCCGGTCTCGCCGATCGTTACCCGCGCGACGAGGCTGTGGGCGCGCAGGTACGGCGCCAGGGTGTGGGCTGCGAGCAGAGACTCTGCGTGCTCCGCCGCGCGAAACGCCGCCAGCGCCTCCTCGTCGCGTCCGCGGCCGCGCTCGAGCAGCGCTCGATTGGTGTGGAGTATCAGACGATTTGTCGGGTCAGCGTCCGCTCCCAGCGCATCCTCGGCCTGTTCGATCCAGTGCTCGGCTTGCGCAAGCTGCCCTCGCCAGAGCGTCAGGGTGCCGAGTGCGGCGAAAGCAACCCCCGCGAACGTGTCCTTGGCCCAGCCGTGGGCATGCGCGAGCTCGACCGCTTGCCGGCTTCGCTCCTCCGCCAGGGATGCTGAGCGGGGGAACGCCAAACGGGACAGGGCGAGGGCCGCTAGATGCGCCTGCGCGCCGAGCTCGATGTACGGCCGCTCGATCCGTCGCGCGAGCGCGAGCGCCTGTTCGAGGTAGCGCTCGGCGTCCTCACGGCGCCCCGTCCAGATCCCGGCCATGCCGAGGTTGAGCAGAGTCAGCGCGCGCGCGTCCTCAGCTAATCCAGTCGGGATGAGGTCAAGTCCAGTTGAAAGCAGTCGCTCGGCTTCCTCGGCGGCGGCGGTCGCGTCGTTCCGCGCTCGCGCGAGCTCCAGGCGAGTGCCTATGAGCCCTACCTGGAGACGTCCGCGGCGATCTTCGGGCACAGAGCCCGACTCACGCTCGGCGAGCGCGAGGTAGTGCTCTGCCTCCTCGAGCGAACCGCCCGTCAACTCGTCCGCGGCAGCGATCTTTGCCAGCTCGGCGTTCTCGTCGGCCATTCCAGCAGGGAATGCCGTCAGCAGCTCATGCACCGTCGCTCGGTTGCCGTCGAGATACATACCGAACCAGTGGTCTGCCAGCAGCCGCGCCGCCAGCTCCCGGTTCTCCGCCGCCTGGGCGTGGCGGATCGCCTCGACGGGGTAGCCGTGCTCGGCCAACCATTGGGCAGCCGCGGTATGCAGCGCCGGCAGCTCATCGGAGGCGGTGCGTCGCAACTCGAGCGCCAGCAGGTCGGCGAACAGCCGGTGGTAGCGAAACCACGCGCGCTGGGGGTCCAGGGCAACTACGAACGCGCCCGCCTGCTCGAGCTCCGTCAAGATCCGATCGCCGTCCGAGCCCCCGGTCAAGCGATCGGCGAGTGCGCCGCTCACCCGCTCCAGTACGGAGGTCTTGAGCAGTAGCGACCTGACCTCGTCCGGTAACCGATCGAGCACCTCGTCGAGCAGGTATTCGGCGACGCTGCGCTCGCTGCCGGAGAACTCCGCTGCGAACCCGTTGTGGTCCGGGTGGCGGGCGAGCGACAGGGCGGCCATGCGGAGCCCCGCCGCCCATCCCTCGGTGCGCTCGTGCAACAGCTCAAGCGCCGAGTCCGCGACGGGCACCCCGGCGGCCTCGAACAGCGCCCGTGCCTCATCCATTGAGAAGCGAAGATCTTGTGCGCGGATCTCGGTGACGTCGCCCGCGAGCCGCAAGCGGGGGAGGCCGAGCCGCAGATCGCGCCGTGTGACGAGCACGAACCGAAGCTCCGCTGGTGAGCGCATCAGCAGAAGCTTGAGCTCGCGCAGCCCCTCGCTTGAGCGCAGCTCGTGGAGATCATCGAGCACGAGCCACAGCGGGTCCTCGATCGCGGTCAGGTCCGCGAGGAGCCGTTCGACGATCGCCTCGGCGTTCAGCTCCGGGTTCGGGGTAATCGCTTCGATCGCGCGAGACCCGGCGCTCGTGCCGCGCAGCGCACGCAATACCGAGAGCCAGAACCGCTGCGGGTCCTCCTCCTCGCGCTCGAGCGTGACCCACGCGGCGCTCTCGTCTAGGCCCGCCTTGGCTATCCAGGAGCGCAACAGCGATGTCTTGCCGCTGCCAGCCGGCGCGCAGACAACCGTCACCCGCCGTCCGTCCCCTAACCGGTCGAACAGCTCGCGGCGGGCGACCATGCCGGGACTGACGTAAGCGTCAGCGATATCTGATCGGGCCGGTAGCCCCATCGCTCCGACATGTTCGCACCACGAGCGCCCCAGGCTCTCGAGAGGCCGACACCGATTTCACCAAACCCTTGTGATGCGCAGTCACCAAACGGGCGACGAACCTACTCGGATGCCGTCGTCGCGCCAATATGAGATCCGGATTCGCGGCGCGATCGGGCCGATGCTGCTCGGGGCGTTCCCTGAGCTGAGGGCGCGCAGGGCCGGGCCGGACACCGTGCTTAGCGGACCGCTCGCCGATCCGTCCGCGCTCTACGGCGTGATCCACCAAATCGAGGCGCTCGCGCTCGAGCTCTTGGAGGTTCGCAGTCCGTCCCCGGCGAGCTACCGCGGCGAGTCGCAGACACGTCAAACGCGCCGAGGCGGACCGGCCTCGGGCGAAAGGAGACCTCGCATGATTCTCGTCACCACCGCCGGCAAGGTCGGCTCAGAAGCCTCGCGCCTGCTCGGAAATCAGGGTGTCCCGGTTCGCGTCATCGTCCGAAACGCGGACAAGGCCGCCGCGCTCGCCACCGAGGGCGTCGATGTGTTCAAGGGAGACCTGGAGGTTCCGGCGAGCATCGACGCGGCGATGGAGGGCGTCTCGAGCGTCGTGCTCGTGACTGCGCCGGTCGTGCAGCAGGAGCTGAACGTGATCGAGAGCGCGGTCCGCGCCGGTGTCGAGCACGTGGCGAAGATCACCACCAAAGCCTCGCCGGACTCGCCGATCGCCCGGCGGCGCAACCAGGCGGAGATCGAGAACGCGCTGATCGCCTCCGGGCTCGGCTACACGCTGCTGCGCAACAACGCCTACATGCAGAACTTCCTCATGATGGCGCCGGGGATCGCCGAGGCGAACAGCTTCAGCACGGCAACCGGCGCTGGGCGCGTCGGCCACGTCGACGTGCGCGATGTCGCCGCCGTCGCCGCAGAGATCGCCGCTTCACCGTCCGCACACGCAGGAAAGACCTATTGGCCTACCGGGCCCGAGGTGCTCTCGGGGACCGAAGTGGCGGCAGTTCTCTCCAAGGTGCTCGGCCGAACGATCACCTTCCACCCGATCACCTTCGAGGAGCAAAAGCAGGCGATGCTCGACGTCGGCCTTCCCGAAGTCGTCGCCGACGACAACGCCAGAGCGGTTGCCCTGATGGCCGACGGCGACTGCGACTACCTCACCGACGACGTGCCCTCAATCCTCAACAGGCCGGCCCGCAGCTTCGAACAGTTCGCCACCGACTACGCAACCACGTTCTCGTCAGTCCAAGCAGCCGCCTAGGAGCGAAGGTCCATGAAGATCCTGATCGGATACGACGACGCGGAGAGCGCCGACCCTCCGATCGCCACGGCGGGCAAACTGCTCGCCGGCTCTCAGGCCTCGACGCAACAGCGGCGTTGTGGCGGACGACCGCGATGTGCAGCGCAATCGTCGCTGAGGCGAGCGCCACACCCACTTCGAAGCGATCCATCGACCATCAAGGAAAGGAGCCCTCGTGGCTGCCACCACCCACAACGACAGTCGGACCGCACACCTGTTCGAGCTCATGAGGAAGGGGGACAATGCGTTCAACGCCCGCGACTTTGAAACCGTGGACACCGTCCACCACCCAAACATGATCGCTTTCATCCCCGGGAGCGCAGAGCCGATCTACGGATCCAAGGCGCACTCGGCGGCGATGCAGCAATTCCTTCGGAGCTTCCCCGACATGCACGTGAACACGCCGTACCCGATCCAGTTCGGAAGCGGAGACTGGATCACCGTCGTCACCAACGCCACCGGGACCTTCACCGGCGAGATGAACCTCCCGGACGGCACCGTGATCGCGCCCACCGGGAAGGCGTTCGACCTCGAGTTCGGCCAGACCACCAAGTGGGACGGTGACCGGCTGGTCGTCATCGCCGCCTTCTACGACACCGCTCTTCAGCAGCGGCAGCTCGGCCTCGCCTAGCCCTCCCGACGGTGGCCAGCCGGCTCGCGGTACCCGCAGCTCGCGAGCCGTGCCACCGTCGATCCGCGGTCGTGAAGTGAAGAGCGCGCTGCGCCCACGGCAACGCGATGTTCATCACCGTGAGGTCGAGCAGCACCGTTAGCTGTGCGATTCCGATCACTCCGAGCACCTTCCACCGCCGCCGCCCGGTGGCGGGGTCAGAAATGGCTCTCGCGGCGCTCTCAATCGCGGGCATCGGCTACGGCTAAAACAGTCATGAGGTCCGCGACGAACGCTCGGCCTCTCGAGGTCGTAGGCACTCATCGAGGTCAGATCGTGCGTCGACCCAGAGCGGCTTGCATCCTGGAAAGCCTTAGTCTTCGGGGCAGAGGGCCGCAGCCGCAACTGAGTGCGAAGGTCGGTTAGGCGATCCGGCGTGCGAGCTCGGTCCGCGACCTCACTCCGAGCTTGCGGAACGCCTTGTGCAGGTGGTACTCGACGGTGCTTGGGCTGATGAACAGCTGAGCGGCGATCTCTCGATTGGTGTCCCCGTTCGCGGCAAGGCGCGAGATCTGGGTCTCCTGGGGCGTGAGTTGGTCGAGTGTGTCCACGGTCCGTTTGCGGGCACGCTCGCCGGTCGCCCGGAGCTCGCGTTCGGCGCGGCCGGCGAACGCGTCCGCGCCCATGTTGGTGAACGCCTCAAGCGCGGTGCGCAATTGCCTTCGGGCGTTGAGCCGGCGACGTTCGCGTCGCAGCCACTCTCCGTAAAGAAGGTGAGTCCGGGCGAGCTCGAGCCTTAGACGTGTACCGGAGAGGTGCTCGATGGATTGGCGATAGAGGCTCTCGGCGAGCTCGCCCTCGCTGAGCAGCGCACGCACACGCGCTTCGATCCCATCCGCCCACGCGGAGGTGATGACGCGGGTTCGCTCCGAGAGCCACTCGAGCGCGTACTTGAGCAACGCTCGGTCGGCCGTCCTGGATGCCGCCTCGGCCAGCTCGGGCGCCAGGTATGTCCCGTATGCGATCGGATCGCGCTGAAACACTTCCCAGGCCGCATCGCGCGCGGCGTCATGCCGACCAATGCCGTTATAGAGCACGGCTCTCGCGTAGTTGTTCGACACCCATCGCCGCGTGGCCGCCTGTTCAGAGGTCGCTTCGATTAGCGCAGACGCCTTCGACTCGTCGCCGCGCCAAGCAGCGAGAATCATCGGGCCGTTCACGATGGCTTGGTTTCCGGTGGCCTCGGCGATCAGTCGTGCTTCGTCGAGCACCAGCGCGGCCGCGGTCAACTCGCCGGCGAGCATGTGGCTCCTGGCCAGGAAGGTGAGCGCGAACGGCAGGTGGCCGAGTGCGCCCGTGTCGCGCGCGACCTGCACTCGGCGAGCCGCGAGTAGATGCACGGCCTCGTCGTCCCACATCTCGTGCGCGACGATATTGCTGTCTCTACCGCTGGAGACCGAGAGCCAACGACTGACGTCTTCCTTGGCGATGTCCGTCGCGAGCAGAAGCTCGAGAGCCCGAGCGAGTGTCGGCGCGGCAGCGGCATACCCGTCGGTCAGTCGGATTGCGAACGCGTCCAGCACCACGTCAAGCGCGCGCGGCGGAGCTCTGCCCGCTGGCGCGGCTCGCGCGGCGGCCGCGACCGCCGGCGCGCCGCCAGCGACCTCGACGTCGCTGGCCATCGCGCCCCCGAGCGCCTCGAGGTACGTCTCGCGGGCGAGCTCTCGGTCGAGTGGCTCGAGGCGGCTCGCCGCGCTCATAAACAGGCGGCCGGCGTCGTCGCCGCGCCGCTGCTCCGACGCGATCTGGGCTCGCAAGAGGTCGACCCGGGCCCGCTCGAGCTCGTCGAGCACGCTGGCCTCGATGCCTGCCAACAGTCCGAGCGCAGCCTCCAGATCGCCTGCATCGCGTTTGGCGTCAGCAGCGGCGAGCAGGCGCTGCGCCCGGCGCCTGGACTCGGGTGTAAGCGCAGCGGCGCGCTCTAGGAAAGCAGCGACGGCTGCCAATCCGCCGCGCGCCTGCGCCCGTCCGGCGGAGCGCTCAAGCTCGGTGGCCACCCCCTCGTCGGGCACGGACGCCGCCTGTGCCCGGTGCCAGGCGCGGCGATCGGGGTCGAGCTCTGGATCGGTTGCATCCGCCAGCGCGCGGTGAACCGCTCGTCGCTCGTTCGGCTCGGCCGAGCCGTACACCGCCGATCGCACGAGCGGATGGCGGAACGTCACGGCGCCGTCGAGCTTTAAGAGGCCTTCCGACTCTACGGCGTGCGCGGCCGTATCCGGGATTCCAAGCTGCCGCGCGGCGCGCCACAGAAGTGTGGGATCACCGAGTGGCTCTGCCGCGGCCAAGACCAGCAGCCGCCGCGCGTCGCGCGGGAGCCGCGCCAGCCGCCGCCTGAAGCTCTCCTCGATCCCAGTGGACAGCGGCAGCGCAGCGGGCAGGCCGAAACCGCCGGCGAGCTGGGCGGGGGTCAGCCCGCGGGGGAGCTCTAGGACCGCGAGCGGATTGCCGCCCGTCTCGGCGACGATCCGCTCGAGCACAGATTCGTCAAGCCGCGCCGCGAGGACGGACTCCAGGAGCGCGCGTGCATCACGGCGGCCCAACCGATCGACCTGGAGCTGCGGAAACCGGGCCAAGCCACCGCCCAGCTTACGCGTCGCAAACACAAGCGCGATCCGCTCGGCAAGCAGGCGGCGAGCGACGAACGCGAGCGCTCTGCCCGACGCGTCGTCGAGCCACTGCGCGTCGTCGACCACGCACAGGAGCGGCTGCCGCTCGGCGGCTTCGGAGACGAGGCCGAGAACCGCAAGCCCGACGAGGAACGGGCTCGGCGCCTTGCCCCTACTCAGCCCGAACGCGACGCCCAGCGCATCGCGCTGAGGGCCAGGAAGACGTTCGATGAACTCGAGAAGCGGCGAGCAGAAAGGTTGCAGCGCCGCGTAATCAAGCTCCATCTCGCCCTCGACGCCCGCGGTCCGGACGACGCGAAAATCCTTTCCAACATCGATCGCGCGCTCGAGCAGCGCAGTCTTGCCAACGCCTGGCTCGCCGTGCACCACAAGGACGCCGCCGCGACCCTCCCGCGCGGTGGCCAGCAGGCGCTCGAGCACCGCTTGCTCGCGTTGTCTGCCGAGCAACCGCCAATCCTCCACGCGGCCAACCATCCGCGCAGCATGCCACCAGCGTCAGGACTAAGGATTTCCTAGATTCGATCGACCGCGACGACGGCCAGGATGAGGACCGATGCACACCGTCGTCGTCACCGAATACGGAGGCAGAGACCAGGAACGCCCATGTGCACGACTGACACACTTTCCCCGCCTCACTACGCGCCGGTCCCGCGATCGGCGATCGGCCCCGCTCTCAACGAGCAGGGCTACTACGTCGGCCGGGTCGAGCGGAATCTGTACTGGGTCACCGACGGCACCTACCAATCGGCGTTTCTGACGACGTCGGACGGCGTAGTCGTGTTCGACGCACCGCCCACGATCGGCCACAACATCCAGCGCGCGGTCGACGGCATCGCGGCCGCCAACGGCGTGAACAACCAGGTCAACTACCTGATCTACTCCCACCACCACTCCGACCACGCCGGCGCGTCCTCGCTGTTCGGTCGGAACGTCACGCGCATCGGACACGAGGAGACGCGCCGCCTCCTGCTGCGCGACGACGACCCCGCGCGGCCCCCCAACGAGGAGACCTTCGCGGACCACCGCACACTCGAGATCGGCGGCGAGCGCATCGACCTGGCCTGGCACGGCGCCAACCACTCGCCCGACAACATCATCATCCACCTGCCCGACCACGACACGCTGATGCTGATCGACATCGTCAACCCGGGCTGGGCGCCGATCTACCTCTCGAACCTGACCGAGGACATCCCCGGGTACATCGAGGCGCCGGCGAACGCGCTCGCCTACTCGTGGAAGCACTTCATCGGTGGTCACAACGGCCGGCTTGGCACCCGCGAGGACGTGACGCTGCACCAGCGGTACATGGCGGACATCGCCGAGAACTCCAGAAAGGCAATCGACACCGTCGACCCCACGCGCTACCTCGTGAAGTACGGCGAGAACGTCTGGGCGGCGCTTAAGGGCTACCTCGACGAGATCACACATACGGCTGCGGCGCCGGTGATCGAGAGGTACACGGGAGTGCTCGCCGGCGCGGATGTGTTCACCGAGAGCACCACGTTCCAGGTGATGCAGTCCATCCGCCTCGACCTCGGCTACGGCTCCCAGGTGCACTCCTGATGACCAGCCTGCCCGTACGCGACCCGATCGGCGACCACCTGCTGACGCCGAAAAACGCGGCGCTCGCCGTCATCTGAATCGCCAACCGAAAGTCGAGCCTCCATGCCAACGCAAACCGTTCGTGACCCTAATCGATGGGCGGTCCTCGCTTTGCTGAGCGTCGCGCAGCTGATGGTCGTGCTGGACGCGACGATCGTGACCGTCGCCTTACCTTCCGCCCAGCGGGCGTTGCACTTCTCTAACGACAGTCGGCAATGGGTCGTCACCGCCTACGCGTTGGCGTTCGGCAGCCTGCTGCTGCTGGGCGGCAAGCTGGGCGATCTGTTCGGCCGCAAGTGGGCGTTGATCGCGGGACTCGTGGGGTTCTCCGGGGCCTCGGCCGTCGGTGGGCTGGCGCAGTCGTTCGACGTGCTCGTCGCGGCGCGGGCTCTGCAGGGGGTGTTTGCCGCGCTGCTGGCGCCCTCGGCGCTTTCGCTCTTGACGGTCACGTTCGCCGGGTCTGATGACAGGAACCGGGCGTTGGGGATCTACGGCGCGGTCGCCGGTGGCGGCGGCGCGATCGGGCTTCTGTTGGGTGGGGTGCTCACCCAGTACTTGTCGTGGCGCTGGTGCCTGTATGTCAATCTCGTGATCGCCGTGCCGACCACGATCGTGGCCTTGGGCCTGCTGGTCAACCACAGCGATCCCGACCGGGCCCGCATCGATATACCCGGCGTCCTGACCTGGTCGTTGGGCTTGTTCGCGCTCGTGTTCGGCTTCTCTAACGCCGAGACCCACGGGTGGGGCGCCACGGCGACCGTCGTCGCGCTGATCGCCAGCCCCCTGCTTTTGACCGCGTTCGTGATCATCGAGCGCCGCGTCGAGCACCCGCTACTGCCCTTGCACATCGTGTGGGACCGGGCCCGTGGCGGGGCGTTCACCTCGCTCTTCATGACCGGCGCCGGCATCTTCGCGGTGTTTCTGTTCCTCACCTACTTCATGCAGCAGAACCTCGCCTTCTCGCCGCTCAAGACCGGCCTCGCGTTCCTGCCCCTGAGCGCCGTGCTGGTCATCACCTCAACCACCGTCCAGACCCGCGTGATCCAACACACCGGCGTCAAACCGCTGGTGCTCCTCGGCACCGCGCTGGGGGCGGTCGGGATGCTCCTGCTGACCCAGCTGACGCCCACCTCCGGCTACGCCACCGGCGTCCTGCCCGGTCTGCTCGTCATCGGTGTCGGGATGGGCTGCATCTTTGGCCCGACGTTCTCGGCCGCGACGCTCGGCGTGGCGCCCAACGAAGCAGGCATCGCCTCCGGCATGGTCAACACGTCTCAACAGGTGGGCGGCTCGATCGGTATCTCGCTGCTCTCAACGATCTACGCCAGCGCCGTCACCAGCTACCTCACCAGCCACCCCCACGTCCGAGGCCTCATCCCCGCCGCCGCGGTCCACGGCGACACCACGGCGTTCTGGTGGGCCGCCGGGATCTTTGGCCTGGGGTTTCTCCTCGCGCTGGTGATCCTGCCCGTCCGATGCGAGTCCCGCCCTGCGTCGGTCAGGGCCGCTCTGGCCCGGCTCGCGATCGGCAACTGCAACTACGACGAGTCCGCGAACGGCGCGGCCGTCACCGACGGCCCGGGCTCCCCAGAGCCGGCTTTGGTGCCCTAGGACGACGCCGGCCGGGTACGTATACCCGGTTCACGCTCGTCAAGGCCCCGGTGCCGTTCGCCCTGGCCAGCCGATTCGTATGTCCCAGAGCCTGGCCGAGCTCTTCTGAGCCGGTGACGAGGTCCCACGACGACCAGGCGACCGCGTCACGGCCTCCGGATCACGGTCTCAGGATGAGCCTGCGATGGCTAAGGCACACCCGTGTCCGGCAGCCTCGACACGCTTCTGGGCTGCCGCCAAGAGGGAAGTCTTGATCGGACTGTCCATTGGGCGGGAAGCGGTACCGCGGCCTCGTGACCGCTCCACCAGTGGGGCGGTCACCTCAAGATGGATCGCCACCCCGGTCCGCTTTCGTTGTCACACAGGCATGCGTTGGCCCTGCCGAGAGTTGCCCTTCGCGCGGCAAGCGGGGCCCTAGTCGTCTCCGCCTACAGTCCAGACGCTGCCCGTTCGCGCGGCGCCCCCTTATCGGCGCAAGGCAAGTGGCTCGCCGCCGGGTAGATTACGCTCGCGGGCGAGTGAAAGCGGGTCTTGGCGCACCGAAAGACGGATCTCGTAATCACGACTCAGCGAGGTGCGGATCTCGTGGCCGCATTCGACGGGGAGCAATTACCTGCGCCGGGCGCACGAGTGGCTGCATGAGCGACGACGGGAGCGCACTCGCGGCCGTCGGGATAGCCGCGAGGTATCTCCCTCTCGCCGCGAGCGGCCATCTCGTTGAGACCGCCCCAAGTGCGAGAAGCGCGTTTCACACACCCTGGATGGGCCGAGGCGTGCTTGGCTCGCCGTGGGGCGGACCCCGTGGCCCTACGTGGCCTCCATCGCCTTGCCGACGCCAGCAGCCATCTCCTCGACGTTCATCACCGGCTCGAACGAGATCTGCGCGTCGAAGGCCATGAAAAACGGCTCCGCCGCCGATGGAATATCACTGGAGTCCGTCATATCGAAGAAGAACAAGCCAGTGCGCATTCCGTCCTCCGAGGTGAAGTACGCAGCCTCCGCATTTAGGGAAGCGAGCGCCTTTCCGACGACCTCCGGCAGGCTTCCGTTCTTGATCGCCTCGTTTCCCGCTGCGGTCGGGATCTTGACCTTCATCAGTGTCCTCATCTTCGTCCTCCGTGGTTGGGTGGGGAGCTGGACAAGCGCTGCTCCTTGGCCAGAGAGCGCGCGTCACTTTTCATAACTTGTGGTCGCGTCTGGGCTCGGGAGGCAGCGCGCGGTCGACGAACTCCCGGATATCGGTCACGCCGAGCGGCCCAGGGCCGGGGGCGGTACGGCTAAAGGTGCCGGGCACGTCCAGCGAGTTGAACACCGAGATTTCCCGAGGGTCGGTGATACCAGGCCCTTCCAGGAACTCTCCCATCCACGGGGCGCTGTCGAAGAACTGACGGAACTGCTCCTCGCCCACCATTCGTCGATCAGGATGAGCTCACCATCAGCAGTGATCATTCGGTGCCCGATTTGACCCAACGTCTTCGCGTAGGCGGTGATCTCCTCAGGTATCGACGCGTTCGTCTTAGCCCATCCCACTACCGCGTCCACATCCGGAAAGCTGAACCGCGCAATCACGATCACGCTCACCGGCCTCCCCCTTTTGTCGTCCCCGTCCGGCTGAACAGGCCACGTCACGGTACCCGATCCTGTGCAGGCGATGGGAAAACATCTGAGCACCGCGGTTAGCAAAGGCCACCGACGCTCATGTCAGCGGAGGGCTCGCTGTCGCAATGCCGGCGGAGCGGTCGTCTCCCCGAAGCGGTCTCGAGCGCTATTGAGATTCGTCTCATGCGGCAGCCTCAAGGGCGATGAGGTCGCCGTCCCGGGCATCTGCTTCGCAGGCCAACCGACAGTCCCGGTCAAGCCGGCCTAGATCCGCCGCGACTGCCGCTCGCACAGGCAGAGGCCCACCATGATGTGTGAATTCGGTTCGCAGGCATCGATCAGTGCCTCGGCTAGTCCCTGGCCGCGAGCGTCCTCGGCGACGAACAGGTCGTGATCACTCCGATGCGGCACGCGCTGGTCGTGGACCAGCTCCAGTACATGTGGCGAAGGCGACCGCGCGCCCCTCGACGTCACGGGCGAGCAGCTGGACCCCCTCGCGGTCGTGGTCGCCGAGCTCCCGCCCGGCGAGGAGCTCTTCGTCGGCGGGGGAGGCCTTGTGGAAGTCGCGGTAGGCGCGCATCAGCCCGAGTGGATCGTTTAGACCGCTCGCGTTGACGCGCCGCATGCTGGGCGTGCTCGCGCTCATGCGAATGCCGGGAGTCCGAGCCTCACCGGGCCGGGGTCGCGGAATGCGTTGAGCTCATCGACCTGGTGGCCGCCACCGCCGCCGATGAATACGGATCGTGAGGCTCCGCAGCAGCCCGGTTCGTTTCTCATGGTTGCTCTTCGTCACAAGACGCGAGAGCTGAAGGTGTTCGATCTCCCACTCAGGCGTTCCCGCCGGGTGTGAGGACGATCAGCGGGATGAGACGTGGGGTCTTCCGCGCGTTTTCGTTCAGTTGCGGGTATCGCTCGGTTGCTTTCGCCCAGAGGCGCTCGCGCTCCGCGCCGGTTGCCTCTCCGGCCACGACATCGATCGTCTCGCTCCCAACCTCGATGCTTGTGTTCGGATGCGCCTTGAGGTTGTGGTACCAGTCGGGGTTGTTCGGCGCTCCTCCGTTGGCGGCCCAGATGAAGTAGCACCGATCGTCGGGCAGGTATGCGACCGGGTTGACGCGGCTCACGCGGGATCTCGCGCCGGTGTGGTGGAGCACCAGCAGTGGCGTTTCATCCCACATGCCGCCAACGTGTCCTTGGTTGGCGCGGAACTCCGCGATTATCTTGGCGTTGTACTCGGCAGGTGTGTCGTACTCGTCGTGGCGGCGCCACCAGTACCCGGTCTCATTGCGGCCGAGCGGCGCCAGGTCTAGGAACCGGTAGGTCCCCATCAGCTGCTCGACCCCCCGCGCGTAGGTGGAGTAGGTGTGGTAGACGATCCCGTTGGTGCGCGCGAAGGCGCTCATCCCCGGCGCCTGCTGGCCGGGATCGTGGATGTGGCGGAAGTTGTATTCGGCGCCGTTGCGCTGCTGCTCGTCGGTGAAGGCGGCGCCGAAGTCGTACTTGAAGTCGCTGCCGAGCGACGAGACCCAGGGGAATCGCCAGCCCATCCGCTGCTTGTACCGGCGAAGCTCCTCCAGCGGCGCGATCGACTCGGCCACGAGCGTCACGTCGTGGCCGTTGAGATGCGGGACGGCGGCGTCGAAGTGGTCGGCGACGAACGAGCAGGCGGTGCAGCCCGGGTTCCGCTCGTCGACGTCGTCCCCGTAGCCGAACATGAAGTGGTAGACGAGCAGCTGTGAGCGTCCTTTGAACAGGTCGGCGAGGGACGCGGTGCCCTCGTCGGTCTCGAACCGGTACTCATTCTCGATCCTGACCCATGGCAGCTCCTGCCGTCGCCGCGCGAGGTCGTCGGCCTGTCTTGTGTGCTCCTTTTCCGCCTGGAGCAGCTCCAACCGCGCCGCGAGCCACTTCTCACGTGTTCCCGTCGTGTGGTCAGTCACTGTCTTGTCTCCTTCTTGTCGTCGGAACGCGAGCGCCACGAAGCTCTCGCGGCAGCGTCGGCGGAAGTGCCGCTTGAGCGGCGTCAGCTCGTACACGCCCGCCGCGAGCGTGACCGCGCCGGACGTAGCAGTTTCTGCGGCCGGTACGCCGCGTAGACCACGACGCCCACGAGTGTCCACACCGCGAGGTACGCCGCGAGGAACAGCGGCCGGCGCGCACGCCATCGGTCGCCCGGCTGACCACCGCCGCCGCCACCTCCGGCAGCATCATCGCCGCCATCATCGACACCCACGCGCCAATAAAGAAGCCGAACGAACCGAGCTCGGTCGCGACCCCCATGTCCATGCCCATCTGCCGGACCGGGACAACCCAACAGCCGGCCAGGAGCCCGAGTGTCGCCACCACCCCGATGGCCGCGGCTGTCCCACGGCTACTCACGGGCAACGAGGCGATCCGGCGCCGCGGCCTGACGAGGTGATCGGCTCCAGTCGTCATGTTGTTCGTGTGTGTCGTCGAGGCTTGAAATTGCGTTGAGCTCCGCGGATGTCTCGGTCAACGAACGCCTCGGACTTCATAACCGTACGTCGGGAATTCGAGCCGCGGTAGCGCATCACGGGCGGTCGTATTCGTCGTGGCGGCGCAGCCAGCTCATGGGCTGATCGCCTTCGTCGCGCCCCTTGGGCGCACGGTCGAGGATCGCGTAGTAGCCCATCAGGAACTCCGTACCCCGGGCGTAGCTGGAGTAGCAGTGGTAGACGGTGTCGCCCTCGCGCGCGAACGTGCTAACCCCGTGTCCTTCGGAGAAATAGCCGTCGAGGGTGGTCCCGGTCGCGCCCGCGTTCTGCGTCGAGACGAGCGGTAGGTCCTCACGGACGGTCGGCTGCTCGTTCAGCAGCTTCAGAAGCGAGAGTTCGTTGGCTTCGAGCAGCGGCGCGGCTGGGTCGTGCGTCATGCCCTCCCCGGCCGATACGCCGTAATCGAAGTTGAAGTCGCTTTCGTGGCTGGACGCCCAGTTGAAGCTCCAATCCATTCGCTCGCGATAGGCGAGCAGCTTCTCCAGCGGCGCGCGTGAGACGCAGATCATCGTCACGTCGCGGGCCTCGAGGTGGGCGAGTACGTCGTTGAAGCTATCGGCGGTCGACGAGCAACTGGGACATCCGGCCTCGTAGTGGGGGCCGAACATGAAGTGGTAGACCACCAACTGCGAGCGGCCTTCAAACAGCTCCGCCAAAGTCCTGGTTCCCTCTGCGGTCTGGAGCGTGTACTCCTTCTCGACCGGCACCCAAGGAAGCTCCTGACGCTGTCGGGCGAGCCTCATCCTCCATACGCGTGAGCTCCTTCTCGCGCTCTAACAGCGCGGCGCGCGCCGCAACCCATTCCTCACGAGTTGCGGTCCTGTGTTCTGGCATCGGCTGGCTCCTCCTTCGGCTCGCGGTTGGCGCTATATAGTTAGCAAAATGGCTAACGATGTGTTCGGTGCCCTCGCCCACCCGCTCCGGCGCGAGATCGTCGAGCGCCTCAGCCAGGGGCCCGCGACGGTCGGCGAGGCGACGCGCAATTTCGCGGTCTCGAAGCCCACGATCTCACGTCACCTGCGAATGCTCGAGGAGGCGGGCGTCGTGAGCCGCGTGATCGACGGCAGAACCCACCGCCTCGCGCTGCGCCCGGAGGCGCTCGCCGAGGCCTCGGACTGGATCGAAAGCCAGCGCAGCCGCTGGGAGCGCCTGTTCGACGTCGTCGACGACTACCTCGAGGAAAGGAAGCAGCGACCGTGAGCGACGAGTCCGGCGGCGTGGTCCGGATCGAGCGGACCTTCGCCGCTGCGGCCGAGAAGGTGTTCGACGCCTTTACCAGCCCCGACGTGATGCGCCGCTGGTTCCACTGCGACTCCGCCTGGGACACCCCAGTCGCCGAGGTCGATCTCCAGGTGGGCGGGAAGATCCGCGTGGTGATGCGCACACCCGCCGGCACCGAAGTCGAAGCGCAGGGCATCTTCACCGTGATCGACCGGCCCCACCGACTGGTCATGACCTGGACCTTCGACGACGATCCCTCAAACGAGCAGCTGCTCGAGCTCTCCTTCACGGAATCCAAGGGCGCGACCACCGTGCTCTTAGTCAACAGCCGCATCTCGACCGACGAACGCCGCGACGATCAGGCGAAGGGCTGGCAGGCGTGCCTGAACGAACTCGAGCGACTGTTGGCCAGCTGATGCGATACACGCACAGCCCGGTTCGTACGGTTCGAAGCGGAAAGCGCGCGCGCCCAGGGTTGAGGAGCAACGGGCCGGCCTCGCGTCGGGGTTGCTGAACAGCTCTCAGCAGCTCGGCGGCGCGATCGGGATCGCGATCGCCTCGAGCGTCGCCGCCAGCCACACCCAAACGCTGCTTCACACCGGCAGCCACGCGCCCGCGGCGCTCACCGGCGGCTTTCAGCAGGCGTTCTGGGTGCTGGGCGCGATCAGCCTGCTCGCCATCCCGGCGATCTTCGCACTCGTCCGTCGCAACGAGCGCTCCGACGCGGTCACCAAGACCATCGTCGGCGAGCCGCAGCCTGCCCTCGCCGCCTCGAGCTGACCCACCTTGCACAACAACCACCACCCCACGCCGACCCACGAGTCAACAATGCGCCACACGATTGTCACCTACACCGTCAAGCCCGGACGTGAAGAGGAGAACGCCGCGCTCGTGCGCGCCGTCTTCGACGAGCTCGCAGAGACACGACCGGCCGGATTGCGGTACGCGGTCTTCTTCCTCCCGGACTCGCGCCAGTTCATTCATCTGTACACCGACGAGGGCAGCACATCGGGCGTGCAGGGGCTGGACTCGTTCAAAGCATTCGTAGCCGGAGCGGAGGATCGGCACCAACAGCCGGCCACCTTCACCCAGCCCGAACTAATCGGCGACTACCGCACATTCGACGAGTGACCGCCCAGCGTCCCCCGGCGGATCTGCACGGCCCACGCCGGTACGACGGACGAACACCGGCGGTGCCCTGGGTGTCGGGCCATCTGGTAGGCGACCGTGAACGGCTTGCCGTCGCGGCCGTACACCACGAGATTGGGGTAGACCTTCGCGAAGTCCTTGGCGATCAGCCCGTACCGCAGAGTGTTGGGCTGACCGTGGACGTACTGCGGCTTGTAGTAGAACGGCGTTGGTCCCGCCGACGGTTGCTCCCGAGATCCCGGCGATGAACGCCCGGTTCTGCTGGCCGGCGCTGGCGCCTTGCGTGCCGAGCCGGATCGTATTGCTCTCACCCAACGTACCGGCGTTAGCGATGTCGATGTTCGAGACCTCTGCGCCGGTGTACTGAATACCGGCCTACGCACCGAACAGGATGTTTCTCGAGCCGGTTTTCCAGATTGACACCCGCGTCAAAACCGAACGCCGAGTTGCCGATGCCCGTCGCATCGGAGAGCAGCGCGTTCCTACCGACCGCCGAGTTACTGATGCCGGTCGTGTTGGATTCCAGCGCCTCCTGACCGACCGCCGAGTTGCTCATGCCAGTCGTGTTGGCGGCCAGCGCGGCCACACCGACCGCCGAATCCCCGTTGGCGTCGGTGTAGACGCCTGGTTTGCAGGTCAGCGCCGCGCCAGACGAGACGCCGGTGAGTGCCTCGCCGTTCTGGCACGCGGTGGCACCGCTGTCGCCGCCTGAGACGTTAAGTGTCGGGCTGGGGAACGTGCCCGTCAGCGCCCCACCGGCTGTCGTCGCGCCGGTGACCGGGGTGTGCCCGCCAACCGTCGCGACCGTCGGGTTGGGGTAGGTGCCCGACAAGTTCCTGCCGGCCGATCCGGTCGGGGGGCCGCCCGGGGTAACGTCCACCCCAATGGCACGGTCGAGTTCGATATCGCGATCCCGTAGGCCGGCCGGGTCGGCGTGTCGAGACCGACTGGAAGCCATCCCCGCCGGGGGCTGTGCACACCGTGCTGTTGCGGCCCGGTCCTGGTCGCTACGCGTTCGCGCGCCGCCACCTGAACGTCGCCCGGGGCGGCACCTTCCACGTCACGATCACCCCCAGCGCCCGCGGACGCCAACAGGTTCTACACCACCACCGCCCGGTGCGGATCAACCTCTGGGTCACCTACCGGCCCGCCGGCGGAACCGCCGCCACCGTCGCCTTCATCGGCCTCCCGATCACAAACTAAACCGCACGCCCGCCGCCCGTTTGCCGTGACCGCGGCCAAGCGCGACGGCCCGTGCCAAATCTAACCGACCCCTCGCACGCGAACCTGATCCCTCCCCGCGGCGTCGGCCCAGCGCGCCGATCGAAACAGCACTGTACCGCGCCCCGGGACCTCGCCGCTCGAGGCATGCCTGCATACCCCCGAAGCTGGCGAGTCGAGCGACGCGCTCCGAAGACGACCTAGGACACCGATTCGGGCCCTGCCGGTCGGACGACCCGGACTGGGCGAAAGCGCCCGTCGACAGGATCGGGTCGGCCCGGCGTCGCAGCCCTCGGACGTCATTCGCGCTCGCGGACCGTCACGAACTCCATGTTCCGTGGGACAGACAGCACCAGCTCGCGCTCGTCTGGCTGATCTCCCAGCGTTGAGACGAATGTAAAGCGCACGCGCTCGGGGTCCGTCGGATCGCTCGCGCACCCCACGACGCGGCCTTTCAGGACGACAGCTTGGTCGTCCTCGAGCTCATCGGCTGCAACGCTTTTATCTACAGGCCAACCCGCCATCCGAGTGACCGTCGCCATGACCGTCTCGCACGGACACACGAAGAAAATCTCCCGGCGGTCCGGCGATGAGCCACGCGGCGGACGAACACCCGACACGAAGGTAAGGCGAAGCAGGCCGGGGTTAGCCGGCTCCCCGCCGGTCGAGACCAACTGGCCATCCAACATGACGACCTGCCCGGAGACGACGTCTCTGGCGGGCAGCGCGTCCTCGTATATCAGTGACGCCTTGGGAAGGTGCATGCCGTCCCCGTGAGGCATGTCAGCGTTACTGAGATAGTGCTGTGCGGTAAGCAGGATCATGTCCGCGGGACAGATGAGAACAGTCTCGTGCGGATCCGGCTGGTCCCCGGGCGGCGGACCGAGCGCCTGAACAATCGTCAGCCGGACGCGCGAGCCGTCGTCCGTATCACAGGCGCTCGCCAAGACGTGGCCTTCGATGACGACGAACTCCCGCTCCTCGAGCTCGACCGCGGGAACCGCACGCTTGAACCCGGACGGGAACAGGCGGTGCTCACGCATGTGGTTGCGGCCTGAGTCGGCGAGCGAGTCCGGCGACTCAACCGGCCGCACGGATGTCTCCACGCGTTCCTTCAGCTGTGGCCAACTTGGGAACCCGTGTTCGCGGGCGATCACCAGCTGCGCGACAGACAAGGTCACGCTCTCACCGTCGACCTGCGAGTATCGCCGAAGGCGTTCGATCGCCCCCTTTTCGCCGCGACGAAGCGCGTCGCGCAACTCCTTCGCTTGTCGACGAAGCTGGGCCAGATCAGGGCGCTGCGGCAGGGACTGCTCGGGCATGTCATCTCCTCCTGTCTGTCCCTCCTGGCCCGCATCGGGAGGCTGAAGAAGACGACTGCTGCGACCCAACTGGTCGATAGGTGGACTCAGTCCTTCCCGCGGGCCCGGGCGCGCCCTCAACGCACACGCCGAGTGTAACGCCGTCGCCCTCCCTGTCAACGTCCACCGACTGCTCCATCCATATGAAAGAGGAGCCATCAGGCAGCCGTCGCCAGACCGCTGCTTCCGGACAATATGAGTCGTGCGCGATTCGGTCCGGTCGCGACGGTTGCCTTCGTCTTCAGCAGGTTCGGCAACGTCGCTAGACCGCCCGACCAGACGAAATGTAGACGAAGCCCCGAGATAGCCGCTCTCAAGACGATCCACGCGCACTGGCTCGTGCGTGCGTTGGGCACGGTGGTCGTGGCGCGTCACCAGTCCGGAGTTGCGCAACTTGGGGATCTGCCTGTCGTTGTTGTTGGCCAGTGCGATTTGTGAGATTGGGCGCGGTGGTTCTCGTGGTAGCCCTTAGCTCGCTCGGAGTGGTCACGTCAGCGCGGGCGGCGTTTCCCGGAGGCAACGGATTGCTAGCGGTCCAGCCGCAGGTTGTGAGCGGCATCGTCCTCGTGGAGCCGAACGGGCGGCGCGAGCGCCGCATCTGCGTCCGTGACGCCGTGTGCGGGGAGCCGCGGGGGTCGCCCGACGGCCGAGCGCTCTTGTTCGTCGGCCCGGGGATCCGGATCGTCTATCCCGATGGTTCGTGTCTGAATTGCACCTTCGGGAGAGCGGCGAACCCCGCGTTCGGGCCGAGCGGCGACCGAGTGGTTGGTCGACGGGCGAGTCGCGCCTGCCGACTTCGTCGGACCGTGATGTTTGGCTAAGAGAGGGGCACCTCGGACGTCGGACCGCTCGTAGTGGGAGTCGTCGTTTGAACGGTGGCGGCGGTCGCGTCGGTGGATGGTGGGAGCGGGGCTCGCTGGTGGGAGCAAGCATCTTGCTATCCGCGGGGTCCGAGACGTGCGGCGTGCGTGCTGCGGTGTGTGTGCGGGAACGAATGCAATGTTTCTCTGTTGGCGTGCCGGTCGTCGCGGTCTTGGGGGCAGCCCCGTCGAGCAGAACTCCTGGGTGCGTCGCGGACACGGCAGTGATGCGATTAAGACGCGATGTCGAGTAAGTCGCGGCGCGTGCCGTCGGTGTTCTCCGTTCCGGTGCCGCCGGCCAGAATTACTTGGGGTCGTGTTAGCGCGGCGCTTGGTGCTAGTGATCAAGTTCCGCGCAATTGGAGCGTGATCGGCGGCGCGCGTTAGATGCCCGTGGCGGTGCAGAGTAGGCTGTCGCGCCCGAGCACGCTGCTAGACCACTTCCACTCACTCAGCGGGCGGCCGGCGGCTCTCGTCGTGGGCTCGGCTCCTGGGTCTTGATGCCCGGCGCGATAGCTAAGCCGTACGAGCAGAAATCCGGATCTATCCGTACGTCAAAGTAGGTTGCCTGGCGGGATGGGCATCACCGACATCGATCGCTGGGTGGCTTTCTACAACGCGTTCGGCTTCGAGGAGAAGGGCCGGATCCCGACTCGGGAGGAGGCCATCAACGTGTTCTTGGGGCTTGCGGATGACAGTCTCGAGCCGCGCTTGGAACTGACCTGCAACATCAGGCGGGGCGAGCCGTACGAGGTCGGCCTCGGCTTCGGACATATCGCAATCGCCGCTCCCGAGTCGGACGAGACCCTGTCCCGGCAGAAGGAGCAGGGGATCGAGCCCGAGCGGCCGCCGTGCTCGATCCGCGAGGGCGGCTCGCCACTGTGCTTCGTCGGGGACCCAGACGATTACTGGATCGAGCTGATCGAGCGCGGGTGACGACCGCCGACGCACTCGTGGTCCGGGCAGCCGAGGTCCCGGGGCGTCGCGAGCGTTCGTCCGCGTTCACTTCGGTGGGCGCGATCATTGCCGTCGCCACCGCGGTCGGGTTGGTGCTCCGTCTCTATCGGCTGACTCGGCCCGGTTATCTGCTGGGAGCGCCTGACTACGACGACGGCGAGTATTTGGGCACGGCGATCAGGTTCGCCGCCGGCGTCATGCCCTACCGGGACTTCGTCATCTTGCAGCCACCGGGTATCGCCGTCTTGATCGCGCCGCTGGGATTCCTGGCCAAGCTCACCGGGACCGCAACGGCGATGGTGGTGGCGCGGATCCTGACCGTGCTGGCCGGAACCGCCAGCGTACCGTTGGGCGGGCGGCTGGTTCGTCACCAGGGTCCGGTGGCGGTGGCGTTGTGCTGCGGGATCCTGGCCGTGTTCCCGCACGCCATCGATGCCTCCTCGACGCTCTATCTCGAACCGTGGGTCGACGTCTTCGTGCTGTTGGGCGCATTGGCCGCGTTCGACGGCGATGAGACCGCGGCCAGCGGCAAGCGGCTGGTCTGGGGAGGGGTGGCGGTTGGGTTCGCGGGCGCGATCAAGGCCTTTGCCGTGTTCCCCGCGCTGGCCTGGCTCGCGCTGTTCGCGGCCCATCGGCAGTGGCGGCGAGGGTCCCTGTATCTGCTCGGCCTGATCGCCGGCTTCGCGATCCCGGTGGCGCCGTTCTTCATCCTGGCGCCCGGGCGCGCCTACGACGCGGTGATCGTCGTCAATCTCCATCGCGACGTGGTCCGCGTTCCCGTGGCCAGCCGCCTGGCCAGCCTATTCGGGCTGGTTTACCTCCACCTCGGACCGCGCCTCGTAGACCTGGCGGCGCTGGGGATTGGGGTTGCCATCGGCACGTGCGCACTCGCAGCTACGCTCCTGACCCGCAAGCTGCCGCCTGCGCTCGAGCAGTTCTCGCTGTTGGCGGCGTTGCTGTCGCTGCTGGCGTTCCTGGCGTCCACGGGGTACTGGCAGCACTACGCGGCGTTCTTTGCCCCGTTTCTGGCTCTGGCGGTGGCGCTGCCGGCCGCCCGCCTGAGCCGCGCCGTGTCCGACCGGTGGGCGCTTTCCGGCCGCCGCCCAGGAGCGCTCGTGACGCGCGTGATGTCGCTGGGCGGCGTGGCCCTGCTCGTGGCGATGGCGGTCAAGGACTACCAGCGCGAACGGCCGCTGCGAGCATACATCCCGCCATCCAGCATCCAGCAGGTGATCCCGGCTGGAGCGTGTGTGCTGACCGACACATCGTCGTTCACGATCATGGCCAACCGGTTCGTGTCCGATGTCCCCGGCTGCACCCAGATCGTCGACGCGATCGCCACCGACGAGGCATTAAGCGGCGGACGGAGGGGCGTAAACGGAGCCGGGCGCTACCCGGCGGTGGCGACGGTGTGGATGGACGCGTTCCGGCACGCCCAGTTCGTCTGGCTCAAGTGCGCCGCTCCGGGCGCGGCCCGTTGCAATCGGACCACCAACCGGCGGATTCCCTGGACGCCACAGATCCGGGGATACTTCCTCAGTCATTTCCATTACCTGCCCCACGTGGGTGTGTTCATCCGCAACGGGCTGTCGCCGACTCGCGACGTGCTGTCGCCGAGGCAACCGAGCTCACGAGGTCAGTCGGGTAGGCGAGAGGCGCCTGGCTCCGCGCGCGGCTGACGCCGACTGGTGCCGGTTTCCTCCCGCCCCCCCATCCGTGCATGCGGTTCTCCCGCACACGCTGCGCCGCGAGGCGCGTTGTCACATCCCCGGCTCAGCCGGGACGAACTCGAAGGAAGGTTCGTGGCGGGCGAACGCCTCCGACGCTGCCTCCAGCTCGAGGCGATAGTCGCCGGCCCGCGCGGCATCGGCGTGGTTGCCGACCTCCACGACGACTTTGGACAGCGTCAGCACCCGACCGGACGGCCGATTGGTCTTACGATCGTGCGCGTGGGATCTTCTCGCGAGCCTCTCGACAGGCCCGTCCTAGAGCGGTCGGGTCCGTTGGTCCCGGTCCTCGTGGGCGTGACGATGGTCACGGGGGTTATCAGCAGTCTCGGCGCGCCTCTGATCCCGTCCGTAGCTCGTGCTCTGCATATCTCGCTGGGTAGCGCGCAATGGTCGCTCACGGTGGCGCTCATGTCTGGAGCGATCTCGGCTCCGATCATGGGGCGCCTGAGTGATGGCCCCCGTCGGCGGGAGACGCTGATCAGCGGTCTGGCGATTGTGCTGATAGGGAGCATCGTCGCCGGCTTGGCGCAATCGCTGGTGGTGCTGGTGGTTGGGCGGGCGATGCAAGGGGTTGGGCTGGGTCTGGCGCCCGTAACGATGGCCTCTGCGCGTGCTCACCTCCCGCCAGAACGCTCGCCGGGAGTGATCGGCATCCTGTCCGTGGCTGCGGCGTCTGCGACCGGCGCCGGATATCCGCTCAGCGGATTGATCGCTAGTGGGTTCGGCGTCCACGTGGCGTTCCTGTTCGGCGTACCGATTACAGGTCTCGCGCTTGTGGCTGCCGTCTGGGTCGTTCCTTCGAGCCGGAGCTCGGATGCGGCGAAACTTGACCTGAGCGGCGCGCTCCTGCTTGCCGCTGGTCTGGTGGCGCTCTTGCTCGCGATCGGCCAGGGCGGCCAGTGGGGCTGGGGCTCGCCCGCGATCGTGGGGTTGTTCGTGGCCGCGGCCATGATCCTTGCGGTGTGGGTGCGCTTGCAGCTGGAGCGGAAAGCGCCGCTCGTCGACCTGCGGCAGCTGCGTCATCGAGCCGTGTTGACGGCCGACCTGGCTGCAATCGTGCTCGGACTAGCGTTCTACATGTTCCTGACGCTCATCACGGAGTTCATACAGGAGCCGAGGACACTTAGCTACGGCCTAGGCGCTACGACACTCCTCGCGGGTTTGTGTGTGGTCCCGTTCTCCGTAATGAGCCTGCTCGCGAGTCGTACGATCGCTCCTATCACCCGACGCCTGTCGGTAAGCACGGTGCTCGTCTGCGGATCGCTGGTGATCGCTGGCGCCGGGGTGTTCTTCGCCTTTCTTCACAGTTCCGTGTGGCAGGCGTTCGTCGCAATGGGGGTAATCGGCGTCGGGTTCGGTTACACGTTTGCCGCCATTCCTGGGCTGATCACGAGGGCGGTCCCGAGCGGGGAGACGGGTAGCGCGATGGGCCTCTATCAAGTGATCCGCTCGATTGGCTTCTCGCTTGGCAGCGCGCTCACGGCCTCCATTCTCACGGCCAGCATCGCTCCGGGCTCTACGCAGGTGACAGAACAAGCCTACGTCACGGCGCTCTGGGTAGCTACTGTCATCTGCGTGCTCTCGGCCGGGGCTTCCTGGATACTCTCGCGCGGCGAGGACACTGCCTCGCCGCGCGCGATGGGCGTGGGCGACCGTGAGCGACTCGCGGTCGAAGAAGCCGAATTGGCCAGCGCAGGGATTGTTGGCATCGAAAACTGACACCCGTTAGCCCGGGAGGCACTGCTACTGGCGACACCGACACGACGATCGCTCGCGTCACTTGTGCTTTCGCAGCCGCGACGCGCGCACAGTTCGCTGCCGCCTTCGCCCAAACTGAAGCGTTCCGCTGGCCAGGCTCGGCAGGAATGCTTTGTTGCCGGCACCGGTTCTGGCCGGGCGAGTGCAATGGCGACGAAGGGGCAGCGGGCTACCGAGTTCAAGTCGCGGCGACTCGTGGAACCAATGCCGCTTCGGTCTGATTGCGAGGCTCCCGGGATGCCGCGCTCGATCGCGACGACGGTGGACGTTGCTCGGACGATCAGCGATCATAAGACCGGTGGACAACACGGACGAGCACGTCAGCGAGACCCTTTATGAGCATGCCGGCGGCGATAAGGGTCTGCACCGGCTCGAGGAGCTGTTTTACGCCAAGGCGCTCGCCGACCCGATCCTCAAGCACCTCTTCACTCATCGCGTACCGAGTCATGTCGATCACCTGACCTGGTTTACGGCCGAGTCCTTCGGTGGCCCACCGCGCTTTACAGAGAAGCTTGGCTTTGGCTACATCATCGACGTGCACCGCAACCTGGAGATCACCGACGAACAGCGCCAGCGTTTCGTCGAGGTCTACTTGGAGTCGCTGGATGAGGCCGGAATGCCCGACGATGAACGGTTTCGGCGGGCAGTGCGTGAGCATGTCGAGTTCGGAGCACTGGTCGCACAACAGAACTCCCGCGCGCGGACGGATGCCGAACTGCATCCCATCCGTCAGGTCCCGCACTGGAATTGGCCCGACTGAGGGTTGCCGGGCCCTGGTTCGACCGGTCGCTGGCCATTGGCCACCGCCGGCACGCTGACTTTGGTCACCGCGCTGCTCGCTCTTAGCCCCGCGACCAGACGCCAGCCACTGGTCGCGGCTAGCCCCGACTGCTGCCTTCACGAAAGCTGGGGCGTCTCGACGGCGCGGGCGGCCGCGGCTTCGGCTTCGGCTTCGCGGACGGCGCTTAGGCGTGTCGCGGACGTGTCGACCGCGCCGGGCGCGCGGATCGGGTCAGTGCTGATGTTGTTCTGCCAAGAACTGCGTTGTCCGTGCCCACGCGTCAGCGGCGGCGGGCGGGTCGTACCCCGGCCGGCCTACCGAGCAGAAGCGATGCCCGACCCCGGGATAGGTGGTGACCTTGGCTTCGGGTTGCCAGGAGCGCAGGGCGACGATGTCAGACGCCGGGACCATCGGGTCTGCTTCGCCGACGAGGATCAGCAGGCGGCCCGCGAGCGGCAGGCTGCCGGTCGGCTCAGGTCGAGACGCGGCGATGGCGGTCCCCGCAAGCCAACCGGCGTACATCGCGACGCAGGCGCGGAGATCGAGCCTCGCCGCGGCAAGCATTGCGACGTGACCGCCGAACGACATCCCGACGGCGACCGATGAAGCCCCGGGGTCGGCGTTGGGGTGGTCGCGGGCCGCATGGAGCGCGTCGCGCACGTCGCTGACGAGCTCAAGGCGGGTGAGTTGGTCGATGAGGGCAAGACCCTGGCGGCGACCTTCGTCGTCCTCGGGGAGCGGGCCGCCGGGCGCGCGGCGATGGAGGAGGTCGGGGGCGATCGCGACATAGCCCATGGCGGCGACGTGCTCGGCCGCGTCGCGTTGGACGCCGGTGAGCCCGAACAGCTCGCCGAGGACCACGGCGGTTGGCCATCGTTGGTCGCCCTCCGGGCAGGCCAGAAACGCTGGCATCGTAGTCCCGTCGAGCGTTGCGACGCTGATATCGAGAGTGGGCATCGCTTAACCGTAGTTGCCCGTTTGTATGCCGGAGACGACTCTTTGGAATGACTAGGATTCCTGACGCTCATGGTGGATTACTCGTTTGGAGATCTCCGCGTGCTGCGCGCGGTGGCGGCCCGCGGTTCGTTTACGGCGGCCGCCGCGGAGCTTGGCTACACGCAGTCGGCGATCTCTAAGCGAGTCGCGGCACTGGAGGGAACGACGGGGCATAGGCTCGTGATCCGCGAGCGCAAGGGCGTCCGGCTCACCCACGCTGGCGAAGTGCTGCTCGGCCACGCCGCGGCGGCGCTCGAGGCGATGGAGGATGCCGAGCGCGAGCTTGATGGCGCGAACGCGGTCCGGGTTCGGCCCGTTCGACTCGGGGCGTTTGCCAGCGCCGCCGCGAGTGTCGTGCCCGGCGCACTGGGCCGCCTCGCACGCGATCGACCCGAGGTCGTGGTCGCGTTGCGCGAAGGCACAAGCGCGGTTCTCACACGCGCTCTGCGAGCCGGGAACCTCGACATCGCGCTGCTTGCGGGTGTGCCTCCCTACACGCCGCCCGATGACCGCGAGCCGGTTCTCGACATCGAGATCCTCGCGGAGGGAGCGCTGTGCATCGTCGTCGGCGCGAGCCATCGACTGGCCGGACGCGCACACGTACACGCAGCAGAGCTCACGGGAGAGCGGTGGGTGGTGGCACGTTCAGACGGCCAGGAACGGCTCCTCGGGGTGTGGCCTGGCTCGGCTGGGCGGCCGAACATGCCTTACGTCGTGCGTGATTGGCTCACCAAGCTACGGCTCGTCGCAAGCGGCGTGGCGATCACCACCATCCCCGACCTGCTCATACCCGCGCTGCCATCCGATGTTCAACACGTGCGCATCGACGGTGACGCGGAGCGACGACGACTGCTGCTGGTCCGTGTGCCTGGAATCACCCAGCCAGAAACGCAGGACGTCGCGCAAGCGCTTCGCGACGCGGCCGTGGCTACAGGAGCGCCGCGCCTGAGGTCGCCGGGTAGGCGCTCGAGCTAAATCCGACCACGGGCGGAAATCTCACGGCACGCTTCCGGCTGACTGCTCCTATCACGAACCTGCGGCCACGCCATCCGCCGAGACCAGCGGCACTCTGGCTTCCGCTCTACGGCGCCAGCAAGCTGTAGCAGCGGCCCCGGCATAGCCGCTGGTGCGGCGACCGTGACGGGAGTCTCATCGCCGCTCGGGATCGGGCGAAGCGCGGGGCTCGCGGCCTCAAGGAGACTCAGTTCGGCGGGATGCGGGCCGGGTGGTGGTGGCGGATGTCGACGCCGGCGGGCCTTGGTAGCTCTGGAGTAGCGGTAGGAACAACTCGTCGATGATCGAGTGGATGCGTTTCGGTGGGAGTGGATTGAGGTTCATGAGCAGGTCGTGGCGGCCTAGGTCGAACGGCATCGCGAGGACGGCGGGTGGGATGTGGTCGAGGTTGATCTCACCGCGGTCGTGGGCGCGTTGGTAGATGATCTGATCGTTGCGTATTCGCTGGTCGGCGAGGAGTTTGTCGCGTGCCTGGGCGGGGGTCAGGCCGGTATCGGCTAGCAGTCCGGAGAAGCCCGCGGCGGCGAGGACCGCGATGAAGGTTGCGCGAGCTTTGCTGAAGGCGGTCAGTAGGGCGAGCAGGTCGCCGCGCAGGGTGCCGGTGTCGGGCGTCTCGATCGGATGGGCGTGCCCGTAGTGCGCGATGGCGGCGAGCACGAGCTCGTGCTTGTTGGCCCAGCGGCGGTAGAGCACCGCGATCCCGGTGTGGGCGCGTGCGGCGACCGACTCCATTGTCAGGTTGGCGAAGCCGACCTCGACCAGCTCATCCCACGCAGCATCAAGCAGCGCGGATTCGAGTTGCGGACCGCGTCGGCGGCGGCGGACGTGCTCTGGGGTGGGTGTGGACACGTCCCTCAGATTAGAGAGACTTGCATTCCTTAGCAAGTTCGCATACCCTCCCTAAGAGATGGATTCCACTCTTAACTCGGGATGAGCCGATGACTGAGACGGCGGTTGAACGTGCAGACGCTGAGGCGAAGGTGTCACCGCAGGTGCGCATGGCGTTGACGGCGCTGATCGTGGGTGGGATCGCGGCGGTCCTGGACTCGACGATGGTGACGCTGGCGATCCACACGCTGGTGGTCAAGCTGCACTCCAGCGACGGCACGATCCAGTGGGTCACGACCGGCTACCTGCTGGCGATGGCGGTCGCGATCCCCACCACGGGGTGGGCGGAGGCTCGGTGGGGCGGCAGGCGTGTCTGGATGGTCGCGCTGTTGCTGTTCGTGCTCGGCTCGATCCTGTCGGCGCTGTCATGGAACGACACGAGCCTGATCGGCTTCCGGATCCTGCAAGGCTTCGCCGCGGGGCTGATCATGCCGCTGATACAGACGCTCGCGGTCAGGGCCGCCGGTGGGCACCCCAGCAGCCGGCTGATGGCGACCGTCAGCCTGCCGATCGCGCTGGGGCCGATCTTCGGCCCGGTGATCGGCGGAGTGATCCTCAACTGGCTGAGCTGGCGCTGGCTGTTTTTGGTCAACGTGCCCGTAATTGCCGTCGGACTCGTGTTGGCCTGGCGGTTCTTGCCCGCCGATCGCTGCGGTCCAGACGCCGCGCGTCCGCGCCTTGACCTGATCGGGCTGGCGCTGCTGGCGCCGGCGCTGGCCACGATCCTGCTCGGTCTCTCGAACCTGTCCGAGGACGGCTCGATCGACCACACCGGCGTGCTCGTCTGGCTGCTGGTCGGGATCGCGCTGCTGGCCGCGTTCGTCGCCTGGGCGCTGTACCGCCGCGACGGTCAACCGATCGTCGACATCCGGCTGCTGGGGCTCCGCTCGCTCGGCAGCGCCTCGGCCGTCCTGTTCACCGCCGGCGCGGCGATGTACGCCGCCATGTTCCTGCTGCCGCTCTACTACCAACAGCTCCGCGGCGAGACCGTGCTGCACGCGGGACTGATCTTGATCCCCCAGGGGGTCGGCGCGCTGGCCGCCCGCGTGGTCGTCGGCAATCTCGTCGGCCGCTTCGGCGCCCGGACTGTGACGATCGCGAGCTTCCTGCTGGCCGCGGCGGCGACCGTCCCGTTCGCGCTCGCCGGCCCCCACACCAGCCAGTGGTGGCTCGGTGTGATGCTTCTCATCCGCGGCCTCGGGATCGGAGCCATGCTGATCCCGTCGATGTCGGTCGCCTACCAAGACGTCCCCTCGGCAGGCATCCCACACGCCACCATGAACACCCGCATCGCCCAACAGGTCGGCGCCTCGTTCGGCGTCGCGATCGTCGCCGTCGCCCTCCAATCCCAGCTCGCCGACGGTGCCACCAGCGCCTTCCAAGGCGCGTTCTGGTGGGCAGTCGGCATCGCCGTCGCCGCAGCCATCCCCGCCATTGCCCTACCCACCAACCATCGCCAAAAGGAGAAGACAGACACCGGCTCCCGACATCCAGCAGCCTCCGCCGCGCCCGCCTGATCGACAAAGACGCGGCATGACCACACACGTGCGGGATCGATGACTGCCGCACCACAGTCGACGGCAGAACGGGACCTCGCCCCAAGGCAACCGATCCAATCCCCAAACCCGCCGCGCAAGTGGGGAACAACGACGCCCATCTGCCGGACTCAAGAATGCCGGAATCACGAATCTTGAGCCGTGTGGCCGGCACGAACGCGAGGTCCGAGAGTTCCGCTGTGAGCCCACGAGCTCCGAGAGCAGACGTCCTGTGTCAACCCCCCTACGTAGAAGTAGCGGATGTCGGCTTGCTGTCAAGCGCTGCGCGCTCGGTCCTGCGGGCCGCCCGTTGGGTGACAGCGGCGCCGGCCATCCGCTGGGTGGCAGGGAGGTCGGGCACAGGGCCTGACGGTGTTGCGATGGTGACTGTGATGTGTTGTTGTAGGGCGCGGTGGCGGGCGGGGTCGTAGGGCACACCGTCTTGCCAGCACCGCCACACGATTCGGCACCACGCTCGGCCGAGGGTGCGTAGCGCGCGGGGGTGGTCATGCCCGCGGGCGCGGGCGGCGGCGTAGACGTCCTGCGCCCAGGGGTGCCAGTGGCGGGTGCTGTCAGCCAGCGCGCAGAACGCGGAGCGCAGGCGCTTGTTGCAGCCCCAGCGAAAGCACGCGGATTTGCGTTTGCCGGACTCGATCGCGACGGCGGCCTGGCCGGCGTCGCCGGCGAGCGCATCACGGGATGGGTAGCGGGCGCGGCAGTCGCCGATCTCAGACAGCAGCTCGGCGGCGGTGATCACGCTGTACTTGAACAGCGACAGGAAGATCTGGCCGTTGGGATGCTCGCGGATCAAGGTCGCGATTTGGCGCTCGAGCTCCTTGATCTGCGCGTTGAGCGTTCTAATCGTCGCGACCAAGGTGAGCACGAGCTGGCGGCGCGTGGCCAGCTCGAGCTCGCCGACGCGACCCTCGGGCGCGCGCCGGAGCTTTGCGAGCAGCTGCGCGGGCTTCTGGCGGCCGGAGTACCGCTCGCGGGCGAGGAACCCAGCCAGCCGCGCCTCGCCGAGCCCGCGCGCGTCGGCCGGGCTAGGGTAGCGCTCAAGGAATGCCAGCGAGATCCGGCCGTGCAGATCGCTGAACAGGCCCAGCGGCCCGGGCCAGAATCGCTCAAGCTCCGCTCGCAGCTGGTTGGTCAGCGCCGTCCGCGTGCCGACGAGATCCTCCCGCGCGCGGGTCAGCGCCCGCAGCGCCTTGGTCTGATCGCTGTCGGGCTCGAGCACCCGGAAGCGGTGATTGTCGGTGCGCGCCAGCTCGCAGATCACGAACGCGTCAAACGGGTCGGACTTCCCGCCCGATACGCGAAAGCGATCGCGAGCCGCCGCGACCTGATTGGGATGCAAGGGCAGCACCTGCAGCCCCGCGTCCAGCAGCCGCTCGACCAACAGACCGTCCGGCCGCTCGATCGCGACCAGCTCCACCTTCAACCGCACCAGCGCCCGGCACAACGCTCGCAGCCCCTGCTCGTCATGCGCGTACGTGGCCGCCAACAACTTCTCGCCCGCCGCATCAGCGACTAGGACATCGTGCTTCTCCGACGCCCAATCCACACCGGCGTAATTGCCCATCTGTAACTCCTTATCGGTCAGGACTCTTCACAGCGCCCCGACCAAGAGGTACCGTTGCGGATGCTCATAGACAGGCCCTCAAACGGGGCTACGTCCTGTTGCCGCTTCGCGGCACCTCACCTCCGCCGGGAGGGGCTGGTCTGCTCTAGGCCCTGGCACGGGCAAGCAGTCTTGGCCCTCTCCCGACGGCGGTCGAGGCAACTAACAGGGTGCCCTATGAGCAGTCAGGTCATCGGCTCCGTGGGCGACAAGGGGGAAGTGTGGGATCTGGCATTGACCGGTAAGCGCCACAGCGCGCCGGCCGCCTGGGTCCGGGGCTCGGTCATCGTGCTCGCTCCCGAGGTACCGCTAGCGGTAACCGCGTCCTCGACCACGTTCACTACCTGGCAGGTAATAGACACGATCGACCGCACTGGCGAACCTGCGTCTCGAGAAATCGACCAACCCTAAGGAGCAGAGATGGCATCGATCGACGAGATGATCCGCAGCTACGTGGCGAGCTGGAACGAAAGCGATCCGGCCAAGCGGGGCCTGACCATCGAGAAGACGTGGTCCCCCAAGGGGATCTACCGCAACGCGACGGCCGAGTTCGAAGGATATGACGGCATCGCCCGAGCTGTCACGGCGGCACATGACGCCTTCACCGCCAACGGTTTCGTCTTCACACTCGCGAAAGTGGATACCAATCACGACGCAATTCGCTACAGGTGGGAGATGGTTCCCGCGGGCGGCGGCGAACCCGACTCGATCGGGACCCACGTCGCCATCGTCGGTGCCGACGGGCGTCTCGTCAGTGACCATCAGTTCATCGATGAGCCTCCGTCGGCGAGCTGAACCCGAGACCAGGTCAGCCGGGGAGCCGCATCTGCGAATCCAGATCGCCCATACACGAGACCGAACCGCCCGAGATCGCGAGCGTCCGGTCCTCTTCCCGGCGGATAGCCTGCCGGACGACAACGCGCCGGTCGGACTTCTGCTCTCGGTCGGTGCGCGATCGAGAGCGGGAGCGACCTCGCGGCTGCTCGGGCGACGATGCGGCAGTGTCGCTCGGGGACGTTGGGCGGCGTGATGCGGTTTGGCGGGTGGCCGAGCCGGTGCGGATGCGGCCACCCGCTGGGTTGTTAGGTGATCGTGATCGTTCTGCGCTGAACGATCCGCCGGCGGCCGTGGCGGGTCCTGAGGGTGAGGGTGTAGCGACCCGGGCGTAATTTGCGGACCTGGCGGGTGAGCACGACCTGCCAGCGGTCGGCGCCGGTCGGGACGGCGAGGCCGGTGGCGTAGGTGACGCCCGCGCGGGAAACACTGGCAGCGAGGTCACCGTCGTCGATCGTGAACTTAACCGGGCCCGAGACAAGCCTCGTCGTGCACTTCTGCACGGTGGTCTGGTGCTTGTGTCCGCCGGACGTGGTGGTCTTGGTCACCTTGTGGCACACCACCAGCTCGATCTTCCCAGCAGGACCCCGCGGGCCAGTCGCGCCCGTTGGCCCCCGCGGTAGTTGCCCGCCGGAGCCCAACAGCCGCACGGTCGCGGGACCGTTGGGGTCGCTGCTCGAGATCACTAGGCTCGCGCTGCTGGCGCCCCGTTCCTGGGGTGCGAAGCTGACCCCGAGCGTGCAGCTCGCGCCCGCAGCGATCGGGCCAAGGCACCCATTGGAGGTGACCAAGTAGTCGTGCCGATCGCTGCCGGTGAACGTCAGGCCGGTGACGACGAGCGGACCGAGCCCAGTGTTGGTGACGGTAACCGTCCGTGGAGCGCTGATGGTGCTCTCTGGCTGGGATGAGTAGGTGACACGCGAAGGGGTCGCCCGCGCGCCGGACGCGCTGTAGCTGATCGTCACCGACGGCACCCCGGTCGTGTCGGTCGACACCGATCCGCCAGCGGGCACACTATCTGAGCCCGCGCCGCCGCCACCACCGCCGCCGATTAACCCATCGTCGAAGGCGCCGGAGCCGCCGCCACCACCGCCGAAGTAGCCGCCCCCACCACCACCCCCTGGATCCTGCGTGGCACAGCAAGGGAACTGACCGCTTCCGCCCTGGCCGGCGCTACCGCCCGCACCAGCCGCCGCCGGGTCCCCATCGATGGGGGTTCCGGCCGAGCCGCCGATCCCGCCCGAGGTGGAACCGCCGCCGCCCCCTGCCCCGCCGTCACTCGAGCTCGGGTCATTCGCACCGTTTGTCCCCGCCGCGACAGCCGCGATGGAGCCTGCGCTGCCCCCGCTACCCGCAATCACTGCGTCAGCGGACCCGCCGCCACCGCCACCTCCCGCGACCAGGAGCCGCGAGGCAAGCGAACTCGGATCGGGCGGGTTGCACGGCGAACCACACGACCCGGTTCGCACATCCGACGCCCCGCCCCCGCCGCCACTAGGGTGCCCTCCTGCTCCGCCGCCGCCGCCGTTGAAACCCCCTGCCGCGCCATTGCCGCCAACCTCCACGTAGAGAACCCCGGCCGCCGTCACCGGGATCGTCCCGCTCACTATCGCGCCAGAGCCCCCGCTCCCACCAGCCCCCGCCCCCTCCGTGCCACCTGCGCCGCCCTGGCCGCCGACTGCCGTGACGCTCACGCTCGACACCCCAGCCGGAACCGCAAACCGCTGCTCTGACCCCGTCGACGAAAACGAGCACGTCACGACGCTCATCGCCTCCGAGCAACCAGACGGCAACGCCGCCGCCGCCGAACCCGCAGCCACTACCCCCCACACCCCAACAACCCAGTCATCGCCGCGAACAACCCGACAGCACGACCACGCACACGTCCAACGCCAGACCCGGTCCTCACTGACCCAAAAGAAAACATCCTTGCCCCCCGATCTGACGCTAGGTAGCCCGCGCCGGCCGACTGTGGGCGAGCAGGTATACGCCCGCCACCTCCGCTCTCAATACTTCATCCGGACTACGCGGCTCCAACGGTCACGGCTTCGCTGCCGCCTCGATCGAAGACCGGAAGCGATGCCGGTCGAGAACGGGAGCGGATGGACTGTTTGAGGGGGTTCGCGGTTGTCGTCAGCAGCGACCGGGGGAGAATCGACTCTGACGCGCTGATCCGGGTGGACGTCGGCGACCATCGCCCGGGCGGGCTTCCCCCCACCGGGCAAGCTCAACGCCGCAGGCCGAGAGAACGCTCGCGATCGTGTCGCTCGCGCTGGTCGCGGTCGGCCTGATCAGCGTCATCCGCCTGCTGGTGACCGGCAACAGGCCCGACCGAAGCTGAGCGGACGTTTCCTGACGTTGGGCGACCGGTACGGATTCGCCCGGTTCCAAGCGGGCCGTACCCAGGCGCACGGCGGTCTGGATCCAAAAAAGGAGTCCAGCGTTTCCGCGGAAGCGCTCGCGGGCACAACCACCTCCGCGGGTTCCACGAAACCGCGGCCTTGTCGCCGGGCACGAACGCCGGGCCGACGAGTTCCGCATTTAGCCGGCGGGCGCCGAAGCAGGAGCGAGATCCTCACGGCCGGCGCGGCGACAACGCGGCAGTGTCGCCCCGTGAGCGGTATCGCCACCTCCCTTCAATTCGCTGGGTCGCGTGAGGGCACATGTCGGCCGGCACGCCTGCTGGGCTGGACTCCCATCTCAGCACAGGGCCTGTAGCCCGAGGTTGTGTTCGGCCCTCGCCTCGTTCGACACCCTCGATCTCAATCAGCTTGTCACCCAATCGTTGGCCTCGGACGAGGCTGACACGCTAGGCGCGGAGGGTTTCTTGCCGGCCTAGGTGGTCGGCCAGCCACGGGGCGGTCACGCTGTCCGGGGCGCGCGCAACCTCCTCCGGCGTGCCCGCCGCGAGGATGTGACCGCCGTCCGGACCGCCGCCTGGCCCCATGTCGATGAGGTGGTCCGCAGCGGCAAGTAGGTCCAAGTCGTGATCGATGACGATGATCGTGGCACCGGCGTCTAACAGCCGGTCGAAGACGCCAACGAGCGTGGCAACGTCGAGCGGGTGCAGGCCGGTGGACGGCTCGTCAAACACGTAGAGCGCGCCGCGCTGGCTGCTGCGCAGCCGGGTGGCGATCCGCAGCCGCTGCGACTCGCCGCCGGACAGGGACGGCGTGGGCTCGCCGAGCCGCAGGTAACCCAGCCCGACCTCGCTCACGGGCCGCAGCGCCGCGATGACCGGGGGCCGGTCCGCGAAGCGCTGCAAGGCGCTATCGACGCTCAGGGCGAGCACGTCGGCGATGGTCAGGCCGTCGACCCTCACCGCCAGAGTGGCGTCGTTGAAGCGAGCCCCGTGACAGGTCGGGCACTGGACGGTGATGTCGGGCAGGTACTGAACGTCGAGGTCGATGTCCCCGAGCCCACGGCAGGTCGGGCACTGGCCCTCGCGGGTGTTGAACGAGAAGTGACCGGGCTTCCAGCGCCGCCGCCGCGCGTACCCGGACTCGGCGAATACGCGGCGGATCTGGTCGAACGCCCCGCTGTAGGTCGCTGGCGTTGAACGCGAGTTCTGGCCGATCGGCGAGGCGTCGACCTGGACGACCTGGCGGATGCCGTCCAGGTCCAGGCGGCGGACGTGCGGGGGCGGTGCCGACCCGCTCAGGGCGGCCCGGGCGGCCGGGATGAGGCTGTCCAGGACGAGTGCGGTCTTCCCCGCACCGGACGGGCCGGCGAGCGCAGTCAGCCGGCCCACCGGGAAGTCGGCGGTAACGTCGTGCAGGTTGTACAGGTCGCCGATGTGAACGGTGATCTGGTCGCCGGGTCCGCGCCGCGCCGCCCGGTCACCCGGCACGGCCGGAACGCCAGCCAGGAACGGGCCCATGATCGAGCGCGGGTCCCTTTCCAGCTGGCCGGGCGGACCCTCGGCGATCACGCTGCCGCCTTTGGCTCCTGCGGCGGGACCCAGTTCGATGACCCAATCCGCGGTCCGGACGATCTCCCGCTCGTGCTCCACCACCACGACGGAGTTGCCGTTCCCGGCCAGGGCGGTGATCGTCTTGCGCAGCCCCTGAATGTTGATCGGGTGGAGCCCGACAGACGGCTCGTCCAGCACATACAGCATTCCCGTGGTGCTCGCGCGCACAGTCGAGGTGAGCTCGATCCGCTGCCGCTCCCCAGTCGAGAGTGAGGCGCCGGGCCGGTCGAGTGTCAGGTAGCTGAGACCCACGTCGAGCAGCGGGGTGAGCGTGCCGTTCAGTTCCGCGAGCAAACCGGTAGTCATCCGGCTGAGCTCGGCCGGAAGGCCGGCCGCCAGCCCGCCGGTGAATCCGCGCAGCTCGCTCAGGCCTAGGGCGCTGATCTCGGCGATGTCGCGGCCGCCGAGCTGCGAGCCTAGCGCCTCGGGCCGCAGCCGGGTGCCATGGCATACCGAGCAGACGCGCGTGATAAGAAACCGCTGCACCAGGCGGCGCGTGCGCTCGTTGTCGCTGCGTAGCGAGCGTTCCACCGCGGCGACGGCGTTGTCGTAGTTGACCGACAGCTCCACGGACCGCCCGGTCCGCCCGGACTGAAGCGTCACCCGGCGCTGAACCGGTTCACCGTGCAGCACGATGTCGCGCTCGCGCTCAGTCAGCGACCGGTACGGGACATCAAGCCGGACCCCCTGCTCGCCCGCGGCGTACATCGACAGCCGCCGACCGCCGGAATTCCACGGCAGCACCGCGCCTTCCTCGATCGTCTTGCCCGGATCGGAAACCAGCGTGCTGACGTCTACTTCGGAGCGAACGCCCAGCCCCTGGCAGGCTGGGCACGCGCCGTAGGAATTAAACGAGAAGGATTCGGCGCTGGGGTGCTGAAAATGCGCGCCGCACACCGGGCAGATGATCTCCTCCCCCTGAGTAGCGATCGACGGAGCCACGCGATGGCCGTTCGGGCACAGATGCGAGCCCAGCCGCGACATCATCAGGCGCAGCACGTTGAGCACCTCGGACATCGTCCCGACCGTGCTGCGCGGCCCTGGTATCGGCGGCCGCTGCCGCAGCGCCAGCGCGGGCGGCAGGTAGTCGATCCGGTCCACGTCCGGTCGCTGCGCCTGGGTCAGCCGCCGCCGGCTGTACGTGCTCAGGCCTTCCAGGAACCGGTGCATGCCCTCGGCGTACAGCGTGCCGATGGCCAGCGACGTCTTGCCCGAACCGGACACTCCGACCACCGCGACCGTACGCCACAGCGGCACATCGACGTCGACGTCCCGCAGGTTGTTATGCCGTGCCCCGCGCACGGCAATGACCCGAGGCAGCGTTCCCGGCACCCCCAGACCACCAGCAGCTGCTCCAGGCAAGATATGGCCATTGTCTCAATGTCTAAGCGAGAACCGGCGGTGAAGCGCGGGCTGACCGGCTACTAGAACGGATTCCGCGCGAAGATGAAGCTTCCGCATTCACGAAGGAGGGGCGGCCTCGGGGACCAGCATCGCCGCGCTCGAGTGTGCCGCTCTCGGAGCATCGCAGCAGGCCCAGAAACCGCAGACGAGCGGCCAACCAGCGGTCACTGAACCGCTTGCAGCGATCGAGCGGTCGGGCCTAGCGATGAAACTGGCATTCTCTTCAACTGAATTGGCACCGGAGCATCCCTCGCAACTCGCGCTCGATAATCTGGTTATGACGCCTTCCCTGCAAATCAGCAGTTTTTGGCGGCGCCTCTGATTCCGCGCTCCTGTCGTTTCGCTCTGGATCTCGCCGTTTGCGGATAGATGCGCCTCGAGCAGGTTCCTTCCCCGAATGAGCGGGTCGATAGACGACAGTCATGCGCGGGGGCTCTCCTGGGGTGAATCCGCACTCCGGATCCGACCGCACCCGCCGAGCCCGTTCCCCGGCATCGCGACTGCGGCGGTGGTGGCCCACCCGTGGGGCGAGGCGAAGTAGTAGTACCACCGCTTAATCCGAGAACATCTCCCGGGTCACGGACGAATGGAGGACCCGTTGAGGAACCTCGATGTGGTCTTCCATCAGCCGCGCGGCCCGCTCTGGGTCGCCGGCGTCGACCGCCTCGAGAATGGCGCGATGCTCGGCCGCAGACTGCTGTATGCCGCCGCGCAGCTCGGCCGACTTCTTCATCAGCCGCCCCATCTGCGCGACCAGGCGTAGATGTACTTCTTCGAGCTTGAGATTGCCCGACGCGTGCACGAGCAGCGCGTGGAACTGACGGTTGATCTCGAAGAAGCGGTCGGTGTTTCCGCCCGCCGCCTCAGTCGCCATCTCCCCGCACATCCGGTGCAGCTCTGCTTTTTCCGCAGCGCTCAGGCGCGGAACGGCGAGCTTGATCGCGAGCGACTCGAGCGCCTCACGAACGAGATACGCGTCGATGAACTCCTGCCCGGTCAGCCGCTTGACGACCGCGCCGTGGCGCGGAACGATCGTGACCAGGCCCTCGGCGGCCAACTGCCCGAGCGCTTCCCGTAGCGGTCCACGGCTGATGCCGAGCGAGCGGGCCAGCCCGACCTCGCCGAGCTCGGTGCCTGCCTCGAGTTTTCTCGACAGGATCTCCTCGCGCAGGTGGTCGACGACCTGCTCGCGCAGGGTGCGGTTCTCCAGCGGGGGGCCCGGCGCAGTCGCGGTTGTCGGCTCGCCAAAGCTCATGCGGTATCTACGTGCTCCCTGGTGCGCCCTGCCTGCATAGTCTTCCTTCTAGGCGCCGCAGCCCGAAACCATAGCGCACCGGTTTGCTGTCGACAGATCACACCCTGCATTTTGCGGGTTAGCTGACATCGCGGGGTGTGGCGCAGGGAGCCGCCGGCACTCCGGTCTAGGGCCACGGTTGCCGGCTCGGTCAGGGGAGGCGCATTGTGTGCAGTGACGGCGCGCGCTTCACCGCGACTTCACTCTCGAGCAACGCCGCGCACCTCGGGCAGACGTGCTCGCGTAGCTCGAGCTCGTCGTGGAGCTTGATCCTCGTGCCGCGTCCACGGGGCTCGACCACCCGGGTGAGGACGTGGTCCTTGAGTTCCGTCTGCCGCCCCGAGTGACTGTCCGCAGCGACAGTGCATCTGTCCGCTCGCGTTTAGCACCATTGCACCGCCGATGTCGGTCGCCTTCATATCTGGGTCGCGGCGTCGGCCTGTGGGCTGAGCGCCACCCGGCCGCGCCGCTCTGATCCCGGCGCGCTCACGTTAGGTCGCCTCGGCATCAAGCCGCCCGCGGTCGAACACGACTCCGTACTGCTCCCGAGCGCTCTGCAGGGTGACAAATCCGTCGCTCACGTCACGCACGACTTCGGCTAGATCGCGCTAGATCGGATCGCCGTAGCCACCGTCTCCCTGCAATCCGCAAGCGAGCACGTCGCCCGCGGCAAGGTTGAAGTGACCCGGCTTCGGACCCAGGATGTGCACCTCACCGCCGAGCTTGATACTCGACTCGGGGATCTGTGACGAGGCCGACGAGGAGTCGACCCTCTCCTTGCGCCGGGCTTAGTATCGCCTGATTGCAACCCGCCTCCATGCCGCCGAACACACCGGTGGAATTCGGAACTTCTACTCGGTGACCGATCAGCATCGCGTGCAACTGATCGGTGTCATACGGTGCGATGGCGAGTCCCGACGCCATGCCGCCGCGCGTCCGACCCGGCCCTCCAGTGTCGGGTAACAGTCTCCGATACAGGTAGGTAGGGACCGCTGGCCTCGTTGCTCTCGACGTTGGCCATCGCAGGGCGCGGGACCGGGTACTCGCCCGATGCGTCGAGACCGTCATCGTCGATATAGGCTCCCGCGCCACCGATGGTCGAGTCGAGCAAGAAGGTGCCGAACGCGTCGCCGTCACGGTCGCGACCCGCCAGCGTCAAGACCCACATCGATCCCTTCGTCACCGCAGGGGCCTCGAGGCTCCGTTTCCGGCGCGCACGCCGCCAGTCGGGACACCGCCATCGTCGCCGCGTTGACCACGACCCAGACTGCCGACACGGTGCCGGCCGAAGCGGGCGCTGGCCACGGCGCGTTGCAGATCACGCCGCCCGGCGCCGAGATCGTGACCGGCCGCAGGATGGCTTCGTTCCATCGAATGTCGGGCGCCAGAATCGGCAACATGCCGGTGAAGACCGCTCCCACCAGCCCGGAGCGCGTGCAGTTGATGAACCCCGGGGCCCGGGGTGAGCTGCCGCTGAAGTCGAACGCCAGCGCGTCGGCGCGCTTCTCGAGCGCGACCTCGATCTGGTAGAGCCGATCCGAGTGGCCGTCGTGCTCGAGGAAATCGCGGGCTCGGAAGACTCCGTCCGGGAGTCAGCGCAGCCGCTCGCGCAGCTGCAGCTCGGACGCCTCGATCTCGGCCAGCATGATTCGCTCGACGAGGTCAGCCCCGTGGCGGTGCATCACCCCCCTGCGGCGCCGCTCGGGGGTGCGGTTGGCGGCGATCATCGCCTTCAGGTCGAGACCGAGCACGTGTGGAAGCCGGGTCACGCCCATGATCATCTGCCACAGGTCCTCGCGCAGCTCGCCGCCCTCGACGAGCTTGATCCCCGGCAGCAGCATCGACTCCTGCTGGATCTCGGTCGCCTTCACCGCAGCTTCCGAAGCTCATCCCGCCGACGTCGAGCTGGTGGGCATGGGAACGGGCCCACGCGACGTGCATGCCGTCGTGAAAGATTGGGGCGACGATCGGCACGTCGGATTGGTGTACCGCTCCCCGGTAAGGATCGTTGAGGATGAACATGTCACCCTCGCGGGTCCCGGGACAATCCGAGAAGTCTGTGATGATGCTGCGGATGACCGATGACATCGTCCCGGTGTGCAGTAGTACCTGCTGACCCATGGTGGCGATCGAACCGTCGGCCAGGTGCAGGCTAGTGTTGAAATCGGTGGCCTCCGTCACTACCAGTGAGCTGGAGACCGACTTCGGGGTGATCGCCTGTTCCTCGGTAATCGCGGCCAGCTTGCCGCGGACCACCTCGAAGGTGATCGGATCGACCGCCTCGGCGACGGCACTCGCGACTAGCTCGGCGCTGGTCATCGGTCGCCACCGGTGCCCGGGCGATCACATTTTCCGTGCCGATCCACGCCTGCCTCCTGGGTCCCGCCGATGAACACGATGGTAGTGGCGTGCTCGACCACCGCGGGACCGCCCAGTGCGTCAGCCACGCCGAGACCGCGCCACTGACAGATAGGCGTGAGGACGAAATCCCGCCGGCTGGCGTCGTACGCCATGCGCACCGCGGGCCGCGCCGCGGCGCGCTGCGGCTTCGGCGTCCGTCCTGCCGCTCCGAGGCGCAACGTCGTGATCTCGAGTCCCGCTGCACGAAAACCCGACCCCTCGCCGAAGGTCTTCATATACCCGCTGGAACCGACCGACGAGGCGCTCGACCGAGCCACCGCCGTTCCCGTTCGCTCCGTCGTACTCGATGATCAGCTCGTGGGTCTGGCGCTGGCAGCGAACGTCGGCGGATCGCGTCGACGGCGGCAACGCGGTCGGCCGCGAGCAACGTTCGGCACGTGGCCTCGAGGCGCTCGTAGTGTCCCTCCACGGCCGAACCGTCGATCCCCTCCCAGGCGTCTCGTGCACCGCCGCCGCGGAGAAGACCGACAACTCGGCCGTGCGGAGCACATCGGAGGCCAACGCGCCGTAAGCGACTAGACCATCGACGGCGCGGGGATGATGATCATGGCCACCCCCAGCTCGCGGCCAAAGTCGGCGGCGTGGGCTGGGCCCGCGCCTCCGTAGACGTAGAGGGCGAGGTCGCGCGGATCGTCACCGCGCCCGATCGTCAGCTCGCGCAGCGCGTCCGCCCTCTGCGAACCAACGACGCGCCGGATGCCGGCGGCCGCCTCCTCGACGCCGAGCCCGAGGGGACGAGCGATCTGTTCTTCGATGGCCGCGGCGGCGGTGCTCCGGTCGAACGGCATGCGGCCACCGAGGAACGCGACTGCGCTGATGATGCCCAGCACCAGATCGGCGTCGGTGACGGTCACCCGTTCCCTCCCCGCGCCGGCAACAGACGGGTCCGGGGCTGGCACCCGCGCTGGCGGGGCCGACCTCCAACAGCCCGTTGCGCACGCTGGCGATCGAGACTCCGCCGGCGCCGATGACGCGGATCTAGATCATCGGCGCGGCGACGTGATACTTGCCGACCTCGGTCACGGCGGAGACGACCGGTCGCCCGTTCACGACCAAGCCGACGTCGAAGCTCGTGCCACCCATATCTGTCGTGATGATGTTGCGGTCGCCCAGCTCGTCGGCCAGGTGACGTGAGCCGATCACCCCGCCGGCGGGTCCGCTGCCGAGCAGGAGCACAGGACGCTCGACCGGATCGCTGACGCTCATCACGCCACCGACGCTGTTCAGCACGCGAAAAGCGCCGCGGAAGCTGTGCTCGCGCAGACGGTTCTCGAGCGGTTCGAGGCAACTTGCCACTCGCGCGCGGACGTAGGCGTTCAGTGCCGTCGCGGCCATCCGCTCGTATTGACCGATCACCGGCGCGACCTCGCACGACCGCGAGACGAGCAATCCGACCGTCGAGCTCTCGCGCGACCTCACGAATCCGCCGCTCGTGCTCCGGGTTGCGGAACGACCACAGTAGCGCCGCGGCCAAGGTGTCGATGTCCTCGAGCAACGACATAATCGACGCTCTCGCGTGCGCCTCGTCGAGCGCCGGCAAGACCCGACCCGACTGATCGACGCGCTCCGCCACCTCGCGGACGAGGTGGCGCGGGACGATCGGATCCGGCAGCCGGCGCCGGCTGTAGTAACCGAGCTCTTGGCTCGGCACGCCGGCCGTGAAACCGAGCAGACGCTGGATGACCAGCGTGTCGCCAAATCCGAGCGTCGTGATCAGTCCAGTTCTCGCCCCGTTGTGCTCGACCGGTGCGTTCGTCGCCTGCGTCATGCCGTGGCCGAGCGTCGCGACTCGCTCCAGCAGCCCGTCGAGCCGCGCGCCCGCGAGCCGCTCGAGACCGTCCAGCACCCCTTGCTCGAGCTGCTCGGTGACAGTCGGAACCTTCTCGCTCGTAATCCGTCCCGTCGCGTCCATCACGACGAGGTCGGTGAACGTATCCTGATCTCGACCCCGACGTGCAGCTCGCAGGGATCGCTCGCGGGCATCGGCGGATCGATGCTCAATCCGGGCCTACTCGAACGAGATGTTCACGTTCTTGACCTGCGTGTAGGAGCACAGCTCCTCGGTGTCCTCCTCGCGCCCGACGCCGCTGTCCTTGTAACCGCCGAACGGCGTGCCTAGGAAATGCCGACCGCTGTCGTTGACCCACACGAAGCCGGCCTCGATGTCACGCGCGAACGAGTGAGCCGTCTTCAGATCCCGGGTGTAGACACTCGCGGTCAGACCGAACCTCGTGTCGTTGGCCACCGCCAGGACCGACTCGTAGGTGTCGAACTCCATCACGGCCAGCACCGGTCCGAAGATCTCTTCGCGCACGAGCCGCATCTGGGGCTCGACACCCTCGAAGACAGCGGGGGAGAGAAAGAAGCCGTTGGCCAGTTCGGCGTCGGCCGGCGCCGAGCCGCCCACGAGCAGACGGGCTCCTTCCTGGCGGCCCAATTCCACGTAACCCGCCACCTTGTCTCGCTGCGCCTTGTTCACCAGTGACCCGACCTGGGTGTCGGGGTTGCGTGGCAGGCCGACCCTGAGCCCGCCGATGCTGTCGACGAGGCGTCCCACGAACTCTGCGCGGATGTCGCGGTGAACCATCAGCCTGGAAGTGGATCCGCACGACTGTCCCTGGAAGGTGAAGTTCATCCCCCGCACGGCTCCGTCAACTGCCTTGTCCAGATCTGCGTCGGGAAAGATCACGATCGGGTTCTTGCCGCCGAGCTCGAGCGTCACCGTCTTGACGCCCACGCTGGCCGCACGCGCCTGAATCGCGCGGCCGGTTTCGGCCAGGCCGATGAAGGCCAGACGGCGGACCGCCGGGTGGGCCACCAGCGCGTCGCCCGCATCGCGGCCATAACCGGTGATCACGTTGATCACGCCGGGCGGGAAGATCCGCCGAAAGTCCTCGGCCAGGCGCAGCGCCGACAGCGAGGTGTGTTCGGATGGCTTGAGGACGAGCGTGTTACCCACGACCAGCGGGGCCGCGATCTTCATCGTCGCGAAGAGGAGCGGATGGTTGAACGGGATGATCCGTCCGACGACGCCGAAGGGTTCCCGCACCGTGTAATTCACCCGGTCATAGCCGGTCGGCACCGTCTTGCCTTCGGCGTTCAGGGCCAGCCCGGCGAAGTAGCGAAGCTGCGCCGCCGCGATGTCGACGTCCTTCTCCATCTCCGATACCGGGGTGCCGTTATCGTCGGAATCGATCCGCGCCAGCTCCTCTCGGGCACCCTGGACCGCGCTTGCGAGCTCGTAGAGACAGCGGGCCCGCTCTGGGGCCGGAAGCGCTCGCCAGGGCGGAAACGCCTCCTGCGCGGCCGCGACGGCTCGATCGACATCCTCCGCGCCGCAGTTTGGGATCCGACCGATCAGCTCGCCCGTAGCCGGATTTCGGGCCTCGATGGTCTCCCCGGATCGCGCCGCCGCGGCCTGGCCGCCGATCAGCGCCGGGATCGTCGAGGACGTACTGGTCGTTGTCGTCATGGTCCTCCGGTCAGACGTCTGCTTTTTCGGGTTGGTGGCCGACACGCCCGCGTCATGTCAGCCGTACCGCCGGCGTGTGCGAGAACAGTGGCGATCACGCTCGCCGACTCTAGACCCGGCGGGGAGGCGAACTGCCGCGCGCCTTCTCGGTGTCGAACGCCCAGCCCGCATTGCGCCCGACGCCGATCAGCGCCCCGGCACGCGCTGCGTGATGTTCCCGAAACCGGTCGCGAACGGGAGTGGCGGCGGAGAGTCCACCACGGTACGACCGGCGCTGCGCATGGCTTCGCTCACCGCGGCGGCCATGGCGGGTCGCGACGGATGCCCGCGTAGAGTAGGCCCAGCGCGCTCCATTCGGCGCCCGGGACGGACTCGTGCAGCCGGGCGCTGGTCCGCTCCCGCGCCGGCTCGTCGTCGACGAACACGAAGGAATCGAGCGCGTAACCGTCCGGCAACCCTCCTCCACGTCACCTTCGGAGTCGATTCGCTCGATCACGATGTCGCCAGGCTCCGCCGCGCTGGGCTGCAGTGCGGCCCGGATCATGTCGCCCGCCTGCTGCCCCTCCCCCGGGCGCAACGAACGGGGGCTGACGAGCCGGGGCTGCTCTCGCCGCAGCCAGCGGGACTTCCCCCACACCGTGTTGATGAACTCCGGATGCGTGTACAAGAGCGCATCCAGGACGTCACACGCACCCGCCGCGGCTGCGCGCACTTTGCCCCCGCCGTCACGAGCCGTGCGCGGAGCCTGGATCTCGTCGGCCGCGCAACCGAGCACGACGATCCGGCCCGAGAGCTCGTCGCGCACCTCGCCCAGGGCGCGGGCGGGCCCGACGACGCCGGGGCGAGGGCGCGATGACAACCACACGAATGGTCGGGCAGCAGCGTTCCGTCGTCGCTGTGCGCCGGGACGGCGTCATAGACGCGGACGAGGCCGACCGTGGCGCCCTCGTGTGTCCCGACCAGGTCCGCGCCCAGCGCCGTCGCCATACCGAGCTGAACGCCGAGTCCCGCCGCTCCGAGCGACCGCGCCAGATGGTCGGCCGATGCGTGCTCCTCGTGCCCCGGTTCGGGGTGGGTGTGCAAAAACTCCGCGGTTTCCCCGATCACCCCGCACGCGGCGCCGACGGCGGCGTTGATCCGCTCGTCTGCTGGGCGTGTAGATGCGTTGGTCAAAATGTCGGTTGCCGGTTGTCTACAGCCAACCGGAGGGCTACAATATCGACGCGCGAGAGTCGATACAAGCTAGAGCTACGGAGGGATATGGCATGACGGCAACAGCGCTGTCAGAAACAGCGCGAGAGTACACGCACGGGACGACCTCGATGCTGATCGGAGACGAGTGGGTGCAGGCCGCCTCGGGGGAGAGCTTTCCGGTGACTCGGCCACCGGGACTGAGATCGCCCGCGCCCCGCGCGGGAGCGACGAGGATGTGGACCGCGCCGTGGCCGCGGCCCGCCGCGCGCTAAAGGGGCCCTGGAAGCGCGTCACGCCGCAGGAGCGCGGCAAGACGATCTGGCGCCTGGCCGACCTGATCGAGGCCCGTCTCGAGGATTTCTCTCAGATCGACTCGCTGGACAACGGCAAGCCGATCAACGAGGCGCGCTCCTTCGATGTGCCGTTCACGGTCGACATGCTGCGTTACATGGCCGGGTGGCCGACCAAGCTGACCGGCGACACGATCCCGATCTCGCATCCGGCCTCGTTCGGTGGCGCCTTCCACTCCTACACCCTCCGCGAGCCGGTCGTCGTCGTCGGCGCCATCACGCCTTGGAACCTGCCGCTTCTCGCGGTGGTCAAGAAGCTCGCACCGGCGCTGGCGGCCGGTTGCACCATGGTGATTAAACCGGCCGAGCAGATGCCGCTGTCGATGGCGCTCCTGGCCCTCCTCGGGCTCGAGGCAGGGATCCCCGAGGGCGTTATCAACTACGTCACCGGCTATGGCGAGGAGGCGGGCGAGGCGCTGGTGCGCCATCCGGGGGTCGACAAGATCAGCTTCACGGGCTCGACCGATACCGGCAAGCTGATTGCCCGCCTTGCCACTGACACGCTCAAGCGCGTTTCGCTCGAACTGGGTGGAAAATCGCCCAATATCATCTTCGCCGACGCCGATACGGCGGCCGCCACGGCGGGGGCCTGCGCTGTAGTGTTTTCCTGCCAGGGCGAGAGCTGCGTCCAGGGCGCGCGCCTCTACGTCCATGAGCAGCAGTTCGACGACGTCGTCGGCGGGATCGCCGACTATGCCAAATCGCTGCGCATGGGCCCGGGCCTCGACCCCGAAACTCAGATGGGCCCGCTCGTTTCCCAAGAGCAGTTCGACCGCGTCTCGGGGTACACCGAGATCGGTCGCGAGGAGGGCGTAGAGATCCTTACCGGGGGCGGGCGTTGGGGCGACATCGGCTACTTCGTCGAGCCGACAGCGATGGTCAAGGCCACCAGCGACATGCGCGTCGCCCGCGAGGAGATCTTCGGCTCGGTGGTTAACGCGATCCGATTCACGAGCGAGGAGGAAGTGCTCGCGGTGGCCAACGACACTCGCTTCGGCCTCGGCGCCGCCGTGTGGACCCAAGATGTGACCCGGGCCCACCGACTGGCCGCGGAGCTCGAGTCGGGCCAAGTCTGGATCAACTGCTACCAGGCGTGCGACTCGGCGCTGCCGTTCGGCGGCTACAAGGAGTCGGGCTGGGGTCGCGAGACGTGTCGTGAGACCCTCGACAAGTACACCGAGCTCAAGACCGTGGTCCTCAGCCTCGGACCCGCCTAGAATCGGCGCGCGGATCCCAACATATGCCAAGTAATACCTAAGCCGACCGTTGAGAGGAGAGCGGAAATGGGGCAGCTATCACCAGCAGTTCAGGGCGACACCTTTCTCCGAGCAGCTCGCGCCGCCGTCGGCGACCTAAAGCCCGGAGACATCGCCGTCCTCGGCGTACCCCATGAACTTACGAAGATTTCCAGACCCGGAACGAGCGCAGGTCCCCACGCCATCCGTCAGGCCACCCTCTTGACGCACTATATCGCCGAGAGGTACTGCGCGACCGGTCCGGGCGAAGCGCTTATAGATGTGGACGCTGGACGGGTATACAAATATCACGGCGCGTCGGTTTACGACCTCGGCGATCTAGTGATGACTCCGGATCTCAGTGTCAACAGCGAGCGGATTACGACAGCTGTACAAGCTATTGCGGCGGCCGGCGCGTTGCCGGTGGTGTTGGGCGGCGATCACTTTCTTTCTCTTCCATCGGCTACAGGTGCGGTTCACGGCTCCGATGCAACGACCGCACTTCTGTCGCTGGACATGCATCTGGACCTTGGAGATCGCGTGCCGGACTTTGGCACGCATAATGGCGGTACCTGGCTGCGTCGTTTGGTAGAAGATCGCGTGGTCGAGCCGGAACATGTTCTCATTTATGGCATCGAAAGTCTGCAAATCCTTGACGAGTGGCAATACGCGAGTCGCAGCGGGATCCAAGTCATCACAGCTCAGGAAGTCTGGGAGCGCGGCGTTAGCGACACGTTGCGCCCTGCACTCGACCGCGCCCTGGCTGGGTGCAACGGCCTGTATGCGACGCTGGACATCGATGCAGGGGCTCGGTCCACGGTTCTCGGAACGGGAAATCAAGGCGGGGTCCGCGGCTTAAGTCCGTCCGAGCTGCTGGAGGTCTGCCAGACCCTGCAAAGTTCACCGTTAGTGGGAGTTGACTTGACTGAGTTGTCGCCTCCTCTCGATCTCAGCGGCGCGACGGCTGGCCTCGCGGCGTCGATGCTTGTGACGACTCTTTGGACCCGGCTCTTCGAGGAGGTCTACTCTCCAGCTATAGACAGCATCGTCCATACGCGTTGACGCTGCGCGAGGTAACCACGTGTCTGAAGGTAACGCGTTGGAGATCAGCACTTTTGCCCAGGCGCAGAGCGGCACTGGCTCGCCACGGGACCCCTGGCCGTTCCGCTTAATACCCATATTGGCTCCAACGCAGTGCCGACGAGAGCCGGCGCTCGAGAGGCGTCCGATTTGCGAGGCGACCTTCCCCACCTCATCGATCCCTAGGCGGACCAGACCTTCTCTCAATTGTTATGGTCAGCCACACCGGCGGCCACGCGGACGGCTTTCTGGTGGCTACTCGCGCGGCCGGCGGGTCGAGGTCAGCCGTCCGAGGATGCGCACGGCCGATGATGAGCACGAACTGCCGGTCCAGAGCTACGAATACTTCGCGGATCGTGATCCGCTGACCAGGGCGGTGATGGACCGGATGCTGGCCGGTGTCTCGACGCGTAAGTTCGCCGTGGCTGACCTGGTCGACCGGGGCCTGGATCCCGAGCAGGCGATCTTGTTCGTGATCGACGGCGGCAACACGTTGTGAATGCAGTAGCGAACCGCGTGGCTGTCCGTTCGTGGGAAGCGGGATTGAGTGGCGGACGGTGATCTCGTCGTCGCCGAGCAGGACCTCGCCACGGTAGCCGTCGATCAGTCTGCGCAGTGCATGCTGCGCACGGATCAGGTCGCGTTGGAGTCCGTCGCGGCGGCGGGTGGCGGGGTGTTCGCTGCGGAGCGCCTGGAGCCGCCGGTCGATCTCGGTCTTTGATCAGCTCGGGGTTCTTCATTAGCGCGAGCACCTGGGCCAGACCGGCTCGTCGACCTCGTCGATGCGAACGGGGCGAGCGGCGCAGACGCGGCCCTCGGGGCGTCGGAAGCTGTCAGTGCCCGAGCAGCGCTAGTAGTGGTGAACGTTCCCGGTCTTGCTGCGTGTGGAGCTGCGGTAGTAGGAGTGGCCGCACTCGCGGCAGACGAGGTTCCCTTGCAGCACTGATGGCTTGCGCGTGTTGCGCGGTGAGAGTCGGCTGTTGCGTTCAAGCAGCTCCTGAGCGAGCGCGTGCTGCTCCTCGCCGATCAGGGCCGGCATCGGGATCCGTAGCCAGTGCTCGGGTCCGACGTGCTCGTAGGCGGAGCGACCGGAATGCCGGCCTCGCTCGCGCATCCGCCGCATCGGCTTCCTCGGCTCGCCGGTCACGCGTCGACGACCGTATGCCGCCTGACCGGTGTCGGCGGGGTTGCGCAGGATCGCCCAGATCGTCGACGATCCCCGGTGCCGCGTTCCAGTCCGGGTCGGCACGCCCTGCTCGCTGAGCGCCCGGCCGATCTGGACGATCGACTCGCGCCGTTCGACGTAGCGCTCGAAGATCTCCCGCACGATCGGTGCTTCGAGCTCGTCGATCTCGTAGAACGCGTCGGCGTGCTCTGTCCGCTTGACATACCGGTAGCCGTAGGGGCGTTGGAGAGCACCGACACCGCGCCGGCTCGCGCGCGGTATAGCTTCCCACGGCGACACCGCTCAGCGATCTGCGCTCGCTCGTACTCGGCGATCAATCCCCTGGAACTGGCGCAGCAGTTCGTGCTCCGGGGAGCCCGATCGCTCCGGCTCCTTCGCGAACATAACCTCGACTCCCCCGCGCGCGAGCTCTTCGAGCAGCAACACCTGGTAGGCGTAGCGGCGCGCCAGCCGGTCCGGCGCGTGACACAACACGACCTCGAAGCACCCGTCGAACGCCCGGTCGCGGAGTCGCTCGAGCGCGGGCCGCTGCAAGTTGGCACCATAGAACCCATCGTCCTCGAAGAGCAGCTCGTCCCGGACGACCAGGCCGCACTGCTCGGCCAGCTCACGCAGCGCGGCGGTCTGGCTGGCGATCGTCTGCTCTTGGCGCTGGCGCTCCGAGGACACCCGCGCGTAAATCGCCGCGACCCTCGCCCGTCCGCCCGTCTGCGACACCATGCCGCTCATCACCGCTCCCCTCGTTGCCTGTCACACGACGCCGCTCAGGCGCCAACACCGAGCGTCATCGACCCGCGCTCATGACCGTGGCGGCTCGCCGTCCGATCCGGGTTGTGCTTGACCTTCGCGCCGACCACCTGATCGACCTCCGCTTCCATCAACTCGTGCACCACGCCGAGCCCGACGCTCACGCTCAGCGCGAGCAGTCCCTCCCTCGCAGCCCCGACCAGCTCACCCAGCGCCTCCTGAATCTCCGCAGGGAGCGAGCCTTCACGCTCCTCCGCGGGCGTGTCGATCTGGGGCCGGATACCTTCTTCATGGCGGTTTCCTCCTGTCGTCTCCGACTTCTTGACACCCCGAACGCTCCCAACCGGAGCGGACGGGACGGGAGGACCGCCATTCAAAGTTCTACGAGACCTCGGACAACCTCGGCGTGCGCGGAACAGTCGCGCCCACGAGGGCCACTCTCTCCTTAGCTCACCCGCCGGCCGCCGCTTGGATCTGCGTGAAGAGATTCTCGTAGAGCTGCAGAATGGGCGGATCGACGACAAACTCCTGAAGCTTGTCAAGGGGGACGTTTGTGCCGCCGAAGATCAAGTCGGTCAGCTGAAGGTTCTTCGGCAGCCTCGCCCGAAGGCCCGCCAGTGCCGTTGGGTAACCGATGAACTGCGTGTCGGTGACCTGTTGGGTAGGCTGAAGCTGGAAGTTTAGGAACGAATAAGCTTGATTGGGATCCGGGGCGTGGACAGGGACAGAGTAATTGTCGATCCACAATTCCGCTGTCGGCCCCGGCAAGACCCATTTTAGGTTCTTGTTCTGGAGAAGGCATTGACGCGCGACGCCCTGGTCGACCTGGCTGAGAGCAATTGACCCGCGGACAGGGCCGGTGATGTCGAAGCCGTTGAACTCCTTTACATTTTTGGCCCACGCCTTCATTTGGTCGCCGTAGGCCTTTATTTTCGTTGTGTCCTTGGTGTTGAAATCGCCGTCGGCTGCAAAAAGGGGGATCGTGACGACCTCCCACGCCGAGGCCGAGAGTTGTACCTTTCCGCGAACGTTTGGCTTCTCACCGGCGTCAAGGAAGTCCTGCCACGTCTTGATCGTGCCGCCTACGGCCACGGGGTCGTACACGACTCCCTCGACGCCGTAGTCCTTGGGAATCGAATACTGGTTGCCCGGGTCGTAAGGCTTGTTGAGCAACGCAGGATTCAGGTAGTGGAGAGGCAGGCGGGAATGATCGAGCTTTGCCAACATCCCGCGCTGGGCCATCAGGAAGACCCAGCCGGTTGAGGGAATCACGATGTCAAAGCCACTCCCGGCTGCCGAGTTCATCTTCGCGAACAGGACGTCCTCGGAGTCATACGTCGAGATATTGATCGTGGTGCCGGTCTCGTGCTTGTACGTGTTCAGGTTCTTCGTCGCGAAGTAGCTTGGCCAGGTGTAGATGTTGAGCGTGCCGCCCTTGGTGAGCGTGCCGCCGTTGGCGGCCCCTGACGCAGCGGCGTTGTTCGTGGTGGTGGAAGCGCTCGGGCTGTTCGAGCTGCTTCCACAGGCTGCCAGCAAGCCCGCGGCAAAGGCGCCACCGGAGGCTGCCAGAAACTTCGCACGCGTGATGCGGCCGTCATGGTCAGCATCTGGCGATATCGAGGTGTCCGTAGACATCACATGGTCTCCTTATTGCGAATTGGCACCTCGGCCGTCGCCAGGGGCGCTTCCTGATCTGCAGCCGCATCCGGCCGATATACCCGCACGGCATCCGGCGGCCACGGCATCGGGCGTCGACTGGTTCCACGACACGTCGTTAGCCGATCCGAACAGCATCACGTCGACGGTCATCGGCGTGCTCGACGACGAACTGGGAGCGGCGGAACTCGCGGCCGCCGACGAGCTCGCAGCCGCGGTCGACGTGGAGCTGGTGCTGGACGATGACCCGCATCCAACGGCGCCGACCACCATCGTGATCAGACCCGCGGCCAACATCGTCTATTTGACCGCCGTAAGGCTCGGCCCTTCTGCATTGCTATTTCCCTCGTCCCAGCGTAGGGCACGCCGGGTCGTTCGGTTCCCCGCTCGGTCGCCGGCCCGTTGGTGGTCAGGACGTCTGTTGACCTCGGGCGGCGGACCCCCTCAATCTCGGGCTGGCTGGCCAATCGCATCTCGAATGTCACGAGTCTACGATGTCAGTCAACTGTTGACAACTCGCACGCGCGATTGCTAACCATGGCTCAACATGAGGAAGGGCCGGGCGGTGACGGTTCGGCGTCGTGGCCGGGCGACGGACGAAGGTACGCCAAGGCCGCACGTTTAAGCGCCAGTTCCGTTCGGAAGGCCACTCCGGCCGGGTGGCGGCCAGCTCGGCCGGGCGCGGTGTACGACGGCCTGACTCGCCCCCTGGGGCGACGGCCTCGCTTGGCTCCCGAGCTCATGAGCGCGCCCGTCACGGCCGACCGCCGTCTCGCGCGCGCGCGGCACACGGTGTCTGACTTCCACCGCGCCATCGCTCGGCTTCGAATCCGGCCGTCGGCGCCGACCGATGGCGGGCGCCGGATCCGGGTCAGGCCCTCAGGCCGCCGTCGTCGCCGGCTGGGTCAGCTCAGCCATGGTCGCCTCCGCGGCGGCGCCGATATCGACCGAGTAGCCAAGCTCGCGGATGCCCTCGGCGAGGGCACATACGCCGACGAGCGGGTACAGCGACCGTGAGGCGAGCCCCATGTGGCCGATGCGGACCACCTTCCCGACCAGATCGCCTTGAGCTCCGGAGATCACCACTCCCGAGCGCTCACGGATCGTCTTGCGGAGTACCGCCTCATCGACCCCGTCGGGGAGCTTGACCGAGGTCACGCACGAAGCGGCGATCTCTTCACTGCGCGGCCAGATCTCAAGCCCGGCCGCCTGCACGCCCGCGCGGCAGGCGCGCGCGGCACGTCCGTGCCGGGCGATCGACTGCGCCACGCCCTCGGCCAACACCTCGTCGCAGGCCGCCTCCAGTCCTGTGACGTCGGTCACGGACGGGGTGTACGGATACTGGCCCTGCTCCTCCCACCGCTCTTTCCAATCCAGCAGCGACACGTATGAGCGGCGGGGTGCGCCCGGGTTCGCCCGCAACGCGTCCCACGCTCGCTCGTTGACGGTCACGAGCGAAATACCCGGGGTCGCGCCCAGGCATTTCTGCGGTCCCGAGACGCAGATGTCGAGGCCCCACTCGTCCGGGCGCAGCTCATCCCCGGCCAGCGACGAGACGGCGTCACAAATCGTGATAGCCCCGTGGGCGCGGGCGATCGGCCCGATCTCTCCCACCGGATTCAGCGTTCCCGACGGCGTCTCGCAATGGACCACCGAGACGATCGTCACGTCCGGGTTCTCGCGCAGGGCAGCTTCGACGTCGCTCGGGTCGATGCAGCTGTCGTACGGCGCCTCGAGCTCGACGAGGTCGGCCCCCAGCGCCTGCAGCCGCTCGCCAAACCACTTCGAGTAGACGCCGGACACGAGGTTGACGCACTTGGTGCCCGGGGTGACGAGGCCCCGTGCGGCCGCCTCCAGTCCGAGCACCGCCTCACCCTGCATCAGCACGACGTCGGCGGCCGTCCCGAATACCTGACCGACCTTCGCCTGGGTGTCGCGGAAGCGCTGCAGGAAGATCTCGTCGTAGTCGTAAACGATCTGCGTGCCGAGCGCCCCGAGCACCTTCTCGGTCGCCACCACGGGACCCGCTGTAAGTGTGAAGCTTGGCTGGTTCATGAAGTCCTCCCTTCAGACGGTTGTGCTGAAAAGCCCCAAAATCGTGGAAGCGCTCCTCGATGACCACGGCAGGGTGAAGATCGGATGTCCACAGTGCACTGGGTGGACACGAGACATTCGCTGATGTCGTTTTCCTCCAAGGTTGACGCTGCGTCCGCTCCCCACGATTTACCTCGGGCCCGCATCAGTTCGGCGCGGACCGCGTACCGAGCGCTCGCACACTGGCGCGAACACACGGTGTGTAGCTCGCGTTTTCGCCTAGAGGACTCACCTTGTGAGACTCGCACCGGGCCTGAGCGACACACGCCGCCGTGCCCCTACCACGAGCGTGTGACACACGCTGCCCTGAGTCTCTCGCGCTGCTGTAATTTTCGTGGCGCGAGCATAGCACTCAGGTCAACTGTTGACAAGCGGCAGACAGCGGTCTACCGTCCGGGCCATCGAAGCGACAGTGTGCCCGTGGCTCGGCGCAGCGCGCCGGCTCGTTGTCAACTACCCAGAGTGTCCGTGAGGCTGGCTCCTTTCCGGCTACACCGTCCAGCGACGGTCGAGGCCGCCAGTGAGCTGCTCGTCGAGCTGGCCCCTTACGCGCAGCCGTACTGTGGCGGCACCGAGCTATTGCTGGTCGCGAAGCTGGGCTTGACCGACTTCACCGACCTGGTCGATGTCAAGGGGATCGACGAGCTCGGCGGCATCGAAACAAACGGCGGGCTTCGCATCGGCGCCGCCACCACCCACCGCGAGCTCGAGCATTCGGCGCTCGTACGCGAGCGGTGGCCGTCGCTGGCAATGATGGAGCGCCACGTCGGCAACCTCCGAGTGCGAAACGTCGGGACGATCGGCGGCAACTTGTGCTTTGCCGATCCCCACTCCGACCCGGCGACGTACCTCGGCGCCGCGGGTGGCTCGGTCAACGTTCGCCGTGGCGGCGCCGAGGCTCGGATGATCCCCGTCGAGGAGTTCACGCGAGGGCCCTATCAGACGGTGCTACACCCCGGTGAGTTGCTCGTCTCCGTGCACGTCCCGGAGCCCGCCTCCGGGTCCGCGCTGGCGCACCGCAAGATGTCATTCCGCGAGCGGCCCGCGATCACCGTGGCGGCCAACCTGACCGTGCGGGATGGCGTCCTAACCGAGGCGCGGCTGGTCGTCGGGTCCGTGGGCGTGGCCGCGCAACGGTTGCGCGCCGCCGAGCAGATCCTGGCGGGGATCGACGCCGTCGCGCCGAACGAGGAGCAGCTCTCCGCCTGCTGCGAGGCCAGCGCTCACGAGGCCGAGCCGGTCGCCGATGCGAACGGATCGGTCGAGTACAAGCGTCAGCTCGTACGCGTGCTGACCGGCCGCTGCGTACGCGACGCGCTCGCCCAGGCACACGCCGGCGCGTCCTAGGGGCAGCCGCGGTGAGAGCCCTGGCCGCCGAGCTGCTGCGCGGGGCGTCCCAGCAGCGCGGCGAGCTGATCCAGCTCATGCTCCGCTGGCAGCCGTCGACGCGCCGAGCGGCACCGGCGCAGAGGCCCTGGCGCCGGCCGCCGGCCAGCTCGCGGACGAGCTGTCCTCGCTCGGGGGCCGGCTGATGCGGACGCCGGGACCTCAAGGCGAGCTGCTCGAGCTCGATCTCGGCCCGAGCTCACCTGACCACGCGCTGATCCTGGGCCACTACGACACGGTCTGGCCGGCCGGGACGGCCGAGCGCCGCGCCGTCTTGAGCGCTCCGTCAGGCAGCGGCGGTTCCAGCACGAGAACCCAGCAGGCGCTCAACGCCTGCGCGAGGATGCGCTCGCGCGAGGTCGCGCTACCGGTCTCCTCGTCCGGGCTCAGCAGGATGACGATACGGATCGGGAGGCGCTCCGATCCGAGCCGCCGCAGGCTAACAATCGCGCAGGCGATCCCAGGGGTCAACGCGATCGCGGAGCTGTGCGACGCGATCGTCAGCGCACGCCCACTTGCGGCTCCGGAGCGGGGGACGACGATCAACGCCGGCGTGATCAGCGGCGGCGACGCGGTCAACGCCGTCCCGGCCGAGGCGCATGCTCTGTTCGACGTCCGCGCGCGCTCAGGCGCCGAGCAGGAGCGAGTGGATGCCCGGCTTTCACCGCCTGGCGCCCGTCCGAGCGGGCGCCTCGCTCGTCGTCGGACGCGTTCACGACCGGCCCGCGATGGAGCGCACGCCGGCGATCGCGGGCGCCCCCGACCACACGCGAGCGGCCGCAGCACTGCTGAACATCGACCTTCGCGAGGGAGCGGTTGGCGGGACCAGCGACGCGAACCTGTTCGCCTACCGAGGGGTCCCGGTGCTCGACGGGCTTGGCCCCGAGGGTGGGGGCGCGCACGCGGAGGACGAGCACGTTCTGGTCGATTCGCTCGTCGAGCGCGCGGCGCTGATCGCGTCGTTGGCGGCCTGGCCGCCGGGTGCCTAAAGTGACGACGCGCGAAGGGGTTCTCGTTCATCAACCCGCCGAACAACAAGACTGCCACTCTTTTCAACATCGACGGGCTCCTACTCGACGCACGGTGTGCCACGAACGGCTCGCCGGTCGTCTTTGCCTTCACGTCGGCCAGCGCGGCTGACATCTTCGGACGAGTGTTCGACGGGGCCGTCGAGTTCACATCATCGACAACACAGTGCTTACGAGCAAGCGCAAGGGAATCCAGCTGACCCCGACCTCTAATTCTAATCGACGCCACCGGAACGGTGGTGTTCGAGACCAGCACGGGCAAGGTCGGAACCTTCAATATCTCGTTCGACAATGCAACGACGCTCAATAAGAAGAACGTCTGCACGGTGTTTGGTCCGTACATCGCCAGCTGACGTGTCAGTCCCATCCGCGGTGGCTTCGCAGCTACATCCGGACGTCGGTGAGGAGCCCCACGGGTAAGTCACCATTGCTCGACCCGTTGGGACGAAGAGTGTGGTCACCAGGTACCGGGTCTGATCCGCCGCGGGTGGGCGAATAAGCGGCCACATTGTTCGCTTTCCAGCCCACCCTCCAACGCTCATCCCTCCCTTCCCTGCCAATGCAACTCCCCGCCGGCCTAATGGCGCCGAGCATCTCGGCCGGCCGCGTGCTCCAGCAGCGACCGCACCACCTCCTGGTGTCGTGACTCGACCCTGTCCAGGCGGCGCGGGCAACCGGGTTCAGCTGAATGACGAAGGTCGCGAACAGCATCCCCTCGGGCTCGCGCTTGAACGGCAGCCCGCCCGACAATCCGATCCGGCCGCCCGCCCCGAGGAGCACGTGGTCGGGGCTCCCCCGCCAGATCTCCCAGCCGAGCACCCGCCGCGGGGACCATGGCGCGCCGAGCTTCAAACCTAAGGCGCACCACCCACAGAGAAGCTGGCGCGCACGATCGCCGGCGTGTCTTCGACGACGCCGCGGGCCCATTGCTCGGCGGTGCGCGCCGGCCCCGGACTCGAGACGCCGACGACGCGGAACGCGTCTTCATAGTCGATGCGGGACAGGTGCTGAGCGTGCGCGCGGCCGCGGGCACGGCAGCATCCTGTTTGATCTGGACCAGGTTGGAGACGTCACGTTCGTCGATGCGCCGGCGTCACTAAGCGAGAGCAGCGTGAGCAATGACGAGCACCGTGTTGCCGAACGATCCCGCCGTGCGTACGTACGAGATTGTCCGCAAGCCGACCGACGGGCTCGCGTACGCGGTGGCACGGACGTAGAAACACAGTCTGGGCTACGACCGACTGCAACAGCGCGTGGTGGGATGAAGGTCCTCCTCGCACACCCCGAGCAGGACCTGCAACTCGACCGCGCGCTGCCGCTACCCCACGAAGCTCTCGTCCAACACCTCGAGCTGGAGATCGTGTTCCAGGCGATGGCGGCGGGGAGGAATTCCTCTTCGAGGTGGCGAAACGGGTCGTCCTCTCGAGCCTCACCGATCCGGCCAAGATCGAGTACCGCCCGCAGCTGCTGCAGGATTGCCTCGAGCATTCGGGGAACGGTGAAGCAAATCCATGACCTCGGCGCGCGAGGCGATCATCCGTGAAAAGCGCGAATACTGGGGTCTGTTCTTCGACCGGCCGGACACATTGCTGCGCCGGTCGCTCCTCGGCTGAAGGGCATTGGCGGCGAGCTCGCCGGAGGCTTCCGCTCGCCGGGGTTTCGCCGCTTCTTCACGATGCTCGAAGAGGAACTCGACGACGAGTATTTCGATGCGCTGGAGGCGCGGCTGGGCGCGCTGAGCGCCAAGAGCGACGTCTCGATGAACGCAGGACTCAGCCAGGTCACAAGGGCCGCGACTACGTTCTCCGGAAGCCGAAGGAGCAGAGCTGGTTCGGGCGACTGGGCTTTCTCAACCGCTCCGGGTTCACGTTTCAGATCCCCGATCGGGACGAGGCCGGGGCGAGGGCCCTGAGCGAGCTCGAATCCCGTGGCGTGAGCCTGGCGTCCGACGCGCTGGCGCAGTCGGCCGAGCACATCCTTGGCTTCTTGACCGTGCTGCGCTCGAGCTGGCCTTCTGCATCAGCGCCGTCAACCTGCATGCGCGGCTGGCCGCGCAGGGACAGCCGACGTCGGTCCCGAGGCCCCGTGGGCCCCGGGACGGCGACCTTCGAAGCCCCCGCGGCCTCTACGACATCGGTCTGACGCTGTCGCTCGGGTCAGCGGCCGTCGGCAACGACGTCAACGCCAAGTCACGATCTGCGGACGGCCCGCGGATCAGGTCGGCGGCGCGCTCGGCGATCGCGAGCACAGTCGCGTTCGGGTGGGCGTTGGGAATCTTTGGGATCACCGATGCATCGGCTATCCGCACCCCGCTGATCCCGTGAACCCTTAACTCCAAGTCGGTGACGGTACCGCCGTTTGCACCCATCCGGCAGGTGCCGCACGGGTGCCAGTAACTGCCAACGCGGCGCCGGATGTAGTCCTGCAGAGCTGCACTAGTGCGGACATCGGAGCCTGGGTAGACCTCGCCCGCTCGCAAGCGAGACAACGGAGGCGCCGCGGCGGCCCGGCGGATGAGCAACAGCCCAGCCTCGAGACGATCCACGTCGCGCTGGTCGCGCAGAAAACCAGGGTCGATCAGTGGCGCCACCTTCGGGTCTGCGACGGCTAACCGAACCGAGCCCGTGCTGGCCGGCGCGACCACCGCAGCCACGAGGGCATAACCACAGGCCGGGGCCTTGTGGCCGGCCGGGGCAACCGGCCGCAGCTCTGGGAAAAGGTGCAGGTCCGGGTAATCGCCGGCCAGTGGGCTCCTCAGCGCGGCGTACATCTCCCCGTGGTTGTACTCACTCCGGGGCAACGCGGCATCTGACGCGTAGCATGCCATGACGATCGGGTGATCTTGGAGGTGCTCCCCGACGTCAGGCAGATCGACCATCGGGTCGATGCCCAGGGCACGGAGCTGCCCGGCCGGGCCGATCCCGGACAGCAGTAGCAACTGCGGGGAGCCGATCGCGCCCGCGCACACAACCACCTCACGCGCCGCCTGCGCCGTGGTTGGTGCGCCATTGCGCAGGTAGCTGACCCCGGTGCATTGGCGATGCCGCACCTGCAGGCCGGTGACCAGACTATCGGCGTGCACCGTCAGGTTCGCGCGCTGCAGGACCGGCCGCAGGTACGCAACGTCGGAGCTGATCCGCTGACCGCCTGCGATGGCCAGATCGGGCCAGGCCACACCCTCTTGGTGCCGGCCGCTGAGGTCGTCGGTAGCCGGACAATCGAGGGCACGCAGGGCGCTGGCAAATGCCGACGCGACGGGATGGCGGTCAGCCTCAGGCACCGGGCCCACCCGTATCGGGCCCTTGCTGCCACGCAGCGTGCGGTCACCCCGCTCCGCGTTCTCGGTGCGCTGGAAATAGGGCAGCATGTCCGCGAACGCCCAGCCCGAGACTCCGGCGGTGGCCCAGCCATCGTAAACCGCGCGGTGTCCGCGCACGTGGCCCATGGCGTTGATCGCGCCGGATCCTCCCAGTGCCCGGCCACGGGGGTAGGCGATCGGTCCGGTATCGGCTTGGGCGGTGGTGACGTCGGCCCAGTCCGACGTCGTGCCGAGGAGCTCAGGCCACGAGGGCGGCGTCGCCATGGCCCGCACCTGCTCTGAACTGCCCGCCTCCAGCACCAGCACCCGCGTGCTGTCGTCCTCGGTCAGCCGTGCGGCCACGACGCAGCCCGCCGTTCCGGCGCCCACAATGATGTAGTCGTACTCCTTCAAGCGCTCTCTTTCAAGCGCCCTGCGGACTGAGAACTGTCAACAATCGTCTGCAGGCTAGCGCTTCGCGGCGCGCTTTGCAACACCACAGGCATTGTCCGGTCGCCAAGCCGGACGGCCCGCGGGCTCGCAGCAGTGAGCGTCCGCGGAACTCGATCGCCGCCCGGTGGCTATTGTGCCGTTCACAGGTTATTCACAACTACGAGGAGGTGATCGCATCACGTCAGCGGAGCTTGAATCGATCCCCGAGACGAGTGCGGCGGAGCGGGCGGTCGCGGATCTGCTGCCGATCCAGCTCGGCCCGCAGGAGGCACGCGCCGTGCTCGAGCGCGTACCGCTGTGGTTTCACACGTTCGCGCTGGACGGTACCGGCGTCTACACGCCGGGTATCGCCCGCGATCACCGTTATCGGTTGCGTGCGATTCCCGAGGACCTGGCCGGCGTGCGCGTGCTCGACGTTGGCACGTTTGACGGCTTCTACGCGTTCCTGGCCGAGCGCCGGGGCGCGGGCCGTGTGGTCGCGATCGACAACGAGCAGTACGTCGGTTGGATCGCGAGCCGGTTCGGGATCGAGCTCGAGCCGGCGGCTGGGTTCCGGACGATCGCCAAGCTGCTGCAGTCCCGGGTCGAGTACCGCCGGCTCGACGCGTTCGAGGTCGCAAGCCTCGGGGAGCGCTTCGACGTCGTGTTGTGCTTCGGCATCCTGCACCGGGTCGAGGCGCCGCTGGCGCTCCTGCGAGTCCTCGGCGAGCGCCTCGCGGCGGGCGGGCGGATCATCCTTGAGACCTACGGCGTGCGCGGCGATCCGGACGACCCGTGCGTGCGCGTACACGAGCCAGGCGACGTGTACACGCGCGACGACGCGGTCTACTGGGGCTTCAGCCCGGCGAGCCTCGACCGGCTCGCCCGGCTCGGCGGCCTGGACGGGTTCGAGCTCGTGGACGCGCCAGAGATCGCCGGGCACCCGCGGATCATCGGCACGCTCGCGAAGCGCTGACGCTCAGGCGGCGAGCGGCCGCCGCCCGGCGAGCTCTGCTGCGAGCTCATGCGGGCGGTCGGTCGTCAGCGCGTCAGGCGCCCGCGCGAGTACGCGCTCGGCGATCGCGGCGTGGTTGACGGTGCCGGTCGTGACGCTGAGGCCAGCATCCCGCAACGCCGCCACGATCGGCGCGTCGAGCAGGAAGTGCTCGACGCACACGCCGCGCAGCCCGGCGCTCAGCGCCCACCGCGCGAGCGCGAGCGGTGCACGGTCGCACCAGACCACGAGCCGGGCGGCCAGCCCGCGCGAGGCCGCCCGCTCGACCGCGGCGGTGTGGAAGCTGAGAACCTCGACCCGATCGGCGTCGGCACGACGCGCAAGGGCCCTCGCCAATACGTCCACCGTGCGTCGCGCGAGCGCCTCGTCGGCGTGCGCCTTGATATCGAGCTGCACGGTCAGACCCGGCGGGATGAGGTCGAGCAGCTCGTCGACCAGCAGCGGCCGCTCGCCGCTCGCCCGCCCGGCGCCGTCGAGCAGCCGCCCCGCGAGCAGCTCGGCTGCGGAGCGCTCGTGCGCCCACCCAGTCAGCGTCGTCCCTACCGCCAGGCAGGTGTCGTGCAAGCACACGAGCGCGCCGTCGCGGGTCAGGCAGACGTCCGTTTCGACGCCCCCGAGCGACCCCCCGGCGAGCGCCGTCCGCAGCGACCGCCGCGAGGAGTCGGGGCCATAAGCCCGTCCGCACCGGTGCGCAATCAACGGTGTCTGCATGCCATTCATTGCGCCGCATCGCGCGCAATCTCGTGTCAAGCGCCTGTGACCGCGACGTGACTGGACTGTGAACGCGGCGCTACCCGCTCGCGTCCAGCGTGGCATCGCTACTGGTGGCGCCCTCGCGAGCCGACACTCGCCTGCGCGACTTTCTGGTCTCGTCGAGACGCTCATCGGCGGCGCGGCGATTCAGACCATCGACTTCGACGCCGCCCCGGCGGGCGAGCGGGTGTTCGACGCCGCAGACCCCAACAACGCCCGCGTGGTTTCGGGAACTCCATTTCCCTAACCCATCGGCCCGGTGATCTTGCGCAGCTGCCTGGAGCGCGGCTGAGAAACGGTCCGCCAAAACTAGCCGGTTCGGGCTAGCTTTGGGCTGGCCGTTACGCTTTACATACCTCGACGAGGAAGGGATGCGTGAGAAGGCTCCTCGTAACCGCCACCGTTGTGCTCTCCGCCCTCACCGCCTCCGCATGCGCAACCGCAGGGGCCAGCCCGCCCGCGCGAGACCCTCCAAACAAGCTGAACGGGGTCTACAGAACTCACGTTCACGACGGCTTTCAATCCGGGGCATTGAACGGCGTGTGGACACTCCGACTCGACAACGGCGCATACACCTTCAACTACGCGGGCAAAACATCCAAGAACGTCATCGTCTCCGGCCTCTACGCGATCACGGGCCGACAGATCACGTTCAGAGACCACAGCGCAGCCTGCTCGGCAAAGCCCGGCTCGGCGGGCTGTCGATACCTTGGGTGCCGAAAACCGGCCACTTACAGATTCGAGCTGACTGGCAAGGAGCTGGCCTTCACCAGACTCCGGGATCGAAACACGAACTGCGAGCTTTCGATCGTGCTTGCTAGCGTGTTCCGCCGCGTTCACTGAGGCGCTTCGTCAGACGCGAGCGATCACCCTCCCGATCGACCGTAAAGAGAACCCGACCCGGTGATCTACTCCTCACGCTCGCCGAGGTGTGAGACCCGCTCGCCGGCTGTCGCACTCGCCGAACTCGAGATCAACCCCGACCGCCGCCTCTAGCCGGAGGGGTAACAACCACAGGTGTTACCGCCCACGCTAGTTTCCCATTTGAACCTAGTTGGACCTGTGTGGTTTCGTCGCGACAGTTGCTCCGAGGTCCTCAAGGGGATGCGAGCGCGACGCGAGCTACGTCAGTGGGCGGTCGTGGTCGGGGTGGTTCTCGAACGCCGGCGCCTTCGCCTGGGTCGTCATGGCCGGGCGCGGCCGCCAGCGCTCTCGCGAGAGCGTCCTGGGGCGCGTCGGTGGACCTGACCGCCGGCGGGAGCGGGCCGAATGAGACAAGCGCCCACCCGACCCATCCGTCGTGCCATCGGCTGAGGGTGACGCATTTGACTCGTGCAGGCGCGGAGGTGAGGTCGAAGGTCTCGCGTAGCTGCAACACGTCCTGGAACCGAATCAAGGCCTGGCTGGCCAAGCACCCCCGATTCCACTTGCACTTCACGCCGAGCTCCTCAAGCTGGCTGAACATCGTCGAGGCGTTCTTCTCCCCGCTCACTACCAAAGCGATCCGCCGCGGCGTCTTCCAGAGCGTGCCGGACCTGATCGCAGCGATCGATGCCTACCTCACCTCGGACAACACCAACCCCACCCCGTTCACCTGGACCTAGACCGCCGACCAGATCGTCGAGAAAGTCCAACGCGGACGCGTGACACTCGATGCAATCACCAATAGATCCGCCTCGAGCAGGTCCTTCGCCGAATGAGCGGCTCGATAGACGACAGTCATGCGCGGGGCTCCTGGGGTGGTGCGGTTCCGCACTTCCGGATCCGACCGCACCGCCGAGTCCGGTCCCCCGCATCGCGACTGCGGCGATGGTGGCCCCGCCTCGTGGGGCGAGGCGTAGTAGTAGGGGGCTCGCCGACCGGACCCGATACCAACGCAGCTTGAGCCCCGAAATTCGCCGAAACCAGGGCCCGCATTGGGGGTGTGCAGAATGACGGATCTGCAACCGCATGCTTAGACTGGCTCGATGTCGGCGGATCCGGTCGCGCCGCCGCAGCGAGGTCGTCTGAGCGCACCGTCGAGCGTGCTGAGGTTGTCGAAGAATCGTCGTGAATTTCGGCGGCGATCCTCGCGGGTTTACGCGTCCGGATGTCAGCCCCTGACGAAGCCTTGCAAGCAACCGAGTCGCACCGGGCGGCGACTACACGTAAGCGCACCGGCACACCCGGTTACGCGTCGATGCGTAGTCGCCTCTCCTCCTGCCCAGGATCAAGGGTCACCGTGAACCTGTCCGTCGGCCAGCGCTCTGAAGCCCACGCGGCGAACGCGTCGGCTGAGGTCAGCTCCACCTCGAGATGCTGCGCGTCGCCGACGACGAGCCACGGCCTCGCCGGGTCGGGCTGCCTGACCGTGTAGCGGAATAGCGTCACGAACGTAGGCTCGCAGAGCGCCCGGATAAATCGTCATGAAGCTAGGTTCAATGACCGCGCGGGGTCTGACGACAACTCGCGGTAACGCTGCCGTCGATGTTGCCTTCCGCCTTTCGCAACGGCGTCGGCACCCCGGACCTGTTGATTTCGCGGCTCAATAGCCCAGCCCGCGTGTACCCCTGTCAACGCTTCGCCCACGTCCTTACGAACGTCGACGCATGACTCGGGCCACCGCGGATCGCTACTCCTTCGATGTCGGGCTCCTTCCCCCCTCGTGCACGGAGCGTAACGCACAATCGCACGTGGAGTTGCTTGCTGCGCCTGGCTTTTCTGCTTCCCACTCAGTACGCCTCCCAGCTGGGCGCCCCGGCCCCACCAACGCTCGGTGCAACTCTTTGCCGTCACCGGCGGCAGCCCCGCCTAGCGCGGCATCCGCGACGCTCGCCGGCGCCGCCGCCCCCCCCGGTATGGCACGGCGGCATCATTTGTCCCGAGATCAGTGGCGACGCAAACGTTGGCCCGACGAGCGACAGCTGCACGTATGCACGATCAGACTCGGCGGACCGCGCCGCCACTGCTTCGTCTACTCAATCGCCGCTCCGGTTCCTCTCTCGGCCTGGTGATGATTGTGCGACGGGTTCGACCGCTCTACGCGCCAACCACCAGCCCCGGCTTGAGGACCAGCCTGTGGGGGATTATGGGGTTGTGCCCGGGGGCGGGTATTCCTGGATTTCGAAGTCCTTCTGAATCGTGCGACCGGGGAGTTGCTCGGGTCGGTTAGTGAGCACTTCGTGACCACCACCCGCTGCTCGGTCCTCGTCTTTCGGGGCTCGCTACGCTGAACATCCACGGCTGATAGCTTGGATCTCCGACCACAATGGGCGGGACCTGCCGCTTGATCGGAGCTGCCAGATAGCGATCCCGGGGATGTACGGGCAAAGGAGCTCGCATGAGCACGACCCCTATAGGTGACTATGCGCTCCTTTCGGATCGGCACAGTGCTGCGCTGGTGAGCCGGGACGGGTCGATCGACTGGTTGTGCTTCCCGCGCTTCGACAGCCCCTCGATCTTCGGTCGCCTCCTCGGTGACGAAGCTGGCCACTGGTCAATTCGGGCCATGGCCGCTATACAGGTGACTCGCCGCTACCTGCAACGCACCATGGTGTTGGAGACCACGTTCGGCACGCCGACCGGTACGGTCGCGATCACAGACGCCCTGGCCACGGGCGACGGCAACCGGGGGCATGAGCTCGGCAAGAATGCACCGCATGTTCTGCTGCGGCGTGCGACGTGCGTCGAAGGAGAAGTCGAGTTGTTGTTGGAGTACATCCCGCGCCCCGAATACGGAGTGGTCCATCCCCTACTCAATGCTGTCGACGGTGGAGTTGCTGCGTTCGGGGGCACCGACGTCCTCGTCCTCTCTTCTCCCACGGCGCTGACCGTCGACCAGTCGGCGGTCTCAGGCCGGCTCCAGCTCCGCCGCGGCGAGAGCGCGGGCTTTGCCCTCCACCACGGCAAGCGGGCCGAGACGGGCTCAGCCAAGGTCTGGAGCCAATCCGAGATAGGCGCACGGCTCGAAGACACTGTGTCGGCGTGGGAGTCGTGGTCGGAGCTCCACCAGGCCTACGTGGGTCCGTGGCGAGAACTGGTGCACCACAGCGGACGGGTGCTCCAGGCACTCTCGTTTGAGCCCACCGGCGCGATCTGCGCGGCGGCGACCACTTCGCTGCCTGAGGCGGTGGGCGGCGTCCGAAACTGGGACTACCGCTACGCCTGGGTCCGCGACGCTTCCTTCACGATCCAGGCCCTTTGGGTAGCGGCCTGCCCTGACGAAGCCAACGAGTTCTTCAACTATGTGACCTCCTCGGCGGCCGGCTCACTCGACCGGGGTGGCGACCTGCAGATTATGTTTGGCATCGGCGGCGAACGGGACCTGACCGAGCGTGAGCTGCCGCACTTGGAGGGCTGGCGACACTCCGTCCCCGTTCGGGTCGGCAACGGTGCCTGGAACCAGCGCCAGCTTGACGTCTACGGCGAATTGCTCAGCGCCGTTTACTGTCTCTCCGACCACCTTGTTCGACGACGCCTCCCGACGAGTTCGGCCATTGGCCGCTCCTGACAAGTGGGGTGCGCCCCCCGCTCTGGCACCAGCCACACGACGTTTCCTCGTCCAACTGGCCGATACCGCCGCCCGGCGCTGGCAAGAAAAAGACCAAGGGATCTGGGAGGTTCGGGGCGAGCCTCGCGACTTCTTGTACTCCAAGCTGATGTGCTGGGTGGCCCTCGACCGGGCGGTGGCCTTAGCCGACCGGCTCGACGCCTCCGACCGAGTGGCGGCATGGAAGCAGACCCAGGACCAGATCTGTGAGGCGATCCTGACCAGAGGCTGGAGCGACCGGGCCGACGCCTTCACCCAGTCCTTCGGCTCCGACGACCTTGACGCCTCCAGCCTGATGCTGCCCTTGGTGGGGTTCCTTCCCGCCGACGATCCCAGAGTACTGGCCACGATCAACGCGACCGAAGAACGCCTTACCGATGATCGCGGTCTGGTGTACCGCTACCGGTCCGACGACTCGCTCGAGGGCGAGGAAGGCACGTTCCTTCTGTGCACCTTCTGGCTGGCCAAGGCCTTGGCCCGGGCCGGACAGCCGGCTCGGGCCCGCACCGTCTTCGAACGGGCCGCTGCCTTCGTCAACGACGTCGGCCTGCTCGCTGAGGAGGTCGATCCCGTCAGCGGAGAGCTCCTGGGCAACTTCCCCCAAGCCTTCAGCCACATCGGGCTGGTCAACGCGGCTTGGGCCATTTCTGAGAGCGAACTCCGAGAGCCCCCGCCCGCTGAAAATGCCCCCGACGCGTCGGATCCGTCGGATCGAACTCCGGCTTGATGGCGGCCGCCATCAGCTCTCGATCGAACTGCAAAATGAACAGGCTGGGCAGCCTGCTGGAAGCAACGAACGCCGGCCCAATGACGGCTGCGCGTGAGATCAGCCGGGACCCACTCACGCGCTGGAGTCACTCAAGTACCAGGACGTCGAGTTAGCAGCCTTGGTGGTTGCTGACGACGACCCGATCGACGGGCGCTACCTCGAAGTCCCTCAGGGTCTGCTGTCGTTGCTCGCGCGTCAGGCGGATCGTCGCGGTGCGGCTGCACATGATTCGATGCATCGAGCGGATGGGTGACCAGTGGGTGAACATCGCCTGGCTGATTCCGCTGTACGGCCACCAGCCGCCAAAGGATAAGGACATCCTGGAGGAGATTGAGTGAATGGGTCGCCTCACCCGATGGCTGGTCGCCCGGGCCAAAGGGTCCTTCGCCGAGCGGAACGTCGCGGTCGCCCAGGACCTCGTCCGTCAAGATGTGGAGATCAATCAGCTGAATCGTGCGATCTTCAGCCGTGCGGTCGAGATTGGCGATGAGCTCGAATTACGCGAGTCGGCGATGTTCATGATTCTCGTCGTCCGTGCAGTCGAGCGCATCGCGGATAACACCGTCGACATTGCGAGCAGACCGCATTTGTCGTGAGGGGCTTGTTCCGCGAGTTCACCGACGCACCGCACCCCGCGTAGCGGAAGTCCCACGGAGTTTCGCCCGATCGCGCGAGAGCAGAAGACCCCATTTAGTTCACTCGGGACGACATGCGGCTCCGTGAGTTAGCAAGCGTCAGACAGCCTAGAGGCGAGCGACGGCCGTCGCGAGGGCTCCGCAAAGGGGGTTTCGAGTGCGTCCATACGCAGCTCGGTCCCGCTGCTTGCTCAACCCCGGCGACCACCAAATTCGGGCCGCTTCTGGTTTCGCTCCCACCGCAGGCGGGCGACCGTGCACGGCGGAGTGCTGGTCTTGGGCAGCTGCGGCCGACGACGCACGCCTGCCTTCACGCCATGCTCGTGGCGCACTCGAGCCGGGAGCCCTCCTTGGCTACGCGCTTGAGATCCGCCGGCGATCAATTCGCGGACGGCTTGACGAAGCCGACCGCGCGCAGCGCGGACCTGATCATCACGGTCCGGCGATGATCAGATCCGCTTGTCAGATGCGCTTTTGGGGGCCGAGTTGCGGATCGCTGGTCAACCGGTGGCCGGACTCCAGTCGACCCGCGAGCTGGTAGCTGAAGCTGGCGTCGCTCGGCGTACTGAGCGCGATGTCGTACCAGCCGCCGGAGTGGCGGGTGTCGATCGTGATCCGCGCCGTACCGTTCACCGTGATGAGCTTGTCGGGACCGTACGCATCGGCGACCTCGACGATGACCGGCGGGCGGGCGCCACGGTCGGTGAGGCGGAGCGTGAGCCTGCCGGCTCCATGGTCGGTATACGCCTCGACCCGCATCGCCGTGGCAGGAGACCCCGCGAAGTGGCGGAAGAACCCGTTTGGACCGTAAACGCTAAGGTCGTAGGTCCCCGGGTTCGGCAGTGCCGCCGCCAGCTCGTCACCGGCGCCGATCGTGTAGGTGTACGGCGCACCGGCGACCGTCAGCGACCGTGCCTGGAGGCCGACCCCAAGCCGGCCGAAGTTCCTGACCGCGAGGTTGAGCGTGTCAGGGTCGGCGTCGAAGGCGACATCGAAGCGGTAGCCGAGCCGGCGCGATGGCCGCAGCCCCGGCTCCTGGGTCGGGACCGATCCGACCGCCGGCGGCACCGGGTGGTAGCTCGGCGGAGTCGTACCCTGGTTCGGCTTGTAGGCGACGACGCTGGGCAGCGGAGGCACTTGATCTGACGCGCTCTCGAAATCGAACGCCGAGGTCAGATCGCCACACACCGCGCGCCGCCACGGAGTGACATTCGGCTCGCCGACGCGGAAGCGCGCCTCGATGAAGCGGATCAGCGACGTGTGGTCGAACACCTCGGAGCAGACCCAGCCACCCCTGCTCCAGGGCGAGACGACGAGCAACGGCACGCGCACGCCGAGACCGTACGGTCCGACGACCCCGTCCGAGCCGCCCGGCGTCCCGGCCATGCCACCGAACAGCTCGTTATCGAGCGGCACCGTTGACTGACCGGCCAAGCCGCCGACACTGGGGTACGGCCCGACGACGTGGTCAAAGAAGCCGTCGTTCTCGTCGAACGTGATCAGCAGCGCCGTCTTTGACCACACCTCGGGGTCGCTAGTCAGCGCGTTGAGCACTCCGGCCGTGTACCAGGCGCCATAGCCGGCGGGCCATGCCGGATGCTCGGTGTACGCCTCGGGGGCGACGATCCACGACACGCTCGGCAACTGCCCGCTGGCGACGTCGGCGGCGAGGATGTCGAAGAAGCCGCCGCTCTCGTTGACATCGGTTCCGGTGCGAGCCCGCTCGTACAGCGGGCTGCCCGCGGTCGCGTTCTGGTAGTTGAAGAAGTACAGCAACGAGGTATCGCCGTAGTTGCCGATGTACGGATCCGAGGTAAAGCCCCAGACACCCGCGGCGTCCAACCCGTCGCCGATGTCCTGATAGATCTTCCAACTGATCCCCGCCGCCTGCAGCCGCTCCGGATAGGTCTGCCAGCCATACCCGAGCTCGTCGTTGGCGATCACCGGGCCGCCGCCCTGCCCATCATTCCCGTCCCAGCCGGTCCACATGTAGTACCGGTTGGGATCGGTCGGACCGAGCATCGAGCAGTGGTAGCCATCGCACACGGTGAACGCGTCGGCCAGCGCATAGTGGAAGGGAAGGTCCGAGCGCTGCATGTGCGCCATACACGTGGTGGTCTTGGCCGGCAGCCACTGGTCCCAGTTGCCGCCGTTGAACATCTCGTGCGTCCCGTTCCAACTGTGGTCGAGATCCTCGATGAACGTGAGAGCCAGGTTGCGGACGTCGGGGCGGAACGGCGGCACGACGGTGGCACCGTCGGCCTGGTACCAGACCGGGCTGCCGCTAGGAAGCGTCACCGGATGCGGATCGCCGAACCCACGCACCCCACGCAGCACGCCGAAGTAGTGATCGAACGCCCGGTTCTCCTGCATCAGCACCACGATGTGCTCGACATCCCTCAGCGAACGGGTAGCCCGGTTCGCCGGGATGGCCAGCGCGCGGGCGATGCTGTCCGACAGCATCGTCGCCGCGACGCTACCCCCCGCTAGCTGAAGGAATCTACGCCGACTGACGGCCCGCATCAGCATCACCTACCTAACATCCACGGGCAACGCCCGCACGCCGCCCTGGTCTTGGCAACCTGCAGCCTATCGCACGGTCATTGACGGCGGCACGTTTGTTGGCGGCGACAGGATCGAGAAGCTGCCCAGATGAACGGCTCGAGCGTCTCGAGACGCCGGTGAGACGGTCCGATCTCGCGCGCCGCAATCGCTGCCCCGTCCAGCAGCACGAGCAGGCTCGCGGTCCCTCGCCCCGCTCCATATGGCCAGGTCCGGTGGACCTACATTCGCGCTCGCGCGGGCATGGGAGGCGCGCACGCCTTCGTGACCGCGCGCGTCCGCTACCGGCGGCGAGATCGCCGTCGGAGCGGCTGCTGCTTTGGTGTTTGCGAGTTCTTGGCCTCCTGGCTGGCATCAGCAGCGTCCACGGCGACGACCGCGTGCGCGGTATCCGCGCGAAGCGGCTGCTAGTCGCGGGTGCCGGCGTGCTCTTTGTTGGCCTGAAAGAGCGACTTGGGCGCCTGCATTAGTCCCTTGATGCTCGAGCTCTCAATCCATGGCAACGCGGTGCCTGGGACCGAGCCCAACGCTTGTGAACGTCGCAGGCGGCGCGGCTCCGTGGTGTCCGAACGGGCCGAAACGTACTTAACCGCGTGCGAGAACGGTAGATCAACGACCGAGGGTCGAATCCCCGGACGGTCGCCCGGCACCGGCTGACGAAGCGAGCCCCACCCGGTGACCAGCGCACGCGAGGGGGGCGGTGTAGACACGTCCCGTTCAGTGCATCCGCGACTCTGACCGAGTGGTTCCCAGTCACCGGTATCGGTCGGGACGGCGAGCCTCGGCGGCGATCCATTCGACTGATGGCTCGAGGGTTCAAGGCCGCTGTGGCGTGTCTGCTGGCTGGTTGTGGGACGCTTTGGTGTGTGCCGGGAAGGCTGGTCAGCCAACTAACGGAGATCGAGCACCGGATCGAGGCCGGGCTCGGAGAGGCGATCGCGACGCTGTCAACGGTTGCGAAGGCGGTCGTCGATCGGGTCCCGAGTGTTACTCAGGTGCTGATCGAAGCGGCGAGCGAACTGCGGCGATCCAGCCACGGCGCCGATCGGGATTTGGTGGGGGTCGCGGCCCGTCACGCGCCGGTGGCTGGCGATCTGAGACTGTTGCTGGCGTTGATCCAGGTGGCGCAGCACCAGGGACTGGTCGCTAACCAGTTCGAGTTGATCAGCGAGCAGCTCAGCGGTATCGAACCCGGCGTGGAAGATCGTCTGCGGAGTGGTGAGAAGCTGGCTCGGATGGCCGGACTGGCCGGTGCACAGCTTCAAGCCGCGAGCGATGCGTTCGCGGCTCGAGACCTCGCTTCGGCGCTGCGGATCGAGCCGGGCGACGATGCGATCGACGAGCTCAACCGCGAGATCCTCCGGACTGCGCTTCGCGTGGAGGGCGGTCCTTGGCGACGCGAGCTGGCTTGCCGGCACATTCTGATCGCCAGAAGCCTAGAGCGGATCGGGGATAACGCCGTTGACATCGCCGAGCAGGCGGCCTTTCTGCAGACCGGGGAGCTGCGTCAATTCACCGACGCTTCCGAGCCGAAGAAACGACTCACCGCCAGCTCGAGTTAGCTACCCGACCGTGAACGCCGGCAATTTGGGCTGGTGATGGTGCTGTTTGTGCTCGACTGGGGCGGCCCGATCACGACGGTCATGTGCTCGGGGCGGGCGTGGCTTGCTGCAGGCGCCGGACGAACACCGCCGTCAGCGCTACCAGGACGACGAGGCTGATCACGATCGGGCCGGTCGCGCCGGCGCCGAACAGGGTGGAGACGCCGTACACGGTCGCGCCGAGTACGCCGGCGGCGGGCAGGGTGAGGATCCAGGCGTCGACGATTTCGCGCGCGACGCCCCAGCGGACGGCGGAGACGTTCTTCGCGGCGCCGGCGCCCATCACACTGCCGGAGATCACGTGGGTGGTCGAGAGCGGGTAGCCGACGCTCGAGGCGGCGAGGATCACCGCGGCGGCGGCGCCCTGGGCGGCGAACCCCTGGGCGGGGTCGATCTTGATGATTCTGGTGCCGACGGTCTTGATGATCCGCCAGCCCCCGCTGAACGTTCCCAGCCCGATCGCGCTCGCTGAGGCGATGACAACCCAGATCGGAACGTGAAAGTGCTGGGCGGAGATATCGCCGTTGGCGACCAGCGCGAGCGTGATCACGCCCATCGTTTTCTGCGCATCGTTGGTCCCATGCGAGAGCGCCAGCGCGCCGCCGCTGAAGATCTGCCCGAACCGAAACGCCCGACTCACCGGCCCTGGACGCATCCGCCCCACGACCAGGTAAATCAGACAGATGACGATTCCGGCCGCCGCGAACGCCAGCGGTGGCGCGATGATCGCGGGCAGGATCAGCTTCGAGAACAGGCCGCTAGCCGAGACCGCGCCCGAACCCGCGCTCGAGGCCAGGACTGCGCCGACCAGTCCGCCGATCAGCGCGTGCGAGGAACTCGACGGCAGGCCCACGTACCAGGTGATCAGATTCCAGATGATCGCGCCGACGAGTCCGGCGAACACGACCGTGGTCGTGACCGCATCCGCGGCCACGAACCCCTGCCCCACCGTCGCCGCCACCTTCAGCGAGATGAACGCGCCGGCGAAGTTCAACACCGACGCCCCCGCGATCGCCACGCGAGGCGCCAGCGCACGAGTCGAGATCGATGTCGCGACCGCGGTGGCCGTGTCGTGAAAACCGTTGGTGAAATCGAACACCAGAGCGGTGATCACGACGATGACCAAGACGACGTCCGAACTCATACCCAGAGCACGCCCCTTGCGCCTACCGGTCTCCTGCGACGGTCCCGGCGCAAAGCGGTTGTGAAGAGATTGTGAAACCTAGCGTGCGGAACGGACCGCCGTCAGCGCGAGCGCGCGCCGCCGTGCAGGGGCCCACGGGAACCGCAGCGAACACAACCACGTGTCCCTCAGCCCTACTGGACTCGCCTCGGTCGTGCCGACCGGGCAAGGATGGAAACAGATCGGCGAGCTCGCGCTCGCGTTCGCGCTTTCCTCGCTGATCGGACTGGAGCGCGAATGGCGACAGAAATCCGCCGGCCTGCGGACCCACACCCTCGTCGGCCTCGGCGCCGCGCTGTTCGTGCTCATCAGCAAATACGGATTCAGCGACGTCCTCGGCCCCCACGTGATCCTCGACCCCTCCCGCGTCGCCGCGCAAATCGTCACCGGGATCGGATTCATCGGCGGCGGACTGATCTTCGTCCGCGGTGACGCCGTCCGCGGACTCACCACCGCCGCGATCGTCTGGATCACCGCCGCGATCGGCATGGCCTGCGGCGCCGGCCTCCCGATCCTCGCGCTCGCCGTCACCGTCGCCCACTTCACCGTCGTGTTCCTCTACCCACGCCTCGCCGCCCGCCTCCCCCGATCAAGCTACCTCGCCTTCGGCCTACGCCCGGTCTACGAAGACGCCCGCGGCGTCCTCCGCGACATCCTCGCCGAAAGCACCCGCCTCGGCTACACGATCGTCCGCGTCGACACCCACCAACTCGAACACGAAGTCCGTGGCCTCGCCGCCATCGCCGTCAACCTCGAAGTCCAAGGACAGCCGACGCCCGACCCCCTCACCACCGCACTAACCGAACTCGCAGGCGTACTCGAAGTCACCGCCACCGACCCCTACCGCACGACCGACTAAACCAAACCGCCGTCACCCCGACCGCGACCCCCACATCCAACAGAAGCAAATCGACCCGCCGCAGCTGATCGCGTCCACCCAAGCCCACCCAACACCGGGTCGGCGTCCACGCGGACGTGCCGGTACGCGAGCGCCCGACCGCGACAGCACCCGCGCGGGCTCGCGAAGCCGGCGTTTAGGACCGCGATCTCGCGGGCAACCGAACGCCCGCCGAAGAACGAAGACAGGGCCCACAGACGGACGCTATGCCCCGCCTTATCGGTACAACCGCGCACGCTGCAGATCGCAGACAAAGCGCGTGCGAGCGAGTTGTTGGGGAGCTCGGCGGCCGCAAGCACGGAAGCGGTCGCGCCGCCGTCGACGGCCAGACGGCCGCTACAGACGTAATCCAGCAGTAGGCACTCGTTGTTGCGTGGGCAGGCGGTGATGCTTGCGAGTCCTGTTCGGCTCGGGCGACGACCACATCACGCACGACCCGCTAAGCCCACTAGCCGAGCTTCAGCCACGTCCGGAAGCCCGCGACGAAGGTCGCCCCTGGGGAGCGCGACCAGCAGCTGATTCTTGAGCGACAGCCGAACGCGGCGGGCTCGCTTTGCGCGGACGCGCACCCACCGCAGCCACCCCTCAGAGGTAGGGAAGGTGCTGGGCCGCCTCGTGCAGGCGCTGCCGGTCGTGTTCGCGGCGCCGCTCCCGCGGCATCCCCTGTGCCAGCGAGCCGGTGGCGACGTCCAGCCAGGGCAGCGCCGGGGTGGGATGGCCCTCGAGCCGCGAGCCGAACTTGCGGAACGTGAGCAGCTCCTCGTCGGTGATCGCGCCGGCAGCGGCGAACATGGCGTAGGGGAGCGGGGCGGCGTGCCCCTTGGAGAAGATCAGGTGGTCGTTGTTGGGGTCCTTCGGATCCTCATAGTTGTAGTGCAGGTGACGCGCCATGAGCACACCCATCAGGTCCGCGGCCGACATGGACGAGGTCGGGTGACCCGACGACGCGGCGGCCGCCGCCCGAATCGAGTCGATGCGCAGGCGCTGCGCGAGCTGATGGATCGCTTCGTTGGTCATCAGGCCCTCCTCTGGGATGCCCCGTTTGACTCTGAGACTGGCGAGATCGTCGATGCTCCGATCGAGCGGCAGACAGAGCTCGTGCTGGAACAGATGAAGACCTGCCTGGAGACCGCGGGCAGCTCGATGGATCAGATCCTGAAAGTCAACGTCTTCAAGCGCCGACATGTTCCGGGCCTCCAACGAGGTGTACCGCCGCTACTTTCCCGATCAGCTCCCACCGCGCATCTTCGTAGTTGTTCCCGAGTGGACCGGACGATTCGACATCGAAGTCGACTGCGTCGCGCTCGCGTAGCCACCACAACTGGAACAGCACCCGACTATCGGCGAAGGAGACCAAAGTGTTCCCGGTCATGTTCGAAGTTCAGCCCCGCCCCGACCCGGTCGACGGCTAGCTCGCCAACGCCAAGATGCTCACACCCGAATTTCGACTACCACCTGCGGGTCGGCCAAGTCACCGAGGACACGCAGGTCCCTGACGGTCAGCAGTTGCGCGAGCAACGTCTTGACGGGACCGAATTCGGAGAAGGCACGACCGCCGTCCTGATCACTGCCCGAAGCGGGTCAGAGGTACCGGAGATGGCGTGCCGAGGACACCGCGGCGTCAATGGGACTGCATACCAGCGCGAATGAACTTGCATTCTGGAATGTCTACGACGCCTTACTTCAACCCGGCGATCTTCTGCCGCACAGCATCTGGAGGGACGCAGCCGCCGCAGCGGCCCTCCAGCCCCCGACGACACGCAACGCCGTGTCAGGTTCGGATCGTTCGGGACGACATCAAGAACGACCGCCGCGAGGCGACGCAGTTCTACCCGCCTGCTTCAGGCATGCCCGCCGCCGAACGGTCACGCTGAACAGAAAAACGTCGGCCAACATCGCCATCTACACCACCGGACCGTCAGAGGCCTGCACGCGAGTTCAGAACGTTCTCGACACTCGAAACCGCGCAGGCAACCGCGTCACGATCGAGATCAATGGCTGGCCCCGCTCTCGGCGATGAGGCAGCGGACCAGCAGCAGCGAGGCGCTTGGTCCACGATCACAGACGAAATGTCGCCATCTCCGCTCGCCAGGCGAAGGGGACGTGAGCTCGACACGCGGCCTATCACGACAGCCTCAGCGCTGACCGACGCGAGCGAGGGCGCCAGTCCGGCGGGTCGGCGTGCCGATAGTCCGCAGACTCGTCAGAATTCTGTCGTGGACGACGGACGCAACACCGCCCAAGCAAAATAGATGAAAGGTCATCTTTATCTGATGTCTCATCATTTCGACACCGCCATCGCCAGGGAAGACCCGCGGCTCAACATCTGCGACTTCTATCTTTTCCGCGGCCAGGCGGGTACCACGGTCATGGCGATGACGGTAAACCCGAACGCAGGAACCAAGGCGCCGGATGCCTTCCACGAGGAAGGCCTGTACGCGTTCCGTTTCGATGTGAACGATGACGCTCACGAGGAAGTGACGTTCAAGATTCGCTTCGGTGAGGTTGGGCATGCCGAAGGCGAGGGGCCCGAAGGCCGGCACGTACAAACTCTCGAGGTGCGTCGGGCCACCGGGAGGGATGCTGCAGAAGGCTTGGAGGGCGAGGGCATCGCTTCGGGCAATACCGGCCGGATCGTTGCGGGCGACGCGGGTATGCGGATCTTCGCTGGCCTGGCCCCGGATCTGTTCGCTGCGAACGTGCCAGCTTTGGTCGCGTTCCGCGCCGCTCTTGCCGCGGGGAAATTCGCACCGGACTTGTTTCACGACGGCGTGAACTACTTCCAAAACCGCAACGTCACGGCCATCGTGATTGAGGTGCCCACGCAGTCGATCGGTGACCCGGCCGTGACGGTGCGCGCGTGGGTCACGGTGTCGCTGTGCGGACACGCGCCCGAGGTGCAAGTGTCCCGGTGGGGCCTGCCGCTGATGACACATATGTTCATCACGGACCCCGCAGTGCAGGACGACTACAACCGGTCCCTTCCCTCTGCGGACGTGCCGCGTTTCTCCCGGATCGTCGGGGACGCCCTCCCGCGCGTCATCCAGTTGGCGGGCTCGACTGACGACCCGGCCGCCTACGCGCAGCGTGTGGTGGAGCGCCTGTTCTCGACCACTTTGCCTTATGTCCTCGATTCGGCGGCCTCGTTCGGTTTCGCAGGCTTCAACGGTCGCGCTATGACGGACAACGTGGAGAACGTGATGCTCTCGCTGCAGACCAACACTCCTATCGACCAGGGCGCGACTGTCGCTAGGACCAACATCCTCGATGAGTTCCCCTATTTCGGCGCACCGCACGCCGATCCCGTCGTCGATTGATCCGCGTTGGCCTCGTGAATCTTGGATCGGACCGAGCGTGGCGAGAAGTCCATCACGCTGGTCATCATCTGGACCTGCGGCCCCCGACGACATCCACGCCCTCGCCGAGGAATCCGGCGCCAAAGCCGGCTCTTCGAGGTTGGCGGTGCTTTGCGGTTCCCGTGCCCGCCTGCTAGCTTCTGGCCGTCCCGCACGTAGACGTCGCTGGGCAACGCTTCGGGCGCGTACATCGTGGGAGCAGCAACGGTGACCGTCGCGATCGTTCGACCGCTAAGCATCGCTGTCTCGGATGTAGCCACGCTCGCCTCGCTCACTCGAGCTATAGAGCCACCCGCCAGGCAAGACTACGCCCCGTGGAGCTCGGTACCCCCTCGAGGGCGCCTGCCGCCCAGCGGCGCAATCGCCCGATATCGCCTCTAGAGCCTCGGCGCCTTGCCGGCGGAGGTCGCTCGTCCCTGCATTGCGTAAGGGCGCCGACCGACCCGCTTGCCGATTCGACACTCCGCAGCTTCCTGGAAGCCCTTCCCCGGGCACTCGGGTCCGCAGCGGTTCTTGAACCGACGGCGTCTGCCGAAACGAACGAAGTGCGCAAGCCGCGCCTGCCGTCGATACCGCCATCCGCAATTCGGAAGTACCGCCCGGACACGAAAGCAGCCCCGCCGAATCTGGTTCGGCACCCGGTCGTAGCGAAAGGCAGGTCGTGGCGACTGCTTTCCCTCCACGAGCGGGAGGAGACACATTCGCCGACCTGACTCCTCAGACGGACGAGCTGGGGAACTAGTAGACCAGCAAGTGCCCGGCGATGTCGCTCCTCCTGGCCGAGCGGCGCCAACTCGGGCGCTCGCTTTGCTGCCGGTCTGGACGATTTTCACCAGTCTGGCGACGGTCGCGGCGCGAGCTTGCCGAGAGTTGTGGAAATCGGCCAAAGGGGCGCTCGGCGTTAGCTCGAAACCAGCTAGCACCGGCTCCTTCTTCTTCGTGAGACCGGCGCTGACGTCGTTGGCTCGAGCGTGGCTGGAGTTGCTCAGGAGCGGGAGCGTTGGGCCCGCTGCTGGTTATCGATTCAGACCGACGGTCTTGCGATCGACCGGCGAGTAGCTGGAGCCGACGTTGGACTACGTCGGAGGCGTGCCCCAGTCGGGCGAGAGATCCACACGACTGCCGTGGGTCTCTTGGCGTAGCTTCTGGCCGTCGGCCGCGATCGACCAGATGTGGGGCAGCGTCTTGCTCGAAGTATGGACGAATGCGATCCGCCCACCGTCGGGCGACCAGACCGGATCGAAGGCGTAATTATTCTTGTTCTCCTTGTGGATCCGGTGCATCCCGGTGCCGTCGGGGTGGATCGTATAGAGCTCGGACTCCGACTGCTCTTCGTAGAACGAGTTGAAGACGATGCGTTTGCCGTTCGGCGCCCAATCGGGGTTGCCGGCATCGAGCTTGGGGGGCGTGAGCCGGCGGACGACCTTGCCGTTTGCGCTGATCAAGTAGATCGCGCTGGCTTTGACGGGCTTTTTCGTCGTGTTCTCGATCGTGACGGCAAGCATCTGCCCGTTCGGCGACCACACGGCGCCGTGGGGCTCGGTCCCGGTTGCTGTCAGCCCGAACGTCCGAATCACTCGGTCGCCCGTTCCGGACAGCCCTGCGGTTGCAAGCTCGAGCGTGGAGGCATTGTCCTTGACGATCGGACCAAACGCGCGCCCGAATGCGATGTTGTGAGCACTCCGGGCCCAGTTGGGTTCGTCGATGCCGAGACACTGGCCAGGGCAGGCAATTGGAATCCGAGTTGGGTTGGAGCCATCGAACCGAATTGTGAAGGCCGCGTCCGGGCCGGCCTGGAACCGACGGTCGAAAGCGATTTGCCTGCCGTTTGGCGAGTAGTCGGGATCGAACGCGCCGCCCTGAAAGTGGGTGAGCTGTCGAACCCGTCCGGTAGTGGGCGACAACGCGAACAGCTGAGTGGTGCTCTCGTCCATGGGATTCAGCAACCGCTGAAAGACGATCGGCCCGCGCTTCCCCGCGTAGGTGGCCCGTGCGGCTGGCACGGAGATTGCCGGCGCAGCGGACACAGCCACGGCGATTGCGACCGCGATTCCCCGGTTCATGGTTTCTCCTCCTCACAGAACGTTCGACGGGGGCCAACTTCGTCACGAGGCCCCCTCTCACGGGCAGTATCGCGTCGGTAGGTCTCACGGCTGTCTCAGTCTTGTCTCAGCCGCCGGCATGCAAGACAATCTCGGTGTCATGGGGGCTCACAGGGCAGTGGTGTTTCGCGTGCTTGGCCCGCTCGAGGTCTGGTTCGACGGCGCCCCGGTCAGGATCGGCGGGGCACGTCAGCGCGCCCTGCTGGCGATGTTGTTGCTCAACGCCAACCGCGTCGTATCCCGGGACCAGTTGATCGACGAGTTGCTCAACGACGCTCGGCCCGAGACGGCAGACCACACCCTGCGGGTGCAGGTCTCGCGCCTGCGGTCGGCGGTCGACGTACCGGGGGCGCCGCAGCCTCGCTTGGTCCGGCAGGCTCCCGGCTATCGCCTGCGGGTCGATTCCGGGGAATTGGACCTCGACGTGTTCGAGGAACTCCTGGCGCAAGCCCACCAGGCCACGCAGAGTGGGGACCACGACCTCGCTTCGCGCACGCTGCGCGAAGCGGAGGCGCTGTGGCGCGGGCGACCGCTGGCCGATCTCGAATCCAAGCCGTTCGCCCAGATCGAGGTCGAGCGCCTCGCCGAGATGCGGCTCGTCGCGACCGAGGACCGGATCGACGCTGACCTGGCGGTGGGCCGCCACCACCGGCTCGTGGCCGAGCTGGAGCGGATGGTCGCCGAGCACCCGCTACGAGAGCGCGTGCGAGGTCAGGCGATGCTGGCGCTGTATCGCTCGGGCAGGCAAGCCGACGCGCTCGCCGCCTACCGGACCGGACGAGCGCGTCTGGTCGACCAGCTGGGCGTCGAGCCCGGACCCGCGCTGAGAGGACTCGAACGGGCGATCCTCCGACAGGACGCTGCGCTCGACCTACCTGAGAGCATGTCGTCCCGACCGTTCGGCGAGCCGGCGGCCGACGATGAACCAGTGGTCGTCGCGCCGTCCGTCCGCGCGCCGGCGTCCGGCCGACGCCGTCTCGTCGGTCGCCGGGTCACACTCGCGATTGCCGTCGCGACCGCAGCCCTTGTCGCGTTTCTTGTCGCCGCCACGATGGGGCCCGAGGGCGAGCGCACACTCCCTCTGAGGCGATCGCTCGCTGGTGACGGCGTCGCCCTGGTCTCGCCGGCCGACGGCGCGATCAAGGCGACGGTCGTCCTGCGGGCCGCGCCGAGCGACATGGTGGCGGCGTTCGGATCGCTGTGGGTGACCGAGGCGCTTGGCGGCGACGTCGTCCGGATCGACCCGAGCGCTCACCGGATTCTCGCCAGGATCCCGCTCGGCGCCCGGCCCAGCCGGATAGTCGCGGGCGGCGGGGCGGTATGGGTGCTAGATCCGGTCAGTCGCACGGTGTCCGCGATCGAACCAGCGACGGATACGGTTGCCCAGACGATGTCCGTGGCAGGCGGCGCGAGCGACCTCGCCTTCGATGCGGGAAGCCTGTGGGTCCTCGACCGCCCCGAAGGAACCGTCAGCCGGCTCGATCCTGGCACCGGCTTGCGGCGGGCAACCGTTGGCATCGGCGGCGATCCAACCAGCCTGACGACGACCGGCGACGGTATCTGGGTGACCGATGACAGGCTGGGAGTAGTTCGACGGATCGATCCCCGTGGGGCGGCCGTCGTCCAGACGGTCCGGGTAGGTGGCGCCCCCGCCGCGATTGCCGCCAGCAACAGCGGCACCTGGGTGGTGGATCGGCTTGCCGCCACGGTGTCGCGCCTGAGCTTCCACGGCCGAACGGCGGCGTCGGCGGTCGGGGTCGGCGGCGCACCGCGCACGCTGGCGACCGCCGGAGGCGATCTCTGGGTCGGCGACGAGCGCCACGGCATCGTGCTCGGTCTCGATCCCCGAACGATGTCGGTCGTGACCAGAGTCCACCTCGGCGGCGGCATCTCGTCGCTCGCCACAGACCACGGGCTGTGGGTCGCCGTCCGCGCACTTGGCGCTCACCCCGGGGGCAGCCTCACCGCGGTCGGCTCAGACGCGGTGATCGACACCGTTGACCCCGCAGCCAGCACATCATGGAACGTCCCTCCCCCGCAGGGCTTGGGATTGACCAACGACGGGCTCGTGACGCTCGATCACGTCGCCGGGCCCGACGGCAGCCGCCTCGTGCCTGACCTCGCGCTGGCACTACCAGTGCCCGACTACGGCGGACGGACCTACAGGTTCACGCTCAGACCGGGAATCCGCTACTCCAACGGCGCGCCACTGCGGCCCAGCGATGTCACCCACTCGTTCGAGCGGCTGTTCGCGATCGGCTCCTCAGGCGCGCCCCTGTACGCAGCGATCCTTGGGGCGGCCCCCTGCATCCGGACACCCAGCCGCTGTGACCTATCTGAAGGGATCGTGGCCGACGATCGGACGGGCACCGTCACCTTTCATTTGACCCGGCCTGACCCCGACTTCCTCTACAAGCTGACCGTCAGCTACGCGTACGTGCTCCCCGCATCAACACCGGAACGGCAGGCTCGCACGCCCCTTCCAGCCACGGGCCCGTACATGATCACACGCTATGTCGCGGGCGGCGAGCTGCGATTGGTGCGCAACCCCTACTTTCACGAATGGTCGGCGGCCGCCCAGCCCTCCGGATACCCTGATCGCATAACGATCCCACTGGGGCTGTCCCCAGCCCAGGCCGACACCGCGATCGTCGGCGGTCATGTCGACTTCGATCCGAACCTGGGGCGGCTAACGGGCCGGCATGCGACGGACCTGCTCGTCAACCGCACCGTCCAGGTTCACATTCATCCCGCACTGGTGACGAGCTTCCTGTTCCTCAACACCAAGGCGCCGCCGTTCACCCAGGTCGGCGTGCGGCGAGCGCTGAACCTTGCCTACGACCGCTCCGCAGCCGTCGACGGTTGGGGGGGACCGTTCGCCGCGAAGCCCACCTGCCAGCTGCTCCCGTCCGCAATCGAGGGATACCGCCGACATTGCCCCGACACCAGCCATCCTACGGACGACGGACGTTGGAAGGGAACCGATCTCGCACAGGCCAGGCGGCTTGTCGCCGCTTCGGGCACTCGGGGTATGCGCGTCGTCGTCTGGAACGCCAACCCGTCGCCCTCGGGTTCCATCGAGGAGAGCAGGCTTGCGGTGACGGCCCTTCGCAGGCTGGGCTACCGCGCCTCGCTGCGCCTGCTCCCCGAGAGCACCTATTTCACCTACACCGGCGACTCTCGCAACCGCGCCCAAGTCATCGACGGCGGTTTCAGCGCCGACTACGCGTCCGCCAGTGACTTCATCGGCAAGTTCACCTGCGGGAAGTTCACCGCTGGTGACGGTCTCGACACCACGGACGACAGCGAGTTCTGCAACGCGCGGTTCGATCGGCAGGTCGACAGCGCCGCCTCGCTTCAGGCCACCCGGCCGGCTGCCGCAGACCGGCTGTGGAGCCGTCTCGACCGGAAGCTGACCGACCTCGCGATCATCGTCCCTACCGTCACCCCCAACGCGGTCGATGCTCTCTCCCGTCACATCCACAACTACCAGTACAACCCGGTCTGGGGAGCGCTGCTCGACCAGCTCACTACTGCGTGAGCAATGTCGTACCTTGCACCGGCTCTCGGTCCTCTGAGGCTGTGGATGCAGACCCGAAATGCCTCCCGGCTGCGGGAATCTGACAGGACGAGATGGCTGCGGGCCGGGTACCCCGTGATCCGTTCAGGCTCGCGAGCGGTCGTGAGCTTCCCCGGCGCAGCAGGACCATGAATGAAGACGAGATCGATCACGCGACATTAGCCCTCACGCCCGCTCGCCTCTCGTTCGTCGCCGAGAGAGGAGCCGGTCCTAGCTGGATTCGAGCTAACGCCGAGCGCCCCTTTGGAATAGCGATGAAGGCGGGCGGACCCCCTCGAGGTGGCGGTAGCCGCGGGCAGGTCCTCCGTCTCGAACAGCATGGGTTCAGGCGCGCGCGGATAGCAGCCGCGCGGCCGGCCATCCGAAACAGAGAACCGACCCTTGAGCACACGGTACGCGGTGCGCTGGGCTGATCCTGCCCGCGTAGCGCCGGGAAGGAGAAAAGTTCGTGTTGCATGTTGGTCTTGATCTGAGTCGTAAGCGGGTTGATGTTTGTCTGGTCTCCGATCAGGGGGAGCTGATCGATCAGTTCCCGGTGCCGGCGGATCGCGACGGTTTGCATGGGCTCGCGCGCCGCGTGGCGGTCTATGACCAGCCGGTGAGGGGCGTGATCGAGTCGATGAATGGCGCCCGGTTCGTGCACGACGAGCTCGTCGTCCATGGCTGGGATGTGCTGGTGGCCGACGCGCAGCGGGTCAAGGGGCTCGCGCCGTTGGCGCGCAAGACGGACAAGATCGATGCGCGGGTGCTGGCCACGCTGTCGTTCTATGACCTGGTGCCGGCGATCTGGCTGCCCACCCCGGAGTTGCGCCGCGAGCGCGAGCGCTCGCCCTGGCGGCTGCATCGGGTCAAGCATCGCTCGAGGTTGAAGAACCGGGTTCACTCGACGCTGACCTGTGTTCGGCTATCAGGTGCCGGTCGCTGACCTGTTCGGCTTGGGCGGCCACCGACTGCTCCGAGAGCTCGACATCCCCGGTGCGACTGAGCGAAGCGAGGGAGCGGAGCCCTAGTCGGGTGGCTGACGCGGGCTTAGGACGCTACGAAGGTCGCCGCTAGGTGCCGCGCTTCGTACCGATCTATTCAGCTCATGATCCGACGGTGGCTAGGTCGGCGAGACGGGGCTGAGAACCTCGGGCTGCAGTGACTGGCGTAGGGACACGCCTGCGCGGAGGTACGTCGTCGGTGGCTCGCGCCGGTGGATAGCTTTCGCCCATGAGCGCAGGGGCGGGTCGGTGTTCGTCTGGGCAAAGGTTCATCATCAACTGAGCTACCAGGACCGGAAGGAGCTGGTTGGCGGCGCGCCAACAGATTGATGGGGCGCTGGTGAGAGCGCGGATCGGCGGCCCTGGGCGCAGGTGGACAGCTTCCGCGCGTGGGCGCGACGCTTGTGTGGGTGGCGAGCTGCGCCATTTGGCGCTGCGCCTGGGCGAGACGGTCGTCGCGCACGGTGAAGCGGGTTTCGCGTCCCGCGCGGTGTGCGCGGAAGAGGGCGGCGCGCTGATGGACCTGGAGGTGCTTGGCGGTGCCCTGTCGGGTGATTGCATCACCGCGGCTGACGGAAGGGGCCTGCGACGCGGCAGCGAGACTTCGGAAGCCACGCGAGGTGCGAGCTCGCCGTCGCCTGCGTCTCAGATGCAAACGCTCAGCGGAACGCCGTGCTGGCCCGGCCTGGCCCATGTGCCGTGGGCCGGCGTGTGTGTCGCGACGCTCTCGGAGGATCTACCGGAGCATGTTTGGGGAAGAATCACCCCGGGTGATCTTGCGGATGCTCTTGACGCGTCATCCCGGTATGAGGGACATTCCCCGTCCTTGTTCCGAGCGTTGGGGGTCCTTGTGCGTCGAGTCTGTCCAGTGGCTTTTGTCTCCGAATGGATGGTCTCGAGGCCTCGGGGGCAGGACGCTGACCAGCCGGCGGGTCACGCTGGATTGGGGGCGCATCAATTGTGGGCAGGGCTGGGGTTGGGTTGGTTCGCGCCTAGGACGAGAGCTGGTCGTGTGCTGAGTGTGTTTGTCCCCGTGGTGGCGCTCAGCGTCGTCCTGTCGTTGGTGGTGAGTTCGCCCGCTCAGGCGGCGGCGCCGGTCACGCTCACCTTTACGACGGATTTCAACCACTTCACGGTGCCCGCCGGAGTCACGAGCCTGCAGATCACGGCGCGCGGCGGGAGCGGCGGGTCGGGTGGCCTGAGCAGCGAGAGCGAGACCGGCGGTATCGGGGGCTCTGGCTCCCTGATCACGGGCAACCTCCCGGTCACGCCTGGACAGGTGCTGGGCGTTGCTGCGGGTAGGGGCGGCCAAGACGGGTTTCCGTCGGACACGGGCAATTGCGACTTCGCGTCCGGCGGCCAAGGCCTCGACGACGGGGGGGACGGCGGGCAGGGCACAGGGTGCGATGGCGACGGGGGCGGCGGGGGCGGGGGTGACTCGTTCGTGTCGTCGGGCGATACGCCGGTGCTCCTCGCCGCCGGTGGTGGTGGTGGCGGTGGTAGCACCGGCATTGCCGCCGGTGGAGACGGTGGCTCTGGTGGCCCTGGTAGCGCGAGCGGGGGCGACGGGAACAGCAGCCCGGGTTCCGGGGGCGCTCGCGGCGGCCAGCCTGGCAATGTGGGTGGTCAGGGCAGCGATTCCTGTTCGGGCTGTGACTCGGGTGGGGGCGGTGGCGGCGGGGGCGGCCAAAATGGCGGAACCGGTGGTCGTGCTGGTGACCGCTTCCTCAATGGCGGCGGCGGTGGTGCCGGGACAGACTTCGTGTCTTCTTCGATCAGCAATCCGGTGATCTCCGTATCGCCGGCCGGGCCCGGCGCGAACGGGCTGGTCACCATCACCTACACGCCGCCTGACACGACCACGACCGACGTGAGTTGTTCGCCGGGTAGCGTGGTCGCCGGGCAGTCGAGCACGTGTACGGTGACGGTCACCGACACCGAGACCACCAGCCCGAGCACGCCGACCGGGACGGTCAGTTTCAGTTCAAGCGGCGCGGGCGCGTTCAGCGGCGCTCCGTGCACGCTTCAGGGGTCCGGCGTGGCTGCTCGCTGTTCGGTGAGCAACAGGCCGACGGCCGTTGGGACGGGATCGCACACGATCACCGCCTCATACGGCGGCGACTTGCCGGGCCAGGGGCACGGGGCGCACCAGCCAAGCAGCGGCAGCCAGGCTGTGAGCGTGAGTCTGCGCACGAGCCAGACGCACGTGAGCTGTTCGCCGCTGCGCGTGGCGGTCGAGCACCCGACGACGTGCACGGCGACGGTCACGGACACCACAACGGCCGGGAGTGCGATCACGCCGACCGGGACCGTCGCTTTCAGCGTCCTGGACCCCGACGCGGGCCTGGGCCGCTTCAGCGACGGCGGGCAGTGCACGCTTCACGGCTCGGGAGCGTCCGCCACGTGCTCGCTGACCTACACGCCTTCCGCCGTCGGCGACGGAATCCACACGGTCCTCGGCACCTACGGCGGCGACCACGCGCACTCGGGCGGGCTTGGAACCTCGGGTTTTCAGTTCGTGTTAGTAGTTGCCGCGCACTCGACCTCGACGAGCGTGAGCTGTTCGCCGTCAACCGTGGGCGGCGGCCAGTCGACGACGTGCACGGCAACGGTCACCGATACCGAGACCAGCGGCCAATTCACGCCGAGCGGGACGGTCGCCTTCACCTCCAGCGGCTCGGGCAGCTTCAGCGGCAGTCCTTGCACGCTGTCCGGGTCGGAGGCGTCTGCGGGCTGTTCGGTGAGCTACACGCCTACGGCCGGTGCCTCAGGGTCGCAGACGATCACCGCCAGCTACAGCGGCGACGCGACCCATACGGGCAGCGCGCACCAGGCGGAGCTCCAGGTCGGCGTTGCTCCCGGCGCCCCGACGATCACTGGGCTTGCAAACGGCGACGCTCGCGTCGCCGTCAGCTTCACCGACGCTAACCCCGGGAGCTCGCCGATCACCTCCTACGAGGTGACCGCAACCAACCTCACCCAGCCGACGGTGCCGCGGGTGACGGCCAAGGGCCCCGAATCGCCGATCACGGTGACAGGGTTGACGAATGGCGACACCTACGTGTTCACGGTGACGGCGACCAACGCTGACGGCACCAGCCCGCCGTCCGCCCCGAGCGAGCGGCTCAACGTAGGCGTGCCGCCGGTGATCCAGCAAGACCCGACGGACGGCGTCGTCGGCCAGGCCTACTCCTCGCGATTTGTGATCACCGGAGCGCCGCCTCCGACTGTCACCCAGATCTCCGGGGAGCTCCCGCCCGGTCTGACCCTGGCAAGCGACGGGGCGCTCACCGGCACCCCCACCACCGCCGGAAGCTACGAGTTCACCGTCAAGGCCGATAACCACGTCGGGACCGCCGATGCGAGCGTCACCGTCACGATCGCACCAGCGCTTTCGGTGGGAGAGCCACCACCAGCGCCGCACCAACACAACCACCGCCACCACCACCACCATCACCATCACCATCACCATCATCAGCGCCACTACACGAAATAAGAAGAGAACCATCCTGGTGCAGCACGACACACTCCGCCATCGTCGTGCGTAAGGCTCCGAAAAGCGCAAGCGAAGACTCAGAATCGCCCAGAGCGTCGTAGCGGACCGTGGCAGAGCGCGTCTCGACCGCGCCGGGCGCCTGATCGGCCAGGTGAAGCAACGACCGTTTGCTATCTCCTGGGTCGATCCCAGCGACGGGGTGGAAGCGCGGCAACAAGCGGTCTCGACCCCGCTATGGATGTCCGAGCGCCTTTACCTCGGGGACGACCATCTAGAAACCCGTTAGGGAGTTTCGGCGAGGACTGGTCACTGCCCTATGTGCCGGCCGAGGGCGGGCCGGAGCGGAGGATGATTTTGGTGTCGGTGTCTGCGACGCCGAGTTTGAGTCGGAGGGTTCGCAGCAGGCTGTCGAGTTCGGCCGTGTCGTGGCACGCGACACGCAGTTGGTAGTCGGGTGTGCCGGCTAGGTGGAGCACTTCGCTGACCGGACCGAGTGTGCTGCTCAGGGTTGCGAACCTGTCTGAGTCGGTGCCGGGCAGCAGCACCACCGAGATGAGTGCTTCGATCTGGCGGCCTCCGGCGGCTGGATCGATCTGCGCCGTGAAGCCGGTGATGATGCCTGCTCGGCGCAGTCGTCGAACGCGGTCGGCTGCCGCGTTGGCGCTGAGGCCGACTTTGGCGCCGAGGTCGCGCCAGGGTAGTCGAGCATCTTCCCGGAGGAGCCTGAGGATAACGCTGTCAATATCGTCCATATCTGCGATTGTCGCAGCAGAGGCCGATCTTGGCTTGTGATCTCGCAGTTTCGGGTGCTAAGCACGCAGTATGGACATACCCGACGCCCTAGGGGCTGGCCTGATTGTCGGAATGGTGATCGCGACGCAGTTCGGCGCGGTCAGCGCCTTGCTTCTGGAGACCGCGGTCCGTGCCGGCCCGCGCGCCGGTGCGGCGGCTGCTCTCGGTGTAGCGAGTGTCGATATGGCCTACGCGACCGGCGCAGTGGTCGCCGGTGGCGCGGCCCGCGCCGGGTTAGCCGCTCATCTGGCGGATGTGAGGGCCGTCGCCGCCGTGATCCTCGCGCTGGTGGGCGTTCACGGATTGTGGGCTCTCAAGCGGAGCCCGTCGCGTGATCGGCGCACCCAGGCACCGACTCTCGGCGACGTTTCTCGGCCGTTCGGCATCCCGTCTGCTCAGTACTTTCGCTTTGTCGGGCTGACGGCGATCAACCCGCTGACGATCGTTTATTTCGGGTCTGTTACCGCGTCCCTGTCACTGAGCGGACTTGCAGAGGGCGTTGCGTTCTTGGTCGGGGCGGGTGCTGCTTCCGCGCTGTGGCATCTGGCGTTGTCGTTGGCCGCCGGCCACGTCGGCCGGCGGTTCAAGCCAAGGATCCAGCGCGTAGTCTCAATTGCCGGGAGACTGGCTGTGGTTGTCATGGCGATTCGGCTCGCGATCGCGATCTGAGCTGAACATGCGCCCCTGGCAACCAGCCCGCTCAGCCGTGATCGGCAAGCAACGCCCTCAAATCGCGACAGGGCCTGCCAAGTCGAAGCGGCCGGTGGGCCTCGGGCGTGGTTTCTGGGTCCTGTCTGCCGGCGCGTTCATCAACAGGGCGGGCACGATGGTCGTGCCGTTCATGACGCTTTATCTGGTCAGGGCCCGGGGGTTCTCGATTGTCGTGGCCGGCGAGACGCTCGCGGGGTTCGGTGGCGGAGCGCTCGCGGCTCCGTTGATCGGTGGTGCGCTGGCAGATCGCGTCGGGCGACGGGTCACGCTTCTCGGTGGCACACTCGCGACCGCCGCGATCATGGTGGCGCTGGCGTACGCTCGCCTGACGGCGCTGATCGTCGTGCTGATTCTCCTGCTCGGTGTGACCCTGGAGGCACCCCGGCCCGTGACGCAGGCGCTTGTGGCCGACCTTGTCCCAGAAGAAGATCGCGCTCGCGCGTACGCCGCACTGTTCTGGGCGAGCAACCTCGGATTCGCGGCAGCGATGACGAGCGCAGGCTTCCTGGCCCAGTCTGCGTTCACCGCGATCTTCTGGACCGACGCGGCCACCGGTTTGTTGTTCGGCGGTCTCGTTTGGTTGTTCGTGCCCGAACGTTCGGGCCGACTTGACGCGGTGCGGAAGAGCCCTTCGGGCTACAGGCTCGTCATGCGTGATCGCACGATGCTCGCGTTCACCGCGGCGGTGCTGGTCTATTACTTCGTGTATCTACAGTCGGATTCGACACTGCCGCTAGCCGTGCACCGCTCCGGACTTGCTCCGCACGTCTACGGACTGTGCATGGCCCTCAACGGGGTGGGCATTTGCCTTGCCCAGCCCGTACTCGCGCCGCGCCTGATACGGCGTGACCCCGGCCGGGTGTGGGCCGCGGGTGTCGCGCTGGTCGGCGTCGGATTCGCGCTCACGGCCATCGCGTCGACGACCGGCCGATATCTGCTGTCGGTCGCCGTCTGGACCCTCGGAGAGATCTTTCCCGCAACGGTCACTGGAGCGATCGTCGCGCGGCTCGCTCCCGAGGAGCTCCGGGGACGGTACTCAGGCCTCTACAGCTTTGCGGTGGCCTCGGGCTGGCTCACATCATCCCTCGGAGGAACCCAGCTCCTGTCCGTGAGCCCGCTCGTGCTCTGGGGATCCTGCGCGGTGCTCAGTGCGGCAAGTGCGTACGGCGTCCTTCGCCTCGCGCCCAGATTGCGGCCCGTGAAGCCGGAGCGCTCCAAGCTGGATGGATGAAGTAGCCAGATGCGGCACAGACTCGCGGTCGCTGGAGTTGGCGGTCAGCCGCACCGACGAAGTTGCGACCCTCAAGGCATTTAGGGGCGTGAGATGGCTTCCGCAGCACGAGATACCCCGTTTCCGAGTGCTGCTCGCGCACGTGCTCATCGCAACTTCCCGCCCCCGCTTGCCAAGCGGGCTGTCCCGGCTCGTTCAGGCCCGGCGACGAAGCCGTCCAGCGAGATCGACATGTGACAGGTTGTGTTCCTCATCGGCGATCTCCCAGGTGATTGCGTCACGCCGGCAGTCGCGTACGGTCCCGCATGGTCCGGTGTCGCCCGCCAGCGTGGCAAGACGCGCCATGCCACGAAAGCGGGGAAGTCACGCGTGTCGTCCGGGTGCTGCTATCCGCCAATCTGAGGTCTGACCAGGTCAGAATCGTGCGCTGCGGAGCTCAGGCACCATTTGGCGCCTCGCCGTCCGGCGCCGAGCCCGCGGCCGCGGGGAGGCCCTCCTCGGGATGGACACTCAGTTCGCAGTGGTGACGCCCTATGGTCCCAATCCGCTCTGGCTGGTGGTCGATGAACTGGACTGGGACTATCCCCGCCCGGCGCGGATCCGGGCCTAGGGTTGTGTAGATGATCGCCTCGCCTTGACTGAGCTCGGCGAAGGTGTCAGATCCGATTTTGAAACTGGCGGACGCGCCGCGCTTAGGCGCGCCCAGAGTGGTGGGAGCCATGGCGGTGGTCTGGTTGGCCGATTCGCTAGACGGCCGGGACGAGCGCGTGGACCGCGTCTCGCACTACTTCGCCAACGACATCGGGACGCGACAGCATCACCGCGTGCGACGCCCCCTCGACCTCGGTCACCATCGCACCCATCCGGTCGTAGGAAAAGCGATGGAGGTCCGGATGGATGGCGCGGTCGGCGGTGGGAAGGACACCCCACGACGGCTTGGAGCGCCAGGCTGGTGTCGGCGCGGGCTCGCCGAGCGCAACGGAGGACAGTGGCCGTTGCGAGATTGCCATGAACGCGGCTTCCGATTCAGGGAGATCGGCGGCGAACGCTCCGCGAAAGCCCGTAGGTTCGAGAAGGAAGTCAGTGCCGCCGTCGGGAAGCGACGACGGCGTGAAGTGCGCCGCAGCCGGCGTTGCGGGAAAGTTCGACTGAAGCGCCGCCAGGGTCTCCCCCTCATCGGGAGCAAAGCCGGCGACGTAAACGAGACCGACGACGTTGTCCGCGGCGCCCGCGGCGGTGATGAGAGCTCCGCCGTACGAGTGACCGACAAGGAGCACGGGACCGTCGATCTGCGCGATGAGCGCTTTCGTGTACTCGGCGTCGCCGCCACCAATTCCGCGGAGCGGATTCGGCGGCGCCTTGATCATCAGGCCATCCCCGGCGAGCTCCCTATAGAGCCGACGCCAGCTCGACGCATCGGTGAACGCACCATGGACAAGCACAATCGTTGGATCTGACATAGTGAAATGCACCTCTCGTGCGAAGTGGTCGATTTCGTTGAAGCGTCCTCGCGTACAGATGCGTTCACATCGCCCGACCGTGCCATGCTTTACGTCAGTGCGAACTCATGTCGCGCCGCGTCGCCGACGAATGGGCGCCGAACCGGTCAATCCGGAATCACTGTCGACGGCAACTCCCGTGTCTGAACTCGTGTTGGGTGGTAAACAACCTGGCCATCCGGGGACGAAAGTCTCGTCGTTACCCCGGCGCGAGCCGGCGACGTTTGCCGAGGTCTCGCGCCTGGCCGTGGCGAGCTGGACGATCACGCCGGCGGTTGCGACGCCGACGATCGCAGCGCAGTAGCCGATCGCGGTCGAGGACAGTCCCGCCGGCGATATCAGCTGGCCGGCGACGATCACCGGAAGGCCAAACGCGAGGTAGGCCACGGTGAAGAGGGCGGCAAAGAGGCCGGCCCGCTGGTCCGGCGTTGCGAGGGGACTGAGCGTTCGCAACGTCCCCGAGTAGGCGGACCCCCACCCGACTCCGCCGATTAGGCCACCGAGCACCAGGAGCGGCAGCGCTCTTGCGGTGATGGCGACCAACACGACGACGGCGCCGAGGATGATCTCGGCACCTCCCGATCGGGCGCTGGCACGAGGTGATATGCGGCCGACGAACAGGCCCGCGACAGCCGCGGCGCCGGGTTCGGCGAACACCGCCGCTCCGTTCACCAGGCCGCTGTTGATGTGGAAGAGCCCGCGGATGATTGTCGGTATCAGGCCCAGGAAGAGCCCTACGAACATCCAGGCCGCGATCTGCAGCGGGACCGCTGCGACAAATTCTCGAACCGCCGGTCTCGGGACTGAAAGATCCGGTCGTAAAGCGCGCATGGCACCCGGGCGCCGGCTAACCGTCTCTGCCGAGAGGAGGGCGACGACGATGCCCACGGACGTCACCGCCGTAAGCGTGGCAAAGACGATCTTCGCCGGCGAGTCCGTGAACTGGACCGCGGCCCCGGTCAGTAGAGCGCCGAGTGCGAGTCCACCCGCCGGTGCGACGCTACCGATCACTGCACCTAGTTCTCGACGCCCTTCCGGCGCGAGCTCGACCAGCGCCGCCGTGAATGCGCTGAAAGCGGCCCCTGTTGCGACGCCTTGAACCGCCCGCGCAGCAATCACCCAGTCGATGTTGGACGCGAAGAAGAACATCACCATCGCGAGGAGCTGGACCGACAGAGCTCCGATCAGGACTGGCCTGCGGCCGATGTAGTCCGAGAGCGACCCAACGACCAGCAGCGCTAACAGGAGACCGAACGCGTAGATCGCGAACGCGACCGTCAGGATCCCGGAGTGGAACCCCCATTGATGCTCGAACAAGACCAGCAACGGAGTCGGTGCCCCGGCCGCCAGCGTGACGCCGGCGAACGCTAAACCTGTCCCTCCAAACGCTGCCGCTGGTGGCAGGGAATAGCGCCTCCCAGCCATCTCAACCGACGAGCTGACTGATCGGCGCGGACCCACTCGCGAGAATGGATCGCTCCCGCCTGAAGCTCGATTTGCGATGGTCTAGCCTGGTGGGCGACACGTACCTAGGCAGGCTGCTGGGACGCCTCGCTATCGACATGGCACGAATGTGCCGTTTCTAAGTCGACGGACCGGCCTCTAAATATCGCCCGACTGTGCGATGACGCGGAAACCGACGCGCGACAACATCTCTTGACGCCGGCTAACGCGACGGAAGGAAACCTGGTGAGCGCTTACCTCGTCTCGCAAGTGGAGGTCCTTGACGCGGACGCGTGGGAGAACTACCGCACCCGCGCCTCCCGGGTGATCGCCTGTTTTGGCGGTCGGTATCTCGTCAGGGGGGCAGGCGCGGAAGTGATCGAAGCCGATTGGCCGGTGGAAGAGCCGCCGCCTCAGACTGTGATCGTGGCGGAGTTTCCCAGCATGAAGGCCCTCAAGGGCTGGTACGCCTCACCCCAGTACGCCGAAGCGTTTGCGTTTCGCGCGGCGGCCGTCAAACGACGAATGATCTTTGTCGCAGGCATCGACGAGGCTGCTGACTAGACGTGCAAGCGTCAGACGTGAGCCCAGCAGGCGTGTCCACGGCGAGCCGACACGGCTAGTTTCTCCACTTCGTCTCCGGACGCGGCCGAGAGCGGTCTGCACACTCACTTCGTATCCCTCACTTATATGCCCGGGCGAGGCATGAAATCGGGTAAAACATCGCGGGTTCGGGCCATGAGGATTCGGCGTGGCACTCGTAAGTTCAGCGTTCGGTGATGCACACGAGCACACACTCAAGCAGTGGTTTCGACCACCCACTCGGGGATGGCGGCGCAGGCGCGCAGCGGCATGAATCGGTCCGTCTGTTTGTTGTCGCGCGGCATGCCGCATCGTCCGCGAACATCGCCGGTGTGGTGAGCAGCGATCCGGCTCGCTCCACGGGTCTGACGGCGCGAGGCAGAGCGCAAGCGCGCCAGCTCGGCGCCCAACTGGCGTATCTCAACCTCGACCTTGCGGCTTGTACCTCCTTCCTGCGCACCTAGTTATTCACGAGTTCGCACTGCGCCGCATCTCCGTGGCGCGACGCGCCCTCCGCCGGTGTCCCACGCGAGCTTCGGGAACGCGTTTCTGTTCGACGAAGTGTCAATGGCCATCTCTTTCTCCCCGGCTGCGGCCGTTAGATCTCCCCACTGGTGGCCGTGTCTTCTCCCCACTGGTGGCCGTTAGATCTCCCCACCGTGGGGTTGTGGCTGGGGGTTAGTTCAGGGGCTTTACCCCCTTGCCGGCTGTGGCTTGGGCGAGGCGGTAGCTGTCCTGGCCTTCGGTGATCAGGACGTGGGCGTGGTGCAGGAGTCGGTCGACGGTCGCGGTCGCGATGCTTTTGGGCATTAGCTCGTCGAATCCGGACGGATGGATGTTGGAGCTGATCGCGATCGATCGTTTCTCGTATGCGGCGTCGATCACTCTGAATAGCGCCTCGGCGGCGTCGGCGGACACCGGGAGCAGGCCGACGTCATCGATCACGACGAGATCGGCGCGGATCAGTTTGGCGATCGCTTTGCCGACTGAGTCGTCGGCGCGGTGGCGGCGCAGTAGCTGCGCGAGCGTTTCGAGGGTGTGCCAGGCAACGGTCTTGCCGTTGTCGATCGCGAGGTGGCCGAGCGCTTCGACCAGGTGGCTCTTGCCGGTCCCGGATGGGCCACACACGACGAGGACTTCGGCGCGGTCGATCCACTCGAGCGTCCGCAGCGCGCGCTGGGTCTTGGCCGGGATCGCCGAGCGGTCCGCTTCCCAGGCGTCGAACGTCTTGCCGGCGGGTAGCCCGGACGCGCGTCGGCGCATCCGGATGGTGGCCTGGTCGCGGCCGGCGGCCTCCTCTGAGAGCAGCACGCGCAGCACCTCGGCGTGTTCCCAGCGTTGCGCGGTCGCGGTCGCGATCACCTCGGGCGCTGCGTTGCGGACGTATGGCAGGCGCAGCCGGGCCGGCGCTCCAGCTCGTCGGGCAGCGGCGGCGGAGCGGGTGGCTTGACGGTCATGGATGCGTCCTCTGGCGGTCAGCTTGCTCGGCGAGCTCGAGCAGACAGAACGCGAGCTCGCGTGCTTGGCAGGCCAAAAGCGCGATCCCGACCGGCTCACGCGCGCTGCCGGGCTCATCGACGAGGATGACCGACACGTCCTGCAGGCGGCCGCCGCCCTTGAGCGGGTCGGACATCTCGGGATCGATCAGCGCCCTGATCTGGTCGTAGTAGACGGTCATTTGCCGAACCCCTCCCAGCTGCGGGTCGAGCGCTGCAGCGAGCAGTCCTCAGACGCGCGTCTGGGCAGCGGGATCACGCTTGCCTGCTGCTGGTGGGCGATGACGCTGGCCAGATCACCGTCGTCGAACCGCTCTGAGCGCGCGCATATCGCCAGGGCTTCGGACACCTGCCCGGGTCCGTGGAGCTTTGAGAGATCGACCGCTTCGGCCATCTTGCGCCGGATCCGCTGCGCGCCGAGGGCAGCGGCCCTGGTCAGCCACTGGTGCGCGCCCTCCCCGATCTGCAGGAACTCTCGCTCCTCGCCCGATCGGGCGCGGGGCTTGCGCTCCAGCGCGCCGGCCGGCCGGGGCGGATAGTGCTCGTCGTTGATCGAAGGTCGCCCCGGCGTCGTGAGCTGATGGCGGGCGACCTCCCGCGGGCCCGCCACTGGATCGACGTGGACGATGATCAACTGCTGGCCGTCGGTTCTCACCCACACCCGTTCATCGATCAGCTCGTGCGGCACGGAGTAGATCGCCGAGCCGACCGAGACCGTGGATTGGCGGTCGACCTTGCGGGTCTGCCCGAAGCACAACGTGTGCGGCAGCCTGGGCACCCGGTGAAGGTGCTCGTGCTCCTCGGCCAGGCGCATGACCGGCGGCTGCCGGGTCACGCGGTGCGCGCGCGTGTTGACCTCAGCCATGAACCGCTCGCACGCCGCCTCGAGCGCCTGCCAGTCCTCGTACTCCTCGCGCAGGTTGTGATCGGTCGGCACCAGATCGGCCTTGGCGACCTTGACCGTCGACTCGCTGCCGCCCTTGCTCTCCGGGTCGGCGGGCTCGCAGGTGTGGATCGTCAGCCCGTAATGGCGGGAGACCTCAACCATCGTCGGGTTGCGGACAGGGATCCCGCACACATGCTCGACCGTGACCGTCTTCTCGTTATCCGTGAGCGCGTACGTCGGGATCCCGTCCAGGCGCCGCAGCGTCCGATCCAAACCGATCACCACCGACGCCATCGTCTTGTCGCGCAACGGCACCACCACCCGATAGCGCGACCACGCCAGCCAGGCGCAGAACAACACCGTCGCACGACTCTCGACGACCGGCCCGTCCCCGTAATCCCACTGCATCCACAACCCCGGATGCGGGATCCACGGCCTGGTCCGCCGCCCATGCCGCTGACGCCAGCGACGCTTGGCCTCGGCAACCGCCCGCCGTGTCGTGCGATACGACCCCTCATACCCCATCGCGACCAGCACGTCATGCACCCGATCAGCTCGCACCTTCGCGTGCGAGCGACCCACCAACTCCTCCACCTTCCCAGCGAACGGCTCGACCATCACCAACGCCGGCCGGGCAGCCCGACCAGGCAGCCGCTCACCAGCCTGCTCGCGAACCTCAACCCAATGCTTCACCGTCTTGTGATCACAACCCGACAACGCAGCCGCGCCGCGCAGCGAGCCCGTCAAGTCGTACGCCTCAAGAATCTCCATCGCTTCCTCCGGTCTCTTCACGATCGCCCTCCTCAGGCCACGCGTCGACAACAACGCGCGCCGGAGTACCGGCACCTCAGGACAGAACCGTGGGGAGAACAAACGGCCACCCATGGGGAGAACTGGTGGCCACCAGCGGGGAGATTCAGTGGCCGCCTACGGGGAGGTTCTCATGGCCACCGTCAACGAGCACGCAATCGAGCGGGCGGCCGCGGGTCTCGAGGGGTCGGCGAAGTCTGATCTGGCAGAACCCGGACCTAGCGCTCGGATACCTGGGCGTGGGCGCGACGGTTACGTCTCGGGCGTGAGGAGCTCACTCCGACTCTACGACCTCCTCAAACGGCGGGGCCGCGCCGCTGGCCGGTTTCGGCGCTCCGATCTGGAGGTATTCCTGTCCGCTAACACCAGGAAGACCGGGCGGGGACGCGGCCGCCTCGAAACCGAACGAGACAGCTCGACATGAGGAGATTCATGATGAACACGCTGAGACGAGAAAGGCTTCTCGACGAGCTCGTTGAGGCATATGTCGAGTGGCGTGAGGCGTGCGCCCACGTGCACGATGCGTATCGCTTCTGGGCAAACGAGCCGGCCGGCGAGGACGGAGTCACGTTCGACTTGTGTATGGCGGCACTCGACGCGGAAGAGCGGGCCGCGGGGGTCTACGCCAGACTCGTCAGGCGCGCCGACAAGCTGCCCTGGAGCGAGGATCCTCCGCTCGAATCACTCGGCGGGCTGGTGTGGGGACTTGACTGGCCATGACTCCTGGCGGGCACGGTGGCCTCGCCACCAGTGGGTATCGCATCCACGCAACTCGTAGTCCGTGGCTTGATTTCGTGGTCACGCGCTCCGCCGCGCCGGACTAATTCGGGTCGCCGGAGCACGATCGTCGCGCGGTGGGTTCAAGAAGACGGCTCGGTTTCGTGACTCGCGGCCGGAAGCGTGCGCATCGTCTAGTGTGCCGCTGGTTTAATTCGTTGGCGGTTAGGGTAGGTATGGGTCATGCCTACTCCTATTGCTGTTGAGATCGAGCTGTCTGATGAAGAGCGGTCGGTGCTGGAGGCCTGGACCCGCCGCCGGACGACTGCGCAGGCGCTGGCGTTGCGCGCCAGGATCGTGCTGGCTGCGGCGGGTCAGTTGACCAACGCGGAGATCGCCGAGCTTGAGGGCGTGTCCCGCCCGACGGTGACGAAGTGGCGCAACCGGTTCGCCGCCAAGCGTCTTGAAGGGCTGGTGGATGAGCCGCGGCCGGGCCGGCCGCGAACGATCACCGATGAACAGGTCGAGCGGGTCGTGATCACGACGCTCGAGACCAAGCCGAAGAACGCGACGCACTGGTCGACCCGATCGATGGCCAAGCAGGCCGGGGTCACGGCCGATGCGGTGCTGCGGATCTGGCACGCGTTCGGGCTGCAGCCCCACCGCCAACAGACCTGGAAGCTGTCCACGGACCCGCAGTTCATCGAGAAGGTCCACGACATCTGCGGCTTGTACTTGAACCCTCCCGAGCGCGCCGTGGTGCTGTGCTTGGATGAGAAGAGCCAGATCCAAGCGCTGGATCGGACCGCGCCGACGCTGCCGATGCTGCCCGGCACCCCGGAGCGCGCGACTCACGACTACGAGCGCAACGGCACCTCGAGCCTCTACGCGGCGCTGAACATCCAGTCCGGCGAGGTGCTCGGCTCCCTGCACCAGCGCCATCGCGCGATCGAGTTCCTGAAGTTCCTCAAGACGATCGACCACAACGTGCCCGCCCACCTCGACGTACACCTCGTGCTCGACAACGCCTCCAGCCACAAGACCCCGACCGTTCGCCGCTGGCTCGCTCAACACCCCCGGTTCATCCTGCACTTCACCCCAACCTCCAGCTCCTGGATCAACCTCGTCGAGCGGTGGTTCTCCGAGCTCACCACCAAGCTCCTGCGCCGCGGCGCGCACCGTTCCGTCAGACAGCTCAACACCGAGATCCGCCGATGGATCGACACCTGGAACGAGAACCCCCAGCCATTCGTATGGACCAAGACCGCCGACCAAATCCTCGACTCCATCAAACGCTACTGCGAACGAATCAACCAAGCACGACACTAGTCAGGGCGCAGCAGTGCTTTCTCGAGCACGATCGACACGGCGAGGTCGCGGTAGCCGTGGTGGTCGAAGAGAACGGTCACCTGGTCTCCGTCGTAGCGTTGGATCGTGCCGTGACCCCAGCGCTCGCTGCTGACGCGCGCGCCGATCGGGAATGGCTCCTCGCCCTTGACGGTCGGGCCACGCTCGCGGTCGTTGTCACATGCTCCGCACGGACCTCTGTACTCCTGCCCGAAGTAGCTCAACAGGAACGATCGCCGGCATCCGTCGTGTTCTGCGTAGCGCCGCATCATGTCGAGCCTGGAGGTCTCGATCTCGTGCTCGCGAGCCGTCGCGTCCGCAGATGCCTCGAGAACGTCGACGACGCTCATCGATCCGCTCCACTCGACGCCTCCGTCGGCAACCCATCGGGCCGCGCCGACATCGACGAGGCGCGCGAGCGCGAGCGTCACCGATCGGACACGGAGCCCGGTTGCATCGGGCAGCGCGTCGATCCCCGCGGTCCCGGCCGTGTCGTCAAGCAGCTTGGCAACCCTCGCCACTGTCGCGGCCGACACGTCCCTTGCCGACAGGTATCGCGCCGTGGCCAAGTCGGCCTGCCGGTAAACCAGCCGGGCATTGGCCGGTTGGCCGTCCCGCCCCGCGCGTCCGATCTCCTGGTAGTAGGCGTCGAGCGAGCTGGGCGGATCGGCGTGCAACACCCACCTCACGTCGGGCTTGTCGATCCCCATTCCGAACGCCACCGTGGCAGACACGATCCGGGCTGACCCATCGAGGAAGCGCTCCACGGCCTCGCGTCGGGCCTCCCTCGGAAGTCCCGCGTGGTAGACGGTGACGTCGTGTCCGGCCGCCTCCAGAACGTCCTTGACGGCCTGCGCGCCCGCTCGTGTCGCGGCATACACGATTCCGGATCCCTCCAGCTCAAACGCGGCCCGTTCGATCTCCCGCTGCTTTGCCTTGGCGGAACCGACGTGGTGCACCGACAGGTAGATCTCCGGACGGTCGAAGTTCCCGACCACGATCTCGGGATCACGCAGCCCCAGACGCCTGACGATCTCATCGCGGACCGGCGGTGCCGCCGTCGCGGTCAAGGCCACCCGCACGCCGGCCCCTAGCTCGTCCGCCTGAGCGCCGACCCGCAAGTAATCCGGGCGAAAGTCCTGACCCCACTGACTGATCAGGTGCGCCTCGTCGACCACGAACAGCCGAGGCTGCGCACGACGCAGCGCCTCCCTCGTCTCCGCGTTCGCCAGCTGCTCGGGCGAGACGAACACAAATCCGTCCACGCCACGCGACGCCGCCAGCGCCTCCGCCCTCGCCCCAGCCGACTGCGTCGAGTTCAGCACGATCGCCGACAAACCCGCGTCCCGCAAATGCGCGAGCTGATCGTCCTGCAACGCGATCAACGGCGAGACGACCACCGTCGGCCCCGCGCTCAACATCCCGGCGAGCTCATAGATCGCGGACTTGCCGGCGCCGGTCGGAAGCACGGCCAACACGTCGCGCCCGGATGCGGCCGCCGCGATCGCCTCAAGCTGCCCCGGGCGCAGCCGCCCAAACCCAAGCCGCTCACGTGCCAACTGACGTATCGATTCGACCGACGCGAGGTTCATCGCGCGAGCGACTCGGCCTTTGATCCGAACTCGGATAGGACCAGGTGCGAGAAGTGCAAGCGGACCGCGGAGTAGGACAGGGCTAATCCGGCCAAGCGCCAGTCCGGGATCTCGTAACCCGCATCGGTCAGCATTCGGATCATCGACCCACGATCACGACCAATCGGCGCGAACAGGACGCGACCGACTCTGCGACGCCTCCGACGACCACCCCCGCGGCCCGCTCCGGCCGTGCGGGCCAAGGACGCTCAGGCTCGGTCGCGGTCGCCGGCGGCATCGACAATCCCATCCCAGGTTGGTGCTGCGCCTGCCACCAGTGCTTGCTGGCCATTGGACTTTGGGGATGTGCATATCCAATCCGGCGCCACGAACACTAGCGGACCCGCCATACCGGTTGACCCTCGTCGAGTTGGGCCGAGACCGATTCCGGAGTCGCTATGGCGCGTCCATGTCGTGCGTCATTGGATCCTTCATTTCCTTGTCCATGTCCGTCGTGTGGTCTTGGTCTCGCTTCATCGGGTCGTCCGTCCGCTTGTTTCTCGAGTCGTCCATAGAATCCATGTTGTCTCCCATGGGGCTGCTCGTTTCCTCCTCCGGCGACTCGTCCATCTGCTTGGAGCCGGCCATCTGATCGTGCATTGGTGGTTGCATACCTTCCGACATTTCTCCTCCTTGTCGGCGATAAGAGTTGGCAGTAAGCACGGAGGGTTTCGCTAATCGCGCTCGGTCGCCCCGCACGATCGTGCCATATTTTCGACAGGCTTGGCCAGGCGGCCGGTGACTAGCGGCTCACCTTCCCGGGCTTCACGCCAGGTTCGCCACACAGCGCCCGGCGAATCAGTTGGTGAGCGCACATCGGTAAGCGCCTAAGCTCGGTCCGCAGGATGAGCGGGCGTGGCTCCCGACGAAACGCCGCGTCGAATACCGTGGGATGACACGAAGTTCGAAGCGAGGAGCAACGATGGCCCAATACGATCCCCGCGCCCGAGGCCCTCAACGACCGCACGACCGGGGTTGATGCCACGGAGGTGTTCCGACCTGTGCGACGACGGACCGGATCCACGCGATCCAACCGAAACTGCCGACGTCCGGGGTGATGTCGATGACGGTGTTGCGCGCGCCATGCCAGCCGTAGAGGATTTTGTGGTCCGGGATTATCTGCGAAATGGGTAGACCCGAAGGTCACTGTTGGCGTCCTCCGGTCTTGGGGGGCCCACATCGCAACAAGCGGTCGCCGTAAGTTGTGTCGTTCCTCGCGTTGCGCTGCGGATCGTGTATGCCTTCGCGGCCAATGTTCGTCAGGCAGCGCGCACGACACGCGAAGGCTCAACCCGGGTTATATCCGGAGGCTGCTGCGGGGCAGACTCGCCGGTGCGGTTATCGAACAGGCATCCGACGCCCGGGTATGTTCGGATGACCCCGCTCGCTTTCGGTGAAGAGAGTTTCCCTCGGAGGTTGGCGACGTGGGCCCGAAGGGTCTGCCTGTCCTCGGCGCGAGCCACGCCCCATACCTCGCGCAGGAGGTCGTCGTGGGTTAGTAGACGACCCCGAGCGCGCAGCAGCGCGGCCAGCAGCCTGTATTCGATTGGCGTGAGTTTGATCTCGTCGTCGTCACGGTGAACGCGTCGAGCTGCCAGGTCGATTCTGACCCGTCGGACAGGACGAGCACCGGGTTGTCGTCCTCGACGCTGGAGTCGCGGACGTCCATTTCGATGATCGCTGCGTCTCGTATGCGCAGCGCAGCTCGCGTCAGCGCCTCGTCTGCGGTCTGGGTCACGCACACGTCAAGGCCAGCATCCGCGAAGGGCGCTCCTCAGCCCGCGAACGCTATGCAAGTCGCTGTCGCACGCGAGGACCAATCGGTGCTGTCCGTTGGCAGTTACGGCTCACCACCATTTGCCTTCGCGCGCCTCGTCGGTCCCACAGGTTCGGTCGAGACTGTCGAGCGCGGCGACGTCCGCGTCGGAGAGCGTGAAGTCGAAGATGCGAGCGTTCGCCTCGATGCGGTTTACCGTCTGATCGGCGAGGTACTGGCCGGTCCCGAGTGGGCTGTACGCCTCGGGCACGATCCCCAAAGTTCGGCATTGCTCGAGGAGCGCTCGACGGGACGCAAATGGGCTGAGCTGCACCTGGTTGACGGCGGGTGGCACCTGCGCCGCGGCGACGACCTCATCGATTTCGTGCGCATCAAAGTTCGAAACCCCGATGGATCTCGCGTATCCAAGTTCCCAGGCGCGCTCCATACCAGCCCAGGCCCAGGTCGGACCCCCCTGCGGCCAATGCACGATGTAGAGGTCGACATAATCGGTGTCGATGTGCCGGTAGCCTGACTCGAGCGCCCAACGGACGGCTTGGACGCAATCCGGCCCGTTCGGCACCTGCCAGGCCCCCAGGCCCAGCAACCGGATGCGGTTACCGTCGATGAGCTCGCGAGTTGGGCTTCTTGTGTCGTTCCGATGCTTGACATGCGGTAAGTCTCCTTTTCGTGCATCCCGGAAGTGCGGCCGCGGGACGTCGCCGCCAGCGCCCCGCGCCCGCCACTCCGGTGAGCGTCTATGCGGCGGCGGATAGCCTCGAGTCGCCGGTCCTCGAGCCCTCAACCTTCCGGCGTCGCCGTACGACGACGTGGTCGGTCTCGATTTCGTGGGTCGTGAGGCCGGCAATCGCCAAGCCGCTCAAGGCGAGCGCGCCGGCGAGCACGACGCTCGGCACGGTGGTCGTGACGAACACGAGACTCGCGACGTCGAGCGGCGATAGTAACCTCAGCAAGGTGACACGCAGTTCGGACGGCTTCGTGATCGTCGAGACAGGCATCGTGAGCTTTCGATTCGTTGCGCGGGAGTTCCATGTGGGTTCGGGATTAGATCGCGGTCCGGTGGTGGTTGACGACTTCGATGTTGTTACCGCCGGGGTCGAGCACATACGCGGAGTAGTAGCCGGGGTGGTAGCGGGGGCGTTCCCCCGGCTCGCCGTTGCTGCGGTATCCCGCTGCGATCGCGCCGCCATGGAAGCGGCGGACGTCCTCGTCGTCGCCCGAGAAGGCGATGTGGGCGTTCTGCGTCGGCTCTCCCGCGATCACTAGGAGAGAGCCGTCTGATTCGCCCACAGAAAATGCGGCGTGGTCGGCTGTTTGTCCACGGATGGTCAGTCCGGCGGCAGTGCCGATCGTCGAGTAGAACGCGGTTAATGCCTCGACGTCGGTCCCCCGGATGGCGACGTGATCGATGTTGCCGCTAGGGCGCGTGCCATCGCGGTGGACGGCTTCGAACTCGTTGCCTGCCGTGTCTCTGATACATGTCGCGTAGTGGCCGTCCCCGTGCTCCGGGCGAGGGCCGTCAGGCCCGTCATCGGCAAACCCGGCGTCGATGCCAGCTTGGGCGAAGCGGTCGACGCGGGCTTTATTCGGAGCACTGAACGCGATGTGGATGCGCCGCGTGATTGGATGCTCGTCGTCGGTCTGCGTTATCGCGAAGTTGCCCCAGACTGAGAAGCCCGGCGTCTCGGTGGTCTTCTCGATCTCAAGCTGATCGAACGCCACCGCGAAAGCCGCTGTGGCGGTCGCCAGGTTCGGGACCCGAAGGGTGATGTGGTCGAACACCGAGGCCTACCGGTCGAGGAAGTCGGTCGCATACCGCTTGAACTGTTCGGTGAACTGGAAGTGCGATCCGTGGTTGGAGTCCGGGAACAGGATCAGCTCGGCGTCTGGCAGGTTCTGCTGCAGGATGTAAGAGTTGACGGTGGCTACGACGATGTCTTTGCTGCCGTTTACCACGAGCGTCGGGTGGTGGATTCGCTGGAGATAGTCGAAGCTGCCCGGTGAGGGCGCTCCCCACTCGCGGGCGGCGGCCGAATGAGCGGCGACTGTGACTTCCGAGACCGGGGTGTCTCGGTCGTCGGTTCGCGACCGGATGCGCTCCAAGAAGCGTCGGCCTGCGGACTGGCTCGCGTCTGATGGCGAGAAGAAGATGGGGAGCCACATCAGATCCTGCGGGTCATAGACCTTCCCGAACAGCGGTGCGGTGTCTGGGGCGAGCTGGGCCATTCCTTCGCCGCCGCGCGGGCCGGTACCAACGAGAATCAAGCGGCGCACAAGCTCGGGTCGGTCGACGGCGATCTGCTGGGCGACGTATCCCCCCATCGAGAAGCCAAAGAGATCGACCTGGCCGAGGCCGATAGCGTCGATGAGCGAGGCGCCGTCGCGCGCCATCCCGCTGACAGTCTCGGGCGCCTCGCCCGTGCTGAGTCCAACACTGGCGTTGTCGGTGAGGATTACCTCGCGGCGGGACGCGAGCGCGTCGGTGATCGCCGGGTCGTAGTTGTCGAGGTTGCCCATGAAGTGCTGGAGCAGCACGACCGGCGTCCGAACTGGGTTGCCGAAGCGCCGGTAGGCGAAGCGGCTCCCGCCGACCTGGGCGAACCGTGTCGGCGCGGTGTTGTGCGTGTACTGGCTGTAGTTCATGGTCGACAACTCGGCCGGGTCTGGCATCAGCCCGACACTGGTTCCGTGCATTTCCGCCGACTGCGTTGACTCGCTTTCCATGATTGCTCCTCTGCTGAATTGGATTGCTGTTCTGGTTAGGGTTAGATCGCTCGTCGTCCGCCGTCGGCGGCGACAGTGGCGCCGGTGACGTAGCTCGCTCGCGGGGACGCCAGGAAGGCGATGACTTCGGCGATCTCCTCGGGCTGTGAGGCCCGGTGCATCGGCGTGGTCTCTCCGAGCGCCGAGATGAACTCCGGGCCTGAAGGTGTTGGGGTATAGACGGGTCCGGGGGCGATCGCGTTGACGCGCACGCCGCTCGCGCTGTACTCGGCGGCCCAGGACCGGGTCATCGCCTCGAGCGCCGCCTTCGTCGCGCCGTAGGCCGCGCCGCCGACGAGTCCGACCCCGCCGGCCATGCTGCTCAGGCTGACGATGCTCCCGTAGCCGCGGGCGGCCATCCCGGGAGCGATCGCCGCTACCAGCAAGAACGGCGCCCGCACGTTGCTCGCGAACATCTTGTCGAACGCAGCAGGGTCGAACTCTGCGGTTGGGCCGAAGAGTGCGATCCCCGCGTTGTTAATCAGGATGTCGACGTCGCCGACTTCGCTAGCGAGCCACTGCGCGTCGGCAGCATCGGCGAGGTCGGCAGCGACAAAGCTTGCCTTCCCGCCACCGGCCTCGATCTCCCGCACGGTCTCGGCGCCTCGTGCCTCGTTACGCCCGTGAACGACGACCTCGGCGCCGTCCAGAGCCAGCTGGAGCGCGACCGCCCGACCGATGCCCGACGTGGCGCCTGTCACCAGTGCACGCTGGCCTTCGAGGTTGTTCCTGGCGGACATTGACATGCGCGTTCCTTGGTTGTCGATTTCGTCAAGGGTCCGCCGGGTCATCAGGTCCCGCCTCGCACGCACGAGTGATGTTTTTGCCGGGAGCGAGGACCTACCGGCCGCCTAAAGGGCCACCGCGGAACCGCCCCCGCGCGCGCCGAAACGATTGCGACGTGGCAAGCCGCCATGTCGCCGAGGCGCTTCCGGGCGGAACACCGAGGTGGGGCGGGCGATCAGACCTCGGGTCGAACGTCGCAGCAGTTCACGGCTCAACGCTCGCGTAGAGGTATGCGGCGGCGAGCGTGCGCCACGGACGGAAGCGTTCCCCGAGCTCGTCGACCTGCTGGACTGACGCCGGAGGATCGAGCCGCCAGACACGCTCGACCGCGCGGCGGAGCGCGAGGTCAGCCGCTGGCCAGACATCGGGCCGGCGCAGCGCGAGCATCAGCACTCCATCGGCGGTGAACCGACCGACGCCCTTGACCTCGGTAAGTGCGCTCCGGGCGCCGTCGTCGTCGAGGGTGAGCAGGCGATCGAGGTCAAGCCGTCCGTCCTCGAGCCGTGCGGCGAGATCGTGCAGGTAGACCGCCTTGGCTCGGGACATCCCGATACCGCGGAGGGTTTCGGTGTCGGTGGCGCGGAGCTCGGCCGGTGTGGGCATCCGGCCGCCCCAGAGGTCCTCAAGCCGGGTGAGAATCGCCGCGGCGGCCGCGAGCGAGAGCTGCTGTCCGATCACCTGCAGCACGAGCGCTCCCCACAGGTCGTTCGGCAAACGGTCGAAGAGACGGTCGGGGTCTAAGCCCGGTTCCGCGTCGACCAGTTCCGCCATCCGCGGGTCCGCCGAGCGCAGCAGCGCCCGCCCGGCTGCCCACCGGTCGACGCCGGCTCGCGCCCGACCGCTGACGGGGCCGCCCGCCTGGCTCACCGCGCGCGCTCGCGGACGACCTCGCCCGGCCGCTTGTCGTCGCGGAGCCCGAGAAAGCGCGGCTGCCTGAGCCGGCCGTCGTTGGTCCACTCGGCGAACCCAACCTGCGCGACGAGGTCGGGCCTGGTCCAGTGCGTCCCCCGAGGGATCGGCCGCGCGTCGACAAACGGGGATACGAGCGCCTCGAGCCCACGAAGCCGGGCGCCCAGGTCGCGGAGCGTCGACGCGGTGTACCCGGCCCCGACCTTGCCGGCATATCTGAGCCTGCCGTCCTCGTAATAGCCCACGAGCAGCGCGCCGAAGTCCGTTCGGCTTCCGGCGGGATCGGTGTAACCGCCGATCACGAACTCCTGCTCCCAGACGCATTTGAGCTTCAGCCAGTCGCGCGAGCGGCCTTGGACGTACGGCGCCTGCGCGCGCTTGGCGATCAGCCCCTCCCAGCCGGCGCGGCACGCCTGCGCGAACCGCTGTTGCGAGTCGCCCCTCCAGGCTTCGCTCCGCTGCAATCCCGCGCTCGGCACGACCGCCTCCGTCAGCCGCGCGCGGCGCTCGATCAGCGGCCGATCTCTGAGATCGTCCCCATCGAACTCGAGCAGGTCAAAGACGCACAAGGCGACCGGATATGCGGCCAACCGCTCGGGAGACGGATTCGTTACCCCGAGGCGCTGCTGAAGCCGGGTGAACGACGTCTGGTCCCCGTCGAACGCGACCACCTCCCCGTCGAGCAGGAGCTTCCGGTTCCGCTGGCTGGCCACCGCGGCGCGGACCTCGGGGTAGGTGCCGCTTAGGTCCTTGGCCGTCCGCGACTCGAGCCGCACCTCGCTGCCGTCTTTGCGCGCGACGCAGCGCTCGCCGTCGAACTTGCGCTCGAGCAGCCAGTCCTCGCCGAAGTCGCGACGGTCTGTCAAGGTCGCAAGCATCAAAACGAGCGGCATGGCTGACATCGTGTCAGGCAGACGGCTTGACCGAGAGCGCAATGATTGGACACGGCGGTCTCCCGCCGAACGGATCGGCGTGCCGATGACGTCGCCGACATCCCGAGTTCAGCACCGCCGAGAAGACTGCGGCTGCGCTCGCTCAGGACCGTACGAGTCGAGAAAAAATGTCTGGCACCAGCGCCGTTCACGGATCTCGCTCATACTCGGGCTCTGGCGCCGCCGAGACGCCCGGCGGCGGCCACCTGGGCGTCGCGAATCATGGCGAACTTTCGCGCGCTTGCCACGCGAACATCGAGTGAGGCGACGGCTCATCCGGAGGGCGGGCGGGCGGATCCGATGAGCTCCCATCGTGTTGACTTCCCCCCGGTGCCGCGGCGGCCGCGGATTTGAGCTGTTGAGATTGCTCGGCGTGGACGATCAGGACCGGAACCGGGCTCCGGTCGAGAACAAAATGGCTGACGCTGCCGAGCAGAGCCGAGCGGACAGCACCGCGGCCGCGTGAGCCCATCACCACGAGGTCGTGGTGGCCCTCCGCGACTTGGCGGATCACCGCCTGGCGGATGGGTTGATCAAGCAGAAAGGTCGCGACGGGCAAGTCGTCCGGAACCTGGTCACGTGCACGACCGAGAATCTCGTCGGCCTCGGTCTCAGCGCGCTGGATAGCGAGGGCGTCAACGCCGGCTGAGGCAGCCACGGGGGGCGGTGGCGCGATCGCAGTTAAGACCGTCAGCCGCGTGTGCTCGCTCTCGGCCAGATCAATCGCCTGCGACAACGCTGCTTGAGCGTCCGGTGATCCATCGACGAGAACCAGGATGTTCAGAAACATGAGCCCTCCTCCGAGTCGTATCGGGGCGAGAAGCCGCGAGGGCCATCAACTGCGAGAACCCCGTTGCGTGTAGACGCCGGCCTCGGCGAAGAAGAAGCCAACCCAAGCGGTCGACATTTCGAAGCTTATGATTGCGATGGAAGGTGCATCGAATCACCGGGCGGCGCATCGCACGCCCGAGTGATGTTTTGCGGCTGCACCAGCTATCCGACCACCCAGCCGAGTAACACGTAAGTAAGTGAATCGAGTCCCTCTCTGCAGAGTCCGGTGGTTCTAGGTGCTCGGAGGGTCACGCCTGGCTCTCGTGAGGGCCGAGCGGCGGCCGCGGAATCGGGTGCCCCGGCGATGTTCTCGGGCAGCTCGCGATCTGGTCCACCTAGCACCAAGCTCCAAGCGATGTGCCCGCACTCGAAGCCTGTCCGCAGATGCAGTCACCGCGCCCGGGCCGTCAAGCAGCCCGCGCAGGCAACGACTCATTTCGACAAGCTGGGTCACCCTGATGTGAGCGCGATGGCGGCAACCATCACCATTCCGATGCCGGGTCGCGCCCCCAGGCGCCCCTAGGTGCGGGCTAGGATGGGGAGCACCGATGGCGCTGTCATCAGCGTTTAGCACGACGATGCGCGGCCGGGACGCGGAACTTGGCGCGGTGGGCGAGCTGTTCGATCGTCTGCGTTCGGGAGCGGGTGCGGTGTTGGTGGTCGAGGGCGCGGCTGGTATGGGCAAGAGCCGGCTGATCGGCGAGGGCGTGAGGATGGCGCAGCGCATGGGCTTCCGTGTTGGGCTCGGCGCGGCTGAGCCTTCGGAGTCGGTGGCCGAGCTTGCGCCGCTGCTCAGAGCGCTCTTCGACGGATCGGAACCGTTGCTGGACCGCACCGGGCTGAGCAGCCTTCACGCAGCGCCCGAGCAGCGATACTGGCGCTTGCACGATCTCCAGTCTCTGCTCGAACGCGCCGCATTGGCCGGCCCATTACTCATATTCCTGGACGACGTGCAGTGGGTCGACAGCGGCACCGTAGCCGCGTTGCGAGCGCTGCCGCCCCGTCTAGCCTCGCTTCCGATCGGATGGCTCGTGGCAATGCGTCCGGATCATGGCGCGGGGCAACTTCAGAGCGCCGTCGAGTATCTCGTCGGCGAGGGCGCAGAACGGCTCGTGCTCGGACCGCTCAGTGAAGGCGCGGTGGCGCAGGTGACGAGTGAAGTGATGCGGGCTGAGCCCGATGAGGGACTTTTCCGTATGGCCCGCGAGGCGGGCGGCAACCCGTTCCTGCTCGTGGAGCTGCTCGAAGGTCTGCGACAGGAGGGCCTTGTCCGAGTCGATTCCGGGCGTGCGACGCTGACGGAGCACAGACTCCCGGAGCGAGTCAGCGCGAGCATGCGAGAGCGCCTGGCCCGACTGTCCGAAACGGCGCGTCAGGTCGCGACGGTCGCCGGATCGCTGGGGCGAACGTTCTCCGTGTCGGAGGTGTCAGAGATGGTCGGTCTGCCCCCGGCGACGCTACTGACCTCGATCGAGGTGCTGATCGAGGCGGGGATCGTGCAGGAGCGGGGGTACGAGCTCGCCTTTCAGCACGATCTGATCCGCGAGGCGGTCCGCGGTGCGTGTGCGCCGTCGGTCCGCCGGGCGCTCGATCGGCAGGCCGCGGACGTGATGCTCGGCAGGGGGGCGTTGCCCGTCGAAGTTGCGATCCAGCTCGCGGCGAGCGCCTCGCCAGGGGACGAGGTCGCGATCACCACGCTGCTGGCGGCTGCGGAGGCGCTGGCGACGACCGATCCCGGCGCGAGCGCAGACCTCAGCCGTCGGGCTCTGGAGCTAGCGCCCGAGAGGCATCCTCTGCGCGGTCCCCTCGTCGTGCAGACGGCGATGTCGCTGCATGCGGCGGGACGGGTCGAGGAGGCGAAGGCTTTCGCGGACAACGCGATGCGCGAGGTGCTTCCGGTAGCGGAGGAGGCGGAGGTGCGTCTCGGGATCGCTGGGATGTGGTTGGTTTCCCCGGACGTGAGAGTGCATGCGAGCCGGGAGGCCCTGAAATTGGGCGGTCTGCCTGAGCGGCTTCGGCTGGCGCACCTGGCGAAGCTTGCTTACAACCTGGTGGTGGCGGCCGGGCGGACAGGTGAGGCGCAGGCAGTGCTGTCGGAGGCCGTAGCCGCCGGCGGGCGGCTTGATCGCGCCGCCCGGTTTCCGCTAGCGCTGAGCGAGGGTGGTCTTCATTACATGGGCGGAGACTTCGCCCGCGCGCTCGATCTCTTCGAGACGATTCTCCGCGACGAGTTCGCGGATCCACACGGGTTGGATGAGTTTCTCGCCCGGCTGTGGCGGTCGACCGCGCTCCTCGCCCTCGATCGCGACGACGAAGCGCTCCAGGCGATCGACGGGATCATCGCCGAGTCGCTCAAGCGTGGCTTTGCCTGGTTCTTGCACGTCGCCGAGATGACGCGGGGACAGATGCTCCTGCAGCTGGGGCGACTCGGGGACGCGTCCGTGCTGCTGAACGGTCGATTCGATGCCCGTGGGCCCCCGGTCGTGACCGTGATGGACGCCGCGGGGGTGGTCGCGGCCGGGCGACTCGCGCTTCACACCGGCGACGGTCGGCAGGTTCGGCAGATGAGCGAGGTCGCTAAGGCGATGCTGAACGAGAGCACGCCGGGCGTTCGTCGTCACGCCGCGTGGTTGCTGGGTCTGTCGGCGACAGCCGATGGCGACCTGCGGCAGGCTCACGAATGGCTGTGCGCAATGGGTGAGCCCGAGCGGAAACACGTGCTTCAGAGGCTCTGGATGGATATGGCCGACGAGCCGCAGATGGTGCGAATCGCCCTCGCCAGTGGCGACCGCGAGCTGGCGCAGACCGCCGCTGCAGACGCGAACCGACGCGCCGAGCTAAACCCTGACGTTCCGTCACTTAACGCGGTTGCGGCCCACGCCACCGGACTGCTCAACGCTGATGCTGACATGCTGTCCAAGGCGGCGAGTCTGTTCGCGCGAAGCTCTCGATCGCTTGCGCTCGCGGCCGCGTACGAGGACCTTGGCCTGGAGCAGCAGCGGCAGGGGACCGCCGACTCAGGGATCTCCGCCCTGAGCGAGGCGCTGGTCCTCTTCGCGCGGGCCGGGGCCACTCGGGACGCAGCGAGACTCAGAAGCCGCCTGCGAGCACTCGGGATTCGCCGCCGGGTCGCGACAGCGGAGAAGCCCGCTACAGGATGGGCGGCGATGACCAAGTCAGAGCTCGCCGTCGCGAAGCTCGCAGCCAACGGCCTTACCAATCGCGAGATCGCCGACCAGCTCTTCATATCACCGCACACGGTGAACTCACATCTGCGCCAGGTGTTCGCAAAGCTGGATGTCAACTCGCGCGTTAACCTGACCAGGCTTGCTACAGAGCGAGTCAGCGAGCCGGCCACCGAGGGCGGTCGCAGCAGCCGGACCCCCTGACCACGGAATTTCTTCGGTAGTCAGGCGGGGCGAGCGAGAACGCGCATGCCCGGGCTCCCCTTCCTTCAGCCGCGGCTGGGCGCTAGAAGAAACCACTCGTGCGAGGGATGTGCCGTGGGGCACACCCCGCCACGATTCAGCGCTCCGACCACGGCACCAGGCGAGGGCCGTCCACCGTCGACAGCTTGTCAGGCCCGGCTTGTCCTACTGCCTATTCGGCGCGGGAAATCGCCCCGGTGGTCGACACCGATACGACGAAGTCACAGCCGAACGGAGCTGAAGAAAATGGATGAGCCGGTCATTTTGATCACGGGAGCGCTCACCGGCATCGGCCGTGCAGCGGTAATCGCTTTCGCTAAGACAGGCGGGAAGGTCGTCGTCGCCGGCCGGCGTGATGAAGCCGGCCAGGCGCTTGCCGAGAACTCCGCTCCTTCGGTTCGCAGTCAGAGTTCTTCCATGCCGACGTCCGCGTGGAGGATGATGTCCGCGCTCTGGTCGACAAGACCATCGAACGGTTCGGCCGTCTCGACGTCGCGGTAAACAATGCGGCTACCGAAGGTCAGGTCGGTCCGCTGCAGGACCAAACCGCCGCCACCTATGCCGAGACGTTCGACACAAATGTTCTCGGCGTGCTCCTGAGCATGAAGCACGAGGCGCGCGTCATGCAAGGACAGGGCAGCGGAAGCATCGTCAACATCTCCTCGACCTACGGGCACGAGGGGGCGCCCGGGGCCGCCGTCTACGTCGCTAGCAAGCACGCGGTCGAGGGAATGACGAAGTCGGTCGCGCTCGAGCTCGCCGACTCGGGAATCCGTGTGAACGCTGTGGCGCCTGGCCCGACGGACACTGGCATGTTGACCCGCTTTACGGCGACGCCGGAGAACAAGGCGGCGCTGGTAGCGGATGTTCCGATGCGTCGCCTCGGCCTCTCGGAGGAGCTGGCCGAGTCGATCGTGTTCATCGCGGGTACGGCATGGCGGCTCAGGGTGGCGTGGGGTGCGTACCCGGCCCGGCAACCTCACCATCATCGAACGCGTGTGTGTGAAGGGCCGTCGTTGGTCGCCTCCGACCCAGCCATTCCGAGACTGTCGACGCCGGTGTCGGTCGACGCGGCTCCTTCGTCGATACATCGCGGGCGAGCTCTTCGCGTGCATCGGTCAAGCAGCGCTTCCAGCCGACGGTGGAAGCCTGTCGGTGTGGCCGCGGTGCCGTCACCATGGGATCGGGCCGTCCTCGTTCGTGAATGTGCCCGTCGGACCGCTCGCGTCGAGGAGCGCGAGACGCACAGGCTCACGGGCGGCCTGCTCGACGCCGCGCGTGCCCAAGAAGTTGTTCAGGCCAGTGGCTGTGACGCCCGGGTCTGCTGAGTTGACCTTGATGCCGACCGATTCAAGGTCGGCGGCGAATGCGACGGTGAGCGCGTTGAGGGTGACCTTCGATACCGCATAGGTCCCGAACCTCGCACGGCGCGGGTTGGCTGGGTCGGAGCTGAGCGTGAGCGACCCGCCGGAGCTCGCCATGTTGACGATGCGCGGCGCGGGCGCTTCGCGCAGCAGCGGCAGCAGCGCCTTCGTGACCGCAATGACGCCGAACACATTGGTATCGAACACCGTGCGCACCTCATCGAGGGCCACGGCGCTCAGGCGACCGGCGTTCAACTGCTCCTCGAGCCCGTCCCCCGGTCGCCCCGCGTTCATGATGCCCGCGTTATTTACCAGCACGTCGAGCCGCCCGAGCCTCGTGGCGGATGCGCTCGGCCGCCGCGTCGATGGAGGCCTGATCGGTGACGTCGAGCTGGAGGACTCGCGCATCGCCCTCGATGCTCGCCGCGGCCCTCCCCCCGTGCTCGAGGTTGCGCGATCCGACGAGCACGGTGAAGCCGTGCGCCGCGAGATCCTTGGCGATCTGAAAACCGATTCCCGGTTGGCCCGGTGACCAAGGCAACTGGTTTGTCCTGCATAACAAATCTCCCTTTGATCGAGCTGGCGGGTAGTGGGCTGGATTTGTGTGGCGGATGCACGTTGGTCCGCCTGGCGTGCCGCTCACCTTCACGTCGGTTAGTCAGAAGCAACGGGACCGATGGTTGGGACCGAACGTCGCTCCCAAGCGCCTGCTTGGAACCGCGAGGGCTCCCGGCGTCGCGTGGCCGTCCGTCGATGGCCTAGAGCACGGTTGGCCCGGTCGCGTCGGGGTAGTCGGTGCTGAATGCCATCTCTTTGCCGGCCTCGTACTCGGCGCGCTGCATGTCGAGTTTCACGCCGATTCGCCGGTGGGCGTCGCTGCCGAGAATCACCCAGTGACGGGCTTCGTCTGAGTTGACGACGTGGTAGATCGCGGCGGCGGCACGGGCGGGGTCGCCGGGCCACATCTCGGGCGTGATCGTCTTGAGCATCTCGCGGAACGCTCCTGAGGTTGCCGCGTAGTCATCGATCGTCGTGCCGGAGAACTTGGTGCGCGTCTCGAGGCCGGTGCGGAAGGAGCCTGGTTCGACCAGGAACGCGCGTAGGCCGATCGGCTCGAGTTCTTGCCACAAGGCCTCGGTGAGGCCTTCGAGCGCGAACTTGCTCGACGCGTACCAGCCGTTGACCGGGAGGCTGGCGATCCCGTCCATTGAGGAGATATTGATAATCGTGCCGCGGCCGCGGGCGCGCATGCCGGGAAGCACCTGTCGCAGGAGCGCGGCGGCGGCGAAGAAGTTGACCTCGAACTGCGCGCGGTAGTCCTTTTCCTCTTGCTCTTCGATCGCGCCGATGAAGTCGATACCGGCGTTGTTGACCAGAATGTCGATCGCGCCGAAGCGTGCCTCGGCCTGACTGATGGCGTCGGCTCGTTGCTGCGGATCGGTGACGTCGAGCGTGAGCGCGAGGCCCGCGTCCGGGTAGCGCTCCGTCAGGGCTGCCATTGGCTCCAGCGTCCGTGCTGCGGCCACGACCTGATCTCCCTGTTCAAGGACATACTCCGCGAGCGCGTACCCGAGCCCGCTCGATGCGCCGGTGATGAGCCATGTCGATCTGTCCATGTGACCTTCCTTTGATCCAGTCAGTGTTGACGGTGAGAGCCGGCCAGTCGGTCGGCGCCTATGCCGCTGACGCGCTCTGCTGCGGAAAGTCCGCGGTCGCGCTGAGGTCCGCCCACTGCTCGAGCTCGGCCGCGCGCTGCGTTGCGGCGTCCCGTGCTTGAGCGACGGCGCCCGCCCCGAGCAATAGCCGGCGCGGCGGGTCGTCAGATCCGACGACCTCGACGATGATCCGCGCGGCCCGCGCCGGATCCCCGGGCTGCGTTCCGTTGGTCCGCTCCCGCATGCGGTTGATCTCCCCCACGCTCGGCTCGTAGTCCGCGCCGACCTCGTGCAGCCGCATCGAGGATCCCTGCCAGTCGGTGCGGAACGCGCCGGGCTCGACGATCATGACCTGCACGCCGAACGGCTTGACCTCGTTGGCCAACACCTCGGAAAACCCCTCCACCGCAAACTTGGCCGCCTGGTAGGCACCCATCCCCGGGGTGCCGCCGACGCGCCCGCCAACGGACGAGAATTGGACGAAGGTGCCGGAGCGTTGCCCGCGGAGCACCGGTAGCGCCGCACGCGTGACATTCACCACCCCGAAAAAGTTCGCCTCGATTTGGGCGCGGAAGTCGTCCTCATCCATCTCCTCGATCGCGGCGCTGTTGGCGTAGCCGGCGTTGTTGACGACCACGTCGAGTGCCCCGAACGCGTCGACCGCCGCCTGTACCGCGGCCCGCGCGGCCACGGGATCGGTGACATCGAGCGCGGCCGCCCGACCACGATCGCCGACCCCGGCGAGCAGATCGGTCAGCTGCTCAGGGCGCCGGGCGGTCGCCAGCACCCGGTCGCCGCTCTCCAGAACCGCTCGCGTGAGCTCGAGCCCGAACCCCCGCGAGCTGCCCGTGATCAACCATGTTCTGCTCATCAAACATCTCCGATCTAATTAAACAACCGGTTATATATGGAGTCTTTCAGCTCCGATGCACCATGTCAATAACCGGTTAGATAGATAGAATCAGCCCGGTGGCGAGCGATAGCCGACCCGAACGGACCCGCGACGCAGCACGCACCAAGCAGCGGCTCCTCGACGCGGCGCGCGACGAGTTCGCCGAGTACGGCATCGCCGGCGGCAGGGTCTTGCGGATCGCCGCCGCCGCCCGATGCAACAAAGCGCTGATCTACGCCTACTTCGACAGCAAGGACGCACTGTTCGACGCGGCCTTCGCCGCGCACGTCCAGGCCCACCTGGACCGCGTCAACTTCGACGGCACCGACCTCCCCGCCTACGCCGGACGCCTATTCGACATCTTCGAAGACGACCCAGCCGTCATCCGACTGGCCTCCTGGTACCGCCTCGAGCGCTCCAACGGCCCGGGACTCCCTGCCGTGATCTCCGCGAACGAGACCCGGCTGGAAAAGCTGCGCCAAGCTCAAAGCGAAGGCAAATTGACGGATCGATCGGACGCAACCGCAATCCTCGTCCTCGTCCAATCGATCGCCAGCGCCTGGGCAACACTGAACCCAGAGTTCAGCGCGACCACAGCCCCCGACCGCACAACAAGAAGACTCGCCGTCATCGACGCCGTCTCACGACTAATCGCACCCGACTGACCGAACAAAGGCGAGCGAGCCGCCTGTTCGTCGCGGAAGCTCGGAGGGGATTCGCGACGAATACGGCCGGCTCGCCGCTGATTTGGCAACCAGCATCCCCTGGGCGTCAGGCGCCAGACGGCGGGCTGGGAGTGCGTGCACATCGCGATCGATGACTACACACGGCTGGCCTACGCCGAGGTTCTCACCGATCAGAGCCGGCGCACCGTCATCGGCTTTCTCAGACGTGCCGTCGCGTTCTACCACCGGCCACGGCATCACCGTCGAGCGGGTCCTGACCGACAACGGCGGCGCCTACCGCTCCACGATCCACGCCGCCGCCTGCCGCACCCTCAGGATCCGCCATCTACGCACCCGCGCCTACCGACCCCAAACCAACGGCAAAGCCGAACGATTCATCCGCACCCTCCTGGCCGGCTGGGCCTACGGAGCGATCTACCGCTCAAGCACCGAACGCACCGCCGCCCTTGACGGATGGCTCTACCACTACAACCATCACCGCAAACACTCAGCCCTCGGCCACCAACCGCCCATCGCTCGCCTCAACGAGCGGAACCAACCTTGATCGGACTTGCACACCCGCCCTTGTTGCTTGCTCGGTCGAACTGCGGGAGCAGCTGCGGGCTATTGGCGCGTTCGGTAGGCTCCGGATCTGCCCCCGCCAGGCTGGGGCCAAACGCAGGACTGAACCGAGAAAGCGAGAGTCACATGGGGACGATGGGACGAGTTCGCAACATCGGATCTGCGGAGAGTCAACGGTCACGGCCCGAAACCCGCGGTCTTCGGCTGCTTGCGGTCGTCGGCCTCCTCGTCTCGATCGCTCTCGCCGCCACCGCGTCCAGCGTGCTGGGCGCGACCAAGCATTCCAAGACCAAGCGGTATCTGAGCTGTGACGTCGTCCTCCCGCTGGGCCAGATTAAGACGGCGATTGTGCGCGAGACAGGGATTGGTCCGGAGGTCACGTCATTACCCGTTTCCACGAGCAAATACAGTGAGTGGGCGGACGGTCCGGGCGGCCTTCGGGGAGCGCATATCCACACGTCGGGTTGTTTCTACGACTGGACCTACAAGGGAAACGCGGCCGCGTATAACCCTGACCTCGCCGGTGCCGAGGGGAATGTGCCGAACATCATCGTCTGGGTCGGGTCTCCGAACGTCACGCTCAGCGAGTGGCATAACATCAAGGCTGCTGAGGCGAAAGAGCCTGGAACAGAGACTGACGCCATCGCGGATTACCCGTACCTGCCGCAACGGACGATCCATCTCGGGGACAAAAGCAAGGCGTTCGTCGAGAGCTTCGTTGAGGACGCTCCGCCGGGTAACCGATACACGACGTACTACGGGCTCTACGTCTACAGCAAGCACCACGACCTGGTGACGTTTTGGGGGTGGCCGTTGTCGCTTGCGGCCGAGGAGAACATCGTCAAGCACCTGCTCGCGGCCAACAGGTTCTGAGCATCGCTGCTTTCGGCCCTTGGCAGCCGAGAGCCGGCGATCGCTCCGGCGACGACTCGATCGCGCCGATCGCCGGCGCCGCCCGAGTGCATCGCCACGCAGGTAGTCGTCCCAGCTGGGCCGCCCGGACGATCGCCGAGCACGCGCTCGGGATCTGGCATGTCGCAGCATGCTCAGGGCCGCGATCTCAGCCCTGCGGCGGCTCGAAGCCGCGACTGCTGTCGGACAATCCAACCGCGCGGAATCCCCGGGAGAGGGCGACCTACGCCGTGGCGCTCTTCGACGTGGTCCAAGCCGATCGCTGGCTTCCGCAATCACGTAGCTCTGTTTCGCCGGCGTCAGGCGCGACGCCCGCCACTTCTGCTTTGTCGGGCACCACACCAGCGGAGCAAGAGTCACGGCTCCACGGCTGCTCGGGCGACATTGCAGCAGCCGAGAACGTCGCTCATGGCGCGCAGCAGGCTTCGCCATCGAGCAGCAGTCACGAATGCGGGTTCGGTGTGCGGTGCACACCTCCCGGTCGGTGCCGGTAGAGCTGGCGAAGGCTAACGCCGGAGCCGCGGACGAGCGTGTCGCCGTCCCCTGGTTGCGGGGATTAGGCGGCGTTCTGCGGATGATTTCGCGTATCGCCCGGCGAAGCGACCGCGCTACCGCCGGTCGGGTTGGTCGGTGCTCGTTCGTTGCGGCTAGCCGTTGCGCGGGCGAGCGGAGCGACGCTTCCGTTCACGCTGCGAGCATTTCGTGTCGCGCAGTCGGTGCGTTCATGTGGTCAGGCCCTCGATTACGCCGTAGGGGAACGCAACTCGCTGGATGGTGCCGAGCGTTAGGCCGGCCGCCTCGAGAAGCTTGCCGTATTCGGCGTTCGTGCGTTCTTGGCCGCCGGTGAGCATCAGCATGTTGATGTCGCTGAGCAGGGTTGGGAGGGGGTCGTCGCCGTTGTCTGGGATTAGTCGTTCAACGATCAGCACCTTGCCGGCACCGGGGATTGCTTGGCGGCAGTTGCGCAGGATCTCGATTGATCGTCGGTCGTCCCAGTCGTGCAGGACGTTGGCTAGGACGTAGCAGTCGGCGCCTGCCGGCACTCGTTCGAAGAAGTCGCCTGCTAGCACCTCGCAGCGGTTGGCGATGTCGGTCGCGTCGAGGATTGCGTCGGCGTGTGCTGCGACGGCGGGGATCTCGAGGAGCACCCCGGTCAGGTGGGCGTTTTGGCGGAGGATCTCGACGAGCAGCGTTCCTTTGCCCCCGCCGAGATCTACGACTTTGCGAGTGTCGGAGAAGTCGTGGTTGTCGGCGACGCTGAAAGCGAACGACGTGGTGCGTTCGGACATCGCTGCGTTGAAGGTGGCGAACTCGTGGGGGTGCTCGGTTAGGTAGCCGAAGACGCTGGTTCCGAATTCGATGTCGAGTCCTGGCTTGCCGGTCTTGATGGTCTCGAGGATGTGCGCGAACGGGCGGACGCCACCCAGCGCCTCTAGGAAAGTGGCCCATGACCGCATGCCGACCGGGGCGTCAGAGCGTAGGCGATCGCCGACCACGGTCAGGCTGAACGAGCGGGATTCGCTCTCCTGTAGCACTCCGAGCGCCGCGAGCACGCGAAGCACCCGGTACAGCGACGGCTCGTGGGCGTCGGTGGCCCGGGCCAGGGCCTCGCTGCTTCGGACACGGTCGCCGAGGAGGTCGGCAATGCCCAGCTCGGCCGCCGCGTACACGCACCGCGATATGTGGATTCCCCAGATCAGTCGCAGCAGCTCCGCGGCGGCCCGGCGCTCGCGCTCGAGTGCTGGGGTCATCGCGGAGCGCGTCTCGTTGGCTGGGTGGGGCGTGTTCATGTTCGTCTCTTTCTGACTTGTGATGGGCTTCCGGCATCGTCCCGCGAGGCCGTTTCGGCTCGCCAACGAGCCGATTACTGCCGACTTACCGGTGCTCGCAGTACGCTCTGCCGGCGGGCCCGCGCGCGTGACGGACGGGCCGCTTGGATCGGAGGCAGCACGCTCGAGTTCTACGTACTTGGTCCCGTGGAGGTCAGGGCGGGCGAGCGGCCGCTGGCCGTTGGCGGCGCTCGGACCCGCGCGGTCCTGGCGCTGTTGCTCATGCATGCGAACCGCACGGTGTCCGCCGAGCATCTCGCCGATCAGCTGTGGCCAGACCTCGCGCCCGACCGCGCCGCGGCCAATCTCCAGGTCCGGCTCTCCGAGCTGCGGAGGGCACTTCGTTCAGTCGGAGAGTCGCAGCGGCTGCAAACGCAGCCGCCCGGCTACATCCTTCGCGTCGCGCCAGAAGAGCTTGACGTGTTGCGGTTTGAGCAGCTCGTTTCCGCGGGGCGCGATTCGCTCGCCAGTGGAGACGCGGAGCTGGCTGTGCGGATCCTCGATCAGTCGCTCGCGCTGTGGCGAGGCCCGGCGCTAGCTGACATCAATGAGGTGGAATCCGCGAGCTCAGAGCAGGCGCGACTCGAGGAGGAACGCCTTGGTGCACTCGAGTCGAGAATCGATGCGCTGCTGGCCTGTGGTCGGGACCACGAGACGATCGCGGAGCTCGAGACGCTGACCACGAACCACCCGCTACGTGAGCGGTTCTGGCATCAGCGACTCCTGGCGCTGTACCGGTCCGGGCGCCAGGCCGAAGCTCTCCGCGCGTACCGCGAGTTGCGCTCCACGCTGATCGAGCTGCTTGGGATCGAGCCTGGACCCGAGCTGCGCGAGCTGGAAACGCAGATCCTGCGACAGGACCCGACGCTCGACTATCGTCGCGTCCGGCCGGGCCGTGATAACGGTGCGACGCCGCAGACTCACTATGTGAAAAGCGGTGGCGTTCACATCGCGTACCAGGTTCTCGGTGAGGGCGAGCGCGACCTCTTATTCGTGCCGGGACTGATGAGTCACCTCGAGCTCGCGTGGGATGACCCGGGCACGGTGTCGTTCTATCGCCGGCTCGCGTCACTGGGACGGCTGATCCTGTTCGACAAGCGTGACACCGGGCTCTCAGACCGTGCGCCGCGGGACTCTCCGCTCGAGGAGCGCATGCAAGATGTGCAGGCCGTGATGAACGCGGTCTCGTGCGATCGAGCCGTCGTGTTCGGCTATTCGGAGGGTGCCCCGATGAGCATCCTGTTCGCTGCCACATACCCCGAGAAGGTGAGCTCACTGATCCTGGGGTCGGCTTTCGCGCGCTGGTTCCCGGCGCCCGACTACCCCTGCGGGCCCGGCGCGGAGGTGGTGTACGCAGCGATGCACGCGATCGCAACCGATCGCTGGGGACAGGGCGCGACTATCGACTGGTTTCTGCCAAGCCGCGCGAGCTCCACTCGAACACGACAAGCGCTCGCTCGGTTCGAGCGCATGGCGATCAGCCCGAGCGCTTTCCTGCGGATGCTCCGGATGATCAGCGAAATCGACGTTCGGGCCGCGCTGCCCGCAATCCGCGTCCCGACGCTCGTGATTCAGCGCCTCGGGGATCGGATCAACCCTCCCTTCTACGGACGCTACATCGCAACGCACATCCCCGGCGCCCGCTACTTCGAACAGCCCGGCGATCACGTTCTACGGTTCGCCCAAGGCGAGGAGCTAGTCGACCTGTTCGCGGAGATCGAAGAGTTCCTCGCAACGACACCTCCCTCGACCCAACCGCCTCGCGTCCTCACCACGATCCTAATCGCGCAGCCCGTGCGAGACGTCATGACCTCAGAACACGTACGCGCCCACCGCGGCCGTCTGCGCACCAGTACGGCTGACAGCATCCTCGCTACCTTCGACGCGCCCGGCCAAGCGATCCGCTGCGCAGCTGCAATCCGTGCCGATGCCGCGGCTCACGGCATCCAATCGCGAGCCGGGATCCACACCGGCGAAGTCAGCCTCGAAGGCGAGGGCATCAACGGCATCTCCGTCGAAATCGCCAAGCGCATCTCCGCGCGCGCGAGCGCTAGCGAGATCCTCGTCTCCCGCACAGTCAAGGACCTGGTCGTCGGATCCGGAATCGCCTTCGCGCACCGCGGCTCCTATCCGATGACCGCCCCCGATGATCGCTGGCCGCTGTTCGCAGTGACCGCAGCCTGACCGCTCGGCTGGGTCCGCGCCCGACTCACACTCTCAGCGATACGGCTCGCCGCCGCCAGCGATCGTCTCTGACGCCCCCGTGCTTGATTGGAGCGCTCCACGCATGTACCGGTTCTCAGACCGCGCAGGGTCCGCCGGCCACTCGCGATAACGCGACCGACGGTATGGCCTTCCGCCTCGGGCGACAGCGCCGGCACCCCGGACTCCTGATTTCGCGGCTCAATAGCCGAACCTACGCGTCCCTTGTCAACGCTTCGCCGCCGCCCTCGCGGACGGCCGACGCATGACTCAGGGCCACCGCGGCTCGCTAGACCTTCGATTAGAGCGCTCTCATCTCCTTCTCCATGCCGGTTTATCCCGACGCTTTCCGCCCGTCCGATCTTCCCCTCGCCTGGCACTCCCGGATGGAACGCTGCGCCTTGGGCTTTCCCCCGAGCTTCGTACCCCGCCGACCAGGAGCCGGCGACGCACGTCGGGGCGGGGACAGGCCATCGAGCACGGACCTGAAACACGCTCTACGTCATCGACCTAGCCTCCATCCATACTGTTCACTCGAAATGCGTGCGACCTCGCGTCGCACGCGACAAGGCAGGAGCGGCCGTCAGGTCCGCACTAGCGCGGACCTGACGCCCGCAGGGCCTAGCTGGCTGGGGCCAGAACGGCGCTCCGGCCGGATCCCCGGTCTCAGACGACGAGCCGCTATCGCGTCAGCAGCCGGTGCCCGTGCTGTCGCGGGCGCTCTACGTGATCGAGATCGCGTCGGCCAGAAACGCGTCACCTGTACGGCCTGCAGGACGGTTGGAGAACATGTGAACATCTACCCGGTTGCCGGTGCCCTTGGCGACGTACGCCACGCGGACCTCCCGGTAATCAGCGGCCGACATGACCACGCCGGCGTAGGCCTGCCCCACTGAGTCGCCCTGCGGGCCCGCCCTTTCGCGCAGACCTAAGCAGACGAGCTTTCCGTCGGTCGCCTCGGTGCCCTTCACCCAGGCCTCCGCCATGTAGCGGCGGCCGGCGATCGAGTGGTCAACCGTGTCGGGATTGTCGTCGATCGAGTAGTCCCCCGACGGGTTCAGGGCGCTGACGCGGACCATGTAGTGCCCGTTGGGAGCGTCCGACACCGCTACGCGCGACAGCCCGGATCCGAAGGTGTCCCAGCCCGAAAGGTGTGTTCGAACGACGGATTCGCGGTGAGGTTGGAGCGGTTGCCAAAGAGGCTGCGCCAGGCCGGCAAGCAGCCGGTCGCTTTTGCCGAGCTGCACGGTTGCGGGATTGACTTCCCGGCCGCAGTCGTGTCCGAGCTCGAGCTGCACGGATACGCGATCGAGCGCGTCCTATAGCCACGGCCGGCTGATCGGCGTGCGCCTGCTCGGCCCAGAACCCCCGAAGCGCTCGCAGCACAGCCGCGGCGCCGGCGCCTCTGGCAGCACCGATAGACAGCCACCGTACACCCCGCGCTCCCCGCAGATCGCTCAGGCTCCGAGCCGACAAGCGAGCTAATGGTCGCTGGTCCCGTTCCGCGTCCGTGGCATTGGTGGGTCAGCTTGACCCCGGGCTCGTGCTGCCCCTTGGCGCGGCGGTAGGCTCCGGGGCAACCATGGAACGGCTACGGCGAGACATCGGGTGGTGGCTGAGCTACATTCCGCGCCTGATCGGCCATTTCAGGAATCGGCGTCAACTCGGCCAGTCGGTCGGGCCTGCCCTCCGTAGCGCCCGGGAACGAATGCGGCAGTCGCGATCTGGACTTCAGAGATCACCCAGATCACCGCGTCGGCGAGAGTGAGACCGATCCGTCCGCGTCCGCCTAAGCGCTGACTGTCGCCCAGGGCTCCTATTGCCGCGGCCGCCCGCAGGGCATAGGCTCCAGCGCGGGGTAACCCCTGACCGATCGGGCAGTCGAGCCCTTCGCCGGATCTGCGGACACGACGAGAGAGCGGCTGCCCCCTGGGTGGCGCTAATCGTTTCGCCAGAGCCTCCTGCCCGAACCCGACCGGCCCGTCTACACCCAGCAGCTGCGCGACGCAGGGACCGGTTGCGGGCGTCGGCTGCGAAGGTTGCGCCGGGTCGTCCTGGCGCGCGGATCGTCACGGGCTCAGGTTGGGTTCAGCGCTTTCGTGGTGGCGGTTTTGGGGCCGCTTGGGGCGTTATTCGGCTCGAAGGGCGCCGCTCGCGGGCGTGTAGATGGTCTCGCGGCCGTCGTCCCAGCGGATGCGATAGCGAGGCGACGGGTCGCCGCGCAGGACTTCCTCAATGACACCCGGGCGCGTCGCCGGACCATTGACTCGGACTCGGTCACGACGCGCTTGCCGACTTCAAAGACCATCGTCATCCCTCATCGTAAGTCGCGCCTACCTTGTGCGGTAGCCATGTGATGCCCGTTTGATCTCGCCGGCCTTCGCGAGCTGGGTCAGACGGGTTGAAACACTTCCGCGATCGAGGTTCAGTCCCTTAGCGAGATCACCAGCGGTGCTCCCCGAGTGCTGAGCGAGGAAGTCGAGAATGCTCGCCTCGGTGTCGCCCTGGCGGCTGCGCGCGGTTGCGCGCCTATTACTCGCGCGCCGCGCAGTCGCACGACGCACTGAGCGAGCCGGAGCGGCCTCGGGGTTACGTTCCGAACCCTTGGCTAAGACCTCAGCTCGCGGCATTGCGCTCGTCTGTTGGTCGGGATGAGGCATCGTAGGTCTTTCTAGTCGTGCGATTGCATCAGATACGCGGACCGGAGCTCGCTCGGACCGTCCGGACAGGACGTCGGTCAGGGTGCCATCCGCTCGCAGACTGTTCAAGCGTCGCCGGTTGTCAATTGCCAGCCCGAGCCGCCGCGGTCCGGGATCGCGAGTCAACGCGGCTCGCCTCCGCACTGCCCGAGTGTGTCCAGTCCGTGTCGTCATCTTCGAGCCTTCCCGTCCCTCCATTGGGGTAGCGGGGAAGGAAGAGGGCCACGGACCCCGCGCGTGATAGGGACGAAGCCACCGGACCGGTGGGATAACGCCGATAGGAGTCCGGCACCAGCCCCGCAGTCAAAACCAGTAACCCCCGCCTCACGCCTCGTGGCGCAAGAAACGCCGTTGGTGGCATCCGGGCTTAGGTCGAGAATTCTGGCCGCAGGGCCAGCCACCTACCAACAGTACTCCTATCGCCAGCGTTGTGTGCGGCAATCCCAAATTCATCGCGATTGGCATGAAATCAGGGAACTCGACCGAGGCGATCCCCGATCCACCAAGTTAGCCGGTTATCCACCGAGCTGGCTCCCGCATCGAACTACACGCGACAGCGAGCACTGAACGGGCGAACAGGCGCCTGTCCATAGGCACAGCGCGCGCCATCGGGGCGACCCGCCCGCGCTCGCAACCGCTCAGATGCGCTCGTCGGTGGGCCCCAGATCTTCCAGCCGCGAAGCTTCTGCTTCCACGAAAACTCGGAACTCTCGACCGCTCCGTAGACCGCGCAGCAGGCTTCTCCTTGCAGCCGGATCCAGCAGCACAGCGCGGGTCCCTGTTTCCGTCCGGCGGCGAGCATCTGCCCCGGCGCCGGCACCGCCCTGCTTGGTTCGGAAACCGAACCTTCCCAGCGATCGCATGGACCCTCTCGGCAATGCCGCTGGACCGTGCCTGCGCTTCGCCGATAGCGGGGCTCGCGTGACGGCATGCAGAACGTGGCATTTACCTGATATGGAGAGTCGTTTGTCAAGGGGGATGTCGTGATTTCTCGCATTTGGCGTTCGGTGTGTGTCGGTGGGCTGTGTAAGGGTCGGCTGGGTGGGTGGCGGCCCGGGTTGCTGTGCGCGACGCGGGTCAGACTGATATTCGCGGATCCGGGTGGCCGCAGGACCATGGTTCGTCGTGGGGTGCCGCTGTCTATGGGATCGAGCGTCGCCCAGATGGGCTGGGTTGCTCATAGGTAAATCGCGGGTTCCCCGCGCGTCCCGGGCCGCCACCGACCCAGCCGACCGAGGGGTATGTGTGTGATGGGGTTGGGGGTTTATTCGATTTGGGTGATTGCCCAGCAGAACCCGACGAGCTCGCGGGCCGCGGCGACCGCGATGATCGTGCGGCGTTTGTTGCGTGCCTCGAGCCGGGCCCAGGTGCGATGCAACCGGCGTTGTGCGCTCCATGCGATCGCGACCGCTTCCGCGGGTTGGCCTGCCTGTCGGTCGGTCAGCGTCTTGCGGATCGCCGGCGCTTTACGGTAGTGCCAGGCCGCCTCGACGAGCAGCCGGCGGGCGTGCGCGGAGCCGGTCTTCGTGATCGACCCGAGCCGGCGACTGTTCCCGGTCGTTGACTCCGAGGGGACCAGGCCGAGGTAACTCATCAGCTGCTCGGCGCGGGCGAACCGTTCGAAGTCGCCGACCTCGGCGCACAACCCGACCGCGGTCAGCGTGTCCACACCGCGCAAGCACCGCAACCGGCCGACCTGCGTCTCCCACGGGGAGCCGGGCAGGTTCGCGACGATCTCCCGCTCCAGGTGCTCGCGGCGGTGAACCAGCACGTCGATCACGCCTGTCAGGTCCAGCAGCGTGGTCTGCGCCGCCGGCCACTCCAAGCACACGGTCTTCAGCCACGCGCGATGCCGGTCAGTCCACGCGCGCCCGTCGTCGAACCCGATGCCGTGGCGCATCAGCATCTTCGACAGCCGGTGACGTGCGCGCATCAGATCCAACCGCAGCGTCTCGCGCGCGCGAACAAGATCACGCAACGCTTCCTCCTCGGGGCCCGGGACACGGACCGGGTGCAGCTTGCCGGCCAGCAACAGCCGGACGAGATGCTCGGCGTCACGCCGATCGGTCTTGACCTTGTCTCCGGTCGCGCGCGGGATCTTCGACGGCGCAGCGACCACGCACTCCACGCGCCGCCTCGCGAGCTCGCGCGCGAGTGTGTACCCGGTCGGTCCGGCCTCGTACGCGACCCTGACCGGGCGCGGCAGACCGGCGCAGAACCCGGCGGCCGCCAGCACGTCGCCCGTCATCGCAAACGCCTTCAACTCGCCGCTCTCAGCGTCCAACACCGCCGCGACGATCTTCGCCGCGTGCACGTCCAGACCGACAAGGGTTCTAGCCTTCGCCATGGCTGGTTCCTCCTATTCGATTGTGGGCCGCCGCGCGGGGTCGAGCCGCGCGGCATCACTTCACCCCCACACGACGGTGGGGGAACCGGCCCCTTCTACCACTCAGACCGGACGGACCGACAATCCATATGGTCTATGCAGTGCTCCCGCGCCTGCCGGCTCCCCCGTGGCGCGACGGCGCTCGGACTGAACCGAACGGGAGCGTCCGCCGCGTCGTGGCGTCGACTCCTCCGTAGCGAAGGCAGCACGCGCCGTGCCCACGGTGGCGCTAGTCGTTGGCGGTTACACGGTCACGGGGCCAGGGCGGCCGTTTTGCTCGGCGAACGGCCCTGCTCAAGGTCGGTCGGCAGCCCCCCGACTAGCCGGCGTGCTTCCGCACTGCGAGGGTCCGACAGTCCGGGCCGGCGCTGTTCCTCGTCGTCCTTAGGGGAAGAGGCTCGCCCTCTCGTTTCGGGCGCCAAGCGGATGTATGGATCGCACACACCGGGGGCGGTGATGCCCGCGCAGGGCGGCGTTACCGGGTGCGACTTCCGCAAACGTGACGAGGAGAAGTTCGCCCGACACCTCGGATAGTTCCCCAGCTCGTCCTTTGCACCAGTCAGCTTGCTATCCCCCGGTCCGGTCGGGTGCATATGCAACCGCCGGGATCGGCGGCCGGCTGGCCGGTGATTACGACTGTGTCGCTCGCCCAGGCGAAGCAGGTGTGCCGCGTCGACGAGCTCGCAGACGATCGCTGTTCGTCCGTTGGGGAAGAGACCGACGCCGTAGTTTCAGACGGCATCCGCATGTAGGAATCGCACACCTCGCGGAGTCGGTGGCGGCGGAGTGCGGCGTTCTCGAGCCTGACTTCTGCAAGCGTTACGAGGAGAAGCCGACCTAACAGCTCGGTCTAGTTCCCCAGCTCGTCCATTCCACAAGCGGGGCGCCACCGGGGTGGCGTGGCTGCGTTGCCGGCGGAGCAGAAGAACCACGGTTAGCTCGTCGTGTCCGATCGAGCAAACGCCGACGTCACGATGCATATGCAGCTCCACGCCGACGACGGGCGCGCGCGATCCGGGCGGCTGTCCCTTCGCCTGCGAGAGCGGCTGTGCCCGACCGCGCGAACGCCGCGCTACCGGAGCTCGTCCCTTGCGGCAGCGACGAGGGCGTCTGGGAAGGCGGCTGCTCCGCCACGCGAAGCGACGGCCAGGTGCGCTTGCAAGTCGCCGCGGATCAGGCCGACAGCAAGCACCTTTCGGGCCGCATCGCGGGCGCTGGCGTCGTACCCGGGTTCATGCCAAAGCGGAACTCCGCCCGATCGGCAATGACGGCCGGAGCGCTGACGACACGCCGCGTCTTGAGATTGGCGATCAGCAGGGCGCATCCCTCTTGGGCCGACACACCCGCTTTGCCGTGGTCGCGCTACTCGGCTCGGGGCGGCGCGACACGATTGCGATTGTCCACGACTCAATAGCGATGCGAGGGCCAAATACCTGATGTCCCACGGAATCCGCGAGGAGAGGCCTCGAAGCTGACCGTCTACGGGATCATCGAGCCGATCATCAAGGAGCGCCCGATGGAGTACGCCGTCGAGATGAACCGCCTGATAGAGCTGCAGATGGAGGACTTGATGGCGAGCAGCCCGACCCCGCCACTGCCCTCGCTGCGGCGCCTCTGACCATGGCGGCCGTCAAGCCTCGCGCTCGCTCGTGTAGCGCAGGTGTGCTTCCTCGACGAGCTTGACCATCTGCCAGTAGGCGATGAGATCCCGCTCTGCGTCGGTCGTGTTGGCGAAGAAGCGGCGGGCGATCGTCAGCTCGCCCCGATCGGCTCCCGCTGCCTTCTCCGCGATCCAGGCGTGGTCGATCCGCCTTTGGGCAATCAAACCGATTGCCGACTCGATCTCCGAGCCGGTGCAATCACCGAGTCGCTTGAACGCGCCGCGACCGATCTCGAGCTGCTCCTCTGGATTGACCTCGCCCATCACCCATGATCCTCTCGCATGCAGACTGATTCGGCGAAACCCTTGCATGACGACCGCCCCGCGGCCAGGTCACTCACGCCAACGCCCAGGAGGACCCGCTTTCGGTCCACCGCGCACCTCAGCGTTGATCCATCGCAAAACCCGCAACGCGCGGAATCCGCGACACTCATCCGGCCATACCGTCGGGGACGGCTGGCGGAGCCGACTTGCGCTCGCCTTCCGCGCAACTCAGGTCCGCGGTTCGGAGGGCCGCCATTACCGCGGCCGAACGAAGGGAGGTCTTCGGCGCAGCCAGCTTCCGCATCGTCCCGATGCTGCAGAAGCCTGCGTTCGGCGTCGGCCCGCACTCGCGTCTCGTCCGATCCTGCAGCGTGAGTGGCGTCTTCCGACCCGCTCGCATCCACGCAGAATCCGGCGGCGTTGCGTGTGTGCGCGATACCCGCTGATCGTCACAAGGGCGGCACGGCACTGCGCGATTTCGCCGGTGATGAGCCCCGCCCCGATGGGGCCGAAATGGGCGGCCGTGTGCTCGCGGGTCGGGGCCCGAACTCGCCTGTATTGTTAGGGCGTCCGTTGTTCCGCGGTCTGGAGGGTGGGACGCCCTGTCCGACCGGCCCCGCGGCAACCGATTCGAAGGAAGGCGGGCTCGCCTTGGTCGTACTAATCGCGGTCGTAGCCTTCTTGGCACTGGTGGTGCTGGCTGGCGTTCCGCTGGTCTCGAACCGGCTGGCGCCTCGGTATGACAGACGTCGCAGGGAACGCGACGACAACTATCTCTTCAGTGCCTGTGCGTCTGGAGTGATGTCTCGCTACCGCAGGATCTTCAGGTCGATCCCCGGGGATCCGCGCTGTCGTGTTTGCCTGCTTCCTTTTGGTGGCGTCGGTCGCCTCCTTCGCGTACAGCCGTCACGAAAGAACCCGAACCACTGCATGGCCTGCTATGAGATGGCGCCGCTCGGCGCCTCGGACATGGAGGTCGGGGTGCTGTTTGCCGACATCCGCGGATTCACGTCCTGGTGTGAGGGCCGAGCACCAAAGGAGGTCGAGAGCGCGCTTAATCGCTTCTATGCGGTATTCACGTCAGTGCTCGCAGAATGCGACGCGATCATCGACAAGATGGTCGGCGATGAGGTAATGGCGCTGTTCCTGCCCGCCTTTCCCTCGCTGCGCGAGAAGGCTTGCGAGGTGATGGTCCATAGCGCCGAGGAGATCCTTCGACGGCTCGCTGAGGACGAGGCTGCGCTGCCGGTCGGTGTCGGGGTCAACTTCGGGGTCGCCGCGTTGGGAATGTCGGCGACGAGTCGGTCAAGGACTTTACGGCGGTCGGCGACGTTGTCAACACGGCTGCTCGGCTCGAAGGGTGCGCGCAGCCCGGTCAGATCGTGATGTCCGACGCGGTCTTCGAGCGCCTGGGCGATCACTACGCTGCGGCTACTCCGCTGAGCATTAACGTGAAGGGCAAGGCCGACAGCCTGTCCGTGCACGTCCTCGCCGCTCATTCCTAAATGCGGCCCGGACCAATACGCGCCGTGCGCGCGTCAGAGAACCCGGCACATCGGGTAACTCCCGCATGCCCACGCGAGCAGGCATCTCGCGACTCCTGGCCACCGCGGGTGCTTTGGACGACCAGCAGGAGCTGGCGCGTCCCCGCCGCTGGCTCCTCCAATCAGCGATCGCAGAAGTAGCGCGTCGAGACCGGAGCGGGTCTCCGACTGCGGCAGCCGCCACACCTACCGCCGAATCTCAAGACGCGGCGTGTCGTCAGCGCTCCGGCCGTCATTGCCGATCGGGCGGAGTTCCGCTTTGGCATGAACCCGGGTACGACGCCAGCGCCCGCGATGCGGCCCGAAAGGTGCTTGCCCATCGGCCGACTCGCGCCGGCCAGCAAGCGGTCCGCGCTGTCGCTCCCGTGAGCGAACAGGTGCCAGCCCGATCGCTCGCCTCGCTGCTCAGTTGGACG
>CAVWFJ010000010.1:0-625844 GCA_963754055.1 uncultured Solirubrobacterales bacterium
CCAGGCCGCGGACGTGATCTCGGCAGAGGCGCATTGCCGTCGAAGTCGCGATCCAGCTCGCGGCGAGCGCCTCGCCAGGGGACGAGGTCGCGATCACCACGCTGCTGGCGGCCGGGGAGGCGCTGGCGACGACCGATCCCGGCGCGAGCGCAGACCTCAGCCGCCGGGCTCTAGAGCTGGCCCCCGCTAGGCATCCACTGCGCAGTCCGCTGGTCGTGCAAGCCGCGTTGTCGCTGCATGCGGCGGGACGGATCGAGGAGGCGAAGGCTTTCGCGGACAACGCGATGCGGGAAGTGCTTCCGGAGGCGGAGGTGCGTCTCGGGATTGCCGGGCTCGCCGTCGGTTTCCCCCGACGTGAGGGTGCACGCGGGCCGTGAGGCGTTGAAGTGCGAGGTCTGCCCGAGCACCTGCGCCTTGAGCACATGGCGAGGTTGGCCTACAACCTCGTGCCGGGTGGACGGACAGAGGAAGCGCACGTGGCGTCATCAGCGGCCGTAGCCGCCGGCGCGGGCCTTGACCGGGTTGCCCGGTTCCCACTCGCGCTCAGCGAGGGGGGTCTTCAGTACGTCGGCGGGCACTTCGCGCGCGCGCTCGAGCTGCTCGAGACGATTCTGCGCGACGGGTTCGTAGAAGCACACGGACTCGACGAGCTCCTCACCCGGTTGTGGCGCGCGATCGCACTCGACGCCCTCCATCGCGAGGAAGACGCGCTCCAGGCGATCGACGGCATCATCGCCGAGTCGCTCGAGCCTGGGTTTTCCTTCTCGTTCTTGTACTCCGCGGAGATCACGCGGGGACATCTGCTCTTGCAGATGGGTCGCCTCGACGATGCCGCGGCGGTGCTTAACGATCGGTTTGATCCCCATGGACCCCCCGTCGCCAACGTCCTGGACGCCACGGGCGTGGTCGCGCTGGGGCGCCTGGCGCTCCACACCGGTGACGGCCGGCAGGTTCGCGAGACGAGCGAGATCGCCAAGGCGATGCTGAACGAGAGCACGCCGGGTGTCCGTCGTCACGCCGCCTGGTTGCTGAGTCTGCAGGCAACGGCCGATGGCCTTCCGCGGCAGGCTCACGAATGGCTCTGCGCGATGGGCGAGCCGGAGCGCAAGAGTGTGCTGCGCAGGCTCTGGATGGATATCGCCGACGAGCCGCAGATGGTGCGAATGGCCCTCGCGGTAGGCGACCGCGAGCTCGCCGAGAGCGCAGTAGCGGACGCGAGCCGCCGGGCGGAGCTTTCCCCTGGAGTTCCGTCGCTCGACACGATCGCGGCCCACGCCGGCGGGCTGCTCGACGGCGATACCGACCAGTTGTCCGAGGCCGTGAGTCGGTTCGAGCGAACCCCCCGATTGCTTGCGCATGCGGCGGCTTGGGAGGACCTCGGCCTGGCGCATCAGCGGCGGGGGACCGCAGACTCGGGGATCGACGCGCTGACAGGCGCTGACCCAGGCGCTGGTCCTCTATGCGCGGGCCGGGGCGACTCGGGATGCAGCGAGACTCAGAAGCCGCCTGCGAGCGCTCGGGGTTCGCCGCCGGGTCACGACGGCGGACAAGCCGCTTACAGGATGGGCGGCGATGACCAGGTCAGAGCTCGCCATTGCTCAGCTCGTCGCCGACGGGCACACCAATCGCGAGATCGCCGACCAGCTCTTCGTATCACCGCACACGGTGAACTCACATCTGCGTCAGGTGTTCGCAAAGCTGGATGTCAACTCGCGCGTTGACCTCACCAGGCTTGTTACGGAGCGGGGCACCGAGCCCGCCGCTCAGGACGCTCGCGGCAGCCGGACTCGCTTACTTCTCTTCCTTCAGGGCCCTGCGCGCGAGAAAAAACCACTCGTGCGAGCGATGTGACCTTGGTCACGCCCGCCATGCTCACCAGGACCACGGCACTAGGCGAAGGCAGTCCGAAGCTTGTCAGCCCTGGCTTGTCGTACCGCCCGTTCGGAGCGGGGAATCACGCCGGTGGTCGATACCAATACGAGGAAGCCACACCCAAAGAGAGCTGAAGAAAATGGATGAGCCCGTCATTTTGATCACGGGAGCGCTCACCGGCATCGGCCGTGCAGCGGCAATCGCTTTCGCTAAGACAGGCGGGAAGGTCGTCGTCGCCGGCCGGCGTGATGAAGCCGGCCAGGCGCTTGCCGAAGAACTCCGCTCCTTTGGTTCGCAGTCAGAGTTCTTCCATGCCGACGTCCGCGTGGAGGATGATGTCCGCGCTCTGGTCGACAAGACCATCGAACGGTTCGGCCGTCTCGACGTCGCGGTAAACAATGCGGCTACCGAAGGTCAGGTCGGTCCGCTGCAGGACCAAACCGCCGCCACCTATGCCGAGACGTTCGACACAAATGTTCTCGGCGTGCTCCTGAGCATGAAGCACGAGGCGCGCGTCATGCAAGGACAGGGCAGCGGAAGCATCGTCAACATCTCCTCGACCTACGGGCACGAGGGGGCGCCCGGGGCCGCCGTCTACGTCGCTAGCAAGCACGCGGTCGAAGGAATGACGAAGTCGGTCGCGCTCGAGCTCGCCGACTCGGGAATCCGTGTGAACGCTGTGGCGCCTGGCCCGACGGACACTGGCATGTTGACCCGCTTTACGGCGACGCCGGAGAACAAGGCGGCGCTGGTAGCGGATGTTCCGATGCGTCGCCTCGGCCTCTCGGAGGAGCTTGCCGAGTCGATCGTGTTCATCGCGTCGGATAAGGCCTCGTTCATCACTGGCGCGGTCCTGAATGTCGACGGAGGGCTCACTGCTAACTGAGTCGGTTCGTACGAGTACGTCGGCTCCACGCGAACCGAGGCAACACGCTAAAGAGAAGGAGACTCCCAATGAACGGTCTGTTGACCAGTGTCTTGGATGCTCATGGAGGGGCCGACCGCTGGGCTTCCGTCCAGACGATAACCGCGCACCTCTCGATCGGCGGGCCCTTCTGGGGCCGCAAGGGGTGGCCCGAGATCTTCGGCGATCAGACGACGCTCGAGCTGGATGCGCGTCGCCAGCACATTGTGGTGACGCCCTTCAATGGCCTCGACCGACGCTCGTTCTTCGACGTGAATCCGGAACGGGTCGTGGTCTACAACATCGACGGGATTGCCGTCGAGCGGCGCGATGACCCACGCGCGTCATTCGCCGGCTATGAGGTCACAACGCCGTGGGACGCGCTACAGGTCGGCTACTTCATCAGCTACGCCTGCTGGAACTATCTGACCGCACCGTTTCTGTTCACGTATCCGGGCGTCGAGACGCGAGAGCTCGAGCCCTGGCAGGAGGACGGGGAGACCTGGCGGCGTCTGCACGTCACCTTCCCACGATCGATCGCCACGCACAGCACGGAGCAGGTCTTCTATTACGGCGCCGACCTCATGCAACGGCGGATGGATTACGCCGTGGAGGTCAACGGCGGCGTTCTCGTCGCCCAGTATCAGTACGAGCCGAAGACTTTCCGGGGGCTCGTCTTCCCTACTCAACGTCGCGTCCATCGGCGCAGCCCAGACGGGACCGCCGACGAGAGCCAGACCTCGATCACGCTCGACCTCACCGACATCGCAATCGACTCGTACGAGCAGTCCTCATCGCCGGAACCATCAGTAGGAGCCGGGGCCAACCCACATCCACCCGTACGAGCCCGTCGCTCGACCCAGCCGGCGGCGTAACGGACAGCCCGGCTCGAGTCCCCCGGGGCCACACCGCGTTCACGGCCGACCATCGGCTGGTCACCCTCGAGCCGGGGTAATCGAGGTGGTGCGCCCGCCCAACCCGTCAGCTTTTGGGCAGAGAGAAGAACCAAATCATCTGGCCGACATCGTCTGCGTGGGTGTCCTCGGCAGCGTCGCTTCACGGGAGCGACGTCGAACCCGGGTTGTGCCGATCACATAACCCCCGGTGGTCGCGGCTACCTGACGGTCGCTGCCGCTCCGCAAGGAGCTGCACAAGCTCGGGACTGCCGCGGGCTCACTACTGGTGCGGACGAGTTCCACCAGTGAGCCTGGGTCGTGCCAGATCGTTAGCAGCGATCTTGCAAGCAGTGGGAGGGTCGGCGGGTGCGCAATTGGCGAAACTGAGGGCGGATGTCGAGCCGGACGGCGAGCCGTGCGTTTGCGTTTCCTCGGGCATCGTGCTGTGGGCTCGCGCGTAGTTGCCTGGGTCCGGAAAGGTCAGTTCCGAGCCCGGGCTCGTTGCCGGCGACGCTGCTCCTTCTGCCTCACTGCGAAAGCGACGGGCTCGAGCTCACACGCGCCGACGTCGTGCCTATGCAGCGGATGCAGCGGGTCCAGCACAGTGGCGCTTCGGTGGTCATCGCAGCGAGCACCTCGCCGACATCACTTGGGGCGCCCACGTTCGTGCGACGGCAGGCGCGGAGTGCCGTAAGCGGATCCGCTAACGGCCACGAGATCCTTGAGTGGCCCGAAGCCCGTGCCGATCCGAGGTCGGGTATTCAGCGCCTGGTCTCGTACCTGGTCAGGAGCACGCCGTCGGGAAACGTCCGGGTCTCCATCAGGTTCAGGTTCACCCAGTTGTCCAGGGCCGTGAAGAACGGCGTGCCGCCGCCCACCAGGACCGGGTGGGTGACCATCGCGTACTCGTCGATCAGCATGGCCGCCGCGGCGAGGGTGGCGCCGCCGACGTCCATGGGACCGCCATCCTCAGTCTTGAGCCGGGTGATCTCGGTGACCGCGTCGCCGGTGACCAGGCGGGCGTTGCAGTCGACCGCGCTGGTCGTCGAGGAGAACACCACCTTCGGCATGTCCCGCCAGCGGCGGGCGAACTCGATCTGCGCCGGTGTGGCGCCAGGCTGCTGGTCGGCGGTCGGCCAGTGGGAGCTCATCGTCTCCCACAGTTTGCGCCCGTACAGCGCCAGGCCCGTCGCCCCCACCCGGTCGGACCACCACTGGAACAGCTCGTCGCTCGGCACGCTCCAGCCGAGGTCGTCGCCGGGCGCGGCGATGTAGCCGTCCAGGCTCAGGTTCATGCCAAAGATCAGTTTCCGCATGGCGTCAGCCTCCCGTGAGTCGGTATTCGGCGAACAGACCAACACGGCGCGGAAGATTCATCGGTCAGACCACACCGAGGGCCGGTTGACCACCGCGCCAAGCGGATGCTGCGTACGGAAGGGAAGGATGAGCGCACGCGCGGACGAGGGCGTCCGAGCTTTGCCGCTGATGCCGCTCTTCTGGGCGGCACAAGGGTAGTCTGCACCCGCCCGCGCCGTGGCGAAGCTGCCGCCGTATTTTGGCCGGCCTTCATGATTGGCCGATCCGTTTCCGACGCTTGATGCTGAGCTACGGTTGCACCGGCGACTGGCGTTCCGTCCGTGTCCTGTCCCGGAATCAGCTGGGGAACGATGACGCGTACTGGCTGTAGGGAACTTGACCGGTGGGGCTTTCCGCGATCGCGAGCGCCACCTTGGCGGGGATCGGCGTCCACCAGGCGGGCATCTTCGCCGCCAGGCTGGGGTTCAACGTGTAAATCAGCGCGAAGTTCACGATCCAGAGGGGGGGCGCCATCGACATTCCCACGATCGTGCCGGTCGCGCGCTTCTGGTTGGGGACTAGCTGGGCGACGCCCGATTGGTGTTGTGCCTTATTGCCGTAGGGAACCTCAGAGGTGTAGGCCGACCGATAGAGCATCCGGAGCGATGCGCTCGCACCGTTCCGCCTGCACCACCTCGGCAGGTATCCCCCCGGAACAAGGAGGGCGTTGATCTGTCTTGTCGGTGCGTCGGTGTTCGCGGGGCTCTCCAGCATCCCAGCGGTGTTCACCATCAGCCCGTAGCTGCCAACGACGATCGGCGTCAGCTTGCCGTTGACCTTGGCGAAGAGCGGGGTCCCTGTCGTGTTCGTGAGGATGCGCACGCTTGCGTCCACGAGCTTCGCGGCAGCCAGCGTACCGCCGACGCCCTGGCCCGTGATCAACAGTCTGTATTGCTTCGCCGTGAACGCATGCCGCTTGTTGAGCCCGAGCTCGTGCGCGATCCGATCCGCCGCCTTCATTCCCAGCGGTCGGTTGACCTGGCGCGCGCTCGTGGCTTCGGTGGGCGCGAACTTCTCGAATTTCGGCGTTCCGGCAAACGGCTGCGCGAAACCGGTACCGGGAGCGACCGGACGCGCGACTGCCTGAGAGACCGCGAGCGATGTGACGGACAGCGCGAGCACGGCAATCGGCGCAGCGAAGCTGAGCCGGCGACTGGTCGGTGCGTGATCAGCGGGGGTTCGGGCACTGCTCTTCATGGGCTTTCACCAATCCTTTCTTCACCGTGCGCGAGCCGTGCTTGCGTCGCGTCGTTCCGGCTTCGTATGTCGGTGTCATCCGCTGCCTGTCGATCGCGGCCTGGAGCGCAGGTGACGAGCTGCATCCAGCCTGTGAAGCTGCGCGCAGTGGCGTCGTCGCAGACGATGCCGCGAATCGGCTCGCTGTCAGGATCGATCTCGACGGTCACGCGCAGTTGCCGTTGCACGAGTCGCAGCTTTCTATCCGGCGCCTATCTTCGCACTAGCCAGCTGGTGCTCGTCGGTGACGTGCCGGTCATCAAGGCTCCACCCGAGCGTCAGATCAACTCCGCGGTGCTCGATGATGATCTCGATTGTGACGCTGGCCAGTGACTGAAGCGCCTTGAACGTGCGGTCCCGGCCCTCCACCGCCCGCCTGATCGCGTCAAGTTGAGCGTCGAGCTCGGCCGGCACGTCGGCGGGGGCCGCCAGACCCATATGTGAGTTGGCGCTGTCGGACCCCCTGATCGGACGAGGTCGCCACGGCGACGGCTTCGAGATGGCTGAAGGCCGACCCGCCGAGCCACTCCATGCGGCGCCAGCGACGGATTAAACACCGCCAATTCGCACCGGACAGTCAGCGCCGCCTTATCGGCCGTGTCGCTCCCGCTGTCGGTCATCCCGGGCAGCATAGCTTCGGACGCCGGATGCCGCCCCTTCACATTGGAGCAGCATCTTCGTGGGGCACTGCCGATCTCATTTGGGATCGACGAGCAAGACGTCTTGGCCGTCGAGGCCCGACTCGAGCTGAACCGCACCGGAGTCTCAATCAGCGAACCCAAGGAACGATCAACGAACAGTCGGCCGAAGGCGGTGCGGGCCCCGCTCGTGGCGAGGAGCAGGGAAGACGGCTGGCCTGACGAGAGACTCGCTTTGCGGTCCTCGCGACGCTTCTCCGCGATCGCTAACGCAACTCGCGGGGATGCCCGATCGTCGTCCCGGTCCCGGGATTGGGACGGGTCATGCGGGACGCGCCAGCATGCCAAGCGCTCATAGACCGCCGGCTTCCACGGATCTGACGATCCCAGCTCAGCGCGGCTCGACGTCCGGCTGGTGGGACGGCTTACGGCACGGAGTTGCCCGCGCGAGCGGGCCAGAGCCTGCGCGTCGGCCCCCGCGACACGAGTGGATGCGCTAGGTCGCGAGCATCGCCTCGAGACGGTCGTCGCCGAAGACGATGCGGCCGTCGCTCTCGAGGCACGGTACGCCGACCACCCCGCGACCGTAGGCCGCTGCGGTTCTGGCGCGCAGCTCGTCTTTCACGTCCGAGGTAACGGTCGGATCGATTCCGTGTTGGCGTGCGACTGCGTCGGGCACCGCCGGGTCGGCGATGTCGACCCCGTCGACGAACCCGACGCGGAAGATCGCCTGCATGACGTCGTGGGCGACGCCAGCCCGCTTGGCCAACGTGGCCACACGCATCGCGTGAAGCGAGTTCGACGGCCAATTGGGAGGCCACTTGATCGGCGGCAGGCCATAGCGCACCGCGCGGCGTTCGCACTCGGCGATTCCCTCGATGCGCGCTTCGGTAAGCCCCCACGAGCCCGAGCCGCGCAGCGCGAAAATCGCGCCGACAAGCACCGGCTCAAAGTCGGGCCGCTCCCCGAACAGCGCCTCGGCGCGCGCCGCCGCGAGATAGGCGTAAGGCGACATCAGATCCAGGTACAGAACCACCCGTACATCATCCACGACCCACGACGAGATGGATCCGCCTACAGGACGCCCGCTCCCCGTTCCGGACGGGCACCGATCGCGCCAGCCGGTCCAACCTGCCTTGCGCGGAAAGCGACCACCTGCCAGCCCGGGGGTGCTTGCAAGATCGCTGCTAACGATCTGGCCGGAGCAGAAGTGTGCCCCGGTCTCGAGCTGCCTCCTGGAACGGACGAGGCGGAGAACTACACCGAGACGTCGGCTCCGTTCTCCTCGCAACATTTGCGGAAGTCCCGCGGGATACGGCCGACCTCAGGGGGATCGACGTCCCCCGATGTGTGCGATCCGTACACCCTGACGACGCCCGAATCGCCAGGGCCCGTCGCTGCCCCTCAGGACGGTGAGCGAGCCCGTCACCGGACGGTCGCCGGCGCCGCGGAGACGCCGGGATTCGTGTCAAACCAGCAGTCTCGGCGGCACTGATTGGTCGCCCAGAACTGCTGGAACTAGCGCAGCGCAGCAGCGCTGCTCGGACTGCCGGTTTGGCGACATTGCAGAAGTGGAGAGCAACTGGCCGAAGTCGCCGGAGGCGTTCGATTTCACCAAGACTGAGGCCGCCAATATTTGGTCTGGTTCGGGTGTCTGCCGAGGCATCAGTCGATCGAACCTGCCGGGCCTGCGGTCGCGGCTTCTGCGCTGCGCAGGACGCGCATGACCGCGGGCCAAGATGGTCGTGGGGCGAGCAACGCACGGCAGCGTCGGGTCGGTCGGCCGGATTTTGGTGCGATTAGATCTCGAGCGGTCGGCGGTCTACAGTGGGTGTCGAGAGGCCAACCCGAGAGGAACCAGCCATGAGCCTGCCCGAGATCGTCAGCCGAGAGAAGTGGATTCGCGCTCGTGTCGCCCTTCTCGAGCGCGAGAAGGCTCTGACGAGGGCGCGCGACGAGCTCGCTGAGGAGCGCCGGCGGCTGCCCATGGTCGAGGTCGCCAAGGACTATCTGTTTACCGCGGCCGGCGGCAGCTCACGAACACTGCTTGACCTGTTCGAGGGTCGCCATCAGTTGATCGTCGATCACTACATGTTCGATCCAGCCTGGGAGGACGGGTGCATGAGCTGCGCCGGCCGAGTGGACCAATACGGGAACACGGCCCACCTGCACGAGCGCGACACGACGATCGCCGTCGTCTCCCGCGCTCCGATCGAAAAGATTGAGCGGTGGAAGCACAGGATGGGGTGGACGTTCCCCTGGTACTCGAGTTACGGCAGTCGGTTCAACTTCGACTACGGCGTGTCGTTCGACGGCAGCGTTGGCGATCCCCATTACAACTACCGTTCCGCGGCCGAGTTGAAGGCCAGGTACGGCCTGGCCGAGCTCCCTAGCGAGCTACACGGAACGAGTGTGTTCCTTCGCGTCGAAGATCGCGTCTTTCACACCTACTCGACCTATGGGCGCGGCACCGAGCAGGTCGGCGGCACGCACTACTACCTTGACATGACGGCCCTTGGCCGCCAGGAGGATTGGGAGCAGCCCAAGGGCCGCGCGGAATCCCTGGGGCCGCGCGCCGACCAGCGCGCAGCACCAGCCGCGTCAGGTGTCTGACCGTCGACGAACTAGACACTGCATCAAGACCACCGGCCACGTCGCGCCCGAGCCAGCCGGTGCTCTAGCTTCCGCTCAGGGCGGGGCGGCTACCGAAGCAGCAGCGCCGATCTCGTGGCTGCCGAGGCGACGAAGCAGGTGCGGACGCCCTTAGGCAAGACCGCTTCTGCTTTCCGCGGCGAGCAGGGCGTTTGCGACCGCAGACGAAATGCTCGCGTCGGCGTTATGCGGGGGTCTGGTCCCCTGCCGGGAGCGCTCCCCTCAAGGCCGCATCTGCAGCCTGCGCTCTCCTCCGGAGCTCTAGCGGGGGTCGACGGCGCGGTCTTCGGCGCGGAGGGTACGGCCGAGGAGCACGGCGCTGCTCGCCGCCAGCCAGGCAAACAGTGCCACTGCGCCAAGGAGAAGCAACCCGTAGGCTGCGGAGCTGTTGTTGGTGGGCCCCAGCAGCGTCGTCACGGTTGCGACTCCCAGCACGGCGGCGACCGTGCTCAGCCACCACAGCCACCCCGGGAGTGTCCGCTCGCGCCGGATGGCGGCTGCGAATGCGCCCGCGGTCAGCGCGAGCGGTACGCCGATCGCGGGACCGCCGGCGAGGTAAGAGAGCACGAGCAGCCCGTGAGCCAACGCCGGGTCACCGGCCACCGACCGTTCCGCGAGCACCCGGTAGCAGAGCGCTGACAGCGCCAGGAACGCCGCGCCAATGATCCCGCCGGCGAGTGCGAGCGCAGCTAAGCGCATGCCCGCCGCTCGCAGCGTGGGGTACAGATACGACGCAAACGCCGCGAGTGCGGCGGCTGCGAGCAAATGGAACAAGCTCAGCGCGCGCACCTCCGAGACATTGCGCGTGAAGTACTGGCGCAGCTGGAATGAGCTCGCATTGAGCGCTGGGTAGTTCGTCGTTCCGAGTAGATCGCCGAACAGCAACCCGCAACCGAAGAGCACCACGGTAAGCGCACCGGTCGCCGCCCACGCTGCCTCGACGCGCGAGCGCGACGGCACCCGACTCGTATCGTTGCTCATGACCCGATTCCACCACTCAGGGCGGATGGGGTCCCGAGCCCCATCCCCGGATTCCGCATGTCACCGGACGGAGGCATCTTGAGCGCACGACCCACGAGTCGGGCGCCCCCGATACGGAACGATCCGTAGAAGCCTCGCAGCGTCCACCTCATGACCGCAACGACAACGGAGCAGGTGTCTCGACCGAGGACTGCATCGATTTGCTCATCGCCAATAGCGCGACGGCAACCTAGAGGCCCCCGCCGCCCGAGCGAGCCCTCGCCGTTCGTTCCTCCTCACTGGCTGCTCGGCATAGTCACGACCTCTGCATCGTTCGTCATTTGCCTACTCTCTCTCTAGCGAGCCCGGGTGGGTCGTCGTCGGGGTCGGCGCCGATCTTGCGTCCCTGGGTAGCGTCGTCGTATCAGCCGGCGCCGATCTTGCGTCCCTGGGTGGGGTCGAACGAACGCCCGCCTAGTCGTTGGGGGGTCGTATCGGCCGGAACGGGGACAAGGGTGAGCGGCCGGTCGCTTTCGGCGTGGTCTGGCTTGGGCTTGGGAGCGATGGTGGTTGTCATGGTGTTTGGTCTCCTTGGGGGAATTGGGCTTGGTCAACGGTTCGATCTGCTGGGCTGCAAGCCGTTATGACCGTCTGCACTACTAGGCCCGTGACGACGTCATAGACGTGCCCGGAGACGGTGACGCGCGGGGAGATCGCGGGTGCGGAGCGCAGGCGCTTGACGTCGCGGGTGACGGTCGCCGCCGGGTCGAGGACGGCGTGCTCGCTCAGGGTCGACTCCTCGGCGTCGATGCGCTGCGCGTAGCGGCGGCGGAAGGTGTCTCGGCGAGCGCGCCGGTTCCGCCCTGGGTGTGGTGGATCACGGCAACCTCGAACAGAGGGCCGTCGGGCAGGACGCTCTCGGCGAGCTGGCCGATGAAGGCGACATCCTTGATCACCTCCGGGGTGACCCGACCACCGACGTTGCGAACGACCATCGCGTCGCTGAGGCCAAGGTCGAGGAAGTGCGCGGGGTCGGTGCGCGGATCAAGGCAGGTGATCACGAACAGGCTCAGCTTGGGGAAGACGACAGCACCGCGGTGGCCGCCCGCGGCGGCGAAGGCGCGGTTGCGCGCGAGCGCGGCCTCGACGTTGGCGACGCCGGGCTGGCCCGGGCTGGTCAACTCAAACCCGCTCGCGCGGCCGATCCCGGAGTCGCCGGGGGTCACGTGCCTTGTGAGTTGCTGGGTGCTCATGGTGTTCTGTCTCCTGTCGCTGCTCAGGGGTTGGGGGTCAGCTGTGCGCTGCGGCGGTGGCAGGCGTGCCTAGTGCCGGCACCTGTGGCGTGCCGTCGCGGCTTGTCGTCGGTTGGGCGGGCAGCAGCGCCAGCGCGCGTGTACGAGATCAGTAAGCGCACAGGCGCGATTCTGTGGCGGCTGGGCGGCAAGCACTCGAGCTTCAAGTTCGGACCCGGCGCCGGCTTCGAGTGGCAGCACGACGCACGGATGCATCCCGACGGCACGATAACGCTGTTCGACAACGGCACTGGCCCTGCGCCGCGGCACGAGTCCCAGTCACGCGGGCTGCGCCTGCGGCTGAACTTCAAGACCCACCGGGCGACGCTCGTGAAGGCGTACACCAACGACCCGCCGCTGCTTTCCGTGAGCGCGGGCGACGTACAGATCCTGCCGGACGGCAACGTCTTTGTCGGGTGGGGCGCGGTGCCGAACTTCACCGAGTTCTCAGCCGGCGGGCGCCAGCTGTTCAGCGTCTACTTCCATGGGGACATGCAGACCTACCGCGCGCAGCGCTTCAACTGGTGGGGGCAACCCGCGACGCCGCCCGGCATCGCGGTCAGCGCGACGCAGCAGGGCACCCGGGTCTACGCAAGCTGGAACGGCGCTACGGGCGTTGCATCGTGGCGCGTGCTCGCCGGTCCCAGCCCGAGCCGACTGAAGCCGATCGCGGAGTTCCCCAAGACGAACTTCGAGACCGAGATGGCGGTCCCCAGCACCCAGCCCTACTTCATGGTGCAGGCGCTAGGGAATCGCGGTCACGGGCTGGGCGCCTCGGCCACCGTCAAGCGCTAGTTGGTTTCCCGTCCCATGGCATTCAGGTTGCGACGAAGGCTGGCTTGACACGCGAAGTTGGCCACCGGCCGGTGGTCACGATCGCGTGGTCGAGGCGGCTACTGCAACCGTGGCTTTGCGATCGTCAGCGTCGGTGCCGGCGGGCTGGTCCTCGCTCACAAAAGAGTCATCGGATGCGAGCGCGCGCGGATCGTGCAAGCGATCACGACCGGCCGCCGTTTTCCCCGGTTGCGTGGTCGGTCCGAACGGCCGCGAGGATGCGCCCAGCGGCGCGCGGCATGAAGTCCGACGGGATGTTTGATCGGCAGGCCGGACCTCTGCAATCTCTGCGACAGCGTCAAGAATCTGGACGCGCTGCCGCTCACGGAGAAAGCGGCGGTCACGCGATAGCGCTGCTCCTCGTCCGTTGCGGGAGCGCGGAGCGGCGGGTTCAGTTTGCTTGGAACGCCAAGGGTTGCGGAGTCCGTCGCTGGCTGCCTCTATTAGCCCCGAGGCAGCGGTCTCGTCACAGCCGGGGCAGAGTGTTGAGTTCGGCGGATAGGAGGCGTCTGCGGCGCCCCGAATCGGCCTAGGCCGGAGAGTTGCTTGTCGATCAGGTGGGTACTGGCGTGATCAGCGCCGGGCGCCGCCATGCTGGAGACCGAGATCCTGCGGATCGATCAGGCGCTCGAGCAAAGCGCCGACAGTATGATGGCACGCCGTGGAGGCCGCACCACAGGTTAGAGGGGGGTTTGACGAGCCGGTCCCGGGGTCCTCGGTGACCGGCAGGCGGGTGCGGATCGCGGGGTGGGTGTTCGACGAAGGGGGACCGCTCGACCGCGTCCTGGCGGTCGTCGGTGACCTCCCGCCGGTCACGCTCACGGTTGGCGCGTGGCGCGCGGACATCGCGGCGACGTTCGCGCACATCCCGCACGCCGGGGCGTCGGGCTTCAAGTGCGACGTCGACCTGCGAAGCACGCCGTCGGGCTCGATCTCGGTCGCGCTCCTGGCGCGGAGGCGCACCGGCCAATGGCAGCCGGTGACCGAGTACAACGTGACCGTGATCGCGCCGGTGGAGGATCGCGGGCCACGACGCGCAGCCGCAGCGTTCACGATCGCTCAGAACGAACCGCTGATGCTGCCGCTGTGGGTCGACTACTACCGCCGTTACTTCGACGCTGATGACCTGTACGTCCTCGACCACGACAGCGCCGACGAGTCTGTCCGCCGCGTCGCTGATCGCTGCCACGTCGTTCCCGTTCATCGCGCGATGTCCTTCGATCACCGCTGGCTGCGGGGGACGGTCGAGTCGTTTCAGAGCTTCCTCCTGAGCTCCTACGAGACGGTTCTGTTCGCCGAGGTCGACGAGTTCGTGATCGCAGATCCGCGCCGATACGGCGGGCTGGGCGACTACATCGCCCGCCTGCGGCATCTCGCCGTGCGCTGCGCCGGGTTCAACGTGGTGCATCAGCCCGATGAGCCGCCGATCCGATTCGACGAGCCGATCCTCGCCCAGCGAGCCTATTGGCATGCCTCGCTCGGGTACTCGAAGCGGCTGATCGCGCGCGTGCCGCTGGCTTGGTCGGAGGGCTTTCACGAGGAGTACAACGCGCCCGACCATCCGCCCGATCCGGCGTTGATGCTCGTCCACCTCCATCGCGTCGACTACGACCGCTGCCTCGCCCGTCACCGCTCTTCGGCGAGCCGGAACTGGAGCGTCGAGGACATCGCTCGTGGCGACGGCCAGCAGAACCGGATCGCCGGCGACGAGGAGTTCTCGCGCTGGTTCCATCACGGCCCGGACCTGGACGCTCCACGTGAGCTGATTCCCGAGCACGTCCGCGCGGTGCTTTGAACGCCCTCGTCGTTCCGAGCAACTCGCGGGAGCGGCTCGCACGGTTCCTCGAGGCGTGGGCGCCGTGGCCGTGGGATCTGGTGATCGTCGTCCAGGATGGGCCCGAGCTCGACCTCGAGCCCCCCGCCGGGCTGGAGGTCGACGCCGCCGAGCGGCTACAGGCGTTCAGCTGGGCCGAGATCGATCGGCTCCTGCCGGATCCCGCCGTGATCTCCCGCCAGGACAGCGCGATCCGGTCGTTCGGCTTCTGGCAGGCTTGGCTCGCCGGCGCGGAGATCATCTTCACGCTCGACGACGACTGTTATCCCGCCGAGGACGACCTCGTCCAGACGCACCGTGAAAACCTCTACCACACGCCCGTGTGGACGACCTCGGTGCCAGGGCTTCGGGTACGCGGCCTCCCGTACCGGCGCGCCGGCGTTCTCGCGGATGTTCAGGTCAGCATGGGGCTGTGGCGCGGCACACCGGACCTCGATGCCGTCAGCACCCTGGCCGCGCCCAGCGGCAGTCCGTCCGAGGCGATCACGCACGCACGCAGCCGCGTGATGCCGTCACGTCAGTTATTCCCGATGTCGGGCATGAACCTCGCGTTCCGCCGCGAGGTCGCGTGTCTCATGTACTTCGCGCCGATGGGTCGGGGCCAGCCGTACAGCCGCTTCGATGACATCTGGTGCGGGATCCTCGTGCAGCGCATCTGCTGCCATCTTGGCTACTCGATCGTCGTCGGCCGCCCGCTCGTCGACCACCGGCGCGCGTCCGACCCGTTTCGCAACCTCGTCAAGGAGGCACCGGGGATAGAGGCGAACGAGCGGATGTGGGAAACGGTCGCGGCACTGCGGTTCCGCGCAACCACTCCTCGCGCCTGCATGCTCGAGGCAGGCGAGGCGCTGGCCGCCTCGCCCGAGCCGTATGTCGCCCAATGGGGGACGGCCATCGAGCGGTGGTGCTCGCTGTTCGATCTGTCGGCCGATGAGCCGGCCGAGCTGAGGCTGGCGCGTACGTGAGCGCCGGGAAGCTCACGATCACCGGTGGCAGCGGCTACGTCGGTCAGCTGCTCGGCCGGGCGCTGCGCGAGCGAGGCGACGAGGTCGACATCTTCGACCGCTACCGAGGGCACCTCGTGGACTTGGTGCGCTCGCGGACCCTACCCGGCAGGCTCGGCCGTGATCGCATCGTCACGGCGCCTCGCGTGCGCCGGCTCCAGAAGGAGTGTGAGGCGGCGCTCGTCCGCCGTCGCGTGATCCGGCCGAGTGGCGATGACATCCTCGCCGAGCGCGAGGTGCTCGCGGCTCGCTTCAAGGGAAGCCGGGCGGTGATCCATCTCGCCGGGATCCCGCACCCGTTCCAGCGCGGCGCGACCGAGCCCGACTTTGTCTCGCTCAACTACGAAGGGGCCGTCAACGTGTTCGAGGCCGCGCGCGCCGCCGGCGTCGCGTTGTTCGTGTTTGCGTCCTCTGCCCAGGTCTACAAGATCAACGACCCGGTCCGTGTCGACCATCTGCCGATCCTCGAGACGAACTACCTGCCGTTGCCGGCGGAGGGGCAGACGACCTACGGCTTTCTCAAGGGTGCGATCGAGCGCTATCTCGCCGGTGCCTGCATGACCGGGTCGACCCAGGCGATCTCGCTGCGGCTCGAATGTCCCGGCTTTCTCACGGAGGGGCCGTCGAACCTCTACATCAGCACGTCGGTCGACAACCTCGTCGCGGGTTTCGCGTGCGCGCTCCAGCCACCCTCCGACATTCGCGCCGACGTCTTCAACATCGCCGACGCCCAAGTGGAGCGGGCGATCGCCGACATCCCCGCCTATGTTCGCGCGCGCTGGCCCTACGTCCCGTCGAGCGTCGCCGGCAACGAGTGCCTCCTGAGCACCGAGAAGGCGCGAGCGGTGCTGGGCTACCGCCCGACAACGAACGGTCGCTACCTCGCGCCGGAGATCGTCTGGTAGCGCTCAGGCTCAGCTGGGAACGAGCAGTCTCATGCCTCGAGCAGCAGCGCTGAGGCCTGGCCGCTGGTTGCGTCGCAGCGACGCTGTGCCTCGACGCGTCGTACGTCGTCGGCGTTCGACTTGCATGACGTCTGCAACGCCGGGCCGTTTCAGCGGTCTGCTGCGCCTGACGAGGCCGCTGCTGGTAGCCCGATCCGACAGCGTAGGCGATAGGCACTAGCGAACGAACAGTCTGAACGTACGAGATGCCCTCGCGGTCTTTCTGTTCCGGTTGCACGACGACGCGATGGCGGTCACGCGGACGCGATGGGCGCCCCGCGCAAACCTCGCCATCACTGGCATGAAGAACGTCTCGACGCCACCATTCTTACGCCCACCGATCCCACACCCTGAGTCACCGACCGCCGCGAAACCCGACCGCCGATCGTAGAAGTCAGTCTGCACGACTTGCCCGCCGAGGATCCGAACCCTGAGCTTAAGAGCGAGGTAGGGGCGAGGAGCACCGTGCGGGCGAAACCGGCCGTACTGGAGCGACAGGAGCTGCGGGCGGTTGAATCGCTGTTGAGCCGAGAAGGCGATGCCGTTCGCACGAGGAGACCAAGACGAACCGAGGCAGACCGCGACGATTGCAGCGACAGCCACCGGCACAACGAGCCGCCAAGCCCATCCGTTCGTGCGCTCACGCTGGCCACGAGGTCTCACAGCCGTGGAGGCTACTTAGCTACCAGGTATTCGGAATCGCCCCCGTCTCGGTCGCTGCCGGGTTGATCGACCTCCAGAAGTGGTTCGCCAGGTCACACAGGGGTGTGGTTCGGCAATTTGATGGCTAAATGTGTACGCGCGCGGCAAGGCTCGACCGTTGTGCTGCGTTGCTCGTGTGCTTCGCGTTGGCCGGCTGTGGCACCGCCTGGCCACGAACGATGCCGACTCGCGGCGAGCGTGACGAGACGCGCGCTGGGAGGGTGACGGTCGACGCCGTCGAGTTCTTGAACGCTCGCGTCGGCTGGCTGGCAGCCGCGAACAGTAGCCAGCTGTGGATGACGTCCGACGGCGGCCGTCGCTGGTCCGACGTCTCGCCGCTGGCGTTGCGCCGCGGCGGTTGGGTCATCGCGGCTGGCGCCGGCGGGGCGTTCTTTCTAGGCGCGTCGGACTTCTGGCTGCCCGTGTTCAATCCTCCACGCACCGGTCTAGGTCGGGTCGACGTGTTCTACACCGCGGATGGTGGCCGGAGGTGGATTGCGCGAGGCTCGTTCCCCGTGGTGACGGGAACCCCTGGCTGTACTTCACGAGCCGATCGCGCGGCTGGCTGATGCTCGGAAACGGCCAGGCGGCGGACCAGGAGCCCGTCACCGTGTACGAGACACGCAGCGCCGGGACGCGCTGCATCGAGCTAGCCCGCAGCCGCGGCCCGATGACCTCGGGCACGCCGGCGGCTGGATCACCGGCTACTGCAACGGGCCACCGTTCGTGCAGCACTCAAGCGACGCCGGCACGCGCTGGCAGCGACAGCCGCTCACCCGCGCGCATCCAACGATCAGCTGGGGCGGGGACACCTACCCTCCCAGGTTCTTCACCGCAGACGATGGCGTGCTCGCGGCCCAGCTCGGGACCGGCGGTGTCGTGAGTGTCGCTGTCGTCTTGGAGTGCTTTGCGGTCCTTGGCTGTGCGGTAGACTGATCATGTAACAGATCCCGCGGCGGGATTTCTGTCTGGCCGAGTGTTGGCTCATGGGGGCAAGCGCAGCTGGTGGCAGGTGTTTCACCGCGTCCCATAGTCGGCGCGATGCTGTGCGGCTCGTGTCAGGCAGAGGAGGGTTCGATGAAGCGCACCGGTATGCGCAGTTTGCGCCCCGTGGACCTCCTGAGGGCGCCCCGCCTGGGTTCTCGTCGGGTTTCTTGTGGGGAGCCGGGCTGGTTTGGCTGCCGTTTGTCGTGGCAACGGTCGGGGCGAGGGCTTGTTGGGCGGTGCGAGGCGTTTGTCGCGCCGGTGGCCGGAAGGGAAGGCGGATATTGGGCCTGGGTTGTTGGGGTTTGGCGGCGGTGGCCGATGCGCTTGGCTGGCTTTGCTCGCCGTCGCTGTTTGCGCTGCGTTGTCCGTGCTGCTCGTCGGCTTGCCGGTGCCCGCGCGAGCGGCGCTCGCCTGGTCTGCCCCGGCCACGATCGACACGAACGGCGGCCTGACCGGTGTGGCGTGTCCGTCGGCGAGCCAGTGCACCGCCGTCGACAGGATCGGGCATCACATCACGTTTGACCCGGCCTCGCCCGGAACCCCGACCCCGACCCCGACCCCGACCCCGACCAGGATCGATAACACGTCCATCACGGTCGGCCCAGGCAAGGTGTACCGCGCCTCCGTGGACGGTGTGGCGTGTCCGTCGGCGAGCCAGTGCACCGCCGTCGACAGCATCGGGCATCAGGTCACGTTTGACCCGGCCTCGCCCGGAACCCCCATCCCGACCAGGATCGACGACACCAACGCGCTGGACGGGGTGGCGTGCCCTTCGGCGAGCCAGTGCACCGCCGTCGACGGCATCGGGTATCAGGTCACGTTCAACCCGGCCTCGCCCGGAACCCCGACCCCGACCAGGATCGACAACACCGCAGGGCTCGGCGGCCTGACCGGTGTGGCGTGCCCGTCGGCGAGCCAGTGCACCACCGTCGACGAATTCGGGTATCAGGTCACGTTCAACCCGACCGCGCCCGGCACCCCCACCCCCACGTCGATCGACAGCATCATGCCTGACCAATTGGACCCCCCCGACCTGACTGGTGTGGCGTGTCCGTGGGCGAGTCAGTGCACCGCCGTCGATAGCAGCGGGCACCAGGTCACGTTCAACCCGAAATCGCCCGCCACCCCCAGCCCCACCACGCTCGGCACCGGGGGCCTGGACGGGGTGGCGTGCCCGTCGGCGAGCCGGTGCACCGCAGTCGACGGCGGCGGGCATCAGGTCACGTTCAACCCGAAATCGCCCGGCACCCCGACCCCGACCACCATCGACAGGAGCAGCATCTATGGCCCCGCCAGCCTGACCGCGGTGGCGTGCCCGTCGGCGAGTCAGTGCACCGCCGTCGACAGCATGGGGCAGGAGGTCACGGGACCGGTTGTGCCGGCACCGACGCAGTCGATGAGCGCGTCGTTTGGGAATCAGCACATTACGCTGACAACGCCGTCGCTGCGGGTCTGTACCGATCGCAACAAGACGCTCGGGGTGGCGCTGAGCTCGACGCCGATCACGAAGTCGAGGGCCGCGAAGTTGAAGTTCACGAGCGCCGGGTTCTATCTCGACAGGGGCGTCAAACACACCAAGCACAAGACGCTGCGCGCCCCTAACGGCAAGAAGCACAACGTGACCGTGATCACCTATACCGCCAACGCGACAGCCCACCACGTGCCCGTCGCGCTCGCGCTCAAGCTCGCCGGGTTAAAGACCGGAACCCACACGCTCACGGTCAAGTTGTCCTACAAGAAGACCAAGACCAAGCGCGGCCACGAGACGACCGTGACGGTCACACAAACGCTGAAGGCGAGCTTCCTGGTCTGCTAACAGCAGCTCGCAGCGCCCGGGATCAAGCGAGCGGGCGATCAACCGCTGCACTGTCGCCGTGGACGATTGCGGGCACACTGGCCGGCGCTCCTGCATCCGCCACGAAAGATGTCATGACCCCGGGAGCCGCGTGAACGGGCGGTGAAGGTGGCGTCCCCCTGGTTCTTGATTTGTACCTGCTCCGCCGGATCTTGGCGGCCGGCTCAGGTCCGTAGCCGCGGTGTCAGTGGACTTCGCGGTCCTCAAAGGCTGCGGAGCGGAGCATCGGTGCCCTGGTTTCGAAAACCGCGATCTCGCAGACGACTGTCACTGCCAAAGTGCTTCGTCGTCCGGGCGGTGACGTCCGACCCGACCGGTAGGTCCTTCGGGCTGGCGGCGGGCTGACTCTTGACGACTGCGTCGGCCGCTTTGGTCTGACCGACAAAGGTCTTGTCGCCCGCCGCCGTCCGAGGACCACCGGCGTGACTTGATAGAAGCGTGGCTTTCGCCTCTCGTGAGAGTTGTCCGCCGGAGATCCGCTTGATTCGGCGTCAACCAAACGAAAGGGACGGTCCATATGATCGTGATCGGAGCGGATACCCACAAGGGATCGCACGCGCTGGCGGCGGTCGACGAGGGAACCGGCAGGGTGCGCGGCAGCCGTGAGATCAAGGCGGACGATGCCGGGCATCTGGCCGCGGTGCGTTGGGCCCGCGGCCTGGATGACGATCGCGTTTGGGCGATCGAGGACTGTCGGCACGTGTCCGGACGCCTGGAACACGCGCTGTTGGCGGCCGGCGAGCGGGTTGTGCGCGTGGCGCCGCAGCGGATGGGGGCCTCCCGCAGGGGTGAGCGCGCGCTGGGGAAGTCCGATGAGATCGACGCGCTCGCGGTCGCCAGGGCCGTAGTCAAGGACGGGGTCCAGAAGTTCCCGGTCGCGTACCTGAACGGGCAGGCGATGGAGATCCGCCTGTTGCTCGATCACCGCAACGATCTCGTCGCCGAGCGGACCCGCACGATCAACCGGCTGCGCTGGCATCTGGTCACGTTGTGTCCCGAGCTCGAGGCCTCGCTCAAACGCAAGGCGCTCAACGATGCGCGCGGGCTCGATCGCGTCGACCGCCACCTACGGAAGCTGCACGTCGGCGCGCGGACCAGGATCGCGCGCGAGCAGATCGCGCATCTACGCGGGCTGAACCGGCAGATCGAGGCGCTGCACCGCGAGCTGGCGGAACTCGTCTCCGAGCACCGCCCCAGGCTGCTGGAAGAGCAGGGCTGCGGGGCGCTGACCGCCGCGATCCTGATCGGCCACACCGCCGGCAACGAGCGGTTTCGCTCGGAGGCGAGCTTCGCGAAGCAGACGGGCACCGCGCCGATCCCCTGCTCGTCGGGAAAGCGCACCCAGCACAGGCTCAACCGGGGCGGCGACCGCCAGCTCAACCACGCACTGCACATCATCGCGATCACCCGCGCCCAACACGACCCCGCCACCAAGGAATACCTCGCGCGCAAAGAGGCAGAGGGGAAGACCACCAAGGGTGCGCTGCGCAGTCTCAAGCGCTACCTCGCCCGCCACTTCCACCAGCTGCTCGCCGAGCCGCCCGCCAACCATTCGACAGCCACCGACGACCAGCCAATCATCGAGCCTCACCTGGCAGCCGAGCCCGAGCAGCTGACCCCGATCCCGCCGCCACCCCCGCCACGCCGACTGGTCGACCCGAATACCAAGGGCCAGGCACCCTCCCCGATGGTCTGCATCGGATAGTCCGACCCCGACCAATCAACCCCGGGCCAATCCACGGCCCGCTGTCACCCGCGATGAGCGTCACCGCCACCATCGGCTGCCCGAAATCAGCGCGATCAGCCCCGATCACCGCTCACCGCTACCCAAACGATCCGTTCTCAGCCCCTCTAACGCCCTCAAGGACCGACCCGCGACCGACAGCACCCCCAGAGATCCAGCCTCCAGCAGTCACCCCGCCGGCGCCCCCGGACTCCTTCAAAGACGCGCAAATACCGACCGCCGCTTGACATAGAAGTGACCATTCGCGCCGACCGACCGTCGGAGGCGCCGCCGACCGCGCTTCCGCAATGCCACGACAGGGATCGCCCGGTCACGCAGCACCACCGCGCGCGACGGAGCTCAGCTTTGCGTAGGCAAAACGGCGACTCTGCGGGTCGTCGCCTCGTCCCTGCTTCGGCGATGAGCGGAGGCGTCAAGGTCATGTGTAGTTTCCCCACCAACGCCACGGGCAGAACCGTCCAGGCTCGGCGACTTACGGGCGGTCCTGCCGCCGCCCCGACCTCCGACCGCGCAGGGGGTTGATCAACCGCCGGGCATCCTGCGCGTCTCCTGCGATGTCCCGTCGGGGATTCCGAGTCGGCGGCGCCAGCGGCTCGCGGGCCCGGCTCGCGGTCCGCGACTCGGCGTCGAGGTTCTCGCCTAACAGCGGCCGCTCGCGCTCAAGCGCCAATTCGATCTGCGCGAGCTCGAGCGCCGAGCTCGCTCTCGATCTGTGCGCGCGCTCGAGCTCGCCGCGGGCGCGGTGCGCGCGGCTGAGCTCTGAGGCGAGGAGCGCGATCTCGCGTGTGACGATCATCCACCCAACGGGCGCGTCGGGCTTGCCGGCGGCGAGCATGAACAGAGCCAGCCCCGACGCGCGCGACGCCGGCTTGGGTGGAACGGGGGTGTGGGCGGGCAGCTCGGCCGAGCGTGCGAGCTGGCGGGCCGCGCGCGCCAGCGCACCCGGCTGCTCGCCCTCCATCGCGATCGACCAGGCGGCCAGGACGCCGGCGCCTTCGCGGGCCGCGTGAGCGATCGCCGCGCGGTCGCTGCCGGCGGCGCGGAGCTGCCGGCGGACGCGCTCGAGCTCCATCGTGCAGCGATGCCACATCAGCCCGCGCTGCTCGAGCTCGGCCTGGCGTTCCTCCCGCGGCCGCGGCCTCTGTGGCGTCGACGAGCTCCACTCGCCTACCGCTCGGCCCTGCGCGTCCTGATCTTGCCTCCATCCGCGCCGTAGAGCGGGCAGCGTCAGGTCGCGCGCGAGCCGCCCGCCGCCATACCACACGCTCCGCTGCGGACCCTCATCGGCGCCGGGGAGGCGAACGGAGTAGCCGACGACCACGTCGGTGCCCCCCGTGGCGTAGCGGGGGCGGTAGCGGATGCCCTGGTCGCGAAGTCGGTGGATGAACTCGGTCTCGTCGCGGCTCGCGGTGGCGCAGGCGCGGACGATCCGCTCGAGCGTCTGCCGGCTCGAGTGCTCGGGGTGCTCGCCGCGCTCGCCGAGCTGGCGCCCGCGGCGGCGGTCGGCGGCTAGCTCGCCGTGCTTTAGCCCGCGGCTGCCCGCCTGCCGGGTGCGCGCCTCCAGGCGCCGCAGCCCGAAGGTCTGCTCGAGCTCCCGGCACGCTTGCTGGGCGCGGGGCCGGTCGTTGTGGACGCTGGCCTTGGTGCCGTTCTCAGCTACCAGCGTCACGACCACGTGCACGTGGTCCGAGCCGCCAGTCGAGCGGCCGTGGCGGATCGCGAGCCATCGGCACTGCGCCCTAGCCTGTTCGCCGGCGAACCCCATCTGCTCGATGAACTGCTCGCAGATCTCCGCCCACCGCTCATCCGCCAGCTCGGGCTCCTGCGGATGCAAACTCAGCGAGCAGTGCCACACGTGCGCATCCCGACACCAATCACGCGCCCAGTTCTCGTGTCGCGCTCCGCGATCGTCACCCGCGTGCCGAACGCCGCGCGCGGCTCATCGAGAAACCGCGCCAACGTCATCGCGTCTGGGCGCTCGAGCAGCCTCCCCGCCCCGATCCGGATCGCCTCCGGCGCGCCCGCGACGAGGTGCGGGTTCTCGTGCTCCTCGCGCTCGCCCTTCCCCACCAGGTACAACAGCACCCCGTGCGTCTTGGCGCCGCGGGTGACGTTCGGGATCACCGCCCGACCCCGGTCAGCCGGCGCAGGTCCGCGACGAGCTCGTCAACCAGGACGAGCGTCTGCTCAAGCCGCCGGCCCTCGTGCACCTGACCGAGATGTTCGCCGACCGCGCGAGCTGGTTCACGTTGTTCGAGACCGTCGCCAGCAACCGGCGCGCCTCGAACAGCTCCGCCACCAGGTGCCGCCGCTCGGTCGGCGTCTCCACGCCCGACAGTGCCAACTCGACCATCAGCCGCGGCACCGACACCCGCAGCTCCGCTGCCCTCGCTCGCAACTGATCACGCTCAGCCTTGGTGAGCGTGACCTGCTGGTACACGTCCCTCGGCTCGACTTCAGAACGAGCGCGGCGAACGCGTCCGTTTGGGCCTACGTCTACGCCGGCGCTCACCGCAACTCGCCCCCAAAGCCAGCGCAGCGACCCGCCCCCGGGGCGGGACCGGACCCGTCCGGGAAGAGACAAACCACGTGAGAGCCCACCGGAATCACTGGATTAGTCTATAGCTTGCTTCGCGCCGATAACGTCAATAATATTTGTTTACGCCATTCATCACTAATAACAGTAACGATCCCCGTTTACGTCAGAAAAGCAGCCGATCGTGCGGGCGGCTGGCGCTGACGAGTCGGGTGCCGATGGGGCGCGCAGCCCGCTTCGAAGAGCGTCAGACCGGGGGAGATCAACGCCGCGTATTCACGGCGCATCCATCACCCCGTCGTGGCTGCGGTTCCCGGCGCCTGGGATCACGCGCGGCAGATCGTGTGCGTTCGATGAGATTTCCGGAGGGAGAGGCAGCTTGGCTGCGGGGATGTGCCGCGTTCGGCCTATCCTGAGCGCGATGACGATCGTCGGTGACATCTGCACGCGCGAGGACTGCGAGCGGCTCGTGCGTGCGTTCTACGGTCAGGCGCTTAACGATCCCATCATCGGATACCTGTTCACGGAGATCGCGAATCTGGACCTCGAGGCGCACGTGCCGAAGATCACGGCGTTCTGGGAGACGGTCCTCCTTGGAGCCCACAGCTATCGGGGCGGTGCCTTTGCGTCACATGCGGTGCTGCACATGAAGGCGCCGCTGCGGCGCGGGCACTTCGAGCGCTGGCTGTGGCTGTGGCGCACGACCGTGGACGAGCTGTTCGCCGGCGAGCGCGCTGAGCTGGCTAAAAACCACGCCAACCGAGTGGCAATCGCCTTCCACGGCAGGCTGCAGGCGATGTCAGCGGTGGTGGCAGTCCGGAACGGTGGGCTTCTCGTCACCCAACATGGCTGACCTGCGCCAGGTTTCGCCGAGGCGAGAGGCTTGTCCAGGCCCACCAAGCCAACAACCCGAGCGGACGCCGATTGGGAATGTGGAGACAGGCTCGACTCATGTCGGCGCTTCGACCCATATTGGCCGCGATCGCTCTGGCGCGTCGTTCGTCGCTAAGGCGATCACCGCTTTGACACCGGTCGGGAGATGAAAGGGACCGTCCCGCGCGAGTCGTGCTTCCCGCGCATTGCACGTCTGACCGGCGCAGCAAGCCGACACCTGCTTCCGAAGTTTGCGGGTCTCCGCATCGCGCGGTAAATGCTGGTGGCGCCTTTCCTGCATTCATGAGAACGCGCTACTCCTGGTCGGTGGTCCCGATGACCGAGAGGGCGGACGACGGGACGCGCCCCGCAGGTGGCGAAACTGAGGGCGGACGCCGAGCCAGCCGGCGAGCCCTGCGTTCAGGTTTCGGCGGGCACTGCTCCGCTGGCCCGCGCGCAGTTGACGTGGTCCGATTCCAGCAGTGGCGTGAGCGCCGGCGGAGGCTGCGTGGCGGCTCCTACTCGTGAGATGCGGAAGCGCTGAGGCTCGCTCGAGCGGCAGATCTCTTCTCCTGCCGGGTTGTCGGGGTCGTCGCTGTATGCGCGTCAGCGGCCGTTACGGCGGTGTTATCGGCTCTGGGCGATCATCGTTGTGGTGGTGAGCGACGACGCCGACAACACCTGAGCGCACCAACGCGAGGACGGGCTCAGCGGCGTTTAACCGCGTTCGCGATCCTCGCGCTCGGCTGCGTGCTCGTGCTCGCGGCCTGCGGCTCATCGACCAAGCCCCAGCAACGAGTCCAATTACGACAGGGCGCGGGCCTACAGCAAGTGCAGGCGTGCGCACGGGGCACCGACTTCCCCGACCCCACTGCCACCGGTGGCATCAACCTCGGCATACAGGTCGTGGTCGCGCCGGCGTACAAGGCAGCAGCGAAGGCGTGCGTCAAGCTGCAGCCCTTCCCCAACCCCGGCTCGGCGCACCCCAGCGCCCAGCAGATCGAGGTGATGACGAGGATCGCGGTGTGCATGCGCGCGCACGGCGTCAGCGGCTTCCCGGACCCGACCACCTCGATGCCGTCCCACCCAAACCCAGCCGGCTACTCGATCCTCGAGTTCCGCGGCGGGGTGGGGTGGGCTGTGCCGAGCACGATCAACGTCAGCTCCCCCGCCTTCCAGGCCGCGGCAAAGACATGCGGCTTCAGCTGATCCGGCCCCGGGTTAGCGTGCCCGCGGTCGTTGCGCTGGCGATCGCAGTGGCGGGCTGCGGATCCGCGGCAAAGCCACATCATTCCTCGAGCTATGACCAGGAGATCGCCTTCAGCAAGTGCGTGCGCGGGCACGGGGTACCTGACTTCCCCGACCCGGGTTTGAGCCTCAGTGGTGCGTTCAGCTCGATCGGCGGGATCGAGATCCCGCCGACGATCAACATGCAGTCCCCGGCGTTCAAAGCCGCGCAGAGCGCGTGCCGCACGCTCCTGCCCCACGCTCCGAGCGGCCAGCAGGACTCCGCGCAACTGGTCGCAAAGATGCGCCAGACATCGCAGTGCATGCGCGAGCACGGCATTCCCGACTTTCCCGACCCGACCGCGACGCCGCCGTCCAACCCGCCCGGCTATGCGAGCGTCTCCGGCGGCGACGGCGCTTATCTGGCGATCCCGAACACGATCAACACCCAGGCGCCCGCGTTCAAGCAAGCAGCCAAAGCATGCGACTTCGGCTGACCCAAGACCTGCTTGCGATCAAGGCAGCGTTCGCGGCCCTCGGCTGCGTGCTCGTGATCGCTGCGTGCGGGTCATCAAGCAAGCCGCGAGCCACGGTTGACCTCGGAACATCGCCGCAAGGGATCAAGTACTCGGACTGCATGCGCTCGCATGGCGTCCCGAACTTCCCCGACCTCAACGCGAATGGCAGCGTCAGCCTCCCGTCGACGATCAACCCCCAGTCGCCGGCGTTCCAGTCCGCTTCGGCAACGTGCGCCAGCCTGCGGCCACAGGGCAGCCCGCCGCCGCCGATCACGCTCGCGCAACAGAAGAGCTTCGACGCCAACGCAAAATGCATGCGCACACACGGTATCCCGGACTTCCCGGATCCAAGCTTCGGACCTGGCGGCCGCGGAGTCGGCATCAACTGGCCGCCGAACGCGCCCGATCCGACCGCGGCGGCGCTGATGCTCGACAGCCGGGAATGCGCTCACGTCGGCTCGCCGTTGCCGCTCCGCGGCGTGCCGACCAGCTGAACCGCATCCCGGAGAGGCCGACCTGCCGCGTCCGCGGCGAGTCTCGTGCGGCACCCGCATCCGCCGCTCCATCGCCGCCGCGGTTATATCGGTCCGGCTTCCGCTCGCCGACCGGAGGGCCACGACCGGACTCCCTCGCTTCGTCGGCCGTGATCGAACGGCGCCGCGCCACCCCCCGCTTTGGTTCTGCGACGAGCATCTGGTCGATTCCGTCAGGCTTACCTGCAACGCGCGGAACTCGGGGCCCGTCGCCGAGTCGACGACGCGCAAGGCGCCGGCACGACGCCAGAGGCGCCCTTCCCGCGCCAAGCGGGGAAGTGGGCCGGTTGCGAGATGCTCGTCGCGGGATCGGAGCAGGGCTCGCGTCCGGTGCGATCCGGCTTCCGATGGCGACCGTTGCGTGCTGCCGGATCACGCCTAAAGCGGTCGCAGGGACCCGCGCCTGGCAGCCGGGAGAGCGGCAGTGTCGGTGCCTTCGGCGGTGGCGAGCTCCCGCAAGGTATCTGTTCAGCGAACCTTGATCAGCTACCCGTCACGGGAGGGGGCAGGCAGGCCTTGGTGTCGTGGACCACGGCCCACACGGTGACCGCGGACAGCCGCTCAGAGTCGGCGTACTCCGTCTCGAGCGCCGACCGCGAGAAGGCGATCCCGGCGTGTTGTAGAGCTGGTGCGCGACGCCGACGTGCCCGGCGATCACCGCCGCGTACTCGCCGACCGCGAACCGATCGCTCACGTCGATCTCGGCGCGCTGCGCGTCGGCGCCCCGTCCCGCGAGCAGCGAGACGGACTCGTCGAGCCCGGCGACGCTGACGTCACTGGTCGCCACCCGCACGCGCAGCCGAGGCGCGAAGCGACGGGTTCTGGCCGCGTTTCGCGCCTCGGCCGGCGGAAGGGATCAACCGCCCTTTTGAGGCGGGGGCGCAGAACCGTCGAGCGTGTGCACCACTTGGTTGCATGGCGCCGCGCCGGACGGGCACGGATGGGGCGTGGCGTCAGTGGCGATGTGGGCCGGCCCGCTCTGGCTCCCGGACGCGGTGGTCTCGGTGCTCGTCGCGACGCCGTCGCTGCCGGGCCACCAGGCGATGAAGTGCCCGCCGCCGACGGTCACCGTCACCCGCGTGCCGTCGTTGAGCGTGAGCACCGCACCGGTCACCGCCGAGCCGACGCGTCCCTCGACGAACGTCACGGCACCAGTCGCGAGGTGGTCGATCACGAGGCCTTCGGCGGGCGGCGCGGGCGTGGTCGGCGCCGGTGTGGGCAGCACGCGCACGAACGAGCGCCCGCTCATGCACAGCGTGCTGCCCCCGTCGCCGTGGAGGTAGAGCAGCATTGCGTAGGGGCCGCGCACGTCTGAGAGCGCCGGCGGGCCCGACGGCACCGCCCCCGGGGGCCCGGCCTTGCCGCCCGGGCTCGGCCCGCCGGCCGGGCAGCTCGCCTCGGCGGCCGGCAGTTGGCCGGGTGCCGCCGCCGTGGGAGCGGCGCGCCAGCCGGCGAACGCGCTCGATGCGGCCGGACCGCCGGAGATGAGCAGCACGGCGGCGGTCGCCATCCCGGCGGCGGCGAGCGCGCCCAGGCCGCCGACCAGGCGGCGGGGTGCGCGGCGCTCGGGTGTGCGTCTGAGCTCGGCGAGCAGGTGATCGCGGCGCGCGGCGACCCAGGCGTCGGAGGGAACGGGAACGGAGGTCGGATCGGTCATTTGACGGCTCCAGGCGTCGACGGGAAGGGGTTGGCAAGCGAAGCGCTGAGGCGGGCACGGGCCCTTGAGAGACGGGAGCGCACGGTGCCGGCGGGCACGCCGAGGGCGAGCGCGGCGTCTTCATAGGAGAGCCCGCTCCAGAGAACGAGGACGACGACGTCACGTTCGCGGTCGGGCAACGCGCGAATTGCCTGCAGGGCATCCGCGAGCGCACGCTCGGCGTCGATGCGCGACGCGACGTCGTCCATCGCGGCCTCCAGGGGCTCGGGCGGCAGGCGCGCGAGCGCGGCGCGGTGGCGGCGTCGCGAGCGGTGCGCATTGCGCACCGCGTTGTGGGCGATCCCCAGCAGCCACGGAAGGAGGCTCTCACCGGTGATCTCGGTCCGCCTACGACGGCGCCAAGCCTCGAGGAAGACGATGCTCGTGAGATCCTCCGCAAGCGCGAGATCGGCCGTGCGTCGCGCGCAGAAGGCATACACCGCGCGCGCGTGGCGCTCGAACAGCACGCCGAACGCGTCCGGGTCGGCGCGGGCGAGCCTCCAGAGCTCGAGATCGCTGCGGGAGTCCATACCGATAAGTGTCCGGTCACGCGGCCGCGGTTCCCGTCGGTGATAGCTTGCCACCGCCATCACCGACGAATGCGGGCGCACGCGGGCGAACGCGGGGATTGCGAGTCGCCGTCGGCGAGCCCATTCAATGCGAGCAGTCTCGCCGCCACCCCGCACGGCGCCAACGCTGCGGTGTCGGACACAGGCAGCCCCGCGCTGCCGCGGCGGACGCCCGGCTAAATGCGAAGGCAGGGCTCGCCACGCGCGAGGCAAGAGACCCCAGATTCGCCAGCAGCGAGGCGGGCCGCGCGCTCAGGCCGTCCGTCGCCGCGACCGCTGAGTCCAGAGCCCTGGTTTCGGTCACGCGCGGGCACGCCTACGAGGCCGGCGCAGGTGAGCGTCGCGCACCTGCATTCAGGGATTGCGGGTCTCTCGGCCGAAATCGCAAGAGACGCGCTCCTCGCCACAAGCGCGCACGCTGCGCTTCGTGGGCGATCGGGCCGATCGCCGGTCGGGAGCGCTAACCCCTGGGCGGTTCAGCTGCAAGCAGGTGAGCAGTCACGGCGGCGTCGGCCATGGCGCTGCCGCTTGAGGCGTGCAGGAGTCACGCTCAAGCCGGCTCGCAATGGTCGACGCAGACCTCCTTGCTGGCGGCTTCTTATGGATGCTGGCCAAGGAACCTGATGTCGACGCGGCGAGGGTCCCAAAGGCGACTGGGGCGCCCATCCGCCGTCATCGCCGGCGCGACCGTAACTGACTCGATGGTGTCGGTGATCAGCCGTCGCCAGGCCGCTAAGCGCCTCGCGGGTTCGCGCAGCTTGTCGATGTTCTCAGGACCGATGACATCGCTCTCGCCCCGATCGCCGAGTCTGGCCCGGACGGTGTGCGCGTCATCGAGGGCCTTGGTCAGCTTCCCCAAGGTCTCCTGGCTCGCGGGCCTGCCCAACAATCCAAGCTCGCCGAGCGGCCGGATCGTGTCATCGAGATCCGCGTTCGCGCGTTCGATCGCCTCGTCAGCCTCGCGGATCTGCTGCCTGCGCGACGCGCGTCCATGCACATCGGCCGTGACGGAGTACACCCGGACCGCGTCAAGCACCATCTCCTCGACGCGGTCGGCCTTGACCGCCGCTCGTCGCCGACACCGGTTTGCGCTGGTGTCGCCGCAGCGGTAGTTGCCGCTGTAGCTGTTGATCACCATCCGCGATCCGCACGTCCCGCAGCGCAGCACAGCGAGGCGCGCCAGTAGCCGCTCGGATTTGGCTTGGCGCCCGCGCGGGACCGTCCGGCGCTGCACGCGCTCGAACAGGGCGCGATCCTTGATGATCGGCTCGTGGGCGCGTGTGTTGTGCAGCTCGCCGAAGTGGATCTCGCCGAGGTACATCCGTGAGCGCAGCATCGACGCCACGCCGGAGATCGAGCGCTCGATCCCATTGGCGGCCAGCAGCGCCTGGATCTCCACCAGCGAGGCGCCGCGGTCACGGCGCTTGAACGCCTGCACGACGACCCGGGCCTTGGGGCGCTCCACGACCAGCACGCCGTCCTCGCCGCGGACGTAACCGGGCGAGATCCTGGAGTTGGGCAGCACACCGCGCGCTACCACGCGCTCTTGGGCGGCTTGAACCTTCTCGCCGGTCACCTCGGCGTAGTACTGGAACGCCGCGCCCATCATGTTGTTGCTCATCCGCGTCGCCGCCGTACCGTTGGTCAGCCTGCCGTGGTCGATCGCGTAGATCTCGCCACCCGCGTGCTCGACACGCTCGATCACCTCGAGCTGCACCTTCAGGGAGCGCACCAGCCGGTCGAAGTACGCAACGACGATGTGATCGGCCTCGCCGGCCTCCACCAGCTCGATCGCCTTCAGCAGCCCCGGCCGTTTGGCGAGCGGAAGCTTGCCGCTCACGTCAATTTCCTCGAACGTATCGACGACGCAGTTGCCCTGGTCCTCGCTCCACAACTTGGCCCTCGCGAGCTGGGCGTTGGGAGAGTGGAAATTCTCGTCTTCGCGGTCTCCCTGCTCACTCACGCGAACGACAACGACGTCTCTGGGCTCCTCCTGCATGCTGGATCCTCTCCGCCGGAATGGACGCTAGAAGGCTGGTGTTTTTTGTGATGGCCTGAGCGGGGGCTGACCGCGTCTGGTCCGTCCGACCCTCAAGTAAGACTTGAGGGTTATGAGTCTCGGTTTATCTCCCCGCCAGCAGGACATGTTCGCCACGACGACGAGCTTCTGCGAGCGGCTGGTCGCGCCCGATTCGATCTACGGGCTGCTTCATCGCGAGTGCCACCGGTTGTTCCCGGATGAGTTATTCGCTGACTTGTTCTGTGATGTGGGTCGTCGGTGTGTGCCGCCGATGATCGTGGCGGTGGTGATGGTGCTGCAGCGGCTTGAGGGCTGCTCGGATCGGGAGGCGGTGGACCGCTTTCAGTTCGATCTGCGCTGGAAGTACGCAGCGGGCGGGCTGGGGTTCGACTATCCGGGGTTCGTGCATACGGTGCTGGTTGACATGCGCGCGCGGCTTGCGGCGTCCGAGTGGCCGGAGCGGATCTTCGAGGTCACGCGCGAGGTGGCCAGGCATGCGGGGCTGGTGGGCCGCCGACGGGTGCTGGACTCCACCCCGATCTATGACGCGGTCGCGACGATGGACACGGTCACGTTGGTGCGCTCGGCGATCCGGGGGTTGCTTTCGGTGTGCGACGCGGAGCTGGAGAGCGAGCTGCGCGGGCAACTGCGGCGCGATGATGATTACCGCTACGCGGGCAAGCCGGTGTGTGACTACGAGGATCCCGAGGCGCGCGAGGCGCTGGTCGACGCGCTGGCCAAGGACGCCCGCGCGCTGCTCGTGTCGCTCGACGGCCGCGAGCTTGAGGCCGCGGTCGGTGACGCGGCCGAGTTGTTGGCGTCGGTCACCGGCCAGGATCTGGACGAGGGCGAGGATGGGGTGTTTCGGATCGCTCGGCGGGTGGCCAAGGACCGGGTCATCTCGACCGTCGACCCCGACGCCCGTCACGGGCATAAGACCTCCGCGCGGGGGTTTGACGGCTACAAGGGCCACGTGTCGCTCGATCCTGACTCGGAGCTGATCCTCGCGACCACGGTGAGCGCCGCCAACGGCGGCGACGCGGCGGCAGCCGACGAGCTGCTCGCAGATGACCTCCGCGCCACAGACGAGCCGCGCCCTCCCGAGCAGCCGGAGGCTGAGCAGTCCGAGCCCGAACGTGACGAGGACGGGCAGTCGCCGTCCGTGTACGGCGACTCGGCCTACGGCTCGGGCGAGTTGGTGGACAAGCTCGAGAAAGCGGACGCGCAGGTCAACTGCAAGGTGCAGCCGCCGGTCTCGCCGGGCGGGCGGTTCTCCAAGGACGCGTTCTCGATCGACCTGAATGGCGGCACCGTGAGCTGCCCAGCGGGGAACACCACGGCGCTGCGGCCGTTCGGCGAGGGGCGGATCGCGAAGTTCGCGGCGGCGTGCGCCGGCTGCCCGCTGGCCGACCGGTGCACGAGCGCGAAAGAGGGGCGCACGATCTACGTCGGCCCCTACGAGGAGCAACTCGCGCGCGCCCGCCAGCGCCAATCAGACCCCGCCTGGAAGGCCGACTACAAAGCCACCCGGCCGAAGGTCGAGCGAAAGATCTCGCACTTGATGCGCCGCCGCCACGGCGGCCGCCGCGCGCGGGTGCGCGGCAAGCCCAAGGTGGCCGCCGACTTCGCCCTGCTCGCCGCCGCCGTGAACCTCGCCCGCCTCGCCGTGCTCGGAGCTGTCGCCGAGCAGGCGGGGTGAGACGCGAAACGCGCCTAACCAGGACGCTCCCGGCGCCACCCGGGCCGGGAAGCGCCCCAGGCGCCACGAACCCCGCGGAAACCGTCACCATCCCAGGGCGGTCCACACCGAACACATCCGCGGCAGACCCCCAGCACCCACCAACACCCCCTTTTCACACCACCCTTCTAGCGCCTTTTGGACGCTTGGGTTCCGACGGGCGAGAAGGCCCGAGCGGTCAAGGCACGCTACGTCGGCGTGTGTCGCGGCTGCGGCGCCAACACGCAGCCGCGCAACGGCAAGGGCGACGCCTACGCGTACTGCAAGGCCAGCCAACCTGGCGCGATCGAGCGCCGTTGGGCCCGCGGGCGCGTCCTCGCGGCGATGCGCGCATGGCAGACCCGTTACGGGAAGCTCCCGTCCTCACACGATTGGTCTCGCACTCACGCGCGCACACGGGGCGGCGAGGCCCTCAAGCGGCTCGGCGAACGCGAGTGGCCGTCGGCGAGCGTCGTCTCCGAGGTCTTCGGGACGTGGGCGGGGGCGCGGACGGCGGCACGAGGCGACACATCATGGGCCACCACGCTGCGCCCGGCGGGGAGGCGGCGTAGCTCGGCTTCCGCATCGAGTGCTCGGTGAGCGAACAGGCCCTGGCCTCGCTTCACGGCGGGGTGGGGCGCCTAGAGCGGGAATTCTCGTGATGGGCGCGATATCTCGAAATGAGAGGCTCGCGAGCAACCCGGGCGCTCGCGAGGTAGATGATGACGTGGACCAGCACCAGCCCGATTGCGCAGAGTTCATGCCAAAGCACAACTCCGAGCGGAGCACACGGGCGGCCGGAGACCCACGACACATTGAGTCTCGAGTCTGGCGAGATGCAAGCCGCGACCGGGGCGGGACCCTGACCTGCTTTGCCGGCGCGACATGCACGTCGGCGCTTGTGCTGACGCGGCAAGCCGCGGTGAGCCGAGCTGGTCTGGAGTCGCGACTGTCGATTACGGGGAGCGCTACTGCGGTTCGGCGTAGTGCTCCATGCCGGCGAAGTCGAGTGCCACACATGGCTCGTTGCCGACGACCCACCCGTCATGGCCGCGAGGGATCGCGACGAGGTCACCGGGTCCGACGTCGAGCTCGGTGCCATCGTCCATGACGACCTTTTGGCGACCCGAGAGTACGTAGACGAGGTGAGGGACCTGGCAGCTGCCGGTGCCGGCGATTGGCTTGACGTGCTCAGACCAGCGCCAGCCGGCCTCAAACGTCACCTTCCCGACGACGCCGTCGCCGATCTTGACGAGCTCGACGCGGCCCTTGTCGGCCATCGGTCGCACCTCATCGGGTGAACCAAAGCTCTTCTTCTCGAGTTGCATTCTCAGATCCTCCTGTGAGCGGTGGTGGTGGGGGGCCGTGGCGGACGACGCCGAGCTCGTGCTCGACGGCTGCGATCCGCTGGGCGGGCACCCGTGCGCCATCCGGCGGAGGTTGTAGCCATGGCCAGCGCGCCGGCTCGGCAAGCGCGCGCACGTGGTCCTCGATCCCGGCTGGGGTCGAGAGCACGAGACAGCGGGCGGTATCGGACTCGACGCGGAACGAGTGCGGGACGCCCGCCGGCGCGAACACGGTGGTGCCGCTCTGGCAGCGCTGCGCGCAGTCCTCGACCCAAGCTGGCGGATCTGCGTCATCGGGCTTGGCCTCGCCCTCCAACACCCAGGCGGTCAGCTCGCCTTCGAGCACGATCACCGTCTCGTCCTGGGGATGAGAGTGAAGCGGCGGAGCGGCGCCGCGGGGGAACGTCACCTCGAAGAGACCAAACCGTCCGCCGGTCCGCTCGCAGTCGAGCTTGATCCGCACGAGGGTGCCCAGAAACCACAACGGCCCACTCGCGCTCATCGCTGCGCGTCCGCGCCCGCCGCCGCGAGACTGAAATGCTCGGGGCGCTTGTAGCCGCCGCCGGGAATCGAGCCGACCGCCAGTATCCGCACCCCGCCGGCGCCCGGTACGAGCCGACGCCGCACGCTCGGCCGCACGTACAGCACACGCTCGCTGTCGAGCTCGACCGGTTCGCGGTCGAGCTCGAACACGGCCGACCCGCTCAGCACCACGAACACCTCCTCCATCCCCTCTGCTCGATGATCGTGCTCGGGGTAGTCCTCGAAGCCGCCCGGCAGGTCGAGCAGCTGCACGCCGAAGCACGCGATGCCCAGCTCCGCACCCACTAGCTTGACCGCCCCGTGATGCAGCGACGCCATCTCTCCGAGCGTCTTCACTGTGTAGCCGCCCATCCGCCCTGCTCCTCTCCGATCGCGTGTCAGACGATGCGCACGAGGCTACGGGCGCGCTTCCACAGCGTCTATCCCAACAACCTGGGGGTCGCGCTCAGGGGAAGGCGCCGTCGGCGCCGACGGTCTCGTCGGCGGCGATCCGCGGTAGGTGGTCCTCGAGGAAGACGCGCGAGACCAGCTCGCGGCGGCTGCGCACGCGGGTCTTCTCGAAGATCGCCTTGAGATGGTCCTGCACGGTGTAGGGTGAGATCCCTAGTGCGAGGCAGATCTCCGCGGTCGAGCGGCCACGCAGCAGCAACCCCGTGACATCGCACTCGCGCCGCGTCAGACCGTAGGACGCCAGCAGCAGCGGCGCCACCTCGTCTGGCCGAGCCGGCTGGATGATCACCGCCGTCTGACCGCTGCTGTGTAGCAGCGTGCCGTGGAGCGTCAGCCAGTGACCACCAGGGGTGCGCACGCGTGAATGGGCCTCGAGACCACCAGCAAAACGCGTGCGCGTCGCCACAGCATAGACCGGCACCCAGCCCAGCTCGGCGTCCCCCTCGCCCGCCATCTCCTCGATCAGACGCGCAGCCGACAAGTTCACCTGAAGCGGCTCGTCGCGCGCGTCGAGCAGCACGAGCCCGGGCCCGTCCTGCGCGCGCTCGGCAGCCGGCACCTCGCCCACCAGCAGCGCGCGGCGAAAGCCGGTGCCGAGCATTCCGGAGACACTGGCGAGGAACGCGGTCTCCTCAGGCGCGAAGTCACGCTCGCCGTCGCTGCGGTAGATACCTGCGTACCCCCAGCACCGTCGATCTGAGACGAACGCCGCCCGCACCTCCCACGAGAGCCCCAGCGGCCGCAGGATGTCCTGGAAACGGGTGCTGCGCTCGCGCCGGCCCAGCCGTCGCGTCAACGATGCTCGCGACCGGAACGGCCGCCGTCGCGAGCGAGGACCACTTGTTGACATCGTCCTGCTCGTACTCGTTCTGGATCACCTGGCGGTAGCTGCTCGGCGGGCCCAGGTTACGAGCCATGCTCCCTGTGAGAAGAAGCGTCTCCGGGTCCACGCGGTGAAAGCAGAAGCGCTCGTAGGGCACCACGCGGCTGATCACGGCGCTCGCCTCGTCGGCGAGCGCGGCCCAACCAATGCCCTGGCCGCACAACCAGCCAAGCTCCCGGCGGGCCGCCAGCCCGCGCTCCGCGCTGCCCATGACGCCCTCAGTCTACGCCGCCCTGACACTGTCGCACTCAGGCAGAGCGACAGCACCACCCACTCCGGTCACGCGACTGCCCCCGCCGCTAGAGCACTCTCGGTCGCGGCTCGTTCGCCCACCCTTCGGACGAGCAAGTGGGCGGGATTCAGCTGCGCGATCAAGAGGGCGATGATCGGCGCCTGGCCGAGGAGAAGCACTAGGGTCCGCGGTCTCGACCGAACGTCCGCGCCTGGCGAGCCGTCAGCGTCGCGGTCTGCTCTAGCAGCGAGCAGCCCGAGAGCAGCCGGACCCGCGGATTCTGTGAGCGTGCGGGCAGCTCCGTGATCCGGGCAGAAGGGGACCTCGTCGAGCTCGATCGCGTCGCAGATCTCGTCGTAGACGAACACGTGGCAGTGCTCGAGACTTTCCGGGGAAGCCGGCGGATAACAGAGAGCCGCCAGGGGCCATTACGGCGACGGTGTCGCACAGCGACAGCCTGCCGGTTGCGTGCGTCACGACAACGATTCCGGAGCCGCTGTCCCCCAAGGCGCCGGAGGGTCGACACCAGCTGACGTTCAAGCGCCGGGTCAAGTCCGCTAATGGGTTCGTTGAGCAACAGCATGGTGCGCTTGCTGACCAGCTCGACGCCGCGGGTGAGTTGTCGTTAGCCGTCCGACCGCAAGAGGGGCTCGGTTTTACTTGCGGGCGCTCCAGGGGCCGCAGTTCGTGCCATTGGGCCGCTATGACGTCCTCGAGGTGGCGGTGATATATGGCGGCGGGTCGGGCGGTAGCGCTCTTGGCCTTAGCGGCATCTCGAGATGCTGAGCACGATCACGTTCGCGGTGCGACACAGGAGGGCCGACCAGGCGACGGTCGCGTGAGCGCCATCACCGATGTTAGGGCGCGCATCGCGTTGAGTGCCCCGCCTTGGTCAGGCGGGCGGGACGGAAGCGGGGTCAGGATTCTCGAGGGGCTCGTGCCTGACTTCGTTGCGCATTGTCGCTGCGGCGGCGCGAAGCATAGCGATGTCGGCCGACAACGCGACGAGTGAGGCGCCCGCAGTAAGCCATCGTCTTGCTGCGCGTGGCGTCGGGGCGTAGATCGCCGCCGCGGTGTCAGCGTTGCGCAGACGGCGGAATATGTCGCTTACGGCCTCGATCACCAGCTGGTGCTCGGGCTGGCCGGGTACGCCGAGCTCTGAGGATAGGTCGACGGGTCCTACGAACGCACCGTCGAGGCCGTCGACTGCCGCCAGGCCGTCTAGCTGGGCGATCGCTCCGGTTCCCTCGACCATGACGAATACGGCGAAGCGATCGTTGGCCTCCGGTAGGTTGCTCAACGTCCCATATTGCAGGGCGCGTACGTACGGATTGAGGCTACGGGTGCCGGCAGGTGGATAGCGGGCGGCGCGAACAACAGCTTGCGCTTCGCTTGTCGTGCTTACGTGGGGCACGATGATCCCGTCGACCCCGGTGTCGAGGACCGCGGCGATCGTTGGGGAGTATGGGTCGCTTGTGCGGACGATGGCAAACATGTCCGAGCCTTGAATCGCTGCTGTCAGCGGTGGAACATCGTCGATGGCTATCGGGCCGTGTTCCAGATCGAGGATCACGGCGTCGAACCCGGAGCAGGCGAGGATCTCGGCGATCTCGATGCGGGGGAGCAGCATGAAGCTCGCGAGAACGGCTCCGCGCGCGAGCGCGTTGGGAAGCGTGCCCCTACTCACGTTGGCGGCCGACACGCGAATCCTGGGAATGGTTCGGTCGCGTATGCGGCACTTCGGCGCCAGCGCGGGGTCACGCTCGGCGCGATCACAGGGGCACGTGACTGCCTCGACATGATTGCCGGAATGGCCGTTGGTCATGCTGCGTTCATCCTCGCCACGTCTGACGCAGAGGCTACTCCGCGAGCTGGATCTTGACTTTCGTATGAGCGGAGTCGAGTTCAGGGCTACAGCCCACGACGATTGAGGCGGTCCGGCAGGACAAGAGACTGGGGCTAGGCTTGCGACGCTCCCTGACGCCACGGACCGCCGCCGGATCTACCCAGCCAGCGGACGCTTAGCTGCGAGACTGACGAGCAGCCAAGGAGGGTGAGGGCTCTGACGATTTCGCCGTCGAGCAAATCTAAGACATGTTGCACTCCGGCCTCGCCGCCCACGGCCAGCCCCCACACGTAGGGCCTTCCCACGAGTACCGCGCGGGCTCCAACTGCGAGCGCCTTGACGACATGGGTGCCACGACGAACACCACCGTCGAGAAATACCTCGGCAGAATCGTCAACCGCCGCAACCACCTCCGGCAGCGCGCGGAATGTCGCAACCGTGCCGTCGAGCTGCCGACCACCGTGATTGGAGACAATCACGCCGTCAGCACCATGGTACACCGCCCGTCGCGCGTCCGCTCCCGTGAGAATGCCATTCACGACAAGCTTGCCAGGCCACGATTCGCTCAGCCATCGCACGTCATCCCAGGAGAACGGTGAGGGCGCATTGAGCGTGCCGGTTTCTGGGTCTCCCGAGCTGTTGCCCGCACAGGAGTGCGTACGCTTTGGGCGCCATCGTCGCTGTCCATCTGGGGCGGAGCATGAGCTGCGCGGCGAGGCGAACGGAGTTACGTGGGGTTAGCGCGAGCGGAGCACCGACCCCGTGGCGGCGGTCGCGCTCTCGATTGCCGTAGGCGGCCGTGTCAATGGTGGCCACAAGGACATCGACGCCAGCGCTGCGTGCACGAGCCATGAGCGCCTCGGCGGTCGCTCGGTCTCCCTGGTGATAGAGCTGGAACCACACGCTGCTGGGGGCAGCTGTTGTGACCTCGTCGACGCCGGATCCAGCAAGGCTGCTCAGGACGGAGATGGTTCCGCGCTGAGACGCGGCCGACGCGGCTCCGATGGCACCTGATGGGTGAACGAGCGAGACAAGGCCACACGGTGCGAGCATCACTGGAGAGGAGAGCGTCTTGCCGAGCACAACCACGGAGAGATCAGGCGCGCACACCGCGGAACCCATGCTGGGCCGGAGCACTGCATCGTCGAAGGCTGTTTGATTCGCGCGCAGCGTAGTCTCGTCGTCGGAGCCGCCATCGACATAATCGAATAGAGCCCTCGGTAGGACTAGGCGTGCTTCGGTCCGGGCGTCGTGGACGTTATAGATTCGGTCTAAGCGCATCGCGCAGCTTCACGTCTTTTGCTGCCCCTGATCTCGATGTGGCGTTCCGCGAGGGGTCAATATCCTGCCTCGGGATCGACCAGACCCACGAGCGGCACGCCCCTTGCGAAGCGGGAGACGTTCGTCCGGAGTCGCTCGCACAGCGCGTGTGCCATCAGTTGGGGAGGGTTGGCTGCATGCGGCGTGATGATGCAGTTATGAAGATCCCATAAGGGATGATTCGCTGGCAGCGGTTCCGGATCGGTCACGTCAAGTGCGGCCCCGCCGATCGAGCCCTCAGCGAGTGCAGCGATGAGGGCCCGCGTATCCACGTGTTGTCCGCGCGCCACGTTGACAAGCCAAGCTGAGCGATTCATGAGCGCAAGCTCTGGTTCGGCGATGATGCCACGCGTGGCCGGTGTAAGGGCGAGCGCGAGTATCACGACCGACGCATCGGGAAGGACATCGTGAAACTCATCCGTCGAAACGGTGCGAGACGCCGCGTATAACGGCTTTGGTTGCCGTCGGACGACGGTGACCTCGACCCGGAAGGGAGCAAGAAGCCTCACCAGGGCTTCAGTCGTCCCTCCAGCACCGAGAATCGTGACTCGCGCACCGACGAGTGTGTTCCCGACCGCTGGCCCCCAGGAGTGTGCGCGTGCGCTGGGCGCGATATTCCGTAGACCCGCCAAGGTGAGAGTGAGGGCGTGCTCGGCAACGGCCTGAGCGTAAGCGCCTTTGGCGCTCGTCCAGATGCGCCGCCGATCGAAAAGGCCCAGTTTCGCCGCGTCGTCCACGCCGGCCGAAACCAGCTGAACCCACACGACGCCGGGCGACGCGGTCAAGTAATCACGGAGTCTGCAGATGTCCGGACTGGCCCAGACAACTCCGTCCGGGCCGTCGGAGAAATCGACCACGACCCCACCCGCAGAAATCACGGCCTCCCGCAAGGGCAAGGTCGCACGGGGACCGAGGGCGATGCGAGGTGGGCGATCGTATGGCCCGGGAGTCGTTGACACGATTCTCAACCTTTAGTAGCGTCCCAAATAGCTGCTGGCCGTTCGACCAGCTGAACGGCAGAAGCGAGAGCGTATAGGACCAAGTTCTTCGGGTCAAAGCCACCCGCGGGCTCCAGGCGACCGGCGGGCCCGACCAACGCGGGAATCTCCGACGACCCGAGTGGCCCGCACGGCCTCGATCGGACCGGCACGGTCGCGGGCGCCGGGAAGGCCTTGACAGGTCTCGCGGTGCAAAGTACCCTTTCAGCAGGCTGAACATTGTTCAGCACGCTGAACGACCGAGACGGGCGGCTCATACGGGTCCCGCGAACTCAGTAGCGTCAGCGCGGCGTCGACGCAGACCGCTGGAACTGCCAGAGGAGGCAGCGTGATCGAGCAGCGTGATCCATCTGAAGAGCTTGCCTTGACCGACCGAACTCCCGAGCCTGAGAAGGGCTCGCATATTTCCCGGAGAGACCTCGTCCGCGGCACGATCGGAATCGCGGTACTCGCTGGAACCGGCGGGGCAATCTCGGCTTGCGGTTCGTCATCCACATCTGCCAGCACCCCAGCCCAATCCTCCGCATTTCGACGTGGTGGCACTCTCCGCATTGGCTGCACGGGCGGTAGTAGCAGCGACAGCGTGAATCCGCTGCAAGTCGCCACCAATGCCGACATCGTTCGCGCCCCGCTCCTCTTCGAGTCCCTCGTTACCCTCGACCAGAACGCGCAGCCTCAGCTGCAACTAGCCGCCGAAATCACCCCGAACAAGGACGCCACCGTCTGGACCATCCGTGTCCGGAAAGGCATCCTGTTCCACAACGGACAGCCGCTCACAGCCTCGGACGTCCTCTACACCTTCAACCTGATCGAGAAGAACCACTACAGCATCGCCTCGGCGCTCGTTCTGCTGGATCTGAAGGCGGCCACAATCCTTGACCCACAGACGCTTCGGATTCCGTGTCATTCGCCGTACTCGACATTCATGGAGGAGATGGCGGGAATCGTTTCCTCGCCGATTGTTCCCAGTGGCTTCAACCCGAAGCTGCCAGTCGGCACCGGACCCTTCCGTTTCCACTCATTCACCCCCGGTGTGCAAAGTCTCTTCCTTCGCAACGACCACTATTGGCAAGGCAGCTATCCATACCTAGACGCGGTGAGCGTTGTCGAGTTCGCCGATGACTCGGCACAGATCAACGCCCTCCAGAGCGGGCAGCTCGACGCCCTGGCGTTCGTCGAGGCCAATAGCCTATCCGAGCTGGAATCCGGGGGCTTCAACACCATCACGTCGCCGGGAGGCTACTGGTACCCGTTCACGATGCGCGTTGACAAAGCACCGTTCACGGACGTCAACGTAAGACAGGCGTTTCGCCTCCTCGTCGATCGACCGCAGATGCAGGAGATCGTTTTCGCCGGGCACGGTGCGCTCGCGAACGATTTGCCGGCCATCTGGGACGCTGATTACGCCAGCACGTTTCCCCAGCGTCAGCAGGACCTGGAGCAGGCAAAGTCCCTACTCAAGAAATCCGGAGCCGACAATCTAAACATCACCCTCGTGACTTCCAATATCGGCGCCGGTGTCGTGAGCCTGGCTACGGTCTTCGCGCAGCAGGCGCAGGGCGCGGGTGTGACCGTGAATGTGAGTAACGTCCCCCCAACGACCTTCTTCGGTCCCGACTATCTGCAGCGAGTCTTTTCCCAGGATATATGGAACTACCTGCCTTACTGGCCACAAGTTTCCGCCTCAACCTTAGCCTACAGCCCGTTCAACGAGACGCATTGGAACGATCCTCAATACACGGCGCTTTACAACCAAGGTCTGCGGACCGCGGATCCGGGCCAACGCAAGGAAATCGCGCTGGAAATGCAGACGATTCAGTACAACCAGGGCGGGTACATCCTTCCGGTCTTTGTCCCAAATCTGAGCGCCCACGCGACGAATGTGCACGGCCTGATCAGCTCCAAGACGGGTCAACCGTTCGGCGGCTCGGCATTCAATCAGGCCTGGCTGTCGTGACGGCTCGACGACTCAGAGCCGGCCAGATCCCGGCCCATCGGGCGGCGGGCTGAGGTCGACATGGCGCGCCTGGGCAGGACCGCAGCGGGCGAGCGCCCCGTGGCCGCGGGACGCGTCGAATAGATGGCCGCGAACAGCATCGAACGACCAGCGGCGTTGCGTGCGCTCCTTGGTCAACTGGCGCCTCTCCCCGGAGATTCGGCTGCCAACGTGGCGCGCCTGGCCAGCGCACTGGCCTCGCACCCCTCCGTAGACCTCGCTGTGTTCCCTGAACTGTTCCTGACTGGCTACGAGGCCTCGGAGGCCACGGCCGAGGCTGGCGATGACCTGGTTGCGGTCGCCGACGTTGCGCGGGATCACGGGACGGCCCTGATCGTCGGGTTTGCCGAAGGGGACGGCGCACGACTCTACGATTCGGTCGCGTGCGTGGAAGGTGACGGCCGGGTCGTCGCCGTGTATCGGAAAACGCACCTGTTCGACCGCGAGGCAGAGCGATTTTCCGCCGGGGACTCGCTGGTGATCGCTCAACTGGGCGGGCTGCGGATAGGACTGCTGGTCTGCTTCGACCTAGAGTTTCCGGAACCAGCGCGGGCTCTTGCCGCCGCTGGCGCTGATCTCCTGGCGACCTGCTCCGCCAACATGTGGCCGTATGGGGAGTGCCATGCACTGTGTGCGCGTGTGCGCGCGCTCGAGAACGGCATCCCACACGTTTACTGCAACCGAGTCGGTCGTGAGATGGGGATGCGGTTCGTCGGGGGGAGCCTGGCCGTAGACCGCAGCGGCGTTGTGGTCGCAGGATGTGGCGCTGACGCCGAGGAGCTCATGGAGGTGGAGCTTCCACTTGACCGGGCAGAGCCTCCCGTCGACTACTTGAGGCAAACGAGAGGGGCACTGCCGGTCTCGACGGTGGCTGAGCGAGCGGTCGGCGAGTTGCGCGGACCGACGCGCGGCCTGGGGAGCGAGGGCTGACGTGGCTGGGCGCTCGGGCGAAGGGCTTGCGCGGTCACACCAGGGCCAGAGAGCCGAACCACCGGTCCGATTTTCGGCCGGGCGAGGTCGAGATGCTCGTCGAGGTGGGGGATCGTGGGGGGACCACGTGGGAAGGCGCGGCCGGTGTGCGCGATGAGGGCCAGGGAGCTGGCCGCGGTGCTGTTCGAAGCCGAACGCAATGGAACCCCGGTCGCTCCCCTGACCGGACAATATCCGGGCATGGATGTGCGGGACGCCTACGCGATTCAGGCCGCCTACGTGTCGCTCCGGGTTGCGACGGGAGGGCTCGTGGTGGGGCGGAAGATTGGCGCCACGAGCGCCGCGATCCAGGAGCTCTTCAATGTCCATACGCCCGACTTTGGCCACCTGTTCAGCGACATGTGGGTTCCGAATGATGGGACGGTTCAACTGGATTCGCTCATCGCGCCGATGATTGAGCCCGAGGTGTGCTTCCGCCTCGCGCTGCCCCTCAAGGGGCCAGGCGTGACCGGCGCCGAGGTCCTCGCCGCAACGGCGTCAGTGGCACCGGCGCTTGAAATCATCGACAGCCGGATCCAGGACTGGAATATCGCCTTCGCCGATACCGTGGCGGATAACGGCAGTAGCGCCCGCTTCGTGGTCGGGAAGGAGGTCGGGCTCGAGGCGATCGGCGACCTCGCGGAGGAGCAAGTCACCCTTTATCGCGACGGCGAGGCCGTGGAATTCGCGGCCGGGATTGAAGTGCTCGGTCATCCCGCCGAATCCGTGGCCTGGCTTGCCAATGCTCTGGGGGAACTCGGTGAAGAGCTTGAGGCCGGGCAGCTGATCCTATCGGGATCGTTCACGCGGGCGGTGCCGGCCGAAGGCGGGAGGCACTATCAGGGGACGTTCGACACCCTCGGCGAGGTCGCGTGCACTTGTCGGTACCTGAGGTCTAGAGGAAACAGCGACGAAACGGGAGAGCCATGCCGCTGACTGCGGAGGGAATGGAGGCGACGATCCGGAGGTATTTCGATGCCTGTAACGCCGGAGACGAGGAGGGCATCATCGCCTGCTTTGCCGAGGATGGAGTGCACTATTTTCCGGCCGGGACCTATGGCGGCCCATTCGTCGGCCCGCGGATGATCGCCGAGAAGTGGCACGCGGCGGTCGAGTCCCTGGGCTCGATCTGGACGGTGGATCAGGTCATCGCCGATCCCTCCACGGCGCGAGCCGTGATCGAATGGACGCATTTCAAGGCGGGTATCGGGACGGTACTTCGTGGCGACGAGTGGTATTTGTTTGAGAGGCCGACAGGCCTGATCCGGGAGATACGTGCCTACTATGCATGCCCCCAGCCCGACCGCGTGGACCGCTTCGAGTTGGGGGATTTTGACTACGCCGGCCGAGGTTATCCGCTGGGACCACCCCACGATCTGCTCCGACAGCGGGCGGTGCCGGGTTCGGACTAGAGCCGTCCACTAGGCTGTACAGCAGGCTATATACTGAACACGAGAGCGAGGGACAGTGTTGACGGAGCGCGTTAGATGACTACGGAGCTTGCGGGCCTCTTCCCCGTCCTGGAGACTCCCTTCACGCACGATGAAACGGCCATTGACCTCGAGAGCCTCGAGCGAGAGATCGAGTTTGTGTTTGGCAACGATGCTGATGGCATCGTCATCGGCATGCTGTCTGAGATCCTGCGCCTCTCCGAGGCCGAGCGCTCGACGTTGCTCAAGCAAACATGTGCGATCGCGGATAGACGGGGTCCGGTTATCGCCAGCGTCGGGGCGGAGGCCACAGTTGTCGCGGCGCGCCAAGCCGCTCTGGCCGAAGATTGCGGGGCGGCTGCCGTAATGGCGATACCTCCCATTACCGTGCCTTGCGGCGACGATGAGATTCGACGGTACTACCATAGCGTTGCGGCGGCGACCAGTCTCCCGATTGTTGTGCAAGATGCAAGCAACTACGTGGGGCAGGGGTTATCGGTTCTCGCCATGGCCTGCCTGCAGCGCGACCTCGCCGATCGCGTGTTGTTCAAGCCGGAGGCGCAGCCGGTCGGCCTGAGGCTGGGCGAGCTACTGGCCGCTACGGACGGAAAGGCTCGTGTCTTCGATGGGACCGGCGGCGTTGCTCTCGTCGAGTGCTTTAGGCGGGGCGTCGTGGGGACGATGCCGGCTGCGGAAATGACCGGCGCGGTGGGCGCGTTGTGGTCGGCGCTCGTTGACGGCGATGCTGCGCGGGTAGACATGATACAGGGCGTCCTGGCAGCGTTGTTTGACATAGAGGCAACCCTGGATGGCTACATTGTGATCGGCAAGTATCTCCTGTGCAAGCAGGGAATAATCGCCAGTGCCGTGGCGCGATCGCCGATTGAGTTCTCTATCGACGCGGCGATGGAAGACGAGCTCGCCCGTCTAATCGCTCGGATCGAGGCCATGGTGGGTCCGGGTGGGGTGGGGATGGCCCCGGAAAGGGGATGAGCAGGCTGTGAGTGAGTCCCGGCAGAGCGTTCCCGCGATCAGGCGCGCGGTCCGTGTCCTGGATGAGTTGGCATCGGAAAAGGACGGCCTCGGGGTTAGCGAACTCGCGAGGCGATTGGAGCTTCCGAAGTCGTCGGTGATGACAATCTGCCATACGCTGGTCGACGTGGGGCTCGCACGGCGGCACCAGTCCGGGTTTGTGCTCGGCAGCAAGCTCGTCGAGCTGAGCGCGAGCTATTTGGCGGGGGTGAGCATCGCTAGCGAGTTTCAGGACGTCTGTGTGCAGTGGCCGGGCGTCGTGGAGGAGACTATCCAGCTCGCTGTCCTGGACGATGATCTGTCGGTGACGTATCTGGCACGTCGGGACGGCGCGCATCCTGTACGTCTGGCGATGAACATCGGGCGGCGGCTGCCAGCCAATTGCACCGCCGTCGGCCGTGCAATTCTCGCTGAGCTGCCGGAGGAGGAGCTCGAGGCCCGGCTCCCCCGCTCCGGGCGTCTACCTGCACTCACCACGAGGTCGATCACGACGGTCGCGGAGCTGCGGCGGAATCTCGACCAAGTCCGGCGCGATGGTTACGCCGTCGACGAGGAGGAAGCGGTCGCGGGAGTCGTCTGCGTGGGAGCCGCTGTTGCGAGCGCGGGCGAGGACGACGACTATGCGGGGGTGTGCTTCACCCTGCTGAAAGCGGGCGCCTCGAAGAGGCGTGTGACCAAGCTTTCGTCGGATATACAAGGGATTGCCAGAGAATTGGCCGCCCGGCTGGGTAACGCGTCAGACTAGATGCGCTCCAAGGATGGGAACGTAAGCCGCGCGCTGGGTTCGTCGCTCGGACCGCGGCGGTCGCGAGCAGCACACATGTGGCGCGCGAGGCATGCGGCGCGGGTAGGGACCGGACCACTGAGCATGGAAGGAGAGAATCGATGCTGATATTGAGAAGCTTAGGACGTGGCGTGGCACGCACACGCGTTGCTCAACGAGGGGGCCGGGGCGGGAGCCGGCATGGCTGAGCTGCGGAGCAGCTGGTGGTTCGACGGCCACGATCTGCAGACTTTCTGCCACCGGGGATGGCTCCGTCCCCTCGGTCTTTCGGATGAGGCTCTGAAGGACCGGCCGATTGTGGGCATATGCAACATGTGGAGTGAGCTGGTCGGGTGCAACGTCCACCTTCGGGAGCTCGCCCAAGCGGTTAAGCGGGGGGTGTTACAGGCGGGGGGCCTGCCGCTGGAGTTCTGCGCGATGACGCCCGGGGACGCCCTGCAGAAGCCCGCTGCGATGATGTACCGGAACCTCGCGGCAATGGAGGTCGAAGAGACCATCCGATCCAATCCCCTGGACTCGGTTGTCCTGCTCGCCGGATGTGACAAGTCTGTGCCGGCTTCCCTGATGGGTGCAGCGAGCGCCGACGTACCGTGCGTCGTCGTCACGGGCGGCCCCGCTCTGCCGGGGTTCTTCCGTGGCCAACGGGTCGGGTCGGGGTCGGGTTATTGGCGGTTCGCGGATCGGGCGCGTCTCGGAGAGCTGACTCCGGCTGAATACCTTGACGCCGAGGCGTCTTTGATCCGCAGCCACGGGCATTGCATGGACATGGGGACAGCGTCGACGATGGCGTGCTTGACTGAAAGTCTCGGTCTGAGCCTTCCAGGCGCGGCGGCGGTCCCCGCCGTTGACTCGCGAAGATACGTCGTGGCGGAGCGGTCCGGTCGGAGGGCAGTCGAGATCGCGCGGGAGGACTTGCGCCCATCACAGATTCTCACGCCGGCCGCCTTCGCTAATACAATCCGCGTGCTGGAGGCACTCGCCGGCTCGACTAACGCCCTGATTCATCTCGTGGCCGTGGCCGGTCGAGTCGGAATCCGCTTGTCGGTCGAGGATTTTCGGTCGGCCGCTGACACCCCCGTGTTGGCGAACATCGAACCGACGGGGCGCTACCTGATGGAGGACTTCTATCTGGCCGGTGGCGTTCAGGCGCTGATCGCAGCGTTGTTGCCCTTGCTGGACGGAGACGCCCTGACAGTGAACGGCAGAACGATCCGCGAGAACGCGGGGGACGCTCAGTGGACGAACGCCGACGTGATCAAACCGCTGGACGATCCACTGATGTCAAAGTCGGCACACGTGGTTTTGACCGGCAACCTGGCCCCGGATGGGGCGGTTCTGAAGCGCAGCGCAGCCACCCGGAAGTTGCTGAAGCACAGCGGGCGAGCTGTCGTGTTTCAGGACATTCACCATCTTAACGCTTCCATCGACGATCCGAGCCTCGACGTGACGGAGGACAGCGTCCTCGTGCTCAAGAACGGTGGCCCACGTGGTGCGCCCGGATTTCCCGAGCTAGGTACGCTTCCTATTCCCGAGCGGCTCCTGCGGCGGGGCGTGACGGACATGGTCAGAATCTCAGATTCCCGCATTAGCGGAACCACGTATGGCACTATCGTGTGCCACGTAGCACCTGAAGCGGCCGCGGGAGGACCGCTGGCAGTCGTTCAGACCGGCGATGTCATTCGCCTCGACGCGGACGAGGGTTTGCTTGAAGTCGCGCTAACCGAGGCTGAGATCGCCCAAAGATCATCCCAGCAGGAACCGCCACCGCGCTTCTATGAGCGCGGCTATGGCGCGCTGTTCATGGACCACGTTCTTCAAGCCCCCGACGGTGCGGACTTCGATTTCCTGCAGAACTTGGCGGGCCGTCCCGGTCCGAGAAGGCCGGAGCTACTGCTTCGAGGCTGGGTGAGCTTGTAGGTGCCAGCGCAGAAGCCGACGAGCGACCGTATCCCGGGCGGTGCCGAGGTGTTCGAGCGCGGCGGACAGCGGCCACGGGGCTTGACATTGGAGAACTGGCTGGACCCTCCGTACAATCGTTGGTCCTTCTCCCACGTGCGCGAGTTTGTGCCAACGCAGCGCATCTCACGCGGCGTACGAGAGCCGTCCTCGCTCCACCCCGCGCCGCGCGAGGTCGGTTCGGTGGCGGTTGTGCGGAGCGATGGTACGTCTGCGACGTTACAAGACGTAGTGGGCGATACGTTCACCGATGCACTAGTTGTAACGCATCGAGGGATGGTCGTCGCGGAGCAATACTACGGCGAGATGCGCGCCGATACTCCGCACGCGCTGATGTCGATCTCGAAGGCATTCATCGGCTGCGTCGCGGGATGGCTGGTTGGGTCGGGGGTACTGCGCCCGAGCGGGCGTGTAACCGACTACCTCCCGGAGTTGAAGTCCAGCGGGTACGCGGGGGCCACTGTTCGGAACCTCCTTGATATGCGCTCTGGGGTCAGGTTCAGTGAGGACACGGATGACCCGAGTTCCGAAGTGTGGGGTCTGCTGCGAGCAATGGGATGGGCCCCGGGTCCGGGTTACGGCGTGAGCAACTCGATGTACAACTACCTGAGCACGCTCGTACGCGAGCGCGACCATGGGGGAGCGTTTTCCTACCGAGATTGTGACGCCGACGTGCTCGGCTGGGTCTGCGAGCGCGCTGCCGGAGAAAGGATGGCGGAGCTGCTGTCAGGCGTGATTTGGGCGCGGTTGGGCGCCGAGTACGACGCCGAGATCACGTGCGACGCGCTGGGGTCAGCAGGCCACGATGGTGGGATGAGCACGACGGCGCGTGACCTCGCGCGCTTTGGCCTGCTGCTCCTGGCCGGCGGAGACGTCGGTGAAGAGGAGGTGGTGCCTGGCGTATGGCTCCGCTCGTCCTGGAATCCGCCGGCCGACATCGTCGAGGCCTGCCGAGGCGCCCAGAGCGCTTTTGGCCTACCCGGCGCGTGGTACCGGAACCTGCTCTGGTTCGCTCCCCGTTCCCACGGGACGGTGCTGCTGTGCCGCGGAGCCTTTGGGCAGCTTATCTATGTCGACCCGGCGCGGCAAATCGTGGCCGTCAAGTTTTCATCGTGGCCGGTGACCGCGATGACGGCAGCCTCGCAAGCAGTCAGTATGACCGAGGACACGCTCCTCGCCTTAGATGCCGTCGGTGAGGATCTGGCAGGGGGGCGTCCCGGTGGCACCGGGTAAGTCGACGATGTTGTTTCGCAGATCGACAGCTGCCCGAATCGCGTTGCTCCGCGGTTCGCGCGGCGAGCCGGCAGTTGTCAGGCCCCGACGTAGAAGCGTTACCGCTGAGCGGTTCTGGAGGGACGCGATCTCGAATGCGGGAACGGTCCGACTCGGTTAGGCGATGGGCGCCTCCACAATAGAGCTCGACCCAATGGCCAGGGGCTCCCCGCGATGGCAGGATGCTCACCCGATCGGCGCGCTCGTGGCGCGACGCGTGCCGTTGGGATTGCTCACCTTGGCGGTGGTCTCGATCATCGTCTTTCTTGCTACAGAAGTGCTACCGGGAAACGCGGCATACGCCATCCTGGGCCACACAGCAACCCCGCAGCGGCTACGCGAGCTCGAGCTTCAGCTCGGACTGGACCGTGGGCTTCTAGCGCAGTATTGGTCGTGGCTGTCTGGGCTCGTGACCGGCCATCTGGGGACGTCCCTTGCCAGCGGCCAGAGCGTGTGGAGCCTCGTCGCGCCGAGGCTCGTCGCGTCGGCGGTGCTGGTCTTTCTTGCCGGAGCGATCGGAACGGTGCTCGGCGTTGCCTGCGGGGCGATCGCAGCACTGCGGAAGGACGGATGGTTCGATCACGTTACCTCGGTGGGCGCCCTGGCGGTCACTGCGCTTCCGGAGTTCGTTGTCGCGATTGTGCTCGTCATCGTCTTCTCGACGGTGGTCCTCCACATTCTCCCGGCCGTATCAATCGTGCCACCGGGATCCCACCCCTGGGATCAACCTGAGTCACTTATCTTGCCCGTGGCGACCCTTGTCATCGTGATCGTCCCATACATCCTCCGCATGATGCGGGCCGCGATGATCGAAGCGCTGGAATCAGAGTACGTCGAGATGGCGAGGCTAAAAGGACTTTCTACCTCCCGGGTGGTGATCGTCCATGCGATGCCGAACGCGATCGCACCAACTATTCAGGTGATCGGCCTGAACTTCCTCTATCTGGCGGGAGGCATCGTGATTGTCGAGTACGTCTTCAATTACCCGGGCGTCGGTCAGGGGCTCGTCGACGCGGTGTCGGTGCGCGACATTCCTGTCATTCAGTTCATTGTCCTCGTTCTCGCCGCCTTCTATGTGTTCATGAATATTGCGACGGACGTCATCGCGTTGCTCGCGACCCCGCGCCGTCGCCTCGCACGATGACTACGACGACGAGTACTCCTGCCTTATCCACGTCGCGCCGGAGTGCGCAGCACCGTCGGCTTCTCCGCGTCCTACGCGACGCCGCGAGCACCCGCCGAGGCGCGATTGGCCTCGCGATTACGGTCCTTGTCGTTCTCGTCGCGGCTCTGGGGCCCGCGTTTGCGCCACATTCGGCCACGGCGTTTGTAACCGTACCGTTTGCGAAGCCTGGGCGAGGGCTGATTTTTGGTGGTGACGTCCTTGGACGCGACGTTTTGTCGCGAGTCCTCGACGGTGGTTGGGTCTTGCTATTGATGGCGATTTCGGCGACGCTGTTCGGGGTAATAGGAGGTGGCGCCGCTGGAATTACGGCCGGCTACCGAGGCGGGAAAACAGACGAGGGGATCATGCGATGCGTTGACGTGCTTCTCGCCTTCCCCCAGCTCGTCTTTGCGCTCCTGCTCGTGAGCATCATCGGACCCAAGCTGTGGCTGATTACAGTCGCGGTCGGTCTATCGCATGCCCCTGCAGTGGCGAGGGTGCTCCGATCCGCGACTTTGGACATCTCCGAGCGGGACTACGTCAAGTTGGTCGAGATTCAAGGCGTCAAGCCGGCGAAGGTTATGTTCTCCGAGATCCTGCCGAACCTCGTTTCGCCGCTCATGGTGGAGGCGGGCCTCCGGCTCACCTACTCGATCGTGATCATAGCTGGGCTCGCCTTTCTCGGGTTCGGCCAGGCCCCGCCGGCTCCGAACTGGGGCTACATGATCAACGAGAATCGCATCGGTGTTGAGGCGAACCCGCTGAGCGTGGTCGTGCCTGCGGCACTGATCGCTTTGCTGACGATTGGGACCAATACTTTCACGGACGCCGTCGCGCGCGTGACGATCGGCGTCGAGCGACGTCCCGAAGAGGCGGCGCTGGTCGACAAGATTGGCGTCGGACTCGGAGAGTCGGCGTGAGCGATCTGGGTGTAGGGGACGAGATCACCAGGGACCACCCTGGGAGGCGTCTCGACGTCAAAAGTCTGGCGGTGAGCTTGCGTTACGACGGCTCTGACGTGGTCTCCGACGTGAATTTCTCGCTGGATTCCGGTGAGCTGCTCGGACTGGTTGGCGAGTCTGGTTCCGGCAAGACAACCGTCGCTCTGGCGTTATTGGGCCATGCGCGGCGCGGACTGAGAATCTCTAGCGGCGAAGTGCTTCTCGACGGCGCCGACCTACTCGCCATGGATCCGACCGACTTGCGCGCCATCTGGGGCGCAAAAGCCGCCTACGTTCCTCAGGATCCCGCTGCCGCTCTCAATCCGGCGTTGAAGATGGGCACACAGCTGACCGAGGTCCTGACAGCACATCCAGGAAGCGCTCAGGACAGTGAGGCACGAGTTGCGCAGGTGTTGGAGGAGGTTCGCCTGGATGCCGGCTCGGGCATCCTACACCGCTATCCGCACCAGCTTTCGGGGGGCCAGCAGCAGCGCATGGCAATTGCGATGGCGTTCGCCTGCCGACCCTCCCTGATCGTTCTGGACGAGCCGACCACCGGCCTGGATGTCTCGACCCAGCGTCACGTGCTTGAGACGGTTCGGGGCCTGTGCGACTCCTACGGCGTCGCCGGGGTCTACGTGAGTCACGATCTGGCAGTGGTCGGAGGTCTGGTGTCGCAGGTGGCAGTCATGTACGCGGGGCGAATCGTCGAGCTGGGAGGAACTCGCCGTGTCTTCTCCCAGCCTGTGCATCCCTATACACGAGGCCTGCTCGCCGCCGTGCCATCGCCGGAGAGGGCCGAGGTTCTGATGGGTATCGAGGGCTACCCGCCGCGTCCCGGTCGGCGACCGCCAGGGTGTGCCTTCGCTCCACGCTGCTCGTACGCGGTGGATCATTGCTACCACGCCGCACCGGAGGTAGTCATCGCTGCTGGGCGGAGCGTTCGCTGTCACCGCGCGCTCGAGGTTCAGCACGTCGCTCCAGAGCGTGTCGCGCTCCCGAGTTTGCCGACGTCTGAACCAAAGCCCCTCCTGTCACTTCGCGGTGTATCCGCCGCCTACGGACAGCAGACAGTACTGTCGAACATCGATCTGGATCTCGCGCCCCAGCGCTGCGTCGCTGTAGTCGGAGAGTCTGGCTCGGGGAAGACGACCCTTGCGCGCTGCATTGTGGGTCTCCATGCGAATTGGAACGGCGAAATGCGGTTTGGCGGCCAGGCTCTCTCGCCGGGCGCAAAGACTCGTGCGAAGGAGACTCTCAGGAGGATTCAATACATCTTCCAGAACCCATATACGTCGCTAAACCCGAGGAAGACGGTCGGTCAAAGCATCACCCAGCTCCTCCGGCACCACTTCGACCTAGCTGCGGGAGAGTGCGCGGAGCGGTCTGCAGAGGTGCTCGAGCAGGTCTCGCTCGGCGAGAGCTTCCTCGGACGCTACCCGGATGAGCTATCCGGGGGCGAACGGCAGCGCGTCGCGATTGCGCGGGCTGTCGTGCTCCAGCCTGATGTGTTGGTGTGCGACGAGGTTACCTCCGCCCTCGACGTGTCGGTCCAAGCGACAGTGGTGGAATTGCTGCGTCGCCTGCAGCGCGATCAGCGCCTCGCGATGATCTTTATCACGCATAACCTCGCCCTTGTTCGCTCCATCGCGCAGACCGCGATCGTGCTTTCCGTAGGCAAAGTGGTAGAAAGGGGATCTGTCGACGTGATCCTTGAACGCCCCGAGCACCCGTATACAAGGCAACTTATCGATGACGTCCCAAAGCTCTCTGGCCTAGTGGCAGGATAGTGCTGGAGATCGAGGCCACCTGCCTAGCTCGTCTCAATGTCGGAAGGGAGCGCTGGGTCGCGACTCTGGTATGTCCGGCCGGGCCCCGTCTTCGCGCGCGGCGATCAGGCTCGAGTGATGTCGCCGGCGACGTGGGGCACTGCTCGAGCGCGCCAGTCCATCGTGCACGACGTTCTGTCGCGTTTCGGACAGACGTAGCCGTCGCGTGTCTGGGCATCCGTCGTGGTCAACGACGAGCGACCAAGCACCGCCTATCGCAACGCGTTCGCCGCTGAGGCACGCGACTCGACGGTCCGTGAGTACCTGAGGCATACCTACGGCGGCTGTTGTCAGATCTGCGGCGCAGCGTTCCCCCGATGGGACGGTCGGGTCTACTTCGAGGCGAAGTACCTGGTCCCGCGCACCGCTGCTCGGTGGGTCGAGACATCGGGGAACACGCTGTGCTTGTGCCCGACTTGCCTCGCGAAGATGCTGCATGGGTCCGTCGCCGCGCCCAACATCGTCGAAGACCTCATCGAGTTGGCCGGTCGTGCCCCGGCCCTTCCCCACGGCGCGTCGATCAGCTTCGAGCTCTGCGGCGAGCAGGTCGAGTTGAGGTTCGCCCAGCGCCACCTGATTGACGTCGGCGTGTTCTTGAGCAGCGGCACGAGTGCAGCTCCTGTCGACAATGACGGGTCCAGGCAGCCGTAGACCGTGTGTGTCTGGGACTGCCATGGTCCGAGTTGAGGTGGCTTTCGTTCCAGTAGGCCTCGAACGCTCGCCTCGGGCTCGGCTCGGCAAGAGGATGTCCGGATCGTCGTAGAACTTCGCTGGCGGCCTCCGACGATTTTGACAATCACACAGTAACGGTTTGTGACACTTCGGGGTGAGTAACCGTGTTTGAGCTCGGGAGAGCGGTTCTGGCGGCGTGGCGTTCGATCGCGATCACGAGCTTGGCCAGGTGGCGGTAGCCGATGATCCGCCGGAACTGCTGCTCGGCGACGAGCATCCCGGCGGCAGTCCAGCGCTTGCGCATGTCCCCGTCGCGCCAGCGCTTGACGTTGCGTTGCGTGTAGCGGACGATCTCGATCATCGACTCGCAGGGGTTCGTCGAGCACAGCGTCTTGGCGAGCTGGCCGGTGATCCCGAGCCGCATCAACGTCAGCGTCTCAGACATGCCTTCCCGCAACGAGCCGGCGGCGTCCGGCCAGGTACGCTCGAGCTCTGAGGCCAACAGCTCGAGCCGCTGCTCGGCCAGATCGGCGTCCTTGAGCGCCCACGCGCCGCGGATCCGGGCCAGGATCGCCGGCCGGTCGCGCTCGGGGAGCAGATCGGTGACGTTGCGCTCCTTGTGACGATGACAGCGATGCACGAGCGCTTGCTCGCCGAACACGTCCTTGATCGCCCGGCGGATCGCCTTGCCGCCGTCGATCACGAACAAGATCGCCTGCTCGGGATCCAGGCCCCGGTCGACCAGGTCAGCCAGTAGCGTGCGAGCGAGCGTGGCGTTCTCGGTCGACCCTTCCCACAGGCCGAGCGGGAGCTTCGCGCCCTCGGTCGAGATTCCGAGCGCGACCACATGGGTGCGCTCAGCGATGTCCATCCCGTCGAGCATCATCACCGCCAGACGGACGTCGTCCAGCCGACGGGCCATCAGCTCACCGAGCGCGGTCTTCGTCCGCTCGACGAACATCTCCGACACCGTGCTCTTCGACGTCGAGCTCGACTCCCGCTCAAGCGCCTCGCCGACCGGCTCGCCCACCACGGCGAACTTACGCGTCGAGACACCGGCCAGCATCCGGTCCATCACCGCCCTGGTCAAGGGGTCACGGTCAGCGAAGTACTCGTAGCTCTGGACCGGCAGTTCGTGCTCATCATCGGCCGTGCGCATCCTCGGCCGGCTGACCTCGACCCGCCGGCCGCCGAGCGTCATCGACCCGCGCTCATGACCGTGGCGGCTCGCCGTCCGATCCGGGTTGTGCTTGCCCTTCGCGCCGACCACCTGATCGACCTCGGCCTCCATCAGCGAGTGCACCACGCCGAGCCCGACGCTCACGCTCAGCGCGAGCAGTCCCTCCCTCGCTGCCCCGACCAACTCACCCAGCGCCTCCTGAATCTCCGCAGGGAGCGAACTTTCACGCTCCTCCGCGGTCGTGACGACCTGCGGGCCGGATACCTTCTTCATGGCGGTTTCCTCCTGTCCTCTCGGACTTCTTGACACCCGAACGCTCCCAACCGGAACGGACGGGACGGGAGGACCGCCATTCAAAGTTCTACGAGACCTCGGACAACCTCGCTCGGCACGCGACACGCAGCAGTTCAGGAGGTGTACTGCAGCAAGGCCGAAGTTCTCGTGCTCGCTCCAGACGATGATGGAGCAGGCAAAAGACCTCGGTGAGAACACCAAGTGGCGGCGGTAGCGTCGCGGGATGGCGCCGAACGGCCAGGCTGCGGCTGACCGAGTGGTCGAGCGCCGCCGCGCGGTCGCCTTAGCGCGCCATTACCGCGAGGCCGAGGGCCTCTCGATCGCGCAGATCGCCGATCCGGCTCGGGCGGTCGCCGGCGACTGTCAAGGCGTACTTCTACGACCCGACGGGCGAGAAGGCGCGAGCGGTCAAGGCGCGCTACGTGGGGTGTGCCGCGGCTGCGGCGCCTACACCCAGCCGCGCAACGGTAAGGGCGACGCATACGCGTACTGTAAGGCCTGCCATCCTGGCGCGATTCGGCGCAAGTGGACGCGGCAGCTCGTGCTCGACGCCATGCGTGAGTGGCGCGCCCGGAACGGGCGGCTGCCTTCCTCGTACGACTGGTCCCGGACGCACGCGCGTCGGCGCGGGGGAGAGGCGGTCGAACGTCTCGCCGGAGGAAGTTGGCCGGCGGCGAGCGTCGTCAGCAAGGTCTTCGGATCATGGTCCGCCGCCCGAGCGGCAGCGCCGATCGCGCGATAGACGCGTTCTAGCGGGGCAGCGCGGGCCTGGCGCTGTATTTGTCGGGTATGGGCGTGGAGTGTCGACCTCGCGGGCTCGAAGCCATTCGCGCGGAAGCGCTCGACACGCCGGCGGGCTTATCGCGCCTGGCGTACACCGTCCGCGCGGCCGACGACGGAACCGATGGCGCGGGGGGAGGGAGGCGTGACGGCGGTCCGCGTTGCCGAAGCAGGAGCTTCGACCGTTCTTCACCCCGAAGGCGCTGGCCGAATACCTTTCGATCAGCGAGCGGACGGTCCGCGACATGTTGAGCAAGCAGCGGATTCCTTCCTACAAAGTCGAAGGTCAGCGCCGGATCGACCCGGTCGACGTCGAGAAATACCTTGCTCGCCACCGGGACGGCGCGGCATGATCCGGCTTCCGATCGACCAAGGAGGAGGTCATGGCCAACCGTCGCGAGAGGCCGGTTTCGCGTGTCAATCCGTCTGGTGAGAGGGTATGGCGCGCCCGAGCGACCGATCCGGCGGGCCGTCGACGATACCTGGGCGCGTTCAAGCTCAAGCGCGAGGCGCAGGACGCGATCGACGCCGCCTACGACGCGTGGGCGAAGGCGCCGTCTGCCCGCGACACGGTCGGCGAGTACGCGGCGGACTGGACGGAACGCTATCCGCGTTCGGCGCGGACCAACTACGACCGGAACAGCAAGCTCCGCCAGGTGCTCGACGTGAGAGATCGAGGGCCGCTGGCTGCGCGACTGGCCGTTCGCGGAGCTCGAGCGCAGCCATGCCCGCGAGCTCGTGGACCACATGCTCAGGCGTCAGGGCCGCGCGGCCGCCGGCGCGAGTGCCATCCTGCGCGTCCTCTCGGCGATGGCCGAGGACGCGATCGACGACCGCTGCGCGACCGCCAATGCCTTCAAGGGAGTGCGGATGCGCGCCGGCGATCCGCGTGTGACCAAGCCGGCGCGCGAGACGCGCATCTGGACGTTGGACGAGATGCACGAGTTCGCGGCCGCCGCCGGAAACCGCAACGAGCCGATGATCCGCATGCTGTCTGACTGCGGTATGCGCGTGGGGGAGATGTTCGCGCTGCGGCGTGGCCTCCAAGATCTCAGGACCGGGATCTTCCGCGTGAAAGGGACCGCCTGGAACGGCGCGGTGATCGAGACCTCGCGGGAAAAGAACCACGATCGCGAGGGGCCGATCCCACCGGGCACGCTCGGCCTGCTGCGGGCGATGCCCGCTTGGATCGACGTCGAGTGGTTGTTCCCGACCCCGGGCAGTGCGCACACGCGCCGGCCGCGGATCGACTGGCCATCCCACGAGGAGTTCCATGCCGAGCTCGAGACCATGAGCTACACGGCGCTGAGCCGCAAGCTCGGCGTGTCGGACAACGCGCTCCGCAACCGACTCCGCGCCTACGAGGCCGGGCGCCAGCCTGGCGACGGACCGGGGCAACGACGGTGGCAAGCTGTGGCGCTACGACAACTGGATGCGAGACGTGTGGAACCCGACCGCCAAGCGCACCGGCATGAGGGCAACGCCGAAGGAGTTCCGGGCCAGCTGGGAGACGCATCTGATCGCCGCCGGGGCTAACACCGACGACGTGGCGGCGATCGCGGGCCATTCGATCAACGTCCAAGCCGAGCACTACCGACAGGCTCTGCATCGCTCTTCGGACTTCATCAAGGCCGCAATCGGATGAGGTGGAGGTTCCATCCTGGTTCCATCCGAGCCTGCGAAACGGGGCTGAGCAGGGAGATATCGTCTGGACCGTCGGCTTCCCAAGCCGAAGGTCGCGGGTTCGAGACCCGTCGTCCGCTTTCAAAGAAAGCCCCGCTAACAGCACCTTTTCCTGGTGCGTCGCTAGGGCTGACTTCCTCGTCAAGAGGTGGGGTGTGAACCGAGATGCAAACACCGAAATGGAGTGCGCCACAGGTTCAGCCAACTGATCGTTCGGGCCTGCATAACTCTGGTCATGGCGGGGCTGCTCGCTCTTCTCGGCTTCCTCTGGCTCTGCTGGTGGTTCGCCGGCGCGGTGATCCGCCCCGCCCGTGCACTGGCGCGCCAGGAACACCAGGAACGGGCAATGGCCGCGCGGCCGAGCCGTCAGGACTGGGAGCTCGGACTGGCTGTGCAGCGGTTCGCGGAGAGCGAGACGATGACCGTCGAAGAGCTTGAGGAGCGCGTGGATCGGATCCTGCGGCGCTGAGTTTCGGATGACGTACGGATACGGCATTTCAGTGGGAACGGCTTATCCATTTCGCTCAGGTGCCGCGCCCGCCCCCGCCGCGACAACAGCGCGACGGACAGCCGGCCGGGACGGCGCCGGCGGTCTGGGGCGCTCTGTGCCGCGACGCACCCCGCCAGGCATGACCAAGTGCCTCCTCCCGCCGGGGTGCGCTGCAAGATGCAGCGCCCCGCACGATGCGCGACCTGACTCAAATGGATAACCCGCCAGTGGGATAGGAGGCAGCGATGAAGTGCAGAGCAACACTGTTCGCCGCGAGCGGATTGGCGGCTGCCGCTTTGGCCGTAGCTACCTCGGTGGCGCCGTCATTGGCCCGTTCGACGTATGGGCCCATCGTCTCGTCTAGTCCGCGTAGCGTTCTCGCGACCGCCAGCGCGGTCCGTTCCTGTCGTCCCCGCTATTTCGGCATGTTCAACTTCAGAAACGGCCAGGAATACGTCATCGATCTCAGCGTCCGAAATATGACGTGCGGCACCGCGATCCGTGCGCTTCATAACGCGACCTTGATTGGCTGGCCGCCGAACCTCCGTACGCGCGGCTTTCACTGCCGCATCCTCAGCGGCGGCGGCGGCGGAGCAACCGACCGCTGTGTACATCAGCGCCCGTATAAGGCCTTTCGCGTCAGCATCGGAACGTGAATCCATCCGGCTTGGGCTTACCGGTCAAGCTTCCGTGTTGTCGGCGGATGTCGGGAAGGACGCCGCTCTGGGCTTGCCCATGCAGAGGGACGCCTTTACGCCCGAGCGTACCCACCCTGTCACTGCGGGGATCGCCCGTGGCTGCAGGCGAATCTGGGGGTCTACTGGCGCGCAACTGCGCGCAACTGAGGGGGTTGTCCGCTACGAACGGACGGGTTCGAGCGGCGTTAGCGACCGGGTCGACGTACCGGTGGCAAACCCGGTCGCGGACGACCAGGACGTCACCCGCACGGACCAGATCGCCAGCGGCGGCGTCAGAAGCTGATCTCCACGGACCGACAACTCGTCTACGACCATTCCCTCGCCGTCGTACACGAGGACGTAAAGCTCCGTCGATATCCCGGGCTCTGCGTCCTCCATCTGCTGGAGCGCAACGCGGGTGTCCTCCAGAGACTGGTAGTGCCCCTGCGGTGCACCATCGAGATCCATCAGCACGTACTCCATCAACGCCAATCCTAGCCCCTGGTCGGATCCATGGCGATGAGGATCTGGCGAACCGAAGCGGCGAGACGCTCCTTATCCCCCCACACGGTCACGTGCCCGCTCGCATGCCCCGGATCCTCAATCGCAAAGCCACGTCCGGGCAGCAACTCGACCTCCGCAATGTAGTCGCCGATGCGTAGGCGTTGCCCCTTCCGCTCAGCCGCCCGATGGAGTCCGTTCCACGCCTCGCGTGCGCTCACGAGCGAGTTGTACATCGACTGTCCACGGTGGAGCTCCGGAATTGCCGCTTGGCGCTCCCTGGCGCGCTTTCCGGCTTCCTGATCGGACCTGAAGTCCGGCACGAGTTCCGGGTCATCTGGACGCTCGACGTGAACGAACCGATAGACGCTCGTCGGTTCAAGAATCGGCCGTCGGTCGAGAGGCGGAAAGCCCATTGACGCTCAGACCGCCCGGCCCTAGTCGGGGGAGCGCGGTGGCGATTCTAGGACGAGAAGGTCAACCGATCGCACGGGCTCGCCATCCCACGAGATGGCGAACTCATACCTTCCGTATGAGGGAAGACGAAGGTTTCGCATGTCCTGAACCGTGCCCATGCCGATGTGCGAGAGCGACTCGCCCAATGCCAAGACAGCCTCGGGGACGGGCTGGGCGTCGGAGTAGGTCGAGCCCACTTGATTGCCACCGGGCCCAACCACGCGAACCGCCACGCGATGCGGCTCCCTTGCCTCCTCGATCGAAACGAAGGCGCGAAGGATGAGCACGATCCGAGCATGGATCGTGGGCACGGTCGGCGCGACAAGCAGGTCAACGCCGGCGCCGACGATCGTGAGCTTGCCATCGGCGCCGACAGACACCTCGTCCGCGAGCAGCGCGAAATCAAGTTCCACGGCGGGATCTTAGTGCGATCCGCCGCGGGGCGGCCGATTTTCGGCGGCTGGTGGCCCGCCGGCCGCTCGGCAGGGAAGAGAAACCGAAACGACCGGCGGGCGCCAGGGTGGGATCGGACGGAAGGAAAGGAGACTTCTGTCCGATCCCGGCGCGCTCGAAACCGCGGCCCAGCCGGGAGCGCGACGTCAAGACTGGTCAGCGACCCCGCATCTCGCGAAGGTAGGCCGCCTGGCCGCTCTTGTCCTGCTGCATCGCCTTGAGCATCGCGTCGTAGGGCGACAGCGACGGGTCGGCCTTCTGTAGTTCGATGGCCTGTGCCTTCACCGTGTCGGTATCGAGCGCCGGCGTATCGGCTTTGAGCATGGGAGCGCCGGGATAGGCCACGCCGCCGATGCTCTCCTGGCCGCGCCGCCAAGCGGCGTACGCGGCGGGCGAGAGCTGTTCCAAGTACGCCGCACCAATTTTTTTGTAGGTCTCCTGGGCGGCGGACAGGCCAGCCTCGCTCTTCGAGAGGTCGCTCAGCTGCTGCGAGAGCTCCTCCGCGGTCTTCGTCTCGTTCTTGGTCATCTCCGCCTCCTCGGCGGTTGGGCCGCCGGCGTCCGGTGGCAGGGGTTCGCCTTCACTCGTGGCCAGATCATCGATCCGCTTCGACATCTTCTTGATCGCCTTGGTCGTCTTCGCGACCAACGCTTGAAGGTCAGCGAGATTCGGCTCCGGCTCGGGCTCGCCACTTTCACGTTTCCAGAGCAAAAAGCGTTGTGGCTGATCCGGGTCACTCGGGTCGCGGACAGCGGCCCGGTCCACGAGACTGAGCCACTGTACGTCTAGGTTCCTGAGTTCAGGCACGAGCGGCCTCCTTCTTAGCGGTTGGCAAGGGCTCAAGTCCCTTGAAGTCGAGATCGACTAGCGGGCGGACCTGAGCCACGCTCGGCGGCAGGATCCCGATGATCCCGTGAGCGCAACCGGCCTCCCGTAGCGCGTAGAGCAGGGCACATTCGGGCATATAGCTCCGGGCGCGTGCCACGGTGCCGTCTTGACCGGCCTGTCGTAAGGCGGCTTCCTCAGCTGACGTGATCTTGTCCCACTCGCGGAGATGCTTCGCGAACTCGCTCAGCGCGGCGTCGACCGCCCTCGCGGCGTCCTGGCGCTGGCCCTGTAAGCGCCTGGCCTGTGTCAGAGCCTTCGTGCGGCGCTCTGCCGCCGCTTCGGCTCTCGCCAAGGCATTCCGGCGCCCGGACTCTTCTCGGGCGGCCAGCAGCCGTACAAGCTGTCTCTTGGAGTCATCGAGCTGCTCCTCAAGGTCAGCCAGCTCGCCGAGGACATCAGGGTCGCCAGCAAGAGACTCAAGGGACAGCGCGGCCACCGCCGCCTCGAGCCGGTCGATCTCGGCCCTGATATCGCGCTCAGCGCGGGCGAAATCGACAGCTGTGTCAGTGGTAGTCATACGTGGTCACTGTTTCCCTTCGGGTCCAAATCTAGGCTTTCGGCCGGCGCAGGCGTCGGCACAGTGTCAGTCCTCATCGGCGAATTTCTCCTCGAGATCGTTCAGGTTCGGGCTCATAGGCACGGCGGTAGTCGACACCGCCTCAAGGTCACTGCGCGCTGCGGCCACGAGGTCCGGAGGAGCCTCCATCGGCGCATCGCCCGGTCGCTGTAAGAGCCAGGCGAGCAGGGCCTTGACGTGGTCTGAGAACGGGAGGCCAAGCGCAGTGAGGAACTCCTCGATCGCCCGCACCATCAGCTCGCCTTGAGCGTCGTTGAGCTTGACTCGCCGCTCTCGCGCGTTCGCCGCGTGTTGCTCGAGCATGATCGATTTCTCGGTCAGGATCCCGAACGTGATGGCGAAGCTCTTGGCGTCCCCGGGCTGGCTGGTCTCGATCAGCGCGCGGAGCCTTCCGAGTACCGTCTCGGCGGTCGCCCACGTGTCTCGGGCCGCTGCCTCCTTCGAGTCGGCCCACCCCGTTACGTCCACCCCAGCAGGTGGACCGGAGCGGCCGGTTCGAGATCGCCACACCCTGATCGTGCTTGCCGGGATTCCGGTCCGGCGGCTCGCCTCGGCGGCGCCAACCTCGCCTGCCAGCCGGAGAGTCTCCTCGCGTTTCGTATCGGTCAGCGGGATCAGCTCAGTCATTACGTGTTCCAAAGTGACTGACGCGGCGCGACGTACGGCGTCGGGGGTGTACCCCCCTGGCCGCCGTCAATCACCCTGAGGGCTGGCGGGTGATCGCCACTTCCCGGACCCCGCTGGAACGGCATGTCAGCGAACTCGGCCATCCAGCGAACGCGGGGTTCAAACATATCGCGAGTCCAAAGGGCGCCCTCTACATCTTCGATCAGCTCCCCATAGAGCTCCTGACGACCAAGGCGCGTACCCTCATACCGGCGACGAAGCTCGGCCAGCGCAGTCTCGCTCAGATTGGCAGCGTTATCAAAGGTGGAGCCTCGGGTGACATGAACGCTCCCGTCAGTCCGCTTCATTAGTTCCGTGAGCAGCGACGTTCGGCGTGGCGTGGTCGTAACAACTACACGAGCGTCGCCGATCCGCAGTGCCGGCATCAGCCCCTCGTCCCAGGCTTGCCGATACCTGAAACTCGCAAGCTCATCGCACCAGGCCCCCGACAGGTTGGGTCCTCGCAACCGGTCCGGGGTTTCGGCCGCGTACGAGCGAATGACACTCCCGTTCGGCAACCGGAGGATCCCGTGCACTTTGTTGTAGGCTCGGTCGTCGCGCCGTAGCCCCAGCGCTTTGAGCAGGCCTGACGGCCCTTCGATACACACGTCGGCGAGATCTTTGGCCGTCGGAGCCACCACGGCGAACTCGTGACCCGGGTTCTGCAAGGCCTGCCGGGCCAGCCACTCAGCCCCCGCCCGCGTTTTTCCTGCGCCGCGTCCCGCGCAGATCAGCCAGACTCGCCAATCGCCCGGTGGGGGCAGCTGCTCGGGCCGCGCTTCCTGCTCCCAGGCCCAAGCGGCAGCCGCGAGCTCCAGCAGCTCTAACGCCGACTTTCGCGTGGCGGTTTGAGGGGCGGTAGCTCTCGCGGTTGGGTGCGGTTGAGGGGCGCGAACCCTGTGTTTGGCGGGGTTTGCGAGTCCGTGGCGGCGTTGTCGGGTGACGGGATGGGGTCGAACTCGGGGACTGGTTACTAGCCATGCTGGAAGTGTTCGGTACGTTACGCTCGGCGAGGAGCGTCCGCAGCGACCCGATATCTCAGCGAAATACGAGGGTTCGCGTGGCCCGTGGCCGTCGGCAGCGGGGTTGGCAGCGGTTCTGTCCGACCGACCAAGTGTACTATCTGGATCGTCCAGTCAGCGAGATCGCCCCAACCTCGTCCGGGCGGTGAGTTCTTCGCCGAGCCCGCCGACCCGACCCAGCGCCGCTACGAGGCCTTGCGCGCGTACCTGCTCGAGAGTCGTCCAGCCGCGGAGGTCGCCAACGCGTTCGGTTACACGGTCGAGACACTGAACTCGCTCGTGCGCGACTTCCGTGCCGGCCGCCGCGAGTTCTTCCTCTCCTCACGCCCGGGACCCAAGCGCGCGCCAGGAAAGGAGCGCGCGCACGACCGGATCGTTGAGCTGCGCACGGCGGGTCACTCGATCGACGAGATCGCGCTGGTGCTCGCGCGGGAAGGGATCGCGTTGAATCGCACCGGGATCGCCGAGGTGATCGCCGAGGAAGGATTCGAGCGGCTGTGGCGCCGCCCCGAGCAGTTGCGCGGCGCGCCGCGGCGCGAGCAGCTGCCGCGGACCGGCGTGATCGACTTCGACACATGGCCCGAGCGCGTTGAGACCAAGCACGCCGGCCTGCTGCTGTGCGTGCCCGATCTCGTCGCGCTCGACCTACCCGCGATCGTGAAGGCGGCGGGATACCCGGGCACGGCCGTGATCCCGGCGCTGTCGTCGGTGCTGTCGTTGCTGGCGCTCAAGCTCGCCAGCATCCGTCGTACCTCGCACGTCGAGGATCTCGCGACCGATCACGGCGCGGCGCTGTTCGCGGGGCTCTCCTCGCTGCCGAAGACGACCGCTCTGACGAGCTACTCCTACAAGCTCTCACACGAGCGCCAGCACGCGTTCCTGGTCGCGCTGAACACGGCGATGCTGCGGGCGGGACTGATCGACGGCACCGACTTCGACCTCGATTTCCACGCGATCATGCACTGGGGCGAGGACCCGGCGCTGGAGAAACACTACGTTCCCAGCCGCTCGCAACGCACCCGCTCGGTGCTGACGTTCTTCGCCCAAGACGCCAGCACCCGCAACCTCATCTACGCCAACGCCGATATCTCAAAGGCGACCCACGCCCACGAGGTGATCGCGTTCTGCGAGCACTGGCACCAGCTCACAGGCTCCGATCCCGGGCTGCTGGTGTTCGATCAGAAACTCACCACCCAAGCCGTGCTCGCCGAACTCGACGAGCGCGCTGTCACGTTCATGACCCTACGGATGCGCTCACCCGCGCTAATCCGCCACATCGACCAGCTCGACCCCAAAGCGTGGAGGACAGTCCGCCTCGATCGCGACGGCAACTACAAAAAGCCCCAAGTCGTTGATGAGACCGTGCGCCTCTCCGACTACCCCCACCCGATCCGCCAACTCGTGATCCGCGGCCTCGGGCGCGATAGCCCGACGGTGCTGATCACCAACCACAGCACCGCCACCCCCAAGTTCCTGATCGAACGCTACGCCCGACGGATGACGATCGAGCAACGCCTCGCCGAAGCGATCCGCGCCTTCCACCTCGACTCACTCGCCTCCTCCGTCCCACTCAACGTCGACCTCGACGTCGTGCTCTCCGTCCTCGCCAACACGATCTGCGCCGCGCTCCGGCGACGGCTCCCCGGCTACCACACCGCCACCCCCGACACCCTCCAACGCCGATTCCTCCAAACCGGCGGCCTAATCCACACCACCAACGACACCATCACCGTCCGACTCGACCGCCGCGCCTACTCGCCCGTCCTACGCTCCGCCGACCTCCCCGACACCACCGTGCCCTGGTGGAACGGCCGCCAGCTCCGCTACGAATTCGCCGAAAAGTAGGGTCGATCCCGCTGCGCGAAAATCGGCGCTAACGCGCGCCTGGGGCAGTGCTCGCTCAAGCCGGTCACCCTCTCCCTCGGGCTGTCGCCACCGTCTGGATCGCGAGTCGCTTGGTTCGATCGGGTGAAATCTGACAGCAGGTCATCAGTTCAACCACCCCGCCGGTCCTTTGTTTGCGATGTGTCATTCTCGACGAGGTCAGCTCCAGCGCAAGCTGAAGACCGCGGCAGAGCTTCACGAGCTCGTTTATGCAGGCGAGCGCCACGGTCAAGGCCTGATGATCCCTTGGATCGCAACTCTGGCTCGCTTCCCACCCGGCGACCGCCGAAACCGCGGAGAAGCTGGCTGCGATATCCTCCGCAATCAGTGGCCGGCTTAGGCTTAGCGTCCGGTTGTCGTCAACGCCTGGGATTGCGAGGGCGTGCGCCATGAGCCACGCCGTGTCGAAGCCCCGGCGCGTGAGGCGGATGCCGCGAGCGAGGTCGAACACTGTCTCAGCGCTTACGTCGACCGACCGATCGGCCAGGGAATGCCCTCGGACTGCGACGCGGGCCGCCTCGCGCTCGGCCTCGAGGGCGGCCTGAACCAACGTGGCGAGCGCTCGGCTGGTCGACATCCTCAACCGGCGGCTTTGTTCCGCAAACTGCTCGGCGTCCCGGAGAGGGAGATAGGCGGAGATCGTCTTGTGCTGTTCGGCGGGGGCGGGCATGCAGCAACTTCCTTTCGTGCCTCGCCGCGGCGCCGGGCGCCCTCGCGAACTTCTAGGTCTCTAGAACTATTGCACCCCTCCCGGATGGTCACCGGAAGCGACCGGCCCTTGGGCCGTCGGCGGGCTTTCGTCCCGCTGGGCTAGGCCGGTAGGAAGCCGCGCTTGCGCGCTTCCTTCACGAACCGGCCAGCGGATCCGACGCTGTAGCCCATCTCCTTGGCCAGTGCTGCCGTGGGGCGCCTGGGCTGCTTTCTCATCAGGCGCCTGTGGCGCTTCGCGACCTCGCGGTAGAAGGAGTCGTCGTGGCCTTTCGGTCCCGTCCGAGGCCTTGGGACCGGCTGCACGCGAGCCGAATCGTCCAGGAAGTCGACGGCGAGTGCACCCAGTGCGGGGTGCGTCCCCAGCGGGGTCGGCCGCCACTCAAGAAGCCGCTTGTCCGTAACGAATTCCGGATGACCAGCTAACTCCGCATAGAACCGTCTGTATGTCGCGCGACGCGACGCCGCCTTGGCAAACTTCTCCACAATTTGGCCGAGGGGCAGTCGAAGTGCTCGCGCTGTCAGCTCACCGTCGCCCTCGATCAGTACCCCGGTCACGATCAGGCGGTTGTCGTCGCCGATTCCGAGCCGGATGAGCACCGGCGGCAGCTTCCACTTCTCCACCCTCAGGCCTTCCGCGCGGATCCATGAGCCGCCGGTCGCGGTGGCCTCGCCGTTAGTTGGGATCGAGAACCTCATGATCGGCAGTGTAGCCAAGTCGGTCGCCGGTGCACAGGCCCATCATAGTTCTGTGCACCTAATTCCGAGGGTTCCCAGACGAGTACCGGTCTCGTAGCCTCATCTCATGAGACCAACATCGGTGCACCTATGACCGGCCTGATCGATGAGATCAAGGCCCGGCGTCGGCTTCCGCCTCCAGCAGTCGCTCGCGCGATCCGGAACGCCGCTGGTGTCTCTCAACGCGAGGTCGCCGACGAGCTCGGCATCAACCGGGTGAGCGTCGCACGGTGGGAGATCGGCACACGAACCCCTCGCGGTGGTCTGCGACTCCGCTACATCGAACTCCTCGACGAACTCGAGCATGTCGTCGAGGCCCAATGACCGGAATGCAAGCGACCAACCCTCGGCCTCCGACAAAACAACGAGCCCGCTGGCACGGGCTCGAAGTCACAACCGAAAGACGAGCTACAGATGAGCGCGATCAAGTCTACTCACGCCTCGGACACACCCGCGCCGCGTAGACCGCGAACCCGGGGCCGTGCGCGGGTGTTGAGCGACACGCTGGGTGGTGACGGCGGGGGCGGTCAGCGACACGCTGGGTGGTGATGGATCTTGGTCGGGCGGGGTGGCCGACGACATGATGGTGATCGTCATGTTGTCGTTGGGCCCCCTCGTCGATCCTTGGCGGGTGTGGCGGGGGGGCCCGTTGATTCCCCTGAAGGAGGGGCGATCTTGCTCATCGTCGCAGACGATCGCGCGGGTTTGGAGGCGGATATCGCTGCGGGCCGGCTTGTGTGCCCGCGGTGCGGGCGGGGGGTTCTGGGCGGGTGGGGATGCGCTCGGCGGCGGCCGGTGCGGACTTTGGATGGGGTGCGGTGGCTGCGGCTTCGGCGCGGGCGCTGCCGGGAGGCGGCGTGCGGGGCGACGCACGTGTTGTTGGCGGATGTGTGCTTGCTTCGGCGCTGTGACTCGGTCGAGGTGATCGGCGCGGCGGTACTGCTGGCCGTGTCCGGCGCGGGTTATCGCCGGGTCGCTGAGCTGCTGGACCGGCCGGCGGAGACGGTCAGGGATTGGCTGGCGCGGTTCCGTTCTCGGGCTGAGCTGGTCGCGGCTCATTTCTGGCGGTGGGCGCGTGCGTTTGACGGCGCGCTGGTGCTCGGCGTGGCGGACGGGGTGACGGTGGTGCTGGTCGCGTTGGAGGCGATCGGCGTGTGCACGCGGGCGGCGTCGTTGTGGTTGGCGCGCCGGCCGGCGTGGTCGTGGGTGTCGGCGCTGACGGGAGGGAGGTTGCTGTGGATCAACACGAATCCGCCTTGGCCGTCGCCTGAGTGATCTGGATCCTGGCCTGGTTCGGTGTGGGTCGAGAGCCAGGAGGTTGTTGGTGGACGACAGGGCGCAGGCGGTCGGGCTGTTTCGGTATTCGTTGGTCAGGGAGCTCGCCTCGGAGCGCCTCTCAAACCGGGAGCGCGGCGCTTTGGCGCGGTCGATGGCGGCACGGGAGCAGATCGGCCCTGACGGGTTGTGGGTGCGGGTGTCGCGCACCTCGCTGGACCGGTGGACTCGCGCGTACCGGCTGGGCGGGTTCGGGGCGCTGGTCCCCGCGCCGCGGCGGGTCGAGACCAAGACGCCAGCGCACTTGTTGGAGATGGCGTGTGCGTTGCGAGGCGAGCAGCCCGCTCGGACTGCGGCGCAGATCTACCGGATCATCGTTGAGGCGGAGGGTTGGTCACCATCGGCGCGGACGTTGCAGCGCCACCTCGCCGCGGCTGGCTTGCCGTGGAGGGGAACATCGCCCGCGCGGGCGACCGGCCGCTTCGAAGCGGAGCGCCGCAATGAGCTGTGGACGGGGGACGCGTTGCACGGCCCGCAGATCGATGGTCGCAAGACGTTTTTGTTCGCGTTCATCGACGATCACAGCCGGCTGCTGGCCGGCTACCGGTGGGCGACACGCGAGGACGTGCTGAACGCGTCCCGGGCGCTGCGACTGGGGATCGCCGCGCGCGCACTGTGTGACGCGGTCTATGTCGATAACGGTTCACCGTTTGTGTCCGGGCAGCTGTTGCGCGCGTGTGCGTGGCTCGGGATCCGGCTGATCCACTCCCGGCCCGGCCGGCCGGAGGGCCGCGGCAAGATCGAACGGTTCTTCCGGACCGTCCGCGAGCAGTTCCTGCGCGAGGTGGCGCATCATCCACCCGGGAGCGTGCAGGAGCTCAACCGATCGTTCACCGCGTGGGTGGAATCGGTCTATCACCGCGCCACGCACTCAGAGACCGGACAGCCGCCACTGGAGCGCTTCCATGCCGCTGGGCCTGCGCCGACGCCGCCGACCGAGACGGTGTTGCGCGAGGCGTTTCTGTGGTCGGAGAAGCGGACGGTGTCAAAGGCCGCAACGTTCGGGATGCACGGCAACGAGTACGAGGTCGACGCCGAGCTCGCCCAGCAACGGGTTGAGCTGGTGTTCGACCCGCTTAATCTCACCGAGCTTGAGGTGCGGCTCGCTGGTCGCCGAGTCGGGATCGCGGTGCCGCTACATATTCGCCGGCACGTGCACCCCAAGGCCCGGGCAGAGCCCGACCTGGAGCGGCCCGTGACCGGTATCGACTACCTCGGCTTGGTCGCGGCCCGCCGCGAGCGTGAGCTGCAGCAGCGAATCGACTACCGCAACCTGCCGCCGGCCGGCGGCAGCGACAACAAGGAGGCGGCGGGATGAGCATCGACCGGTTGCGGGCGCATTGGGGGTTCTCGCGGACGCCGTTCACCAAGGAGCTGGCGCCGTCGATGTTGTTCGGCTCAAGCTCACATCAGCAGGCGGTCGCGAGGATCAGCTGGGTCGTGGCCGAGCGGGCGCTCGGCGTCGTCTGCGGCGAGGTTGGCGCCGGGAAGACCGTCGCCGCGAGGGCGGCGACCGCCGGACTGGATCCGAGTCGGCACACGGTGATCTATCTGCCCAACCCGGTGATCGGCGCGCGCGGGATCCACGCCGAGATCGTCCGCGCGCTCGGTGACACCCCCAGATTTCACACGGCGCCGCTGATCGCTCAGGCCCAGGAGATGCTCGAGACCGAGGAGGCTGAGCGCGGCCGTCGGGTCGTACTCGTCCTCGACGAAAGCCACCTACTCACAGCCGAGCAGCTGGAGCAACTCCGGATGCTCACGAACTCGCAGATGGACTCGCGGGCGACGTTCGCGTGCGTGTTGCTGGGCCAGCCGACGCTCCGCCGGCGGCTGCGGCAAGCGACGTTCGCCGCGTTAGATCAGCGGATTGCGCTGCGCTACTCGATCGAGGGGATGGACCTCAAGGAGACCGGCGATTACCTCGCGCACAATCTCAAGCTCGCCGGCCGTTCCGACACGCTCTTCAATGATGACGCGATCGGGCTGATCCACGAGTTCTCCCGCGGTCTGCCGCGGCAGGTGAACAACCTCGCGACCCAGGCGCTGATCGCCGCCTATGTCACCAACAGCTCGATCTGTGACGAGCAAGCCGCTCGCGCCGCGCTCGCCGAGGCGTCTGAGTGACCACGGCGCCGTCCAGGCCGGTGCTGGAGCTCGCCGTCCCGGACGGGTGGCCGACGGCGCCGGACCCGGCCGCGTATCACGGGCTGCCCGGCGCGATCGTCGAGCGGCTCGCGCCGAACACCGAGGCGGACCCGGTCGCGATCCTCACCCAACTGCTGGTCGCGTGCGGCGCGATGCTCGGCCACCAGGCGTTCTTCCAGGTCGAAGCGACCCTTCATCACCCCAACGAGTTCGTGCTCCTCGTCGGCGATACCGCGAAAGCGAGAATATGGTGCGCGCACCATATGCGGGCGTATGGTGCGCCCCAAACTATGTTGCGCTGACGGTTGGAGCAGCGGCCTGGGGAGGAGATCGGGTTCGTGGCCGCAACATATTTCGCGGTGTCAGAGGCTCTCGAGGAACGCGAGCAGCCGGTCGGGTGGGCGGTAGCGTCCGGGCTTGACGTTCGGGGGTGTGGTGCGGTCCACGGCCCGCCGTTTGAGTTCCATGTCGGCGTGCAGGTATTTGTTAGTGGTGTCGAGCGTTTCATGGCCGAGCCACAGGGCGATCGTGGCGGTATCGACCGGCTGCGGGGCGCCCAGCAGTTGCATCGCTGCGGTGTGACGGAGGGTGTGCGGGGTGATGTTCTTGGCAATGAGCGATGGACATCGGGCGCGGGCGGTGGTGGTGTGCTTGGCGACCAGCCGCCAGATCGCGCTGCGGGTGAGGTGCCCGCCGGTGCGGCTGGGGAACAGTGGTGCGGCCGGGTCACCGCTGAGCTCGCGCAGCCACACGCGCAGCACCTGGACGGTGAGGCGGGTCAGCGGAGTGCACCTCTCCTTCCGTCCCTTGCCTTCGCACCTCACCCAGGCGCCTGAGGCGAGGTTGAGATCTTCGCAGCGCAGGCTGGCGAGCTCAGAGGCCCTGAGCCCGGTCTGCACCGCCAGGAGTAGCAAGGCGTGGTCGCGCCGGCCGGTCGGGGTGGAACGGTCCGGGGCGGTCAGCAACGCGTCGATCTCGGGCTTGGTTAGATAGTTGATCAGCGTCGACTGGTAGCGCTTCTCGGGGATCGAGAGCACCCGCGCGATCTGCTCTGAGCACTCCGGGGCTTTGAATGCCGCGAAGTGAAAGAACGAATGGATCGCCGTCAGTCTGGCGTTGCGGGTGCGGACGCTGTTGCCGCGCTCGTTCTCCAAATAGGAGAGGAACGCGGTGATCCTCGCGGGATCGAGATCCTCGAGCTGCAGTTTCGATGGTGGTGTGCTGGTCTGCTCGTGCAGGAAGGTCAAGAGCAGCCGGAAGCTGTCGCGATATGAGGCGATCGTGTGCGGGCTGGCATCGCGCTGGCGAGCGAGACGCTCGGTGAAATACGCCTGCAGCAGCGGCGCGAGCGCGCTCATCGCCGGCCCTTTCCTCGGCGCATCTGGCGAGGTCTGCTCCGTCTGGAGCGCTCCCACGAGAGCGGCATGCGCGCCTGCGCGTCCGACGTTCCGGCTGGGGATGGTGCCTCCCAGGTTCGCTCCAACCGCTCGCACGCCAACGCCAGAAGCTCGGGCGCGCCCTCGAAGTACCAGAACGTGTCAGCCGGATGGACATGCCCGAGCACCGTTGAGAGCAGCGGCAGCCGCGCCTCGATGTCCTCGCCGTCGCGATACCAACCAAGCAGCGTGCGCAGCACGTAGCTATGGCGAACGTCATGCAGCCGGGCGCGGCGACCGAGCTTTTTCTGGTCCAGGCCGGTCGCGCGGCGAAGCTGATCGAACCACTTCCAGACGAAGTGCCGGCTCAGCCGGCCACCCCAACCGGAGAGGAAGAACGCGTCCGGGTCTTTGGGATGCGGGCACAGTTCGTCACGCGCGCGGAGGTACCGATCGAGCGCGGCGACCGTGCTGGGGTGAAGCGGGATCTCACGCGACCGGCCGTTCTTCGCATGACGGACGGTGAGCCTGCCCCCGCTCAGCTCGACATCAGAGCGGTCAAGCCCACAGGCTTCCGAGACGCGCATCCCGCTGACCGCCAACAGCCCGATCAGCGCCTCGCAGCTGGCCGCGCGCAGCAGCGGACGGAGTTCGCGCGCGGCGTGCAGCAGTGCTTCGATCTCCGCCTCGGAGAACAGGTACGGCCTCGCGCGGCGGAACGTGGCCGGCAGCAGGTCGACCGGCGGTACCTCATGGCGCGTGTCGAACGGCTGCAGATAACGCGCGAAGCCGCGCACGATCGCCAACCGCTGATGCCACCACACGACGCTCGCCTGCGCTGGCTGGGTCGCGAACTCGAGCGCGAGCGCGGTGGTGATCAGCGATTCATCGCGCTGGGCGAGGAACGCGGCGAACTGCGGCAACACACGGCCGTGCTCGGTCAGCTTGAACCCAAGCGCGCGGCGCATCGCCAAGTAGTCATCGACAGCCTGGGCAACGGGGATCATCGCTCGCTCCCCGGCCACGGCAGCGCCAGCGGCGACAGCGCCGCGCGATCGACCTTGGCATAGACCGCGGTCGTGGTCTGGTTCTGGTGGCGAAGCACCTGGCCGATCTCGGCAAGGCCAGCGCCGCGACGCAACAGCTCGGTCGCGGCCGTGTGACGCAGGCGATGCGCGCCGACCGGAGCGATCCCCGCTCGCATGCACGCATACCGCACCACATCGGTGACACACCCGCGCGAGATGCCAGTCAGCGGCGCGCAAACGGTGATGAACAACGCGCGATCCAGCACGCGCGGGCGACCATCACGCAGATAGTCCACGATCGCCTCGCCGATGTCGCAGGGCAGCGGCAACCTGTCGATCCGCGATCCCTTGCCATGAATCACGATCTCGCCCGCCCGCCAGTCGACGTCATCGAGCGAAATCGCGGCAACCTCGCAGCGACGCAGCCCGAGTCTCGCCAGCAGCAGAACGATCGCGTAGTCGCGACGTCCGGTCGGTGTCGCGCGATCGCAGCTGTCCAACATCAGCGTCACCTGCCCGGTCGGCAGCGCGCGGGGGAGATCCTCCCGGCGCCGCGCGACCGACGGCACCGCCTCAACGAGCGGCTCGGCGATCAACCCGTGCACGTGCAAGAACCGCAGCAGCGCCCGCAGCGCATAGACCACCGTCTCCGCCGACCGCACCGAACGCCGGCGCGCCTCCCGCAACACGAACACGTTGACCTCGGCAGCGGACAACCGCCCGAGATCATCCACAAGCGGCTCCGCGCGCTCGGACAGAAGCAGGCGCGCAGCCGGCTCATACGCCTTGGCCGAGCCGACCGTCATTCCGCGCTCCTCGAGCAGATACCGACGAAACCCCGTCAGCAGCTGCTCCACCGGCGAAACAACGGCGTCACCAGCTGGCAGGACGCCCAATCCGTCCAGGTAGCCGAGCAGTCGGCGCAAGCTCAGCGGCGAGAGACTCTTCAGGTACCCCTGCCGCCGGCGCCAGACGAAATACCGCTCCAACTTTCCCGGCGTCAGCGTCGCCACCTCAAGCCCCTCGAACTCCATCCACCGGCTCACGTGCGCGAGCAGATACAGCTGCTCCTGCGCACCCCACAACGAGTAGCCCTGCTCAAGTAAATCGACGCGAAACCCGTCGGCGAACCTCACCAACGGCCCGCTCACCCGAACGCGCTCGGGTGCTGGCTGATCGGACATGGGCGATGCCTCCTTCTCGGGACTGACAGAAGGCACGACTCGATCAGGGCCGACAGAAATATGTTGCGCTCGCGCTCAGCCAGCGACAGCGGTCACCAGACCACGCCGCCTCTCACCAGCCAAGCTCCACCTCAGCGCAACATAGTTTGGGGCGCACCATACGCCCGCAAGGGCAGCTCGTTCGATCACGTCGCGCGCCTGCTCTCCGACGCGTACCCCAGCTTCCCGTCTCGGCTCACGACCGGACTGTCCAGCGGTGAGGGGCTGATCTGGGCCGTCCGCGATCCCCAAGACCAGGACCCCGGCGCGCAGGACAAGCGGCTGCTCGTCGTCGAGCCCGAGTTCGCGTCCGTCCTAAAAGCCACGTCCCGCGAGATCTCGACGCTCTCCCCAACACTCAGGTCCGCGTGGGACGGTCGTCCGCTCGCGCTACTCACGAGGACCGCGCCGGCGACCGCGACCAGCGCGCACATCGCGATCATCGGTCACATCACGCAGACCGAGCTCGCCCGACACACCACCACCATCGAGCTCGCCAACGGATTCCTCAACCGGTTCCTGATCGTGGCGTGCCGGCGCGTCCGGCTGCTCCCCGAAGGAGGCGACCCCGAACCGCTCAAAGGCACCGGCCTTCAGCAATACCTCGCCGCGACGCTGCAACACGCCGACACCCAGCGCCAGGTCCGGCTCGCCCCCGACGCGCGGGAGCTGTGGTGGCACGCCTACCCGCAGCTCACCCAGCCGCTCGACGGGCTCGCCGGGCACATCACCGCCCGCGCCGAAGCGCACACGATCCGCCTCGCGCTCCTCTACACACTCCTCGACGGCAAAACCCAGATCCAAGCCGAGCACCTGCACGCCGCGCTCGCGCTCTGGGACTACACATCACGATCCGCCCGCTGGGCGCTCGGCCAAGCGACCGGCGACCCGCTCGCCGAACAACTCCACGCCGCGCTGATCCGCGCCCCCGACGGCCTCACCCGAACCCAGCTCTCCCACCACGTGCACCGCAACCTCCCCGCCGAGCAACTCGACCGAGCCTTGCAAGCACTCACCGCCGCGGGCCGCGCCACGCACACCAAGATCAACACCGGCGGTCGCCCCGCCGAACGCTGGCACGCCAGCCTCCCCGCCTGAACCCGGAACCCCCTCGCTACTGGGGAAGAGGGGCGCTTTTGAGGGGGTCGCCCGCTGACACGGATGTCAGCGGAACTCGGCACGGACGAAAAAACGCTCGCACCCGCCGATCACCCCTTAATTCGTTACTTCGTTCCCCACCCCCGGTCGCCACCCCCGACGTCGCCCCCATCACCAACGACGGTGTCCGTCAACACGCGGGTGACGCACCGACGCGGCTACCAGTACGTCGGCGTGATGTCCGTTCCTGGCGATGGGTTCGTACACGGCGAGGATCTTGCCCGCGTAGTCAGTGACCACCTCCGCCCAGTCAGTGATCGGGCGTGGAACCCCAGCGAGATCAGAGAGATCCGCTGGCTGGTGGATAGCGAGGCGGCGTGAGCACGACGAAGCGCCTAGCGGTCGTCAGCGGCGATCAGGTCATCCCCGAGACCGCCCGGTTCGCGTGGGCCGGGAGGGTGCCGCTACACGAGGTGACGATCGTCGCCGGACCGCCGGGACTAGGCAAGACGCAGTTCCTCGCCGGCCTGTGCGCGAGGGCGACCGTCGGCAAGCTCGACGGTGATCTCGCGGGGCTACCCGTCGATGTCCTATTCGTCAGCGCAGAGGACAGCCTTGAGCACACCCTGACGCCTCGAGCGATCGCCGCCGGGGCGGACATGCGGCGGCTCCACTTCCTCCGCGGGATCAACACGAGCAACTACCACGGCGACGAGGAACGAGCGGGGATGGTCATCCCGGACGACCTTCCGTTGCTCGCTGAGTGGCTGAAGGAGAGCGGTGCGAGGATCGTCGTGCTCGACCCGATCGTGGCGATGATCCCCACCAACCTGAACACGCATCGTGACCAGCACGTCAGGCGCGCGTTGGCGCCACTCGCGCGGATCGCCAACGACCGGTCGGCAGCGGTGATCGCGGTCATGCATCTCAACAAGAGCGCGGAGGGCGACGCTCTCAGCCGTGTCAGCGGCTCGATCGGATTCGGCGGTGCTGCTCGCAGCGTTCTTCTGTTCGCTCAGGACCCGAACGACCCGGAGGGCGAGACCGGCAAGCGGAGGATCCTCGCACACGTCAAGTGCAACATCGGACCCCGACAACCGTCGATCGCCTACCGGATCGAACCGCGCACGATCCACAGCCAGGACGGCCCGATACAGACCAGTATCGCGATCCGCGACGGCACGCCACCCTCAGCGCCAACGACCTCCTGGAAAAGCCGGTCAGCGCCACAGAGGCAACAGCACGAAGCGAAGCACGCGACTTCTTGGTCACCGAGCTCGCCAACGGACCAATCGGTAGCGCAGAACTCAAGACCAAGGCAGAAGAAGCCGGGCTGAACTGGCGCACCGTCGAACGCGCAAAGAGCCAACTACCCATCCGCGCCCGCAAGATCGGAACTCGCTGGGCCTGGCACTTCTCAATCCCACCTAATACCTCCACTGTCGTTCTTGACGTTGTTGACGGTCTTGGAAGGAAGACCGTCAACAACGTCAAGAACGACGTAAGTGAAGACGTGGCGGACATCGACCTCGACGCCGGATACGACCGGCTGCCCACCCTCCTGGCCGATCCCGATCCGGAAGACGACGCCTCATGACAACGACCAGACAGCCGCTCGCGAAACTTCCGCTAAGTGCGAACACTGGCCGCCACCATCCGACGCTCCCGCCGTGGATGCGCCGCTAACCCAGAATATGACCCGTTGCAACGCTCCGAAGCTGTCCCCTTGTGGCCACCACACCGCGACACCGCTACGCCCCGGCCGGCGGACCGCTTCACTTCGCCGTTTCACCAGCACCCCCGTAAGAACGGGCCTCGCTTCAACCGCTACACCATCGTTTCAACCCGGATCTTGTCCCTGGCCGCCCTTTGGCCGAAACGCCCGACGCAGACACAGCCCCTCGTCGCCGGTGGCTCGATCCCGGGTAATTCTCCAGGGCGATGGTCGTGACGGTGGCGCTGATCACGGCCCTCCTCGCGGAGTTGGATGACGCGGCGCTTAATCAGCTCGCGGACGCCCTCGCGCCCAGGATCGCGGCACGCATGTGCGGGGCCGACGATTACGAGCGGTGGCTCAACAGCACGCAGGCCGCCGAGCACCTCGGCTGCACCCGCGGGCGGATACATGACCTCGTTCAGCTCGGGCGCCTGAAGCCACGGCGTGACGGACGCCGGCTGCTGTTCCGGACGGCCGACCTGGACGCCTGCCTCGAGGGTTCCTGATGTTCACACGCTGTTCGCACCCACGCCAAAACCCCAGTAAACAAGGGCGATTGCGACCAACCGCAGTCTCTGAACGACAACGGTCAATCGATGACCGACCGAGCCGCAGGGCCCCCAGCCACCGACCACTAGCCAGTCCTCACCCTCGCTGCTGCCCACGCGATAGCGCGACGCGCAGCAGCTCTGCCCGCGGCACGCCGGGCGGGCCCGCCGATCAAGCCCGAGAGACACTCGAAGGCCCGCCGCGGACTTCCTCGAACGCTCCACTGAGCCGAAGGTACTCCGGGCCGCAGGCCTGCTCGAAGAGGCCGCCATGAAGCAGACATGACCAAGTATTCACGTTTTGCGTAACGCGGCTAAGAGGCAGGCGGGACGTGCCGCTGAAGACGGTCGCAAGGCGGTGTGATCAGGCTGGCTTTCCGCCGGTGCGTCGATCTCGGGACCTTCTGAGCCCTTCTTCCGGTGGGCTGGACGGCATAAGGGTTTTCCCCCGCGGACAGTCCTCGGCAGGCTGTCAGGCGCCCGGATGGCGCGTGGCCTTTCCCAATCGTTTAGGAGCGTCTCTCAGCCAGCGGGGCGGTGGAGTTGACACCATACTCCACGGGACCTGAACCGACCGCTATGCACCACGTGGCGGTCACGCACGACACGCCTTGAAGGGAGAATCCCGTGAGGGCGGACGTGTTAGGCGTGTTATCGGCCGTGAACTGCGTGCCGTCCCACCGTTCCGCTAGAGGCGCCACGGCGCCATCGAGAACCGTAACCTGTCCCACAAGGGTGCAGGCTGTTGGTGATACGCACGACACCGCGTCGAAGGACCCAGAGCGCACGGTGTCTGTGTGGGTCGTCCACGTGGTTCCATCCCACGAGTCGACGTCGAAGCCAGCAATGGCTGCGCAGGAGTTCGTGGACGGGCACGATACTCCGACGAGCCCGTCCTGCTCAGGCGTGCTTCCCGGCGACCAGTGGACCCCGTCCCAGCGCGCCGCCAACGAGTAATCCGCCGTCTGTGAGTTCCGGGATCCGACCGCGGTGCAGGCCGCGCTAGAGATGCATGAGACACCATTGAGGGTGGCGCCTTGGCCGAAGCCGGAGGTTGCCTGCACCTTCCAGGTGGATCCGTTCCATACCTCGACCACGGCCGGCACGACGGTTCCGGCGACGCCGACCGCCGTGCACGCGCTCGCCGATGTGCATGAGACACTGTTGAGCTGAGCGGAGCCGCCCGGGGACGGCGTGGGCTCGATTGTCCAGCGCGCGCCGTTCCAACGCTCGGCCAAGGTTCGTGTCGGTTTCTCCTCCTGGGGCTTTGTGGAACCGACCGCCATGCAGGCCGTCGCTGACGTGCATGAGACGCTGCCGAGCTGCCCGCCGTCGCTGGGGGTGGGAGTTTGCTGCTGGGCCCACCGCGCGCCGGTCCACCGCTCCGCCAGCGTCACGGTTGTGCCAGCCGGATTCACCCAAAATGATCCGACCGCGGTGCAAGCTGACACCGAGGTGCACGACACGCCGTCCAGCAGACCGCTGGTCTCCGCCTGGGCCGCGGTGGCGGTGTCCTCGAGCTTCCACCGTGACCCGTTCCAGCGCTCGGCCAGCAGCAAGCCGTTGTAGTCCCGACCGACCGCGACGCACGCCGTTGTTGACATGCAAGCAACGCCGTTGAGGTACGAGCCTCCCGTACCTGGCTCCAATCGCCACCGGGACCCGTTCCAGCCCACCGCCCCATCCTCGCCCACCGCGACACACGCACTCTGGGAGGGGCATGAGATGTCGCTCAGATCCTCTGACCCTGTGCGCCCGACGGGCTGAGTCGACCAGCTCGAACCGTTCCAGCGCTCAAACAGGTTCACGTCGGTGTAGTCCATCGGATAGTTGGACCCGTACCCTGCTGGTCCGTATCCGCTGGAGGTGCCGGCCGCGATGCAAACGGTTGCCGTCGGACAGGACACGGCGCCGAGCGTGCTGGTATGGCCCGAGGTATCCCCACTCTGGGGAGTGGCGACGTTCGTGTTCGTCGTGCGCTGGATCGTCCACGCCCGGCCGTTCCAGCGCTCAGCCAGCGTCGAGCCCTTGGCCCGATCCCTGACCACTGCAAAGGAGCCTCCGACCGCGGTGCACGCCACAGCCGAAGCACACGAAACGCCACTCAAGAAGCTAGGCAGCCCGCCCCTGGGACGCGGGGTCCGCTGCAGCAACCACCGAGAACCGTTCCAGCGCTCAATCAACGGTCGTTGCAAGCGGCCAGTGCCGGCCGACCCCACCGCGAAGCACGCGGTCGGCGACGCACACGACACAGCGCTGAGCGACGCGCTGGGCTTGGGGGTCGGCTCGATCGTCCACCGCGATCCATTCCGGCGCTCCACCAGCACCCGGCTCTGAGCACCCGGGCTAAACGACCCAACCGCGACGCACACCCTCCGGGTCGGGCAGGACACCGCACCCAAAGAGCTGGCCCCGGTCGGAATCGGGATGCTCTCAGCGCCCCACCGTGAACCATTCCACCGCAACACCGTCGCGTGCGACTCGTAAGCCCTATTAGCTGTCGGGTTCGACATAGTCGGGTGGTTCAGAGGCTCTCGAGGAACGCGAGCAGAGGATCCGGTGCGCGGTAGCGGCCGGGTTTGGCGTTCGGTGGTGTCGTGCGGTCGAGCGCGCGTTGCTTGAGCGCCATGTCGGCGTGGATGTACTTGTTGGTCGAGTCGAGCGACTCGTGGCCGAGCCATAACGCGATGGTTGCGGTATCGACCGGTGTCGGGGCGTGCAGCATCTGCATCGCCGCGGTGTGGCGTAGCCCGTGCGGGGTGATGTTCTTGGTTGTGAGCGATGGGCACCGGCTGCGGGCGGTCGTCATGTGCTTGACGACCAACCGCCAGATCGCGCCACGGGTGAGGTGGGTTCCGCGACGGGTGGGGAACAGCGGGCTCTTCGGATCGCCATCGAGTTCGCGCAGCCACGTTTGGAGGACCTGTCGGGTGGGTTTGCTGAGCGGTGTGCACCGTTCCTTTCTGCCTTTGCCTTCGCATCTCACCCACCCGGTGGCGCCGAGCTCGAGGTCTTGGCGGCGGACGCTCGCGAGCTCGGAGGCTCGAAGACCGGTCTGTACCGCCAGGAGTAGGAGGGCGTGGTCACGCCGGCCGGTCCACGTGGAGCGATCGGGGCTGGCCAGCAGCGCGTTGATCTCGGGCTCGTCGAGGTAGCTGATCAGCGTCGTGTCGAACCGTTTCTCGGGGATGCCGAGCACGCGGGCGATCAGCTGGGCTTGATCGGGCGCTTCCAACGCGGCGTAGCGGAAGAACGAGTGGATCGCGGTCAGGCGTGCGTTGCGGGTGCGCACGCTGTTGCCGCGCTCGGTCTCCAGGTAGCCGAGGAACGCTGCGATCATCGCCGCGTCCACTCCTCGAGCTGCAGCTTCGACGGTGGCTTGCCGGTCTGCTGGTGCACGAAGGTCAAGAGCAGCCGGAAGCTGTCGCGGTAGGCGACGATCGTGTGCGGGCTGGCGTGACGTTGACGCGGGAGGCGATCGGCGAAGAACGCCTGCAGCAGCGGCGCGAGCGCGGTCATGACTGCTCCTCCCAGGTCCGTTCGAGCCGCTCGGCGGCGAGCGAGAGCAGCTGCGGCGCGGCCTCGAAGTACCAGTACGTCGTCGACGGCTCCACATGCCCGAGGAACGTAGAGAGCAGCGGCAATTGCGCCTCGACGTCCGCGTCCTCGCGATACCAGTTCAGCAGCGTCCGCAACACGAACGCATGTCGGAGATCATGTATGCGGGCTGAGCGCCCGAGCGTGTCGTAGTCAAGCCCGCAGTAGCGGCGTAGCCGGTCAAACTCGTGCCACACGCTCCCGCGGTGCAGTCGCGCCCCGGCAGCGGAGATCAGGAAGCTGGGATCCTTCGGGTGCGGGCACAGCTCGTCACGCCGGCGCGCGTAGGCCGCAAGCGCGATCACCGTGCTGGGGTGCAGCGCGATCTCTCGCGATTTCCCGTTCTTGTCGCGGCGCACCGTGAGCCGCGCCTCGAGCAGCTCGACATCGTCGCGGTCAAGCGCGATCGCTTCGCCAATCCGCATCCCGGTCACCGCCAACAGCCCGACGATCGTTTCGATCGTGGCGGCCTTCAGTGGCGGGCGGAGCTTACGCGCGGCCTGCATCAGCTGCTCGATCTCCGCCTCGGAGTACAGGTACGGAACCGCGCGGCGCTTCTTGGCGGGCAGCAGGTCGCTGGGCGGCACCTCGGTCCGCGGAGGGTGCGGCTCTTTTGGAGTGACCGTCGGCAGGGGCCAATCTGACGGTGAACAGCTTGTAGGTACGGGGGTTTTGGACGTCGTGGCGGCGCCGGTTGGCAAGTGTCTGGGCAGCCGCGGGTGCGGGTTGGCCGGGGGTTGGGCCGTGTGAGCGTGTGCTGGCTGGGGTTTTTGAGGGTTTGTTGGGGGTCGGGAGGCTGGTCGGCTGGCCCGAGGAGTCATAAGGAGGGTGTCGAAGTCGGCGTTGCTATGTCCAACGTCGACCACGGAGGTGGCCAACGTGACCGCCGATCTCGACACCCGTTGTGGCGAACTTTACGCGTCGGGCGATGAACTCCTGCCCGCCGGGCAGGCTGGCAGCGGTGATGCAGCACCGGCTGGGGGCGACAGCGGCCGTTTCCAAGCCGATCCGGTCGCGGTCGCTGCTTTTGCGTCGAGCCGGGAGCAGTTCGAGTCGCTGGTGAGCTTTCTGGACGGGACGGACGCGGGCGGGCTGTCGCACGCGGAGCTCGAGGAGCGCCTTGACCGCGACGGACGGGAGTTGCTGCGGCAGCTGTTGGACGATCATCTGGCGTTGCGGGCACTACGCGAGCAGCGCCTTGAGAATGTCAGGGGCGATGAGGGTGTCCTCCGCGGGCGGGTCGAGACGGGTCACGTCCGCGCTCTGGAGACCGTGTTCGGCACCGTGACGGTCCAGCGGCTGGCCTACCGGGCACCCGGGGTGGGGAACCTGCATCCCGCCGACGCGGCGCTCAACCTGCCGATCGAGCGTCATTCACACGGGTTGCGCAAGCTCGCCGCGCTGGAGGCCCCGCGCGGCAGCTTCGATGACGCCGTCGGTGCGATCTGTCGCCAGACCGGGCAGCGGCTGGGAAAACGCCAGGTCGAAGAGCTCGCTGGGCTCGCCGCGATGGACTTTGAGGACTTCTATGCGGCCCGGCGCCCGGCGTCCGCGAAGCCCGGGGATCTGTTGGTGATCTCGGCCGACGGCAAGGGGATCGTGATGCGCCCCGATGCGCTGCGGACCCGCGCCCCGGCCAGACCGCGCGCCGGCCCCCGCCCCCGGCTCTCGGGTGCGGATCACCTCTACCGCAAGCGGATGGCGGAGATCGGCGCGGTCTACGACGCTACCCCGGCGCCGCGCACCCCGGCCGACATCCTCACCTCGGCGGCACCGGAGGGGTATCAGCCCGCCCCGGGACCAGCCGCGCGAAACAAGTGGTTGTGCGCCAGCGTCGTCACCACGCCGGCGGCGGTGATCAAGCGCGTGTTCGAGGAGGCGGACCGGCGCGACCCCAAGCACCGCCGCACCTGGGTCGCGCTGGTGGACGGCGCCAACCACCAGATCGAGCGGATCAAACTCGAGGCTCGCAAACGCGAGCTCAAGCTCACGATCGTCGTCGACTTCGTGCACGTCTTGCAATACCTGTGGGAGGCCGCGGGCTGCCTGCTCGCCGACAGCGACCAGACCGCCGAGCAGTGGGTGCACCGCCAAGCGATACGGGTACTCCAAGGACACGCCCGCAAGGTCGCCGGCACCATCCGCCGCCAAGCCACCAACGCCCGCCTGGAGCGCGACCATCGCAAACCCGCCGACCAAGCCGCCAACTACCTGACCAACAAGGCCCCCTACCTCGACTACCCCACCGCCCTGCGCAACGGCTGGCCGATCGCGACCGGGATCGTCGAAGGCGCATGCCGCCATTTGGTGAAAGACCGGATGGACATCACCGGCGCCCGCTGGGGACTCGCCGGCGCCGAAGCGATCCTCAAGCTACGCGCTCTCAAAGCCAACGGTGACTTCGAGCAGTACTGGCGCTACCACCTCAACCAAGAACGACACCACGTCCACCAAGCCCGCTACGCCAACCACACGATCCCGGCCACGTGACATCAAACTCCATGCTCACTTCAGAAGAGCCGCACCGTGCGTCACGAACGCTGAAGGAGGAGTCGTGTAGAAGACCCCTTATATAATCGGAGCTGTGCGAGAGATGGGGGATCGTTGGCCCTCCAGCGTCGGCCTTCGGGGGCAGGCGCTAAACCACCCTGTGCTGCGTTGGCTGAAGACCGTCGTGGTGAGCGATAGGGAAAAGGTGCGGCATGACCGCGTCAGGTGGGGACCAGGAAGACGTTCCAGAAGCGCTCGGTCGGGGAGACCTGGTTGGGCGTGCGCTGTTGAGGCGTCGAAACTCTTTTAGATGGCATCGAAATCGGGGGCTCTGGTGCGTCCTTCGAGATGAGCCTGGCGGGTGCCCGGGTATTGGCCAGGTGGTGTCCGGCGTAGAGGCGGCGTGAGCCTGGTCTGCGGCTCTTGTACGGAACGTGAGAAGGCGAGCGTCGATACGACGACCGGGGTCGCAGGCCCCGACGGTCGTGAGAGGGAGCGTGCCGAGGCAGAAAACCGAAGGCATTGAGTACCGATGAGGCGCTCGCTGGCGGACCGGCCCGTAGTAGCTGAGAAGCCGCTGCTCGCTGGGGTGGTGGTGGAGCGAAGGAGCCGGCTCACCAGGAATGTTGTTTCGATCAACCGGGGCGAAGGCTCCGGGAGGAAGCGAGCAGAACATGCCAAGGCCTGAAGGCAAGCCGTTCGAGATTCCGAAGCTGATGGTTTGGGAGGCGTGGCGGCAGGTCAAGGCGAACAAGGGTGCCCCGGGAGTGGACGGGCAGGCGCTGGACGAGTTCGAGGCCGATCTGAAGGGAAACCTGTACAAGATCTGGAATCGGATGAGCTCGGGGTCGTACTTTCCGCCCCCGGTCAGGGCGGTGGAGGTCCCCAAGCCGCATGGTGGCGGGGTCCGTTTGTTAGGTGTGCCGACGATCGCGGACAGGGTCGCTCAAACGGTGGTGGCTACGTATTTGGGGGAGCGGGCGGAACCGCGGTTCCATCCGGACTCCTATGGCTATCGGCCGGGCAAGTCGGCCCATGACGCGGTTGGGGTATGCCAGCAGCGGTGCTGGGAGTTCAACTGGATTATCGATTTGGATGTCCAGAAGTTCTTCGATTCGGTGCCGTGGGACCTCGTTGTCAAGGCGGTCGAGGCGGTCACCGACTGCCGCTGGGTGCTGCTGTATGTGAAGCGGTGGCTCGCCGCCGCAATGCAGTATCCGGACGGCACGCTTGTGCAGCGGGATAAGGGTACTCCGCAAGGGTCGGCAGTCTCGCCGGTCCTGGTGAACCTGTTCATGCATTTCGCGTTCGATTCGTGGATGGCCCGGAACTATCCGGGTTGTCCGTTCGAGCGCTATGCCGATGATGGTGTCGTGCATTGTGTGAGCAGGAGGCAGGCAGTGTACGTGCTTGCCGGGATCGCCGCGCGGATGGAGGAGGTGGGTCTAGGGCTTCACCCGGATAAGACGCGTGTTGTCTATTGCAAGGACAGCAACCGTCGGGCGGAGCAGGAGCACACCTCGTTCACCTTCCTCGGGTTCACCTTCCGACCACGGAGGACGCGAAACAAGAAAGGCGTGCAGTTCACGTCGTTCATGCCAGCGATGAGTACCGAGGCGCTGAAAGCCAAAAGCGCCAGGCTCCGCGAGCTGCGGATCCACAGGCGCACCGACCTGACGCTCGACGACCTGGCGGAGTGGCTGAACCCCATCGTCGCCGGGTGGATGAACTATTACGGCCGGTATTACCGGGCCGTGATGACTCCCCTTCTACGGCGCGTCAACATCTACATGAGGCGCTGGGCTGGGAAGAAGTATCGACGGTTGCGAACCTACAAGCGGTTCAAGCGGTGGTGGATCGGACTGCTCGCAAGAGAGCCCGGCCTGTTCGCCCAATGGCGATGGGTCCGCTCGCCCTGACGGGCCGGTGAGAAGAGCCCGGTGACGGGAGACTGTCACGCCGGGATTCCGTGGGAGCCGGGGGCTGCGATGCCCCCGGCCACCCGACCGTCCGCGGATCGAACGCTTGCAGGTGGAGCGCGAACCTGCGGACCATCGTCAGCCGCTGGTTCCAGTAGCGCCGGGTCGCGTCCGCTGGCTGGATCGCCCACGCCAGTGCCAGCTCGGTCGTGATCACCGTCGCGTCGTGCTGCTCGAGGAACTCGACGAATTTGGGCAGCTCGCGACCCTCGCGCTCGAGCTTGTAGCCGAGCGCCCGGCGCAGCTGCAAGTACTCGGTGACTGCCTCGGCGAGCGGGCTCATGACTTGCTCCCCGGCCACGGCAGCGCCAGCTGCGACACGGCGATGCGGTCGACCTTGGCGTATTCGGCGGTGGTGTCGATGCTCTGGTGGCGCAGCAGCTGGCCGATCTCCGGCAGCGGCGCGCCGCGGCGCAGTAACTCGCTGGCGATCGTGTGACGCAGCCGGTGAGCGCCGATCCGCTCCAGTCCCGCCCGTTTGCAAGCTCGGACGACCACGGCACTCACGGCGCCCGGCGACAGCTCGCGATACGGCGCGCGAGCCGGTAACACCAGCCGACGGCCGAAACCACGAGGACGACCGTGGCGCAGATAATCCACCAGCGCCTCTCCGACATCGACCGGGAGGGGCAGGGCGTCATGCCGGGAGCGCTTGCCGGCGATCACGATCTCGCCGGCCCGCCAGTTCACGTCATCGAGCTCCAATGCCGCGACCTCGCCGCGGCGCAGCCCGAGCCGCGTCAGCAGCATCAGGATCGCGAGGTCTCGCCGCCCGGTTGCGGTGTCGCGGTCGCAGCTGGCCAGCAACAGGCTGACTTGGTCGCCGGCAAGCCCGCGGGGCAGACCGTCCCGTCGCTTGCGTACCGACGGCACCGCCGCCGCCAACGGCGTCGCGATCCAGCCCTCGACGTGCAGAAACCGCAGCAGCGACCGCAGCGCGCACACCATCAACTCGGCCGCCCGTTGTCTGCGCTGCTGTGCCTCGCGCAACACGAACGCGTGGATATCCCGGCCGGAGAGGCGGGCCAGATCCTCGGCGATCGGCTCGGACCGCTCCCCGAGAAACAGGCGCGCGACCGGCTCATACACCCCGACGGTGCCCGGCGTCACCCCGCGCTCCACCAGCAGATAGCCGCGGAACTCGGCGAGTAGCCGATCGACAGGTGTGAGCGGCTCGCTATCGCCGGCGGGGAGCACGCCAAGCCGGTCGAGATAGCCCAGCAACGGCCGCAGGCTCTTCGGTGACACGCTGCTCCGGTAACCAAGCCGGCGGCGCTCGGCAACGAACCGCGCCACCGCCCGAGAGGTCAACTCATCAACGCCGAGCCCCTCGGCCTCCATCCACCGGCTCACAGACGCCAGGAACTCCAGATGCCGCTGCGCCGGCCACAGCCGGTACCCCTGCTCAACGAGATCCACGAAGAACCCGTCGGCGTACGCGGCCAATGGGCCGCTCACCCGTACACGATCAGGCGCTGGTTCGGCCATGCCCTCCTCCTCTCAAGAGATCAACAGAGGGCACAACCCTCGGCCACGCCAGCCGAAATATGTTGCGCTCGCCTCTCCGCGTCCGACGGGGCTACCGACCCCGACGTCTCTTCCCGGTGGCCGCTGCCGAGCGGGATCTGTCAGGGGTGACCGATCAGTCAGGGCCCGAGCCGCAGCACTTCTTGTACTTGCGGCCGCTCCCGCACGGACACGCAGCGTTGCGTCCCACCTTCGTTACTTGCCTTGGATGGATCGAAGGCCGAGCGGCGTCCAGCGCCTCGACGATCTCCGTCAGGCGGTCGAGCGGGAGTCCCTCACCGTCAACGGTGGCGGTTGCCGTGTCGCGCACGACGGCACGGTCGCCGGCGTCCTTGAGGTCGATCGTCCGCCGGACGCTCACGCCGGACTTCGAACGGCTGATCCGCTTGGCATCGGCTCCGAGCGCCGCTGCCTCCTCGTCACGGCCGGTCTCCCGATACAGCATCACGAGCCGGTCGGCGATGTCCGCCCGGTCCCTGACGCCCGACGTCGAGTAGCCACGGTCGAGCAGCTCCTCGGCCCGGCCGTAGTCCTTCGGCCGGCTGTCGAAGAAGAAGTGCAAATCGGCCCAACCGATCCAGCCCCACCCCCAGCGAGGGTCGGCCGCGAGCCAATGCTCGAACAGCCCCTCCGCCTTGTCGGTCTCACCGAGCTCGAAGTACGACTCGGCAATCGCGCGCCGGCGGTTCTCGACCATCAGCTCGTCCTCGTCCGGGAACCGCCGCAGCGCCTCCTCGCACACCGCGATCCGCGCGCGCAGGAACTCGGGATCCTTGAGCCCGGCGTTCCAGAGCGCGTCCTCGAGATCCTGGCTCCAGTTGAACAGCGACTGGTACATCGGGCAGCGATCATCGAACCGCCGGATCGAGTCGATCCCCGTCAGCTCGCAGATCCGCACAACGTCCGACCACGCGTCAAGCCAGACCGTGGCCGCGCCCGCTTCCTCCCGGCGCTCCAGCGCGTCGTAGCCCGCCTGGATCTTGTCGGCGAGGAACTCGACGCACACCCGCTCAGGCCACCACCGCCGCCACAGCTCCAGCAGGCACAGCCAGACCCAATCCTCGTTCGGTCGGCCTTCCCTGCCCGCGACCCCGGAGCGGTCCAGCAGCGGCCACGCGACCTCCTCGGCCGACAGCGCCCCCTCGCACAGCCGCTCAAGCTCAGCGCGGTCCACCTCCAAACCGAACGCGCGCAGCTTCTCCAGCAGCTGCTCGTCGCTCAGCTTCGCAGCGTCCGAGCGCATCGGGCGGTCGATCATCGCGTCGCGATCGTACTGACCGGGCCTGCCGACTCCCAGTGCGGGAAGGGTCCCCAAAATGGTAACTCGGGCCGCCGCGGGTCGCCGCACCTTGCTTGCCGGTGGAAGGCTCTGCTCAAGCTCGCGGACTCGGGCAGGGATCGATCAGTGCTTCGCCGTCTTGGATCGTCGGCGGCCCTTGTCGGGCGTAGATCCGCGCACCGCAGTGCTCGCAGAACGCGATCGACTCATCGTCATGCCCCAGCCAGCGACTCAACCGGTGACCCAGCTCGACGCTCCGCCGAGCAAGCTCGCCCAACAACGCGGTGCGATCAAACGCGTCCCTCATCAGCTCCATCGCCTGATCGTCAGGAACCTTGCGATTGAGCATCGCGAACGCCCTGTCGCTGTCGCGACTCGTGACCACCCGAATCTTGTCCTGACGCGCCTTGCGGCGAATCTCCTCGCGCCACACGTCGGGATCGACACCCTTCGGAGAGCTCACATGGCCGCGACGCAACAGCTCGGCGTAGTCCCCAGCGGGACGCTCAAGGTACTCGTTCGCGATCCACCGAAAGCGCTCCTCGTGATCGGCGAGCATCACTCCGTGGCCCCTGGCGCATCTGTCGAACCGTGCGGCTGAGCAAGCCAGCAGCCACCTTCAGCCCAGTGCACCACGCCGGCTTCAGCGAGCGTGAACGGCGTCATCGGTCTCCTCAGCCGGCCGGTCGTAGCGTTCCCGGCGGATCTCCTGACGTTGTCGATCGGTCACGACTCCAAGTGGTTCACCCGATCCTACATCGGCTACGTCAGCTCCCTGATCACCCAGTCGAGCGTGGGCAGCAACATAGTTCCCGGCGCAACATAGCCCGGCAAGCGCCGCAAGCAGATGAGCGCATCGCTCGTCGGCACCACGCGCACCACCGGCCAGCTCCGCGGACTCCTCGCCCGGGTGGCCCTAGCCCCCAGCCAGATCGCCGCCGCCTACGAGCGCTACGGACCCGACCAGCCGTGGGGCTTCGCTGACCCGACGAGCTGGAAGTGCAGCCCACGCTATTGCACACACTGGCGGGCGTGTCCCGGCGGCCGCGGGCTCTGAACCCCAATACGACGTGTCGCCGCTCAACGAAGTTGTGTATGTGAGACGTAGTTGAACCCCGTAGTTGTGTTGGCGAAACGCAGTTGACCCCGTTGCCGCCGCGAGGCCGGTCTACCAACGGATGCGCAGTTTCAGTAGCAGCTTCCAACCGACGCCGTTATTTCTAACGACGTCTGGCGTGTCGACGGGTCCGCCACACGGTTGGTGTCTGTATTTGGGCGAGGAGCAGGGAAGGCGTCCTGGCTCGGCTGTGACCCGCTTCACTGTCAAGACAGCCATCCCCCGTCCTTCTCATTTTGCCTCGAAGCGACAGCCCGGCTGTGCATCGCCGCGCTCCTCTGGACCTGCCCCGGTTTGCGTGACACCTGGTGTTGGTGTTGTGTTGATATTGATTGTTGTTGTTCGAGCGATTGATCTCAACCACCGAGCGTCGAGAGTCGTAGTTGTTCGTACGCGGCTGGGGAGAGCATCTCGAGGGTGGAGTGCCGGCGCTCCCGGTTGTAGAACGCTTCGATGTATTCGAACACTGCCGATTGGAGCTCGAGTCGCGACGGCCAGGTGCGGCGGTTGACGAGCTCCTTCTTGAGCGTCGCGAAGAACGTCTCGGCGACGGCGTTGTCGTAGGCGTCCCCGCGGGAGCCCATCGAGACCGCGATTCCGGCCTCGCGTGCAGCGCGGCCGAACGCCAGACTGACGTACTGCCCGCCCTGGTCGGAATGGTGGATCAGGCCGGGCCCGGGACGCCGGCGGGCGAGCGCCATCTTCAGGGCGTCGACCACGAGGCTCGCGCGCATGTGGGTCGCCATCGACCAGCCGACGATCAGCCGGGAGTAGGTGTCCTGGACCGCGGCGAGGTATAGCCAGCCCTCGCCGGTGCGCAGGTAGGTGTAGGGGTCGGGCCGAGGCGCGGTGTCCGGGATTTCGCCCGGTCCGTTTCCTCGACCCGCCCTCCGAACCGGACGTGCCCATCTCTGAGCATCCGGCTCTCCACAGGCTCATGCCGCATTGCTCGCCCATGGTGTGGGGATTTGGTTGCCCCGGTAGCGGTAGCGATCGACCGCTACCTTCTGTGGCCGGAACATCTCGGTCTGCCCGTCGCGGATTTCCCATCCTGGGAGGTAGCGGCGGTGCAGCGTTCCCCAGTTCAGCCCGTCGTGTCGTTTGCGCATCCAGGCAACCACCCGCCACCACGTGAAGTGGTCGAGGTAACTGAATGTCTGGGCGGACACGCCGTGTCTGAAGTAGTTACACCATCCCCGCAGCACCCGGTTGAGCAGGCGCAGCAGGTCAGCGAGCGTTCGATGCTTCCGTCGGCGGGTGATCCTTCTGACCTTGTCCATCACCGAGGCCAGGGCCTTCTTGGATGGGTAGGTGTAGACCGCCCGCTTACCGGTCCGCCCTCGCCAGGATCGCCGCTGGATGCGAAATCCGAGGAAGTCGAACCCCTCGTCGATATGGCAGACCCTCGTCTTTTCCTCCGATAGGCGCAAGCCGATCGGAGCGAGCACCTTGCTGGTTTCATCCCAGAGCGCTTCGGCGTGCTCGCGAGTGCCGCCGACCATGACCACGAAGTCGTCCGCGTAGCGGACGAGGCGGTAGGCCGGGACACCAGCTTTGCGGCGCTTGGCGCGCTGCCAGTCCGGTCCGAGCGCTTCCCACTTGCGCGTGAAGTGCTCGTCCAGTACCGACAGGGCGATGTTAGCCAGCAGCGGTGAGAGAATCCCGCCTTGTGGAGTGCCGGTGATCGTGTTCCGGTCAACGCCATCCTCGGAGAGAATGCCGACTTGAAGGAACGCCTTCACCAGCCCAAGGATGCGCCTATCCCCGACTCGACGCCGCACCCGTTCCTGAAGGGCAGAGTGCGAGATCTCATCGAAGCACGCCGTGATGTCTGCCTCGAAAACCCACTCGTAATTGCGAGCGGGTGTCCCGAGGTAGTGAATCTCGGCGATCGCGTCCTGAGCCCGACGTCTCGGACGGAAGCCGTAGCTGCACGGCTTGAAGTCCGCCTCGAAGACAGGCTCGAGCACCAGCTTCAACACGGCCTGCACGACTCGGTCGGCGGCGGTCGCGATCCCCAGGCGACGCAGCTTCCCCGACGCCTTGGGAATCAGCTTCTCCCGCACCCGGCTGGGGGTGTACCGGCGGGCCTTCAGATCGTCTCGAATGCCCTCCAGGAACTCCCCGCCGCCCGGCTCGATGGACCGCGGAGCGATCCCATCGATGCCGGCTGAGCGTGCACCCTTGTTGCTCCTGACCCTGTCCCACGCCACAACAAGGAACGCCGGGTCATAGACGAGGTTGTACAGATCATCGAACCGACGATCAGGATCGCTGATCGCCCATTGGTGCAGCTTGGTCTGCATCGCGAGTACCCGCGGCTCGGCCTCTTCGAGGTTGGGCCACGGCGCGCCGGTATTCACCAGCGACCTCCCCACGATCCTTGCATGCTGCGAACCTGCTGGACCCCTTCGCCCTGTGGACGGCTTTCCCGCCCTCCGCGGCCGGTCGTGACTCCGGCGACTACTACGAGTCCTACGCCCGATCCCGACGGCATCAGCCGACGACGCGCCTTCCCGCCCGCCAGCATCATGCTGACCGGTGAGGGGGCCACCAGGATCGTTCCCACGTTCACTGCGGACCGTTTGTCGGGTTAGGTGACCAACTATGCCCCTGCAGCTTCGCCACGGCTACGCCGCAGGCTTTCACCGTGGCCTCCCGGCCGACGACATTGACCAGCCAAGGAGTTCTCCACGCCAAAGCGCGGATGCGCGCTGCTGCCCAGCCCAGATCCGTCAGGTTAGAGCTGGTGGTCTGCTCTTGAGGAGCGTTCGGACGCTGGTTTCTCTCGTACACCTTCCCGTCTCGCTTGCCGGACCCAGGCCATCTGACAGTGCTGGCCCGTCCCGTCGTTGTCGGGGCTGCTTGCCACCCATACCCGCCCGTCCCGACGGGGTAGGCTGCCCCCAGCTTGCACAAGCCTGCTGCGACAGGCTCACCGCGGTGTCCTTTCACCACCGCACGGTTCACAGCGCCTCGTGGCGCTCGATGTCAGCGACCCACAGCACGTTCGGACCGGAACGGTTGAAGTCGCGCTCGACGAGGTCGGTGCCGGGGTGATCCCAGGGATCCGGATCGTCGTATTCCACCGCTTGCGGGGCCTGACGCCCGCGATACCGGCGGCTTTCATCAGGCGGGCGACCCGCTTGCGAGAGACCCGGACATCGTGCTCGATGCGGAGCTCGGCCTGGATCCTCGGCGTCCCGTACACGCCCCGGCTCTGCTCGTGGATCAGCTTGATCTTCTCGGTCAGCCACGCGTCGGTGAGCGCCCGATCGGACGGCGCTCGGCGCTCCCAGTTATGAAAGCCAGTCCGGCTCACACCGAAAACGCGGCACATCACGGCGACGGGATAGTGGGTCTTCTCCGCGGCGATCAACGAGTACGCCTCGCCTACCGCCCGTCGTCCTCCCTCGCGAAGAAGACCGCTGCTTTTCTCAGGATCTCCCGCTCCATCCGCAACGTCGCGTTCTCATCCCGCAACCGCGTCAGCTCCTCGCGCTCATCTGCGCTCAGCCCGCCCGGGCGCTCCCCCTTCGCGGCCTTCTCCTCCTTCAACCAATGGCGCAACGTGACGTCGGAGATCCCCAGCGATTTCGCCAACTTCCGCTGCGGCTGATCGCCGAGCTGGGCTAGACGGATCGCCTCACGACGGAACTCCTCGGGATACGGCGGCCTCGTTCTCGGCACCAGAACCTCACTTTCCCCGGCTTACGACCGGAAGCGTTCAAGTGTCGTCGAAAACGGGACAACTCCACGCATCGCGCTGTCGCTTGTCGTCGAGGCTGTTGCACAAAGGTGACGGACCGGAAATTGTTTGTGATCGAGCGCCAATACGACGGGTGCGTGTCAAGACAAATCAATCGGGGCGATCCCGCGGAGGCCGTCAGGAGCGCTCCTGACGCGTCCGATTCGGGCGGCTCGCCAGCCCGTTGTTGCTTGGCGCCAACGCCGCTGGTTTGTGCAACAGCCTCCGTCCAACTCGCAACTCATCTTGGCTCGGCGAGTGGGCCTGTGACGTGGCAGTCGAGGACTACTCGCAGTGCTCGCCCGCCAGGACTAGCCGAGCGACGAATCCGATACGGTCAGCACCTGAACATGGTGGCTGCACCGGACGTCGTCGACACCATCGAGCTCAAGCCGGACGCGGGTCTGGTGAAAGCCTTGGGGACGCACCACACCTTCGAGTCGGCCATCGCCGACCTCGTCGACAACGCCCTAGATGCCAAGGCCACCCGGGTCTCGGTGCGGCTGCTCACGAAGGACGACCGGCTCGTCCAGGTGGAGATCATTGACGACGGATACGGCATCGACGCCGACCGCGCCGACGACGCCATGACCCTAGGGCACCGGCGAGCGTACGGCACGCACGATCTCGGTCACTTCGGCGTCGGCATGAAGGCGGCCTCGTTCAGCCATAGCGACGTGTTGACGGTCTGGTCGAGCCGGGAGGATGCGGCCCCGGTCGGGCGGCGGATCAGGCGCAAGGACTACTCGCACGACTTCTCCTGCGAGCGGCTCTTGCCAGCCGCAGCAGCCGCGATGCAGGAGGTGCGGCAAGTGCAGACGGGTCGCCGCGACGGCACCACGGTCGTCTGGACCGAACTGCGGAGCACCTACCGCGGCGCCAGCCTCGACGAGGCACGGACCTGGATGACGCAGACCGAGCTCAAGCTTCGCGCACACCTTGGGGTGACCTTCCACCGGCCCATCAGCAAGCAGCTGGTCGAGATTGAGATCCTGGTCGACGAGGCGGACTACGCCGCCGAGGCGGTCGCCACCCCGGTCCATGCCGTCGACCCCTTCGGGTACGCCCACTCGGGACGGCCGGGATACCCGAAGACCATCGTCGCCAACGCCGACGGCCATGACGTGGCGCTCAGCTGCCATATCTGGCCGGCAAAGACCGACATCCCCGGTTTCCGCATCCAGGGGAGGTCGGGCGTCGAATTCCAGGGCTTCTACATCTACCGCAACGACCGCCTCCTGCAGGTGGGCGGGTGGTCGGAGGTCGCCAACCGGTCCACGCAGCGCCAGTTGGCGCGCGTGATGATCGATGATGCAGCGGCCATCGGGACCCTCTTGACGATGAACCCGGAGAAGGCCGGCCTGCGCTTCGAGCCGCGCTTCCGCGAAGCCCTCGCGCATGCCGCCGCCGACGACAAGACGACCTTCGATCAGTTCCTCGCCGACGCCGAGGATGCCCACAAGACGGCGAACAGGAAGGTGCGACGACGCAAGCCGGTCATCAAGCCTGACCGCGGGGTCGCACCGACCGTGCGGCGCCAGATCAAGAACGAGCTCGGGTTCACGCACTCCGACAGCCTCGACTTCCGCTGGAGGCCGTTGCCATATGGGCAGTTCTTCGACATCGACCGGCGCGAGAACAGCTTGTACCTCAACAAGCGGTACCGTCACCTCTTCGCTCCAGGCGGGGGGAGCCTGAACGATGCGCCCGTCCTGAAAGCGCTGATGTTCCTCCTTACCCACCACATCTTCGAGGGCACCAACTTCGGTCCTAAGGACAAGGACGACGTCGCGCTCTGGCAAGCCATCCTCGGTGCGGCCGTCGAGGCGGAGGCAAAGATGCGCGATGAGTGAGCCGATGGAAGATGCGCGCCATTACTCGCTGGGGAACGTCGATGTGCTCTGGGCGGGCGGCAATCCCGTCGTGTTGCCTATCGCTGGCACACCGGCATGCCACCTCCACCTCCACCCGCCCAACGGGACCATCAAGCTCACGACGCCATTCACGCCGCCCGAGCCGGACGTGGCCAAGTTGCGCAGGATCAGCTTCAAGCTGGTGGCCACGGACGACGGTGAACTTGCCGAGTTGACCGTCGTCGTCGAGGACAACGTCCATGGCGCGTACGGGCTGTTGGTAACCGTCGCCGATCGGCTGCAACTAGAGGGCGAGCCGCTGGCGGCGGCCGTCGCGACGGCCATCGCCGAGCACCGCAATACCTTCGCCGGCAAGGCGGCGCTCAGCCAAGACAAGGAAGTTGGACTCTTCGGCGAGTTGTTAGTGCTCCAAGACCTGATCGGCAGGATCGGCCCTGGCCCGGCCGTCCAGTCCTGGCAAGGACCGCTCAGCGAGGAGCACGACTTTGTCTTCGACGCCGTGCATCTGGAGGTCAAGACGACCGCCGGCGAGCAGCGTCAGCACGTGCTCCACGGCTTCACGCAGCTCGTGCCGTTGCGAGGCGTCCCGCTGGCACTGCTCTCGGTCCAGCTCACGCGTAGCAATGCAGAAGGCGGTCGCACCCTGGCGCAGCTCGTCGCGACGCTCCGGACCCAGGCGGGCGGCTACCGCCCGGGCGTCGACGACGCGCTGGAGGCCTCGGGGTGGTCCAACGACGACGTCGAGCTCTATACGACCTACTGGACCAAGCGCAGCCAGGTGCGTGCCTATTCGGTCGACGACCGCTTCCCGGCCATCACACGCGACCGGCTGAGCCAGGTCGTTCCGAACCTCTCCGTCGTGAGCGACCTGTCCTACCGGGTCGACGTCACTAACTTCTCCCACCAAACGCTGCCCGGACCCCTCGCCGGTCTCGTCGAACCCCCGGAGGATCCTGCATGAGCGACGCTGTGCTCGCCCTGTCGCAGCCGCTGAAGAACCTGCTCGTCGGACTGGCCGAGCAAGCTCCGCGGCCGCTTCTCCCGGCCCTCGAGCTGTTCGCCGGGCACCCCGTGTCGGAGCAGGATCTGTTGGCGTTCGTCGGTGCCGCACCGACGAACGACGCGGGCATGATCCAGCTGCGCCTCGCGCTCGCGAAGTGGGACGCGAGCGAAGATCTGAAGCTCGACGGCCCCGACGGCCATGAGACCGGATCGGGATCCCTCGCGCGTCGCGTCGTGGTCGTGGCGAAGCTCGGGCTCAGCGAGCAGGCCGAAGCGGTGCTGCGGGACGCCGTCCCAGTCCACGTCCACGAACTCGTCGTGATCTCGCGCGAGTTCGAGCCGTGGTACGACGAGGTGCGTCACACGCGGAGCACGCGCTACTGGGACGACTACGAAAACTACCTCACCCAGGTCAAGCAGTGGCCCGCGTCCTCCATCACCACGCTCGACCAGAGCACCAGCGCGGTGGTGGAGCGGCTGACGGACCCGACCCGGGCGGAGATCAAGCGGACGAAGGGCCTGGTAGTTGGCTATGTCCAGAGCGGCAAGACCGCCAACTTCACGGGCGTGATCGCCAAGGCGATCGACGCCGGCTACCGGCTCGTGGTCGTGACGACCGGCACCATCGAGATCCTGCGCGCCCAGACGCAGCGTCGCATCGACATGGAGCTAATGGGCGTCGAGAACGTGCTCGCTGGCCAGGACCCCAACGACCCCGAGGTCGCTAAGGGCCTGGACTACCAGCAGGACGAGGACTGGCTTGCCGACAAGTTCGTTAAGCACACTCAAGCCGCGCTCGATCAGCCTGGCGCAGCGCGCATTCGACGCGTCACGACGCACTGCGCCGACTACAAGAGCCTCCCCCAGGGCATGTCCCAGCTGCGCTACGACCGGGTGGACAAGACGCAGCCGCTGAACGCGGCCCAGAACCTGTTCCATACGGACGCTTACGTCGTCATCATCAAGAAGAACTCGGCGCCGCTGAAGAAGCTCATCAAGGATCTCAAGCCGCTACAGTCCATGCTCCAGGAGCTGCCGGCGCTGCTCATCGACGACGAGTCCGACTTGGCATCGGTCAACACCAAGGACCCCAAGAAGTCCGCCGAGCGTACGAAGATCAACGAGCTGATCACCGAGATCGTCGGGCTCGTGCCGCGAGCCCAGTACGTCGGTTACACGGCGACGCCGTTCGCCAACGTGTTCATCGATCCCGACGACGAGGCGAACCTCTTCCCATCGGACTTCGTCCTTTCCTTGCCGCGCCCGGCGGGGTACATGGGCGTCCAAGAGTTCCACGACGTCGACGCCGACTGGGAGGGCACGGCGAAGACCGTCGCCACGTCGAACGAATCGGCATATGTCCGCGCCGTCAAGGGCGATCCCGAGCATCGGCCCGCCATGCACGAACGCGAGCTCCGCAAGGCGCTCGACGCGTGGGTCCTGAGCGGGGCAATCAAGAAGTACCGGGAGGCGCAGACCGGCCGCGTCTACCGGCACCACACGATGCTTGTCCACGAAGCTGTGAGCCAGGCCGAGCACGCGGCGTCTGCTGCCGTCGTCCGCAAGTTGTGGAGCACGGGGAAGTTCACCTCCGGCGAAGGCCTGGCCCGGCTGCGCGAGCTGTTCGACGACGACTATGCCGAGGTGATGGAGGCGCGCGCGGACGGCGAGCCGATCCCCGCGTCGTTCGACGCGGTCAAGAAGCACGTCGCCGAGACAATCGCCGAGATGACGAGCGCCGGCGCCGACCCCGTGCTGATCGTCAACTCCGACAAGAACGTCCAGGACCAGCAGGAGGCGCTCGACTTCGACAAGGGCCGGGTCTGGCGCATCCTGGTCGGTGGGGCCAAACTCAGCCGTGGCTTCACCGTCGAAGGGCTGACCGTCTCGTATTTCCGCCGCAAGGCCGGGCAGGCGGACACGCTGATGCAGGCAGGGCGGTGGTTCGGGTTTCGCGAGGGCTATGACGACCTCGTGCGGCTGTACATCCGTCGCGATGACCACTTCGACCTCTACGAGGCGTTCGAGGCGCTGCTGCTCGACGAGGAGGCGTTCCGCGACGAGCTGGGCAAGTACGCCGGCCTCGACGAGGACGGCAAGCCCATCGTCGAGCCGCGGCAGATCCCGCCGCTGGTCAGCCAGCATCTGCCCTGGCTCAAGCCGACGGCCCGAAACAAGATGTTCAACGCAGTCGTCAAGACACGGGCGTCGGTCGGAACGTTCCACCAGCTGTCGTCGATCCCGCCTCGCGGCGACAAGACGCACCGGGACAACCTTGCGAAGGTCGTCGTCCCGCTCCTGCAGCGTGCGGAGCATTCGGCGATCCTCCCCTATCACGATGCAGCGGACGGCTTGGACAAGCAGCAGCATGCCCGCGTGGGCTTGATCGACGCCGAGGAATTCCTGGCGTTGTTTGACGAGTTGCACTGGCACGCCGACTACGACACAGTCGTAGGACCGCTACGCAGGTTCATCGCGACCGCCACCGACAAGGCGCGGATCGAGGACTGGGCGATCATCTGGCCGCAGCGGCAGACGCCCGGGCGCATGCTCGCCATCGATGGGCTCGGCACGGAGGCGCCGATCTGGCGGCGGGCGCGGCGCCAGGCACCGCGCATCGACTTTACCGGCGAGAACAAGCGCAACCTCCTGTCGGCCAGCCCGGTCTCCGAAGGGGCCGAGGTCGACGGCCTAGGGAAAAGCGACACGAGAGGCGTCCTGGTGATATCGCTCGTCGCCGACCAGGACGAGACGACCGAGGACACTCCGGTGGCGCTGGCGGACGTCGTCGGGCTCATCTCGTTGCGGGTGCCGGACAAGTCGATCCATAGCAGGCGAGAACTCATCCAGTACGGCGTCGTCGTGTCCGATAAGGCCGGCGAGGTCGCGGTCGACGCGCCCGAGGCCAACTGATTTCGACCTTGCGCGTGGCGGCCGCCCCTCGGGCTACGCGGTGGCTTCGACCTCCGAAGCCGTCGAGATGCAGCATCCCGAGCGTCGGGCACAAGCGTCAGCCATAGAGCTCGCTGCGGCAGTGACTCCCGAGCAGTGAGTTAGAGCCAACATACCGCCACAACTCGCCACTTCGGGACACGGACGGTCGGATATGGCGACCTGTGCCGCGGTTGTACTTTCCATGCAACTGGAGCGCCGCTCACGTTCGTGGGCCGCGCTCCCCCTTTCGCCTGGTAGGAGCAGCCAGCTCAAGCACCCGCTTTCGCTCGCCGGGAAAGCTGACGACATGGTTCGCCAGCCCACCTCCTTAGCGCGGTTAGCAGGCGCGCCCGTGGACTCCTGAATTGCCTGGCGGATCCAGCGGTCTCACACGCGCGTCGACGCTGATGCTGCTAGCCCAAGGGATGCGCGTTTGCTCAGGTCAGTGAAGGTCTTACTCGTCGCGGAAAGCGACCCCCAGAGTGGCGCTTTCCCGCGCTTTGTTATGGCTTCGGCACCGGCGACCCCGAGCAGGAATTGTGCGAACTAGGTCAGTGACCGACAGCCGAAACACTCAAGAAGAGCAGACGCTTCGGCACGCCAAGAGTTCGCATCGACCTCGTGATGGAGGCGAACGTGCGTGTTTGGGTTCGCCCGAGGGTGGCCCTCTCTTCCACGGTCGTAGAGCGTCTCCCGGTCCGGGTTGTCTGATCTGCTCAGTGTCATCTCTCTGATGGCGTTGGCAAAGCCATCCGTCCCCCATGACTCGTGTCGGTCGCTTTTTTGCGGTACGCAACTGGCAGGGGGTCATCGACGACGAACGTTTTCGGGTGGTCGCGCTCGAAGATCACGTAGTTTTCGCCGAGACCGATGGGCCTGTCGTCTCCGGCGGTGTCGTTCCCTAGCCTGACCGTCATACCACCGTTGGGATCTTTGTACTTCTTGAAATCCTTCTTCTGCCACCCGTTACCGCGCGTCATCTCCCAGAGCCAGTACGGGTGGGTGCCCGCAGGATGCGGTTCATAGTGTTGGAACTCGCCGTCCATCGCCCGCATTAGAAGGTTCAGATACCGGCGATACACGGCGAGGTCGTCGTCTTTCCAGATCGCGCAGGCTGCCACCTTCTCCGCCACTGTGGCGTACGCACAGAACCGGTACGTCACCACACCGTCGCGCTCCTCGAAGCCGATGAAGGCAACCACGTCACCCTTCCTGAGGGGATTACGCACGTTGCGGCGGCAGATCCCCCACGAGAGGGAGCCGCCCTGCAAATGGCGTGCCGTGTAGAAAGACGGGTCGTCGGCGGTGTCGTAGCGCCATTCGCCCGCATCAACAGCCGCCATGAAGCCCTCCGCGATATCCGTCGGCACCCAGCCGATGCGCCGCTCCGCTTTGCGCCGCTCCCTTCGCAAGAGCTTTGGGGTGGTGACGATGTAGGGCGCGATAAAGACGGTTCCGGCCACCGCAGGACGCACTATCTCGGATGTCAGCCACCACATCAATCGGGACTCTGTGAGGAACTAATCGCCGCTTCGCTATGGACCCGACGAGCGGCATGAGTGCGATCCGGGCCGGTCGATGGCGGACCCGTCTCGGATCGCACCGTGCTAGCCGGAGCCGACCACGGCTGCTAGTGCTCGACCGTCAATAGCAGAAGCGAACCCGCCGACGGGCAACAGTGGTGGTTCGATCGAGACGCAGCGGTACCGCTTTACCGCCCCCTTTGCCTGGAAGCAGCAGCGCCGCGGACCGGACGGCGTTGGCGAGACCCGCTTCTCTCGCTCCTCGGTATTTCGCCGGCAGCCCCTGGGACGCTCGCGTTGCGCGGAAGCCGCGCTCCTTCCAACCGGGGGTCAACTTGCTTTCACATACACAACTTCGCTGAGCGGCAACACGACGACTCCCGCCATTGAGGAGCGCAAATGAGCGAATGGCTAGAAATCGGGCCCGACGAGCTCGACCCCGGCCAGCACCGCTGGCCGATGACACCCAACGACCTGTTGCCGCGGGAGCGGTGGCGGTGGTGGGAGTAGCTGTGGTCCGACGTGTGCGCACTCCGCGCCCGCTACCACCTCGGCGTTCGCTCGGGCTGGTGGGAGGACCGGGTGCAGGTCGAGGCGCTGGCCGCGCTGGCCGCTTGGGTCGAGCGCTACGACTGCGGTGAGTGGGATGACCCGCCGGGCAAGCTCGCGCTGCTCTTTGACCTCGAGCGGATCGCGGCGCTCCTGCGCGACGGGGCCGAGCCGTTTCATCCCGAGCGCGACCGGCTGGCTTTCGCGCGCTTCCTGACCGACGCCGGCTGCCAACCGCCGCCCGACCGCAGGCGGCCGGGAGGCGGTCCAACCGACGGTGAGATAGCCGGGTGAGTGGGCTCAGGCGGCGATCCGGCGCCGCGCCTTCTGCACTGAGGGCAGTGCTCCCTTGGCCTTGGTGAGCGGGCGGGCGCGCAGATCGACGCTGGCCGGCTTGGCGGCGATGGTGATCGCCTCGCCGGTCGCCGGGTTGCGGCCCTGACGCTTCTTGGTGGCGGGCTTCACGCGCGGCGTGAGCTGAACCAGCCCGCCGATCCGGACCTTCTGGGCGTTTCCGAGCTCGGCGAGCACCACCTCGTCGAGCGCGGCCAGCACCCGCTTGGCATCGGCCTTGGACACCTCGGCCCGCTCAGCGACCGCGTTCACCAGCTGGGTTTGGGTCAGGGGCACGGCACTCCTCCTTGGCAGATCGGCTCGACGGCTAACGCCGGATTCAAACCGGCGCGGCGGACGGACAGGACGTACGGGCACTACGCCCATGGCAATACCCCGGGGCGGCGTGTGCCGCTCCGGCATTCACTTCGACAACTGGAAGGACACCCATGTCTCACGGACTCACCAACAACGACAGCATGTTCAGCGTGCGCGAGATGCCCTGGCACGGCCTCGGCGCCGTCCTCGACCAATACCCCCGCTCGATCGACGAGGCGCTTGAGAAGGCCGGGCTCGGCTGGCAGGTTACGCACGGTGATGTGCTGGTCGTCAAGCACCCGGAATGGATCGACGACTTTGGCTCACGACACCCCGCCGAGCTCCTTCCGGCCAGGGGGTTCAATGCGAACCTGCGCGAGGACACCGGCGAGGTGCTCGGGATCGTGTCGGACGAGTACGAGGTGGTCGATAACCGGGACGCGTTTCAGTTTCTCGACGCGCTGATCGGCTCGGAGCTTCACTTCGAGACCGCCGGCAGCCTGTGGGGCGGTCGACGCGTCTGGTGCCTGGCCCGGCTGCCTGAATACGTCGAGCTCGGCGGCGACCAGTCGGCGACCTACATCTACGTGGCCAACAGCCACGACGGTTCGATGGCGGTCACCGCGGCGGTCACGCCGATCCGGATCGTGTGCGCCAACACCCTCGGCGCCGCGCTCCGCCGGGCCGAGCATGGCGAGAATGCGCGGCGGACGTTCCGCTTCCGGCACACCGGCAATCTCCAGACCATGTTCGTCGAAGCCCGGCAGGTGCTCGGTATGACGATCAACTATCGGGAGCATTTCAAGGCGCTCGCCGACCGGTTGGCGCTCGAGGCGATCTCGGCGCCGGCGCTCGAGCATCGCGTGCTGCGCCACCTCTGGACGATCGACGATGACACCGGTCCGCGGGCCCGCGCGAACCGCGAACGAGCGATGGAGCACGTGCTCGCGATCTTCCGTGGTCGCGGCCTAGCAGGCGACACCACTGGCAACAGCCCCGGCAGCAAATGGGTCGCGTTCAACGCGATCGCCGAGCAGCTCGACTACGGACGCCGCTACGCCCGCCGCAGCAATCAGGTGCAGCGCTCGTTCGAGGACACCTCGCTCAAGCAGCGAGCGCTCGACCTCGTGTTGGCGGCGTGAACCTCGGCTCCTAACAGGGTTGATGATCAGGCTGGGCATCCGGGTCAAGGCTCGGATGCCCACCTGATGCCAGAGCAGCGGAGCACAGGGCATCCACTCGCGGCGCATCGACAGTGCCGTCGTGGCCGGCGAGACTTTCTTTTTTGCCGCCAACGTCGGTCCAGCACGTGCGGTAGGTAATCGAGCCTGGGCGGCTCTCCGTGCGCCTATGTTTTGGGTGCCCGGGCCCGCTTTCTGCATCCTCATTCAGGACGCAAGAGCCAGCGCGCTAACGACCGTTGCACTCGCCCGTCCACAGCGAGGGGGCGCGCGGAGGCTCCTCTTGGCGGTGTCGACCGCGTCCGATTGTGTGTTGCACCAGACAAATCGGGCGGGCGGTTGTGGAGGAGTGCGTTCCGGTCCAGGACGGCTTCTACACCTACGAAAAGCTCGGGATCGCCTCGCGCCGCGAGCTGATCCGTCGCGGACGCAGCCGGCCTCAGCGATACGGAGATCGGGCGCTAAATATGGGCGGAACTCCCTATGCTAACGGCAGCGCGGGGCAATAGAGTACGCGGCAAATGACTACCGACGCCCTCGCCGGGTGAGGTCGACATGAGCGGCGACGGAGTTCGTCGTATACAAGCCCAGCGCGATGCGGCCGATCGACCAGTTCATGACGGCCGGACAGCGGGCGACGAGGTGCGCGCGAAGCATCGAGCGGGTGCAGCTGCGCGAGGACGGGTGTCACGTCTATCGACAGCACGGACATCTCACCATGAGTTGCTCGTCGAGGGCTCCGCGACCGGTCGGCGGCTCGGTTCTGGTGGCGCGCCGCGGTCTGTGTCGGGGGTGGCGGCGTGAGCAGTGAGCGCGGCCGAAGCGAAGGTGCTGGGAAGCACCTCTTGGTCGGAGTTGCTCTCGCAGCCGTAGGGGCGCTTGCGGTTCTGGCGCTCTCGCTGGCCCAGGGTGGGCGGGCGGCTGCCGCGCGGCCCGTGCGAGGCTCCTCGTCGTCGGCTCCTTTGGCTCGGTCGTCGCGCTTCTGTCGCCCGACCGAGCAGCAATTCGTTGCCCGTTCCTTCGTCACCGGGCGGTCGGACAGCACCGACGCTTTGGCGCGTCATTGGGCGGCGGCACGGGCGAAATGCGCCATGGTAGGCGCGCATGCCACCGTCGACGCCCGCAGGGCCGGGCTCTCTCGCTCGGTCAGTGTCCCACCTGGGCTGCAGGCTGTCATCGACAGGACGCTCCGAGATGAACCGGTCACTTCGCCCGCGGGTTTGACCCTCTCTTGGGGCAAGGGTGGCGCGGTTTCGTTCACGACGAGAAAGGCGCCGGGTGACAGCTTCGTCCTGCGGCCCGAGTCGATCGGCCGGGTGACGCAAGTGCCGTTCTCATCGGGCTCGTTCGTGTTCGGCGGCTCACGTACTACCGAGGCCCTCGGACAAGGCGTTACCGCGTGGTACAAGGCGACCTTGTCAGGATTTGAGCAGGGCTTCACGCTGTCTCGCCGGCCGCGAGATCCACGTAAGCAGTTCTCGCTTGTCCTTACGTACGATGGCCACGTGTACTTAGCCCGCGGGGTCTCGGGCGGCCTGGTGGTCTCCGGTCCGGGGGGACCGGTCATGACGTACGAGGGGCTTCGAGCCATCGATGCCCGCGGAAGACTCTTGCCTGCCCACCTCAACGTCAGCGGGACTCGACTCCAGATCGTGGTCGATGACGAGGATGCGGTCTACCCGGTTACGATTGACCCCTTCGTAGCGCCGACGACGGCCCCTGTGGCGACGCTGGTCGACCCAGCACCGATACTGGTCGGCGAGGGTGGAGACGGGTTCGGGGACGCAGTGGCGCTCTCGGGCGACGGTCAGACCGCATTGGTCGCCGCGCCCGAAGCGAACTCGGGCGACGGGGCCGTGTACCTCTATGCCGATTCGGGGGGCAGCTGGCCCACGTCGGCTACGGCCACGTTCAGCGGGAGCCCCGGCGCGGAAGAGTTCTTCGGGTCCTCGGTGGCGCTGTCGGCTGACGGTTCGACGGCGCTGATTGGGGCGCCCTCAGGAGACGGGGGCGCGTATCTCTACACCGAGCCCTCGGGCGGTTGGCCGACCGCGCCCATCCCAACCTCGGCGGCCATGTTCGCTTTCCCGGCAGCGTCGGGCTCAGGCGAAGAGCTGGGAGAATCAGTGGCGTTGTCTTCCAACGGAGAGGTGGCGTTGTTGGGCGCGCCGGGCTATGACAGCTCCGACGGGGTGGCCTACATCTATACGGGCTCGGGTGCCAGCTGGTCCCTGTCGGCCGACCTGGATGGGGTCGCCGGCGCCCAGGGCAGCTTCGGCGCGGCGGTGGCGCTATCACCGGACGGCTCGCAGGCCCTGGTAGGCGCGTATGACGGGGGCACCGATTTCGGGGACGGCGCGGCATACCTCTACACCGAGCCGCCGACCGGTTGGGGAGGGGACCCCAACCCTCAACCCTCCGTCTCGTTCACCGACGCCGCCGGCTCTGAGTGGCGGCTTGGCGCGTCGGTCGCCCTGTCGTCCAACGGGCAGGTCGCACTCGTTGGTACGCTGGATTACGGTGGCCTCAACGCGGCATCCGGGGCCGCGTTGCTGTTTACCCAGCCGTCTGGCGGGTGGCCGGCAACCGTACCGGCTACCGCGGCCATGACGACGTTCACGGGAGGCAGCGGTTTCGGCTCCGTCGTGGCCGTTACCCCTGACGGGTCGGTGGTCCTGTTGAGCAACGGTGGCGGCGAACCCTCAGGGAATTCGATGTATAGCGAGCCATCGGGAGGCTGGACGGCGACGCCGCCGGCGCCCGCCGCCACGTTCACCGATGGCGCGCTCGACCTTGGCGGGGCGCAGGCCATGTCCTCTGACGGCGAAACAGTCTTGCTAGGCGGGACGGCTGTAGGGTCCATCCAGGGCAGCGCCCTCGTGTACGCGGCCGACGGGCCGGAACAGCAGCCCCAGACGATCACTTTCGGCTCCGCGAACCCGAGCCCAGCTGACGAGGGCAGCAGTTACGTGCCACAGGCCAGTGCGACCTCTGGTCTCCCCGTCGTCTTCTCCATCGCGGGCTCTTCATCAAACGTCTGCTACATCAATGACGACACGGTGAACTTCGCTGGCGTCGGCACATGCCGCCTCGTTGCCAACCAGCCCGGCAATGGCGACTGGTCGGCTGCCCCCGGAGTCGAACAGGACATCACGGTCCAGCCACCCCCACCAGTGGTCTCGGTCATCGATCCGAGCTTCGGTACGCCCGCCGGGGGAACCACGGTGACGATCACCGGCACGGGGTTCACTGGTGCTAGCGCTGTCAGTTTCGGGTTCTCCACGGCCACGTTCACGGTGCTGAGTGACACCTCGATCATTGCGACCGCTCCGGCCGCGTTCGGCCAAAGCACAGCCGACGTGCTTGTCACGACGCCAGGCGGAACCAGCGCCGACAATCGCGGCGACCAGTTCACCTACACCACGACACCATCGGTCTCAGGCATCAGTCCGATGTCTGGTTCCGACGTCGGCGGCACGCAGGTCACGATCACCGGCTCAGCGTTCACCGGCGTCACCGCCGTGAACTTCGGATCCACCTCAGCGAGCAGCTTCACGTTCATCGCCGACACAGAGCTCGTCGCTGTGGCGCCGCCGAGCATCGACGGGCGAGTCGACGTCACGGTCACGAACTCGGCCGGAACCAGCGCCACCAACCCTGACGACACGTTCACGTACCTTCCACCGCCGACCGTCTCGAGCGTCACCCCGGACATCGGGCCCGACAACGGCGGCACCGCGGTCGCGATCGTCGGCACCAACTTCACGGGCGTGATCGCGGTCGACTTCGGATCAACCGCGGCGAGCAGCTTCACCGTCATCAACGACACGCAGATCGCCGCGACCACGCCTCCTGGCAGCGACGGGACGGTTGATGTGACGGTGGCCACTCCGGTCGGGGAGAGCACGCCGTCAGGCGCTGACCAGTTCACATACCTCCCGACCACTTCGACGTCGGTGTCGAGTTCGGTGGATCCGTCGTTCTTTGGGGAGGAGGTGTCGTTTACGGCGACGGTGGCGAATGTGTCGGGGTCGGCGGCGCCGTCTGGGTCGGTCCAGTTCGAGATTGATGGGAGCGATTTTGGGCCATCGGTGTCGCTGACGGCGGGTGCGGGGAGCTCGTCGACGGCGGTTGTGGATTTGGCTGATGGCGGGGAGTTGCATGCCGGATCGCATATTGTGAGCGCGGTTTATCAGGGGAGCGAGTTGTTCGCGGGGAGCAGCGGGTCGTTGGCGGGCGGTCAGACGGTCACGCCGGAGACGACCCAGGTTTTCGTGTCGAGTTCGTTGGATCCGTCGGTGTCCGGCCAAGCGGTGACCTTTATGGCGGATGTCTATAACGTGTCTTCGGAGGCCTCGCCGCCGACGGGGTTCGTTCAGTTCCTGGTCGATAACGTCAACCTTGGCGACCCCGTGCAGGTAGGCCCGGGCGTCGGTGGCGAGTCGGTCGCCTACTCGCAGGGGGTCCCGAACTTGTCGGTGGGCTCGCACACCGTGACCGCCAGGTATCTGAGCGACGATGGCGACGTCGGTAATAGCGAAGGGACGCTAGCCGGCGGCGAGACTGTCAACGCGCCCGCAACGACGTCGACGTCGGTGTCGAGTGCGGTGGATCCGTCGTTCTTTGGGGAGGAGGTGTCGTTTACGGCGACGGTGGCGAATGTGTCGGGGTCGGCGGCGCCGTCTGGGTCGGTCCAGTTCGAGATTGATGGGAGCGATTTTGGGGCATCGGTGTCGCTGACGGCGGGTGCGGGGAGCTCGTCGACGGCGGTTGTGGATTTGGCTGATGGCGGGGAGTTGCATGCCGGATCGCATATTGTGAGCGCGGTTTATCAGGGGAGCGAGTTGTTCGCGGGGAGCAGCGGGTCGTTGGCGGGCGGTCAGACGGTCACGCCGGAGACGACCCAGGTTTTCGTGTCGAGTTCGTTGGATCCGTCGGTGTCCGGCCAAGCGGTGACCTTTATGGCGGATGTCTATAACGTGTCTTCGGAGGCCTCGCCGCCGACGGGGTTCGTTCAGTTCCTGGTCGATAACGTCAACCTTGGCGACCCCGTGGCGGTAGGCCCGGGCGTCGGTGGCGAGTCGGTCGCCTACTCGCAGGGGGTCCCGAACTTGTCCGTGGGCTCGCACACCGTGACCGCCAGGTATCTGAGCGACGATGGCGACGTCGGTAATAGCGAAGGGACGCTAGCCAGCGGCGAGACCGTGAACCCTGCGCCGCAGACGGTTGCTTTTGCGTCGACGCCGCCTAGTCCGGCGCTGGTTGGGGGGACGTACACCCCGACCGCGACCGGCGGCGGCTCGGGTAACGCGGTCGTGTTCACGATCGATTCGTCCAGCAGCCCAGACTCGTGCTCGATCTCGGGCTCGACGATCTCGTTCGTCGGGGTCGGCACGTGTGTGATCGACGCCAACCAGGCCGGCAACGCCGACTATCTCCCCGCACCGCAGATCCAGCAGTCGTTCGCCGTCTCACCGGCTGGCGCCGCGCCGGCGATCGCGAGCGCGATATCGGCGACGTTCGCGGCGGGCAGTGCCGGGTCGTTCACGGTCAAGGCGTCGGGGTCGCCTGCGCCGTCGATGTCAGAGTCGGGGACGCTGCCGGCGGGCGTGACGTTCACGGATAACGGTAACGGGACCGCGACGCTCGCCGGGACCCCCGGCGCGGGCAGTGGCGGGAGCTACGCGGTCACGATCACGGCGACGAACACGGTCGGTAGCAGCAGCCAAGCGTTCGTGCTGACCGTGACCGCCCCGCCGGCGATCACCTCCGCCACCGCGACTACGTTCACGGTCGGGCAGCCAGCGGGGTTCACGGTCACGACGAGCGGCTACCCTGCGCCGTCGTTGTCCGAGTCGGGGCCCCTGCCAGCGGGGGTGAGCTTCACCGACAACCACGACGGGACCGCGACAATCGCGGGCAACCTGAGCGCGGCCAGCGTCGGGACCTTCCCGATGAGCATCACCGCGTCCAACACCACCTCGAGCGCCGTGGAGGCGTTCACGCTGACGGTCCAGAGTGGCGCGCTCGTGATCACGAGCGCTGCCTCGACGACGATGATGGACGGTGCCGACGGGAGCTTCACGGTGGCCGCAACCGGTAGCCCGACGCCTACGATCGCCCGTCAGGGGGTCCTGCCCGCGGGGGTCACGTTCAGCTCATCGGCTCCGGGGACCGCGACGCTGTCCGGGACGCCGGCGGCCAGCGACCACGGGATCTATGAGATCAAGCTGATCGCGACCAGCTCGTCGGGGAAGACGACCCAGGCGTTCACGATCACTGTCAACCAGCCCGCGGCGATCACCAGCGCTGCGGCCGCGAGGGAGACCGCGGGCACGCCGTTCAGCTTCGCCGTACGGACCCAGGGCTACCCCACCCCAGCGTTGACGGGGACGGGGTCGCTGCCCTCCGGCGTCAGCTTCAAGGACAACGGCAACGGCACCGCCACGATCGCGGGCACTGCGGCCGCCGGGACGACAACGATCACCGTCACCGCAGCCAACACGGTCGCCGCCACCCAGAGCTTCACGCTGACCGTCAAGGCTCCCTCGCAACCGGCGGCGGTGCCGGCGTTCATCAGCACACCAGCCGCGACCGCGACCGCTGGCTCGCCATTCACCTTCCAGGTGACCACCACGGCCACCAGCGCCACGAACGTGACGCGCTCCGGCGCGCTCCCGAGCGGCCTCGCGTTCACGAACAACGGCAACGGAACCGCGACGATCGCCGGCACCCCGACCAGCACCGGCGCCTTCACGCTAACGCTGACGGCGAAGAACGCCGCCGGGTCGGCGACCCAGTCGTTCGTCCTGACCGTCAACCAGCCAGCGGCACTCACCAGCGCCGCGAGCGCGAGCGCGACCGTCGGCTCGACGTTCAGCTTCGCCGTGCAGACCCAGGGCTACCCGGCGCCCGGAATCACCGAAACCGGGAACCTCCCGTCCGGGCTCACCTTCACCGACAACGGCAACGGCACCGCCACGATCGCCGGCACCCCCGACGCCGGCACAGGAGGCCCATACACGATCACGATCACCGCCACCAACCCTCTCGGAGCATTCATCCAAACGTTCACTTTCACCATCCGACAACCCCCCGCGATCACCAACGCCACCTCTGCCCAAGCCACCCACGGAACCGCGTTCAGCTTCCAGTTCACCGCAACCGGCTACCCCACCCCCACGATCACCCACACCGGAACCGTACCCGGATTGATCTGGACCAGCAACGGCAACGGAATCGCCACCCTCAGCGGCACTCCAAAGACGGCCGGCAGCTACACGCTCGGCATCACCGCGACGAACAACAGCGGTACGGCTACACAAACCTTCAGACTGACAGTCAACTAGCCTCAGCCAGGTCCCCCGCGCCACCAACATCGAGCACTCCGTGATGCGTCTCACAAACGAGAGGATCGATGGGCTCCTCAGGGACCATCCCTCGCCTCATGATCTGAGTGCGGCGGCGGGTGGTCGGCGGGTCCCGGCCTCAACCGGATCAAGTGCAGACAGCAAGACGACGTCACATCGGCGAGCACCGGCGTGCGCCGCGCGGTGGCGTGCAGGAGACTGCATGCGTATCGCGCCGCCAAGGAGCAACGGCACAGCGGGCGATTGGCGTCGGTCGTCTCCAATCCGAAATCGTCCGTGAGGACGGTATGAACGACCTCGGCTCGGGCCGCAAGGGACGACGGGAATGTCGGACCGCTCTCGTTTTTCGCGCCTCGCCGGGCTTGGGTCCGGGCAAGGCGTGGCTGTTCCGGCGGGGCGGGATGGTCTATGCGCTGTACCTGAGTAGTAGAGCGCGATTGAGCCAGCCAAGCTTCAGCGCCGGCTACAGCGTCGCGATGGCCGAGTGTGGCGGGCGCGTGGGCGGCTGCTGTTCAGCCGCTCCGCGCGACCGAGCGGCGGTCGCTCGCGATGGAGCGTTCCGCTCGCCGGCGGCCGCCGGACCGTGCCCTCGAGGCCCTGGGAACCACTGAGCAGGGACCACACGACGTGGCCGAGAGAAAACAGCCGAACCGAACACGAGAGGTAAATGCATATGTCAACGCGGGGAAGACGACGAGCCTGATCGCATCCGCGACAGGGTTGATCGGCATCACGCTGCCGAGCGCGGCACTAGCGCAGCGCTGTGGACGCGTGTCGGTGCCCGGCCGGGGCAGCTCCCAAGGTGCGGGTCGTGCGCGGAGCGCTGCACTGCCGCGCCGCGCGCCGGCAGATCGCTGCCGCCTACCGAGCCGAGGACACCCGACACCGGAGTGATGATCAGAACCCTATGGCGTGTTCTGGCGCGTCGATGGATGGCGGTGCTTCATCGGCCTCGCCGGTTCGCAGACCTTCTGTCGTCGCGGCGCCAAGGGAAGTGGACGGGTCGTTGCGCCGGGACGACGGTTGGACGTTCCAGCTCAACGAACGCGGGTTGTACCTCGAGTGGGCGAGCGTGATGAGCCAGATCAGCATCCGCGCCCGCTACACGGCCGCGATGGCCGAGTGTGGCGGGCGCCGCCTGATCGAGGCTAGCGTTCTGGGCAGGCTCGCCGACCACGAGTGCCGCCACGGCCGACTGCACTACGACCGAACCCCGCCGTGCGCGTGCTGGCCCAGCGCGGGCGCGCCGGTCGTCGCGCTGTCGCGCCCTGTCGGGCGGCTCCTGAGGGGCGCAGCCGACGGCGCTTTGGAAACCGCGCTGGGCGTCCGTCTCCGCGCACTTGAGCGCCAAGATGGATGAGCCCTCAGAGGAGCTCCGAAGCAGCATCCGCCGACAGTTCTGGGATGTTTACCCAGGCAGGATCAAAGCCGGAGCTCGTTTTGCGGTATGGTGTCTCGGCAGAGGGCGCTGATTGGAATCTCCGTTTGCAGACGGGGTGAAGACGAGTGGCGAACAAGGGGCGCACATGAGGAAGCATCTACCCGTGACGGGACCGGCTTGTTGCGTTCCAACTGCCGTTGGGCCGGGGCTGGCGGCGCTGATTGTGACCTTCGTGATTGCGGCGGCGATTCCGGCGTTCGCCTCGGCCTCGGCGACGACCGCCGCGTCGAGCTCCGGACGCTCGGTTGGCCCGACTCTCGCGCGGGACACAGCGGTGGGGTTCCGACGGAGCCTGCATTTGGACCCAGGCCCAACAGGTCGTCCTGCCTCGGCATGCGACCCCGGCCCGAACACGGCCCCGTTCCATGTCCTGTGGGTAACGATGAAGTGCATCTTCTCGGGTCAGGTTTTCTCCGACCCGGATCTGAAGCTGAAGAGCCGATGCATTGTCAGTGTTGGCTTCGACGTGGCGACGGACTTGATTCCCGCCGCCAAGGTCAAGCTGGTCAAAGACGCGGCGGGCCCGATCGGACGGTCAGCGGGAAAGCTTGCGAGCGACCTCGCTAAGACGAAGAGGTTCAACAAGCAGCTCCTAGACGGCTTGGAGAATCTCGGCAAGGCTCTGACGTTGGTTGAGCACAGCCCACGCGACGTGGTCGGTTTGTTTCTGACATCCGACACGGCGCTGAAGGTGGTCGCGGGCAAACTTGGCGCGAAGGATCTCGTAGCGCTCAACGACCTCCGCCAGCTCCAAGCAGCGATGCGCAGCTTGTTCCTGAGCCTGACTGGGCTTTCGGACGTTGAAAAATGCAAGGAGGCCTTTTCGCCTTCGTCGCCATCCGCTGCTCCGATCATTCGCGACTGCGGGACGTCGCGGGACGGCTGGCTAGTCGGTCCGTTCGACTCGAACAACGAGGCGCCCTACGAGGTAACCGGGCCGAGGCATATAAACATGTCCAGGGGCATGGTTCAGGCGGCTGCGCTTCTGAAGGATTTTCCTGTCCAGGAATTCAACACTCACTTCAAACTGAACGCAGTTCCGTGCGCTGTGGCGCAAGCCATCGCTGTCAGCGCGTCACGGAAAGGATGGTCCTGGCCGGATAGCAGTCCCGACCACAGTGGATCGGTTGCTGTCGAACTTGGGACGTCCGGCGGCGATGCGCACCTTGGCACGTACTACTGTACGGGGCGGGCCCTCAAGTACGGCACCGAGGTCGCGGAGAGCTGCGCTCAGAAACTACGGGGGGGAAAAATCCTCGGTTCCTTCGTGGTGCAGCCGAATCCGTACTACTCGTAAGCAAAACTCCTGCAGTCGGCCCCGCGATGGGTAGGTGGAAGGTCACCCACGGGGATGTGCTCGTGGTCAGGCCGCCGGCGTGGACTGACGACTTCGGCACCAAACATGCTCGGGTTGGTCCCGGTGAAGCGGTTCAGGGCCAATCTGCGCGAGGACACCGGCGAGGTTCTCGGGATCGCGTCCGACGAGTACGAGGTGGTCGATAACCGTGACGCGTTCGGGTTCCTCGACGCGCTGATCGGCTCCGAGCTGCAATTCGAGACGCCCGGCAGCCTGTGCGGTGGGCGGCGCGTCTGGTGCCTGGCCCGGCTGCCCGAATACGTCGAGCTCGGCGGCGACCCGTCGGCGACCTACATCTACGTGGCCAACAGCCATGACGGTTCGATGGCGGTCACCGCGGCGGTCACGCCGATCCGGATCGTGTGCGCCAAAACCCTCGGAGCCGCGCTACGTAACGCCGAGCGGGGCGCGAGTGCGCAGCGGACGTTCCGCTTCCGGCACACCGGCCATCTTCAGACCAAGTTCGCCGAAGCGCGAGAGGTGCTCGGGATGACGATCGACTACCAGCAGCAGTTCAAGGCGCTCGCAGACCGGCTGGCGCTAGAGCCGATCAGTGAGACGGCGCTCGAGTGCCGGGTGCTGCGCCACCTCTGGACGATCGGCGATGACACGGGTCCGCGGGCCCGCGCGAACCGCGAGCGCGCGGTCCAGCAGGTGCTCGCGATCTTCCGCGGCCGCGGCTAGTGGGCTCGTCGAGCAGCAGCATGGTGCGCTTGCCGACCAGTTCGACGGCGCGGGTGAGTTGTCGTTGGCCGTCAGACGAGCTCAAGGCTTTGCTTTACTCGCGGGCGCTCAGGAGGCTGCAATTCGTGCCATTGGTCCGCTACGACGTCGTCGAGGTGGCGGTGATATGTGGCGGCGGGTCGGGCGGTAGCGCTCTTGGCCTTGGAGGCATCTCGACATGCTGAGCACGATCACCTTCGCGCGGTGCGACACAGGAGGGCCGACCAGGCGAAGGTCGCGTGAGCGCCATCACGGATTCTCGCGGGCGCGTCCCGTCGAGTGCCCCGCCTTGGTCAGGCGGGCGGGACGGAGGCGGGGCCAGGATTCTCGAGGGGCTCGTGCCTGACTTCGTTGCGCATTGTCGCTGCGGCGGCGCGAAGCATAGCGATGTCGGCCGACAACGCGACGAGTGAGGCGCCCGCAGTAAGCCATCGTCTTGCTGCGCGTGGCGTCGGGGCGTAGATCGCCGCCGCGGTGTCAGCGTTGCGCAGACGGCGGAATATGTCGCTTACGGCCTCGATCACCAGCTGGTGCTCGGGCTGGCCGGGTACGCCGAGCTCTGAGGATAGGTCGACGGGTCCTACGAACGCACCGTCGAGGCCGTCGACTGCCGCCAGGCCGTCTAGCTGGGCGATCGCTCCGGTTCCCTCGACCATGACGAATACGGCGAAGCGATCGTTGGCCTCCGGTAGGTTGCTCAACGTCCCATATTGCAGGGCGCGTACGTACGGATTGAGGCTACGGGTGCCGGCAGGTGGATAGCGGGCGGCGCGAACAACAGCTTGCGCTTCGCTTGTCGTGCTTACGTGGGGCACGATGATCCCGTCCACCCCGGTGTCGAGGACCGCGGCGATCGTTGGGGAGTATGGGTCGCTTGTGCGGACGATGGCAAACATGTCCGAGCCTTGAATCGCTGCTGTCAGCGGTGGAACATCGTCGATGGCTATCGGGCCGTGTTCCAGATCGAGGATCACGGCGTCGAACCCGGAGCAGGCGAGGATCTCGGCGATCTCGATGCGGGGGAGCAGCATGAAGCTCGCGAGAACGGCTCCGCGCGCGAGCGCGTTGGGAAGCGTGCCCCTACTCACGTTGGCGGCCGACACGCGAATCCTGGGAATGGTTCGGTCGCGTATGCGGCACTTCGGCGCCAGCGCGGGGTCACGCTCGGCGCGATCACAGGGGCACGTGACTGCCTCGACATGATTGCCGGAATGGCCGTTGGTGATGCTGCGTTCATCCTCGCCACGTCTGACCCAGAGGCTACTCCGTGAGCTGGATCTTGACGTTCCCTATGAGCGGAGTCGAGCTCAGGGCAGAAGCCCACGACGATCGAGGCGGTCCTTCGAGGACAAGAGACTGGGGCTAGGCGCGCGACGCTCCCTCACGCCACGGACCGCCGCCGCATCTACCCAGCCAGCCGACGCTTAGCTGCGAGACTGACGAGCAGCCAAGGAGGGTGAGGGCTCTGACGATTTCGCCGTCGAGCAAATCTAAGCCTGAATCCACCGAATAGCGGGGTGGTGTGACTCGGGGAGCGGGCGGGTTTGGTGGTTGGTGGTGTGCGGGGTGTGGGTTCGGTGCTGGTGGGGCGTGGGGGCGCTTGTGAGTGGGGTTGGTGGCGGTTCTGGGTGACGTTTTCGGGCAGGGGCGTGCTGGCCGTTGCGGGCGGAGCCGTTGATCGGTGTCGGTGTAACGCGGGGCGGGTCAGGTGAGGACGGGGAGCGCGCGGATGCGTGTCAGCGCGTCGTTGAAGTCTTGTTGCCAGGGCCAGCGCGCGGGCAGCCGGAGTGTCCATTGTCGGGCGGTGCGTGTCAGTCGGCCGGGGATCCGGAACAGCCGGTTGCGGCGGGTCGCGGCGGTGCGGGTGCCGTCGTTGGGCAGGCCGATCTGGCTGGTCCACCGTCCGAGGTTGTGCGCGAGGGCGGCGATCACGGTCCAGGCGCTGTTGGCGGCGAACTGGCCGGAGGGGAAGTGCGCGAGCGCTTGGTCTTGGAGATCGCGGATGCAGAGCTCGACGACGGCGTGCTCGCGATGCTCGCGCTCGACCAGCAGCAGCGGCTCGGTGCGGTTGGTCGCGAACGCGAAGTACTGCCAGTTCGGGAACAGGTCGGCCTGTTTGCCGACCAGACGTGTGCGACGCGCGACCAGCCGCCAACCATGGAGCTTGGTCTCGGCGATCTGCGCCTCGCCGCCCTCGGGATAGTCGGCGAGCGTCACCCAGTCCTGCTCGTCGATCAGCTCGATCAGCGCCCGGATCGACTTGCGTTGCTTGACCCCGATCGAGAACTCCACGCCGCGGGCATCGAGCGTCTTGAACAGCTTGTGGTTCTCAAACCCGGTATCGGCGCGGATCAGGATCGTCCCGGTCGCACCGGCGCGGCGAACGCGGGCGAGCAGCTCATCCACGAACCTCGGGTTCCCGCGCTGCGTGTTCGCCTTCCCTCGGCGGTTACGGATATGCAGCACCTCGCCGCTCCCGGCACGCGTCGCGACCAACGGGTGGTAGCCGAGCTGCTTGGTGTACCCGTATGAGGCGCCCTGCTTCTGATAGCCGTAGACCTCCCCGACGAAGCTGTCGATATCGATCACCAACCGCTCAGCGCCCGGACCGGCGCCCTGACCCCACGCGCGGCGCAGCGACTCGTCAAGCACGTGGTCGAGCTGGCGAACGTGCCCGAACGTGAACGCCCGCAAGAAAGTCCCCAACGTTGACGGCGCCATCACCATGTGTCCCAGGACCAGGCCGGTCGACCCGGCGCGCAGCACGTTCATGTCATCGATGCTGTCAGCGCCGGCGAGCATCCCGTGCACCAGGCTCATCACCTTGCGGCCCGGGAGCGCCGCGCCAGGCGCCTGGGGATCGAGCCACACGCTGTCGTTCACCAACCCCTCGATCCCCAACCGCCCGGCCAGCGACCCGGTCAACAGCAGCCCCGCGTCGCTGACCAGCCGCTGCTCATCGAAGCGAACCGCGATCTGATCGAGGCTCGTGGGACCCTCGATTACGTCCGTGTGATCGTGCACCATTCAGGTGACCTCCTGACAGGGCCGCGGTTGCACACACAGCCGCTGAAAAGCCCTGCTCAGGAGGACATTTAAACGTCAGGGTCGGACGGAACCAGCCGCACTATGCGGTGGATCCAGGCTAAGACATGCTGCACTCCGGCCTCGCCGCCCACGGCCAGCCCCCACACGTAGGGCCTTCCCACGAGTACCGCGCGGGCTCCAACTGCGAGCGCCTTGACGACATGGGTGCCACGACGAACACCACCGTCGAGAAATACCTCGGCAGAATCGTCAACCGCCGCAACCACCTCCGGCAGCGCGCGGAATGTCGCAACCGTGCCGTCGAGCTGCCGACCACCGTGATTGGAGACAATCACGCCGTCAGCACCATGGTACACCGCCCGTCGCGCGTCCGCTCCCGTGAGAATGCCATTCACGACAAGCTTGCCAGGCCACGATTCGCTCAGCCATCGCACGTCATCCCAGGAGAACGGTGAGGGCGCATTGAGCGTGCCGGTTTCTGGGTCTCCCGAGCTGTTGCCCGCACAGGAGTGCGTACGCTTTGGGCGCCATCGTCGCTGTCCATCTGGGGCGGAGCATGAGCTGCGCGGCGAGGCGAACGGAGTTACGTGGGGTTAGCGCGAGCGGAGCACCGACCCCGTGGCGGCGGTCGCGCTCTCGATTGCCGTAGGCGGCCGTGTCAATGGTGGCCACAAGGACATCGACGCCAGCGCTGCGTGCACGAGCCATGAGCGCCTCGGCGGTCGCTCGGTCTCCCTGGTGATAGAGCTGGAACCACACGCTGCTGGGGGCAGTTGTTGTGACCTCGTCGACGCCGGATCCAGCAAGGCTGCTCAGGACGGAGATGGTTCCGCGCTGAGACGCGGCCGACGCGGCTCCGATGGCACCTGATGGGTGAACGAGCGAGACAAGGCCACACGGTGCGAGCATCACTGGAGAGGAGAGCGTCTTGCCGAGCACAACCACGGAGAGATCAGGCGCGCACACCGCGGAACCCATGCTGGGCCGGAGCACTGCATCGTCGAAGGCTGTTTGATTCGCGCGCAGCGTAGTCTCGTCGTCGGAGGCGCCATCGACATAATCGAATAGAGCCCTCGGTAGGACTAGGCGTGCTTCGGTCCGGGCGTCGTGGACGTTATAGATTCGGTCTAAGCGCATCGCGCAGCTTCACGTCTTTTGCTGCCCCTGATCTCGATGTGGCGTTCCGCGAGGGGTCAATATCCTGCCTGGGGATCGACCAGACCGATGAGCGGCACGCCCCTTGCGAAGCGGGAGACGTTCGTCCGGAGTCGCTCGCACAGCGCGTGTTCCATCAGTTGGGGAGGGTTGGCTGCATGCGGCGTGACGCCAGGGCTGACTAACGAGGCGCCGGATTCCCTGCTTTTGCAGGGAGTTCGGCGCCTCGGCCGTTCCGGGCGCAGCCCGGCGATTACGGGCGATTCAGGCGGATTTGGGTAGCGGGTAGCGACTGCTGCCCAAACGAGTGCCGCCAGCGGCGGTCGCGGCCCCGGGGAGATAGTCGCGTGCAATGGAGACGGAGACCATCGCCTGCGACGTGACGCTCGGTCCCGGAAGGCGGTCGGCTCAGACGTGCGCGTTCGCCTCGACGAGTTCAAGGATCAGCTCGGCGATCCGGGCCGGCTGCTCGATGATCCACATGTGGGTGGCATCGGCGATCGTGACCAGCGTCACGTACTCGCACGCCTCCAAGCCGTTGCGCTCCTCGTCAGCCAACCCGATCTCATCGTTGTCACCGAATACGACGTATGACGTGACGCCCGACTGACACAGACGCGGCACGAGCGAGCCGTGAGCGTCGAGATACTCGTAGTAGGCACGCACGATCCCGCGGCAGAACCGCTGGTCGTTGTTGGCCATACCGGCGACCAAAGCGTCGTGAGCGCATCGCCCGCGCCGCACAGGACGAGCTGGAGGTCGTCGTGTTGCGCCCACGGTTCGTCTGGGGACCGGGGGACACGAGCGTCCTTCCCGAGATCGTCGCGGCGGTGGATAACGGCCGGTTCGCATGGCCCTCCGGAGGTCGTTACCTGACTTCCACGACGCACGTTGACAACGTCGTCGCACCGGAGCCCGGTTCGACATCGGCGCGGATAATAGGCAGCGCCACGACCGGGCCGTAGCGACGCCGTAGATAATGCGAGCCATGGCCCCGGGCGCACCTGTCGCGGTCGTCGGCGGAGTGGATCCCGCTGGCGGGCCAAACGGACACCTGAGCTACGTCCGCGCGCATGCCCTCGCGCTGGAAGCAGTCGGCTTCGACCCGCATGTCTTCTGCGTGGCGGGCTCCGATGGCGTTGAGCAAACCGACTATGGAACGTTGCACCGGGTCGCGACGCGCATACGCCACGACCTCTTTGCCCCCACGTTTTCACGGACGCTGGCAACGGCGGTGGCCGACTATCTGCGCGGCTCGGGTCGCCTTCCGCCTTATCTCATCCATGCCTTTGGGCCCTGGGGCGACGTCGCCGTCCACGCGACGGCGCTGTTGGCCGCTGACGGGCTCCGGGCGATACCGGTCGTCAGCGCCTACGACACGATCATCAGTGAGTCGCGCAACATCCTGCGCGGCGTCGATTCCGATCACGGGCTAGGCATGCGTGCCTACTACTTCGGCAGCTACGCCTGGCAGCGCGCGATTGGCGGACGCAGCGAGCGCCGCGGCTGCCGAGGTGCGCGGCTGCTGCTCGTCAACTACGAGGCGGTCGCGAACGCGGTGCAAACAGCTCACGGGCCGCTGGCGGACGTGCGCCGCATTCCGTACGCACCGGCAAGCGCATTTGCGTCGGAACCCAACGGCTCGTTGCTCGACCCGCGTGCCCTCGCCGGCCTGGAACCATCGGACGCGCCGCTGATCGTCTCAGTCTCGCGCCACAACCCTCGCAAGGGTATCGACGTGCTGCTACGAGCACTCGCACAACTGCGCTCGCACGACATCTCATTCCGCGCAGCCCTGATCGGCCCCGGCCGACTGCTCGAGGTGCATCGCAGCCTCGCGGACCGTCTCGGCATCAGTCGCAGCGTCGCCGTTCCCGGCGCCGTTCCCGACGTCCGCCCCTTCCTGCGGGCCGCCGACGTGTTTGTGCTGCCCTCGCTCAGCGAGGGCAGCGGCTCGGTGTCCCTGATCGAGGCGCTGCAGGCCGGCATCCCGGTGATCGCTACGGGTGTCGACGGCATCCCCGAGGACGTCGTCGACGGCGAGTCAGGCCTGCTTGTTCCTCCCCGCGACGCCGCGGCGCTATGCGATGCGCTCGCGAAGCTCCTGCGGGATCCATCGCTCCGCGCACGGCTGGCGAGCGCGGCGCGCGAGACCTACGAGCAGCGGTTCTCGGCCGATGTGTTCACCGAAGCGCTCAGGCGCACGTACGGTGAGCTCGGCGTCGAGCCATGAGCGGCGTTCCGTTCGGACGCGCGCAGGGACAGCGCGCGGCGCAGCTGATGGAGCTGCTCGGGCTGAGCGAGGAAGAGCTCTGCCAGATCCTCGACGTCGATCCCAGGGTTGATCAGCGCGGCGACGGGTGCCGCCGGCGCCACCCGGTAGACGAGCACGCGGTTGAGCGTGCCTAGCTGGTTGGCGGCCAGGCCGACGCCGAGCGCGTCGTTCATCAGCTCGCCCCATGCGATCGATCTCGGCGATCAGCGCTTCGTCGATCTTCTCCACCGGGCGAGCGCCGCGTCGCGGCGTGCCCCGAGCTCAGGGTCGAGCTCGGGCGCTTCTGACTCCTCCTCTAGCTCGTGATCGATCGCTTCCTCAGCCACGTTTTCAGTCTACGTCGCAGCCGCGATGATTCCGCGCGTCGAATAGGCTGACACGCTGTGCAGGCAAGGGGCAAGCCGGGCCCCCAGGGCGGAGCGCTGATCCTGCTTCCGGGACGCGACCCAGCCCGCAGGTCAGGCGGCGGCGAGAGCTACGGCCTCGCGCAGGCTTTGGCGGCGACGCACGCCGGCTACGCGCCGCAGCTGTTCACGATCGGCCGTCGTTCGGCTCTGTTCGAGACCGCGTTTGGCGTCGTTGACCGGGTCAGTATGCCGGTACCGAGCCGCTCGATGTTCGCGTGCCTGCAGCGGCCCTGGTTCGTGCGCGCGGTCGTCGACTTCCTCCGCCGACGTCCCGGACCCCACGTGATCCACGGCTTCGGTGGCTGGGCCGACACCGCTGTGGCGAGCGCGCGGGCGCTCGAGCGTGCGGGTGTCGAAGCGGTCGCGGTCACGACCCTCTACGCGCCGCAGGAGCACGAGGCCCTGGGCAAGCTTGCCGACCCGATCATCCGCCGTGATCCCCTCCAGCGGGCCAGACACGAACTCGAGTTGCGGTTCATCCGGTACGTTTCCGCACCGGTTGAGGGACGCGCCTTGTGCGCGGCGCGCGTCGTCGTTGTCAACCACGAATCGGTGCGCACGCTCGCGGAGCGCCTACGGCGACGGACTGCCGGTTCGTCGGCTTCCATACGTTGCCCCGACCGCCTTCCGCGACCACCTCGAGCCGGGGCCAGTGCCTTCGCCACTGGCACGCCTCGGCCGTGAGCAAATGCCTCTGATCGTGTCTGTCAGCCGGCACGACGGCCGCAAGGGCCTCGACGTGCTGATCGCGGCACTTGCCGACCTGCGGGTACGTGGCATCCAGTTCCGGGCATGCCTTCTCGGCACCGGCATCCTGCTGGAAGCGCATCGCCGGCTGGCCGAGCGGATGGGGCTCGCGCGCAGCGTCGCATTTCCCGGTCGCGTGCCAGACGTCGTCCCGTATTTGATGCGCGCACTGACGCGTTCGTGCTGCCCTCGCTCGAAGAAGGTAGCGGGTCCGTGTCGCTGCTCGAAGCGTTGCAGGGAGGCACGTCGATCGTCGCCTCAGCGATCGACGGCGTCCCCGAGGACGTCACTGACGGCCACGACGCGATCCTGGTCCCGCCCGGCGATGGGAACGCTTTGCAGTCGGCGCTCGGCCGGCTGCTCGAAAACCCTGCGCTACGAGCGCGGCTGGCAGGTTGCGCCCGTGCTACGTACGAGAGGCGGTTCGCACCGGAGCCGACCGTCGCGGCGCTGCGCGAGCTCTACACCGAGATGGGGCTGCCGCCGGCGACGCGGCTCGCGCGCACGGACTCGGCGACGTACGCGATGTCCTCATCGCGGAGCGCCGGGCCGGACGGGAGATAGAGCCCGCCGCGGCCGAGCTGCTCGGCGACGGGATAGCGCTGTCCGGCGAAGCGGGCGTACAGCGCCGGCTGTAGGTGCAGCGGCACGAAGAACGTGCGTGTCTCGACGCCGCGCGCGGCGAGCCGGCGCCGCAGCTCGTCGCGGCTGATGCCGAAGCGCTGATGAACGGTGATCCCGAACATCCAGCTGACGGCGCCGTCCTGCTCGGGCGGCAGGCCGACGCCCTCGATCCCGGCGAGCGCCTCCCGGTAGCGCTGGGCGTTGACTGCGCGCAGGGCGACGAGCTCGCTGAAGCGCTCGACCTGCGCGAGGGCGACTGCGGCCTGGAGGTTGGTCATGCGGTAGTTGAAGCCGAGGCGCCGGTGCCAGAAGTGCCGCTCGCTCGAGAACGCGTGGTCGCGCAGCTCGCGCGCGACGGCGGCGATCCGCTCGTCGTTGGTCGTGACGAGTCCGCCCTCGCCGGCGGTGAGGATCTTGTTGCCGTAAAGCGAGAAGGCCGCGATGTCGCCAAGGCTGCCGGCGGGCCGGCCCTTGTACGTCGCCCCGTGCGCCTCGGCTGCATCCTCGATCAGCACGAGCCCGTTGCGCCGCGCGATCTCCCGCAGCTCGTCGATCGCTGCCGGCACGCCGTACGTGCGGACCGCCACGAGCGCCCGCGTGCGCGGCGTCAGTTTGTCGAGCACCCGCTCGGGATCGATGTTCCACGTCCGTGGTTCGGCGTCGACGAGCACCGGCGTGCCGCCTGTGTAGATCACCGAGGTGGCGCTGGCGATCATCGTGAACGCGGGCACGATCACCTCGTCACCCGCGGCGATTCCCGCCGCGGCAAGCGCCAGGTGCAGCGCCGCCGTGCCGCTCGAGCACGCAACAGCGAACTGGCAACCGACGGCGGCTGCGAATTGCTGTTCGAGCCTCGCGACGAAGCTGCCCGTCGAGGAGACCCAGTTGGTGTCGATGCACTCCTCGAGGTAGCGACGCTCGTTGCCGTCGAGCAGCGTGTCGGCGACACGCAGGAGGCGACCGTCGGGGCCTGGTTCGAGCTGAGGTTCGGGGTCGGGGATCAGGGTCGCGATCGACTCGAGCTGCGACGCCGACAGCGTGATCGGGTCAGGTGGGCGCGCGATCTGGGCCGGGGGCTCGTCGAGAACCGGCGACTCGGGGGCGCTTCGCACGGGAGCGCAGATCCAGTCTGCCAGCAGTCGCGTGTTGCGCAGCATGCCGGCATAAGTCTCGGGCGGCGCGGGCTCGAAATGCTGTTCGAGGATCCGGCGAAGCGGCTCGCGCAGCCGTTCGTCGACCAGCTCCAGATAACCCGCGCGGTAGCCGGGCTCGGGCTCGACCTCAAATTTCAGTGCCTCGGCGTGCAGCCGCTCGTAGACCTCGAGCGCCCGCTGGCGACGCTCGGGCGCGATGCCCCGCTCGAGCAGTGCCGCGACCCGTTGCGGGGTGGTTTCGACGAGGCAGCGGACCTCCTGCATCTCGTGTGCACGGTCGGCGCTCGCGCTCGGCAGGTCCTCGGGAGCCTCGTCCGTGATCAGGTAATTGCCGCCCGGCGACCACTCGGCGTGGGAGATCAGCAACTCGCTCAGATCGATACCGGCGAGTGCTGTCGTGAGATCCAGCGCGATCAGGTTGAACGCAATTCTGCGGCACTCTCCGCAGCGGCTGCACGCGCGCTGGGCGAGCTCGGCTGACCAGCAGGAGAACTGAAGGTCTCGCAGGTCGGCATAGCGCTGAGCGAGCAGCCGCTGGACCTGAAACTGCCGGAGCGAGTTGGTCAACGAGCCGACGCGCACGCCGCCTGGCGCAACGGCTTCCGAGACCGCCCGATGCGTCACCGCCGAATACATGAAGTGGCGTGCCTGAACGACCATCCCGCCACGCTTCGCATTCTCCTGTACCTCGGCCTCGGAGGCGATCATCGCAAACGCCGCGCCGCATGCCGCCGCCACGGCGATCGCCGCCGCAAGGTACAGCAGCGCATCGCTGAGCTCGTTGACGCCGACGCCGTATCGCTCGGGCCGCGCAACTCCCTCGAAGTTCCCACGCAGATCGTAGGTAAAGTTCTCGTTCCCGCGCAGGTCGGAGACGACCTCGACCAACTCCCAGCTGCGCCGGCGATAGATCTGCTCGAACGCCTCGCGCCGTGGCGCAGCCTCATGCTCATGGCTCCAAGCGACGGGGGAGGTAACGGTGACCAGGGTCGGGACCTCCCCGAGCTCGGACAGCATCGCCGCCTGGGCGATGCTGTCGCGGACGCCGCTGAAGCAGGCGACCACGCCGTCGCGCTCGCGGGCGGGCGGCGTGAGCTCGGGCCAGTCGAGCACCGGACCCGACCCCACCAGCTCGATGCGGCGCGCCGTCTCGCTGCCGTCGACTCTCGCCTCGAGCGTCGCCACCGCTGCGTCGGTCATCCGCAGCCACAGTTCGGCCTCGCCCGGGGGTAGCCGTACCGGCAGGACGACGCGGCACGGACGGAGCAGGGGCCAATGGGCATGCAGACAGATCAGCGCGATCCGCCACCACAACGGCGGTGGAACAGCCGCCAGATCGACGGTCGGCGGGAAGCTGAGGTGAAACCCTGTCCGCTCGTACAGCTTGGTCTCTGGAGTTACCCTGAAGTCGAACTGAACCCGTTGACCCGTGATCGCCGGCTCCGCCAGCTCGATTACGGTGACCTTCACTGCTGCGCCGTCCCGCGGAGGCGCGCTAGCAGCCTCAGGAACGGCTGGAGCCGACCGCGTAGGCGCCACCATCCGCCGTTCTCGATCCGCCACAACGTCTCGTCGCAGACCTCGAGGTAGCCGGCCTTCGCCTGCTGGCCCTCGATCCTGCGTTCACATTCGGCGATCCGCGCGTGCGCGATGCTGAGCGCCCGGCCAGCGCCGAGCAGCCGTTCGAGGCCGCCGTTCATCCACTCCATGAACGTCCAGTCCGGACCCTTTGCGTCGACCAGCTCCATCAACAGCCTGGCCGCCGCCAGATCGTGGCCACCGTGCAGGTCGTTCAGCTCCGGAACCAGGTCGAACAGTGCACCGTCGAGGAGCTTTCCGTGGCGTCGGTAGAAGCGCGCGTGCGCGCTGAGCATCTCGACCGTATGCGAGCGCGCCAGGTAGCCGATCGCCGGGACGCTGTGGAGGATCTGATGGTGGACGATACGCGCTTCACGTGAGCGCCTGAAGCTACCGGGCCGGGCTCGCTCCACGCGATAACACCACTCGTTGTCCTCGAAGTACGCGTTCATCTCGGTGTCGATCGCGAACTCCGCGAACGCCTCGCGTCGGAACAGCGCCGCGCCGCCGGGGATCCAGTCCGCCGGCCCGCTCGGAGGCAGCTCCTGGCTGATCGGGCTGCCCGACGCGACCAGCCCGAACTCGGCAATGTCGCCCGAGTCGCTCAGCCAGCCGCCTGAGTGTTGCACGGTGCCGTTCGGCAGAACCACCGTGCACGTCACGCCCACGACTTGTGGATGCGCGTCGAGCTTGTTGACCAGCAGGTCGAGCGCGCCCGGCTCGAGCTCGGCGTCATCGTCGAGGAACAGCACGTACTCGCCGTCCGCGTGCGCGAGACCGGCACGCCGGCCGCCGGCGCAGCCGAGGTTCCGATCCGAACGGATCAAGCGCGTACCCGGGCGCCGAGTTGTTGTCGATCACGATCGTCCGTGCATCGACATCGCTGAGCGTCACCGAATCCACTGCGCGCAGCGCTTCGCGCGCGCGTGCCCTGGTGAGGATGATCGCGCTGACGCGCGGCGGCGCGACCCCTCGACGACGGCGAGGGCGAGCGTGCGGAGGCGCCGCAACGTCGGCCGCTTTCGGACCGGGCCGCGTGATCTGCCGGACCGGAAAATCGGACAGCGCGTAGTCGACCATCGCCGGCAGCTTGTGATACGAACTCGACGCGAACTCGACGCGCTTACCCATCAGCGCGGCGGCGATTAACACGTGCGCCCGGTCGGTCCGGATCTGCGCGTGGGCCGAGATCCGCTCGAGCCAATCCTCGAAGGAGGCGGCGGTCAGCGAGATGTCGTCGTTGTCGGCCGGCACGATTCCGGCGCCAGCCTCAGGGTCGGTGCGAAACGCGTTCAGCACGCCGCTGCCCGAACGGTGCCACGGCTCGAAGTCGAAGAAGAACGCGCAGTCATGCGCCAGCCGCGTGTCACACAGCGAAGCGATCCGCCGGTAGGACTCCGGCTTGCGCGCAAACACCGTCCCACTCGTCGTCGCGAGCGCCGCACGCACCACGTCATCGCTTGGGTCAAAGCTCGACGGGAGCAGGATCACGCGCTCGAAGCGCATGCACGCAACCGCCAGCGCCCGCGGCATCGTGTCGTTGAAAGCTCGGCAAAACGCTCCACTGCCCGGCAGCAATACGGTATGACCGCGGGCGCCAGAGAGACCGTTGAGATCGGTTTCGTAGTAGATCAGGCCGTCGAGCAGCCGATCCATTCCGGCCCAGATCAGCTCGTCCCCGCGGTTGCCGGCGCCGTGTACGAGCGTCAGGTCAGGTGGGTCGCCGATCTCGTCGAGGATCAGGCGAGCGCTGCTGGCGAGCGCTGCTTCGGCGTTTGGCAAGTTTCCGACCCAAGTGTGCCGGCAGCGTGCCCCGTGAACGACTGTTCCCGACCTTGCAACTACGCGCCTATCCCCGTTATTGCGGATCGACGTCGACGCTGATCTTAATGCCGCGTCGAGAAGCGGTGAGGGCAAACTGCTCCACAGCGCCGCGAACCGCGGCGATCGCCGCGTCGCGCTCGTGCGTCTTGAGGACCAGTTGGAAGCGCTCGAGACCGCGCAGCCGAAACAGCGGCGCCGGCCCCAGCACGGTGCTCGCCGGCAGCGCGATGGCATCTCGCAGATGCTGTGCGGCATCCTGCGCCGCGCGCGCGTCGGTCGCCGAGCAGACGATCCGGATCAGCGAAGCGAACGGCGGGTACTCGAGCAAACGCCGTCGCCTGAGCTCCTCCTCCAGGAACCCGTCGGCGTCGTGGCGCGCCGCGAACGCGATCGCCCGCGCGCCCGGCGCGAGCGTCTGCACCAGAACCCGCCCGCCCGCCTCCCCACGTCAGGCGCGGCCCGCCAGCTGAGTGATCAGCGAGAAGGTGCGCTCCTCCGCACGAAAGTCGGGAAACCGCAGCGTCTGATCGGCGTCGAGCACGACGCCCAGCGTGACGTCAGGAAAGTCGTGGCCCTTGGCGACCATCTGCGTCCCGACCAGCACGCCGGCGTCGGCTGCCTCGAACGCCGCCAGCGTCTGCGCGGCGCGGTCCTTCGCCGCCGCCGCATCGGCATCGAGCCGGAAGACCGGAAAGCCGGGGCCACCGCACAAGCCACGCCCGCGCGAGACACGATCACCGGCGCCCGAATGGCATCGCCACAAACACTGATCGACCTAGGATCTAGCTGAGGCCGGGTTTGCGTCCGGACTAGCGTCCGACTCTGCAGTCCTTGTCGATCTTGCGTTTGCAGAGATAACAGCAGCCAACGCCACGCCGACGATCCAGTTAGCGCACTTTCGGCCGACGAAGACAACGTCCCCGATGAGGACACAGCTCGGATGGATGCTCACGTGTCGGCCTTCGCGCTTCCACACTGTAACGTGTAGCGCATGATGTCCGACGCCATCTGCACATAGTGTGATAGCGGACGTCGGCGATCTCCGAGAAGGCCGATATCTACGTTCTCAATCGCAAGCCGCTCGCGTAGCGCGAACAGCACCACCGCGAGGTCAAATGCCCAATCCGTAGGCAGCGCTAGACCCGCGAAGGCCGCCCTTCTCAAGAGGTAGGTGCCAGAGATTGGTAAGGGAGGGATCGTCAGAGTCGGAAAAACGAGACCGAGCAGTGGCTCGACGACGAGGCGAGTCACCGGAAAGTCATCGTAGGGGGACTCGAAGACACCACGCGCTAGATCTGCCTCGCTGTCGAGCAACTGACCGAGTCGGCCGAAGTCGAGAGCATCGATATCGGCATCAGTTCGGAGGATGCGCGAACTTCGAGATTGCGCAAGCCCCAGACACATAGCCCGACCCAAGCCAGGTTCCGGGCATGAAAAAACCTCCGCACCGGCAATGGCCGCACGGCGCGCCGTGCGATCTGTTGAGCCGTTGTCGACGACGATGATCCGGGATACCGGAAGAGCAGCTCGAATCCCTGCGACGACGTCAGTGACAGTGGTCTCCTCATCCCGCGCGGGGATAATCACATCAACGTTGGAGGCGCGTTGCACGGTCACGCTCACCGGGCGAGAATGCGCGAGAGCGTCGTCTTCGAGCGCCACACGACTCGACCGACGAGCGAGTCCGCTGCCACGCCGGGAGTGGACCCATGAGCGACGAGCCCCAGCGAGGAAGCCGTGTTCGTGGTCGTGTTGATGACCGAGACATATTCGCCCGTGTAGTTCGGCACGTACATCAGCCGTGCCTGGGCGGCTGTCGGAACGAGCACCATCCCAAGGCTTGCGCCAAGCGCAATTCCCAACCGCCGTATCCGACTCATAACCAGCCCCCTTCGTTAGGCAGTGCAGGGGTTGGGAATCAACCCAAGGTCAGCTTATCCCCTTCCAGCGGGGATCGCATCAGACGGCCTCCGGCCCTGGCGTGTCGAGCAGAGACCCCGCGTTCTCCACGCCGAGCGCGTCGGCTAGTCGCTGGCGAAGCTCGGGCTTCGGGGAGCATGAAATCGCCCGCCGGCGCTGGGACTCGACGTCGTGTCGGCGCTGGATCGGAGCCCCGGGGCGGAGTGATCCGGAGCATGACCCGCCACGACGACGCAAGCCTCGCCATCGACAGCATCGTCCTCGCTGCCGAGTTGCTTGAGCGCGCAACCCGTCGAAATACCTCCCCCCTTGTGGGGGGACGTTCGGACCTTCCACCGAGGGGCGATCACGTCAACCATCGTCGCGCGGCCCGAGCTGTGAGTGCGCTGCAGCAATGGGCGGGTCAGCAGTGACCGAACTCGGCCGTGCGCTCCTGGATCAGCTCGGCCCCGATGATCTCGATCGCCTGCCGCGTTGCTGGCGCCTCGCTTGGCCGATGTCGACCTCCAGGACGCCACCGACCCCGGACCGCTGCTCACCTGCGCGGAAGCCGCACGGCGTTCCGGCTGCCACGTCGAGACGATCCGCCGAGCTGCGCGCTCCGGCGCGCTTTCCAACGTCAGAGCCGGTCGCTCGCTACGGATTCGCGCTGACGACCTGGAAGCGTGGCTCAGCCGCTCAAGGACTCCGGGGCGCACAGCTCGGCGGCAACGTGCCACGAGCTCGAGAACTATCCGGCGACCGATGCGCGACGCCCTTGCGGGGGTCAGTGGCGCTCCTATCAAGCGCTAGGAGTTGCTAGCATCTGCAACATGGCTACACCTAAAGCGGTCCCCGTCAGGATCCCACCTGAAATGGTCGCTCGGATCGACCGCCTGCGCGATCCGCTGATCCCTCGCGAGGCGTTTGTCAGGCGTCTGCTCGACCGAGCCATCGCAGCCGAGGAACGCAAGGTGACGAAGGCAACGAAGCGATGAGCGTCCAAAAGCGGACGACCCGGCGCGCGGACGGCACGACTCAGACGAGCTGGCGCGTCCGCTGGACTGAAGGCGACCGCTGGCGCTCGCGCACCTTCGACCGGAAGGCCGACGCGCTCGTGTTCGATGGCGACCTACACCGTCGGCGCCGGCTGGGCAGCTTGTCGTCGCTCGACGCTGGCAGCGAAGCGCTCGACCCCTACGTAACCGACGTGTGGGCTCCGACCTTCGCCGCGCAGCTCGCGCCAAAGACCCGCGCGACCTACTCAGCGGTGTACGACCGCCACGTCAGTCCGACGCTCGGAAGCGTGGCGCTGCGAGCGCTCACGCCCGAGATGATCGGCCGGTGGCAGGCCGACCGGCTCGCTGCCGGTGCTGGTCCGAGCGTCGTCCGGAGACTCCGCGGCCGGTGCGCTCAAGCGAGCTGGTGCTCGGACGGTCGCGATGGTCGTCATCGGCCGACACATTCACGGCGACTACGAGGGCGGGCCCGCCGTCCCGAACCGGGTCGTCTCCGACGACGCAACCGGCTTCGAGCTGCGTTGCGGGCTTCGACGGTTTCATCGTGACCGTCCGTGGGCCGTCGCCTCAGCGAGCGTGCCGCGGGATCGATCACACCGGCCAACTCGGCATGAGCGGCGCGGGCTGGGGGCACCCGTCACTGCAGTCAGGCGTGCCGGTCCCTCCGCAGCCGGTGAGAGCGACAACGAGTGCGCCCGCGGCAGCAGCGATCTTCCGGGTCATTCTGGGAGCGACGTCTCGCGGGGAGAGCAAACGCTCGCTGGCAGCGCGATCACAGGCCGGCGCTGATGATCCGGCTCTCGCTCGGTCGGCCGGGGCGGGCAGCACATCCGATCGCTGGCCGCTAAGCGCTCAGGGCACGATCCTACGCCCGTGTAGGTTCGACAACTCTACGCGGCCAGCGGACCCGCCGGCCGGCGCTGAAACACCACGTCACCGCGGGATTAGCGCCAGAGACGACGCCACAAGTCGGCTCTGGTAAGCGAGCGGCTGACCACGACGTTCTTGGTCCTGCGGGCGATCCGCCGCGGGTTGCCGGATGCGGCCGCCTCGATGTCGTCGGTGATCCGTGCGGCGCGAAAGGGCTGGGAAGAGAGCGATTGGCGACGTGCCATGAGAACGAACTGTAACGCGGGGCTCGCTCACCCCGGTCGCCGCTGCATCAATTCGGCTGTGATCATGCTGGGCTAGTGGCAGGCAATAGCACTCGGGACGTCGTCATTGCGAATAGCCGGCATGCGCCGCCTGCGAACTGAGAGCACTCGTCCGCGAAATCGAGCGGTTCCGCGCACGGCGAGCCCGAATCGCAGGGTGCCGCTGAGGGCCTCGAAGGCCGACGCGCGTGGTCGGTCAGCGATCGCGGCCTTGGGGAACGCATCCGTCACTCCTGTCGCCGGCGTCACGCCTTCCGGCTGTGGCGACGCATGTAGCGGACGGCGAACGCGACGTACGCGGACAGCGTCACGACGAACACGGCGAGGCCGCTGCGACGGACCACCAGATCCTGGCTGCGATTACTGGGAACCCGATGAGCAGCCAGGCGCCTGCCATTCTGGTGAGTATTTCCCGTGGCGCTGCGCTCGGCGAACCAACCTGGAACGCGCTTCACGACCGGGATCATCCCACCACACTTGCGTCCTGGCCGGTTGCCGTTGCTGGTCGCGCGTCAAGCGGTCACGCCTGAGCGTCCCGGTCGCCGGATCCCAGCTGTCCGATAGCGGTCGCGCTCCGACGGGCCATTGGCGACGCGTGCGCTGCTCCTTTCCTGGCGAAGCTATTGCGCGGCGTCGGCGAGGCTTACGAGTCCTGGGTCGCCAAGGCGATCGCCAGCTCGGTGACCCGCTGGATGAGCGATCGTGCGCGAGATGCGCGCGCCGAGTTGCTCCCCCCCAATGGGGCTTTCGACGCTGGGCTTCGACCCGCCCGTTTCCAGACCGGACCGCCAGGCTGCTATCGAGCCTCCTGGTAGCTACCCGGACGGGACTCACTCCCGCTGGCGACGACGAGCTTATGTTGGTTTCAGCTACTCGATACCCCCTCCAAATCTGGGCGCACTCACGATCCGGGCTAGCTTGTGGACGGCGTTTCCAACCGGCCGGGGCCGGTCTGGGCGAGGTCTTGGAGCCGCTCCGTTCGCTTGGTGGCGCGGACGGCTATATGGAGGAGTAACGTAATTCAACGTGACTACGACCTCGAACGGCGAAGCCGGTAAGACGAGGGACGGCAAAATCCGCGTGGGCCGGCGGGTCTTTCTCGGTATGTCAGTGCTAGGTCTCGGGGGAATCGTCTTCGAGGGGCCATTCAATTCTGTGCTGCAGCTCATCCCTTGGTGGCCCGGCTTCCGCATCTACTCGATCACGGGCTCGTACCCCCATATCTCGGATTCGGACTACCGACTGGAGGTCAGCGGGCTCGTCAACAACCCGACGGTGTTCACTCTGTCGGATCTCAAAGCTATGCCGAGTACGTCATTTTCCCAGGAATTCCAGTGTGTCACCGGATGGACCGTCCCCAACGTCCAATGGGAAGGCGTGAGACTCTCTGAGATCCTGTCCCGTGCCGGGGTGCAAGCAAGCGCCGTGGCTCTGAGTTTCGAGTCCTACGACGGGGCCGACTCCGAGAGCCTCACGCTGTATCAAGCTCACCTGCCCGACGTGATCGTCGCTTATCGAATGCTGGGTGCTCCAGTCACCACCGAACACGGTGGCCCGGTCCGGCTCTACGTGGGACCGATGTTTGGCTACAAGTCGCTCAAATGGCTGTCGGCCATCCGGGTGGTCGACCAGGTGATACCGGGATATTGGGAGCAGAACGGTTATCCCGTCAACGGATGGCGTGACGGCTCGACCGGACCAACCGATCAAGCGTTGACGGGTGGAGCGGCATGACCAACCAGATCGAGGCTTACCCACAAGCAGTTTCCCGGGTCTTGCGCTTCGACCGCGTACAGCGCACCGCCCACTGGGCCAATGCCCTGCTGTTTGGCATTCTGATGCTGACGGCCCTGGCGCTGTATTTTCCCTCGCTCTCCGCCATCGTCGGCCGACGGCCGTTGGTGACCGATATCCATGTCTGGACGGGCGTCGTACTTCCGATCCCGCTTCTTATCTCACTGCTCGGTCCTTGGGGTGCTCGCATGCGCCGCGACCTGCGGCGTGTCAGCCTCTGGACAAGGGACGAGATCGCGTGGATGAAAGCTCTCGGCCGAAGAGCACCTCGGGTCGTCGATAAGTTCAATCCCGGCCAGAAGCTCAACGCCATTTTCATCGGTGGCTCGATAGTCGTCATGCTGGCCACCGGCATTGTTCTGAAGTGGTTCCAATTCTTCCCTGTCAGCTGGCGTACCGGTGCAACGGACGTCCATGACGTCTTCGCCCTCGCAATCTTCGCAGTGGTAATAGGTCACATTGTCTTCGCCGTGTTGCACCCCGAGTCGATGAGGTCCATGATCAAAGGTTGGGTGACCGAAGCATGGGCCGCCCGCTACGCTCCCGCCTGGCTGCAGGAGGAGACGGAAGAAGTAGAGAACGACCGATTGTCGTGAAGTTCGATTGACGACGTTTCGGTCACCATGGTCAGCTTCCATGACTGTGACTGCAGATACGCCCCCTTTCAGTTTGCCTCGGTCGTGCCGTTGCGGTGATGTTTGGCAGTCCACACAAAACACGCCAATCCGGCTAAGACCACCACTGCTCCGATAGCCGCCCACTTGCCCTGGCCGCTCATTGCCGAAGCTTGAATGACTTTGGTTCCTTGGAGTATCCATACCGTGCCGACCGCACAAAGCACAAACCCGACGACTGCTCGTCCCCACATAGTTGGCTCCCTTCTCGACACGAGGACCGAAATGACTTCCTCGCTTCGCCTGCTGATGGTGGTTCTTGCAGCGGACCTTGTCAACTGCATTGAAACACTCCGGCCGTTAATTGCCGAGCAACGGCAATCTTATGCCCTGGCGAATTGATCCGAGAGCGGTCGGCAGCAGCGGTGGCTGGAGTATGGCGCCAACCGGAAGTCGATTCGCGGCATCACGGTAAACCGCACTGAGGCTTGCCGCGAGGAAAGCAGGGCCGGCGCCGCGGAGGGGCCGGAGGCGCGCTTCTCGCCACGAGCGGGGACGACGGCGGTCGCCCTGATGCGCGTCCTCACCGACAGCAGGTGGGCTGTCGAGCGCGGCTCGCACCTCTCCGGCGTCGCGATCGACGTCGAACCCCTGTTGTGCCGATCACACAACCCTGGCTGGCGCGGCTAGCTGGCGATCGGCTGCCGCTCCGCCAGGAGTTCCACAAGCTCGGCGCAGACGCGGACTCACTACTGGTGCGGACGACGAGCGGCACTAAGTCTTCACTGTCCCTTCGAGGGCAAGCAGGAGCGAGGTCGCGGGGGGAGAGCCGATTTGAGCAATACCTGGAAGGCGTTGGGATCCGACGTCTCCTCGGAGACGTACGACCGGGTGGTTGAGTGCCGCCGCGTGGTCCCCCATGACCACGCTCGCTGTCGCTGACCGCCGCCGCCGTCACCACCCAGCGTGTCGCTCAACACGCGGTTGCGCTGGCGCGCCACTTCCGCGAGTCCGAGGGACTGTCGATCGCCCAGATTGCCGAGCGCCTGGGTCGCTCGCCGGCAACCGTCAAGGCCTACTTCTATGACCCGTCTGATGCTAACAAAGGGCCCAGCTGGCAACGGGAGGCCGAGGTGCCCACAGGTGCGCCAGCCGGAGGGCAGCCGCTCGCGACCCACCCCCAAGATCACCGCCAGCGTTGCCGTCCCGGCGAGCATCCTGCCGCGGCAGAAACCTTGCTGCCCCACGCGCAACGCCGTAGTCGGTCGCGACACCTCGCGCCGCCGCCAGCGCTCGCTGTTCGATCACACCATCCCGCTCAGGTGGGGATGCTCTGCGGAAACTTGAACAGGTCGTCGGGATCATATGCGCGCTTGACTTTGATCAGACGACCCAGGTTCGCTCCGTAGTAGGCACGTTGCCAATCCGTGAGCGCGGGATCGATGAAGTTCTGGTAGGCGTAGGGGGTTGCGTAGGGGCCGACGGCCGCCCATGTGTCGTTGACCCAATTGATCAGCGGTCGGGCTCGGCGGCGAACCATCGCGGCTGGCCAAGTGGCTCCCACCGCGAACAGCGACCGAGCCGACCGATGCACGAACGCGGTGCTGCGCGGACCCGGCTTGTTCATCGCCCCGCCCCACAGCCAGAAGTCAAGACGCCCCGCGGTCGACCCGGCGCCCGGCCAGCGCCTCGTCTGATCGAGGAGGGTGGTGACCCCCGCACTGGACATCGGTCCGGCTACGTACGCGGATCTCTCGACGTAGGAGTGCGGCGGACCATTCGTGTCGGCCAGATAATCCCTGGCCTTCCAGAAGTCGAGATCCAAGAACTGCTGCTGTGAGGCTCGCACCACCGACAAGACGGGCGACAGGATGTCGCGGAGCTCGTGGCTGGGCCCGAAGTAATGACCCAATGCGGTTACGGTCATCGGGCTTGAACGAGTCGCCGGCGTAATCCTGACGATCAACGAGAACGTGTCCGGAACATGCTCGAAGCGCTGTTGAAACTGATTCAGGACATCCTCGGGCTTCGACGACCACACGCATGTGCAGACGCTGACCTTCCCGACCGGGAACAACGAAAAGGTCATCGACGTGTTGATCCCGAAGTTGCCGCCTCCGCCACCCCGGCACGCCCAGAACAGATCGGAATGTCGCGACGGATCGGCCGTCACCTTATGTCCGCTCGCCAGTACCACATCGCTCCGCTTGAGCTGATCGACAGCGAGGCCGTGGGCGCGCGAATAGAAGCCAAAGCCTCCACCGAGCGTGAACCCGTTGACCGCCACGGACGGACACTGCCCGGCCGGGACGAACAGGTTGTAGGGCTTTAGGACGCGATCGAGGTCCGCGAATCGGACCGTACCGGAGACACGCAGCGTTCCGGAATCACGGTCAACGATCGCCGACTTCATACGCCTCAGATCGACCTGCAGACCGGTCGTCCGCGAATATCCGCCAAAGCTATGTCCGCCCGAGCGCGCGACCAATGGCACCCCGTTGTCCCGAGCCCATCGCACACAGGTCTGCACATCCCTGGGGCCTTCACATAGCGCGATCCCAGCCGGAACGACGCTCGCATACAGATCGTTCTCCGCCGCACTGGCTGCGCGAAATCCCGCATCCCCCGGGCGAAGCAGCGGGCCGTGGAGACTCCGCGCAAGCACACGCCAACTGGCGCGCGGGCTCTTGGCGCCGCTGGAGCCAGCCCCGACCCAGGTTGCGCCGGCCTGGGCCCCGGCCGCCGCGACCAGGAGGCGCCCTCCCCTGCCCAGCGCCTGACGGCGAGTCAACCCATCGACGGTCCGTTCACCCCGACCATATCTGCTCGTCGGATCGCCCGTCATGATGGTCCCCTCCCAGGATCGCGCGACGGGCTGATCCGCCTATCGGGATCAGCCCCAACCAGCTGCCCGAACGACCTCGTGTCACCTTGCGCAGCAGCCGCGGATCCGCTGATCGACTCGAGGCCCACCTGCACGTCCACGATCAGACACGACGTCACGGGCATTGGCGACACAATAAACCGCCGCCGGCCGCTCCGCCATCCGGGGCGTTCCTGACTCGATCCCTGAACATTTCGTGAGCCCCGGCGCGGACGCCAGACCCGATCTCGTGGGATCAGACGCAGGACGATGCCCTGGCCTCGACTGTAGCCGGGGTGGTGGTGGCAGGGTCTCGCCGGTCTTGAGCAGAGTCTTGAGGTTTGAGAGGAGTTGGGGCCGGCCCCGGCTGATGGTGCTGAGCACGTCATTGTCTTCGTCAAAGCCGTCGTGGGTCACGATGAGCTTGACCCGCTCGTTCAGCTCGGCGATCTCGAAGGTGGCCTTGGAGCGTCTTACGCCGGCGATGCGATTGAGGAATTCCTCGGTGAAGCCGGCCCGCTCGCGCGCGATCTCTCGCCACTCGGGAGTGAACGCGTGCCAGGTGTAGGACAGCCGCTGAGAGGGCTGTGATTCGCGCACGACCTGCTCGGGATCCTCGATCGTCAGCCCCACGGGGTGAGCGGTGATCGTGGAGCCAACGTCCCAGTCGGACTCAGGACTGCCGCTCCCACCAACCTGAGCCGTGTCGTCGGGCACGAACGCCGGGCCCGAGAGTTCCGCTTCGGCCAGGCCCAGCACGAGAGCAGGAGCCGGCGCGACTCTGCCCCGGCGGCGACAGAGGAGCAGTCATGATCAGCGGTGGCGGGATACCAGGGGCGTCGCGAACCACAACGTGTAACGGGACGGGCACGGCGCGATTTGGCTCGCTTGGTGATGCCGGGAACGATTTGTAAGCGCTCGTCGGCCGGGGGGAGGACTACGCTCGATTCTGCGAATCGAGCGTTGCGTACCGGCCTCGGGTTGAAGCGCAATGCGATGCGCGACCCGGGGGCAGTGGGCGGCTGTGCTGACGCGCAACGCGGGTGTGTTCGCGGTGTTCGCGTGTTCCCGACCTCGCGGTCAGCGGCAAGTCCCGCCGGGCTCAGCATGGTGGCTCTTGAGTGCCTTAACCTGGTGACAAGCTGTCGGCTCGCCTCCTCACAGACGGAGACCCGGGGTCATCCGTCTCGAGCGGCGCGCCGAGCCGGAGCTCAGAGTCTGTTGTCGTCCGCACAGGGAGCCGACCCGCGAGTCTGATCGGTCTGCTCGCCCGGGCGAATGCGGGAGTGGGGTCGGTCGCGCCCGTGCACCGATGAGCTGCGAGGAACCGAGAGCGACGCCGAGCAGCTCGCCCAAATGCTCCCAGCTGAGCCCGCGCTCGTCGGCATAGTCAACGGCGGGCAACGCGGATGCCGACAACACGTCGAGGTCCAGATGCAGCCAGAAACCATCGGCGGTCCTGCCGCGCTGCGTGCGCAGGGCCTTGCGGACTTCACAGCCAGCAAACGCGCCCGAGCAGTCCGACGGGACGCCGATCATCAGGTCGAAGATCGATCCTCGGGCCATCACGCGTGCAGCGAAGGCAGTCGGCGAACCATGCGGGTCACCATCATCGCCCAAAAGACGCAAGCCATTGCTACTGGCTGCTCACCCAGGCACACGCCACGATCGCAGTCTTGTCGCCGCACGACTTGACAGCCTGAAGACGACTGCTGCTCGCGGTCCGGCGCCACGCCAAGGCAGAAGTCGCCAGCTGGCGCTCGGTTGGCGGCGAACTAGCAGTCTCGAGGGCCGGACACGGCTCGAGCACGATCGTCCGTTTGGCGGCGTGCAGAGACGGCTGTCGGTCCGGGGCCGTGGCACGGAGGTTGTCGGTTGCCGCGAAGACAAGCGGAGGCTGCTGGTTGGGAAGTTGCCCTACTGAGCGGGACGCGGATGGGGCCGCCCGCGCAACGCCCAGAGGAAGTAGAGCACCGCACCGAGGGCCATGTATCCGCCGATGTAGGTCAGGTGGGCATCGTGCCCGCCCGACTGCGCAATAAACGCGAAGCCCGCGATGGTCGACAGGCCGCCGCTGACGATCATCGGCAGCTGACCGCCTCGGGACCGGCGTCCGTGGATGGCGATGCCGAGCTGGATCGCCCCAGAGATCGCCGCCCACGCGCCGAAGCTCGCCAACGTCGCTCCGGCGTCAGAGCCGAAGCCTGCCACGGCGATCGCGACGACCGCCGCCGTGCTGACGGCGGCGTTGACGCGGAGGACGTTTCGAGAGGCGCCTTCATACCTCGCCCCGGCGATGGAGGCGACCACGTCGATCAATGGGTAAGACGCGAGCAGCGCCGCCACCCCAACCGCGAGGTCGGAGGCCGTGGTGGGGACATCACCGCCGACGGCGATGATGACCGCTGCTGCCCAGGCGAGGGCAATCACCGCTCGGACGTTGGCGATGCGTCGCGATTGGTCAAGCGGGCGGGACGCGCGGTGTGAATCATGCGGGATGGCGGAGAAGGCAGACATTGCGAAGTCCTTGCGTGGAAGAGCCGAATCCAGGAGACAAGAACAAGAACCATCGTTCTCTCTCTGTGCGGGAGCTAATCATGTTCGCCTCCGCGTGTCAAGAGCGAGCGTTCTCTCTTGTCGTATGATTCCGGTATGACCACCACCAGCGGCCGCCGTGCTGCGAAGCGCTCTGAGGCTCGCGAACGGCTACTCAGCACCGCTTCGCAACTCTTCTATTCCGAGGGAATCTCCAGCGTCGGCGTCGACCGGATCGTGTCCGATGGTCACGTCACGCTCGCGACCTTCTACCGCCACTTCCCGAGCAAAGAAGCCCTCGTCATCAGTTATCTGGAAGGGGTGCACGACGCGATCGCCGAGCAGATCACCGCGGTGATCGCGCAGACCCAGGGCCCGCAGGATGTGCGCGCGCTCGGGGAGCAGGTTGTCTTCGAGCTTGGGCAGAAGGGCTTCCGGGGTTGTGCGTTCATCAACGCCGCCTCGGAGTACGAGGACCCCGACAGCCCGGTCCGACAGGTCATCGCGGGCCATCGCTACTGGTACTACGACACGGTTCGGCAGGCGTTCGACAGCGCCGGACACCCACATCCGGGCAACGCCGCGCGCCACTTCCTGATGCTCCGGGACGGCGCCATGACCGGTGGCTCTCTCGACAGCTCGACGACTGCGAAACGGACCTTCAACCGCGGCGTCGAGGGTCTCCTGCGATCCGTCGGAATGACGCCCCTGGACCCGACCGACGACGGCGAAGAGGCATCCAGCGCCTGAGGTGCGCCGAACGCCGGCGGACAGAGAACGAAACCGACGACAGAACCCACCCGATTGATCAAGGCAGCGAGCGCCGCGTCACTCCGCAGCAGAGCGCCCTGCGGACAGGCGGCACTTCCCATTTCACGAAAACTGAGCTAGCCGCCTGCGCCACAGCCGGAGGGTCTGGCTTCTCCTTCGGGCGAAGCAGGAGCAGTCTGAAGGCGGCTGCCTGGGCGACAATCCAGCAGTCGGCCTGAGGCCGGCCCCCGAGAGGGGCCGGCCTGGACTCAGGGCCGCGTGCCGGTGTTGCGGCGACCTACCTTTCGCCTACTGACTGCTCTTGCGAGCGGCGGCTTCGATCACGGCTGTGACCGCGGCGGGCTTGGCGATCATCGAGAGATGCGGCGCCTTGATCTTGGTGACCTTCGCGTGGGCGCGCTTGGCCATGAACTCCTGGGCAGCGACCGGGATCGCGTGATCCTGGGTGCCGATCACGTCATAGCTCGGGATCGTCTTCCAGGCCGGCGCGGTGGACGGCTCGGCGAGTGCCGCCGCGGCGCGAATCGGCGCCGGCGACTGCTGCAGCCCAGGCGGCGTCGTGGCCTGGTGGGACCATCGGCTGGTGCTCGGTCACACGCACGCAGGAGCGAGGCGCGGATTGAACTTCGCGCGTCGCCAGCAGTTCCGCCGGCTGATCCGTGCCGGCCGGCTCGGACTGGCCGGCATCACGGTCGCCGTCCTCGGGATGCTTCTGTTGAGCGTTGGTTTCGTTCTGCCCGGTGGGCTGCTCCTGGCGGTGGGAGTAATGATTGGTTTCCGCGCGAACCATTGGCTGTCACTCGCAGGGCGCAGCAGGGTCGACGCTCGCTCAGAGGAAGCGGTGCGGCACGCGCTGGAGCCACTCCCTGAGCGGGGATGGCGGCTGCGTCATGGCGTGCGCTGGCCGGGCGGTGGGGACATCGACGTAACACGACCCGTCGTATACTTGATTCATCCATTTCGTTGACTCGTTCCAGTTTAGGTGCTATTCTTGCCTGCGATGGACTCGGGATCAGGTAAACCTGTAGCGTTTGACGCGGACCGGCTGAGGTCGGTTGGACTGCGCGTGACGCCTTCTCGTTTGGCCGTACTCGCGGCGGTCGAGGCCGGAGATCATCTTCCCGTGGAGGAGATCGCGCTCTCCGCCCGTCAGCTAATCGGCTCGATCTCGACGCAGGCCACGTATGACGCGCTCGCCGCGTTGGTCCGGGTCGGTCTGGTGCGCCGGATCGAACCGGCGGGGAGCCCGGCTCGCTTCGAGACGCGCGTCGCCGACAACCATCATCACATCATCTGCCGTCAGTGCGGTGTTGCGGTGGACGTCGACTGCGCTGCTCTGGTTGCACCTTGTCTTCAACCTCCGGACGTAAACGGGTTCGTTATTGACGAAGCCGAGGTCGTGTTCTGGGGGACTTGTTCGTCCTGCCAGGAAGCAGCGAATGCTGACGCTAAGACCCATTGGGAGTAACGGCCAGCCCGTGTCCACCGAGGCGGCTCGATCAGCATGTCAGTGACTGTGCGCGATGCGGCGCCGGCCGCAGTGAGGGTGCTGGTCGAGGATCAGGAGCTGGCACGGTTCGTCGACGTCGAGCGGCGAACGATGGCGGAGAGATCCTGTCTTGCCACTCCGATGGTGTTGCAACGTGGGCGGTGGAACGCCGGAAAGTATGCCGACGATGCCGCCAGCGGGTTCGGACTGCTGATCCTGAGTGGCTTAATCAGTGGCTGTGTCGGCCGGCGAGGTGGGTACGGTGCCGAGTTGCTTGGCCCGGGTGACCTGTTCCGTCCGCTTCAGCGACCTGACGCGCGCGCGCCGGTGCCCTTTGACTCGAATTGGACGGTCATCCATACTTCGCGGGTGGCTCTGCTCGGGTCGGGCTTCGTTCGCCGTGCCGCACCATTCCCCGAGGTGGCGACGGCGCTCTTGGGACGGATGCTGCTCCGTACCCAGAGGTTGGCGGTTAACATGGCGATCGTTCACTATCCTAGGGTTGACACCCGCGTACACCTGCTGTTCTGGCATCTCGCCGCACGATGGGGTCACGCCACCCCCGAGGGCACTATCCTTCCATTGCCCATCACTCATGCTTTGCTAGCCGAGATGATCGCGTCCCGGCGGCCGACCGTCACAAAGGCCCTCGCTCACCTCGCGCAGCAAGGGCTCGTCGCCCACCTCAGCGGCGGGTGGCTGTTAATTGGTGCGGCCCCGCCGGAGCTTGATGAGTTTAACCATTCAGCTGATGAGCTTCGCTATGACGCATATCTCGGTAAGAGTCATTACACATGTGATATGAAAATGCCATCACTGTAACTACGGTGATGGCATGTCCAATACCTCACACATCATCACCAATACAGCGAGAAGCCAGCCCACCAGCATCATCGGCCGTCCGCGTCCTCGTCAAGCAGAGAATGCAGAGGCGACTCAAGTGCACGATCGAGCGCGCGTCGGGCGCTTCGACGATGGCATGTCGATCTACCCGGACCGTAACCGTGCCCATGTCGGACGCTTCGACGACGGTATGTCGACCTACCCGGACCGTAACCGTGCCCATGTCGGACGCTTCGACGATGGCACGTCGATCTACCCGGACCGTAACCGTGCCCGCGTCGGACGCTTCGACGACGGCATGGCCACGGCCTCGGAGCACGGTCAGGCGCCGATCGGGACTATCGACCGCGGAACCGCAGACGACGCCCTCGCGGCGTAGAGCGCGCTGGGTGTGAACTCGCCCGAGGCTGCCGGCTCTCAGCCGGCAGCCTCAGATCAACGACTGAGCGTGGCCAGACGTGTTGGTTCCCAAGGAGGAGGAGTGGGGCGGTTCACACCACAGCCACTGTTGCCGTGAGTCCGGCGATCGTCATAGGCTGCGGGCTTGGGGTGGCGGCGAACACCCGCCCCTGGTACCACGCCCGGGCGAACAGGAAGACGCCGGACCGGCCCCACAGCATCAGGGCGACCGCCAACATCGCCTCACGGGCTGGGTGATGGATCACGAACGCGCTTCCGGCCGCCAGCACGATCAGGCCGGCGATGGTGAACAACAGCCCGTTGGTCCCCATCCGGCTCGCGTACACGCGATCCTCGGCGCGCGCCACGTGCCGCAAGGCGATCGGCTCGGCGTGGAAGTACGGCCACCAAAGACATAGTGTTCCCGCGAGCGCGAGTACGGCGCCAGCGAGCGTCTGCATTCGGATCGGGGCGGTGGCCGGGCCCGCCCTCGGCGTGGCCGAGTGCGACCAACAGAAACAGGCCGCAGCGCTCCATCAGATGCTCGCCCGCGAATTCGACTCGCTGGGAGCGCAGCCGACGATAGAGGAGCGGATGCGGGAGCCGGATCCCGGTCACGTCGATCGCCGCGGCCGCGGCCCAGACATCCAGACGGACATCGGTCGTCGCGGCCGTGCCGGCGATCCACACCGAGGTCGTGGCCGCCAACCAGACGAGCGTCGCACCGAAATGCTCGAGGTTGATCGGATCCGGGGGGTCCTCAGCATCCACGCCATCCGCCCGAGCCGGACCGGTTTGGCAGCGAAGTCGAGGCCGATCCGGACGCCCGGGTCGTCGTGAGCTCCCGCTCTTCCACGCGATGGCGGACAGATCCAGAACGATGTCGAAGGCAACGATCGCGGTGATCGAGGGACGGGCGCGCGGAGGTGGCGGCGAGCTCGCGCTCGCGATGGACGCGCGCTTCGCAGCACGCGGTCAGGCGGTGCTTGCTCAGCCTGAGGTTGGCGTGGAGATCATCCCGGGCGGCGGAGGTACACAACGACTCACGCACCTCGTTGGTCGAGTCCGCGCACTCGAGATCATCCTCGGCTGCAATGACATCGACGCAGGCCTCGCGGAGCGATGGGCTACGTCAACCGCGCGCTCAAGGAGAACGAGCTGCGCCCGTTCGTGGACGCGCTTGCCCGTCGCATCGCATCGTTTCCCGGGACGCGATCGCTGACGCGAAGGCCGCTGTCACCGCCGCCGGGCCGGACATGGTGCCGGGCCTGCTCGACGAGGCGCACCGATTTGAGCAGAGGGCTAATGCCAAGGAGGCGATCACCCGCATGCAGCGCTTCCTCGAGCTCGGGATACGGACGCGAGAGTTCGAACTCGACGCGTACGACCCAGCACGCTCGCGCTGATCAGCGACGATGTTCGGCGTGGTCCCTAAACATCAGGAGGAGGAGCGCCAGGCCCATCCGGAGACGACGGTTCCTTCGCCTAATGGGCAGCCGATCGAGTCGATGCCGGACGGGCGGTGCTCGTCCGGACGAAGAGCCGTGGCAATGTCGCAGTTCACAGTACGACGCATCCGGACAGGCCGGCGATGGTCAGCGGCTCACCGCCCGCGGTGTTCAGCCACGGATGGACGCCGAGCAGCTCGGTTCACGCCGGGCGATCGTGGCGGCGCGTCGCGGGCTTGACCGCGCGCGATCTCAGCGCAGCTGGCTGAGCACCGTGAGCACGTCAGCGGGCTCGGCGCGCTCCCGCCAGTCGCCACGAACGTTCGCGTACCGAACGATTCCGCCTCGATCGATCACGAACGCAGCTGCCGCCGGGAGGACCCAATGGCCCGCTGCGTTGTGCTCGTCGTGATCGTTGCCCACGCTCTCGAAGAGCACGCGCGTCTCGTCGTCCACCTCATAGCGCAAGCCGTAGCGATCGATGACCTGTGCGCCCACATCGGATAGCACCACGAACTCGAGGTCGTTCTTGTCAGCCATCGAAAGCGAGTGATCCGGCGTCTGCGCCGAGATCGCCACTAGCTGTGCGCGATGCTCCGCGAGCTGTGCGAAATTGGCCTGGAACGTCCGAAGCTGCAGGTTGCAGTAGGGGCACCATTCACCGCGGTAGAAGATCAAAACGACCGGGCCCCCCCGCAGGAGTGCGCTCAGCCAGACTTCGTCGCCATGCTGATCGGGGAGGGCAAAATCGGGTGCCTCGTCTCGCACCTTCGGTGCGCGAGCGGCGAAGTCAATCGCATCCAGACGCTGGGCGGCGGCAGCCAAGCCGTCGAGGAGCGCGGCTGGCGCCTGGTCGGCCAGGCGAGCGTGCAACTGTTCGCGCTGTTCCAGGTACGACGTGAGTGTGCTCATCGATTTTCTCCTGTCATGAGTCTCAACTATGATGAATAGTACGATAAGCCATCGTTAGCTCTTCCCGACCACGCCTCCCAGGCTAGGCCGGCAGCTTGTCGGCCAGCACGCGGTCGGGAGCCACTCCTCGACCTGGTAGCCGTGGGAGGCGCCGTCGAGCTCGAGCGCTCGGTGGCAGCGGTGGAGTGCGTCGGCGACGTTCCGCTCAGCGGTCTCAAGGAGTTGCTCGAAGTCGCCGGTACGATCGCATTCGGGTCTCGTGGCGTCGAGCCTCAGGCCATGGCTTCGCCGACTCACCGGTGGCCCCGATTACGGCTCGCGATGCCATCGGGCCAATCCGCCCACGAGCTGCGCCGTCGTCTCTCCGGCATGAGCACGCCCGGCGGTTCCGGGGGGTCGTCGGGCGCCGCGGCGTCGAAACAAATCAACCGGGACTAGTCGTCGTCGGGCAGCCCCGCGGACAGCCGGTCGCCTTCGAGCGTCTTCGCGGCGTCGGCGATAGTGATCTTGTTGCCCCAAGCCTCCGCCGAGCCTCCGGGTCTGCCCGCACCCGCCTGCTGGCGCGGGGCGCCGCCGCACACGGCCCGGAGCGGCTATCCTCGGGTACGACGGCAGCTCGACGGGAGCCCAGCGTCTGAGGGCGGTGTCTTCTCACCGGCTGGTCCGGCTGCACTCGGCAGCGAAACCGCAGCGGAGGGGGCACGATGCAACATCAGCGAGGATCAGGGCATGTAGGTGTACGTAGGGCTCCCCGCCTGCAAAATGAAGGTGGCCGGGCCTTCGTGTCGATCACCCATCCCTCCCAGAGGTTGATCGGCGGCTCCCCTCGCAGGTGGACCGGACGGTCCCGGATTCACGCGGCGGGGCGACGTGCAGCGCAGCATGCCGTGACGTGTCGCGACGTGAAGCAGCAGGCAAGCCTCCGTTACCCCCGTCGGACCACAGGCGGTCACGTAACGGTGCCAGGCTCCGATGCACGAGCGAGCATGAAAGCGGGTCCGGGCCGTTCGTCCCGAGGGACCTGCTCCTCGCCAAACTCGCGTCGCGCGCTGACGGTCGGCGCCAAGCCGAACGCGAGCGCCCCGTATGCGCGCGGAGCGGGAAACGCGGTCGGCGCCGTCCGGGCACCTATCGGACGGGCAAGGCGGCTCTCAGCTCCTCGCCGGTAGTCGATGCGCCGTTGGCGCCGGGCCTGCCGCCACTGCCAAGACTGGGGCAGAGCGTCGTACGACGGATCACACGGCGCCTAGATGGCCGGGACTACGGCAGCGTCGCGGAGCGCCCTTGCGTCGCGGCTGGGTGGCACGCCGAACATGCGGCGGTACTCGCGGCTGAACTGGGAGGGGCTGTCGTACCCGACCGCGAAGCCGACGCCGGTGACGTCCCCGGGCTCGGCGAGCAGTCGTGCTCGCGCTTCGTGCAGTCTGATCTCTTTCTGGAACTGGATTGGGGTCATGGAGGTCACCGCGCGGAAGTGGCGATGGAAAGATGAGACGCTCATCGTCGCCAGGGAGGCGAGTTCCTCGACGCGGAGCGTCTCGTTGTAGTGGCCGCGGATCCAGCGGATCGCGCGGGCTAGGTGGGCGAGTCGGCTGTCGGCCAGTCCGATTTGCCGTACGGTCGCGCCCTGCGGTCCGGTGATCAGCCGCCACAGGATCTCGCGCTCGACGCCGGCCGACAGCGCGGCGGCGTCATCGGGCGCGTCGAGCAGCGCGAGCAGCCGGGCGAGCGCGTCGAGCAGCGCCGGTGATGCGTCGCTGACGGCGATGCCGGCAGGCACACCGTCGACGGCCTCCGGTTCGCCGGTCGCGGGCGGGCCCGTCTCGAGCAGCAGCGCCGCGATCATCGAGGGGCGTAGCTCGAGCGCGCAGGCGAGGAATGGCTGCTCAGCGCTGGCCTGTGTGACGTGCCCTGTTACCGGGAGGTCGACCGACACGACTAGGAACTGGCCGGCGCCGTAGGTGAAGGCTCGCCCGTTCAGTGTCGTCGCCTTGGCGCCCTGCGCAACGACTGCGAGGGTCGGCTCCGCGATCCCACACAGCGGCTCGCTCGTCGTCGGCGAGCACACAACCGAGACCCCGGGCAGCGCAGTGGGCGTTATGCCCTCGCCGGCGTGGCGGGTGATCGACTCTTTCAGGCGAGCCAGCTCGTCCACGCCTCCAGTGAATCACAGTCTGCGCGCGCTGACTGCCATGGTTGGCAGGATCGTGCAAGAGTTGGGCAGCATCGATCTAACGGTCAAGAGCCTCGCGGTGGTGTCATGGAGTCCATGACATCACTCGACTCTTACATCACGCTCGGCCGCTCGGGTCTGCGCGTCAGCCCCCTCACCCTTGGCACGATGACCTTTGGCGAGGACTGGGGCTGGGGCGCGAGTCCCGAGACCTCCGAGGCGATCCTCGCCGAATACCTCGACCGCGGCGGCAACGTCGTCGACACCGCCAACATGTACACCAACGGGCACTCCGAGAAGATCGTCGGCGACTTCTTCGCCGCGCGGACCGGACTACGCGAGCGCGTCGTCCTGAGCACGAAGTTCTTCGGCAATCTGTACCCCGGCGACCCCAACGGCGGCGGCGGCGGTCGCAAGTCGCTGATCGCCCAACTCGAGGAATCGCTACGGCGCCTGCGGACCGACTACGTCGACCTCTACTGGCTGCACAACTGGGACCGCCGCGCCCCGATCGAGGAGACGCTTCGCGCGCTCGACGATCTCGTCACCGCCGGCAAGGTGCGCTACATCGGCCTCTCCGACCTGCCGGCCTGGGTCTCCGCGCGGGCCCACACGATCGCCCACTTCCGCGGCTGGACGCCAATCACCGCGCTGCAACTCGAGTACTCGCTACTCGAGCGCACGGCAGAAGGCGAGCTCCTGCCGATGGCGCAGGAGCTCGGCATCGGCGTGCTGCCGTGGAGCCCGCTGCGCAGCGGCCAGCTCTCGGGCAAGTACGTCCGCGACAACGGCACGCCCGCCGACACCCGGCGCGGCGACCTGATCGACGGGCCGACGGAACACGACTGGGACGTGATCGAGGCGGTCAGCCGAGTCGCGGACGAGCTCGGCGTCAGCTCTGCCGAGGTCGCGCTGGCCTGGGTGCGCGGCCGGCCCGCGATCACCTCGACGCTGATCGGCGCGCGCACCCTCGAGCAACTGCGATCCAACCTGGCATCGCTCGACGTCACCCTCATGCCCGACCAACTCGCCGCTCTCGAAGAGCCATCCACGCCATCCCTCGACTTCCCAGCCCCCTACCACGCCGGGCTCGGGCCGATGCTCGGCTTCGGCGGCACAACAGTGGACGGCGTCGAGCTGCCGACGTGGCCGGCACTGCTCGAAAGCCCAGCGCGCTACTGAGCTCGCGACGCGACGGGGAGCCACAAGCGTGCAATGCCGATCCCCGCTCTGAGCCCTGGCTCACAGCCGAGCTTCAGGTTGCCCAGCAACCACCAGCTCGTGACTCAGGCATTCGCGTCGTGGTCCAACGGAACGGGCTACGTCACCAGCATCTTGGCCGAGGACATGACGTGGGAAATTGTCGGCCACTCGGTCGCATCCCGTAGATACGCCAGCAGGCAGGAGTTCATCGACGAGGTGCTGGCACCGTTCTGTGCACGCCTCAGCACCGAGCAGCCGTTCCGGCCCGTAAACATCCGAGGCATCTTGCCGACGACGCGAGCAGCACCGTCATCGTCCTCTGGGACGGCTCGGGGATGACGAGGATCGGGACGCGGTACGAAAACAGATATGCCTGGTTCATGACGCTCAGCGACGGAGCGGTCGTGGACGGCACCGCGTTTCACGACAGCATCTCGTTCAACGAGCTGTGGGAGAAGGTTTCGCCGGCCACGTGATGACCTCCGCTCGAAGTTCGGGCTGGCTTATCCGCGCAACGCGAGACGCTCGCCCAAATCGGGCAGATACCCTTGGTGTCTCGAACGGAGGTGCGCCGAACTCGTCATGGACAGGAGCTTGCGTGTGCCTGGGCTCGATCCAGAGTGACCAACGCGGGCGGAGGACTACGGCTCTGCGGCTGAGCGACGGAGATGGCGGCTCACGTCGCCTACGAGGTCGGTTCGGACGCGCCTCTCGGCGAAGCACCATTGTCCATCGCGCCGCTCGAAGCGGTCGTGGTACCGACCGCTGACGATGGGCTGCAGGGCCAGGTCAGGCAGCGCCTGCAACGCGGTGAAGTACGCACGCGACAGCGCTGCGCCGGCCTCTTCGTCGACCTCAATGGCGAGATTGGTGGTTACGTGCTTCGTCCGGGGCGTACCGTCGTCATAGACGATGACGATGTCCCGGAGCATTCTCTCAATGGCGTCACCGCCGCTCACCGCTCCGGCACCGCTAACAAACGTCGCGTCAGCGAGCAGTCGGCCGACAGCGGCGAAGTCGCCGTCGTCCACGAGCTCGGCGTAGGTTGCGATCAGGCGCTCGATCGCGCGGTAGCTCGATTCTCGATCGGCGGGACTCATCCGACGCGAGCGTAGGCGAAACCAGAACGCGATGGCGACTGAACCTCGTCGCGCTCTCACGACCCGGATCCCGCGCGAAGCAGGGGCACGAGGAACAGACTGTTTGTGCAGCCCTCCTTCCCCGACTGCACAGGCATGGTTGAGTCCAAGCGGTTGCTGGCGGATCGTCCGGAGGGCAGCGGCCTCGCCGAGAGTGCCGCCTCGGCGACAAAGCAGACGTCCTGTGTGATCCATGAAGGGGCGGTTGTTGTCAAGGGGCGGTTGGCCGTTTTTGAGGTTCGTTTGCGGGATTGGTGTGGTGATCATCGGGATCCGCGGTCGTAGAAGGGGTTCGGGGCTGTGCCCCGGGAGTTCATTGCAGAGTTGGCGGGCTCGGGGGCTCCGGTGGTTGGGTGCCGGTTCGCTGACTGCGTTCCGGCTGGGGAGGAGGCTCCAGTCATCCATCCGGTCGCGCGGGGCGGACCAGAGTGTCGTGCGGGGCTCGGGGGCTCAATCAATCCGACGGCCGTCCTGCTCGATTTGGTCGGGGAGGAGGCCAGACACAGGAGCGAGCTCGCCCGAGCATGCACCTCGCGCCCTGGTGGTGCGCGCGAGTCTGGTGTGAGCTGGCGTTGGTCATGCGGCCTCGGCCAGCTCGTTGTCGTGGTCGTCGTTGGCGGTCTTGGTCAGGCAGCGGATCTCGCCGTCGCGGAGTCCGTAGTAGCAAAGGGTGAGGATCTGGCGGGCGATCGCGACTTTGGCGATCTTGCGTCCGCGGCGTTTGGCGATCCGCTCGAACATCGCGCGGAGTGGACCGCCGCCGGTGGGGATCTTTTGCGCGGCTTCGGTCAGCGCCCAGCGCAGCGCGGGCGAGCCCTGGCGGGAGATGTGCCCGAGACGCGCTTTGCCGTCGGAGCTGCGGACGGTCGGCGCCAAGCCCGCCGACGCACACAGGTGCCGGGCGGTCGGGAAGCGCTTGACGTCGCCGACTTCGGCGATGATCAGCATCGCGGTGTAGTGCCCGACCCCGCGGATCTGGCACAGTACGCCGACGCGCTTGTCGGTCTTGGCCCGCTGGTCGATCTCGCGGGTGGTGGCGGTGATCTCGCGGTCGAAGTCACCGATCAGCGCCATCAGGCTGTCCAGCCGCTGGCGGGATCCTTCGGGCAGCTCGAGGCCGGCGAGGAACTCGCGGCCTGCCTTGCCGAACAGGTCGGTGTGCTCAGGCAGGATCCCCTGGCGGGCCAGCAGCGCGTGCACGCGGTTCTTGACCGCGGTGCGCCGTTGAGCGCCGTTGATTTTCGGCATGGTGATGCCGCTGTGGGGCGGCATCGAGGGGTGGGGTACGAAAGAAGAAGTAACTCCGGGAGGGATGTGCGGAGCGGACGGCTGAACGGCTTGCAATGAAGGGGACCGGGTCGGGGAGCGCGGTGTTCGTCGCGCGTTGACACCGCTTCGCGTCCGCTTTGATCGCTCGCGCCGGATGCTGTCGGGGGTCGCGAGACGTGTCGATGGCTCGAGCGCGGTCGGGCGAGCGATGCGACCCACTCGCGCGTAGCGGTAGCGGGCCGGGCCTTCCGCCCGGATCGATGCGGCGGCCTATGCTCCGGCCGTTGCCGTGGGCGGGCTGGTCGCCGTCCGAAACTCATAGAACGACACCACCGCCGTCAGCATCCGGTTCACCGTCGACGCCGACCGCTTAGCCGCCTGCTCGCTGAGTACCAGCACGTTCGGCGCCGGCCGCCGCGCCCACGCCGCAAACTCGCCCAACTCCGCGACCGACACCCGATCCCCGTCAACCACCCGAGAAACTCATCGACCAGCACAACCAGCCGACCGTCCGGTCCGACCACGGTCCACGACTCCACCCCGCTCGACAGCATCCGCACCCGCCTAACCACGCACAGCCCACACCGCACCCCATCGACGTGATCGTCATCCATGACGCGACCCAACATTAGACACGCCACCGGACGAACCCGAACCGCCGACGTCGATGACATCACCAACAACCCCAGATATCGGTCACCAGAGCCTCCGAAGAGCACGCTCGAAGACGTCGATTACACCCGAAGAGCAACCCAACACGAACGCCTTATGCAGTAACGAGCGCTCTGTGACTGCTCGGCACCCCCTCCGAGGTCGACCCTCAGTCGGCGGGCGCGACGGATTGGGAGGCCCGCTCCTCCGCAGCGAGAAGGCTGGTCGGAAGTGATGGATACCCGCCGCTGACCGGAAGAATCGCTCCGGTGATGTAGTCAGCGGCATCCGAGACCAAGAACAGAACCGCCGGGGCAATGTCATCCGGACTTCCCAGACGACCGGCGGGGGTCGTCGCGAGAGCGAGCGCAACCACCATCGGATCCTGTCGGAGCTCAGCGTTCATTGGTGTCTCGATCCACCCCGGCGAGATGGCATTTACGCGCACGCCGTCGCTGGCGAGCTCAACCGCGAGCGTCCGAGTCAGCTGCGCGAGCGCCGCCTTACTCATGCCGTACGCGCCGGCATACGCCTGCCCAATCTCCCCCGCCGGCGAGATGAAATACACGATCGAGCCCCTGCCCTCCCGAAGGTGCGGAATCGCCGCCTGCGAAAGAGCAAAAGGCGCCCGAACGTTCACTCGCCACTGAAGGTCGAGGGTCTCCATCGACGTCTCCTCGAGGAGCCCGATATGGAGGACACCCGCGCAACAGACGAGAATGTCGAGCCTGCCAAACCGCTCTACGGTTTTTTCGACGATGGCGGTGCCAGCCGAATCCTCTTCGAGGTCGGCCGCGATGGTGTGACACTCAGCGCCCGTGCTCTGTATCTGCCTCCCGACTCGCTCAAGACGGGTCGTGTCGCGTCCGCTCAAGGCGACAGCGGCACCCGACGCCGCGAGGGCTCCAGCAATGCCTGCGCCCATTCCGGAACTCGCGCCGGTAACTAGTGCTACGCGCGAGGACAGGTCAACCGTAACGCTCATCTTTCGTTTGCTCCTTTACGCCCGGCGCCCGATGCGCTAGGACCATCGGCGTCAATCGAGCTACTGCGAGGCGACCACTTCTTCGCCGGTAGATCCACGAATGAACTCTGAGATTTCAAGCCAACCACCACGCTCAGTCGCTTCGGCCGCTGCCAGAACAAGTGCCAAGCTACCCAGGTTTTGCCTTCCATTCGTTTCGGCCGGGCGCCCTTCCCGAATCGCCGCCGCAAACTCGCGCAATACGCCCCACCGCTCCTCCTCTTCCAGGGGAATCAAAGGCACCTCGAGGGTATGGCCGTACCGCTCGAGCGCTCCCGGCCTGAACAGTACGTCGGCGAAGTCCTGGGGAACGAGGACGACGTTGTTGTGGTTCCATTGGATAGCGCCGTTGTCGCCCTGAATATCCCAAGATCCATCGATCGTGGTGTTGATCTCGGGGCCGCCACGCGACACCCAGCTGCCGGAATAGGACACGAAGGCACCGTCCTCGGTTTCGAAGTCGACGATTGCATTCGCGTTGCCCCGGAACCAGCTCCAGGATGGGTTGTAACTGTGCGCGCGCACCCTGACCGGCTCGAGACCAAACACGCCTCGGACGAAGTCGAAATGATGGATCGTTTGATCGACGATCAGGGGCTCATCCATCAATTCGCGGAAACCCGGAACGTGCATTTCCTTGAAGAGACGCCCGTGGACCGCCCCAATCCGGCCGACGGCGCCTTCCTCGACGAGGCGCTGCACGGTGCGCGCCCCTCGCTTGAAGCGAAACGTCTGCGAGACCATGACCTGACGTCCGACCCGTTCACCCGTCTCGACAATCCTCCTCGCCTCCGCGAAGGTGGGAGCGAGCGGCTTCTCGATGAGGCAATGGAGGCCGGCCTCAAGAGCTTCTATCGCCACCGCTGCATGCGCCTCCGGAGGTACAACGACAACCGCGGCGTCCACGTCGCAACTCGCCAGCGCGTCGCTGACCGAGGAAAATCGACGATCAGCGGGGAGCGCGACAGAATCCGCAACGCGGTGGAGCGCCTCGTCGTCAAGGTCGACTAGCGCCTCGAGGCTCGCCCATCGGGATTCGGTAAGAACCTTCGCCCAGCCGGTGCCCCAAAAGCCAGCCCCGGCTTGAATTACACGAAGCTCAGCCATTTCTCTTCCTCCGATGCTCCGATGCGGGATCGGTCACTTATTGTTCAGGGACCGGCGGGTCTTCATACGAGCGCACGGAAACGAACTTCCCGTCCCGCACGCGCACGACATTGACGCCGCGGACCCGATAGCGCTTCCCGGCCGTGTCGACAAACGCCGCGTCAAACTCAAGCGCGGAGGAGTCGCCGCGAGGGAACTCCTGAACGATCTCGACCTCGAGACCCGGATAGTTACGTGCGTGCTCCTCGTACATACTTCGTATTTCGTCGTGCCCTCGCCTAAGCCCATCTGGGCCCTCGTACGTTCCGTCAGGCTGGTAGTAATCGACCACCTCGTCGATGTCGCGGCGGGACTCCGCAGCCCAATATGACTCTGAGACCGAGCGCGGGGTATCAGTCATCCCACGTCTCCACCTCGTAGGATGTGAAGCCGTGGTCCTGAGCCGTCTCCTCGGCCCCGTAATTGAATCCGATGCCAGGATTGCCGGAAGGGTAAGTATCGTCTTTGGCTGATGTGACCTCTACACCGTTGATGTATCCCTTGATTTCGTTGCCGATAATGGTCGCCTCGATCAAGTCTCCGTCCTCGACACCAAACTCTGCGCCGTTCTTCCTACATAGAGACGTCCAGCCTCCTAGCGGGCCTTCCCACCGCACGATTTCTGCATAGCCCTCGTCGGTTTTCAGGCATCTGAAGAAGACTTCATATCCGGGAATGCGGTTGGGAAGGAGCGTGCTACGCAGACGCAACTCGACCTCGTGATAACGATCGCTGGTTTGCTGGCGGCTGCGCACGATGGCTTTGGCGTGTTGGTTCCTGCCCCACGGACCCTTCAGGATCGCGGTAGGGTCGTTGTAGTCACCCACTGGGGCCTCAATTTCATCACCCTGTTCGGCTCGGCGCTCCGCGACGACCATCGGAATCGACTCTCCATGGGCTAGCCCGCCTTCAGTGAGGATGTTGGCCCAATCGATCCCATCGTCCCTGCCATTGAGCCAGATCCCCCCCTCCGCGATGGGATTTTCATCGAGTGGGAAGCGCGTGCTGTAAGACCTGACGGAAGGAACGTCGTCTGGCTTACCGATGCGGTTCGCGGACATGTGGCGGCAGGCTCCTTAGAGGTCGTTGATGATCCGACGATTGCATCTTAACGTACTCTTGTCCGGACAGCAACCCGGGCGAACCCCTCTCGAATGCGGGCTCGGGCGACCTTACTATGGCATCTTGTCCGTACATAGCTTCGTGGCAGATCGTGCTCGAGGTGATGAAGCGGCAGTCAGACTCCCAGCCGCGCCCGGAGGAAGGACAGGGCCTCCCGAGCCAGCTGGTCTTCGCTGTCGAACAGCTTCCGCCAAATCCGGGTGGCGGCGGCAAGGTTGGGCAGGAAGTTGCCGAATGCTTCGACGGTGAACCAACCGTCGTAGCCGATCTCGCGCAAGGCGTCGAAGGTCGCGTCCCAAGCGACGGTTCCGGTTCCGGGTACACCGCGGTCGTTCTCGGAGATATGGACGTGCGCGATCCGGTTCCCGGCCCGCCGGATCGCATCCGCCGGGTCCTTTTCCTCGATGTGGGCGTGGAAGGTATCGAGATGGATCCGACAGCACGGATGTCCGACCTCATCAACAAACCGAATGGCCTGATCCAGCGTATTCAGGTGATAGAGCTCGAACCGGTTGACGACTTCCTCGGCAAGAACGACCCCCGCCTGCTCGGCGTACTGAGCTACTCGGTGCAGGTGGTCGACGCTGCGTCTCCACTCACTTTCGGTTGGACCAGCTCCCGTGAAGACGCCGAGCGCCACCTGATGCGGGCCGCACAAGACGGATGATCCGACTGCGGCGCAGCAGTCGACGACAGCCTGCATGTGCCCGTACGCAGCTTCTTGGACCCCTCGGTCGGGGCTCACCGGATTGTGCTCGGGCGCAATTACCGTGTTAGCGGTGCGTTCAAGCCCAAGGTCATCCAGACGACGGGCCCAGCGGGCCCACTCCGCGGCGTCAAGGTCGAATATCGGTACTTCAACGCCGTCATAACCGATCTGCTTCAGTGACTCGAGGACCGGCAGCAGCCCCTCGTGCATACGATCTGTCCAGAGGTACAAATTGATCCCTAGCTTCATTTCTCCCGCCGTCCTCCGTCTCCAGGGGTCAGTCGCCTACCCCGAAACAAACCATCGTCAGGTTCACGTCGTGCGGTCGTCTTCGCCATCATCTGTTGCCCGTCTCTTTAGTAGCTGGGACTGCCTCCTTTCCGCTGGGTCCGGTCGCGCGGATACACCTGATGGCCTATTAGCGACACATCGCGCAGGGATCATGTAGAGCCCCACCACCGCAGCGGCGATGAGCGCACTGGCGACCGGCCGTCCAGATCTCTACCCGGCGGGGGTGTCACGGCGCTCGCCCACTAAATGACCGGTCTGTGTGCCAGCTCCTCTGAAGACTCGGGCCGGAGGACAGCGGCCTCGCCAGCGTGGATAAGCCAATCTTCCTTCCCAGCGAGGCGCATCGCGACCAGGATTACGAGTCCCGCCACGGCCCAACCGACGAAGAACCAGAGCGCGTAGCGAGTAGGGGCCGGCGGAAGTGGAACCACCGATTTGTATTCGCTCCAAACTAACGCAACCGTCACCACTACGGGGAATAGAAGGTGTAGCACCGGGTTGAATTGAGACCGTCGCTCGCGCCAGAAATACGCTCCCGTCGCAATAGCCGCCACGCTGTAGATCACCACAATCGCAAACCCCAGCGCGAACGCATAGAAGCCGAAACCCGTCAGCGGGCCGTAAAGTACCTGGTAGATCACAAAAGCAGCGATAAAGGCAACGACGACCTCGGTCAGGATGGTGCCAACCGGGGTCTTGTACTTCGGGTGGACATACTTCAGCTGCTTCGGCAGCGCCCCGGCGTCAGCCATTCCAAACCACATACGGGTGCTCTGATTGAAGATGGCGAGCGATCCCGCGAAGCCAGAGTTCCACAAGGCGACGAGCAGAATTATGTCAGCACCGTGCCAGTAGCGGTGTGCCAAAGTCAACAACGGATTGTTCGTAGCAGACCCAAACGCGGCCGCTTGCGATGTTCCCCATCCGACAAGCGCTCCCCAGGCAAAGAACGAGAACATTATCCCCAGAAGCAGGACTGAGGCCCACATAGCTATTCCGATGTTGCGGTTGGGGTTCTCGGTCTCCTCACCCAGTGAGGCGACCGACTCCCATCCCGTGTATGCAACGATCGCGAAAATGACGGCGAGATAGAGTCCGTGCGAAGTCGGGGCGGTGCTTGGATTGAACCCTTGGAGATTGAACCCCCCCTTCCCTGGGCTCGCCAGTCCCCAGACCGCGAGAGTCATCATGATCACTATCTCAACCGAGCCAGTAATTAGCAGAAGGCGCCCGCTGAGCTTGATACCGCGATACGAGATAAGCGCGCAAATGGTTACGCCGCCAAGGACCCACCACTCCCACGGAACCGAAAAGCCGTAGTTGGCCTGGAAGAACTGGTCGGAGATATAGCCGACAAGTCCAAGAACGAGACCGGGCAGTAGCGGGGTATACAAGGCATACAGCCACGCGATGAACCACCCGACTCGAGGATGAAGTCCTCGGCTTACCCATGTAAAAAACCCACCGGCGGACGAAAGATATCTCGCAATCTGCGCTAGCGTGACCGCCAGCAGCACCATGATCACAATGCCGACCAGGAACACGAAAGGCGTGGCGAGAGCCGCGAGCACCACGGTGCCCTGGATAAAGAAGAACAAGGTGAACGCTGGAGCGGTTTCGGTGATGCTCTGCATCAACGCTTCCGGAAGGCGCAGGGCGCCGCCGGCGAGCCTTGTCTTGGCGACGAGCACCTCGTCGGTCGCTGCCTTGTCGCTGGAGGGTGGGACTGCCGTAGGTGTGTCGATCTGCTCCATTGCTCCTCCTATGCGGATCGCACTAGGGGATAGCCGCTGGCGGAACTCACGTGATACCACCAGCGATTTCAGGGGTCGAGAACTGGGGCGTGAACGGCGACGAAGAGACTGAGACATCGATCCGCATTCGGTCGCTGCGTAGCCACGCCTGATAGCAGTCGAAGGGCCGCAGATTGCGGTCCCAACTCACCGACTCGACGAAGACCAATGGTGCGCCGATTGGGAGCTCTAAGAGCCTCGCGAGTCGCTCCTCAGCACGAACGGCCTCCAGCATGCGGCGACCGCCGGCCGTTTCGGTGTCTGCCCGGTCTTTCAGTCGTTGATAGAGCGACTCGTTCGGATCGTCCAGCGGAAGTACCAACTCGGCGAGTCCGGGGGAGAGGTGGTTTATGACGTACATCGCGACCAAGCCGTCGACCGCGCGGACGCGCTCGAGTGTCCCGCCCCGGGGCCCGGCAAGTCCGAGGGCTGAGGTCGCCCACGGTGGCAGCGGTCCCTGGACGGTCGAGCGGAGAACAACCGATGTGACGAGCCGTCCCATCCGACCAAACTCCTCCTCGAAGAACCCGCCCGATGACTGCAGGAGCCAAGACCTGGGCTCTGACTGCGCGACGAACGTCCCCTGTCCCTTCCGTCGCTGGACGAGACCTCTCTGTTCTAGTCGGCCCAGAGCCTGGCGGATCGTCGTCCGCGAGAGGCCCAGTTGTCTCGAGATCTCAGGTTCGGAAGCAAGTCGAGTTCCGGGCTCCCACCGGCCGGACATGATCTCCTGCTCAAGCAGCTCGGAAAGCTGAAAGTAGTAGGGAACAGGTGACTGACGGTCGATTTGCGTCGACGGCAGCTTCGCCGGCTTCGGAAGCATGGGTCCTACCGACTAGAAATTGGTAGGGACAGGATGACGAGAGATCATGCACAGCAGCGTGATTCCTGTCAAGTCCGCGAGGACCATCGTGCCCACAGCTATCAGCTAGGCAGGCTGTCCGTACAGGATGATGTATACTCGTGCGGCGCTTACGCGAATTCTCCAGCGAATACAGGCACGACCGCATGAAAAGCACCAACGGCCAGCGACTGGCGGTGAATGGCTGCCGGTGGCCGGAATCGTTCTTCGCACCACGTTTGCGCCCACGGTTCGCGGGCGGAGCGCGCCGTCCCTCGCGGGCTGAGGCGCGGCAGGCGTCCGCGAGGGGGTCGGAGCGATGGCTGGTGTGTTAGGGGTCGAGTCCGTCTTGCAGGAAGTCCGCGATCGCGTCCTCCGCGCGTACGGTTGGGAGATCGGGAGGCGGCGGCATGACCTCGTCACCCCCGCCCTGATACTAGACCTCGCAGTCGTGCGCCGGAACGTAGCCAAGATGGCTGAGACGCTGAAAGCGCTGGGTGGCGCCGAATTGCGGCCGCACGTCAAGGTCCACAAGAGCCCGGACCTGGCTCGGATGCAGGTGGAGGCTGGGGCGATCGGTGTATCGACGGCCACCGTCTGGGAGGCAATGGTGATGGTCCAGGCGGGCCTGGACGGTGTATTCGTCGTGAATACGGTGGCGGGCCGCCACAAGCTTGCGGCGCTGGCGGCACTCGCACGCCAGGCCGACGTGATGGTCGCGGTGGACGACGCCCGGAACGGCGCGGCGATCGCGGAGGCGGCGCGAGCCGCCGGCAGCACACTCGACGTGCTGATTGAGGTCGATACCGGAATGGATCGAGCTGGGGTTGATTCCGTCGAGGAGGCTATAACGCTGGCCGATCGGGTCGCACACTTGGATGGTGTCCGGTTGACTGGCGTCACTGGGTACGAAGGCCATTGTTCGCTCACGCCGGACCGCGAGCTGCGTCATGAGCGCCAGCAGGCGGCAATGCATTTCCTAGTAGGCGTAGGCGAGTCGATCCGGGCAGCGGGCTTTCCCTGCGACATCGTGTCAGCGGGAGGGACTGCGACGTGGGACTGGACGGCGGCGTTCCCCGGAGTTACGGAAATCCAGGCGGGGTCATATGTTGTCATGGATAACTTCCACGGCGCGATGATTTCTGACTTCGAGCAGGCGATCACCGTTCTCTCCACCGTCATCAGCCGGCGTTCCGACCGCGTTGTCGTCGACGCGGGTAACAAGTCGATGGGCGCTCCCGCCCTGGCGACTATCTGCGGTCACGATTTGCCGCTGCTCCGCTCGGATGAGGAGCACGGAGTCTTCGTAGCTACTGGCGATGTCAGGCTCGAGGTCGGCGACGTCGTCGAGCTCGTGCCCGGGTACACACCCGCCACAGTTAACTGGTACGACGCTTATCACGTCGTCGAGGGTGACCGCGTCGTTGACATATGGCCCGTGATTCCTCGAGGCCCTGGCCATATCGGGCTCTTGCAATGACCATGTCGTCAGCCCGATTTGCGGACAAGGGCGTGGTTGTCACAGGGGCAGCCCAGGGATTGGGCCGAGCGGTCGCGGAGGGGTTCGTCGGCGAGGGCGCGGGGGTGGTGCTCCTCGACGTAGAGCCAGACGCCCTGAGCAGCGCCCTGCAGAGCATCCGACGAACCAGCGAGCGCGTCGCAGCTGTCGTCGGAGATGTCAGCCGTCGTGAGGACGTCGTCCGAGCCATCGAACTTGCGGTCGAGCGCTTCGGCCATCTCGACGTTGCCGTCCAGGTCGCCGGGATCGCTGAGTTCGTGCCCTTCTTGGAGTTTCCCGATGAGCAATGGCAGCGCATCATGGAGGTCAACCTCAACGGCACGTTATACCTCGCTCAGGAGGCTGCCCGGGCCATGGTGCGACAGGGAACGCGGGGCGCGATCGCGATCACCGCGTCGACAAATGCCTTCCAACCGGAGGGCGGCGGGCTCGCCTACAACACTTCGAAGTCGGCCCAGGTGGCGGTCATGCAAACCGCTGCGCTCGATCTTGCGCAGCACGGTATCCGCGTTAACGCAATCGCGCCCGGGATCATCAACACCCGTCTCGCGGCGTTCGTGATCAACGACCCCGTGCAGTCCAAGGTATTCCTCGAACGGATTCCAATAGGCCGTTTCGCCGAGCCCGACGAGATTGCGCGCGCGATCCTCTGGATGTGCTCAGAAGACGCGTCCTATATGACGGGCGAATTGCTTGTCGTCGACGGAGCACTGTCGGTCGGGCTACCGCCGCCGACCAATATCGGGGCGTCACTCCCGAACGTTTCTCCCCAGCAACCAGACGAGACGAGATGACTGCCCAGACGATAGTTGTGAAACGTGGTTTCAGTCGCACAAACAGGAGGTGAGAAGTGCAGTTACCGGGTGGGGACACAAAGAGTATGAGCAGGGTCGCGCCGCCGCCGGAGCCGCTCCCGATCAGCCAGATCGCAATCGTCGTCAAAGACATCGACCAAGCTCTCGAGCGCTACCACCGAGCCCTCGGATGGGGACCCTGGAATGTTTACGAGCACAAGCCTCCAGCGCTCCACGACACGTATCTGCACGGACGGCCGACTGATTTCACGATGATCGGAGCCGAGACGCATGTTGGCGAGATCGTTGTCGAGCTACTGCAGCCGGAGGATGGGCCGAGCATCTACAAGGAGTGGCTGGATTCGCACGGCGAGGGGCTGCACCACATCGCGGTCATGAGGCCGACCCCCGCCGAGTCCGAGGCGACGAGGCGGAGATTCGAAGACATGGGCGCCGGGATCCTGATGGAGGGCCGCATCGGCGAGACCATCCACTTCTACTACCTGGACACGGAGCCGCTACTCAAGGTCATCTTCGAATCGGGCACGGGGCATGCCGTTGATCTCACCCCGGCACGCGTCTATCCCTAGCCGAACGGGAGAGCGCCGTTGAGGATCCTCGCCGTCGGCGACACCTATATGCCTCCGCGATACTTCGCAGAGGCATTCGCCGACCTCGAACGTACGCACGACGTTGAAATCGTCCAAGTCGATTCGGCCCGTCCGTTCACTCCAGCCACTCCATCGGAACGGAAGCTGCGAGAATATCAGGGCTCTCCCGCTGAGCTCGTCGAGTGGATGGCAAGCGTTGACGTCCTCGTCGTACAGGGCGCTCCGGTAACCGATCAGGTGCTCGACGCCTCACCGAAACTCCGGCTGGTCTGCTGCGCGCGTGGCGGCCCGGTAAACGTGGACGTCGACGCGGTGAGCGCCCGCGGCCTCCCGTTGGTCAACACTCCGGGAAAGAATGCCGAGGCGGTCGCGGACCTGACGCTCGCATTTCTCGTCATGCTCGCCCGCCGACTCCCGAAAGCGCAGCGCTTCCTCCAGGAAGGTAATCGGGTGGAGGGCACTTGGGAGGGCGCGAGATTCCTCGGAAGCGATCTCCGCCGCCATGTGCTTGGAATCGTCGGGTACGGACAGATCGGTCGGCGCGTCGCGCAGCGTGCCGTCTCGTTCGGGATGACCGTGCTCGCTTACGATCCCTTTGTTGCCGTCGGCGATACCGACGGCGTGAGCGAGGTTCGGACGCTCGACGAGCTACTCGCTTCCAGCGACTTTGTCTCGCTCCACGCCCGCGCCACGCCCCAAAACCAGAACCTGATCGACGGCGCCGCGCTGTCGACGATGAAGCAAGGCGCGTGTCTCATCAACACTTCGCGCGAGACGCTGGTGGACGAGGATGGGCTGGATGCCGCGCTGGCGTCGGGCCGTCTTGCCGGAGCGGCCCTCGATGTCTTGCGGCCGGCCACGGAACAAGGACGGCATCGCCTGCTGCGCCACGAAAACGTCGTCTTAACCCCGCATGTGGGCGGCGCGACCCACGAGACCCTCCTTCAGGGAGCCGAAATGATCGCAGCCGAAATCAACCGCTTCGCAGCGGGCAAGCCGTTGGTCAACGTCTTCAATCGGGCTCAGGCCGCCGCATGACCGACGAGTTGCTACTCGCGATCGACGCCGGCACGGGAAGCTGTCGAGCCGTCATATTCACTCCCGACGGCGCGCAGCTCGCAATCTGCCAGCGCGAGTACACCCACCCTCCGGATCCGGGAGTCCCAGGCTCGCAGGTGTTCGACACCGACACGAACTGGCGCCTGATTTGCGAATGCGTTCGTGACGTGCTCAAGCAATCTGGGCGACCCAGCGATGCAGTCAAGGCGGTGAGCGCGACCAGCATGCGCGAAGGAATGGTCCTCTACGACGCGAGAGGACGCGAGATATGGGCGTGCCCCAACGCCGACTCCCGCGCGAGCGAGGAGGCCGATGAACTCGTCCGATCGGGCGCCGCGCAGGAGATTTACGACCTGGCTGGAGACTGGGTGGCGATCACGGCGCCGGCGCGATTTCTGTGGATCGCCCGCCATCAACCCGAGATCTTTGCTGCAGTTGCACACGTCGGGATGCTCGGCGACTGGATCCTGGCCAAGCTCTCTGGTGCCTTCGTCACCGATCCGTCGCTCGGTTCGAGCTCGGGACTGTTCGACCTGGCGGCTCGCGACTGGTCAGACCATGTGCTCGGGCTGTGTGGCCTCGAGCGGTCGGTGTTCCCCCCGATCGTCGAGTCCGGCACGGTTGTCGGCACGGTCACCGCCGAGGCTGCGGCCGCAACAGGGCTCAGCGAGGCGACGCCCGTCGTGACGGGCGGCGCGGACACGCAGCTTGGCCTGCTCGGGATCGGCGTTACGCAGCCCGGTCGGGTGACGATCGTCGGCGGCAGCTTTTGGCAGGCCACCGTCGTTCTCGACGAGCCGCTGATCGACCCCGAAGCACGTTTGCGCACGCTCTGTCACACGGTCCCTGAGCGGTGGATGATGGAGGGAATCGGGTTCTACTGCGGGATCGTTATGCGCTGGTTCCGTGACGCGTTCTGTGAGCTTGAGGCGCTCGAGGCGCTGTCGACCGGCGAGGATGCGTACGCGATCATGGAGCGCAAGGCGCGCGATCTCCCGCCGGGCTCAAACGGCGTGTTCGGAACCTTCTCGAACGTCATGCGGGCTAGCCGCTGGGTGCACGCCTCGCCGGGCTTCCTCGGCTTCGACGTCGGCAATCCCTCAAGCGCCGGTCGCGTCGAGTGCTTCCGGGCGATCGAAGAGAGCGCAGCGTATGTCACGCGCGGCCATCTGGAGATAGTGCACGAGGTGGCCGGGATAGACGTCGAGGAAGCGGTACTCATCGGCGGTGCGGCAAAGGGCACACTATGGCCGCAGATCGTCGCGGACGCGCTCGCGATTCCGATCCGGATCCCGGAGGTGAAGGAATCCACCGCGCTCGGCGCGGCGATCTACGCGGGCGTTGGCGCTGGGCTGTATCGCGACGCGGGTGACGCGGCCGTACGACTCGTGCGCTTCGAGCGCTCCTGCCAGCCGGATCCCAGCGCGAGTGCGGCCTACCGCGAACTGTACGAGCGCTGGCTCGAGCTCTACGCGCGCAGCCTCGAGATCTCTGAAGCCGGTCTCGCTCGCCCACTTTGGCGTGCGGCCGGCACCTAGAACAACGAAAGGAACCGCGATGCCCGAAGCAGACGACAGGCAGGAGAAGAACTTCCACACGGAGATCTCCGCTCCCGACCAGCGTTTCTTCCTAAAGGGATCCGGTGCCTACGACTGGGGGATGAAAAACCGTCTCGCGCGCATCTTTCGGCCAGACACCGGCCGCACGGTGATGCTTGCAATCGACCACGGCTACTTCCAGGGGCCGACGACGGGGCTCGAACGCGTCGATCTGAGCATCGTGCCGATCGCGCCGCATGCTGACGCGCTGATGTTGACGCGCGGAATGCTCCGCTCGACGATACCGTCGACGTTTCGCGGCGGGATCGTCATGCGGGGCAGCGGTGGCCCGAGTGTCCTCAACGAACTCTCGAACGAGCGCATCGCGGTCGACATGGAGGACGCCGCGCGCATGAATGTCCACTGCGTCGCAGTGCAGGTGTTTATCGGCGCCGAGCACGAGACGCAGTCGATCGAGAACATGACACGGCTCGTCGACGCCGGGTACCGCTATGGCATCCCGGTGTTGGGCGTCACGGCGGTCGGCAAGGAGTTGACCCGCGACGCGCGTTACCTCGGGCTCGCGACGCGCATCTGCGCGGAACTCGGCGCCCAGGTCGTGAAGACGTACTACGTCGACGAGCGCTTTGAGCAGGTGACCGCCGGATGCCCGGTGCCAATCGTCATGGCCGGTGGCAAGAAGCTGGCGGAGCTCGACGCGCTCGAGATGGCCTACCGCGCCATCCAGGAAGGCGCCGCCGGCGTCGACATGGGTCGGAACATCTTCCAGTCGGAGTCGCCCGCAGCGATGATCCAGGCCGTCGCCGAGGTTGTACACGGGGGCGCGCGGCCGGGCGAGGCGTACGGGCTCTTCCAGGAGCTCTCGCGCGCGGCGGTGCCCGCCTGATGCAAACGTCCGCGCGAGAGCTGATCGACCGCCGCCCCGGTCTCAGCGTGGGAATGCTACGACGTCACGGCACCCGCCGACAATGCGCGCGCGATGCTTCAGTCGGTCGCCCGCGCGCCGACGGCGGCGTCGATCTGAGCTAGTTGGACGATGAGCCGCCTCGCGATCGTAACCGGTGGCGGCACGGGCCTCGGGGCGGCCGCGGCACGTCTGCTCTCCCGGCAGGGGCTCGACGTCGTGCTCGTTGGCCGCCGTGCAGATCCGCTTGAGGTGGTGCGGGCTGAGCTCGGGGGTCGGACGCTCGCGCTCGCCGTTGACGTCGGCGATCCTGGCGCGCCGCGTCGGATCGTCGATGAAGCGTTGCGCGCGTTCGGGCGTATCGACGTGCTGGTCAATAACGCGGCCGTAATCAGGAACGGGCCCCTTGAGTCATTCGACCGTGAGACGTTCGAGCAGCACTACGCGGTCAACGTCGCCGGTCCGTTCTTTCTGCTTGCGGCCGCCCTGCCGGCGCTGCGCCAGTCCCCCGACGCGGCTGTGGTGAGCATCAGCTCCTCCGTCGGGTCGATCGTCAAGCCCGGCAGCATGCTCTACGGCTCGACAAAGGCGGCGCTTGAATACCTGACTCGCGCCTGGGCGTACGAGCTGGCGACAGACCGCATCCGGGTCAACTGCATCGCGCCGGGACCGGTCGACACCCCGATCCACGCGACCTACAGCGACGACCTCGAGGCTACGTACGCTGACCTTGCGGGTCGGATCCCGCTCGGGCGGATGGGACACGTCGACGACATTGCCACATGGGTGTGGCTGCTCGTTGCGCCGGAGACGGCCTGGACAACCGGCAACATCGTCCACGTCGATGGGGGGCAGGTGCTCGGCCTTCCAGAGGCGGTGGGGGGCTGAGGAGGCCCCTCAACGACTCCTTCGCGGCCGTCGCCGAGGCGAGCGCCGCCAGAGCTAGTCACCTGAGTCGTTGGTTCGTCCCCAGCCCGTTCAGAGCAAAAACCGCCGACCAAATCGTCGACTCTATCGCCCGCTAGTGCCGACGAATCAACGACTCACCACACTAGAGCGACGTCGCTAGGCTTCGCCCGCGCGCTTGTACTGCTCGCCCACGGCGACGATGTGCTCGCGCATCCGCCTCGCGGCGAGCTCCGGGTCCCCGTCGCGGATGGCCTCGTATATCCGGGTGTGATCTTGGATGTCCCAGCGCCGGAACTCGTCCTGTTCGTATAGGGCGGGTGCGCGCTCGATCATCAACTCTATGAACGGTCGCATGACGCCGGCCAGGACCTCGTTGTGCGCTGCTTCCGCCACCGCAAGGTTGAACCCCGTCGCAGGTTTGAGCGCTTCGGTTGTAGGCGCGTCTAGCGCCTGTTTGAGGTCCTCGATCGTCTCCACGATCTGCTCGAGATCAGCATCAGTGCGCCGCTGGGCCGCGAGTCGTGCGATCTCTACCTCGACCACTAGCCGTGCCTCAAGGAATTCCTGGGTGACGCCCTTCATCAAGGCGCGCTCGAGCGCGTCGGGCGTGCGCGCGTTTTGGTCCTTGCGGGCCGCCACAAACACCCCCTGGCCGTGGCGAATCTCGATCGCACCTATCAGCGCAAGTCCATTGAGTGCCTCCCTCACGGTCGAGCGGCCCACCGCAAGCTCCCGAGTAAGCTCGCGCTCCGGCGGCAGTCGCGTCCCGGGCGGCAGATCGCGGATCGCCTCGAGCAGCTGCTGCGCCACGGTCTCGGCGAGTTTATGACGCGACGCCCGCTTGAGCGGCAGCTCGGGGCGGACTTCAGTCCGCCGCGTGACGGCCATGCCGCGCCAAGATAGCTGGAGTTGTCATGTCGTTTGTTGGCTTGGGTCGCGTCGCGGGCGCCCGGCAGGGAGCAATATACTCCGCTCATCATGTGGTCTGATGAGCTTACGCCGCTTGGTCATGAGTGAGGGTCGCTTGAGCGATGGACCACGGCATGTGGTGCTGGGCACCGGGTCGACGATGGGAACGCCCGAGCCACTCATCGCGGACGCAACGGAGTGGAACTCGACGCTGTACCTATCGGGCCGGGCGGATGTCGATCCGGCGACGCTGCAAGTCCGATCGGCCGACTTCGCCCAGCAAGCGAAATCCGTGCTGCTCGACATTTTTCACGTACTAGAGGAGAGTGGCTCGAGCCCTGCTCATGTGCTGCGTGTTGAGTGCTACCTGGCACGTTCGGCGGACTTCGAGGCCTGGAACGCGGTGTTCGCCGAGTCCTTCCCCCCGCCGCGCCCCGCGAGAACCACAACCGTGGCGGGCTTCCCGGTTCCCGGGCTGTTGGTGGAGATACAGGTAACGGCGGCGGTGGCGGGGTGACCGCGGAGCGCCAGGTGATCGTCGTGGGCGCAGGGGTGGCCGGTCTCTGCTGCGCCTACTACCTGCGGAGGCTCGACTTCGAGGTGACCGTGATCGAGTCGAATCGGGTCGGGAGCGGCGCCACATGGGGGAGCGGCGGCTGGCTGTGCCCGGCTCAGGCAGGCCCACTGCCGGAGCCCGGCCTCACGCTCTATGGCCTGCGCGCGATGTTCAACGCCGATTCGCCGCTGTATTTCGCCCCCGCCAGCTCCGCGCGGGTTGCACCGTGGCTGCTCCAGTTCATCACCTATTGCAATGAGCGCTCCTATCGCCACGGCCTCGCGGCGTGGGCCAGCCTCAGCCAGGGCGTGTTTGAGCTGGTGGAGGAGCTGGCCGCGGATGGCGTTGAGTTCGAGCTCCACCGGCAGGGAATGGTCTTCGCGACGCAAACACCCGCCGTGGCTGCCCACGAACTCGAGAAGCTGAAGCCGATGCGCGACTACGGCTACGAGCTGCCAGACGACATCATCACCGGACCTGAGTTGCACGAGCTCGAGCCGGCACTCGCGCCGATCGTGCAGGCCGGCTTTGAAATCCGCCAGCACTGGCACGTGCGACCAGACTCGTATACCCGCGGGCTGGCGGACGCGCTGCGCCGAATGGGAGTGGAGATCATCGAGGCGGCGGAGGTGGTCGACTTCGTCACCGCCGACGGCCACGTCGCCACGGTCCGCACGGCCACCGACGAGTTCAGCGCGCGGGATTACGTGCTCGCTGCGGGGGCGGCGACTCAGCCGCTGGCGAAGATGCTCGGAGTCTCGCTCCCGATGCAGGCCGGGAAGGGCTACAGCTTCTTCGTCACTCCGACCGTCGTGCCCCGCCACGCGATCTTGCTTGCCGACGTGCACGTTGGTTGCACACCGTTCGGCGATCGCATGCGCATCGGCGGCACGATGGAGTTCAGCGGCCTGAACACGAGGCTCGATCGTCGGCGTATCGACGCCACCATTCGGGGCGCGCGCCGCTCGTTCGTGGAGTGGGCAACACCCGAGGTCGACCACGAGTGGGCCGGGATGCGACCGATTACACCCGACGGGCTCCCGGTCCTGGACCGCGCGCCGGGCTATGAAAACGTCTACCTGGCCACCGGCGGTTCGATGCAGGGCGTCTCGATCGGCGCGCCGGCCGGCCTGCAGATAGCTCAGTTTGTTAGCACAGGGACGCGTCCAGAGATTCTTGAGCCGTTTCGCGCGGATCGCTTTCGCGGGCTGCGAGGTTGGCAACCGCGACTCAACCACACCAACTCCCGTGTCTGAGCCGACATCCAAGCTGCGGGTCGCGATCATCGGCTCCGGGAACATAGGCACAGACCTCATGTACAAGGTCGAGCGCAGTGCGTTGCTCGAGGTCGCCGGTGTGGCAGGCATCGATCCGAATTCGGACGGCTTGGCGCTTGCCAAGCGACGAGGTCATCCGACGACAGACCAGGGGCTCGCCGATCTCCTCAAGAAGGTCGAGCGGATCGATCTCGCGTTCGACGCGACCTCTGCGAGGGCGCACTCGGCCCATGCCGCTCTCCTCGCCCAGCGTGGGATCGCGTCGGTCGATCTGACACCGGCCGGGCTGGGACCGGCGGTGATCCCAGCCGTCGATCTCGAAGAGAACCTTGATGCCGTCGACATAAATCTCGTGACGTGCGGAGCCCAGGCCACCGTCCCCATCGTCGCCGCGGTCTCGAGGACAGCCCCGGTGGAGTATGCGGAGATCGTCTCGACGATCTCGTCCTATTCGGCCGGGCCGGGGACGCGTCAGAACATCGACGAGTTCACGATCTCGACCGCGCGAAGTCTGGAATCCGTGGGCCGGGCCGACCGCGGCAAGGCGATCATCCTGCTAAATCCCGCAGATCCTCCGATCACGATGCGCAATACGGTCTACCTCGACGCTGCGAGTATCGAGCCGGACGAGGCTTCAGCCGCGATCGAGCGAATGGTTGGAGAGGTTCGGGCGTACGTTCCCGGGTACAGACTTACGGCGCCGCCGCTGGTGGACGACGGGCGGATCACCGTGCTGCTCGAGGTCGTCGGCGCCGGCGACTATCTTCCCGAGTACGCCGGCAACCTCGACATCATGACGGCGGCCGCGATCCGCGTCGCGGAGCGCAAAGCGCTCGGGACAGTCGCCGCATGACCGCCGTCCGGATCATCGACACGACCGTGCGCGACGGATCCCACTCGGTCGCGCACCAGTTCACGCCCGAGCAGGTGGCCACCGTCGCGAAGGGACTCGACGAGGCCGGGGTGTGGGCGGTGGCGGTTGGTCACGGGGATGGACTGGGCGCCGCATCGCGGCAGTACGGTTTTCCCGCCTTCCCCGATGAGGTGCTGATCGGCGCTGCGTCCGCGGTGGTTGAACGGGCGCGCATCGCCGTCGCGCTCCTGCCGGGGATCGGCACCAAGCGCGAGCTCGAACTCGCTCGCGAGGCCGGCGCGTCCGTCGTGCGGGTCTCGACGGTGTGTACCGAGGCGGACATCGGCATCCAGCACCTGGCTCTGGCGCGCGAGCTGGGGATGGAGGCGCACAGCCATCTCAACATGGCGAGCGTCGCAGGCGCCAAGCGCTTCGCGGAGGGCGGCCGAATCGTCTCGGACGCGGGCAGCCAGGCCGTCTACATCGTCGACTCGGCGGGCGCGCTGCTTCCGGATGACGTCCGGGCGCGGGTGGATGCGCTTCGAGAGGTGCTCCCGCCCGACGTCGCGATCGGGATGCACGCACACAACAACCTCTCACTCGCCGTTGCCAACAGCCTCGCGGCCGTGGAGGAGGGCGCGACGATCGTCGACGTCACTCTCGCAGGCATGGGGGCCGGCGCGGGCAACTGCCAGATGGAGCCGTTGCTCGCCATCCTGGACCGTGTCGGCATCGAGACAGGTGTGGACATGTGGCGGGCACAGGATCTGGCGGACGGCTACGTGCGCAAGGAGCTGATGCCGGGGCCAATCGACATCGACCGGTTCACCGGCACCCTCGGCTACGTCGGCGTACCAGCGAGCTTCCTGCTGCATACGCTCCGCGCGGGCGAGCGCTTCTCGGTAGATCCGCGAAAGATCATCGTGGAGTTGGGCCGGCGGCACGCCGTCGTCGGACAAGAGGACATGATCATCGACGTGGCCGCCGCGCTGGCGGCAGCCGACGCGCAGTAGTGCTGGCCGTCATCGACGACGACCCCACGGGCGCGCATGACGAGGCCGACGTACCGGTGGTCGTGTCATTGAGCGAGCCTCTCCTGCGCCGCGTCGCCGGTGCGCAAGCTTATGCTCTACAACGGGACGCGAGCGTGATTCGGCGGCTGGACTATGTGGCTCTCGCCGTGGCCGACACCGAGCGCGCGCTCTCGCGCTTCTGCGGACGGCTGGGCCTATCGGTCGTCTCGGCGGAGGTACTCGCTCGCCCGCACGTGCGGCTGACATACCTCGATGCGGGCAATGCGTACATCCAGTTGGTAGTGAACTTTGCTTCCGGGCGTGGCCGAGCGTCGGCCTTCGTGCCGGGCCTGCCCCCGTTTCGTAGTGCCGATCGGTGCACTGAATTCAAATTCGAGGAGGACGTCGATGGCAACAGAGGCTGGCTTGACGACTGAGAGGCTCGAGGCCGCACGCAGCTTCGTTGGCGGCCCTCGCAACGCGCCCCCCACTCCGGCGCTGATCGTGGATCTACGTTGCGTGAGAAGCAACCTGCGCGAGATGGCCGACCGTATGGCCGGGCTGCCTGCAGCACTGCGGCCCCACGCCAAGATCCACAAGAGCCCGATTCTGGGGCGCATGCAGATCGAAGCCGGCGCGATCGGGCTGACCACGGCGACCGTCTGGGAGGCGAGTGCGATGGTGGACGCCGGGCTGTCGGACATTCTGGTTGCAAACCAGGTGGTGGGTCCGGTTAAAGCGGCCGAGTTGGCGCGGATCGCGGCGCTCGCACGCGTGCTCGTGACCGTGGACAGTGCAACGAACGCCGATGAGCTGTCGGCCGCAGCCCAACGCGCGGGGAGCGAGATAGGGGTGCTGGTCGAATTGGACGTCGGTCTTCATCGCGCCGGCGTTCGAAGCCACGAGGAGGCGGTCAGCCTCGCGGAATTGATTCGGCGACAGCGCGGCCTGGAGCTAGCCGGGCTATTCGGATACGAAGGGCACTGCATGTTGGAACCCGACCGTGAGCTGCGTGTCACAAAGACGCTGGCGGCAAACGCCGCACTGCTGGAGCTTGCAGACGAGTTCGAGCGCCGTGGGCTGCCCACCGGGATCATCGCCGCCGGCGGGTTTGGGACTTGGGATATCACCGGAGCGAACGCACGCATAACCGAGATTCACGCGGGCTCGTACATCTTCACGGACGCGTTCCACCGGAATCTCGTTCCAGGGTTTGAGGTGGCGTTGACGGTCCTCTCCACAGTGGTCTCGCGAACCGGCCAGATGGCCGTGCTCGACTGTGGACGCAAGTCGATCGGTATCGACCGCACCGTTCCGGAGCTGGTGGGTGACGTGGGCAGGATCCGCTTTGAGCACGGCGAGCACTTCATCCACGAAGAGCACACGGCCATAGAGCTGGCCGCCGACCTCGACGTGGGCGACACCGTCGAGCTGATGCCGGGCTACGGCCCGACGACCGTAAACCTCTACGACATCTATTACGTCGCCGACGGCCCCCGGATCGTCGACGTATGGCCCGTGTGTGCGCGCTATGGCAGCCAGACCGCGGGCATGGGAGCGTGAAACGACATGGTCAGCGTTGAAGAGTCCAAGCGGGACATGGTGAGCGTCGAAGAGTTCGAGCGAATCTTCGATGACGTCAAGAACTGGGGCCGGTGGGGCCCCGATGACGAGCTCGGAACGATGAACTACCTGACGCCGGACAAGGTCGCGGCGGCCGCGCGGCTCGTTACCTCGGGTCGGAGAGTCTCGATGGGGATCCCGATCAATACCGTCGCCGGCCCTGACAATCCACAGCCTGCGATCCAGTTCGTCATCCAGGCGCATGACGTACCCGTCGACGGCAGCAAGGTCAGGTTCGCACTGGATTTCCTGGGGATGGGGTGCCACGGCGACGGCCACACCCACATGGACGCCCTCTGTCACATCTCGTACGACGGGAAGACGTATAACGGGCGTGACGCGAACGAAGTGATGAAGAGTACGGGCGCCACGGCCCAGGATGTGACCGTGTACCGCGACGGACTGGTGGGCCGCGGAGTACTGCTGGACATCCCGCGCCTCCGGGGCTGCAAGTGGCTTGAACCGGGCGAGGCGGTCACTCGCGCCGAGCTAGAGCAGTGCGCCGCCGCAGAAGAGGTCGAATTGGGCGAGGGCGACATCCTGGTGCTCAGGCTGGGACATCACCGAAGGCGTCTCGAGCTGGGGCCTTGGGACAACGGACCTGAAGGCGACGGCAAGGCCGGCATCCACGTCGATGCTGTCCCCTGGATGCACGAGAAGCACATCGCCGCGTTTCTGCCCGATGGGGACGGGGAGACGGTCCCGAGCGTGGTCGACGGCATCACATACCCGATCCATCCCTTGCAGGTCGTCGCCATGGGAATGTTCGTCGCTGACAGCCTCCAGTTTGAAGACCTCGCAGCAGCGTGTAATGAGGAGGGGCGGTACGAGTTCATGGTCGCGGGGCTTCCGCTTCTGATTCACGGCGGGACGGGTTCGCCGTGGAATCCGGTGGCGGTGTTTTAGATTTAGAGCGCGGCGCTCTCAGCGAGTTGCATACCGCGAGGGCTAACGGACCCCCGGGCCGCCGTACTTTTGCTCGCTCGCGAAATCAGTTCGCCGGATGCTCGCCTCCGCTACGAGCGAGAGAAGCCGGTCTGATGAGCGTCGAGAAACCTGATCGCCGCGATGCGAGGGCACCGTCGAGCGGCGAGCTCATCGGGCACGAGATTGGCCTTACCTCGAAGGCTATGCAGGACGTGCTTGGCGTTACCGAGCCCGACTACGGCCACGTTAACCACGACCGAGTCACCGAGCAGGGCGGCACTGTCGACGTCGGCCAGGTGATCGCACCCGAGGTCCAGCCGGAGATCGAGGTCGAGGACACCCGGAGTTCGACCTGGTTGTGCTCGCGGTCAAGTCGGAGGCGATCGATAGGAGCAGTCGTGATCGCCGCTGGCGAAGCCGGTGCTGCTGGTCTGTGGGACCAGCAGCACCGTCGGCGTTGCCGACCCCAGGCTGTGCCTCAGCCGAAGTAGTGGCCCGTCTCCACGTCCTCGACCCAGCCGGGATGGGTCGGCTCCCAGTCCAGCAGCTCGCGGGTCTTGTCGTTTGAGGTCGGGTTGTCAAAGCCGGCAAAGGCGGCGAGAAAGCCGAGGTACTGCGGCGCCTCCTCATCCGTGATGCTCTTGGTCTTGACCCCGAGCTTGCCAGCGATCGTCTCGGCGATCACCTTGCGTGAGATGCCCGTGTCACCGACGCCGTGGAAGGTCGAGCCGGCGGCGGCCTTCTCCAGCGCCAGGCGGTAGAGCACACCGATGTCGTATGTGTTCGCCGCCGGCCAGCGGTTGCTGCCGTCGCCGGTGTAGGCCGCAACGCGGTTCTCACGGGCGAAGCCGATCAGCGCGTGCGTGAAGCCGTGATGGTCGAGTTCGCTGTGGACCATCGGCGCGAGCCGGACGACTGAGGAGCGCACGCCCTGCTGGCCCAGACTGATCGTGTAATTCGCCGCGTCGGTCCGCGGACCGCCGTCGGACTGGTCGTCCTCCGTGCCGGGGCGGCCCGTGATCCCGGCCATGGCGAGCATCAGCGTGCCCCCGGTTGACACGAAGGGTTTGTCGGTGCCGATCAGGGTCTCGCCGATCGCCTGGGTGGCCGCCATATCGGCGGAGACCGCGTCCATGTAGTCGCCCGCGCGCATCGCCTCGTGCTTGAAGGCGAGGTGGATCACGCCGTCGGCCTGCGCGGCGGCGGCCCTCAGACCGTCGAGGTCGTCGAGATCGCCGCGCCGCACCTCGGCGCCGAGCGCCGCGACGGCCTCGGCGGATGCATCAGAGCGAGCCAGGCCGACGACCTGGTGGCCGTTGCCCAGAAGTTCGGGGATGACGGCGGAGGCGATGTGGCCTGAGGCGCCGGTTACGAATACGCGCATTGGAAGCTCCAGTCGATGGGTATGTCACCTGGTGTCATCAAGATAGCACCTGCATGTCACCTGGTGTCATCAACTACGCTCTGCTCAGATGTCACGCTGGAAACCAGACGCCGAGGGCCGCCTCATGAGCGCCGCGATCGAACTGTTCGACGAGCAGGGATATGAGGCGACGACCGTCGCCGAGATCGCCGAGCGCGCTGGGCTGACGAAGCGCACCTTCTTCCGCTACTTCTCGGACAAGCGCGAGGTGCTCTTCAGCGGCAGTCACGAGCTCCAGCGCCTCTGGCTCGAGGGGGTTGCCGCCGCCCCGGCGGACGCGACTCCGCTCGCGGTCGTCGCGGCCGGACTCGATCCGGTCGCGGAGATGTTCACCGAGCGTCACGGCTTCGCCCGGATCCGCGCGCGGATCATCGAGGCCAACCCGGAGCTGCAGGAGCGTGAGCTGATCAAGCTGCAGAACCTCGCCGGTGCCATCAAGGCCGCACTGGTCGGTCGGGGCGTTTCAGCGAACGCGGCGATCCTCGCCGCCCAGGCGGGCGTGACCGTCTTTCACGTGGCCTTCGCCCACTGGGTTGAGCAGAATGACCCGACCGCCCTCCGGCGACTGATGGACGAGTCGCTGGAGGAGCTGCGGTCGGTGACAGCCGCCTAGAGGCGACACTCTCGCCGTGTCAGGACACGCGTCGCGCGCGGATCGCCGCGTTGACGCGGCGATGTCGTAACGAATCGGCTGTGGGTTCCAGCTCGCGAGATCGGCCTCGACCCAGTCGATCACCCGTGACGGTCGTGAGGGCGACCGGGATCGTGGCATTGGGATCGGTTTTGGGGAAGGATTCGATGACAGATGCCGCTGAGCTACACCGACTACTACGAGGTGCTGGGCGTCCCGCGCGACGCCGACCAAGATGCGATCCGGCGCGCGTATCGCAAGCTGGCGCGCGAGTATCACCCGGACCTCAACTCCGACAGCGACGCTGAGGAGCGCTTCAAGGAGCTCGGCGAGGCGTACGAGGTTCTGTCCGACGCTGACAAGCGGGAGCGTTACGACCGCCTCGGCGCTCGTTGGCGTGAAGCCGAGCGCGAGACGCCTGAGGAGAACTTCGAGGACTTTTTCGCTCACCAGGGGTTCGGCGAGGACCATGTGGAGTTCGGCGGGGACCTCTTCGAGGCGCTGTTCGGGGCGCGTGCCGGCCGCGCCGGCGGGCCCCTGCGCGGCCGCGACCGCGAGGCGCTCCTGGACCTGTCGCTCGAGGACGCGCTGGCCGGCGGCCGGCGGCGGTTGACGCTGGACGGCCGTGAGGTCAGAGTCAACTTCCCCGCCGGGGTTCGTGACGGGCAGTTGATCCGCCTGGCCGGACAGGGGGACGACGGTCGCGGGGGCGGCCCGCCCGGCGACCTGTTCCTGCGGGTCGCGCTGAAGCCGCATCCGCGCTTTCGCCGGCGTGGCGATGACGATCTTGATGTCGACCTCCCGATCACACCTTCCCAGGCGGCGCTCGGGGCGACCGTCGCCGCAGAGACCCCGACCGGCACCGCCCGGGTCCGAGTCCCAGCGGGCTCGTCCAGCGGCCGGCGGCTGCGGCTCCGTGGACGGGGACTTCCCAAGCGCGGTGGTGGCAGCGGTGATCTCCACGCGGTCGTCAAGATCGTCGTACCGAAAGAGCTGTCGGATCGTGAGCGCGAGCTGTACGAGCAGCTCGCCGAAAGCCCGAGCCTTGACCCGCGGGAGGCATGACCATGAACGCCGACAGGCAGACCGGGCCGGCCGATCGCGACCTCGCCGGCGAGGAGACGGTCGAGCTGACCGTCGTCGCCAGGCGGGCGGGGGTCAAGATCGTGCACGTGCGGCGCTACCTGGAGTTCGGGCTGTTTGAGCCACACCCAGCCGCGGCGGCCGAAACCCCACGCTTCGACCCGAGCAGCGCCCCTCGGGTGGCGCGAGCCGAGCGGCTACGGCGCGAACTTGGGCTCAACTACGCCGGCGCCGTGCTCGTATCCGAGCTGCTCGACCGGATCAGCGAGCTCGAGGGTCGCCTCTAGCTCACAAAAGCACAGCGGGCTACGATGGGTAGCGCCGCGCCGCCAGGCGCCGCGCCGCCCCCGAGGGCGGCGCGGCGCGGAGTTGGCTAGTAGTTCTGCCCCTGCCCGTTTCCGTTCGCGAGGCGGGCGAGCTCCAGCGGGAACGCGGTGTTCGCCTCGCCGAGTCCGCTGGCCAGGTCGTAGCCCGCAACGGCGTTGTAGCCCTGCACGGTCAGCGACTGACCGGTGCTCGGCTGGGTCCAGGTGACCGTGTTGTTGCCGATCGTGATGTCGGTCAGGCCGGAGCGGCGGCCATCGCCCAGCTCGTACAGCAGCGGGTCGATGTTGCCGAGCGGGTGGCCGGCGGCCTGATCTGCGAGCGCGACCTCACCCGCGAACAGCGGCGAGGCCTCGCTGGTGCCGGCGATCGGGCTCCAGCTGCCCGCCACGCCCGGGAAGCTCTCGTAGATGTTCACGGCGCCGCTGACCGAGGCGCTCATCGACACGTCCGGAGTGCCGCGCTGATCCCCGACGACGTTCCGCACACCGTCCTGGAAGAACGGCCGCGAGAACACCGACGAGACGCCGCCGCCGCCCGCGCAGGGCGGCCCGCAGACCGGCAGCGTGTCATTCCACACCTGATCGGTCGCCGTGCGGTTTCCGTTGCTATCGAGCTGCAACTCGAGGCCACCGACCGAGGTCACGAGCGGGTCGCTCGACGGCCAGTCGATCGCCCGCTTCGGGTAGAAGTCCGACAGATCGAGCTCGTAATCGGTCGCGCCGGCATCGCCCGACGCCGCCAGCACGGTCACGCCGTGCGCAGCGGCGTCTTCGAACGCGTAGCGGAGCTGGTAGATCTGCTGCGGATCGAAGTTGCCGTTCGAGTCCTGGAACGTCTGCTCGGTCGCGCCGAAGCTCTGGCTGATGACCGAGGCGAGGTGATGATCGACTACATACTGCTCGGCCTGCATCATCTGCGGCAGACCCTGGACGCCCTCGGTCTCGTCGACCGGCGTCTCGACCTCGATTATTTTCGCGCCCGGGGCGATCGCGTGGGCCCACTCGACGTCGAGCGTCGTCTCCTCGGCCCACCCCGGCTGGTCCGGGTACAGGGTCGGGTTCCACGCCGGCGGGGTGCCGACCGGGGTGAGGATGTCGAACGACGGCGGCGCCGGCAGGTTGTTGTCCTCGTCGAACGTCTGCAGGTCGCTCTGGATCGTCGGTGACCCGTAGGAGTCGACGAGCACGATCGTCTGGCCGCGCCCCGTCAGCCCGAAGGCGTTCAGCTGATCGACGCCGTACGCGTGCCGCATCTCGGCCGCGTCGTAGCAGTTGATCCCGAACATCGACTGGCACTGCGCGATGGTCGGCTGCTGTGCGAAGTGGCCCGGTAGCGCGATATGCAACGGCTCCGCGACAGCCGCAGTAGCACCGATCGCGAGCACAGCCGAGACGAGGACCGCCGTCCACGCGGGTCCCTTCAAGATTTGAGCGCGCACGCTCAACCTCCAATCGTTGGTTGTCCCCTCCCCTGGGTCGCGCAGATTCAACCACTGTCCGGTCGGTCGCGTGCGACAGGCTCCGCCCGATGAACACAACTCTGTACAGACGAGATAACCGCGCTTGATTTACTTGGCCCGGGAGGCGTACGCGGGGTTCCTGGCGGCGTCGCCCGTTCTCTGCCAGCCACCGTCCGTCCGGCGCCGCTCGCTATCATCGCCCGCGGCGTCGCCCACCCCGAACCTCCTTTGACCGTTCCTAGCGCCGGTCGTTCGCGGAGTGAAAGAGGCTTCGGTCTCGGGTCGCTGTCTTGTCCGTCGGTCTCGGACTGCAGTTCGTGTTTGGATGGTGGGTCTTGCTCGAGCGCAGCCTGGGCAGCAACGAGCAGTACTACCCGTACAACTGATCCTCAGGGATCGCCGGACAAGCGTTCGTCGGGGCGTCGCTTCTGGCGCCTCAGGCGCGAGTAGCGAGCGATTGCCGGCCCGGATCGACGTCGAGTGGCTGTTCCCGACGCCCGGCAGTGCGCACATCCGCCGCCCCCGAATCGACTGGCTCTCCCACGACGAGCTTCAGACCGGCCTCAGGGCGATGAGCCAGAGGGGCGCGGAAACGCGTCGTCCACCGATAGAGCTTTGCCCGACAGCCTCCGACACACGCGGTCGTGGCGCGTGAGCGTCTCAGCCTCAAGGAGGAGGCGCGTGCCGCGGAGACCATCCTTGCGGCCGATGTGGCGGTTGGCCGAGCCGCGTAGCCTGCGTCAGGAAGACGAGTAGGGCGGCAGGGCCGGCTGAACAGATCGAGGATTCGAGGCTGCCGCCGCTGCCAGCCGTGTAATGAGTCGACTTAAGGAGCAGCGAGGATGACCTCTGGAGATCGTGTCAGTGGCAGCATCAGGCGCGGGCTGGCGGCGCTGTGCACGGCTGTCGTGTGCATCGCCGCGGTGGGCGCACCGACCGCGTCGGCGCTCAACCCGCAGCCGCTGCCGCCCGGCCACTCGATCGGAATCCAGCTCCCGCCGGATCCGTGCAGCGTCGCGATCGCCGGTCGCTGTTGAGTGATCCCGAGGATAGGGTTTCGGATCGAGATGCACCGTTCACAGTCGCATAGACCACAAGGACCTGACTTCGGTCGAGTCACGCGCCGTATCCCGAAGCCCAACCGGCGCTGCGCCTGGCTGATGGTGCTCGCTCTGATGACGGCTCTGGGGATCGGAACCGCTACGGCCAGCACCGCGCTCGGGTACACGGCGCAGGTCTACCTGTACTCTGGCCACGAGCAGCTCTGGAACCCGCCGGTCAGCGGAACCGCTTATGCGCTGCGGGTGGTTGTCGTGGGTGCGCGCGGAGGCGACGGTGGCACCGGCGGCTCAGACCCCGGGGGCGGATCCGATGACGTCGCGCCGATGGTCACGGGCTATCTCTACTGGGCCGCCGACGCTCCGCATCCGCCGCTCCTCGTCGAGGTCGGCGGGACTGGTGGCAACGGTAAGGCTTGCAGCGGCTTCAGTGGCGACGGGGCGGGTGGATGGAACGGGGGCGGCGAGAGCTACGGGTGCAACCAGTGGAACACCGTCGGGAGCGGCGGTGGTGGCGGCGCGTCTGACGTGCGCACCGTGTCGTGCGGCAATCCGTGCAACACGCTGTCCTCATCGTCCCTGAGCTCGCGGCTGCTGGTCGCCGGCGGCGACGGTGGCGGCGGCGGTGCCGCCGGGAACTACGCTGGTGGCTACGGCGGCACGGGAGTCCCGAACGGGGGCGTTGGCGGCGCGGGCGCGGAGAACCTGTCAGACGGGGTGGTTGGCGGGCCAGGCGGCTTCCCGGGATCGACCGGGTCGGGCGGGAGCGACGTGTGCGAGCTGCCCGGCCCCGTCTTCGGCTCCGGCGGCGGTGGCGCGCCGGGTGCGGGCGGCGTCGGCGGCACAGGCCCGAGCGACGGCGGTGGTGGTGGCGGCGGCGAGTTCGGTGGTGGCGGCGGAGCCGCTGGCTGCAACAGCAACAATGCCAACGCCGACTGGGGCGGTGGTGGTGGTGGTGGCGGCGGATCGAGTCACGGCCCTGGGGTCAATCCATACGGGCTGACGACCAGCTACACCCTGGCCAAATATGCCTCGGAGGTCGAGATCGAGAACCTGGTCGCCCCGACCGCGACGATCAGCTATCCGAGCGACGGCGTCACCTACGCACAAGGCACCGTGATCAACACCCAGTTCAGCTGCACCGACGCGAGCGGCAGTCCCGGGATCGCCTCGTGCCGCGACAGCAATGGGAACCAGGGGTCCTCCGGGCCGATCGACATGTCCGCGCCTGGGAGTTACAGCTACACCGTGACCGCGACCTCCAAGGATCAGCTCACCGCGAGCCAGACGATCCACTACACAGTCGCCGGGCCGCCTTCGGCCCGGATCACCGCCCCCGCCGCCGGCGGCTCCTACAAGCTGCGTCAATCGGTCCCGACGAGTTTCAACTGTACCCCGGGTGTCGACGATCCCGGGCTCGCGGAGTGCATCGACAGCAACAACGCCTCGGCGCCGCACGGCAAGCTTGACACCGCCGCGGCGGGACGGCACGCCTACATCGTCACGGCGTACTCGACCGATGGCCTCTCGTCGAGCACGAGCATCACCTACATGGTGATCGCCTCGTCGGGTTCTGGAGCGTCAAAGCGGCCAAGTGCCTCGCACGCGCTCATCTCCGCGATAGCGAACGGCCAGCCGCGGCTGTCGTTCACGGTCGCGGCCGCAGCGGGCGGTCCGCCCCTTCGGGCCTTGACGATCAACCCGACGGGCGGCTTGAGCTTCGCGACCACCCACCGCGACCTCTCGGACGACATCGTCGTCCGCACGGCCGGGAAAGAGGTGAAATTCACGGCGACGGTCCGGGATGGCGCGCTCGAGGTTGCGCTCGCACGAGCCCAACCGAGCGTCGGCATCACGATCGCCTACCCCGAGCTGTCCGCCACCAAGAGCCTTTCGAGCGAGGTCAAGCGCAGCACCGGCAAGCACCCTGTGACGCTGACGCTCGCACTCGCCGTGGCCACCGCCGACCACGAAGTGACGACGCTGGCGCTGAAGCTCGACCTCTAGGAGTAGCGCAACTCGTCCTCCTCGGACACCCTATCTGCGACACGAACGACCGATCGAGGCGCCAGTGGCAGTGTTTATCCGCTGAACGGTTGTGGGCTCTGGGCGCATCTGGCGCCGTTGGGCGGCAGCCTCTTGTAGATCAAGTAGCGGGCTAGGTATCGGTCGGCGCATGGGCTGGTTGTGCCGTGGCCGTAGCCATCGACGGTGAGCAGCCGGGCGCGGGCCAGCTCGTGTGCCATCGCCACCGATCCTTGATATGGCGTGGCGGGATCGTAGGTGGTGCCGATCACCAGCACCGGATTGGCGGTGCGGCGGTTCCAGGGCCCGGCGTAGCGATCGGCAGCGACCGCTGGCCAGGTTGCGCACGGCTCGCTGAGCCACGTCCAGGGCGGGCCGGCGATCCCGGAGCGACGGGAGGCAAGCGCGTCGAGGCCGGGGAACGCGGCGGGGGGCGGATTGGGACTCTCGGAGCAGGCGATCGCGAGCAGCTGCTCGATACCGGAGTACCTGTGACTCTGAGCGGGCACAGCACGGGCGGATGACGTTCCAGGGATCGGCGCCTGCGAGGACGCCGAATCCTGCGCGTGAAGCGCGCGCGACGCGCCGCTAGCCCAAACCTTCTGGAGCATCGTCGCCAACGCGTCCCAGCCGCTGGTAGAGGTATAGAGGTCGTGCAGCGTCACGGACACCAGGTCCGCGTAGTTGATGGCGCCGGCCGCGCGCCTTCGCAGTCGCGCGAGTAACGCGGCGAACTTTGCACGAGTGGCGGCCGGGCTACCGGCTGAGAACGCACAGTGGGCGGTGGTGGTGCGCCCACAGAGCCTGAGGAACGCCGCCAGGGTGTTCGCCGAGCCCTGATCGGAGCGCTGCCGCAGGTACGTGCTTACGAGCGCGTCGCTGGTGCCCCTCACGGTCCCTTGCACCCACGCCTGCGGGGCGATGTTCGAACTCAGCACCATCGCTCGCACCCGTTCGGGAAAGAGGTTCGCATAGGTAGCGCCGAGGAACGTGCCGTACGAGGTCCCGACGTAGTTGAGGCTGGGGTCCCCGACTGCGCGGCGCAGCAAGTCCAGATCCCTGGCCGTGTCCGCGGTGGAGAGATGTTCAAGCAGGGAGCCGTCGCGCCTCGCGCATCGCTCGCCGAAGGACCGGTAGCGGTCGATCCATCGGTTCATCTGCACCCTGCCAATCGGAAACGAATCGCCGGCGATCCCCACCCCAGCAAGAAAACGCTTCTCTGCGGCCTGGGTGGCAAAGCACTGCACCGCGGTGCTGGCGCCCACCCCCCGGGGATCCCAACTGACCCAGTCAAACCGCGCGACCAGCACCGCCGGCAACGCGCGAAGTATGGATGGCAGGGCCTGGACACCCGAGCCTCCCGGGCCGCCCGGATTGAAGAAGGCGGTGCCCAGCCGGCGCGCCTGGTCGCTCGCGCGATGGCGAATCACCGCCAGTTCGATCACCGACCCACGCGGATACCGATAGTTCAACGGCACCCTCGCTGTCGCGCACTGAAAGCCCTCCTGCCCCCTGCCCGTGCACCGGCGCCACACCAACCGCGGCACACGCACCCCCGACGTCGCCGTCGCCGGGTGCGAGTCAGCGCCCACAGCACCCCCGGAGGCAAACAACGCGAACACGAGCCCGGCCGCCAGCACCGCCACCAAACATGCCCGCCAAACTTTCATGTCACCCACACCGGCCTCCGATCATGATTATCAGCACCCGCCCGGTGTCACCCGAACCCAGGGATCGCGCGCCCGGCCGGGAAGGATGTGCCGAGCGGCAGCCACCACACGAGATGCCTCGGCGCTGGCGGATATTGCGACAACGCGCTCGCCGCGAGCACGAACGCGAGATCGGCGATCACCTGCGGTCTATTCCGAGGAGAAGGGCGCAGACGGTTCATGGGCGTCCGGTGGTGGGTCTCCTTGCTCGCGATCGATTCGGGGCTTCGTTCGGTGATCGGGAGGCGCTGGCGACGCGGTCCTGGTCCTGGTCCTGGTGTTGGGAGGGTCGGTGCTGGCGTCTGTTCCCGGGCGCCTGCGCCCGGTGGTGCGTGTTGGTCACCGGCGACGCTCATGGGAGTGCCGGCGACTACGTAGTGGTTGCTGGTTGTAGGGCGGTGATGAGTTGCGCCAGGGTCTTGGTCGCGGCGGCGAGCTCCTGGATCTGGTGGTCGGGCATCTCTGTCAGGTAGGCGCCGAGCGCCGCGGTGGCTTGGGCGCGGTAGTCCTCGAGCGTGGCGATCCCGGCGTCGGTCGGCTTGACCAGCACGACTCGGCCGTCGTTGGCTTGGCGTTCGCGGGTGACGAAGCCTTGCTGCTCGAGCCGTTTGACCAGCAGCGTCGTGGTGGGCTGGGCTAGCCCCTCGAGCTCGGCGAGCTCGGTGATCCGCCGCGGGGCGCCGCTGACGGTGCTCAGCAGACTTGCTTCGCTGCGCGAGAGCGGTCCGTGTAGCTGTCTTGCGAGAAGCCGCACCAGCGACGCGGAGCGGGGCGGCAGCTCGCGTGAGACGTACTCGGTTTGCTGGGAGCGATCCACGACAGGCATGATCGCAGATTTCATATTGACAAACTATATTGTTTAGCAATATAGTTTGACCGATACCCACTCCAGGGGCCCCAGCCCCGGATCGATCCGCCGCCTCGCCCCGACCAGACTCGAAGGAGACGACGTCATGTTTCGCGACATCCTCGTCGCGGTCGATGGCTCACCCGACGCAGAAGCGGCGTTGACACACGCGATCGACCTCGCGGAGAGCGAGCACAGCCGTTTGACCCTGATCACCGCCGTTCCCCAGATCCCCGCGACCGGTCTCCTGATCGCCGGGGCAGTGACCGACGACGCGATCGCAGATGCCCGCGCGTGTGCCGAGGAGATCCTGAAGCAAGCGCGTGAGCGGGTGCCCGATGACCTGCCCGTCCGCACCGTGGTCAGCGACCAGCCGATCCGGCCCGCGCTGATCCGCCAGGTCAAAGACGGCCACCACGACCTCGTCGTGATGGGCTCACGCGGCCGCGGCGCCGTGCGCTCGGCCCTGCTGGGCAGCGTCAGCCACTACGCGCTTAACCACAGCCCCGTCCCGGTGCTGATCGTCCACGCCGCACAATCCCAACCGGCAGAAATCCGCCAGCCCGCCGCCGTCGCCTAGGACAATCGGCACAACCCTCCGCGCCACGAACGGACCGCACTATGAACGTCCCCAAGCAACAAGTACTCGAAGTCCTCGCCCGAGCAGGCCGACAAGACCTGATCGAAGAGGCCAAGCGCACCCTGCCAGACCCAGTCGACACCGACCGTGACATCGACCAGGAACGTCTACTTCAATACGGCCTCACCCGCGGTCAACTCATCGATCGGCTGGGAGCAAGCCCCTAAACCCGGACAGTTCCGCCGAGCGGGGGTTAGGCCTGTGCGCTCGGTTCGAGCAGGTGCTCTTTGAGTTGGCGGCGGGACTTCACCCCGAGCTTGCGGAACGCTTTGCGAAGGTGGTAGTCGACGGTGCTAGGGCTGACGAACAGCTGGGCGGCGATCGCTTGGTTCGTGGCCCCGTCGGCGGCGAGGCGCGAGATCTGTGCTTCTTGGGGGGTGAGGTCGTCGCGCGTCTCGACGGTCCGTTTACGGGCGCGCTCGCCGGTGGCCTCGAGCTCGACTCGGGCGCGTTCGGCGAACGCCTCCATGCCGAACTCCGTGAACGACTGATGGGCGTGGCGTAGCTGCTCGCGGGCGTCGAGCCGGCGCCGTTCGCGGCGTAGCCATTCGCCATACAGGAGGTGGGCGCGGGCGAGTTCTGAGCGGATGCGCGTGCAGCGGAGTCGGTCGATCGCTTCGAGGTAGAGGCCTTCGGCGTTCTCACCGTCGCTCATCAGCGCGCGCGAGCGGGCCTCGATCCCGAGTGCCCAATCGGTCCCGGCTGCACGCGTGGTCTCGGAGAGTTGCGAGAGGGCGCGGGCAGCGCGTTCAGGCTCCCCGCTGCGGGTGGCTGCCTCGATCTGCTCAGATAGCGCCCAGCGCGAGGTCGCCAACTCGCGGGGGTACTCGAGGGCCTCCTCGGCTGCGAGGAGCGCCGGCTCATAGCGGCCAAGACCGTTGTAGAGCACCGCGGACGCGTAGCGACCGGCGCCGATCCTCCGCCCCTCACCGCGGCCGGCGGCATCCTGATCGCTGGCCTCGATCAGCCGCACAGCCTCCGCTTCGCGGCCGCGCCAGCCGGCGAGGAACAGACGGCTGATAGACACATCCGGATTTCCGATTGCGACGCTAACCTCTCGCGCCTCTTCTCCCAGCGCCTCCGCGGAGGGGAACTCACCTGCGTGGACATGGCACCCGGCCCGATGGTTGAGAGCGAGAGGGAGGACCGTGAGCGCGCCCGCATCACGGGCGAGCTGCACGTAACGGTCAGACAGCACGCGCCAGCTGTTCTCGTCCCATAGGTGTATGGCCGTGACGCATGCCAGCCAGAGCCAACGAAGGGCCTCATCGTTCGAGAGGCCGTCGTCGCGGAACCCGCTCAGGGCACGCTTCAAGATCGGCGTCGCTCTCCGGAGGCGCTCGGTGATCAGCAGCGCCTGGCCATCCAGGAGGAGGTCGGCCGCACGTGGAGGCTGCGTACAGGCGCCCGCCCGTTTCGCCGCGCGCGCCGTTTCTGCCACCTCCAACACGCCGTCGGTCTTCGCGAGACGGCCCGCGTACATCGCCGCGGCCAACGCCTCAGCGTAGGTTTCGCGCGCGAGCGTGGGATCAAGCGGCTCGAGGAGCTTGGCGGCCTCCAGCAGGTGTGGTGCAGCGTCGCTGCCGCGGTTCAACGCGAATGCGATCTGACCGCGCAACAACTTCACCCGGGCGCGCTGGAGCTCGTTCAGCGGTCCGGCCTCTGCGATGGCAATCAGTCGGAGCGCGGCGTCGAACGCGCCGGCTTGGTGCTTGGTCTGTGCCGCGGCGAGCGCTCGACTCGCCCTGCGCGAGGGCTCGGGCGTGAGAGCGGAGGCGCGCTCGAGGAATGCGGCGGTTGCCGCCAATCCTCCGCGTGCCTGAGCGCGGCCTGCCGACCGCTCGAGCTCTGACGCGATTTCCTCGTCAAAGCCCGGCGTCGTTTGGGCGAGATGCCAGGCGCGGCGATCGGGATCGACCTCGGGATCGGTCGCGTCCGCGAGGGCACGATGCACGACCCGCCTGTCCTCCGGCGATGCGGCGCGATACACGGCCGAACGGACCAGCGGGTGACGAAAGGTCACGCTCGCGCCGATCGCGAGCAGCCCGTCGGTGTCGGCTGCCGCCTCGACCCCGATCCCGAGCCGCCCGGCCGCCCGCCACACCAGCACGGGGTCGCCGACGGGCTCCGCTGCTGCGACCAGCAACAGCCGTTGGGTCTCCGCGGCGAGCCTCGCGAGCCTACGGCGAAAGCTGTCCTCGATCCGCCCCGATAGCCCCGGCGCGTCCGGCAAACCGAACCCGCCCGCCAGTTCCGCTGGCGTCAACCCCCGCGGCAACTCCAACAACGCGAGCGGATTGCCGCGCGTTTCGGCGACGAGCCGTTCGCGTACCCGCTCATCCAACGGAACCCTCAACACCGAGCCCAAGAGCGCGCGCGCATCACCATTGCGCAGACCCTCGACCACCAGCGCCGGCAATCCCTCGAGCTCATCACTCGGGGTGCGCGTCACCAGCACCAGCGCGGCCGACTCCGCCAACAGCCGCCGCGCCACGAACACGAGCGCCTGCGCGGAGGCCCGATCAAGCCATTGCACGTCATCAACGGCACACAGAAGCGGCTGCTGCGCCGCCACCTCTGAGAATAGGCTCAGCACCGCCAACCCCACCAGGAACCGATCGGGCGCGTCGCCGGCCCGCAGCCCAAACGCTACGCCCAGCGCATCCTGCTGAGGGCCCGGGAGCCGCTCCAGCCGATCCAGCATCGGCGCGCACAACTGCTGCAGGGCCGCGAACGCGAGCTCCATCTCTGACTCGACACCCGCGGCCCGGGCAACCCGGAACCCCGACGCGGACCGGATCGCGTAATCCAGCAGCGCCGTCTTGCCGACTCCGGCCTCGCCGCACACGACCAGCACCCGGCTCTGCCCACCGCGCACCGCCGCGAGCAGGCGATCCAGCACCTCGCGCTCGTCGCGCCGGCCGTGCAACACCTCCGCAGGCCCCTCGGTGACCATGCAAGACCGACGATACCGCGCCCCCGTCCATTACGAGGTTTTCCGGTGAACGATTACGCGTCGCGTGATTCGATAACCGCGCGGCGTTGATAGCGCTCACCGCTCTGCCGTCGCGGCCTGCGGTAGCGCCGCGGCCGCCTCGCCACCGCTTACGCCGTCGAGGACCACTACCAGGCGCAGCCAGACCGCTGCGCCGAACGGCCGATCGCCTGCGGATTGCCGATATAGGCAAAGGCGCGCGTCAAGCCGTTGCTTCCATGAACCGGGCGGGTGTGATGGGAAGTTCTCTGAATCTGATTCCGACTGCGTCGAAGACGGCGTTGGCCACTGCGGCGGCGACCCCGGTTGCGCTGAGCTCGCCGATCCCTTTGGCCCCCAGGGGGCCGGCGTTGTTGTCGACCTCGTCGACAAACGAGACGTCAATTTCGGCTGGGATGTCAGCGTTGACGGGAAGTGCCACGCCCGCGAGGTTCTGGGAATGCCAGCGGCCGAGTTGTGGCTCGAGCACGCTTCTTTCGCTCGTGGCCATGCCCCACCCCCAGACGATCCCTCCGATCATCTGCGAGCGCGCGGTGCGCTCATTGATGATGCGTCCGGCGCTATACACACCCGTCGCGCGGCGCAGCCGGACATTGCCAAGCGTCTCGTCGACGCCCACTTCCACGAAGACGGCGCCGAACGTCCGTGTGGCCATGTGGTCGGGACCGGCGTCGGCCACCGCCCCGCCGGGGAGGTTGAACGTTCCTTCGGTGACGATCTCGCGACCGGCGCGGCCGACCAGCTCGCTCAGCTCGACTCGGCTGGGTCCGCGGTGTAGGCGTCCATCGACGCACATCACCTCGTCGGCCGGCCATCCAGCGAGCTCGGCGAGGCGGTCGCGGACTTTGCGGGCGCCATCGAGCACCGCCGCCCCCATGCCGATAGTGGTGCCTGACCCGTAGGTCGGGCCGGCGAAAGGGAGTGTGCTGTCCCCGGCGCGAAGCTCGATCGTGTCGGGTTGGAGCCCGAGGACGCTGGCGGCGATCTGCGGGAAGATCGTTCGCGGGCCCTGGCCGATGTCGGTGAACCCTGCCTCGATCATCAGCCGCGCCGTCTGATCAAGCGTGAGTCGTGCTTGTGAGGGGAAGCGATATTGCCCCTGGGTTGCGTCGGCCAATCCGCACCCGATTGACCAGTTGCCGTCGCGTGAGCCGCCGCGGGGGCGGTCTCGCCACCCGAATCGTGCTGCACCTTCGCCGTATGCGCGCACCAGCTGCTTGGACGACCATGGCTTGCCGGTGGCTGGTTCGAGGTCTGCGTAGTTGAGCAGTCGCAGATCGAGGGGATCGGTTCCGGTCGCCCTCGCGAGTTCGTCCATCGCCGATCCGAGGGCCCAGGTGCCCGGTCCGTCGATCGGCGATCGCATGAAGGTTGGAAGGTTTACGTGGCCGCGGCGAACGCGTTGAGAGGTGCTGATCGCCGGCGAGCGGTAGAGCGCGCTTGAGGTGGCTGAACCGAATTCGATGTAGTCGTCGGTTTTCGCCGTGATGTTGGTCACGTCATGCCGGATCCCCGTCAGGGTTCCGTTGGCCTCGGCGGCTAGCGTGACCTCCTGGGTCATCCACGGCTGATAGCCGACGATCGAGTACATCTGCGCGCGGGTCAGCACGAGCTTGATCGGCTTATCGAGGATGCGAGCGGCCATCGCCGCGAGGATCTCGTGGGGCCAGACGTAGGCCTTCGCGCCAAAGCCGCCACCCGTATACGGAGACACGACCCTCACCTCGCTGATCTCGATGTCGAACACGGCGGCGAGCGCGGCCTGGACCGCATAGACATGTTGAACCGAGTCGTAGATCGTCAGCCGGCCGTCTTCCCACACGGCCAGGGTGGCCGAAGGCTCCATCGGGTTGTTGTGCCGCGACGGTTGGACGTAAGTCCCAGTCACGACGACCGGCGAATCGCGCACCGCCGCGTCGATATCGCCCACGTTGACATCCACCGACCCGAGCGCGGCGTATCCCTCGGGGTGCGGCGCCTCGGGTTGAGCGCGCTCGGGATTAGCCAACGGCTCGATCCGGATCTCGACCCGCACCTCTGCCGCAGCTTCCTCGGCTGCTTCGAGCGTCTCGGCCACGATCATCGCCACCGGCTGGCCGTGATACACGATGACCTCGTCCTGCAGCGGAAGATGACGGGTGGCGAGCGGCGGGACGGGGAAGAGGCCGAACCGCTCTCCCGGGACCGGAAAATCGCCAGCGGATAGGACTCGCAGCAGACCGGGCACGGCCTCCGCGCGAGACGTATCCACCATCTTCAACGTGCCCGCAGGCACGTTGGCTCCTACGAACACGGCGTGCGCTTCACCCTCGAGGTGGAAGTCCGCCGCGTATTGGGCATGGCCGGTTACCTTCTCGGGCCCGTCGAGGCGGGCGATTCCATCGCCGATTGCCGTCATGAGCTCGCGGCCTCCTCGATCGCTCGCAGGACCGCGTTTTGGGCGAGCGGAATCTTGTATGCGCTGTCCGGCAGCGGTCGGGCTTCGGCGAACGCTGCTTTCACCGACTCGCCCATCTCGGGCGACCCGATTCTCATTCCGGCCAGCAATCGTTCGGCTCGCTCAAGACGCCACGGCTTCATCGCTACCGATCCCACCGCAATGCGTGCGCGCGTTATCGACTCGCCGTCGAGGTCGAGCGCGACGGCGGCCGACACCAGGGCGTATTCATAGCTCTCGCGTTCACGAACCTTGACGTAGGCCGAGGCACGGGCAGCGCCGCCGATCTCGATCTCGACGATGATCTCTCCCGGTCGCAGGACGTGGTGGACGGTCGGATCTTCGGCCGGCAGCGCGTGCAAGTCACGCATCGCGAGTCGCCGGCCGCCGTTCTGGTCAGCCGTGACGACAATGCTGTCCAAGGCCACCAGCGCGGTAGCCGGATCTGAAGGTTGCACGGCCACGCAGTCATCGGTCCAGCCGAAGATCGCGTGGTTCTCGGCGATCCCATGGCGAGCGGCGCAGCCAGAGCCTGGCCGGCGCTTGTTGCAAGGCGTCGGGCTCTCGGAGCGGAAATATGGGCAGCGCGTGCTCTGTATCGGGTTCCCGCCGATCGTCGCCAGGTTTCGCAGCTGCGCCGAAGCCGATTTGTGGATCGCCTGGCGGAGCACTGGGAAGCGATCGCGGACGAGCTCATGTGCCGCAACGTCGTTGAGCGTCGCCAGCGCCCCTAGATGCAGGACGTCGCCGTCCAAGCGGATCTGCTGAAGAGGCAGACCGCTGATGTCAACCACCGTCCGCGGTTCGCTGACACCGATCCGCATCCAGTTCAGCAGCTCGGTGCCGCCCGCCAGAATCGCCGCTCCGGGGCGCGACGCAGCGTCGACGGCGTCGACCGCCGATGCGGCTCGGGTGTACACAAACGGTTTCATGACAACACCTCCGCAGCCGCGCGAACGGCCGCAACGATTTGCGGGTATGCCGAGCAGCGACAAAGGTTGCCGCTCATCCATTCGCGTATCTCGGCCGCGTCGTTCGCGTGTCCCTCGGTAATGCATCCAACGGCCGACATGATCTGACCAGGGGTGCAGAACCCGCACTGAAACGCGTCTTGATCGATGAACGCCTCCTGGACAGGATGAAGCTGGCCCTTGGCTGCCAGGCCCTCGATCGTCATGACCTGGCGACCTTCGAGCGACGCCATCAGGATCATGCAGGCGTTCACACGCCGACCATCAACCAGGAGCGTGCACGTCCCGCACTCGCCGCGGTTGCATCCTTTCTTGGTCCCCGTCAAGCGCACCCGCTCACGAAGAAAGTCAAGGAGCGTAAGACGCGTATCGACTTCGGCGTTCACCGAATCGCCGTTGATCCACAGTGCCACCGATACGGTGGGCGCAAGCTGCGAAGCAACCGTCGGTGAGCCACCGAGGTTCGCCTCGCCGCTATCGATGATCAGCTCCGGTTTGTCCACGGGGTTTCTCCAGCGGGATGGGTTTCTGAGGGGTTAGGTGCCGGAACCTCCGCCACCAGCAGTGTCGCGCCGTCCATTCCGCCCGAGAGCCAGCCCTCGGGCGACCAAGCCTTCGTGCTGCCCGGCGTCATCGCGAGCCAACTCCCGACGCCGCCCCGCCAAGTGGTTCGACGGCGTCGTGGTTACGCGAGACGAGCTGGCTCGCGCGCCGGACCAGCACGGCATAGACCTCAGCGGCTCGCTCCTCTCGGTCGAGCGCCGCCATGTACCACTCGAACGCGAACGTGTCATCTGGGCCCGCCCCGCTTGTCCACGAGCAATACGCATCGCTCACTCGAAGGCACGCTTCGCGCCAGGTGACGTACGCCTCCATCAGCCTGTCGACCAGGCGCTTCTGGCTCAGCTTGTTCATCGCGGATCTCCTTCTGATCTGAGTCCTTGGCCGAGGGCGCGACCGGCGTCCGGCAGTCGTTTGGGTCCGAGGATGAGGAGCGCAACGACTAAGACGACGATCAGGTGCGTGGGCTGAAGGATGTTGGTGAGCATGGTGCTGTCCTTTGCTAGGGCCGGGACCGGCCGCGGGGAGGAGAGGGGGCCGCGGCCGGTTCCGGCGTCGACGGCGTGGAACCCGGGCCCCGCGTGCCGGGGACTAGTGGTCCTAACGGCGCGCGGCGTCGGCCTGGTCGGCCAGGTGCATGAGCGCGGAGAAGAACGCCGGCGTTTGGCCTGTGAACAGCCCGTCCGCAGTCAGCGCCTTCACCGCGGCACGAGCCCCGCCGAACCGGGGATCGGTGGGTCGCACAACCGAGCAGAGGGGCAGATGCGCGCTGATGAACTCGGTCGGATGTGGAAAGATGCGGTTGGTCGCGAACAGCGCCTTGTCCTTGCGGAGGTTGAGGTTGGGGATCGTGAGCCCGGTCACCGGGTCGGTGACGGGCGCGATCGGCGTCGCGGCCGCATTACCGGCATCGTCCTGCCAGGTGGCGAAGTGCTGGTTCTCCGTTCCCCCGATGCTGGTCACGATGCGCAGCACCTCGGCACTGCTCACCTGGTTAGACAGCGTCGTGTAGAGGCTGGAGCCCCCCTGCTCGATGAAGGCGAAGTGGAACGCTGCGGTGCAGGCGATCACCTGCATGCGCTTCTCCGCGGCGGTCTTGGCCGGGAGCGGCGCCTTCATGTGCGGGGGAGTGTCGGTGTCGCTGACTGGAATCGCCGGCTGGCGGCGGATCGTGACGGCCTGGGGGAACGTGGCTCCGAAGTCAGGGCTCTTCGAGCTCCGATAACGCGTATACCAGCTGGTGTCGACATTCAGGGACTGCAGCGTGGTGAGCCGGCCGCTGTGCCCCCCTCCGGTCGCTTTGCTGCTGGGCAGCGTCCTGAAGGCGTCGAGATTGACAGGGGCGGCTCCCTTTGACTTCAGATAGGCGTTGAGGAACGCAGCGTGGCTCTGCTCGTCCTCGGTGTTGAGCGCAATGTAGGTCGGCATATCCGAATCGATGTTGCCTAGAGCCGCCATGTAGGCGGGGTTTCCGCCGTTCACGCCACCGAGCTCGGCGTACTGCTCCCACAGGTCGGTCTCGATCAGCTCGGCGGCGGCGAGGAACCTGAGGATGGCGGCGTCGCCCTTGGTGATGGCGCCGGACTTGGCGAACGCCTCGCTACTGAGCAGCACGCTGCCGGGAACCGCTGCGGCGGCCGCCACACCGGCCCCCTTCAAGAACGAGCGCCGTCCGACGAACCGCTGCTCGGGCGCGTTATCCAGCTTGCTCTTCATCGTTGCTCCTGGGGTTTAGTTTTGGGAGCATCGAGAGTCGCAGCGACCAGCGGTGCTCGAATCACGCAACGCGTAGTCCGCGACGGAAAACCTCGTAGTCGTGGGTGTCGACTGGACGGCGGCGGTCGGATGAACCGCGCGTCAGGCTGCGTGGCCCTGGGGGACCGCCGGCTCGCTATTGGCGGTCTCAGGGCCCGTCGCCGCGGCCTACCAGCCCCTCGACTCAGCCCAGGTACCTCGGGCCACCGCCCGCTCAACGCCGTGCGACAAATCGGCGGGTCGATCGGCACCACCCTGCTCGCCGTCATGCTCCAACCCGAGGGCACGGCTGCACCCCCGTCGTTCTCCGGTCTGCCTCGCGATCCAGAACGCCGTGCCACGGTGGACCAGCTGCCGCCACTGGACGGTCGGCGCCGCTCGGGTTCAAGATCGCGTTCGGTGACGCGTCCCCGGCAGCGCAGGATGACACCCGACCGGTGACCCCCTCGGAGCCGCCGGTAACCCGACCAACCCCGCCTACACGGTTATCCGGGCGCCCTCGCTCATTTCCCGCGCTCCGGACATGTGGCTTCGCGGAGTCGTTTGGGTCCGAGGGCTAGGATCGCGATGATCAGGTGGGTGGGTTAGAGGATGGTGGTGGGCACGCGGTGTGCTTGATGGGGTGGACCGGCCGCGGGGAGGAGGGCCACGGCCGGTCCGGGGGGAACCGGTGTCGGGCGGCGGTTGTCATGACCGCCGTGGCGGACACGGGTGTTCTAGTAGGGGCTGCCCGAACCACCGCCGCTGCCCGAGCTCGATGCAGGGGTGGCGGCCTGGTTTCCCGACGGAGTCAGCGCGAACCAGGCGGCGCCGAACGCGGTCACGCCCTGGCCGGTTGTTTCGCCGGGCTTCGTGTCCTTGATGAACGTGTACAGCGGGTGGCCGTTGTAGGTCACCTGCTGGGTGCCGTCCGAGCGGGTGATCGTTCCGAGCTTGGAAGCGGTCAGTCCACCGCCGGCGGTCGCCTTGGCGGTGACCACCAGCGGCGGCCACGCCGTAGCGCACGCGCCCGAGCACGCGCTCTTGTCGCCGACGTCGGCTTTGAACAGGTACAGGGTCCGGCCGGTGGAATCGACCAGAATCGATCCGAGCCCGCTATTCGCAACCCGGACCGTCGCCGAGGCGCCGCTCGAGGTGGTCGACGGCGGCGGCGCGGCGGTGGCGGCGCCGCCGCTACCGCAGGCCGCGACGGCCAGAGCCGCGAGCGGTATCACCGCTGCGCTGGCGAGGAAGGTGATGGGTCTGCTGCGAGTCATCGTCGCTCCTTGGATTGGGGAGCATCGACAGTCGCAGCGATGAGCGGTCATCGAATCAGGCAATGCGTAGTCCGCAACCGGAACACCTCGTAGTCGGGGGGTCAGAACGGCTCGCGCGGAGAACGTCGGCATAGCGCTCACGATCTTGGCGCGCAGGGCAGTGACTGTGTCAGCGCATACAGCCGCTGCAGGTCGCGGGCCGCCGCCTCCTCGCGGTCGACCGCTGCCCGGTACGCAAGGTACGCGCCCGCACGTTGCCTCGCGTCCGCGTCGAACCACGCGCGCAGTGTGTGCTCGGACTCGATCTCTGCGGCGACCCAGGTCAGGTGGGCGTCGTCCAGCACGCGGACGGCGATCACCCCTCGGTCGCGGACGGTCCTGGTTGGGATGGCCATGCGATGTTCCTAAGGGTTCGTTAACGGGTCGACGGGAGCGTAAGTGCGCACCGGGTCGCTCGAATCACCAAACGCCTAGTCCGTAACCGATAGGCCGCGTAGTCATGGCGTGTTCGCCAGGGCCGCCGCGAGCGCGGTATGGTCGCTTTTGCATGGTCACCATGGGGCCGGCAAAGGTGTTGCACGGCCGGCGCAGCGAGCGCGAGGCGCTGGGTGGGCTGCTTGAGGCGGTCCGTGGCGGACAGAGCCGGGTGTTGGTGTTATACGGCGAGGCGGGGGTTGGGAAGACGGCGCTGGTCGAGTCCGCGATCGGCTCCGCGTCGGGGTTCCGGGTGATGCGGGCGATCGGTGTCGAGTCGGAGATGGAGCTCGCGTTCGCCGCCCTGCAGCAGTTGTGTGCGCCGATGCTCGATCGCCTGGACCGCCTTCCTGCCCCGCAACAGGACGCGCTGGGCGTGGCGTTCGGGTTGCGTGAGGGGAACGCGCCGGACCGGTTTCTGGTCGGGCTGGCGGTGTTGAGTCTGTTGGCGGAGGTGGCCGAGGAGCAGCCGCTCGTGTGTGTGGTTGATGACGCGCAGTGGCTCGATCGCGCCTCGGCGCAGGCGCTCCTGTTCGTCGCGCGGCGGCTGTTGGCGGAGTCGGTCGCGCTGCTGTTGGTGACGCGTGAGGCGGGTGATGAGCTCGAGGGATTGCCGAAGCTGGCGGTCGAGGGTCTGCGTAATGGTGACGCGCGCGCGCTGTTGGGCTCGGCGGTCCGGGCGCCGTTGGACGAGCGGGTACGGGAGCGGCTGGTCGCGGAGACGCGTGGTAACCCGCTGGCGTTGTTGGAGTTGCCGCGGGGGTTGACGCCGGCTGAGCTGGCCGGCGGGTTCGGGTTGCCGGACGCGCTTCCGCTGTCGGGGCGGATCGAGGACAGCTTCCGCCGTAGGCTCGCGGGGCTCCCGGCCGAGACCCGGCGGCTGTTGCTGGTGGCGGCGGCGGAGCCCGTCGGCGATCCGGTGCTGGTGTGGCGGGCGGCCGGGCGGCTCGGGATCGGGGTTCAGGCGGCGGCCGACACCGACGGGCTGCTCGCGATCGGGGCGAGCGTGACCTTTCGTCACCCGCTGGTCCGCTCGTCCGTTTATCGCGCGGCCTCGCCGGAGGAGAGGCAGGCCGTGCATCGGGCCCTGGCCGACGCGACCGATCCACAAATCGACCCCGATCGCCGCGCCTGGCATCTTGCCCAAGCGACGCCCGGCCTCGACGAGAGCGTTGCCGCCGAGCTCGAGCGCTCGGCCGGTCGCGCGCAGGCGCGCGGAGGATTGGCGGCAGCCGCCGCGTTCCTGGAGCGTGCGGCCGCGCTCACTCTTGAGCCGGCGCGCCGGGCTGAACGCGCGCTCGCCGCGGCACAGGCCAAGCACCAGGCCGGTGCGTTCGACGCGGCACTCCGACTGGTCGGCATCGCAGAGTCCGGACCGTTGAACGAGCTCCAGCGCGCCGAGGTGGCCCTGCTGCGCGGTCAAATCGAGTTTGCCGTCAACCGCGGCAGGGACGCTCCCCCGCTGCTGCTCAGCGCCGCCAAGCGGCTCGAGCCGCTCGACATCGGACTTGCGCGCGTGACGTACCTCGAGGCGCTGTCTGCGGCGATCTCCGCCGGTCGCCTGGGCGCCCGCGACGGTGTGCGCAGGACGGCCGATGCGGCACGTCGGGCGCCCCTGTCGCCGGGGCACGCGCGAGCGCCCGATCTCCTCCTCGATGGGCTGGCTGTGCTGCACACGGAGGGCTACGCCGCTGGCGCGCCGATCTTGAAGCGGGCGCTGCGGGCGTTCCGCGGCGACCAACTTTCCAGCGAGGACGGGATCCGCTGGCTATGGCTCGCGTGCCGCACCGCCATGGATCTGTGCGATGACGAGAGCTGGTTCGTGCTCTCCGCCCGGCAGATCCAGCTCGCCCGCGATGCCGGAGCGCTGACCGTGCTGCCGCTGGCGCTCAACCTGCGAGCAGGGATCCATCTGTTCGCCGGCGAGTTCGCCGCGGCGGAGACGCTGAGCGAAGAGGCGCGCGCGGTCAGCAACGCGATCGCAAACCCAGACGTTCCGCATGCCCGCCTGTTCCTCGCCGCCTGGCGCGGCCAGGAGGCGGCGACGTCACGGCTGATCGCGGCCGGCGACCGGGACGCCACCGCCCGCGGCGAGGGCAGGACGATCGGCGTCGGCAAGTACGCGGCCGCAGTGCTCTACAACGGCCTCGCCCGGTACGAGGATGCGCTGGACGCCGCACGGCAGGCCGCCGAGTACCCGCAGGATCTGGCGTTCTTCGCGTGGGGGCTGGTCGAGCTGATCGAAGCGGCCGCCCGGAGCGGGAAGGCCGAGCTCGCCACCGACGCCCTGCGCCGGCTTTCGGAGTTGACGCGCACCAGTCGCACCGATTGGGCGCTCGGGGTCGAGGCCCGCTCGCGAGCGTTGCTGAGCGAAGGCGAAGCGGCCGAGCCGCTTTATCGCCAGGCGATCGAGCGGCTCGAGCGGACCCGCGTCCGCGTGGAGCTCGCCCGCGACCACCTGCTCTACGGCGAATGGCTGCGCCGCGAGCGCCGCCGGCTCGAGGCGCGCGAGCAACTACGCCACGCCCACAAACTATTCACGGAGTTCGGCATGGAAGCGTTCGCCGAACGTGCCCGGGTCGAACTCGAGGCGACCGGCGAGCACGCGCGCAAACGGACCGCCGAGACGCGCGACGACCTCACCCCCCAAGAAGCTCAGGTCTCCCGCCTCGCCGCGGACGGTGCGACCAACCAAGAAATCGCCGCCCAGCTGTTCATCAGCCCTAGCACCGTCGACTACCACCTTCGCAAAGCGTTCCGCAAGCTCGGAGTGAAGTCCCGCCACCAACTCAAAGAGCAACTTCGCGAGGCCGGCGCAGATACCGCACCGTCGTGACAAACGTCACCGGAACGTTCACCGGCTCGCATCAATCCGATCTCGCGAGCCGGCCGGTCTCACCCGCGAAGCCTGGGTTAGCGGCCCCCAAGGAGCGCTGAGACGGGCCAGTGTCACGCGGACGGGCAGCGCCGCGCGGAACGGGAATCACCGCGATGCGGTGATGACGTCTCACCCAGACGGTGGTAAAGGTTCGAATGGTGATTCGACCCCAACAACAGTGGCCCAGGCTGAGAGCCTGGCGAAAGCTCTACCCGGAGGTGGCGTATGCCCGAGCCTGTTGACCCCCATCATCTTCTGCTGATCGGCGCCGGACCGGGAGTCGGCGCCGGCGTGGTTCGGCGCTTCGGCCGCGAGGGCTTCCGCAGCACACTCATCTCGCGCGGCGAAACGCTCGACCAGCTCGCCTCTGAACTGCGTAGCGGCGGTCTTGAGATAGAGGCGATCCGCGCGGATATCGGGGATCTGGACGGCTACCGCGAGACGCTCGAACGGATCTTCAGTGCTCCGGGGGCCCCAGGTGTCGTCGTGTACAACGCCGCGCTGCCTGATCCAGGCCAGATCCTCGACACCAGCGTCGAGCGGCTCCGAACCGCCCACGACGTCGACGTCATCGGCGCCGTGATCGCGGCGCAGGTAGCCGCGCCCGTCCTGCGGGCGGCTGGCGGCGGCACCCTGCTGGCGACCAGCGGCGGCTTCGCCGACAATCCAGTGCCCGCACTGGCGAGCCTCTCCATGGGGAAGGCCGCCCTGCGCTCGGCGCAGACGCTGATTGCCGCGGGTGTCCGGGAGGACGGCATCCACGCCGCGACCGTCACGATCGCCGGTGCGGTCAAGCCGGGAACGAACTTCGATCCGGACAACATCGCGGAGCTTTTCTGGACCGCCCACACCGACGCCAAGGATGCCTGGCAGACCGAGTATCGGTTCACAGGCGCATAGCGCGGCGCCCGCGCTAACGTGGGGCTAGTCGGCGAGCTCGAGGTAGGTCTGCAGGAATGCCCCGGTGCGGGCAAGCGCAGCCTCGGCCTCGTCAAGCTCAGGCGCGGACGCCTGGAGGACGTGCCCCACTTCCGGCGTAACGTCAAGTTGGAGGGCGACGTCGGCCGCCGCCGCGGCGACGGCGAGGCGCGTCGCGTCATCCAGCAACACCTCGTTCGAGCCACACTGGATGAGCAGTGGTGCGATCCCGTGCAGATCGGCGAACAGCGGACTGAGCGCGTCGCTCGCCGGGTCGGCGTCACCCGCGTAGTCGGCGACGTTGCCTCGGAGCCGGTCGGGGGCTAGGACGACGTCGACGCCGGCCTTCGACTCCATGCTCGCACCGGAGAGTGTCATGTCAAGCCAAGGTGAGTACAGCACCGCTGCGGCCGGCTGCGCGAGCCCGAGGTCCCGTGCGGCAACGAGCGTGCCGAGCGCTAGAGCACCCCCGGCCGACTCGCCGAGAAAAGCGATCCGCTCCGGGCGGATGCCCGCGTCGAGCAGGCCGCGATACGACGCTAGCGCGTCGTCGGGGGCTGCCGGGTATGGATGCTCTGGGGCGAGCCGGTAGTCGACGGAGAGCACCTTCGCGCGAGCCTGTCGCGCGAGCAGGGAGGCAAGGCCGGCGCTCGCGCGAGCCGACCCGAGCGCGAAAACGCCGCCGTGGAAGTACACGAGCGCGGCGTCGGTAGTGGCCTCCGGCACCGAGATCTCCAGCGCGGGAACATCGCCAAGCGTCATTTCCGTGAGTGACACGTCAGACGCGAGCGGCGTTTGGAGCATGAACTCCTCAAACAGGGGTCGAAGCAGGGACAGATCGCCGCGGTCCTCGGGCGATATTGCGCTCAACAGTTCCGGGAACGACTTTCTCTCGGGCTGGCTCATGGAACGCATCATCACGACCATTCGGGTGAGACAGCATCACCTCATTTCGGTGAGTTCGTGCCGCGCAAGCCGACGGGGTCCCGACGCCGGGTTTCAGATGCCAGTCGTCGACGTGGGCAGCCACGATCGTGCCGACTAAGCTTGATCGGACTGGGTATTGAGCATGAGGGACTTGGCAAAAGCGCCGCAAAACGAGGGCTTCGAGGGGCCGATCGCTCCGGAGGTTCCAATAGCCCACGGCCTACTTGACCGGGAGCACGTTCTGCGGAAGCTGGATCGCGCTGTGACGAGGCGGGCGACGGTCATCTCGGCGCCGGCGGGAAGTGGCAAGACCTCGCTGTTGCGTGCGTGGGCTGACCGTTCGACCACCGCCGCTCGCGTCGCGTTCGTGTCCGTCGACCGCGACGAACAGGAGGCGCAGCGGTTTTGGTCCCGTGTTCTGGATGCGATCCGCGGCCCGGCAGCTTCGACCGATCGTGAGGCGCAACCGGCGGCGGCCAGGGTCCCCGGAGACGAACTGGTCGAAGCGGTTGTTGCGGAGTTAGCCGAGCCAGCCGGACCCTTCGTACTGATCATCGACGATCTCCACGAGCTGAGGTCCGCTGATGCCCTCGCGCAGCTCCAGCGGTTGCTCGCGGTGCTGCCGGGTTCGGCGCGCGTGGTGCTGTCGTCTCGCCGGGATCCCCCGATCAGACTGCACAAGCTTAGGCTTGCCGACGAGCTCGCTGAGCTGCGGGCCGGCGATCTCCGGTTCACTGAGCGCGAGACGCGCGAGCTACTTGCCGCATCAGGCATCAGTCTGTCCGACGCCGGGGCGGCCGCGTTGTCCCGGCGCACGGAAGGTTGGGCGGCTGGCCTGCGCCTGGCGGCCATCTCGCTCAGCGGTCACCCGGACCCTGAGCGTTTCGTGGCGGAATTCTCGGGCACCAACAGAGCGATCGGGGAGTACCTGATGGCCGAGATGCTCGAAGGCCAGCCGAGCGAGGTTCAGCGCATGCTGCTGCGAACTTCGATAGTTGATCGGATGAACGGCGAACTCGCCGACCTGCTGGCAGGTCGCTCGGGCTCGGAGCAGATGCTGCTGGAGCTGGAGGACGCCAACGCGTTCGTGGCGTCGCTGGACGCTCGGCGCACCTGGTTTCGCTACCACCACCTGCTTGCGGACTTCCTTCGGCTGGAGCTTCGCCGAACGTCGGCCGACGAGATTCCCGACCTACACCGCCGGGCCGCCCGCTGGTTCGCCGACCACGGGGACATCGTCGAGGCTGTGCGGCACACGCAAGCCGCCGGGGATTGGGCCGACGCCGCGCGGCTGCTCGCGGACCACCTGTTCAGCTTGACGCTCAACGGGAACGAGGGAGCGATCGCCGTGCTGTTGCGGTCATTTCCGGCGGGGCTGTCAGCAGATCATCCTGAGCTGGCTTTGGCTCACGCGGCGGTTCAGTTGGTGGACGGGCGGCTGGAGGAAGCGGCTAATCAGCTCGCGCTGGCCGAGTCCCACGTCGAAAGCGCCCAACCAGCGCGCCGCCGAGGACTCGCGGTTGCTATCGCCTCGCTGCGGTTGGCGCTGGCACGGCGCAGCGGTCGGTTCACGGAGGTGATCGAGCAGGTGAGCCTGCTTGATGCTTCGATCGCAGACGAGTCGAGCGGGCTGATCGCGATGAGCAGCGAGCTGCGCGGAGTCGCGCTGATGAATCTCGGGATCGTGGAGATGTGGTCAGGGCGACTCGCGGACGCCGACCGGCACCTCGCCGAGGGAGCCGAGCTTGCCCAGACGATCGGCAGCCCCTACCTGGAGGTCGCGTGCCTCGCACATCGATGTTTCGCGTCAAAGCTGGTCTCGGTCGCGACTGCACGTGAGCGCGGCGAGCGAGCCATCGCGCTGGCTGAGCGCTCTGGCTTTCACGACCGCCCGATCGTCGCACCCGCGCTCGCGGCGCTGGGCGCCATCGCGGTCTGGATGGGCGAGTTCGATGAGGGAGAGAGTTGGCTACGCCGCGCCTGGGAGGTTGCAGAGCCAGATGTCGACCCGGCGGCCGCCGTGTTCTTGCACGTGACGACGGGCATGCTGCACGCCGGACGTGGCCAACATCAATCGGCGCTCGAACAGTTCGCAGCGGCAGCCCGGACGCAAGCGCTGCTCACAGGTGCGCACGCTCTGGCGCCAAGGATCACTGGGTGGCTCGCAGCGACCCAAGCTCGCCTCGGGATGCTGGATGAGGCTCGCACAACCCTCAGCGACTACTCCGCCGAACCCGAACGGCTGGGTGCCATCCACGCGATCGACAACGCGCGCGCAGTGATCTTCATGGCGGAAGGGGATGCTGCGGCGGCCCTGGAGGCACTCCGAGATGTTCAGGACACCACCCAAGGCGTCCACGCGTTCACCCTCGTTGAGACGCGTCTTCTAGCTGGCATCGCGCACGCGGACCTAGGGGATCAAAATGCCGCGGCTGCCGCGGCCGAGGCAGCGCTCGCAGCCGCCGAGCCAGACCGGCTGATGTTTCCGTTCGCGATGACCGGCGCTGGGGAGCTACTCGACGCGCTCCCGCGTCACAAGACCGCTCATGGTGCTCTGCTCGCCGACGCCGTCAGCCTGCTGCGAGACGAATCGGCCCCGAGCACCGACCGGGAGCGCCTCGCGGAATCGGAGGAGCTCAGCCCGAGCGAGCTTCGCGTACTCCGATATCTTCCGACGAATCTGACCCGAGCCGAAATCGCGAGCGAGCTTTACGTGTCCGCTAACACGGTCGCCACGCACATCCGCCACATCTACTCCAAGCTCGGCGTCCGCGATCGGTCTTCCGCCGTCCGCCATGCGCGTGAGTTGCGGCTCCTGTCAACCAGCCGCTCCTGAACCTCGCGCAGCTAGGCGACCCCCTCTGCGCGCGACAATCACCTGATCCGGGCGTAGATGGCTCACCGGATCGGGGTACATGATCACGAGGTGACCTCGACGCCGGGCTTGTACGCGATTCGGATAAAGGGACGGCTTGGAGCTACCGCCTTGTCCGCCTTTCCCTCGATGGCGTCCGAGCTGAAGGACGACGAGACGGTACTCACCGGATCGCTGCAAGACCGATCGGCGTTGTTCGGCGTTCTTGCGCAGGTCGAGGCCCTCGGCCTGGACCTGCTCGAACTCAAACAAATCCACGCCGGAGCGAAACCGCCCGGCGGTTGCTCTCCACGTGCACGAGAGATGGGTGAATGACCGGAATCTGATGACGACGCACCACCTGCTCGCCCGTGACGATCTGACCACGCGTCACCGACTCCCACGGGAACAGAATTCCATGTCCGATACCGGCAGCCGTCGCGGCGACGTGCTCATCGTGGGGGGAGGTTCAGCGGGCGCCGTCCTCGCGGGGCGCCTCAGCGAGGATCGCGCCCGCTCGGGCGTGCGCCCATAGCCGCCGTGCCGTTTCTAGTCGTCGCTGCCGTGGCGCTGCCATTCGCGGATGTCGCAAGGTGAGCTTCGACTCTGCGCCCGGTCGCTGGTTGCTCGCTGTGGCAGTGCTGGGCTCCGGTATCGCCTTCCTGGATGCCACCGTCGTCAATGTCGCGTTACCGGATATCGGCCGTTACCTGCACGCATCGACCAGCACCCTCCAGTGGATCCTCAACGGCTATACGCTGACGCTTGCCTCGCTGATCCTGCTCGGTGGGTCGCTCGGCGACCACTATGGGCGGCGTCGCGTCTTCGTGTCCGGCACCGGCCTGTTCACGGTCGCATCGCTGCTGTGTGCGATTGCGCCGAATGCGGGGCTGTTGGTGGTGGCGAGGCTTGTCCAGGGGGTCGGCGGGGCTCTGCTGACACCCGGCAGCCTGGCGATGGTCGAGTCGGGCTTTCGCCCCGCTGACCGGGCCCGAGCGATCGGCGCCTGGTCGGGGCTCAGCGCGGTGGCGGGCGCTCTGGGCCCGCTGGTCGGCGGCGTGCTCGTGGGGGCGGTGTCATGGCGGGCGGTGTTCCTGATCAACCTTCCGCTCGGCATCCTCATTGTCGTGATGGCAGGCCGCCACGTGCCCGAGACCCGTGACCCGGCGGCCGGCGGGCGGCTCGACTTTCGCGGGGCGATCCTGGCGGCCCTCGGCCTGGCCGGCACCACCTACGCGTTGATCGAGGCCCCGGGCAGCGGCAGCTCGCCACTGGTCCTCGTGACGGCGATCGGAGGCGGGCTTGCGCTCATCGCCTTCGTGCTCGCCGAGCGCCGTTCCGCAAATCCGATGATGCCGCTCTCGATGTTCGCTTCGCGCCAATTCAGCGCCGCCAACGGCGTGACGTTCGTCGTTTTCGGAGCGCTCAGTGGGGTGTTCTTCCTGCTCGTGGCGTTCCTGCAGATCTCGCTCGGCTACTCGCCGCTAGCGGCCGGTGCGGCATCGCTGCCGATTACCGCCCTGATGCTGCTCCTCTCCCCGGCTGCGGGAGCGCTTGCCCAGCGGATCGGGCCGAGGATCCCATTGACCGTAGGACCGCTGGTCACGGCTCTGGGGCTGTTGTTGTTGTCGCGCATCGATCCAGGCGACAGCTATGTGTCCGGCGTGCTCCCGGCGGTGATCGTCTTTGGCCTGGGCCTGACCTTGGTCGTGGCGCCGGTCACGGCAACGGTGATGGCCGCCGCGGATGAGCGGCACTCGGGCATCGCCTCGGGAATCAACACCGCTGTTTCGCGTCTCTCCGGCCTGATCATCGTCGCCGTGCTGCCCTTGGTCGCCGGGCTGACCGGGACGAAGTTCTACGACCCGGCGGCAATGGACCACGGGTTCCACGTGGCGATGCTGACCTGCGCCGGTCTCGCGGCAGCGGGTGGGGTACTGGCCTGGTTGACGATCAGCTCTGAGGTCCTCGAGTCCGAGCCCGCGCCTGGCGGCGACCTGCCGACCGGGGTACTGCACGACTTCTCGTGCGCCGTCGCGGGCCCCCCATTAAGACCCGGACGCGAAGCGGAATGCCATCCCATCGCCGCCGACTCGGCGGCGGGGTGAACCCAGCGCCACGCAGGGCGAAGGCCTCTCATCATGCGTGTTGGGCTAGGCACGCGGATGATGGTGCGAGCGAGGTCTTGGATGCGGAGTTCGCATCAGTTGAGGCTGGTTTGCGATTGACGGTCCGTGTGCTCTTGAGAAACTGCCGCCGATGAGTCGGGTTTTTATCACCGGGTCTGCCGATGGCCTCGGGCTGATGGCAGCGCGGTTGTTGGTTGCCGATGGCCACGAGGTGTTCTTACATGCGCGCTCCCGCGCGCGTGGACAGGAGGCGTTGCTGGGTGCGCCTGGCGCGGCGGGGGTGCTTGTAGGCGATCTTTCCAGTATCCGTGAAACGCGGGAACTCGCCGACTCGGTGAACGCGGAGGGTCGGTTTGATGCGGTGATCCATAACGCGGGTGTCGGTTATCGAGAGCGACGAACTGAGACCGAGGATGGGCTGGAGCACGTGTTCGTGATCAATCTTTTGGCGCCGTTCCTGCTCACCGCTTTAGTCGAGCGCCCCGACCGGCTGATCTACCTGAGCTCGGGCATGCATCAGTCCGGGGATCCGGACTTCGCTGATTTGCAGTGGGAGCAGCGCCGGTGGAACAGCGCGCAGGCTTACGCTGACTCCAAGCTGCTGGACGCGGCGCTGGCGTTCATCGTCGCGGCACGATGGCCGGAGGTATCTGCGAACGCGGTGGAGCCCGGCTGGGTGGCGACGAAGATGGGCGGGGCGGGAGCGCCAGATGATATGGCGCAGGCTCCGCTGACCCAGGTGTGGCTGGCCGTGGGCGCGGAGACGGCCGACATCACTGGCGGCTACTTCTACCATCGCCGACCGCGGAGTCCGGCCCCGCTCACTCAGGACAGGGAGGTTCATCAGTTGTTGCTCGAGAGCTGCTCATCGTTGACCGGAGTCGAGCTTCCGGCGTGAAAGACTGTGCTCGTGATGGGGGAGCTTGATCTGACCAAGCTCCGAGCGTTCGTGACGCTCGCGGAGTACCTGCATTTCGGTCGAGCCGCCGAGGCGTTGCATCTCACCCAGCCGGGGTTGAGCCGACAGATCCAGACGCTGGAGCGGCAACTCGGCGCGCGTTTGCTGAACCGCGACCGACGCAACGTCGCGCTGACCGAGGCTGGACGGCAGCTGCTTGAGGATGCGCTGCCGCTGCTGGAGGCGGTCAACGCGACCCGGCAGCGGGTGGCGCGGGCCGCGCGGGGTCCGCGGCGCCTTGTGGTTGGGTTCCGTGCCGGTGTGATCCCGACGCCCGCGATCGCTGCGCTTCGCGAGTTGCATCCCGATCTTGTCGTCGACGTCAAGCGGCTGGAGTGGGACGACCAGGAGCTCAACCTGCTAGGCGGGCAGGTGGATATCGCTTATGTCCGCGAACCAATCACGGAACGGGGCTTGCGTCTGATCCCGCTCTACCATGAGCGTCGGCTCGTCGCGCTGCGTCGCGATCATCCCCTCGCCGAAGCGGACGAGCTCTGGCAGAGCGACATTGCCAATGCGCGGCACCTGCGGTATCTGCAGCCGCTGCGGCCGGGCGGAACGCCGATCCGCAGCGTCGAGGAGAAGCTCGAGCACGTTGCAGCGGGACACGGGATCATCGTGCTGCCGCTCTCTGCGACGCGCCACTACACGCGGCCCGACGTTGTCTACGTGCCGGTCGTCGACGCCCAGCCCGACCAGGTGTTCCTCGCCTTTGTCGCCCAGCGCGAGTCGAGTCTGCTCGAGGACTTCGCCGCTGCCGCCGCGGCCGCCGCTCGGCACGCTGTCGACATCACGGTCGGCGCAATCGCCTAACGAAGCTCGGCACGGCAGTCCGCGGACGATCCGCTGAAATCGTCGGCCGGCGAACCTCAGGCCGCGTGCCGCGCACGGTCGTCATCGTGATGCGCGTGCGTCATCACAGGCGCTCGAACCGCGATTGACGGTAACCATGTTCTCCCTCACGCTCCTCACATGACGATCCAACTTCAAGACGACACGCCACTTTCACTTCCCGGCCCCATCGACTAGTCGAGGTTCGAAACATCATGCCCAAGGAGATCCTTATTCGAGGTGGCCACGTTGTCACTGTCGACCTGACACGGAGGTGATCGACGCCCGGGGCCGCCTCGTGATCCCCGGCTTGGTTGACACTCACCGGCACGTGTGGCAGGGCGCCATTGGTGGGTTCACTCCGCAGATGACCGGCGCCGGCTACGACCCGGCCGTGCTGCGGGGCATCGCGCCGCGCCATACCCCTGAGAACGTCTACGCGGGCACCTTGTGGGGTGCTCTTCAGGCGCTCGATGCCGGGATCACGACGATCGGCGATTGGGCTCACAATCTCCAGTCGGCTGCCCACGCCGATGCCAACCTGCGTGGCCTGCAGGAGTCGGGCATACGGGGCTACTTCCTCTATGGCGGACCTGGGCCGGCCAGCGACGATCCGAACCCGCCGCATCCCGTGGACGCCCGGCGAATGCGCTACGAGCAGTTTTCGTCGGGGATAAATGGCCGTCTGCGCCTGGGCATGGCGCTGCGGGGCCCGTGTTTCACGAGCCCGGAGCGCAACGCGGAGGACTTCGCGTTCGCCCGTGAGCTGGGGCTGCCGATCTCGCTGCACGTCGGCATGGCCGGCACCGCCGACGCCGTCACGACACTGCAGCGGTTCGGTTTGCTCGGCGCGGACGTGAACTACGCCCACGGCAACATGCTGACCGACGAGGAGTTCGACCTGATCGCTGCCAGCCGCGGCACGCTGTCGATCACCCCTTCGACGGACATGCTCATGCAGTTCGGCACCTACCCCGGCACTGGCCGTGCGCTGGGGCGAGGGATCGTGTGTGGGTTCGGGGTGGACACCATATGCAGCGCCGGGACGGACTTGTTCTCGGAGATGCGCCTGGCTCTGGCCGCCGAGCGCTCCCGGGCCAACGCCGCCGCACTGGCGCGAGGAGAGCGGGTTGAGACGGTCGATCTCCATCAGCGTGACATGCTGCGGCTCGCCACCCTCGATGGCGCACGGGTGTGGAGCCTCGAGGACGAGATCGGGAGCCTAGCGCCGGGCAAGCAGGCCGACATCGCCATCGTGGACATGCGCTCGCCGCACCTCGACGGGTTCGGCGACCCCGTCGCGGTCATGGTGCTTGGTGCAGGACCGGCGGATGTCGAGACGGTGATCGTCGGCGGCGATGTCGTCAAGCGAGACGGGCAGCTCGTCGGAGCTCACGTCAAGCGGGCCCACCAGCTCATGCACGAGACCCGGGAGCGCCTGCGCGGCAACGACACGCCATCAACGTCGCGTTTCTCGGGCTCGGCCCAGTCGGCCGCGAGGTCGCTGCGCGCCGCTCGCGAACCCGTCACGAGGTGACGGCCCGAAACCGACCGGCCCCCGGCGCCGACGCGCAGCTCGTGGCATCCGCCCGCGAGATATCGGTCTGGTGCGCCCCGCACCGATGCAGCCACCCCCGGGCGGCGAGCAGCCGCATTTCGCGAGGCGGCGAGAAGACCGGGATATGCGTGCTCATCTGTTCGTGTGGCTCGCGGCCCTCCGGCGAAGCCTGCGCGTCTAAACGACATTATTCGTCGCCTGGATGCGCAGGGCCGGGGCGCGAGCGGGAACTTCGCCGGGCACCCCGCTTGGCAAAGAGTTTGGCCGCGTGCGAGAGTATGAAGGAGTCATGGTGAGAGAGTTCAATGCCCAGCTCCAGAAGGGCGACAACCCAGGTGCGTGGACGTGCGTGGTGATGGACGATGTTGCGGAGCTCTTCGGTACCCGCGGCCTGGTGAAGATCCGCGGAGCGATTGATAGCCAGCCGTTTACGGGCGCGCTGATGGCCCAGGGCGATGGCACGCACAGGCTGCCGGTCAAGGCGACGCTGCGGAAGGTCATCGGCAAGGAGGCCGGCGACACCGTCCACGTTCGCATCGACGAGCGGATCGGTTAGCTACAGCCGTGCCCGCGTCACCACGACCCGGCGCTGTTGACTCGTCGCGGGCGCGCGGTTAGATTGCGCGAGTTGATGAGGGGCGACAACGGACGCGACGGCTTGCGCAGGCGCAACGGGGCACGATCGTCGCAACTGCCAGGCATCGGCCGCGCAACCGCGATCGCGTTGGTTGGCGTCGCCGTCTCGCTCGCGTTGGTGGCGTCTGCGTTCGCGTGGCGGCGCCCGACCCGCGGTGAGCGAAAGGCCATTGTCGCGGCTGCCGCTGCGGCGCCGCACGCGGGAAGCTCGCGGGTGCACGTGAGCAACATTCGGGTGTCAACCGTCGGGCCGTGGGCGTCGGCGACGGTCATGATCTATGTCGGGAACGCGCCGGACTTCGCGACTGCCATCGTTCACAAGGTTCGCCGCAAGTGGCCCTACGCGAGCGTTGGCACCTCGGGCGAGTGGTGTGTCATGCCCCGCAAGGATCGCAAGAATCTCGGCTTCCCGCTCTCGTTCAGGTGTTGATGACGGTCAGTGACGCAGGCGCGGGCGCGATGCGTCGGCCAGCTGGAGTCGTCGGTGTCATAGCGGTCGCTCATCGCGCCGCGCCGGCCGCCGCCCGGGCTAGCTCGCGTTCTGTCGCCCGCGCACCTCGTAGCGCAGGTGGGTGACGCCGTTCCCCTCCACCACCGTCGGGTTGTCGAGCTCGACCGGACCCTCGGCCAGGTCCCCGAAGAGGCGGATCCCGGCTCCCAGAAGCGCCGGCACCAGCTTGACTTGGATCCGGTCCACGACCCCGCGGTTCAGGCACTGCTGGATGATGGTGGGGCTGCCAAGCGCTATCACCCCGTCTCCGGCGATCGCATGCGCCGCTTTCATGGCGCTCTCGATCCCATCGGTCACGAACGACACGGTCGAACCCTCACGCGGCCAACCGCCCGGAATCTCGTGGGTGACGACGATCACCGGCGCCCCGGTCGGATGCTGACCATTCCAGCCCTTGGCTTGATCAAAGGTTCGGCGTCCGTAGACGATCACCCCCAGACCAAACGCTGCCGCCTCGCCGGAGGGCTCGACCGGCTGCGCGGCCGGCTGCGGCTTGCCGTACCAGGCGAACACCAGATCCACCCCTCCGGCCGGATCGGCCACAAATCCGTCAAGCGACACCGACATATCAGCGACAACCGTGGACATCGAACCCTCCTCGCGAATCGAGCATCAGTTTCGTGCCTTATGACCGCCCTGGGCCGCGAAACTCATCGCGCTCGGTGTGCGGCGAGCGCGATGAGGGAGGCCGCAGTCGCCGAGGCGCTGCGCCAAGCCCATCGGGCGTCGGTGCTGCTCCGAGCGCGATCTCCGCGTCGGCGCGACTACCGCGAGCTTGACTTTCATTGCCAGCCCCCGGGGTCTTTGACTCGAAGGAAGGAACGGACGCAGACGGTCGTCACCGGGACCCCGACGATCATGCTCCCGCCGAGGCGCGGCTTATTACTCATGATCAGGGCGACAATCGTACCGAAGACCGTCAGCACCCGCTTTCGCGGCGGAGCGAGATCGCTAGGTTCGGCACGACGATCGACGCGACGTATCTTGGCCAGACCGTTGCTGGGTGGCAGCGGAAGTTAAGCGTCTCGCCGTCGCTGGCCTCGAAGGGGTGGTCGCGGCTGGAGTATCGCCCCGCCGCCAGCCGGAGCGTGTGGGCCCCTGGCTCGACGGGGATCTCTGCCGTTTCACCGCGCCTTATGGAGGCGGCCATTGTCCCGTCGATCGCGATCTCAATCGGACCCTTGCGAAGCTCAATGCCGCGCGCTTGTCGTGTCAACCTGATTGTTGCCGACATCGTTGCCTTCCTTTCTCGGCGAGGCCGTCCACCTCGTCGGATGGATCACGGGCCGGCGCGTCACCTTCGAGCGCCGGCAATCAGCCGTTCGCGGTCGAACATCGCCGCCACCACCCGCCATCCGAACGCATCGACGGCCAACAGGGCTGCCGCGAGACCTAGTGCCAGACCCGTCGAGGGCGTGATCACATTCAGCGACATGAGCGCCACGATCGCGAGCGGGGGCAAGCTGGCGAAAACGCTCAGCTGCTGAGCGGCGCGCACGTCCGAGGAGCGGGACGAGATCGCGATCCCGACCCAGATCGACCAAGCGGCGATCAGCGGCGTGAACAGGAGCTGGACAAGAAGGTGGGAGCTCTTGAACACCGCCGACTCGACGCCCGGGTGGGCGAAGAGAGCGGCCGCGATCAGGAAGACCCCGAACACCGTGTACGCCACTACGACCGTCGGCAAGAGCGCCGCGAGAGCCTTCCCGACGAGGAACTCCTCGCGGCGGATGGGTGTGATCAGGATGGGCTCGAGGGTGCCCTGCTCGCGCTCGCCGACCACCGAATAGGCCGACAGGGCGGAGGGAACGATCGCGGGGATCAGCAGCATGTACAACAGGGAGATGCCGATGCGGGTATCCAGCATGGAGGTCGTCGCCGAGGCGGGGATGGTGAACAGCTGGATCATCGGCACAACGACGAAGATCAGCGGGAGGAGTGACATGGTGAAGATGACGACGAAGCGGTTGCGCCGATAGTCGCGCAGTTCCTTGTGGAAGATCGCGCCCACGCGCGCCCAGCTGAAGGTCATCATCGGTTTGCCTCCACGTCCTCGTCGATCAGCTCGAGATACACATCCTCCAGCGAGTGCCGAGACTCGGCAAGCGAGAGGATGTCGGCACCGGCTGCGACCAGCGCGCGGGCGACCGCTGGTGCCGCGGCACCCGGGTCCGAGACGGCGAGCAGGTACCCGGACGGCGCTTGCTCCCATCGCTCGACACCGCGCAGGGCGGCGAAGACCAGCGCGGGATCAGCGAGCGGCGCCCGCAGCCGGACCTCCAGGCTGCTGGTGAACAACTGCTCGCGCAGCTCCTCGGGCCGCCCGAGGAGGCGCAGCGTCGTGTTCAAGATCGCCACTCGGTCGCACAGCCGCTCAGCCTCTTCGAGCCGATGCGTGGTCAAGAAGATGGTTACCCCGCGCTCGCGCAACGAGGCAATCAACCCGTGGACCTCACGTGTCGCGAGGGGATCAAGTCCCGAGGTGGGCTCATCGAGGAACAGCACCGCGGGGTCATTGAGCAGCGCGCGGGCGAGCGCTACGCGCTGTCGAAGGCCCTTGGACAGCGACCCGCACAGGTCGTTGGCGCGGTCCAGCAGGTTGACTGCCCGCAGCGCCCGGTCGATCCGGCCGCGGACGTCGGACAGCTCGTAGAGCCCCGCGAAGCATTCGAGGTTCTCCGCCACGGTCAGACGCAAGTACAGGCCCGGGGACTCGGGCATGATCGAGATCCGCGCCCGGATCGCCTCCCCGTTCTCCGCACTCAACGGGATCCCGGCAACGATCGCCGAACCCGACGTCGGAGAGATCAGCGTGCCCAGCGTGCGCACCGTCGTCGTTTTCCCGGCTCCATTCGGACCGAGGAAGCCGAACACTTCCCCGTACCCGACCTCGAAGGAAACATCATCGAAGGCGACGCGGGCGCCGAAGCGCTTGCCCAGGTGCGCTGCCACAAGAGCAAACTCGCGAGACGGGCCATCAAGCGTAGGAAACGGGAGTGGGTCAGCACGACCGACCGCCGGAATGGCGTGCCGATCCGGATCCGACCGGCTGGAGGCTTGCCTCAAGATCATGTCGCGATGATATCACAGGAATATCGAGGCGATAACGCGAGCGAGGCGGCTAGCTACCTCGCGAGGAAAAATGATCGTGTTCGCGATGGCGGCCGGGCTGTCGTGCAGTGTTCGAATGGGCGGCGGCTCTGCTGGGCGACCAATCTACGCGCAACCCGATTGGTTGCGTGGGGGATCCGTCAGGTATCGGCCGACGGATCGCCCACGCCGCCCCACAGGGCGCGCTCGAAGACCGCACGGCAGCACGACCGCCAGACCGCCACCCCCAACCCCGCCACTTTCTCCTCGGGAAGCCACCGCGCGCCACGTGCTATCGCGGCGTTCCATGGCGATGGCCCCGTCCCCCTTCTCTATGCAAAGATCGTCCGATGGCGGTATGGAGAGATGAGCACCGCGCCACCGACCAAACCGCCACCGCGGCCACTAGCAGCAGCCCACCCGGCTGACACTAGCTCATCTCGGCGAGCGCGGACACGTGATGGCTTGACACGCCGGCGCCGACGGCGACGCAGTGCTCGCCAGTTACACATGAGATCCCGGACAGCACCGGGGCGAAAGGCGTGATCACGGCGCTGCTATTACCGGGACCAGTGGACTGCGGGATACTCTCGACTCTCCAACGCGCGGCGACCAGTCGCTCCGCCACGAGCTTTGTACCGCGCCACCGACTCGCCGGCCCGGCCAGACCGACGGCCTCGAATCCGACCGCGACGCAGTGCTGGCTGGACGTGCAGGACACGCTGTCGAGTTGGCCACCGGACCCTGGGATAGCCGCCGAGGGCATGTTCACCCATTTCTTACCGTTCCAACTTTGGGCAATCGGCCACCCCGGCAAACCTTGGGTCAGGAGCGAGGCGCCAACCGCAACGCACTGTGACCGGGAGGCACAGGAGACCGCGTCGAGCGAGGAAAAGCCACCGCGACTGGTCTTGGTCGCGCGCCAGCGCTTGCCGTTCCAGTGCTCGGCCAGCGTGCCAGTCTGGTCGTCGGGCTCCGAGTAGAGGTAGGCGCCAACGGCGGTGCAGTCCGCGGCGCCCACGCAGGACACGGCGTTCATCCAACTGACCTTGTGGAGCCCGAGCTCGGGCATCGGTTCAACCCTCCAGGTGTGCCCGTTCCAGATTGCCGAGAGGGAATGGCTGAACGCTTTCGGGTCGAGCCTTACGCCAACCGCATAGCAGAACGTCGGCGAGCTGCACGAGATCCCGTTGAGCTTGCCCGAGTTCGGCAGTGTCGCGTTCGGCAGAGCGCTCCAGCGCATGCCATCCCACATCTCCGCCAACGGCTTGTAGCTGTAGGTGGTGGGTGTCTCTCGCAGCGCATACCCCACCGCGATGCAGGACGTTCTCGACACGCACGAGACCGCCGACAGCGTCGGCGAGCTGTTGACCGGCATGGCGATCGGCTTCTGCGTCCACGCGCTCCCGCTCCATAGATCGGTGAACGACCCGGTTGAGAGAACGCTTCCCGCGCCAAGCGCATCGACCCCGACCGCCATGCACCAATTGGCTGACCGGCATGAGACCCCGGTCATCCCGCTGTCCGACGCACCGGCGACAGCGGGAGGTGAGCGCTTGACCCAACCGCTCGCCACGGCGATGGCTGGCAACGCCAGCAGAGCGACGACCAGCGCCGCAGCGCAGCCCAAAACTGTTCTCGTTGGCCCGTTTCGCATTCTTCTCCCCAGAGGTCTCAGCCCACGGCGCCGATCTTACAGGCGCCGGCTGCCGCCCGTGGCAATTGGGGCTTGCGGCGGCCCGCGATCGCCCGACGCCGTGCTCGCCGTGATTGACTTGGAGGAAGCTGCCATGAGCTCGAGCCATCTGGAGATCATCGACCGCAACGTCGAGAAGGCGCATATCTGGATCAACGGCGTGGCCGAGGAGCTCGGCACCGACGATCGCCAGCAGGCGTTTCGGGTGCTGCGAGCATTTCTCCATGCCCTTCGCGATCACCTCTCGGTCGATGTCGCTGCCCAGCTCTCCGCGCAGCTGCCGATCTTTGTGCGCGGGGTGTTCTACGAAGCGTGGAATCCAAGTGCCATGCCAAACCACACCCGCGACCTGGACAGCTTCCTCGGTCGCATCGCAGCCGAGGCGCGGCTGGCGGGTGAGACCGAGGCGTCATTCGCCGCCGCGGCCGCCAACCGAGCCCTGCAGCGCCACATCTCGACCGGAGAGCGAGACGCCGTGTTGCACGTGCTCCCTCGCCACGTGCGCGCCTTTCTCGAATCGTCCTCGGGTTAGCCACACCACTGCATAGGCGGGTTAGCCACAGGCCGTTCGGTGGCTGGCGCCAAGGACGCGGGCGGCGATCGACGTCATCCTGGCGGGCATGATTTCGCCCGAGCGCTACCGACCAGGAGACCAGGACCGCGACCTGATCATCGAGCAGTTGCGTGAGCACCATCTCGCGGGACGGCTCGACACCGTCGAGTTCGAGCGGCGGCTCGAGCGCTGCCTAGCGGCTCCCACCTACTTGGCACTGAACGCAACGATCGCCGACCTCCCGGATCCACGGACCGCCGGCCAGTCCTGGTGGGGACCTCGTCGACAGCCAGATGTGGCTGCCGGTCCGTCTCCGAGCAGGCAGCGCAGGAAGGTGCGGCAAGCGCTACGAGGGTTGGCGCAACTGATCGCGCTGCTGGCGCTGGCGATCTGGGTCCTGACCGCGCCCGCGACCTTCTGGCCGGCCTGGGTCTGGCTCGGGCTCGGGATTCCGGTGGCGCTCGACGCCGCGATCCGCTGGGCGTGGCGCTTTCCGCGCGGGGCGGTGCGACGGGCCGTCGTGGTCGGAAGCGTCCTGAGCGTGATCGAGTCGACGTTGATCGTGGTGTGGGCGCTCGAGTCAATCGACGCCGGCGCCGGCGCCTACTTCTGGCCGGTATGGCCGCTGCTGGGGATCAGCACGGTTATCGCGGTCATTTACGTGCTCTTCCGAGCGCCTGATGGCCGTCCACGTCGGTGAGGAAGTGCGACACGACGAGGTTGAAGGCGTCCGGCTCCTCGAGGTTCACGGCGTGGGTCGTGCGCGGCAGCAGGCACAGTCGCGCATCGGCGATCGCCCGCTTGAGGAGCAGCCCGGCGGCGACGCACGGGTCGTCATCGTCGCCGGCGATGACGAGCGTGGGGACCGACAGGCGCGCCAGCTCGCCTTCAAGGTCCTGAAGCGTCGGCCGTCGTAGCTGGCAGCCGCGGATCGTGAGCGCAGTCCCGACCGGGGAGTGCTCGGCGAACTGCCGATTGAACGCCGCGAGGCCGCAGGGGTCCTTTTCCTTGAAGCGGCGACGGGTGGGACCCGCGAGGTAGTCCGCGCCGCCGGCCTCGAGCCCGAGTTCGAGGCTACGATCGGCCAGTCGGGCGCAGTCGTCGAGAAAGGTCTGTCGCGTGGCCGGGTCCGAGCCGTGACCGGTACCGGCGGCCACCACCGAGCGTACCCGGTCGGGGTGGGCGATCGCGAAGTTGAGCGCCGTGTAGCCGCCCATCGATAATCCGACCACGTGCGCCCGGTCTATCTCGGAGTGGCGCATCACGGCGGCGACGTCGCGAACCGCCTGCGCCTGGCTGTACTGTGCAACGTCTTGTGGGACTTCCGAGGGCGGGTACCCCCGTGCGTTGAACGCGACGCAGCGGTAGCGGGGCGCGAAGTACTGCATTTGACATTCCCAGTTGCGCAGATCGCCGGCGAGCTCGTGCAAGAACAGGATCGGGGTACCCGAACCAACCGACGCGACAGCGAGGCTCACACCGTCGGAAATCGCGAAGCTGTTAGTCGGTTTGTGCTCCATGTTCACCGTGCCGGATCAAACTGACCCTACAGTGTGTCGCTCAACGGGCTGCGACGCCCACCCGCACCCGACCGCGATCCGCCGTCACGCTCACGCCTTAGCACCGACCAGCAGCTGATAGAAGATCGGCTCGCCGGTCGTCGTGACTCGGTGCTGAAAGCGCGTCCGCTCGGTCAGCTCCAGATCTCCGCCGGCCACCAGTCGCTCGACCCCGGCGCCGAAGCCGCCCGGGTCGGCATCGTTCATCCAGCGCTCGTCGATCGTGAAGGCCACCGGGGCGCCGACGTGAAGGACCGCGAGCGCGGTGACCAGCGCGGCCGGTGGCGCGTGGGTACCGCCGAACGCTCCGGCCGAGATCAGGCCATCGAACCGGTACCGATCGAGCGCCGTGGACACGGTCGAGTCGCCCGAGCCGAGGTCGCCGACCAAGTAGTCGGCGTAGACGCCGGGGCGGTCGCGGCGGCACGCATCGCGCGCCGCCGATAACGAATCGACGCCAACCACTCGCCCGACGCCGGCGCGTCGCAGGAGTTCGCCGACCAACCCCGTGCCGGCGCCGAAGTCGAGGACCGCGATCGAGGTCGGCTCGGCTCCCAGTCGCTCGAGCGCGCGCAGGAAGCCCTCGGAGGCGACCTGCGGAGAGCGACACCGCAGACGTTCCTGGACGACGTGCTCATACAGTCCCGGCACCGCGTACAACCGGGGGTACTCGTGCAGGTGGACGAGCTCGCCATCAGCGAGCCGGACATACTCGCCGTCGACGGCCGGCGGGCCGAGCAGACTGACCGACTCGAACGGGGCTCGGGTCCGTGGCGGACCCGCTTCCGAGCTTTCGCAGCGGGAGCTCACTGGTAGCTGATGTACACCGGCCGTGGACGCAGCGCCATCACCTGTTGGGGCGTCATTGGCGCCGTGTCCTGGTGCAGGAAGATCTTGAACCCGATGTGAAACCGCCCCGCGCCCGCGGTCACCGAGCGGAACGCGTCCAACTTGGTGTCAACCGGCCCGAACCCATCCATTTGCAGAACGGTGGCCAGGCCGGGACGGATCGCGATCAGCTGACGGTCCGGTAACTCGCTAGTGAGGAACTCATGGATGACTAACAGCTTCTGCGGTAGCCGATACTTGGCGACGAGGCCGGAGAGATAGTCGGAGACGGCGTTGATGCTGGCCGCTGACGCCGACCCGATCACGCTCCCGGGGAGCTGTCCGGGCGCTAACTTCCACTCTGGGTCGAGGCCCACCCCCACTGACGGGTCGAGCAGGAAACGCTGGTAGCGCTTGACGTCCGGGAGAAACTGTCCCTGCCCGGGCTGGAAATCGAGGATGAGCAGCAACTTATGTCGGTGGGCGGCATCCAGGTAGCGCTGCACCGTCGCGGGGTCGACCGGGGAGCTGTAGGTTCCGTCCGGTCCGGGATCGGGCGAGGCCACCGTTGCCACGAGCTCAAACGCCGGCTGGACCGGCCAACCGTAGTGTGCGTACGCTCGAGCCCGCTTTTCGACACCGCGGGCGTCCGCCTCTGGATCGTTGGTATGACCGAGGATGTTGGACGTGCCCACGATCCCGTAGTAGGCGACCACGTAGTGACCGGGCAGGATCGTCCTTCCGCCCCGCGGCAATTGCACCAGTCGGGGCGCCCGCGAGGCTTGCCGCTCGGATCGCCGACCGCCGCCCCCGGCGCCCAAGAAGGCGACGACGGCGACCACGATCAGGACGCACAGCGTCAGTAGCCGCAGCCAGCCGATCCACCGTTGCCGAGAGATTCCTCTCCGCCCACGATAGCTTCCGCGGTAACGAGTCCTTCCGCGACGACGAGGCCGGGGATCTCTGGTCACATACTGCCGCTTCGGCACCAGAGGATTCTATGTCGGTTCGGTCTTCTCCGCGTGGATATCGACCCGGGGAGTGACCGCACGAACGACTCGCTGGACACTGGCGAGGACCGACGATCAGCGTCCAGAGAGGCAAGGGTCAGGGAATCGCGGCGCAAGATCTCGGGGAAGATCACAGATGCGGACAAGCCCGTCCGCGAGGACGATTAACCGTGCTATACCCGAATCACGGCAAGTCGCATCAAGCTTGTCTCACTGTCATCCGGAGGTCGGCGTTGGGGTGGACGTACCCGGCGATCAGACACGTCAGGCGGTCAACGCAATGCCGGCGGTTGCTCGTCGCGGGCCACGTCAGCGCTGCGGTCGCATCATCAGCCTCCACAGCAGCGCGAACGCGACGAGGCCTCCGACGACGATCGCCAGAGCCGTGCTCTGAAACACCAAGATGGCCACGACCAATGCGATCATGCCGCCGATAAACCAGGCGATGAACACACCCACGGCTCGGTCGGCCCTCCGGACGTCGCGCTCGCGCTCGCGGCGCCGTCTAATCTGGCGCTCGGCCTTACTCATGGTGTCGCCGCGGTGAGCATCGGCAGAGCGTAGTCGATCGGAATCGGGCATCCCTCATGCTTCACTGGAGGGTGACATGAGCGCCTGGATGCGCGAGCGGACGGGCGCCGGCGACAGCGCGGCATCCTAACGGTCTATCATTAGTTTGCCCGTTATTCAAGACGACGGAAGGAGCTCGAGATGTCCGTGTATTCAGTCTGGGAGTCCCATTTTCCAGCCGCAGATGCGGCTGAGGGGCGTCGGGCCACGGAGGCGATCTGGCGCGACATGGTCGGCTTCGACGGCTATCTCTCGCACGAGCTGATTGAGGATCTCGACGATTCGGGGCATCTCCTCGTCGTGAGCCAGTGGAGGTCGCGCGAAGCTGCCGATGCCTCGCTGCGCGAGTACGCCGGCCACCCAAATGCGCGGAGGGCGAACGAGCTCGTGTCACGGCCCCGTACGCGGTTCGTGGGCAGTTAGGGGTCGCGTGCGCGACGCCGCACCTGACGTGCTCGTGCGGCTGGCCAACCTGGCCGTCGCGCGTCGGCCGCCGCACGGCCGGCGAGTGCAGCCCGAGCCGTTCGCGTCGGTCCGAAGCGCTGCCGACGCGCTCGGCGTCGACCGGGTCTCAGAGACCGACCTCGCGGAGCTGGGAGTGCTGCACGATCTGATCGTCGAGCTGGCGGGACGGCTGGTGGCCGGACGTCCGCTCGGTGACCTCGTCGAGCAGCTGACGACGCTGGCGGAGCCGAGCCAGGCTCGGGTCGGCCTGGAGATCACCGACGAGGGCGAGCTGCGCCAGACCTTTCGGTGGTCGGATCCGACGTTGGTCTCGGAGTTGGCTCGGCGGGTCGCGCTCGAGCTCGGGGCGCTCGACCGCGCGCGCCTGCGGCGGTGCGCGCGGCCCGAGTGCGGCCTGGTGTTCTACGACACCACGCGGTCCAACACGCGCCAGTGGCATGCCGAGTCGCCGTGCGGCCAGCGCGAGCGCCAGCGCCGGTTTCGCGCCGCCCACGGCGCTGGTCGCGGTTGACTACCTGCGCCGGGCGAGGGTCGGGCGCCGCGGACGTTCGCTGACCGTCGCGCCGGGTGGCAGGGCGCAGCCGCCGTCGGCGGTGCAGCCATAGATGCAGCAACCCGACGGGCAGCAGATGTCCTTCGCGCCGCAGCATCCGCCGTTGTTGGAACAGCATTGGTCGGTGGCGAGCACGCAACAGCTCTCGTGGCAGCACACGCCGCCGCAGCACTGGGTGCCATGGCAGCAATGGTTGGGCGAGCTGCAGACAAACCCGCCGCACAGACAGGTGCCGTTCTGGCACTGACCCTTCGGGCAGCAACTGCCGCCGCACTTGACCTCGCCCGGCGGGCATTCGTTGCACTTGCCCTTGGCGACGCAATGCTCCTTGCCGCCGGAGCCGCAGCACTCCTGATCCTTGCCGCAGCAGGCCTTTTCGCCGCAGCAGGTCTCGTCCTTGGCGCAGAAGTGTGCCTCGCCGTCAGGGAATTCGAGGCAGCACTGATCCTCGCGCTCGTTGTAGGTGAAGCCGTTGCAGCAGCCGATGTTGCCGCTTTTATTGGGGATGCACTGGCCGGTGCCGCAGCAGATCTCGTCCTTCCTGCAGCACTCCGCGTTGCCGCAGCAGCTCTCGTCCTTGGCGCAGAAGTGGGCCTCGTCCTTGGCGTGCTCCGGGCAGCACCGGTCCTCCCGTTTGTTGTAGGTGAAGCCGTTGCAGCAGCCGATGTTGCCGCTTTTGTTGGGGATGCACTGGCCGGTGCCGCAGCAGATCTCGTCCTTCTCGCAGCACTCCGTCTTCCCGCAGCACTCCAGGCCGTCGAGGCAGGTATGGCCACCGCCCGCCGGGGCCTCGGGACAGCAGTGCTTGTTCAGGCGCGAGTAGATGCGGTCGTGGCAGCAGCCGAGCAATGAGCCGGTCAAGCACTTCCCCTCGCAGCACGTCCCGTCCGGGCAAGTCCGCTCGGTGCATTTCGAGGTGGCGGCGAGCGCCGCGAGCGGGGTCGCCGCGGACCCGAGCACGCCGCCGGCCGCGATCGCGGCGCCGCGGCGCAGGATCTCGCGCCGGCTGTGCGTCCCGTCGGCAAGGCCTTTGGCCGCGAAATCCAGCCAATGGTTCTCGCTCGACCCACCGCGCCTCTGCTGGCTACGGACGCCCCACATCGCGGCGAGCGTACACCGCCGTCGGGCCGGTCGCAAATGGGAGCGCCATCGCTACCGTTCGAGGGTGATGGACGTTGAGGACGCAATCCGTAGCCGGCGCACCCACAAGGTGTTTGCCCCCGACCCGGTGCCGCGCGAGGTGCTCGACGAGCTGCTCGAGCTGGCGCGGTGGGCGCCCAACCACCACCTCACGAACCCGTGGCGGTTCCGGGTCCTCGGGCCGCTCGCCCTCGCCAGGTTGAAGGCCGCCGCGGGTCCGGAGGCCGCGGCGAAGCTCGACCGCGCGCCGACGCTGATCGCGGCCACCGTCGTCAGCTCGGACGATCCGGTCCAGGAGCAGGAGGATCTGTGTGCGACTGCATGTGCCGTCTACGCGGTTCTCCTGTCCGCCCAGGGCCGCGGGCTGGCCGGCTACTGGCGCACCCCCGGGGTCCTGAGAACCCCGGAGGGCCTCGAGGCGCTCGGGATCCCACCCAGCGAGCAGTTCGTCGCGCTCCTCCACCTCGGCTGGCCGCGGCAGGAGAAGCAGGCGCCGCCGCGACTGTCGCCGGCCGACGTCGTCACGTACCTCGACTGAGGTCGGAGATTTTCGCGGATCCCGGGAGCTATTCTCACGGGGTTGACCGGTAGCGGCCACCGAGGAGGACGTCCGTGAGGCGACGGTCACGCCTCAAGCTGTCGGTGCCTTTGCTGGTCGGGATTCTCTTGGTCGGCGCCGGCGTGGGGGCGCTGATCATTGCCCCGTCACATCACGCGGCGGCAAAACGCGTGGTCCTCGAGACGGGCGGCGTTACGACATCGACGACGACGACCTTCACCGGCAACAGGACGACCCAACCACGCGCACCCCGTCCCGCGCCTGCACTCCGGGGGACCCGCAAGGTGTCAATCGGCGTGAAGATTCGGATCATGCGGTTTGTCGATACCGGTCGCTTTATTCAGACCGCATCCGGCCGAGTGCCACGTGTCGTCACCACGATCGTCCGCTACCCAGTTGTCCACTCGACTGGGCGCGGCCGCGCTTCGGGGTCCTTCGACGCAACGTTCGATCGTCCGTATCCGCTCATCGTGTTCGGTCATGGCTTCGCAGTGACTCCCCATCCTTATGCCCGATTGCTCAACGCCTGGACGAAGGCGGGCTATGTCGTTGCGGCTCCCATATTCCCGCTCGAGAACGCCAATGCGCTGGGCGGACCGGATGAGCAGGATCTCGTCAACCAGCCCGGGGACATGAGCCTGGTAATCACCAGGTTGGCCCCAGCGGACCGGTCGGGACCGTTGGCCGGCATGATCGACCTTCGCCATGTCGCGGTGGCCGGTCAATCGGACGGGGGCGACACTGCGCTGGCCACCGCATACGATCCCTCGGTAAGGGACCCTCGCGTCGGTGCCGCGGTAATTCTCTCCGGAGCCGAGGATCCGTTCGCCGCGCAATTCTCGTTTCCCTCGCATGGTCCCCCTTTGCTGGCCACTCAAGGGACCGCCGACGCGATCAACCCCCCGGACGCGACCGATTCGTTTTTTGCTGAGGCGTCCGCGCCGAAGTTCTTGTTGAAGCTGATCGGGGCGAGCCATCTGCCGCCGTACACAGTTCCCGGAAGCCAGCTCGCGACCGTCGAACGCGTCACGGTCGCGTTTCTGAATTACTACTTGAAGCACAAACGTGCCGCGTTAGACCGCTATATCTCTGCCGGGACCGCTGGACCCAATTCAGACTTTGTCGCCGACCGCTGACGAATACAGCCCCGCGACGAACGGTAATTATGCGGTGACTGCCGCTCGGAGTTGCCGGTACAGCGCGGTGACATCGTTCGAGAGCTGCGACTTGACGGTGCGGCTGATCTCGTCGGCGAGGATCTCGTACTCGCCGGCGAGGATCCCGTCGGCCACTTGCCGAGCAACCTCGCGGGGATCGATCTTCGGCGCATCGAGACCCGCGGTCATGTCCGTGTCCATGTAGCCGACGTGCAGTGCGGTGACGATCGTCCCCTGGTCGCGCAGCCCGACTCGCATCGAGTTGGTCGCCGACCACGCTGCGGCCTTCGAGATCTCGTAACCCTTTCCAAACGCGACCCATGAGAGCACCGATAAGACGTTCACGAGCGAGCTCGACGGATGGCGCGCGAGGACCGGCGCGAACTCGCGGGTGACGCGGATCAGGCCGAACAGGTTCGTGTCGAGCTCGGCGCTAATGTCTGATAACGGCGCATCGAGCACCGGCGTGTTGAGCGATATCCCGGCGTTGTTCACGACGATCGAGACGTCGGCCGCGACCTCGGCGGCGGCAGCCACCGAGCGGTCGTCGCCGACGTCGACCGCGAGCGGGATGACCCGCTCGTCGCCGCGCGGCTGGGACGAGCGCGACGTCGCGTAGACCTTCGCCGCACCGCGGTCGAGCAGCTCCTCGACCATCGCGCGGCCGAAGCCGCGATTGCCTCCGGTGACGAGCGCGGCGGCTCCGCTGATTGGCGTTCCTGCGATGTCGATGTTCGACATGGTGAGTTTCCTTCGGACGCGGTTGATGCTGGGTAGTGGGCTCACGGGAGCTGGCTTAGGAAAGCCATAGCCAGCATCATACACGCCTGACTTAGGTCGCTAGTAGTCAGCACCCGGGATCTACCCACACCGACCGGGCGCTCGATCTATACCCGGGTCACGAGCCGGTGAGCGCGCGCGACATAGCGCCCACGGTTCGTAGCCTGTAGGGATGTCTCGCGTGGTCGAGGATCGCAATCGCCGGATGCTGCGCGCACGCGACACCATGGACCGCGCATTTGCCCGGCCCCTCGATGTCCCCGCGCTGGCGAAAGTGGCCCACGTCTCGCCCGCGCATTTCAGCCGTCAGTTCCGTGCCACGTTTGGCGAGACGCCGCACCGTTATCTGCAGCGGCGGCGCGTGGAGCGAGCGATGGAGCTGTTGCGCGAGACCGATCGACCGGTGACCGAGATCTGCTTCGACGTTGGCTTCAACAGCCTCGGCACCTTCAGCCGGATGTTTCGCGAGGTGGTCGGCGAGCCGCCATCGAGTTACCGGGCACGGTTCGTGGATGGTGGAGCCGCGTTGCGCGTGCCGGCGTGCTGGGCGATGGCGTGGATGCGCCCGGCCGGCTAGTGGACGCGGCGACTACCCCCGCGAGAGAGCACATTTGGAGAAGCGATTCGCCCGGCGAGCGTTTAGCGTGAGCGCCATGTTCAAACGGATCACACACACATTCATCCACGTCCTGGACCAGGACGAGGCACTCGACTTCTACGTCGGCAAGCTCGGAATGGTCGTCCATACCGACGCCGACCTCGGCTTCATGCGCTGGCTCACGGTGACCGTTCCCGACCAGCCGGACTTCGAGCTCGGCCTGATGTTGCCGGGCCCGCCGGCGTACGACGACGTGACCACGGCGGAGATTCGCGAGCTCGTGACCAAGGGCGCGGCGGGCGGCGGCGTGATCTTCCAGACCGACGACTGCCAGGGCACGTACGACAGACTGCGCGCGGCGGGCGTCGAGTTCACGCAGGAGCCGACCGAACGCTTCTACGGGACGGATTGCGCCCTGCGGGATCCGTTCGGCAACCCGGTCCGGATCACCCAACCGCCCGCCGGACCGGTCGTCGTCCCGTCGGCCGACGAGCTCCGAGCCCAGACGTAGCAACGACGGCGCGGCGTGGCGGCGCTCTCGCCGGGGTTGAGCCGGTCTGCGATCTGTCTAGGATTCAGCCGGTAACCACCGTAAGCGAGGGACAGATGAGCCAGTACGCAGTGGTCAATCCAGCCACCGGAGAGACCGTCAAGGAGTACCCCACGATCGCCGACGACGAGCTCCGCGACGCGATCGGGCGGGCCGATCGGGCCCATCGCGAGTGGAGCAGCTCGACGACGGTCGCGGATCGTGCGGCGCTGATCCGGCGCGTGGGCGAGCTTCACAACGAGCGCCGCCAGCAGCTCGGCGAGATCATCGTCCGTGAGATGGGCAAGCCGATCGAGGCGGCCCTGGGCGAGCTCGACTTTTCCGTCGCCATCTACAGCTTCTATGCCGACAACGCGGAGAGGTTGCTCGCCGACGAGCCGATCGAGTTGCTCGACGGGGGCGAGGGATCGGCGTTCGTGCGGCGCAGCTCGCTCGGCGTGCTGTTGGGGATCATGCCCTGGAACTACCCCTACTACCAAGTCGCGCGGTTCGCCGGTCCCAACCTGGTGATCGGCAACACGATCCTGCTCAAGCACGCCCCGCAGTGCCCGGAGTCCGCCGCGGCGATGGAGCAGATCTACCACGACGCAGGTTTCCCGGCCGACGCGTACATCAACATCTACGCTTCCAACGAGCAGATCGAGTGGGTGATCGCCGATCCCCGCGTCCGCGGGGTCTCGCTGACGGGCTCGGAGCGGGCCGGCGCGGCGGTCGCCGAGATCGCCGGGCGCAACCTGAAGAAGGTGGTGCTGGAGCTGGGCGGTTCTGATCCGTTCATCCTGTTGGCCACCGATGACCTGGATGCCACGGTCGAGGCGGCGGTGGGCGCCCGGCTCGAGAACACGGGGCAAGCGTGCAACGCGGCCAAGCGGTTCATCGTCGTCGACGAGCTCTATCAGCCATTCCTGGAGAAGTTCACCGCAGCGCTGACCGCGGTGAAGCCCGGCGATCCGACTGCTACCGACACCACGATTGGACCGCTGTCCTCGTCGATCGCCACTGAGCGGCTCGCCGACCAGGTCAAGCGCGCGCTCGATCAAGGGGCCACGCTGGTCGCCGGCGGCGGCCATGAGGGCAACTTCTTCGAGACCACGGTGCTCACCGGCATCTCGCCCGGCAGCGACGCCTATCGCGAGGAGTTCTTCGGACCGGTGGCAGCCATTTATCGGGTGCGCTCAGAGGACGAGGCGGTCGAGCTGGCCAACGACACGCCATTCGGGCTCGGGTCCTACGTCCAGACCAACGATCCGGAGCAGGCGATGCGGGTCGCCGACAAGATCGACGCCGGCATGGTGTTCATCAACGCGGTCGGGCTCGAGGGTGCCGAGCTGCCGTTCGGCGGCGTTAAGCGCTCGGGCTTTGGTCGTGAGCTTGGTCGCTTCGGGACCGACGAGTTCGTGAACAAGAAGCTGATCCGGGTCGGTCCGTGAGCCGCCGGCCACGGGGCCGATGAACCCCGAGAACGTGGAGAAGCTGAGCCGCGGTTGGGATGCCGCGGCACAGGCCGAGGGGCGGGAGCATCTGCTCGCCGCCGTTCGCACCGCGCTGGGGTCGGTTCCCGACCCGGGCGTGTGGGCGATCAGCGAGGACGCCGCGGTCTTGTGGGTGCTCGTACCCGGTGAGATCCTCTTCACCGTCCACGCGGCGGAGGACGGCAGCGTCACGACGGTCAGCCGTCCGCTCCAACCGAACCGGCTCGTGGTCAGCCTCGAATCGGGTGACATTCAGACCACTGAGACGGGAGACGCCGTGCGTGAAACGACGTGGGTCTTCCGTTACCTCGACGAGCGCGAACTGCACGAACCGTGGCAGCAGATCACGGGCCGGGTAGGCGTTGAAGCGATCGACCCTCGCGAGAAGCTCGCGAGGGCGATCGCGGCTCGGGCCGGCTGGCAGGTGAACGAAGCCGTCAGCCCAGATTCAGCACCTTCTTGGCTTTGATGGTGGCGTCCGTGATAACCATCGAAACGGTGTAACGGCCCTTCGTCATCGGACGCAACACGCTCATCGTCAGGGTCGCTTTGCCATTCTTGAGGCGGCCGTGCCCGACCGCCACTAGCAGCTTCCCGCGCGTGATCCGCATGGTCACCTTGCCGCTGATGCCGGCGCCCCCCTTGATCGACATCGTGCAGCGGATCTTCTTGTTGGCCAGCTTCTTGCAGCTCACGTTCGCCGTCGTCTTCGACGGTGGCTTGATGCCCGGAGGCTTTGCGGCACCCAATGCGGGCGACGCGAAAGCAGCCATGGCGACGCACGCCAGCACGGCCAGCAAGGCAAAACTACGGTGGACTCGAATCAACTCCCGCCTCCTGTTGAAATTGCCCACGGGATTACGCGGAGCAAGCTATCAGACGCGTTAAGCCGTTCCCACCAGTTACGGCCCGCGAGTCGGCCGCAGCGGCTCACAGGTTCGCCTTACCTGCCACGGCCGTGGCACGGTAGATTTTCGAGTTACCGTGGCAGCCGTGGGGCGCATCGTCCGGGGAACGATCCGCTTCGAGCGGAGCGACGTGAACGTGCAGTGGGCTCTCCGTTACGCGTTCGGCGTCGGGGTTCCGCTGTTCCTCGGGGTGGCCACCGACCGACTCCTCGAGGGCGTCGCGATCTCGGGCGGCGCTTTGATGGTCGGACTGACCGATTCCGGAGGCCCGTATCGCGGTCGCGTAACCGCGATGCTGCTCACGTGCTTCACCGTTACGTTGTCCACGTTCGTCGGCGAGATCTCGGCACACTCGGACGTGCTCGTGATTCTCCTGCTGGCCGTGACGAGCTTCGGCGCGGGGATGTACATCGCGATGGGAGTGGCGACCTATTTCGTCGCCCTGATGGTGCCGTTATCGATCGTGGTCGTGACCAGCCTGCCGGCCGACGCGCTCCACGCGGCCGAGCGCGCCGGGCTCATTTTCGTCGGCGGCCTGTTTGCGGTCGCGCTCGTGCTCGTGGGGTGGCGCCGGCACGCTCGTCTACCCGAACGCGAGGCGATCGCGAAGGTGTACCGCGCGCTGGCGGCTTGGGTCACCGACGAGGCCTCCGACCGGCGCCCGGTGTTGCTCGCGCTGGCCGGGGCGCGGCAGACCCTCGACGCGTCAGTGGGACCCGTCGCAGCGCCGAACTCGCCCGGAGAAGCGTTCCGGGTGCTGACCGACGAGGCCGACCGTACGTATCTCGATCTGGTGGCTCTGCGGAATGCCCGCGAGAACATCGAGGCGTGGGACGCTGGGGCCGCTGGACGCGGGTTTGACGTCGGCCGGTCGGCGGCCGCCGAGGCGCTCACCGCCGTCGCGGACGCGCTCGAAACCGGTCGCTGGCGAGCCGACCTCGAAACGGTCCGGACCCGCCTCGACGCGCTGGTCGCCACTCTCCGTCAAGAGCTCGAGGGCTGCCGCGCCGCCGCCGACGTGTTTCGCGCCGACGAGCTCGAGGAGATCCTCAACCGCGGGATTGCCGTCCGCGGCGAGCTTCGCGGCGCGGTCGATCTCGCGTCGTCGTGGCAGGGCGAGGGTGCGCCGCCCGAGGATCCCGTTCGTCACGCTCGGCCGCGGCCTCCGGACCTGGCCGTGCGCAAGGCGGGACCGATCCTGCGGGCCAACCTCACGCTGCGCTCGAGCGCGTTCCGGCATGCCCTGCGCCTGAGCATCACGGTCGCGATCGCCGCCGCGATCGACCGTGGCTTCGACGTGACGAAGGGTTACTGGATCCCGCTCACCGTGCTGTTCGTCCTGCGGCCGGACTTCGGGTCGACGTTCACGCGCGGCCTCCAGCGGTACATCGGCACGGCGCTGGGGGTCGTCCTCGCCACGCTGATCACCGCGGCGCTGAACCCCGGGCCCTACGCTCTCGCCGCCCTCATCACCGTCCTCGCGTTCGCCTTCAGCGCGTTCCTGTTCGCGAACTACGGGCTGTTCACGCTCTCGATCACCGCGTGCATCATCTTCTTCGGGGCCTACGCGGGACCGCATAACGAGTACGTCACCGCGCTCTACCGGCTGCGCGACACCACGATCGGGGCGACGCTGACGCTGGTCATCTACCTCCTGTGGCCGACCTGGGAGCGAGGCGTGCTTCCGGAGACGATGGCGGACCTGATCGAGGCGGACCGCGGCTACGTGCGGGCCCTGTTCTCGTGTTGGCTCGAGCCCGCCCGCGTCAGCCGCGACGTCGTGCGCGACGCCCGCATACACGCCCGCATCGCCCGCACGAATACCGAGGCGCTGGTGCAACGGATACTGCTCGAGCCAGAGCGTCACCACGTGGGCTTCGGCACGGCGGGAGCGACCGGCATTCTGACTTCGCTGCGCCGGTTTGCCGATGGCGCCCTGGCGCTGGAGGCGTATCTCGAGGACGGCGCACCTGACACGCCACCGGAGACCCGGCCGTTCGCCGACCAGCTCGACGCGACCATGGCCGAGCTGGCACGATCTGCCCGCGAGCATCGACCCCCGAGCGATTTGCCACCCCTGCGCGCAACCCAGCAGGCGCTGGCCGCCGAGGCGGGACCCGCGGCGCCGCTGACCGAGGAGACCGACCGGATGGTCAACAGCCTGGCCATCACGGCGCATGTTCTCGAGCGCGGGGACGGTACTACCGCCTCCGAGCCGAGCACGGGTAGAGTCCGGCCGTCCTCAGCCGCGGCGGCCAGCTGAGTCCGCCGAACCCAGGCCGGAACGCTCTTTGGAGTGCTGCCACAGCGCTTGGTCGAGGGTCCGGATGTCGACGCCGTGGCGGTCGGCCAAATCTCGACAGGCCGCGACGTAGGCGAGCCAAAAGCTCACCGGGTAGACGGAGCGGGACTTGACCCCGAGCGACTCGAGCGCCCGGATGTCGAGGATCGGGTAATCGTCCGGGAAGGCGAAGTAGAGCAGCGTCGAGGCGGTCGGGACCCCGACCCCTTCGAGCGCCAACAACGACTCCATCCGTGCCGCCTCGTCCTCCGTGCCGAGGGCGGTGCCGGTGGCCCGCCGGATCGACCTCGGGGTGTTCGCGGCCACCTTGGATGCACTGCGGGCGGTCTTCCAGCGACAGACGTCGAGGAACTCGGCGCGTCTGTAGTAGCCCCGGGCGCGGGCGGCCGCGCCCTCGGCGCGCGGGCGGGTGTCGTCGACGTCGGGGAAGCGGCTCGCCAGCGGTTCGATCTCGGACGCGGGGAACTGAAGCTCGAATGACGGCACGGGGGCGCTCAAACCGTAGCCTGCTCACGGCCCGGCCGGGCCGGGCCGGGCCGGGCCGGTGCCGGAGCGTCGGCGCGCGCGGCGTGCTCAGGGGTCTACGATCGGCCCCCGATGCCGAGCGAAAACTTCCGCGCGACGCTCGCCGGCGGACAGCTGGGCGGAGCCGAGAGCGATTTCGTCGTCGTCGAGTGGTCGGATTCGGGCGCATCAGAGTGGGAGTGGGTGGCGCCGTTGCACGTGCATCACGCCGACGACGAGGCGTGGTACGTGCTGGAGGGCGTGATGCACTTCCGGCTCGGCGACGAGGTGTTCGAGACGGGGCCGGGCGGGGCGGTCCTGGCGCCTAAGGGAACTCCCCACACGTTCGGCAACGCACGCCGGGGCGAGCCCGCCCGCTACCTGCTGATCATGACGCCGCGGATCCGGGCGCTCGTACACGCCTTGCACGAGCCCGCCGCCGGCGACTACGCGGCACTGTTCCGCGCCCACGAGTCCGAGTTGCTCGAATAGAGACTCTCACGCCTGAAGCTGGGCGAGGTAGCCGGTCGCGCACAACCGGTCGTCCGTGATGGCGAACCTCTCGCGCAGTTCCGCGATCAGGCGATGCTCTGCCGTCAGATCGGACTGCACCGGCGCGACCGCCTCGAGCTCGATGAAGTGACCGAGTCCATCTACCTCGTCCAGGTGGATGCGGACCTGCCTCCACAGAAACAGATGCCGGCGCTTAACCACCACGCCCACGATCCCCAACGCCGTCGCCAGGGCCGCGCGGGCCGTGTCCGCATCCTCGACGACCACGATGCGGTAGCTGCTCTGGCGCTGCTCGGGTCGATCGGGTCGCTGGAACTGGATCAGGTGCGGCGGTCCGGGTGACTGCACTCGCAGCTTCAGGCCACCCTGTCTGACGTCGAAGTACGTGTCTAGTTGCCGGATGACCCCTTGGTCGACGGCGCCGAGCGCGCGGCAGATCTCGAGCGACCGATCGGGCTCCGGATCGCGCGCCTTGAGCTCAATATTCCGATTGGGGGCACGCATTGCCGTGTTCCGTGAACTTAGACGACGTGACGAAATTATCTGGCGTTCTTCACTCGCCAGCTCCACCAGCTAATTCCGTCACGCCGCCCTAGCGGGGCGACCGCCGAGTCGGCGATGATGCGCAGGTGTGGGTATGGATGCGGAGGGGTCTGTGGGTAGCTGGGGGCGTGCTCGCGCTGGGCGCCTTCGCGTGTTTGGCCGGCCTGCTGACGACCGGACTCCGCCTCGCGGTGGCGGGGCTGTCGCCCGGCCACGGCCTGTTCGTGGTCCCGGTCTGGCAGAGCATCCTGACCGGCTTGATCGTGGCCGCGATCGGCGTGGCGGCGCTGGTGGTGTTCTGCGTGGCGGCGTATGTGGCGGCCTCGCGCCGGTGGGACTTCCACGGCGAGGATTGGGATGAGATCGTCCGGAAGGGCGTCGGCCGGGCGTGGAATGACCTGAACGAACCGTCCGAGGAGGGGCAGCACCGGCGGGCGGCTCGAGACGCGAGGTTCAAGCGCGCCAACAACCGCGGGCGGGCCTGGCGACAGCGGAGGCTGGCCGGGCTGGCTCGGGCGGTGCGGTTGGGCGACGCCGCCAAGTGGCACGACCGCGCCGCGGTGGTGCTCGACGCCGCCGCTCACAAAGAGAACGAGCTCGTGCACCTGCACACGGAGGCGTTGCCCGCGGGATCGGCAAAGATCAGGCAAACCGGGAACGGCGACCGGCTGCTGCGGATCCTCGCCGGCTTCAACGTGATCGTCCTCGCCGGCGTCCTCGCGCTGGGAATCGGGCAGGTCGTGGCGACGTTTCAATCCGCCTGGTGGGCCGTGGTGCCGGCGAGCCTGATCGCGTTTCTCGTCGTCCATTGGCTGCTGACTACGTTGGGTCCGCTCAACGCGCGCCCGGGCGTGCACGTCGTTGCCTGGGTGCTCGTCGCTGCGCTGGCGGTTCTCGCGTCCCCACCGGTCGGGTTGCTTGTGATCACCGGAGCGATCATCTCCACCTGGGGGCGCCGTTACGTCCGCCTCAAGGCGACCCAGCCTGCCCGGTCGCTGCTCCGAGATCCGCTCCCTTGGCTGATGGCGGCGTTCTATACCGCGGTCGCCGTCGGCTACCTGGCGTGGCCGCCGGTGTCATTCGAGGGCGTCACGGTCACCACAGCGTCGGCGCAGTTCACCGGTGGCACGATCGCGCAGTCCAGTCAGGCCACGCATCTGCTCGTCTGCACGCCGCTGGCGGACGCCACCTCGACCGGCGCGTACATCCAGGACATACCGGCCGGCGAGATCAAGCGCGTCGGGTCGGCCGGCGACGCCGCGTTGGACTCGGGCGAGCGGCCGACCCTGCCCGCGCTCGCGCTCAACCTGGTCGGTATCAACTGGCCGCCGGCACTCGTGGTGCCGAACCTCCACGAGAGACGGCCGACATGCGCGGGGGCGCCTCCGCAGCGGCTCTCGGTCGGAACCGAGGACCCATCGTTCGGCACCGGCGCGATCGTCGGTCCGGCGCCCGCCGGCGGGCGGGCGCTCGACGGCGAGCCGCCGATCGAGCAGACCACCGACCCGCGGATCGCGCGGTTGGCTCGAGCCTTTCAGCCGACGATCGAGGTCACGGTCGCCGACCGCTTCTGGCCGGTGTCGGTCGGGGGGGTGCTGGCGGATATCGGGCCGGATGGCACCCGTCCCTGCCTGGTGCTCTCAGCCTCGCCCCGCCAGTGCCGGCCGATCACTTCGGTTCCCGCGAGCGGTCAGCCGACCGACTATCTGCGCTTCCCGACCACCGCCAACGTCAAAGCCAGCGCCCTCACCGCGAATCCGGCGGCCCAGTTCCGCGCCTTCGAGGCTGGGCAGCACACGATCACCGGCTCGCTGCATCACTGGCTCGCCGACCCGGGGATTCTCGATCCGTGGCGGACGGCTCAGTTGTACTTCTACTTTGCCGGCCCGGTGCACTTCGGAGGTGTGTCCGGTCAGTTGCCGGGGTGGCCCACAGTCACTGCCGTGCCCACGCCGCTGGATGAACGCGACACTTCCGACGGCCTGATCGGCCTCGAGTACTGGTTCTTCTATCCGTACAACTACTACCCGCTGGTGGTTCGCTCCTCGCTGATGAACGGCGCCCCCGTCGCGGGCGACGTCGAGAACGTCGACCTCCACCAGGGAGACTGGGAACACGTGACCGTGCTGCTCGATGCGCGGACGCTCAAGCCGGTGGCGCTGTACATGGCGCGTCACAGCAACGAGGGCCGCTTCTACTCCTGGCACAGCCCGTTGTTGTCGTTCGACGACGGCCATCCGATCGTCCAGGCCGCGATCGGCGGGCACCCCACCTACCCGGCGCCGACCGGGCAGAAGGGGGTGCCGTGCGGCAGCTACACGCGCACGCAGGGAGGGGGTCTGCTCGACGACTGGCTCGTGTGCGGCTCGGGACGCTACGTGTTCCGCGCCGCCACGACTCCACTCGTTGACCTCGCGCACACCGGGTGGGCGTGCTGGCCGGGCCACTTCGGCGAGGCCAAGCCCGGCCGCGAGGTCGTCAAGCCCAACGCCGACACGCTGACCACGTACGTCGCCAAGTACGTCCACGTGGCCGGTCCCGTATCTCCCTTGTGGCAGGCCGAGAACGGCTCCGACCCCGGGTATGGCGTCTGCAAGAGCGGCGCGCAAACCGCCGAGCAGGAAGCGCTGAAGGGACCGCTGGCGCCGGTGTTGACGAGCCTCTACGGGTAGGCGCGACCGGTCGCGAGGGCGGTGGCGAGAGCGTTTCGTCCAGAAGCCGGTGGGTCCCAGCGTCCTCTTCGCTTGACCCCGCAGAGGCCCGACTGTACGATCCAGGCCGTGAATAGCGCGACAAAGCCGCCAAACGTACGAGATATCGGACACTACGCGCTCACAAGGTCCCCGGGAAAGGAGATACTCGATGGAGAGCGTTGCTGAGCAGTTCCACTACGACCCGTTCTCGGCGGCGATTCAAGCGGAGCCGTATCCGTTCTACCGCGTGCTGCGCGACGAACATCCGGTGTACTACAACGAGGAGCGCGACTTCTGGACGCTCTCGCGCTTCGCCGATGTGCAGGCGGCGGCGCGCAACTGGCAGGTCTACTCTAACGCCCAGGGCGTCGAGCTCGACGACACGCAGAATTTCTATCCGGACAACTTCGGTCCGGGGATCGTGATCAACACCGACCCGCCCGCCCACGAGCGCATCCGCAAGGTCGTCCATCGCCAGTTCACGCCGAGAATCGTGGCGGGACTGGAGGGCCGGATCCGCTCCGAGGTCATCCGGCTGCTCGACGAGCTCGAGCAGCAGCCCGAGCCGGACCTCGCTGAAGGCTTCACCTGGCGTCTGCCCGTGTCGACGATCAGCCACCTGCTCGGCTTCCCCGACGAGGATCTCCTGTATCTGCACGGCCTGATGTACGACTTTGAGATCAGGCAGTCGGAGCCCGATCAACAGGAGCTGTTCGACGTCCCCGGTGTGGCGCGTGAGGCGGGCGCCAAGCTCGCCGCGTACATCGCCGATCAGATCGCGGATCGCCGCCGCAATCCCGGCGATGATCTGCTGAGCGCGATGGTCAAGGCCGAGCAGGCCGGCGAGCTCGAGCGGGATGAGCCTCGCGGCCTGTGCTTCATCCTGTTCATGGCCGGCATCGACTCAACCGCCTGCCTGCTCTCGAACGCCTTCTATCGTTTCCAGGGACGGCCGGATGACCGCAGGGAAATGCTCGAGGATCCGTCGATCATCCCGGCCGCAGTGGAGGAGATCACGCGTTGGGAGGCACCCGTGACCGGGCTCGCGCGCATCACCCTGTCCGACCACGTGGTTCACCGCCAGACGATTCCGGCCGGCTCCTGGGTGTGGCTCAGCTTCGCCGCCGCGAACCGCGACGAGCGCCGCTTCCCCAACCCCGACGAGCTCGACATTCACCGCGAGCAGAAACGCCACCTCGGGTTCGGCGAAGGGATCCACCACTGCATCGGAGCTCCGGTTGCGCGGCTCGAGGGGCGGATCGTGTTCGAGGAGTTCTTCCGCCGCTATCCGGACTACGAGCTCGCCGGTCGGGCCGAGCGCCTCCACCAGCACACGACGCGGGGCTGGGCCCACCTCACGGCCAAGCTGAGTTGACCCCGCGTGGGGCCCCGGAGGAGGGGCGGGGCCCCAACAAGCTGCGCGGGGCCCCAACCGGCTGCGCAGTGGCGCCAACCAGCGCCGGGGAGGGTGGGGGAGGGTAGGTCCTATTCCATGATCATCCCGCCGGTGATGTTGATCGCCTGGCCGGTCATCTCGCTGGCGTCGTCCGAGGCGAGGAACAACACCACGTGAGCGACGTCCTCGGGCTCCTGGAAGCGTCCCATCGGGATCCCCGACATCCAGCGCGCCTTGATGCTCTCCTTCGGCTCGCCGGTCATCGCCTGCTCCCAGGCGTACTCGCGCTCCATCATGTCGGTGTTGACGATTCCCGGACACACGCAGTTGATCCGCACGTTGGGTGCGATCTCGAGCGCGACGCCCTTGCTGAACACGATCACCGCCGCCTTTGACGCGCAGTAGTGGGTGAACAGCTTGTACCCGCGCTTGCCGGCTTGGGAGGCGACGTTGACGATCGCGCCGGACTTGCGCTCCATCATGTGGGGGACGATCGCCTTCGTGCACAGGAACACGCCCTTGGCGTTGACGTCCATCACGAGATCCCACTCCTCTTCTTTGATCTCGTGCATCGGTGACATGGTGATCGTCCCGGCGTTGTTGACGAATACGTCGACCGCGCCCAGGTGCTCGATCGCCGCATCCGTGAGGGCACTCACCTCGCCGCTGTTGGTCACGTCACAGCGGATGCCGATGGCACGGTCGGCGTCGAGCGCGGCCGCCGTCTCCTTGACCCGCGACTCGTTCAGATCGCTGAGCACAACGCGGGCCCCCTCCGCGAGAAAGGCCTCCGAGATGGCGCGGCCCATGCCCTGCGCAGCACCCGTGACCACGACACCCCGACCTTCAAACCGACCCATGTCAACTCCTTCGTCGTTTTGTCTTGCTCCAGTTTCGCGGGGAGTTGTCCTGCGACGACGGACGAAACCCAGGAACGGCGCGACTTTAGTACGGTCCAAACGAACAGTCAAGCCGGACGAGCGCCGCCGTGACGCGCTGGCAGCCTCCACGTCAGCGGTCCCGCGGCAAACCGGGCCGGCTCAGGCCTTGAGATTAACCACGACGTGCACGGGACGCGGTCATCGCCTCGGCGACCTTGATCCCGATCACGACGGCGGGCAGCGCGGTATTGGCACGCGGGATCGCGGGAATGATCGAGCAGTCGGCGATCCACAGGTCGTCCAGACCCCGCAGCCGGCCCGACGAGTCGACCACCGCGCCGGCGTCGTCGTCGTGGCCCATCTTGCACGTGCCGACCGGGTGGTAGTAGTGCGCCACCGAAGCGCGGATCCAGGCGTCGAGGGCGGCGCCGCCCTGCGCCCCGGCGCTGGCCGGCAGCTCGCGCCCCACACGGAACTCGAGGCCGTGCCGCATGACCTCGCGTACCAGCCGGACGCCATCGCTGAGCACGGTCACATCGTCACCGGCCGGGTCGGTGAGGAAGCCGTGATCGATCAGCGGTGGCGCCTCGGGATCAGAGCCGCTGATCCGCAGCAGGCCTCTCGATCTCGGTACCAGGTTGCCGATCATCACCGTCCAGCGAAAGCGCTCCGAGCCGCCCGCCGGGGCGAAACCGCCGATCGGGCCGAGGTGGAGGTCGAAAGCCTCCTGGCACCGGGCCGATCGTGCCTTGGCGATCGTCTGCTCCTCGGGGCAGTGGCGGGTCCGGGCGAACGTCTCGGTGTCGGCTTCGAGCTCGGGGGTGCCGGCGAAGGTCAGGACGATGGTCGGATGGTCGTGGAGGTCGTGACCCACGCCCGAGAGTTCGAGCCGAAGCGGTACCCCCGCCGCCGCGAGGTCCACCGGGTCGCCGATACCGGATCGCTGAAGGATCGCGGGGGTTCCGTACGCGCCCGCCGCGAGGACGACGCGCGCCGCCTCATAGCGGGCCGGCTCGCCGGCAACGGTGGCGATCACGCCGGCGACTTGGGCGCCTGGGATCTATCCAGGTGCCACCAAGACGATTGTCGAGGTCGTCATCGACGACGGAATCGTCGGGTTGGGCGAGGTCCATGGGGCCGTGGCGTCACGGTTGATCGACGACGAGATCGCCCCGCGGTTGGTGGGCGAGAACCCGCTCGACCGACACCGCTGCCGCAGGCGAGCGGTGCCTCCGCTGGAAACCGTCGCCGCCACCGATTCCCAGGCCCCGGCGCTTACCGCGTTCGGCGCCATCGAGCTGGCGCTGTGGGACATCGCGGGCAAGTTCCACGACGTCCCCGTGCACGAGCTGCTGGGTGGTGCGGTGCGAGGTGAGGTCGCGTTCAGCGAGTACTTCTCGGCGCGGGTCCCTACGGGGCCGGTCGAGGGTGAACGCGGGGCGGTCGAGATCGCCAACTACTGCGCGCGAATGGTCGAGGAGCATGACTCTCCCGTGTTCGAGGGCAAGGTCGGTTACGACCGTCCGTCGGCCGACGTGGCGCTGGTCCGCGAAGTCCGAGCCGCGATCGGGCCCGAGCGCGCCTTGAGACTTGACGCCAACATGGGTTGGGACCTCGCCACCGCCCGCTCGATCACCCGCCGCCTGTCGGACTTCGATGTGGCGAACATCGAGGACCCGGTGGGGAGCTTCTACGAGATGGCCAAGTTGCGAGCTCACACGGCGATCCCGTTCTCGACTCACGCCGCCGATCTGCGCACCGCAGTGGCGCTGGGAACGCCGGACACGTTCGTGCTCAACCTCACCGCGCTGGGTGGGATCGAGCCGACGCTGGCGTTCGTGCACGCCTGCACGCGGATGGGTCACGGCTTCTGGTTCTACAGCGGTGACACCGGGATTGGCACGGCCGCCTATCTGCAAGTGTCAGCCGCGACGCCCGAGCTCGTATATCCACATCAATCGCTTCTGCGCTGGCAGGCCGATGACGTGGTGAGTACGGGCGTGTTTCGGCCCCACGCCGGTCACGTCCCGGTTCCGAGCGGTCCGGGACTGGGCGTGGAGCTCGATCGAGTGGCGCTGCGCCGAGGTGTCAGGCGGTTCGAAGAGCAGGGACCGATCGATCCGTTCGGCCTCGACCGTGACGGCCTGTATCGGCAGCTCCCGCGTCACTGGTCGGGCGGTGGTCATCCGCTCCAGGCGCAACCAGGTTGGGATACCCTTGCCGAGCCTTCGATCCCACGGCCCGTGGCGCGATGACCGGACCAAGCGACCCCCACCGCCACTCGCTCGGGCTCCGTCTCAAGGCGCTGCGCAAGCTCCAAGGGCTGAGCCTCAACAACGTCGCAGATCAGACCGGGCTCTCGACCTCGTTTCTCAGCCTCGTCGAACGGGGCGAGACCGACATCTCGCTTGACCGTTTCCGGACGCTGGCCGAGTTCTTCCACGTAGCACCGAGTGAGCTGCTGCTCGAGAACCCCAACGGACGCGGTCCGGTGATTGCCGCGTTCGAGACGGCGACCACGGTCAATCGAGGTCCCGGGGTCGACTATCGGATCGTCCAGGCCGAGAATCCGCAGATCATCTGGATCCGGTTCGCGCCCCGGGCGCGCTTCCTGGATTTTCGCGCGCATCCTGGCGTCGACATCTGTCTCGTCACGGAAGGGGAGGTCGAACTCCTCTACGGAGAGGACCGGCATCTCGTCACACAGGGTCAAGTCGTCCGTTTCTCCGCCACCACCCCACATGCGTTTGAGAACTCCTCCGACGAACCGGCCGAGCTGATCGCGCTGGGCACGGTGCCATATTGGTGAGCCAACGCCGGTTCGAGAACAAGGTGGTCATGGTCACGGGCGCCGGCCACGGCATCGGCCGTGCGACGGCCGAGCGGTTCGGACGCGAGGGAGCACGGCTCGTGGTCGTGGACATAAACCGCGACGCCGCCGGTGAGACCGCCTCGCGCGTTGTCGCCGACGGCGGCGAGGCGGTGGCGATGGGCGCGGATGTCTCGATCGCGGACGCCGTCTCCGAGCTCGTGGCGGGCGTCGCCGGACAATTTGGACGGGTCGATGTCGTGCACAACAACGCCGGCCGGTTGCGGGCCGCGCCGCTTGTCGAGCACTCGCTCGAAGAATGGGACGCCACCTTCGGTGTCAACGTACGGTCGATGTTTCTTGTGTGTCGCGAGCTGGTGCCGCTGATGCGCAAGCAAGGCGGCGGCGCGATCGTCAATACTGCCTCGACGTCGGGGCTGGTGGGCGAGCCGCTGATCGCCGCCTACAGCGCGTCCAAGGGTGCGGTGATCAACTTGACCCGACAGCTGGCCGCCGAACTGAGCCGCGACGGGATCCGCGTCAACTGCGTCTGCCCGGGATGGATTCCCACCGGATTCAACGATCCCGTCCTCGACGGCCTCACGGAGGCCGACGTGCAGAGCATGGTCGAGGCGACGGTTCCGCTTGGCCGGCAAGGCGATCCGGCGGAGATCGCTGCGGCGGTCGCCTTCCTCGCCTCCGACGACGCGTCGTACATCGTCGGTCACGCTCTGGTCGTGGACGGTGGGCTGACCGCCTGCCGGTAAGGCGGCGGCCCGCTGGGCCTCGGGAGTCGGATCAGGGCACCGTGTCGATCAGGTACACGGTGGCGGTCGCGCGCCCGGCGTTGACGATCGCGTGGGGGATATCGGCCGGATAGGTGACCGAGTCACCCTTGCGCAAGTCGACCGCGTCGTCGCCCGCCTCGACGCGGACGCGGCCTCGCTGGACCGTGAGGTGCTCTCGGGTGCCGGTGAAATGGGGGGAGGAGCGCAGCTCGCCGTCCGGCTGGAGGGTGATCTCGTAGAACTCGAGCCTCAGTTCGGGGATCAGTGGCGACAGGGTCCGAATCCGGCACGCCGGGTCCGAGCGGTACACGTAGTGAGGGTCGTCGGCGCGCACAACGTCGAGGGTGGACCGCGGGTGAGGGGCGACGAGCTCGTCGAGCGTCAGCCCCAGAGCGGTCGCGATTTCGAGCGCGACGGCGACGGTCGGGTTCGCCTGCCCGCGCTCGATCTCGCTCAGCATCGAGCGGCTGACTCCGCACAGCTCGGACATCCGCTTGAGCGACCAGCCGCGCCGGTTGCGCAACACGCGGACGCGATCGGATAGATCTGAACCGAGCGTCCGGCCCGACGCGGTCCCCGTCATGTCCGGCATCCTGGACTTGCCATCTTGCAAAGCGGATCGGTGATCCTCTAGCATGCCGGACACGGCGTTCAGTGTATTGGAGGCGGTCGTGAAGGCGCTCGTGAAGGCAAGCTCGGAGCCGGGCCTCTGGATGGAGGACGTGCCGGAGCCCACCATCGGGATCAACGACGTCCTGATCAAGGTCGGCCGCACCGGCATCTGCGGCACCGACCTGCACATCCACGCGTGGGACGCCTGGGCGCGCCACGCGGTGCCGGTTCCGCTGGTGATCGGCCACGAGTTCGTCGGCGAGGTGATCGAGGTCGGCAGCAACGTGAATGACTTCCAGGTCGGGGAGCTGGTCAGCGGCGAGGGCCATCTCGTGTGCGGGCGGTGCCGCAACTGCATGGCCGGCCGGCGCCACCTGTGCGCCCGCACGCACGGCGTCGGCGTAGACCACCCGGGCGCGTTCGCCGAGTACATCGCGCTTCCGATGACGAACGTATGGCACCACGCGCCGGGCATCGACCGCGACGTCGCCTCGATCTTCGATCCGTTCGGCAACGCCGTGCATACCGCGCTCACGTTTCCCGTCCTCGGCGAGGACGTGCTGATCACCGGCGCGGGTCCGATCGGCCTGATGGCGGCGGCGGTGGTGCGCCACGCGGGAGCTCGCCACGTCGTGGTCACCGACGTCAACCACTACCGGCTCGAGCTCGCGCGGCAGATGGGGGTGACCCGCGCGCTCGATGTTCGTCAGGGAAGGTTGGCCGATGTTCAACGCGAGCTCGACATGAAAGAAGGATTCGATGTCGGGCTTGAGATGTCCGGCAACGGGGATGCGCTGCGCGAGATGATCAGGAACATGGCCCACGGCGGGCGGATCGCGGTGCTCGGCCTCCCCACCGAGCCGATCGCGATCGACTTCAACGAGCTCGTGTTCAACATGATCACGCTCAAGGGGATCTACGGGCGGGAGATGTACGAGACCTGGTACACGATGACCGTGATGCTGCAATCGGGCCTCGACGTCAGTCCGGTCATCACCCACCGTTTCGCCGCCACCGAGTTTGAGCAGGCGTTCGCGACCGCGTCCGCCGGACACGCCGGCAAGGTGATCATCAACTGGGAGGGAATCTGATGCTGCAGGAGATCCGCTCCGAGCTCGAGCGCGAGCTCGACGCGATCCGCTCCGCAGGCCTGTTCAAGAACGAGCACGTGATGACCACGGCGCAGGACGCGCACGTGCACGTGCGCGACGGCGACGAGGTGATCAACTTCTGCGCCAACAACTACCTCGGCCTGGCCGACCATCCGTCGGTGGTCGCGGCCGCGCACGCCGCGCTCGATCGGTGGGGGTTCGGGATGGCCTCGGTGCGCTTCATCTGCGGCACCCAGGAGGTCCACAAGCAGCTCGAGCAGCGCCTGAGCGAGTTTCTCGGCACCGACGACACGATCCTCTTCGGCTCCTGTTTCGACGCCAACGGGGGGCTTTTCGACAGCCTCCTCGGCGCCGAGGACGCGGTCATTTCCGACGCTCTGAACCACGCGTCGATCATCGATGGCATCCGGCTGTCGAAGGCGAGGCGCCTCCGTTACGCCAACAGCGACATGGATGAGCTGGCCCAGCGGCTGCGCGAAGCCGAGGGTGCGCGGCGGATCCTCATCGCCACCGACGGGGTCTTCTCGATGGATGGGTACCTCGCCCGCCTGAGCGCCATCTGTGAGCTCGCCGATCGCCACGGCGCGCTCGTGATGGTCGACGACTCACACGCGGTAGGGTTCGTGGGAGCCACCGGTCGGGGCACCCCGGAGCGCCACGGCGTCCGCGACCGGGTCGACATCGTCACCGGGACGCTGGGCAAGGCGCTCGGCGGCGCCAGCGGTGGCTACGTGAGCGGACGCACGGAAATCGTCGCCATGCTGAGGCAGCGCTCGCGGCCGTACCTGTTCTCGAACTCCGTCGCGCCACCGATCGTCGCGGCGTCGATCGCCGTGCTCGATCTGCTCGAATCCGATGTGGGTGGCGGCCTGCGCGAGCGCCTGTGGGCCAACACCGCGAGGTTCCGCGAGCGGATGACCGCCGGAGGATTCGACGTCCTGCCCGGCGAGCATCCGATCGTCCCGGTGATGTATGGCGACGCCAGGGCGGCCGTCGCCGCCGCCACCCGGATTCTCGAACAGGGCGTCTACGTGGTGCCGTTCTCCTACCCGGTCGTCCCCCAGGATCAGGCCCGGATCCGGACGCAGGTGTCGGCCGCGCACACGCCGGCTGACATCGATCGCGCGGTAGCGGCGTTCATCGCCGCCCGCGCGGCGTGATCCGGGGGGTGGCGATCGAAGCGGCACGGCCCCTGCCGGGCGTGCGCTACGATCGTCGCGTGCGAAGGGGCGTTCGGACACGGTCATGGCTGGCCCTGGTCACCACCCTGGTGGTGGGGGTGATGGGCTGCTGGAGCGCGACCGCGATGGCGGCAAAGCAGAGCAAGCCGAAGAACCGCGACGTCGTGACCGACACGGTTTACGACGGCGAGTTCGCCGATAGCCAGAACGCGTGGTCAGCGGTCCAGGTGCAGTTCGCGGTCACGAGCGCGGACGAGGTGAACTACGACTCAACCGCGGTCGCCTTCTGCGGCCCGCCCGGACAGTTCACGTTCCCCAAGGCCAAGATCAAGAACGACGCGTTCAGCGCGATCTTCGCGGTCTCCCCCCACAACGGCGGCGAACCGTTCCGAGTCACCATCGACGGGCAGTTTGAGTCCGGAGGCAAGGCCAAGGGCACCGGCGTGCTGGTCACGGACACGATCCTGGGGCAGCCGTGCAGGGAGACCGATCATTGGACCGCCAAGGCGCTACCGAAGGGCACCAAGTTGTGCCCGGGCGTGGGTCCCGAGACCGTCGTCGAGGCCTCGGTCACGAACATGACCTGTGAGCAGGCAGCCGTCGCGTACCGGGCGGGAGTGCGCCACACCAAGCAAGCGGGCCCCAGCGCGCCGTTCGAGATTCCCGGCTACGACTGCAGACGGCCCGGGGACGACCCGGTTCCCGCGCTCGAGTGCACGCGGGGCGACGAGACGCTCCGGCTCCCGTAGCTCGGCCGACTGGCTGCGCTCGGCGTCGTCAGTAGGGTTGTGCGGTGGCAGCGCCGACGCCGATACCCCTCCAGACCCGGAGCGAGATCACGCTCGATCTGGTCCACGCCGTCGCGTGGAGGGGCGCCGCCCTCGAGATCGCTCCGGAAGCGCTGGCGCGGATGGATCGGTGTCAGCAGTCGTTCGAGGCGCTGGTGTCCGAACGGCTCCGCGGCGACCCGCAGGCGCTGATCTACGGCGTCACTTCGGCACCGGGTGATGCCGCCGCGGCGGCCCTGACCGACGAGGCCCGCGAACACCGTCCGGACCGGTTGTGGACGGCGATGTCGTTTGGCGAGCCGTTGCCGGATCGGGTCGTGCGCGCGATCGTCCTCGCGCGGCTGGCCAACTTCCTCGATGGCCATGCGGCGGTGCGCGGCCTCGTCGCCCAGGCCGTGGCCGGCATGCTCGACGGCGATCGGTTGCCGGCGGTGGCGGTTCAGTCGAACGGCGGCTCGGGCGAGGTGCTCGCGCTGGGAAGTCTGTTCTTTGCCCTGAGCACGCGGGTGTCGCTGACGGCGAAGGAACGGATGGCGCTGATCAACGGCTCGCCGTGTGCGGCGGCGCTGATCGCCGACGTCGCGCTCGCGGGCCGGGGGCGGATCGCGCTCGCCGAGTCGGTGTTCGCGCTGGTGGCGGAGATCTGTGGCCTACCGGACGAGCATTTCGCGGTCGAGCTCGGCGAGCTGTGGGGAGACGCGCACGAAGCGGCGGCCCTGGATTCGTTGCGCACGCTCTTGCACGGAAGCCGCCGGAGCCGCCAGCGTCACCAGGCGTCGGTGTCGTTGAGGATCCTGCCGCGGGTGCTCGGCGCGGCTCGGCGGGCCCAGGCAGAGGCCGAGCGCGCCGCGGCGGTGTCGCTGAGCTCGGTCACGGACAACCCGGTTTACGTGCCGCCGAACGCCGACCGGCCGCTCGGCACGGTGTACTCAAACGGCGGCTATCACAACGCCCAGGCGGCGCCCGCGATCGACGGGGTGGCGTTTGCGCAGGCGGACCTCTGTCAGCTCGCGCAGCGCCTCACCGATCACCTGTTTGGAAACCCGGTCACCGCCCGGCTGGTCGGATACGACGAGTGGTCGGTCAAGCCGTTGCACATGGTGCAAACGGGCTGGGCGGAGGAGGCGCGCGAGATCGCGACGCCCACGCTCCTCTCGCTCGGCGGCTTCGGCCAGAACGACGTCCCGGTGCTGAACTTCCTCGCCTGGCGCAAAGCGGCCGGGATCGGACGGTGTCTGGATGCCGCGCTCGCCGTGCTCGCCGTGATCGCGTCCCAGGCGCTGCACGTCGACGGCCGCGAACCGCCTCCCCGGCTTGGCCCGCTCGTGGAGCAGATCAGGATCAATGTCCCGCCCGTCGTCGAGCCACGGCCCCTCGGCGAGGACTGCCAGCAGCTCACCGAGGCGTTCGCCCGGCAAGTGTTCGCCTAGCGTCGCTCGCGTAATTTCGTTCGGGCGGCTGGAGCGGGTCGGCCGCGCTGATCGAGTCGATCGAGCAGCGCGCGACGGTTCCGGTGCGAGGTGAGCTGGGCGGTTCGCTGGATTGGCGGGGAAGGGTGGGCGAGCCGGCACCTCGGGGCTGTCGAGCAATTCATTCGACCGCCGGTTGCGGGCCGACCGCCGAACTTGTCAAGAAATCACAAAGAACTTACGATCAACTCGGGGGGTGGCGGTGAGATCCGCGGTTGAACCGCCGTTGCCGCCGGCTGCGCGCGGCTAGCCGAGACCTCGCGCGCGAACTTCGGCAATTCTCCGCCGGGGGGTGGAGGAAAGTTGCCGAGGTTCGCGCTGTCAGCTCGGTTTGACGCGGAGATCGCTGGTTATCACTTTGGCACAAACCGCCGATCGCCCCCCGCGCCCACGAGCCCCCTCCCCGTTTATGGTAACTGCGTCCGGACGTATTTACATGAGCCGGGTCTAGCCGCCGCCGTCGGGCGATGTCACGTTTGTTCCTCCTATCTGGTCATAGGAGTGAACCCGCAATTACCGGCGATGTAACTGGATTTTGCGGGTCAGCCATCGGATCACCGAGAGGTTGGAGGATCAACCATGCAAGCACGAATCAATAACCCGGTCATGACCGTTCCCGGCGCGATGCAGGCGATGCAGCGGCTGGCAGCGGCCGCGCGGCACACCGACGTGCCAGAGACGACGCGCTACCTCATCGAGCTGCGCGCGAGCCAGATCAACGGCTGCAGCGTGTGCGTCGACATGCACTCGCGCGAGCTCAAGGCGGCGGGGGAGCGCGACGAGCGCATCGCCACCGTCGCGGTGTGGCGAGAGGTGCCGTACTTCACCGACGCCGAGCGCGCCGCGCTGGCGCTGACCGAGGCCGCCACCCGACTCGCCGATCGCCCCGATCCGGTTCCCGACGAGATCTGGGACGAGGCCGCCCGGCACTACGGCAAGGAGCAGTTGGCGGGGCTCGTGATCTCGATCGCCGCGATCAATGCCTGGAACCGCATCAATGCCACTACCAGGCAGATATCGGGCGAGTGGATCACCGAGTGGATCGCCCCGAGCCAGCGGACGAGTCAAGCCGCCTAACCGAGCGATCTGCGCGCAGGTGCTCAAAGTGCGAAGCCCCCGCCCGCTGAAGGCGATCCTCGACGTCGCCGACGACGTCGATGCAAGCGGTTTCGGCGGGCCAGAGGGTTGCCGCGCCTGGAATCATTGTGCGCGACGAGATGCACTCATCGCGCGAGCTCAGCAGCGAGTCATTTGCGATCGCCCTCGACGGTCAGCCGGCGAGTCTCGACGACGTGCTGCCGGGGTTTGGGGAGCGCGATCGACTGGGCGTCGTGGTGCGGCATCCGTGCGGCGGGGTGGGCGCGAGCACGTTGCTGCTGGCCGCGATCACCGCCTTCTACGACCGGCAGCGGGCGCGGGGCGAGGATTTCTTCATCTACCCCGACTACTTCCTGTTCCACGTCGACGGGCCGTTTGGGGATCACTCGATGCTCGACGTGTTCCCGGCGCACAAGGAGGTCGTGGTGGCCGACGATGGGGAGGTCGTGCTCGAGGCGATCAACGACCGGGGGATCACGTGGCTGCTGGTCGAAGACCGTGAGCCCGCGCCGCCAGCGCTACGGCGCGAAACGGTCGCGAGCGCCCGGAGTCGGCTCGCCGGCGCGCTGGCGTATTCGCCGGGAGGGCGCGTCGAGGGGGGCGACGTGCGGATCGCGGGCAACGACGTCACCGAGTCGTACGTGAATGGCGTACTCGACCCCGAGGGTTTGATCGAGTCGATCGGTGATCCGGAGGATCCGTACGCGGCCGCCGTGGCCCGCCGCGCCGCCGAGGTGACCCCAGGTGAGCGAGCTCGCATTCGCGGGGAGCGGGGGCGGCTGCGCGAGCGGGATCGTCCGGTCGAGACGTACCGCCGGCTGACGATCGATCAGGCGCTGGCGTCGCTGGGTCCCGCGGCGGAGGCCGAGCCGCGCGGGTAGATTCTCGACCGGCCCGCCGGGTGGCTGAGTTCACGCCGCGGCGATGCGAACCGGAAGCACTTATGAAGAGATGTGTGTGATCGCCTGTCGGTTCGACCGTAGGATCCCGTGAGGATGCTTCCCGATGACGGAATCCGTCGCGTTGGGCCCTGGCGTAGAGCTGGTCGCGGAGCCCTGCTGAGCGTCGTTGTCGCAGGTGCGGTGGCTGCGGTCGCAGGTCTTGCCTTTGGCGCACCGGTCTATCACGATCAGGCTGCACGCAGGGAAGCGAAGCGCCTTCTGAGGTTGGTGGCGCTCCCTGCGGGCGCGCGGCCGTCCGCTCACGAGCCGAAGGGGGCGGGCGTTGCGCTGGGGTCTGCGCCCGGCGGGCCGGTCCTGCCGCACCTCGTCGATCGGCACGCGTTTTTTGTCGTGCCCGGCACCACCGACAGCGTGGTGGATTGGGTTAATGGCCATCGTCCGATGGGCTCGACGAGGAGCGATAGCGGTTCTGACTCGGGCCCTGGCGAGTACGTACGGTGGACGTCATTCGAGTTTGGACCGATCCCTGGTGTTCTGCGCCTCCGCGAGATTGACGTGAGTGCTGAGCAGTTGCGCAGGGGGGTTGTTGCCGTGCGGGTGGACGCGCAAGTCGCGCCGTTGCCAAAGCTTCCAGGTAACGGGCGTGGACCGGGTGCCATCCGCGTCGTCGAGGTGGGCACGCTGAACGGATCGTTTGGGTTCGAGCTGAGCTGTGACCCGCCCGGCGGGACGGTCCCACATCCGGCGCGGATATGCGCCACGATTCTCGCCGACCCCGCCCTGCTCTACAGCTTCCCTGGTCCCGATCACTCGTGCCCCGTCGGCGCGCCAACGGTCTCGCTCGCCGGCACCTGGCACCATCGACGGCTCCGGTCGACGTTCTCGCCGTGCACCGGAGGGCAAGAGCAGCAGGCCGCTGACTGGGCGGAGATGCTCCCGTCTGCGAGCACCGAAGCGGCCGTCCATACCGACCGCGGGATTGGGCTGGTCAGGTTGGGGGAGGCTGAGCACGCCGTCGTCGACCTTCTCCGCGGCGCGGGCGCGCCACCCGCCCCATGCCAGAGCTGTACCCGGACATTCAGCGCGGGCTTCTCGATCGGCTACGGCCCGGGCCCGGCGCAACCGGCGGGCTGGACGATCACGTTCTTCCACCAGCGGGTCGGAGCGATCGAGAGCAATGTGCCGGGTCTGACGATCGACGGTCACGCCGCGACGCAGGGCTTTAGAAGGCTCCGCAAGACCCTCCGCGGTTGGAGCACGAGAGCCTGCTCGCAAATACACGAACTTGTGCACAGCTCGGCACGAGGAGCCACGTTCATCGTCTACGACTCCAACTTCGAGCGTCTGATCGTCACCGCCGAGGCGGCCAGCTGCTGAATGTCACGCCGTGGGTTCCACGGCGCGGATCGCGTCTCTCACACGCGGTGATCAGCGGCGCTGGCCGGTGATCAGCTCGCCGTCGCTCGTGATCAGCAGGCACAACCTGGTCGAGGGGCACGACGCATCGACCACGTGAGCGTTGATCGGCGCGTACCTCCAGGCGGACGCGGGACCGGCCGGCCGGGTCGATACCTGCACGCGTCCGTGCTGACCCAGCCCTACGCATAGCGCCGGGGAGGCGCATGTGACCGCGGTCATCGTGTGCCCGGGACCGAGACGGATGACGTGCCACGCCTTGTGACCGCCGGCCGCGTTGTGCGTGGTGATCACCTGGCGGTGATCATCGACCGCGACGCAGAACGATGTGGTCGGGCAGGAGACATCGTTGACGCTGGGGGTGAGGCTTCCGTTCATCTCACCTGGGGGTTCGACATAGGTGAGCTTCCAGTGCTTGCCCGCGTCGGTCGAGACTCCGACCTTGCCGAGCTGGCCGTCGGCTGCAACGCACAGCGAGCGAGAAGGACACGAGACCGACCGGAAGAAGTCCAGGTCCAACTGTCCGACTGCTCGCGGGTTCCAGGTCGGGCTGGCCGCGGCCGGATCGAGCGAGACCTCGAAGTTGTCGGTACTGAAGGAGCCGCGGGTGGCGACACAGAAAGTGCGCGATGCGCACGAGCTCGAGGTCAGGCTATCGAGCTGGGGTGAGCCGTTGTTGTCGAACGAGTGCAGATCGAGGTCCGTCAAGTTCCACGCGGGCGCGGAGCTGAGCGGCGTCGTCGACGCCGCAACGTAGCCACCGTTGGGCCCCACGGCCAGGCACAAGCCCGTAACGCAGGAGACGTCATTGATCGTCAGTCCCGGGTTGATCGACGTCAGCCGCCAGCCTGCACCAGGACCCGCCGGACGCGCGGTGCTCAGCGCGTTGCCCGCATCGTCGACCATCACGCACATGTGGCTGGACGCGCAGGAGAGACCGGTGAGCTCGGCGAACCGCACCGCCCCACTCCCGAGCTGCCGGGTCAGCCTCCACGCAGCGTTGCTAGAGCGCGGCGCCACTGACGTAGCCACGCTGCCCGAATAGCCGCCGGCGAGGCACAGCGATGCCGACTCGCATGTGACAGACAGAAAGCCGCTCGGGTCCACGCCCCGGGTCCGCACCCACGCCGGCTTCCCGCCTCGGGGATCGGTCGAGGTCAGCAGGTTTCCGTTGTCGTCGGCCGCGACGCAGACACCACTTGATGTGCAGGAGATGGCATTGAGTGAGTCGAGGCCGTCAACGTTAGCCGTCTTCCAGACCGGCGTAGCGGCGAACGGATTAGCAGAGGTGACCACCTGACCGATCTCGTCGGCCACGAAGCATGAGGCAGTGGAGACACAAGCGATCGCGTTGAGCGGACCGTCGTTGTCGAACGGCGCACTCGTCCCGGCCCACGCCGACACCCCGCCGGTGGGGTTGGTCGACGCGAATACGGCCCCGTTGAAGTCAAGCACCAGACACCGCGTCGACGACGGGCACGAGACACTTCCCAGCTGATGGCCGCTGCCCAGATTCACGGCGGACCAGGTCGGGTTGGCGCTGCCGGGGTCGAGGGATGTCGCGATCTCGCCGGTTCCATTGACCGCGACGCAGAGCGAGGTCGTCGGACACGCTACGGCGCCCAGGTCGGTTCCCGGGTTGTCGAGCACCGTGCCGTGCTTGTGCCAGGCGCCAGGGCCACCAGCCGGATCTGCACTGTTGTAGATATCGCCGAAGTCAGAGACCGCAACGCACAATGACGCCGACGGACACGACACGTCCTCGAGGTAGATCCCGCGGCTGAGGGAAAACCCGTGCCACGACCCAAGCGAGGTCACGTCAGTCGAGATCTCGACCGATCCGTACGAGCCGACGCCGACGCACTGGCTGCCGGACGGGCAGGAGATGCCTCCAAGCCTCGCCGGCTTGACGTACTCGGTCGCCTTATCGATGCGCTCAGGCGAGGACCATTTGAATGACCCACTCGCGGTCGCCGCGACCCCTGGCGACGCCGTCGCGACGGTGATCATCGAACACAATGCCAGCACCGCCACACCGACCCGGGAGAGCCGGACGCTCTGCACACAGGCACCCCATCGGCTGCTGGTCGTTCTGCTCATCCGTCGGTCCCCTCCACGGTCGTGGGTCGAACAGGCTTAAGCTTGAACGGGCATCGCGGCCAACAGTTGCGCCGAGCCGGGGACGCCTCCGTGTCGGCTCAGGCGGCGAGCGTGGGCGCCAACCGCCGCTCGAGCGACGCGCGAGGAAGCGCGCCGACGATCCGGTCGACCTCTTGTCCGTCGCGGATCACGACCAGCAGGGGGATCGACTGAGCGCCGAACTGCCTGGCCAGGCCGGGGTTGGCGTCGACGTCGACCTTGACCACCTTGAGATGTCCGGCGTGACCCTCGGCGAGACCCTCGAGAACCGGAGAGATCATCCGGCACGGTCCGCACCACGCGGCCCAAAAGTCCACCAGGACCGGTACCGAGGCGGTCGTTTCCGCCGCGAAGGTGTCGATGTTCGCGTCAACGACCCACGGCAGGGGGGACTTGCACCGCGGGCACCGGGGGGTGCCGTGCTCGATCGGGCCAACGCGATTGCGGGCCTCACAGGTCGGGCAGGCGATGATGGCCATGCCCACAGAGTAGCGATGGATTTAGAGCGCTCCACGGATCTCAACCACGAGAAAGCAATCCGCGAGCGCCGGCCCGAGGCCGGCAGAGGAGCGTAGCGATATGCGACAGGTCATCGTCCAGTACCGAGTCAAGCCCGACCGGGCGGCCGAGAACGAGCGCTTGGTGCGAGCGGTATACGACGAGCTGCACCGGACGAACCCTTCGGGGCTCCGGTATGCGACCTTCCAACTCGAGGACGGCGTCAGCTTCGTGCACGTGGCGGAGGTCGACAACGAGACCGAGAACCCGCTGGCTCGGCTGGAAGCATTCCTGGCATTCCAGGCCGAGATCCAGGACAGATGCGAGCAGCCGCCGGCCGCCAGCCGCGCCCGCGAGATCGGTTCGTTTCGAATGTTCGATCGATGAACGGGTGCCAGGCGAGACCCGTCGTGCATCTCGAGCTGCACACGCACGACCGGCGGGGCGCGAGCGAGTTCTACTCGGAGCTCCTTCGCTGGCGCACCGAACGGATCGATGTGCCATCGGGTCGTTATCACGCGCTCGTGTTCGGGGGAGAGCTGGACGGCGGGATCGTCGAATGCGAGAGCCGGCGACCGACGTGGCTTCCTTACGTCGAGGTCGACCGAGTCGACGAGGCGACGGAGCGGGCTCGCCGGCTCGGCGCGTGGGTGCTGCTCGAGCCTAGGGAGGGGCCGGCGGGGTGGCGTAGCCTGATCGCGACGCCCGAGGGCGGTGAGATCGCCCTCTGGCAACCCAAGCCGTCGCGTCTCGGGCACGTGGGATGACCGAAGCCGAGCTGCTGGCCGCCGCCCAGGGCGGCGACGGCGACGCATATGCGGAGTTGGTGGCACCTCACCGCCGCGCCCTTCACGTCCACTGCTACCGGATGCTCGGCTCCGTGCACGATGCCGAGGATGCCGTGCAGGAGACACTGTTGCGCGCGTGGCGCGGGCTGCCCCGGTTCGAAGGGCGAGGTTCGCTGCGCTCGTGGCTCTACGCCACCGCGACCAACGTCTGCGTGCGCGCGATCGAGCGCCGCCCCAGCCGCGTGCTGCCATTCGATTACGGACCGGCCGCGGATGTGCACGAGCGGCCGGCCAGCCCGCTCGAGGACGAGCGGTGGATCGAGCCGTACCCGGATGAGCGGCTGGGGGTCGAGAGCGGCCTCGCCGGCCCTGAGGCGCGCTATGAGCAGCGCGAAAGCATCGAGCTCGCGTTCATCGCCGCGCTCCAGCACCTGCCCGCGCGCCAGCGCGCGGTCCTGATCCTCCGCGAAGTCCTGGGATTCTCCGGTGGCGAGGCCGCGAGGGCGTTGGGCACGAGCCCGGCCGCCGTGTACAGCGCGCTCCAGCGGGCGCACGAGACCGTCGATCAACGGCTCCCCGAGCGCAGCCAGCAAGCCACCCTGCAGGCGCTGGGCGACGCGAGCCTGCGGCGGATCGTGGACCGGTACGTGAGCGCCTGGGAGCAGGGCGACATCGACGCGATCGTGGCGATGTTGACGCGCGACGCGCTTCTGGCCATGCCGCCGATTCCGAGCTGGTATCGGGGTCGGGTGGCGATCGGCGAGACGCTCCGGATCGGGCCACTGGGCAGGACGCGCGGCTGGCGCTCGACGGTTACACGCGCGAACGGGCAGCCGGCGATTCTGTTCTACGTCGCGTCCCACGCCGGGGCCGAGTTCGCCGCGCACAGCATCGCGGTCCTCACACTGCGTGGAACCTCGATCGACCAGATCACGGCGTTTCACGACCCGGCCATGGTGGCGCGGTTCGGCTGAGGATCGCCCGACGGGCGTTGGCGATCGGCGATCATCCTCGAGCCAGTGCATGCACAGTTATGCATGCGATAATGCGTGCATGAGTCATGGTGGCGAACCCGATCTCGCCTTTCTGTCGGCCGACACCGCGCGCGTGGTGGCCGAGACGATGCAGGCGCTGGCGACCCCAAGCCGGGTGCGGATCCTCAGCCGGCTGGGGGCCGGTCCGTGTTCGGTCGGCGAGCTCGCGCGCGCGGTCGGGATGGAGCAACCCGCCGTCTCTCAGCAGCTAAGGGTGCTGCGCCACCTGGGGTTGGTGGTCGGCGAGCGCGCGGGGCGTCAGGTCATCTACGCGCTGCACGACGATCACGTCGGGGCGCTGCTGAGCGAGGCCGTCTCGCACACCGAGCACCTGCGCCTGGGGCTCGCGTCGCATCCGTCCGCAGAGGCGGTCGCCGTATGAGCAGCAACGGACCGGCGCTGCTGGCGGCCGCGGCCGGCGTCGGCTTCGGCCACGCGATCCTGCCCGACCACTGGGTACCGCTGGCGGTGATCGGCCGCACGCGCCGTTATCCGCTCTCGCGGGTCGCCCGGCTGTCGAGCCTGGCCGGGATCGCGCACGTGATGGTGTCGATCGCGCTCGGCGCGGTGCTCATCGCGATCGGGCTGCAGTTCCGCTCGACCATCCAGAGCGCGCAGGACACGATCATCGGCCTCGTGCTGATCGCGACCGGCATCGGCTTCGTCGTGCTCGAGTTGACCGGGCACGGCCACGACCACCACGACCACGACCACGACCACGACGGCGGTGGGCACCATCATGACCACGGCCACGCGGAGGATCACGACCATGACGACGGATCCGAAGCGCCGGATCTCGCCGGCAGGCGGGGTGGTCCCTCGGGGCTGGCGGCGGTGATGGTCCCGTTTGGCGCGGCGGCCTCGCCGGACCTGACGATTCTGCCGGTGTTTCTCGCCGCGGCCGCGGCCGGCGTGGCGACCGCGGTCGGGTCACTGGTGATCTTCGCGGCGGTCACGATCGGGACGATCGTTGGGCTGACGCTCGCCGCCACGCGGGGCGGGTATCAGATCCGGGGCCAGTGGCTCGAGCGGTGGGGCAACGCCTTCACCGCGCTCGTGCTGATGATCATCGGAGCGCTGGTCCTGGCCGGCGCGATCTAGTCCGAGCTTCGACCGGCTCCGCCGCGGCCCTCATCGAAGCTAGTCCCGGCTCATGTAAATACGTCCGGACGCGGTTACCACGACGGGCGAATTCTGTGGGCGGTGGGGCGGGCGGGCAGTCGGCGGTTTGTGAAAAGTGATAACGAGCGATCTCGGCGTCAAACGGAGCCGCGAGCGCGAACTTCGGCAACGTTCCTCCACCCCCCGGCGGAGAATTGCCGAAGTTCGCGCGCGAGGTCTCGGCTAGCCGCGGGCAGCCGGCGGCGACGGCGGTTCGACCGCGGATCTCACCGCCATCCACCGCGTTGATCGTAAGTTCTTTGTGATTTTGTGACAGGTTCGGCGGTCGGCCCGCCAACCGGCTGTCGAATGAATTGCTCGGCAGCCCCGGGGTGCCGGCTCGCCCACCCTTCCCCCCCAATCCAGCGGAGCGCCGCGCTCACCGCCCACCGGGACCGTCGCGCGCTGCTCGATCGACTCGCTCAGAGCGGCCGACTCGCTCCAGCCGCCCGAACGAAATCACGTGAGCGGGTACTAGTCAGGGGGTTGGGAGCGAACTTTCGGACATAGTTTCGGAGGGGGCGAAACTATCTTCGAAAGTTCAGCCATCGAAGCAACAGCCAGCCGCCCAAGCGCCAACGCCCTGGTCACCTCGCTGGTCAGGCCGCGACCCAGCTCAGCGCCTCGTCTCGCTCGCCCAGTTCGAACACCTTGACCTCGCCGGGCGTGACCCAGGCGAAGAAGCGGAAGGCCTTGGCGACCCAGTCGACGTCGGTGACGATCGCCGACCGCCTCCAGGCCGAGTGGTGTCCGATCCCCAAACCGAGCCCGGTCCTGATGTCTTCGTACCACGCTCCCGGCTCTACGCCGTCGAACTCGGTCAGCTCGAACAGCATCCGGATCTCGCCGGCCTCGGCGGCCTGGCGGAGCACCGGCTCGAGCACGTCGCGGTAGTCGGACCGGTTGAGCTTGCCGGAGGCGCGGAAGCCGATCGTGCCGCTCGGCATGTCGTCGATTTTCTCGATCATCCAATCCTCCTGTTCGGTCTGGCGTAGATTCAATCAACCGCTCGCATGCGCGTACCCTTGAGTCGCCGAGGGCGGCGGTCGATGCTTCCCCGTGGACGATTGAAAGGAGACAGGCGTGGGATTCTTGCGTAGGCACGACGAGGAAAACGGGACCCGGTATCAGATGCGGGAGAAGTTGCTCGCGATCGGCGACGACTTCTGGATCGAGACCGAGGGTGGCGAGAAGGCGTTCAAGGTCGACGGCAAGGCCCTGCGGGTCCGGAGCACGTTCATCCTCAAGACCCCCGACGGCCAGGACCTTTACAAAATTCAGAAGAAGGAGCTGCACATCCGCGACACGATGGAGGTCGAGCGCGACGGCGAGAAGGTGGCGACGATCAAGAAGGCGCTCATCACCCCGCTCCGGGATCGGTTCTCGATCGAGGTCGAGAATGGCGGCGAGCTGAGCGCGAAGGGGAACATCGTCGACCATGAATTCGAGATCGAGCGCGACGGGGACAAGGTGGCAGAGATCTCTAAGCGCTGGTTCCGGGTGCGCGAGACCTACGGAGTGGAGATCGCGCCAGGTCAAGATGACGCGCTGATTCTCGCGGCCACGGTCTGCATCGACGAGATGGCCCGGCGGTAGCGAGCCCGCCCGCCCGGCGGTAGCGAGCCCGCCCGTACGCCGCTACGCGCCCGACGGGCCGGCAACGGGCTCCCGCGACTGGGTATCGGCGGCGAGCGGCGGCCGCAGTCCGGGGGCGCCGAGGAGTGGCGGTCGCGTCGCGGCGGCGAGTACGGCTCCGGGATGGAAGTGCCGCACGGGGATCTCGTGGAACTCGAAATACGCGAGTCCGGCCTCGCGAGCCACGTCCGAGAGGGCGTGCGTGACCTGGGCGTCGTCGCTGATCAAGACGCCGTCGGCGTCGAGGTGAGCGGCTACGGTCTCGAGGTCCCACAGCTCGTCGTCGTAGGAATGCCAGCCGTCGTAGATGAATACGTCGACGGCATCGCCTGCGCCGAGCACCTCGGGGAGCCCGTCGCGGGACGACTCGAGCCGCAGTTCCCACTGCGGGTGTGCGTCGACGAGCCATCCCGCGGTCGGATTGACGTCGAACGAGACGAGCCGTCCCGCGTGGCCATCCTCGAGGTTGCGCTCGAGAGCTCGCAGCAGGAGCAGCGACCCGAGGCCGTCGTGGACGCCGGTTTCGATGACCAGGCAGGGTCGCAGCAGCCGCACCAGCGCGTACCAGCCGAGCCGTTTTCCAAACGGCGGGGAGCGCTTCGTCCACAGCCAATGACCGCCGGTCGCGCTGGCCAGGCGGGCCTTCAGCGCCGCATCGGACGCTGGTTCGGCGAGGACGGTGCGGGCCTCTGATGGTTCACAGCCGGCGACGGTGGCGGCCCATTCGGCCAGCTCGATTTCGTTGGCGATTCCGTAGCTGAAGTTGGCGGGTTCCGGGTCGATGAGCACGAATCGCCAATGGCGGCGGAGACTGCCACGGTACAGGCGAACCGCGCGCACCTTGCGAATCCATCGCAGCCGCCTCACGTAGCGTGGATCGAGCCCGATCCGTTGCGCGGCCGCCCGAACTCTCGCGGGCCAGGGAAGGCGTGTAGCCGAGCTCGCCCGATGGGGGCGGAAGCGACGTCCGGCTCCGCCCGTGTTCCGCACCGCACAATCATGCCTGCTCAGGCGGACATTGGGGTCCCAGGCGCTGTGCTATCCATCGACCGATGAGACCGCCGCACGTGGCGCGCACAAGGCTCGGCATCGTGGCGGGGCTGCTCGCGATTCTGGCCGCGACGAACCGGTGGCTCAGCTGGACGGCGGGCATTGCGCTCGTCCAGGGCCATGACGCTCCTGTCTATCGGCAGATGGCGCTGGCCGCGCCACACCTGCCGACCGGGAAGGTCGGCAATCAGCACGCGCAGGTGTTCCCGCTCGTCTACCTCGTAGGACTGGTGGCGCACATCATCGGCGTCAACGTCGATGACGTCTTCCGCGCGGTGGCGGTGGGCGTGATCCTCGCCATCTGCCTGGCCCTGCACGTGGCGCTGACCCGGGCCCAGGTGAACACGCCCGCCTACGCCGTCTGCATGGCCTTGTTCATCCTCAACACGTACAGCCTGCGCTACTACCTGATCGTGCCGGGCTACTTCCTCGACATCACGTTCGTGCTCGCGCTGGCGATCACACTTCACGGGCTCATCACCCGCCGTTACTGGTTGGCCCTCGCCGGCGTCGTGTTGGCGACGTTGACGCGACAAACCGCGCTGCCGATGACCCTCGCGGTGGCCTGGTGGGTGTTGTTTGGCGAGGGTTGGCGAGACGCCTCGACGGCAGCCCGTGTCGCGCGCGGGTGCGCGATCATCGTCGTGCCGGTGGCCGTGTTCGTCGCCATGGTCGCGATCTCGGCCCCGTTCTCTTACTCCGACACGCCGAGCATCGTCGGCCTGACGATTCTGGGTAACCTCGAGCAGCTGCCATCGACCTTCGGCGCGCTCGTCAATCACGCCGTCCGAGTGGCCAACTCGCTGTTCGCCGTGATCAGCCTGACCGGGGTGACACTGCTGGCGTGGCACAGGGCGCGGGTGCGCGAGAAGGTGCCGTTCGAGTTCATCGGCTGTCTCGTCGTCGGCTGCTCGATCGCCCTCCAGGCGTTCCTGCTCAACACGAACTACTCGGGCCATCCGGAGCGGTTGACGGTGCTGTCGCTGGTGTCCTTCGTCATCGGGCTCGCGTATCTCTTACGTGAACGCGAGCGGGCGGGTTTCAAGATCCCGGCGAGGACCGCGACGCTGATGATCGCGATTCTGACCGTCGGTTCACTCCAGTACCTGTTCACCGTGGTGGGACCGACGACGGCACAGCAGGGCGGCGTGCTGCAGCTGGTGGCGGCCATCGTGATCGGCGTGTTGCTGTGGCGGGTGTACAACCTCCGGCCGCCGTCCGAGACCGCGCGGGGTGAACCCGCTGGTCCAGCGGTTACTACTGAAGCGAGTGGCGCTCGACTCGGGCCGTCGTTGTCCGGTCGATAATCGCCACGATCCGCCCCGGGACGGTGACCTCGAACAGGTTGTCGACCACGCGCGTCGTCTGCTGCTTGCCGTTGGCCAGCACGACCGTGATGGTCCGGTTGCCGTCGGGAACCATTCCCTCGAGCGTCATCTCGTGCCCAACGACGGTGCCGGTTCCGATAAAACCGGCCGGCGACAGCTGGGCGCGCCATCCGCAGGCGCTGGCCTGCGGATCGCTGAGGCACATCCCGCTCGATCCCGGCGTGACCCACAGACCCCGTCCATCGAGTCCGGTGAGCGAGGACACGTAGCGGGTCTGCCAGTAGTTGAGGCCCTGCGAATCGCCGGGGCTCTGCATCGGCATGGTCGGGTCGCGGGACGGAAGGTCGGGCGGCACCGACCGAAACACGCCGAAGTGCGCCAACAGGAAGGGCAAGATCGAGTTGTTGCGGCTCGCGTTAACCGATTGAATCTGCCGCAGCTGCCAGCTAGCGTTGGAGGCCACAGCCGAACCGATCACCTGTCCGCCGGCGCCGTACCAGGTCGTGCCGACGAGCGGCCCTTGACCGGGGCGGATCGACGCCACGGCGACGTTGTTACGGACCAGCGGGTAGACGGTCACCGGGTGGGGATCGTCGATCCCATAGCCGGCCCCGGAGAAGGACCATTTCACGCCGGTGACGCCGTCGGGGACGATGCTCACCGTGACGCCGATATTCGGGTCCGCCGCCGTGCCGGCTGTGAATAGGCCCGACTGCACTCCGCCGGGGACTCCGAGCCGGTGGGCCGACAAGGCGAAGCTTCTGGTGAACCGTTTTCCATCCGCGGCGACCGCGGTGGCGCGCACGGTTATGGGGAGGGCTGCGTCCCGGCGGACGATGAGGTAGACCCGCATCGGCCCCACGCCGGGTGCGGTGACGGTCGCGGCCAGCCGGGTCAGACTCGCGATCGGCTGGGTACGCTCGAGCCGGTTTTGCCGAACCGCGATCGATGGATAGCTGCGATCGGCCGGCGTCTGGGGCCGGCGTAGCACCGCCAGCCTGGCGATCAGCGCCCGCGCGCCCGAAGGAACCTGGCTCGTCGAGGCCGTCGGCGCCCGGTGCCCGAGCGCAAACAGAGCGACAATCGCCACCGCCAGCGCGCCTACGGCGCCAAGCGCGAGCGTCAAGGTGCCTGAGTGGTGGCGCGCCTTGCTCCCGGGCTTGATGAGGGCCGCACGGCGAGTGGCGGTTGCCACGAGCTCGGCGCGGACTTCCGGAAGCAGTGTCATGCCGATCTCTCCATTTGCTCGCGCAGCTTGGCCAAGCCGCGGCTCACGCGCTTGCGGACAACGAGCTCGGAGGTCCGTACCTCCTGGGCGATCTCTTCGTAACCCCGCTCGTCGAGCACGCGGGCGCGGATCGCCTCGCGCTGGTCGGCGGGCAGACCGTCCAGCATCTCGCGCACCCAGCGCTCGCCCTCGGCGGCGGTCAACCGCGCGAGGCTGTCATCCTGGAGCTCGACCGGTTCCATCCCCAGCCGGCGCCGCGCGTGGGCTTCGACGCGACCGCGCCGGGCGCTCTTGAACAGCGTGTTGCGCGCGATGGCGAAGATCCAGACCGCGGCCGTCGGGCCATCGGGCCGGTATCGGGGTGCCGCCTCCAGCGCGGCGGCGAACACCTCGGCGGTGAGATCGGCCGCGACCTCCGCGGCGCCCGTGCGCCGCATCAGGTAGCCCGCCACCGGCGCCTCGTAGCGATCGTACAAGCGGCCAAACGCGTCGGGATCGTGCGCTGCGGCCGCGAGCAGCTCGGCGTCGGTCTCGCCGCTGGGTGACTCCACAGCCCTATAAACCACGACGGCCATATTTTGTGACCTAAGGCCACCCCTCAGAAATGGGCGTTATACTCGGCGCCGGTTCGCTCGCGTCGAGGTGCACTTGAGGAGGTGCCGAATGTGGGGGCGAAGGTACCGGGTATGGGCGGCTGGAGTCATCGCCGGCCTGTCGTTGCTGGCGGCTCCGGGGGCCGCGTTGGCCGGCGGCCCGGGAGTGTGGACGAGGCTGGGGACTACCGATAACGGCGGCGACAGCTTCGGCATGCTCCGGACGGCGGACAAGAATCTCCATCTCGTGTGGCTGGCCAAGCGCGCGAGCAACACCACTCAGTCCTACGGGACGTCGACGATTTCGGTCGCGGGCAAGCTCCTGGCGACCGGGACGGCCCTCTCGGGATGGGCCACGCTCGAGCCGGATCCGCGACTCGTGCCAAACGGATCCGGGATCCGCTTAATCTTCGAGGGCAACACCGGTTCGTCTGGCTGCTATGTGGACGGTGCGATCTTCACCGAGACCAGCACGAACGGCTCGTCCTGGAACCTCGTTACCGGCTCGCTGAGCTCCGCCACCGTCGGAGTGGGAAACATCGCCGCCACGGTGGAGTCGAACCAGACGACGCCCGTGGCGGTCTTTGCCGGGGGCCATGGGTTCCATGTCGGCGTCGACCCCAGCTGCCCGGCCGTGAGCCCCGACGGCACAATCACGCCGACCTCAGGATCGAGCCAGGGCAATCCCTGGGCCGTGACCGACACCAAGACCGGCGCGGTCTATGTGGCATGGTTTCAAGCCTCGGTGAAGCAGGCCTACTGGGTGGAGCGGATCCTCCCCACCCAGGGCCCGCCGATGGAGGCGCCGGACTCGGCGACCCACATCACTCCGTTTGAAAACAATCAGCCGGAGGAACCGGTCGCGCTCGCCGCGCGGCCAGGCGGAGGCGTCTACATGGCCTACTGCGTGGCCGACTCGGCCGAGCCATGCGCCCACGTCGACCTGTGGAAAGTCGGCTCGTCGAAGCCGATGGTCGTGCCGGGGTCGCAGCACGTCACGGGGGCGCGGGTGGCGCTCGCCGGTGACACGCTGGGCAATATGTCCGTGGCGTGGTTCAACGATGCGAACAACGCCAACGTGATCCACTCAGTCCGCACGAACATCGCCGTGACCAAGTGGGGAGCGGTCAGGAGCACGCCGACGCCTGCCAACACGTTCGGTTTCGACGACCTTCAGGCCGAGGGCAGCTCGGCGCGACTCGATCTCGTGATCGCCGACCAGCTGGGAACACCGGGGTTCCCGGTCGGGCTGTTCCAGACGCAGGTCCTGCCAGGACTGACGTTCACGGCGACGCCGACTTCGTTCAGCCACAAGAAGTCCAAGACCGTCACGTTCACCGTGACCGACGCCGGCCAACCGATCCATTCCGCGTTTGTCTCGTGCCTGGGCAAGCACGGGAGCACCAACTCGGCGGGCAAGGTCGAGCTCAAGTTCAAGAAGGGCGCAGCCAAGGGCGTGCATCGCTGCACCGCCTCACACGTCGACTACGCCGCGGCCACGCTGACGATCAAGGTCACGTAGGAGAGGCGGTGGTGGTCGCGGCCGACCGGGCGCCGCGGTCAGACGAGCATCGCCCAACCTGAGAGCTCGGTACTCCGCGCCAGCAGGTCCGCGTAGGCGCTCGCGAGGTCGGCCCGGTCGCGCAGATTCCAGAGGACGCGGGCGTGGTCCCAGGCGATCTCGCGGGCGGTGACGACCGACCACATCGCGAGCGCGTTGGCGACGTGCTGGGGTACGACGTCCTCGACGTCGGCGATGAGGCCCGAATCGAACCAGCCGGCGACCTGGGTCTCGACGGTGGCGAGGATCGCGTTGACCCGCTCGTAGTCGGCGTGTTGCGGGCTGTCGTCGTCAACGGCGATGCCGAGTTGCTGGCACGTCTGGACCACGGCCAGCGGCAGGTCGTGGTTGATGTGGGCGTTCATCCCCGCGAGCGCGAACTGGATCGGCTCGCGCGGCGCGGCCCGCTCCTCGATCAGCGGACGCCACGCCGCGGGGCACGGAGCGCCCGAGGCGAGCGTGGCCTCGGCATCGAAGTAGAGGCCGGCGAACACGACGTCGAGGAGGTCGAGAAACGCCGGATCCTCGAACGTGGTCTTCTGGCTGGCGACGAGGACGGACTTCGTCACCTGGAGATACAGCCGGTTGAAATACGCGACCCCGTCCTTGTAGGGCAGCGAGGCGTCGATCCGCTCCATCTGCGCGATCACGTCATCGATCGTCCCCACGGCGGCCATCGTATCCACCGCTTAGACGAACGCCCCGACCCCCGTGATGTCGCGACCGACGATCAGCGTCTGCATCGTCTCGGTGCCCTCGTAGGTGTGGATCGCTTCGATGTCGGTCATGTGGCGGATGACGTGGTTCTCGAGCAGGATCCCGTTGCCGCCGAGCATGTCGCGCGCCTCGGCGCAGATCTGACGGGCCTTGCGGGTGTTGTTGAGCTTGGCCAGGCCGGCGATCGTGTCGGTGAGCTGGCCGCGCTCGGCCAGGCGGCCGATCTGGAGGCAGTAGAGCTGCATCGCGGTCACCTCGGCGAGCATCTTGACCAGCCGGTCCTGGACGATCTGGAAGCTGACCAGTGGCCGGCCGAACTGCTCGCGGCGCTTGGCGTAGGTGAGGGCGGTCTCGTAGGCGGCGACGGCGTGACCGAGGGCGGCCCAGGCGCAGGTGGTGCGCGTGCCGGCGAGGATCACGGCGGTGTCCTTGAAGCTGTTGGAGCCCGGCAGCAGGTTCTCGACCGGAACGCGCACGTCCTCGAGCTCGATCTGGGCCTGCCAGATGGCCCGGAGTGAACCCTTGCCCTCGATCACGGTGGCGTTGTAGCCCGGGGTGCCCTTCTCGACCAGGAAGCCGTGGACGCGACCGTCCTCGCCGCGGGCCCATACGACGACGACGTCAGCGAGGCTGCCGTTGCCGATCCAGCGCTTGGCGCCGTTGAGCACGTAGCTGTCGCCGTCGCGCTCGGCGGTGGTGGACAGCGACACCGAGTCCGAGCCGTGGTCGGGCTCGGTGAGGGCGAAGGCGCCGAGCTTCTCGATCCGGGCCATGGCCGGCAGCCAGCGCTGCTTCTGCTCCTCGGAGCCGAGCAGCGCGATCGACTTCATCGCCAGCCCGGCCTGGACCCCGAGGAAGGTGCCGAGGCTGCCGTCGCCGCGGTTGAGCTCCATATGCACGAGCCCGCAGGAGATCGGGTCGAGGCCGGGGCAGCCGTAGCCGGTGATGTCCTCGCCCACGATTCCGAGCTCGCCGACGCGCTGGATCAGCGGCCACGGCAGCTCGGCGCGCTCCCAGTAGCCGCTGATCACCGGCAGCACCTCATCGTCGACGAACACGCGAACGCGGCGGAGCAGCTCGAGCTGATCGTCGGTGAGCTGCTCGCGCAGGAAGAAGTAATCGGTGGACAGCGAGTGGCCGAGATCTTCGAACAGCGAGGGCGCGGTCAGCATGGGGGCTCTCCAATCGGATGCGGTGGCAGTTCTGGTTGTGCGAGCGCGGTGGCGATCGCGCGGTAGGTCTTGCGGTTGAAGATCAGCCCGACGTGGCTGCCGGTGACCTCAACGCAGTCGGCGTAGGGCACGACCGCCGACGGCCAGCGGATCACCCCGTCCTCCTTGGAGTAGATGCTGGTCAGGCGCACGCGGTCTTCGGGAAACGCGCCGGTGTAGTCGCGGGTGAACGCACAGTCACAGTCGGCGGTGAGGCACAGCGGCGAGCCGGCGCGGCCACTGCGCAACAGCACCTTACGCACGCCGGTGGCGGCGAGCTGGGTCGGATAGCTGACGGCGAGCATCTCGCGCAGGCCGGCGCCGACGGTGATCGCGTGCGAGACGAGCTCGGGTCGCCGGTGGGCAAGGGCGCGGGCGTAGTGCCCGCCGCGGCTGTGCCCGATCATGGCGACCCGGCGCCCGTAGCGGTCGTAGCACCGCTCGACCCGGCGCTCGACCCCGCCCAGCGCCCGATCCGAGCACCTGACGTTGGCCACGAATCCACACATGCCCGGTCGGTAGCCCATCCGCCGCAGCCAGAAGGCGAGCACGACGAGCGTCTGGTCGCCGCCGCCAAACCCGGGCATGAGCACGATCGGACGGCCGTCGCCGCGAGGCACCCCCTGGCCCCAGAAGACGGGATCGACGAGCAGCCGGGACAGCTCGAGTCCCCACCGGGTCTCGCGCAGGTGGTCCCCCCACCAACGGTCGGGCTCGACCGGGGGCGGGGGCTCAGCGAGCAAGTACATAGGTCCCCGGGGCCTTGGCCTGGGCCTTGTGCTCGTCGTTGCCCAGGGCCTCGGGCGCTGGCTTGCGCTCGCCGGAGCGCTCGGCCAGCCACGCGTCCCAATCCGACCACCAGCTGCCCGGCAGCCGCGGCGCCTGGGCCAGGAACTCCTCGGGCGGGGGCTCGAGGTCCTGGCTGACGCGGTAACTGGAGCGGCTGTCGGGGCTCGGCGGGTTGACGAGCGCCTGGATGTGGCCGCTGCTCGAGAGCGCGAACCGCCGCGTGCCGCCGAACAGCTGGGCCCCGCGATATGCGCTCTCCCACGGCACGATGTGGTCGTTCAGCCCCGCCACGAAGTACGTGTCGAGGTCGACCTGACCGAGATCCACGGGGGAGCCCAGCACCTCGAGCGCGCCCGGGTGGGCGAACGAGTTGTCGAGTCCCAGGTGGATGAAGTCGCGGTGCAGGCCGGCGGCCAGGCGGACGGTGTCCTGGTTCCAGTAGAGGATGTCGAAGGCCGGCGGCGCCTTGCCGAGCAGGTAGTTGTTGACCACGTATGACCACACGAGGTCGTTCGGCCGCAGCCAGGTGAACACGCCAGCCAGCGCCTGCCCGTCGAGGTAGCCCTTGCGGGCCGACTCGGCGACCGCGGCCGCCGCCACGTCGCGCGTGGCCAACGCGTTCAGCGTGCCCTCGGTGTCGTTGTCGAGCGCGCATACCATCAGCGTGAGGCTGGCCACCTTGACCTGCTCGCCGGTGGCAGCGAGTGCTCCGAGCAGGCCCGCCGTGACCACCCCGCCCGAGCACGCCGCGGCGACGTGGACGCTGGGGTGGGCCGCGATCGAGGCGACGGCGTCGCGAGCCTCGGCCACCGCCTGGGCGTAGGTGTCGAAGTCGAAATGGCCCTGGGCCTGTTCGGGATTGCGCCACGAGATCGTGAACACCTGCTGGCCCTGGGCGACGTAGTGCTCGACGAGGCTTCGCCCGGGGGAGATGTCGAGGATGTAGTACTTGTTGATCGTCGGCGGGACGAACAGCAGCGGCACCTCGCGCACCTGCTCGGTCGACGGCTTGTACTGGATCAGCTCGAATACGTCCGTGCGCAGGACGACCGACCCCGGCGTCACGGCGAGGTTGCCGCCCACCTCGAACTGGCTCGTGTCGACCGTGGCCGGGAGTCGCGGGGGCCGCGAGACGTCCTGGACAAACAGCCGCGCCCCGCGTACCAGGTTCTCGCCGCCGGTGTTGACGACCTCCTTGATAACGGTCGGATTCGACCACGGGAAGTTGGTCGGGGCGAGCGCGTCGATCACGTTCGTGGCGGCCAGCCGTGCGCGCCGCTCAGCCCGCCAGTCGACCTTGGCGTCGGTGATCAGCCCGTCGACCGTGTCGCCCAGGGCGAGGTAGCCCTGGAGGAGCCGGCGCAGGAGCCAGTTGTCCTGCCAGGCCGGGTCGCCGAACCGCCGGTCGCCCTTGGCGGGCACGAGCTCCGAGCGACCGGTGGCCGCCCGGGCGAGCTCGGCCGTGAGCCCGGCGGTGCGGTTGATGACGCTGAACGGGTGCAGGGCGAGGCCGAAGCCGACCTTGACCCCCGCCCCGGGGGCGACGAACCTCGGCGGGCCACCGGCGGCGGCCTCGCTCAGCATCACGTCGAGCCCCGCCCGCGCCGCCTGGCCGGTGCTGGCGCGACCTGATTGACCGTCTTCGGGCGCCGTGTTGTTGCTCGTCGAGTTTCCGCGTTGCGCAGCCATGACCGTGACCTAGCTCGCCGCGCCGGTCCGCTCGGACTCCGGCACCTCGATCTCGCGCTTGAGGATCTTGCCGGTTGGGCCCTTGGGCAGCTCGTCGACGATCCACACGTGACGGGGGTACTTGTAGGCCGCGACCTGTGATTTGGCGTAGGCCCGCAGGTCATCGGCGGTGGCGGTGGCGCCGGCCTTGAGCGCGACGGCGGCCGCCACCTCTTCGCCGAGCTCATCGTGGGGGACGCCGATCACCGCCGCCTCGCGGACCGCGGGGTGCTCGTAGAGCACGTCCTCGATCTCGCGCGGGTAGACGTTGTAGCCGCCGCGGATGATCAGGTCCTTCTTGCGGTCGACGATGAAGAAGTAGCCGTCCTCGTCGATCCGGGCCATATCGCCGGTCTTGAACCAGCCGTCGGCGTCGATCGCGGCGGCGGTGGCGTCCGGTCGGTTCCAGTAGCCCTTCATCACGTTGTGGCCGCGGATCACGATCTCGCCGACCTCGCCCTGGGGCACCTCGTGGCCGTCTTCGTCGACTACCTTCATCTCGACGCCGTCGATCGGGGTGCCGATCGAGCCGGCCTTGCGCTCGCGGTCGGGGTGGTTGAAGGAGGCCACCGGGGACGTTTCGCTGAGACCGTAGCCCTCGAGAATGATGCAGCCAAACGCCTCCTCGAACTGTCGCAGGACCTCGACCGGCATGGCCGCCCCGCCCGAGGCACACAGCTTCAGCGAGGAGGTGTCGTACTGGTCTCGGTTCGGTTCGTGGAGCATGGCCGAGAACATCGTCGGCACGCCCTCGAACACCGTCACGCGGTCGCGCTGGATGATCTCGAGCGCCTTGCCGGCCGCGAAGCGCGCAATCAACGTCAGGCAGCTGCCCGAGTAGACGCTGGCATTCATTGCGCAGGTCTGGCCGAAGGCGTGAAACAGCGGGAGCGCGCCGAGGATCATCTCGCCCTGTTCGCTCAACTCGAACAGATTCACGCACTCCGCCGCGTTGAGCCCCAAGCTGCCGTGAGTCAGCTCGGCTCCCTTCGGCTGCCCGGTGGTTCCCGAGGTGTAGAGGATCACCGCGGTGTCGTCGTCTTCACGGGGCTCGACCGCGCTGTCGCCCACCCCGACCGAGGCGAGCAGCCGCTCGAACTCGCCCGGCTTGACCACGATGCACTCGGCGCCGGCGTGGTCGGCCCCGGCTTGGGCGGCGTCGGCGAAATCGTGCCAGGCGAACACCGCCTTGGCCTGCGGATCGGACAGGTAGAACCCCGTCTCGCGCTCCTTAAGGAGGACGTTCATGGGTATCACCACGGCCCCGGCGCGCAGGATGCCGTAGTAGACGATCGCGAAGTAGGGCACGTTGGGCAGCATCAGGCCGACCCGGTCGCCGGGCGCGATGCCCTTCTCGCGCAGCAACTGGGCCACCGCCGCCGCGGCCGCGTCGAATGCCGGATAGGGGATCTCGGTCTCGTCGAGCTTGACCCCGGTGCGGTCCGGGTAGCGCTGGGCCGCGTCGGTCAAGTGCTGGGCCAGGTTGCTCATGTGGGTCTTCCTCTCCTCGGCGGTTTCCAATCGTGGCGTCTGGGGGCCACTAGCATGCACCCAAGCCGCGCGGGCCGCAATGGACGCTGACACGACTTTGCTTGTCGGCGGCTACAACGGAAGTACAACGGGATAAGCTCACCGCGCCCGCGCATGAGCCGAGTTCGCGCACAGCCGTCGCCGGAGCAGTGGCAACAGCTGCGGCAAGCGCTGCTGACCGATCGGGCCTCGCTCGTGAGTCGAATCATGGACGCGATCCGGAGCGCGATCGCCAGCTCGCCCGCGTGGCCGAGGTCGGCGAGCAACGCGCAGTGGGCGAGCATCCGCTGATCGGGAATGTTTCGCGCCCTCGATGCGTCAACTGATCAAGATGATGCCCCCGGGCAGCTATCCGAACGTCGCCGACGCGGCAGCGTCCGAGCGGCTGGTCGACGAGGTCGTCGAACGCTATGTGGATTGGCGCGAGGCCTCGGCCGCGGCCGACCACGCCTACGTGCAATGGTCGAACGCGCCCGCTTCCGGTCGCGAGGGAACGTTCGCGGCCTACACGGTGGCGTTGGATCAGGAGGAAATGGCCGCGGGGCTCTACCGAACGGTCCTCGAACGGTTGCGGAAGTTGTTCCCGCATGGGCGGTACGATTGGCGAAGTGCAGGCCATGAACCACCAATCCAAACCAGTTAGGCCATCTGCTGATCGGCTTGTTGCCACGCTGGATGGCCCCTCGAAGACGATCACGGTCGAACCGCTCGACATTCCGGCGCCCCGGCAGCCGCCTCAGGTTCCCGAGCCGCGGGAACCGGCCCCGCGCGAGCCGGAACGCCCTCGCGAGCCAACTCACTAGCGAGCACAGCCGATGGACGCGGCGCCCGACCTCGTCACCGCCGTCATCGGCTACCGACATTGGCGCCTGCGCGGGACCGAGCTGTGGTCCTTCCGCGCCACCGATCGGTGGGGCCGGGGCGTCCAGACCGCGCGTTGCGATCGGTGCACCCACGAGGAACCGGCTCCTGCCAACGGCTGCACGTGCGGCATCTACGCCTGGTACAAGCCGCCGCCGCGCGGATCATCGGCGACGACGAGGGACATCGTCGCCGGGGCGGTCGCGCTGTGGGGACAGATCGAGTTGCACGCGCATGGGATGCGGGCTCAGTACGCCATGGTCGTCGCCCTCGCCCTGCCGATCGTGAGGTGGGACAAGCGCCAGCGCGTGTTGGAGGTTGCCCGGACGCTGGAGGTGCCGGCGGTCCCGGCGCGCAAGTTGACCGCCACCGCGCTGCAACACGGCAGCCCGATTCCGCGCTCCATGCGCCCGCCCGATTTGACCGAGAACAAGCGCAAGGCGCCCGGCGAGCCCGACCCCGCACGCCTCTACGCGGTGGCCGACGGCTACCCGGGACGGTCGCGCTCCCGTCACTAAGTGGCCCCTTTCTGCTCGATCCCGCGGTCACGTTCTTCAGGATCCGCATCGGGTCACAGCCGGCCTTCGCGCCCGGGCGAGCCCTCTGCGCGAGCGCCGGCTTCGTTGTCTGCGACCCGTTCGCCGGCTACCGGCAGAGCCCGAATAGCACGTTCATGACCCTCGTGCTGCCGGTCGTGGTTGGTGGCCACGGCGAGCAAGGTCGCGGCGGCGCCGCCGGCGGCGGCGACGATCAAGGCCGGAGTCGGGGAGCCGCGGTGGGCCACGACGCCGGCGATCGCCGCCGCCAGACCGGTCCCTCCCGCGATCCCCAATGACAGCCAGCCGAATGCCTCGGCCGCGGCGCCGTGCTCGACGTGCCGGTCGACGAGCAACGACACCGTGGTCAGGCTGGGGTTGAGAAACAGCCCGGCGAGCAGCAGCAGAGCGCCGAGCTCAGCCAGGGTGGACGCACCGACCGCCAGCGCGAGCAACCCGGTGAGGAGCGCCAGGGTCACCGCCAGCCGCCGCGCCGGCGAGCTGGCCCAGTGCCGGCTGCCGTAGACCACCGCGCCGACGATCCCGCCGATCGAGAGGGTCGCGATCAGAAGGCCGCTCGCCGCCGGCGCCCCGTGCTCGGTGGCGAAGATCGGCACCGCCACCTCGAGCCCACCGAGTGTGGCCCCGATCAGCGCGGCGACGCACACCATCTCACGGACCGCTCGTGGGCGTAGCGCGGCGAGCGTGCGCGGCGCGGTCGTCGAGCGCCGCGGACGGATCGACGTCCCGGCCACCGCGGCATAGCCGAGCGTGCCGGCCCCGGCCACGGCGGCCACGGCAATCAGCGCGGCCTGCGCGCTGGCGGCGGCGATCAAGACGGCTAGCAGCAGCGGTCCGGTCAGGATCGAGAGCTCCTGGGTCAGGTAGACCAGGCTGTAGGCGGCCGTGCGCCGGGCCACTGCGCTGCGGGTGCCCCAGATCACCCGCATGCTGGTCGAGATCGGCGGCAAAGCCACGCCGGCCAACGCTCCCGCCGCGACCAAGCAGATACCCGGGGCATGGACCTCGGCCAGCACCACCACGCTGATCAACGCCGCCGCGTGGAGGACGCCGCACAGCGCGATCACGCCCTTCGAGCCCCGGCGGTCGATCAGCCGGCCCTGTACCGGACGGGCGAGTCCGGCCGCGATCGACAAAGCCCCCGCGACGGCGCCGCCGAGCGCCACCGAGCCGTGCTCGGCGCGGACGACGAGGATGATCCCGATCGCGGCCGCGCCCTGCGTGACCTGCGCGATCAGGCCCGCCAGCGCCTGCGCGCGGACCGCCGGCGAGTGGAGCAGGTCCAGATAAGCGTTGTCAGCTCGACCCACGACTCGGGTCGCGATCGGCCAGGGCCATTGTGGAGGCGCTGCCGGGCCAGCCCGCGGGCTCGAGCACGAACACGAAAGCCGCTCCCTCGGGCGGGTCGGAGGCGGCCATCAACTGCCACGAGGTCACCGGGGCGATCAGCAGCTGCCCTGGGCGGAGGTCACCGGTGAGGGGGTGGTCGCCGGCCCGCCGGGTGCTGAGCGCTTTGCCCCCGATGCGCGAGGCGAGCTCGGCGGCGAGCGAGCTGGCGCCGTTCGTGGGCCGGTCGGGGGTGTGGTCCGGCTCGATCAACTCGACCTCCCGGATCTTGGTGGCATCGCCGACCAGGATCGCGACCGGTGATGCGGTGGCCGCGGCGATGGCTTCCGCGGAGCTCCCAAACGCAGGCGAGGCCGAAGCGCTCCGCTGGCCGACGAGGACGAACGTCGGTTGCTGTGCGGCGATCACGTTCGTTACCGCCTCGGCGAGCGAGCCGTGGACGAGCAGCATGGGGTCGGTGTCCAGTCCGACCGCATATCCGGCGCTCCGGAGTTGGCTCAGCTCGGGCTCGGCCGCGCGCGCTTGGGACGGCGAGCAGTAGAGCAGGCCGCGCACGACGCCGGTCTCGGGAGCGGCGATCCGGGCGCAGATGGCAAAGCCGATCGCGGCCTGAGCGGGATCTTCGAGCGCGACCAGGATTCTTCGGCCGATGTCGTGAGCGTCGCGGGCGGGCACCGGGACGAGCGACTTCGAGCGATCGACGATCAGCGTGGCCACGAGGATCGAGACGAGGATCAGGACGAGCACTGCGTTGACGACGGATTGATCGAACAGGCCGATGTTGAAGCCGATCACGGTGGCGGCGAGCGTGGCCGCGGCCTGGGGAATCGTCAGTCCCAGCATCAGCCCCGCCTGGGGCCGCGAGTACCCGAGCACCTTTCCGGCCACGGCGGAGGCGATCGTCTTGCCGCCGATCGAGGCGGCGATGAACAGGCCGGCGTACTTCAGGGTCGTCGGCTGGATCATCACGCTCGGCTGGAGCAGCATGCCGACCGAGACGAGGAACACCGGCACGAACACGGCGGAGCCGAAGAAGTCGATCCGGTCCATCAGCGGCCCCTCGTTGGGAACGAGCCGGTTGAGACCCAGCCCGGCGAAGAACGCGCCGACGATGCCCTCGATGCCGAAGCTCGCGGCCACGGTGGCCGCGGCCAGGAACGACGCGATCGCGAGCAGGTAACGGACGACGCGATCGGTGCCGAGCTGACGGAAGGCGAGGCGGACGACGCGCGGCAGGATGACGAGCGTGAAGACGACAGTGACGACGAGGCCGACCACGATCTGCACGGCGATGGTTGCCGGCCCGCCACCGACCAGCTGCGAGCCGGACACCGCGGCCAGCGTGACCAGCGACAGGGTGTCGGTGATCACGGTGGCGCCCACCGCGGTGGCGACCGCCGGGTGACCCGAGAGGCCGGCGGCCCTGACCGTCGGATAGACGAGCAACGTGTGGGAGGCAAACAACGAGCCGAGCAGGAAGGCGGCCGGCGCGCTCCAGTGCAACGAGAAAGCGACGATCAGTCCGAGCGTGAGCGGGAACGTGAACGTGAGCAGCGAGAACGTGACCACGGCACGGCGGTGGACCCGCAGCAGCGCCAGGTCGAGCTCGACGCCGGCCACGAACATCAGGTAAAGGAGCCCGAGCTGGCCCAGCTCCGGCACGGTCGTGTTGCCGGCGCCGATCACGTCGAGGCCGTAGGGGCCGATCAGGTACCCGCCGATCAGCAGCCCGATGATCCCCGGCAGGCGCGCTCGCTGGAGCAGCGGCGGGCCGATGATGACGACGAGGAAGAGAACCAGGAACTCCCACGGGGCCCCGACGGGGGGTTTGACGGTGATACCCGCGACGATGCTCATCGGAGCGTGTGCAGCAACGGGATCGATTTCTCGGCGTCGGCCGCGGACGCCCCGACCCAGACGGTGAGGAGATGGTCGATGGTCCCGTCGGCGATGAACGCCCGCATCGCCGAGGAGACCGCTTGGATGTTGCCCGACCCCCTGGGCAACGCCGCGGCGATGCTCTCGGGCTGCGGCAGCTGGGCCACGGCATCGAGCCGGCCGTCCGAGCGGCGGGCGGTGACGACAGCCAGAGGAAGGTCGAACAGGGCGGCGTCGATCGTCCCGCGCTGCAAGGCGGTGACGACCGCGCTCGAGTCGTCGAACAGTCGCAAAGGTTGGTCGGGCGTGATCAGGGTGTTGATGAGGTCGACGAAAGTGGTTCCCCGCACGGCTCCCCAGGTGAGATTTTGCGCCGTATCGAGGTCCGGCATCCCGGTGCCACTGCGCACGACCACGGTGGGCGCGGCGTTGAGGTACGGGCTCGAGAAGTCGAGGTACTGGCCGCGCGTGGACGTCGGGGTGATCAAGTCAAGCGCGAGGTCGGCTCCGCCGAGGTGTCCGGTCACGATCCGATAGAAGGGCACGATGACGATTCGGAGGGATTTCAGCCCAAACCGCTCGGCGAGGTCCTGCGCCAGCTCGTACTCGAGCCCACCGACGAGGTGGCTGGCGGTTCCCTCCCAGAATCCGGGCGTCGGGATGACCGAGGTGGCGACGGTGAGGACCCCCGCGGTCCGTGGCGTGAAGGTGCCGGCCGCCGGCGACGTCGTCCGCGTCCCGCACGAAACCAGGACGCCCGCGACCAGCAGCAGGCTTGCGACCCTCCAGACGCCCCCGTGGGATCGACGGCCCGCCAGCCACATCGAGTGAATTATCGCGGCTGGTTACTCCGTCGCGGCCAGCAGCGAGTCCACGCCGTCACCGAGCACCAACGGCCCGTGGGAGACGAGCACGTTCTCGATGGGCAGCCCCGCGAGGTTCCGGAGCAGGGCACGCAACCGCTTCGTCCCGCCCTCCGGCATCGTCCACGACTCCGGGCACATGCGCAGCTCTCCGTCGACGCGGCGCAGCATGGCGTCGCCGAACACGAGGGCGGCCTGGCCGGGCAGCCAGAGCGCGATCTCGTCGGTCCGCTCCAGCGGATACGCGCGCAGCCCGCCGACCAGCTCATCGTGCTGGCTCACGTCGTGGTCGAACGGGTACGCCCCGCTGTGGGGTCCGGCCCACACTTCGGCGTCGTAGCGCGACGCCGCCTCGGCGACGCTGCGTTGGTGCCAATGACACGTCCGGACCACGCCGGCGCAACCTCCGTGCGGGGCGATCAGCGCATCGAGCGCCGGCCAATCATCGACGAGCGGATCGATCAGGATCATTCCGGCGGTGCTCGCGACCGCCCACCACGCGACGCTGGCCTCCCAGCCGTCCGCACCGCCCTCGTCCTCGGTCCACTCGGGGTGGATCGCCTCGAAGCGCCACAGTCCAGGTATGACCTCGGTCATCGACTGCACGATACGCATCCGTCGCTCGAGAGCCGCCCCCGGTCGATGGCGAGCGGCTACGCCTTCAGGAGCCGAACCTGATTAATCAACGCGGCGGCGTGGCTGTTTGCGGCGCCGGACGGACGGTGAGCGCCTACCATGGTCCGCTTGCGCACCTGCTGTCAACGGTGGCGCGTGCTCGTCCTGGTGGTGGTTGGGTTAGCGCTGCCGGCCGGCGCGGCCCGCGCGGCCACGCTCGCCCCGGTTCCGTACATGGGCTGGAACACCTACTACGGAGTGGGCGGCGTATTCAACGAGCAGACGATCACTTCCGTGGCGGGCACGATGGTCTCCGACGGGCTGGCTGGGGCCGGCTACCGAATCGTGTGGCTCGACTTCGGCTGGGCCAGCGGCGCTCGCGACAGCCGCGGGAACCTGATCGTCAGCCGCACGCAGTGGCCACACGGGCTGAGCTGGCTGACCAGCTGGCTGCACCAGCGCCATCTGCTGGCCGGGATCTACACCGACGCCGGGCGCAGCGGTTGCTCCGGGCAGGGCGTGGGGTCCTATGGCCACTACCGGCAGGACGCCAACCAGTTCGCCGCCTGGGGCTTTGACGCCGTCAAGGTCGACTTCTGCGGCGCCGGCCAGGAGGGCTTCCGGCCGCGGCCGCTGTACGCCGCGCTCGCCAGTGCGCTAGCCAACAACTCGAGCCACCGGCCGATGCTGCTCAACGTGTGCAACTTCTGGGTGCCGGGTCAGATCAACGGCAAGCTGCCGACCTACGCCAACTCGTCCTACGCGAACTACCAGTGGGCGGGCAAGATCGCGCAGAGCTGGCGGACCGACACCGACATCGGCGGCACCGGCAGCGTCCTGTGGGTCAACGTCCTGCGCAACCTCGATCGCGACGCGGCCCACCCGAAGGCGGCGGGTCCCGGACACTGGAACGACCCCGACTACCTCGGGCCGCAGCTCGGAATGACGCTGGTCGAGGCCAAGGCGCAGCTGTCGATGTGGGCGATCGTCGCGGCGCCGTTGATGCTCGGCAGCGACCCGCGGAAGTTGTCGGCGACCACGATCAAGATGCTCGAGAACCGGCAGGTGATCGCGGTGGACCAGGACCGGCTCGGGATCCAGGGCACCGCGGTGGCGCAATCCGGATCGGCACAGGTGTGGGTAAAGCCGCTCGTGGGGAACCAGCGCGCGGTCGCGCTGCTCAATCGCGGGTCGGTGGCGCTGCGGATCACCACCACCGCCGGGGCCGTCGGACTGCCGAGCCGGAAGAGCTACAAGCTGACAAATCTGTGGTCGCATCTGAGCCGTTCGACCACGGGCAAGATCAGCGCCGTCGTCCCCGCCGACGGCGCGATCCTGTACCGGGTTGCTTAGGGCGTTAGCGGGCGCGCCGTTCGAAGAGCACGCTCGAGGCGAGGACCGAGACCACGGTGATCCCGGCGCACCAGGCCAGCGCGGTGGGCAGGTTGGACCCCACGTGGGTGTTCATGAGCAGGCCGCGCAGCGACTCGGTGATCGGGGTGATCGGCTGGTGGCCGGCGAACCCGTGGAGCCAGCCGGGCATCGTATGGATGGGGACGAACGCGCTCGAGGCGTAGGGGAGGAACATCAGCAGGAAGGTGACGCCCTGGGCCGCCTCGGGCGAGCGGGTCAGGAGGCCGATCGCGGCCGCTAGCCACGAGATGGCCACGATGAAGGCGAGCAGCACGCCCGTCGCGGCCAGCCAGCCGAGCGCGCCGGCGTCGGGATGGAAGCCGAGCAGCAGCGCGACCGCGATCACGAGCGCCATCGACGTGATGTTGCGCGCGGCGCTGGCCGCGACGTGCCCGGTGAGCACCGAGGCGCCGCGGATGTCCATCGAGCGCAAGCGGTCGATGATCCCGCTCCGCATGTCCTGGGACACGGCAGTGGCGGTCAGGCCGGAGCTGAACCCGGCACACAGCAGGAGCACGCCGGGGACGACGTAGTCGACGTACTTGGTCCCGGTGTCGATCGCGTTGCCGAACAGCACGACGAACAGGATCATCAGCAGGACCGGGAGAAGCAGGGCGGTGGTGAGGGCGTCGATCTGCCGGCGCGAGATCCGCAGGCAGCGGGTGGTGAGGGTGAGGGCGTCAGACATGGGCGGTCTCCGGGGTCGGCTTCGTGAGCGCCAGGAAGACGTCGTCCAGCGTGGCGCTGAGGATTTGGAAGCGGGCGATGGCGGTGCCGGCGGGGTCGAGCGCGTCGAGCAGGGCGCGGACGTGGGCGGCGGTCCCGTCGGTGGGGACGGAGATCGTCAGGGTCCTCGAGTCCGTCCTGTCCTGCGTGATGCCGGCGGCGAGGTGGGCGAATGCTCGTTGGTCGGTGGCGGTGACCTCGAGGCGGTGGTCGCCGATGCGCCGTTTGAGCTCGTCGGCGGTGCCCGCGGCGACGATCCGGCCCTGGTCGAGCACCGCGATGTGGTCGGCGAGCTGATCGGCCTCCTCGAGGTACTGCGTGGTCAGGAACACGGTCACGCCGTGGTCGACGAGCTCCTTGACGAGGTTCCACATCGCCTGGCGGCTCGGGAGATCGAGCCCGGTGGTCGGCTCGTCGAGGAAGATCACCGCGGGGTCGGCGATCAGGCTCGCGGCGAGATCGAGGCGGCGGCGCATCCCGCCCGAGTAGGTGCTGAGCCGGCGGTCCTTGGCGTCGGCGAGGTCGAATTTGTCGAGCAGCTCGGCGGCTCTGGCGCGCGCCGTGGCGCGGTCGAGGCCGTGGAGGCGGCCCATCATCTGGAGGTTCTCGGTTCCGGTCTGGAGCTCGTCGACCGCGACGTACTGGCCGGTGAGGCTGATCGCGCGGCGGACCCGGTGGCGGTCGGCACCGAGGTCGAAGCCCGCCACCCGAGCGGTGCCGGCGTCGGCGTGGATCAGCGTGGCCAGGATCTTGACCATCGTCGTCTTGCCGGCGCCGTTGGGGCCGAGCAGCGCCAGCACCGAGCCGGTCGGGACGGCGAGGTCCACGCCCTGGAGGACCGGTCGGCTGTTGAAGGCCTTTTCGATGTGGGTGGTCTCGATTGCGTATGACATAAGCGATGTGTATAGCATAAACAGAGCGTATGATGCAAGGCGAAATGAGCGATGATCTGCCTCCTGCGCTGGCGCGGCTGTGGCGGCCCGCTGAGCGGGCGCCTCGCGAGGCGCGCCTTGGTCTGTCGCTCGACCGGATCGTGGAAGCGGGGATCGAGCTGGCCGATGCCGAGGGAATCGAGGCGGTGACGATGGCTCGGGTCGCCGAGCGGCTCGGGTTCACGACGATGTCGCTGTACCGGCACGTGCAGAGCAAGGACGAGCTGCTGGCGCTGATGCTCGATCGCGTGCTCGAGCCGCCGGCATCGCTGGCCGAGGCGGGCGGCGGCTGGCGGGCGGGGTTGGAGCGGTGGTGCTGGGCGATGCGGATCGGACTGCGGCGCCACCCGTGGGTGGAGCGCGTGCCGGTGGGGGGGCTGATGGGGACGCCGAGCCAGTTGGGGTGGATGGATCGCGGCCTGGCGGCGATGGCCGACACCGGCCTCAGCGAGCAGGAAAAGGCGGAGATCCTGCTGCTCATCAACGGTTACGTGTACTGGGAGGCGCGGCTGTCGGCGGACCTGGCCCAGGCCGAGCGCGAGGGACCGCCGTCGGCGGCGAGCCACTTCGGCGCGCTGCTCGCGCAGATCGTCGACGGCGATCGCTATCCGGCGGTCAAGCGGGCGCTCGACGCCGGGATCTTTGACGATTCCGCCGGCGATGACCGCGACTCGGACTTCGCGTTCGGGCTCGCCCGCGTGCTCGATGGCGTCGAGCGGCTGATCGAGCAGCGCTCGCGCGCGGGGGAGCGGTGACAATAGGGCGGACGTGCGGCGCACTGGGGACACGTCCGAGAGGTTCGAGCTACTGGCCGCGATGGCGAGGGTCGCCGATGGCTCGCTGACGCTGCCCGAAACGGTGCAGCGGCTGCTAGAAATACTCGTGCCCGCGTTCGCCGACGTGGCCACGCTCGACGCCGGGTCGGTCGCCGGCGAGCTGCAACGGCTCGGGGCGCTCGTCGATGGTCCGCTCGGCGGGCGGCTCGAGAGCGCGCTGCTGCGCCGGCGCAAGCTGGCCGATGGCGGGGTGGGGGCGGCTCGTGCGATCGCGAGCGGCAGGAGCCACCTGCTGAGCCCGGTCCCCGACGAGCACCTGCGGGAGCTCGCCTCTGACGCGGCGGATTTGGAGGCGCTGCGGGGGCTGGCCCTGCGGTCGGCGCTATTCGTACCGCTGCGGTCTCGCGGCCGGACGGTCGGTGCGCTGGCCTGCGCGGTCGGGCCCTCGGGCCGGGACTACTCGGATGGGGACCTGCAGTTCGCGGAGGTGCTGGCGGGGAGGATCGCGCTGGCGCTCGACAACACCGGCCTCTCCGAGACCGTGAGCGCGCTCGAGCAGCGGCTCGAGGCGGCGCTCGCCAACCTCGCCGAGGCGGTGCTGGTGAGGGATCGCACTGGGCGGATCATGTTCGCCAACCGCGCCGCCGCCCGGCTGCTCGGCGTGGGTTCGGTGGAGGAGGTGACGGCGGCGCCCCCGGGGAGCTTGATGGCGCGGTTCGACGTGTTCGACACTGGTGGCCGGCCGGTCAGCCTCGCCGACCTGCCGGCGGCCTCGGCCCAGCGCGGCGAGCCGGCCGAGCCGATGCTCGTCCGGAACGTGGTCCGCGCCACGGGCGAGGAGCGGTGGCTGATCAACAAGGCCACGCCGGTGTTCGATCGCAGTGGCGCGGTGTCGCTGGTGGTCAGCGTCATCGAGGATGTCACGGCGTTGAAGCGAGCCGAGCTCGCGCAGCAGCTGCTCGCGCAGGCGGGCAAGGAACTGTCCTCGTCGCTCGATTACCAACAGACGCTGCAGCGGGTGGTCAAGCTCGCGGTGCCGAGGTTGGCCGATTGGTGCGGGGTGACGATGCGGGGGGACGGCGATCGGTTGTGCGAGGTCGCGGCGTTTGACGGGCGAGGTGAGACGGTGGCGGTGAGCGAGGTGTACGGCGCCGGCGAGGTGATCACGTCGGGCGAGCCGCTGCTGCTGGCCGACGTGGGGGTTGACGGGGAGTCGGTTCCGCCGGAGCGGCGGGCGCGCCTAGGGTCGTTGGAAGTGCGTTCGATCATGATCGTCCCGCTCGCGCTGGGAGGACGGTCGCCGATCGGGGCGCTGACGCTCGCGATGGTCGAGTCCGGGCGGTCGTTCGACGAGGGGGATCTGGCCCTCGCCGAGGAGCTCGGGCGACGTGCCGCCACCGCGGTCGAGAACGCGCGGCTGTACACCGAGCGGTCGCGGATCGCCGCCACCCTCCAGCGGGGGCTGCAGCCGCCCAAGCTCCCTTCGATCCCGAGGTTTCAGCTGGCCAGCCTGTACCAGCCGGCCGGCAACGAGACCGAGGTGGGTGGCGATTTCTACGACGCCTTCGAGGTTCCCGGGGGCTGGATGGTGTTGGTCGGGGATGTGGCCGGCCGGGGCGCCGAGGCGGCCACGCTGACCTCGTTGTCGCGCTACACGTTGCGCGCCGCCGGCAAGCTCTTGGGCGATCCCATCGGAGCGTTCGGAGAGCTCAACTCCGCCCTGCGCGAGCAGCCCCGCCTGTCGCTGGTCAGCGTATGCTGCGCGGTGTTGCGGGAGTCGAGCGGGCGGGCGTTTGCCGACGTGGCGCTGGCCGGTCATCCGCCGCCTTACCTGGTCCGGGGCGGGGCCGTACGCGGGCTGGGGGAGTTCGGGCCGTTCCTGGGGGCGTACGAGAGTGGGGGCTGGTCGGTGGCGACGGTGGCGCTCGAGCCCGAGGATCAGCTCGTGTTCTACACCGACGGGGTGATCGACACCGTCGGGAAGACCGAGCGGTTCGGCGAGGATCGCCTCGTCGAAACGTTGCGTAAGGCGACCGGCGCCGTCGACGCCGTGCGGCGGATCGCTGCCGAGCTATCCAGCTTCGCCGAGGGGCCGCCGGTCGATGACACGGCGGTACTGGCGGTGGAGCGCTGCGATGTGGTCGGTGGGCCGGGTGGGTAGCGCCGCGTTTGAGCGCGAGCTGCCGCGCAGCCACGAGGCGCCCTGGGTGGCGCGCAGCTCGCTGGCGGCGTGGCTGGGGGTCGAGCTCGAAGCCGACGAGCTACACAACGCGAAGCTGCTGGCCAGCGAGCTGGTGACCAACGCGGTCCTTCACGGCAAGGGGCGGATCACGTTCCGGGTCGACCTAAACGACGATCGGGTGCTCGTCGAGGTGATCGACGAGGGGGCCGGGTTCGAGCATCGAGCGCGGCGGAGCGAGTTCGAGGATCTGCACGGGCGGGGGCTGGCGATCGTCGAGTCGGAGTCCAGTCGGTGGGGGATTCACGAGGGGACCACGCACGTGTGGTTCGAGCTCGAGCGGCCGGGGCCGAGGCTCGGAGAGGCGGGGAAGCCGGAGGACTAGGGATGGCGCTTCTGGGCGTCGGCGGCTGGGGGCGGCGGGGGGCGTTTCCGTGGAGCTGGGTATCCAGGTCGCTCGCCCGTTGGTGCCGTGCGGCCATAGGGCCCCAGCAGTTCCCAGCACACGGGGCCCCCCGGTCACCGCAACTAGCCGAAGGGTGGGCGAGAAACCGGTCGCATATTCCGGTTTCTCGCCCACCTTCCCCGCAGCGGGCCAGTCGGGCCGAGCCTGGGCGTCTAAGCGAACCTATGGGTCGCTTAGACGCCCAGGCTGGCGGCGCGACCGCGAAGTTCGCGAGTTCCATCGCGCTTTCGCTCGACGCCCGACTGATGAGGGGGAGCGGGGAATAGCCAGCTCCGCGGAAACACCTCCGCGACATCGCGGTTCCCTCCGGGAGGTTCAGAAGTGAGACCGGTGCCTAATTCCCGGAGTTGGGGGTTGCCATCGGGTCCACTGGAGACCGTCCCCGGCAAATATGTCGCCCGTGCGTCAACACACGGCGCGTCGGTACTGGCAGATACCAGATTCTCAGCTGGCTTCCGACGTGCGCTGGTCGCCGTACGCCACACGCAGCGTTCGGTGCCCCAGGACGAAGGCGTCACCCGAGGAGATCCCGTCGCTCTCAGTGCCAGCGATCGCGCCGTCACGGTCCTCGGCGGCGGCAGTGCCGTCGTCTTCGCCGGGGAGGTCGGCGTCCTCTCCATCCGGGCGGTTAACGGGCGCGGTCCCGCCCTTGCCGCCGTTGGCGCTCGAAACCTCGGTGTCACGCCTCTTGACCGCAGTGACGTCGCGATCGCGGCTCTCGACCGCCGCGATCAGCGCCTTCAAAGCTGCGACGTCAATCTCGACTGTCTCGGCGTGGCCGTCGACGATCTCCGGCTTCGGTGGGTCCGGCGCGTGCGGGTACGTGCGGACGAGTTCGTGAGAGGTCGAAGAGCTTTGCAGCAGGTGTGATCGGTGCGGCTCGGCAGCTCTGATCTTGGCGCGAAACGCGAGCTGGGTCCCAGCGTGGCCCCACTCGACCGCGAACCGGCCATCGAGCCGTGGCCCGATCCACGCGATCACGACCATCACCGACCCGATCAACACGAGCGGCAACGTCCACACTGAGTTCGTCAACACCAGTCCGCCGACGAACAGCAGGAGTACGCCGGTGCCGGCGAGGCGGACGCGCGGACGGCCCAGCCATTCGTAGAAGGCCGCCGCCGCGGCGAGCATCCCGCGGGGCCAGGTCGGTGGCGTCTTGGTGGCGGCCGGCGCATGCGCTGCTGTCGGCTCGGACTCGGTCGGCTCGGACTCGGCCGGCTCAGGCTCAGCTGGCTCGGACCCGGTCGGCTGGGACTCGGCCGGCTCGCTCGCCGCTGGCTCGTCCGGCTCTCCGAGAAAAATCGCGCTGCCCCGCTCCTCGACCACGACCGCCTCGCCCTCGATACCGGCGACCGCCGGCGATGCGCCCCCTACCTGAGTGTTAGCGCTTTGTCCGTCCATCTCTTCGGCTCCTTGACCACCCCCGTTGGGAAGTTCGGGCTCGCGCCGGGGCGGGCGTGGAACGGTCGACTTGGCCTCCCACCCGGGCACCACCCCCTTTTCGACCTAACCTCGGCCGGACCTCCAAGGGCGTTTCCGCGGAGCTGGGCATTCCCTTGGCTCCCCCGATTCCCATAGGCGCTGATCCTCCGGATGATTCACGAGTGAGCTCTTGTAGTGGTCGTCTCGGGGGTTGAGATCCTTCGAGTCGGCAGCATCGACCCGGGTATCGGCGCGACGGCGAGCGTCCCTGCGTAGCTGAGGGATGGTGAGATGGTCCCCAGCAGCACCGTGGTGACCGACAAGCTCGATGCGGGCGTGGCCGCGCCTGCCGTCGTTGGGAGATCTATTGGGGAGGGAAGTGGATACCCCAGCTCCGCGGAAACGCCGGCCGAGGTGCCTTGTGGTGGACCTGCGGGAGGTGTGAGCGGTTGTCGGGCAGGTAGCGCGTCCGTCGTCGTCAGCCAAGCCGCCGCGGTTGGCTGCTGCGGGCGCGGGGCGTTGTCGCTGTTGGTGGGCGCTCGGGCGGCTTGGCTGCCGCCGCCCCGCCACGCTATTTGGCGGGGAGGTCGGGGCGCTGGAGCGCCCGGCCCCCGGCAGGAGGAACTCCCACCCGCGAGCCGTCGCGAACCTCGGGAAATCGCCTCCCACCCCAAAGGGGCAGTTGCTCCGGTTGACGGTGGCGCCGGCAAACGCCGACCCAGGTACGCCCCTGCGGGAGGCGGGCGGCGAACTTCGCCATTTTTCCGCCACCCCCCGGCGGGAAGTTGCCAAGGTTCGCGTTCGCAGTCGATGCAACGAAGCAGCACCAGTTACGGTGACCATCACGGAAGCGTTCATGAAGCTCGTTCGCATCCAGACACCCAACCTTCGCGTCTCGGTTCAACCGCCCTGGACCCAAACGGGAAAGTTCGCCCAACCCGTCCGCGACACGCTCTTCACGGTCCACTGCGTCGAGAACGCTCTAGCCGACCAGCGACACCAAGACCGGCGCCGGGTCGCTCTTCGGGCTCGCCTTCGCCCCGGCCGCAGCTCGATCTACTACGTCGACGACGGCGACAACACGCTGAAGATGCTCCACTGATCGGCGAGCGCCTGCCCCGCATGACATCTTGCAGGGGTGAACGCAACCGGCCAAGCCGAGGTGATCGTCGTCGGGTTGGGCGCGATGGGCAGCGCCGCCGCCTACCAGCTGGCGGCTCGCGGCGTGTCGGTGATCGGCTTCGACCGCTACGAGCCGCCCCATCCGTACGGGTCGACCCACGGCGACACGAGGATCACTCGACTGGCGATCGGGGAGGGGGCGGAGTACGTGCCACTGGTGCGCCGGTCGCACGAGCTGTGGCGCGTGATCGAGCACGAGACCGGAGCGAGGCTGCTGGAGAACCCGGGCGGGGTGATCATGGCGCCGGAGGGCAGCTCGTTTCTCGCCCAGACGCGAGCCTCGGCGCGTCAATACCGCATCGCGCACGAGAATCTCAGTCACGGGCAGCTGGTCGAGCGGTTCCCGATGTTCACGATCCAGCCCGGGATCGAGGGGTATTACGAACCGACCGCCGGCTACGTCCGGCCCGAGGGGGCGGTGCGGGCGCAGCTCGAGCTGGCCCGGCGCCACGGTGCCGAGCTGCGATTCGGCGAGCCGATCATCAGTTGGTCGGCGTCGCGCGGGGGCGTCACCGTGACCACCGGCCACGCGAGCTACACGGCCGCCCAACTGGTGCTGTGCGTCGGCGCGTGGATTGCGCAGCTATTCCCCGAGGGCCGCGGCACGTTCTCGGTGCACCGGCAGCTGCTGTGCTGGTTCCCGATCCGCGAGGGATACGCGCAGATGCGCGACATGCCGGTGTTCGTGTGGGACTTCGGTGGCGACCGAGACGGGGTGATTCACCTTGACGGCTTCTACGGCTTCCCCGCGATCGACGGCCCCAGCGGTGGCGTCAAGGTCGCCACCGAGACCTACGAGCACACGACGGTCCCCGACGGCCGGCAGCATCCGGCCACCGAGGCGGAGATCGACGGCGTCTACCGGCGGTGCGTGGCGCCACAGCTGCCGTGGCTCGGTCCCGACCCCGTGCGGACGGTGTCGTGTCTGTACACCAGTACTCGCGGGAGCCGGTTCGTGATCGACCGGCACCCGGACCACGAGGCGGTGGTGATCGTCTCGGCCTGCTCGGGCCATGGCTTCAAGCACTCGCCGGCGATCGGTGAGGCGGTCGCGCAGTGGGTGGAGCGAGGGGCGAGCGACCTCGACCTGACCCCGTTCGCGTGGCCCGCCTAGGCGTCGCTGACAGTCCATTCCCATCGCCGGTCGGCTAGGCCCCGCTCACCGAGCGCACGCCCGGGCGGGCTAGAGCTCGATCGGGGCCTTGCGCGCTGTCCGTGAGGCGCCGATTGAGGCCAGCACGACCAGCGCGATGCCCGCGATCTCGCGCGTGCTGAGCGCCTGACCGAGGACGAGGAAGCCGACGAACGCGGCAGTGGCCGGCTCGAGGCTCATCAGCACGCCGAACAGGCTGGTGGCGATCCGCCGCAGTGCCTCCATTTCGAGCGAATAGGGGATCGCCGAGGACAGAACTCCGACGATTGCGCCGATGGCCAGGGTGTGCGGGGCGAGGAGCCGCAGGCCGCCTTCGCCGATCCCCATCGGAAGCGACACGATCGATGCGACGCACATCGAAAGGCACAGCGCGCTGCCGCCCGTGAAGGCCTGCCCCATCCGCGCGTTCAAGACGATATAGAGCCCCCACAGGCCGCCGGCGATGAGCGCCAGGATCACGCCCAGCATGTCGAGGGTGTGAGTGTCTCCGTGGGTCAGGGCCAGGATCCCGGCCACCGCCAGGCCCACCCAGACGAGATCCCGCCGGCGGCGCGAGCCCGCGACGGCCACCGCCAACGGTCCCACGAACTCGATCGTCACGGCAATGCCGAGCGGGATGCGCTGGATCGAGTGGTAGAAGCACAGGTTCATCGCCGCCAGCACGACGCCGAAGGCGGAAGGCAGGAGCAGGTCTCGGGCTTTCCAACTCCGGAGCTTGGGCCGCCAGATGATCAGCAGCACGATGCTGGCCGAGACCAGGCGTAGGAGCACGGCGCCGCTGGGACCGACCCGGTCGAACACGGTGGTGGCAATCGCGGAGCCGAACTGGACCGAAACCATGGCGCCGAGCACGAGCGCGGACGACGGCGCCCGTGCGAGCAAACCGGACCTGCCGGCTGGGACATCGACCGAGGACACCGACCGATCGTAACGGGAGGCGGACGCCTAGCTCGTGGCCGCCCGTCGGGCGCTTGATCTCGATGGCCATTTCGGCTAAAATCTCAGTCAAATCGACTGAGATTTATATACCCAGAAAGACTAAGAAATCGTGGAACCAGAAAACAACAATTCCCGTCTTTGCGACATGTGCGGCGAGCGGCCGGCGGCCGTCGACGTCATGTTTGTCGCGGGCGGTGAACGGCGGAACGCCTCGCTGTGCGAGCGCTGCGCGCGCGCCGCGATGGCTCAGCAACAGGGTAGTGGCACGCCCGAAGACGGCCCCGCCGGACCCGGCGCCCCCCTCGGCCCCGGCGGCCCCGTCGGCCCCGGCGGCCCCGTCGGCCCCGGCGCCCCCCTCGGCCCGGGCGCCGCAGGTCCGTCACTACGGCAGCGGAACGCCACCCGCCAGCGTTCGGCGACTCCGGCGCTCGACCGTTTCGGCCGCGACCTCACCGCCGAGGCACGCGCGGGGCGGATCGACCCGGTGGTCGGCCGCGAACTCGAGATCGAGCAGGTGGTTGAGGCGCTGACCCGCCGGCGCAAGAACAACGCCGCGCTGATCGGCGAGGCAGGCGTGGGAAAGACGGCAATCGCCGAGGGCCTCGCGCTGAAGATCGCCCAGGACCAGGTACCGGAGCCGCTGCGCGGTGTACGCGTGGTGGCGCTCGATCTGGCCGGGATGATCGCCGGTACCCAGTTCCGGGGCGCCTTCGAGCAGCGGTTGAAGGCGCTGCTCGAGGAGGTAGTGGCCTCCGAGGGTCGCGTGATCCTGTTCGTCGATGAGCTGCACACGGTGCTGGGCGCCGGCGCGGCCGAAGGCGCGATGGATGCCGCGAACATGCTCAAGCCGATGCTGGCGCGAGGCGAGCTGCGGATGATCGGCGCGACGACGCTGGCGGAATACCGCAGGATCGAGCGCGACGCGGCGCTGGCCCGGCGCTTCTCGGCCGTGATGGTCGAGGAGCCCTCGGTGCGCGACACGGTGGAGATCCTGCACGGGCTGCGGCCGCAGTACGAGGAGCACCATCGCGTACGGATCACCGACGAGGCGCTCGAGGCGGCGGCCCGGCTCTCGGACCGTTACATCAGCGAGTATCGACTGCCGGACAAGGCCATCGACCTGGTCGACCAGGCCGCTGCGCGGCTACGCCTGCGCGACATCGGCACCGGCACCGCGATGATCCGCGACGAGCTTGAACGGCTCGCGGCCGAGAAGCAGGCGGCCGTCGACGCCGAGGCCTATGAGGAGGCCGGCGAGATCAAGCGACGGATCGACGAGCTGGAGCTCGAGCTGTCCGAGCGGTCCGGCGCGGTCGACGAGGGCGCCGACGCGGTCGGCGAACAGGAGATCGCGGCGGTGGTCGCCGCGCGCACCGGGATCCCGGTGGGCGAGCTGGTGGCGGGCGAGCTCGAGCGGTTGGGCGCGCTCGAGGACGATCTGCACCGGCGGGTGATCGGCCAGGATGACGCGGTGAGAGCGGTGGCGGAGACGGTGCGTCACGCGCGCGCCGGGTTGGCCGAGCCCGACCGTCCGCTGGGGAGCTTCCTGTTCATGGGCCCGACCGGGGTCGGGAAGACCGAGCTCGTGAAGACGCTGGCGGAACGACTGTTCGCGACCGAGAAGGCGCTCGTGCGGGTCGATATGTCCGAATATCGCGAGCCGCACACGGTCGCGCGGCTGATCGGTTCGCCGCCCGGCTACGTCGGCTACGGCGACGGTGGCCAGCTGACCGAGCCGGTCCGGCGCCGACCGTATTCGGTCGTGCTGCTGGACGAGATCGAAAAGGCCCATCCTGAGGTCTGGAACGTCTTGCTCCAGGTACTCGATGACGGCCGCCTGACCGACGGCGAGGGCCGCACGGTCGACTTCACCAACACGGTGGTGGTCATGACCTCGAACCTCGGCGCCGGGCAGGCGAAGCGGCCCGTCGGGTTCGCCGGTGGAGCCGTGGAGCCCGCCAACGACCGGATGCTGGAGGCGGCCAAGCGAGCGTTCCTGCCCGAATTCCTGAACCGGATCGACGAGATCGTCGTGTTCGAGCCGCTCACGGCCGAGCAGGTGGAGCGGATCGGCGAGCTGATCTGCGGCCGGATCGCCGAGCGCCTGCGCGAGGAGCGCGGGGTGGAGCTCGAGGTCGCGCCGGAGCTGGTCGCTCGGCTGGCCCGCGAGGGCTTCGATCCCGAGTTCGGCGCGCGGCCGCTGAAGCGCCACGTCCGCCGCACGCTGGAAAAGGAACTGACCCGGGCGATCCTCGACGGGCGGATCGTCGACGGCAGTCGGGTGATCGCCACCGATCGCGACGGCGACTCGATCGCTCTCGAAGTCGGCCGGTCCGTTATCGCTTAGCTTAGGCCCTTAGGCGGCCAGGGCGCGTCGGTGACCCCGACGCGCCAAGCCGCGCTTGCACCGTACGTCTGTGAAACCATCCCCCGTCTCGGGGTGAGCGTTGGTCGAGACCTGAACGGAGAGGGAGATGAGGTTGTTTCACAACGGCGTGGGCTTCACACCTAGGCGGGGGCCAGTGGCCGGTGGCGCGGTGGCGGTCCTCGCCGTCCTCCTCGGTCTGATGGCGGGATTGTTGCCAGCCGGCACGGCCGCGAACGGACCGCCGAGCGCCCAGCTCGCCGGGCGGGCGCTCAGCGCCGGCGTGCCGCTGGCGTCGACCCGAGTCACGCTGTATCGGACGGGTGCGAACGGGCCGGTGGCGCTGGGCAGCGCGGTGACGCGAGCCGACGGATCGTTCCGGATCTCGTATCCAAAGCGCCTCCCGGCCGGCGACGTGCTCTACGTGCTGGCCGGGAACGGAGCGGCGGTGCGGTTGGCATCGGCTCTCGGGAGCGCTCCGGCGCCGCCGAAGGTGGTCCTCAACGAGCGGACGACGGTGGCGATGGGGTTCGCGCTCGCCCAGTTCATCTCCGGTAATCAGGTCCGAGGCAGCGCGCCCGGGCCGCAGAACGGTGCCGCGATGGCGGGGGATCTGGCCGACCCGCGTACCGGAGCGGTGAGCCGGATCCTGCAGACGCTCCCCAACGGGATTCAGACCTCGACTTGGCCCACGTTCAACTCGCTGGCCAACCTGCTCGTGCCGTGCGTCCGCTCGGCTCTCCGGTGTGGGCGCCTGTTCCGGCTGGCCACGCCACTCGGTGGCCGGGCTCCAAAGGGAACCGTGGCGGCGATCGCCGACATCGCCAGAAACCCGGCGCACAACGTCACAAAGCTGTTTGCCCTCGCACGCTCGGCCGGCGCTCGCTACCAGCCCGCGCTGGGCCCGACCCAGGCGCCGGATGCGTGGACGCTGGCGCTGCGCTTCGACGGCGATGGACGCAGCCTGAACGGCCCCGGCAACATGGCCATCGACGCGCGCGGGAACGTCTGGGTCACCGATAACTACACCTTCAGCCGGAGCCCGCTGGCGAACGTGTGCGGTGGGCGGGAGGTGTTCAAATTCACGCCGACGGGGAGCTCGGCTCCCGGTTCACCGTACCCCGGCGGCGGACTCAACGGGGCCGGCTTCGGAATCACACTCGATCCTCGGGGCAACCTGTGGGTGGGGAATTTTGGCTTCGCCGCCAAGGCATGTCCAGATCAGCCGCCCCACAACAGCGTGTCGGAGTTCGCGCCCAACGGCAGAGCACTGTCACCCTCACCAAGTGGCTTCACGCAAGGGCGGCTGAGCTGGCCCCAGGGCACGGTGTCGGACCGTCAGGGCAACATCTGGATCGCGAACTGCGGGAATGACAGCGTCACTCGCTACACCGCCGGCAATCCCAACGCGTGGCGCAATTTCCGACACCTCGGTATCGACAAGCCATTCGACATCGCGATGAACCGGCGGGGGCAACTGTTTGTCACCGGCAACGGCAACAGCGCCGTCGCGATGCTCAATCCGAATGGCGCCCCCGCTCGATCTCCGATCACGGGCAGTGGACTGGACAAGCCACTCGGGATCGCGGCCGACATCCAGGGGAACATGTGGATCTCGAATCCGGCGTGCTCGATGTCCCGTGTCCCGACCTCAATCTGAAGCCCGCCAAGCCGCCGTCGATCACCCTGCTACACGCGGACGGCCGGCCGGACCGCGCCGGCCCGTTCACCGGCGGCGGGATCACGCGCCCCTGGGGAGTGGCAGTCGATGGCCACGACAATGTGTGGGTGGCCAACTTCGACGGCCAGCGGCTGTCCGAGTTCTGCGGCGGCGCGGCCGCCGACTGTCCGCCCGGACTCCACACCGGTCAACCGATCAGCCCGGCCTCCGGCTATGGCTTCGACGGCCTCGTCCGCAACACGGGCGTCCAGGTCGACCCCTCGGGCAACGTCTGGCTGGCCAACAACTGGAAGAACCTCCCGCTCCCGAACCGAAACCCCGGCGGCTACCAGCTGGTCGTGTTCATCGGCCTCGCGGGGCCGATCAGGACGCCGTTGATCGGCCCCCCGCGCCCGCTCTGAGGCGTCCGAGGCACCGCCCGCGTGCCGTCACGGAGTGTGGTTCAGCGGGTTGAGGTGCTCGCGCAACCGAAGCAGGCGCGGCTCGGGCTCGTCCGAGTCGATCAGGATCGCGGTTCCGGGCCACGCGGTGCGCAGGTAGCTCATATAGGTCTCCCGCGTGCGGAGATCGGGCTCGTAGATCCACGACCCCGTGTTCCAATAGCGAATGTTGCCCCCGGGACCGGTCACACCATCGAGTGGCTGATGGGTGTGAGCGAACACGACCTTGTTCGTGTCGCGCGCCCAACCGAGGTTGAGCAGCACCTCCTCGAACGCCTTCACCGCCGGCCCGGAGGGGTCGCCCGGGACGAGCGAGCGAGCGAACGTCCCCGATACTTCCCCACCCGCCGGGGCGCCCGTGTCTCGCCGCCGTTTTGACTCGCGCGAGCGCGCGTCCTCATACGAGGCGCTCCACCGATCGACCACCGGACCGAGGTTCGGGTCGCCCAGGCCGAGATGCGAGAACGACCAGGCGCCGATCTGCTCGATCCCTCGCAGCGGCGCCGTGCCCAGGCGAACGGCCCGCTCGAGCCCCTGAAAGCCGGCGAACGCGCGCCGCTGGGCCCGGGTTCCGTTGGGCAGCTGGGCGATCGTATAGAGCAGCGCGGTGAGCATCGTCACGGTTGCCTCGTAGTCGTCGACCGTGGGCGAGTGCTCCTTGCCGCCGACCGCGATCGTCCACAGCGCCCGAGCGAGCAGCCGTCCCGAACGCGCGCCGGTGCGGCGAGCGTGGAAGTCCAGGTAGTGCCCGTGCGTGCACAGCACGTCAGCGAACCTATAGGTCGGGTAGCGGATGTCGACCTCGACACCCTCGAGGTTGCGCTCCAAGGCAAAGCGGAGCATGTCCACCCGGCGGAGTTCGCCACGAAGCTCCTCCCGCGTATCGCCGGTGGCCAGCTCGAGTCCCAACAGGTCCTCGTTCTCGCGCGCGACGAAGTGGTGGTCGTGGTTCCCGGCCAGGAAGACGAAGCGCTTGCCCTGGAGCCTCTCCCGGAACAGGTCGAACAGGCCCTGAGCCGCGTTGAACGCATCTCGCATCGAGCCGAACAGCAGATCGAACATGTCGCCGAGGAAGATGACCTCGTCGACATCGAGCACCGGCGCGAGCAGGGCGAGCGTTTCCGGGTCCCGCAAGATGTCCTCGCCGGTCCAGGCGCCAAAGTGGGTATCCGAGATGACGAGCGCTCGCATGGCCAGGCACCGTACTACGCCTCGACGTTCGACACCCGGCGAGTAAGCTTGATAGCGAGCCCCGCCGCGAAGGAGGTGTGATGGCCAATCCGGACTCGGTTGACAGCGTCGTAACCACGGACCATCCAACCAAAGCAGTCGATCGCCGTCAGCGGGCGCGGCTGACCGCGGCGGCGATCATCGGGGCCTTGGTGGCGGCCTTCGCGATCGTCAACCTCGAGAACGTCAAGATCCATTGGGTCGTCACCACCGGCCACGTGCCACTGATCCTGATCATCGCGCTGGCGTTTCTGCTCGGGATGGCGGTCGATCGGCTACTTGTGGTCCGCGCCAAGCGGCGGTCCAAGGCGGTCCCCGACGAGCCGTAAGGCGCACCGGGCGCGCGCTGCGCCCGCGTAAGCGCGCGCCGTCAGGTGGCCAGCGCCGGCTCGAGCTCGCAGGCGATCCGGTTGACCGCCGTGCGGAGCGCGCCGGCGGCGAGGAGCGCGTCGGTCGCCTGAGCCAGGATCCGGCCCATCAGCCCGCGGCCCGAGACCGTGACCGACGCCTGCACGTCGCTGCCGTCACCGGCGGCGACGGCGAGGTACTCGACGTCGAGGCGGATCGGGCCGACCGCCGCCAACGCGAGACGGCCGTCGTTGGCTTCATCGACCACCACTTCGAACTCGGCGCTCTGGCCCGCCAGCCGTCCCTGCACGCGCACGCGGTCGCCGGCCGCCAAGCGGTCGCGATCGAAATCGACGAGGTCAAAATCGATCGGCGCCCAGCGGGCGATCACGTCGGGCTGGGTCAGCACGGCCAGCACGTCCTCGGGGAGTCCTGCCATTCGCGTCTGCACTGTCCAAGTTGCCATGGCGGCAGTCTCGCCGACGGCCAGAGCACCGGCTTGTGACATTTACCACTGGCCCGCGCAGTCGATCCCTTGGGTGCCTAGACTCGATTTCCCGGACCTCAACGACAAAGGATGGAACGCTTGACCACACTTACGGCTCGTCCACTCGGAGATTCGGGACTGGAGGTATCGCCGGTCGGCCTGGGCTGCAATCAGTTCGGCGGACGGCTCGATCTGGAGCAGACGCGCGCCGTGGTGGATGCCGCTCTCCAGGACGGCGTCACGTTCCTCGATACCGCCAACACGTATGGTCGCGGCAAGAGTGAGGAGTACCTCGGCGAGGTGCTCGAGGGTCGCCGCGATCAGGTCGTGCTGGCGACCAAGTTCGGCCTTGACACCGGCGATGGCCGGGGGCCGCGCGGCTCGCGCGACTACATCCGGTATGCCTCCGAGATGTCGCTGCGGAAACTGCGTACCGACGTGATCGATTACTACTGGTACCACCAACCCGACGGCGTGACCCCGATCGAGGAAACGCTGGCCGCGCTGAACGAGTTGATCGAGGCCGGCAAGGTGCGGGCGATCGGCGCGTCGAACTTCACCGTCGCGCAAATCGAAGCGGCTGACGCCGCCGCTCGCGAACGCGGCTTCACTAGGTTCACGGCGATTCAGAACGAGTACAGCCTGTTTGTCCGCGAGGTCGAGCGGGACGTTCTGCCGACCTGCGAGCGACTCGGGATCGGCTTCGTCCCGTACTTCCCGCTGGCCAGGGGACTGCTGACAGGGAAGTACCGGCGGGGAGCGCCGCCGCCTCCCGACGCACGGCTGTCAGATCGGGACGTGGTGGCCACCGACGATCAGTTCGACCTGATCGAGGCGCTCGAACGGTACGCCCGCAACCGCGGCGTCCGGTTGCCGACCGTGGCGATCGGAGCCTTGCTGGCGCGGCCGGTCGTTTCATCGGTCATCGCCGGCGCGACGCGGCCCGACCAGGTGCGCGACAACGTCGATGCCGCGAACTGGGCTCCGACCGACGAGGACCTCGCCGAGCTGGCCGAGGTCCTCGACGGCGAGCGCTAGACGACGGTCCCGGGCGCGTCTGCGTCGGTACGCGCGGCCTCATGGGTGGCCACGGGTTCACGCTCGCTCACCGGCTCTCGCTCACGGAGCGGCTCGCGGTCAGCAACCGGCTCGCGATAGGCGACCGGCTCTCCGGCCTGCGCCCCGACGGTCCGTCGCCGGCGCGGGGAGAACACGTTCAACAACAGGATGACCGCCGCCGCGCCCCACGCGAGTTCGGTCCAGTGGTTCGCGGCCGCCAGCCCGAGGACGTTTCCGCTGATCAGCGCGATGATCGCGGCGGCGCCCAGGGCCACGCCGACGATCAGGCTCATCGTCTTGGCCAGTACGTGCTGAGCGGCGGCAAACAGCAACAGCCCGCCGGCGATCGCGGTCAGCATCCCGGTCCACCCGTTGGCGCCGAAGATGCCGAACACCTTGCTCTGCACCGGCGCGTTCCCGTTCGGGAAGTTCGACAGGGGCGGGAAAGTGTGTTCTTTGTAAAGGAAGTAGAGACCGGCGGCGAGCAGAACCGTCCCCAAAACCAGGGCTGGTCCCCGGGCGAGGCTGATCCCCTTCTCGGTGCGGGTCTGCGTGCCAACCGTGGGTGCGGTGACAGCCATTTGTGTGTCCTCCTAAAGTGAGAGTCACCGGTCTACTACCCGTCAGGGCCGATGTCACACAAACGCGCACACGAAGAGACAGTTCACTGACGGTGGGTGCGCCGTGCGTGTGATCGTCGTCGGAGGCGGCGCCGTCGGACTGGCGGCTGCCGAGGCGCTGGTCCATCGGGGAGCCGAGGTGACCGTGCTCGAACGCGACCGCTGCGGCTCCGGCGCGTCGGCCGGCAACGCTGGCTGGGTCACGCCGTCGCTATCGATTCCGATCCCCGGCCCCGGGGTAATCGGGCAGTCGTTGCGGTGGCTGATCGATTCCTCGGGGCCGTTGTGGATCCGCCCCACGCTCTCGCCGGTCATGTTGGCCTGGAGCGCCCGCTTCATCGCCAACTGCTGGCGGCGGCCCTACGCGCGCTCGCTGCGGGCGCTGCAAGCCGCGGCCACGCCGGCCGGCGCCGCGTTCGACCGGCTGGCCGAGCGCGGGGTTCGGTTCGAGCTTCACCACGAGCCGCTGCTGTACCCCGCTTTCGAGCCGGCTGAGCTCGAGCAGCTGGTCCGTCTGGCGGCCGAGTTGCGGGCGGCCGGCGCGCCGGCCCCGATCGAACGGGTCACCCAGAGCCAGCTGCTGGAACTTGAACCTGCGCTCGGCGAGCGCGTCCTCGGTGGCCTGATCGCGCACGAGGAGCGGCGGGTTGCACCGGAGGATTTTGTTTCGGCTCTGGCGGGCAAGGTTTCCGGCCATCGAGCGGGGGTACACGAGCAAGCGGCGGCCACGGGTCTCGCCCGCGAAGGCCGCTGGTGGCGGGTAGAAACGGCCGCGGGCGGCGCTTATCGAGGCGACGTGGTGGTGGTGGCCAGCGGCGTTGCCACGGCCGGGCTGCTGTCGCCGCTCGGCGTACGGTTGCCCATCGTCGCCGCCAAGGGCTACAGCCGTACGTACGAGCGGCGCGATGCGAGCGGGCCGCGCCGGCCGATGTACCTCGAGCGGCCCAAGGTGGCGATCAGCGTGTTCGACGCCGGCACGCGTGTGTCAGGAACGCTCGAGCTGGGGGCTCGGGATCTGTCGCTCTCGCCGCGCCGGCTGGCCGCGATCACGGTGGCGGCACAGGCGGCGATGCCGGCGTGGCGGATGCCGCCCGGACCCCATGACTGGGCGGGCATGCGGTCGCTGTCGCCCGACGGGCTCCCGCTGGTCGGCGCGATCGCTGGGTTCGATGGGCTCTATGTCGCCACCGGCCACGCGACGCTCGGCATCACGCTGGCGCCGCTCGGCGGCGAGTTGCTGGCCGAGCTGATCCTGGAGGGTCGACGAGCGCCACTGCTCGGCGCGTTCGATCCGGCGCGGCCCCAGACCCCGTTCAAACGATCCCGAACCAGGCGCTCAGGATGGTCTTGAAGTGCGGCAGGGCTCGGAACGCCAGCGTCGAAGACGACGGGGCACGCGCCGCCGGCGTGGGAGACCAGTAAACCTCTGCCTGGATCCAGGAGGATCGCATGACCGAAAAGTCCGTCCAGCGCAGGACGACGGCCACCAAGGCCGCCAAGCCTGCCCGCAAGCGCGGCACCGCCCGTAAGCCGAAGGTCGCGCGCCTCGAGCCCGACCATGGTCAAATCTCGGAGCGCGCTTACTACATCTACCTCGCCGAGGGCCACGCGAACGAGATCGAGAACTGGCTGCGAGCCGAGCGCGAGTTGACCGCCGCCTGAGTGGCCCGGTTCGCGATCCGCCCAGTGCGGCTCAGCCGGGACCGTACGCCCTGAGGAACGCCGTGAGACCGGCGGAGGCGTAGCGGTCGAGCTCGGCCGAGCCGGGCGGCTCATCTTCGCCGAGCAGCATCGCCCGGTTGAGCGGGATCGACATGATCAGCCAGTTGAAGTGCGCGGCGGCGAGCCCCGGATCGTCGAGCGCGAGCGCGCCCCGCTCGGCCAACCGCTCGAACGCGGCGGCCAGCGCCGTGATCGTGCGCCCGGGGCCCCGCTCATAGAAGACCCGGCCGAGCTCGGGAAAGCGACTCGCTTCGCCTATCACCAGCCGCCGGAGCTGCAGCAGGCGGGGCTGCATCACGCGTCCGAGCTGGCGGCGGGCAAGCTCGCCCAGGTCCGCCTCGACGTCCCCGCTGTCCCTCAGGTTCAGCACCTCCTGGTAGTTGGGCTCGCTGATTTCGTCGACCGTGTTGGTGACGATCTCCGCAAACAGCCTCTCCTTGTCGGAGAAGTGCTTGTAGACGGTCGCCTTGGAAACGCCCGCGAGGGTCGCGATCTCGTCCATGCTCGTGCCGAGATAGCCCCGGCTCAGGAACAGCGTCGTGCCGGCGTCGAGGATCGACCGTCGCTTGCGGGCGGATCGATGTTCCTCCCCAGACTGGGCTGACACGCCACGACTGTACCGTTCAGTTCAGGACCGTCCGGTCGAGCCCCGGAGATGGACGCGAGATCGACGGTTACACGCGATTGTCGTCGCCGTGTGACCATTCGGATGTGGATACCGCAGCCCCCACCTCCGGCGCCGTCTCGGTCCGCGACTTCGAGGCCGACGAGGTGCTGCTCAGCGAGGTCCTGAATGAGGTCATCCGCCACAGCGACGGAGACTGGGTGCTCGAGCTGCTCGACCGCGCGGTGGCGCTCGGGCGCGCCACTCGCGCTGGCGAGGCGGACGCGCCGGCGGCGCTGGCCCAGCTGATCGCCGAGCTCGAGCTCGACCAGATCGAGGTCCTCGTCCGCGCGCTCACGCGCTGGTTCCAACTCATCAACCTGGTCGAGGACAACGAACGGGTGCGCCGGATCCGCAACCGGACCGCGCGCGAGGCGCCCGCGCCCCGCGCGGGATCGCTGCGGGCCGCGGTGAGCACGCTGGCCGAGCGGGGCAGCACCGCCGCCGAGCTGCAGGCGCTGCTCGACCGCTCCGAGGTACGCCTGGTGATGACGGCGCACCCGACCGAGGCCCGGCGCCGGACGACGATCGAGAAACTCGCGCGCGTGTTCCGGATCCTGCGCGAGCTCGATGAGCGCGCGGGGATGGACGTGTCCGAGGCCCGCGAGCGGCTCAAGGCGACGGTTCAGGAGCTGTGGGGCTCGGACGAGCTGCGCGCGATCTCGCTCACCGTGATGGACGAGGTCCGCGGGGGACTCGTGCACTTCACGACGACGCTCGCTGACACGATCCCGCTCGTCTACCGCGAGCTCGAGATGGCGATCGCGCTCCAGTTTCCCGGCGCCACGATCGACGTCCCGCCGCTGCTGACCTTCGGCTCCTGGATCGGCGGCGACCGCGATGGCAACCCGTACGTGACCCCGCCCACGACCGTCGCCGCGCTGGAGTTGATGCGCGAGCATTGCCTGCGGTTCCTCGAGACCCGGGTCGAGCTGCTGGCCGGCCGTCTGTCGCTGTCGGATCGGGTCCTCGGTCCGGCGGACGGGCTCGGGCCGATCCTCGAGGCGGGCAGCGACCGGTTCCCCGAGCTGGCGGCTCAGCTCTCGGATCTCAACCCCGAGGAGCCGTACCGGCGGGCGATGACGTTCGTCCGCGAGCGGGTCCGGGCCACCGCTCGTCATGACCGGCCGGAGGGCTACGCCGATCCGACCGAGCTGCTCGACGACCTGCGCCGGGTGCAGCGATCGCTGCTGCGCCACGCGGGCGAGTTCACCGCGGCCGGCGACCTACGCGATGTGATCCGCCAAGTCGAGGTGTTCGGTTTCCACTATGCCCAGCTCGACATCCGTGAGCATGCGCGCATCCACCGCGCGGCGCTGGCCGAGATCTACGACCGGCTGGGGATCTGCGCCGACTACGAGTCGCTCGACGGCGCCGCCCGGACCGCGCGGCTGTGCCGGGACATCGCCGACCGCCGCCCGCTGATCCCGGCTGACAGCTCGCGCTTCTCGGCGGCCACGCGGGAGACGATCGAGACGTTCCGGACGCTGCGCGACGGACTGCACGGCCCGCACCGCGGAGCCGTCCAGGCTTACATCGTCTCGGGCACCGAGGGACCGGCCGACCTGCTCGAGGTGCTGCTGCTGATGAAGGAGGCGGGCCTGGCCAGCGCCGGTGGCGTCGAGGCGATGCTGCGCATCGTCCCCCTGTTCGAGTCCGGCGCGACGCTCATCGGCGCCGCCGAGACGATCGACACGCTGCTCTCGCTCCCCGTCTACCGGGCCGCGGTGGCGGCGGTCGGCAATGAACAGGAGGTGATGATCGGATATTCGGACTCGAACAAGGACGTCGGCTACCTGGCCTCGGCCTGGGGTGCCTACCGGGCCCAGACCGAGATCGCCGAGGTGCTCCGCCGCCACGGGGTCAGCTGGGTGTTCTTCCACGGCCGGGGCGGCGCCGTCGGCCGCGGCGGCGGTCCCACCAACGGCGCGATCCTGGCGCTGCCGCCCGGAACCGTCGAAGGCAGGCTGAAGATGACCGAACAGGGCGAGGTGCTCAACGCCAAGTATTCCGTCCCCGAGATCGCCCATCGCGAGCTCGAGCTAACCGCCAACGCGACGCTGATGGCGGGGACGATGGCGGCGCGAGGCATCCGGCCCGGGCTCGAGTTTCACCTGATTCTGGAGGGGATGGCCGAGACGTCCGCCGCCGTCTACCGCTCGCTGGTCCACGACGACCCGGACTTCGTCCGCTTCTTCGTGGCCGCGACGCCGGTGGAGGAGATCTCGCGGTTGCGGCTCGGGTCGCGGCCGGCCAAGCGACGCCACGATGGCGGGATCGAGGCGCTGCGCGCGATCCCGTGGGTGTTCTCGTGGACGCAGTCGCGGATCATCCTGCCCGCCTGGCTCGGTCTCGGCACGTCCCTCGCCGCGGCCCGCGAGCGCCACGGGCTCGAGCTGCTCCAGCGGATGGTCGCCGACTGGCCGTTCTTCGGCAGCCTGATCTCCAATGCCGAGATGGCATGCGCAAAGGCCGACAGCCGGATCGCCGAGCAGTACGCCGAGCTGTGGGATGACGACGTCGCGCGGCAGCGGATCTGGGGCCGCCTGAAGTCGGAGTTCGAGCTGACCGAGCGCGAGCTGAAGCTGATCCGGGCCAGCGACCGCCTGCTCGACTCCGAACCCGTGCTCCAGGCGTCGATCGACCGCCGCAATCCGTACGTCGACCCGCTCTCGTTCATCCAGATCGAGCTCCTGCGCCGGCGGCGAGTATCCGACCCCGAAGGCGACGGCCAGCTCGAGCGGGTCAGCCTGCTCACGATCAACGGGATCGCCAGCGGGCTCCGGAACACCGGCTGAGTGGTTCAGTCGGGCTCGACCACGACCCGGACCATGCCCGGGGGGCGGCTCTCGACGAGCGCCAGCGCGGCGTCGATCTCGGCCAGCCGCCGGCGGGCGGAGACCCACTCGGTCGGGTCGATCCGTCCGGCGCGGGCGAGCTCGATCACCGCCGCCAGGTCGCTCAGGCTCGACGTGTACGCGCCCACCACCTGGAGCTCGCGGGTCATGAATGCGCTCGACGGGCCGAGCGTCAGCGGCCCGTCGACGACCGAGCCGAGCACGAGCCGGCCGCCGCGGCGCAGGAGGCCGGCGCCCTCCGCCGGCGCCTCGGCCTGTCCGCTGAAGTCGATCACCACGTCGCACCGGCCGAAGCTCTTACGCAGCGCGCGAGCCGCGCCCTCGAGGCCGCGATGCACCTCGACCCCGAGGCCGGCGACCCGCGCCGCGCTCGCCTCGCTGCGGACCACCGCTGCGAGCCGGGCCCGGGGATCGAGCGCGCTGGCGATGGCGAGCACGCTGCCGCCGACGCCACCGGCTCCGAGGACGCACAGCGAGCCCCCGGGCGGTAGCCGGGCCAGCCTCAGCGCGTGGTGCGCGGTGGCGGCGGCGTCGGCCAGCACCGCCGCGCCGGCGGGCTCGAGGCCGTTGGCCGGCAGCATCCGCGATGCCGGCCAGACGATGAACTCGGCCAGCCCCCCCGGATCGTGGATGCCGAGGATCCGGCCCCGCTCGCACTGCGGGTCATCGCCGCGCAGGCAGGCCGGACACGTACCGCAGGCCCACAGCGGGTGGAGCACGACCAAGTCTCCCTCGGCGACGGCGCCCCGCGCCCGGTTCACCTGCTCGACGATCCCCGCCACCTCGTGGCCGGGCCGCAGCGGGTAGCTGACCCCGTGGGGCAGCACCATGCCGTGCAGCAGGTGCAGATCGGTCCCGCAGATCCCGCAGGCGAGGACGCGGACCCGCGCAAATCCGGGCGGCGGTTCGGGCACCGGGCCCTCGTGCAGGGTCGCCCGCCCGACGTCGAGCTCGAGGTAGAACATCGTCAGCCCAAGCGGTTCCAGACGCTCGCGAGCTCGCCGTCGCCGACATAAGCCGAGATGGCCAGCGCCCCGTCGACCACGACGTCCTGCCCGGTGATCTCGCGCGAGTCCTCGGACACCAGCCAGGCGACCGTGGCCGCCACGCGCTCGGGCGGGGCGATGCGCCCGATCGGGATCCTCCCCTCGATCCGCTCGCGCAGGCGGGGCCGGTCCAGCACGGGGGCGGACATCGCGGTGTCCATCCAACCCGGTGAGATCGAGTTGACGCGGACGCCCAGGTGCGCGTACTCGAGCGCGGTGGCACGCGCCAGCGCGGCCACTCCCGCCTTGGTGGCGGCATACACGGCGGCGCCCGGCGACGGCTGGCGCGCCGCCGCCGAGGCGGTGAGGACGAGGGCTCCGCGGCGCTCGACCAGCGCGGGAAGCACGGCCCGCGCCACCGCGTAGGCGCCGGTCAGGTTGACCGCGACCGTGCGCTCCCACACGCGGGGCTCGAGCGCATGCAGCGGCACGACCTGGTCGGGGAAGGTCCCGGCGCAGTGGACGGCCGCGTCGAGGCCATCCAGCGTCTCGATCGCCGCCGCGACCGTCGCTGCAGTGGCTTCGATGTCGGACACGTCGCAGCTCCCCACGTGCTCTGCCTCGAGCTCGGGCAGGCGCAGGTCGAGGGCGGCGACCGCGTAGGAGCGGGCGCGGAGCGTCTCGACGCACGCGCGGCCCAACCCCGAGGCGGCACCGGTTACGAGGGCGCGGGGTCGGCCGGTCACGCGCGCGAAGCTAGCAGGGACCGCTCGAGCCTCGACGGCGCCAGCGCCCCCTCGCGGAAGGCCCGCTCGGCGTCGAGCTCGCCGGCGCCGGCCGCGCCGCCGATCACCACGTGCGCCCTTCCCTCCGCCTCCAGCGCCGCCCTGAGCGGCGCGTGGGCCTCCTGACCGGCCGCGATCACGACCGTGTCGGCCGGCACCCGTCGCGTATGACCCTCGGAGTCGCGGACGAGCACCGAGCCGGGCTCGATCCGCTCGTAGTTCACGCCGGTCATGATCGAGACGCCGGCCATCTCCAGCTCCTGGAGCACGGCCCAGCGGGTCGAAGGGCCGATCCGCTCTCCGACCCGTGCGCCGCGGCGCATCAGCGTCACGCGGGCAAACCGAGCGCGACCCGGGGGCGGACCGCCCGGCCGGAGCCGGTGGGCGGCGTAGAACGCGGCCGCCGGGTCGCCGGCGGGCCGGTGGCTGAGGAAGTGCGCGACGTCGACGCCGATCCCGCCCGCGCCGATGATCGCCGCGCGCTCGCCGCCTTGCACCGTGGCCGATCCGTCGAGCACGTCCGGGTAGCTCAGCACGTGCGGGAGCTCGGCGCCCGGCAAGTCGATTGAGCGCGGGACGACGCCGGTGGCGAGGATCACCCCGTCGAACTCCTCCAGGGCGGCCTCGTCGTCGATCCGGCTGCCCAGCGACACCGACACCCCGAGCCGGTCCAGCTCGGCCTCGAAATAGGAGATCGTGCGCGCGAAGTCCTCCTTGCCCGGGACCCGGCAGGCCAATCGGAATTGGCCGCCGAGCCCCGACGCGGCCTCGAACAGGTGGACCGAGTGTCCCGCCTCGGCCAGGGCGCGGGCCGCCTCCATGCCCGCAGGTCCGCCGCCGACGACGGCCACCCACCTGCTCGCGGCGACGGACGAGCCGGGCCCGCGGGGGAGCTCGAGCTCGTACCCGGCACGGGGGTTGACCACGCACGACACCCGGCGGTCGAAGATCGAGCGGTCGATGCAGGCTTGGTTACAGGCGATGCAGATGTTGAACGGCCGGCGTTCGCGGTTCGCGCGCACGAACTCGGGGTCGGCGAGGAACGGCCGGGCGAGCGAGACGAAGTCCGCGTCCCCGGAGGACAGCACCGCCTCCGCGCGCTCGACCGTGTTGATCCGGTTGGAGGCGATCACCGGGACCGAGACCACCTCCTTGATCGCGCGCGCCCACGGCGACCACGCCGCGGGCGGCACCAGCGCCTGCACGGTCGGGACCTTCGCCTCGTGCCAGCCGATGCCGACGTTGAGGGCGTCGACCGGGCCGGCGCTCAGGCGCCGCGCGAGCTCGAGCACCTCTTGGTGGGCGGCGCCGCCCTTGACCAGGTCGGCGCCCGAGATCCGGTAGACGACCGCCTGGCCCTCGCCGGCGGCCGTTCGCACCGCGCTCGCCACCGCCAGCGGGAACCGCATCCGCCGCTCCGGATCGCCGCCCCAGTGATCGTCGCGGAGGTTGGTCGCCGGAGCCATGAACTGGTTCAGCAGGTACCCCTCCGAGCCCATGATCTCGACCCCGTCGAAGCCGAGCTCCTGCGCGCGCTGTGCCCCGGTCGCGAACTCCTCGATCGTCTCCAGCACCTCTTCGTGCGAGAGCGCTCGCGGCTCGCAGCGGCTCAATGCCGAGTAGACGGCCGACGGCGCGACCGGCCGGAGCCCGAACGAGCGCTCGTAGGCGTAGCGGCCGGCGTGGAAGAGCTGGAGGAGGATCCGTCCGCCGGCCTCGTGGACCGCGGCGGCCACGCGCTCGAGCTTGTCGGCCTCGGAGTCCTCGTTGACGAAGCTGTAATTGCGCCCGCCGGCGCCGACGCGGCTGACCGCCGAGCCGCCGGTGACGATCAATCCCGCCTCGCCCTCGGCGCGCTCGCGGTAGAACGCGGCCAGCGCGGTGCCATCCGGATCGATTCCCTCGAGCCCGATGTGCATCGAGCCCATCACGATCCGGTGCGCCGTCGCGAGGGAGCCGATCGCCCCCGGTTGCCACACGCGCCCGAGCAACCGCTACCGCACGACTTCGGAGCGGTCCTCCCGCGCCGGCGTCGCCTCGCCGTCCGGGGGCATGTCGGACGGGAACGGCGGTGCGATCACGGTGAGGCCGCCGTCGACGATCAGCGTCGAGCCGGTGACGTACTCCGAGGCGGGCGAGAGCAGGAACAGCACGCAGTCGGAGACCTCGCGCACCGTGCCCATCCGCTGCTTGGGGATCTTGGGCAGGACGGTCTCGATCGGCGGCACGCGACCGGTGCCGTAGAAGTACGTCGACGAATCGGAGTCGATGATTCCGCCGTTGACCGCGTTGACGTTGATCCCCAAGGGCGCGAACTCGATCGCCATGTAACGGGCCCACGATTCGACCGCCGCCTTGGCTGATCCGAGGTTGGCGTACGTCGGGTAGGCGTTGTCTGAGCCGTAGCTGGACAGGACCACGATCCGCCCCCCCGACCCCATCATCTGGGCCGCGCGCTGCGCCCCGATCACGAACGCGCGGACGTTGAGGTTGAACGTCTTTTCGAGGTGGTGCGGCTTGAGCTCCATGATCGGGGCGAAGTTGCTCGCGGCGGCGTTGGAGACGAAGAAGTCCAAGCGGCCGAAGCGCTCCTGGACCTGATCGAACATCGCGTGGACGTTGTCCACGTTGTCGAGATCGCCCCGGATGGCGAGCGTCTCCGCGCCCAAGCTCTCGATCGCCTCGACGGTCTCCTGGGCGGCGTCCTCGTTGCGGCGGTAGTTGATCACCGGCGTGGCGCCGCGCGCCGCCAGGCACAGGGCCAGGGTGCGCCCGATCCCGCGCGAGCCGCCGGTGATCAGCGCGACCTTGCCCTCGAACCCCTCGCTCGGGGGCGGCGCCAGCTGGCGCAGCAGCTCGGGATCGGGACGCGGGCTCATCGCGGGAGCAGCTCGCGCAGGATCGTCGTCTTCTGGATCTCCGCCGTTCCCTCCTCGAACCGCTGGGCGCGGGCGTCGCGGTAGACGCGCTCGATCGGGCTCGAGGCGAAGAACCCGATCCCACCGTGAACGTGGAGCGCCGCATCCGTCACCCGTTGGAGCATCTCGGAGGCGAACAGCTTGGCCATCGCGGAGTCGGCGTCGGCGTCGCGCGTTGCCTCCCACTTGCGCGCCGCGTGCAACACGAGCTGCCGGGCGGCCTCGATCTCGGTTGCCATCTCGGCCAGCTTGAACGAGATCGCCTGCCGTTCGGCGATCGGGCGGCCGAACGTCTCGCGCCGCTTGGCGTAGTCGATCGCCAGCTCGAGCGAGCGCTGGGCGAGACCGACGCAGCTCATGGCCAGCGAGATCCGGCTCGGGACCAGGAAGCCGCCGAGCGCGACCTCGAGGCCGACCCCCTCCTCGCCGAGCCGGTTGGCGACCGGGACGGGGGCGCGGTCGAAGATCAGGTGGGCGTGATCGGTACCCCGCACTCCCATGGTCGCCGACATCTGGTTGGCCTGGATCCCGGGCCCGTGGGGCGCCACCATCAGCGCGACCATGCCTTGGGCGCCCCGGCTCCCCTCGACGCGCGCGAACAGCAGCAGATAGTCGGCGATCGTCCCGAACGTGATCAGGTGCTTCTCGCCGCTGAGGTAGTAGTGGTCGCCCTCGCGCACGACGCTGCAGCGGAGATCGGCGCCCGTGCCGGCGGTCGGCTCGGTCAACGTGAAGGCGACCTTGATCTCGCCGGCCACCACCGGCAGCAGGAACCGTTCGCGCTGCTCGGCGTCGCAGTGCGTCTCGATCGGTCGCCAGATGCCGTTGCACACGTGGACGATCATCCGCAGCGAGGCGTGCGACATCGAGAAGATCTCGAGCAGCTCGAGATAGCGCGGGAACGGGATGCCGTGCCCTCCGTACCGCGCCGGCGCGGCGAGCCGCAGATAGCCGCGCTCGCGCAGCTGCACCCACAGCTCGAGCGGGACCCGTCCCTCGCGCTCGATCAGCTCGGCCCACCGCTCGCCATCCGTCTTGACGTACTGGCGGATCTCCTCCTCGAGCGCTGCCACCGCCGCCTCGTCGACCGCCGACGGCGCGGCTGCGCCCGCCTGAGCTGTGCTCATGTCGCTATCGCCTTTCTGTCTACGAGCTGGCGCGCCTGGTCGCGAAGAATGAATTTCTGGATCTTGCCCGAAGGCGTCCGGGGAAGAGTTTCCACTATTTCCAGGCGCTCCGGCCAGTACGTCTTCGCGACCCGGTTCGCGTCGAGGTGCTGCTGCATGGCCCCGAAGTCGAGCTCGGCGCCGGCGTGCAGGACGGCGAACGCGCACGCGCGCTCGCCGAGTCGCTCATCCGGCATCGCCACGATCGCCACGTCGCGTACCGCCGGGTGGGCGAACAGCAGCTGCTCGATCTCGGCCACGGGGACCTTCTCGCCGCCGCGGTTGATCACGTCCCTGACGCGGCCGGTGATCCTCACGTAGCCGTCGGCGTCGATCCTGGCCAGGTCGCCGGTGCGGTAGAAGCCGTCTGGAGCGAGCGCCTCGGAGGTCAGCTCGGGGCGGTTGAGATAGCCCACGAACAGGCAGCCGCTGTCGACCTCGAAGTTGCCCTCGCGCCCGGATGGGAGCGCGCGCCCGTCGTCGTCGACGACCCGCAGGCGGGCGCCGGGAAGCGCCCGTCCATCGGTGCTCCACGCCCGCTCGGGGGAGTCGCCGGGCGCGAACGCCGTGCCCAGGCAGCTCTCGGTCGTGCCCCACGCGCCTCCGACCTCGGCGCCCAGGATCTCGCGCGCTTCCCGGGCCAGCTCACGCGGGATCGCGGCGCCGGTGGCGACGAAGATGCGCAGCGACGCCGCACCCTCACCCTCCTCGCGCGCGACGCGCGTCAGATCGGACAGGAACGGCGTCGCGGCTTGGACGAACGTGACGCCGAAGCGACGCATCGTCTCCAGTCCCACGTCGGGATCCCAGACCTCCTGCAAGACCTGCGGCACGCCGAGCAAGACCGCGATCCACATGCCGTAGAGGAATCCGGTCTGGTGCGCGAGCGGCGACGGGATGTAGATCACGTCGTCCGCGCCGAGACCGAAATGCGCGATCTGGAGCGCGGCGGCTCGATCGAGAACGGAGTGGCGGTGGAGGACTCCCTTCGGCTCACCGGTGCTACCCGAGGTGAACAGCAGCTGGGCGAGCTGATCCGGTCGCGGCCGGCGGCTGGCGATCGCCCGGCGATCGATCTCCGGTGCGGCGGAGGTGACGTCGCCGCGATCGCTTGCGCCCAGCACGATGAGGTGTTCGAGGTCGGGCAGCGTCGCGTTCAGGCCCGTCGCCATCGCGGCGTGATCGCGTCCGCGGAACTGGTCCGGAACGAACAGCACACGGGCCGCGCTCTCGGCGAGCATGAACTGGAGCTCGCGTTCGCGGAAGATCGGCATCAGGGGCTCGCACACGGCCCCGATCTTCAGCGTGGCGAGCGCGATCGTCACGAACTCGAGGCGGTTGGGCAGCTGAAACGCCACCGGCTCCTCCGCGCCGACGCCGAGCGACAGCAGGGCTCCGGCGAGGCGGTCGACCTCGACCGCCAGCGCGCTCCACGTCAGCTCCCTGACCACACCGTCGGCACTGACCTCGACCACGGCACGATCGTCTGGGCGACCGTGCGCGTGCCGGTCAAGTGCGTCCAGGACGACCGAGCTCATCCCGGCGTTTGCACCGAGGACGGGACCCGCGGCGTCACGCCGGCCGGGATGCCGATCGCGTTCATGTGGGTGAGGAACTCGGGGTAGGAGATCCGGTAGGCGTACGGATAGGACAGCTCCGTCACGCCGGTGGCGGTCGAGCCGGCGATGGCCAACGACATCAGCACGCGGTGATCGTTGAACGACGACAGCTTCGCGCCGTGCAGCTGATCGACGCCCTCGAAGATCATGTCGTTGCCGTCGAACTCGACCCGGGCGCCCATCTTGCGCAGCTGGAGCATCGAGGCGACGCGATCGGATTCCTTCAAGCGCACGTGGGCGACGTGGCCGAGGACGCTCCGCCCTCGGGCGCGGGTGGCCAGGGTGGAGAGGATCGGAACCATGTCGGGAATGTCGCGGCAGTCGAGCGGGCCGCCTTCGGGGGGGACGCCGTCGTGGTCCATGGAAATCGAGAGCAGGTCGGAGCTGAAGCGCATCGGCACGCCGGCGGCTTGCAGCGAGTCGAGCACCGAGCGCTCCGGGTGATCATCGATCCGCACCGCGCTACGGAAGACCACCTTCGATGGGTGCAGCGCGCACGCCGCCAGCCCGAACACCGCCGAACCGATGTCGGGTGGGAGCACGACGTCGGTCGCCACCGGCCGCTGGCACGGCGGGATCTCGAACCGCCGCCAGTCCTCGCGCACTGCCACCTCGAGGCCGAACTGGCGCATCATCTCGAGCGTCAGCTCGAGGTACGGCCGCTCGTTCAGGTCGCCGCGCACGGTGATTCTGGTCGGCTCCTGGGCGAACGGCGCCAGCAGCAGGAGCCCGGAGATCCACTGCGACAGCGTGCCATCGATGCGGATCTCGCCGCCCGTCGGGACGCCGGGGTAGACGGTCACCGGCAGGCTCTGTCCGTCGGTCGCCTCGAGCCTGACGCCCATCCGCTTCAAGGCCCGCAGGAGCGGGCCGATCGGCCGCCGCCGGAAGTACCGCTGGCCGACGAACCGCACCGGGCGATCGCCGAGCGAGGCGAGCCCGAGCAGGAAGTACAAGGTGGTGCCCGAGCTACCCACCGAGACCTCGTCGCTGATCGGGGACAGCCCTCCCCCGGTCACGCTCCACCCGTTGCCCGCCGGCGCGATCTTGACCCCCAGCGAGCGCAGCGCGGAGACGGTGAAGCCGACGTGGCGGGCGGTCGTGCGGTCGACGATCGTGCTCACGCCGGGCGCGAGCGCGGCCAGGATCAACGCTCGGTGGGCGTGATACTTCGACGGCGGGATCACGATCTCGCCCTCGAGCGGGTTCTGGGCCTGTGCGACCAGCAGTTGCATCAGCCGCTCGTGGGATTCGCGGACGGGCGGGCTTCCGGTGTCAAATCGCGGGGAAGCATACGGGGAGGGGCCGACACGCCCACCCCCGGGGTAAGACGCTCGTCAGAATGAGGGGCGGATCTCATTCTGACGAGCGTCTAAGCTCGGGCCGCCATGGCCACGGCACCCGGGTTCCTGCAGACGCTGGTCGAGCGGTTCGACCCCTCCGTGTTCGACGCCCGGCGGCCCCGGATCCGGATCCGGCTCGCGGTCCCCGGGGATCGGCCTGGCTGGGATGCGGTGCTCGCCGCTGGGACGGCCGAGATCGGTCCTGCGGACGGGCGACCGGACGCCGAGTTGACCGCGGACGTGGAGATCTGGCGCCGGATCGCCGCCGATCTGTCCAGCGGGATGGACGCCTACCGGGCGGGGCGCCTGCGCGTCCGCCGAAACCTCCACGCCGGTATCGGGTTCCTGGCCGCCACGAGCGGCGATAACGGTGCCGGACGGCTTCGCTATCGCACGGTCGTGACCGCCAACCTCGATCTTTCGATCCTCGAGGCGGGCGTCGGGCCGGCGATCGTCGCCATCCACGGCCTGGGTGGGACGAAGAGCTCGTTCCTCCCCACCGTGGCGGCGCTCTCCGACCGCTTCCGCGTGATCGCGGTCGACCTGCCGGGGTTCGGCGACTCCGACAAGCCGATCGCGGCTGCCTACGATGCGCGGTTCTTCGCCCACACCGTGGCCGATCTGATCGACGCGCTCGCGCTCGACCGGCCACACCTCCTCGGCAATAGCCTCGGGGGACGCGTCGCGCTGGAGATCGCGATGCGCCGTCCGGAGATCGTCGGCCGCCTCGGGCTGCTGGCGCCCGCCCTGGCCTGGCTGCGCGAGCGCAAGTGGCTGTCGGTGATTCGCGTCTCGCGGCCGGTGCTCGGGCTCGTCCAGCCCACGTCCCGACCGGTGGTCGAGACGATCGTGCGCCAGCTGATCCCGGGCTCGGACCAGGGCTGGGTCGCGGCCGGGGTCGATGAGTTCCTGCGGGCCTACATGACCCCGGCGGGGCGCGTCGCCTTCTACGCCGCGGCCCGCCAGCTCTATCTCGACGAGCCGTTCGGCGAGAACGGGTTCTGGCCGCGTTTGCAGAGCCTCGACGCGCCGGCGCTGTTCGTCTGGGGTCGGCGCGACACGCTCGTGCCGCGCGCCTTCGCGGGCCACGTCGCCGCGGCGCTGCCCCGGGCGCGCCACCTCGAGCTCGACTGCGGCCACGTCCCCCAGATCGAGCGTCCGCGCGAGACCCACGCCGCGCTGGGCGAGTTCCTGGCCGAGGATCTCGGCTTCGAGGAAGAAGCGGAGCGGCCGGCTATCGGAGGCTAGTCGCCGACGGCTCGAGGTACAGCGCGCTGCGATCGATTTGGGCGATCGACGTGTGGCCGGTGAGGGCGAGCGCTACGTCGATGTCGGCCTTGATCACGGACAGCATGTGGCGAACCCCGGCCTCGCCCCGCGCCGCCACCGCCCACGCCCACGGCCGTCCGATCAACACCGCCCGGGCGCCGAGTGCGAGCATCTTGACGACGTCGAGGCCGGTGCGGACGCCGCCGTCGGCGAGCACCTCGACCTGGTCTCCGATCGCGTCGACGATCCCCGGCAGGGCCTGCGTGGTGGAGGGCACCGAATCGAGCTGACGTCCGCCATGGTTGGACACGATCACCCCGTCGACGCCGGCGTCGACCGCCCGGCGCGCATCATCGGGATCGAGCACGCCCTTGACCACGAGCCGCCCGTCCCAGTGTTCGCGCGCCCAGGCGATGTCCTTCCAGGTGACGCTGGGGTCAAACGAAGCGTCGACCCACTCCCGGAACGCAGCCGGGCTGCCGGCGCCGGGAACCGCCTTGACCAGGTTGCCGAAGGTCAGGGGCCGGCCGCCCAGCGCGACGTCCCGGATCCACCCCGGATGGCTCGCGAGGTCCAGTCCGCGCAGCAGCTTGGCGACCTGCGAAGGCCGGCCGAGCAGCCCATTCCGGGTGTCGCGGTGGCGGGCTCCAACCACCGCGAGGTCGACGGTGAGCGCGAGCACCGGCGACCCCACCGCCCGAGCGCGAGCCATCAGCTCCTCCGTGTACCCGCGGTCCCGCATGACGTAGAGCTGAAACCAGGGTGGCGAGCCGGTGGCGCCGGCCACCTCCTCGATGCTGCAGATCGAGACGGTCGACTCCACGAACGGGACGCCGGCCCGTTCGGCGGCTCGGGCCGCCTGCACCTCCGCGCGGGCGGCGTACATGCCGCCGAGGCCAACCGGAGCCAGGATCACCGGAAAAGTCAGCGATTCTCCGAGCACGTGCACGGACTGATCGCGCGTCGAGACGTCGCGCATCACCACCTGGCGGAGGGTGATTTGCTCGAGATCGGCGACATTGGCCCGCAGTGTGCGCTCCTCGTAGGCGCCGCCGTCGATGTAGTCGAACAGTTGGCGGGGTAGCCGGCGGCGCGCCAACTCGCGGTAGTCGAGCACGGTGGCCGGAGCCAGCTGGAGCGGCTGGTCTCGACGGAAGCGCATCCGTCGAGCCTATTGCAAACCGCCGTGATTGACAATTCCACTGGCCGGCGGGGAGCGTCACCCGCACGGGCGGGCGGGTGACGCTCCCGTGTCGCCGGCCGGTCTCAGGTAACCGCTCTTAGTAGACGAAGTGACACTGCTCAGTCACAAAGTGTCGCCAGTCGTAGATGTACAGGGCGGCACACGCCGTCCCTCTCGGCACGTTGCGCTTGAGCGAGTACTTCCAGACCCCGCCGTGACTGCAGCCGCGGTGTACGTTGCCGTTGATCCACTCCTTGTGGTAGCCGTAGCTGAAGCGGATCGAGGAGTCGCATAGGTTCCCCGCAGACACAAAGTCCGCACCGTCCCAGTTGACGTACAACCCGGAGCCGCTGATCTCGTGCTCGAGCGCTCCCGAAGGGATACTGAATCCCTTCCAGTGGAAGGCGCCCCAGAACGAGTAACCGATCGCCGTCGCCTGACTGACGGCAGGCGCGATCAGCATTACGGCGAGGACGAATGGCAAGGCAAGCCATCTCACCTTGAGCATCTACCTACCTCCTACTGATTGCTCATCCGGCCGCCCGGCGAGGGTACCACCACAGTCCGCGGATGTGTCATATTTCCAATGATCTCTAATGTATTTCGTCGTCATCCGAGAACAGGACCGGGCCTGGGATAACTCGCGCGGACTGCGCGAGCAGGCGGGATGGGACGAGCACGCGGAGTTCATGGATAACCTGGCCGCGGAGCGGTTTGTCGTGCTGGCGGGGCCGGTGGGAGGTGGCGTTCCACCACATCGGGCCATGTTGATCGTCGACACCGACAGTGAGAACACGATCCATGCCCGGCTGGCGGACGACCCGTGGACCCCGATGAACATGCTGAAGACGGTGACCATCGACCCCTGGGAGGTGCTGATCGGGGATCCGTTAGCCGGCCGCCCGGTCGGCGCCGGCAGCCCGCGCGCCGGGGCGTACACGCCGACCGTGATCGCTCCCGAGCTGTCGGTCCGGGCCGGGCGCGCGGCGGTCGAGTTCTACCAGGAGGCGTTCGGGGCGGTCGAGGTGTATCGCGTGGGGGGTACCGATGAGCACGAAGCGGTCGTTTCGCAGCTGTCGATCCACGACGCCTCGTTCTGGGTCGCCGACGAGTCGCCGGCGCACTTCAACTTCAGCCCCGAGACGGTGGGCGGCTCGACCACACGGATGCTGCTGGTGGTCGACGATCCCGACGAGGTCGTGCGACGGGCCGTCCGGACGGGCGCGCGCGAGGTCAGACCGGTGAGCAACGAGCACGGGTGGCGGTTGGGGCGGATCGAGGATCCGTTCGGTCACCATTGGGAGATCGGTCGGCCCCTGATTGCCTGGCCGCCGGAGCGACCGTGAGCTGGGAGAGCCGGCGCAAAGCTGCCAATGTTCGGACCGCCACGCGACTTCGGAGGCAGGTCGGACCGGTTATTTGAACTCGGGCGTGGTCCAGCCCGGCATGATCTCCGGCAGTCCGTCGCTGACCCGGTCGGAGAAGTGAGCCGGCCGCTTCTCGAGAAACGCGGTTACGCCCTCCGCGGCGTCGCCTGACCGACCTCTGGCGAACAGGGCCCGCGAGTCCGCGCGGTGGGCGTACATCGGATGCTCGGCGCCGAGCATCCGCCACATCATCTGTCGCGACAGCGCCACCGACACGGGGGCCGAGTGCTCGGCGATCTCCGCCGCCAGCTCCCGGGCCGCGCCCAGCAGCTCGTCGGGGGGATGCAGGCTGCGGACGAGGCCGGCCTCGAGCGCCTCCTGGGCCGAGAAGATGCGGCCGGTGGAGACCCACTCCATCGCCCGGCTGATCCCGACCACGCGAGGCAGGAACCAGGTCGAGCACGCCTCGGGCGTGATCCCGCGACGGGCGAACACGAACCCCAGACGGGCGGTGTCGGCGGCCAGCCGAATGTCCATGGGCAGGAGCATCGTCGCCCCGATGCCGACCGCCGGACCGTTGACGGCCGCGATCACCGGCTTGGTCGACTCGAACACCCGCAACGTGAACACCCCACCCTCGTCCTCGGGGATGCCCCCGGTGACCTTCCGATCGCTCATGTCGAACGTATCGCCGCCGCGCTCGAGGTCGGCGCCGGCACAGAAGGCGCGCCCCGCGCCGGTGACGATGACCGCGCGGACAGCGTCGTCGGCGTCGGCCTGATCGAAGGCCACGTGCAGCTCTTGGGCCATCTGGTAGGTCCACGCGTTCAACCGCTCGGGCCGGTTGAGCGTGATCGTGAGGACGCCGTCGTTGATCTCGGTGAGGATCTGCTCCATGCGCGCCATTAGATCATGGGGCGGTGCGATCAGATCACGCGGCGGTCCGGACCTGCCCCTCGGCCACCCAGGCGTCGCTGACTTCGCGCAGCACGGTGAGCATCGCGGCGGCGGCCGGCGAGCGGTAGCCGGCGGGGAGCGCGGCGAGGATCGGTCGCGCCGGTGGCGGGGGCTCGAGCGTGCGGATGACCACGTCGCGGCGGACGCCGCGCGCGACCATATCGGGGATCAGAGCGACGCCGACCCCAGCGGCGACAAACCCGAGGATCGCCGCGTAGTCGTCGTACTGGAAGGCGATGCGCGGCTCGAAGCCCGCGCCATGACACGCGCGTAGGAACAGCCGCGCGTCGGGACACGTGCGGGCGGTGGCGAGCATCCACGGGTCCTCAGCGAAGGCCTTGAGGCTGAGGTTGGGGGCGTCCGTGAGCGGGTGGCTGAGCGGCATCGCCACGTACATCGGGTCGTCGAACAGGTGTACGAGCTCGACGCTGCCCGCGAGCTGGTGTTCGACCGCCGGCTCGGAGGCCGGATCGTTGGACAGCGCCAGATCGAGGTTGCCCGCCCGGATGTGGGGGATCGAGTCGATCACGTCCTCCATCGAGAGATCGAGCTCGATGGCCGGATACCGCTGGCGGAAGATCGCCACCGCGAGCGGGACGATCGATGTCGCCGCGGACGCGAACGAGCCGAGGCGCAGCCGACCGCCCTCGAGGCCCGCCAACGCCTTCAGTTCCGCCTCGGCATCCGCCAGCCGAGCCAGGATCGTCTCGGAGCGCTCGACCAGCAGCTGGCCTGCGTCGGTGAGCACGGCGCCATGCGGGACCCGGCGGACCAGCGTCGCCCCGACCTCGGCCTCGAGCGTCGCGATCTGACGCGAAACGGCCGGCTGCGTATAGCCCAGGTTGGTCGCCGCGGCGGAGAACGAGCCGTACCGGGCGACCTCGCACAGCACCCGGAGCCGTCGCACATCGAGCATTACCTCATGTTATATGAGATCAACCCAAATCCTATTTGCATTTATGGCAACCGCGAGGCAAATTGCCCGTATGACTCCGCTGGCCGCCCCGATCACGATCCGGCCCGGATATGCCGACGACCAGCTGGCGTTGACCAGACTGGCCGCGCTCGACAGCGCCCTGCGCCCGCCGCCCCGGCCTCTGCTGCTCGCCGAGGTGGGCGGCGAGCTGCGGGCCGCGCTGTCGCTCACCGACGGATCGGCGATCGCCGATCCGTTCTTCCCGGCGCTGCACCTGGTCAGCCTGCTCCGGGCTCACGCCAGCGCGATCGCCTAGACTCACCGTCCCGACAGAGGGAGGGCGACCGTGCGGCAGCTAACGGGCCTCGATGCACAATTTCTGGCCCTGGAGACACCCCGTCAAGCCGGCCACGTGGGCGGTCTGACGATCCTCGATCCCAGTACCCGGCCGAACGGCCACCTCGAGTTGGCCGACCTCCACAACCTGATCGAGGAGCGGCTACCGCTGCTGCCGCCGTTCCGCTGGCGGCTCAAAGCGGTGCCGCTCGGACTCGATTACCCGTACTGGATCGATGACCCGGACTTCGACCTCGAGTACCACGTGCGCGAGCTCGCCATCACCGATCCTCCCACCGACGCCAAGCTGGCCGAGCAGGTGGCGCGGATCTTCTCCCGCCCGCTCGATCGCGCCCGCCCGCTGTGGGAGGCCTACCTGATCCAGGGCCTCAAGGACGGCCAGGTCGGGCTGCTGACGAAGATCCACCACGCGGCCGTGGACGGCGTCTCGGGCGCCGAGATCATGACCGCGCTGCTCGATCTGACCCCCGAGGGCCGCGAGCCGCCGCCCACGCTGGCCTCGAGACCTGATCGCGAGCCGGGCGAGTTGGCGATGCTCGCCCGCGGCGCGCTCGGCGCCCCTCGATACGTCGGGCGCGTGGTGAGGGCGCTCCCGTCGACCGTGCCGAACCTCGAGGACACGCCGATCCTGAGCGAGCTACCCGGTGCCAAGACGCTCGGGCGAACCACCTCCGGCGCGGTCCGCCTGCTGCGGCGGCGCGAATCCAGGGTGCTGGAGCGGACGGCGCTCAAGCCTCCGCGCACGAGCTTCAACGGCAAGATCTCCCCTCACCGGCGGTTCGCCTTCGGCCGGCTGTCGCTGGCCGACGTGAAGGCGGTCAAGAACCAGTACGGCTACACGGTCAACGACGTGATCGTGGCGGTCTGCGCGGCCGCGGTCAGGCGGTGGTTGATCAAGCACGGCGAGCTCCCGGATGTACCGCTGGTGGCGCAGGTTCCGGTGTCGGTGCGCACCAAGGAGCAGGCCGGGACCTACGGCAACCGGATCGGGATGATGAGCGTGCCGCTGTTCGTCGAGGAGGACGATCCGGTCGAGCGTCTGCGCCTGACCCACGAATCGCTGCGCGCGGCCAAGGAGCGCCACAAGGCGCTACCGGCCGACCTGCTCCAGGACGCCACGCAGTTCATTCCGCCGGCGCTGTTCGCCCGGGCCGCACAGGTCAGCTTCTCGCTCGCCGCGACGCGCAAGCCGATATGGAACCTGGTCATCTCGAACGTCCCCGGTCCCCAGGTTCCGCTCTACTGTGCCGGCGCTCGGATCGTGGCCAGCTATCCGGTGTCGGTGATCACCGATGGCCTGGGCCTCAACATCACCGTGTTCAGCTACTGCGGCAGCCTCGACTTCGGGATCGTCGCCGATCGCGAGCAGATGCGCGATGTGTGGAAGTTGATCGAGTGGCTCGACGAGGCGCTCGACGAGCTGAAGGCCCCGGCCCCCGGCTCGGTGCCGGAGCCCGCAACCGAGGTCAGGCCGCCCTCCGAGGGCGCGCCGACCGCCTAATACTCAATTGTCCTGGGGCGGGCTACCAGGCTTGCGCCTGCCCGCAGTGCGGGCACGCGACCTGGGTCGACACGTGTTCTTCGAACACCTGGCCGCACTGGCACTTGTACAGCGCGCGGTCCTCGGCCGGCGGGCCCTGCCGGCGTCCCTCGGGACGCGGTCGGCTGGTCGTAGCCGGCGCGGATTGCTGGCGCCGCCTGAGGAGTCGCCCCTCTACTCGCTTGGGTCTCGTTAGCACAGTCACGGAACTAGGAACGCCGTTGGGCGCGATTGGTTTCGCGCCGGGAGCAAGAAATCCTCGCGCTAATAAGAAATTAATCCCCGGTCCGGAGCCGCACAACATTCGCGGGCGCGCAACGGGGTGCCCTTAAGGGGCCGTGTGGGAGAATGGGCGCTGGCATGGACCCGAGCCGTAAGCGTGCCATCCGACTAACCGTCGCTCTGACCGTCGCGCTGCTCCTGGCGTCGGCGCTTGTCTATACAAGCTTCAGCGCGGGACGCGAGGAGCTGACGGCATCGCAACTGCTCAGGCGCGCCGAGCCGGGAAAGGCGTACATCCTGGCCGGAACCGTGCTGACCGGGTCGGTGCGCCACATCGGCTCCGTGCTCGACTTTCGCGTCCGCGACCCGAAGCTCGAGGTCTCGGTCCCGGTGAGCTACACCGGGATCATTCCTGACCCGTTCGCCGCCGGCCGGGGCGTGCTCGTAACGGTCGAGAAGCAGGGCACCGGCTTCGTCGGTCAACAGAACTCGCTCACCACCAAGTGTCCGTCCAAGTACCAGGCCGCGGCCTCCTGACCTGATGGCGCTGATCGGTCGGGCACTGCTGATCATGGGGCTGCTCGTCTCCATCTACGGCATCGGCGCGTCCGTGTACGGGGCCCGGACCCACCGGCGCGAGTGGGTCGACTCGGGACGCCGAGCCGTGTACGCGCTGTTCGGGCTGATGGCGGTGGCGTTCGTCATCCTCGACTGGGCGTTCCTCGACAACAAGTTCGCGTTCAACATCGTCGCCGGCGGGTCGAGCACGACCACCCCGACGCTGTACCGGGCGGCAGCCGTGTGGGCCACCCAGCAGGGCTCGCTGCTGCTGTGGATCCTGCTGCTGTCGATGTGGTCGAGCCTGGTGCTGTTCGTGAGCCGCCACCGGGTGCGAGAGATCGCGCCCTACGCGACCGCCGTGCTGCTCGGCTTCTGCACGTTCTTCACTGGGCTGTGCGTGTTCTTCGCCAACCCGTTCGCGACCTCCGCCAACCCGCCGACGGAGGGCGCCGGCCTGGATCCGCTGCTCCGGCACACGACGATGATGATCCACCCGCCGTTCCTGTACTCGGGCTACACGATGCTGACGATCCCGTTCGCGTTCGCGATCGGGGCGCTGATCACCGGCCGCCTCAACGCGGAGTGGATCCAGGTCACGCGCCGCTTCGCGCTCGCGGCCTGGCTGTGCCTGGGGATCGGGATCCTGCTCGGGGCCCGGTGGTCCTACACCGAGCTCGGGTGGGGGGGCTACTGGGCTTGGGATCCGGTCGAGAACGCGGCCCTGATGCCGTGGCTGCTCGCCACCGCGTTCATCCACTCGATCATGATCCAGGAGAAGCGGGGGATGCTGAAGGTGTGGAACGTCTCGCTGATCCTCGGGACCGGGACGATGGCGATCATCGGTACGTTCCTCGTGCGCTCGGGGATCCTGTCCTCGATCCACGCCTTCGTCAGCGACCCGACCCTGAACATCTCGTTCGTGCTGCTGATCGCGGTCATGGTGATCGCGTCGGTCAGCCTTGTGCTGTGGCGCAAGGACAGCCTGCGCTCGGAGGCGTCGCTCGACTCGCTCGTCTCGCGCGAGGCGGTGTTCATCTACCAGAACCTGGTGCTGGTGACGCTGACCGCGGTGATCTTCTGGGTCACGTTCTTCCCGCTGATCTCCGAGGCCATCACCGGGACGCAGGTGTCGGTCGGGCCGCCCGCCTTCCGGCCGTTCGTGGTGCCGCTGGCGCTGGTCATCGTGCTGCTATCGGGCATCGGCCCGATCCTGGCCTGGCGGCGGGTCACGGTGGCCAAGCTGAGACGGAGCTTCGCCTTCCCGGTAGCGGTGATGGCGATCACGGCGGTGGCGCTGCTGCTCGACCCGGGCGTCGGGACCCAGCACGTGTTCGCGCTGTTGATGTTCTGCGCCGGTTCGTTCGTGCTCGCCAGCGTGGGGCAGGAGTTCTGGCGAGGCACGCGAGCGCGCAAGGCTATGACCCACGAGCGCGCGCCGGTGGCGGTGCTGTCCCTCGTCAAGCGCAACCGCCGGCGCTACGGCGGCTACATCGTCCACGCCGGCGTCGCGGTGGCGCTGATCGGGGTCGCGGCGTCGACGTCGTTCCAGCATTCACGCCAGGTCACCCTGTCGCCCGGGCAGAGCGCGAGCGTCGACGGGTACGTGATCCGCTACGTCAAGCCCACGGCCACCGCCGGCGCCCAGCGGATCGACTTCGGCGCGATCCTCAACGTCTCCCAGGGCGGGAAGCACGTTACGACGATGCACACCACCTACGGCGTGTACCCGGCGCAGGACGCCTCGCTGGGCGCGATCGGACGGTTCTTCAACGGCTCCGACGAGAGCCAGGTGGGCCTCAAATCGGGCTTCACGCGCGACATCTGGACCGACGTCGACCCCAGCCTGACGCCGCTGCAGCCGATGATCAACAGCGCCGACAACTGGTTCAACGAGGTCATGACCGCGGCGGCGAAGCTCCCGCCGGCCAAGCAGGCGGCGCTGCTCTCGCCATCCTCGCCGCTGTGGACGCTGCGCAACGCGCGGATCCTTCAGATCGTCCAGCAGTACGTCACCCATCCCTATCCGGTGACGTTCCTGCTGATCGTCTCGCCGCTCGTGATGTGGCTGTGGATCGGCGCGATCATCGTGGCGATCGGCGGGCTGATCGCGCTGTGGCCGGCGCCGGCCCTGGCCCGACGGCGGCGGACGGTTCCGGCCGTCGCCCCCCGTCCGGCGTCTGCCCCCGCGGTGCCGGCGCGCGAGCTCGTGTGAGCGCTGCGGTAGGCGCCGATGGAGTTCATCATCGTGCTCGTGATCCTGGCGATCGTCGCGATCGTCGTCACCCAGCCGCTGCGGCGCACCAGCGAGGAGCCGGCGGCCGAACACACCAACGGCTCCAGGCCGGCGGCCCGGCGCGACGCCGCCGCCACCGACGTGGCCGCGCTCGAGGCGGCGCGAGAGGCCAAGTACCGCGAGATCCGCGACGCCGAGCTCGACCACCGGACCGGCAAGCTGTCCGACGCCGATTACGAAGAGGTCGATCGCAGTCTCCGGGCCGAAGCGGTCGAGATCCTGCACGCGCTCGACCAGGCCCGAACCAGGGCTACGGACGCCTGACCCCGCTACTATCGGAGCGCGATGGCAACCATTCTCGGCGTCCTCCAGGTGTTCCTCTGCGTCGTCCTGATCTTCCTCATCCTGATGCACTCGGGTAAGGACTCGGGACTGTCGGGGGCCTTTGGAGTCGGCACCGGCGCCGGGCCCTTCGGTGGCGGCTCACTGGTGGAACGCAATCTCAATCGCTGGACGGTCGGCTTTGCCACCGCGTTCGTGATCAACACGATCCTCTTAATCAAAGTCGGTTGACCGACGCCTGGGCCGCGGGGTCGCGCACGCGATCCCGTTGACGTGCCCGTGATCGGGTGATCAACCTCTTCAACCCCGGCGGCAGTCTTCCGTCGGTGGCGAGCCAGGAACCGGCGAGGATCAGGAGAAGGCCGGCGATGGCGCCGCTGCCGGGCCGTTCGCCGAGCAGGGTAACGCCGAGCGCCACGGCGACGATCGGGTTGACGTAGGTGATCACGGTGGCGCGGCTGGGTCCGGCCTCGCGAATCAGGGTCACGAACACCACGAATCCCACAGCGGTGCAGAGCAGGCCGAGCACGATCAGCGAGCCGATCGCCCCGGCGGAGGGCACGGTGCGCGGTGGGTCGAGCGCCGCCGGGATCGCCAGCAGGCACGAGGCGATGGCCAGGCTGGCGCCCATCGCGGCCCTGACGTCGAGGTCCGCGAGGCGGTGTTTGATCAGCATCGGGCCGATCGCATAGCCGAGGGCGGCGACGAGGATCGCGGCGGTCCCGAGCAGCTGGCCGGCGTTGCCCACGACGTCGATCCCGACCAGCGCCACGACGCCGCCAAAGCCGATCCCCAGCCCGACGGCGCGGACCGGCGTCGGGCGTTCGGAATGATCGAAGCGCATCGCCAGCACGGCGCCGATCAGCGGCACCGCGGAGATGAGGATCGCGGCCAGCGATGATGACACGTGTTCCTCGCCGAACGCGATGAGCGGGAACGGGATCGAGATTTCGGCCACCGCGAGCGCGAGCAGCCAGCGCCAGCGACCGTGCAACGTGGACAGGCTCCCGGCCCGCCATGCCAGCGCCAGCAGCACCAGCGCTCCGAGCGTGACCCGGGCCCAGGCCAGGACCGGTGGCGTGACGCCATCCCGGACCGCGATCCGGATGAACAGGTAGGGCAGGCCCCAGATCACCGACGCGGCCGCAAACGCCGTCCACGCGCGCCGGCTCATCAGTAGGCAGCCTCGTAGCACTGACGCAGTTCGCGCTCATCGGCGGCCGGGGGCGTGGCGTGCAGCTCCGGGCGGGTGGCCGCCTGCCGCGCGCACTCGTCGAGCGTGGCGGCGTCGACCCCCGCGTCGCGCAGCCGCGCGACGCCGGTGAGCGCGCACACGCGCCCCGCGAACCGGGCCGGATCCTCGTCGAGCACCGCGCGGAAGTGCTCGGTTTCGCCAGGCGCCCGCCGCTCGAGCGCCTCCAGCGTGTGGGGGAGCATGATCGCGTTGGCGCCGCCGTGGGTTACCCCGGCGAAGCGCACCAGGGTCTGGCTGAGCACGTGGTGCAGCCCGTATCCGGTCGAGTCGATCACGTAGCCGGCGAGCAGCGCGCCGAGCGCCAGCGCATCGCGATCGGCCGTCGCCGTGCCGTCGGTGAGCGCCGCCGCGATCAGGCGCACCGATTGTCTGGCGGCGAGCGACGCGACCGGATTGGCCAGGGGCGTGAGCGGACCCTCGAACGCGTGCGCGAGGGCGTTGGCCGCGCTCTCGGCGAGCGCCCGCTCGGGCTGGGAGGCCGATAGTTCGGGATCGTTGATCACGACCGCCGCTCGGACCCGCGGCGTGTCCGGCGCCACGCCCGCGGCGTGGCGATGGATCGCCGTCATCTCGGCCCCCGACAGCGTCGTCGGGATCGCCGCCACGCGGCGCGGCGGATCGGCGGCGGCCAGCGCCTTGGCCACGTCGATCACCCGCCCGCCGCCGAGCGCCACCAGCACCTCCGCCCGGACCTGCGGCCGGAGCGCGGCCGCCAGGTCGTCGACGCGGCCCGGCTCGATGTGATGGACGGACTCGGCGCCGTCGCGCAGTTCGGGTGCCAGCGCTTCGGCCCGGGGCGTGGTAAGAAGCGCGTACCGGCTCGGGAGCACCGCCCGCGCGTGCTCCAGCTCGGCGCGTCCGAACAGGATCAGCCGCTCACCGTCCCGCCACCGGAAGGGCGAGCCGTCGAGGACCGTCATGCCGGCCGCTGCTGCCCGAGGCGGTCGACCAGGCGCAGCAGTTCAAGGGGGCTGAACGGCTTGGTCAGAAACAGGTCGGCCCCCGCGTCCTCGGATTCGCGCTCGACGCTGTCGCCGTGAGCAGCGGTCAGCATCACGATCGTCGGCGGTCGGGCCGGCTCCGCCTCGCGCAGGCGACGGCAGGCCTCGATTCCATCCAGGACGGGCATGTCGACGTCGAGGAAGATCAGCGCCGGCCGCTCGCGCTCGGCCACCTCGAGCGCCTCGAGCCCGTCCTGGGCCTCGTGGAGGTCGAACTCGGCGACGTCCTCGAGCGTGGTCGCGATCAGCTTGCGGATGAAAGGGTCGTCGTCGACGACGAGGACGCTCGGGCTCATGCCAGTTCCGTGGCGATCCGCATGAACGTATCGTCGCCGATCGACTGGAACGCGTCCACGACGGCGGGATCGAAATGCCGACCCGACGCGGCCACGATCATGTCTCGCACGTCACGCAGGGGGGAGGCGGGGCGGTAGGGGCGCGCGGTGGTCAGCGCGTCGAACACGTCGGCGGCCGCGAACGCCCGCGCGGCCAGCGGAATCTCCTCGCCGGCCAGGCCATCGGGATAGCCGGTTCCGTCCCACCGCTCGTGGTGAAAGCGGACGATCTTGGCCGACTCGGTCAGGAAGCCGATCCCACGCACGATCTCCGCCCCGATCACCGGATGCTGGGCCATCAAGAACCGTTCGTCCTCGGTCAGCGGGCCGGGCTTGAACAGGATCGAGTCGGGGATCGCGAGCTTGCCGATGTCGTGGAGCAGGAAGCCGAACTCGATTCCCGGTTCGGCGGCCAGCCGAGGCTCGAGCACGCGCGCGATCTGCAATGCGTACGCGGTCACCCGCTCAGCATGTTTGCTCGTGTAGGCGTCGCGGGCCTCGACGGCGTTCGAGAGCACGCGCACGGTGGCCATGTAGGAGGCCTGGAGCTCGTGGGAGCGGGTCCGCTCCTGCTTGAACGTCTCCCGGAGATCGGCGGCATAGAGCTCCAGCTGCAATTCCTTGCCCGCGGACTCCCGCTCGTGGTGCGCGAGCTCGGCTCGTAGCCGCTCGATCTCCTGGATCAGTTCGGTCTCGCGACTGACCGCCATCCCGACCTAGCCTAGTGCAGCGTCCCGGAAGTCGCTTGAGCGCAAGTGATTTTCGGGACGCTGCACTCGCGACGCTATCCGTCTCGTTCTCCGCGCAGCGTCGCGAGCAGGGCGTTCGCCGCCTCGTCGACCGGCACGACCTCCATCCCCAGCCGCTCGATTCCGGGCGGGGTGGCGAGGCTCCCGTCGGAGAACAGGATCATCGATCGGCTCAGGCGACGTCCCCGGAGGTCGAGCGCCTGCACCACGGCCTGGGGGTTGCGGATGCCGACGTCGACGAGCGCCACCTCGAACCGCCGCTCGCCGCACACCCGCGCGGCGGCCTGTCCGTTCAGCTCCCACTGGTGCTCGATCCCGAGTTCGTCGAGCGCCGAAACGAGCACGGGCTGGAGCTCCTCCCGCCCGACGACCAGCACCCGCGAGCGCCCCGTCCGCACGGCCGCGGCGAGCACGTGGCGCAGCTCATCGGCATCGATCGGCTTCGACACCACCCATTCGCCGGCCAGATCGGGGTGCCGCGAAAACACCGAGACGAACACGATCGGGATGCCGAGCAGCTCGGGATCGCGGCGGATCTCGTGGAGCACTTCGAAACCGTCCATGCCCGGCATCAGGATGTCGAGCGTGACCGCGTCGTAGTGTCGGCTGCGGAGCTCCGCCAGCGCCGCCTCACCGCTGAGCGCGATTGTCGTCTCGGCCTCGAGCGGGGCCAGCTGGTCGGCGATCAGCTCGGCGATGTCGGGTTCATCGTCGACCACGAGGACTCGGCGGCCGCGGATGGCGTCGATCGGTGGGCCGGTCTCGCGAGCCGGGGTGGCGGCCGGCAGTCGCACGCGGAATACGGTGCCGCGGCCCGGTCGGGAGTCGACCTCGATCTCGCCGTGATGCAGCTCGACGAGCGACTTGACGATCGACAGCCCGAGGCCGGTGCCGGGCCCCACGGGGCGCGCGGCGCCGCCCTCGCTGGTGCGGGTAGGTCCACGGTAGAAGCGCTCGAACGCGCGCGCGGTCTGCTCCGCGTCCATCCCCACGCCCGAGTCCTGGACCACGATCTGCACCCACGCGCGTTCGGCCTCGACGCCGACGTCAATCCGGCCACCCGATGGCGTGTACAGGTGCGCGTTGGTGAGGAGGTTGGCGATGATCTGACGGACGCGGCTGGAATCCGCGCGGGCGAGGGGCAGCGCGGGGGCGACGTACAACCCCAGGTGCTGGTGTTTCTGTTCGATCCGGGGGCCCATCAACTCGGCCACCTCGCGCACCGCCTCGCCGACGTCTATCGGTCGCAGATTGATCTCGACCCGCTCGGCCTCGATTCGGGCCACGTCCAGCAGGTCGTTGACGAGATCGACGAGGCGGTCGGTCGAGCGCAGGATGATGTCGACGAATTCCCGCTGGCGCTCGGACATGTCCTCGGGCGCGCGGGCCAGCAGCTCGACGAACCCCTTGATCGAGGTCAGCGGGCTGCGCAACTCGTGCGAGGCAGTGGCGACGAATTCGCTCTTGGCCCGTTCCAGCCGCGCGCGCTCGGTGGCGTCGCGGACCGTCCAAACGGTCCCGCCTTCGGCTCCGACCCGCGCGGCGGTGACGGCCAGCGTGCGCCCGTCGTGCTCGACGACGGTCTCAGCGCCCAGCGCGTCATCGAGGGCGGGCAGCGGGCTGTGCGGCGCGTCGACGCGGCCTCCCACCGAGAGTTCCGGCACGAGCTCGGTGGCTCGCGGGTTGACCTCGGCGATCGTAGTCGAGCCGGGCTCGGTGACGAGCAGACCGTCGCCGAGGCTCTCGATCGTGACAGCGAGGCGTTGCCGCTGGTCCTCGAGTCGCTCGCGCGCGCTCGACAGCTGCTCGGCCATCGCATTGAATGCCCGTCCGAGATCGCGCAGCTCCCGCGGACCCGCCGGCTCGACTCGGCGGTCGAGCTCTCCGGCGGCCAGCTCGCGGGTGGCGGTCACCAGCTCATCGAGCGGGCGTCGCATCGAACGGACCAGCAGGGTGATCAGCGTGAGCGCGCCGATCAGCGCCAGCACGCCCGCGACCACGACGAACGCGAGCGCGCGACGCGACTGCGATTGCGCGGTGGCGCGCGCGGCATCCTGACGTTGCTGCTGGCGTGCCTGGACCCGCGCCGCCAGTTGCTGGGTCAAGGGGAATTGCCCGCCGGCCGCGATTTGCCGGGCGATCAGGCGGGCGCTGGCGGGATCCTCCCGCGCGAGGGACGCGGCGGTGGCGGCAGCCGCGCCATAGGCTCGTGCCGCCTCACGCCGCGCCGCCGCGGCGCCGGGACCCCGGTCCTGCCGCGCGATCCCGCGTTCGGCGATGCCGGCCGATTCCAGGTTTGCCGCCGCCAGCGCCAGCGCGGAGCTGTGCGCCAGCGTGTTCTCGTAGTGCTGGCGAGCGTGGTACAGGCTGGCGACGCCGAGCGCGGCGATGACGGCGAGCGCCACCGTCAGACCCAGAAGCGCGAAGCGCAGCGATCGAGCGATCGAAAACGACTGCACTACAGACTATTTTGTAGCGCGAAGGGCGAGTCGTCGGCGCCGATCCTCCGGATGGCGGGTCCACGGCGACATCCTCGACCGCCGCCGCGCCGCCTCCGTCGGCTACGTCCGCGGCGGTTACGCCGGTTTCGGGCGGAGCCTCCTTCGGCGCCAGACGGTGCCGCTGGACGGGACGGTGGATTCGTCGCCGATCCAGCTGGCAGGAGTGACGGTACGTCTACGACCTGGTCAACGGTCGCCTGCGGATCCTCAATCCGGTCACGGCCAGACGCTCGACTCGCTGCCGGCGGCCACGGGCCATTGGAACGCCCCGATCGTCGTCGGGGGCGCTGATCCTGGACGGGCCCAGACGCGTAGTTCGATTTCACCCGCTCATCCTCGCTCCCGATACCCCGTCCGCTGCGACCACATTTCGGTTCGCTCGGGTGGGAAAGATCAGAACAGCTCGTTAACAACCGCCGAAGCCCGACCGGGTGCGCGCCGATCGCTGCCAGAATCGGGCTATGGAAGCTCACGCCCGGGGCTCGGTGCTGATCGTCGACGACGAGCCGACGATCGCGGAAGTGGTCGCGCGCTACCTGGATCGCGCGGGTTACCAGACCAGCGTGGCCGGCAACGGCCTCGAGGCGATCGAGGTGGCGGCCACGCAACGGCCCGACCTCGTCGTGCTCGACCTGATGCTGCCCGGCCTCGACGGTCTCGAGGTGATGCGACGGCTGCGTGGCCAGGATCGCGACCGGGTCGCGGTGATCCTGCTGACGGCGAAGGGCGAGGAGTCGGATCGCGTAATCGGTTTGCGCCTCGGCGCCGACGACTACGTCGTCAAGCCGTTCTCGCCGGCCGAGCTCGTCGCGCGCGTCGACGCCGTGCTCAGGCGGGTCGACAAGTCGCCGACTCAGGAGGCGCCGATCGAGCTCAGCGACATGGCGATCGATCCAGCCGCGCGGCAGGTGTTCGTGCGCGGCGAGGAGGTCCAGCTCACCCAACGCGAGTTCGACGTGCTGCTTTTCCTGGCCCGCCATCCCGGCCAGGCGTTCTCGCGCAATCAGCTGATGGACGCCATCTGGCAATACTCGTTCTACAGCGACACCTCGACGGTCACCGTGCACATCCGCCGACTGCGGGCCAAGATCGAGCTCGACCCGGCGCGGCCGCTGCACATCCAGACCGTGTGGGGGGTCGGCTACCGGTTCCAGCCGTGACCAGCGAAACGCTGCCGGCTCGGCGACCGCCGCGCCGCGCGTGGCGGCGGGTGGCGGCGGGGCATTTCCGCTCGCTGGCCGGATCGCTGTCGCGTCAGTTTGCGCTGGCGATCGCGATCGCGGTGGTCCCTCTCCTGCTGGCGCTGGTTGCGTTCGCAGTGCTGATGATGATCTCCGGCCACGTAGAGGGGCTGATCCTGGCCTCGGTGGCCGCGGCGGGGATCGTGGCTGCGGTGGCGGTCAAGCTGGTCGCCGACGGCATCCTCGGCGACGTGGAGGCGATCCGCGACGGGCTGACCGCCGTCGGGCGCGGCGACCGCGACATCGAGATCACCACCGCCGCCCGCGACGAGCTGGCCGAGTTGGCTTGCGCGGCCAACGCGATGATCGCCCGGCTGCGGGCCGAGGAGGCCGCCCGGGACCAATCGGACGTCGCCCGGCGCGACCTGGTAGCGGCCGTCTCCCACGACCTCCGCACGCCGATCACCTCGCTGCGCCTGCTCGCCGAGGCGGTCGGCGACGACATCGTCGCCGGTGAGACCCGGCGCGCCTACCTCGAGCGGATGCGGACCCACATCGACGCCCTGAGCGCGCTGATCGACGATCTGTTCGAGCTCTCGCGGCTCGAGGCGGGGGACATCAGCTGGTCGCTCGAGCAGGTCCCGCTCGGCGAGCTGGTGGGGGAGACGGTCGAGGCGATGCGGCTCGACGCGGAGGCCAAAGGGATCGCGGTGGTGGCCGAGGTCCCCGCCGCGCTGCGCCCCGCCCAGGCCAATCCTGAGAAGCTCCAGCGGGTGCTGTTCAACCTGATTCAGAACGCGATCCGGCACACGCCGACCGACGGCAGCGTGGTCGTGCGGGCCGAGCCGGTGGGCGACGGAATCGAGGTCGAGGTCGCCGACAGCGGCGATGGAATCGCCCCCGAGGAGCGCTCGCGCGTGTTCACGGCGTTCTACCGCGGGGGCACCGACGCGGCGCGGACGAACTCGGGCGCGGGCCTCGGCCTCGCCGTATCGCGGGCGATCGTCGAGGCCCACGGAGGGCGGATCTGGCTCGCCGAGACGCCGAACGGGACGCGGGTAAGGTTCAGCTTGCCGGTGGCAGCCTAAGCGAGTTCCTGTAGCAGTTGGTCGAGGTCCAACTCGTCGCCGAAGGTGGCGTTCAGGTGGCCTTCGGCGTCGCGCGGCCACTCCGCCACCGGCCGGTCCCACATCAATTCGACGTCGTTGCCGTCGGGATCGGAGATGTAGATCGCCTCGTGGGTGCCGTGGTCGGCGGTCTGGCGGATCGGCCAGCTGGCGTTCTTGAGTCGCCGGTAAGCGTCGGCCAGTGATGCGCGGGTCGGATACGCGAGTGCGACGTGGTGCAGGCCGGCGACGCCGTCCGGCTGTGGCGCCCCGTTCCTGGACTTCCAGGTGTTGAAGCCGAGGTGGTGGTGGTAGCCGCCCGCCGACAGGAACAGCACGTCCCCGGTGGTGCCCCAGCCCGGCACGTCGCGCGCCTCCGCGACGACGTCGAACCCCAACACGCCGACGTAGAAGTCCTTGACGCGATCGATGTCCGCCGTGCGCAGGTGCGCGTGGCCGACCCGAACGCCCGGGTCGATCGGCTCCGGCGCCACCGCGCGCGGGGTCACGTTGCCTTGCTCGCTCATCGGCGTGACGGTAGCGCACGGGAAAATCACCGCCGTGTCGATGATCGTCCGTCCTGCCCGGCTCGATGATGCGGCGGCGATCGCCGGACTGCTGGGCGAGCTCGGCTATCCCAGCCAGGCGGCCGCGACCCGCGAGCGGCTCGCGGTCGTGTTGGGTTTCGACGACGCCGGCGTGCTCGTGGCGGAGGAGGACCGAGGGGTGGTGGCGGTCGGTGCCTACCAACTGATCCATCCGCTCGAGCGTCCCCGGGACATGTGCCGTCTGACCAGCCTCGTCGTGCGGGCCGACCACCGCCGGCGAGGGGCCGCCCGGGGGGTGGTGGCGGCAATCGAGTCGATCGCCCGTGAGGCGGGCTGCTTCCGCCTCGAGGTGACGACCCAGGTCCATCGTGAGGACGCCGTCGGGTTCTACGAGTCGATCGGGTTCGCCGAGCGGCGCTACCGGCTGGTCAAGGCGCTCGAATAACAGCTCGGTGTCACTTTTCGTGTCGATCGAGAGGAAGACGAAATTGGTGGGTGCCCTTGCGTGGCGACTCCCGTGGCGCTCACCGGCAGCTGGCGGCAGGATTTGGCCTTAAAGGGGGCAAGCGGGGGTCTCGGGACTGCCGTGGACGGTCATGCCTCGCCTGCGCGACAAGACGACGGATGGCGTCGTTAATTCGCGCAGCCCAAGCAATGTGGCGAAGTTCAGCCCGCGCGCCGGGGCGTATACGCCGACCGTGATCGCTCCCGAGCTGTCGGTCCGGGCCGGGCGCGCGGCGGTCGAGTTCTACCAGGCGGCGTTCGGGGCGGTCGAGGTGTATCGGGTGGGGGGTACCGGTCAGCACGAAGCGGTCGTCTCCCAGCTGTCGATACACGGCGGCTCGTTCTGGGTCGCCGACGAGTCGCCGGCGCACTTCAACTTCAGCCCCGAGACGGTGGGCGGCTCAACCACACGGATGCTGCTGGTGGTCGACGATCCCGACGAGGTCGTGCGGCGGGCGGGGGCGGTGGCGCCGGGTGGCCGGCGGGGAGGAGCGCCGAGTGGTGGCGCACGCTCAGGCTGGGGGCTGGAAACCTGCCCCACCCCCGGGTCGTGCGGATCTGATAGCCCGCAAATCCGCGCTCAGCTAGGTTCACCGCCGAACTTTGCCAACTTTCCGCCGGGGGGTGGCGGGAAGTTGCCAATGTTCGGACGGTCGCGCGACTTCGGAGGCAGTGACCGCGGCCGTGCCGGCGTTGGGCGCCGGAACCTGACCCAGCCGCCCAGATTATTTGGCACTTTCTGACAAGCTGGGTATTCGTTTCGCTTCGCCGATTCGTGGGAGACGCTGGCTGTGTGGCGGTTTTAACGCGGAACCCCGTGAGCCCGGGTGCGATCCGACGCCGGCTGCTCGACCGGATCGCGGTCAGTCGGCGACGTTTCCGCGGAGCTGGCTATCCCCTTCGCTCGTCCGCTGGTGTGGTGCGGCCATAGGGGGCCCAGCGGTTCCCAGCACACGGGCCCCCGGTCAGCGCAACTGGCCGAAGGGTGGGCGAGAAACCGGCCGCATATTCCGGTTTCTCGCCCACCTTCCCCGCGACGGGCCGGTCGGGCCGAGCCAGGCTCGCAGCGCGACCGCGCGAGTTCCATTGCGCTTTCGCTCGACGCCCGACTGATGAGGGGGAGCGAAGGGGATAGGCAGCTCCGCGGAAACGCCGCCGCGACTCGCCGGGGGGCCGCTACGCGCTCCCGGGCACCCGCTCGCCCGTCCGGCGCCGTGGGTGCGCGCACGGTCGAGTATCCGTGTCGCGTTTCCGCGGAAACGCTTGAGCCATCAAACGTTTCCGCGGAGACGTGCCAGGCTGGCGAACGAATCGCATCCACACGGGCCGAGGGGCTCGGGCGCGCGGGAATAAAGGGATCAGATGCGAGACGCGAAGCCTCAGCCGAGGGGGAGCGAAGGGGATAACCAGCTCCGCGGAGAGCTCCGGCCGCCTCGCCACCGCCGCGCCACCGCCCCGCGCCGCCCCGCCACCCCCCCGCCACCGCCGCGCCACCGCCTTGACGCCCCGGGCCGCCCCCGGAGAGAATGGATCGTTGAGGACAACCGCCCGCCCCGCCGGGCGAGAGACGCTCACCCGGCGACCTACCGCGTCGCCGGGCGCGAGGAACGGAGGCGAGGATGAGTGAATTTGACTACGTGATCGTCGGGGCTGGCTCCGCGGGGTGCGTGCTCGCCGCTCGCCTGTCGGAGGATCCCGACGTGAAGGTGTGCCTGCTGGAAGCCGGGCCACCGGACACGGTTGATGAGATCCACCTGCCGGTCGGGCTGCTCGCGCTCGCCACCAGCCAGTACGACTGGTCGTTCGTCTCCGAGCCTGAACCGGGGTTCGGCGGCCGCCAGCGGCTGCTCCCGCGTGGGCGAACGCTGGGCGGGTCGTCGTCGATCAACGCGATGATCTACATGCGCGGCAACCGCCAGGATTACGACGGTTGGGCGGCGATGGGTCACGCCGGGTGGGGATGGGACGACGTCCTCCCCTACTTTCTCAAAGCCGAGGACAACGAGCGCGGCGCGAGTGGGCTGCACGGGGTCGGCGGTCCGCTGGCGGTCAGCGACGGCCGGTCGCGCTACCGCACCTGCGGGGCGTTCATCGAGGCCGCGGTGGAGGCGGGCCTGTCGCGATCGGAGGACTTCAACGGTCCCGAGCAGGACGGTGTCGGCTGGTATCAGCTCACCCAACGCGGCGGCATGCGGTGCTCGGCGGCGGTGGCGTACCTGCACCCGGCGGTGGGGCGGCCAAACCTGGCCGTCGAGACCCGCGTCCACGCGACCCGGCTGCTGCTCGAGGGGACCCGCGTAATCGGCGTCGAGGTCGACCACCACGGCGAGCTCAAGGAGTTCCGCGCCGAGCGCGAGGTGATCGTCAGCGCCGGCGCCTACGGGAGCCCGCAGATCCTCCAGCTGAGTGGGATCGGCACGCCGGCCGAGCTCGAGCTGGTGGGGATCCCGCCCGTCCACGATCTGCCGGTGGGCCACGGCCTGCAGGATCATCCCGCTACCTGGATGACCTACCGGACCAACGAGCCGTCGCTGCTGAGCGCCGAGAGTGAGGAGAACCTGGTCCTGCTCCAGACCGAGGGCCGCGGGCCGCTGACCTCGAACTTCGCCGAGTCGGGTGGCTTCCTGCGAACCCGGGAGGGACTCGATGCGCCGGACATCCAGCTGTTCGCCCTCCCGATCCTGTTCCCGGACGCCGGCGCCGGCGACATCACGATCGACGGCTGGGCGCTGTCGGCCTGCGTGCTGCGGCCCGAGAGCCGCGGCTACGTCAAGGTGCGCGCGCGGATGCCGACCGCGAAGCCGCGGATTCTCCACAACTACCTCACGACCGACCAGGATCGGGCCACGATGATCGCCGGCGTCCGCCGATGCCTCGAGATCGCAGAGCAGCCCGCGCTCACCTCGGTCACCTCCGGCAGCTATGGAGCCCCGAGCAGCGACGCCGACGACACAATTGTGATCGACTACATCGAGCGCAACTCGACCACGCTGTACCACCCGGTGGCAACGTGCGCGATGGGTTCGGTCGTCGACTCCGAGCTACGGGTGCTCGGGCTCGAGTCGTTGCGAGTGGTCGACGCGTCCGTGATCCCGACGCTCGTCACCGGCAACACCAACGCGCCGACGATCATGATCGCCGAGCGGGCCGCGGACCTGCTGCGGGGAAAGGTCCTCGGCCCGGGGGCGCTCGCCACTGAGACCAGCGCCGCGTAAGGCGGCGCCCAAGCCCTCGCCTCGGGCCGACTAGCGATTCGCGGCCTGGTGACCCGCCGGCCGCTGCTGTTCCGGCTGCTCGCGCCGGGCGGCTCGGATCGACCGGCGCGTAACGCCGTGCTGGACCGCGTGTGGCTCGGGCTCGGGCTCGTCGATGTGGTGGTAGCGACCACCGCGCATCAGCGAGGCGCCGGCGGCGATCAGGCAGGCCAGGATCGCGAATGAGAACGCCTCGTGGAGCCCCGACTTGAACGGCTCGGAGATCAGCATGGGGAAGAACGAACGGCCGGTGAGGATCGCTGCCTGGTGGGCGCTGACGAGCGACAGCGCGTGCGCTCCCACCAGGTGCTCGATCGGGTTGTAGCCGAGGAAGGCGGCAAACAGGACCGAGACCGGCGGGACTTGCGAAGCAGCGTGAGCCGTGGCGGCGGGGATGCCGTGGGCCTCGAGACCGCCCAGCAGCGTGTGTGGCAGCGTCGAGGACAGGCCGGCGATCATCAGCGTGAAGAAGATGCCGATCGATATCACCTGGGCGGAGTTCTGGAAGGTCTGGTTCATCCCCGCTCCGACCCCGCGATCGCCGCGCGGCAGGCTATTCATCACCGCGGCGCGGTTGGGGGAGGCGAACATCCCCATGGAGATCCCGTTGAGAGCGAGGATGGCCGCGAACATCGGGTAGGAGAAGTCGGTCGGCAGCAGCATCAAGAGCCCGAAGGTGACCGCGGCGCCGATCATCCCGCCGGTGGCGAACCAGCGGGCGCCGAACCGGTCCGACAGGTAGCCCGACGTCGGTCCGGCGATCAACATGCCAATCGTCAACGGGAGCATGTAGATGCCGGCCCACAGCGGCGTCCGGGTGAAGTCGTAGCCGTGCAGCGGCAGCCAGATCCCCTGGAGCCAGATGATCATGATGAACATCAGCCCACCGCGCGCCACGGCCGAGAGGAACGTCGACAGGGTGCCGAACGTGAAGGCGCGGATGCGGAACAGCGGGAGCCGGAACATCGGGTCCTTGACGTGGCGCTCGATCGCGACGAAGGCCAGCATCGAAGTGATCGCGCCAGCCAGCAGCACGATCACGCGCGGGCTCGTCCACCCGGTGGCATGGCCGCCGTACGGCCGGATGCCGTAGGTGATCGCGATCATCAGCAGGATCAGCCCGACGGCGAACGTGATGTTCCCGCCCCAGTCGATCGGACGCCGCCTGGGCACCGAGCGTTCCTGGAGTTTGAGGTAGGCCCAGATCGTGCCGAAGAGTCCGACGGGTACCGAGATCAGAAACACCAAGCGCCAGCTGATCGGCGCCAGTAGGCCGCCGAGCAGGAGCCCCACGAACAAGCCGCTGACGGCGACGATGTTGTTGATTCCCAGCGCCATCCCACGCTGGTTGGCCGGGAACGCGTCGGTGATGATCGCCGCCGCGTTGGCCAGCAGACACGCCCCGCCCAGTCCCTGGAACAGGCGGAACACGATCAGATAGGTCGCGCCCGCGCGACCGGTCATCCAGTCGATGGCGAGGAGCAGCGATGCCACCGTGTAGATGACGAAGCCGAGGTTGTAGATCCGCACCCGGCCGAACATGTCGCCGAGCCGGCCGAGGCTGACCACCAGCACGCTCGTTACCACCAGGTAACCCAGGATCATCCAGAGCAGGTAGAAGCTGTTGGCCGGTACCAGCGGATCGAGCTTGATGCCGCGGAAAATGGTCGGCATCGCGATCAGCGTGATCGATGCGTCGAGTGTGGCGAGAAGGACCGCTAGAGTCGCGTTCGAGAGCGCGATCCACTTGTATCGGTCGTTGGTCGGAACTGCCACCAGTGAGTACTATATTACAGGCAAACTGTTCAGTTTCCCTGAGCGACTGAGTACACCGAGTCGATGAAGACGAAGACGGATCCCGCGCGTGTGGCGAGCGATTTGCGCGTGGTCATGGGCCAGCTCGTGCGGCGCCTCCGCGCCGAGCACCGCTTCGGACTCTCGCAAGCCGCGGTCCTGGGCCGTCTCGACCGCGAAGGACCGCGGAGCGTCAGCGACCTCGCGGCCGCGGAACGCGTGCGGCCGCAGTCGATGGCGCAGACGGTCGGTGAGCTCGAGTCATCCGGGTTGGTGGCGCGGCGCGCGGACCCGGACGACCGCCGCCGAGCGCTCGTGGAGTTGACCGATCACGGTCGGGCGGTGCTCGAGGAGGATCGGCGCGCGCGCGAAGGATGGCTCGCGCGGGCGATCGTAGAAGACCTCAGCGCCGAGGAACAGGCGGTCCTCGCGGATGCGGTCGAGCTGCTGCGCCGGCTCGCGGAGAGCTGATGTGTTGGGGGCCGGTGTGGGGAGGCGGAGGTTCGGGGGTGTCGGTGTGCGGGGGCTGAAGTTTGGGGGTGTCGGTGGGTGGGGAGCTTCAGGGTCCTCGGAAGTGGGTCGCCTGCCCGTCCCACGCCGAGGCGGTTCGACACTAACGAAAGGTTGAAGGATGAAATTTGCGAGGTTGCTCTTGCGTCTGTGCGTCGGGGGACTGTTCGTCGGGCACGGAACGCAGAAGTTGTTCGGCTGGTTCGGCGGATACGGACTCGACGCCACTGCAGCGGGCTTCGAGTCGATGGGAATGCGCCCGGGGCGGCATAACGCGATTGCTGCCGGTGCGGCGGAGGCCGGTGGCGGCGCGGCATTCGCGCTCGGACTCGCGACGCCGCTGGCCGCGTCGGCCTTGACGGCGACGATGCTGACCGCGATTCATCGCGTTCATCTCAAGAACGGCCCCTGGGCCACCAAGGGCGGGTATGAGTACAACCTCGTGCTGATCGCTGCCGTGCTCGCGATCACCGAGGCGGGGCCGGGCAAGGTGTCGCTGGACCACGTGCTCGGCACTGAGCGCTCGGGTCCGGGCGCGGCGCTCGCCGCTCTCGCGCTCGGCGCCGCTGGCGCGATCGGCGCCAATCGGATCGCCGCGGCATTTCCCGAGCCGCCGCAGCCGCCGGAGGCCGAGGAGGCACAGCCGTCCGGCGAGACCGAGCCCGAGCCCGCCGAGGCCAGCGCCTAACTCAAACGGCCTCGATCGTCGAACGCTCCGGAGTCGCGCCCGCCTCGCGGCGCGCGACTTCGGCGCGCACGATCGGCGCTACCTCGGTGCCGAACAGCTCGATCGACCGCAGCACGTCGCGATGGTCCACCGCCCCGACGCCCATCTGGGCCACGTAGCGCTGGTGGCCGAACAGCTCGTGCTCGAACAGCAGCTTCTCGGCCACCTGCTCGGGTGAGCCGGCGGCCACCGCACCGCGAGGTGAACGGAGGGCCTCGTACTGTGCGCGCCCGGCCGGAGGCCAGCCGCGCTCGCGCCCGATCCGGTTCATCATCGCGAGGTAAGACGGCGCGAACGCCGCGTCGGCCTGCTCGGACGTGCGGGCCACGAACGCGTGGGTGTTGATCGCCAAGGGCGTCGCCGCCGGGTCGTGCCCCGACGCGGTCAGCGCCTCGCGGTAGAGCACGACGAGCGGAGCGAAGCGCTCCGGCTCGCCCCCGATGATCGCCAACGTCATCGGCAGGCCGAGCCTGCCAGCGCGGATGACCGATTCGGGGGTACCTCCGACGGCCACCCAGATCGGCAGCGACCGTTGCACCGGCCGAGGCCACACCACCGCGTTCTCGAGCGCGGGACGGTGGCGCCCGGACCACGTGACCACCGCGTCGTCGCGGATCTTGAGCAGCAGCCCGAGCTTCTCGGCGAACAGCTCGTCATAGTCGTCGAGGTCGTAGCCGAACAACGGGAAGGACTCGATGAACGATCCCCGGCCCGCCATGATCTCGGCCCGCCCGTCGGACAGGAGGTCGAGCTCGGCGAACTGCTGGAAGACGCGTACCGGATCATCGGAGCTGAGCACGGTGACCGCGCTCGAGAGGCGAATTCGCTCGGTCTTGACCGCGATCGCCGCCAGCGGGATGACTGGCGCGGAGATCAAGAAGTCTGGGCGGTGGTGCTCGCCGATCGCGAATACGTCGAGGCCGAGCTGGTCCGCCAGCTCCGCTTCTTCAAGCAGGTCGCGCATCCGCTGCTCGGGTGAGATGCCCGAGCTGAGGTCCGCGAAGGTGGAGAGTCCGAGTTCCAAGGTGGCGATGGTAGCAGGTAGTTGATGGCGCAACTACCAACCCGAGCTTTGGTAGTTATCAGGCCTCGAGTGGGCTTACTCGAGCCAGCCTCTACCTTCTAGTGTTGTGACCGATTCGACCGCCGGCGCTCTGACTGGTTCGACCGCTGCCGCCGAGACGGATTCGACCTCCTCCGGCCCCTTCTCCGGGCGGACGGCGTGGGCCCGCAACCTCGAGGAACCGTTGCGCTCCTTCGTGCGCACGGAAACCGGCAGCGCGGCGATCCTGCTCGCCGCCACCGTCGCGGCACTGATCTGGGTGAACGTCGACGCCGGGTCCTACAACCACGTCTGGACGATGGTGCTGAGCATCCAGATCGGTGGCGCCGGCATCTCCCAGAGCCTCCACTTGTGGGTCAACAACTTCCTGATGACGTTCTTCTTCCTCGTCGTGGGGCTCGAGGCGCGGCGCGAGTTTGATCTCGGCGACCTCCGCGATCGCCGCCGCCTGCTCTTGCCGGCGTGCGCCGCGATCGGCGGGATGGTCGTCCCGGTGGCTTTGTTTCTGGCCCTCAACGCCGGTCATCCCTCGGCCAAGGGATGGGGGACCGCGATGTCGACCGACACGGCGTTCGCGCTCGGGATGCTCGCGCTGGTCGGACGGCGATTTCCCACCAGCCTGCGCGCGTTCATGCTCACCGTGGCGGTGGCGGACGACCTCGTCGCGTTCGTGGTCATCATCGCGGCCTACACGAGCCACGTGCAGGCGCTCGCGCTGCTCGTCGGCATCACCGTGCTGGCGTTGATCGGCCTGGTTCGCTACCGCCGCGTCCGGAACGGAATCGTCTACCTCGTGCTCGGCGCCGTCGCGTGGGTCGCGCTGCTGAAGTCCGGCGTGGACCCGGTGATCGTCGGGGTCACGATCGGGTTGCTGGCGATCGCTTACCCGGCTTCGCGTGGGGATCTCGAGCGCGCCACCGACCTGTTCCGACTGTTCCGCGAGCAGCCCACCTCGGAGCTCGCAGCATCGGCGCGCGCCGGGGTGCGCACGGCGATCTCACCCAACGAGCGGCTCCAGCAGCTCTACCACCCGATCACCAGCTACGTGGTGGTGCCGCTCTTCGCGCTGGCCAACGCCGGGATCGTGATCAGCGGCGGCTTTCTCTCCACGGCCTACGCCTCGCCGATCACGCTCGGGATCATTGTCGGCTACGTGGTCGGCAAGCCGATCGGGGTGTCGGGAGCGACGTGGCTGGTTACGCGCGCGAGCCGAGGCCGGATCGTGCCGCCGGTCGGGTGGGCGTCCGTCCTCGGTGGCGGCGCGATCGCCGGGATCGGGTTCACCGTCTCGTTGCTGATCGCCTCGCTCGCCTTCACCGGCGTCCATCTCGAGGAGGCGAAGCTCGGAGTGCTGACGGCAGCGCTAGGCGCGTCGGCGCTCACCTGGATCGTCGTGCGCGTGACGTATCTGCTGCCCAAGAAGAAGAAGTTGCGGGCGCTGGTCGGGACCGCGGAGTCGATCGTCGATCTCGCGGTGCCTGTCGACGATGAACGCGATCACATCCGCGGCCCCGAAGGTGCGCCGGTGACCCTGGTCGAGTACGGAGACTTCGAGTGCCCGTACTGTGGTCAGGCGGAACGGATCGTGCGCGAGTTGTTGGCCGACTTCGGCGATCTGCGCTACGTCTGGCGCCAGCTGCCGCTCAACGATGTTCATCCCCAGGCGCAGCTGGCGGCCGAGGCGTCCGAGGCGGCCGCCGCGCAGGGCAAGTTCTGGGAGATGTACGACCTGCTCCTAACCCGGCAGGACAAGCTGATGCTGCGCGACCTGCTCGGCTACGCCGAGGAGCTCGGGCTCGACGTGGAGCTGTTCAAGGGCTACCTCCGCAAGCGCAAGGGCGCCCCACGGATCGCCGACGATGTCGAGTCGGCTGATCAGAGCGGCGTGTCCGGCACGCCAACCTTCTTCGTCAACGGCATCCGCCACTACGGCGCCTACGACGTGGCGACGCTGTCGGACGCGGTCCGGACCGCGCGGCTACGGGCGGTGCTGAACGCCCCCAGGGTCCCCGCCCCCTAGGCGGCCCCCAGGCGACGCCGGTCGGACGGTCACCGGGTGGCGGAGGCCCGGGCTGCCGCCACGAGCTCGTCGAGGCGGACGAGCTTGACGCGTGGGCGGCCGTGCGGCTCGCCGGCCAGCCGCTCGTGCTCGTCGATCGCCAGCCAGTCCTCCCAGGTCACGGCATCGGGGGCGCGCTCGGCGATCCAAGCCGTGGTGGCGGCGAGGTCCTCGGGCGCCGGGGCGCCGAGCTGGCCCGCCTGCGCATCGGCGACGATCTTGGCCACCGTGTCGGTGGCGTCCTTCTTGTTGGTCCCGATCACGCCGGTCGGCCCACGCTTGATCCAGCCGACCACGTACTCGCCGCGCAGCGGCTGCCCTTCCTCGTCGGTCACTCGGCCACCGTCGTTGCGGATCAGTCCGCGCCGCTCGTCGAATGGAATGTCGCCCAGCGGACGGCCGCGGTAGCCGATCGAACGCAGCACGAGCCCGCACTCGATCTCCTCGTACTCGCCGGTCGGCACGGCGCGCAGCCGGCCGTCGGCGTCCCGCTCGATCCGGTTGCGGACCACTCGCACGCCGGTGACCCCGCCTGTCTCGTTTTCGCCGAGGATCTCCACCGGCGAGCGGAGAAACTGGAGGACGAGCCGATGCGAGCAATCCTCGCGCACGTTGTGGGCGTATTCCGTGAGCACCTCGACATTGCGCCGGGTGGTGGCGTCGCCTTCCTCCTCGAGCCAGCGCCGGCTGTCGTCGTCGAGCTCGAGCTCGACGGGATCGATGTAGACGCCGGCGCGGGAAAGGTCAGCGAGCTCGCGCAGCTCGGGGTTCGTGAACGCCGCCTGGGCTGGCCCGCGACGTCCGAGCAGGATCACCTCGCTGATCTGCGATGCGGCAAATGCCTCGAGCGCGTGGTCGGCGGTGTCGGTCGGCCCCAGCTCGTCGGGATGGAGCATCAGCATCCGCGCGACGTCGATCGCGACGTTGCCGTTGCCGATCACGACGGCGCGGTCGCAGCTGAGATCGAACTCGTGGTCGGACGCGTCCGGGTGGCCGTTGTACCAGGCCACGAACGCGGTCGCAGAGTGTGACCCGGGCCGGTCCTCACCGGGGATGCCGAGCCGATTGTCGGACGGGCTCCCGACCGCATAGACGACCACGTCGTAGCGCTCGAGCAGCTCGGCGCGGGTGATGTGTTCGCCCAGCGTGACGCCGCCGAAGAAGCGAAAGCCCGGCTTCCGGGCCGTCTTCTCGTAGACCCGAATGACCGACTTGATCTTCGGGTGGTCGGGCGCCACCCCGGATCGCACGAGCCCGAACGGCGTGGGGAGGGAATCGAACAGATCGACCTCGAAGCCGGCGCCCAGCAGCTGATCGGCCGTGTAAAAGCCGGAGGGTCCGGCACCGATGATCGCGGCGCGCATGGTTCTCATACTGCCAACATAGAACGAATCTCGCGAGTGGCGGGGCCGCGGCTAGCCGGTGGGACCGAAGCGCTCCGTGTGGACCGTCGACGGATCGTGGCCGAGCGCGACGAGCAGGTTGGCGGCGCTTTCGACGAACCCGGTGGGCCCGCAGATGAAGATGCGGGGACGCTCGGTCGGGGCGGGACCCAGCGCGGCGAGCATCTCGCGGTCGACGCGTCCTCGCAACCCGGTCCATCCGTCGGGCGCGGCTCGAGTCAGCGTGAGGCGCACGTCGAGCCCGTCGCCCTGGCCGAACCGCTCCAGCTCATCCCGATAGATGATGTCCTCGACCCGCCGGGCCGAGACGAGCAACCGCGTATCGACGGTGCTCCGCTGCGCGGCCCGGTGGCGGACCATGGCCATCAGCGGGACCAGCCCCGAGCCGCCCGCGAGCAGGAGCAGCGGCCCGCCGTCCCTCACCCGCCAGTTGAAGTAACCGCCGATAGGGCCGCGGAGCTCCAGCTCGTCCCCCGCGCGCAGTTCGTCGGTCAAATACGGCGAGACCTCGCCGTCGTCGATCCGCTCGACGGTGAGCGCGAGCCCGGCCGTCTCCGGGGCGGAGGCGATCGAGTACGAGCGCTGCGTCTGGTAGCCGTCCTCGGCGGTCAGGCGGACGTCGACGTGCTGCCCGGCCACGTGGCCCGGCCAGCCGGGGACGCCGAAGTTGATCGTCATGGCGCTCGAGGTCTCGGGGACCTTGTCGCGAACGGTGGCGAGGCGCCAAATGATCGGCGCGGGAGCGCCGGCCCGAGTTGATGGAGTCGAGCTCGCCACGGCACCGTCAACGCTACACCGCCGCGCGCTAACGCGGGTCGCGGGCGCCGGTGATCGGGCGGTTACAGCGGGCTGCGCGTTTGTGCAAACCTCGGGGCCGTGGATCAGGTCGAACTGCTCATCGCCGGGCTGCTGGTCGGCGTCGTGGTGCTCGTCGCGGTGGCGCGGCGGCTCGCGATCCCCTACCCGATCGCCCTCGTCGTGGGCGGCGCTCTGTTCGGGTTCATCCCCGGCGTCCCCGAGGTCACGCTGAACCCGAACGTGGTCCTGGTCGTCTTCCTACCGCCGCTCCTGTACGCGGCCGCCTTCTTCTCGGACCTGGGCGACATCAAGGCCAACCTGCGCAGCGTCACGCTGAGCGCGGTCGGGCTGGTCCTGTTGACGATGACGGTGGTCGCCGTCGTGGCCGAGAGCCTCGTGCCCGGCCTTTCGTGGCCGGCGGCCTTCGCCTTGGGCGCGGTCGTGTCCCCGACCGATCCGCTGGCCGGCGCGACCATCATGCGCCGGCTGGAGTTTCCGCGCGTCTACGTCAGCACCGTCGAGGCCGAGGGGATGTTCAACGACGCCAGCGCGCTCGTCGCCTACAAGGTCGCGGTCGGCGCGGTCGTCGGCGAGGGCTTCTCCCTGCTTACGGCGGGATGGGAGTTCGTGGCCGAGTCGTTGGGTGGGGTCGCGATTGGGCTGATCGTCGGATGGCTGATCGCCGCAGCCCGCAAGCGGACCGAGGACTCACAGACCAGCATCACGATCTCGCTCCTGAGCGGCTATGCCGCGTTCATCCCCGCCACCGCGGTGGGCGCCTCCGGCGTGATCGCGGCCGTGACCACGGGCATCTACATGCAGGTCGTGGGCCCTCGCATCATCCCGCCGCGAACTCGACTTCAGGGCACGTTTGTGTGGGAGATGATCGACTTCATCATCAACGCGATCCTGTTCGTGCTGATCGGGCTGCAGCTGCAAACCGTCGTCCACGCGATCGACGGCCGGCCGCTCGGAGAGCTGATCGAGTACGCCGTCGCGGTCAGCCTGGTTGTGATCGCCACCCGCCTCGTCTGGTTCCTCACCGGGCCCTACGTGATCAGGATGTTCGACCGCAAGCCCCGGGACCGGGCGCACCGGGTGCGGGCGGGTCCACAGCTCGTGATCGCCTGGAGCGGGATGCGCGGCGCGGTGTCGCTGGCCGCCGCGCTGGCGCTGCCCCTGACCACCCATTCCGGCCAGCCGTTTCCCGAACGAGACCTGATCATCTTCCTCACCTTCGCGGTGATCTTCGCCACGCTCGTCTTCCAGGGCCTGACCCTGCCGGCGCTGATCAAGCGCGTCGGGATCGGGCCGGACGGGGAGGAGGAGGCCGAGGAGGTGCGGGGTCGCCTGGCGGCGACCAACGCGGCGCTGGCCGAACTCGACGAGCTGGCGCGCGAGGAATGGACGCTCGACGAGACGATCGAGCGGATGCGGGACGCCTACGAGTACCGCAAGCGGCGGTTCTCCGCGCGCGCGGGGAAGATCGAGGACGAAGGTTACGAGGATCGCTCACTCGCGTACCAGCAGATCGTCCAGCACGTGCTGGCGGCGCAGCGCGAGACGCTGGTGGCGATGCGTAACCGCGGCGAGATCTCCAACTCGGTGATGGGCGAGCTGGTTCGCGAGCTCGATCTCGAGGAGTCGCGGCTCGAAATCTAGTGCCACGGGCGTGATCCGGCCGGTCGCGGGCTCCGTACTGCTGAGATGGAGGCTTCCGCGAGCCCGCCTCGAAGCCTGAGCCAACGCCGATGCTTCGCCCCACCCGACGCCCCCGCTCCCCGGACCTTCGCGGGCTAGCCGACGAGGATCTGATGGCCCGCGTCCACGAAGGCGACGCGCACGCGTTCGAAGTGGTGTTCGAACGGCACGCCAACGCGGCCTTTTCGCTCGCCTACCGGATGTGCGGCCGGCGGGCGGTGGCCGAGGACATCGTGCAAGAGGCATTCCTATCGCTGTGGCGCAGCGGCGCCCGTTACGACCGGGCTCGCGGCAGCGTCCGCTCTTGGGTGCTGCGCGTCGTCCACAACCGGGCCATCGACGCGTTCCGTCGCGAGCAGGCCACGGTCAGCCGCGACATTCGCGACGAGGGAATCAGCGAGACCCTGCCGGCGCGCGACCAGACCGAGGCCGAGGTCGAGCGCCGCTCCGACGCTCGCGTCGTGCGCAGCGCGCTCGAGAGCCTGCCCCCCGATCAGCGCAAGGTGATCGAGCTCGCATACTTCGGCGGGTTCTCGCATACGCAGATCGCCGAGACCCTCGATCTCCCCCCCGGCACGGTCAAGGGCCGCATGCGGCTCGGGCTGAGCAAGCTCCGCATAGCTCTTGGCGATCCTTCGGGGGTGGCGCTATGACTGAACGAGACGACATGGCCGAACACAGCAAATTCCAGGACGACGCGGCCGCCTTTGTGCTGGGCGCCCTCGACCCCGAAGAAGCCCACGCGTTCGTCGAGCATCTCCAGAGCTGCGCCGTGTGCCGGGACGAGGTGGCGGCCTTCGCGCTGGTGGCCGACGCGCTGCCGATGGCCGCGCCCCAGCATCAGGCATCGCGCGCGTTGCGCAAGCGAGTGATCCGAGCCGTGCGCGACGAACCGCAGGAGTCGGAGACGCCCGCGCCGCGCCGGCGAGCCTGGGCGCTGCCATCGCTCGCCTCGATGCCGCGCGGGGCGCTGGCCGGCGGAGTCGCGGTGCTGGTCGCGCTGGCGGTGGTGGCGGGCGTCTTGATCGGCTCGCGCGGATCGAGCTCGCGGCTGATCCAGGCCAGCGTGGGGAACGCCCAGTTGCGCGTCACCGGCGACCGCGGCGAGCTGATCGTGAACCATCTTCCGTCGCCCGGCGCGGGCCGGATCTACGAGATGTGGCTCCAGCACGGAAGCGCGGCACCGAAACCGAGCACGCTGTTCGGGGTGACCTCGAGCGGGACCGCCGAGCTCGGGGTGCCCGGCAGCCTCAACGGCGTGAGTCGCGTGCTGGTGACCGCGGAGCCGGCCGGCGGAACGCAGGCGCCCACCACCACGCCGGTGATCGTCGCGCCCACCAGCGATTGATCCGAACCGCGCTGCCGCCCGTAAGAAGGCGTGCAACCAACCGATCGGAGCCCGCCATGTTTGGTCTCGACAATCCCATTCACATCCTGTTCCTGCTGGGGATCCTGCTGCTGATCTTCGGCGCCAAGCGCCTGCCCGAGATGGGCCGCTCGCTGGGCTCCGGACTGCGCGGCTTCAAGGAGTCGATCAGCGGCGAGGACGGTCCCGCGCGCCTCGAGCCGGCCGCGGCCGTCAGCCCCACGCCGGTCGCCGCCGCGACCCCCGCGCCGGCCGTTGTCGTCACCGAGTCGGTCCCCGAGCCCGCCGAGACCGCGCGCGCCGCCTAGCCACGACCGCTCCCCCAGCGCCAAACCGCTACTCCGCCAGAGAGCCCTCAAGATGCAGATGCCGAGCGCCATCCGGGTACGACCGCTCCAATACGACGAGCGGATGTCCACGGTCGGACACCTCGACGAGCTGCGCACTCGCATGCTCGTGTCGCTGCTCGCGGTCGCCGTCGCGTTCGGCATCTGCTTCTGGCAGAACCAACGGTTGCTGCATCTGATCAACGCGCCGCTGGCCAATGAAACCCAGCAACAGGTGCGCGACGGCCGTGGGCCGCTCGGCGCGACCTATACCGTCCAGCGCTCGGCGCGCGACGTGGCCCAGCAGCTCCAGACGGTGACCGCGGTGCTGGCCGGCGAGCAGCGCGACCCGGCCGTGCGCGCCGAGCTCCGGGCCGTGCAGAGAAACCTGAACGGCGACGTGACCCGCCTGTCGGCGCCGCCGCAGGGCAACCTGCCGGTGACGCTGGGGATCGGCGAACCCTTTATGACCACGGTCACGGTGTCGCTGGTGTTCGCGCTGATCCTGTCGCTGCCGGTCCTGCTGATGCAGGCCTACGCCTTCTTCATGCCGGCTTTCGACGACGAGCTGCGACGGAAGATGTTGCCGATCACGTTCGCGGTGCCGCTGCTGTTCGTCGCCGGCGTCGCCTTCGGTTACGTGGTCGTGCTGCCCGCGGCCGTCCACTTCCTGCAGAACTTCAACAGCGACCAGTTCAACGTGCTCGTACAGGCGAGCCAGTACTACAAGTTCGCCGCCACGACGCTGCTCGCCATGGGGCTGGTGTTCGAACTGCCGGTGGCGATCCTCGCGGTCACGCGCGCCGGGGTGGTTTCCTCGCGCCGGCTCCGGCGCAACCGCCGCTACGCCGTCCTGGCTTGCGCACTAGTGGCCGCGATGTTGCCCGGCGACGCGATCACAATGCTGCTCGAGGCGGGCCCGCTCTACCTGCTGTTCGAGTTGAGCCTGCTGATCGCCTGGGTGGTCGAGCGCCGCGCCGCAGCGCGCTCGCCCGCCGACGCGCTCGCGCCCCCACGCGCCGCCGAGTAGCGCCCGAGCGCCTCGCGCCGCGCGGCGGCGTGATCGACGACCGGGCGCGGGTAATCGCGGCCGATCCGGCAACCGGCCCGGGTCTGGATCTCCTCGGGCATCGTCCACGGTTCGGCCAGGTAGCGATCGGGGACGTTCCTCAGCTCGGGCACGTAGCGGCGGACATACTCCCCGTCGGGGTCGAAGCGCGCCTGCTGGCGCGCCGGGTTGAGGATCCGCCGCGCCGGCGGCTGTGGGTCGACGCCGACCGAGGCGATCCACTGCCAGTTGCCGTTGTTGTTGGCCTCGTCGCCGTCGATCAGCATCCGCATGAACCAGCCCTCGCCCCAGCGCCAGTCGATCCCCAGGTCCTTGGTCAGGAATGAGCCCACGATCAGGCGGCCGCGGTTGTGCATCCAACCCTCGCACTGCAGCTGTCGCATCGCCGCGTCGACGATCGGATACCCGGTTCGCCCCTCGCGCCAGGCATCGAAACGCGAGCGGGCGCGGCTCCAGCGAAGCGTGCCCTGGTAACGGCTCTGATACTCGCGGCGCGCGTTTGCGGGGTGCTCATGCAGGACCTGGGCGTAGAAATCGCGCCAGCACAGTTGGCGGCGAAACTCCTGGCCGCCTTCGTTCTCTGGTAGCCGGGACTCGAGCTCGCGCGCCGACAGGCAGCCGAAGTGGAGGTAGGGGGAGAGCCACGAGGTGCCTGGCCGGGCGAGCCGGTTGTGATCTTCGCCGTAGCGATCGACGCCGTGCAGGAGGAACTCGTCGAGGCGAGCGCGACCGGCCCGTTCGCCGCCCGGAGCCGGACTCGCCGCCTCTTGGGCGAGGTTCAGTTGGGCCAGCGTGGGGAACGACCCCTTGCGCAGCCGGCCGCCCGCGCCGCCGACGTGTTGCGGCGCCGGCGCCGGGGCGCGACGGGGCTCGCGGAGCCAGACGCGATGAAAGGGCGTGAACACCGTGTACGGCTTGCCCTCCTTGGTCTTGATCCCGGCCGGATCGTCGACGGCAAACAGCCCGGGATGGAGATGGAGTCGCGCGCCGACGGCGGCCAACGCTTGCTGGGCGCGGGCGTCGCGGCGGCGGGCGAATGGGCCCACGTCCGCGGTCGCGTGGACCGCGTCCGCCTTCAGGTGGTGGACGAGGCGGGTCAGCTCGCGCTCGGGGGCCCCCTCGCGCAGGATCAACCGGCTCCCGCGCTCCTTGAGCGAGGCGTCGAGGTCCTTCAGGCACTCGAGCATGAACTGCGTCCGCGCGCCCGAACGGTGGCGTCCCAGCAGGAGTCGGCGATCGAAGCAGAACACCGGCAGCACCTGGTCGGCACTCGCGTGCGCGGCCGTCAGCGCCGGGTGGTCGTGTACCCGGAGGTCGCGGCGCAACCAGAGAATCGCCACCGACATGCCTCGAGCGAGCGTACACACATCATGTTGAATTTTATGCAACATAGCGTATGGTCTCTCGCTCGTGCCGCTCACCGACTCCCGCACGTTGATCACCACGGCGCAGCTCGCCGAACGGACCGGGGTGCCGGCGGGGACGTTGCGGATCTGGGAGGCGCGCCACGGATTCCCCGCGCCGGTCCGGCTCCCCAGCGGTCATCGCCGGTACCCGGAGAACGAGGTCGAGCGCGTGCGCGCCGTCGTTCGAGGTCGCGACCAGGGTCTGTCGCTTGCGGCGGCCATCGCCAGAGCCAGTGGGGAGCGCGCCCGGGTGGCGTCGATCTTTGCCGGCCTGCGCGACCGGCGACCCGATCTGCAGCCGATGCGGATGACCAAACCGGCGCTGTTGGCGCTGTCGCGGGCGATCGAGGACGACCAGCTCGCCCACGGCCGCGCGGCTGCCCTGATCGGGAGCTTCCAGACCGAGCGTTTCTACCGGCAGTCGGAGCGCCGCTGGCACGAGCTCGCGCGCACGGCCGAGATCGCCGTGGTGCTGGCCGAGTTCGCCGCCGCGCGCAACCCTCCCCGCGGGCCGCACGAGGTGCCGATCGGGCGCGATCATCCGCTGGCGCGCGAATGGGCGATCGTCGCATCTGGGGATGGCGTCAGCGCCTGCCTGGCCGCGTGGGAGCGACCCGGCGTGGCCGACGTGGCTGACCCGCGGCGACGCTTCGAGGTCCTGTGGTCGCCCGAGCCCGAAGTGGTCCAGGTCGCGATCGCCGTGACCGCCGACCTCGTCGCACCATTGGCTCCCCCGGTGGGCGCGCGGCTGGCGGCGATCGTCGAGCGATCCGCGCCCGTCTCGACGCCCGAGCTCCGCGCCGCGAGCCGGCAGGCCCAGCGGATCGTGGCCTACCTGTCCAGGCAACTTGCTGCGACGTCACGCGCGCCCCGCGACGAGTGATCCGGGCGGCCCGTTTCAGCGAATCGACGATTGTGACCGGACCTCGAGGATCGATACGGCGATGAAGATCGCGATCGTCGGAGCCGGCGTGTCGGGGCTGGTCGTGGCGCACCTGCTCCACCGCGAGCACGAGATCGTGGTCTTCGAGGCGGCCGACTACGCGGGCGGTCATACGAACACAGTCCGCGTCGACACCCCCAACGAGACCCATCACGTCGACACCGGGTTCATCGTCTTCAATGACCGCAACTACCCCAACTTCGAACGCCTGCTCCTGCGCCTCGGCGTCGAGTGGCAGCCGTCGACGATGTCGTTCAGCGTCAGCGACGGCGCGGGCGACTTCGAGTACTCGAGCGGATCGCCGAACGGCCTGTACGCCAAACGCCAGCACATCGTCACCCCGTGGTTTCACCGCATGGTGGCCGACGTGGCGCGGTTCCAGCGCGCCGCGCGAGCGCTTCTCGCCGAGCAGGATTCGCATCTGTCGCTGGGCGATTGGCTCGAGCGCCACCGGTTCTCGCGGCCGTTCGTCGAGCGGCTGATCGTCCCGCAAGTCTCCGCCGTGTGGTCGGCCGATCCCCGCCACCGGTTCAGCTTCCCGGCCCGCTTCCTGGCCGAGTTCTTCGAGAATCACGGAATGTTGTCGCTCCGAGACCGGCCGAGCTGGCGAGCGATTCGCGGCGGCTCGACCCGCTACGTCGAGGCGCTGACGAAACCCTTCGGGACCCGCCTGCGCCTCTCGGCACGGGTGGAGGCGATCACACGCGAGGCGGATCACGTGCTGGTCAAGGTTCGCGGTGGCGAAGCCGAGAGCTACGACGAGGTGATCATCGCCACCCATTCCGACCAGGCGCTCGCGCTGCTGACCGACGCCACCGACTCAGAGCGCGAGATCCTCAGCGCGATTCCCTACCAGCTCAACGAGACGGTCCTGCACACCGACGTGCAGATGCTCCCCCGGCGACGGCGGGCGTGGGCGAGCTGGAACTACCACCTGCTCCCCGAGTCGAGTGGACCTCCGACGGTCACCTACCACATGAACCGGCTCCAGTCGCTGCACGCCGAGCGGCAGCTGTGCGTGACCCTCAACCGCACTGCGGCGATCGATCCGCACGCCGTGATCCGCAAGATTCCCTACGCCCACCCCGTGTTCACGCAGGCGGGGATCAAGGCGCAGGCGCGCCACCGGCAGATCAATGGGCGCAACCGGACCAGCTACTGTGGCGCGTACTGGGGTTGGGGGTTCCACGAGGACGGCGTCGTCAGCGCGCTGCGGGTGGCGGAGCGGTTCGGGGCGCGGCTGTGAGCGCCTGTCGGCCAGGTTTCGAGGGTTGCTGGTGACGGCAAGCTGTTTCTATGAGGGGACGATTCGCCACCGGCGGATCTCGCCGGAGCGCGAGTTCCGCCATCGGATCGCGCTCGCTTACATCGATCTGGACGAGTTGCCCACGCTGCTCGGCGGCCGACTGGTCTCGCCTCGGCCCGGCGTGCTGCGCTTCCGGCGCCGGGATTACCACGGAGACCCGAGCGCCCCGCTCGACGCCGCGATCCGCGCCACCGTCCGCGCGCAGGCCGGCGAACCGCCGACCGGTCCGATTCGCGTGTTGACGCAACTGCGGTCGTGTGGGCATTGTTTTAACCCCGTAACCTTTTACTACTGCTTCAGGCCGGAAGATCAGGAGGTTGAGGCCGTCGTCGCCGAGGTAACCAACACCCCCTGGGGTGAGCGTCACGCGTACGTGATCAAGCCGTCAGCGGGTCGATCCGGAGTGCTGACCGGAGGGTTCGACAAGGCGCTGCACGTCTCGCCGTTTATGGATATGGACCATCGGTATGAGGTTCGCGCGGCCGCACCTGGTCCGACGCTGTCGGTCCACATCGAGAGCACGCGTGACGGCCGGCCCGCCTTCGACGCCACGCTTTCGCTCGCGCGGCGGGAGATGACCGACGCCAGCGCCCGCTCGATCGGCGTCCGCTACCCACTTGCGGCCGTGCGCGTGCTGGCCCTGATCTACGGCCACGCCGCCGGACTGAAGCTCGCCGGCGCCCGGGTGCACCCCCATCCGCAGTCGGAGCGGGTGTGAGCCGGCGGGCGCGGGCCGGCTGGACGGTGGGGGCTCGGCTATCCCGCTGGCTGGTGCTGGCGCTCCTCGGCCGGCTGCGGACCGGCACCCTGATCGTCGTTGAGGGCTCGAGGCGGCAACGGTTCGGAGCGGGAGCGCCGGTGGCGGCCGTCCAAGTTCACTCGCCCCAGGCGTGGTCGATGCTCCGTCGGGGATCGCGGGGCCTGGCGGGAGCCTACGAGGTGGGGATGTGGGATTCGCCCGACCTCGTGGCCCTCGTCCGTCTGGCCGCGCGCAGCTCGCCCTTCAGTGACCGGATCAGACGGGTCACGCAGCCACTGCGCGTCCCGGGCCGCTGGGCCTCGGCGCTAGCGCAGCGCAGCACGCGCGACCGCCGCCGGCGCGATATCGCCGCCCATTACGACATCGGCAACGAGCTGTTCAAGCGGATGCTCGATCCCAGCATGAGCTACTCGTGCGCCTTTTTCGAGGGCGAACGGATGACGCTCGAGCAGGCCCAGATCGCCAAGCTCGAGCTCGTGTGCCGCAAACTCGATCTCGGCCCCGGCGATCGCGTGGTCGAGATCGGAACTGGCTGGGGCGGCTTCGCGGTCTACGCCGCCCGCACCCGCGGCTGTCACGTGACCACGACGACGATCTCCCGCGAGCAGTACGAGTACGCGACCGAGCGCGTGCACGAGGCGGGACTCGAGGATCTGGTCACGGTCCTGATGGAGGACTACCGTGATCTCCGCGGTCGATACCACAAGCTCGTCTCGATCGAGATGATCGAGGCCGTGGGGTGGCGGCGGTTCGGCGCCTTTTTCGCCAAGTGCTCGCGCTTGCTCGAGCCCGACGGCCTGATGTTGCTCCAGGCCATCACGATCGACGACCGCGCCTACGAGGTCGAGAAGGCGGCCAGCTCGTTCATGAACACCCGGATCTTTCCCGGCGGCTGCCTGCCCTCGCTCGAGGTGATCTCGCGCGCCGTCGCCCGTCGCACCGACCTGTCGGCGATCGATCTCCAGGATCTGACCCCGCACTACGTCGAGACGCTGCGCCGGTGGCGGCGCAACTTCACCGCCAAGGCGAGCGAGCTCGAGGCGCTCGGATATGACGAACGGTTCCGGCGGGTGTGGACGCTGTACCTGTCTTACTGCGAAGCGGGCTTCGCCGAGCGTCGGATCAACGACCTCCAGCTCGTCCTCGCCAAGCCGCGCCACCGGATCGCAGCCCGCGCGCCCCACGCGACCAGCGATGTCATGGCGGCGGCGGAGCTGAGCTGAGCTGAGCGTGCCCGAGTACTCCCAGCCCCTCCGTGAAGCGGACGTGGACGGCGACCCGGTGCGCCAGTTCACCGCGTGGTTCGACGACGCTCAGGCGGTCGGGATCCGGATGCCCGAGGCGGCTGCGGTCGCCACCGTGAACGCCGGCGGAGCGCCGTCGGTGCGGATGGTGCTGGTCAAGGAGGTCGACGAGCGCGGGTTCGTGTTCTTCACCAACTACGAGAGCCGGAAGGGGTCCCAGCTCGCCGCCAACCCCCACGCAGCGCTGCTGTTCTACTGGGATTCGCTCGGGCGGCAGGTGAGGATCGAGGGCACCGTCCAGCGCACCAGCCGCGAGGAATCCGACGCTTACGTGCGGACCCGCCCCCGCGGCAGCCAGCTGAGCGCGCTCGCCTCGCCCCAGAGCCTCGTGATCCCCAACCGCGCCTGGCTCGAGGCGCGGGTGGTCGAGTTCGCGGCCGCCCACGAGCACGACGCCGAGCTGCCGCGATCCGGGCTCTGGGGCGGCTACCGCCTGGTGCCGGAGACGTTCGAGTTCTGGCAGAACCGCGACGACCGACTGCACGATCGGCTGTTCTACTCGCGCGGGCCGGACGGCGGTTGGCGGATCGAGCGGCTGGCGCCGTAGGCGCTGTTGGTGGCGAGGCGATCGAGGAGTCCCTCGAGCTCGGCAAGCTGATCGCCACCGATCCCGCGCCGTAGCCGCCGATCGAAGGTCAGCGCCGCGTCGCGCAACCGCACGAAGGCGGCCTCGCCGGCGTCGGTTAGCGCCACCACGTGGATTCGGCGGTTGCTCTCGTCGCGCCGGCGCGTGATCAGCCCGTCGGCCTCCATCGCGTTGAGGTGATGGGTGAGGGTGGCCTCGCGGATGCCGACCCCCTCGGCGAGCTCGCGCTGGTTAGCCACGCGCCCCGTCTTGACGTTGAGCAGGATCAGCCACACCGGCAGTGAGCCGCCGGCGTCGGCGAGGACGTCGTCGAAGTTGCGCCCGACCGTGCGAGCGACGCGCGCCAGCTGCAGGCCGATCGGTGTCCGGGCGGGTCGGATCGCAGGAGCCTATCATCTCTAATGGTTTGATATCTAAGGCTTTGATGCCTAAGATCGCGCAGTCCGAACCAGAGGAGACAGAGATGGCAGAGAACAGCCTGGCCACGCAAACGCTCGAACCGCCGCGGTATCCCGACCTGGTCGGGAAGGTGGCGGTGGTGACCGGCGGCTCGCGCGGAATCGGCGCCGCGACGGCGCTGGCGCTCGCCACCAATGGCGTCAGCGTCGCCGTCGTCGGCCGCGACCGGAGCGCGCTCGCGCTCGTCGCGACAGGCGCCGAGCAGCTCGGCGGCCGCGCGCTGCCGGTGGCGGCCGACTGCACCGTGGAAGCCGACGTCGACCGGCTCGCCGCCACCGTGCGCGATGAGTTCGGCGCGGTCGACATCGTGGCTGCCTTCGCCGGCGGCGACGGGAGGCCGGTGGCGACCGCCGAGGAGACCGCGGCACATTGGCGGGCGGTCGTCGAGTCGGATCTGAGCTCCTCGTTTCTGACCGTCAGCGCTTTCCTGCCTGGGATGCTCGAGCGCCGGCGCGGCTCGATCGTCACCATGTCCTCGTCGGCCGCCCGTCAGGCGGCGCGCTCCAGTGCGGCGTATGCAGCGGCCAAGGCCGGAGTGATCGCGTTCACGCGCCACCTGGCCGCCGAGGTCGCCCCGGAGGGGGTGCGGGTCAACTGCATCGCCCCGTCCGCGGTCGAGAACGACAAGCTGCGCACGTGGACGACCGAGGAACAGCGCCGCGGTCTGGCGCAGTCGTTTCCACTGCGCCGGATCGGTCAGCCCGCGGACGTGGCCGCGGCCACCCTGTTCCTCGCCTCCGAGCAGTCCTCATGGATCACGGGGATCACGCTCGATGTCGCCGGCGGGAAGATCATGGTGTGAGGTCGCGCGGGGCCCCAGCCGGGGTGGCCGACGCCGCCGACGCGGCCGGGCCCTCCGCATTCGCCTCCTCGCCCGTGTAACGCAAAGTGATGATCGCGATGTCGTCGCGCTGTGGTCCCGGCCCTCGTTGGGCGGCCCCGGCGACCCTCCGCGTGAGATCCTCGGCGCTCGTTCCGGCGCCACGTTCGCGAAACAGTCGGGGAAGGTCGAGCCGCTCGAGCCCCGGACCCTGATCGGTGACGCCGTCGGTGTAGGCCACCAGGCTGTCGCCGCGACCCAGATGGACGGTCGTGGTGTCGAGCGAGATATGTGGAAACACGCCGAGCAACGTGCCGCGCGCCGCGACGGCGGACGCGTCTCCGGCCGCGGGCACGAGGATCGGTGGCGGATGGCCGGCGCAGGCCACCGAAACCTCCGCCCCGTCGCCGTGGACGGCGACGAGCAGGTAGATGATCGTGATGAAGCGCCCCTCGAGGTTCTGGCGGAGCATCGTCTCGTTGAGGAAGCGCAGCGCGTGCGCCGGTTCGACCGGGTTGGCCGCGAGGCTGCGCAGGGTCCAGCGCGCCATCGCGGTGACCGAGGCCGCCTCTGCGCCCTTGCCGCACACGTCGCCCAGCACGATCGCCCAGCGGTCCGAACCGGCGGCGAACGCATCGTAGAAGTCGCCCCCGACGAGGTCGCGCTCGGCGGCCGGGGTGAACTGAACCGCGAGCTCACAGCCGGGAATCGAGGGGACTTCCTCCGGGAGGAGGCTGCGCTGCAGCGTTCGGGTGGTGCGCTCGCTGCGCCCGCGAGCGCGTTCGCGCCCGATCGCCACGCGCCCCAGCCAGCCCCCCAGCAACACGGTCAGGGCGGTCAGCGCGACCAGCGCCACGATCGCCTCGGTGATCGAGTCGCTGGCCGAGTGGTGCGCGTCCTGCTGCAACGCGCTCGCGCGCCCCGAAACCAGCCGTTCGAGCGCCTGCGTCTGCGCGCGAATCCCGTCGACGAGCCGCTTGCCCTCGAGCGTGACCCCGAACGTCCGTGCGGCCCGAATGTTGTGCGCTGCCAACGCCAACACTGGGGGTACGTACGTCGTCAGGTACGAGGTCGAAGCCGCTGCCAGCGCGTGCGCGCGCGGGATGAACGCCTGCGTCTGCGCGGCCGAGCTCAGCAGCTGATCGTTTGCCCTCGGAAGCGCCGCTCGCGCGGTCGCCAGCGGCTGAAGGAACTCGTGCCGGTCGGTGATGATGTAGCCCCGGAGGCCCGTCTCGGCGTTGATGACGACCCGTTCGACGTCGGTCACGCGCAACAGATAGGTGTCGTAGCGGATCGTCGCATCGCTGTTGTTGCGCAGCGAGATCGTGTTGCTGAGGAGCAGCGCGAGGCCGACCGCGACGACGATCGCGCCCGCCACGACCACGATGGCAATCCGAGCCCGCAGCCGGCGCTGGCCCCTCATGTGCGGCTGTCAACCCTTGGGCGGCAGGCTGCGAGCGTAGCCGAGCCCGCGCTGCACCCAGGCCCCGAGCTCCCGCTTGGTTTTCACGCCTTCGGGGGCGACCAGAATCCACCCCTTCATCGGCCGGCCGGTCATGTCGAACAGCCGCGTGTGCGGACGCGAGAGCGCCGCGTCGGTCGCCTCGGCTCCGACGCGCACCATCAAGTCGCCGCCGCTTGAAAGTCCGACCGACATGTTGCCGTGCAGCAAGAACGCGAGCCCTCCGAACATCTTCTTCTCGGTTATCCCCGATTCATCCGCGAGCTGCTCTCTCACGCGGTTCGCGAGGTCTTCGTCGTAGGCCATATCGTCCTCCGGCAAAGTCGATTGCGCAGTGGCGGCATGTCTACTAGAACCTCACGGTTACGTCTAGATTTCCGATTCAGTGTCCCGTCCGCTCAACCACTAGGCTCCATCCGACGGGTGGGCACAATCGTCACGAGGAGGTGTCGCTGTGACCGGTAGGGGATTCGACACGCAGGCCGATGCGGCGCTGCAAAGTGGGGCGGCGCGCCGGGGGCAGGCGCCGGCGGCGGGTGCTTCCAACAAGAACCTTGTGCTGGCCGCGATGGTGTTCGCGGTCGCGATGACGTTCATCGATCAGACGATCGTCGCGATCGCAATCCCGAACATCCAGAAGGAACTGTCGCTCACCGGGACGGAATCGCAGTGGGTGATCAACGGATACCTGCTCTCCCTCTCGGCGCTGTTCGCGTTCGGCGGCCGCCTCGGCGACGTGCTCGGGCGCCGGCGGATGGTCGTGATCGGCGTGATCGGCTTCGCCATCGCCTCGGCGTGTTGCGGCCTGACGCCCACGGGCAGCATCGCCGCGGCCTGGATCATCTTCTTCCGGATAGCGCAGGGCGCGGCGGCGGCGCTGATGTTCCCCGCCGCCGTGGCGATCGTGGTGGCGTCGTTCCCGCTGCGCGAACGTGGGAAGGCGATGGCGCTGTTCTTCGGGATCTCGGGCGGCCTGACCGCGATCGGGCCAATCGCCGGCGGCTATCTCACGCAGTGGACCTGGCGCTCGATCTTCTGGATCAACATCCCGGTGGCGATCATCGCGCTACTGCTGGTATGGCGCTCGAAGCCCGATAACACCCGCTACCCGGCCAAGATCGACTACCGCGGCACGGTGCTGATCAGCGGCGCCATGGGGCTGCTCGTGCTCGGGCTCCAGCAGTCGGCCACCTGGGGCTGGGGCAGCGTGACAACGTGGGCCTGCATCGTCATCGGGCTGATCCTGATGGTTGCCTTCATCGCGTGGGAACTGCACACGCCCGACCCGCTGCTGCGTTTGAGCATCTTCGACGACCGCGGGTTCTCCGCCGAGACCGCCGTCCTCGGCCTGATGTCGATCGTGTTCGTGCCGTTCTTCTTCTTCGCCAGCGTGTACGCGCAGGTGTCGCTGGGCAAGAGCTCCTCCAACGCCGGCGTCTACCTCCTGTACTTCTTCATCGGGTTTGTGATCGCGGCCCAGATCGGCGGGCGGATCCTCGACAAGCGAGGCGCCAGGCCCGCCGTGGTGGGCGGCGCCGCGATCGGCGCCGTCGGCTTCTTTCTGCTGGCGGGCAAGATGACCGACCTGTCGTTCAACGCCCAGCAGTGGTACATCATCCTGTCCGGCGCCGGGCTCGGCCTGATGCTGGGCGTCGCGAGCACCGACGCGGTCAACCGGGCCCCCGCCACCAGCTACAGCGAGGTCACCGGGATAACCCAGACGTCGCGGAACTTCGGCGCCACGATGGGCTTGGCGATCCTCGGTTCGATCCTGCTCAGTCGCAACGAGGTCAACGTCACCAACGCGCTGACCAAGCACGGCGTGCCGGAGTCGGTGGCGCACAAGATCGCGAGCTCGTTCACCTCCGGGGTGAGCACGACCGGGTCGCCCGCGGGGCAGTCACACGCGCTGATCCACGACGTCCAGCTCGCCTACGCGCACTCGACCCAGACCGTCTTCTACATCATGGCCGGAGTGCTCGCAGCGACCTTCATCGTCGCCCTGCGCCGAGTACCCGCCGGCATCGTGAAGCCACCGGAGGAAATGACCTAGCGCGCAGCCGGGGTCACGAACTCGGGCTGGTCGAGCACCCGTAGCCAGGTACCGTCGGGCTGTCGGCGCACGACCTGGGCGCGGGCGCCGGCACCGTCCCTCGGTGGGGTCGAGGTCAGCGCGAGATCGCCACTGATCAGCGTTGGCAGAGGCGGCTCAGGCTCGAACCGAGGCGCCTTGGCGAGAATCTCCTCCCACAGGGCGCGGATCGCCTCGCGGCCGACGGTCTGACTCCCTGGGGGATACGCCATCACCGCGTCTTCCTCGTACAGCGCGGCCAGTCCGGCGGCGTCGCCGGCGTTGGCCCGCTCTACGAACAGCCGGGTCAGATCCTCGGGCTTGCGTGCTTGCTCGTCGCTCGGCATGTCGTTCCTTTCAGTTTCGGTTTGCACGGCGAGTGTGAACCCGCCCGACCAGAAACACAACACATAGTTGTTCTGAGAACTAGAATCTCTACATATGGAACTCAGACAGCTCGAATACTTTGTGGCGGTCGCCGAGGAGGCCAACTTCACCCGAGCGGCCGAGCGGGTCCACATCAGTCAGTCCGGCGTCAGCGCCCAGATCCGCCAGCTCGAGCGGGAGCTCGGCGCCACGTTGATCGACCGCTCGGGGCGCAGGGCCACGCCGACCGCCGCCGGCGCGGCGGCGCTCCCGCACGCCCGCGGCGTGCTGGCGGCGGCGACCGCCGTGCGGCGGGCCGTGGACGAGGTCACGGGCCTGGTCCGAGGCCGGCTCGAGGTAGGCATGGTCACCGGCTGCACGGTCACGCCGCTGTTCGAGGCGCTGGCGGCGTTTCGCGGTGCCCATCCCGGCGTCGAGTTGGCGCTGCTCGAGGACAACTCGGAGCGGCTGCTCGAACGCCTCCGCGCGGGCGAACTCGACCTCGGCCTCGTCGGCCTCGCAGGCGCGCCGCCGCCCGACCTCGAGGCGATGACGATAGTGAGCGAGCGGCTCATCGCCGCGGTGGCGCCCCGCCATCCGCTGGCCGCGCGGACAAGGACCACGCTCGGCGAAGTCGCGACCTACCCGATCGTGTGCATGCCGGAGGGAACCGGCCTCCGGGCCGTGTTCGACCAGGCCTGTCGCGCTCGGGGCCTGAGTCCGGAGATCGCGCTCGAGGCCAGCGCCCCGCCGGCGATCGCCGACCTCGCCAGCCGCGGTCTCGGCGTCGGCATCCTCAGCGAGTCGATGCAGTTCGGTCCGCGGGTGTCCCCCGCCATCATCGACGACATCGAGCTTCCCGCGGTCCTGGCCCTGGTCTGGCGCGCCGGCAGCAACCACGCGCTGAGCGAACTGCTGTTGTATTGCCGCCAAGCGTTCGCGCTCCAAGCCGCCGCCGCCTGAACCGCCACCAACCCACGGAGATCCGGCTCATGAATCACCAGGTACGCCTCGCCGCCCGCCCCACCGGGCTGCCCAAGCCCTCCGATTGGGAGCTGACCAGCGAGCCGGTGCCCGACCCGGCGCCTGGCGAGTTCGTGGTAGCGGTCTCGCACATCTCGATCGACCCCGCGATGCGGGGCTGGATGAACGCCGGCGCCTCGTACATCGAGCCGGTGGAGATCGGCGCCGTGATGCGGGCCGGCGCGATCGGTCGCGTGACCGCGTCCGAGCACCCGAAGTTCGCCGCCGGCGACCACGTCTACGGGGTGTTTGGGGTTCAGGAGTACGCCCGCTCCGACGGTCGCGGAGCGATCAAGGTCGACCCAGCGCTGGCCCCACTGCCGACCTACCTCGGCACGCTCGGGCTGAGCGGGTTGACGGCGTACTTCGGCCTGCTCGATGTCGGGCGGGTGCAGGAGGGCGAGACCGTTGTCGTGTCGGGCGCCGCCGGCGCGGTCGGGAGCGTCGCCGGACAGATCGCCAAGCTGAAGGGTTGCCGGGTGATCGGGATCGCCGGCGGGATCGAGAAATGCGCCTGGATCGTCGACGAGCTCGGCTTCGACGACGCGATCGATTACAAGGGCGCGGACGTCCGCCGCGCACTGCGCCAGCAGGCCCCCGACCGGGTCGACGTGTTCTTCGACAACGTCGGGGGCGAGATCCTCGACGCCGTGCTCACCCGCCTCGCGCGGGGCGGGCGAATCGTGATCTGCGGCGGCGTCTCGCAGTACAACGCGGAGCGGATGCGCGGGCCGGCCAACTACCTCGCGCTGATCCCGGCTCGCGGCTCGATGACCGGAATGGTGATCTTCGACTACGCCAGCCGTTACGGTGAGGGGATGGCCGCGCTGGCCGGGTGGCTGCGCGAGGGCCAGTTGATCGCGCGCGAGTACATCGTGAAGGGCAGTGTGGCGGACTTTCCCGACACGCTGCTACGGCTGTTCGCGGGCGAGAACACCGGGAAGATGGTTTTGGCGCTCACCCGATCTCGCGATTGAGCGACGGCGAATCCGGCAATGCTCAGGGTAGTAGGGCCTGCCCGACGCGACCCACGCAGGCGCGATCCACGACGTCCAGGAGCATCTGACATGAGCGAGGCTAAGCGACCCACGACAACGACCGACTCCGGGATCCCGGCCACCAGCGACGAGTTCTCGATCACCGTCGGACCTGGCGGCCCGATCCCGCTGCACGACCACTACGTCGTGCAGAAGATGCAGCACTTCAACCGCGAGCGCGTGCCCGAGCGCGTCGTGCACGCCAAGGGCAGCGGAGCGCACGGGTTCTTCGAGGTCACCGAGGACGTCAGTCAATACACGAAAGCGAAGTTCCTCCAGCCCGGCGCGCGTTCGCCGGTGTTTCTGCGCTTCTCGACCGTGGCCGGCGAGCAGGGATTCGCCGACACCGTCCGTGACCCCCGGGGGTTCGCGGTAAAGATCTACACCGAGGAGGGCAACCACGACCTGGTCGGGAACAACACCCCGGTCTTCTTCGTGCGGGACCCGACGAAGTTCCAGGACTTCATCCACTCGCAGAAGCGCCTGCCCGACACCGGCCTGCGCAGCAACAACATGCAGTGGGACTTCTGGACGCTGTCGCCCGAGAGCGCTCACCAGGTGACCATCCTGATGTCGGACCGCGGAACTCCGCGGACCTGGCGCCACCAGCACGGCTTCAGCTCACACACTTACTCGTGGATCAACGCCGGCGGTGAGCGGTTCTGGGTCAAGTACCGGTGGAAGACGGTCCAGGGGATCGAGAACTTCACCGACGACGAGGCCAAGGCGATGACCGCCGAGGATCCCGATTTCCACCGTCGCGACCTGTGGAACGCGATCGCCGGCGGTGACGCCCCCGAGTGGCGGCTGCTGATGCAGATCATGCCGTTCGACGATGCGCCCGGCTACCGGTTCAACCCGTTCGACCTGACCAAGGTGTGGCCGCACGGCGACTACCCGGAGATCGAGGTAGGCCGGATGGTCCTCGACCGCAACCCCGAGAACTTCTTCGCGGAGGTCGAGCAGGCCAGCTTCAACCCTTCGAACCTCGCCCCCGGCACGGGTCTCAGCCCGGACAAGATGCTGATGGGGCGGATCTTCTCCTATCACGACACCCACCTGCACCGGATCGGGCCCAACTACGAGCAGCTTCCGATCAACGCCCCGAAGTCGCCCGTGCACTCGTACAACAAGGACGGGCATATGACCTACCACCACGCGGGCGACCAGCCGGTGTACGCGCCGAACTCGTTCGGAGGGCCGGTCGCGGCTGGCGAGGGCGGGTCGGATCTGTTCTGGCACGTGCCCGAGGGCGAGCTCGGCCGTTATGCCTACGAGAAGCACGCCGAGGACGACGACTTCGGCCAGCCGGGCACGCTGTACCGCGAGGTGATGGACGACACCGATCGCGAGCATCTGGTGACCAACATCGTGGGCCACGCCAGCGATGACGTGACTTCCGAGATGCAGCAGCGCGTGATCGCCTACTGGACGAACGTCGACGCCGACCTCGGTGCCCGGGTGGCGGCGGGCCTTGGCCACGGCAACGGCGCCGGGGCCAACGGCGGCAGCGCGCAGGCGCGCGAGCTGCTGGCGGCGCGCGCCAACCGCGCGTAGTCAAATTGTGTTCCGGGGGGTGCATGCACCCCCCGGAAGGGGCCGCGCATGCGCGGCCCCTTTCCTATGGGTAGGCTCCGTCCGAGCGCGCGAGCCGGAGGACCGAAATGGCCGATAAGCCGACGTTGTTCGTATGCCACGGGGACGAGGGTGGGCCACGAGTGCACCCCTGTCGCCGCGTCCAGGAGGCGATGAAGGCCAAGGGGATCGAGTACGACAAGGTCGTCGGGGGCCATGGCAGCCCGATCCCGTTTCTGCGCCAGGGCTCGCGCGATGAGCTCAAAGCGCAGACCGGCCAGGACCACCTGCCCGCGCTCAAGCTGCCGGACGGGACGGTCATCACTCCCTCGCGCGCGATCCTCGACTGGGTCGAGCACCAGGGTTGATCTGCCCCGAATGACCACGTCAACGGATCGAATCTTGGAGACCTGATGAGCACGCCTGTGACCTCGAGTGTTGCCCCGCTGCGCGAGCGCCCCGCCTGGAACTCATTGCAGTCCCACTACGAGCAGATCCGCGGCCGGCACCTGCGCGATCTGTTCGCGAGCGACGCCGGCCGGGGCGAGCGAATGGTCGCCGAGGGTGCCGGACTGTACCTCGACTATTCCAAGAACCGGATCACCGACGAGACTCTGCGGCTGCTGGTCGAGCTGGCGGAGCAGTCCGGCCTGGCCGAGCGGACGGCGGCGATGTTCCGGGGTGATCGGATCAACGTCTCCGAGAACCGGTCGGTGCTCCACGTGGCGTTGCGGATGCCGGCCGACGCCTCGCTGGTGGTGGATGGCGTCGACGTCGTCAAGGAGGTACACGAGGTACTCGACCGGATGGCGGCGTTCTCGGAGCGCGTCCGTTCGGGTGAGTGGAAGGGTCACACCGGAAAGGCGATCCGGAACGTGATCAACATCGGCATCGGCGGCTCGGACCTCGGGCCGGTGATGGCCTACGAGGCGCTGCGCGATTACAGCCGGCGCGATATGACCTTCCGCTTTGTGTCAAATGTCGACTCGACGGACTTCGTCGAAGCCACCCGTGACCTGGACCCCGAGGAGACGCTGTTCATCGTCTCCTCGAAGACGTTCATCACGCTCGAGACGATGACCAACGCCAAGTCCGCGCGCGATTGGGCGCTGGCGGCGCTGGGCGACGAGGCGGCGATCGCCAAACACTTCGTCGCCGTCTCCACCAATGCCGAGGCGGTCACGAAGTTCGGCATCGACACCGACAACATGTTCGGGTTCTGGGAGTGGGTCGGCGGCCGCTACTCGATGGACTCGGCGATCGGGCTGTCGACGATGCTGGCGATCGGGCCGGGCCAGTTCGAAGAGATGCTGGCCGGCTTCCACGAGGTCGACGAGCACTTCCGTACCACCCCGATCGACCGCAATCTGCCGGCCCTGATGGGACTGCTGGCCGTCTGGTACGGCGATTTCTTCGGCGCCCAGACGGTCGGCGTGATGCCTTACGAGCAGTACCTGAAGCGGTTCCCCGCCTACCTCCAGCAGCTGACGATGGAATCGAACGGCAAGCACGTGACGCTGGACGGGCGGGCGGTCGACTACCAGACCGGCGCGGTGTTCTGGGGCGAGCCGGGCACCAACGGGCAGCACAGCTTCTACCAGCTGATCCACCAGGGGACGAAGCTGATCCCGCTCGACCTAATCGGGTTCGGCAAGACGTTGAACCCGCTCCGCGACCACCACGACATCTTGATGTCAAACGTGTTCGCGCAGGCCCAGGCGCTGGCCTTCGGCAAGACGGAGGAGGAGGTCCGGGCCGAGGGAACGCCGGACGCGGTCGTGCCCCATCGCGTGATGGAGGGCAACCGCCCGACCAACGTGCTCCTGGTCGACAAGCTGACGCCGCGCACGCTGGGTAAGCTGGTCGCGCTGTACGAGCACAGCGTGTTCACCCAGGGCACCGTGTGGGAGATCGACTCGTTCGACCAGTGGGGGGTGGAGTTGGGCAAAGCGCTGGCCGTGAAGATCATCCCCGAACTCGAGAGCGAAACCGAGCCTGACCTGAAACACGACAGCTCCACCAATGCGCTCATCCGCCGCTACCGCGCGATGCGCTGACGAACATCCTGCAAGCACTGCGAACCCCAAGGAGAACAGAACGACATGGCCACGGACACACCGATGCAGCTGGGAATGGTCGGGCTCGGGCGGATGGGCGCCGGGATCGTCCGCCGGTTGATTGCCGACGGCCACCGCTGCGTCGGCTATGACGTGAGCGCGGACGCCGTCAAGGCGGTCGAGAGCGACGGCGCCCAGGGATCTACCTCGCTGCAGGAGTTCGCCGACAAGCTCGAGAAGCCGCGCTCGGCGTGGGTGATGGTTCCGGCCGGCGATATCACCGACAAGTCGATCAAGGCTCTGGCAGAGGTGTTCGAGGCCGGGGACGTGATCATCGACGGCGGCAACACGCACTACACCGACGACATCCGTCACGCCCACGAGCTGGCCGAGAAGGGGATCCACCACATCGACTGCGGCACGAGCGGCGGCGTATGGGGGCTCAAGCGCGGCTTCTGCCTGATGATCGGCGGCGAGGACGGGGTGGTCGAGCGGCTGTATCCGCTGTTCGCGTCGGTCGCCCCGGGAGTCGACGCCGCGCCGCGGACGCCGGGACGGACAGGGACGCCGAGTCCGGCCGAGAACGGGTTCCTCCACTGCGGTCCGAACGGCGCCGGCCACTTCGTGAAGATGGTCCACAACGGGATCGAGTACGGGCTCATGGCGGCGTACGCCGAGGGGCTGAACGTCCTCCACAACGCGGACATCGGTAAGCGCATGCAGGAGATGGACGCCGAGACGGCGCCGCTCGAGCACCCCGAGTACTACGAGTACGACATCAACACGACCGACGTCGCCGAGGTGTGGCGGCGCGGCAGCGTGATCGGCTCGTGGCTGCTCGATCTGACCGCGCAGGAGCTGCTGGAATCGCCCGACCTATCCAACTTCTCCGGTCGCGTGTCCGACTCGGGCGAGGGTCGCTGGACTTCGGCGGCAGCGATCGAGGAGGGCGTGCCCGCGCCGGTGTTGACCACGGCGCTGTACACGCGCTTCAGCTCGCGTCAGCTCGGCGATTTCGGGGACAAGACGCTATCGGCGATGCGCAAGGCGTTCGGCGGCCACGAGGAGAAGCCGACCGGGGAGTAGCCCGGCCTCACACCGCGAGCCGCAACGCCTATCGGAGGTCCGCTATCCCGAGGCGCTGAGGCGTTCGTTCACTAGTCGCTCGGCGGCGTGGCTCGCCGGAGCGGAACCGGTGAGCGCCTCGAGGAACGGGGCGCGCTCGAGGGCGTACAGCAGTCCCGGCGTCAGCGCGGTGACGGTGGCGGTCCGGAACCCGTCCCGGAGCAGCGCGATCTCGCCGATCACGGCGCCGGGGCCGCGCGTGGCGACCCAGCGGTCGCTGACCGACACGTCGGACTCGCCCTCGGCGACCAGATAGACGCGGTCCCCGGGTTCGCCTTCGCGGATCACCACCTCCCCGGCTTTGACGGGGTGCGGGATCAGCGCCGCGGCGAGATCCTCGAGCACGGGCGGTGACAGGAGGCCAAACAGCTCCGAGCTCTGGAGCGCGGCCAGCCTCGCGACGGGTGTCGGCGACGCTCGCTCGATCCGTCTCAGCGCCGGCGCCGAGACGATCGCGCTGGCCAGCAGCAGCCCCCCGACGGCCCCCAGCGCGGCCTCGGCGCCGCCCGCGGCCACGAGCGCCGGGACGGAGATCGAGCCGATGGCGAGGCCCAGCATCGCCAATCCCTCGAGCAGCCCGAACACGCGGCCGCGGACGTTGACCGGCATCACGCGATGCAGGACGGTCCGGCACGCCACATCCATCAGCACGTGCGCGGCGCCGACGCCGCCGAGGAGCAGGAACGCGCCGGCCACCGTCGGCCACACGCCGAGGGCCAAGAACGCCGCGCCGCCGGCGGCGGCGCCGAGGAGGATCGCCTCGGCCATCCGCTTGCGACCGACGAGCCCGAATGTCCCGAGGCCGCCGAGCACGCCGCCGAAGCCGAACGCGGCTCCCAGGTAGCCCGCTCCCTGCGGCCCGAGGCCCAGCACCTGGATCGCCAGCACGACCTCGAGGATGTCGAGCGCGCCGAGGGCGATGAACTCGACTCCCATCAGCGTCAGCAGGACCGACGACCCCGGTTGCTGGCGCAGCGCCGCCAGCAGCGCCCGTGGGGTTTCGGCGTCCTCGTATTCATGGTCGCCTTCGGCGCGGCCACCGGTCAGTTCGGGTTGGGGGCTTCGCGCCACCGGTGCGGTGAGGACGGCACCGGCGGCGAGCGCGACCGCGAACAGCGCCAGCGCGGCGCCGGGTCCGTCGAGCTCGATCATCAGCCCCGCCAGCGCCGGCCCGATCAGGACGCTGAGGCTCTCGACCCATCCGGTGACGGCGTTGGCCGCCGTCAGGTCGGCGGGGTCGGAGACGAGGTCGGGCAGCAGCGTCGATTGCGCCGGGCGAACCAGAGTTACCGCGCAGGCGGCGGTGATCGCCGCGGCGTAGACGACGACCGAGGCGACGCCGAGCAGGATCGGGACGGCGGTGGCGGCCACGGTGATCGCCAGGATCACGTAGCCGCGCGCGAGCATCGTGCCCGCGCCGCGGCGATCGACCCACCGGGAGGCGAGCGGCGCGACGACGGCAGCGGGCAGCAACTGGATGAGCGCGATGACGCCGGCCAGCGTCGTGCCTCCTCGCTGGTAGGCGTAGACGAGCACCGCAACCCAGACCCCGAGCTCGGCGGCGCCGAAGGCCAGAAACGCGCTCTCCACACGCCGCAGATGGCGGTTGGCCAGGACGCGGCGCAGGGTTGCGCTACGTCGGCTCACCGCCGCGCATGCTCTCAGAGTCGGATCTTGAAAATCCACTGATCCGCCCGGGCGGCGGATCCGTATGGGCTTTCTAGAGAGTCGAGTGTCCGGCGTCGCAGCGACATCCGTGTCGCGGGAGAGCCGGGTGAAGGCCTGCTGACCGGTCGCTCGCGGAACCCGAACAGGAGGACACCGTGGCTGACCTCACCAGGCGTGGATTTGTCAGGAATTCGGCGGCGACCGCCGCCGGCATGACCGTCATCGGATCGCTGGTGGCCGCCGAGGGCGCGAGCGCGGACAGCGCGAACGCCTCGGGACCCGTCGTCGCTTACGTCAGCGACGCCCGCAAGGGCGAGATCTCGGTGATGGCCGGTGATCGCGAAGTGAGCGTGCGCGATCGCAAGCTGGCCGCCCAGATCGTTCGCGCCGCGCGGTAAGAGCGGGCCGCCCCGCGATGGATGGGGTGGCGCATAACGCAGTCCCTTCCCATTGAGCAATTGGAGGAAAACGCATGTCGTCTCATCGCGAGGCGCCGGCCATCAGCAAGGACCCGGTCGCCGACAACACCGACACGTACGCGTTCGTCAGCCCCGACGACGCGGACACCGTCACGATCATCTCCAACTACCTGCCGCTCGAGGCGCCGTTCGGGGGACCGAACTTCTTCGAGTTCGGCGAGGACGTCCGCTACCACATCTACATCGACAATGACGCGGACGGAAAGCCGGAGATCACCTACGAGTTCGACTTCGAGACCGAGGTCCGCAACCCGAACACGTTCCTCTACAACACGGGCCAGATCGGCTCGCTGAACGACAAGAACTGGAACCGGCGCCAGTTCTACTCGGTGACCCGGACCGCCAACGGCCGGCGCCAGGTGCTGGGCACCCACCTCCCGTGTCCTCCCTGCAACATCGGCCCGGCCTCCACGCCCAAGTACGTCGACCTGGCCAACGAGGCGATCCACTCGCTCCCCGGTGGCCACACCGTGTTCGCCGGCCAGCGGCTCGAGGGGTTCTACGTGGACCTGGGGTCGATCTTCGACCTCGCTGACCTGAGGCCGATTCAGAGCCTCCACGTCGCGACGATGATGCCGAACGCTCCTGGCGTCAATGCCAGCAACGGTTTCGGCGTCCACTCGATCGCGCTCAAGATCCCCAAGCGCGAGCTGACCAGCAACGGGCAAAACCCGACCAACCCGATGGCCCAGGGCTCGGTGATCGGCGTGTGGGCGGCGGCCAGCCGCCAACGGTCGGTGATTCGACTCGCCGGCGATGAGGGCGGCCGCCACGGACACGGCGACAGGCACGTGGGACCGTGGATCCAGGTGTCGCGTCTCGGCAACCCGCTGATCAACGAAGTCGTCATCCCGATGGGCGAGAAGGACTACTGGAACCACGTCTACCCCGCCGACGACGCCCAGTTCGTCTCGCACTACCAGCATCCGGAGTTGGCGGGGCTGCTGCCGGTGCTGTACCCGGGCCAGTTCCCCAACCTGGCGGCGCTGACCGCCGCACGGGCGGACCTGGTGGCGATTCTCCTCACCGGGCTGCCGTCCGGGATCGTCACCGGCTTCCAGAACTTCACCGGGAGCCGGCAGGCCGACCAGTTGCGGCTTAACATGGCGATCCCGCCGACGACGAAGAAGCCGAACCCGCTCGGCGTGGTCGCCGGCGACCTGGCCGGCTTCCCCAACGGGCGCCGGGTGTTCGACGACGTGGTCACGATCGAGCTGCGGGCGATCGCGGGTCTCACCTACAAGCTGATCGACTCGAGCTACACGGTGGACCCGGCGGTCGATCTCGTCACCGACGGGCTCGGGCCGAGCAGCACCACCTACCTCGACAAGTTCCCGTATCTCGGCACGCCGTGGAGCGGGTACGCGACGCAGCCGCTGTCGGCGGCCTGATCGGTTGGGCACGGCGATGAGCACTACCACCCACGAACATCACGAGGTTGCGCCGGCTCTGTTCGCGAGTAACGCGAGCGTGGCCCTCGATATTGGGCTGGGGCGCGGGGCGTTGGTGATCTACCCGGACGAGCGCTTCCGCGGCCGGGAGATCGAGATCAGCCGCGCCGGCGAAGCGCGCCGGGTGCACACGGGCGTGCACGAGCGTCACTCTCAATCGGGCTCGATCCTGACGGCGATCTTCGGCAGCCTGCCTGCCGGGGACTACGTCATCTGGGAAGACGCCGAAAGCCAAGCTGGGGGCGCAACGATCTCCGAGGGCCAAGTGGCGGAGATCGTCCTGCGATAGGGGCCTGCCGGGGTGCCCGCCCGCACCGAGGCGGGTGGGCACTCCTGGCTCCTATCTGGCTGCCAGCAGTTCGCCGAAGCGCTCGGCTGACACGTTGGCGCCGGAGAGCACCACGCCGATCGACTCGTCCTGGACGCGGCCCGCGAGGACGGCCGCGAACGCGCTGGCGCCGCTCGGCTCCACCACGAGCTTCGCGCGCTCGAACAGCAGCCGCATCGCGTCGACGATTTCGGCGTCGCTCACCGTCACGATCTCATCGACCAGCGAGGCGATCACCGCAAACGTGATCTCGCCCGGGGTTTCCAGTAGCTGACCGTCGGCAATCGAGGAAGCGATCGGAACCGTGATCCGCTTCCCGGCGTGAAGCGAGAGCTGGGTATCGGGCGACGCCTCGGGCTCGACCCCGATGAGCCGGGTCGCGCGCCACACCTCCCGCAGTGAGATCGCGGATCCGGAGAGGAGACCTCCCCCGCCAAGCGGTACGACCACCGTCGCCAGCGGCTCCGCCTCCTGCGCGAGTTCCAGCGCGCAGGTGGCCGCGCCCGCTATCACTCGGGGGTCATCGTACGGGTGCACGATCGTCGCCCCGAGCTCGGCGGCGAGATCGGCCAGTAGCGTTTCGCGGTCACCCCGGTAGCGGTCGTACTCGATCACGGTCGCGCCGTAGCCCTCTGTGGCGGCGCGCTTGGACGCCGGTGCGTCAGTCGGCATCAGAATCGTCGCGCTGGCTCCGAGGAGCGAGGCGGCCAGCGCGACCGCTTGCCCGTGGTTGCCCGATGAGGCGGTCACTACCCCGCGCTCGCGTTCATCGCCGGTCAGCTGAGAGATCGCGTTGTACGCGCCGCGAAACTTGAACGCTCCCATCCGCTGAAAGCCCTCGGCCTTGAGCACCAAATGAGTGCCGAGCAACTCGTCGAGCATCCGAGACGTGACCAGCGGTGTCCGGTGCGCGACGCCGGAAAGCCGGCGCGCGGCGGCCTCGACATCGGCAAATGAAGGCGGCTGTCGCATCTCGATGGTCATCGCGCTATCCCACTCGCTGCAGCCAGGCGGTTAGCGCCTCAGTCAGCGTACCGGCGCGGTTTAATCTGGTCTCCGCAGCGGTCGCGGGCATCGTCTCGAGCGTCCCAGGAGGAGCCATGGAATTTACCCCAGCACTGTCGTTGGCCGAGGAGCAAGAACGAAACGCGCGGATGCAGTTTGAAGCTGAACGCGATCGCCTCGGCCACCCCGAGGGCGAACCGACCGAGCCGCACAAGCTACTTCACGAGCTCGAGCAGGAATGGCATGCGGCGTTGGAGCGCCTGCACCTCGTAAGGTCGCGTCAGGAGCCCGAATCGGGTCGGCCGTGACCGAGGCGGAGGTCGAGATGCGAGACACGGGGGCGGTCCACGTACCCGCCGGGACCGGGCCGTCGTTCTACGGTCCAGGCGACACGTACACGTTCATCGTTACCGGCGCGCAGACCGGGGGGACGATGTTCGCGATCGACTGCTTGCTGGGCGCCGGCGGTGGGCCGCCCCCGCACCGTCATCTCGCTGAGGACGAGCTGTTCGTGATTCACGAGGGGCGGATTTCGTTCACGGCGGACGGCGAGACGCGCGTGGTCCGGCCCGGGGACTCCGTCTTCGTGCCCCGCGGCACGGCACACTCCTACGTCAACGACGGCGGTGCGACCGCCCGCATGCTCGCCGTCTACACGCCGGCGGGGATGGAGGGATGGTTCCGCGAGGTGTGCACGCCGGTCATCGACCCGACGCAGCCGCCGCCTCCGGTCACGCCCGAGCTGATCGAGCACATGCTCGAAGCGGGGCCGCGCCACAACGTCGAGTGGATCACGCCCGACGGCGCCTGAGCGCGCCCGGACCCAGGGAAGCGAGCCGGGATGTGCGACCGGGTGCGGCCCAGTCGGAGATAATCGATCGCTCATCACTGGGGTGCCTACAAGGAGGAATGTTTTGAGACGCGTGTTCGTGCTGGTCGCGGTTGCTGGAGCGGTGCTGTTCGCCTACACGGGGTCGGCGCTGGCGAGTGGGGGGCAGGAACTGTGTATCGGGTCGCCCAGCACGGCGGTCAAGCCGGCCAGCGATGGAACGTGCCCCCACGGCGGCGACCTCGTCACGCTGGCGACCCAGAGCCAGGTCACCAAGCTCGACGAGCGGGTATCGACGCTCGAGGCCAAGGTCGCGGCGCTGGAGGAGAAGCTTTCGAAGATCACCTATGAGCCGAAGGGCCTGAACGACTTGCCGACGGTCAAGATCTCGGGGGCGAACCTCCAGGTCGTCAACGGCACGGGCGCGATCCAGAACCTCAACGGCCTCGGCAACGTGATCATCGGCTACGACGAGCACGCCGCTGACATCAAACAGACCGGCTCCCATAACCTCGTGCTCGGCGACCGACAAACATTTACGTCCTGGGGCGGGCTGCTCGCCGGCTCGAAGAACGCCGTCACCGCCCCGCTTGGCGTGGCGTTCGGCTTCAGCAACGAGGTCAAGGGGCGGTGGGCCACGGTGACCGCCGGGTTCTTCAACGGCGCCGACGGGGACGGATCATCGATCAGCGGCGGATCGCAGAGCGTGGCCAAGACCACGCTGTCGTCGATCAGCGGCGGGTTCAACAACTTCACCGAGGGTGATTGGGCCTCGGTCAGCGGTGGGCAAACCAACTTCGCTCGCGGAAAGTACTCCAGCATGAGCGGAGGCGTCAGAAGCACCGCCAGGGGCGTGAACTCCTCGGTCAGCGGCGGCGAGGGCAACGACGCTACCGGTGACGCCAGCTCGATCCTGGGCGGCCACGACATCATGGTCGAGAACAAGTGGGGAACCAGCCCGTAGGTCGTCCGCTGTATCGCCTCCGGCCGGCGCGCTGTCGCCGGCCGCGAGGCGCCTTGACTTCCGATCATGATTCGCGGTAGGTGCGCTCCGGCAAGAGGCGGCCCGGGCAGAGCGAGGAGATCCCTTCCGTGAAGTCAGTGGCTGGAAACCTTCCGGTCGAGCTGAGCAGTTTTGTCGGGCGGGGTCGGGAGCTGAGCGAGGTTCGGAGGCTGCTGTCGAGCGCCCACATGATTACGCTGACTGGGCCGGGCGGGATCGGAAAGAGTCGGCTCGCCCTGCGAGCGGCTCACAGGCTCGAGCGCAGCTTTCCGGACGGCGTGTGGATGGTCGAGTTGGCCGAGTTGGACAGCCCGGATCTGCTTCCGTATGCCCTCGCTGGCTCGCTCGGCGTGTACGAGGGGCGCGGCGATGACATCAACGAGGCGTTGGCGGCTTACCTACACGAGCGCCGGCTGTTGCTCGTGCTCGACAACTGCGAGCACCTGCTGGACGCGTGTCGGCGGTTCGTCACGTCAGTGGTGTCTGAGTGCGAGCGGCTCCGGATTCTCTGCACGAGTCGCGAGCGATTGGATGTGCCCGGGGAGGCGGTCGTTGCCCTGTCGGCGCTGGATGTTCCCGTAGACGGGGAGCGGCTGTCCGCCGCGGCGCTGGCCGACGTCGAAGCGCTGAGGCTGTTGGTCGACCGGGCTGTCGCGGTCGCTCCCGGTTTCGCTCTCACCGACGACAACTGTGTAGCGGCGAGCGAGATCTGCCGCCGATTGGACGGGCTGCCGCTGGCGATCGAGCTGGCCGCGGTGCGGCTGGCGTCGATGACCGCCGACGATCTCCGCGACCGGCTGGACGATCGGCTCCGGCTGTTGGCGGCCACTCACCGGGTCGGACCGGAGCGCAGCCAGACGCTGCGCGGGACGGTCGACTGGAGCTACGAGCTGCTGTCCGAGGAGGAGCGCGTCTTGTGGCAGCGGCTGAGCGTGTTCGCGGGCAGCTTCGGCCTCGAGGCCGCGGAGGACATTTGCTCGGGTGCTGGGCTGGAGCGCTGGCGAATCGTCGATCTCGTCGCGGGCCTGGTGGCCAAGTCGATTTTGACCATGGGGCACGGAAGCCGCCGTGGGCGCTACCGGCTGTTGGAGACGCTGCGGCTCTACGGCGCCCAGCGATTGGCTGAGGCTGGCGAAAACATCGAGCTCGCGCGCAGGCACGCGGGTTGGTATGCCGAGCTGATCTCGGGCGGGGATCGCCCGTGGTGGGGACGTCCTCAGCAGGCCGAGATGTTTCACACGCTTGACGTCGAGTGGGCGAACGTGGAGGTGGCGCTCGACTTCTGTGCCGGGTCGCCACCCGACGCCGAGAGCGGGCTTCGGATGGCCGCCGACCTCTGGCTCTACTGGACGGTGCGCGGTCGCTACCGAGCCGGCAGCCGACGCCTCGACGCTGTCCTGCCGGCGTTCCTGGCCCTGATGCCGGAACCGACGCCGGCGCGAGCGCTGGCCACGTGGGCCTTGGGATGGTTCTCCCTGCTGACCGGCGACTTTGCCGCCGGGCGCGCGCGCTTTGAAGAGGCACGGCTGGTCAGTGAGCAGATCGGGGCGGAGCGCGAGCTCGCGTTTGCCCTGAACGGGCTGGGTCAGGTTCATGCCAGCTTGGGCGAGATCGAGTCGGCTATCGACCTGTTGACCCGGGCACGGGAAACCATGGCCCGGCTGGGCGAGGCGGCTGGCCTCGCGCTGGGGAGCTACTACCTCGCGACCGCCGTCGCGATGACCGGTCGGCTGGCCGAGGCACGACGGCTCGCCGGCGAGGGATTGGAGGCCAGCGAGCGAGCCGGGGACAGCCTGGCTCGTGGTCTGTTGAACGGCCTCCTTGGCACCGTGCAGTGGCTATTGGACGACCCCGAGGCTGGTGAGTCAAGCCTCCGGGAGGCAATCCGGGTCCAATATCTCCTCGGTCACCGAATGGGCATGGCCACGAGCCTTGAGGGCCTGGCGTGGGTGGTGGGGTCCTCTGGAGCGCCGGAACGAGCGGCGCTGTTGCTCGGAGCTGCCACGGCGCTGTTCGGAGAGCTTGGCCTGATGCCGATCCTTCCCTACTGGGAGGTCCACCACGGCGCGTGCGAGGAGGCGGTCCGCGCCAGGCTCGGTGAAACCCGGTACCGCAGCTGTTGGGAGCAGGGATACGCCCTGAGCCGGGACCAGGTCGTGGCCGCCGCGCTGGAGGGCGCGCCGCCCGCGGACGAGGATGGCCCGACGGATGAGGGCGAGCACGACGTCGGCGAGCTCAGCGCCCGTGAGATGGAAGTGGCCACGCTCGTGGCGGGCGGGCTGACCAACCCGGCGATCGCCGCCGAGCTGTTCGTGTCCGTGGCGACGGTCAAAACGCACGTGTCTCACATCCTCGCCAAGCTCGGGCTGGACTCGCGCGTGCAGCTGGCCAACTGGGTCGCCGGTCGCGATCCCGGCCCGCGCGAGCCTGACCGCCGGTAAGGCGGTTCCGGGCTCAGATCATCCCCCTATTCGGCCACCTGGCCGATGACGTGGCGCGGGCTGGGGCGGAATATCGGCCGGCAGCAACACCGACTGATCAGCGAAACCCCGGCGATGCAAAACCCGCACCCAACCTCGCGCTCACGCGCCCCGGTCCCTCTGGCCTTCGTCGGAGCGGCGCCCCGAGAAACTCGCCGAGTGCGCGTCCGGCCCGTCGTTACGGTGGGCTACAACCGTCTCGTCGCGGCGTTCCCGCACTTGCCCGAGTCGCTGCTCGTCGAGATGGCGCGGGGGGTGGAGGAGACGTTTCTGCCGGGTGAGACGATCGTGCGCGAGGGCGGTCCGGCCGACCGCTTCTACATCATCGAGTCGGGACAGGTCGAGGGGACGCAGTCCCCCCAGGGGGCGGGCGTGCGCGTGTTGAGGATGCAGGCCGGCGATTACTTCGGCGAGGTCGGGCTGCTCGCGATGAGGACGCGGACGGCCACGGTGCGGGCGGTCAGCGAGGTCCGGGTCGTGAGTCTCGACCGCGCGGAGTTCCAGGCGCTCGTGGACGCGTCGGAGTCGACCGCGGCGAAGCTTGCACCCCTCGCCCACGCAAGCGTGTCTGAGAGGCACCCAAATGACTAACCGGAAAGGCAGGCAGATGCTCGCTGACCAATCCACTTGAGCGATAGACCGGTCAGTCAGGAGCGGGCAGGTAGCATCCCCGCCACCGCAACGCCGAAGGGGCAGAGCACCACCGTCATCCCCGGCCAGGGAGGCGAATCTGAAGGACAAATCGCAGATCATGGGGACCGGCGAGCCCGGCGAACTGCTCAACGCGAGCGATATCGTCGATCGCCAGGTGGCGGGCGGGAGAGGCGACTCACGGGCGATCGTGGCCGCGGACGCGACGCTGACCTACGAGCAGCTGCGCCATCGGGTCAACCGCGCCGGCCACCTGCTCAGGGAGCTCGGCGTCCAGCGCGAACAGCGCGTGCTGCTGGTGCTGGACGACACCACGGTATTCCCGATCGTGTTCCTGGCCGCGATGCGGATCGGTGCGGTCCCGGTGCCGGTCAGCCCACGGGACAAGGACGAGAACTTCAGGCACTTCGTGGAGGACTCGGGCGCCGTCTTGGTCGTCACCGATGCTCCGCTGCTCGACCGACTGCAGACCGTGCTTCGCCACTGTCAGACGCTGTACCTGGTCCGCGGTGGCGAGGGCACCGACGTGCTGGAGTTCGACGAGGCGATGAGCGCCCAGTCGGACGAGCTCACGGTGTGCCAGACCCATCGCGACGACGTCGCGTTCTGGCTCTACAGCTCGGGCTCGACCGGCAAGCCCAAGGGCGTCGTCCATCTCCATCACGACATCGGCGTCACGTGCGAGAACTACGCCCAGGGCGTCCTCGGCCTGAGCGCCGACGACGTCACGTTCTCGACCACGAAGCTCTTCCACGCCTACGGGCTCGGCAACGGCCTCACGTTCCCGCTGTGGTGCGGGGCGAGGTCGGTGCTGTTGCAAGGACCGACCAAGCCCGAGGCGATCCTCGCGACGCTGCGTGGACACCGGCCGACCGTGTTCTTCTCGGTCCCGGCCCTGTTCGCGGCCATCGTCCGCGATCCCGGCGCCGACGGCGCGCTCGACTCGGTCCGCTTCTGCGTGTCGGCGGCCGAGGCGCTGCCCGCCCAGACGATCGAGCGGTGGCGGGAGCGTTTCGGGATCGACATCGTCGACGGGATCGGATCGACCGAGATGCTCCACATCTACTGCTCGAACCGGCCCGGCGAGGTCGCGCCCGGGACGACCGGCTGGCCGGTGCCGGGCTACCAACTGCGGCTCGTCGACGAGCTCGGCGAGGTCCTCGACGGACCGGCGGTCGGAGAGCTCCAGGTACGGGGCGACTCGTGCGCGGCCTACTACTGGCACCAGCACGAGAAGACCAGGCGGTCGATGCTCGGCGAATGGTTCCGCAGCGGTGACCGCTACGAGCGCCGGGCCGACGGTGCCTACGCCTACGTCGGGCGGGCCGACGACATGTTGAAGGTGGGGGGGCTGTGGGTCTCGCCGGTGGACATGGAGATCGTCCTGCTCGAGCATCCGCGCGTGTCGGCCGTGGGCGTGGTCGGCGTAACCAGCGACGGGGCCACTCGAATCGTGGCCTTCGTGGTTCCCGCCGACGGCCCGGGGGACGAGGAGCTCGCCGAGGAGCTGCGGACATGGTGCAAGCAGCGCATGCGCCGCTACGAGTACCCACACATCGTGCGCTTCGTCGACGATCTTCCGCGCACGCTGACGGGCAAGGTCCAGCGGTTTAGGCTCCGCGAACTGGCGGCTGAGCAGACCGAGGATCTCGCCGCGTCGCCCGACGCGCCGGCTGAGATCAGCTCGACGGCTCCGTGAGGATCACGAACCGCTGGATCGCTCGCACGACCTCGGCCTCGTGCTCGAGGTGCGGGCTGTGGCCGCCGGAGACGACCACGCGGGCTACCGGGCCCCGCACCCGCGCCTCGATCCGGTCCAGCTGCTCGAGCGATCCGTAGGGATCATCGGCACCCTGGATCAGTAGCGCCGGCGCGGTCACGCGGGCCGCTTCGGCCTCGAGGTTCCAGTCGCGGAACGCCGGCTCGAGCCACACGTCGCACCAGCCCCAGAAGGCGCCGTCGGGGTCGTCGTGGTGGCGGACCATCCGCTCGCGCAGCCCGCCCTCGAGGTAGGCGACCCGGGTCTCGCGGATCTCCGCCACCGTGGTCTCCTCGACGAACACGTGCGGCGCGAGCAGGACCAACCCCGCCACGGGCCGGTGAGCGCCGTGGATCAACGCGATCGACGCGCCGTCGCTGTGGCCGACGAGCACCGGCGCATCGATCGCCAGCGCGGCCAGCAGCTGGGGCAGGACCTCCAGCGCCTCCTCGAAGAAGAAGGCGATCGTGCGGGGCCGCACGGGCTGCGCCGAGCGGCCGTGCCCGTAGCGCGAGAAGGCGATCAGCCGCCGGCGGGTGGCGCGGTGGAGCTTGGCGGGAAAACCCCGCCACAGCCCGACCGAGCCTAGCCCCTCGTGGAGCAGCACGAGCGGCGCGAGCTCGCCGGGACCGGGTAGGTCGAGCACCTCGACCGCCAGTCCGCCGACGTCGACCCGCGAGACCGGCGGATCACCCACCGGCCGCCAGCGGCCGGACGGCGATCGTCACGTTCACCAGCGCGCACAGCCGCTCCCGGTCGTCGCGGAACTCGTGACCCCACAGCCACTCGCGCTCATCGTGGCCGTGCAGCTTCGCGACGACGTCGACGACGCCCTCGGTGACCGGCCGCAAAAAGCTGGCCGAGTTGCTCAGACCCGAGCCGATGTAGCCGTCGCGCCACACGGCCTTGACCGTAGCCACCGACGCCACCGTCTCCGCCACCGCGCAGTAGATCCCGCCGTGCAACAGCCCCAGCGGCTGCTTGAGGTCATCGCGGACCGTGAACCGCACGTGTGCGGCGGAGTCGGTCAGGTCGAGCCACTCCAGCCGGAGAAACCCCTCGAACGTGCGCTCGAACGGGACCGCGGTCTCAGGGAGTCCTTCCAGCGCCCAGGGGGGCAGTGCGGGCGTGCTCACGGCCCGCTGCGCACGACCACGGACTTGGTCTCCGTGTAGTAGTCGAACGCCTCCTCGCCGTGCTCCTTGCCGTAGCCGCTCGACTTCCAGCCTCCGAAGGGCAGCTCGTCGTAGACCTTGGTCCGCGAGTTGATCCAGGTGTAGCCGGCCTCGATCCGCCCGGCCGCCTCACGCGCGCGGTGTAGATCGGCGGTCCAGATCGACGAGCCGAGCCCGAACGGGGACGCGTTGGCGCGCTCGATCGCCTCGTCCAGATCGCGCACCCGCCAGATCGGCAGCGCCGGGCCGAACACCTCCTCGGTGGCCATCGGCGCGTCGTGCGGCGGGTCGACGACCACGGTCGGCATGAAGAAGAAGCCGTCGGCCAGCTCGGGATCCTCGGGTGGCGCGCCGCCGGCGGTCAGCTCGCCGCCCCGCGCGAGCGTGCGCTGCACCTGTCCGGCGAGCTCTTCGCGGCCCGCGGCAGTGTGCATCGGCCCCATCTGTGATCCGTCGGCGTCGCCGGGCGCCACCTTCAACCGCTTGGCCTTGGCGGTCACCTGCTCGACCACCGCGTCGGCCACCGACTCGAACACGTAGACGCGCTTGATCGCCAGGCAGGCCTGGCCACAGTTGTAGAAGCGCCCCATCGAGGCGGCGCTGGCGGCGGCCGCGAGGTCGGCGTCGTCGCAGATGATCATCGGATCCGAGCCGCCGAGCTCGAGCGTGACCCGCTTGGTACCCCGCGCGGCCAGCGCCATGATCTGCTCGCCGACCGGCGTCGAGCCGGTGAAGGCGATCTTGCGCACGGTGGGGTGGGTGACGAGCGCCTGCCCGGTCACCGAGCCCGACCCGGTGATCACGTTGAACACGCCGGGAGGGAGGCCGCCGTCGGCGAGCAGCTCGGCGAACCGCAGCGTGGTCAGCGGCGTAGTCCCGGCGGGCTTGGCCACCACCGTGTTGCCCGCGATCAGCGCCGGGGCGAGCTTGTTGGAGAGCAACGTGGTGGGAAAGTTCCACGGCACGATCGCGCCGACCACGCCGAGCGGGCGCCGCAGGACGAAACCGTCGACGCCGGGATCGAGATTCGGCGTGTGGGCGCCCCGCAGCGCCTTCGACAGGCCGGCGTAGTGCATCAGCGTATCGACGGCCTTAGTCAGCTCGATCCGCGAGTCGCGCAAGGTCTTGCCCTGCTCTCGCGTGAGCAGCGGGATCAGCTCGTCGAGGTGGTGCCCGACGTGACTGGCCGCCCGGCCGAGGATCTCGCCGCGCTTGCTGACGGCACGCTCGGACCACGACGGAAGCGCAGCGGCGGCCGCCGCGACGGCGGTGTCGACGTCGGTGTCGGTCCCGGCGGGGACCTCGGCGAATACCCGTCCGGTGGCCGGGTTGGTGACTGCGAGCGGGTCGCCGCGGTTGGTGTGCTCGTGACCGTCGACGAAGCCGCCCGCGTAGGTGATCGTCGTATCCGTGCTCATGCGCCGACGAAGGTCGGCGTGCGCTTCTCAACGAGCGCGTGGAGCCCTTCCGACGCGTCTTGCGAGCGGAACAGCTGCTCGACCAGCTGTGCCTCCAGGGCGAGTCCGTCCTGCAGCGGCATTTCCCCGCCCTCGTGGACGCAGCGCTTGATCGCGGCGAGCGCCAGCGCTGGCCCGGTGGCGAACCGCTCGGCGAACTGGCGCACGCGCGCGGCCGCGTCGCCGGGGTCGTAGACGGCGGCGACCAGACCCCAGGCGAGTGCCTGTTCGGGGGAGAACGTCCGACCCGTGAGCAGCAGGTCCATGGCTCGCGACGGCCCGAGCAGGCGGGTCAGCCGCTGGGTGCCGCCGTTGCCGGGCAGCAGCCCCAACGTCACTTCCGGGGTGCCCAGCTTGTAGCCGCCCGTGCTCGCCAGGCGGATGTCGCAGGCGAGCGTGATCTCGAGTCCGCCGCCGAGGGCGTGACCGTTGATCTGCGCGATGAAGATCTGCCGCGCGTCGGCCATCCGCTTGAACGCGGCCTGGCTGACCCGGATCATCTCCATGTTGGCCTCGACGTCGCCCTCGAGGAACTTGTTCACGTCGGCCCCGGCGGAGAAGAACTTCGGCAGGGCGCTGCGGACGATCACCGCCAAGGCGTCGGAGGCGATCGCCTCGTCGACGGCGCCGCTGAACTCGTTCATCACCGTCAGGTCGTACGAGTTGGCGGGCGGGTTGTCGAGCGTGATCGTGCCGAGCCTTCCCTCCGCCGCGAACGTGACGCCGCCCATCAGGCCAGACCTCCTACCACGACGGACTTGAGCTCGACGTAGGAGTCCAGCGCCTCGAGGCCGTGCTCTTTGCCGAACCCGGAGGCCTTGACGCCGCCGAACGGGAGCTCGTCGTACCCGTAGTGGATCTGGTTGACCCACGTCATACCGGAGTCGATCTCCTGCGCCGCGCGATGGATGAGGCGGGCGTCGTGGGTCCAGATCGACGAACCAAGGCCGTACGGGGTGTCGTTGGCGCGCCGCACGGCGTCGTCGAAGTCGGTGAAGCGGAGGACTGGAAGCACCGGTCCGAACACCTCCTCGCTCATCACCCGTGATCCCTCGGCCGGTTCGGCGATGACCGCCGGTTCGAGGAAGTAGCCCTTGCCGTCCGAGCCCGTGCCGCCTCCGATCAGGAGTTCGCCGCCGCTCGAGACCCCGTCCTCGATCTGCTCGAGCAGCTCGTCGCGGCCACCTCGGGTGTGGATCGGGCCCATCCGCAACCTCGGCTTCTCGGCCTTGACCGTGCCGTCGCCGGGCTCGTAGCGCCCGACCCGCTCGACCAGCTGACCGACGAAGCGGTCGTACACCGATTCGTGCACGAACACCCGCTTGCACCCGAGGCAGGCCTGGCCGGCGTTCCAGTAGCGGCCGATGATCACCGCCTTGACGGCGGCGTCGACGTCGGCGTCGGCGCACACGATCACCGGGTCCGAGCCGCCGAGCTCGAGCGACAGACGCTTGAGATCTGGGGCCGCGAGGGCGGCGACGTGCCGGCCCACTGCGGTCGAGCCGGTGAACGCCACCCGGCGCACGTCGGGGTGGCCGACCAGCGCGTCGCCGATCTCCGAGCCACGACCGGTGACCACGTTGAGGACGCCGTCCGGAACCCCGGCTTCGGAGAACAGCCGGGCGACCTCCAGCGTGGCCAGCGGAGTCGTCGCTGCGGGCTTGGCCACCACGGTGTTTCCGGCGGCGAGAGCGGGGGCCACCTTCGTGCCGAGCAGCGTGAGCGGGAAGTTGTAGGGCGTGATCGCCGCGCAGACTCCGATCGGTCGACGGATCACCATCCCGTACGCGGGCCCCAGGGTGCTGGGGAGATCCTGGTAGGCGCCGCGGACCTTGGTCGCGGCTTCGGCGTAGAAGCGCACGCCGTGCGCGAGATGCGAAACCTCACCGGCCGCCTCGGCCAACGGCTTACCCTGCTCGGAAGTCAGCCTGGCGGCGAGATCCTTGGCGTGTTCATGGATCAGGTCGGCCGCCTTGGCCAGGATCGCCGCGCGCTTCTCGACGTCGGTGCGCGACCAATCGTGCAGGGCCCGCTGAGCGGTGGCGACCGCGAGCTCGACGTCCTCGGGCGAGCCCGCCGGCACGCTGTCCACCGTCTCCTCGGTGGCGGGGTTGACCACCTCGAGCTCCTCGTGGGCGGCCGCTTGCCGCCACTCACCTCCGATCAGCATCTCGGGCACGGTGCCTCCTTCTCGTTCTCAGACCGTCCGGTTCTCATGGGGTCCGCGCGTGCGCGCGGAGCGCCCTCGTGTAGCGCTGGCTGTACTGCTGATACTCGTCGGCCGCCGACTCCGTCCAGCGCAGGGCCGAACCGGACAGCTCCTTCTTGGCTGTTGCCGGTATCCCGACGCTGAGCATCCGCGCCGGTACGTCGGCCCGTTCGGCCACCACTGCACCGGCCCCGACCATCGCGCTGGCGCCGACCCGCGCGCCCTGAAGGACGATCGCGCCCATTCCGACCACCGCGCGGTCCTCGATCCGGCACCCCTCGAGCAGCGCCCCGTGACCCACGATCACGCGGGACCCCACGACGGTCGGGAGTTCGTGAGCGCAATGGATCACGGCGTTGTCCTGGACGGAGGACTCCTCGCCGATCTCGATGTAGGAAGAGTCGCCCCTGAGCACCGCGCCGAACCAGATGTTGGCGCGGTCGGCGACCCGGACATCGCCGACCAGCACAGCGGTCGGGGCGAGGAACACGCCCTCGCCGATCGTCGGGGCGACGCCCTCGAGCTCGATCAGCATCGCCGTCGGGAACCGTCTCTTCGGGCTCGCCTTGACCGCACCGTCGAGAGACTATACGATGCCGGACGTAAGTCAAGTGTCATACCTGGTGTGAAAGGCGGTACATGGAAGCCAGGTCCGTGCAGGAGCTCGCGCCTCTGACCGAGGAACAGGTCCAGGTCCATCTGGCCGCCGGCAAGCTGGTCGAGGGCCTGCAACACATGTCGCCCAGGTACCTGGAGGGGATGCGCCGGATCCTGACCGTGTCCGCCGACACCGAGTTCGTCAGCGCGCCGTCCTACCTACGCGCCGCCCAGCACGCTCCGGCGCTGAACAACTTCGGCTCCGCGATGTCGATCATCCAGGACGAGCTCGCGCACGCCCACATCGGCTACCGACTCTTGGGCGACCTGGGGGTCGACATGGACTGGCTGATCTACGAGCGGCCGGCCGAGCAGTTCAAGTATCCCTACGCGTTCGACGTCCCGCTCAACTCGTGGGTCGAGCTCGTGTGCGCGAACGCCCTCTACGACCAGGCGGGCTTCGTGCTCCTCTCCGACGTGTTTCAGACGAGCACCTTCGGCCCTTGGAAGCGCGCGCTGGCCAAGGTCGACAAGGAGGAGACCTTTCACCTGCGCCACGGTCGGACCTGGCTGAAGAAGCTGGTCAAGGACCCGGAGGGCAAGGCCCAGGTCCAGGCGGCGATCGATTGGATGTTCATCCTCACGCTCGAGTGGTTCGGGCTACCCGACGCACAGAAGCGCCACTCGGAGCAGCTCGATTACGGCTTCAAGGGCAAATCGAACGACCAACTCCGGCAGACCTGGATGGGCGATGTCGTCCCCTTCATGGAGGAGATCAACATCGAGGTTCCGGCCCATTTCGACGCCGAGCACGACCGGTACGTGATCGACTGCCCGTTCCCGGCCGCGTTTGACGAGGAGCGGAGGGAATGGTTGCTCGACGAGGGCGAGATCGGGTGGGATCAGGTGCTGGCCCGCTGGCGGGCCCGCGGGCCGATGAACCGCGATTACGTCCGCACGCTCCAGCGCGGATACCAGTCGACATCTCTGAGGCGGGCATCGTGAACCCGGCGGCGCAGGTCGAGGCCCGGTTGTGGGACGCCCTGGGCAAGGTCGACGACCCCGAGATCCCCGTCTCGGTGGTGGGGATGGGGCTGATCGTGTCGGTCGCCTACGTGCCCGAGCGCCGGCTGGCCGCGCTCCAGATCACCTTCACCGCGATGGGCTGCCCGGCGATGGAGTTCATCGAAGACGACATCCGCGAGGCGCTGCTGCGCGATCCCGACGTCGACGCGGTCGAGCTCGAGGTCGTGTGGGATCCCATCTGGACCAAGGATCGGATTCGCGCTGACGCTCGGGAGACGATGCGCAAGCTGGGGATCGTGGCGTGAGCCGGGCTGACGAGACCGTGTGGGAGGTGTTCGCGCGCAAGGCCTACGAGGAACCTCTGCACCACGTCGGCACGGTCACCGAGTCGGACGAAGACCTGGCGCTGGTATCGGCACGGGCGATCTACGACGAGCAGCCCTGGATCCACATGATTCTCGTCCCGCGGGGCGCGATTCGAGAGGCGATCCGGGCGTGAGCGCCGTCCCGCCCGCGGTCGACGCCGCGACCGCCACCATGGTCTCGCTGATCGGCTCGCTGGCCGACAACAAGGGGGCGCTCGGACGCCGCTATGGCGAATGGGCGGTGAGCGCACCGACGATCGAGTCCGCGGTAGCCGCGGCCGCGATGGCCCAGGACGAGCTCGGCCACGCCCGCTCGACCTACCCGGTGCTGGCCAAGCTGGGCGTCGAGCGCGACGACGACGGGCTCGAGCCCGGCTACCCGCTGCCGGTGATCAGCCGCGAACTGCCCGACTGGGCCTCGTTCATCGCGGCCAATCTGGTCGTCGACGGGATCCTGACCACGTTCGTGGCCACCGCGCGCGAGAGCACGATCGAACCCCTGGCCCAACGCGCGCGAAAGATCCTCCAGGAGGAGGGCTCCCACCGCGTGCACGCCGAGGCCTGGCTGCGGCGGATCTGCCGCGCCGGTGATCCCGACCGCGCACTGCTGCTGGCGCGAATCGGGGAGATGTGGGCCCAGGCCGCGCGCTGGCCTGGTCCCGACGACGATCCCGGCTACGGCCAGGCGGTCGACGCCGGGATGGTGAGCTCGGGGCCGGCGACGGTCCGGGAGCTGGTGCGCGCCTGGCTGGAGGGCCGGTTGAGCGCCGAGGGGGCAACGGTGACGCTAGCCGAACCGGAGGACTGGACGACCTGGGACCGGGACCGCCGGCGGTGACCGGCCCGGGGGAGACCACGTGTCCGCACTGCGGCTCGGCGGACATCGAGCGGGTGTCGGCGTGGGGCGGCCAGCTGATCACGAGCCAGGTCCGTTGCCGGGGGTGCAACACGTATTTCGAGGTGGTTCGCGAGGAGCCGGGCGACGCGGACCAGGCATGGACGAGCAGCTGAGGCGGCGGTCGGTGGGCGCGCCCGCGGCGCGCTCGCTGCTGCTCACGATGCTCGGCGAATACGTGCTCCCCCGCGCGGCGGGCGTCTGGCAGGAGACGCTGGTGGCGGCGTTGATCTCGGTCGGGTACAGCCGGCAGGCGGCGCGCCAGGCGCTGGCTCGGAGCACCCGGGACGGCTGGCTCGTGGTCGAGCGCCGCGGCCGGCGCGCGCGGATGCAGCTGAGCGACGCCACGGCCGAGCTGCTGCGCACCGGGGCCGCGCGGATCTATTCGTTCGGAGCGCCGTGGCGGTGGGACGGGCGTTGGCTGGTCGTCGTGCTCCGCGTCCCGGAGGAGCGTCGGGCCGTCCGCCACCAGCTACGATCACGCCTCGCGTGGGCCGGACTCGGCTCGCTCGGGGGTGGGGTCTGGCTCACGCCGCACGTCGAGCGCGAAGCCGAGCTCGCGGGGGCGATCGGCGACGAACCGGCGGCCGAGGCGACCTCGTTCGTAGCCGAGTTCGGCAGTATCGGCCGCCCTCAGCAGCTGGTCGCCGACGCCTGGGACCTGGACCGCGTGCGCGAGCAGTACGCCGCCTTCATCGAGGACTTCGCCACCGTCCGGCCGACCACGCCAGAGACGTGCTTCCGTATGCAGACGCTGCTCGTGCACGCCTGGCGCAAGTTTCCCTTCCTCGATCCAGATCTACCCGCCACGGTGCTGCCCGCCTCCTGGCCGCGCGAGCGGGCGCACGACCTGTTCGTGACTCGCCACGCGCGGTGGGCGCCGCGCGCGACCGCGTATTTCGAGCAGTGCGAGGCGGAGCTCGGCACGATCGCCGAAGCGGCATAGGGTTTGTTCATGACGAACTTGAGGAGAGCCCTGTGAGCCGGCGAGTCACGAGTGACCTGTTGCTGGTCGGGAGTCTGCCCACTGCCTCGACGGAGGAAGCGCTCAGAGCGGGCGCCGAGTTGTTCGGGGATCTGGTGTTCGCGCTCCCCGACGGGGAGACGGGGCCGCGGGCGGCGTGGGTGGGCTACGAGCGCGAGCGGCTCGTGCGGCCGAATCCCGACGTCGACACCGTGCAGAGCACTGCCTCGCCGACGGGGATTCCGCGCCACGCCTACGAGACACCGGTGTTCCGGATCCGCGCCGGCGCCAGCGACCTGCATTTCGACTCCTGGCCGCGGATCGACGACGCGCTGCACTCCTATCAGCAGTTCCGCGCTCTCCGCGACGAGGGGGTCATCCCGTCGCGCCTGCGCTTCCAGATCGGCCTTCCCTTCCCGTCGAGCGCGATGAACGGCTTCAAGGCGGCGTTCGGCGCCGACTATCCGGTGGCCGAACGGGCCTTCGAGGATCTCGTCGCGCGTGAGCTTCGGCGCCTGGTGACCGCTATCCCGCCCGAGGAGCTCGCGATCCAGTGGGACGTCTGCTACGAGGTGCTCGACCTCGAGGGCGTTCTCGCCTGGACCGCCGATGGCGCCTGGGAGCGGTATACGGGCCCGGTCGCGCGTCTCACGCGGCTGATCCCGGAGGACGTGCTGGTCGGCTACCACCTTTGCTACGGCACGTTCCCGGAATGGCCGATGTACGAGGCCCGCGACATGGGCCTGCTCGTCCGGATGGCCAACCACGCCGTCGCCAACTCCGGCCGTCAGATCGATTGGCTGCACCTCGCCGGTCCACGCTACCTGCGCAGCGAGGACGAACGGTTCTTCGCGCCGCTGGCCGAGCTCGAACCCGGGGATGCTCGCGTCTACCTGGGCATCGTCCTGCCGATCGACGGCGTGCCCGGCCTCCGGCGCCGGCACGCGACGGCGTCGAAGTACCTCGACGACTTCGGCGTCGCGATGTACTGCGGGTTCGGCCGCCAGCCCGGCGCGGACGGGATGGAGACGATGCGCCAGCACCGTGAAGCGGTCATGGCCCTGACGGCCTGATGTCGGCTAGGCGCGGGACAGGTACGGCTCGGTGGGGGAGAGTCCGGCCGGGTCGTTGAGCAAGGCGCCGGGTGGCGCGGGGACGGGGCCGTCGAGCAGCGGATCGTCGGTGTCGACCATCCACTGGTGGAGCCGGAGGTCGAGCTCCTCGCGCACGAGCGCGAAATCGCCGTCGTCGGCCAGATTGCGCATCTCGCCCGGATCCATGATCAGGTCATACAGCTCGACTCGGGGCCGGCGCTGGGTGGCCCAGCCGGCCTCGATCAGCAGCGTTTTCGAGGGCGAGTCGTCGACGTTGGGGAGGACCGGCTCGAGCCGCTCGCCGAAGTTCCGGATCAGCTTGTAGCGACCGGTCCGGATTGCCCGCTGCGGGTCGTAGGCTGCGTGGTAGGTCAGCTCGGCAAACAGCTCATCGCGCACCGCCCTGGTCTGCTTGCGCACGAGCGGCAACAGCGACGTGCCGTGCGTGTCCTCGGGGATGGCGACGCCCGCCAACTCGAGCAGCGTTGGATAGATGTCCACGTGGGAGGTGAGCGCGTCGGTCACGTGGCCTCCGAGGAAGCCGCCGGGGCCCCGGATGATCAGCATCACCCCGAGCCCGCGATCGGTCAGCGTGGCCTTCGCGCCGGGAAACGCCAGTCCGTGGTCGGTGGTCAGGACGAGCAGCGTGTCGTCGGCCAGTCCGGCCTCGTCGAGGCCTTGGAGGACGGCTCCGACCCCCTGATCGAGCGAGCGGGCGCTGGCCTTGAAGGCGGCCATATCCGTGCGGGTGGCGGGCGTATCGGGGAGGTGATTCGGGGGGGCGCCGTAGAGCGCGTCGCGGACCGAGCTGGGTTGGAAGAACTCGCGGTGGGTCTCGAAGAACCCGATCGAGAGAAAGAACGGCTGCGGCGGGTGGTTCCGCAACAGCTCGAGCGCGGCGGGCGCGATCGCGTCGGAGCGCGTCGTGCCGATGTCGACCACCTCGTCGTAGCCGAGCACGGACGGATCGCCGGAGATGTGCTGCTCGCCGATCAGCGCTGACCAGTAGCCGATCCCCCGGAGCGGGTGGAGAACGTGGCGGCCATAGTCGTTCAGCGACCAACCCCGATGGGCCAGCCCCATCATGCCGTTGACGTGGGCCCACTGGCCGGTCAGTAGGCACGCGCGGCTGCCCGAACAGCTCGGCGCGGCGCAGAAGGCCTGCCGGAACAGCAATCCCTGATCCGCCAGCCGCTGAATGTTGGGAGTGGGTATCTGATGCCCATACGGCTGCACGTAGCGCCCCGTGTCGTGCGAGTGCAAGTAGACGATGTTCGGCGGGGCCATTCCGCTATATCCTTTTGTCGATCGAATTAGTTAAATTTGCCACATGAGCACCGAGCCCCTACACGCCTATCTCGTATGCGCCACCCCGCGGAGCGGTAGCACGTTGCTGTGCGAGATGCTGCGCGAGACCGGGGTGGCCGGCAATCCGCTCGAGCATTTCGAGGTCCTGCGCCACTCAAGCTTGCCACGTCAGCCTCGCGAGTACTTCGCTGGCTGCGAGAGCTTCCACGTGCTCGAGCTGCTCGCCCCGGTCGAGCCCAGCCATCCCAGCACCGAGGCCCCAGAGCGGTGGTGGGCCCGGATCGTCGCCGACGGCACGACCGCCAACGGCGTTTGGGGCGGCAAGCTGATGTGGGGTCACGTCGAGGACTTCCTTTCGCGAGCTCGCGAGCTGCCGAGGCTCGCGGATGCCGATCTCGCCGAGGTGCTGGCGAGCCTGCTGAACGACCCACAGCTGATCTTCGTGACCCGTGAAGACAAGGTCGCGCAGGCCGTCTCGCTGTGGCGGGCCCTGCAAACGCAAGCGTGGCGCGCCGACAATTCGCCAAACGGCGACGGCGCGGCGTACGACTTCGACGGCATCGACCACCTGGCTCTTCAGCTCCAAGCCGACGAGGACGCCTGGCGCGATTGGTTCGCGGGAACCGGCGCCGGCCCGCTGACCGTCGCCTACGAGCAACTCGACCAAGCGCCGCGGCAGACCGTGGCGTGGGTACTGCGCGAACTCGGGCTCGAGGAGGCGGTGGCGCCGAGACCGCCGCTCGCACGTCAGCGCGACGAGGTCTCCGAGGCGTGGATCGAGCGCTACCACCAGGAGCGAGGCAGGGTGGCATGAGCGCGACCGCCCGCCACGTCTCGCAACTGCGCGCGCTCGAGGCCGAGGCCGTGTTCGTGATCCGCGAGGTCGTGGCCGAGATGAGCCGGCCGGTGCTGCTGTTCAGCGGTGGCAAGGACTCGATCGTTCTGCTCCGCGCGGCCGAGAAGGCGTTCCGCCCGCTGCCGCTGCCGTTTCCGGTCCTGCACGTCGATACCGGGCACAACTTTCCCGAGGTGATCGAATTTCGCGATCGAAGGGTCCGCGAAGCCGGCCACCGGTTGATCGTGGCCTCCGTGCAGCAGTCGATCGACTCCGGGCGCGTCCGCGAGGACGCCCCCGGCGCCTCGCGCAACCGCCTTCAGACGGTGACCCTGCTCGACGCGCTCGAGGCCCACGGTTTCGATGCCGCCTTCGGCGGCGCGCGCCGCGACGAGGAACGGGCGCGGGCCAAGGAGCGCGTGCTGTCGTTCCGCGACGAGTTCGGCCAGTGGGAGCCGCGGGCCCAGCGGCCTGAGCCCTGGACCCTCTACAACGCCCGGATACGGCGGGGCGAGCAGATCCGGGTGTTTCCGCTCAGTAACTGGACCGAGCTCGACGTGTGGCGCTACATCGACGCGGAGCAGCTCGAGCTGCCGTCGATTTACTTCGCGCACCGCCGGCGCGTGATCCCGCGCGACGGGATCCTGCTCGCCGAATCTCACTGGGTCCAGGCCCATAACGGCGAGCAGGTCGACGACACGATCGTCCGCTACCGGACCGTCGGTGACCTCACCGTCACGGGGGCGGTGCGCTCCGAGGCGGCGGATATCGAGTCCGTCATGCGCGAGACCGCGGCATCGACGATCTCCGAGCGCGGCGAGACTCGCGCCGATGATCGGGTCGGCGAAGCCGCGATGGAGGACCGCAAGCGAGAGGGCTACTTCTGATGGCCGCCGTGCGTGAGCGCGACCTCCTGCGGCTGGCCACCGCCGGCTCGGTCGACGACGGGAAGAGCACGCTGATCGGGCGGTTGCTGCTCGACACTGGCTCGTTGCTGACCGACCACCTCGACGAGGTCTCGCGCGACGGGGCAAAGCCCGACCTGGCTGCCCTGTCCGATGGTCTCCGCGCCGAGCGCGAGCAAGGCATCACTATCGATGTCGCCTATCGCTTCTTCTCGACTGAGCGGCGCTCGTTCATCCTCGCCGACACGCCGGGACACGAGCGCTACACGCGCAACATGTTCACCGGCGCGTCGACCGCGGACGTCGCCGTCGTGCTGATCGACGCGCGGCTCGGAGTGGTGACGCAGACGCGGCGCCACGCCCACATCTCGGCGCTGCTGGGGATCCGGCACATGGTCGTGTGCGTGAACAAGATGGACCTGGTGGGTTGGGACGGAGAGCGCCTCGCAGAGGTGGAGCAGCAGGTGCGCGAACTGACCCGAAGGCTTGAGGTACCGGATGTCCTGGTGATCCCGATCAGCGCCCTGGAGGGCGACAACGTCGCCACGCGCTCGAGCCGCTCGCCGTTCTACGACGGCCCGGCGCTGCTCGAGTACCTGGAGGACGTCGACGTGCAGGCGGACCGCGACGAGACGCGCCTGCGCCTCCCGGTTCAATGGGTCGGACGGCCGCAGGAAGACAGCGGTCGCGTGTACACGGGCCGGATCGCCGCCGGAACGCTCCGGGTCGGCGATCACGTGGTCGTGCTGCCCGCCGGGGCAACAACCACCGTCGCTTCGTTGGATACGCTGGATCCGGCCGCCACCGACGCGGTCCCGGGGTTGTCGGTATCGGTCGAGCTCACGGATCAGCTCGACGTCGGCCGGGGCGACATGCTGGTGGCCCCGCAGGATCAGCCCCCGACCGCGCGCGAGCTGGAATGCACGATCTGCTGGATGAGCGAGGACCCGCTGCGAGCAGGACGGCGGTACGCGCTCAAGCACACGACGAAGACCGTGCGCGCGACCGTCCAGACGATCCGTGAGCGCACGGATCCCGAGACGCTGAGGCGCGACGTAGAACCGACGTCGCTCGCCGTCAACGACATCGGCCGGGTAACGCTGCGCACGAGCTCGGTCGTGCTCGCCGATCCGTATTCGCTCAACCGCGTGACCGGGGCGGTGATCCTGATCGATGAAAACAGCAACGACACGGTGGGAGCCGGGATCGTCGACAAGGCGCGGGTCGTCGAACCCGGGCGAGAGGATCGCCGGGACGTCACCTGGCACCCGTCCGCGATCGTCCGCGGCGAGCGCTGGGAAGCGCTCCGCCAGCGCGGCGCCACCGTCCTGCTCACCGGCCTGCCCGCCTCGGGGAAGTCGACCATCGCGGTGGCGCTCGAGCGCCGGCTGGTCGATCTCGGGCAGTCCGCCTACCTGCTCGACGGGGACAACATCCGACAGGGGCTGTCCGACGATCTCGGCTTCTCGCCGGGCGACCGGGCCGAGCACATCCGCCGCGTCGGCCAGGTCGCGCGCCTGTTTGCCGACTCCGGAGTGGTCGCGGTCGTGTCGCTGATCTCGCCGCTGGCCGACGACCGCGAGCATATGCGCAGCGCCCACGCCCAAGCCGGGCTGCCGTTCGTCGAGGTGTTCGTCGACACGCCGGTGGCGGAATGCGAGCGGCGCGATCCCAAGGGCCTCTACGCCCGGGCCCGCGCCGGCGAGATCAAGGGCTTCACGGGCGTCGACGCCCCCTACGAGGCGCCGCGCAGTGCCGAGGTCCACGTGCCGACGGCCGAGAAGACAGTCGATCAGGCGGTGGCGGAGATCCTCGAGCGGCTCGGCTGGGAGTGATCACCGCGTCTCGACGATCACCGTCGTCGCCTTGACCACGGCGGTCGCCTGGTCGCCGGGCTTGAGGCCGAGCTCGTCGGCGGCCTCGCGCGACATCAACGAGACGACCCGGTAAGGGCCGCAGGCGAGGTCGATCTGGGCCATCACCTCGTCCCGTTTGACCGCCAACACGATGCCGGGGAGGCGGTTGCGGGCGCTGGTCAGGCCGTGAGCGCTGCGCTCCTTGAGCAGGTTCGCGAGGTCGGTGGCGGACATGTAGCGCCGGTTGTCGCGGCGCTTGAAGGTGATCTTGCCCGAGCGCTCCCAGCGGCGCAGGGTGTCCACGCTGACCCCGAGCGAAGCGGCCGCGGCGCCGATCTTGACCAGGTCATCAAAGGCGCGTTCGTCGGTAGGCATCTGCCGCAGATTTGCAGGAAATGGTTACGTGTGCCATAAGCACGCCGTGACCAGGGAGCGTACGCCCGTGCTCTCGGTGCTCGCGGCGGGATCGTTGCGAGCGCCGTTCAACTCGCTGGCCGCCCACTGGCGGGCGCGCGATCCGCTGCCGGTGACCGTCAGCTACGACAACGCGCGCGAGCTGGCGGCGCGGATCGCCGCCGGGGACCCGGCCGACGTGTTCGCCTCGGCCAGCCCGCGGGGTCCGGCCGAGCTCCACGCCCGCGAGTTGGTCGAGGCGCCGCGGCCGTTCGCCTCGAATCGCCTCGTGGTGGCGGTGCCGTCGGGCAGTCGCGCGAGCGACGCGAGCGCGCTCGCTGCGCCCGGCTGCCGGGTGGTGATCGAGGCCGAGGGGATCCCCCTGGGCGATTACACGCGGACGCTACTCGGGCGCCTCGGGGGCCGCTTCGGGGCCGGGTTCGCCGCCGCCGCGCTGGCTAACGTCGTCCGCGAGGAGCTCACGGTCGGCGCCGTCGCCGACCGCCTGCTCACCGGCGACGCCGACGCGGCCATCCTCTACAACACCGACGTGACCGCGAGCGACGGGCGCCTACGCGCGATCGAGGTGCCGATGGGCGCCGAGGTACGCGGGACCTACGTGATCGCGACGGTATGTGCAGCGCGGCAGCCGCAGGCGGCCAGGGAATGGGTCGAGCTCGTCTGCGGCCCGGTCGGACGGCGGGCCCTGCTGCGGGCCGGCTTTGATCAACTCGCCGGCGGCGAGACGGTGGCGCCGGGGTTGGCGCATGAGCTCAACCCGTAGCTGCCCGCCAGCGAAGCCACCGGATTGGTGCGCAACGCCGCCTCGGCGCTCGCGACGCCGGCGGCGTCGCCCGCCTTGGCCGCAGCCTCGAGCTGGCGGTACTGAGCCCCGGCCCGCGCCAACGCCGTGCGATACAGGGAGAGCTTGGACTCCTGCTGCGGGGGTCCGGTGGGCCTCTGGAGCTTGCGAATCTGGGACACCTCGTTCTCCACGATCGGCACCAACTGCTCCAGGTACCGCGCGAGGGCCTGCAACTGCTCGGCCTGCGTGGCGCCGGCGCTCGGTGGCGGCAGCGACCGGCTCGCGCGGACGGCTTCGGAGCAGATCGCGTTGGCGCTGGCCACGAAGTCGGCCTTCGTGTACGTGCTCCCGCAGCCGGCGAGCACGCCGGCGATCAGCAGTACAGCGGCGGTCCCTCCCGCAAAACGCACCGCGCGAGGATAGAGCGCACGGAGCCTGGAGGCGCCCAGAGCCGGTCCGTTAACTGTCCCCCCTGCCTATGCAGTGCCTATATATTGGCGCGATGAGATTAACCGCCGGCCCCGTTCTGACTACGGGAGAGAGGTGATTGGGTTGCCGAGCATCTGTCGCAGGCTGTCGCGATTTGGAGTGGCTGCGATTGCCACCGCAGTCGTTCTTGCCGGCTGCGGGAGCAGTAGCAGCAGTAGCAGCAGTTCGTCCACCAGCGGTTCCGCGCCTGCGAGCTCGGCTTCGCCGACGACGTCGGCCAGCGGTGGGGCGCAGCCGACGGTGCTGGCCGCAGCCTCGCTGAGCGAGGTCTTTCCGATGATCGAGCCCAATGCCAAGTACACGTTCGCCGGCTCGGGGATGTTGGCAACGCAGATCGAGCAGGGCGCGCCGGCGGATGTGTTTGCCGCCGCGAGCCCGAAGCAACCAGCCGAGCTGTATGGCAAAGGCCTCGTGGACACGCCGGTCGAATTCGCCACTAACACGCTCGTTCTCATCGTTCCCAAGGACAACCCCGCCCACATAACCTCGGTCAACGACATAACTAAACCCGGGGTCAAGCTCGTGATCTGCAACGCCACCGTTCCGTGCGGCGACTACGCTCGCACCGCGTTCGAGAACCTCGGCATCACCACGGCGGCGATGAAGAACGTGGTCAGCCAGACCACCGACGTGACGCAAACCGTCGCCCAGGTGGCGACCGGCCAGGCCGACGCCGGCTTCGTCTACATCACCGACGCCAAGGCGGCCGACGGCAAGGTCAAGGTGATCGACCTGCCTGAGGCAGCCAAGCCCAAAACGGAGGATGTGATCGCGGTGGTCAAGTCGGGCAAGAATCAGGCCTCGGCGAAGGCGTTCGTCGCGTCGGTCCTCTCGCCCACCGGACAGGCCAAGCTCCAGGCGGCAGGATTCGGCAAGCCGTAGCGCCGCGCGGATGGGCCGGCCGTGATCGCCGTCCGGCCCGCGTTCAAGGGAATCGCACCCGCCGTCGCCGCCCGCATAGTCGCATCAGGCTAACGTCCGGAGGATGCCTTGGGAATGGCCCGTCGGAGCGTTGTGCGCGTTCGTGCTGGCGCTCGTCACCACGCCGGCGTCTCGGGCGCCGTCCTGTTGCTGCCGATTCAGTTGAGCGTGCTGCACGTCCCAAGCCCGGCCGTGACCCCGACGAACCTCCTGTTCAACGTAGCGTCCACTCCGGGCGGTGTTCTGCGCTTCTGGGTGTGACAGTCTCGGTCGCTAGCGTGAAGCCAACTCTGTCAGGAGCATCAGCGAATGGCGTATGTGATCGCCGAGCCGTGCATCGGGACGAAGGATCTCTCGTGCGTGGAGGTCTGCCCGGTCGACTGCATCCAACCCACCCAGGATGAGCAGGGGTTTGACGATGAGCCGCAGCTGTATATCGATCCGGACTCCCGGCCAATGCGCTGCTCGACGACGTCGTGATCGTGCTGTTCGTCGTCGACTTCGCGATTCTCGTCGGCCCGTGGATCTGAGAACGGCACAATGAGCGGTGTGCTTGACAGCCGCTCGCGCCCGCTACGTGATCTGCGCATCTCGGTCACCGACCGCTGCAACTTCCGCTGTACGTACTGCATGCCCAAGGAGATCTTCGGACGCGACTTCGCGTTCCTACCACGCGAGCAGCTGCTGACCTTCGAAGAGATCACGCGGCTGGCGCGAGCGTTCGCCCGCGAGGGCGTGTCCAAGGTCCGGCTGACCGGCGGCGAGCCGCTGCTCCGCCGCGACCTCGAGCGACTGGTCGCGATGCTGGCCGGCATCGACCAGATCACTGATGTCGCGCTGACGACCAACGGATCGGCGCTCGCTGCTAAGGCGGACACGCTCAAGGCCGCGGGTCTCACGCGCGTGACCGTCAGCCTCGACGCGCTCGACGACGAGACGTTCGCCGCGATGAACGACGTCGCTTTCCCGGTCGCGCGCGTGCTCGAAGGGATCGACGCCGCCGCCGCCGCCGGGCTCACACCGGTGAAGATCAACATGGTCGTCAAGCGCGGCGTCAATGACGATTGCGTCATCGAGATGGCCGAGCGGTTCCGCGGCAGCGGCCACGTCTTGCGGTTCATCGAGTACATGGACGTCGGCACGACCAACGGCTGGCGTATGGACGACGTCGTGCCCGCCGCTGAGATCGCCGCCACCATCAACGCCCGATGGCCGCTTGCACCGCTCCCGGCCAACTATCCCGGCGAGGTCGCGAGCCGCTACCGCTACCGCGACGGCGCGGGCGAGCTCGGCGTGATCGCCTCGGTCACGCAACCGTTTTGCGGCGCGTGCACCCGAGCCCGGCTGTCGGCCGACGGCAAGCTCTACACGTGCCTGTTCGCCGCGCATGGCCACGACCTACGCGGCCTCCTACGAGACGACGCAACGGACCTGGAGCTCGCCACCCGAATACAGTCGATCTGGGCCAAGCGCGCCGACCGGTACTCAGAACTCCGACGCGCTCAAACCCAGCAACGGGCAAAGATCGAGATGTCCTACATCGGCGGCTGACACCGCCGTCAGAGAGCTGGGCGGCACTGCCCAGCCATCTGGACGGGTGCTCTGGCGGGCGGCGTTGGTCGCGGTGATCGCGAACGCGTAGCTTGCCGGCTTGTCGTCTGGCATCGCTCGGCACGGCAATTGAGGGGAAGGACTTTGGACCGGACACGCTGTTGGTAGGCCTGTGCGGGGCTACGAGAGCATCTGCGTTGACCAACAGGCTAGGTGCTGTTGCTCCGGCCGACCGTCGCTACCGGGCGGTGACGTGCGCGGGCCGGGAGGGTGTTGGGTGCTGGACGCTTTGCTGTATGTAGCGCGCGGCGATCACGCAGGCGATCAGGCCGAGCAGGCGTCGCAGCGAGGTCTCCGGTAGCCGGCGCTGGAGCCGGGCGCCGAGGTAGCTGCCGAAGAATCCCCCGGCGCCGATCCAGGCGCCGAGCACCCATTCGGGAGCGATCGCGCCGCCGTGGGTGAGTTGAAGCGCTTGGTAGGTGATCACGCCGACCAGGGAGGTGAGAAAGGTCGCGGTGATCGTGGCCGGCGCGACCTCGTAGGCGGAATAGCCGACGGCTAGGAGGATCGGCGCCAACAGCGAGCCTCCGCCGATCCCGTAGATCCCGCCGATCGTCCCGATCACGAGCGCGAGCACCCAGATGAGCACGCTTGAGCGGGGGCTCGGTCGTGGTCGTTCGGGCGCGATTCGTTGCGCTCCGAGGATCAGCCATAGTCCCAGCGGGAGCAATACGGCGGCGGCGACGAACGTGAAGGCGCGCGAGCTCGAGAGCAGCTCGACACGGATGATCGCGCCGGCGATGACCCCCGGGAGGGTTCCGAGGACCAGCAGCCGGGTGAGCGGTGAGAAGAGCCGGCCCTCTTGCCAGAAGCGCAGCAGCCCGCCCGGGGTCGACGCCACGTTGAAGAGCAGGTTCGTCGGGGTCACGGCCGGGCTGGGGACGTGCAGTACGCTGAGCTGGATTGGCAGCAGCAGCACCGCTCCCGAGACGCCCGCCGGTGTCGTCACCAGCGCCAGTGCGAAGGCGCACAGCGCTCCGACCGGCCATTCCCAAGGCATCTGAAGACCCTACCGACCCCAGCGCTGGGACGAGCTCACCCGCGGCCGGGGATCGGTTGCGATGACAACACAACCGATCCCCGAAGCGGCTTTGGCCCGCTCCGCGCAGCTACTGCCGCGCTGCGCCAGGCGACACCACCAGGATCGTTCTTAGACGTCCCAGAGACAGCTAGTTCTCGACGATCGCCTTGACCAGCATCAGGCAGCCGTCGACGCCCTGGTTGGAGCGGAACGGCTTGCCGATCTGGAGCACCGAGTCGAACAGCGTCTGGCCCGGGGTGCCGTCGGAGCAGTACTCGGCGGTGTTGCTCTTGGTGTCGATCGCGAGTTCCTGTCCCTTCTTGACCTTCAGCTCGACGAAGAACGTTTCGACCGGGATCTCGCTGTCTTCGAGCTCGTTGGTGGTCGGTCCGGGCACGTGGATGGTCTGGCTCTTTTCGACCGCTTGGGCCTGCACGTGTTTGAAGTTGGAGGACACGTTGCGGACGTTGACGACCTTGACGACCATCGTCATCGGCCCTTGCGGCAGCAGTTGCACGGCGACGATCGTGCCGTTGGCCGGCGACTGCGCTCGGCCGGAGAAGCCGGGGTAGTCCGAGCCGACGTGGGTGCAGGTAGTGGATGGCCCGGAGACGCCGTCTTCCGCGCAGGTACTCCCGGCGTTCGCCGGCGAATGGTCAAGGCTTGATCCGAACCATGTGATCGAAGCCGAAGCGCTCGCCGCAAACAGTGCGAACGCGCCCAGCGTGGCGGCGAGAGCAGCCAGCAGCTTGGGCTTGGTGATGCTTGACATGTGAACCTCCTCCAAAGGGGTTGATGGCCGTCCGGCCGCGGCGACGCCCATCACACGCCCCAGAAGCGCACGAGCCGCCGAACACATCCGATGCCCAGCAAGCCCCCGATCAGCGTCAACCGACCGACCCATCGTACCGAAGATCACAAATTTCAAGCGAAAAGGGGAGTAGGGTCGCGGTCTGCCGCTCGCTCGAAGCCGGCGCGCGCTGCAGCACCGAGGTCTGGTTGCCGGTTGAGCGTGAGAGCGAGGAGCGGTCGGGGAGCCAAGCCGGGGGCGGTGCGGGGTCGACAAGCGGTGGTCGTGCGTTGCACAGCCAGGCGGGCGGCCGGTCTCCTTCGCCTTTCACTGGCTGCGAAACGGTAAGGCGATTCGAGGTTCGACACGGGCACGTCATCTCGTGAGCAGCGGGGATCGCGGTCAATTCCGAGCAGCTGTTCGCGGCAGCCCACTCCGGCAAGGAACACAAGCGGTAGGTTCGGGCCACCTGTCGGTGGAGACCGGCTCGACGAAGGCGCGCGAGTTACGATCGTCCCGGTCCGACCCCGCTTTGGGCTGGCTTACACGCAGCAGACAACCCCGGCGTATGACGCGCCCCTGATTGACAGACCGACACGAGACGGGAGATCTGTTTTGGAACGGGCAAGGTCAGGTCTTTGGCCTCGTCGACGCTTCGTAAGAGGCCCAGGATCCGGAGGTCCAAAGTGGCACGGGCGCGCAGTGCGTCGATCAAGGGGTCTAGGAGGTCCTCGAGAGGGTGGTTGGCGTCGCCGACCAGTCAGCGAGTGTCGACGATCACCGTGGTCGCTTTGATAACCGCGGTGGCTTGGTCACCGGGTTTGAGGTCGAGCTCGTCGGCGGTCTCCCGCGACATGAGTGAGACAACCCGGTACGGGCCGCAGGCTAGGTCGATCTGGGCCATCACGTCATCGCGCTTGACGCCGATGACGATCCCTTGGAGCCGGTTGCGGGCACTTGTCCGGCTCCGCCCACCGCGTTGCTTGAGCAGCTTGGAGAGATCTACGGCAGACACATAGCGCCGGTTGGCGCGCCATTCGAAGCTGACCTTACCCGTGCGCTCCCAGCGGCGAAGTGTGGTAACGGTCACTCCCAGCGCAGCGGCCGCTGCGCCGATCTTGACCAGGTCATCAACCGCAGATTCGTCGGATGGCATGCGGAAAGGAGATTTGCAGGAAGCGGCTGCGTCTACGATAACGAGGCGGCACTCGGGATCGTTCCGGGGCTCCTGCAGTCACCGGAGGAGTGCCGGACCGACCACCCGAACCAGGCTGGCGTGGGTGCGGCGGTTGCAGCCCCCGGGGTTTCGTGCCGACACCCCGTTCGTACGCCGACAGGCCCGGTCGCCCGGCCATGCGGCGAACGGCGTTGCCAAGATTAACCCCCGCGGGCTCTTACGACCTGGCCGAGGGTCTTGCCCGAGCTCAGTACTGCGCCGAACGACTCGATTACGGCCCAGGCGGTTGCTGGGCTGGGACTCATGCGTCTCGCCGAGTTTGTCCGCAGCTTGCCGCGGTCTCCGGAGGACCCCGACCCCGCGATCCACGGCCTCGCCCGGCTTAATGAGATCGATGGTCGATTACGACCCGGGTTCGGCGTCATCGAGGGGACTCGATCCACGTCCTACATCGACGGCACGGGTTGTTGACGCGTTCCAGTAGCGCGGAGTACCATCGAAGCATCGTCCTTCGGGGGCGCTTTCTTGCGATTCGCACGGTGCTCGTCGTCGCATCTTGGGCGGGCCTGTGTGTCGCTTCGAGGAAAGCAACAGGGCTTCTCATGTACGACGATTACTCGCTGTGTGTCTCTGTAGAGCCGCCTGATGTAGCGCTGCAGCAGTCTGCAGACGCCTGCGAGCTCTGGATCCGCGACATCGAGAGCGTGACGGTCGCGTGCTAGCACGCAGGATCGCCACAGCCGGGTCGGTCCTGGGGGTCGCAGCGGTGTTAGGAGCGTCGTTGCCGAGCATGGCCAGCCCGAGCCCGGTGACGGGCTCAGCGCGCGGCGCGGCGACGTCCAGTTGCGCGACGCCGCCGATCGCGCTTCTTCCTTGTGCAAGTGCGATCCCGGGTTTCGCAGGCCGGAGCGTGCCGGTCCGGTCGGGCTTGGTTCTTGTGCCTCGGCGAGTAGCCGGTCGTCTTCAAAACGCTGCTGGGCATGCGATGAGCTTCGACTGGGTCGCTGCGCACGGCCACGCGCGCCTGGTCGTCGCCGCGTGGCGGCTCAGGGACGATAGAACGGCGAAGCGTGCGTTCAGCACGTGGCGGGCCGCGGTGGCAAAGCGCCGCCCGATGAGCCTGAAGCTCGGCAATGGCGCATTCTTGTTGCGGGCTGGCGGCGGGAAGGCGCCCGCGGTAGCTGTCGTGCGGGTCGGGCCCGTGCTCGCCGCCGTAGCCTTTGAGACCTCCGCGCGCGGCGTGTCGATCGACGACTTTCTAGCCGGCGAGACGGCAGCCGAAGCGCAGCGGATCTCCGACGCTCTCAGCCTGACCGGCTTTGACCGCCTGAGCTACCAGGTCTACCTGCACCGAGGCCCGACCCCCGTTCTCGCGCTCCAGGCGTTGGCGCTTATCGGGGGCAGGGGTCCCGGGGTTCCGCGGCCTCTGGCTGATGCCGGATTTGTCGACGGCACCGTGGCGTTGGATTGGGTGCTCGAGGAGCTGCCGCGCTTCTCCAAGCCACAGCGGAAAGCTGTCGAGGCCTACCTCGCTCGTACGTTTCCCAGGCACGCTTCCGGCGCGAGCCCCGCCAGTGGGCCGGCGCAGGCCGCCGGCCCGACAAACGCGGCGGCATATCAAGCGATCGCCGATCAGATGCTGGCGCGGATCGAGACCCACACGGGGCCACTGGGGATAACACCCGTGGTGTCCAAGAGTACGACGTCGACGCCGGGACTGTATGCGGAGACCAACGTGTACTTCGGCTGCGCGATCACCGTGTACCAGACCATCGACGCTCGGCCGCTCTCATTCAAGGAGCATACGCTCGCGCATGAGCTCGGGCACTGCCTGCAGCTCAAGTACGGCGGGGTGTTGCACGCCACCAGCGCCGGCAATGTCGGGTGGCTACTTGAGGGTCTTCCGGAGTGGATCGCCGACGAGGTGGTCCCCCTCGTTCCGAGCGAGAACCCAGTTGCCTTCCACGACCTCGAGAGCTACGACCTTCAACCCGGCCTCGGGCTCGACCAGCTCGACTTCGACACCGGTTATGACGCCGCCGGTTTCTTCGGTCACGTTGCAGACCAAGCCGGAGCGAACACGCTCTGGGCCCGAATCCCGCAGATCATGACTACGAGCAGCACGGCGGCGGGCCTCGCGGCGACACTCGGGTCGAACGCGCAGGAGGTGTATGACACCTGGGGCGGCTCCTACGCGCAGCGTCCCGACCTGGGACCGAAGTGGCAGCGGATCAATCCCTACCCGGCAGCACAAACCCCACTGGGTGAACAGGTCTTCCAGCCCGGCGCGACCCACGTGATCGTGCCTACCGGCTCCGTTTTGCTGTTGGGGGTTCCGGCGAGCGGCCGTCTCTACCAAGTCCGCGCGACCGAGCCCTTCCTCCGTATCGAAACGCAAGGCAAGTTGTTCGGGCGCCTCGCCGACAGCGCCGGCAAGGATCTCGAGATCCAGCAGACGGTCGGCCACCTGTACTGCACGATCTCGAGCTGCGATCGGTGTCCGCCCGGGACCGAGGGCACCCCGCCGCCGTCCGGGCCGCTGAGCATGCCATTGCTGATCGGGCTCTCCGGAGGCACTCCGCCAGGGCGGGGTGCCCAGGCGATGCTGACTGGCATCCCGTGGAGCCAGTACTGCCACAAGCTGACGCCTCCTCCGCCGCCCCCCGGAGGTGGTGGGTCGTTGCGCTGCGGGAGTGGTGATTGCGCTTCTTCGGGCGGCGACCCGCACTTGTTCACGTTCGATGGTGATGAGTATGACTTCCAGGCGGCGGGTGAGTTCACGCTGCTGAAGTCGACCACGGATGATCTCGAGATCCAGGAGCGCCAGCAGCCTTTTCAGGGATCGAGGTACGTTGCGGTCAACACGGCGGTGGCGATGCGTGTCGCGCGCGCGACCGTGGAGGTGGACGTGAACCCGTTATCGAGCCGGGTGGTCCTGTGGGTGAACCGGCGGCGCGTGCAGGTGCAGGGCTCGCGAAGGTTGGCTGGCGGAGGTCGGCTCTCGACGCTCGCCGGCGCGACGGTGATCGTGACCTGGCCGGACGGGACCGAGGCGGTCGTCGCCCCGGGTTTGGGTGCTGATGTCGCGGTCAAAGTGGCCGACCCGCGCGACGGTCACCTGACCGGGTTGCTCGGCAACGCGGGCGTGACGAGCGGAACCGAGTTTGCGGGGCGGAGCGGGCGGCGCTACAGCGCCGAGGTGCTCAGGGGCGCCACGCCAGCGGACTTCAAGCTGCTCTATACGAGCTTCGGGCGGAGCTGGCGGGTCAGCCGGCGCGACTCGCTGTTTGTCTACCCGCGCGGGAAGAACACGAGCAGCTACACGATCAGAGGGTTCCCGAGCCACGCGTACACCGTCCTATCGCTGAGTCCGACCGCGTTCACCTCCGGGGAGCGGACGTGCGCGAAGGCGGGTGTCCGCGACCCCGCGGTGCTTGGCGGTTGCATCCTCGACGTGGGCGTGACCGGCCGCGCCGGGTTCGCGGCCGGTGCCGCCCGTTTGGAGGGCCTCACCGGCGGGCTTCCGGCGAGCGCGGGAGGGGTATCGCCGGTCGCGTGGAGGAAGTTGTCCTCCGGGCGTGACGATGACCAACTGTTGATCGCGTCGCTCGCGCGGGTGGGCGCGAGGATGGTGGCGGCTTACGCTCGTGGTGGCACCTCGATCGAGACGGCTACGTTCACGCCGACGGCAGCGGGAATTGGCGCGGTCACGCGCACCACGCCGTTTACCGATTCGCTGTCGGTCGGTGACCCGCTGCTGTTCCCCGCGCCCGGCGATGGGGTGCAGATGATCTTCAGCGCGATCAGCAACACGACGGCGCTGAACGGGACGCTGATCGCCCAGCGCCAACCCGACGGTATGTTCGCGGCGCCCCAGAACACCAACAGTGGCCCTGACGCCCATCTCGCGCGCGGGGCCGTGCTCGCTGGCGACGGCGTCACGCCCGTGTGGACCAACGTCTACGGCCCGTTTATGAAGCTGGAGCGGGGAGCGAGTAGGCCGCAGGAGACCGACCTCAGCTCGCTCGTGGCGGGCGATGCTTACGTCCCGACGCTGGCGCATGATCACAATGGACGGTTGTGGATGGCGTGGTATGAGATCGCGAACAATCTGGCGCGGTCCGGGCTCTACCTGATCCAGCTCGACCCCTCAGGCGACGGGGTCAAGCCGGGAGCCCACCCCCAGCTCGCTCCCGGCAGTCAGACGATCGACGACCTCAGCGCGCAGCCGGCGCTCGCTTGCGCCGCCGTTTGCCGTCTGGTCTACCAGGACACCGGCTCACCCACCCAGCTTGACTCCTGGACCCCCGGCCAGGCACGCCCGACCGCGATCGCCACCGACCGCCTCGCATTCAGCGACCCAACCGCCGCCTACACCACCGACGGTCGCCTGTGGGTCACCTGGGAGGAGCCCCACAGCGGCGTCCTGCTGGCCAAGCTCGGAGACGCGACCGGCGCGGGCGGCAGCCCGATCCTGACCCAGACCCCGCCCGGCTACAAGACCGCGCTGAACACCGCCTCGGCGGTCAACGGGACACAGCTCGTGCTCGCCACCAACTGGCAAGCGGACAGCAGCACCCCCGCTACCGCCGTGTTCGCCACCGTCATCAACACCGGCAAATAGGCGCCAACCACGTCCCGTCCGAGACGAGAGCAGCGAGCATCAATGGACCCCGTCACTTCGTTTGACACGTATTTGTACAAAATGGTATAACCGCCCATCCGAGCTGGGCCACGAAGGACACTCAAGAGCGTGCAGATGTCCGTGGAATTTCCGTTTCTCCCCGACGACGCGAGCGTTCTGTGCTGACTGCAACGCCCGCGCCGGTTAGCGGCTCCGTGGGTCTTGATCGGTGATGACGACCCGCCCGGATGGATTCGTTGCCGCGAAGCTCGCTCGTGTAATTGATGAGACGTCGGAGTGCCGCTCCTTTGAGCTGGAGCTCCCGCCTTCTGTCAGGGAGCGATTCGTCGGCAGTCCTGGCCAGTTCCTACGCGTTTGGGTTCGCGCTGGCGAGGTGGCCTGCGAGCGGAGCTATTCGTTGTCGAGCACACCGACCCTGGGCGAGTCGCCGAGGATCACGGTTAAGCGTATTTCGGGAGGCCGCGTGTCGAACTGGTGCAATGACACGCTCAGGGCGGGCTCGGTCATCGAGGTAGCTCCTCCGAGCGGTCGCTTCGTTCTGCGATCGTCGACCAGGCCGATATTGATGTTTGCGGCTGGCAGTGGCATCACTCCGATCTTCTCGCTGCTTCGGCATGTCTTGGCGCTCACCGATTTGCCGGTTGTGCTCGTACAGGTCAACCGGTCGCCAGCTGACGCGATCTTCCGACGCTCCTTGCTTGCCTTGCGCCAATCGCGGCGCGGTCGATTCGCATTCATCGAGCACTTCACCGGCGCTCGTGGTCGTCTGACCGTCGAGGACATCCGCGCGCTGTGTGCGGGACGCAGCGGCTTCGACGTTTACACGTGCGGCCCCGATGCGTTCATGGCTCTGATTGAGTACTGCGCAATCGAATGTGGTCTGCCGGAGGATCGCGTATTCCTCGAGCGGTTCGTCACCCAGCGAGCTGCAGTGACCGAACGTGACATTCCCACGGAGACTGCATTGCGTACTGAAGTGGAGGCGCGTGTTCACGTCATGATCGATGGCCAGCATCATGCGTACAGTTGTGCGCGGGGACAGACTGTCCTTGACGGCGCGATAGACGCAGGGCTGCAGCTGCCATACTCCTGCCGCGAAGGACGTTGCGGCACGTGCCTCGTGAAGCTGACGGAGGGTTCCGTTCACATGTCGAAGAGTCAAGGCATCTCGAAGCGAGAGCTGGAGCATGGCTTCGTGCTCGCCTGCCAGGCCGTGCCCAGCGAGCCGACCCTCACTATCGACTATGACGCCTGATCACATCGACGGGAGCGACTGATTCACTGTTCTAGACACCTGCAAAGGAGCATCATGAGCCTAATTGGGCGTGTCGACACCCTTTGGCGATATCCAGTGAAGAGCATGAGAGGGGAACGTGTAGACGAACTATTCATCTCGTTCTCGGGCGCGTACGGCGACCGAGTGTTCGCATTGCAGAGCCCTAGTGCTGATCCGGGGTTCCCGTTCCGGACTGGGCGTGAGCAGGAGGATCTCCTGCGCTATCAGCCGCGCTTTCGGTTTCCGGCGGCCGCGGCGAAGCCACCGAACCTCGCGCAAGCGGAAGAAATCGCCCCCGGCATCAACCCGTTGTTCGCCGACCGTGATTCGTTCGCAGTTGACGTCCGAACGCCCGACGGGAACTTCATTGCGATCGACGATCCGGCGCTCCTGTCTGAGCTAAATGCGCGGCTTGGCGAGAACGAGGAGATCTCGCTCGTCTACTCACATCGATCCTTCACAGATTGCCGCCCGGTGTCCATGTTCTCGCTCCAGACGGCCCGTCAGCTCGCTGAGGAATTGGAGATGACCATTGACGAACGCCGCTTTCGGGCGAACATCTATCTCGATCTCGAATCGGACCGCGGGTTTGCCGAGGAAGAGTTCATCGGAAAGTCCATTCGAGTCGGTGATAAGGCGATCATCTCGCCCGTCGAGCGCGATCCTCGGTGCAAGATGATCACCCTCGACCCTGAGACGGGCGAGGCCAGCCCACGCATCCTGCGCCATATCTCCCAGGCCCATGACGGCTACGCCGGGTTGTATGCAGCGGTGTTGGTGGAGGGAGTCGTGCGGCAAGGGGACGCGGTCACGCTCGTTGACGGATCGTGATTGATGAGATGGGCGGGGCCGTAGACCGCTTGGCCCGAAGCTCAGCCGCCGACATGGGCGTGGACGTTGTATAGCTCACTCGGTTTCGGCGATTAGCACCCGAACCGACCGGTTCCAAATCTCACGCCGCTAGTGCTTCGTCCTTCAAGTTCGCGATCGGTGGGGGTATCCCCGCACGAACCCCGAAGTCCCTGCCGACAACGTTGGGCAGGGCGTCTACGATTCTCGTCGTGAACCGGGATGACCGCTAGGGTTGCGGCGCTCGCCGTCACGGCGTCCGCGATCGCCGCGCTCACGCTGGTGCCGGCGGCGGCCGGCGCGGCGAGCTGTCAGACCGGTACGGCGACGTTCGTCTACACCGGGGCTGAGCAGTGCTACACAGTCCCGGCGGGCGTGGTTGACGTATTTGTGACGGCGATCGGGGGCCGGGTGGAGCCGGCGGCAGCACCGCAATGATGAACCTTGGTAACGGGGGCGCCGGCGCCGACGGCGCGCGTGTGACCGGCATCATCGCGGGCAAGCCGGGCGAGACGTTGTACGTCGAGGTGGGCGGCCCGGGCGGCGAGGGGTACCTGGCCGGCGCGGGGGCGGGCGGGTTCAACGGCGGCGGTGACACCTTCGAGCAGTTCAATACGGTCAGCGCTGGTAGCGGCGGTGGGGGCGGTGGCGCGTCCGATCTCCGTGCGGTGTCGTGCGCCGGCTCGTGCCCGGGGCCGCCGGTGTCGCTCGCTTCGCGTCAGCTGGTCGCGGCGGGCGGTGGTGGTGGTGGCGGCAGCGGGGGCTGGGTCGCGGGCGCGGGCGGTGGTGTGCATGGCGCGGCCGCCGCGTCGGGATCGGCGGGCGCCACGGGCGGCGGCGCGTCGCCGGGGACCGGCGGCCTGGGCGGAAGCTCCGGATTGGGTGGCATGGGCGGGAGTGGGGGACCTTGCAACGGCGACGACGGCGCGATCGGCAACTCTGGCCAGGGCGGCTCGGGCGGGGTTGGCGGCAGCGGTGGTGGCGCCGGCGGCGGCGGGTACTACGGGGGCGGCGGTGGCGAGGGCGGGTGCGGCGCGAGCTTCGGTGGCGGCGGTGGTGGGGGAGGCGGTTCGAGCTTCGGGCCGCCTGGCTCGACGTTTGTCCAGGACACCACCGGTGTGCCGTCGGTGGCGATCGCGCCCGTGCCGGCACCTGAGGCGTCGATCTCCTCGCCCGCGCCGGGTGGCACCTACACGCGTGGGCAGCACGTCCCGACGAGCTTCTCCTGCGCTGACGCCCAGAACGGGCCGGGGCTTCGCTCCTGCGACGACTCGACCGGCCTCGGTACGGCCAGCGGCGGCACCGGGCACCTCAATACGACCCGGCTCGGCCACCACACCTACGCGGTGACCGCGACCTCCAAGGACGGGCAGACCGGCAGCGCGGCAATCGCCTACATCGTCGTCGCACCCCCGACAGTCAAGATCAAGACGGGCCGTGCGCTCGTAAAGCGCGGGCTCGCGAAGCTCGAGCTCAGCTGTAGCGGCGGCGGGCGGGGAAGCGTTTGCCGCGGAACGCTGTCGCTCACCTTCACGAGGCCCGTCGTGCGGTTCGTCCATCACCACCGCCCCGTCAGCCGCGGGACGATCGTGCTCGCCAGCGCGAGGTACTCGGTCGCGACCGGCAAGTCCCAGAGGGTGTCGCTGCGATTGACCTCCACGGCTCTGAGCCTTCTGCGCCACGCCGTCGATCACCGCCTGGGTTCCCGCGCCACCGCGACCGCCGCCAGAGGGCGGAGCGCATCCCGCGTGGTCACCCTCACGCGCTGACGGCGTCGCGCCGACGGCTCTTGTGGTCAGGCGAGCGTGATCCGTCGAGGCGTGCGAGAGGCACGGAGGAGGACGTGCGTGTGTCCAGATCCCGGTGGGCCCTAGCCGCCCCTCGCCCGCGACCGCACGCCGACACGCGAGATGTCACTCGGCGCCGCGATGCCGGCGGCCGTGGGCGACGCCTCGACCCAGACCTTGACTCACCCGCCAGCCCACCGGGGTTAGACCACGATCGGCCTCAGCCGGAGCAAGCGCTCCCAGATCCGCTGGTCGCCGCCCTCGGCGCGCCTCCCCAGGAGCGCGTAGCCCGAGAGCGATGGGACCGCCAGGGCCGACGCCTGGCCGCGCTCGGGGCGCAAAATCGGGACGCCCACGCTGGGCCGATAGTCAATTCGTGCCGGCCGCTCTTCGTCGGCCCCTCCGCGCGCAGCGGGCAAGCGCCAGCATCGCGTGATCTCCCAGCGCTCGGCTGCGCTCGCTTCGTCCTATCAGTGCCGGTGATTGTCGCGTCTAAATCCGGATGAAGCCGAGCGCCAACGGGCTGCCGTGGGCGCGGCGCCCGGTTGGCGAACGGGGTTGGAGAATAGCGGCCGGCCGGGCGGGATCGCTCTGGTTGACATCACGTCGTGGTGATCGAAGGATGATCGTCGTATGGGCCGGCGAGGGGCTTCTCTCATCGTGGGGCTCGCATTGGTGTTTGCGCCGCTGTTCGCATCGAGCGCTGAGGCGGGCATCGCGACGATCGGCCAGCTATTCACGCCCACTGGCGCCTGTAATAGCAGCACCATCCTTCAGACGGAGGCGAGCGGGAATTCGTATGTCGTCCCGGCTCCGGGCGTGATCACGGACTGGTTCTTTCAGGAGGGCGCCAGCACGAGCCCAGGGCTCAAATTCAAGGTCGGCCGCAGCCAGGGCGGCCCCTTCTATGCAATCACCGCCGAGTCAGCCGCGGGCACTCAGGTGACAAACAGCGTGAACACGTACGCGGTGAACATTCCCGTGCAGACGGGCGACATCATCGGCCTGTATGGAACGACCGGCTTTTGCGGCGAGCTCACCACGGATTCCGCGAACTCGGTGCAGGCAGCTATGGGGGATATCGCTCCCGGCAGCACCGCGGTGTTCGCGACGCTCCCGATGGGCCAGATATCCGTCGAAGCTGTGGAGGTGCTGCAGCCTGGTGTCGGTTCCGTGAGCCCATCCACCGGCCGGACAGCGGGCGGAACCGAGGTAGTCATCACGGGGCATGACTTCACCGGAGCGACGGCCGTCAGGTTTGGCGGTATCCCCGCTAAGAGCTTCACGGTCAACTCGGACAGACGCATCACGTCGATCTCCCCGGCCGGCTCGGCGGGCACGCGCGACGTCACCGTCACGACCACGGGCGGCCGAAGCCCGACCTCGGCGGCGGACCATTTCACCTACGTCTCTCCACCGAGCGTGAGATCGTTGACGCCCGCCAATGGACCGAGAACCGGTGGGACCAAGGTGGCGATTGTGGGCAACGCATTCGTCGCCGCTACCACGATCAGCTTCGGAAGGCGCTCCGCACGATCGTTCACCGTCGTTTCGAACACGGAGATAACCGCCGTCGCGCCGGCGGGGACCGTGGGCGGCGTCGACGTCAAGGTCACGACGCCGTTTGGGCAGAGTCCGACCACGCCCCGTGATCGCTACACGTTCAATCAGGTCTGCGTCGTGCCGAACCTCAAGGGCAAGACGCTCAATGGCGCGAAGAAGGCGCTATTGAAAGCTCACTGCGGTGTCGGCAAGGTCACGGGCCCGAAAACCGGAAAGGTCAAACGCCAGTCGCGCAAACCAGGCCTGATACTCCCCGTCGGCCGCAAGGTGAACATCACCCTCGCGTAGCCCACTGATCCGACAGTTCGACGGCAACGTGTGGAACGCGGCCCCGGATACCGAGCTTCGGACTGAAGGACTCGGCTGGCCAGAGAGCGGCGTCGTTCCATAGCACCTGCTCCCGCGCAACACCGACACGGATGTCAACTACGACCTGGTCGTGGTTGGCTCGGGCTTCGGCGGCGGTCTGCTGGCCAGTGCACTTGCCGACAGCGGCGCCAACGGCTCGTGCTCGAGGCGGGTTCGTACCTGTTGCCGACTGACGTCGGCAACCTGCCCCGTCAACTACCCATCGGGCAGTTCGACAAGAATACGTGGCACATATACCAGGACTTTGGGGTGATCAATTACGAGAACGTGGAGGGCTCTGACTTCCAGGGCGCGCAGGGATTCAACTTGGGTGGACGGTCTATCTTCTGGGGGCGCTGACACCGCGCAAGACCGCCTCGCAACTGGAGAGCTGGCCACAGGCCGTTTCGGATTACCTGCTGAACGGCGGCGGCCATGACGCGGCGGAGAAACGAATCGTAGCCGCGGCGCCCACCACGGCCTACCAGACCGAGTCGACGCAGTTCCTAGACGACACCACCTCCCGGTTCGTCGCCGCCGACGCGCCGATGGGGATCCAATACATCGCCCCCGCTCATTGGCTGGTGCGGGCCGGCTTGTTCTCAACTGCAGACCTGCTGGTCGAGGATTACCTGCGATTGGCTGCTCCGGCGCCGGAGCAGCAGCTCACCGTCAACCTCAATACCGCGGTCTGGAGCGCCACCGGATGCGGCGAGGAGATGGTGACGGTGGCTTGCGTCGCCGCGCCGTTGTGCCGCCGGTTTGTGGTCCCGCCTTGCGTCGGTCGGGGCCGCTTGCCGGGCTGTTCCGGGGTGGGAGCCGTCGGCGGGGAGAGCGGTCGGAAGCGCCCGCTGCCATCGGCGACGTCGAGCAGCTCACCGCAGAAGACACAGTCTTGACCTGCAGCGTGACGAGGTCTGGGTGGATGCGGTCGAGGCTCATCTCGGCTCCAACCGGCGCGTGGTGGAGCGAACTTCGATGTCCGAACTGGCCGAGCGACCACCGCGGGGTCATCACGCTGCCGTGCGCCGGTTGCGGCATTTGCGTCTGGGGGGTAAAGCGAACAAATTCTCATTGGCCTTCGGCTTCTGCCGTCTGGGCGTCGGTGAGATAGGCCGCCGGCGCTTGCTTGCGCCCGCTCGGTGTCCATGGCAGCGGATGGGTGTACCTGGCGAGGGTGATCTGCGCCGGAGCGCGAGGGGTTCCAATTCTGGATCGGCCGCGACGACGAATACGCGCGGCAGTGACATGATGAGCGGTGAATGACGGTCGACAGGTTCGACGCCCAGGCCCGCTTCTTCGACGAGCGTGCTGGTGTCCCCCCGGATGCGGCGCGCGTCGTGGCGCGTGCGGTGCTCGATTTGCTGGCGCCGGAACGCGACGGTCTGCTCCTTGAACTGGGTGCTGGTACTGGGGAAATCGGCCGGCATCTGGCCGGTTCGATGAGCTACGTCGGGCTCGACCGTTCCTCGGTGATGCTCGAGATGTTCCTCGCGAAACTCGGTGCCGGGCAGCGGGCTTGTGCGTCGTTGGTGATTGGGGATGCGGACCGCTCGTGGCCCGTGGACGACGGGACGGTGAGGGCCGTGTTCGCCTCGCGAGTAGTGCATCTGCTCGAACCGGATCATCTGATTGCCGAGCTGAGGCGCGTATGCGAGCCGGGCGGATACTTCTTGATCGGTCACGTTGCGCGGGACCGATCGAGTGTCCACAGGATTCTGCGCGACAAGCGCGGGTTACTGCTCCGGGAGCGTGGCCTTAGCCCTCGCGAGGGGCGGCAGATGGGCCGGCGCGTGCTTGATGGGCTCGTCGCCTGTGGGGCTACCCCGATCGAGACGCGTCAGGTTGCCATTTGGTGGGTGCAGGCGTCAGTCGGGCAGGTGATCGATGGGTGGGCGCGTCTCGAAACGATGGGCGGCTACCAACTCGATGTTGACGTCCGCTCGGCGATCCTGGCTGAGCTCACCGACTGGGCAGCCGGCGAGTTCGGGGACCTAACTACCATGAGCATCTCGGAGGTGCGGTACATGCTTGGCGGCGTGCGGCTGAAGGAGGGAGCATCGAGGACTCATTGCTGACTGAGCTCGGTCAGGCGCTGGTGGCTGGCTCGCTGACCGACGAGGCGCTGCTCACGCGGACGGCTAGGTCGGAGACGATCCGGATCCTTCCGGAGGCTAACGTCGTGAAGATCGGCGGCCAGAGCGTGATCGACCGCGGGCGATCGGCTGTGTTCCCGATTCTTGACGAGCTGGTGGCCAACCTGCCCCACCACAAGATGATCATCGGTACGGGGGCCGGCACCCGCGCCCGCCACGCCTACAGCGTCGGCATCGACCTGGGCATGCCGACCGGCGTGCTGAGCGTGCTGGGCACGTTCGTCAGTATGCAGAACGCGAAGATGATCCACTACCTCCTCGCCCGGCACGGAATCCCGTTCATCGAGCCGGTGCAATTCCCGCAGCTACCGCTGTACCTCTTCGAACGTCAAGCCGTGATCTTCTTCGGCATGCCGCCGTACACGTTCTGGCAGCCGAACCCGAAGGTTGGCCGGATCCCGCCGCACCGGACCGACACCGGCGCGTACCTCGTCAGCGAGGTGTTCGGCGCGCGCTCGATGATCTACGTGAAGGACGAGGACGGTCTGTACACGGCAGATCCTAAGAAGGAACCAAACGCGAGGTTCATCCCATCGATTACGGTCGAAGAACTCGAGGCACTGAGCCTCGCCGACGTCGTCGTCGAGCACAGCGTGCTCGAGATGATGAAGAACGCCAAGGCGCGTCGCTCGATCCAGATCGTCAACGGGCTCGTGCCCGGCAACCTCACCCGTGCCCTGAATGGCGAGCATGTGGGGACGATCATCAGTGCCTAGCGACGGGTTGACCGACGGCCGCCACCACCTCGGCTCCCTGCTGATGCGCGAGAGCCTGCTCGACCGATCGGTGATGGCAGCCACCGAAGCCCCCACCATTGCGATGCTGCCGCACTGCCACGTGGTCAAGGTCGGTGGTCGCTCGATCCTCGATGGCGGCAGGCGCTCGACTTATCCTCTTGTCGAGGCCATCGGCACTGCGTTGGGTGAGAACAAGCTGATCCTCGGAACTGGTGGTGGGGCCCGGACTCGGCACGTGTACTCGATCGGGATCGACCTCGGACTGCCGTCCGGGGTGCTGGCGCAGCTCGCGATCGCGGACGCGCTCGGGAACGCTCACATGCTTGGGGCGTTGCTCGCGCCGTACGGAGTCGTGGCGATCCCGCCGGAGATCTTCGGACATCTACTGCCGCTGTTCATCCAATCCGCTCCGGGGGTGATCTTCAACGGCGATCCGCCGTTCTCGCTCTGGGAGCACCCGCCGAGCGTGGGCAAGATCCCACCGCACCGGAGCGATGCGGGCTCATTCCTGCTCGCGGAGTGTTTCGGCTGCGCCACGCTCACCTTGGTCAAGGACGTCGATGGCGTCTATGACCGCGACCCGAAGGTCGACTCGTCGGCGGCGTTGATCGAGGAGATCACCGCGGCGGAGCTCGCCGCCCGGAACGTTCCCACGCTGCCGTTCGACCGCGTCTTGCTCGAGCTGCTCGGGTCCGCTCGCCTCATCACTCAGTTCCAGGTCATCAACGGGTTGAAGCCCGAGCTCCTGGGCCCAGCTCTACGGGGAGAGCGAGTCGGAACGATCGTGCACCGGGATCCCATCCCCTGACCGCAACCCGCCCTCCGCGATACGGCCGTGGAATCTGACCTGCTGAAGCGGAAGATCGTCAGTTATCTAGGCGCTGAACAGCCGTGAAGCAGGACGAGCGGCTCCGTTCGTCCAGGCCCTGCAACGAGCCCGCGTCTCGGCGTACGCACCCGGCGAGTTCGTCGAGCAGGAGGGCTTCATGCGCGCCGGAGAGATTCTGGCCCTCGCGGGTGAGGCCGGCGTTGCGCGGCGTCTCGGAGCTGGACCTCTGCTGCGGAGTTGGCGGTCCAGGACGGTTCATCACTCAGGAATTGGGTTGCACATACCTGGGGGTGGATTTCAGCTCCAGCGCCGTTGACATCGCACGTGAGCGTGCCGGCGACCTTCCCTGTCGCTTCGAGGTCTCGCAAATTCCCGCCGATCCCTCCCGGCCCGTTCGACGTGGTGCTCCTGTTCGAGACGATCCTCGCCTTCCCGAAAAAGAGGCGCTGCTTCAAGAGATATCGCAGGCGCTCACGACGGGCGGGCGGTTCGCCTTCGCTTTCGAAGAGGGCCCTAGCCTCACGGAGGCAGACCGAGAGAGGATGCCTGATGCCGACACCGTTTGGCGGCCCAATCCGCTGCGGGAGGTGCTGACGTGTTTGGCGTGGGTCGGGCGGTCGTCCGCTGTCTGGATGCTGCAGGTGCAGTCGTCGGGCAGGCCGGCGTGGCGGCAGGCCCTGATCGTGCGCCCGACCTGGCCCTGTTCGGTGGCGGTCATGCCGTCCACCGGGGCCCGACGTCGTGATTGTGGGCGACGACGCCGCTTCAGGACACTTGGCCCGTGTGGCGAGGAGCTGGTGTTCGAGCCAGTCGGGGCCGAGGCGGCGCGCGCTGTCCGCCGGTCGGCCGGCACTATCCCACTCAAGGCTGCCGATCTCGGCTAGGAGCGACGGCCTGGCATGGATGTTTGCGGCGTTCATGACGGTACCCGCCAGGGGATCCCGGTGCCGCAGCGAAGCGGCGGCCGGTAGTCGCCGGGGAGTCGTATGCGGCAGTGGTCGGTGAGCCGGAAGTGCAGGGCACTCTCGATCAGGCCCTGGCGCTCGAGCTCGCTGAGGACGTCGAGCAGCGGGCCGTTCTTTTGCTCGTCCCAGCGGAGTTCGGCCTCGCAGATGTGAAGACCGGCGGGGTCGATCCTCGCGAGTATCTCCTGCTCAACCTCGGCCGTGGTCGGGGCTGGTGGGTGGCGAGAGCTACGGCGCTCATTGGTCCCCCTGTTGCCGGTTGCGGAACAGAGCGAACGAGCGGTGATCGTGGCGCCGCACTCAGGACAGCCGGTCGTTTCGCGTGGCGTGAGGATGCGCTCGTGGCCGCAGGTGCGGTATCGCCCGGCCAGCCAGATCGCTGTGCTCTCGGCCACGCCGAGCTTGGCGGCGATCTCGTTCCACGTGCGCCTGTCGACAGCCTGGTGTCCCGCTGCCATCAGGTTTCGTCAAGGCGTTGATTGTCAGGCGAGAGCGCGTGCTGTGCGCAGACCTCACGAGAGGGTGGAGGGGCTCCGTAAGCCGGCGCGAACCGTCGGGATAATGGCCCACGTGAGCGTCGAGGTAGTCAGCATTGTGGATGGCCGGAGGCTGGCCCGTGAGCCCGGTCGGCGATCACGCGGGAGCGCCGATCTTCATGTTCCACGGTAACCCCGGCTGTCGGCTGAGCGGCCGGCATCCGGACCCCTCCCCCTGAGCGCGGCAGGGCTGTGGCTGATCACCCATGACAGCCCGGGTATGGGCGCTCAAGCCGCCACCGGGGTCGCCGCGTGGTCGACTGCGTCGACGACGTCGCCGCGATCGCCGACGCGCTCGAGATCGACCGGTCCACGGGCCGACGCGGGTCACGCGGAGCTCCCGACGCGCTTGCCATCCGTGCTCGCCTGCCCGAGCATGTAACCCGCGTGGCGTGTGAAGTGCCGCCGGCACCGTATGACGCTCCGGGCCGCGCGGCCGGCACGTCGACTCAAATGCTGGCGTGCACGTGGTGCCGGCGCGCTATACGGCGTCGTCAACGCCCTGCCGGTCGCCCGACTGGCCGATCCGCGGGCAAATAGCGCATACAACGGTCAAACATGTCGCTTGCGTCACAACAGGACGCGTATCCCGGTCATCGTCAGGCTGGCCTGGGGCGTAAAAGGGAACCGGCCTTCCGCGCACAGACCCCGGTTCGCCAGCCGTGCGATGATCTGCGGACCGCTCGCCGGCGAGATGCGGATTCGGGGCGCGGCCAGATGGAGCGCCGGAAGTCGAGGAGGAGGCGAGACGATGCGTCGCAGGTCAGATTTGTCACCGCCCTCGTGGTGGGCATGATGGCGTTGGCGCCCGCGATTACGCACGCCGCGGCCTGGCTGAAGCCGGTGGTGCTCAACCTCTCGAATGGCTTCGGGCCATCGGTCGCAGCGGACGCTCAGGAGGACACCGACGTGGTCTGGGGGAACCAAGCGGGCGTAAATCCAGGTGTGGTTCGAGGCGCGCACGATGTGTTTGGCTCCGGAGGCTTCCCCCAGCTGCCTGACTTCTCAACTGACGCGATGACGGGGCACGTTGACACCTCGCCGGTGGTGGTTACGAACCGGTCGGGCAACGGCCTGGTCCTATGGGTCAACGACCTCTCGATGGGCAACGCGCAGATCCAGTTGCGGACGATCTCCCCCAACGGGACGGTGGTCATGGTCCAAAGCGTCGGCGCGCCAACCGGCAGCTACGCAGACCCCGTGGCCGCGATCAACGACAACGGCGACGCGATCGTCGCGTGGAAGCACGTGGCCACGATTGAGGCAATCGCACGCAAGGGCCTGAAGGGGTCGTTCACGAACGTCGCAATACCTGATCAGCTCGACATGAGCGCCAACGCGTCGCCTGCGGCCGCGATCGTCGGCGCGGGAATGCGATAGTGGTCTGGAAGGCGGGGACCACGATCGACGCCAAGGGCCACCCAGCGGGCGGTGCACGGCCGGCCGCGGGCGACACTCTGCTGACCGCGCCCGCGCACTCCTACTCGCCGCACGCCGGGGCCGTGAGAATACGAAGGTCAACGTGAAGCTTGGTCGTAAGTCGTAGCATCGCCGGAGGATCGATGCGTCGAGTCACCGCGCTGACCGTGGTCGCGGCGGCGCTCGTCGCCGCGACCGGGGCGTCGGGCCACCTGATAACGACCTCGGGCGGGTTTCGCCTCGAAGTTGGATGGGTCCAGGAGCCGCCGTACGTAGGATCGGTGAACGCGATCGAGGTGGATGTGTCGGATCCACGATCGGGGGCGCCGGTGAGCGCCTCGAACTCGCTCGTGGTGCAGGTCTCCCACGGCGATCAGCGGGTCAGCTTGCCGCTTCAGCCGGACGCCGAGCGGCCGGGGACATTCACGGCGTCGCTCGAGCCAACCGCGGCCGGCACGTATGCCTTTCATGTCTCGGGTGCGATCCGCGGCCGGCAGATCGACGTGGTTGCGACCTGCTCGGAGCGGACCTTCGAGTGCGTGAGCTCGCCATCCGCGATTCAGTTCCCAGCAGCGGTCCCAACCGCCGATCAGCAGGCACTGGCGGTCTCGCGCGCTCTGCAGCGAGCACAGCGCGCCACCGATTCCGCCGACACGTCGCGGACGATCGCGGTCCTCGCGCTCGTGCTCGCGGTGCTCGCGGTAATCGCCCTCGTCGTCGTGCTTCGCACGACCCGGAGTCGCTGATGGCTCGCCGGCTGCTCGGCGTACTGGTGCTGGCCGCGGCGCTCGCGTGCGTCGGTGGGCCGCGTGCACAGGCGCACGCCGGCCTGGTCATTTCGGATCCCGTCGCGGGTGCCACGCTCGGGGCCTCTCCGGCGGTGGTCCGCATGACGTTCTCCGAGCGGCCCGACGCGCCTCTCTCGTCGATCGTGGTGATTGACAACCGCGGCGTCGCTTACCAAGTGGGGCGGCCGTCGGCGACCCCGGGCAACCCGCTGATCCTGACGGAGCCGGTGCAGCACCTCGTGCGCGGTGTCTACACCGTCAACTGGCGCGTCGTCTCGGCGATCGACGGGCACGCAACGACCGGCGCATTTGACTTCGGGGTCCAGGTTTCGCCCTCGCGCACCGCGGCAATCTCGCGTGGCACGTCGACTGCGGTCAGCTCGCCACTGGAGCTGGTGGGGCGGTGGATCTTGATCCTGGGGCTGACCGGGCTCGTCGGCGGGGCGACTGCGGGAGTCGTGGGGTTCGGTGGCCGGGTCGGCGCGATCGTGCTTGCCTCGGGCGGCTGGCTAGTGGCGGCGGTCGGCCTCGTGGTGCTCGCCCTCGCCCAGCGCTCGAACGCGGGCACCTCGCTCGGCGGGCTCCTGAGCTCGCCCGTCGGCCACGCGCTCATCTGGCGCGCTGTCGCGATCGTGTGCGCGGGAGTGGCGCTGCTGATCGCCCGGCGCGTGCCGCGGGCTCGGCGGGTGACGCTGCTGCTCGTGGACATCGCCGCTATCGTGGCGATCGTCGTCCATGTCGCCAACGGCCACGCCGCGGCTTCGTCGTGGCCGTCCTCGCTCTCGGTGGGCCTCCAGGCGGTCCACTTCACGGTCGCAGGCATGTGGATCGGCGGTCTTGCGGCGCTGCTGATCGGCCTGCGAGGGCAGCCGTCGGCCGCCAAATCCGCCGCCATTCGCCGCTTCGGGTTCGTCGCGGTCACCGGGCTTGTCGTGGTCGTCGCGACCGGGATCGCGCGTGCCTTCGGGGAGCTGCGTGCCTGGAGTGAGCTCCTGACGACGGGATACGGCCGCGCGGTCGTAGCGAAGCTGCTGCTGGTCGCGATCATCGCCGCGCTCGGATACCGCAATCGTACCTGGGCTGTGCCGGCGTCCTCGGCGGATCTGCGCCCATTGCGGCGCACCTCCAGCGTCGAGCTGGTCTTCGCCGCAGCCGCGCTCGGGGTCGCCGCGCTGCTTGGAACGCTGGCTCCGCCGGTCACAGCACGAACTTCGCTGCTCCCCGGGCTGTCGGCCTCGGGGGCGGACTTCGCGACGAGCGTCCGGGTCAAGCTCACCGCACTCTCGAACGAACCAGGCCCGAACCAGTTCACTGTTCACGCGACCGATTACGACACGGGCGCGTCCGTGCGAGGGGCGAACGTCCAGCTTAGGTTCACGCCGCTAGACGATCCGAGTGTCGCTTCGACGACGTTGGCTTTGAGTCCTGCCGGGGGCGGCACCTATCAAGCCTCCGGCGCCAACCTCGCGTTCGACGGTCGCTGGGGTGTTACGGTCCTCGTGCAGCGCGGGAACGGCGCGGTCGAGGTGCCGCTCGAGCTCGATCCCGCCGCGCAACCCCAGCAGCTCTCGATCGAGCGGATTCCGGGGCAGGCGCCCAAGTACACGACCGAGCTCCCCGCCCTCGACGAGGTCCGGATCTCGCCGAACCCGGAGCGGGCGGGCCCGAGCCGCGTTATCGTGACCTTCTACCAGCTGCCCTTCGATGGCCAGGACTTCATCGATCAGCTCGTTGTGACGGCGGCGAAAGGCAACGGCCCTGTGCAGCAACAGAGCTTTCGCCGGCTGGGGACCGGAAAGTTCGTGAGCCCGATCGACCTGGCCGCGGGGGCGAACCAGATTGCGGTCACGGGGCACAGGCGCGACGGCACGCGTCTGCGCAGCGTCTTCGATCTTCAGGTACCCGCGCGCTAAGTAAGCCTCAGGGTTTTCGCGCGATCGTGAGCCCGTCCGCTGTCAACCTCGAATTCGATCCGAACTTGGTCGCGACGATGTGGATCCTGACCGGCAGACCGTGCTTTGACCGGTTGATCTTTTGCAGCGTCCTTCCGTTCAGCCCAACCCTGACGGTGAGCGATTTCTTTCCGTGCTGAGAAGTCGATCCGGTGGCGCTGCCAACCGACTTGCCGTTGACAAGCACCGTTGCCTTGCAGCTGCGGATCGACGGATGCGCCACGTGGCAGACGACCGGCAGTCGCCCGCCCGACAGGTGGACCGTCTTGCCCACGGCGACCTTCAGCTGGTTCGGTTTGACTTTGATCGTCAGCGCCTTCTTGGTCGGCGGGTGCTTGCCGTCGGACGCCGTGAACGTGACGTGGTACATGCCGGGCTTCGCAGTCACGATCCCCAGCACGATGCCGGTCTTGTTGCTGATTTGGGTCAGCTTCACCGAACGCGGCAGACCGGACGAGCCGAGCTTGATCCGGTCGAGCTTGTCGGGGTCGGTCGCGAAAACCTTGAACGACAGCAACGTGTTCTGACGGACCGTCTTCGGGCTTGGGATCGAGAGCGACAGCTTTGGTGGGCCGAGGTCCTTGACGTCGAGTTGGAACGGGATCTGGGCCGTGAGTCCCGACGTGTTCTTCGCGGTCACGTATACGATCTGGCTCGGGGCGGGCCCGGTCTTGAACGTCCACGTGTAGTGGCCGGGCGTCGTCGACGTCGGGGGGGTGTCGATATGGACCTTGCCGACCGACGACTTGAGCGTCACGGACTGGCCGTTAGGGTCGAAGAACCTGCCTGTGACAGTCGCGGTATGGCCCGCGGTCACGTGCACGTCGCCGGAGTCGACGCTGACGTCGGGACGCTCAACACCGTTGGGTGCCGTCACGACCAGTTCCGAGATCATCCCGAGCTCGGCGTGGAAGAAGATGTGGCAGTGGAACGCCCAGCGACCGTAGGCGCCACCTGGGCTCACGCCGTCGGCCTTCGGCCGGTCCTCGATCTTCACTCGGAATGTCAGCGTGTAACCGGAAGGGACGTCCACGTTGTCACGGAACTCGTGATACGGCCAGGTATAGTCCGGGCCGCCGCTCTTCGTCAGCGAGATTGGCTGGATCGAGAAGCCGTGCAGGTGGAATGGGTGGCTCGCGCCCGTACTGTTGGTCATCTGCAGCTCGAGGATGTCTCCGATCTTCGCGTAGCGCGTCGATCCGACGTGCGGCACGGTCATGTAGTCCGGGGCGTCGTGGAGTTGCGGAGCGCTCACGCCGTTCACCCCGACTGAGCCCCCGGCGCCCGAAACCGTGAATGCGATGTTCTGCGACGCCATCCCAGGCTTCGGCGGTGAGAACGTCGTGGGATCTAGCAATGTCCCGGTCGGGGGCCCGAGCACCGCCACCGGATCGCCGGTCGCCGCGCGCAGCGGCGTCCCGGCTGAGATCGAGTAGGCGGGGACAACCGGTGAGCCCGTGACGTTGAGGTGCATCACGGGCACGGTCGGAATGTCCGAATAGCCGTTGCCGGTGCGCTGGTAGTCCTCGGTCCACATCGTCAGCACACCGGTGGCCGAGGAAGGAATCGCGGCCACCACGTCGGCCCTCGAGCCCGGCGGCAGCAGGATCTCGCCCAGGGAATATCCGGTGTTAAAGCCCTGCGGTGTGCCACCTTCCTCGACCGCATTATCGAGCAGGCCACCCTCGCCGCCGACCCGGATCAACGGAATCTGGTTCCCGCTCGAGTCTGTCAGGATCAGGCGGAAGTAGCGGATCGTCGCCGCATTAAGCATCTGTAGTCGCAATCCCTGGCCGGGCCGCACGTTGAGTGTCGAGGCGCCGGAATCGAGCGCGCCCGGCGCGCTCGGCGACCCCGCACGCCCCCCAACGTTCTTGCCGTTCGTCAGCACGGTCTGGCCCTCGTTGGTACGTGCGGAACCCGCCTGCTGGATCGCCGGGATGTCGCCCGAGTTATACGAGCTGGCCTTGATGTTGCCGTTGTCGTCGATCGCCGTCGGCGTCTCGCACAGCGACTTGGGCACCGGCCCGTTCTGGGCGGGCGTCGGCGGCGCGCCATTTGGGTTGCCTACCCAAGGTTGCGTGGCGGCGTTGGGGTAATTCGAAGTGTCGTTCGTCCCCGGCGTCTTGCACACGGTGGTGTCGCTGAGCACGATCTGCTTGGTCTGACTGTCGGGCGGAAGCGTGCCCGAGCGCTCCAGCTTGGAATCGTTCGGGTCGTCCACGACCATCATTCCGTACATCCCCCGGAACACCTGGTTGGTCGAGAGGTCGTGGTGCGGGTGGTACCAAAAGATCCCGGGGCGGATCATCTTGAATTTGTAGAGGAACGTACCGCCGGGGGGCACCGAATCCTGGGTGAACGGAGTTCCGTCGACCTCACTTGAGAGCTCGACACCATGCCAATGGATGCCGCTCGGGAACGAAAGGTCATTCTTGAAATGGACGATCACGGTGTCGCCGACGTGGAGGTGGAACGTCGGCCCGGGGATTTCGCCGTTGAACGTGTCCACGTTGGCCAACACGCCGGTGCCGATGGCGACGGTTGCCGTCTCGGCCGTCAGTGTCGTCTCAATGATGTGCGGATTGGGGTTGGTGCTGACGACGTTCGGGACGGAGTAGGGATTGCCGTCCGAGGTGGCGCGCACCGCCGACTGCGCGGTCAGCAGCCAGGCGCCGAGTCCCGCGAGGATCGCCAACGCGACGATCGCCCGGCGGCTGAGCCGGCCCTTTCGAGTCCCCGAGCCCACCACCTTGATGACCCTCATAGATGCCGCCTCCCCGCCCGAAATCGATCGTCCCAAGCGATCGCTTTATCTGATTTTTATCAACAATCGCGGCGGTTTGCCAGAGCAATTCGGATTTAGCACGGGCCGGGTGGACCTACTACCCAACTAGTCTTGATCGCCAGATGCGCCAGCTTCCGGTTCCCGCGCACTTCGACCCCGGCCGGCTGGACCAGCTCTGGCGAGCCCAGTACGAAGACCGTGCGCGCGAGGCTCGAGCCTGAGCAGCGGAACGTGGCCTGGCGCCGGCGTCGAAGACTCGCTTCGCGTCTGTCCGCTCGCGGTCGACGTCCAGAACACGTTCTGCATTCCGGACATCGAACTGTTCGTTGCCGGGCGGTCTGGCCGCGGCGCGGTCGACGACAATCGCAGGCTGGTCGAGTTCGTCTATCGGAACCTGGGGTCGATCACGCAGGTGCTGCCGAGGCTCGACACGCACCAGACGATGCAGGTGTTCCACGCGGTCTGGCTCGTCGATCGGGACGGCAACCATCCGGATCCGCACACGCTCCTCCCCGCCGAGGACGTTCAGAGCCTCCGCTTCCGAGTCAATCCGGCCATCGCCGACGCGCTCGGGCTTGACCCCGCCTACGCGGAGCATCATCTAGCCCACTACACCAGCCGGCACGCCGAAGGTGGAAGTACGACCCACAATCTGGTCCTACGACGCGATGCTGGGCGGCGTCGGCCGCGTCCTGGTCTCGGCGGTCGAGGAGGCCATCTTCTTCCATTCGATCGCCCGCTGCTATCCGTTCGGTTGGAGCAACGTCGACTGGCAGCCCGAGTGCTCGATCCCGTGCTTGACCTCAGCCCAGAAATGCCCAGGGCGCCTGGTCATGGGCTCTGTCCGCCCCTGATTCGCTCACGGTGCGCCAGCTCTGAGCCTTGCACTCAGAGGATCGCTGTGGGAGCATGCCCCGCGCCGCAAGGTCGGCGCGACAGAACACGGGATGCGCGCCAGACGGCGGTCCGGAGGGGGTTCTTTTCATTCATACACACTTCAGTAGGTTCCTGCGCTTCGCACCGCTACTGGGGCTGCTGGCGGCCGGTCTCGCGGTGGCCACCTCGGCGTTCGCCGGCGCCGTCCATCCGCGGGCCAGCATCGACCGGCAGTCGGCAGCGCGGGCCGCGCTCGCGAGGCTGCACGTGAACCAGCACGCAGGCGCGGAGATCGTGTTTTCGCTTGCGAGAAAAGTTCCCGCGGGCACGTCCGTGACTCTGGGTGGACCGACGGCTCCAGCGACCGCTGGACGTGTCGTGAGCTCCTCGACCAAAGTGATTTTGCGCCCGCAGCATGCTGCCTGGTTCTTCTATGAGGATCTGGGACCGTTCCAGGCCTATCAGCATCCGGGCCGGGTCGTGCTCGTGGACGCCGTGACGGGCCGCGTCTCGGTGAGCAAATCGCTGTCCTGGCCGCCGATGGTCGGTGGTCGGCTGCCGACGTTCCTGCGCAGCGCCGACGCGTACGCGAAGGCGAGCAATCGGATCTTCTATCGCCCGTATGAAGGCGGGTCGGTACTCGGCCGGAGCGCGAAGCTCGCGCATGCCCTCGACAGTGCGCTGCACCAAACCCAGGCCCGGCGGGCGGCCTCTTTGCTGGCGGCCGAGCACTCCTGCGTCGTGCTCATAGGCGACAGCCTGCCCGGCGGCTTCTACGAGCTCTCGCGGGTGCCGCAGTCGCGCATGGCGCTGGCATCCCGGTTTTCACAACTGGTCAAGCTGGCTTCCGGATTTCGTTCGTCCATCTACCCGCCGTCGAGCCACGTCTCACCGATGAACTTGGTGCGCAACGAGATCTCCCAACACGGCTGCCGCGACGTTTTGCTGTGGATCGCCGGCTCGGGCTACCAGGGCTTGACCGCTGTCAACATCGGGATGCGGGTCGGCACTCGCGGGGTGCTGCATCAGGATGTGACGCTGACCGACCTCCGTCGGCTGATCAGCTCCGAACCCCAGACGACGTTCAAGCTCGTTATCGATGCCCCGTTCGCATCCGGCTTCCAACAGCTCGCGGGGGCGGGCAACGTGGTGCTCGTCGCTACTCCCGTCGCACCCCGCGGGCGCAGCTTCACCTACCTGCCGGAAGCCAGAGTCGGCGGCGCACTTCGCCGCAACGACACCAATCCCTTGCGTTTGATCCAGCTCACCGACAGGCTGGTCTATGGGCTGAACCAGGTGATCGATGATCCGTGTGAGGAAACGCGGGCCGAGGCGCTTGCGCGATCTGGCAAATCTGCGTTGGCCTACTTCCTCGCCCGGGCGCTCGCCCGCGGCGGACCCGTCGACTGGGTGGCTCGCACCGGCGTCGGCTCTCCGCCTGAAGTCCGAGTCTCGGGCTTCACCGATGGCCCGCCGAAGTGCTCGCCGGCCGATGTCGTAACCGCCGCGAATGACGCCTACAACGCGTCCAACACCTCCAAACTGGACACCCAGGCGGCCCAGGGCGTCCTCGCGAACGATTCGGACAACCTGCACAACCCGCTCTCGGTTGATCAGCTGAACGGCACCGGCGGCACCGCGCCGTTCACCGGTATCAGCTCCAAGGGCGCGATGGTCAGCCTGAACGCCGACGGGTCGTTCTCGTATGACCCGACTGGTTCGGCGACGTTGCAGGCGTTGGGGCGTGGGCAGAGCACGGTGGATTCGTTTACTTACGGGGTCAGTGATGGTCATGGTGGGACGGCGACGGCGACGGTGAGGATCACGGTCACGGGTGCGGTCAATCATCCGCCGGTGGCCGTCGCGGACAGCTACGCGGACGATAACGATGCTGTGCTGAGCGAGAACTCGGCGAGCGGGGTGTTGGCTAACGACACGGACGCCGACGGCGATGCGCTTAGCGTCGATCAGTTGAACGGCACCGGTGGTACCGCCCCGTTTATTGGTACGAGCGCGAAGGGCGCGACAGTCACGCTGAACGCTGATGGGTCGTTCTCGTATGATCCGACTGGTTCGAGCGCTCTGCAGGCTGTTCCGGATGGGCAGAGCACTACGGACACGTTCACGTATCGCGCCAATGATGGTCACGGTGGGACGAGTACCGCGACCGCGACGATCACGGTCACTGGCGCGGTCAACCACCCCCCCGTTGCTGTTGATGACACGGCGTCGACGACCAATGCCGCGTCGTTCATGGAGAGTACTTCGGTTCTGGCCAACGACACCGATCCCGATGGCGATTCGTTGTCGATCGATCAGCTTAACGGGGTGAGCGGAACGCCGCCGCTCAATGGGACGAGCGCGTTGGGGGCGTCTGTCAAGTTGGGGCCTGTCGGCAAGTACATCTATGACCCGACGGGTTCGGCGACGTTGCAGGCGTTGGGGCGTGGGCAGAGCACGGTGGATTCGTTTACTTACGGTGTCGATGATGGTCATGGTGGGACGGCGACGGCGACGGTGAGGATCACGGTCACGGGTGCGGTCAATCATCCGCCGGTGGCCGTCGCGGACAGCTACGCGGACGATAACGATGCTGTGCTGAGCGAGAACTCGGCGAGCGGGGTGTTGGCTAACGACACGGACGCCGACGGCGATGCGCTTAGCGTCGATCAGTTGAACGGCACCGGTGGTACCGCCCCGTTTATTGGTACGAGCGCGAAGGGCGCGACAGTCACGCTGAACGCTGATGGGTCGTTCTCGTATGATCCGACTGGTTCGAGCGCTCTGCAGGCTGTTCCGGATGGGCAGAGCACTACGGACACGTTCACGTATCGCGCCAATGATGGTCACGGTGGGACGAGTACCGCGACCGCGACGATCACGGTCACTGGCGCGGTCAACCACCCCCCCGTTGCTGTTGATGACACGGCGTCGACGACCAATGCCGCGTCGTTCATGGAGAGTACTTCGGTTCTGGCCAACGACACCGATCCCGATGGCGATTCGTTGTCGATCGATCAGCTTAACGGGGTGAGCGGAACGCCGCCGCTCAATGGGACGAGCGCGTTGGGGGCGTCTGTCAAGTTGGGGCCTGTCGGCAAGTACATCTATGACCCGACGGGTTCGGCGACGTTGCAGGCGTTGGGGCGTGGGCAGAGCACGGTGGATTCGTTTACTTACGGTGTCGATGATGGTCATGGTGGGACGGCGACGGCGACGGTGAGGATCACGGTCACGGGTGCGGTCAATCATCCGCCGGTGGCCGTCGCGGACAGCTACGCGGACGATAACGATGCTGTGCTGAGCGAGAACTCGGCGAGCGGGGTGTTGGCTAACGACACGGACGCCGACGGCGATGCGCTTAGCGTCGATCAGTTGAACGGCACCGGTGGTACCGCCCCGTTTATTGGTACGAGCGCGAAGGGCGCGACAGTCACGCTGAACGCTGATGGGTCGTTCTCGTATGATCCGACTGGTTCGAGCGCTCTGCAGGCTGTTCCGGATGGGCAGAGCACTACGGACACGTTCACGTATCGCGCCAATGATGGTCACGGTGGGACGAGTACCGCGACCGCGACGATCACGGTCACTGGCGCGGTCACTACGCCTTAGTGCGCGCTACCCCCAGTGTAGGGCGCTCGGCGCGGCCGGGCCTGGACGATCCAAGGCATTCAATACACTCGAATTGCCCGTGCCACGGGCCTTCGGGTGACCGGCGAAAGCAACCATGTCGGATTCGGTCGAATTCTCATTGGCCTTCGGCTTCTGCCGTCTGGGCGTCGGTGAGATAGGCCGCCGGCGCTTGCTCGCGCCCGCTCGGTGTCCATGGCAGCGGATGGGTGTACCTGGCGAGGGTGATCTGCGCCGGAGCGCGAGGGGTTCCAATTCTGGATCGGCCGCGACGACGAATACGCGCGGCAGTGACATGATGAGCGGTGAATGACGGTCGACAGGTTCGACGCCCAGGCCCGCTTCTTCGACGAGCGTGCTGGTGTCCCCCCGGATGCGGCGCGCGTCGTGGCGCGTGCGGTGCTCGATTTGCTGGCGCCGGAACGCGACGGTCTGCTCCTTGAACTGGGTGCTGGTACTGGGGAAATCGGCCGGCATCTGGCCGGTTCGATGAGCTACGTCGGGCTCGACCGTTCCTCGGTGATGCTCGAGATGTTCCTCGCGAAACTCGGTGCCGGGCAGCGGGCTTGTGCGTCGTTGGTGATTGGGGATGCGGACCGCTCGTGGCCCGTGGACGACGGGACGGTGAGGGCCGTGTTCGCCTCGCGAGTAGTGCATCTGCTCGAACCGGATCATCTGATTGCCGAGCTGAGGCGCGTATGCGAGCCGGGCGGATACTTCTTGATCGGTCACGTTGCGCGGGACCGATCGAGTGTCCACAGGATTCTGCGCGACAAGCGCGGGTTACTGCTCCGGGAGCGTGGCCTTAGCCCTCGCGAGGGGCGGCAGATGGGCCGGCGCGTGCTTGATGGGCTCGTCGCCTGTGGGGCTACCCCGATCGAGACGCGTCAGGTTGCCATTTGGTGGGTGCAGGCGTCAGTCGGGCAGGTGATCGATGGGTGGGCGCGTCTCGAAACGATGGGCGGCTACCAACTCAGTGCTGACGTCCGCTCGGCGATCCTGGCTGAGCTCACCGACTGGGCAGCCGGCGAGTTCGGGGACCTAACTACCATCAGGATCTCGGAGGTGCGGTACATGCTTGGCGGCGTGCGGCTGAAGGAGGGAGCATCGAGGACTCATTGCTGACTGAGCTCGGTCAGGCGCTGGTGGCTGGCTCGCTGACCGACGAGGCGCTGCTCACGCGGACGGCTAGGTCGGAGACGATCCGGATCCTTCCGGAGGCTAACGTCGTGAAGATCGGCGGCCAGAGCGTGATCGACCGCGGGCGATCGGCTGTGTTCCCGATTCTTGACGAGCTGGTGGCCAACCTGCCCCACCACAAGATGATCATCGGTACGGGGGCCGGCACCCGCGCCCGCCACGCCTACAGCGTCGGCATCGACCTGGGCATGCCGACCGGCGTGCTGAGCGTGCTGGGCACGTTCGTCAGTATGCAGAACGCGAAGATGATCCACTACCTCCTCGCCCGGCACGGAATCCCGTTCATCGAGCCGGTGCAATTCCCGCAGCTACCGCTGTACCTCTTCGAACGCCAAGCCGTGATCTTCTTCGGCATGCCGCCGTACACGTTCTGGCAGCCGAACCCGAAGGTTGGCCGGATCCCGCCGCACCGGACCGACACCGGCGCGTACCTCGTCAGCGAGGTGTTCGGCGCGCGCTCGATGATCTACGTGAAGGACGAGGACGGTCTGTACACGGCAGATCCTAAGAAGGAACCAAACGCGAGGTTCATCCCATCGATTACGGTCGAAGAACTCGAGGCACTGAGCCTCGCCGACGTCGTCGTCGAGCACAGCGTGCTCGAGATGATGAAGAACGCCAAGGCGCGTCGCTCGATCCAGATCATCAACGGGCTCGTGCCCGGCAACCTCACCCGTGCCCTGAACGGCGAGCATGTGGGGACGATCATCAGTGCCTAGCGACGGGTTGACCGACGGCCGCCACCACCTCGGCTCCCTGCTGATGCGCGAGAGCCTGCTCGACCGATCGGTGATGGCAGCCACCGAAGCCCCCACCATTGCGATGCTGCCGCACTGCCACGTGGTCAAGGTCGGTGGTCGCTCGATCCTCGATGGCGGCAGGCGCTCGACTTATCCTCTTGTCGAGGCCATCGGCACTGCGTTGGGTGAGAACAAGCTGATCCTCGGAACTGGTGGTGGGGCCCGGACTCGGCACGTGTACTCGATCGGGATCGACCTCGGACTGCCGTCCGGGGTGCTGGCGCAGCTCGCGATCGCGGACGCGCTCGGGAACGCTCACATGCTTGGGGCGTTGCTCGCGCCGTACGGAGTCGTGGCGATCCCGCCGGAGATCTTCGGACATCTACTGCCGCTGTTCATCCAATCCGCTCCGGGGGTGATCTTCAACGGCGATCCGCCGTTCTCGCTCTGGGAGCACCCGCCGAGCGTGGGCAAGATCCCACCGCACCGGAGCGATGCGGGCTCATTCCTGCTCGCGGAGTGTTTCGGCTGCGCCACGCTCACCTTGGTCAAGGACGTCGATGGCGTCTATGACCGCGACCCGAAGGTCGACTCGTCGGCGGCGTTGATCGAGGAGATCACCGCGGCGGAGCTCGCCGCCCGGAACGTTCGGACGCTGCCGTTCGACCGCGTCTTGCTCGAGCTGCTCGGGTCCGCTCGCCTCATCACTCAGTTCCAGGTCATCAACGGGTTGAAGCCCGAGCTCCTGGGCCCAGCTCTACGGGGAGAGCGAGTCGGAACGATCGTGCACCGGGATCGCATCCCCTGACCGCAACCCGCCCTCCGCGATACGGCCGTGGAATCTGACCTGCTGAAGCGGAAGATCGTCAGTTATCTAGGCGCTGAACAGCCGTGAAGCAGGACGAGCGGCTCCGTTCGTCCAGGCCCTGCAACGAGCCCGCGTCTCGGCGTACGCACCCGGCGAGTTCGTCGAGCAGGAGGGCTTCATGCGCGCCGGAGAGATTCTGGCCCTCGCGGGTGAGGCCGGCGTTGCGCGGCGTCTCGGAGCTGGACCTCTGCTGCGGAGTTGGCGGTCCAGGACGGTCATCACTCAGGAATTGGGTTGCACATAGAGGATGCCTGACGCTGACACCGGGTGGCTCGCTCCGCTGCAGGAGATGCTCATGTGCTTGGGGCGGGTTGGGTTGGTCGTCCGCCGGCTTGATGACTTCAGTCAGTCCCACCGCGCGGTGGCGGATTCGTTGATCGACGCGTTTGCGGCCGATACAGCGGACATTGCCCGGCGGATCGGACGCCAGGCACTACAGGAGCTGCTGGCCGCCCACCGGCTCTGGAGCGAATGGCTGCGCAGCGGCCGGGTTCGCAAGCTTGCTTTCGTCGCGGAGAAGACGCGGACACCACGTGGGGTCGACTAGGGCCGGACGAGTAAGTCGGCGTGGTCCACGGTGACAGCGAGCTGTCCGGCTGCTGCCTGCGCCAGACGTCGGCGCGTACAGGCCTCGGTCTCGGCGGCCAGCTCGACCTGCTGCTCGCAGGCAGCACCCACCCACCCGGTGAACCACTCCGCCGCCAGGCCGGCGGGCAAGGCGCCGAGGCGCCACGGGCTGGCCCGGACGAGTGCCTCGGCTCCTAGCCGGTCGAATCCTCGACGGCGAGCGCGACCGCGTCCGGGCCGAGCAAGCGGCCCCTCTCGGTCACGCGGCGTTGGTGGGCATCGAATGCGGCGGCCACGCGGCGGTCGAGTGGATCCGCCGGGGTCAAGCTGACGCGACCTATGACGGACAGAGTGATGAGTATCGGGCATCGCGTGCTGGCACAGACAGCGACCAGCCCGGCCAATTCGTCCTCGGTAAGCAGGTCCAGCAGCGCCCACGCCGTGATGAGGGTTGCGCCGTCGAGATCGCCGGCGCGCAGCCGGGTGATGTCGGAGCACTTTGCCTCGACCGTGACCGCGGCCCCGTCGGCGGCCGGGCCCAGGTCGACTGCGGCGATCTCCAGCAGGTCTGCGTCTTTGTCGTGAACGATCCAGTGCTGCGGTCCCGGCAGCAGTGGCGCCAGCCAACGACCCATCGCGCCGGTGCCGCAGCCGAGGTCATGGATCAGCCAGCGCCCGGTAGCCGGCAGCTGTCGCCCGAGGTGTTCGACGAGGTCGCTAGCACGGGCCGCGGCGTCAGCCGGCTCGCGGAGGGCAAGCCATCCTCTGCTGACCCGGATGCCCTGGGCGGTCATCGCGACGCCGCAGTCAAAACCGACTCGATCGCGGACGTCGTTGTCGACCATCCGGAGAGCGACTCGCGGCGCTCGCGGGCGGCCCGACGCAACCTTTCTCGCAGCTTCGCGTCGACGAGCCATGCCGGGAGCGCGGCTCCGAGTGCCCCAGGGTCGTTCGGCGGGACCAGCCGCCCCGGCCGGGTCCCATCGGCGCTGTGACCGAGGGCCTCCGTCAGCCCGCCGACGTCGGATGCGACAACCGGCAGGCCACGGGCCAGAGCCTCGGTCACGACCATGCCGTACGTCTCGGCGCGCGACGCCAGCACCGTCAAGTCCGCGGCGGCGTAGCTGCGGTCGAGATCCGCCCCTGTCCGTGGTCCCAAGAAGGACACGCGGTCGCCCAGCCCGGCGTCCAGGAGGCTGAGTTGGAGACTCTCGACGAACGCGGGCTCGCGGTCGAGGCTGCCCACGCACACGCACTGCCAGGATAGGTCGGACATCGTCGCTAGCGCATCGAGCAGCACGTCGTGGCCCTTGGCGAAAGTCACCGCGGCAACGCAGAGCAGCGTCCCGCCGGCCGCGGTCCCTGGTGCGATGTCGGCGACCTCTACAGCGGGCTCGGCGACGTGCACCCGCTCGGCCGGCAACGGGTACAGCTCTAGCAGCCGCCGCCGCGTCCACGCACTGGTCGTGATCACGGCAGCGGCGGCCAAGAGCACCGCGCGTTCCCGCCTCCGGGCGTCGTCGGCCACGTCCGCGGGGCGGTGACCCAGCGGCATGTGCACGAGCACGACGAAGCGCAGCCGGCGTGCCTGCGACACGAGCACATCGGGGGCCGTCGAGGCGATCAGCCCGTCGAGCAGCGCGACGGCGTCGTCGGGTATTCGCCGGACGACGCGGGCAAGGGCAGCGAATGACGCCGCACCTGGTACGTCCAGAAGCCGGGCACGGCATGTTCGTGCACGATCCAGCCGAGCGAGGCGAGCCCACGGCACAAGCGGCGGTCATAGGTGTTGCCTCCGCTCGGCCGGGCTGGGTCATCGATGCCGTCGGGAACGACGACATGCACCGCCGTCACAGCGACCGCTCGTAGCTGGCCCACGCGATGTGCGACTCGTGCAGCGTGACCACCAGCCCGTCGAGCTCGCGAGCCGAGTCGCCCAGGGCGCCGGCGTGCACCCTGTCCGCGAGTCGGTCTGCGACCACCCTTGCGAGCGCCTCGGTGGAGGTGTTCGTCCCCGCAAAGGCGGGCTCGTCGTCGAGGTTGCGATAGGTGAGCTCAGCCACAACAGCTTGCAGCTCGTTGGCCGCGGCACCGATGTCAACGACGATGTTGTCGGCATCGAGGGCCGCCCGCCGGAACGTGGCGTCGACGACGTACGTCGCGCCGTGCAGGCGCTGCGCAGGCCCGAACACCTCGCCGCGGAAGCTGTGGGCGATCATCATGTGGTCGCGGACGGTCACGCTGAACACGATCTATTCGCCCTCGTAGATGATGGTGTGGCAGAGCGCTGGCAGGGTCCCCGCGGCAAGCCGGGCCATCACGTCGGGCAGCTCGCCGAAGCCTGACTGCCCGGTGACGAGCGCATCGAACGCGGGGTCGCGCAGGAGGTCGAGTGCAACTGCCAGCCGATCGGCTGTCGTGCGGCGCCCGCTGCGGGCCGGGGAGAGGGTACCGACCTGGCTGGAACGGATGCCGAGGCGACGCGAGTGGAACGCGCCACCCAGCGAAAGCTGGACGTCCCTGTCGCCGTACCAGCTGAGGTCAACGACCGTGCCCTCGGGTGCGAGCAGGTCGAGCGATACCTGGAGCCCAGCGGACGTCGCGCTGGTGTGCACGACGAGGTCGCGGCCGTCGTCGGCGACGGCCGGCAGCGCGAACTCGACCCCTAGCGCGGCCGCGACGTCGGCCCGGTCGGCATCAACATCTACGAGCGTGACCTGCACCGCAGGGAACCGGCTCAACAGGCGCGCGACACAGCAGCCGACCATTCCGGCGCCGACCACGGTCACCCGGTCGCCGAGTAGTGGTGCGGCGTCCCACAGAGCGTTGACGGCAGTCTCGACGGTACCCGCGAGAACGGCACGCGCAGGTGGCACGCCCTCGGGCACGACGGTCACCGCGTCGGCCGGCACCACGTAGACAGTCTGGTGCGGGTAGAGGCAGAAGACTATGCGGCCGCACAACCCCGGGGGTCCGTGCTCCACCTCCCCGACGTTCAAGTAGCCGTACTTGACCGGCCCCGGAAAGTCCCCCTCTTGAAATGGTGCCCGCATCGCGGCGTACTGGGCCGGCGGCACGCGGCCCTCGAACACCAATGTCTCTGTGCCTCGGCTGACGCCGGACCGCAAGGTGCGCACCATCACGTCGTCCCGCCCCAGCTCGGGCAGCGTGACCGGTCGGATCTCCCCGAAGCCGGGCGCGCGGAGCCAGAACGCCAGCGCTTCAGCCTGTACGGGCCTCACCCTGACCGACCTTGCTGGTCGTCAATCGCGGCTAGCACATCGTGGAAGTCCTCGAATCGGTCAAAGGCGACGCCGCGTCCGCGCAGCCACTCCGCAAGCGCGCCGGTGGCGAAGACACGCGTCGCCGCGAGGGCGGCGCAGCGGTCTGAGTAACCGTCTCCTGCGTAGGCCACGTCCCCGGGCGGCAGCGACGAGCGCTTGCACGGCTCCCGGCAGGTGGTGCAGACCGCACGGTCACGGAAGCAAATCCGCCAGCCTTCTGGACGCGCGTGGACCCGGTTCGCCAGGACCTCGACCTCCACGCCCTCCCGTGCCAAGACCGGTTCGATGAGCTCGTGGAAGCCACTGGAGATCACGAGCGGCCGGTGGCGCTCGACGAGCGCTTGAAAGCCTGGCCGAACACGTACCTCGGGGAGAACCCCATCGACAACCTCGGCGAGGCTCGCCTGCACGGTGGCGAAGCTGCTCGCCAGCGCTTGGTCGTGGGTAAGCGAGCGCCCGATGAGCGCACCGTTACGGCGATAGGTCGCGCCGTCGCCAAACCACTCCACGACCAGCGCAAGTGTGTCGCGCTCGGTGACAGTCCCGTCCCAGTCGAGCACAAGCCTCACCGCGCTCGTTCACCCACCGCCTGCCGCGTAGCCCAACATGGGGTTAGCATTGCATGCTTGGACACTGTCGCACCGGAGTCCCCGCGGGAGGTGGCGCGCGTCCTGCTGCCGACGTCTGCCGGCGAGTTCGAGGCCCGCGCGTTCGAATGCCCCTCAGGCGCGGTTATCCTCGCGCTCGTCGCCGGCGAAGTCGAGGCTGGCTACCGCGTGCTGACGCGCGTGCATTCGGAGTGCCTGACCGGCGACGCGCTCGGCTCGTTACGGTGCGACTGCGGGATCCAGCTGCGCACAGCGCTCCGGGCCATCGCAGCTGAAGGACGTGGTGTCCTCATCTACGCGACCGGCCATGAAGGCCGCGGGATCGGCCTACTCAACAAGCTGCGCGCTTATGCCCTTCAGGAAGAGGGCCTAGACACGCTGGAGGCTAACGTCCACCTTGGCTTCGCCCCGGACGCCCGCGACTACACCGAGACGGCCGCGTGCCTCGCCGCGCTCGGGATCCGCTCGCTGCGGCTCCTCACGAACAACCCCCACAAGACCGGCGCCCTTCAGCGTGCTGGCGTCGCAATTGACGACGTCGTCCGTCTGCCCACCTCAGCACACGTGCGGAACCGTGCGTACCTGCATACGAAGGAGTTGCGCATGCAGCACACCGCGCCGGCCGGGGACGGATTGGCCGAGGCAATACCCGAAGTCCTGGACCTGAGCGCTCTGCTCGGCAGTGTCTCGGCAACCGAGGGGCGGCCGTACGTCGTCCTGAAGTACGCCCAGACGCTGGATGGCCGCATCGCAACGCGCACGGGCGACTCGAAATGGATCACTAGCGAGGAGGAGCGACGCACTTCCCATGCCCTGCGCGCGGCGTGCGACGCCGTGTTGGTCGGGATCGGCACCGTCCTCGCCGATGATCCGCAGCTCACCGTCCGCCTCGTGCCCGGAGCGTCGCCGCTTCGCATCATCCTCGATTCCACGCTGCGCGTCCCCCTCGACTCGCAAATCCTCGCCGACGCCGCGCCCACGCTCGTCGTCACCACGGCGCGATCGGACTCCTCGCGGAGAAAGGCGCTCCAGGCCCGCGGCATAGCGGTCCACGTGGTCGACCCCGACCCCCCGCGCGGAGTCGATCTCGAGGCAACGCTGCGCGTGCTGCGCGCGCGCGGCGTGCGTACGCTGCTCGTTGAGGGCGGCGGTGCGGTCATCACCTCGTTCCTGCGCGAGCGACTAGTCGACCGCGTTATCGTGGGCATCGCACCCACGATCCTGGGCGCCGGGACCGACGCCGTTGGCGACCTCGAAACTGCGGTCGTGGCCGACAGTTTACGGCTGCGCGGGCGGGCCGTTCATGTTGTCGGCGACGACGTCCTGATCGCCGGGAGCTTGCGTTGAGCTATTGGGTTCCGAGCTAGGCTGCGAGCGCAGCAGGCTCTCGGGGATAGGGGTGCCGAATGTGGTCACCTTCACCTGGTGCCCGAGTTGCGGGGCGCCGGGAGCGCGCAGAAACGACAGCGCGAGGGCGTGAGTGTGCACGTCGGCGGGTTCGTCACGGCGGGCCGGCAGCAGCGCGATCGCGAAGACGGCGCCCCCGACGCATAGAACCGCGGACGCGAGGAAGGCGCCCTTGAACCCGTACGTCAACGACGCGGGCAGCGCCATTCCGGTGTGCTGCGCGCTCATCGTGAGGCTCCTGGCGATCGCGGAGAGAAGCGCCAGGCCGACCGCCCCGCCCACTTGCTGCGTCGTATTGAGCAGCCCTGACGCCAGCCCCGAGTCCTCCCGGGCCACACCGCTGGTCCCGGCGATCGTGAGCGCGACGAACGCAATCCCCGGACCGACCCCGAACATGATCATCGCTGGCACCACGCGGCTCCAGTAGTCGCCGTGAGTGGACAGAGTGGTGAGCAGGACGAACCCGCCAGCCGTGATGAGGAGACCCGCGATGAGCACGGGCTTGGCCGTGAAGCGATCGACCAAGCGCGAGGCAACGGCCGAAGCTCCGATGCACGACAGGCTCAGCGGCAGGAACGCAGCGCCGGTCTCTGATGCGCTGAACCCGAGCACCTGCTGCATGTACAGCGTGAGGAAGAAGAAGATGCCGAACAGCGCGGCGGCCATGACGAGCAGCGTCGTGTCAGCGATGGAAAGGGTCCGGTTGGAAAAGATCCGCAACGGGACCAGCGGATCCTCGTGCCGGCGCTCGATCAGGACGAACCCAGCGATCAGCGCGGCCGAGAGGACAATGCCCCCGATCGTGCGTGCTGACGTCCAGCCCCAGGTGCTCGACCTGATCAGCGTGAACACCAGCACCATCGTGCCGAGCGTGATCGCGAGGGCGCCCCCGACGTCGTAGCCGCGGTGCGCGACCCCCTCGGACCGGCTCTCCGGAACGATCCGCGGCGCCAACGCCAGCGCCGCCAACGCGATCGGCACGTTGACGAAGAACACCCAGCGCCAGCTGAGCGCCTGCACGACCACGCCGCCGAACACCAGGCCGACGGCGCCACCGGCCCCCGCGACCGCACCCCACACCGAGAGCGCGCGGTTGCGCTGATTCCCCTCGGCGAACGTGGTCAGGAGGATCGACAGCGCGGCCGGCGACACGATCGCCCCACCCAGCCCCTGAAGGCCCCTGCCCATGAGCAACGTCCTCTGAGTGTGAGCGACCCCGCATATGGCCGATGCGAACGAGAACAGCGCGATGCCGACCATGAGCACCCGGCGCCGGCCGAGCCGGTCCGCGACGCGGCCAGCGAGCAGCAGGAAGCCGCCGAACACCAGCGTGTACGCGTTCAGGATCCACGTGAGTTCCTGGTCGGAGAAGCCGAGATCCCGCTTGATCGTCGGCAGCGCGACGTTGACGATGCTCGCGTCGAGGATGACCATGAACTGGGCGACGGCGACGACCGCGAGCACCGCGTTCGGATTGACACGAGTGCTCCGGCGAGCAACGGGTGGCGCGGCCGCGGTGGACATCCGAATCGAGCCGACGGTACCACCGTGACCAATTGAGCTGCCGCGGCCACGCGGACGATAGATTTCCTGGACGGCGACGGCCTTTCGTGGTATGACATGCGTCTCGGGCCGGCGCGTGCGGGAACGTTTCGCGTGGAATTGACGAGAAGCGGGGAGGAAGCGTTGTCGAGAGCTGGGGTCGCAAGAGTACGGATCCGGCGTCTGGCGGCGATGCTCGGCATCGCGCTGATCGCTGCGCTCGCAGCTTTTTGGCTAGTCGCAACGCAGCCGTCCGTGGGGCACCCGTCATTTGGCCGGGGCCCCTACACCGCGCCCAACGTCGTCGACACAAACCCGAACCCCCGCATTGTCGAGACGACGCTGACCGCCGAGTACGCGAACGTCAACATCGGAAACGGTGTGATCGCCCATGCCGAGACCTACAACGGCACCATCCCGGGGCCGACGTTCAGGCTGAAGGTCGGCGACACCGTGATCGTTCATCTGGTGAATCACCTCAAGGTCGGGACGGGCATCCACTGGCACGGCATCGAGCTCCCGAACGAGATGGACGGCACCCCGTTCACGCAGAACTACGTCCCGCCGGGCGGCAAATTCATCTACAAGTTCACGGTCACCCGCCCCGGGATCTTCTGGTACCACCCGCACCACGATCCGCCGGGCGACTCGAACACCAATCAGGTGTTCAGCGGGCTGTACGGGATGATCATCGTGACCGACCCGAACGACGCCAAGCTTGTGAGGCGAGGGACGCTTCCTCCCGCTAGCCAGACCCGGCAGTTGGTGCTCTCGGACACGACCGTCTGCAAGGCACCGGGAAGCAACGACAGCGTGACCTACCCGAATCCCGGAGGGGACTCGCTGCCGTGGGTCGGTAACGCGAACGGTGGAACGACGCCGGCGCTGCCGGTGCAGCCGCCCCCCACGCCGAAGACGCTGTGCGAGACACCGACCGCGATCGACGGCTCCGGAAATCCCCGCGCGACGTCCTATGCGGCGGGCGACATCCCTTCGATCCAGCAGAACATCGGTGCCCGGTCGAACGAGGGACAGACGGTCCTCACGAACGGGATCAACGTCGGCGCTCGTGCGGGCTCGCCTTCCTCGCCCGGCGCCCTCGCGCCCGGCGCGTCGACGCTGAACGTCCGCCCTGGACAGGGTCTGCGCCTTCAGATGGTCAATGCTTCGGCGCTGCGTTTCTTCCGCCTGCGCCTCACGACCTCGACCGGGGAGATGATTCCGCTGATCCGCGTCGGCGGCGAGGGGGGCTTGCTCGACTACGCCGTCGAGGAGGGCGGCACGCAGCAGACGTGGGTCACCGGATACGACTACGGCGAGATCCTGCTGCCGCCCGGATCGCGGGCCGACGTCGTCGCGGCGATCCCATCATCGGCGACCGGCGTCGCGACGATGTGGACGGAGGACTATCAGCGAACGGGGATGGGGTACTCCGACATCCCGACGGTTCCGGTTATGCATCTCAACGTCACCGGCCGACCCGTGGTCCCCGCCTACACGATCCAGGCCGGCACTCCGCTGCGCGATGCCACGGGCGACCCGGTGGAGAAGCTCGGTCCGCCGACTGGGCAGCTGCTCGACCCGGCCACCTTCAACCCACCGCAGCCCGGCATGGCCAACCCGGACATCACGTTTACGGTAGGACCGCAAAACGGCCAGATCGGGATCAACAACGTCACGGCGTCGCACGATATCGGGGACTACCGGACCGCGCCGCACCCGGCCTCTGCCCGGTGGGCGTATCCGGGGGAGATTCTGCAGCTGCAGATCACGAACACGACCAATGCTGACCACCCGTTCCACCTGCACGGGTTCTCGATCCAGCCGATGGAGCTCTCCAACGCCAACGGCTCGCAAAAGTACGTGTGGCCGTACCCCGAGTTCCGCGACAACATCGACATCCCACCTGGCTTCACGCTCACCTTCCGGATGCGGATCGATCCGAGGCCGCAAATGGACGGGCACACGCCCGGTGGGGAGCTCGGACGGTGGCTGTTCCACTGCCACATCTTCTTCCACGCCACGCTGGGGATGCTCTCCGAGCTGGTGGTGGTACCGAAGGACGGCATGGAGCGCCCCGACATCAACGTCAACACGACCCAGGTGAACGTCAGGAGAGGTCGGATCGCGATCGCCACAGGGTCGTACTACGAACCCAACAGCGAGCCCGTGAAGCTAACGGCATCGATCGGGTCGATGCACAAAGTCGGCGGCGGCAACTTCATCTGGACGTTGCGGGTGCGTCGGTTCGGTCTTTTCCGCCCGCGGAGCCAGTGGGTCTATGTAACCGCGACGAACGCGGATGGTTCAACCGGACAGGCCCTGTTCTTCCTGAACATCCGCAATCGCCGGCTGTTTTTCTCGCCCGTACGATCGGTGCGGTGGGCGGCACTCTCAGTTCGGGATCTCCATGTGTGACCCGACCGACCGCCTCGCGCGGACGGCTGGCTGCGGCCAGCGAACTCAGCGTGCCGGAATCGTGAGGTCAAAGACGCTGCGCAGTCGCAACCCCTGGCTCCACGCAACCACGGCAATCTGATCGTCGCCGGCCGCAAGCTCCACGTCGCTCACATAGGCTCCGACGCCGACTCGACGAACGGCCTGCTGCTGCACGGGTCCGTTTGGCGCGGCAAGCGTGACCACGACCCGGTTTACATTCTCATCGTCGCTCGTGGACGTGGCGTAGAAGTTCACGAATAGCTGACTCGGGCCGGCGCGCCCCGGATGAGGCGAGATCCGGATGAAGCCGGCTGGCCCGACGAGCTTGGTGTACGTCGGCGCCTCTCCCGCGATTCGCTCGATCGTCTCCGGTTGCGGGGGGCCCACCGGGTCGAGCTCGAGCGGCACAACCGCTGAGCCGCTCGCTCCCGCGATCAGCACTCGCACCCCCCAGCGGCCATCGAATCTCATGTTCGCCCCCGAGCCCACGTACGTGCCGCCCGGAGCGGGCGCCAGCGACAACGAGCTGGGCCTGATGCCGATATCGTCGAGTGGGGTGAACAGCAAGCTGACGCTGGCGCCCTGGATCGGACGGCCAGATGTCTCGTTCTTGACCACAGCGGTGAAGCGATTCGGACCTGGCTGATTCGAGAACGCGTTCAGCTGCACGCGGACGTTGTTCTCGAGGTCCGTGCCCACTGCCTGGAGCCCCGGAAGCTCGACCGCTCCGCTCACCAGAGGCGGCGCGAGCGTGCCGAGCAGCGCCGCCACCGCGAGCGCGACGGCCCCGAGCGCCAGCTCAACTCGAGAGGAACGCCTTAGCGGTCCCAGGTCCGACGAAGCCGACGGGACGCCGCGGCGGCGGCTGCGTGCCGCGACCACGGCGATCAGCGCAACCAGCGCGACCTTCGCCAGCACCGCCCTTCCGTAGCCGGTCGTCACCAGCTCGTCCCAGCCGCGAAGCTCGCTGATCGCGCGCGCCACTCCGGTGACCACAAGCACCACAAAACCCACGGCGGCAATAGTCGAGAACCGCCGTACGGCGGCGGCTTTCTCGCGAGAGGGCGCACCGCGAATCCCGATCAGGAGCGCAGCCAGGCCGCCGATCCACACCCCGGCAACGGCGAAGTGCGTCGATTGGAGCGCGACGGTGATCGTCGACGGCCACCGCGCCGCGGCCGCGTGTCCATTCGCGACGTGCACGACGATCGCCGCTACCGTCGCCGCACCTGCGGCCGCGAGCGCCAAGCGCCAGCTCCGCGGCGCGGCGAGCGCCACCAACAGCGCTGCGCCGGCTGCTCCGATCGCCACCCCGCGCCAGATCAGAGCGGCACCGATGGGGGTATGCAGCAGCGCGCCGAGCGACGCGTTGGCGTTGTGCCGCTGCGCGTCGGCTAGGAGCACGAGGCCGATCGCCGCCACCACCCAACCCGCGCCGGCGAGCACCATCACCCCCGCCCTCGCACCCCCAAAGCGCGCGGTCGCTGCCGTCGCGGCCCCCAGCAACATGACGAGACCGACGAGCAGGATCCACCGTGCGACCAGCTCGAACGTCGAGCTCACGGCCGCCGTCGTGGAACGCTCGGCACCGTACGCGGCCGAAGGCGAGACCTGCACTCCGAACTGGTAGATGCCGGTCGTCACGTGTCCGTCGACCGCCGAATCGACGCGCCACCTCACGGTGTAGACACCGCGGCCGAGGGGGTGCAACGGTACCACCAGATTTAGTGGATCACCTGGCGCGGGCTCGGGGCGCCCGGCCTGGTAGGCAGTGCCGCGCTCGCCCACGACCGTGATCGATGACAGGGCCGGAACGACCCGCTCCGACAGGGACAGCACGATCTCGTTCGGGGCGGCACCCAGCGTCGATCCCGCGACGGGATTTGAGCTCAGCAGACCTGCGTGGCCCGAGGCGACCGGTGCCATATACGCGACGAACAACACGGCCGCCACAAGCGCCACAGCGCAGCGTCGAGCCATCAGCACCGCTGGAGGATAACTATTTGTGCTCCTTAAGCTGAGCGTACCGAGACGGTCCGGCTGCAGCCGTTATCCCTGCAATGCCGGCAAAACCGCAAAACCGACTGAACAAACGAACGAAGGGAGAGGGAGGGACGGGCAGCGGGTTAGTCGGGAGGACGTGGTGAGGTCGATCTTGGTACTTGTCGGGAAGGATCCTGACGGGCCACCGCCACCAGGGCCAGCGGCAGTGTCCCCTATCGGGAGCCCTCACCGGGCATTTCATCGGGCGGGTCTTACGGGACACCCGACCGTCCGGCATCGCTGACGCCGCCTCGCGTCGCATTCGTGTCCTGGTAGGGGTTCTGCTCCCGGGATCTCGTTGCGGTGCCGGCTACGGCCGTAGGATCCTTTGGACCGCCCGCGGCGATGGGTTGTCGTCTCCCAATCGGGCAACTTGACGTCGCTGGAGCGAGCGATTGTCACTGATTCGGCTGGCGGGGTGCGGATCACGGCCCGTCGCAGCGAGCCATGGATCGTGGTGCCGACGCTCGAGGCGCTGGCCGAGCCGCAGACGCTGGCCGTACTCGAGCAGGAGGTGCTGCGGCGCTGGGGCAGGGCGACGCTGACCGTCGCGCCGCGCGGCAGCGAAGCGTTCCTCGTGATTGGCTTGCCCGGGTGGCTGAGCATCAGCTCCACGAGCACCTGGACCATGCTCAACCGCTGCTCGGCCTGGAGCGAGAAGCCGTTGGCCCGAGTCGTGAACCCGGCGACGCGTGAGGGCGTCAGGCCCAACTGCGCGGGACCCAGCGCCTGATCGCTGATGATCCGGACGATTCCGTTTTCGAACGTCACGGTCAGCTTCGCCGGCGCCGTCCGCACGTTCGTCAGTACGAAGGCCACGCTCTGCCCGCGCGACGCCGCATCGCGCGCGGGACGCGCACCTGCGACCGACGAGGTGGCAGCGGCGAAGACCAACATCACTCAAGCCGTCGCGGCAGCTCTTCTCAGCAGCATGGCCCCGAATGATCCTGACCATCGGGATGACGCGTCAACGGGGTGGGCCCCCTCACCCGGGGTGATTCTCGGTGGCACCGCCACCGCTGGCCCGCTGGCGGGTGCAGATGCTCCACGTGGCCATTGCGAGCCGCCGTTCACGCTCGCAAACTTCCGGCGCAAGCTTCGTCCACTCGGGAAAGGGACCGTCTATGGCCTGGAAGCGTCGCGTCCTTGTCGTGGCCAACGTGACCGCGACATCGGGGGAACTGCTGGGGGCGCTCGTGCACCGGGCGGCGCGCGATCCGGTGATGTTCACCGTCCTCGTGCCCGCCACGCGGTTCGGCGGCGGGCGGAGCACCGCGCACGAGCAGTTGGCGGAGGCGATCAGACTGCTGGGGGAACTTGGGCTGGAGGCTGATGGACAAGTGGCCGACGCCGATCCGATGGTCGCCGTCGCCGAGGCGTGGGATCCCCTGCGCTACGACGAGATCATCGTCTCGACGCTGCCGGAAAGCGCCTCCAAATGGCTGGCGGCCGACCTTCCGCGGCGGATCGAGAAGCACACGGGGGCACTACTCACGCACGTGGTGGCGCGGCCGGTGAACTCGCCACCGACCGTGATGCGGATCGAGGCGAGCCGCAAGCGCGGCGTGATGACGCCGCTGTCGGTGTTGACGTGGGGCGCAAGGCGGTGACGACGAGGCCGATGAGGTAGCGCGTGCGGCACGCCTTTTGGCGTGCCGCACGCGGCCCCTATGGTCGTGCGGCACGCGCCCCGTGCGTGCCGCACGCTGCCCCTGACGCCGCACGGCGCGCTCCGAGCGCGTCGCACGGTCCCCCTGACCTCCGCTCGCGCGGCGGGGGTTACGCGAGCGGGTGTTGCTGCCGGCCGCGGATTCGGGTCAGGGTCTCGGGACCTGAGCCGCCGCGGCGCTGGCGCGTGATCGCATCTGGGAGCCGGTCCGGCCGACCGGCGTTGCGATGCGATCAAGTGGTGGGCGATGAGGAGACCTTCAGCTGCTGGATGGTGCTGTGGGGCGGTTGCGGATCGTGCTGTTGGCCTTTCGCTGCGGGAGCTTCGGTCAAGCGGACAGGACGCATTGTGCGATCCGCACGCCGGCGCGTCTGCGTCAGATGACATGTCCAGACTGTGAGCTCGCGCACAGAATGGTTTCGGTCGACGATGTACCGATCCGACATCCGGGAAAGCAAGCACGCGCACGCACGGCTGAGCCCGGGCGCAGGCTGCTGCGCCCGGGCTCATGGTTGTGGGGAAAGTAGGCCGGCGCTCCCCCGGTCGTCTACCGGCGCGGGCTCGAGCCGGACCGGGCTCAGGCGCAGCGCCGCGAGCCGGCGATCAGGCCGGCGCCGGCACCGCCCCGACCTGCTGCAGGAGGCCGAGCGCGTCCCACACGGTCCATTCCTCGGCGATCTTGCCGTCGGCGATGCGGAAGACGGAGATCGCCTCCACCTCGATCGACCTCCCGGTCGGATCGATCCCCATCAGCTCGCCACGGTGCGTCCCGGTGGTGGTCCACCGCGCCACCACGCGATCGCCGGCGGAGAACATCTCCTCGACCTCCCAGTGTCCGTCGACGGCGTCCTGATACAGGCCGACCCGCGCCCGGACACCGTCCGGACCCTCGGCCGGCGGAGCCTGCGGCCCGTGACTGACGTAATCGTCGGCGATCAACTCGTCGGCTACCTCGCCGCGGCGTTGATTGCAGAACTCCTCAAAGAAGCGGCGGACCAGGGTTTCGTTCTCCGCGGACATGGCTCTCCTCCCAAGATCGTCGAGTTACCTTCGGCGAGCCACAGCATCTCCGCGGCGCACGGGCCCGTGCATCGGCCGAATGGCCTAAATGTGATCGAGCCCCCGCAAACCAGCCGGCCGAGCAAAGTCGGTCTTCACCGTTTCCGCTGGTGGCCCGAACACGCTCCCCCTAGGCCGCCAGCATGAGACCACGAGCCATCCGGACACCGCACAACGGTCCCGCCGAGCGCAATGTCCCGCTTCCAGTCTCCGATGCAAGCGTGTCCATCGCATTCGAGGTTCCCAGCGCACCCGGCTAGTGCAAGTGCCACGAGCAGTGCGGGAATCACCTTCTTGCCGCTCATTGCCACCTTTTACTCCTTCTTGGCTACGCTTGTTTACAGAGTCGCCTCGCGGCGCTGATGATCGCCGACGGCGTGAAGCCAAGGCGCGCGGATGGCTGACGGGCCTATAGGTCGGCGCCGGCGGGAACCAGCCCGTGCTCGATCGCGAACACGGCCGCGCCGGCTCGCGTGCGGAGGTTGATTTTGTCGTAGGCGCTCGCCAGATGGTGCTGCACGGTCCGCGGGGAAACCACCAGCGCCTCGGGAAACGGCGTTCTACGACGACGCGGTTTTGTAGCTGAACGAGGCAGTCGCAGCTCGTGCAGATCGGCTTGAGAAGGCCGCCGGGGGGCTGCCTGGCGATCTCGTCGAACTAATCCTCTTCAGCAGCGTGGTGATCGTCGCCTACGCAGTACTCGTCGGCTCGCCAAAACTTCTGGTTTCACGTACTTGCCCCAGCCGCGATCGCGATGGTCATTGTGGTCTCGCTCGTTCTTGCTTCTCGGCCTTGCCTATCCCTTTTCGGGTCTCCTGTCGATTACTCCAGGCCGGAGACCTTGCACAGTTCTTCGCCACGCGCTAGTTGCTCGTAGGGCCAACCCAGAGGTTTGACCTGAAGCGGTCTGGTGTCCGTAGCGATGATCGAAATCACCCCGTGCCGTATGCGTGGCAGTCTTGACGGTCCGCAATGATGACTTGACGGCCGGGCCAATGGCGTCGCCCGCCACGGCAATCGTGACCAGCGTGACGAACAGGGGGAGTCTCCGGGGAAGTCACCGATGATCATGCGAGTTGGCCTCCCTAAGCGAGCCGCCACCAAACATCATGTCGCCCAGTGACGGGCGAGCTGGAGTCTCGGCGACCCGCTTGATCCGGGCCTCCGCAGCTCCCGCCAGCGTGCCAGGCGATGATGGTGACGAGGAATTGCCAGTCTCTCGGAACTCCAAACATTCGCTCAATCAGCCGGCGTGCCTCATTCGCCAGCAGGAGCAGACGCGTGGCTGGTTATAAGCGGTGGCCTGCATCCGATCCCGACCGACGGTGTGACGTCCAGTAAGTAAAGGACGCGAGAGCGATGACCCATCTGTTGGAAACGGGGGCCCAGACGCGGCTGTCATTACTGTCATTTGCGGTCCGGGTCTGCCGGTTGACGACCGTCTTGTCCGGGGTTGGGTCGTTGGCGATTACGTTGCTTCGGCAGCGGCCGAAGCGGGCGGAGTGTCGGTCGCGTTCGTGCGGGCCGGCTTGCTGGTTGATTTGGCGCTCTGGAGCGCCGACAGCCCAAGCGTCACGAGATAGGAGAGCAGGACGCCGAGGATGACGAGCGGTTCGGCTCCCGCTCCGGACTTTGATGTCAGCACCGCAGTGATTACGACCGCTGACAGCGGCAGACGCAGGATCGCTACGATCCCGGCGCCCATCCCAACGGCGACCGCCGCCGTGATCGGGAACCCCGGAAGGTGCGAGCACATGATGCCTGCGGCCGCGCCGAGGAAGATGGCGGGAAATGTCGGGCCACCGCGGAAGCTGCCGAGCGAGATGGAATAGCCGAGGCCCTTGAACAAGATCAGCAGGGCGAGCGCCGACAGTGACCACTTGCCCGCGCCCGAGACCAGTCCCGGAAGGGCGCTCTGGCCGGAGAACAGCACCTCTTGGAAACTCTTGCCGGTGGCGTGCGCGAACGCGATCGCCAGTCCTGAAACGATCAGGCCGCATAGGGGCAGCAGCAGGTACTGGCGGGGCTTTACGATCCGCTGCGTGCCCAGTCCACCGGTTCGGATCAGGTAGGCGACGACGGCGACGGCGAGCGCGAGCGGGATCGTCCAGCCGAAAGCGGCGCCAGTCGGACGTGGATATGCGGGCAGTGCCAGCGCTCCGAGAGCGTACGCGCTGCTGCTGAGCCCCGTAAACGCCCCCATGCCGATCGACACCAGGCTCCCGATGCCGGCGCCAAGGAGTCCAGGGAGCAAAACGATCGGAAGCCTCGCGCGGCCCAACCCCGTCGCCTCGATCAAGATGATCGCCGCGATGATCGGCGAGCTGAACACGAACGACAGCGCGGCGAAGCTACCGGTCGCGGCGGCGACGACCAGCACCTGCGACGGCGCCTCCTTGCGCGCCAGCTTGATCGTCGCCACGGCGAGCCCGCCGCCGAGGGCGATCAGTGGCGCCTCGGGGCCGATCACCAGGCCCATGCCGATCGAGGCCAGGCCCGCCAGAATGACCCCCGGCACCACGATCGGCTGCGTAGGGCCGCCACCGACCTTCAGGCCCTCGGCGGCTACGTGTCCACCGTTTCCGGGCAACCGCAGGATCGCGAACGCGGTGATCAACCCGGCGATCGCCAAAATCGGAAGCGACCACCACAGCGGCGGACCGTTGTGGTAGCCCAGAGCGCTCGGAAGGTGCGTATACAGCTCCCGCTGAATCTGGTAGACCAGCTCGACGAAGCACCATGCGGCCAGCGATACGAGCACGCCCACGACCGCAGCGATTACGAGCAGTACCACGAACCCCTTGCTCAGCAGCGTCGAGGTCGGATCTTCCGACGCCGCCGAGGTTGCGTCCCCTGGCTCAGCCGGAGCGTTGTCAGCCATCGAACCCGAACCAGACCAACATCGCCCAACACGCTACGCGCGCTGATCGCTCAGTGCGTCATCCCGATCGGATGAGGCCACCGGCCCCAGGTCATGAACTGGCTGGCGCAAGACGAGAAGCGCCGGAAGCAACAGCATCACCGTCGTGGCGGCCCAGCCTCGGGATCGGATCGCCCAGTTCAACCATCGCCCAGCCGCCCAGGCGACCATCGGGCCGCGCTGGCCGCGCAGGGCCCGCGCGATGGCCGAGCCGAGCAGGCGCAAGTTCACTGAGGATCATCGCGATCACCCCCGCGGATGTTCACAAGGCCCGCTTCGATTAGGTCCAGGCGCGCGACGATCTGATCGAGCTTCACCGACAGCGCGTCACTGGTGCTGCCCTCGATCCGCCGGCGTGCGGTCTCGATGAATGTCGAGGTGATCGTGGCGGTGATGACGGTCAAAAAGCCGATCCCAACGAGCATGACGAGCGCCGCGACGAGTCTTCCACTCGCGCTCGTTGGCACTAGGTCTCCGTAGCCGACCGTCGTCACGGTCTGTATTGCCCACCATAGGCTGTCGCCGAGGTTGGGGAGCCGCCGGCGGAGCGGTCAGCGACTTTCGCGACAGGACGCTCACTGCGCGCGGGTGGCGCGGGGGAGCGGCCGCGCTCCCTTCGGGTGTGTTCATAGTCCTAACCTCCTCACGATTAGCTGAACAAAAGACATGAGCACATAGGCGGATCAGATCACCGGGACCGCCACGGTGCACGGCGTCCGTCGGCGCCCAGCCGCCTCGGTAGTCCGCAGGGTGTCAAGATCAGTCGCGCACAGCTGGCGAAAACGGGATCGACACGCCGGTTCCCGCTTCTCGCCTCGGCGCGCTCCTGTGGTGTGAACACCGCTGCCTGAGGCGGCGGCGGTGGGCTCTCGGCCTGAAGCAGCTCCTCGATGGTTCGGGCGGTCTGTTGCCAGAGCGGCAGGTCCGTCTTTTGTCGCCTTTGCTATGCAGGCGGACGGTCGAGTGCACGCCCAGGTCGAGGTGCTGGAGGCGCGGGTCGGCGGCTTCTTGGACGCGGGCGCCGTGTCGTCGAGGAACAGGATGAGCGCGCGGCTCGCACAGCGCGAGCCGCCTGCGGGTAGAGAGATCGCGGAGGAGGTATTGGATCTCATCGCGTTCGAGGAATCTGGGCAATCGCGCGACGCGTTAACCACGCCGGCAGATTCAGCGCTGCAGTTACCCGCCTAGCTCGTGAGGGCGACGATCCCGTTACGCAGGAGCACAGCGGCGAGTAGCAGGATGATCACCGCGGCCAGTGTCCTGGCGTGCCGTTCCAACCAGCCGCGTGATGCTTCGAGCTTTGAAACGGTCCAGTCGCGCGAGACGCCAAGCGCGACTACGGCGGCCAGAAGCGGGAGCAGGGACACGAGCGCGAAGGCCACCCAGATGGCGATGTATTGCGCGGTGCCAACGTTCAGCTGCGAGATGTCTTTCAAGGCGATCGGAATGAAGCCGCCCAGGTTGGCGAGTGTGGCGCCGGCGGCAACGATCGCGATCGCCGGCGAGGACGAAATCTTGCTCATCCTGTCGATCGCGTCAGCTGTCCGCTTGGAGTCGCGCGGGCGGCGCAGCGCGCGCACGACGTAGACAAGGGCTAACACGCCGGCTATGACGTCAACGATTGCCACCCAAGTCGGCGGGGTGCTGGAGCCGTTGGACGAGGCAGCCGCGTTCCCGAGCACAAAAGCGGCCACGACGCCGATGACCAGCGTCACGCCGAACGCCCCGATGAAGAACCAGAACCCCGTTCGGCCAGGGCGCTTGCTGAGAACGAGCGCGAGCACGCTGAACGTAAGCGTGGTCGGCGACAGCATCGCAGCCAGTGCGGTCAGCCCGAGCTCGACGTCGACAGAGGTCACTCGCCGATCCGCCGGAGCGATCTCAGGGCTGTGCGGTCCACATACCTGCGTACAGGCAGTGGCCTGGTTTGGATCGTCATGGCGGAGCTCCGATGGGAAGCACCCTACCGCCGCCGAAGTAGGCTGGCCCGGCGGGTGGTATCGATCGATGTTGAACCCGCGCTCGTTGGCCTGGCAGCGACGTTGGAAACGGCAACCCTCCTTTCCTCGGTGTTGCGCTCGTCGTCTTCGGAAGCGAGCCGGCTAGCTTTGGTGGCGGGGAAACGGCGGTGGTCAGGCCGTCGCGGCTGGGGTGGTATCGAGCTCGGCGAGCAGCGCTCCGACGCGCCGTGCGATCTCTTCGCAAGGATCGGGTCCGCTTCGAACGCGAACAGTGGTGTGTCCAGGCTTGTGCTCACAGGCCGCCGCGCTGACACTGGGGCTGTTCCGGAAGCGCCGCCTCGAACGAGCCGCGGCCTTTTTGGGTGATCCTGCCAAGACTTCGGTTAGAGAGGCGTTTGAATGGCCATCGGACCTGTACAGCTGATCGTCGTGGGCTTCAACCACCCCGAGTTCCACGGGGAAATCATCGCTGAGCTTGCCCGCCTGCACGACGACAATACGGTGCGAGTGATCGATGCGCTTGCCGTTCACAAGGACGCCGACGGCGAGATCGAGGTGCAGCATCTCAGCAACCTCACCAAGGAAGAAGCGATCGAGGTCGGTAGCACTATCGGCGCTCTGATCGGGCTTGGGATCGAGGGCGAAGAAGGAGCCGAGCTAGGCGCCGCCGTCGGGGCCGAAGCGGCTGCGGACGGCGTCGATATCCTCTCCGATGAGCAAGCGTGGGACGTCTTGGAAGAGATCCCGAACGACTCCGCCGCGGCGCTGGTTCTGCTCGAGCATCACTGGGCGGTCCCGTTGCGCGACGCGGTCGTGCGGGCGGGCGGTTTCCGGATCAGTGACGGCTTCATCAGCCCGCTCGACCTCGTGGAAGTTGGGCTCGTTTCGGGCGAGGAGGCCAAGGCGCTGCACGCCTTTGAGACCTCAGCAGCTGCGGGCTGACCACTCAATACAAATAGGAGGGATTCGAGTGTTTGCATGTCGCAGGATGGCGCGCCGTACGTCTCGGCGCGTAGCGCGCCGGCGCTAGTAGGTTTGCTGCCTCGGCCGCGGTAGGCAGCGGCCGAGGCAGCAAGTCTCCGGCATATCGCGAAAACCGAACGAGGGAAGCGATGGGCGATGGCCACGACTAAGACCGCGAACGGCAAGATCAGGACCGGGTTGAGGGGCGGGAGGCCTGGTGCGGCGGTGCCGCATCTGTCGGTCGCGGAGTCGGTCGCGCGCGGTAAGGCGGCGCGGGCCGAGGTGCCGCGGGAAAGCCACGCGGAGTTTGCGCCCTCGGCTAATCGCGCCGATCCGCTGGAGCTGTTGGAGCGTCAGGCGGCGACGCGCGTGCCGGAATTGGTACCGATCCGCTATGGCCGGATGCTTGTTTCGCCGTTCACGTTTTACCGGGGCGCGGCGCTGTTAATGGCCAACGATCTGGTGGCCACGCCGCGCTCGGGGCTGAACGTCCAGTGCTGCGGCGATGCGCACCTGTCGAACTTTGGCGTGTTCGCTTCTCCGGAGCGGCGGCTCGTGTTCGATGTCAACGATTTTGATGAGACGCTCCCTGGGCCGTGGGAGTGGGATGTCAAGCGTCTTGCCGTGAGCATGCTGATCGCGGCGCGCTCGAACGGCTATGCGGTCAAGGATCAGGAGCGGGCGGTGCTCGACGCGGTCGAGGCGTACCGCGGCGCGGTGGAGGGTTTTGCGGGGATGAAGGACCTCGAGGTGTGGTACGCGCACCTGGATATCGAGGGCACGATCCAGGAGCTGGGCTCGCAGTTCAAGCCGGCGATGGTCAAGCGGACCGAGAAGACGCTGGCGAAGGCTCGCACGCGTGACAGCATGGCGGCGTTTAACAAGTTGACGCACGTGGTTGACGGCGAGGTGCGGATCGTCGATCAGTCGCCGTTGATCGTGCCGATCGAGCAGCTCGCGGCGGGTGACGAGCGCGATGAGATGTTCGAAGCCCTGCACGAGTTGCTGCGCGGTTACCGCGAGACGCTCGAGTTCGACCGGCGGGTGCTGCTGGAGCGGTTCGAGCTGGCGGACTTCGCGCGCAAGGTGGTGGGGGTTGGGAGTGTCGGTACGCGCGCGTGGATCGCGCTCCTGCTTGGCCGTGATGGCGAGGATCCACTCTTTTTGCAGATGAAGGAGGCGGAGGCATCAGTGCTCGAGGAGTTCCTTGGGGCGAGCGACTTCTCTAACCACGGTGAGCGTGTGGTCGTTGGGCAGCGGTTGATGCAGGCCAGCAGCGACATCTTCCTTGGTTGGTTGCACGTCGAGAGCGGGCTCGACGGCCAGCCCCGCGATTTCTATGGCCGCCAACTCAAAGACTGGAAAGGCTCAGCCGAGATCGAGCAGATGGTTCCCAAGGGCTTGGCGGAGTACGGCAAGCTGTGCGGCTGGACGCTCGCGCGGGCCCATGCCCGCAGCGGCGACCGGATCGCGATCGCGGCTTACCTCGGCAAAAGCAACCGCTTCGCCCGCGCGATCCTAGAGTTCTCTAAGGCTTACGCCGAGCAGAACGAACGCGACTACCAAGCCCTCGCCGACGCGGCCAGCTCCGGCAAGATCACCGCCCAAACCGGCGTTTGACCGGTCGCCGAACCGAGCTGCGCCAGCACCATCCCGAACAGGTCGCGATATACGTCGCGCAACACAAAGCTTGAGAATCACGACGAGTACCGCGGGTGCGTGAACTCGATCGCGGCGTTTTGAACCTCACAACCACGTAACGCCTCGGCCATCCCTTGCACCACCATCTGTGTCTGCTGCGTGTAGCTGTAGTAGACGAACAGCACGCGGGCGGGCCGTCGTGCGCCGTTGGCTCTCGGGTGGGGCGGCATGGCGAGCCTCGGGACCGGTCGTCGGGCCGATCACGGCACCGACAATCCAGAGCACCGGAAAGATGATTCTCACCCGGGAGAGTACGTAGTCACCCTTGTGCAGCTCAGTCGATACGGCGCAGATTCGGACGACGCCCGCCCCGGGATCTTAACTCTCTCGTTGCCTGCCCACGACGGCGGTGCCATCACCTGTGACCCGGCGTGGCTACGCGTCCGACAATGACAGGTGTGCACACATGTCAACGCCCGGGTCTCACACGACTAGTTCGGCATCACCGCTTGGGGATCTCACCTTGAGGATCGTGAGGTCGCGCTCGGCGATCATCTTCACTTCTAGTTCACAAGTCATGCCAGTCCAACGATCCCCCAAACGTCGTTATCCACGACTCGGAGCGGGCCCATCATCTACTGATGATGGAGTTTGGTTCGCGCGCGGACCTCGACGATCCCCGAGAGGTCGCCCTGGCCGCCAGTCAGGTAGGTCCAACTACGGCCGGCGCGACATCACTACTGACGATGGCTGGCGCAAGTGATGACTGAACGCACTGCCCGGGCGATCGCCAAGACCGCTCACCAGGGCCAGCAGACTTCGGCCGGCAGCCCTGTATTCGATCACGTGCAGCGCGTGGCCGCCGCCGTCCCTACGCAGGCCCGAGTCACGGCATGGCTACACGATGTGCTAGAGGGTACGGACGTCACGATCGGGCAACTGCGTGGCCGGGGGATGAGCCCGGTTGAGCTCGCCGCGCTCGTGTTTCTGACACGCCTCAAAGGCGAGGACTACCGAATCTACGTGCAACGGATCGCCGATGTCCTCGGCCCATCGGGTGCTCTGGCTCGCGTCGTCAAGCTCGCCGATCTCGAAGATCATCTCGCACACCCTCCCCCGCGCGTCGACAGCGAGGCTGTCCTACGCGTGGGCCATGCGCACGATCCTGCTCGCTTACAAGCAGGCGTCCTCATCTACTCGGCAAGTGTCGATTGGACCGCCGGCAACATAAACAGCTCGCGCAGGTCGTTCTCCTCGTAGGCGTCATCGAAGCACGCTTCAGGCTGGCCTCGGTGCCCGCCTTACAAAGGCCGGGGTCAGCTGCACCTATGGATCGGCGATTTTAATCTCACTGTCAGCCAGTACGGCACGTGCTTGAAGACGGTCGAACCGCTCCGGAGGAGTCCGCATCACCTCTGTGACGACATCAGCTCAACGGTGTGGCCAAAGTACGCGCGCCTACCGCGTCCGGACGCGACTAAGGGCCCACGACAGGATTATTGACGTCTCTGACGGCGTCTGGACGCGCCTGACGCCGCCGACTCGCCCTCAAATACTCCCGGTATTATCGCGGCGAGTCGGCGACGCCAGACACGCCCAGCCACTCGTCAGAGCCTGCCACTAATTCTCTCGTGAACCCTAATTGGGAGATGATCGAAAGCCAGCAACGAATCGTCGCGGGCGCGCAATATGGCGGGTGCAATTAGCATCTGGTTTTGCAACGACCGTCGACTGGTCAGAGGCGGCGCTCGGTCCTTACGCGGCGTGCTGAGCGGCCTCCTCGCTGGTGCCGCGGTCACGAGCCCGCGCCCCGCGGCGCCGGCCACCGAGGCAACCCACCGTGCGATCCAAGCGTGAAGTTCGGCGGATTCGTCCCGCTCGGTCAGCGGGGGTGGTACGGTGGTGACGTGAAGGGCGCTGTGATTGCGTTTGGGGCGGCGATCGTGATGTTCGCGACCGCGGGGGCGGCGGCTGCCGCCGTGACGCCCACGACGTGCACGACGCTCGCGACCGACGTGAACAGCGCGAGCGCGGCCGAGGTGCTGCAGCTCCCCGCTGGGTCGTGCAAGACGAACGTGACGGTTACAAACACGAACGCATTCACGCTTAAGGGCGCAAGCGGGGGCGGCACGGTGCTCGAGCCTCAGACTTCGGGACCGATTATCGGCAGTGTCGAGAACGATGTCCGGTTCACGCTCTCGGGCCTGGAGTTCACCGGCGAGGACGGCGATAGCGCGTTGGACCTGGACGGCGGTAACAGCGGTCTGGGGGTGACGATCAAGGACGACGTGTTCGCGGACGACGATGCGGGTGCTGGAGCAGGCGGCGCGATCAACATGACCTCCAACGCTTCAAGCCAGCCGATCGTGATCACGGGCGACACGTTCGCGGGCGATAGTGCAGGCGCTACCGGCGGGGCGGTCTACTGGGATGGCGGCCAGCCGCTCGTCCTGACCGGCAACACGTTCACCGGCGACAGCAGCAACATTTGGGGCGGCGGGCTCCTGGTTGTCGACTTCGGACCCACGAACAGCAATCCGGTGCAGATCAGCGGCAACACGTTTGGCGGCGCGAGCGCTTCGGCGGGCGACACAGCCCGGGGCCTGGGCGGCGGCGCGTTGGTGTTCCTCGCGCCAGGGCAAGCGCTGACCTTGACCGGGAACAAATTCGAGAAGGACCGGATCACAGGCTCCAGCACGGCCACCGGGCCGAGGGAGGGCGGCGGGCTGTGGCTCGGCCTCCCGTTCGGGGGTACGCCGTACCGGGTCACGCAAGCGCACAACGTTTTTTCGGACAACGTGATCGACGAGACGGAGGCCCCGGCCCAAACGGATTTGGCGGCCGGCGGTGCGGGGGAGTGGATCTCGGGTCTCGCCGTTCAGAGCACCGCCGATACGTTTACCGGGAACCGGGTCGCGGTCGATGACGGCGCGCCACCGGAAGGAGGCGCGGTCGGCGCGATCGCCACCGAAGCCGAAGGAGCCACTCCCTCCGAGCCGGCGGCATTCGTTGGCCGGGATGACCTGTTCAGCGGCAACTCGACCCCTCGGGGCGGATGGGGAGGCGCGATCTACGTCGGCAACCCCTCACCCGACTGCACTGGGACGTGCCCCGGGAGCAGCGTTACGCTCGAGGACTCGACCGTGATCGACAACAGCGTCGACGCCGGCGCCGGGAGCGAGGGCGGCGCGATCTGGGGCTCCCCGAACGACAAGCTGACGGGCACCAACTCGATCCTCTATGGCAACGGTCCGCGGCCTGAGATCTTCGGCTTCGCATCCACCCGGCCGGCGTTTCGCTATTCGGACGTGTGTACCGAGGCGGGCGGACCGACGTTGTCCGGCACCGGCAACATATGCGCCGATCCGAAGCTGACCGCGACCGGAGTCGAAACGCTCGCCAGCCCCACGCTCGACGCGGGTTCGAACGCGCTCATTCCGGCCGGTCTGACCACAGACCTCGCGGGCCGGCCTCGGATCGCGGCAAGCCATGTGACCTGCACAGGCGTGGGCCCAGCACTGGTCGACATGGGCGCGTTCGAGTCCACGTTGAGAACGGTGCCCTCCTGCAGTGCCAAGGTGAAGATCGCCGGAGCGGCGCTGGTCGTCGCAAACGGCAAGACCAACGTGAGACTGAGCTGCCCCACGCACATTGACTATTGCGACGGGACCGTGACCTTGATCACCGTGCGGTCGTTCCCCACCGCCAACAAGCACAAGCACAAGCGCGAGCCACTGACGCTCGGCGCCGGCCACTTCCACATCTTAGGAGGCAAGACCAAGCAAGTCACGATCAAGCTCTCGAACAAAGCGCTCACCGAGCTGGCGAAGCTCAGCTCGGTGCGAATCACGATCACGGTCAGCGACCACGACGGGTTCCACCATCGCGCGACCTCTCACCGCAGCTTGAACCTGCGGCTCCCAGGGTGAACGACAGCTGAGCTCGATCGCGAGTGCCAGCGCTGTCCGCTGACCCCCCTAAATATCGGCGCCGGCGGGAACCAGCCCGTGCTCGATCGCGAACACGGCCGCGCCGGCTCGCGTGCGAAGGTTGATCTTGTCGTAGACGCTCGCCAGATGGTGCTGCACGGTCCGCGGGGAAACCACCAGCGCCTCGGCGATCTCGCGATTGCTAGACCCGCGCGCGAGGATCCGCAGCACGGCGACCTCCCGGTCGGTGAGATCGTTCGGCCACACCGTGCGGCGCCGCGGCAGCCCGGCCGCCTCCACCACGGCGCCGGCCGCCAGCAGCCGTTCCCCGGCCGACAGCTCGATGCCCCGCGCGGCGCGGTGGTAGCCGCTTCCGTTCAATCGTTCGTGATGAGAGGGAGCGAGCGGAGCGAGTCGTTCGAGCTCGGGACAGCGGCGCAGGATCCGCTCGGTCCAGTACGAATGCAGCCTCACCCGTTCCCACTCGACGGGCCCGAGCGCGGCCGGGCGGTCCCAGATCGCGCTCGAAACCCCGACCCGACCCACGTCCATGAGTAGCGCGCTGGTCCGGACGGTGCTCGAGGTGTCCTCGTCGAGCCCATCAACTGCGCCGCCTGCCCGGCCAGGGAGGCGACGTGGCTCGAGTGGCCGAGCAGGAAGCGGCCCTTGAGATCGGCGAACGTGGCGAACGCGACGCACGCCCGCTCGCGCTCCTCCGCGGGGACCTTGGCGGCCGGCGGGGGTTCGGCGGCGAGCGCGGCGGCCAGCATGTCGGGCGCCTCCAGCCTGGCGAGCAGCTGCTCCGAGCTCGCGGCGAAGGCGGCGCAGATGTCGGGGTCGAGGTGTCCCCCGGCGCGGCGCGCGACGGTATGGCGCGCTGCCTCCGCGCCACCGTCGTAGTGCGCCATCACGGCCTGCTCGGCGACGTGCACGATCCGCGCCGCGAGCGTCAGCTCGTCGCCGGCCCGCCCGGAGGGAAAGCCAAGGCCGTCGTAACGCTCGTAGACCTCATCGAGCGCCGCGATCGCCCCCGCCGGCAGACCCAACCGGGCGCCGAGCGCGGCGCTGACCTCGCAACTCCCCTGGCTGAGTTCGCGCCCCTCAGCCGGAACCTCCTCGGCGAAGCGCGCGCTCAGCCGCTCGGCGCGCTCAGCCCCCGCCCAGCTGGCGAGCCGAGCCCGCTGGGCGGACATTTCGTTCGGATCGGACAGCTCCAGGGTCTTCAACTCGCTCTGGATCGCGACGTCATCGTCGAACAGGTCCGCGAACGTGGAGGCGTGAGCCGTGCATCCGAGCGAGCGCAGCAGGGCGGCGAAGTACACGGCGCGGCGCTCGGCCGGCTCTAGCTCGAGCGCATCCGCGAGCCCCGAGCCGACGACGCACGTCCGCAGACCCTTCTCAAACGGCACGCCGGCGCCCAGATCTGTCGTCAACGACAGAGCAGCGAGTACCTGCGCAAGTCGAAGTGCGCCCTCCAACCCAGCGCGATCCTACCCGGCCGCACGCCCGCGTGACAAAACGCGCCCCGGGCAAATTGGGCCATTTGGGCGATGCCGGCGAGTGCTGCGACCCAGGAGCCTTCAACTCGACCGCGCGTCGTTCCATGCCGCCGACGAGGCGATCCGGCCCGATGACGAAGTCCCGGAGGCGATCACCTTCCACTACCGAGCGCCGGTCGAGAGCGGTTGGTGCGTGATCGATGATTGGACCTCGAAAGACGCCCGCGATGCGTTCATGGAGTCGCGGATCCGTCCGGTGATGGAGGACGCTCCGCTCCAGGGGCCGCCGCCGCGGCCTTGCGCTCAAGCGCCGGCGACGCCGGTCAGCTGGTCCTGCCAGTACGCCTCGCGCAGCCGGCGCTTGAGCAGCTTGCCGGCGGCAGACTTGGGCAGCGGCTCCGACCGCAGCTCGATCGTTTTCGGGACCTTGTAGTTGGCGATCAGCGCGCGGCAGTGAGCCGACAGCTCGGCCGCCGTCACGCGACTGCGTGGCAGCACGACGGCGTGCACGGCTTCACCCCAGCGCGCGTCCGGGATACCGAACACCGCGGCCTCGGCGACGGCCGGATGGCGGTAGAGGGCCTCCTCGACCTCGGTGCTGTACACGTTCTCGCCACCGGTGACGATCATGTCCTTGGCGCGATCGACCAGGTAGAGATAGCCACGGTCATCTTGATACCCGAGGTCACCGCTGCGATACCACCCGTTCACCAGCGCCGCCGCCGTCTGGTCGGGTTTGTTCCAATACCCGGCCATCACGTTCGGCCCGCGGATCGCGAGTTCGCCGACCACGCTCACCGGCACGGGCCGGCCGTCGCCGTCGATCACGCGAACCTCGACGCCGATCGCCGGCTGGCCGCAAGAGCGGGCCTGCGGCGCGTCGAGCACGCGCTCCTCGTGAGGCAAGATCGTCGCGATCGGCGAGGTCTCAGTGGTGCCGTAGAGGTGCATCAGCTCGGCTTCCGGGAAGGCGTCGTGCGCGCGGCGCAGGGTGTCGGTGGCGACCGGTGCGCCGCCGTGGGCGATGTGGCGCAGGCTCGACACGTCGCGCGGCCGCGCGTGCTGCTCGGTGCTCAGCGCGGAGAGCATCGTCGGCACGACCAGCGTGTGCGTCACCCGCTCCTCGGCGACCAGATCAAGCGCGTGAGCCGGATCGAAGGCCGGCAAGACGACATGACGGCCGCCATTCCACACCGTGGCCAGGACCGCGATCGAGCCGGCGGCGTGAAACAGCGGCGCGACGATCAGCCAGCGCGTGTCGCCGTCGAACTGCCAAGACCGCTGAAAATGGGTCGCGTTGGCGATCAGGTTGCCGTGGGTCAGCATCACGCCCTTGGCCGCCCCGGTCGTGCCGCCGGTGTAGAACAACCCGGCCACTGACTGCGAGGTGACCTGCTCCGGAAACTCGGCGGCCGGGTTCGCCGCCAATAGCGATTCGTAGCCCGCGTCGAGATCGATCACGTGGTCGACCAAGCCGGCCACGCCGGCCGGATCGCGGCCACTGAACAGGACCTTGGCGCCCGAGTCCTCGAGCGCGTAGCGGAGCTCCGCGTCGACGTGGCGCGGGTTGAGCGGGACGAGCACCATCCCGGCGCCCGGCACTGCCTGGTAAAGCTCCAGGTAGCGGTGACAGTTAGCGCCCACCACGGCGACCCGATCGCCCACGCCGAGCCCCAATCCGCGCAATCCGGCGACCAGACGTCGGCACCGATCGATGGTCTCGCCGTATGTGTAACGCGTGCTCCCACACACGACTGCGACGTCGGGGCGGGCCACCAACTCAGCCCGCCGCAGCGGCGAGAGCAATGTGGGCTCCGCGCTCTGGACCGCCTCAGTCCTCATCTTGGCCACCCTCCACTCGGTTGAACTCGCCCATGATCTCGCAAGTGATGCTCCGGCAGGCAGATAACCTCAACGCGATGATCCGCGATGGAGCGCTCGAGCTACTGGAGCGCTCGGAGTTGCTGGCCATGCTCGATCAGGCGCTGGCCAAGGCTGCCGGCGGGCGCGGCCGCCTGGTTCTCCTCGGTGGCGAAGCTGGAGTCGGTAAGACCACGCTGCTGCGCACTTTCTGCGCGTCGCACGAGGCGACGCGAACCCTGTGGGGGGCCTGTGAGCGGCTGTTCACCCCGCGAGCGCTCGGGCCGCTCCTCGACATCCTCGCCGGCGCCGGCCTCGAGGTCCCGCCGGTGGGACAGCACAGCTGGGCGCCCCACGAGTTCGTGGGCGCGCTCACCGCCGAGCTTCGGCGCCAGTCGCCGACCGTGCTGGTGCTCGAGGATCTCCACTGGGCCGATGAGGGCACTCTGGATGTGATCAAGCTCCTCGGGCGCCGGATCGAGTCGTTGCCCGTCCTGGCACTCGCCTCGTTCCGAGACGACCAGCTCACGCCCGTCGATCGGCTACAGATCGTGCTCGGCGAGCTCGCCGGGGGACCGGGCGCCGAGCGCCACCAAGTGCTGGCGTTGTCGCTGGAGGCGACTCGGACGCTGGCCGGACCGTGGGGCGTCGACCCCGACCGGCTATATGAGAAGACGGCCGGGAACCCGTTCTTCATCACCGAGGCGCTGGCGGCCGGCGATGTCGACATTCCCGAGACGGTCCGCGACGCCGTCCTCGCGCGGGCCGCCCCGCTCGCCGCGCCGGCGCGCCGCCTACTCGAGGTCGCGGCGGTGGTTCCCAGCAAGATCGAGCTGTGGCTGCTCGAGGCAGTCGCCGGCGACGATCTCGCGCATCTCGACGTCTGTCTGGGTTCGGGGATGCTGCGACATGAGAACGGCGCCGTCTCATTCCGTCACGAGCTCGCCCGGTTGGCGATCGAGGACGCGATCACCCCCGACCGGCGACTGCAGCTCCATCGCGCGGTGCTCGACGCCCTCGCCGATGCGGCGCCGGTCCCGGTCGACCCGGCCCGGCTCTCCTACCACGCCGACGCGGCCGGCGATCCGGACGCGGTGTTGCGGTACGCCCCGGCGGCGGGGGAGCGCGCCGCTCACCTCTGCGCTCACCGGTTAGCCGCGGAGCAGTTCGGGCGCGCACTGCCCTACGCGAGCCGGCTTCCCGAGGAGCGGCGCGTGTACCTGCTCGAGCGTCGATCCTACGAGTGCTACCTGACCGGGCAGGTCGCCGAGGCGATCGCGGCCCGCCGGGCGGCGCTGGCGCTCCACGAGGCGCGCGGGGACCGCGTGCGGGTGGGGGACAGCGTCCGCTGGCTCTCGCGGCTGGCCTGGTTCACCGGGGACAACGCGGCCGCGGTCGAGGAGGGGATGCGCGCGATCGCGCTGCTCGTGGAAGAGCCTCCCGGCCCCGAACTGGCGATGGCCTACAGCAACGCGGCGCAGCTGAGGATGCTGGCCGGCGACCTCAGAATGGCAGTGGACTACGGGGGCATGGCGATCGAGCTCGCCGAACGCCTCGACCAGCGGGAGATCCTCGTCCATGCGCTGAACAACGTCGGCACCGCCGAACTGGTCTCCGGCGCCCGAGACGGCGTCGTCAAGCTCGAGCGCAGCCTGGCGCTCGCCCTCGAGGACGACTTTGAGGAACACGTCGCCCGTGCCTACACGAACCTGGGCGCCGGAAGTGTCTCGGTGCTCGATTTCCCGACCGCCGATCGCTACCTGTCGGCGGGCATCGCGTACTGCGAGGCAAGCGATCTGGACGCCTGGCGCCAGTACATGACCGGTTGGGCTGCGCTATCGCGTCTGTCCCAGGGGGAGTGGGATGAGGCGTCGGAGCAGGCCGGCGACTTGTTGCGGGATCCAAGCGTGGCGGTGCCAAGTCGGATCACGCCCCTGATCGTGCTGGGGACCCTCCGCGCCCGGCGCGGCGAAGCCGATCAGTGGACCGCGCTCGACGAAGCCCTCGAGCTGGCCCGCGGCACGCAAGAGCTCCAGCGGCTGGCTCCCGTGGCCTGCGCTCGTGCCGAGGCCCGGATACTCGAGGGGGAGGACGCCGCCGTGGCGGGCGAAACCGACGCCGCGTTCGCCCTCGCGCGCGAACGCGCGGATGCCTGGGCCCTCGGCGCGCTGTGCAGCTGGCGGCGGCGGGCCGGGATCGAGGACGATGTCGCCGCCGACGCGCTGGCCCCACCGTTCGCGCTCGAGCACAGCGGAGTCTGGATCGCCGCCGCGCGCCTGTGGGATCGTCTTGGCTGTCCCTATGAAGCGGCGCTCGCCCGGGCCCAGACCGACGACGAGACCTCGCTGCGTGGCGCGTTGGAGACGTTTCAGCGTCTGGGCGCGACCCCGGCCGCACGCGCCACCGCGCAACACCTGCGCCGGCTTGGCGCCACCGGCATCGGCCGCGGACCGCGGCGCACGACGATCGACAATCCAGCTCAGCTCACCGCGCGCCAGCTCGAGATCCTGCGCCTGCTGTGCGACCGCTTGACCAATGCCGAGATCGCGGCACGGCTGTACATCTCGCCCAGGACCGTCGACCATCACGTCACGGCGATCCTCGGCAAGCTTGGAGTGCACTCGCGCAGCCAGGCGGCCGCCGAGGCGGTCAGGCTCGGCTTGGCCGCGAGTGGCCAAAGATAGGTAGTCGCCGATCGCAAGATGGGGGTGTGCTCCCGATGTGGGAGGCGGCACTCGAGCTTACGATCGCCTGGTGACGATTCACCCTCAGATTCAGAAACTCCTCGCCGACGCCCGGGTCGATGACCTGCGCCGCGCGGCGGACCAGCAGCGGCTGCGTGGGTTGGCCCGGGCCGAGCGCCGGTCCGACGAGCGTCCCGAGGTGGCGATTACGATCCGGCTCGCGCGGCCCGATGATTGCCGGGCGCTATTGGAGCTCGCGCAGCTGGACTGCGCCGAGGTGCCGGCCTCACCGGTGCTGATCGCGGAAGCCAATGGCAGGCTGCGCGCCGCGGTGTCACTGCACGATGGCGCCACCATCGCCGACCCGTTTCATTACACGGAGCCGGTGCGCCAGCTGCTGAGCACCCGCGCCACCCAGGTGGGCAGCGAGCGCCGCTCGCGCCGGCGCGAGCGGTGGCCCGTGCTCGCGGGTACGCGTTTGCTCGGCGGCCGTACTCGCGCGTAGCGACCTCGCGACGGCGTTCAGAGGCCGGTCTTGGCCCTGATCCGGCCGGCTTTGACCGCCGCCACGAGCGCCTTGTAGTCGCGTTCGTTCTGCTCCGCGTAGGCGTGGGCGAACTCGAGGATGGCGCGGTCGAAGCGATCGCCCTTGCCCAGATAGGCGCCGATCGCGATCCGGTCTCCACTGCGCGCGTGTGCCCGCGCCAGCGTCCAACCGCAGAGCCGTCCGTACAGCGCTATCCCGTCGGGTTGGATCTGGTCCACCTCCGCCGACGCCTTCCAGTCCTTGAGCTGGCGGCCGTAGAAGTCGCGCTCCAGGTTGTCGAGCGGGGAAGCGACCCGCAGCCAGCCGAGGAAGATGTCGCTGGCGGCCTGCATCAGCCGTTGCCCGGTGACCACGCGCTGTCCGTGGTTCTCGTACTCGCTCGGGACCAGGAACTCCTCCAGCACCGAGGCTTCCGCCTCCTTGACCTGCAGGAACAGTGGATCCTTGTGGTCACGGCCGAGGAGCAGCACGATCCACGCGCGCGTGCCGACGCTGCCGACGCCGACCACCTTGCGCGCGAAGTCGGCCAGCTCGAAGTTGTCGAGCAGCACCCGCCGATCGGGCGAGAGCGAACCGCGGTAGGTCTCCATCACGCGCCGCAGGAGGCTGAGGACCAGATCTCGCTCGGTGTCCGGCGCGAGCAGATCCAACGGCACGACGAGCGGCGACTGATCGACGATCCGCGGTTGCCCGTCGACCACCTCGGCGAGCTTGGAGAAGGCCGACATGCTGTCGCGGGTGCGCGCCTTCGCGAGGCCCTTCTCGGTCCGCTTGATCGCCGTCCGCTTCAGGTCCGGAGCGTGCTCCTGGAGCAAGGCTTCGATCTCGAGGCGGGCGTACCAGACCTGTAGCTGCTCCATGGTGGCGAACTCGCGCATCGTGTTCCGGTAGGCCCCGACGGTGGCGAGCACGGCCTGGTCCCCAATCGAGGACCGGTAGCCGTTGTCGCGCGCCGCGATCAGCAGGCTCGTGGCGAGCCGCTTGACGTCCCACTCCCACGGTCCGGGGAGGGTCTCGTCGAAATCGTTGATGTCGAACACGAGACGCCGGTCGGGAGAGGCAAACACGCCGAAGTTCGACAGGTGCGCGTCGCCGCAGCATTGGACGTTTAGCCCCGAACGTGGAGTTCCCGCCAGGTCGTAGGCCATGATTTTCGCCGCTCCCCGATAGAACGCGAAGGGGGAGACGAGCATCCGGCCGTAGCGGATCGGGACCAGCTCGGGCACACGGGTCTGCGCCTGGCGCTCGAGGAGGTCGATCGGGTCGGCCCGGCCGGCCGGCGGCTGGAACCCCTCGTGGGCGGGGCGCGGCACCTCCGAGCGCGCATCACGGCCGAGCGCGATGCGATCGGCCACTGTCAATCGGCGCCTCGCAGCGGGCGCCTGCGTGCTGCCTGCCGCCATCGGCTCGACATGATCGCATGCTCGCGCCCACACCCCGGGACCGTATATTTGCTCGACGTCGCAACCCGAAGGTGCTGACGGTGCAAGACGAAGATCACGTTGAGGACCAGACGGCCGATCCGCCGGTATCGGTCGTGGGCGCACCGGTGCCCGCAGACGAGCCGGCCGCGGGCCGGCGCCGCGCCGCCATGGCACTGCCGCGCGACGTGGTCCGCGTCGCGTATCGAGATCCCGCCCACATCTGCGAGCGGCTGTCGCTGTTCGCGGCCCAGCGGCTGGCTGATCCGTCGCGCGAGTGGGCGCAGGAGAGCCGCAGCCAACCGGACGTCGATCTGAACGAGGTCGTGACCAATCTCGGAGTCCAATCGTCGAAGATCGCGTTCACCCAGGGGCTGGTGGCCGGCACGCCGTTCTACCTGGCGCTCCTGCCGGGCTACATGAACTATCTGTGGCAGGAGGTTCGGATGACGCTGCGACTCGCCGCCCTCTACGGCCGCGATCCCGGCGCGTTGCGGACCGCGGCCGAGATGTTGGCGATGCGGGGCGTTCACCCGGACATCGACGCCGCCCAAGCCGCTCTGGTCGCGGTCCAGACCAGCGGCCGCCCCGCCAAGCCCGACCGCCGCCGGCCGCTGCGGTTGTGGTTCGACAGCATTCGGCGGCTGTTGATCTTCGGCGGGTTCATCGACCCACCATCGGGCAAGCGCCACAGTGGGCTGCGCTCCCGCCCGCGGGAGGCACTCGGTCTCGCTGTCGGCGTGGCTATGTGGCTGGTCACGTGGTTCTTCCCGGCGACGTTCATGATGATGATGGCCTGGGGTTGCGAGCGTCATTCACGGCGGTTGTTCACCCAGGCCGTGGACCATTACGCGGGCAGCGACGCGTCGGTGAAGCTGCCGCTGCACAGCGGGCCCGGCATACCACGCCGTCCCCACGGACCCCGGGAGGTCGCCGGCGCGGCGGGCTTGGCGCTGTCGGTCGCGATTCCGGTCGGCTTTCTCGCTTACGCCGTCTACGTGCGCAACAAGTACGGCATCAATTGGCTGAGCGCCCTCGGGTTGCTCGTCGCCGTCTCGCTCGTGACTGCGGCCGCGGCCTACGGCAGCCGGCGATGATCCGGCAGTCGACCGAGCGTGGTCGAAAAAGCGGAACTTACGGCCGGTTTCTCGACCACCCTCTGTCTCCAAATTGAACCGCAGACCAGTCCCTTGAAGTTGGTAAGTAAGTAAGTAAGTAAGCCTGAAGCAACTCGAGCGAGCGGATGATTTGCGAGATCACCAGGCGGTCTCGTTCGGCACGGGTATGGCCGCCCGCGACCGCGTCGAGCACCCCGTGCTCCAGGAGATCCGCGAGCAGTCGCTGTTCTCGACCGTCCATGGCGCAGGGCGGATCATGAGCGGCAGCCAGGCCGCCGGCCGCGTCCGCCGAGGGCGAGACGCGGTCCCCCGAACCGGGTGATGACCGGGCGGCCGCGGGTCTGGAACGATGCCGCCAATACGTTCCCGATGCTGGAGGAGACGAGGGTTCCATGAGCGAGCACGACACGCTGCTGGTGCTGGCCGCGTCCTACGACAACGTGCAAGACGCCAACACCGACTTCGAAATCGTGAACGACCTCTACAAACAGCGCCACAGCGAGTCGCACGACTTCGATGCCGCGGTGATCGTCCGCGACGGGGTGGGCAACGTCGACATCGTCAAGAAGCACGAGGAGCCGACGCGTCACGGTGCCGCACACGGGCTGGGCTGGGGGCTCGCGGTCGGCGCCGCCTGCGCGGTCCTGCCGGGGATCGGACTGCTCGGCGGGCTCGCCGCCGGTGGCAGCGTGGGTGCGGCCGTCGGCGCCGTCACCGGTCACGTCAAAGGTGGTATGGACAACGAGGACTTGAAGGAATTCGGCGACGTTTTGGCCCGCGGGGAGGCCGGCCTGGTTGTCGTCTACGCCACCGATATGGCGGATGAAATCGCGGCCAGCATCAAGGCGACCGACAAGCACATCTCCAAGGAGATGGATGCCAACACCGAGGAGCTCGAGCGTCAGATGAAGGCGGCCGTGAACTGATTGGAAGTAATCGCAGACTAGTCAGCCCAGAAGCAACCCAACGGTTCCTTTGATCACGAGGGCGGCCCCGATGGCGCCGAAGCCGATCATGGCGAAGCGGCGCCAGTGGTCGCTGACCCACGCCTTGGCGCGATCGACCGCCCGGGGGGTCCACTCGGGCGCGAACAGATAGCCGGCGAGCGGCAACTCGAGCAGCGCCAGCATCACGATGTTGAAGGCCACGATGATCACCACGGTGACCGTCGTCCCGTAGCTGAGCCGTCTCAGCTCGTGCAGGGCCAGCAGGTAGGAGGCGCCCGGCAGGGTCAGCACGGCACCGAGCACGAACGTCGTCGCGGTCGAGCCCTTGTCCAGTGCCTTCTCCCACCGCGGCGTGGTCTTTGGCTTGGCCGACCGCCGCTGGTGCCGGGCGGCGGCGAGCCGTTGATCGCGCTGGGTGGCGAGCGCAAACGCGATCGCCAACGCGATCGCCCCCAACGCGACATCGGCGGCTGGGCTCAGCGTGTGCTGCGCGGTGGTCACGGTGGCGGAGTGCGGGAGGTCGAACACGATCACCAGGCCGAGCGTGATGCTGATTAGAAGCGCTCCGCACAGGTAGCCGACCATCAGGCTCTTCGGGTTGGGCAGGAGCAGCATCACGGTCACGACCGCGATCAGGGTCGGGTTGGCGGCCGAGGTGAATGAGAGGAGAACGATCTGTCCCAAGAGGGCTCCTTACGAAAGCATCTCGGACTGCTATTCGGCCCGCGGCGGACCGGCATCACCCGCATTGGGTGACAACCTCGACGGAGGAGTCTGAGAGGATCGCGCCGGTAATGAACACCTCAACCGTCCAGGCGCCAGCGACCGTGGCTGAGCTGCGCCGATAGCCATGCCTGAGCCTCCCCCACCCGAAATGACGCCCGAGCAGGCCGCCGCGACGGCGCGCAGCAAGCGCTATCTCGTGCTGCTGATCATCGCCGCGGTAATCGGGGTAATCGTCTCGGCGGCCTCGTGGGGATTCCTCGAGCTCACCTACCAGATCCAGCAGGAGCTCTTCACCCATCTCCCGCACGCGTTCGGCTACCACAACGGCCCGCCGGTCTGGTGGTCGCTTCCGGTTCTCGCCGTCGCCGGGGTGATCGTCGGAGCCGCCATCAAGTGGCTGCCCGGCAAGGGCGGGCACCTCCCGGCCCGGGGTCTGGCCACCGGTGACCCGACCAGGCCGATCGACCTGCCGGGGGTGATGGCGGCCGGGCTGGTGTCGATCGGGTTCGGGGTGGTGATCGGACCGGAAGCCCCGCTGCTCGCGCTGGGCACGGGTCTGGCCGTGTTTACGATCGGGCTCGCGCGACGGGAGACGCCGCCGCAGGTGGTCATGATCATTTCGGCGGCCGGGGCGTTCGCCGCGATCTCGTTCGTCTTCACATCACCGCTCATCGCCGCGGTGATACTGATCGAGGCGACCGGGCTCGGCGGCGCGAGGCGAACGCTGGTTATCCTGCCGGGACTGCTCGCGGCGGGCATCGGGACGCTGATCGCCATCGGGCTGGGTTCGTGGTCGGGCCTCAGCACGAGCCAGTTCGCGCTAACGCCGTTTTCCGTGCCGTCCTTCGGCCATCCGGATATCGCGCAGTTCGGGTGGACGATCGTCCTGGCGCTGCTCGTGGCGATTGTGGGTCAGGCCATGATGCGCGGCGGGATGCTGACGTACCGGTTCGCGGGGCCCCGGCCGATCGTCGTGCTGCCGATCGTGGGCCTGGCCATCGCCGGCCTGGCAATCGCCTTCAACCAGGCGACCGGTCACAGCGTCAATGAGGTGCTGTTCTCCGGCCAGGCCGCGCTCCCGGGCCTGATCTCGAAGGCCGGGACGTGGTCGGTGGGAGCGTTGCTGATGCTGCTCCTGTGCAAGGGCCTCGGCTACTCGCTGTCGCTGGGCAGCTTCCGCGGCGGCCCCACGTTCCCGGCCGTGTTTATCGGCGCCGCGGCGGGCGTCGCCTTCTCGCACCTACCCGGATTTCCGCTCTCGCCCGCGGTCAGCGTCGGCATGGGAGCGGGGGTGGCCACGATCCTCCGGCTGCCTCTGTCGGCGGTCGTCCTGGCCACCTTGCTGACCGTCAAAGCCGGGACCGGCGAAGAGCCACTGATCATCGTAGGCGTGGTCGTCGCCTACCTGGCCACGCTCGCGATCTCCGCGCGGTTCTCACCCACGCCGGCGCCCGCGCAAGGCGAGGGCGCAGGTGAGCGGGCCCCGGCGGGGGTCGGGGCGCCGGCGCCCGCGGCGGCGGCGGCCACCGAGGGTTCGCCTTAGACCATATGGAGGTTGTCGTCCGGCCTGGCTGATGTAGTCGGCCGGTCCCCCCACGCGATCGTGGGGATTTTGAAGCTGCGCGGGCTGGACCCCGCGCGGCGGACCACAACCACATAGAGGAGCCGACCATGGCGAAGGTTCGCAGTTGGGTTGGTCTTGACGTGCACGCGCGCTCGGTGCTCGCTGTGATGATCGACGGCGAGTCGGGCGAGCTGCGCTCGCGCCGGCTGTCTGGGGCAACGAGCGAGGTGGTCGAGTTCTGCTGTTCGCTGCCGGGGCCGACGCGCGCCGCGTATGAAGCCGGTCCGACCGGCTACGGCTTGGCGCGGGCGCTGGACGCGGCCGGGGTGGGGTGTGTGGTCGCGGCGCCGGGGAAGATCGAGCGGCCGGCCGCGGATAAGGTCAAGACCGATCAGCGCGACGCTGAGCGAGTGTTGCGCTTGTTGATGATCGACGGGCTGCACCCGGTCCGGGTTCCGAGCGGCGAGGAGGAAGCGCTGCGCGATGTCGTCCGCGCCCGGGAGGCGGTCCGCGGTGATCTGATGCGCGCGCGGCAGCGGCTGAGCAAGCTGCTGTTGCGCCACGACGTCCGCTACGAGGACACCGCCAGCGCGTGGACGATCCGGCACCGCTCGTGGTTGACGAGCATCGATCTGGAGCAGCGCGGCGCGCAGGCGACGCTGTTTGAGTACCTCGGCGCGATCGACGCGATCGTGATCCGCCGCGACGCGCTCGAGCGAACGATCGCCGAGCTGATCCCCGGCTCGCCGTGGGAACAGACCGTCGCGAGGTTGCGGTGCCTGCGCGGGATCGACACGCTATCCGCGGTCGGGCTGTGCGCCGAGGTCGGCGAGTTCGAGCGGTTCGCGAAAGCCGGACAGCTGATGAGTTACCTCGGTCTGACCCCGTCCGAGGACACCAGCGGCGAGAAACGCCGGCAAGGAGCGATCACCAAGACCGGCTCGCGGCACGCCCGCCGCCTGCTCGTCGAGGCAGCCTGGCACTAGTCCGCCGCGCGCCCGCGAAGGGCCAGACACTCACACGCCGCCAAGCCGGGCAGCCCGCCCACATCCTCGAGATCTCCTGGCAGGCTCAACGACGTCTGCACAAGGTGTGGCGACGACTCGACACTCAGCGCGGCAAGCGCCGCACGATCGTCGCGGTCGCCGTCGCCCGCGAGCTCGCCGGCTTCTGCTGGGCACTCGCGAACGCCGCCTAATCCCGACCCATGCACCACGTCGGCTGAAGAGGCGGCAGGAACCATCTGGCCACCACGCGCGAGAGCATCCGCGATCTAATCATGAGCAGCCCCTCCGGCCACGCTCGATCTTAGACAGCCGGGCTCTCACGACGAAAACCGGTCCTGCGGAGACGGTAACCAGCCCGTGCACCCGCGTATAAGAGTCTGACCGCGCGTCGCGCACCAGCCAGACCTGCCGCCCCTCCAGCCGACAAGATGCCCGCCCCGTGCGGGCATCCGGTGGTTAAGCCCTTGACAACCGGACCTCCATAAGAGATTAGATCCCGCGGTCGGCTGGGACGATCTCGTGGCCGAAGGGCGCGAAGCAGATCGGGATCAGCTTGAAGTTGGCCAGCGCCAGCGGGATGCCGATGATCGTGATGGCCAGCAGCACCCCGGTAATCAGGTGGCCAAGCGCCAGCCACCACCCGGCGAGCACGACCCAGATCACGTTGCCGATGAACGAACCCGCGCCGGCGCTCGGCTTGCGCACGACGGTCCGGCCGAACGGCCACAGCGCGTAATTCGCCAGCTTGAACGCCTGCAGGCCGAACGGGATCGTGATGATCAGGATGCACATCAAAACGCCGGCCAGCGCGTACCCCACGGCGAGCCAGAAACCGGCCAGAACCACCCAGATGATGTTGAGGATCACGCGCACCGCGGTACCGAGGTCATGATGACATGACGTCCCAGAGCCCGTCGCGAGCATCGAGGGGCGGCCACTCATCCGATCGGGGTGAGGACGCGGTCCAGGTTCCCCGGCAAGCTCAGTGGCGAGCGTGGCTCACCACGTCAGCCGCGGCGGCGGATCTAAGATCGCCGGGCTCTGTCAGCAACGCATTGGAAAGGAGTACATCGCATGGCAACTCTGCTTGCGATCGGCTATCCGGATGAAGGGACCGCCGAGCAGGCCCGCCAGACGGTGCAGGGTCTCGAGGCTGAGCTGGTCATTCAGGCCGACCAGGTCGCAGCGATCTCCCGCGATCCGGCCGGTAAATACCACGTCACTACCTCCCACGGTGGCGCCTCCGCCGGCGGCGGAGCCGTCTGGGGCGGCTTCTGGGGGATGCTGTTCGGGCTGTTGTTCTTCATACCGTTTGCTGGCTTGGCGATTGGCGCAGGAATGGGAGCGCTGTTCGGCCACCTCGGGGAGAAGGGCATCGACAAGCAATTCCAGGAGCAGGTGCGCGACCACTTGCAGCCGGGCACCTCAGCGTTGTTCATGATCATCGAGAAGGCCACGCCGGACAAGGCGATCGCCTCGCTCAGCCAGTACGGCGGCACCGTGATCCGGACCTCGCTGTCCGACGATGACACGGCCAAGCTGAACGAGGCTCTGGCCCCGGCTCATCCCACCGAGGCGTGATTTGACGGTGACGCAGCCGCCGGCCGCCTGACGGCCGGCGGCGCGCCGCCCGCATAGCAACCACTTACCTCGCGGCGGTTTGCCGCGGGTGCCCGCGTCGGCTCCCGGCCTCGGCGGAAGCGGGAGTCGGCAGCGGCACGCGGCCGGGGATCCAGGTGCCGTGACCGTCGCCGGAGTTCAGCTTCAGCTCACCGCCGACGGCGGCCAGGCGGTCGCGCATATTGACGATGCCCTCGTCGAGGTCGGGCAGGCCGGTGAGCCATCCTCCATCGCCGTTGTCCGAAACGGCGAACGACAGCGCGCTGCCAAGCTCTTCGAGCACGATCTCGACCGAGGTCGCCAGCTCGTCCTCGGCGACCCGGTGGAGCGCCTCGACACAGCAGAAGTAGACGGCGGCCGCGATCGGTTGCGGATAGTCCGTCACGCCGATCACCGAGACCGTGGCGTAAATCGGGGAGCGCAGGGCGGCCGCCCGGACGGCGTCCGCGAGGCCGCGATCGCTGAGGACCGCGGGATAGATCGCGAACGCGATCGATCGCATGTCGTCGATCGCCTGGTCGACGTTGGCGCCCAGGCGGCGCAGGCTGGCGGCCTCGTCGGGGTTCTCGCCGTCGGCCCGCTCGGCGGCGAGCTCGAGCTGGATGCGCAGCGCGGCGACCCGTTGCTGGGCGCCCTCGTGGAGTTCTCGCTCGATCTGGCGCCGCTCGCTGTCGGCCGCGGCGGCGATCCGGGCGCGCGAGGCGTTGACCTCGCGCAGAGTCCGTTCGGCCCGGGCGGTGAGCTCGTCGCTCGCGAAGGCGAACGTCACCAGGGAAGCGGCGGTATCGAGGAAGGCGCGCTCATCGCGGAGCGTCACATCGTGGAGGATCGCCACGCGCTCGCTCCCGTCGCGCACTTCGGTCAGGTACTGCCCCGACCCGGGAGCGGGCGCCTCGATTGGCTGGCGACCGTCGGCCGCCAGCCAACGGCGGCGTCCCTGGATCCAGTAACCGATCCCCAGGCGGGGATCCTCGAACGCGTCGGCGAGCACGTCGCGCACGTGTTGCGGTCCCGGCATGCCGCGCAACCGCGCGTGGACGTTGGGATCGCCGAGGTCAAGAACATCCGCCAGCGCACCAGACCGAGCAGGAAAGCCAACGCGATCGCCGGTACCAACAACGCCAGCGTCCACATGACGAGCTGCGCGGCGAGGCCATCCGGCGCCAGTCCGCGCGCGGGTATGGCGGCGGCGAACAGCAGCATCCGCAGGCTGGCCAGAGCCAGCACGGGCGCCACCGTGCGCCGCATCAAGGTGTTGGAAGCGCGAATCCGCTGGGCGAGTCGCGCGGCCGCGACGAGGTACAGGCCGACGATCAGGACCTCGCGGAAGGGCGTCAGGAAGCCGGCGATGAACGCCGGCTGGTGCTGTACGACCATGAACGCGTTGTGCGGACAGGAGGCGGCACAGCTGGCGACCGGCACCGGCACCGGATACTGGTGGACGAACAGCGCCGTGGGCAGGAACAGCGTCGCCACCACGGTCGCGGCGAGCGCGATCACGATCCGATCGAACCTCGTCTCCAGCCGCCCGGTGGGGAACGCCAGCAGCACGTAGGCGACGCAGAGCTCCTCGAGCCAGTAGGTCAACCGTCCCACGCTGTAGACCGTGGGGGAGGCCGAGGACGACAGCGAGGCGACAAACCACAGGCCGCCCCAAGCCACCAGCAGCCATCCGAAACGGGCATGCGACGGGCGGCGGCACGCGTACAGCCCGACGGCGAGCGGGACGACGACGAACAGCCCACGCGCCAGGCCCTCGAGGACGGCGGCGGCCTCCGACACGCCAGTGGTCGCGCGGACGCCGGGGATCGCGATGAGGGCGATCGCGACGCCGGCGCCGACGCTCACCGCCGGCGCGCTCAGCGCCCAAGCGAAATCGGACCATCCCCGCGCCGAAGCGTGCGTCCGACTAGATAGCGGAGTATCGATGTGCCCTGGCAAATCTGGGAAACCGCGCCTGCGCCCGCCCGGCAATGGTCACACGGCCGTGTCCGTCTCAAAGACGGCGGCCGCCTCAGAAAACGGCGACCGGATTGAGCGGAGAGCCCGTCCCACCGATGATGCGCAGCGGGGCGGCGGCGAACAGGAACTCCCAGCGGCCCGTGCGCTCGCAGTTGGCGCTGCACTCCTCCAGCTGCAGGTAGTCGAGCAGGTGTACCCCCATCGCGGTGATCGCGAGTACATGGATCGGAAAGTCGACCCCTTCGGTGCTGCTCGGAGCCGTATCGTTGTTGCCGTCCGAGCCGAGCACGGCCACCCCGCGCTCGGCGATGAGCGGCATCGCCGTGGGATGCAGGCCCGCCTTGTGTGCGGCCGTGTTCCAGGGACCCAACTCGGCGAGCCGGCCCGCGTGTCCGGTGCGGATCAGCAGGATGTCGCCCTCGCCCGCCCGGACCCCCTGCTCGCGCTCGGCCCGCTCGAGCTCATCGCGCCAGATGTGCTCGCCCGGCTCGAGCCACGGCACGCCGCGCAGACGCGGGATATCGAGCAGCACGCCGCGGCCGATCAGACCATTTCGTAGCACCTCGATCGTGTTGCACGACGCCCCGGTGGCGGTCACCGCGCTGGCAGGACGCTCGTTGTAGAGCGTCCCCTTGTACGCGACGTGGCAGAGCGCGTCGATGTGGGTGTGGCCGTCATTGTGGTAGTCGACGCCGACGAAGTCCTTGAGGAAGCGCACGCCGTGGTCGCCCAGGGGCGGCCGGAACATCGTCATGTGGTGATCGGCGGGCATCGGATTGTGCTCGCCGGCTTCGGTGTCGAGGGGCAGGCTGAGCGTCACGGTGATGCCGTCGACGACCAGGCGGGTCGCGTCGCGCACGGAGGCGGGGGTGAGGAAGTGAAGGGCGCCGCGCTCATCGCCCTCGCCCCACCGCCCCCACCGACTGACGGCGCGGAACAGCGCACCGAACTCCGCCGCGGTCACCTCCGCTCGCCGCTCAGGCTGCGGATCGTCGATCACTTCAGCACCGTGGTGCGACCGTATTCGAGCCATGGCGGCGTGGGAATCACCCAGAGCGGGTGATGTGCGCCCGCTCCGGCTCATGGACCATCGGCGACATGTGTCCGTGGATGGCGTGGTCCGGACAGTCGGCGCCGATGGAGGAGTTGCTGTTCAACACCCGGCGTCCCCTCATGGGCCGGCCGCCGGGAGCTCTCCGATCCGAGCCCGGCGGTTTCGGGCTCGGGTGGTACGGATCCGAGGGGGAGCCGGAGGTCTACCGCGGCCTGTCGCCAACTTGGGACGACGAGGAACTGCGGAAAATCGCCGCCGAAACCGAATCAGCCCTGTTCCTGGCCCACATCAGGTCGGGGTCCGACGCAGCCGTCGACGAGGCCGACACCCATCCGTTCCAACACGGCCGCTGGCTGTTTGTTCACAACGGCCAGCTGGGCGGCTTCGAGACGGTGCGCGACGAGCTCACGCGCGCGATCGATCCCGCGATCGTGTCCAACGTCCGCGGGTCGACCGATTCCGAGGTTCTGTTCCACCTCGCGCTGACGTTCGGGCTGGAGGATGATCCGGTGCGCGGGCTCGAGCGCGCCGTGGGCTACGTGGAGACGGTGGCGGCGAGCCACGGCGTCGACCGCGCCGTCCACGCCAGCATGGGGCTGAGCGACGGGGAGAGCATCTGGGCCGTGCGTTACTCCACCCGGGGATCGTCGCCCACCTTGTACTCCTCCGGCGATATTCACGCCGTCCAGATGCTGTATCCGGACAACCCTCGCCTCCAACGCCTCCAGGAGGGCGACCACATCATCGTCTCCGAGCCGCTCGCCAACCTGGCCGGCGCCTGGGATCCGGTGGCCGAAGCGACGGTCGTGGTCCTCCGGGACGGACGCGCGAGCAAGCGGCTGTTCGAGCCGGCCGCCGGCGCCTGAGCACCGGCCTGACTGCTCTCGCTTAGACTTGCGGCACTTAGATTCGCTCGGGTGAGGACATTCCGGCCTCACGCGGACCGGAGTCGTGTACACCAGACCTGAGACCCGTCATCGGAGAGGCACGAGGCCTACTTCCGCCCAAGAACCGATCCGCGTCGTGTTCGCCGAGGACTCGTATCTGCTCCGCGAGAGCATCTTGATGCTGCTGGAGTCGGCCCCCGAGGTGACCGTGGCCGCGGCCTGTTCAGACGGCAATGAGCTCGAGGCGGCGATCGCCGCCGAGCGACCCGATGTCGTGATCACCGACATCCGGATGCCCCCGTCGGGGGCCCGGGAGGGAATTCAGATCGCCGCCCGGCTCCGCGAGACCGATCCGGAAATCGGCGTCGTGGTCCTCAGCCAGTACGCCGAGCCGGGATACGCGCTCGAGCTGCTGGACCAGGGCTCGGGTCGCCGGGCATACCTGCTGAAGGAGAGCATCCGCGACCAGGAGGAGCTGATCAGGGCGATTCAAGCGGTGGCGCGCGGCGGCTCGGCGATCGATCCCAAGATCGTCGATCTGCTGATCGAGGCCCGTACCCGTACCCGCGCTGCGCGTTCGCCGCTGGCCGAGCTCACCCCCCGCCAGCGCGAGCTCCTCGCCGCGATCGCGGAAGGGCTGAGCAACGCCGCCATCGCGGAGCGGTTCGTGCTCACGAAACGCGCGGTGGAGAAGCACGTCAACGCGATCTTCGCGAACCTCGGCCTCCCCGAGACCCCCGACGTGGCTCGGCGAGTGAAGGCAGCGCTGATCTACCTCGCCGAAGAAGGCGGCTAGTGGGATGAGAGATTCCCTTCTCGGGTGATCCGGGGCGGTCGGTGGTGCTTCCGTCGAGTCTTCGGCTCGGTGGGGGTGGTTTTGGCTTTGAAGGGTGGTGAGTGGCGGCGATCGCGTCCCCCGAGCTTTCAGGGGCGTGGGGCTGGGGATCGAGTTTGTGGAAAGCTGATAACTGGTGTGGGCCTCTCCGACGCTGAACTTCGGCAACTTTCCTCCACCCCCCGGATGGAAATCGCCATTGTTCGCGGTCGGTACCGGGTCTCGACTCGGATTCGGCTGGCGGGCGTTGATCGTGCCGGCGATTGCCGTCGATCTGTACCGCCCTGGGCCAGCCAGCACCCAGTTTATTTATCAGTTAATGATAATTTGGGCGCGCGGGACCTCCGGCGCCGGCAGTGCCCCGTCACCTCTGGGCCCGCCGCTGGACACCCCAGACACCTGCCGGCCCCTCCACCGGGAGACGTGCGAGCCGGTTGGCCGCGTGGCGGCGGCCGTGAGACGATCGTTGGGGGCCGATTGCCTTTCGCTCGAGTCGCCTCGAGCCCGACGCCAGGAGGTATCAGATCGCCAGCAGCCGTGCAGATCGCCACCATCGGCGAGCGCATCCGTCCGACGACGAGCCGGACGTGAGGGTCATGGTCGTCGACGATCAGGAGATCTTTCGCAGCGTCCTGCGCGACCTCGTGACGGCGACGGAGGGATTCAGGCTGGTCGGCGACGCCGCGTCCAGCGAGGCGGCGCTCGCTCGGATGGCCGCGCTGCAGCCGGATTTCATCGTCATGGACGTGTGTCTGGGCGCGGGGGACGGTGTCGAGACCGCGGGCTCGATCCTCCGCCGCTACCCCGATCGGCTCGTCCTGCTGATTTCCTTGCACGAGCTCATGGGAGCCCCACCTGTAGGCCCCTCGGGTGAGACGATTCCATTCGTGTGCAAGGCCGACCTGTCCTGCGGAGTGTTGCGCGAGGCGTGGAACGCTCATCTCACGGCCACCGCGTACGGCGGCTAGGGCGATGGAGCTCGTCGATGGCGGACCGGGAGCCAGCACCGCTCGTAGCCCGAACCTGGCAGCCCGTCAGTTGTGGTGTCCGCCCCCTGCCGTCCGGGGGGCGGGCGCCCTTGGCTCATCGCCCTCCAGCGGAGATGCTGGCGACAGTGGAAACGACCGCGGACCCGCCCGTGGCCGGGACGACCGCTGACCCCGATGAGAACCGCGACGCCTAAGACCGGGAGCGATCTCCGAGCCGCCGCCCCAGAGGGCGAGATCGCTCGGGCTACGCCGAGCGAGTCCGTCCTCGCCGCGGCAGCTGACGGCGGACTCGTGCCCCGCCCACATCTCGTAGGGCGGTTGAACGCCGCCCGGGGCGCGCCGCTGGTGATGCTCGTCGCCCCCGCCGGTTACGGCAAGACCGCGCTGCTGACCCAGTGGGCGGCGCAGGACGAGCGGCCGTTCGCGTGGGTCAGCCTCGAGGCCGCCGACAACCATCCGCTGCAACTCGTGGCCACGTTGGCCGAGGCCCTGTCCGACGTCGGGGCGATCGCGCCGCCGGAGGTCGAGGCACCGCTGGGAGACGTCGGCTCCCACCCGGCCGGTGACGGCGACCCCCCGGTGGCGCGAGTGGTCGCGTCGGCCCGCGCTTGGCTCCGACAGGCGGTAAGTCGATCGACCCGTCCGTTCGTGCTCGTGCTCGATGACGCACAGGTGCTGAACGCCTCGCCGGCGCTCGACGTGCTGGCGATGCTGATCGATCAGTTGCCCGGAGGCGCGCAACTGGCGCTGGCCTCGCGGAGCGAACCGGGGCTTCCGGTGGGGAGCTTGCGCGCCCGCCGCAAGCTCGCCGAGCTGCGCTCAGCCGACCTCGTGATGACCCGCCGGGAGGCCGCCTGGGTGGCTGGCTTGTCGGGACTCGAGCTCGACGACGACGCCCTCGACCTGCTCGTCCGGCGCACTGAGGGGTGGCCCGCCGGCCTGTATCTGGCCGCGCTCGCGGTCGCGGCCGAGCCCGACCCCGGCGCCGCGCTGACGACGTTCAGGGGCGATGACCGCACCGTGGCCGATTATCTTCGCGAACAACTGCTGGCGAGCCTCGACCCGCCCGAGATCGAGTTCCTCACCCGGGCCTCGGTGCTCGAGCGGCTGTCGGGTCCGCTATGCGACTTCGTGCTGGAGCGCCGCGGTTCCGCCCGTCTGCTCCGCTCGCTGTCGCGCAACAACCTCCTGATCGTCCCGCTCGACCGAACCGATACCGAATACCGCTATCACCGCCTGTTCGCGCAGATGCTGACCGCGGAGCTGCGGGGCAGCGAGCCCGAGCTCGAGCGGGCGATCCACCGGCGGGTGAGCGACTGGCACGCCCGCCACGGCGATCCCGACAGCGCCATCGCCCACGCGATCTCGTCCGGCGATGTCCGGCTCGCCAGCGAACTGTTGTGGGCCCATGCCGCCGACTATGTGTGCTCGGGCCGCAACGGCCGCGTCCAGGACTGGCTGGCGCGCTTCACGGATCGGGAAATCGCCGACTCCCCCGAGCTGGCGCTGACCGCTGCCGCCAGTCACCTGGCCATGGGCGATCGCGAGTCGGTTGAGCGCTGGATCTCCGCCGCCGGGCGCACCCACGAGCAGCGAGAGGATCAGCGGTCGCTGCAGACCGCGATCGCGGTCCTCGGCGCGGCCGTGTACGACGGGGGCACGGCCGAGACCGCCGCGCAAGTGGCGTGTGCGTTCGAGGCGGACGCCGGCGACAGCCCCTGGCTGGCGCTGGCGTGTCTCGTCCAAGGAGCTGCGCTGCACCTGAGCGGTGATCGCGACGCGGCCCGTGAGCGGCTCGAGCAAGGAGCGCGCCGCGGGGCGGTCGACGCGCCGGCCTTCCAGGTCCTGTGCCTGGCGCAACTGGCTCTGCTGGCCATCGACCGCTCCGACTGGGACGCCGCCGAGCTCCTGGCGGCCCGGGCCAAGGGCCAGGTCGAGCGCGTCGGCCTGGCCGAATACGCCCTCTCGGCGCTCGTATACGCGGTGTCGTCGGCCGTCCAGGCCCGGATCGGGCGGGTGGATGCCGCCCGACGCGACGGCCGGGATGCCGTGCGACTGCTGTCGGCCCCTGCCGGCTTCACCGCCTGGTACGAGGTCGAGTGCCGGATCGCGCTGGCGCGGGCCGCGTTACGGCTGAGCGATGTCGCCGGCGCGCGGACGCTGCTCGGCGAGGCGACCCGGTTCCTGGGGCGGTCGCCGGAGCGGACGGTCGCGCATGCCTGGCTGGAGGAATGCCTGACGCAGGCCGACCTCGCGACCGAGGCTCAGGCAGACGGCACCTGGTCGCTCACGACCGCGGAGCTGCGGGTGCTCCAGTTCCTGCCCACGCATCTCTCGTTCCCCGAGATCGCCGAGCGGCTCTACGTCTCGACGAATACGGTCAAGACGCACACGCGGTCGGTCTACCGGAAGCTCGATGCGTCCTCGCGCGGCGAGGCAGTCGTGCGGGCGCGCGAGGCCGGCTTGCTCGACTCGGCCGGCGGCTGACCGGCCGTCCAGGGCCGGTCAGCGCCGCCGCGAGTCGGCAGCGCCACTCAGGCGCCGCCTTAGGCCGTGAGCTCCGCTTCCGTCCGCAGCCGCTGCGGCAGGACCCCGCCGAGCATGAACAGCAGCGCCACGGTTCCCGTCCAGCCGGTCTGATGGCTGGCGCCGATCCCGGCCCCGTTGTCGCCGTGGAAGTACTCGTGGAACAGGATCAGGTCGTGCCAATGCGGGTCGGTCTGGAACTTCTCGATCCCGCCGAACACGGGACGGCGGCCGTCGGCGCCTTCGGTGAACGTGGTGGCGAGGCGGGTCGCGATCGAGGTCGCGACCTCGAACAGGTTCATCTCGTTGCCCGAGCCGGTCGGGCACTCGACCTTGAGCCGGTCGCCGTAGTAGCGGTGGAGCTGCACCAAGCCACGAAGGATCACGATGTTCATCGGGAACCAGACCGGACCCCTCCAGTTTGAGTTGCCTCCGAACAGGTAGCTGTCCGACTCGGCGGGGAGGTAGTGGACGTCGTACTGCTGTCCGTCCCATTCGAAGTAATACGGCTCGCCCAGGTGCCGGCGCGAGATCGCCCGGATCCCGTGGGGGCCGAGGAACTCGTCCTCGTCGAGCATGATCGCGAGCATCCTGCGCAGGCGCGTCTCGTGGACCAGCGAGGCGATCCGCCCGCCCTCCGGGTTGGGCCCCGGTAGTTCGGCCAGCTCGGGGAGGGCGTCGGAGAAGTTCGCGACGAACTGCTGGATGTTGTTCCAGAACTCGGGATGGCGGTCGATCACGTCGGGCTCGAACACGGTCGCGGCGCACATCGGCAGCAGGCCGACCAGCGAGCGGACCTTGAGCTCGATCGGGGTGCCATCCGGCATGCGTATCACGTCGTAGTAGAAGCCGTCGGCTTCGTCCCACAGGGAGGTGTCGCCCTCGGGCGGGTTCATGGCCACCGAGATCCACTCGAAATGGGTGAGGAACTTGAGCGCGATGTCGGCGTAGGCGGGATCCGCCTTGGCGAGCTCGACCGCGATCTGGAGCATCCACTGGCAGTAGAGCGCCATCCAAGCGGTGCCGTCGGCCTGCTCAAGCGTGCCGCCGCCCGGAAGCGGTGCGGAGCGATCGAAGATCCCGATGTTGTCGAGGCCGAGGAACCCGCCCTGGAACAGGCTGCGGTTGTCGGGGTCTTTGCGATTCACCCACCACGTGAAGTTGAGCATCAAGCGGTTGAAGACGCGAGCGAGGAACTCGCGGTCGCCCTCGCCGCGGATGCCCGCCTCTTGCTCGTAGACGTACAGCGCGGCCCACGCCGTGACCGGCGGATTGACGTCGCTGAAGTCCCATTCGTAGGCCGGAATCTGGCCGTTGGGATGGAGGTAGCCGGTGTGGAGGAGCAACTCGACCTGTTGCTTGGCGAAGTCCACGTCGACCAGGGACAGCGGGGCGCAGTGGAACGCCAGGTCCCAGGCGGCGAACCACGGGTATTCCCACTTGTCCGGCATCGAGATGACGTCGTGGACCATCATGTGAAACCACTCGACGTTGCGGACGGTGCTGGACGGCGCCTTGGCGCCCCAGGGGTCGACGCCGTGCTCGCGCAGCCACCGGTGAACGTCGTACTCGTAGTACTGCTTGCCCCACAACATGCCGGCCAGCGCTTGACGCATCACCATCGCGCCGTCGGCGTGTAGCGTCGCGGGAATCACGTGGGAGTAGAACTCGTCGGCCTCGTCAACCCGCTTTTGTAAAACAGATGTGAAATTCGCGCCAAGGGGTTGCTGCTTGGCGCGCGTCGCGGCCCCTGAACCGCCGGAGTGGGTGAGGCGGACGCGAATCGTCGCGCTGTCTCCGGCCCCGATCTCGAGCACGTGGTGAACCGCCACCTTGGTGCCCTTCCGTTCGGGGTTGACCGCATCCTGCGAACCGCCGACCACGAAATCGTTGATCGCGTCCTTCACGAACGGCGACGCGTTGGGCGCCCCGTACAGACGCTCGCTGTTGGTCTCGTTCTCACAGAACAGCAGGTTCGCGGAGCCGTCGGCGCGCAGCAGCCAGTCGCCCAGCCCCGGGTGAGAGGCCCGCGCCGCGGCCATGCCGGACTCGCCATCGACCGCGGCGAGCGTCGGCTTGGTCACCTCGTCGCCCCAGGACCACGTGTTGCGGAACCACAACGTGGGCAGCAGATGGAGGGTCGCCGGCGCGGGGCCGCGGTTGTGCGCGGTGACCTGCATCAGGATGTCGTCGTGGGCATCCTTGGCGTACTCGACGACCACGTCGAAGTAACGGTCCTCGTCGAAGATGCCGGTGTCCATCAGCTCGTACTCCATCTCCTCCTTGGTGCGCCGAGCGTTGGTGGTCAGCAGATCCTCGTACGGGAAGGCCTGTTGGGGATACTTGTATTGATACTTGAGGTAGGAGTGAGTCGGGGTGCTGTCGAGGTAGAACCAGTACTCCTTGACGTCCTCGCCATGGTTGCCCTCCCCGTTGGTGAGGCCGAACATGCGCTCCTTGAGAATCGCGTCGGCGCCGTTCCACAGCGCCAGCGACAGGCACAGCCGTTGGTGGTCGTCGGAGATCCCGGCGATCCCATCCTCGCCCCACCGGTACGCGCGTGAGCGGGCGTGGTCGTGGGGGAAGTAATTCCAGGCGTCACCGTCGGCGCTGTAGTCCTCGCGCACGGTTCCCCACTGGCGCTCGCTGAGGTAAGGGCCCCAGGCCTTCCACGGGACGGCTCCGGTGCGGGCGTCTTCCAGCCGCAGGTGCTCGGGGGTATTCAGGGTCGGCGGCGGAGGTGTCATGAGCGGAGTCTCCTGGCTGAGAATGGGGACGCGCAAACGTGCGCACCAGCCAGCCGCCTGGGTGCCCGCCGGTGTCCGGCCAGACCCCGTGGCGGCGGCGGTGAGATCGCGGGCGAGCACAGCTTACGGCTCGCGGACCCGTCGGCGAGTCCCGCGGGCATTCGAGCCACCCTGAGGCGGATGGGCGATGGTGCGCGCACGCCCGATGCGGCCCGGCAGGCACGGTGGCGCGATCGCCCGCGGTGCGCAAGTATCCAGTCAACCCGACGATCCATCATGGCCCAAGGAGCACCTAGCGATGACAACGCTGTCTGGAGACGCCGATCACCAAGATGCGTCGACGCCGGTCGCGAGTACCGGCATCACGACGCGGACGTGGCACGGAAACAACCACCCGCGCGGCGCCACCTGGGACGGCCGGGGCGTGAACGTGGCCATCTTCTCCGAGAACGCGACAGCGATCGACCTGTGCCTGTTCGACGGGCCGGACTCCGTCGAGGAGTCCCAGCGGCTGCGGCTGCCGATCCGCACGGGCGACGTCTGGCATGGGTACTTCCCCGAGCTGCGGCCGGGCCAGCTTTACGGGCTGCGCGCGCACGGCCCCTACGATCCCGATCGGGGCCTGCGATTCAACCCCCACAAACTGCTGTTCGACCCCTATGCGAAGGCGGTCGGACGGGACCTGACCTACGACGACTCGCTGTTCGGTTACACCGTCGGGAGTGCTGACGAGGATCTCTCGTTCGACAAGCGCGACAGCGCGCCGCACGCGCCGCTGGCCGCCGTGATCGATACCGCGTTCACGTGGCCGACGACGGTCCCGCCCCGCCGGCGGCTGGCCGACATGGTCATCTACGAGCTCCACGTCAAGGGTTTCACGATGCTCAACCCGGGCGTGCCATCCGAGCTGCGCGGCACGTACGGCGGCCTGGCCTCTCCGGCCGCGATCGAGTATCTGTTGGATCTCGGCGTCAACACGGTCGAGCTGCTGCCGGTCCACTATCGCGTCACCGAGCCGGTGCTGATCGAACGCGGGGTGACCAACTACTGGGGCTACAACACGCTCGGCTTCTTCGCCCCCGATCCCCGCCTGGCGGCGGCGGGCGATCCGGCGAGCGTCGTCCGGGAATTCAAGACGATGGTGGCTGTCCTGCACGACGCGGGTATCTCGGTCCTGCTCGACGTGGTCTACAACCACACCGCCGAGGGAAGCCAGCTCGGACCGACGCTGTGCTTCCGGGGCCTCGACAACGGCGCCTACTACCACCTGGCCGACGACCCCCGTGTCACCTACGACTTCACGGGAACCGGTAACTCGTTCAACCTCGGCCATCCCCGCACGCTCCAGCTGGTCACCGACAGCCTGCGCTACTGGGTCCAGGAGATGCACGTCGACGGTTTTCGGTTCGATCTCGCACCCGAGCTGGCGCGGCAGTTCCGCTCCTTCGACCGGCTCTCGCCGTTCTTCGATCTGCTCATCCAGGATCCGGTCCTGACCGATGTCCATCTGATCGCCGAGCCGTGGGACATCGGCGAGGGCGGCTACGACGTGGGCAATTTCCCGGTCAACTGGTCCGAGTGGAACGGACGCTACCGCGACACCGTCCGTCGCTTCTGGCGCGGGGACCAGCAGCAGCTGGCCGACCTCGGCACACGCCTCTCCGGCTCGAGCGATCTGTATCACCACGACGGCCGCCGGCCCTCGGCCAGCATCAACTTTGTCACCGTTCACGACGGGTTCACACTTAGAGACCTCGTCAGCTACAACGAGAAGCACAACGAGGTCAACAAGGAGAACAACAACGACGGGACCAACGACAACAACAGCTGGAACTGCGGCGTCGAAGGCACGACCGACGATATCCAGATCCGAGCGCTCCGGCTTCGCCAGATGCGCAATTTCATGGTTACGCTCATCCTCAGTCAGGGCGTGCCGTTGATTCAGGCCGGCGATGAACTGGCCCGTACACAATCTGGTAACAACAACGCCTACTGCCAAGACAACGAGATCAGCTGGGTGAACTGGGACCTCGACGACGAGGTGGCCAAGTTCCACGGCTTTGTCAGGCAGATCATCAACTTGCGGGCGAATGAGCCGGTGTTCCGTCGTCGCACGTTCTTCCAGGGCCGGCCGATCCACGGCGACATCAAGGATCTGTACTGGCTCGACCCGGCCGGCCATCAGATGAGCGATGAGGACTGGGGCCAGGGTTGGGCGGAATCGCTCGGCATGCTCCTCGTCGGCGAGGAGATCAACGAGACCGATCCGCGGGGCAACGAGATCACCGGAGACTCGTTCCTGATCCTCCTCAATGCCGCCGGAAACGACGTGAATTTCATACTCCCGGTGCGGATCCGGGGACGGACGATGCAGGTCGAGCTCGACACCGCCGACAGCGGGCGCGTCGGTAGCGCCGTCGGCTCGCAATATCACCTCGCGGCCCACTCGGCGGCGGTGATCAGGCTCCCGACTAAGGCGACGCCTAAGCCGCCGGCTTCGACCTGAGGCGGCGGGTCTAGGACGGTGGCCCGGGCAGGGTGAATATCTGGACCACCGAGACCAGCAGCAGGATGACGGCGACGCTGAGCATCCCGTAGCGCGCCGATCGCAGCGGGAAATGGCTGCTGATGCCCACGATGAACAGCACGGTGGCGAGGAACACGGTGATTCGGATGTACTTGTCCGAGGTCGAGCCGGCCGACTCGCCCTTGGCGAACGAGGCCGTCGCCGCTGCGTCGAGGGCGTTGGCCTGTGTCTGCTGCGGGATCTTGTACTGGGGCATGTACGACGGCCCCGGTGGCGCGTGTTGGTTGGTCAACGGGTGGGTGGCCAGCCAGGCGTCGAAGGCGACCCGATAGCCGGGGCGTAGGCGATCGACCGCAATCCGGTAGAGGGTGGGGTCGTGCGCCGTCAAGGCGGCGAAGACGGCGTTGAACGAGACCGAGTCGAGCGTGCGGATGTCCAGCGCCTCCAGGTCGGCGCGGTTTGACTCCGCGCGTAGGGTCGACGCCTTGGCCAGCGAGACCGAGGACTCGGTGCCCCACTTGGCGGCCGAGTAGCCCGACCATGCCGCGAGCACGGCGACCAGCGACAGCAGCACCGCTTCGGAGATCGAGAGCAGGCGGTCTCGCCGGGCGTGACGCTTCTCCGCCGTCCGCTCCTGCTCTTCCTGCTCCTTCTCCTTAAGTAATTCCCGATGCTCGGCGATCTCCTTGCCGACTTCAGTGGCGGATAGGCCTTCGGGCACGAGCGTCCTTTGCTTGGGCTCACGACAGAATTATTGACGTCTCTGACGGCGTCTGGACTCGCCTGGCGCCGCCGACTCGCCCTCAAATACTCCCGGTATTATCGGGGCGAGTCGGCGACGCCAGGCACGCCCAGCCACTCGTCAGAGCCTGCCACTAATTTTGTCGTGAACCCTTAGTTTTGGTCGTCCGGGCGACGAATTATCAACGTTGTGAGCTGATCCGAGCTCACCCGACCCGCGCGGCCAAGCCGGCTGGCCAGCGGTATCCTTGCCGCCATGGCCGGGGTGGGTCTCGTTTCCACTGGTGCCCCCGACGCCGCGCGGAAGGCCGCTACCGGTTGGCGCTCGCTCTTCGAAGCGCCGTTTCGCTACCTGGTGACGATCGCGGCGCTGGTCGCGCTCTACTACGGCACCGCGCGCTTCGGGTTTGCCCTGCATTTCGCCGGCCCGGTGGCCGCGATCACCTGGCTGCCGGTCGGTGTGGGCATCGCCTTCCTGTACCTCCGCGGGGTCCAGTTCTGGCCCGGCGTGGTGATCGGCGACCTGCTGTCGAACAACTACTCGGCGCTCCCGTTCGGCGCCGCCCTGGGGCAGACCTTCGGGAACCTGCTCGAGGTCGTCGTGGCGACGATCCTCCTGCACCGTCTGGTCCGGCGGGGGTCACCGCTGGCCACGGTCGGCGGAGTGGGACGGATGATGATCGCGATCTCGATGGGCACCGCGCTGAGCGCCACGATCGGTTCCCTCTCGCTGCTGCTCGGGGATGTCATTACGGCCCACGAGGTCCCCAAGGTCTGGCGCACTTGGTGGCTGGGCGACTCGACCGGGGCCCTGCTCGTTGTCGCGTTAGCGCTGGCCTGGTTTCGTCCGCTCCAGCCCAACTTGTGGCGCAACCGCCGAGTCGAAGCCGGGCTGGGGTTTGCCGCCATCATCGCGCTCAGCGCCCTGTCGTTCCACAGCCATCGTCCGCTGGTGTATCTCGTGTTTCCGGGACTGATCTGGAGCGCGTTGCGGTTACGTCAGCAGGGGGCAACCGTGGCCGTGGCCGTGTCGGCTGGGTTCGCCGTGTGGGCGACCACCCATTACGTCGGCCCGTTCCTATCGCACTCGCTGACCCGCAGCGTGCTCGAGACCCAGCTCTACATCGCGGTGGCAGCGTTCTCGACCCTGTGTCTGGCCGCCGTCGTGACCGAGCGAGAACGGTTTGCCGAGCGATTGTGGGCCTCGCGCGCCCGGCTCGTCGAGGCCGCTGATGCCGAGCGGCGGAGGCTCGAGCGCGACATCCACGACGGCGCGCAGCAGCGGGTGACGGCGTTGATGGTCCGCCTCCGCCTGGGCGCGGAGCGGGCGCGAGCAGAGCCGGACCTGGCACAGCCGCTGTTCGATGCGGCTGAGCAGGAGCTGGCCGTGATCATCGCCGAGCTGCGCGAGTTGGGCCACGGCCGCTACCCCCCGATGCTGGCCCAGCAAGGGCTGGCCACCGCGATCACCGGGATTGCCCGCAACTGTCCCATTCCCATCAAGGTGGTGGAACTGCCGACCAGCCGGCTTCCGGATGCGACCGAGGCGACGGCCTACTACGTGCTCGCCGAAGCGGTCACGAACGTTCAGAAGCACGCCCAAGCGACGTCGATCCGGCTCCGTGCCGGGATCGCGCGCGGCGTGCTGGCACTCGAGATCGTCGACGACGGCGTCGGCGGCGCGACTGAAACGGGCGGCTCCGGACTCCAGGGCCTGCGCGATCGCGTCGAGGCTCTCGGCGGCGTTTTCGGGGTCGACACGATCGTCGGCCACGGGACGCGCGTGGCCGCTGAGATCCCGATCGATCCGCCCGTTACGAGCAACTGAAAACGAGCCGCTGAGCCGACTCATCCGATCGGGGTGAGGCGGACCTCCGGGGGTCGGCGAAACTCTGGCCAGGTTGTCCGAACGCGTGCAGCCCGGTGACGTTGGGTCCCCCGGGGCGAGCTCCGGTGAGACCGACCGCGCGCGCTCCGGTGGACTCCTCGAGCTCGGCAAACGGGTTCGTTGCCAGGACGGCCCGCTCGGCGAGCTGGACGACGTGGTGATCGATCCGATCGCCAAGCGGGTGACCCATCTCGTCGTCCAGCCGCTCCATCAGCACGGCCAGGCCCGGCTGGTTCCGATCGACATGGCCGACAACACGGCCGGCGATTCCGAGATCCAGCTTCGCTGCACGATCGAGGAGGTTCGCCGCCTTCCGCCGGCCCACGAGGTGGCCTACCTGCGCGTCAACCAGCTGCCGGTCGACGATCCCGACTGGGACGTCAGCGTCCAAGAGGTCTACGCGCTGCCGTATTACGACGCCGAGTTCCCGACCGCGACCCCCGGTCTTGGCTCGGAGGTGACCGTGCTCTACGACCGGGTGCCGAAGGGCGAGGTCGAGGTGCGCCGGACGAGCGTCGTGATGTCATCCGACGGCCATTACCTGGGACGGGTCGAGGGCTTCCTGGTCGATCAGGCTCAGATCACCCATTTCGTGCTCGAGCGAGGCCACCTGTGGGGACGCCGCGAGGTGACGATCCCGATCGGCGCGGTGAAAAAGGTCGGGAGCGATATGGTGACGATCCGGCTGACCAAGGCCGAGGTCGCGGCGCTCCCGTCGGTGCCGGTGCGACGATGGCACTCTACGTGAAGGCGTACTGCGGTCCCCTAGCTTTCGAGGTGAGCACATCATGAGAAGCGGCGCAAATTCCTTCCCCACGCGCGGTCGCGAGCTTCGCTCGGCGGCGCGCCGGTTGGGCGGTTGCCTGGCCGTGGCCGCGGTCCTCGCGGTCGCCGGGTGCGGCTCGAGCAAGCCGGCCTACTGCACGGACCGCACCAACCTGGAGAACTCCATCAAGGGCCTCACGAGCCTGAACGCTTCGAGCGGCATCAGCGGGCTGCAGTCCCAGCTGCAGAAGATCCAGAGCAGCGCCAACTCGGTGGTCAACTCGGCCAAGAGCGACTTCCCGAGCGAGACAAGCGCGCTCAAGTCCTCGGTTAGCTCACTCGAGAGCGCGGTCAAGGCAGTCACGTCGAGTCCCACCCCCGGGCAGATCGCATCGATCGCCACCGCGGCCAGCGGGGTCGTCACCGCCGTGACCAATTTCGAGAACGCCAGCAAGTCGAAGTGCTGAGCGTTCGCCGGGCCCGGGCGCCCGGCGATCGCTCCCGGGCATCGCGAACCGCGGCCAACTTCACCCCGATCAGGTGATGGAGGCCAAGAGGCCCGAGTCGACAATCCCGGTCCCGAGTGAACCCTGCCACCGGAAGGGACGTACCTATGACGACGGCAGCCGAATCCCGCATGACCACTGCCGGCCCGAGCACCGACGGGAGCGAGCCCGTAGCCGATGTGTTCGTGATCTTCGGAATCACGGGCGATCTGGCGAAAGTGATGACCTTCCAGTCGCTCTACCGGCTCGAGAAACGCGGCCTGCTGGGCTGTCCGATCATCGGAGTCGCGGTCAGCGACTGGTCGGACGACGATCTGCGCGAGCACGCGCGGACGGCAATTGTGAACACCGGCGAGAAGCTCGATGAGAAGGTGTTCGAGCGGTTCGCCGCTCGGTTGTCGTATGTCAGCGGAGACTTCGACGACGACCAGACGTATCAGCGGGTAAAGACCGCCGTCGGCGACGCGCGGACCCCGGTGTTCTACCTCGAGATTCCTCCGTTTCTCTTTGGCCGTGTGATCAAGGGTCTTCACGATGCGGGGCTGACGGGCTCGGCCCGCGTGGTAGTGGAGAAGCCATTCGGTCACGACCTGGCGTCCGCTCGCGCGCTGGCGGACGAGATCCATCAGTACATCGACGAGTCGCAGCTTTACCGGATCGATCACTTTCTGGGCAAGATGGGGGTGGGGGAGTTTCTCTATCTCCGTTTCGCCAACACGATGTTCGAGCCGGTGTGGAACCGGAACTACGTGTCCTCGGTGCAGATCACGATGGCGGAGAGCTTCGGGGTCGAGGATCGCGGCCACTTCTACGATCCCGTGGGCGCGCTGCGCGACGTGGTCGTCAACCATCTGATGCAGTTGATCGCGGCGGCGGCGATGGAGCCCCCGGCGGCGGGGGACGCCAACACGCTCAAGAACAGCCTGTTCTCGGTGTTCCGCTCGATGCCGAAGGCAGATCCGGAGCACTACGTGCGGGGTCAGTACGAGGGTTACCAACAGATCGACGGCGTGAAGCCCGGTTCGACGACCGAGACCTACACCGCGCTGCGGCTCGAGATCGACAACTGGCGGTGGGCGGGCGTGCCGTGGTTCATCCGCACCGGAAAATGCCTGCCAATCACGCAGACCGAGCTGCGGGTCGTGTTCAGCCGTCCGCCACGGCTCGGCTTCATCGACTGGCCGCGGAGGGCGGGGCATACCCAGATGATCATCCGGCTCGATCCTTCCACCGGCGTCCGCTTACTGTTCGAGGCTCAGCGCCACGAATCGGTCGAGCCCGAGCAGGTCAGCATGGACATGGAGTTCGCCACTCAGGGCGGCGAGGGCCCGACGCCGTACGAGGTGTTGCTGTCCGCCGCGATGGCCGGCGACAGCCGGCGCTTTACCCGGCAGGACATCGTCGAGCAGACCTGGCGGGTGATGCAGCCGCTGAGCGATGGCGCGCCGCCGGTGCATCCGTATGCGAAGGGATCGTGGGGACCCACGGAGGCCGACAAGCTCCTGGGCCCGTACGGACCCTGGCACGATCCGTGGGTGGGGTCATGAGCGCCACCGACAAGGCCAAGCGCACGCCGAGGAAGGCCGGTGATGGCGGCGCGCCGGCCGTCACGGCGGCGGCGACCGCCGCAGCCACGAGCGCGATCGAGGACGCCGCGGCGAGGGCTTCGGTGATGCCGAGTGCGGCGGTGCCGTCGCCGTTCACGCCGATCGCCGATTACGCGTTCCTGTCGAACTGCCACACGGGGGCTCTGGTGGCGCCGGACGGAGCGATCGATTGGCTGTGCATCCCGAAGTTTGACTCGCCGAGCGTGTTCGGATCGCTCTTGGATCGTGAGGCGGGCTCGTTCCGGGTCGGGCCGTTTGGGATCAACGTGCCGAGCGGCCGTACGTATGAGCCGGGGACGAACACGCTGGTCACGGCGTGGAAGACGCCGACCGGGTGGGCGATGGTGCGCGATGCGCTGACGATGGGTCCGCACCGGGGCGAGGACACGATCACTCCGCATACGCGTCCTCCTGCGGACGAGGACGCCGAACACGTGCTCGTGCGTACCGTGGCGTGTATCGACGGTACGGTGGAGATCGAGCTGGTCTGCGAGCCGGCGTTCGATTACGGCCGCGCGCCGGCCGAGTGGTCGCTCGCCGATGATCGCCACAGCGCCGACGCGACCGGCGCCGGGCAGACGTTCCGGCTCGTGACTGACCTGCTGCTCGGGGTGGAGGGGAGTCGGGTGCGAGCCAGGCACTCGCTCAAGGAAGGGGAGCAGTTGTACTGCGCGTTGTCGTGGGAGGAGGGGTTGGCAGCGCCGACTTCGGTCGAGGAGGCAAACCAGCAGCTGGAGGCCACGACGCGATTCTGGCGCTCGTGGTTGGCGCGGGCGCGGATCCCCGATCACAACCTGCGCCCAATGATTCAGCGCTCGGCGCTGACGATCAAGGGACTCACGTACATGCCGACGGGGGCGACGGTGGCGGCGTTGACGACCTCGTTGCCGGAGACTCCGGGCGGGGAGCGCAACTGGGACTACCGGTACACGTGGATCCGCGATTCTACGTTCACGCTCCAGGCACTGCACTACCTCAACCTCGACTGGGAGGCCGACGAGTTCATGCAGTTCGTGGCCGATCTCGAGCGCAACGAAGACGGCGCCCTGCAGATCATGTACGGGATCGACGGTCGCCGCGATCTGACCGAGACGTTCCGCGACGAGCTCTCGGGCTATGGCGGCGCGCATCCGGTCCGGATCGGCAATGGCGCCTTCGACCAGCGCCAGAACGATGTCTTCGGAGCCGCGCTCGATTCGGTTCTGCTGCACACGCGCCGCAGCCAGCGCCTGCCGCGGCGGTTGTGGCCGCTGGTCAAGTCGCAGGCCGAGTGCGCGATCGCCGTGTGGCAGCAACCGGACCAGGGGATCTGGGAGGCGCGGGGCAAGCCGCAGCAATACGTTTCCTCGAAGCTGATGTGCTGGGTGGCGTTGGACCGCGCGTCCAAGCTCGCGGCGATTCGCGGCGACGATAGCCTCGCCGAAAGCTGGGGGCAGACCGCGACCGAGATCAAGGACGACATCCTCGAGCACGGTGTCGATAAGCGCGGGGTGCTACGCCAGCACTACGACACCGACGCGCTCGACGCCTCGACGCTGCTGGCCGCGATCTTCGGGTTCCTACCGGGCGACGATGAACGGCTCCGTGCGAGCGTGCTGGCGATCGCCGATGAGCTGACCGAGAACGGGTTCGTGCTCCGCTACCGGACCGATGAAACCGATGATGGACTGTCGGGCAAGGAGGGGACGTTCTTGATCTGTTCGTTCTGGTTGGTCTCGGCGATGGCGATCATCGGCGAGATGCAGCAGGCGCGGGATCTGATGGAGCGCCTTTCCCGGGTCGCCTCGCCGCTGTATTTGTACGCCGAGGAATTCGACGTCGACACCGGCCGCCATCTGGGCAACTTTCCCCAAGCGTTCTCTCACCTCGCGCTGGTCGAAGCGGCCGGGCGCATTGTCCTCGCCGACATGCTGAAGGAGATCGAAGGATGAGCAACTACGACGTGATCGTGGTCGGCAGCGGCGCCGGCGGCGGGACTCTGGTCCACCGGCTGGCGGCATCGGGCAAGCGGATTCTGCTGCTCGAGCGGGGCGGCTGGCTGCCGCGCGAACCGCAGAACTGGCTCGCCCAGGACGTGTTCGTCGACGGCCGCTATGTCAGTCCCGACAAGTGGTATTACGCGGACGGCTCCGCCTTCCAGCCCCAGGTCCACTACTACGTCGGCGGCGCGACCAAGCTCTATGGGGCTGCGCTGTACCGGCTGCGCAAAGAGGACTTCGGCGAGCTGCGCCACCAGGATGGCATCTCGCCGGCGTGGCCGATCTCCTACGAGCAGATGGAGCCGTACTACACGCAGGCCGAACAGCTCTACGAGGTGCACGGGGCGCGCGGCGAGGACCCGACGGATCCGCCGGGCAGCGCGCCCTACCCGTTCCCGGCCGTCTCGCACGAGCCGCGGATCCAGCAGCTCTCCGACGACCTGGCCGCGGAAGGCCTGCATCCGTTCCACGCGCCCTGCGGAATTCGCCTGCTCGAGGAGAACATGCCGTTCAGCAAGTGCGTGCGGTGCAGTAACTGCGACGGCTTCCCGTGCCTGGTGCACGCCAAATCGGACGCCGAGGTGATCGGCGTCCGGCCGGCGATCGAGCATCCGAACGTGACCCTGCTCACGGGCGCCGAGGCGATCAAGCTGAACACCAATCGGGAGGGCACCGTGGTCACCGGCGTGGTCGCGAAGCACGACGGAAAGACTGAGACGTTCGAGGGTGACATCGTGGTCATCTCCTGTGGGGCCGCGAACAGCGCGAAGCTGCTGCTCGCATCGGCGAGCGACAAGCATCCGCGCGGGCTGGCCAACGGCTCTGACCAGGTGGGCCGCAATTACATGTTTCACAACAGCCAGGCCGTGCTCGCTCTCTCCAAGGAAGAGAACCCGACGGTGTTCCAGAAGACGCTCGGGGTCAACGACTTCTACTTCGCCTCAGACGCCTACGAGTATCCGATGGGGAACATCCAGATGGTCGGGAAGTCCCAGGCGCCCATGTTCCGAGGCGAGAAGCCGGGGGAGACGCGGTTCGCGCCGTCATGGTCGCTGGAAGACGTCGCCAGCCACGCGGTCGACTTCTGGCTCTCGACCGAGGACCTTCCGCGTCAGGATAACCGGGTCACGCTCGCCAGCGACGGGAATATCGCGATCAGCTACAAGGCCAGCAACGAAGAGCCCAAGGACCGGCTCTACCACCAGCTCAAGTCGATGCTCGCCAACCTCGGGATGCATCACGACCATCTCCTCCCGCATCATGCCTATCTCAAGAACGAGATCCCGGTCGCCGGCTGCGCCCACCAAGCCGGCACCTGCCGATTCGGCAGCGATCCCGCCAGCTCCGCCCTGAATACCGATTGCCGAACCCACGAGCTCGACAATCTGTACGTGGTCGACACGAGCTTCTTCCCCAGTATCGGCGCGGTCAACCCCGGGCTGACCGCGATGGCCAACGGGCTGCGGGTGGGCGATCACCTGCTCGACCGGCTCGGCGCCTCCATCCCAGCGGAGGCCGATCATTCCGCCACCTGACGGCGCCGTTCCGCGGCGGCCGCGAGTGGTGGTCGTCGGCGGTGGGTTCGGGGGCTACGCCGCGGCCCAGGGGCTGAAAGACGTCGCGGTCGACGTGACCGTGATCGACCGCCACAACCACCAGGCGTTCCAGCCGCTGCTCTACCAAGTCGCTGCCGGCCAGCTGTCCTCGGGCCAGACGGCGGCGCCTATCCGGGGGATGCTCAAAGAACAGCGCAACGCCACCACGCTGATGGCCACGGCCACCGATATCGACGTCGAGCGGCGTGAGGTGGTGCTCGAGCGCGGCGAGCGGATCGGCTACGACATCCTGATTATGGCCTGCGGCGGCCAGACTTCCTACTTCGGCCACGATGAGTTGCGGGCGGTGTCGGCTCCGCTGAAGACGCTCGCTGACGCGGTCGAGCTGCGCAACCGGATCTTCGGAGCGTTCGAGGAGGCCGAGCGCGCACCGGACCAGGAGACGGTCGAGCAATGGCTCACCTTCGTGGTGGTCGGCGGCGGACCAACCGGGGTCGAGATCTCCGGCCAGATCGCGATCCTCGCGCGCCACTACCTGCGGCACGAGTTCAGGCGGATCAACCCCACCCGGACAAAGGTGATCTTGTGCGACGCGGGCGACCGCGTGGTGCCGTCGTTCCACAAGTCCACCTCGGCCAAGGCGGCGAGGGGGCTCGCCAGAATCGGCGTCACGGTGCGCCTGGGTGCGACGGTGAAGGCGGTCGACGCCTCCGGGGCGACGGTCAAGGTCGGCGATGATACCGTCCGCATCCCGACCCGGACCGTGGTCTGGGCCGCCGGGGTCCGCCCGGTGGCGCTCGCGGGCGCACTGGCGCGAGCCGCTGGCGCCACCACCGATCGGGCTGGGGCCCTGCAGGTCAACCCCGACCTGACGCTGCCCGGACATCCGGAGATTTCCGTGATCGGCGACGCCGCCAGCCTCGCCGGTCGCGACGGCAAGCCGCTCCCGGGCCTGGCCACGGTGGCGATCCAGGAGGCACGCCACGTCGCCGACGGGATCCGTCGCGGGCAGCCCGGAGCGACGACCGCGTTTCGCTACTTCGACAAGGGCCAGCTGGCGGTCGTCGGCCAAGGCCGCGCGGTGTGCGAGATCCGGGGCATCAGACTTTGGGGATTACCTGCTTTCCTGTTGTACTTGGGCGTGCATCTGTTCTACCTCGGTGGCGTTGGGGGCAGGCGATTGACGGTCTTCACGACTTGGATATCGGCGTTGTTCGGCTCCCGCCAAGCCCAGGTGATCACCGGTGAGCTACCCAGCACCGAACGCACGCCGATGGTCGACGATCCGGCGCCGTCCTAGGAGGTTCCCACCAATGCCGATTGCTGTTCGCATCGTCCCGCACAAGATGAGCAAGGCCGAATACGAGGAGGTGATCCAGGAACTCCAGAAGCGGGGAAACGGTGACCCGGACGGTCGGGTCCTCCACACGAGCTACGGCGATGACGACGAAGTGCACATGTTCGAGGTATGGGAGTCTCGCGAACAGTTCGACGCCCATCACCTGAAGCTGATGGACGTGCTCGATGGGGCGGGGGTCGACGCGGGGCTCGTCGAGGTCTCCCAGCTGCAAGGCCACGTCGGCTAGATGTGCGTGCCCTCGACCCGCGCCTGCTGAAGCGAACGAGGTCGGCCCGGCCGCTGCTCGCCGTCGATACCGCGCTCGGGGCGGCGTCGATCGTCCCGGTGCTGCTGCAGGCGACGCTGTTGGCGCGGATCGTCGCGCGCGTGTTCGATGGGGCCCCGCTGGGCGCCGTCACCGGGGACATCGTTCTGCTCGTGCTGGCGTTTGTGGTCCGTGGAGCGCTCGGGTGGTCGATGGAGGTCGCCGGTCGCCGCGCCGCCTGGAGCATTCTCTCGGAGCTGCGCGTGGCGCTCGTGGGGCACCGCGTCTGCGCGCAGCCCGCCGCCGTCGACGGCGTCGAGGGAGCCGAGATCGCAGCCGCTTCGGTGCAAGGCATTGAGGCCCTCGAGGGGTATTTCGCCCGCTATCTGCCGCAGGTAGTGCTGGCCACCGTGGTACCGCTGGCGGTGCTCGCGTTCGTGGCGGTGATCGATTGGGAGTCGGCCCTGGTGATGCTGCTCACGCTGCCGCTCGTGCCGGTGTTCATGTGGTTGATCGGCCGTTACACCGAGCACCGCACCCGCCAGCGCTGGGAGGCGCTGCGCCAGCTCTCATTGCACTTTCTCGACGTAGTCCGTGGTCTGCCGACCTTGCGGACGTTCGGTCGCGCTGAGGCGCAGATCGCGACGATCGGGGAGGTCAGCGAGCGCTACCGGGAGGCAACGATGGGGACGCTGCGGGTCAGCTTCCTATCCGGCTCGGTGCTCGAGCTGGCGGCCACCCTCGGAGTCGCGCTGGTGGCGGTCATCGCGGGAGTGCGGCTTGTCGACGGACACTTGGGGTTGCAGACCGGTCTCACGCTGCTGATTCTGGCGCCCGAGCTTTACCTCCCGTTTCGCCGCCTCGGGGCCGAATATCACGCGAGTGCCGACGGGCTGGCGATTGCCGATCGCATGCTCGAGTTGCTCGACGCCCCACCGGAGATCGACGCCGGCGGGTCGCGGTCGGCGCCCAACCCGGCCGTCGCCCCGATCAACTTCGAGGGCGTCTCGTTCTCGTACCCCGCCCGACCGGGGCTGGTGTTGGACCAGCTCGAGCTCGAACTCGATCCGGGCGAAACCGTCGCGTTGGTCGGCGCCAGCGGCGCCGGCAAGAGTACCGTCGCGGCGCTGCTGCTGCGTCTGCTCGAGCCGACCGCGGGCCGGATCACCGTGGGCGGCGTCGATCTCGCCGCCTGCGATCCCGCCAGCTGGCGCCGGTCGGTCGCGTGGGTACCACAAGCTCCCACCCTGGTGCGGGGTACGGTCGCGGACAACATCCGGCTCGGCGACGCGATCGCATCGGATGAGCGCGTGCGTGAGGCGACCGAGCTCGCCGGCGCCGACCGCTTCGTGAGCGCGCTCCCGCAGGGGTACGACACGGTCGTGGGCGCGGGCGGTCGGACCCTGTCGCCCGGCGAGCGCCGGCGAATCGGGCTGGCCAGAGCATTCATTCGCGACGCGCCGCTGGTGATCCTCGACGAGCCGACGGCCGATCTCGACCCGCTCAGCGTCGAGCTCGTCTCCGACGCGCTCGAGCGCCTGAGGGCCGGACGGACCGTGTTGCTGATCGCCCACCGCCCCGAGCTGGTCCGCCACGCCGACCGGGTCGTCCACCTCGTGGATGGGATCGCGGCGAGCGTCGAGGGGAGCCGGGCGGCGTGACCCGGACCCTGCCGCGGCTGCTGTCGCTGGCCGGCGCGCCCCGGCTCCGCGTCGCGCTGGCCGCGATCCTCGGAGCGCTGACCGTCGTCCTCGGGGTCGGCCTGATGGCCACCGCCGGCTATCTGATCTCGCGTGCCGCCGAGCGACCGGCGATCCTGTCGCTCGAGGTCACGATCGTGCTCGTCCGCGTCTTCGGCATCGGACGCCCGCTCTCCCGCTACCTCGACCGGCTGGCGTCCCACGACCTCGCGCTCCGTGTGCTCGGCCGGGTCCGTGTGCGGGTGTACGAGCGGATCGAGCCGCTGGCCCCGGCGCAGCTCGAGGGTTACCGGCACGGGGATCTGCTGTCCCGGATGGTGGCCGACGTCGAAGCGCTCCAGAACCTCCACCTGCGGGGAATCTTGCCGCCGCTCGTGGGGCTCCTGGCCGGCGCGGTCTCGGTCGGCGCCGCCGCCGCCGTGCTCCCCAGCGCGGGCCTGGTGCTCGCCGCCGGACTCCTCGTGGCCGCGATCCCGGTTCCGGTGGTCGGGGGCCTGCTGGCTCGCCGGGCCGCCCAGCGCCAGGCGGCTGCCCGGGGCGAGCTCGCCGCCGAGGTGATCGAGCTGCTCGACGCGGCGCCGGAGCTCGTCGCCTACGGCGCCGAGCCCGCCGCCCTGGCCCGCGTCCGCCGCGCCGACGGCGCGCTGGTCAAGCTGGCCCGCCGCGACGCGCTCGCCACCGGGTTGGGCGACGCGCTCGGGCTCGTCGTCGCCGGCGCCACCGTCGCCGGGGTGACTGCCGTGGCCGCCGAAGCGGTGGCCGGGGGACGGCTCGATCGCGTGCTGTTGGCGATGCTGGCGCTGCTCGCGCTGGCCTCCTTCGACGCCGTGTCGCCGCTCACCACCACCGCCCGAGACGTGCCGGCGACCCTGGCGGCCGCCCGCCGGGTCCTCGAGCTCACCGACCGCGAAGCCGACGTCCGCGACCCGGAGCGGCCCCGCGCCGCGCCGAGCTGGCCGTTCGCGGTTGCGTTGGACGACGTCCGGGCCCGTTACGACGGCCAGCCGCGACCCGCGCTCGCGGGGTTTTCCCTCACGCTCGAGCCGGGAGAGCGGGTCGCGCTCGTCGGACCGAGCGGTGCGGGCAAGACGACCGTCACCAACCTGTTGCTCCGCTTCCTGGATCCCGAGCACGGGCGGGTCACCCTCGCCGGCCACGACCTGCGCGACTACCGCCAGACCGACGTCCGCGGCGTGATCTCGCTCGCCGGGCAGGAATCGCACCTGTTCTCGACCAGCATCCGTAACAACGTGCGCCTGGCCCAGCCCGAGGCCACCGACGCCGAGATCGTCGCCGCACTCGCGCGCGCGCGGATCTGGGAGTGGATCGAGGGGCTTCCGGACGGTCTCGACACGCTGGTGGGCGAGAACGGACGCGAGCTGTCGGGCGGGCAACGTCAGCGCATCCTGCTCGCGCGTGCCCTGATCGCCGGCCGGCCGGTGCTGATCCTCGACGAGCCCACCGCGCACCTCGACCCGGCCACCGCGGATGAGCTCATCCACGACGTCTTCACGACCGCCGGTGGCCGTACGGTATTGCTGATCACGCACCGCACCGAGGGCATTGATCTCTGCGACCGGGTGGTCTCGGTCGAGCCGGGACGGCCGTGACCACCGCCCCGGCGGACACTTCGGAGGCGGCGTCGGCCGCGCCGTTCCGGTATGGCGTCGTCTTCCTGATCCTGCTCGTGGCGCTCGTGTTCGAGGTGATTGCGCCCGACGCCGGCTGGGCGAGGGCGGTGTCGCTGGCGCTGGTCGGGTCGGCGCTGACCGTCGCGGTGGCCACGTCGCGCACTAGCGAGCGCCTGCTGCGGGGCGTGCGGGCCGTGATCGTCGGCGTTGCCGCCGTGATCGTCGTGGTTCTGGTCTCCACGGGCGTGATCTCCGACGGGGCTACGTTCCTGATCAGCACGCTGGTCCTCGCCCTGATTCCGATCACGTTGGGCGGAGGCCTGTGGCGTCTGATTGGGCAGAAGGGGGTCACGATCCAGGCGGTGGCCGGAGCCCTGGCCATCTATCTGGTCGTCGGCCTGCTGTTCGGATCGTTGATCGGGTTTGTCTCGCGCGTCGACCATGGCAAGTACTTCGAGCAGGCGTCGAACGTCGGCAACGGGGTCCGCGTGTACTACTCGTTCACCGTGCTGACCACGACCGGTTTTGGTGACTACACGTCGAAGACCCCGGTCGGGCACGCGCTTGCGGTGCTCGAGATGCTGATGGGCCAGCTGTATCTAGTCACGGTCATCGGCGTGCTGGTGGGCAACTTCGCCGGGCGGCGGGCGCCCTCCTCCCCCAACCCGGCCGACAACTCCTGAGTGGTTCCTTCAGTACGCTCAGAATCATCCGATTGGTGTGATGTCGCGCGGCTGGGCAGCGAGTGAAATGCCAGGCACGATGAAGGTAGCTTGGCCCGTTCGCAGCGTGCTCGCCGGAGCCGCCGGGACCACCGCGCTGACGTTGGCGTACGCCGCCGAGCGGCGGCTGCGATCCAACCACCGGGGTTCGCTCGACTACGACGATTCGCTGGTGCCGGGCCAGATCGTGGCCAGCATCATGCACCTACCGCACGTGACCGCGCGCGAGGAAAACGACCTCGGCCTGATCCTGCGCTGGAGCTACGGCTCCGCGTTCGGGATCTGGCATGGGCTGCTCCGCCGCCGGGTGTCGGAGCCGTGGGCGAGCGTAGCCTTCGGCGGCACGCTGATGAGCGCGACCTTTTCGCTGTTCCCGCTCCTCGGCCGCACTCCGCCACCGTGGCGGTGGGCGGCCGACGTGATGGCGACCAGCCTGATGACCCATGCGGCCTACGTCCTGGCGGTCGGCGCCGTGGATGACCGCGTCCGGCGCGTCGGTCGCACCCCGGAATAGCGTGGTGCAGCTCCGGGTCTTCGGGGCCGCGCCGGCGATGGTCGAGGTGGCCGACCATCTGCGCGCGCTGGCGGGCTCGCGCCACGTCATGAGGACGCTCGACGGCGGTTCGGGCACGGAGATGGTGACCGCCGACCTCTCGAGCGATGCGGTCGACCTCGCGCTCGCGCAGGTTCGCCGGCTGGGCGTGGCGCCGGAGGACATCGTGGTTCTGCGGCTCGACGAGATCGGCCCCGCGATTGCCTCGCGCCCGCTGGCGAGCGTCGTCTGGGCCGACCTGCTGAGCCAGGCGGGCGCTAACGCTCGCCCGCTCGCGCGCTACCTGGTGTTCATGGTCACCGCGGGCGTGATCGCCGCCTTCGGCGTGATCTACTCCAACGGGATCTTGATCGTGGGCGCGATGGCGATCAGCCCCGACACGCTGCCGATCACCGCGACCGCGACTGCGCTCGTCCTGCGTCGCTGGTGGCTGGCCGGGCGCGGATTCGCGACGCTGACCATCGGCCTCGGCGTCGCCTGCTTCGTCGGAGGGGTGATGACGTTCATCCTGCGCCACCTGGACCTCTTGCCGGCCGGCTTCCATATCGGGGAGAGCGCCCTCCTAGAGGGCCTCTCCACGGTCAACATCTCGACGCCGATCGTTGCCTTTGCGGCCGGGGTCGCGGGCATGCTGGCGCTCGAGACGAGGGCGAGCTCGTCGGTCGGCGTCGCGATCTCGGTCACGACCATTCCGGCCTCGGCGTATCTAGGGGTGGCCGCCGGCGACGGCGCGGTGACGCAGGCGGCCGGCGCGCTGCTCGTGCTGGGGATCAACATCGCGATGCTTCTGCTCGCGGGTTGTCTGACCTTGCTCGCCCAGCGTGCGCTGGCGCGACGCGCGGCGAGGAGTCCAACTCCCGGGGACGGTTCGCCTCCGTATCCCCTGCACTGACGGCGGGTCATCCGAATCGGATGAGGCGTGGGCGGGCCAGGCGTGCCAGATTGCCTCGGTCGCGCCTTGTGGGGATTGAAGCGAAGCATTTTTGGAGAGAGAGAAGTGCGGTGAGGTTCTGGATGCCCCCACTTCGTGGGCGCACCGCCCGGCAAGATCGGCCGAGGGGTCGCCCGTGACCTGGGTCATCGTGGCCGCGGCCGCCGTGCTGCTGTCCCTGTGCGCGGCGGCGATCGTGACGCTGGCCCTGAGCGACCGCGCCCTGCGCCGGCGACCGGGCAACGTGCCGGTGCGAATCCGGCGATCCCGCAACGATCGCTGGTCGCCCGGTCATGGGCTGTGGGTGCACGACGTGTTCGCGTTCCGCGGCCTGCCGGGGGCGTGGAAGGAGGCGCTCGTGTGGGCCAGCGAGGCGTCGGCGCGCCCGGCCAGCGCGGCCGAGCGCAAGCGGCTGCGGCTGAACGGCGAGGAGGCGATCGTGGTCACGCTGACGCCGGTCGAAGGGGAGACGATCGACGTGGCGGCCCGTCCCGAGTACCGTTACGACCTGCTCGGCCCGTTCGCGCCCGCCCGCGGCCACCGCACCCCGAGCTCAGGGCGGGCCCTTAGCCGGAAGTTTTTGAGGGTCTAGGGCCCGGTTCCCAGTGTTTGTGGGGGTCGGGTCTTTCTTTTGCTGGTTGTGTGTAGCCAAAGTCATGGTGTCGTTTCTGTCCGATTGATGGTTTAGTGTCGTTGGTATGGCGAAGCGTGGAGGATCGGCTCACGTAGCCACAATCAGGACGAAGGGGAAGGGCGGTGTGGTGTACACCTCGCATCTGCTTCGCCGCTCCTATCGCGACGCCGAGGGGAAGGTCCGCCACGAGAACCTCGGGAACCTCTCACACCTCCCGATCGAGGTGATCGACGCGATCCGCGCGATGCTCGCCGGCCGAGTGCTCGTCGACCTCAACGAAGATTTCGAGATCACGCGGTCGCTGCCGCACGGCCACGTCGCCGCGGTCATGGGGGTGCTGCGCGACCTCGATCTCGAGCGGCTACTCGGCCGCGACGCGTGCCGGGAGCGGGACCTGGTCGTCGCGATGATCGTCCAGCGGCTGATCGCCCCCGGGTCGAAGCTGTCAGCGACCCGGCGCTTCGGGCAGACGACGCTGGCGGACGAGCTTGAGCTGGGCGAGGTCACCGAGGGCGAGTTGCTGGCTGCGATGGATTGGCTGCTCGAGCGCCAGGACCGGATCGAGCGCACGCTCGCGCGACGCCACCTCAAGGACGCCGGAGAGGGCGATGGGTTCGTGCTCTATGACCTGTCCTCGAGCTACGTCGAGGGTCGCTGCTGCCCGCTCGCGACGCTCGGATACTCCCGCGACGGCCGCGAGGGCAAGCTGCAAGTCAACTACGGGCTGATCTGCAGCCCGGACGGCCGCCCGGTTGGCGTGCGCGTCCACGCAGGCCGGATTCAGGATCAACAGACCGTCCCCGACACGATCCATACCATCCGCCAGGACTTTGGGATCGAGAACGTCGTGTTCGTTGGCGACCGCGGGATGATCACCCAAGCCCACGCCGCCAGCCTCAAACAGCAGGGCGTTGACTTCATCAGCGCGCTGAAGTCCGCCCAGATCCGCTCGCTCGTGAACTCCGGCGAGCTGCAACTGTCGCTATTCGATGAGGTCAATCTCGCCGAGATCACCTCGACCGCGTTCCCCGGTGAACGGCTCGTGGTGTGCCGCAACCCGGCCGTCGCGGCCGAACGCGCCCGCAAACGCGCAGACCTGCTCACCGCCACCGAGACCGAGCTCGACAAGGTCACAGCGATGGTCACCGGGCCCCGCGGAAGCCTCCGCGCCGCCGGCGCCGGCACTATCGGCCAACGCGCCGGGCGCGTGATCAACAAGTACAAGGTCGCCAAGCACTTCACCCTGCAGATCGCCGACGGCGCGTTCGCGTATGAGCGCAACAGCGAGCAGATCATCAGCGAGGCCGCCCTGGACGGGCTCTACGTGATCCGCACCACCCTCCCCGCGCCCCGGCTCGGCGCGCCGGCCGCGGTCCGCGCCTACAAGCAACTCAAGCTCGCCGAGCACGCGTTCAAAACCATGAAGGACACGATCGAGATCCGCCCGATCCACCACCACCTCGAAGACCGCGTCAGAGCGCACGTGTTCCTATGCATGCTCGCCTACTACGTCGCCTACGAACTCCAGCAGCGCCTCACGCCACTGCTGTTCACCGACGACACGCCACTCACACCGACCGACCCCGTCAAACCGGCCACCCGCTCCCCGTCAGCCCAGGCGAAGGCCGGCAGCGCCCGCACCGCCGAAGACTTCCCCGCCCACACACTCCCAGACCTGCTCGCCGACCTAGGCACCCTCACCCGCAACCACATCCGCGCCACCACCACCGAGCACACATTCTCGCGCCTCACCACCCCCACAACCCTCCAAGCCCGCGCCCTCGAACTACTCGACATCAAGCTCCACACGTAGCCAAAGCCACACCAACCAAAACCACCCGAATCCCGCACCACGAAGCGGGATTCAACATCTCAACCATGAAAACTTCCGCTTAGCCGGCGTTAGGATTCGCGAGCCTTAGCCGCCGCGGCTAGCTCTGCGGTCTGTGAATTTCCCAGACGTCGCGCAGGAGCTGTGGGCGTAGGTCGTGCTTGGGGACGAACGCGATCCGCTCGCGGCCGCCTGCGATCGCCTCGGGATCGGTTACGTCGAGCACGGACACGAGCAGGACAACCCGATCCGGGTCGCGGCGCACCATCTCGCCCGCCGCGGCGATGCCGCCCATGCCCTCCATCAGCGCATCCATCACCACCAGATCGGGCCCGCGTTCGCCGTCCATTGCGGCCAGCGCCGACTCGCCCGAAGTCGCCTCGCCGGCCAGGACGAATCCCTCGGTCGCCGCCACCAACTCGCGCAACACCGAGCGGAAGATCTCCTGATCGTCGACCACCATGACCCGCACCGCTGGCATCACCCGGTTTGGATGATCTCGCTGACCCACCGACGTGGAAGTATCGTCATATGCAGACCGGGGCACTCGCCCGAGCTTAGCCGTGCTGCGTCTCATCGGCGTGGTGCTGTCAGTGGGGCTGGCCGACTCGCTCAACCCGAGCACGATCGGCCCCGGTCTATTCCTGGCCACCGGCTCGGAGCGCGTGTTGCGGGTGACCCAGTTCACGCTTGGGGTGTTCGCGGTGAACTTCATCGCCGGCGTCATTCTCACCGTCGGTCCCGGCAGGCTGCTGATCGGGCTGGCTCCCCATCCCCAGAGGACGGTCAAGCACATCATCGAGCTGGTCGCCGGCATCGCCCTGCTCGGCGCGGCGGTGGCGGTGTGGTTCGGGCGGCGCAGCCTTGCTCGGCGCGAGCTCCCGATGAAGAGCGGCGGCGGAGGTTCCGCGCTGATCGCCGGGGCGTCAATCGCGGCGGTCGAGCTGCCCACCGCCGCGCCTTACTTCGCGGTGATCGCGGGGATCGTCGGCTCGCCGGCTGACCTCCCGCAGGAGATCGTGCTCGTCGCCCTCTACAACGTCGCGTTCGTGCTCCCGCTCCTGGCGATCGTCGTGGTGCTGCTCGTCGCCGGCGACCGCGCCGGCCAATGGCTCGAGAAAGGCGGCGCCTGGCTGCAACGGAGCTGGCCCGTCGTCCTCGCAGGCCTGCTCCTGTTCGTCGGCGCGATTCTGATCGTGCTCGGCGGGACGGGCCTGGTCAAGAGCTAGGGGTATTCCCGATCGGGGGGATCCCGATGCGGGCCGTTGCATATGGTGCCGGGTTAGATCCAGCGATAGGAGGAGCCCCCATGGCCAAACCGTTCGGCGGCAGGATCAACATCGACGTGCGCGAGTCCGAGGCCGACTGGTCTCCGTTCGAGCCGCCGAAGGCGCCAGACGGTGCGCCGAACGTGCTCTACATCGTGCTCGACGACGTGGGGTTCTCGGCCATCAGCTGCTACGGAGGTCCGATCGAGACCCCGAACATCGATCGGATCGCGGCGCGGGGCGTGCGCTACACGCAGTGGCACACGACCGCGCTGTGCTCGCCGACCCGCTCGTGCCTGCTGACCGGCCGCAACCACACGCGCAACAGCATGGCCTGCATCACCGAGGCGGCGATCGGGTTTCCGAACGCGAGCGGGACGGTGCCAGCCGAGAACGGGATGCTGTCCGAGATTCTTGGCGAGGCGGGGTGGAACACCTACATGGTCGGCAAGTGGCACTTGTGTCCCACCGATGAGATGAACCTGGCTTCGACGCGCCGCAACTGGCCGAGCGGCCGGGGCTTCGAACGGTCGTATGGCTTTCTCGGTGCGGAGACCAACCAGTGGTATCCCGACCTGATCTATGACAACCACACCGCCGACCAGCCACGGGCTCCGGAGGACGGCTATCACCTCACCGACGACCTGACCGACAAGGCGCTCGAGTTCATCCGCGACGCCAAGGCGATCGCACCCGAGAAGCCGTTCCTGCTCTATTACGCGCCCGGCGCCTGCCATGCGCCGCATCACGCCCCGAAGGAGTGGATCGACCGGTTCAACGGCCGCTTCGACATGGGCTACGAGGCGATCCGCGCGCAGACGCTCGCCCGGCAGAAGAAACTCGGGCTGGTGCCGCCCAACACCGAGCTGCCGCCGGTGAATCCAATCGGTGACTCGGAGACGCGGACGGGCCCGAACGGCCAGCCGTTCCCCGAAGTCGACTACACGCGCCCGTGGGACTCACTGAACGACGACGAAAAGCGTCTGTTCGCTCACATGGCGGAGGTCTACGCCGGGTTCCTCGCCCACGCCGACCATCACATCGGCCGGCTGCTCGACTATCTGGAGCGCGCCGGGGAGCTCGAGAACACGATGATCGTGCTCGTCTCCGACAACGGCGCGAGCGGCGAGGGCGGCCCCAACGGATCGGTCAACGAGATGAAGTTCGGCAATGGCATGCCGGATGACCTGGCCCAGAATCTCCAGTTGATCGACGAGCTGGGCGGCCCGCGCACCTACAACCACTACCCGACCGGTTGGGCGATGGCGTTCAACACCCCGTTCAAGATGTGGAAGCGCTACGAGTTCAACGGCGGCACTTGCGACTCGTGCATCATCTCGTGGCCGGCCGGAACCAAGGCTCGCGGCGAGATCCGCGACCAGTACTACCACGCGGTCGACATCGTGCCCACGATCCTCGACGTGCTCGGCGTCGAGGCTCCGGACACGATCAAGGGCCACGCGCAAAGCCCGTTCGACGGGGTGAGCATGCGCAACAGCATCGATAGCGCGCGGACGGCCTCGAACCGCAAGACCCAGTTCTACGCGATGCTCGGGTCACGGGCGATCTGGCACGAGGGCTGGAAAGCCGTCACCACCCACCCGTGCATCGCCGGCTGGGGCAACTTCAACGATGACGAGTGGGAGCTCTACCACACCGACATCGATCGGTCCGAGATCAACAACCTCGCCGACGATCAGCCCGACAAGGTTCGGGAGCTGATCAACATCTGGTTCTCGGAAGCCGGCGCGAACCGCGCCTTCCCTCTCGACGACCGGGCGGTGATCGAGATCGTCAACACGCCGCGGCCCCAGCTCAGCGCGCCGCGAGAACGGTACGTCTACTTCCCCGGTGACGCGCCGGTGGGGGAGTGGCAGGCGGTCAACACGCGCAACCGATCGTTCGTGATCGAGGCGGTCGCCGACCTTCCCGAGTCCGGCGCGGACGGCGTGCTGTTCGCGATGGGGACCCGCTTCGGCGGTCACGCCCTCTACATCAAGGACAACCGATTGCACTACGTCAACTGCTTCGTCGGCGCGGAGGAGCAGATCGTCGTCGCGACCGAGGACATCCCCACCGGCGAAGACGTGCTCCTGTCGGCGTCATTTGAGAAGAAGCGCCGGCAGCCGACGTTCACCACCGGCGTGCTCTCGCTCTATCACGGCGATACCAAGGTGGGTGAGGGCAGGATCAAGACCCAGCTCGGCTTCTTCGCCATCGCGGGCGCGTCGCTCTACGTGGGACGCCAGCCCGGTGAGCCGGTGACCGACGACTACCCAGGCGAACCACCCTTCGAATTCACCGGCGGCACGCTCAAGCTGGTGTCGGTCAACGTCAGCGGCAAGCGGTTCACCGACCTCGAGCATCACGCCGCGATGCTGCTCAAGCACCAATGACGGCGCTCGCGTCCTGGAACGAAACTCCGACGCGTCAGGCGATCGTCGAGTTCGTCGAGCGCGTCACCGACGAGGGCGGCCGGGATTACGTCCCGGCTGCCGATCGGATTGCGGTGTTCGACAACGACGGCACGCTGTGGTGCGAGAAGCCGATGCCGATCGAGCTCGGATTCATTCTCCACCGGCTCGCCGAGATGTGCGAGGCCGACGCGTCGCTGCGGGACCGGCAGCCATGGAAGGCTGCCCATGACCGCGACTATGCCTGGCTCGGCAACGTGATCACCAAGCACTATCACGGTGACGACGGTGACGTGAAGCTCCTCATGGGCGGCATCCTGCGGGCGTTCGCGGGGGTCACGGTCGACGATTACTCGGCCGCCGCGGATGAGTTCCTGCGCGGCCGTCATCCGACCATCGACCGCACTTTCGTCGAGTGCGGCTACCTGCCGATGATCGAGCTGCTGCGCTACCTGGAGGACAACAGCTTCACGCCGTTCATCGCTTCCGGGGGCGACCGGGACTTCATGCGCCCGATCACCGAGGAGGTCTACGGCATACCCGCCGAACGCGTGATCGGCAGTTCGAACGCGCTCAGCTATCAGGAGGACGAGCACGGCGGCACGCTCGTCTACCTGGCGCAGCCGGACGTGTTCGACGACGGCCCGACCAAGCCGGTGCGGATCTGGAGCCGCATCGGCCGCCGCCCGATCGTGGCCGGGGGCAACTCCAATGGCGACATCGAGATGCTGCAGTACACCGGCGGGCGCGACCGGCCCGCACTGCGCCTGCTCCTGCTCCACGACGATCCTGAGCGCGAGTTCGATTACACCGCGGGCGCCGAGAAGTCCCTCGAGCGCGCGGACGCGGCCGGCTGGACGGTGGTCAGCATCAAGAACGACTGGGCCACCGTGTTCGGCGGCGATTGACCGTCACCCAAACTGGGTGATGGCCGTTTACGCTCCGGTCGGAACACTTTGCCGGTCAACGAACGAAAGGCGATCAGATGTTCAGACGCAGGCGACCCGTGATGGGCGCGGCAATGCTCGGTGGCGCGGTGATGGCCGGCCGAGCCAGCCAGCGTCACCAGACCCAGCAGCAAGATCAGGACGCGCGGATCGATGATCTCGAGGCGCAGCAGCAGGCTCCGCCGCCCCAGGCGGCGCCGCCGCCACCACCGGCAGCCCCCGTCGCGGCGGCAGCTCCCAGTCTCGCGGATCAGCTCAAGCAGCTCGCCGACTTGAAGGAGTCGGGCGTGCTCAGCGACGAGGAATTCGAAGCCGCCAAGCAGAAGCTGCTGGCGAGTTAGGGGGCGCGCGATGACAATCGGACCAGTCCAGCTTCTGGTGATCGGCTTCGATCACCCGGACTTCCACGGCCAGATCCAAGCCGAGCTCAACCGCCTGCGCGAGAGCGACACGATCCGTCTGATCGACCTGCTGTTCATCCGCAAGGACGCCGAGGGCAACGTCGAGCGGCTGCACCACAGCGATCTCAGCGAGTCGGAGTCGATCGAGCTGGGCGCGACCGTCGGCGCGCTGATCGGCTTCGGCGCCGGCGGCGAGGAGGGCGCCGAGCAGGGCGCGGCGATCGGGGCCACGATGGCCGCCGAGGGACAGGACCCTCTCCCGGAGGGCGCGTTCTATGTCGATGACACGCTGCCGCCCGATACGGCCGCGGCGGTTGCGCTCATCGAGCACCGGTGGGCGATCGGCCTGCGCGAGTTGATCCGGGAAGCGGGCGGCTTCCACCTCGCCGATTCGTGGATTCACCCGCTCGACCTGGTGGCGATCGGTCTGATGACCGCCGAGGAGGCCGAGCTCGCCGCCGCCGAGCAGCAGGCCATCGATGCGGTGGCGCTCGATGGCGCCGGCGAGGAAGCGGACGAAGCCGGAGCCTGATCGACGCCTTGCCGTGGGGACTTTTGCCAAACATACTGGCAAAAGTCCCCAAGGGTGGAGGGCGAGGGGTTCGCGCGTCAGCTCGCGCGCGTCAGCTCGCGCGCGCCTACTCGCGCGCGATCATCGCCGCCGCGGCCCGCTCGAGGTCGACGTACGGATCACCGCTGACGTCGACCGCCACGATCTTGATCGTGCCGCCGGTGAATGCCCACGGCCGCTGACCCGGATAGTCGTCGGTGATGTTGCTGATGGCACGTCCGACGGTGAGGTCGGTTCCCGACAGTCCGAACGCGCTCGGTTGAGTCTTGATCCGGCCCTCGCCGACCTGCACCTCTCCGTGGAAGAGCGACAGCATCCCGGTTGAGACGCCGGGTGGGTCCTCGCCGTCCTTGACGAACGAGGCCGACAGGATCACGTCGTCGCCGGTGGGAAGGTCCTCGGTCGCGACGATCATCTGCTCCAGCATGCCGACGAAGTTGTAGACGTAGTGGAGCCGGTTGTCCTTGATGTAAAGGGCGTGCCCGCCGAAGTGCGAGCCCTGGGCGAACAGCACGCCGCTGGCGCCCGGTGCCGAGATGTCGACCCACGCGCCGACGATGTAGTTGCGGTTGCGGATGTTCACCGACTGCGCCTCCGGGACCCCGGCGACGTCGGGGAAGTACCGGTAGCGGTCGCGCGGACTCGTGAGCTGGGGCCGCGGGGTGTTGAGGATCTCTATCGCGGACCGGTCATCGAGTGGAAACGCCCCGTTCGCGCCGGCTTCGGAGAACCACAGGTTGATCATCTCTCTAACCTTTTCCGGCTGTTCGGCGGCCACGTCGTGCAGCTCGGCTCGATCGGCATCGACGTGGTAGAGCTCCCACGTGTCGTGGTTGAAGTTGCTCCAGCCGCTGATCGTCGGATGGGTGCTGACCGCCTTCCAGCCTTCGTGCCAGAGCGCCCGTGAGCCAAGCATCGAGTAGAACTGGGTCTTGCGACGGTTCGCGGCCTCGCCGTCATTGAAGCTGTAGCGCATGCTGACGCCGTCGAAGCCGCTTTGCAGGTGCCCCTTGATCGTCTCCGGCGGATCGACCTCGAGGCAGTCGAGGATCGTAGGAACGATGTCGATCGCGTGGTGGTACTGGTGGCGGATCTCGCCCGCGGCGCTGATCGCCTTGGGCCACGAGATGATGCACGGATCGCAGGTTCCGCCGTTGAACTCGTAGCGCTTCCACATCTTGAACGGCGTGTTGAAGGCCATCGCCCAGCCGTTGGGGTAATGGTTGTACGTCTTCGGGCTTCCGAGGTCGTCGAGCATGGCCAGGTTCTCCTCGACGTTGTCGGGAACGCCGTTGAAGAACTTGTTCTCGTTGACCGAACCGTTCGGCCCGCCTTCGCCGCTGGCGCCGTTGTCCGAGACCACAACGACCACCGTGTTCTCGAGTTGCTCGGTCTCCTCCAGGTAGGCGAGCAGGCGGCCGATCTGATGATCGGCGTGGGCGAGGAAGCCCGCGTACACCTCGGCCATTCGCGCGAAGAGCCGCTTCTCGTCGCCGGACAGCGAATCCCAAGGCCGTGTGGTGTCGACGGCCGGGAAGGGCTGACCGTCCGGGCCGGTGCGCGTCTGGGGCGTGCCGATCGGATTGACCGGCGGCAGCGCCGTGTCCTGCGGCACGATCCCCAGCTCCTTCTGGCGCGCCAGGGTCTCTTCGCGGATGACTTCGTAGCCGGCCTCGAAGCGCCCCTTGTACTTGTCGATCCATTCCTTCGGCGCCTGGTGCGGCGCGTGGCAGGCTCCCGGCGCGTAATACAGAAAGAAGGGTTTGTCCGGCGCGACCGCCTTGGCGTCCTTGATGAACTCGAGCGCCTTGTCGGTCAGGTCCTCGGTCAGGTGATACCCCTCTTCCGGCTGGCGGGGCGCGTCGACCGGGTGGTTGTCGTAGATCAGATCCGGATGCCACTGATCGGTTTCGGCGCCGAGGAACCCGTAGTAGCGCTCAAAGCCGCGCCCTCCCGGCCAGTTACGCCGCGTCGAGGCCAGGTGCATCTCGTCGGTCGGGCAGAGATGCCACTTGCCGACCATGTAGGTGTTCCAGCCCCGCTCGCCGAGAATCTCGGGGAGCATGCCGTTCTCGGGCGGGATCGTGCCGCTCGCGTTGGGAAACCCGATCGCCGCCTCCGTGATGCAGGCCATGCTGTTGCGCGTGTGATTGCGACCGGTCAGCAGGCAAGAGCGGGTCGGAGAGCACAGCGCGGTCGTGTGCCACTGGGTGTAGCGGACCCCTTGCGCCGCGATCCGGTCGATGTTCGGCGTCTCGACCGGACCTCCGTAGCAGGCCATGGCCGAGAAGCCGACGTCGTCGAGCACGATGTACACGACGCTCGGGGCCCCATCGAGTGCCTTCGGCGGCTCGAAGGGGGCCCAATCCGGCTCCGAGTCGCGGATGTCGACGTTGATGGTTCCTGTGAACGGCTCCGGCATTGGCTCAACTCCTCGGCGTCGCGATGATCGGGCGATGCAGCCGGCCGTGGCGTGGCCGGGTCCGCTCAGGCTTAACGCTCGCGCGTGGAGCGCACCAACGCATCACCCAGTTGGGATGACGGCCCCGGGGAACGAGGGCGTCAGTCGCTGGTGGCGCCGGCGGGCTCGGGTTCGCGCACGAGTCCCCCCGCCTGCTCATTGTCGCGGGCGTCGAAGAACTCCTGGCCCTCGATGCTGACGTGGGGCACGACCTTGTCGAGCCATCCGGGCATGTACCAGTTGATCTTGCCCATCAGGATCATCAGCGCCGGGACGAGCAGGCAACGGACCACGGTCGCGTCGATGATCACCGCCACGGCCAGGCCGACGCCGAATTGTTGCACGGTGGGGTTGCCGTTGAGCAGGAAGCTGCCGAACACGAACACCATGATCGAGGCCGCGGCCGTGATCACCCGGGCGCTCGTCACCAGCCCGGCGACGACCGACCCCTTGTTGTCCTCCCCCTCGTGGACGTGCTCCTCGATCTGGCTGACGAGGAACACCTCGTAGTCCATCGACAGGCCGAACAGGATCGCGAACATGAACAACGGTACATAGGAGACGATCGGTACCGGGTCGCTGTGGCCGAGCACGCTGATCCCCCACCCGTACTGGAAGATCGCGGTCAAAATGCCGTACGAGGCCGTGATCGAGAGCAGGTTCATGACGGCTGCCTGGGCCGGGACCACGACCGTCCGGAAGGCGAGGACCAGCAGGCAGAAGGCGAGGACGATCACGACCGCGATCTGAAGCGGCAGCTTGCTCGAGATCTTCGAGGCCAGGTCGATGTAGCCAGCCGTCTGACCGCCCACGTAGGCGGTCATGTTCGTGCCTTTCTCGGCATCCGGAATCGAGCTGGCGCGTAACTTGTTGACCAGGTTGGTCGTCGTCTGATCGGCCGGGTTGGCGGTCGAGATCGCGCTGAAGAAGGCGACCGTACCCTGGCTGTCGATCGTGTACGGCGTGACGGCGGCCACGTTGGCCGTGTTCTTGACGTCGGTCTGGAGCGTCACCAAGCGGGGATCCTGCGCCCGCGGATCGCTGCTGCTCGACGACGATGAGGAGCTGGAGCTCCCCGATGGCGCCTGCGCCGGCGTCCCCAGCTTGACCGCGATCAGCAGCGGGCCGTTGACCCCGGGCCCGAAGTACTTGGAGATCAGGTCGTAGGCCTGGCGGGAGGTGGTCGACGTCGACAACGCGGCGGTGTCCTGCTGGCCGAGCTCGAGTGACAGCACGGGGATCATCAGCGGGATCAGGATCACCAGCGCGGCCAGCCCGGCCAGCCACGGATAGCTGGCGATCTCGTGGGCCCACCTCGCCCACAGCCCACCCTCGGAGGGATGAGACTCGGGATGGCGGTTACGGATCCGCAGCGAGTTGATGTGCGGCCCGAGGAGGCCGAGCACGGCCGGTAGCAGCGTCAGCGCGGCGCTCACCGCCACCACCACCGCGATCGCCGCCATCAGACCCATCGTCGTCACCAGCGGGATGCCCGCCACAGCGAGAGACACGAGCGCGATCGTCACCGTCGCGCCGGCGAAGAACACCGCGCCGCCCGAGGTGGCCACCGCCCGGGCGATCGATTCGTCCATCGATAACCCCTGCTTAATCCCGCGGAAGTGGCGCGTGACGATGAACAGCGCGTAATCGATGCCAACGCCGAGTCCGATCATCGTCGCCAGCGTGGGGGCGACGGTGGGCACCGTCGTGACGTGGCCGAGCATCCGGATGATGGCCAGCACTGAGGCGAGCGCGAAGATCGCGGTCAGGATCGGCACCAACATCGCGACGATCGTTCCGAACGTGAAGGCGAGGATCACCATCGCGGCGATGATCCCGATCAGCTCGCTCGACTCGGTCGACGGCGTTGAGACCTTCTGACCGAGCTGGCCGCCGGTCTGGACCTCGAGGCCGGCCTTGACGGCGGGATCGGCGGCGTCGATGATCGCCTGCGCCTGCGCCTCGCTCAGATTGCCCGGATTTACCTTCGTGAACACCGATAGGTAGCCGGTCGACTGGTCCTTGCTCAGCGTCGACGCGCCCTGGGGGGTGAGCGGGTTGACGACCGAGGAAACGTACGGGGCCTTGGCGACGTCGGCGGCGGCACTGTTGACCGCGCTTTCGTACTGGGAGTCGGTCAGCTTGCCACTCTTGGCGTGGATCACGATCGGGCTCGACCCGTAGGACTGGGTCGGGAATGGCCCCGCCATTAGGTTCGTGGCGTCCTGGCTCCCCGTGCCGGGCAGCGACAGGTTGTTGTTCGTCTCGACGCTGAACTGGTGCGAGACGGCTACGAGCCCGACCGCGAGGATGATCCAGAACGCGAGCACGAACGCGCGCCGTTTGACGCAGAAGCGCCCGATGGCATACAGAACCCCGGTCACTTGGTTTCTCTGACCCCGATCACTCGATCTCTCCGCGCCCGCTTCGTACGTTCATGGTCCCCTGTGGCTCATTTTCTGTCAAGCACTGACGGGCGCGCGCAGCAGTCTATTCAGATTCTCCCGCCGGCACCGGCGTAGCCCGTCGGCGCGCTTGACAGCTCCAATGAACATCCTGAATCGGTAGGGAGCGCCAGCTTTTGCGTGGCCTGAGGCCATTTGACACCCGCGACGTCTTCACTGTCTACTACGACCCGATGCGGCGCGGATATCGGGGGTGGGTGATGGCGGCGATTCGGGTGTTCGCGCGCCGCCCCCCGTGAGGAGCGACGTCGCGGAAGTCGTCGCGCTCGCACTGGTGGCGATGGCCAACCCATCGCTACTCGCGGCGGTCACGGTGATGCTCCTGCTCCCGAATCCGAAACTGCTCATGGCGGCGTACCTGCTCGGCGCATACACCACGAGCCTGACCGTGGGTCTGGTGATCGTCTTCTCGCTCCACGGGTCGAGCTTCACGAGCACATCCCGCCACCAGATCAGCCCCGGTCAGGACATCTTCCTTGGGGTGGTGGCCCTGGTGCTCGCGCTGGTGATCAGAAACCAGCGGGTCGCACGGCTACGACGACGGCGTCGGGAGCGCAAGCAGGCCAACCGCCCGCCAGACAAGACCAAGCGGCCGTGGCACGAGCGGATGCTCGGCAGCGGTTCGGCGCCGCTCGCGTTCCTGGTCGGCGCTCTGCTCAGCTTCCCCGGGGTCAGCTATCTCGCCGCCCTCGATCGCATCATCAACCTCAATGCCGGCGCGATCCCCTCGATCCTGCTCGTCGTCTTCTTCTGCGCGATGCAGCAGATCCTGCTCGAGGTGCCGCTGCTCAGCTACATCTTCGCGCCCACGCGGACTCAAGCCGCCGTGACCGGGTTCAAGGATTTTCTGTTGCGACGCGGGCGCATGCTCGCCGTGATCCTGATGACCGTGGTCGGGCTCGCGCTGATCGTTCGGGGTCTGCTGACGATTAGCTAGGCGTGGGTCGTCGCGCTTACTTACGAGATATCAATTTGACAAAACGTAAATAGGCCCTATTCTGAGGTGAAACCGACCGCCAGAAAGGATTCTTGATGTCCCGCGCCATCGCGCTCCGGGCCACCGCGCTCCGGTCCACCGCGCTCCGCGCCGTCCGCGCCGTCCGCGCCGTCCGCGCCGTGCGCGCGCTCCGCGCGCTCCGCGCTCCGGGGTACTCCGCGGCCCGCGCCAGCGGGTACTGCGACGCCCGCCACAACGCCTATCGCGCCCGTCTGCTCATCTGCCTGCTGGGGGGCGCCGGGATCGCGGCGTTCCTGCCCGTCGGCTCAGCGCTCGCGCTGACCCCGGCAGTGCCGATCGAGGACACCGGGCCGACGCCGACGCTCCCCACCTACATCGGGGCGCCGGCCACGCCGGATCCCGTCGCGGGGGTGAAGCCGGCCTGGCAGGACCCGTTCATGGCTCCCTATCCGCGCAACAGCGTGCACAACGACGCCTGGGCGAGCGACAACTACTCGACGTTCTCGGGTCCGCTCGGACGCAACCCGCGGACGCTCTCGACGGCGATCGGTCGCGACTGCATCACGCTCACCTTCGACCGGCAGGGCCAGCTGATCGGCACCTGTTCAGACCTCAAGCACGGGCCGGCGCTGTATCTGATCGATCCCCAGACGCTGGCCACGCTGGCCTTCAAGCAGCTTCCCTACGTCCCCCCGCCGGCCGGCACCAACCCGGCTCTGAACACGACCGGGGGCGCCTACTTCTACCTCGACAACCACGGGCGGATCGTGCTGGCGGCGAGCACCGGCCGCATCCTCGTGTTCGCGCTCGACCAGGGTCACGGCGCCCCGCACTTCCAGCAGGTCGCCGACTACAACCCGACCCCGTGCCTGTCGCCGGGCGATCGGATCCCTTCGGTGCTGCCCGACGCGCAGGGCCGGCTGTGGTTTGTCGGTCGCTACCACGGCGCGGTGGGGGTCCTCGACCCCAAGACCGGCCGCTGCCGCTCGGTGATCCTCCACCAGCAGATCGAGAACTCGTTCGCGGTCGCCAAAGACGGCGTCTACATCGTCACCGACAAGGCGATGTACAAATTCCGCGCCGGCGCCAACCTGGTCCCCAAGCAGATCTGGAGCGCCCGTTACCGCAACATCGGCAGCCAGAAGGTCGGGCAGATCAACGCCGGTTCGGGCACCACGCCGACGCTGATCGCGTCAAACCCAGCCGATCCCAGTGGCGTGCCCGCCTACGTCGCGATCGGCGACAACGCGAACCCGATGGATGTGGTCGTGTACCGGACCGAGGATCGGCTCGGTCACGGCCAGCACCGGGTCGTCTGCACGGTTCCCGTGTTTCACAAGAACGCGAGTGCGGACGAGAACTCGCTGATCTCGATGGGTCGGTCGCTGATCGTCGAGAACAACTACGGTTACGACCTCCAGAAATGGAACGACGTGATCGCCGGCGGGATCAAGATCGGCGGCAATCTCGCGCTGGTCAGCGCGCCCGGACTGGACCGGATCGACATCGCGGCGAACGGCTCCGGCTGCCGGATCGTGTGGCGCAACACGACGATCCGCACCCCGTCGGCGGTGGCCAAGGGCGACACGGCCAACGGCCTCATCTACACCTACGTGAAGCCGAAGGACGGTAAGGCCGGCGTGTGGTATTGGGCCGCGCTCAGCTACCGGACGGGCAAGGTCGTGTGGGAGCGCGTCGCCGGTCACGGCGGCCTCTACAACAACCATTACTCGGGGATCGCCATCGGGCGCAATCCGCAAACCGGCAAGACCACCCTGTACCTCGGTGGCGTCGGAGGCATCATGGCCCTCCGCGACGGATAGCGACCGTCCGGAAGTGGGGCGAACTCGGGCCGGCGCTCGGGGGACTCGTTGCAACGTCTCTGGTGGCGCGCCGGCCCGACCGAGCTGAAATCAGGTGAAGGCGATCCCGGTGGGACCGTCGCCCAACCCGATGGCGATCGTCTCGACCACCTTGTTGCTCGAGGCGTCGATGACCGCCACCGAGCTCGACGCGTTGCCGGTCACCCACGCGCTGTCGGCAGCGCTCATCACGATCGCGGTGGGTATGTGATTGCCGGCGCCGAGCGCGATCGTCTGGGCGACGTTGCGGGCGCTGGTATCGATCACCGACACGGTGTCATCGTTGGCGTTGGTCACGTAGGCGCTGGAGCCGTCAGCCGTGAACGCCGTGCTCCACGGCGTCCGGCCGACGCCAATCGTCGCGACGCGCCGCAGCGTCGTCGTGTCGATCACGACGACCCGGTCGTTGCGGGAATCGGCCACGTAGGCCTGGCTGCCGTCCGGGGTGACGGTCACGCCATGCGGGTCGCGCAGATCATCGTGGACCTTACGTACCTTGCCGTTCGACGCCGTGATCACGTACACCCCGTCCGCGCAGGTGACGAACACCAGTGAACCGTCCGGCGACACCGTCACTACCTGCGGCGCCTCCCCGACGGTCACCGTGCCAGTGGGGGTGTCATCGTTCACATCGATCACCGTCACGACTTCGGAGCCGCCCCGTCCCGTGTTCGGGCCCGTGTTGGCCACGTAGGCGGTCGAGCCGTCGGGCGTGATCGTCACCCCGTGGGGATAGATCCCGACGACGATCGTGCTGCTCACCTTGTTGGTGGAGGTGTTGATCACCGAGACCAGGTTGGTGCCCGACTCGGTGACGTACACCTTGCTGCCATCGGGTGTGGCGGCGATCCCGTAGGGATTGGTCTGGTCGGTGCTGATGGCCGAGCTCAGCGCGTATGTCGAGGCGTTGATGACCGCCACGTTGCCGCCGACGATGCCGGGGATGTAGGCGAACTGAGTGGCCGTCACGTGAGGCACGACCCTGCCGTCGACGGCCGCGATCCGCTTCAGGTAGACCCGGTCGCTGATTCCCTCCTTGAAGTCGGCGGCGTGCGTCGTGCGGTTCTCGATGTAACGGCTGGCCGTGCCCGGGAGCGCCTTGTCCAGGTGACCGTCGCGGCGCCCTGGGCGGGGCTGCGGAGTCCATGGCACTCGCCGGCGGTGCTTGTCCTGGACCGGCGGCGTCTGCGTGGCCCCGGGGATCGTCGCCGCCGGCAGCGTCGCCACCTCGTTCTCCGCCTCCCAGAATTCGCCGATCGTCGGCGGCAGCGGGGGCGGGAAGGTCGTGGCCCGGCCGTTCGAGAAGCCGAGCGCCGAGGTCAGGTCGCCGAACGTCTGGCGCCGCCAGTCGGTGATGTTCGTCTCCTGTACGCCGGTCAGCAACTCGAGGAACTGGAGCACCGACGTGTGGTCGAACTGCTCGGTGGCGACGAACCCGCCCACGGTCCACGGCGAGACGATGAAGCACGGCACTCTGACGCCGCCGCCGATCGGCCAGTTCGGCTGGCCGGATAGCTGTACGAACTCGGCCTGCGTGCCGGCCGGCGGGAGCGGCGGGACGACGTGGTCGAACAGCCCGTCGTTCTCGTCGTAGTTGAGGATGAACACCGTTTTCGACCATAGGTCTCGGTTGGACGCCACCGCCTCGAGCTTCGAGGCGAGGAAGTTCGCCCCCGAGGCAGGTAGGTAGGCGGGGTGTTCGCTCTGGCCCGAGGTCGGGATGATCCACGACACGGTCGGGAGCCGGTCGTGCTTAGCATCCCACTCGAAGCGGTCGGGAGGGTAGATGGTCAGCGCGTTCTCATACAGCGTCGAGCCGGGCGTCGCGTTCTGATAGGCCTCGAAGAACTTGAGGATGTTCGTCCCGTAGTCGTCCTCTTCCTGGTAGATCCGCCAGCTGATGCCCGCCTTGGTGAGCCGTTCCGGATAGGTCGTCCACGTGTAGGGGTTTCCGGTCACCGGGCTCGGCACCGTGTTCGAGGTGACGGGGCCGCCGCCGGTGCCGAGCGGATCGATCATCCCGGTCATCAGGTACATCCGGTTGGGCCACGTCGGTCCGAGCAGTGAGCAGTGGTACGCGTCGCACAGGGTGAACGTTTCCGCGAGGGCGAAGTGGAACGGGATGTCGTCGCGCTCGTAATACCCCATCACGTACCAGTAATGGGCGGATCCATCCGAAGTGAAGTGGGTCGGAATCCAGTTGTTGTTGAGCGCCGTCGTCGGCTGCCCCTCAGTGCTGCTCACCGTGATGTTCAGCGACTCGTGCTGGTAGGTCCACGCGTGCGAGGTCGACGGGATCGCCTGCGAGCTCGTGGTCTTGGTGTCGAGGTGCCACGGCAGCAGGTAACCGTCGGGGTTGTACGGGTCGTACTGGTAGAAGATCGACTTGCCCTCGACCTGCGTGAACGGGGGGTTGGAGTCGGTCTGCACCAGCGCGCCGGGATCGCCGAATCCGCGCACGCCGGCGAGCGTCCCGAAGTAGTGATCGAAGGAACGGTTCTCCTGCATGTGGACGACGACGTGCTTGACGTCGCGCAGCGATCCGCGCTGGGGTCCGGCGGCCGCAGCGCGGGCCAGCGCCGGCGGTAGGAACGTCGAGGCGAGAACGCCGCTCGCGGCAGAGCTCAGCAGGCGGCGACGGGTAACGTCGGGCATTAGGGAAGCTCCCCTTGTTGGACGGACATCGATCGGTGGCACGGTTCTGCCGCCGCGTGTCCTCCACACGCCGGGCAGGCCGCGACCTGGATGGGCGCGATCCTACGTGGGGCCGAGCCGGGGCGTGTTATCGAGCCGCCGCGCTCGTGTTACGAAGATGTTGCCGGCGCGAGCACTGGCGTGCGCGCTAGCTCGCGAGGGCGGTGATCGCGCTGGTGGGCTAGCTGGCGAGGGCGGTGATCGCGCTGCTGGGCTAGCTGGCGAGGGCGGTGATCGCGTCGCCAATCAGCTTGGCGCCGATGATCAGGCAGAGGACCGCCATGATCGTCGCGTTCTCGCGCGCCATCCAGTCGCGCAAGGTGCCGAGGATCCTGCCCGCCTGATCGCTCATGAAGTAGTAAATCCCAACCGGAAGCCCGACACCAACCGTCCCGATGAGCACGAACACCGCCAGCGCGACGATCTGGTCCGCAGTGCTTGCCCCGGTCTGGGCGATCGCCGCCGCGGCGCCCACCGTGAGCAGCAGGTTCTTGGGATTGATCGCGGACAGCGCCACGGCCATCGCGGCCGACCGAGCGGGGGTGAACTTGTCGATCGTCTTCATCCAGCCCGGGAGCTGGGGGGCATCGCCGGGGTGGGGGCGTCCGCGCCATTGCCTCGCCGCGAGCGCCAGCAACAGCAGCCCGAGGACGATCTTGAGGACGCTGATCCAGGTCGCGGGCTCGCCATGGCTGGCGGCCGACGCGCCACCGGCCACCAGCAGCACGATCGCCCCCACCACGGCCAGGCCGACGATCCACCCGGCGAGGAAGGTCGGGCCGTTCACGCGGCCCTTCGGCGTGGCGAGCATCAGCACGACGGCGATGATCGGGATCGGGCTGAGCGCAACCCCGACCCCGAACGACAGCACCTGACCAATCGCCTGACCCACCGGCGGAGCATAATTCTCGCGACCCGTGACTACTGCACGTCCCGATTCAGCCGACCGCCGAGGTGCTACTCGCGGGGGCGCTGCACCCCCTGCCGCCCTGCAGGCGCAGCTCGAACCCACCGAGTCCTCGGTGCGCGGCCGCGCGGCCCGCGACGCCTCGCCGCGATCGGGCCACGGCGATTGGACACCCGCCGCCGACCGCCCGGACCCGGTCGAGGTGCTTCAGGCTCAGGCTGTCACGCGCCTGCCGGAGCTGATCCCGATCCGCTACGGACGGATGCTGATTTCCCCCTTCACCTTCTACCGCGGCGCCGCCGCGGTGATGGCGGCTGATCTGGCCTCGACGCCCGACTCCGGGATCGTCGTGCAAGCCTGCGGCGACGCCCATATCTCGAACTTCGGCGGCTTCGCCGCCGCCGACCGGCGCCTGATCTTCGGACCCAACGATTTCGATGAGACGCTACCCGGCCCCTGGGAATGGGACGTCAAGCGGATGGCGGCCAGCGTCGAGATCGCGGGCCGCGACGTCCGCCTGCCCGCTGATCGCCGCGCGGAGCTCGTCACCAGCTGCGTCCGCGAATATCGCGAAGCCATGTGCGCGTTCGCCGGCATGAGCCATCTCGACGTCTGGTACGAGCGGATCAACGCGAGCGAGCTCGTCGCGCGGTTCGGTGGACGTCTGGGCAAGAAAGGGCGGATCCTGTTCGCCAAGCCGTTCGTCAAGGCGCGGGGCAAGGACCACTTGCGGGCGGTGAGCAAGCTCACCGAACAGGTCGACGGCCGGCCGCGCTTCCGCAGCGTCCCGCCCTTGCTGGTCCGTTTTCGCGACCTCCACGATCCGGCCGACCCGCGCGACGAGTCCGACTACGTGAGGGCATTGCTCGAGCAGTACCTGGCCAGCCTCGACGACGACCGGCGTTACCTGTTCAGTACCTATCGGTTCGTCGATATGGCGCGCAAGGTCGTCGGGGTCGGCAGCGTCGGCACGCGCGCGTGGGTGCTGCTGTTCGCCGGCCGCAGCGGCGAGGACGGGCTCGTCTTGCAGATGAAGGAGGCCCAGGCCTCGGTGCTCGAGCCTTACCTCGGCGCGAGCGAGTTCGAGCATCACGGCGAGCGCGTGGTGCGCGGTCAGCGGATGGATCAAGCGGTGGCCGATGTGTTCCTTGGCTGGCAGCGAAGTCCCGGCCTCGACGGCAAGGAGCACGACTTCTACATCCGGCAGCTGTGGGACTGGAAGGCGTCGGTCGACCTCTCGATCATGCGCTACTCCGGTTTGCACGCATACGGGCGCGCATGCGGCTGGTCACTCGCCCGCGCGCACGCCCGCTCCGGAGACCGCTTGGCGATCGCCGCCTACCTCGGCAACAGCGCCAAGTTCGACCGCGCGATCACAGCCTTCTCGGCCCGCTATGCCGACCAGAACGAACTCGACTATCAGTGCCTTGCCGAGGCCGTCGCGGCAGGCGAGGTAGCGGCTCAGTTCGGCGTCTGACGAGCCAGGGCCGAGCGCGTCTGACGAGCCAGGGCCGAGCGCGTCTGACGAGCCCGCGCCGAGCGCGTCTGATGAGCCAGGGCCGAGCGCGGCCGACCTATTTGTCGGGCGGAGACCTTTCTTCGGCGCCGCCGCCCTTCTCGGCCGTGCCACCGGATTGCTCGCCCGTGCCACCGGATTGCTGCCCCGCGTCGCCGGCTTGCTCGCCCTCCCGCCCGGGGTGCACGTGCTCTTCGATGTCGTGCGCCAGCCTCGTCGCGGCGCCGCGCGCTCCTGGACTGAGCGCGCCGGAGCCGGCGGCCACGGAGCTCGGGTCGCCGCCCCGCCCGCGAAGAATCCACGCGCAGCCGACGGCGATCGCGGCGCCGGTCAGCGGGCCGAGCACGTACACCCAGTAGGAGTTCCAGTCGCCGCTGACCAGCGCTGGGCCAAACGACCGAGCGGGGTTCATCGAGGTTCCGCTGACCGGAGCCGACCACAGCCCGGCGAGCGCGACGTAGCCACCGACCCCGAGGGCGCCCAGCGTGCCGACGTTCTGCGCCGCCGATGCCGTGCCGAGGATCACGCTGACCAGCACCGCGGTCAGCACGATCTCCATCAACAGGGCCTGCCAGTCGTGGTAGCCCGGACCCGGCAGGGTCGCGCCGAGATGCTCGACGTTGCCGAACACCGCGAGCAGGAACAGGCACGCGAGCGCGGCCCCGAGCAGCTGGGTGATGATGTAGCCGGGCACGCGCCGCCACGGGAAGTCGCCCCGGACGGCGAAGGCGAGCGAAACCCCCGGGTTCAGGTGGGCGCCCGATACCGCGCCCATGAACAGGATGATCGCCAGCACCATCAGCCCGGGCGCCACCACCGCGGCGGCCAGACTGATCTTGCCCTCGGCGTGCAACAGGCCGCCGCCCGCCGCCACCAGCACGAGCATGAACGTGCCGAGCAGCTCCGAGAACAGCCGCCGGTACTCGAGGCTCGGATCCTCGAACTCCTCCCGCGAGCCGAACTCGAGCGTCAGCAGCCGCTCAGCCCGGGGCAGGTCGCGTTCCGACAGGCCGCCGCGTGGATGATCGATGCTTGCCACGAACGGGAATTTGATCAGGCGCCTCGGACTGAAACCTCGTGACATCCCGCACTCAATAGTGAAAGACTGCTCGACCTCGGAGCATCAACCACTAGGAGGACAGCAATGGCCGACAGCGTCTATCGCGTCACCGAAGTGATCGGGGTGAGTGGCGACGGGTGGGAGCAAGCGGCGCGCAACGCCGTCCAGACCGCGGCGAAGTCCGTGCGCGACCTGCGGATCGCCGAGGTGCTGCGGCAGGACGTGACGATCCAGGACGGCGAGATCGTCTCCTACCGCGTACGCCTCGCGATTTCCTTCAAGTACGAGACGGGCGACTGACCCGCGACCAACCTCGGCGGATGGCTTGCCCGCGCCCGGTCGCGCTTTCGTCGGGTCTTCGGGCCCGGCGGGGGCTGGGTCGGCTTTGAAGGGAGACTGGCGTGGGTCTCGGGACTGCCGTGGACGGCCACCGCAAGCCTGGGCGAATTAACGAACCCATGGTTCGTTTAGATGCGCACCCTCGGCCGGCCGGCGCCCGGGGGCTTGAGCCTGGGCGTGTGAGTGGCCAGATGTTCCGCTCTAACGCCCACCCCCGGTTCACGGCCCAAACTCTGGCCGCAGGCACCACCGCGACCGCGCTTCCCCCCGACGCCTCACCGGCGCCATCGGGCTCCTGGGCGCTGCGGCCGGTGGACCGGGGTCCCGGTCCTGCCGTGGCGCTCACCGGTGTGCTGACGGCGGGGGTTTGGCTTTGAGGGGTGGTGAGTGGGGGGCGATCGCCACTCGGACGCCCCTGCGGGGCGGGGGACTGGCATCAAGTTCGTGGAAAGCTGATAATGGGCGGCTCGTCGCAAGGTCGCCGGCTCCGGACTTCGTCACCCGTTGACAATTTCTGCCGCCCGACCCCCCAGGACCCCACGTGGCAGTCCGATTGAAGAGGCCCACCCCCTTCAAAGCCAAACCGAGCGCCACAACTCCGCACGAGTCGCATAGAGACCGCCAACAGGCCGGCGCCCAGAGCATCCCCTCCGGGCCTTTCTCATGGCCGCATCGCCAGCACGGCGGAGTCCAGCCCTAGGCAACCCCTCGATCCGGCCTACCGATGTGGCGGCACGGCGCGGGCGCGGTAGTGCTCGCGCCAGATCACCTTGTAGATCGGGATCCTCCGCGGCAGCGCGCGGACGCCGGAGATGAACGGAACCAGCACTAAGGCGAGGCTCAGCACGCCCATGATCGCCATCACGAGGATGTCGGCGTTGGGCGAGGTCGAGAACGGCTTGATCTGATACCAGAACGTGTACAGCCATAGCCACACCTGGCCCGGGAAGCTGCCGGTCTCGTTCATCATGCCCCACTGGGTGCCGAGCAGATGCTCCGCCTGGGCGCGGCTGGCCAGCAGCCCGCCGTCGGCCATGAAGAGCAGCGGCTTGGTGTAGTCGGTCTGGTAGAACTGCCGGTCGGTGAGCAGGGCACCGTCGAGGCCGCCTGCCTGCGCGAAGCTCAGCAGCCCGCTCATCATCGTCGGCAACGGCCCGTAATTACCGGTGGGCACGGAGATCGAGCCGTCCGCGTTGGCCTTGGCGTTGCCGAGGCCCTTCTCGTAGGCGCTCGTCCACGCGGTCTGCGTATTCGCCGGCGCCGCCTCGTAGGTCGAGACCGCGCTCTGGAGCGCCGGCTGCCCGGTGATCGAACGCAACGGCGCGAGCACGAAGTCCTGGGCGGTGTTGACCGAGTGGCTGACCCCGAGCCACTTCTGGAGGTAGATGAACCAGAGGTGCTGGCCGCTTGATGCGTGGTTGTATGGCGGACCGTAGCCGCCGGTCCCACTCGAGGCGTCGAGTTCGGTGGTCGCCGTGGTGACGAAGTCGACCGGGTCGGTTCGCGACCACTGCTTGATCGTGGACGGCGGATCGTCGGGCGAGGAGAACAGGATCGTCAGCACGAGCGCCAACGCGAGCACGACCGATGCCTCCTTGACCAGGTCGTAGGAGCGGTAGCCGCCGTGCCACTCGCGATACTGGGCGTCTTCGCGCCGGCGCCGTTCTCGACGGGTCATGACGTTTGCTCCGGCCGCGGCGGAGCCACCGCGCTCCCACCGCCCTCGCCGCCGTCACCGGCCACCGCGCTCCCACCGCCGTCGGCGCCGTCGGTCGCGAGAGCCGGGGTCTGATCGGACTCTGCCGCAGCGTTCTCTTGCACCAGGAGGAACGGCGGCACGACGCCGTGCTTGCGGACGAGCAGGACGTGGGCGACGACGATCGCGACCACCGCCGTCGGCAGCAGCAGCACGTGGTAGCTGTACATCTGGCCGAAGTTGAGCAGGTTGAAGAACGAGCCGATCCCGGCGGCGTTCATCGCGTCCTTCGCCTGCGTCGAAATCCACTGGGCGTCGAAGTTCTGCTGCGAGACGTAGCCGGTCAGCGCGCACGGGATCGCGACCAGGAAGGTGACGGCACCCGTCATCCACACCTTGGCCCGTCCGCCCCGCCAGGCGGCCATCCAGTACTTACCCCACAGGTGGATGACCATGAAGAAGAAGAACAGCTCGACCGCCCACAGGTGGATGCTGTTGAAGAAGTGGCCGACGCCGGTGAAGTGCCACCAGCCCGGGCCTTTCAAGGCGAGGATCATGCCCGAGCCGATGATCACCGCCAGCGAAGCGAGCGACAGCACGCCGAAGACGTAGATCCACGAGGCCACGTATGACGGCTGCTGGTCGGGCAGCAGCTTTTCGGGCGGGAGCGCGCCGACGGCGCGCCCGCGCACACGCGCGGTCCAGGACCGCTCACTGGACACGCTCACGACGCGCTCCCGCTCACGTCCTGGTGCCGGGGGAACGGCGCCAGGATCGCGACCGCGAACACCACCAACATCAACGCGATCACGAGCAGATTCGACACCGACATCTGAAAGAAATGCCAGTGGACCGTGTGCGCCGGATGGTTGAGGTTGAAGATCGCGGCCATGTGCTGCGCAAAACTACGGGCGCGGTGATCCGATGACATCCGCGGTAAGTTCTGTCGCGACTCAGTAGTTCACCCTGACGCTTTGTGCGCCGGCGAGTCAGTTGTTCACCCTGACGCTTTGTGCGCCGCCACCGACACGTCAGTGCGAAAGCCGTCCACCGTTGATGAGCAACGTCTGGCCGGTGATGAACGAACTCTCATCGGAAATTAATAACGCGAGCGCCCCGAGCAGGTCGGCGGGCTGGCCGATCCGGCCGAGGGGGGTGGCGGTTGTGTCATACGTCGGGCCGGCGAGCAGGCTCCGGCTGCCCTCGGTAGAGATGAATCCAGGCGCCAGCGCGTTCACCCGAATGTGGAACGGTCCCAGTTCCCGCGACAGTACGCGCGTCAGGCCGATGATCGCCGCTTTTGAGGTGACATAGTGGGCGAGGCCGGCCGAGCCCGAGAACGCGACCTCGGAGGCGAGGTTGACGATCGAGCCACCTCCGGCCTGGCGGAGCACTGGCACGGCGGCCCTGGCGCATAGCCACGCGCCTTTCACGTTGACGGTGAGCACCCGATCCCACTCGCGCTCGTCGATCTCGTCGAACGGGGTCCGGGTCAGGCCGGCGACGACGGCAGCATTGTTGACCAGGGCGTCGAGGCCGCCCATCGTGTCGACGGCGCGCGCGGCCAGTGCGGTCGTCTGCTCGGAGTCGCTTACGTCGGTGAGCAGGGTGAAGATTTCCTTAGATCGTTCGGCGGCCAAGGCTGCCGTCGCGTGAAGTTCTTCCTCCCGCACGTCGACGGCGAGTACCTGTGCGCCGAGTTGCGCGAGGTGCAAGGTGAATTCGCGCCCCAGTCCGCGGGCGGCGCCGGTGATGAGCACCCGCTTGCCGGCCAGCCTCGGGTGGCCGTTCATGCCGCCACTGACGCTTCCTCGAGCTGCAGGGCGCGGGCGATCTCCTGGTAGCAGTTGTAACTGGATCCGCGGCCGATGCCCGAGCCCGAGTGACGGTTGGCGGAGCAGTCGTACAGGTTCTCCAGCACCAGGCGGTATCCGGCGAGGTCCGGAACCGGCCGGAACCGGCCGAGCTGCGACGCGATCGTGCTTCCGGTCGAGTAACCCCCCTCGACCATGTTGGGACGTTCTCGCTCGATATCGTCGGGCGTATACACGCGCTGCGCGATGACGTTATCGGGCGTCATGTTCGGCGCGTACTTCGCCCACTCGCGCAGGAGGTTCTCGGTGAACTGGTCCTTGATCGCCCGCCACTGAACGGCGGAGAACGAACGGCGCGGAGCCGAGAACTCCTCGACGCCAACGATGTGGCTCCCCTCGGGGGCGCGACTCCGATCCCACAGACTGTCGACCGAGCACAGGACGTAGGGGCGAGCGGCGAACCCGTCGAGGAAGATCTCGGGCTGGTAGCGGAGGTGTACATAGTCGAGATCCTTGGGTCCCCAGTAGAGCCGCGGCTGGGAGCCAGCCCCGGGGTTCGCTTCCTCAGCCAAGTAACGCGGCGGCTCGTGGATGGCGAAGTTGGCCCACAGCAACTGTCCCCGGTCGTAGTGGATGTTCCGAACCCGCCGGCGCAGCCGGTCATTGATCGCAGTGTCCCTGAGCAGCCGCAGCACGGTCTGGGAGAGACCGAGGTCGCTGACCACCAGCCTACAGGCAATCCGGGAGCCGTCGCTGAGCTCGACCCCGGTCGCGCGTCCATTCTCGACCGTGATCCGGTCGACCTCGCGCGAGGTTTCATAGACGACGCTGTGCGCGCGACCGGCGGCATGCAGCGCGTCGGTGATGGCCTGGCTGCCGCCGACGGCAATCGCGGCGGGCTCGAAGGAGAGCGTGAGTGGGAGCGAGTGGATCAGGCCCTGGAGGCCGGGCACGTCGTCGGGAAAGCAGCCGGTCGAGGTCGTCGTGGCCCGCATGAACAGCAGCTGGAGCTCGGGGCTCTCGAAGAAGTCCTGCGCCAGCTGCCGCAGCGTCATAAACTGGTGGACGGGCTCGACGCCGGCGCCGGGAGTGTCGAGCAGCGCCTCGAGCGGGTCCGGGGTGCCCCACGGCGGCGGGGCGCTGAATCGATGTCGCCGGAAGGCCTGCTTCCAATGCTGTTCGTAGACCTCGAGCAGCGCCAGGTACGTGTCGGCGTCGGCCTCGGAAAACCGGGCGATCTGCTCGTACGTCCGCTTGATGTTTTCCGCCGAGCGCTCCTGGCGGCCGGTCGTGACGTCCACCACGCGCGAGGCGGAGAAGCCGATGAACGACGAGCCGTCGTCGAAGATCATGCCCTCGTTCTCCTCGGGGAACAGGTAGCGCAGCCCGCGGTCGTAGAGGCCAAAGTCCCGGTAGGCCGGGTGTCCGTAGAACCGCGTCCAATGGCTGCAGTGGTTCATCACGAACCCCGGAGCAGGGCCTTCGCTCGCGGACGCGCCGCCGCCCAGGTGGGCGCTCCGTTCCAGCACGAGCACCGACATCCCGGCTCGCGCCAGGTAGGGCGCGATGATCATGCCGTGGTGGCCACCGCCGGCCACGATCGCGTCGTAGCGCGCGTCGCTCATCGGTCAGGCGAGGATCGTCACAGTGCCCGTGTCCCCGTCAACGCGGACGCGGTCGCCGGTCTTGATCCGGCTAGTCGCGTTCCCGGTGCCGACCACCGCGGGCAGCCCGTATTCGCGGGAGACGATCGCCGCGTGGGACATGATCCCGCCAATGTCCGAGACCGCGGCGGCGATCTTGCCGAACACCGGCGTCCAGCTCGGCGAGGTGATCGGCGCGATCAGGATCTCGCCGGGCTCGAGCTCGGCCAGCCGCTCGACCTCGAGCACCACCCGGGCGGTCCCCTCGGCCGTGCCGGGCGAGGCGGCGAAGCCGCTGAGGGTCGACCCAAGGTCGCGGTCCGCGGCGGCCCACTCGCGCACGCGTTCGGTCGTGATTCCCCACAGCATGATCGTCATCGGCTCGGTGATCGCCTCCGGGACCGAACCGAGCGCGGGCGGCGGTGCGAACCTCCGCATCGCCTCCATGATCCGCTTGCGCCGGGCCACGATCGGCGGCCAGTATCCGACGCCCCGGCCTTCCGAACCGGCCGCCCACGCGAGGCGCAGGTCGACGAGCGCGTCGGAAACCTCGTGACGCTGGAGGTAGAAGATGTCGTCGGCATCGTCGAGAAAGCGGTTGCGGGCCAGGAGCGCTCCGAACTCGCGCACCTTGTTCCAGAAGATCGTGTGGTACCAGTGCTCCACGTAGAAGTTGTGGCTCTCCACGTACGGGAACACGGTCCGCGCGAGCCCTAGGTTCTGGTCGAACGCGGCCGCCGCGTCGTCACTCAGGAGGGCTCGGTAGTCGCGGGTGATGCGGTCTCGCTCATCGCTGACCTCGGCCAGCGGCCGGGCCACGTCCTCACCGGCGCGCAGGCGCTCCACGTAGCCTCGCAGATGCGCGAGCGGGACCGACGGATCGTCGATCCAGGAGCGGTGATGGTGATAGAAGCCGTTGCCGTTTGAGTAGTAGAACCAGGGCGTTTTCACCGCCTCCCAGTCGGACAGCCAATCACGGCCCGCCCTGGTACTCGACAGCGTTCGGACGAGCGCGGCTTCGCTCTCGACGGCGAGGACCGCGTCGGTGAGTCCCGTCGACACCGCCCGAGCCGCGAGTCGCTTGAGCTCGTTGTCGGGCCGGAACAGCACCACGTCGATGCCGCTGACCATCTTGGCGATCGTCTGATCGGGGATGTCGGGAAAGCTCTGCTTGCACAGCTCATAGAACACGAGATAGGCCGCGTAGCCGAGGTTGAGGAACTCGAAGTGGTACTGCCAGATCCTGTCGACGCTCTCGAGCAACCGGTTGTAGGCGACCAGCAGCGCGTGGGCGGAGCCGATCCCCCGCCCCTCCGTGACCACCGCCTCATCCTCGATCTCGGGGAGGTCGGGCACCACCAGCGCATCGATCTCGTGGATCGTCTCCTCGACCTTCGCGCGCCACCGTCCGTACAGCTCGTCCCAGTTCTGAAAGTAGAACCCGGCCCGCCGGCCGAACAGCTCCGCGCGCCGGCCGATCTGCACCGGATCGGTGACCGGGTTGGCGCTCATGTACACCCATCCGTACAGCACTCGGTGATCGATGCCGAGCGCCGGCGGGACGGCGAAGATCCTCGAGTTGGCCTGGCCGAGACACATATAAGGCGAGTCCGCCGTCACGAAATCGAACGGGAACATCGGCTCGGGGAAGTGCATTCCGTCGCGAAACCACCCGCGCGCCTCCTCCGACGCCTGCCGCTCCTGGCTGAACAGGGCGTAGTAGGGGTACATCGACTCCCAGCCCTCACACCCCTCCGGCGCAGGCACCTCGAACGGGCTCATGAAGCCACCCACTCCGGCTTCGGTCATCGTCATCTCGCTCTCCTCTCGATCCGTCTCCCGGGTGGTCCGCGCCGTATCTGCGGCGGGGCCACTGGACCCTGGACCCTACGTCCGCGGGTCGGAGCCGATCAAGCATCAAACCCTCCCTCTGTGAAAGGCGGCGCCTATCATGTCTGGCCATGGAGCTCCGGCAGCTACGGTCGTTCGTCGCCGTCGCCGAGGAGCTCCACTTCCGCCGCGCCGCCGAGCGGCTGCACCTCGCCCAGCCGAGCGTGAGTCAGCAGATCCGCACGCTCGAGGCCGAGCTCGGCGTGCAGCTGTTCGACCGCAACCGGCGCGGGGCCACGCTCACCCGGGCGGGGTCGGCGTTGCTCGACGAGGCCCGGGATCTCCTCACCCGCGCCGATCGGGCGGCGGCGATCGCCCGCGCCACCGGGACCGGCGAGCGCGGACGGCTGCGCATGAGCCTCACCCGCTCGCTGACCGGCGGGGTCGCCGGTGCGATCGTCACCGCCTACCGCGCCCGCTACCCCGACGTCGAGCTGGCTCTCAGCCTCGGGACCACGATGCTCCACGTTGAACAGCTCCACGCCGGTGAGATCGATGTCGGGTTCGTGCGACCGCCGCTCGAGGACGAGCCGGAGTTCGAGGTCCAACGCCTCGGCCGCGAGCCGATGGTGTGCGTGCTACCCACCCGTCACCGCCTGACCCGGCGCACGACCATCCGTCCCCGCGACATTCGCGGCGAGCCGCTCGTTTGGTGGCCTGAGGCACACGGACCCGGCGCCTGGCGGGAGGTCCGCGCCGAGGTGTGCGGCGAGCCTCCCTGGCCCCCGCTGGCGCGCGCCGAGCCCGAGGAGGAGCGGATCGTCACCGCGGTCGCCGAGGGCGCCGGCATCTCCTTCATCATGCTCGGGCGGTCGCGCAGCCTCCGGATCCCCGGCGCGGTCTATCGCCGCTTCGCCCCACCCGAGCCGACGATGGGGATCGCGATCGCCTGGCGGCGGGGGGACAACCTGCCGACGCTCGTGCGGCTGCGCGAGCTCGCGGCCGAAGTGGCGCGCGATTTCCGGCCCGGCACGGGCGGAGCGGCGGCTTCCGGCGGGTAGTCTCCTGACCGCGCGGCATGAAGCTGTCACTGGCCGCGCGCCTGAAGGCTGTCACTGACCGCGCGCCATGAAGGTGTCAGTGTCACTACACGACGACAGCGGCCGCGACGGCGTCCCGCACCTCCTGGGCGCACCGCTCGTGTAAGGGCGCACCCAGGACTCGTGCCGCGGGCGCCAGGCTTAGTTGAACGAAATTTGTCAATAAGTGATAAGAAATTCGGCGGGTAAACCCCCCGCCGCCCCTTGGATCGCCGGTGCAATGGCTATCGCCGCGGCGATTCTAGGTGATCCTTGGGCTCGAGCGCGAACCTTGCCAAATTGGTTCCGAGGGGTGGAAGAGATTTGGCAAAGTTCACGCCCAGACGGTAATCGAGGCCAAATCGCCGCTTATCACTTTTCAACAAAGCGCCGTCGGTACCGGCCGGGCAGCGGAAGCGGAGAGGGCGACCCACCCTAGGCCGCCCGGGCCGGCGCCAATCGTCGACGCAAGCGCTCGAGGTCGGACTCGCTCAGCCCGTTGGCCGACAGCCAGTCGACCGAGCCGCCGAACCGTTCGTCGATCAGCTCGAAGAACCGTTCCATGGTCTCGGGAACCGGCGCGTGAGCGCGCGGATTGTCCGCCTCGAGCTCGGCCCGGTAGGTCGAGGAGCTGACGAGGCGCGCGAGGATCGCCTCGATCCGCTCCCGGGTCGCGAGGTAGTCGCTGACGATCGCGGTGCGATCGACGCCGGCCGCGTCCAGCGCGACGGCGACGACCACGCCGGTCCGATCCTTACCGGCCGCGCAGTGCACGAGGACCGCGCCTTCGGCGCGAGCGATGGTTCGGATCGAGGCGACGATCGAGTCGGGACGCCGGTTCAGGTAGCTGATGTAGGAGCGGACCACGGGCGGCTCCCCGGGCGACTCGTTCTCGTCGAGCCTCCGCCACGGCTTGACCGCGCCGGCGAGATCCGTGTTGCGACCAGACTCTGGATACAGCGAGCGGTGCTCGATCCGCACCGTCCGCTCGCGGGTGAGCGGTCCTGGCCCTTCGAGCTCGACCTCGACGCCGGTTCGCAGGTCGAGCACGACCTCGACTGCCTGTTCGTCGACCAGCAGGCGCAGGTCGCGTGGGGTCAGTGACTGCAGGTTGTCGGATCGGAGCAGGACGCCGGGCACGACCGCCCGGGCGTTAACCGCCCCGTCCAGAAATAGCCAATCAGCCTCTTGATTCTCGATTCGCATGACTAAATCGTGGCAGTCCAGACTCGCCGGTCGTTGCCCGCCGGTGAACGCACCGCGGTCGCGCCGACGCGGGTCAAGGCGCGGCGGCTTCGTGGGCGTGCTCGCGTGGTCGTGGCCGGCGGCGGGGCAACCAGAAGATGACGGCGAGGAACGTGCCGCCCAGCGCGGCCGCGCCGACGAGGAAGGCCGGACCAAGGCCGGAGGCGGCGTAGACCGCCCCGATCGCCGCCACGCCAAGGCTTCCGCCGAGCTGGCGCGTGGTCTGGAGCATCCCCGAGGCCTGGCCGCGGCGCGCGGCCTCGACGTGGCTCAGCGCCTCCGTCACCGCGACGCTGCACAGCCCCATGCCGAAGCCGACGACGAGCAGGCCCGGCAGCATCGGCGGGTAGGAGTTCGAGGCGAGCACGGGAGCGGTGACGGCGAGTCCCAAGCCGATCAGCGCGGTCCCCGCGGCGAGCAGCGCGCGCGCGCCGATGCGATCGAAGATGCGACCCGACAGCTGGGTGCCGACGATCAGCGCGAGCACCACCGGCATGATCGCCAAGCCCGAGTCGAACGGGCTGAAGCCAAGCGTGTTCTGGATGAAGATCGTCGTGAACACCGTGATCCCCAGGAGCCCGAAGCGCACCGCGGCGGTGACCAGCGACCCGACCCCGTAGTGGGGATCGCGGAACTGCTCCAGGTCGAGCAGCGGCTCGGGGGAGCGGCGTTCGAAGACGAACAGCGCCGCCAGGGCGAGGATCCCCGCCGCGAGCGCGCCCAACGTGGCCGCTGACGACCAGCCCCAGGTATCGCCCTCCTGGATGGCCACCACGAGCGCCGCCAGGCCGACCGTGAGCAACACCGCGCCGCCGGCGTCGAGCTTGCGTTCGGGGTCGGGATGGTTGGCCGGGCGCACGATCGCGGTCAACCCCAGCGCGGCAATCGCGATCGGCAGGTTGAGCAGGAATACCGTCCGCCAGGAAACGAACTCGGTCAGCGCGCCGCCGAGCAGCGGGCCCACCGCGACGAACGCGGAGGACACCCCGATGTAGATCGCCATCGCCCGGCCGCGCTCTCCCTCGCCGAAGGTGTCGATCACCGTCGTCGTCGACGACGGCTGCATCATCGCCGCGCCGGCTCCCTGGATCGCCCGGGCGATCACCAACATCGACTCTCCCCTGGCCAACCCGGCCGCCCCCGCCGCGATCGCGAACACGACGATTCCGAGCACGAACATCGTCGTGCGCCCGAAGCGGTCGCCCAGCCGCCCGCCGACCGCGACGAGCGAGCCGAGCGCGAGAACGTACGCGTTCACGACCCACTCGACCCCGGTCGTTGAAACGTGCAGCTCGTGCCGGATCGTCGGCAGCGCCACCGAGATCCCCGTCTGGTTGACGGTGATCATCGAGAGCGATCCCGTCATGTTGACGAGGATCCACCAGCGGCGATTGGGCCCGAAGGGCGACGCCCGCATTCGCGACCGAACCGCCGCGGTCAGGCTCCGGCGGCCAGCGGGACGTACATCTGGACCTTGCCGGTGAGCGGGTTGCGGGGAATGCTCGGCGCCGCGCGGATCGTCACCCTCCCCGAGTGCAAGCCCGCTCGCTCGACCGATGCCAGGACCCCCGCGCGCAGGGTGGCGAGGTCGATCGGCCGCTCGAGCAGGACGTCGATGTCGATGCCGTCCGACGTCTGACGTACTTGGTACTCGAGCACGCGCGCCTCCTCGCGCAGCACCAGGCCGATGGCATGAAGCTGAACCACGTCTCCGTTGGGGTACACGAACGGCTGGTACTCGCGGCCCTCGATCGGCGCGATTCGCCGCCCGGTCCACGGGCCGGGATTGTCGGCGAGCATCGTCGGCGAGTCTCCGAGCCGGTAGCGGATGATCGGGAGCGACCGGTTCAGGACGTTGGTCACAAGCAGATCGGCGGCCTGGACCCCGAGGGGCACGGGCCGTCCGAGATCGTCGACGAGCTCGGCGACGGATGCCTCCTCGAGCCGGTGCATGGCAGGCGAGCCATCGGGAGCAAGTGGATTCGAGATCGCCAGTTCGCCCGACTCGGTGGCGCCCCAGACGTCGATCACCGGCCGGCCCCACGCCAGTTCCATGACCGACCGCCCCTCCGGGGTCAGCGGCTCCCCGCTCACCGTCACGAAATGCGGCGCGATCCGCAGCCGGCCCCCGAGCTGCTCGGCGGCGAGGTAGTGCAGGAGCGACGGGTAGCCGGTCAGCGCCGTGGGCTGCATGGCGGCCAGTCCGCTCACCATTTCCGACAGCGGCACCGACGGTGAGAACGTCCGCGCCTCGACCCCGGGAATCGCGAACACGTAGTCGAGCACGCCCGAGATGTGCATCGCCCCGGTCGGCATCACCCTCGCGTGCTTCACCGGCCCCGTCGGCGGGTCTTGCGCGAGCACCCAGGTCAGGTAACGAAAGCGGCTGAGCGCCGTCTCCAGCAGTCCGTCGAAGTCCCAGGCCACGACCGCCCGATGGCCACTCGAGCCTCCGGTGTTGACGACTTGGTAATTGCCGAGCAGGTATCCGGGGCCGTGGCGGGCCTCCCCGCGGAGGTGCTCGACCGCGGCGCTCAGCGTCAGCTCGGGGTCGCACGAGATCGCGTCCCAGTTGTCCATCAGGTCGGCCTTGGTCATCGTGGGCAGGGCGCCCATGTCCTCGCCGGTGAGCCCGTCGACGTCGACGTCGGCCAGCCGTTCCCGATGCCACGGCGAATGCTCCCGCGCGTGGCGGATCAGTGCGCGCAGGCGGGTGTCGCGGAGCTCCAGCAGGCGCTCGAGCGGCCAGGTGACCTTCGCGACCTCGCCCGGCAGCCGCTCGATGAAGGCGGCCCGGTGGCGCGCTCGGGGGTCCGGTGGATGGTCGGTCATCGGCGCGCCTTCAGCTCGCGATCGCTTCCGGGCACCTGGCCCAGACGTAGTCGCGCAGCTCGCCGCCGAGGTCGGAGGCAACCGTGATGTCGTCGCGCTCGACATCGGCATCGATCAGATACTGGAGGCGCAGCCGGAAGCCCAGTTCGTCATCGACCGGGATCACGCCGCCGAAGAACAGACCAAGCTCCTCGAGCTCCGAGCAGACGGCCGCGGTGGCCGGGAGCGACAGCGGCAGGTCGACGTACGCCGCGGCCAGGTGCGCCCGCCGAAAGCGCGCCAGCCGTGCCCCGACGACCTCGACCAGGTTTTCACCGATCGATCGCACGTCGATCGTCGCGGTGTTGTGGTCGCTGCGCAACGCCACGTCGAAGCTGCTCGACGGCTCGAGGTGGAGCTCCGGGGCGGACTCGGCGAACTCTCCCGCCAGCTGGTTCGCCTCGTAGATGCGGCGCACCATCTCGGCGTGATGAGGCGGCGCGAACACCTGGTGAACCGGATTGTCACCTAAGCGGACGTACGCGATCATGACAGCGATCCTGCGCGTGTGGCTGGCCATGGCGGCGTAGTTGACCCGGGCTGGGATGAAGCTCATCAGCAGCGCGAGCTCGTGGCCGCCGGTCGCCAACATCCCGCGCTGACTGTAGGGATGAATCGTCGTGGCTTCGCCCCAGACGCCGTACATCCGCTGATCGAGCGCCCATTTGATCAGCGCGAGCCCGAGCTGCGTGCCCAGGTTGCGACGACGGGCCTGGGGGTCGATCATCGCCAGCCCGACGTGTCCCACGCGGTCCTGGGCGGTCGTCCGCCTGACCGCGATGTGCCCGATCAGACGGCCGTCCTCGGGCGTCGCGACGACCCAGCCCGCGAGCGTCTCGTTGGCCAGCATCTGACGGATGTCCTCGGCGCGGTAAGCCCAGTCGTTGTCGTAGCTGTAGCCGTAGGACCGATAGACATCCCGCGCGAAGCCGATCGCATCGCCTCCGGTCATCGGCCGCACCTCCAGCTCGGCGTCCGGAGGCAGCTCGGGCCGCGGGGACTCGGCGCGATCGATGTCCTCGATCAGTGGGTCGGGGCGGATCCCCTTCACCAGTTCGATCCGGTTGCCCAGCCGCCCCCGACCGGTGTAGTTGAACTCGTCGACGAGCTGGCCGGCAAACGCGAACGCGGTGAATAGAGTGACCTCCTCCCCCGCATCCCGGTCGACGAGGTCGCTGAGCTCGTACGGCAGTCCCTCATCGTCGATCCGCACGACGACGGCGCCGGGTCGCTTGAGCACCTCGAGCTCGAAGTGCGGGAGCCGGCCTTCGCGCATGTTGGCGGCCGCGATCAGGCGCATCATCAGCTGGCAGGCGATCTGCAGGGCGTTGGCCGGCGCCGGGTCGAGGCCCAGGCACAGTCCGGCTTCGCGGACGCCCGCGGCCAACGCCGGCAGCATCCCCGCGCCCCCCAGGTTGACCAGGCGGATCCCGCCGGCTTCGGGAGCCGGCTCGGGCTCGGCTCGGTCGGACGCCGGTTCGTCGCGATCGGTCATCCAACCCGCCTCATCGCGATCGTTTGCCACCGCCGGGGGTCTGCAAGGATAACTCCGGCGGCGCTGCCATCCCCCGAGCCACTACGCTGCCCGTGGTACGACGAACAGCCGCCCGGCGCTGGTACTGACATGAAGGTGGAGCTATGGCTGCGATGAAATGGTGGGGATGGGGTCGAGAGGGCATGGAGTTCACGCACCGAGACAAGCCCGCCTTGGGACCGTTCATCGCGCAGAAGATCGACGTTGACGTCGAAGCCACGGCCGCGCCGCCGCTGCGCTTCGATCAGCTCGAGATCCCCCCCTCGCGGCTGCCGGGTGGGTTGCGCAGGGGTCTCGAGCGGGCCGCGACGTCGCAGTACGTCTCGGTCGATCCGCTCGATCGCCTCGTCCACGCGCGCGGCAAGTCGCTGCGCGATCTCGTCTGGCAGCGACGCGGTGAGTTGCCGCGGATACCGGATGTGGTCGTCCGTCCCGGCAGCGAGGAGCAGGTGACCGCCATCCTCGAGGCCGCGATCGACGCCGATGCGGTCGTGATTCCGTTCGGTGGCGGATCCTCGATCTCGGGTTCGCTCGAGGCCCCGGCCGAGGAGCCGCGGCCCGTGATCTCGGTGGATCTGGAGCGGCTCGACAAGGTGCTCGAGATCGACAGCGCCTCCCGCCTGGCCCGCGTGCAGGCCGGAGTCTTCGGTCCTCACCTGGAAGCGCAGTTGGCCGCGCGGGGGTACACGTTCGGCCACTTTCCCGATTCGTTCACCTACTCCACGCTCGGGGGCTGGATCGCCACGCGGTCCTCGGGCATGCAATCCGACCGCTACGGGGACATCGCGGACATGACCAAGGGGCTGCACGTGGTCACTCCGTCGGGCACGCTGGTCGTCCAGCCCGTGCCCTCGATGTCGACGGGGCCGAGCATCCGCGAGATGGTGCTGGGGAGCGAAGGCCGCCTGGGGATCATCACCGAGGCGACCATTCATGTCCGCCGGATTCCCGAACAGCGCAAGATCCTCGGCTACCTGTTTCCCACCTTTGCCGGGGGTTTGGCCGCCATGCAGGATCTCGCCGCCAGCGAGTACCCGGTGTCGGTGACGCGGGTCTCGGACGCCAACGAGACCCAGTTCTCGTTCGCGATGCGCGTTGCGCCGACGCTCGTGGACAAGCTGCAGTCTCGCGCGCTGCGGGGCTATCTCGCTCGCCGGCTCGGCTTCGACGTCGAGCAGATGTGTCTGGCCTTCATCGGGTACGAGGGCAGCGAGCGGCACGTCGCCCAGCAACGCAAGGCGGTCGGGAAGCTCGTCAAGCGGTACGGCGCGGTGTGCATCGGCTCCGGCCCCGGCGCGCTGTATGACCAGAAGAAGTTCGACATCCCTTACATCCGCGATTTTCTGCTCGACCGCGGCGCCGCCGGAGACGTTTCGGAGACGGCGACGACGTGGAGCCGCCTGATGCCCCTCTACGACTCGGTGATCGCCGCGGCCAACGGCGCTTTCGACCAGCTGGGCGTGAAGGGCTTCCTCATGTGTCACCTGTCGCACAGCTACCACGCGGGTGCGTGCATGTACTTCACCTTCGCCTTCAAAGCCACCTCGGGCGATGCGATGGCCGCCGAGTATGAGGTCGTCAAGTCGGCCATCCAGCAGGCGTTTGTCGACAACGGCGCCACGCTGTCTCATCACCACGCGGTCGGTACCGAACACGCGCAATGGCTCGAACAGGACATTTCCGGACCCGGCGTGGCGATGCTCGAGGCGCTGTTCACGGGTACCGACCCCGGCAACCACTTGAACCCCGGCAAGATCGTCTCCCGTGACGGTTACAAGCCACGTGCCGCCAAGGCCCGGGAGATGCGAGTGTCGGTGGATGGGGTGGGCGCCTCGTGGCCCACCCACGGATCGCCGCCGAAGTAACCGGTGAAGATCTGCTCGGCGGTCCGGGTCGCCAACGCCTGCGCGGTGAGCGTCGGGTTGGGGCCGCCGAGGGAGTTCGGCAGTGCCGAGTTGTCGGTGATGAACAGCCGCTTCACGAACCTCGCCTCGCCGGTCGGTCGGAGCACGGAGTCCTCCGGCCGGGCTCCCATCCGCATCGATGAGTGAATGTGGAGCAGGGTCGGGACCGCGTCCATCCGGTGCACGCTGCGGGCGCCCGCGGCGCGGGCGAGGCGCACGGCCTGTCGGACCACGTAGTTACGGTTGCGCACGGTCCGCGGGCTGCGCTTCAGCCCATTGACGTCGACGCGAGCCACGGGACCGAAGGGATCGCTGCTCGTCGAGAGGCTGACCGTGTTGTCCCGCTGGACGTCATCGTCGGTGAGAATCAGGATCATCATCACGCGGTCGACGTCCCGCATCGCCTCGACCAGCGGTGGACCGATGAACCGGCCGACGGTGTCGGCGCCCAGCCGCTGCGCCGGTGGGCCGGGAGCGAACCCGGCCAGGCTCAGCAAGGCCGAGGCCGAGGCATTGGCCGGCGTCGAGATGTACTGCTGCAGAGATCCGTGCCCGGGGAAATCGGCCCTCGCCGCCGACGCAGGGCCGCGGCTGGCGCCGATCGGTCTTGGCAGCACGGCGAGCACGAAGTCGAGGAAATGCTCGGTGATCCCACGGCCGACCCAGCCGTTCGGGTTGGGCAGGCCCGACTTGAGCCACAGGCGCGGGTTCTCGATGGATCCGCCGGCCAGCACCACGACCTTGGCCTGTTCGCTGCGCTCGACGTCGGTTGTCACGTCTCTCCAGGTGACGCCGCGCGCGGTCGTACTAGATCCCCGATGGTCGGTCTCGATCTTGGTCACGAACGCGTTTGTGACCAGGGTCACCGGCTTCCCGCCACGGTGCCAGTGATTGGCGGTGAGCGCCATCGGCATCCAAGAGTTGTCGGCTGACCGTTTGGCGGTGAGGTTCCGGGGAGCGCCACGCGGCTCGTAGCATCCCTGCTGACAGTATCCGCAAAACGTGCAGCCCCGCGCGTGCGGATATCTCAGTTTGGCGGCATCCCCGGTGCGTCCGGCAGTGCCGCCGGGCTGGAGGATGGCGTTCTCCTGTGGCCGGTAGGCGTTACGGGTGATGTCCTTCCCGGTCTGGTAGTGCAGCCCGGTCTTGGCCGCCGCGTCGAGGAACGCCTCTTCCTTGATTCCCATCGCGGCGGTCGCCACCGGCAGCGTCGCCTCGGCCCATTCGTAGTAAGGCACGAGCTCGGAGTAGGTGAAGGGAAACTCGTGCCGGCGATCGTAGGCATCGCGGTCATCTCCGTTGTAACCATGGAACACACCGGGCACGGCACGGGGACAGTTGCCGTAATAGTGAAGGGTTGTGCCGCCGACAGCCGCGATCTGCAGGATCGTCCCCGGGTGCACGAGATCGCGCGGCCACCGTGGCTGATTCGGATCGGTCGGCCCAAAGCGAAAGTAACCGAACGCGGGATCGTTCGCGCGATCCTCTAGGTGGCTCCACTCGCGGCTCGGGTGGGCGAAGCGTGCCCCGGCCTCGAGCACCAGCACATCAAGCCCGCGCGCGGACAACTCCTTGGCCAGCGCCGCGCCGCCGCCGCCCGCCCCGACCACGATCACGTCGCGCATCAGACGCCCGCCTTTCTGCGTCCGCGATAGTAGCCGCGGAGCTCGGGGGCGCCCTCGTCGGGGCCGCCGTAACCCGACATCTTCCAACCGACCGGCCAGCGGGTCAGCCGACCGGTCGCCCGATCCAGCACCGGCGCCTCGGAATAGGTGACGAAGGCGACGATCGCCGGCAGGATCGCCAGCTGGCCTTGCTCGGAGGCGAGCGCGGGATCGGTGTCGATCAGGTGATAAGCCTGGCGTTTCTCGGCGAACGACAACCGCGCGAACGGCGAGGGGAACCCGCCCCGAGTGGCGTGTGGATTAACCCTGTCGGCCATCGTGTTGAGCAGGGTGGCGAGCAGGCCCGATAGTGCGATCGGCTTGCCCTCAGCATCGCTGTCGTAGAAGTCGAGCACCGCGATCGCGGCCGGCGTCGACCCCGCCCCGATCCCGCCCGGTTCGTCCGCCACCGCGCCTTGCGCAACCGAGTAGGGATCGCGGCCGGGGACGATGAACGCGACCAGGCCATTGATCGTGTCGGTGACCAGATCTGTGGTGGCGGCTCTCGCCGCGGTGAGCAGCCAGTCCGGCCAATCGATCGGTGCCAGCGCGGCCGCGACACCCGCGGCGCCCGCCGCCAAGAGTCGTCTCCGGGTTAAAGAGAAATGAGCATCTCTAGAGAGAGATAGGTAAAGATTGTCGGTGCCCACGGTTCGGCGCTCCCCGTTTCCCTGATAACTCACCTGTAACAGCCGCACGTTGTGCGGCGCCACTGTCACCCCGAGCCGCGCATTGTCGCACGCCGGCCGGAGTCCCGTCGCCCTGCGTTGCGCATATCCTCTTTGCCGGGTGAGACGTCGGGTAAGACCTCTGGGGCGGGCTAAGCGGTGGATCTGGATCGCGATCCACTGGCTCTGAGCGCCGAGCAGATCCGCCGGCTCGGATATCGGACCGTCGATCTGCTGGCCGATCAGCTCACCGATCCGTCGATCCCGGCCATGCGCCGCGGCGACCCGGCCGAGCTGCGTGCCCGGCTGGATGGCGGCCCGCCGGAACGTCCCCGCGAGTGGGGGGAGCTGATGAACCAGATCGCGGGCGAGGTGCTGGCGCCGATGAGCCGGCTGGCCCACTCGAGGTATTTCGCCTTCATTCCTGCGTCGAGCACGTTTCCCGGCGCGCTCGGCGATCTGATCGCGAGCGCGCTCGATATCGACGTCGGTTCGTGGATGTCGGCGGCCGGGCCGAGCCAGCTCGAGCTGGTCGTGCTCGGCTGGTTCAAGCGGTGGATCGGCTATCCCCCGGAGGCCGGCGGGATCCTCGTCAGCGGAGGTTCGGCCGCCAACATCACCGCGCTCGCCTGCGCGCGCGAGGCGCTGCTGGGGCCGATGTCCGATCGCGTCGTGCTGTACACCGCCGACCAGACCCACTCATCGATCGCGCGCGCGGCCCGCCTGCTCGGCTTCCGGCCGGATCAGATGCGGATCCTTCCGACCGACTCCCGCCATCGCCTGCGCGTCGACGCTCTGCTCGGCGCGATCGAGGTGGACGCCCGCAGCGGCAACCAGCCCCTGATCGTGGCCGCCAACGCGGGCGCGACCAACACGGGCGCGGTCGATCGGCTGACCGAGCTGTCCGAGGTCTGCCGCGAACGGGGGCTGTGGCTGCACGTCGACGCCGCCTACGGGGGCTTCGCCTCGCTCAGCGAACGCGGCCGCGAGGCGCTGGCCGGAATCGAGCTGGCGGACTCGGTGACGCTCGACCCGCACAAGTGGCTCTACCAGCCGATCGAATGCGGGGCGCTGCTCGTCCGCGAGGGCCATTTGCTCGCGGAGGCGTTCACGATCAACCCCGACTATCTGGCGGACTACAAAAGCGATGAGGTCAGCTTCTCGGATCTGGGTTTGCAGCTCACCCGGTCATCGCGGGCGCTGAAGATCTGGCTGTCGTTCAACTACTTCGGCGCCGATGCCTTCCGGACCGCGGTCGATCGGGCGATCGAGCTGGCGCTGCTGGCCGAGCGACAGGTCGAGGCGACGCCGACCCTCGAGCTGCTGTCGCCGGCGTCGCTCGGCATCATCGCCTTCCGGCGGAGGTTCGACGGTGTCGAGGATGAGGGCACGCTCGAGCGGTTGAACGCTGAGCTCGTCACAGCGTTTGAACTGGAGGGTCGCGGCCTCGTCTCCTCGACCCGGTTGAAGGACAAGTACGCGATCCGGATGTGCGTGATGAACCACACCAGCGGCCCGCGGGACGTCAGCGAAACCCTCGACTGGTTCGCCACCGCGCCCCGGCCGGCGGTCCCGGTCGCGCGCCGGAGTGGCCGCCCGGAGGACCGTCACCCCGACGTTCGCGGCGGCTGGGCCGACGCCGTCGACTTCGACCCGGCGACGCTCCGGGCGCTGGCGATCTTCGCCGAGTTGGATGGCGGCACGCTCGAGCTGGTCGCCCGCGCGGGGCGGGAGCTTCGCGTCGCCCCGGGCGAGACCGTGATTCACCGATGGCACGGCACCCGTCACTTCTACGTGATCGTCGCGGGCACGGTTGAGATCCGCGGTCTCGATGGGCCGGTGCCTGAGCTTGGCCCGGGCGAGTTCTTCGGCGAGCTCGCGGCGCTCGACTGGGGCGCCGGGTTCGGCTACGCGCGGACCGCCGACGTCGTCGCGAGCTCGGCCGCCCGGCTGCTCGTGCTCGCGCCGGCGACGCTGGGCGAGCTGTTGCGGCGGGCGCCGGGGCTTGAGGCGACGTTGCGCGCGGTCGCGCGGCAGCGGTTGGGGGAAATCTGAGGGGCGGGGCCTACAAGGCTCGCGGCGGACCGATGCGCAGCGGCGGCCGTTGCTGGGTTCAGCTGGGGTGGTTGGCCTTGATCGCGACCGGCGGCTTCATGATCGGATGGGCGAGCGAGTAGAAGGCACCTGCCGCTGATCCCTGCTTGCCGAACCCGACCCCGGCCTGCTCGAGCGCGTGCTCAATCCCGCTCGGCTGGTGGATCGAGTAGACCTCGAACCCAACGTCGTTGGGCGGACTCACCGGGATGAGCGTCTGCGCGAGCACGCGATGTTCGGATTCGCAGCCCGCGAGCTCGGCGCAGTACCGGGCAAACACCGGCCAGGTCGAGTTCGCAAAATCGGTGACACCGATCAGGTAGAGGTTGACGAACAACGTCTCGCCGGTCACCAGCGCGTTCCCGATCGCGGTCAGCTCCAGCGTGTTGCCCGAGCCACCGAAAAATCCATCCGGGATCCAGAACTTCGTGGTCGTCGGCTGCCAGTACTTGCGCGTGAAGCGGAAGTGGTCGACTTCGGCCGCGTAGGCGCCCTCGAACACCGCCAGGGTGCCTGGCGGCACGCCGTTGGAGCTGATATTCGCCCGCCGCAAGACCTCGGCCAGCAGGGTCACCGTGAGCGCCTCGGTGGTGACCGCCACCACGCCGAAGTCGTGGATCCGATCATGCCGGCCGGGACGCCGCCGCGCGCGGGCGTCGCCCGCGGCGAGCGCGTTGGTGGACGGGAACAGGGCGCCGCCCGCGGCGACGCCGGCTGCCCCGAAGGCAGCCCGCTCGAGCAGCCAGCGACGGGTGGTGCCGGATGTACCTGCCTCGTTCGGCGCGCGATTGAACGTCCGGATCGTCGGCGGTGGCGATTGATCGGGCACGAAGCCTCCTCTGTTCGATGTGCGGCCGCGTGGTGAAAGTTACCGCCGGTTACGGGGGTTGCCTAGTCGCTCCGCTATTGCAATGTTTCTGGGAGGTCCATTAGCTGCTACTCATCAGGTAGATGAGCGCGCTGTTTGCCGGGCCCGCCGACGGCTACGACCGCTTCATGGGGCGGTATTCGGTTCCCCTCGCCGACCGGTTCGCCGATTTCGCCGGCGTCAAGGCCGGTCACCGGGTGCTCGATGTCGGCTGTGGCCCCGGCGCCCTGACCATCGAGCTGGCTCGCCGCTTGGGCGCCTCGGCCGTCTCCGCCGTCGATCCCGCGGAGCAGTTCGCGGCTGCCGCCAGGGAGCGCTGCCCGGGGGTCGACGTGCGCGTTGGCGCGGCCGAACACCTCCCGTTCGGAGACGACGAATTCGACGTCGCCCTGGCCCAGCTCGTCGTCCACTTCATGACCAATCCATCCACCGGCATCGGCGAAATGGCCCGGGTGACGCGCACCGGGGGAGCGGTGGCGGCGTGCGTCTGGGACCACGCCGGCCACGGCGGTCCGTTGGAGCGCTTCTGGGCCGGCGCGCGCGCCCTCGACCCCGACGTCGACGACGAAGCGTGGCGCGCCGGGGCCCGGGAGGGACATCTGGTCGAGCTGCTCCGAGGCGGCGGGCTAGCCGACGTCGGGCAGTCACGGCTGTCGGTCACCGTCGAGCACGCGGACTTCGACGCCTGGTGGGAACCGTTCACCCTCGGTATCGGGTCCGCCGGCGTCTACCTCGGATCGCTCCCTCCCGACCGCCGCGCCCAGCTGCGCGAACGGTGCCGGGAGCTCGGACCGACGGGGCCGTTCGCGATCACCGCGTACGCCTGGGCGGCGCGGGGGTCCGTGTCGAGGCCGAACCTCCGAAACTACTGTCCGCTTTAGGACGGTCGCCGTTCGAGAAGAACATGGCCCATTTGCTGCTCTAATGCGGAGAGACCGGACGGACATGCCCGGGCCTCCCGTCGTCTCGACCATCAGGGCACGCACGATGCCAAGCGTCGACCGCGAACACGAGAACCAGCTGAACGAGGGACTTCCGCGCGACCCGCCCCCGCGGGCACCACGTTGGGGCCGGCGGGTACGGCGGGCGTTGCTGATCGTCGTGCTCGTGATCGTGGCCCTGCTCGCGGCGGGAGCGGGGTTCCTGTGGAGCCTGCCGTCCGTCGGTGACGCGCCGGCGCGGGTTCGGTCGGTGCTCGCCGAGCACCACGGAACCGCGATCGGGGTTCCACCGCCGACGCGGCTGGGGGAGGCCGTGGTGGCGGTCGAGGATCAGTATTTCTACTCAAACTTCGTCATCAATATCCTCTTCGGCGCGGGGCGGGCGGCGCTGGCGACGCTCCGGACGAGCGGGGACCCCGGCGGAAGCACGATCACCCAGCAGCTGGCCAAACAGCTCTACGGCAAGGGTTCCGGCTTGGCCGGAGTGCTGCGCCAGATCGGGCTGGCGGTCAAGCTGTCACTCAGCTACTCCAAGCCACAGATCCTCACCATGTACCTCAACGCGATCTACTTCGGGAACGGTTACTGGGGGTGCGCGGCGGCGGCGCGCGGGTACTTCCGCACTTCGCCCTACCGCCTGACCTGGGCCGAGGCGTCGATGCTGGCCGGCCTCCCGCAGGCGCCATCGGCCTACGACCCGATCGAGCACCTGGAACTTGCCAAGGAGCGCCAGCTGGAGGTTCTGAATCAACTGGTGGCGACGCACGTGCTCACCCCGCATGAGGCCGAGGCCGCGTACGAGGCGCGGCTGCCAATCTCCTAGCCGGCGCCGGTTGAGCCGTTATATTGCCGCCATGGTCGAACGACCTGCGGAGCAGGGGCAAGACGAGCGCGGCGTCCGGATCGGGCGGCGAGGCTTCATCGGTGCGGGTCTCGCCGGCGCCGGCGCGGCGCTGGTCGTCCCGGCGAGCGCCGCCGCGGCGCGGGCCCACACGCAACCCGCCGCGGCGCAAGCGGGCGCCGCACAGGCCGACAGCCTCGCGCAGGCTCGGGCCGCCGCCGCGTCGACGATCCCGCACCTACCGCTGCACTCGATCTATCCCAACCTGCCCGCGGTCCCGGTCGACGTCCTCGGCAGTATCGAAACGATCGCGCGCCTGACGCTCCGCTCCGAGCAAATCAAGCAGGCCAAGCAAGGGCTGACGAGGATGTTCACGATCCGCGGCGTCACCGACGTCGCGTACGCATTCCTCTACGGTGCAGCCGCGACGCTGCGGCTGGCGGGTGACTCGACCGGCTCGGTGGCGAAGCTGCTGCAGGAGGATTCGCAGAAGGCGATCTCGGAGCTCTTGCTGAAACCGATCCGGCAGCGGGGCGCGGCGGCGCCCGCGGCCAGCCCGGCGGTGGCGCCTCTGTCACTCGAGCACCCGGAGCAGTTCTCGCTCTCGTGGACGACGTTGCCGGACGTCTACCACACCGGGCTGCCCTCGTTGCCGGCGTGGTCGGCGTCGCTGAGCAACGCCGATTCGGCCACCGAGCAGTTCTGGCCGACGATCGCTCAGCACGGTAACGGGTACAACCTGATCATCCCGGAGAAGATCACCGGGGCGAACGCGGATCGCGCGCGGGCGCACTTCGCGGGAGCGTGGAACCACGAGTTCGACGCCGCGGCCGCGGCCGGGGCCCTATACATGATCGACATGAGCCGGTTCCAGGTGCTCCGGCCGCAGACCGTGGCGGGTGCTCCGCGGTTCACTCCGAGCACGGTCACCCTGCTGACCCAGGATCTACAGACCAAGGCGCTGACGCCGTTCTCGATCACCGTCACCGGCTTTCGGGGCCAAGGCCGGCAGGTGTTCACCAGGGGTAGGGCCACCGACGGCGCGTGGCTCTACGCGCTACAGGCCGCCAAGACGTCGATCACTGTGTTTGGCGTCTGGCTGGGACACGTGTACCACTGGCACATCGTCACCGCCGCCATGCAGATGACGATGTTCAACACGTTCGCGACCACGCACCCGATCTACCAGCTACTCGCGCCTCAGTCGAAATTCGCGATTCCCTTCGACAACGTACTGCTGCTGCTGTGGTCGCAGATCGCGCCGCCGACGTCGTTGTCCACCTTCCCGCAGTTCCTCGAGCTCGCAAACGACTACGCGGCGGGGCGGAACTACTTCGACGATGACCCGCTGGTGACCCTGGCTCAGTTGGGGATCACCCAGTCTGATTTCACGATCAAGACGCCGTGGGATCAATATCCGGTCGTCCAGCGCTTGCTCACGGTGTGGAACCTCGTGACGGCTTACGTGAACACGTTTGTGCAGGCGAGCTACCACTCGGACGCCGCCGTCGCGGGTGACAGCGCGCTGCAGACGTGGATCGCGATGTCGTCCGCTACCGATCAGGGGAACATCCGTGGTCTGCCGAAGGTGAACACGCGAGCGGCGCTGGAGAAGGTGCTGACGAGCCTCCTCTACCGAATCACCGTGCACGGCATCTCACGGATGAACGCGACGGCCAACCCGTCGCTCACGTTCACGCCAAACTTCCCCCATTGCCTGCAACGCACGGACATTCCTTCGCCGAATGCGTCGATCAACACGGAGACGTTGCTCAGCTACCTGCCGAACACGGAGACCATCGGCGAGGCGATCAACTTCTATTTCATCTTCGTCTTCTCGCCCCCGTACGAGCTGTTCATCCCGCTCGGGGGGAGCAACACGGAGCTGTTCTTCCCGAACGGTCTCGCCGACTCGCGAAACCAGGCGCTGGTCCAGTTCCGGAACGGGCTGGCGGCGTTCATCAACGACTACGAGCCGACGACCCCGCAGCGGTTCCAGTGGCCGCGCAACATCGAGACCTAGTGGGCCACTAGTACCCGCTCACATAATTTCGTTGGGGCGGCTGGAGCGGGTCGGCCGCTCTGATCGAGTCGATCGAGCAGCGCGCGGCGGTCCCGGTGCGCGGTGAGCGGGGCGCTCCGCTGGATTGGAGGGGAAGGGTGGGCGAGCCGGCACCGCGGTGCTGCCGAGCAACTCATTCGACAGCCGGTTGGCGGACGGACCGCCGAACTTGTCGATAAATCACAAAGAACTTACTATCGACTCGGGGGGTTGGCGGTGAGATCCGCCGTTGAACCGTCGCCGTCGGCGGCTGCGCGCGGCTAGCCGAGACCTCGCGCGCGAACTTTGGCAATTCTCCGCCGGGGGGTGGAGGAACGTTGCCGAAGTTCGCGCTCGCGGCTCCGTTTGACGCGGAAATCGCTCATTATCACTTTGGCACAAACCGCCGACCGCCCGGAGCCCCCGCCACCAGGCCAAGACGCTCATTTGCCACCCCTGCTCAAACGAACTCTCGCGCGCAGTCGCCATCGCGTCGGACCGCACGCCCATGAGGTCCGGATGGAAACCCACACCGGCCAACTCGCCACGCCCGTCCCACCGCCCACAGAATTCGCCCGTCTGGGTAACTGCGTCCGGACGTATTTACATGAGTCGGGACTAGTCACGGTCTTGCCCGCGCTCCGGCTCGCGGCCGAGGTCATGCGCCTGCGCGGCGCGTGGTCGGAGGCCGAACGCGAAGCGAGCTCGGATCTGCTCGAGACGATGCCGGCGTTTGCCGCCGAGGCGCTCTACCAGGTCGGCGAGGTGCGGCGCCACCCCGGCGACCTGGCCGCGGCGCAACAGGTGTTCAGGCCGCCGCCGCGGCCGCGTCCGGCGTGCCCTGTTCCAGGCGGACGAGCGCGAGTCCGGGCTGCGGCTCCTGCCCGGACGGGGATCATCACGACACGATACAAACCCCCACACCCAACCAAGGAGAGGCCATGGCTCTGACCCTGGCAGACATGATCGCCGGCGCTTGCTCACAGGCGCGCGAGATCGCGCCCGCCGACGCGGCCAAAGCGCACAACGACGCCGAGCTCAACCTGATCATCGACGTCCGCGAGCCTGATGAGTACGACGACGGCCACGTCCCCGACGCGATCAACATTCCGCGCGGCGTGCTCGAGCTCCGCGCCGATCCAGCCTCCCCGGCCGCCGACGCGACGCTCGCCGCTGACCGGTCGGCGCGGGTCCTCGTGTACTGCACAAAGGGCCCGGGCGCCCGCTCGTTGCTGGCCGCGCAGACGCTGGCGAGCATGGGCTACGACCGCGTCGAGGTGCTCGCCGGCGGCCTGATCGCGTGGGCCGAGGCCGGCCTCCCGGTCGAACGCGAGCACCACCCGACATCGGTCTGACGGTCCCCAAGCAGCGCTACGTCGCTTGCCGAGCCCGGTCGAGGGCCCGGTTGGCGGAGCGGCCGTTCAAGAACTCGACCAGCACAGACTCGAGCCCCCGCGCGATCGTCCTCCAGTTGTGGCGCGCGGAGACGAACCGGCGGCCCGCGATCGCCAGCCCGCGGGCCAGGCCGGGCTCGTCAACTAACTGGCGGATCGCGCGGGAGATCGAGTCGTCGCTCTTACCGGCGGCGATCACGTGCTCGCCCGCGCGCAGGTCGGTGCCATGGATCGCCTCGGGGAAGACGACCGTCGCCAGCCCGGCCGCGAGTCCATCGAAGACCTTGATCTTGGTCCCGCCGCCGTGCTGGATCGGGTTGAGCGAGATGTCGGCGGCCTGCAGATAGGGGCGGTGGTCCGCGACGAACCCGGTGGCGGTTACGTTGTCGATCGCGTGCGGGCGCGTGACGGCACCGACGATGAGAAAGTTGAGATTCCGGTGGCGGCGGGCGGCGCGGAGAACCCACTTCAGACCCTCGAGATCCGGGATCTTAGGTCCGGAGGCGAGATAGGCCACCGTGCACCGGTCAGCCAGTCCTAGCCTCGCTCTCAGCCCTCGCTTGGTCTCAGGATCGACGGGGACGAGTCCATCCGCGTCGGTCCCGTTGGGGACGATGACCACCCGGTCGGGGTCGGCGGCGTAGCGGCTGACGTACTCGCGGCGATCGTCGTCGCTGACGGCGAGGATCAGATCCGCGCGCTCGACGGCGTCCCGCTCGAGCCTGCGGACGAAACGAAGCATGGGGCTGCGCTGCACCGGGATGCCGGCCGCGCGGCCGTTCGAGGTGCGGGTTAGGACCTCGACGTTGTGCGAGGCGAAGACGATCGGCAACGCCGGCGCGGCCCGACGGCAGTAGGCGAACTGCCACGGGAACTCGACCAGTGCCACGTCGGCCCACCCCAGCCACTCGCGCAGGAGCGGTGGGCGCGTGGCTCGCAGGCAGGCGCCGGCGAAGATCGCCTGGGGCCGGATCCAGGTGCGGTTGCAGAGCTCCGCGGAGGCCGCGGCCACGAGGCCCCGGTACCGGTGCTCCCGATAGTCAGCTGTCGGCCATACGTCCGCGATGAACTCCGATCGCACAACCTCGTGCAGCTGTGGCTGCGAGAACTGTCGCACCTCGTGACGTCGGCTGAGCTCGCGCAGGAGATGGAACATGCGCGCGGTGGAACCGTTGTCGGGCGGGCACGCGACGCGGGGAGAGACGTCGAGTATCCGCATCCAACCACGACGCTCACGGCTCGGCTTGCTCACGGGCGGCCTGTACCGCTGCCCGTCGCGTCTCGGCGAGCGACATCTGGGGCGCTTCGATGACCCGCGTGTGGGCCAGCCAATCCGCGAACCCTCGCCGCTGGTCGTCGAATACGATCGGCACGAACCCGGCAAACAGCGGTATCGCGGCGAGGTTCATGCCAACCCAGCGGACCAGGGCACGGCCAGGCTTGAGCCGTTTCCCGTTCGGCGTGACCAATCGAACCTGCATGACCCGTGAGCCGGGCGTCTGGCCGGTGATCGACCAGAAGCCGACGAAGTAAGCCGCGGCCCACACGACGTACAAGGCGGCCGCCCCGGCCTCGAGTAGCGTCTTCACTTCGCTCGGGATGTGAAACAGCGAGGCGACGAGGCTGCATCCCAGGCCTGCGCCGATCGCCACCGCGTTGATCAGCACCGCGTCGATCACCCATGAGACCGCCCGCGTCACCAGGCCGACGTAGCGCAGGTTCGGCTCGACCGTGGCGTGGTCCGGCGCGTCGCCCGAGGGCGACTCCGCCAGGTCGCTCATCAAGTGTGCGCGTCCGGCGTCGGGACTGGGGCGGGCTGGCGGTGCCTGAAGCGGCCGGCGGTCCGGGCCACCAGTTGGTCGGCCTGGCGCGAGCGACCCCGCAGCACGTCGCCGACCTGGTCGGCGAACCCGAGACTCTGCTGCGAGACGGCCGCCAGGACCGCGGGACTTCCCGCGACCTCGTCGATGAGGCGCCACAGCGCCGGGCTCTCCGCCAGCCGTTCCATCAATCGGTCGAACAGGCCGCTGTCGAAGAAGGTGTCGATCAGCTGCTTGGCGCCCTCGGTGTCGAGCGCTCGTCGCACGGCGGCCTGAATCCGCGCGTCGCCCAGCGCCGCGATCACGATCCGCTCGATCTCGCCGCTGTCGAGCACGCGATCCACGACCTGCCGCTCGACGCTGACGCCGGCTTCCAGGGCGGCATTGACGGCGCCCTTCACCGGCCTCAGCGTGAACGTGGCCGCGCGACCCCCGACATGGGCTATCGGGCCCAGAAGCCGTGGCCGGGAGCTCCCTCTGTCGTCGTTGACCATGGTGAGTCGGGTCCATCTTCGCACGCCAGGAGGTGCCGGTGTCACCCATTTCGGGCGATGCACGTTCGTTGTCACGTTTCCCTCAGCGCCCCAGCGCGGTGGCCAGAGCGGCCCGGAGTGCCTGCACCGGGTCCGGCGGCGCCGCGCGGACCCGCCAGGCCACGAACCCGTCGGGCCGGATCAGCGCCGCGCCGTCGGGTTCGATGCCGTACAGCGCTTCGTACCGTCCATCGGTCCGCAGCGCGTGGACCTCGAGCGGGATGCCGTTGTCGGCGTCGCGAGCGGCGCGGACCCAGAGCTCGCCGGCGCCACCGCTGATCAGCACCATCGCGCTGCCGAACAGATCGAGCGTGGAGCGACCGTCCTCGAGCCACAGGTGGGGTGCCCGGGATCCCGGTCGGGCGTTCTGGACGTAGTCGCGGATCGGATTCTCGACGGCCGGGAGCTCCGAGCCGTCGGGAATGATCGCGGTCGACGAATACGTGTAGCCGAGGTCCATCCCCTGGCGGCTACCGGTCGCGCCGCGGGCGGCGATTCCCGCGCGAACCGTGTCGAGATCCCCGGCCCGGATCGCTTCCATCATCTTCAACGTGCCCGCGCCGCGCGCGGCGGAGAAATCGACGTTGCGCTGGGCGACGGCTCTGCGCTCCTCCTCGTAGCTGTCGAGCAGCGGCTCGCGGGCCCAACCCGCGGCCACCGCGCCGACCTTCCAGGCGACGTTGTGGGCCGATGCGATGCCGGTGTTCATGCCCACGCCGCCGTCCGGCGTGGTCCGGTGGGCCGCGTCCCCGGTCAACAAAATCCGGCCCTCGCGGAAACGATTTGATAGCTCGGCGCCCATGATCCAGGAGCCCACGCTCAAGATCTCGACCTCCAGCTCCGGCAGCCCGGCGGCCTGACGCACGAGGTCCACGCAGCGCTCGGGCGGGAAGTCCTCGACGCGCTCCCCGGCGGCCAGCGTGCGATGCAGGATCCACTCGTGGGCACCGTCGATGGCGACAAACGCCCCGGTCAGCTCGGGGGTGAAGATGTTGTATGACCAGGCCGGACGCTCTGCCACCAGCCGGCCAAGCGGGGCGCGGAAGAACACGTTGATGAAGTGCCCCATGTCTTCCTGGCCGGTGCGGCCGATCCCGAGCCCGCCCCGCACGCCGCTGCTGTTGCCGTCGGCGGCGATCACCCAACCGGCGCGGACGCTCGACGTTTGACCGGTCTCGCGATCGGTCAGCTTCGCGGTGACGCCCGTGCCGTCCTGCGAGCACTCGCCGACCTCGTGCTCGTAGCGGAACTGAGCGACCGCGTGCTCGGCCGCGCGTGAGCGCAGCACCGCTTCGGTGATGTGCTGGGGGCAGCGAAGGCCCGACGTCGGACTCGGCGGATCCGCCTTGCCGGCGTCAGGATCGGGGGTGGGCGTCCGGCCCAGCTCCTCTCCGGCGAGCGTGGTCGTCCAGATCATCTGGCCGCCGAACTCACGCGGCACGCCGAGCGCGCGGATCTCGTCCTCCGCTCCCCAGGCCCGGAGGAGCTCCGCGGTTCGCTGCATGACGCTGACCGCCTTGGGGTGGTAAAGGGGCGCGGCATGGCGCTCCACGAGCAGATGCTCGACGCCCAGCCGCGACAGCGTCAGCGACGCCGCCAACCCACAGGGCCCTCCTCCGACGATCAGCACGGGCACTTCAGAACTGGACCCGCTCATGACCTCCTTCTCCGGGTCGATCGCCGCGGTCGGGTCAGAGTGCGGGCACGTGGTGGGGCGCGACGACTCCCGCCAGCGCCTTGAAGATCGCCGACGCAGGGCTAACCCCGGCCTCTCCAATGTCGGTGTTCGTGATCACCACGATGCTGGCTTTCAGCGCGGGGAGGTAGGCGACATACGTGTCGTATCCGGGGGTCTGCCCCTCGTGCGCGAGCCAGCCGTTGTCGTAGCCGAGTGCGAACAGGTAGGCACGGCCGCCGCCGACCGACGCCGGATTGGGGATCAGACGCTGGCGCTGAGTAGCGGGCTTGAGCAGCGCGCCCGTGCCCACCGCGACCGCCAGCCGATGGAGGTCCCCGAGGGTCGAGATCGCCGCCCCTGCCCCCGCGGGGAAGCTCGGGCTCCAATTGGTCGAGTCGAGCGCATCGCCGTTCTGGGAGCCCTGGACCGTGTAACCGCGCAGGAACGGCGCCGGCAGGCTGTTGTTGGTCGGATAGACCGAGCTACGCATCCCGAGCGGTTTGAACAGGTCGGCGCGCATCACCTGGGCGAGCGGCTCGTGCGTGACGAGTTCGATGATCTGGCCGAGCATCACAAAGTTCGTGTCCGAGTACCAGAACCCGTCGCCCGGCTTGGGGAACTTGCGCGGCAGCGAGGCGCCACCGGCGATCAGGACGTTCGGGTTCCACCACTTCATCGGATGGAGGAAGTACTGGTCGGTGAGGATCGAATTGAACGTGTAGCTGTCGATCCCGCTGCTCATGTCGCCGAGCTCACGGATCGTGATCTTGTTCGCGTCGGGAAAGTTGGGGAACCAGCGCTGGATCGTCTCGTCCAGGCTCAGCTTGCGCTGGTCGACGAGCTCCAGGATCAGCGTGCCGACCATCAGCTTGGTGACCGACCCGACCCGCGTATGGTCGCCCAGGGTTGGCCGTGGGCCGGCCGCACGGCTCGTGGAGCCCAGCGCCGAGGTCCAGGCGCGATTCCCGACCCACACGCCGGCGATGACCCCGGGGGACCAAGTCTGCGGCCACGTCGTCCGGAGCGCGCGTTCGAGTCGCGCCTGGGTGCGGGCATCCAACTGTCCGCTCGCGGAGCCCGGCGCGCGCGGCCCGGCCGCGCTGGCCGCGGCGGGGACGACCGTCGCCACCAGGGCGAGCAGCAGCGCGAGCAAGCCCAGCGCACGTGCGCGCCGAGGCGCGACGGCCCTGCCTCTTCCGGCGCGCGATTGAACTAGTGGCCTCATTGCCGGGGTGTGGGTCATCCGCTTGACGCTCCTTAGATCAGCCATCAAAGTGCTAACCGAGATGGCTGCATCCCCGCCATCTCGGTGAATCCCGCTGTGGGCATGTTAGTAAACGCGCGATCATCCGTCGACGAATGAGGCTCTGGCAGCGCGAGCACGATCAGTGCGCCCAGACCTGACAGTTACAACTGCGCCCGCATCACACCCTTCGGGCAACGGATGCTTGTGCCCGGCCCCCGGGGGGCTTCCCGCCGCTGCCACTGAGTTTCATTCGATAGATGTGGCTCGGGACGCCGTCGGGGGCGATGAGAGAGCTCTTCGAAACCGCGTAGCCAAGGCACCGACGCGCTTAGCTGCGGCGATGCGATTCGGGTTGGCGCTCCCCATCGTCGCGATCGCCGGCGTCGTCTCGGGCTGCGGCGCCGCGAACGCGCCTGCGCCGGTCAACGGCGCCGCCCTGTTCCGGGAGGACTGCAGCAACTGTCATTCGCTGATCGGCAACGAGTCGCCCCATCGGCAGGGCGGCGACCTGCTCCACTACGACCTCGGTCCCGAGATCCTGCGTCAGTTCACGCGCGAGATGCCGGTCCATCCTCGGCTGGACGCGAAGCAGCTGGCCGTGATCGTCGAATACGTCTACCGGGCCGAGCAACGGGCCAAGCGGCGGGCGACGCCCTAGCGCGCATCGCCCTAGGCGGGGTAGCCCTTCAAGCCCTCGGCACGAGTTCCCCGACGGCAGATTGCGGGCCAGCGGGAGTGCGTCCCCCGGCGACGACGATCGCGTCGCCCACGGCCAGGGCCGCGGCGTCGGAAAGGGGTTGCGGAAGGCGCCCGGCGTGTCGCACGCGGCCCGTCGTGGGGTCGATCGCCCAGACGGAAGCAGTCTGTCCAGCGAGGCTGTCGCCGCGTCCGCCCACGAGGTACACGGTCCCGTCCAGCGCGGCCGCGGTGGCGTGGGTGACCGCGTGTCTCATCCGCCCGATCTGCACCACGGTCCCGCTACGCGGGTCGAATCGGTAGATCGCCTCGCTTGCCCCGGAAGGGGTCGAGCCGCCGATGATCACCACGTCGCCGTCGACCGTCGTCGCGGCGGCGTAGCGCAGGCCGGTGGGGAGGCGGGCGACGACGCGCGGCGGAGCACCGGGTCGCCAGGCGAGGATCGAGTCCAACCAGTTGGTGCCGTCGAAGCCGCCCACGATGTAGGCCGAGCCGGCGGTCGCGGTGACGGCTACGTCTGACGCCGCCGTCGGGAGCCAGCCCGCCGTGGTGACCGCCCCCGAGCCGGAGTCGTAGCTGAGGATGTGGTCGAGTTCGTTGAGGTAGCCGCCGCCGAACACGTAGACCTTCCCGTCGAGCGTGGCCGCCTGGGCGTCGTGTTGCGGGCCAGGGAGGGAGGCGGTGCCCAACGGCGCCTCGAGATCGGCGAGGACGACGGACCCGGTTGAGCCGCCACCGGCATCGATCCCGCCGAGCAGCACGAAGCGGTCGGGAGGCAGCGGGGCGAAGGCCGGATCCTGCACCGCAGCCGGGAGCGAGAACAGCGGCCGGTAGATGAGCCGGACGGCGGCTCGGCGCGCGGCAGCGCCTCGCCCCGCGCTCTCGGTGTGCGTCGCGTGGCCGGTGGTGGTGGTGGTGCTCGCGCCGCCGCAGCCGGCGACGACCAGGACGAGGACGATCGCCAGCACTGCCGGGATCCGTGTCAAGGGGCCCTCTGGGATCGGCCGAGGGTAGCCAAGCCGCCCCGCCCCGCCGGGGGTCGCGGCCCCCTCCTGAGCGGATTCTCATACCCGGTTTAGAGCGTTTTCACGGCCGGAGCCAAGGCTCGGGTGGTGCCAGGGGACGAGAGCAGATGCGCGCGGGCTGGTTGAACGGTTCGACCCGCTCCGTCGCGACCGTGCTCGTCGTGCTGACGGGGCTCGTCGCCGGTTGCGGGTCCGGATCCACCAAGACGACCTCGCGCGAGTCGACGACGCGGCTCGTGTTCAGCACCAGGACCGCCACTCGGACAACCAACGGCGGCAAACCGACGCTCGACATCTACGGCGCGGCGCGGGCCGGTGATCTCTCGCCGGTCGTGCGCGACGACCCGGCGCTCGTCTATGTCCCCAACAGCGAGAGCAACACGGTGTCGGTGATCAGCCAGAAGACGCTCAAGGTCATCTATCAGTTCTCGACCGGCACGGAGCCCCAGCACGTGACGCCGTCGTATGACCTGCGCACGCTGTACGTCGACAACGATGTGGGAAATACCCTGACTCCGATCGACCCGCGCACGGGGCGGCCGGGAAAGCCAATCCCGGTCGAGGATCCGTACAACCTTTACTTCACCCCGAACGGCCGTTACGCGATCGTCGTCGCCGAGCGGCTGGCTCGGTTGGATTTTCGCGACCCGTACACGATGAGATTGATTCATTCACTCCCGGTGCCGATGTGCGCGGGCGCCGACCACCTCGACTTCTCGCCGGGTGGCCGGTACGCGTTCGTGAGCTGCGAATTCGCCGGACGGATGATCGAGGTTGACGTGTGGAAGCTCCGTGTCATGCGCACACTGATACTGGGGGGCGGATACAGCTCTCCCCAGGACGTGAAGCTGTCGCCCGATGGCCGCACCCTTTACACCGCGGATCAGGCCGGCGGCGGCGTGTGGGAGATCAACCCTTCGACCTTTCGTGTGGAGGGCTTCCTGGAGACCGGGGCCGGTGCCCACGGCCTTTACCCGAGTCGCGACGCTACCGACCTGTACGTGTCGAATCGGGCCGCGGGGACGATCTCGGTCGTCAGCTTTGCCACCCGTGAGGTCGTGGCGACCTGGAAGCTCCCGCCGCCCGCGAGCCCGGACATGGGCGGCGTGTCCGCCGACGGCGGCACGCTGTGGCTGAGCGGCCGCTACAACTCAGAGGTCTACGCGATCGACACCCGGACGGGTCGACTGCGGGCACGGATCCCGGTCGGCGACGGCCCTCACGGCCTGTGCGTGTGGCCCCAGCCGGGGCGCTATTCGCTCGGCCATACGGGGATCATGCGCTGAGCTGACCCCAGGAAGTTCAATCGAACAGCTCAACGCGCCCGCGGCCGGCAGCCTTGGCACGGTAGGCCGCCGCGTCAGCGTTGGCGAGCAGCGCCTCGGGGTCGCTGTGGCCGAGCGCGATCCCGATGCTCGCCGACAGCTGGTGGCGCACGGATCCGGTGGCGACAGGCAGGCGGATGGCCTCCTCCACGCGCCGGCCGACCGCGAGCGCTGACCCGGCGTCGACCTCCTCGCAGACGATCACGAATTCATCTCCGCCGAGCCGCGCGACGGTGTCCCCCGGCCGGACGGCCATCCGCAGGCGTCGCGCGAGCTCGGCCAGCGCCACGTCGCCCGCCGCGTGGCCATGGGCATCGTTGACCTGCTTGAAGTTGTCGAGGTCGACGAACAGCACGGCGGTCGCGCCGGACTCCCGCGGCGACCGGGCGAGTGCGTGCTCGAGCCGGTCGCGCAGCAGCGTTCGGTTGGCGAGCCCGGTCAGCGGGTCGTGAACGGCCTCGTAGCGCGTGCGCTCCTCGTCGCGCAGCCTGGCGAGGGCGGTGGCGAGCGTGCCGGCGAGCGCGCGGACGAAGCTCAGCTCGTCGTCCGAGAGCTCGTGTTCCGGCTCGACGAGAAGCTCGTCTCCGCTGCCGATCGCCACCCGCACGCCGGTTTCGGGCGGTGGCCCGAACGAGGCCAGCGCGGAGCCGTCGGCCAGCCGGACCGCCGCGCCGTCAACGGCCAGGGTGGCCCGCATCAGCTCGATCGCCTCGGCGGCGAGGTCCGCCGGATCGGCGCCGGCCAGGGCGCGCTCGCCCATCGCGGCCACGGCTCGCAGGCGGGCCTCGGCGGCGCGGCGCTCGGAGACGTCGCGGCCGACCGCCAGCAGCAGCGGGCCGCCCGTGGTCTCGACGATCCCCCAGCTCATCTCACCGGCGAACTCGGTGCCGTCCCTGCGCAGGCCCCACACGGTGCTCGAGAAACGGAGCGGATGTTCGGTGGCGAAGTACAGCTGCATGTTGCGGGTGTAGCGCCGGCGCACGCGCTGCGGCCAAAGCATCTGCACCGGCTGACCGAGCAGCTCGTTCCGCGGATAGCCGAACAGCTCTTCCGCGAGGGCGTTGAGGAACACGATCCGACCGTCATGGGCGGCGGCCACGACCGCGTCGGGCAGACCTTCGAGGATCGCGGCGGGCGCGAGGAGCAAGTCCTCCAACGTCGTGTCGTCGCGGGACTGCGCTGTCTCTCCTGCGTCTTCCGTGGCTCCCATAGCCCTCGCCGAGCCGCCAGCGTACCCGACGCCGCGCGCGACGATCTAGTCTTGAGGTTGCCGGCAGATCGCGCCGGACCGACAAGTCGACGATGGGAGTGAGAAACATGGCAAGCGAGGTCGCAATCGACCCCTCGGTGCCGCCCTCCGGGAGCGGGTGCGTTGAGTGCCTTCGTAATGGCGGCTGGTGGCTGCATTTGCGGCGCTGCGCGCAATGCGGGCACATCGGCTGCTGCGACTCTTCCCCGGCTCAGCACGCGAGCCTTCATGCTCACACTTCCGGGCATCCCCTGGTCCGGAGCTTCGAGCCGGGCGAGGACTGGTTCTGGGACTACACGACGCAGCAGTACTACAACGGTCCCCCGCTGACGCCGCCCGAGCATCACCCGAGCGACCAGCCGACGCCCGGCCCCGCGGGGATGGTGCCCCGGGATTGGCAACGTCACCTGCACTGACCAGCCTGAAGCACCGTCGCCACGCCGAGCCCCGGCAGGTTTAGGCGACGCGACGAAATTATCTGGCGTTCTGGCGGCGCCTGGACGCGCCTGGCGCCGCCCGCCCGCCCTCACGTACCACCAGTACGATCGTGGCGGGCGGGCAGCGCCATCCACGCCCAGTCACTCGCCAGCTCCACCAGCTAAATTCCGTCACGCCGCCTTAGTGGGCCACTAGTCGCGCGCCACCGTCTCCGGCACCGCGGCGGGCGGTTCGTCGGCAGGTGCGTCCTGTTTCCGCGCGGCCTGCCGCGCGAACAGCCAGCCGATCGGTCCGGCGGTGGCGCCGTGGAGGACCACGCTCATGAGGACGGTGATCACCATCACCTCGGCGGTCAGCGACTGCGCCTGCCCGTGCAGCGCCTCGAAGGCGAGCAGTCCGAAGACCAGCGAGGCGAGGCCGCGCGGCCCCATCCAGCCAATAAAGACCGCCTCGAGCCGCGTGATCGTCGTCCCCCAGAGAGCCAGCACGACGGGCACGATCCGGACCACGGTCAGCGCGAGAAACGCGTATACCACGGCGTTGGCATCAACTCCCGCGTCCAGCACCTGATCGACCGCCCGCCCGAAGACGAACCACACGCACAGTGACAGCAGCGTCCCGATGTCCTCGGTCAGCTGGATCGATTCGTGGGGCAGGCCGTGGTCTCGAATGGCAAACAGCAGCCCGGCGACGTAAGCGGCGACGAAGCCGTTGCCGCCGAACGCGATCGCCAACACGTAGGTCAGGATGGGGAGGGCGGCGACGCCGAGGCGCAGCGAGGGTGGATCGGTCCAATCCCGTCGAAAGGACCACCCGAGGGCCATCGCGCCGATCAGGCCTACCGCGCCGCCCACCGCTACCGCGATCAGAATCGCCGGCACCGCGTCCGCGAGCGCCTCCGACGCGGGGGAGTGGTGGGCCGTCGCGCCCGCCAGACAGAACAGAAACAGCGGCGCCGCGATGCCGTCGTTGAGCCCCGATTCGGCATTCATGATGTCGCGCAGCCGCTTGGGCAGCCGCCGATCGCGAACGACCGCGACGGCCGGCGCCAGATCGACGGGGACGACGATGACTGCGAACACCGCCAGCAGCCAAGCGTCGTGTTGGGAGAACAGGGCGAAGCCAACCAGCCACGCGACGAGCAGGCTGAGCGGCAGCGCGATCGCGAGCAGGCGGGTCAACACTGCACGTTCGCGCACGAGGACGCCGCCCGGCACCTCGGTGGCGTCGACGAAGAGCAGCACCGCGAGCGCCAGCTCGACCCCGCGCTCCACGATCTTCGTGTCCAGATCAATGATCAGAACCGGATGCGACCCCGCCGTCAGGAGCATCCCGGCCACCACGACCGCGAACGCGGTGGTGATGCTGAACCTCGCCAACCGCCGCGAGACCAGCGCCCACACGACCACCACCAACAGCAGAACGGCAATTCCGAGCACGCGCGAATCCTGTCATCCCATCTGACCTGAGCCTAGGAGACAATCCAGCCGATGACGGATCGATCTCCCGCGCAAGGAGACCGTGATCGCCGGCAATTCGTCGCCGACCCCGACGTGCTGGCTCGCCTCGACCTGCGCGTCGAGGATTTCGCCGACCCAGACCTTCGCGCGCTCGCGATCCGCGCCGAGCACCCGGAGCACGACGCGGCGCTCACGTCGGGGCAGCGCGAGATCGAGACGGCGGACGGCCCGATGAACCCGCGTCTGCACCTGACGATGCATGAGATTGTCGCGACGCAACTGTGGGACAACTCGCCGCCGGAGGTGTGGGAGACGGCCGAGCGCCTGCGCGAGGCTGGGTACGAGCGGCACGAGATCCTGCACATGCTCGCGGGTACGGTCTCGGACCAGGTGTGGACGTCGTGGCACGATCACGTCCCCTACGACGTCGACGCCCACGTTGCCGCCCTGCGCGCTCTCCCGGGCTCCTGGGAGCGCCAGCGGAGCGCGCGGAGCGCGGAGAAGAAGCACGACGCCGCGCGTAAGCAGGCCCGCCGCCAGGCGCGGGCAGCGCGGCGGCGAAATCGCCGCCCGAACTAGTCTGACTCGGTCGGCTTGATCCCCGCCATGAGCGCCATCTCGCGCCACTTCCAGTAGCAGTCGACGTCCACGAAACCCCGCTCTCGCAACCACGCGAGCTGAGTCTCCACGTCCAGCAGGCGATCGGACGGATCCTCGTGCTCGAGCGGTTCGTCGATTGCCTCGTAGAACGCCCGGTGGAGGCGGTCGGTGGGCGACGCGACGTGCTCGAAGTTCGCAAACACGCCGCCGGGGTTCAGCAGCTCGAACACCTCGCCATAGAGCGCGCGTTTGCGCTCGTGGTCGAGATGGTGAATGACCATCGAGGAAACCACGGCGTCGAACCCGCCGAGCGCGGGCAGGGGGGAGATGAGGTTGTGCTCGACGAGCTCGACGCTGTCAACGCCGTCGAACCGCTCCCCCGCCATCGCCAGCATCAGCTCGGAGAAGTCGAGCCCGACGCCGCGGGCCTCCGGCCGGCGCGCCAACAGCAGGGCCAGCAGGCGACCGTCGCCGGTGCCGAGGTCGAGGATCCGCTCGGCGTGGTCGGGAACGAGCTCGTAGATGACGCTCTCGCCCTCGGCGCGTCGCGGGAACTCGTCGGCTCGCTTCAGGTAGCGGCGGACGTGGGGCTCGGCGGTCCACTCCTCAGACTGCATGGCGGTGATTAAGCATCATCCCCCGCCCGAGCGTCACGACGGGCGCCGCTCCCCGCCGAGGCCTCGCGCCCGCCTGGACGCGGGGGCCGATCGCCGAGGTAGGTCTCGACGGCGAGCGCCTCGTCTCTCAGCGCGCCGGCGGTGGGCTCGTCGGGTTCGCTCCACAGGTTGAGCTCGACGCGACCGCCGGGCATCTTCCAGGTGCCGGCAGCCCGTCCGCCGACGAGCGCGATCGGGCGGATGATGCCGTTGGTGGTGACGACCTCGGGGGGATGGTCGAGAACAAACGTCCGCGAGCGCCAGCCGAGCAGCAGCGGATCAAACGGGCCCAACAACCGGGGTGGCGGTAACCGGCCGGCGCGGTGACCACGCGGTTGCAGCAGCCCGTCGGGCCGCTCGTGCAGCTCCGGCGCGATCGCCTGCAGGCCCGCTCGTGCGTCGCGCAGCGGCACGTTCGCCCACTTGGCCAGATCGCGGTCGTCGGCAGGCCCATGCCCCGCGAGGTACCGTCGCGCCAGCTCGGCCAGCGCCCGCTCCCGGTCCAGCGATGGCCGCTCGCCCAACCAGTCGGCGCTCAGCACGAAGGCGTGCTCGTCGCCCACGAGCGGCCCGCGGACGAGCAGCCCGTCGACCGTGGCCCGGAAGAGAACGTGCGCGGGTGCCTGGCCGGCGTGCGGCACCCGGGCCCGCTCGAGCACCGTCCGGATCTGCGTCCGGGTCATCGGCCCGCGGTCACCCAGCGCTCTCACGATCGCGGCGATCCCGCGCTCCGCGGCGGCCGGGTTCACCCCCTCCTGGGCCAGGCGCCGGTCGCTCGCCGCGCGCAGTTGCGGCGTCGTCAGCGCGTGCAACAGCGGCTCGTCCTCGGACGCCACCAGGTGCAGCGTCCCGCGGTTCACCCACGTGATGATCAGTGACCGGTCCACGGTCAGCGCGCGATCGACGTCGGATGCGTGCCCACGGCCGGTACGGGCCCGGATCGCCAGCCGCGCGCCGCGCGGATCCTGGGCCTGGATCGCCAGCAACGAACGGGTCGCCTCGAGGGCGTCGCCCGCGGGGACGCCGGCGAGCCGCTGCGAGCGCAGCCGGGCGGCCAGGAGCCTGTCGCGGGCGGGAGGTGTCGTCGCCATCAGGGTCACATCGTCAGGCATCGCTGCGGATGATGGCCGGTCGTTCGAAGCGGGCGCGGACCGACCCGGTCTCGGGATCGCCACCTGGGCGTGACCTGAGGGTCACAGCCGTCGTGGGGGAGGGGCCCAACGTGCCCCGCGGCTTTCTCAGGCGAAGGCGCGGGTGGCGCACGGTGGCGATTCAACGGCCTTCGTGCGCAGGATTCAGTGGAGTCGAGCTCGCGCGCGTCGGGGGTCACGCTGCTCAGCGGCGCCTACTCGGGCCCGAGCACGAAACCGTTCTGGACGGTGACCATCCACGCGCCAGCCCCGACGAGCCAGCCGCGGCAAAACACGCTTTGTACCGGCCCCAACGACATCGTGTTGTTCACCCTGATGTTCGGGGCGCTGCCTCCGCCCGCCCCGAGCTCTGGCCCGGCTGTGCAGGCGGTGCTGAACGCGCACGGGCTGGTCGTGTTGCTCGGAACCCCCGGCGGCACCCTTCCCGTCGGCGACTCGGCCGTGCAGGCGATCGGGACCGATGCGGCGTGGCTGAGCGACCATGCTCAGGTGGGGCAGCGGCTGATCGTGTCCGAGCAGCTGCGGACCGCTTGGGGCGTCCCGTTCCCGCCCAACCCGGAGATGAGCATCGCCAGTGCCGGCCCGATCTTGCTTCCCGACGGACGCGCCGATATCGAAGCGGTCAACGAGGGAGTGCGCGATCCGAACAACTACACGTTCTCGGCCTACCGCCACGCGCGCACGTTGGTCGGAGTCGACGGACGCGGGCGGTTGCTGCTCGCCACCACCGACGGGGTCCCGGGCGTCAACGCCGGCCTCACGCTGACCGAGGAGGCCGACCTGATGCGCTCGCTCGGTGCCGTGGACGCGATGAACCTCGACGGCGGCGGCTCGCACGGGGATGCCTTTGCACCGTTGTGCCCCTATAGGGGGTCATTGGTGCAAACGGTGCCGCGGGTTTTGCTGTCGGCGGGTGGCGAGGGGGCGCGCGCCGCTCGTCGGGCTTCCCAAGCGGTACACGAGGAGGCCGGCGTGGACGATGCCGCGCGTTCCCGAGCATCCACCATGCCGGAAATCACCGCGGGCGGCGGATTGTTGACTCCCACCCGAGATTGGAGTGACCGGGGAGGGGTCAACGGGGTCGCGTCAGTGCCGACTGTGGGAAGAAACCGCCGCTCCAGGGAGGGTTTCTCCCCAAGGCTCCTAGGTGATCGGCCGTTGCGGAGCGGCTCTGATCGGCCGTTGCTTGATCAGGGCAGCGCAGAGGACGGGCTGACGGAAGCGAGTTGGGCCCTCAGACACCAGGCGCAGCGTTGGGATTAGCCGGTACGCTCGTTGTGATCTGCACCCGTCTGGGTCTTGTGGTCGGCGGCGTCACTGGTTCGGGGTGCTGCGCTGATGCGCGAGACCGTGTCGGCGGGGTCGAGCACGAATACCTCGATTGCGAGGTCGGGGTCGATGTGGTTTTGGCTCATGAACGCGATGACCTTGCGATCGAGTTCCCGTTCCACGATTCCTACGAGGTCGTCGCGCATGACGAGCTGGTAGTCGTGGCGGAGTCGGATGACTCGGTTCGAGCGGCCGCTGTCGACGAGCGTTCGCTCGCCGCTTGTGAGTGTGTCGGCGAGCAGGACGGTTACCATGTTCTCGTCGATTGTGGTCTTTGCCTTGGTCGGTCCTCGACCGGTGTACTCGCGCATCACCCTAACGACTGAGGTGGCGATCTTCGCCGAGGGGCTTTGGTTCTTTGGCTGCTGGTCCATGAGGACACCTTTCAGCCGCATCCTCAGGCGGGTGTTGGCACCACGAGAGGGAGAGGAAGCGTTGGAGCCCCGCAGGCAGCGTTCTCTAGAGCCTACTCCCCGAGAACCGGTAGTAGTCGGCGGGTCGTTTTTATCGGCAAATTGCGCACGCCGGTGTGGCGCAGGCCGTCGATTTGTGATAGTTCGATTTGTCAACGAGCGGGATCGTGCGCTGCACTCTAAGGACAGTCGCGCGGGACCCAGGAAAGGAGGCGCGTCCATGACACGGAGCGCGCCACTTAGCTTGGACCTAAGCCAGGAACAGGTCGAGGCCATGATGGAGCAGGGCACGGCATTCTCGGATGTCGAGGACGTGATAGACGCCAGCCAGCTCTCAGCCCTGCACAAGGCCGCGCTGTGGCTGCTTGCCTGGTCGCTGCGAGACGTCGAGCACCAGCGCGAGGATGCGCGGCTCACGCTGGCTGCCGTTGGCGCGGGCGAGCTGGGAGGCTGGTGATGCGAGCGCCCCGCGAGCAAGAGAACTTTGGCGTTGTCCGCGTTCGAGTGTCGTAAGCAGCGAGCCGCGAACGCGCCAATCGGGCATGGGCAGCGATCCCGGACGTCGTCTGCCCGCGCACCACTCGAATTCGACGAGCGCGGTCTTCCAATCGCCCAGCCGCCGCTTAGCGCCGCCGAGTGCTTGGGACGGCCGCTGACCGGCTGACTGCTGTCTCGCGAACGACACCGCCTTCGTGTTATGACAGACCTCATGCCATCCTTTCGCTATCGCGGCGGTGGGGAGAGCTCAAGCGATCCGGTCACGAATAATGAGCAGTGTGTTTTCCGTCGACGGGCCACTCTGGCCTCGCGGGTGCTCGGGCCGCGAGGGAGGTTGTGGCCTTGCTCGCCGGGGCGCCTCTGGTGCTTGCACGTCTGTGTATATCGGCGATGCGCCGGGTTGGTCGCGGTGGAACGACGGACCGGACAGCCTTACGGGGTGTGCAGAGGACCGGATCGCCGAGCTTTCGGAATCCCGATCGAGGATGACGTGGGGGCATCTGGCACTGCGCCTTCCACTCCACCTTGCCGAGGAGGTGCGCCGGCGGCCTGACCTCTCGGGGAGCGAGTTCGTCGAAAAGTCACTGACTATGAGCGCCAACGCTTGGCTCGCTCTCGAACCTCTCGCTCGGCTTCAGCGACGGCCTGAGCAGCCGTGCTTGTCCACGGTCGGCGAGCGCGACTGGCTGCGCCCGGGATCGAGGTCACAACTCCTGAGGGGCGGCTGGCCGTTTAGGAAGCAGGCGGTGGCCGTCGACGACGGCGGCGGCGAGGTCGATCAGCTTGCGGTTGTCGATCCGTGACCGCTCTCGCAGCATCTCAAACGCGCTGCTGTCGTCGATCGAGTGGCGTTCCATCAGGATGCCCTTGGCACGCTCGATCAGCGCCCGACGGCCGAACGCGCCCTCGAGATCCTGATATTCGGCGAACCGGCGCAGCACGATATCGATCGAGCTCTGCCAGTCCTCGACGTCGGAGTCTGAGATGTGGGCGAATACGCCGCGCTTGGACGCCTCTTTCACGAACGCGGGATCACGCGTGTGCAACAGCACTATCACCGGGCAGGCGGCCTCACGAACGATCTTGTCGATCAACTCCAGCGCGTGCTGTGAGCTCTCCCCCAGCCCGACCAGCGCGACATCCGGCCGCTCCCGCGCGGTCACGGTACCGACGTCCTCGACCTCGATCTCGCGCGCGATCACCTCGTGACCGAGCGCGACCACAATCGGCGCCACGAGCGCGAGTCGGTCCTTGCGCTCGTTGGCAATCAAGACCCGCAGGTGGTCGGTGCCGTCCGTCAGCGGCTCCATGAGCCGATTCTAGATCCCGTTCGATCTAACACAACCGTCACGGCAGATTCCGCGAGTGGAGTATCATCGGCATCAGCCTCGCCTCAACCCTCGGCGGGCAAGTCTTTCCGGCTCCAGCGCTCGGCCGGCATGAGCGTGTTGCCCTAGGTCAACACGACTAGTGACGCGTCAGGAGCCCAGTCGATGCATCGTCGTATGCGAGCGTCCGATCAGTCCGGCCGGCATTGCTGGCGGCCCGGTCAGCTGAGGCGGCGGACGCGTCTGATCGTCCGCGGCCCGCCGCAGCCAGAGAGGCAAGACCATGATCTTTTCCTATGTCATCAAGCAGTACGAGCGTGCGGTGGTGTCCAAGCTCGGGAAGGTCACGGGCGAGGCGCGGGGACCGGGGCTGATCTTCATCGCGCCGTTCGTGCAACGTATTCATCGCGTGTCGTTGCGGATCATCACGCTGCCCCCGGACATACCCACAGCGTCCACAAACGGAGAGCTGATGCCCCATGCCCACCACTAACCAGCCTAATCGATCGGTGACGCACGGGATCATCAGTGAGCCAGCTGACGTCCCCGCCGATGACGTGCCGACCGCAGCAACCGAGCAGCGCGAGAACTCGAAATCGCGACGACGAAACCCGGCGAGAATCGCCGCTGCCAAGGTGATGAGCGCTCTACACGGCGACAAGTACATGGTCGATGCCTACCCAGCGGCGGGGCGCGAGGATGCCGCGGCGGTTGGCGACGACGAGGCGAACGCCAAGGAGCGCTGAGGCACCTGTTAAGGGCTAAGTGATGTCCAGCAACGCAGGGCCTGACCATCGGAAGCCGATGCCCCGCGATGATCGGGGCTGGCGGGTCGCTCCGGCACCGGATGGGCGCGGCGCCCCCGAACCACCCAAGCCTAAGCCGCCGCATCGGTCTCGCTGGTTTGTCTGGTTCGTGGTTGGGTTGCTGATGTTCAATCTGGCGTCGGTGTTCCTGCTCTCACCCGGCGGCCAGCAGCGGGTCAAGGTGCCGTTCAGCCCGTATTTCCTGTCCGCGTTGCAGTCCGGCCGTGTCGCCTCGATCGAGTCCAAAGGCGACACGATCCAGGGCACATTCAAATCGCGGGTTCACTATCCGCCCACCGATGCGAGGGCCGCGTCGACGACTCTGTTTGCGACCCAGGTCCCGAGCTTCTGGAACAACGCCCAGCTGACCGCTCTGCTCAAATCCGAGGGGGTCCAGGTAAACGCGCAGTCGACGACCCAGAGCACACCGCTGGTCGTCTCGGTGTTGCTCGGTTTCGGGCCGACGCTGTTGATCGTCGGGCTGTTTGTTCTGTTCGCCCGCCGGGCGGCCCGAAGCGGCGGCATCGGTGCGCTGGGCAACTTCGGGCGATCCAAAGCGCGACGGATCGATCCGGCGACGATCCGCGTCACGTTCGCAGACGTGGCGGGTATCGATGAGGCCAAGTCGGAGTTGACCGAGATCGTCGATTTTCTTCGCAACCCCGCGCGCTATGGTCGGCTCGGGGGGCGCATGCCCCACGGCGTGCTGCTGTCAGGCGCGCCCGGGACGGGCAAGACGCTGCTGGCGCGTGCGGTCGCCGGTGAGGCGCACGCGGCATTCTTCTCGATCTCGGCCTCGGAGTTCATCGAGGCGATCGTCGGGGTCGGAGCGTCACGGGTGCGCGATCTATTTGTGAAGGCGAGGGAGGCCGCGCCATCGATCATCTTCATCGATGAGCTCGACGCGATCGGACGCTCGCGCCAGGGATCGGTGTCGATCGCCGGGTCCAACGACGAACGCGAGCAGACCTTGAACCAGATCCTGACCGAGATGGACGGATTCGAACCCGTCGAGGCGGTCGTAGTGCTGGCCGCGACCAACCGCGGCGAGATTCTCGATCCCGCACTGCTGAGACCGGGGCGCTTTGACCGCCGCGTCGCCGTCCAGCCACCCGACCGGGTCGGGCGTCGCCAGATCCTCGAGGTGCACACGCGCTCGATCCCATTGGCAGCCACAGTGGATCTGGCGGCCCTCGCGGCAACCACACCGGGCATGGTCGGTGCCGATCTGGCCAACCTCGCTAACGAGGCGGCGCTGCTCGCCGCGCGGCGCAACCACCATACCGTGCAGACGTCTGACTTCACCGACTCGCTGGAGAAGATCCTGCTCGGCGCTCCACGCGGGATCATGCTGTCAGCCGCCGACCGCGAGCGGACCGCCTACCACGAAGCCGGCCATGCGCTGATCGGGATGCTCACCCCCGGCGCCGACCCCGTGCGAAAGGTCTCGATCATTCCCCGCGGCGCCGCGCTCGGCGTCACCCTGTCGACGCCCGATGACGACCAGGTCTCCTACACGAGGGAGGCCCTACTCGGCAAGATCAAGGTCGCGCTCGGCGGCCGGGTGGCAGAGGAAACGGTGTTCGGCACGATCACCACCGGAGCCGAATCCGACATCGACCAGGTCACCACGATCGCTCGACAAATGGTTGGCCGCTGGGGGATGAGCGAGGCGATCGGATTCGTCAGAGTGCTGCCGGCCGACGGACGGGGATCCTTCCTCGGCAGCTCCGGCGAGAGCTCGGATGCCACCCAGCGCCTGCTCGATGAGGAGGTGCGCCAGCTGATCGACACCGCCCACTTGGAGGTGACCACCGCGCTCACCGCACACCGCGGTCGGCTCGAGACACTGGCCCTCGCGCTGCTCAAGAACGAGACACTCGACGAACTCGACGCCTACGCGGCCGCGCAGATGCCGCCTCGCAACCCAGACGCCGACGCGACCGCAAGCCACCTCATCGCCAGCGACACAGACCCGAAGCCGCCCCCAACACGAAGACGGGTCCGACACCACGTTGCGAAAAGCCACATGAAGCTAACGCCGGGTCACATGGCAGACGAAGTCTTGCCTGCGCGACGGCGCGTCGATCCCGACGATGTGGTTGACAAGGCGCGAGAGCAGGAGAGTTAGCGAGCCGGGAGGGCCCCGTGTCGCTAGCGACGAGCAGGCGGTGTCGCACTCGGTCGGCGCCGTGACTGAGGCGAGTGCCGGGGTTCGCTAGAAGTGGTCGGATGAGTGAGCGTGCTCCGCGGTTCAGACGGCAGGCGCTTCGCCGAGCTCTACGGCAGTGAGTGGATTGCGGACCGCAGTCGCGGTCAGGGGATTCGAGCTGGTCTTTCGGTTGCGTCGTCGTTCGTTGGCGTCCGCGACGCGCGCTCTGGTTCGCGCCGCGGCTCGCTCGAGGTGTGTCCGCCGTGTTGTGGATGCCATGTGTCCGATGAGGTCGATCGAGTGGTGCTCGTCCAGCTCGCGCTGCGCATGGTGCGCCACGAGCCGGAGAATGCGGATGTGTGGGTCGGTCACGATCGCGCTCTCGGCTCGGGAAACGCGATCAAGACCGCGGTGGCGTGGGGCAGCTCGTGGGGGAGGTCCTCGGGTCCGACGAGACGGAATCGGAGGGCGCACTCCAGGCCCGCGACGGGTTGGGGCGAGTCACCGCATTCGGGGCAAGCAATCATGTACGCCGCCGCGGCGGGAGTGAACCGCAGCCGGCAGGCCGGGCAGCAAACGTGGGTCATGGCTGCGCTCGCGAGGGACTCTTGCCGGGCAGGCCGTCCCCGCACTCGGGGCAGACCTGGTTCATCACGGGGTCGGATGACCACACGTCATCCAACTCGCAGAAGCCCTGTGTCGTCCGAAGCCCGGCACGCAAACAACGTGCCCGCGCTCGCGGCGGTGTGTAGGTCCGCTCGGATCGGATCTGCGGTAGTCCGCAAACCGCTCCGACGGCGCGATGTCAGCGTGACGCATGCCATTTCGCGCCCGCCTCGCTGCTGAAGCTGCCGTCCTCATCCAACCAACGCTCGGCGTCCGAGGCGTCGCTAGTGGAACTACGTCGTACACCGACATCATCCGGAAGTTTCGCGACAGTGCCACGCTCGAACCGCGCCGAGGCGGCACCGCCGCGCAGCTGCTGCGCGGCTCGCTCTGCGTCCTGGTACGAAGTGAAGCTCCCCGACCGTGCGACGGTTACGCCGTCGCTCGCGACGATCGTCCAGTGGTGATCGCCGCCATTATCCTCGAAGATAAGGAACTCCATCGACTCCGGTATGAGCACTTCCCGGGCGCGGCGCGGAAGTCGACCAGCGGCGCGGGACTCCTTTGTTGCCGTGGCCATAGCCGACCGGCTCTCTGCCCTTCTGACCGAATAGGTCGCCCGGGAAGTGAGAAGAGCAAGGGGCTCACCGAGCGCGCCTAGGACGTTAGCACATTCACTAGACAGCAATCTCTAGAAATCTCATGCTAGAGTCCCAAATCTATAGATTGGAGGTTCCCATGGGAACCACTGACATCGCCCAGGCACTCAAGCGGGAAACCGACGCCTGGAACGCACACGACGCCGATCGCGTCGCTGCCTGCTACGCCACAGATGCCGTGCTATACGACGTGGGGCTCCCTGAGCCCCTGCGGGGGCGAGCGGCAATTCGCGACTCGGTGGCGGGTTATCTCGCCGCCTTCTCGGATTTTCACACCGACGTTGGTGAGCCGATCGTTTCGGGCAATCGGGCGGCCCACGAGTGGAAGGTCACCGGCACTAACGACGGCGAGTTGTTGGGCATCCCGCCGACCGGCAAAAACGCGACCACCTACGGTTGCGTGACGGCTGAATTCGGTGAGGACGGGCTGATCCACCGCAGTGGCAATTACTGGAACGCCGCTGCACTCGTACAGCAGTTAGGGGTCCTGCCAGAAGCGGCTGGCGCACCGGCCTAGCCGCCTCTCGGATCGGGGTGCTCGTACCGGTACCCCGGAACGAGCGCCCCGACAGTGTCCTGAAGGGTTGACGCCGCGTCACTCACAGGCCGCCGGATATCGCCGATCTTGAGGCGCTGCGCTGTCCGCACGACTCCGGTTGCGGGGCGCGAGTCGCCCTGCGGCGACCTTCGATCACGCTGCGGGCGGCGTTTGGCACGGGTTGGAGCCTGGTCCGCCGGAAGCGGCGTTTCCGTCTCGCGATAGCGCGGACTCTGCTGCTCGGGTGTCTTCGCTCTCGAACGAGCCTCTGGCAAGGGGAGATGGTCCTCGATGCGGTAGCCATTCCGATGGCCGTCCTTATCCGACCCCGACCTGCCACACACCTACAGCTACATCCCCGAAATGGCCGCGGAGCCTCGCGACGCTCGGCAGCGACGGACGCGCCGCCGGCGGGGTCTGGCACGTCCTAGGCCCCGAGGCCGTCACCACCCGACGGCTACTGCCGCTCATCCCCGAGCCGCAAGTCGACCGGCCGACCCAGCTCGATAGGGCACCGGCGAGCAACGTCGAGCATGGCGGACACGAAGTCGATTCCGTGAGTCGGACGCCATCGGGGTAGTGGGGAAGGTTGCGTCCCGTCCCCACGGCAATCTGCGGCACATCACCCCTGGCGCCGACCGGAGTGAAGCGAAACTGTCAGCGTCGGCAGCAAACGTAGGTCATGGCGTGGGGTCACGCTCGGTTCTTGCCAGGTAGTCCGTGCTCACACACTGGGCATACGCGGTTCATTACAGGGTCGTCTGAGCGCTCGTCGGTGAGCTCGAAGTACACGCGGTGGCGTCCGAGACCCGACACGCGCAAAACGTGCCCGCACTCAGAGCAGGTATAGATGCGTTTCGGATCGGCCGCGAGCCGCTGGGGTGGCGCGCTCAGCGTCGCGCCGGTCACCATGTCATCGCCTCGCTGCTGAAGCTGCCGCCTCATCGGGCCGGCGCTGCGCCTCGGAATCGTCTCGTGCCGTCGCCGTCCCCGAGCCGGCGGTGAGCTCGAGGAGGGAGTGTGCGTGACTTGCGGGGAGCGGCTCATGACCGGGCCTCATGTTGGCGTCGCGGGGCGCGGGTGCGCCAGTGGAACCTGGCGCTGGCGAGCAGCCCGAGCGCCCAGCCGAGGATCGCGGCGGCGAGCACGAGCCAAACGAGCGAGACTCGGGAGCTGCCGATCAGCCAGTTGACGCTGACTTGTGCGGTGTTTGACGCGGCGAGGGCGATCAGCACCGCGACGAGCGCGACGGCTCCGATCGCGTAGCCGTAAAGTCGGCCCCGGAGCGCCTTGCGGCGGGAGTGCTCGGCCCGGGTCTCGGTCCCGTTGGCCGCCGCGGCGGCTTCCCGTGCGCGAGCGGTGTTCGGCAGCACCGCCGGCGGCTCCTCGCTCATTGAGCCGTTGATCGTGTCCGGGATCGCTCCTACGGATGAGTTGACTGGCGTGCTGCGCGTCTTAGAGAGCATCGAGGACCTCTCGGGTGTGGAGAGCGGGAGGGGATCGGAAAAGTCCTCTCGTGAATACATGAAAATTATAGCATGAAAACAGAATCTAGAAATGATATGCTCACGTTGATGGCTGAGCACGCCGGACCGAGTTGGACGTTTCTGACTAACCATGCCCAGGTGCTGGTGTGCATCGCTCGTGATCCGGGCGTGCGCCTTCGCGACATCGGCGAGCGCGTCGGGATCACCGAACGCGCTGCGCACCGGATCGTCGTCGAACTCGCCGACGCCGGCTACATCACGCGCCAGCGAAACGGCCGGCGCAACCACTACACGATCAACGCCCACCTCCCGCTCCCTGACACGGTCGCCCGCGAGCAGAACGTCGGGCAGCTGCTCACGATCCTGACCGGAACCCCCGGGCCCGATCCCAGCGGGACGAGCGGGTGATCGCACGGCTGCTGCTGGCCGTGGGCTGGGCGCCGGCGGCAGCATCTCAGTCGTGCTCAAGCAGCGCGGCAGACCTCCGTCCCGCGTAGTCCCGCCGCTACCGTTCGCTCGGGGGTCACCGAGCAAGATCTGAAGGCTGCCTCCCCACGTTCTCGCCGTCAGCCGCCGGATCCGGTCCATGCGTTGTGCTCGAGGGGCGCTGCCTCAGCTAAGCCGTGGGTATCGAACGGCTAACGTTCCAGTCTCCGCGCCGGTTCGGGTCGCGCGGGCGGAGAAGCTGCCGTCGCAGGACGTGCAGCGGGCGCGGGTTGTGTTGTACGCGGCCGAGGGGCCGGATGACACCGAGATCGCGCAACGGTTGGATACCACGCCGGGGATCGTCGGGAAGTGGCGAAGACGGTTCGCAGGGGATCGCCTTGAGGGGTTGCGCGGTCGACCGCGTCGTTTTCCCCCCGGAGCACGTCGCCGCGGTCAAGGCGGTCGCGTGCGAGCTGCCGATTCGCTACGGGCTGGGGCTGTCTCGGTTCTCCCGTACTGAGCTTCACCGCTTGGTTATCGAGCTGGCGGTCAGCGACGCCGGTGGCGGGGTAGGGCTGCTAGCCGATCGAGCCTTCCATTTGGAGCTCGATCAGGCGGTTCATCTCGACCGCGTACTCCATCGGAAGTTGCTTGATGATCGGCTCGACGAAGCCGTTGACGATCAGCTTCGAGGCTTCCTGCTCGCGGATTCCGTGCGACATCAGGTAGAAGAGCTGGTCGTCGCCGACCTTCGAGACGGTCGCTTCATGGCCGACGTCCACGTCGTCGTCGCCGATCCGAATCGTCGGGTAGGTGTCTGAGCGCGAGTGCTCGTCCAACAGCAACGCGTCGCAAACGACCTTGGAGCGAGAGCCGTGGGCGCCCTTCGCGATCTCGAGCAGGCCCCGGTAGGACCCGCGGCCGCCGTCCTTGCAAATCGACTTCGCGAAGATGTTCGAGGTCGTGTTCGGCGCGGCGTGAATGATCTTGGCGCCCGCGTCCTGGTGCTGGCCGGCGCCGGCGAACGCGATCGACAAGACCTCGCCGTGGGCTCGCTCTCCGAGCAGGTAGATGCTGGGGTATTTCATCGTCAGTTTGGACCCGAGGTTGCAGTCCACCCACTCGACCGTGGCATCGGCATACGCGATCGCGCGCTTGGTGACCAGGTTGTAGACATTGGTCGACCAGTTCTGAACGGTCGTGTAACGGATGCGTGCGCCCGGGAGCGCGATCAGCTCCACCACCGCCGAGTGAAGCGAGTCAGAGCTGTAGGTGGGAGCGGTGCAACCCTCGACGTAGTGAACGTATGAGCCCGGCTCGGCGATGATCAGCGTCCGCTCGAATTGCCCCATATTCTCGGTGTTGATCCGGAAGTAAGCCTGTAGCGGCATGTCAACGTGGACGCCCTCGGGGACGTACACGAATGATCCGCCGGACCACACCGCGGAGTTCAGCGCCGCGAGCTTGTTGTCGTTTGGCGGAATGACCGTCGCGAAGTAGTGACGCAAGATATCCTCGTGCTCACGCAGCGCGGTGTCCATGTCGGTGAAGATCACGCCCTGCTTCTCGAGGTCCTCGTGGATCTGGTGATAGACGACCTCTGACTCGTACTGCGCGCCGACGCCGGACAGGAACTTCCGCTCTGCCTCGGGAATACCGAGGCGATCAAACGTCCGCTTGACGTCCTCCGGCACGTCATCCCAAGACCGGCTCGGTGTCTCGGAAGCGCGGACGAAGTAACGAATGTTGTCGTAGTCGAGCTCGGCCAGCAGCGGGGAGCCCCAGGTGGGCTGCTTGCGGGCAAGGAAGTGGGCGAGCGCCTTGAGTCGAAAGTCGCGCATCCACTGCGGCTCTGACTTGAACTCTGAGATCTTCTCGACGATCTCCCGGTTCAGCCCCTTTGGCGCCTTGTACAGATAGTTCTCGGCGTCGTGGAACCCGTAGCGCTCCTCGTAGTCGGCATTGATGCCCACCAGCTGCTCGTTCTCGGTCAGGATCGTTGCTTCGGGAGGCGCCATTACTGCACCGCTGCGATCTGCGTGCCGAGGCGGCGGTTTTTGTCGTGAACGAGTGACGGCTCACGAATGATTACGGGAGCCGGCGAGGTGTGGGACTCCGCCGGAAAGGTGGTTTTCATGTCGGCGACCTTTCGACGCGCCGACCAAGATCCGGCGCTAGGTGTCGGTGGCTCTTTCGTCGCTTGGGCGAGACCGTCCGTGAGGACCGCCGCTTGGCGTACAGCCGGCGGTGCTCTGCGCGAAACGCGATTCGCAGAAGCCTGAAGTGGCCTGGGTGAAAAAGTTGTACTTTGACTCGAGCGCGGGTGTTGTCGGGTTAAGGGCTCTTCCGGCGGGCGCTCCGGGCGCGGTCGAAGATCTCTTGACCGCGTCCTGACCCTGTGTCTGGATTGATCAAGTCGGCCCGCAGGTTGGAAGCTGTCAACGCCGGGGGAACATGTCACTTCTTTGAAGCGTCCCTCAGCTTTGAAGCGTCGCTTAGCTCGTCGACGTTCTGAGCCGGTCATTGAAGCCTTGGTGGAGCTGGGATGTCGAGCGAGCTATCGGTTGACGCGGCGGTCTAGCTGCGCCGAACCGCTGCCGGCGAGCACGACGCGGGCGGCATCCTCCGCTCGCCCGTATGAAGGGAACCTCGGGGATCGGGCGAGGCTGTTGCCCTCGCGATCTAGAAGTGTCCAGTGATACTTGCCGCCGTTGTCCTCAACGATGAGGAACTCCATCGACACCGAATCGGACGCACCTTGCACCCCGCGACCGGCGGATACCGTAGCGCGCGCCTTCTTTGTTGCGGTAGCCATGGCCAACCGCCTCTCTGCCCTTCTGACCGGAGATGTCGCCCGGAAAGCGAGAAGAGCTGGGCTCACTGAGCGCATCACGAAGCCTATCACATTTCCGACCAAAAGACTCGGAATTCCCTGACGAAGATTCCATGAGTACGAACGTCGTCTTCCTGTTCAAGCAGCGCGGTGCGGTGCGAGCGCGCGCGGCGCAGGCACGTCATCGGCTGCACAGCGCCGTGGCCTGTTTCGCTCGCGCCGCAAAGGGACTGCCGCTCGGCGTTGCCGCCGGCGTGCTGTTCGGGTGTCCGACATCGCCCTGAAGTACCTCACCAAAGCCTCACGCCTGTGTTCCCCGACCCGATCGGGATCGGCGCGCCGGCGATCGCGGGACGCGTGATCGCGATGCGCTCGTCGCCGTCGGCGCAGCATCGATGCCCGTGCCGCTCCGAGCTGTCTAGACCCAGGGCGCGGGGGCTAGACTCGAGGCCATGTCCAGCAGGCACATGGATGACCTCCGAGTCCAGGCTCGCCACGCCCGCGAGCGGTATGACCTGTACAAGGCCAAGGCCTACGGACCGCGGCCGACCAGCCCGGCACGCATGCGCGAGCTCCAACGAGAATGCGAGCGGGCAGAAGCAAGTCTTCGCGCCGCTCAAACCGAGGAGCGGAGCGCCCGCAATACAGGCAACACCACTCCGAATCCGGGCTGACGGTCCAGCCCACGCCGCGTTGCAACCGCAGCGTGGCACCCCGCATCCGCCTCGGCTCGGTCGAACACATCGATGGTGCCCTCAAACACGCCGAGCGACTGGAGCACACAACCTAGGCCTGACGACAGCACCGCTGCGGGCCGCGTGAACCGCCGAATCGACAAACGCCGCTGGCCCACAGGTCTCCGCCGCGCGGCCGGCCCGGATACCGCTTGAGCACCCCAGGCCGTTCTGAGGTCGATCTGATTCGGACGATCTGCGAACCTGAGCAGCTTGCCGCCGTGCGGGGACCTGACCGACGGGATGCGCACGGCTATCCCCGAGGGGCTGTTGATGTTTGTGCATCTTGTTCGGCTGCTAACGCCGTCTGACGCCTGGGGGCCGTCTCGCGACGCGAATCGACTTTCTGCCGGCGAAGAGGGATCAGCTTTCTCGCCGCCGCTGAAGCGGGGCGTCGCGGGTGCGACGGCCTGCGGTAGGTTGCAGTGCCATTCGGCGGCTGTGTTGGGCCGCCGGGACACGAGGTGCAGCGAGGGCCGGGTCCACGTCATCGGCATGGGCTGAGACCAGCGAGATGGAAGGGTGATCGATGCGAATTGGATATCTAATTGACCTCAATAAGGGCGCTTACGTGCGCTCGCCTACCGCTTAGCGGACGGCAACACGACCGACGAGCAGACCCACGTCGCGACCTGGGACGGGCTGCGGGCGCTGGTCGGTCACCCCGACTTTCTCTACGTGGCCGACTGCAAGCTGTGCACCCGCGAGCAGATGCAACACATCGACTCCCGCGGCGGGCGGTTCGTGACCGTGCTCCCCAGATCCCGCAAGGAGGACGGCATGCTACGCGCCTGGCTGAACAGCGCCACGCCCGAGTGGAGCGAGGCCTGGCGCCGACCGGGCAAACGCAAGCAGGATCCCGAGGAAATCTGGTGGACGGCACCCGCGCCGATCCAATCAGCCGAGGGTCACCGCCTCGTGCTGGTCCGCTCGACCCTCAAGCGAGGGCTCGACCAGGCCGCGCGCGCCGACACGCTCGCGCGCGGGATCGCCGCCCTCCAGCAACTCCAAGCCCGCCTGCAGGGACCCAAATGCCGCTTCAAGGACAAGACCACGGTCCAACACGCCGCCGACGACGCGCTGCGCCGCACCAGCACCCACCAGCTGATCCGCTACCAGATCTCAGAACACCTGCACCAATGGACCCGCATCGAATCGCGCGGACACGGCCAAAAACCCGGCCCGCGCAAATACCAAAAGCTCCGCTTCGAGCTCTCCTTCCAAATCGACCAAGACGCCCTCAACCAACAAGCCGCCGCCGACGGCTACTTCCCACTGATCAGCAACGACAACCACCTCTCCGAGACCGAACTGCTGGCCGCGTACCGCTACCAACCCAACCTCGAAAAACGCCACCACCAACTCAAATCCATCCACCACGCCGCCCCCGTATTCCTCAAAACCCCGCACCGGATCGAAGCGCTGTTCTGCTGCCACTACATCGCGCTGCTCTGCTGCTGCCTGATCGAACGCGAACTCCGCAACGCCATGACCCAACAGCGCATCACCCACCTACCCCTATTCCCCGAACAACGCGCCTGCCGACAACCCACCGCCACCCGCACCCTCGAGCTCTTCAAGGCCAGCCGATGCCGTCCCCCCAGGACGCGCACGACACGATCGACAAGATGATCGAGGAAGGCATCATGGCTGAGAAGGCCGGATTTCACTCGTTGCAGGTGCCGCATCGCCACGGTCGCACCGAGTGCTACATGCCGGGGCCGGAGCAGCTGCTGACGATTCTGGCTCGAGAGACGAGCAAGGTCGCCATCGGCTCCTTCACCTATCTCGGAACTCTGTATCACCCGATGAAGGCTGCCGAGCAGTTCGCCGTCATCGACAATATCTCCAGGGGCAGGCTATTCACCACGATCTCACGTGGCTTCTACGCGGGCTATTGGGAGCAGTTCGGTGTTCCGCAGGAGAAGCTGCTCGGCAATTTCAACGAGCAGATCAAGATCTGGCAGGAGGCGTTCAAGGGTGAGCGGTTCGATTTCGACGGCAAGCACTGGAAGGTCGAACAGGGTCTGCTGGCCCCCCAGCCCTACCAGGAAGGCGGTTGGCCGATCTGGGGTGGCGGCAACGCCAATCCGGCGGCAATCCGGCGGTCGGCCGCCTACGGGGACGCTTGGACCTGCGACCCCTCCCCGATTCAAAAGGACGTGTGGGAGGAGCGGACCACCGCGTACCGAGAGTACGCCGAAGAGCTCGGCAAGGAGCCCTACATCGTGCTGATGCGGGACGGCTGGGTGGATGACACGTTTGAGAAGGCCGCCCAGGAGTTCGGTACGCACTTCATCAGCGAGTTCCTCTTCTACTTTGACCAGGGCATCTACACCCACCATCCGGAGTTCAAGACGCGAGCCGACGTCACCGTCGAACGCCTTGCGCCGCACCTCATTATGGGCGACGCCCAGCAGTGCATCGAGCAGCTCGAGCGCTACCACGAGGAGTTCGGCGTCGACTACTTCACGATGCGTTTTCGCATGGTCGAGGGCCCGTCGCTGGAGAAGACCGCCGAACAGATCCAACGGTTCGGTGAGGAGGTCGTCCAGCCGATCCACAAGAAGTACCCAGCGCCCGCCCATCCCGCCATCCCAGCCGCCTGCCGCTTCTGATCACGCGCGTAGACTCCGCCAGAGGCTTGAGGCAAGCGCGACGTCGCAAGTCGCCTGTGTGCGGTCAATCTTGTCGTTGTCATCCAGGGGGTGAGCGATCCCGGCGTTGCGCGCGGCGAAATCCGCTCGCGATCACAGCCCGGGGATGTCACTGGCCGCTGCGACGGTCTCATCGGCAGCGCGCCTGTTCCGCACCCTCCGTGCAGGTCCTTCTACCAGCGACAGCCATGCTCGGAGGCGGTTGGAAGCGCGAGCTCGACATCGCCCAGTCTCCGCCGAGCGGCGCGATCGCCTTCGTCGGCGGAGCAGACGTCCACGGCCTGTTGACTTAGGTACCTTAATCATATAGGACTCTTGATGATATAGGCAGCTGCAGTTCTTCGGGTGGCGGCGGAGATCGCGCAAGCGGCGACGGTCCCGCTGAACTGCCTCCCCGCCATACAAGCCCCGGGATCGGCTCGAGCTGTAGGCCAGTCGACGGCTGCCTGTCACCGCAGCCGCCGGGCACTCAGCCGGTTCGCTATCGAGCTCGACATCATCCGCGGACTGCGAACACTCGCGGTCTCATCTTCTCAGGACGAGGCGCTCGTAGGACAGCTTGTGCGCCCGATGCACTCTTTCGCGTCAGTCCCTCGGTGTTTCGTCCGGCGTGGCACGCTCCTCGGGGCGCTGCCGCCTCCCGGCCGGGGCGTTACCTTTAGGGCGTACCGCGGTCTGAGGAAGGAGAGCCATGCCGGCACGAGAGCAGTTGTTCGCAGACATCGATTCGATGCAGCCAGAGCGGTTCGCCGCCCATCTATCCAGCAACGTGATGATGCGCTTCGGTAACGCCGACCCGATCCATGGCCGCGACGCGGTGCGCGAGGCGTGGGCCGCGTTCTGCCAGGACCTAAATGGCGTCGAGCACGGCCTGGTCGAGCAGTGGACAGTCGACGGCACCACGATCGTCGAGGCGAAGGTCACCTATACGCGTGGCGACGACAGCCAGGTGACGGTTCCGGTGGTGACGATTTATCGCGAGCGGGACGGCGAGATCGACGACTATCGCATCTACATCGATCCTGCGCCGCTGTTCGCCGGTCCGGGCCCTGCGTGATCGTGACGGACTTCGGCGCGCCTGCGAGACCCAGCGCGATCGTTCTCAGCTTCGACAATCTCGGCGAGGCGAGTGAGCTTGAACGAGGGACGTGGGACCGACGAGTCCCGCTCGGCCACCACGAGTCGGTGACGGTGGCGCTTCCGCGGCTCCTCGACGAGCTTGACGCGCTTGGCTTGGTCGCGACGTTTTTCGTCGAGGCGGTCAACTGCGAGCTGTACCCGCAGGCGCTGGTTGAAATCGCCGGCCGCGGTCACGAGCTCGGAGTCCATGGCTGGCGCCATGAAGCGTGGGCGCAGCTCTCTCCTGAGCGCGAGCGTGACCTGCTGCTTCGGGCCGGTCGTGCGTTCGGCTCGCTCGGGCTCCAGACGCCTGCGTTCCGGCCACCCGGCGGCGAGTCCACGGTGGTGACGCGAGCGTTGCTTCGCGAGCTCGGTTACCGCTGGTGGTCGCCCGCAGCCGGTTCGAACGGGCGAGGAGACGGGCCGGCCGTGATTCCTTTCGAGTGGGAGCTGGTAGACGCGTATCACCTGATGGAGCGTTTCGCTCAAGCTCGCGTGCGGCGAGGAGGCAGCCGGGCGCCGCTCCGTCCCGGAGCGGTCGCCGACCGGTTGTGCGTCGACCTCGCGGCCGCGTCCGGCACACAGGTCTTGGTCCTGCACCCCTTCCTGATGCTCGACTCGCACTGGTGGGAGGGCGTGCGGCGGGTGCTCGCGCTGATCGCGCAGCTCAGCCGGGAATGTCGCGCCTGGACGGGGCCAGGAGGCGAACTCATGCAGGCAGAGACGTGAATCCGCACATGGCGAGAGCTCCGGCAGCGGCCGGGCATCCCCTAGCGGGTGCGCGGATGGCAGGAGTGCTGGTCCACGGCCGCGATCAGGACGAGGGCACAATGCTCGATGTCGTCGAGCGCCTGAAGCTCGATGACGTCGCCTACCTGCTTCCGGTGGCGGCGGACCGCAGCTGGTACCCGGGGCGCTACTTTGATCCGGTCACAGAGAACGAGCCGTATCTGTCGTGGGCCATTGAGGCGTGCGAGGCGGCACTGGCCGCTGCGCGCTCCGCGGGCGTTCCCGATCAGCGGATCGTGCTCGGCGGCTTCTCGCAGGGCGCGTGCGTGGTGGCCGAGTTGCTGGCTCGAGTTCCACGCCCAATCGCCGGCGCGGCCGTGCTCACGGGCTCCCTGCTAGGCCGGGCGGCCGACCGCACACCAGCGCCGCTGAACGGCCTGCCGATGTTCTTTGCCCTAAGCCGCTACGACGAATGGATCGCCCTCGCGGACGCACAGGCCACAGCGCAGGCGTTCGCAAAGATGGGGGCGGCGGTCGTGTTCGAGATCTACGAGGACCGGCAGCACCACATCAGCGATCGGGCGGTGGCCGGCCTGCGGGCGCTGCTGACCGCCCGCTGAGCACCGCGAACGCGCCCCCCCACTGAGCGCCGCGAACGCGCCCGCGCGCCCTACCGGACGACAGTCTCGACCGTGTCGATCGACTCGAGCTGAGCGATCTCGGGCCGGCGTTGCTCCCAATGAGGTGGGATGCACATGTGCGTCCCGAGCTCGTCGGCCGCTTCGTCGATCAGGAAGCCCTCCGGGGTGGAATAGGCGAGCTCGACCAGCAGCCCGCCGGGGCTGCGGCAGTAGCAGGAGAAGAAGTAGCCGCGGTCCTTGCGATCGGAGACATCGGTGAACCCGAGTCCGACGATCCAGTCCTTGACGACCTGTTGGTTCTCCTCGGAGATCACATCGAACGCTTGGTGGTGGATCGTGCCCTCACCGAAATGCCATGTGCCCTGCGGCAGGTCCGGCTCCTCCACCAACTCCAAGATCCGGCCGTCGCCGCCCTCGGCGCCGATCCGGTACTGGTGGACGCGACCCTCCGAGCCGACCAACTCCCCCTGCATCCCGGTCCTGATGAAGAAATCCATCTCGCCCACCTCCCGCACCGAGGTGGTGGTGCCATAGGCGCCGCGGATGCCGAACTCGCCCGGGACCTCGCCACCAGTATGCGGCGCTCGATCATCGGGACCTGGATCGACCACGAGCGCATACGAGATACCGCACGGGTGGCTGAACACCAGGCGCTCGGTGCCGAATAGATCTAGCCGCTGCACATCGATGCCGGCGCCGCTCAGCCGGTCGACCCAGTAGCCGAGCGCGTCGGGAGGAATTGACAGGTTGAGTTGCTTGGCCTGGTTGGTGCCGCGCTTGCCCATCCACCCCGCCTGCCGGTAGGGAAAGCTCGTGAGCAGCGTCGAGGCGTCACCGAGGTCGTTGCCGTAGTACAAGTGGTAGATCGGAATCTCGCCGTCGAACAGCACCGTCTTCTTAACGCTCTTGAGTCCGAGCAGGCGGACGTGGAAGTCATAGTCCTCCTGCGCACCGCCCACGCAAAACGTCAGGTGATGAGTCCCCCGAATAACGCCGGTGTTGGCCAATGCTCCTCCAGTTCCCTCATTGCCGTCCAGTTAGAAGACGAAATATACGATCGACCGATAAATCGCCACCGCCCTCGTGGTCCAGACCCCCGTGCGTGCGCCCCACGGTCAGCGAAGCGGGATCGCCCCGTCCGAGGCCGCGCGGGCTACGACCGACGCTGGCACCGCCAACGGCCGAGGTCACCCGTCGGTGCCCCGAGACTTCGGGCCTCTCGAGTCGATATTCCTCGCGACCCTGCGCACAGGCTGGACAACCTCGGCGTTCGCGAGCGGCCGGGAGGTGGTGATCGCGGAAGCCGGCTATTGGCACGCCGGGCCGATGCGCAGTTTCACCCAACGGGGTGTCGAGGTATTGGTTCCGCCGGACGGGACATGCGCGAAAGCGCCCGGGCTGGGAGCACAGGCTCTACCAACAGACGCGCGACGAGCTCGTCAGCCAGCCCGGCAACCAGCTCAACCGACAACGCAAACGAACGATCGAACCCGTCTACCTTTCCGCATTTTCCGACAGCTCGCGATATCGAGGTTGGTATCTCGATGCCTAGGAGACGGATCGGCGACCGCCACCTACGGCGCCAGTCCTCGAAACCGGCGCACAGGCCGGCGCCTGAACAGCGTGTAGTCGCCGGCAGCGCTGCGACTCAGCTCTGGCGTGCCCGAACTCGCTCCATGGCCTGGTCGATGAGCGTCACGTCCCCGTTCCAGTAGAGGTTCTGCAGCACACGTTCGGTGATCCGCCAGCCGTTTGGGGTGCGGATCAGCTTGTCGATGTAGATGCCGCCGGTCTCCAGGGTCTCCGGGCCTTGGTCGCCGAGGAAGTAGTGCTGCTCGTGTAGGTAGCTCGTGCTCGTCGCGCTGTCCCCGTCGACCTCGATCAGCGGCTGCGCGCAGACGTGCTGCGTGGCATCCATCCCGTCCAGGATGCTGCGGATCGTCCCGATCACGGCCTCCCGCCCGTTGGCCACCTCATCGTTGATGGCGATGCGATCGCCGACATCCGCTGCGGCGACGACCATCGTCGCCTCCGGCGTGAAAACACTCTCCAGATCGCCCCATCGGTGCGTGTCGAGCGCCACCGTGTAGCGGTAGAGCACATCGGCGATGGCGCCCTTGTCGGTGAGGTGCTGCACCTGTGCCTGAAGCTCGCTGACGGCTGCCGCGAGTGCCGTGATGTCCGTGTCCATGTTTTCCTCTCCTCTACTTGGTAAGCGCTTGGTGCACTAGACCACGACGTACTCCCTCGGGCCGCTGAGCAGCTCCGGATCGGTCGGCGTTACGCGGACCGTAACTTCGTGCTGAAACCCGCCGACGCCCAGCGCGATGATCGGTGTCTCGAAGTTGAGGACCATATCCGGCTCCAGCTCCGGATCGAACAGTTCGCCGGAACCGAGCCACGGTGCGGCCGACGGCGGTCCGATGATGGGGAAGTCGCGAGGCTCGAGTCCGATTCCGTGGCCGAGCAGCGAGTAGCGGTAGTCCGGGGCGCCGCCGGCGCGAATCGCGGAGATTCCGGCGTCGTACAGCTCCGAGACTCGCGTGCCCGGACGGGCGCCGTCGATCATGGCCTGGATGCCGGCCGTCAGGGCTTCCCAGGTGCGTAGCTCGCCCGCCGTCGGCTCCGTGCCGATCTGGCACGTGCCGCCCGTGTCGGCCGAATAGCCGTCCAGAGCGATGCCAGCGTCGAACACGAAACGATCGCCGACGTCGGCGCGCCAGCCTGCCGGCTGCCGGTAGGCACCCGCCCGCCGCCCGAAGCTGCCCTGCCAGTGCTGGACCAGCGCACCGTGTGCCGTGACCTCCCAGCGGTAGGCTTCGGCCACCGCGTCATCGGTGTCGCTGCCGATCAGGTTCTGCGCGGCCCGGACACCGAGCTCGTTCACTTGGGCCGCCCGGCGCAGCAGCTCGACCTCGGCCGGAGTCTTGACCATCCGGATCTCGCGCAGCAGAGCGTCGCCGCCCGTCGTGAAGCTCCACGGCGTCTCGGCGCTGGTCAGGATCTGCGCCAGCGACGCGCCGGTCCCGGTGTCGACCGCGATCCGCTCGCCCGCGGTGAGCCCCGCATGGGTGACGGCTGCCCGGATGGCCGAGATCGCGTCAGGCAGACGGCCGCGGGCGATGTCGGCAACACGCGCCTCATCGGCCTCCAACTCGACACCGTCCGGGAGGATCAGATTCGGTGCTCCGTACGCGAAGATCTCAACGCGCTCACCGACAGCCTGATCGACAGCGAAGCCGATCTCCGCGATCGGCAGGACGACGGCCGGCGCGAGCCGGTCCTCACCGACCACGGCCGCTCGCAGGCCCCGGTTCCAGGGCGCCTGAAATGCCGAGTAACCCGTCGTGTAGAGAATGTTCTCCGGAGCGCACGCCAGGATCGCCCCCAGACCCTCACGTCCTGTGACCCAAGCCAGCCGCTCCCGATGGATATAGATCCCAGGTCCTCCTCATTGGTACTGCGTGCTGTGCGGCCAGCGGTCAACCCGGCCGATCACATCGACGAACCGCGCCTCCTCGAAGCTGGAGTTCCAGTACTCGTACTCGCGATTAGCCCCGATGAACAGCAAGTCCATCGGGTTCATAACGTGGTGCTCACCCCCGACGCACCACGTGAGCTGGCCGGCCAAGCCAAGCAGCAGATGCTCGGCATTGGGAGTGTGCAACGGGCTGCGTTGCCCCACCGGCATGATCCCCACCCCGAGCGATGCGCCCGCGCCAATGAAACCCCGGCAAACCGTCCGAATGTAACCGGACTCACCGGCCCGGGGCAGGCTCCAATCGGTTTGCACCAGCTGCGCGGCCGGCATGAGCGCTACGCCCTGATCGGACATATCGACGTACTTAAATATCCGGAAGGCCTCCTTGAACTAGGGATGGCTCAGAGCCGGGACCGACCCGACTTCGAGCGGAACAAGCTCGTACCGGAACGAGCTGATGCCGCCGATGGCCAACGCCACCACGCCCGCCACCCGGCCTCGGCCACGGAGCGGGGCCGAAACGTGATCATATCTCCCGCGCATAGCGTGACGTAGCGAGAGCCGACTGGACCACGGGCGACGGCTCCTTGGGTCGAGGGCAACAGGCCCGGCCGATATCTCCCGGATCTCCACGGATCAGCAACTGCTCGCCGCGCGACCTCAGATACCTCTCAGCGTCGAAGCTCCCCATCCAAACAGCCTCCCACCGAACGCCGAAGCGACAAGCCGGACGAGCACAGCGGCGGCGTCGAAGCGACCGGCTCGTTTCGATTGGGCCAAGCTGGTGATCACGCGACGCGCCAGAGGAGCTCGTCGACCGCCCGACGCGCACGGACCGGCTCGCCGGTGTTCTCGAGTGCTGAGGTGCGCCGGAGCCAGACGCGGCACGCCCGATCGCCGCGCGGTGGTCGCCTCCCAGTGCTCAGGGACTGCGAACTCCCTGGCGATACCCTCACGGTCAAACGCCCGGAACTGGCGCACATGCAGGCCCGCCGCCGAGGCCTTCGACCGGGCAGTTCGACGCGTCGCGGTCCGGCCGCGGTGAGCGGATCCGGCGTTCGTCCAGCGACTGGGTCAGCGTTCGGTCACTGGACGAAGCTGTAGAGGTCGCACGCGTTCTGCCATCGGATCCGTTCGGCATGGGCGAATCCGACGGCGGCGAGCAACTCGTCATTGGCGTGGGCGTAGCGGTGAGGATGGTCGGAGCCGTACATCAGAATCGTCTCGGAGTCGATCTGGTCGAGGAGCTGGGCGAGCTGCGACTCGCTACCGGGCGCGTCGAACGGTTGTGTGGTGAAGCGGAAGTGGCGGCGCACGTACACCGATGGTCTCTCTTTGACCCACGGCACTTCCCGGTGGAACGCTTTCCATTCTGCGTCCATCCGCCACAGGAAGCCGGGCAGCCAGGTCCAGCCGCCCTCGGCGCAGACGATCCGGAGGTCCGGGCACTCTTGGAAGATCCCGCTCATCACCAGGCTGAGGATGTGGGACTGGAAGTTGAGCACGGCGGTGTTGTACTCCTCGTAATACGTGCTCAGCCATCCGACCGGTGTCGGAGGCGTTCCTGTGCCGCCGCCGAAGGTGATCGCCACCGGCAGTCCGTACGCTGCCGCGGCGCGCAGCAGCGGCCAATATCTCTGGGCGCCATATCCCGCGGGGGATCGAGCGGGAAGCAGGATCTGCACGAACCGCGGATCGGCGGCGATCCGCTGCACTTCCTGCACGGCGAACTCGATGTGCTGGGGTGTGACTACAGCGCTGGCGCGCAGGCGAGGCTCGGGCTCGAGCCACTCCGCCTGCAGCCAGAGGTTGACTGCCGTGGCCAGATCACGGGCGAGATACGGGTGGGTGAACGACTCGATTCCGTAGTAGCACACGAGGACGGCCAACGATGCCGTGTCCAGAACATCATCCCGGATCCGGTCGAGCGTCAGCTCGTCCGGGGAGGTGCGCGTGACCGGGTTCCAGGCCGGATAGGTCAACGCGACGGGAGCGGGGCCAGGGTGCTTCGTGGCCTCCAGGTGCTCACGCCAAACATCGGGAAGATAGGGGAACAGTTTGGGCATCGACGGGACGCAGTGCACGTCGCAGTCGACCAGCCGCGGCGCAGGCGCCGTCATCGGAAGTCGAAGAAGGCGGTGGCGTTTTCGTAGAAGATCCTGCGCCGGAGCTCCGCGCCGATCCGCGAGGCGGGAAGCACCCGGTCGGGGTCGTCGAAGTCCCAGTGGGGGTAGTCGCTCGCGAACATGATGCGGTCGTTCATATCGATCTGCTCGAGGAGCTGGAGCAGCTGATGGGGCTGCTCGGGCTCGTCGAGCGGTTGTGTCGTCATCGCGAAGTGGCGACGGACGATGGCCGACGGCGGCTCGGTCAGGTGCGGCACCCGAGCGCGCATCGTCTCCCAGCTGTGATCCATACGCCACAGCAGCGATGGCAGCCAACCGAGCCCGCCCTCCTCCAGCACGATCCGCAGCTGCGGAAACGCCTTGAAGACGCCGCTGGAGACCAGGCTCACGACGTGCGCCTGGAACGACTGCGCCAGCGCCGTGTGGTGTTCGACGAAGTACGTCGGCCAGCCGGTCGCGGAATCGGTTCCGCTGAACCCCGCCACATGAATCGCGACCGGCAGCCGGCGAGCCGCCGCGACCTCGTAGAGCGGCCAGTACTTTCCGTTCCCAAGCCCCTCTCGCGTCAGGCTCGGCAGCATCACCTTCACCATCCGTGGATGGGCCGCCGCTCGCTCAGCCTCCCGGGCCGCCCGGACGCCGTCCTCGACCGGCACCGAGATCGCGCCGTAGAGACGATCGTCGCGCTCCAGCCACTCGGCCTCCATCCACTCGTTGATGGCTCGGGCGACGGCGCCAGCCATGTCGCCCTCCTTGGGCGCGCGCAGGACGCTGATGACCGGGTGAAGGATCGCTCTACTGACGTTGTGTCGATCGAGCAGTTGCTCCTGCATCACGGTGAGGTCCGATCCGCCCGGCTGTCCGTCGATCACGCTGTCGCGCCGGAAGATGTCCTCTTGGGGGCGCGCACCGATCTCCTGCCCGGCCCCCTGCCCCCCGTAGGGCGTGCCCTGCTCGAACGAGGCATGCCAGCGTCGGGGCAGGTAGGCGTGAAGATCGGAAGGCTGGCGAACCGCGTTGTGAACGTCGCAGTCGATGATGGATGCCCCGGACCGCGTTCGCTCGGGCCGTCGCTCGATGGTTGGGGTGCTCATCTACATCTCCACGACAACGTACTCGTTCTCGACCGATACCTTGATCGTCTCGGCGACATAGGGGCCCGCCGCGAGCTGTTCGCCGGACTGAACCATCGCGTGGAAGGCGCGCACCCGGTCTCGGTCGACATCAGAGCCCGACTCGCCACTCTCCAGGCTGTACTCCCAGCCATGCCGCGGGCAACGAACGAAACAGTGCTCTTGGGCGAAACGGTAGGCTCCCGGCCGATCAGCCGAGAGCGCCCGCCGGACCACTCCGTCCGACAGTGCTGCCCCCTGATGGGGGCAGGCGTCCTTCAGCGCAAAAAAGCGGCCCTCAACATTGAAGATCGCCAGCGGTCGGTGATTCACGACAACACGCCGCTGCACCCCGGCAGGGAACGAGTCCAACGATCCGATCACGAATCTGGCCATCCGGTAACACCGCGATCGTAGTTCGTCCCGGCCGACCGTGCGTCGCGTTGGCGACGTCAGGGTCAGGTTGAGTCGTGTGCCGCATCGAGCACAATCGATGGCCGCACGCCGTGCCGCTGGTTAGCCGCCCATTCGCGAGCCAGGGTGTTTGCTCTGCCGACCGATCGCGCGTGGGGCAGCGCTGAAGTCATCCGCCTCGTGCGTGGCAGGGATGCCATCCCCTGCGTATGAGGGCTACTATTCTATGCGTGAAAGGGATGGTATTCAGTGCGTGAGAGGGCGGTTGTGCTTGCCACGGCGGCTGGTGCCCGATGACGGCGGCGCCTGAGTATCGGCCGCGGCTTGTGGATCCAGTGCTTGATGACCTGCTGACACAGGCGTCTGCGGTGATGGTCACCGGGCCGCGGGCGTCGGGGAAGACGACGACGGCGTCTCGCCGGGCCGCCACGGTGGTGCAGCTCAACGCCCAGGCGCAAGCTGCGGCCTTCGCGGCCGACCCAGATGCGGCCTTGCGCGGTTTGTCTGAGCCGGTTCTGTTAGATGAATGGCAGGAGGTGCCGGGCGTGTTCGGCGCGGCGCGCAGGGCGGTTGATGCAGACCCCCGCCCGAATCGCTTCTACCTAACCGGTTCGGTGCGCGCTGAGCTCGACAACGAGGTGTGGCCGGGCACCGGACGGTTCGTGCGCCTGGCCATGTACCCGATGACCGCTCGGGAACGGCTCGGTGACGCGACCGCGACGGCGTTCCTGGACCGGTTGGCAGCCGGCGAAGATCTCACCGTGCCTGCCGATTCGCCGGATCTGCGCGGGTACGTCGAGCTTGCCATGGAGGGCGGTTTCCCAACCGCGGCACTCTTGCTGGCTGGGCGTGCGCGGCGGATGTGGCTACAGAGTTATTTGGGGGATCTGCTCACCCACGACATCGCGGAGCTGGAGGATCCGGTGACCAGACACCGCGACCCGGAACGGTTGCGCCGATACTTCGAGGCGTACGCGCTGAACTCAGCCGGCCTGGCGGACCATAAGACGATCTACGACGCTGCCGGGGTAGCCAAGGCCACAGGGGTGGAGTACGAGGATCTACTGACCCGGCTGTTGGTGGTCGATCACTTGCCGGCGTGGACTTCGAACCGGCTCAAGCGGTTGGTACGCACCCCCAAGCGTTACCTTGTCGACGCGGCGCTCCTCCCCGCAGCGCTGCGACTCAGCACTAACGCCATCATCAGCGACGGCGACATTCTCGGACGGTTGCTTGACACCTTCGTGGTAGCGCAACTTCGCCCTGAGACCGTGGTGGCTGAGTCCGAGCCCGGGCTGTTTCACCTGCGCACTGAGGCCGGGCGGCATGAGGTAGACGTAGTAGTTGAGCTAGGTGGTCAGCGCGTCATCGCCATCGAGATCAAAGCGGCCGCGGCGCCAAGCACAGAGGATGCCAAGCATCTGCGGTGGCTAGCCGCCGAGCTCGGCGACCGGTTCATGATCGGCATAGTGCTGCACACAGGCCCCCGGATATACGAGCTGGCCGACAGGATCATCGCCGCGCCAATCTCGAGCCTCTGGGGCTGAAATTGGCCGCGGAGCCCGCGAGCGGTCGGCGGTGAGGAACCCCCACCCCTCCCACAGGCAGAACCATCCGTGCTTAGAGCTCGTGTGCCCTGCGAGCACAGCCGTGAGGCAGTCAAGAACCATGTCCGGAATCTCGCCTTCCAGCGGCCCTTGCGCCCATGGACGATCACGCTCGGGTCGGCCGGCGGCCAGCTCCTCGAGGTCCTGGGAACCGCACACCAGCAAGCAACGGCACTTGCAGCAGTCAGCGACTTCGCGCCAGCGCACCGGCTCACGCTCCGATGTCTCGGCGCGATGAAGAACCTGAACGTACGCCTCCAGCCCTGCCTGGTTCCCGCTTCGGCCGCGCATTCGAAGCTGTCGCGGATCATCGTCGCCCGGCGCGGCGAATCATCGTGGCCCACTCCTCGTATGTGGTCACGGGGAGGGGCGCGGCCACTTCGGTGAGGATCGTGAGGAGTTCGTCGTCGATCTCGGTTACGCGAACTCGGCGACGGGTTTGCCGTCCGACTTGCGTACGCCGATCGTGCGGACGGCAGGGAACCCGCCGCGCCGCTTGAGCCGTCGCAAGAGGATTGGCGCAAGGCTGCCGACGTCGAGCTGCGGCCACGTCAGCTCCTCGTAGTCCCCGAGTGCGCACTGCCACTCTTCCGCCGGGCGGACCCAGGTAAGGGTTCCATTCGCGGCTCGGCCGCGGAGTGCGTGGTCGTGTCGTGGGCATAGCGGCACGGGCGCGCCGAGGACGTCCGCGAGATGTGCCTGCGCTTGGGTAACCACGGCTTCGATTGACTCGTCGGACTCGAGGTCTGGCAGGTTGACCCGGTGGCGGCCCTCCTCACCGGTCTGGATGACAAACGTGCGGGCATCGCCGTCGGCGGCGCCATCGGAGCGATTGTTGGGTTTGTGACCTCGCTGTTGTCGGTCGGCCTTGCGGTATGCTCGCTAGCGGTGAGGCGGCTCGGAGAGCCGCCGGTCTTTTGGGGAGTGATGTCGTGTTCCTTACTGGTGCTCGCAGGTCCGGGTTGGTCGGTTGGCGTGTGGGTGGCCGGGTGGCTATGGTGCTGCTGGCGATCGTGGGGTCGTTGGTGGTTTGGGCGGTCGCGCTGGCCGGTTCGGCGGTGGCGTTGCCGTTGAACTGCCCGCTGGTCGGCAGCAGGGTGACGTGCACGTTCTCCTTTACGGGCGCCGAGCAGACGTTTGTGGTGCCGTCGGGCATCTCGAGTGTTCAGATCTCCGCGGTCGGTGCGCCGGGGTCGAGCGCGAGTACCGCGGGTGGGGCTGGCGGGACTGCGAGAGCAGAGTTGTCTGGTTTGACGTCGGGGTCGACCTTGTATGTCGAGGTCGGCGGTCCCGGCCAGGCGTACGCATCGAGCACTGGAGGGGGCGGCTGGAATGGCGGCGGCGCCAGCGGGCAGGGCCTCCAGAGCGTTCTCGCAGCGGGGGGTGGGGGCGGCGCCTCGGATGTGCGCACCGTGTCCTGCGGATCGAGCTGCGCCGCCGGCGGCGCCGCGGCATCGCTCGCGTCCCGGTTGGTGGTCGCCGGCGGCGGTGGCGCAGGCGGGTTGGACGCCAGCCTACCGGGGCTCTCGATCGCCGGGGGTGTTGGCGGCGCGGCCGGGAGCGCCGGAGGCGCGGGGGCGGACAGCCAATATGGTGATGGTGGCGGGCGCGGCGGCGGAGCAGGCACCCGTCCGGGCGGCCCCCCAGGGACCGCCGGAGCAGCGATTCCGGGAGGCGTAAGTGGAGATGCCGGCCAGTCCGGTGGGCTGGGAGACGGCGGTGCCGGAGGCAACCTATACGGTGCCGGTGGTGGTGGTGGCGGCGGCTATTACGGCGGCGGCGGCGGGGGAGGCAGCGCCGCGACCCTGAACGACGAGCAGAGGAGTTGGGGTGGCGGGGGCGGGGGCGGCGGCGGCTCCTCGTATGCGCCGGGCGGGTCGACAGGGGTTGCGGCTTCTACGGGCACGCCGCCGTCCGTGTCGATCAGCTTTTCTGCGCGGCCGCCGATGGCGTCGATCTCCTCGCCCGCGTCCGGTGGCATCTACCCGATCGGGCAGCACGTGCCCACGCGCTTCGCGTGCGCCGACAGCAGCGACGGCTCGGGGATCCACACCTGCCGGGATAGCAACGGTTCGACTTCCCCCGGAGCGCTCAAGACCACCACGGTCGGGGCGCAGACTTACACGGTGACCGCGACCAGCAAGGATGCGCAGAGCGCTACCGCCAAGATCACTTACACCGTCGCGGGCGCGCCGGGCGTGGTGATCGCTTCCCCCCGCAACGGCGCCCGCTACGCGTTCGCTCGCCAGCTAAGGGCCAGCTACCACTGCCACGACGGCGCGAGTGGACCCGGCATCGCGACATGTACCGCTACGACGGCCGACGGGTCGCCGGTCGACACTACCCGTCCCGGACCGCACACGTTCACGGTGACCGCGACCTCCAAGGACGGACAGCATTTCACCGCGTCGGTGAGCTACACCATCCTCCCCAACGAGAACTTCTCGCTCTCGCACCTGAGAACCAATGCCGACGGCACGATCAGCTTCCAGCTCACCGTCCCCGGCCCGGGGCGGATCGACGTGCTCGAAACCGCATGGATGAACAACCTCGCGCACGCCGCCGTCATGCTCCAACCCGCCACGGGGCGGTTCGTGTTCGCCCGCGCCAGCGCGACCACCAGCCACCCGGGCACCCTCAACATTCACGTCACGCCCAACCAACGAGGCCACCAACTCGTCCATCACCACACCTACCAGGTCGTGCTCAGACTCTGGATCAGCTACTCCCCAACCGGCGGCCATCCCGTCGGCGCCGGCCTCTACGGGCTACACCTCGCCTGCCAATCCCCCCTCACCATCCCCATCGGACCCGGCAAACCAACCCACATCAAAGCGCCCCCCGCCTGCCGAGGATAATCCACGCGGCACGGCCCACGGGAGGTCCGGCTCAGACAGCCGTGGCCGGCTGACCGCCAAGCGCTGGCTTCGTTCCGAACCAGCTCGCGGCCGCGACAACTTTCCTCCACAGCGCGAGGAGGAGCTCAGCCATGCGTTGACGCCTGCGTCGGTGCGGCAAGCCGAAGTGACTACGACGATGGCCACCGGTTCCGCGTCGCCTGGCAGAATTGCGGACAACCGAATCGACGATGCGACCCCACCAGCGTGCGGAATCGGCTAGCGCGTGTCTTGTGATCCCGCCTCAGTCGCCAGCGCTCAAACGGGCCGTCGCAGCATGCGGGTTCAACATCTCATGACCGTGGTGGAGTCGCAGGAGACATCCGCTTGCGAGCAGGTGCGGACCCGAGACGGGCGCCGGCTGGCACGCGCGCAACGCCAGCACGCCAGCTTGACGATCTCGTTCTGACCCGCCGGTCGTTCCTGGCGGCAGGCGTCGTAGCGCTCGGTCTGTCTGCGTCCGCGTGTGGTGCGGCACCGGTCGCCCACGGGCATCGGGTGCGGTTGCGTCTGACGCTGTGGGCGCCGACGGGCCCGTACGCGATCGGCACCGTGCAGCTGCATCTGGTCGAGCACTCGCGCCGTGATCCATGGGTCCCGGCTCGGCCGCGGGAGGTGATGATCAGCATCTGGTTTCCGGCGCCCAGCGCCGGCAGCTATCCGTCGGCTCCCTGGATGCCCAAACCGGCAGCCAACCTGTTTCTGGACCAGCTGGTCGGCTCGCTTCCCAGCCGCGGCGTGCACCTGCCGGGCAGCAAACCCCCGACGATCCCGCTGCCGGGCGTGCAGCTGCCAGTCACGCAAGCCAAGCAAGGCGCGCCGGTCCGCGCGCCCGGGGCGCCTATCCGGTCGTGCTCTACCAGCCGGGGGAGGGAGACGTCCGCGAGCTCGGCACGCGTCTGGTGTCTGCTCTGGCCAGTCGCGGCTATGCCGTGGTCACGATGGACGACACCTACGAGGCGGCGGAGGTCGAGTTCCCAGACGGACGGGTCGTGACCCCTCGCCCAAACTGGTCGCCCGTTGACCCGGTCCGGATCGCGGACACTCGGTTCGTGCTGGACGAACTCACGAGACTGGCGTCCGGCGCAAACCCGGATGCCAAGGACCGAACCCTTCCGAACGGGCTGAGCCACGCGCTCGACCTGGCAAAGGTCGGGATGTCCGACATTCGCTCGGGGGCGCGATCGCGGCGGGAGCGATGGCTGCCGATACCAGGATCAGCGCCCGGAACAACCTCGACGGGTCCATGGTCCTCGCGAACCCCTGCGTGCGCCGGAACATTCAAAGCTTCTTTTTCAGACTCGGCGCGCAACTCGCCACGCAGCTGGGCGACCGCGCGTTCATGACCATGACCCACCAGGGACACGACACCCGCAGCCGGGTGTGTTGTGGATGACCTGCCGGCCACCGGACTGCCGCTTGCAGTCATCAACAGTCACTGCGGGGGCGGGCTGGCCACGTCCACGTTTGGACAGCGAGACCATCGGCGCTACGTCTCGACGCGTTTTACGGGTCATGGCGGCCTCGTGGCCGCTTTGCTGCGGGGATCGGCAGGGCGACTCCGGCCGCGAGGGCGCCACTGCCGTTGCTCGGTGTCCAAGTCGACACCGACGGCGTGCCTGCCGGGCTGCGTGACCTTGGACGTGCATCGTGGGGCGCCGGGATCGCTGAGGACTTCGGGGGGAAGTCGCCGACCTGGTGCGCGTCGGCAGTCGTCGCGCATGCGGACGCGGCCGGTGATCAGTTCCGGCGTTACGGTTTTGCAACCGAGGATCCAGCATCCTGAAGACTTCTTGTTCGTGCACGCGATCATTCGCGGGGAGGGTCGTTGCGAGTTCTGTTGGTCGAGGATCATCCGAGGCTCGCCGCCGCCGTCGCGGATGGCTTGCGTCGTTGTGGGATGGCCGTCGATGTGGCGCTCGACGGCGAGCAGGCGCTTGCTCGCGGCGCGCTGGTCGACTATGACGTGGTCGTGCTGGACCGCGATCTTCCGGGGGTGCACGGCGACGAGGTCTGTCGCCGGCTGGTGGCCGGCGGGCGCGAGTGCCGGATCCTGATGTTGACCGCGGCCGGGACGGTGGCTGACCGCGTGGAGGGCTTGGGGCTCGGCGCGGACGACTATCTGCCCAAGCCGTTTGACCCAGCGGAGCTGGTCGCGCGGGTTCGGGCGCTCGGGCGCCGGACGCGGCCGCGGACGCCGCCAGCGCTGGTGTGCGGTGACGTGATGCTCGATCCTGCGCGGCGGTTGGCGAGCCGAGCGGGGGTGCCGCTGGCGCTGAACCCCAAGGAGTTCGCGGTGCTCGAGCAGTTGATGGTCGCCGATGGGGCTGTCGTCTCGGCGGAGACTCTGCTGTTACGGGTGTGGGATGAGGAGGCCAATCCGTTCTCGCAGACCGTCAAGACCACGATCAGCCGCCTGCGCGCCAAGCTGGGCGAGCCGGCGATCATCGAGACGGTCGCGAAAGCCGGATACCGCATCGGGGACCAGGCATGATTCGGTCCAACGCTCTCGCGGCCCGGCTCGTGTCCGCAGCACGCAGGCCGCGCTGGACGCTGCGTGTACGCCTGACCTTGCTCTATGGGGGGACGTTCCTGGTCTGCGGCGCCGCGCTGCTGGCGGTGACCTACGCGCTGGTCTCGCACGGAATCACGGGAGGCGAGGGCGTCGTCCTCCAGGGCGGCGGGCACGGCGGCGGCAAGGGCGCGCCAGGCGGCGGCAAGCGGCCGCTTTCCGGGGGCAGCGCGATCCCGTTGCCGCCTGCCACCTTGCCCGAGCCGAAGGTCCCTCCGGGGGTCGCCCGCATCGACCAGTCGTCCGCCGGTCAAGAGTTCTTGCGGCTCGCGGAAGTCCAGCTGCGGGTCGAAGAGCTGCACCGGTTAGAGATCGAGTCCGCGATCGCGCTCGGAATCATGGCGATCCTGTCGGCTCTGCTGGGCTGGTTCGTCGCCGGTCGCGCGCTGCGTCCGCTGCGAACGATCACCGGCACCGCCCGCGAGATCTCGGCCGCCAGCCTGGACAAACGCCTCGAGCTCGAGGGTCCCGCGGACGAGCTCACGGACCTCGGCGACACGATCGACGCGCTGCTGGCCAGACTCGAGGACTCGTTCACCGCGCAACGCGCGTTTGTCGCCAACGCCTCACATGAGCTGCGTACCCCGGTGGCGTTGAGCCGCGCGATGTTGGGGTTCGCGCTCGCCGACCCCGACCTGACGTTCACCGCGCTCAAGGCGACCTGCAAGGAGGTGTTCGACGCGGGCAGCGATCATGAGCAGCTGATCGAAGCGCTGCTCACCCTCGCCCGCAGCCAACAAGGCCTCGAGCACCGCCAGCCGGTCAGCCTGGCCGAGGCCGTCGAGGACGTCATCAGCGCGCCTTTACCACCGGGAATCGCCGACGGCATCACGATCGAGACGGCACTGAGCCCCGCGTGGGTGTTCGGCGATCCGCGCCTCATCCGCCAGCTCGTCACCAACCTCGTAGAGAACGCGCTGCGCCATAACCTCCGCGACGGGGCGATCCGCGTCAGCGTGGAAGCTCGCGAGGGCCACGCGATCCTCACGGTCGATAACACCGGGCCCGACGTCCCCGCCGATCAGATCGAGCGGTTGTTGCAGCCGTTCCAACGACTGAAACCGGACCGCACCGGCGGCACCGCCGGGCACGGCCTCGGGCTCTCGATCGTCCGCGCGATCACAACCGCACACAACGCAACGCTCCAGATCCGACCAAACCCCAATGGGGGCCTGCACGTTCGCGTCTCCTTCCCGGCCGCGGCAGCACGAGAGCAGCGACCGAAGACCACGGCTGGGGCCGCCGAACCCGTGCAAGTCCTCATCCCTCGGCGGCCGCGCTGAGCAGCGCGGCCGCGATTCGCACAGCGCAACGCGGCCGCGGTCGTCCTCAATGCCGGTGTCCGGATCGCCGCCACCCACGTCCGGTCGGGCCGTGCCAACGGCCATCGCTGCGGGCCGGCGCGCTGTTACAGGCTTGCCACCAGTCGACTGCTAGAACGACACCTTGCCCGTTCCAACCGGCCACAGATCGAACGCACATCCTGCTGTTAGGACGCCGTCCCGCCGCAACTCGGATGGCCCTGATGCCCGCTACAGATCACGACATGGCTCCCACTCGGACACTCATCCCCGACGTACGATCGGGCTCGCCGCCGTCGGCTGTGCGCTCCTGCTCGCCGCGTGCGGCTCCTCCAGCACGCCGCCTCCGGGCGGATCCAGCGGCCAAGCGCTCGGGGTCAAGTTCTCGACCTGTATGCGCGACCGCGGCGTTCCCAGCTTCCCCGACCCGGAGGCCGACGCCGGCGGAATTCAGATTCCCCTCAGTCTCGCCAAGAATCCTTCACCGGCGTTCAGGTCCGCCATGCAAGCATGCAACTACCTCATGGCGGCCGAGGGGCCGCCGCCGGTCGCGTCCGCCAGCCAAAAGGCCGCCGCGGTCAAGCTCGCGCAGTGCATGCGCGAGCACGGCGTCCCCAACTACCCGGACCCCACATACCAAGACGGGCACGAGATACCGCCGTCCATCGCAAACCCCGCGATCAACCCGGCCTCACCGGCGTTCGGGGCCGCCTCCAAAAAATGCCAGTCGCCGTGATCGGGCGATCGAGGAACGACATCGGTGCTCTGGCCAGCCGGCTCGCGACCGGACGAGTTCGCCGCTTGCCTTCGGGTGCGAGCCTGGTCGTGCAAGCACTCGACCCTCCGCGCTCCGGCCGATCGCGCAGCCGCCTCTGTCTGAACCCAAGCGGCGGCCGCTGCCGGCGTCTGCATTCAGCGCATTGCCGGGCATTCAGTGCGACCGCGTCGAAGACGCGTATAAACGGGCTATGCCGAGGCCGCGACTATGCCGAGTCCGGCGTGAGGCGCACCGACACAGCTCAGCTGTGAGAGGCTGACATCGGCACATTCCGATAGCGGGTCTCCGAGCGGCCTGTTCCGAGCGCTCCTTCGCGCTGGTGGCCTTCCTCGGGTTAGGGTTAGGGCTCCTCGTCGCCGGGTAGCGCGTTGATGACAGCGGCCGATATCTCGCGCCCGTCGGGTAGCGAGCGCGTGATCTCGCTGGTGTGCTCGTCGGGGCTTTCGAGCATGGCGAGGAGGAGATGCCCGGTGGTGAGGGGTCGATGGCCGAGACGTTCGGCGATGATCAGCACGTCCTCGGCGACGATGCGTCTCGCGTCATCGCCGAATATGTCGGTGGCCCGCGGGTAGCGTGGCTGGACGAACCGAGCGGGCGGGAGGTCCCAGTTGTTCCGCGATCGAACGGCCGCGACTACCCCGGTCTTTGAGTCGAGGATTCCGTAGAGCAGGTGCGCGACTTCGACGTAGGGAGCGTCGAGCTTGCGGGCGTGCTCGATCCCGGCGGTGAGGGCGTCGTGGGCTTGTGACGTGAACCGTTCGAAGATCGGGGGGATTGGCCCTGGGCTCGGTGGCGTCCGGCCGCGGGTGGCGAGCTGCGCCGCGCGCCACTGAAGGAGCGCGTCATCCAGTGGGGGTCGGGTGACGGGATACGCCGCGTCGACGAGCGCGCGGATGTCCGTGAAGCCGAGTTCCCCGAGGATGCGGGCGGGGAGCTCTTGCTCGCCTAGAGCGAGCAAGAGGTACTCGGTGCTGGGGCCGAGAATGCCGCGGTCTGCCGCTGCGAGAACCGCTCTGCGCAGCACCGCCTCGCTGGCCGGGGACCGTCTGGGTCGAAGCTCGAGCTTGTCCCCCAACCCGCGGATCTGCAGGATCTGATCGTGGATCGCGCGAGCGATCCCTTCGCCGCCGAGCAGACGGTACGCGTTTCCTCGCCGAGCGGAGGCGAGCAGCAGATGCTCTGGTTCGACGGTGGGGTGGCTCATCATGCGCGCCTCGTCGTCGGCGAGCAGGATCAGGTTGTATGCCTGGTCGGTGAACCAGCCCAACGAGTCGTCCGGCCAGCCGATCGTGACGCCGGGATCTCCGCCGGCGCGGCCGCTGTCGCCGCATGAGGCTAGGAGCGTGCGTCGTGCGTCGGTGTACTTCTCGCCGGTCTGGGCCATCCGTGACCGGGTCGCGCGTTTTGACCGTCGGTTGCGAGTCATGTCAATCCCTTCTGTGGCCAGACCCCACGCCACCGGCCATGCCGGGAGATGACATGCCCGAGACGGTGTCCCTTGCTCCGTCATCGCCGGCTCGCGCGTGGGGCGAGCGTCGGCTCAGAGGATGCGCTTGGGCAGGAGCGCACCTTGCAAGATACGCCTGGCGTCCAGCCCGAACAAGCCGAACCGGCCGAGTGCCCGGCCGCTGCGATCACGCTTGCGCTCGACACGCGGACGGCTAGGGCTGCTCGGCATCAGGGTGGGGTGGTCGGCGCCATAGCTTCGGTTCCTGTCTGAGTTCACTTCTCTAGTGCCGGAGTGTTCCGCTCCGGCAGGAGGTCAAGAGCATGAGGGGGACCGCATCGCCATGACGGGCCGCTGGCGCCGTTCGCGGACGGCTATCGCGACTGGTTGCTCGAGCGGGGATGCGCGCCGTCGACGGTTATCAACGCGCTGATCGCGCTGGGGCACCTCGGTCGTTGGATGGAGCTCGGGGGGATCGACGTCGACCAGCTCGACGACACCGCGGCCCGCAAGTTCGTCGGCACCCCAGCAGGTCGATCTCGAAATGGGGGCGAACGTCGAACAGTCCCGGAACCACGATGCGCCCTTTCCACACCAGCGGGCGCAGGGGTGGCTTTGATGATCTTCGCTTTGAAGGTCCTCGGCTTCCGGCCCGGAAGCTTTCCGGTGGGCTCAAACGCCGCTCCGACGACCGCTTCGCCTCTTGCTTCGATCTCGACCGGGTTCCAGTCGGAGCACGAGTCGAAATCGACGGGCACCTGCCAGACGACCTCGCTGGGAGCCTCGATCACGATTTCGGACGCGAGCAGTGTGAACGGATCTTTCTTTCGATGATTGGCAACGCGGACGGTCCAGTCACCAGGCGCAGCCTGTCGATTACCTGGCGGGTTACGTTTGTCGATCGCCACGGTCACGACCACTCGTCCCCTCGGGGGCGTAGGTCGGCGTGGACGGTCACAGTCGCCGGATTCCGGATTCCGAAGGCGGTGATGATCGACTCTGGTCTCGGCCCGGATGTCCAGATGGTCTCGGCCGCATCAATGGTCGGCGTGAGGTCCAGCGCTGATATTGCGGCGCCTGCCCGACGCCCGCCCCGCGCGGGCGGGCATGCGGGCGTGTAGGCGAGGCGAGTGCGTCCCGACAGCTTCGTCTAGGCCTCCCGGGCGCGCTCGTAGGTTAGGTGGGCGAGTCCGCTCCCGATGGTCTTCGTGTCAATCAGGCGCAGGGGTCGCTTGTCGCTGGTCTCGCCGAACAGACGCTCACCCGCGCCGAGCGCAACCGGGAAGACGGTCAGCCGCAGCTCGTCGACCAGGTCGTGCTCCATCAGCGTGCGTACGAGCGGGCGGCTGACGTACACGACGATCTCCCCCTCTATCTGCTGCTTCAGCTTCGACACCTCGCTGACTACCTCGCCCCTCAGGACGGTCGCATTCGTCCATTTGGGCTCTTCGAGGGTCGAGGACACGACGTACTTCGGCAGGCTGTTCAACCTGTCCACCCACTCGCCGTTCTGGGATGGCGACCGTGTGCCGAAGTACTCGTCGCTCCGGCGACCCAACAGCAGCGCCTCGGCGCCTTGTGCCTCGGCGAGCTCCACCTCAGTCCACGCCTCCCAGTCCTGACCAATGAACTGTACAAACCAGCCGCCGTGCCTGAACCCTTGCTCGCCGCTCGGGTCCTCGACGACACCGTCGAGCGAGACGTTCTCGCTGACCACAATCTTTCCCATCTTGAATCTCCTTGCTTGGACTTGTGGGTGTTGCGTGTGTTGAGGCGTTCGCGGCGAGGGAAATTCAGCGGCGAATTTCGGGGCGCGCCGACGTCATTACAGTGATGCGGGTGAAAGGAACAGTCGGTGCGAGGATGCGAGCGTGACCAACCAGGTGCTCGCGCGTGCACGCGCTGGCGACGAGGATGCGTTCCGCGAGCTGACCGACCCGTACCGGCGTGAGCTCCAGGTGCACATCTACCGGATCGTCGGGTCGGTCCACGACGCAGAGGACCTGCTCCAAGAGACCCTCCTCGCCGCTTGGCGTGGCCTCGAGGGCTTCGAAGGCCGCGCGTCGGTCCGTGCCTGGCTGTACCAGATCGCGACCAACCGCGCCCTCGATGCGCTCCGGGCGACCCGACGCCGCCCTGAGGACCTGCAGCGGATGACCGAGATGCCCGAGCCCACCCGCTACGGTGAGGCGATCTGGCTGGAGCCCTTCCCCGACGTCCTGCTGGAGGGGATCCCGGACCAGGCTCCTGGGCCGGAGGCGCGCTACGAGACCAAAGAGGCGATCGAGCTGGGGTTCATCGTCGGCCTTCAGCATCTGTCCCCGCCCCAGCGCGCGGTGCTGGTGCTCCGCGACGTGCTCGGCTACCGCGCGGAGGAGGTCGCCGAAATGCTCGACACCACCGCACAATCAGTCAACAGCCTGCTGCGCCGCGCCCGCGCGGCATTCGAATCGCGGCTGCCGGCCGCCGAACGCGAACGGGCGCCGCTCCCCGACTCCAAACGCGAGCGCGACACCGTCGGCCGCTTCGCCGACGCGATCCAAACAGGCGACATCGATGGCGTCGTCGCGCTACTGACCGACGAGGCGTGGCTGACGATGCCGCCCGAGCCCTACGAATACCACGGTCCCGCCAGGATCGGCTCGTTCCTACGCGACCGCACGATCACGCGAGGCGCGCCGCTACTGGTACCGACCCGCGCCAACACCCAACCAGCATTCGGCGTCTACTTCCCACCCACCCAGACCGAGATCGCCCGACTGTACGGAATGCTCGTCCTGACCCTCGAGGGCCAGCAGATCTCCGCGATCACCTGGTTTGGCGGCAACAGCGCCTTCCCGCACTTCGGGCTGCCGCGGATACTCCGATAGGAAAAGCGTTCCCCAGGCAAGACTCCCGCACTCGGCGCCGCGAGGCGCCCGCGTCCTCGTTCGCGCGGGCAGCAGGGGCTCCGGCGGCCGTTACTCGCGTGCTCGACATCCTGGACGAGTGCTGGAGCTTGCTTGCGTGATGGTCGGCTGACGACTGTCGCTAGGACGGTCGGGAACGTCGGTGCGTCACGATCCTAGATATCGCAGGACGGCCAGTACGCGGCGGTGGTCTGCGTCTGACTGGGCTAAGCCGAGCTTGGCGAAGATGTTTCCCACGTGCTTCTCGACGGCCCGCTCGGAGATCACGAGTGCGGCGGCGATTGCGCCGTTGGACCTGCCCTCCGCCATCAGAGCTATCACGTCGTTCTCTCTGGTCGTGAGGGCACCGAGACCGTCGGTGCGGCGGCTGGCGCGAATGAGTTGTGCCACGACCTCAGGGTCCAGGGCGGTGCCTCCTGTTGCAACCCGGGTGACTGCCTCGACGAACTCGCTGACATCGCCGACGCGGTCCTTGAGCAGGTATCCGACACCGGCAGCCGTGCCGCCCGATGAGGCGCCAAGAAGGTCGGCAGCGTGGCGGGTCTCGATGTACTGAGAGAACACCAGGACTCCGATATCGGGATGGTCATGGTGGATGGCGATCGCGGCTCGGATCCCCTCATCGGTGTAGGTGGGCGGCATCCGCACATCGACGATCGCGGCGGCCGGATGGTGCTGATCCACCGCGACGCGCAGATCCTCGGCGTTGCCCACCGTGGCTACAACCTCGTGTCCGTGAGCGACCAGAATCTCAGCGAGGCCTGCGCGGATGACGGCGGAGTCTTCGGCGATCACGATCCTCATTTGAGGCCCCGGTTCGGCTCGGAGCGGAACGGCAGCTCGACAGCGACCACGGTCGGACCGCCCGTTGGACTAGTGAGCTGCAGCCTGCCGTCGACGGTGTTGACACGCTCGGCGAGCCCGGCCAGGCCACCACCAGCTTCGACGCGGGCGCCGCCTCGGCCATCGTCGCGCACCTCTACCCGTACCAAACCGGCCTGGTAGGTTGCCTGCACCGTGACGTGCTGAGCGGCGCTGTGTTTGGCGACGTTGGTGAGCAACTCTGCAACACAGAAGTACGCGATGGTCTCAATTGCAGCGGACGGGCGCTCGGGCAGCTCGACGCTCAGCTCCACCGGCAGCTCGCTGCGTTCCACAAGCGCAGCCAATGCAGCACCGAGTCCCTCGCCCAAGGCCGGTGGATGGATGCCACGGGCCAGGTCGCGCAGCTCGGCGATCGCCTCCATGGCTCCACGGTGGGCAGCGTCGACCAGCTCTCGGGCCCGCTCCAGATCACCTGGCTCGGGCCCGACGGCTGCGCTCCCCAGCTGTTCTCTTGCGAGTCCCAGCTTCATGACGACGGCAACCATCTGAGCCTGCGCCCCGTCGTGCAGATCCTGTTCAATGCGGCGCAATCGGGCAGCCTCGTCATCAACGACGAGCGCCCTGGATCGCTCCAACTCAACGACCCGATGGGCGTTCTTCTCGGCGTCGAGCGCGAGTCTCCAACGTGGCATCAGGTACACGGCCGCACCGTTCGCTGCGGCGGCCACGAACAGGAATACTCCCCACCAGTGGCCGGTTACCAAGAAGAACGAGCCCACCGCTACAAAGCAGATCGCGGCCAGCAGACGGGCCACCGCGACGCCCTTGACATGACGCCGCCCGAAGTCGGTGACGATCGCTCGGGCGATCGGCGGAACTGGTTGACCGGACTGCTGCACCGCTTCGTTTCCCTCCCGATCATCGCCCGCCATGGGGAGAGACCTACCCTCGGGATTCCGCGCTTTTCTCGGCGTCGAGGGCGAGTCTCCAACGTGGCATCAGGTACACGAGCGAACTGTTGGCTGCGGCGCCCACGAAGAGGAATGCTCCCCACCAGTGCCCGGTTATGCAGAAGAACGAGCCCAGCGCTACAAAGCAGATCGCGGCCAGCAGACGGGCCACCGCGACGCCCTTGATATGACGCCGCCCGAAGTCGGTGACGATCGCTCGGGCGATCGGCGGGACTGGCTTGTTCGACGACTGCATCTTTTCGTCTCCTCGCTTGGAATCAATCACAGGTCCTTGGATCAGCTCATGCATCGAGATACCTCCCGTTCTTCAAGCCGGCCTAGCCCGGCCGCTGACACGTATTCAAGCCTGACCCCCTAACCGTCAGATATCTAGCGTGGGAGCACCCGAATTTCAGATACGGCTAGCACGACCTGAACCCAAGCGACCAGGTGCACCAGACGAACTTCGATCGCATATTCGACTTCGCGGACCGCGGGATTTCGCAGGTTATGTTGGTTGCGTGCGCTCGAGTTCCCCGGTATGCGCGGATAGCGCGAATGCCGCCGACGTGGTCACCGCCGTCGGTCCCAGCGACCTGGTGAGTCCATCCTTATCAGGGACGCAAGTAGCTGCAAGCGCCGAGCGGCGTACAGGACGGCCTCGGAACGCGAGCGACGCCGGCCTCGAGCGGTCACGATTTCGGGTGAGTCTGCGGCCATCGCAGGGCCGCTCCATCCGCTTCGCAGGTCGCGGGCGGATGGAGCGACACCTCACCTGCGGTGTCGGTGTGGCCACCCGAGGTCTCACCCGCCGGCGGCCGCCGGACGGTCAGTGTCCGCAAATGTGCGGTAATCGCCGATCAGCTCTGGCTCCGTGAAGGTGGCCGGTTGCTCGTGGCGATCCTGGGCCGCGGCCACGAACGCTTGGAACGCCGGCAGCTGTTGCAGCGCTCCGGCTGCGGCGCCTTCATTGGTGTACAGGTGTACGAACTGGCGCGAGTCCGGCAGCTGGAAGACCGCGTAGCGGAATCCCGCCGGTCGGGTCTGCGCGAGTTCCTCAAAGACGGCGCGCACGAGCGCAGCGTTCTCGTGCTCACGTCCCGGCTTTACGGTGTAGCTGACGATCGTGTGGCTCATTGTGGACTCCTGCTTGGTCGTCTGGGTTGTGGTTGCTTACATCAGGGTCAGTTTGTGCCGGCCAGCGCGGGCTGCGGCCCGCGGATCGTGGTCTTGGCAACCGCGTCGGAGAGCTCGTCGCGGCGGACGAGCGCGAAGATCGCCGGGACGGCGAGCAGCGCGATCGCGCCGAGCACCCACAGCGCCTGCCGGAAGCCGCCGGTGAGGGCCGCGGGTGCGGCGGTGCCGGCGTGCACCAGCGTCTGGGTGTGGCTCGCCGCCAGGCTTGAGGCGATCGCGATCCCGATCGCTCCGCCGAGCTGCTGGCTGGTGTTCAGGAGCCCGGACGCGAGCCCGGCCTGGTGCTCTGAGACGCCGGCGAGCGCGGCGATCGAGATCGGGATGAACGCGAACGCGGTCCCGGCGCCGGCAACGACGAACGGGCCGGCGAGGTTCGCGAGGAAGTGTCCGTGGACGGGCACCTGGGCCGCCCAGAGCACGCCCGCGCCGATCAGCGTCATCCCGATCGCCATCACGAGCTTGGCGCCGCCACGGGTGACCAACGCCTGTGAGATGCCAGCGAGGACGATCGAGGTCAGCGACGCGGCCAGCCATGCGAGACCGGTCTGCAGAGCGCTGTAGTGCAGCACCTCCTGCATGTAGAGGGTGCCGACGAAGATGAACGCGAAGAAGCTACCGCCCAACAGCAGCCCCGCCGCGTTCGCGCCGGCGAGCGTGCGCAGCTGGAAGATCGACAGTGGCAGCACGGGCTCCTGCACCCGGTTCTCGATCACGAGGAACGTGGCGAGCAGCGCCGCCGATGCCGCCAGCAGAGCCACGGTCCGCGTGGCGCCCCAGCCGTACTGCGGTGCCTGGGCGATCGCGTCGACCAGTAGCACGAGCCCGCCCGTGCCGGCGATCGCACCGAGCGCGTCAAACCGCCGGCGCGTGGTGGCGAGCCGGCTGTCGGGAACGATCCTGGGTGCGAGCGCCAGTGCGGCGGCCCCGATCGGGACGTTCAGATAGAAGATGTACTGCCACCCGGCGTAGCGGGTGAGAAGGCCGCCGGCGATCACACCAACGGTCGCCCCGCCGGCCCCGAGCCCGCCCCAGATCCCGAGCGCCTTGTTGCGCTCGGCGCCCTCGGCGAACATGTTCATCACGATCGACAGGGCGGCGGGCAGCATGAGCGCCGCGCCGAGTCCCTGGACGGCCCTCGCTGCAATAAGCGACACCTCGCCGGTGGACAGCGCGGCTCCCAGCGACGCCGCCGTAAACAACGAAAGCCCGACCATCAGGATTCGGCGGCGGCCCAGCAGGTCCGCCGCGCGACCGCCGAGCAGCATGAAGCCGCCGAACGTGAGCGCGTACGCCGTCACGACCCACTGCAGATTGGTCGCGCTGAAGTGCAGATCGCGACCGATCGTGGGCAGCGAGACGTTGACGATCGTCAGATCGATGACCGTCATGAAGAACGACACCGCCAACAGCGCGAACGCGCGCCAGCGATTGATATTCGGGGATGTGGACGTCATCGGACCTCCAGCGGTCGGGACAGGGACAGAAGATTGGGTGTTGGTGTGGTGTTGCATCACTGCCTCCTCTTGGGGCTGTTGTCGCTACGACGAGTGGGACGCCGTGATCGGGACAAGCCGATGCTGTGGCCGCGCCGCGTACGCGTAGGGGTGATGGAACACCTCGAGCGCGCGCTCGCCCTCGCGTACCGGAAGCTCGAACGCCTCACCGGTCTTGGTGTCGGTGACCGCCACCGTCACGTGGCCGTCGTTCTGACACCACAGCAGCTGGACCTCGATCCCGTCGCCCCTACGCCTGTCGAGCTCGCGTGTGGTGTGGGTGCGTGGCTGGGTCATCTCGCTGTCCTCCCGGGTCGTGTGATCGCTACGCACTGACGACGAACGGGCGGGCGCCGAGGGGACAGCCACGGTGCGTCGGCCGGGTTTGCCCCGGGGCGGTCTAAAGTTCGGCGATCCGGCGCGCGAGGAAGCGACGCTCGGGCTCTGAGCTGGCGAGCTTCAGCGCCCGTTCGTACGCCGCGCGTGCTTCGACGGTCCGGCCGAGGCGACGCAGCAACTCGCCGCGGGTGGAGTGCAGGTACTGGTAGTCGTCGAGGTCGAGGCCGTCGACGATTTCGAGCGCCTGCTCGGTTGCCCCGGCCTGGGCGACTGCGACCGCGCGGTTCAACTCGACCACTGGCGAGTGCGTGATCTGCGCGAGCTGGCCGTATAGCGCGGCGACCTCGTTCCAGTCGATCCGCTCCGCGGTCTGGAGCGAGGCGATCGCGGCTTGGAGCACGTACGGCCCGCGGCCGCGCAGGGCGAGCGCGCGCTCGAGCGCGGTGCGCCCGGCGGCGATCTTCCCCGCGTCCCACAGCGACCGGTCCTGGTCCTCGAGCAACACCAGTTCGTCGCCGGAGAACCGCGCCTCCCGTCGCGCGTGCTGGATCTGCATAAGCGCCAGCAGTCCGTGCACCTCCGGCTCGTCGGGCATCAGCGCGGCGAGCACACGCCCCAGCCTGATCGCCTCGCCGGCCAGGTCGATGCGGGTGGGCGGGTCCGAATACCCCTCGTTGTAGATCAGGTACACGACCGCCAGCACCGCGTCCACGCGGTCGGGTAGCAGGTGCTCGGCCGGGACGGCGAACGGGATCCCGGTCGCCTTGATCTTTGCCTTCGCACGCGATAGGCGCCGCTTCATAGCCTCCTCGGAGACCAAGAACGCGCGCGCGATCTCCTCTGTCGTCAGCCCACCGAGCGCCCGCAGCGTGAGCGCAACCTGCGCCTCGAGCGCCAGCGCGGGATGGCAGCAGGTGAAGATCAGCTCGAGCCGCTCGTCCTCGATCACGGTGTCGTCAAGTTCGTCCATCGTCGCTTCGGGCACCTCCAGCTGACGGGCCCTTTCGGCCAGCGTCCGCTCGCGTCGGATCCGGTCGATCGCACGGTTGCGCGCGGTGACCGTCAGCCAAGCGCCGGGGTTGGCCGGGACTCCGTCACGGGGCCAGCGCTCCGCGGCGACCGCGAACGCCTCCTGGGCGGCTTCCTCAGCGAGATCGAAATCGCCGAGGAAGCCGACAAGCGAGGCCAGGACCCGCCCCCACTCGTCCCGGAAGACCTCGTCCAGCAGCGCTAGCGCTCCACCAACGGCCGGACCTCGATCGCCCCGCCGAGACGGGCCGCCGGGATCCGCGCCGCCAGCTCGATCGCCTCGTCGAGGTTGTCCGCCTCGAACACGTAGTAGCCGCCGAACACCTCCTTGGTGGCGGCGTACGGGCCATCGGTGGTCAGCGTCTGGCCGTCCTGCACACGCACCGTCGTCGCGGTCTCGATCGGCTGGAGCTGCGCACCGCCCCGGGCGCGCGGGTCCTCCGTCAGCGCCATGTATTCGGCGAACACGGCCTTTTGCTCGTCCCCAGCCAGCGCCTCGACGTAGCCGGGCTTTTCGTGGATCAACATGGCGTACTTCATCTGGAACCTCCTACGGAGGAGAGTGGATTGTCGCCCTAACGACGAACGGGCGCACGCTTAGGGGACAGCTTTCATGCGAGCCGGAAATGCGCGAACCTCCGTCAAGCCCGGGCGACGGGAGGAAACCAGAGCAAAGCGGCCACGGCGCCGGCGTGGCGCCGGCAGGTGCGGAGCAGCCACGCTCGGGCCGCCGCATTACGACCAGCCCCAGACCTGCCTTCGTGGTCGGACGCGCATCTCGCCGGCGACGTCACGCATCCTGCTCGGCGCGCTTGTGTGGAAGAGCGCGTCAGGCGAGGCCCATCGCCGTCATCGTGCCAGCCGTCGGACCCGCTCGTGGCGAGGAGCGCCGCAGCGGCGACGGGCCGGCTGGTCCTGCTTCGTTGATCAAGCAGAATCAGCCGACCGGCGTCACGACCCGGTGTGGACTGCGCTGCTCGGCCGGACTGCGGCAGCGGCTCGACGCCGTCGCGTGCTTGTGCATCAAGTCCAACTCGAGCGTGCGGGGTTCCGCTCGGATCGCGCCAGCTTGCCATCGAAACGTAGTCCTGCAGGCGTAGCCGTGGAGGTTTGTCCCCTGCGGCGGTGTCTGTTCGTCGTAGGGTTGATAACGATCTTCAAGGAGGGCGTATGCAGTTCGCGGTGTTGGTGTATGAGAAGCCAGGTACCTATGAGGCGCTGAGCGCTGCGGAGCTGGAGCAGATGACGGCGGAGTATTTCGCGATCGCGGAGCTCCCGGGTTACATTGGGGGTGCTCAGCTGCAGTCGATCGAGACTGCGAGCGCGGTGCGCGTCGAGGGCGGCGAGACGTTGATCACCGACGGCCCCTTTGCGAATACCAAGGAGGTCTTTGGCGGCTTCTACCTGTTCGAGGCAGAGAGTCTCGACTCGGTGCTCGAGATTGCTGCTCGCTGCCCGGCGGCTAGGCTCGGCGGGGTGGTAGAGGTCCGTCCGTTGGTGCATGTCCACGGCTTGGAGGGCACTGTTTGATCGAGCGCGTCTTTCGCGAGCGGTGGCGGCGCGTGCTGGCCAGCCTGGTCGGCTACGTCGGCGACTTCGATCTTGCCGAGGAGTCGACCAGGAGGCGTTCGCGATCGCGCTGAGGCTGCCCGCGACGACCGCGACGATCAGCGGATGGGTCTTCTCGGTGGCCCAGGTACCGATCGGGGCGTCGAACGCCCGCTCCGGCACGGATACCGGCACCAACATGCCGACCCACCGCGGGCCCGCCGAGGACGAGTTGCCATAGCAGCCGACCCCGGCCGCGTCCCGGTCATCGCCGTCGCGACCGTGCTATGAGACCTCCGCCCCCTCGCCCGTCAAGAGACCTCCTTTTGCGGTTGCGTCGGGCGTCTTGGCGGTGGAGCTCCTGCACCCGCGTTGCGCGGGAAGCGCACACCACGTTCGCCGGGAATTAGCACGATCCCAGCAAGCGGTCGCCCGCTGCGTGGCGTCCTGCCCCGGGGCGAGCACCCAGATGAGCCCGCTCACAGGCTCGCGGCTCGTGACCGCCTTATCGCCATTCCAGCCACGAGCTCCGAACTTCCGCTCTCGGTGGAATGGGGCCGTCGTGGCCGAGTCCGCCGTCTGCGTGCTCGACCCGCGAGGTGCCGCCGCCAAGAGCGGCTCTGCTGGCGGCTTTCTTATGGGTGCTGGCCCAGGAACCTGATGTCGATCCTGCAAGGGTCCCAGCGGCGACTGTGCCGCCCGTCCGCTGTCATCGCCGGCGCGACTGTGACTGACTCGATGGTGTCGGTGATCAGCCGTCGCCAGGCCGCTAACCGCTTCGCGGGTTCGCGCAGCTTGTCGATGTCGTCAGGATCGATGCTGAAGCCGCGCTTCTGGCGCTGGCGCCCGTTGCTGGCGGTGTACAGCGTCCGGTAGAGCGTGCGGCCGCCGGCCGCGGGGTACGCGTAGACGCCGGGGTATTCGCGTCGAGCCGTTGCGTCGGGCGGGCGTGGTCAGGAGAGGGGCGGGAGGCAGGACGAGGGCGGGAGGCAGACCGCGCGCCATGCCGTCATGATTGAGCATTCAACCAAACCCTAGCCCTGACGGAGGATGCCCGATGCCTGATCCCGTGAACCTCACCGGCGAAATTTCTGCCGCGATCGACGGCGCTGCGCTGCGAGGCCACCCGCTTGCCTTGGCCTTCGTCCGCGATGACGGCAGCCCGTCGGTCACCTTCCGCGGCAGCACGTACGTGCGCAGTGCGACCGAGCTCGCGATCTGGGTGCGCCAGCGCGACAGTGGCCTGGCCACAGCGATCATCGACCGCCCCCGCGTCTCGCTGGCGCTCTTCGAGACGGATGGGCCCGGAGCGCGCTACCTGGCAATCCAAGGTCGCGCTCGGGTTGCCAGCGAGCTCGACGACGAGGTCTACAGCGCGATCATCGAGCCCGAACGTCAGCAGGACCCCGAGCGCAATGGCATAGCGGTGATCGTGGACGTCGACAGCGTCGCGGGCGCAGCCGCGAACGGCTTCTTCCGGCAGACCCGCGGCTGACCTGCCAGCGATCTGCTCAAGCAGGACCAATCACTGGTCAAGTGGGTCGACGCCGGCGCTCGCTTCTTGGTCCGCGTCTGCGGTGGCCATCGCAGCGGATTGGTTAATCACTGAGCGCGAATATCTCCACGATGCCGCCTGGCTTGCCGCGGGATACGTGCTCGCTCTCAGGCCAATCGGCGCGCTCCCGCTTGTGAGCGTATATCTACGAGGGCAAGATCAGTTCACCGTCTGCCAGCGGTATCGAGGCCATGGGCGCGATCGACCTCCCGCGTGGAAGCTTCAACACGATCGCGACCCATGATCTCGGGGTCGGCCGCCGCCTCGGGCCAAGTGCCAGGCGCGCCGGTCTGGGTCTCTTTGCGCGTCGGTCGCCTCCGCCAGCGCCCGCCAGCTGCGCCGCGGTCAGCCCGAGCGGGAGCTCCAACAACGCCAATGGGTTCCCGCGGACCGAGGTTCGCGATCCGCGCTGTCAGGTCAGTCCGGCGGCGTTGCTGAGGTGGCGCCTTGCTCCCGTAGCCAGGTCAGGACGTTTTCCTGGCGGGTGCCCAAGGAGCTGGCGGCGTCCAACGGGGTGCCTTCGGCGTACTCGGGTACCCAGCTCAGATCGGCCCCACGAGCGAGTAGGTACTCCGCGGCGCGTCGTTGGCCGCCAGCGCAAGCGTGCCAGAACGCCTGGGACACGTCGCCGGCCGCGTCAGGCCGCTCCGCGAGGAGTTGCTCGATCCGTTCGATCATTCCGAGCGCCGCTGCGTGCCAGAGTTTGTCCACCTTCGCGCCTTTAGCGACCAGCAGCCGGGCAACGTGCCGGCAGGCGTAGCCGATCGCGTTGTCGAGCTGGGTGCCGATCGACCCACCCGGTGTTTCGAGCTCGGCGCCGCCGTCGATGAGCGCGACTGCCACATCGACGTCATCGCTGCTAGCCGCCCAGTGCAGCGGCGTCTCGGGGCGACCGCCGCCAGTGTCGTCGTTGGGGTCAGCGCCGGCCTCGAGCAGCAAGACGACCGCGGCGGGTGCGGCCGGGAAGTAGCCGGGCCAGTCCGCGGCGGCGTGCAAAGGGGTGCGCCAACCACCCTCGAGGCCTTTGCGGCCGATCATGCGAGCCGACGCGAGCTCCGGTCGCTCAGCGACGAGGCGCCCGAGCGCGTCCAACTCGCCACGATGGATGGCCGAGGTCAACTCCACGGCGACCGAGTCGCCGTGCGGCAAGGTCAGCCTGGGCGATGACCCTTCCGGTGTACCGGCCGTCGACATCAGCAGCAACACTACGCGCCCGCTCGTGCCGACGTCGGGCACGCCGGCGGGAGGGTCCTGCGTGCTGGCCGGCGCGTCAATCGATCGGCTAACCGGTCACCTGCTCCCAGACTCGGGCGCCCCATCGAGGTCGCGTCGACGCGGTGACCCGGGGGTCGACGGCTCGCCGTGCGAGAGAGCACAAGCGAGCCAGTCGGCGGTCGATGTCGCCGGTTCTGCTCATGAGCGGCCTGGGGCCTGCGCTTTGTCATTGCCCGCCGAATGCGGTGGGCGAGCAGCCGAGGAACGGCGCCATTCCTCGGGGTCGCCGAGGTCTTCATCCGAGCGAAAGACGCGGAGGTTGATCGGCATGTTCCCGATCAGCGTGATCGCCAGCATCGTCGCATAGCAGCGGGCAGCTCCGAACGCGAGCGCCGCCGATCTCCCGTGTCGGCCAGGGGCGGCAACGAAGCACGCCGCGGTCGTCGCGGTCATCACGAACGGGTCGATGCTGCCGAACCGCTCATACACCAGCTTCTCGGCGCGAACCTGCTGTCTGTGCTCGAGCTTCCACAGCGTCGGGTGGACGATCCCGCAGGAGGTCAGCTCGCTGCCGGTGAGCCCCCCGGAGAGCACGACTGCACTAAACGAGCGGCCGTCCATCGGTTGAGTTGTATACCGAACCCGACTCTGCTGACGGTCGGCTGGACGGTAGATCGCGTGAGTCAGTCGGCGTCGATCTGCTTCACGTGATCACGACGCGTCAGAACGATCTCGTGCTGAGCCAAGACGTCCCCGTCGGGATGGGGACGTGCGTGTCGCGGACGCCCCACGGCACTTTGTCGGCGGGTAGGTGATTTCGAGGGCGGCCTTTACGCATCGGTCGTTGCTCATGCCCAGATCGGCCAGCACCCTGACCCACGTTTGGGTTCGGCGTCCTTCCCCCCGCGCCGATCCGCGATTCGGCCGCCAGGCCGCGGCAATGGTGCGATCAGCACGCGATCCTCTGGCCCCAGAGGCACCGGCTTGGCTCAGCGGCCGGTTACGCAGGCGCGCGCGAAGCTCTCCGCGGCTCCATCACGCTCACCGGGCTGCCGCGCTGTCGCCGCTGGGGCCACCTGGCCGTCGCTGCCGCTTCGGTCGGCCACAGCCTCGGGGCAGCACCTGGAGTAGGAGCGCTTACCCGGCGCCGTTCAGGCTCTCCTACTTCGAGACGAAGCGGCCGTGACGAACGAGCGCTCTCGTCGTCTGTGGCTGAGGTAAGAGCCCACCGTTACCCCGGGCGGGGCGGCCCTGCGGTCAGCGTTTGAACGTGATCGTTCTGGTGATCGCGGCGAGGGTGTAGCCGTTGTAGGTGGGCGTGATCGTCAGGGTGGATGGGATCTTCCCGAACCTCCTCAGCAGGGTCTCGCCGGTCGCGTTGAGCCCGACCCGGAGGGTGAGCGTCTTGCCGGTTCTGACGCTCCACGCGCCGGCGGCGATCGTCACGAGTTCGCCCTTGCTCGATGGCGCGGAGAAGAGCTCGATGATCGGCTTGCCGTCGGGGCCGAGTCTCTCGAACGTTGTCAGCGTGACCGTGCCTCTGCAGATCTGGGCGTTGAGCCCTTCGCAGCGGACCTTGACGGTCGCGCTTGCACGTTCGGTCGCAGGGGTGCCGGCGATCCTCGCCTTCGGCGGGTCGGGTCCGAAGGTGACCTTGGCGGTTCGGATGGTGGTGGCGCGCCCGCTGGTGGTGGCGCTGATCTTTACCTCCGACGGCACGTTCTCGAACTTGTTGCGCAGCATCTGCCCGGTGGAGTTCATGCCGACTGACACGTCCTTGCTCTGACCGGCTCCTGCGCCAAGGGTTCCCGTGAGGATGGTCACGATCCGGTAGCGGCCCGTGCGCGACTTGCTGGAAGGCACGCCGATGATCTGCTTGCCGTTGGCTGAGAACTGCTCGATCGCGGTCGCGGTCGCCCGCCCCTGGCAGCGCTGCCCCGCGACGCCCTTGCAGGCAAACGTGAATTTCAGCGCCGCGCCAAGCGTGCCAACTCGCCCCGGAACGCTCGCCACCGGCGCGCGCGCGACCGTGTAGCCGATGCTGGTGGTGCCCGTTTGCCCGTCCTTGGAGGTCGCGGTCACCGTGTAGGTGTGTGTGCCGGCGGTCGAGGTGTCAAGCGTCCCGTGTGCACTTGGGGCGCCGTTTGAATCGATGCAGGAGGCGATCCCGGGGCCGCCGGCGCCGTCAGAGCAGCTGAACGTCGTCTGCACTGCTTGCCCGACCGTGTAGATCCCTCCAGAGGCCGGAGAGGAGATCGAGGCCGTCGGAACGAGCGCGTAGGTGACGCTCTCCGAGGCCTCGGCGGTGGTGCCGTCGTTGCTCGTCGCCGTTGCTGTGATCGTGTTCGGTCCTGGTGTCAGCGGCACCGATGCCGTCCAGCTGCTTCCCGAAAGCGTGGCCGCCACGCCGTTGACGGTCACGCCGCTCACACCCGAGTTGGCGTTCGCGGTCCCCGAGACCGTGATCGGGGTCGCGCCGACCACCGCGCGGTTGGCCGGCGAGGAGATCCCGACCGACGGCAGCGGCGTGACGCGGTAGAGCACCACGGCGTCCGAAGGGACGCTCGCGCTGATGTCGCCAGTCGTCGTCGTGGTGTCATTGGTCCACGGGTTCAAGAGCTCGTAAGACCTGGCCGGCGGTAGGCCCGCCGCGCCGGCGGTAGTCGAGATCTGGAGCGGACCGGATCCGCGGTTGAACAGCGCGACGGCGCGGTCGCCGTTAGCCAGCGGTTTGACCCATACCTGCCCCGAACCGGACTCTGAAAGCGGCGACCCCTGCACGCCGAGCGAATCTTGGTCGATCGCGATCACCTGAGGGTTCTCGAGCATGCTGATCGTCGCCGACGACAACGTCCGTGGATCGCTGCCGAGGATCAAGGGCGCCGCGACCATCGCCCACATCGAGAACTGCGATTGCGCCTGGGTGCTGGTCATCCCGAGCTCCGGCGCGAGATAGTCCGGGTCGTTCCAATGGCCCCAGGCGATCCCAGACGAGGCCGGCGGGCCCGCCGCGTTCTGAATGATTGGGGTCGTCTGCAGGGCTGTCTGCGAGGTGGAGTCCTGATCGAGGTTCCTCAGGACGTTTGTGAACACCACGTCATTCGGGAATCCGATGTCCGTGTCCGTCCTCCAGCTCTGCGCGATGGACGGCGCCCACGCGTAGGTATCCCAGGAAGAGTCCGCAATGGACGGAAGCCCCCCGCCCTCGGCTCCCGGCGACCAGAAGTCGCAGACATTCAGGATCATCGGACGGCCACTCGAGTTGTTGGCCACCGCGCTGGAGAACTCCCCGTATAGCGTCCGAGGGTCATACCGGGACTGGAACTGCCACTCCTGGCCGGCGCCGCAGAAATCCACCTTCACCGCGTCAAAGCCCCAGGCGGCGAACTGGTTGACATCTTGCGAGTAGGGGTTGGTACTTCCCGCCGCGTAGTGGCCGTACGAGCCTACGCCCGAGTTACTGCAGCCGCTGGTGCCCGCGTCGGTGTAGACCCCGGCCAGAAAGCCCTGCGAGTGAAGCCAGGTCGTGAACCCCAACATCCCGTCCGGCCACTGGGTTGAAAAGATGATCAGGTTCCCGTTGCTGTCCCGTGCCCCGCTGGCCCAACCGTAGTCGAGCCAGAAGATGCGGTAGCCCGCTTGCTGCAAGCCGGTTGACACCAGCGAGTTGGCCACCGACTCGAACGTCGACTCATCAGAAGAACCCAGTTTCGCGTAGTACGGATTCCAACCCATGTACGGCGTCGAGGCGAGGGCCGCCGCACTCGAGCTCACCGGCATGCCCAAAGCAAAAACAACCGCCACCAAGCACGCAAACACGACCCTGTGTGCAGAGCGCGTGAAGCCCCATAGCTCACGCACCAAGATGCCAGCGACCATACGCCCGCCCAAAAAGGGGGTCAACCGACGACCGTGTCCGTATTGAGACCACGAGCCGTGATTCGGATCGTCAACCAGCACGCTCTCACGCTTCTCGGTCGCGTAGCACCGTCGATTGCATGATCGCACCAGAGCGACGGCGTCCCGGTCTACAGCGAGGCGATCGCATCGCCCGCGTGATCACCGTCGCAGTGTCGGCAACGAGCAGCAGCGGCTTCCGCGCACCTTCCGCAGTTACGTCAACGCCGCCGCTGCTCTCGGAACCAGCCGGCTCGAAGCGAAGCCGCGAACCACGCCGGCTACGTCTTCGAGACGCCTGGAGTTTCGTGGAAGCAGCTTTCTCGGCCGGGTGAGGGTGGCTCATGCCTGCAGACCAAAGCAGAATCCATGCGCCCGAGCATCATCAAGAGGGCCGCGTCAAGAAGCCGACGAGCAGCCGGTGCGTGCCTCTGGCGCGCCCGGTGGCAGCACAAGCACGGTCCCTCCAGAGTCTCCCCACCGAACTACCTCGATCACGCTCCCGGCAGCTGCGCACCGCACGGGCGTCGCCTGTCGGCAAACGTCCAAACCTTGCAAAACCGGCATCGACCACGCACACTGCGGCTCTCGAGCACGCTTCAAGCCTACGTGCCAGCCCTTGCCAGGACGCCCCCGGCACCTCCCCGGGTCGCTCGGCAGGTCCGGCGCTCGCGCTGACGCGTCTCGCCTTCTGAGCCAGGCGTCGGCGCGCTGAGCATCCGGCTCTTGGCGCGGACCGCTCCAGGGCAACGCATACGGCGGTAGGCTCGGGTGGTCGTGAGATCCAGATGCGTGCGTGCTGCCGTCGGAGCCGCACTCCTCCTCAGCGGGTGGGGCGCCGCTGCGTGCGGTGTATCGCGTTCCTCGACAGCTCACACCACGACCACCCCAAGCAGCTCAGCCTCGCCGAGCGCCTCGGCGGCGGCGGCCCGCTCCAGTCCGTCGGCCCGGCAGCTTGAGCACGCGCTGCTGGCCGACTCCGGAGTGCTGAGGCCGGCGCTTGCGCGGTGTCGGCCCGCGACAGCAGCGCAGCGGACCGCCGCGCCATTTGGCCAGACCACACTTCCGGTGTTCGTCTGCCTGCTCGCCGTCGAGGGCCACCGCGACACCTTCGCCGTGCAGGTCCTCGCTAACGGGTGCTACGTCGCGGAGCGGACCCGTCCGGGACAGGCCATCTACGGTTGCGGAGCAAGGGCTGCTTCGTAGTAGTCGTCTTCAGCGCCAGGCGCCTGGCCGTCATCGTCATCACACGCTGCTGCCGGGAGGCCCAAGGTAGATCTCCCTTGAAACGATTAATGCAACCCGGTGGCTGGCCACGCATGGACCTGCTCGGAGCCCGCGCCGAGAGTGCCGCCAAGCCTCCGCAATGTCGCCGGCGGTGAAACCAGTCATGGCTGCCGCTCAGGCGTCCCGGGCAGCACCTTCGCTCGCGTAGCTGCGCTCGGTCGTTTGGTTCCCGTCGCTGCGCCGGTAGACGAACCGCCAGCGGATGCCGGCGGCGGTGTGGTACGAGTAGACGCCGCCGCTGCGACCGTGGCGGGCCGTGTCTGAACGCCGCTCGGCGGGGGAGACCTCGGACAGCGCTTCGTCGAATGCGCGAGCGCCTTCCTCGCTCGGAAAGCGGCGGGCACGCCGACGGCCGGCAGCGTCCCGCCAGCGGACTTCCCAGCCGCTGCGGTGGAAGCTCGCGCTCACCGGTACGTCCACTCCGTTGTCACGCATGCCCGATGGACGTAATCGATGGACCCCGCTTTCCGGGGCTTTCCCAGTGCGCCCGGGAGGACTCGAACCTCCACGGACAATGTTGTCCACAAGGCCCTCAACCTTGAATGGCCCGTGTAGGTGTTCCACGCGCGTCCAAATTGTCCAAATTGCGAGGTTTGTTGGACGGATTGGACGCAGTAGACGCACTGGATGTTGTCACGGGCGTTGTCACGCCGGGCCCCCCGAAGCGCCGCGAGGGTTGTGTTCTCGCCGTGGCGATTATGTGGTGGGGACGAGTTCGATGTCCGCGGCGGTCGCGGCGCGGAGGACGCGCTGATCGAATGACGCGACGCCCGCGTCGCTCGCCCGGGCAGTAGCGAGCGCGAACCCGTCGGCGAGGCTGATATTCAGCGCTCGCAGCCGTGCCGCGTCTCGGGCGATGGCGAGAGTGGGGGAGAGCAGTTCGATGCCGAGCGCGTCGATTGCTCTGACAGCGATACGCAGAGTCGACTCCTCAGCGGCGGGTCGGACGAGCATTTCGGCGTAGTTGATCATCGACAGGATGAGCGTGACACCGTCGGCGAGCATCGTGCGGATCAAGTCCGCGGCGACGTCGTGGTGTGCATCTGCGCGGTCGAGCGCTGCGATTACGACGTCGGTGTCGAGGACGCAGCGGTTCAAGCTCGCTCGTCGCGGCGGAGCTGCTCCAGATAGCCGGGCTCGAACAGGCCGTCGAACACGCCGAGTGCGGCGTCCACGTCGCGATTGGCGCGGCGGACGACGATTGTGTCGCGGCCGTCGGCCTCGATGCTTACCTCGTCGCCCGCTTTGAGGCCGGCGACGGCGAGGGTCTCGACCGGGAGCGTTACCTGGTGCTTGCTGGAGATCCTGGGCACGCCTTTACTATATCGTAAAGGTTGAATCCGACGCGTATTGCAAGAGGGCGAGGTATCTCAGTAGGAGCATCGCGCTTCGATCAATGTGCCAAACGGCATTGACCGGGCGGAACATCCTCTTAGTTCGTGTAGCTGGTCGAGCCAGAGCCGGTCGGGGCCGGCGAGCTCGGAGCGGAGGTGACCGCGTTGCCGTTGGCCGCGAGGACGTGCCACAAGGCGCCGAATTGGTTTAGCCCCTGGCCTCGCGTCTGACCGGGGGCGTTGTCGGCGACGTAGTAGTACAGCGGGTGGCCGTTGTAGGTGACCTGGGCCGGGCCGCCGGCGTGCCGGATCGTGCCAATCCGTCCAGCGATTGCTCCACCCAGAGCTCGAGGTGTGGTGCTGGCCGTGAACGGTGGCCAGATGGCTTGGCCGGCGGCGGACAGGGTGCTGACATTCGGCTTGTCACCCTCGAACAGGTAGAGGGCACGGCCGTTGGCGTCGACGAGGGTCGGCCCGAGCGAAGTCTGCCTGACCGAGACCGCAGAGCCGCTCGCGACGCTGTGCGCCGTCGTGTTGGTGCTGGCGCCGCTCGTGGCCACGACCACGGCGACAACCGCGGCGACTATCATGGCGACGACCGCCGTCATTGAAAATCGTCTGCGACTCATTCGTGTTGCTTCTTTCGAGTGGTGTTCGAACGCGCCTGGACCTGCCGGGGATGGCCCGGCGGGGCCGAGGGTTGAGGGTTGCTTAACACTGGAGACGCCGCCGTCGGGCGATACCTTCCCAGTGTCCACTACGCGGCGTAGGAGAAGCTGCCGGGGCGCGCTCAGGCGCTACGATGAGACATAGTAGATGCACGCGACGACCGTCCAGACCAGCGAGCGCTCACGTGCGCGCGCCAGGATTGAGTGGACCCGAGCCTAAGACCGTTCTGCTGACCGGTGCCGCGGGTTACGTGGCCGGGCGCCTGCCGCATCGCCTGGGGGCTTCAAGCTACCACCGAGTTCGCCAATTTGACTCGGCGTCCTGAGGCGCTCGTGAAACGCACGGCTAAGCGCACCGCAGGCGGTGGCCGGGGACGTCCTGGATGCCGCGTCGCTCCACTGCTGTTGCAGTCCGGGCGGTCGGACTGTCAGCAGAAGGCACCGACCACGCTCGCCAACGCATGCGATGGGCCGGAGGTTGGATCCTGCTCGTGTTTCCACCTGGGAGGTTGTGGGATGTCGCTCGTGATGGGCATCGACCAACATCGGGCGCAGATCACCGCTGAGCGGATCGATCTGCCCAACGGCGAGATCAGCCGCGCCCGGGTGCGTCCAGCTGATCGTGCCGGGATGCGTCGGCTCCTGGCGCGGTTCGCTGGCCAGGAACCGGAGGTCGGGCTGGAGGCGATGACGGGGTGGCGGTTCGTGGTCGAAGAGCCGCGGGCGGTCGGCGCAGCCGTACATCTTGCCATCCAGCGCCTAGCGCGCGCGTCGGCCATGCAACACCTTTGCCGGCCCTGCGGTGACCATGCGGCCCTGAGAGTAGAACATCTGGTTTGTTCATACAAACATTAAGCGTGATAATTTCTGCGTGGTGTCTGGGGACGAGCGACTGATCACACTGGTCAACGAGCTGCAGGCTGTCGGGCGGGTGGATGTCAGCGCGGCGGCAGCGAGGCTGGGGACTACGCAGATGACGATCCGCCGTGATCTCGACGTGCTGGTGCAGCGCGGGGTCGCTCGCCGCGTGCGCGGCGGGGCGGTCAGCCTGCTGGCGCGCGGCGATGAGATCCCCTACTGGATGCGGGCGCTCGAGCGTCCCGAGGCCAAGATGCGGATCGGAGAAGCGGCCGCCCGGCTGCTCAAAGACGGTGAGGCGGTCGCGATCGACAGCGGCACCACTGCGCTCAACTGCGCCCGTGCCCTGTTCGAGCGGCGGCTGACCGTGATCACCGTGTCTCTGCGAGCCGCCGATGTGCTTGCCGACAGCCCGACCATCAACCTGATCCTGCCGGGCGGAGAGGTCCGGCGAGACGAGCGCACGCTCGTCGGCCCGGCGGCCGTAGCGGGCATCGCCAGCTTCCGGCTGGACGCAGTAATCCTTGGGGCGTGCGGCCTGGCGGATGGGACGGTGACCGCCTACGACCTTGGTGATGCCGCGGTCAAGCAGGCGCTGATCGACGTCAGCGCGCGCGTGTTGGTGGCTGCCGAGAGCTCAAAGCTTGGCCGCACCGGCGTGGCCGTGGTGTGTGCCGCAGAGCGGGTCGACGTGATCGTCACCGACGCCGAGGCGCCCGCTGCCGCGCTGGTGCCCTGGCGGCAGGCCGGCGTCGAAATCCTCCGTGTCTGAGCTGTTCGTAGTAAGGCCAGAGTCGCGACGCGCGCGGTCGCGCTCGCGCCAGCGCGCGGCGACGCTCACGACCTTCTTCTCACACGGGCTGCTGTTCGCGTCGTGGGCCGCCCATATCCCCGCGGTCAAAGCCCACCTTGCGCTGTCCGTCGCAGCGCTCGGGAGCGTCCTGCTGTCCACGCCGGTCGGATCGGTGTGCGCGATGGTAATGATCGGTCGCCTGCTTCCGAAGCTCGGCAGCCGACGGCTGGTCGGGATCTCTCTGGTCGGGTACTGCGCCGCCGGACCGCTCGTGGGCCTTGCCGCCACCCGGGCGGAGCTCGCGGGCGCGCTGTTCGCCTGGGGTGCGTTCCAGGGCGCGCTCGACGTCTCCATGAACACGCAGGCAGTAGCGGTCGAGAAGGTTCAGAGGCGCCCGCTGATGCCGACCTTTCATGGCGCCTGGAGCATCGGAGCGCTGAGCGGGGCCGCGCTCGGTGCCGCCGCCGTCGCCGCCCACATCTCGCTGGCGCCCCAACTCCTAACCCTCGCTCTTCCCGTGCTCGCGACCGCCGCCGTGCTGAGCCCCAGCATGGTCGAGGACCAACTGACCGAGCGTCCACACGAACCTCGGCGCGGCCTGTGGCGCAACCGCGCACTGTTGATCCTCGGCGCGATCGCCCTCGCGACGATGCTATGCGAGGGCGCCGCCGCCGACTGGTCAGCCGTCTACTTGCGGGGATCCGCGCACGTGCCGGCTGGTCTCGCCGCCCTCGGTTACACCGCCTTCGCGCTAACGATGTCGAGCGTGCGACTGACTGGCATCCATCTGCTCAGGCGCTGCCGCTCAGAGCGCCTACTGCCGGCGCTCGCTTTCATCGCCGGTGTCGGCATGACCGCAGCGCTCGCGGCCGGCTCCGGCACTCTCGGACTGATCGGGTTCGCCTGCTTGGGGGCCGGCACCGCGCTCGTCGTGCCGACCGTGTTCAGCGCTGCCGGGCGCCTCCCGGGCCTGCAGCCCGGAGTCGGCATCGCGACCGCGTCAGCGCTTGGCTGGGTCGGCTTCGTGTGCGGACCGCCGCTGATCGGACAGCTCGCGAGCATCACCGGGCTGCGGACCGCGCTCGCGGTCATCCCCGCTCTAGCGCTGCTCGTCGCGGCCGTCATCGCGCGTACCCCCTCAGTTGCCGTCTATCAGCGCTAGACCAGCCACGTCCACCCCAGGGATCAGGATCGCCAGCCGCCTTCGAACCGGGTGCCGGCGACATCGATGAGCGTCCAGCACACGGCGGGAAGCCGACGCCGGCAGCCCTCCTGGAGCCACGAGACGAGCAGTACGCGCGCCACCCCCCGGCCTGCCGAGTCCGGCTAATACGAGCAGTGCGCCAGACCTGCAGAGTAGGCGGAGCAAGGGGTAGTCCGGTCCCGCCTACAACATCTGCTGTTCGCGACATCCGGATACGTCGCGGCGTCGCGATCGCGGCGGGCCGCGGAGGTCCTCCTTGCCGCGCTGCGGGTGCGCGGTGCAAACGCCGAGATGGTCGTCTCGGCATCAAAACGGTGCGCTGACGCCTGTCAGCGAGACGCCGGCGTCGAGGGCGTGATCGATGACCCGGCTCTGACCGCCGTAACGCCGCCGGTCGGTCTAGCCAATCGCTGAGCAGCTGTCGCTCTGCAGGGGACAGGACGCCGGGTGCCTCGGTCAGCAGCGCCCGCCTACGAACACTGCAGTACTAAGCCCTAAGCGTGCGCGACGTTTAAGCGGCCTGCTACGCCGAGGCCGGGTTCGTGCGCGCGACGATCGCACGCACCGTTCGGCGCGCGACCTCCGCGGCCGCCGCCACGTCCCGGTGGGCAAGACCAACCAGACACGCGCGGAGGACCGCCTGCTCGTACTCCAGCTCGGCTCCGCGCTTGCGGCACGCTCGACCCGTCGCAGAAGCTCCTTGCCCAGCTCCTCCCGCCCGCCGATGGCCAATTCGCTAGGCGTCGATCGAACGCCAACGGAGAGCCCTCGAGCGATCGCGCGGCTCGCTGCCTCGATGACCCGGCTCTGGAGGTCCGTATCTCGCTCGGCGTCGCCCTCGCTCAGCGCCCGCAACCGCTCGGCGGCGACGGTCGCGATCGCTTCCAGCTCTCCTATGAGTCCACATCACTTGTTTGGCGCACCGCCATCGACCTCCTTCATTCACAGCAGTTCAGTTTGTGATGTACCTCCGTCCAGACGGACATCGCCTCGCCCTCGCGCTCATATGGTGAAGCTATCCACCGGTGTGCAGTACCGCCCCCGCGTATGCCTGCCCCAAACCAGTCGCGGCAGCCCCAAGATCCCATCCTCATCTCGCGGGGAACCGGCGAGCGCGCTGGCGTTCGGAGGCATCCCGCCAGCGGACTTCCCCTATAAGCCCGCCCGGTGCTGTCGGACGCTCACCCGCACGTACAAGCTGCCGCCGCGTACCCACAAGCTGTTGCCACGTGGTGGGTACGACTGTCTTTTTTTGCGACGTCACAACAGTACCCACACCGTCGCACCGGATCGAAGAGCGCCTGAAACAAGCAGAAAGCCCAACTTCCGGGGCTTTCCCAGTGCGCCCGGGAGGACTCGAACCTCCACGGACAATATTGTCCACAAGGCCCTCAACCTTGGACGGGCCGTATAGATGCTTCTACCGGTGTCTAAATCGTCCAAATTGGTGGGTTTGGTGCACGCATGGGACGGACTGGACGCATTGGATGTTGTTACGGGTGTTGTCACGACGAGCATGGTCTTGAGGGCCGGGCGCGGGGACGATCGCAGGGCTCCTCCCTGAACGGGAAGTTCCGACTGCCACCGGGTCTATTGTCGTGCCATGCCGCCCACAGATGCGTTGACTGACGCCGACGTCTACGTGTTCCGTGCGGCGCTGGTTGGCTTCCGCGGCGTGAGCCGGAAGCTCGCGGTACGAACTGACCAGACTCTGGAGGATGTTCACGGGCTGTTGCAGGCCGCGTTCGGGTGGGATGACGACCACCTCTACGCCTTCTGGCTGAGCGGCAAGTTCTGGGATCGGGAGCCCGGCTCTGGGTTTGGCCGTCCCGCGTTCTGCCGGGACTCTGGCGATCGCAGCGCGCGCGTGAAGCTGAGTCGACTAGGCCTCGATGTCGGCCAGGCGATCGCGTATGTGTTCGACTTCGGCGATCAGTGGCGCGTCCGCCTGAAGCTCGTCGAGCTCCGCGGTGTCGGCGCTGCGCCGCTTCAAGCGGTTTTCGATCCGCGCGGCGAGGCACCGCCGCAGTACGGCTCTAGCGAGGGAGACTACGCAGAGGTCGCATAGCGCCCCGCCTGGGACGCGAGCGAATATCGGATGCCACGACCAGCGAGGGCGAACCGCGTGGCCGCGTGTCCGGCATGCCGTGTTCGGTGCGGTTCGAGATGGCTCCACAGTCCGGAATGCTCGAGTCCGCATCGCTCCGCAGACGACGAAGAGCGAAGCCGGGGGAAATCGAGGGTCCTCGCGCCCTGTTCTGTGACTGGCGGCTACGGTGCTTCCGGATGGGCCGCGGCGAGGTCAATCAGATCCTGAAGGTCTTGTGGCCGGCCCGCCGCACGTTTCATCCGCCGGAGGTGTTCGAGTGAGCAAACCTGGATCTCGATCCCGAACGCTTTCGCAGTGCGAGCATCGGAGGCGAGTGTTGTGTATGCGCGTTCTGCCTCGATGCCCGACACCCACTGCATGATGTCCAGCACCCCGAGCGGCGTCTCGAGCCGGAAGTTTCCGCCCTCGGACAGGTCCTCGGCTCGAGTCGGATCGAATGGCAGTTCGTGCTCGGCAAATCCATCATCGCTAACGCCAAGCTGCCGCACTCCAAGCCGGCGGAGCAGCGCCGCGAGTCGCTCGAGGTTGTCCGCATCGGGTGACGGACAGATGTCTATGTCCTTGGTGGATCGGATCACGCCGTGGGCGTTGACGGCCAGCCCGCCGATCAGGACGTGGTCGACCCCGGAAAGCTTCAACTCGCGCAGCAGGTGGCTGACGTCGAGTGGTGCCGTCACGGGTTGGCTGCCGCGAACCCGTGAGCGAGCTCGAACGCTGCCCGAATCAGCGCGTCGGCTTGCTCGAGGTTCTCGCCGAGGCTTCTTGCCCCGTCGAGTCGCAGCATTTCGTCCCGGGCGGATTGGTTGATCTCGGCGTCCTGCCGCCGACGATCGGCGCTAGAAAGATCCGAAGCCGAAGTCTCCACGCGCTTCATCATGCCACAGCTAACGAAAAGCCCCGCAAAAGTGGGGCTTTTGGTAAGCGTTCAGTCGTCGGGGCCTGTGGCAGGGATTCCTTGTTGGTGCAGCGAATCTTGGAAAGCGCCGGGAGACCGGCATGGAGAAGGAGATGAAAGTTCTCTACGTCGAAGGAGTAGCGACCCACGACGGCCCCGAGTCATGCGTTGGTGTCCCGTGAGGGCGCAGCGAAGCGTTGACAGGGGAGCGTGCGGGCTGGGCTATTGAGCCGCGAAAACTGCTCTATCGGGGTGCCGACGCCGTCAAGATTGGCGGAAGGCCATGTCGCCGGCGGCGCTATCGCGAGTCGTCGGGGGACCCCGCGCGGTCGAAGAACCCGGGCACGTACGGGAGATTGCTCTATGCATGGGAACCGGGAGGTCCCGCGGTCGCCCGCGGGTCGTTGATTGATGCCTCGTCCTGGATGGTTCGCGGGGTGGTGCAACGGCTCGACGGGCCGTGAGGGGAACGCTGTGGCGGTAATCCCTCGATGAACGAGCGCGGGAAGTCGGACAGGCCAGTAGTACCTGGGATGCTGCTGAACAACGCCGCGTCTGCGGCTGCGGAGGTGGTGGAGGGAAGGGGCCTGCCCAAGGGGAACGCGGCCAGCGAACCACGTCCCGGACGCAGCGCCGGACAGGGCGTGTCAAGTGATCTGGATCGTGTGCGCCAAGTGGCGCGGAGGGACAAGGATGTGCGGTTCACCGCGCTCCTTCATCACGTCACCGTCGATCGACTGCGGGAGGCGTACCGGGCGATCCGCCCGGGCGCGGCCCCGGGGGTCGATGGGGTCACGTGGTGGGACTACGGCGTGAACTTGGAGGGCAACCTCCAGGAGCTCCACGGCCGGGTCCAGCGAGGGGCGTATCGAGCGAGGCCGACTCGCAGGGTGTTCATCCCGAAGCCGGACGGGCGGTTGCGGCCGCTCGGCGTCGCCAGCTTGGAGGACAAGATCCTTCAGCGGGCGGTGGTGGAGGTGCTGAACGCCGTGTATGAGCAGGACTTCCTCGGTTTCTCGTACGGGTTCCGGCCAGGGCGTAGTCCGCATGATGCGTTGGACGCGCTGTCGGTTGCGATCACGCGCAAGAAGGTGAACTACGTGCTCGACGCGGACGTCTGCGACTTCTTCACCAGGCTCGATCAGGGCTGGTTGGAGCGGTTTCTCGAGCACCGGATCGCGGATCGAAGGGTCCTGCGGCTGATCCAGAAATGGCTCAGGGCAGGGGTCATCGAGGACGGGGAATGGTCGGACACGCTGGAAGGGACGGCGCAAGGAGCAGGGTCAGGGGCGAGCCGCCGATGCCGCGCTTACGCGCGGTGGTCTGCTCGCCCCTGCCCTCCGAACCGGACTTGCCCATTCCTGGGCATCCGGCTCTCCACAGGACATGCGGTGGCCGTTCGTGACGCTGGGTTATGCATTGGCGGTTTCCGGCGGGGTGGTGGCCCGTCCTGTTCCGGTGTTCGCTGCCCATGGTGAGGGGATCTGGTGGCCGCGATAGCGGTATCGGGTCACTGGGACCTCGGCGGGCCACGCGAGCCTTGTGCCTTCGCGGCTGGTCCAGTGGCGCCCCCAGCACCGTCGCCTGATCTGTTTCCAGGTCAGTCGCGGGTACTTCTTGCGCAGCCAGCGGATCACTCGCCACCACAGGTAGTGGCTGAGATACGCGAAGCAGCGCTTGGCCGCGTTGTGACGGTGGTAGTTGGCCCAGCCCCTGAGGATTGGGTTGAGCGCGTGGATCAGCCGATCCAGTGAGAGGTTGAGCGTGCTGCGGTCAGTCAGCGTCTTGATGCGGTGCATGATCTCGCGCAGTGCTCGTTTGCTTGGGAATGCGTAGGCGACGCGCTTGCTTCCTCGCCAGGGTGCCCGCACGATGCGGAACCCGAGCAGGTCAAAGCCGTCGTCGACGTGGGTGATGTGCGTTTTCTCGGGCGAGAGCGTCAAGCGCATCTGCTCCCGCATGAACTCGGCCGTCTGCTTCTTGATCTGGTGGGCTTGGGCTTCGGTGCCGCGCACCAGCACCACGAAATCGTCCGCAAAGCGGACCATCCGGTAGCTGGGCAGGCCCTTTGCCCGGTCACGCCAGCGCTGGGTTTGCGTGCGTGCCACCCATGCCGCCTCGAAGTGGCGGTCGAGTACCGAGAGGGCGATGTTCGACAGAAGGGGCGAGAGGCTCGACCCTTGTGGCGTGCCCGATGGCGTCGCGGTCACGCTGTCAAGCTCGCGCATGACACCGGCGGCGAGGAACAGTCGGATCAGCGCCAGGACGCGCTTGTCGGTCACCCGACGGCGTACTTGCTCCATCAAGAGACCTTGATGGATCTGCCCGAAACAGTCCTCGACGTCTCCCTCTATCACCCACTCGTACGACCTGGGGGGATTGATGAAGAACCGCACCTCTCCGACAGCGTCCTGGGCTCTGCGTCCGGGCCTGAATCCGTACGAGGTCGGGCAGAAGTCCGCCTCGAAGATCGGCTCGAGCACGAGCTTGGCCGCCGTCTGCACGATCCTGTCGCGCAGCGCGGAGATGCCCAGGCTTCTGAGCTTCCCCGAGCGCTTCGGGATCAGCCGCTCGCGCGCCGGCAGCGGACGGTAGGTACCTGCCTTGAGCTCCTCACGGAGCGTTGCGAGGACACCATCGACGCCCATCTGCTCGACCTGCTTGCGGGTCTGGCCATCAACACCGGCGGTACGAGACCCCCGGTTGCGTTTCACCCGCTCCCACGCGACGAGCAACGTCGCGGGTTCGCAGACCAAGTTGAACAGGTCGCCGAAACGAGCCTGATCGTCCTGGACTGCCCATCGGTGCAGCCTGGTCTGCCATCCCAGTACCCGCTCCTCGGCCTGATCGACCAGGACCGGCGCGAGCGAGTTCACGCCCGACCTCCCGAACGGCTTCTCGTGCTGCCGTCCTGCTGCCCGCCTTCGCCATGTGGACGGCTTTCCCGTCCTCGGACTACTACGCGGACTCCGCCACGCCCCGCGTCCGTTAGCCGGCATCGGGCCTTACCGGGCCGCCACCAGCAGCCCGGCGCACACGGGGCGCTTCCCACGTTCACCAAGATCCGTTTGACCGGGTCGGCAGCCGGCTTTACCCCTACAGCGCCTCCGGCGGGCACTCGCAGTCTCCCGCCGGCCACCGCGCCCGGGCTGAATAGCCGCGCGCGGAGCGAGCCGCCACGAAACAAAGCGGACTCGTTGCCGTGGACGACCCATGTCCGCCAGGTTTGGGGTCGTTTGCGAATTGAAGGGGCTTCTACCACCGGTTTGCTCTCGCTCTACCTTTCGGTCTCGCTAGCACGCACGCGGGCGTCTGGCAGTGCCGCCCGGCCGTCACGTTGTCGGGACGCTTGACCTCCGGCGCGCGATCCCGCGCCTTGGCCGTCCCCAGCTTCTCCAGGCCGCTGCAACGGCCAGGGGCCGGTATTCCAACCGGCGCGGACGAGATGTTGATGTCCGTCATCTCCTTTCGCTTGGCGCCTCGTGGCGCAGGCTTCGGCTTCGCCGCTGCTCGCGAACGTCTTTCTGCACTACGTGTTCGACCTGTGGGCCGACCAGTGGCGGCGGCGGAACGCGCACGGGGATGTGGTCCTGGTGAGGTTCGCCGACGACTACGTGGCTGGCTTTGAGCATCGTGAGGACGCCGAGCGGTTCCTCGCCGAGCTTCGCGACAGGTTCGCGCAGTTCGGGTTGGAACTGCATCCGGAGAAGACGCGGCTGATCGAGTTCGGACGGTTCGCCGCCGAGAATCGAGCCAGGCGCGGCGAGCGGAAGCCTGAGACGTTCACGTTCCTGGGACTCACGCATATGTGCGCGAGGACCAGAACGGGCCGGTTCAAGCTCAAGCGGGTCACGAGCAAGAAGAAGATGCAGGCCAAGCTGCGCGAGGTCACGACCGAGATGCGCAGACGGATGCATCTACCGATCCCCGAACAGGGAGCCTGGCTGGCCAGGGTCCTGACCGGGCATTACCGCTACTACGCGGTGCCCGATAACGGCAAGGCGCTTGAGGCGTTTCGCGAACGGGTCATCTGGCACTGGTGGCGGATGTTGCAACGCCGCAGCCAGCGCTCCCGCATGACCCGGGAGCGAATGCGCCGCCTTGCCGCCCGATGGTTACCGACGCCCCGCATCCTGCATCCCTGGCCCAACGCGCGCCTCGACGCCAGCACCCGAGGGAGGAGCCCAGTGCGTTAGACGCGCACGCTGGGATCTGTGCGGGGGGCGGTCGGTTAACGGCCGTCCCTACCGCGACCAGGCATGGATCGCGCGGAGGCGGAGGCGGTTTATGACTCGGGGCGTGATGCGTGTGTGCAGTTCATTCTTGATCTCGCTTCCCGGGTGCAGCAGCTGGATGAGCGGTTAGCGCGTCTGGAGGCGCAGGCGCGGCAGGACTCGCGCACGAGTTCTAAGCCTCCGTCGACGGATCCGCCGAAGACGCGAGCGCAGCGGCGCGCGGAGGCGCGCGCGAAGGCCAAGGAACTGATGCGCCGGGACTCCGAGCGCCGCGAGGCGGGTGCGCAGCCCGGGCATCGGGGTGCGGGTCGTGAGCTGCGGCCGGAGGATCAGGTGGATGAGATCGTCGATCACTACCCGGATGCGTGCGGCGGCTGCGGGCGTTGGTTCGATGATGGGCAGCGCCGGCCGGGTGGGCGGTTCGGTCGCCACCAAGTCTGGGAGTTGCCGCCGATCAGCGTGATCGTGACCGAGCATCGCACCCACCATTTGCGCTATCGGCACTGCCGCGCGCGGACCAGCGCCCGGTTGCCCGAGCTGATCGCGGGGTCCCCCGTTCGGGGTGAGGTTGCAGGCGGCGGTGGTGACGTTGACCGCCCGGCATCGGATCTCCCGCAGGGGGATCACGGAGCTCGCTCGCGATCTGTTCGGCGTCAGGCTCTGCACCGGCGCGGTCGATCAGATCTGCCAGCGCGCCTCAGACGCTTTGGCTGGCCCGCACCTGCAATTGCAGGATTGGGTGCTGGACCAAGACGCGGTGCATGTCGATGAGACCGGCTGGCGGACCAGCGGTGAGGGCCGAGCGCTGTGGACCGCGACCACCCCCGGACGCGGCGTTCTTTCAGATCGCCGAGCACTGCAACCGCGAGCAGTTCGACGCGCTGATCGGCCCGCTTCCCGGGGATCGTCGTCTCTGATCGCTGGAACGGCTACAGCCATCTCGACCCCACCCACCGCCAAGTGTGCTGGTCGCATCTGCAGCGCGACTTTCGCCGCCACGCCGACGGGCTCGCCGAGCAGAAGACCTTCGGCGAACAGCGGCCTGGAGCTCACCGACCGGGTGTTCGCCGCGTGGCGGGCCTACCAGCACGAGCACCACGACCGCCGACCGACTCCAGACCGAGATCGCGCCGATCCAAACCGAGCTACGGCAGCTGCTCGAACAAGCCAGCCCCAAGAGCCGGCGCACCCGCTGGCACCGCCAGTTCGCCAACAACCTGCTCAAGGTCTGGCCCGCGCTCTGGACCTTCACCACCACCGACGGCGTCGAGCCGACCAACAACCCCGCCGAGCGCGCGCTCCGCGCACCGGTCATCCACCGAAAACTCTCGCTCGGCACCCAAAGCCAGAACGGCGAGCGATTCGCCGAACGCGCGCTCTCGGCCGCCGCCACCTGCCGACTGCAACGCCGCTCGCTGTTCACCTACCTCAGCGAACTGATCACCGCCCACACCCGCGGCGATCCATTCCCCGCGCTCACCTGAGGCCCCAGGGACTGAACGCTTACTAGA
>CAVWFJ010000011.1:0-161101 GCA_963754055.1 uncultured Solirubrobacterales bacterium
GCGATCGCGAGCTCGGCGCCGTCGGGATGAGCAAAGCAGACTCAGCGGCCGTGCCACCTGTGACGCACGCGGACCGCAAGATGCTACGTCGGGTTCTCTACTCGCGGATCGGAGGGTTGATCGGGGGGATAGTCGTAGAGTGAGTGCCAGCGGATGGACCCTCCTGATCGCGCTGCTTCAAGGAACGTCGCGGCCGACGGCGAGATTGCCGTCGCGGTTGGACGCGGAAGGGAAAAGAACGACAACGAGATCCACCTCGGCCTCGTCGTGACGCCGGCGCTCGACGCCGAGGACGTCGAGAAGCTCCTCGGCGATCTCGAGCGCGTGCTCGCGGAGCGCTACCCGGGGGTGAACTGGAAGATCACCGCGGTTCGCGAATCGCTGCTATCGCCCCCGGCTGGGCTCGCTGAGCTCGTCGATGCCGCGCGCTCGCGGCTGCTGGAGGAGAACTGGGACCTGGTTGTGCACGTCACGGAGCTTCCGCTGCGGATCTCACGCCGCCCGCTGCTGATGCACTCGAGCCCGACCCACGGTGCGGCCCTGGTCTCGCTGCCTGCCCTGGGACCGCGGCACGCCCGGCACTTGGTCGAATCTGTGGCAGAGGCGGTGGGCGTGATCGCGGGTGACAGGGAGGCCGGTGGCGAAGGCAAGTCCGGCAGCCGGCGCGTCGTTCAACGCCGCTTGATCGTGCCGGTGAGCGAGCTCGGAGGGCCTGACTCGCTTGAGGGTGTCGCGCTGACACATCGGGTCTTGACCGGGAACCTGCGGGTGCTCGCCGGGATGGTGCGCGCCAACCATCCGTGGCGGTTGACCACGCGTCTGTCCCGCGCGATGGTCGGCGCGCTTGGTGTCGCGACGTTCACGATCGTCACAACCGACGTGTGGCGCATCGCCTCCGGGCTTGCCGCGCCGCGCATGGCGGGGGTATGCCTCGCGGCGATCGCGAGCGCAACCGCGACGTTGATCTTCGTGCATGGGTTGTGGGAGCGCGCTACTCGCAGCCGCGTGCGGGAGCAGGCGATCCTGTTTAACATCGTGACGCTGATCACCGTCAGCTTCGGGATCCTTGCGCTCTACGCGGGCGCATGCCTGATCGCGCTTGCCGCAGCCGAGCTGATGCTCGAGCCGTCGCTGATGTCGGCGCAGATCGGTCATCGCTCGGACTTTGGGGACTACCTGCGCCTGGCGCTGCTCGCTGGCGCGCTGGCCACCGTCGGCGGTGCGTTCGGCGGAGCGCTCGAGAGCGACGCGGCCGTCCGCGAGGCGACCTACGCCTACCGTCAGCACCAGTCCTGAGCGGGACTACCAGTGGCCCCGATCCCTATTCGGAGCGCCGGGCGCTGCTCGAGGAGCTGGCGCTCGCCGGTTGTGTGGCGGACGCCGGCGAGCGTGGTGGTCGAGCGGAGTGAGGATTTCGTGGCGCGTGTCGAGGAGCTCGGTCTTGAGGGATCGTCGCCAGGCGGCTCAGCTCGACTACATCCCGGGAGCCGGTGCACCTGTTGAGTCAAACGCAAGATGCGCAGAGAAGAGCGCGGACAGGCACTTCGTGGCGTAGGTAGGGTACGGATAGGCCGATTCACGGCACCAAACGCGCGCGCCAGGAGGTCTGACATGGCGACGAACGATCCTTTCGGCGACTTTCGGCGCCGCCGGAGTAGCCTGTTCGACGAGTTCTTCTCGGAGTTCTTCGACCGGCCATTCGGCATTGAGGGGGCGACGGGCCCTACCGGGACGCGAACCTCCGCGCCACTCGCGCGCCGGCCAGTCGAGCAGGTCGACATCACGCAGTTCTTCTCGGATGCGACGCGCGAGCTTCTACGGCGCGCGGCGCAGCTGGCGCTCGACTGGGGCTCCCTCGATCTCGACACCGAGCACCTGCTGTGGGCGGCAATGCAGGACGACCTTGTCGCGCAGATCGTCCGCCACGCCGACGGTGATCCCGCCGCGATCGCGGCGCAGATCGAAGACGAGGCGGAGCGCGGGGGACGGACGGACGTGGCGCCGTCGCTCTCGCCCGAGGCCAAGGCCGCGTTGCTCCGGGCGTACGACGAGATGCGCGAGCTGAACTCGTCGTATCTCGGACCCGAGCACGTGCTGCTGGCGCTGGCGCGGGACACGGAGTCGGACGCCGGGCGTCTGCTGGCGCGCTTCGGCCTGTCGCACACGGCGCTCCGCGGAGCTGTGATCCGCGGGGTCACGCGTACTGACGAGGGCGGGAGGTCGGCTAGCCAGACGAAGACGCTCGACGAGTACAGTCGCGACCTCACCGAAGCGGCCCGGCAGGGCAAGTTGGATCCGGTGATCGGGCGCGCCGACGAGATCGAGGAGACGATCGAGATCCTCTCCCGGCGCACGAAGAACAACCCTGTGCTGATCGGCGACCCCGGCGTGGGAAAGACGGCGATCGCGGAGGGCATCGCCCAGCGGATCGTCAACGATGAGGTGCCTGAGACGCTCGCGGGCAAGCGGCTGGTGGTTCTCGACCTGGCCGGCATGGTCGCGGGCACGAAGTACCGCGGCGAGTTCGAGGACCGCCTCAAGTCGGTGATCGATGAGGTGACCGACCACGGCGACGACCTCGTCCTGTTCATCGACGAGCTCCACACGGTCGTGGGGGCGGGGGCGGCCGAAGGCTCCATGGACGCTTCCAACATGTTGAAGCCGGCGCTAGCACGCGGCGACCTTCGCGTGATCGGCGCCACGACAGTCGACGAGTACCGGCGCAACATCGAGAAGGACGCCGCGCTCGAGCGCCGCTTCCAGCCCGTGCTGATCGACGAGCCGTCGGTCGAGGAGACGATCGAGATCCTGAACGGACTGCGCGACCGCTACGAGGCGTACCACCGCGTCCGGATCAGCCCGGAGGCCCTGGTAGCGGCGGCGGAGCTGTCGGACCGCTACATCACCGACCGCTTCCTTCCGGACAAGGCGATCGACCTGATCGACCAGGCCGCGGCGCGGGTGCGTATCCGCGCGAAGACCAAGCCGGCGGACCGCCGCGCGCTCGAGGAGAACATGGCGCGCAACGAGCGTGAGCGCGATCAGGCCGTCGCGGCGGAGGACTACGAGCGGGCGAACACGCTGAAGGCGCACATCGAGGGGCTACGTGAGGAGCTGGACGAGAGCCGCTCCGGCGGACGCGAGCGTGCCGCCGAGGTGCTCGCCGACGACGTCGCCGAGGTCGTGTCGCGCCGGACCGGGATCCCGGTCTCACAGCTGACCCAGGAGGAGCGCGAGCGGCTGCTCGGCCTCGAGGCGCAGATCCACGAGCGCGTGGTCGGGCAGGACGAGGCCGTCGAGGCAGTCGCCCGCGCGGTGCGGCGCGCGCGCGCCGGGCTCGGCGATCCGAACCGGCCGGTCGGCTCGTTCCTATTCCTCGGGCCAACCGGCGTCGGCAAGACCGAGCTCGCACGGGCGCTCGCCGAAACGCTGTTCGGCGACGAGGACGCGATGGTCCGGTTCGACATGAGCGAGTTCCAGGAGCGCCACACCGTGTCGCGCCTGGTCGGCGCGCCGCCAGGCTACGTCGGCTACGAGGATGCCGGTCAGCTCACCGAGACCGTGCGCCGGCGTCCCTACTCGGTGCTGCTGCTCGACGAGATCGAGAAGGCGCATGCCGACGTCTTCAACATCCTCCTGCAGCTGCTCGATGACGGACGCCTCACGGACGGCCAGGGCCGCACCGTCGACTTCCGGCACACGGTCGTGATCATGACCTCGAACCTGGGAGCCGACCGCATCCAGGCGCACGCCCGGCGCAACGAGTCGTTCGAGGAGCTGAAGGACGAGCTGATGGACATGCTGCGGCAGACCTTCAGGCCCGAGCTGCTTAACCGGATCGACGAGATCATCGTGTTCCGCTCGCTTGACCGAGATCAGCTCACGCAGATCACGCGGCTGCTGCTCGGCCGGGTCGCGCGGCGAATGCGTGCCCAGCGCGTGGAGCTAGAGGTGTCGGACGAGGCGGTCCAGTACCTGGCGAACGCCGGCTTCGACCCACAGTACGGGGCGCGCCCGCTGCGGAGAGCCATCCAGCGGCTGTTGGAGGACGAGCTCTCGGAACGGCTGCTCGCTGGCGAGATCGAGCCCGGCCAGCGCGTGCGGGTCGACCTGCGTGACGGCCGGCTCCACGTGGAGACGGTGCCCGAGGCGGAGGCGGGGCGGTTGGACCATTCCCACAACTGAGGGCGGAGTGCCACTGCAGCGGTGCCGCCCCGCCTCGGCGAGCGGTAGTACGAGCACATCGACCCGCTCTTCCGAGACTCTCGGTCGGCCGGCGGAGCAGCACCCCGGCATGACGTGATCGTCGCTATCGAGGCTCTCGCTCGGGACGACGACCCGCAATCTCATCGCTGTCGGGAAAGTGCTGCTCGAGCCCGACGATCCGGAACTCCGCGGCGCCGCCCCCCGGAGCAGCTACCGCCTGCACCGCAAATGAGCCACCGTGTCGATGCCAGTCGCTGACAACCGCTTTGGTCAGTGCGACGTCGCTGAGCTGAGGATCGAGCTGACGAGGAAGCAGTCGTCCAGCGCCGACTGCGCTAACGATCGCAATGCCACGGCCTCGGTTGTCTCGCCCCAGCTGGCGGACGGCTGCTTCAGCCCGGCGATGCAGGAGCCCAGCCACTCAAGGCCAGGGCCATCCGCGGCGCTATTGCTCCACGGCATCGGACGACCCCTCGGCCGGCACGATCGTCCCGCCTCGGGCGACCATACCATCGCGTTGCGCGGATAGGAGTGGCGCACCCGAAGCTGCCATGCGGCCGACCCTCACGATCGCTTCGGCCGTCGGCGCCCGCGCAGGCGCGCCACTGCTATGCCTATTGGTCATCCTTGTTGTTGCCTCGACCGCCGCCGGGAGAGGGCTTTGCTTTGCCTGCCCCCGGTGTGGAGGGCCATTCGTGGAACAGCCCCTCTCGGCGGTGGTGAGGTGCCGCGAGCGGCAACAGGACGTAGCCCCGTGTTGAGGGCCTGTCTATAGGCATCCGCGACGGTACCTCTCGGTTGGGGCGCTGTGAAGAGCTGACCGGAAAGGAAGTACGGAGAGATGGGTAATTACGCCGGCGTTGACTGGGCGTCGGAGTAGCACGATGTGCTCGTCGCGGACGCGGCGGGTGAGCGGCTACTGTCGGCGACGTTCGCGTACGATGAGCCGGGTTTGCGGTCCTTGTGCCGGGCGTTGGTGCGCTTGGAGGTGGAGCTGGTCGCGATTGAGCGGCCCGATGGGCTGCTGGTCGAGCGGCTGCTGGACGCGGGGCTGCGGATCTTGCCGTTGCATCCCAACCAGGTCGCGGCCACCCGCGATCGCTTTCGCGCCTCGGGAGGGAAGTCCGATCGGTTTGACGCGTTTGTGTTGTGCGAGCTCGCGCGGACCGATCACCACCGCTTCCGGGTCTTGGAGCCCGACAGCGATCAGACTAAGGCGCTCAGGGCGCTGACCCGAGCAAGAGAGGACCTGGTTGGCACCCGGACCGCGTTGAGTAACCAGCTGCGCGCGGAGCTTGAGCGGTTCTGGCCCGGTCCGCTGGGCCTGTTCAGGGATCTGCACAGCCCGATCTCGCTCGCGTTCCTTGAGCGCTACCCCAGCCCCGTGGACGCGCGCGGCCTGGGAGAAGCGCGCCTGCACGGGTTCCTCGTCCGGGAGCACTACACCGGCCGCCAGCAGCCCGCGCAGCTGCTGGCAAAGCTCCGCCGCGCTCCCGCGGCCCGGATCGGGGAGCTCGAGCTGACCACCCGCCGGCAGCTGGTGCTGAGCCTGGTCGCGACGATCAAGGCGATCAACGGGCAGCTCAAGCAGTTGCAGGCGCAGATCGCCACCGCCATGCGCGAGCATCCCGACGGCGCGATCTTTCTGTCGCTGTTCAAGAAACCCAGCAGCGTGATCTGCGCCGCGGGGCTGCTGGCGGAGATCGGCGACTGCCGCGCGCGTTACCCGACCCGCGACACGCTCGCGGTCGACGCTGGCCAGGCCGCCGTCGCGATCGAGTCCGGCAAACGCAAAGCGGCCTGCTTCCGGTGGGCGTGCAACAAGCGCCTGCGCGGGGCGGTCTGCACGCTGGCGGACACTACTCGCCACCACAACCCCTGGGCGCGGGACCTCTACGCCGCCGCCCGCGGCCGCGGGCACGATCACCCCCGCGCGATCCGCACTCTCGGACGCGCCTGGTGCCGCATCGTATGGCGCTGCTGGCAGGACGGCGTGCCCTACGACCCGGCCCCACCGCGCCCTGCAGCAGCACATCACGGTCACCATCCCGACCCTGTCGGGGCCCGTCGTCGACCACCCCGCCACCCAGCGGATGCTCGCCGGCGCCTTCGCGACCGCCGCGAACCCCCGAGAGCAAGAGGTAACCACCGCACCGTAACTCCACTGCACTCGGCGCTTCGCGCTTCCGGCAAAGACCGCGCCGACCACGCAGCTGACGTTGACGTTGACTGTCTCAGCCGCACGGCGGCGCTGGGGCGTCCGGCGCGTGCCGTTTCGCGCCGGCCGAGCCGCCGGGCGGACTCTCATCCTCGCCGTTGCGCAGCGCGCCATCTGCGTGAGGGGGTCGCCAGGGGGTTCCGGGGGGATGTGCCCCCGGTCCATATGCGGGCTCTGCCCTCCGACCTGTTGCTGACGCCCGGCGATCCTGCCCACCTAACATTTCTCACCAGGCGGGTTGACACAGGACGTCCACGAACCCGATCGTCAGCTCCCGCACGTAGCTCACGACTCCCTTGGCGAACTTCCGCTGGTTCGGGCCCATCGGGGCGAATAGCTCCGGCTCTCGTGACGGCCGCAGCATCTCGCTGCCGTTCCGTCGGACGATTGCGACAGCCTGGATGGGCGCGGTCAGTCGGTTTGAGGCTCGCGGGTTTCGTCCGCTGCGACAGCGTTCTACGATCTGCGTCGCTCTGCTGGAGCCTCTGGAAACAGCACTCTGGAGGCGCGGTGCTGGATCCACGCGATAGCGACTAAGTGGACCGCACCCGAAGCAGCTGCGTTGAGGCCGATCCGGGAGCAACGACGCGGCCGGTGACACCGGCATGTGGATTCTGGGCTCTGGCTAGAGTTAGATCGAAGCCCAGTGCTCGCGCTCGCTGTACCGACTCCGCGCTGTCTGTTCTGTTCAACCGACTCACAGCGCAACCTTTGCTCAGTTGATGGCTTGCGCCGCCGAGTTACGCGCTGCTTCTGACGACGGGGCGAGACGGGCGGTGCCAGGAAGTGCCACTCGTATACGGCCTCGGGGCGATACGTTTGGCTGATCACGGGTTCAGTGTTGCCGGAGAGAATGTAGCGATGAGCGGCACGATTCTCCTGGCGGGCGCTCCGAGACGAAAGGTCGGGGCCTCCAAACTCGGCTCATTTCGTCTCCGGGGGCGATGCCGGAACCGTAGCGGCTTCTGACGCGCGCCCCGGCCAGGCTGCTCAGCGGTCTCTCGTTCCGCGTGGTGACATATCTCTTACCAGCAGCCCCGTCCGCACTCGGCTCAGCCGTGTCGATCCGCGGCGACCTTCAGTATCGCCGCGTAAGCGCGCAGCCCATTGGCAGCGAGCTTGTTCTGGCGCACCAGCGACTCCGTGTCTAGCGCGTCGACGACTGGCCCGGTCTTGGCGCTTCGCGCCGCTTCGTAGATCGAGTGACTTATAGACGTCGCCTGGGTCTGCGTCGCTCCCAGTCCCAATAACGTGTGCACCATCAGATTTGGAGTCATATCGCCGAGGTACCTCGCCAGGTTAGAACCGGCCAGAGACGGCTTGGCAAGTCCGACGGCGGCGAGCGCCTCGACAGCGGCGTGCGCGATGGTTCCATACTGAGTGAGTTGACTGGCAAGTTCGTCGCAATAAAGGGCGGCAGCCAGCATCTGTAGCCGCTCCCAGGTTCCTGCGCTCGCGGCGGCAGCCGAATGTTCTCGATTCAACGATGTTGCGAGTGCATGCGCGAGGCCGAGTGAGGTCAGAAGGTGGTTGACCAAGGCATTCACGGGAGTACTCGCCGAGGCGTACCGTCCAGAAAGCCGAACGACCCGATGAAGAATGACCGGCTGTGTCGCCTGCGTGTACTGCTCATCGGGAGGGTCGGTCTCGGCAACGGCCGCCATGGATACTCCAGACAGCGCCAAGCCACCAGCGACGAGGCGGATTGGGACTGCGATGGCAGCAACTGGAGGGTACGCCGAGAGTGCTGTCAGGCCAGCCGCTGCACCGCCATACATAAGATATCCGATCCTTAGCCCCTTCTTCGTCGGTGCAGGTGTTGCCGGCGGCTTGTACGCCACAGGAGCCGGCCCTGGCTTCAACCAGATTCTCACTACGGTGGTTGCGTCCTGGCCGAAGGAATCCTTCGCGGTAACCTCGTACAGCACAGGATTGTTCGGTCCATCGCAGGCCGGAGATTGTCCGCGCAGCCAATACTTCAACTCGGACGCCGCATCGCAACTCCAGTAGACCGTGACACTTTGAGTGTCTGCGTCTCTGGGTCCCACGACCGCGTCGCGCGGCGCTTCCTTGAGATGCCAGGAGTAGGTGTAGCCTGGGCAGCCGCCACTTGTCTGCGCCGTGAGCGCGACTGGCGAGCCCACCGGGCCGCTCGGGCTAGCTTGCACACTCAAGCTTGGACACGGCGAATACCTAGCCGTGAGCGTGCCGCCAAGCGTGAGCGAGAACGTAGCGCCCGGGATATCGGGATCGGGACCCGACTCGGTGTCCTTGAACGGCATCGACTTGCCCGGCTTGAGCGGGAACCTAAGCGGAGGGTTATAGTCGTTCTCGCCCGGGTCGAGCGCCTGCCAGTACGCCGCCGAGTTGGCGCAGCACGAGCCCGCCCACGGGTTAGCGCAGTCGCCGCTGCCGTTCGATGTCAGGCCATGGGCGCCGGTCGGGGTGAACGCGCCGACCAGCAAGGCATTGTTCTCCAGTTCGCCGTCGACGAGGCCCAACTGGTAGTAGTCCGCGTCCGGGTCCTGGACGATCGGCAACCCCGACAGTTTGCCCGAGCAGTTCTGCGCTGTGCTGCCAGGGTAGTTGTCGGTCTCGGTCTCGGTGCCGCTCGCCTGCGACTGCGCGGCCGTAACAGTAAGGCCTTCGTTGTTGAACCCCTGCGACTCCTTGTACACGTAGTCGCTCTTGAGCCGGTCCGTGTAGGTCTTACCGCCTTCGTTGGTGATATCCGTCCAGGTCTCGGTCACGCGCCCAGACCACGTAACCGTGATTGTCGGCGTCGCTGTGTAGCAGCAGCGTGCCTGGTCGGCGACCGCACGCCCGCCGGACACAGGCACGAGCACCAGCAGCGCGGTGACCGCCGCAAGGGCCAAACACCAGCCCGATGTTTTCCCAGAGCGAACCACTTGCCCCAATCGAGCTATAGAATAGCCCCTGCAGCACGGCCGCGCCAACCATACGGCACCATCCGCTTCCACATCCAAACGTCGCAGAACCGCATCAACACCAGCCGCGCCTAACCCTCGCCGCGGTGCTGCCAGAACTCGAACGATCCAACATGGCAGGCCGTACCTGGTCCAATTGAACGGCAGCGACAGTTCGCCATCTTCGACAAACCGAGGCCGCGACTCGGCCACCGCGTTTGCCCGAGCTACTCGGGACCTCGGAGGGTAGCGACGGAATTCGAGGACACTCCTTTACCCACGGCGACGCCGCGCCGAGGACCGGTTTGCCGTGCTCATAACGCTCGATAGAGGCATCTTCCACGGGAGGACCGCTGCAGCTCGCCGTTAACCACCGCGGACCTAGTAGGGGGCCGAATGGGTTCCGTCTTCCGTCCGAGAGGGCGTGCTTCCTGAACCCGGACGGGCACGCTGCTGCTGCTGCTGTCGCCGGGGTTCCAGCGGCACTCTCGCACGCTTCCGGCTGCGCGCTACTGCTTGGTCATGAGACAGGGACCGTCTACGTTGCGTGGGGCGAGACACCCGCTGCGGACGAAACGGAAGAGGCGCGGTCACGACTGTCGGAAATCGGCACCGCAGAAGAGTCGGACGCGGACGCCGGCGAGCCTCCCGGACGAGTGCGTTGGTCTTCCGTATGGGCACCGGGCAAGCGCCATGGCGACGCAGGAGGCAAATCGATCCACTGCCGAGGAGCTTCGATGGCCTGGGGGTGAAACCGGCGCCAGGACGGCTGTTGCGGAGTATGGCTAGGGCGCGGCACTCGCAAGCGACCAGCCGACGGTCGACGGCCTACCCGGAGGCGGGGCCCGGCTCCTGATGCGCGTTTCCGGCGAGCAGTCGCGCCAGCGCGCAATCCTCGGCCTGGTGGCTCTGATCTGGCTTGCAGGCCCGATAGATGGCATCCTCGAGCACGTCCACGACGCTGGCGAAGAGGAACGCTGGCCCTCCGAACTCGACCTCGGCCTCGAAGTCGTTCAGGGGATGGGCGGTGAGCGCGTACGCGAGCTCCTCGGCGTCCAGCGCGAGGCTGATCAGGCGCCTGCAGAGGGCAGTGGGTGAGGTGGGGTTGGTTGGCATGGACGTGAGCCGGCGAGCCGCAGACGGGCTGTCAAGCCGATCCGGCAGGCCATCTGCCCTGCCGCTCGCGCAGCTGATCGGCTTGACAGCTCGTCGAGGCGAGCCAAACTCACGGCCAGACCGACCAACCCCACCGGCCCTGCCAGCCAATCCAGTCCACATGAGCGCGCGCGCTCGCCGGCGGTGACCTGGTCGTTACCGCTGACCGGTGGGTTGGCTGGTGGCGAGCCGCCCGGCGGCAATCGCGTCGGCATGGCGAGCGCATCTTCATCGCTGTAGGGCTTCGTGATGCGCCCTTCGAGGATCTCGCCGGCGTAAACGCACATCGCATCGACCGTCTGGCGGTGTTCGGGGGCGAGGTCGGTGGCGACGATCGCCCGGTCAAGGAGTACGGTGGCAACGAGTTGACCGTGGTAAGTGATCGGCAGGACGTTGGTCATCGGCGGGATGATGTCGGGTGATGTGTCACAGTTGTGCAACGAGGCGTCAGGAGTTGGTTCATCGCGCTCGCCCTCGCCCCGGCGACGGGTTCAGGGCCCGCCAAGCGGCCGGGGCTTGATCGGGTGGCTGCGATCGCCCCGGCGAAAGTCGCGGCCCGAAGCCGCGGGCGCCCTCGATCTCGATTGTGGATCCGGCACCGCGCAGCTTCTGACGGATGCGCGAGAGGTGCGTGTCGCCTGTTCTACCGCGCAGTTGGGCGAGGCCCCAGACCCGCTCGTGCAATTCCCTGAGTGGGATGGCTTCGTTGGGCCGCTCGGCGAGGGCGCTCAGCAGCTCGAACTCACGGTTGGTGAACTGCACAAGTTCGCCGGCCACTGTGGCGGTGCGAGCACTTGGGTCGATGCGCAGGTCGCCGACGAGAAGCGACGGCCGTGCTGCAGCGCGGCGAGCGGCACGGGCGGCGAGTGCGTAGATGGCAGCGTTGATCAGCGTTGGCAGGCCGTCGTAGGCAGGGAGATGTCGGCGCCCGCCTGGTAGTGGCGGACTTGCTCGTGGTCGTGATCGGCGCCGATCGTGATGACCGGGATCGCGGGATCGGCGTGCGGGATCTGCCCGTTGCGCAGCTCCCGTAACAGCGCGAGCGTCTCGGGTGCCTTGTCCAGCTGACCGAGGATCATGCGCGTCGCCGTGGGCAGCTTGACCCGCGCCGCGGCGGCGCTGTTTGCCGTGTTGACCTCGTGTCCATCAGCGAGCAGCTCGTCGGCGCGGAGAGTGAGCGTTACGGGGTCGGCCTCGACGACCAGGATTTGTTGGTTCATGTGGGCCTCGCAGGAAGGCTCGAGCGCGGCTCTCTCCCTATCCCGATGAAGAACGCATACCTATCCGGGACCGCGGCGTAGCGGTTCGGGTACCGCATCAGCGATTTGCGTAGGCAAGTCGCTGTGACGCACGTCCGGTCCCGCAGCAGCTCGCGGAGCGGACTGCAGTCACCGAGGCTACAGCGGATCTGACCATCCCACCGGTCAGCCTTGGTGGGCTCGCCGGGTTCGGAGGTCTTGTTCGGCGACCGCCGATGAGAGCTCACGCGAGACGATCGCGAGCTCGTCGAACGCGCGAGCGACCGCTGGAAGGCTGATGCCCTCCAGCGCCTTCGCGAGATCCGCCCAGGCCGTGTCGAACCTGGCCCACAGCTCCGGGGGGCCGCGGCGGCCGCTGTCAGGCCGCAGCTCGGGTGGTGGCGAGCGCCTCGCGGCCGGCATCGGCTCCCAGCCGAGGCCTTCTCGTGCCGCGTAATCGCAAGCGATCTGCTCAGACTCGCAGGCGTCCGCGAAGTCCTTCAGCCGCCGGGAGAAACCATCGTCAGGCGGCGCGAGCCGGTGCTGGCGCAACGCCGCGCGGAACGTGTGATCCGCGGCGTTCATATTGTTTATCGCGCGTTCAACGCTCATCACTGCGGCGCAGCTGCGCGGTTAGCGGTTCGTCCTCGAGCCGCGCCTCCATACCGGCGCCGGCGCCGACCGGGTGCACCGGGATGCCGAGCCCTTCCGCGAACGCGAGGAAGTCGGGCAGGCGGATGCGATATTCGCGGCCGCCGGTCACCTGGATCGCTGGGAGCTTGCCCGTGCGGATCCAGTGCCGGACCGTTCCGACGCTGTAGCGCAGCGTGTCGGCGACCTCGCTGACGGTCATCAGCTCCTCAAATGTGGTCCGCTCAGGCATATGGTTCAAGTCTTGGCGATCGCAATTTACGTTATTCGACGTCATTGATGCTAACGTATCTGGGCGTTCATGGACAACGACTCGGGTAGGGGAAGCGAACCGAACGAGCCGCCGAAGCTCGCCACCGTTTCGCGCCTTCATCTGGACGACGCCGACGGATCGAACGCGACCACGAACGAGGAGTGGTACGAGACCGAGCGCCTGAGCGGGCAGATCAACCGGGCGCGCGCCCGGCGATCCCCCGATCAACCGGCCCGCGTCTACACAGAACGAGACGCCCGTCGTCCTCGACTGGCGACACGCCGAATCCGTGCCACCACCGACCGCGCTCGAGCGCCTGGCGCACAGTCTTCACCCGCCGAAATCGCCGCCGTCGACGCGGCCTCCTATCCGCTCCGCAGAAACCAGAAGCGCAAACACGTCGGAGCCGACGAGCAATGCTCACCGGCGCCAGCACAGCATCGCCAGCGCCGGCTGCTCCCCGCCAAGACGGGCCGGCGGTGCAGGACATGGGCAGTGGACGGCTGAGCGGTCCGCAGATCGCTCTTCGGGGAGCCAGCGACGAGACTCCACAGCGGTCCAAGCGACAATCCGCGCCACATCAGCCTGATCGGCCCCGCTTTAGGACGTGGGCGCCCCTCCACAAAGTCCTACAGGGCGTCGTCGCGTCTCGGCCTCAGAACTCGATTCCGCGTGGCATCGCAAAGGTCAAGTCCAAGACGCAGAGCCTCAATCTGCGCTCGGCAATACCGGGGGTGCGACAGGCAACGATCGTGCTGGGGATAGCCGCGCTCCTCGTGACTCTGGGCATCGTTCTCGCGGCTCCGACCCACCCCACGTTGACGATACGTCACGCGCAGCTCGGTCCGTCGGCTCCCGAAATTTCACCCGGACACCTCTCGACCGGCACCAGCCCACGTGGCGTGAGCCTCCGGGCAGGCAAGAAGACCCCAGCTCGCCAGCGACCAACCCGCAGTCACAGCTCGCACCGGACCGACGTACGCCGGGTAGTAAAAAAGGTGACTTCCTCAACGAGTGCCAGCGCAAGTCAAACCTCGCAGGAATACCAAGCCTCGGCCTCATCCCAGCCCTCCAACGAGACGACAGCGTCCACCCAGCAGCCCGTCACGTACACACCGCCGACGACCGAGCCCACCTCAACCACTAGCGAGCCGACCCAGCCGACATCAACGGCTAGCAACCCGACGGATAGCGGCACCAATGGATCAGGCTCGAATGGATCGGATTCGAATAAGTCGGGCTCGAGTAACACCGGTGGGCCAAGTGGAAAGTACGCAACGTTCGGGCCTGGCTCCTAAGCGAACGCCGGCAAACTGGAAACCACGCCCATCTCATCGTCGCCGGGTCAATCGTGCGCTCCGCGACGGTGCGCTGAGCAAAGGGATCGTCACCACTGATCTGGTCGTCGTCGTCGACGGCGCCGTCGGCGAGGTAGATCAGGGTGCCGTCGGCTTGCCACGCCCACACCTGCCGAATCTCGCCGGAGCGATCGAAGAACGCCCGATGGCGGCTGTCGGCTGTCGGCCGTCGCGGTCGCCATGCTCGAACGTCACCTCACGCCCGGTGCTCCTCGAGGCGTGCCATGGGGTCCTCGAGCACCGCGCGGCGGGCGAAGCGGACCAAGCCGAGGCCTTCGGTGAGCATCGTGAAGTCGACTGGGATCGTGCCGTGGACGGCCAGCGGCTAACAGCCGATCCGCCGGCACCGGCCGGTGCAGGGCCGCTTTACGCGGGGGAGCCGGTCGAGGTCTCGCGCCACACGTCGCGGTGAGTCGAGAGCCTGAACCGACACGTCCCTCAGTGTCCCACCAGTCCTGGGACGGCGTGTGTCTGGAAACTGAGGGCTTTCCAGACACGCGCGCCGGCATTTCTGAAGTCCCCTGCACTCAAGCGCCGTCTGGGCGCTCGGCGTCCGTAAACGTCTCCGGCAATCAACGTCCCGGCTGGGCGTGGCGTCCGCGAGTTTTGGGACGATCGCAAGCATGGCGCGATCTCTTTCTGCCCTCGACGGCCGGCCCAGGGCCGACCGGTCCCGGGGTGCCGGGTCAACCCGGAGCAGGAAGGAGGACTGTGGACTCCACAGCCCTCGTAATCACGCTGCTGATCGTGCTCCTGGTCGTGATCGACCGGGTCGTGCGGCGGTAGCACCGGCGCATCGCGCCGTAGCCCCCGGGTTGGGAGTCGGCCCCGCAGCCCGGCCCGGGGGCGCCCTAAACGAAGGGAGCGCCGCGGAACCGCGACGCTCACCTTTGCAGTAAGGAGAGCCGTGAACACCACGGCCCTCGTAATCACACGACAGAGGATATCGCTGCGGTGAGCGAACACAACACGCTGATCGGCTACGCGCGCGTCTCCACCCGCGCCCAGGACCTCGCCTTGCAGCTCGACGCGCTCGAGCGCGCCGGCTGCGAGCGCGTCTACGAGGATGTCGGCTCCGGCACAATCCGCCGGCGCCCGCAGCTGGACGCCTGCCTGGACTACCTCCGCGCGGGAGACACCCTGGTCGTGTGGCGCCTTGACCGGCTCGGGCGAAGTCTGCGGCACCTCGTCGAGCTCGTCGGCGTGCTAGAGAAGCGCGAGATCGCGTTCCGATCCCTGACCGAGGCGATCGACACCAACACGCCCGCCGGGCGGCTGCAGCTGCACCTGTTCGCTGCCCTGGCGGAGTTCGAGCGCGAGCTGATCCGCGAGCGCGCCAGAGCAGGGCGCGAGGCCGCGCGCGCCCGCGGCCGTCTCGGCGGCCGGCCGAAAGCGCTCACTCCGGAAAAGCTCGCCGCCGCCCAAGCGATGCGCGCTCAGGGCGAGCTGACGATGGCGCAAATCGCGCGCACCCTCGGGGTGGGCCGCTCAACGCTCTACGAGAATCTCGACCTCACGGCGGAGCGCGCCGAACAGCTCGCCAAGGCTGCGTAGACGCCTGCCCATTATCGGCGAATTCCGGCCGGCGTTCGTGTGCGCTTCCCGCGCCCCGCGAAGCGGGGAACAAGGTCGAGGCCGGGACGCGCGCGGTCACGCAGAAGCAGGGCCGCTCGTCGCTCTTCTGTCGACTACCGAGGTCGTCGGCGTCAGCCGGAAGCAAGCAAGCACCGGCGCTGCTTTCGTGGCTTTGGACTGCCCCCGGTTTGGACGACACGTCTTGGCTTTTGTAGTTGATGTTTGTATCAATGTCCTCGTTCCCCGACTACCCGTCGGAGAGGCCACCGGTGGTCGTTCGTCCCTTGACGGTCTTTGTCGCGGCCTGAGCGGACTCGGTTGGCAACACGTGCGCGTTCTCGGGAGAGGTCAGACCGTCGATAACGAAATCGACGCCGACCGTCGAGCCGCGACGCGTTCTCAGCCCGTCTAAGGCCCTCGGCGAGATCGACGCGACCGTTCCGTTGTCGGAAATCGAGTGCTCGAGCGCCAGGCGGGTGAGCTCGGCGTGGTGTCGTTCGAACTGGATCGGGGATAGATACCCGAGCGTGGAGTGCCGGCGCCGCGGGTTGTAGAACCCCTCGATGTAGGCGAAGATCGCGGTCCGTGCTTCGGCGCGGGTCGGCCACGATTGTCGGTAGATCTTCTCTTTCTTGAGGGTGGCGTGGAAGGTCTCGCAGACGGCGTTATCAAAGCAATCGCCGACCGAGCCCATCGAGATCTCGATTCCGGCCTTCTCGCAGCGTTTGGTGAACAGCACCGCCGTGTACTGCGTCTCCCTCCGCAGAACACCGGCCCGCTCGAGGCAGGTCAGCATCTTCGCGATGTTTCCCTTGGAGACTCCGCCGCGGCCGGCAAGGAGGTCGTAGCTGTAGCGGACGCGGCGTTGCTGCCCGATGTTCCGCTGCTCGTTGGCGAGTTGGCAGAGCAGTCCGTAGAACCCGATCGTCCGGACGCGACGAGGGCCGGCAGTGACGTACCTGATCGCCTCGACCGCGCGCGTGTAGACCATGAAGAACGGCAGCTGGCGGCGGTCGGCGATCGTCACGGGATCGTGCGTATGGCCGACCGCGGTCATGCCGTCCTCGGCGCGCTGGCGACAGTACCGCGTGACGCCGGCCGACGAGCTGCGACGTGGCTGAGGTTCGTGTGTCCGAGAGGAGCGGTTACGCGGTCCGATCCCGCCGCGATGGGTTCTGCCGGAAAATCTGATGAACCCGTATTGGACCCTAATGTCGGCTCAGACGGAGCGCGACAATGAAGGGAGGTCTCAGCAAACACCTTGCTTTGCAGGTATTTCCTGAGAGTGGGCGATCCAGGACTCGAACCTGGGACCTCTTCCTTATCAGAGAAGCGCTCTAACCGACTGAGCTAATCGCCCTTGCCTGCAAAGACGCAGGGTCATCCTAGCGCCCGGCGCGAGCAGGATCGGGAGCGACCGAGCGGGAGTCACGGTTCGGACGAATACGTGCCTGGGAGCCGTGGGGGCCGGTCGTTCTGTGCATATGCTTTCGGTCTGATGGAGGGAGCAACGATCAGCGCGACCGAGGAATTCGACGCACTCGTGGCCGGTCGCTCGCGTCTGGACCGTCACGAGGTGTTTACGCGCTGTCGACACGACGCCCCAGTGTTCTTCAGTGAAGGTCTGGGCTCCTGGGTGTTCAGCCGGTATGGCGACGTGCGCGCCGTCCTCGAAGACGAGCACCGGTTCGCCTCGCTGAAGGACGAGCCCGGGGCGTCGCTGCAGCGCACGTTTCTTCAGATGACCGGCCGCGAGCACAACAAGAAGGCGGGAACGGTTGCCCGGAAGATCCGAGCTCCTCGGGCGTTCAGCGAGGGCCTCGAGGAGATGATCGAGGACATCAGCCGCCGCACCGCCGACCAGTTGGCGATGGGGGAACCGGTGGACGCTAAACGCGACTACGCGATGTGGATTCCGCTCCTCACCATCACCGAGCTGACCGCGGTCCGCGAGGCGGGCCGATTCCGCGACTGGTATCAGCGGATCGCGGCCGGCGGGGTGGCCAGCGTCGCGCGTCCCGAGGCCCGCCTGGATGGGCTCGCCGCGATGGAGGAGGTCACGGAATTCCTCAAGCCGATCATTGCCGAGCGCCGTCAACACGTGGGCACCGACCTGGTTTCCACGCTCGCGGCATCCACATATGACGGGGCGCCTCTGTCGGACGAGGAAATCGTCGCGACCGTGACGTTTCTGCTCGTTGCAGGCGTCGAGACGACCGAACGGGCCCTGGCCAGCCTGTTCCGCCACCTGTTGCTGGATCGCGAGCAGTGGAACCTCTTGGTGGCGGGTCAGGCCGATCGGAACTTCGTCACCAGCGCGTGTGCCGAGACCGTGCGTTTCTTCCCGCCCGTCACGGGGTTGACCCGCCGGACGACGGAGAGCGTCGAGTTCCGCGGCGTGCAGATCGCGGCCGGCGATCGGGTGGTGGTCCTGCTTGCTTCGGCCAACCGCGACGAAGAACAGTTTGACGAGCCGCAGCGCTTCGACATGGACCGTTTCCGCGACCGGCCCGAGCGTCAGTTCACGACCACCGCGAGGATCATGCCGTTTGGCGCGGGCCGCCACCACTGCACCGGCTCCCGGCTCGCCGCGTGCGAGATGGTCAACGCGCTCACCCAGTTCTGCCGGCGCGTGGCCTGGATGGAGCCTGTCGGCACCCCGCCGCCCGGAGAGGGTCTGATGCTCCACTCGCCGCCATCCGTGCCGGTGATCCTTCACCCCGCGGCATAGCCACTGGGCGGCGGAGGCGCGGTCGAACCCTCGATCGGAAGGTGCGGCAGGGTCGCATCGAGGCGCCGCGGGAACCGCCATGTGGTTGGGCCGAGCAGTTCGAGGACGGCCGGTAGCAACACGCAGCGCACGACGAGCGCGTCGACGAGGACGGCGAATGCCAGGCCGAAGCCGAACTCCTTGATCGTCCGCTGGTTGCCGAGCATGAACGACAGGAACACGCACACCATGATCGCTGCGGCGGCGGTGATCACGCGGCCGGTGAAGGCGATGCCGTCGGCCACGGCGGCCGACGCGTCCCGCTTGCGGACCCATTGCTCGCGCACGCGCGAGACGAGGAACACCTCGTAGTCCATCGACAATCCGAACACCACGGCAAAGATCAGCACCGGTATCCATGGCTCGATGGGACCCTTCTCAACCCCGATGAGGCTGCTGAACCATCCCCACTGGAAGACCGCGACGGTGGCGCCGACCGCGGCGCCGATGCTGAGCAAGTTCATCGCTGCCGCTTGCACGGGGATGACCAGCGAGCGGAAGATGATCAACAGCAACACCGCCGAGAGCAGCACCACGATCCCGATGAACAGCGGCAGCTTGCTCCCCAGCACGCTCGAGAAATCGATCGAGCCGGCGGTGAAGCCACCGACCAGGACCGTCGCGCCGGTTTGATGCTCGAGCGGCGGCAGCACGTGATCGCGGAGCTTGTGGACGAGAGCGGTGGTCGCGGGCGCCTGCGGGGCCGAGTCCGGATATGCCTGCATGACGGCGACCGACGCCGTGGGAGCGAGCTGCGGTTGGGTGACTGCGCCGACGTCCGGCGTCGCCGCGACCGCGGCCCGGATCGCCCTCAGAGCAGCGGGCTGCTCGCGGCCCGGGACTTCGACGACGATCGCCAGCGGGCCGTTGAAGCCAGGCCCGAACCCCTGCGCGAGCATGTCGAAGGCGTGGCGTGAGCTCAGGTTGGAAGGGTCGTTGCCGGCGTCGCTGGCGTCGAGCCTGAGCGCGAATGCCGGGATGACGAGCGCGACCATGACCGCCAGCGAGACGATCGCGAGCGGCCAGGGGCGCTTCTGCACGATCTCGCTCCAGCGACGCCACGCCGAGCCGTGCGCGGGGGTGGGAGCCAGGCTCGCAGAGCTCTCGACCACCGCTCCAGCCGTCCGCCCACCCCGGCGTCGTAGTCGGAGTCGACGCTCGCTACGTGGACGTACAAGCCGGGTGCCAAAACGCGACAGGATCGCCGGCAGCAGCGTGAGAGATGCCACCAGGGTGAGCAACACGGCGAGCACCGAGGCAATGGCCAGCCCATACATGAACTCGACGCCGGTGGCGAACATGCCCAGCAGGCCAATGACCACGGTGGTGCCGGCGAGCAGGATGGCCCGCCCGGAGGTGTCCATGGCCACGAGCACCGACCGGTCGACATCTCCCAGTTCGAGGTAGGTCTCGCGGAAGCGCGTGACGATGAACAGCGCATAGTCAACCCCGACGCCGAGCCCGATCATCAGCGCCAGCTGGGGCGAGATGTTTGACAGAGGGGTGACGTGCGTGGCCAGGCCGATCAGGGCGACCCCGGTGACCAGCCCGAATCCAGCGGTGATCAGCGGCATCCCCGCGGCGGTCAGAGAGCCGAACGTGAGCAGCAGGATGACCAGCGCCGCGATTGCGCCCACCGCGGTTGCCGGACCAACGCTGAATCCCTCCGCGGCCTCGATCACCTGACCGCCGGCGGTGACCCGCAGACCGGGCATGTGCACCGCGTTCACCTCGTCGAGCAGCGGTTGGCCGGTGTCGCTGGGCAGCAGGTTGGCGCGCTTGTCGTAGTCGACCGTCGCGAACGCGGTCCGGCGGTCGGCCGAGATTTGCAGCGATCCCCGGGCCGTGTACGGGCTGATGACTTCCGCGACGTGGGGCTGCGTGGCCACCTTCGCCAGCAAGGGCTCGATCGCGGCCCGCACGGAGGGCGAGTCGACGGTGCCCGAGGAGACCCGGAAGACGATCGTGTCAATGTCGCCGCTCTGGGCTTTGAAGTCGCGCGTGAGCAGGTCGCTCGCCCGTTGCGACTCGGTTCCGGGCAGGGAGTAATTCGTGCTGTATGAGTTCCCGATCGCTCCCGCGAGCACGGTGGTGAGGACGGCAACGGCCACCCAACTCAGAAATACCCGGAGGCGGTGGTCGATGCACCAGCGCGCGAGGCGCACCATGGCGCCCGCGCCGGCAGCCGGAGGCCTGGCTGAGCTCTCGCGCAGATGGTGAGGAGTGGATTGCTGCAGCATGAGGCTAGGAGTCCGTCCGCCGCTGACCGTCGGTGACACGGGCGGTGATCAGGCGGAGCTGTGCCGCGTAGGCATCTGACGCTGACCCTTCGCGGTCCAGTGCCGCGATGTATGCGGCGAAGGCAAGCGATCGGTCGGCTCCCTCGGCCTCGGAGAAGCGGCGGTAGGCGGCGTGGACCTCCGCGCATTCCGTCCGCCAGTCGCAGTACAGCTCCATCATCTCGTCGACCAGACGCGAGGTGACCACAGCGCTAGCCGAGTTCATGCCGCCCTCGCTTCCGTTACGGCTCGCTGTCGCGGCCGTTGCGTGTTGGCGTTAGTCGCGCTCATGTCGGCCAAGGTAGGCGACGGCTGGTCCGGGCGGAAGGTCCAATCGGGCGAGCGATTAGTGGACCAAGCGTGACCGGCCAGCGCCCGACAAGGCCGTTTGACGGCGTGGAACGCGCGCCGTCACCGGCGCGACTGGACCGCCCGTTCGGCGTATGGCACGACGATGATCCCGGCCGTTCGGAGCTGGGCTTCAAGCCCGCTGAGCGTGAAGATCTCCTCCGGGTCGAAGCATCCCCCACGGGTTTGTTGTCTCAGGAGTGCATCGGCGATGAGGACCGTGCTCAGTGCCGCGTGCAGGAAGTCGCCGCGGCATTGCACGATGCGGGCAGCAAGGCGTCGTTCGCCGCGATAAGCGGCGATCCAGTGGGCCACCGGCTCGCTGCTGGCCGTCAACTCGGCCGGCGGCCGCCGGGTCCCAATCAGCCACCGGGGCAGCTCGGTGATCGCGGCGGCGGCGTTCAGCTCCACCAGGCGCTGGTTGGCAGCCGGCTCGGTGATGCAGATGTACATGCGCACCACGAGGCCCTCCGCCACGCCGCCGAGCCAACCGGCGTCGCCCTCGCCGAAGCCAACACAGCGGCGCTCGCCGAACGGCTCAGGCAGCGGGACGACCACTGTCCGGTGGCGAGCGACCGCGGTCAAGCCACGGCGGACGAACTCCGCGCTCGCCGGGCCCCTGGGCGTGGTCGAGGAGAGCGTGAATACGAACTCGAGCTCCTCGGCATCGGGATGAAGCCGCAGTAGATCGGCGGCGACAAGCGTGGTCACTCCGGGCGCCAGTCCGGCGTTCATCACCACCGTCCCTCGGGCGCTGCCGGCAACGGCCCGCAGCGCGCGTCCGGCCGCGGCTGGCAGGGCCGATGTGTTGATCAATACGCCACCGTGCTCGAGCACGAAGCGCTCGGCGAAGAGTCCCAGATGCGGGACAGTGTTGACGACCAGCTCGCCCTCATCGAACGCAGCGGCGATCGAATCGGGTCGGTCGAGGTCGACGTGGATCTGGCCAGGCTTGGGGCGGCGGACCCCCGACCGCACCGCCCAGCCGGCCGCGGTGAACGCGCTGGACGTCAGGGAGCCAAGAACGCCTCGGGCGCCGATGATCAGAACGCGGTTGCTCCGTCGGCCTTCCATGGTGCTGGAACCAGGCGCCGAGGATGCTCCCCAGGATCTCGTCGAGTCGATCCGCCGGCGCTCGGCGATCCTAAACTCTCGGCGCCACGCGAAGAAGGACCAATCCGCACGGCGATGACTGGACCAATGCCGGTCCGGTGGTCTCGCGGGCGCGCGGGGGCTAGAGACTGGCGGCACTCGGGGGCCCGAGACTGGCGGCACCCCGGGGCTAGAGACTGGCCGCGATCGCCAGTTCCGCCACCGCGCGGGGGATCGCCGGCTCGGAGATCAGCCCGTAGCCGAGCAGCAGCGCTGGACCACGTTCGGATGTCACGGCGCAGTCCTGGTGGAGCGTGTGGATGGCGACCCCTCGCTGGGCCGCCGCGTCGACGATGGCGCCCTCGTGGGTCCCCGGCGGCAGCCACGCGATCATGTGCAGACCCGCGGCCGCGCCGCTGACCGAGGCCTCTGGCAGTCGCTCCGTCAGGGCATCGATCAGCAAGTTCCGGCGCAACTGGTAGCGGCGGCGAGTGCGCCGCAGGTGGCGGTCGATGTCGCCGCGCTCGAGCAGCGTCGCGTAGGTAGCCTGGAGGAAGACGCTCGGCATCGCACGCGCCACTCCGTGCTGCGCCGCCATCTCTCCGACCAGGTGGCTCGGAACCAGGATCCATCCCAACCGGACACCGGGCGCGAGCGTTTTGCTCGTGGTCCCGACGTAGGCCACGCAGTCGGGTGCCAGGCCCTGGAGGGAGGCCACCGGCTCGCGGTCGTAGCGATACTCAGCGTCGTAGTCGTCCTCGACGATCACCGCGCCGCGCCGGCGGGCCCAGGCAATCAGCTCCGCTCGTCGGCTGGGAGCCAGCACGGCTCCGGTCGGGTATTGGTGCGCGGGAGAAAGGACGACGGCATCGACGCCCATCCCCTCCAGCTCGGCGACCGCGAGGCCATGTTCATCGACCGTGATCGGAACCGGCTCGAGTCCGACCTGGGCAACCGTTTGGGGGATCACCGGCCACGCCGGATCCTCGACCGCGACCCGCCTCGCCCCCCGCTCCCGTAGCGAATGCCAGAGGATCTCCATGCCGTGGGCAGCTCCCGCGCCGATGAAGATTCGCTCGGGATCGGCGACCACCGCCCGGACGCGACCGAGGTAGTCAGTGAGTGCGACGCGGAGTTGGCGCAGGCCCCGACGCGACCCGTAGGCCAACGCAGTGTCCGGCACGTCGCGCAGCACGGTCTGCGCCGCCGACTGCCACTCCCGGCGGGGGAAGAACGACAGGTCGGGGATGCCGCTGCGCAGGTCAAAGAGAATTCGACGCGTGTCGCCCGGCGACGCGCGCGCCGCCGGCGGCTGTTGCGCGAGCCCGTCGGCCACCCGGGTGCCGTCCCCGGATCGGGCGACCAGATAGCCCTCGGCCACGAGCTGCGAGTAGGCCTCCACGACGACGCCTCGCGACACGCCGAGCTCGTCGGCGAGCACGCGGCTGGGCGGCAACTTCGTCCCCGCGCGCAGACGTCCCGCGCGAACCGCGCCGCGCAGCTCATGTTCGAGCTGGGAGCGCAGCGGCGCCGTTCGATCCAGGACAAGATGGATGTCCATCGCCTTAGCCGACGAAGGGTAGAGGTGATTACGGGGCGGAGAACTACATCAACGGCAGGGCGGGGCCCACGCGGAGGGCTGCGCCGGCCGCGCTGGAACCGAGGTTAGGGAGAGCGGTCTGACCGATCAGGCCGCGGGGCGCAGACGCAGGCGACGCGCGAGGTCGAGCGCCGCTTCGAGCGACTCGAAGCTGAGCTGCGCCTTGTACCCGGTACCCGGGCCGGCGGTCACCTCGATATCAACCCCGAGGGCCTGCCGGAGCGCTGCCTCGATCTGCTCGAGCGCTGCCTCTTGGTCGGGATGGAGGGTGCGCCGGCGGCGCTTGGGACGCGGGCGATCCGTCCGATCGTTCGCCGCCGACCGGGCCCGAGCCTCGAGCTCGCGTACCGACCAGCGGCCGTCGACGGCGTCGCGGGCGAGCGTCCGGCGGTGCGCGTGGTCGTCGGCGAGCAGCAAGGCCCGGCCGTGGCCCTCGCTGAGCTCACCGCGATCGATCAGCTCGAGGGTGTCGTCGGGCAGCTCGAGGAGTCGGATCAGGTTTGACACGGCGACCCGGCTGCGTCCGACCCGCAGGCCAACGTCCTCTCGGGTCAGCCCCAGTTCCTCGACGAGCGCGGCGCAAGCTCGCGCTTCCTCCACCGGATTGAGGTCCTCGCGCGCCATGTTCTCGATCAGCGCGATCTCGAGCGATGCCGCGTCGTCGTGGTGGCGGACGACGGCCGGGATCGTGTCGCGCTCGGCGAGCTGGGCAGCGCGCCACCGCCGTTCGCCGGCGAGCAACTCGAAACGGCCCCCAACCAGGGGTCGAACGAGCACGGGCTGGAGGATGCCTCGCAGCTTGATCGACTCCGCGAGCCCCAGCAGCGTCTCCTCGTCGAACGTGTGACGAGGCTGGTTGGGGTTAGGCTCGATCAGGTCGACCGGGACCTCGCGTAGCTCTTCGGACTCGTCCTTGGGCGCGGCGGCGAGGATCGCGGCCAGGCCGCGTCCCATGCCCTTCGATCGCTCAGCCACGGGCGGCAACCTCCTTAGCGAACTGGAAATAGGCGTCAGCGCCGGCGCAATGCGGATCGTAATGGATCACTGGTTTACCAAAACTCGGTGCTTCGCCGATACGGACGTTGCGGGGAATCACCGTATCGAACACCAGTTCGGGGAAGTGTTCGCGCACGTCGCGCTCGACATCCTGGGCCAGGCGGGTACGGCCATCGTGCATCGTCAACAGCATCCCAGCGACGACCAACCGCGGGTTGAACTCGCGCTGAATCAGGGCGAGCGTGTCGAGCAGGCCGGCCAGTCCTTCGAGGGCGAAGTACTCGGCCTGGACGGGCACGATCACTCGGTCGGCGGCGACCAGCGCGTTGACGGTGAGCGGCCCGAGCGAGGGCGGGCAGTCGAGCAAAGTGAACGCATATCGATCCCGGACGAGAGCCAGCGCCTCTTTGAGCGAGGTCTCCGAACCGGCGACGCGGGGGAGCTCAACGGTTGCCCCGGCGAGATCGGGCCCGGCGGGCGCCAACCACAGGTGCTCGATCGCGGTGGGCACGATCACCTCGTCGAGTGGCACCGCCCCAATCAGCGCGTCGTACACGGTCAGCTCGGCGTCTTTGCCGACGCCGAGCCCGAGCGTCGCGTTGGCTTGCGGATCGATGTCGACCAACAGGGCGTCGTAGCCGGCCTCTGCGACGCAGGCGGAGAGGTTCACGGCCGTGGTGGTTTTGCCGACGCCGCCCTTTTGGTTCGCAATCGCGTAGATCGTGCCCATCTTGGTAGTCACGCTAGCGACCTGGGCGGTCAGACCGGTGACCCGGTGGTCGTGCCCAGGGGGCGCTTCAGCGCCATCCCAGTGCGGCGCGGGAAGCGATCTGGTGTCTCTCTAACCTTCGACATGAGGTGGAGGTAATGGTGCTCAGCACCATCATAGGGCTGGACTGGAAGCGGCTCCCACGGCTGCAGCCCCAATTGCGCGGCCGCACGCTCGGCGGCACGTTCGCCGTCTTGATCTCGACGGCCGCGCCAGACGACGAGGACTCCACCGATGCGCAGGAGCGGGGCGGCGTATTCGGCCAGCACCGCGAGCGGCGCGACCGCACGAGCCGTGACCACGTCGAAGCGGTTCATTCCCGCCGGCCAGCTCTCGGCGCGCGCGTTGATCACCTGGGCGTTGTCGCTCGCCGAGAGCCTCGCCGCGCGCTCGATGAATTCACACTTGCGGCGATTGCTCTCGACGAGGTCGACCTCGGCCCGAGGTAATGCCATGGCCAACGGGAGCCCCGGCAGGCCAGCGCCCGAGCCCACGTCAGCGATCGCCGTCGCCGAACGAACCACGTCCAGCTCGAGCGCCACCAGCGAGTCGGCCAGATGGACGTCCAAAGCGAGCACGGGGTCGCGGACGCTGGTCGGCGCGGTTGCGTCGCTCGCCAGCAAGTCGAGCAGCGAAGACAGCCGGGCCGCGCATCCGTCGGGCAGCCGGTAGCGGGCAACCAGGGTCGCGAGGCGTTCCTGGATCGACGGGTCGTCAACCACTAGGCATCGGCGCGGGCCCGCTCGCGCGCGATGTAGGCGCCGTAACGGTCGAGCATGACCTGAAACCGCTCGGCGGCGTACGCATCGAGCTCGCTGCTCAGCTCCGACTCGAGCAGGGGAAGCAGATCGTGGACGAGCGCGGGTCCGCGAGCCATCCACTGGTAGTACGAGCGGCCACCGTGGTGGTAGGGACCGTAGAGCTTGCTCGTAGGGAACCGTTCGACCAACCACCGGAACAAGTTCTCGTGCCGAACGTGCATGCGGAGGGTGATCTGGGGCTGCTTGCCGTCGCCACCGAACGACCCCTCGCCCACGAGTAGGCCGACCACAACTCCGCGCTCGAGATCCGACAAGCTGTTCACGTACGTTTTGTACCCGACTTGCCGGTCGTTGTTTCACCGTCAAGAAAAACGTGAAACGCCGGGGCTCGTGCGATGGCATTTCCCGTACCCGGCAGCGTTTCCCGTACCCGGCGGCGCTTCCGTCGTGTCTTCGGCTTGGCGAGGGGCCGGATTTGCTTTGAAGGATGGAGAGCGGGGACGACCCGTTCCGGAGGGTTCTCACGGGCGCGGGACTCCGGGGTCAAGCTTGTGGAAAGCCGATAACCCGTCGCGGGTGTGTCCGGAGGTCGCCGGGGCCGAAGTTTGGCGAATTCCGTCCACCCCCCGGATGGAACTTGGCGGAGTTCGTGGTCGGCGGTGGAGTTCGACCCCACTCGGCTGGCCGGAGCTGATCGGGCGGCGATTGCCGTCGATGTGCACCTTCTAGCCCACCCTGGACCCGCACTCTTTGTAACTCTGTCTGTGTACCCCTGGCCCCGGCACCCCGGAGGGCCCACACGGCACTTCCGAAGACGAGGCCCGCGCCCCTGGCAAAGCCGAAACCAGCCCACAATCGCGCACGAGTCGCAGCGGGAGCGCCAAAGCGACGGGCGCCCACACCACCCGGGGCGCCTCGGCAGCTCGGCACCCAAGGAGCACCGGATGCGGCGCAACAACGTCGTCAGGATTTGCGACTTAGGGTGCGTCCGGAAATTAGCTGACCAACGGTGCGACGACGAGACGGCGTTCGGGCTCCTGGCCCTCGCTGTAGGTCTCGACGTCGTGCCTGGTTTTGAGATGCTCGTGCACGACCTTGCGCTCGAGGGCGCTCATCGCCTCGAGCGCTACGGGTCGGCCCTCCTGCACAGCCGCCTCGGCCGCCTGGTCCGCCGCGGCTTGAAGTGCGACCGCGCGGCGCTCCCGGTAACCGGCGGCGTCGACGACCACCCGCTTACGGGGTTCGGCGCCACGGAAGGCGAATCGGTAGGCGAGATGCTGGATCGCATCGATCGTCTGCCCGTGGTGGCCGATTAGCAGACCCAGGTCGTCCCCGACGTACTCGCCGTTGACGCCTTCGCCGTCCTCGTTGACCTCGACCCGCGCGTCGACCCCGGCTTCTGAAGCAATTCGCTCCAACAACTCCTGGACCCGCTCACCGGCCTCGCTCAGCTGCGCCGCCACCGGCTACCTCCGGCGTCCAGAGCGCTTCTTCTTCTTGCGTGGGGGCGGAGGCGGCGGAGCGGTCCGCGCCGGCGCTCCGGCGCCCACGGCAACGGGCTCCTCCGCCGGCTTCACCTTCCCGCGCAGCAGCGAGCCGAGGCCGCTGCCACTCGAGCCATTCTTGCCATCGCCGTCGTCTCCGCCGCCACCGGCGCCTCCGTCAGAGCCGCCGCCCGTACCGGAGTCGGGCGGCGTGGGCGTGGGCCCGATGCGTCTTCGCACCACGTACTGCTGGCCGATCGTCCACGTGTTCGTCGTCACCCAGTACACGATCACGCCCGCCGGGAAGTTGATCACGAAGATCACGAACAGCAAGGGCATGAAGAGCATGATCTGCCGCTGGGTCTTGTCCATGGTCGGGCTCGACATCATCAGGCTCGACGCGAGCTGGGTTCCGACGTAGAGCACGATCAAGACGATCAGCACCGCGCCGGTCGCCTTGTTCGTCAGGTCGGGGATGAACAGGAAGCTGGCCCCGCCGTGCGGACCGCACGCGGTGGTCCCGGAATGGCCCGCGGCATGCCAGGCGTCCTGCACACCGGGACAGATGTCGTGGCGCAGATCCGACCGCAACATGTAGTACAGCGAGATGAACACTGGCAGCTGAAGGGCCAGTGGGAGACAGGAGCCCAGTGGGTTGACCTGGTTCTCCTTGTAGAACTTCATCAACTCCTGTTGCTGGCGCTGCTTGTCGTCCTTGTAGCGGTTCTGGATCTTCTTCATCTCGGGCTGCAGCTGCTGGAGCCGCCGCATCGAGCTGAACTGCTTCAGCGTCAGCGGGATCAGCAGCGCCCGGATGAGGATCGTGAGCATCACGATCGCCAGGCCCCACGAAGCCACGATGTGGCTGTGGATGAAGATCAGGATCGACTCGAAGACGCTGATCAGCGGCTGGAAGATGTTGGCTGCGACAAGCATGGCTCAGGCGTTTGGGACCGGTGCGTGGGACTTGAACAGCCGCTGGTCCTCTACGGGATCGAACCCTCCGTCGCTCCAAGGGTTACAGCGAAGCAACCGCCAACCGGCCAGGATCAGCCCGCGGAGTATGCCGAATCTACGTATCGCCTGCGCCGCGTATTCCGAGCAGGACGGGTAGTACTTGCACCGGGCGCCGAACACCGGCGAGAGGAGCCGTTGGTATGCCCGGATCGGGAGGATCGCGAGCTTGCGTAAGGGGGTCATATGCCCGCACCCTGCCCAAGCGAACTCGCGTCCGCGGCCGTAGACAACTCGCCCTCGCCCTCATCATGGGAACCTGCGGGCGCCGGCGCGAACGAGCCCGGCTCGGGCGTCGGCGCGAGCGATCCCGCCTCGCCCTCAGTGGCGGCGGCCGAGTCAGCACTTGCGCCGGCGGCCGAGTCGGCACCTTCCACGCGGCTGATCAGATCCGCCAGCGCCCTCCGCATTCCGGGCAAGCCCTCACGCTCAGCCAGAGCCCGAGCGTCGGTCCTGGCCACTACGACGGCGTCGGTCCCCGCCGGCAGCCGCTCGCTCTCGAGTGCGAATGCCTCGCGCAACAACCGCTTCACGCGGTTGCGTTCGACCGCGCCGCCGACCTTCCTGGATACCGACAGTCCCAGCCGGCAGTCGCCTCCGCGCTCGCGTGGAAACACGTACAGCACGAGTTCGCGACCTGCGTGTGAGCGCCCGCTGCGGAACACCCGGTCGAAGTCACCGCTACGGGACAGGCGCGAGCGCGACGATCGCGCTCGGGACCCCGGCGCGTCCAGCATCACACTGTCAGGCGCTTGCGACCTTTTGCGCGCCTGCGTTTCAGGGTGAGGCGCCCAGCGCGTGTCTGCATGCGCGCGCGGAAACCGTGCGTCCTCGCGCGTTTGCGCTTTTTCGGCTGGTAGGTACGTTTCATGGCTCACGGCCCCAAGGCTGGTGGCGTTCCAGTATACGCACGCCCTGCGAGTACGCCCGACCGCGACTGTTCAGCTCCGTGGACGCTTTTTCTCGCGCTTTGCGTCAAGCCTCCCGGGGGCCGCTGATCCCGTTCACAGGCCGTTGATATATTCGCCCGCTCGGGCCTGACCCGCCCGGACCTCACCTATCGGTATTCGCCGCTCCCCCAGGAGGAGCCGCTTGGAGCTGTCCGCGCAACTCGAGCCTGACGCTGCGTGGCGCGAGATCCGCGCCGAGGCTCGCAGGGTGGTGGGCGAGTCCACCTACGAGATCTGGCTCGCCCCGCTCGAGGTCCAAGCGTGGGAGGGAGCCGTCTTGTTCCTTCAGGCGCCTCCCGCCACGCACGCGTGGGTCGCCAAGCGGTTCGGACGTGTGCTTGAGAGCTGTGCCCGCGCCGTCACCGGAGAGGCCATCCAGGTGACGTTCTCAGGTCCGGGCGAGCAGCCTCCCCGCCGGTCGGTCGTCACCGCGCCCGAGCTGCCCGCCGGAAACACCTTCAACCCCCGCTACACGTTCGAGCAATTCATCATCGGCGACGGCAACCGCCTGGCCCACGCGGCCGCGCTCGCCGTGTCCGAGCTTCCGGGTCAGGCCTACAACCCGCTCTTCGTATACGCCCCGCCGGGCCTCGGTAAGACCCACCTGCTCCACGCAATCGGCAACTACGTCTACGCCTTCGGCGCCGGCGCGATCGTCCGCTACAGCACCGTTGAGGCCTTCACCAACCACTTCATCACCGCGCTGGGAACGCGCTCGATCGATCACTTCAAGCACGCCTATCGCGATGCCGACGTGCTGCTGATCGACGATGTCCAGTTCCTGGCCAGCAAGGTCAAAACCGAGGAGGAGTTCTTCCACACGTTCAACGCCTTGTACGAGGACGGTCGTCAGCTGGTCCTCACCTGCGACCGACTCCCACGACAGCTGATCAACGTCGAGGAGCGCCTTCGCGAGCGCTTCGAATCGGGCCTTGTAGCCGAGATCCAGCCGCCGGACTTCGCTACTCGCGTCGCCATCCTCCGCAAGCGCGCCGTCCTCGACCGAGTCGCAGTCAACGACGCCTCGGTCCTGGAACTGATCGCGGAGCGGGTAACGGAGAACGTCCGCGCGCTCGAGGGCGCGCTGATCAGGATCGTTGCCTATCACTCCCTGGCGCGTAAACCGATCGACGTCGAGCTCGCCGAGACTGTCCTCAACGGCATCCAGCCCGGGCGGGGCGCTCGAGTCCCGACCATCCAAACCATCCAGGCAGCGGTGGCGGCTCACTACAAGCTGTCCGTCGAGGAGCTGCTGTCCTCGAGCCGCGCCGCGAGAGTGGCTTGGCCGCGTCAGATGGCGATCTACCTGGCTCGCGACCTGACCGACGCCTCATTGCACGCCATCGGTGACGCCTTCGCCGGCCGCAACCACGCCACCGTTGTCCATGCCTGCAAACGCGTAGCCGAACTGACCAAGACAGATTCCGACAAGGCCAGCGATCTCGACAGCCTCAGCCGCGAAGTCTCACGACTAGGCGACCGCAACGACTGACAGACTTGCCTGCCCTTAGAAACAGACAACTTCCGCGCTCGCTGCGGGCGATTGCGCACTTATCCACAGCTTCTATTCGCTCTATGACTTCTACCTTCCTTCTGAGGTATTCATCGTGAAGATCTCGCTCGAGCGCGACGCTCTGCTCGGTCAGCTCCAGACCGTCAGCAGGGTCGCTTCCACCCGCAGCGCCATCCAGGCGCTATCAGGCGTTCAGCTCTCGGCATCGACTGATCTCTGCGAACTCAGGGCCACCGACATGGACGTAGGTCTTCGGGTCCCGCTGGAGGCAGAGATCACGCGCGAGGGCGTCGTCGTCCTCCCAGCGCGTCTTTTCCTCGACGTGATTCGTTCGTTGCCCGCTCCGACGGTGTCGCTCGAGCTCCGCGCGGCGGAGCAGGACGTCGAGATCACGTCGGGCAATGCGACTTTCCATATCCGGACGCTCCGCGCAGAGGACTTCCCGCCCTTCCCGGAGCCCGACCCAGACACCGCGATCTCGCTTCCGACGGAGGCCTTTGTCGCCACCGCACTGAAGGTGGCCGGGTCTGCCTCGCGCGACGAGACCCGGCCTGTCCTTACGGGAATCCTTGTCTCGGCCAGCGAACGCGAGCTGCGGATGGTGGCCACCGACTCGTACCGCCTCAGCGTGAAAGAGACGGTGCTCGAGTCGCCTTTGACGTCGGCGTTCGAGGTCAACGTTCCAGCACGGGCGCTTCAGGAACTAGCTCGCGTGGCGGCCCACGCCGGCGAGGATGAACACCTGAGCATCAGCGTCCGCCAGAACCAGGTGCTGTTCGTCCTCGGCCGCGTGATCCTCTCGTCTCGGCTGATCGACGGCCAGTTCCCCAACTATCGGCAACTGCTGCCCGAGAGTTATGAACACGAGCTGCGCCTCGCCAGCGGCGAATTCGCCGAGGTCGTTCGGCGCATCAGCCTTCTAGCTCAGAAGAACGCGCCCCTGCGGCTGGCCTTCAATGCGGGCGAGCTCACCGTTTCGGCTCAGACGCCCGATGTGGGCGAGGCGCAGGAGTCCCTCCCGGTGTCGTTCCAGGGCGACCCGCTCGAGATCGGCTTTAACCCCGAATTTCTCCGCGACGGACTTGAGGCGATCGACGCAGGAGACGTGCTGCTGAAGCTGATCAGCCCCCTGCGACCGGGACTGATCGAAGCCGGCGACGAGAGCCGCTTCAAGTACTTGATCATGCCGATCCGACTCAACGTCTAAAACCGACGTGCGGGTGCGCGGTGTAAGCGAGGAGCCAGGCGATCACGGTACTCAGCCTCACCTTGCGCGACTTCCGCGGCTACGACAAGGCCGAGACGGTTCTCGGCCGCGGTCTGACTGTGATCTCTGGAGCCAACGGCGCCGGCAAGACGAACCTGCTCGAGGCGGTGTACTTCGGCTGCACGGGCCACTCTTGCCGCACCAATAACGAACGCGAGCTGGTCCGCTTTGGCGCCGCGGCGGCGCGAGTGGTGCTTGAGGCGCAAGCCGACGACGGCCGTCACCGGCTCTCCGTCGGTTTTGCGCCCGGGCAGCCGAAGCGGATGACGGTCGACGGCGCCTCGGTCGAGCGGTTGCTGGATGCCCCCGGCCGGCCGCTGGTCAGCGTGTTCCTCCCCGATCGACTCGAGCTCATCAAGGGACCGCCGACGCTGCGCCGCGCCCACCTGGACCAGTTCGTAGCCGCGCTGTGGCCAGCTCGGCGCGAGACGCGGCGTGCGTACTCCCAGACGCTGGCGCAGCGAAACGCCCTGCTCGCGCGGGTCCGGGCCGGCCGCGGAAGCCGTGATTCGCTCGCCACGTGGGACGCTCAGGTCGCGCGTCACGGGATCGAGCTGATGAACGATCGCCGGCGCGCCGTCGACACTGTCCGCCAGGCGTTCACCACGCTGGCAGGTGAGCTCGGATTGGACGGCGACGCCGAGGTCAGCTACCGGCCTCGCTCGAAGGCGACCAGCGCGGACGAGCTCGCGGCGGAGCTTGCCGCCCGCGTCGACTCGGATCTAGAGCGCGGCTTCACGGGCCACGGGCCCCACCGGGACGACCTGGCGACGGTGCGGGAGGGGCGCGATCTGCGCGTGTTCGGGTCGCAGGGCGAGCAACGCCTGACGCTGCTCGCGCTGCTGCTGGCAGAGCGCCAGGCGATCACCGTGGAGCGCGTCGCCCCGCCGCTGATGTTGCTCGACGACGTGATGAGCGAGCTTGACCACAACCGCCGGCGAGCGCTGATCGAGCTCCTGCGACGTGGGGGCGGTCAGGCCGTGATCACAACGACTGACCTCGAGCACGTGCCCGGCGGCGGCGAGCCGGACGTAACCCGGCTGGCGGTAGCGGCGGGCCGGATCCTCCAGGAGGCGGTTGCCGCGTGACTCCCCACCGACGCGGCCCCCGACCGCTCGCTGGTGCCCTGAACTCTCTCCGTGACGAGCTGGCGCCGGCAACCGTGCTGGCCGAGGTGCAAGGTCTGTGGCCGGCGGTGGTCGGTCCGGAAATTGCCGCCGAGGCCCAGCCAAAGCGAGAACGCGGCGGCGTCCTGACCGTGTCCTGCAGCTCCTCCGTTTGGGCCCAGGAACTCGACCTGATGGGAGTCACGATCACGACGCAGCTGAACGCTCGAATGAAGCGCGGAAAGCTCGCCCGGCTTCGGTGTGTAGCAGTCTCGTTACCCGGCGAGTAACCCCTCGATCCCGGCCCTCGCGCGTCCATTTGAGAACGCCTTCCGAAGCGCACTTAGTTGTTACTGATTTTACTCAATTTGCAGGCAAAACCTGCTGTCGGAGGGGCTAAATCCGGAGTCCTCTGTGCTATTATTTTGTACACCAGCTTCAGACGCCCCGGCGCGCTGTCAGTTGCGCGGTTCCGGGGCGTCTCGATGTAACCGGAGGATCGTTGGCACAAGATGACGGCGCCACCAGGCGCCCTACAGAAGGCAGTTACGACGCGCAGGACATCACCGTCCTCGAGGGACTTGAGGCGGTCCGTCGCCGGCCGGGCATGTACATCGGCTCGACCGGCCCGCGCGGCCTGCACCACCTCGTTTACGAGGTTGTTGACAACTCTGTTGACGAGGCGCTCGCTGGGTATTGCGACGCCGTCTCGGTCACGATCCATCCCGACAATTCGGTGACCGTCGTCGACGATGGCCGCGGCATTCCGGTGGCGACCATGGAGAAGGAGCAGCGGCCGGCCGTCGAGGTCGTGCTGACTGTGCTGCACGCGGGCGGCAAGTTCGGCGAGGGCGGCGGCTACAAGGTGTCCGGTGGTCTGCACGGCGTCGGCGTGTCGGTCGTCAACGCGCTTTCCGAACGTCTCGATGTCGAGATCAAGCGCGATGGCTACACGTGGACGCAGAGCTATGAGCGCGGCAGGCCGCTTGGCGACTTGCAGCGGGGCGAGCCGACGACCGAGACCGGCACCACGATCACCTTCCTGCCCGATGCCGACGTGTTCGAGACGCTCGACTTCGACTTCACGACGATCGAGGAGCGGATGCGGGACACGGCGTTCCTGACCCGCGGTCTGCACATCACGATCGTCGACGAGCGGGGCGAGGGACACCGGGCGGAGTTCCAGTACGAGGGTGGGATCGTCGATTTCGTCGCCTACCTGAACGAAAACAAGGAGCCGATCCACAAGAAGATCATCTCGTTCTCCGGCGAGAGCGACGAGGGCGCCGTCGAGGTCGCGATGCAGTGGAACTCCTCCTACCAGGAGTCGGTGTTCTCGTTCGCCAACAACATCAACACGCTCGAGGGCGGCGCCCATCTCAGTGGCTTCCGCTCCGCGCTTACCAGCGCGCTGAACAAGTACGCCCGCGACAAGGGCGAGCTGAAGGAAAAGGACGAGAACCTGACCGGGGAAGACGTTCGGGAAGGCCTGACGGCGGTGATCTCGGCCAAGCTGACCGATCCGCAGTTCGAGGGTCAGACGAAAACCAAGCTCGGCAATCCGGGAATGCAGGGGTTCGTCCATTCGATCGTCAACGCGCGACTGGCCGAGTTCCTCGAGGAGAACCCGGCCGAGGCCCGCGCCGTGATCCGCAAGGCGGTCCAGGCCGCTCAGGCTCGCGCCGCCGCTCGCAAGGCCCGCGACCTCACGCGCCGCAAGTCGGCACTCGAGAACTCGACGCTCCCGGGCAAGCTCGCCGACTGCTCCGTCAAGGATCCCGCGCTTGCGGAGCTGTTCGTCGTGGAGGGTGACTCGGCAGGCGGTTCCGCCAAGCAGGGCCGCGACCGCTCGACGCAGGCAGTGCTGCCATTGCGGGGCAAGATCCTCAACGTTGAGAAGAGCCGCATCGACAAGGTCCTTCAGAACCAGGAAATCCAGGCCCTGATCACCGCGATCGGCACCGGCGTGCGGGACGAGTTCAATCTCGACAACGCCCGCTACCACAAGGTGATCGTGATGACCGACGCTGACGTCGATGGCGCGCATATCCGTACTCTCGTGCTGACCCTGCTGTTCCGTGAGATGCAGCCGCTGATCGACGCCGGCTACGTGTACATCGCCAAGCCACCGCTTTACCGGCTGAAGTCCGGGAGAACGGAGCGGTACATCGAGAAGGAATCGGAGCTCGAGGAGATTCTGCTCGGAGGCAAATACGACCGCTTCCAGATCTTCGATCGATACAACACACAGTTCTCTGTCACCGAGGCCAGGTGGCAGCGGTTCAGCAAGCTGCTCAGACAGTACGAGGGCTGGTCGTCGGCTTTGCGGCGCAGCTTCGGCCAGGAGCCGGTGGCGTTCATCGAAGAGTCCGGGATCCTCGACGAGCGTGTGGACACCGCTGGTGCGTTGCTCAAGCTGATGCGCGAGCCGTCCACCAACGGCCACCCGTTCAGCACCGAAGTCCTGTCCGAGGACGAGCTCGAGATCGTCGTCAGGGCGATCGAGAACGACAGCGGGCTCGCGCGCACGCATCGCCTCCGCCGGGCCCTGCTCGACGCGCACGAGTATCGGCAGCTCCTCCGTGTGCACGAAGAGCTCGTCGCCACCGCCGGCACGCCACCGTTCTCAGTCAAGCTCGGCGACCAGACCGCGCCGGCGCTGACGTTCAGCGGGCTCCGCGAGGTGGTGCTCGAGCTCGCTCGCCGCGGTGCCGAGGTCAACCGGTTCAAGGGGCTCGGCGAAATGGATCCGGCGCAGCTGCGCGACACGACGATGGATCCTTCGCGCCGCACGCTCGTGCGGGTCACGGTCGAGGACGCGGCTCAAGCGGACAAGGTGTTCTCGATGTTGATGGGCGATGCGGTTGAGCCGCGGCGCCAGTTCATCGAACAGAACGCCCGGCTCGTGAGCAACCTGGACGTGTAGCGCGATGTCGACGATGGACACGCTCAGCGGCGGCAACATCGAGCCACGCGGGCTCGAGGAGGAGATGCGCTCGGCGTATCTCGATTACGCCATGTCGGTCATCGTCGGGCGTGCGCTGCCTGACGTACGCGACGGCCTGAAGCCCGTCCATCGTCGCGTCTTGTTCTCGATGAGCGAGGGCGGTTTGCAGTTCAATCGCGCCCGAGCTAAGTCCTCACGGATTGTGGGCGATGTACTGGGCAAGTACCACCCGCACGGCGATGCCCCCGTCTACGACACGCTGGTCCGACTCGCCCAAGACTTCTCGATGCGCTACCCGCTCGTCGATGGTCAGGGCAACTTTGGCTCGATCGACGACGACCCGCCCGCGGCAATGCGCTACACCGAAGCGCGTCTGGCTCGCCTCGCGAGCGAGATGCTGCGCGACCTCGACGAAGACACGGTCGACTTCGTGCCCAATTACGACGGCAAGAACCAGGAGCCGCTCGTGCTACCGGCGCGGTTTCCCAACCTGCTCGTCAACGGATCATCCGGGATCGCGGTCGGGATGGCGACGAACATTCCTCCGCACAATTTGCGCGAGACGATCGCGGCGGTGATCGCATACGTTGACGATCCATCGATCGACGTCGATGGACTGATGCGCTACATCAAGGGACCGGACTTTCCAACCGGCGGGATCATCGTCGGCACGTCCGGGATCCGCGACGCATACGCCACCGGCCGCGGGCGGGTGCGGGTCCAAGCGCGTGCGCACGTGGAACCGCTCAGTCAAGGCAAGGAGGCGATCGTCGTCACCGAGCTGCCGTATCAAGTCAAGAAGGGCGGCCCAGGAAATCTGATCGAAAAGATCGCCGAATTGGTCCGCGAGAAGAAGATCCCCGAGATCTCCGACCTCGAAGATCACTCGAGCGACAAGGGGATGCGTCTGGTGATCGAGCTCAAGCGCGGCTCGATCCCCAAGGTCGTTCTCAACAAGCTGTTCAAGCACACGCCGATGCAGACCACGTTTGGTGTCAACATGGTCGCGCTGGTTGGCAACGTGCCGCGCACGCTCTCGCTGCGCGAGGCGATCGGCCACTATGTCGACCACCAGCGCGACGTGGTCATCAGGCGGACGAAGTATGAACTGCGCCGCGCTGAGGAGCGGGCGCATGTGCTCGAGGGGCTGCTGATCGCGCTCGCGAATCTCGACGAGGTGATCGCTCTGATCCGATCCTCGCGTGATCCGGAGAGCGCTCGCACGGGGCTTCTTGAACGCTATGACCTAACGCTGGTCCAAGCGCAAGCGATCCTCCAGCTGACGCTGAGCCGGCTGACGGCGCTCGAGGCAGACAAGATCAAACAGGAACACGCCGACCTGGCCGAGCGGATCAAGGAACTGCGCGAGATCCTCGGGGATGAGCAGCGGATCAGCGGACTGATCAAGGACGAGCTCACCGAGATCGCCGACGCTTACGGCGACGAGCGACGCACCGAGATCACGCACGCCGAGGGCGAGATCGACATCGAGGATCTGATCGCCGACCAGCAGATGGTGATCTCGATCACCAACTCGGGCTACATCAAGTCGTTGCCGCTCTCGACGTACCGGCAGCAGCGTCGCGGCGGTATCGGCGTGACCGGCATGGACATGAAGGACGACGACTACATCGAACATCTGTTCGTCTCCTCGACCCACGACTACCTGCTGTTCTTCACCAATCGGGGCAAGGTCTACCGGCTCAAGGTCTACGAGCTGCCCGAGGCGTCGCGAACCGCGAAGGGCAGGGCGCTGGTCAACCTGCTCCCGCTGCGGGAAGGCGAGCGGGTGCAGTCGGTCCTCTCGACGCGCGACTTCGGCGAGGGCCGCTACCTCGTGTTCGCGACCCGCAAGGGGATGGTCAAGAAGACCGAGTTCGCCGCCTACAACACGCCGATCAAGGCCGACGGCATCATCGCGATCAGCATCCGCGACGACGACGAGCTGATCGCCGTGCGGCGGACCAGCGGTCACGACGACATCATCATGGTCTCGCGCTCGGGACAGGCGGCGCGGTTCAACGAGAGCCAGGTCCGCGCGATGGGACGCGACACCAGCGGCGTCCGCGGGATGAACGTCTCCCAGCCGGGCAACGCCGTACTGGCTATGGATGTGGCTCGGGACGATCAGGAGCTGCTCGTGGTCACCGAGAACGGCTACGGCAAACGGACCCCGATCTCCGACTACCCGGTCAAGGGACGAGGCACGATGGGCGTCAAGACGATCACGCTGACTGAGAACAAGGGCGCGCTGGCCGGCGCGCTGGTCGTCCGCGAGCACCAGGAGCTCGTGTTCATCTCGCAGAACGGCATGGTCCAGCGGACGTCGGTGCGCGGGATCAACCGGTACGGCCGCCCCTCGCAAGGCGTGCGGGTGATGAACATCCGCGACGACGATCAGGTCAGCGCGGTGGCGCTGGTCGCCGAATCCGAGGCGCACACCTCGGCCCAGGTGGCGGACGATCAGCCGCCTCTTCCCGGCACCGAGGGCTAGCTGGGGCCCCGGCCGGCGGAAATTTGTCACGCCCCGAGCCACGCTGACCCCGTAGGATTGTCGGCATCTCGCGTTCTGGGCGAGGCGGCGTCGTGGGCGCTGGTTCCGACAAAAGGGGTGCACGAGTGTTTTCGACTGTGCAGAGGTATGGGTTGAGGCGGGCGTGTGCTCGGAAGCCGCGCTCTGCCGACCGGGAACAGCGCGGCGGCGGCCTGCGATCGGTGAAGACCTACGCGGTCGTGGTCGGGGCGCTCGCGTGCATGGCCGCGGCGCCGGGCGCGGCGCTGGCCGTACAGGCGCAGGCCGCAGCGGTGGGACCCGCGTCGGCCTCACAGCAACTCGATCTGGTCATTCCGCTGGTCATCGATCAGGCCGGTCTGGACCAATTCGCGACGGAGGTCTCGACTCCGCACTCTCCGCTCTACGGGCAATTTGAGTCGGTGGCGACGTTGGCGCGGACGTTCGGCGCGCGTCCGGCCGCCGCAGCGAGGGTCATCCACTATCTGCGCAGCGTCGGCGCGACAAAGGTGAGCGAGAACGCCTCCAAGATGTTCGTCAGCGCGACGATGAGCGTGCGGCTCGCCGAGCGCGTGTTCGCCACGCCGCTCAGCCGCTATCGGACGGGAGCCGGGAAGGAGTTCGTGGCCCCCGCCGCCGTCGCCCGTGGCGCGTCGGCGTCGGCGCCGCTGCCGGCGCCGCTACGCGGTGCGGCCACCGGGGTGGTGGGGCTCGACACCCAGGCGCTGGCGAGTCCGTCGGGCAACATCACCGTGCGACAGCACAGCGGCCCGATCGCGCGCAAGGCATCGCCCCAGCCGTCGACTGCCTATAACCCAGCCACCGGCACCACCGCTGGCTGCGCGGGGGCGCGCAACACCGGCGGCTTCACGCCCAACCAGTACGAGACCGCATACGACTACACGCCGTTCTACAACTCGGGCCTGAAGGGCCAGGGGCAAACGGTGGCGGTGGTCGAGATCGACGGATTCAAGGACTCGGACCTGAAGACGTTCGCTCGCTGCTTCGGGCTCTCGATCCCGGCCATCAACGTGTTCGGCGTCGGGGTCAGCAAGGTGCTGCCGCCGGGAGGCGAAACCACCCTCGACCTCGAGGTCCTGGACGCGGCCGCGCCGGCCATGAAGAAGTTGGAGGTATTCGAGACGAACGCCAGCGCGTCTTCGCTGATCAAGGCCTTCGTGGCTCCGATCGTCACGCCGGGGGCTCTGCCGCAGCTGATCTCCTCGTCGGTGGGGATCTGCGAGCCGGGTCTGCTTCAGGCGTTTGGACGGTCCGGCGTTACGACCGTGAACGCGCAGATGGCGCTCGGCGCGGCGGCCGGAATCACGGTGATGTCGGCCGCCGGCGACGACGGGTCGTCGGACTGCCGCAATCCCAACTTCGCCGGCAACGTTCCGCTCGACGAGCTGGCGGTCGACTATCCCGGCTCCTCGCAGTGGGTGACCTCGGTCGGGGGCACGCAGTTCTTCCTGAAGAAGAACAACCAGATCAACAATCCCAACGGCCAGTTCGTGTGGAACGACACGACCTTCGCCCCCGCGGGTGGTGGCGGCGGGTTCAGCGAGATCTTCGCCCGTCCGTCATACCAGAACGGCGTCGTGGGTCCCAACCACCGCGCGGTACCCGATATTTCGGCGCTGGCCGACAACCCGCCCGGCTACGCGATCTTCTGCACGGCGCACGCCGACTGCGGCGGTCACGGCTGGCAGCAGATCGGCGGTACGAGCGCGGCGACGCCGCTAACCGTGGCGGGGATGGCGCTCGTGGACCAGGACCTCAGCCGCCACGGCCAGGAGTTCCTCGGGTTCGTCAACCCGTTGCTGTACGCAATCGGCAAGGACGCGAGCGTGCGCAGCCAGGTGTTTGACGATGTGACGGCGATCAACAACGACGTCGGCCCGTTCATTCCGCTCAATGCGGGCGGGAACGGCCTCTCGCTGCGCTGCTGCAACGCCAGCCCCGGGTACGACGAAGCCTCCGGCTGGGGCAGCGTGTACCTCGCCAAGCTCGACACGGTGGCGAGGTCGGTGGAGCCCAAGATCCCCAAGATCTCGCTGTCGTTCGTCAAGCACCAGAACCCGGTCAAGGCCGGCAAGCTGCAGGTCAAGATGACCTGCTCGTCCTCGTGCACGATCTACGCTTTCGGTGCGGTAAAGATCGCCAACGGGCCGCACTTCAACCTCGAGACGCCGGAGGCTCAGCTCGGCAAGGCGGGCTCGAAGGTGCTGACGGCGACGTTCACCACCAAGCAGAAGAACGAGCTCAAGGCCGGATTGGCCGCCGGACACAAGATCGTGGCCGAGATGCTCGGCGCTGACATCGACGGCGACGCGATCGCCAGGCTCACCCCCGGGCAGACCCTCACGATCAAGAGCTAGACGCGTGCCTGGGCGATGGCCGAAGTGTGTCGCCCAGGTTCGCTAAGCTGAGGGCTACCAGAGAAAGGAGGTGGTCCGCCTGTCTGAAAGTCATTGCGGGACCCTGGAGGTGTCCGGCCGCTAGGTCGGAGGCTGGCCCCGCTTAGCGGAGTCCCCCCGCGACACCGCCGCGACGAGCGCCGGGAGTAGTCCCTCCGGCACCGATCATGCCCGTCGCGGAAAGCGCAGCCAAGTTCAGTAAGCGAAGGGCGTCGCGTCGACGGCGCCCTTCGCGCGTTTTGGCGCGGATCGCTCCCCGGCGTCCCGCTGCGTTCTGGCGCGGATCGCCGCCCCGGCGTCCGCGCTGGCTTCTGGCACCGATCGCCCCGGGGCGTCCCCCCCGGTTCGGGCACGGAGGCCACCGTCGGTAGCCTTGACCTCATGTGCCGAAACATCCGAACTCTCTACAACTTCGATCCGCCGGCGACCGAGGAGGAGGTCCGCGCCTCCGCCCTCCAGTACGTGCGGAAGATCAGCGGCTTCCAGAAGCCATCCCGCGCCAACCAGAAGGCCTTCGACAAGGCGATCGACGCGGTGGCGCGCGCGTCGAGCGAGCTGCTTGCCGAACTGCAGACGACTGCCACCCCCCGCGACCGCGAGGTCGAGGCGGCCAAGGCGCGCGCTCGGGCCGCCGAGCGCTACGCGGCCTGATTACTTCCCCAGGAGAAGGTGGCGGGGTTGGGGGTCTGGCGGTCGCCCTGCGGGGCGGCGTTGGCGATCGTCGGTCTATACCTGACGGATCCCCAACGCAAGCATCGGGTTGCGCGTAGATTGGTCGGCCAGCAGAGCCGCCGACCATTCGAACACTGCACGACCCCGCTGGGGCGATCAAGGGGCTAGGCGGCGAGGTACTGCATCCAGGCCGCGGGAATCGTCGGACTGGCGACCTGGATGAACACGTGCGGGCTGGGCGTGCGGGGTTGGTTGAGCAGGCGCATCCCCACCTGCCGGGGCAACGCGTTGCCCTTGCGGCGATTGCATGGCGCGCAGGAGGCCACGATGTTGTCCCAACTCGATGGGCCTCCCTTGGACCGCGGGACGACGTGATCGACGGTGAGGTTCGAGCGCGCGCCGCAGTATTGGCAGGTCCAGTTGTCGCGGGCGAAGACGGCGCGGCGCGTGATCTTGCGACGGTGGGTGTCGCGCGGGATGCGGACATAGGTGACGAGCCGGATCACGACCGGCCGCGCGATCGTCTGGCTGGCCGAGTGGAGCTCGAGCTCGCCGTGCTCGATCACCTCGGCCTTGTCCTTCAGCAGCAGCACCACCGCGCGCCGAACCGTACACACATTGATCGGCTCGTACGTGGCGTTCAAGACGAGCACCCGACCAACCTCACGCCCGCGTCGCCGGTGCTCTGGGGGCGACGCGGACCAGGCTGGCGCTGGTACTGAGCTGGGCATTGCTGGCGGGCAGTTTAGCGAGGGTTCTGGCGGGACCCTTAGCCTTGGTCGAGCGCGCGCCGCTCACAGCGGGACCGACCCCGCCGGCGACCCTGAGCGCGCGCCGCTCACCGAGCGGCGCACCCAGCCGGCAATCCCCGCCGCGGGCCGTCCGCCAACGCGTCAGGCGGTGGGGAACGAGCCGAGCACCCTCATCACCTCGACGTGCGAGCGCAGGCCGGCGAGCGCCTCCGCCACCGGGGGTTCTGCGTCGCGACCCTCGAGATCGACGAAGAACATGTATCGCCCGAGTCCCTGCTTGCGTGGCCGCGACTCGATCCGGGTCAGGTTGACATCGCGGGTGGCGAACTCCGACAGGCAACCGACGAGCCAGCCGGGGGATTCGGAGCCCACGCCCCAGAAGACGATCGCGGTCTTCCATGGGCCCAGGAGTGCTCCTTCGTTGCCGGGCCCGCCTGGGGGCGCGCCGAGCGGGGCCAGCCAGACGAACCGGGTTTCGTTGCCGGAAACGTCCTCGACGCCCGCCCGAAGCACCTGGCATCCATAGCGCTCCGCCGCGACGCGAGTCCCGAGCGCCGCCCAGGGCCCGTCGTGGTCGGCGACGATGCGCACCGCCTCGGCCGTCGACGCGCCGGCCAACACCCGGGCGCCGGGAAGCCGTGTGCGGATGAACCGCGCGCACTGGGCGTTGGCCTGAGGATGCGAGACGACGGTCTCGATCTCGGACAGCTCGAGCGCCGTGCGGGCGATCAGGCAGTGACGGATCGGATGGATCACCTCGCCGACGATCGCGACGTCCTCGGTGTCGATCGCGAGCGCGTCGAGGGTGGCGTTGACCGAACCCTCCAGCGAGTTCTCGATCGGGACCAGTGCGCGCTCCGCGACGCCCCCGTGGACTGACATCACCGTGTCGTAGATCGTCGGCAGCGGCACTAGTTCCAGGTCGGCCGCGACGCCGGCGGTAGCGCCGATCAAGGCCTCCTGGGTGAAGGTGCCCTCAGGACCGAAATAGCCAACGCGCATCGGTGGCACCGTGGGCTGGATCGCCGCTCGCGGGAGGGTCAACGGGCGTTGGGGGAGGCCACGGTCAGGTTGCCGGCCGCGTCCCGTCGCCGTCGCTCGCGATCCGGATCGCCTCATCCTCTTCGGGCGAGAGCTCGTATTCACCGTGGCCCTGGTGGACCTGTTTGGCGTACAGCCGGGCGGTATCCCGATGGTGGATCGACGAGAGCACCACGCCCGAGCGGCTGGAGTCGAGCAGCGCGATCGAGGTCGATTGACGGCCGGACATCTCTCCGTAGGCGTCGTAGCGCACGAGCGATCGATACGCGAGCGTCCCGTCGAGACGATGCTCGGCGGCCTCCATGCGAGCGTGCAGCCGGCTGGCGGCGTCCTCGACGTAGTGCTCGAGCGCCTCGAACTCGCTCTGGAGCGTCGCGGCATGTGCGACGAGGTCCTCACTCCGGTCGCCGAGCACCGCCCGCTGCTGGGAGCGGATCCGTCGCAGCTTCACGGCCAGGACGAGGCAGAAGATCAACGCGACGACGGCCACGGCGCCGGCAGCAATGGCGACGATTCCCGTCGTGCTGGTCAGGTCATGCACGGCTCAGAAGGATAGGCACAACGGAGGGAAGCACCTATGTGAAGGTCACGGGGAAGGTGAGGGTGTTGTTTGCGGTGTTCTTCTCCCCCGAGACCGGCTCAACCGTCGCCGTCACCGTAAACGTCCCCTTTGGCGGTGAGGTGTTGAGCGTTACGTTGCAATTAGTCGTCTCGTTCGGGCTGGTCTGCGGAAGCGTGGTCGTTCCGCTGCTGCTGGTACCGCCCACGGTCACCTTGCAGACCACGTTCGTCTCCGCGTACTGGCCGCCGTTGGTGATGTTGAGCGCAAAGGTGGCTGGTGGGCTGGCCGGGACGTTGTTGCCGCTGGACGAGAGCGTGGTGCCGCTGACGCTGACCGAGTTCAGCGAATGACCGTGCAGCCCCGGCTCGTTCTTGACGCTCGACGAGCCGCCCCCGCCCGAGCTCGAGACGTGCAGCTGGCTGCTGATGTAGTTGGGGGTCAGCCACTGCAGATTGGGCAGGAACTGACCGCCCTGGACGGATTCGTTGTTGATCCCGGAGCCGTGCAGCTCCTCGGCGATCAGCTGGGTCGTGTAGAGAATGTAGGTGACGTCCGAGGCGTAGAAACGGGCCATGTCGGTGGCCATCGAGTTGATCGCGTCCTGGCTCGTCGTCTTGCCGAGCGCGGGCTGGATCTGCTGGGCGATGTCGGCGATCCCGTCGCTGCGCATCTGCATGGTCAGCACGAAGTTCTGCTGGGCCGAGCGCATCTCGTCGGGCACGCTCAAGCCCTTGGCTTTGTTGAGCTGGGTCTCAGCACTCTGGCGGGTCTCATTGATCTGGTTCTGCAGGCCGGTGGCGTTGCTCGGCGCGGCGCTGGGGGATAGCAGCGAAAACAGCGTCTTGGAGGTCTGCAGGGATTGCTGTTGGAGCGAGGAGACGTTGTCGTTGTAGTCCTTCAGCGATGTGATGCGCGAGCTGGATATGCAGCTGTTGACCCCCAGCACGATCAGGATGATCGCGACCACGATGACGCCGACGGCGATCAAGCGGCGCGTCTGAATCGATTGCTGGCTGGTCGGTGGCCGACGGCCGCTGCCAGTGGGCCGGCGTCGACGTGATGCCGTGCGAGGTGGTCTGCGAGGCTCGGTTCGAGGCTCGTCAACCTCGTCGAAGAACGACAAGCTCGCTCCTCCGCGATTTGGAAAACCCCAGTATGACCACCGGGACGGCTGGAACGTCAAGAAACACGGGCCAATGGCGTTCGGGGAGGGCCATTAGGAAGGGACTTGGCCGGTGGCGTGGAAAAGCCGAGCATGACCTCGAGCGAGCTGCCGACGCGCGCAGTCGCCACCAAGGTACTCAGGCGCGCGCGCGGCGAAGCGCCGGTCGTGCTCGAGCGTTACCGCCTCCAGCGCCGATTGGGCTCCGGCGCGTTCGCGACCGTGTGGCAAGCCCGCGACGAGCGGCTCGAACGCGAAGTCGCGATCAAGATCCTGTCGCGCGCGCGAATCGTCGCCGGACGGTTCGAGCGGGAGGCGCGGACGGCGGCCCGACTGTCGCATCCGGGAATTGTGACCCTGTACGAAGCGGCCGTCGACGACCAGGACGCTTACCTGGTCAGCGAACTCGTGCGCGGCGGGACACTGCATCAGCTGCTCCAGGCGGGGCGGTTGTCGGATCGCGACATCGTCGGCATCGGGATCGCGCTGTGCGACGCGCTGGCCCACGCCCACGGCCAGGGAGTCGTGCACCGCGACGTCAAGCCTTCCAACGTCCTCGTCCCGGATCAACCCGTCACCCCGGCCGAGCGGGCTAAGCTGACCGACTTCGGCGTGGCGCGGGTGGTGGGCGGCGATTCGCTGACCCGGACCGGCGACGTGATCGGGACGGCGGCCTACATGTCGCCTGAACAGGCGGAAGGGCTCGAGGTGGGGCCACCGGCGGACATCTATTCGCTCGGGCTGGTGATCTACGAGGCGCTGACCGGCGTCAACCCACTCGGCGTCACGGCCACGACCGGGCGCCCGCGTAGGCTTGGCGCGCATCTCCCTCCGCTGCGACGCCAGCGCCGTGAGCTCCCCCGCGAACTGGGTCAAGGGATCGACCTGGCGCTCCGCCCGCGCCCGGGCGAGCGCGGAACCATCGAGCGGCTGCGCAGCGCGCTCGAGGCGGCGCACGACCAGGTCGATGAAACCCAGGGCGTCGTGGCGGGGCCATGGCTCCGTGGTCCGCGCACCGGGACCGCGACTGCTTGGGACCGCCCCCCCTCTCAAATAGATGACCCCCCAGCGAACCCCGAACCCTCGTCGCCGCGCAAGACCGACCGGACTCCCGACCGCATTCCCACCAACCGCGATGCTTCCGACCACAACCCCTGGGGACGAGGCGTAGCCGGCGCCGGCGCCGCTGCGCTGACGGCTTGGGCCGTTGCGCACCTGCTCGCGCCGTCGCCGCTCGCGCCGGCCGTCGCCGCGCTGCTGGCGGCGGCGCTCGTGATCGCGTTACCGAGGATCGGCTGGATCGTTTTGACCGTAGCGCTGGCCCTCGTCGCGGCGATCCAGGGACATCCGGGCGCGGCGCTCGTGATCCTGCCCGCGGCGCTCGTGCCGGTGGCGCTCCTTCCCCGCAGCCCGGAGCTATGGCCGTTGCCCGCGGTGGCCCCTGCCCTGGGCGCGGTGGCCTTCGCGGGCGCGTGGCCGGCCTTGGCCGGGCGGGCGGCGACGCCATGGCGGCGGGCCGCGCTCGGCGCGGCGGGCTGGATCTGGCTCGCGCTGGCGGGTCCGCTGAGCGGCCACGCCCTCTACGTGACCGGACCGGCGGGTGCGGCCACGCCCGATCCCACCGTCTGGACGACCTCCGCTCATGGGGCCATCCATCAGGTGCTCGGGCCGCTGTTCAGCTCGGGCATTCTCGCCCCCGCGGCCGTGTGGGCCCTCGCCGCGATGTCGCTCCCGTGGCTCGTGCGTCGCGTCTCGCCCGTTTCCGACCTGGTCCTGGTGGTGATCTGGTCGGCGATCACCGCGCTGGCGACCACCGCCGTCCTCGCCGCAGCTTCGGGCGGGGCCCTGCACACGCGCACAGCGGTGCTGGGCGCCTGGGCCGGTGGACTGGTGGCGCTGGCGCCGACCGTCGTGGCCATGTGGCGCACAAGAGGGGAGTCGGTGCGCACCAGACGGGAGTCGGTCAACTCGCGGGCGGGACTTGCGTAGCATGGACTCGCCCTGAGATCACGCTGGATCGCGCCGCCGCCGCGCCAAACTTCACTCCAGACGCGCCGCCAGGGCGAAGACATGAGCGTCCTGAGAACACTCGAGAGCAAGCTTTCCGGCCTGATCGAAGGCACCTTCAGCCGTGCCTTTCGGTCCGAAGTGCGGCCGGTCGAGATCGCTCGCCGTCTGGCTCGGGAGATGGAGGAGCACAAGCAATACTCGATTTCCAGGACCTATGTGCCGAACGAGTACCGGGTGTTCCTCTCGCCCCGCGATCGCCAGCGCTTCGCTGACTATGAGGACGCGCTGGCCGCGGAGCTGGCCGGCTACCTGTTGGAACACGCCCGCCGCGAGCGGCTCGCGCTCCTGTCGCGGCCGGTGATCGAGTTCGAGACCGATCGGCGGCTGGGCCTCGGGGAATTCGGGATCCAAACGCGCGTGGTTCAACCTCCGCGTGAGCCTGAGCCTCAGCGCGATGACCGCGATCTGGTCGGACGCACGATGGTGCAGAGCGTCGCCGAACGGGTCGCGGAACCGCTCCAGGAGCGCGCCCGGAGCCGCGTTCAGACCGCCCTGTTGGTCCTCGACGGCAACCGTTTGGTGGTCGGTCCGGCCGGCGTGACGCTCGGACGCAGCCGCCAGTGCGACATCGTCTTGGATGACCCGAACGTTTCCCGGCAACACGCCGAGATCCGCCCGCGCGGAGATTCGTGGGTGCTGACGGATCTTGGTTCGACGAACGGCTCGCTGCTCAACGGCCGACGTATCGACGGGCCGGAGGTGGTCAAGCCCGGGGACGAGATCGAGCTCGGCGCCTCGGTGATGAAATTCGAGTTGGAGTGATTACTGATGCTCCAACCCGTCTCGGTCGGCCTCAAGTTCGGCTTCCTGATCATTCTTTACCTATTCCTGCTGTGGGTCGCCTGGAGCGCGACGAGGGATCTGCGGCGTGGCCCGGGACGGTCCGGCTCCGTGCGGCTCGATCGGACGCCAGCCGACGGCGACGGCACCAGCATGTACACGGCCCTCGGGCCCGAGGAGGTCGATGACTTCGAGCCCAGGCTGCTCGTCGAGCACGCCGAGGGCCATGAGCCGGGAACCGCTTATGACCTGACGTTCGGGGCTACGCTGGGGCGTGGCGACGTCGAAATCCGGCTCGAAGATCCGTTCGCGTCTTCGCGCCACGCGCGGATCTCCCGCGAGGGCCACGCGATCGTGATCGAAGATCTGGGTTCGACCAACGGCACTTATCTGAACGAGGAGCCGTTGAATGGCCCGCAGCCGTTGCACCCCGGCGATCGGATCCGGATCGGCGACTGCGAATTCTCCTACTACCAATGACCGCTCACTAATGCTCCGCGCCGTCGACACAATCGCCCTTACCGACACCGGCCGCCAGCGGCGGGACAACGAGGACTCGATGCTGGCCCGCGCCCCCGTGTTCGTGGTGGCCGATGGGATGGGCGGCGCGCAGGCGGGCGAGGTCGCCTCGCGGATCGCGATCGAAGCGTTCGAGCGCGGGCTGCCCGACGGCGGCAGCCCCGAGGAACGGCTGGCCGGCCGGATGCAGGAGGCCAATCTGACGATTCACGAGCTCGCGGCGGCCGAGCGCGATCGGGCCGGCATGGGAACGACGACGACCGCCGCCTACCTCGACGACGCCCAGCTCGCGATCGCGCACGTGGGCGACAGCCGGGCGTACCTGTTCCGCGATGACGAACTGACGCAGCTGACCCAGGACCACTCGTTGGTCGAGGAGCTGAGGCGACAAGGCAAGCTGACGCCCGAGGAGGCGGCCGAGCATCCCCAGCGGTCGATCATCACTCGCGCCCTCGGACCGGAGCCGACGGTTCTGGTTGACACCTCGAGCGTCGCCGTACGGGCCGGTGACGTGCTGCTGCTGTGCAGCGACGGGCTCACCTCGATGATCTCCGAAGCGCGGATCGCCGAGATTCTCCGCACCACCAGCGACCTCGAGCAGGCCGGGCGCCAGCTGATCGACGACGCCAACGAGGCCGGTGGCCGCGACAACATCACGGTCGTCCTGTTCCGGCTCGAGGAAGTGGCGGGCCAGCTGAGCGGAGTCGAGGCGCCCACGGTGGTGGCCCCCGTGGTGTCGGCGGTCGCCGAGTCGTCGTCCTCCCCCTCCGAGTCCGCCTCTTCCACATCGTCGATCTCCCCCGCATCATCGGCCTCGCCCACGCAGACGGCTGCACGGCCGCTCGCCTCGACCACGTCGGCTCCGGGCCGGCGCGTGGCGCCGGCTCCCCTCGCCCGCACGCAAGGCAGGCCGGTGGAGGTGCGCGAGCGCCGGATGCCGCGGTTCGCCAAGGTGCTCGCCGGGCTGGCGGCGGCGTTGATCGTGATCTTCGTGATCGGCGGGGCGGGTTACCTGGCGTCGCGCCAGTTGTATTTCATCGGCACCAACTCCCAGGGCATCGTCACGATCTTCAGAGGGTTTCCGTATCAACTCCCCGGTGGCATCAACTTGTACGAGACCTTCTATGTCTCCGGCGTCCCGGGCTCGCTCGTGCCCGCCGACCGGCGGAGCTCACTGTTCAACCACGATCTCCGGTCGGAGTCGAGCGCCGAGACGCTCGTGCACGATCTCGAGCTCGGCCAGCTGGCGCAGTGAGAGCACGTAACCGAGAGCTCCTCGGCCTCGTTCCCGCGTCGCTGTTGGTCACCGCGGGGTTCGCCGGCGTGTTCATCCAGCGCTCGAACACGCTGTCGAACATCTCGCTGACCTATGGGGCGATCTTCCTCGGCCTGTGCATCGCCGCCCACATCTTCATCCGGATCACGCTGCCCCACGCCGATCCGTACATGTTCCCGCTCGTGGCGCTGCTGGCCAGCTTCGGGATCGTGATGGTCTACCGAATCGACTCGACCCTCGCGCGCCAGCAGGCGCAGTGGTTCGTGCTCGGGCTGATCCTGTTCGCGGCCACGATCGTGATCTTCCGCGACTACCGAAAGCTCGAGCGGTACCGCTACACGATCGTCTTCATTTCGCTCGGGTTACTGGTGCTCCCGCGCCTCCCCGGGATCGGCTACGCGGCCAACGGGGCGTATCTGGGCGTGCGGATCCCCGGGCTGTTCGTCTTCCAGCCGGCCGAATTCGCCAAGATCGGGCTGGTCATCTTCCTCGCGAGCTACCTGCGCGACACGCGCCAGGTGCTGGTGCAGGGATCACGGCGGATCTTCGGAATCACAATCCCGCCGCTCAAGCAGTTCGGGCCGGTGGTCGTGATCTGGGGCGTGGCGATGGCGATCCTCGTCCTGCTGAGCGACATCGGCTCCTCGGTCATGTTCTACGGCGGCCTGCTGGCGATGCTCTACGTGGCCACGAACCGCCTGTCGTTCGTGGTCATCGGCCTGCTGGCGGCGGCGGTCGGCTTCTGGTACCTGGGCACGCACATCCCGCACGTGCACGCGCGCGTCGAGGACTGGTTGCATCCCTTTAACCCGACGCTCTACAACAAGCCCCTAGGCAGTTACCAGGTCGCCAACGGGGTCTTCGCCCAGGCCGCCGGAGGGCTGTTCGGCCAGGGCTTCGGCCGGGCCGTGCTGACCCTCCCGAACGGTGCCACGCTGGTGCCCGAGCCGCAGACCGACATGATCTACGCGGTCATCACCGACGAGCTGGGGCTGTTCGGCGCCGCCGCGCTGCTGCTCACCTACCTGCTGTTCGTGGCCCGCGGGTTCAAAACCGCGATGTTGGCCCGAGACTCGTTCTCGACCCTGCTGGCCACCGGGTTGAGCGCGATCTTCGCGCTCCAGGTGTTCGTGATCGTCGGCGGCGTCACGCGGGTGATCCCGCTCACCGGCGTGACGCTGCCGTTCGTCTCCTACGGCGGTTCCTCGATCGTGGCGAACTTCGTTCTGCTGGCGCTGCTGCTGCTCGTGTCCGACCGTGCCCGACGAGACGCGACCACGTGAACCGGCCGATCGTCCGTCTGTTCGGCGTGATCGTGGTCCTGTTCACGCTCCTGATCATCTTCACCTCGCGCTGGACCGTGTTCCAGGCCTCGTCGCTCAACAACAACCCGCTCAACGTCCGGACGCTGGTCGCCGATCTGAAGATCAAGCGGGGACGGATCTTGGCCAACGACGGAACCGTGCTGGCCAAGTCGGTGCCGGCGCAGGGCGGAACCTGGGGCCGCTACTACCCGACCGGCAACCTGTTTTCCCAACCGGTCGGCTACTCGTTCGCGTCCGTGGGTCGCGCGGCCGGCCTCGAGGAGTACCGCGCCGCCGCCCTGCGCGGCCTTCCGAGCACGTTGAGCTCCGTGTTCGGGCAACTCAGCCAGCAGCAGGTCGGCGACGACGTGATCACGAACCTCGATCCCGCTGGGCAGCGCGCCGCCCAGGATGCGCTGGCCGGCCAGGCGGGTTCGGTGGTCGCGCTCGACCCGCAGACCGGGGCGGTGAAGGTCATGTACTCCAACCCGAGCTACAACGACAACGACCCCGACGCGTGCAAGCTGCCTGGCTGTCAGGTGAACAAGGTCACGGCCGGCCAGTACGCGCCGGGCTCGACGTTCAAGATCGTTACCGCGGTGGCGGCGATCGACAGCGGCGAGTACACGCCCCATTCGGTCGTCAACGGCAAGTCCCCGATCATCGTCTCCGGCGTCCCACTCGAGAACGACGGCAACCAGAACTGGGGCCCGCAGACGCTCACCACCGCGATGACCTACTCGATCAACACGATCTTCGCCCAGGTGGCCGAACACCTGGGCCGGAAGACGATGACCAACTACATGCAGCGGTTCGGCTTCTACTCGCTGCCGCCGCTCGACTACCCGTCCGACGAGATGGCGACCAGCAAGCCCGTCTCGCCGCGGGGTCGGCCCTATCCGCCCGCCAGCCCGCTGACCGACATCGGCCGCATCGGGATCGGCGAGGGCGGGCTCCAGGTAACCCCGTTGCAGATGGCGATGGTCGCCGCCGCCGTGGCGAACCACGGCACCTTAATGGCGCCACATTTGACTAACAAAATCGTTGATCAAGACGGACGCACAGTTGAGACAATTAAGCCCACCGTCTACAACCACGTAATGACGCCGGCCACTGCTCGGGAAGTGACACAGATGATGGAGAAGGTCGTCGAGGAGGGCACGGGAACCGCGGTCCAGCTCGGCGACATCAGCGTGGCCGGTAAGACCGGCACGGCGCAGATCGGGCCCAACGGATCGAACCTGACCCAGCCGTCGTTCGTGGCCTTCGCACCGGCCGAGGACCCGAAGATCGCGATCGACGTGACGATCGATCGCTCGCAGGGGGGGTTCGGGGGCACGATCGCCGCCCCGATCGCCAAGGCCGTGCTCCAGGTCCTTCTCTCCGAGGGTGGCTGAGATGACCGATCCGGGAACCGGGACGATGATCGATGGGCGCTACAAGGTCGTCTCCCGTCTCGGAGCCGGCGGCATGGCGGACGTCTACCTGGCCGAGGATCAGCAGCTCGGCCGCAAGGTCGCCCTGAAGCTGTTGCACCGCCGATTCGCCGAGGATCCCGGGTTCGTGGAGCGGTTCCGGCGCGAGGCCCAGGCCGCCGCGGGGCTCCAGCACCCGAACGTGGTGAGCGTGTACGACCGCGGGACCTACGACGACACCTACTACATCGCGATGGAGTACCTGCCGGGCCGCTCGCTCAAGCAGCTGATCCGCCAGGAGGCGCCCCTGGATCCGATCCGCGCGATCGACATCGCGCTGCAGATCCTCAAGGCGGCCCGTTTCGCCCATCGCCGGGGCGTGATTCACCGCGACCTCAAGCCGCACAACGTGATCGTCGACGACTCCGATCACGCGAAGGTGACGGACTTCGGGATCGCGCGCGCCGGAGCCTCGGACATGACCGAGACGGGCTCGATCATGGGGACGGCGCAGTACCTTTCTCCGGAGCAGGCCCAGGGCCACGCCGTCAGCGCCGGTTCGGATCTCTATTCGATCGGGGTGGTTCTCTACGAGATGCTGACCGCTCGGGTTCCGTTCGACGCCGAATCGGCGGTGACGATCGCCCTCAAGCACGTCTCCGAGGCCCCGCCGCCGCCCACGGTGTTCAACCCCCAGGTCCCGCACGAGCTCGAACAGGTCGTGTTGTGGACGCTGAACAAGAACCCCTCCGACCGCCCGACCGACGCCGACCAGATGATCACGGCGCTGGAACACGCCAGGGCGGCGATCCTGGCCGGATCCCGCGGCGAGCTCACGATGAGCATGGCGGCGATGGCGGCCGTCGGCGGGGCGGAAGCCTACGCGGACAGCCCCGCCGGGGTTCCCGGACTCGCGGACGGGTCCGGTTCGTATGGCGTATTGCCGGACAACGGGGCGGTCGACCAGGACACGTTCCCGCCGCCTGAGCCGGAGCGCAAGCCGCACCGTCGGTGGCCGTGGATCGCGCTGGCGCTGGCCCTGTTGATCGCGGGGGCGGCCGTCGCCGCGTACCTGATTACCCGGCCGGCGAAGGTATTGGTGCCCTCGGTGGCGAACGAGCAGATCAACACCGCGAGGACGCAGCTCCAGAACCAGGGCTTCACCGTGACCGTGATCGACGTGACGAGCAGCACCCCCGCCGGGATCGTAATCGGCCAGGATCCTCCGGGCGGCCAATCGGTCGACGCCGGATCGACGATCGCCCTCACCGTCTCCTCGGGTCCGGGCAACACGACCGTGCCCGGCGTCCTGGGCGACACCCTCGATCAGGCAAAGCGGGCGATCCTCCAGGCCGGTCTGAAGGTCGGCAATGTGTCGACGCAAACGTCGCGAACGGTGCAAGCCGGTCAGGTGATCAGCACCGATCCGGCCGCGGGTCAGAATCCGCAGGTCGGGACGGCGGTCAATATCACGGTCTCCTCCGGCGTGCCGACGGCCACCGTCCCCAGCTTGGTCGGGCAGTCCGAGTCCGCCGCCCGAGACGCCATCACGAGCGCGGGCTTCGCGGTCGGAAACGTGTCGAGCGAAATCACGACCAGCGAGGCCGCGGGCGATGTGATCGGCCAGACGCCGAACGGCGACACCACGGCGGAGGTCGGCGCGGCGATCGATCTAGTGCTCGCCAAGGCACCGCCGACCGCGACGGTGCCGGGGGTGATCGACCTGCCCGTCGGTGACGCGATCAGCCAGCTCACCGCGGCTGGCTTCAGGGTGGTGCAGCAGACGGCGCCGGTGCTGCACAAGAAGCGCAATGGGATCGTGATCGCGGAGAACCCCGGTGGCGGCAGCACCCAGAACAAGGGCGCGACCGTGACGATCACCGTTGGCCAGTTCACGCCGCCGACGACGACCTCGACATCGACTTCGACCACCAGCTCGGAGACGGCGTCGCAGCACAGCTCCTCGACGTCGAGCTCCACGTCCTCAACCAGCACCTCGACCAAGAGCACGAAGTCCACCACGTGAGCGCGCTCGACGTAGCCGTGCTCGGAGGTGGCCGATCCTCCGAGCATGAGGTTTCACTGGCCTCCGCGGCCTCGGTGCGCACCGGGCTGAGCGAAGCGGGACACCGGCCGTTCGCGATCGAGATCGGTCGCGACGGCGTGTGGCGGCGCGACCGCCGGGAGGTCGAGCTGCGCCCCGGCCGGGGCCTGGCCGGCGCCGACGTCGTGTTCCCGGTGCTGCACGGGCCGTTCGGCGAGGACGGGACCCTCCAGGGGCTGCTCGAGTGCCTCGACGTGCCCTATGTCGGCGCCGGCGTGCTGGCCTCAGCCCTGTGCATGGACAAGGTGGCGTTCAAGGACGTGATGGCCAACGCGGGTTACCCGCAAGTCGACTACCGAGCGGTGCGGATCGAACAGTTCCGCCACGATCGCGCGGCCGTGGAACGCGACCTGGCGGGGCTCGGGCTGCCGGTGTTCGTCAAGCCGGCGCGACTTGGCTCCTCGGTGGGCATCGCGCGGGTTCGCTCCACCTCGGAGCTCGGGCATGCGCTCCAGCTCGCGTTCGACCACGATTCGGTGGCGATCGTCGAGGCGGCCGCGACCGGGCTCGAGGTCGAGTGCTCGGTGATCGGCAACGGGGAGCCGATCGCCTCGGAGCCCGGCGAGATCCTGCTCGCCGCGGGCGAGGACGGCTGGTACGACTACGAGGCCAAGTACACGCCGGGCGGCATGCAGCTGGTCGTGCCGGCGCGGGTCGCGCCGTCCGTCCGCGAGCGCGTCCACGAGCTCGCGCTGGCCGCGTTCACCAAGGCCGGCTGCTGCGGGCTGGCGCGCGTGGATTTCTTCGTCAACGGCGAGACGGTGCTCCTCAACGAGCTCAACACGATGCCCGGGTTCACCCAGACCAGCGTGTTCGGCTCACTGTTCGCGGCCAGCGGCATCCCGTATTCCGAGCTGCTCGACCGGCTGGTGGCGCTGGCCCTCGAGCGCCACGCCGCCGAGCGCGCCCTCCGTCACTGACGGCTAAGCTGCCGGATCTTGAGCGTCGTCACCACAATCGATTCGGTGGCCGTCGTCGGTGGCGGCTTCATGGGCTCCGGCATCGCCGAATCGGCGGCCGTGGCCGGCATTCCGGTGATCGTCAGCGACGTCGATCAGGGCGCGATCGATCGCGCGGCGGAGCGGATCGACGCGTCGCTGGCGCGGGCGGTCAGGGGCGGCAAGCTCGAGGCCGGGGAGGCGAGGTCGGTCCGGGAGCGGATCGAGCTGACCACCGAGCTCGGCGTGCTGTCGGTCGCCGACGTGGTGATCGAGGCGGTGCCCGAGCAGGAGGTGTTGAAGCTCGAGGTGATGCGGACGATCGACGCCGTCGCTCGCGACGACGCGATCATCGCCTCCAACACGTCGTCGATCCCGATCGCCCAGCTGGCCACCGTGGTCCGGCGCCCCGAGCGCGTGCTCGGCCTGCATTTCTTCTCGCCCGTGCCGGTGATGGCGCTGGTCGAGGTGGTGATCGCGCTCGACACCAGCCCGGTCACGGTCGCCACGGCCAAGGGGTTCGTGGAGCGGCTCGGCAAGTCGCCGATCGAGACCAAGGATCGCTCGGGGTTCATCGTCAACATGCTGCTGGTTCCCTACCTGATGGCCGCCGTGCGGATGTACGAAGACGGGTTTGCCTCGCGGGAGGACATCGACACCGGGATGAAGCTCGGGTGCGGACACCCGATGGGACCGCTGACCCTGTGCGACTTCATTGGGCTCGACGTGCTCTACGCCGTCTGCGACTCGCTGTACGAGGAGTTCAAACGCGACGAGTACGCCCCGCCCCCGCTGATGAAGCGGATGGTCGCCTCCGGGCGCTTGGGACGCAAGTCGGGCCGGGGCTTCTACGAGTACGGCTAGCCCAGCGCCCAGCCGCTACTTGTAGAGCGTCACCTCGTTGAGCTGCAGCTGGTGCTGGTGGCCGAGCGAGGTGATCCAGACCAGGAAGTACCGGTAGGCGGTCTTCCCGCTTGTGAGGTGGATCTGCGCGTGGGCGGCGACCGTCACGGGGGCAGAGATCCGCACCCAGCCGGAATTCGGCCACATGAGGGGCGGCTGGGTGTCGCGGGCGTAGATCGTCGCCTGGAACCCCGGCGTCCCGGTGTAGACGCGCAGCACGCGGGCCGTGGTGTGCGGCGAGGCGTCGACGTAGAGGCCGACGCCGGCCTTGCCCAGCGTGCCGTCGTAATAGTCCTGGGTGGTCCAGTACGTGCTCGGCTGGTTGTCGATCGCGAGGCTGGCGTTGGGGGCCTCGTCGGTCGGGTCGCCGAGCGGGTTGAACCCGTAGGCACACGTCTGGCACAGCTGAACCTGCTGGAGCGGCTTCGGGGAGGGGGGCGTCTGCGCCGACGAGAGCTCGCCGGTGCCGTGGTGCGCCCTCGTTGCCAGCCACACCGCGACCCCGACTATCGCCGCCACGACGATCAGTCCGGCCACCACCGCGACCAGACGGTGCCGGACGGGGAAGGGAATCCGCCGCTGCTTACGCGACGGCAGCGTGCGCAACACGCTGGTCACTTCGCCGGTGGCGCTGCCGGCGCGGGCGGTCTCGATCGCCAGGACGTCCTCGAGGTCGGCGATCAGTTCGGCGTCGTCGGCATAACGGTCGTCGGGCCGCTTGGCCGTCGCGTCGTCGACCACGGCGGCGAGCGCGGCCGACACTTCGGGCCGCTTGACTTGGACGTCCGGGATCTGCTCGCGCACGTGCTTCATCGCCACCGCGACCTGGCTGTCGCCTTTGAACGGAACCTCGCCGGTCAGCATCTCGTAGAGCACGATGCCGAGCGAGTAGAGGTCGGACTGGCCCGTGACGTGCTGGCCCAGCGCCTGCTCGGGCGAGACGTAGTCGGTGGTTCCCAGCACCCGGCCGTCGGCGGTCAGTCCCTCCTCGTCGAGCGTCCGGGCGATGCCGAAGTCGGTCACCTTGGCCGACCCCTCCTCATCGATCAGGACGTTCTGCGGTTTGACGTCGCGGTGGACGATGTGGCGGGCGTGGGCCGCTCCGAGCGCGCGCGCGATCTCGATCGCGTAGGCGACGGCCTCGGCGATCGGCAACCGCCCCAGCCGCCGGATCCGCTCCTTCAGCGTCTCGCCCTCCACGTACTCGAACACGATGTACGGGCGGCCTTCGTCCTCGCCGGCGTCGATCACGCCGACGATGTGGGGATGCGACAGCTGAGCCACGGCTCGGGCCTCGCGCCGGAACCGCTCGAGCTGGTCCGAATCGGCGGCCACCTCGCGGTTCATCAACTTGATCGCCACCCGGCGCTGGAGCGTCTCATCGAGCGCCCGGTACACGGTCGACATCCCGCCCGCGCCGATCCGAGCCTCCAACCGGTACCGACCATTCAGCGTGGTGCCGAGCAGCGTTGTCATCTAAGTGCCTCTATTTTGCGCTACACGCCCGTCGTGCGGGTGTTTCACCCACAGTCTGGCTATTACCACAGCACCGAGCAAACCCCTGTAGATAGCGTACGGGAGCAGTGAGCGGTCGCGCTCGACCTGGCGAATCAGCCACGTCGAGCCGAGCGTGGAGGCGAACGCGGCGCCGGCGCCCGCCGCAAACGGGACCCTCGCCCGCGCCGGCAGACCGCGCCGGTGCAGACGGATGCCCTTGAGCAGGGTGGCTCCCGCGATCACCGGGAGCGCGACGTGGCGCGACAGGCGGTTGGCGTCCTGGCGCGTGAACTCGCGCATCCGTGCAACGGCGAGCGTGGCCCCGTTACGGGACACGCCGGGGATCAGCGCGGACGCCTGCGCGACGCCGAGCCACAGCGCATCGGTGGTCCCCGCGTCCTCGTGGTGGCGGCGCTGTGGCGCCCGGTCGGCCCATGCCATCACGGCCGCGCCGGCGATCAGCGCCACCGCGATCGTCGCCGGCGTCCCGAGGCGCCTCTCGATCGGCCGCTCGAGCGCGTAGCCGGCGATCGCCGGGGGCGCGAACGACAGCGCGATCAGGGCCAGGCGGCGGTGGTTCATCCCCCGCATCGCCTCGGTCACCTCACCGCGCAGGGTGATCAACAGCGCCGCGGCGGTGCCGGCGTGGACGGCGACCTCGAACGATTTGCGCAGCTCGTCGTCGAGCTCGACGTAGTTCCATGACAGCAGCCACGGGATCAGCGCAATGTGTCCCGATGAGGACACCGGCAGGAGCTCCGCCGGTCCGTGCACGGCGCCGAGCGCGATTGCCTGCCGAACGCTCAGCGCGTCAGCTGGCGACACGGGGCCGGCGGGCGCGGCGCACGATCACGTACGCGATGGCGCCCACGACGAGCGCGGCACCCAGGTAGTCGACGTACTCGAGGTAGTGCCGCCAGGTCTGCCAGTTGCTCCCCACCTCACGTCCGAGAACGCCCAGAGCGGTGATCCAGATGACCGAACCGATCGTGGCCAGCGGAACGAAGGTCCGGAACGGGATCTCGAGCACGCCGGCGGCGTACGGAAACGCGGCGCGGGCGAACGGAATCAGTCGCGAGATGATGATCACCGCAGCGCCGTGGCGGTCGTACCAGCCGCCGGCCCGGTCGACGCGGCCGCCGCTCATGTGGACCTTCCCGCCGTGGCGCTCGAACAGCTCGCGGCGTCCGTAGTAGCCGATCCCATACGCGGTGCAGGCGCCCGCCATATCGCCCAACACGCCGAAGAAGATGATTCCGGGCAGCGTCAGGTGGCCGAGGTAGACGTTGAAGCCGGCGAACAGCATGGTCAACTCCGACCCGGGGATCCCGATGACGCCCGAGGTGAAGTTGAGCGCTGCGACACCGGCATAGCCGACGCTCCGGATCACGTGGGTCGCGATGTCCACCAGTGACCCCGTGACGGATGCGAGCGTGATGAGCACGGGCGGGTGCAAGCGTACCGGGCCGTGCGGGTCGACACGTACTGCGAAATTAGGCTTTCCTCACGAGCATGACGATCCCGCTGTTCGACACCGAGACGCCGCTGGCGCCCCTGCGCGCGGCCGTAGTGGAACGCCTCACCGACGCCGTGGAGCGTGGCGCCTACATCCTGGGGCCCGAGGTCGAGGCGTTCGAACGCGAGTTCGCCGCCTACCTCGGCGTCCGGCACGTCGTCGGCGTGGCCAACGGCACCGATGCGATCACGATCGCGCTTCGGGCGCTGGGCGTGGAGGCGGGCGACGAGGTCGTGGTGCCCTCGTTCACGTTCTACGCCACCGCCGAGGCGATCGCCGCGTTCGGCGCCCGACCGGTGTTCTGCGAGATCGACGCCGGCACGCGCAACGTCACTCCGGAAACGGTCCGCGCGGCGCTGAACCCGCGCTGCAAGGCGATCGTCGCCGTCGATCTGTTCGGCTGCCCGGCGCCGGTGGCAGAGCTGCGGGCGCTCGGGCTGCCCGTGTTGGAGGACGCCGCGCAGGCGGCCGGCGCGAGCCTCCACGGGCGCCGCGCCGGCGCGCTCGGCGATGCCGCCACGTTTTCCTTCTACCCATCCAAGAACCTTCCGTGTTTCGGCGATGGCGGCGCGATCGCCACCGACCGGGACGAGGTGGCCGAGCTCGCCCGCTCGCTGCGGTTCCACGGATCGCGTGACAAGCTGACGTTCGATCGCGTCGGCTACAACTCGCGCCTGGATGAGCTCCAGGCGGCGATCCTGCGGGTCCTCCTGCCGGAACTCGATCGCTGGTGCCGCGGCCGCCGCGCGGCGGCCGAGGCGTACGTAGACGCGGGCTTGGAGGAAACGATGGGGTTGCCGGCGGCGCCGGCCGGCGCCGAGCCGGCGTGGCACCTGTTCGTGTGCACCCATCCTCGCGCCGACGAGCTGCGCGAGGCGCTCGCACGCGAGGGCGTGCAGTCGCGCGGCTACTACCGCGCCCCGCTGCATCGCCAGCCGGCCATGGCCGCGTTTCGCGGCGACCGCCCCCTCCCGGTGACCGACGAGCTGGCGCGGACGAACCTGGCGCTGCCGATGAGCCCGGTGCTGGGCGCTTCTGAGGCCAGGGCGGTCGTGGCGGCGATTGCCTCGGCGGGGCTGTGAAAGTCTGGGTCGACCTCACCAACTCGCCTCACGTGCTGGTGATGCGGCCGGTGGTCGCCGAGCTGCGCGCGCGCGGCCACGAGGTGGACGTGACGGCCCGCGACTTTGCCCAGACCCTCGGCCTGCTCGAGCGGTTCGGGATCGCGCACACGGCGATCGGTGCTCACCGCGGCAGCGGCCTGGTCGACAAGGCCCGCGGGCTCGCCGCCCGCTCGGTGGCGCTGACGCGGTGGGCGCGCCCGCGGGGGTTCGACCTCGCCCTCGGCCACGGGTCCAACGACATCACGGTGGCGGCCGCGCTGCTGCGGATCCCAAGCGCGACCACGTTCGATTACGAGTGGGCGACCGTCCAGCACAACGTCAACTGCCGTCTGGTCCGCCGGGTCGTCGTTCCGGACGCGATCCCCCCCGAGCGCCTCTACCGTTACGGCGCGCGCGGCAAGATCCGCGCCTACCCGGGGCTCAAGGAAGAGTACTACCTGGCCGACTTCGAGCCCGATCCCGCCGTGCTGAGCGACCTGTCGCTCGACCGCGAGCGGCCGATCGTCGTCGTCCGTACGCCGCCCGAGGTCTCGCTCTATCACCGCTTCGCCAACGATCTGTTCGGGCGGGTGCTCGACCGCCTGCGCGGCACCCAGGCGGTCGTGCTCCCGCGCACCGATCAGCAGCGCGCCGAGCTCGAGCGCGCCGGCGGTCTGATCGTGCCCGAGCGCGCCATCGACGCGCAGTCGCTGATCGCCTACGCCGATCTCGTCGTCTCCGCGGGCGGCACAATGAACCGCGAGGCGGTCGCCTTGGGCACGCCGGTGTTCACGGTGTTCGAAGGCCGGCTGGGCGCGGTCGATGAAAGGTTGATTGCGGAGGGACGGTTGCGGCGCCTCCGCGATCCCGATCAACTACTCTCGTCGCTCAGGGCCTCTACGGATCGGCGGCCCGCACGGGTGCGGCGCGATCCAGGGGCGTTGGTGGACCTGTTGATCGACGACCAGACGCAACTATCGCGTCAGCCACCGTGTTAGCGACGGTTTAGACCATGTTTAAACGAATCCATTCAAAGCTCATCCTCACCATCGGCGTCCTGGGCGTTTGCGCGGGCCTCGCCGGCACCGCGGCCGCCGCCGGCCCGATCGGCCGCTACACCACGAAGGGCGCCTGGAAGTTCTTCTCCGCCCCGAGGCTTCATCCGCCGAAGCTGTCCACCGACTCGCACACCCAGACCAGCAAGCTGGCGCCGGGTTACTTCATGACGGCCGCCTTCCCGAACCTGGCCGCCGGGCAGCCGATGACGGGTGAGAGCGGCCCGCTGATTCTCGACAAGAACCTGCAGCCGGTCTGGTTTGAGCCCGTGCCGACCAACGAGGTGGCCACCAACTTGAGCGCCCAGAAGTACAACGGTCAGCCGGTCCTCTCCTGGTGGCAGGGCGTGCTGACCAAGACCGGGGCCACGGTCAAGGGCGAGGACGTCGTCGTCGATCAGCACTACCACACGGTGGCCAAGCTGGTGGGCCAGAACGGGTGGGTGCTGAGCGAGCACGAGATCCAGATCCAAGGCGGCGACGCGTGGGTCACGGCGTACAAGAACGTGAAGATGAACCTGACCAAGTACAAGGGCAGCTCGCATGGAGTCGTGAACGACGCGGCGGTGCAGGAGTACGACCTGAAGACGGGCAAGCTGCTCTACACCTGGGACGCCCTGAACCCCGGTGGGACGCCAAATATCCCGCTGTCCGATTCGATGCAGCCGGCGCCGAAGAACTCGCAGCCGTGGGATGCCTACCACGTCAACTCGGTCCAGCCCCTGGCTGGCAACGAGTTTCTGGTCTCGATGCGCAACGAGTGGGCCGCTTACCTCGTCGACATGACGACCAACAAGATCATCTGGACGTTGGGCAGCACGCCCAAGGATCCCGGCTCATTCAAGATCGCCAAGAACGCCCACTTTGAGTGGCAGCACGACGTCCGCATGAGTTCGAGCAACGAGGTGACGTTGTTCGATGACGATTGCTGCTCGCTCGTCGGGACCAAGTTCGGCAAGCCCGGCGGCCTCAGTCGCGGCGAGGAGATCAAGCTCAACCTGAGCCACCACACCGCGTCGCTGGGCGGCCAGTGGGGCACCTCGCACAAGCTCAACGTCGCCTTCCTCGGAAGCACCGAGATCATGCCCAACGGGAATGTCGTGATCGGTTGGGGCTCGTTGGGATTCTTCTCCGAATACAGCAAGTCGGGCAAGTTGCTGCTCGACGCGGTGTGGCCCGGGGTTGATCTCAGCTACCGGGTGCTGGATCAGAGCTGGGTGGGGATCCCCACCACCGTGCCGAGCGCGGCCGTGCGTACCTCCAAGGGCAAGCCCACGGTCTACGCAAGTTGGAACGGCGCCACCCAGGTGGCGAAGTGGAAAGTACTCACAGGGACCTCCTCGAGTCACCTGAAAGCGGTGGCGACGGCAAACAAGAAGGGGTTCGAGACGTCGGTCAAGCTCTCCAAGAGCTATGGGTCGTATGAGGTCGAAGCCCTCGATAGCCATGGCCACACCCTCGGCACCTCGAAAGTGGTGAAGTGACGTCGCGCCTCCGCCGCGTGAAGGAAAGCAAAAGAGGTTGAGCCCGCGACGGGCGACCGGCGATGGCCGTATGCCCGTCGCACTCTTACAGTGATCTGACAGACAACCCACGACACTCGGGTATGTCTGCCGGGACGGTCCTCCCGTCCGCCCCCGGCACCCGAACCAGCTGGAGAGAGATTCGATGTTCCCAGGGAGGCCTTGCGCGAGGCGACTCGCCACCGCCACAGGAGTACCGTTGGTTTGTCTGCTGGCCATGATGACGCTGCCGGGAGCGGCGCTGGCCACCCGCACAGCGCATGCCGCGGCCACGCCGGTATACGTGTTCCCGATTCCGGGCGGGCGCGTGGCCGCTCCGCAGACCCAGATCACGTTTCGCGGTCTCCCGATCGGCCGGCTGGGGCCGATCACCGTCACCGGCTCGCACAGCGGCGTCCATACCGGCAAGGTCGAGGGCGATTCCGATGGCCACGGGGGGAGCTTCCTGCCGACCAAGCCGTTCACCTCGGGTGAGGTCGTCACGGTCAGCACGCGGCTGAACATCATCGGCGGCTCGGGCGGGAAGTATCACTTCACGATCGCCGAGCCCGCGCCGATGCTGCCACCCACCCACTGGCCTTCGGCGGGCCGCCACTCCAATGACGTCATGCACTTTCACTCGCGGCCAGATCTCGAGCCGTCGGCGGTGGAAGTCCTCAAGCACGGCAATACCGCGCCCGGTGACGTGTTTGTTGCCTCCCAGTATGGGCCGGTCCAGGACGGCCCCGAGATCATCGACAACAGCGGCCACCTGGTCTGGTTCAAGAACATCCCGGGCGACGACTCGACATCCGATTTCCGCGTCCAGACGTATCGGGGGCGCTCGGTCCTCACCTGGTGGCAGGGGTATGTCACCGCCGGGGTCGGCTTCGGCGAGGACATCATCAACAACGGTTCATATGTCACTACGCACACGATCACCGGCGGCAACGGGCTGCGACCCGACGAGCACGAGTTTCAGATCAGCCCATGGAACACGGCGCTCGTCACCGCCTATTACCCCGTGTACTGGAACGACTCGAGCACCAAGGGCGGCTCGAGCCACGAGGACACACTCGACGCCGTCGTGCAGGAAATCGACATCCCCACGGGCCTGGTGCTGTTCCAGTGGGACAGCCTCGACCACGTTCCCGTGTCGGACACCTATAACCAAAACGGTGGCGGGCTGTTCGACTACTTCCACGTCAACTCGATTGATGTCGACGACGACGGCACGCTGCTGATCTCGAGCCGCAACTGTTCGGCGATTTACAAGGTCAACCACAACACGGGCAAGGTCATCTGGACGCTGGGCGGTCGCCACTCGAGCTTCAAGTTCGAAAAGGGCGCCACGTTCGCCCTCCAGCACGATGCCCGCATCCGCTCCAGCCACGACTGGTTCCTGACCATGTTCGACGACGGCGGCGGGCCGCCGCGCTTCCAGAGTCCCTCCCGCGGGCTCAAGCTGTTCCTCGACACCAAGCACATGGTTGCCAGCCCGGCCGGCACCCTCTTCCACTCGCCTCCGCTCACCTCGAACTTCCAGGGCAACTACGAGCAGCTAGTCGGCGGTGACAACTTCGTCGGCTGGGGACAGCAGCCGTACTTCACCGAGTTCAACAGCCGCGGGCAGGAGGTGTGGGACGCGCGCTTCGTCGACTTCACGCCCAGCTACCGGGCGTACCGCTTCCAGTGGAACGGTGAGCCCAATCCGAAGGACCACCCGCCGGCGATCGCCGCCTCTAAGAGCGGCAGCCATACCGTCGTCTACGCCAGCTGGAACGGTTCGACCCGCGTGACCGCTTGGCGGGTGCAGGGCGGCTCCAGCGCGACGAGCCTACACACGGTCGCCAGCGCCAACAAGTCCAACTTCGAGACCGCGATCACGGTCGGTTCCGAGTCCTACGTGGCGGTCGAGGCACTGGACTCCAAGGGGCACGTGCTCGCCCATTCGGCGACGGTCGCGGTGCATTGAGGCCACCGGCTCAAACGCGCTTATAAGCACCTTAGCCGCACGCCATTAGAATCCCCGCCGCATGCGCCGGCGGATCAGATCCGCGGCCTTCCCGATTCATCGCCACTCGTTGCCCCCACTGGTGGTGGATGGGGTGCTGGTCGCCCTTGCCTACTACCTCGCGTTCACGCTGCGGTTCGAGAACCGCATCCCCTCGCAATACAACCGGCTGTTCGAGACCACGATTCTGTGGGTTGTCCCGGTGGTCCTGGTGGCACTCGCCGCGTTCGGCGTTTATCAGCGGCTGTGGTCGTTCATCGGCCAGCGCGAGTACGAGGCGGTGGTCAAGGCGGTCGTCGTCGCGGCGGTCGTGATCGTGGGCGCGATCGCGCTGCTGCATCCGGTGCAGACTCCCCCCGCGGACAACCAGTCGAGCGCCGTGACGCTGCCGGCCAGCGTGATCGCGATGTTCTTCCTGTTCACGCTCGTGTTCCTCATCGGGGTCCGCTTCCTGGTGCACCTGTTCGTCGAAGGGCGGGTCCGGCACTTCCGCGTCGCGCACGGCGCCCGTGACGTGCTGATCGTGGGCGGCGGCGACGGCGGGCGGCTGGTCGCCCGCGAGCTCGTGCGCAATCCCCAGCTGCGGCTGCGGCCGGTGGGGTTCGTGGATGATGACCCCCGCAAGCTTGGGATCAAGGACGAATACGGGCTCAAGGTATTGGGCACGACCTCGGTCGAGGACCTCGGGCGGATCCTCGACGAGGTGGAGCCCGACGAGGTCCTGATCGCGATCCCCTCCGCCCCCGGCACGCTGCGGGCTCGCGTCGTCTCGGCGGCGCGCGAGCGCGGGATCCCGGTCCGCACCACTCCGACCGTGTTCGAGCTCCTGCGAGACGGCTCTGGACAGCTCGAGGTCACCCGGCAGCTGCGCGAGGTCCGCGTCGAGGACATGCTCGGCCGCGAGCCGGTCCGGATGGAGCTCGAGCGCGTCGGGGCCTATCTGGCCGGCCAGACCGTGCTGGTGACCGGCGCCGGCGGCTCGATCGGCGCCGAGCTGTGCCGTCAGATCGCCCGCGTCGGCCCCCGCCGGCTGATCCTGGTCGACCATGCCGAGGACAACCTGTTCGAGATCCTGCGCGAGCTCGAGGAGGACCGGCACGTGCGGACGGCGGTGCCGGTGCTGGCCGACTGCCGGGAGGAGGAGCGGATGCGGGAGGTGCTGAACGAGCACCGTCCGAGCGTGCTGTTCCACGCCGCCGCCTACAAGCACGTGTCGATGATGGAGGTCAACCCGGTAGAGGCGGTCCGCAACAACGCGCTGGCCACCAGGCTCGTGGCGCGAATCGCGGGGGAGCTGTCGCTGGCCACGTTCGTGCTCGTGTCGACCGACAAGGCGGTCAAGCCGGCCAACGTGATGGGCGCCTCGAAGGCCCTCGCCGAGTGGGCGGTGGAGGCGGCGGCCGCGCGCTTCCCGAACACGAAGTACGCCACCGTCCGCTTCGGAAACGTGCTGGCGTCCTCGGGCTCGGTGGTCTCGATCTTCAGCCGGCAGATCGCCGCCGGCGGGCCGGTGACCGTCACCGACCCGCGGATGAGCCGCTACTTCATGACGATCCCGGAGGCGGTGCAGCTCGTGATTCGAGCCGGCTCGCTGAGCGACCGCAGTGGCGAGGTGTTCGTGCTCGACATGGGCGATCCCTTGCGGATCATCGATCTCGCCGAGACGATGATCCGTCTCTCCGGGCTCGAGCCGGAGAAGGACATCGCGATCCAGATCGTCGGTGCTCGCCCCGGCGAGAAATTTCATGAGGATCTGTTAACCCCTACGAGCGTCCGCAGCCGACGCCCGCGCAAAGGATCTTGCGCGCCGACCGCGAACCTCTAGATCCAACCTGGGCTGAACAGACCTTCTCCAACATCAACCTGCTGGTGCTCGAGGCCGATGCCGCGGGCCTTGCCAACCAGGTCGCCTTGCTTTCCGCGGCGCGGGAGACGCCAGCAGGAGGTCGAGCCGCCCGGATCCCCACGTAGACTGCTGAGCGCAAAGTTATGGGGACAGTTCCGTTTGCACTTTCAATCCATCACTTCATCTCGACCGTCGGCGCCGACGCCGGTTTCGCGGCGATCATCGGTCTCGCCATCCTGGTCCTCCTGTACTTCGCGCAGGCACGGGAGACGGCCACCCTTCGTGACCACGCCTACGAGTCGGCACAGCGGATCCAGCAGCTCGAGGCGCGCCTCGCCCAGCTAGGGCGCGCGCCGGCGCCGTCGGGCAACCAGGTCGCGCCGCCACCGCCCGGCACCCGTCCGGTCGCCAGCCCGATGTCGAGCGCCACTGTTGGTCGCGCGGCTGTGGTGGGCGCGGGCGCGGCCGCGGGGGCCGCGACCGCGGCCCCGCCGAGGCGCACTAATGCCCCCGGCGCGGGAGCGAGCGTGGCTGCCCAGTCCGGCGTCGGAGCTCCGACCGGGGTGGGTGCCCCGGCCGGAGTCGGTGCGCCGGCTCTTAGCGCGGCCACCAAGTTGATCCCCACCGCGTCTCCAGGACCTCTGGAATCCGGCGTCTACGACTCGGACGAGTTTCTGCCGGACGCCACGGTGATCGGGGCGCCGCCCCCGGCGACCGCAGCGGGCGGGGCCAACGGCGGGCAGCGCACTCCGCCACCGGCGGCGGCCGGGGTCGCGCCGCCGCCGCGGGGCCAGGTCCGTCCCGGGATGATTTCGCCCAGCAGTCGTCGCCCGGCGCCGCCGCGCGATCCCTCTCGGCAGCCGCGGAGAGGGATCTCGCGACCGGTGCTGGTCTCGCTGATTGGCCTGGGCATCGTGGCGGTGATCGTCCTGGTGTTCGTCGTCGCGGGCCTTGGGAGCTCGAGTAGCGCGTCGCACACCAGTTCCGCGTCGGCGAGCCAGCGCAAGACAGCGGCGGCGTTCAGGCCCGAGAGCGTGACGGTGGCGGTGCTGAACGGCACCTCGGTGTCGCAGCTGGCGCATCACGTCGCGGCGCACCTGACCCAGCTGGGCTACAAGCAAGGGACGGTAGCCACGGCCTCCGATCAGACGCGCACGACCACCGTGGTCTCGTACATGCCAGATGAGCGCGCGGATGCGTTGCACGTCGCCAAGTCGCTCAGACTCAAGCCGGCCTCCGTCCAGGTACTGGATTCGGCCACCAAGGCGGTCGCATGTCCGCCCGGACAGGCCTGCACGGCCAACGTCGTCGTGACGGTCGGGACCGACCTGGCGAACACCTACTAATGGTGGTCACCCCCGCCCGCACCGCCGAACTCGAGCGGCACTGAGTCGACCAACCGATATGCAGGATTTGCTCGACCTTCCGACCCGGACTGCCAAACCCCGCGAGCAGGGGATCACGCACGTGCTCGATCGCGGCCTCTCGGTCGCCGCGGTCGACGGCCTGATCGAGGTGGCGGGCGACTCGATCGACCTCGTCAAACTCGGCTGGGGCACCGCGCTGGTGACGGGAAACCTGGCGCCCAAGCTCGAGCGTTACCGCCAGCACGGCATCCCGGTCGTACTCGGCGGCACGCTCACCGAGCTGGCGCTCGCCCAAGACCGGATGGGGCAGCTGATCGACTGGCTGCACGAACTGGGGTTGACCCACATCGAGATCTCGGACGGGACGATCACGATGCACCACGAAGACAAGCTCGGGCTGATCGAGCGCTGCGCCCAGGAGTTCGTCGTCTTGTCGGAGGTCGGGTCCAAAGACGACACCCGGATCATGGCCCCTTATCGCTGGGTCGAGCTGATCCAGGCGGAGCTCGCCGCGGGAGCTTGGAAGGTGATCGCCGAGGCGCGCGAGAGCGGGAACGTCGGCATCTTCCGCCACGACGGCGAGGTGAGGATGGGTCTGATCGACGAAATCGCGCACGCGGTGGACCACGCGAAGATCCTCTTCGAAGCGCCGCGCAAGGACCAACAGGTGTGGTTCGTTCGCCGCTTCGGACCGGACGTCAACCTTGGGAACATCGTTCCCGACGAGGTCCTGTCGCTGGAGACGATCCGGCTCGGCTTGCGCTCGGACACCGCGCTTCCCGACGCGTGAGCTCAGAGTTTGCCGGGATCTTGCTGGCCCGTCACGGGCAGACGAATGACAACATCCCTCCGATCCGCGCGCAGGGCTTCACCGATACGCCGCTGAACGACACCGGCCGGGCTCAGGCGGCCGAGCTGGCCGTCCGTGTCGCCGACCTCGGGATCGTCTCGCTGTGGGCCTCGGACCTCAGCCGCACGCGCGAAACGGCGGAGATCGTGGGGGCGCGGATCGGCTTGGAGCCACGGCTCGACGCGCGTCTGCGCGAGGGCTACCGGGGACGGTGGGAAGGGCGGCTGTTCATCGATATCCAGCGCGATGAGCCGGAGCTGTACGCCGCCTGGATGCGAGCCGGACCCGACTTCCGCTTTCCCGGTGGCGAATCGCTGACCGAACAGATGCGGCGGGTTACCGCCGCGCTCCAGGACGTCCACCGCACCGGCGAGCTGCCGGCCCTGGTGGTCTGCCACGGCGGGTCGATTCGAGTCATGCTATGCCGCGACGACTCCCGGGGCCTCGACGCTTTCCACGACTTCGAGATCCCGAACGTGGCCGTCGTGCCGCTGTGAGCCGGCTCGGGGTCGCGGCGTTCGCGGCCCTGGCCATCGCGACAGTTGGGGCCTTCTTCGTCACCCAGCACCTGAAGGTGAGCACGCCGCTGATCGCCGGCACGCCGGCGCCGGATCCCGCGGTGATCAATCCGGTCAACGGGACCGTCTGCCACGGCGTCGACAACCGGGTTATGCACATCTCGTTCTACCTGCTGCACCGCTCGGACGACGTCGACGTGTACATGATCAACCAGAGCGGCGAGATCGTGGCCACGCTGGCGACCAACCGCCACATGCGTCGTGGCGTCCGCAACCCCGATGGGGATTTCTCCTGGAACGGCCACGAGGACGACGGCACCGTCGCTCCCGACGGCGTTTACTACATCAAGGTCGATCTGATCCACCAGGGGCGGTCGTACGTCATCTCCGACCAGACGACCGATGTGCCGGAGCCCGTCACGGTCAAGACCGTCCCGCCGCACCCGGTGGTCACCAACGCCGAGCCCCACCTGATCCCCGACGGTGCCCGACAGGTGACGATCCACTACACCGGCAACGACCATCGGGGCGGCACGGTCGTGATCTACCGCACCGATCTGCCCGGCCCGCCGCGGATCCTCAAGAGCTACCTCACGTCGTGGAACGGGCAGACGGCGAAATGGGACGGGACCGGACCCCACGAACGGCCCGCGCCGGCCGGCGTATACCTGGTCGGCCTCAACGTGACCGATGCCGCCTGCAACATCGGCCGCTTTCCCCCGGTGATGCCGCCACCGGCGGGCACCACCCCCGGCGCCGGCGTGACCGTCCGCTACCTGGCCGCCGAGCCCCCGCTCGATCCAGTGCCGGCCGGCTCCGGCGCGCCGGTGTACGTCGACGCGCGCGGAGCGGCTTACCAATGGAGCCTCGACGGCGCCGGCGGCGGTGCGGTGGTGGCGACGGGCAACGCGAGCGCGACCACGCTCCGGCTCACGCCTCCCGTCGGTGCTGCACACCTCTATCAGCTCGACCTCCGCTCGGGCCCGCACAAGACCGCGGTTCCGCTGATCGCCAGCGCGGCCGCCAGCGCTCCGCGGGCGCCGATCCTCGTCGTCCTGCCCGCTCTGACCTGGCAGGGCCTGAATCCGGTTGACGACGACGATGACGGGCTCCCGGACACGCTCGCGGCGGGCGACCGGATCGAGCTGGAGCGGGTACTGGCCGACGGCCTGCCGTCCGGCTTCGCCGACGAGGCCGCGTTCTTGGCCTATCTCGACAAGGCCCATCTCCCCTACGACCTGACCACCGATCTGGGGCTCATCGACGGCACCGGTCCCCAGTTGGCGGGCCACGCCGGCGTCGTGTTCGCCGGGAGCGAGAAGTGGCTCCCGCGCTCGCTGCGCGTGGCGCTCCAGGGCTACGTCGCGTCCGGCGGTCACGTGCTCTCGCTCGGCATCGGATCGATGCTGCGCGGGGTGACGATCGTCGGCAGCGTCGCGACCCGGCCGACCGCCCCCGCATCGGTCGACGCGTTGGGTGCGCGCCCGCAACCGCTCGTCCGGCAGTCGAGCGACGCCCCGATCACGGTCATCCGCGACGACCTGGGGATCTTTTCGGGGTCGCCTGGCGCAGCCGTGCTGAGCGGCTACAGCTCCTACCAGCCGACCGTGCCGGTCGCTCCGCCGGCTCGGATCGAGTCGGCCGCGGGCGCCAGCGCGACCTCGCTGAGCATCGTCGGCTACCAGCTGGGGCGCGGCCTCGTGATCGACATCGGGCTGCCGGGCTTCGGCTCGAGCCTGGCTCACAACGCCGGCGCCCGGGAGCTCGTCAAGCGGGTCTGGACCGTGCTCGGTGGGTAACCGCCGGATCCGCCGTACCGTTTGCCGCAGATGACGGCCTACCTGAAGCGGTTGATCGCCTCGCTCGGCGCCTATCAGATCGCCGATGTCGTCTCGCGGTTCATCGCCGTGCTGCTACTGCCGGTGTACACGCGTTACATCAACCCAGCGGGCTACGGCGAGGTCGAACTGCTGGGCAACGGGGTGATCTTCATCAGCATCCTGGTCCGCTTCGGGATCATCGAATCGTTCCTGCGCTTCTACTTCATCGACGCGGACTCGGAGCGCAGGGATGCGCTGGCGCGCCGATCGGTCGTCTTCCTGCTCGTCGCCACCACGATCACCTCGCTGATCCTCGCGGCACTGGCCGCGCCGCTGTCGAAGCTCGTGCTGGGTCACGAGGACACGTCGATCTTCCTCGTCGCCGTGCTCGGCCTGTGGGCATTCACCAACCTCGAGCTCGCCTATGGACTGCTGCGGGTGGACGAGCGGTTGCGCGCCTACGCAACCGCGTCGCTGATCAACGTCGGGCTGACGATCGTCTCGTCGGTGGTGCTGGTGGTGGTGCTGGGGAAGGGCGCTCTCGGCCTGCTGCTCGGCAACTACGGCTCTTCGACCTTGGTCCTGCTCGGGCTCTGGTGGACCATGCGCCACCGGCTGCGCCCCCGCCGTGCACACATCGAGCGGATGGGCGAACTCCTCCGCTTCGGTCTGCCGACGGTGCCCGCGGAAGCGTCGGTCTACGCGCTCAGCCTGATCGACCGCTATTACATCTACCACCGCAGTCCCACGATGGCTGGGCTGTACTCGATCGCGGTCAAGCTGGCGGGGGCGGTCGCCTTCATCGTCCGCGCGTTTCAATACGCCTGGCCGCCGCTCGCCTACTCGATCACCGATGACGCCGAGGCGGCTCGCCTCTACGGTCTGGTGGCGACGTATTACCTGGCGATCAGCGGTTGGGTCGTGGCCGGCCTGGCCCTGCTGGGACGGTGGGTCCTCCGGCTGCTCGCCGCACCGGCATATTTCGATGCCTATCGGGCGCTGCCGTGGGTGGCGCTCGGCTGGGCGCTGTACGGGTTGTGGGTGGTGTTCCTGGTCATCGCCGGCCGCGCCAAGGTCACCACGCGCAACTTCCCGGCTGCGCTGGCTGGACTGGCCACGAACGTGCTGCTGCTGGTTACGCTAGTCCCGCCGCTGGGTATTGCCGGAGCCGGCATCGCCCTCTGCGGTGCCTATGTGGTGATGCTCAGTGTCATGCACCTTCTGACGCGCCGGGTCTTCTCGGTGCACTTCGAGTGGCGGCGGATCGCGCAGCTGACGATCGTCATGGGCGGACTCGCCGCGGCCGGCGACCTGCTGCTGCCCACCAGCGGGCTCGTCGGGTTCCTGGCCCGCTGTGCCGTGTGCGCGGCGATCCCGCTGGTCCTGTTCGCCACCGGATTTGCCCATGACCCCGAGCTGGCGCAGATCCGGCGCCTGATGGAGCGCGCCCTGCGGTCTCGGAGCCGGGTCGGATGAGCCGTCCGGCGGTCAGCGTCGTGATGCCGTTTTCCGGCGACGCCCTCGCCGCGAGCAAGGCGATCGACCAGCTGCGCGGCCTCGCCACCGGAGCCGGCGACGAGCTGATCCTGGTCGACAACGCGGGCACGGTGGCCAACGCCGACGGGGTCCTCGTCCTGCTGGCGATCGCGGAGCGCTCGCCCGCCCACGCTCGCAACGTCGGCGCGGCGCGCGCCGCCAACGACTGGATCCTGTTCATCGACGCCGACTGTCTCGCCGCTAACGGGCTGCTCGACGCCTACTTCCGCCGGCCCATCGCGCCCGACGTCGGAGCGCTCGCCGGCGAAGTCGTGCCGGCCCCGGGCGGGCAGACGCTCGCGGAGCGCTACGGCGCGAGCAAGAGCTTCCTCGGCCAGCAGGCGCACCTGGCCCATCCCTACCGGCCCCGGGCGGTGGCGGCCAACCTGCTGGTTCGGCGCGCAGCCTTCGAGCGGATCGGCGGTTTCCATGAAGGGGTCCGCGCGGCCGAGGACACCGACTTCAGCTGGCGGCTGCAGGACGCGGGATGGAAGCTCGAGCTCCGTGCCGAGGCTCAGGTCGAGCATCGCTACCGCGCCACCGTGCGCGAGCTCCGACGCCAGTGGCGCGGGTACGCGGCCGGACGCGCCTGGCTGTCGCGTCGCTATTCGGAATTCGAACCTGAGCCAGCCGTGAAACGCGCTTTCGCGCGCGCCCGCCCGCGCTGGCCGTTCCATCGCTCCGCTTCGCCGGGCGGCAGCGCTTCACCAGCCCTAGGGACCGGGGCGGGAGGCGTGACACCGGGGCGCATCGAGCGGGGACGGTACCTGGCCCTCGACGCCCTGCTCGCCGGCGAGGAGCTCGCCGGATTTACGCTCTCGAATCGCCCCACCGGAGTCTTGAGACGGTTCCGAGGCCCGGCTTCGGTTGTGCTGATCGCCGACCGTTTTCCGAGTCAGGGCGACGTCCTGGTCGACTTCGCCCGGAGCCTGCAGGGCGTGCGGGTCGAAGCGGCGGCCCGGCCCGAGTCGGTCGATCCCGGGGTGGTGAGCGAGCTGTCGGTCGAGTACCGCGAGGACGACGGCGCGGCGGCTCGGGCGGTGGCGTTCGTCAGGCTGCTGGTACGGCACCCGTTGCGCTCCGCGCGCGACGTCGCCATCCGCGGGCGCGGCGAGGAGAGCCTGGCCGCCTTGGCCCCCGTGGTTCTCCGGCTGCGGCGGGACCCGCACGCGCGCGTGCAGGCGCTCGGGGGCGACAGCGCCCGCCGTACCGCGCAGCGGGTTGCCGCGCTCGCGGGCCGCGCGCTCAGGCAATGATCCGCGTACAGGTCGTCGACCCCTCTGCGTTCACGCCGCCGTACGACCACGCGCTCTGTTCCGGCCTCGCGGCGGCCGGCGTCCGCGTACAGCTGATCACGAGCCGTTTCGCCTATGGGTCGGTGCCCGCCGTCGACGGCTACGCCGTGTGCGAGCTGTTCTATCGGCACGCGCTCGGAGCGCCGGGATCGCGGCTGCGGACGGCGAGCAAGCTGCTCGAGCACGTGCCCGACATGTTGCGCTACGGGCGCGTCGCGCGAGCGGCCGACATCGCCCACTTCCAGTGGCTCGATCTCCAGTGGCTCGACGGCCATCTCCTCCCCCGTCTTCCCTTGGTCCTGACCGCCCACGACCTGCTCCCTCGCGAACCCAGGGTCGGCCAGGCCGCGGCCCAACGCCGCCTGTATGACGCCGTCGACGCGGTCATCGTGCATTCGGACTACGGGCGCGGCCGACTGGTCGGACGGCTCGGCGTCGAGCCGGGCAAGGTGCACGTGGTCCACCACGGCGCCTTCGAGCACCTCACGCGCCAGCCGATCGAGTCGCCCCTGCCCGCCGAGCTCGCGGCCGTGCGCGCGCCGGTGGTGCTGTTCTTCGGGCTGCTGCGCCCATACAAGGGGCTCGAGGCGCTGCTCGAGGCGTGGCGCGGCGTGCCGGAGGCCGAACTGTGGATCGTGGGGCGGCCGAGGATGACGGTCGAGCCATTGCTCGAGCGGGCCCCGGCGAATGTCCGCTTCGTGCCGCGATTCGTCTCCGACTCCGAGCTGCCGGCCTATTTCCGCCGTGCGGACCTGGTCGTGCTGCCATACGTGCGGACCGAACGACTCGACTTCTCCGGCGTGCTCGCCACCGCGCTCGCGTTCGGCAAGTCGATTGTGGTCAGCGACGTCGGCGGTTTCCCCGAGTTGGCCGCGATCGGGGCCGTCCGGTTGGTGGCGCCCAACGATCCGGGGGCGCTGCGCGAGAGTTTGACCGACCTACTCAGCGATCCGGGAGAGCGCGCGCGCCTGGGCGCTGCGGCCCTGGCCGCGGCCCGGGGCTCCTACTCCTGGGGCGAGGCCGCGCGCAGGACGATCGAGGTGTATCGAACGTTGATGTAAAGGGATTCAGCCGGCGCGCGGCCATGCCCGGCCGGGGCCCACGATCTCGAGCCACACCGGCTCGCCGACCGTGACCTCGAGCTCGCCGGGGATGCGAGCGATCAGCGGTCCTCCGCCAGGGCCGTCGGGCAGCAGGCGGGCGAGCGCGTCGTGTCCCTGGTACTCGAGCGCCTGCACGACCGCCCGCGTGGCGCCGGCTCGGTGGCGGATGTGGACCAGCAGCTGCTCCGGTCGCAGGAGCAGACTCGAAGGCCCGTCGGCGGGCGTGGCTCCGTTGGTTCCCACCGCCACCGAACCGAGGCTGCAGATCGCGATCCCAGCGCAGACGTCGGCGGCGAGGATGTTGCCGTCGCCGATGGCGATCGCGCTGGCCGGGTCCGGGGGATGGCGGTAAAGATCGCGCGGGTCCGCCGCAGCGAGGATCCGCCCGGCGGACAGGACGGCGATCTGATCGGCCAGCCCAAGCGCCTCGTCCTGGTCGTGGGTGACGAGGATCGCGGTCGTGCCGGTCTCGCCCAAGATCTGCGCCACGTCGCGGCGCAGCTCGGCTCGCAGGGACGCGTCCAGGGAGCTGAAGGGCTCATCGAGCAGGAGGACGTCCGGGTCGGGCGCCAGCGCGCGCGCGAGAGCGACGCGCTGCTGCTGGCCGCCGGACAGCTGGTGTGGGTAACGGCCCCGGAGGTCGGCCATCCCGGTGAGCTCCAGCAACCGTTCGGCGTTGCAGCGATTCCGGCGGCTCAGACCGAAGCGGATGTTCCCGATCGCCGTCAGGTGGGGGAACAGGGACCCTTCCTGAGGGACGTAGCCGGCGTGCCGATGCTGGGGCGCCACCGTCCTGTGGCCGTCGTCGACCGTGCGATCACCGATCCGCAACCTGCCGCCGTCGAGTCGCTCGAACCCGGCGATCAGCCGGAGCAGCGTCGTCTTGCCGCTGCCCGACGCGCCCAGTACGGCCGTGATCGAGCCGGTGGGCACGATCAGATCGACGCCGGCGAGCACCGGCGTGGCACCGAATCGCTTGGTGGCGCCGGAGAGCTCGATCGCGTTCATGACCGCACCCGGGTGTGCCGCTCACGATCGAACCACAACCCGAGCAGGGCGCCGGGAAGCACCGCCAGCGCGACCATCACCAGCGCGTACGGCGCCGCCGCGCCGTAGGAGGCGTTCTGTTGGAAGGCCCAGAACTGCGTCGCCAGCGTCTGTACGCCGATCGGCACCAGCACGAGCGTCGCCGTGAGCTCGGTCGCCGCGGCCAGGAACGCGAGGCAGAAGCCGGCGATCAGGCCCGGGGCGAGCAACGGGAGCGAGACGCGGATGAACGCCGTGATCGGCCCACGGCCCAGCGAGCGCGCCACATCGGGCAGGGTCGGGGGGAGCTGCGCCACCGACGTGCGCAAGCACACGAGCGCGAGCGGGAAGCCGAGGATTGCGTAGGCGATGATCAACAGAAGGCTCGTCTCGTACAGTCCGTACACGTATCTCGTGGCGAGGAACACGAGGCTGAGCGCGATGACCACGCCGGGGAGCGCCTTGCTGAGGAACGTGCTCCGCTCCAGCAGCGTCCGGGCAGTGGTGCGGCGCCGGAACGTCAGCATCGCCACCGGGATCGCCAGCACGACGGCGAGCGCCGCGCCCCAAGCGCTGTAGACCGCGGTCGTCCCCAGCGCGGAGGCGACCGTCGACGCCGCCGGGAGCGTCGTCCGCTGACTCTGTGCCATCCAGTAGACGATCGTCGCCAGCGGGACGCCCACCCCGAGCGCCACCAGACCGCCGAGCGCGCCCACCGCCGGCACGGTGAGCCGTCCGAGCCGCGTCCGGCGCGCGACGCGCCCTGGCCTCGCTCCGGCGATCGGCCGGCGGGGGACGAGTTGCTCGGCGAGGAGCACGAGGAGGCCGATCGTCACCAGCGGGATCGAGAGCGCGCCGGCCGCCGCCGGGTCGAACTGGAACTCGTTGAAGATCTCGGTGGTGAACGTTTGATAGCGGAGGATCTCGAACGCGCCGAATTCCGAGATCACCGTGAGCGCGACGAGCATCGCGCCGCCCAGCGCCGCGGGGCGGATCGCGGGCCAGGTGACCCGGCGGAATACGGCGAACCGGCCGCACCCGAGGCCGAGCGCGATCTCGTCGAGTGCGGGGTCCGCGCGCCGGAGCGCCGCCGCCACCGGCAGGTAGACGAGCGGGTACGTGCCCAGGGTCATGACGATTGTCGCGCCGAGAAGCGGGTTGAGCGTCGGCGCCAACGAGTGCCAGGCGTAGCCCACGACGAAGTCCGGGATCGCGAGCGGCAGCACCAGCGCCACCGTCCATGCCCGCCCGGCCGTGAGCGCGGTGCGCTCGGTCAGCCAGGCCGCCCCCACTCCGAGCCCGGTCGCCAGCGTGCACACGAGCGCGGACAGGACCACGGTGTGGCGGAGGAGCATCAGCGATCGCGAGCGGAACAGGGCGCTGTGCAGCTCGCTCCAACCCGTGCTGCGGGCGTCGAGGACGATCAGCACCAGCGGCGCGAACAGTCCGGCGGCGATCACCACGCTGAGAGCCACCAGCGGCCAGTCGTGGTAGGACCGCCGGCGGGCCCGGCCGCTCCATTGGGCGACGGTCGAGGTCACGGCTCGGGCGGCTCGGTCGGCCTCGGGTCCACTAAATCAGTCCCGCCTGCTGCAGGAGATCGCGCGCGCCGAGCCCAGTCCCGATCTGAGCCGGGGTGATCGAGTTTGGCTTCAGGCTGTCCGCCGGCGGCAGCACCGGATTGGCGGTGACCCCTCGCGCCAACGGGTATTCGAAGCTCGTGCTGCCCGCGAGCACGCGCTGGCCGGCCGCGCTCGTCATGAACGCCAACAGCTTCTGCGCCGCCGCCTGGTGCTTGGAAGACTTGAGGATGGCCGCCCCCGAGACGTCCTCCACGTAGCCGGGGTCCCCGGGCGCGAAGAACGACAACTTGGCGTGCACGTTGGCGACCCCCAGCTCGTCACGCAAGCGGTAGTAGTAGTAGTGGTTGATCAGACCCATCGCCGCGACGCCTTTGCTGACGTCGCTGACCAGCGTCTCGTTGTCCGCGGCGTCGTCCTCGGAGCCGGCGTTCGCCTTCAACCCCTCGAGCCAGGAGACGGCGTCGGATCGGCCATAGGCACGCTCGACCGAGGTCACGATCGGCCAGAAATCGGTCTCGCCGGGCGCGAGCTCGAGCTTCCCCTTGTAGCGGGGATCGGCCATCGCCAGCACCGTCCTCGGTAGGTCCGCGGCGCTGATCTTGCTCGGGTTGTAGATCAGCACGCTGTAGCGCGCCGATACTGCCACCCAGTCGCCCCCGATCGCGCTGTCCCGGGCCGGAACGTTCGCCAGCGTCGAGGCCGACACCCTGGCCAGCATCCCGCGGTCGGCGAGTTGCTGGAGCCAGTTCGAGTTCTCGGTGTAGAACACGTCGGCCGGGGAGCGGTCGCCTTCCTCCTCGATCTGCGCCGTCAACACCGACTCGTCGTCGCTCTTGACCCTGACCTTGATCCCCGTCTGAGCCGTGAATGCCTTCAGCAGCGCGTCGGTCGTCTCTTCGTGCTGGGCGTTGTACAGCGTCAGCGTCACGTTCGACCCACCGGGATCGCTCGCCCCGTTCGACCCGCCCGACCCGCCGCAGGCCGCCGCGGCGAGTGCCAATCCCACGACGGCGGCGAGAGCCCAGACCCGTCGCGCAGAGGTCGAGGGCACGGGAGCTGGGTGAGCGGTCACGGCGATCCTCCGATCCTTGATTGGCCGACGCCCAATCGGACGATTAGGGCACCCGAACAGATTCTTAGGGCACCCTAATACAGACGCCGCGCGGGCCGCTTTCTTCCCGCTGGGTCGACAATCTTCGCCACCAACACGCTGCAGGTCGCGATCCGCGCCCCGGCCGCGCTGCCCGCCGCCACCGTGCAGTCCGGATCGGCCGGTACTTCGGCTTTGACTACCTGAACACAGCGGTCAGCGGGTGCCCTCGGCCTTCTCCCACATGACCGGGACCCCCTGATTCAGGTACCGGACGAGGCCGGTCACCGTCGCCAGGGTCACCAGGTAGTAGTAGTAGGCGAGACTCGCGCCCGGTAGCCGGACCCGGTAGCGGCCGGCCAGCGCGAGGGCGAGCCAGACGGTCTGCGCCGCCACGGCCAGCACGTAGATGAAGCCCTGTCGGACCAGCGCCACGCTGGTGGCGAGTAGCACCAGATGGAGAAGACCGCTGCCATAGCGAAGCAGCCGGTGCGATACCAGTTGCACGACGTAGAGCGTGTCCCCACCCCGGAACATCCGGCCCGAGAGCACATGCAGCCAGCACTGGGTGAGCATTCTGACCTTGCGCCGATACTCGTCTTCGAGGTCGTGCGAGGGCTTCTCCCACGCGATCGCGTCGGGTTCGTAGACCGCGCGGCGGCCCCGCTGCGCGAGCTGATAGGGAAACCCGAGGTCGTGGCCGATCTGCGGGTCGTTCTCGACGTAATCGGAGCGCCTCACGGCGTAGATCCCACCGTTGCCGCCCGTGATCGATCCGAGCGACGATTCGCTGCCCCGCAGCCACAGCTCGTAGCGCCAATAGATCCCCTCGCGGTTGGTTCCCCCGGGCCGCTCGAGGCCGACCCGCCCGCATACGTAGCCGACTGCCGGATCGGCGAAACTGCGGACCAGCTTGCGCAGGGCGTCGGGCTCCCAGCGGCCGTTGGCGTCGGAGAACGCGATCACGTCACCCGACGTCTCGTGGACCGCGCGATTCTGCGCCGCCACCTTGCCGCCCCGCGGGCAGCGGAGCAAGCGGATCCGGGGCTCGTGGGCGGCGAGCGCGAGCGTCAGCTCGTCGGTGCGGTCAGTCGAGCCGTCCGATGCGACCACGATCTCCATACGGTCCGATGGGTAGTCGAGCGCCAGCAGGTTGTCCAGGCGCTGCCCGATCACCGCCTCCTCGTCGTGGGCGGTCACGATCACGCTGACCGTCGGCTCGACGTCGGCCTTGTCGACCGGCCGGGGACGGAGACGGGCCACGCCGGCGGCGAACGCCGGATAGCCGACGTGGGTCCACACAAGCGCGCCACCCGAGATCCAGAAGAGCGGTTTAACGAGCCCCACCCGCCTGAACGTTACTTAGGGCACGAGCAAGAGTGATCGCTCGCTCCCACCGCGCGCGTATCATGCCGCGCTTGGTTGAAGGCCCCCGGCATAGAACCGCGATGAATGACACGATCAAGCGCGCGATCGACTTCTTGATCGCGTCCACCGCTTCGGTTCTGACGGCGCCTCTGATCGCGGTGCTCGCGCTGGCGATCAAGCTGGACAGCCCCGGCGATCCGATCTACCGCCAGACTCGAGTTGGCCAGAACGGCCGGCCGTTCTTGATCTACAAGCTGCGGACGATGGTGAGCGGGGCCGAGTTCACGGGAGCCGGCCTCGCGATCCACAAGGGCGATGACCGAATCACGCGCGTGGGCGCCTTCCTGCGCCGCTACTCGCTGGATGAGCTGCCCAACATGTGGAACGTCCTGCGCGGCGAGATGTCGATCGTCGGCCCCCGGCCGACCGTCCCGTTCCAGGTCGAGCAATACACCGACCGCCAGCGGGGACGGCTGGCGGTCAAGCCCGGAATCACGGGATGGGCGCAGGTCAACGGTCGCGCCTCGCTCCCCTGGTCGGACCGCATCGAGCTCGACCTTTGGTACGTCGAGCACCGCTCGACGGCCCTTGACGTGAGGATTCTGGTGCGCACGGTCGCGATGGTGCGCAGCGGCCACGGCCTGTACAAGGGAGAGACCGGGGGATGGCAGCCCCCGGTGTAGGCATACTGCTGACCGGCGTCGGCAAGCGCTACGACATCGTCTCGGCATTCGCGCAGCACGCCACGGTGGTCGCGGCCGATCCCAACCCGCTGGCCCCGGCCCAATACGCCGCCCACGTGCGCACGGCCGTGCCGCGGATCGACGATCCCGGCTACGTGCCCGCGCTTCGGACGCTGTGCCGCGAGCACGGCGTAGGCGCGGTGGTCCCGCTCACCGATCTGGACATCGAGGTGCTGGCGCACGCCCGCGCCGCCGGCGAGTTACCGGCCTTCGTCCCCGATCCGGAGATCGCGCGGGCCACCTTCGACAAGTACGAGGCCCACCGGTTGCTGGAGAGCCGCGGGCTGCCGTCTCCCCCCACCGTGCTTCCCGGGGAGTCGGTCGACAGCTATCCGGTGATGGTCAAACCGCGCAAGGGCTCGGGTGCCCGCTCGATCCACCGCGCCGATGACGCCGCCGCGGCCGCCTTCTTCGTCGCCTACGTCGACGAGCCGACGATGGTCCAGCGCTGCATGGATGGGCCTGAGTTCTCGATCGACACCCTGTCCGATCTCGACGGCCGCTGCCTCAACGCGATTCCCCGCACGATGATCGAATCCCGTGGCGGGGAGTCGATCAAGGGCACCGTGATCGCCGACCCGCAGCTGATCGGCCTTGGGCGCCGGGTGGTCGAGGCGCTCGGAGTTCGCGGTCCGTGCACCGTGCAGGTATTCCGCGACCGCGAGATCGGCCTCGGCATCACCGACGTCAACACGCGCTTCGGCGGCGCGTTTCCGGCGCCGATGTATGCGGCCCTGCCGGGACGGACCTACCCGGAGCTGATCGTCCGCATGGCCCGCGGCGAGCGGATCGAACCCCACGTCGGAGAGTTCCGAGCCGGGCTCACGTTCACCCGCTATTACTGGCAGCTCGAGCTCGACGAGGCGTTGCAGCCGACCCAGCGCGACATCGTCGCTCCCCCCGGGCCGCCGGCCCCTCGCTAGGGGGAACGGCCTTTTGGCTTTGCAGGGGGGTGAGCGGCCCTCGCCCTCGACGCACTCCCGAGGCCGCCCCGGAGTGGCCAAGCCGATCCGCCAATTTACTCCAAAGCTGATCCGGTAAGACGCATAACGCGGTGGCATTTTCCTACCGGAGCGCCCATAATGCGCACATGGAAGCCAGTGCGGTGCCTCGTCCGGCGCCGTCAGGGGTGTCGTTGATCGCGTCGCCGAGGTTGCTTCGGCTCGCGACCGACGCGCATCTCGTAACCCTGATCAGACAAGGTCGGACGGGCGCTTTCGAGGCCGCTTACGATCGCCATCATCGGTCCATCCTGTCGTTCTGCCGGCACATGCTGGGGGATGCCCAGGAGGCAGAGGACGTCGTGCAGCAGACGTTCCTGGCCGCTTACAACGACCTAGTCGGCTCCGAAAAGCCGATTCTGCTGCGCGCCTGGCTGTTCACGATCGCGCGCAACCGCTGCTACACGGTCCTGCGCTCACGCCGCGAGCATCCGTCGGCCGAGTTGGGTGAGCAACTCACCGAGGGCCTGGCGACGCAGGTCCAGCGCCGCCAAGACCTCCGCGACCTCGTCGTCGACATGCAACACCTGCCCGCGAACCAGCGGGCCGCGCTCGTTCTGGCCGAGCTCGACGCCCTCAGCCACGAGCAGATCGGCGAGGTGCTGGGCGTGCCCCGCAACAAGGTCAAGGCGCTCGTGTTCCAGGCTCGCGAGTCGCTCACCGCCAGCCGAGCTGCGCGCGAGGCCGACTGCACCGAGATTCGCGAACAAATCTCGACCCTGCGCGGAGGCGGTCTGCGGCGCGGGCACATCCGCCGGCACCTGCGCGAGTGCGCCGGCTGCCGCGCCTTCCGCCGCGAGGTCGATCGCCAGCGCCGCCAGTTCGCACTGCTGCTTCCGGTGATCCCCGCGATCGCGCTCAAGCAGGGCGTGATGAGCGGCGTGCTGAACTCCGGGGGGCACGGGGGCGCCGCGGTCGGGCTCGGCGGTGGAGGCGCGATCGCCTCTTCGGCGCTCAAGGGCGGTGCCCTGAAGGGATTGGTCGGCGCCGGCCTCGCCGGCCTCGGAGCGGCTACGACGATCGTGGCGGTCCATGGCTTCCAGCCCCCCTCGCCGCCGCATCACCACAAGGCGCGGGCGACCTCGTCGCCGTCCGCGCCGCTGATCGCCGCCGTACCCCGCACCGCCGCGAACGGGCAGGCGCTGCTGGCCGGCTCGCAGCCGAACCCCGGATCCGCGGCGAGCGCGTCGTCCACCCCGTCGACCGGTTCCGGTGGGTTTGTTCTCACGCGACGGGTGATCGATCGCGGCACGCAGGGCTCAAATCGCCTCGATGCCCTGCACAAACTGCGAGGTGCCGGCAACGGCAGGAGTTCCGGCGTCCCGTCGACCGGGGGCGCGCCCACGGCGCCCTCCGAACCCAGCTTGCTTTCGGTGGGCAAGAGCCCCGCCAAGGTGATCGAGCGCTGGCACCCAATTCAGCCCAGCCATCCCCGATCGGCTCCCACGGGGACCGGAAACGGGGATGGCGGCGCTGGCGAGTATCTCGGCGGCGACGGCGCTGGCCAGGGCGGCAATCCAAGCAACTCCGGCGCGCCCGGGGGGCCGCGCGGCGAGGGCGGACCGGCTCCGGGCAGCGGGGGGTCGGGAGGGTCCACGGGAACCGGGGGCGACGGCTTTTCCGGCTCGGGCTCGGGCTCGGGCTCGGGCTCCGGCTCCGGTTCGAGTTCGGGATCCGCTGGCGGCTCGGGTCCGGGCTCCGGCTCCGGGTCGGGTTCGGGATCTGGCGGCGGCCGCGGCTCGGTCGGAACCGGTTCGAGCGTTCCAGCCGGCCACGGTCGCTGAGTCGCGGACCCTCGCTCGCACATCGTCCCGGGCCAACGGGCAAGGTCGTGATTGACGACCTGCGGCGTCGAGCAGTCCCGCACGCTACCTTCTGAACGCCACCTTTATTGACGAAAGGAACTGTTAGATGGCCAAAACCCTGCGATCGCTTGCCGGTCAAGTCGTTGCGATCACGGGAGGCGCACGCGGTATTGGGCGCGCGACAGCGGCGGCCCTGATCGCCCACGGGGCGCGGGTTGCGATCGGCGATATCGACGCCGAGCTCGCGCTCGAGACCGCGCGGGACCTGGGGGGCGGCACGGTCGCCTTTCCCCTCGATGTCACGCGGCGGTCGAGTTTCAGCGCTTTCCTCGAGGGGGTCGAGCAGCAGCTCGGACCCCTGGACGTGATGATCAACAACGCGGGAATCATGCCGCTGGGGCCGTTCGTCGATGAAACCGACGCGACGACCGAGCGGATCATCGACGTCAACCTGAACGGCGTGATCCTGGGATCCAAGCTGGCGCTCGAGCGGTTCACGGCGCGGGGCCGCGGCCATCTCGTCAATGTGGCCTCGTCGGCCGGTAAGCTCGGCGTCCCCGGGGGCGCGACCTACTGCGCGAGTAAGCACGCGGTCGTCGGCCTCAGCGAGGCGATCCGGGCCGAGGTCCAGACCCAGGGGATCGACGTCAGCATCGTGATGCCGGTCGTGGTCAAGACCGAATTAGGTTCGGGGCTGCCGCAGACTCGCGGGGTCAAGGCGGTCGAGCCGCAGACGGTGGCCGACGCGATCATCGATGCGCTCCAGACCGGTCGCATCGACGTGTACGTGCCGAGGTCGATCGGCGGTGTCATCCGGGCCCGGGCGGTGTCGCCGCGGCGCTTCGCGGAGGCCGTCGCGCGAGTGATGCGGGGCGATCAGGTGCTGGCCAACCCCGATCACGTCGCCCGTGCCGCGTACGAGCGGCGGATGTCCGAGACGGTCGCTGCCGCGCACCGACCGCAGACGGCGCCGGAGAGCGGATCAGACCGCGAGCTGCAAGCTTCGCGGCAGTGACGGCAGCAATGATCGGTTAGGAACGGAGCCAGTCGGCGATCAGCTCGCCGATCTGAGCTCCGGCGTCCTCCTGGAGGAAATGGCTGGCGTCCTCGATGACGTGATCGACATCGACTCCGAGGGCGGCGGCAAACCGCCGACCGGTCTCGAGTGGCAGGACCGGATCGGAATCCCCCCAGAGGACCAGCTTCGGCCGGCGATCCGTGCGCATGGCCTCCAGCACGCGCTGCCCGGCGACGGCGCCGGGCATTTCCGGCGAGGTCGGCAGCATCAGCGGGAACGCGCGCGCGCCGGCCTTCGCGGCGGGATTCGGGAACGGCGCGTCGTAGGCGGCGATCACCTCATCGCCCGGGTCGCGCTTACACGCTCCTCGCACCAGGAAGCCGACCGGCAGATCTTCAGTTCGCTCAACGAAGTCCCTGAACCGGATCCACGCCTCGGTCATCTTCTGGTGGCCTGTGAACAGGCCGGTGTCGAGGATCACGATCCGCGCGATCCGATCCGGATGCTCGACCGCCAGGCGCAACCCGATCGGCCCGCCCCAGTCATGGACGACGATCGTCGCTTCGCGGAGGTCGAGATCGGTCAGCAGCGGGGCCATGCTGTCGACGTGGCGGTCGTAGGTGTACCACTCAAAGTCAACCGGCTTGTCGGAGCGGCCGAAGCCGGGGAGGTCGGGCGCGATGCAGCGGAAACCGGCGTCGCGAACCGGCCCGATCACCTTCCGCCACAGGAACGACCACGTGGGCTCGCCGTGGAGGAACACGACCGGCGCGCCCTGGCCCTCATCCAGGTGCGCCAGGCGAAGGCCGTCGAAGTCGCGGTAGTGGGCGGCGAAGGGGAACTCGGGGAGCCCCTCGGTCAGCTCATCTGGGGTTCTGATCGGATCGGTCACGGCGGAGAACCTACTGGAGTCCCGGATTCGATGAGCGCGGCGCCGCCGTCACGGTCCGTGCGCGATCACCCCGGCGGCATCAGACGCCACCGTCACCTCGATCACCTCGGCGAACCGCTCCCAAGCGATCAGGTTGAGCGATTGCAGACGGTCGAGGACGGCCTGAAACGCGCCCGCCTGAGCGCCGCTCGAGTAGTTGCGCTCGATCGTGAACGACCATCCCGCCGCGGCGGGCGGATCGGTAACCCCGAGGACCTGTTGATAGTGCCCGTCCTCTACCGTGCTGGAGACGATCAGCGGCGCGGCGCCGCCGGCCAGCCCGCGGACGCGGCCGGCCAACTCGAGCAACAGTGCGAGGGCCCCCGGGCGCAGACCGCGGTAGAGCGCGGGCTTGACGCCCAGTTGATGGGCGAGTGAGCCCATCTCGGACGAATAACCGAGCCCGAGCGCGGCGGGGTTGGACGGGAGCGGGACCACGACCCGGCTCGCGTAGCCCCGGTCGAGGGCATCGGGATCCTGGAACGCGGTGGTCAGGTTCGGCGGACGGAGGACCTGGGCCGCCGAGTCGGTGGCAGTCTGGAGGTCGTTCAGCCGCACCAGCGCAGCCCGATCGCTGCGGTACAGGCGCATGATCTCGGCCGATCCGAGCACCCGCCAGTAGTAGAGCCACGAGTCGTTGCTGAACCCAGAGAGGATGCGGTAGGCGGTCGCGTGATGGTCGGGCGAGGCGTCGAAGAACAGCTGCACGTAGGGCACCGACCGACCTCCGTCGTAGGCGTCGAGCACCTGCGCGAGGTTGCCGATCCCCATGTTGTAGGACTCGATCGCGAGGTCTTCTCGACCGAAGCGCCGCTCGGACAGCTCGAGATAGCGGACCGTGGCGGCGAGCGCCTTGCGCGGGTTGAAACGGTCGTCGATCCGAGCGCGCTCGTCCTCGAGGCGGGCCGCGAGGGCGGTCTTTCCCTGGGCCTCGGCCAGGTCGATGGCGCCGGTCAGGCGCTTGCTCTGGGCGAGGTCGATGTGCATATCGAGCAGCTCGGTGCCGGTCTGGGGCAAGATCTGCGTCAGCCCGGCGGCGTTTGCGGGGCTCCCGCCGGCAATCGCGCCAGGCTCGCCCGCGCTCTCGAGGAACACGAGCCCCTCGAGCAGGTTGGGATCGATCGGCGTGCCCGCCGTCACTGCGTCGATCATCGGCCGGAACGCGGCCACCCGGGCGGCGGTCGCGAGCGCGCCGCCCGGGCTCTTGATGAACAGGACGTGGGCGTTGCCGGCGGTCGCGCGCGACGTGTAATCGGCGGCGCGCGAGGGGATGTAGGTGAATAGTTCACCCGGTCCCGGCGGCTGCGCGACGGTAGGAGGCGGCAGGGGGGGTACCGTCGAGCCGCCGGTCGCGATGACCGCGATGACCGCGATGACCGCGATCGCCACGATCAGCGCCGCCGCCAGCGCCAGCCGCACGCGCTTGGTCGTACGGCGGCGGTCAGGGCTCCGCGCCGTCGGGCGCGGGGGCCAATCGGACGGGGCCCTGGGCGTCCCCACGCCGGCTCAGGTGGTGTAGAAGAGGACCAAGCCCTGGCAGTGTGGCGCGTCCGCCGGCGTGACGTGACTGGGGAACACCTTCCAGCCGCCGTTGATGGGGTAGATGTTGACCAGCGGGTGCGGGTGGGCTTTGAAATAGCCCGGGCTGACGTACAGGATGCCGGTCTTGACGCCCATGTACCAGGCGAGCACGCTCTGGTACTCGATCGGAATGTTCGGTTGTCCGCAGGCCAGGATGTGGGCGGGACCGAGCTTCTTGACCACCGCCGAGAGCCGCCCGATCTCGACCGTCCGGGCACGCTCGTGCTTCAGGTCGGAGCGCTCGAGGCGCAGCTGCTTGCGCGCGTTGGGGAGCATGGCTCCGGCGTACAAAACGACCACCAACGCGGCCCCCCAGGCACCGATCTGGGTCGCCAGGGCGGGGCGGATGCGGCGGGAATCGAGCTTGCGAAGCGCGCCCGCGAGCAGCGGCGGAACCTCGAGGATCACGCGCCCGACGAAGATACCGGCCAACACGCACACGACCGCGCCGGGCTCGAACATGTACCGAGGCACCGCGGGGAAGCCGTGCAGCGCGAAGGCGACCTCGATCAGCACCCACAGCGCCGCCCCGGCCGTCAGCACGAGGATCGCCCGCTGGCGCCGGATCACCGCCAGCACGAACGTGACCGCGGCGCCGAACCAGACCGGGTTCGCGACCAGCTGGTGGAAGCGGGAGATCGTCCCCGTGATCTTGTTGCCGTGGACCGCTCGCGGCGAGTTCTCGGCGATGTTGCCGGCGGTCAGCAGGCTCTTCGAGGTGATGCCGGGGATCCCGAACCAGAGCACGAGCAGCCCCACCACCGACGCGATCAGCCACTTGCGGAAGCTCGGTGCGACCCGCCAGAGCCACAGTCCGGCCAGCGCCCAGAAGGGCCACACCTCCGGCCGGCCGAGCGACCCCAGCCACCAGAAGAAGAATGCCCACTTGTGCCTGCCATCGAGGTGGCAGTCGATCGCCGCCAGACAGATCGCGACGATCATCGTGTCGGACTCGGCGCTGAGGATGTAGTGCGTGTACGTGTAGCCAAGTGGGTCCTGCATAACCAGCACCAGCCCGCCGGCGAACAGTCCCGCCGCGTAGGCGGCGTAGCGGCGCGCGGGATCGGCGCCGGTGAGCTTGAAGGCGATCCGCCAGGCGAAGATCACCCCGCTGAGCGAGATCGCTACCGAGGTCACCATCCACAGCCACAGCGCGTAGTGGCCGACCACCGCGTAGGGAACCGTGAACAGGAAGGGCAGCGGCTTCCACGAGGGGGCGCCGTTGGTGTCGAGCTTGAGGTGGATCGTCAGCTTGCCCCACACCAACCAGCCGTAGGGGTCATAACCCGGACGGGCCTTGGCCCACAAGACGATGATCAGCGACAGCACGAGCAGGCCGGCGGCGGCCAGGAACCAGCGATACCGCTGGATCAGCTCCAGCGCCAAGGTGCGCGAACTGCGCTCCGGGGGCGGGGGCGCGTCCGGAACCTTGATCGGAGGTTCTTCGATCGTTCGCTGGGGCACGAGACTGAAAACGCGACCTGAGTCAAGTCGCCGCGGTGGCCGCGGACGCTAGCAGTCGCGACGCGAAGGCATTTCCTGTCGTCGGCGATGAGCCGAACGCTTAACTGATACTGCCTTTCGAGATAAAGTTGCCGTAACCTTGTTCGGCGTCCGGCCTACTTCCGTTCGACCGGTCGGCTATTCTCGGGCGCTTGCAGGCCAGCGACAGCTCACTTGTGGCCGTATCGCGGTCGCCTCGTTAGGCCCAGAGCGCTGTAGTCCAATCTCGAGTTTTGAAGGCATTGGAGCATCCGTATGCAAATCTTGGTTCTAGGTGGTGACGGCTACCTCGGGTGGCCGACGGCCCTCCACCTCTCCGCCCTCGGCCACGAGGTTGGGGTTTGCGACAACTTCGCCCGTCGCGGCTACGACGAGGAGATGGGCGTCGAGAGCCTCGTTCCGATCTGCACCCTCGAGGAGCGCATTGCGGCTTGGAAGGAGCTGACCGGGAAGACGACCAAGTCGTACGTCGGCGACCTCTGCGACGCCGCGTTCGTGCATCAGATGGTCGGCGATTTCCGTCCCGACACGATCGTCCACTTCGCCGAGCAGCGCGCCGCGCCTTACTCGATGATCAGCCAGGCTCACGCCGTCTACACCCAGACCAACAACGTCGTCGGCACCCTCAACGTGATGTACGCGATCGCCGACATCGATCGTGAAATCCATCTCGTGAAGCTGGGGACGATGGGCGAGTACGGACAGCCCAACATCGACATCGAGGAGGGGTGGATCGAGATCGAGCACAAGGGCCGCAAGGATCGCATGATCTACCCGAAGAAGCCCGGCTCCTTCTATCACCTGTCGAAAGTGCACGACAGCCACAACATCGAGTTTGGTTGTCGCATCTGGGGCCTGCGGGCCACCGACCTCAACCAGGGCGTCGTCTACGGCGCGGACACCGAGCAGACCAAGCTCGACCCCCGGCTGTGGACGCGGTTCGACTACGACGGCGTGTTCGGCACGGTGCTCAACCGGATGGTGATCCAGGCGGTGTTGGGGCATTCGCTGACCGTGTACGGCAAGGGCTCCCAGACCCGGGGGCTGATAAACATTGTCGACACGGTCGAGTGCATCCGCCTGGCCTCGGAGACGCCCGCCGACCGGGGCGAGTTCCGCGTCTTCAATCAGATGACCGAGACGCTTTCGATCAACCAGATCGCCGAGACGATCGCCAACGAGTACCCGGGCGAGGCGACGATCGAGCACGTCGACAACCCGCGCGTCGAGATCTACGACCACTACTACAACGTCGTCCACACTGCACTCGAGGGTCTCGGGTTGAAGCCCACGCTGCTGTCCACGACGTTGATCGACCATCTGTTCGACGTGGTCGAGCGCCACAAGGACCGCGTGGATCTCGCCGCGATCATGCCCACCGTCCGCTGGCAGGACACCGCGAGCGAGTTGCCGCAGACCGCTACGGGCGCGCTGGCCAAGACGTGAGCGATCCGGTGGGTGGATGAACGTTTCGGTGGGGGGGCTGGACGGGCGTCGGATCTTGGTCACTGGGGGGTCGGGGTTCGTCGGTCGTCGGGTCGCCGCTGAGCTCGCGGGCGACGGCGCGCTCGTGCGCGTCCTCGATCTCCAGCCTCATCCCGATCCGGCGGTTGAGATCGTGATCGGCGAGATCGCCGATCCCGAGGTGCTGGAAAGCGCGCTCGAGGGCGGAGTCGACGCGGTCGTTCACCTCGCCGCCGTCACCTCGGTGCTGCGCTCGCTCCAGCATCCTGAGCTGACCTTCCGGACCAACGTGGCGGCCACGGCCGCCCTGCTCGAGGCCGCCCGCGCCGCCGGGGCGACCGCGCTCGTGTTCGCCTCCACCAACGCGGTGACGGGACCGATGGAGGCCCCCGCGATCACGGAGACGGCGATATTGCGGCCGCTGACCCCCTACGGCGCCACCAAAGCCGCCGCCGAGATGCTGATGTCGGCCTATACGGCGTCCTACGGGCTACGCTGCGCCTGTCTTAGGCTGACCAACGTGTACGGCCCCGGGATGCAGGCTAAGGACAGCATCGTCGCCCGCCTGATGCGGGCGATCCGACTCGGGAATGAGTTCGAAATCTACGGCGATGGCCTCCAGGTGCGCGATTACGTGCACGTCAGCGACGTGGTCGCCGCCGTTCGCCTCGGTTTGCTGAGCCAGGACTGGCACGGCCCGATCGTGATCGGCACCGGCACCTCGTTGTCGGTTCTGGAGGTCATCGATGCCGTTCGAGCCGTGACCGGAGCCGACCTGAGCGTCCGCCACGGCCCCGCCCGGCCCGGCGAGATGCCCGCCGTGGTCGTCGACCCCAGCCGCGCGCGAGCCGCCGGCTGGGCGCCCCGCTACGACTTCGCCGCTGGACTCCAGGGCGTGTGGGAGGAATGGTCGCGGATCGATCTCGAGGCGGTCAGCGCCGGCGTCGGCGCGGTCGGGACGGTGTCGGGCGCCGTGGAGGAGTCATGAGCCTGGCCGTGCGCAAGCCGTTCGTCTTCGAGGAGCAGTTCGCGTTGCTGTCCCCCGTCGAGAAGGGCCCCGTGCGCACGTTCCTGGCCGCCCACCCGGCCGCCGTCGGCGCGCCGCTGGCGATCGTGATCCCCGCCTTCAACGAGGCGCCGACCGTGGCGGACGTGGTGGCGGAGATCCCACGCGAGGTGGCTGGGTTGGCGACCGAGGTGATCGTCGTAGTCGACGGAGCATCCGACGCGACCGCGGCGCAGGCGGCCGAGGCCGGCGCGCTCGTGTGCGACGTGCCGGTCAACCGCGGCCAGGGCGCCGCCCTGAAGCTCGGCTACTGGCTTGCGCGGGCCCGAGGCGCCCAGGTGATCGCCACGATCGACGCCGACGGTCAGTACGAGCCCGAGGAGCTTGCCCGCGTGGTCGAGCCGATCCTCTCCGGGCGCGCCGACTTCGTCTCGGGCTCGAGGCGGCTAGGCGCCGAGCTGACCACCGACCGGGTCCGGCATCTTGGCGTGCTCGTGTTCGGCGCCATGATCACCGTGCTCGTCCGCCACCGAATCACGGATCCCGCGTGTGGCCTGCGGGCGATGCGCTCCGACGTGACCGCGGCGGTCACGCTCCAGCAGCCCCAGTACCAGGCCTCCGAGTTGATGATCAGCGCCGCGCTGAACGGATTCCGCCTCGCCGAAGTGCCCACGACGATGCGCGATCGCGGCGTCTACGCGACCGGGACCAAGAAGGGCGGAAACTTCGGCTACGGCGTGCGGTTTGCCCGCGCCGCCGTCCACACCTGGCGGCGCGACCGCAAGGCCGCTCGCACGCGGCTCTCGCCGGAGAAGATCCACAATTCGTAGATCGCGAAGCGGGCCACGAACAGGATCGCGAAGACGGCCAGGTAGGATGCCGTCACGAGCGCCACGCGAATCCCGTGGTGCGCCGGGATGTTCTGCACCTGACCCTGGGTCCAGCCCGTCGCCTCGGCCGTAATCAGCAGGGTCAGCGCGGATACCAGAATGTAGGCGATCACCTCGCGCCCGATCGCCACCTTGCCCTGTATCTTCCACGCCCAGCGGCGGTTGAGGATCCAGTTGGGGATCGCCCCGGCGATGAACGCCACCACCGAGCACGCGGTCGTATCGAAGTGCAGCACGTACATGATCGCGAACACCACGCCGCTGGTGGTGGCCGCGACTATCGAGCCGAGCGTGTAGCGAGTTACTCGACCTCGAAGCGGATGCTCAAGCAGAGCGTTATACCACCGGCGTATCACTGCTACGTGATCCTATCCATTAGGGCCGTAAGCTAGACGTAAGACGTCCTCTTTGCGAGCTACGGTCCCGGTCCGTGCGGATTTGTAGCTCGGCGGACCAACTCCTCCTTAGCGACGATTTAGTCGTCGCCGGCGAAAACTCTACCGCGCTGTGCAAGTTGCCGGATGGAGCGTTCGACGTCGCGTACCTCGACCCTCCTTTCAACACCGGTCGCGCCCAGGCGCGGCGGACCCTATCGGTGTCGGCCGACGTCGACGGCGACCGGACCGGGTTCGGTGGCCGGCGTTACGCCTCGCGGCTCCTGCAGACGCTCAGCTATGACGATCAGTTCGCCGACTATCTCGGCTTTCTCGAGCCCCGCGTGCGCGCGGTCCGGGACCTGCTGGCCCCGCACGGGACCTTGTACTTCCACATCGACTACCGGGAAGCCCATTACTGCAAGCTGCTCCTCGACGAGATCTTCGGCCGCGACGCCTTCCTCAACGAGCTCATCTGGACCTACGACTACGGCGCCAAGCCGCGCCGCCGCTGGCCCGCCAAACACGACACGATCCTCGTCTACGTGCGCTCCCCCGGCGGCCATCACTTCGATCCCGAGGCCGTCGAGCGCGAGCCCTACATGGCCCCCGGCCTGGTCAGCGCCGAAAAGGCCGCCCGCGGCAAACGACCCACCGACGTGTGGTTTCACACGATCGTCCCCACCAATGGCCACGAGAAGACCGGCTACCCGACCCAGAAGCCCGAGGGCGTCCTGCGCCGGATCGTCGCCGCCTCCTCCCGCCCCGGGGGCTGGTGCCTCGATCCCTTCGCCGGGTCCGGAACGCTCGGCGCGGTGTGCCGGCAGCTCGGCCGGCGGTTCGTGCTGATCGACGACAACCCGGTGGCGGTCGAGGTGATGCGCCGGCGGCTCGGGGGTGAGGCCGGCGGCGGCGCGGCGGCGGAGGCGGTCGCGGTCGAGGGCGCTCGGGCAGGGGGCCGCCGGCTGTTCTGAGGGGCCGTTGGGCCCGCTTCTCTTGGCGGCGCCCCCCGGTGAAGCCGACCGTTCATCGCGAACTCTGGCAACTTTCCGCCGGGGGGTGGCGGATACTTGCCAAAGTTCGGGACTAACCGCCCTTCGAGCTCCGGAGACCCCTTGTCACGATCGCACAAGGCCAGCCCGGGGTCGGTCGTGTCCACGTCCACAGCGATCGCCCCCAACCACCCCCTTCCCCAGCTAACTCGACCCTCAACCCGGCCAAACTCGTGACGGGAGCGCCACCTACGTTTGGAGACGCCGGGAGATTGCCCTCAGCGCCCCCGAACCAGCGGCACGAACCGGACCGCCTCGAGCCGCACGTGCTCGAACCCCCGCCGCGTACGGCGGGTGCGGATCAGGTACTGGCTGCGCCCCCCGACCGGCGCCACCAGCCGCCCGCCCAGCGCTAGCTGCTGCTCGAGCACGGACGGGAACGTCTCCCCGGTGGCGGCGGCGACGTTGATCGCGTCGAACGGCGCCTCGTCGGGCAGTCCGTTCCAGCCGTCGCCGATCACGAACTGCACGTTGTCGAGCCCGAGGCCGGTGATCCTCCGTTCCGCCTGCGTGGCCAGCTCGGCGTGGCGCTCGATCGTCCACACCTGCCCGGCGAGGAGCGCCAGTAGCGCGGCGTGGTAGCCCGAGCCGGTGCCGACGTCGAGCACCCGATCCTCCGGCTTCAGCTCGAGCACTTCGAGCATCCGCGCCACCACGAGCGGCTGGGAGATCGTCTGACCGCAGGCGATCGGCAGCGCGACGTTGTCGTAGGCGTGATCGCGGTCGCGCTCGGAGACGAACCGCTCGCGCGGGATCGATGCGATGGCAGCCAGGACACGCTCGTCGCTTACGGCTCCCCGCAGCCCCTCCGCGAGTGCGCTCGCCTGGGTCATCGCAGCAAATTCTGCCCGCCGGACGGTCCGATGCGGTCGCGAGCCCTGTTTAGGGGCCCGCGTCCTCGAGCAGCGCGCTGATTTGCCCGAGGAACCGCGCGGCCCGCGAGCCGAACAGGATCCGGTGGTCGCACGCCAGCGTGAGGGTCATCACGTGGCCGGGAACGATCGCCGGACCGCGGACGACCGGGACTGAGCGGATGGCGCCGGCCGCCAGCGCCGCCGCCTGCGGCGAGATGATGATCGGGGCCGCTCGCGCCACGCCGTTGTGGCCGGGGTTGGAGACGGTGAAGGTCGCGCCCGACAGGTCGGGGGGCGAGAGCTCGCCCTCCCCAGCCCTGGCCGCGAGCAGCTCCAGCTCGGCCTCGAGCTCGGCCAGCGACTTCTGGTCGGCGTCGAGCACGGTGGGGACGACGAACCCGTCCTCGGTCTCGATCGTGATCCCGATGTTGATGCGCGAGTGCAGTTCGTAGTTGCCGTCGCGGTAGGAACCGTTGGCCAGCGGGTTCTCCCGCAATGCCGCGGCGCACGCCCGCACCAGGGCGGCGTCGATCGGAAGGCCCCGGGCGACGGCGGTGGTCATGTCGACCTCGGCGCTCAGCTCGAGGTCGGGGATCGTTGCGCGTGCCTCGGCGCTGCGGCGGGCGATCGTCCGCTCGGCGCGGCTCGGCGCGACGATCTCCGTCACTCCCTTGGCGGCGGTCAGCTCCACGATCGATCAAACATAGCTACTGCTCTCCGCCGAACGGAGGCTCACCATCGAGCGGCGCCGACGACTACGAGTCGGCTCCGTGATCAGCGCCCTCCCACTTGTCGAGGAACGCCTCGACGTCGAGGCCGACGAGATCGCCGCGCAACTCGCGGACGAGCTTCGAAGCCTCCTTGGCGGGCAGGTTCCAGAACAGCACCACCTCGCCGTCGTCGATCGACACTACCTCGATCCGGTCAACCCGCTGCGGGCCGGCCAGGAACGCTGGTTCGTGGCTCTCGCGCGAGACGATCAGCTCATAGGCGCGATTCGCCTTCACGCCCAACTCACTGTGGTCTTGACGCCCGATTTGCGCATACGTGCGCGGCCAGCTTGTCCGCGCGTTCGCCTTCGAACAGCAGCGACCCGATCTGAATTGCCGGCAGCATGCGCACGCCGGCGCCGCGGGCGCGAGCGACGGCGCGCTCCAGCCCTTCCTCGGTGGCGCGCAGGGCGACCGCCTTGAGCAGCGCCGCCGGGTGCATCTCGCACGCCGCGGCGGCGATCAGCACGGTGTCCTCCTCGCCCAGGTCGCGTCCGGCCGCGAACGTCTGGCGGAAGGCGGCCAGCGAGAACGCCACGCCACGCCCGATCCGCTTGGCGTAGGTGGCGGCGAGCGTGGCCAGGCGCGTATCGGGCGGCCACTGCGACGGCCACCGCAGCGGTTGCAAACCGTCCTGGGCGGCGATTCGCTCGATCGACACGCGCGCCAACTCGCCCTCGAACGCGTCGACCCGCGGCGCCTCGATCCGCGTCGCCTGGACCCGCGGCGCCTCGACCCGCCGCGCGTCGAGCCGCTCAGCCGGGACCGGCTCCCACTCCGGGACTACCGCGAGGGAGCTGTTGATCCGTTCCGCGACCAGGTAGCTCGCCGGGCTGCCGAGGTCGTAGTAGAAGACTGGCTGCGGCGCCGACGCCAACGTCAGCCGTGGATCAGCCAGCCATCGACGGCACGGGCCGCTTCCATTACCGCCTCCGACAGGGTTGGGTGGCCGTGGATGGTGCGCGCGACCTCCGGATAGCCACCCTCGAGCGCCTTGACGTTGACGAGCTCCTGAATCAGCTCGGTCGCGCGGGTGCCGACGATGTGTCCGCCCAGCAGTTCCCCGTATTGCTTCTCCCCGACGATCTTGATCAGCCCGTTGCGGTCGCCGTACACGGTGCCCGCGCCGACCGCGCCGTACTGGACCTTTCCGACCACCACGTCGTGTCCCTGCTCGCGGGCCTGGGCCTCCGTGAGGCCGAAGCTGCCGACATTCGGGGTGCAGAACGTGGCGCGCGGGATGTCGACGTACTCGATCGGATGGGTCTCCAAGCCAGCAGCGTCCTCGACGGCGATCACGCCCTCGTCGGAGGCTTTGTGGGCCAGCGCGGGGCCGTGGACGAGGTCGCCGATGGCGTAGATCCCCGTCGCGCTGGTCCGCATCGCGCCGTCGACCTCGATCAACCCGCCGGCCTCGAGCTTCACGCCCGCCGGGTCGAGCCCGAGCCCCTCGACGTCCGGGCCTCGGCCCGCCGCGATCACGAACCACTCGAAGTCGCCCGTCTGATCGCCGTAGGTGCAGCTCACGCTCGACTCGCCGGGGTTGACGTTCTCGACCAGCGTGCCCGTGTGAACGGTTATTCCCTGTCGCTTGAGTCCGCGCTCGGCCACGCGCGAAATGTCGGCGTCCTCGGTCGGGAGGACGCGGTCGAGGGCCTCGAACAGCATCACCTCGACGCCCAAACGGGCGTAGCCCGACGCGATCTCCGACCCCGACGCTCCCGCGCCGACGACCGCCATCGTCTTCGGGAGCTCGTCCAATGCCCACGCCTCCTCGGTCCCGATCACGCGTCCCGAGAACTTGGTGCCCGGGATCGGCTTCTTCACCGACCCGGTGGCGAGGACGATCGTCTTGGCCTGAAGCTGCTGACCGTTGACGCTCACCGCGCCGGCGCCGGCCAGGGTGGCCACGCCCTCGATCAGATCGATGCCGTTCTTCTTGAACAGCCCCGCGACGCCGCCGGTGAGGGTCGAGATCACCTTCTTGCGGCGGGCGCTGACCGCGGCGTAGTCGACCGTGGGCTCCGCCACCTTGATCCCGAACTCGCCGGCGTCACGAACCTCGGTCAGGATGTCGGCCGAGCGCAGCACCGCCTTGGCCGGAATGCAGGCGACGTTCAGACACCGGCCGCCGACCTGATCCCTCTCGATCACGGCGGTCTTCATCCCCAGCTGCGCGGCCCGAATCGCGGCCACGTAGCCGCCCGGGCCGGAGCCGATGACGATGCAGTCGTAGGCGGATTCGGGCATATACCTAGCCTATAAGGCCGTCGGCTAGCGGCGCGGGTAGGCTGGCATTTGGATCCGGCTCAGGACGCGCACGAGCTTCCAGAACAGGTACCCGGCGCCGACGATGATGAACGGCGGCACGAGGAAGCCGAGCAGGTTGCTCGCCTCGGTCAGCAGCAGCGCGAACAGGGCCGCGGTCAATGCCAGCAGCGCCATGAAGCCCAGCACGGCCCAGTAGCGCATCCGCCACAGGCCGTAGGCGGCCGCGAACATCAGCGCCGAGAACACGAGGATCCCGCCGACCGCCGGATGCTTGCCGCCGATCTTCGCGCCGGCCACGAACGCGATCAGGTTGCCGGCGCCGAGCGCCGTCGCCAGCGCCGCGCTGACCGTGATCGGCCACGGTCGCTCACCCGCGCCCAGAGGCACGAGCTGGGCCCGCGCTGCGGCGTTGCGCTCTTCGGCGCGGGCGTACAGGGCCGCGCGGCGATGGGGCTGGTCCGGCGGCTCCCCAGGCGCTGCGGGCGGTTCCGCGGGCGTTAGCGAACGTTTCGGGGGTGCCGTCGCCACCGCTGGGCGCTCCCGCCGGCCACGCTTACGGCTGCGCTGCGCCAACCCGCTCGCTCCCTGCCACCGACTCGTCCTCTCTCCCCGCCATCACCCTGCGCAACCGACGCGCCGCCTCCCTGGGGTCCGCCGCGCCACCGATCGCCCTCACGACGGCCACCCGAGTCGCCCCGGCGGCTCTCACCGCGTCCGCGTTGTCAGCCGAAATCCCGCCGATCGCGAACCACGGCACCCGCGCGTGCCCGGCGGCGTACCGCACGAGCTCGAGCCCGACCGCCGACCGCCCGGGCTTGGTCGGGGTCGCGTGAACCGGACCCACCCCGATGTAGTCGACTCCCTCGGCCGCATCGATCTGTGCCGGCGTATGCGTGGAGAGGCCGAGCAGCGCATCCGGACCGACCACCGCGCGAGCGTCCGCCACCGACCCGTCGTCCTGGCCGATGTGGACGCCATCCGCCCCCACCGCCGTGGCGAGGTCGGGACGGTCGTTGACGATGAACAGCGCGCCGTGTTCGGCGCATAACCGCGCAAAGCGCCGGGCGACTGACACGATCTCCGTGTCGGGACGGTCCTTCATCCTCAGCTGGACGAGATCGACGCCGCCATCGAGCGCCGCCTCGAGCGCCGACGGCTCGAGCGCGTCGCACACTAGATACAGGTGGGCCGCCGACAGGCGCTGGCGCCGAATGGACACGCCCTGAGTCTGGCACGAGCGGAGCGCTAGCATTGGATCTCAACGGGAGCCCTTGCGGGGCTGAGAGGGCGGACACGAGATCCGCCGACCGTCTGAACCTGAACCGGGTAATGCCGGCGGAGGAAGCCATCGCAACGAATCGGAGCAGAGCATTGGACGTGGCCGTCGCCGGGGGCGGGGCGATCGGGCTCGCGGTGGCGTGGCAGGCGGCGAAGCGGGGACTGCGAGTGGCCGTGTTCGAACGCGGCGAGCCGGGGGGCGGGACGTCGCGCGTAGCCGCGGGGATGATCGCGCCGATCAGCGAGGCCCGGCGCAGTGAACAGCCCCTGCTCGGCCTGAGCCTGGCCAGCGCGGGCGCTTATCCACAGTTCATCGAGGAGCTGGGAGAGGCGTCGGGCCAGGACCCCGGCTACCTCGCCTGCGGCACGCTCGCCGTTGCGCGCGACTACGACGAGGCGGCGGCGCTGGAGCGCGAGCTCACGCTGCGCCAGGAGCTCGACCTCCCGGTGCGGCGCCTGCGCCCGAGCGAGGCCCGCGCGCTGGAGCCGTCGCTCGCCCCCGCGCTGCGGCTCGCGCTGGAGGTTCCCGACGACCACGCGATCGACCCCCGCACACTGACCAAGGCCCTGGCCCTCGCCGCGATCAACGCCGGCGTCGAAATCCGGACCTCGGCCGAGATTGAGCGACTCTCGGTCGCGGGCGAGCGGATAACCGGCCTCATGCTGACCGGCGGCGAATCGATTACCGCCGAGCACGTGGTGATCGCCACCGGCGTCTGGTCGGGGTCCCTCGGGGGCCTGCCCGACGACGCCAGGGTCCCGATCCGGCCGGTCAAAGGGCAGATCCTCCGATTCCACGATCCGTCCGGCCCGGGTCTGATGACCCGAGCCCTGCGCATGCAGGGCTCGGGCTACGTGGTCCCCCGTGGCGACGGGCGCTACGTGCTCGGCGCCACCACCGAGGAAAAGGGGTTCGACACCACGGTCACGGCGGGCCCGGTGTTCGAGCTGCTGCGCGACGCGATCGAGCTGCTGCCGGGCTTCAGCGAGCTCGTGTTCGACGAGCTGATCGCCGGCCTGCGGCCGAGCACGCCGGACAACGCGCCGGCGCTCGGGCCTGGCTCGCTCGGCGGGTTGCACTGGGCCACCGGCCACTACCGCCACGGGATCCTGCTCACCCCGATCACCGCCCAGCTCGTCGTTCCCGCGCTGACCGGCGAGGAGCCGCCCGAGCTCGCCGCGCCGTTCTCGCCCTCGCGCTTCGCCGAGCTTCCGGTCGGAACGTGATCGTGCGCGTGACCGTCAACGGCCAGGATCGGGAGCTTCCCGCGGGCGCTACCGTCGCCACCGCGGTGGAGCTGCTGACCAGCAGCGCCCTCGGGCGGGGAGTCGCGGTGGCGGTCAGCGGCGAGGTCGTCCCACGCACCGACTGGGAGCGCACGATGCTGTCGACCGGCGCTCAGATCGAGGTCGTGTCGGCGATTCAGGGAGGATGAGCGTCTTGCCCGAACCGCTTCAGATCGCCGATCGGATCTTCAGCTCGCGTCTGATCCTCGGCACCGGAGGCTTCGATAATCACGAGATCCTCGGCGACGCGCTGGCCGCGTCGGGGACCGAGCTGTGCACGGTGGCGCTCCGGCGCCTGGATCCGCAAGCCCGCGGCTCGATCCTCGACGTGCTGGATCGCGGCGGCGTCGCCGTGCTGCCCAACACCGCCGGCTGCTTCACCGCCCGCGACGCGATCATCACCGCCCAGCTCGCGCGCGAGGCGTTCGAGACCGACTGGATCAAGCTCGAGGTGATCGGCGACGACCGCACGCTGCTGCCCGACGCCGTCGAGCTCGTCGCGGCCGCCGAGGCCCTGGTCGACGATGGGTTTGTCGTCCTCCCCTACACGACCGACGACCCCGTCCTGGCCCGCCGGCTCGAGGACGTGGGGTGCGTCGCGGTGATGCCGCTGGGCTCGCCGATCGGCAGCGGCATGGGGATTCGGAATCCGTACAACCTCTCGATCATCATCGAGCGGGCCGGCGTGCCGGTGGTGCTTGATGCCGGGATCGGGACTGCATCCGACGCCACGCTGGCCATGGAGCTCGGCTGCGACGCCGTCCTGTGCGCGAGCGCGATCTCGCGTTCGCACGACCCGGTGGCGATGGCGCGCTCGATCCGGCTGGCGGTCGAGGCGGGCGTGCTGGCCAGGCGGGCGGGCCGGATTCCGCGCCGGCGCTACGCCGAGGCCTCGACGCCCGACGAGGGCCTGCCGGTGTTCGACGCTCCGGGAGCTCCGTGACCTCGTCATCCTCCGATCTCTCGCGTCGCGTTCCCGAGGCCATCGACGCGATGTTCGATCAGTGGGAGAAGGCGTGGTCGGGCAAGGATCCCGAGGCGTTCGCCGAGGTCTGCACTGCGGACGTCCACTACGAGGATCCGCTCACCGAGGAGCCGCTCGAGGGGCTCGATCAGCTCACCGGGCACGCCGCGCGGCTGTGGAGCGGGTTCCCCGATGCCCGGCTCGAACGGACCGGCGAGCGGCTGGCCAACGATCGCTTCGCCGCCGCCCCGTGCAAGGTGCTGGGCACCCATCGGGCCCAGATCGAGGGGCTGCCGGCTACCAACCGGTTCGTCGTTGTGCACTGCGTGTTCTACTGCGAGCTGCGCCACGAGCGCCTGATGCGCGTGCGGGCGTTCTTCGACCTCTACGACGCCGCGGTCCAGCTCGGGGTCCTCCCGGGGCGCGGGACCCTGGGCGAGAAGGCACTGCTGATGCTGCGCGGCTTCGGGCTGCGCTCGCGCGGAGGGTGAACGGCTGACCCCGGTCGGTGGGGACCCCGCTCCATGGCCACTGACCCGGCCAACAGTGGCCGAAATCGTCTCCTGATTGTCATTGCGGCCAGGCGCCGCGCGCGCCATCATCGCCGAGATGAGCCGTCGAATCGTCTTTCTCGCCTTCCCCGGCGTGCAAGCGCTGGACCTGATCGGTCCCACCGAGGTCTTCTCACAGGCCCAGCGCTCGACCCCCGGCCCCACCTACCGAATCGAGGTGGTGGCGGGAGACGGCGCCTCGATCCTGACCAGCAGCGGCATCGAGCTGGTCCCCGAGCACTCGCTCGAGGAGTGCCGCGGGCCAATCGACACGCTGATCGTGGCCGGCGGCACCGGTACAGCTCGCGCGGGCGGGGACGAGCGGCTGGTCTCATGGCTCCGCCTGGCCGCGTTGCGCTCGCGCCGGGTGTGCTCGGTCTGCACCGGCGCATTCCTTCTGGCGCGCGCCGGCCTGCTCGATGGCCGCCGCGCCACCACGCACTGGGGCGCGTGCGCGGCGCTCAAGCGCACTTACCCCGACGTCGAGGTCGACCCGAACCCGATCTTCGTACGCGACGGGAACGTCTACACCTCGGCCGGGGTGACCGCCGGCATCGACCTCGCCCTCGCCCTGGTCGAGGAGGATCTCGGCCGCTCGGTGGCGCTCGAGGTCGCCCGCAGTCTCGTCCTGTTCATCCGCCGCCCCGGGGGTCAGGCACAGTTCAGCGCCGGTCTCCAAGGGCAGGCCGCGCTGCGGCCGGGCATCCGCGAGCTCCAGGAGTGGATGGTCGACAACCTCGACGACGAGCTCTCGGTCGCCTCGCTGGCCGAGCGGTGCTTCATGAGCCAGCGCAACTTCGCGCGGGTGTTCAAGCGCGAGACCGGCCAGACGCCGAGCGCGTACGTCGAGTCGCTGCGGCTGGAACGGGCGCGCACCTTGCTCGAGACGACCGATCTCCAGCTCGAGCAGATCTCGCGACGGTGCGGGTTCGGGACCGTCGAGACGCTGCGCCGCGCGTTCGGACGACGCCTCCGCGTCAGCCCGAGCGACTACCGAGACCGCTTCGCCACCGTAACCCCGATCAGCCACAGGAGCGCAGCTGCATGAACATCGCGATCCCGATCTTCGACCGTCTCACGGCCCTCGATGCGGTGGGCCCCTACGAGGTCCTCTCGCGCCTGCCCGGCGCCACCGTCCACTTCATCGCCGAGGAGCCGGGCCCAAAGCGGACCGAGACTGAGATGCTGGCCCTCACCGCCGACCGCGCGCTCGACGAGCTCCCCGAGCCGGAGGTGATCGTCATCCCCGGCGGGTTCGGGACGCGGGCCCTGATGATCGACGAGACGATGCTCGAGTGGGTGCGCCACGCCCACGCGCACTCGGAGTGGACGACCTCGGTCTGCACCGGTTCGCTGGTCCTCGCCGCCGCCGGCATCCTCGACGGGCTCGAGGCGACCACCCACTGGATGCTGCTCGACGCGCTGCGCGAATACGGCGCTACGCCGGTCGCGCGCCGGGTGGTCGAGCAGGGCAAGGTGATCACGGCCGCCGGCGTTTCGGCGGGGATCGATATGGCCCTGACGGTGGCCGCGCACATCGCGGGCCCCGAGCTGGCGCAGGGAATCCAGTTGGGGATCGAGTACGACCCGCAGCCGCCGTTCAACAGCGGCTCGCCCCTCACCGCGCCGCCCGAGATCGTCGACCTGGTTCAGCGGCGGGCGTCTCAGCTCGCGTAACCCAGCCGCGCCAGCACGGGCGTGTGATCGGACAGCCGTCCGTGGGGAAGCGCTCGCCCGGGCGCCAGGATGTCGAGGCCGCGGACGAGGATGTGGTCGGGCCGGGAGACCGCCGCGCTCGTGAATCCGTGGAGCGGCAGTTCGCGGAGGTTGAAATCGCCGCCGAGCACGATCGGCTCGGCGCCGGCCCAGTGCAAGATCGTCTCGGCTGCGAGGCGGGCCTCGCGCAGGGTGCCTCCGGCGTGCAGGTTCCCGATCCACGGCCCCGATGCGGTTCGCACCGCGTGCAGCCAGCGGCGCTCCGGGAACCGCCGCAACAGGCGGCCGCGATGCTCGATCACGCGATGGCCTCTGACCAGGATCGCGTTCGCCCCGCCCCCGTTTGACTTGATCACGTCGGGCCAGCGGCGGGCGATCGCCCGCCGGACCGGCAGCAGCGAGTTTCGCGAGGTGAGGACCAGGCCGTAGCCGCAGCCGAGGCGGCGGCGCAGCAGCGCCGGCCACCATGGGGGCGCCTCCTGGAGTAGCGCGAAGTCCCACGGCCAGGTTGCCAGCGCGTCCGTGAACTCGTCGAACAACTCGCGTCCGGCCGGCGGGATCGATCGCCCGTGCATCAGGTTCCAGGTCAGGACGTCAACTCCCATCTCAGTGGTTCTTGTCGTCGTATTTGCGAAAGGGGCCACTAAGCCAACGTACACTGCCGGGCTTGCCCCGCCACCTGCTCACCGGCGAAGAGCTCAGCCCCGACGAGCTCGATGCGTTGCTCGACCGCGCGCTGGCCCTGAAGGCCGACCCGCGCGGGTCCGACGCGCTCGCCGGCCGGACGGTGGCGCTCATCTTTCAGCGGCCGAGCACGAGAACCAGGGTCTCGTTCGAGGCGGGCATCGTCGAGCTGGGCGGCTACCCGATGGTGCTGCGGACCGAGGATCTGCAGCTGACGCGCGGCGAGTCGATTCGCGACACCGCGTATGTCCTCTCGCGCCACGTCGCGGCAATCGGCATCCGCACCGGTCCCGACGAACTCGTGGCCGAACTGGCCGCGCACGCGACGGTCCCCGTGATCAACATGCTCACCGCCGGTCACCATCCCTGTCAGGGGCTGGCCGACCTGCTCACGCTGAAGGAGACCTTCGGGACCCTCCGCGGCCTTCGGGTCGCCTACGTCGGCGACGGCAACAACGTGGCGCGGTCGCTGGTGATCCTCGGCGCGCTCGCCGGGGTCGAGGTCACGGTCGCGTCCCCACCCGGGTACGAGTTATCCGAGCCGCCCGCCGGAGCCATCCTCGAACCAGAGCCCCAGTGGGCCGTGCGAGGGGTCGACGCGGTGTACACCGACGTGTGGGTCAGCATGAACGACGATCCCGACTCGGCGGCCGCGCGCAGGCGCGCGCTCGCGCCCTACCGCGTGGACGACGCCCTGATGGACCTCGCCGCGCCACGTGCGATCGCCCTGCACTGTCTGCCCGCCCATCCCGGCGAGGAGATCACCGAGAGCGTCCTCTACGGCTCCCGGCAGCGGATCTGGGATCAGGCTGAGAATCGCCGCCACGCCCAGAAGGCGCTGCTCGAGCTGCTGACGCGCTAGCTACTTCCCGAGGAGAAAGTGGCGGGGTGGCGTGGGGGATCCGTCGGCCTATACCTGACGGATCCCCCACGCACCCATCGGCCGCTCACACCGCGACAGCCCCGCACGGAAGCACGACCGCTCAAGCCGCACGCAGCGCCCGCTAATCCGGGAACTCGGCCGCCAGCGGGGCGAAGTCGAGTTCCTCTCCGGTGAGCTCGGCCAGCATCTCCTCGGCCCGCAGTCGCTGGCCTTGACCCCACAGCCCGCGCAGGACCTCGCCCGCCTCGGCCGCCGTGAACCACTCGGGGCCGAACCGCTCCTCCAGGTAGCGACGGAGATGGGCCTCGAGCGCCCACGCCCGCAGGTAGGCCGCGCAATAGAAGGCGGGATCGACGTCGGACAGGTACGTCTCGCCAGACCACGGCACCATCAGCGCCCCGCCCAGGAGCTCGGAATACCGCGCGCGCATCCCCTCGAGCGAGACCGAACCGTGCAGCTCGAGTTCGTAGGCGAGCTTGGCCGTGTAGCGGCGGAGGTAGATCAGGCGCACGGCGCGCGCGTGAGCCACGAGCGCGTCCGCGTCCTCGATCCCCAGCTGGACGCGCAACCAGGTCGGGTCCTCGACGAGGTGATCGAACAGGAAGGCGAAGCACTCGGTGATCCCGTTGTCCCCCATCAGGCGGTATTCCACGGGCAGCGCAGGCGCCATGTGGGCGAAATGCTCGGTGTGGCCGCCCTCGTGGAACAGTGCCGCATAGTCGTCGGGGCCGCCGACCGGCGCGATCACCAGATACACCTCCCCCGGCGCGCGCACCGGAGCGCAGAACGCCCGCGGCGACTTGCCGGGGCGCGACTCGACGTCGAGCGTCACCCCGGGCTGGGCCGCGATCTCGATGCCGAGCCCGCGCATCGTCTGCACGAAGCTGTCCACCAGCCGGTCGCCGGGGAACAGCGAGTCGGCCTCGGGGGCGCGGAAGAAGCGCGCGAAGTCAGAGCGGCGCAGCTGATCCAGCCCGAACCCCACCGTGCGCCGCAGCTCGGGGTCGAGCAGCGGGGGGTACGACGCGCGCGTCCGCGCCTCGAACGCGGCCGTTTGCCGACCCAGTCGCTCGAGGTCGATGCCCTTCGTGATCGCGCACATCGCGCGATAACTCGGATACCCGAGCTCGATCGCGCCGGCGTGCTGGCGCTCCACGAGCTCCTCATACAGCGGGCCGAGCTCGCGCTCGGTCAACGCCAGCCGGGCCGCCTCGAGCTCCGCCCGGCGCTCGCCATCTGGCTCGTTGGCTTGCACGACCGAGGACTCCCGGAAGCCGATCCGCTCTCCGTCGAGCTCGATCGACAAAGCCGCCTCGCGGCGGGCCAACTCGCCCTCCAGCTCCTTCGTCGTCTGGCCAATCAGCCCCTCGATCGCGAAGTCGAGCAAGATCTCGAGCCTGCGGCGGTGCTCGCTCCCCGCCGTGGTCGCCGACACCAGCTCGCGCAACGCCTCGACGGAGGCGGGGTCGAACAGATCGCGGTGGCGATCGTAGATCGCCTCGACGTCGTAGCTCTGCTGGTGGCCGGCGTAGTGGAGGTAGAACTCCTTCTCGCGCTCCGAGATGAACGCCTCGGCCGAGCGCTCGTAGCCGTCGAGATCCATGGGGCTGCCATCCTAGAGAGATGACGACCACCGCCCGGCCCCAGCCGCGACCGCAGCGCGGCGACCAACTCGAGTTGACGATCGACGCGCTGGCCTTCGGCGGCGCCGGCGTCGCCCGCCATGACGGGTACGTGGTGTTCGTCCAGGGCGGGGTGCCGGGCGATCGGTTGACGGCGGTCGTCGGCAAGAGCAAGCGCGCGTACGCCGAGGCCCGCGTGCTCGAGATCCTCGAGCCCAGCCCGGACCGGATCGCCCCGCGGGCCGACCATCCCGGCGCCCCCTGGCAGGTCCTCCCCTATGCGCTCCAGCTAGACGTCAAGCAGGCGCAGGTCAAGGACGCCCTGGGGCGGATCGGGCACCTCGACGGTTACGAACTGGAGCCGATCGTCCCGGCGCTCGAGCAGTGGCGCTACCGCAACAAGCTCGAGTACTCGTTCGGGACCGACGCCACCGGCCGGCTGATCTGCGGGTTCCACGCCCCCGGCCACTGGGAGGAGATCGTCGAGGTCCGCGACTGCCTGCTCGCCTCCGAGCCCGCCAACGCGCTGCGCGAGCGGATCGTCGCCGTCTGCCGGGCCCACGACCTGACCGCCTATGACCGCCGCAGCGGCGAAGGCCTGCTGCGCAACCTCGTCATCCGCGAGGGCCGCCGCACGGGGCAGATCCAGGCCCGCCTGGTCACGAGTCCCGGCGCGCTTGACCCCGAGCCGCTGATCGCCGCCGCCGCGCCGTACGATGGGCTTCTGAGGACGACGGTCGACACCGTGGCCGAGGTCACCTACGGCGGCGAGACCGAGTTGCTGGCCGGCGTTGATCGCCTCGACGAGGAGCTCGGCGGGATGCGCTTGCGGATCTCCCCCCAAGCGTTCTTTCAGACCAACACCGAGATGGCCGAGCAGCTCTACGGGCTCGCCATCCAGTACGCCGAGCTGGGCGGCTTCGAACGGCTCTACGACCTGTACTGCGGGATCGGCACGATCGGCCTCCAGATGGCGCCCCGCGCCGCCGAGGTGTGGGGGCTCGAGCTGATCGAGGAGGCGGTCGTCGACGCGATCGCCAACGCGGAGCTGAACGAGATCGACAACGCGCGGTTCTTCGCCGGCGATGTGCGCCTCGCCGTGCGCGAGCTCGTCAAGACCGCCGGCCGGCCCGACGTGCTCGTCGTCGACCCGCCACGGGCGGGGTTGTCGCAGAAGGTCGTGCGCCGGATCATCGAGTCGGCACCGAAACGGATCGTGTACGTCTCGTGCAACCCCACGACGCTGGCCCCGAACGCGGCCCAGCTGGTCGAGGCCGGATACACCCTGGCCAAGGTCCGCCCCGTCGACATGTTCCCGCAGACGCCGCACATCGAGTGCGTGGCGCAGCTGGTCCGCTGACCGCGCTCGGGCCCATCCTCATCGCGAGCGGCCGCCCCGCAATCTCGCGCGACGAAGCCGACGCGCTCGCGCTTCGCCGACCTCAGCCAGTTCTCGCTCGAGCTGGTGGTGCGCGATCAGACCGGGCATCGCTGCGAGCAGCAGGTTGAACAGCCGGTAGGCGACCACCGCCCCGAGCGACGGAGCGAGCGGCAGGCGGACCCAGTAGAGGGAATAGGTCATCAGCACCTCGGTCAATCCCGCCCCTCCGAGCGGCAGCGAGCGACGGGTCGCCGCGTAGCCGGTGGCATAGGCAAGGATCACCTTGCCCGGACTCGGCACGAGGCCGAAGGTCCGTAGGCCACCGTAGAAGGCGCAGATGTCGGCCGCCCAGTACAGCGCGGTCCCCAGCCACGCCCCGGCGTACGTTCGTGGACTCCTGATCAGCATCCGCAGCACGCCCATCGCTTCGACCCCGCTCGCGGCCCACGCCCTCACCCGGCCGCCACCGCCCAGCCATCGCTGAACGCGAGGCGAGACGCTTGCCCATAGACCAAAGCCAAATCCAGCCGGTACCAAGACCGCCCACGGCCACAGAAGCGATGGCAGGATGTCCGCCCCCTCGACCAGAAACACGATCGATACGACGCACGTCGCCGGCGCCAACACCGCCCACTCGAGAACGCCCAGCGAAATCACCCGCACGCGCGCGCTGTGCTCGTCCTCGTGCAGCGCCTCCAGCGCCCGGCGGTCCACGCCAAAGCCACCACCGATCGAGAACGGCCCGAACCCGGCTACGACGATGCGAGCCACCAGCGGCAGCGCGAGCGGCGCGTGTCCGTGCACGGACGCGATCGATCTGTAGGCCAACACGTAGGCCGCGTACGCCACCAGCTCGCCCCCCGCGATCAACGCGATCCAGCTTGGATCGAAGTCGTCAAATGCCCGCCCGACCGCCTTCGCCCCCGTCACCCTCGCGATCACGACCACCGCGAGCGCGGCGATCAACGTCGCCAACACCGACAGCGCGATCGGCCGCCTGCGGAGCCCGTGATCCATCGCACCGACGATACCCGTGGCCCCGCCGTCCTCGGATAGGGTTCCGCGCAACGTGCGCGCGGTCACGATTCGCAACGGCGAGCTGAGCGTCCAGACCCATCCCGACCCGTCTCCGGGGACCGGCGAGGTGCTGGTGCGCGTCCGCGCCGCCGGGATCAACGGCGCCGACATGATGCAGTGGCGGGGCCACTACCCGGCGCCCCCGGGCGCCCCGCAGGACATCCCCGGTCTGGAGTTGGCCGGCGAGGTGATCGCCGTCGGACCCCAGGGAATGCGTTTCAACGAGGGCGATCGGGTGATGGGGATCGTCGCCGGCGGTGGCGAGGCCGAGCTGGCCGTCGTCCACGAGCGCATCCTGATGCCGATTCCCGAGAACCTCAGCTTCATCGAGGCGGGCGGCGTGCCCGAGGTGTTCACCACCGCCCACGACGCACTGTTCACGCAGGCCGGCCTCAAATCCGGCGAGCGGCTGCTGGTCCATGGCGGCGCGGGCGGCGTCGGCACCGCGGCGATCCAGCTCGGTCGCGCCACCGGCGCCCGCGTCACCGCGACCGTTCGCCGGCCGGAGAACCACGACGCGGTCAAGCGCCTGGGGGCCACGGTGATCGAGCCGGAGGGGTTCGCCGAGCACGGCCCCTTCGACGTAATCCTCGAGCTCGTCGGAGCGCTCAACCTCGCCGAAAACCTCCAGGCGCTCGAGCTATGGGGCCGGATCGCGGTGATCGGGATCGCCGCCGGCGCCAAGGCCGAGCTCAATCTCGGGGTGCTGATGGCCAAGCGCGCCCGCATCTACGGCTCGACGCTGCGTCCCCGCCCGCTCGAGGAGAAAGCGCTCACCGCTCGTGCGATGGAGCGCTCGGTGCTGCCGCTGCTGGCTAGCGGCGCGCTCACCGTCCCGGTCGCCGCCGCCTATCCCCTGGAGCAGGCGCCCGACGCCTACGACCGCTTCGCCGCCGGCGGCAAGCTGGGCAAGATCATCCTCACGATGAATTAGCCCCGCCCGGCCGCGTCCGCGGCCCCGAGGCTCCGGCGAGGCCGGTTATTCGTCGAACTCGAGCGCGTCCTCGGTCAGCGGGACGACCTCGTCGGCATGAACCGAGCAGAGCGCGGGCCCCCCGGATTCCATCGCGGCCTGGAGCTCGGCCGGCGTCAGCTTCGTCCCGCACTCCTCGCAGCGGTCGCCGATCTTGTCCAACGTCTTCTCTTCTAGGTCCATGGCGCGAGTCTAACCGCCCCCGCGCGGCGACGACGGGTCAGTATGGAGGTAGATCCACCCACCACTGGCCGAGCACCCGGAAGGCCGACCAGAACGACCGTTTCGCGTGTTCCTCGTCGAGCGATTCGTCGATGTCGGGCACGTACAGGGCGTCGATCGAGGGCGTGAACTGCTGCAGCTCGCCGCACGTGGAGCCAAGCTCGCGAGCCAGCGGGTAGTCGAGCTCGTTGAGGACCGTGAGGGCATCCGAACCCATCACGACGATGATCTTGGGCGCGACGATGGTCAGCTCCTCGGCCAGGCGTCCGACGCACGAAGGATCGGCCATCGCCGGGTCGGCCACCGGGCACTTCACGCACAGCGTTCCGTACACCGCCAGCGGGTCGATCTGCAGCCGTTTGAGCGACTTCATCAGCGCGTTGCCCGTGCGTCCGTAGAACGCGACCCCCTCCTCCACCTCGGCCGGGCGGGCCGAGTACTTGATCAGGAAGATGTCGGCCTGCGGATGTCCCGACCCGAGTACCGGCATCAGGGCTCCGCGAGGGCAGTGCGGACACGTCTGAAGTTCGCGCGAGAACGCGTTCAGCTCGCGAATCGCCCGCTCGAGGTATTTCTCGCGGATCTCGTCGTCGGTTGCGGGCATGCTCCTCCGATTGGACGGCTCGCGAGCTTGTCCTTGCGAGTGCATCAGGACTTGCGCGCCACGCGCCGGACCCGCCGGTCGCGCGAAGCCCGTCGCGCCGCTTCCGGCAACGCCCGCGTTTGCAAGAACTTGAGCGCCTGCACGAACAGCAGGCTAGCCGGATTACGCACGATGTCGGCGTCGCGCAGCGACTCGAGGAATTCCTCGGGTCCATCGAAGTCGCGCATCCGGATCCGCACCGACCCGAGGCCCTGCGGGACGTGGGCATCCGATCCGGCGCCGGCCGGAATGCGGTACTTGGCCGCGAACCGGACGGCCTCGTCGTTGAACTCGGCGATCGCGATCCTCGGGTTGAACACCTCGATCGCGTCGACGTCATCGATCACCGCGAGCAGGTGCTCGTAGTCGGGGACCGAGTGCAGCCGGTCGAACGGATGCGGCACGTAGACGAGGCCGCCCTGGCGCTTGATCTCGGCGATCGTCTCCGGAAGGGTCATCCCGCGCGCGATCTTTTCCTCGATGAACAGCCCGATCACCTCGCCCTGGCCGGCCGTCTTGACCTCCTCGGCCACGATCACCTTGATTCCGCTGGCCTTGCCCCTGGCGTCCAGGGCCCCGGAGATCTCGTTGTGGTCGGTGATCGCGATCGCGCCCAGGCCCCGCGCCCGCGCCTCGGCCAGGAGCACCTCGACCGGCGTGGCGCAGTCCGAGGAGTGGTCGGTATGCATGTGCAGATCGACGTCGATCAGCGGTCGCGACCGCAGCCGCTGGCGCACGCGGCCGTTGGCCCGCGTGTCGTGGCGGCGCGCCACCAGCCGGGCGTAGATCGCCTCGAGCTCGCCGGCCACGCGCGACCAGGAGAACGTCGCTCGCAGTCCTCCGATCTCCTCGCGCTCGCGCTCGCGCAGCTCCGGTTCGGCGACCAGTCGCGTCAGGTGGGCGGTCAGGGTGTCCAGGTCGCCGGGCTCGAACTCGAACCCGTAGCGACCGTCGGCCAGCAGCTCCTCGTACGCCGGCAGCCGGGACGCGACCGGGACGACCCCCGCCGCCAGGGCCCTGAGCAACGTGCCCGGCGCCGGCCGGATCCCCTCCGAGGCGAACACGATGACGTCGGCCACAGTCAGCGCCTGGACCTCGGTTAAGGCTCTCCGCATCGACGAACTCGACCCGTTCGCGCAACCCGCGATTGAGGCTCGCGGGGACCGTGAGCGGTCGGGGCGAGAACACTGTGGCGTGCCAGTCGCCGGGGACCGAGCGCAGCGCCCGCAGGAAGATCCTGAGCGCCGCGCGTTCCTCTTCGGCGCACAGCAGCAGCTCGACGCGATCGCCCCGCGGCACGTGCGGCTCGACCTCGGCTCCCGGCAACACCACCTCGTAGTCGCCGGGGAAGAACGGCGCCATCAGCTCCCGGGTGGCGCGGAAGGAGGCCGTCCGGGCGTCCAGGCGGGCGAACAGGCGCCGGGTCATCGAGCCGGTGAACTGGGTCGAGAGAACGCGCTCGGTGGGGGCGTGGAAGCTGCCCACGTTGAGTGCGCGCGAGTGGCGCAGCGCGACGCTCGAAGCGCTCGGCGCGAACGGCTCGTGCACGTGCACGACGTCGAGCGCCAGCACGGCGAGCGCGTCCTCGATCGTCCGCGCCACGTCGACGGGCAACGACGCCGCGCGCCGCCGGGTGGGTGAGAACGGCAGCACCTCCCCCACGCCCAGGACCAGCGGCTCGCCCTCGCGGAGCAGCGATTCCGGCCGTGTGCGCAACGCCCGCCGGCTGTCGCGCACCAGCCCGCCGTCCTCCGCCGGCGCGATCACCAGGACGCGGTGGCCGCGCCGCGCCAGCTCATCGGACACGTGGGCCACGTAGTCATTGACGTCGTTCGCCGCCTCCCATGCGAACGGGGTCACCTGCGCGATCGACAGGCGCTCGTCGGCCACGGGGCCTGAGTCTGTTTAAATGGGGGCCGCTGACGCGGCCCCTGGTTGTCGGGGGCCCTTCTTTACGCCTTCGCCTTTTCGGCGTCCTTCGCCGGCTTGCGCGCGTACTTGGCGATGAACTTCTCGGTCAGCTCGCGAGCCTCGTCATCGGGGCGCTGGTGCATCGGCGACTTCATCAGGTACGAGCTGGGACCGTCGAGCTGGCCGGTGAGGCCGTCGTTCAGCGCCAGCTTGCAGCAGCGGACGGCGTCGATCACGATCCCGGCCGAGTTGGGCGAGTCCCACACCTCGAGCTTGAGCTCGAGGTTCAGCGGCACGTCGCCGAACGCCCGGCCCTCGAGGCGAATGTGGGCCCACTTGCGGTCGGTCAGCCACGGCACGTAGTCCGAGGGTCCGACGTGCACATCGTCGGCGGGCAGCGTGGTACCCATGATCGAGGTCACCGCGTTGGTCTTGGAGATCTTCTTGGACTCCAGCCGCTCGCGCTCGAGCATGTTGTAGAAGTCCATGTTGCCGCCCACGTTCAGCTGCGAGGTGTGGGTCAGCTTCACGCCGCGCTCGTGGAACAACCGCGCCAGCGCGCGGTGGACGATCGTGGCCCCGACCTGCGACTTGATGTCGTCGCCGACGATCGGCAGCCCGGCCTTCTTGAACCGCTTGTTCCAGTACTCCTCGCGGGCGATGAACACCGGGATGCAGTTCACGAACCCGCACCCGGCGTCGAGGATCTGCTCGACGTACCACTTGGTCGCCTGCTCCGAGCCGACCGGCAGGTAAGAGACGACCACGTCGGTGCGGGTCTCCTTGAGGATCTCGACGATGTCGGCGGTCGGGCCCGGCGCCTTGGTGATCTTCTCCTTGAGGTACTTGCCGAGGCCGTCGTGGGTCATCCCTCGCTGCACCTCGACGCCCAGCGGCGGGACGTCGCCCCCGAGCTTGATCGTGTTGTTCTGGCCCGAGAAGATCGCCTCCGAGAGGTCCTTGCCGACCTTCTCGCGATCGATGTCGAAAGCCGCGCTGAATTCGATGTCGCGCACGTGGTAGCCGCCGAGATCGACGTGCATCAGCCCCGGCACGGATTCGCGAGGATCGGCGTCTCGGTAGTACTGCACGCCCTGAACGAACGAGCTGGCACAGTTGCCGACGCCGATGATGGCAACGCGCACTTTGTCTGATTGGTAGCGCCCGGCGCCGTTCGCCGAGCCGTTGGTTTCACTCACGGTTAGGAGTCCCTTCTCGAAAGAGGTTGGCCCGCGCGGGTCTAGCGGCGCAGGCGTCGCTTTTAGTTATTCCGCAGCGGAGAGTTTGTTACACACGCCGGTGCAGCTACGCGACGCCGGACGCCTTCAGCTGGCCGCGCACGTAGACGATCCGCTGAATCGTCGTGAACACGGTCAGGGCGGCGAGGACGTAGACCGCCGGCGCCAGCAGCTCGAAGTGGCCGATCGAGGCGCCTTTAGCGAACACGAGCCCGATCGACAGGATCACGACGCGGACTGGCCGCGTCGCCAGCCCCACCTTGCACTCTATCCCGAGCGCCTCGGCCCGGGCCCGTGTGTACGAGACCATCAGCGAGAACAGGACCGCGATCACGACCGCCGCCACCGCGACCTGGTTGTGAAGCGACGCGAAGTAGGCGGCGACGGCGGTCAGCACGATCCCCTCCTCCAACCGGTCGAGCGTTGAATCGAGGAAGGCGCCGAACTGCGTGCCCTTGCCCGACATCCGCGAGTAGCGGCCGTCGAGGGTGTCCATCACCGACCCGATGATGAACGCGATCCCGGCCAGGAAGAACATCCGGTCGACCACCAGGGCGGCCGCGGCCAGGTTCAGCACGAAGCCGGTGAGCGAGATCGCGTTGGGGGTCAGGCGCGACTCGATCAACCGCTCGCGCATCACCTCCTGGGGTGTGGGCCCTTCCCGGCGCGCTCGTTGTCGGGGCGGGCGGGCCCGCGGCGTTTTTAGTTCCTGGGGCATCGTCAGGCGGTCGCGGGGCCGCCAGCGGTCGTGCGCCTCGGCGCCCGGCGGCCCGTCGACGGCGTCGCGCGGCCGGCGAATTCCCATACGCCGGGTCGCGCGCGGGCCAGCAACTGCTTCGCGAGAAGCGCGGACAGGCCGGCCGTGAAGGCTCCAAGGAACACGTCGGTGAAGTAATGATTACCGGTGGCGATGACGACGAAGGTAATCCATAGTGGGTAAAGCGCCCAGGCGACCTTGGCCGGCCTTCGTCGGACGAGCCGGACCATCGGCCAGCCGGTCATCACCGCGAAGCAGACGTGCATCGATGGAACCGCCGCGTACAGGTTCAGGAACGCGCTGCTGGCGCCCTTCTCGACGGTGATCCCGGTGAACTGCTGAATCGCGTCCGTGAAGCCCCACTCGGGGAGCAGCCGGGGTGGTGCGGTGGGGAAGACGGCGTAGCCGATCAGCGCGATCATCATCGCGAGCATGAACGTGTTGCGCAGGAAATAGAACGAGTCGTTGCGGCGCAGGTAGATCCAGATCAGGACCGCGACCGTGACCACGTAATGCGAGTACAGGTAGGTCCAGTCGGCGAGGTCCATCAGCCAGCGCTTGTTGAGCGCCCAGGCCTGGATGCTCGGCTCGGCGAACACGTGAATCGCCCGCTCGAAGTCGATGATCTTCATCGCGTTGCCGAACGGTTTGTAGCCAGGCTGCCAGGCGCCGCCGTGAACCACCGCGCGCACGAGCCCGTACAACACATAGGCACCCACGAAGAGCAGCACCTGGCGGAACACGTCGAGCCAGCCATGCGGCAACACCCGCGTTTCGATCGCACGAAGTCCACGCCGCATCCCACCCATGCTAGCGAGGTGCGTTCGTCCGCTGATCGCCTGCGATTACGTACAGCGCGGGGAATTTGCCCCGATCCGGCCGAGCGAGAAACGGATCACGAGCTTCGCCGGGCCCGGCCGACGCAACGTCACGCCGGTGAACTCGCCGGCGGGCTCGACGCATCCCGAGTTGCCCGTGATGGCCCAGTAGGGGCTGAATCTGACCCGCACGAACAGCGTGCCCGCGCGTCGGGCAACGAGCGTCAGCGAGTTGGGGCCGTACGCGGTCAGGGACGCCGGTCCCTGGACGATCGGGGTCGCGCCGGCGACCTCGTAGACTCGCCAATGGGCGCTGCGATAGACGAGGTGCAGATACGGCAATCCGCGGTCGATCAGCGCCTGTTCGGCGACGGCGGAATAGTCGAGTGGCGCGTCCGAGACCGCCACGAATTTGACCGCCAGCTCGCGCAACCACGCGTAATACGTCCCGGCGGTGAGCGAGCCGCCGTAGAACAGATGGTTGTACTTGATGTCCAGCTGCCGCTCCCAGCCCCGCGCGATCGGGAATCGGGTCGCCACCTCGTAGGCCTCCCAGTGGGATCTCGTAAACGGAATCTCGATCCGGAACGGAGGCCCGCTCTGGCGGGACAGGTAGCCGAGCAGCGGCTGCCAGTAGGCGCTCGAAGATGACGGATCCCCCGCGGCGCTGGCGACGTTGATCGCCGGCGCCTGCCATTGCAGGTACAGCAGCGGCACGAGGGCCGCGAGCAGCAGAAGGTTCTGACGCCGCCACCACAGCACGACGGCCAGGGGTCCGGCGAGCAGGGGTGCGAGCCGGACCGAGTTGCTGCCCACCGGGCTTGGCACCAGATACGAGACGATGCAGCCGAACCCGTACAGGACCACCGCCGCCCGCAGCGTCCACTCGCGTCGGGGCAGGGCCAGGAAGGCGATCACGGTGATCACGGGGATCGGCCACAGGGCCGAGAACGCGAACGGCTCCCGTCCGCCCTCCGGGAACGCGAACGACAGCAATCCGACCGGCACCAGCGCCGCGATCACCACCGCGGCGCCGATCCACACGCCGCGGGAACGGCTCGGCGCGCCCCGCCGCGCGCGAGCGTAGGAGCCGAGCGCGTAGGCCGCGCCCCCCAGTCCCGCGAACAGCGCCGCCACCGGGCTGCACAGCGCGGTCAGGAAGGCCAGCGCGCACGCGAGCCTGGGTCGTCCCCGTTGCAGGGCCAGCGCGCACCCCGCGGCGGGCATCAACCCGAACGCGAACGGCAGCCGCCCGGTGTAGAGGTTGGTGGCGGTGGCGGCGCCGAACCACAGGGCGGCCAGCCACGCGTCGGGACCGAAGTGGCGCCGGATCAGCAACTCGAACAGGGCGGCGGTGAGGACCGCGGCGATCGCGGCCGCGATCTGTGGCGTGAGCGCGGCCGAGACGGGCGGGAACAGGACGCTGTACCCGAGCGTGTTGTGTCCCCCGTACCACAGGTTGTTCCACAGCCCGAACCCCTCGAGGGAGAACAGTTTGGCCCGAAACAGGTGGGCCGGCAGATCGCCGCTGGGCGGCGAGATCACGACATAGACGAAGGCCAACACCGCGGCGAGCGCCGTCGGCGCGAGCCGCTTGAGGGTGGTCCGCTGAGAGTTCGTCAGTCGAGGAACTCGGCCACCCGATCGATCACCGTCGGCTGATCCAGCCACGGCCAGTGGCCAGCGTCGGCGATGCGCTCCAGCCGAGCGTCGGGCAGGCGCTCGGCGTAGTCCTCCCCCAGTTTGGGGGGCAGCCATGGATCGCACTCGCCCCAGATTACGAGTGTGGGCGCGGAAATCGTGTCGAGGTGGGTGCCGGCCTCGGCCAGCCGGGCTTCGTCGGTCGATCTGTGCAGCCGCAACGTCGCGCGCTGCGTGCCTTGATCGAACTGCTGCCACAGCTCGTCCACCCGCGCATCGGGCCAGGCCTCCACGTTCACCGATCCCTCTCGCAGCGTCCGCGCGAACAGCCACTTCGGTATCGAGCCCATGGCCAGCTCGCCGAGGCCAGGGCGGCGCCACAGTCGCGCTGGGCCCTGCCAGTGGAACCCAGCGAGTAGCGGCAGGGCGTCGACCAGCACCAGCCGGTGCACCCGTTCCGGGTGGCGCTGGGCGTAGACCAGGCCGGGCGCCGCGCCCCAGTCGTGCATCACCAGCTGCACTCGGTTCAGCTCGAGATGGTTGAGGAACGTCTCCAGGAACCCGCTCAGGCCGTTGATCGAATAGTCGAGGTAGCCGGCCTTGCCGGTGCGCCCGAACCCGATCAGGTCGGGCGCGATTCCGCCGGTACGCTCCAGGAACGGCAACCAGTCGTCGGAGCTGGTCGGGACCCCGTGGAGGTAGACGATCGGCGGGGCGTCGGCCGAGCTCGGCGGCGCGCGGCGATAGAAGACGGGCATCCCTCCGAGTTCGGTCGTGTGCTCTTCGACACCCACGCGCCGGCGAGGATAACGTCCCCGATCATGAACCCCAGCGCCGCCGAGGACGGGATCCGACCGCAGCGGATCCTGTGTTTGGGCGAGGCGCTGGTCGATCTCATCTCCGAGCGCGCGGTCGCGAGCCTGGGCCAGGCGCAGGCGTTCGTTCCCCACTTCGGCGGGGCGGTGGCAAACGTCGCGGTGTTCGCGGCCCGGGCCGGCGGCGCCGTCGCGCTCGCCGGTGGCGCCGGCGATGACCCGTGGGGTCGCTGGCTGCTCGATCGACTCGAGCGCGAGCGCGTCGACGTGTCGCTGTTCGAGCTGGTGGCGGACGCCCAGACTCCGATCGCAATCGTCACCGTCAGCGCCGAGGGCGAAGCGAGCTACCTCGTCTACGGGGATGCGATCGCCACCATCGTCGAGGCGCTGGCGGGTCGGCTCGAGGCGGCGGTGCGCGACTCGGCCGCGTTGTTTCTCAGTACGAACACGCTCGTCGCCGCCAACGAGCGCGAGGTCACGATGCGGGCCCGCCAGCTGGCGCTCGAGTTCGACCGTCCGGTGATCTTCGACCCCAACTTCCGCCTTCATCGTTGGAGATCACGCGCGGACGCGGTAGCCAGCGCCAACGCGTGCGTGCCCGGGGCGCTGCTCGTGCGGGCCAACCACGCCGAGGCCGAGTTGATGACCGGCGAGCACGACCCCGAGCGCGCCGCCCTGGCGCTCGTCACCGGCGGCGCGCGGCTCGTCGTGATCACGCTCGGTCCAGACGGGGCGATCCTTCGCGGCGAGCTGCGCGCCGACGTGGCCGGCGTGCCGGCCACGGTCCTCAGCACGATCGGCGCCGGCGACGCCTTCACCGGGGTACTGCTCGCGCGGCTGGCGCAGACCGACTTCGATCCGCCGGCGGTGGCCGACGCCCTCCCCGAGGCGGTGCACGAGTCGGCGCGCGCGTGCGAGCGGTGGGGGGCGCTCGAGTGACCGCCTCAGGGATCGACGCGCAGGCGGAGCCGTGGCGCCGGCCCACCGCGCGCCGGGTACGTGCGATCCGTGACCGGCTGCGGGAGGTGTATGGCATTCCCCATCAGCCGCCCCATGGACACCCGATCGCCGAGTTGATCCTGACCGTGTTGTCCCAGTCGACCAACGACCGCAACCGCGACGTGGCCTACCTCGCGCTGCGCGACCGGTTCGAGGACTGGGGGGCGGTCCGGGACGCGCCGGTGGACGAGATCGAGGAGGCGATCCGGCCTGGGGGCATCTCGAAGGTCAAGTCGGCAAGGATCAAATCGATCCTGAGGGCGATAACGGAGACCGCTCCGGGCGGCGAGCTGTCGCTCGACTGGCTGCCCGAGCTGACCGTCCCCGAGGCCCAGCGCTACCTCACCGCGCTTCCCGGTGTCGGCCGCAAGACCGCCGCCTGCGTGCTCCTGTTCGCGCTCGGGATGCGCGATGTCCCAGTCGATACCCACGTCTCCCGCGTCGCTACCCGCCTCGGCCTGTTCCGTCCCGGCGCCCCGTTCGTCGAGCTCCACGACACGATGCTCGAGATCACCCCGCGCGGCCAGGAGCTCGAGTTCCACATGAACCTGCTCCGCCACGGCCGGCGGACGTGCCACGCCCGGCGGCCGGCGTGTGGCGACTGCGTGCTGCGGCGGATCTGCCCGAGCGCGTTCAAATTCAGCTGAAGCGTTGTGGCTCACGGCGGGCGAGCGCTACCCTTTCCGCACGGCTGGGCCAAACGAAGGAGACGGGGCCACGGGGGCGATACGGAGTGCAGCTTCGGGGTCCTTCCATAGCATCCCAGGAGGCAACTCATGAAGAAGAAGATCTGCGCGATCGCGGCCTTTGCCGCGCTCGCCGCGCTCGCCATCGCCGTCGGCACGACGTGGGCCGCCACCGCCTCGCCGACGCTCGGCAGCTGGACCGGCAAGTACAAAGGCGTCAAGCCAGCCACCTCACTGAGCTTCAACGTGGGGGTGCAGGCCCGCACCGGCAAGCGGGTCGTCAGCTTCTGGCAGTCGGGCGGGAACTTCAGGGCGCCGTGTGCCGACGCCCGCGGCACCACCACCTCCGTGGATCTGACCACCAGCCCCACCGTCAACGCGGCCGGCAAGTTCAAGGGCGTGGCGAGCGAGGACAACGGCTTTGGTCTCAACTCGTGGACGGTCACGGGGACGTTCAAGAACGCGCGCGCCGCGTCCGGCACGGTGGCCATCAACCTCGCCATCACCTCGACCAAGCGGTGCAAGTTCACCGTGCCATGGACCGCGAGCCTCGAGCCGACGTCCCACCCCGTCCACGGCACCACCTACACGGGCGCCGAGACGATCTCGGGGAACACGCTGAGCTTCCACGTCAGCGGCAACGGCAAAGAGCTGACCACACTGACCTGGCACGGAGCGATCATCGGAGGCAGCTGCCCAGGAATCTCCACCGAGGCGCCCTCCTTCACGGTCCGCAACGTTCCGGTCCACGGCTCGTCCTTCGCGGTCAATCTCGTCAGCGGCAAGGGCTCCGGAACGACCAACTACGACAGCATCACGGGCCACTTCTTCGCCGGCGGCAAGGCCGCGGGTACGATCTCCAACCACGCCGTGATCACCGGGTTCGGCACGACCTGCGTCGGCCAGGAGACCTGGACCGCGCACACGAAGTAGCGCCTCGCTGGCGCGGGCGCCGTCGTTCCGGCGGCGCCCGCAAGCCCTGCCTGGACGGTAGGTCCGGGGGCCGCTGGACCGCATCCGCGCCCCGCGCCCATCAACCCCAGCCGCCCCAATCCCCACGCCCCTAGCCCCAACGAATCTGCTACGCTCCCACTGAGATTTTAAGAATCGACGAGGAGTAGAACAGATATGGGAAAGACGATCGGAATCGACCTCGGGACGACCAACAGCTGTATGGCCGTGCTCGAGGGCGGCGAACCGACCGTAATCGAGAACGCCGAGGGTGGTCGGACGACTCCGTCCGTCGTCGCGTTCACGCAGTCCGGCGAGAGGCTCGTCGGTACGGTCGCCAAGCGCCAGGCGGTAACCAATCCGCAGAACACGGTCTTCTCGATCAAGCGCTTCATGGGCCGCAAGGAGGCCGAGGTGCGCGAGGAAGAGTCGATCGTGCCTTACAAGGTAGTTTCCGGGCCCAACGGTGACGCGCGCGTCGAGGCCGGCGGCAAGCAGTACTCGCCGCCCGAGATCAGCGCGATGATCCTCGGCAAGCTGAAGACCGACGCCGAGGCCTACCTCGGTGAGACGGTCGACAGCGCCGTCATCACCGTCCCCGCGTACTTCAACGACGATCAGCGCCAGGCCACGAAGGACGCCGGCCGGATCGCCGGACTCGACGTCAAGCGGATCATCAACGAGCCGACCGCGGCGTCGCTGGCCTACGGGCTGGACAAGGAGTCCGACCAGACGATTCTGGTGTTCGACCTCGGCGGCGGCACGTTCGACGTGTCGGTGCTCGAGATCGGCGATGGCGTGTTCGAGGTCAAGGCGACCGCCGGTGACAACCACCTCGGCGGCGACAACTTCGACAAGGCCGTCGTCGACTGGCTGGTGGCCGAGTTCAAGCGCTCCCAGGGCATCGACCTGAGCGCCGACCCGATGGCGCTCCAGCGGCTCTACGAGGCCGCCGAGAAGGCCAAGATCGAGCTCTCGACCACTCAGGAGACGCAGATCAACCTGCCGTTCATCACCGCCGATGCCAGCGGCCCGAAGCACCTCGACACCCGGCTCACCCGGGCCAAGCTGAACGAGCTGACCTCGGACCTGCTCGACCGCACGGTGGCGCCGGTGCGCCAGGCGCTGGACGACTCCAAGGACAAGGGCGTCGCGAAGGTCGATCACGTGGTGCTCGTCGGTGGCATGACCCGCATGCCCGCCGTCCAGGAGAAGGTCAAGGAGCTGACCGGTAAGGAGCCCCACCGGGGCGTCAACCCGGACGAGGTCGTCGCCGTCGGCGCCGCGATTCAGGCCGGCGTGTTGGCCGGCGACGTCAAGGACGTCCTGCTGCTCGATGTCACCCCGCTGACGCTGGGGATCGAGACCAAGGGCGGCGTGATGACCAAGCTGATCGAGCGCAACACGACGATCCCGACCCGCAAGTCGGAGATCTTCTCCACCGCCGAGGACAACCAGCCTTCGGTCGAGATCCACGTGCTCCAGGGCGAGCGCGAGATGGCGACTTACAACAAGTCGCTGGGCAAGTTCCAGCTCACCGGCATCCCGCCGGCCCCGCGCGGCATCCCGCAGATCGAGGTCGCCTTCGACATCGATGCCAACGGCATCCTCAACGTGTCGGCCAAGGACCTCGGCACCAGCAAGGAGCAGAAGATCGAGATCCGCTCGGGCTCCGGTCTGTCCGACGATGAGATCAAGCGGATGGTGTCGGACGCCGAGTCCCACGCCGAGGACGATCGCCGCCTGCGCGAGCTCGCGGAGGCCCGCAACAACGCCGAGAACGCCGCCTACCAGGCTGACCGGCAGCTCAAGGACCTCGGCGACGCCGTCGACGCTTCCTCGCGCGAAGAGATCGAGGCCGCGATCAAGGCGGTCCGCGAGGTGCTGACCTCCGACGACGCAGCCGAGCTGAACGCCAGGACCAACGCCCTCAACGAGGCCTTCCACAAGGTCTCCGAGGCCATGTATCAGCGCGCTCAGGAGCAGGCGTCGGCCAGCTCAGCGGGCGCTGATGGTGGCGGCGACGGCGCGTCGAGCAACGGCGCCGGCGCTGAGGAAGAGGACGTCGTCGATGCCGAGGTCGTGGACGAGGGCAAGTAAGCCATGAACCACGATCGCGAACAGCGCGCTCCGGCGGTTGCGCCGGGCGAGCCTGAGGCGCCGGTGTCGGGCTCGGAGCCCAAGCCGGCGCCGGCCAAGCCGGACGGGCTCACGAAGGCCGCTGCGGTCCAGACTGCCGAAATGCAGGATGGGCCGCAGTCCGAGGCCGACGCGTGCGGCCCCAATGGCGAGGAGGGCCAGCCCGACGACGTTGACTTCGAGTGGGATCTCGAGGAGCTGACCGCCAAGGCGCAGAAGGCCGACGAGTACCTGAAGCTGGCGCAGCGGACCAAGGCCGACTTCGAGAACTACCGCAAGCGGGCCACCCGCGAATCGGCCGCCGCGCAGGACCGTGGCGTCGCGAAGCTGGCGCTCGAACTGCTGCCGGCCGTGGACAGCCTCGACCGAGCGGTGGTCGCGGCCGAAGCCGCGCACAACGGCGGCGAGCTGGCGTCGGGCATCAAGCTCGTGCACGCCGGCGTGATCGCCGCGCTCGCGCGGGTCGGCATCGAGCCGTTCTCGCCCGAGGGCGAGCCGTTCGATCCCCAGCGCCATGAGGCCGTCGCTCAGCTTCCCGTCGAGGGAGTCGAGTCAGGCATCGTCGTGGAGGTCTACCAGCGCGGCTATCGCCTCGGCGAGACCGTGCTGCGACCGGCCCGCGTCGTCGTTGCCGGGTAGGTAGCGATGGCCGCGAGACCCGATTACTACAAGATCCTCGGGGTCGGTAAGAACGCCTCCGACGAGGAGATCAAGAAGGCCTACCGCAAGCTGGCCCGGAAATACCACCCGGATCAGAACGGCGGCGACAAGAAGGCCGAGGAGCGCTTCAAGGAGATCTCGCAGGCCCACGATGTGCTGTCGGATCCCGAGAAGCGCAAGGCCTACGACCGCGGCTCCGGGCCGTTGGGCGGCTTCGGCATGCCCGGCGGCTTCGATCCCGGCTCGTTCAGCGGCAGCTTCGGCGACATCCTCTCCAACCTGTTCGGCGGCACCGCCGGCGGCACCGCCGGCGGGACCGCGGGTCGCGGTCCAGGCGGGGTGCGCTCCGGGCGGATGCCGCAGCGCGGCCGCGACCTCGAGACCGAGGTGACGCTCAGCTTCGACCAGGCGGTCGGCGGCTCTCAGGTGCCGCTCGCGGTGCCGACCTCCGCGCCATGCCCGACCTGTCACGGTACGGGGGCCAAGCCGGGGACCACCCCGCGCGTGTGCCCGGTGTGCGAGGGCCGCGGCATCGAGGCCCAGAGCCAGGGCATCTTCTCGATCTCTCAGCCGTGCTCGAACTGCCACGGCTCCGGCACCGTGATCGACGACCCGTGTCCGACCTGCGGCGGCACCGGTGCCCTGCGCAACGTCAAGCGACTGCGCGTCAACATCCCCGCTGGGGTCAAGGACGGAAGTCGGATCCGGCTGGCCGGCAAGGGCGAGCCCGGACTACGCGACGCCGAGCCCGGCGATCTGTACGTGATCACGCGCGTCGATGACTCACCGATCTTCAAGCGGGTCGGGGAGCACCTCGAGGTCGAGGTCCCGTTGACGATCCCCGAGGCGGTTCGCGGCGGAGTGATCGAGGTGCCGACCTTGAACGGGACCAAGCGACTGCGCGTTCCCCAGGGCACCAAGCACGGCACCGTCCAGCGGCTCCGCGGCGAAGGACCGCAACGGCTGGGCGGCACCGGCCGCGGCGACATCCGCTACCGGTTCGTGATCGACGTCCCCGCGACGCTCTCCCCCGAGCAGTCCGAGGCGATCGACAAGCTGTCAGAGGTGATGAACGGAAATCCGCGGTCGGACTTGTTCCCGGCGGGAGGGACCAAGTAATGGCCACGCGCCGCGTCAAGACCCGGACCACGGCCACGGCCCGGGTCGAGGTCTCCTCCGATCGCGGCGTGTTCATGATCTCGGTCGCCGCCGAGCTCGCCGACATGCACCCGCAGACCCTGCGGATGTACGAGGCGCGCGGTCTGATCGAGCCCAAGCGCTCGCCCAAGGGCACGCGCCTGTACTCGCACGAGGACGTCGAGCGCCTGCGCCGGATCCAGGAGATGACGGCCGAGGTCGGGATGAACCTCGCCGGCGTCGAGCGCGTGTTCGAGCTCGAGCAGGAGCTCGAGTCGATGCAGCGCAAGGTCGCGGCATTCGAGAAGCGGGCCGCCGAGCTGAAGCTCGAGGTCGACCGGCTCGAGGCGGTCAGGCGCGAGCTCCGGGCCGAGATCGTGCCCTACGTCGGCGGCGGCGAGCTCGTTCGCACCGCCGACGTGCAGTCATTCAAGCTTCAGATCCAGCGTCCTCGGCGCGAGCGCCCGGGGCCCCAAGAGCAGCCGGAGCCCGTCGAGCCCCAGGCGTAGACCGCCGTCGCCGCTCGCCGCGAACGTTGCTGTGGGGCGAGCGGTTTTCTCTTCTCCACCTGCTGGAGGGAGTCGCGGGGCGTTTCCGCGGAGCTGGGCGTCCCCTTCACTCCCCCTCGGCTGAACCTTCACGTATCCCATCCGACAGGTGGATGAAACTCGCGATAGTTCGTATGCCGGCCCGCGTATATGGGGATCTGTCGCCGGCCCGCGGGGCTTTCGGCGGAGACGAGAAGGATCGCGACCCCGGTTTGGGGAGTTTCCGCGGAGACGTCGCCGACCTACGCTCGCACTGAAGTTCGCCAATTTTGTTCAACCCCCCTGTACAAAGTTGGCGAAGTTCGCGGAAAAGCGATCAGATGCGTGTGAGCGGTTGTTGGGCGGGTAGCGCGGCGGTCTTCGTAGCCAAGCCGCTACGGCTGGCTCATGCGGGGCGCGAGGCGCTGTCGCCGTTGACGGGCGGTCGGGCGGCCTGGCTGCCGCCGCCCCGCCGCGCTGTTTGGCAGGGAGGTCGGGGCGCTGGAGCGCTCGAACTCCGGGGAGGAGGAACTTCGACGCTTGCCCCGTGGCGAACCCCGGCAACTTGCCTTGTTGCCCGGAGACGGTCGCGTCCATGGGAGCTAGTGGCGGGGATGCCTATCGGAGAAACCCCCCCTCCAGGGGCGGAAACATCCCACGGTTCAGGAACGCCGGCCCGCCGCGTTCGCAGCGCCCCAAGCTGAACTTCGGCAATTCACCGCCACCCCCCGACTGGAAGTTGCCAGAGTTGGCGACGGCGGCGGGCGTTCGGCCCGGACGTCCGCGCCGGCCTCTTGCTCGGAAGTCGGGCGCTCCAGCGCTGTCTGGCCAGGAGGGCCAGCTGACTCCTGGTTGAAGAAGCGAAGTTAGACTGACTTCCGGGGCACAGCGTGACGGCGGTCTTCATTTCCTACTCGCGCCACGATCAGGCGTTCGTCAAGCGCCTGCACGACGCGCTGGCGGCGCGGGAATACGAAGTCTGGGTCGACTGGGAGGACATTCCGCCGAGCGCCGAGTGGCTTGGAGAGATCCGCACCGGCGTCGGTGGTTCGGATGGATTCATCTTCGTCATCTCGCCCGACAGCGCATCCTCGGACGTCTGCCGCCAGGAGCTCGACCAGGCCGTCGAGCAGGGCAAGCGGATCGTCCCGGTCCTCCACCGCCAGCCGAACGGCACCGCCGTGCCGCCCGCCGCGGCGCAGCTCAACTGGGTCTTCCTGCGCGACTCCGACGACTTCGACGCCGGCATGGGCCAGCTCGTCTCAGCGCTCGAGACCGATCTCGATCACGTCCGCACCCACACCCGCATCGGCGTCGAGGCCGCGCGGTGGGAGGCCAGCCGCCATGACAAGAGCCAGCTGCTCCGGGGCCAGGAGCTGGCCGCCGCCGAAGCCTGGCTGGTCGAGGCCGCCGGCAAGCAGCCGAGCGCGACCCAGCTCCAGCGCCGGTACCTGCTAGAGAGCCGCCAGGCCGCCACCCGTCGCCAGCGCACGCTGATCGGCGGCGTCTCGATCGCGCTCGTGGTGGCGATCGCGCTGGCGATCGTGGCGCTGATCCAGCGCTCGACCGCGATCCACGAGCGCAACGTCGCTCAAGCCCGGCAGTACGACGCAGAGTCGGAGAATCTCGCGACCAAGAACCCGGTGCAGGGAGTGCTCTTCGCGGTTAAGGCCGCCCAGCTAGCTCCGGGGACGGCCACCAACGATGCCTTGCGTCAAGCCATCCTGCAATCTCACGAGCGAGTTCGCTACTACCCGCCCACCCCTGACGTCACCCCCGTCGCCCCCGACGCGTTGTGGAGCCCGGATGGGGTTCACCTGCTGGTAACCGTTCCGGGTCAGGCCGGCTGCAGCGCGGCTGGCGTGGGCTGCGGCGCGTGGATCTACCAGCCCGGGACTAACGCCGCATCGGTTCGACTCGCCGGCGGCGTGGCTCCTTCTGGGGAAGGCGAGAGCGGCTGGGATGGTCGAGGCGACCGCGTGATCATCGGCGGAACCCACCCCAGTGTCTTTGACGCCCACACCGGGGTGCTGATCAGGCAGCTGCCGGGCCCCGCGGTCCACGCGGCACTGAATAGCGACGGGACAGTCGCGGTGACCGTGGGTCTGGACTCGATCGGGCACTCGTACGACGTCGCCACGGGGCGCGAGCTAGCCACGTTTATCCCGAAATTCACCAGCACTGTGACGTGCTTCGCGCTCTCGCCCGCCAACATGGTGGCAGCTCAGTGCGATACGGAGAACTCGCGGGACCCGAACACCTCACCGGCCGACGTTGACACCTGGAATGTCCTGACGGGGAAACTGATCCGCTCGGTGCCGAGCCCGAGGCTGATCGACTCCGTGGCCTTCAGCCCCGACGGAACCAAGTACGTGTACACGACGACGGCGGCACTGGCTGCGAACGCCTCGGCGGAGGCGGTGGCCGCCGCCGCCAACGCCCCAGGAACGTTCGTTTACGACACCTTCGGCGGACGGGTGACCTCGTTCCCCGGTGCTGCGTCGGTCGCCGTATTCAGTCCCGCTCTGCCTCGCTTCGGCCAAGCGGTGGCGTACGCGACGTTCAGCGGCGACCTCGTGCACGTCCACTGGTTCGCTTCGGGGGCGGACACGGTCCTGACCGGGGCCACGGACACGGTCGAAGCGCTGAATTTTTCCCCCGACGGCGATTACGTGATCGCGGCCGGCGAGGATGACGTCGCTCGTGTCTACGGCGCTTTTCTTGGTGGCTCGCCGATCGAAACGCTCTACGGGCACCTCGGCGAGATCCGTCAGGTCGGCTTCGGACACGACGAAGATCTGATCGCCTCCGCCTCCGGAGACGCCACGGCTCGGGTATGGGCCGGACCTGTGCAGAAGCCGACCCTCGCACTACCGCCCCAACCCAGCGGTGCGGACGTCCTCGCCACCTCCGTGAGCTTCACTTCGGACAATCAGCGGATCCTCGAAGCGAGCGCCAACGGCGAGGGCCGGATCTTGGCCGCCGGCAATCTGGGCGTTCTGGCCCGCTTCACGGCGCCGGCCGGCCAGGGCTTTGCCGGTGCGGCCGGGGCCAGGAACGAGAGCGTGGTGGCCGCGCTCTCAGGCCCCTACAACCCGGCCACGCACACCGTCTCCGCAGTCGCCAACGCTGAGCTCTACGAGCCCGCGACCGGCCGGCTGATCAAGACCCTGACGCCGGTCGCGCCAAGTCGCCTGTTCACCGGTGCGCTGGATTACACAGGCGACAGACTGGTCACGCTCGGCGTCAACGGTGACTCCGACGTGTGGAACACACACACCGGTCAACTTCTCTACCACCTGTCAGGCGCCAATATCGCCGGTGCCGCCGCCTTCTCCAAGGACGGCACCCAGCTGGCGATCGCCCATTATCCGACACTCCCGACCGTCGTCACCGCCAACACGACCTTCGGCGACGTCGTCGTCGATATCTACGACGCTCAAACCGGCAAGCTCGAGCGCTCGATCGAGGTCGCCCCTCTAAGCCCGCAGCTCGCCGGCGAAGCGCTCTACGCACCGCTGAGCGTCGCCTTCAGCCCCGACGGGAGGTTGCTGGCCGTCGGTGGGGTCAACACCTTCGTGTGGGTGTACAACCCGCAGACCGGCAAGCTGTTCAACGGCGTGAGCTTCGCTGGACTGACGATCGGTCAGTTCGCGAACTCGCTCGCCTTCAGTCCCGACGGCACCTATCTGGCCGCCGGCCTGACCACCGGGGCCGTCGTCATGCGCGTTCCCACATCGGGTAACCAGTTCCAACTGCTGCCGATCTTCGTTCACGCCAACGTCGGCAGCTACGGGTCCTACATCCTCGGCGGCTCTGGCGTGACGGTCGGCTTCACGGCCAACTCGAGCGACCTCGTGACGAGCGGTGACAAGGCCATCGAAACGTGGAATCTGTCCGCACATCTTCAGCTGTTCAGCGAGTCTCCGGTCAGCAAAGGCAACATGAGCCCGTCGAGCAATCAGGTCGTGACCGCCGGTAGCTCGGGTCTGGCGGTCTATTCCTGTCAGGCGTGTGGCGACCGCGCCGACCTCCTCGCGGCGGCCGGGCGGATTACGGCGCACACGCAACCGGCACTCACCCGAATCGAGCTGGCGAACCCTCTGGCTCAGGGGTAACCGGCGCCGGAACAATGCTGCCGGCGACCGACCCCCGCGGGACCGACCGGCCGGCTCGCGACCTGGCTAGCGGCGACGACGCTGGCGGACGTCCCGGCGTCCGTGCAGGAGCACGCCAAGTACCTGCTGCTCGACGGCATCGGATGCGCGCTCGTGGGCGCGCAGCTGCCCGCCTCCGGCCGCGGCGTCGATGGTCTCACCGCGCTCGATGGCGGCGGACGCGCGGCGCTGATCGGTTGGGGCGGGCAGTCGGCGAGCCCGCAGACGGCGGCGCTGCTCAACTCGAGCTTCATTCAGGCGTTCGAGCTCGACGACTATCACCCGACGGCGCCGCTGCACAGCAACTCAATCGTCCTGCCGGCGATGTTCGCGGCGGCCTCGCAGACCGGTCCGGTCCATGGGCGCCAGCTGCTGCTGGGCGCGATCCTCGCCCCGAGCGGATCTACGCCGGCCTGGGATCGGTCTGGGAGACCGACCGGATCGCGGTCAAGGCGTACTCCGCGATGGGGCTGCTGCACGCCGCGATCGACGCCGCGCTCCAGTTGCGCGACCAGGTGGCGGTCGATCAGATCGAGCGGATCGACGTCGATATGCCCGGTGCCGCCTACGAACACGGTGGCTAGAGGCCGCAGCGCCCGCTCGAGCCGATCGGCGCGCAGATGAACGTCGCCTATCCGGTCGACGTCGCGCTCCTGGACGGCAACGTCCTGATCGGCCAGTACGCCCCGCAGCGGCTGGGCGGCGATGACGTGTGGAACCTGATCGAGCGGACCGAGGTCCACCACCAGCCCGCTTACGACCGGCTACCGGTTGAGGACCGGCTCACCACCCAGGTCCGCCTCACGCTCGCCGACGGCAGCATCCACGCGGCGACAGTCGCCCACCCGCGAGGCACCGGGGATCGGGCGCTGACCAACGATCAGATCAGGGAGAAGTACCGGGCGCTGACCAGCGGGATGATCCGCCCGGACCGCCAGGCGGCGATCGAAACGGCGGTGCTCAACGGCGACTCGCTCGACGACATCTCCCCGCTGGTCGCGCTGTTGACCCCGGTCGTCCGCTCACCGCTCGATTGATCCCCCCGTCGTCCGGTTGCGGTCCGAGCCACCCGATCGTCCGCCGGAGCGTCGGATTTTCGGTCGCCAGACCCTTGGCAAGCGCTTGCGCGTATGCCATAATCTTAGTCACCTAGACTAAGATTTTTCCAAACATCTGAACGAGAACTAGAACGGGCACACAACACGATATGCAACCAGATAGATTCACGATCAAGTCTCAGGAGGCGATCCAGGCCGCCCAACGGCTGGCCGACCAGCGCCGTAACCCGCAGACGACCCCTGAGCACCTGCTGGCAGTGCTGCTCGAGCAGGACGGTGGCGTCGTCGTGCCGGTCCTGCGCAAGCTGGGGACCGATCCGGCTGCAGTGCGCTCGGCGCTAGGTCCAGCGCTCGACGCGCTGCCCAAGCTGAGCGGGCCGACCAACGCCGAGCCGGCAGCCGGCTCGGGCGAGCTGACCCAGGTGCTGCGCGATGGAGAGAAGGAGATGCGCGAGCTGGGGGACGAGTATCTGTCGACCGAGCACTTGATGCTGGCCATCGCCGCCCACCCGGGCAAGGCGGGCGACGCGCTCCGGCGCGACGGGGCCTCACGGGAACAGCTGCTGAAGGCGCTGGCCGAGGTGCGGGGCAGCCACCACGTCACGGACCAGAATCCTGAGGATAAGTTTCAGGCGCTCGAGCGCTATGGCCGCGATCTGACCGAGGCAGCTGCCCAGGGCAAGCTCGATCCGGTGATCGGGCGCGACGACGAGATCCGGCGGGTGATCCAGGTGCTCTCGCGCCGGACCAAGAACAACCCGGTCCTGATCGGGGAGCCGGGCGTCGGCAAGACCGCGATCGTCGAGGGCCTGGCCCAGCGGATCGTCGACGGTGACGTCCCCGAGGGACTCCGCGACCGCCGGCTCATCTCGCTCGACCTGAGCGCGATGGTGGCGGGCTCAAAGTACCGCGGCGAGTTCGAGGACCGGCTGAAGGCGGTGCTGAAGGAGATCGCCGATGCCAAGGGCCAGATCGTCGTGTTCATCGACGAGCTGCACACGATCGTCGGCGCCGGCGCCGCCGAGGGCGCGATGGACGCCGGCAACATGCTGAAGCCGATGCTCGCGCGCGGGGAGCTGCGCGCGGTGGGCGCGACCACGCTCGACGAGTACCGCAAGCACATCGAGAAGGACGCGGCGCTCGAGCGGCGCTTCCAGCCCGTCTACGTGGGTGAGCCGACCGTGGAGGACACGATCGCGATCCTGCGCGGGCTGAAGGAGCGCTATGAGGTCCACCACGGAGTCCGCATCCAGGATTCGGCGCTGGTCGCCGCGGCGACGCTTAGCCACCGCTACATCGCGGACCGCTTCCTGCCCGACAAGGCGATCGACCTGATCGACGAGTCGGCGTCGCGGATCCGGATGGAGATCGACTCCAAGCCGACCGAGATCGACGAGGTCGACCGGCACATCATGCAGCTCGAGATCGAGTTGCGGTCGCTGGGCGACGACGAGGATCCGGGCACCGCGTCCCGTCGCGAGCAGCTCGAGCGCACGGTGGCCGAGGAGCGCGAGCGCTCGGCCGCGATGACCGCCGAGTGGCAGCGCGAGAAGGAAACGGTGGGCGCCGCCAAGGAGCTGCGCGAAAAGCTCGGTGAAGCGAGGGTCGAGCTCGAGCGCGCCCAGCGCGAAGCCGACCTGGGTCGCGCCGCCGAGCTCCAGTACGGGACGATCCCGGAGATCGAGAAGCAGCTCCAAGCGGCGGAGGACGCCGAAGCCTCGGCGGCGGCCGGCGGACACGGGCCCAAGTTCCTCAAGGAGGAAGTCGACGCCGACGACGTGGCCGAGGTGGTCGCCAAGTGGACGGGTATCCCGGTGTCTCGCCTGATGGAGGGCGAGATCGAGAAGCTGGTCCACATGGAGGATCGCCTGCACCAGCGCGTGATCGGCCAGGACGAGGCGGTCGAGGCGGTCTCGAGCGCGCTGCGCCGGTCGCGAGCCGGCCTCCAGGATCCCGATCGGCCGATCGGCACCTTCCTGTTCCTCGGACCGACCGGCGTCGGCAAGACCGAGCTCGCTCGAGCGCTGGCCGAGTTCATGTTCGACAGCCAGGACGCGATGGTCCGCATCGACATGTCCGAGTACATGGAAAAGCACTCCGTCTCTCGTCTGGTCGGCGCGCCACCCGGTTATGTCGGGTATGACGAGGGCGGTCAGTTGACCGAGGCGGTCCGCCGCCGGCCGTACTCGGTGGTGCTGCTCGACGAGATCGAGAAGGCCCACCCCGACGTGTTCAACACGCTGTTGCAGGTGATGGACGACGGGCGGCTGACCGACGGTCAGGGTCGCACGGTCTCGTTCAAGAACACGGTGCTGATCATGACCTCGAACATCCCCGGTGGCCGGTCGGGCGTGGAGGCCTACTTCCGGCCGGAGTTCATCAACCGCCTCGACGACATCGTCGAGTTCGAGCCGCTGACCCGGGCGCAGATCGGCGAGATCGTCGACCTCCAGGTAGCCCGTTTGATCAAGCGGGTGCGCGAGCGCGAGATCGAGGTCGAGCTGACCGACGACGCGCGGACGCTGCTCGGCAACCTCGGCTACGACCCCACCTATGGCGCGCGTCCGCTGAAGCGAGTGATCCAGAAGCGGCTGGTCGATCCGCTGGCCCTGGCGATCCTCGAGGGGCGGTTCGTCCCCGGCGACACCGTCAAGGTCGAGGCTTCGGCCGGCGAGCTCGTACTCGAGCGCGCCGAGGCGCCGGCCCACGCGGCAGCCTAGGTCTTTCCGCTCTATCTGAGCTTTGGGCCGGTCCCGTCCCCCCGCCGGACGGGATCGGCTGAAGTTCAGTCCGGGCGGTCGTGGTAGAAGTCGCGACACACCCCGTCAGAAGGAGCTTGGGCCCGTGCCGACATACATCATGCTGACCACCCTGACGCCGGAAGGCGTCCAGACGATCAAGAACAATCCCGGCCGTATCCGAGAGGTCAACCGCGAGATCGAGCAGCTCGGCGCCACCGTCAAGGCGCAGTGGGCCGTGCTCGGGCAGTTCGATTTCGTCAACGTGGTCGAGGCGCCGGACGAGAAGACGATCTCGCGCGTGTCGCTCGAGCTCGGATCGCGCGGGACCGGAAAGTACGAGACGCTGGTGGCGATTCCGATCGACGACTTCATCGGAGCGATCTGACCGGATGCCTGCGGGCAACAGGCCACGGATCCTGGTCGTCGGCGAGGGCGCGCGCGAGCACGCCCTCGTCCAAACTCTCGCTCGCTCCGAGCGCGAGCCCGAGCTGCTGTGTGCGCCCGGCAATCCCGGGATCGAGGCCAATGCCCGGCTGATCGCGGTCGGAGTCGAGGAGGTCGACCGGCTCGTGGACGTCGCACGCGCGGAGCAGGTCGACCTCGTCGTGATCGGCCCCGAGGCGCCGCTGGTGGCGGGCCTCGGTGACGCGCTCGCCGAAGCCGGCGTCCGCTGCTTCGGTCCGAACAAAGCCGCCGCCGCGCTCGAAGGGTCAAAGTCGTTCTGCAAGGAGATCATGCAGGCGGCGGGCGTCCCGACCGCCTCCTACACCGTGGTCACCGATCCTGACGCCGGCTTCGAGGCGATCGACCGCTACCCGACGGTGATCAAGGCCGACGGTCTGGCGGCCGGGAAGGGCGTGGTGATCGCGCAGGACGAGGACGAAGCCCGCCGGGCGCTGAACGACCTCCTGGTCGAGCGGCGGTTTGACACCGAGCGCGTCGTGGTCGAGGAGCACCTGGATGGAGAGGAGCTCTCGCTGTTGGCGCTGTGCGATGGCCGGACCGCGACGCCGCTCGAATCAGCCCAGGACTACAAGCGGATCTTCGACGGCGACCGCGGCCCGAACACGGGTGGAATGGGCTCGTACTCGCCGGTTCCCGCCGTGGACGCGGAGCGCGCGCGGGAGATCTGCGCCGCGGTCCACCAGCCGGTGCTCGACGAGCTGCGCCGCCGCGGCATCGCGTTCCACGGCGTGCTGTACGCCGGGCTGATGATGACCGCCGAGGGACCGAAGGTGCTCGAGTTCAACGTTCGCTTCGGCGACCCCGAAGCGCAGGCGATTCTCCCGCGCCTGCGCACCGATCTGCTCGCGCTGTTCGAGGCCGCGATCGTCCCCGGCGGGCTCGCGGGCGTGGAACTCGAGTGGGCGCCGCAGATGGGGGTGACCGTCGTGCTGGCCAGCGCCGGTTACCCGGCCAGCTCGTCGAGTGGCGACGTGATCGGTGGCCTCGACACGGTGCCGAGCGATATCTACGTGACCCACGCGGGCACGGCTCGAGGGCCGAACGGCGAGATCGTCACCGCCGGTGGGAGGGTGCTGAGCGTGACCGCGCTCGGGGCCGACGCGGCTGCCGCCCGCGCCGCCGCCTATGCTGCCGCGGACATGATCGAGTTCGACGGAAAGCAGTTGCGGCGGGACATCGCGCTGCGGGCCGTCGTGTGAGCGGAGGAAAGCCGGTGCCCGAACGCGAACCGCAGACCCTGGCCGAAACCGCGGCGGCGTTCGAGGAGCTGGACGTCGACGCTCCCCGCGTCGGAATCGTCATGGGCTCCAAGAGCGACATGCCGGCAATGGAGGCAGCCGAGAAGGAGCTAAACGACCGCGGGATCCGCTCCGAGGTGAGGGTGATGTCCGCCCACCGCGAGCCCGACCAGGTGGCCGACTACGCCCGCAACGCGCGGATGCGCGGGCTACGCGTGATCATCGCCGGCGCCGGACTATCGGCCGCGCTGCCCGGCGTGGTGGCGGCCCACTGCGACCTCCCGGTGATCGGCGTGCCGCTCACCAGCCGGACCTCGGTCGCCGGCGGGTTGGACGCGCTGCTGTCGATCGCGCAGATGCCGCCGGGGGTGCCGGTGGCGTGCGTCGGCGTCGACAACGCCCGTAACGCCGCGGTGCTCGCGACGCGGATCCTCAACGCCTAGGCAGGCCGCGTCGGCGGATCGGAACGCTGGGCTGCTGGGGTCGAGGCTCCCCGGTGAGATCTGGACCTGTTCGCCGTCGGCCGAGCTCGAGAAGCGGGGATCGGGATAGCTCGGCAACGGGACGAGCGGCAACGCTACCCCGAGCGCGAGGATCTCGGGCCCGGCCACCGGCCTCGACGCTCCCGAGGGCCTCACGATCGACGGGGCTGGGAACCTGCTGGTGGCGAACACGTTCGGCGAATCGCTCACCGAATACTCGACCACCGGCAACGGCGATCCGGCCCCGCCGCGCGTAATCGCCGGCGCGGACACCGGGCTGGATTTTCCCGACGGGGTCGACGTCGACAGCCAGGGGAACATCTACGTGTCCAACCAGCTGAGCAACACGGTCAAGGGGCTCGCGCCGTGCGCCTCGGGTGACGCGGTGCCGGAGAGCACGATCTCGGGTGCCGCCACGGGTCTCAGCTCCCCCGGGCCGCTGGCGGTGTCCCCGCCGCTGTCGGTGCTCCCGCGGCCCTGCCGGCGGCAAGGGTCGGGCGGATCTACACCGTCACTCTCCGGGCCGCGCTCGGCACTCCTCCCTACCAGTGGTCGGTGGCGCGTGGCAAGCTCCCGCCAGGATTGCATCTGCACACCATGACGGGCGTCCTGTCCGGCCGGCCGACACGCGCCGGTAGTTACTTACGGCTTCACGGTGCGCGTGTAGGGCTCCTCACATCCGCGGATGGCCGCTACGCCAGGACGGGCTCGTGATCGACTGTAATCGCCGTCCAGGACCCACCACACCGCGACCGAGCGCACGCGTTTCTTTGCACGTTCGTGCTCTGAGACGCTGCGCTTTGGGCGGTGCCCGTCCTACCTGATCGGGGCCGAATATGGTCAGCCGCCCAACGAGACGAGACTTAGGGGGAAATCATGACCGGTGGTCGGAGTGGCCAGCGCGGGGTGACGTCCGCGCGGGCGCTTACAGGCGTGCGAAGTGCGGCATTGACGTGCGGCTTAGTGGTGGCGTGGTGTCTGCTGGGCGCGAGTGGCGCATTGGCGGCATCGCCCCTTACCGAGGTGTCGGGCTCTCCGTTTGCTTCCGGCGCGCAGACCGACGCGGTGGCCTTCAGCCCGAACGGCGGGCTGGTAGCCGCGGCGAACGGCATCGACAATACGGTGTCCGTGTTCTCGGTCGATCCGAGCACCGGCGCGCTGAGCCAGCTTTCAACGTCTCCTTTCGAGACCGGTGGCGATCCCGATGGGGTGGCGTTCAGCCCGAGTGGCGGGCTGCTGGCGGTGGCGAACGACGCCGACAATACGGTATCGGTGTTCTCGGTCGATTCCACTACGGGCACGCTCACACAGGTTGGGTCTGCAACCCCTACCGGCGCTCAGCCCGGCGCCGTCGCGTTCAGTCCGAGCGGCGGGCTGCTGGTGGTGGCAAACTTCGCCGGCAATACGGTGTCGGTGTATTCGGTCGGATCGACGGGGGCGCTGACACCAGTTGGCTCACCGGTCACCACCGGCGACAGTCCTGCGGGAGCGGCGTTCAGCCCGAACGGGGGGCTGCTGGCGGTCACGAACAGCGGCGACAATACGGTGTCGGTGTTTTCGGTCGCGTCGACGGGGGCGCTGACGCCAGTTGGCTCACCGGTCACCACCGGCGACAGTCCTGCGGGAGCGGCGTTCAGCCCGAACGGGGGGCTGCTGGCGGTCACGAACAGCGGCGACAATACGGTGTCGGTGTTTTCGGTCGCGTCGACGGGTGCGCTGACCGAGTGGGCAAACTCGCCGTTCTCGACCGGCGATCGACCTTCGGCGATAGCGTTCAGCCCGGGCGGCCAGTGGCTGGCAGTCGCAAATCAGGGAGACGGCACGGCGTCGGTGTTCTCGGTCGACTCCACCGGTGGCCAGCTGAACACTCTTTCCGGTTCCCCGTTCGCCACGGGCAGTAACTCAAATTCGCTTGCCTTCGATCCCGCCGGCGGCCTCCTGGCAGTGGTGGATCAAGGTGGGAAGGACAGTAGCGGCGGCGTTTATATGTTTTCCGGGGCGCCGGCGGTGGTGAGCATTAGTTCGCCGGCGGGTGGTGGTTCGTATTCGGTGGGGCAGTCGGTGTCGACGTCGTTTTCGTGTTCGGATGTGCCGGCGACGGTGTCGTGTGATGATTCGAATGGGACGGATACGGTGTCGGGGGGTGCTGGGTCGTTGAACACGAGCGCTCCGGGGACGTTCACGTATACGGTGACGGCGACGGATGTGAATGGGCAGACGGCGTCGGCGTCGATCTCCTACACGGTGTCGTCGCCGGTGAAGACGGGTTCGGGCGCGGATGTGAACGTTGAGTTGGATGGTCCGGCGGCGGTGTCGGATGGGCAGAGCTTCACGGAGACGGTGACGGTCGTGAATGGTGGGCCGGCGGTGGCGAGGAATGTCTTGGCCTCGTTGGTCGTTCCGCCGGGTCTCACGGTTTCGAATGCGGCCGGCGGTGAGCGTCTGGGCGGGCTGGTGTTGTGGTCGACGCCTTCGATCGCGGCGGGCGCTCGCGCGTCGCATGCGGTGACGTTGAAGGTCGGGGCGCGGGCCAAGGGGACGGTCAGGTTGTGGGCGGGGGCGGCGTCGTTGACCGTCCGCGATCCCGACTACTCGAATAACTCTGACAGCGAACCGCTCGTGCTCGGCGTCGCAGCCAAGCAGTAGGCGGCGGCGCAGCGAAGACGTCACCCGGGGCGCCGGCCGGAGCCGGCGCCCCCCAGGCGAGCCGTGAGCGCGCCCGTCCCACGGCGCGCGACGGCCGGCCCATCCGGTGCGTGGTCATAATCGAAGGTGTGATCCCCCGCTATACCCGCGCCGAGCTCGCCGAGATCTGGTCCGACCACGCTCGCTTCGAGGCCATGCGCCAGGTCGAGGTCGCGGCGTGCGAGGAGATGGACGGGCCGACCGCCGAGGAGCTCGAGGCGATCCGGCGGGCCACCTTCACCGTGGAGGCGATCGCCGAGCGCGAGAAGACGACCGACCACGACACGGCGGCGTTCGTCGACGTGCTGGCCGCCTCGGCCGGACCGGCCGGGCGGTGGATCCACCACGGACTGACCTCGAGCGACGTGCTCGACACCGGGTTGGCGCTCCAGCTCCGAACGGTGGGCGAGCTCGTGCTGCCTGACTCGCGGCGCCTCGTCCGGGCGCTGGCGGCCAAGGCACGCGAGCACGTCCACACGCTGTGCGCCGGGCGTACGCACGGGATCCACGCCGAGCCGACAACCTTCGGGATCAAGCTGGCCGGCTACGCCTTCGAGGCCGACCGCAACGCCGTTCGCCTCGAGCGCGCTTTCGCCCAGGCGGCGGTGGGCGCGATCTCGGGCGCGGTCGGAACCTACTCGACGACCTCTCCGGAGTTCGAGGAGAGCGTGCTGGGGCGGCTCGGGCTGGAGCGCGAGCCGGTGTCGACCCAGGTGGTGGCGCGGGACCGGCACGCCGAACTGCTGGAGGCGATTGCGCTCGCGGGAGCCGGCTGGGAACGGTTCGCCACCGAGCTGCGGCATCTCGCCCGGACCGAGGTGGGCGAGGTGCGCGAGCCGTTCGGCGCCGGCCAGAAGGGCTCGAGCTCGATGCCCCACAAGCGCAACCCGATCAAGTCCGAGCAGGTCGTCGGCCTGGCTCGCGTGTTGCGCGGCAACGCGATCGCGGCGCTCGAGGACGTCGCGCTGTGGCACGAGCGGGACATCTCCCACTCCTCGGTCGAACGGATCATCCTCCCCGACTCGACCACGCTGCTCGACCACGTCCAGCGCCGGGTACTCGGTCTCGTGAAGGGGATGGTGCTCGACGCCCAGCGGATGCGGGAGAACCTCGAGCTCACCTCAGGCGCGCTGTTCTCGCAGCGGGTGCTGCTGGCGCTCGTCGATCGCGGCCACACGCGCGATGACGCCTATCGGATCGTGCAACGGCTCGCACAGCGGGCGGTCGATGAGCGCACGCCGCTGCGGACCCTGCTCGACCATGACCCGGCCGGCGACGGGCTCGACCTCGACGCGATCTTCGACTACGACTCGTTCGTTCGCTACGCCGACGAGATCGTGGGCCGGTTGGACGCGATCGCCTAGGCCGGATTCGAGGGTGCGATGGGGCTGAGTCAGATATAGCCCGACGGATCCCCATCGCCCCGAATAAGAGACCTGTCACCAAGCGCTGACAAGTTGGCCTCATCTGGTCTGGCAGCGCGCAATAGCTTCGCCGGTTCGTGTCTGTTCCAGGCTGATCGGAGGTAGCGGATGGCGAGACGGCTTACCCAAGCGGCGGTCACGGGCGGGGCGGCCCTGACCGTGCTGTTGTCATTGGTGGCGGGCGCCAGCGGTCACGGCCAGCGGACGTTCAAGAACCGCGTGTTCGCGTCCGGGGCCAAGGTCTTCCACCGCGCGCCAAAGGGCAGGGAAGCGGTCAGCAATCCCGACGACATCACGTTCCTCGACGGCCACATCTTCGTCGGCTTTCAGAACGGCGTCGGGCCGCAGGGGCAGGCCAGCCCGACCGGCAACAAGAACAGCACGGTGGTCGAGTTCAGCCTCCGCGGCCGAGCCGTGGCCCAGTGGGACGTCGTCGGCAAGTGCGACGGCCTGACCGCCGACCCGCTCACCGGCCAGGTGATCGCGACCGTGAACGAGGACGCCAACTCGAGTGTCTACCTGATCGATCCCGCCTCTGGACGCGTCGTCCACTATCGCTACAACAAACGGCTGCCGCACAAAGGGGGCACGGACGCGATCGAGATCTATCGCGGGATGGTGCTGATCAGCGCCTCGGCTCCGGGCACGACGGGCAAACCCGCGCCGCAGCCCAACTACCCCGCCGTCTACCGGGTCGTGTTCAACCGCCGGACCCGGATCGCGACCGTGCGTCCGCTGTTCTTCGACGAATCGCTCGCGACGGTCGCCAACACCAACAGCCCCGACAAGGGGAAGACCGTGCGCCTGAAGCTGACCGACCCGGACTCGAACGAGGACGTGCCGTTCTACGCGCTGCGGTTCGCCGGGCAGTTCATGCTCACCAGCCAGGGCGACGAGGAGCAGATCTTCGTCAACCACGCCGCACGGCCCCGCCAGTCGCTGTCGGTCCTCAAGCTCGCGGCGTCCGTCGACGACACGGCCTGGCCAACGGGGCCGAAGGGCGCGATCTACACGACCGACAACGGCAACAACACGATCAACGAGATCACCGGTCCGTTCGTGCGCGGCGCGGAGTACGCCGCGGTGACGCCGTGCGATCAGAACGACGCGCCGAGCACCTGCCCGGCGCCGGGCTTCCCTCACAACTATTTCGGCCGGATCGATCCCCAGACGGGCGGGATCTCGGCGATCATCCTCGAGGGGCCCGAAATCGACCCACAGGGCATGCTCTTCCTGCCCTGAAACGGGTGACGGCGACGGCCACGGGAGCGACCGTGGCCGTTGCTAGGATCGACTGGTGACCCCCCTTGCCGACCTGCCCCTCGTTGCCTCGGGCAAGGTCCGCGAGATCTACGACCTGGGCGACGAGCTGCTGCTCGTCGCGTCCGACCGGATCTCGACCTACGACGTCGTGCACCCGACGCCGATCCCGGACAAGGGGAACGTGCTGACGGGCATCTCGGCGTTTTGGTTTGACCGCACGACCGAGATCGTCCCCAACCACATGGTGTCGGTCGCCGACGGGGTTCCCAGCGAGGCGCGGGGCCGGGGGATGGTCGTGCGCAAGCTGCAGATGCTGAGCGTCGAGTGCGTGGTGCGGGGGTACATCACCGGATCGGGGTGGAAGGACTACCAGGCGACTGGTTCGGTGTCGGGCATCGCGTTGCCGCCCGGCCTGCAGGAGTCCCAGCAGCTCCCCGAGCCGTTGTTCACACCGAGCACCAAGGCCGACGTGGGCCACGACGAGGCGATCGATTTCGAGGGCGCGGTGGCGCTGATCGGCGATCGCGACTTGGCCGAGCGGGTGCGCGACGTGTCGATCGCGCTCTACCGGTTCGCGTCCGACTACGCGCGCGGGCGCGGGATCATCCTGGCCGATACCAAGTTCGAGCTCGGGCTCGACGCCGACGGCAACCTGACCCTCGGGGACGAGGTCTGCACGCCGGATTCCTCGCGGTTCTGGCCCGCCGATCAGTACGAGTCGGGACGGTCGCAGCCGAGCTTCGACAAGCAGTACGTGCGCGACTGGGCGTCGTCGACGGGATGGGACCGCAAGCCTCCGGCCCCGGCGATCCCCGACGAGGTGGTCGCGCGTACGCGCGAGAAATACGTCGAGGCGTACGAGCGGATCTGCGGCGAGCCGTTCTCGGAGTGGCTGAGCCGGACCGCGGCGTGATGCGCGCCCGGGTCCTGGTCCGGCCCAAGGCGGGAATTCTCGATCCCCAGGGACAGGCGGTCGAGCGGGCACTGCCGGCGCTCGGCTTCAGCGGAGTCAGCAACGTGCACGTGGGACGTTTGATCGAGCTCGACGTGGAGGATCCGGCCCAGTTGCCGGCGATGTGCGAGCGGCTGCTGGCCAACCCGCTGATCGAGGACTACGAGATCGAGTCATGAGATTTGGCGTGGTGCGCTTCCCGGGGTCGTGTGATGACGTCGACGCGCTGCTGGCCGCACAACGGGTCGGCGAGGGGGTGCTTCTGTGGCACGCCGAACGCGATCTCCACGGTGTCGATGCGGTCGTCGTGCCGGGTGGATTCTCCTACGGGGACTATCTGCGCGCCGGAGCGATCGCCCGCTTCGCGCCGGTCATGGAGGAGGTTGGGGAGTTCGCGCGCGAGGGTGGCCTCGTGCTCGGGATCTGCAACGGGTTCCAGGTTCTGTGCGAGGCCGGACTACTCCCCGGAGCCCTGCTCCCTAACGTCTCGCTCAAGTTCGTCTGCCGCCAGGTCGCGCTTGAAGTCGTCGATCACGACACGCCGTTCACGGGCGATTGCGAGCCCGGCCGGCGGCTGTCGATCCCGGTCAAGCACACGACCGGGCGCTACTACGCGCCCGAGCCGGTCCACGTCGTGCTCCGGTACGCCGCCGGCCACAACCCGAACGGCTCCCAGGACGACATCGCGGGCGTGTGCAACGCCGAGGGCAACGTGTTCGGGCTGATGCCGCACCCCGAGCACGCGGTCGATCCCCTGACCGGGTCGGCGGATGGTCTGCGGATCTTCGAGTCGATGCGATCGCATGTCGTCGGCCGCGTCCTCGTCTAGTACCAAGCACCGCGACCTCGGGCTCACCGACAGCGAGTACGAGCTGATCCTCGAGCGGCTCGGGCGCGAGCCGAACGACGTCGAGCTGGCGATGCTGTCGCTGATGTGGTCCGAGCACTGCGGCTACAAGCACTCGCGCAAGCTGCTGGGGCGGCTGCCAACCGAGGGGCCGCACGTCCTGCTGGGTCCGGGAGAGAACGCCGGCGCGGTCGACGTCGGCGGCGGGCTGGCGGTGGCGTTCAAGGTCGAGTCGCACAACCATCCGAGCGCGGTCGAGCCGTTCCAGGGCGCCGCGACCGGCGTGGGCGGGATCCTGCGCGACGTGTTCGCGGTCGGCGCGCGGCCGATCGCCGTGCTCGACTCGTTGCGCTTCGGCGAGCCCGAGCACTCCGAGCGCTCGCGGTACCTGCTCGAGCGCGCGGTGGCGGGGATCGGGCACTACGGCAACTCGATCGGGGTGCCGACGGTGGGGGGCGAGATCTATTTCGAGGCGAGCTACGAGCAGAACTGCCTGATCAACGCGATGTGCCTCGGGCTCGCGGACCACGAGCGGCTGATCCGCGCGGCCGCCGCCGGGCCGGGCAACGTGATCGTGCTGCTGGGGGCGCTGACCGGGCGCGACGGGATCGGCGGCGCGTCGGTGCTGGCCAGCGCTGAGCTCGGCGAGGGAGATGAGGCCAAGCGGCCGTCGGTCCAGATCGGCGATCCGTTCGCCGAGAAGAAGCTGATGGAGTGTTGCCTCGAGCTGCTCGATCGCGAGCTGCTCGTCTCACTCCAGGATCTCGGGGCGGCGGGACTGACCTCGGCGGCGTCGGAGATGGCGAGCAAGGGCGGCCTCGGGGTCGACCTCGACGTCGCCCGCGTACCGCTGCGCGAGCCGGGGATGGCGCCGTTCGAGATCATGGTCTCCGAGTCGCAGGAGCGGATGCTGTGCGTGGTCGAGCCGGCCCGCGTGCCGGAGGTGCTCGCCGTGTGCGAGCACTGGGAGACGGGCGCCACGGCGATTGGTTCGGTCACCGACGCGGGGACGGTGCGGGTGCTGGTCGGCGACACCGTGGTCGGCGAGCTGCCGGTCGGCGTGCTGGTCGACTGCCCGCTCTACGACCTCGACCCGGCTCCGCCGCGGGTGCTCCTCTACGACGCGCCGGCGGCGGTTCTGCACGGCGAGGAATCCGACGGGGACACGCTGCTGGCGCTGCTGGGCTCGCTCAACCTCGCCTCGCGTCGCCCGGTGTTCGAGCAGTACGACCCAGTCGTGCAGTCGCGCACCGTGCGCCGTCCCGACGAGGCCGACGCCGCGGTGCTGATGCTCCCCGACGGGTCCGCCATCGCGGTGGCGATTGACGGCAACGGACGCCGTGTGGCGTGCGTGCCGCGCGTGGGAGCGGCCGAGACGGTGTACGAGTGCGCGGCCAACCTCGCCTGCGTGGGCGCCGAGCCGCTCGGCTTGACGAACTGCCTGAACTTCGGCAACCCCGAGAAGCCGCACGTCGCGTGGCAGCTGACCGAGGCGATCGAGGGTCTGGCCGAGGCCTGCGAGGCACTCGGCGTGCCGGTGGTGGGCGGCAACGTCTCGCTCTACAACGAGGGCCCGAGCGGACCCATCTTCCCCACGCCGGTGGTGGGGATGGTCGGGTGGCTGCCGGACGCCGCGAAAGCCGGCCGGCTTGGGTTCGCCCGCGAGGGCGATGAGATCGGGCTGGTCGGGCCGTTCGAGCCGTCGCTGGCGGGCTCGGAGCTGGCCAAGCTCCGTGGCCAGCCGCCCCACGGTCAACTGCCGCTCGTAACCGCGGCCGCCGTCCGTGACGCGCATCGGGCGGTCCGCGACGGGGTTCGCCGTGAGGCGCTCACAAATGCACACGACATAGCGGAGGGCGGCATCGCTGTCGCACTGGCCGAGTGTTGCCTGGCCGGTGGGATCGGCGCGCGGGTGGAAATCGATCTCGACCTGTTCGCGGAGGCGCCCGGGCGGGGGTTCCTCGTGTCGGGGCCACGGCTCGAGGGCTTCAACGTGATCGGCCGCGTGGGCGGCGATCGGCTCGAGATCGTGGGGCGACTCGACCTCGCAGTTTCCGCGTTGCGCGAGGCCCGTGACCGAGGGCTGGCCCGGTGGATGTGAGGTCCGCTGCTAGCCTTCACGGCAGTCCGGCTGAGGACTGCGGGATGCTTCGCTCGCCCATGCCTCCTGTCAACGATCATCGCGATGGACCGCGCGACGAGTGCGGCGTGTTCGGGATCTACGCCCCCGGGCACGACGTCGCGGGCATGTCTTACCTCGGCCTGTTCGCGCTCCAGCACCGCGGCCAGGAGTCGGCCGGGATCGCCACCGCTCCGCGCGGCGGGCGGATCATGGCGATCCGCGACCAGGGCCTGGTGGCCCAGGTGTTCAACGCGCACACGTTGCGCTCGCTGGTCGGCGACATGGCGATCGGCCACGTGCGCTATTCGACCACCGGCTCCTCGGATTGGGAGAACGCGCAACCGATCGTCCGCGACGATCGCCGGGCGCTCGCGCTGGCCCACAACGGCAACCTGATCAACGCCGTCGAGCTGCACTCCGAGCTGCGCGAGCGCCGGGTCTCGTTCCAGTCGACCTCCGACTCCGAGATCATCGCCGCGCTGCTGGCCGCCCACCCGGCCGAGCGGATCGAGGATGCCGTGGCCGACGTGGTCCCGCGCCTGCGCGGCGCCTTCTCGACCGTCGTCCTGACCGACGACGCGGTCGTCGCGTTCCGCGATCCGGCGGGGCTGAGGCCGCTGGCGCTGGGGATGATCGAGCCGGCCGGCGACAAACCGGTCGCCTACTGCGTGGCCAGCGAGTCGTGCGCGTTCGACCTGATCGGGGCCACGTTCCTGCGCGAGGTTCAGCCCGGCGAGATGGTGACCCTGACCGAGGGGGGAATCCGCACGCGGATCGTGGCCGAGGCCGAACGCCAGGCGTTCTGCGTGTTCGAGTACATCTACTTCGCGCGGCCCGATTCCCGGATGGGGGGCACCCGGCTGCAGGTCGCGCGGTCGCGGATGGGCGAGATCCTGTGGCACGAGGCGCCGGTCGCCGCCGATCTGGTGATTCCCGTGCCCGACTCCGGCAACGCGGCCGCGCGCGGGCTGGCCCGCGCCGCCGGGCTGCCCCAGGACGACGGCTTCATCAAGAACCGCTATGTCGCGCGGACGTTCATCCAACCCGGCCAGGAGCTGCGCAAGCGCGGCCTGCGGCTCAAGTTCAACCCGCTGCCCGAGGTCGTGGCGGGCAAACGGCTGGTCGTCGTCGACGACTCGATCGTGCGCGGCAACACCACGCGGCAGATCGTGCAGATGCTCCGCGAGGCCGGCGCCGCGGAGGTCCATCTGCGGATCTCGGCGCCGCCGATCAAGCACCCGTGCCACTACGGGATCGACATGTCGACCCACGAGGAGATGATCGCCCACGGGCGCACCGTGTCCGAGATCGCCGAGGAGCTCGGCGCGGACTCGCTGCACTACCTGTCGCTGGCCGGCGTGTACGAGGCGATCGGCGGCTCGCGCGACACGCACTGCGATGCGTGCTTCACGGGCGAATATCCGCTCGCCGGGACCGAGGAGGCGAACGGCAAGTACGCCTTCGAGGCCGAGCTGCCGCTCGTCCCCAGTTAGAGTCGGACGGTGAGGCTGCTGGCGGCCCGCTGGGCGCCGAGGGCGGCGACGATCGTCAGCTGGTAGGCACCCGCCTTGGCGCGCTTGCCGGCCAGATTGCGGTTCCAGCTCAATTGGCCGTGGCCGGCGCGAGCGCTGGCGCGCGCCACCGTCACCGCCTTGGCGTGGGGCGGCTTGACGACCAGCACGAGCTTCGCCGGCAGGTCGAGCGCGTAGCGGATCGTCACCTCGCTGCGGCTGACCGTGGCCGAGTACGCGGTGAGCGCGAGCTTGGCCGGCGGGCCTTTGGCGCCCCGTGGGCCAGGTGCGCCGCGAGAGCCGGGTGGCCCGGTGAGCGGGCCCGTGAGCCAGCGTATGCGGTAGTCGTAGGTGTCGGAGACGAACACCTGGCCGCCGCTCCCGATGGCGAGGCCGAGGGGAAACTCGAGCTGAGCGTCGCTGGCCGCGCCGCCGTCCCCACACGGTGAGAACGTCGTCGAGCAGCCGCTCCCGGTGCCGGCGATCGTGTTCATCGTCCCCGTCGCACTGACCTCGCGAATGCGATTATCGCCCGCGTCGGCGATGAACAGGTCCCCGGCGCCGTCGACCGCGATGGAGCTCGGGCCGGTGAAGTCGGCCTCGATCGCCGGTTCGCCGTCGCCGCAGGGATCGGTGTGCGGCGTGCACTCTGCGCCGGTGCCGGCCACGGTGGTAATCAGTCCCCGGCTGACCTCGCGGACTCGATTGCCGGCATCGGGCGAGCTCGGGAGCAGGCAGACCAGATGGGGTGGGCACGCCCACGGACTGTTCTCGGCGACGAACACGTCGCCGTGAGAATCGACCGCCACGCCGGTCGGCTCAAACAAGCTCGCGCCGGTCGCCTCGCCGCCGTCACCGCACGCGCCGGCGGTGGTGGCGGCGACCAGGCACTGCTCGCCTTCGCCGGCGAGGGTCGCGATCTTGCCGTTGATGCCGACCTCGCGCACGCGGTTGTCGCCCGTGTCGGCGACGAACACATCGCCCTTCCCGTCAATCGCCACGTTGGTCGGTTCAAACAGCGTGGCGTTGGTGGCGGGGCCGCCGTCGCCGCAGGCGTGGGCCGTCGCGGTGGGGTCGGCGCACTTCTCGCCGGTGCCGGCGATTGTCCTGATCTTGCCGTTGGCGGTGACCTCGCGGACGCGGTTGTCGCCGGTGTCGCCGATGAACAGGTCGCCCTTGCCGTCGAGCGCCACGCCGATCGGGCGGAACAGGGTGGCGCTGGTGGCCGGTCCGCCGTCGCCGCACGCGTTGGTGAGCGCGGTGGGGTCGGCGCACTTGGCGCCGGTGCCGGCCACGGTGACGATCTTGCCCGTGGCGGTGACCTCGCGGACGCGGTTGTCGCCGGTGTCGGCGATGAACAGATCGCCCTTGGCGTCGACGGCGATCGCGCGCGGGAGCTGGAAGGTCGCGGTGGTGGCGGGGCCGCCGTCGCCGCACGTCGCGGACGCGCAGGCACCGCCGCTCCCGGCGACGGTCCAGATCCTCAGCCCAGCCACCGGGTAGGCGCCGGCGACCGGCGCCGCGACCGCGGCGCAGGCCAGCGCGGCGAGGGTCAGGGCCCGTCTAGATCGACGCCGGGATCGTGCTCGAGGTGTGCTTGCCATTGAGGGTCGCGGTGATCGTGAGTAGGTAGCGGCCGTGCTTGGCCCGTTTGCCGTGGAGCTTCTCGTTCCAGGCCAGCGCTCCGACGCCCGCGTGGCCGGTCGCGTGGGCGACGGTGACGGCCGCGCCGTGCGGGGGCTTCACGGTCAGCGCGAGCTTGGCGGCCGCGGTGAGGGCGTAGTGGACGGTGACCGCGCCGTGCTTGACAGTCGTCTCGAACGCGATCAACACGAGCTCGCCGCTCTGGCCAGGCGGACCCGTGGGGCCTTTCGGACCGGTGGCCCCGCCCGGTCCGCTCGGGCCCGGCGGGCCCTCGAGCCACCGGATCCGGTTGTCGCCCGTGTCGCCCACGAGGACGTCGCCGTTCGGGGCCGCCGCGAGGGCGCCGGGCACGAAGAGCTGGCCGCCGGTGGCGGCGCCGCCGTCGCCGCAGGCGCCGGTGAACGAGACCGGCGAGGTGCAGGCGTCGCCCGTGCCGGCCACCGTCCGGATCACTCCGGCGCCGTCGACCTCGCGGATGCGCTGATCGAAGGTGTCCGCGATGAGGACGTCGCCGGCGGCGTTGACGGCCACTCCCGCGGGCAGGTGGAGCGCGGCCTGCGTGGCGGGCCCGCCGTCGCCGCACAGGCCGGTCGAGGGGCTGCAGGCGCTCCCGTCGCCGGCGACCGTGGTGATCGCGCCGCTGCTTGACCTCGCGCACCCGGTTGTCCTGGAGGTCGGCGATCAGCAGGTCACCCTTGGCATTGAGCGCGACCGCGACCGGGGCGTTCAGGGTCGCTTTGGCCGCGGGGCCACCGTCGCCACAGGGTCCGCTGGCGGCGGTCGGGTTCGGGCACGTCGTGCCGTTGCCGACGATCGTCCTGATCTTGCCCGCCGTGACTTCTCGCACCCGCTCGTCGTTTCCATCGGCGATGAACAGATCGCCCGCCTTGTCGACCGCGATCCCACGCGGGCCGTCGAAGGTCGCGGCCTTGGCCGCGCCGCCGTCGCCGCACGCGGAGGCGCCGGTGGGGTCGCCGCAGTTCGCGCCGGTGCCGGCGACGGTGGTGATCACGCCGCTCGGGGTGACCTCGCGGATCCGGTTATCACCGGTGTCGGCGATGAAGACGTCGCCCTTGGCGTCGACCGCCACGCCCTCGGGGTCTTCCAGGCGGGCCTTGGTGGCGGGGCCGCCGTCGCCGCAGACGGACGGCCCGGTGGGGTCGCCGCAGTTCGCGCCGGTGCCGGCGACGGTGGTGATGACGCCGCTCGGGGTGATCTCGCGCACGCGGCCGTCGAACGTGTCGGCGATGAACACGTCGCCCTTCGAATCGACGGCGACGGCGTCGGGATCGTCGAAGGTCGCGTCGATCGCTAGCCCGCCGTCGCCGCACGCGGCGGTGGCCGCGGTCGGGTTGCCACAGGTGGCGCCGGTGCCGCCGATCGTCCAGATCGTGTAGCCCCAGACCGAGTAGGCGACGGCGACCGAGGCGGCCACCGAGATGGCGATACCGATCGCCACCAGGGCCAGCGAGGCGCGGGCTCTAGATCCGCGCCGTGATCGTGCTCGAGGTGTGTTTGCCATTGCGGGTTGCGGTGATCGTGAGGCGGTAGGAGCCGTGGTTGGCCCGTCTGCCGTGGAGCTTCTCGTTCCAGGTCAGGCGACCGACACCGACGTGGCCGGTGGCGCGGGCGACGGTAGCCGCCGGGCCGTGGGAAGGCTTGACGGTGAGCGTGAGCTTGGCGGCGGCGGTCAGCGCGTAATGGACGATGACGCGACCGTGGTCGAGCGAGGTCTGGAAGGCGACCAGCACCAACTTACCGGGCGGTCCTTTGGGGCCGGGGGCGCCGCGCTCTCCAGGCGGCCCGCTCGAGCCGGTTTGGGGGCCTTCAAGTAGGCGCACGAGCTCATCGGCGGGATCGGCGACGAACAGATCGCCTTCGCTGTCGACCGCGATACCGGAGGGGTACACGTTGGCGAGGGTGGCCGCGCCGCCGTCGCCGCACCCCTCGACCGGTTCGGGGCACGCGCTCCCGTCGCCGGCGATGGTGGCGATCGGGCCGCTCGGCGTGAACGCCCTGACCCGGCCGTCGGTGGTGTCGGACACGAGCACCTCGCCGCCCGCGGCCACGGCCACGCCCTCGGGATCGGTGAGGGTGGCGGCGGTCGCGGAGCCGCCATCGCCGCAGGTGGACGTGGTGCAGTTATCGCCGGTTCCGGCGACCGTCCGGACGATGTGGCTCGGGGTGAGCTCGCGGATCCGATCGTCGCCCGAGTCCGAGATGTACGTGTCGCCCTTGGTATCGGTGGCGAGTCCGTAGGGCTCGAGGAACTGCGCGCCGGCGGGCGGCCCGCCGTCGCCGCAGCTGTCCGTCGGGGCCGGGCAACCCGCGCCCGTGCCGGCCAGGGTGTGGATCGACCAGCTCGACCCGTTCGGGGTCAGCTCGCGGATCCGATTGTCGACCGTGTCGGCCACCAACACGTCGCTTCCGGAGACGGCAATGGCCTCGGGGAAATCGAACTTCGCGGCGGTGCCCGCGCCGCCGTCGCCACACACCGAGGTGCCCGTGGGGTCGCCGCAGTTGGCGCCGGTGCCGGCGATTGTGGTGATCATGCCGGCGGGGGAGACCTCGCGGATCCGGTCATCGCCGCTGTCGGCGATGAATACGTCCCCCTTGCTGTCGACGGCGACGCCGTTTGGGACGTCGAGCTTTGCCTTGGTGGCGGGGCCGCCGTCACCGCAGACGGAGGCGCCGGTGGGGTCGCCACAGCCCTGGCCGTTCCCGGCGATGGTGGTGATCGTGCCGGCGGGCGTGACTTCGCGGATCCGGTTGTCGCTGGTATCGGCGATGAACAGGTCGCCCTGGCGGTTGACCGCCAAACCTTGGGGGTCGGTGATGGTGGCGTCGGTCGCCGGGCCGCCGTCGCCGCACGCCGGCGCGAGCGTCGGGTTGGCGCACACGCTGCCGCGGCCCGCGACGGTCCAGATCGTGAATCCGCTCGTCGGGTAGGCGATGGCGGCCGCGGTCAGCGCCGCGCACACGATGGTGACGGTCAGCGCTGCGGTAAGCGCCGGACGTCTGCCCTTCTGCACCGATCTCACCGGCTGACCCCCACTGTGCCTCCAGGTACGGCGGTCCCCACAGCTCAGACGTGGACGTTACAAGTAGGGTGAACCGCGACTTCAAGCGCAGCTAAAGCCGCCGGTGGCCGCGGTATGGTCGCCGGTCCGATGGACCCACAGGTCGCGTTACGCCGGATCTTCGGCTTCGAGCAGTTTCGGCCCGGACAGGATCGAGCGGTCGCGGCCGCGCTCGCCGACCGCGACGCGCTGGTGGTGATGCCGACCGGCTCGGGCAAGTCGCTGTGCTACCAGCTGCCCGCGCTGATGCGCGACGACCTGACGCTGGTCGTCTCCCCGCTGGTGTCGCTGATGCAGGATCAGGTGCAGGCGATGCGCGAGGTGGCGCCCGAATGGGTCGAGTTGGTCAATGCCCAGCGAGGCGGTGGCGCGAACGCGGAGGCGGTGGCGCGGGCGGTGCGGGGGGAGGTTCGGCTGATGTACGTGTCGCCCGAGCGGTTCGGTTCGCCTCGGTTCGCGGAAGCGATCACCCGCGCGCGGGTGGGGCTGTTCGTTGTCGATGAGGCCCACTGCGTCTCGCAGTGGGGTCACGACTTCCGTCCCGGACTACTTCTCCCTCGCCGACGCGGCGCGGCGGGTCGGGGCGCGGGCGACGATCGGGCTCACTGCGACGGCGACCCCGCGGGTCGCCGACGACATCGCCCGGCGCCTGGCGTTGCGCGACCCGGTGCGGGTGACGACGGGCTTCGATCGGCCCAACCTGACCCTCGCCGTCGTCCGCTGCCGCGGCGCCGTCGATAAGCGCCAGCGGATCACGGCGGCCCTGCGCGAGCCCGACGCGCTGCCCGCGATCGTCTACGCCGGCACGCGGTCGATCGCCGAGGAGCTGGCCGGCGCGCTGGGGCGCGCGCTCGGCGAGGAGGCGCTCGTCTACCACGCGGGCCTGAACCGGGAGGTGCGGTTTCGGACGCAGGAGCGATTCAGCTCGGGAGACGCTCGGCTGATCGTGGCCACCAACGCGTTCGGGATGGGGATCGACAAGTCCGACGTACGGACGGTCTGCCACGCCTCGGTGCCCGGCTCGCTCGAGGCCTACTACCAGGAGGCCGGCCGGGCCGGTCGCGACGGTCGCCCGGCCCGCTGCCTGCTGTTCGCCGAGCAGCGCGACAAGGGGCTCCACGTGTTCTTCATCGAACGCGCACGCGTCGACGACGAGGCGTTCGAGCGGGTGGCCGAACGGCTGCGGTGGGCCGGGCTGGACGGGGGCTACGACCTGCCGGTCGCAGACCTGGCCGGAGTCACGCGGTCGCGCGGCGGCGGTGCGGGGCGCGGCGGCGGTGCGGGGCGTGGTGGCGGTGCGGGGCGTGGTGGCGGCTCGGGCGGTGGGTTCGGGGAGGACGACTCCGTGCGGGCGATCATCGGCCATCTGACCCGAGCGGGAGTGATCGCGCCTTCTCCCTCGCCGCCGGATCGGGTGGCGGGACGGTTGGTGGGGGAGTGGGACCAGCGCGCGCGCGTCCTGTGCCGCGGGTCGGCGCAGGAGGCGGAAAAGGTGCGGTGGCGCCAGTACCGATCGATCTGGGAGTACGTCGAGCGGGGCCAATGCCGGCGCGCGGCCGTGCTGGCCCACTTCGGCGATCGCTCGCAGCCGGAGGCGGAGGTCGACTGCTGCGACGTGTGCGTGCCCGGGTTGGTGGCGGCACCGGCGTTTCCGTCGGCCCAGGGGGGACCGGTGGCGCGTCCGGTATCGCGACGGGCGGCCGGCGGCGGGGCCCGGCGGCCGGCGCCCGAGGTTCCCGGAGGCGCGCTCGACGCCGCGATCCTCGACGTCGTGAACTCGGCGCGACCGCCGGTTGGGCGCACGCGAGCGGTGGAGATCCTGCGCGGTGGCCGCTCGAAGGTGGTCGTGCAGTACTCCTACGATGAGCTTCCCGCCTATGGGTCGTTCGCCCATCTTCACGGTGATGATGTGCTGGGTCGGGTCGATCAGCTGCTCCGGGCCGGGCGGCTGCGCTCGACCGGCGGCCGCTTCCCCAAGCTGCGGGCGGCATGAAGGTTGCCGTTCTCGTCTCGGGTGAGGGCACCAACCTCCAGGCTCTGATCGACCGTTTCGATGGCGGTCAGATGGTCGAACTGGTGGCGGTGGCGTCCGATCAGCCGCACGCGCGCGCCCTGGAGCGAGCCCGAGCGGCGGAGATCGCTTGCGCATCGTTCCCGGTCAAGATGTTCCCCGACCGGTCCGCCCGGGATGCCGCGATCGCCGACTGGCTGCTCGAGCACGGGGTCGAGCTGGTGGTCTTGGCGGGGTACATGCAGCTCCTGAGCCCCGAGTTCCTGGGCCGCTTCCCGGACCGGGTGATCAACGTCCATCCGGCCCTTCTGCCGGCGTTTCCGGGGCTGGGCGCGGTCGAGCAGGCGCTCGCTTACGGGGTGAAGGTGTTCGGGGTGACGATCCACTTCGTCGACGAGGGCGTCGACTCGGGGCCAGTGATCATGCAGCGCGCGATCGAGTTGCCGGACGCGCGGTCGGCCGACGAGGTGCTGGAGCGGTTGCACCACATCGAGCATCAGCTGCTGCCCGACGCGGTTCAGCTGATCGCCGAAGGGGCGGTGACGCGCGACCCGGCCCATCCCCGGCGGGTCGTTATCGAGCAGTGACGCGTGAAGGTCTCCGCGGTGTCGCGTCCGGAGCCTGAGCGATGACCCCCCGCGCGGTAGAGTCGAGTCAATGGAGCAGGGCACCACGCCTCTTGGTTCTTTGACGGCCGCGGCGGCCGATGAGGTGCAGGTGGCTCGCGCGCTCTTGTCGGTCTCGGACAAGACCGGGATCGTCGAGTTTGCCCGCGGTCTGGCCGAGCTGGGGATCGAGTTGATCTCGACCGGCGGGACCGCCCAGGTGCTCGCCGAGGCGGGCCTGGCGGTGCGCTCGATCACCGATCTGACGGGCTTTCCCGAGATCATGGACGGTCGGGTAAAGACGCTTCATCCGAAGCTCTACGCCGGGCTGCTGGCGGTCCGCGACGACCCCGAGCACCTGCGCGCGGCCGAGGAGCACGACGTCGAGTTCGTCGAGCTGGTGTGCGTGAACCTGTACCCGTTCGAACGCACGGCCGCCCAGCGGGGCGTGGCCGACGAGGTGGTGATCGAGAACATCGACATCGGCGGCCCCACGATGATCCGCGCCGCGGCGAAGAACTCGGCCTACGTCGCGCCGGTGGTGAGGCCGGAAAGCTACGACGCCGTGCTCGACGAGCTACGCGAGTCCGACCGCCGCCTGTCGCCGGCCACGCGAGAAAATCTGGCCGCTGAGGCGTTCGCCTACACGGCGCGCTACGACACCGCGATCGCCCGCTGGTTCCAGGAGAAGCGGACGGACTTCCCGCCCCTGATGGTCCGCGCCTACGAGAAGGTGCTCGAGCTGCCGTACGGGGAGAACCCCCATCAGCGCGCCGCCTACTACGCGCAGGTGGGCGCTCGGACTCACGTGATGTCGATGGTCTCGCAGCTCGGCGGCAAGCCGCTCTCGTTCAACAACCTGCTCGACCTCGACGCCGGGCGGCTGTGCCTGGCCGAGTTTCAGATCCCCACCTGCGTGATCATCAAGCACAACAACCCCTGCGGGGTGGCGGTGGGGACGAGCACGCTCGAGGCCTACGAGCGGGCCTTCGCCTGCGATCCGATGTCGGCGTTCGGCGGCGTGATCTGTCTGAACCGCCGGATCGACAAGGCGCTCGCCGAGGCGCTCGCCGGTCAGTTCATCGAGGTCCTGTTCGCGCCCGGGTACGACGAGGACGCGCTCGAGGTGCTGGCCGCCAAGCCCAACACCAGGCTCCTCGACGACCACGAGCGGCGCGCCGCCAACCTGATCGAGCCGCATCTGCGCCAGGTGGTGGGAGGGATGCTGGTCGAGGACCGGGACGTCGATCTCGAGGATCGCACCGAGATGCGCGTCGCCACCCAGCGCCACCCGACGGAGGCCGAGTGGGGCGAGCTGCTGTTCGCCTGGAGGGTCTGCAAGCACGTCCGCTCGAACGCGATCGTGCTCGCCCGCTACCTCGCCACGGTGGGGATCGGCGCCGGGCAGATGAGCCGGGTCGACTCGGTTCGCCTGGCCCTCGAAAAGGCGCGCTCTGATCTCCATGGCGCCGTGCTCGCGTCCGACGCCTACTTCCCGTTCGCCGACGGACCCGCGCTGGCCCTGGAGGCGGGAATCACGGCCCTGATCCAGCCCGGCGGATCGATCCGCGACCAGGATTCGGTCGACGCGGTCGACGCGGCCGGCGCCGCGATGGTGTTCACGAGCCGGCGGCACTTCCGCCATTGAGCTCGATCTCGCGTCTCGGCGGCGACCCGCCCTCTCCCTATGAGGGGGCGTTCGGCTTCAGTCGCGTGGTCCGCGCCGGCCCGTTCGTGATCGTCAGCGGGACCACGTCGGTGGATCCGAACGGCGTCGTGCTGGGCGAGACGCCGTACCAGCAGGCGGTCGAGATCCTGGGGAAGATCGAGCGCGAGCTGGGCCGGGCCGGCGCGTCCCTGGCCGACGTGATCCAGACGCGCATGTACGTCACCGACATGTCGCGCTCCGAGGAGGTCGGCCGCGCCCACGGCGAGTTCTTCGCGGAGATCCGGCCGCTGGCCACGATGGTCGGGGTGGCGGCCCTGATCGATCCGCGGATGCTGGTGGAGATCGAGGCGGTGGCGTTTCTCGGTTGAGGGTGGCTGCTGCGGGGCGTCATTGGGCGCCGGCGCGGGGCGGGCGTTGGGCGTTGGGGGCTGGCGGAGGGCGTGGCGGGCGCCGACCGGGGCGTGGCGGGCGCCGGCGCGAGGCGTGCGCGATCATGAAGGGGTAGTCGCGCCGCCGTAGCTCAGTTGGATAGAGCCGCGGACTTTTAATCCGTGGGTCCTGGGTTCGAGTCCCAGCGGCGGCATGAGTGAGCTGAGATCCCTGTGCTGGTAGGTTGCCTTGGCCAAGATGTCCAGCCATCAGACATCATGGGAAGGAAGCGACTCGCGCGCTTGGATCAGCGTTCTAGGGCTTCGGGCGGCACACGGGTAAGCGCGGGTGTTGTGCTGGCGTTGGCGTAGACGAGGTCGGAGTAGACCTTTCGCACGACCGGGTTGAGCGGGACGTGGTTGATCCCTTTCTGCTCGGCCCGGGCGATGAAATCGTGCACTATCCGGGTCTGAGCCGACGTGGGGTGGATGCCGCGAGCCGCCAGCCGGGAATCCGGGAGATGGAAGTAGTAGCCGAGCTGAAGGGCGCCGAGCCCAGCGATGCCGATCGCTCCACCCATCTGTTCTGCGGTATTGATGATTCCGGCGGCCTGACCACGGTCGGCGTCATCGACCGCGTTCATGCCGACCGGATCGTTGACGGTCAGCACGACTCCCAACCCGAGACCCTGCAGAAGCAGCCCCAGGGATCAGCGCCACGGCGGTGCCACCTGTGGCGCCGAGCCCAAGCGCAAGACCCGATAAGGCGAGCACGACGAACCCGGCGACCAGTGGCCGCCGTCCCCCTTGCCGGTCAAACATGCGTCCCGCCATCGGTCCGGCCAGGATGATTGGGATCGTGCCAGGAATGAGCGCGAGCCCGGCGACGACCGGGCCGACCCCGACCACGAGCAGCAGATAGAACGGCAGCAGATACCCGAGGCCGAGCTCGAGTGCCCCCGCCAACACCTGGCTGATGGTGGACGCGAGGAAGTTCAGGTGGCGAAACAAACGAAAATCGATCAGCGGGCTGTCAACGCGCGGCTCCGCCCTGGCGAACATCACAAACGCGGCGACGCTGATAGCGAGCGGCAGTAGCGTGCTCGAGCTTGTCCAGCCATCCGGTTGCCCGCGCGAGAGGCCGTAGATCAGCCCGACGATGGCTACCGCGAACAAACCGGTTCCAACCCAGTCGCGGGTCCTTCGTTGTGCGACGCAGGCGCTCAGCGCGAGATCCAGGCATCCTCGTCGGGTGAGCCCCGTCGCCCCGCTAACCAACGGCATTTACTTCAACACGCCACCGTTCACAGCCTTGCTAGCGGGTCGGCAGGGTGTCGAGCCAGTTGTAGGCGGCGTCCCAGAAGACGGTCGATGCCATGCCTTCGCAGTGCCCCTCGGCTCCCTCGGCCTTAGTGAACAAGCGGAATTCCTTCGGGCACGTAAGGTGGTCATAAAGCACCTTGCCCTGGCCGGTGGACACGACGTCGGTCTCGTTATCGGTGACAAATGTCGGGCACGTGATCCGGGTGACCGTCTCGGCGTTGCTGTAGCGGAGCATGTCCTCGCAGTACGCGCGGACGGACGAAAGGCCGTGGGTCGTCATCCGCGGCTCGAAGAACGCTTTCAGCGCCGGCTGCTCGAGCAGAGCTTGGAACTGCTCGTCGGCGGCTGGGTCGTGTACGTGGTCCTTGAGCGGTCCGAGCTGATCGAGCAAGGCTGGGCCAATGTCAAACTGGCCCGGATCGACGATCATCGCAGCGAGGCGGTCCTCCCCCGCGGCGCCACGCGGCGCGATCACCCCGCCAAAGGAGCGACCAACCAACACGATCCGTTGCGCGTCGACCGCCGGCTCAGCCGCCAGGCCGTCGAACATCTCGGGCACGACGTTCTCCCAATCCGGGCGCATCGGCACTCGCCGGTCGTAGAGCATCGCTCCCTGCCCCGGGCCATCGATCGCGGCAAACGCGTACCCACGATCCAGAGCCGCCGGTACCGACGCGTACAACTCCTCGGCGGTTCCGTCGTAGCCGTTAACGTGCAGGGTCGTCGGAAACGGGCCAGCGCCGGCCGGACTGAACAGATAACCCGAGAGCGAGCCCGTCAACACCCGGCCCGGCCGCTCAAATAACTCGAGCGCGGACCGGAACGCGGCGACGCTTGCCGCGAACGCGCTACGCAGCTTGTCCGCATCGAGATCCTCGCGGTGAAAGAAGAACGCCTGACGGAAGTATTCGGCAGCGCGCAGGTATACGTTACGGGCGCTAACCCCATGGCCAGCCCCGCGGGCCTCGTCACCCCGCGCAACGAGAACGCTCGCAAAATCCGACCACGCCTGATACCAGCTATCCCGATCTCCCGGCGTGATCTGCTCAGCGATGGCCAGACACTCCCCGACGTTAGCCATCCCGGCGTCGGCCTTCCCGACGCTGCGCTGGAGCTGACCGTCGAAACCGACATCATCGAAGTAGAGCTTCACCAAGACCTCCAAGACGTATTGCGGACCTCATCCCGCGGCGCACCCTATCGCCCCGGCGCCGACATGGACTCATCCTCCCGCCGTGTCCAGCGCCGCGGATCCTGGTCGCGAGATCGCGGTGGCGCAGCCCGAAGTGCTCACCTCGAAGCGCGTCGGCCGACCGCGAGCCAAGCGCATCGTGTCGATCGATGACGGTTCGTATCAGGCGAAGACCCGCGAACGGTTCGCCGACTACGCGCGCGACTGGATCGGGCGCTACCAGGGCATCGGCGGGGCGCCGATCTCGCGGCCCTAGGACGGCGGAGATGCTTCATGGAAGTCGGGTTCCGTGTCAGCTGGTTCGAACCCAGCTGGGCTGCTCGGCCTCCCCTTCTTTACCTCCGATGGCAGTAGTCGTGGGAGTGGGCAGACGTGTCAGTGACCGCGCGTGGATGATTCGAGCTCCGAAAGATTTCACTAACCACAAGCCACAGCGAAAGAAGTGGATTTCGCCGCGGTCTGGAACGTGAATGTCACAGCTGCCGCGGGGGATCACGGCGATGAATTGAGTGGTACGGTTCGACGCGCTCGGTGCGCTGTAGATGGGGGTTGGGGGAGCGCGGGACTATCGGAGGTGATTGTGGTGAGCGGTTTGTTGGCTGTACGGTGCCCCGGACGCCCCGACTCGCGCGGTTGGGCGCGGTTGGTACCGGTGGCTGCGGCTTTGGTGATGCTGGGGGTGTCGGCGCCCGGCGCCCGCGCGTCTTCGGCGCCGTTCTTCACCGGACTATCGAGTTCGATGACTCGGGTCCGCGAGGCGGCGGTGGCGGCGCCGTTGCCGGACGGGCGGGTGTTGATCGCCGGGGGCTTGAACGCGAGCGGTGTCGTTTCGTCGAGCGGGGAGGTGTTTGACCCGTCGACGGGGACGTTCACGGCGCTGATAAGTTCGATGCTCAGTCCCCGCGAGGCGGCGGCGGCGGCGCCGCTCCCGGATGGGCGGGTGTTGATTGCCGGCGGCCTCAACGCTGGTCTTCCATTGTCGAGCGCGGAGGTGTTTGATCCCTCGACCCAGTCGTTTGCCGCGCTGGACAGTTCGATGACGACGCCGCGCGTCGGGGCGGTGGCGGCGCCGCTGCTGGATGGGCGGGTGTTGATTGTCGGCGGCTTCAACGCTGGTCTTCCATTGTCGAGCGCGGAGGTGTTTGATCCCTCGACGGGAGCGTTCACGGCGCTGCCGAGTTCGATGACCACCGCCCGCGATGGGGCGGTGGCGGCGCCCTTGCCGGATGGGGATGTGCTGATCGCCGGCGGCTTCAACTACCGGAATGGCGTTATGTCGAGCGCCGAGGTGTTTGATCCCTCGACGGGGACCTTCACGGCGCTGCCGGGTTCGATGACGATAGCCCGCCGAGAAGCGGTCGCGGCGTCGTTGCCGGATGGGCGGGTGCTGATCGAGGGCGGGATCGACACCGTCGGCGGCATCTCGAGCGCGGAGGTGTTCGAGTCCGCGCCCGAGGCGGCGGTCGTTGGCGGCGATTTCGGGGATCAGACGATGGGTCAGCCCTCTGCGGTGCAGCAGGTGCTGGTCACCAATGTGCGCGTCCAGGCGCTGATCATGGCGGGAGCGCACATCGTCGGCGGCTTCGCGTCCAGTTACATCATCACGGTCGATGCCTGCACCGGCCGGCGGCTGGCGTTCCTGCAGAGCTGCACGCTCTCGGTCCGGTTTACGCCATACAAGACCGGAGCGCTTCCGGCGACGCTCGCGCTCCAGGACAACGAGCCCGGCCCCGGCGACATCACCGTTCGTGACGTCGCGTTGGTGGGGACCGGGGTGGCGCCAAACGGCGGCCCTCCCGGCCCCAAGGGTCCGCCCGGGCCGAAGGGCTCCCCGGGTCAGATCCGGCTGGTGACCTGCAAGACGATCACGGTCACGAAGACTGTCGGCGGCAAGAAGCGACGGGTTCACCGTCTCAAGTGCACCACCCGGCTGATCACGGGCACCGCCACCTTCACGACCACGAGCGCCGAAGCGACCCTCGTCCGAGGGCGGGTGATCTACGCCGCCGGAACCGCCCGGCTGAACCAGCTCGTGCTGAGAGCCCGGCGGCCGGTCCACCGCGGGCGCTACACGCTGATCCTGCGCCGCCGCGACGGTCGCCACTGGATCACCAATCGCACGCCGATCAGGATCGTCTGAGCACGCGCGGCAGGCGCGTCCGGCGGCCCAGCCGCCGGGCGCGCCGGTCCGCATGATGCACCGGCCAGTTGGCGTGGCCATGGCTACCGGTTACCGCCCACGTCGTAGGCATCGGACAGCCTGGAGCGCACTCTCACGTCGCCCGGCCACCGATTGGGCCGCGGCCCACGAGGCGGCTGAGCGGGGTACGGCCGCCCGCGAACGCAGACCGAGGCCGACCTACAATGGTCTTCCTCGCCCCCATGGTCTAGTGGCCTAGGACGCCTGCCTTTCACGCAGGAGATCGCCGGTTCGAATCCGGCTGGGGG
>CAVWFJ010000012.1:0-276410 GCA_963754055.1 uncultured Solirubrobacterales bacterium
GTTGGGGAAGAGACCGACGCCGTAGTTTCAGACGGCATCCGCATGTAGGAATCGCACACCTCGCGGAGTCGGTGGCGGCGGAGTGCGGCGTTCTCGAGCCTGACTTCTGCAAGCGTTACGAGGAGAAGCCGACCTAACAGCTCGGTCTAGTTCCCCAGCTCGTCCATTCCACAAGCGGGGCGCCACCGGGGTGGCGTGGCTGCGTTGCCGGCGGAGCAGAAGAACCACGGTTAGCTCGTCGTGTCCGATCGAGCAAACGCCGACGTCACGATGCATATGCAGCTCCACGCCGACGACGGGCGCGCGCGATCCGGGCGGCTGTCCCTTCGCCTGCGAGAGCGGCTGTGCCCGACCGCGCGAACGCCGCGCTACCGGAGCTCGTCCCTTGCGGCAGCGACGAGGGCGTCTGGGAAGGCGGCTGCTCCGCCACGCGAAGCGACGGCCAGGTGCGCTTGCAAGTCGCCGCGGATCAGGCCGACAGCAAGCACATCGGCAACTCCCGCAACCGGGGCGGGGCGCTCGTCCGGCGCCGGCCCAGCCGACGACTGGTCCGTCGCCATTCCGATCGCCCCATCCTGGGCGCCTCAAGCGTGGACGCGATCGTCCGAGCAGGCGCAGTGTCCGCGCGGCGCAGGCATCTGAACGGATTGCGACCGAGTTAGGCGGCGCGGGCGAAGCGGGTCTCACCGCTGAAATTGCCGCCAACCTGGTGTGATCTTAACTTTTTTTGGTTGACCCCGGGCAAATGCCCGATGCGGGATGTGTGGGCGGGACGTATAGTGCGCGATTCCGGCGCGTGCCCCGCGCTCGCCTGGGATCCCGAGGGAGGAGCATCTCGATGAGCTTTGGAGCGCGCTTTTAGGAGCATGTCTTCGTCGGAGCGACGGGCGTGACTTTTACTCAGTCTGGCGCGAAGACAGTCAGTCGACCAGGAGGATTCAACGTGTATCTCAGGAACAAGCTCATAGCTGTCGCCGTGATGATGTCTGCGTTCGGGGGCATCGTCGCTCTGCTGGCAGACCCTGCGCAAGCGGCTACGGCACCGTGCGGCGCTAGCTGCGTAAGTCTGTCGAGCGAGCTATACACTCCGCTCTTCGTCACCGATGTGCTCGCTGAGGGAGCAACAGTCGGCCAGCCGATCGTCCTGTCGTTGCGGTCGGGCACTAATCCCGGAGAAGATTTCCACATCACTTCTCAAGATCCGGTAAGCGATTTCTACGCTGCTGGTCTGGTCAGCGCCGCGGTGAATTCCCACTATGGGAACGGTGGTGCTAGCTCAACGGACCTGCTCGCGACGGAATACGAGTACAGCCCCTACGGCGTTGTGTCGGGTCTGTGCATAGGCGTCCCCACCGCACCCTCCAATGGGACCTCCGTTACCCTGCAACCGTGCGGCGTGTCGGGCAAGACGGTGTGGATCCAGGACACCCCTGCGGCAGTTACCGTCCACGGGCGCTCCTACGTCCCGCTCATCAACGGAGCGGATACAGACTTCACGTCTCCCTACGCGCTGACTGCTCTGCTGCCTGGAAAAACACCACTGGTGACGTGGAACCTGAAGACGCTAAGGAAGACCGCATTGCCGAACCAGCTCTGGGAGAGCACAGCCGGCGTTTTGCCCTAGCTCGCTAGCTGCCTCGACGTCAGCGACCAGACGTCGGTGGACCAGCCGGCGGGCGAGTTTGGGGACGGGCAATCCCGGGCGCGTTGTACAAAAGTGACACTCGGCAATGCAGCCCTCAAACCTGGACGCGTCCGATCAAGAGAATGGCAGCGGCGTGGAGGAGGACTGGTCCACAGCTAAGCTCACGGCAGAAGCTGGGCTCGGCCGTGCTACATGTGCACTGGACGCCGGAGTGCCTGCCTGAGGAAGAGCGGGCCAAGAAGCGCGAGGAACGCAAGAAGATCGAGAGCGGGTTGTATTTTGAGCTGGGCAAGACGTGGGTGCTGAGCAAGATGGCCGAGTACGTGGTGGCGCCTGAACTGGCTCCGGCGCTGTGCGTGAAGGACATCGCCGAGGTCGGTGGAGCCGCGGCCAAGGCCTGGAACGAGGCGCGGACCCTCGACGACCAGCTGGCCGCACCCAACTGCTGAGCCGGGATCAGCCGTCGCAGGCAGGCCTCGGAGCCAGAAGAGGCCAGACGATCCAGGAGGCTGTCCAGGGCGGGGCTGGCGGTTGACTCGAGGCGCGGCGCGCTCAGCCTCGGCCGGCCCGTGATTCGCGCCGTCCAGGCTGCGGTGCTCGGCGGTGTGCCGTCGACAGTGATGTAGCGATCGCCGCGTAGATCAGCTGGGCCGTTTCCACTCCAATCGCTCGTTATGGTTTCCGTGACTGTCTGACCAACCCAGCAGCGCGACACCAGGCAAGGACCCGCTCTCGCCCTAGCATCTGGGTGGCTCGCCACAGCGACGCGCTCAGCGCGGAATCCGCTCATCTCGCCGGCGATCGCTTTCACCTCTCGAGCGGCCTCGTTGCTGGCAATCGCACCGGCGACGGACCAGTCGTCGGCTGGGCCGGCGCCGGACGAGCGCTCCGCCCCGGTTGCGGGAGTTGCCGATGTGCTTGCTGTCGGCCTGATCCGCGGCGACTTGCAAGACGTCCTGTGTCATCCATGAAGGGGCGGGTGTTGTCAAGGGGCGATTGGCCGTTTTTGAGGTTCGTTTGCGGGATTGGTGTGGTGATCATCGAGATCCGCCGTCGTAGAAGGGGTTCGGGGCTCTGCCCCGGGGAGTTCATTGCAGAGTTGGCGGGCTCGGTCTGTCGGGTCAAGCGCTGTGCCTGCGGGCAGGGGTTCTCGGCGTCGGTGGTGGCGCTTGACGCGGCGGGTCGAGTCTGGCATCGGGGGGGTTGAGGGTTGGGTTCAGGGGGCTCTGGTGGTTGGGGGCCGGTTCGCTGACTGCGTTCCGGCTGGGGAGGAGGCTCCAGTCATCCATCCGGTCGCGCGGGGCGGACCAGAGTGTCGTGCGGGGCTCGGGGGCTCAATCAATCCGACGGCCGTCCTGCTCGATTTGGTCGGGGAGGAGGCCAGACACAGGAGCGAGCTCGCCCGAGCATGCACCTCGCGCCCTGGTGGTGCGCGCGAGTCTGGTGTGAGCTGGCGTTGGTCATGCGGCCTCGGCCGGCTCGTTGTCGTGGTTGTCGTTGGCGGTCTTGGTCAGGCAGCGGATCTCGCCGTCGCGGAGTCCGTAGTAGCAGAGCGTGAGGATCTGGCGGGCGATCGCGACTTTGGCGATCTTGCGTCCGCGGCGTTTGGCGATCCGCTCGAACATCGCGCGGAGTGGTCCGCCGCCGGTGGGGATCTTTTGCGCGGCTTCGGTCAGCGCCCAGCGCAGCGCGGGCGAGCCCTGGCGCGAGATGTGACCGAGACGCGCTTTGCCGTCGGAGCTGCGGACGGTCGGCGCCAAGCCCGCCCACGCACACAGGTGCCGGGCGGTCGGGAAGCGCTTGACGTCGCCGACCTCAGCGATGATCAGCATCGCGGTGTAGCGCCCGACCCCGCGGATCTGGCACAGCACGGGCACGCGATCGTCGGTCTTGGCCCGCTGGTCGATCTCGCGGGTGGTGGCGGTGATCTCGCGGTCGAAGTCACCGATCAGCGCCATCAGGCTGTCCAGCCGCTGGCGGGATCCTTCGGGCAGCTCGAGGCCGGCGAGGAACTCGCGGCCTGCCTTGCCGAACAGGTCGGTGTGCTCAGGCAGGATCCCCTGACGGGCCAGCAGCGCGTGCACGCGGTTCTTGACCGCGGTGCGCATCCTGGTCAGCACGGCGCGGTGGCGCAGCAGCTCGCGCAGGTCGCGCAGCTCGGGCGGCGCGATGTACGCCTCGGGCAGAAGCCCGGTGCGCAGCAGGTGCGCGAGCGTCTTGGCGTCGACCGCGTCGGTCTTCACCCGCGCGGCGGCGATCGCCTGCGTGCGCAGCGGGTGCGCGAGGTGCACGTCATAGCCGGCCTCCTCGAGCAGCTCCGCCAGCCACTCCCAGCCGTAGGTCGCCTCCAACGCCACGTGCGTACCGTCCGGGTCGCCGAGCAGCTCACGGAACGTGTCGCGATCGTTAACGATCCGCCGCGAGGCGGTCAGCTCGCCGTGCTCGTCGATGATCGCGATCTGCGAGCGGCGGCGGTGCAGGTCGATCCCGACCCAGCGCGTAGGGTTACTCACGGTCGGTCCTCCTCTCGAATTGTCCGGCCGCGCGGCCGGAATCCGCGCGGTCTCGAAGCTTGCAGTTCGGGACGGAGGGCCGACTTCCTGCCACCCGGGCCAGCGCACGCGGCCCGGGCCGCCGAAGCCCGCCCGGCCCTTCATGACATCAACCTCCGAGCCGGATAGCGGATGTCGGCTTGCCGTCAAGCGCTTCGCGCTCGGCCCTTCGGGCCGCCGGCTCGGTGACGGTGGCGCCGAGCATCCGCTGGGTGGCAGCGAGGTCGGGCAGGGCGCCCGACGATGTGGGGATCGTGACCGTGCAGTGCTGTTGCAGGGCGCGATGCCGAGCGGGGTCATACGGTGTGCGGTCTTGCCAGCAGCGCCAGACGATGCGGCACCAGGCGCGGCCGAGGGAGCGGATGGCGCGCTGGTGGTCGTGGCCGCGGGCTCTGGCGGCGGCGTAGTGCTCGGCGGCCCATGGGTGCCAGTGGCGGGTGGTGTCGGACAGCGTGCTGAACGCTGAGCGCAGCCGCTTGTTGCACGCCCAGCGGAAGCAGGCTGCCTTGCGCTTGCCGGATTCGAGCGCGACCGCGGCTTGGCCGGCGTCGCCGGCGAGCGCGTCGCGGTTGGGGTAGCGGGTGCGGCAGTCGCCGATCTCGGCGAGCATCGTCGCGGCGGTGAGCGTGCTGTCTGGTGACTTGAACAGCGACAGGAAGATCTTGCCGTCGGGATGCGCCCTGACCGCGGCGGCGATCTGCCGCTCGAGCTGGCGGACCTGCTGAACGAGCGGGGTAAGCGTCGCGACCAGCGCGAGCACGACCTGGCGGCGGGCGGCCATCTCGGTCTCGCTGGCGCGGCCCTCCGGTGCTGAGCGGAGCTTTGCGAGCAGCTCGCCCGCCGGCTTGTGGCCGCTGTAGCGCTGGCGGGCAAGGAACGCCTCCAAGCGCTTGGGCCCGAGCGCTCGCGCATCACGCGGGCTCGGATACTTCGCAAGGAACGCCAGCGAGATCGGGCTGTCGAGATCCTTGAACAGGCCGATCGGCCCGGGCCAGAACCGCTCGAGCTCTGCGCGTAACTGGTTGCACAACGCGACCCGCGCGCCGACCAGATCCTCACGGGCGCGGGTCAGCGCTTTCAGCGCCTTGGTCTGGTCGGTGTTGGCCTCGAGCACCCGGAAGCGGTGGTTGTCGGTTCTGGCGAGCTCGCACAGCACGAACGCGTCGAACCGGTCCGACTTCCCGCCCGCCGCGCGGAAGCGCGCCCGGGTCGCCGCGACCTGGTTCGGGTGCAGCGCCAGCACCCGCAGCCCCGCGTCCAGCAGCCGCTCGACCAGCAGCCCGTCCGGCCGCTCGATCGCGACCAACGTCACGTTCAGGCGAACCAGCTGGCGGCACAACGACCGCAGCCCGGCCTCGTCGTGCGCGAACGACGCCGCCAACAGCTCCTCGCCCGCCGCATCCTGCACGATCACGTCGTGCTTCTCCGCCGCCCAGTCAACGCCGGCGTAGTTACTTCCCATCTTTGTCTCCTGGTCGGTCAAATCTTCACAACGCTCCGACCGCGAGGTACCGTTGCGGGTGCTTATAGACAGGCCCTCACAACGGGGCTACGTCCTGTTGCCGCTAGTCGGCACCTCACCTCCGCCGGGAGGGGCTGGTCTTGCAATGGCCCTCAAGTGGGGCAAGCGCACCAAGCCCTCTCCCGGCGGCGGTCGAGGCAACAACTAGGATGACCTATAAGCGCACCTGGCTGTCGCTTCGCGTGGCGGAGCAGCCGCCTTCCCAGACGCCCTCCTCGCTGCCGCAAGGGACGACTTCCACCAGTCTCGCGATCGCTCGGGCATGGGCCCGCCGAGAGTTGCCGATCTCGTCCAAACGGGCAGCGGCACCAAGCCGATCCCTGACCCGGCGCGGTCGGCGCCGATTCGTACGAATGTGAGTATCGGCGCCGATCGCCGACCCCGACCCAGCCGTCGGCGCTGGCTTCCGGATCTTCGTGAGAGCAGGAGCGTGATCCGCCGGTTCGATAGCTTCTCGGTCAAGGAGCAACATGGACCGCGTAACCAAGTCATACCTGGAGGAGTTTCGGGTCGAGCAGTCGCTCGGCGAGATGCCTGAGTCCGATGTATTCGAGCTTTTCGCCGACTACTGCGTCGTGTCGAACGTGTACGACGAAGAGTTCGATGCGGCGGACGTCCATGTTGGCGGGGAAGACGATCTCGGCATCGACGGCCTCGCGGTGATCGTCAACGGCGTCCTGATCAACTCGGTCGATGAAGCCGAGGATCTTCTCGACCTCAACGGCTTTCTCGACGTCAAGTTTGTGTTCGTACAAGCGAAAACCTCAAGCGGTTTTAGTGGCGAACAGATCGCCAACTTCCTCGACGGCGTTGACGAGTTCTTCGAGGAGAACCCAACCCAACCGGTCAACGAGCAGATCGCGAATGCCCGCGCGATCATGACGTGGCTGTACACCAAGAGCGTCAAGTTCACGCGCCAGAAGCCAGTGCTCGCGCTGGCGTTCGTCACGACTGGGAGCTGGCAGGACGACGAACGCCTCACCGCGCGAATCCAGATACGAAGAAAGCGGCTTCAGGACACCGGGCTATTCCATGAAGTCGTGTTTGACGCGATGGGCGCGAACGAGATCCAGGAGGCCTACCAACGGTCCAAGAACAACGTGACGGTCGAGTTCTCCTTCGCGAACAAGGTTCTGCTGCCAGAAATCGAGGGCGTCGCAGAGGCATACCTGGGCGTTCTTCCGGCGAAGGAGTACATGGCCCTGATCACGGACGACTCCGGCAACATCCGGAAGCCGCTGTTCTACGACAACGTCCGCGACTTTCAAGGCGACAACGCCGTCAACCGGGAGATAGAGCAAACACTCCAGAACGCTGAAGGCCAGCAGCGCTTCGCGGTATTGAACAATGGCGTCACCGTGGTGACGCGTGGACTCCGCACGACCGGCAACAAGTTCGTGGTCACGGACTACCAGATCGTTAACGGCTGCCAGACCAGTCACGTCCTGTTTGATGCCAAAGATCACTTAGGCGAGGAGGCCCATGTCCCACTGAAGGTGATCTCAACCGAGGACGAAGACATCATCAATGCGATCATCACGGCTACCAACCGGCAGACTGAGGTGACGGCGGAAGACCTCTACGCCATGAGTGCTTTCCAGAAGCGACTCGAGGCGCTATTCGCCGCCTATCCGGACAAGAAGAAGCTCTACTACGAGCGCCGGTCGAAACAGTACGCCTCCGTCCCCGGCGTGGAAAAGGTGCGGATCATCAGCAAGACGCTCCAGGTGCGGGCGTTCGCCGCGATGTTCCTGGACGACGCCCACCGCGCAGCGCGCTACTACTCCGATCTGCGAGCACAGGTGGGCACCAAGATCTTCAACGAGAACCACAAGCTCGAGCCGTATTACGTTTCGGCCTACGCTTACTACGAGCTCGAGTTCTTGTTCCGGAACAACGCCCTGCCGAACTACTACAAACCCGCCCGGTTTCACCTACAGATGGCGCTCCGGCACCTCATCGGAGGCCCGGACATGCCTGCCCTCACGGCGAACAAGGCAAGCTCGTACTCCAATAAGATCGCCGAGGTGCTCTGGTCGGACGAGAAGGCGACAGACGCGTTCAAGGAGGCGGTCCAGGTCATCGACGTGGCTCTCGCGGGGCAACCGCTGAGCCGAGACGTCGTCAAGACCCAAGGGTTCACCGACTTGGCGAAGACGGCAGCCGCGGCGCGCTGAGCGGAATCGGTCGCCATGGCGCATGGTGCTGTACTGCTGAACGCACGGGCAACAGCTCTGACGGTCCACATCACGAATCCCTCACGACTCGGCGAGCTTCACCACGTACAACGCCTAGCCGCTCGCCTTCGTGCCCCCCGCTACTGACGCGCGTGTCGGGTAAGGTCCTCGCCCCCGGGAACTCGGCGCCGACGGGCCCAGACTGCTGCTTTGTCGCCGCCAGGGCAGCCGGGCCTGGACTGCCGGACCTGACCGCGACCGACTCGAAGGAGCAGTCCATCCCCACGCCGAGGCGCGACCCCGGATGCCGCGCGTTCGTGAGTCTAGAACTGTCTGTGATGCAGAGAGAGCTCCGACGCTTCCGTAGCCGAGGGCTCCGCCGCTCGGCTCTGCGCCGGGGTGCATCGTGACCTGGCTTGACTATGGGGCGCCGCCGCGTTTAGGCCCGTCGATGGTTGGTGGCAGGAATAGGGCGACGTAGTCGCAACGCGGACAGACGCTGATGCCCACCGGCACACCGCGCCCGACGCGCTTCTCCTCGTCGTCTGGCAGGCCAAGCGTGGCCGCGGGGAGGACGTACCACTCGGGCGGGCCGTCCATCGGTCTGAGCTCGCCCTCGTGGCAGATTGGGCAAGTCGCGCTCACTCGGTTGTCTTTATCCATCCGCGCAGTCTCCTGCATTGGCTGATCGTGGACATCGCCGAGGCGCCCTCGATGCACTTGAGCGGACCGCGGCCCCTCGAGGTGCAGATGAGCCATGTCGAGCCCGACAAGGCTGTGGATCACCCCCGGGATCACAGTCAGCCGCGTCGTCGATGGAGCGCATTGTTGAAAGCTACGCGCCGGCGTCAGAGCACGTAAGCGTGTGAACCACCGACTGCCGCTCGGGGCCGGCCGCCGGCTTGGAGCGGAACTCAAGATCGGCCAGACGCGAGCCGCTCAAATGCCAAGTGGTTCTGAATGCAGCCATCTCAAACATCCGGTCCTGATCGCTCCGAGCAAGCAAGCCACGCTCGCCAGGCGTTTGCGTCGACCGTTACGGACGTAGACGCGGACCGCCCTGCCCGACTACGCTTGGCCGCCGTGAGCCGAGCGATTGTCTCGTCAGCACGCCGGCTGAGCTGCGGCAGAAACCCATCCTGCGCATTTCCCTGAAGGAGGCAACGATGCCCGAGACGTACGACCTCCCGCGTGAGCGGATGCGCTGGGCGATCGACGAAGCATTCAGAGCCCTCATGAGAGCTGAGCTTCACGTGCACAAGTACTACGAACCGAGCGCCCACGAGCGCGGCAATGAAGCGAGCCCCGTACAGAGTCACCTACATCAGGCCCACCGCTCCCTGAAGCTCGCGCTCGAGGATCTAGATGAGGACCAATCCTCTAGGTAGAAGCCACAACGTCCGCCAGAGCCCGAAAGGCCACCGCGCCACGCTCCCGGATTGATCGAATCCGGCAGCAGCCGCGAGCCTAGGTTGACTCCCGCATCGTCGCCACACCGGTAGCCAGCGCCTGAACCGTGCTCGAGCTCGGCGACCGGCGTCGATGCTCACGTTCGTACGAATCGGCGGCCGACACGCCGGGTGGGCGGTCGGCTCGGCGCCTCTGCCCGTTTGGACGAGCTGGGGAAGTCTCGCGGTCGGCCCTGAACGACCGAGCCGAGACTGCCGCAGCTCGTCCATTGCGGCAGCACCCCTTCGTTTGCAGAATCGTGTCCGATCGATGGTTGAGCTAGCGCCACCGCGTTAGCCGGGATCGACGAGCCCGGCAAGCGCCGGATGGAGGCGCTGTCGCAATGCCGACAGAGCAACTCGGTGCGGGCGACGACGCCGTTGACACTGCTCCCGGTCGTCCTTAGCGACAGCGGCGGATCGTTTGCAAAGTAGCCGCAGACCCGAGCGCCGACAAGGATTGGTCGGCGGGACCGACAGCCGCTTGGGCGCGGCCGACGCCGAGGCCGCCGTCACCGCCGAGCCGATCGTCACCGCCAGGCCGAGGAACAAACATCGCTCTCTCTATCGTTGATCGCGGCACGAACGGACGAGACTCTCGCGCCCGCCTAGCCCGGGCCGAGTCCGTGTCCCGCCACGCCGCGATGTGCGTGCACGGAACCTTCTGTCGCAAACTACTGAACTTGCGCGGCGGCTCGCTTCGTCGGCTTCTCGTGGTGTGTGCTGAGATGTGATCGACGCCACCGTCGGGGACGCGTTGGGTTCCGCGCTGTCTCATCTGCTCGTCGGGCGCGACAGCGATGGCGCTTGGATCCGCGACGTCGGCGCGTGGGATCCGCTCACGCCGCACTCACCACGGCCTACCGCGCGGCGGGGAAGGTCGCCCAGCGACAGTTCCGGGGCCCGGCGCGGGCGGACCGCAGCAGGCCGGCGCAGCTCGCGCGGGCGTGACCGTCGAGCGGCTCCGTGATCACGACCGGTCGGCGTTTGGAGGTTGACAGGAGTTCCCGCGTGGACGACGATGTTACGCAGGCGCCGCGTGACGGCGTGGAGGTTGCCGGTTGGCGCGCGAAGGTCCGTGGCCAGGGATTGTTGGCGCGCGGCTTTCTGTGGTTTGGTTGACGAAGGAGGGCAAGGTGAGTGTGCGGTTTGGAGCGCCGGTCGCGGATCGAGCTGAATCGGCGCGTGGTTGGCGGGTTGGCTTCGTACGCGCGGGCTGGCTGCTAGGCGCAGTGTTGGTCGTCGTCGCCGTGATGCTGGCGGGCTCGCAGTCCGCCCGCGCGGCGGATTGTGCGCTGGCGGATTTCGGCTACAACGCCACTTGCGGCCCGGAGTTCGAGAGCCCGGCGTGGGGCGATGCGGCGGGGTGGACGGACCCGTCGAAGTACTCGACGATCCAGCTGGCCGACATCACGGGGAACGGCACGGATGAGCTGATCGCCCGCAATGACGATGGGCTTGAGATCTGGCGCTTCGATCCGACCGTCGGCCAGTGGCGTCCAGCGATCGGCGCCAATGGCCTGCCCGAGGTGCTCACGGACTTCCATTCGCCGGCGCCGAGTGCCGACGTGCGAGGGAGCTGGAAATCCGCCCCGGCCTTCAGCACGATCCAGACCGCTGACCTGTACGGGGACGGTGAGCAGGAGATTATCGCCGACCACGAGCCGAGCGGCACGTCGGTGTGGCGTTACACGCCTCCGGCGGGTTCGAAGAGCATCAACGGCGGGACCTGGTCGCTGGTGAGCACGACTCCTAATGTTCTGCCGACATCACCCTCGCCCAGTCAATACTTGACCCTGCACGCGGTCGACGCGGGCGGCGGCTCAGCGGTCATGACCGACCAAGGTTCTTACTGGACATTTGGCGGCAATGGCTTTCACTCGACTGGGAAGACCACCCTGGCCCCATCCTCCTCGGACCCGAGCTACTACCTGGACAACATGTCGGGGCTCATGCCGGAGTCGCACAGCTCGAGCACGGCTCCGAATCTGGTACCGGCGAACGTGTACCGCACTCCCAACGGGGTCGGTGTGCAGACGTTCGACGGCACGAACTGGGTTCAGCTCGGGCCGCCTCCGACCGCGGGGAGTCAGTGTCTGTCGACGCCGAGCTCTTGTTCTCCGTTTTCGGACATTGGCACCGACTTTAACACCAGCCCGTCTTACTACGAGACGTTGCAGGTCGCGAACGATATGGCCGGCCCGGACGATCCTTGGGGATACGTGCTCGGCCGTCTTGCCGATGGACTGCACGTAGCTGCGCTGGCGCCGATCCTATCCCAGCCGTTTGGGGAGGAATGGCAGGGCGATCAGGTCTTTCCGGTGCTGAAGGCTCTGGGCAATTCGAGTACTGGTGTCGTTCCGCCGCCTGCCGAGTGGTCGTCGATCCGCACCGGGGACGTGTCCGGCGACGGCAAGACCGACGTAGTCGCGGTCGTGAACGGACAGCTGCGGGCATGGGAGTTGGCGGTAGGCGCATCGGACCAACTCGTGTGGGATGAGCTGCCGGCCGACACGACGGTGAGCCTGGGGTCGACGTGGCAGAACAATGCCTCCTATTACTCGACGATCCAGGTCGGCCCGGTGGCCGGCCCGGGCTACCCGGACGCGGTGATCGCCCGCGGTCCGTTCGGGATCCGGACCTGGTTCTACTGCCCCGGCAACGATTCGCCGGTTCCAGGGTGCGCGAGTCTGGGGGGCAAGAGCGGGTGGACGAGCTGGCTGCCACAGGACACCGGCTCCTATCCGCAGTTCACTGGCGGCCAGGCGGCGGCGTGGACGGAGCTCAATGCGCTGGCGCGAAACGCGAACCTGATCGGGCCGGCCGCGACCAGTACGGTCCGCGATGCTTGGACGGGCACGACGGCGCCGACGGACGGCGACCTGACGAACCTCGAGAACGGGGTGCTGGTGTTCGCGGGCTGCACCGGCGAGACGTCGGCCAACCCGCCCACCTTCAGCTCATGCGCGGTGCCAGCGGGGAGCAGCGGGTTCACCGCCGATGATTGGACGGCGGTGGTCAACGAGGCGCTGGCCGAGATCTACGACGCCAAGCAGACGATCGATTTCTTCGCGGCGCTCCAGAGCCTCAACAGCGATACCTTCCTGGCCCAGGGCGCCGAGTTGCCGGCGCTCAGCGACTCGGTCGCCGCGCTTGGCCAAGCGGCCGGCGGCAACACCACCGAGATCAGTACCCAGGCGATGCTATCGGCGGGGTTTGGGATCGCCGGGGCGCTCGCCGGGATCGCGTTCCCCCCGGTCGGCGCCGGGCTGGCAATCGCCTCCTACCTGGCGGCGATCGTTCCGTCGGCCAGTCCCGAGTTGAATACCGCGCCCGTGATGGCCACTATCACCCAACTACAGAACGATCTCGCCAGCGCGGTGAGCAACGCGCCCAAGGTGGTCGAGTCTCAGAGCTTTGAGGTGCGCCAGAGCTACGGCATGCTGCGGCTCGTCGCGGAGCTGAGCGGACCGGGCGGACCGTGGAGCAATGTCAACGCCGCAGGCTTGAGGGGCAGCATGGAGGAGGGGTTTGCTCTGTGGGCCTACAAACAGCTGTTGCCGACGGTGCTTGACCGCTACGACATCAGCTTCTGCAGTAACTCTGCCGCAGGGGCGTGCACCTGGACTGGATACAACGGTGCCATCGGCAGCCCGCCCGACCAGAATTTCACGATCCTCAACCCACCCCATACAACGGGGATCTTCTATACCGCATGGCCCTGCTGGTCCAATCCACCCTTTGCCAATCCTCCTGAGGGCTGCAATTGGGACCATCCACCTACTGCCGAGGTCAACGGCCAGCCAGGAACGGACATCGCCACCAAGCTGTGGGGAACGGTGTCCGACACGTGCAACTTCAACGGCGATCCCCATACAGAGTGGACGTTTGGCTGTAACCTCGGGCTCGACCCGATGCTGAGCACCGACTCCGTCGGTGGGCCCGCCAACGGCTGGAACTTCACGACGTGCACCGGACAGCCCTCGGTGCTCGTGGACTATTCGGTGAGTGAGGGTACGTGTTCGGACTCCACATCGGCGCAGGCGACTACCGGCCCCAGCGGCTCCGTGACACTGACAGCCGCGGTGGGCCTGCCATCGGGCTTTCATGTGCGTAGCGCGACGCTGATCGCCAGCCGATTGCTGCATGAGCCGGGCGGCCGGGCCAGCCTTCTGACCCGCAGCTCAGGCGGCTCGCTAGGCACCGTCCGGCTGACCACGGCCGGCGGGAAGCTGCGCGGCTCTCCCGGCGGTGCTCAGCTGGGCACCCCTCGTGGTGAGCCACCGATGACGCTGGCTATGCACCACACCGGCGACGGCGAACCGCGGCTGACGTTGAGCATGAGCCGGCTCGCGGTGGCGGTTCCCTACGCGTGTGAGCAGTTGCCCGCCTCGGTGGCACCGAGCCCGCCACCGTTCACGCTCCAGACCTCGCTGCAGCTCAGCGACGGACACAAGACCCGCACCGTGTCGCTACCCGCCGAGTGGAGCTGCATGCGCAACCGCGGCGGGGCGGTCATCGGTCTGCGCACCGTCGCTCCGCCCTCGCCCGCGCACCACCCGGGTCTCGCGCTCTCGGTGACAGGGCCGCAAAAGGTGATCCCCGGTTCGATCGCCACCTACACGGTCCGGTTGCGCAACACTCGCCGCGGGCCACGCAACCGCGACATCTCATCCCTGTGGAGCATTCGCGTGCAGTCGAGTCTCATCCCCGTCGCCAAAGGCACGAACATCAAGCTCCACGTTCCGCGCCCGGTCGTCAGCCGGCTCGCCGAGTTGGCCCACGGCAAGACGAAGCTGCTGCGAATCCGCCTCCGCGTTCCGGGCGCTCTGAAACAGGCGTCGATCCATCGGGTGTGCCTGTACGCCGGCGCGACCGCGGACTCGGCACGAGCGGCCGGCGCGAGAGTGTGCTCGGCTGTCCGGACACAGTTCGTCGACCGAGGATCGGTCAAGGAGGCGAACTAAGCGGGCAAGTCCACTACGGCCGGCATTTCGTTCCCATGTGCGTGTGCTCGGCTGCGGCGGCCGCGATGCCCGCTGCTCGTGCATAAAGCGGAGCCCGCTGCTCGCGGTCGTCGATAATGGGCTCGTGGACGCACGTGATGAGTAAGCGTTCAGTCCCTGGGGCCTCAGAAGGCCAGGGCGGGGAATGGGTCGCCGCGGTTGTGGGTGGCGATTAGTTCGCTGAGGTAGGTGAAGAGTGAGCGGTGTTGCAGCCGGCAGGTGCCGGCGGCCGAGAGCGCGCGTTCGGCGAACCGCTCACCGTTTTCGCTTTGGGTGCCGAGCGAGACTTTGCGGTGAATGACCGGTGCGCGGAGCGCACGCTCGGCGGGATTGTTCGTCGGCTCGACGCCGTCGATCAGGGTGAAGGTCCATAGCGCGGGCCAGATCTTGAGCAGGTTGTTCGCGAACCGGCGGTGCCAGCGATTGCGTGCCTTCTTGGGGCTGGCGTCTTGGAGCAGTTCTCGCAGTTCGGTCTGGATCGATGTGATCTCGGCCTTCAGTCGTCCGCGGTTGTGGTGCTCGTGCTGGTAGGCGCGCCACGCGGCGAACACGCGGCCGGTCAGCTCCAGGCCGCGCTCGCCGAAGGGTTTCTGCTCACCCAGCCCGTCGGCGTGGCGGCGGAAATCGCGCTTCAGGTGCGACCAGCACGCCTGTCGGCGCTGTGGGTCGCGATGGCTGTAGCCGTTCCAACGGTCGGAGATCACGATCCCCGGATAGCTGCTGCCGATCAGCGCGTCGAACACCTCACGGTTGCAATGCTCGGCGATCTGCAAGAACACCGCGTCCGGGGTACTCGCCCCCCACAGCGCGCGTCCGTCGCCGCTGGTGCGCCAACCGGTCTCATCCACATGCACCGCCGGCTGATCCAACACCCAGTCCTGCAACTGCAGGTGCGGGCCCGCGAGTGCCTGGGAGGCGCGCTGGCAGATCGCGTCGCCCGCGCCGGTCGAGAGCGTGACCCCAAACAGATCACGAGCGATCTCCGTGATTGCACGCCGCGAGACACGGTACGCGGCGGTCAACGTCACCAGCGCCGCCTGCAACCGCAGCCCGAACGGAGAGGAGGCGATCTCCTCCGGCACGCAGGCGCTCGTCCGCGCGCGACAATGCCGGCAGCGCAACTGATGCGTGCGATGCTCGGTCCAGATCACGCCGATCGGCGGCAACTCCGCGACCTGGTGGCGCCCGAACCGACCACCCGGCCTGCGCTGTTCCTCACCGAACCGATGCCCACACCCGCCACACGCGTTGGGGTAGTGATCGACGATCTCATCCATCTGATCAGACGGCTTCAGCTCACGACCAGCACCCCGATGCCCCGGCTGCCCGCCAGCCTTGCGCCGCTCACCCTCCCGCCGCGCGAGCTCCTTGGCCTTCTCCCGCGCCTCCGCCCGCCGCTGCTGACGTGATTTCGGTGGATCCTGCGACGGCGGCTTCGAACTCGTACGCGAATCCTGACGCGCCTCAGACTCCAAACGACTCAGCCGCTCGTCCATCTCCCGCACCCGAGCAGCGAGATCAAGAATGAACTGCACACACGACTCACGCCCCGCGTCATAGACCGCCTCCGCCTCCGCGCGTTCCATGACCGCAAGATTCGCTGCACCAAGCAGGAATCCTCGCCATCGGCCCCGACGACTGAACGGTTACCGTGATGTGCCAATTTGCAGGGCTTTTGTGACATGCGCCGGATATGTCCCCGGTCACTTCATTAGAGCCGCACCAGCTCGCTAGCTCAGCGATCGATCGAAGATGGATTTTGCAAACGAAGGGCCGCTGCCGCAAGGGACGACTAGCGATCATCGGCGAGATCGTCGACGCGGCACACCTGCTTCGCCTGGGCGAGCGACACAGTCGTAATCACCGGCCAGCCGGCCGCCGATCCCGGCGGTTGCATATGCACCCGACCGGACCGGGGGATAGCAAGCTGACTGGTGCAAAGGAATAGTGATGAAGGCGGGCGGGCTTCCCCTCTGAGGCGGCCGTAGCTCCCAGGAGGAGGTCGGTCCTCCGTCTCGAACAGCATAGGTTGAGGCGCGCGCGGTTGGAGCCCGCGCCGCCGGCCATCGGAGATAGAGAACCGACCTTTGAGCACGGTACGCGGTGGGCTGGGCTGATCCTGCCCGCGTGGTACCGGGAAAGGAGGAAGAGTTGTTGCATGTTGGTCTGGATCTGAGTCGCAGGCGGATTGATGTGTGCCTGATCTCCGATCAGGGGGAGCTGATCGATCAGTTCGCGGTGCCGGCTGATCGCGATGGTCTGTACGGGCTCGCGCGGCGCATCGCGGTCTATGGGGAGCCGGTCAGGGGTGTGGTTGAGTCGATGAATGGCGCCCGGTTCGTGCACGACGAGCTCGTTGCGCAGGGCTCGGACGTGCTGGTCGCCGACGCGCAGCGGGTCAAGGGGCTCGCGCCGCTGGCCTGCAAAACCGACAAGATCGACGCGCGGGTGCTGGCCACCCTGTCCTTCCACGATCTGGTGCCGGCGATCTGGCTGCCGACCCCGGAGCTGCGGCGCGAGCGGGAGCGCTCGCGGTGGCGGTTGCATCTGGTCAAGCATCGCTCGACGCTGAAGAACCGGGTGCACTCGACCCAGATCGCGTTCGGCTACCAGGTGCCGATGGCCGACCTGTTCGGCTTGGGCGGCCGGCGGCTGCTCCGCGAGCTTGACATTCCTGAGCCGTGGCGCGGCCATGTCGATGCCAGCGTGGAGCTGATCGACGAGCTCGAGCTGCGGATCTCCCAGATCGAGCACGAGCTGCAGCGCTCGGGTGCTGAGCATCGCTACGTCCCGATTTTGATGAGCGCCCCCGGGTTCGGATGGATCACTAGCTTTACGGTCGCGTGCGAGCTCGGTGACATCACCCGCTTCTCCACGCCGGTCAAGTTCGTCGGCTACACCGGTCTGTGCCCTCGCGTCAGCCAGTCCGGCGACGTCGATCTCCGCGGCCCGGTGTCAAAGCGCGGTCCGCGATATCTGCGCTGGGGGCTGATGGAGGCCGCTGTGCATGCCTACAGCCACCCGCTCTACAAGGAGCGCTACCAGCGCCTCAAGCGTCGCCACGGCCGCCAGCGCGGCGCCAAGGTCGCGCAGATCGATCTTTCCCGCCAGCTCGCGACCGCGATCTGGTACATGCTGACCCGTAATCAACCCTTCGCTCCGGCAGGCGCCACTTTTCGTCTGGCTGCCTGACAGCCCTTTTAGGAATTGCGCCACCGGAGCGAGCCCCGATAAAACCCAGTCCTCGAAGTTGACGAGCGCGATAGAGAAATGAGCACCGCTCCAACGGCCCGACCCGCCCGCGGCCCGTGACAGGCAACTTCCTGCCAGGTTCACGCTGTCGTGTCAAGCGTCACAATAAGTGTCACTCACAGTTTGACCCCCGAGCCCCATCAGTGACGCTTGACACGGCAGCGCTCACCCGGCAATTTGGCAGGGACGATGTCAGAGTTCTGACAGAGGTCCTTGACAACGGCCCCGCCTTCATAGAGACGACCAGCGACGGTGTGCTGCGGACTTCTCCTTGGCGATTCTGCATTAGGTAGCGTGGCCGTGCGGGAGCGCCGTGGCGCTCCCGCAGAAGTGGCGCCCTTCAGAGCTCGAGCCCGGTGCTGGCGTGCATCATCGGTGCTTTCCGGCCGTGCATCGCGCCGATGATCTCTTCCGACGAGATTCCCTCCAGGTAGGTGCCGGTGGTCGAGAGGTATGCATGCCCCAGCTGGCGCTGGATCAGCGGCAGCGGGATCCCCTCATGCAACAGCTCGACAGCGTGCGCATGCCTCAACTGATGGGGCGCAAACCTGCGCCGGACCCCAGCCGCAACCGCGAGGTGGCGCAGCTCGGAGCGCACGGCGGTGGCGCACCACGCGCGACCGCGGGTCGGCCCATCAATCACATAGAACAGCGGTCCCGGCGGCAGTCCGGTGCGGTCCTTCGTCCAGTTGGCCAAGACGGACCATGCCCACGGGTCCATCCCCACCTCGCGACGCCGGTCGCCCTATGTCTCGCGGCGAACTATGTTGCGCTCGCCTGAGCTGGAGCCGTTGGGGTCGGCGGGTGCTTGATGATGGGGATCGGGGCTTGATGATGGCTGTCGCTGGCTGAGCGCGAGCGCAACATATTTCGCCCGTTTTGGTCGAGGCTTGTCTCTCTGTCAACTGCCGAGAGGAGGCGAGTCGTGGCTGTGCCAGCGCCGGATCGTGTGCGGGTCAGTGGGCCGTTGGTGTCGTTCGTGGAGGGCTTTAGCGTGTGTCTGATCGAGCGGGGTTATTCGCTCTGGACGGTGCAGTTCCATCTGCAGTTTGTTGCTCACCTGAGTCGGTGGATGGCGGCGGAGGGGCTCGACGTTACCGCGCTCACGCCGGAGGTCGTGGAGCGGTTTCTCGCCGAGCGCCGGCGGCAGGGCTTCGCTAGCAGGCTGTCGCTCAACGCCGCTCGTCCGTTGCTGGGATATTTGTACGGGCTGGGTGTCCTGTCGTCGGCGGAGGATGCCGCCGGTCCGGTGGACCGGCTGACGGAAGCGTTCTGTGGCTACTTGCTGGATGAGCGTGGGCTGGTTGCGGGCTCGGTCAGGTTGTATGCGCGGGTCGCGCGGCGGTTTCTGGAGCAGCGCTCGGAGCCGTTGGAGGATGCTTTGGCTTGCTTGGGCGCCGCGGAGATCAACGCGTTCGTGTTGAGCGAGTCGCGGCGGGTTGGGCAGCGCGCGGCTGAGACCGTGGTGTGCGCGCTTAGGTCGCTGCTGCGGTTTTTGCACGTGCAGGGCTGGCTCGCGATGCCGTTAGCGATGGCGGTGCCGTCGGTCGCCCGTCGCCGCGAGGATCTGCCACGTGGGCTCGCTGCCGGGCGGGTGAAGCTCTTGCTTGCGAGCTGTGAGCGCTCCACGACGATCGGAAGGCGGGACCTCGCGATCCTGTTGTTGCTTGCCAGGCTCGGGCTGCGGTCCAGCGAGGTCGCTGCCCTGAGACTCGACGACATCGACTGGCGCGTGGGCGAGATCGTGATCCGCGGCAAGGGATCGAGGGTCGACCGGCTGCCGCTCCCATGCGATGTCGGCGAGGCGGTCGTTGACTATCTGTGCCACGGCCGCCCGCGCGGCTTCGGCAGGACCGTGTTTCTCCGCTCGTGCGCCCCGCTCGTCGGCCTGTCGAGCACTGGCGTCAGCTGCGTGGTGCTCGCCGCGTGCGAGCGGGCCGGGATCGAGCCGGTGAGGGCGCACCGTCTTCGTCACACGGTCGCCAGCGAGCTGTTGCGGCGCGGCGCGGGCCTGCCAGAGATCGGCCAGGTGCTACGCCACCAGAGCCTCCAGACGACCGCGATCTACGCCAAGGTCGACCGGTCGAGCCTGTCGAGGCTGGCGTTGGCGTGGCCGGGGAGCGGGTCATGAGCGCGCTGCGTGAAGCTGTCAAGGATTACCTGGCGATCCGCCGCGCGCTGGGCTACGAACTCGAGCGCCACGGGCGCCTACTGCCTCAGTTCATCGAGTTCCTCGAAGCGCAGGAAGCGACGGTGATCTCCACCAGCCTGGCGCTGGCGTGGGCGACCCAGCCAGCGGACGCCAGTGTCCGCTGGTGGAGCGAGCGCCTTGCGGTCGTGCGCGGCTTCGCCCGGCACGTGCAGGCATCCGATCCACGCACCGAGGTCCCCACCGCCGACCTGTTGCCAGCCAAGCCCCAACGGGCCGTGCCCTACCTGTATTCCGAGGCGGAGATCGAGAGGCTGATGGCAGCGGCGCGCACGATCCGCACGCCGCTGCGAGCCGCGACCTACGAGACGCTGATCGGACTGTTGGCCGTCACCGGAATGCGGGTCAGCGAGGCGATCGTGCTTGACCGCAGTGATGTCGAGCTGACCGGCGGTCGACTCACGGTCCGCCGCGGCAAGAACGGGAAATCTCGAGAGGTCGCGCTGCACGCAACGACGGTAGCGGCGCTTGAGCGATACGCCTGGGTGCGCGACGAGTTGTGCCCGCACCCGAAAGGTCCGAGCTTCTTGATCACGAGCGCCGGCGGGCGGCTGCACCGCGGCGATGTGTGGCACGGATTCGACTGGCTGCGGCGCCGCTGCGGCCTTGACCAAAAGACGCTGGGGCGCCGAGCCCGTCTGCACGATCTGCGCCATACGTTCGTTCTGCGGACGCTGCTGAGCTGGTATCGCGAGGACCGCGACGTCGAAGCGCAACTGCCTTCGCTCTCAACGTTCCTCGGGCATGTGGACCCCTCGTCGACGTACTGGTATTTCGAGGCGGCGCCGCAGCTGCTCGCGCTCGCCGCCGAACGGCTGGAGCAGACCTGGGAGAAGCGCTCATGACCACGCTCGCGCCGCTGCTTGAAGCGTTCTTCACCCAGCGCCTCGCCCACGAACGCCGCGTCAGCCCGCACACGATCGCCGCCTACCGCGACAGCTTCCGGCTGCTGCTGGCGTTTGTGCACCAACGCACCGGCAAGGCACCGTCGAAGCTCGCGCTCGACGATCTCGACGCGCCAACAATCGCCGCGTTCCTCGCCCACCTCGAAACCGAACGTGGCAACAGCATTCGCACCCGCAATGCCCGTCTGACCGCGATCCACTCGTTCTTCCACTACGCGGCGTTCCGGGTTCCAGACGGCGCCGAACTGATTCTCCGCGTGCTCGAGATCCCCGACAAGCGCTTCGAGACCACGCTCATCAGCTACCTCGATGGGCCCGAGATCGACGCGCTGCTCGCCAGCCCCGACCGAAGTACCTGGACCGGCCGACGCGACCACGCACTACTGCTGCTTGCCGTGCAGACCGGCCTGCGAGCCTCCGAGCTCGCGAGCCTGCGCTGCCAGGACGTGCAGCTCGGCACCGGCGCCTGGGTCAGATGCGAAGGCAAAGGCAGAAAGGAAAGGTGCACGCCACTCAGCCGGCCCACCAGAGAAGTGCTCCGCGTCTGGCTACAAGAACGCGCCGGCCAGCCAGCCAGCCCGCTATTCCCCAGCCGCAGCGGCCGGCACCTCACCCGCGGCGCGATCTGGCGGCTCGTCGTCAAACACGCCGCCACCGCCCGCGACCACCGTCCATCACTCGCGAGCAAGAACATCACCCCACACGTACTCCGTCACACCGCCGCGATGCAACTCCTGCACGCCCCCACACCAATAGACACCGCAACCATCGCGCTGTGGCTCGGACACGAAACGCTCGACTCCACCAACAAGTACCTCCATGCCGACATGGCACTCAAGCGACGAGCGCTCGACCGCACCACCCAGCCGAACACCAAGCCAGGCCGCTACCACGCCCCCGACCCGCTACTCGCCTTCCTCGAGAGCCTCTAGCCGCCCAACTATGTCCACCCCACATGCCAGATCACCCCCAGCCAGTGCACTCTCCCCGCTGAGCGCAACATAGTTCGCCGCGAGACATAGGGTGATGTATGTCGATTTCCACATACGTCGCCCTTCCCATGCCGAATTAGCAGACTGCCGCGGCGCTCGTTGAGATCGGTCTCGGCGAGCGAGAGGGCCTCGTGGATCCGAACGCCCGCACGCCACAGCACAACGATCAGACCTCGCATCCGCCGGCCGTGACGACTGTCTCCGGCATGGCGCATGACCGCGACGATCTCGTCAACCGTGGGCGGATCCGCCGGATACCGGCGGCCCTTGTTCGGCGGGACCCGCCCGGCGTGATAGCCCGGCACCGTCGCCGGAGACCGAGGTCGGCCGGCAGCATCCAACAACTGATGAGCAGACATGGCTCCCTCCTCTGGAGAGCGGACAGGTTTGCCGCCTGCTCTAACCGAGCCGAGCCAGAAGCGGGGACTGCATATCAATCGCCGCTGCCGAGTCGGCCACTGCCGCATACCCGTCCGGTTGCGGAAGCGTCGCAATCAGCCCTCCTCATCGTCCTGAGGGGCAGCGACGGGCCCTGTCGATTCGGGCGTAGTCCGGGTGTACGGATCGCACACATCAGGGGACGTCGATGCCCCTGAGGTCGGCCGTATCCCGCGGGACTTCCGCAAATGTTGCGAGGAGAACGGAGCCGACGTCTCGGTGTAGTTCTCCGCCTCGTCCAACGCACCAGCCAGCTCGACGGAGCGTCGAGCTGGCTGATGCGTTGAACGATAGGGACCAGCGCGTGTGCCGGTGTCACGGCACGGACCAGATGACCGCTACGCCTGGCCAAGCGACAACCGGGTGACCGAGGTCTCAGCGGTCCCTCGGATCGGCCGGTACACACGCAAGACGTGATTGTGCTTGCTCGGAATCGGCCGGCCCGCAAACCCGGCGCGCTGTCGCAATGGCTCACATCCAGGCGTGGCGGGCCGAGCGCGCCGCGACTGCTTCGGCTCTCGTGGCTGCTCCGGCCTCGCTATGCCTTTGCCTACGGAGCCATGCATCTCGCCGCACGACGCGGACTACTGGATCCTCCCGGCCGTGCGATCGTCGACCGGCTCGGGACCGCGTCGGCGATCCGCGCTGCTGCTCTCGGTGGGGATGCAATAGCGGGCCCGAGCGCAAGCCGGCATACGAAGCAATAGTCGGCGCCGGGCGCCAGCCATCACTGCTCTCGGGTATTAGCGATCGTCAGCTCCCCGTCGACGGCGCTGTGCGTATGCCACGCACGCAATCGCCACGTCGGTCACCGGGCGGATGGCTCCGTTGCGATCCCGGCCGTGACCGTTCAATGCCCGCCGAAGAGCGCGCTGGGGCACGGGGCTTCCGAGTTCTCGGAGGCGAACGGAAGTCTCGCCACCGCCGCCGAGACGCTTGGTCCTCGTCCCAGGCAGGAGCCAGCTCGAGGTCCAGTCAGGCTTGCGCAATCGGAGGGTGAGCGACACTCTCCGCGCGATCGTGGACGAGGCTGTCGGGATTGCTCAGGAGCGAGAGCTGGACCTCCTGTTCTGAATTTTTCCGGCACAGCGGAGCCGGGCCGCCACGCCTCAGAACGCCCCTGCCGTCATTTCGAGTGGCCGTCGCGGTCGACCGCGACCGCCGTCCAAGTTCTGGCTCGTTCGTCAGCTAACGGTCTGAACTGGCACCTCGTAGAACTCGACCGACGTGCGCCGCTCGCTCGCGCCCGGGCTCATGGCGTTAAGCGCCTCGTCCCCGCGGCGCATCGCTTCCTGGCTCTCGAACAGCGTGACGCCGAGGCCCTTCCCGCTCTCGCGGTTGATGAGCATTAGCATCTTCGCGCCCTCCAGTCCGGACGGCGTGTCGCCGGATTCGACCTCAGTCCGGACCAAGTTGATCGCGTCGTCGACCTTGGCGGGATCGCTCTCGAATGTCGCTACTCGCGCGTACAAGTGTCCTCCTTTTGTAAGTCCAACGGACGCCAGCTTACGCCGAGCGATCGGGATGGGAGCCGCGGCTGCAATTCGGGGAGCGGGGGTCCTGCCGGGGCCGATCCAGCGCTCGTCAGGCTCCTGAACTTGGACCGAGCCCGGAAGCCGTGGGGATCGAGTCGGCCCACCGCTGGCACGCTGCTGAGATCGTTCCGAAGCAGTCGCGTCGGGAGGCCTGGATTGCCGCCTTGGGCTTCTGCTTATCCGTGCAGTCGGGATCTGGCAAGCCGTGTCAGGTTGAAGGTTCGAGGTGGTGTCCCGTAGGCGAGCGAGACCCCAGCCAGCGCGCGGTGGCGGGCGAGGTCAGCCTCGCGGCTCGTTGACATGTCGCTCCGAGGTGCCGTCCGGATGGCCGGTGAACCAAATCGGCGCGTCGTTGTCGCGGCCCTTCACGGTCCTGATCGTGCACGGCTTGTCCCACAGCAGCGCGATCTGCGTCAGCGTTCCACGCGCGTATTCCTCATCGAGGCCGATGCCCTCATGGCGGTGCTCGAGCAACAGCTCCCCACGGCCGCGGAAGTCGGCGTCGACGATCTCGATGTGCGGGATCCCAAATGTTGAGACCAGGGGGATGAGGATGTCTCTGATGGCGTCGGCCTCGCGCGATGAGACGCGGGCCCTGCGTGGGTCCTGCTGGAGGTGCTCGAAGGCGTACATCCGCGAGAGCTCGCAGACCCTCGGCGTTAGAAACTCGCGGAGCAACGCCTCGTCGTCGTAGGTGCGCAGAACCGAGCGGACCTTCTCCAGCGGGTCTACGTTGCCGGCCCAGCTCCAGTGGTCGCGGTCTTCGTCGTCGGGGTCGGTGGCGATGCGTATGACCTCACGCAGAATGTTGATGCCGAGGTTGTAGGGGTTTAGGCGGCCGGAGTGAGGCTGGGTCACGGCCGCGTTGAGCTGCTCGTACTCCCAGTACTGATCGGCGGACAGGAACAGGCGCTGGCAGATCTCCTGTTGCACGAGAACGGCGGCGCCCTCGTTGACGATCTTCGTCCGCATTTGCGGCAGGAAGTAGCTCTGCTCCGAGCGCACGATCGACATGACATCTCGCTGCCAGTCCTCGAGGCCTCGGGCATGGCGCTCGATGAATCCGAGCAGATCCTCCTGTGGCTCGCGCGGGAAGCGGCGACGCAGCGCCGCGCGCTCGGCGGAGACGCGTTGCTGTTCGGCGGCCACCTCATCGGGGAACAAGACGTCGTAGGGGCGGGTGTGGTGCTCGGGTTCGGACGCGGGAGCCTTGCGGATGAGCTGAGCCTGCGGTTGGTGCACCGCGATCGCGTGGCAGGCGTCGAGCAGGTCCTCGACGCGGTCGCGACCATGGGCGCCCATGTAGTCCGCGATCCGCTCGGCCGCGGACAGCACCCGCGACATGATTTGGCGGTCGACGGCCCCGAGCCACTGGTTGTTCTCAAACACGTATCCGTGACCGAGGCAGTGGGCAATGACCAGGGTCTGTGCGACGAGACTGTTGCCGCGCATGAGGTACGCGTGGACGGGCCGTGTGTTGAAGATCAGCTCGTAAATGCGGTCCTGCCCGCGCTCATAGCGCCCGTACGCGTCGTCGAACTGGGCGCCCCAGCGCGCGCTCGAATATCTCGCCGGCAGGCCGTTGGCGGCGGCGAAGTAGACCTCCTCCGGCCGGACCAGGTGGTAGATGACGTCGGGCACGTCGAACGTCAGCTCCTCGGCAGCGATCTCACGGCAGCGCTCGTCGATCGCCTGGAGGTCGTCCAGCGTGTAGCCGCTCAACGGATCGCCGCCTCCACGTCGTCCTTGACGAAAAACTTCTTGAGCGCCGGCCACAGCTCGCGGTCGTCCGTGGCATCAGCGAACACGAATCCGTCGAGATCTGCAGCTTCCCGCTCATAGAACGCCGCGAGCCTGTGCGACCCGCCGATCCCGCTGGGATCGACTTCCAGATATCCAACCAGCGAGGAGACCTCGGTCAACCTGCGGATGAGCTCGAGCGTACGGTGGTTATCGGCACCGAAGTTGTCGCCGTCGGAGACGTGTAGGACGTAGATGTTCCAGTCGTCGGCCGGGTACCGCTCGCGATGGATCTGATCGATGACCTCGAACGCCGAGGAGACCTTCGTGCCGCCTGACTCGACGCGGCTGAAGAACTCCTCCTCAGCGACCTCGCGCGCCTCCGTTGTATGCGCGACGAAAACGATGTCGGTCTGCTCGTAGCGGCTGCGCAGGAACTGCACGCACCAGTAGAAGAACAGCCGCGCCATCCGCTTGCGGTCGATGTTCATCGACCCGGACACGTCCATCGCAAGGAAGATGACCGCGCTGTTGCGAGGCTTTGGGACCTCCCGATAGGACAGGTAGCGCAGATCTGCCTTCTCGATCCCGCCCAGCGAGGCACGACCCCGCTGGGCGTTGCGCCGGAGGTTCTCGCGCAATGTGGCCTTCTTGTCAAGCTGCGGGCCCGTGCGTGCGATGTCGTTGTAGATCGTCGCGGCGGCTTCGGTGTCTGCGTCGCCTTTAGGCTTCAGCCGCGGCAGCTGGAGTTCCGAAAAGAGGAGCTTCTCGACATCGTCCATGTCGAGCCAGACCTCGTAGGTCTCTTCGCCTGGCTCAGTGCCCGCCTGGCCTTCGCCCGCCGCATCCCCCCCGGGGCCGAGTACGTCGCCGGGTTCGCCGTCGCCCTGGCCGACGCCCTCTTTCTGGTTGCGGTCGAGAATGAACTGCCAGCGTTTGGTGCCCTTGATCGGGACGCGGACCTTCTTCTCCGGCCCGGCCGCGATGATGTCCTCCTCGCCGATGCGCTCCTTGAGCTGCTCGGTGATCTTCTTTCGCAGGCGCTCGCGGTGATGTAGCGCGTCGCGTCGGCCGGCGTGGGGCGGCAGTCCTGACTCGCCAACGACGGTCATCGAGCTAGCCTCACCGGTTGAGGAGATGGCCGACGTAGTCGAGCAGATCGCGCGCTGACTGCTCGGTGTAGCCCCGCTCCTCGATCAGGATTGTGAGCACCTCGTTGAGCCGCTTGGCCTGCTCCTTGTCGGGGTTAGTCTTCGAGACCGTAACCTGCACGATGTCCTTGAGCTGGTCGAACAGGTACTCCTCGATCCCGGTGGCCAGGATCGTGTCGGTCTGGTACGTCAGCGGCCGCTCGCCCTTGCGCAGCGCGATTCCAATGCGCATCAGTACGCCCTGCCGGAAGGTGTCCTTGGCCGACTCGGGCACCGCGGGCTTGACGTTCTCCTCGACAGCCCGCATGAGCTTCTCGTCGGGATCCCGGTCCTCCTTCGTGATCGGGTCCTGCGTCTTCGTGCCCTGGCAGTAAGCCTCGATGTTCGTCAGGTAGTTCTCGAGCAGCCGCTGTGCGTGCTCGCCGAACGCGGGTACGAATGCCTTGCGAACCTCATCCTTAAGGGCGCGATCCATCTCCTTCCGGGCATCGACCACAAACGCACGCAGTTGCTCGCGGGTCTCCCTGGGGGCCTCCATCCGCTCGATGTAGTCGTTCAGCGCAATCAGGGCCATGATCGGTGTCAGGTACTTGCCGGTGTGGTGCTCCTCGCCGGCCTTGCTGGCGGCGCCCGAGAGGACGTCTACGATCGCGCGCGGGCCCAGGCCGGTCATGCCCTCGTGCTCGGCCGCGCGCTTGATCTCGGGAATCTGGGCGAGCTTCCATTCGCCCACCTCGTCGCCGTCGTAGAGCTTCATCTTCTCGACGAGGCCGAGGTTCTCGTGTGGCCGCAGGCGCGACAGAACGGCGACCATCGCGGCGACGCGCAGTGCGTGGGGGGCGATGTGCAGGTCGCCGCGCGTGCCGACGCCGGTCAGCAGTTTGCGGTAGATCTTCTCCTCGTCGGAGACGCGTACGTTGTACGGCACCGCGATGCTGACCAGGCGGTCTTTCAGCGCCTCGTTCTTCTGGTCGGCCACGAACGCCCTGAACTCCGCCTCGTTCGTGTGCGCGAGGATGACCGTGTCGGAGTCGATGTAGCCGAACTTGGCGACCTTGAACTGCTTCTCCTGCGCCATCGTTAGGAAGAGGTTCCGGAACTCCGCCGGGTTCTTGAAGAACTCCACGGCCTCGAACAGACCCCGGTTGGACTTCGAGAACTCGCCTGCCCAGTCGAGCGCAAGCGGATGGGAGTCGGAGCCGTGGGTCTCGATCGCTCTGAAATCCAGTCCGCCGGTCAGCTGCTCCATACTCATCGACTTCGGGTCGCCGGGCTCGAACGTCCCGATGCCAACGCGCGTGGCCTCCGAGAACGAGATCCTCTGAATGGGCATGTTCAAGAAGTCGTCATCGAACTCGTGTTCGAGGCGCCAGCGGCAGACCGGGCAGAGCCGTCCTGCCACCTCCACGTGGGTGTGCTCGTGCGCTTGGTTACGCAACGCGTTTGGCACGAGGTGCAACGGCTCCTCGTGCATCGGGCATCCCTGCACGGCGTACAGGGCGCCGTCGTCGGTGTGGCTCCAGTCCTCGAGCCCCCGCTTGAGCAACGCGGCGACCGAGCTCTTGGCACCGCCAGGCGGGCCCCACAGCAGCAGAATCCGACGACGGGTCTCGTGGCCCTGGGCCGCGGTCTCGAAGTAGCGGACCAAGCGATCCAGCGGCACGTCGAGCCCGAACAGTTCGCGACGGAAGAAGTTGTACGAGACCTCGCCGGCGTGGAGGCCGTCGGTGAAACCGGCAGCCCGGATCATGTCGTAGATCCGCTGGTGCGCGGTGGCCGCGATCGTGGGCCGCTCGGCCACGCGGTCGATGTACTCGTTGAGCGTGATGAACTCAGCCTGCTCGGCTGATCCGTGCTTCGCAGCGTCCGCGAGTGCCTGCTTGAAATCCATCTGATCCTTCGTTGTTCGACTATACCGGCGCCACCGGCGCCACTCCCGTTCCCATGCAGCGTCAGCGGTCTAGCGCCAGCAGTCGTAGGCCCGCTGTCTGAGCAGGAGCGAGATCGCTCCACCCGCTGTACAAGGTGTCCCGGTGCGACGCCGGACGCTGAGACCCAGCTCGAACGGCGCGCGAGCAGGCCCGTCACGCTGGGCCTGGGCTCAGAACCGGCGGGCAGACGGCGCCGCGGCACACAACCGATTCGACGAAATCCGCTTCCGCGCAAATACTCCGCTGACGGCTGCTGTCCCCGATTCCGGCAACGTCGCTCTGACCGCTCTTACTGAGCAACCCCGGCAGCCTCGTCCGCAATCCCGAGGACAGTGTCGCTCGCCCTGCGATTGCGCAAGCCCGACCGGACCTCGAGCTGGCTCCTGCCTGGGACGAGCTGGGGAACTACCTTGAGGTGGAGCCAGGCTTCCGCTCGTCACGTTTGCGGAAGTCCCGCTCGATAACGCCGCCCTCCGCCAGCATCGAGTCGGGGATGTGTGCGATCCGTACATCCGGATCGCGCGCGAAACGAGGGGCTGGCCGCTTCCCCCTCGGACGACGAGGGACAGCTACGAACCGGCCACGGGACGCGCCCCCCGCTTCCCGTTCGATCCGGCGAAGCGGGAGCCGGCGTCGGGCTCGCGATCTGATCGCGCGTGTCCGGCGGGTTGTCAGCCGGGCTTCTGTTCGGCCATCAAAGGAGCCATGCAGTAGGAGTTGACTGTCCACTCGAGGACGACCGGTACCGGGACAAACCCGGCCACGCCGGCCGTGGTGCCCTCGTGGCCACCGGACCCCGCCAGTCGCCGAGAGATGTCATGTGCCGGTTGGCGTGACCGGGGTGGTGAAGGTGGCCGGCCCTCCGCGTCGAACGGCATAGATAGGCACGCGCGGTTGCGCCCGCGCGGCCGGCCAATCGAACGGAGGTACCGACCGTGATTCACGGTATGCGATGCGCTGCGCGCCTGGCTTTTGAGCGGCGCGTGGATCACTGCTGGGCTGTCGAGGAGGTGATCTCGTGACGCTCGTGATGGGGATGGACCAGCATCGCCAGCAGATCTCGGCGGAGTGGATCGACACGGTCACTGGCGAGATATCACGCGCGAGGATCGCGCCGGCTGACCGTGTCGGGGTCCGGAGGTTCCTAACCCGCTTCAGGGGCTGCGATCTTGAGGTCGCGCTGGAGGCAACAACGGGCTGGCGGTTTCTGGTCGAGGAACTCCAGCGGATCGGTGCCGAGGTGCATCTGGCCGAGCCGGCGGAGACCAGCGGCCTGAAGGGCAAGAAGCAGCGCGCGAAGACCGACTGGGCGGACGCGCGGCATCTGCGGGAGCTGTTGCTGATCGGCCGCCTCCCGGAGTCGTGGATCGCACCGGCGCACCTGTTGGACCTGCGCGCCCGCGTGCGCTGCCGTCACACGCTCGTGCATCAGCGCACCGAATGGCAGCAACGGATGCACGCGGTGCTCTACCACCACGGCGTCCCGCGCGCACGCAAGCTGCTCACCCTCGCCAACCGCGAACGGATCGCCGCCCTGAAGCTCCCCGCCGCGGCCCGCGAGCAGCTCACGATCGCGATCGAGATGATCGACGCGATCGAGCTGCAGATCGGCCCGGTCGACCTCGCGCTGCGCACGATCGCGCGCACGCAGCCCGGCTGCCGCACGCTGATCGAACAGATCTACGGCATCGGCCCGTTGACGTCGGTCACGATCCTCGCCGAGCTCGGCGACACCCGCCGATTCCAGAACTCCCGCGACGCGGTCCGCTACTCCGGCCTGGACATCACCGTCTACCAGTCAGATCAGCACCGAGCCGCAGGTCACCTATCCCGCCAAGGACCACCCGCGCTCCGCTGGGCGCTCTACGAAGCCGCGCAAGCGGCACGGCGCCCGAGCAGCCCCGACCGGCCCTACTACAACCAACTCGCCGCGCGGATCGGCGCCAACCGCGCGTGCATCGCGATCGCACGCAAACTCCTAAAGCGCAGCTACCACGTCCTGCGCGGCCTCGGCGAGCAGGCACTCGAGCCCGCCGGCGCCTGAAGCCCCACACCCCTGTCACGCGGCAAGCCCAACCATCACCGATGAACCGCGGCCAGCGCCCAAAGCCCTGCCGCCGACCCCTCCCAGGGAACGGCCTAGAGAGACTGAGCGGCCGCAACCCATCAGCCGGACCACCCCACCACATCATGTACCCGACGCGGAACCACCCCGCATCGAGGGCCAAAGTAAGCATGGGCGTCCGCGGACACACCCCTATCCATCAACGCGCCCACGCGCCGCCGTCACATTAGCGATACCCACTGACGACGATCAACCGCCTTGACAACCCGGGGCGGCACAAGTAAGCAGGGCTCGCATGACGGGCTCGAAATCCGTGCGTGTGCGCAACTAGGCTTCCGTGCCTGCCGCGAGCCGAAGACGTGGGAGTCGTGCCGAGGGACGAGGCCTGCTTGCGTGGATCGCGCGACCTAAATGCTGGCTTGCGGCTCGGGCGAGCGTGTGAGAGTGTCCGCTGAACAGACGAAAGGGGTGGAGCAAATGCCGGTAGCCGTAGATCTAGAGTTCGACGGTGGAACGCTCGAGCAGTACGACGACGTCGCAAAGTTGATGGACTACGAGCCCGGGGGTGCGGCCCCGCCGGGCTGCTTGTTTCACTGGGGTGCGCTCACGGACCGTGGTCTGCGCGTCACCGATGTCTGGGAGACGAAGGAGCAGTTCGAGCAGTACGCGCAGGAGAAGATCGCGCCGTTCTCGCAGCAGGTTGGCATCCCGGGACCACCTCGGATCACGTTCTACGACGTGCACAACTATCAGAGGGCGACTGTTCTGACCAAATAGACCAACTGCGTTGTCAATTCACATGCACGTTTCGTCGGGCACCAGTCCGTGCAAGCGTCGGTGAGGCCCGCCTCAGCAGGGCTCTAAAGCCGCCGGCCATCAGGCCGGTCATGAACCGCGGTCCTGCCCTCCAACTCACGGAGAGCGAGATTCACGGCCATGAGCCCATCGGGACCGGGGGCCGAGTCTCCTCGCGCGCAGGGAACCACGGACCCGGGCGTCGCCGCGAGCAGGGCGCGCGTCACGGCGTGCAGAATCGGACTAATAGCTAGGCAGGCCGGTTCGTTGGATCCGGTGGCGCCGGTGCGGCGAGGTCGTGTGAGCGCGCCGCCGGCGTCCTGGCGATCGAGTTGATCAACGAGGAGCCGCGTGCGGCGGCGGCTCCAGCCCGGCAGATCTTGACCTTCCGCGACGCTGCTGAGATTGCTCAATCTCGACGGCGCGCGCGGGCAATCTCTTGTCTGCTGCTTCGCGAGGAAGGACCAGCGGGGTGGCTTCAGTGCTCCTCGTCGTCCATGTCGAGCATCGCGACACCGTCGACAGGGACCGCTCTGTCTCGCGCGAACGAGTTGGCGGATTGGCTCGGGTGCTGTCTTCGTTCGGGGCTGAGCACCCCTAGCGGCGCGAGCCGTGCTGCTTTGCGTCGCTGGTCCTGGTGCTCGTTCTGTCTTGGCTCGGTTGCCGAGCTAGTAGCGTTGCTTGCCGGATCTCGAGAAGGGGATGGATGATGGTTGGTGCGGATGAATTGCTCGGGCTCGACGCGACGGGCCAGGCCGAGCTGGTGGCGCGCCGGGAGATCAGCGCGGTGGAGTTGGTCGAGACGGCGGCGGCACGACTTGCGGCCGTGAACCCAACGCTGAATGCGGTGATTCACCCGAGCGTCGAGAGGGCGCTCCGATTGGCTGCGGGGGACTTGCCCGAGGGGCCGTTCAGGGGCGTCCCGTTTCTGGTTAAGGACTTGATCGCGCACGCTGAAGGGGAGCCGTTTCATGAAGGCATCCGCGCGCTTGGCGACGGGGGCTTTCGTGAAGATCGCAATACGCAGCTCGTCGAGATGTTTGGTGCGGCTGGGCTTGTGACGATCGGGCGGACCAACACATCAGAGCTCGGGCTGCTACCGACGACCGAGCCGCTCTCCTACGGGCCGACGCGCAACCCGTGGGACCTGTCTCGCTCTCCGCTCGGTTCGGGTGGTGGTTCTGCGGCCGCTGTCGCGGCTGGAGTTGTCCCGCTGGCGCACAGCAACGACGGTGGCGGGTCGATTCGCCTTCCGGCCTCCGCTTGCGGGTTGATCGGATTGAAGCCCACACGGGGACGAGTCAGCCTCGGACCGGACTACGGTGACCTGGTCTCCGGCACCGTGAGCGAGTTCGCGATCACTCGATCGGTGCGCGATACCGCCACGCTTCTGGCTGCAATATCTGCGCCGCAAGTCGGTGATCCATACGCGGCCCCCCGGGCGGCTCGTGCAGCTCGTAGCCCATTGCGAGTGGGCGTCATGACCTCGACCCCGCGCGGCGAGCATCCGGTGCATCCCGCTTGTCGCAGGGCGGTTGAAGTTACATCGGCCGCGTTACAGGAACTGGGCTACATCGTCGAGGCCGCCTATCCGTCGGCGCTGGACGACTCGGGGTTCGCTACCGAAGCCGTGAAGATCATGCCGTTCGCCTTCGCCGCGTTTGCATTGGCTTGGTGGCAGCGGCGCACAGGGCGGTCGTTCGGTCCAGATGACCTTGAGTCGTGGACCTGGGTCTGCGCGGCGCGAGGCCGCGAGCTTTCCGCGGTTGACTATCTGAGCGCAGTCGAATACGTTCAAGCCTGGACCAGACGGTTGAGCCGGTGGTGGCACGAGGGCTATGACCTGTTGCTGACCCCGACGGTGGCTGAGCCCCCGCCACCACTCGGCAGCTTCGCCGCTCCAGACACTGGTCTTCGGTCCGCTCAAATCACAGCCTTCGCCTACCCTTTCAACCTGAGTGGCCAACCCGCCATCTCACTCCCGTGCCACGCCGACGCGGGCCTGCCGATCGGCGTGCAGCTCGTGTCCGCCCACGGCCACGAAGACCTCTTACTGCGAGTCAGTGCCGAGCTCGAACAGGCAATGACATGGAGAACGCAAACGCTGCCACCCTTGGACGTCTGTATCCAGGAGCCTCGCGAATCCGCCCGGCAGTCGGCCCACAGGGCAGTCCAGTCCGGGACGAGACCGACACCAAAGGCGTAACCGGGGGTAACGGCCGGAGCTGCCCGACCGGCGCCCTGATCCAGTCGCCTAGGCCAGGTCTAGTGGTTCATCCTGTTAGTTGATTGAGTTACTTAAGTCTCTACGCTTCGAGGACCTTGCCGGTGTAGGTCCACTTGAACGGTTTGGCGGTCTGGTTGTAGGTCTCGACGAACGCGAGCATCTGCTGCGCGAGGTCGGTCTCGCTGGTGAAGATGCCGTGCTTGAGCAGCCGACGCCACAGGATCGAGAAGAAGATCTCGATCTGGTTGAGCCACGAGGCGTGCTTGGGGGTGAACTGAAAGCTCCACCGCGGATGGTCCTTGAGCCACTGCTCGACTTCCTCGGTGCCGCGCGTGGAGAGGTTGTCGCTGACAGCGACGATCTTTTGCCCTTCCACGACGGGGATCTCGTCGTCGAGGTGCTCGAGGAAGCGGATCAGGTCCCAGCGATTGCGGGTCTTGGACGGCATCCCGATCACGTCACCTTCCTGCACGTTCAGGCACCCGAACAGGCACTGGGTGCCGTTGCGGGTGTACTCGTGCTCGCGCCGTGCCGGCTTGCCGGGCTCTGGCGGCCGGTCGGGCTTGGTCGGCGCTTTGGCCTGGATCCCGGTCTTCTCGTCAAGGGAGACGACCAGCACGTTCTCCGGCGGGTCGATGTACAGCCCGCAGATCTCGCCCAGGCGCGCCTCGAACTCGGGCCGCGAGTAGTCGCTCATCATCCAGTACTCGGTCCGGTGCGGCTTGATCTGCGCACGCGACAGGATCACGTGCGCCTGCGACGCGGACATCCCGACCTCCGCCCCCAACTCCTCATACGTCCACCGCTCGCGCCTGGCGCCCTCCGCGGTCGGCTCCGGACGCGTGCACGCCTTCGCGATCAACAACGCCCGCGTCTGGGGTCCGTGCGTCAACGGCGCCCCAGACCGCGGCGCGTCTTTGAGCCCGTCAAGCCCACGCCGCGCGTAGCGTCCACGCCACTTCACCACGGTCGGCTCCGAGCACCCCACCCGCTCGGCGATCTCCACACCCCTCAACCCCTCCGCTGCCGCCAGCACGATCCGCGCACGCTCGACCATCCGCACCTCAGAGCTAACCGCGCGCATGATCCGCTCGAGCTCCGCACGATCCTTCTCTGACACCTCGATCTGCTTGATGACACCCATCGCCGACCTCCATCCTCGCCGAACTTGTCGACAAGAACTTCGAGGCCACAGGCAGGGAACCTACCCGATACAACGAACTTGAAGGATGAACCACTAGCTGTGCCCACAGCGATGGCGGGACGCTGCGCTCGGCACTTGAGTGGCTGGGGGGTGACGAATACCTCCGCCAATCGCTGAAGACGCTACGCGCGGCTTTGCGGCGGCTGCCGGCTTGCCCCGGCAACCCTCGCGGCAGAAATATGAAGCGTGGCGATGCGGTCGGTGGTCGAATTCGTTCACAAGCGGGCGCTCGACGAGCTGCCGGACCTTGGGCGCGACGGTCAGGGGCGCGTGGTGCTCGATCAGGATGATGGCGCGACGTCTGACACGACGGCGGGCGCGAGACCGGCCATACGAGCCGTGGCCAGTCCCGCGCGCTTCCGTAGCTCGTGGACCCGATCAACGGGAACGGCGCCCGGCGGCGCGCAGCTCACGCGCCGCCGAGCGGCCGACCGGGCGTCGCGAATCGCTCAGTCCCGGCGGGTGCGGCTCATCCTCGCTGACGTTCGAGCTTGAGGACCTGGGCTTTCAGCCATGCCAGCTCGGTCTGCTGGCGACGCTGCTCCGCTTGCTGGCGCGCAATCACGGCTCGTTGGCGGGCGACGAGCTGGTCGAGGCCCTTGATGCTGGCCAGCGCGATCCCGCCCTCGTCCAGGGTTGAGATCTCCTTCGCGTTGTCACCGACGTGGAACGCGGCCATGAAGTCCTGCGCCGTCGGGCCGACATGCCTCGTTCCCGAGCGGTCGAGGTTGTAGCTCCACGACTCGATCGGCAGCTCGGCCAGCGCCTGGAGGGTCGCTTGGTCGCTGATCGGCTGGAAGTCGTGCTTGGCGTTGCGATCGCTTGTGCATGCCCAGCTGTCGCCCGAGGTGAACGTACAACCCGTGAACGTCGCCCCGGGGGCGCTGGTCTGGAACGTGAACCCGTTGGAGGCCAGCGCATCGAACTGATCGGTGCCCGTCGAACCGAAATCGCTGGGACCGGACCCCTGTGTCCCGTCGCTCCAGACGAACGAGTTGTCGTCAGACGCGTTTGCGTTGGCGCCCAACGCGAAGCTGTCGCTGCCGCGCGCCAAGTTACTGTCCCCGGCCGCCACCGATTGGTTTCCGACGGCGGTATTACTGTGCCCGAACGCGGTCGCGGAAACGCCGCCCGCCATGTTCGCCTGGCCGAACGCGGACGCGTCCTCCGCGCTCGCTGTGTTGCCGCCCGACTCGCTGTTGCCCCCGAACGCGGTCGCGCCCTCCGCGCTCGCGGCGTTATTGCCCCCGAACGCAGTCGCATCCGTGCCGCTCGCTGTATTGCCATAACCGCCAGCGACCGCTCCATCCCCGGTCGCTTGATTGAGATGACCGCCAGTGACCGCTCCATTCGCGGCTGCTTGATTAAACTGACCGCCGGCGACGGTCCCAAATGCGGTCGCTTGATTGTCCAAACCGCCGCCGACGGTCCCGAAATCACCCGTAACCGTGTTCGTTTCGCCGTGCACGCTTGTGCCGCCTCCGGCGATCGTCGCGCCACTCACCCCCGAGCTGACGCTATTGCCTGAGTAGCCGCCCACGACGTTCGGCGTGTTGTAGCTCGTGTCGCCGGGTGGCTCGAGCTGCAACGCCTGAATCCCGTCGGTCTTGAAGATCAGCGGCTGATCGTCGCTCGTGCCCACGTAATCGCTGATGGGGTCGGTGCCCGCGTTACCGGTCAGCGACCAGGCCACCGCGGCCGGGGTCAAGCAGCCCCAGGTAGTGCCCGTCCACTGCACCGACTCGTCGGTGGTGCAGGTTTGCGGGAGTTGGTAGGCGGGATCGAGCGACAGCGTCACGTTGCCGGTGCTGCCGCCACCGTCCAGCCCGGTGCCAGCGCTCACCCCGGTGATGGTCCCGCCGGTGGACCCAAGCGCCTGGCAGCTGACCGTACCGGCCTGCCCAACCGAGGAGATCGCCTCCCCGGCCGGACACGCTCCCGTGATCCGGCGCTGAAGCACGGTCGGGTCCGTCCCCAGGGTCACGCTCCCGGTGCGGCCGCCCCCGGTGATCCCGCTCCCCGCCGCGCCGAACACCCTTGTCAACGTCCCCGCCCCCACCGGCTGGCAGGAGACCGTGCCATTGGCGTTGATCTGCGCGATCGCGCCGTGACCCGCGCAGCTGCCGCTCACCGCGCGCTGAAACCCGACCGGCGGCACACCCCCCAACGCGCCGGCGTCGTTGGCTAGCGGAACCGGCCCCAACGTCGAGGCGTTGATCTGCTTACCCGTCAACGTCCCATTCGCGACGTTCCGAGCCCTCACCGCCCCATTCGCCAGCTTCGGGGACGTGACCGCCCCCTTCTGCAGCTGCGCCGTCCCCACCGACCCCGCCGGCAACCGCGGGCTCCCGGCCGACGCCGATCCCGCTAACGCCAGCGACAACGCACCGACGATCACCCCAGCTCACCAACTGGCCCTGACCCGACCAAACATACGCTCCTCCTTGTAAGCCACCCTGATCATTTCCGCCAGCCGCCAACACCACGGCTCCCGGCACGGCATCAGCCCAGACCACGATCTCAGCGCGTTCTCGAGCACGACAAAGCGTCGCCCGCGTCTGAACCCAACGCAGGCTAGGCCCCGCCGGCAAGGAGCCGCCTTCACCGACAGAAACTGCGGAACTTCCGCCTCAAGCGCGCGTCGAATCAAGCGCCCCGAACCGTCGCGATCGTGCCCGAGAACAACCCTTCGGCAGCATCGCTCAGGCCCCGCGTAACGGCAGCACCGCAGCCGGGACGGGCCCAACGAGCTCGAGGCGCTCAAGCACGACACGCGAGACGACGCGCCGCGCTACCGGACGGGTAGCGAGCAGACCCGCGACGAGACCACACCCAACGGCGCAAGCCACCGGGCGCCGGGCCCCAGCGACGCTCTTCGGCGAGCATTGAGCGGTCACGGCCGGGATCGCGACGGAGCCGTCCGTAGGGTGACCGACGTGGCGATTGCGTGCGTGGCGAACCAGCAGCTCGGTGCCCTGAGAAAGCAACAGCGCGGCGTCTGAGGTCGCCCTCGCGTGGTTCGGCTTGCGCATTCTCCGGTTGATGCAGTCGTCCGCCGCGGCCGGCGAGACAGCTGAGTGCGTGGCAAAGGACTCGTCCGGCGTTCGCGCCAGCACGCCTCCTGAGTCGCCGTTGCGATCGCGCGGTCCGCGGGATCTCGAGCGGGGAAGCGATCGTCCGCGAGAGTCGCCCTTCCGCGCGATGCAGGTCGCTCGTTCAGTCGGGAGAGGTTGGCGGCGCGGCCGGAACGGGGGCGCCCGGTCTGGTGACGTCCGCCGACGAGCAGCGGTTGCTCATGCTGCTCGTCCTCCTCGGCAGCGCCGCCAGTGTCCCCGCTCGCTTCTCAAGAGCCGCGGCACAACAGGAGTGTCACGCCGGAGCATCGAGCAAACGAGTCCCCCGGCGCGGACGGACAACCCTGGTCAGTGCGAATGCTGTGCGGACACCCTATCTGCGACACGAACGACCGATAGAGGCGCCGCGGTCGGAGGATCTGCTCCCGATGCGCTCATCGATCGCTGTCGGGACGTCGCACGAAGCGCTTGCCGCTTCTCCCTGACGAGCCCGAGCACGATCGCTCTCGTGAGGCGCAACGCCTTCGGGTCTCAGTGGCAGCGATTATCCGCCGAACGGTTGCGGGCTCTGGGCGCATCTAGCGCCGTTCGGCGGCAGCGCCTTGTAGATCAAGTAGCGGCTTAGGAATCGGTCGGCGCATGGGCTGGTTGTGCCGTGCCCGTAGCCATCGACGGTGAGCAGCCGGGCGCGGGCCAACTGGTGTGCCATCGCCACCGATCCCTGATATGGCGTGGCGGGATCGTAGGTGGTGCCGATCACCAGCACCGGATTGGCGGTGCGGCGGTTCCAGGCTGGCGCTGCTTAAGCTGATCGCGGTCGATCGCGACGGCAGCCTCGTGATCGGCACTCCTGAGGCGACTACACGGTGGGTGCAGACGCGGTTCGGTCGCCTGGTTCAGCCCTGTGCCACGGAGGCTGGCTGTGGCGTGCGCTTCGCTGAGGAGCATGAGCGCCTAGCGCTCGAGCCGGGATCGAGCGATGCTACGACGGCTGCGGCCCGTCGCGACGAGGACGGCGGCCATACTGACGCGGCTGCCACGGCACCCACGACTCGCCGCCCGGCGAGCATGTCGGCGACGCGGGTCGGCCCGACGTCGACTGATACGTCAGTGAGTGGGTCGTTGGACTCGGCTCCGGACAGGTCCCGTGACTGGCAAGCCGGCCGGTCATCTGGCGTGCTGTCTTACACGTCCGCTTACGCGTCGTCTTACACATCAGCCGACACCCAGCGGAGGGAGGGGTCGTGATCGTCTGCGCCCACAGCCTCCAGGACGCCAGTGGGAGGCGCATGACCATCAATGGTCAGCCTCACGCGGTGAGCGTGGTGCTGCTGGCGGTCGCCGCGAACCGGAACGCAGCCAACCGGCCGAGTGCCCACGACGACCAACGCCCGGTGGAGCGTGAAGCGCACGAAGGATATCGACCTTTCCGCGGCCACGAAGGATGGCGGTCAATGCTGGCCGCCGTCGAGCAGCAGGTTGCCTCGGCGGTCGAGTCACTGACGGTTGCCGCTCATGCTTCGCAGTAATTGGTCCTGTTGAGGTACCTGTGCTCTAGCCGCCCCGCCGAGTTGTACCACAAGGTAGTGTCAAAAGCTGCGTAGTAGTGGCCGTGGACAACGCTCCATTGAGCAGGAGCAGGCCTCCCATTGACGGGATTGATCCAGCCTCTGCTGGTCGGAAAGAACCACCAGTTTCCCACCCTGCCGTGCAACCCGGTGGCAAAGAAGCCTTCTCGGGGGTTGAGCAGTACCCACCGACTGCCGTTCCATTCTTCGGGCTGAGAAACCCAGGCGGTGTGGGCTGTACCCGGATAGTCGTAGACGTTTATCGGGGAGTAGCTCTCGAGGAGCCTGTACTCGCATTTCACTGTTCCGGTGATAGTCCCGCCAGGCCCAGTGCGTGTGAGGCTGTAGTTGACAGGCGGAACGGATGCGCTCGCGGCGGATGCGAAGAGCGCCGTCGCTCCAGCAACAGCTACACCAGTGGTAATGACTCGACGCAGTACGGTCACGGACCCGCGCGTGCGATGGGAAGTGCGTCTCAACACATTGCCCCGATCGGTTGACCAAGGCCTCATTGCCCCGGTAAGCTGACCATAGCACGAAGAACCGGGTTGATGGCCTTCGGCGATCGACCCGGAATAGAACCCGGTCATCGCGTCTCCTTCTCCATCACCAGCACGCTTTCGCATTCCTCCTCTTCGAGCCGCCGGCGCTCGGTCTCGCGTTCGACCCCCTGCCGTTCTTTCTCGCGGCGTCTGTCGGCTACCACGCGCCTATCCGTCTGAACGCGAACTCGGCATGAATCACACAGCCGCTCCGAGGCAGGGACGAACACACCGCACTCGCGACAACGGTTAGTCATGTGACCGTATCGGCGATGGTTCGCAGGCGCATTACCGCAAGACTAAACCGGAGCCTGGACCGGCGGATTCGCGTGAAACCACAGACCGCCATTGCAAACCGTGGACTCCTCGGCCTTGCCAGCGGGCGGTGTCAGAAGCGGTCGAATGGTCGAGTAGTCCTTCGTCTCGCATTCCCCAGACTAACGAGTTGACCCCTGTCGCCGACTCCCGGCCCCGATGAGCATACCGGCCTGTCTCAATCACGCAGCCGGCACCACATGCACAGGAAGTGCGGCTTGTTGGCGGCTGGACCTAGCTTGCTGGCGAGTTCGACGGGGGAGGCGCGAGGGTCGCGCAGCCCGGTGACACACCACTGCCGGACAGAGCGCGGATATCGCTCCGGAGGAGGCGCGTGGCACGATGGGGCCGGCTTGACTCCCGGGGCGCCGGGTTCGGCGTGATCGCTTTTGGCGGTCTGCACCCTCCGGCCGGACGATTGACTTGGCGACATCTGAATCACGCGGATCGTGGCGGCTCGGCTTCGAGCGCGTGATCGCTTTCGCGGCGGCGGGTCTTCGGACGTGCTGCCGAGCGCGCTTTCGCAATGCCACGATCTGGATCGTCAGGGCCAGCCCGGCCGCGCGATCGCCTTCGTCCAGATGCATGCGCGCACGGGCACCGTGTGAGCTGGTGCACGCTGGCAGCTCTCCTAGGTAGGCCGCGTGTTCCGCACCGCTGCTCGTCACCCTGGTCTCGGCGAGCTGTGGATGTGTCGGACGCCGCCGCACGTCGTCCGTCCATGACGGGGTGTGCGTGGGATCCTGCAACGAGTGGTTTCTTTTGGGGCCGTCGGGCGTGCGGGCATGAGGGTAGACGCGTCAGGTGATTGACCTCGATCCTGGTCTTCTTATGAGTAACACCTGCATCCAATTTGACGCTGCCCGGTCGGTCGGCCAGCGGGAGGTGGTGCTCTACGAGCCCGGGCGGAGCGGTTCAGCGCCTCTCGATCTAGTGTCGTGCTTGGTTGATTCGTTCGCAGTAGCGTTTGATGGAGTCGAGGATTTGGTCGGCGGTCTTGGTCCATACGAATGGCTGGGGGTTCTCGTTCCAGGTGTCGATCCATCGGCGGATCTCGGTGTTGAGCTGTCTGACGGAACGGTGCGCGCCGCGGCGCAGGAGCTTGGTGGTGAGCTCGGAGAACCACCGCTCGACGAGGTTGATCCAGGAGCTGGAGGTTGGGGTGAAGTGCAGGATGAACCGGGGGTGTTGAGCGAGCCAGCGGCGAACGGTCGGGGTCTTGTGGCTGGAGGCGTTGTCGAGCACGAGGTGTACGTCGAGGTGGGCGGGCACGTTGTGGTCGATCGTCTTGAGGAACTTCAGGAACTCGATCGCGCGATGGCGCTGGTGCAGGGAGCCGAGCACCTCGCCGGACTGGATGTTCAGCGCCGCGTAGAGGCTCGAGGTGCCGTTGCGCTCGTAGTCGTGAGTCGCGCGCTCCGGGGTGCCGGGCAGCATCGGCAGCGTCGGCGCGGTCCGATCCAGCGCTTGGATCTGGCTCTTCTCATCCAAGCACAGCACCACGGCGCGCTCGGGAGGGTTCAAGTACAAGCCGCAGATGTCGTGGACCTTCTCGATGAACTGCGGGTCCGTGGACAGCTTCCAGGTCTGTTGGCGGTGGGGCTGCAGCCCGAACGCGTGCCAGATCCGCAGCACCGCATCGGCCGTGACCCCGGCCTGCTTGGCCATCGATCGGGTCGACCAGTGCGTCGCGTTCTTCGGCTTGGTCTCGAGCGTCGTGATCACGACCCGCTCGACCTGTTCATCGGTGATCGTTCGCGGCCGGCCCGGCCGCGGCTCATCCACCAGCCCTTCAAGACGCTTGGCGGCGAACCGGTTGCGCCACTTCGTCACCGTCGGGCGGGACACGCCCTCAAGCTCGGCGATCTCCGCGTTGGTCAACTGACCCGCCGCAGCCAGCACGATCCTGGCGCGCAACGCCAGCGCCTGCGCAGTCGTCCGGCGGCGGGTCCAGGCCTCCAGCACCGACCGCTCTTCATCAGACAGCTCGATCTCAACAGCAATAGGAGTAGGCATGACCCATACCTACCCTAACCGCCAACGAATTAAACCAGCGGCACACTAGCTGGTCGGCTGAGCGCGGATGACGGCTCGGGGCTGACGGTCGTAACCGTCGCCCGCAAGACGTGCGGATTTGTTGCGGCGCTGGATCGGCGATCGACTACAACCGAGCCGTGTGCGAGGCCGCCGGGGCCCAGCTGCGACGGGTCCGCGTGCTTCTCGACCATGGGAGGAATCGCGCATGGTTCAAACTCCTCGTCGAGGCCAGCGACCCCCCGGTCACCGCATGGATCGCCGCCGGTGGCTTTGACGTCGTCCCGCATCCGGCGCGCCGACGTCCCCTGGGCGGCGCGAAGCACCCGGCAGCCGATGAGTTGCGCAGATCGACGAGCGCCGAGGTCCGCGTCATCGACGCTCGACAGAGCTTCGGGGAGCCGCGCATGAAAATCCTGGGGTGGCCACTCGCGGCTCCGGTTCCGGTAGACAGCGTCCCGGCACCAGCGAGCGCAGTCGTCAACGCGGGTGCAGAACCGGTACCGCGGCGCGGCGCTGCAAGCGGCCGGAGCGGTCAACGTGCAGCCGCTGCGCGAGCCGCCGGGACCGGCGAGCCGGGAGCATGATCGCGTCGCAGCCGAACTCTTCGGCGCCGGCAGCGAGCGCCTTGGTCTGAGAACCGAACAGCACCGTCCGTTCGGCGGGCATGTCGAGCAGGCCGTCGGCGCGTGCCAGATCGGCGCGCGCACGATCGAGCAGGACGTCGTTCCAAACACTGGCCAGCATCGGCAGACGTGTGACGCGGCGGACCGGCCGCTCGAGCGAGACGACGGTGACGACCGTCAGACGGGCGCCGTCACGCGAGGCCAACTTGCTGGCCGCAAGCACCGCCGCGTCGCCCTCCGAGGTGCCGTCGTACGCGACCAGGATGTGTTGATAGGCCACCTCGACAAGTCAGCGTACGCCGACTTGAGCGCTCACGCGGGGCGAGCTGCAAGACGGCCCCGGAACCCGCGGGACGAGACGGTAATTACGCGACAACCTCGCCGACGTTCCGATCGTCCTAAACAAGCGTCACGAGCCGCATCGTGGAGGTCTCGACCCCGGAGCACCCGAGCCGACTCTGCGTAGGCAGCTGCGGGTTGCGCACGCCGAGGTGCCAGCCCTGCTTACGGCGAGATCCAGGGTCGAGCGCCCCACCGTCGCGACGATCCCATTCTTCAGGCGTACGCACAAGAAGCTGCGCCACTGGTTTGGCGACATCTGAATCACGCCGATCGTCGCGGGCCCAGCGCTGGCCGCACGACTGCATTCGAGCCGACCGACCTTCGAAGGCGCCGCCGACCGCGCTTTCGCAATGCCACCCGAGCGATCGTTCCGGCCCGCACCCTTTTCTATCCGGACGCGCCCATTCCACGCAGCTACAGCGGACATATGAGCGCGGGGTCTCAGAGATCAGACGCGACGTCTGCCTCGAGGGCGCGAGTGGTAGCCGTCGCCGGACGTGACGACCCGCCCGCTTGGACGAGTTGTGAGTCCTCCTCGGTGCTCGGGCGGCATCAGCGACGGGTTACGGCCGGATGGGGACGGCGTACCGCAAAGCCGGCGCTGCACCAGCGGCAGCCGTTTTCAGGGCCGAACTCCCGGAGCAATGCGGCCGACCATACAGACGGGGGGAATGCTGGGGGGAATGGCGGGGGGAATGACGGGGCCTAAATTGGCCTGCGTTGGCCTCCTTCAAGCCCCGCCGTGACAGCTCGCACCGATGGTCAAATCTGCAGTAATACCAGGGAAAACCTTTAGCGACGCGGCGAAGGAATCGAACCTTCCAAGCCGGGGGCTGCCCGGCCCTGCCAGTTTTGAAGACTGGATGGGCCACCAGGCCCGTGCCGCGCCGGTGCTGATGCTACGCGCGCTTGACCGTGCGCCGCTGGGCCCTCGTTCCCGGCCCGGTACGAGCTACCCGAGACCGTGCTCGATGATCCCTTTGACGCTCGCGTCGAGCGAGTTGAGCCGGTAGAGCGCGGCCGCCTCCGGGGAGCCGAAGCGACCGCCAGGGGCGGACGAGGCCCCGTGGTGGGAGAGCACGCAGTGCAGCAGCGCGATCCGGCGCTCGTCGTCGAGCCCGACCGCGCCGGCCCGCGCGGACAGGATCTGCTCGCCGATCACGAGGTGACCGAGCAGACGGCCCTCGTCGGTCAGCCCGAGCTCGGCGCCGTAGGTGAATTCGCGGGTGCGGCCGAGATCGTGGACGATCGCTGCGGTCAGAAGCAAGTCCGAGTTCAGCCGGGGATGGAGCTGGCAGAGGTCCTGCGCGAGCGTCGCCACCGCGACCGTGTGCTCGAGCAGGCCCCCGAGGTAGGCGTGGTGTCCCGATGTGCTGCACGGCGCGCGGCGCCAGGCGGCGCGTAACGATCCGTCGGCCAGGAGCGAGTCGAGCAGGCGGCGGTAGTGGCGGTCGTAGACCTCCCCGGCGAGATGTTCGAGGAAGCCGTCGAGCTCGTCGAGGTCGCGGTAGGACGCCGGCAGGAACTGCGCCGGGTCCGCGTTCTCGGTGGCGTCGGCGCGCCGCACGTCGACCAGTTCGAGCACGAGTTGATCGCGGAACCGCTCGGCCTTGCCGGCGACGCGGACGACGTCGCCGCGGTCGAAGCGACCGGCGATCCGGTCGGCGTCGCGGAACACCCGAGCGGGCATGGTTCCGGTCCGATCGCGGAGCTCGAGGGCGAGGTAGGGGGCGCCGGATCGGGTCGTCAGCCGGTCCTTGCGCGTACAGGCGAAGACGGCGTCGACGTCGGCGCCGGCGCGCACGGCAGCGAGCGGCGGTGGTGGTGTCACGGCTGGGCCCATCCGGTCATGATGTACGGTGAATCGGATGCAGCCGCTGCAATGGGAATATCGACCCGACGGATTACGTGCTCCGGCGCTGCTGTGCGCGTTCAAGGGCTGGAACGACGCCGCCGATGCCGCGTCGAGCGCGATCACGTTCGTGGGCAGCGCGCTGACCGCCCGCCGCTTCGCCACGATCGATCCGGAGGAGTTCTACGACTTCCAGGCCACCCGTCCGCGGATCAAACTGACCGAGGGGCACACGCGCCGGATCGTGTGGCCCGAGGTCGAGCTGTATGAAGCGCGCGTGCCGCGGGCTCCGCGAGACCTGATCTTGCTCACCGGTACCGAGCCGTCGTTTCGCTGGCGCACGTTCTCGAAGCTGATCGTCGAGCTGAGCGAGGCGATCGGCGTGCAGCTCGTGGTGACTGTCGGGGCGCTGCTGGCCGACGTACCGCACACGCGCTCGGTGTCGATCACCGGGTTCGCCTCGGACCCCGCGCTCGTCGAGCGGCTCGGCCTCAACACCTCCTCGTACGAGGGGCCGACGGGGATCGTCGGCGTCCTGCACTCGAGCTGTCTCGATGCCGGGCTCCCGTCGGCCAGCCTGTGGGCGGCGGTGCCGCACTACATCGCGGCCACCCCCAACCCCAAGGCATCGCTGGCGTTGGTGCGCAAGCTCGAGGGCCTGGTCGGCGTCGCCGTAGACGCCACCGAGCTCGAGTCCGCGGCGGCCGACTATGAGCGCCAAGTGAACCTCGCCGTGCAGAGCGATCCCGACGTGCAGGCGTTCGTCGAGCGGCTCGAGCAGGCCGCCGGCGAGGACCCGGACATCGACTCGGGGACGCTTCCCTCGGGCGAGACGATCGCCCGCGACCTGCAGCGCTTTCTGCGCCAGCGCGGCGACGGTCCACCGGGCGGGCCGCAGGTCTAGCACCACGCCGGCGCCCCCGAGCCCCGGCGCCTCTCAGCGCTCAGCCGCTGGGCACACCAGCCGGTAGTCGCAGATCGAGCAGGCGGCGAACGAGGGCGTCGGCTCGAACCCCTGCGAGCGGATCCCGTCGGCGACCTCGAGGGCGACCTCACGTATCCACTCCGACCGATCCACGACCTCGAGCGGCACCGTCACCTTCTGATCGTCGAGCAGGTAGTAGTAGGCCTGCCGGGAGGCGTCTAGGCTCCACGCCTCGCGGGCGCCGACCGCGTACAACGACAGCTGGACGTCCTCGGCCAGGTCGGCGGTGGTCTTGGCTCGACCGGTCTTGTAGTCGATCAGCTCGTACTCGCCGCCGGGCAGCCGGTCGACCCGATCGACCCGACCGCGTAGCAGGTGCGGCCCCAGTTTGAAGGTGAACGGGCGCTCGAACCAGATCGGCTCGGACTCCTGCGACTGGAAGCGCTCGTGATAGCGGCTCAGCGAGGCGGCCGCCTTGCCGCGCAGCTGGCGCTCCTCCTCCGAGTCACCAAAGCCGCCGCGCCGCCACCCGGCATCCAGCAACCCGAGCAGGTCGGACAGGCTGCCGGCGGCCCCGTCGCGCGCGTGGAAACGCTCGAGCACCTGGTGCAGAAGGATCCCGAACCGCTGGTGGATGGTGGGCTCCTGGGGGATCTTGAACACCCGGGCGAACTTGTACTTGAGCGGACACGTGCGGTAGGTGTCGATATCGGACGCGGACAGCACGACGCCGTCGCCGCGGGTGGGAAGGAACGGCTCCAGCGATGGCTCGTCGCGGGCCGCCATCGCCTGGGCGCGACGGCGGGCGTCGCGCTCGGCATCGAGCAGGTAGTCATCGAGCGCGGTCGAGGTGAAGATCTCGCGTTGCTCGGCGGTGACCGCCTGGAGGATCCTGAAGTTCACGTCGCGCAGCGCCTCGGCGACGCTCTGCCCCTGCGGCCGCGCGATCAGCGCGGCGACCTTCAGCAGCTCGAGGTAGCGCACGACCGCGTGCGAGACGTCGAGGTCGGTGTCGAAGCGCAGCTCTCCCAGCCGCCCACCCGCCCGCATCGTGGCCTCGAGCAGCTCGTCGCGGAGCAACCGGTAGGTCGAGTGGAGCGTCTCGGCGGGGCCGAACAGCTCCTCCTCCTTGTCGACCCACTCGGCTCCAACCACCGATCGCACCTCCTCGACGGTCGGCGACGGCGCCACCACTCCGCCGTGATCGGTGCCGGCGGCGTAGGCCAGCACGACCCGCCGCCGGGCCCGCGTGATCCCCACGTACAGCTGCTGGCGGAGCATGCGCCGGCGCCCCTCCTCGTCGTCGGCCGGCAAAGCCTCGCCCAACAGCTCGTCGGGGATCCGCTCCGGAAGCAGAGCCGACAGTCCCGCCTTCAACCCGCACACATAGACGTGCTCGGCCTCGACCCCGCCGGCCGCCTCGAGCGCCATCACCTGCACGACGGCGGCGCCGATCAGCTCCGGCTCTTCCTGTTCGCGCAGGCCGAACTCGGCCACGGCGGCGATCGACCGGGCGAATTCACGCGGGGTGGCCTGAGGGGCGCGGCGGACGTAGGACGACGCGAGCTCGCCGAACCGGGCTAGCGCCCGCAGCCGCTCGACGACGTCGGCCTGGGCGGCGAACAGGTGGTGGCGCCGCAGTCCCAGCCGGTCGATCAGGCGGTGGACGTAGAGGTCGGGGCGGGCCGTGTCGACCGCGGTCATCCCCGCCCGATAGAGCTTGAGAAACACCCGGATCCGCTCGCGCGCCTCGGGTGGCACTTGCGGGGACTCGGTCGCGGCGGCCAGCGCCGCCACCATGTCGAGCTTGCGCCGGCGGGCGATCTGCGTGCAGCGCGCGATGTCGACCGAGCGCAAGTCGATCGGCGGGCGGGCCAGCGCCCGCACGACGGCGGCGGCGTCGGACGGATCGGCCAGCAGCCGTAGCCAGGCCAGCACGTCCCTGATCTCCGGGCGATGAAAGAAGGCGGCCTCGCCGATCAGCCGGTGCGCCACCGCGCGTTCCTCGAGCGCCACCGCGATCGCCTCGCCCTCGTGCATGACACCCGGGACGAGCACGATGATCCCGCCCGGGTCGGCACCGCCGTGCGCGATCAGCCGCTCGACGTCGGCGGCGATCGCCTGCGCCTGAGCGCGCTCGTTGGCGCAGCGCCAGAACTCGAGCTCTCCGCCGCCCGCGGCCGCCCCGAGGCTCTCCCCCGGCGCGACCGTGCGGGCAGCGCCCACGATCTGATCCGGACAGCGCAGCGATTGGCGCAGGGTCAGCAGCCGGACGCCTTCGGACGCGAAGCCGGCAATCCGCGCTGCGCCAGCACCGCGAAACCCGCGCAGCGACTGGTCGGGATCCCCCGCCACGGTGAGCCCCGAGCCGCCCGCCGAGCGGGCCAGCATCGCAGCGGCCAGGTCGAGCTCCTGGGCGTCGTCGAGCAGCAGATGCCCGATCCGGCGCGCGAAGCGTGAGTGGTCGCGCACCATCCGCATCGCTCCCAGAACCAGGTCGCCAGCGTCACGGGCCCCCGCCTCGGCGAGCATCCGCTCGTGGGCGCGAAACACATCGGCGAACTCGAGCTCGAGCGCCGACATCGACGGGTCGGGGATCGCCTGCGCCCAGCTCGCGTAGGCGTCCGGCTCGACCAGCTCGGCCTTGAGCCGGTCGATCCGCCGCACGAACCCGCCGAGCACGGCGCTGGGGTTCCCGCCGAAGTCGTGGTGGGCGAAGCTCAGCTCGTCGATCCGCTCGAGCAGCATCGCCAGCCGCTCGCCGGGACCGAGCACCGAGGCGAGCGCGTCCGCGCCCGCGTCGTCGAGGACCAGCGCCGCCAGCCCGATCGGCGTGACCACGAACAGCTGCTCGTAGCCGCGGTCGAGGCCCGCCTCGAGTCGGGCCCGCATCGCCTCGGCGCGGGCCGGCGAGGGCGTCAGAACGACGATCCGCTCGGGCGTCAGGCCGTGCTCGACTAGCCAGCCGAAGCGGCTCGCGATCACCCGGGTCTTGCCCGTGCCAGCCCCGCCCACGATCAGCAGCGGACCCGAGCTGTGGGTGACGGCCACCCGCTGATCGGGAAGCAGGTAATCAGGCGTGAACCCCACGTCTGACAGCATAGGTTCCAGATGACCACCACCCGCACCGCACTCGAGGCCGATTGGCTCGGCGCCTGCCGCCGTGCCGTGGTCGGCCTTCAGGGCATGCTCGAGAGCACGCACAGCATCGCCGAGCGGGCGATCGAGACGGGCGAGCGGGGCAGTGGCGGTGACCGAACGCTGGTCATCGATCGGTCCGCCGAGACGCTCGTGATCAAGGAACTGGACGGGCTCCGGGAGCAGGGCTACAGCTTCGTCGTGCTCTCCGAGGAACGCGGCGAGATCGACTACGGCGACTCGTCGACTCTCGTGATCGTAGATCCGATCGACGGCTCGCTGAACGCCAAGCGCGGTATTCCCAGCTACGCGCTCTCAATCGCCGTCGCCGACGGCCCGACGATGGCCGATGTCGCGTTCGCCTTTGTCTACGACTTCGGGCCCCGAGAGGAATGGTGGGCGCGCCGCGGGGAGGGCGCCCGGCTCAACGGTGAACTGCTCGACCCGACGCTCGCCGAGCGCCGTGGCCGCGATGGGCGGCTCGAGGTGCTGGGGATCGAGTCGGCCGATCCCCGCTGGCTCGCGGCGTCGATCGAGCCGCTGGTCAGCGCCGCCTACCGGCTGCGGGCGCTCGGGACGGTCGCCTCGTCGCTGTGCCAGGTCGCCGCGACGCGGTTCGACGGGATGGTCTCGCTACGCCGTGCCCGGGCGGTCGACGCCGCCGCCGGACAGCTGATCGTGCGCGAGGCGGGAGGGCTGGTCAGCTTTCCGAGCTTCGATGACCCCCTCGGGGCGCCGCTGGCCAGCCCCGATCCGACCTCCCCGGTAATCGCGGCGCGCTCGCTGGAGACGCTGCACGAACTCGAGAGGATCCCGGCGTGATCGACTGGATCGTGGCCGAGCGGATCGCCGCCTACGTGGCGGGCACCGGGGACGCCAAGGTGCCGACGGCCGACCTGGCCGAGCTGGCGGCGGAGTCCGAGAAGCGCGTCGTCTCGTATACCGGCCTGACGCCGTCGAAGCCGCTGCCGGAGCCTGAGGGGGTGACGCGGCGCGAGTGGGTGTCGAGCAACCTCGAAGCGATGCGCGGCCTGCTCGATCCGGTCCTCCAGCGCGCCGGCACCGGCTTTGGGCCACTCAGGCCGGCGATGCAGATCGGGATCGGCCTGGTCCTGAGTACCGAGGTCGGGATCCTGGTCGGATACCTCGGTCAACGCGTGCTCGGCCAATACGAGCTCGTGTTGCTCGACGAGGCGGTCGTCGAGCGCCCGCCACGGCTGCTGTTCGTGCTACCCAACCTCGGTCAGGCGGTCCGCGCCTTCGGCGCCAACGAGCGCGAGTTCATGACCTGGGTGACGCTCCACGAGGTCACCCACGCGGTCCAGTTCTCGGGCGTCCCGTGGCTTCATGGCCACGTGGCCGGGCTGGTCCGCGAACTGCTCGACAAGGCCGAGCTGCGGCTCGATGCACCCCGCAAGCTCCGAGCCCCGACGGGCGAAGAGGTGCGGCGAGTGGCGGGCGCGCTGCGCCACGGCGACCTGCTGACGGTCGTCACCTCGACCGCCGAGCGCGAAACACTCGATCGCGTCCAGGCCGTGATGGCGGTGATCGAAGGCCACGCTGAGCACGTGATGGACGCGGTGGCTCCGGATCTCCTGCCTTCGCTGCCGCGGCTGCGCTCCGCGCTCGACCGCCGCCGTCGCTCGCAGTCCGGCCTCAGCCGGCTGGTGGGGCGGTTGCTCGGACTGGAGCTCAAGTTGCGCCAGTACGAGCAGGGGAAGTTCTTCTGCGACGCGATCGTGCGCGCCCGCGGCACCGCCGCCCTCCAGCACGTGTTCAGCGGCCCCGAGGCGTTGCCGACGTTGACCGAGCTGGACCAACCATCCGCCTGGCTCGCCCGCACGATGCCGGCCGGACTCGACCCCGCACACCGTTCCAGCGGTTAGCCGCTCAGAGCGGAACTTTCGTGTGTAACCGAACCGGCCCGCCGGGTTACAAACACGTGTTCGATATAATTTTGAAAGCGAACGACAGTTCTGATACGACAGTGGGAGCGAGCCACTATGACCACGACAAGCAATCCCGGCGGCGAGCACGCCGCCACGACGGAACCGAGTACATCGCCCGAGACGACGACGGCGACTAAGCCGGCCAAATCGGCCGCGACCTCCTCGACGCAGCCGAAGACGCGGGTCGAGCTCGTCCAGCACTACGCCGGGCGCGCGATCCTCGTGCCCGTCGGAGCGAGCCTCCTGGCGCGCGACAACTTGGTCTCCACGGTGTCCAAGTACACCAGCCGCGCGGGGCTCGAGAAGGAGCTCAGGCGCTACGAGCGCCGGGGCGTGACGGCCCGGAACCGCTTCGAGCGCCAGGTGCGCCGCACGCGCACCAAGTTCGAGCGCGAACTACGCCATCGCCGCACTCGCGTCGAGCGAACGGTCAAGCAGAACCGGCGCCGCGTCGAGCGTGAGGTACGCTCTGTACGTAGGGATCTCGAAAAGCAGTCCGGGGCAGTGGGCGCCCGGTTCGAGAAGCTCGTCGCAAATGCGCAAGAGCTGCTAAGCACGGCCCCCTAACAGACTTCCCCCGCGAGACGACCAGGAGAGCGATCTCTGCGGGTTAGGTTCGCCGGCCTCATATCTTCGCCGGCGAATGAAGCACCCTCTCCTCCCTCAACCGCCGGGGCGCCACTGGAAGTGGCGCCCCGTCGGTCTTTAAAAATGATGTGTGGGTCGGCGCATGCGCCGACCCAGCCAGGGCCACATGTGGCCCTGGCCCGGGCGCGCATGCGCGCCCGGAACGGCGATCAATCGCGCTCGCCGGAAGGCGCGGGACGGATGGCCCGCAACTCCACCGGCGGATCGCCGCTGATCACCCAGTCGCTCCCCCGCCACGTGACCGTGCGTCGCTCGGCGAGCTCGCCGAGGGCCTTGGTCACCGTCGGCCGCCGCGCCGCGACGAGGTCGGCCAGCATCGCGTGGGTGAGGTTCAGGGGCACGTGGACGCCGTCGCTGCGGACCGTGCCCCAGCGATCCGCGAGCTCCCAGAAGAGCATGTGCAGCCGGACATCGATCCGGGGCTGGTGGACGATCGCCATCTGCACGGAAATGTGCGCGGCCCGGCGCAGGGCGCGGGAGAACAGGCACGCCGTCACCTCCGGATAGCGGCCGGCCCGCAGGGCGAATTCGCTGTCCAGAACCGCCAGCCGAGCCGGGCGCAGGACGCGCCACTTGCCCGTCCGCGGGAGCGTCCGGCCCACGTCCTCGAGCTGCCAGGGCCGCAGCAAGTCGCCACTACCGACCAACTCGGCGCTGCTCCGACCGCCCACGGCAACCCGCCGTATGAGCAGGCCGTCGAGTACGAGCAGGCCGATCCCGTTCTGGATGTTGTCGAAATCGTCCGCGGCTGACCATGGCCCGGTGGGAAGCGCCACCGATCGCGCGACACACTCGCGGACGGCAGCCGCCAACCGTGGGCCGTCAAGGTTGACGGCGAGGTCAGGATCCTCGACGAGGACCTGACTCATCGAACTCAGCTCGGGGGCAACTAGAAGTGACAGGGTTCCTCGGAAGTACCCGTTTTTTCCCCTTCCGCAAACGGCGGCAGGTGATGGGCGGGCCGGCTCAGCCCCCGCATCCCGGCGAGCCGAGACGCCCCGAAGCTGACCGATTCAGTCTGCCACAATGGGTGTATGCCGACTAGAGACCAGGTAATAGACGCCCTCCGTTCCGTGATAGACCCCGAGCTCCGACGCGACATCGTCGAGCTCGAGATGGTCCGCTCGGTCGACATCAACGCGAACGGCGTCGTCGATGTGATGGTTTCGCTGACGACGCCGGGCTGCCCGATCCGATCGCACTTCCAGACCGGCGTCGCGCAGGCGGTGGGCGAGCTCGAGGGTGTCGAGCACGTCAACATCTCCTTCGACGTTCTCTCCGACAACGAGAAGTCGGCGCTCGGGCGCAAGCTCGGGCGCGCCGGTCTTCCCGAGGGCGCGCTGGCCCAGGTCCGCAACGTGATCTGCATCGGCTCCGGCAAGGGCGGCGTCGGCAAGTCGAGCGTGACCGCCAACCTCGCCGCGGCACTGACGGGGGACGGTAAGCAGGTCGGCGTCCTCGACGCCGACGTATGGGGCTACTCGCAGCCGCGGATGCTCGGCCTGGGCGCGGAGCGCCCTCGCGTCAACGCCGACCGGAAGATCGTCCCCCTGACCGCCTACGAGGGCATCTCGGTGATGTCGATCGGGTTCTTCGTCGAGCAGGACGCTGCCGTCGTGTGGCGCGGGCCGATGCTCCACAAGGCGCTCCAGCAATTCCTCGAGGACGTCGAGTGGGGCGAGCTCGACTACCTGCTGATCGATCTCCCGCCCGGCACCGGCGACGTCTCGATGACCCTCGCCCAGCTCCTCCCGCAGGCGAAGTTCTTGATCGTGACGACCCCGCAGGCAGTGGCGCAGAAGGTCGCGCGCCGCTCGGCCGAGATGGCGACCAAGCTAAAGCTCGAGATCGCCGGCGTGATCGAGAACATGTCCGGGTTCGTGACTCCAGACGGCGAGCGCTACCCGATCTTCGGCGAGGGCGGCGGCCAGCTGCTGGCCGAGGAGCTCGAGGTTCCGCTGCTGGCCAAGGTGCCGCTCACGATGGGGCTGCGCGAGCAATCCGACGCGGGCGTGCCGATCGTCTTCTCGGACCCCGACGATCCCGCGTCGCAGGCGATCAGCCAGGGCGCGCGCGGGCTGATCGCGCTGTCGCCGATCGAGCTGCCCGTGATGCAGGCGCCAGCGCCCGCCGCGGCGCCTAAGCCGGTCGGTATGTCGCTGCCGATGGCCTAGGGGGCGGTCGGGACCGCTAGCGCTTTGCGTAGTAGTCCGCGTTGAGCTGGATGTACTTCGTCCACTCGTCGGGGAGCTGATCCTCGGCGAAGCAGGCGTCGACCGGGCAGGCCTCCACGCACGCGTCGCAGTCGATGCATTCGTCTGGATCGATGTACAGCATCTCGACGTCGTCGTAGTTGGGCTCGTCGGGCGTCGGATGAATGCAGTCAACCGGGCAGACCTCCACGCACGAGTTGTCCTTGGTGCCAATACAGGGCTCGGCGATCACGTAGGCCATGGATTTCTGAATCTTCCTGTCTGATCGTGGTAGCGGAGCGTGAATTTTATGCAGGCGGGCAGCAGATAGCCTGGCCGACGTGCTGCTGCTGACAGGCGCCACCGGGACCGTTGGCCGGCCGCTGCTGGGCCGCCTGCTCGCGCAGGGCGCCGCCGTACGCTGCCTGGTCCGCGATCCGGGGCGGCTGGGCGCGGACGCGTCCCGGGTCGAGCTGGCGGTGGGTGACCTGTCGGACCCCCGCACGTTCGAGCCCGCCTTGGGCGGTGTGGCCACGGTCGTGCATCTCGCGTCGGTGATCCGAGACCAGCCGAACGGGTCGATCGAGGAGCTGGCGGGGGACGCCACCTGCCAGCTCGTGCGCGCGGCGGAGCGGGCCGGAGTGGAGCGGTTCGTGTTCTTCTCGGCGCTCGGGGCGTCGCCTGGCAGCCGGGCCCGGCTGATGCGCGCGAAGGCGGTGGCCGAGCGGGCGGTGGCCGAGTCCCCGCTCGTCCACACCGTATTCGCGCCGTCGATCGTCTACGCCCCGGCCGACATGTACCTGACCCTGCTAGCGAGGATGTCGCGGCTCCCGGTGATGGTCATCCCCGGATCTGGACGGGCGGCGTTTGAGCCGATCTGGGCCGAGGACGTGGCCGACTGCGTGATCAGCGCCCTCCCCGGAGGCCCGATGGGCGCCGCCGCGGCGGGAGCGCGCTACGAGCTCGGGGGCCCCGAGGTCCTCACCCACCGTGACATCGTCGAGCTCGCGCTGCGCGCGGCTCATCGCCAGCGACCGATCGTCGGCATCCCGGTGCCGGTGGTCAAGCAGGTACTGCGACTGGTCGAGCGGCTGCCGGGTCGGGCCGCGTTCGCCACCTGGGACGAGGCCGAGCTGATGGAGGTCCCGATGATCTCGCAGCACGGGACGGCCGACGCCAAGCGCCTCGGGGTGGTGCCTCAGCGGATGGCAGACGTGCTGGGGGTCGCCTAGCGAGGCTCAGGTGCGTCCGACCGGCGCCGCCGGCGCGGGGCGGCGATCGGCCCACGGCAGCGCGCGCTCCAGCTGCGTGGCGAGCGCCAGCAGGACCTCTTCGCGGGCGGGCGGGCCGATCACCTGGACCGCAATCGGGAGGCCATCCTCGCCCTGGTAGAGCGGTAACGCGATCGCCGGCAGGCCGGTGACGTTGACGATCGACGTGTACGGGGTGAAGTAGGCGGAGCGCTGGTAGTTCTCCCATGGGTCGGGTCCCCGTCCATGGATCTCGCCGATCCGCACCGGACGTCGCGCCAGCGCCGGGGTGAGCACCGCGTCGTAGCCGGCCAAGAAGGTCACGACCCGTCTCGCGACCATCTGGATTCGACCCTCGACGCCGAGATATCCGATCGCGTTCTGCTCGTTGGCCCGCTGCCACATCGCCCAGGTGAGCGGCTCGACGTCGTCCTCGGTCGGCTCGCGGCGGGCGAGCCGTCCTCCGATCATCACCAGCATCGACACGTCCGGGCCGAACGCGCGGGTGAAATCGGACAGCAGGTTGAGGCCCGACCAAGGAGCGGTGACCTCCTCGACCCGATGGCCGAGCGACTCGAGCAGCGCCGCGGCGTCGCGGGTGGCGCGTTCACACTCCGGGTCCAGCGGAACGTCGTCGAGCGGCGGGTTCAGGACCAGGGCGATGCGCATCGGACCCGGCTCGGCCCGGGCATGTTCGGCGTACGGACGGGCCGGCGGGGGCGCCCAGCTGGCGTCGCCAAGCTCGTACCCCGCGAGAATGTCCAGCGTGTGCGCGGTGTCCTCGACGGTCCGCGTGAGGACGCCATCGATGCTCAGGAAGCTCTGTCCACTGGCCGGCCCGACCGAGACGCGGCCGCGCGCCGCCTTCAACCCGACGAGGCCGCAACAAGCGGCGGGGATCCGCGTCGAGCCGCCGCCGTCGTTGCCGTGAGCGATCGGCACCATCCCGGACGCGACGGCCGCGGCGGAGCCGCCGCTCGAGCCGCCCGCGGTCCGGTCGAGGTTCCACGGATTGCGGGTGGGGCCGAAACGACGCGATTCGGTGGTGGGGAGAATCCCCATCTCGGGCAGCGCGGTCTTGCCTACGATCACGAACCCGGCGTCGCGCAGACGGCGGACCAGGAACGCATTGTGGTTGGGCACGAAGTCGCCGAACAGGTCGCTGCACATCGTCAACGGCATGCCCTCGACGGGCCGGTTGTCCTTGATCGCGATCGGAACCCCGGCGAACGGACGGGGGTCGCTGGGCGCGATTCCGCTCGCCTGCGCGAGCGCGTGCTCGTGCGCGACATAGGTGAAGGCGTTGATCGAGGGCTGTAGTTCGTCGATCCGACGCAGGCTCGTCTCGACCAGCTCGACGGCGCTGAGCTGGCCGGAGCGCACGATCTCCGCCAGCTCGACGGCGGAGCGGAACAAGAGCTCTGACACGGCCGACAGCGTAGCCTTTGGCCGTAAAAATCGGACAACGCCGCCGGGAGCAAGCTCAGATGACCGCCACCGCCGAAGTTCAGTCTGGCCTCGAAGGCGTTGTCGCCTTCGCCACCGAGATCGCCGAGCCCGACCGCGAAGGGGGTGCCCTGCGCTATCGCGGCGTGGACATCGAGGAGCTCGTGGGCACGGTGCCGTTCGAACAGGTGTGGGGTCTCCTGGTCGACGGAAAGCTCCTGCCGGGGTTGCCCCCGGCCGAGCCGCACCCACTGAGCGTCCGATCCGGGGACCCGCGCGTCGACGTTCAGTCGGCGCTGGCGATGCTGGCGCCCCAGTGGGGCTTCGGCCAGCTGATCGACATCTCGGACGAGGAGGCGCGCGACAACCTCGCGCGGGCGTCGGTGATGGCGCTGTCGTTCGTGGCCCAATCGGCGCGCGGGATCGGCAAGCCACCGGTGTCCCAGCGCGAGATCGACAAGGCCCGCTCGATTCCCGAGCGCTTCCTCATCCGGTGGCGCGGGGAGGCCAACCCGGAGCACGTCGAGGCGATCGATGCCTACTGGATTTCAGCCGCGGAGCACGGAATGAACGCGTCGACGTTCACCGCCCGGGTGGTGGCCTCGACCGGCGCCGACGTGGCGGCGGCGTTGTCGGCCGCGGTCGGCGCGCTGTCGGGGCCGCTGCACGGTGGCGCCCCCTCGCGGGTGTTGAAGATGCTCGACGACGTCGCGCAGATGGGCGACGCCGACCGCTACGTCAAGGACCTACTCGATCGCGGCGAGCGGTTGATGGGCTTCGGCCATCGCATCTACCGCGCCGAGGACCCTCGTGCTCGGGTCCTGCGCCGGACCGCTCGCGAGCTCGGCTCGCCGCGCGTAGAGGTGGCCGAGGCGCTCGAGGCCGCGGCGCTGGCCGAACTCCACGCACGCAAGCCCGACCGCGTGCTGGCCACCAACGTCGAGTTCTGGTCCGCGGTCGTGCTCGACTTCGCGGAGGTCCCGCCCGAGCTGTTCACCCCGATGTTCACCTGCGCGCGGACGGCCGGCTGGTCCGCCCACATCCTCGAGCAGAAGCGCGAAGGCCGTCTGATTCGCCCGACCGCCAATTACATCGGCCCTCCGCAACGGCCGCTTTCAGAGTTGCAAGACTGACTTGCGCTCAGCCCCGCTCGCGCACGAGCGGCCAGTGACGCCACCTGACCGGCGGAGGGGCCGTATGCTGGCCCGCACAGCTGCATGACTCCCGACCGTCAGCTCGATCCCGAGGGGCTCGGCGACCACGTAGATCGGCTCTATCGAGCTGCCTGGAGCCTCTGTGGCTCGCGTGAGGAAGCGGAGGATCTGGTCCAGGAGACCTTCGCCCAGGTGTTGCGCAAACCACGGATCCTGCGCTCGGAGGACGACCTCGGCTATCTGCTGCGCGTGCTCCGCAACACGTTCTTCTCGAGCCGGCGCACGGCCAAGCGCCGGCCCCAGACGGCGCCGCTGCCCGACGATCTGCATCTCGTCGAGGACCCGACGGCGATCCAGCCGGAGTCGCGGATCGAGTCCGCCGAGCTCTACGCGGCGATCTCCGCCCTGCCGGACGACTTCCGCGACGCGCTGGTGGCGATCGACGTCGTTGGGCTTTCCTACCGGGAAGCCGCCAACGCGCTGAAAGTACGCGAGGCTACGATCACGACCCGGCTGCATCGCGCCCGCCAGCGCGTCGCCCAGGCCCTGATGGGCGACGAATCGTCCTCGAGGCAGCGCTAGCGTCGCTGGCGTAGCCTAGCTGCCGGTGTTGAGGCCCGGGACGTCGTAGGCGGCGAGGCGCTGAAGTGTGCTGGCGGGCACGCCAACGCCTGACAGCACGCAGGTATGGCCGTCTCGCTGCCAGGTGACGACGAGCCGTCCGTCCATCCGCACGGTCCGCAACACGGTCCGGTTGACCACGCTGACCTGCGCCACGGGAGCCTCGAGCGTCGGCGCGGCGATGATTGTGTAGGCGATCTCCTCTCCGTGCCGGTAGTAAACCGTCGCGGCGTTTCGGCCGTTGATCCGGTCGGTCCGCTGGCCGCTGGCCCGCCAGCCGACCAGTCGCCAGTTGGGGAAGTAGACCTGTTCAACGTTGCGGCCGAGCTTGACCGGGTTGTCCGGATCCACCGGCGGCGGTGGCGCGGTCGACCCGAGCCACGCCAGACTGGCCGCCTGGCTCACCGACGGCGCTCCAGGAGCTCCGCCGGGCAGCAACAGCACCAGGGCAAGCGCGACCGCGGCCAGTCCCGCCGCCAGCGAGCCGCCGAAGACGAGACGGCGTCGCGTGCGCACGGCACGACTGGGCCGCTCCGCGTCGATCCGCGCCCGCAACGCGGCGGGCGCACGAACCTCGGCGGTGGAGGCCTGCAACAACTGGACGACTCGCCGTTCGCGCTCGTAGAGCGCACTGAGCTCGGGCGAGGCGTTGATCCTCGCCTCGACCTCCTCACGGCGGGCAGGATCGAGTGTGCCGTCCGCAAGCGCGGAAAGTTCGGCCAACTCGCGCGGATTGTCGCCTCGGGACGCCATCATCGAACCTTCTGTTGTCTTGTTCAGCTTAAGACGCCGCCGACCCGTCAAAGCTTCCCGCCCGATCAGGCGGGACGATAGGACCCGTCCAGGTAGTCCGCAAGCATCCGGCTGGCGCTGAATCGCGGGCCCAACGAGCGCAGCGAGGCCCTGATCGTGTTCAGCCACGCCGCCGGATGGCCGTGCTCGTCGCGATCGTAGAAGTTCGGCACGACCTCCTCGTCGAGCAGGCGATGGAGCGTATCGGCGTCGCGCGCGTCCTGGGCAACCGGGTCCGGGTCGACCTCGCCCGGTATCCCCCACCCGTTGTCGCCGTTGTACCCCTCGGCCCACCAGCCATCGAGCACGCTCACCTGCAGCCCGCCGTTGACCGCGGATTTCATCCCGCTCGTGCCGCTCGCCTCGAGCGGCGGTCGGGGCAGGTTCAGCCACACATCGCAGCCGCGCACGAGCCGCGCGGCCGATGCCAGGTCGTAGTCATCGAGGAACACCACGCGCTCGCCGACCACCGACGCGTGCTTGAGCCCGAACAGCCCCTGGAGGGAACGCTTGGCTTCCTCGTCACGAGGGTGGGCCTTGCCGGCCAGCACGACCTGGAGCGGGCGCTCGCCCCCCAGCAGCGACAGCGTCCACTCGGGGTCTCGGGTGAGGAGCTCGAGCCGCTTGTAGGTCGCCACGCGGCGGGCAAAGCCGACCGTCAGTACGTCGGGGTCGAACGACCTGGCGGCCGCCTCGACGTACTCGCGCACGTCGCCGCGCATCAGCCGATCGGCCGTGCTGCGCCGCTTGATGAACGAGACGAGGTCCAAGCGCTGGAGCCCACGTGCGCGCCATAACTCCGCGTCGGGGATGCGGTCGACGCCCTCCCAGGTGAGCGGATCGGCCGCGCGCTCGAGCCAGTCCTCGCCGAGCCATTTGTCGAGCAGCTCGCGCATCGGTCTTCCGAGCCAGGTCGGCAGGTGCACCCCGTTCGTGACATGGCCGATCGGAACGTCCTCAACCGAGCGCTCGGGCCACAGCGAGTTCCACATCTCGCGCGCCACCTCGCCGTGGCGGCGACTGACCGCGTTGGCGCCCCGGCTCAACCGGAGCGCGACCTGGGTCACGCCGAACGGCTCGTTCGGGTCCTCCGGGTGCGTGCGGCCAAGCGCGATCACGTCGCTCGGCTGGATTCCGAGCTCGTCCGCCAGCGCGCCGATGGCGCGCTCCACGGGCTCGGCGGGGTAGGAGTCGTTGCCGGCCGGAACCGGCGTGTGGGTGGTGAACACGGTGCGCTCGCGCGAGGTCCCGAACGCCGCCCGGGCGGGCTCCCCGGCGCTGAGCGCGGGGTGGGCGAGCTCAATCGGCGCCAGCGCGGCGTGGCCCTCGTTGAGATGGACCACGCTGGGCTCGATGCCGAGCGCCCGCAAGGCCCGGATCCCACCCACGCCGAGCAGCACGTACTGGGCCAGGCGGGTGTCGCGGTCGGACTCGTAGAGACGGGCGGTGATCCACCGCTCGAGCGGCCCGTTCGGCGGCAGGTCGGTGTCGAGCAGGAACAGCGGCACCCGGCCGACGTCGATCCGCCAGATCTGCGCGGTGACCCGGGCGTCATAGATCGGGACGGTGATCGTCACCGGCTGGCCGTCGCGGCCGGTCACCAGCGCCGCCGGCAACCGCTCCGGATCGGTGTCCACCCAGTACTCGTGCTGCCACCCGGCGGCATCGATGCGTTGGCGGAAGTACCCCTTGCGGTACATCAACCCGACCGCCACGAATGGCAGCGCCCGGTCCGAGGCTTCCTTCAACAGGTCGCCGGCCAGCGCACCCAGGCCGCCGGCGTATACGGGCAGCGACACGTGGACGCCGTACTCCGCGCACAGGAACGCGACCGGCCGGGCGGGATCGATCGGCTCGACGGCGGGCTCGAGCGCGATGACGGGGGCCCGATCGAGATCGACGGCAATCGCATCTTGCAGCGCGGCCGCCCGCTCGAGCAGCCCCGCGTCGGCCGCCGCCCGCTTCAGAACGCGGGAGGGCGACTCCTGGAGCAGACGGACGGGGTTCTGCGCGCACAGCTCAAACCGATGGGGGTCGATCGCCGCGAACAGCTCGGGACCTCCAGGCGACCACGACCAGCGATAGTTGTAGGCAATCCGCGCCAGCGGCGCGAGCGGCCCAGGAATCCGCTCCGCGAGCTCGGCGGCGGCGCGTCGGACGTCTTCTCGGCCGTCGGGCAGGGTGGTGGTCAGGTCGTTCACGGCTCGCGATTATGGGGCACTCGCGGCGCGGCCGTGGCCGTCGGGCGCGGGTGGGGTCAATCGCTGGACTCGGAGCCCCGAGTTGTGTGCGCTCGATTACACGGTGGCGGGCGCGGATCGCTGGCGAGGCGGTGCGCTCGATCACACGGTGGCGGACGCGGATCGCTAGGGTGGCGAGCCTTGACCCCCCTCGGCGTCCTCGCCTTCGGCGACTCGATCACCAACGGCGGTGGCGAGCTTCAATGGGGCGTGGCGCTGCAATCCTGGGCCCTGTGGGTGGCCCGCGGTCTGGGCCTGCCGTTCACCTCCTACGCGGCCGACGGCGCCGGCATCCGTGACGTCCTCGAGGCTCAGATTCCCGCCTTCGAGCAGCGGACGGCCCATCCCGACGCCCGCTACGAGCTCGGCTGCCTCTACATCGGCGTCAACGACGTGCGCGCGCTCGACTGGGACCCGGCACGGTTCGAGGCCGGCTACCGGGCCGCGCTGAGGTTCCTCGCGGGACGCTGTGACCGCGTGCTGACGATGACCGCGCCGCTCGATCTCGGGCGGCCCCGAGCCGGAGACAGAGTGGCCGAGCTCAACCGGATCGTGTGCACGGTGGCGGCCGAGATCGGCGCGCTGGTGGTCGACCTCAGCGCCCTGCGCGCCCGTAACCTGGTGATGGCCGATCACGTCCACCCGACCGCGTTCGGCCAGATCGCGATCGCCGAACGGGCGCTGGCCGTGCTCGCGCGTGACGGCGTCAGGTTGCGCGTGGCGCCGCGGTCGCTGATCGTGTTCGAGACGACCCGGAGCGGACGGCTGAAGGGCGACCTGACGTATCTCTACCGCCGCGCCAAGGTCACGGGAGCAGGGTGGCTGCGGTGGTGGCCGCGGATGTGGGGGGTGTGAGCGTCCCGGTGGCGCCGGGGCGGTGGGTAGCCGCGGGCGCGGCGCGGGGCCCGGTGGCGCCCCTTATCACTAACTGATAAATAATCCGCCTCCGATTCGAGCTACTGGCGCCAGGTGTCAGCGCGAGCTCTCTGGGAACTGCATGCGATCTCTTCGGCCCGGCGAACATTGGCGATTTCCATCCGAGGGGTGGCGGAAAGTTGCCGAAGTTCGGCACCGAGCGAGCCCAGACGGCCTGCCGACGGGCGACACCAGTTATCACATTTGCACAACGCGGTTCGGGTCGGCAACATCCTCGGAATCGCCAGTGTTCCTCCCCGCCCACTCTCCAGCTCCTAACCTGGGCGGCGGAGCCACCGCACGGCGGTTCCCCCCGCCGGCCGACCGGCGCCCCCGCCCCGGCGCCACGGGCGTACTCGTCGGAATCAGCCCGGGTCAGGCCCGCTGTCCGCCGTCCCGTGGCGGACGGCGTGGAGCGCCCATCCGGCCAGCAGCATGGCGAGGCCGTAACAGATGAAGCAAATGCCGGCGATCAGGGCCAGCGTCGCGTAACCGATATGAGGGCTCGACACGATCACGATGCCGAACACCCCGAGCACCAGCGCGACCACGATCCGCCACAGACGGTTGCCGGGGAAGGCGAGCGCGCCGACGAAGCGCACCACCCCGGCCGCGATCAGCCAGATCCCCAGCAGCAAGGCGACCGCCTTGACCCCGCCGAGCGGATGGCGGATCAGCAACACGCCGGCGATCACGCTCAGCGCTCCGAGAACCGCGAGCAGCCCGCGGTTCTGCGACTCCCCGAGCAACGCCCCGGCAAGCGCGATAAGGCCGTCGACGAGGATGAAGATGCCGAAGATCACGGCGAGCGTGGACAGGCTGTCGCTCGGCTTGAGGATCACGATGATCCCGGCGACGATGCTCAGCGCCCCGATCAGCAGGGCCAGCCACCACCCCCAGGTCAACTCCCGCAGTTCGCTTCGCTGCAGTGACGTACCAGACAAGACGACCTCCTCGGTCACGACGGCGCCAGCTGATGTTGCGGACCTTACAAGCCGTTGGGCCTGGTGCCGGCATCGGAATCGGCATCCGCATCCGCATCGTCGATCGAATCATTCTCTGTAGAAACGATTTTTCTATAGAATCGTTCGCTAGGAGGGTGGTTCAGCGGGCGCGTTGACCCGCGGTGTCCGCGAATCCGCGGTGCTGGCCATCCACTTCGCTCCCCCTCGCTGAACCTTCGCGTCTCGCATCTGACCCCTTTTCCGCGAACTCAGCCACCTTTGTACAGGGGGGTTGAACAAGATTGGCGAAGTTCAGTGCGAGACCTAACCCCGCCCGCCTGGAGGGGATTCTTTCGCCGGCCCGGGCGTTTCCGCGGAGCTGGCTATCCCCTTCGCTCCCCCTCATCAGCCGAGCGTCGAGCGAAAGCGCGATGGAACTCGCGAACCTCGCCGTCGCGCCGCCAGCCTGGGCGTCTAAGCGACCCATAGGTTCGCTTAGACGCCCAGCCTCAGCCCGACCGGCCCGCTGCGGGGAAGGTGGGCGAGAAACCGGAACATGCGGCCGGTTTCACGCCCACCCCTTCGGCCAGTTGCGGTGACCGGGGGCCCGTGCGCTGGGAACCGCTGGGGCCCTACGGCCGCACCGCACCAGCGGGCGAGCGACCTGGATACCCAGCTCCGCCGAAACGCCCCCGACCTGCCGCGACAGGCCCGAGCAAGTCAAGTCGGATGGCAGGACCGCGCACACGGGCTCACTCTGAAGCCGCGAAACAGCCAGCGTCTGCGGGCTGGACGGTTTCGCAGCGCGGCCCAACTTCGCCAATTTCCCTCCGAGGGGTGGCGGAAAGTTGCCGAACTTCGCGCCGACGGCGTGTTCGAAGCCCACCCGACCGCAATCGACGACCTATTCCAGTGCTGCCGAAACCGCTTCGCGGCTCCTTCCGGGGTCGGGCGCTCCAGCGCCCCGACCTCCCTGCCAAACAGCGCGGCGCGGCGGCGGCAGCCAAGCCGTCCGACCGCCCGCCAACCACAACAGCGCCTCGCGCCCCGCAGCAGCCAACCGTGGGCGGCTTGGCTGACGACGACCGACGCGCTACCCGCCCAACAACCGCCTACACCGACCCACGGGAACGCCACTAAGCCAACTTCCAACGACGCGCACGCGGCTCACCTGCCCGGGTCGCTCATCGAGGGCGCGATCGCGCCCACCCGAACCTGAGACCCCGACCTTGTCCGATCCCACCCAGCCCGCGCTGCGAAGTCTGCGGGCCGGCACACGAACTATCCCGACCTGCATCGCGCCGTCGGACCGGATGCTAGACGCAAAAGTTCAGCAACGGAGGAGCGAAACGGATACCCACCTCCGCGGAAACGGCTCCGACCCGGCGCGATGGGGTTGAGCCGGGTCGGGGCGCACGGGCGCGCACGGGCACCGGAAACAGCCTGCGTCGCCCGCGATCGGGGGAGCGAAGTGGATACCCAGCCGAGCGGTATCGGCGAATCCGCGGTACCCGCGAATCATTCTGTGGGCTAACGATTTGCCTGGAGAATCGTTCGCTGGGAGGGCGGTTCGGCGCGCGGGTCGACCTCCGGTATCCGGCTCGCCTCCTCGGTCGCCTCACGCATCCGCCTCGCGAGCGCGGCGGTCAACGCTCCGGGCTCGAGCTGCCAACGCCAGCTGCCGGTGGCGCGGCCTGGGTCGTTCATGCGAGCTTCGCTGCCGAGGCCGAGGACATCCTGGGCCTGGACCATCGCCATCCGCGCGGGCGAGGCGAGCGCGAGCCGGATCAGCCCCCACCACGGCTCCCGTTCGCCGAACCTCGACGTGGCCGCGTCGACGAGTCCGCGCTGGGGTGGATCGAGCTTCTCGTACCACCCGCGAGCGGTATCGGAGTCGTGAGTTCCGGTGTAGACGACGCGGTTTACGACGTGGTTCTCGGGCCGGTGGGGGCTGGTCGGATCGTCGGGATCGAAACCGAACTGGAGGACGAGCATGCCCGGCAGCCCCAGCTCGTCGCGCAGGCGCTCGACGGGCGGCGTGATCACGCCTAGGTCCTCGGCGACGAGGGGTAACTGGCCGCCCTCCAGGTCAGCCTCGAGCGCCCCGAACAGCGCCCGCCCGGGCCCTCGATGCCAATGTCCGTTAGAGGCGTCGCGCGCCCCGGCTGGGACCGCCCAGTAGGAGACGAAGCCGCGGAAATGGTCGAGGCGGGCGAGGTCGAACAGCGACAGCGTCCGCTGGAGCCGCTCGGCCCACCAGCGATAGTGGCGCCGCTGGAGCGCCGGCCAGTCGTAGAGCGGGTTGCCCCACAGCTGACCGGTGGCGGAGTAGGCATCGGGTGGCGCGCCGGCGACGAACCCGTCGCTGAACAGCTCGGGGTGGGCGCGGTGATCGACGCTGGCTGCCGCGACATAGATGGCGACGTCGCCCATCAGGTGGACGCCGCGCTCGTGCGCGTAGTCGCGCAGCGTGGTCCACGCGCGCTCGAAGCGGACCTGGTCGGCCACCGCGCCCCGGCCGCCAAAGGCCTCCCAATCACCGATCCAGAAGGCGTGCCGGTCGCGGAACTCGATCAGCTCGGTGGCGCTCACCGGCGACCGGCGCGTCGTGGCGTCGAGCAGCCGGGGCCAGGCGGCGAAGGCGGAGCGAGCCTTGTACGGCGACCGGTGACGGTCGGGCGGGCCGATGGGCAGGAACTGCCACCAGCTCTGCCCCGCGTCCGCGAGCCAGCCGACGAATCGGTACGCCTCCGCCCCCAGGGTCCCGCTCGGCAGCGAGGTTATGTGGAGCTGGATCCCGCTGGTCCTCGTGGGCATGTTCATCCGTGCAGGCCGCCTGTTCGAGGCGGCATCTTCACATCTCTGAGGTTTACCCACCCTCCTGACGCGGATACTTTTCGACTCGTGCCCAAGCCCAGAGCCGCTCGTAACCCATCGCCGCGAGGGAACGCGGCCAAGACCGCGTCTGCCTCCGCCGAGGCCAGGACGGCGCTCGCCGAGCCCACCGCTCCCGAAAAAGACCCGCAAACGGAGACCTTAGAGCCGGAGCCGAGCCCCGCCCCCGCTCTCCAGCGGATCGTCATTCAGTACCCGGTGCCCGCGGTCGACGGCGGCCGCTACCCCGCCAAGCGCTGCGTCGGTGACACGGTGACGGTCGAGGTCGACATCTTCCGTGACGGCCACGAGTTGCTGCGTGGGGTCGTCCGCTACCGCCGCGCCGACGACGCCGCGTTGAAGGAAGCCGAACTCCACCGGATCGACGCTCATCTCGGCGGCGTTCGCTGGGCCGGGGAGTTCGAAGTCGACCGCACCGGACGGTGGGAATACACGGTTCAGGCGTGGACGGACGTGTTCGGGACCTGGCGCGACGAGCTGGCGCGCAAGCTGGACGCCGGCCAGACCGAGCTCGCGGGCGAGCTGTCGGAGGGAACGGTGCTGCTCGAGACGGCCTTGCCGGGCGCCCGCACGCAACAAGACCGAGCGCTGATCGAGCACGCGATCACGACCCTCCAGAACGAGCACCTAGTCGAAGCGGCGAAGCACGACACGGTGCTCGGCAAGGACCTGTTCGCGGCCGTCGAGCGCTCCCAGGAACGCGTCGGCGCAGTCGCCCTCCAAGAACCGCTGCGGATCGAAGTCGACCGGCCGCGAGCGCGGTTCGGTGCGTGGTACGAGATGTTCCCCCGATCTTGGGGAGGCCTGAAGGGGGTCGAGCGGCAGCTCCCGCGAATCAAGGAGCTCGGCTTCGACGTCGTGTACCTGCCCCCGATCCACCCGATCGGCCATACCAATCGCAAAGGTCGAGACAACGCGCTGATCGCCGGGGCGAAGGACCCCGGCTCGCCATGGGCGATCGGCGACGAAACCGGCGGCCACGAGGCGGTGCACCCGGCGCTCGGGACGGTCGAGGACCTGAGGTCGCTGACCAAGACGGCGGCCGACCACGAGATCGACATCTGCCTCGATTTCGCGATCCAGTGCTCGCCCGACCATCCGTGGCTGAAGCAGCACCCCGGGTGGTACCACCGGCGGCCGGACGGCACGCTCAAGTACGCCGAGAACCCGCCCAAGCGCTACCAGGACATCTACAACGTCAACTGGGATTCGCCGGAGTGGCCGGCGCTGTGGGACGCGCTCGAGCGGATCGTGCTCCAGTGGGTCGACTGCGGGGTCAAGGCGTTCCGCGTCGACAACCCGCACACCAAGCCGTTCGCCTTCTGGGAGCACCTGATCGGAAGGGTTCACGAGCACGACCGCGACGTGATCTTCTTCGCCGAGGCGTTCACGCGGCGCGCCGTGATGCGGCATCTGGCCAAGGTCGGCTTCAGCCAGTCCTACACGTACTTCACTTGGAAGAACTCGCGCTACGAGCTGACCGAGTACGTTTCCGAGCTGGCCTATTCCGGCGAGCAGGAGTACTTCCGACCTAACTTCTTCGTCAACACCCCGGACATCCTCCACGCCTATCTTCAGCACGGGGGGCGACCGGCGTTCGAAGCCCGGCTGATGCTGGCGGCGACGCTGAGCCCGAGCTACGGCATGTACTCGGGCTTCGAGAACATCGAGAACGTCCCCCAGCGCGAAGGCTCGGAGGAGTACCTGCACTCCGAGAAGTACGAGCTGAAGGCGCGTTCCTTCGACGGCGAGCTGCTCCCGCTGATTCGGACGATCAACTACATCCGGCGCGAGAATCCCGCGCTTCACCACCTGTCCAACATCACCTTCCTCGACACGGCCAACGACGCACTGATCGGTTACGTCAAGCGGACGTCCGCCAACACCATCATCACGATCGTGAACATCGACCCCCACCAGACGCAGGAAGGCCTGGCCAATATCCCCGAGCAGCTCGGGTTGCCGGGGACGTTCATGGTCCACGACCTGCTCACCGGCGAGCGTTTCCAGTGGCGCAACGGGCCCAACTACGTGCGCCTGCAGCCGGGCCTGCGTCAAGGTCACATCGTCAAGGTCGAAAGCTTCTAGTTGTCAATCGGGCCGCCCACCCTCACGCACATCTTGAGCCGCGAGCAAGCGACGGGGCCCGTGCCGTCGCGGGCGCAAACGCGGCAGTGGTTCGAGGCCGAACCGCTGTGGTTCAAGGGGGCGGTGTTCTACGAGATCCACATCCGCGGCTTCTTCGACGGCAATGGCGATGGTGGCGGCGACTTCCGCGGCCTGACCGATAAGCTCGACTACCTGCAGTGGCTGGGGATCGACTGCATCTGGTTGCTGCCGTTCTACGAGTCGCCGCTGCGCGACGGCGGCTACGACATCTCCGACTTCAGGAAGGTGCATCCCGACTACGGAACTGTGGACGACGTACGCGACCTGATCGACGCGGCGCATGCGCGGCGGATCCGCGTCATCGCCGACCTGGTGATGAACCACACATCGGCCGATCACCCGTGGTTTCAGGAGTCGCGCTCGAGCCCTGACAGCCCGAAGCGCAACTGGTACGTGTGGTCGGAGACCAACGAGCGCTACCCGGAGGCGCGGGTCATCTTCGTGGACACCGAGCCGTCGAACTGGACGTGGGACCCCGTGGCGGGCGCCTATTACTGGCACCGTTTCTTCTCCCACCAGCCCGATCTCAACTACGCCAACCCCGATGTCCGCGAGGCGATGCTCGACGTCCTGCGCTTCTGGCTCGACATTGGCCTGGACGGCTTCCGGCTCGACGCGGTCCCGTACCTGTTCGAACGCGAGGGGACGAACTGCGAGAACCTGCCGGAGACGCACAACTACCTCAAGCGCGTTCGCCGCGAGATCGACGAGCGCTATCCCGACCGGGTGCTGCTGGCGGAGGCCAACCAGTGGCCGGCCGATGTGGTCGAGTACTTCGGCGACGAGGACGAATGCCACATGGCCTTCCAATTCCCGGTCATGCCGCGGATGTTCATGGCCCTGCGGCGCGAGGAGGCGGCGCCGATCTACGAGATCCTCCGCCAGACGCCGGAGATCCCCGAGAAGTGCCAGTGGGGGCTGTTCCTACGCAACCACGACGAGTTGACGTTGGAGATGGTCACCGACGACGAGCGCGACTACATGTACAGCGAGTACGCGAAGGATCCACGGATGAAGCTCAACCTGGGGATCCGCCGCCGGCTCGCGCCGCTGCTCGACAACGGCCGTGACGAGATCGAGCTGATGCACGCGATCATGTTCTCCCTGCACGGTTCGCCGGTCCTCTATTACGGCGACGAGATCGCGATGGGCGACAACGTGTTCCTGGGCGATCGCGACGGGGTACGGACGCCGATGCAATGGACGGGCGATCGCAACGGTGGCTTCTCGCGCGCGGATTTCGCCCAGCTGTATCTGCCGCCACTGATGGATCCCGTTTACGGCTTCCAGGCGGTCAACGTCGAGGCCCAGCTGCGCACGGCCACGAGCCTGCTGCGCTGGGTCCACCGGTTCATCGCACTACGCAAGGAGCACCCCGTATTCGGCTTCGGGACCTACGAGCCGATCGAGCCCTCGAACCCCCGGATCTTCTCCCATTTGCGCAGTTTCGAGGATGATCTGGTGCTGTGCGTTCACAACGTGGCCCGATCTGCCCAGGCGGTCGAGCTGGATCTCAGCGCCTATCGGGGCCGTTATCCGGTGGAACTGTTGGGCCGCTCCCGTTTTCCGCGGATCGGCGAATTGCCGTATCTGCTGACGCTCGCTCCGCGGGGCTTCTACTGGTTTCAGCTGGTCGAGGATCAAGACCATGAGTGAACGCGCCGCCGCCGACATCCGCGAGATCCTCGACCTCGACGAGCTCTCGGAATGGATCGTGAGACAGCGCTGGTACGCATCCAAGTCGCGTTCGGTGTCGGGGGCGGAGATCGTCGAGACGCTCACGTTGCGCGACGAGCCTGCGCTCGCGCTGGCGCTCGTGCAGACGCGGTTTGCCACCGGCACGCATGAGCTCTACCAGATCGTCGTGTCCGGCCCCGAGGAGTTCGACGCGGTCGGCGACCCGCGCGAGGCGCTCGAGCTGATCCGGTTGATCGATCAGGGCGCGGATGTCGACACCGAGGACGGGCATTTCAGCTTCCGGCACGTCGAGGGCGTAGTGGCGATCCCCGATAACGCGGAGGCGCGCGTGATCGGCGTCGAGCAGTCGAATTCGTCGATCGTGTTCGCCGATCGTCTGGTGCTGAAGGTCTTCCGCAAGCTCGAGCCCGGCATCAATCCCGAGCTGGAGATCCTGAACTTCCTGACCCGCCGCGACTTCCCCAACATCGCCCCGTTGCACGGATGGTATGAGTACGAGGGCCACGCCCTCGCCGCCACCCTCGGAGTCGCGCAGCGGTTCCTCCCCGACGCCATCAGCGGCTGGGAGCTCGCCCTTGAAGGCATCCAGAGCGACCCCGAGCAGTTGCTCGAGCAACTCGGCAACCTCGGCGCGGTCACCGCCGAGCTGCACACCGTGCTGGCCTCCGACGCCGGAGACCCGGCCTTCTCGCCCGAGGAGCCCAGCCAGGAATCGCTGTCGCTGTTGACCGCGACGATCGACGAGGACATTGAGCGAATCTTCGTGCGGCTCCCCGACGACGAGCGGATGGCGCCGATCGCCGGCCGCGGGCAGGACGTGCGCGAGCGCCTGGCGATGCGCTCGCAACTGGGGGTGGGCGGCCGCTCGATCCGCACTCACGGCGACTACCACCTCGGCCAGACCCTGCACACGCCGCGCGGCTGGGTGATCATCGACTTCGAGGGCGAGCCGGCGCGTCCGCTACCGGAGCGCCGCGCCAAGCGTTCGCCACTGCGCGACGTGGCGAGCATGCTGCGATCGTTTGCCTACGTCACCTCCGCGGTTCAGATCCTGCGCGGGAGCGACGCGCCGCCTGAATTCGAACAGCGCGCGCGGGAGACCTTCCTCGAGCGCTACCTCGGCGGCGTCGATCCCGCGCTGCTGCCGGCTGGAGAAGCGGCGATCCACAACGTCCTCTCGATCTTCGAGCTCGAGAAGGCGATCTACGAACTCCAGTATGAGCTTGACAACCGTCCGGACTGGGTAGCGATCCCGGTGGCCGGGATCAGGCGCCTGCTGGAATCTTCATGACCGTCGCCGCACAAGAGCTCGACGCACTCGTCCGTCGCGAGCACTCCAACCCACACGCCGTGCTCGGCGCGCACGCCGACGGATCCGGCGTCGTGATCCGGGCCCTGCGTCCGGCCGCTCGCGGGGTCAACGCGCGCCTTGACGACGGGACGATCGTCGAGCTCGCGCAAATCCACGCCGGGGGCGTATTCGAAGGGACGGTGCCAGGAGCCCAGCTGCCGCTGCACTACCAACTCGAGATCGACTATGGGCCGTCGGGGACGTTCACGATCGAGGACCCGTACGGGTTCACGCCGACGTTCGGCGACCTCGACCTCCACCTGGTCGGTGAAGGTCGCCACGAACTGCTCTACGAGCGGCTCGGAGCCCACGTGCGGGAACACGACGGGATCCGCGGGACGGCGTTCGCCGTGTGGGCGCCGTCCGCCCGGGCGGTCAGTATCGTCGGGGACTTCAACTCCTGGGACGGCCGTCTGAACGCGATGCGTTCGCTCGGCGCCAGCGGGATCTGGGAGCTGTTCCTGCCCGGCGCCGAGCCGGGTGTCCGCTACAAGTACGAGATCCTGGCCGCCGACGGGGAACTCCGGTTGAAGGCCGACCCGTACGCGTTCGAGACTGAGCTGCCGCCGAAGACCGCGTCGGTCGTGTACGAACCGCACCACGCCTGGGAGGATGCGGGATGGCTGGATCGCCGGGCGCGCCAGACGCCGCTGGTCGAGCCGATGTCGATCTACGAGGTGCACGTGGGATCGTGGCGGCTGAACCCGCTCGAGGGCAACCGCTCGCTGAGCTACCTCGAGCTGGCCGATGAGCTCGCCGCCTACGTGACCGACCTTGGCTTCACCCACGTGGAGCTGCTGCCGGTCATGGCCCATCCGTTCACCGGCTCGTGGGGCTATCAGATCACCGGCTACTACGCGCCCACGCCCCGCTATGGCTCCCCCGACGATCTGCGGATGTTCATCGACCGGCTCCACCAGGCCGGGGTCGGGGTGATCCTCGACTGGGTCCCGGCCCATTTCCCCCGCGACGACTTCGCCCTGGCGCGCTTCGACGGCACGGCGCTTTACGAGCACTCCGACCCGCGCCGTGGGTCGCACCCGGACTGGGGCACGCTGGTGTTCAACTTCGGGCGCTACGAGGTCCGCAACTTCCTCATCTCGAACGCGCTGTTCTGGCTGCGCGAATACCACATCGATGGGATCCGAGTCGACGCCGTCGCCTCGATGCTGTACCTCGACTACTCCCGCCGCGAGGGCGAATGGGTGCCCAACCAGTTCGGCGGGCGCGAGGACCTGGACGCGGTGGCGTTTCTCCAGGAGCTGAACGCGGTGCTCTACGGTCGCGAGGCGGGAATCGTGACCGCGGCCGAGGAGTCGACCGCGTGGCCGGGGGTGTCACGTCCCACCTACCTCGGCGGCCTCGGCTTCGGCTTCAAGTGGAACATGGGCTGGATGCACGACACGCTCGGCTATTTCCAGCAGGAACCGATCTACCGGCGCTACCACCACCACGAGCTGACGTTCAGCATGATGTACGCCTTCAGCGAAAACTTCATCTTGCCGCTGTCACATGACGAGGTCGTCCACGGCAAAGGATCGCTGTACTCGAAGATGGCCGGCGACCGGTGGCAGAAGTTCGCCAACCTGCGGGCGATGTACGCGTACATGTGGGCCCATCCGGGCAAGAAGCTGATCTTCATGGGCGGTGAGCTGGCGCAGGAGACGGAGTGGAGTCACGAGCGCTCGCTGGACTGGCATCTGCTCGAGCAGCGCGAGCACGCCGGGGTCCAAGCGCTGGTCCGCGACCTGAACCGGGTCTACCGGGAGCAGCCGGCATTGTGGGAGTTGGATTCCGACCCCGCCGGGTTCTGGTGGCTCGAGCCCAACGACGCCGACCGCAACGTGATCGCGTTCGCGCGCGCCTCGCGGGGAGGCGAGCGCGTGCTCGTGTTCGCGGCCAACCTGTCGCCCGTGCCGCGGCCGAACTACCGACTCGGCCTCCCGCGGGCGTCTCGGTGGCGCGAGGCGTTGAACACCGACTCGACCTTCTACGGCGGCAGCGATATCGGCAATCTCGGCGGAGTCTCACCCGAGCCGATCCCCTGGCACGGCCAGCCGGTCTCGGCCGAGATCACGTTGCCTCCGCTGGCCGCCGTGTGGTTGGTGCCCGACGACCCCGAGGAGCCCAAGCCGCCACCGCCCAGAACCAGGTCGCGCCGCTGAGCTAACGCCGGTCGCGGCACATCCGTGGCGCTGGGTACGTTGTGCTGTCAGCCATGTCCGAAGAGACCCCACGATGACCGCCGTCTGGCCTGGCAGGCCGTTCCCGCTCGGAGCGGCCTGGGACGGCGGGGGAACGAACTTTGCCCTGTTCTCCGAACACGCCGAGGGCGTGGAGGTATGCCTGTTCGACGCCGAGGACGACGAGACCAGAGTCGAACTGACCCAGCGTACGGCGTATATCTGGCACTGCTACCTGCCCGAGATCGGCCCGGGGCAGCGATACGGCTTCCGCGTCCACGGGCAGTACGAGCCGACGGCGGGCCATCGTTTCAACCCGGCCAAACTCCTGATCGACCCCTACGCCAAGGCGATCGACGGCGTCGTCGACTGGACGAGCGACGTCAACGTCCTGCCTTACGTCCCCAACGGCGAGGAGGACGACGACCTCGAGCCCGACGACGACGACGACGCGACGGCGATCCCGAAGTCGGTCGTGATCGACGATGCCTTCCTGTGGGAGGGGGACCGGCCGCCGCGGATCCCGTTCGCCGACACGGTGATCTACGAGACGCACGTCAAGGGGTTCACGATGCGCCACCCCGACGTGCGTGAGGATCTGCGCGGCACCTACGCCGGGATGGCGTCGGAGGCCGCGGTCTCCTATCTGGTCGATCTCGGGATCACCGCGATCGAGCTGCTTCCGGTCCACCACATCTCCGACGAGGCGTTCCTGTACGACCACGGGCTGCGCAACTACTGGGGCTACAGCACGATCGGCTATTTCGCTCCCCACTCCGAATACGCCGCCACCGGACGCCTCGGTGAGCAGGTGCGGGAGTTCAAGGGGATGGTCAAAGCGCTGCATCGGGCCGGGATCGAGGTGATCCTCGACGTGGTCTACAACCACACCGCCGAGGGCAACCACCTCGGTCCGATGCTGGCCTTCAAGGGCGCCGACAACGCGGCCTATTACCGGCTGATGCCCGACGATCCGCGCCACTACATGGACTTCACCGGGACCGGGAACTCGCTCAACCCGGTCCATCCCAGCGTGCTGCGACTGATCATGGACTCGCTGCGCTACTGGGTGATGGAGTGCCACGTCGACGGGTTCCGCTTCGACCTGGCGGCCGCGCTGGCCCGCGAGTTCTACGACGTCGACCGGCTGTCGGCGTTCTTTGACGTGATCCACCAGGACCCGGTGCTCTCGCAGGTGAAGCTGATCGCCGAACCGTGGGACGTCGGCCCCGGCGGCTATCAGGTCGGCAACTTCCCGATCCTGTGGTCGGAGTGGAACGGCGTCTACCGCGACACGGTGCGGGACTTCTGGCGGGGCCAGGCGTCCGCGGGAGAGTTCGCCTCCCGGCTGACCGGATCCGCCGATCTGTACCAGTCCGACGGTCGGGAGCCGATCGCCTCGATCAACTTCATCACCGCCCACGACGGCTTCACGCTGGCCGACCTCGTCACCTACGAGGAGAAGCACAACGATGCCAACGGCGAGGACAACAACGACGGCACCGATGACAACCGCTCGTGGAACTGCGGCGTGGAGGGACCAACCGATGATCCCGAGGTACTCGCGCTGCGCGCGCGTCAGACGCGCAACTTTCTCACCACGCTGTTCGTCTCCCAGGGCACCCCGATGCTGCTCGGTGGCGACGAGTCAGGCCGCACGCAAGACGGAAACAACAACGCGTGGTGCCAGGACAACGAGATCTCATGGTTCGATTGGCACGAGGCGCAGGACGCGTCGGAGCTGCGCGAGTTCGTGCGGCGGTTGATCGAACTGCGCCACCGCCACCCGGTGCTGCGACGGGAGAGCTTCCTCCGCGGAGCCCCCGTCAACGGCTCGGGCCTCCCCGACGTGTGGTGGTTCCGCGCCGACGGGCGGAAGATGACCGGCCGGGATTGGCAAGGGGAGCGGCACGTGCTGGGCATGTTTCTCAACGGGAACGAGATTCCAGCCCTCGGACCACACGGCGAGCCGATCGAGGACGATTCGTTCCTGCTGCTGTTCAACGGCCACGAAGAAGAGTGTGAGTTCCTGCTGCCGCCCAAGCGGTTCGGCGGACGGTGGGAGTTCGAGCTGTCGACCGCGGAGCCCGTCGCGCAGGCCGGAAGTGCCCGCTACGAGGCTCGCAGCAGGGTCTTGGTGTTCCCGCGCTCGATCTTGATCCTGAAGCGGGTCACTTGAGCGAGCTCCGCGCGACCTACAGGCTCCAGCTGACGCCGGAGCAGGGATTCGCCGACGCGCGAGCGCTCGTGCCCTACCTCCGCGACCTCGGGATCTCGCACCTTTACCTGTCGCCGTCGCTGCAGGCCAGACCGGGGTCCCAGCACGGCTACGACGTGATCGACCCCCAGCGCATCTCCGACGATCTCGGAGGCGAGAACGAATTCCGCGCGCTGGCGGGCGATGTGGTCGGGGCCGGGATGGGCATCTTGCTCGACACGGTGCCCAACCACATGGCGACCGATCCCGCCAACCCGTACTGGGCCGACCGAGCGCTGCGCGACCAGTTCTTCGACATCGATCCGGTGACCGGGCGCCACCGGCGGTTCTTCGACGTCGACGACTTGGCCGGCGTGCGTCAGGAGGATCCGGAGGTGTTCGAGCAAACCCACGCGGTTCCGATCGCGCTCGTGCGCGAAGGCCTCGTCGACGGCCTCCGGATCGATCACCCCGACGGGCTCGCCGACCCCTATGGGTATCTGTGCCATCTGCGCGAGCGCGGCGTAACCCGCGTGTGGGTCGAGAAGATCCTCGACCCGTCGGAGCGACTGCGCGACTGGCCAGTGTGCGGGACGGTCGGCTACGAGTTCCTCGACGACGTCTGTGCGCTGTTCGTCGACCCGACCGGAGAGGCGCCGCTGACCGCGCTGTGGGAGGAGGTCTCGGGCGACTCACGCGCCTTCGGCGCGGTCGCTCACGAGGCCAAACTCGAGCAGGTTCGCGGCCCGTTCGAACCGGAGGTCGGGCGGTTGGCGCGCGTTGGAGCCGATCTCGACCGCGACGCGCTCGAGCGGGCGCTGGCCTCGGTGCCCATCTACCGGACCTACGTCGACCCGGCTGCCGGTCGCGTGGACGACGCCGACCGGCGCGCGCTGAGCGACATCGACGCGGGGATCCGGGCACGGCTGCTGCTCGAGGCTCCAGGGCCGGCGGAGTTCGTGACGCGCTTTCAGCAGACGACCCCCGCGATCACCGCCAAGGGGGTCGAGGACACCGCGTTCTATCGCTACGCGCGGCTGCTCGCGCTCAACGACGTTGGCGGCGATCCCGGGCGCTTCGGCATCGAGGTGGAACGGTTCCACGCCGGATGCCTGGAGCGGGCCGAGCGGTTCCCGCAGAGCCTGCTCTCGACGATGACCCATGACACCAAGCGCTCCGGCGACGTGCGCGCGCGGATCGCCGCGCTGGCCTCGATGCCCGCGGAATGGGAGGCGGCGGTCAGGCGGTGGCTCGAGATCTCCGAGCCGCTGCGCACCGCGGGAGCCCCCGACGACCTCGAGCGTTACTTCCTATTCCAGACCCTGGTCGGTGCGTGGCCGATCGCGATCGAGCGGATCGTCGAATACATGGGCAAGGCGCTGCGCGAGGCGAAGCGCAACACGAACTGGATCGAGCCCAATCTGGACTGGGAGCACGCGGTCGAGCGCTTCTGCCGGGAGCTGTTCGTGTTGCCCGAGTTCCTGCGCGAGTTCGAGCCGTTCGTCGCGCGCGCCGCGGCGGCGGGCGAGCGGGTGGGGCTGGGTCAGCTGGTGCTCAAGCTCACCACCCCCGGGATTCCCGACACGTATCAGGGCGACGAGTTGTTCGACCGGGCGCTCGTCGATCCCGACAACCGGCGGCCGGTCGACTGGTCGTGGCGCGGCGCGATGCTGCGGCGGCTGATGGGCGGCTCCCGGCCGGATCGGGAAACCTCCAAGCTGTTCGTCACGCTGCGGTTGTTGGGGCTACGGGCCCGCCGCCTCGATCCGTTCAACGCCGGGTACACGCCGCTCGACGGCGGGCCGGACGTATGCGCGTTCCTGCGCGGGGATGATCTGCTCGTCGTGGTCGGGACGCGCGATCGGGTGCAAGGCACGCTCGAGCTCCCGCGCGGCCGTTGGCGCGATGTCCTGCGCGGCGAGCAGCGATCGTTCTCGGCTTCCGGGCAGGTCGGCGACCTGCTCGGCCGGCGCAGCGTGGGAGTGTTTGAGCGGATCGGCTCGCTGTGAGCCGCAATTGCCGCGGCCGCCCGCGGCCGCGCGAGCCACACCGATAGGGTTGCGAGCGCCGATGCGCGTCCTGATGATCTCGTGGGAGTACCCGCCCGTGATCGAGGGAGGGTTGGGACGCCACGTCCGCAAGCTCTCCGAGCACCTCGTCCAAGCCGGCGTCGAGGTCCACGTGCTGACCCGTGGCGGTGGCCACCTCGCGGCCGAGGAGCAGCGCCATGGGGTCGTCGTCCATCGGGTCAAGGAACCGCCGTTTCCCAAGGACCCAACCGCGTTCGTGCGCTGGGTCGACGCCATGAACGCGCACATGGAGTCGGCCGGGGCGCAGCTCTGCGCCTCGCTCGAGCCGGACCTCGTCCACTCCCACGACTGGCTGGTGGCGGGGGCGGCGGAGCTCGTGGCCCGACGGTTCTCGCTCCCATGGCTGACCACCGTGCACGCGACCGAATTCGGTCGCCACCAGGGCTGGGTGCAGAACCACCCACAGTCTCACATCCACGCGGCCGAGCGCGCGATGATCCGCCGCGCCGACCGGGTCATCACCTGCTCTCACTACATGGAGGGCCACGTCCGGGGGGTGTTCCGGGTTCCCGCCGCCCGCGTCACGGTGATTCCCAACGGAATCGACCCTCGCGACCTCGAGCCGGTGATCGACGAGCTCCCGGGGTTGCGCACGCGGTTCGCCAGCCCAGACCAGCGGCTGGTCCTACTGGTCGGCCGGCTGGTCTATGAGAAGGGCTTCCACGTCGCGCTCGACGCCCTCGCCCGGGTGATCCGCACCGTCGGCAACGTACGGTTCGTGGTCGCCGGCACCGGCATCGCCGAGGCCGAGCTCAAGCGCCAGGCGCGGCGCCTCGGGCTCTCGCGCTACGGCACTTTCCTGGGCTGGGTCGGAGACGACATGCTCCACTCGCTCTACCGGGTGGCCGAGATCGTCATCGTGCCGTCCATCTACGAGCCGTTCGGCCTGGTCGCGCTCGAGGCGATGGCGTCGGGCTGTCTGTGCGTCGTCGCCGACACCGGCGGGCTGCGCGAGGTGGTCCCCGACGACGGCACCGTCGGTATGCGCTTTCGCTCGCGCGACTCGGAGGCCCTGGTCGCGGTCCTGGAGCAGGTGCTGAGCGACGACCAGATCCGCGCCCAGGTCGTGGCCGAGGCGCGCGAGCACGTGCTCCAGTTCGATTGGGTCGAGGTCGCCCGGCGGACGGCCGAGGTCTATCGCGAGCTGGCCACGCGCGCGGTCGCGCGCCCGCGCGGAGCCGCGCGCACGATCTGAGCGGGGTGACGATGGGCCGCCAGGGGCGGATCCGTTGCGGCGCCGTGTTCCTCGATGGCGGCGGAGTGATCGTCCTCCCTCATCCTGGGCTCGTCGCCACGGCGCTTGGCGGTGCCGGGATCGAGATCGATCCGGCGTCCGTTCCCGTCGCGCACTACCGGGCGATTCGGCGGCTCGAGGTCGCGCGGCCGTCGGGCGCGCTTCCGAACGGTTACCTTCGGGCGTTCTGTGCCGCGCTGGGCGTGGACGCCGGCGCGTTGGACGGGGCCGTGGATGCCCTGGCGTACGTCGAGGATCGCCGCTGTTCAGGCGAGATCCTGTGGAGCGAGCCGGCGCCGCAGGCCCTGGAGGTGATCGCGAGACTGCGCGATGAGGGGGTTTCGGTGGTCGTGGTCACCAACTCGGACGGCCACGCGGCCGAGAACCTGCGCGATTCCGCGATCTGCCAGGAGGGGCCTGGTCCGGGCGAGGAGGTGGCGGCGATCGTCGACTCGACCGTGGTCGGCTCGGCCAAACCCGATCCGGAGATCTTTCGGGTGGCCCTCCGTCGCGCCGGCGCAGAGGCGAGCTCGGTCGTGCACGTCGGTGACTTTGTGGCGGCCGACATCGACGGGGCCCGGGCCGCGGGAATCACCCCGATTCATCTCGACCCGCTGCGCGCCTGCCGCCGGCGCGACCATCGCCACGTCCGCTCGCTGGCGGCTCTGTGGCGGCACATCGACACGAGTTGAGCCGTCGCCCCGGCGGGCGCGAAAACAAAAAGGGCCCGGCGTCAGCCGGGCCCCCCTTGAAAACACTACCCTCGGGCTTGCGGTCCGCTCGGCATCCAGCCTCGCCAAGACCGGACCGCGCCCGAGTCATCCGGCGAGGCGGATTACATCATCCCGCTCATGTCGGGCATGCCACCGCCGCCGGCACCGCCCGAATCCTTCTCGGGGACCTCGGCGACGATCGCCTCGGTGGTGAGGATGTTCTTGGCGATCGAGGCCGCGTTCTGCAGCGCCGAGCGCGTGACCATCGCGGGGTCGATCACGCCGGCGGCGACGAGATCGACGATCTCGTTCGTGGCCGCGTTGAGGCCGTGGCCCTTCTTCGACTTGCGGACGTCGTTGACGACGACCGAGCCCTCGAGGCCCGAGTTGTCGGCGATCTGCCGCAGTGGCTCCTCGAGCGCACGGATGACGATCTTGGCACCCGTCTGCTCGTCGGGGTCATCGAGCGCGTCGAGCTTGACCGCCTTCTGGGCCGCCAGCAGCGCGACGCCGCCGCCGGGCACAATGCCCTCCTCGAGCGCCGCCCGAGTCGCCTGCAGCGCGTCCTCGACGCGATGCTTCTTTTCCTTCATCTCGGTCTCGGTGGCCGCGCCGACCTTGACCACCGCGACGCCGCCCGACAGCTTGGCGAGGCGCTCCTGGAGCTTCTCGCGATCGAAGTCGGAGTCGGTGTTCTCGATCTCGTTCTTGATCTGGTTGATCCGGCCCTTGATCGCGTCGCTCTCGCCGTTTCCGTCGACGATCGTGGTGGTGTCCTTCGCCACGACCACGCGACGGGCGCGACCAAGCTGCGAGATCTGGGTGTTCTCGAGCTTGAGACCCATCTCCTCGGTGATCACCTCGCCGCCCGAGAGGATCGCGATGTCCTCGAGCATGCGCTTACGGCGGTCGCCGAAGCCGGGAGCCTTGACCGCGACGCCGGTGAACGTGCCGCGCAGCTTGTTGACCACGAGCGTCGCGAGCGACTCGCCCTCGACATCCTCCGCGATGATCAGCAGCGGCTTGCCCGACTGGATCGTCTGCTCGAGCACCGGCAGCAGATCGCGGACCGAGCCGATCTTCTGGTTGGCGATGAGGATGTAGGGATCCTCGAGCACCGCCTCCATGCGGTCCTGGTCGGTGACCATGTAGGGCGAGATGTAGCCCTTGTCGAACTGCATGCCCTCGGTGAACTCGAGGTCCATGCCGAACGTCTGGCCCTCCTCGACGTTGACCACGCCGTCCTTGCCGACCTTGTCGATCGCGTCGGCGATCACGTCGCCGATCTCCTCATCGCCGGCGGAGATCGTCGCCACGCGAGCGATCTGATCCTTGCCGGAGATCTCGGTCGACTGAGTCTCGATGTGCTTGACCACATCGTCGACTGCCTTCTCGATGCCGCGCTTGAGCGCCAGCGGGTTCGCGCCCGCGGCGACGTTCTTCAGTCCCTGGCGGACGATCGCCTGGGCGAGCACGGTCGCCGTCGTGGTGCCGTCGCCGGCCACGTCGTTGGTGGCGGTGGCCACCTCACGCACGAGCTGGGCGCCCTGATTCTGGAATACGTCCTCGACCTCGATTTCCCGCGCGATCGTCACACCGTCGTTGGTGATCGTGGGGGCGCCGAACTTCTTGTCGAGGACCACGTAGCGGCCCTTGGGGCCGAGCGTGACCTTGACCGCGTTTGCTACCGCATCAACGCCCAGCTCGAGCGCCTTGCGGGCATCCGCGTCGTACTTCAGTTCCTTATGTGCCATGTGTTTCTAGTTCTCCTCGAAAGGGTCTTACGACTGGACCTTGGCCAGCACGTCGGACTCGCGGAGGACGAGGAGCTCCTCGCCGTCCACTTTGATCTCGGTGCCGCCGTACTTGCTGTAGAGGACCTCGTCGCCCTCGGCGACGTCAAGCGGCGTGCGCTTGCCAGTGTCCTCGTTGACCTTGCCGTCGCCGACCGCGAGGACCTTGCCCTTCTGGGGCTTTTCCTTAGCGGTATCGGGCAGGACGATGCCACTTGCCGTGGTCTCCTCCTCCTCGATTGCCCGCACGATCAACCGATCGCCAAGGGGCTTGAGCTTCATCTGATGAAACCTCCGAATGAAAGGTTTGTATGCCTGTGGATAGGGGGCTTGGCACTCAGGGGCAGAGAGTGCCAGCGAGGCACCACTATAGCTCGTCGGAAAGGGGTTTCAAGGTTTTCTTGGCACTCTCGTGTGAAGAGTGCCAAGCGGCCCCGTCCGAGGACGTCTGGAAGCTAGTTCTGGACGCCGCCGAGCCCGTGAATCCGGTCGCGGATCTCGGGCGGGTTCTCGATGATCTGCGAGAACCGGACCACGGTCACCGTGTCCTCCATGGTGATCTTGCGGTCGTAGATCTGCTCGAGGAAGTGGACCATCTCGTCGACGCGGCGGAACTCGGGGTTGTCGTGCTCGATGTCCCGGGGGGACAGGTCCTTGACGCGCTTGACCTCGACCTGGTCGATGACCGCGTAGAAGATCTTCTCGCGGGGCGAGTGCTGGTAGCCGATCGTGACCAGCACGCAGTCGTTCTTGCGGTACTTGTGAGACTTGTCGCCCAGCCGGATCGTGGCCGTCTTGCGGCCGCGGCGCAGCTGGTCGGCGAACACCGACGAGTAGAAGTTGAGGACGCGCACCAGCGCCAGCCTACAGATCTTGTGACGATCTCGACATCGCGCGTCGCACCATTTCGCGCTCCCCGTCGTAGGTGAGCGCCTCGACCGCCTGCTCGAGCGACATCCAGCGCGCGTCCTCGATCTCGTGGTCGTGATCGGCGAGGTCGCCGGACAGGTAGTGGAACAGGAAAAACGCCACCCGCTTGTCGACGGGGCCGCTCCGGCGCCCGTACGTGTATCTGATCTCCCCCAGCGGCGCGACCAGCTCGACCTGCAGGCCGGTCTCCTCCGTCACCTCTCGGCGGGCCGCCTGCTCGGGCGTCTCGTCGCCGTCCGGATGGCCCTTGGGCAACCCCAGCACGCGACCGCCGTCGGCGGCTCGCTTGACGGGCACGATCACCGCGACGTCATCGCCGCGCAGCACGACCCCGCCGGCGGCGAAGTCCTTGTCCAGGCCCTGGTCAGTAGACATATCGCTCGAGCGCGTCGGGGTCGTGGACGGTCAGCTTCCCCCGCCCCTGGGAGATTATTCCCGCGCGCTCGAGGACGGCGAGAAAGCGGCTGGCGGACTCGCGCGAGGACCCCGCCAACTTGGCCAGATCGGCCTGCGTCGCGGTGATGAGCACGTCCCGCTCGCCGGCGCCCTCGGCGCGTTCGGCCTTCACCAGCTGCGCCAGCACGCCCGCGACGCGGCTCTGCACGCTCTGGAACGACTGCCGCGCGAGGCGCTCGTTGGTCTCCCGCAGTCGCCGGCCGAGGGCCGAGATCAACTTGACCGCGATCTCGGAGTGCTCGCGCAGGAGCCGTCGCATGTCGCCGCCGAGGATCGCGATCACTTCGGTCGGCTCGGTCGACTCGACGGTTGCGGAGCGGCGTTCGCTATCGAACATCGCCAGCTCGCCGAAGATGTCGCCGGGTCCGAAGGTGGCGAGCGTGATCGATCGTCCCGTGGCGTGCTCACGGATCGCGCGGGCGTGCCCGGACCTGACCACGTAACAGGTGTCGCTCGCATCGCCTTCGTGGAACACCACCTGGCCGGCCCCGAACGTGCGCGGCACGGTGACTTCGGCGACTCGGGTCAGCTCCGGCTCGCCAAGCGCGGAGAACACCGGGACGCGCTTGAGGAGCGCGATCGTGTCCTCGCTGGTGATCCCCATTGGGTCGAGAGATACCACATGCGGCCCCAGGGCCCCAATCCGCGGCGGCTAGGCCATGTCGAGCGCGTGCTCGCGCCGGCGCCGGCGGACCGCGGCCGCGATCCACCACGCGATCGCCACTAACAGCCCGACCGGCACGAGCACGGCCAGCGCGATCAACGCCCCGCCGGCGACCACGGTCAAAACGCGGCCGGCATCGTGCGCCGCCTTCCCGATCGTGAACGAGTTCGAGTGGGCGACCGCCGCGGGCGTGGCGTCGGCCTGGACCGTGACCTGCACCTTGGTGAAGTCCACCTGGTTGTTAAGGCCGCTGACGGCCGCCTCGTCGCCGGCGATCGAACCGTCGACGTTCTTGAGCTGGGCGTGGACGCTGTCGATCTGCTGCTGCGTGACGGCGCTGCCGAGCTGCTTGAGCAGCGAATCGCGCGTCGCCTTGTCGTCGTTCAGGCGGCGGACGTCGTTCCCGTATTGATCGTTGACGTCCTGGCTGGCGTCGGTGCGCGAGACGACGTTGGCGTATTGCAGCTCCGACAGCCGGGTCATCGTGTCGGCCAGGCTCCCGCTCGGCACGCTGAGCTGGAACTGGGCGTTGCCGTTGGGATTGCCGGTGGACGTGACTTCGGAGCTGTTGACGATCCCGTGCTCGAACCCGATGACGTTGAAGACCTCCTGGGAGACGTCATCGATCCGGTTGGGCGCCGAGGACAGGCTGAGCTGCGCCGACTGGACGACCTTGCGCCCGTTGGGCGGGAGCTGGAGCGCGGGCGAGGGCGCGGCGGACCGCGTCGGTGGGGCGCTGGCCGCCGACGCGCTGCTCGCCGCCGACCCGGCGTCCGCCGCCGCGCTGCTGGCGGATGCGCTGCTGGCCGACGTCGTCACCGTCGCGGGCGACGCCGTGGTCGACCCCGCGGAGAACCCCGAGGAGGAGCCACCGGACCCGCCGGCCAGCACCACGACGACCGCCACCGCGGCGGCCAGCGCCGTCACCGACGCGCCCAGCGGCGCCCACAGGCGCCGGCGCCTGGACCTCACGCGCTCCGGCGGATGCGCGAACCGACCCTCGACGCGCTGGTCCAGCGATCGGGCGTACTCGTCCTCGAGCTGCGGCCGCTCGGTCGACAGCAGCAGCGCGAGCTCGGCCAGCTCGGCGTACTGGGGGTCGACGGGCTCGCCGGCCAGAGTCGCGTCGATCGCGTCGAGCGACACGGCGATTTCGGGGTCGATCGGGCTTTCGTCAAGCCGTCGCATCGCAAGCCTTTCTCAGTTTCTCCATGGCGCGGTACAGCAGCGTCCCCGCGTTGGACTCGCTGACGCCGATGATTCGGGCCAGCTCGGCGTTGCTCAGGCCGCCGTGGAACTTGAGCGCGATGATTTCGCGCTCGCGGGCCGGGAGCTTGGCCAGCGCCGAGCGCACCGCGGTCCGCCGCAGGGCGACCTCGGCCCCGTCCTCGACCTCTTGCGCGCCGGCATCCTCGGGATCGACGACTAGGGACGCGACCCGACGGCGGCGACGCAGCTCGTCGAGCGCCGCGTTGCGCGCGATGCCGAACAACCACGCCCGCTCCTCGCCCCGCCGCCGGTCGAACGTCCGCCGCCGGCGGTACGCGCGCTCGAAGGCGAGCGCGGTCACGTCCTCGGCCGCGGCGCGATCGCGTAGCAGCGTCGCCACGTAGGCGTACACATCGGCGCGGCTCGAGCGGTACAACGCCTCAAAGCGCTCCCACGAGCTCTCCGCAACCGGAGTCGCCTGCGGAGCGCTGAAGGTCGCGATCACGTCCTCACTACGAGCCGGCCGCTGATCCGTCACAGCCCCTACATGTTCCTCCTCGCGGTGGCTTTCCGGGCAGACCCGGGCCGCCCCGCTCAGGTAGAGGCCGAGCTGTCCCGCGCTCGATCGGTCGCCACGATCAGCACGTTGCAGCGCGCCTTGTGCGAGACCTGGTTGGGCACGTTGCCCAACGTGAGGCGCCTCGCGCCGTGCATCCCTTTGCTGCCCACGACGATCATGTCGGCCCCCACGTCGTCCGCGACCTGGAGGATCGCGTCGACCGGGTCGCGCTGGACGGCGTGCGTCTGGACCTTCACGTCGCGCATCCTGACCCCGGCCGCCGCCTCGCTGAGCGTCGCCTCGACGTGCGCGTCGGGGAGCGGCGCCCACACCTTGGCGGCGCCTTCCGGCGCGCTCGGTATCCGGGCTCCACGGAGCGGCTCGAAGGCCGACACGAGGTGGAGCTCGGCATCGAGCGCCTTCGCCAAGCGGGCCGCTTCGTCGACCGCCAGCTTGGCGGTGTCAGACCCGTCGGTGCCAACCACGATCGTCTCGCCCATAACCACCCTCACCAGATCGGAATCCTGATCGCGCAGACCCTAATGGGCGCCGGCGCAACATTCCACCCGCCGGGCGCGCGAGAGCGTCGCGAGCGAGCGCCACGTCTAGGCGATCGCCGCAAACAGACGGGGATCGTTGGAGATAACCCCGGTGACCCCGAGCGCGCTGAGCGTCTTGATCCGGGGTAGCTCGTCGACCGTCCACACGTACAGCTCTCCGCCGGCGCCGAGGACCGCCCGCACCAGCGCCCGCGTCACCAGCCGCCAGTGGACCATGAGGGCGTCGCACTCGCGGCCTCGGATCGCGCGGGCCGCCTGCCACGGCAGCGTGACCCGCATCGCCTGTAACCCCAGAAACGCGGGCACCCTCGTGAGCGGCGAGCGAAACGGGTCCCGCTTGAGCTTGGGCAGCGTCCAGCCGAGACGGACCGACGGGTCGGCGGCGCGGATCACGCCCAGGCTCTCCCGATACTGGGTGGAGATCAGCGCGCGCGGCGCGAGACCCGCGTCGCGCAGCGCGTGGACCACTCGGAGCTCATACCCCGGCAGCTTCATGTCCACGATCAAACCGATCCCGTCGAACGACCCCGAGGCCAGGTACGCGAGACCCTCTTCGAGCGAGGGCGGGTGGCGGCGCTCGGCGTCTTTTTGATCGTGGGCGAGGATGAGACCTGGCGAGTCAGGGGCCGGCAACACGTCGAACTCGATCATGTCGACGCCGGTGCGCAGGGCCGCGTCGAAGCTGGCATACGTGTTGCCAGGTTCGATGAGGTCCGCCCCCTTGTGTCCTACCCGCTTCAGCTTTGACATCCGGGGCACCAGTATGTCGTGCGGTTCGCGTCGCCCTGTGCACGGGATCGGATCGTGCCTCCGCACCGCGGGCAGGGCCGCCCCATCAACCTGTAGACCCGGGGCTCGATCGCGCGCGGTCCCACCTCGGCCGACCGGCGCATCCGCGGCCGCACGGCCTCGATCACCGCCATCGCCTCGGCATCCGAGACCTCCGCCACCGGCCGCCAGGGATCCACCCCGGCCTCCCAACAGCCCTCGGCCTTCCAGATGTTTCCGATCCCGGCGACGTTGCGCTGGTCGAGCAATGCGTCGCCGATCGCCCGCGTCTGATCATCCGAGCGCAGCCGGGCCAGAAACCGCGGCCGGTCGAACTCGGCCGCCAGCACGTCGGGACCGAGCGCCGACAGCCGTTGATCGAATCGCGTCCGCCCCTCGGTCACCAGCTCCAGCAGCGGCCCGTCGAACTCCACCACCTCTTGGTCGCCCGCGCGCAGCACGATCCACGCCCGCCTCGCCGAGCGGCGCCACCGCCCGCCGGCCCCGTAGACGCCCCACGCGCCGGACATGCCGAGATGGGAATGGATCACCAGCCCGCCCTCGAACCGCACAAACAGGTGCTTGCCGTGAGTATCGATGCGGCGCACCGCCTGTCCCGCGAGCCGCTCGGGCCAGCGGTCGCGCTCGTGGCGGCGTTGGGGCGTGACGATCTCGTCCGGCACTCGCCCTGTCAGCACCGGGCGCATCCGGTTCGCCGCGTAGGCGATCGTGTCGCCTTCGGGCATCCTCGCCTACGCGCTCAGGGTCAGCCGCCGCGGTCCCTCGTGAAACCCCAGCGCCAGCAACGTCGGCGCCAGCGGGCTGGTGAGCGCCGTCTCCCCGTCGACCTTCTCGAGCGCCAACCGTTTGATCCTGCCCTGGCGCACCTGCTCGACGAGCGCCTGCAGCGCGCCGGAAGCGCGTGGATCCCCGTCGTCGGAGAGCGTCAACAGACCCCGCCCGCCTCGTTCCAGGTACAGAATCGGATCGCCCCCGGCCAGCACGACATACGCGCCCGCCACCCGTACAGCCCGCTTCCCGGCCGGCCATGGCAGCGCGGCGCCGTACGGCTGCGCCGGGTCCACCGCCGCCAGCACGATCGGCGCTGATTCGGCCTCGCCGGACCCCCGCAACCGCTCGACCGCGCCCGGCAGCGCGAACTGCGCGCCGCCCAGGCCCTCGACGAAGTACCCGCGCCGCGCCACGCCCAGCGTCTCGAGTTGGGTCAACTCCGGATAGATGGCCGAGAACCCGCCGGCTAGCCCCTCGGCCAGCACCTGCTCCCGGGTCAGGACGCCGTAGCGCTCGAGCATCAGCTCGGCCAGCGCCCGCCGACGGCTCGCCGGATCTACGTCGGAAGCGAGCAGCGGCGCGGTCAACGACCACCGTCCCTGTACCTGGGCCGCGCCGCCGCCGCGCCGGCGTCCGGCGAACCGTCCCGCTCGCGGTCGCGCGGCTCGCGTCCGCTCCCGCTGAGCGCGCGCCAGCGTCAGCCGCGGCGCGCGCAGCGGGGCAAACGCATCGTTAGTGACCTCGCCGGTCCAAGCGAGATCCCACAACGCCTCCTGCAGCTCCTCGGGCGCGAGATCGAGGTCGACGAGCAGGTCGGTGAAGAAGCAGGCGCCGGCGGCCAACCGCGCTCGTAGAGCGTCGTGGGCGGGAGAATCGAAGGTCGCCGGCCGTCCAGCCGGCGGCGCCCCCAGCAGTCCCACGTCCTCGCGGAAGTACAGCGCCACGCGCCCCGAATGGCGCCCCAGCGGACCGGCTCCGAGCCATACGAGCTCGCCGCTCGCGCACAGCTGGTCCATCCAGGCCGGCGAGTAGGCGCCGATGCGCCGCGGCAGCACGTCGCGCTCCCACACCTCGGCCGGCAACGCCACGCCCTGGAGCGGCACGATCACCTCGCGCAGGCGGTCGATCCCGGCGCCGCTTGCGGGGTGGCGATCGACTCCCTGCCACGCCGGGAGGAAGCGCGCGAGCGTGCGGCCGTCAACCGGCTCGACCTCCTTGCGCAGTACGGCCAGCGAAGCCCGCCGCAGCCGCCGCAGGACCTCGGGATCGCACCACTCGCGTTCGTTGCCGCCGGGTCGCAGCTCGCCGCGGACGACGTCGCCGGCGCGCTCGAGCTCTTTCAGAGCCGCCGAGGGGTCGACCCGGTAGCGATCCCTCAGCTGCACCGTCGTAAATGGTCCATGGCTCGCCGCGTAGCGACGGACCAGACGTACCAGGGCGTCGGGGACGTCCTCCAGGAACGCGGCCGGCAAGCCGCCCGGCGGCGCCACGCCGAGCGCATCGCGATAGAGCCCGGCGTCGGCCGCGTCGATCCATCGCTCCTCGCCCGCGCAGCGCACCTTGACTGCCCGCCGCTCGCCACGCAGCACCTCGAGCATCGCCTCCGCATCCACGCCCTCGACGACCCGTCCCTGCGCCTCGGCAGCCGTGAGATCGCCCACCGTCCGCAGGACGTCGTGAAGCTGGTCGCGCGTGACGGCGCGGCGGTGCTCGGACAGGAACTGGAGGTCCGCCTCGACCTGGGCGAGCGCGCCGGGATCAATCAGATCGCGCAGCTCGTCCTGGCCGAGCAGCTCGCGCAGCAGGTCGCGATCCAGCGACAACGCCGCCGCGCGCCGCTCGGCGTTCGGCGTGTCCCCCTCGTACATGTACGTGGCCACGTAATCGAACAGCAGCGAGGAGGCGAATGGCGAGGCGGTCGCCGTCTCGACCTCGACCAGCGAGATCTCGCGCCGGTTCAGCCGGTGCAGCAGCCTGCGCAGTTCGGGCACGTCGAGCACGTCGCGCAGGCACTCGCGGAACGTCTCCAGGATGATCGGAAACTCGCCGTATTTCTTCGCCACTTCGAGCAGCGACTGGGATTTCAGCCGCTGCTGCCACAGCGGGGTCCGCTTGCCCGGCCGCGCGCGCGGGATCAGCAGCGCCCGGGCCGCGTTCTCGCGGAAGCGGGCGCCGAACAGGGCGCTCGAGGACAGCTCGGCCACGATCCGCTCCTCGACCTCTTCGGGGTCGAGCAGCACGAGGTCGGCGTCGGGCGGCTCCTCGGCGTCGGGGAGGTGGACGATGATCCCGTCGTCGGACCAGATGGCGTCGGACTCGAGGCCGTACTCCTCCCGGATCCGGGCGCTCAACGCGAGCCCCCAGGCGGCGTGGACGCGGCCGCCGAACGGGCTGAGGACGCACAGCCGCCAGTCCCCGATCTCGTCGCGGAAGCGCTCGATCACGACCGCCCGGTCGGAGGGAATCACCCGAGTGGCCTGCTGCTGTTCGCGCAGGAACTCAACCAGGTTCGCGGCCGCTCGGCGGTCGAGGTCGTAGTCCGCCTGCAGATCCTCGGGCGTCTGGTCGACCGCCCAGCGGGCAAAGGCGCCGATCGCCTCGCCGAGCTCCGCCGGCCGCCCGACCCCGTCGCCCTTCCAGAACGGCACCGCGCCCGGCAATCCAGGCGCCGGCGTGACGATCACGCGATCGCGCCCGATCTCCTCGATCCGCCACGTGCTCGCTCCGAGCAGGAACGTCTGTCCCGGCCGGGCCTCGTAGACCATCTCCTCGTCGAGCTCGCCGACGCGGCGGCCGTCCGGCAGCGTGACCGCGTACAGCCCCCGATCGGGAATCGTGCCGGCATTGGTGACGGCCAGCTGACGCGCGCCGGGGCGGGCGCGGATCGTCCCCTTGACCCGATCCCAGATGATCCGCGGTCGGAGCTCGGCGAACTCGCTCGACGGGTAGCGGCCGTCGAGCATGTCGAGCACGTTCTCGAATTGAGCTTGGGACAACTCCGCGTAGGAGTACGTGCGCGTGATCAGCCCGTACAGCTGATCGACGGCCACGGTCTCAGGGGCGGCGGCGGCGATCGCCACGACCTGCTGAGCGAGCACGTCGAGCGCGTTGCGGGGCACGACCGTGGTCTCGATCTCGGCCTCGCGCATGCGCTTGGCCACCACCGCGCACTCGAGCAGGTCGGCGCGGAACTTCGGAAAGATCCGCCCCCGGCTGACGTCGTTGACCGAGTGACCGGCGCGGCCGATCCGCTGCAGCCCGCGCGCCACTGATTTCGGCGACTCGACCTGAATCACCAGATCGACGGCGCCCATGTCGATCCCGAGCTCGAGCGACGAGGTGGCCACCAGGCAAGGGAGCTCGCCGGCCTTGAGCATCTCCTCGATCACCGTCCGCTCCTCGCGAGCCAGCGATCCGTGATGCGCGCGGGCGAGGTCTCGCTCGGCCAGCTCGTTGAGGCGTACCGCGAGCCGCTCGGCCCCGCGGCGGTTGTTGACGAACACGATCGTCGAGCGGTGGGCCTCGATCAGCTCGAGCAGCTCGGGATAGATCGCGGGCCAAATCGAGCGGCGGGTGGCCTCGCCGCCCGCCAGCGGGTCGAGGTCCGGCGCCGAGCTGGTCTCAGGCTCGACCATCGACTCGACCGGCACCCGGATCTCGAGGTCGAGCGGCTTGCGGATGCCGGTGTCGACGATCCGGCACTTGCGCGACGGCCCGACCATGTAGCTGGCGATCTCCTCCAGCGGCCGTTGCGTGGCCGAGAGGCCGATCCGCTGGATCTCTTCGCCCGCCGCCTCGGTCAGCCGCTCGAGCGTCAGGGCCAGGTGGGCGCCGCGCTTCGTCGCCGCGACCGCATGAATCTCATCGACGATGCACGACCGCGCCCCCACGAACAGCTCCTGGGCGCGACCGGTGAGCATCAGGTAGAGCGACTCCGGGGTGGTGATCAGGATGTCGGGGGGCTGGCGGAGCATCGCCTGGCGCTCGCGCTGGGGCGTGTCGCCGGTCCGCACGGCGACCGTCAGCTCGGCCCCGATCCCCCGTAGCGGCGCCCGCAGGTTGCGATCGATGTCGTAGGACAGCGCCTTCAGCGGGGAGACGTAGACGAGGCCGATCCGCTTCTCGATCTGGGCGGGCTGATTGGCCAGACGGTCGATCGCCCACAGAAAGGCGGCCAGCGTCTTGCCCGACCCCGTCGGGGCCGAGATCAGCACGTGCTCGCCCGAGGCGATCGCCGGCCACGCCAGCGCCTGGGCCGGCGTGGGCTCGCCGAACGCGGCCTCAAACCAGGCCCGCGTACCCGGGCTGAACTGCTCCAGCGACATCCTCAGGCGAGCGTAGCGTGACGGCCACCTACGCCCGGGGAACTACGAGGCGAGCGCGGGGAGCGGACGTCCGAGGGCACCGGCCGACGGATGGAGCACGATCACGTGGACCGGCGAGCGCTCGACCACCGCGGCCGCGACCGGCGCGCCGAGCGGGCCGTGTCGAGTCTCGGGGCCAATCACGATTGCCCCGACACGCAGTTCCTCGGCGCGATCGAGAATCCGCTCCGCGACGTCGGCATGAGTGCCGAAGCTGTGCAGCAGCTCGCCGGTGACCGCCATGCCCGACTCGCGCAGCTCGGCGACGCACGCGTCGATCAACTCGGCAGCAGCACGGTCGGTCTCCAGCGCGATCGTGTCCTCTCCGGCGACGATGTCCGCCTCGACGACGTGCAGGACGTGCACGTCGCCGCCACGGGCCCGCGCCAGCGGCACGGCCAGGGCGCTGGTGGCGCGCGCGCTGTCGCCGCCGACGGCGACCAACAGACCCCCAGGGCGGACCTCGGCGGGCTCGGGCGCCACCACGGGCTCGTCGGGCTGGGTCAGCTCGGTCGGCGCCGCCTCCTCGACGGGCCGCAGCGAGCGGCGGTAGAAGAACAGGACGCCGATGCCGATCGCGGTCATCGCGGCGCCGAGGAAGAACGGTGCCTGCGCGCTGACGTGCTCGGCCAGTTTGCCGGCCACGAAGGGAGCGATCGCGCCGCCGCAGAAGCGCACGAAGCTGTATGCCGAGGACGCGATCGGGCGCGGCACGGGGGCCGACTCCATCACCACCTGCGTCATCAGCGTGTTGGTGATCCCGAGGAACGCGCCGGACACGATCACGCAGATGATCAGCGCCTCCTGCGAGGCGTGCAGGACGCCCATCGTCAGCAGCACGGCGACGATCCCGGCCAGCGCGAGGCCGAGGCCGCGCACGTCCCCGACTCGCCGGCCGAATCGGGGGGCCACGAACACGGCGAAGATCGCCAGCATCAGGCCCCAGCCGGTGAACGTATAGCCGAGCTCGTGGATGCCGAGGTGCAGCGGGAACGGCGTGTAGGCCAGCAACGTGAAGAAGCCGAAGTTGTAGAACACGGCGGTCAGCCCGCTGCCGCGGGTGGCACGGTGGCGCAGCGCGCGGAGCGGCTCCAGCAGCGAGACCCGCTCCCTGGCCGGCGCCGGGGGCGTCTTGTCGAGGAACAGGCGGATCGCGACGAACGCGATCGTCATCAGCACCGCGACGCCGAAGAACGGCCCGCGCCAGCTGATCCCGCCGAGCTCGCCGCCGAGCAGCGGGCCGAGCGAGATCCCGAAGCCCAGGGCCGCCTCGTAGAGCATCACCGCACCGGCGACACCGCCGGACGCCGAGCCGACGATCACCGACAGCGCGGTGGCGATGAACAGCGCGTTGCCCAGCCCCCAACCGGCTCGCAGGCCGACGATCTCGCCGACGCTGTTCGAGGCGCCCGCCAGGGCGCTGAAGACGATGATCAGCGATAGGCCGCAAAGCAGCGTGCGCTTGGCGCCGATTCGGCTCGCGACCACGCTCGAGGCGAGCATCGAGATGCCGGTGAACGCGAAGTAGCTCGTGAACAGCAGCTCGACCTGGCTCGGCGAGGCGTGCAGGTTCTTGGCGATCGCCGGCAGGATCGGGTCGACCAGCCCCAGCCCCATGAACGAGACGACCGCCGCGAACGCAACCGCCCACACCGACTTCGGCTGCGACCAGAGGCCTTGGGATCGCGTGTCTCCGTGTCGCATCAGTTCTCTCCTTGCTGTACTGCCGAAACGAGCGCGTCCAGCGGCGCCAGGGCACTGGCCAGCGCCTCCAGCTCGTCGTCGCGCATCGCGTCGACGCGGTTGCGCAGCACGGCGCGGTATTCAGCGCGGAAGCGCTCGAGTGCAGACGCGCCGTCGGCCGTCAGCGAGACGAGCACCACGCGGCCATCGTCGAGGTCGCGCTCGCGTGCGACCCAGCCTTGCCGCTCGAGGCCGTTGATCAGGGTCGTCGTCGTCGGCTGCGCGAGGCCTTCCAGGTCCGCCAGCTCGGTCACCCGCCTCGGGCCGTCACTCAGCGTGCGCAGAATCCCGCCCTCGGTGCGCGACATCTCGGCGTGGGTCTGCTTGAACACGAGCCGGCTCAACTGCGAGACGCGCGGGATCAGGTCCCGCACGACCTCTTCGATCTGGGCTGCGCGGAGATCCGGCTGGGTCGCGGGCAAATTCATATTGGAAAACTATATAGCTTTCCTATGTAAATGTCAACGTCCCACTCCCACCCCGACGCAGGCGCTCCCGGGTTAGCGCCGGAACTCCCGTGGACCGGCGGAACTCCGGTGGCGCGCACCGGTGTACTGGCGGCTAGATCGGCTACGAAGTAGGCGCCCGTTGGATTTCGGCACTGCCGCGGTGGCTACCGCGGCCCTGGACGGAGACCTGAGGATCTAAGAAACGGCATCCCGGCTTGCCCGGCCCCTCCGCGAACGTTGTCAATTTCCTACCCCCCGAAGAAATTGCCATGGTTCGAGCCAAGGAGAGCAGTCCGGCTCTGCTTTTCGCCAACTTCGCCACAAATGTTCAGGCCGCCTGGTACAAAAGTGGCGAAGTTGGTAGTAGAACGGCCCGGCTGATCTCCGCGACCCGAACCATGGCAATTTCCCGCCGGGGGGTGGCGGAAAGTTGGCGAAGTTCGCGTCTGGCGGCGGTTAGACGCATGGCGGCGCATGAAAGCGACGAAATGCGTCGTTAAGTCGCGCAGCCTCTCCCGGCGGCGTGGAATTTGGCGAGCTGCACGCGTTTGCGGCCACCGCTGTGCGCCTCGTGCCCGGAGGTCGGGCGCTCCAGCGCCCTGACCTCCTGGCCAAATAGCGCGGCGTGGCGGCGGCAGCCAAGCCGCCCGACCGCCCGCAACCACAACAGCGCCCCGCGCCCCGGACAAGCCAACCACGACGGCTTGGCTGACAACGACCGACGCGCTATCAGCCACACAACCACCAGGGTGAAGCACGGGAGCGCCAGCGAACCGAATCCTCAGCAGGAGGCCGTTTCCGCGGAACTGGGTATCCACGTCGCTCCCCCGTTGGTGCCGCGCGGCCACAGAGCCAGCCGAAGGGTGGGCGAGAAACCGGCCGCATATTCCGGTTTCTTGACCACCTTCGCCGAACGCGCCAGTCGGGCCGAGCTTGGGCGTCTAAGCGAACCCATGGGTCGCTCAGATGCCCAGGCTCGAGGCGCGAGCGCGAAGTTCGCGACTTCCATCGTGCTTTCGCTCGGCGCCCGACTCGAGAGGGGGAGCGAAGGGGATACCCAACCCCCGTCCGCAGAAACGCCGAATCCCCACAAACCCGTATTCAACCCCTCTGAACATCTTTCGGCGAGGTTCGGCCGACCGGGTTCCGCCTGCCCTGAGGTCGGGCGCTCCCAGCGCCCGACCTCCCAGCCAAATATCGCAGCGCGGCGGCGGCAGCCACATCCGCCGCAGACCCCGACGACAACGACAGCACCCCGCGCCCGGCGTAAGCCACGCACCGGCGGATTGGATGACGACGATCGCCGCGCCACAAGCCCACCACCCAGCAGCACCGATCACCCCACCGCCGCCGCAGCCACCGCCACCGCCACGGTCAGTCCGCGGCCGCGGACTTGGCCGCCTCGAACACTTCCTCCATCATCCCCTCGGTCAACCTACCGGTGAACGTGTTCTGCTGGCTCGGGTGGTAACAGCCGAACAGGGTCCACCGCCCGACCGCCACCGATTCGCCGTGGCCGAACCGGGGCCGGGGCCGGGGGACGGCCACGTCGAGCGCCGCCACCGCCCGCAGCGCGACGTCCCAGGCGAAGCCGCCCAGGCACACGATCGAGCGGACCCGATCCAGCAGCCGGAGCTCGCGCTCCAGATACGGCAGGCAGTTGTCCCGTTCGGCGGGTAGGGGGCGGTTGGCCGGGGGCGCGCAACGTACCGCGGCGGTGATCCAGCAGCCGATCAGCGCGAGCCCGTCGTCGCGGGATACCGAGGTCGGCTGGTTGGCCAGCCCCACCCGCCACAGCGCGGCGAACAGCCAGTCTCCCGAACGATCGCCGGTGAAGATCCGTCCGGTGCGGTTGCCGCCGTGGGCGGCCGGCGCCAGACCGAGCACCAGCACGCGAGCCGCGGGGTCGCCGAACCCGGGCAGCGGCCGCGCCCAGTATTCCTCCGAGGCGAACGCGGCCCGTTTGACCCGGGCGGTCTCCTCGCGCCACGCGACCAGCCGCGGGCAGCGCCGGCAGGCGACGACTTCGGACTCGAGCGCCGCCAGCTCGCGGCTCGCCGACACCTGCGGCGGCGCATATCGCCCCCGCGCCGTCGGCTGCTCGCTCAACGCGTCAGCGTTTGAGGGCACGGCCGTAATGGCGTTCGTAGTACTCGCGATAAGCGCCGGTGCGGATCGGTTCCCACCACCAGCCGTTGTCGCGGTACCAGTCGACCGTCCGTTCCAGCCCCTCCTCGAAGCGAACCCGCGCCGCCCAGCCGAGCGCCTGCAATTTCGCGCAGGACAGCGAGTAGCGCCGATCGTGGCCGGGCCGGTCGGTGACGAACTCGATCAGCGACTCGTCGGCGCCGGCGAGCTCGACGATCCGCCGCACCACGGACAGGTTGTCGCGCTCGTCGGGACCACCGCAGTTGTAGGTCTCGCCGGCCCGACCGTGGACGAGCACGTGGCCGATGCCTCGCGCGAAGTCCCCGACATAGAGCCAGTTGCGCACGTTCATCCCGTCGCCGTAGACCGGCAACCGATCGCCGGCCAGCGCGTTGAGGATCATCAGCGGGATCAGCTTCTCGGGGTACTGGTAGGGGCCGTAGTTGTTCGAACCGCGGCAGATCGTCGCCGCCAGCCCGTAGGTGTGGAAGTAGCTGGCGACGAGCAGATCCGCCCCGGTTTTGGTCGCGCTGTAGGGCGAGGAGGGCGCCAGCGGCGACTCCTCGGTGAACGAGCCGTCCTCGATCGAGCCGTAAACCTCGTCGGTCGAGACCTGGACGTAGCGCAGCCCGCGCTCGCGGGCGGCCTCGAGCAGCACGTGCGTGCCCTGCATGTTGGTGACGATGAACGCCTCGGGTCCAGAGATCGACCGGTCGACATGGGTCTCGGCGGCGAAGTTCACGATCGCGTCGCAGCCGCTGACCGCGTCGGCGACGGCCGCCGGATCCTCGATCGCGCCGTGCACGAAGCGGATCTCCGACGCCACTGGCTCGAGGTTCTCGCGCCGGCCGCAATAGGTCAGCTTGTCGAGCACCGTCACGTCGTCGCCGTGGTCGCGGACCCGCTGGCGGGCGAACGTAGAGCCGATGAAGCCCGCGCCGCCGCAGACCAGCAGCCTCATGGCGCCGGGACCGCCGCCGCGGACAGGAACGTGGCCAGGCCCTTGCGCCAGTGCGGCAGGTGCGGCGCGTCGCGAGTGTGCTCGGTGTGCAACACGCTGTAGGCCGGTCGCGGCGCGGGTCGATGGAGATCGGCCGTCGTGCCCGGCCTGACGTCGCAGGCCAGACCGGCGCCCCCGACGATCGCCACCGCGAACTCAAACCACGAGCAATCCCCCGACCCCGCGACATGGACGACGCCCGGCACCTGCATCTCGGCGAGCGTCAGCAGCGCCCCGGCCAGGTGAGGCGTGAACGTCGGGCAGCCGACCTGGTCATCCACGACGGTCAACGACGGCCGCTCGGCCGCCAGCCGCAGGATCGTCTTGGGGAAACAGCGACCGTTGTTGCCGAACAGCCAGGAGGACCGGACGATCGTGTGACGGGCCGGCGCCTCGTGGGCGACGGCGAACTCGCCCTCGAGCTTCGAACGACCGTACGCCGACGTCGGCGCGACCGGGTCGGACTCGATGTAAGGCTGGGATTTCTGGCCGTCGAACACGTAGTCGGTGGAGACGTGGATCGTCCACGCGCCGCACGCTGCGGCCGCCCGCGCGACGTGGCCGGCGCCGGCGGCATTGACCGCGAACGCGTCCTCGTTGGCGGTCTCGGCGCCGTCGACATCGGTCCAGGCGGCGCAGTTGATGATCCCGTCGGGGGCCGCCTGGTCGACCGCCGCGGCGACGGCGACGGAGTCGGTGATGTCGAGATCCGCCCGCGCCAGACCAACCGCCTCATGGCCGGCCGCGCGCGCCGCCGCGCAGACATCGGTGCCCAGCATCCCCGCCGCGCCTGTGATCATCACCCGCATCCGGCGCCAAGACTAATCGGAAGCCCGCGAGGGTGCCGATGGGATTAAGTCCAAACATGTTGGCCAAACTCCCCACCGCGCCGCGCGCGGCCGGGGCCTCGAGGACCGGCGAAGCCCTTCACTCGGAGGGCGGCTGCGCCAGACCGTGCCGGTAGGCGTAGCGCATTGCCTGAGGCCGGTCGCGGACCGCGGTCTTGAGGAAGATCCGGTTGACGTGCGTCTTGACGGTGGCGACCCCGATCGTCAGCCGGTGCGCGATTTCGGCGTTCGACAGCCCCTCGGCGATGAGGGCCAGCACCTCGGCCTCGCGCGGGGTCAGCTCGTCGGGCAGCGGCGGCGGTTCGTGGCGCTGCAGCGCGGCCGCCAGCACGCGCTCCTGCACCGGCCCCTCGAGCACGGTGTCGCCGGCGGCGACCTTGGTGATCGCCCGCGCCAGCTCGTCGGCGCCGACGTTCTTGGTCAGGTAGCCGCGGGCGCCGAGCGCGTCGAGGGCGGCGCTGCGCAGCGCCGCGTGGGAGGCGCTCCGTTGGGCGCTGTTCGCGGTCGGGTTCGTGGGCGCCGTCGTGGTCCTCGTGCTGCGCGCCGCCCACGGTCACGCCTCGCCGGGCCAGGTGGTGATGTCGGTGAGCCTGCTGCGCCGCTCGCAGCGCACGGTCTCGAGCACCACCGACACCGCCGGCACGCTCGGCACATCGGCGCGCACCGCGGGGCAGATGATCTGGCTCGAGGACTACGTGGCCGAGCAGGGACGGACGCCGCGGCCGACCCGGCCCGCCCCCACCCGCCTGACCAAGGGCATAACGCTCGAGCACTTGTCGTTCACCTACCCGACCGCGTCGGAACCGGTGCTGATCGCCGTCGACCTCCACCTCCCGGCGGGCTGCACGATCGCCCTGGTGGGCGAGAACGGGGCCGGCAAGACGACGCTGGTCAAGCTGCTCACGGGCATGTACGAGCCCACCACCGGTCATCTGCGGGTCGACGACGACGAGCTGAGCGAGATCGACCCCGCCGCGTGGCGTGAGCGGACGACGGCCACCTTCCAGGACTACGTGCGCTTTGAGCTGCAGGCGCAGCAGAGCGTCGGGGTGGGTGAGCTGACGCTGATCGACGACGAGGAGGCGGTCGTGGCCGCCCTGGAGCGATCCGGCGCGGACGAGATCGTCAACGAACTGCCGGACGGCCTCCAGACCCGGGTCGGCAGCCGTTTCACCGGCGGGCGCGAGCTGTCCGGCGGGAAGTGGCAGCGCCTCGCGCTGGCCCGCGGGCTGATGCGCTCGGCGCCGCTGCTGACCGTCCTCGATGAGCCCACCGCGAGCCTCGACGCCCCCACCGAGAGCGTCCTGTTCGACCGCTACGCGGACGCGGCGCACCGCAACGCCGCGGCCAACGGCGCGATCACGCTGCTCGTCACCCACCGCTTCTCGACCGTGCACAGCGCCGATCTGATCGTCGTGCTCGAGCACGGCCGCGTGATCGAGGTCGGCTCGCACCGCTCGCTGCTGAAGGCCGACGGTCTCTACGCCCAGCTCTAACCTCCAGGCCAGCTCGCTGCTGTCAATGCCTGACTTAGACACACGGCCGTAGCGCGCCGCGCCCCCGCGCGACCAGAGCGCCTAGCCATCCCGTCCGGTCCGGCTGAGACACTCACCGAGCTCGACCTCCAGCCCGAGCACCCTCCGATCAGAGACGGCCGCGCCGCCACGCCAGGCGCGGCCGTCTCGCGCTCGGGCGCGTGCCTAATCCGTCCAGAAGTCCTTCACCAGCTCGCCGTCGCCGCCCTCGGGACGGTCGCTCCCGATCGCGATTATCTCGAGCCCTTCGGAGCCCGCGGCGAACGCGCGCACGACCTCGGGCGCGACGCGCACCACGTCCCACTGCTCCAGGTCGATCACCTCGTCGTCGAGGCGCGCCTGGCCGGAACCGTTGACCACGACGTACGCCTCTTCCTGCTCGCGATGGCGATGGCCGAAGGGTGACTTAAAGTCCGGCGCGAACCGGAAGTAGCTGACGCCGAGATGGTCGGAGTTGAGGTGCGACCGGCCGAACCGCGCCTCGACCCCCTCGCGATCGGCGGCCGAGTCATCGCACTGCTTCAAGTTCTTGCGTGTGTAGTTGGGCATGGCGGGGCAGTCTATGTCTGGACCCCGGGTTAACGAGTTTAATCGCGTCGCCGCACGGCGCCCGGATAGGGTTCCGGCCATGGCAGAACGAACGAAATACACACCAGGGACCTTCTCGTGGGTCGACCTTTCGACCACCGACCAGCCGGCCGCCAAGAGCTTCTACGCCGACCTGTTCGGCTGGGATGCCAACGACATCCCGATGGGTGAGGGAAGCGCCTACTCGATGATGTCGATCGGCGGCAAGGACGTGGCCGCGATCTCGACTCAGCCCGAGCAGCAGCGCGAGGCCGGCGTCCCGCCGACCTGGAACTCCTACATCACCGTGGACAGCGCCGATGACACCGTGGAAAAGGCCTCGGGCCTCGGCGGCACCGTGCACGCGCCGGCCTTCGACGTGTTCGACGTGGGACGGATGGCGGTGATCCAGGATCCCCAGGGCGCGTACTTCATGGCCTGGCAGCCGAAGGAGCACATCGGCGCATCGCTCGTCAACGCGCACGGGGCGCTGTCGTGGAATGAGCTCGGCACCACCGACATGGACGCCGCGGCGCAGTTCTACGGCGGTCTGTTCGGCTGGACGATGAGCCCAATGGAGGGCATGGCCATGCCCTACAGCGTGATCATGACCGCGGACGGCCACGCTAACGGTGGCATCCGGCCCGTGATGCCCCCCGGCATCCCGCCGAACTGGCTCGTCTACTTCGGCTCCGACGACACCGCGGCCAGCTTCGCCAAGGCCCAGGAGCTGGGCGCCACCTCGCTCGCGGAGCCGATGGACATCGGCGTCGGGCAGATCGCCGTCTTGCAGGACCCGCAGGGCGCCGTGTTCGCGCTCTTCGGCGGTAACTTCGAGGATTAGATCGGTGGCGTAGCCCGCGCACGCGGCCGTCGTGCGGCGCCTTCCGTGGCGGTCGTCGAGTGGGGCTCGGGATGGTCGTGGCCCGAGTGAGCCGGCGCCTTTCCGCAGACCTGGCGCCCGCGCTCTGCGGCGCGGGTGGGCTGGGGACAGAGGTGGCTTGGTGGTGGCTGCCGCCGTCACGCCAGTGGCCGCGGGCTTCGGCGCGGGACCGGGGCGACGGGCTGACCAAGGGCGAGGCTTTGTGCGAAAGTGACAAATCGAGGTTCCAGCCCGAAAGTGAGGTGAGCCGCGCTTCGGGGCGCCGGATGATCGGTTCGGGGCGCTCGAAACTTGTAGTTTTGTGATAATCACGGAGCAGGGCTCCATTGCAAGGCGGGGCTTCCGTCCCCTGACTCAGCACCGACCCCCGCCGCGCTAGCCACCACCACGCCATCCCGTCCCTCGCGAAGTTCCCGAGCGCGGGGGCCATCCACCCCCGCAACCAACGTTCGAGGGGACGCCGGGCACCTCGCCGGCCTAGGAAACCGGGGCTGCTAGCTACCCACCCCCGCGCGGATCGCGCCATACTCAGCGCGTGCGCGCAGTAGCGGCCGCAGCGTTGATGATTCTGGCCGTCGCGGGCTGCGCGCAGCAGGCCGCTTCGACCAATCCGACGAGCCCGGCCACCTCGACCAAGCCGGCCAGCGAGGTCACGCCCCGGCCCGACTCGAGCCAGCCCCAGACCGCGAACCCGACCGGTCCCGAGGCGTCCAACGCCACCGAGCCGCAAGGCCATCCGCAGGTCGTCGAGCCCGAGGTCGGGGCGCAGGCACAGGCCCAGGCAAGTGCCGGCTCCTCGCAGCAGCCGTCGGAAGTGAGCGTCGGCTCGAGCTCAGGCTCGCTGGCCTCGCCGGTGTCCAACGCGCAGATCCGCGAGCAGCTCGCCCAGAGCGGGATCGCGGCGAACCCCGACCAGGCGACGCTGACGCCGAACGGGCTCGCGATCGCGCCGATCAACGCGCCACCGATCGTCCAGGAGATCATCGCGGCCGGCAATCAGATCGCCCACCTCCCGTACATCTACGGCGGCGGTCACACCACGTACGTGGACACCGGCTACGACTGCTCGGGGTCGATCAGCTACGTGTTCGACGCTGCCCACCTGCTCACGGGCTCGGTCGTCTCGGGCCAGCTGGAGAACTGGGGCGATCCCGGTCCCGGCAAGTGGATCACGGTGTTCGCCAACGCCGACCACACGTTCATGATCGTGGCCGGCCTGCGGTTCGACACGGTGGCGCTGGCCGAGACCGGCTCGCGCTGGTCCGACCGCCCGCCCGACGAGAACGTCAGCACCTTCGCCATCAGGCACCCGGCGGGCCTATAGCGGTTTCTTTGGTCCTGATTGCGATCGACCCGTAGGACGGCCCGGGTGGCTAAGTCACCGCCGTTGCCGCGGCGGAGCGCCCGTTCGCGGGTCAGGCGCGGCCGTAGACCGGGATCGCCGCGCCGCTGGTCGGCATCGAATTGGCCGACAGCAGGTGCGCGATCACGCCGGCGATGTCGGCCGGCTCGACCCACCGGTCGAAGTCGGCATCCGGCATTGCCGCGCGGTTCCCGGGCGTGTCGATCACGCTTGGGAGGATCGTGTTGCAGCGGATGCCGTCGCCGCGGTACTCGACCGCCATCGCGTTCGCCAGCGTGATCACGGCTGCCTTGGACGCCGCGTAGCCGGCGGCCCCCGAGAACGGTTGCAGGGCGGCCCGGGTGCCGACGCACACGATCGACCCCCCGCCGCCGGCGATCAGATGCGGGATCACCGCCTGAGACATCAGATACGTGGGACGGAGGTTGAGCCGGAACTGGCGCTCGAATTCCTCGAGCGACGTTTCGTGCACCCGGCCGCCGACTGCGAACCCGCCGACCAGGTTCACCAGCCCGTACAGCGGGGCGCCGGGGTCGTCGGCGCCGAGCGCGGCCACCGCCGCCACGGCGTCGTGGTCGAACAGGTCAGCCTCGACGAGGTGGCAGCCCTCTCGCGGCCGCAATCGCTCGACCTCGCTCTCGAAGATCCATGGCACGACGACCCGCCACCCGTCGTCGAGCAGCCGGCCGACAACGCTGGCCCCGAGGCCGCCGGTCCCGCCGGTGACGATTGCCGTGTTAGCCATCCGCTGCCGTCCGCGCGCCACTCTATCTTCGTTACGCGATGGAAGTCTGGCAATTTGCAGACGGTTCGGAGATCGCTCAGCCACTGCTGGTGCGCGATGCGGAGTCGCGCCGGCGGAGCGACGGGAGCGAGTTTCTCAAGCTGATGCTGGGCGATCGCACCGGCGTCGTCGCCGCCGTATTGCGCGACGGGGTCAGCGACGCGCGCGCGATCTGCCGCCCCGGCGCGGTCGTCCACGCCGCCGGGCGGTTCACGATCGATCCTCGCTTTGGCCCACAGCTGGAGCTCGATGCGGTGCGGCCGGCGGCCGAGCAGGAATCCCTTCGCGCCCAGCTCCTCGACGGACCGGGCCGACCGGTCGAGCAGATGGAGGCCGACCTGCGGGAACTGATCGGCACGATCCAGAACCCACACCTGCGCCAGCTGCTCGCGGCGCTGGTGGGCGACGGGTCGCCGACGTGGGAGATGTACCGGACCGCCCCGGCGGCCAAGCATTACCACCAGGCCTACCGTCATGGCCTGCTCGAGCACTCCCTCACGGTGGCGCAGGCGGTGAGCGCGATCTCGGCCACCTTCCCGGGTATCGACCGCGACGTCGCCGTCACCGGCGCGCTGCTGCACGACATCGGCAAGCTCGACGCGTACGACCACGAGGGCGGGGCGATCACGATGTCCGATCGCGGCCGCCTCCAGGGCGAGATCGCGCTGGGCTATTACCGGATCCGGCAAACGATCGAGCGGCTCGAACGGTTCCCGGCCGAACTCGAGCAGTCGCTCCTGCACATCATCCTCAGCCACCACGGCTCGCTCGCGCACGGCAGTCCCGTCGTCCCGTGCACGCGCGAGGCGACGCTCGTGCACATGGTCGACAACCTCGGCGGGCGGCTCGGCAGCTTCGATCGGCTCGAGAAGGGTCTGCGAGTCGGAGAACAGTGGACCGCCTACGACAAGGGGATCGGCACCGGCGCGTACTTCGCCGACCGTGCCCTCTGGTCCGAACGCGAGGCGGCGTAAGACCACTTACTGCTCACCTCGCGACCTGTAACGGCCGTGCTCCAAATGTGTGCAAATAGCGTCAGCGCGCCCGCGTCCGCGGGCGACGAGGTACGGCGCTTAACTAGAGTTGGGGATCATGGCCAAGGACACCGAGAAGCTGATCCGCCAGCTGTCGCTGATCTCGTATCTGATGGCGGAGCGGCGTCCGGTCACCGCGTCGGAGATCAGGCGCGACGTCGAGGGCTACAGCGTGATGAACGAGGACGCGTTCGCGCGCCGTTTCTACGCCGATCGTTCGGAGCTCGAGGCGCTGGGGATCGTGCTCGCGGTCGAGCGGCCGGTCGACGGTCTTGTCGAGCAGGAGACCTACTCGCTCCCGCCCGAGAACTTCCACCTGCCCCCGATCGAGTTCACCGATCAGGAGCTGGCCGCACTACGCACCGCGCTACAACTGCTGGACGGCGAGTTCGCCTACGCCGAGCCGCTCCGGCTGGCGCTGCAACAGATCTCCTGGGGCCGGCCGAGCCCGCTTCAGGCGCCCGAGCAGCGCACCGTCGCGCTCGGCATCACCGGCTCCGCCGGCGGGCATGAGACCTCGCAGCGGCTGGCCAAGATCGAGACCGCGATCTTCCGCCGCAAGACGGTCGTATTCGACTACTACACGATGGAGCGCGGCGAGCTCGGTTCGCGCCGCGTCGATCCCTACCAGCTGCTCTACCAGGGCGGCCAGTTCTACCTCGTGGGTCGCTCGCACGAACGGGGAGCCATCCGCGTCTTCCGCTTGTCGCGGATCCGCGGCAAGGTCGGCTACGCGACCAAGGCCGAGCACGACTTTCAGCGCCCGCGCGACTTCGACCCGCGAGCCTACGCCAACCGGATCGACTGGCAGTTCGGAGACTCGACGGCGACCGCCGAGATCTGGATCGGACGGCGGATCGCGTGGCAGATCGAGCGCCACTTCGGCCGCTACGGAGAGATGCGCGCCGCCGGCGACGAAGGCGATCGCGTGTTCCTCACGCCGTACGCGAATGCCCGCCAGCTGATCGCCTGGGTCCTGGGCCTGGGCGAGCACGCACAGCTCCTCGGACCGCCCGAGCTGGTCGCCGAGCTGCGCGAGCGGGTCGAGCTGCTGATCGAGCGCCACACCGGAGAGCCGCAGGTGGCGGCGTCGGCCGACACCGCGGGCGGTGGCGCCACCGTCCACGTCGCAGCCGAGCCGGAGGCCACGTCGGACACCAACGGTCACCACGCCGAGGTGGCGATTCGGCCCGAGCGGTTCGCCCGCCTGGTGACGCTGGCCAGCATCCTGATCACAGCCGGTCGCGCCGGGCGGCGCCTCGACGCCGGCGCGCTGGGACGTGATTTGAAGATCTCCGAGCAGGAGTTGCGCGAGGACATCTCGGTGCTCAACGTGGTCAACTTCGGCGCCGGGACCTACGTGCTGTACGCGGAGATCGCGCCCGACGGGATGATCGAGGTCGACCCCGAGCCCTACGGTGACTCGTTCGCCCGCCCCGCCCGGCTGCTCCCGGTCGAGGCCAAGGCGCTGGTCGCCGCGATCGATCTGATCGGGGAACACATCCCCGAGGGGTCGCTGGCCACCGTGCGCGAGAAGGTCATCGACGCGCTGGGCGAGGATCCCGTCCACGAGGGCCTCCAGGTCGCAGCGCCGCCGGGCGACGATTCGCAGATCTCGACCATCGTCTCGCGCGCGATCGCCGACGGCCACCTGCTCTCGTTCGAGTACTACAAGGAGAACGAAGACGAGTTCTCGAGCCGTACCGTAGAGCCCTATGCGCTGATCAACGGTCGCGAAGGGTGGTACGTGGTCAGCTTCGATCCCGACCGCGACGACATCCGCCATTTCCGCCTGGACAGGATCAAGTCGGCCACGGTCACCGCCGATCAGTTCACGCCACGGCCGTTCGTCAATCCGGCCGCTGACGTCGATGGCTGGCCCCGCACCGGCGAGGTGCCCGCCTCGCGCCGCGCCCGCCTGTGGATCTCGCCCGATCGCGCTCGCTGGGCGCGCGAGGAGCGGACGGTCATCCACGAGCTCGAGGATGGCTCGTTGATCGTCGAACTCGGCTTCGCCGGCGTCTACTGGCTGGTGCGCGAGGTCCTCAAGGAGGCCGGCGACGCGGTGGTGCTCGAGCCCGACGACGCTCGCACCGCCGTGCGAGCCGCGGCCGAGGCGATCGCCGCGGCTCCCCATGCCATCTCGGCGTGAGGCGCAGACCGTGATCCACCGCACCGCAAGCTCGGCGGGGTGTATTGAGGCAAGCCCAGGAAACGATGTGTTAACAGGCGTTGGGGATACGCTCCGTCATCATGGAGTCCGTGTACGAAGTTGAGGATCACGAGATCGGGTACCCGCCGCCCGGGACCCGCGTCAGCACACCGGCCAAGGAGTACGTCCCCCCGCACGTGATCGTGCTGTTCGGCGCCACCGGAGACCTGGCACAGCGCAAGCTGCTGCCGGGGCTGGCCCGCCTTTCCTACGCGCACATGGCACCGGAGCTTCGGGTCGTGGGAACCTCCCTGGACGACTTCGATGACGATTCCTTCCGTGATTTCGCCCGCAACGCACTCAGGGAGTTCGGCGCCACAAAGGTGACGGGCGCGGAGATCGAGGAGTTCGTTGAAAAGCTCCGCTATGTCCCGCAGGGCGCCGGACCCGCCGCGCTCGCGGCGGCGGTGACGAAGGCCGAAAATGAGTTGGGCGACGACGCGCGCCGCCTGCATTACCTGAGCGTCCCCCCGCGGGCCGCGATCGCGGTGATCGAGATGCTGCGTACGGCCGGTCTGGTCGAGCGTTCGCGGATCGTGATGGAGAAGCCGTTCGGTAGCGACCTGGAGAGCGCGATCAAACTCAACGCCCGCGTGCACGAGACGTTCAACGAGCGCCAGGTGTACCGGATCGATCACTTTCTCGGCAAGGAACCGGCGCTCAACATCCTCGCGTTCCGCTTCGGGAACGGTCTCTTCGAGCCGATCTGGAACCGCAACTTCATCGATCACGTCCAGATCGACGTGCCCGAGACGCTCGGGCTCGACAGCCGCGTCGGGTTCTATGAGTCGACCGGCGCGTTCCGCGACATGGTGGTCACGCACCTGCTCCAGGTGCTCGCCTTCATCGCCATCGAGGCGCCCACGGCGTTGGAGCCCCGCGCGATCAGCGAGGAGAAGAACAAGGTCTTCCGCTCGCTGATGCCGATCAATCCCCACGATGTCGTGCGGGGCCAGTACGACGGCTATCGCGACCAACCCGGGGTCGACCGGCACTCGGATACCGAGACTTTCATTGCTCTCAAGTGCACGATCGACAACTGGCGGTGGGCCGGCGTCCCGTTCTACCTCCGCACGGGAAAGCGGATGGCGGAAGGAGAGCGGATCATCTCGATCGCGTTCCGCGAAGCGCCCAAGAGCATGTTTCCGACCGGATCGGGCGTCGGCGCGCAGGGCCCCGACCATCTCACCTTCGACCTCGCGGACAACTCGCGAATCTCCCTGTCGTTCTATGGCAAGCGTCCCGGTCCAGGGATGCGGCTCGACAAGCTCAGCATGCAGTTCTCGACCAGCGAGACCGACGAGCTCGGCGACGTCCTCGAGGCTTACGAGCGGCTGATCCTCGACACCCTGCGCGGGGATCACACGCTGTTCAACACCGCCGAAGGGATCGAGAGCCTGTGGGAGCGCTCGATCCCACTGCTGGAGGAACCGCCTCCGGTCAAACCGTATGCCTGCGGCTCGTGGGGCCCGAACGCGATCCACCAGCTGATCGCCCCCGCCGCCTGGCGGCTGCCGTTCGAGCGCGCCTGGCGACACAGCAAGTAAGCGCGGTTAGGGTTGCTGAGGTGAGCGAGCAGCCTCAGGCAGCGGAGGCGGGAGCGAACCTGAGTGGTCTCGTTCGTAAGTACGGCGACACCGAGAGTGGTCACCGGCGGATGACTGGCGCGGACGCAGAATGCGACGTGCATTGGAGATGCACGAGCATTCGAGGACAAAGCCAGGCGCCGCCGGGGGCCGCTCGAATGTCGTCGTATTTGCGAACGGGGCCGCTAAGGCCGCCGGACAGCCTGCCCGATCCAAGCCGGCCCGCCGGCACCGTGAACGAACGGATGCCGTTCGACCACATCGTCGTGGTGATGATGGAGAACCACTCGTTCGACAACCTGCTCGGCGCCCTTTCACGGGCGGGACAGTCCGCGGCCGACGGGCTGACCTTCGACGCCGCCGGCGTGGCGACCAACTCGAACCCCGGGACCAGCGTCACGCCCGACGTGGTCACGGCGTTCCCGTTCCCCTCTACCGCCCAGGGTTCACACGTATCGCAGACGTGGAATGCGACTCACCAGCAGATCGACGGCGGCAAGATGGACGGCTTCGTGCGCTCGGTGGCGTCCACCCAGCCGATGGGTTACTACCCGCCCGAGGTGCTGCCGTTCGCGTACTCGCTGGCCCGTACGTTCACGGTCGCGAACCGGTGGTTCTGCTCCGCGCCGTGCCAGACGGTCCCCAACCGCCGCTTTCTCCTCGCCGGCACCGCCTACGGCGCGATCGCGACCGACGCCACCACGCTGTTCGGCGGATCGCCGCCCAACGGCACGATCTTCGACCGGCTCGACGCGCATGGGATCAGCTGGCGCAATTACTTCACCGACCTCCCCGGGACGGTGGTGATTCCGTCGATCGTCGAGCGGCATCCGACCCATCTGCGCACGGTCGACAAGTTCTATGACGACTGCACCGCCGGTAAGCTGCCCTCGGTCAGCTTCGTCGATCCCGAGGCCGGGGTGCTCGCCTACATCGGCACGCTGATCGAGAAGCTACCCGTGCTGGGAGCCATCGGCGCCAAGCTGGGAACGCACGGCGGCAGCGAGGAGGAGCCTCAGGACATGTACTACGGCGAGCGATGGGCCCACCAGGTCGTCGAGGCGGTCCTGGGCTCTCCGGCCTGGCCGCGCACCTTGCTGATCTACACCTACGACGAGCACGGCGGTTATTACGACCACGTGCCACCCCCGCCGGCAATCCCCCCCGACTCCATCCCGCCCAACCTGACCTCGACCGACATCGCGGGCGGCTATGACATCTACGGTCCCCGCGTGCCGGCCGTCGTCGTCTCGCCTTACTCGAGGCCCAACGGGGTGACCGATGTGATCCACGACCACACCTCGGTGCTGGCCACCATCGAGGCGAAGTGGAACCTGCCGGCGCTCACCTACCGTGACGCCAACGCCACCACCGTGATGGACTTTCTGAACGCCGGCGACGCGGCGTTCATGACGCCGCCGGCGATCGAGGGGCCGTCGGCCACTGGTCCGTCGGGACCGTCTGTCTGACCACAACCGCGAGCCGGCAACGCCCGCTCGAGATTCGTCTACCTTCGTCGGTGTGCTCGAGATCGAGCGGGTGAGGAGATCGTGGCGGCGCTATACGGTCCGCGACGAGCGGGTCGTCCATGGGGTGTGGACGTATCGCGGGTTCGGGGGTTTGGTCGAGGGCGACCTCGACGGTCAGCGGTACCAGATCCGGCGTCGGCGGGGCAAGGGTTTTGAATTGATCGGCTCCGGCGCCGTGCTCGCCACCGGGTCCTCCAGACGCGGCGGGAGGTGGTCGATCGCGGTCGATGAAGCCCGGTACGAGCTGCGGCGTAGATCGGCCCGCCACGCCGCGATGGAGGTGTGGCAGGGGTTCAGCGTCGTGGGTTCGGTTCGTAAGCAGGGCATGGGGCGGGGGATCGTGCGGTGCGAACTGCCAGCCGAGCTCGCGGTGCCCGTCCAGGCGTTCATCGGCTTCGTCGCGGTGGCGATCTGGAGCCGGGCCCGGGGGGACGTCGGGGCGATCGCGATCGGCGCCAGCGGCTGAGCCGCTCGGGCGCAGGGACGCGAACCGCTGGTCTGGATCAACCGTGACCGCGCCACCCCAGGGCGCGCTGGCGCACTCGAGACAGCTTGCTCACGACCAGGTCGTAGGAATCCTCGACCATGTCGTTGATCAGCTGGTCGGGCAGCGAGCCGTCGATGATCACGGTGTTCCAGTGACGCTTGTTGAGGTGGTATCCCGGGATCACGGCCGCGTGCGCCTCGCGCAGCCTCTCGGCCAGCGGAGGCTCGCACTTCAGGCTCACGCGCAACGGCCGTCGGGAGAGGCGAGACAGCGCGAACACCTTTCCCCCGACCTTGAACACCGAGTTCTCGGGACCAAACGGGAACGTCTCCTCCGCTCCGGGAAACGACAGGCAATGCTCGCGTAGCAGTCCTGCGTCCATCAGCTGGGTTCTAAGCCGAGTTCGGCGTAGGTCGCCGTCAGCGCAGACACCAGCGTCCGGGCCGAGAATCTCTGTTCGTAGATCTGACGGCCACGCTGGCCGAGTCTGGCGCGCAGCGGCCCGTCCGCCAGCAGCCTGGCCAGAGCGGCCTGGAGCGCCGCCACGTCCCGTGGCGGCACCAGCAGCGCGTCGCGCTCGCCCACCACGTCCTCGGGTATCCCGTCGCAGTCCGAGGCGATCACGGCAGTGCCCATCTGGAGCGCCTCGAGCAGCGAGATCGATCCCGACCCCTCCTGGAGCGACGGGAGCACGAACACGTCGGCCTGACGTAGGTAGGCGAACACATCCGGGACGTGGCCAGGGATCGCCACGGTCTCGGATAGCCCGAGGCTCGCCGCCAGGTCGCGATCGGCGGCCAGCAGGGGCCCGGGTCCCACGAGGCAGGCCCGGTAGGGAACGCCGGCGGCCGTCAGGCCCGCGAGCGCGCGCAGAAGTACATCGATCCCCTTGCGCGGGTCGTGGCGCGAGACGCTGACGATCAACGGGGCGCCGGCCGGCCGCAGCCGCGCGATCGCGTCGGGGATCGGCCCGCGTTCATCGGTGTCCGCGACGCCGAACGCCGCGGGAGCCGCGTAGGGCAGGCGCCGGATGTCGAGCCTGGGCCCGCACAGACCGCGCACGAGGTCGCGCACGAATTCGTAGTTGACCAGCACGAGGCGCGAGTCGGCATACCCGCGCCGCTCCGACGGCGTCGCCACCGCCCGTATCCAGAGATCGACCGTGCGATACCCGAGCGCCTTCCGCAGGCCGTGATCCACGCGCAGACCACCCACCTTGGCCTCGGATTCGTGGGCGAGCGTGGTGTACACGCTCACGATCGGGACGGCGGTGATTCCGCACCGGGCCAGGCCTCGGCTCACGTTGGTTCCGGTCGTCGCCCACGCCCCAAAGCTGTGGATCACGTACCGGCCGGGGTTGGAAGCCACGAATTTCATGACCGCGTGGGCGAGGAACGGCAGATGCGCTTCGGCGAGCAGCGTGTGGCGTGGGAGCACCGGCGAGGCGACCCGGTGCAACACCCCGAAGTCGGTCATCTGGATGCGGGGCCGGCGATCGACACAAAACACGTCGGGCGAGAATCCAGCGGCTGCGGCCGCCTGCGCGTGGGCCCGTACGTAGGTCCGGTGGCCGCTGACATCCTCGGTCGGGTCGGTTCCGGCGATCAGCACGAGCCGATCCTGCGCCTGGGTCGGGGCGCGGGACCCGTTGTCGGGCGACCGTGCGAGGCGTGGGGGGACGTCAAGGATCCGCATCGCGCTGATTCCGCGGGAGGCCGGCAGACGGTTCGGCCGGGGCCAGTGTATGCCCGATCGCTCTCCGCATAGTGTCCCGTCGGGTGGAGATTTTGTGCTCAAGCGGTGGCGATTTGCGCGATGATCCGGCTCCGCTCGGTGCAGACGAATACGAGGGAGAGAGCCAGTGAATCCTCAGCAGACAGGAACGGCGGTCGGCGCGCATTTGGTCGGTGGCTTGAAGGCGCCCGATGCGGAAAGCGCAATGCGGGCCGCGGCCGGGATCCTCGGCCGTCACCTGCGCGCGGTCACGGATGGAGAGACGGGCGAGCGCGACCAGTGGATCGGCTGGCAGCTGGCCAAGCTGACGGCCATCGACGGGATCGAGATGGCAGGCATGCAGGGCATGCCCGACGCCGACAACCCCGAGTACGCCGAGTTCCCGGCGCTGACCGTGGCGCCGTCGGTCACCGGTCTACCGTCGCGGGCGCTCGGCTACGCGGACGCCGCCGAGGCGTCGTATCCGATCTTCAAGCGGCTGCGCGAAGCGGGCGTGATCCCCGAGGGGGTGAAGTTCCAGGTCTCGATCCCAACGCCGTACGCCTCGGTCGTGGCCTGGATCAAGCACGAAGACCAGGAGCGTTTCCTGCCCGTCTACGCCGACGCGATCGCCGACGAGGCGCGGGACATCGCGACCGTGGTCGGCGACGATCTCATGCTTCAGTACGACATCGCAGTCGAGATCGGGGCGCTGACCGGCAACTTCGCCGCCGGCGGCAACCTGGGCGAGAAGCAGGTCATCTTCGACTCAGTCCGCGACGCGCTCGCCCGCGCTCCGGCCGCAGTACCGAACGGCATCCACCTCTGCTACGGCGACTACAAGCACCGGCACTTCGCCGTCCCCGACGACCTCTCGCTGTGCGTGGAGCTCGCCAACTCGGTCACCGACAGCATCGACTTCGTGCACATGCCCGCCGACCGCGAGACCGGGCGCAACCCGACGTATTTCGAACCGCTCCGAGACCTCTCGCACGATCGGCTGGCGCTCGGCGTGATCGATTACGACGGCGACGAGCAGCGCACCAACGAGCTGATCGAGGCCGCCGTCACCGGGAGCGGCGGCAAGGAGTTCGCCGTCGCGACCGAATGTGGCATGGCGCGGATCGACGAGCGGGGTGGCGAAGGGCCGACGCTGAACGAGCTACTCGAGCTCCACGCCCGAGTCGCCGCGCCGATTCGCTAGGAGCAACCGCCCGCGGGCGCAGTCGCAGCTCGAGGCGGTGACTCTCGCCACCGCCTCGAGCACCCGCGTGCTAGATCGGTCCGTCCCTATTTGCGCATCAGGGCGCACACCGCAGATGCCTGCAGCGAGCGCAGCTGCGCCAACAGCTTCCCCGTCGGCGCCGCGATGTTCAGCGACGTGGTGACCGAACGCTTCCCGTCCGCCGTCGCCGCGACCCACTGGACATACCCGGGGAAGTTGCCCGTGTGGCCATACACCGTGCCGCAGCGGGTCTGGTAACGGAACAGGGCCAGCCCGGCCGAGTTCACGCCCGGTCCGGGCGGACTCGACTCCCCCGGCACGAATTTCATCTGCTGGCGCCGCTGGGCGCGGCCGAAGAACCGGCCGCCGAGGTCGGCCCGGATGAACGCGCCGAGGTTGGCGGGGGTTGAGACGATCGCGCCCGACGCCCACGCGCCGCTCGGACTCAGATCCGTCGTGACGTCCACCGGCTTCTGGCCCTCCGCCACCTTGTAGCCATGGATAAATGGCTTGGGCAACGTCAGCCTGACCGTGGGGAACGTGGTCTGGCTCAGCCGGGCGGGCCGGAAGACGATCGTCGAGAGCAGGCGGCGGTAAGACTTATGAGCCACGCGCTCATCGATCAGGCCGACCACGATGTTGTCGGTGTTGGAGTACTCGTAGCGCGACCCGGGCGTGAACTCCAGGTCTTTCTTGCGCACCCAGCTGATGACGGTGGCCGGCGTCACGTAGCCTTGAGGATCGGTCGTGACGTGTTCGACGAACCCGTCGGACTTCGTGTAGTCGGGCAGGCCGCTCGTGTGGTTCAGCATCTCGCGCACGGTGACCTTCGACCAATCGGCGGGCATCCCGGGGAGCAGTTCGCCGATGGTTTGGTTCAGCCAGAGCCGGCGCTGCTGTACTAGATGCAGCGTCACCGCGCCATTGAACGCCTTGGCCACGCTCGCGATCCGCATGTGGTCGTTGAGGCGAGGCGCGCCCGGCCGGGCGACGTTCGCGCGGCCGGCGCTGACGACTGTCGTGCGTCCGTTGCGGTAGAGCGTCAGGATCGCGCCGACGGGGCCTTCCTTCGCCGCCACGAGTTGATTCAGACCGCGCTGAAGATCGGCGATCGTGGTGCGCTTGGACACCGCACTGGAGGCCGGAACGACCACGGACAGCGCAGCGATCGTGGTCAAGACAGAGACAGGAAGTAAAACGCGACGTAAACGATTCATCGACCAAGCATGTCGGATCGCGCCGCATCGCGCGGCGCTCCCATGGGCTCGGACATTTCCCGGCCGTGTCTGTCGGTTCCCTTTTGCCGCGTGACCGATCGCCGGATAAAGTCCGTGTCAATGGCCGCCTCAGGGCGGCATTCCTGTCCCATGGAGGGTGATCGATGTCTTTGAGGTGGAGAGTCCGGCGACCGCTTGTCGTCGCCGTGTTGGTCGTCGCAATGGTCGGTCTCGGTTCAGTGCTGGCGATCGCCGCGCCGGGCTCGAGTGGGCGCACCCTGAACGGGAAGCTCGCCGACGGCGCGACCTGGGAAATCCAGGTGCCCGCGCACTGGAACGGCACGCTGTTCCTCTATAGCCACGGGTACGTCGTCCCCGGTTCCGCCAACCCGGCCATGGACGTGGGGGATCCCGTGACGGGCAAGTGGATGCTGAGCCATGGCTATGCCCTGGCGGGTTCGTCCTACGCCACCACCGGCTGGGCGATCCAGCAGGCCTTCCCCGATCAGATCAAGACGCTCGACATCTTCACCAAACGCGTTGGCCACCCCAAGCGGACGGTGGCCTGGGGCCACTCCCTCGGCGGGATCATCACCGCCGGGCTGGTCCAGGACTACCCGAAGCAGTTCAACGCCGCGCTGCCGATGTGCGGAGTTCTATCCGGCGGCGTGGCGACCTGGAACACCGCGCTCGACGCCCAGTTCGCCTTCAAGAACCTGATTGACCCATCGATCGCGATCACCAATATCAAGGACCCGACCGGAAACCTCACCGCCGCCGAGAAGGCGGCATCGGCGGCGTTCGCCACCCCGCAGGGACGGGCACGGCTCGCGCTCGTCGCGGCGCTCGGGGACACCCCCGGCTGGTACACGACGCTGTCCAAGCAACCGGCCCCGACCAACTATGTCGCCCAGGAGAAGCAGCAGTACCTGTGGGGCGCCAACGTCGACTTCCCGTTCGCCTTTGCGCTGCGCGCCGAGCTCGAAGGTCGCGCCGGAGGAAACCCATCGTGGAACACCGGCGTGAACTACGTCCAGGATCTGGCCCACTCGGCCGATGCCGCCGAGGTCCGCGCCCTGTACCGCTCCGCCGGGCTCAACCTGAACAGCGACCTCAACAAGCTGAACCACGCGACGCGCGTCAGCGCCGACCCGGCCGCCGTCCGTTACCTCGAGCGCTACATCGTGTTCAACGGCCACCTGTCGATTCCCGTGCTCACGATGCACACGACCGGTGACGGGCTCGTCGTTCCCGAGAACGAGTCGGCCTACGCGCAGGTCGTCAAGCGCGCCGGCGACTCCAGCCTGTTGCGCCAGGTGTTCGTCGCCCGGGCCGGCCACTGCGCGTTCACGCCCGCCGAGACGATCACCGCGGTCAAGGACCTCGTGCACCGTCTCAACACCGGCAAGTGGGGCAGCAGCGCCACCAGCCCCAAGGCCCTGAACGCCACCGCGCGCGCCCTCGGTTCGACGGACAACATCTACGTGTCTGGCAGCAAGACGGTCCCGACCCCGTCGGCGTTCGTCCGCTACCAGCCGCCGGCGTACCTCCGTCCGTTCGACGCCGGCGACAAGATCCCGTGAGAGGCAGCGGGCCCGCGTCCGCTGAGGCGGGCCCGGGTCAGCTGCGGCGGGCCCGGGTCAGCTGAGGCAGGCCCGGATCAGCCCGCGACCGCGACCGCCGCGGTCCGCTGGGCATAGCTCTCGAGGCCGTCCATCGCCCGCGCGATCGCCCAGTTGTGGTTCCAGCGAAACAGCGGCCGCGGAGGTCGCCGTCCACGTCGGCCACCACCGTGTGCGGGGGATCGAGCTCGACGCACACGGACGTCGTGTGCAGGTGGTAGGGCAGCCGCCCCTTGAAATGGTGGCGCGCCGAGGTGCCGACCGCGACGGGGCCGTCGGCCTCGACCTCGAGATAGACCGGGCGCCACCAGGCCGGGTAGGTCCGCGAGTCCGAGGTCGCGTTGAACACGGCTTCGGGCGGGGCGGCCACGTCCCATTCATCCACGAACCGGTAGGGGCGCATCGGGTGGGCGACGGCCATGACGAGACCGGCGATCGCGCGCTGAACCTTGAACGGCGGCGTGGCCGCGTGGCCTGTATCGCCGAATTCGAGGACGAGCTCGGCGCCGGCGACCGGGCGCGGGAAACCCGAGCGCATGATCGCGCCTTCGCGGCACAGCGAGGCAAGATGCTCGAGGAAGACCTGGGTGCGGCCGGCCGGCCTCACCTCGATCCGCACGGTGCCGGGGCCATCGCCGACGGGCGTTTGGGTATGGGCGTGCCGGCGGGAACCTCGATTCGACTCCCCCTCCTCCAGCAGGTGCTCCCGGCCGTCGATGACCAAGCTGCCGCACACCTCGCATCGGCCAAACGGCCCAATTCCGCTCCGCGGCCCGGCGGTTGAACCGCGTGTAACGCCGGTTGTAGGGTCCTCGCTAGCCCGCTTCCGAGCCCCTGGAGACGACGATGCCGCAAACCGATGTCGACGGTCTGACGATCAACTACGACGTGCAGGGCGCGGGCGATCCACTCGTCCTGGTTCCCTACCTCGGTGCCGACCACGCGTGCTACGCGTTCCAGCTGCCGGCCTACACCGAGCACTTCAGCTGCATCGCGGTCGACCTTCCCGGCTCCGGCGAGAGTGACAAGCCGGCGGGGCCGTACTCGACCGAGACGTACGCCGATCAACTCGCCGGCTTCATGGGCGCGATCGGCGTCGAACGCGCCCACGTGGCGGGCGTCTCGCTCGGCGCCGCCGCGGCCACCCACCTGGCCGCGCGGCATCCGGACCGCGTCCGCTCGCTCTCGCTGCACAGCGCGTGGGATCGCACCGACGCCTACCTACGGACGATCCTCGAGCTGTGGCGATCGCTGGCGGCCGGGTTGCCGACGGTCGCCGACGCGGTCATCCAGGGGATCTTCCCGCTGTGTTTCACGCCGGAGATGTACGACGATCGGCCCGATTACGCCCAGGCCCTGGCCGACTTTGTCCGCGGTCGCCCGGTCCAACCACGCGAAGCCTTCATGTCGCAGACCGAGGCGGCACTCGGCCACGACGCGAGCGGGGAGTTGGCGAACATCCAGGCGCCGACGCTGATCACGTTCGGGGCCCACGACATCGTCACGTCGACGCGGTTCGCCGACCCATTGACCAACGGGATCGCGAACAGCGAAGTCGTCGTCTTCGACCACCTCTCCCACGGTGGGCTACACGAAGATCCCGACGCGTTCAACCAGGCAACGCTCGAGTTCCTTCTCCGCCAGGGCGAATAGCCCAAACGGCCCGACCGCGATGGATACCTCATCCACCGAGGCCGCCGACCTCGGGGTCCTTGAAGCGGCAGCCCTCCTGCGCCAGAGACAGCTGTCGGCCCTGGAGCTCACCGAGGCGTGCCTGCGCCGGATCGAGGAGCGCAACGGCGGAGCCCCCAGCCACGATGGCGCCCCGGACGCGATCAACGCCTGGGCGCGCGTCTACCCCGAGCTGGCCCGAGAGCAGGCCGAGGCGGCCGACGAGCGCCGCAGCCGCGAGGGCGAGGCGGCCCCACTGCTCTGCGGTCTTCCCCTGGCACTGAAAGACCTCTACGGCGTGGCCGGTCTGCCCGTCACCGCCTCGAGCGGGGTGCTCGAAGGAAACATCGCCACCGATGACGCGGAGGCGTGGGCACGGTTGCGGGCTCAGGGCATGATCCTGCTCGGCCACACGCACACGCACGAGTTCGGCGCCGGCGGGACCACCGATCAGGTGGGCAATCCATGGGCGCTGGATCGGATCGTGGGCGGCTCGAGCGGCGGCAGCGCCGCCGCGCTGGCGGCCCGGATGACGCCGGCGGCGCTCGGCAGCGACACCTGCGGCTCGCTCCGGATCCCGTCGGCGTGCTGCGGAACCTCCGCGATCAAGCCCAGCCATGGCCGCATCCCGATCGAGGGGATGATTCCGCTTGCGCCGACGCTCGACCATCCCGGGCCGATGGGCCGCACGATCGCCGACTGTGCCGCCGTACTCACCGGGATGGCGGTCGGCGGTCCGGTCGCCAGTCCGCTGCTGCCGCCGGCCCAGGCCATGGGCGACCTCGCGCTCGAGGCGCGCCTGGGCCCACGACCCCTCGCCGGCACCACGATCGCGGTGACCGATCGCACCCACGGCCTGGACATCGAGCCTCCGGTCGCCGCCGCCTTCGACGCCGCGCGACGGGCGTGCGAGACCGCCGGCGCGCGGGTGATCGAGGTTCCCGCTCCGTGGATGTTCGACTGGGACGACCTCGGGGTGCTGTTGATGACCGAGGCGTGGGCCTACCACGCCGCCCACCAGCGGTCGCACGATCGCTACCGACCGGCGGTGGCGGAGTTCGTCGAGTTCGCGCGCGAGTTCACCGACGCTCCGGCTTACCTCGCGGCACAGTCCCGCCGCGCGGACGGCACGCGCCGGTGGGAGTCCTGGTTTCGCTCCCACGAGGTCGATCTCGTGCTCGAGCCGACCCTCCCGATCGTCCCGTACGAGCGAGGCCCCGGTTACGACCGCGGTCACGCCGGGGGTCCCGGCGACCCGATGATCGCGCTCACCGCGATGTGGGACATGACGGGGATGCCGGTGGCCGCGCTCCCGGTCACCTGGGAGGCGGGAGTCTCACTGATCGCGCCCCGCGGGCAGGAGGCGCCGCTCGTCCAGGCCGCGATCGACCTCCAGGATCACGCCCTCGGCACGCCGGTCGCGGCCATCCCGGCGGCGAGCTGAGCCCGGGACTTCACCCCGAGCTCCCGGTAGATCTTGGTCAGATGAGCCTCGACCGTGCGCAGGCTCATGAACATCGCACCGGCGATCTCACGGTTGCTCATGCCGGCCGCCGCGAGCTCGGCGACGCGTTGCTGCGCGGGCGTGAGCCCCTCCCCTCTGGTCGACATCGCTGCCGCTATCCCGTGGTCGTTCATCGCCAACGCCACGATCGAGTCCAGCGACGTGCGCGGTATCAACAACTTCAGCAATGCGGGCTTCTGGGACTACTCCTTCACCTCGCTGAAATAGGGCGAGGCGCCTCGGGCCAGGCCCGGTTACGCTCCGGCGCGAGATGCAAGCGCTGAAGGGCCTGATCCTGTCGGGCGGCAAGGGGACGCGGCTGCGCCCGATCACCCACACGAGCGCCAAGCAGCTCGTGCCGGTCGCCAACAAGCCGGTGTTGTTCTACGGAATTGAGGCGATGGCTCAAGCCGGGATCGCCCAGGTGGGGATCATCATCGCTCCCGAGACCGGCGACGAGGTCCGCGCCGCCGCCGGCGATGGTTCCCAGTTCGGGGTCGAGCTGACCTATATCGAGCAGGACGCGCCGCTCGGCTTGGCACACGCGGTGCTGACCGCCGAGCCGTTTCTGTCCGACTCGCCGTTCGTGATGTACCTCGGCGACAACCTCCTCCAGGGCGGGATCGAGGACCTGGTGATCGCGTTCCGCGCCAGCGGACCCGACGCGCTGATTCTGCTCACCCAGGTCCCCGACCCCGAGAACTACGGCGTCGCCGAGCTGCGAGACGGCTCGGTCATCAGCCTGGTCGAGAAGCCCGCACGGCCGACGACCGACCTCGCGCTGGTCGGGGTCTACATGTTCACCCCAACCGTGTTCGAGGCGGCCCGCGCAATCCGGCCGTCGGGCCGGGGCGAGCTCGAGATTACCGATGCGATCCAGCACCTCGTCGACCGCGGCCTGCGCGTCGAGCCCCACGTCGTCCAAGGCTGGTGGAAGGACACCGGCCGGCTCGAGGACATGCTCGCGGCCAACCGGCTCGTGCTCGACACGATCGAGTCGCGGATCGAGGGCGAGCTCGTGGCTTCACAGGTCGACGGTCGGGTGGTGATCGAGCCGGGTGCGCGGCTCGAGCGCTCCGCCGTCCGTGGCCCGGCGATCATCGGCGCCGGCGCCCAGCTCTCGGACTGCTACATCGGCCCTTACACCGCGGTCGGCGAGGGGTGCACGATCAGGAATGCCGAGGTCGAGCACTCGATCCTCCTCGCCGGCGCCTCGGTCTGCGATCTGGCCGGGCGGATGGAGTCGTCGCTGCTGGGCCGCAACGTCAAGGTCCGGCGCGACGACCGTCAGCCGCGGGCCTACCGATTCATGGTCGGGGACAACTCGGAGATCGGAATCCTCTGAACCCCGCAGCCCGCTCCCCTTTCTGACAGAGTCCTCACCAATCGCGCCGTTTATGCCGAGCTAGGCTCTCAAGACTGATGACCGAGGCCACCACGGCGGCCGGCGAAGTGCGCGCGAGGCTGCTGCAGGCGTGGCGCGGGGAGGTGGAGGCCGGCAGGGTGTACGACCTGATCGCGCGCCGGATGCCCGACCGCCAGGCCGACATCCTGCGCCGGATGGCCGAGGCGGAGGGCGGTCACCGGCGCCGGCTCGAGGCGCGGATGCGCGAACTCGGGATCGAGGTCCCCGATCCCAGCACCGTCCACCTGCCCCTGTGGACGCGCCTCCAGGCGCGGATCGCGCCGGTCGACCGCCTGCTCGCGGCCCGCGAAGCCGCGGAGGACGAGGAGGTCGACGATCTCTACAAGCGCTCCACCGGCGACCCGGTCACCGACGGCCTCCTGCGCGACATCCGCAAGGATGAGCGCTCGCACGCGCTCGCCGTCCAGGACCTCCGCGCCGGGGGCGACGCGAACGGCGCCGGCAACGGGCGCGGCGCCGATCCGATGCCGCTCGCGCCCCCCGGGGTTCGCGCGCGGCTGGACCGGATTCTCGGACGCGAGAAGTGGCACCTGAGCGGCGGCGGCTGGATCTCGGGCGCGATCTACGGCGCCAACGACGGGCTCGCGGCCGTGTTCGGGATCGTGGCCGGCGTCTCGGGCGCCACCGGCGGATCGAGCGCCGTGCTCACCGCGGGCCTCGCCGCCGCCGTCGCCTCCGCCCTGTCGATGGCCACCGGTGCGTTCCTGGCCGCGCGCTCCGAAGCCGAGGTCGGGGCCGCCAACATCGAGCGCGAGCGCCAGGAGATCGCCGAGCACCCGGAGGAAGAGAAGGAGGAGCTGTCGCTCTTCTACCAGCTCAAGGGGATCGACGCGAAGACCGCCGACGAACTCGCCGAGCGGATGTCCCAGCACCCCGACGCGATGCTCCAGGCGCTCTCCAGCGAGGAGTTCGGCGCCTCGAGCGGCGACTCGGACAACGCCGGTCAGGCGGCGCTGGCGGCCGGCATTTCGACCGGCCTGGGCGCGATCGTCCCCGTGATCCCGTTCATGATCACCGACGGCACGGTCGCGATCGTCGCCGCCGCGATCGTCTCACTGGTCGCCCACTTCCTCGTCGGCGCCGCCAAATCGCTCGTGACGCTGCGGAGTTGGTGGTCCTCGGGCCTCGAGATGACGCTCGCCGGCGTGATCGTCGGTGGCGCGACGTATCTCGTCGGGCTCGCGCTCCCGACTTAGTAGTGGTCGTGGCGGTGTTTGGGAGTCTTTCGGCGGTGGCGCTGGCGGTGGCGGGTGGCGGGTGGCGGGTGGCGCCGGGGGCGTTCGTCGAGCGCTTCCGTGCGGGCTGTCGCGTTGTGGGGCGCCGTTTGCTTGGAAGGGGGTGGCTGGGGGCGGTCGCCGCGTGAGTGGGTCTCGTGGCCGGCGGCTCGGCGCCCCGTCCCCGGGGCAGATTATCAAGAACCTACAATTTCTGAGAGGCGTTCCGACCTCGAAAGAGCGTCGTTGCAGGTAGATGCCCGGACTGATTGTCAGCAATCTGACAATCTTGTACTGTGGGGGACGAGGGCGTTGGGGATCTGTCAGACATAGGCAGACGGATCCCCCACAGCCCCTCAAATCTGAGGGTTCTGTCGGGATCAGCGCCTATCACAAAAGTACAAAGCCGCTGGGCCACACCCGCCGGCGCCGCTGTGGTCGGTGCCGACCCGCCGACGAGCGCCACGGCAGCGCCGAAACCAACGGTCCGCGTCCCCTTCCCCAGCACCTCCCGCGTTCCGACACGCGGGCGCCACCGTGGCGCGAAGCCGCGGGAGGCAGGGCGCGAGTGCCCGGTGAGATCGCCGGCCCGGGCGCCACTTCATCATCGACGACCACCTCCGCTCCCCCCCGCCCCCTTCCGAAGCCCAACGCTACACGCGCGCGCCACCGCCAGCGCGCTTCCCCCCGTCGGCCGACCCGCGCCCCCCAAAGCCTAGACCGGTCGAAAACGGCGATCATCGACCTCGGGCCACGGAATTGTCAATAAGTGACAAATAATTCGGCCGCTAGGTCCGGTCCCCGCGTCGGGTGGCGACGCGGCCACCATCCCGGTCTCCGAACTCGCCCGGCCACTCCGAACCATGGCAATTACCCGCCACCCCCCGGCGGAAATTTGCCAACGTTGGGAACGCGACCCGGCTGAGCGCCGATCAGCGCCTTATCAAATCCTCACAACCCGAGTAGGCGCCATCCAGCGCCGCTGGGCTCTCGGCGCGGGACCCACCACCCCTCGTTCCTCAGCCCGAACGCTGAGCGCCACCGCTACCGCCGCAGGCAACTTGGCAAACACCAGCCACGGACTATCGACTCACGACCTAGCCCCCCGGCGACCACTGGTCGAGGACGGCCGCCGCGAGCTCGACGTCCTGACCGAATGGCCGGTCCTCGAGCCCCGAGGGCAGGACGGCCCGAACGGCGGCGAACAGCCTGCGCGTGCCCTCGCCGGCCGGAGTGCGGTCGCGCAGGGCCAGCGCGCGCGTCGTCACGACGAGTTCGGTGGCGACGAGGATGCGCATTGATCGCAACGCCTCGGCGGTGCGCCGGGCAGCGGTAGCGGCCAGGCTGGCGTGGGACTCGACGCCCAGCGACGCCCAGGTGCTCTGGGTGGCCATCGGCATGGCCAGCGATCGCGCCTCCGCGGCGGCGGCGTGGGCGGTGTACTCGAGCATCATCACGCCGGACTCGGGCCCCGGCCGGTGGGCCAGGAACGGCGGCAGGCCGCTCATCCGTGGGTCGAGCAGCGCGCTCACGCGAGCCGCGATCAGCGTGGAGGACTGAGCCAGCGCCGCGCGCAGAGCGTCGAGCGCCGCCCCCAGCTCCGCGGCGTGGAAGTTGCCCGTCGGCCACGCCCGGCCCGCCTCGATCAGCGCGTTCTCGCTGCGCGCGTTCAGCTCGCGCACGAGCACCCGCTCGAGCCGGGCCAGCGCTTCGAAGGAGACGCCGTCGACCTGGGGCAGGACGCGGAACGGGTAGGGATCCTGGACGAGGCGATCCGGCGCCTTGGGCGCCAGCGAGGCGCCCGCCAGCAGCTCGCGCATCCGCGCCGCCACGGCCGTCTGACCCGGCGACCCGTGGGCCGCCTGGACGCGCTCGTCGAGCACGACGGGATCGGCGTCGAGCGCCTCGAAGGAGAGCGCGGCGACGGCCAGCCACGCGTCGTGAAGCGCCCGGCCATCGACGGTCAGGAGCGACGCCTGGCCGGCGCTGAGGGCGTTCGAGCTGATGAAGCCGAGCGCATCGCGCAGCCCCAGCTCGATCGGCGCGGACGGCGGCGGAGCGGCGACGTACTCGCCGCCCGAGAGCACGTGACCCTCGCCGAGCAGCGCCAGCGCGATCTCCGACAGCCCGGGGAGGTCGCCGGTGCCGATCGAGCCGAGCTCGCGCGCGAGCGGCACGACGCCCGCGTTCAGCGCCGCCACCAGCGCGTCCAGCAGCGCGGGCGCGACTCCGGCGCCGCCGGCGCCGAGCTGGTTGGCGCGCACGACCATCCCGGCCCGCACGAGCTCTGGGGCCAGCGGCCGCCCCGCCGTGACCGCGTGACTGCGCAGCAGGTTCCACTGAAACTGTTCCCGGTCGGCGGCGGTGATCGTCCGGTCGCGCAGCGCCCCGACCCCGGTCGTGCTTCCGTACAGCGCCTCGCCGCGAGCCAGCAGCGCGGCGATCGCCTCCCGCGCGGCCTGATTGCGGGCTCGGGCCTCGGGGGACAGCTGCACCGACTCGCCCCCGCGCGCCACCGCCGCCACGTCGGCCGGGGAGAGACGGGCGCCGTCGAGGATGATCATCCGTTGCGCGGCAGCCGGAGCTCCAGCCCTGCCAGGTCTTCGTACAGACGCATCGCGCTGATCTCGCCGGCGTCGTCCCCGTAGGTGACGCGGGCCCGCCGATGGATCTGCTCGACCAGCGCGGTCAACTCGACCGGCATGCCCACGTCGCGCGCGAGATCGACCGCGAGGCCGAGGTCCTTGGTCACCAGCCGCATCGGGAAAGCGTCGTCGTAGTCGCCGCCCTCGAGCACGGGGCGCACGTCCTGCTCCAGGAACACCGAATTGGCCGGCGAGCCGACGAGCGCCGCGTGCAGCTTCTCGAGCGGCACGCCGGCGCGGACGCCGATGGTCAGGACCTCGCCGGTGGCCACCGACTGGATGAACCACAGCAGGTTCAACAGCAGCTTGACCGTGTAGCCGGCGCCGTTGCCGCCCACGTGGAAGATCCGCTCGGGGTTCCCCATCGCGTCGAACAGCGGCCGGACGCGCTCTACCACATGGGCCTCGCCGCCGACGTAGATCGCCAGCGTTCCGGCCTGGGCGCCGATCGACTGGCCGGCCACCGGCGCGTCGACCGCGTCGACGCCTCGGGCCCGGGCCGCCGCGACCACGCGCTCTCCCACCGCGATCGAGCTCGTGCTCATGTCGATCGCCACCGCGCCGGGTTCGAGCGCCGCGATCACACCCCCGTCCCCCAACAGGACCTGTTCGACCTGCGGTGGCGCCGGGAGCATCGTGATCAGCGCCTCCGCCCCACGCGCGCACGCCGCCGCCGACTCCGCCGCCACCGCGCCGGCGGCGCCGGCGCGCTCGAGCGCCGCTGGGCTGATGTCGTAGGCCGTGACCTCGAACCCCGCTCGCGAGAGATGGCCGCACATCGGGCCTCCCATGTTGCCCAGGCCGATGAACCCGACCCGCCTCATCGTGCCGCCACCCCGTCGGCCGCACAGAACGCCACCGCCTCCTCGTCGAGCTGGAGACCGAGCCCAGGACGGGACGGCACGCGAACCATCCCGTCGCCGCCGACCGTCACCGGCTCGACGAGCATGAAGTCCCGCCGGGCCGGCGTCCAGCCGGGTGGGTCGTAGGGGAACTCCAGGAACGGGCCGCCACCGACCCCGGCGCACACGTGCAGGTTGGCCAGCAGGCCGATGCCGTTCGTCCACGTGTGCGGCGTGAACCAGCGGTTGCGTCGCAGCGCGAGCTCGGCCAGCATGCGCGCGCTGGAGATGCCGAGCGCCAGCACGACATCGGGCTGGTAGACGTCGAGCGCGTCGGCCTCGAGCGCGAGGCGAAGCTCCTCGAACGTGCGGGCCATCTCGCCGCCCGCGATCCGCACTCCCGTGCTCTCACGCAGCGACCGCATGCCGCCGCGGTCCTCGCCCGCCAGCGGCTCCTCGACCCACAGCACTCCGTGGGAGCGCAGGCGCTCGATCACCCGCCGCGCGCCCGACGGGTCGAGTCCCCGCTCGATGTCGCCCGCCATCCGCCACCACTGGTTTAGATCGACGAGGATCTCGAGCCGGTCGCCGACGGTCGCCCGGACGGCGGCGACGACGGCCATTCCCTCCTCGATCTGGTCGTGGGCAATGCGGATCTTGACCGCGCGGAACCCTTGCTCGACGAGCGCGCTCGCGTCCTCGGCCCGCTGTCCCGGGGAACGGAGCTCGCCCCACGAGGCGTACGCGGGCAGCCGGTCGGTCGCGCCGCCGAGCAACGCGGCCACCGGCTGTTCACACACCTGGCCGAAGAGATCCCACAGCGCCGCTTCGAACGGCCAGTAGCGGCCGGCGTGGAACGAGATCGTGTCCAGCGTTCGCGCGTGGCGCGCGATCGCCAGCGGGTCGCTGCCGACGAACAGGTGGGCGAACTCCTCGAAGCCGGCCATCGTGTCGCCGCTCCCGATCCCCACCAGCCCGTCGTCGGTCTCGACTCGGACGATCGTGGCCTCGAAGGCGCGGCGGGGAATCGGGTCCCACGCGGCATAGAACGGAGGCTCCAGCGGCAGGCGCAGCCGCTGGAGGCGGATCTCGGTGATAACCACTCAATCGCCCCCGTAGAACGGGCTGGTGACCGAGTCCCGGCGCTCGACCAGCGCCCGCGCCGCCTCGGGGTCGCGACCGCCCACGGCGACGCCGATCGCCTTGCGCGTCGCCTGGCGACTGGCCTTGCGGACGGCGGTCTCGTCGGAGGCCCCGGGGTCGATCCAGATGCACACGAGTACGACCACGTCGCCACTCGGTTCGAGCAGTCCGTCGGCGACCGAGTCGAGCACGCCCTGAGCGATGCCCAGCTGGGCGGCGCCCCAGGTGATCGTCTGATGCCGTTCCTCGAGCGCGGTCGCCTTGTTGATCATGATCGTCGGCGGCCACACGGGCTCGTAGCTGGCCTGGTCCTCGCCGACGACGACGAGGATCGGCGTGTGGCCCGGCGCCGGGGTGGTGAACGTCGACACCAGCGCCGCCGCGGTGGGGCTGCCGCGGCGCGCGAGCACGACGTTGACGTGGCTTCCGTTGGGCCCGGGGTCGCCGCCCCATCCCTCGCCGATCCGCCCGTCCAGGTCTTCGATCATCGCCACCATCCACGCCGCTCTTGCATCACACGCTCCTTCCAGCCAGTTGCTCGTCGATCACCGCCACCGAACGCTCGCCTTCGCCGCGCCGCAGCCGCTCGAGGGCGGCCTCGACACCGTCGAGCCGGATCAGGTCCGAGACGACGTCGCCGATCTCCAGCCGTCCGTCGACTGCCATCGCCGCCAGCTCGGTCAGCGCCAGGCGGACATCGGTCGAGCCGTAGTAGCTCCCGGTGATCGTCTTCTCACTGAGGAAGTCGATCGCCGGCAGCGACGCCTCGACCCCTCGCGGCGCGAGGCCGACGACCACCACGGTGCCGCCCGGGCGCAGCACGTCCCACGCCTGGCGGATGGTATCGGCCTTGCCCACGACCTCGAAGGCGTGCTCGACGCCGCCGTCGGTGATCGCCAGGACATCCGCCACGACGTCGCGCCCGACGGCGTTGACGGCGTGCGTGGCGCCGCGCCGGAGCGCGTGCTCGAGCTTGCCGTCGTCGCGGTCGACGGCCACGATCGTCGCCGCTCCGGCCAGCCGAGCCCCGGCGATCACCTGGAGTCCGACGCCGCCGCAACCGATCACGCACACGGTGCTACCGATCCGCAGACGGGCGCGGTTGACCGCGCCAACGCCCGTGACCACCCCGCAGCCAAGCAGCGCCGCCTGCCACAGCGGCAGCGAAGCCGGCAGCGGCACGGCGCCGCCTGCCGGCACGACCGCGAACTGCGCGAAGCACGCGACCATCAGCCCGTGCTGGAGCGGCGCCCCTTGGAGATCGCGCAGCCGCGAGGTGCCGTCCATCAGCACGCCGGCAACCGAGTTGCGACCCGCCGGCTCGCATAGCGTCAGGTGTCCAGCGCGACAGGCGCGGCATTGACCGCACGAGGGCACGAAGCAGAAGGCGACGTGATCCCCCGGCGCCAACCCGGCGACATCCTCTCCGACCGCCGCGACTACCCCGGCGCCCTCGTGGCCCAGGACGATCGGCCAGCGGCCGGGGCCGAGCAACCCGTCGGCCAGATGCACATCGGAGTGGCACACGCCGGCCGCCGCGACGCGAACCAGCACCTCGCCCCGGCGCGGGGGCTCGAGCTGCACGGTCTCGACGGTTACCGGCCGGCCGGGCTCACGCAGCACTACGGCGTCCATCGAAATTGCCCGACTACCGCCGGTCTCGAGGGCGAGCTCAGTCAGCTGGGCCCGCAACCGAGATCTCTCCCCCCTGTAGGCGCCGGAGCTCATCGATCGGGATGTGGCACCTGACCGCGTGGCCGGGCTCGGATTCGGCCAGCGGCGGCTCGGTCTCCTCGCAGATGCTTCCCAGGTAGCGCGGGCAGCGGGTGTGGAACACGCAGCCGCTCGGCGGGTTGGCGGCGCTGGGAATCTCGCCCTCGAGCCGGATCCGCTCCTTTGACGTGTCCTCGAGCGTCGGCACCGCCGACAGCAGCGCCTCGGTGTAGGGGTGGTGAGGGCCACTGAACACCTGCTCAGCCGGGCCAACCTCCATCACGCGACCGAGATACAGGACGGCGATCCGATCCGACAGGTAGCGCACGACCCCCAGGTCGTGGCTGATGAACAGGTAGGAGACATCCTCGCGGCGCTGAAGGTCGGTCAGCAGGTTGAGGATCGCCGCCTGGACGGAGACGTCGAGCGCCGAGGTCGGCTCGTCGCAGACCACGATCCGCGGGTCGCCGGCGAACGCGCGCGCGATCGCCACGCGCTGCTTGAGCCCGCCGGAGAGCTGGGCCGGGCGCATCCCGAGGTGGCGCTCGGACAGCCTGACGTCGGAGATCAGCTTTGACAGGCGCTCCTGCAGGGCCTTTCCGTGGTACCCCCCGAGCCTCGACAGCGACCGAGAGATCAGGCGGCGCACCGAGTGCCGGCGGTTCAGCGCGGAGTCCGGGTTCTGGAAGACGATCTGGAGCGCTTTCTCCTGCTCCCGGGTGCGGCGGTTCGTGGTCTGCGGCAGCGCGGCGCCGTCGAGCGTGATCTCCGCGCCCTTGTCGGGCGCGGTCAATCCGAGCAGGACCCGGGCCAGCGTCGTCTTGCCGCTCCCCGATTCGCCGACCAGCCCGAGCGTCTCCCCGGCGCGGAGCTCGATGCTCACGTCGACCAGGCCATGGATCGACTCGCCGTCCAGGTTGAAGGTCTTGGACACGCCGGCGGCGTTGATCAGCACTCCGTTGCGGCGCGCGTGATCCGCCGCGGCGGGCTCGCGTTCCGGAGGCGTCACGCGGGGCAGCGTCTCCGCGCGTTCGTGGAAGTGACACCGCGAGCGGCGTTCCGGGCCGGCGTCGTAGAGCGGCGGCGCTTCGTTCCGGCAGCGGTCCTCGACCAGGCCGCAGCGGTCGGCGAAGATGCAGCCCGGCGGCACCACGCCCGGCGCCGGCAGCGAACCCGGGATCGTGTCCAGCGAGCTGTGCGCCTTGAGCGTGTCACGGCGCGGGATGCAGCGGAGCAGGCCGACCGTGTACGGATGCCGGGGATTGTCGAACACCCCGCGGGCCGATCCCTCCTCGACCACCTCGCCCGCATACAGCACCCCGACGCGATCACACATCTTCGCGATCACGCCGAGGTTGTGGCTGATGAACAGCAGCGAGGTGCCGAACTCGCCGCGCAGCGCCGTGATCAGGTCGAGGACTTCGGCCTCGACCGTCGCATCGAGCGCGGTCGTCGGCTCGTCGAGGACCAACAGCGTGGGCTCGGCCGCCAGCGCCATCGCGATCACGACGCGTTGGAGCATGCCGCCCGACAGTTGGTGCGGATAGCGATTCATGACGCTGGCCGGGTCGGCGATCCGCACCTTCTCGAGCATCCCCTGGCTCCGGTCGAGCGCCTCGGCGCGCGGCACGCCGGCGATCTCGAACACCTCGGCGACCTGGCGCCCCACCCGAAGCGTCGGATTGAGCGCTTTACCCGGTTCCTGGTAGACCATCGAGACCGTGCTCTGACGGAGCTTGCGCAGCTCGCCCTGGCTCATCCCCAGGACGTCGACACCGTCGATCTCGATCTGGCCGGCGCTGACGCGCCCGTTGCGGGCCAGGTAGCGCACGACGGCGAGCGCGATCGTCGACTTGCCGCACCCCGACTCCCCCACCAGGCCAAACGATTCGCCTCGGCCGACGCGGAACGAGACGTCCCGCACCACGCGGAGATCGTGTCCCCGCACGCGATACGTGATCTCGGCGTGCTCGACCGCGAGCGCGTCCGCGGGGGGCACCGCGAGGGGCGCAGTGGCCGGCGATCCGTCGACCGTGCTCATCGCTCGAGCACCGATTGGACCGCGTCGGAGATCAACGTCACGGAGACCACCAGCGTCGCGATCGCCAGCGCGTCGAACAGCACCTCCCACCAGTAGCCGGCCGGGACCACGCCGTAGTTGGTCGCGATATCCAACCCCCAGTCGGGCGACGGTGGTTGGACGCCGAGGCCTAGGAAGGTGAGGGTCAGCACGGTGAAAATCGCGTACGCCAAACGGACGGTGAACTCGACCATGATCGGCGCGAACACGTTGGGGAGGATCTCCACGAACATGATGTACGGGGCGCGCTCGCCGCGCAGGCGCGCCGCGGCGACGTAGTCGAGCTCGCGCTCGAGCAGCACGGCGGATCGCACCGTGCGCGCGATCAGTGGCGTGAACACGAGGCCGATGACGATGATCAGGACGAGGTTCGAACGCCCGAGGGCGGAGAGCGCGATCACGCCGGTGACGACGAGCGGCAGGGCCAGGAAGGCCTCGACGAAGCGGCCGAGGACGTCGTCGACGATCCCCCTGAAGTAGCCCATTATCAGCCCGATGGCCGTCCCCAGCACGGTCCCGAGCAGCGTTGCCAGCGGGGCGATGATCAGGATGTCGCGCGAGCCGACGATCACCCGCGAGAACATGTCGCGCCCGAGCTGGTCGGTCCCGAACCAGTGCGCGCTCGACGGCGCCTTGTTGATCCCCTCGAGATTCTGCGCGTACGGGCTGTGGGGGGCAATCAGGGGACCGAAGATCGCGCACACGATCCAGAACAGCAGAATGAACGCGCCGACGAGGAACGTCTTCGAGCGGAGCAGCTCGCGCAGGAGCTCGCGGCGGACCTCGCGCTGGCCGGCCTGGAGAGCGCCGGCGTCTTCGACCGGGATGTCGATGATGCTCATTCGGCCGCCCGCAGCCGGATCCGCGGATTGAGCAGCGAGAAGGTGATGTCGGCCACCAGGGTAACGACCATATAGACGACGCCGATCGTCAACACGCACGCCTCGAGCATCGGAATGTCGTGCTGGTTGGCCGCGTTGTAGGTGAGCATGCCGATGCCGTTGTAGCGGAACAGCGTCTCGACCACGACCAACCCACCGATCAGGTAGCCCGTCTGGGTCGCGACGACCGTGATCGTCGGCAGCAGCGAGTTACGCAGTACGTGCCGACGGATCATCACCCCGCGCGGCAGACCCTTGAGCGTGGCCGTCCGGGCGTAGTCGGAGTCGAGCGCCTCGACCGTCCCCGCGCGGGCCATCGCCGCGATGTAACCAAACAGGATCAGGACCAGCGGGATCACGGGCAGTATCAGGTACTTCAGCGAGGTGAAGAAGCCGGAACCGGCCGGGGGCGTCGCGGTCAGTGGCAACCACCCCAGCGCGATCGCGAAGACCACGATCAGCACGATTCCCGACACGAACTCAGGCACGGTCAAGGCCGACTGGCCGACCACGCTGATCGTCCGGTCGATCGGCTTGCCGAAGTTCAGCGCTGAGACGATGCCGCCAAGGATCCCGAGCGGCACCACGATCACGAAGGCGAACACGGCCAGCTTCAGTGACCGGCCGAGCGCGGGGACCAGGATTGGCCCGATCGGCGCCTGGTACTGGTAGGACGTACCCGGGAAGTTGCTGATCCAGTGCCAGTACTGGGTCAGCAGCGGTTTGTCGACGCCCAGCTGGTGGTCGAGCACCTTGACGGCGCTGGGTGCGGCCAGCGGCCCGAGGACCGAGCGCCCCGGGTCGCTGGGCAACACCTGGCCGAGCACGAAGACGATCACGCTCAGCAGGAACAGCGTGATCAGCGCCAGGCCGATGCGCTTGAGGATGAACCTGGCCATCTTCTCGGGATTACCCTCTCAGCTCGTTCGCCTCGCGCTCGTCCGCTCAGGCGGTCTTGTAGGCGGTGTTGAGGTATATCTGGGCGATCGACGTCGGGTTGAGCCCGTAAACGCTCTGCGTCGATGCCGTCAGGCCGTCGATCCAGTACGGATACACGATCGGCGTCTCCTGCAGCAACAGAGTCTCGATCTGGCCGGCGATCGACCGCTGGGTCTGGAGATCGAGCGCGGCCACGTACTGGGCGACGAGCTTGTCGTACTGGGGGTTCTTGAAGTGGGCGGCGTTCCACGTTCCGTTCGACAGCAGCGGGGCCCCGAGGAACACGTTGGGGACGCCGCGATCGCCGTAGTCGACGAGGCTCATCGTGCCGTCGAGCCAGTTCGAGTTGCCGAACGTCCCCTTGCCGTAGTAGAGCGTCTGGTTGGTGATGTTGAGGTTGATGTTGATCCCCGCCTTGGCGGCGTCGGCCTTGATCACCTGCGCGAGCTCGGGGATCTCCTGGTAGATCTCGGTGTCCAACGTGACGGTGAATCCGTTCGCGTGGCCCGCCTCGGACAGCAGGCTCTTGGCCTTGGCGATGTTCTGCGTGCGCTGCGGCACGGTCGTGTTGGTCGACGGGAACCTGGGGCCGAACGGGTAATCGTTGGCCACCGCTCCGTCGCCGCTCAACAGCGCCGCCACCGCGCCCGGGCGATCGAGCGTGTACGCGACGGCTTGGCGGACGCGCGGGTCGGTGAACGGAGCCTGGTCGTTGCGCATCGACAGCTCACGGTGGTTGGACGAGGTGAGCTTGAGGACTTTGTACGTCGGGCTGTTGAGAATCGCGGCAGCCCCGGACGGGGTGAACTGCGCGATCACGTCGACGTCGTTGCCCTGGAGGGCGAGGATCATCGGCGCCTGGCTCGAGTAGAACTTGAACGAACTGCCGGACAGCAGCGGCTTGGTTCCCCAGTAGTTCGGGTTGGCGGTGAACGTGGCGCCCACGTTGGTCGTGTAGGTGCTGAGCTTGAACGCGCCCGTACCGACGAACGTGCTCTGCCACTTGCTGAAGTCGGTTCCCTTGGGGACGATGATCGCGTTGTAGTTGTCGGAGGAGACGAGGTAGGGAAAGTTCCCGTTCGGCGCCTCGAGGGTGAACTGCACCGTCGTGGGGTTGACCGCTTTCACTCCTGACGGAGTGAGCACCCCCGTGAACACCGACAGCGCGTTGGATGCGTTCTTCGGATCCGACAGCTGCTGGAACGTGTAGACGACGTCATCCGCCGTCATCGACGCGCCGTTGTGGAAGGTGACCCCGGGGCGGAGGTTGAACGTCCACACGCTCCCGTCGCCGTTGTGGCTCCAGCTCGTCGCCAGCATCGGCTGGAGCATCAGCTTGATGTTGCTGTCGAAGATCAGGAATTCACCGGTCTGGTTGAGCATCGTCAGGCCGCCGGCGTCGGCCACGGTAAGTGGGTTGACGGCCGCCGCGGGGGTTACTGAAGCGACGTTCAAGACGCCGCCCTTGACCGCCGGCGCGCTGGAGGTCGACGCAGTTGTCGCGCTCGACGCGCTGGACGACGAGCTCGACGACGAACCGCAGGCGGCCAGGATCGCGCCGAGCAGCGGCGCCGACATCCCAATCACGCTGCCGCGCCGGAGAAAGTCGCGGCGGCTCAGACGGCCGGAGACGAGCTCGTCGATGTAATGGTTCTCGAGGTCCGTGCGCCCGGTGCGCAGCGGATCGAGATCGGAATGCCGTCGGCTCATACAGGGACCTTTCTAGGTTCGGAGTTCGTCGTGGAAACGACTCAAAGGGACAAGCTCTTGTGCGGCGGCCAGCAGGTCTTCGACGAGCTCGGGCTTGCGCTCCGGCGCAACGCGCCCGCTCGGGATGCACAGCGTGATCGCGGCGGCGACGCGTCCAGACGGCCCGACTGGCGCCGCGATGCAGTGCAGGCCGAGCGCGGTCTCATCGATGTTCTCGGCGTACCCGCGCCGGCGGGTCTCGCGCAGGATCGCCAGCAGCTCGCCGACCCCCTCCAACCTTCGGCCCGTGGGGGTCTCGAGCTCGCATCCGGCGTACAGGCTCACGACTTCCGCGTCCGGACGATCGGCCAGCATCGCGCGGCCCGACGCCGCCGCGAATGCCGGCAAGCGGCTGCCCACGGCGGTCATCAGGCGGACCGGATGGGAGGTCTCCTCCTTGGCGATAAACACGCTGTCGCGGCCGTCGAGCACGGTCAGACACGTCGTTTCGTTGTGGCGCGCCACCAGCCGAGCGGCGACCGCGTGGAAGCTGGCGGTCAAGGCCGAGGCCGGCGTGACCCGGGCGAGCCAGGCGACCCGGGGCCCGAGCTCGATCCGCCCATTGGACGGTTCCCGCGCGACCCAGCCGCGCTCGGCCATCGCCGAGCACACTCGGTGGAGCGTGCTCTTGGCGACCCCGGTCTCGCGCGCGAGCTCCGCCAGCGTCGCGGGGCCGGTACGGTCAAGTGCGTCAAGGACATCGAGCACGGCGGACACTCCCGCGGATTTTGAGCGGGAACTGTGGACGCTCCGAGACCCAATAGCAGTCACCATCTCCATTGACCCACCGGTGGAACGACGTTCGGCCGATGGATCCGCTGGTTTCTTTCACACCCGGTCCACAAGTGTCAAGTTAGGTTCTCTTTACGAACATGATCTTGCTCGAGCGCCACGACCAGCTCGACCTGGCGCTCTTCCGCAAGGTCGCTTTCGCCGGCGAGCGGCTCGCGCTCACGCCCGAATTGCTGTCCGGGGTCGATCGCGCCCGGGAACGGCTGGTTCGGTACCTCGAGCAGGGCGGGGCCGCGTACGGCGTCAACACGGGTCTCGGCTATCTGAGCGGGCGCCCGATCGAGCCGGTCGACCAGGAGGCGTTTCAGCGCGCGATCCTCGTCGGGCGCGCCGCGGCGCTCGGCCCGCCGCTGTCCGAGCCGGTGGTCCGCGGGGCGATGCTGCTGCGGCTGACCGGGTTCCTCAGCGGCCACGCCGGCGTCAGCGCGGCCCTGTGTCAGCTCATCGCCGACCGCCTCAACGACGGCTGGTTCCCCGTCGTCCCGGCGGGCGTGACCGGAGCCGCCGGCGAGATCGTGCCGCTCGCGCACCTGTTTGGGACGTTGGTCGGGGAGGGCTTCGTGCACGGGCGTGCGCATGCGATCCCCGCCTCCGAAGCGCTGGCCGCGCGCGGCGTCGAGCCCTACCGGCTCGGCGCCAAGGAGGGAATCGCGCTCATCAACGGCGCGCCGCTGGCCCCCGCGCTCGCCGTCCCGCTGGCGTCGCGCGCCGACGCGTTGCTGACGCACGCCACGCTGGCCGGGGCGCTGGCGATCGCATTGATGGGGGCGTCGCGCAGACCTTACTCGGCCCGTATCGGTGCGCTCAAAGGCGATCCCGGACAACGGCTGGTTCACGCTCAGCTGGGTGAGCTGCTGGCCGGTGGCGGAGGGATGCGGGATGGCTCTCAGGCCCCCGTCTCGCTGCGCGTGATCCCGCAGGTGCACGGGGCGGCGCTCGACCAACTCGCTCACGTGTACGGACAGCTTGATCGCGAGCTGCGAGCGGTGACCGACAGTCCGGTGTTTCTCACCGCAGCGGGGGACGAACCCGAGGGGCTCTACCCGACGGGCAACTTCCACGCCCAGGCGATCACCCTGTGCCTGGGAGCCCTCGGGGTGGCCCTGGTGCAGGTACTGAATCTGGTCGAGAAGCGACTTCACCGGCTGCTCGACTCTCGCTTCACCGGCCTGCCCGAGCAGCTCGCCCGCGATCCGGGCCGTCAGTCGGGGCTGGTGATCCTGCACAAACAGGTGATCGGGCTCGCCGCCGAGGCACGGACGCTCGCGGCGCCGGCGTCGGTGCACGTATTCGACGGCTCGACGGGGCAGGAGGACTTCCAGGCCCACACCGTGCTGGTGGCCCGACAGCTCGAGCGGATCTGCGCCAATCTCGAGCTGGGCGTCGCGCACGAGCTGGTGGCGCAGCGGCAGGCGTCGGACCTCGCTGCCGGCAGGGTGCCGCCGGGGCTGACGCGCGCGATCGAGGCCATTGCCGAGGTGGTTCCGCCGATCACCGAGGACCGCGCTCTGGCCGGGGACGTGGAGCGCGTGCGGGCGCTGATCGCCACGGGCGGCCTGGTCGCCGACGCCCCTCGGTGGACGCCGCTGCTGGTCGGCGACGGCGTGTAGGGTCCGGCGAGCGATGCTCCTGTGGAATGCCCGCGTCATCGACGGAACCGGCGGCGCCCCGTCCGAGCGCGCGGCGGTGCGCGTCGACGCGGGTCGGATCGCCGGCGTCGACACCGCCGGGGGGGAGCCGCCCGAGGGCGCCATCGACGTTGGCGGCCGGACGCTGCTGCCCGGGTTGATAGATGCTCACGCCCACATCTACAGCGACGTGCTGCGCAGCCCCGGCTTCGGGCCGCCCGCGCCACTGGCCGGTGAGCTGCCGCGCGCGCGTGAGCTCGGCTACTTCGTCCTGGCCAAGACCGCCACCACGCTGCTGGCCGCGGGCGTGACGACCGTACGGGACGTCGGGTCCTACGACGACGAGGCGATCGTGTTGCGCGAGGCGGTCCGCCTGGGACTCGTCGACGGGCCCAGAATCCTCTCCTGCGGCCGGATCATCGCGGCCACGTCGCCGGGCGGGGCGATGTTCGGAACGATGTACCGCGAGGCCGACAGCCCCGAGGAGATGCGCAAGGCGGTGCGCGAGCAACTTCGGCGCGGCGCGGACTTCATCAAGCTGATGGCGACCGGCGCCCGCTCGGTGCTGGCCGAGGATCCCGAGCCGGCGCAGATGACGATGGAGGAGCTGCGCGCGATCGTCGACGAGGCGCACCGGCTCGGCGTGAGGGTGGCGGCTCACGTCGAGGGTCTCGAGGGTGCCCGGCTGGCGGTGAGCCACGGCGTGGACACGATCGAGCACGGCCTGTCGCTGCACCGCGAGCCTCGGTTGCTCGCCTCGATGGCCCAGCAGAGCATCGTGCTCGTGCCGACGTTGAGCACCTTCCACGACCTGGCCGAGCGGTTCACCGACGACTTCGCGCCCGCGCTCGTCGAGCAGGCCAAGCGCCAGCTCGCGGAGGCCTACCGCACGCTCGAGGTAGCGCGGACGCTCGGCGTGACGGTGGCCATGGGCCACGACAGCGGGCCGCCGGGCGACAACGCGATCGAGCTCGTGCGGATGGTGGACGGCGGTCTATCGCCGCTGGAGGGAATCGTCGCGGCGACCCGAGGGTCGGCCCAGGCGCTCGGGTTGGACGACGTCGGCACCGTGGTGAGCGGCGCGGCGGCCGACCTGCTGATCGTCGACGGCGATCCACTCGCCGACGTCCGCGTGCTGAACGACCCGGCGCGGATCTGGCTGGTGGTCAAGGACGGCCGAATCGTGGCCGGTCGCGGACGTGCCACGATGGTGGAGTGATCAACACCGGCTCGACCGTCGCTCCAGAGTTCGAGCTCGCCCGCGCCGACGGGGACCCGATGCGGCTCGCCGATCTCATCGCCCATGGACCGGCGATCATCGTGTTTGCGTCGGAGGAGTGCCCCACCTGTGCGATGGCCCTGCGCCGCCTGGCGCCGGCTGCCGCGACGGTGTCGCGCGGCGGCGTCGGGATCGCGGCCATCTTCGAGGATCCCGTCGAGGTCGCGGCCCGCGTCGCGCGCCGGTCGGGGTTCAGCGGGATCGTCCTCGCCGAGCCCGCGCCTTATGAAATCTCGCGCGCCTACGAGCTCCAGAGTCTGCCCACCACCGTGCTCGTCGATCGCGACGGGGCCGTGCTCGAGCGGGTCGTCGGGTGGGACGTCGACCGTCTCCAGGCGGTGTTCGACCGAGCCTGTGAAGCGGTTGGCGCCGCGGCTCCGTCGATCACCGACGAGCCACCACGGCGCAAGCCGGGCTGCGCGGCCAAGAGCACCTACGACGCCGAGACGCTCGCGCTGCTCGACGGCGATGGCGGGTTCGATGAGCTCGAGGAGATGTTCGAGCGCGGGTGGACCGACGGCCTGCCGGTGATCCCGCCCACCCGCGAGCGGGTCACGGCGATGCTCGACGGCCGCGACCCCTCGGCCTCGCTCGGGGAGGTGCCGCCGGCGCTGGGCGAGGCGACGCTCGAGCGCGTGGCCGCCTGCGCGGTGCTGGCAGGTTGCCGCCCCGAGTACTTCCCGGTCGTCCTGGCCGTCGTCGAAGCGGCGCTCGAGCCGGCCTTCAACCTGAACGGGCAGGCGGTAACCACCCAGCCCGCCGGCCAGCTCGTGATCGTCAACGGACCCGTCCGCGACGCCATCGGCCTGAACGCCGGGATCGGCGCGCTCGGTCCGGGGTGGCGGGCCAATCTGACGATCGGACGGGCGCTGCGGCTGCTGGTCAGCCTCACCGGCGGCGGCTACCCGGGCCGGCTCGATCGCGCCACGCTGGGCAATCCGGGCAAGCTCGGGCTGTGCCTGGCTGAGGACGAAGAGGTGAGCCCGTGGGAACCGCTCCACGTCGAGCGCGGCTTCCCCGCCGATCGCTCCGTCGTCACGCTGCTCGGCGCGGACGCGCCGCTGTCGATCTCCGACCATCGCAGCCAGAGCCCCGAGGAGCTCGCCCGCGTTCTGGGCTGGGCTGCGGCAGCCACCTGGAGCCCGAACTGGTGGCCGCTCGGCGGCGTATCGCTGTTCGTGATCTGCCCCGAGCACGCGGAGCTATTCAGTGCCGCGGGGTGGAGCAAGCAGCGTCTGCGGGAGGAGATGTTCGCCGCGGTGCGCCGGCCGGCCGCCGAGCTGCGCTGGGGCGAGACGACGCCGCTGGTGCACGCCGCCGACGACGCGGAGCTGGTGGGCAAGTGGGAGGACCCGGACGAGATCATGCTGATCGTCGCCGGCGGCGAGGCGGGCCGCTATTCGGCGGTATTCGGCCCCTGTCTGGGGATGGATGGCGAGGTAATCTCGAAGGAGGTCAAGTGGAATACGTGAGCCCGTTCGACGAGCGGCGGCAGGTGTCCGAGCCGCTGGCCCCGCGCCCGGCGAGTTTGGCCGGAGCCACCGTGGCGTTGCTCGACATCAACAAGCGGCGCGGCGATGAGTTCCTCGACGCGATCGAGGAGCTCCTCCAAGCCCAGGGAGCCAAGACCTTCCGTGTGGTCAAGAAGATCTTCTCGAAGCCCGCCGCCCCCGAGATCATCCGCCGGATCGCCGATCGCGGCGACCTCGCCGTCGAGGGGCTCGCCGACTGAGGGTCGTGTACGTCGTGCAGTGTGCACGACATGGTGCGCCTCGAGCGGCTGGGGATCCCGACCGCGGCGGTGGCAACCGAGCCGTTCGTCGATGAGGCGCTCGAGCAGGCTCGGGTGCTCGGCATGCCGGACTACCGGATGGTGTTCATTCCCCATCCCGTGCAACTGCTGAGCGCCGGCGACCTGCGTCGGTACGCCGACCGGGCCTATGAGCCGATCGTGGCCCGGATCACGCAGCCAGCGGCGCCCGATCCGGGCGCAGCTCGTCCGCGTAACTGACCGACATGCGACGCATCACGCCATCGCCGTCGATCGTGTACTGACCGAGCCGCCACAACGGCGGGGAGTAGGCGTGGATCGACACCGACCGCTCGTCCTCCCCGGTCAGCCGGTGGATGTGCTCGGGACCGAACGAGAACGCGTGGCCCGCCGGCACCGACCGAACCGACGGCTCGCCACCGATCCGGGGGTTTGATTCGGTCAGCCTGCCCTCGACGACCCGCACCGCGCCCGACGAGATGTCGTGATCGTGCCAGCCAGTGTCGTTGTTCCGCGTCCAGCACAACAACCACACGTCCACGTAATCGTCCCGGTACAGCGAGACGAAGTGGCGCTCCCGGTCCGAGAACGCGACGCGCTCGCGCCACGTCTCAGGGGCCCGCGCGAGCTCATCGACGAGCTCCTCAAGTTCCGCGCGCTCAAGATTGCGCGCAGGAAGCGACGGCCAGGTCATCAGACACCTCCTTGTTCAGGTCGAGAAGACGAAGCGGGTTGACGGCGCGGATCGCGTTTTGGACCGACTCCCCAAGTTGGTGATCCACCGGGGTCGCGTAAGGCCGGTCCGACCCGTTGACCAGGCCGTCGACGCCGAGCACCCGGACCACCGCGTCGACGGCCCGGGTCCCATACGACGAGACGTCGAGGAACACCCCGTCGTCGATCGCGCTCCGCAGCCCGGCCCGGCTGACCAACCGCTCGCCGTGCAGCGGCGCCAGTCCGGCCAGCATCGCGAAGCACACCCGCAGTCGCGGGTGACGTGGTCGGCCATGGACGCGGAAGGCGAACCACGCCGCGTGCATCTGCTGCACATACGAGACCAGCGCGGGCCACCACGCCGGCTCGTCGTTGGTCGCCGGCGCCGCCGGGCCGGGGTGGACGAGCAGCGGCTTGTCGGCGCCTTCCAGCAGGTCGAGGAGCGGCCTCGCGCGCCCGTAGCCGTCGCCCTCGAGCAAGGCGGTGGCCGGCAGTTGCAGCCCGACGAAGCCGCGCCCGAGTTCACGCTCGACGGCCACCGGATCGACCTCGGACATGCAAGCCGCGGCCCACGCCCCGAATGGGTCGGGCAGGGCGCGCGCGCCCTCGTGGTAGGCCTCGAGCAGCTCGCCCGCCTCGTCCGCCGGCAGAAACTCGATTCCCAGCGGGCTCGACAGCGACACGAGCGCGAGGCCCAAGCCGTCGGCGCGCGCCTCGGCGGCCCGGGCGGTCGGGTCGTGCCAGCCCGGGTCGATCGCTTCGGCGGGCTGGCCGGCGAGGTCGAGCGTCCAGCCGCGCAGCCGCGGCGGCTGCCGGCGGGCCCGCAGGGCGGCCACGAACGACGCCGACCACAGATGCTGGTGAACGTCGATCGCGGCGGGTGGTTGGCCACACGGCGGCGGCCCCGCGTCGGTGCCAGGTCGCTCGTGGCCCTCGGCCGGCGCGGATTTCCTGAACCGGTTCATGAATCGGTTCAGTGAACCGATTCAGACACAATTTGTCAAGCCCGCCGGGGTCGCCCGCCCATCGAGCCCGCCGGGGTCGCCCGCCCACTAGGCTTGCACCTGTGAGCCCGACCGCCAAGCGCGTCACGATCCGTGAGGTGGCCGACGCCGCCGGGGTCTCACCGGCAGCGGTCTCGTACGCGCTCCGCGGCATGCAGGTTTCTGAGGAGACGCAGGAGCGCGTTCGCAAGGTCGCCGATGAACTCGGCTACGAGGCCAACCCCATCGCGCGCGCGCTGGCCAGCGGTCGGACCGGCATGGTGGGGATCCTCGGACCCTCGCTGGAGGATCTGTGGCAGCAGCGACTCGTCGCCGAGGCCGGCCGCGCCCTCCTCGCGCGGGATTACTTTGCCCTGATCCTCGACGCCGGCGGCGATCCCGGTCGTCAGCGGATGCTGGCCGCGCAACTCCGCGACCAACAGGTCGACGGGCTGATCCTCACGCCGGTCGATCCGTCCGACGGTTTCTGGTCCGAGCTGGCCGAGGCGCTGCCGGTCGTCTCGATCGGCGACGCGCTGGCCGACGCGTCCACGGTCGGGGAGGTGCTGTTCGACAACCGCAGCGGAGTCAGGTGCGCGCTCGAGCACCTCGCCAAGCTCGGCCATCGCCAGATCGCCGTGCTGTGCCCGCCGGGTTCGCCGACCACCGACCGGCCCGCGGAAGTGTTCGTGGGCGAGGAGGCCGACCGCCTGGGGATCGACGCCTCGATCTTCAGCGGCGAATACGAGCTGGAGGACGCCACCGAGGTCGCCCGCGACGTGCTCTCCACCGCCCCACGCCCGACCGCGGTGTTCTGTTTCTCAGATTCGATCGCCTACGGCGTCTACGGCGCGGCCCGCGAGCTCGGGCTCGCGATCCCCGACCAGGTGTCGGTCATCGGGTACGACGACCACCCGATGTCCGACCTGCTCACGCCACCGCTGACCAGTTTCAATTGGGAGTCCGAGCGGCCGGTGGAGGTAGCGGTGGGGATGGTGCTGGCGGCGATCGATGGTCGGCGCCGACGCCGGCGCGTCCTGATCGAGCCCGATCTCCGGACCCGGGGATCGACGGCCAGGCGGGCCCGGTAGAGCGCTGTGGGCCGTAACCCTGCGCGGAAAAGCGACGAATATCGTCGTTAATCCGCGCACCCTCGGTATGACCGGCAGTCAAGGTCGGACGGTGTCGTTCCGCCCCGCCGGCTCGGGCTCGGTGACCTCTGGCTGCGAGTCCCGGAGGGCCGCCAGCTCGGTCCGCAGCGCGTCCAGCTCGTCGCGTAACAGGGCCACTTCGACTTCCAGGTCCCCGAGGCGGCTGCTCAACTCGGCCGCGTGCCCGTCGGTGGCGATTCGGGCGGCTGACGGCGAAGAAGTGGCGGTGGTCCCGCCGACTGGCGCAAACCGCGTCGGCGCGGTCGCCGGCGCGCCGATTGTCGGCGAGGGAGTCGGCACTGAGCTCGTCCCCGGCTCGGCAGCCATCGCCGGGGCGGCCGCCACCGCGCCGTGGTCGGCTCCCGCGCCACCGTCCTCCGCACTCCCGCCGCCGAGCAGCTGCTCGTAGCGGTCCTCCTTCTGCCCGGGCCGCCGTTCCAGACGCCGCGCGTAGCGGCGTTCGATCAACGTGGAGAGCACCAAGTCGACCTCCTCGAGCGAATCGAGCCTGGCCATCCGCTCGCTGCGGGCCTTCAACTCGCCGGGCGTCTGGGGGCCGCGCAGCAGCATCACGGCGAGCACCGCGAGCTCCTCGCGGCCGAGCGACAGCGCCTCCTCGGCTAGGTGGCGATACTTGATCGCCCGGCTCGAATGGCCGCTGGCCAGGCGCGCGAGCCCGTAGCGACACAGACGCTGCGCCGCCTCCCGCACGGTCGCCTCGTCATAACGGGTGACAGGATCGCGGTTGGTGGACTGGTTACAGGCCAGCCGCAGCGCGTTGAGCGACAGCGGGTACTGGTCGGGGGTGGTCCAGCGCTTCTCGATCAGGCACCCGAGCACCCGCTGCTCGGGCGCGGTGAGGTGGTCGAAGTGCACAAGTGCCGAGCATAGTCGCCCGGCTGGGGAGGGTGACCCCCGCCCCGACCGCCGACGCCCCGCCCCAAACCCGGCCTCCCCATGACCGTGACGACCGTCCCCCGCACCCGCCCGGGTCCACCCCTATGGTGGGCGGACCGTGGTCTCGGTAGCGCAGGCCCGTCGCCTCTCCCTCGCCCTCCCAGAGGCGACCGAGCAGGATCACCATGGACGGCCCTCGTTCCGCGTCGCCGGCCGCATCTTCGCGACCTTGTGGGACGGGGAGCACATGAACGTGATGGTCGATGAGCCGGGCATCCTGACCGCGGTGCACGCCCGTCCGGACGTCTGTGCAGAGGTTTGGTGGGGCAAGCGGCTCGCTGCGGTCAGAGTGCGCCTGACGGGAGCCGATCCGGATCTACTATCGGAGCTGCTGTGGGACGCCTGGGAGCGCAAGGCGCCCGCGCGACTCCGAGCACCTCGTGGCCGCTGATCGAGACCGGTCCACGAGTTCAAAAATATAGTTGCAAGATATATCGGCCAGATGTATTTTGGCGATGCATGCCGCCGCAATTGACACCGACGGGCAGGGTGATTCTTGGGATGGTCGCGATGGGCAAGCGCACGGGCTATGAGATCAAGCAGTTGGTCGACAAGTCCACGCGTCATTTCTGGGCCGCGAGCTACGGGCAGATCTATCCCGAGCTGAAGCGATTGGAGGAGCAGGGGCTGATCCTCGGCGCGCCCGAGCCGACCGGAGCGCGACCCCGAGTGGTTTACGAACTCACCGAGCCGGGGCGGGCGGCGCTCAATGGCTGGCTCGAGTCAGACGAGGAGCAGCTCTACGAGGTCCGCGACGAGGGCATGCTGAAGCTGTTCTTCTCGGACAGCCTGCCCGAGCGACGGATCGAGAACATTCGCCAGATGCGGCTGCGCCACGAGCGAAAGCTCGCACAGCTGCGCTCGGTCGGACCGCCCCCGGGTCAGGCCAAGACCGGCCCCTTCCTGACCCTGGAGCTCGGGATTGGCTTCACCGAGTGGTTCATCCAATGGTGCGCCGAGACCGAAGCCAGGCTCGCCGCCGAGGCGCCGGAGGGGTAGCGGTGCTGGCCGGGCTCGCCAGGTTCCTGGACGCCAACGGCCGGCGGGTGCTGTTTGTGGCGGTGGTCGTTGCCGTGGTGGCGGGAGTGTTCGGGTCCGGCGTGGCCAAGCACCTGAGTCCATACGGCGCCAACGACCCCGCGACCCAGTCGGTCCAGGCGACCAACCGCTTCCAGGCCGAGGCGGGCCGCCAGCTCGACCCGGGCGTGGTGGCCCTGGTCAGCTCGGGCGATGTCCACACTGCCGCCGCGCGCCGGCGGGTGGAGGTGGTGGAGAGCGAGCTGCGGGCCTCGCCCGACGTCGCGAGCGTGCTCAGCGTGTATGACACCGGCGACCCGGCGATGGTCTCGCGCGACGGCCGCTCGACCTACGTGGCGGTCTTCTTCAAGCCCCTGTCAGACAAGCGGCTGGCCGATGACGCGAGCGAGATCGAGAATCGGTTCGCCGGCCAGTCGGATGTGAAGCTCGGCGGCATCGCGATCGCCAACGCCCAGGTGAGCGCCCAGGTGAGCCACGACCTCGAGCACGCGGAGCTGCTCGCGTTCCCGTTCATCTTCCTGCTCTCGCTGCTGTTCTTCCGCTCCCTAGTCGCCGCGCTGCTGCCCCCGATCCTGGGCGGGCTGGCCATCCTGGTGACGTTCTTGATGCTGCGGATCGTCTCGTCGTTCGTCGACCTGTCGGTGTTCGCGCTCAACCTCACTACCGGGCTCGGCCTCGGGCTCGCAATCGACTACAGCCTGTTCATGGTCTCCCGTTACCGAGAGGAGACCGCCACCCTCGGGTTCGGCGTCGACGCGCTGCGCCGCACGCTGCAGACCTCGGGCCGCACGATCATCTTCAGCGCGACCACGATCGCGATCTCGATCGCGGCGATGGTGCTGTTCCCGCAGCGCTTCCTCTACTCGATGGGGATCGCCGGTTTGCTGGTCGCGGTGGTGGCCGCTGCGCTGGCCCTGACGGTGCTCCCCGCGCTGCTGGCCGTGCTCGGACCGCGCGTCAATTCGCTTTCCCCCAAATGGCTGGCCCGCGCCGCCGAACGCGAGGCGCGGCCGACCCAAAGCGGCAGCTGGTACCGGCTGGCTCGGTTCGTGATGCGCCACCCGGCGCCGATCGCGATCGCCAGCGCCACGGTGTTGATCGTGCTCGGGCTCCCGTTCTTCAACATCAAATTCGTCTCGGTCGACGCGCGCGCGTTGCCGGCCACCGCCAGCGCGCGCCAGGTGTACGACACCCTGAACTCCGAGTTCCCGCCCAACCGAACCGCGCCACTCGACGTCGTTGTCGGCGTCCGCCCCACCTCCGAGGAGGCGCAGGCGCTCACGGTCCGTCTCCGCGCCCTGCCCGACGTATCGGCCGTCACCCCGGCACAACCGGCCGGCCAGACCGATTCGGTGCTCTACGTCGCCCCCATCCAGCAACCGCTGAGCCATGCCACCGAACACCTCGTCCGCGACGTCCGGGGTTTCCACGAGCCGTACTACCTCGGCGTGGCGGGCCAAACCGCTGCCTATGTCGACCTGGAAAGCAGCCTCGGCGTCCACCTGCCGCTCGTGCTCGCGGTGATCGTCGCGGCCACGGTGATCGTCCTGTTCCTGATGACCGGGTCCGTGGTCCTGCCGGTCAAGGCGGTGATCATGAACGCGCTCGGGCTGAGCGCCGTATTCGGAATCCTCGTGTTGATCTTCCAGGACGGGAACCTCGAGGGTCTGCTCGGGTTCAAGAGCCTGGGCGCTCTCGACGCGACCCAGCCGATCCTGCTGTTCGCGGTCGGGTTCGGATTGGCGACCGACTACGGCGTGTTCCTGCTCTCGCGGATCAAGGAGGCGCGCGATGGCGGCGCATCCAACTCGGAGGCGGTCGCGGTCGGCCTCGAGCGAACCGGGCGAATCGTGACCGCCGCGGCGCTTCTGTTCTCGGTCGCCATCGTCGCCTTCGCGACCTCCTCGCTGGTGTTCATCAAGGAGCTCGGCATCGGCGCCGCCCTCGCCGTGCTGATCGACGCCTCGATCGTGCGCGCGCTCCTCGTGCCGTCGCTGATGGCGCTGCTGGGGGCGGCCAACTGGTGGGCACCCCAGCCGTTGCGCCGGGTCTACGAACGGTTCGGCCTGCGCGAGGACGCCGGTCCGGTCGTCCCGCGGCCCGAGGCGCCCGCCGGGGCGACGCCCGCCGAGTCCTGAACGGTGGCGGCGCGGGTGCGCCTGACCTCCGGCCGGCGCCACGGCCCGGCGCTATCGCCCCTCGACCGTCCGGAACTGAACCGGCCGCTCCGCCGCCACCGACCACTCGCCCCGCCGCCAAGCGATCCGCGTCCCGTCGGCCAGCCGAACCGCAGCATGCCCCAGTCGCGGCTCGCCCCACAGCGTCGCGATCAGAGGCCGCTGAAGTTCGGGAACGTCCCCGAGTCCGCGAACCACCTCGGCGGCCGGACAGGTGACGACGATCGACCCCGCCCTGACCCACACGGGGATCTGGTAGACCGGCGCCGGCACCACGACCTCGCCCCCGCCGCGCACGGCCGCTCCCGACCACGTCTCGATCCACTCCCCGCGGGGGAGCCCCACCTCTCGCTCGCGCGCGCCGTCGTCGAGCACCGGCGCGACCCACAGAGACGGACCGTAGCCATAGGCGTCGCCGATCGTCCAACCGCGCGGATCCTGCGGATCGACCAGGCACAGCGGGCGGATGATCGGGAGTCCGCTCCGCGCCGCGGTGAGCGCGGCCGCCCGCACGTAGGGAACCAACTGCTCGTGCAACAGCACGTAGGCTCGATACAGGTCGAGCACGCGATCGCCGTAGTTCCACGGCTCCTGCGGCATCCGTCCGTGGGCATGCATCAGGGGCGTGAAGCAGCCGAACTGCAACCAGCGGACGAGCAGCTCCGGCGGGCAGCGCTCCACGAGGCGATGGCCGAGATACCCGCCGACGTCGTGTGACCAGTTCGAGATGCCGCTGCACGCGGCGCTCAGCGTGGCGACCAGCAGCACGCGCAGCGACCAGAAGTCCGATGCCTGATCGCCGCCCCAGGTCAAGCCGGTCGTCTGCTGGCCGCTCCAACCGCTGCGACAGAACACGACCCCCGCTCCGGGGTGCACCTCGTCGAGGGCGCGCTGCATGCTGTCGCGGTGCAGACCGCCCAGCGCCCAGGCCGCCGAGCCGCCCGAGCGCCCGTCGTAGAGCTGGACGTCGTCAGGCACGTAGTAACCCTCGCCGTCGTCGGCCTTGATCCCTTCCACTCCGAGCTCGAGCAGGCGCTTAGCCTGACCGCGCCACCATCGCTCGGCGGCCGGGTTGGTCATGTCGATCGGCGAGCCGGTGCCCATCCACCACTGGGTCACGAACGGGTCGCCGTGGGCGTCGCGCACGAAGTAGCCCGCTGACGCCCCTGGCGCGTAGTTGGCCGCCGGCTCGCGGAACAGCCGCTCCGAGGCCGACTGTGGGGGGACCTGCCCGTCGCGCGAGTCGCGGTTGGTCCACGGCGTGACCCACGCGACGGTGCGCACGCCGTCGGCGCGCATCGCGGCGATCATCCCGCGCGCATCGGGGAACTGATGAGGGTTGAACTCCCACGTGTTGTATTGCGTGGCCCACGGCGAGTCGAGCACGATCGCGTCGAGCGGGATCTGGTGGCGGCGGAAGCCGTTCCAGTCGTCGAGCACGTCGTCCTGGTGTTCGTGCATGTCGCGGCTCTTCCAGAAGCCGTAGGCCCATTCCGGCAGCACGCGCGGATAGCCGGTCAGCCGGCAGTAGCCGCGCAGGCGCGCCGCCGGCGTACCGTCGGTCATCACCGTCACCCGCAGTGGGCCGGCGTGTGCTCGGGTGGAGACCGAGACGCGCTCCCCAGCCAGATCGAAACAGGTGCCGTTGGCGTCGGTGCGCACCCACACGCCGTAGCCGCGACTCGAGATCAGCCACGGCACGGGCGCGCAGTCGCCTTGGGGGATCCCTCCCTCGGACAGCATCTCGGCCGGGCAATCCGGCCCCGTGTAGCGGCGATCGGCGCCGAGCTGGACCGTCCGGCCCGCTTGATCCATCCGCGTGGCGTGGCGCGCACCGAGGCCGACAAAGCGCTCCTCGGAGCGCCGGTCCCAGTCGATCGCCAGCCGCAGCGGGTCGCCTTCCGCGGAGAGCTCCAACTCGATCCGGTCCCGTTCGGGCAGGCGCATACGTAGGCCCGCCCGGCGACCGCCTTGTAGGAGCACGTCCAGCTCGATGCCATCGTCGTCGCGCTCGGTCACCGAGGCCCGTACCGCCCGCTCGCGCGGCGCGAGCTCCTCCCGCGCCACCACGCCCTCGGTGAACTGGATGAAGTGGTCGTGGATCGTCCCCTCGACGACCCACAACCCCGCCGCCCGCCACAGCCCGCGACCCGCCCGACGGATCGTGAACTCGAACGGGCGCAGCGTCAGTTCGACCCGCACCTCGCTTCGCTCGAGCACCGCCTGGTCAGCCTGGCTGGCGATCGACGTCTGCATCCCGTGAAGGTTCTCGAAGCCGCCCGCTTCCCTTGCGGCCGTTCACGGAATCGTTACAGGACGTGTGCCCCTTCTTCACGAACCGAGCTCTTTGCAGGTCAATCCTTGGACCATGAACGAAACCAGCCGTGCCGACCTGCACGTCCACTCGACAGCATCCGAGCTGTCGAAGCTCGGGATTCAGCGCTCGCTAAGCCTGCCCGAGTGCGCGACCCCGCCCGAAGAGGTCTACGAACTCGCCAAGCGTCGCGGGATGGACTTCGTGACGATCACCGACCACGACACGATCGTCGGCGCCCTCACGCTCGATCACCTTCCCGACACGTTCGTGTCCGAAGAGCTGACCGTGTGGTTCAAGGGCGAGCCGCAGGCGGTTCACGTCCTCTGCTATGGGATCAACCAGGACGACCACGACTGGCTTCAAGCTCACAACGATGACATCGAGGCGTGCGCCATCTACCTCCACGGGCGCGAGATCACGGCCGCGCTGGCGCATCCTTTCTACGCCGTCGAGGCGCCGCTCACGCCGCGCCACCGGCGGCGACTGGCGCAGCTGTTCCCGATCTGGGAGACGCGCAATGGTTCCCGCGCCAAGGAACTGAACCTCCCGGCGTTCGTCTACATCGAGACCCATGGCGGCACCGCCATCGGGGGGTCCGATGACCACGCCGGAATCGATATCGGTCGGACTTTCACCGAGACGCCGTGCGCGGCCAGGCCCGAAGAGTTTCTGGCGCACATCCGGGCCGGTCGCGCCGGCGCGCACGGGGCGCAGGGCAGCGCCGCCAAATGGACCCACGCGGCGATGGCGCTGGCCATCCGGGCGCTGGGGAGCGGCCAGTCCGTCGGCCGCCCCGATCCGGCGGCGGTGCTCACGATCGTCGAGCGCGTCATGCGAGAAGGCGACGTCAGGCACGGGCCGGTGGCACGCGACCTAGGTCCTGAGGACGCCCGCGCGATGCTGCGGGGATGGCTCCGCTCGATGGAGCTCGACATCGACGAGCACAGCCTCCTCGAGCTGCTCCAGGAGGGAGAGCTGAGCCATCCGGATCTGTTCCGCCGCGCCCGGCGGATCCACGAACGCAAGCTGGGGCAGGTCGTCGCTGAGCTCGTCGCGATGACCGACGGTCGCGCGCAGCTCGATCTCGCGCGCGGGGCACTCGGGCTGTTCGACGCCTGCCTGCCCGCGATTCCCTACGCGGCCGCGGGAGCCTTCCTGGGCCGCGAAAAGCTCAAGCTGACCCGCAGCGACGGCGATCGACCGCGGGTCGCGCTGATCGCCGACGGACTCGGCGGGATGCACGGCGTCACCCACACGATCCAGCAGATCCGCGATCGCGGGGTGCCCGGGTTCGAGGTCGAGGTGATCGGCACCGACGCCGACGTCGACCGGCGCCTGAGCGCGGTCGCCGAGGTCGATGTCCCCTTCTACCGCGGTCTCAAGGTCGGCGTGCCTAGCGTGCCGGCGATCGTCGAGGCGCTGGCCGAGGGGCGCTACGACCTCGTGCATGTCACTTCGCCGGGCCCGTCGGGGCTCGGCGCCTGGCTGGTGGCTCGAGTTCTGGAGCTCCCGATCGTCGGCAGCTATCACACCGAGCTGGCCGCCTATGCCGGCCTGCGCAGCGGCCAGGCCCAGCTCGAGGCGCTGGCCGCGATGGCGCTCGGGGGCTTCTACGCGGCCTGCGACGTGGTCCTGTCGCCCAGCACCGCCACCGACGAGCGCCTCGAGACGCTGGGGATTGACTCCGAGAAGATCGGGCGTTGGGATCGAGGCGTTGACCTGACCCGCTTCGATCCCACGCTCCGGACCCCGGGCCTGTTGCCCGGGCAGGTCAACGTCTTGTACGCGGGCCGGCTGACCAAGGAGAAGGGCGTCGAGCTGCTCGCCGACGCGTACCTGGCGGCGCGCTGGCGCGACCCGCGCCTGCACCTCGTGTTGGCCGGCGGGGGCCCGGAGGAGCAGGCGCTGCGCGACCGGCTCGGCGACAGCGCGACCTTCCTGGGGTGGCTGTCCGGTCAGGAGCTCCCTCGCGCCTACGCCAGCGCGGACGCGTTTCTGTTCGCCAGCCAGACCGACACATTTGGTCAGGTGGTGCTCGAGGCTCAGGCCAGCGGTCTTCCGGTGGTCGCGGTTCGCGAGGGCGGGCCGGCGTCGCTGATCGAGCCCGGCGAGACGGGGCTGCTGGCCGCCGCCGCCGCCGATCAGCTCGCGGAGGCGCTGCTCTCCGTCGTCAGCTCGACGCTCACCTACGAGCGGCTACGGCGCGGCGGTCTGGCGGCGGTTCGCGAGCGGACGTGGGAGGCCTCGCTCGAGCAGCTCGCCGCCGGTTACCGCGGGGCGCTCGATCGCGCCGAGCAGTTCAACCGCGAGGTCGCGTAGCTTCTCGGCTTGGCGTCGCGTAGTTTCTCGGTGTGGCAGCCATAACCGATGCGGTGATCCCTGTAGGCGGGCTCGGTACGCGACTGCTCCCGGCCACCCGTTCGCAGCCGAAGGAGATGTTGCCGCTGGTCGACAAACCAGTCGTCCAGTACGTGGTCGAGGAGCTCGTGCGGGCCGGCATCGCCCGCGTGCTGTTCGTCACCGGACGGCGCAAGCGCGCGATCGAGGACCACTTCGACGCCGACCCCGAGCTCGACACCGCCCCGCTCATCGACCCGCGGACCGGGCTTCAGATTTTCTACACCCGGCAGGCCCGCCCGGCCGGACTGGGCGACGCGATCCGCTACGCCCGGGGGTTTGCCGACGATCGCGCGGTCGTCGTGGCGCTGGGCGACGCGGTGATCGTGTCGGAGCGACCGAGCGCTCCGGGGATCGTCGCGCGGCTGATCGAGGCATTCGAGGCCTCCGACGACGCCGCCGCCGCCTTCGCGGTCGCGGACGTCCCGCGCGAGCTCGTCTCGCGCTACGGGATCGCGGTGATGGGCGACGGCTTGAGCGTCCGCGACCTGGTCGAGAAACCGAGCCCGGATGCCGCCCCGAGCACGAGCGCCATCATGGGTCGCTACGTGCTCGGCCCCGCGGTGTTCCGGGCCCTGCGGAAAACGCGGCCCGATGCTTCGGGCGAGGTTCAGTTGACCGATGCGCTCAGACAGCTCCTGGCCGACGGCGCTTCAGTGCTCGCGGTGCCGCTGTCGGCGGAGGAGCGACGGCTCGACATCGGCTCCGTCGAGGGCTACTGCGCCGCCTTCCTCGAGCACGCGTTGACCGACCCGCGCTTCGGCGGGGCGCTCCGGGCCCGAGCGGCCGCCTTGCTGGATGCGCGCAGCTGAAGGGCACGGCGATGTCCCGGCGCGGGCAGCGCTGGCCGGAAACCCTTCGGACGGTTACGGGGGCGCCGTGCTGGCGGTGGCGGTGCCCGAGTACCGAGCTCGCGCGGTGGCCGCCCGCGCCACCAAGCTCACCGTCGATCCGCCGAGCCGGCTGGTGCGAGCCACCGTGCGGCGGTTCGCGCAGGCGATCGAGCCGGCCGCGCGGGACACCGCGATTCGCTGGACGACGTCGATCCCGCGCGGGGTCGGACTCGGTGGCTCGAGCGCAATCGTGATCGCCTGGCTGCCGAGCGCGGCGGAGGATTCAGGGCCTGTTCACAGCGACCTGCGGGCCCGGTCCGAGCGGGGCGAGAGCGCGGTGCTCGACGCGATTGCGGAGCTTGGGCGACTGGCCCGGAAGGCCCGTGAAACGCTGCTAGCGGGCGACCTCGATGGGTTCGCCCGCTGCGTGGATGGGAGCTTCGACGCTCGCCGGCGGATGATGCCCCTGCATCCGCGTCATGTGGAGATGATCGAGTGCGCCCGGGCCTGCGGAGCCAGCGCCAACTACACCGGCTCCGGTGGCACCGTCGTCGCGGTCTGCGAAGACGAGCGCCACCGTCGCACCGTGGCCGAGTCGCTGGACCGCCTGGGTTGCGGGCGGCCCAGCTGAGTCAGCTGCTTAGTCTTAGTAGAGGCTGATCGTGTAACCGCCGACCCCGACGCCGTCGCCGCCGTAGGCGCCGTACGGATCGCCGCCGTAGCCGTAGCCACCGCCGCCGTAGCCGTAGCCACCGCCGCCGTAGCCGTAGCCACCGCTGCCGTAGCCGTAGCCACTGCCGCCGTAGCCACTGCCGCCGCCACCGTAGGCCGGGTCACCGGTGCCTGGGTAGCCGGAGCCGCCCGGGACGCCGCCGCCGTAGCCACCGCTGTTCCCGTCGCCGCCCGCGCCGCCGGATCCGGAGACTGTCGGGCCGTTGGGCTCGTAGGCGACGCTGAACGAAGACCCGTCGCTCGAGAGCGAGGAGGCCTGGGCGCCGGCCGAGGAGGACTGCGAGTCAGTCGAGGTGAACTGCGAGCCGAAGCCGCTGCCCCCCTCGCTGGGGCTCAGGGCAACCGCCTGGGAGCTCCAGCTCGAGTCGTTGATCGGTCCGGTGTGGCCGCTGCTGTCGGTCGCGGTCGCGTTCGAGAAGGCGACGTTGCTGAAGTCGGCCAGCGGGAGCGGCGTGCAGTTGCCGCCGCTGTCGCACTCGGACGGAGCTTCGGCGATCCACTCCGCGCTCGAGGTGTCGATTGAATTGGTCTGGAGGGTCTTCGAGAAGGAGCCGCCGGTGGTCTCGTTGTTCAGCGAAACGTAGACGGTGTTACCGCTGACGGTGACCTTCGCCGAGATGTGGTCGCCGGGGTGAACGGTCATGCTGACCTGAACCGGCGCCGCCGGAACAAGCTCATACCAGGCGTAGTAGCTGGTCTGCCCGCTGCTGTTGCAGTCCGACTGCGTGCCGGTCTGCTCCAGCGCCTGAGAGCCTTGGGAGGCTCCGCCCAGGCCAACCCAGAACGCTGAGTAGCTCTGACCCGAGCTGCAGCTCGCGGCCGGCTGCACCCAGCTCCCGGAGACGCTTTTGAACTGCGTCCCCGAGGCCACGTAACCGGACCAGTTGCCGCTGACCGCCTCCTGCGAAGGAGTCGAGCCGCTCGAAGTATCAGAGGCCGCCAAGGAGGCGGATGGAAGTGCGGCCACCCCGAGGGCGGTCGCGGCCGTAAGGCCAGTGAGTGTGAGGAGTCGTTGTGGGCTCATTGCGAAGCTGATGTTCGGGCGAGCCCGTAAGAGAACTTCTCGAACTCGTGAATAAATGGGTATGAGAGCTGGGCGGCGAACACGAGGACTCGCCGCGCCGCGGGCGAAATCCCAGGCATGAGCAAGTCCCGCCTGGAGGCGTTCTCGGACGGCGTGATCGCGGTGGCGATCACGCTGCTGGTACTGAACCTCACCGTCCCGACCCCGCCCCAGCTACATCTCGCGTCCAATTTGCTCAGGCACTGGCCCGAGTACGCCGCCTACGCGATCTCGTTCTTCACCATCGGGATCATCTGGATCAACCACCACGCGATGATCGGCCGGCTGCGCGAGGTCGACCACCCGATTCTGTTCCTCAACCTCCTCCTCCTGTTCTGGATCGCGGTGCTGCCGTTCGCCACCGATCTGATGGCCAGCTACCTGCGCGAACAACACGGCGAGAAACTCGCCGCCGCGGTCTATGCCGGCTCGCTTCTGCTCATGGCGCTCACCTTCGCGCTGCTCAACCACCACCTGCTCGTGCGCAAGGCGCATCTGCTGACCGTCGAGATGTCCGAGGAGCAGCGGCGGGCGCTGCTGGCGAGGACGCGGACCGGGCTGATCCCGTACGCGGTCGCGACCCCGCTCGCGCTCCTCTCGCCCTACATCACCCTTGGCATCTGCGGCGCGATCGCCGTCTTCTACGCCCTCCCGAGGGCCAGCAACCTCTAGCGCGAAATCCTCTCGCCGGCGCACCCGTTGTGAAAACGCTTGTGATTTATCTTGGGATTTGACCTGTGATATTCTGCTGTCAACCAGGAGAACGCAATGACCATCACCCAGGGTCGTCCAGACTTCGCCGCCCATACGAAGGCCGTCCGCGCAAGCTTTGCCGAGGTCGTGTCCGAGCTGCGAGCGGTGCTCGGCGCTCGCCTCGTCGCCTATCTCGGTTCGGTCAGGGAGACGCGGGCCGTGCGCCAGTGGGCCGACGGCGACCGTGAGCCCAGCAACGACGTGCAGAACCGACTTCGTGTCGCCCTCCAGGTCGCGCTCCCGTTGGCCGAGGTCGAGTCGCCGCAGATCGCCCAGGCCTGGTTCCAGGGCCTCAACCCCCAGCTAGAGGATCGCTCCCCGGCGCGCATGCTCCGCGAAGGCGAGCTCGAGGAAGTCGGTCCCGCGGTGATCGCAGCCGCGCGGGCGTTTCTGATCGGCGGATGATTCCGTCGCTGGCGGTCGCGCGTCCCGGAGGCTTCCTCTACCGCCTCGGCCGCGACCCGGACGCCTGGGCCTGGCCACCCTGGGAGTACGCGGGCGAGGACGGCACGTTCGGCAACCGCTACGACGACCCGCGCGGCGAATACCGGGTCCTCTACGCGTGCTCGCAGCGGATCGGGGCGTTCATCGAGACGTTGGCCCGGTACCGCGTCGACCCGGTAATCGTCGCCGCCTACGAAGAGCTCGTCGTGGATCCAGATGACGCGGACGCCTTCCCGACGATTCCGCCCGGTGTCGTCCCGAGTCGCTGGTGCGAGACCCGCAAGATCGGAACTGCTCGACACTCCGGTCCGTTCGCCGACGTCGGCCAGTCGTCCTCGCTCGCGCACCTCCGCGTCGCCCTCGCCGGCCGCCTGGTCCATTACGGCTTCGATGACCTGGATGCCGGCGATGTTCGTCGACGAGTTCCGCGCGCGCTCACGCAGGAGCTGTCGCGATACGTCTTCGAGCATGCAGTCACCGAGGATGGCGAGGCGTTACTGGGGATCCGTTATTTGTCGCGGCTCGGCGACGAGATCGAGAACTGGGCGATCTTCGAAGGCAGCGAACCCTACGACGCGGTCTCGAACGACATCGTCCCCGATGATGCTGCACTGCTGGCGGCGCTCGCGATACTCGACCTCGTCCTGGGGTCAGAGTAGGCGATTGATTCCGAATTCCGCGGCCTAGCGGGTCGGCGGCGGGTTAGCTGGGAAGGGGCGGCTAGCCACAGCCCTCGGGGCTGCCGAGCCACTCGCCGCGAGGCGCCGGGCGTGGTCAGCGAAATTTGTCAATGACTGATAAGAATTCGGCGAGTAAACCGCCGCTCGCCCCTTGGATCGCCGGTTCGATGGCTCTCGGCGCGGCGATCCCGGGTGATCCGTGGGCTCCAGCGCGAACTTTGCCAAATTGCCGCCGAGGGGTGGAGGCTTTTTGGCAAAGCTCAGGCTCAGACGGCGGTTGAGAGCAAACCGGCACTTATCACTTTTCCACAACCCCCGGCGATCCCGCCCCGCCCGTCGCGACCGCGCTGCCACCGTAGGTACACCGAAGCCAACACCCAGCCACCCCTTCCCCAGGCAAATCGAGCGTCACGGAGCGCCGCTCCCGCCGCCCGAAGCGCCACCGCAACCAGCCCGGCCGCGTCCGACCGACCCAGGCTGTCTAGGCGTTGCCGACCTCGTTCAAGCCCACGGAGCCAAGTTCAGAGCCGCCTTACTGTCCGCGCGCCTGGATGATTGCCGGGCCCCACTCGAGTCCCTGCTCCGGCGTGCACGCCGGATCACAGGAGATCTCGAACATGTCTCCCCAGGTGAACTCGAGCTCCATGATCGGGCGAAAGTCGTCGGCCTCGAAGATCGAGACCACCGAGGGACGGTTACTCCCCAGCCAGTATTCGCCGAGCAGGTTGACCCCATCCGGACACGACCAGCCGGCGCGGTCGGGCAGCGGCGATGGCGATAGTTATCGAGCCTAGCGCCCGGCGGATGACGGAGAGACGGTGAGCAGCGCGGCGCTCATGGGCGGCATGGTGACCACGTACGCCCCGCGCCGCGCCTTGACCGGCGCTCGGTCGGGCGTCCCGGCGAGGCGCCCGGTCGTCGTGCTGGCGCCATAGCTCTGGCCCCCGAGCGTGACGCCGTTGCGCGCATCGACGCTCGGCGCCTCCAGACGCTCCAACGTCGCGCTCCCGCCGGGCGCACCGGCGCGGACGCCGACCACTTGACCTTGCCGGGGGTCCTGGTTGATCAGAAGGATCCGCTGCCGTCCATCGGCCGTCGACGTCGCCCAGACTTCGAGCGTGGCGGGGATCCGTCCGGAGACGACGTGCAGCCGCGAACCGGGCGGCGCCGCGTGGGCGAACATCTGCAGGCCGTAGTACTCGGGCCCCACCGTGGCGCGCCACTGACCGTTCTGGCGGCTGAACGTGAACAGGGCGTAGCCGGCGCCCGGGAAGGTGTGGATGTTCACCCCCTCGACTCCGACCTTGGCCATCTCGAACAGCGTATCGAGGGCCCACAGCGCCGAGGCGAACGTCTGGCTGACCGCGGGCACCGCACCGCACGACACCGTGTTGAGCTCGTCGACCCGCAGCGGCAGTCGGTGCACGCGCGCTACCGCGACGGGATGCGCGAACGCCTCGGCCAGGCCTTTGGACGAACTCGACGTCAGCAGGTGAGCCACCGTGGGGTAGGTCGGGGAGCCGGCTTTGACGTAGCACTTCTGGAGCGGGTATCGATGCAGCGTCACCAGCCCCACGCGGGGCTGCGCGGCCAGGAATCGATTCAGCATCGCCGTCCACCCTGCGCCGCCGATCGCGGGACCGGCGAGCGGCACCGGCGGCAGCGCGTCGGCAAATTGCGTGTAGTCGCTTAGGAAGGCGGCGAAGTCGTAGTCGTGTGGCCGGCCGGGCACGTTCTGCCCGTCCGCGGAGCGGTAGTAGGGGAAGGTGGCGTACAGCTCGGGCTCGTTGCCGAGCTCGAGCGCCCGCACGTACTTGGCGCCCAGCCCGCCGATCAGCTCGCGGGCCTCGGTCGATGCGAGCTCGGTGCTGTCGGCCTCGAGGTTGATGCCGAGAATCAGCCGGGCGTCCAGCGCCTCGGTCATGGCGCGAGCGACCTTCACCCAGTGCGGAGTGAGCGTGAAGTTGACCCCGGCGGGGCGGTCCATGCCGGGCACCGGCCACCAGGTGGTGTCGGAGCTGTCGCCTCCGATTCTCAGCACGAGGGCTTGGCCCAGCGTGAGGTTGCGAACCAGCTGCAGGAACACCGGATTGATCGCAGCGGGGTCTCTGCCCGCGTAGGCCACGACCGTCGAGTACTCCACCGACAGCCCGAGAAAGCCCGAAGAAATCGGGGGCGCGACCACAGACGGCTCCACGGTCACCAGCGCGTCCGCTTGGGGAGTCGGGACGTCCGGGGAGGAGCTCGCACCCACCGCCACCAGAACCGCGATCAGCAGCGCGACCGCGCCGACGATCCCCAGATCCGCGGCGACGTACGGTCGACGGAACAGACCAGCCATCGACTTCAGTTTCACGCCCGCTGCGGCGGTTTGCGCTAGTGCAACGCGCCGTGCGCGGCGCTAACTCGTTGGGTTCCGGCTGGCCAGATGGAGGCGATGCTCGATCGCGGCGGCCTGGGTGCGGCTGCGCACGCCGAGCTTGCCGAGGATCCTCGACACGTGGACGCTCGCGGTCTTCTCGGCCATGAACAGCGCGGCGCCGATCTGACGGTTGGTCGCTCCCTCGGCGATCAGGGCGAGCACCTGAAGCTCGCGCGGGGTGAGCCCGAATGGGTCGGGCTCGGGCGTCTCGGGGGCGGAACCGTCGGGCCGTCCAGGGTCGGCCGGCAGGGCGAGCCGCGCCCGTTCGCCGAGGGCGGTGATCTCGTCGATCAGCCACCGCGCACCGAGCCGCTGAGCGACGTCGAGCGACTCGCCCGCGGCCTGCGCCGCGGCACCGCGCTCGCCCGCCTCGACGTACGCGTCCGCCGCGCGCCGGCGGGCCAGCGCCCCGCGGTACGGACAGTCCATCGCCTCCCACTCGCGCGCCGCCTTGAGCCACAGCCGAGGATCGTCGCGTCCCCGGGCGCGGGCCAGCTCGGCGGTCCCGACCGTCTTCCAGGCCCGCTCGACCGGCCCGCCCTCCTCCGCGGCGGCGCGCAACCGCTGCCCATGGATCCGCGCCCGGGCGCGGGCGTCCCGCTCGACCGCCGGCTCGCGCAGATCCCGCGCTCGCTGAGCGATGTCGGCCTCGATGCACGCGCCGACGGCGCTCACGCGGGCGATCCGGGACACGTCATCGGTACACAGCTCGATCCGATCCAGTGTCTGCGCCACCGCGGCCCGCGCCCCCTCCAGATCGCGCGAACGCCGGCGCAGCTCCGCCAGCAGCACCCCGAACGTACCGATCCACTGCGGCTCGCTGGTCGTCGCCACCAGCGACTCGGTCTCGGCCAGACATCGATCGGCCGTCGCCTCATCCCCCTCGCCGAGCGTCTGCTCGGCTTCACGCAGCAGGCGGAACATCAAGCCGAGCCCGACCAACTTCGACGGCGGCGGGCTGAGATAGGCGCGGGCGCCTTCCCAATCGCCGACCTCGAACAGCAGATCGGAAACCGTCAACGTCAGCCAGTCGTGGCCGCGCATCATCCGCCGCGGGGTGGCGGCCAGGCCCTCACGGGCGATCTCGAGGGCCGGCACCGCCTGACCGGCCAGCTTCAGCGCGTCGGCCAGATTCGCGTAGGCGGTCGACATCCGTTCGAGGTCGTCGTGCTCGCGCGCGATCTCGAGCGCGCGGCGGAGCAGGGTCACGCCCTCGTCCACGCGGCCGAGGACGATCGTGGTCATCCCCAGCGTATTGAGTACCTCGCTCTCGGAACGGCGGTCGCCCGCCGCCACCGCGCTGGCCAGCGCGTCCTGCCCCTCCTCGAGCGCCTCCCGGTAGCGACCGCGCAGGTGGCGCGTGCGTGCCAGCCAGGCCAGCAGCGCGGCGCGCTCGACCGAGACTTGGTCCTCGGGCAGCATCGCCAGGGCCCGCCGAGCGGTCGCGATCGCCTCGTCCCCCCGGTTCAGCGACCACAGCGTCCGCGCTAGGCGCGCCAGCAGATCCGAGTAGCGCGCCCGCTCCCGCTCGGGGTCGATCTCGTCCAGGGCGCTGCGGATCAGCACCTCGGCCCGCGAGTTATCGCCGGCGATCGAGTGCGCGGTGACCGCGAGCCGGATCAACTCGACGTGGTCGAGCGGCAGCGTCTGGGCGGCGTCCGGCACCCTCGGCCACAGACCCAGCGCGCGCTCCGCGAGGTCGGCCACGTCGCCGTAGGCGTGCACCTCCTGGGCGGCGAGGGCGGCCTGGACGGTCGCCCGCAAGGCGGCCGGTTGATCGCCCGCCATCGCGTAGTGATTGGCGATGGTGGCGGCCAGCTGCGGGTCGAGCTTCGGCTCGACGTCGGCTCGAGCCTCGAACGCGCACGCCAGCGCCAGGTGGAGTTCGGCCCGCTCGCCGGGTAGGAGGTCGTCGTACACCGCCTCGCGCAGCAGCGCGTGGCGGAACGACAGTCCGCCCGACTCGCCCGCTCGGAGCACCTGCTCGGCGACCGCCTCACGCAGCGCGGCGGACAGCTCGTCGTGCCCGATCCCGGTGACGTCGGCGATCATCTGCTCGTCCAGGGATCGCCCGACGGCGATCGCCCGCACCGCGCGCTGGGCGTCATCCGGCAGGCGCTCGATCCGAAGCATGAACGCGTCGCGCAGGCTCTGCGGCGCCGCGCCGCGTCCGTCCATCCCGGCCGCCAACAGCTCCTCGGTGTAGAGCGGATTGCCCTCACTGCGCATGTACAGACGCGTGACCAGCTGCTCGGTGGGCTCCCCGTCGAGGATGTCGCGCAGTACCTCGGTCAGCTCCTCGCGGTCGAACGGCGCCAGCTCGATTCGCCGCGCCCGCTCTAGACGCTCGAGCTCGGCCAGCAGCGGCCGCAGCCCGTGGCGGCGATGCAGCTCGTCGCTGCGGTAGGTGAGGATGAGCAGCACGCGCTCTTCGCGCAGGCTGCGGGCCAGGTAGGACACGAACGTCCGCGTCGAACGGTCGACCCAGTGCATGTCCTCGAGGATCAGCGCGACCGGCTGCCCCTCGCTGAGCAGATCGAGCAGCTCGAGCAGGGCCTCGAACAGCCGCAGTTGACCGCTGCCGTCACCCCGCTCGTCGGTGCCCCTACCGTCCCCGAGGCCCGGCATCAGCCCCGCCAGCTGCGCCGCGCTGGCCGCCGTCAACGCGTCGAGCGCCGGATGGTGCTCGCGCACCAGCGGTCGCAGCGCGGCGATCACGGGGGCGTAGGGAAGGTCTCCCTCGCTCAGCTCCACCCCCTCCCCACGGAGGACCAGCAGACCGCGCTGCTCGAGCCGCCGCTCGAGCTCGATAACCAGTCGGGTCTTGCCGACCCCGGACTCAGCGCCGACGATGACCAGCGCCGGCCGGCACTCAGCTGCCTGCGCTAGCGCCGATTCGAGTTCCGCCAGCTCGGCGGCCCGGCCGACGAACCGGGTGCTGGTCAGCCTCGTCCGCATGACGGAAGTATCGCCAGAAGGCGAGCCGACCGGCGGCGCCCCGGCACCGGGATAGGGCGCTGGCGACGCGGCGTTGTTCGACGACGAACTCTCTGATCTCCTGCTCGCGCGCGGAGACCATTGCAATGTTGAGGTCTGGATGCATTGCTCGCTCCTATTGGTGAGATCCACGTGAAGCTGAGGATGAGCTGCGACGTTGCCTGAGACATCGGCAGGATGGAGCGACTTAGGCGACCCGACCCCTTACGCGGGGCGGTCGGACCCCTTACGCCTGGGATCCGCCATTCGCCGGTGCCGACCCGGCGGCCGGCGCGGCCTGCACCCAGTCGGCCTCGGGCGCGAGCTCGCCCGAGCTGAGGGGTGATGTCGTCGACCGGGTGGCCGCGGCGATCTCCGCGGCGGTCACGTTCTGCGGGTGGTGGCAGGCGGCGATGTGGCCGCCGGCGTACTCGGTCAGCTGGGGCTCGACCGCGCGGCACACCTCGGTCGCGCGCGGACAGCGGGTATGGAAACGACATCCGGACGGCGGCCGGATCGGGTTGGGCACCTCGCCGGAGACGATCTGGCGCACGCGGCGACGGTTCTCCTCCGGGTCCGGGATCGGAATCGCGGCCAGCAGCACCGATGTGTAGGGATGAATCGGCTTGATGTAGAGCTCTTCGGCCGGCGCTACCTCCATCACCTTGCCGAGGTACATGACGATGATCCGGTCCGAGACGTGCCGCACGACGCTCAGGTCGTGGGCGACGAACACGTAACTGAGGTGGAACTCCGCCTGGAGCTCGTCGAGGAGGTTGATCACCTGGGCCTGGATCGAGACGTCGAGCGCCGAGACCGGCTCGTCGAGCAGGATCAGCCGGGGGTTGACGGCCAGGGCGCGCGCGATTCCGATGCGCTGGCGCTGGCCACCTGAGAACTCGTGGGGAAAACGGCCGAGGTGCTCGGGATGCAAGCCGACGCGCTCGAGCAACTGCCGGCTCTCGCTGTCCATCTTGTTTCTGGGCACACCGCGGATCTGGAGCGGCGTGGCCAGGATCTGGGCCACGCGCTTGCGCGGGTTCAGCGAGGCCTGCGGGTCCTGGAACACCATCTGCATCTCACGGCGAATCGGCTGGAGCTGCTTGCGGCCGGCCTTGGTGATGTCCTGGCCGCGGAAGCGGATCGAACCGGCGGTGGACTCGATCAGCCGGACTAGCGTCCGGATCAGCGTCGTCTTGCCACAGCCGGATTCGCCGACCACGCCGAGCGTCTCGCCCTCATGCAGCACGAAGGAGACATCGTCGACGGCGTGAACCTGACCCACCTGACGCGCGACGATCAACCCGGCTTTGACGGGGAACAGCACCCTCAGGTGATCGATATCCAGCAGGTTGGCGCCGTTTCCGGGACCCGCCGACTCGGCGCCCGCCTCGGGCGCGGCCTGCTGTCCGTTCTCGGACGGCGGCTCGGGCTCGGCGATCACGAGATCACCGTCTCCGCGCTGGCGAGTCCGATCTGATCACCGACGTGCCGCTTGGTGCGCTTGTCCTCGGTGCTCAGCCAGCAGCGGTCGAGGTGCGCGGGGGCCTCGGGCAGGTGCGAGATCAGCTCCGGTACCTCCGTGCACCGATCGAACGCGTGTGGGCACCGCGGGCGAAAGTGGCAGCCTTGAGGCGGTCTGAGCAGCGACGGTGGCATCCCGGGGATGGCCGGCAGGCGCTGTGAGCGATCCTGATCGACGCGCGTAATGGAGCCCAGCAGTCCCCAGGTGTACGGGTGCTGCGGGTCGTAGAACAGCTCGTCGAGCGTGCCCTGCTCCACCACTCTGCCCGCGTACATCACGACGACCCGGTCGGCGATGTCGGCCACCACCCCCAGGTCGTGGGTGACCAGGATCACCCCGGCCCCCGTCTCGGAGCGCAGCCGTCGGAGCTCGTCGAGGATCTGCGCCTGGATCGTCACGTCCAGCGCCGTCGTCGGCTCGTCTGCGATCAGCAGCTTGGGCGAGCACGAGAGCGCCATGGCGATCATCACCCGCTGGCGCATTCCGCCCGAGAACTCGTGGGGATAGGACTTGAGGCGATCGCCTGCCCGCGGGATTCCGACCCGCTCCATCAGCTCGGCCGCCCGGTCGAGCGCCTGGGCCTTGGAGACCTTGGGGTTGTGGACGCGGATCTGCTCGGAGATCTGGGTCCCGATCTTGTAGACCGGGTCGAGCGAGCTCATCGGGTCCTGGAACACCATCGCGATCCCGGCGCCGCGGATCTTCCGCAACTGGGACTCCGGGGCGGTGATCAAGTCCAACCCGTCGTAAATCGCGGTGCCCTCGAACTTTGCATTGGGACCGCGCGTCAGGCCGAGCAACGTCATCGCGGTGACCGACTTTCCCGACCCGGATTCGCCGACGATGGCGACCACCTCGCCGCTGTCAATCGAGAAGGAGACGCCGTCGACGGCTTTGACGATGCCGTCTTCGGTCGCGAACGAGACGCGAAGATCGTCGATCTCGAGCAGCGGGCTCACGAGAGTCGGATGCGCGGGTCAAGCACCGCGTAGAGAATGTCGATCACCGCGCTGAGGAACACGACCGCGAAGGCGGTCAGCATCACGATCGCCAACAGCGTGATGATGTCGAGCCGGCCGATCGCCTGGTAGGCGAGGTATCCGACTCCGTGCAGGTTGTAGACCGACTCGGTCAGGATGGCGCCGCCGCCGATCACCTGAGCCAGATCGAGTCCCCACAGGGAGATGATCGGGATCAGGCTGTTGCGCAGGATGTGGCGCAGCAGTACCTGGTTCTGCGAGAGCCCCTTCGCCTTGGCGGTGCGGACGTAGTCCTCGTTGATCGTGTCGAGGATCGTCGAGCGCAGCACGCGCGAATAGAAGCCAACGAACAGCACCGACAGCGTGAACCAGGGCGCGAGCAGATGCCAGAACCACTGCCACGGACTGGTCGTGAACGGCACGTACCCCCCGATCGGAATGATCCCCGCCTCATACCCGAGGTAGTAGATGAGCACCGCGCCGAGGAAGAAGGGTGGGAAGGAGACGCCGAGCATCGACAGCACGGTCAGCACCCGATCCGTGTAGCGGCCGGCGCGGATCGCGGCCAGCGTCCCCACGATGATCGAGGTCAGCAGCCAGATGAAGCCGGCCCCCAGAGCCAGCGACAACGTCACCGGCAGCCCGGCCTTGATCTCGGAGAGCACGTTGAAACCCGACTGATACGAGTACGCCTGTCCGGTGAAGATGTTCTTCATCGTGTCCAAGTACTGGACGTAGAACGGATCGTTGAAGCCGTACTTCTGGCTGATCAGGTGAACCTCTTCGGGCGTAGCCAGCCGGCCGGCCAGCAGGCTCGCCGGGTTGGCGTTCGGGATCGCCCGGAACATCAGGAAGGTCAGGAACGAGATCGCGATCAGCACGACGGCCATGACCGCCAGCCGACGGATGGTAAAGCGGATCATCGCTGGCTCTCCGGTCGCGTGCTCATGCGCTGATCAGCGGGCTAGCGGGCGATGCGGACCTTGGCTCGAGGATCGAGTGCATCGCGAAGACCGTCCCCGAAGACGTTGATGGAAAGCACGCAGAGCACCAGCATGATGCCCGGTACGAGGACGTTGCTAAACGCCGCCGGGATCGTGCTGATGCCGTCCGCGATCATCGTCCCCCACGACGGGTTGGGAGGCTGTACGCCCGCCCCGAGGTAGGACAGCCCCGCTTCGAGCAGGATCGCGTTGGCCAGGATCAGGGGGATGAAGACGATGATCGTCGAGGCGAGGTTGGGTAGCACCTCGGAGCGCATGATCCGCCAGTGGCCCAGGCCTTGCTGACGGGCCGCGTCGACGAACTCGCGCTCGCGCAGCGTCAGCACCTGCCCGCGTACGGGTTTGGCCACGTAGGGGATGTAGACCACCCCGATTACCACCGCCGGCACCGCCAACGACGTGCCGTGCAGCGGCCCGATCCCACCGACCGCGAGCATCGTCCCCAGCGTGATCCCGAGCAGCACGGCAGGGTAGGCCCAGATGATGTCGAGCACCCGGCTGATGATGCCGTCCGTGACCCCGCGGAAGTACCCCGCGGCGATTCCCACCAACAGCGCGATGATCATCGTGATGAACGTCGCGATGAAGCCGATCTCGAGCGAGTTACGGCCGCCATACAGGAGCCGCACGGCCACGTCGCGGCCGTTCGCGTCGGCGCCCAGGAAATAGTGCCGAAGCTCCCAAGTCGGCCCGATCGGGATTCCGGTCAGGCTGACGATGTCCTTGGTCTTGCCTCCGACGGTGACCGTTCCGGTGATGTTCTCGGTCGCCGGTCCGATGTGCGCGACGTCGTGCGAGTAGACCGGGGCCAGCAAGCACATGACCACGATGAGGATGAACACGCCGCCGAAGAACAGGGCGACGTGGTTCCGTCGAAGGCGCCGCCATGCCAGCTTGTACGGGCCAACGCCAGGGGGGATCTCCTCGCCCTCAGCGATGCCGGCGAACGAATCGCCCGAGAACTCAGTACCGGAAGACTGTGTGATCGCCATTGTGAACCGTGGGCCGGGAAAGCCTAGCTCTCCCGGCCCACGAGCGCACTACTTAAGCTGGAAGGATGTCCAATCCCATCCGTACTCTGGCTGGAATACGAGCGCGCCGTAGTTGATTCGGTTGGAGGCGAACTCGGGGAACGTCTGGTACCCGAAGACGGCCGCGTAGGCCTTCTTGGCCGTGTACTCGTCGAGCGCCTGCCACTCGCTGGCGACCGAGTCCAGCTGAGCCGTCGGGGTCTCTCCGAGCTTGCTGACTTGGGCGTTGATGTACGGGTCGTTGGTCTCGCCGAAGTTCTCATTGTTGGTCTTCAGGATCGAGTTGCCGTCCAGCAACACGCCGTAGAAGTCCGTCGGGTTCGGGAAGTCCATGTTCCAGTCGGCGAATCCCGTCTGGGGATGGAGGCTCAGATCGCCGATCGTCGTGAAGTACGTGGCGTCGGCGATGACTTTCTGAGTGGCCTTGAAGCCGATCTGGTTTAGGAACGACGTGTAATAGGTCATCCACTGCTGACGCGGCGCGCGCGTCTCGCTCCACACCGTGACCGACGTGCCCGCCAATCCGGACTGCTGCACGAGCTGCTTGGCCTTGGCCAGATTGCCGGTGCCAGGCGTGCCGTACGGGCACGTCGAGTTGGCCGGATGACCGGGGATGGCGGGCGGAAGGAAGAAGCACGCCGGGACCAACGTGCCCGAGCCGAGTCGCGACATCGCGTCCTGGTTCAGTCCCGTCACCACCGCCTCGCGCGCGAGCTGGTTGTTGAACGGCTTGTTCTGGCTGTTCAGGAAGATGTAGTACGTCGACCCACCCAGGTTGACGAAGCGGAAACGATCCGACGCCTGTGACTTGATCTGCGGCAGCAGGCTACCCGGGATCGTGTCGGCCCAGTCGAAGAAGTCAGCCGAGTTGTTCAGCACCGACAGCGCGTTGGCGTCGACGTTGGTGTCGATCTTGGCGTCGACCGTCACGTGGCCGGCCGGGATCCCTGGGATGTTCATCTTGGCCCAGTAGGGGTTCTGGACAGCGGTGAACGACGTGTTGGCCACGATGTTCGTCACCTTGTACGGCCCCACGCCGGGCGGCGGGCTGGTCGGCTCCACCTTCATCGGGAACCCAGCGGGAATCGGCGCCACCGACGGGAACGCGAGCACGTTCTCGAACGGACCGTACGGCGCCGTGAGATGAATCACGATCTTGCCCGTGGAGTCGTTGGTAATGATCCCCGAGATAGTCGAGGCCTTACCGTTGGCGTACGCGTCCGCGCCCACGATCACCGGGGCGATGAACTCACCCGAGCCGCCCCACGGGATCTTCAGCGCGCGTTCGACCGCATAGGTGAAGTCGCTCGCCTTGAGCGGCTGCCCGTTGGAGAACACGAGCCCGGTGCGCAACGTGCACGTGTACGTCTTGCCGCCGTCGCTGATCACCGGCATCGCGGTGCACAGACCCGGGATCAACTTGGTTCCGGGTGTGCCAGACGCGTGGGCATAAGTGGTCAGACCCGTGTACACGAGCCAGTTGATCTCGACGCCCTGGGTCGTGTAGTCCAGACCCGGATCGAGCGACTGCGGGGCGACCCCGTAGAGGAACGTCACCGTGCCGCCCGACTTGCCGCTCGATGACGCCGCACCGGACGACGCCGCACTCGAACTCGCCGATGATGATGCCGATGACGAGGTGGACGACGAACTGCCGCACGCGGCGACCGTCATTGCTGCGACCACCGTCGCGATTGCCATTACAGCCGACCTGTTGATTCTGCGCACTACTCCTCCTCCTCGAAGGTAAAGAACGACCAAAATCTAATCCTCCTCGACGTCTAATTGGCCGCTCTACCCCAACCCTAATCAATCCACAACACGGCGCCGCTTCGTTTAACACCTCCGTCCGCCCAGATGTCGAATCTTCGCCGGGCGGGCGCGCCGGGCAGTCCAGATCGGTGGCCGGATCCGTCCGGTCGGTGGCGGTGCCGGCGATCGGGGTCAGCATTCGGACCGGCAGCGGGGGGGCGAGTTCTAGTCGACGGTCAGGACGGCCTTGCCGTTGACGCGCCTCGCGAGCAGCGCCTCGATCGGCCCCTTGGCCTCGCGCCACGAGCCGGTGAGGTGGATCTGGGGATCGAGCTTGCCGGCGGCGACCAGGTCGGCCAGGCGACGCAGGTCGGCGCTGCCGCTGTGGGTCCGCGCGAGCTCGCTGAAGATGTACAGGCCGTAGAGCCTCGCCCCGGGCGCGCCGGCGAAGAAGGACCGCGTCGGATAGGCGACGGGCTCGGGGACGGTGGCGGCGAAGTTGACCACGATCCCGAACGGGGTGACGCGGCACATGGCCGCGCCGAGCACCGGGCCGCCGATCGCGTCGATGATCGCCTCGAAGCGCGGGCCCTCGGGCTCGAGCTCGGTGATCACTTCGTCCGCACCTAGCTCCTTGAGCCCCTCGGTGCGGTTGGCCAGCGCGGTGACGTGCGCGCCGGCGAGGCTCGCGAGCTGGATCGCGAACCGCCCCACGCCGCCGCTCGCGCCGGTGATGAGGACGGGCTTGCCGAGGATGAAACCGGCCACCTCGAGGGCGCGCAGAGCGGTCAGCCCGGCCACCGGGAGCGTCGACGCCTGCTCGAACGAGACTCCGTCGGGCAGCTCGGCGAGGAGCTCGACGTCGACGGCCGCCCGTTCGGCCCAGGCTCCGGCCGCCACCATCCCGACGACGCGGGCGCCCACCGGCGGGCCGCTGCCGTCGGCCGCCGGTTGCTCGACCACGCCGGCCAGGTCCCAACCGGTGACGGTGCCGGGCGCGGCGCGCTCGAGGCGCCTGATCTCGCCCCGGTTGAGGCTGAACGCCTTGACCGCCACCAGGGCCTGGTGCGGCCGCGGCTCCGGGTCGGCGGCGACGTCGAGCTCGACGTGGGGTGGCGTGGCGGAAGCGACGAGGGCGCGCATCGGTCGCACAGCCTATCCACACGGAACTGCGCCCTCACGGCGGAGCGTGTGCGTATCGTCTGCGTCCGTAAGAAAACGGAGGAGGATCACTTGAGCACGAAGCGACTTGTCCTGATCGCGACGGCGATCACCGTATTGGCGCTGGCGTCGATGGCCGGGAGCGCGAGCGCGCTGAAGGTCACCTGGATGCCGGGCTACCCGGCGGCGGGAACGCCCGCCAAGTACAACAAGGTCGGCGTGCTGAAGGTGGGACCGAGCCGAGCCAAGAACGTCCTCGTGCTCGAGCCGGGGACGTCGGCCGGGAGCGCGTATTTCGTTCCCCTCGCCCAATGGATCGTCAAGACCGTGCCGGGCTGGCAGGTGTGGTCCGTCGAGCGGCGCGAGAACCTGCTCGAGGACCAGTCCGAGCTCAACCTGGCCAAAGCGGGCAAGGCGAGCGGGCCAGCGGTGTTCAACTACTACCTCGGGTGGTTGACGAACAAGAAGGTCACTCACCACATGCCCGCCGCCGACTATGGCCTGAACCTCGCCTACGCCAAACAGTGGGGGATGAACGTCGCCGTCCAGGATCTCCGACGCGTGATCGCCGCCGCCCACAAGCTGGGCGGCAAGGTCGTCCTCGGCGGCCACTCCCTCGGCGGTTCGGTCGTCACCGCGTACGCGACGTGGGACTTCAACGGCAAGCCCGGCGCCGACGGTCTGGCCGGCCTGGTCTATATCGACGGGGGCAGCTTCCGCAACATCACGGCCACGCAGGCGCAATCCGACCTGTCCCAGCTCGACGCGGCCAAGGCCTCGCCGTGGCTGTCCTTCGGCGGTATCGGGGCGCCGTTCGCCGGCCTGTTCATCGACACTGGCGCGCTCGGCATCTTCCTCAATCCGAACGCCCCGTCCGAAGGCCAGGCGTTCAAGTACCTCCCGCCGCAGCTGAAGCCGAAGGTACCGGTGACCAACGAAGCTCAGTTCGGCTACGCGCTCAACGTCGCTACTTCCCCGGCCACGCTCGCCGCGGCGCAAGCCCATCTGGGCAAGGGCATCTCATCGACCACCATCGACGGCTATCACACCTGGAACGGCGCCGGCGCGTTGACACCGATCAAGCGCTTCGCGCAGATGTTCTCCGGGTGGGGTATCCAGAACGTCGACGGCGACGAGTGGTACTTCCCGCAGCGACTCACCGATGACACCGGCGCGGTCGACAACGGCAACGCGAACCCGGCGCAGAAGGTGCTCGACGTGGACGCCACGATGGGTCACCACCTGCCCAGGAACCTGCTCATCTACGCCTTCGCCACGTCGCTCGGACGCACCTTCGTAATCAATGCCGCCAAGCAACTCGCGGCGCAGTCGAAGATCCCGTCGCGCAACGTGACGCTGATCAACCGGGAACACACCTACGCCCACAACGATCCGGCCGGCGCCTACCCCAACAACGCGTTCTTCACGCATCTGGTCACCTACCTGCACCGCGTCGACGGGCACTGAAGGCCCGGGGAGACTTCCTCCTCACCACGCCGACTCGCGGACCTCCGCCACGTCGACCCATCGCCGCTGCACCGCCGCCTGCTCGATCGCCTCGCACACCGCCTGCACCTCGAGCCCGTCGGCGAGGTCGGGTGACCACTCCCCGTCCGGCCACCGCTCGAGCAGATCGGCGGCCTGGTTGACGAAGCTCTCGCCGTAGCCGAGACCCTGCCCGAGCGGCCACCACCCATCGGTACCGGGATGGCCCGGGTGCTCGGCGCGGATCCGGCGCATCCCGTACAGCTCGGGCGAATCCCCCGCGTCGGCGTACCACAGCTCGTTCAGGCGGGCGTAGTCGAACCGCAACGTGCCGCGCTCGCCGTTGACCTCGACGGTGAAGTCGCACGGCCGCCCAACGCACGTCTTGGCGGTCTCGAACACGCCACCCACGCCGGCGCGAAATCGCAGCAGCGCCGCCGAGGCATCGTCGACATCGACGACCCGGGCGGCGGCGCCATCCGGATCGGGACGTCTGGCGATGAACGTCTCGGACTGGGCGCACACCGCCTCCACGTCGCCCACCATCCACCGCGCGAGGTCGATCAGGTGCGCCCCGAGATCGGCGATCGTGCTCGCGCCCTCGTCCCGGACGAACCGCCAGTCGAACGGAGTCGAGGGATCGACGAACTCATCCGACAGCCACGACCCCCGCCACAGCCGCACCTCGCCGATTCGACCGCCGTCGATCATCTGCTTCATCAGCGAGACGGCCGGGAGCCGCCGGTAGTTGAAGCCGATCGCGTTCTTCACGCCCGCGCGGCGGACCGCCTCCACCGCTCGCCGGGCGTCACCAACCCGGGTGGCCAGCGGCTTCTCGCAGAGAACCGCCTTGCCCGCCAGCGCGGCCGCCTCGACGATCTCGGCGTGGCTCCCGGGCGGCGTGCAGGTGTCGACCACGTCGACGTCGTCGGACTCGACCACCTCGCGCCAGTCGGTCACCCATCGCTCAACCCCGTACTGGCCCGCCGCGCGCTCGACGGCAGCCGCGTCGCGCCCGCTGATCACGCGCAGCCGCGGGCGGACCGGCAGCGCGCGGATCCGCGGCGCGAGCGTCCACCCGAAGCTGTGCGCCTTGCCCATCACGCCGTAACCGACGATCCCGATCCCGATCTGCTCGTTCATGCGACCCCGTCGGCAACCCTCTCTCGTAGCGCCGCGCGCCCATCTACGCCTGCCCCTGGAACGTTCCAGATACTACGCTTTGCAGGGTCGATGAAGCAAGCCGTCCGCCGCGCGCCGCCGACGTTGAACCGACGGTTATCCGGCGGTCGCGACCGACTGCGGCCGGGCACCGGTCTCGAGCTCGAACCACACGCAGAAGGGTCGCTCGGGCTCCTCGGCCGCGCTCGTGCCCCAGCGGCTGGCGAGCCGGTCGACGAGCATCAGCCCCCGGCCGCCGCGGTCGGGTGCTCGCGGCGTGGGAGCAGCGGGATCGAATCCTGGACCGCCGTCGCTGACCTCGACTCGCAAGCCGTCGTCGAACGCGATGATGCGGAGCCCGATCTGGTTCGGGAGGGCCTGCGGGGGATGCACGACCGCATTGGTCACCAGCTCCGAAGTCAGCAGCAGCGCGGTCGCGATGTCGTCGGCGCTGCCCCGCTGGCCGAACGCCTGACGAACCTCCATCCGGGCCTGCGCCGGCGCGGTCGGGTCATCGGGCAGGTGGAGCTCGATGCGCTCGATGAACTCGCGGGTCGGTGGCTGACCGACCTGCGGACCGAGCGGCAGCCGGGCGCCGATTCCGGTGCTCATCAGCAGCCTGGTCACGTCGGCCGGGGCCGGCAGCACGGTCAAACCCAGCCCGCGCTCCCGCGTCGCTCGCTCGAGATGGATGATCGCCCGCAGGCCGGCGGAATCGATGAACGAGACGCGTTGCAGGTCGAGGACGAGCCCGTTCACGCCGGGCGCCGCGAGCGCTTGCTCGAGCTCGGCCAGCAGCGCGACCGCGGTGGCGCTGTCGAGCTCGCCGGCGACGGCGATCGTCCTGCTCGTTTCCCCTGGAAAGGTCTCGATTCGGAACTCCGGCCTTGGCGTCACATCACGCTCCTGAGTCAGGTCGCCTTAACCTTACGAGGCAAGTGGTCGGGGGGACTTCGGTTGGCGCCGACGGCCCCGAGGTTACCCACCGGGCGTAGGGCTAGAACTGCCTTGTCGTCGGTCGAACCTCCGACTTGGAAACGTTCGAAGGCCTCCGCCAGCGCGTCGAGCAGCTCACTCGGTGACTCGCCGGCGTGGTCGACGAGCAGGCGACCGAAGCGCTCGGTGCCAAACCGCTCGATCTCCCCCTGGGCATCGGTGACGCCGTCGGTGTAGATGATCAACGTCTCGTCGGGCGCGATCGGAACCTTGCGATCGATCCACGTTTCGCCGCTCCACGCCCCGAGCAATGGGCCGCTGGCGCCGATCTCGCGGATCCGGCCGTCGTCTCGCACGATCAGCGGGGCCGGGTGACCCGCGGATGCGATCACCACGTGGTCGCCCTGGAGCCGCACGCAGATCGCCGTGCACAGCGACAGGCCGCCGTGCTCGCGCAACGCCTCATCGAGCCGTTCGAAGATCCGGCCCAGGCTCGGCTCCTGCTTGCTCAGCAGGCGGGCCCCGTGACGCACCAGCGCCGTCATCGCCGCCGCTTCCACGCCCTTCCCAGTGACGTCCCCCAGGAGCACGACCCAGCCGGCAGGGGTTGAGTAGAAGTCGTAGAAGTCGCCCCCGACCTCGGTGACTTCGGCGGTCCCGCTGGGCCGGTACATGGTCGCGATCTCCCACCCCTCGATCGACGGGACGACATCGGGTAGCAGGCTCCGCTGGAGCGTGTTGGCGATCTGCTGCCGCTCGGTGGCCAGCCGCGCGTTATCGACCGCGATCGCCGCCCGAGTCGCGATCTGCTCGGCGAAGTCCCGGTCGTCCTCATCGAACCGGCGCAACGATTCGGCCGTCACGAACGTCATCACGCCGAACGTCCGGCCCCGCGCGCGCAGTGGACACAACAGCACCGACCGCAGGCCGACCGACCGCAGGAGCCGGAGATGCTCTTCGTCGGCCGCAGCCCGCTCGATCAACTCATCGGGGACGTCGAAGTGGAGCTCCGACACGCCCGTCCGCAGCACCCGGCCGAGCGCCGAGTCGGCGTCGGGTCGCTCGGGCTCATAGCGCCGCAGCTCGGTGGCGAGCGCGAGCTTGGCGGGATCCCGGTGCGCGACGACCACCTGCTGCCGTTCGCCGCCTTCGTCGATCAGGTCGACCGCGCACCAGTCGGCGATCTCGGGAACGGCCAGCCGCGCGACCTGCCGCAGCGTCTCCTGGTAGTCGAGTGACGCCATCAGCGTCGCGGTGGCGGTGGACAGAAAGCGATCGCGCAGCTCGGCGATCCGCTCGCGCGTGGTGTCTTCGATCACGGTCACGGCGGCGAACGGCGCCCCCGCCGGGTCGCACAGCGGCGTGGTCTTCAACACCAGCCAGCGGACCGCGCCGGTCGAGCGGTCGGTGGTCCGCATTACCAACGGCTCGGGCGCCTCGCCGGCCAGCAGTCGAACCGAGGGGATGTCGTCCATCGTCAACGGCCGTCCGCGCTCGTCCTCGACGATGTAGTCGGCGAAGATCGAGTGCGGCGCGCGGCGCTGCATCTCTTCCAGCGAAGCGAACCCCATGCTGTGGACGGCGGCTCGATTGGCGTAGATGATGTGATGGTGGGGATCGCGGATCGTCACCGCTTCGGCCAGCGAGTCGAGAATTTCCCGCAGGCCGGAGCGCTCGGAGCCGAGGTGCAGCTTGAGCTCGCGCAGCAACTCCTCGGGCTCGGCGGTGCTCACGGCTTGCCGATCCTGCTCGCGATCAAGGCGTCTCCGGATCCCAGAACTCCAGCTGCTCGCCCACCCCGCTGACCTCGAATAGCAGCTGGACCTCGGGCGACCCCTTCGTCACGCGCAGGCGACCCTCGGGCAGCCTCAGCAGGTACTTGAGCAACACCTGCAGCCCGGTCGAGTCCATGAACGTCACACGGTCGAGATCGACGACGACGGTCGGACCCTCGGCCGCTGTCGCCGCCGACAGCTCGGCCTCGAGCGTGGGCGCGGTGGAAAGGTCCAACTCGCCGTGCACGACCAGGATCCTCGCGTTCGGACGCTCGACGAGATGGATGTCGACATTCGGGTCCACGATGGCGCCGACAGCGAGACTGCTCGGGCGCGCTCCGGCCCGGTTCGTCTTCAGGCGGAAGTCTAATTCGGTTACGTCTGAGCTTCGACCGCCGCGTGCTTGTGCACGGCGTCGACGATCGCGGCCGCGTCGATGCCGGCCGCGTGCAGCAGCTCGGCCGCCTTGCCCGAACCCGGCATCTCGGCCACCCCGAGCTTGACCACCGGCGGATGGTCGGCCTGCTCGGCGATCGCGCTGAGCACCGCCTCGCCCAGCCCGCCTTCGGGCCAGTGATCCTCGACGGTGATGATCGCGCGCGTCTCGCGCGCGGCCGCCTGGAGGGCCTCGGCGTCGATCGGCTTGATCGAGTAGCAATCGATCACGCGCACCTGGATCCCCTCGGGGGCGAGCGTGTCGGCCGCTTTGTCGGCTTCCTCGACGGTGATTCCGCAGGCCACGACCGTCACCTCATCGGCGTCCCCGCTTGAGCGCACCGTACGGCTGCCGCCGACGCGAATTTCCTCGTCAGGCGCGGTCCGCACTGGCGTCTTCGGTCGCAGCGTGCGCAGGTAGCAGATCCCGTGCCGGTCGGCCATCTGGGCCACCAGCTGCGCGGTCTGATTGGCGTCCGACGGGTGCAGGACCGTGCTGCCGTGGACGGCCCGGAACGCGGCCATGTCCTCGAGCGCCATCTGCGACGGCCCGTCCTCGCCGATCGAGACGCCGGCGTGCGATCCCGACAGGCGGATGTTGGCCTGCGAGATGGCGGCCATGCGGATGAAGTCGTAGGCACGCGAGAGGAACGCGGCGAACGTCGAGGCGAACGGAACCCAGCCGCGGACCTGGAAGCCAACCGCGGCGGAGATCAGCTGCTGCTCGGCGATGAACATCTCGAAGTAGCGGTCCGGGTGGGCCTTGGCGAACAGCTCCGAATGGGTCGAGTTGGACACCTCGCCGTCCATGGCCACCACGTCCCCCCGGATCTGGCCGAGGACGGCCAGTGACTCGCCGTAGGCCTCGCGCGTGGCGACCTCTTCGCCCAACTCCCAGCGGGGCATCTCTCCGCCGGGCACCTCGAATCGGTGGGGAGTGCCGGCTGCCGGCTTCTGCACGTCGACCGATAGGTGCCGCTCGCCGCCGAGCTCCTGGATCGCCTCCTCGGGATTCTCGAGCGGTTTGCCGTGGAAGCCGTTCTTGTCCTCAACGGCCTTCACCCCGCGGCCCTTCTTCGTCCGGGCCAGCACGACGGTGGGCCGTCCTTTGGTTTCTATGGCCTCACGGAAGGCGCCGTCGATCGCCTCGAGATCGTGCCCGTCGATGACGAGCGCGTTCCAGCCGAACGCCTCGGCCCGTTCCCGGTAGCCGTCCATGTTCCAGCCGATCATCGTCTCGCGCGTCTGCCCGAGCCGGTTGACGTCGACGATCGCGGTCAGGTTGTCGAGGCCGGCCCAGCCGGCGTGCTGGAACGCCTCCCAGATCGAGCCCTCGGCCATCTCGGAGTCGCCGCACAGCACCCATACGCGGTAGGGCAGCCGATCGAGCTCCTTGCCCGCGACGGCCACGCCGACACCGATCGGCAGGCCCTGGCCGAGCGACCCGGTGGCCACGTCGGTGGGTGGGATCAGCGGCGTCGGATGGCCCTCGAGCCGGCTGCCGAACCGGCGGAAGGTCATCAGCTCGTCGTCGTCGATTGCCCCCGCCGCCTTCAACATCGAGTAGTACAGCGGCGAAGCGTGGCCCTTGGAGAAGATCAGGTGATCCCGGGCCGGGTCGTCGGGGTTCTGGTAATCGAGCTTGAGGTAGCCGTCGAGCAGCACCGCCATCAGGTCGGCGGCCGACATCGAGGACGTCGGGTGACCGGAGCCGGCCTTCGAGCTGGAGCGGACCGAGTCGACCCGCAGCTGCTGGGCGAGTTCGTGGCGAAAATCGGCGTCGCCCATCGTCACGCCGCCACGAGCTGGTCGCGCTTGCCCGCGACGCCGTCGATCAGCTGGCGGAACGAGTCGGCGAACTTCTCGACCCCTTCGCGCTCGAGCACCGCGACCACATCGTCGTAATCGACCCCCGCGTCGGCGAAGCGCTCCAGCGTCCGCCGGGCTTCCTCGACATCTCGCTCGAGCGTGTCCTCCACGCGCCCGTGGTCCTGGAAGTCCTTGATCGTCGCCGGCGGCATCGTGTTCACGGTGTCTGGACCGATCAGCTCCTCGACGTAGAGGACGTCGCGATAGGCGGGGTTCTTGGTCGATGTCGAGGCCCACAGGCACCGCTGGACCGACGCGCCGGCGCCGGCGAGCTCGTTCCAGGCAACGCCGGAGAACAGCTCCTGGTAGGTCTCGTAGGCGAGCTTCGCGTTGGCGATGGCCAGCGTTCCCTTGAGTTCGTCGTGCCCGCCGATCTCGTCCAGACGGCGATCGGCCTCGGTGTCGACCCGCGAGACGAAGAACGACGCCACCGACGCCACCGAGCCGAGATCGCCACCTTTCTCGCGCAGCCGGTGCAGCCCGCGCAGGTAGGCCTCGGCAGCGGCCCGATGGCGCTCGAGCGAGAACAGCAGGGTGACGTTGACGGGGATCCCGGCGGCGATCGTGTCCTCGATCGCCTGCAACCCGGGCTCGGTGCCCGGGATCTTCACGAACAGATTCGGCCGGTCGATCATCGCGTGCAGTCGCTTTGCCTCCTGGACCGTGGCCGCCGTGTCGCCGGCGAGGTTCGGATCGACCTCCAGCGAGACCCAGCCGTCGCGCGGCGCTCCGCTGCGATCGAACACGCCCCGCAGCTCGTCGCACGCCTCGCGGATGTCATCCCGCGCCAGCGCCAGGAACACTTCCTTGGGGTCATCCTGCTCGCGAAGGATGGTTCGCATCTGATCGTCGTAGGCGTCGCCGTCCGCGATCGCCCCCTGGAAGATCGTCGGGTTCGACGTCACGCCGACGATGCCGTCCTCGATCAGGCGCTTCAGTTCGCCGTCGCGGAGGAAGGGGCGGGAGATGTAGTCGATCCACGGGCTGACCCCGTGCTGGGTGAGTGTTTGGAGCGGTTTGGTCATCGGCCTCAGCGAGTTAGCGGTTTCAGCAATTTTTCCCCATGGGGGAGTGTTTCACGCGGCGGCGGTCATTTTGGGGCCAGCTGACGAAACTTCGGAGGCGCCGGTCGGGCGGCGGAGGGAAGCGCCGCCGCCGTGGCTTCCGCGCTCAGATTTGGGCTGGGGACGGGCAGGGAGGGGTGCGCGAGCGCTCTTGTGGAAAAGTGACAACTGATGATTTGGGCCTCAGACCGGTTCCGAGGCGAACTTTGGCAAAAAGCCGCCACCCCCCGGCGGGAATTTGCCAAGGTTCGCCCGAAGGTTTACCTGTTCCCCACCTCGAGCCGCCAGCGCCAGCGCTTACAGCGGCCGTCCGATCGCGACTCGGGCTTTGTGGGCCAATTTCTTATCACTTATTGATAACTTTGTCTGCCACATCCCCGGGCGACCCGCGGACGCGCCACCCGGCAGCCCAGAAGCCCCCGCCCTCCGCAAGGACCGCCACCGACTCCAACACGAACGGCCGCGCGGCGAGCCGGGGCCACTGGTGCGCCTCAGGCGGTGGCGACAATCACGTCGGATGCCTTGATCACGGCGATGACGCTGGCCCCGGGCTCGAGCCCGAGCTCCTGGACCGCCTCGACCGTGATCGAGGCGACCACGCGCGACCCGCCGACGTCGAGGACCACGTTGGCGATCGCCTCGCCCTTGTTGATCGAGACCACCGTGCCGGCGAGCTGGTTTCTGGCGCTGAGCTTCATACCGAGTCTCCTTCGGTTGGGGTGGATCTAGTATTTCGGGTTCATGGCCACGAGCGGAACTAGAAGAATCTCCTTCGACGAATCGATCGAGCTGGACGCGCTGCCCGCCGATGCCAGCGTCGCTCAGCCGGTTGCCGGGCCGGTCGACCGCGCGCGTAATCCCTCCGCCAGCATCGTCTCGGTGAACCGGATCGCCGCCGTCGTGTTTTCCAGGCGCCACAGCAAGAGCGCGCGAGCGAACCCGTCGGCGTCGTGCGCCGCCTGGCCGAGGCTGGCCGCTCGCCGCGAGAACTCATCTCGCTGGGCCAGCAGCAGCGGCTCGAGAGGATCGCCGCGCCGGCTCAGGAACAGGAGCTTGAGCATCAACAACGAGCGCGCGTCGCGGACGTGGACGATCGGTTGGCTCAGCCACTCGTCGAGCACGACGCGGCCGGCCGCGGTCGGCTCGAGGATCGTGCGCTGCGGTCCGGTGGAGCTGGGGCTGGTGCCGACGGCGTGGATCAGCCCCATCTGCTCGAGCGTCTCCAGCGCGCGATAGACGAGCGGGCGCCGCAAGGCCCAGATCTGGCCCACCTCCCCGTCGGGAGCCATCGCCCGCGCGAGCGCGAACCCGTGCGCCGGCTGTTCGCTGAGGAGCGCCAACGCGGCCCACTCGCCGGCCGTCAATTGATCGCGAGCGCGCGGCATCTTGGCCGCCAACGCTAACGCCCGTCCAGATAACTCGCGCGTGTAAATCGCCCTTGCCGGGTAGTCAAAAATGGACTAGCTTTGCTAGCTCAAGCACTGAACCACGCGGCGCGCGAGCGCGGCTCGCGCGGAGAGGAGAGAGCAACGATGGCAGTAGCTGAAAGCGTTGAGCAGCAGGCCGACAGCTTCGTGCGTGCACCGCACAAGCTCTTGATCGACGGAGAGTGGGTCGAGGCGGCGTCCGGCAAGACGTTCGAGACGCTCAACCCCGCCACCGAGGAGACGCTGGCAGAGGTCGCCTACGGGCAGGAGGAGGACATCAACCGCGCGGTCAAGGCCGCCCGCAAGGCTTTCGATGACGATTCGCCCTGGCGGCGGATGAACGCGTCCGATCGCGGGCGCCTGATCTGGAAGATCTCCGAGCTGATCGAGGAACACGCGGACGAATTCGCGATGCTCGAGTCGCTCGACAACGGCAAGCCCTACAAGATCGCTCGGGCGGCCGACGTCGCCCTGTCGGCCGACCTGTTCCGCTACATGGCGGGCTGGCCGACCAAGATCGAGGGCACCACGGTGCCGATCTCGGCACTCCCCGCCCCGGGCGAGTACCTGGCCTACACGTTGCGCGAGCCGGTCGGGGTGGTCGGGCAGATCATCCCCTGGAACTTCCCGTTGCTGATGGCGGCCTGGAAGCTCGGCCCCGTGCTGGCCTGCGGCTGCACGGTGGTGCTCAAGCCGGCCGAGCAGACGCCGCTGTCGGCGTTGCGGCTTGGCGAGCTGCTCCAGGAGGCCGGCGTGCCCGATGGCGTGGTGAACATCGTCACCGGGTTCGGCGACGCCGGCGCGGCCCTCGCCGCCCATGACGACGTCGACAAGGTCGCGTTCACCGGATCGACCGAGGTCGGCAAGCTGATCGTCAAGGCGGCCGCGGGCAACCTCAAGAAGGTCACGCTCGAGCTCGGCGGCAAGTCGCCCAACGTCGTCTACGCCGACGCGGAGCTCGAGGGTGCGATCCGTGGCGCCGCCAATGGGATCTTCTTCAACCACGGGCAGTGCTGCAACGCAGGCTCGCGTCTGTACGTGCAGAAGGACATCTTCGACGACGTCGTCAGCGGCGTCGCCGACGCGGCGAAGAGCATCAAGGTCGCGCCGGGCACCGATGAAGACGCCCAGATGGGCCCGCTGATCTCGGACGAGCAGTTCGAAAAGGTGCTCGGCTATCTGAGCTCCGGCCGCGATGACGGGGCCGAGGCCGTCGTGGGTGGCGACCGGATGGGCGACCGCGGCTACTTCGTGCAACCGACGATCCTCACCAACACGAACCCAGATATGAAGGTCGTCCGCGAGGAGATCTTCGGTCCGGTCGTGTGCGCGATCCCGTTCGATTCCCCCGACGAGATCGTCCCCGTCGCCAACGACACCAACTACGGCCTGGCCGCCGGGGTGTTCACGCGCGACATCTCCAAGGCCCACCGCACCGCCAAGCGGCTGCGGGCGGGAACGGTGTGGATCAACACCTACCACGTGTTCGACGCCGCGATGCCCTTCGGTGGCTACAAGGAGTCCGGCTGGGGTCGCGAGATGGGCCACCAGGTCCTGAACAACTACCTCGAGACCAAGTCCGTGGTCACGGCCCTCTAAACGAGGAAGGGGCGACGAATGGCGATCACCCGTCCGGCTCAGGCTGATCGGTCTAGCCGGACGGGCGTTGCCCCCGAACGAGCGGGATACGCCCCGATGACCCATCCGGCCACGCCGGGCCGGTGGGATCGCCGGTCGATCGTCGAGGCGCTGAGCGCGTGGGTGGCCGAGACGAATGCCGTCCCCACGCGGAGCGAGTGGACCGGGGAGCGACCAGCGCTGGCGCCCGCGGCGCAGCGCAAGTGGATGCGCGAGCATCCACGCTGGCCGAGCAGCTCGTGCGTAGTGGCCCACTTCGGCTCGTGGAGCAAGGCGCTCCGCGCCGCTGGCCTGCCGGCCCGCACGTTGACGTTTGACAACTCCGTGGTCGAGCGGGTCGAAACGGCGTGGCGCTTGGTCGCCGATGGCCACACGATCCGCGAGACGGCCGAACATCTCGGGGTCTCGATCTCGACCGTCAACAACTACCTTCGCGCCGCCACCTGCCCGCAGTGCGGTGGCCCGGTTCCCAGCCCCCAGGCGAGGCGTTGCATCACGTGCACCGCCCGCGAGCCCACCCGCCCGAGCCCGTGGAGCCGCGAATCGGTCCGCGAGGCGATCCGCATCTGGACCGAGGAGCACGGCGCGCCGCCTCGCTATCGCGACTGGACGCCATCCCGCTCCGCGCCGGGCCGCTGGGAGGCCGAGAGTCCGCGGTGGCCGAGCGCCGCCGCGGTGTGCGAGCTCTACCGTGACCGTCCCGAGGCGTGGAACGCCGCCCTGGCCGACGCCGGCGTTCGCGTCCGCTCCCGTCGCTGGGGCGACGACGCGGTCCGCTCGGCGCTCGCCGCTTTCTGGACCCGCGTCGGTCGGCCGCCCACCGAAGCCGACCTTCGGCGAGGCGACTGGCAGGGACCATCGTCCCGCACGCTCCGAAGGCGCTACGGCGACCTCGAGCGCGCCTGGCAAACGCTCGGTCCCGCGCCTACCGGCACGACCACGGCATGACGACCGAAGGGTTGCCCACGCAGCAGCTGCTGATCGGCGGGCAGTGGACGGACGCCAAATCCGGGCGCACGTACGGTCAATCCTTTCCCTACACCGGCGAACCGGTCGGCGTCGCCGCCGCCGCCGGGCGCAACGACGCCGTAGCCGCGGTGCAAGCGGCCCAGGCGGCGTTCACCGGCTGGTCGCGCACTGCCCCTGCCGTCCGCCGCGCCGTACTCGCCAAGGCGGCCGACCTGTTGATGGAACGTCAACAGGAGATCGCCGCGATCGTCACCGAGGAGACAGGCGGGGTGTTCGGTTGGGGGATGTTCAACGTCGAGCTGGCCGCCGGGATGCTGCGCGAAGCCGCGGCCCAGGCCTACGGCCTGATCGGCGAGGTGATCCCGTCGGACGTGCCGGGCAAGTTGGCGATGGGAGTCCGCGCGCCGGCCGGAGTCGTCGTCGCCATCGCCCCCTGGAACGCGCCGGTGATCCTCGCCACGAGGGCCGTGGCCACGCCCCTGGCCTACGCGAACACGGTAGTGCTGAAGGCGTCCGAGCTGTGTCCTCGCACCCACGCTCAGGTCGTGCGCGCGCTGATCGACGCCGGCCTGCCGCCGGGCGCGATCAACCTCATTACCAACGCACCCGCGGACGCCGCCGACGTCGTCGATGAGCTGATCGCCCACCCCGCCACGCGCCGGATCAACTTCACGGGGTCGACCAAGGTCGGACGGATCATCGCCGAGAAGGCGGGCCGGCACCTCAAGCGCGTGCTGCTCGAGCTCGGGGGCAAGGCGCCGATGATCGTGCTCGAGGACGCCGATCTCGACCGCGCCGCCGCGGCCGCGAGCTTCGGGGCGTTCTTCCACCAAGGACAGATCTGCATGTCGACCGAGCGGATCGTGGTCGACCGGTCAGTGTCCACCTCGCTGGCCGAGAAGCTGGCCGAGCGAGCGGCCACGCTCCCGGTGGGCGATCCTCGGGAGCCGACCACCGCGATCGGCCCGCTCGTCAACGGTGCCGCGATCGAGCGGGTCACGGGGCTGGTCGACGATGCGGTGGCCAAGGGCGCCACGGCGCTGAGCGGCGGGAAGGCCGACGGGCCGTGCTTCCTGCCCACCGTGCTCAGCGGCGTCACACCGGTGATGCGGCTCTACGCCGAGGAGTCGTTCGGTCCGGTCGTCACGGTGATCGCCGTGGACGGCCCCGACGAAGCGGTGCGAGTCGCCAACGACACCGAGTACGGACTATCGGCGGCGATCTTCAGCCAGGACGTACCGGCCGCGCTCGAACTGGCGCAGCGGATCGAGAGCGGCATCTGCCACATCAACGACACCACGGTCCACGACGAGCCGCAGATGCCGTTCGGGGGCGTTAAGGCGAGCGGCTTCGGCCGCTTCGGTGGGCGCGCCGCGCTCGAGGAGTTCACCGAACTACGGTGGATCACCGTGCAGGAGCTCGCCCGCCAGTACCCGATCTAGTCCTCGTAATCGCCAGAGCGGGGATCGTCTGGTGCGTGATCGGTCCGATCGCCAGCGCGTAGAAGACCGTTCCCACCCCCACCGTGCCGCCGAGCAGGAAGCCGGTGATCAGCACGGTCGCCTCGATGCTGGTGCGGACGACCCGCATCGAGTAGCCGCGCCCGGCAATGCCGACGCTGAGGCCATCGCGCGGCCCCGGGCCGAGGCCGGCACCGATGTACAGCCCGGTGGCGATCCCGTTGCCGATCACGCCGCCGACGAGGAGCGCGATCCGCAGCCCCAACGCGTGCGGTGGGCCGAACAGGGACAGGATGACGTCGATCGTCAGGCCGACGAACAGCGCGTTCATCACCGTGCCGACGCCGAGACGCTGACGCAACGGCCACCAGGCGAATAGCACGAAGACGCTGACGATAATCGCCCACGTGCCGATCCCGAGGCCAAATGTCCGCGACAGCCCTTGGTGCAGGACGTCCCACGGGTCCAACCCGAGGCCGGCCAGGACCAGCATCGAAGCCGTCACCCCGTACAGGAGCAATCCCGCGATGAGCTGAGCAAAGCGGCGGGGCCGGCGATCGGGCGGCACGGTCGCCAATAGCGACGCGAGCCGCGCGCGGAGGCCGCGGCGGGCCGACTCGGTGGCGTGGGTGCTCATCGCCATGTAGATTGACAATCTTGGCACCCTTTCAACAGGGCCAATCCTCCGTTGCTGGCTCCGTCACCCTCAAGCGGGTGGCCACCGCCCACCTGCTTCGGTTGCTCGGCGACTGGCGCGACGGTGGCCCGGCCTACGTGGCGCTGGCGGCCGGATTGCGCGCGCTAATCGTCGAGGGAAGGCTGCCTCCGTACACCCGGTTGCCCTCCGAACGGGCCGCGGCGACCGCGCTCGGAGTCTCGCGGAACACGGTCACGGCGGCCCTCGACCTGCTCCGCGACCACGGCTACCTCACGTCGCACCGCGGCACGGGCAGCTGGGTGAGCCTGCCCAGCACGTCGCGCGACCGGCCCGACGAGCCACTGCCGATCGATGGCGACGTGATCGATCTCACGGTCGCCAGCCTTCCCGCGCCGCCGGACCTCGCCCGCCTGGCACTCGCCGCCGCGACCCGTTTCACGCGCGAGCTCAGCGGCCACGGCTACGACCCGTTCGGCGTCCCCGCAACGCGCGCCGCCGTCGCCGACTACCTGACCGCCCACGGCCTGGCGACCGAGCCGGCGCAGGTGTTGATCACGCAGGGCGCGCTTCATGCCTGGGACCTCGCGCTGCGCACGCTGGCCCAGCCCGGCGACCGAATCCTCGTCGAGTCCCCGACGTATCCGGCCGCGCTCGACGCCGTCCGCGCTCACGGTTGCGTGTCGGTCGGCATCCCGATCGGCCCCGACGGCTGGGATCTCGGGTTCATGCGCGCCGTGCTGCGCGACGTCCGGCCGCGCCTCGGCTACCTGATCCCCGATTTCCAGAACCCGACCGGCGTCCGTATCTCGGCCGAGCAGCGGGCGATCGCCGCGCGCGAGGCCCGTGCCGCCGGCGTGCTGCTGGTCAGCGACGAGAGCCTGGCCGAGCTGTGGTACGAGCCCGAGCCGCTGCCCCCGTCGCTCGCCCACGGCGATCTCGGGTCGGGTGTGCTGGCCGTCGGATCACTATCCAAGCCGGTATGGGGAGGCCTGCGCACCGGCTGGGTGCGCGCGACCCCCGAGCTCGTGCGTCGCTTCGCGCTGGCGCGCAGCAGTCAGGACGTCGCCGGCCCGGTCCTCGATCAGCTGCTGGCCGCCGAGGTGTTGGCCGAGGGCGACCGCCTGTTCCCCGCCCGCCGCGCGATGGTCCGGGAGCGGCGCGATGCACTGCTGGCCGCGCTGTCGGTCGCGTGCCCGAGCTGGCGGGTCACGCGGCCAACGGGCGGAATGTCGACGTGGGTCGAGCTGCCGGACGGGACGTCCTCGTCGGTGTTGGCGGCGCGGGCAATCGAACACGGCGTCCGCGTGGCTCCCGGAGCCCGCTTCAGCGACCACGGTGGGTTCGAGCAGCGGCTGCGGCTGCCGTTCTCGCAGCCGCCCGAGCGGCTGCGCGAGGCCGTGCGCCGGCTGGCCGCGGTGGAGCGGGCGCTCGGATCGAGCTCGGCGAGCCCGCTGACGCGGCTTCCCTGGGTCGCTTAAGGCGGGGCGGTTTTGGCGCCGGTCGCGAGTAGGTCGCGCACCGCGGCTCGCACGAGCTCGGCCAGCTCGCCCGCCGGGACGTTCTCGAACATGTCGGCCGTCCCGATCAAGCCGCCGATCACCGCGCCCAGCGAGCACGCCATCCGCACCCGCTGATCGACGGGCAACTCGGGACTGTCGATCACGCGCCGGAAGCGCCGCTCGATATCGGCGTTGTCGGCCAGGTTGCGCTCGCTACGGTGGAGCTCCTCGACCGCGCTCTGGTTGCGCTGGTGCAACAGGATCAGCTCCCGGTGGTGCGCCACCTGATCGATGAAGTGGTCGAGCAGGGCCGGCCACGCGGCCGCGCGCGCCTCGGGGTCCTCGAGCTGCTCGAGCTGATCGAGCGCGTCCCAGCCGAGCGCATGGAGGCGCAAGTGAAGCTCGATCAGGATGTCCTCTTTGCGTTCGAAGTGGTAGTACAGCGCCGCCTTCGTCGTGCCCAGCCGCTCCGCGATGTCGCGCAGCGAGGTCTTGTCGTAGCCCTGCTCGATGAACAGCTCGAGCGCGATGTCGAGGATCCGCTCGCGGGTCGAGCTGGGCTTTTCACGCACGCCGGGCCTTTCACTCATCCGGATAGCTTACTTGACGACCGGCAAGTAGCGACGTATGATCGCCCGACCAGCGACTTGCTTGCCGACCGGTAAGGAGAATTGTGACGGAACCACCGATGATCGAGGCCCGTGACCTGCGGAAGCGGTTCGGCCCCACGGTGGCCCTCGCGGGCCTCGATTTGTACGCCCCGGCCGGCACGATCCTCGGCGTCCTCGGCCGCAACGGCGCCGGTAAGACGACGGCGGTTCGAATCCTCACCACGCTGGCCCTCCCCGATCGCGGCACCGCGCGCGTGGCCGGTTACGACGTCGTGCGCCAGCGATCCGAGGTCCAGCGGCGGATCGGCGTGGCCGCCCAGGACGCCACCCTCGACGAGGTTCTGACCGGCCGACAGAACCTGGTCATGATCGGACGCCTGAGCGGTCTGGCACGCCGAGCGGCTCGCGCCCGCGCCGGCGAGCTGCTGGCTCGATTCGACCTCGAGGACGCTGCCGATCGGATGCTCGGCGGGTACTCGGGAGGGATGCGCCGGCGCCTCGACCTCGCCGCCGGTCTCCTCACCCGACCGCCGGTGCTGTTCCTCGACGAGCCCACGACGGGCCTCGATCCGACGAGCCGCCTGCTGACGTGGGAGGTGATGCGCGAGCTCGTCGCCGACGGCACCACCGTGCTGCTGACGACGCAGTACCTGGACGAAGCCGACGAACTGGCCGACCGGATCGTCGTCATCGATCACGGCCGCGCGATCGCCGAGGGCACCGCGGGCGAGCTGAAGGTGCGGATCGGAGGTGCCCGCCTCGAGTTGACGGTGAGCGAACCGCTCTCCGACCCGGCCGCGGCGCTCGAAGGCCTCCTCGCCGGCCCGATCCAGGTCAGCCGTGACGGACGCCGGCTGCGCGCGCCCGTGGACGGCGGCGCCGGACTCGCCACGGCCGTCGTGCGACGACTCGACGATGTAGGCGTGGCGGTCGACGACGTCGAGGTCCGCCAGCCCTCGCTCGACGACGTGTTCTTCGCGCTCACGGGACGCGAAGCCGAACCACAGCCCGAGCTGGCGGTGGCGGGCCAGTGACCGCGCTGGCCGTCAGTGGAACTTCGTCCGGCGTCGCGCGCGGACTTCGCGATGTGGTCGTGCTCACCGGCCGCAACCTCGTCCATATCGTGCGCGAGCCGCTGCGGCTATCCGACGTGACGATTCAGCCGGTGCTGTTCACGATCCTGTTCGTCTACATCTTTGGCTCGGGCGTCTCCCTCCCGGGGGGAGGCAGCTACACCCAGTTCGCGATCGCCGGCCTGCTGGCCCTCAACCTGACCACGTCCGCCATCGGCACCGCCGTCGGCCTCAGCGCCGATCTGGGCAGCGGCGTGATCGACCGATTTCGGACCTTGCCGATGTGGCGGGCCGCGGTGCTGGTTGGACGGTCGCTGACCGATCTCCTCACCGCGGCGATATGCGCGGCCATCGTGGCCCTGACCGGCTTGGTCATCGGCTGGCGGCCGGAGGGCAGCCTGGCCGCCACAGCCGCCGGCTTTGGCATCTTCCTGCTCTTCAGTTACGCCGTCTCATGGGGCTGCGCCTGCCTCGGCATTTGGAGCAAGGACCCCGAGTCGGCACAGTCGCTTGGGCTCGTCATCCTGTTCCCGCTCGCGTTTGTCTCGAACGCCCTCGTCCCCACCCAGCACATGCCGGCCGTGCTCCGCGTGATCTCCGACTGGAACCCGGTGAGCACGGTGACCGCGGCCGCGCGCCAACTGTTCGAGAACCCAAACCCGTCAGCCACGATCCAGGCCTGGCCGATGCAGCACCCGGTCACCGCCTCGCTGCTCTGGTCGGCAGCCCTGCTGATCGCGTTCGTGCCGCTGGCGACCGCGCTTTACCGCCGCCGGACAACGGATTAGGGGGCCCTCAGCGAACCGCGGCGAGCGCCTCGTCGGGATTCCCGTAGTGGACCATCTCCACCACCTTCCCGTCGCGGAACGTGCTCACGTTGGCGACGAGCGCCGGTCCCTCGTCACCTTCCGGCGCCGGACGCAAGATCACGACGACGCGACCGCCGGCATCGACCACGTCGACCAGCTCGCCGAACCGTCCACGGCGGCGGGCCTGGCGCATGAACTCGAGGGCTTCCTTGCGGTTCCGACACGCGCCCACCGCGGATGGGTCTCCGGCGTGCCACTTCACTTCGGGATCGAGTATCTCGGCGATCACGTCGAGGTCACCACGCGCCGCCGCCTCGTATCCTCGCCGCGCGATTTCGACGTTCGTCTCGATCATTGGTGACTCCAAAGTCGAGGGTAAACCGTGCGCCAGGTCGTCGGTGAAGTGTCATGATGCCGGGCTGACCGAGTCTTGACGATCCGGTGATCAGTCGATTGAGGAGGATGCGATGGCGATTGACACGTTGATTGCGTACGTCGGGGTGTACGGGAGCGTCGCCGACGCCGAGGCCGACTATCAGCTGGTGAAGGACCTGCACACGAAGGCGGGTCTGATCGATTCCTACGACGCGGCGGTGATCGAACGACGCGACGATGGCAAGACGAAGATCGTCAAGAAGCACGAGACGCCGACGCGCGTCGGCGGAGTGCTCGGCGGCGGGGTAGGGCTCGCCACCGGTTTGGTCGTCGCCCTGTTCCCGTTTGCGGCCATCGGCGGAGGGTTGCTCGTCGGCACGACGGCCGGCGGTGCGATTCTCGGCGCGGTCGCCGGCCACGCGGCCGCCGGGATGAGCCGGCACGATCTCAAGGAGCTCGGCGAGCATCTGGACGCCGGCGAGGCGGGCTTGGTCGTCGTCGCCGTCTCCGACATGGGCGCCAAGGTGGAGCGAGCCATGAAACGGGCCGAGAAGCTCGAGCAGAAGCAGATCAAGGCGGATAACGAGCAGATCGAGCGCGACGCGGCCGCAGCGCAGAGCTAGTCAAACATGAGCGGACGGGCCGGGCGATGACGGCATCGGCCTCGCCTACGTCGCCTCCGGCTCGCCAGCTCAGCGGCCCCGGGCTGTTGCGATTGGTGCTGCTCGGCGCGGTGGTCGGGATCCCCGCGGCGCTGCTGGCGGCCGTATTTCTCGCGATCGTCCACGAGCTCGAGGACTGGCTGTGGACTGATCTGCCCAAGGATCTCGGGGCCTCGACGCCGCCGTGGTACCTGGTCATCTTGTTGCCCGTGGTGGGGGCGGCGATCGTGATCGCCGCCCGTGAGCTCCTGCCCGGTGATGGCGGCAAGACGCCGCTCCAGGGGTTGGCCGGCGGCGCGACTCCACTCCGCTACGCGCCCGGGATCGCGCTGGCCGCGCTCGGAACGCTGTCGTTCGGCGCCGTCCTCGGACCCGAGGGCCCGCTGATCGCGCTCGGGTCGGTCGCGGGGATGGCGATCGGGACGCTCGCCGGACGGACGACGCAGGAGCGCTCGATCCTCGCCGGCGCGGGCTCGTTCTCGGCCATCTCGGCGCTGTTTGGCGGCCCGATCGTCGGCGGGCTGTTAATGCTCGAGGGCGGCATCGGGCTGGGCTCGGCGCTGATCCCGATCCTGGTCCCGGGCTTCGTCGCCGCCGCAATCGGCTACGTGCTGTTTGTCGGACTGGGGAGCTGGGGCGGGCTCAATACCCAGGCCATCAACGTCACCGGCCTTCCGGCCTACCACGGCACACACATCGTCGACCTGCTCCTGGCCGTGGTAGTCGGGGTCGCTGCCGCGCTGGTGATCACAGCCATCCGGAGATGGGGCGGCGGTCTGGCCAGGGTGGGTCCGGATCGGTTCGGCATGCCGCGGCTCTTGCTGGCTTGTGGACTTGCGGTTGGCCTCCTCGCCCAGATCGCCGACTGGCTCGGCGCCAACTCGCAAGATGTCCTGTTCTCGGGCCAGAGCTCGATACCCGGGCTGGTCGCGCAGAGCTCGACGAAGATCGTGCTGATCCTGCTCATCGCCAAAGGACTCGGCTACGCGATCAGCCTCGGCTGCGGTTACCGCGGAGGTCCGATTTTCCCGGCCGTGTTCACCGGCGTCGCGATCGCGACCCTGCTCGTGATCTGGTTCGGCGTCTCACCGACCTGGGCGGTCGCGGTCGGGACCGCCGGGGGGATGGCGGCGACCAGCAAGCTGATCCTTACCCCGATCGTGTTCGCCGATCTCCTGGTCGGTGGCGCCGGCGCCGACGCGATTCCGGCCGCGGTGCTCGCCGCCGTGGCCGCCTGGCTGACGGTCACCGCGCTGGCCCATCGCCTCGAGGCGACGCCAGCGCGGCGCCGGGCGACCGAGAGCCGTCCGCGCCCCTCGCAGTCCCGACGGCCGGCCAGACGCTCGGCGTCCTGAGCTACGCGGGCGCACCCGCCGTTGGTCAAGGCGCAAGACGCTTCGCGGGCCCGCGCATCGTGGAGTCGAACAGCGCTTCCTGCACACAGCGGGCGAACAGCCACCGCGCCACGCGCTCGCGATCGAGCTCGAGCAGGTGTGCCATGCGGGCCGCGAGCGCCGCGGGATCCGATGCGAGACGCTCGTCGCAGTTGAGCATGTGCTGGACGACGTCGTAGGCGGGGTCGCCGATGAACGGCTTCGGGTCGATCGCCAACCATGGCTCGCGCTGCGACGCGAGCACGTTGCCGGCATGCAGGTCGGTGCACAGGAGCACGGCGCGCTCGCCGGTTCTCGGCAGCTCGCGGAGGGCGGCGATCCCTTCCCGGCCGAGACCCGGATCGAGGCCACGGCTGTCATTGACGAGCTCGGCCTCGAACCCGGCCGCCCAGGTGTCACACATGTCCGTAAGCGTGGCGAACGGGTGGCCAGCTCGCGGCGGACGTCGCCACAGCCGGCGTAACAGGCCAGCGATCACCACGTCCTGCTCGGGCTCGAAAAGCGACCGCTCGAGCTGGTCGCCCGGGACGCACCGCTCTAGTAGCAGCGCGATCGTGTCGCGGCGGGTGCGCGCCGCCAGACAACGGATCGCCGCGTCGCCATCCCAGAACCGAAGCGCCTCGGCTTCGTGCTCGGCCTCGCGGTGGCGCCACCCGACCTTGAGTACGAGGTCCTCTCGCTGACCGGTCCTTGCCGGGGCCACCCAAGCGCATTGCCCGCCCGGGGTGAACGGCTCGCCCAACTCCAGACCCAGTTCCGAGGCCAACTCGTCGACCAGCCTCGGGAGCGCCTGGAGCCACTCGATCCGGGCGGGATCGTCGTCTTCCGCGGTGGCGTGGCGCAACCGCTGCGGGATGAGAACCGGTTCCCGGGTCACTGATCCTCGAGCGCGAGAATCTCTTGATAGAGAGCGAGCGAGGCGGCGCCGATACGCTGCACGACCTCCCCCTCGGGCGGCCCGGCGGGCACGACCGGCAACGAGACGACGCCGTTCTGGCTGATGTTCACATCGAACTCCGCGTCCACCTTGGGCACCGCCCGGCGCCACGTCGATGGTTGGCCCGCCTTCGAGATCGCCGCGCCGTCGTCGGTGACCGTGATCCGGTGTTGGCGGCGCACCACCCGCACGCGCACGGGATCTCCGGGCCCGTACTCGAGCCCGGTCTCGATCGCCGTCTCGAGTCTTTCGCCGCCTCGCTCGGAGCCAGGTGAATGGCCGTTGCCTTCGAGCTCGGCGAGCCGCTCGTGTGCGGCCCGCTGGTGGTGGTGCTCGGCCCACCCGGCCGGCGTGGCGTCGTAGGAGTGGTCCCTGAGCTTCGGGTCGGCGCCGTGCTCGAGCAGCAGCTCGATCACCGCCATGTTGCCCCGCATCGCGGCCTCGTGTAACGGCGCAGTGCGGTTGGTGGCGTTGACGTCAAACCCAAGCTCGATCAGAAGCCTTACCGCGTCCAGGTTGTCCTTCTCCGCGGCTCTCACGAGCTGGTCGGCGTACGCGGCGATGGCGCGCCCGACGATCGTAGGATCGCGCTCGCGCTGCCGTTCCGCGGCTGCCCGATCGCCGGCCATGCAGGCGGCGAGGAACGGGTAGACATCCTCGCCGTCGCTGCTCGCGCCGCCGGCGGCGCGCAGCAGCTCGACGATCTCGGGGTATCCCCACAGTGCGGCCTCCTCGGACGGCGTCCGGCCCCCAAAGAACGGGTGCCGCCCCCTCATGTTTCCGGGATCGACCCCATGGGCCAACAGCAGGCGGACCCGGCCGGTGTAACCGTGATGGACGGCAGTCATCAGCAGACCGTCGAGCATCTGTCGCGGCGTCTCGTGGGTCGGCGCGAGCAGTCGATGCCACGGGCCGCCGTCACCGGAGCCGAGTCCGAACTCGAACAGCAGCTCGAGCCACTCATCACCGGCGACGAAGCCGCGGTTGTAGAGCGCCTGCCCATCATTGGGATCGGCGCCGCGTTCGAGCAGCAATCGCGCAAGCGCCATCCCGACTGGATGTGGAGGCGGATCGCCTTCCCCGCCACCGAACGCTCCCGTCAACGCGGTGAACGGCGGACTCAACCCCTCCCACAGGTAGCCCGCGTTCGGATCGGCTCCATGGTCGAGCAGCAGTCGGGCGACCTCCAACGCCGAACGACCCGGGCCGCCCGGCGGGAGCCTCGAGTAGGCGAGATAGAGGAGCGCCTCCCACGCATGGGGCCCGCCCTGGACGCGAGCCTGCTTCGGGTCGCGATCGAGCAGTTCACGCGCCGCGGCGACCTCGCCGGTGGCGGCGACCGTGTAAATGTTCGCCGCCGCGAGCCCGGGATTGGCCTCGAGCAGCTGCTGCGCACGGGCCCAACGCTCCGGATCGTCACCGCCGTAGGTGAGGCAGGCGAGGCGCAAGAACTCACCGACCGGCGCCTGCTCGCCCGCAAGCGGCTGGCCCGCCGGCTGCTCGTGCGGCGCGCGCGCGTATGGCTCGACCAGCTCGAGGTACGCCTTCAGCTTCGGCCAGCTCGGAAACCCGAACTGGCGCGCCACGACCAGCTGGGCGTCCGACCGCGTGAACGCGTTCAGCTCCGCCGATTCGGCGGTGGCGCTGGCGAGTCGCGGATGGAACTCGCGCACGACCGCGGCGGCACCGGCGTCACCGGCCCGTACCGCGCGTTGGAAAGACTTGGCGCCCTTCTTCAGCTGCTCGAGGTTGGCATTACCGGGAAGACCACGGGGCGGCACAGAGGCCTCCTTTCGCACTGGCCCGGAGTCCGCAATCTCGAGCCGGAAAGGAGACACACCGACGACGAGTCACATCACTTCAGCTCAGGTGGGCTTCGCCCTTCCCGCGGACCGGTGGCGACCTGCGCGCCCACCGATCATACGCCGTCGTGCGCCGCGTCCATGAGGGCGCGCGTCGCGGGTTGGCGGCCCGGGGCGCCGCCGCCGAACCTCGCCACTTTTGTACAGGCGGGGTTTGAACAAAAGTGGCACGAGCAGCCGACCTTCGGCGGTCCGAACCCCTCGGTCCGCTGGGCGCAGTGGCGCAATAGGCCCCGTGTCGCGCCGTTTCCGCGGTCCGGGACGCGAGCTAGGCGGGGAAGAGGTGGCTTGCCGGTGGCTCGCGCCGCGAAGCTCCTGAATTATCACAAAGTGACAAGCTTTCATCGTTTGAAATCGGGTCAAACTGCGTCGTCAGCCTCGGGATCCCCGGTCTGACAGGGAACTCGCAAAATCGCGAGCAAACTGGCTGCCGTCCTTCCAACATTGGCGATTTCCCGCCGACAGGTGAAGGAAAATCGCCATTGTTCGCGGCGGTTGCCAACACCGACCCACCCCCCAGCCCACCCCCGTTCCAAAGCGCCGCCGTCCATTGAGAGGCCACCGCTAACTGAGCTAGCGGCTGACCGATCAATCCACGTGCAACCCGATGGTCGCGTTGGCGATCCGTCAGGTATAGGCCGACAGATCTCCCACGCCGTCCCTAGGCCGCCCGTTTTGACCCAGCAAGCGCGCCAACAGACGCTGATGGGGATTTGGTCGGTAGCTGACCAAATCCCCAATGCAACCTCCGAGTTGCGGATAGGTCGGGTCGGTCAGCCGACATACGTCGCCGATCGATCCACACGCGGTTCATCAGCCAAGGCCACCGACGAACGCTCCCGGCCCGCCGCCCTTCAAAGCAAACTCAGCCGTCCAGCGCTCGAAGACTGCACGGCAGCACGGCCGCCAGACCGCCGTCCCTCGCCACTTTCTCCCCGGGGAAGTGACTAGCGTGGGCTCCCTCAGTCCGGCGATCCGGGCGCGGGCGGACGGAGCCGATGGCCCGCCCGAGCGACGGCCTCCAGCAGCGCCTGCCGGGTCGACTGCTCGACGGTCTCGCTGTGTCGGCTGATCGGCGCCGCGACGCCGATCGAGGCCAGCGCCTGCCCGTCCTGGTCCAGGATCGGGGCGCCGAGCGCCCACGCGCCGTCGAACGTCTCCTGCCAACTGATTCCCCAGCCGCGGGCGCGGATTGACTGGAGCTGCCCGCGGATGTCCCGCTCCTTTAGCAGCGTGCCTTCGGCCACTCGCTCTCGCGGCCTTTCCAGCACCTCCTCGACCCACGACGGCGGGGCGAAGGCCAGGATGCAGCGCGCCGTAGCGCCGGCGGTCAACGGCACCCGGGTCCCGAGCTCCGCGGTCACCCGCAGTCGCTGTGGCGAGTCGACCACCCCGACGTATTGGGCCACGCCCGCAGCCAGCTCGGGGACGGCGAGCAGTACCAGCTCGGAAGTGGCCGACGCCAGCCGGCGCAGCTCCGGCTCGAGCAGCGCCGGCAGGTCGAGCGAGGCCCGCGCCCGGTTGCCCAGGCGGACGGCGCTGACTCCGAGTCCGTACGCGCCGGCGTCGTCCCGCAGCAGATAGCCGGCGCGCTCCAGCCCCCGCAGGATCCGGTTCAAGCTGCTCGAGGGCATCGCGAGATGGCGGCGGAGATCCGCCTCGGTCCACCGATCCTGCGCCTCGCCAAACGAATCGAGGACCCGCAGCGCCTTGTCCAGGACCTTGGGAGTGTCGGGGTCGGGGTCGGTCCGCGGGCGGGCCATCAGCAGTCCACCACCGCGCGCCGGGTTTGCCAATCGCGTGTGCAGCTGCTAGGTTTCACGTGTTTTTCCGGGAAACATTTACCGATATTTGGGAAAGAGTATCAGAATGATCAGAACGGGCGACGAGTACAGAGAGTCGATTCGCGACGGCCGTGGCGTTTGGATCGACGGCGAACGCGTCGAGGACGTGCCGAGCCACCCGGCGTTCCGACCAATCGTCGACGCGCGGGCCCGGATCTACGACCTGGCCCACGAGCCCGCTACCGCGGACGTCATGTCGTACGTGGACCCGGAGACAGGCGAGCGCTGCCCGATCGGGTCAAAGCTCCCCCTCAACAAGAGCGACTGGCACGCCAAACGCGCCGCCGTCGACTGCGTGCTCGACGACCTCGACGGGATCGTCACCCGGGTTGGCGATGAGACGGTCGGCGAGATGTGGTCCTTGTATGACGGGCAGACCATCCTGGATGAGATCGATCCCTCGTTCTCGGCCCACATCCGCCATCACGTCCAGCACGCCGCGCTGGCCGACCCGTTCCACGTCTCGGCCAACACCGACCCCAAGGGCGATCGTTCACGCCGACCGCAGGACCAGGACCCGGACGTGCTGCTCCACGTCGCCGGCGAGACCGACAACGGGATCATCATCCGAGGGGCGAAGTTCGAGACCGCCGCCGCGTACGCGAACCAGGCGTTCGTCAAGCCCACGATCGGCGATTGGGGGGATGAGGAACTGTCCGACTACGCCGTTGGCTTCATCGCCGACATGGGCGCCCCCGGAATCCGCCACATCTGCCGGTCATCGTTCGCGGAGCGCGGGCCCGCCGCGGACTATCCCCTCTCCGGGCGGTTCGACGAGATCGACACCATGATCGTGTTCGACGACGTGGAGATCCCGTGGGAGAACGTCCTCTTCTACCGGGCCACGCGAGCCGCCGCGTTTATCCGCGCCACCTTGCACCGCTACAGCATGTTCGCGTTCGTGCAGCGCCACCTGCGCTTCGCCGACCTGATGGTGGGGGTGGCCGCGCTCAACGCGAACCAGACCGGGGTCAAGATGCACCAGGGGGTGCGAGAGAAGCTGGCCGAGCTGGCTTGCTACCGGGAGGGCATCCACGCCCACCTGACGGCGGCAATCGAGCTCGGCGAGACGAGCCCGGGCGGGCTGCTGATGCCCAACCAGGCACTGCTCTATACGGGCCGGGTGTTGGCCTGCACCCAACTGCCGGCGATGATGCACCTGACTCGCGACCTGTGCGGCGGCCAACTGTGTGTCACCCCGAGCGCCGCCAGCTTCCACGACCCCGAGGCTGGACCGTGGCTGGACAAGTACCTGGCCGTCGGCGAGGTCAGCGCCGAGCAGCGCCGCCGGCTGTTCGCCTTTGCCCGAGACCTCCTCAACTCCGACTACGCCGGGCATCGACTGACGTTCCAGCTGTTCGCTCAGTCGCCGGCCTTCGCGCACCTGCTGGCCGTGTACAACAACTACGACTTCGCCGGCCCGATGGACCTTGTCCGTCGCTACGCGGGGATCGAGGACGTCGACGCCCGCGAGATGGTGCCGACGACGACGGCGTTGTGAGCGACCTCAACGTCATCCACGCGGCCCAGCTCGCGCGGGTCCGCGATCGCGGTGAGCCGCGCCGCGGCTCGGGACAGGGCGAGCTCGACTTGATCGCCGACGGAGCGGTCGCGATCCGCGGCGGTCAAATCGTGGCCGTCGGCGAGACCGCGGAGGTAATGCGCGACTGGGGCGAGAGCGAGGTCCACACGCTCGACGCGACCGGGAAGTCGGTCCTGCCCGGGCTGATCGAGTGCCACTCCCACCCCCTGTTCGCCGGCAGCCGCCACGCGGAGTACGCCAAGCGGTTGGCCGGCGCCAGCCTGGCCGAGATCGCTGCGGCCGGCGGCGGCATCTGGGCCAGCGTGGTGGCCACGCGTCGCGCCGGCGACGACGAGCTAACCGCGCACCTCGCCGGCGCCTACCGTCGGATCCTGGCCAGCGGCGTGACCGCACTCGAGGTCAAGTCGGGTTACGGGCTGACCCCTGAGCACGAACTGCACCAGCTCGAGCTCCTCCAGCGAAGCCGCTCGCTCACCCCGCTCAGCTTGGCGATCTCGTATCTGGGTGCGCACGTGGTGCCCGCCGGCACGGACGCCGAGACCTACACGGAGGAGGTCCTGGCCACGCTCGAGCGGGTGGTCGCCGGGGGACTGGCCGACTTTCACGACGTGACCTGCGAGCAAGGGCTGTTTTCGCCCGACCAGGCACTGCGGATGCTGCGCCGCTCGAGCGAACTCGGGATCCGAACCCGGACGCACTCCGACGCCTGGGCGAGCTCGCAGGGGTGGGAGACCGCGGTGACGGGCGGGGCAGTGTCGGCGGAGCACCTCACCTACACCCCCGACGATGAGATCCGCGCGGTGGGGAAAACCGACACCGTCGCCGTGCTGCTCCCCCAGGCCGAGCTGATCTACATGACCGAGCGCCGGGCCAACGCCCGCCTGTTCATCGACCTGGAAGTCCCGGTCGCGCTCGCCACCGACTACTGCTCCTCGATTCACGCCACGTCGCTGACCGCGACCATCGGCTTCGGCGCGCCCTGGTTTCGCATCACCCCGGGCGAGGCGATCGTGGGCGCCACATTGAACGCCGCCTATGCTCTGCGCGCCGCCGGCGACCGCGGCTCGCTCGATCCCGGAAAGCGCGGCGACTTGACCGTTCTGTCCGTCGATCACCCCGAAGAGCTCTGCCTCGCCGCCGGCCAGGATGTGGTCGGCGAGGTGATCATCGCCGGCGAAATCGTGCATCGCGCCACCCCGGACCCCAACCCCGTTTCCTCCTGAGGAGAACATGCCCCACCAACGAATCCGTCCGTTCAATACACGTGACACCTACCCCGACCAGCGGCTCGACAACGACCTCGCCCAAGCCGTCGTGGCCGGCAACATCGTGTTTCTGCGCGGACAGGTCGGACAGGACCTGGACACCTCTGAGTCGGTTGGGATCGGTGACCCGGCGGCGCAGGCCGAGCAGGCGATGAGCAACATCGCGCGGCTCCTCGAGGAGGCCGGCTCGCGATTGGACGACGTCTGCAAGCTCGTCATCTACCTCACCGACATCCGCCATCGCGAGGCCGTCTACGCGGTGGTGGGCCGCTGGCTGAACGGGGTTCATCCCGTCTCGACCGGGCTCGTCGTGAGCGCGCTCGCGCGGCCGGAGTGGGTCGTCGAGATCGATGCCACGGCTGTAATCGCGTGATCGACGTCGAAGAGCTCGTCACCTTCGCGGCCGTTCCCGCCCCCACCGGCGCCGAGGACCAGCGGTTGGCCTGGCTCGAGCGGCGACTCAGCGGTGCCCGGGGCCGGCGGCATCGCGACGCTGTCGGCAACCTGATCTGGAGCTTCGCCGACGGCCAGCCGGAGCTGCTCGTGATGGCGCACGTCGACACGGTGTTCGACGCGAGCACGGAGCTGCGGTTCGAGCGCGAGGAAGATGAACTCGTCGGCCCCGGGGTGGGCGACAACGCGACCGCGGTCATGGCCCTCGTGTGGACACTCGAGCGGCTCCAGGAGCCGGCCGGTGTCGTGGCGGCCTTCACGGTGGGCGAAGAGGGGCTCGGCAATCTCCGCGGGGCCAGGAACGCGTGCCACGAGCTGGCGCCGGCGCGGGTGATCGCGGTCGAGGGCCAGGGCCTGGACCACATCGTGATCGAACACGTCGGGAGCGTCCGGGCGCGGATTGCCGTGTCCGGCCCTGGCGGTCACTCGTGGCGTGACCGCGGAATGCCGAGCGCGTTGCACGAATTGGTGGCGCTCGCGGGGCCACTGATCGCCGACGGCTGCAACATCGGGCGGATCAGCGGTGGCGGCGCCGTGAACGCGATCGCTTCAGAGGCGGAGATGTTCGTCGAGCTGCGTTCCCTCGACGACGCCGAGCTGGGGAGCTTCGAGCAGCGCGTCGAGGCGCTGTCGGTGCGGGCGCCGCTGACCGTCGAATACGAGGTGGTGGGGCGCCGCGGCGCCGGGCAGATCGCCATCGACCATCCGCTGGTTCGGAGCGTGGTGAAGGCCCGCGAGCGAGTCGGCCTCGACGAGGTCTACGGGGCCGGATCGACCGACGCCAACGCGGCGGCCGCGCTGGGGATTCCCGCGGTCGGGATCGGCTGCGCCGATGGGTCGGGCATGCACACGCTGCACGAACGGATCGACCTCGGCTCGCTCGAGCTGGGGCTGCGCCAGCTCGAAGCCGTGCTGGCCGGCGTGGTCGGGTGAACTGCGATCAGGACGCGGACAGCACTGTCACCCCGATGTCACCGCGGCGGCCCGCGTTAACTGGAGTGAGATCCATCGGACAAACCGACAACACGACAATCACGTCGAGCTCGGCCACGAAGGTGACGCGGTCTCCTACCCGCGCCAGCGAAGGTGCGAACTCCAGCGCGCCGTCCCCACGCCAGGGTATGTTCATGAACAGGTTGAGCGGCGATGGCACCAGGTCACCGTTCAATTCGCGTTCAGTCAACGCGGCGCGAAAGTTAGCCACACAGCTGGGGTGGTCATGGCTGCCCCCGAGCTGCCGGTAGCGCTCCGGGTCGCACGCGGCGATTAGGGTGTCATGGGCTCCCGGACTCGTATCTTCGATCAGCGTCAGCAACTCCCGCCGGCGCGAGCTGTACAACCCATCGCCCACTTTCGGGACGAGGCGACCCAGGGCGACCCGAGTGTGCTCCATCGACATCCGCTCCCCGGGGTCGGCGGCGTTCAGCGCCCACAGGGCGACGACTTGGCCGCCACCCAGGTTGACGATACGCAACTCGTCTCCCTGCCTCACTTTCAACGCGCGCCCTTGGCCGGCTCGGAGCATGATCACCTTGCCGCCCACGTGTTCCTCCTCCACCGTCGGCGAAAATTCAAGATCGATCGCGTAGTGTATACGCGAGTCTATGACCAGTGAGCGCTTCGTCCTCCTCCACGGTTCCTGGCACGGCGGCTGGGCGTGGGAACCGACCGCCTGGTGCCTGCGCGAGCTCGGTCACGAGGCCTACGCGCCGACGTATCCGGGACACCTTCCGGGCGCGGCGCGGGCCGGCATCCGCCATCGTGACTATGTCACCGCAGTAACCGAGTTCATCGAGGGCTGCGACCTGCGCGACGTGGTCCTGGTCGGCCACAGCTTCGGCGGTTCTGTCGTCAGCCGCGTCTCCCAGCAGATCCCGGATCGCCTCAAGCGCCTGGTGTTCCATACCGCATTTGTCGTGGAGGACGGCGGCAGCGTCAACGACAACTTCCCGGACGACCAGACCCAGGCGTTCGCCGACGCCGCCGCCGCGAGCCCTGACAACACTGTCGCGTGTCCGTGGGAGGTGTTCCGCGATCTGTTCATGCAGGATGCCCCGCCGGAGGCCGCCCGCTCGGTCTGGGAGCGTCTGGTGCCGCAGCCGTTTGCACCGTGGGCCGAGAAGCTCGACCTAGCGGAGTTTCACCGCGGTGAGCTGCCCCGCAGTTTCATCGCGGTCGCGGACGATCGCGCGGTGGCGCCGGGCGTGTGGCACCCGCTGATGTCCTCCCGCCTCGGCGACTTCAAACTCGTCGAGATGGAGGGTAGTCACGAGGTGATGTTCACCCGCCCCGCCGAGCTGGCCGGCAAGTTGGTCGAGGCGGCCAACGACTGAGCAGGACGTTGTGAGCGCTGTGAGCGCTAAGGCGACGTGACGAAATTACCTGGCGTTCTGGCGGCGCCTAAGGCTGAGGAGGCCACTCGACGCTCACCTTCTCGTTTCCTGCACCTCATCCAGAATATTGCAAGAGGCTTCGTTTATGACGGCCGTCGTCACCACTGTCAATGCCTGTCGGAGTGTCCAGAACTGATTGACACAATTTGGGCGCGGCGGACACGGCCTTGGGGGATAAGTGCGGCATATCCGCACTTATTCCCCAAGGCATCATCAGGCACAAGACGATCACCAGCCTGCGAGCCGACGGGTCGCCGCGGATCTCCGGGATCGAGGCCGTGTTCGAGGACCGCGAGGTGGTTTTCGGCTCGAAGCCGAACGCGCGCAAGGGCGCGGATCCCTGCCGCGACCCACTTGGTCCCCCTCATCCGTTTGTATACATTGCGGACTGGTGGCCCCGTACGAAAATACGACGACATTCGAGCGGCCCCCGGCGGCGCCTGCTCGGGCCAGCGGCCCGCTCGGCATCCAGCCTCGCCGGAACGGGCCGCGCCCGAGTCATCCGGCTGTCCTCGAATCCTCGCGCATCTCCAATGCGCGTGGATTCTGGGTCCTCGCGAGGCATCCGCCGGAGACCACTCTCGGTGTCGCCGTACTTCCGGACGAGACCACTAGACAAAGTCCCGACACGAGGAGCAACCATTGAAGGCCGCGCGGCTGGTCGAAATCGCCCAACCCCTCGTGATCGAGGACGTCCCCGTTCCCGCGCCCGGACCCCGCGAGGCGATCGTGGAGGTCTCGGTGGAGGGGATCTGCCGGACCGACTGGCACACGTGGATGGGAGACTGGTCGTGGGTCGGACTCGCGCCGCCGTTGCCGATCACGATGGGCCACGAGTTCGCCGGAGAGGTGACCGAGGTCGGTAGCGAGGTGACCGCCATCAAGGTCGGCGACCGGGTGGCGGTCCCGTTTCACGAGGCGTGCGGCGTCTGCCCGTACTGCCGCTCCGGGCGGACCAATCTGTGCGATGCCCTGGAGTTCCTCGGGATGACCCACGACGGCGGCTACGCCCAATACGTGCGGGTCATCAACGCCGACCTCAACTGCGTCCACCTGCCCGAGACCGTGTCTTATGACGCCGCCGCTGCGCTCGGCTGCCGGTTCATGACCGCCTGGCACGCGGTCCAGCACCAGGCCAAGCTGCGCGCCGGCGAGTGGCTGGCGGTACACGGCGTCGGCGGGATCGGGCTCTCGGCGGTCCAGATCGGCACCGCCACGGGCGCCGGCGTGATCGCCGTCGACATCGACGACCGCAAGCTCGAGGCCGCCCGCGGACAGGGCGCCGCCGTCACCGTCAACGCCCGCACCACGGACGTCATCGAAGCGATCAAGGACGCCACCGGCGGTGGCGCGGACGTCGCGCTCGGAGGCCTCGGCGCGGCGTCGCTCGTGCACGCCGCGCTGATGAGCCTGCGCAAAGGCGGTCGCCTCGTGCAGGTCGGGCTGACCAGCAAAGAGGAGCAGGGGATCGTCGGGATCCCACTTGACGAGCTGATCGAGGCCGAGCTGACGATCATCGGCAGTGTCGGCAATCCGCACATCCACCTGCCCGCGTTGCTGGGCCTGGTCGGCGAAAACCGCCTCGACCCGGCGGGGCTCGTTACCGAGCGGATCCCCCTCGAGCAGGCGCACGGTGTACTCGAGCGGATGACCAGCTTCGACACGGTCGGCTTCGCGATGATCGACAGCTTCTAAGCCGCCCTCCCCACGCCCGGCGGTGTATCGGACGGCGCCGCCGGGCGGGGTCGGGAGGGAGCCTCCACGGCGACCACATAGTGGATCTTGTATACTCTGCACACTGGGTTCGCAGGGCATCGACTTCGAAAGGCCGCTTCATGTCCATCTCAAAAGGCCGTGTGGCGCGGCGATCGGATCGATATGGACTCCGTCGTCAGCACGACTCAGCCGACGTTCCCCCCGAGCGTCCGCCCTCGCTGGCCGAGCACGTGTGTCGAGTGATCCGCGAGGACATCCTGACCGGACGCCAGCCCGCGGGAGCGCGGCTGACCGAGGCGTTGGTGATGGAGCGGACCGGCGTCAGCCGAACCCCAGTGCGCGAAGGGCTGCGGATGCTCGAGGGCGAGGGGCTGGTCATCACCTACCGCAGTCGCGGGACGTTCGTCACCTACCGCCTGACGCCGGACGAGGCGCGACTCGTCTACGAGGTGCGGCTCGTGCTGGAGCCGCACCTGGCCCGCTTGGCCGCCGAGCGAATCACGCCCGAGGTGCTCGCCGCGGTCGAGGACGTGTTGGCCCGCTTCGTCGACGCGCTGGACGCCGCCGAGGCGCGCGAGGCCGGCCAGCTGGACGCCGATTTTCACCTCACGATCTACGAGGCCAGCGGCAGCGAGCTGATGAGCGTGTTGCGGGGCTACTGGACGCGGCTCCAGCTCGAGCTGTCGGAGCGGGTCTACAACACCGAACTCCCGCACCGCTTCCTCGACGAGCACGTGGCAATCCTCGATGCCCTCAAGGAAGGCGACGGTCCGCTCGTGGAAGAGCGGATGCGCAAGCACATCGAGCACGGGCGGGCCGTGATCGCGAAGGCTCTGCCTCGATGAGCCGGATGAAGTTCGGCTTGGCGGTCGAAAACTTCGTGCCGTCGCCGCGCGTGCCCGACATCGACTCGATCGTCGCCTACGCGCGCCGCGCCGAGGAACTCGAGTACGAGTCTCTGTGGGCGTGGGACCACATCTTCCTCGGTACAGCGCGGCCGTTCCCGTTCCTGGAATCGATGGCGACGCTGGCGGTGCTGGCCCGCGAAACCGAGCGGGCCGAGCTGGGAACTGGCGTTCTCGTGCTGCCGTTGCGTGGAGCCGCGGTGCTGGCCAAGACCGCGACCACGGTCGAGCTGATCTCGAACGGCAGACTCACGCTCGGCCTCGCCGTGGGCTGGTATGAGCGTGAGTTCAACGCTTGCGGGGTTCCGTTCAAGCGCAGAGGCCGGATTTTCGAGGAGAACCTCGAGCTGATGCAGCAGTTCTGGACCGGGGAGCGCGTCAGCGGAGAGGCGCGCGGCGTCCCGTTCCGCAACGCGCTGATGCTGCCCCGGCCGGAACCGCGCGCGCGACCGCGCGTGTTGATCGGCGGCTACGTCGACAACGCGCTCAAGCGGGTGGCCGAGCGATCCGACGGCTGGTTGACCTACTTCTACGAGCCGGGCCCGTTCGCGAGCTCGTGGCGGCGAATCCAGGAATACGCCGAGGCGGCGGGACGCGACCCGTCCGCGCTCGGCAACGTGGCCCAGCTCACGCTGTGCGTCGACGATTCGTTCGAGGCCGCCGACCGCCGGGCGCGGCAGTTCATCGCCGACTACTTCGATCTCCCCGCGTGGAGCGAATGCACCGCGGAGAGCGCGATCCGCGGCACCCCCGAACAGTGCGCCGAACAAATCGCCGAGCAGGCCGCCGCCGGCGCCGAGCACATCTGCTTGGTGCCGTGCAACTATGAGCTCGAGCAGGTCGAGCGGTTCGCCGCTGAGGTACGGCCACTCGTCTCCGAAATCAAGGTGGGCGTGGCGTGACCGGCGCCGCTGACAAGCGGATCTCCCTCGCCGAAGCGGCCACCCTGGTCAACGATGGTGACGTTGTCGTCGCCGGCGGCTGCTGCTACTCGCGGACGCCGTGGGCACTGCTGCTCGAGCTGCTCCGGGCGCAGCGCCGCGGGCTCACGCTGGCGCGGAACCTCATGTGCTACGAGTCCGAGCTCTTCCTCGCCACCGGCGCCGCCGACAAGCTGATCTCGAGCTGGGTGGGGATCGGGTTGCGCTGGGGGCTGCTGAAGGTGTTCCGCCAGTACATCGAGCGCGACCCGTCGATCTACGAGGAGTGGAGCCACCTGACCTTCGGGCTCCGGTTCCTCGCCGCGTCGATGGGGATGCCATTCCTCCCCACGGCCTCACTGTTGGGCTCCGACCTGCTCGAGCGGACATCGGCCCAGGAGATGCGCTGCCCGTTCACCGGCGAACTCGTCGTCGCGGTCCCGGCGCTCGTTCCCGACGTCGCGCTGATCCACGTCCAGACCGTGGACCCGAGCGGCAACGCTCAGATCGACGGGCCGGCGTACATGGACGTCGAGTTCGCTCGCGCCGCCAAGACCGTGATCGTTTCCGCCGAGGAGGTGGTACCGCACGAGGCGATCGTTCGCCGGGCCGACCACACGAAGATCCCCGGGTTCGCCGTCGACGCCGTCGTCGAGGTCCCGTTCGGCTCCTATCCCCACGAGTGCCACGGGCGCTATGAAGCCGACTTCGACCACTTCGACGCCTATTCCCAGCAGGTCGCCACCGACGGCGAGGCCGGGGTCCACGCCTACCTGACCGAGTACGTCGAACGGCCGGGCAGCTTCGCCGGCTTCCTGGACATGGTCGGCGCGTCGACCTTGCTCGAGCAGCGCCGCCGGGCGCTGGAACTGGTGTCGGCGTGACGGCGGCAATCCCAGATCCCGTCCCGGTCGAACTGATGACGATCGCCGGCAGCCGGCTCCTGCGCGACGGCCGGGTCGTGTTCGCCGGGGTCGGGTCACCGCTGGAGGCGAGCGTTCTCGCCAAGCGCCTGCACGCCCCGTCACTGACGATCGTCGTCGAGGGCGGCTCGATCGGCCCACGCATGATCCCGGGCCGCCTGCCGGCCTCCACCAACGAGATGCGCGCGGCCCATGACGCATTCATGATCACCTCGATCAATGACGTGTTCATGTATGGGCAGCGCGGTCGCTACGACTATGGCTTCATCGGCGCCGGCCAGCTCGACCAGTACGGCAACGTCAACACGAGCTACATCGGGGATCCGAACCGGCCCAAGGTCCGTCTACCGGGCAGCGGCGGCGCGAACGACATCGTCTCGTCGTGTCGCGAGGTGATGATCATGACCCGTCATGAGCCACGTCGGTTCGTCGAGCGAGTCGACTTCATCACCAGCCCCGGCTACCTGAGCGGACCGGAGTCCCGCCGCCGGGCCGGCCTGACGCGCAGCCGTCCGGTGGCGGTGATCACCGATCTAGCCCTGCTCGGCTTCGACGAGGACACAGGACGGCTGCGGCTCGACGCGCTCCAGCCGGGCGTCAGCGAGGCCGACGTGCACGCCAATACGAGCTTTGAGCTGTTGGTGTCCGACACGGTGGCGGAACTGGCGGCGCCGACCGAGCGCGAGCTCTCGGAGCTGCGCTGGCTCCGCGAGGGTAATAGGACTGAAGTAGGACAAACGAGAGAGGTGACGTCAGCCCCATGATCGGTCCGTTCGTCGACATGAAAGGAGCGGTGGACGTACACGTTCACTCGGAGCCCGACGTGTTCCCGCGTATCGCGGACGACGTCGGGGTGGCGCGCCATGCCGCGTCGCTGGGGCTGCGCGCGGTATCGCTCAAGTGCCACTCGGAGCGGACCACGAGCCGCGCCTACTTTGCCCAGCAACTCGTGCCCGACATCCAGCTCGTCGGCGGGATCGTGCTCAATCGCGCCGTCGGCGGGATCAATCCGGCGGCAGCCGAGTCCGCGCTACAGCTCGGCGCCAAGCACATCTGGATGCCGACCGTCGATGCGGCCAACCACGCGCGGACGTTCGGCTCCACCGGCGCGTACGACAAGCAGACGAGCACGGTGGCCAAGGCCGGCGACACCGGTATCGAGGTGTTCGACACCGACGGCAAGCCGATCGACGGCCTGATCGACGTGCTCGACCTCACCGCCCAGCACCGCGCGATCCTCTCGACCTGCCACCTGTCGGTCCGCGAGATCGAGTTGCTGGTGTCGACGGCCCGCGCGCGGGGGGTGGAGAAGATCATGATCACCCACCCGTTCTTCAAGGTCCCGGCGCTGAACCTCGAGCAGCTCAAGGGGCTGGTGGCCCAGGGCGCCTACGCCGAGTTCGGTTACTGCACTGTCTCCCCCATGTGGAACCACGCCCCGCTGACCCGCGTGGTCGAGGCGATCAAGTCGCTCGGGCCCGAGCACTGCATCCTGATGAGCGACGCGGGCCAGCGTCACAACCCGATGCCGGCGGAATGCCTGCGCGTATTCGCGCAGTCGGTCTACGAATCGGGGGTAAGCGAGGATGGCATCGAACGGATGATCAAGCAGAACCCGCTCGACCTGCTCGAGCTGCCACCCACCCCGCCACCGCCGGCGCCCGCGGCGACCAACGGCGCCGGCGAGGGCATCGGCGCGCGTCTGGCCAGCTCGGCAGCGGACTAACACGATGGGCGTCCGCGTCGGACTGATCATTCCCTCCTCGAACACCGTGATGGAGGTCGACTTCTACCGTCGCCTGCCGCCGGCGGCCACCCTCCACACCGCCCGTATGTATATGGAGGAGACGACGCCGGAGGGCGAGTCCGCGATGCTCGACGCCTATCTCCCTACGGCAATCTCGGACCTGCGCTCGGCCCGCCCCGACGTGATGGTGTTCGGCTGCACGAGCGCCGGCGCGCTCCGCGGCAACCAGTACGAGGCAGCGCTGATCGAGCGGATCGCCGCCGAGACGGGCGCGCGCACGTTCAGCGTGGCGTCCTGCGTCCGGAGCGCGATCCGCGCCACCGGCGCCCGGCGGGTAGGAGTGATTACACCCTACGTCGACAGCCTCAACGACAAGATCCGGGAGAGCCTGGAGGCGGATGGTCTCGATGTGGCGGCCATCCACGGGCTCGCGATCACGGAGAACTTCGCCATCGCCGACGTCGGCCCCGAACGGATCGGCCAGTTCGCCGCCGAGTGCTTCGCCGGCCGCGAGATCGATTTGCTGTTCGCTTCCTGCACCAACTTCCGAGCCATCGACGCGCGGGAGGAGATCCAGTCCGCGCTGGGCGTTCCCGTCGTCACGAGCAACCACGCCGCGCTGCTGTCGGTGCTCGATGAGATCGGGGCCCCGGCCACCGTCTAGCTCATGCACGCCCCCGCCTTCGACTATCTCCGCGCGTCATCGTGGGAAGAGGCGGTGAATCGGTTAGAGGAGATCGGCGACGACGCCCACGTGCTCGCCGGCGGCCAGAGCCTCGTGCCGATGATGATGCTGCGCCTGGCCGCGCCCACGGCGCTGATCGATGTCGCCCGCGCCGACGAGCGGACGATCGCTGTCCGCGACGGCAAGGTCGTCCTCTCCGCGCTCGTCCGCCACGTCGACCTCGAGCGCTCCGATGTCGTGGCCGAGCACGTGCCCGCGCTGACCGAGGCGGTGCGCCAGATCGGCAACGTCCGCGTTCGTCAGCGGGGGACGATCGGCGGCTCGCTGGCCCACGGCGAGCCGACGGCGGAGCTTCCGTGCGTCGCCATCGCCCACGGCGCGATCGTGTACGCGCTGGGTCCCGATGGCGAGCGCCCGATCGCCGCCGGGCAGCTGCCGATCACCCATCTCACGACTTCGCTGAGGCCGGCCGAGGTGATTACCCGAGTCGAGTTCCCGGTTCTCGAGGCCGGCCAGGGTTCGTCCTTCGTCGAGATGGCCCGCCGGCCGGGAGACTTCGCGATGGTCGAGGTCGCGGCGGTCGTGACCTGTGACGGTGACGGGATGTGTGCCGGAGTCCGGCTGGCGCTGGGAGCGGTCGGCCACCGGCCCGTCGACGTGTCCGAGACGGCCCAGGCGGTCCTCGGCCACGCGATCGACGAGGGCGCCAGCGAGGCCGTCGGGGCAGCCGTCGCCGCCGACGCCGAGGTCGGCCCGAGCACGCACGCGAGCGTCGACTATCGCCGCGAGATGGTCGCCGTGCTCGTCGCCCGGGCGCTCCGCCGAGCCAACCACGTCGCAGCAGCACACCAACCAGCGAACGGCCGCTGATGACCGCGATCGCCAAGCAGTCCGTCTCGCTGACGATCAACGGCCGCAGCAGTGAACTTTGGGTCAGCCCCAATCTCTCGCTGCTCGAGCTGCTGCGGACCGAGGCGGGAGCCCCTGAGGTGAAACTCGGCTGCGGCGAGGGAGTGTGCGGTACCTGCACGGTGCTGCTCGACGGCGAGCCGGTCAACGCCTGCTTGATGTTCGCCGTTCAGGCCGACGGCGGCGAGATCACCACCGTGCGCGGGCTGGCGCCGAGCGGCGAGCTGCACCCGCTCCAGCAAGCCTTCCTCGACCACGCCGGCGCGCAATGCGGCTTCTGCACTCCCGGGATGATCCTCACCGCCAAGTGGTACCTGGACCGCCACCCACGCGCCGACCGCGAGGAGTTGCGTGCAGCGCTGGCCGGCAACCTGTGCCGCTGCACGGGGTACACGAAGATCCTCGACGCCGTCGAGGCCTACCGCGACGGGACCGAGCCCGAGTCCAATGACAGTTGATCGCAGCCACCAGGCGGCGGCCTCGATCGAAGCGCCCCCGCGCAAAGCCCGCACCTCCGTTGGCCGCACGAGCGCGACTCCCCACCGCGACTTCGTCGAGAAGGTCGCCGGAACGCTTCCCTACGCCGACGACTGGGGCTTTCCCGGCATGCTCCACGGCGTGATCGTCCGCGCCCAAGTCCCGTGCGCGCTGATCACCAAGGTCGACACCCGCGCCGCCCGCGAGCTCGAGGGCGTGCGCGCGGTGCTGACCGCGGCCGACATTCCGCATAACGCGATCTCCGAGGAGGCCTCGGGGCTCGGCTTCGACCAGATCGTGCAGCCGGTGCTGGCCAGCGATCGCGTGCGCTACGACGGGGAGCCGGTGGCGATCGTCGCCGCCGAGACGCCGGGGGCGGCGATCGAGGCCGCCGCGCTGGTCGAGGTCGAGTACGAGGACGCCGACGGCGTGTACGACATCGACGCCGCGCTGCGCGACGGGGCGCCGGCCGTGCATCCCGGTGGCAACCGCTACATCACGTGGCGATCGGCGATCGGCGATGTCGAGGCTGCCATGGCGCTCGCCGACCACGTGATCGAGGAGACGTATCAGACCCACCGCGTCGATCACGCCTACCTCGAGCCCGAGGCCGGCGTCGGCTGGATTGACGGTGACGGGGTCGTGACGTTGCGTGTCTCCACCCAGGTGATCGAGCACGCCCGCCAGCTCGCAGACATCCTCCAGCTCCCCCACAGTCGCGTGCGCGTGATCGCGGCCTACATGGGCGGCGGGTTCGGCGGCAAGGAGGACATGACCGTCGAGCCGTACCTCGCCGCGCTGGTGTGGAAGACGCGCCAGCCGGTGCGGATGGTGTGGGAGCGCCAGGAATCGCTGCTCGCGCGCCAGAAGCGCCACCCCTTCCGAATGCGCTACCGGACCGGCTTCCTCGCCGACGGGACGATCGTGGCCCAGGACATCAGGATCCTCGGCGACGCCGGCGCTTACCCGCTGCTCAGCTCTCGCGTGCTGTTCGCGGGCGCGGTCAACTCGACCGGCCCCTACCGCTGCGCGGATGCGCGCGTGGAGAGCGTGGCGGTGTTCACGAACACGGTCCCGACCAGCGCGATGCGTGGCTTCGGCGCTATGCAGGTCGTCTTCGGCTACGAGTGTCAGATCGATCGGATCGCCGAGCGACTTGGACTGGATCCGGTCGAGGTGCGCGAGCGCAACTTCGTGGAGCTCGGGGACCTCCGCGTCACCGGCGAGGCGATCGACACGCAGCCGGGCGCGCTCGAGTGCATGCGCCGCGTGCTCGACGAGCTCGGCGAGCGGCCCCAGGCGCGCCGCGGCGGGCGGGTCGGACGCGGTCTCGCGTGCAGCATGCAGCCGTACGGGCGCGCCGTGTTCTTCGCCGACCGGGCGTCGTGCTGGATCTCGCTCGAGCAGGACGGGACGATGGTGATCCGCGCCGGCGTCACCGACCTGGGCGCCGGCCAGGCCGCGTCGCTGGCCAACATCGCGGGCGAGATCCTCGGGGTGACCGTCGACCGCACGACCGTTCACATCGGCGATAGCGCGCTGACGCCGCTCACCGGGGGCACGTTCGCCACCCGGCAGCTGTATATGTCGGGTAACGCGGCCGTCAAGGTCGCGCGGGCGCTGCGCGACAGGCTGACGCCGATCGCCGCCGACCTGCTCGGCTGCGACGAGTCCGAGCTCGAGTTCGCGGCCAACCTGGTGGGCGTGGCGGACGACCGGGCGCGATCGATCACGATGGCCGAGCTGGCGCGGACCGCCGAGGCCCGCGACGTGATGCCCTACTGCCACGAAACCTTCCACGCCGAGATCGGCGACTTCAATCCCGCGACCGGCCGGGGCCGCTCCTATCCGGACTACACCTATGGTTGCCATGGCGTCGACGTGGAGATCGACGAGCGGACCGGCGAGGTCAAGCTCCTCCGCTACATCGCGTGTCACGACGTCGGTCGCGCGATCGACATGCAGCGCGTGATCGGTCAGATCCAGGGAGCGGTCGCCCAAGGGGTCGGCTACGCGCTGAACGAGGAGATCGAGGTCCACGACGGCGTGGTCGACTCGACGCTGTTCGCCAACTACCTGATCCCGACCTCGCTCGACCTCCCCGACATCGAGGCGATCGGGCTGGAGCTGTATCCCGGGAAGGGGCCGTTCGGGGCCAGGGGAATCGGCGAACCGCCGATCGGCCCCTGCGCCCCCGCGCTCGCCACCGCGATTCACGATGCGATCGGAGTCCGTCTGCGCCGGCTCCCGATGACGCCCGAGCGGATCCTCGCCGCCCGCCGTCAGCTCGACGACGCGCGGCCGGCCGGCTCGTGAGCGCCCCCGAACGCGTGGTCGGCGGCGGGCGGGCGGTGTCGCTGATGCAGCCGCGCCCGGTGAGCTCGATCGAGTTCGGCCCCGCGACCAGCCCGCGGCGCTACCACACCAGCATGCCCGGCTACCAGCCCACCGAGCTGCGCGATGCTCCGGCGGCCGCCCGCCGTCTGCGGGTGGCCGAGGTGCTGGTCAAGGACGAGTCCGAACGGCTCGAGCTGCCGTCGTTCAAGGTGCTCGGCGCGTCGTGGGCGATCTATCGCGCGCTGCTTGACCGGCTCGGCGCGACCCCCGAGCAGCTACCGACGTTCGGCCACCTTCGGGATGCTGTGGCCGAGCTCCGCCCGTTCTCGCTGAGCGCCGCTACCGACGGCAACCATGGCCGCGCCGTGGCCCACGTGGCGGCGCTGCTCGGGCTCGGGGCCTACATCTACGTGCCCGACAACACGGTCAAGCCGCGGATCGACGCGATCGCCGGCGAAGGCGCGACCGTGACCGTCGTCGACGGCGGTTACAACGACGCGGTGCGTCGTTCCGCCGAGGACGCCGGCGAGCGCTGTCTGGTCATCTCGGACACCTCGTGGGCGGGATATGAGCAGGTGCCGGCGTGGGTGATCGAGGGCTACGCGACGATCTTCGAGGAGATCGAGGCGCAGCTACACGAGCGCATCGGCCGTCGCCCCGACGTCGTCGTCGTGCAGATCGGCGTGGGAGCCCTGGCCGCCGCCGTCGTCCGCCATTTCTGGTCGGCACCGGGTCCGCGGCCGCGGATCGTCGGCGTCGAGCCGACGTCGGCGGCGTGCGTGCTCGAATCCGTCGCCGCCGGCGCGATCACAAACCTCACCCACCCCCAGGACTCGATCATGGCCGGCCTGAACTGCGCCACGCCGTCCCTGATCGCGTGGCCCACCGTCTCGCGCGGAATCGACGCCTACCTGACGGTCCCCGACGCGCGCGTTCCCGAGGCGATGCGCTTGCTCGCCGACGACGGGATGGTCGCCGGCGAGACCGCGGCCGCCGGGCTGGCCGGAATGGTCGCGCTGTCCGAGGAGCGCGAGACCGCCGGATCGGCGTGGCGCGAACTCGGCCTCGACGCCGCCGCGAGCGTGCTCGTGCTGTGCACCGAGGGAGCCACCGATCCCGAGGCCTACGAGCGGTTGATCGTCGGCGCCGGCCCTCAGCGGTGACCGCCACCGAGGCCCCCACCGCGGTCGCAGCCGACTCCGTCCGGACGGCCACCATCGAGCTGCTGAGGCGCCGGAGGATGACGATGATCTTCGGGAATCCGGGCTCCACCGAGCTCGGCCTGCTGCGCGCCTTCCCGCCCGACTTCCGTTACATCCTCGGCCTGCACGAGGGCGTGGCGGTGGCGATGGCCGATGGCTACGCGCAGGCCACCGGCCGGCCGGCGTTCGTGAACCTGCACAGCGCCACCGGCGTCGGCAACGCGATGGGCGCGGTCGTCAACGCGTTTCACAATCGGGCACCGCTGGTGATCACGGCCGGCAATCAGGACCGCCGCCAGCTCGAGCTCGAGCCGTATCTGTTCGCGCGGTCCACGAGCCTGATGGCTCCCTACGTCAAGCACAGCCACCAGCCCACACGGGCGCAGGACGTCCCCGCCGCGATCGATCGCGCATGGGCGCTGGCACAGTCGCCTCCCAGGGGGCCCGCGTTCGTGTCCGTGCCGAGCGACGATTGGGACGCCGCGCTCGCGCCCACATCGCGGCCCGGGGGCGGCGAGCTGCTCGACTCCGGCGGGATCGACGCGCCGGCGCTCGATGAGCTGGCGCGACGGATCCAGGGCGCCACCAGCCCTGGGCTGATCGTCGGGGCCGGCGTCGATGCCGGCGGCGCGTGGGCGGACGTGATCGCGCTGGCCGACCGTCTCGGCGCGCCGGTCTGGGCTGCGCCGCAGTCGCCCCGGCTCGGTTTCCCGGAGGATCACCCGCTCTACCAGGGCCACCTCGCCCCCGGCCACGCGAGCGCCGCCGCGCAGCTGGCCGGCCTCGATCTGGCGCTCGTGCTGGGCGCCCCGGTATTTGCCTTCCTCCCCTACGAGCCGGGCGGACCGCCGCTGCCGCCGTTGATTCACATCACCGACGACCCGAACGAGGCCGCGCGCGCGCCCGCCGCGCTGCGCGTGGTCGGCGACGTGCGCGCCGTGGCTGCCGGCCTCGCCGCGCGCCTGCCTACGCTCACGTCGGCGACGCAACCTGACCCGCAGCCGGCGCCGCCACGCCCGCCGGCGAGCATCCCGATCCCCCCCGCGTTCTTGATGGCCGCGCTCGCCGAGGCCTTGCCCGCCGACGCCGTGTTGGTCGAGGAATCGCCCTCGAACCGCAACGACCTGCGCGCGCACGTGCGGATCCGCCGCGCGCTGAGCTTCTTCGCCACCGCCAGCGGCGGGCTCGGCTTCGCGATGCCGGCCGCGGTCGGGATCAAGCTCGCCCTGCCGTCTCGCCCCGTCGTCTGCCTGATCGGGGATGGCTCGGCCATGTACGCGCCGCAGACGCTGTGGAGCGCGGTCCAGCTACGGACCGCGGTCGCGTTCGTCGTGGTCAACAACGGGCGCTACGCGATCCTCGAGTCGGCCGCCCGGTTCGCCGGGCTCGAGGGCCTGCCGAGCCTGGAGCTGCCCGGGCTCGACTTCGTCGCACTGGCGCAGTCGTTCGGCTGCCGGGCGGTGCGCGTGACCGATCCGCAGGACCTCGGCCCGGCGCTCGCCGAGGCCGTCGCCGGCGCCGAACCGGTTCTGCTCGACGTGATCGTCGACCCCGCCCCCGTTCCCCTGCTGAGATCGGAGCCGTCCCAGACATGAGTTCTCACCGGATCGAGCTCGATCGCGCCGCGATCGGCCACACGCTGGATGACCTGGCCGCGATCGGCAATCGCTTTGCGGGCACCGCCGGCGAGACGGCGGCCCGGGATTACGTGCACGGGCGCTTCCAGGAGCTCGGCCTCGCCGACGTGCGGCTCGAGCGGTTCCCATACCTGGCCTTCGTGCCGGCGGCGTCAACCTGCGTGGCTACAGCCGCAAGCCGCCGGGACTACGCGTGTCACCCGCTCCAGTACACCGCCAACGGACCCGTCAGTGGCCAGGCGATCTACCTCGGTCAGGCGACCGACGACGATTTCGCCCGGCTCGACCGCGACGGGATCGAGCTCGCCGGCAAGGTCGTGGTCGCCCACACCGTGTTCCCCTTCGACCTCAACGGCGTGCTCACCGAGCGCCGGATCGCGGGCTTCGTGCACGTTTGCGAGACGCCCGACGGCATCGTCGGCAACTTCGCCGGGACCCTCTACCCGCCCCCGTTCAGCGCCCCGTGGCCCGGCCGCCCGACCGCGTACGCCGGCGTCACGATCGGCCACGACGCAGGCCGCGAGCTGATCTCCATGCTCACCTACGGCACGCCGGTGGAGCTGGCGATCGGTCACGAGGGCAGCTGCCGCGAAGAGACGGCCGCCAACATCGTCGGCGTCATCCCGGGCTCGGGCGACGGCGAGGTCGTGCTCTGCGCGCACTACGACAGTCAGGCCGAGGGACCGTGCGTGTACGACAACGGGAGCGGGCTGGCTAGCCTGCTCGACACCGCTCGCGCGCTGCGCGACTCGAGCCCGCGGCGCCGGACGGTGCTGGTCGCCACAGCGGCCGAGGAGATCGGCGTCTGGGGCGCCACCGCCTACGCCCACGCTCATCGCGACGAGCTGCTCGGCGCCGTCGCGATGATCAACCTCGACGGGATCGCCAGCGCCTATCCGGCGCAGCGGGAGATCTACTCGATCGACGCCGGACTACTGGCCCTGGCCCGCCAGGTGGCCGATGAGCTCGGCTGGCGGCCCGACCACGTGTACCACCGCCGCAGCACGTTCGGGGACCACGCCCCGTTCGGCGACGCCGGCGTTCCCTCGTGCCTGATCTGGCGTCCCGACTACCCCTACTACCACTCGCACGGGGACGTCCGCGGGCTCGTCGACGAGCACGCGATCGCGCAGACCGCGTCGGTGTCAGCCACGCTCGCCGCGCGGCTGGCCGCCGGCGCCGAACTGCCGGCGGCAACCCCATGAGTGGCCAGACGTTCTTCGAGATGGTCGGCCGCCAGCTGGCGGCCGACCTCGCCCGCTTGCCCGGCACCGTCCGGCGCCACCTCTCCGAGCCCGAGCGCGCGCGGCGCGCGGTCAACGTCTACGACCTGCGGGCGCTGGCCCGGCGCCGCCTCCCGCCGGCTGTGTTCGACTACGTCGACGGCGCCGCGTGGGATGAGCTGACCGCCGAGCGCAACCAGCTCGACCAACGGAGCTGGGCGCTGCGCCCGCGCGTGCTCGTGGGCGCCGCCGAGGTCGACCTGTCGACCGAGGTGCTCGGCCAGCGGATAGCGGTGCCGTTGCTCGGCGCTCCCACCGGGCTCACCGGCCTCGTTCACCACGAAGGCGAGATCGGGATCGCACGCGCGATTCACGCCGTCGGCGGGCTGTACGTGCTGTCCTCGGCCGCGTCGCGCAATCTCGAGGAGGTGGCCGAAGCGAGTCCGGGTCCCCGGTGGTTGCAGCTCTACGTCGGCGGCGACCGTGGCCTCGTCTACGCACTGCTCGAGCGGGCACGCGCGGCCGGTTATACGGCGCTCGTCGTCACGGTCGACGTGCCGCGCTCGGGCTCTCGCGAGCGCGATAAGCGCAACGGTTTCACGGTCCCGCCGCGCGTCACCGCCCACACGCTCGTCGACGGCGTCCTGCGCCCGCGCTGGACGGCGAAGTTCCTCGCGCGGCCGCGGATCATGTCCGAAGGACTGCTCTCCAGCATCGCCGCCGAGGGCGACGCCGCCAGCCTGGCCGAGCTGGTCAGCCGGCAGTTCGACCCTTCGCTCAGCTGGGGCGACATCGCCTGGCTGCAAGAGCAGTGGGACGGCCCGATCCTGCTCAAGGGCGTGCTGCGCGCCGACGACGCCCGTCAGGCGGCCGGGATGGGACTGGCCGGCGTGATCGTCTCCAACCATGGCGGGCGCCAGCTCGACCACGCCCCATCGACGATTCGCGCCCTGCCCGAGATCGTCGACGCCGTCGGCTCGGAGCTCGAGATCTATATGGACGGCGGCATTCGCCGCGGCGTCGACATCGTTCGCGCGCTGGCGCTTGGCGCCCGCGCCTGCCTGGCCGGCCGCGCGCTCGTCTACGGACTCGGGGCCGGAGGGCCCGGCGGGGCCAGCCGGGCGGCGGAGATCCTGGTCGACGAGCTGCGACTGGCGATGACGCTGATGGGTTGCCCTTCGGTCCGAGATCTGGACCCGAGCTGGCTAATGGCGGCGGGACAAACCGAGAGGAGGACGGCATGGAGCACGTGATCGACGCCAGTCGCTTTCACCACGCGTGGAACCGCGAGCGCGAGCCGACGCTGCGGATCGCGGACGGCGACACGGTCCGCTTCGACATCGAGATGGCCGGCACCGAGATGATCCGTCTGGGCGACACCTACGCCGACACCGACTTCGAGTTCGACCGGATCTACCGGCTGCTCGGTCCGGTGTACGTCGACGACGCCCGCCCTGGCGACACGTTGAGGGTGGAGATCCTGGCCACGGCGCCCGGCGACTGGGGCTGGTGCGGGACCGAGCCCGGTCTCGGCCTGCTGCCCGAGGACTTCACGGAGCCGTTCGTCAAGACGTTCGACCTCCGCGGCCGCGATTCTGTCGTCGTCTGCCCGCAGGTCGAGATTCCGCTGGCGCCGTTCCTCGGCACGATGGGCACCCATCCGGATCAGCCCGGCGAGCTGCCGTCGTTCCCGCCGCATCAGGGCGGGGGGAACATCGACACCCGGCACCTGACCGCCGGGAGCACGCTGTGGCTGCCCATCTGGTGCGAGGGGGCGCTGTTCTCGTGCGGCGATCCTCACGCGGCCCAGGGCGACGGCGAGGTGTGCCTCGCCGCGCTCGAGTGCGACATGCAGGCGACGCTGCGCTTCTCGATCGAGCGCCGGACGATCCGCGCGCCGCGGTTTCGCACCGCCGGCCCGCTGACTGCGCGCGCCGAGGGGGCGGGCCATCACGGCACGATGGGGCTCGGGCCCGACCTGATGGAGGGAGCCCGGGCTGCGGTCCGCGACGCGATCGACTGGCTCGTCGACGAGCACGGCCTCAGCCGCGACGACGCCTACGTGACCTGCAGCCTGGCGGGGGACCTGAAACTGCTCGAGGTGGTGGACGGAGGGGCCTGGAACGTCGGCTTCACGCTCCCGCTCAGCATCTTCACGGGTGGCGGGCCAGGGCCGTGAGGACAAGCAGCCGCCGGCGAGCGGGCCATCGGGCCATGGCAATTCGGAGCGGAGCGAGCCAGAGTTTGGCGCGGATGCACGGATCCGTTCCCGAGCAGGGATCGGCGCGCATGGCGCGCAAACCAGAAAGTGGCAACACGCACTTTTGTTGCGCTAGGGTCGTCAATCTTGTATACAACACATACTCGGCAGTGCCCTGTATGGGCAACTGATGTGAAGGAGTGAAGGAGAGGGAATGACCACGACTCAGTCGCGCAGTGAATCGTCGGCCGAAGGACAATCGTCCGCCACCTCGGTGGAGATCCGCTCGATCGACTACGTCCCCGTCACCGAACGGCACGGAAAGCCGTGGCACCTCGGGCCGGTCTGGTTTCAGGGCAACGCGCAGCTGTCCACCTTGGCCGTCGGGCTGATCGGCCCGTCGCTGGGCCTCAACTTCATCTGGTCCGCCATCGCGATCATCCTCGGCGTGCTCATCGGCACGCTGTTCATGGCGTTCCACTCAGCTCAGGGGCCAAAGCTCGGCCTGCCGCAGATGATCCAATCACGCGCGCAGTTCGGCTACTACGGCTCGCTCCTGCCGGTTGTCGTCGCCGTGTTGCTGTTCATCGGCTTCAACGTCTTCAACACGATTCTCGGCGGCGACGTGATCCAGTCGCTGTTCCCCGGAACGAGCACGTTCGTGTCCGTTCTGCCGGTGGTCATCCTCTCCGTCGTCCTGACCATCGTCGGGTATCACTTCATCCACGTCGGGCTGCGGTGGGCAACGTGGCTGTTCATCCTCGTGTACGCGATCTTCACCATCGGCTCGCTGTTCAACGTGACGCTGCCCGCGCACTCGTTCGACACCGGTCACTTTCACATCGGACTGTTCCTGGTCCAGTTCGGCGCGGTCGTCAGCTACCAGTTGACCTGGGCGCCGTACGTATCGGAGTACTCGCGTTACCTGCCCGAGGACACGCCGACGAGCACCGTGTTCTGGTGGACTTACTGGGGCTCGGCGGTCGGCGCGCTGATGATGCTGCTCGGCGCGTTCATCCTTTCGCCCGACACGACGTTGGCGCCGGTGACGGCGGTGCACGACACGGCGCAGAAGATCTTCCATGGCTTTGGGCCGATCTTGCTCGTGTGCTCGATCCCCGGCCTCGTCGCGGTCACTGCCATGAACATGTACAGCGGGGCCCTGTCCTCCCTGACCACGGTCGACACCATAAAGCGGATCAAGCCGACCGTCGCGGCGCGGTGGCTCGGCGTGATCTTCATCACCGTGGTCGGCACGGTGCTGGCCCTCGCGCTGCCGTCGAACTTCCTCACCAACTTCAACAACTTCCTGCTGATCGTCCTGTATTTCATGATCCCATGGACGGCGATCAACCTGATGGACTATTTCTTCGTCCGCAAGCACAACTACGCCATCCGCGAACTGTTCCTGCCGCACGGCTTGTACGGTGCCTGGTCGTGGCGTGGACTCGTCTCCTACGCGGTCGGCTTCGCGGTGATGATCCCGTTCATGAGCACCACGATCTGGGAAGGACCAGTGGCCAAGTCGCTGGACGGCGGCGACATCTCGCCGTTCATCGGATTCCCCGTGGCGGCGATCCTGTACCTGATCCTGGCCCGCGACATCGACGTCGACGGCGAGACGAAGATCGCCAACGAGCAGCGGGCGTTGCTCGAGGCCGAGGCCCGCGAGCACGTCGAGCTCGGGTCCCGCGAGGAGAACCTGCTGGACGACGTCGGGGCGCGTGTGCCCGACCAGCTGAGCCCGATTCCACCCGAGTAACGCGCCGTCCGCGCATCAGTCGTTGATCGACGCCGTCGAGCTCACGGATCACGGTGTGTCGCCGGCCGAGGTCGAAGCGGTCGCGCGCCGCGACGCCCGGGTCATGCTGGGTCCTGAGGCCCGCACGGCGATGGAGCGCGGGGCGGCGGTGATCGCCGCCCTGGCCGACTCGCCGGAGCCGGCATACGGCGTCTCGACCGGCTTCGGGTCGCTGGCCACCGTGCGGATTCCGCCCGAACGCCGCGAGGAGCTGCAGCGGTCCCTCGTGCGCTCGCACGCGGCCGGAATCGGGCCACCGGTCGAGCGCGAGGTTGTGCGGGCGATGATGCTGCTGCGCGCTCGCACGCTGGCCATGGGGTTCTCGGGCACGCGCCCGGTCGTCGCCGAGACGATCCTCGGGCTGCTCAACGCCGGCTTGACCCCGGTCGTGCCCGAGCACGGCTCGCTCGGCGCGAGCGGAGACCTGGCGCCGCTGGCGCACTGCGCGCTGGCGCTGATCGGGGAGGGGGAGGTCGACTGCCCCGACGGCGTGCGCCGTCCGGCGGCCGTGGCGATGAGCGAGGCCGGCGTGGAGCCGCTCGTGCTGGGTCCCAAGGAGGGACTGGCCTTGATCAACGGCACCGACGGAATGCTCGGCATGCTGATCCTGGCGGGTCAAGACCTGTCCGGATTGCTCCAGGTGGCCGACGTCACCGCCGCGATGTCGGTCGAGGCGCTGCTCGGCACCGACCGCGCGTTTGCCGCGGAGCTCGTCGCCTTGCGCCCCCAGCCGGGACAAGCGGCCAGCGCAGCCAACCTGCGCGCGCTGCTCGACGGTTCCGAGATCGTGGCCAGTCACCGTTACGGGGATCCCCGGGTTCAGGACGCTTACTCGCTGCGCTGCGCGCCTCAGGTGGCCGGCGCGGCGCGCGACGCGCTCGAGTACGCCGAGCGCGTGGCGGAGGCAGAGCTGCGCGCCGCCATCGATAATCCGATGGTGCTCCCGGACGGACGTGTCGAGTCGTGCGGCAACTTTCATGGCGCGCCGGTCGCGATGGCGTGCGACTTTCTGGCCGTCGCCACCGCCGAGGTCGGCGCGATCGCCGAGCGGCGCACCGACCGGATGTTGGACCCGGCGCGGTCACATGGGCTGCCGGCCTTCCTGGCCGAGGATCCGGGCGTCAACTCGGGGCTGATGCTGGCCCACTACGCGCAGGCCGCAATCGTGGCCGAGAATCGCCGGCTCGCGGCCCCGGCGAGCGTCGACTCTTTGCCGACCAGCGCGATGCAAGAAGACCACGTCTCGATGGGTTGGGGCGCGGCCCGGAAGCTGCGCCGGGCGGTCTGGAACCTCGGCAGCGTCCTCGCCGTCGAGCTCGTAACCGCGGCGCGCGCACTCGATCTGCGCGCTCCCCTGCGCCCCGCGGTCGGCACGGGCGCCGGACTAGCCGCCGTGCGTGAGCGGATCGCGGGGCCGGGCCCCGACCGCTACGCGGCACCGGAGCTCGCCGAAGCGGAGGCTCTCGTGCGCGACGGACGCTTGTTGGCCGCGGTAGAGGGGCAGATCGGAGCGCTGCAGTGACCGTGCGCGGAGTTGGAGAGGCCGCCGTGCGGGCACCGCGGGGGACCAAGATCTCCTGCCGCGGCTGGCAGCAGGAGGCGCCACTCCGGATGCTGATGAACAACCTCGACCCCGAGGTGGCGGAGAACCCGGCCGAGCTCGTCGTCTATGGCGGCACCGGCAGGGCGGCGCGCTCGTGGGAAGCGTTCGACGCGATCGTGCGGACGTTGCGGACGCTCGCCGATGACGAGACCCTGCTCGTCCAATCGGGCAAGCCGGTCGGCGTGATGAGGACCCACGAGTGGGCCCCGCGCGTGCTGCTCGCCAACTCGAACCTGGTGCCCGAGTGGGCCAACTGGGACGAGTTCCGCCGCCTCGAGGCGCTCGGGCTCACGATGTACGGACAGATGACCGCCGGCTCGTGGATCTACATCGGCAGTCAGGGAATCGTCCAGGGGACGTATGAGTGCTTCGCCGAGATCGCGCGCCGGCGCCACGGCGGATCGCTGGCCGGGACGCTGACGGTCACCGCCGGTCTTGGCGGGATGGGCGGCGCCCAGCCGCTGGCGGTGACCATGAACGGCGGAGTTGTCCTGTGCGTCGAGGTCGACCGCCACCACATCGAGCGCCGCCTCGAGACCCGCTACCTCGACGAGCTCGCGCCCTCGTTGGATGACGCGATCGAGCGCTGCCTCGCCGCCAAGCGCGAGCGCCGCGCCCTCAGCGTGGCCGTCCAGGGGAACGCGGCCGACGTGCTGCCGGAGCTGCTGGCGCGCGGCGTCGAGATCGAGATCGTCACCGACCAGACGAGCGCTCACGACCCGTTGAACGGCTATGTCCCCAACCTGCTGTCGCTCGACGAGGCGGCGGCCTTGCGCGTCTCCGATCCGACCGAGTACGTGAAGCGCTCGCGGGCAGCGATCGCCGCCCACTGCGCGGCGATGGTCGGGTTCCTCGATGGCGGCAGCGAGGTGTTCGACTACGGCAACAGCCTGCGCGCGGAGGCTCTGCTTGGCGGCTTCGAGCGCGCGTTCGCCTACCCCGGGTTCGTCCCGGCGTACGTCCGGCCGCTGTTCTGCGAGGGCAAGGGCCCGTTCCGGTGGGTCGCGCTGTCGGGCGACCCGGCCGACATCGCCGCCACCGACCGGGCGGTGCTGGAGGAGTTCCCCGACGATGAGCCGCTGGCACGCTGGATCGCGCACGCCGAAGAGCGGATCGCCTTCCAGGGCTTGCCCGCGCGCATCTGCTGGCTGGGGTACGGGGAGCGGCGGCGGCTGGGGCTGCGCTTCAACGAGATGGTCCGCTCCGGCGAGCTGCGCGCGCCGATCGTCATCGGACGCGACCACCTCGACTCCGGCTCGGTCGCGTCGCCCTACCGCGAGACCGAGGGGATGGCCGACGAGTCGGACGCGATCGCGGACTGGCCGCTGCTCAACGCGCTCGTCAACACGGCCTGCGGAGCGACCTGGATCTCGATCCACCACGGCGGCGGGGTCGGGATCGGGCGCTCGATCCACGCCGGAATGGTGTGCGTCGCCGACGGTACCGAGCTCGCGGCCCAGAAACTCGACCGGGTGCTGACCAGCGACCCCGGGACCGGAGTGATGCGCCACGCGGACGCCGGCTATCCCCGCGCCGTGGAGGTCGCGGTGCAGCGGGGGGTCCGAATCCCGATGCTCGAGGGCACTTGACGGTTCTCGAGATTGCGACCGTCGGCGACCCCGTGCTTAGGCAACGGGCGCCCGAGCTTGATCCCGAGCGGCTGCTCTCGCCCGAGATCCAGCGGCTGATCGACGACCTGATCGAAACGCGCCGCACCGCCGGCGGCGCCGGGCTGGCGGCCACGCAGGTGTCGGCGCTCGAGCGGGTCGCCGTCGTCGAGGTCGACGCGGCCACGCGCTACCCCTACAAGCCGCTGATCCCACTGACCGTGATCGTCAACCCGACGATCGAGCCGCTTTCCGACGAGCAGCTGGTGATCAACGAGGGCTGCCTGTCCGTGCCGGGGATCCGCGGCGACGTCGCCCGCAGCCTCGAGGTGCGCGTGCGCTACCTCGACCGTGACGGCGAGCCGCAGGAGACGGTCGCCCGCGGGCTGACCGCCGGCACCTTCCAGCACGAGCTCGACCACCTCGACGGAGTGCTGTTCCTCGACCGGGTGATGGACCCGAGAACCTTTTCCACCTGGGAGCAGTTCAAGCGGTATCACGAGGCCGACTTCCTGCGCCGCGTGGCGCCGTACGTCAGGGACGCGGCCGCGTGAGCGTGTTGTGGTGCGAGCTCGCCTGGTTGAGCGGGCCTGAGCCCACGCCCGGCGTGACGATCGAGCTCGACGGCGAGCGGATCGGTGCCGTGACGACAGGCGTCGAGCACCCGCCGCGGGGCGCCGAGCGGCTGAGCGGCCTCGTCATCCCGGGCGTGGCCAACGCCCACTCGCACAGCTTCCAACGCGCGTTGCGCGGGCGGACCCAGCGGACGGTCGGCTCGTTCTGGACGTGGCGCAAGCAGATGTACGAGCTCGCCGGGGCGCTCGATCCCGACTCGATGCTCGCGCTCACCCGGGCCACGTTCGCGGAGATGGCACAAGCGGGGGTGACGCTGGTGGGCGAGTTCCACTACGTCCATCAGGGGCCCGGCGGCGTGCCCTACGAGGATCCCAACGCGCTCGGGACGGCGGTGATCCAGGCCGCTCGCGAGGTCGGGGTCCGCCTGACCATGCTCGACGCCTGCTACCTCGACGGCGGGATCGACCCCGATCCGGTGCAGCAACGGTTCTTCGACGCCGACGTTTCGCTGTGGGCGGAGCGCGTCGATCTGCTCGAGGACGGGCCCGGCGTGAAGATCGGCGCCGCGATTCACAGCCTGCGCGCGGTCCCGCCCGAGCCGGCCGCGATCGTCGCCACCCACGCGCGAGAGCGCGGGTGGGTGCTGCACGCGCATGTGTCCGAGCAGCCGGCCGAGAACGAGGCCTGCCAGGAGGTGTACGGCGCCACGCCGACCGGGCTGCTCCACTTCGCCGGTGCCCTGTCGGATCGTTTCACCGCCGTCCACGCTACCCATCTGACCGATGAAGACGTGACGTTGCTGGGCGGCGCGCGCGTGTGCTGCTGCCTGTGTCCAACGACCGAGCGCGACCTCGCCGACGGGATCGGCCCGGCCCGCCGGTTGCGCGACGCCGGCTGCACTCTGTCGATCGGGACCGACTCGAATGCGTTCATCGAGCCGTTCGAAGAGGCCCGCGCGATCGAGCTGGACGAGCGACTGGCCAGCGGTGTCCGGGGCGGTCTCGAAGGCGCCGAGCTGCTGGCGGCGGCGACTGCGTCGGGCTACGCGAGCCTCGGCTGGCGGGAGGGCGGCGTAATCCGCACCGGCGCGCTCGCTGACCTAGTGATCCTGAGGACCGATCTTGTCCGTCTGGCCGGGCTCCCCGCTGCGGATTTGGTCGACGGTCTCGTGTTCGCCGGTGCCGCCGCCGACGTCCGCGACGTGATCGTCGGGGGGCGGTTCATCGTCCGCGACGGCGCTCACCTGACGGTCGACACCGCGGCCGAGCTCGAGCGCGCGGTGCGCGCGGTGGCGTCGTGAGCACGTTCGTCATTGACAACATCGGGCTGCTTGTGACGTGCGAGCAGGCGCTCGGCGAGGGGCCGCTCGGCATCGTGCGTGACGCCGCGCTCGTGTGCGAGGACGAGCTCGTGGCGGCGATTGAACCGGCCGGCGCCGCTGCGGACGAGCGCATCGACGCCGCCGGCGCCTGCGTGATCCCGGGGTTCGTCGACAGCCACACCCACCTTGTGTTCGCCGGCGACCGGGCGGATGAGTTCGCGGCCCGGATGGCGGGCGCCCCGTACGCCGCCGGTGGCATCCGCGTATCAGTCCAGAGCACGCTCGCCGCCTCCGACGAGGAACTGCTGGCGCTGGCTCGGGCGCGCCAGCGGGAGGCCGTGCGGGCTGGCATCACGCATCTGGAGATCAAGTCGGGGTACGCGCTCGAGGTCGCCGGCGAGCGCCGTCTGTGCCGGATCGCCGCCGAGCTGACCGACGACGTGACGTTCCTCGGCGCCCACGTCATACCCGAGGAATATCTAGGTCGGCCCGACGACTACGTCGCGCTCGTGTGCGGCGAGATGCTCGAGGCGTGCGCACCGTACTCGCGCTGGATCGACGTCTTCTGCGAGGAGGGTGCGTTCGACGTGGATCAGTCGCGTGCGGTGTTGGACGCCGGGCGGGCGGCCGGACTCGGCCTGCGCGTCCACGCCAACCAGCTCGGGACCGGCCCCGGAGTCGGCCTCGCGGTCGAGCTGGACGCCGCGTCGGCCGACCACTGCACGTACCTGACCGACGGCGACGTCGAAGCGCTGGCGAACTCGAACACGGTGGCGACGCTGCTCGCCGCCACCGACTTCTCGACCCGGCAGCCGTACCCGGATGCCCGCCGCCTACTCGACGCGGGCGCCACCGTCGCGCTCGCCACCAACTGCAATCCCGGCTCGAGCTACACGACCTCGATGGCCTTCTGCATCGCGCTCGCGGTGCGCGACATGCGGATGACGGCCGAGGAGGCGCTGCTAGCCGCGACCGTCGGGGGCGCCAGGGCGCTGCGCCGGGAGGACGTCGGTTCCTTGCGACCCGGGGCCCGCGCTGACGCGGCGATCCTGGCGGCGCCGTCGTACACGCATCTCGTCTACCGACCGGGGGTGCCCCTGGTGGCGGCCACGATCGCCCGGGGCCGGGTGGCCTGGGTCGCGCAAGAGCTCCTCTGAGTGGTCATGGTGGGCTCATACACTCAAGAAAGCGAGCTTCCGACTGGCCGTGAGCGTCGACACCTACGACCAAGCCGGGAGGGACGACTCATACCAGCGCAAGATCCCGGCGTCGAGTCTGAGCTGAACGCCGTTTCGCTGCCGTCGAGGTCTACCGCACCCTGGTGAAGCTCCGGGCGACTTTCAGAAAGTCGCGCAACGAGATATGGCTGCTGTCCAGTTGGATCGCGTAGTGCTTCGCTCCGCTCTCGGGCACGAAGAGGAGGAATTCACCCTTCGTCTCGCCGTCTTTGATCGTGCATTTCGGCCACGTCGCGCACTGGACGCCTACGTGGAGCTTGACGCCGTTGACGACGGCCGTGGCGACCTCGGTCGAGACTCCGGGCTGCCCGCACATGACGCTATCGCCGGGTTCGTAGATACCAAAGCCAGGGCGCTTGCTGGAAAACGGGGGCTTGCCCCAGCCGGCCACAAGACAACCACTGCGGTCGAGCTGCACGCCGGCGAGCTTCAGGCCCAACGTCTGTCTGGGCCGATAGACGGGAAACTTGGCCCGCTGGGCGATCTTATGCCACGACGCCTGGCTCTCGGCCGCCGGAGCCGCGCCAGCCGTGAACAGCATGCCCGCAACAATGATCGTTACTGCAACCAAGCCCACAATCCCGAACCGCATTCTCTGCGCTGCGGTCATCATGACCTCCTTCGGACCCCGTAGCGGGCTCACCTCTACGAGCCCACTTTGATTGTTGAGGTTACGCCCCGGGTGCCGCGTTGTCTATCGGCAGCCGTAGTTGTAGCTCCGGCCGACCCCTGCCCGCGCTGCGACGCCGGCCCGCGGGCGGCTCATTCGCCGACCCGGCCCAGCGGCGAAGAAGTGCGGGCGGGAGCGGGCAGCTGACGCCCACACCGATCCTCACCGTCGCTGAGGTCGCGGCGCTCCCGCGCGACCGGATCATCGTGATGCCCTCCGGCGCGCCGGCGGTGCTCGCCGAGCCCGTGTACTGGTGGAACACCCGGCAGGCGCCACTGATCCACGAGTCGATCGCGACCCACGACCCACCAGCGTGCCCGGGCGTCCCACAACAGCTGCTGCCAATCTACGACGCCGCCGCAGAACAATTCCAACTCGGCAACGAGTCGGGAGAGGAAGCCTGGCTACCCGATACGTCGCCCGTGGCCTTCCCACTCTTTGTCGCGCAGTTCCTTTTTCTGGATCTTGCCGGTAGAAGTCTTGGGCAGCTTCGTGATCTCAACGGCACTCGGGCGCATGTAACCAGTCAGACGCTGTTTGGCGAAGTCGAGGATTTCCTCCTCGGAGGCATCCTGGCCGTCGGCTAGCTCGACGAAGGCTTTGGGTCGCTCGCCCCACTTCTCGTCGGGCGTGGACACCACCGCGACCGCCGCCACGGCGGGATGTCCGGAAATGGCCTGCTCAACTTCGATTGTCGGAATGTTCTCGCCGCCGGAGACGATGATGTCCTTCTTGCGGTCACGTAGCTCGATGTAGCCGTCGGGGTGGCGGACCGCGAGGTCACCCGAGTGGTACCAGCCGCCCGCGAGTGCCTCAGCCGTCCGCTCCGGATCATCGAAATAACCCGTCATGACGTTGTTGCCGCGCATGAGCACCTCGCCGAGCATCTGGCCGTCCGCCGCGACCTCCTCGCCCTGGTCGTCGACTACGCGGACCGCCTCGGCCACAACGTAGTGCACGCCCTGGCGGCCTAGGAGCTTGGCCTGCTCTTGGACCGGCAGCTCGTCCCATCCCTCCTGGTGCTCACAGATCATGTAGGGCCCGTAGAGCTCGGTGGAGCCATAGACGTGGATCGGCCGGATGCCGGTGTCGGTCAGCCGCGTGAAGAGTTCAGGCGTGGGCGGCGAGCCAGACACCGTCGTAATGACCTCACGGTCGAGCTCGTGCGCTTGCTCGTGGTCCAGCAGCGAGGTCTGAACGGTCGGCGCGCCGTTGTAGTGGGTGACGCCCTCGGCATCTATGAGGTCCCAAACGCGCCCGGGGTCGACCTTGCGCAGACAGACGTGCCGACCCCCGACGGCGGTAACCGCCCAGGTGAAGCACCAACCGTTGCAATGGAACATGGGAAGCGTCCAGAGATACACGCTGTCAGGTGTCAGGCGCGTCTCGATCACCTCGCCCAGTGCGTTGAGGTAGGCGCCGCGATGGTGGTAGACGGCGCCCTTAGGCCGCCCCGTAGTCCCCGACGTGTAGTTGATCGAGATCGGTTCGTCCTCGTCTTCGAGAACGCTCGGCAGCGGATCTGGACTGCTCCCGGCGAGGAATGCCTCATACGGGTCACCTGGCTCTCCAGTGTCCTCAATCCGGATCGTTCGCTCGACGCTGGCGCCATTCACGAGCTCCGCGAACTCGTGATCGACGAACACGAAGCGCGCGCCGGCGTGCTCAATGATGAACTGGACGTCATCGGAGTTGAGTCGATAATTGATGGCCACGAGCACGCCGCCAGCCGCCGGCACGGCGTAGTGTGCCTCGAGCAGCGCGGGAATATTCGGAGCGACGAAGGCGACGCGGTCGCCCTTCTCCAGACCCGCGTCGCGCAGAGCCGAGGCCAGCCTGCGGACCCGCTCGCCCATCTCGCGGTACGTATAGCGTCGCTCGTCATGGACGACGGCGATCTTGTCGGGATACACGAATTCGCTGCGAAGCAAAAAGCTCACCGGGTTGAGCTCACTGCGATGGGCATGCCGCACCTCAGGAGCGTCACTAATCTCGCTCACGTCGTCCTCCTAGTCGATCGTCCCCTTCACACTTCCCGTTTGCGGCCCAAACGCACCACGGACCGCGGCGCGATCTCGCGCACCCCCGCGTCCCACGATCGCGTTCGCCCCCCGAGCTGTGACCGCGCGAGCGCAAGGACCCCGCCACCAGCGTCACCATCTCGACCACAGCGGCCGTCCGGGCGCGCGCTCACCGCGGGTCGATTCCCTCTGAACCGCCGAGATCTCGGGGCTAGGCTTTGAACCGCTCCCAGACGCCTCGATCATCCCCGGCAGAGCCTCGTTGTGATCCGACCGTTTTCTTCTTCCTGTCGCGCGGCTTCTTGAACGCGTTCTGGTAGGCGTCGAGAAGGAACGGGAGCATGTCGGCCTCGGGCATAGGCTTGCCCTCGGCCTGCCGTTCCAGCATCTCGCTGCAGAGCTTGATGTATGCCTCGCCGAGCGCGGCGGTCAGCGCTGCGGCGACCGACGCGTTGATAAGGGACACGCCCGGAATGACCTTCAGAAGGTTCGCCGCGATCTGTCTGCCAACGACCGCGATGCCGCCTTGGCCGACGAGACCGTGGATCAGGTTGACACCGCGGTGGCCGTCTATGTCCATACCGAAGATTGCGTTGATGCTCGCGAGCATCCCGAGCTGTACGGGCATCAGCACGACGGCATCCGGGACCGGAATCGGTACCGCACCGATGCCCGCTGCCGCCATGCTTGACGCGGCGACAGCCGCTCGCGCCTGTGTCGCTTTGAGGCGGATGACTACCCCTTGGGCGTTTGCAAACGCCCGCCTCACCGCCTCAGGGAGGATGTCGTGCGTCCGCTCCACCAGTTCCTCCAAGCCTCGTGGCGGGATGGTATGTCCGGCAACCCTGCGTTCGCGCGCGAGCGTTCGGACCGGGCTGCCCTCAATGGGCAGCTTCTCGGCCGCAATTGTCCACTCCAAGGCGCCTGCGCGTTCCTCGTCGATGCACTGCGTTAGGACCAGGATCACCGGCACCTCAGCGGCCAGTGCGCGGACAATCTCGACGTCGTAGTCCTGCAACCGGGTCTGCCCAGCGTCGATGCAGTACCAGGCAACGTGGACGAGCTTGTCCGGACCGCCTTTGCGGGAGTCGGCAACCGTCCTCATGTAGTCGCGTATGACGTCCTTCTCCGCGTGCCCGAGCTCGATGCCGGGCGTGTCATAGATGGTCACCGGCACACCGGCTACGTCGTAGCGCTGGACGTTCTTGGTTACCGGCTTGCCGGTGCCCTCCTCGGCGAGCGGAACCCTGAACACGGCGTTGATGAGAGTGCTCTTTCCGACGCCGGTCTGTCCGCTGATGAGAATGTTCGCGTGACCCAGCCGCTCGTTCGCCTTTTGCTGCTCGGCGCTGAAGTACGCCGCCGGATCCGCCGCCACTTCCTCGAGCCTTGGGTTTCCCCGCTCGTCGGTGGTAGAATCGCTGCCCTTGCCGGAGCTCCGCGCGCGCTCGAACACATCTCGGAGGCCGCTCGCGACGGCATCGGTGACGTCCCTGGCGCCCTGATCGGCGACTCGTCGAGCTTGGTCGAGAGCACGCTGCAGCCGCTTTCGGCTCTTCTCGCGGTCAGGCAACGCTCACCCTCATCTCACTCACGTAGCCGATCGTCTCATACGGCCAGAACGCGTCGTACCAGTCGCCTCCGACCTCTGTCCCCCTGACCGCTGGGGCTCAGGAGATCTCGAGCACGCGGACCACCGAATCGCCTGTCCTGCTCGCTCCTCGTCAGAACTGGCTTGATCCGGTCAGGCTGGCGCATTAGCTACTGAAGGGTGCTTGATCCAGTAGTCGTCCAGCTCGGAGCGCAATCTCGCTTTGTCTCCGTCTGCCTGATAGCCGGTGTCTGCCGTTAGGAGCATGAAGAACGCGTCGCACACGTTGGCCCCGGCTCGGATCTCAGCGACGACTGCTTCCGTTCCCGGCGGCTGGAGCATCTGATCGATCCCGTCGCCTGCATGCGGCTCGACCTTGACACTTGCTGCAGAGTTGCTGCGCACCCAGTCCAACAAACACCATAGAGATGCCATGGTCCGCCGGCTCACATACCCCTGGCCGGACTCGCGGAGCTCCTGGCAAACGGCTCGCGTAAGGATGGCACGTTCAGCGATCAGCGATAGCGCACCGTCACGCTCCACGGCGCCGGGCTCAGATGATCTGATTAATCGCATGGTCAGCTTGCTAGCACATCACGACCATGCAAGCGCAAGGAGGCCATGCCGGCGGGCCTCCGGATTGCGCCGGCGGCCCGCCCGGTTTGTGGCACGACGAGTGCCGCTTCTCCGGCGATCGCTTAGGCGGCGAGATCGCGTGGCGCTGCCGCCAGCCGCACCCGGAGCGCAAGCGCACGGGTGGTCAGGCGAAACACACTCCGGGCGGTGACCCGCGTCATCGGCGAGTTTCAGGAGTTGATTGAACGCGATCACCCGGCGCTTCAAGGACGGCGCTCGCCCGGTGGCCTCCCCGGACGACGACAAGGTGATCGTGAGCGCCGTGAGTCGCTGTCCTACGGCATCAGCACCGACGTGCAGCGGCAAGATCGCTTCTGGATCAAGAGTCAGCCGTATTCGCTTCACGACATGCTGGCCAATGACGGTTCGGTTGATCAGTTTGTCGGCGGGCCGGTATATCAGGCGTTTCTGAGCGCGACTAACTACCACCGCTAGCACAGCCCAGTGGCCGGCAGGATCGTCCGAGCGTTCGTTCAGGAGGGCACGTACTGCGTTCGTGCCGGTTGGCATGTCGGAGGTCTCCTCATGCCTGATCGACTCGAAGGTAACGCCGGGGCACCACGTCGGGAAGGGTGAGGAGCTCGGTCATTTCCAGTTCGGCGGTTCGACCCACTGCCTCGTCTTTCGCCCGGGCGCGATCGCCGAGTTCACTCTGCCGGCGATTCCTCAGCCTCACGACTCCGAGGCGCCTCTGGTGCGCGTCCGGTCCAGGCTCGCGACCGCGAACCCCGCCATTTGAACCCGCGAGAATGGAAGGCAGTGCCAGCCTCTCCGCGAGCGTCAGATCCTCCGGGTGACCGTCGGAGTCAAGTAGGGAACAGGTCGACTCGGGTGGACGGCTCGGAAAAGGACTCTGGAGCTGCTCAAGAGCGCGCCGCCTCACCCTTAGGCGGCCGGGTGTTGTTGGTGGAGGCGCTGCATCAGCGCGGCTGACCGCGGATCATGATCTCGTACCAGCTCTCGGATGGTGTCGCTGGTCAGCTGGGCGGGGGCGGTGTGGCTAAGAAAATCCTCCAGCACACGCGCGAACCGCGCAGCGTCGGCGATGTGGGGAAAGTGGCCGGCGTACTCGAACACCTCGAGGCGACTGCCCGGCATGCTCTCGTGCGCCGCGTAGGCATGAGCGACCGGGATGATCCGGTCACGCAGGCCCCAGATGATCATCGACGGCATCCGTGAGCTGAGGTATAGACGGTCACGCGCGTTGACCCGCTGACCGCTGGAATCGACGACCGCCCGGAGCGTATGAATAAACGCGTTTCGCGCCGCTCCGGTGCTCAGCGACCCATAACCACGAGCCAGCTCGGTGAGATCCGGTCCCGCCTTCAGGCCAAGCCGTCCCAGCCCGCGCGTCACAGATGCCCCTGCGCTCAGCGCCCGGGAATACGCGAGGACGGGCAGTACCAACTCTGACCCCGGAAGCGTGGCCGCGCGCAACAGTAAATGAACCTCGTCGCCCAATCCCCCGCTCGAGACCAACACCAGCCGCTGGCAGCGCTCGGGGAACTGATACGCGAACTGCATGGCGATCCCCCCACCCAGCGAATGGCCCACGACGCTCGCCTGCTCAATCTCTAGCCCGACCAGCAGGTCACGGATCCCGGAGGCATGCGCCCCCAGCGAGTAATCCCCCCGAGGCTTGGCCGAATCTCCGTGACCAAGAAGATCCGGCGCGATGACCGTGCGATGACGCGCCAGCAACGCGATGACCGGACTCCACTGGGCCGAGCGCCCCGCGACGCCATGGATCAGCACCACCGGTGGGCCTTGGCCCGCGATCGTGAACATCATCCGATGCCCGTGGAGCGACATCTCGGCGCGCTCGATCACGGGCGACGTCGGCGCCAGGCGGCGACCGCGTACCACCCGCGCGGGAGGCCGCTCCGGTCCGGCCGATGACTTGGCATCAGCCGGTACATGTGCAGATGAGGACAAGTCGACCTCCGAGCTCAGAACAACCCTAAGAAGTCATCTCCCGGTGCGCGCCCCTCGGGCCTACATCGCGACAACGCCCTCTTCAGAACCCGAACCTTACCCGAGCGATGGACGTGTATCTCAACGATCATCTGGCCGCGGCGAGGCTCGGAAGCGATCTCGCGCTATCAGATCCAGTCACGCAATCAGGACATCCCGCTGACCAGCTGATCGATACAGTGTCGCGCGAGAACTGGTGCAACGGATACACGGGATCGACGGCCTGCGACCTTCTGCCCACACTCATCGGTGTGGGCGGCTCGGTGCAGGCGAACAAACGGGACTCTGTTCAGCAAACGAGACTCTCTTCATTGGTCACCGACCGAAGCGCCGTGCGAGCGTATGACGATCAGCGCAGGCCGTGACCTCGGGTGGTGGCCGGTGGCGCGTTCAAACAGGCGCTTGGTCGTTTGCGGGGTGAGATTCGGGCAGCGCTAGTTCGTTCAGTGTGGCAATCGCCCGTCTTAGGGTACGCGAGATCTGCATCTGGGAGACGCCCATCTCGTTGGCGATCTCGGTTTGGGTGCGGTCCTCGAGGAAGCGGAGTTGAAGTATCCGCCGCTCTCGCTCCGACAGCGTGTGCATTGCACTGGCGACCGTTGTGAGGTCTTCGACTCGCTGAAAGCCGGTGTCCTCTTGACCGAACGTGTCGATCAGGGTTCCGGGCTCGCCGTCGCTGTCATCGCGTGGGAGGTCAAGCGAAGACGAGTGGTGGGCGGCTGCGGCTTCGAGTCCTTCGAGCGTGTCCTCGATGCTGAGTTCGAGGTACTGCGCGAGCTCGACCACGGTCGGAGAGCGACCGGCCTTGGTTGTGAGCCTCGCTTGAGCGCGTTGGACCTTCAGCGCGAGTTCCTGTGCTCCTCGGGGGACGTGTGTGGACCAGCCCAGATCGCGGAAGTAGCGCTTCAGCTCGCCAACGATCGTCGGTACCGCGAACGATGAGAACGCCGTCCCGCGGTCGAGATCAAAGCGGTCAAGCGCTTTCAGCAAACCGCAGCTCGCCACCTGGCACAGGTCCTCAAACGGCTCATGCGCCCCGGTGTAGCGCCGCGCCAGGTTGCGCGCCAGCGGCAAGAACCGAGCCACGAGCTCAGCGCGAGCCGCTTGATCGCGATCTTCCTGCCAGCGCACGAACAGCTCACGCGACTCGGCCCGCGCAACCGCCGACCGGCCCGCGGCCCCAAGGACCCGACCGCACTTCGGGGTGGGCATGCCCAGTCCCGAGGGCTCGTCGTACTGGTCCGAATGCAAGTCCGCTCCAGATGGTCGTGCCTGATTGGTTACGGCGGCCACCGAGGTCTGGAGCGGCGCGCAGCCCAGCAAATAGTAACGGTCGATGATACTGCTACTAGAACTCGCTTCGGGAGCCACTAGTCAGCACTCTGACCCAACGGCGTCGATCGGCGCGGCCCAACCGGTCGGAGCCCCTATGTGGTGAACAAGTCACCCAGACCGGCCAGCAAGCTCACGAGACCCTCTTCGGTTGGTGAGCAGGCGCGCTGACGGGCGGCACCTGGTGTCGCTAGGAGTATTTCGGCTTGCTCGAACTCGTCAAGACAGCCGAGCGCCGAGGCGTGCGGCTGGGCCGCGGCAAGCAGCTCGTGGAGGATTTCGGGGAGCGGCCTGAGCAATTCCGTGGTTGGGTCGATCAGGCGGGCGTCGACGCCGTCGCGAGCGGCCAGGAACCGGTTCTTGGCCAGTATCTCCTCGAGCGCGGAGGCGTACTCCGACGCGTACCCCTCCTCCAGCTTCAACCGGGCGATGGATTGGACGAGCGCGACGAGCGTCGCCGTCTCCCCGACACGGGACTGCGCGTCCATGGTTCGGACCTCGACGGTGCCGAAGCGGGGCGAAAAGGATCGTCCGAGTGGAGGCGAACCTGCGTCGCGACCTCTCCAGAACGGCGAGTTGCCAGATCGAGCGAGCAGAAGGGGGAGGTGCACGCGCAGACGGTTGTAGAGATCGATCGCGCGCTCGGGGTCTGGCACGCCGACGTGAACGTGCAACGCGAACGTCGGTCCACGTGTTGTCAGAGCCCGCATCGTTTGCCAGATCAGCCCGGTAGCGGCTGTCAAATGTGACCTCTGTCTCTGACCCGAGCGCCAGCGGGTGCATTCCGGCGCCCGCGGCGGCAAGCCCCATTCTCCTCAGCGCATCGGCGAGCTCGGCACGCTCCCGACCTCGCTGCGCAGCTGCCTGGCATTGGCAGCTGCCCGTCGGACGCTCAGGCGCTAACACCGGCTGCGCGGTATTCATCCTCGTTGCGCTCACCGGAGGATGTTCACGGCCCGGGCAGCTACCAACAGGACGGTCGTTGCCGAGATCGCCGACTCCGCCAGCATCATCATCTTCGCCCGTCGAGTGAGTGGCATCGCATCCGTGGGGCTGAAGGCAATTGCGTTGGTGAACGCGATGTACACGTAATCGGCTAGTCGCGGGTACCAACTGGGTTCGGCGAGTGTCGGGTTTTCATCCTGCGGGAACTGAAAGTCGCGCGGGGGCGGCTGGGGCTCACGCCGGCGTATCGGCCCGCCGCGGTCGAACTCCCAGAACAGGAGCCCGAACGTAATCACGTTCGTGCCCCAGATCGTGACGGCCTTCAGCAGTAGCTCTGCGCCGCTCTTCTCCTCCGCGCGCAACAGCGACGCAATTAGTCCGACCAACCCGAGCGCGTTTGCCGCGGTGATCACACCGACGAGCATCAAAGCAACCGTGCGGCGATGGCCCGCCTGTTCGAGGCGGTGCCGGGGGAACGACCATGCCAGAGCCAGCAACAGCAGCGCCTCAGGAACAGCCGGGACCAGCCAGACCCACCCCGGGAGCCCGATCAGCTTCCAGCCGGCCCCAAGGCTGACGAGCGCGAGCGTGACCTGCAGTCCGATCACGAGCACGACCCCAAACGTCGCCTCGTACCGGGACTCGACCTCCGCCTCGTGCAAGTCTGCCGTGCTCACCCGACGATTGTCAACGATCGGTGGGACGGCCACCAAAGACTGTGAGCCTCCGCGGATTCGCGATCCGGCTCGCCGCCGCGCGGCTGGCGCATCCGACGACACGCGGGCGTCTCGCCCGACCATTGGGCGCTGGCTTTCCCAACGCAACCTACTCGGCCGCCCGGATCGAGCTTGGCGCTGTGATGCCCACGGGAGAGCAGGACGACATCGGTCGATCGGCGTGCTCCAGGTCCACGTCGGGTCCTGTGACCTTGACCAGCCCGCCCTCATCCTCGCCGGTGGGAGAGAGCACGGGGTCGCTGACCAACGGATCCCACCCTACTCGAGCTCCGCGGGGGCCCTCCGACCAGCCGGATGACAAACGTCGACGTGGCTCCTCCTCGATCCTCGATGAAGGTTTAAATCAAGCTCGCGAAGCGCCGCCGGGTCCTCAGGGCGTAGCAAGAGGACCTTGCGCCGCGCACGTGACGCGGCGCCGTTGTTTTCGGCGGTGGGCCGTCGGGCGTGGCGCCGCGCCTATAGTGGGAGAACATCACGAGAGGAATGCCAGGAATGACCTTTGCTCCAACCACACCTCTGCAGAGCAGGTTCGGCCCCATCGTCGCTGACGCCGCCGGAACCATCACAGTTCAGGAGGCAAGCGACGTCCTCGATTGCTCCCGCTTTCGTGTGTGCGAGCTGCTGCACGCTAGCGCCGGGCGTGTGCTGGTAACCGACGTGCTGGCGCTCAAATCCTCCGTATCGCCCAACGCGCTCGAAGCAGCCCCCGCTGCCATGCTCGTCCACTGAATAAGCGCGACGATAACGCCCCGGTGGCCGCGCGCAGCTCGTCGAGGGCGACCTCGAACGAGCAGGCTCACGGGTCTGAACACGCAATTGACGACCCACAGAAGCCCCTCCCGGGAGGATGGCGAGAGGAGGATCTCCCGGACAGGCGGCCTCGTGCACGATCTTGCTGATCAGGTCGACGGCACGCTCCGAGCGCTCCCGCTAGCTCATCGACGTTCCAGTCGGTCGCGAGCTCGGTGACAGCGCCCGCCGAGGGCCCCTTGCGCCAGGGGCGTATGGTGGGTCTGGGCTTCGCCCACGCCCTCGGCGAGCGATTTTTCAAGACTCCAACACTTGGCCGGCGCGGGCATCGACCTCTATGGCCGACGCCGAAACCGGCACGTAAGGAGCCATCATGACCCGAGATTCATCATCGAATGGCAAGCCGACCATCGTCCTGGTTCACGGAGGATGACTCGTCGCAGATGGGAGAGGTGGATCGACCGCTACGCCGAGCGCCGCTACCGCGTGCTCGCCCTACAAACGGATTTGCCTGACGTGGCACATTATGGGTTTCTGGCGCAGGGACACGCTCCAGACTGACGAGAAGTCCCGCTTTCGCGGGCCTTCTCGCTGACAGCATTGAGCTTCGAGGCGGTTACGCCTCTACGAGCTCGGGTGTCTTGTGAACGACTACCAGTCCGCTGGTGATCTTCGGCGGATTGGGGAGTGCCTTCTCGAAGTTCTCCTCGCGGACCCAGTTGGACGCGAGCCGGGTTGACTCGTCCGCATGCTCCACGGTGTCGAAGAAACCGACGGAGCTGATGACGCCGTTGCCGGCCTCGATCACGTAGTAGCCCATGAAGCCCGGCAGCTCGCTCAGGCGGGGAAGTAGGTTGTCCTCGGTGTTCTTGACGAGTTCGCTGGTACGAGTCTGGTCGACCGCTTCGTAGCGTCGAATGGTGGCAAACATGTGCTGCTCCCAACTCTCTAATTCAGGTAGGAACAACTCGGTTGAGTCATCCCGATGCGACTGGGGCCCGAGGTGAGGTCGAAGGAGCTTGCAAAGCTCGACGACATCGGCGGAGGCTCTAACCGCACTAGCCACAATACCACACTTTTGACTATATGACCTTACGTTGCTACGTTTGTCTACGTTAGCCAGTCTTAGATCGAGATGTGCCCGTTCTCCGTCACCGTAAAAAACGTCCCCGATCGGGAGCTCGGGCCGCTGCTGACACAGCTCTCGCAAGCTGGCTTTGACAGCCCGACCATCACATCGCTGGGTGCCGATGGCCCGTCCGACGGCGTCCGTGCGCTCGCTCGCGGGCGGAGAATCGATCTCCCGAATGATTGGCGCGTCCTCAAGGAGCGAGACGGAGAGGCGTATCGATGGCCGAGCGGTCGCGATCACTACTCGCCTTATCGCGTATTCATCGGCACGACGCGCGCCGAGGGCGCAGTTCAGATCGGGCTTGGGGAGACGACCCGAAAGAAAAAGTGGGGCCGTGACCGGAAGTACGTGGTTGCCTTCTTGAGCGGCGGATCCCCACAGCAGCCACTAGTCGAGTTCGTGGCGGCCGACGATTATGAGCAGACCCACGAGCTCATCGCGGTCATCCGTGGCAGCGACGGTGGACGGCGCATGTACGGCACCATCGACGCCCTCCCCACGCTCTACGCAGAACGCTTTCGAACCCAGACCTACAACGAGCGGGTTGACCATCCTGGCGCCTGGAACAAGGTCGCCGTGGTCGCCCGCGAAGACGACCACCAGGCGATCCTCAACCACGCCCTGATCCAAAGCCGACGTCGCAACCGGACCTAAGCCTTCTATAACTAGCCAAGACGCAAAGCAACAGCCAAACCACGCAGAAAAGCGGCTCGTAGGAGCCCGGCGCTATGGTGGCGACAGTTCGCACGTCGGGTCCATCGCCCTTCGCCTCGCGCGCGAACCCCGACCCCGAGGACGGGCAGGAGGACATCTTGCGGATCACGGCCTCAAGCGCGGATGCGCAAGAGCTTCAGCTGCGCGACGGCCTGACGGTTCTGGCCCGGCCGGTCACGCTCGATGACGAGACGGCGATCTGGGAGTTCCTAACCCGCCTCTCGCTCGACTCCCGGTGGCTGCGCTTCTTCAGCACCGCAACCGATCTGCGCGCCCAGGCCCACCGGGGAGCGGCGCGCGATGATGCCGACCACCACGGCATTCTGGCGATCGGGCCTGGAGGGAACGTGGTCGGCCACGCGGTCTATGTACGACCTCCGCATACAGATCGAGCGGAGGTCGCCGTCGTCGTGGCCGATGATCTACACCACCTGGGGCTGGCCACGCTGTTGGTGATCCGGTTAGCCCAGTGCGCTGAGCAACGTCAGATCACCAGCTTCTTCGCCGAGGTCCTCCCTGAGAACGGCGACATGCTCGCGGTCTTCCGCGACGGCTTCGGAGCTGTGATGGTCAAGCGCCCGGATGTGATCGAGGTCGAATTCCCCACCTCGAGCTGGCGTGCGGCCCACGCACGCTTTGAGCGATGAACCCTCGAGATCCCGTTGCGGGTGTGATCCTGGCGGCATTCGGCCACGCGTGAGGTTCTCGGGCCACGGAGAAGCCGCTGACGCGGATCCGACCGTGTCAGAGTCCGCCTCCGTCACGCTACTGGTGCGCCCCGTTGCGAATGATGGCGGCCTGCCCTTGACCGCCGTCGACGCAGAATGTGGCGAGGCCGCGCCGCGAGTCGCGACGGCGCATCTCGTGCAAAAGGGTGACGAGGATCCGGCCGCCGCTGGCACCAATCGGGTGCCCTAGCGCGATCGCCCCGCCATGGGGATTGATCCGTTCGGGGTCGATGTCAAGCTCCCTGAGTACCGTGAGCGATTGCGCCGCGAATGCCTCGTTGAGCTCGAACAGGTCGATGTCGCCCAGTTCAAGCCCGGCCCTGGCGAGCGCCTTGCGCACGGCGGGCACCGGGCCGATGCCCATGATCTTCGACTCGACGCCGACGGAGGCGTAGCTCTCGACCATCCCGAACGTCCGCAGGCCGCGCTCGGTGGCCTTGCTCGCCGACATCACGACGATTGCCGAGGCGCCGTCATTCACCCCCGACGCGTTGCCGGCGGTCACCGTACCGCCGTCGGGTCGGAATGCCAGGCGCAGCTTCGCCAGAGCGTCGGCGGTCGTCCCGCCCGCGGATGCTCGTCGTCGTCAACCACGCGCGCGCCGCCCTTCACCGGCACCCTGATCGGCACTATCTCGTCCTTGAAGATCCCCCGGCCACGGCCCGCTCGGCCTTTTGCTGGCTACCGGCGGCGAACTCGTCCTGTTCCTCACGGCGGATGCCGTACTGCTCGGCGAGGTTCTCCGCGGTGATGCCCATGTGGATGTCGTTGAACGCATCCCACAGGCCATGTTGATCGTTATCGCGGGCACCTCAGTCGGGATGCCCGCGCCGATCGCGGCTTGGCGCGCCGGGTTCTGTCCGAGCCCAGCTGTCAGGACGCAGCCGAGCACGACCTCGTCGACGTCCTCGCCGGCGATCTCGGCTCGCTCGAGCGCGGCGCGCACAGCCTGCGCCCCGAGCTCGGTTGCCGCGACGTCCTTGAACTGCCCACCGAAACTGCCAACCGGGGTCCGTACCGCGCTGACGATGACAGCATCTTCCATCACAGCCTCCTCAGACGGGCAACGCTATCGCCATCTCTGTGGGCCAGCGTGCGCGGCACCCCTGGCTTCGCCGCGTCCGAGCAGGGAGTCGGCACGCGCGTTGTCGATCGCGTGGAGCCTTCTTGACGAATTCGCGAACGCCCGAGTGGATCAGCACGACCACGATCGGCGCAGCCCGAGTGACGGGATCATGCGCCCGGGTGTATGGTGGAGGTTCGCTCCGCTCCGACCTTCGGCGGGCGATTCTGTTCCCGGCTCCAACTTTCGGCCGACGTGGCGTGTGACCCGACAGCGGTCACGGCCAAACGCGAGCGTCAGGAGCCAAGTATGTCCACCTCTACACCTAACCGCACGACCAATGGGGCGAGCTCACCACCAGCGTCTGCCGGCCTTCCCGCCGACGTGCCTCAGTATGTACAGGACTTTGTTCGCAGGCCGGGCCGCCTGCTGATCGACGGTGAATGGGTCGAAGCGGCGAGCGGGAAGACGTTTGAGACGCTCAACCCCGCTACCGAGGAGAATCTCGGGCGAGTGGCGCACGGGACGGCCGAAGACATCGACCGCGCCGTGGGTGCGGCTCGTCGGTGCTTTGACGACGAGCGCTCGGACTGGCGCCGAATGACGCCGTCTGAGCGCGGCAAGGTGATCCATCGCATCGGCGATCTGATCGAGCAGCATGCCGACGAACTGGCGATGCTGGAGACGCTCGACAATGGCAAGCCGCTGACGATTGCCAAGGCAGCGGACGTGGCCCTGTCCGCCGACCTGTTTCATTACATGTCGGGTTGGACGACGAAGATCGAGGGCAACACGATCCCGATCTCCGCCGTCACATCGCCCGGATCTGAATTCCTGGCCTACACCCGCCGGGAGCCAGTGGGCGTCGTCGGGCAGATCATCCCGTGGAACTTCCCGTTGCTGATGGCGGCGTGGAAGCTGGGTCCGGCGCTGGCGGCGGGCGTGACGGTCGTGCTCAAACCTGCGGAGCAAACGCCGCTGTCGGCGTTGCGACTCGGTGAGCTGATGCTGGAGGCGGGGCTGCCCGCGGGCGTGGTCAACATCGTGACCGGGTTCGGGGACGCGGGAGCGGCACTCGCTGCCCACGATGGCGTCGACAAGGTCGCCTTCACGGGCTCGACCGAGGTCGGCCGGCTGATCGTCCAGGCGGCGGGGGGCAATCTCAAGAAGGTCACGCTCGAGCTGGGTGGCAAGAGCCCGCAAGTGCTCTACAAGGATGCCGACATGGACGTGGCGATCCCTGGCGCGGCGAACGGCATCTTCTTCAATCAGGGTCAGTGCTGCAACGCCGGCTCGCGCCTGTACATCGAGCGCGACGTCTACGACGAAGTGGTCCAGGGGATCTCGGACGAGGCCAAGAAGATCAAGGTCGGCCCGGGGCTGGACCCCGACACTCAGATGGGGCCGCTCACCTCCGCCGAGCAGCACGACAAAGTGCTCGGCTACTTGTCTTCGGGCCTCGACGCCGGCGCGCGCGCGCCGACCGGCGGCGGCCGGTGGGGCAACCGGGGGTATTTCGTGGAGCCGACCGTGCTCACCGAAACCACGCCTGACATGAAGGTGGTGCGCGAGGAGATCTTCGGCCCAGTGGTGTGCGCGATTCCGTTTGCCTCCGAGGACGACGATGTCATCGCGCGCGGAAACGACACTAACTACGGTCTCGCATCAGGGATCTGGACGCGTGACATCAACAAGGCGTACCGGACTGCCCACCGTCTGCGCGCCGGCACGGTGTGGATCAACTGCTACAGCGTGTTTGACGCCGCGATGCCGTTCGGCGGTTACAAGGAGTCGGGCTGGGGGCGGGAGATGGGCCACAACGCGCTCGAGAATTACCTCGAAACCAAGTCTGTGATCACCCAGCTCGCATAACGGAAAGGCCGTGCGATGGCGGGACGCCGTCCCGCCATCGCTAATCAAGGGATGAAGCGCGACCACCGAGCAGCGACCGAAGCCACCCTTAAGGAGGGTGTTTTATATGAGTTCGTCCACCATCAGCACACACGGCGCAGACAACGCGTCGTCGTCGGCGCTCCTCACGGGCGAGAAGCTCGAGCGCCGGCTCACGGAGCTGCTGCACCAGGATCGCTTCGCTCCGCCCCCACAGTTCGTGGCCGACGAGCGCATCAACGATGCGTCATTGCACGCCCGCGCCGAGCTTGACCCGGATGCGTTCTGGGCCGAGCAGGCGCGCCAACTGCATTGGGACGAGCCGTTCACGACCGTGCTGGACGACTCGAATCCGCCGTTCTACAAGTGGTTCACGGACGGCAAGCTGAACGTGTCCTACAACTGCCTTGACCGTCACGTCGAGGCCGGCCTTGCCAACCGCGTCGCGTTTCACTGGGCCGGCGAGCAGGGCGAGCGGCGGGCGATCACCTACGCCGAGCTACACCACGACGTGCAAAGGCTTGCGAACGCGCTCAAGGAGCTAGGCGTCGCCAAAGGCGACATCGTCGGGATCTACCTGCCAATGATCCCCGAGGTCGTCGTCGCGATGCTGGCGTGCGCGCGGATTGGTGCTCCCCACAACGTCGTGTTCGGAGGGTTCGCGCCCGAGGCGGTCAGAGAGCGGATGGAGGTGTCGGACGCCAAGGTGCTGATCACGGTCGACGGCGCGCGCCGCAAGGGCAAGACCGCGCCCGTGAAGGCCGCCGTTGACGCCGTGATCGGCGACCTCGAGTCGCTCGAGCACATCGTCGTCGTGCGCCACACACGCATCGATACGCCGATGACGCAACCGCGCGACGTGTTCTACGATGAGATCCTCGCCGCCGCTGACCCGGTCTGCCCGGCGCAGCCGATGGAGGCCGAGCACCCGCTGTTCATCCTCTACTCCTCGGGCTCCACCGCCAAGCCGAAGGGGATCGTCCACACCACCGGCGGATACCTGACCGGCGTCAGCTCCACCCACCGGGCGGTGTTTGACCTCGACCCCGAGCGCGACGTGTACTTCTGCTCGGCCGACGTCGGCTGGATAACCGGGCACTCCTACATCGTGTACGGCCCGCTGTGCAACGGCGGTACGAGCGTGATGTACGAGGGCGCTCCGGACTATCCCCACAAGGGGATCTGGTGGGAGCTGTGCGAGCGCTACGGCGTGACGATTTTCTATACCGCGCCGACAGCGATCCGGGCGTGCATGAAATGGGGCGCCGAGCACCCGAACGCTCATGACCTCTCGTCGTTGCGGCTGCTGGGAACGGTCGGCGAGCCGATCAACCCCAAAGCATGGCTCTGGTACCACGTGGTTATCGGTCGCGAACGGTGTCCGATCGTCGACACATGGTGGCAGACCGAAACCGGCCAGATCATGATCTCGGCGCTGCCAGGACTGACCGAGACCAAGCCCGGCTCGGCGACGTTTCCGCTTCCCGGCGTGGCCGCCGACGTGGTCGACGAGACGACCGGCGAGCCGATCGAGCAGGGTCAGGGACTGCTCGTGCTCAAGCGCCCGTGGCCAGGGATGCTGCGCACGCTGTACGGAGACGACGAGCGCTATGTCGAGACTTACTTCTCGCGGTTCGGCAATCAAACCTACCTCGTCGGGGACGCGGCGATCCGTGACAAGGACGGTTACCTGTGGATCGTCGGACGGATCGACGATGTGATCAACGTGTCCGGGCACCGGCTCTCGACCGCCGAGGTCGAGTCGGCGATCGTCGCGCACCACAAGGTCGCCGAGGCGGCGGTCGTCGCCCAGTCAGACGAGCTCACTGGCCAGGCGATCGTCGCGTACGTGACCCTCCAGGGAGACCTCGAGGGAACCCCGGAGATCGAGGCGCAGATCCGCGAGCACGTCGCTGAGCAGATCGGCAAGCTCGCGCGACCGAAGCGCATCCTATGGAGCGAGGACCTGCCCAAGACGCGTTCGGGGAAGATCATGCGTCGGCTTCTGCGGGATATCGCCGAGGGCCGGACGCTCGGCGACATCACGACCCTTCGAGACCCAACGGTAATGGCCGAGCTCGAACAGAAGGTTGCGGCAGCCCGAGCGCAAGAGGAATAGGCGCGATGGCCGACAGCGACACTCCAACGCCCGACGAGCAGGCCCGGGCGTCGTACGAGCAGGCGGAGTCGCAAACCGCACAAGCGTTCGAGCAACTGGTGTCCAAGCCGAGCTTCGGCCTGCTGCTGGCCCGCAGCGCCGAGAACGCCGCAGCGATCTCAAGGATCGGCTCGGATTTCGGCGACCTGGTGGTGCGGAACCTGCGGCTGGCCGGGCGAGCGGACGTGACGCGGCTCGCCCGGCAGCTCCATCGCACCGAGGACAAGCTCGAGCGCCTCCTGCAGGAGGTGGAGGAACTCCATGAAGAGCTTTCGCGCGGGCCATCCGCGAACGGGGCTCCCGGTGCCGGGAGCCACAGCCTGCCGAGATCGACGCGGGAGCCGTCGTGAGCGCCGTCGGGACACTGGCACGCGTGCCAGGTGCGACATTCGAGTTCGCGAACGTGATCCTGACAACCCCGGATGCGCTGATCGGTCAGACCCCTCGCGAAGTCGTCTGGACGCATCGCGGCACTACGCTGTACCGCTATCGATCGAGCCGCCGGGAGCACGCGATTCCGGTCCTGCTGGTGTTCGCGCTGATCAACCGCCCGGAGATCTTCGACCTGCGGCGCGGAAACTCGTTCGTCGAGTTCATGCTCGCGGAGGGGTTCGACGTCTTCCTCGTGGATTGGGGCACCCCCGACGAGGAGAACGCCGAGATGGGGTTGGCGGAGTTCGTCTGCGACGAGCTGCACTGGGCGGTGCGTGAGACGCTGCGTGCTTGCGGCGAGGAGGAGTTGACACTGCTGGGCTGGTGCATCGGGGGAACGCTATCCGCCATGTACTGCGCGCTTCATCCGACCGGCGAGGTTCGCAACGCAGCCCTGCTGACGACCCCCATCGACCCAAGCAGCTCGCTGTACGCTCGCTGGGTCGGTCACGACGAGTTCGACGTCGACCTGATCGCCGACTGCTACCGCGCTGTTCCGGGATCTGGAATCGACCTCGCGAACAAGTTGATGAAGCCGGTCACCAATTACGCGACCACCTACCGACGGCTGTTCCACAGCATCCTCGACGGCAACGACCCGCGGGAGAGCTATCAGGCGATGTCGAAGTGGGTCGCCGATAACCCGCCGTTTCCCGCCCGCGCGTACCGCGAGTGGATCACCTGGATGTACAAAGAGAACAGGTTGGTCGCCGGCCGCTTGCGGCTCCGAGGAGAGCGCGTGGACTTGGCGCGGATCGAGCAGAACCTGCTCGTCGTGACCGCCGACGCCGACCACATCGCCCCACCGGACGGCACAGTCCCGCTGCTCGATCTGGTGTCGAGCGAGGACGTGACGCATTTGGACCGTTCGGGCGGCCACATCGGGCTGATGGCGGGCTCCAGGGCCAAGCGTGACATTTGGCCCGAGATCGCCGACTGGTTGCGCGAGCGCTCGAGCCACTAAGTGGCCCCTTTCGCACTGAGACAAGGAGAGAACATGTCAGTCACCACCAGCCCAACCGAGTCGATGGTCAGGCGCCCCCGTTTGCACGGCCGCGTTGCGTTCGTGACCGGCGGCACCCGAGGCATCGGCGCGGCGATCTGCCACAGCCTCGCCGAGCAGGGAGCCGACGCGCGGCGGGCTACAGCCGAGACCTCGAAACCGCCGAGGCATTCGTCGGCAAGCTCACCCAAGAACACCTAAAGGGCAGCATCCACCAGGGAAACATCGGATCCGCCGAGGACTGTCGGCGAACCGTGGGCGAGGTCATCGAGCAGCACGGCCGCCTGGACATCCTCGTCAACAACGCGGGAATCACCATCGACAAGAGCGTCCTGAAAATGACCGACGACGACTGGAACAAGGTGATCGCGGTCAACCTGTCCGGAGCGTTCTTCATGAGCCAGGCGGCGCTGCCGCACATGATCGGCCGCGGCTCCGGGCGGATCGTGAACATTTCCTCGATCATCGGCGAGATTGGCAACATCGGTCAGGCGAACTACGCGGCTTCGAAGTCCGGGCTGTTCGGGCTGACAAAGACCCTCGCGCTAGAGGCTGCACACCAGTTGAAGCGGGCGGGGAGGCTTGAGGATGACGGAATCGGGATCACCGTCAACGCGGTCGCCCCCGGGTTGATCGCGACCGAGATGCTCGAGCACGTGCCCGAGAAGGTACTTGACGGGATCAAGGACAAGATCCCGGTGGGACGGCTCGGAAGGCCGGACGAGATCGCGCGCGTCGTGCATTTCCTGGTCGCGGATCAATCCTCGTTCATCACCGGAGCGATCTGGGGCGTCAACGGCGGGATGGACATGTGAGCGGCGAGTCTCCCGCGGCGCTGGTCACCGGCGCCGCGAGCGGGATCGGCTCCGCGACCGCGGCGCCCGAGCGGTGACGCTAGCCGTAGCCAGCCACCATGCTTGCATGCTTGCTGGGTTCCTGCTAACCTGCAAGCACTAACCCCTCGCACACAAGGAGCTCCGACCATGGCCGCGACATCCACCGAGAGCAGCACTTTCAGCCCCGAACTCGAGGCCGCCACCGAGCGCGCACGCGAGGCCAATGAGCGTATTGCCGAGGCTGGTCGTAGGGTCACAACCGCGTATCTCGACGGGGTCGAGAAGTGTGTGGCGGAGTTTGCCGCGTTCGAGCGCAAGCTCGGCGAGCAGACCAAGGTCGACGCCGTCGCCAGCCTGCTCCGCACGCACGCGCAGCTCGCGGAGGACGTCACCAAGGCAAGCGTCTCCGCCGCGCGCGAGCTGATCGCCGCGTAGCGCGGACGATCCAGGTGCCACGGGCACCGAACGCAACAGTCTCCCCCCGCGCGCCGGGCTCATGCTAACCCATCGGGGACGCGATCGGCGACGCTGGGGGTCCTCCGTTGCTCTTTGCCCGGGTCGCTGCTGGCATCAGCGCGGCACCGATAATCACAAAGCAGAACGCAAGCACACGTCCCGCGATCTGCGCTGCCCCGCTTCCAATAGGGTCGTGAAAGACGAGGATCCCGCCGCTGATCGCCACGACGTTGGCGGCCACCGACGTCAGCGCTATGACCTCGAGTCCGGGACCGAGCTGGAGGCTTCGCGCCGAGGCGTAGAACGAGACCACCATGGCGAGAAGCGCAGCCACCAGCCAGGGATTCACCAGCGCCAGCACCCCACCCTGGGCCGAATGTGTCAAGTACTTGATCGCGACATCCGAGACGCCGAACAAGGCGCCTGCGGCTACGGCGAGGATCATCCCCTCGTCGCGGTGCGTGTTGTCGAGCTTGACAGACCCGACGACCAGCAGGGCGCCGATCGCCAACACCGTGCATTCCACACTGATCAGTGCCGCCAGCGACGCTCCCCCGGGATCTAGCTTGCCGCTGGTGAGTCCGACCACCGCCAGCCCGGCTGCCGTGACGACTAGGCCGATCCATTGCCGGCGGGCGAGGTGAAAGCCAAAGAAGCACTCGGCAAGAACAGCAAGGAATACGAGTCCGCCGGAGAGGACCGCCTGCACGATCGACAGCGGCGCGAGCGACAGCGCGCCGACGTGTAACAACCACGCACCCAGGGCGAGGAGCCAGCCGATCGTCCACCAACGCGACCGGAACAGGCCGGCCGCGCTGAGAAGCGGATGTCGGCCATCCACCGCCGGAGCCGCTACAGCCCCGCGCTGCTTGAACAAGAAGGCAGCGCTCGTGGCCAGCGCCGACGCCAGCGCAAGACCAAGTCCCACGTACACGATGCAGGCCTAAGCGGACCCGGTCATCGCAGCCCCAAGATGAGGCGGCCGATCCGGGCATGGCGATTGTTCGCAGCCTCTCCTACTGCAATCATCGGATACGCGGGCGAGACGGTCGTCAGACGGTCTGGGAACATCACGGCAGGATCAAGCAGGCGCGCTGCGCCAGCTGCCAGCACTTGCCACTCGTGAACGGTCTCAGGTGCCGGGTGGCCCCAGGTACGGGCTTCGAGCACCCACCGGCCGCCAGCTGGCCCATGCTCCAGGAACAAGCCCGAGTAGTGGTCGAGGCGGACGGCGCCGGGGCTGGCCGGACTCCCGCTCAGCTTGGGGGACATGTGCGTCGTGAGGTCGAGCGTCCGGACGAGCAGGGCGACGTCGTGATCGCTCATTGCGCTCGTGAACGGGACCCTAAAGAGCGTCGTTGGTCCCCGGCCTTGAGACGTCGAGGTGGCCTCGTGTGCCGGGCCGGTGGGGGGTGAAGGAGCCGAGGGCCGGCGACGCGCTGACTCGTCGAAGTCAGGCCGGCGTTTCGGGGCCGATTTGGGTTGGGCTGTCGTGGTCATTGTCACCGTTTTCAGACGAGGAGCTCGGGTGCCTGCCGGCTCAGATCCAGGTTCGTGGTCGTCCAGTCGTCGATGTGTCTCACCATCTCCGCGGCTCCCCGCACGGGGGACGTTTCACCCATGAAGCACATCGTGCTCGGCGACTTGCGGGGGCTCTTGGATTTGCCGTTCCGCCGGGGCCAGTTCACCGATGTCGAGCTGATCCGAGCACCCGCTGAGCGTGAACATGCGGTCGACGGTAGGGGGACCGCGCAGCAGCACCAGTCGGCGGCCCGCATGGCGAGCGCGACTGCTCGCGTTGAGGATCGCATGCACGCCCGAGCTGTCGATGAAGTCGAGTTCGCGCAGGTCGAGCACGACCAGGCGTGCCTCCAGCTGAGGCTCGCCCAACGTCTGCTCCAGCTGCGGCACGGTCGCCACGTCCAGAGCACCGGCCAGGTGCACCCAAGCGGCATCACGGCCGCCGTCCGTCCACGAGCACACCAGAGCGGGCCGCAGGGCATCCGCTCGGCCCGCGATCGAATCGGAGAGAACGTGGGGCATACACAACTCCGTGGTTGTTGAAACCTCGGAAGTCAGGTCGAGTTGCCGGCCGGCTAAGGCCAACCCCACAATCGATGCCCTCCAATAGGAAGCGTACTCCGCGGGTCAAGCCAGATCAGCCAGCCGACCTGAGGTCGCATGGCCGTCCGTGGAGCCTGCATCATTCAGGCGCGACGGTCTTCCCCCTAGATGGGATCTCGTCATGATCGACGAGGTCGGTTGGTGCGAGAACGAACACCTCGCACATCATGTCCGGGTGTTGATGGTTGCCGCTCATGAAACTGATCACCCGCCGGCCGGTCGCGCGCTCGATCACCGCCTCGAACCGCTCACGCATCAGGTCTTGGAACTCCATCCGCTGCTGGATCACGATCGAGCCACGTCCGCCCTCCAGCATCGTCTGCTCGACCCGAGAGAAGCCGCCGCGCAGCACACAGACCACGAGGTCGTCCTCGTAGTAAGACTTCGCGCGGGTCGGTCCACGACCGTAAAACTCCTTCAGCAACGCCACCAGCCCATCAGAGATCGCTGTGAGTACGTCGCCATGCGTCCGGGGTGCGCGCTTAGTGTCGGATGGGCTCACGCTGGGGACCGATCGTGCTCGTGGTGCAAAGACCACCCGATCGTAGCGCTAAGCTGAGGCTAGATCGCACGTTAGGTCCTCGCCCTTCGCCTCGCGCGCGAACCCCACCGGAGGACGAGAGAGAAGGCCGCAATGTCGGCCACCAGCACCCCTCTGAACGGCGATGCGCTGCTCGTCGCGGTCACCGACGCGATGGTCGCCCTGCACGAGCGCTACCACCACCGCGCACCAGCCACAGCCAAGACCCTGCTGCTGAGCAGCGACCTCCTTGTGTGCGTGCTCGGAGGCGTCTACACCGACGTCGAGAAGACGATGATCGAACTCCAATGCAGCACCATCGTCCGCGAAACGCGCAGCGCCTTCCAGACCGCCATGCAACACAAGTTCATCGCCGCCGTCGAACGCCTGACAGGCCGCGACGTGCTCGCCTTCATCTCGAACCACTCGGTCGGCCCCGACATGGAGGTCGAGCTGTTCATGCTCGGACCGAGCCCCAACAACACCGTCAACTCGTCGGCCCCTTCGACCTGATCGTTGCTTGATCAAACCCGGCATCACCCGACGCGTGCCATGACGGACTGGCGGAAAGAAGCTGTACGCTGGCAATGCTCTCCGCGCGAACTGAAAGCCGTCAAACGCGTGCAGACGTGCCGCGCCATGACTTCAACAATGGCGCACTCGGAGAAAGGATTGACGAAGTCGGCGTTTGGCGCTGGCTAGGGAGGCAAGAGATGACCCTTGATGAGATTCGCAGCATCGTTGCGGATACCACGGCCGCTGACTGGCGCGTCCTGAGCGGCGATGCGCCCACCTATCTGAACCGCTTTGGGGAAATTCGTGGCGCTGACGAGCACTGGTTGCAGCACTCGGAGCACAAAGCGCGGGCGGTTCTGCGCCGCGACCTGGATGTCGGACTTGCGTGGGGGATGGAAGACCGCGCGAGCACAGGAGAATCACTCGAGCCAGACTGGACCTCGGCCACGCTAGCTCGCCGCGCGACCGCGAGCGTGGTCGAGGTCCTCTATCGAGGACAGCCTGTTGATCGGGAGGTTTACGCCGTAATCGATGACGCTCGTGGAATCGTTCCGTGGCCGCGCGCTCGCTTCGCCCAAGGGGGCGGTCCTGCCGCCGCCGGTGAGCCGGAGGCGCTGGAGGTCTCGGGCTGGCAGCGGGATTTGGTTGTGCTGCTTCGTGATCTTGGCGTCGCCGCCGGCGCCGGGTCGGTCGACGACTACATCCGCCGATGCGGTATCACGGTCGTAGACTGACGGTCGCTCCGCTCACTCTTTGCGACGAGCGACGGTCCAACAACGCTGGCTCGCGAGTCGCCGCATGGCAAAGGACGGTTTGGATGACTAATGACGTGCACCCCGATCCTGGGATCCTGCTCTACACCCGGATCAAGAAGTCGCCCTATTACTACGGAGCGCGTCGTCACGGCGTCAAGCTCTACAGCGTCTATAACCATCACTATCACCCCCGTCTCTATGGTGATCCGATCGACGAGTACTGGCAGCTGTTGGAAGGGGTCACGGTGTGGGATGTTGGCGGCGCCGAACGTCAAGTCGAGATAACCGGGCCAGACGCGTTCAGGTTCACCAATCTCCTGACCCCCCGAAACCTCAATCGCTGCGCGGTCGGTCAGTGCAAATACGCGTTCATCACCGATGAGCGAGGCGGCATCATCAACGATCCAGTGCTCCTCCGCTTAGCGGAGAATCACTTCTGGCTCTCGCTAGCCGACAGCGATGTGTTGCTGTGGTGCAAGGGGGTGGCCTACCGGCTTGGCTTGAATGTCGAAATCACTGAGCCGGATGTTGGTCCGCTCCAGATCCAGGGACCAAAGTCCAAAGAGGTCATGACCGATCTGTTCGGAGCCGACATTCTCGACATTCCTTACTACTTCATGCAAGACCGCGAGCTGGGCGGCATGCGAATCGTGGTCTCACGTACCGGGTATTCGGGTGAGCTTGGGTACGAGCTCTACCTGCGAGATGCCAGCCGCGACGGCATGAAGCTTTGGGATGCCGTCATCGAAGCCGGCGAGCCTCATGGCCTCGCACCGATCGGCCCGTGCCACATCAGACGGATCGAAGGCGGGATCCTCGCCTACGGCTGCGACATGACGCTCGATGAGAACCCTTACGAAGTCGGATACGGCTACAAGTGGATGGTCGAGCTGGAGCAGGAACAGGACTTCATTGGCCGCGACGAGCTCCGGAAGATCGCTGAGCGAGGGGTATCCCGAAAGCTCGTTGGCGTCGAGATTAGCGGCAAATCTCTCGGCTCCTACAGCGACGGCTCGTTTCCCGACTTCCTCGTGGTCACAAAGCACGGCCGAGCGATCGGCCGGCTCACCTCAGCCTGCTGGTCGCCGCGGCTCAAGAAGAACATCGGGTACGCGATGGTTCCCGCGGCACACGCCGAGCACGGGACCGAGCTCGAAATCCAGCGTCACGATGGCGTCCGAGAAGCCGTCGTCGCAGACCGAGTGTTCTTTCGCCCCGAACACGCCGAGCAAAAGCTCGCCGGCCCCAGCACCCAAACCACGAGCTGACCACCGGATCTATCCACAGCCGCCTCGAAGCGCCAATCTCAGCGCTCCTGAGCGGCCCGCGGGTGCTTGGGTAGTAGGCGGTGGCCGTCGACGACGGCGGCGGCGAGGTCGATGAGCTTGCGGTTATCGATGCGGGAGCGCTCGCGCAGCATCTGAAACGCGGCGTGATGTGGGCGAACACGCCGCGTTTGGATGCCTCTCTGATGAAGTCCCGGTTGCGTGCGTGGACGGGGCGGGGATCCCGGTTTCCCCGATCAGATCATTTTCGACATCGGCAGTGGAAAGGCGGCGAATGTCGCGGTGGTCATTCCTCGAGGCGCGTTGGCCGCTGCCCGCCCACGAGCTCGCTTTGGTCATCGCCTGGTCGGCGCACGGGACGGGCGCGCAAGTCACCCTTATCACTGCCGAGGAGAAGCCACTGGGTGCGCTGGGCTGGGCAGCCACCGAGGCAGGTAGCGCGCGAGCTGGAAGCAGCAGGAGTGGAGACGATCAGCGGTGTCGAGGTGATCGACGAGCCGGTTTGGGCCGCGGGAGGCTGCATCGCGGCAGCGCTCGAGCACAGCGCGCTCTCCGCTCAGCAGGCAGACGCTGCGGTCGGCGCGATCGTGGCGGCGAGCCGCGGAGCGCTCGACGGTGGCTCGATCGGCGCGCCTGAGCTCACCGGAGTCCTTCTCACCGGCGAGCGCGATCGATGGCTGGTCGAGAATCCGCTCGGGACCCGTGAGCTGTCCACGCGGTGTTTGTGGTGGCCGTCGGGGAGAGCGGTAGGTCGGATGCTCGCTCGGCGGATCGCCGCCCGGGATCCAGCCGTGCCCGACGCGCTGCCGGAGCCCCCAGACGGCGTGATCATCCGGGCGCCTGTCGTGCCTGTCACCATCAGCGGGCGCTGGATCTCGCCGGCGCCGAGGTCAGCGAAGCAGTTGGCAAGGCACGCCAGCGGGACACGGAAAACCGCGAGCTGATGGCGGTTGAGCGGCGCGAACGTGAGGGCGCCGCCGAGGTGCGTGAGCTCAGTGCCGGGCTCCAGACGCTCGCGGCCCGTCAGCAACAGGTGATTCGCACGCTCCAGCAGCACGGATACCTCCACGATCGTGGCCGGCCCGCGCATCGTCCCCAACGCGGCGCGTGGCGAAGAGTCATCGCGCAGCCCCCGTGGCCCCGGCCGGCTGGCGCCTAGCGGCGGGCGCTGATGACGGTGGCGAACACTGCGGTGGCGGGGGTGCCGTGGTCCGTTTGCCAGTTGGTCACGAGCACTAGTTGGGCTCCGCGGATCGTCGCGGCGGTGTTCAGCGCGGTGCTGTAGCCAGACGGGGTCAGCGTGCGGATCGGGCTGCCGCCGGCGCCGGTCGCGTCTCCGAGCTTGGCGAGCAGGACGGCGCTGTGGGGCTCTGCCCAGGTGATCCACAGGCGCCCGTCGGTGGTGTAGGCGGCGGTCGGGTCGCTGAATCCTTTGCTGTCGCTCGCGATCACGGTGGGCCCTACCCGGCCCGGAGTCCAAGATTCAAGCTTCGTGTTCGTATTGGTGTCCTGATAGACGAGGCGGCAGACGGCTGCGCAGGCCAGCGCCGGCTGTGCGGTGAGGTTGTCGATCGTCTGGCTGTCGGGCGCGAGCTGGGGGGTTGCTCCTGGCGCGACACCGTCGCCGGAGGGGTCGAGCTCGAGCAGGTAGAGCCCGGACTTCGCCGGATTGTTCGCGATCTCATACCACGCCATCCACAGCCGCCCGCTCTGATCATGGGCCAGCGTCGGGACCTCGGCATCGCCCGCCACCAGCGAGCTGAGGTCGGTCTCGACGGGGTGGGTCGCTCCGCGTTCAAGCTTCAGGAACGGGCCGTAGGTGTTAGTCCAGACGGGTGTCATCCCGTCGCTGGCGAGCACGGCACCGCGCGCCAGGTTGGCCTCGGGGCCGCTGCTGGTGTTGTCCGCGGGCCCGAACGTACCGTCGGGGTGGCGCTCAGCGATGATCGTCCCGCTCAATGCCGCGGAGTTGTTGATCCCGCTGAAGATCATTTGCAAGCCGCCACCGGGCGCCGGGAAAAGCAGCGGGTCGCCGATCGAGAGCCAGCCGGTAAACGGCGTGCTGCGTCTGACCGCTCCAACCCCGGCCGGGGTGGGCGTAAACGAAGCCGTCTCGATCGAGCCGTCGCTGTCGCGTGCGTACGCTGCCACGATGCTCGCGCCCGCCGGCGCGAGCGACGCGATCAGGAGCGGGTCGTTATCGGGTCGCAAGGAGAGCTGCGTCCACCCGATCGGCGATACTCCTCCTGCGCTCGCGGGAAGCCCGCCCGTGGCCGCCTGCAGGCCGGCGGCGCCCGTGGCGAACCCGGGGTCTCCGGTCGCCCCAACGTCGAGGATGCAATCGCCAAGCACGGCCGGATCGTTCACCCCGGCGGCGGCGCACGCGCGCTCAGCGGAAGCAAACGCGGGCGGGCTCAGTGTTTCGACGGTGTATGCGCCGCTCGGGAAGTCGTTGATCGTGTAGCTGTTCGTGTCTTTTCCGCGTGGATAGACGAACAGCGAGTTGCGCTGGCTGATCCGCCAGCTGCGCCCGAAGCTCTTGTAAAGCAGCGCGAACTCGGCGGGCGTGTCGGGATTCGCGATCTGGTAGCTGTAACGGCGCCCGTTTCGGCCCACGAGCTCGGTTCCATCTGCCGTGCCGGCGTCGCCGAGCAGGCCGGTCAGGTGGCCGACCCGCGACGGCGCCACCTTCAACGCGACATCGACCCCGTCCTCGTAGCCCGGTCCGACGGCGCCCGGGCTCAGCAGCGCCTCGGTCCCGTCGGGCCACGTGACGATCACGGTCGTACCGGCGAGCTCGGACAACCGTCCTCCTCCGGCTAGCCGCACCGAACCCTGCGCGTTCAGCCGCCGCCGGTTCACCCACACGATCGGGTGGTTGGGGCGGCCGGGTTCAACCTCCACAGTCGCGCGCGCAACCCGCATTGCCACGGCCGTGTTTAGAGACACGTACCTCGATGCGCCGAAAGGCTGCTCGCGGACCTGGATCTCCAGGTCGTCAGTGGTCGACTTCACCAATGTGAACTCGCCCGCCGCCTGGAACGGGAAGGACAGACCCGGGAACGTCGACATGTGCGGGTCGCCACCGGAGGAGCCGCAATTGTCATTCCCACAGCGCAGCGACCCACCACCGCTAGGGGGCGGGGGTGTCAGCCTGTGGCAGAAGAGCGACAGCGGATACGCTTCGACCTCTCCATAGGTGCCGGTGCCAGGGTCGCCGGCGAGCCCGAGCCGGGTCGCCAGCACAAGTGGCCGTGTCGGCGGGACGGCACCGACAGTCCTCGGTGGGCAGACGCAAGGCTTGTCGCTGGTGCAGAACCAGGCGTCATGCAGGTCGGTGTAGTTGTGCTGGAAGCTCAGGCGAGCCGAGCCGGTGATCGACACGTGCAGCAGTGGTTCCGCGGTGGCACCGACGATGTACTGGGCGGTCGTGTAGGCCGGAGCGGCGACCGAGTGCTGGCTTCCACCCACCAGCGCCGGGTTGATCACCTGCCCGAGCGTGACGATGCTCGGATTGTTCGGGCTCACCATCTCCCACGGAGGTCCTGCAGTGCGCGAGTTGAAGACGCTTGAGCCCCAGGAGTTCAAGAAATCTGCGGTGTCGGCGCCCGCGTTGTGGAACGCCGGTTCGTTGCCGCCCGCGTTGAGGATCGACGGGATCCGCGCCCACAGATCGTGGTACACGTCCTGCACGTGGCCCCAGAACCCGACGGCGTCGTAAGTTCGGGTGAACAACGCGGTGTGCGGGCTCACGGCGTAGTTGCCCATAAAGGCCGCGAATTCGTTGGGGGCGTGGTGGTCCACGCTCAGCTGCCCCCACACCGCAAGCCCCTCCATGATCCACGCCTTTGGCCGGTCATACCACGCCTTCGGCCCGAGGAAATAGAACTCAAAGCAATGGAAGACCTCGTGGGCCAAAATCGACGACTGGTCGGCGGCGTTCTTGGTCAGGCCCAGCGGGCCGACTCGGATGCGGCAGATCTGCGGGTCGCCGCTACCCCACCCGCCGTTAGCGGTGTCGAGTGGAGCCGCGTCACCGAGCGCCTTCACGTGCGTGATCCGATTCTCGAGGACGGTCGACGTATAGCCGGCGACGACACTGAGCGGGAGTGCGATACCGAACTCGGCGTCGTAAACACTCACCCACATGCGGGCTACCTGCTCCAGACGGCGACTCCCCACCCAGTTTGGATCGCCGTAGTCCGGAGGCCCGGCCACACGCGCGCTCCTGCCGGGGGCCGGGAGGCCGACCAGCCGGTACACGACCCGCAGCTGGCGCGGCGACAGCCGCGCGCGGTAGCCGAGCACCCATGCGGCTGCTAGCGTCCCATCGGGTATCGCGCCGATCGGCCCCTTCGGCATGGGTACCCCGGGCACCGGACCATACGCCAGCGCAAACGCCTCAAGCGCCGTCCGCTCAGACACCGTCCCATCCGGACGGACCTGATCGAGGACTCGGCCCCACTCGGTGGTCGGCAGCGGCGTCTTCAGGAACGAGTCCGCCAACGCCGTGTACCCGAACGCTGCCGCGCGGGCCTTCCTCAGGTCTCCAGCAGTCGTAAGCACGAGCAACCCGAGGCGTGCTCCGTCGCGCCACAGCACCCGCACGACGGCGCGGCCGCGCGATTCTTGTCCGAACACGGCGCCGCCCGCCCCGATCGCGATCCGCTGCGCACGATGCACACTCCGCCAGCTCGTGAGCACGCGCTCGGCGACACGGCTTGAGCGCAGCACGAACGCGTCAGAGCGCCACTGCCGCCCTGGGGCGCTCGCCGCCGAGGACTGGATCAGCGCCCCATCGAGCAACGTACGCACGCCGCCCGGAAGCCCCGCATTGAGTTCCCCGCGCGCCGAACCCACACTCGCCGGCGCCGGACGCAGACCGAGCGTTGAAAAGTCCGTCGATGAGATCACCAGCGAACTCGACGCGCGCGCGGCGCTCGGGACCAGCAACACGAGGAACATCAGCAAGCACCCCAGCGCGCCGGCTACCCCCGGCACCAACCCGACGCGGCGCGGCACCAAGGCCTCTGAAACAAGAGAAGAGGGCATCAACCGGTCCGCCGCCGTCCCGCCAGCATAACCGCCGCCGACAAGACACGCAATGCCAATCCGAGCACGAGACTGCAGACCAGGCGCCCACCCTTTGGTTTGACAGGAGTCCACATAAGTGGTCTGCTTGTTGCGGCGACGGCCCGATTTCGGCGGTCGTCCACACCGGGAGAGGCCCTGATGAGCGCGACAGGGATTGACCAGGCCAAGCTCGAGGCCTTTATGGGCAAGGCGGTTACTGACATGGGTGCGATTATCAGCGCTCCACTGATGGTGATCGGTGAGAAGCTCGGCCTGTACAAGGCGATGGCACACGCTGGACCGTTGACCTCGCAGGAGGTGGCGGACCGTTCGGGGGCAGCCGAGCGAAACGTGCGGGAATGGCTGGGCAACCAGGCGGCCGGGGGTTACGTGACCTACGATCCCGACAGCGATCGCTACACGCTGCCCGACGAGCAGGCGCTCGCGCTGGCCGACGAGGACAGTCCCTTCTACATCCTGGGCGTGTACGACTCGATCGCGTCGCTGTACGCCGATGAGGATCAGATTCTCGAAGCCTTCCGCAGCGGTAACGGGATGGGCTGGCACGAGCACGACCATCGCTTGTTCCGCGGGACCGAGCGTTTCTTCCGACCGGGCTATCGCGCGAATCTGGTCGCGGAATGGATCCCGGCGTTGCAAGGGGTTCAGGAGAAGCTCGAACGGGGCGCGAAGGTGGCCGATATCGGCTGCGGGCACGGAGCGTCGACGGTGATTATGGCCGGCGCGTTTCCGAACTCGGAGTTCTTTGGGTTCGACTATCACGACGCATCGATCGACCGCGCGCGCGACGCCGCGGACGAGGCCGGAGTCGGAGATCGCATCAAGTTTGAGGTCGCATCCGCAAAGGAGTTTCCCGGTCAGGGCTATGACCTTGTCTGCGTGTTCGATTGCCTGCATGACATGGGTGACCCGGTCGGCGCTTCGGCCCACGTGTTGCAATCGCTCGAATCTGACGGGACGTGGATGATCGTCGAGCCGTTCGCTAACGACAAAGTCGAGGAGAACCTCAACCCTGTCGGGCGAATCTTCTACGGTGCTTCGACCGTGATCTGCACACCGGCGTCGCTCTCGCAGGAAGTCGGTCTCGCACTCGGAGCGCAAGCGGGCGAAGCGAGGCTCACCGAGGTACTGAAGCAAGGCGGATTCACCCGCGTGCGTCGTGCCACCGAAACACCGTTCAACCTCGTCCTCGAGGCAAGACCATAACTGCCGACACGGTCTATCTCGTCCTCGATAACAGTGTCGATGGCAGCGGCGGCGACCGTCCGTTGGTTGTCGCCTTTGCGGCCCGGTGATCGCGAGCCGCACGCCGTTGTCGGCGAGCCGCGCTCTACGAACCTGAGAGCAAGACCAGATGTTCTCGCCTCGAGTAGCTGCGCTGGATCGGGGTCCCGCTCACCTGGGATGAGATCGCATCGTTGTGTACGCCGATCCCGGGTTTGCCGGAAGCGGCGGATCGCGTTCCTGAGTCGGAACTATTTCCTGCGCTGCTCGTAGCGGGCGTAGACTCGGCCGAACGGTCGAACCAACAGGTTCTATCGTGATCGGCAGCAAGTTTCCGGACGTCGAGATTCCGGACCTTTCGTTGACCGACTTCGTGCTCGCTGGTGCCATGGGGCGGGGTGACAGGCCGGCGTTGATCGACGCGCACAGCGGTCGGACGATCACCTATGCGCAGCTGGCCGAGTCAGTGCAAGCGGTCGCCGCAGGTCTCGCCGACCGGGGCTTTGGTGGGGGCGAGGTGTTCGCTCACTACGCTCCGAACCTGCCCGAGTATGCGGTCGCCTTCCATGCGATCGCGACGGTCGGTGGCGTCAACACGACCGCCAACCCGCTGTTGACCGCCGACGAGCTCGCCACGCAGCTGACGGATTGTGGCGCGCGCCTGTTGGTGACGATGCCCGAGCTGCTGCAGAAGGCGACCGCGGCGGCCAAGCGCTCAAGCGTGCCGGGTCGCCCTTAAGGCTCTCCGCGTCAAGCACCGACACGCACACGTTGGCGGGAGCGCCGGACCAGTGCATCGGCACCTGTTCCGCAAGCCAGGCGGCCGCGGCTTGCGCACCCGCCGGAACCGGTATCCCAAGACCCGGACCAGTACTGATCAGCTTGTTGAGCGCGCAGCTGAACCGATCGCGCGAACAGCGATTGGCCCGATGTGTCCTTCCAGTGGGTAACGGTCGGCTGCTGGTAGCGGTTGCTGGCGGGCGGAATCTGGTCCGGCGCCTGGCCCAGCACCGCGGACATCGTGATCGCGGCATCGTGCGTCTAGTTGAAGCAGTAATCGTCGGCGATCGGCGCAACGTTGCCCGGATAGGAGAAGCCGCCCACCGACCACGAAGGCGACGCGAGAACGCAGCCAGTCGCCGTGTATCCGCCAGGCGCCGGGGGATCCCCGGGCGCGTTGTGATCCGCGACCTGGAAGCCATAGGTCGCGATGTTGCGCAGCATCCGCGCGAACATGTACGGCGCGGAAGCTTCTGGGCCTGTGGCCGTTGCCGTCATCAGTTTCTGCCGCTCAAGATCTCTCGTCGTGGGTTACCGACCGCTCAGCAGCCGAACCACCCACTTCGCAGCCCGAGAGCCCCGATCGCACGGCCGGACACCGGCCAAGCAGACTGGGGTCACGTCTCTCGCGATCACAAAGAGAACCGGCGCAAGATCCTGATACACGAAACCAGCCCATCCACCACGCCGCTCGTTTGTCGCCGTTGCGTTCATCCGGGCGCGTCGGCATCGGGCGGCTGCATTCGTGGACGTCCTGTGTCAACCTCCGAGTGCGTTAGCGGATGTCGACTTGCCGTCAAGCGCTGCGCGCTCGGCCCTGTCGGGCCGCCCTTTGGGTGACGGCGGCGCCGGTCATCCGCTGGGTGGCCGCTAGGTCGGGCACGGGGCCCGACGCAGTGGGAATGGTGACAGTGACGTGTCGTTGCAGCGCGCGGTGACGGGCGGGGTCGTAGGGCACGCGATCCTGCCAGCAGCGCCACACGATTCGGCACCAGCCACGGCCGAGGGTGCGGATCGCGCGGGGGTGGTCGTGGCCGCGACCGATTGCGGCGGCGTAGAGGTCCTGCGCCCACGGGTTATGGTGGCGGCTGGTGTCCGCCAACGTGACGAACGCCTGGCGCAGACGCTTGTTGCATGCCCACCGGAAGCAGGCTGCCCTGCGTTTGCCGGACTCGATCGCGACGGCGGCTTGGCCGGCGTCGGCGGCGAGCGTGTCGCGGGTGGGGTAGCGCCCGCGGCAGTCGCCGATCTCCGCCAACAGTTCCGCGGCCGTGATCACGCTGTTTGGCTGCTTGAACAACGAGAGGAAGATCGGACCGTCGGGGTGCTCGCGGATGGCGGTGGCGATCTGCCGCTCGAGCTGGCGGATCTGCTCGTTGAGCGTCTTGATCATCGTGACCAGCGTGCGCACGAGTTCTCGGCGGGTGCCGAGCTCGAGCTCGCCGACCCGGGCCTCGGGAGCGCGGCGGAGCTTTGCCAAAAGCTTCACGGGCTTCTGGCCACCGGAATATCGCTGGCGCGCCAGGAACGCCTGAAGGCGCTGCTCGCCCAGACCGCGCGCGTCCGCGGGGCTGGGGTAGCGCTCAAGGAACGCGAGCGAGATCTGGCTGTGCAGGCTCGTGAACAGCCCGAGCGGACCGGGCCAGAACCTGGCGAGCTCAGCGCGCAGCTGGTTGACCAGGGCGGTCCTGGTGCCAACCAGATCCTCTCGTGCGCGGGTCAGCGCTCTGAGCGCCTTGGTCTGATCCGAGTCGGGCTCGAGCACCCGGAAGCGGTGATGATCGGTCCGCGCCAGCTCGCACAATACGAACGCGTCGAACCGATCGGACTTCCCGCCCGAGGCGCGGAACCGATCACGCGTCGCCGCGACCTGGTTGGGATGCAACGGCAAGATCCGCAGCCCCGCGTCCAACAGCCGCTCGACCAGCAGCCCGTCGGGCCGCTCGATCGCCACCAGCGTCACCCCGTGACGCACGAGGGCGCGGCACAACCCCCGCACCCCGGCCTCGTCGTGGGCGAACGTCGCGGCCACGATCTCCTCGCCCGTCTCATCAGCGATTAGCACGTCGTGCTTCTCGGACGCCCAATCGACGCCCGCATAGGTACTTCTCATCACTTCAACTCCATCTTGGTCAGGGGTCTTCACAGCGCCTCGACCGAGAGGTACCGTTGCGGATGCCTATAGACAGGCCCTCAAACCGGGGCTACGTCCTGTTGCCGCTTGCGGCACCTCACCACCGCCGAGAGGGGCTGATCCACGAAAGGCCCTCCACAACGGGGGCAGGCATTGCGAAGCCCTCTCCCGGCGGCGGTCGAGGCAACAACCAGGATGACCTATAGGCATTGCGCTCGTCAGCTTCGGATGAGAGCTTGCCACTGGTCCTTCGCCGATGCACTCATGCCTGGCGCATCTGTCGGAGTGCGAAAGGGATCGCCGTCTTGCCTCGCCCTCCGTGTCCGGTCTCAACGACGACCCGTCCAGGAGAGCAAGACCTCACACGCTAAGTGTCGACGCCTAAGTGTCGACGCACTACGGGGGTCCAGGCGACTTCCCCGTCTCAGACAAGTTCGCGCGAGACCCCTTCGTTCAGCATCCCGGCCAACCGCCGTCGCGACCCGGTACCAGCCAGCCCGAACTTGCCATACACGTGCGCGAGGTGGGTCTCGATTGTCTTCACAGAGACGAAGAGGCTCTGAGCTATCTCCACGTTGCTGAGTCCGGCGGCGGCCTGTTTCGCAACTCGCAGCTCGCTGGCTGTCAACGACTCAACCCCCTGTTCCTCGCGGCGACGGCGCCTGCCACCGGCGGCCAGCAGTTCCTGCTGCGCGTCCTCACTCAGGCGCTCAGCGCCGCAGACGACGGCCAGATCCAACCCGGCGCTCAGTATTGAGCGAGCCTCGCGGGGCTGGTTGCCTCGCCGGAGCGCGCCGCCCAGCGCGACGAGTGATCGGGCGTGCTCGAGCCGGCTCGGCCCGCCCTCGAGGACGGTCACAGATTCACGCAGAGACTCAATCCCGGAAGCCGCCCGAGCGTGCACGATTCCGAGCGTCCGCAACGCGATCCCGATCGGGCGCGCGAGGCCGGACTCCCGCGCGAGCCTGAGGTCCTCCTCGGCCAGACCCAACGCCTCCTCAGGAGCCTCGCCGGCTAGGGCTAGAGCCAACGCACAGCGCCAGCCTGAAATCACCGGACCGAAGCGCAGGGCATCGGCGGTTCGGCCTACTTCACGCAGGTCCTCGATCGCAGCAGCCCGGGCGCCGCGCGCGAGACGCAGGCGGCCGCGCGCTTCGATCAGCATCGCCCCTGACCACGTGGGCAGGAACTCGGGCGGGACCGGTGTGCTCTCGATGGCCGCGCCAGCGGGCGCGGCGTCCTTCCGTTCTACCAGGACATCGATCAGGTAGAGCGCGATGTTCGCAATCAGCATCGCCATCCCCGTCTCCTGGGCGAGGGTGAGCAGGGTGGCCAAGTCCGCCTCCGCACCGATCAGATCACCGCGCCGCGCCCGCAACCAGGCACCGCTGGCCACGGTCATCAGCCGGCCCAGCGTCGAGCCTGAGTTGCGCGCCGCGCGCTCTGCCTCGGCGATCAGCTCCTCAGCTTGATCCAGCTCGTCAATGATGATCGGCAGCGAGAGCAGCATCGGCATCGCCCAGCCTCCGCCACCCCGTTCCCTGAGAAGCCGTTCTTGGCGCCGGGCGAGCCGCAGTCCGGCTCGGGCCGCCTCGATCCGACCGCGATAGGCGGCGCCATTGCCGATGATCGCGGCCGTCGCGTTCGCCCCCCAGCTGTCGCTCTCACGCGCGATCCGCTCAAACTCGTGGCGGTGGCGGTCGAAGTCGGCGATGCGGCGCGCGTCGTGCAGCTCCAGTGACGCGCGCATCGCGGCGATGTCGGCGATTGCCGCAGGGTCGCTCGCCAGGTCCCGCCCAGCCCGGTCGATCAACTCGGCGGCGGGCTCCCAGGCACCGGAGATCGCGAGCGTGTATCCGAGCTCGATCGCCACCAGCCTGCGCAGTTGTGGATCTTGCACGGTGTCGTACGCCTCTCGCAGTACGGCTACGCAGCCCGGGTCGCGCAGGGTCGCGCGCGCCAAGCCAAGGCGTGCGAGTAGCACGGCCCGTGTCGGCTCAGGCGCGTTCTCTTCGAGCGCTCGCTCGAGCCATTTGGCCGCCTCCGATGGTGCCGCGCGCATGAGGGCCGCCTCCGCGGCACGGAGATGCATGGTCGCGACGTGGCTGGAACCGGCCGGCGGCAGGATCGTGAGGTGGGCGACCGCGACCTCGAAGGGAGCGCCGCTCGCCTTCAGCAGATCGGCGGCCAGGCCATGTAGCCGGTGGCGCTCACCGAGCGGGATACCGTCGTAAACCGACTGGCGCACGAGCGGATGCACGAACGTGAACGGATCCTCGTTACTCAGAACCTCGATACGGCGCAACTCGTGGGCGAGGGCGACGACCCGAACCGGGTCGACGCCGGCCAGTTCGGCGGCGACCGGCAAGCGCGCGCCGTCTCCGAGGATCGCCATTGCTCGGGCCAACGCCGGCGCTTCAGGCGCCACGCGACCAGTCCGGCGCAGAACCCGCTCCTCCAGGCTCGCGACTGAGGCCGAGACCACAGCCCGAAGGGTCGGAGGCTCAGAGCCAGCTAGCGCACGCAGCAGTTCCGTAAGCAACAGCGGATTGCCGCCAGAGACCTCGTGACAGGCGGCGCATACCTCCGCTCGAACGTCAGGCCAGCGGGGAGTGAGGAATGCGGCGACTGCCTCCTCGCTCAATGGCGCGGGCCGCAGGTGCAGCGCGCCAGGAGCCTGTCGAAGCGCGTCGAGCAGTGACGTCCGAGCCGCCGGCTCCGCAGGGCGGAACGTCACCAGCAGCGCGGCGCCGAGATCTTCGATCCGGCGCGCGAGGTGCTCGAGCACCTGCAACGAAGACGCATCACCCCAATGCGCGTCATCCACCGCAACGAGCAGCGGCCGAACGGCGCAGAGGCCGGCCACCAACCAGAAGACAGCGTGCGCTGCCGCAAAGCGATCAGCAAACTGATCTGCCTCGCCGCCGACACCGAGTACACGTTCCGCGGGTGCGGCTGCGCCCGACAGCAACTCGTCTCTCGTCCGCTGATCTACGCGGCGCATGACCGGCTCGAACAACTGGCGAAGTAGGCCATAAGGCTGCTCACGCTCAAGCTCCCCGCCGCGCGCGCGGAGAACCTCGATACCTGAACCCCGCGCGGAGGCCACCGCCTCGCTCAGAAGAGAGCTCTTGCCCGTGCCAGCGTTCCCTTCGATGACGATGACCCGCCCGCCCATGCCGTTCAGGCCGCCCAAAACCTCCGTGAGCGCGTGAATCTCCGGCTCGCGTTCGAGCAGCAATCCCTGTGTCGGATCCGCCCTCAGGCCTCGAATCCTAAGCGAAGCTTAAAGAAAAGTTCAGGGTTGACCCTGATGCAAACGGTACGCGCACCCGACAGCATCGTTCCGATGAGCGCTCGGGGGCTGCTGCTGGTGGTCGTGACGGTGGTTGCGATCGGAGTTGCTTGGGGGTCGTCTGTGGCCGTGGCCGCCTCCGGCGGCGCTCCGTCGCTCCTCGGTGAGTGGCATATGGACACCATCCAGTCCGGCGAGGTGCCGGAGACGCCGAGTACCGTCAACAACACGGACGGTCTCCAGATCTACGGCGCGCAGCAGGTGGCCGGACGGTTCGGTCAGGCGTTTAGCTTCAACGGTGCCGACCGAGACTCTCTGCGGGCTGAAGGCGCGGACTTCCAACCGTCGCAGATAACCCTGATGGCGTGGGTGAAGGCGTCGAGCAGCCCCGGGTCGTACAAGGCGATCATCGCCAAGGGGGGAAATAACGACTGCGGAGTCGCGTCGTACGCGCTCTACACGGCGCCCAACGGCGGCGCGTCGTTCTATATCGCCACCAGTCGCACCACGACCGTCAGCTCGGCATCGATAGCGCCGGCCCAGATCTGGAACGGTCAGTGGCATGCGCTCGTCGGAACCTACGATGGCTCCGCAGTGCGCCTATACCTCGACGGCACCCTGGTCGGCTCGGCGACGGCATCAGGCGGCGCGGCGATCGACTATGCGGTGGACGAAAGCGCTCTCTCGGTCGGGGACTTCGAGCCCTGCAGCGGGTTCTCGTTCACCGGCGGCATCGACGAGGTCCGCGTCTACAACGGCGCGCTGAGCGACGCCGAGGTCGCCGAGGTGTCCTCGAGCACGGCGACAACGCCGCCGGAGCTGACCGGCACGACCACCACCGCGGCGTCGCTGACGACGCTGCCGTCGTCGACCAAGGGGGCGAGCCCCATCCTGAGCGCCGCCGGGACGACCGGCGCGACGCAGTTGCTCTACGACATCAACGGCGACCACAAGTCCGACATCGCGCTGTCACCGTCGATGCCCTACACGCAGCTGATCCTGCCCAAGGGCGGCAAAACGACGGTCACGCTGAAGGCGGTCGGCTCACTCCAGCAGCAGACGTCGACAGCGGCCACTACGATCAAGCTGGCCGGCTACAGCAGCCTCCCGGCCAAGTTCGGGGCGGCCTTCCCGCAGATCGCGGTGTCGTCCTCCAGCCTGTCTGCGTTCAGGGCCATCCCGCCCGGAGAGATCCTCAAGGCTCTGTGCGCGCCGACCGAGGTCGACTTCGGGATCATCGGCGCATTCGGCTGCCTCAAGCCCGTCACCCAGGACGAGATTCCGGCCAGCGAGCAAGAGGTTGCCTACAGCTACGGCTTCTTCCGAGACGATTTGGCCGACGAATGGCCGGAGGTGTGTGCCTCTGAACAGCTGACTCAAGCCCAGTGCGACCAGGCCTGGCTGGCGCTCGGTGTCGACGACTACCTCGCCTCAGGCGCGATCAAGCTCAACGGCATGACGCTGACCCCGAACGACGGCGCCTCGATCGTCATCGACCCGCTGGCGATGCACGTGTTCTCCTCCAACGCGACACTCAAGCTGGGGTCGTTCGTGATCAAGCAGGGGAGCATCGACCTCGACTTCATGGACGTCTTCCCCAAGCCCACCAGCTACTCGAACCCCTCGTACCCGGGCAACCTGACTTACACCGGGCAGACCGGAACCCAGCTCAGCTTCGACGCGAGCAAGGACGTGCCGCTCATCGGCGGTTTCCCGCTGAACGCTGGCGCGGAACTGGCGTTCGCCGCTGACGACGGTGTGCGCAAGTCCGTGGCGACCTTGCATGTGGAGCTGCCGCCGGTCTTCGATGTGTTCGGTTCAGGCGACCAGCCCAGCGGTGCCGTCAGCCTGGCGGCCACCAACACCAGCGGCTTGTCCCTCAACACGCTCAACCTCAGCGTGCCGAGCGCCTCAATCGGCGGGATCGGCCTCAGCAACCTTCTGTTCACCTACAACGCAAACGGCGACCCTGAGCGGGGCGTTATGTGCCACGACAACTACTGGAGCGCGAGCGCGAACATCTATCTCGGAGCAGGCGACGACGGATCGCCGGGGCCAGCCATCCTGATGTCGCCGCCGCCCTTCAAGGGCATCCGTTTCTGCCAGGGCGGATTCAGCTACCTGGGGGCCGACATCGACCTCGGTGGAGCGGCGCCGCAGATCTTCCCGGGTGTCTTCCTCGACGGCATCAACTTCAAGCTCGGACTCCACCCCACGGTGCTGATCGGCGGCGCGACCTTGTCAGCAGCGCAGATCACCAGGGTGCAGGGCGACCTGCTGGCCGTCTTCGCGACCCCGGGGGACCCCTACACGCTCACCGCCGGCGCCGCCGGAGAGGCTCTGCAGGATCTGGTCGGCCGCACGTTCACGAGCACGTCGTTCGCAGTCGGCGGGGCAGTCGCAATAAACGTGCCGGGCGTCGGCCCTCTCAACATCGCCCACGGCGGCATCGTGTATGAGTACCCGGACTACATCGCAGTTGGCGCGACCGTAAACGCGGACCTCGGGATATTCACCTTCCAGGGCAGTCTGGGCGGGCAGTTCATTATCAGTAAGCGTCTGTTCGAAGTCGACGCCAACGCTCACATCTGCATCGCCGGGTTCGACATCGCCTGTGCCGGGGGTCTGCTCGTCGCAAGCGAGAAGGGCGCGGTCGCCTGCGTCAACGTGACCGTCCTCGGCGAATCTGTGAACCCGGGAGTCGGCGTGGGCTCGGACGGCAGCCTCGACGTGTGGATCCCGGACGGATGCAAGCCCAGCCACTACTGGAGCGACGCCAGAAAGTTCCCCCACCTTGCCGGGCACGCGGCCGCGGCGCCGATCGAGTTCACCGTCGCCAAAGGGGAGACGAGCAAGAGCGTCAAGCTCATCGGCTCTGGCGGCGCGCCGCATGTGAAGCTGACCGGCCCAGGCGGCCAAAGCCTGACGATTGCGGGCGACGGGGCGTTCGCACAGGGCGCCCTCCAGGCGATCAGCTCAAGCACATACTCAGGAACGTGGTTGGGGCTGAAGAACGCCCGGCCCGGCACCTACACGATCACGCTGCTGCCGGACTCCGCGGCGATCAAGAGCATGGCGGAGACGCGGCCGGGATACGACACCAACTTCACCGCCAAGGTCACCGGCACGGGCTCCAAGCTCACCCTCCGCTACGACGCGCGCAAGCCCGGCGGCGGCCAGCGCGTGACCTACTACGAGCAGGGTAAGAACATCATGCACCCACTCGTCACCTCCACCGGAGGCAAGGGGACAGTCAGGTTCACGCCGACTCCCGGTGCAGGTGGCAGACGCGCGATCGTCGCACAGGCGACCGTCGACGGCACGCCGATCCGCGAGCAGACCCTCGCGCACTTCCGCTTCGCCGGCACGGTAAAGACGGGCACGCCCGCCAAGGTGACCGTCCAGCGCAAGCAGCGCACGTTGCTCGTCGACTGGACCGCCGCCGCCGGCGCCATGAGCTACGGCGTCGTGGTCACCGACAGCGACGGCGCACAGCGGCGGTACACCGTGTCACGCTCACATCACTCGCTGAGCGTCAAGGGCTTCCCGCTCACCCAGGGCGGGCACGTGAGCGTCAGCGCACGGGGAGCGCTCGGTGACTGGGGCGCAGCGCGCAAGAGCAAGTCGTTCAAGGCGACGAAGGCGGCGCCGTCGATCGTGCTCACCAAGAAGAACAACAGGCCGACCAAGAAGACCACCACCAAGAAGAAGAAGTAACTAGATGCCTCCGATGGCGCCGCTAGACCGCGCGGTCAGCCATCGCACGGAGGAACGGACGCGAGTTCGTGGACGACCGCTTTTCCCGCTGAAGCCCTCAAGGACTGACGAGTGGTTTGCGACGTTTCCGATCGTCCGCCGGCTCCTCGGCCGCTGATCCCATCCACCTACGTGTCACCGATGTTGCGGGGGACGCGCATTCCGATCATGTGTCGTGCTCCGTTCCGTGCTCTGAGGCGCGCTTGCGACGGATCACCGCGGCGACCTCGTCAGGCGTGTCCGGGCCTTCTTCGAGTAACCCGATCAGTAACTCGGTGAGGCTCGGATGTCGGAGGCGCTGATGCGTCTGTTCGACCTCGCGGACAAGCCCCTTGCAGCGGTCGTGGAGATCGACCGGGATCCGAAAATTGACCAGCCGCGTGCTCGCGTAGTCCGTCGACGGACGACGACGCGCCACCTCAGCCGCGCTCGCCGAGAGGGACACAGCAGGCGGCGTCCGAGCGCTGGCACCTCGGCCCCGGTGACGGCGGAGGTCTCGCGGGATGCCGATGAGCGGCTGGTCGGCTCCACTGCCTTCTCGTCGGCGCCTGCTCGCTCGGGGCGACGCCGGTATCACCGGCACGTTGTGGCGGGCTCGCGACCGGCTGCTGCGGCGGCGCGACACCCGCGGCCGTCGTGGCGCTCGTGCCTGGGATCGGCCGGCGTCGGGCTGAAGGCATTTCCCCGTTGCCCCGACTCATCGTCGAACCTCGGCGAGCAGCCACTGCGCCAGCTGCCGGTACGCGTGAGTCACCATCGAGTCGGGCTCGAGCACAGCGGTCGGAGCGCGGAACCGCGGCGCCGACGCCACGCGCACGGCACGGGGGACGCTGACCGGCAGCACGCGCATCTCGCCCGCGGTCATCCTGTCTGTAGCTTCCCGCGTGATCCGCCAGCGCCGCTCGCTAGCAGCGATCAGCACGCCCAGGATTCGCAGCCCGGGATCTCCTCCTCCACCAGGTCGTAGAGCTTGCCAGCGCCGCGGACGTCGAGGTCGGCGGCGAGCGCGGGTATCAGCAGTCCGTCCGCGGCGAGAACCGCCATTCCCGAGAGGTTCGCGTGGCCGGGTGGGGGTGTCTAGCAGGATCACGTCGAACCGCTCCCGCAGCGGGACGAGCGGCTGCGCCAGCCGGTACGGGTGCCCGTCGCCCGCGAGCTCCGGCAGTTGGACGTAGTTGTCTGCTCAATTGGGCCAGTAAACGGCGATTTCGCGATTTACTGGCCCAAAAGGACCGCGTCAGACTGGTGGCGCGCCGAACAAAAAGTGGTAAGCGTTCAGTCCCTGGGGCCTCAGAAGGCCAGGGCGGGGAATGGGTCGCCGCGGTTGTGGGTGGCGATTAGTTCGCTGAGGTAGGTGAAGAGTGAGCGGTGTTGCAGCCGGCAGGTGCCGGCGGCCGAGAGCGCGCGTTCGGCGAACCGCTCACCGTTTTCGCTTTGGGTGCCGAGCGAGACTTTGCGGTGAATGACCGGTGCGCGGAGCGCACGCTCGGCGGGATTGTTCGTCGGCTCGACGCCGTCGATCAGGGTGAAGGTCCATAGCGCGGGCCAGATCTTGAGCAGGTTGTTCGCGAACCGGCGGTGCCAGCGGTTGCGTGCCTTTTTCGGGCTGGCGTCTTGGAGCAGTTCTCGCAGTTCGGTCTGGATCGATGTGATCTCGGCCTTTAGTCGTCCGCGGTTGTGGTGGTCGTGCTGGTAGGCGCGCCACGCGGCGAACACGCGGCCGGTCAGCTCCAGGCCGCGCTCGCCGAAGGGTTTCTGCTCGCCCAGCCCGTCGGCGTGGCGGCGGAAATCGCGCTTCAGGTGCGACCAGCACGCCTGTCGGCGCTGTGGGTCGCGATGGCTGTAGCCGTTCCAACGGTCGGAGATCACGATCCCCGGATAGCTGCTGCCGATCAGCGCGTCGAACACCTCACGGTTGCAATGCTCGGCGATCTGCAAGAACACCGCGTCCGGGGTACTCGCCCCCCACAGCGCGCGTCCGTCGCCGCTGGTGCGCCAACCGGTCTCATCCACATGCACCGCCGGCTGATCCAACACCCAGTCCTGCAACTGCAGGTGCGGGCCCGCGAGTGCCTGGGAGGCGCGCTGGCAGATCGCGTCGCCCGCGCCGGTCGAGAGCGTGACCCCGAACAGATCACGAGCGATCTCCGTGATTGCACGCCGCGAGACACGGTACGCGGCGGTCAACGTCACCAGCGCCGCCTGCAACCGCAGCCCGAACGGAGAGGAGGCGATCTCCTCCGGCACGCAGGCGCTCGTCCGCGCGCGACAATGCCGGCAGCGCAACTGATGCGTGCGATGCTCGGTCCAGATCACGCCGATCGGCGGCAACTCGGCGACCTGGTGGCGCCCGAACCGACCACCCGGCCTGCGCTGTTCCTCACCGAACCGATGCCCACACCCGCCACACGCGTTGGGGTAGTGATCGACGATCTCATCCATCTGATCAGACGGCTTCAGCTCACGACCAGCACCCCGATGCCCCGGCTGCCCGCCAGCCTTGCGCCGCTCACCCTCCCGCCGCGCGAGCTCCTTGGCCTTCTCCCGCGCCTCCGCCCGCCGCTGCTGACGTGATTTCGGTGGATCCTGCGACGGCGGCTTCGAACTCGTACGCGAATCCTGACGCGCCTCAGACTCCAAACGACTCAGCCGCTCGTCCATCTCCCGCACCCGAGCAGCGAGATCAAGAATGAACTGCACACACGACTCACGCCCCGCGTCATAGACCGCCTCCGCCTCCGCGCGTTCCATGCCTGGTCGCGGTAGGGACGGCCGTTAACCGACCGCCCCCCCGCACAGAATCGGGTAGAGGCCAGGCTTGCCCTGGCCCCTCCCACACCACCCGGCATGCGGGTCCGCACCGGGCGGTTCGCTCAGCATTCCCGGAAACCGTGGTAGGGCTCGAGGAATCCTTTCAGGCCGAGTGACTTGTGCCAGTAGGCGTTTGGCAGGGCTCGTTGGAGCGGCCAGGACCCGGCGATGCGCCAGTATCCCTTCTGCGATGCCGCCCATGAGCGCGCATCGCGGTCGCGGATACCGAGCGCCCGGAGGTTCCGGTAGCGCGTTGGTGAGCGTTTCCACTCTTTCCAGCGCACCTGCCTGAGCCTGCGGCGCAGCCACTTGTCGAGCTTGTCGAACGGCAGGAAGGTGTCGGCGAAACAGAAGTACGCCGTCCATCCAACCGTGAAGCGGTTGATCTCCTTGATCCGTCGCTCCATCGAGACGCTCCAGTTGCGCGTGGTCAGCTGACGGATGCGGTCCTGAGCTCGTTTGAGAGCCTTGGGAGCGACCGTCACCCTGACCTTGCCGTCCTTATCGCGGAAGAACTCGAACCCCAGCAGGGGCCGATCGACCGCAGGCGCGACCGCCGACTTCTGTCGGTTGACGCGCAGCTTCAAGCGCTGCTCGACGTATTGCGTCATGCTCTCCATGACGCGCTCGCCCGCTCGTCGGCTGTGGACGTAGACGCGTCCGTCGTCGGCGTAGCGCACGAACTTGTGCCCGCGCCGTTCCAGCTCCCAGTCGAGGTCGTCGAGCATGACGTTCGATAGCAGCGGCGAGAGTGGCGAACCCTGAGGGGTTCCCTCCTCGCTCGCGTGCACCAGCCCGTCTGCCATGACGCCCGCTTCCAGGTAGCGTCGGATCAGCTTGAGCACCCGCTTGTCATGGACCCGTCTGGCGACCCTGGCCATCAGTACGTCGTGCTGAACGCGATCGAAAAACGAGTCGAGGTCAAAATCGACGCACCACGCCGCGTCATCAGCGATGAACTGGCGTGCCCGCTCGACAGCGTGGTGCTGCGAGCGCCCCAGCCTGAAGCCGAAGCTGTGGGGATGGAAGTTGGGGTCGAAGATGGGCGTGAGCACCTGCGCGATGGCCTGGCAGATCAATCGATCCACCGCAGCCGGCACCCCCAGCATCCGCAGACCGCCCGACGGCTTGGGGATCATCACCCTCCGGACGGGTTGCGGCTGGTAGGTACCCGCCTCGAGCGCTGAGCGGACCCCCGGCCAATGGTCATGCAACCACGGCCGCAGCTCCTTGGTGCTCATCCCGTCGATGCCAGGGGCACCGGCGTTCTGCTCGACGCGTCTGAGCGCCTCGGCGAGGTTCTCGCGGGCCAGGACCTGCTCCCACAAGCCCGCCGGGGCGGGGTGAGCGGCGGTGCCGTCCGGCGCCGGATCGTTGCTGCGCTCTGGCCGGGCGTCCTCGGGCTTCACCGTCGGACCCTCCCCGCCAGGCCCCCAAAGGGGTTGGCTGCGATCAACGCAACGACCACGAGCACGAACGTCCTGACGCTCGGCTTCGCGTTCGGCCCTTCCCAGCGATCACGATCCCCGCTGGTAATACGGCCTCTGCTGACTTCTCCACAGCGAGCGACGCCCTCGCGAGCGCCGCCGTCCCGCACCACCCCGCGAACCACATGGACGGGGCATCTGGGACACCCATGGAGACCTCCACGAATAAGACCAGCAACCTTCATCGCACACCCACCGCGTTTACGGACCGGACCCTTGATGGACATCGGGCTTCGCCTCGTGGGAGCAGGCTCGCCCGGACCGACCCGCCTTCTACGCGCAGCCCCACCAAACCCATCCGGGTCCGGCGCGAGCCATGTGTTCCTAGGGTCGCGACTTCGCACTCCGGCTTCCTCCCCACCCAGCCTCACGACTGAGCAGTTGCCATCGGCTTGTGGTTGGTGCCATCAACCTCCACAGGGGACTCGCACCCCCGAGCTGCTGATCATGTCGTGCGTACTCCCAGCGTGCGCGTCTAACGCACTGGGCTCCTCCCTCGGGTGCTGGCGTCGAGGCGCGCGTTGGGCCAGGGATGCAGGATGCGGGGCGTCGGTAACCATCGGGCGGCAAGGCGGCGCATTCGCTCCCGGGTCATGCGGGAGCGCTGGCTGCGGCGTTGCAACATCCGCCACCAGTGCCAGATGACCCGTTCGCGAAACGCCTCAAGCGCCTTGCCGTTATCGGGCACCGCGTAGTAGCGGTAATGCCCGGTCAGGACCCTGGCCAGCCAGGCTCCCTGTTCGGGGATCGGTAGATGCATCCGTCTGCGCATCTCGGTCGTGACCTCGCGCAGCTTGGCCTGCATCTTCTTCTTGCTCGTGACCCGCTTGAGCTTGAACCGGCCCGTTCTGGTCCTCGCGCACATATGCGTGAGTCCCAGGAACGTGAACGTCTCAGGCTTCCGCTCGCCGCGCCTGGCTCGATTCTCGGCGGCGAACCGTCCGAACTCGATCAGCCGCGTCTTCTCCGGATGCAGTTCCAACCCGAACTGCGCGAACCTGTCGCGAAGCTCGGCGAGGAACCGCTCGGCGTCCTCACGATGCTCAAAGCCAGCCACGTAGTCGTCGGCGAACCTCACCAGGACCACATCCCCGTGCGCGTTCCGCCGCCGCCACTGGTCGGCCCACAGGTCGAACACGTAGTGCAGAAAGACGTTCGCGAGCAGCGGCGAAGCCGAAGCCTGCGCCACGAGGCGCCAAGCGAAAGGAGATGACGGACATCAACATCTCGTCCGCGCCGGTTGGAATACCGGCCCCTGGCCGTTGCAGCGGCCTGGAGAAGCTGGGGACGGCCAAGGCGCGGGATCGCGCGCCGGAGGTCAAGCGTCCCGACAACGTGACGGCCGGGCGGCACTGCCAGACGCCCGCGTGCGTGCTAGCGAGACCGAAAGGTAGAGCGAGAGCAAACCGGTGGTAGAAGCCCCTTCAATTCGCAAACGACCCCAAACCTGGCGGACATGGGTCGTCCACGGCAACGAGTCCGCTTTGTTTCGTGGCGGCTCGCTCCGCGCGCGGCTATTCAGCCCGGGCGCGGTGGCCGGCGGGAGACTGCGAGTGCCCGCCGGAGGCGCTGTAGGGGTAAAGCCGGCTGCCGACCCGGTCAAACGGATCTTGGTGAACGTGGGAAGCGCCCCGTGTGCGCCGGGCTGCTGGTGGCGGCCCGGTAAGGCCCGATGCCGGCTAACGGACGCGGGGCGTGGCGGAGTCCGCGTAGTAGTCCGAGGACGGGAAAGCCGTCCACATGGCGAAGGCGGGCAGCAGGACGGCAGCACGAGAAGCCGTTCGGGAGGTCGGGCGTGAACTCGCTCGCGCCGGTCCTGGTCGATCAGGCCGAGGAGCGGGTACTGGGATGGCAGACCAGGCTGCACCGATGGGCAGTCCAGGACGATCAGGCTCGTTTCGGCGACCTGTTCAACTTGGTCTGCGAACCCGCGACGTTGCTCGTCGCGTGGGAGCGGGTGAAACGCAACCGGGGGTCTCGTACCGCCGGTGTTGATGGCCAGACCCGCAAGCAGGTCGAGCAGATGGGCGTCGATGGTGTCCTCGCAACGCTCCGTGAGGAGCTCAAGGCAGGTACCTACCGTCCGCTGCCGGCGCGCGAGCGGTTGATCCCGAAGCGCTCGGGGAAGCTCAGAAGCCTGGGCATCTCCGCGCTGCGCGACAGGATCGTGCAGACGGCGGCCAAGCTCGTGCTCGAGCCGATCTTCGAGGCGGACTTCTGCCCGACCTCGTACGGATTCAGGCCCGGACGCAGAGCCCAGGACGCTGTCGGAGAGGTGCGGTTCTTCATCAATCCCCCCAGGTCGTACGAGTGGGTGATAGAGGGAGACGTCGAGGACTGTTTCGGGCAGATCCATCAAGGTCTCTTGATGGAGCAAGTACGCCGTCGGGTGACCGACAAGCGCGTCCTGGCGCTGATCCGACTGTTCCTCGCCGCCGGTGTCATGCGTGAGCTTGGCAGCGTGACCGCGACGCCATCGGGCACGCCACAAGGGTCGAGTCTCTCGCCCCTGCTGTCGAACATCGCCCTCTCGGTACTCGACCGCCACTTCGAGGCGGCATGGGTGGCACGCACGCAAACCCAGCGCTGGCGTGACCGGGCAAAGGGCCTGCCCAGCTACCGGATGGTCCGCTTTGCGGACGATTTCGTGGTGCTGGTGCGCGGCACCGAAGCCCAAGCCCATGCCCTCAAAGAACAGACGGCCGAGTTCATGCGGGAGCAGATGCGCTTGACGCTCTCGCCCGAGAAAACGCACATCACCCACGTCGACGACGGCTTTGACCTGCTCGGGTTCCGCATCGTGCGGGCACCCTGGCGAGGAAGCAAGCGAGTCGCCTACGCATTCCCAAGCAAACGAGCACTGCGCGAGATCATGCACCGCATCAAGACGCTGACTGACCGCAGCACGCTCAACCTCTCACTGGATCGGCTGATCCACGCGCTCAACCCAATCCTCAGGGGCTGGGCCAACTACCACCGTCACAACGCGGCCAAGCGCTGCTTCGCGTATCTCAGCCACTACCTGTGGTGGCGAGTGATCCGCTGGCTGCGCAAGAAGTACCCGCGACTGACCTGGAAACAGATCAGGCGACGGTGCTGGGGGCGCCACTGGACCAGCCGCGAAGGCACAAGGCTCGCGTGGCCCGCCGAGGTCCCGGTGACCCGATACCGCTATCGCGGCCACCAGATCCCCTCACCATGGGCAGCGAACACCGGAACAGGACGGGCCACCACCCCGCCGGAAACCGCCAATGCATAACCCAGCGTCACGAACGGCCACCGCATGTCCTGTGGAGAGCCGGATGCCCAGGAATGGGCAAGTCCGGTTCGGAGGGCAGGGGCGAGCAGACCACCGCGCGTAAGCGCGGCATCGGCGGCTCGCCCCTGACCCTGCTCCTTGCGCCGTCCCTTCCAGCGTGTCCGACCATTCCCCGTCCTCGATGACCCCTGCCCTGAGCCATTTCTGGATCAGCCGCAGGACCCTTCGATCCGCGATCCGGTGCTCGAGAAACCGCTCCAACCAGCCCTGATCGAGCCTGGTGAAGAAGTCGCAGACGTCCGCGTCGAGCACGTAGTTCACCTTCTTGCGCGTGATCGCAACCGACAGCGCGTCCAACGCATCATGCGGACTACGCCCTGGCCGGAACCCGTACGAGAAACCGAGGAAGTCCTGCTCATACACGGCGTTCAGCACCTCCACCACCGCCCGCTGAAGGATCTTGTCCTCCAAGCTGGCGACGCCGAGCGGCCGCAACCGCCCGTCCGGCTTCGGGATGAACACCCTGCGAGTCGGCCTCGCTCGATACGCCCCTCGCTGGACCCGGCCGTGGAGCTCCTGGAGGTTGCCCTCCAAGTTCACGCCGTAGTCCCACCACGTGACCCCATCGACCCCCGGGGCCGCGCCCGGGCGGATCGCCCGGTACGCCTCCCGCAGTCGATCGACGGTGACGTGATGAAGGAGCGCGGTGAACCGCACATCCTTGTCCCTCCGCGCCACTTGGCGCACACGATCCAGATCACTTGACACGCCCTGTCCGGCGCTGCGTCCGGGACGTGGTTCGCTGGCCGCGTTCCCCTTGGGCAGGCCCCTTCCCTCCACCACCTCCGCAGCCGCAGACGCGGCGTTGTTCAGCAGCATCCCAGGTACTACTGGCCTGTCCGACTTCCCGCGCTCGTTCATCGAGGGATTACCGCCACAGCGTTCCCCTCACGGCCCGTCGAGCCGTTGCACCACCCCGCGAACCATCCAGGACGAGGCATCAATCAACGACCCGCGGGCGACCGCGGGACCTCCCGGTTCCCATGCATAGAGCAATCTCCCGTACGTGCCCGGGTTCTTCGACCGCGCGGGGTCCCCCGACGACTCGCGATAGCGCCGCCGGCGACATGGCCTTCCGCCAATCTTGACGGCGTCGGCACCCCGATAGAGCAGTTTTCGCGGCTCAATAGCCCAGCCCGCACGCTCCCCTGTCAACGCTTCGCTGCGCCCTCACGGGACACCAACGCATGACTCGGGGCCGTCGTGGGTCGCTACTCCTTCGACGTAGAGAACTTTCATCTCCTTCTCCATGCCGGTCTCCCGGCGCTTTCCAAGATTCGCTGCACCAAGCAGGAATCCTCGCCATCGGCCCCGACGAC
>CAVWFJ010000013.1:0-415416 GCA_963754055.1 uncultured Solirubrobacterales bacterium
GCCGGCTGCGTTCACGGTTCGATCGGGCTGAATCTCAAGCGGCGGTCCATTCGCACACTTGTCGTGCCCAGCTTCCCGTGGCGATTCTTGCGGACGATGATGTCCATCTCGCCGGGGCGCTCGGAATCGGGGTCGTAGTAGTCGTCTCGGTAGAGCATCAGCACACAGTCCGCGTCCGCCTCGATTTGGCCTGATTCGCGCAGGTCCGATAGCAGTGGACGCTTGTCCGGGCGTTGCTCGACTGCTCGTGAGAGTTGCGCGACGGCGACCACGGGGCAGTTCAGCTCGCGTGCGAGTCGCTTGAGTCCGCGGCTGAACTCAGACACGTCCTCGACGCGGCTGCTGGAGGGTTTCTCGGCTCGCATCAGCTGCAGGTAGTCGACAACTATCAGGCGGAGACGTTCGAAGCGGACCGCCACCTGGCGGGCATGCGCCCTGAGCGAGAACAGCGACAGGTCGCCGTCGTCGAGCAGGTGCAACGGCACGTCGATCGTGCGGCTCGCCGCGTCCAGCAGCGCCGGCCAGTCATCGTTCTCGATCTTCCCGAGGTGGAGGCGTTCGGGATTGACACCGCTCTCGGCGGCGAGGTGACGCTGGGCGGTCTCCGAATCGCTCATCTCAAGCGACGCGAACAGCACACGCTGGCGCTCCTTGAGCGCAACGTGGCGCGCGATCTGCAGGCAGAGCAGGCTCTTGCCCATCGCGGGGCGCGCAGCGACCACGTACAGCCTGCCGTCCTGCAGTCCCGCGAGGAGTCGATCGAGCTCGCGGATCCCGGTCGCGAGCCCTGGGATCTCGCGGTCGTCGTGCGCCGCGCGCTCGACCCGGTCGATCTCCTCAGCGACCGCGTGCTCGAGCAGCCGGTGCTTGGCCTGCAGCTCCTTGCCGCGCAGGGCGAAGATCAGCCGCTCGGCCTCCTCGATCATTTCCTCAGCGCGGTGGCGGCGTTCGGCGACCTGCGCCTGGATCTCGTAGGTGGCCCTCAGGAGCGCACGCATGTGTGCGTTCTCCCGAACGATCCGGCCGTATTCGCGGGCGTGTCCGGCGGCCGGAACCCAGCCTGCGAGCTCGTCGATCGCCTCGGGACCGCCAATCGCTTCGAGCTGTCCGCGCTCGCGGAGGACCTCGGCGACCGTCAGATGATCAATCTTCCGATCGTTCTCGTGGAGCTTGAGCATCGCCTCGAACACACGCCCGTACTGCTCTCGGAAGAAGTGGTCGGCGCGTAGCTGCTCGTCGAACAGGAGCCCAATGAGGTGGCGTTCGTCGAGGAGCACAGCGCCGAGGACCGACTTCTCCGCCTCGAGGTTGTGCGGCGGCAGCATGGCCTTCGCGGAGTTGTGGCCGTTGGCGGTCGTCTCGATCATGCTGTGGCGTCCTCTCTACCGTTTGTGTTCTCGTTAGTCACCGCGGCCCAGGTCTCGCGCGTAGCGTCGCTCGGCGTAGCGAAGAGGCTGCTCGCACAACGCGCTCCACCTGACTCGGTCGACGAACTGGGGCAGCAGCGGGTTCTCGGCGGACAGTTCGGCGAGCGCCTCGGCGCGGCCATCGCGGCCATGGCGCCGGATGGCGCGCTCGATCGCGACCTTTGCGTCCTGCCAGCTCAGCCCTCGATCTGCGACACCGCCGCTCGCTCGGGCGCTGAAGCGCAGACGGCGGGCATGTGCACGCGCGATCAGCTTGTCGGCAACCTTGGCGAAGCCCGGCATTGTGAGCGCCTCGGAGCCGAGGATCTCGTCGGTGACCATGTAGGCGAGCGCACTGTCGAGGCGTTCTCGTGGATGGCGTTGCAGGAGCTTCTCGGCGGCCGCGAGCCAGCCCTGCCGGTTGGCCTGGAATTGACGACGAGGGCTGTCGCCGAGCGCCGGCGCCCAGCTGGCGATGAGCGCGTCGCAGAGCTGCTCTGGCGCTGAGATCCTCCCCGCTCCCCCTTCTGCGGCTGTCGCAGCTCGACCTCGGGAAGGAGGGTTGTTTTCTATCGCTGTTGCTTCTACGGCCGATCGCGGGCGCGTGGTAGACGGCGGCGCGAGGGTGCTGAGGGTGGCGGAATCGCCGCCATCGGGGTACCGGTCTGCCGCCTTGCGAGTACCGTTCGGCGGCCTTGCGGGTACCGGAGTGCCGCCATGCCGGTACCCGTTCGCCGCCTTCTCAGTACCGTTCTGCCGGGCTGGCGGTTCCGTTATGCCGCCTTGCGTTGCGGCGCTCGGCGCCTCGCGCACCGTGTAGACGCTGGGGAGATACGGGCCTCCATTGGCGCCACGGCGACGCTCGATGTGAAGCAGCCCGGCCCGTTCGAGCGCGTGGTTACAGTCGTCGACGCGGTCGACGCCGAGCCCGGATCGCGTCGCGATGTCGCTGCGCATCACCTCGGCGGCGAGACCGCCGTGGGCTGAGCGCTGCTCGACGCAGAACTCCAGCAGCACGACGATCAGGCCGAGGTCTCGCAGCAGGTGGCCGCCGGGTCGTGGGGTGGCCAGCTGGTCGGCCGCCTGCGACGGTCAGCGCGAGCCATGGCTCGTCGAGGATCAGGAGGTGGAAGAGGCTGATGACGGCGCCGGTGCCGCGGTCGGCGAGCCGCTCGTAGCGCACGACGTTCGCCTGCTCGAGCGCATCAAGCAGCAGCTTGACGGTGCGTTTGCTCATCTGGCCGCGGGCGGCGAGCGTCTCGTAGGTGGCGCGTACGACGCGATGCTCGCCGGTGTGCCGCTGCTCGTTGGCGAGTTGGCAGAGCAGCGCGTAAAAGCCGATTGCCCTGAGCCGGCGGGGCCCCGTGGTTTCGTTGCGAATAGCTTGGACCGCGCGCAGGCGGACCTGGAAGAACGGAAGCTCGCGGCGATCGCGGATCGTGATGCCCGCATCCAAGGGGGGACGGTAAGCGCTCATCGAACGGCCACCGAGGCTCCAGTCGCGCGCAGGATCGCGCGCGTCGCGGCGGGCGTGCGGGTCCCGGCGATGAGTGGTGAGGGCCCGACGCGACCGAGCCAGCGTGGCCCGTCGACGGTCGCCGGGCCAGGAGGTAGTCGTCGGCTCACCGCGCGGCTCTCCGGCATGGGCCGTGTGAGGTGTTCCACGTGGAACGCGTGCCTTTCCACTCGGCGGGGCTGCGGCTCGGCGCGGTCACGTCGGCACCACTTCGGTGCCGAGGATCTGTGCGAGGCGATCGGCGGCGGCTTGGTCGAGGGTGATCCGGTAGCCGTCGCGGTGCGGGGTGGCGCGGATCTCGCAACCCGTTGCCGTGGTGAGTGCGTTTTGCAGTCTCGTGGCCGCGGCGGCGTGATCGGGATGCGGCACACTGTGCGCCTTCGCGGGTCGGGCGCTGCGGCCGATCTCGTCTTCAAGGGCGCGAACCGACCACCCGGCATCTGCGGCCCGGCGGGCGAGCTGGCGGCGTCGGTCGTGGTCGGGTTCGGCGAGCAGCGCCTTGCCGTGTCCCTTGCTGAGCGCGCCGGTGTCGATCAGGTCGATCGCTTCGTCGGGGAGCTCCAGCAGCCGGATGGTGTTGGCGATGTCGGCGCGGCTTCGGCCGAGGCGCTTGGCGAGCACCGTGGCTGTCAGGCGGAGGTCGTCGAGTAGTGTCGCGAGCGTTCGGGCCTGCTCGATCGCGCTGAGGTCTGCGCGGACGACGTTCTCGATCAGGGCGAGCTCGAGCGAGCCTGCGTCGTCGAGTGCGTCGTCGACGAGCGCGGGGATGGTCGATTCGCCGGCGAGCTGGGAGGCGCGCCAGCGCCGCTCGCCGGCGACGAGTTCGTAGCCGTCGGCGACGGGGCGGACGATGATCGGCTGCAGGACGCCGCGCTCACGGATCGAGTCCGCGAGCGACGCGAGTGAGGCCTCGTCGAAGTGCTTGCGCGGTTGGGCGGGGTTGGCGCGGATCTGCTCGAGTGGGAGGTCCCGCAGTCGCCCGGCCCCGCTGCCCTCGACGTCGGCGGCGGTATCGCGGCTGGGGGCGAGCGGATCGTCGATCTGCAGGCCGCGTCGGGTGGTCGCGCTCATCGTGCGCTCACCGCCTCGAGCCGGTCGAGCAGTGAGCGGTAGGCGAGTGCGACCGTTCCGTCAGGTGCGCTTACCGCGAGTGGAACACGCGTGTTGGCGGCATGCGCGACCGCGGCGGCACGCAGCCGGATCCGCCCAGCGGGAGGGAAGTCGAGTGCGGTCAGGGCGGTCTCGACGGTTTGGCTGGAGAGTCGTTGCGGCACCCAGCGGGTCATGACCGCGAACAGCGCCGGCGAGCTGACTCCGAGCCGCTCGAGCTTCGCGATCGTGCCCTTGAGCTCGACGATGCCGTGGACGGCGCCCTCGTCCTCGGCGCTGACCGGGGCGATCACTCGGTCGGCGCAGACGAGCGCGTTGACGGTCAGGAGCCCGAGGTTCGGGGGTGTGTCGATCACGACCTGGTCGTAGCTGTCGAAGGACGGGCTCGAGCGCGTCGTGGAGGAAACGCTCGCGGCCGAGCTCACCAACGAGGCTCATCTCGACGCCGGCGAGCTCGCGGGCGCCGGGGATCACGTCGACACCGTGAACGGCGGTGACGATCGCGTCGTGCGCGACGGCGCGGCCGGCGAGCACGTCGACGAGGTTGACGCCGAGTGCACGGTCGCCGAGCCCGAGCTGCCGGGTGAGCGCGCACTGCGGGTCGGTGTCGATCACCAGCGTGCGCTGCCGCTGGTGGGCGAGGAGCACAGCGATGTTCGCTGCCGTCGTGGTCTTCCCGACGCCGCCCTTCTGGTTTGCGACCGTGGTCGTGGTGGTCATGACCCCCCTCCTTCGTTTGGTTGGTTGGTGATCGCCGGAGACCGATCCCGGTGGGCGGTCCGGCGAGCTCGTTGGGCGAGGCGAAGCGCGCTGGGGCCGCTCGCTCGCAGCAGCGCGAGATGAGCCCGACGATCGCGGCATGACTCATCGCGACTTGCTCGTTGTTGGCTTGAGTGCCATCGCCAGCACCCATCGGTGGGGTGCTCGCGATGACGCTCATCAGCAGGCGAAGCGCGTAGACCCGCGAGCCGGGCTTGGAATCCGTCCAGCCGCCCGGTAGACTGCAGCGCAGGCAATCTTGCGCGGCGCTGACGGCGCCTATGTTCTGGAAGACCGGGTGGCCGCCCGGTCTTTCTCGTCTCACGACGAGTGTGGTGGGCCGCGGGCCCTGCTCGCGCGAGTTCGCCCGTCGCTGCATGGGCCACTCACGTGACGTTCTCCTCGAACGGCCGATCGCCGCGCGTACCGGCGATCACGACCGTGCGGTCCTCGCCAGTCCAGATCACCTCGCCGCGCACGAACGGCTGACCGGCGAACGACCCGAACCGATCCCACACCGGCGCCTCCAGCGCGTACCCCAGCTCGTCACGCGAGCTCCACCGCTCGACGTCGACCAGCTGCCGGCCAACGACTCGGGAGAGCACGATGGTCGCCGTACTCCCGCCCCGACCCGCCTGACCGGAGAACGGCACGACGGCGATCGTCGCGCCGCGCCGCTCAAGCTCCTCCCACACCTCCATGCCCCAGAGCAGCTCTGCACGCGACCGCCGGAGCCGCGCCGTGTGAACCCGGGAGGCCTCCCGGCCGCTCGGAGTCCGGCACGGCTCACCCGGTGATGCCCGGCACGTCGGGCAGCTGCGCTCGCGCCAGCCGCGCGCGATGTGCAGGTGCGCTGCCGGCTGCCCACGGGTGTCCCAGCGGTACCGCCGACACCGCGCTCCCGGAGCGACCCGGCACTCTGGGCACCACTCGTCGAGCCACGAGCAGCGGTCGCTCATGCTCGCCGTCCCGCAGGACCTTCACGGTGCCCGTCCGCAGCCTGTTCGCCGCGCCCATGCAGCCGCGAGCTGTGAGCTTCTGCGGGGGTGGTCGCCGGCTCGTCGACAGACGCGGGAGCGTGACGCCCAGGAGCGCCGCCCGGATCCTGATGCACCCCAGACGCACCCAAAGCGCCCCCTCGCGACCACCCGGTCCAGCTCACCACCGCGCAAAAACCGTCCGCTTTGCAGGAAGTTTCTGCTAGTGGGCGATCCAGGACTCGAACCTGGGACCTCTTCCTTATCAGAGCCGAGCTGTACTGCGTATAGCGAGCTTTCAGTCGTGGAAGATCGTCCAGCACACGGGCCTGGGCGAGTGGTTCCAATCCAACTTCAAGCTCGCCCGCCAATTCGGGGTGATGAACCTCGTCGTGCTCCACAAGCTCGCCGACCTCCAGGCGGCCGGAGACGCCGGATCGCGCGCGGCGCGGATCGCCGAGGGGCTCGTGGCCGATGCCTCGACGCGGATCGTCTATCACCAGGACGAGAGCCAAGTGCCGTTGACGCGGTCGCTGCTCGGCCTGTCCGAGAGCGAGGCCCAGCTGATCTCGATGCTGTCCGCCGGCCAGGCGCTGTGGCGGGTCGGCTCCCGCTCGTTCGTCGTGCAGCACCACCGCTCGCGCCTGGAGACCGAGCTGACGAACACCGACACGGGCATGCGCATAACGGCTGACCGCCCGATCCAGCGATGAGCCCGAACCAGCAACCCGGGATCTCCGACGGCGCGATGTTGATCGCGATCGGCACGGCGTTCGCGATCGGCGCCCTGCTGTGGTTGTGGGGCGGCCTCGCGGGGGCGGTGTTCGGCGCCGGCTGGCCGCGCGTCGGCGCGGGAGCGCTGCCCGAGGTGCTGTTTCGCCTGCCGGCCCGACTGTCCGACCCCGCCGCGGCGTGGCCGGCGGCGGTGCGCGGGGGCCTTCCCGGACCGGCCGGCTTCTACTCCGCGCTGCTGCTCCTCGTCGGCGCCGCGGCGGGGCTGGTGGCGGTAGCCAGCCGGCTCGGCGCGCTGGCGCTCTTGCGCTATCCCGGCACCGGGGCCCGCTGGGCGTCGGGGAGCGAGCTGCGCCCGCTCCACAGCGGCCGGGCCAACCGCGCCGGCCGCCTTTGCCTCGGCTTGCGCGGCCGGAGGCCGTTGTACGCGGAGCAGCGCCACGCGCTCGTGGCGTTCGGTCCCCCGCAGTCGGGCAAGTCGGCTGGACTCGCGATTCCCGCCCTGCTCGAATGGCCGGGCCCCGCGGTCGCCTCCTCGATCAAGACCGACCTGCTCGGCGCGACTCTCGAGCGCCGGCGAGCGCTCGGCACCGTGCTGGTCTTCGATCCGTTCGGCCTCGCGGGGACGGACTCCCACACCTGGTCGCCGCTGCGGGGCGCCGACACCTGGGACGGCGCGCTCGAAGTGGCGTGGCGGATGGCGGCGGCCGGCGAGCTCGACCAGCGCGGCGTCGAGGGCGGCGACTTCTGGGCAATCGCGGCCGAGCAGCGCCTGGCGCCGTTGCTCCACGCCGCGGCCGTGACCGGAGCCGGCATCGAGGCGCTGGTCCGCTGGGTTTACGGTCAGGGCGCGCGCGAGGTTGACCGCGCGCTCGACCTCGCCGCGCAAGGAGCCGACGACGAGCAGCAGCGCGCGGACGCGCGCGCGGCGTACGACGCGGTGCGCGCGTTCGAGGCCCAGGCTGATCGGACGCGCTCTTCGATCGAGGCGACCGCCCAGGCGCTGCTGCGCGCCTACCGGTTCTCGCGTGTGGCCCGCTCGGCGAGGTCGTGCGAGATCACGGCCGACCGGTTGCTCGACGAGTCGGCCACGCTCTATCTGATCGGCGACGCCAAGGCCTCCAAACTCCTGCGCCCGCTGTTCCTGGCGCTGCTTTCGGAGGTCGTCGATCGGGCCTACGAGCGCGCCACCCGGGACGGGGGGGCGCTGACGCTGCCACTGCTGCTGTGCCTCGATGAGGCCGGCAACGTTGCCCCGCTGCCCAACCTGTCCGAGATCGCCTCGACCGCGCCGAGTCACAACATCCAGCTGGTCTCGATCTTCCACGACTTGGCGCAGGCCCGCGCGCGCTACGGCCGCCAGGCCGAGACCGTGATCAACGCCCACCGAGCCCGGATGTTGCTCCCGGGCGTGGCCGACCTCGACACTTTGCGCTACTTCGCCGGGCTGGTCGGCGAGGAGGAGGCGCGCGATCTGACCCACACGACCGGCGCCGGTGGCACCTCGCGCGCCACCGCACAACGGCGGCGTCCGCTCGTCGCCGCCGAAGCGCTGCGCCAGCTGCCGGCGGGCCACGCGCTGCTGCTCTACGGCCGGCTCGCGCCCGTCCGACTGCGACTGCGGATGTGGTTCGCCGATCGCCGCCTGCGCGCATTGGCGAGATCGTCGTGAGCTGGTATGGGCCCCAGGATGGCGCCGGCGAGGAACCATTCGGAGAGTGGGATGAGGCCGGGGCGGGCCGGTGGCCGCTGCAGTGGCAGGGGCTCTACCCGCGGGAGCGGTGGATGTGGTTCGAGCAGCTGTGGATCGACGCCTGCCGGCTGCGCGAGCGCTTCCGGCTGGCCCTGCGGTCCGGGTGGTGGACCGACCAGGTCCAGGTCGAGGCGCTGGCCGCGCTGGCGGCCTGGGTCGCCCGGTACGACTCGGGGGAGTGGGACGACCCGCCCGGAAAGCTCGCGCTGCTCTACGACGTCGAGCGGGTCGCCTCGCTGCTGCGCGAGGGAGTCGAGCCGTTTCACCCCGATCGCGATCGGCTCGCCTTCTGCCGTCATCTGATCGACCTCGGGTGCCAGCCGCCCAGCGGGCGCGAGCCGCCGGAGTGAGCCGTGCGATCCTCCTCACGTGCCCCCGACCAAGGAGTTTCCGCTCGGCGCGGCCGTCACGCTCGACGAGCTCGAGCGGGATCCGCATCCGATCCTGGCCGCGCTACGCGCCCGCGAGCCGGTCTCCTGGGTGCCGGCCTTCGGGGGCTGGCTCGTCAGCCGCTACGACCTGGCACTTGCGGTGATGCGCGATCCCGACACGTTCACCGTCGACGATCCGAGGTTCTCGACCGCCCAGGTGATCGGACCGAGCATGCTCAGCCTGGACGGATCCGAGCACGCGCGCCACCGGGCCCCGTTCATCGCGCCGTACCGCGTCGCGGCCGTCCGCGACCGCTTCAGCGACCGCGTGGTGGCGCGCGCCCACGCCCTCGTCGACGCGCTCGCACCCGCCGGACGGGGCGAGCTCCGCCGCGCCTACGCGGGTCCCCTGGCGGCCGCGGTGATGGCGGCCGCGCTCGGCCTCGAACCCGGCGAGGAAGCGGACGTGCTGGGGTGGTACGACGCGATCGTCGCCTCGGTCACTTCGATCACCTCCGGGGACGGCCCGACGCCGGCCGGGCGCCGGGCGTTCGCCGCGCTCCGGAGCCGATTGGGTGAGGCGCTCGCACACCACGCGTCGGCGCTGGGCGCCGCGGCGGGCTCACTCACCGAAGACGAGGTCGCCTCCAACGCGGCCGTGCTCCTGTTCGGCGGCATCGAAACGACCGAGGGCATGATCTGCAACGCCGCCGTCATGCTGCTCGAGGAGCAGGATCGGCTGGCGATCGTCCGGCGCGAGCCGGCGCGGCTCGACACCGTGATCGAGGAATCGCTGCGGCTCGAGCCCGCCGCAGCCGTGATCGACCGCTACGCGACCGCCGACACGGTGCTCAGCGGCGCGCCGATCGCTCGCGGCGAGCTCGTGCGGATCTCGATCGCCGGCGCCAACCGCGACCCCGATGTATTCGACGACCCCGACCGGTTCGATCTCGATCGCAACGGGTCGCGACGGCACCTCGCGTTTGCCCAGGGGCCGCACGTGTGCGTGGGCGTCCACCTCGCGCGTCTCGAGACCCGGATTGCCATCGCAACGCTGCTCGAACGGTTGCCGGCGATCCGCCTTGACCCGCGCGATCCGCCGCCGCCGATCAGAGGCCTCGTATTCCGCAAGCCGGCGGCCATCCAAGCGGTCTGGAGTTAGCGCCCGACCAAGGCAAAACACATCGCGGTTGCCCCTGCGCGATGATGCCCGCGGACGGCCTATCAACACGGACCAGGAGGAAGTCATGGCGCTCACCAAGCAGACCGGGCCACAGGGGCGCCATCGAGCGACCCTGGCGGCCGTTCAGCACAACGCGATCGGCGACGAGATGCCGGTCACCTCGCTGCCCGAGCGCGGAGTCGGCGCCGAAGCGGCCTACGAGATGATCTCCAGCGACCTGCTGCTGGATGGGCAGGCCCGGCTCAACTTGGCCACGTTCGTCACCACGTGGATGCCGGCACTCGCGGCGCGGCTGATGGCGGAGACGGCCGACAAGAACATGATCGACAAGGACGAGTATCCGCAGACGGCGGAAATCGAGTCACGCTGCGTGCGGATCCTCGCCGACCTGTGGCGCTCGCCCGATCACGAGGCGGCCACCGGCTGCTCCACCACTGGCTCGAGCGAGGCAGCGATGCTGGCCGGACTGGCGCTGAAGTGGCGCTGGCGCGAGCGGATGCGCGCGGCCGGCAAGGCAACCGACAAACCCAACCTGGTGACGGGCGCCAACGTGCAGATCTGCTGGGAGAAGTTCTGCCGGTACTGGGACGTCGAGCCGCGGCTAGTGCCGATGGAGGGCGAGCGGTATCACCTCGATGCCGAACAGGCGGTCGCGCAGTGCGACGAGAACACGATCGGCGTGGTCGCCGTGCTCGGTTCGACCTTTGACGGGAGCTACGAGCCGGTCTCCGACATCGCCGCCGCCCTCGACAAGCTCGAGGAGGACCAGGGCCTGAACGTTCTGATGCACGTCGACGGCGCATCGGGCGGCTTCGTGGCACCGTTCCTGCAGCCCGACCTCCAGTGGGACTTCCGGCTCCCACGGGTGCAATCGATCAACGCCTCGGGCCACAAGTACGGCCTCGTGTATCCCGGCGTCGGCTGGGCGGTCTGGCGCACCGAGGACGCGCTGCCCAAGGACCTCGTGTTCGACGTCAACTATCTGGGCGGTCACATGCCGACGTTCGCCCTGAACTTCTCGCGCCCCGGGAGCGAGGTGATCGCGCAGTACTACAACTTCACCGCGCTCGGCTTCGAGGGCTACCAGCAGGTGATGCAGACCGCCCAGGACGTGGCGCTCCACCTCTCGCAGGGCATCGCCGCGATGGGGCCTTACCGGCTTCTGACCAAGGGCGACGAACTCCCCGTGTTCGCGTTCACGGTCAATGAAGACGTGAAGAACTACACCGTCTTCGACGTCTCGGACCGAATGCGCCAGAGCGGCTGGCTGATCCCGGCCTACAACTTCCCGGAGAACCGTCAGGACCTGAGCGTGCTGCGGATCGTCGTGCGCGCCGGGATGACGATCGAGATGGCCGACCTGCTGCTGGAGCATCTGCAGCATCACACCGGCTTCCTGCAGTCGCTCGACACGCCCCTCCCTGGCCCCAGCGAGGACGTCCGCAAAGCATTCGCTCACTGAGCCGGATCAGATCAGCTCCCCGAGGCGGCGGCCGGCCGCCTCGAGCTGGTCGGGAGTGCCCGCCTCGAGCGCCAACTGCAGGTCGAGAATCCGCAGGCCGAAGGCGTCGAGCGCCAGTCCCCCGACGACGGCGAAGCACGGCACGCCGGCCTGGCGCGAGCGGGTCGCGACCTCGGAGACGACCTTGCCGGCGAGGCTCTGGCGATCGAGGCGGCCTTCCCCGGTGACGACCGCGCGCGCGGCGCGCATCCGCGGGTCGAAGTCGACCGCGTCGAGGACATACGAGGCGCCCGCGACCAGCTCGGCGCCGAGCTCCGCCCACAGGCCGCCGGCCAGCCCGCCCGCCGCGCCGGTCATCGGCAGGCCGCGCGGATCCCGGCGAAAGCGTCGGGCTTGGGCGTGCAGACGCTTGGTCAACCGGCTCACCTCCGCGGGGCTGGCACCCTTCTGCGGCCCGAAGACCTTGGCCGCGTCCTCAAAACGCGTGCGGACGTCGCACAGCACAACGAGCCTGGCGCCCGCCAGGCCGCCATGCTGCCGAATCGCTTCGAGCGCGCCGGTGCCGCCGTCGGTGGTCCCGCTGCCGCCCACGCCGAGATAGACCTCGGTGGCGCCGGCCTCGAGCGCGGCGGCGATCAGCTCCCCGGTGCCGAACGTGGTGGCCGCGATCGGGTCTCGCTCGTTCTCCGCCACCAGGCCCAAGCCGCTCGCGGAGGCACATTCGACGATCCCCAATGGCCCCTCCCGCCGCCCCGTCACGAGCCCGAAGCCGGCCCGCACCGGGCGGCCGAGCGGGTCGGAGACGGTGACCTCGTGCTCCTCGGCCTCGAGCGCTGATAACAGCGCGGCGAGCGTGCCCTCGCCGCCGTCCGCAACCGGGCAGAGGTCGATCGGCCGCCCTGCCCGCTCGAGACCCCGCCCGATCGCCTCAGCGACTTCGACCGCGCTGTAGGTGCCCTTGAACGCGTCGGGGGCGATCAGCACCGTGGTGGGTACGCCGCGCATGTGCGGCAGTATGCGTCCTGCGCCCGGCACGTGAATTCGTCATGCTGTGAGGCGATGACGGACACGGCGATCACGAGCGTGGCCGAGGCCCTGGCCGAGTGGGCGGTGGCGCTCGATCCCTGCGAGGCTGACCTGGCCCTCGCCCGCCGTTCGCTACTCGACACGGTCGCGGTCATGTACGCGGCCCGCGAGGACCCGCTCCGCCGGGTCCTCGATCCCCTCGGACAAGCCGGCCGCTGGTCCGCGCTCGCCCACGTAGGCGACTTCGACGACCTCCACATGCAGTCGACCACGCACATCAGCGCGGTTTGCGTGCCCGTCGCGCTGGCCACCGACGGCGGCGCGCGCGCCTACCTCGCCGGAGCCGGCGTGATGGCGCGGCTCGGCGCCGCGCTGGGGTGGAACCACTACCAGCTGGGCTGGCACGCCACGTGCACGGCCGGCGCTCCGGCGGCCGCAGCCGCGGCGGCGGTGGCCCGCGGCCTCGACATCGACGCGGTGGCGAGGGCGATCGCGCTCGCGGTCCCTGCCGCGGGCGGCGTGCAGCGCCCGTTCGGGACGATGGGCAAGGCGCTTCAGGTCGGCTTCGCCGCGGATGCCGGAGTGCGCGCGGCGGGGCTCGCCGAGGCTGGCGCCACCGCGAACCCACGGGCCCTCGATCAGTGGCTGGCGCTCGTCGGCGGCGACGCGGAGGCGGTGGCGCTCGACGGTCCGGCGGTCCCCGGCGGCCTTGCCATCAAGCTGTTCCCCTGCTGCTACGCGCTCCAGCGCCCGATCAACGCGCTGGCCGCACTCGGTCCGCTTCCGGCCGCGCAGGTGCAGAGCCTGCGCGTCACCACGCCCGCCGTGACCCTCACCCCTCTCGTTCACCACCGTCCGGCTACGGCATCGGAGGCCCAGTTCAGCCTTGAATACGGGCTGGCGGCGACGCTCCTCGACGGCGCGCCCGGATTCGACAGCTTCACCGATGACGCCGTCCGCCGGCCCGAGGCGCGGCGGCTGATCGACGCCGTCGAGGTGTCGACGACCGTCGGTGGCGATCATCTGCTGGCCGGTGAGGCCGAGATCGAGGTGGAGCTGGCCGACGGCAGCATCGCGAGGAGCGCGCTCGCGAGTCCGCCGGGCGCCCCGGAGCGACCGCCGAGTGATCTCGAGTTGCGACAAAAGCTCGAGGCGTGTGCCGGCGAGGTCAGTGACGAGCTCGCCGCGCTCACCTGGGAGACGGCCGCGGCGTTCCTGCGCTCACGGCTCTAGGAGCCGAGCCCTCACGCCGCCATCTGCTCGAGCCGGCACTCGTCGGGACGCTTGTCATCGCGCCAGCGGAGGATCTTCGTGCCGTGCCGGATCCGGCCGCCGCTGACGTGGTCGAACGTCACCTCGACGACGAGCTCGGGACGCAGCTCGATCCACTCGAGGTCCTTCTCGTTCTTCCAGCGGCTCGGATCGCCGTGGCCGCGCTTGCCGGTCTCGTAGGCGGCCAGCTTGCCGACCAAGGCGCGCTTCTCGGCGGCCCGCAGCCCTGAGGAGTGCCCGACCACGTGCATCCGCGACCGCTCGTCGTAGAGGCCAAGGATCAGCGAGCCGACCGTGTTCTCCTCTTTGCCCGGTCGATAGCCGACCACGACGGCGTCGATCGTGCGCTGGCGCTTGACCTTGACCATCCCGACGCGCTGCCCAGGCCGGTAGGGCGCCCCGATCTCCTTGGCCACCACCCCCTCGCCGCTGCGCAGCCACGGCTGCGCCGCGGCCGGGTCGTGGGTCAGCGGCGTCGGGTCGATCCCCCGCGCGGCGAGTTGCTCGAGCCGCGCGCGGCGGTCGTGGAACGGCCTCGACAGCAGGCTCTCGTCCTCCAGCGCGAGCAGGTCGAACGCGACGTAGCGCGCGGGGGTCTCCTTGGCCAGCATCTCCACCCGAGACTTAGCCGGGTGAATCCGTTGTTGGAGCGCGCCGAAGTCCTGGCCGCCGTCGGGGTCGTCGACCACGATCTCCCCGTCGACGACGTACCGGCCGAGCGGGAACACGAGCTCGGGGAAGTACCGCCCAAGCGGCTTGCCCCCACGCGACTGGATCACGCTGCTTTCGCCGTCCACGAACACGATCGCGCGGAAGCCGTCGAATTTCGGCTCGTAGCTCCATTGCTCGCCCACCGGCAACTCAGCCCGGGAACGGGCGAGCTGCGGCTCGATCGGAGGCTTCAACGGGAGCGCCAAGTCGAACCCGATCGTAGATCACCGGGCAGCGTTTAAGACGGTCCCTCGCCCCGCTAGGATGGATCGTGCATGGCTTCAGATCAGGCCACCGTCGCCGAACAGGAGTATCTCGAGACTCTGTTCTGGCTGTACGAGGCCGGGCTGCCGATGACGGGGGCGAACGTGTCGCGAGCGATGCGGCTGTCCGCGCCGACCGTGCACGAGATGTTGGGCCGGCTCGAGCGCGATGGCTATATCGCCCGCGACCGGGGACGGACGATCACGTTCACCGACACGGGCCGCGAGCATGCCAAGCACATCGTCAGCCGCCACCGGATGATCGAGCGGTTCCTCACCGATGTCGTCGGCGTGCCGTGGGATGACGTGCACGAGGAGGCCGAGCAGCTCGAGCACGCAATGACGCCACGATTCGAGGCCTACGTCCGCGCGTCGGTCGGCGACGCCAAGACCTGCCCCCATGGCCATCCGATCCAGGTCGGAGAGCGCATCGATGGCGTCCCGCTGGCCGACTGCGTGGTCGGCGCCAAGGTCAAGATCCTCCGCTTGGAGAACGAGGCCGAGGACCTTCTCCATTACCTAAAGGGCGCCGGCGTGGCGCCCGGATGGGAGGGCGAGGTGACCTCCAACGATGGCGAACTGGTCGAGCTTCACAACGGTGAGGAGACCGCCGCGGTCACCGTCAGCGTCGCCGAGACGGTGTCGGTTGTCGCCGACCCGTCGCCACCGCCGCGGATTGCCCTGCCCGAGCAGCTGGTGCTCGGGCGGGAGCGCTACGGCCGCTGATCGGTCAGCCGCCGCGGCCGCTAGCTGGCGCCGGCGCGCACCCTGGCCGGCTCGAGCTCGTTGTAGGCCTCGGCCAACCGACGCACGCCCTCCTCGATCTCCTCCGGGGTGACGCCCGAGTAGGCAAGTCGCAGGCTCGACTCGCCCCCGGTGACCATGAAGTCTCCGCCCTTGACGAACTGCACGCCGCGCCGCTTTGCGCTCTCGAACAGCGCGTTGCCATCGGTACCGGGGGGAAGATCGACCCACAGGAAGTAGCCGCCCTCGGGCGCGACGAAGCGGGCATCCGGGATGTGTTGCTCGAGCGCGTCGCACAACGTCTGCGCCCGCTCGCGCAGAGCCGCCTTGACCGTCTCGATCGACCGCTCCAAGGCGCCCGAGCGGCAGAACTGGTTGACGATCGCCTGCGAGACCATGTTCGGCGAGATGTAGGTGCCGGTGGCGATGTTGGCGACGTCGAGGATCAGTTCGGGCGGTCCCACGAGGTAGCCGACTCGGATCCCCGGACACACCGTCTTCGAAAACGACGATGCGTAGACGACCGTGTCGGGAGCCATCGAAAGCATCGTCGGCAACGGCGATCCGGCGAACCGCAGCGCGACGTAGGGATCGTCCTCGAACAGCGTGAACTCGTGCCGGCGGGCGAGTTCGATCAGCTGCTCGCGCTTGGCGGCCGACAGCGTGTAGCCGGCTGGATTCTGGAAGTTCGGGATGATGTGCGCCAGCTTCGTCTGGACGCCGTCGGACAGCGTCCGCTCGAGCGCGACGACGTCGATCCCGTCGGGCTCGAGCTCGATCGCCGTCACCGCGGCGCCGCGACCGCGCAGCGACTTCAGGGTCCGGTCATAGGTGGGACGCTCGACGATCACCGAATCGCCCGCGTTGACCAGCGCGTCGAACAGGAACGCGTCGGCTTGCATCGAGCCGTTGGTGACCAGCACTCGCGCGGGCTCGACGTCGTGGCGTTGGGCGATCCACTCGCGCAGCGGCGGGTAGCCGACGGAGGTTCCGTACGCGGTGGCGCCGGCGGGATCGTTGTCGAACGCGGCCTGTGCGGCGGCCCGCAGCCCGGCCACGTCGACGATGTCCAGCGACGGCGCGCCCCGGGCAAACGAGATTGATGCAGACACGCCTAGGAGATTAGGCGAACGTCGACGATCGCGCGGTTCGACCCCTCGCGCCCCCGGGCTCGGCGGCGTCCTCGATCAGCGGGGTCGGCTCAGGCGGTCGCGCCGAGCAACCCGACCGCGATCTGGGCCACCTCGGTGGGGCTGCGCCCGACGCGCACGCCCTTGGCCTCGAGCGCTTCTGCTTTGGCCGCCGCGGTGCCGTGCGAGCCGGAAACGATCGCGCCGGCGTGCCCCATCGTCTTGCCCGGTGGCGCGGTGAAACCGGCGATGTAGGCGACGACCGGCTTGGTCACGTTGGCGGCGATGAACTCCGCCGCGCGCTCCTCGGCGTCGCCACCGATCTCGCCGCACATGACGATCAGCTCGGTCTCGGGATCGGCTTGGAACATCTCGATCACGTCGATGAAGTCGGTGCCGGGCACTGGGTCGCCGCCGATCCCGACGATCGACGAGTTGCCGAACCCGCTCTGGGCCAGCACGTTGCCGATCTGGTAGGTCAGCGTCCCGGACCGGGACACCAGGCCCACGTTGCCCGGCTTGAAGAAGTCGGCCGGGATGATCCCCACGTTCGCCTTGCCCGGCGACAGGATCCCGGGGCAGTTGGGGCCGATCAGCCGAGAGCGCCCGTTCTTCTTGATCACGGTGTACGCCCGCAGCTCGTCGTGGGCCGGGATGCCCTCGGTGATCGCCACGATCAGCGCGATCCTGGCGTCCTCGGCTTCGAGGATCGAATCGGCGGCGAAGCGATGCGGGACGAAGATCATCGCGGTGTTGGCGCCGGTCTCCGCTACCGCATCGTGGAAGGTGTTGAACACCGGGATGCCCTCGACGTCCTGACCCCCTTTGCCGGGCGTCACGCCGCCGACGACCTGTGTGCCGTAGCCGCGGTTGCGCAGCGAATGGAACGTGCCCTCGCGCCCGGTGATCCCGGACACGCACAGCTTGGTGTCGTTGTCGATGAGGATGCTCATGACGCGGCGATCAGCTCGACGATCTTCTCAGCTGCCCCGTCCATGGTCGTCTCGCTGTGAACGTTGGGCAGGTTGGCCTCGGCCAGCAATCTCCGCCCCTCCTGCTCGTTGGTTCCGTCCAGCCGCACGACGAATGGAACCCGGGGATTGATTTGGTGGAACGCCTCGATCAGCCCCCGCGCGACCTCGTCGCCGCGCGTGATCCCGCCGAAGATGTTGAACAGCACCCCCTTGACCTTTGGATCGGACAGGATCACCTCGACCGCACTGGTGATCGCCTCGGCCTTGGAACCACCGCCGGCGTCGAGGAAGTTGGCCGGCGCGCCACCGGCCTGCGCGACCACGTCGAGGGTCGACATCACCAGGCCCGCACCGTTGCCGAGAATTCCGATATCGCCGTCGAGCTTGACGTACGTCAATCCGCGCTCCTTGGCCATCCGCTCCTGAGGGTCCTCGGCCGAGACGTCGCGCAGGGCGGCGTTGTCGGGGTGGCGGAACAGTGAGTTGTCGTCGAGCGTGACCTTGGCGTCGAGCGCCTTGACCTCGCGCGTGGGCGTGACGATCAGCGGGTTAACCTCGACCAGCGTCGCCTCCTCGTCAACGAACACCTCGTAGAGCTTGGTCAGCATCGCGCCGACGGGGCGGACGACGTCGGCGTCGACGCCGGCCTCGAAGGCGAGCCTGCGGCCGTGGAAATCCTGGAACCCGAGCAGCGGATCCACGTGGAGCCGCGCGATCGCCTCCGGATCGGTCTCCGCCACTTCCTCGATGTCCATTCCCCCCTTGGTCGAGAGCATCACGAGGGGAGCCTTGGCCGATCGGTCGAAGATCACCGAGGCGTAGTACTCCGACGCGATCTCGGAGGCCCCCTCGATCCACAGCTCGTGGACGGTCAGACCGCGGATATCCATCCCCAGAATCGCCTCGGCGTGCTCCCGAGCCTCCTCGCGATTGTTGGCGAGCTTGATCCCACCGGCCTTCCCGCGCCCGCCGATCTGGACTTGGGCCTTGACCACGCACGGGTACCCGATCTCGTCCGCGGCGGCCACCGCCTCGTCCACCGTAGCCGCCGGCCTGCCCTCCGGCACGGGCACTCTGTGGCGGGCGAAGAGTTGTTTGCCTTGGTACTCCAGCAGGTCCATGAGGCGCCCGGCACTCTATTGAATCCCTGCTCGTGGCATCATGCCCGCGCCATGGCGATTCCCAAGCAAATCTCTTTCGTCACCTTCGACGTGTACGGAACCCTGATCGATTGGGACACCGGAGCCTACGACGCGTTCAAGGCCGAGGCCGAACGCGACGGCTTCACGCTCGAGCGCGACGAGCTCATTCCGCTCTTCCACGAGATTCAGCAGCAGATCGAGGCCGGCTCCTACGAGCTCTACGCCGAGGTTCTGCGGCGCACCGCGGTTCAGATCGCGAAGAAGCTCGGCTGGCCCCTCGAGCCCTCTCGTTCCGGCTTCCTCCCCGATTCGGTCCAGCGCTGGCCACCGTTCAAGGAGACCAACCAGGTCCTCCAGAGGATCGCCAAGAAGTACAAGATCGGGTTGATCTCCAACATCGACGACAAGCTGCTCGGCCAGACCCGACGCCACATCCCGCTCGACTTCGATCTCGTGGTCACCGCCCAGCAGGTCCGCTCCTATAAGCCCGATCCAGCCCACTTCACCGAGTGCGAGCGGCGCATCGGCGGTAAGAAGGGGTGGATCCACGTCGCGGCTAGCTATTACCACGACGTGGAACCCTGCCTGAAGAAGAAGATCCCCGTGATCTGGGTCAACCGCAGCAAGCAGGTGCTCGAGCCGGGGCAGAAGAAGCCCGACGCCGAGGTCAGCAGCCTGCGCGAAGCGGCCAAGCTCATCGACGTCACCTGAGGGCCGGGCGTCTGTGCGCGTGCTCGCCCTGCACGCCGACGCGCTGGTGTTCGTCAGCCGCGTGTGGCAGACGACCTGCACCGCGCTGCGCGCCGGCGACGAGGGGTTCGTGATCGACTCGCCGGTCTACCCCGACGAGCTCGAGGCGGTCCCCGGGGTCCTCGAGCAGGCCGGCTTCGCCGTTTCGGGGCTGCTGGTCACCCACGGCGACTGGGATCACCTACTCGGGCGCCTCGCCTTCCCCCGGGCGTCGCTCGGTTGCGCCGAGTCGACGGCGGCGAGACTGAACCACGAGCTCGGAGCGCCACAACGCGAGCTGCGCCGTTTCGACGAGGAGCACTACGTCACCGACCGCGCGCCGCTGCCCCTGGCCGGGATCCAGTCGCTGCCGGTACCCGGTCGGCTCGAGCTCGGCCCCGAGCGCGAGCTCGAGCTCCATCCCGCCGACGGTCACACCGCTGACGGCGTCGCCTACTGGCTGTCCTGGCTGAGGACGCTGGTGTGCGGCGACTACCTGTCCCCCGTCGAGATCCCGATGATCTCCGCCGGAGGCTCGCTCGATTCGTACCTGACCACCCTGCGGGGCCTCCGGCCGCTCGTCGAGCGGGCCGAGACCGTCGTGCCGGGCCACGGGGCGCCGATCGACCGGGAGACCGCAGTCCGCATTCTGACCGAGGATCTGGCGTATCTGGAATCGCTGCCCGACGCCGAGTTGCCCGCCGGGCGGCGAACCCCCACGCAGAAGCAAATCCACGAGGCGAACGTCGCCCGGGTCCGCGGCGAGGCCTAGGCCAATACGGACCAAATCGCCATCAGCGTCTGTTGGCGCGGTTGGTGGGTCAAAACCGTCGCCCCGTGAGGCGGCTTGGGCGATCCGTCGGCCCATACCTGACGGATCCCCCACGCAACCATCGGGTTGCACGTGGATTGAGCGGTCAGGGCACGCCTTCACCGAAGCCGACACCCATCCACCCTTCAAAGCAAACCAAGCGTCACGATCCGCCGGGGCCACCGGCCGAGCGCCCGGGCGCTGGGCCCGCTACCTATCCGCCACCGTCGGAGTTGATGACCGCCAGCGTGTCCCCGGTGGCCACCGACGCCCCGACGGCGATCGGCAGCTCGGCCACCTTGCCGGCCTTGTGAGCGGTGATCTCGTTCTCCATCTTCATCGCCTCGATCACGCATACCAGCGCGCCTTCCTCGACGGCCGCCCCCGCTTCGACCGCGACCCGCAACACGGTCCCCTGGATCGGCGAGGCGAGCGTGTCGCCCCCGGCCGAGCCCCCGCCCCCACGGCCACCGCTCCGACGGTTACCGCTCCGCTCGCGACCAGGAGCCCGCCGGACCCCGGCCGCCGCGGCGGCGCCGTTCCCCCCGGCCCCGGCCCCGCCGCCACCGAACGAACCACCACCTCCGCCGGCGCCCCCACCGAACGCCGGCCCGATCACCTTCACATCAAAGCGCTTCCCCGACACCTCGACGGTATACGCCTGCTCCACGGTCGCCCCCTCGGCCTCTGAGGCGCCAGCCGCCGCCGCGTCCACCTTCGGGAACGCGAGCGCCTTCAACCAGCTTCGATCCTCGATCAGATCGCGACACGTCTCGGCCCGGGCCCACTGCTCGGTCTGGAGGATCGCCTCGTGGAACGGCAGGAGCGTCTTCAGCCCCTCGATCTCGTACTCGCGCAGCGCCCGCAACATCCGCGCGGTGGCCTGTGCCCGATCCACGTCCCACACGATCAGCTTGGCCACCATCGGGTCGTACATGGGGCTGATCTCGGAGCCGGGCCCGACGCCGGAGTCGACCCGGACCCCCGGGCCGGCCGGCTCGCGATACGCCCCGATCGCCCCCGGCGCCGGCGCGAAGTTCTTGGACGCGTCCTCGGCGTTGATCCGGCACTCGATCGCGTGCCCTCGCAGCTCCACATCATCCTGCGACACCGACAGGGGCTCGCCCGCGGCCACCCGAATCCCCTCCTTGACGATGTCCACCCCCGTCACCAGCTCGGTCACCGGATGCTCCACCTGCACGCGGGTGTTCATTTCGAGGAAGAAGTACTCGGCCGGCCCGCCTTCACCGCCCTCACCGCCCTCCGCGTCCGCGTCCGCGCCAGCGCCAGCGCCAGCGCCACCGACGAGCAACCCCTCGATCGTCCCCGCGCCGCTGTACCCCACCGCCGCCGCGGCGTCGGTGGCGATCTTCCCGATCCGCGCCCGCAGCTCCTCGTCGACCGCCGGCGCCGGCGCCTCCTCGATCAGCTTCTGGTGGCGCCGCTGGATCGAGCAGTCGCGCTCGCCGAGGTGAATCACGTTGCCGTGGTTGTCGGCCAGCACCTGGACCTCGACGTGCCGCGGATTCGGCAGGTAGCGCTCGAGGTACACGGTGGCGTCGGAGAAGAACTTCTCCCCCTCCCGCGCGGCACCCTCGAACGCGTCCGCGAGCTTGTCCTCGCTCAGCGCGACGCGGAACCCCTTGCCGCCTCCGCCGCCGGCCGCCTTGACCGCCACCGGATAGCCGATCGTCTCCTCGATCACCGCGCGCGCCGCGTCGAGCGACGCCACCGGCGACGTCGTCCCGGGCACGATCGGGACCCCCGCCGCGGCCATCAGCTCGCGGGCGCGGGTCTTGGACCCCATCGCCTCAATCGCGCTCGCCGGCGGCCCGATGAACACGATTCCCCGCTCTTCCAATGCGGCCGCAAACGCGGCGTTCTCCGCCAGGAACCCATAGCCAGGATGGACCGCCTCGGCCCCCGACTGCGCGACCACCTCGAGCAGCTTCTCGACCTTCAGGTAGCTCTCCGCGGCCGGCCCCGGCCCGAGCAGGTAGGCCTCGTCGGCGCGCTTGACGTGCAGAGCGTCGCGATCGAGCTCGGAGTACACGGCCACCGTGGCGACCCCGAGCTCTTCGCACGCCCGCACGATCCTGACCGCGATCTCCCCGCGGTTGGCGATCAACACCTTCGAGAACATCAGCGCGCGCGAACTTTACCGGCGTGTGAACCGAGTTTGCCGCCGCGCGAGCTACCGCGCCGCCACGACCATCCCCGCGCCCACCGTGTCGTTGCTCGCCTCATCGATCAGGATGAAGCTGCCGGTGGTCCGGTTGCGGGCGTAGGGATCGACCATCAGCGGCGTGCTGCAGCGCAGCTGCACGCGCCCGATCTCGTTGAGCGAAAGCTGGTCGGCCGGCTCGTGGCGCAGCGTATTGACGTCGACGCGATGGTCGAGCTCGTCGATGATCGCGCGGCCGCTGCGGGTGGTGTGCTTGATCGCGTAGCGCCCGCCGGTGCGCAGCGGGGTGTCGCTCATCCAGCAGATCGTCGCCTCGAGCTCACGTGCGACCTGTGGCTGGTCGTCGGCCTCGACGATCATGTCGCCGCGCGAGATGTCGAGCTGGCCCTCGAGCCGCACAGCGACCGACATGGTTGGGAACGCGACGTCGACCGCCTCCCCGAACTGGTCGATGCCGGCGATCCGCGTCCGATGGCCGCCCGGCAGCACGACGACCTCGCCTCCGGGTTGCAGGACCCCGCCGGCGACCTGTCCGGCGTAGGCGCGGTAATCGTGGTACTCCTCGTTCATCGGCCGCACCACCCACTGGATCGGGAAGCGCACGTCGGCGAGGTTTCGATCGGGCGCGATCACCACGTTTTCGAGGTGATAGAGCAGCGGCGCCGCGCCGTACCACTGCATCGCGGTGGAGCGCTCGACGACGTTGTCGCCGTACAGGGCCGAGATCGGGATGAACGTGATGTCGGGGATCGCCAGGCGCGCCGCCCAGTCGGTCAGCTCCTCGAGAATCGCGTAGAAGACCTCCTCGTCATAGTCGACGAGGTCCATCTTGTTGACGCACACCACGAGATGCGGGATCCGCAGCAGCGACGCGATGTAGGCGTGCCGCTTGGTCTGCTCGCTGACCCCCTTGCGCGCATCGACGAGCACGATCGACAGGTCCGCCGTGGAGGCGCCGGTGACCATGTTGCGCGTGTACTGCTCGTGGCCCGGCGTGTCGGCGATGATGAACTTGCGCCGCCCGGTCTGGAAGTAGCGGTACGCGACGTCGATCGTGATCCCCTGCTCGCGCTCGGCCCGCAACCCGTCGGTCAGTAGGGCCAGATTCACGTAGCCGTCGCCCCGCCGCTCCGAGGTCTCGACGACGTGGGCCATCTGATCCTCGAGGATCGCCTTGGAGTCGTGCAGCAGCCGGCCGATCAGCGTCGACTTACCGTCGTCGACCGAGCCGGCCGTGGCGAGCCGCAGCAACTCGCTCGTGCGAGTCCTCGCCCGAAGCATGTGGCCGTTTGTAGCAGCGCCAGGGGTCACAAGCGACCTAGAAATATCCCTCGCGCTTCCGGTCCTCCATCGCCGCCTCGGTCACCCGGTCATCAGCGCGGGTCTCCCCGCGCTCGGTGATCCGGGTGGCGGCGATCTCGGCGACGACCGCCTCGAGCGTGGCCGCGTATGAGCGAACCGCGCCGGTGCAGGTCATGTCGCCGACGGTCCGGTACCGGACGGACTCCTCAAATGGCTGCTCTCCATCGATCAGCTGCACGTAGTCGCTGTGCGCGTACAGCATCCCGTCCCGCTGGAAGACGGTGCGCTGGTGCGCGTAGTAGATCGATGGAACCTCCAACCCCTCCTGCATGATGTACTGCCAGACGTCGAGCTCGGTCCAGTTCGAGATCGGGAACACGCGCACGTGTTCGCCCTTGCGGATACGGCTGTTGTAAAGCGCCCACAGCTCCGGCCGCTGCTGCTTGGGATCCCACTGCCCGAAGTCGTCGCGGAACGAGAACATCCGCTCCTTGGCGCGAGCGCGCTCCTCATCGCGCCGGGCGCCGCCGAAGGCCGCATCGAAGCCGTGCTCGGCGATCGCGTCGAGCAGCGTGGTGGTCTGGAGCCGGTTGCGCGACGCGCGCGGTCCCGTCTCCTCCACCACCCGGCCCCGATCGATCGAGTCCTGCACGTGGGCCACGATCAGCCGCTCCCCGAGCCGCCCCATCAGCCGGTCGCGGAACTCGATCACCTCGGGAAAGTTGTGACCCGTGTCCACGTGCATGACCGGGAACGGGAAGCGCCCCGGCCGGAACGCCTTCTCGGCCAGGCGCAGCAGCACGAGCGAGTCCTTGCCGCCGCTGAACAGCAGCACGGGTCGCTCGAACTCCGCCGCGACCTCCCGGAAGATGAAGATCGACTCCGCCTCCAGGGCTTCCAGGTGCGATAGCTCGTAATGAAATGGATTCATCTTTGGCCTTAGACGCGCGCCCCGAGCGAAAGTTTCGTCGCCTCAGCGGATCGACTCACGCGTGGAGCCCGCACTCGGTCTTGTCCTCACCTGCCCAACGCCCTTCCCGTCCCGACCCCGGCTGCGTGCACGGGGCACACCCGATGGAAGCATAACCCTGATCGTGCAGGGAGTTATAGGGCAGATCGTGGGCGTAGATGTAACGCCAAATGTCCTGTTCGGTCCAGTCGACCAGCGGATTGAGCTTCCAGATGCCGCGGCGCTCATCGCGCTGGAGCTTGGATGCCGCCGACCGCGTCGGCGCCTGCTCGCGCCGGATCCCGCTGATCCAGGCGTCGACGCCGGCCAGCGCCTGCTCGAGCGCGTCGACCTTGGCCACGGAGCAGCAATTGGTCGCCGACCACGGCTCGCCGGCGCTGTAGGCCTCGACAACCTCGACCTGAACGCCAAACCGCTCTTCGAACTGCTTCCAGGTCGCCAGCGTCTCGGGGAACAGCACGCCGGTATCGATCATGAACACCCGAGCTTCGGGCTCGATCGAGGTCAGCATGTGGACGAGGACCGACTCCTCCTTCTGGAACGAGCACGCCATCGTCAGCCGCGGATGGAAGTGCTGCACGCCGTAGGCCAGCACCTCGTCGGCCGACGCGCTCTCGAGCTCGTGCGTTGTCGTCGTCATGGCTAAACCGCGCATTCGCCTTCGCCGCGCTGCACCTCGAATGGCTGGTCGCGGCTCCAATCGACGAACTGATTCATGTTCTCGAGGTTGAACTCGATCGGCATCGTGAGATCTTTGACCTGGGCCTCGAACGCCTGCGTTCCCACTCGCTCGGCGAACGCGTTGAAATCCTCGCCGTCTTGGCGGTCGGTCTCGTAGAAGCGTACCCATCGTTCGACAGCATCGGGTACCCGTTTGGCCGGAAGCCGAGACTTCAGCCGCTGGCCATAGCGGACATCGCCACCGTCGTAGGCGCCCCCGATGTGGGGGATGTAGGCAGGAACCGTGCGCTCGCCGACCTTGATCGAGGCGCCGTAGAAGCCGATGTTGGCGATGTGATGCTGGCCGCAGCCGTTGGGGCAGCCGCTCATCTTGACGTGAATTCGCCGCGTCGAGGCATCGTCGATCTCCATCTGCACTAGCCGGTCCTTGACCGCCTGATTGAGCCCCATCGAGCTCGTGATTCCGAGCTTGCAAGAATCCGTGCCGGGGCACGAGACGACGTCGGTGATCTCGTCCGCGCCGGCCTCATCCAGTCCCAGCTCGCCGAGCCGGCGCCACACCTCGTAGACGGATTCATTCCGCACCCATCGCAGCACGAGGTTCTGGTGGACGGTCGTGCGGGCGTACCCGCCGGTGAACTCGCGCATGATCTGACCCAGGCCGCGGAGCTGCTCGGGCGTCACGTCGCCGCGCCCCACCTTGACCTCGACCGTGCTGAAGCCGGGCTGGCGCTGCGGCGCCACGTTGGCCTCGAGGAAGTGGCCGAACTCGCGGCTGTCGCCGTTCGGACTCCCCTGACTCGAATCCGGCCCCGGCACATTGGCCTCCTCGTCGTGGTCGAACAGAATCTCCTCGAGCGAGAAGTCGCGCTCGGCGACCCAGTCGCCCTCGAGCTCGTCCTCGACCAGCTCCCGGAACGCGTCGATCCCGATCTTGTCGACCAGCACCTTGATCCGCGCGCGGGCCCGGTTGACGCGCAGCCAATCCTGGCGGTCGAAGATCCGCATGCAGGCCTCGGTGATCCTCAGGTAGTCGCCGTTGTCGAGCTCGACGAACTCGTACAGCGTCGGCGCCAGCCGGGGCATGATCGAGGTGCCGCCGCCGACCCGGATCTCGACCCCACGGACACCATCGCGCAACCGCGGCAGGAAGGCCATATCGTGAATCCGGGTGATCGCGTTGTCCGCGTCGGTGGCCGCGAACGCGGTCTTGACCTTACGCGGCATCGCCTGCGTGGTCGGGTGCCGGACGAAGTAGCGCACGTACGCACCGGCGTAGGGGGTGATGTCGAACAGCTCGCCCTCGAGCACCCCCGCCCGCGGGTCGCCGGTGACGTTGCGCATCGTGTTCCCGCACCCCTCGCGGCTCGACAGGCCCGCGTCGCCCAGCTCCCGGATCAGCCTGGCCGCGTCGGGCAGCGGCACGTGGTGCATCTGGATGTTCTGGCGGGTGGTGATGTGGCCCTTGCGCAGCGGTACGTAGCGATCGATCACGTCGGCAAACGCATCGAGCTGATCCGGGGTGACGCCGCCCATCGGCAGCTTCACGCGGACCATCTGCACGTCCGGCTGGCGCTGGCCGTAGACCCCTTGCTTGAGGCGGAACTTGATGAAGTCGTCCTGCTCGAGCTCGCCCTTCAGATAGCGAGTCGATTCGGTGTCGAAGTCATCGAACTCCCGCTCGAGAATCGGGATCACGTGCCCGGGCACGTTCTCGACAACTTCCGGGTTCTCCAGCGAGCCGGTCTTGGGGCTGTCAAGCGAAGCGGGCTCCATCGGTGTCCTTTGCCTAGCCGGAATCGGACATCTCAAAATAGCAAAAGGGGATCTGAATTACTGGGTTTTCGGCTCGAGCCTGGCGTACCACCTCGCCATCGGGCGAGGATCCCCGCCACCGGCGGCTGGTTTTCGCGTCCCGAGCCCTCCGGTGACCGTGAACGTGACCTCGGCTTGGGCCGAGATCGAACTCCCATCCACGGCCTGGAAGGTCAGGCCGTCGGAACCTAGATACCCGGAGTCGGGGAGGTAGGTCGCGGTTCCCGCCGCCAGATCGACGTTCTTCAGGTAGCCGTGCTTGGGGACGCGGACGATCCGGTAGCCGGGATCCCCGCCCACAGCCGGACAGCTGAGCTGGACCTGTACGCCCGAGCTCGGCACCCGATCCAGGTGCTGCGCCGGGCATTCCGGCGGCACGCCAGGGACCACGTGCAGGGTCAGTAGCGCCGAGTTCGTCCGAAACTGGCCGTTCATCGACACCCACCGGAAGGTGATCGTGTCGGTGCCCTGGAACCCGGCGTCGGGCACGTAGGTGAACGTCCCCGCGCTCAGGTTCAGGTCCTGGAAGCGGCCATGAGGCGGCTGGCTGACCTCGTAGTGGCCAACGCCGTCCCATCGCGTACATCCCAGCGCGACCGCCGTCCCGGGGCCGTCCGGCGCGACGCGCACGGCTTGATCGAGGCATCCGCGGTCGACCCGGAAGCGAACCGTGAACGGCGCCGACTCGCCGTCGCCGGCGATCGCCGCAAACCGCGCCTGATCGGTCTCCGAGAACGCGATCGCCGGCACGTAGGTGAACGTTCCGTGGGCGAGATCCACGCCTTCCAGGCGACCGTAGGCGGGCCCGTCGAGGAGCCGGAAGCGCGACGGCGCCGGGGTCGTGCCGCACTGCAGCTCGTACGGCGTGCCCGCCGACTGGAAGGCGACGGTCGCCTGCTGGTCGGGGCAGGCCAGGCGACTGGTGTGCTCCCAGGTGATCGAGATCAGCCCGGCGGCGTCCTCGGACGGGCCGCCCTGCACGTGCGGGCGCTCGAGCCGCTCGGAGGTGTACGAGGACCCCGCGCCTCCGCCTCCGCCTCCGGCGCCGGCGATCCCGAGGTTGCCCCCGCCACCGCCGCCGCCGCCGCGCCAGCCGCCGCCACCGCCACCGCCGGCCCCCCCGAGCGCGGTGATGCCGTTGCCGCCGACACCGCCGTCGCCGCGGTCGTTGCCCGCCCCCGTGCCGCCCCCGCCGGCGTCGAAACCCTCGCCGGACTCACCGTTCCCGGCGGAGGCGGCGCTGTTGCCGCCGCCGCCGCCCTGGCCGTTGCCGCCCTTGCCGCCGGCGCCACCGCCGCCGCCCGCCACGGCCACGAACTGGCCGTCGAGCTCGATCCCGGTGGCGCCGCCACCGCCGGCGCGGTCCTGGATCGAGGAGCTCCCGCCCCGGCCACCGGACCCGGTCGCGCCCCAGCCGCCGTACCCGGGGTGGGTATCGCCGTTGCCGTCGAGGCCGTAGCCGCCGATCTTCAGCGTCAGCAGCTCGCGCGAGGTGACCGCGAACTGTCCTGAGACCTCGGCCCCGGTGCCCCCGTCGGGCGCGAAGTGGACGCGGCCGCCGTGGCCGCCGATCAGCTTGACCACGGCGAGGTCCGCGCCGTCGGGCACCTCGACCACCTGCGACGCCCCGGTGTAGTGGAAGATCTCGGTCGCGGGGATCCGCGGCGCCACGATCAGCGTCACCGTCGCCGCCTTGGAGCGGTGGCCGTCGATCGTCTGCCACACGAACCTGATCGCGTCGGTCCCGTCGAAGTCGGCGGCCGGGACGTACTTGAACGTGCCCGCGGACAGATCCAGGTCGGTCACCCGGCCGTGACTCGGGAGCTGCGAGAGCTCGAAGTGGCCGATGCCGTCGAACGGCGCGCACCGGAGCGTCACCGGCGTCCCCGAGCCGGCCGCGGGAACGTAGACGGTCTCATCGAAGCATTGCCGCGTGACCACGATCGACACCGTGAACGGCGTCAGCTCCCGTCCGCCGGCCACGGGCGCGAACCTGATCCGGTCGGTGCCGGCGAAGCCGTCGTCAGGCCGGTAGCTGAACGTCCCGTGGACGAGGTCGAGATCCTCTAGCCGGCCGTGGACGGGACCCTCCAGCAGGCGGAAGCCCCCGGGCGCGACCGAGCCGGCACAGTGGAGCTGATAGGGCGTCCCGGTCGAGTCGTAGTCCACGCCCATCGCCTGATCGGCGCAGCGGAGGTCGCCCGTGCTCTCCCAGGTGATCGTGATCTCGCCGTCGCGGCCGTCGAGCGGGCCGCGCTTGATCTCCACGCGCTCGACCCGGGCGGCGATGTGCGACGAGCCCGCGCCGCCACCACCCCCACCGCCGCCACCGACCGCGCCGCCGACGCCGCCGGAACCGCCGACCCAGCCGGCGCCGCCACCACCACCGCCACCGCCGGCCCAGCTCCCGTCCGAACCGGGGCCGCCCGAGCTCTGATTGTGGCCGCCGCCACCACCACCGCGGCCGGCACCGGCCCCCGAGCCCGAGTGACCGTCGTCCACCGTCAGCCCGCTGCTGCCGCCAGGCCCGCCGGTGCCGCTGAACCCCCAGCCCCCGGCGCCCCCGCCGCCGCCGGCCACGACCAGGAACTGTTCGCCGGCCTCGATCCCGCTGGCTCCGCCCCCGCCCGCGCCGGCTACGAATGACGACCCGCCGCCGCCCCGGCCACCGTTGCCGGTCGCGCCCCAACCACCGCCGCCGGGGTTCGTGTCATCGCTGTTGTCGCCGCCGTAGCCGCCGACCTTGACGGTCAGCGTCTCGCCCGGCGCGACGCCGAACCGCCCCCGGACGTCGGCTCCGTCGCCACCGACGGTGCCGCCGGCGTAGAGGTCGCGTCCGCCGTGGCCGCCGAGCACCCGAACCGTCGCGAGGTCCATGCCGGCGGGCACGACCGCGGTCTGTGGTGCCCCGGTGTAGTGGAAGGTCTCCGTGACCGCGCGAGCGCGGACGGTGCCGGTGGCCAGGGCCGACGGGGCCGGCGCCGCGATTGCCACCGCCGCCAGCACGACGGCCGCCGAGGCGCTTACCGATCCAGCGAACTTACGCATTTGCTCATCCCTCTCTCCTCGATGGTGAGGGCAAGCTAGGCCCGACCGTCCGGGCCGTCATCAGTGAGGCTCACTGAACGTGCGCGGGCGCCGTACTTACGCCCAGGGCGGGGGCAGCTGCGGCTCGCGCAGCACGCCTTCCTGCAGCGCCGCCTGCTGCCACGGGTTCCGGCGCGGCGCCGGCGGCGCGGGGAGCGGCGCGGTCGCACGCATGAACCGCTCGAGCGCGGCGACGACCGCCGCCGCCTCCTCGGGAGAGGCCCCGGGGGCGACGATCCTGAGCTGTGGGCGCCGGTTCATCGCCCCGGGGAGGGTATCGTGCCCGGCCCGATGATCCCCGTCCTCGACTACGACGCGGTGCTCAGCGCGGTCACCCCCGCCGAGGCGATCGAGCGCGTGGGAGCCGCGCTCGAGCGCTTCCACGCCGGCGACTGGACGATGCCGGCCAAGGTGTACCTCCTGAGCCCGCCGTTCGGCGACTTCCGCGCCATGCCGGCCCTCGGCGACGGGCTCGCGCTGCTCAAGTGGATCTGCTCGTTCCCCGGCAACCTCGGTCGCGGGCTGCTCAGCGTGTACGGCGTCGTCTGCCTGTCGGACGCCACCACCGGCGAGCCGCTGATGCTGCTCGACGCGCGCTCGGTCACCGCCCTGCGGACCGGAGCGGTGGCCGCGGTGGCGACCCGGGCCCTCGCCGCGCCGGGTGCCCGTTCGGTCGGGATCATCGGCTGCGGGGTGTACGGCGCCTGGACCGCCCGCTGTCTGGTGGCGGCCGGCTACGGCGCCGGCGTCTGCTCCGATCCCCGTCCCGAGGCCGCCCGCGCGCTGGCCGACGAGCTCGGCTGGGCGACCGGCTCCCGCTTGGACGCCCTGGCCTGCGACGTCGCCTGCTGCATCACCCCGGGCGCCGAGATCATCGTCCGGCGCGAGGACCTGCGCCCCGGGCTGCACCTCAACATGCTCGGCGCCGACGGGCCGGGCAAGTCCGAGGCCACGATCGAGGCGGTCACCGCCTGCGCGCTGTTCTGCGACGAGTGGGAGCAGGCCTCACACGGCGGCGAGCTCACCCCGGCGGTCAACGCCGGCCTCGTCACCCGCGCCGACGTGACCGAGTTGGGCGCCGTCCTGGCCGGCGACGCCCCCGGTCGACCCGGCCCTGAGGCGGTGACGCTGTTCGACTCGACGGGGCTCGCCATCCAGGACCTCGCGGTGGCGCAAGCCGCGCTGGCCGCCTGGCGCCAGGACCGCGTGGAGGCCCAGACCGTCGATCTCTGAGGGGCGTGGGAGATCCGTCAGGAATAGCCCGACGCATTCCCCACAGGCCCGCTACAGCGGGATGTTCCCGTGCTTGCGCTTCGGACCCGCGACGCGCTTGGTCTGCAGCGTCTGGAGCGCGGTGATGATCTTCGGGCGCGTCTCGTGGGGGACGATCACGTCGTCGATGTAGCCCCGCTCGGCCGCCGCGTAGGGGTTGGCGAAGTGGGCCTTGTAGTCGTTGATCAGCTTCTGGCGGCGGCTGTCGGGGGTGGGCGAGGAGGAGATGTCGCGGCGGTAGATGATGTTGACCGCCCCGTCGGGCCCCATCACCGCGACCTCCGCGGTCGGCCAGGCGAAGTTGAAGTCGGCCAGCATGTGCTTGGAGGCCATGACGTCGTAGGCGCCACCGTACGCCTTGCGGGTGATGATCGTGATCTTGGGTACCGTCGCCTCGGTGTAGGCGTAGAGCAGCTTGGCGCCGTGGCGGATGATCCCGCCCCACTCCTGGTTGGTGCCGGGGAGGAAGCCGGGGACGTCGGTGAACGTGATCAGCGGGATGTTGAACGCGTCGCACGTGCGCACAAACCGGGCCGCCTTGGTCGAGGAGTCGATGTCGAGCACGCCCGCGAGCTGATTGGGCTGGTTGCCGACCACCCCGACCGAGTAGCCGTCGAGCCGGGCGAAGCCGCAGACGATGTTGCGCGCGTAGTGCTCGTGGACCTCGAAGAACTCGCCGTCGTCGACGATCAGGCGGATCACGTCGCGCATGTCGTAGGGCTTGTTGGAATTGTCGGGGACGACGTGATCGAGCTCGGGGTCCATCCGCAGCGGATCGTCGGTCGGCTGCACCCGCGGCGGGGTCTCGAGGTTGTTCTGGGGCAGGAAGCTGAGCAGGTAGCGCGTGTCCTCTAGACACGCGTCCTCGTCCTCGGAGGCGAAATGAGCCACCCCCGAGCGCGAGTTGTGCGACATCGCGCCCCCGAGCTCCTCGAACCCGACCTCCTCGCCGGTCACCGCCTTGATCACGTCGGGACCGGTGATGAACATGTGGCTGGTCTCCTTGACCATGAAGATGAAGTCGGTCATCGCCGGGCTGTACACGGCGCCGCCGGCACACGGACCCATGATCAGGCTGATCTGGGGGATCACGCCGCTGCACATCACGTTGCGGACGAACACGTCCCCGTAGGCGCCGAGCGACACCACGCCCTCCTGGATGCGGGCGCCCCCGGAGTCGTTGATGCCGATCACCGGACAGCCGATCCGGGCCGCCAGATCCATGATCTTGCACATCTTCTCGCCCATGACCTCGCCCAACGAGCCGCCAAACACGGTGAAGTCCTGGCTGAACACGCACACCCGCCGGCCGTCGATCGTGCCGTGGCCGGTCACGACCGCGTCGCCGTAGGGCCGGTTCTTCTGCATGTCGAACTCGTAGGTCCGGTGGCGCACGAACGTGTCGAGCTCCTGGAACGAGCCGGGGTCGAGCAGCTTCTCGACGCGTTCGCGGGCGGTGTACTTGCCCCGCTCGTGCTGCTTGGCGACCGCCGCCTCCGAGCCGGCGTGGAGCGCCTCTCGGCGCAACTCCTGGAGCTGCTCGAGCTTCTCGTCGTAGGTCTCGGGGGCCTGGTCGCGCATCAGACGTCCGCGAGTCTAGGAAATCCGGATCGCCGAAGGGCAGCTCGCGCTCGTCGGCCGGCACACGGTGATCGTCTGGCTGCCGCTCGCGCCCAGGCTTCCGGGGCCGTACGGAGCCGGGAAACTCCACGCGTCGGACCACCGCTCGCTGATCGGGACGGCACGCGAGGCCCCCGACACGCGGTAGGGGAACTTGAACTCGAGCGTGCCGCTCGCCCCGGGCGCGAACGGTGACCAGTCGCAGTACACGTGGTACTCGCGTTTGGCGGGCCGATTGAAGTGGCAGCGGATGCCGGTCAGCCCGGACTGGACCGCCGAGAAGTACGGCGCGCTGACTTCGTGGGGTTCGGCGAGCGTGAGGAACAGGTCGAATCGAGGCTCGAGCAACTCGACCGGACCCTCGTTGGTGAGCGAGAATGCCAGCGCGGCGCGCCCACGGCACCCGGTGGCACCACAGCCCAACGTGCCGGTCACCGGACGGCTCGAGGCGATCGTGTCGGCATGGAAGTGTCCGGTGATCGTGAAGTGCACGCCGTACTGCTGGGCCGATTTTCCGTTGCACGGCCCGCTGGCCGGCTTGACCACGATCACCTGGATCGTGCTCTCGCCATATCCGATCGAGCTGAGCGCGGAGGCCGGAATCTCCCCCGCCACGTAGCCGTCGCTCGGCGCGGCCTGCAACACCGTCTGCCCGTTGATGACCAATCTCACCTGGGAGAGGGCGGGCGCGTGGGAGCCGACCACCGCCGCCGTGAGCAGGAAGCTCAGCGAGTCCGGGGGGCCGAGCAGGTACACCGTGCGCCCGAACCTGACCGTCTGCTTGTGGGCCGAGCACGTGGCGGCCCACACCGGACCGCTGTCGCCTTCGGGAAACTGGATCGCGAACGTCGGCAAAGCGTGGTTGACGTGAGCTCCGCTCCACGGACCGTCGGAGCCGCTCTCGATCGCGCCGGAGCCGAGATTGAGGTACGGCAGCGCGTGCCAGGCCAGCGCGGTCGCCGGCGCTGGCGGGGTCGCGTGGCAGCCGATGGCGAGCGCACCCGCCACGGGGTCGTCGGGGTAGACCTGTCCTGCGCTGACGAGAAACTCGGCCGGTTCGGTGGCGCGCGTGAGCTGGGCGATCACGTCATAGCCCGCCGGGCGCGTGTCGCTCACCTCGGCCGCCGTCGTCGCGTGCGCGCGCACCCGCTGGACGGTGAAATGAGGACAGCCGTGGCCATGGGTGGCGAGGAACTGGCGCACCGCCGCGACGGCCTGTTGGGCGGGGGTGGCGCCGAGCGCGGCGGACGGCTGGGCAGGGGCGGCGCCGAGCGCGGCGGAGGCGCTGACCAAGGTCACCAACAGCGACAACCACCATCCGATCATGCGGCGCGAGGGAGTCATCAAATTGTGAACTCTGCCGCGTGCGCAAGCCGGCCGTCAACTGGCAAGGCGCCGCCGCCGCGGGCGAAGCCCTACTGGCGCGAATACGGCCGGTGGTGGGCCTGGCCGAGACTTTCGAGAGCCGCCGCGAGGACAGCATCGACCTCCGGTGCGTCGGGGTCGGCCGTTGGCCCGTCGCCCGGGTCCGGCGGCGGATCTGAGACGCCGGCCGGCGCGGCGGGTTCTGGGTGCGGCTGGGGGGGCGATGGCGGGGCTGGACGGGGAGCGAACCAGCCGCGCACGCGCGACATGAAGCGGCCACGGGGGCGCGGTGAAGTCGCCTCCGTGGCCGGCGAATCGGCGACGGCCGGCCGAGGCTCAGCGACGGCTGTCTCTACCTGAGTAGCGACAGCCGGCGACTCAGCATCGGCCGCCCGCGCCTGGAGGATGACGCGAGTTCCCCAGCCCGAAGGCTCGAGCCGCACCGTGCCGCTAACGCGTTCGCCCTCCCAGGCTACGGTGGTCTCGGGTACGAGCCTCGTGATCCGGATCTCGCCGAGCGGATTCAGGTGGCGGCCCAGCGAGGCCGCGTTGCTGAGCTCGGTCCAAAGCTCCGGCGGGGATTTGACCAGGGTCCTGCTCACCTCGATGTCACTCATGTTTCGTGGTTCGCTCGGCCCGGCGCGAGTCCTTCAGCGGACCAGTCGCTTGCAATTCCCCGTAGCGCCCCCGAGGGCGCTGGACACTAGAAAGTGGGCTGGTACTGGCCGAAGACGTCGCGCATCGCGCCGCAGACCTCGCCGAGCGAGCAGCGGTCCTTGAGGGCCTGGCGCAGGACCGGCAACACGTTGTCGGTGCCCTCGGCCACGCGGCGGACCTCCCCGAGCCGGCGCTCCACCAACTCCGGGTCGCGGCCCGCTTTGAACGCCTTGAGCCGCTCGACCTGCTGGTGCTCGGACTCGGGGTCGACCCGGAGGATGTCCGGGACCTCGGGTGAGTCCTCGACGAACTTGTTGACCCCGACCACGATGTCCTGCCCCGTCCGGTACCGCTCGTGGTAGCCGAAGGCGGACTCCTCGATCTCCGCCTTCATGAAGTCGATCGCCTGTACCGACCCGCCGAACCCGTCGATCTTGGCGATCAGCTCTTTAGAGCGGAGCTCGATCTCGTCGGTCAGCGCCTCGATGAAGTACGAGCCGGCGAACGGATCGACGGTGTCGGCGGCGCCGGACTCGTAGCCGATGATCTGCTGGGTGCGCAACGCGATCTTGGCCGCCCGCTCGGTCGGCAGCGCCAGCGCCTCGTCGAAGCCGTTGGTGTGCAGCGATTGGGTCCCGCCGCAGACGGCCGCGAACCCCTGTAGAGCGACCCGGACGATGTTGTTCTCCGGCTGCTGGGCGGTGAGCGTCACGCCGCCGGTCTGAGTGTGGAAGCGCAGGCGCCACGAGCGCTCGTCCTTGGCGCCGAACCGCTCCCGCATGATCTCGGCCCACATCCGCCGGGCGGCGCGGAACTTGGCCACTTCCTGGAAGACGTTGTTGTGGCAGTTGAAGAAGAAGGCCAGACGCGGGGCGAACTCGTCGATCACCAGGCCGGCCTCGAGCGCCGCCTGCACGTAGGCGATTCCGTTGGCGAGCGTGAACGCGACCTCCTGGACGGCCGAGCACCCCTTCTCGCGGAAGTGGTAGCCGCTGATCGAGATCGTGTTCCACTTCGGCACCCGCTCGCGGCAGTAGGCGAACAGATCGGTGGTCAGCCGGATCGCGCCGTCGGGCGGGTAGATGAAGTTGCCGCGGGCGATGTACTCCTTGAGGATGTCGTTCTGAGTCGTGCCCCGCAGCCGGCTCGACTCGATGCCCTGCTCCTCGCCCACCAGCTCGTAGAGCAGCAGCAACACCGACGCCGGCGCGTTGATCGTCATCGAGGTCGAGACCCGGTCGAGCGGGATCCCCTCGAACGCGGTGCGCATGTCATCGATCGTGTCGATCGCAACGCCGGTGCGGCCGACCTCGCCGAGGCACCGCGGGTCGTCCGAGTCCAGGCCGAGTTGCGTAGGGAGGTCGAACGCCATGCTCAGCCCGGTCGAGCCGTGCTCGAGCAGGTAGTGGTAGCGCTGGTTGGACTCCTTGGCGCTCGCGTAGCCGGCGTACTGGCGGTGGGTCCACAGCTGGCCGCGGTACATGTTGGGGTGGATGCCGCGGGTGAACGGATACTCGCCGGGCTCGCCGAGCTTCTGGCCCAGGTCGGGCGGAAGGTCGTGTTCGGTGTAAAGCCGCTCGACCTCGATCCCCGAATCGGTGAACCGGCGGGGATCGTCCGGCCCGACGATCGGCGCGATCGTGCGGTGCTCGTCGGCGGTGGCCATAGATGCAGATTACCGGCGCTCGCGCGCCGGACGCCCTCACAGCACCTTAGAAAGAAACGCCTGCGTCCGCTCCTCCCGCGGCGAGACGAGGACCTGCGACGGCTTGCCCGACTCGACGATCACCCCACCGTCCATGAATACCGCGGTGTCGGCCACTTCCCGCGCGAAGCCCATCTCGTGCGTGACCACGATCATCGTCATCCCGTCCCGGGCCAGCTGGCGCATCGCGTCGAGGACGTCGCCGACCAGCTCGGGGTCGAGCGCCGAGGTCGGCTCATCGAACAGCATCAGCTTCGGCTCCATGGCCAGCGCCCGGGCGATCGCCACGCGCTGTTGCTGGCCTCCCGACAGAGCCACCGGGTAGGTGTCGAGCTTGTCGCCCAGTCCGACGCGGTTCAGCAGCTCGCGCGCTCGCTCGCGCGATTCGTCGCGGCCGACCTTGAGCACCTTGGTCGGCGCCAGCGTCACGTTCTCGAGCGCGGTCATGTGCGGGAACAGGTTGAAGTGCTGGAACACCATCCCGATCTCCGCTCGCTTGTGCGCGACGTCACGCTCGTGCAACTCGTGCAGCTTGTCCCCCACCTGTCGGTAGCCGACCAGCTCGCCGTCCACGTACAGCCGGCCCGAGTTGATCTTCTCCAGGTGGTTGATGCAGCGCAGGAAGGTCGATTTCCCCGATCCGCTCGGCCCGAGCATGCACATCACCTCGCCACGCCGCACTTCCAGATTGATCCCCTTCAGCACTTCGAGGCGGCCGAAACGCTTGTGGACGCCTTCGGCCCTGACCATCTCGTCAGGCATGTGGCCGCTCCCGTGATCCCAGTCCAAGCCACCGCGCGCGCATGGTGACCCGCTCGGCGCGCGAGAACCCACGCCCGTAGTGGCGCTCGATGAAATACTGACCGACATACAGGACGCTCGTCATCGCGAGATACCAGATGCTCGCCACGATCAGCAACGGGATCGTCTGGTAAGTGACGTCATAGATCTGGGTGACTGAATAGAGCAGTTCGGTGTAAGCCGCCACGTAGGCGAGCGAGGTGTTCTTCAGCATCGAGATCACCTCGTTCCCGGTCGGCGGGATGATCACGCGCATCGCCTGGGGCAGGACGATCAGGCGCAGCGCCTGGATCCGTGACATGCCGAGCGATTCCGCCGCCTGCGTCTGACCTTCGTCGACCGAGATGATCCCCGCACGCACGATCTCGGCCATGTAGGCGCCCTCGTTGAGGCCGAAGGCGAGGATCACCGCGACGAACGTCGTGATCAGGCTGTTCGCGTTGGCGTGGATGAACGAGGGCCCGAACGGGATCCCCAGCGCGATCGTGTGGCTGGGGTTGAACAGCGCGGCGATGTTGTACCAGAACAGCACCTGGACCAAGAGCGGCGTGCCGCGGAAGAACCAGATGTAGAGCCAGCTGGCGCCCGAGACGATCGGGTTGGGCGACAGTCGCATGACCGCGAGGATGACCCCGAGGACGATCCCAATCGCCATCGAGATCACTGTCAGGTAGATCGTCCTCACGACGCCGGCTAGGACGCGCGAGTCGAACAGGTACTGGCCGACGACGTGCCACTCGAAGTTGGGGTTGGTGATGACCCACCGCACGAGCGAGGCGGCGATGACCAGCACCACGAACGCGGCGATCCACCGTCCGGGACGCCGGACCGGAACGGCCTTGATGTCGTCGGGCCGCTCCGTCCGTTCGTCAGGAAGCTCTGAGGTACTCACCTCGGAGCCGTAGTTTGCCGATCAGCTCAGCTCGTTGCCCCGTTGATCTTCATCTCCGAGGCCGGAATCGCCCCGGCCGCGATCCCCCACTTGTCGAGAATCGATTTGTAAGTGCCGTCCGCCTCGAGATGGAGCAGCGCGGCCTGGACGGCCCGGGTCAGCCCGAGCGTCTTGGGCAGTGCCAGTCCGTACGGCGCGGTCCCGTAGGTCGGCCCGACGAGCTTGAACTCACCGTTGGACTGTTTGACCTGGTACGCCGCCACTGGCGAGTCGGCCATCGAGATCTGCGCGCGACCGCTCGACAGCGCGAGGTTGGCCGCCGTCTGGGTCGGGAACACGAGCACGTTCACCTTCGCCTTGCCGTCCTTGACGCACTTGGCGCTCTGGCCCTGCGCGTCGGTTTGCTCGGTGGTGCCGCTCTCGACCGACACCGTCTTGCCGCACAGGTCCGCAAGCCCGGTCACGTCGGTCCCGCCCGAGGCCTTGGTGAAGAAGGATGTGCCGGCGGCGAAGTAATCGACGAAGTCGACGACCTTCTCGCGGGCCAACGTGTCGGTGAACGACGAGGCACCCATGTCGTACTTACCCGCCTGGAGGCCCGGAATGATCGTGTCGAAGGTGGCGTTGACGATGTTGGCCTTCAAACCCATCGCCGTCGCCAGCGCGTTGCTCAAGTCCGCGTCCATGCCCACGACGGTGTGGCCGTCGGGCCCGATGAACTCATTCGGGGCGTAGCTCGCGTCGGCCGCGACGGTGATCGTTCCCTTGCTCTTGACCGCGGCCGGGACGAGCGCCTCAACCGAGGCCACGCCGCCCCCGGCGGCGCTCGTGGTGGCGCTGGTAGTCGCGCTGGCGCTGCTCGTCGGGCTGGCGCTCGAGGTTGCGCTACTGCTCGACGACGAGCTGCTTCCGCAGGCGGCGAGTGCCCCGACGCACGCCAATGAGGCGACGACGGCTAACCAACTCCTCCATGTACGCATGAGACTCCTTTTCGATTGCACCCCAGCTGGGGCCAGGATAAGCAAACCAGCAGGTTTGGCCGCATTAGTTAACGGTCTCCCAACAGAGGCCTTAGCCTTTGTGGAGTGCAGGTACGTATCCGTTTGTTCGCAGCGCTGCGCGAGCGCGCCGGAGTCGGTGAGATCGAGCTCGAGCTTCCCGAGGGGGCGCGAGTCAGCGATGCGCTGGCCGAGCTGGCGCCGCTGACCGACGGCGTGCCGGTCGTGATGGCGGTCAACCAGGAGTATGCGGCGGCCGAGGCGGAGCTTTCGAGCGGCGACGAGCTCGCCCTGATCCCCCCCGTCTCCGGCGGTTCGGTCGGCGCCCTTCACGCTCGCGTGACCGGCGAGCCGCTGTCGCTGGAGCGGATCGTGGCGCTCGTCCGCGATCCCCGCGCCGGCGCGATCGTCACCTTCGAGGGCGTGACGCGCGAGGTCGCGGAGCTCGAATACGAGGCTTACGCGCCGATGGCCGAGCGTCAGATCGCCGAGATCGTCGCCGCGGCGATCGAGCGCCATGGCCTGTGTGCCGCGGCCGCCGAGCATCGGGTCGGCACCGTGCCGCTGTCCGAGGCCTCGGTGACGGTCGCGGCTTCGGCGCCGCATCGCGCGGAAGCGTTCGCCGGGGCGCGGGAGATCATCGATCAGATCAAGGCTCAGGCGACGATCTGGAAGAAGGAAGAAGGCCAATGGGTGCCAGGGACGACGCCGGATCGGCCCGTCTGAGGGAGCTGCCCGCGGTCCACGAGCTGGCCGCCGAGCTCGACGCGCCCCACCGGCTCGCCGTCGCCGCCGCCCGGCGGGCGATCGAGGAGCGGCGCGAGGCGATCCTCACCGCTCCCGCGGGCGCCACCGACGACCCCACTCCCGAGGCTGAGATCGCCGACGACCTGACCGCTCGCGCCCGCCAGCTGCTGCTCGAGCTCGACCGGCCATCGCTGCGCCCCGTGATCAACGCGACCGGGGTGATCGTCCACACCAACCTCGGACGGGCCCCGCTGGCCGGCGCGGCGCGCGCCGCTGTGGCGCGCGCCGCCGAGGGCTACTGCAACCTCGAGCTCGAGCTCACCACGGGCGAGCGGGGCTCGCGCCATGCCCACGTCGAAGGCCTGCTATCCGAGCTGACTGGATCCGAGGCGGCGATCGTCGTCAACAACGGCGCGGCCGCCGTGCTGCTGGCCGTGGCGGCGGTGGCGGGGCCGGGTGGCGAGGTCGTCGTCTCCCGCGGCCATCTGGTCGAGATCGGCGGCGGCTTCCGGATCCCGGAGGTCATCGCCCAGTCGGGCGCGCGGCTGATCGAGGTGGGGACCACCAACCGGACGCGGCGGCGCGACTATGAGCGCGCGCTGGGCGGTGAGGGCGCCGCGATCCTGCGCGTCCATCAGTCCAACTTCCGCACGCTCGGGTTCGTCGAGGACGTTTCGATCGAGGAGCTGTGCTCGCTCGGCGCGCCGGTGATCGACGACGTCGGCTCCGGCGTACTCGACGACGCCGGCGGGATCCCCGCGCTCGGCGAGGAGCCGGCGATGAGGCGCTCGATCGCCGCCGGCAGCGCGATCGTGTGCTGCTCGGGCGACAAGCTCCTGGGCGGCCCGCAGGCGGGTTTGCTGGTGGGGCGGGCGGACGCGATCGCCGCCGCCCGCGCCCACCCCCTGGCCCGGGCGGTGCGGATCGACAAGCTCTCGCTGGCCGCGCTCGAGGCCACGCTGGCGCTGTATCGCGATCCGTCGAGAGCCCGGCGCGAGATCCCCGTGCTGGCGATGCTCGACGCACCCGCTGAAGCGCTCGAGACCCGCGCGGAGCGGATCCGGGCCGGAATCGGCGGGGCCGCCGAGGTGATCGGGACGGTGGCCAGGGTCGGCGGCGGCGCGTTGCCGCTGCTCGAGCTCGAAGGGCCCGCGGTGGCGATCGTCGCGCGCGAGGATCCGAGTCGCGTGGCGGAGAAGTTACGCGCCGGCGATCCGCCCGTGCTCGGACGGATCCACGACGGTCGCTTGCTCCTCGATCCGCGCACGCTCAGCGATGGCGAGGCCGAGCTGGTGATCGCGGCCGTGCGCCTGGCGCTCGCGGGCGAATGACCACGGCTAGTGGCCCCGTCATTGGGCCGCTGACGCTCGGGACCGCGGGGCACATCGACCATGGCAAGACGGCCCTCATCCGGGCGCTGACCGGCGCCGATACCGATCGGTTGCCCGAGGAGCGGGCCCGCGGCATCTCGATCGAGCTCGGCTACGCCTCGCTCGAGCTCCCATCGGGTCGGCGGCTGTCGGTGATCGACGTCCCCGGCCACGAGCGGTTCGTGCGTACGATGGTCGCCGGCGCGAGCGGGTTCGACCTCTATCTGATGACGATCGCGGCCGACGACGGCGTGATGCCGCAGACCCGCGAGCACGCGGCGGTGCTGCGGGCGCTGGCGATCACGACCGGCGTGGTCGCGGTGACCAAGGCCGACCTCGCCGATCCCGAGCCCGCGCTGCTCGAGGCCGCGGAGCTGCTGCCCGCGGCGCCGGCGGTGGCCGTCTCGTCCCGCACGGGGGCCGGGATCGAGGACTTGCGTAGAGCGCTCGCGTCAGTCGCGGGCACGGTGACGAGCCGCGCCGGGGACCCGGGACCACCGCGGCTGCACGTCGATCGCGTGTTCTCAATCCGCGGTGCGGGAACCGTGGTGACGGGCACGCTGTGGTCGGGCGAGATCGGGCGAGGCGATGAGGTGATGCTGCTCCCGAGCGGCCGGCGGGCCCGCGTGCGCGGCGTCCAGGTGCACGACCAGCAGTTGCCGAGCGCGGCCGCCGGGCAGCGCGTGGCCGTCAACCTGTCCGGGATCAGCGTGGGCGAGATCGAGCGCGGCGAAGTGCTGACCGCCACGGGCGCCGATCTGAGGCCGACCTACCTGATCGACGCCGCGCTCGAGTTCACCGAGGACGAACCCGAGCCCGGAGACCGCGTCCAGGTCCACCACGGAACGCGGGAGGCGCCGGCGCGCCTGGCCTGGCTGGGGGGACGGTTCTGGCAGATCCGGCTCGAGCGAGCGCTCGTGCCGGCGCGCGGGGACCGGCTCGTGATCCGCCAGATCGCGCCCCCGGACACGCTCGGCGGTGGGATCGTCCTCGACCCCCACCCGCGCAAGCACGGGCCGTCGCGGGACGCGATGGCGCGACTGGAGAAGCTTGCCCGCGGCGAGGATCCAAGCGCGGAAGCGACGCCTCTGACCGCCGCCAAACCGGCTCAGCCCGCCGAGCCGCCGCGCCCGCCGACCCCCAGCTCGGCCCGAGCGCGGTCGCGCTCGAGCAACGGCTCCGGGAGGCCGGCTTCGAGCCCCCGCTCGACTCGGAGCTTGACCCCGACGACCTCGAGGCCCTACGGGCGGCGGGCAAGGCGGTCCGGGTATCGCGGTCGCTGCACTATCACGCCGACGCGCTGGATGACGCCCGCGAGCGGATCAGGGCGATCGCGCAGCGGGGCGGAGGCGCGATCACCCTGTCCCAGCTACGCGACGAGCTCGGCACCTCGCGCAAGTTCGCCCAGGCGCTGCTCGAGCACTTCGACTCCGAGCGCCTGACGATCCGGCGCGGAGATCTGCACGTCCTGCGCCGTTCGAGCTCGCGACCGGCCTAGAGCGCGCCGCCCGCCGCCGGAGGCGCCGTGGGATCGGAGGCCTTCGAACCGGACTGCTCCCTGGCCAGATAGTCCTCGATGAACATCGGGCTATCGCTCGAGCGCTGCACGACGTCGAGCAGCGAGGACATCGAGGCGACCTCCTCGATCTGCTCCTTGAGGAACCACTGGAGGATCTGCTCGCTGAGGAAGTCGCGCTCCTCGCGTGCCACGCCCATTAGGTCGGCGACCTGATCGCTGACCCGTTTCTCCTGCTCGAGCGCGAGCGCCACCGGGGCGACCACATCCGCGAACTGGGTCTCGGGCGCCGCGACCCCGGGAATCGTCACATTGGCGTCGGCGTCGAGCACGTACTGGACCATCATCATCGCGTGATTGCGCTCCTCGACCGCCTGCTGGTAGAAGAAGGCGGCGAGACGCGGCAACGTCTGGGCGTCGTAATAGACCGCGTTGGCGATGTACTGCTGCGAGGCAGCGAACTCGTAACCGATCTGCTCGGTGAGCCGCTCGATGAATCGTGACGCCGCCATCAGCAGCGACATCCTAATGGTCAAGGGCGGCACCCGGGCTGCGACGTGTCAGCACCGCCACACCTCAGACCGAGTCCCCAGGTAGATTTGCGCCCATGTCCACGTGTCTCGTCACCGGGGGAGCCGGATTCCTCGGCTCTCACCTATGCGATGAGTTGCTGGCTCAGGGGAACCGCGTGATCTGCGTCGACAACCTCGAGACGGGCTCGCTGGCGAACATCGCCCACATCCGGACCGAGCAGTTCGTGCACCACAACGTCGACATCATCGAGCCCTACTTCGTCGAGGAGCCGATCGACTTCGTCTACCACCTGGCCTCACCGGCGTCGCCGATCGACTATCTGCGCCTGCCGCTGCACACGCTCAAGGTCGGTTCCTACGGGACCCATCACACGCTCGGCCTGGCCAAGCGCCATCGCGCGCGGTTCCTCACCGCGTCGACGAGTGAGGTCTACGGCGACCCCGAGATCCACCCCCAGCCCGAGAGCTACTGGGGTCACGTCAACCCGATCGGCCCACGGGGCGTCTACGACGAGGCCAAGCGCTACGCCGAGGCGCTGACGATGGCCTATCACCGCCAGCAGGGTGTCGACACCGCGATCGTGCGGATCTTCAACACGTATGGACCCCGGATGCGCCCCCACGACGGCCGCGCGATCCCCACCTTCCTGCGCCAGGCCCTCCAGGACCGACCGATCACGGTCTTCGGGGACGGCTCCCAAACGCGCTCCTTCTGCTACGTCGACGACCTGATTCGCGGGATCATCGCGCTCGCTGAGTCGGGTCACCACGATCCGGTCAACATCGGCAACCCGGACGAGTTCACCCTGCTCGAGCTCGCCAAGACGGTGATCGACGTAACCGGCACGCGGTCGCAAATCGTGTTCGAGGCGCTGCCCACGGACGACCCCCAGGTACGCCAACCGGACATCACGCTGGCGCGAGAGATTCTCGGTTGGAATCCGACCATCGATCTGCGCGAAGGCCTGAAGCGAACCATCGAACAGTCGGGCGCCGAGGCGCTGGTTGGCGCTGCCAGGTAGTGCCCCGGTTTAGGTGCCCCTGAAACCCGGTTTAGACAATACCCCGTAACTTCGCCCACAAGATAGCGTTAGCACGTAGCGAAATCCCGCAGGGACTAATCGAAACGTGACGATCGGCGAGAGAGAGGCCACCGACACCACGAACGGGCACCTCGACGCCCCGATCGTGCTGCCCGAGCGAGACGTCAGGCGCAAGCGTCCCGCCATTCTCTCGTTCCTGCTGCGGCTCGAAACGTTGCGGCGGGTGACCCGCGTACTGTCGCTCCTCCTGCTCGATTTCATCGGCGTGACCGCAGGGCTGTACACGGCGATCATGGTCAAGCTGCTGTTCCGGGGCGACTTCGACCTCAGCTACGGCTGGAGCGAGATCCGGCACTGGATCCCATTCGCCTACCTGATCACGGTGCTGATGTTCGCTCGCGTCGACCTCTACGCCGACCGCCCGCGCCGGCCGGGCTTGGCGAAGATCGCCACCGCGCTGTTCTACGCGACGATCATCTCGCTCGTGTTCGCGCTGGCCAGCGGCCAGCACTTCTCGAGCTATTTCATCTTTTACGGGTCGCTGTTCTTCGGCACGGTTTACATAACCGCGCTGCGCGAACTGCATCTGCGGTTCACCGGGTGGTTGCTGGAGCTGGCGGGCTACCGCCGGCGAGCGCTGCTGGTCGGCTCGGGGAACCACATCGAGGCGGTGGCGCACGCGCTGGCCAGTCGCGCCCGGACGAGGGTCGACGTGGCCGGCTACATCTCGCTGACCCCGCGCCCCAAGAACGGCCTGCGATCACTTGGCCAACTCGACCAACTCGCGGAGGTGCTGGCGTCCGAACGCGTCCAGGAAGTGATCATCGCCGATCCCGACTTCCCCCAGGAGAAGGCGGTCGAGCTCGTCGACCTCTGCCATCAGCGCGGCATCACCGTTCAGGTAGCGCCGACGACGATGGAGATCCTGATCGACCGAGCCGAGTTCGTCCCCGGCCAGACCGTCCCACTGTTCAAGCTCCGGCCGCCGGTGTTCGAGGGCCTCGACTACGCGCTCAAGCGGACCTTCGACCTCGTCCTATCGACGATCGGCTTGATCTTGCTCTCACCGGTGATGCTGGCGATCGCCATCGCGGTCAGGCTCAGCTCGCGCGGGCCGGCGATCTACCGCTCGATCAGGCCGGGAATGGCGGGCAAGCCGTTCTACTGCTTCAAGTTCCGCACCATGCGCGACCACGCGGATCAGATCCAGGACGATCTCGAGTCGCTCAACGAGCAGAGCGGCGCCCTGTTCAAGATCCGCCTGGATCCCCGTCTCACCCCGGTCGGCCGCTACCTGAGGCGCTTCTCGCTCGATGAGCTGCCGCAGCTGGTCAACGTGATTCGCGGCGAGATGTCACTCGTCGGCCCGCGCCCGCTCCCGATGCGCGACTTCGAGCGGCTCGAGGAGTGGCACAAGAAGCGCTATCTGGTGCTCCCGGGGATCACCGGGCTGTGGCAGGTCTCCGGGCGCTCGGAGCTCGACTTCGACGAGCTCGTCCGCCTCGACTTCCTTTACCTCGAGCGGTGGTCGATCTTCCTCGACCTCTCGATTCTGCTGAAAACGATCCCGGCGGTCCTGGGCCAGCGCGGAGCGTTCTGAGGGCATATGCTCCCGCCCACATGCCGCCCGTCGACCGTTTCGTAATCAGCTTCGCCGCGGAGCCGCCGCAGGAGCCGATCCCGTACGGCCGCTGGGCCGACACGTTGCGGAACCACTTCCTCGCCGCGGTGCGCGAGCTCGACACCGAGGGCGAGGAAATCGGTGAGCCGGGCGAGATCTCGTGGTTTCCCGACCGGTCCTACGGCGGTCGGACTTTCATTCCCGCCGTGGCGCGGACCGAGGAGGGCTACGAACTGTTCGGGTTCGTGTCCTTCACCGAGGTCTCCGAGGGGCCGAGCGACTTCTCCGCGCGCGCCGACTTCACCGCCGAACTGGCGGAGAACAACCCCGATTGGAAGCTCGACCTGAACGACGACGTGATCGCGACCTGGCGGGGCGAAGACGGAAAGACCGCCGACATCACGCTCGTGTGGGGGGTTCCGATGATTCCCGGCGGAGCGCTGGTTACGGCAGAGCTGGCCGACCTCGCCGTCGATCAATGTCAGCTCCTGGAGCAGCGCTTCACGCTGATCGCGCCCGACAACTACCGCTCGGATTACCTCGAGATCAAGTTGTGGAGCGGCCGCGGCGAGGAGCTGGCCAGCGAATCGCTCTACGTCGACGACGAGGACGAGGACGAGGACGAGGACGAGGACGAGGACGAGGAGGACTGAGCCAGCGCGAGCGAGGCCGGAAGGAGGGTTCGGACCTCTTCTTCGGTGAGCGGGAAGTGGCAGGCGGCCATCGTCCCGCCGCCCTTGGACTCGAACACCGGGTCGTCTTGTGAGCACAGATCGCGCGCCTTGGGGCAGCGCGTGTGGAAGCGGCACGCCGATGGTGGATTGGCGGGACTCGGGACATCGCCTGACAGCAGCTGACGCTCGCGCCGGGCAGCGGTCGGGTCGGGCACGGGGACCGCCGACAGCAGGGCGCCCGTGTAAGGGTGACGCGGGAACGAGTAGAGCGCGTCGTTGGCGGCGAACTCGACGATCTTGCCCAGATACATGACGGCTACGCGGTCGCACATGTGGCGCACGACGCTGAGATCGTGGGCGATGAACACCACGGTCAAGCCCAGCTCGCGCTGGAGTCCCAGGAGGAGGTTGAGCACCTGGGCTTGGATCGAGACGTCGAGTGCCGAGACCGGCTCGTCCGCCACGAGCAGCTTGGGCTCGAGCGCGATCGCGCGCGCCACCCCGATCCGCTGACGTTGACCGCCCGAGAACTCATGCGGGTAGCGGTTGTAGTGCTCGGGGTTGAGCCCGACTCGATCCATCAATTCCTGGACCCGCTTCTTGCGCTCGCCCGAGCCGGTCAGGATTCCGTGGATCGCGAACGGCTCGGCGATGATCGAGCCGACCGACTTGCGGGGGTTCAGCGACGAGTACGGATCCTGAAAGATCATCTGCATCTCGCGCCGGAGCGCCTTCAGCGACGCCCCCCGACGGCCGGCGATGTCCTCACCCTCGAACAGAATCTCCCCCGACGTCGGATCGAGCAGGCGCACCAGCAGCCGCGCGGTCGTGCTCTTCCCGCACCCCGTCTCACCCACGATCCCGAGCGTTTCTCCCCGCATGATCTCGAACGTAACGTCGTCCACCGCCTGCACGGCGCCGATCTTCTTCTGGAAGATCACCCCGCTCGTGATCGGGAAGTGCTTGACCAGGTGCTTGACCTCGACCAGCGCCTCCCGCGCGTCGCCGTTGGCGGTGCTCATGACGCAGCGCCCCCGGCCAACGGAGGCACCGCGGCGGCCGGCGCGACCGTCGGCGCAGCGGCTACCGGTTCGGCCAACTCCTGGAGAGACTCGGGCGACTGCCCTTGGAGCAGCCCCTGCCAGATCTGGCTGCGAACCGAAGGCGCCAGCAGGCAGGCGACTTCGTGACCGTCCTCCCCGGGAATCGGCTCGAGCTTTGGGTCCTCGCGACGGTGGGATTCCTGGACGTAAGGGCAGCGCGGGTGAAAGAAGCACCCCGAGGGCCGGTGGATCAGGCTCGGGGGGCGTCCGGAAATCGGCACCAGCTCGTCGCCGCGCGCGGTGTCGAGCCGCGGAATCGACTTCAACAGTCCCCACGTATAAGGGTGCTGGGGCGCGGAGAAGATGCGCTCGGTCGTGGCGTGCTCGACGATCCGCCCCGCATACATGACGGCGATCTCATCCGCGACCTCGGCCACGACGCCGAGGTCGTGCGTGATGATGATCACCGCCATCCCGAGACGATCCTGGAGGTCCTCGATCAGGGCGAGGATCTGCGCCTGCACGGTGACGTCGAGCGCCGTCGTCGGTTCGTCGGCGATCAGCAGCTTGGGTTCGTTGGCGAGCGCCATGGCGATCATCGCCCGCTGACGCATCCCGCCCGAGAATTCGTGCGGGTACTGGTTGACCCGCCGCGTCGGATCGGGGATCCCGACCATCTCCAGCAGGCCCACGGCACGGTCGCGAGCCGCCGCCTTGGAAATGTCGCGGTGGACACGCATCGCCTCGATCAGCTGGGTGCCCACCTTGTAGAACGGATGCAGGGACGACAGCGGATCCTGGAAGATCATCGCGATCTCGTCGCCGCGGATCCGCCGCAACTGCTCGTTGGAGGCCAGGAGTAGCTCCTGACCTTCGAACGTGATTCGCCCCGCGATGTCGGTGTTGCGGCTGCGGGTCAGACCCATCGTGGTCAGCGAGGAGACCGTCTTCCCCGAACCCGACTCGCCGACGATCCCGAGTGTCATCCCCGGTCTGACGACGTAGGAGATCCCGTCGACCGCGTGAACCACCCCGTCGGCGGTTCTGAACTGGACCCGGAGGTCCTCGACCTCGAGCAGCGGCTCGTCGTTCACGAGTAGCGGACCCGCGGATCGATGAAGGCGTAGGCGATGTCGACGATCAGGTTCAAGATCACGATGAAGAACGCGCCGATCAGCACGGTACCTTGAATCATCGGCAGATCGCCCACCTGGATCGACTTATAGGCCAGCTGGCCGATGCCGGGAATGGTAAACACCGTCTCGATCAGGATCACCCCGCCGAGCAGCACGCCGATGTCGACGCCGGCGGCGGAGACCAGCGGCGTGATCGCGGAGCGGACGCCGTGCCGGACGATCACCCGTTTCTCGGGGACTCCCTTGGCCCGCGCGGTACGAATGTAGTCCTCGGACATCACCTCGATCAGGTTGCCGCGCAGGAGGCGGGCGTAGATCGCCGCGAACCCCGCCGACAGCACGAGCCACGGCAGGATCAGCGAGGTGAACCACTTCCACGGGTCCTGGGTCAGCGGCGTGTAGCTTCCGGCGCCGGGGAAGATCTGCAGCTTGCCGATCCCGGTCGAGAACAGGAACAGCGCGATGAGGCCCAGCCAGTACGGGGGGGCTGAGATCCCGACAAGCGCGGCTCCCATCGTCGCGCGATCGAACCGCGACCGCCGGCGCACGGCGGAGATCGTGCCGATGGCGATCCCCGCTCCGATCCAGATCACCGCGGCGCCGATGGCCAGCGAGATCGTCGCCGGCAGCCGGCTGAAGATCAGGGACCTAACCGGCTCTTGGTACTCGTAGCTGTAGCCGAAGTTGAAGTGCAGGACGAGCGCCTTCATGTAATCGAGGTACTGCACGTACCACGGCCGATCGAGCCCGAGCTGATGGTTGATCGACTTGATCAGCGCCGCGGTCGGCTGATGACCGGCGCGCAGCAGCGCGGGGTTGGCCGACGGCAGGAGATAGAAGATCAGGAAGGTGACGAAACTCACTCCGAAGAGGAGCACGATCACCCACAGCAGCCGGCGGATTATGTACTTACCCATCGCTCAAGTCCTCAGCGCGGGCCCCGCCGCCCGTCGACGGCGGGGCCCCCGCATGACCTCTCCTTAGCTTTACGACACCCAGCTGTTCGTGAAGTCCCAACTGTTGGCGTTGAACGCCCACAGGACCCCGTGGACGTTCTTCGAGGCGAAGCTGACCTCGTTGTCCCACAGCCACGGCACCATGTAGGCGCCGGCCGTGAGCTCGTCATCGATCTTGCCCCAGGCCTCAGCGCGCTGGGTCGGATCGATGATCTGCTCGGCCTGGTCCATCTGCGAGTTGATCGTCGGATCGTTGAGCTGCGCGGTGTTCGTGTTGCCGACCGGCACGATGTTCGCGCCGTTGAACACCGGGTCGAGCATGCTCTGGGAGTCGTAGAAGTCCTTGCCCCAGCCCAGGGTCGGGCAGATGGCCACCTTCGCCTTCGGGACCAGGCAGTACTTCGACAGCACCGTCGCGTGCGGGACCTCGCGGAAGGTCAGCTTGATGCCGATCTCCGCGAGCTCGCTCTGCACCGCCAAGGCGGTGTTTGAGGCCGGCGGCTCATCGTCGGCGATCGTCAGCAGCGGCGCGCCGGTGTACTTTCCGCTCGGGTAACCGGCCTTCTTCATGTACGACTCCGCCAGCGCGAGGTTGCCGTTGGGGTTCGCGTCGAAGTCGTACCCCGGACCGGCGTCGCCGCCCGCCTGCGAGAAGCCGGGCATTCCCGGCGGGATGTAGTGGGTGGCGATCGTCCCCAGCGTCGGGCCGCCGCGGGTCAGCCGCAGCGCGTTCTTATCGATCACCGCCGCGATCGCTTTGCGGAAATTGATGTTGTTGAGCGGCGGAATCGTGTTATCGAGCGAGATGTAGCGGTTGCCGTCGCTCGGCGCGATCCTGAACTGGCTCTTCTGCGACCCAGTCAAGCCCTGCTGGAGCACCGACGTGGGCGGCGCCGCGTAGTCGCCGCTGAACAAGCTGGTGCCGTCCAACGTCTGGCTGCTGGCCACCGTGATGTCGTATTCGCCCTTGAACACGATCTCATTCAGGTAAGCCTTGCGCAGCGGGTCAGTCGAGGCGACCCAGCTCGGGTTGCGAACCAGCACGAGGAGCCTGGTCGGCGAGTATCCCGTGCTCGGAACCGTCCCGCTTCCGGCGCCCTGGATCATGTACGGCCCGGTGAAGACCTCGTGGTTGCCGTACGTTGATGTCGCGCCCTTGTCGTACTTGGCCGCGTAGCTTTCCGGTACCGGAGTGGTGCATGGGAGTGACAGCGCGTTCCCGGTCACCAGCACCCCGACCGGCACGCTCGTGTTGATCACCAGCGTCGTCGGATTAGGCGTCTCCAACCCCTTGTTCATATCGGGAAGCGAGCTTGCGGGGGCCGACGGGGCACCGACGATGTGGTTGTAGTACGCGAACGCGTAACCGTTTCCGACCGAGGCCAGGAAGCAGCGCTCGAGCCCGTACTTGATGTCGGACGACGTAACGGTCTGATTCTGCAGCGGCGGGCTGTAGTGGATGCCGCTCTTGATGTGGATCGTGACCGTCTTGCCGCCGTTGGTCACCACCGGCATCGACGTCGCCAGATCCGGGACCGGTGTCGTACCGGTGTCGGTGAACGAGTACAGCTGGCGCTGCGTCGGCTGCATGATGTCCGAATAGTCATCCTGGTAGTACCAGTAGCCGGGATCGAGGCTGTCGATCCCGCCCGCGGTCCAGAGAATCGTTCCGGTCCCGCCGCGCACCGGCGTGCCGCTGCTCGCCGAGGTGGCGGAGCCCGACGCCGAGCTCGTGCTCGAGCTCGAGCTCGAACTGGAGCCACATGCCGCGACCGCCATCGAGGCGACGACGAGCGCAGCGGCCGCTCCACACCTCCAGAATCTCTTCATTCCCTTCCTTTCAGTTATTGGCCCCATGGGTACCTCCTGCTTGTTGATTAGGCCTCACTCAGCAGCCTTTGGATGTAGCGCGTCCTGGAGGCCATCGCCAACGAGGTTGAACGCGAGGACTGTGATTAGCAACGCGGCGCCGGGAAATACCATGTACCACCAAGCGACGTTGTAGATACTCGTCGCGTCGGCGATCATTGCGCCCCAGCTCGCTGTGGGCGGTTGAATTCCTGCCCCGAGGAATGACAGCGCCGCCTCGAACAGAATGTTCTGCGGAATGATCAGCGTCGAATAGACGATGATCGGGGCCGCCAGATTCGGCAGTATTTCCTTGAAGATGATGCGCTTGTTTGAGGCTCCGAGCGACCGCGAGGCGTCTACGAACTCCTTCTCTCGCAGCGACAGTACCTGACCGCGGACGATCCGCGCGATGTATGTCCAGTTAACAAACGCAATGACAAAGATGACGACGATCAGACCGGGCTGGAGGAGCCCGCCGAGGCACCCGTGGCCGAGCGAGCAGGCGGCCGCGAGCCCGAGCGCCAGGAGCAGGATCGGGAACGCGAGCAGTAGATCGATCACCCGCGAGATCGTCATATCGACGCCGCCGCGGTAGAAGCCGGCGATCATCCCGAGGGTGACTCCGACGATCATCGACAAACCGGTCGCCACAAACGCCACCAGCAGGGACACCCGCGCGCCATAGAGCACCCGCGCGAACACGTCGCGTCCGAGTTCGTCGACGCCGAACAGGTGCTGGGCCGATGGCCAGAAGATCACCGCCAGGACGATCGCGGCCAGCAACGAAACCCCGATGATGCCGAGGGCGACCTTCCCCCGATGGCGCCCCCACGGGGAGCTAGCCACCAGCAACGCCACCACCAGCCCACCGAGGGCCACGATGAACGGCCACAGGGCGTTCTTCGAGGGACCGGTCGGAGTCCCAAACGTCGACAGCGCGTTGGTGTTCTGGACGTTCGGCCCCGGCGCCCCGACTATCTTCAGGATCAGCGGCGCGAAGATCGCCGCCAGGATCATGCACACGATCACGCCGAGCGACACGAGCGCCACCCGGTCTTGGACGAACCGGCGCCAGAACAGCTGCAGCGGCGATTTCGCCGCAATCTCAGGAAGTTCTAATGAAAGGCCGGGATCCTCCGAGCCCTCGCTCTCGACGAGCAGTTCTGCTGCGCCGACGCTCATCCGAACTTATGGGAGATAGCGCGCCTCACCTTGGTCCGTCCTCTCCTCCACGATCCGGGGGAATACCACACTGATGGATGCTTGTCACCCCGATTTAACCCGTCCGCAATGATCGGCTGTAAGCCGGATACCCTCTCGGCGGCCGCCCTCGTAGCTCAATGGATAGAGCACGCGCCTCCTAAGCGCGGGATGCAGGTTCGATTCCTGCCGGGGGCATCCGGGCCCGCCAGCCCGGAGCCTTCGGCCCTGATAAACGGGGCCTAAGCGCGCCCGGCGACGTGCGCCGCCGGGGACCGCTCGTGCTAGCGTGAGCGCCGCTCGTGTCCGAGAGCACGCTAGAAGCACCGCCGATCCCCGAAACCCCCGCCCCGGATCAAGATCACGCGGCGCCGCCGGTTCCGTGGACGCTGCGCCGGTTCATACGCGATCACCCGTGGTGGAGCACGACGGTCGGCCTGACGGTCCTCTCGGCCGCGCTCGTCGCCTGGGCGGGCACGCGACCGAGCTACGACGCCTACGGCTGGCTCGTTTGGGGCCACCAGACGCTGCGTTTGTCGCTCGACCTCGGCGGCGCCCCGTCGTGGAAGCCGTTGCCGTTCCTGTTCACCGTCCCCTATGCGCTGGCGGGTCATTACGCCCTTCAGCTGTGGATGATCACGGTATGCGTGCTCTCGTTCGCGGGGTGTGTGTTCGCCGGCCGGATCGCTTACCGCTTGACGATCGACCGCACCGGCGAGCGGCCGGCGGCGATCGTCGCCGCGATCGTCGGCGGAGCGCTCGTGCTCGGGCTGCAGGATTACATGCACTACATCCTCAGCGCCCAGTCGGACCCGGTGATCGTTACGTTCGTCCTGGCGGCGATCGACCTCCACCTGCAAGGGCGTCACCGCTGGGCGCTCGCGATGGGGACGCTGGCCTCGCTCGGCCGCCCCGAGGCGTGGCCGTTCCTCGGTCTCTACATCATCTGGGCGTGGTTCAAGGTCCCCTCGATGCGATGGCTGATCGTCGCCGCGCTGGCCCTGATCGCGTTCATGTGGTTTGGCGTGCCCACGATCACCAACGGCCGGCCGCTGGTCGCCGAGCAACTCGCGCTGAAATCCCCGCGCGAGCTGACGAGCGACAAGATCACCGGCGCGATCGGCCGGTTCACGGTCCTCTACTACCTGCCGGTCTGGATCGCGGCGTTGCTCGCGGTGGCCATCGCCCTGGTCCGCCGCGACAAGCTGATCCTGGCCCTGGCCGCGGGGTCCGCCGGATGGGTGCTCGTCGAGATCGCCTTTGCGCTGCACGGATGGCCCGCGCTGTCGCGGTACATGTTCGAGCCGGCCGCGGTGTGCGGCGTGCTGGCCGGCTTCGCGGTCGGCTGGCTGGTCAGCGCGGTGCCCAAGGTGCGGTTCGGGATTCCTCGGTGGATCGCCATCCCGGTGGCCGGGGTTCTCGTGCTCGCGCTCGTGCCGGGCGCAGTCGCGCGGATGCGCGACGAGCACTCCGATCTCCAGCATGAGCGGGGCCGCACGAAGGAGATCGGGCTGCTGCTGACGACGATCAACACGCTCGGGGGGACGCACCACATCCGCGACTGCGGCGAGCCGGTGACCAACGTCGAGTACGTGAGCGCGCTGGCCTGGTTCGAGCAGATGGACGTTGGTCGCGTCGGCCATCGGCCCGACTTCGAGCTCCACCAGAAGTACCCGATCGTCCTCTTCACGGCGTTGCCGCAGGGCGGCTGGAACGTGCTGCCGTGGCACACCCGGCACGATCAGCTCGGCGCCTGTCTCGGCCTTCACGCTTCCTACGTGGTCACCCCGAGCTATCCCGGCGGCATGCTCGTCCCGCACTGAGCCGCGTCGTGGCGCAGTCGACCGTCGAGCACCCCCCCGGTCCGCCGCCCGCTTCGCCGTCCCGCCCGGTCAGCCCCGGGGGAGGAGGCTCACGCGACCTACGGCGTGCCTATCCCTGGCTGATCGGCGCCGCCGCGCTGCTGGTCTTCTCGGCCCTGCTCGCGATCTGGGCCAACACGCGACCGGGATTTGACCCTTACGGCTGGCTCGTGTGGGGACACCAGACGCTGCTCGGCAACCTGGACACGAACGCGGCCCCGTCGTGGAAACCGTTGCCCTATCTGTTCACGTTGCCGTACGCGTTGGCCGGCCACTACCAGATGTGGTTGTGGTTGATCACCGCGGTGGCGGTCGCGCTCGCCGGGTCGGTGTTCGGGGCCCGCATCGCCTACCGTCTCACCGGCGGCTTCGGAGCCCGCAAGGACGGCGACACGCGTCGCTGGTACGCGGCGCTGGCCGCGGGGGCGTTTGCCGGGTTCGCGCTGCTCGGCCTCCAGGACTACTGGCACTACATCCTCAGCGCCCAGTCGGACCCGATGATCGTGTCCCTATGCCTCGGCGCGATCGACTGCCACCTCTCGCGCCGGTACCGCTGGGCGTTCGTGTTCGCCGTGCTGGCCGCCCTGGGACGGCCCGAGGTGTGGGTGTTTCTCGGGCTGTACTCGATCTGGGCCTGGCGCGCGATCCGCTCGATGCGGTGGCTGATCGTCGCCGGCATCCTGGTGGTCGCAGCGCTGTGGTTCGGGATCCCGGCTCTGACCTCGCGGACCCCGTTCGTGGCCGCCTCGAACGCTCTCGGTTCGGGGCGCGCGCTCCACGGGGACAAGATCATCGGTACCGCCCAGCGCTTCCTCAGCCTGTACGCGGCGCCGCTGGAGATCGCGGCGGCCCTTTCCGTCGCCCTCGCGGCGTGGCGGCGGGACTGGGTCACGATCGTGCTCGCGATCGGGGTCGTCGGATGGGTCGTGCTCGAGATCGCGTTCGCGCTCCACGGCTGGCCCGGCCTCGCTCGTTACATGTTCGAACCGGCCGGGGTGATGATCGTCATCGCCGCCGTGCTCGTCGGCCGGCTGTTGCTCGATCCGCTCGACGTCCCGATTCCGGCCTGGCTGGGCGTGGCGGTAGTGGTCGTGCTGGTGGCCAGCCTCGTGCCGACCGCCATCTCGCACGCCCGCGACGAGCACAAGGACATCGCCGCCCAGCGGGTCCGCACCAAGGAGATCGACCAGTTGACCGGCGCGATCAACCGCCTCGGAGGGCCGAGTCGGTTCCACGCCTGCGGCGAGCCGCTGACCCGACTGGAGTATCAGACCATCCTGGCCTGGAACCTGCGGGTCAACGTCGCCACGGTCGGCTACAAGTACGGTCCGGCGATGAACAGCGGGCGGCCGATCGTGTTGTTCACGCCGCAACCTCAGGGCGGGTGGGTCGTGCAGGCCCTCCACCAGCGGCTGCCGCAGTGCCGCACGCTCCCCAGCTGAGGCCGAGCGCGCTCAGCGGTCGGGGCGCTCGGGGTAGATCTCGTCGATCGTCGTCAGCGCCCGGAAAGGCGCTCCGGAGGCCGCCTCGATCGCCGCCGCGCCACCGGCCAGCCGGTCGCAGATCGCGAGCACGCCACACACCTGGCGCCCCTCGGCGCGGAGCGCCTCGAGCGCGCGGATTGTCGATCCGCCGGTCGTGACGACGTCCTCGACCAGCATGCAGCGGTCCTCCGACCCCAGGAGCGGGCCCTCGATGCGCCGCTCGAGGCCGTGGTCCTTGGCCTCTTTGCGCACGAAGAACGCCTTCACGTCGGCGCCGCCGGCGAGCGCCGCGCAGGCGATCGGATCGGCGCCCATCGTCATCCCGCCGACGGCGGTCGCGTGCCACTCGAGCGCCTGATCGCGGACGAGCTCGGCGAGCGCGCGGAAGCCCTCCAAGCGGAGGATCGCGCGCTTCGCATCGACGAAATACTGGGCCGCTGCGCCGCTGCTCAGGACGACCTCACCGATGACCAGCGCGTGCTCGCGGAGCTCGGCCAGCAGGCGCTGCTGCGCGTCCATTAGCTACTCGTAGTAGACGTCGACGGAGTCGCCGATGTTCAGCCAGTTGTAGACCGAAATCGCGTCGACGATCGGCAGGCGCATGCAACCGTGACTGGCCGGGTAATCGGGAGCCGGGTCATAGCCGTGAATCGCGTAGCCGCCGTAGAAGAAGTTCGAGTAGTACATCCCGTCGGGCAAATAGCCGGGGACCTTCGAGTAGACCTGGAAGTCGCCGAGCACGGTCGGCGTCGACGGCTTGCCAGAGCTGATCGGGTAGATCTGGTAGACCTGCGAACCGTTGACCAGCGCCAGGAGCTGGTCCGTCAGATCGCCCTCGGCATGCCGGCCATGGCTGGCGAAGTGAACCTTGAACTGGCCGAAGCCGTCCATCAGGAACGTGATCGTCCGGCTGTCGACGGTCTGATACACGCCCCAGCGGAGCAGGCGGTGGTAGGCGTCGAGCGCCAGGCCCGTCCCCTCGTCGTACACCCCGGTCTGCGGGATGTAGAAGTGCAGCGCGGCCAGCCGCTGCTGGATCAGCTCGACCATCCAACCCGTCGAGCCGAAGTTGACGTTCTCGTCCAGCACGGTGAACGTCCGGTCATGTAGGAACGACTTCAGCCTCGTCGTGCCCTGATGACGGACGTAGACCTTGACCGTGCCGGAGCCCGGCGCCGACATCCGCATGCTGAAGTGACCGTAGGCGTGATTGTTCGAGGGCCACAGCAGCAGGTGAGAGCTCTTGAACAGGTGGCCGTTGAGGTAGGCCCGGACGGTGACCCACTGGCCCGAGGCGTAGGGGAACACCGTGGCGCCGACGTGCATCAGGCGCTGCGGCACGCTTACCCCGTGGTGGCCGACGTAGTCCAGGTCGCGCAAGTAGATCCGGACGTGGGCGCTCTTCGGATGGGGCTTGGGTTTCGGAGTGGCCGTCGTGGTGGTGGTCGTCGTCGTCGTGGTCGACGTGGTCGTGGTCTTGACGACCGTCGTGCGCGTCGCCGCCCCGGCGTTCGAGACCGCCACCGCGCACAACAACGCCGACAGCGCCACTACCCCCGCGGCAACTCGTCCGATGAGGACGCGCTTCATTACGCGGAAGTAAATCATTCTCGGGCCCGCGGGTCACTATTGCCGGGCGTCTTGCGCGGCCTTCGCGGGCGTCCTGCGCGGCCTTGCCCGGTGGCTTGGGGAGCCCAGAGTCGGGAAGGGGTCAGCCGACCTGCGGCGTGCGAGCGGCCAGCGGGGCGGTGATCAGCGCGATCACCAGCACTGACGCGACGATCAGGCCGAGGATCGCCACCACGTCCCAATGCTCCTGGTTGATCCCGAGCGCCAGCGAGTTGTTGATCGAGTGCAGCGCGATGCACGGATACAACGAGCGCGTCCACCACCGCACCAGGCACAACGTGAACCCGAGCAGGCCCAGCGGGATCAGGTACTTGGATGACGCCGAGCCGGTGTGCGCGAGCCCGAACAGGATGCCCGTGATCACCGCGGCGATCACGGTCTCGAACGTCCCGCTCGAATTGGGCCCGATCCGCCACTTGCGCAGCGCGCCGAACAGAAACCCCCGGAAGAAGAACTCCTCCGCGATCGGGGCGATCACGCACACGAACACCGCCGCGCCGATCAGCGCGGCGGTGCTGTTGCTCACCCCGAGCTCGCTCGGGAGCTTGTCGGAACCGTGGAGGTGGAGCGCCGCGGCGTAGATCGCGGTCACCACGTAGTAGCTGACACCGGCCAGGACGACCGCCAGCGCGCCGCCGACGAACGAGGGCAACCGGACCCCGAACGCGCTCACCTCGGGACGGCGAAAGCCGAAATCGGCCGGGCGGACGGGGCGGGCGGGACCGGTCACTCGCGCCAGGTAGATCGCGGCGGCGACGAACGAGAGGTCGAACGCGACGTCGGCGATCAGGCTCACCGCCGGCGTCGGATGCGACAAGCTCGAGCCGCCGGCCTGGCCGAAGATCCCCACCACGAACGTCGCAAACAGCCCCAGCGCCAGCCCGAGCACGATTCCGGCAGGTCCCGCCCACAGGGGCCACGGTGGCAGGTCTGAGGGTCGCGGGGCGGGCGGGGCGGTCTGGGAGGGCTCGAGGCTCGACATCGATGCGCCGTGAACCTTAGTGGCGCTCGTATAAGGGAGATCAATCGCCGTTCAGCAGCTCGGCCAAGGTGGCGATCGTCCGCACGCCCGCCGGCGCCGGCGCGGCGTGCCGGTTGATGAGGATCGGCTCGATCCCGGCCGCGCGCGCGCCCGCCACGTCGTCGGCCAGGCTGTCGCCGACGTGCGTGGCTCGGACCGCCGGAACTCCGGCCAGCTCGAGCGCCCGGGCGAAGATGGCCGGCGCCGGCTTGCGCGCGCCGACTTCCGCCGAGGTAAGGACGCCGTCGAGCAGCGGCGTCAACTCGAGCCGATCGAGCACATCATGCAGGGAGGCATCCCAGTTGCTGACCACGACCAGGCGACGGCCCCGTCCACGCAGGGCAGCGAGTGCGGGGGCGGCATCCGCGAAGGCTCGGAATCGCAGCGAGGCGAAGAGCGCCTGCAAGAACTCGCCCGGCTTGATCGCCTCGAGCGCACGGCTCGGCGGGAGCGCGGCACGGAGAACCTTGGCGCACTCGGCCCGCAGGCGGGCGATGCTATCCCGGTCGCGTCCCTCGTCGAAGTGAGCGCGGTAGTAGCTGATTTCCGCCGCAAACGCGACCCTGGCCTGGGCTTCCGACACGTCGATGGCAAACCGGCTCGCAAGTTCGCCGCGCAGGAGCGGCGGCGGCGGCTCGAGCGCCACCAACGTCCCGAGCGCATCGAGCAGGATCGCCGACGGAAAAGCGGGCATTTTCGGGCCCGAGTCTTGCACGCTGGAGGAGGGCGGGATGGCGGGCCGAAAGACGTCTACAGCTACACTCGTTTTCCCGTTCGGGCGCGAAACCGTCCGCTGTTTGACCGCCGAGATTCCTTGAAATGAGCCGACGTGACCGCCAGCGGCGCCGCCAGCGCAACCGTGGCCATCCGATCCGCCGGATGGCGGTGCTGGGCGTCATGCTCGGCCTCTGCGCGGCCGCGATCGGCACGCTGTTCGTGGTCGGATGGGTGGTCGCGGTAGCCGATACGGCTCCGAAGCTGCAATCGCTGAAGCCGCGCACGTACAACTCTCTGTCCGAGATATTCGCCTCCAACGGAACGGTGCTCGGCTACGTCCACTCCGACACGCTGTTCGATCGCGTCCAGCCCAAGCAGATTCCCAACGAGCTCAAGGAGGCGACGGTCGCGATCGAGGACCGTCGCTTCTGGAGGCACGGCGCCCTCGACTATCAGGGCATCCTGCGCGCCGGCATCAAGGACCTGTTTGGCGAGGGCAACGGGCTCCAGGGCGCGTCGACGCTGACCATGCAGCTGGTCAACAACATGTACATGCCCAAGACCATCTCGGCCGTCCACAACCTCAAGTACAAGATCATCCAGGCGCGGCTGGCCCAGCAGCTCGAGGCCAAGCATTCCAAGACCTGGATCCTCGACACGTACCTCAACGACGTCCCGTACGGGACGCTCGGGGGTCAGTCCGCGATCGGGATCGGCGCCGCGGCGAAGATGTTCTTCGACAAGCCGGTGTGGAAGCTCGACCTGTCGCAGGTGGCCCTGCTGGCCGGCCTGCCTCAGGCCCCGTCCGAGTACAACCCGTTCATCTATCCCGCGCTGGCCAAGACCCGGCGCAAGCAGGTGCTCCAGGCGATGGTGCAGTCGCACTACATCACGCAGGGGCAGGCCAACGCGGCGAACGGACGGACCCTCCAGGTGCAGTCGGACAACGACTACTCGCAGGTCGTGCAGCCCTACGTGTTCGACTACATCGAGCAGCAGCTGGTCAACAAGTTCGGCGTGAACGAGGTCGACAACGGCGGACTCAAGGTCTACACGACGATCGACCTCCAGAAGCAGGCGGAGGCGCAGTCCGCGATCGACAGCCACGAGGGCGGCCCGGTGCTCGATAACCAGCCCGCCGCGGCGCTCGTCTCGATGGACCCCGACAACGGGCACATCCTCGCCATGGCGAACTCGACGACGTTCAGCCAGACGCAGGAAAACTTCGCCGCCGACGCGGAGCGGCAGACGGGGTCCGCGTTCAAGGTGTTCGCGCTGATGACGCTGATCCACGACTACGACGGCGATCCCAACCAGACCTACTACAACTCGCACTTCCTCCAGGCCGGGTGGCTGCCCCAGGACCCGACATGGTCGGTCCACACCGCGGAGGAGACCTATCAGGGCGACATCAACGTCACCAAGGCGACGGTGGTCTCCGATAACACCGTGTTCGCTCAGCTCGCCGCCGACCTCGGCTGGAAGAAGCTGGATGCGACCGCGCACGCGATGGGCATCACCGCGCCGCTGTTCGGGTACCCGGCCGAGGTGCTCGGCGGCCTCAAAGTCGGGGTCTCGCCACTCCAGATGGCCGATGCCTACGGCACGCTCGCCAACGGCGGCGAGCACATCACGCCGACGATCATCAGCAAGGTCGTGTTCCCCAACGGAACCGTCGAGAACCTCGGTGACCCAAAGCCCAACCGCGTGTTCAGCGACGGCGAGACCTACGCCGCAACCAAGGTGCTCGAGGGCGTGGTCACCCAGGGCACGGGTACCGAAGCCAACTACGGCTGTCCCGCGGCGGGCAAGACCGGCACCGCCGAGAACCTGGACAACGCCTGGTTCGTCGGCTACACGCCCGAGTTCTCCACCGCCGTCTGGGTCGGCTATCCGCAGGGCAACGTCCCGATGGCCGACGGCTTCGGCGGCGCCCTGGCCGCACCGATCTGGCACGACTACATGGTGGCGGCGAGCAACGGCTACTGCGGCGACTTTCCACAGCCCACCGACCCGTGGCACGGCCAGCCGTTCTTCGGCCCCCGCTCGACCACCGGCAACCCGAACGTCGGAGCGAACACCGGCAACTCGGGCAACACCGGCGCCGGTGGCGGCGGCGGTGGCGGCGGAGGCGGCGGCGCCACCACGCTCGCCCCGGCGCCAACAGCTCCTCCCCAGACCGTGGGCGCGACCGGCGGCAGCGGCCTCTCCGGCGGCGGCCACCACACCCATCACTGAGCGCGTAGACCTACGCGCTGCACCACGGCGCTTGGGCTACCGCTAACGGTCGGCTACGGATGGGCACGCGATGGTGCAGCTCGCAGGCACTACGCGCACCCACCAACGCTTCTCCCTCGGGTCGGCGGGCGCCGACGTCCTGAGGAAGCGCCAAAACGTTGGAACGAGCGTCCGGCCGCCCCCAGCGCGGCAGCACGGCTATTCGGGTTGGAAAGAGCGCGGAGGGCCTGCACCCAGCACCATCGCGGAACCCTCGTCAGCCGGCGCCAACTGAAGGCGCGCGCGGGTGCTTGGGGGCAGGTCTACGCGCTCAGGCCAAGGCTACGGAAGCTGCGACTGGATCCAGCGCTCCAAATCTGGACCGCTCTCGGCGCTGACGATCACGGCGTAGCGCGTGTGATCGCTGTCGTGATGGCCGCCGTGCCACAGGAACTCTGAGTCGACCACGGCCTGCTGGTACTTCGGCAGGGCGATCTTGACCTCGCCCTTGCGGTCGAACTCGGTCGAGCGCACGACCAGCGCGCTCGACGCGTCGTCGGTCAGCTCGAGCCAGATACGGACGACCCAGCCATTGGTCTCGGGGTTGCCCTGGTTGTTGTTGTCCAGGTGCAGCCCCCAGCGGCACTCGCGCATCGTGTTGGACGTCATCCTGAGCAGCTGCACGCGGCCGAACCGGACGCCCATGCCCTCGATCCACTTCACGAGGGTGGGGCACTTCTTCGCGTTCTCGGTCCAGACGCCGTCGAGATCGGCCTTGCCGTACTCCCAGAACCCCTTGAGCTCGATCTCTCCGGTAGCCGAGGTGATCGGCGCGAAGAACGTCGTCGGGTCGCTCGTGTAGATGGTGTAGGTGAGATCCTCCCACTCCGACGCAGGGATGTCCGGCCCTTCGTACTTCTTGAGCCTCATCCAGCCGCCGGCCTGCTCGAGGATCGGCATCCGGTAATGGGGCGTCTTGCGCTGCTCCAAAGACCGCTTCCTGATCCCCGTGGCTCTCAGGATCTGCTTGGTGTACTCGTTCTTGAGTGAATCGGTAAGCGTGTCGGTAAGTGTTGGCATGGGCCTCCAGGCGAGACTTGGGATTGCGTTTCGCGGCCCAGCTGGACCGGGCAAGGCGCGAAGGATAGCCACTGCTGTTACGGTTTCTTCATCGCGGCGCCGTTCCCTCGTGCGCCGGCTCAAGATCATCACCAAATGCCAAAGGAAGAGAAGGTCGAACTGGAAGGCGAGGTCATCGAGGCCTTGCCGAACGCGATGTTCCGCGTCAAGCTCGACAACATGGACCGAGTCGTGCTCGGCCATGTCGCGGGCAAGATGCGTCGCTTCCGGATCCGCATCCTTCCCGGCGACCGGGTCCGGGTCGAGCTTTCGCCGTACGACCTCGACCGTGCCCGGATCGTCTACCGGCATCGCTGATCAGCGCGCGGTCGGGTCCAGGTGCGCGAGCTCGAACTGATCGAGGCGCTCGAACGGGTCTTCGGTCCGCCGGCGGGCCGGGTCGTGCGGGGCTTGGGCGACGACGCCGCGGTGGTCCGCGCCGGTGGTTTCGCGGTCATCTCAGTCGACGCGATGATCGACGGCGTCCACTTCCGCGTTGGACAGCTGGCTCCCGAGGAGATCGGCCACCGTGCGTTGGGCGCCGCCCTGTCGGATCTGGGGGCGATGGGCGCAGAGCCCGGCGAGGCCTACCTGGCCCTCGGCTTGCCGGCGGGCACGCAAGCCGAGGACGCGGTGGCGATCGCCGACGGCGCCCAACGGCTGGCCTCGCGCGTCGGCGTCCGGATCGCCGGCGGCGACGTGACGCGCGCCGCGTCGCTGACCGTGTCCTTCACCGTGGTCGGATGGGCGGCGGATCCGGGCGACCTCGTCGGCCGTGATGGGGCGCGACCCGGCGATCTCGTCGCGGTCACCGGAACGCTCGGGGCGGCCGGCGCCGGACTGGCCCTGGTCGAGGGCCGGGTCGGGCAGAGTCTCCCCGACCGCCTCGCTGCCGATCTCCGGGACCGTTACGCGCGTCCTGAGCCACGCCTGCGCGCGGGCCGCGCGCTTTCGCTGGCCGGAGCGCGGGCGATGATCGACCTGTCCGACGGCCTGGCCACCGACGCCGGCCATCTGGCCCGCCGCAGTGGAGTCGGGATCGAGCTGTCGTTCGCCTCGCTGCCACTGGCCGGCGGCGTTGCCGAGGTCGCCTCGGCGCTCGGCCAGGATCCGCGCGAGTTTGCCGCCACCGCGGGCGAGGACTTCGAGCTATGCGTCTGCCTGCCGCCGTCGGACCGCTACGCGACCGTGGCCGGGGTGCCGCTGACCTACGTGGGTCGCGTAGTGGAGGGTCCGCCGCAGCTCACCTTCACCGACGGCCGCCACGCGCTATCCGGCTACGAGCACGGGTTCTAGGCGGCCGCGCCCGCCGTGGGTTGCTCCTTGCGCAGCTTGGCGAAGACGATGATCCGCTGGGCCGCGCTGTACAGCGGATTGCAAGCCGAGAGCACGAGCCGCTCATAGCCGACGTTGTCGGTCACCCACCAGGCGGTGGGGTCCACGATCTTCTGGTACTGCACCACATAAGTGAACTTCGCGTACGGCATGGTGACGATGATCTGGTCGCCCGGGCGCAGGGCGTTGATGTTCCGGAACGGCGCCAAATACGTCGTCCGGTGCCCGGCGATCGCGACCGTCTGACCCAGTCCCGGGAAGGCCGTGGAGGGATAGTGCCCCGGCCCCTTCTCGAGGCTCGCCGTGTCGGTTCCCTGCACGACATCGAAATCAACTCCGATCTTGGGGATCTGGATCGATCCGATCGCGTCGCCGGTCTTGACCTGCTTGGCCTCGCGGCGGGCGAGGAAGGCGATCCGCTGCTTGGTCTGGCCGATGTTGGCGAGGGCGTGCTTGTCGGCCCGCGACAGCGGCGCGGTTCGATAGCTCAGATACTGCTTGTTGATCTCGCCCTGCTTGATCGCGCCAATCAGAGCGGTCACGGGCTCCTGCCAGACGAGCGTCACGCCGGCATCGATCACGAGCAAGATCCCCGAGATGATCAGCACCGAGGAGACATCGCGGATCAGGCGCCTCAGCACCGACTCCCGCCGAACCGGCGGCAGCTGTGGCGGGGCTTCCGGGATCGCGGTCTCGATTGCCATCACGCTGATGATCTCATCTTCGTATTGCCGACTCGGTGCCTCCGAGCGATCCCGGTCCCGCGTAGCTCATCGGTCCGCGGACGGTGATCGGGATGTCTTCGGGACGGCGCTCTCTAAGGGAACGAAGTGCGATCACCAAAACACTCACTAAACAGCCGAGCATCACGCTCCATGCCAAGGCGGCGCCGACCGACATTCCGCCGCCGGCGATCAGCAGGACTCCGTTCCAGGCGAACTGGCTCGGGCTCAACCCGAGCGCATGGGCGTAATAGCTGGCCACCAGCACCGGCGGGATGACGCCGATGATCAGGGCCACCACGACGAGCGGCCGCGGTACGCGAACGTCGGGCTCGACCACCCACATCCACAGGTGTAGCGCGACCACCGTCAACCCGGCGGCAAACGGGTTGCTGAGCCAGATGATCAGCGCCGTCACGCACATCACGAGCAGCACCGCCGCCGCCGCGCCCGGGTTCGTGCGTTCGCCGGGCTCGCGCGGCGTTCGCAGCTCACCGCCGACCACACGGATCACGAACGGGCGCAGCAACAAGAACGACAGCCCGATCACGCACCCGAGCCCGGCGAGGACCTCGATCCCCCCGGTGTGCATCGCCACCACCCCGGCGCCGACGGCTCCCGGGGGCGCGATCGGAATCAGCCCAACCATCGCCGCCCAGAGGATCGCGAACACCGCCAGCGCGAACGGCAACGCGCTCGATAGCACCCAAATCACCCAGCGGATGATCGAATGGCCGCGACGCCGGGCGCGGGCGACGCCGTCGATCGTGGCCAGCAACACCGGCAGGATCAACGCCAGCACGAGCAGCCTGACCGCCCAGGCGGGAATCACCTTGCTGTCGAACAACAGGTAGGGGCCGGGAGCTGACACGGTGGCGCCCGTGTCGAGCGCGCTGACCGACTGCAGCACGGCGCGCCCGAGCGCCGTGATCTGGTTGGCGTTCGGCACGACCTCGCCCGCCGGTGGGGCGTGGTCACTCGACATCGAGAGGAGCACGGCGGGGTATCCATAAACGCCGAACGGGCCTTGCTCGCCGGTCGTCAACGGCAGCGCGAGGTGCGACAACTGAGCGGTCATGCTGATGTTGCCGGGTGACAGCGTGGTCTGGGCGGCGAGCGCCGAGGCGATCGTGTTGCGCAGCATCGGCGGTGCGAGCGGCTGACCGCTAGACCACGGCACCAGGATCGGCTGGCGCGCGCTGGAACCGGCCAGATCGCCGAGCACGAGGACGGCGTCAACCGGACCGGACAGGTTCTTGGCCACCTGGGCGGCGCCCGCCGCACCGGCTGAACCGCTGGTCGAGATGAGCACGATCGAGTGGTTGTGGGTCTCTCCCACGAGCGCCTGGGAGAGAGCCAGGAGCGTGGCCGTGCCGGACAGGTCGGCGACCGCCGGCGATCCCAGCGAATCTCGGTGGGCGATGATCACGATGCTGCCGTTCGACGTGCCGGCCAACGTCCCGGTGACCGTCTCGAGCGTGCGCGTCCCTACCGCCGTATGGGCCCGGAAGGTGCTCGTCGAGACGCTGAATCCGTTGCGCGCGAGCGCGCTGGCCACGTAGGAGGCCAGGGCGTCGTCGCCGGCCGAGCCGGGCTGGCGATCCGGGTACTCCTTCGCCAGCGTATTCATGTCCGAGAACGCCGCGGAGCCGTTGTACGCATCCGGCACGAGATTCGTCTCCAGCGGTCCCTGCTGATTGGCCAGCGAGAAAGCAACCACGAACACGGCGAGCACGACAACGACCAGACCCATCCGGTAGATGCGCGGATCCAGCATCGTTAGGAGGTTAAGGGTTCCGAAGAACTGATTCGCCGCCGATCGCCCGCTTACGAGCGCCATTACTCTTAGCGCAAGAAGGAGTGCCGTGACCACCTTCCGCTCAGCGCGAATCCTGCTCGTGGATGACGAGCAATCGATTCAGACGTTGCTCTCCTACCCGCTGCGTAAAGAGGGCTACGACGTGGTGCAGGTCTCCGATGGTCACGAAGCTCTCGATCGCTTCGACGAGCAGCCGTTCGACCTCGTCGTGCTCGACCTGATGCTCCCGAAGATCGACGGCCTCGAGGTGTGCCGCCGGCTGCGCAGCCGCAGCTCGGTCCCAATCATCATGCTGACGGCCAAATCGGAGGAGATCGACAAGGTCGTCGGCCTCGAGCTCGGCGCCGACGACTACATCACCAAGCCGTTCTCGCTGAGGGAGTTCTCGAGCCGGATCAAGGCTGCGCTGCGCCGCGTGGAGATGAGCCGCCCGGTCGAGACCTCGCCCGACGAAGCCCCGCTGGTGGTGCAGGAGTTGCGCATCGACTTCCCTAAGCGTTCGGTGCGCGTACGCGGAGACGAGGCCCAGTTGACCTATGTCGAGTTCGAGATCCTCTCGGCGGTTGCGCGGGCACCGGGTCGAGTGTTCACGCGCGACATGCTGCTGGCGCGGATCTGGGGGGATTCCGCTTACCGCGACCCGCGGACGATCGACGTACACATCCGCCATCTGCGGGAGAAGATCGAGCGCGATCCGAAGGACCCCGAGTACCTGTTCACGGTGCGCGGCGTGGGTTACCGGTTTCGCGACTCGGAGTTGTGATCGCTCGGCTGACTCAGCTGCCGCGCCCCACGATCTCGCTGCGCAATCGGCTGGCGCTCGTGTTCTTCGCGATTACGTTCGTGGCCATCGGCGGGCTGTACCTGTACGTCGTCCCTGGTCTGCAGAGTCGTTTGATCAACGAGCGGCTCAACGAGCTCGCGAGCGCAGCGCTCGTCCATTCGCGCCCGATCGCCGCCACCGTCGGCGGTTCGATCCCCGAGCCGGAGGTCAAGCTCCGCGTCGACGCGGCCGCCGCCAGCTCGGGTGATCGCGTCACGCTGCTGTCGGTCGCGCAAACTCCGACCGGGCCGCAGTTGTTTCCGCAAGCCGACTCGAGCAATCCCGCCGTGGCTCCGCCGCTGCACTGGTCGGTCGCCTATGAAGCCGTCCGCCGGGCCGCGCCGACCACCGGCACGGAGCCCTCGGCGTCAGGGATGGTCGCGGAGGCGGCCCGCCCGGTCCTCTACGAGGGCCAGGTGGCGAAGGTCATCGTGTTCTCGGCCGGCGTCTCGGACGTCATCCACAACGTCGCCACCGTCAGCCACGAGATTCTCGTCGCCGGCGGCATCGCGCTGCTGCTCGCCCTGATCGGCGGATACCTTCTCGCCCGCGCCTTGACCCAGCGCGTCAAGCGCCTTGAGCTGGCCGCCGAGAAGGTCGCGGCGGGGGATTTCGAGCACCCGATCCCGGTCGACTCGACGGACGAGCTGGGTCAGCTCGCGGTCGCCTTCAACGACATGCAACGCCAGCTGTACCGACTCGAGTCGGCGCGCAAGAAGTTCATCGCCACGGCGTCGCACGAACTCCGCACGCCGATCTTCTCGCTCGGGGGATTCGTCGAGCTGCTCGAGGACGAGGACCTCGACCCCGAGACCCGGCAGCGCTTCCTGGATCAGATCAAGGCGCAGGTCGAGCGTCTCCGGAAGCTGTCGATCGACCTGCTCGACCTGTCCAAGCTCGAGGCCGGCTCACTCGAGCTCCGTCCCGAGCAGGTCGACCTGCGCGAGCTGACTCGATCGGTGTCGGGGGAGTTCGAGCCAGCGTTGGCTCAGCACGACGCCCACCTCGAGCTTCGCCTCCCCTCGCGCCCGATCGACGCCCTCTGCGATCCGGTACGCGTGGCCCAGATCATGCGGATCCTGATCGACAACGCGCTGATCCATAACCCGCCCGGGACACAGATCGTGGTCACCGCCGGACGGGAGAACGGTCGCGTCCGGCTGGCGGTCCGCGACAACGGCGAGGGGATCGAGCGTCACGCCATGCCGCGGATCTTCGAGCCGTTCTACACCGCCGACGACGCCCAGGGCTCCGGGCTCGGGCTGGCCATCGCGAGCGAGCTGGCCGGCCGGATGTCGGGAAACCTGGGCGTGCGCTCGGGGCCGGGCGAGACCGTGTTCACGCTGGAGATCCCGGCCGGAGGGTAGTTAGACGGCCTTCACCCGTCGACGGCAGCCGGGGAGCGTGATCGTCAGCGGGCCGTCGGTGTGGATGTGCAACGAGACCCGGCAATCGACGTGGGCCCGCTTCACGTCGATCGAGGCCTTCGCGATGTTGGTCGCACGAATGTCGATCGTGTCCCGCCGGGCGGTCGCGGGAGCCGGACCCCAGGTCTGGGTGTAGCTGGCAAAGCGCAGCGTGCCGAGGTTGCCGCCGGTCAGTTTGCCCTTGCCGCGCACGACCCCCGAGGGGGTTGGTCGGCCGATGCCAAAGCCGTGCGATACGGCATCGATCTCGCCCTCCGGATCGCCGCTCGAGCTCGTGCGGTCGGCGTCACGCAGCGTCAGCCCCGACAGCCAGTAGGCGTGGTCGCCGACCAGGCCGAGGGCCGGCCGATTCCGGGCGCCGTCGACGACGTAGGTGACGTGGGCGGGGTCCCGATCGACCCCTGCCGCGCCGAGGAATCCCGCCGCCGGCGCGAACTGATCGTTGATCGCCAGCTGCAGGTGATTGGGTAACACGCGCGAGCACGCGGTGCCCTTGCAGGGCCGGAAGACGTCGAGCTGGAAGCGGTAGCCAAGGTGGGCCAGCCGCGCGGCGGTCGGTTTGTAGACCGCCGGCGTGACGAGCTCGTCGCCGGAGTCGTTCCACATCAGCACGGGAACGTTGCGCAGGGACGCGAGCACGTAGTTGTTGCTCTCCCCTCCGACCGTCGGCTGGGCCCGGGCGAACAGGTCGGGGAATTGGGCGGCCAGCCTGAAGGTTCCGATCCCGCCCATCGAATAGCCCGTGATGTCGCTGTAGGTGGGGTCGAGGGGGAAATGCCGCGCCACGTCCGCCCACGCCTCGAACACGTCGGCGGCGCCGACTCCCTCGTACTGCAGGTCGGGCCCCCGAGCCTCGGGCGTGATCACGATCGAGGGGATCGCGCGATCGGCGAATTGGGTCTCGATCCGGCTGCCGAGATACTCGTTGTAGTTCGCCGACGCCGAGTGAAGCAGCAGCGTCAGCCCGTACCCGCGAGACGGCGGCTTGCCGGGCGGCACGTAGATCGCGTAGGGCTGGAGGTTGCCCTCGTACTCGGCGACGCACAGGGACGGATCGGCAGCACCGGCGAGCCCGCATTGATGAGTGAACTGCGCCCCCTGGGCGATCGCGAAGTGGCTGGCCAGGATCCGATCCATCGGTCCGGTCCGCGGCACCTCCGAGTCGTCCCATCCACCCTCGGCCAGCTTGGCGAAGCTGACATCGGCGAAGAACCGCGAGATGTTGCCCCGCGCGAGCGCGGTGCCCTGGCCGCGATCGCGCCACCACGCCGAGTCGACCATGAACTGGGAGCCGGTGGTGTCCCCCTGCAACGGCTCCTGGGTGCGGAACGCGACATTGAAGAACGCCGCCGGGTGGCGGTCGCTGCCCGCGCCACCCGGCCGCGTGGCGGTGGCCGTGGCCCCCGGCAGCAGGTAGCGGCCTCGGGCCCGGTTCCACAGGCCCACGCCCATCGCCAACCGCACCGTCGCGCGAGCCGGGTTCCAGTCGGCGTGCGGGATCTCCACGGTGATCTGCCGCCGGTGTAGATCGACGGCGACCGTCGGCGCTGGGCCGTGAACGGGCCTGTCGCGGCCGGCGTGCACGAGGTTGGCGACCAGGCGCGAGCCGGAGGGATGGACGGTCAGGAACAGCGCCGCCGGTGCCACCACGTTGGCCCCGTCGGGAAACCGGAACACGTGTCCGGGTCGGCCGCCGACCGCGATCGAGAACGCGATCAGCAGCGGGTTGGTGAGCGTGTTCAGCGTGACCCGGAAGGCCGTGGCCCGGGGCAGCGCCTTGACCCGGAACTCGACTAGATCGGCGGCGTCGTTGTCGTACCCGGCTCCGGTCGGATAGGTGTAGGTGCCGTTCGGCTTCGAGAAGAGATTGGCCCAGTCGGCGGCGCGAGGATCGTGCGGATCCGCGACCTCGCGCGCTCCGTGGTCGTCGTAGAGAAAGTCCTGATAGAGGAACTCGTGATCGCGGTAGGCGCTGGTGCCGGAGACGAGGATCGGCGGCGCCTGCCAAGGGGAAACGTTCGTCAGCTGAGGCGCCGTGGCGGGCGCGTCGTAGAGAATCGCCGGTCCGGGGCGGGGTCCGGGACCGTCGTACAAGGAGTGGTGCGCAGCCGCTGCCGGTGCCGTTGCGGCACCGGCAAGGGTGATCGCGAGTGCAGCCGCCGGCGCCACGACGCGGGCCAGCGTGATCGCGAGGGCGGCGGCACGGCGCATCGGCTGGGCAGCGTATCCGCCCCGGTCGCCGGCATGTTCAGGCCCCTAGGATCGTCGCGAGGGCAAAATCTGTCGCCGATGAACCGTCGAGATCCAGCCCAGCTCGTGTTCGAACTGGCCCGGGACCTACGCGCACGCGTGCTCCCGGAGCTCGGCTCGCACGCGGGGCGGGCCGCTCAGGGAGAGGGCGCCGGCGGAGACATCACGTTCGCCCTCGACGCGATCGCCGAGACCGCGCTGGCCGAATTCGTGGCTGACCGCGCGCCGCGGATGGCCTTCTACTCGGAGGACCGCGGGCTCGTCGGCTCGCCCGATGACACCCACGTCCTGATCGTCGACCCGATCGACGGAACCCGTCCGGCGATGGCCGGCCTCGAGTCGGCCTGTGTCGCGGTCGCGCTGGCGCCGCTCGGTGACGGCGAGCCGACGATGGCCGACGTCGAGATCGGTTGCGTGGTCGAGATCAAGTCGGGCGACTGGTTCCTGGCCCGCCGAGGGTCCGGGGTCGAGGCGAGCCGGCCGGTCGCGCTCAGCCCCACGCACGACGTGGGCAAGCTGTTCTGGGGCTACGGCTTCCGAGGCCGGCCGGTACGAGAGACAGTCGAGGTCCTGGGTGACCTGATCGACGGCTCGTCGGTCGGCGGCGGGACCTTCGAGCTCGGTTCGCAGGCGTTCGCGATGACGAGGATCGTCACCGGCCAGCTCGACGCGGTAGTCGAGGTCGGCTCGAGGCTGATCGACGACGTGCCTCGGATGCGGGCGGAGTTCGAGCGCGTCGGCGGCGGCGAGGTGCTCAACAACTCGCCCTACGACCTGGCCGCTCCGTGGTTGTGCCTGTGTGAGGCGGGCGGGATCGTCAGCGACGGGTGGGGGGCGCCGCTGGACGGCCACCGGCTGCTCGGCTCCGGGCACGAGTTTCAGATGTCCTCGATCTCGGCCGCCAATCGCGAGTTGCACGCCCAGCTGGTGGCTGCGATCGACGCCGGGGTCGCGCGCCTGCAGGCGCTCCGGTCCTGAGGACGCCGGCGGCGGTGCGAGTTGACGATGGCCGCCGGGGCGCGAGGGACGATCCGCCGCCCTCGGCGGCGCCCCACGAACTTTCGCGAATAAGTTCAGACCACCGGGACCCGATTGCGGAGGTTCGGGGGCGCGGGTTTTGAGCTCGGTCTGCCCCTGCGGGGTGCTCAGGTCGCCGGGTCGATATCTTCAGGCGCCGCTGCCGCCATGCTCCAGCCAGTCGCCCTCGCCCAGAAGCAGTTATCCGACTACGCCAGCATCGTCGGGCGCTCGCTCGTGGACGAGATCCGGGAGCGCGCCGGGCGGTTGCAGGGCAAGCGGGTCCTGCACGTGTCCGCCACCTCGTATGGCGGCGGCGTAGCGGAGATCCTCTACACGCTGGTCCCGTTGATGCGCGACGTCGGACTCGACTGCGAGTGGCACGTGATCTACGGTCGGGAAGAGTTCTTCAACGCCACCAAGGTCCTCCACAACGCGCTCCAGGGCAGTCCTCAGGATCTCAGCGGGGACCAATGGGAGACATGGCGGCGCTACAACGAGATCAATGCCCGGGATCTCTCCGACGGTTGGGACGTCTGCATCGTGCACGATCCACAGCCGGCCGGCATGGCCGCGCTCGTGGTCGAGAAGGCGCGGCGATGGGTTTGGCGCTGTCACATCGACCTCTCGACCCCCAATCCATACACGCTCGAGCAGCTCCTCCCCTACCTCGATCCATACGCCGCCGCGATCTTTCACATGCGCGAGTACGTGCCGCCGAGCATGGACGGCCGCGCGCACGTGTTCCCGCCGGCAATCGATCCCCTGGCGCCCAAGAACATGGCCTTCTCTCCCGAGGATGCCGTCTACATCTGCGACCAATTCGGCATCGATGTCGACCGCCCCCTGCTCTGCCAGGTCTCGCGTTTCGACCCGTGGAAGGATCCGCTCGGGGTGATCGATGCCTACCGGATCGTCAAGCGCGAGCTGCCCGAGATCCAGCTCGCGCTGGTAGGTTCGATGGCAACCGACGATCCCGAAGGATGGGACTACTTCAACGCGACCGTCGCCCACGCGGACGGTGACCCCGACATTCACATCCTCAACAACCTCAACAACGTCGGCGCGATCGAGGTCAACGCGTTCCAGTCCCATTGCGACGTGGTGATCCAGAAGTCCACCCGCGAGGGGTTCGGCCTCACCGTCACCGAGGCGATCTGGAAGGCCCGGCCGTTCATCGGCGGCGACGTCGGCGGGATCCCCCTCCAAGTGACCGATGGCGAATCCGGTTTTCTCGTCTCGAGCGTGGAGGAGTGCGCGCAACGGTCGATCGAGTTCCTCCGCGACCCGGGTCTCGGCAAGCGGCTCGGGCGTGCCGGCAAGGAGGCGGTCCGCCGCCGCTTCCTGATGCCGCGCCTCCTGCGCGACTGGCTCGAGCTGTTCGAGGAACTCGAGGGGGGTCCATGAGCGGGGGCGCGTAGCGAGCGGAGGTTTATCGTGAGCGATCCGCCCCTCGTGCTCGTTTCCAACCGCGGCCCGGTTACGTTCGGTCCGGACGGTGAGGTACGCCGGGGCACCGGAGGGCTCGTCACCGCCCTGATCGGCTTGGCCGCTCACCGGGACGTCACGTGGATCGCTTCGGCGATGACCGACGCGGACGTAGAAGAGTCATTGCGCCACGACGACAAGCCGTTTCCGGTGCGAGCCCCCAGCGGCGCCGAGTACCGAGTGAAGTTCGTGGCCTCCGACCCCGAGGCCTACGACCGCTTCTACAACATCACGGCCAACCCGATGCTGTGGTTCATCCAGCACTATCTGTGGGATCTGTCAAACGCGCCGGACGTCCGCCGCAACGAAACCGAGGCGTTCGAGTTCGGCTACAACGCGGTCAACGAGGATCTCGCGCGGGCGGTCCTCGAGGAGATCGAGCACGTTGAGAACCCCGTCGTGATGGTCCACGACTATCACCTCTACACGCTGCCAGGACTCGTCCGGCGCGCCCGCCCCGACGTCTTCCTCCACCATTTCGTCCACATCCCGTGGAGCCAGTCGGACTCCTGGCGAGTGCTCCCGACGATGATCCGCGAGGAGCTCTATCACGGGATCCTGTCCAACGACATCATTGGCTTCCACACCCGCTCCTACCGTCGCAACTTCCTCCAGTGCTGCGAGGACCTGCTCGGCCTCGAAGTCGATTTCGAACACGGCACGGTCCGCGTCGATGACCGCGAGGTCTGGGTCCGCAACTACCCCTTGCCGATCGATCCAACCGCCGTTCAGGCTGTGGCCGCCAACCCCCGCACGCGCGAGTTCGAGGCCGAGCTCCTGCGCAGGCGCCGTGATCATCTGATCCTCCGGGTCGACCGCGCCGACCTCTCGAAGAACGTCCTCCGTGGCTTCGGCGCCTTTGACGTGTTCCTCGATCAACACCCGGAGTTCCGCGAGAAAGTCACCTTCATCGCCCACCTGATGCCCTCGCGAACTGACGTTCCGGAGTACGCGGAGTACCTCGAGCGAATCGAGGCGGTCGTCGCGGTCGTCAACCACCGCCACGGTTCGCCGGATTGGATGCCGATCCAGTTGAAGCTGCGCGACGATCTCGAGGAGGCGGTCGCCGCCTACAAGCACTACGACGTCCTGATCGTCAACGCGATGTTCGATGGGATGAACCTCGTCGCCAAGGAAGGCCCAATCGTCAACGAGCGCGCCGGCGTCTCGATCCTGTCCGAGAACACCGGCGCACACGAGGAGCTCGGCGACAGCGCGCTGTCGGTCAACCCATTTGACATTCAGGAGCTCGCCGACTCGATTCACGCCGCCCTGACGATGTCCGCCGAAGAACGCGTCCAGCGCCACCGCGAGCTGCAAAGCATCATCCAGTCCCGCGATCCCCGTCATTGGATCGACGAGCAGCTGGCGGATATTCGCCAGAAGGTGCGCGGCTGAGTCTCGGCCCGGGCGGAGAGCGTTCGCGGCCCGGGCGCGGGCCCGGCGGCCGCGCGATCGCGACGTGCGCACAGGGCCGCGGGATCGCGGCGTGCGCGCGGGGCCGCGGGGCTTGAGCTGGCGAAGAGCGCGGGCCGCTATAGTCGGCGACCGCCGAAACAAGCCACTTATCGATGTCAAGCCCAACCAAGATCTACGACCTGATGCTGTTGCTCTCGCGCGAGGTCAGCGACGAGGACCGCGCGAGCGTGCTCGCCGACGTGGAGCGCAGGATCACCCAGGCCGGCGGCTCGATCGAGCGCAACGACGACTGGGGCACGCGCCCAATGACGTTCCCGATCGCGCACCAAACCGAGGCCGAGTATCACCTCCTCCAGTTCACCGCGCCGCCGACCCTGCTCGAGGGCCTCTCGCACGATCTCGGGATCATGGACGGCGTCCTGCGCCACCGGATCATCAAGGTCGTGCCGGGCACCCCGCCCGCTCCGTCCTCGCCGCCGCCGGTGCTCGCGGTCGCCCAGGCCGGATCGCCGTCCGACGTCGGCGACGACGAGTAGCTGACGCCGGCAGCGCGCCCCCGCCGCGGCCGGTTATCCGGCCATCACGGCCGCCACGGATTCGTAATTACTCATCTCTAGTCGGGAAGCAGCGGCACGGAGATTCCGGAGTCACGGCCGACCAGCACGCCCCGCGTGATCGCACTCGGGCCAAACCGATCCCGCACCCGATCCAAGGTGGCGTCCAACTCTCGCGCGTGGTCAAACGGGAGCGCGAGCTGGATCGCGTACTCATCAACCAGGTTGGTCAACGCCACTCCGATCAGCGTCAGGCCGCGCCGGGCAATCATCGGCAGGCAGGCGATGAGGAGACGGCGGGCGGTCAGCCAGATCACCTGCGTCTGCGCCGTCGGTTCGGCCATCGTGTACGAACGCGTCGCGCGGGTGTAGTCATCGAAGCGCATGCGGAGAACGACGGTGCGGCACACGCGCTTGGCCGTACGTAGCCGCCTCGAGACCCGATCGACTAAGGCGATCAGCGACGCCGCGACCTCCTCGATTGGCCTCGACCGCCGACCGAGCGCCCTTTGCGCGCCGATCGACCGCCGTCGTCGGCCTGGCTGGACCGGCCGCGGATCGTAGTTGTGGGCGAGCGCGTGGAGGTGCCGCCCGGACGCCCGGCCGAGCATCGCCACCAGCGCACCCTCGTCGAACGCAGCGACCTCGCCAACCGTCTTGACGCCCCGGTCGCGGAGCTTGGCCGCCGTGACGCGCCCCACTCCCCACAGGCGCTCGACCGGGAGCGGATGCAGGAACTCGAGCTCCTTGTCGGGCGCCACCAGCAGCAGGCCGTCGGGCTTGGCCACCGCGCTTGCCACCTTGGCCAGGAACTTGGTCCGCGCCACGCCGACGGTGATCGGCAGCCCGACCTCCTGCCTGATCCGAGTCCGTAATCGGGTCGCGATCTCGATCGGCGTGCCCGAGATCCGCTCGAGCCCCCGGACGTCCAGAAACGCCTCATCGATCGACAGCCCCTCGACCTCCGGCGCGGTGTCCTTGAATACCTCGAAGACGGCCTTGCTCGCCTCGCTATACGCGGTCATCCGCGGCGACACGACGATCGCATTCGGACATAAGCGCCGTGCCTGCGAGCCCCCCATCGCGGTGCGCACGCCGCGCCCCTTGGCCTCATAGCTCGCCGCCAGCACGACGCCGGCGCCAACGATCACCGCACGGCGGCGCAGCCGGGGATCGTCACGTTGCTCAACCGACGCGTAGAACGAATCGAGGTCGGCGTGGAGGATCGTCGCTTGCTGGGACATGGAGCATCGAACTCCGGCTGCTGCGGCTCACGCGCACATGCCTGAGCGAACACATGTTCGATGGACGGGCGGACGGACCGCTCGGGCGTGACCCGCGGTCGCGCTCGCGACGGTGGTCGCGCTTGCCATTGCGGCCGCGCTCACCACAGCGGTGTCGCCTCCGACGCCAGTCGCGCTCGCCAGCGGGGATCTTCAAGCAGAAGGGCTATCCACCACTCGGCGCTTGCTACGTGAAGAAGTGGCTCGTCTCGATGACGGTCAGCCCCTTCTGAGCGTCCGCGGCCCGGGGGCTCGCGAGCCGGGCACACGCCGGGTGGCGGGGTCGGCGGCCGCATGCCGGGCGCGCAGCGGGTGCATGCGCGATGGCGGGTGGGCGGGGTGGTGGGCCTCGTCCTGTAGCCGTTTGCAACAAGACCGTGACGGCGCGTCACAGGTCTGAGTCGGACCTGCAACGTTTCCGTCCATTTTCCGGGGACAAAGGAGGTTTCTGTCTGACCCCGGCCTAGACTCGGCGAAAAGCTTCTAAGTGACCTCAGTAAAGGAGCATCGAACATGAGCATCAATCGAGTCGTGCTCACCGGGAACCTGACGCGCGACCCTGAAATCGCCGCGACGGGGAACGGCGTGACGGTCTGCCGGTTGGGCCTCGCGGTCAACGGGCGGCGCAAGAACAACGCCACGGGCGAATGGGAGGAGAAGGCCAACTTCTTCCGGGTCACGGTGTTCGGCAGGCAGGCCGATAACTGCATCCAATACCTCAAGAAAGGCCGCGCAGTCGGAATCGACGGACGGTTGGAGTGGAGCCAGTGGGAGACCGGGGACGGGCAGAAGCGCAGCTCCGTCGATATCATCGCTGAGAACGTGCAGTTCCTTGGCGGGCGTGACGACGTTGGCAACGGGAACGGGTACTCCAGCAGCCCTCACGCGATGGAGAGCGACATGCCCGCCGATACCAGTGACTTCGATCCCGCGCCGGTGGCTGCCGGAGCTACCTCCGATGACGATATTCCGTTCTAAGGGGACGACGTCGACGGCGGGTAGCGGAAGGCTCTGCAAACAATCCAGCTAGAGTAATCCCGAATGGCAAAGCAACGTAGACGACCGACGCGCCGGCGCGACAGGAAAGGCGGACCGACCTCCGGCCGCAGAAAGCCGTGCCCGTACTGTCGCGACAAGATCGAACAGGTCGACTACAAGGACCTCTCGTCGCTGCGCCGGTTCATCTCCGAGCGCGGGAAGATCCGCTCCCGTCGGATCACCGGCGCCTGCCGGCGACATCAGAGCCAGGTGGCGCGCGCGGTCAAGCGCGCGCGGGAGCTGGCCCTGCTGCCTTACGTCGCCGAAGGCGGAAGTGAGCGCGGCAGCGGACGCCGCGACGGCCGCGACAGCCGCGACAACTAGGCGACCGGGCGGGACGACGCGATATGCCGCAGGCGATCCTGCTTCAAGACGTCGAGTCACTCGGTGAGCGCGGCACGGTCGTGGACGTATCGGCCGGGTATCTGCGCAACTACCTGCTCCCGCGCAAGCTGGCCGAGCCGGCCACGGTGGCATCGGTTCAGGCCGCGGCGCGGCGCCAGCAGCAGGTCGAGCGAGCCAAGCAGGTAGCCGAGGAGCGCAGCCGGGAGAATGCCGCGCTGCTCAGTCGCACGGTGCTCACGATCCCGCAGCAGGCCGGCGACGACGGCCGGCTGTTCGGATCGGTCACGACGCAGGACATCGCCGACGCGATCCGCGACGCACGTGGAATCCGCGTCGATCGCCGTCGCATCCACCTCGAGGACCCGATTCGCCACACCGGGACCTACATGGTGGTCGTCGAGGTCGCTGACGACGTGATGGCGACGATCAAGACGATGGTCGTCGCCGCCTAGCCTAGCCAGCTGCCGCGCGATCGACACGACGGCGCTCCCGCACGCCGGGCCGAGCAGGAGCCGGCGGTTCGCGCGCTTCGTGGCGGGCGCCCCGGCCGGTGCCCAAGCGGCCGATTGGGGGTTGATCGGAACTTCCTGCTGAGTGCGGGAAACGATCGGTTCGTGCCGTCCGCGGCCGACCTAGACTCGGCTCTCGGCCATGAGCAGCGTTCAGTCGATCGCCATCCCTCCGCACAACCTGGAGGCCGAGAAATCGGTTCTCGGAGCCGTGCTGTTGGACGAGCGCCATCTTTACGCGCTGCTCATTGAGGAGCACCTGAAGCCCGATCACTTCTACCGCGAGCAGCACGGCGCCGTGTTCGCGGCGATGGTTGAGCTGTACGAGAACGACCGCAAGATCGACCATTTGACCGTCGCGGAGACGCTGCGCGAGCAGGGCAAGCTGGAGGAACTCGGCGGTCCGGACGTGATCGACGAGCTGGCGGGGTGGGTGCCGGCGGCGGGACACGCGCGCGATTACGCGCGGATCGTCCGTGACAACGCTCAGATGCGTGCCCTTCTGACCGCGTCGTACGCGATCCAGGCCAGCGTGCTGTCCCGCGAGGCGCCGGCGCGGGACCTGGTCGAGCGCGCGGAGCAGTCGATGCTCGAGGTTGCCCACGACGACCGTCAGAAGAAAATTCGCTCGATCGCGGACATCCTCCACGAGGAGACCGACAAGCTGCACCGCCTGTCCGTGGCCAAGACGGCGCTCACCGGCACACCGTCTGGGTTCAAGGACCTTGACGAGAAGACCGGTGGCTTTCAGGCGGGCAACCTGATCGTGATCGCAGCCCGGCCCTCGATGGGGAAATCGGCGCTCGTCGCGAACATCGCCGAGAACGCCGTCCTGGCCGGACACGCGGTGGCGCTGTTCTCACTCGAGATGTCCGAGTCCGAGCTCGCCCAGCGGTTCGTGGCCTCGCAGGCGAGGATCAAGGGCGAGGACCTCCGCCGCGGCCGCGTGCCGGAGCACCGCTGGCCGAAGATCCTCGAGGCATGCCAGCGTCTCGCGCAGGCGCCGCTGTACGTCGACGATTCGAGCGACACCGGGGTGCTGGAGGTCCGGGCCAAGGCCCGACGGTTGCACAACCAACTCCCCGACGGCCTCGGCCTGATCATCATCGACTACCTCCAGCTGATGCGGCACGAGGGCCGCGTCGAGAGCCGCGTCGAGCAGGTGGGCCAGATCTCACGGGGATTGAAGGGGCTCGCCCGTGAGCTGGGGGTGCCGGTGATCGCCTTGTCGCAGCTCAGCCGCGCGGTGGAGCAACGCGGCGGGGACAAGAAGCCGATCCTCTCCGACCTGCGCGAGTGCGTGACCGGCGACACGCTCGTGTTGATGGCCGACGGACGCCGCCGGCCGATCCGTGACCTGGTCGGAACGATGCCCGAGGTGTTGGCGGTGGATCAACGCCAGCGCGTCATCCGCGCGCGCAGCGACGCAGTCTGGTCAGTTGGCCGGCGGCCAATCCTCGAGCTGCGGATGGCCTCGGGGAGGAAGCTGCGCGCCACCGCGGACCACAAGGTGATGTCGGCCCTCGGTTGGCGGCGGTTGTCGCAGCTTGCCCTAGGAGATCGCATAGCGCTGGCTCGGCAGATCCCCGAACGGGTCGGGCGCGAGGCTCCACAGCTGAGGTTCCTCGGCGGCACGCGAATGGTCGACCCCGGATGGGTGTCCCCCGGAAACGTTTCCGCGGAAACGTTTTCTGCGGAAATGTTCTCTGCGGAAGACGCGTTAGTCGCCGCCGTCGCGAGCAGGCCCACCTTCCCGCCGCCCCTGGACCGGCCCGAGGTGTCGCTGACGATCGACAGCGACCTGTGCTGGGACGGGATCGCCTCGATCGACGACGGTGGCGAGGAGGAGGTCTACGATCTGACGGTTCCCGGACCCGCCTGTTGGCTGGCGGACGGACTCGTCACGCACAACAGTGGTCAGATCGAGCAGGACAGCGACCTCGTGATGTTCATCTATCGCGAGGAGTACTACGACCGCGATTCCGACCGTCCCGGCGAGGCGGACATCATCCTGGCTAAGCACCGCAACGGACCGGTGGGCGAGATCGTGCTCACGTTCCAGCGCGAGTATCCGAAGTTCATGAACTATGCGAGCGAGCGCTTTGCCGCCTGACCCGTGGGATTACCCGCCGACCGAGGGCTACGCGGTGGTGCCGACCCGCTCGGATCCGGCTCCGGGTGACCGCGGGTTGACTGCACGTCGATCCGGGTCGGCTGGCGGGCCCTCCGCATCGGCGCCGGCGCTCCGATCGAGCACCGATCCGTGCCCCTACGAGCTGTGCGACGGCTCTGGTTTCGTCTACGACGACGAGACGAACACCGCGTACGACTGCCGATGCCGAGCGCAGCGCGTGGCGCTGGCCAAGGCTCGCAGCCTGAGCGCGGTAGTTCCGCGGCGGTATCGGGACGTCGCCTTCGATCGGCCGCCGGTGACCGACATCGAGCCGCGACGGGTCGTGGAAGAGGTGCGGTCGTTCGTTGGGAGGATCGACGATCACCTCGACGCCGGGCGGGGCTTGTGGTTCATGGGCCCCGTCGGCACCGGCAAGACGACGCTCGCCATGCTCGTGTCCAAGGCGGCGTTGAACGCTGGGCGATCGGTGGCGATCTACTCGCTGCCTCGGCTGCTGAATGAGATCCGAGAGACGTTTCACGCCCACCTCGACCTGCTCGATCGCCTGACCGCGGTGGATCTACTTCACATCGACGACGTCGGCGCCGAACGGACCACCGACTGGGTCCTCGAGGAGCTCTACTCGATTGTCAACGCACGCTATGAGGATCAGCGATCGGTGGTGATCACAACCAACCTCATCGATCCGGAGGCGCTATGCGATCAGATCACCGAGCGGACGGTCTCGCGCCTGACCGAGATGTGCAAGGAGCTGCCGCTGGAGGGACACGACCGCCGCATGGACGTCCGTTCGGCGTGACCGCGGACAGGCCGTAGGCGACCGGCGTCAGCGGCCGCTCCCGCACCAGCGACCGACACCCCCCTACACTGACCGTCGCATGCCCGGAATCGTGATAGTCGGCGCCCAGTGGGGCGACGAAGGGAAAGGGAAGGTCACCGACCTGCTCGCGGAGCAGGCCGACGCGGTCGTGCGCTTCCAGGGCGGCAACAACGCGGGCCACACGATCGTGCGGGGCGGTCAGACGTTCAAGCTCCATCTGATGCCGTCCGGGATCCTGCATCCGGGCAAGCTGTGCGTGATCGGGAACGGGGTCGTGATCGATCCAAAGGTTCTCTCAGACGAGCTCGACGAACTGCGGGAGCGAGATGTCGACACGCGCGCCCTGCGAATCTCGGCCAACGCGCACTTGATCATGCCCTACCACCTGATGCTCGATCACGCCGGCGAGGCGCGGCTCGGAAAGCTGCAGATCGGTACGACGCGCCGCGGGATCGGGCCCTGCTATGCCGACAAGGCGGCGCGGCTGGGAATCCGCGTGCAGGACCTGCTCGACGAGAAGATCCTCAAGAAGAAGATCGTCACCGCGCTCGAGCCCAAGCGGCTCTCGCTGCGCCCGTTCGCGAAAGACCCTCAACTCGACCTGCAGACGATGACCGAGGAGTACCTCACCTACGGGCAGCGCCTGCGCGAGTACATCGCCGACACGAGCCGGCTCGTGCTCGATCGCCTCGACGCCGGCGAAATGGTCCTCTTCGAAGGCGCCCAAGGGGCGTTGCTCGACATCGATCACGGTACCTATCCATTCGTGACCTCCTCCAACCCGGTCGCCGGCGCCGCGTGTATCGGCGCTGGGGTCGGGCCTCGCGACATCGACGAGGTTTGGGGCGTCGCCAAGGCCTACAGCACGCGGGTCGGCGCAGGTCCGTTCCCGACCGAGCTCGATGGCGACCTGGCCGATCAGATTCGCGAGCACGGCGGCGAGTACGGGACCACAACCGGCCGCGCGCGTCGCGTGGGCTGGCTCGACCTCGTCGCCCTCCGCTACGCGGCGCGCATCAACTCATTGACCGCACTGGTGATCACCAAGCTCGACGTCCTCACGGGCCTCGAGGCGATCCGCGTGTGCACGCGCTACCGGAGCGAAGATGGGGCCGAACTAGACGGCTTCCCGTACCACCAGACCGTGCTGCACCACGCCGCTTGCGAGTACGTGGACCTGGCCGGCTGGCGCGAGGATCTGACCGAATGTCGGAGCGAGAACGACCTGCCGGCCACGGCGCGCGCCTACCTCCAGTTCGTCGCGGACTTCGTGCGCGTACCGATCGCGCTGATCGGGGTCGGTCCCGGGCGCGACCAGGTGATCTGGACGCGGGCGAGCTACGGCATGGCCGGCACCGGCGGTGGCGTTCCCGCCACCGCGCCCGCCTGAGCCCTCCCTTTTCCTGAGCGCGTGGGAGGTCGCGGACCCTGCGCCGTGGGGAGAAAGTGCGGATATACCGCAGTTTCTCCCCAGGGATCGACAGACCTGCGGCTCGCCGCGGCATCCGCGCGCAAGGCCATCGCCGCGCGCCGGGTCGCCCGAGCATCCCGGCCGACGTCTATCAGCGCCACCGTTCGAGCAGGTCCTCGTCGGGAACCTCCCGCACGACTCGCGCGGGCACGCCCATGACGACCTCTCGGGCGGCGACGTCCTTGGTCACGACCGCGCCCGCGGCGACGAACGCCTCCTCGCCGATGACGACCCCCGGCACGAGCACGACGCCGCCACCGACCCGGCAGGCGCGCCGGAACACGGGGCCTTCGAGGGGCTCGCCGGGGGGATGGCGGCCCATGGCGTGGTCGTTGGTGGAGAGGACTCCGGGGCCGAGGAAGACGTCGTCCTCGACGATCGAGCCCCCGGTGACGTACACGGCGGTCTGGATCAGCACGCGCTCGCCGACCCGGACGTCGAAGTCGATCGTCGAGGCGCGGCCGACGACCGAACGGGCGCCGACCCAGGCGCGCTCGCGGATCTGCGCTTGATCGCCGATGATCACACCGGCGTCGACCCTGGCGCCGGCGTAGACGACGGCCCCGCAGCAGATCGTCGCTCCGTCGGCCACCAACAGCGGCGGGAGGGGGGCAGCGGTGGCGGCGCTCGAGCCGGGGCGCAGGCGGGGAACCTTCCCGAGCACGGCACCCTCTTCGACAACCACCCGCTCGCCAACGACAGTCCCCGCATGGAGGACCGCGCTCGCGCCGACCCGCGAACCCGCCCCAACCGACGCGCCGTCGTAGACAACCGCGCCCGGTGCGCAGACCACGTCGTCGGCGAGCGAGGCCCCGACGGCCACGAACGCCCCTTCGGCGTTCAACCGCTGGACATCCCACGCGGCCGAGGCGCCGCGCCGCCCCTCAGCCTCCAAGCCCGCTCACCTCCCGCGCGCCCCGACCTGTCGCGTCGCGCGCGAAGACTCGTCGAGCGAGCGCTGCAACTCCTCGAGTACGCGGACCACGCGGACCCCGCTGGCGCCGTCCGAGCGCGGGGGCAGACCGCGACGGATGCAGTCGATGAAGTGCTCGCACTCGACGCGCAAGGGCTCGACGTTGGGAATCGAGGGACTGAATAGGCCGCCGCTGCGCGTGATGTACTCGCCGTAGCTGCCGGCGTCCTCGTCGAAGCCCTTGTCGTAGACCGTCACCTTGCCCTCGAGCGCCATGTCGTCGAAGGTCGCCATCCGGCGGGAGCCGACGACGGTGAAGCGGCGCTCCTTGTGGGGGTCGAGCCAGCTGAGGTGGAGGTGGGCCGACAGGCCGGAGGGAAAGCGCACGAAACAGAAGACGACGTCCTCGACGCCGTCGCGGACGTAGGACTCGCCGTGGGCGGACACCTCCCACGGCTCTTCGCCGGCCAGGTGCAGGACGACCGAGACGTCGTGGGCGCCGAGGCTCCAGAGGGCGTTTTCGTCCGCGCGGAGCTTGCCGAGATTGAGGCGGTTGCCGTAGATGTAGTAGATCCTCTCCCCCAGCTCGCCCGAGTCGGTGAGCTGCTTGAGCTTCTGCACCCCGGGGTGGTATTCGAGCAGGTGCCCGACCATCAGCACGCGGCCGCTCGCCACGGCAGCGTCGACGGCCCGCTCGGCATCGGCGACCGACTGCGCCAAAGGCTTCTCGACGAAGCAGTGCTTGCCCGCCTCCAACACCCGGACCGCGAGTTCGGCGTGGCTCGGGACCGGCGTTGCGATAGCGACGGCGTCAAGCGAAGGATCGGCGAGCAGCTCCGACAGATCGTCGGTGACGCGCGCGGCCGGGAAACGCTGGACGGCCCGCTCCCGGGCCACTTGCGATGGATCGCAGCACCAGACCAGCTCTGACCCGGGGAGGTCGGCGAAATTACGCGCCAGGTTGGGGCCCCAGTACCCCAGGCCGGCCACGCCGACCCGCAACCGCGCAGCGCTCGCATCCGGCCCGCTCATCCGCTCGTACCCGGCCAGCTCATCCACTCACGCTTCACTGGCAGTGCAGTGTAAGAGCGGCGACGACGCGCTCCCCTGCGTGCCCGTCGCCGTACAGCTCGGGACGCTCCACCGGCGGCACCCGCGCGAGCGCTGCCAGCGCGGCCTTGCGGTCGAGGTCGACGAGCACGTTCCATCCCGCCTCGACGGTCTCAGTCCATTCCGTGGTCGAACGCAAGGTCACGCAGGGAACGCCCGCCAGGTAGGCCTCCTTTTGCAGCCCGCCCGAGTCGGTGAGGATCGCCCGGGCGTGGCATACCAGGGTGGCGAACTCGAAATAACCGAGGGCAGGCAACACCCGCACCGACTCAGCCAACGGCTCCAACAACCCCGCTGAGACCAACCGCGAACGCGTACGCGGATGCACGGGAAACACGACCGGAAACGGCAGGTCGTCCAACAGGGAAACCAGCCGGCGCAGTCGCAGGGGATCGTCGACGGTCCCCGCCCGGTGCGCGGTAACCACGAGGTACTCGCCGTCGCTGATCCCGTATTGGGCCAGCATCTCGGTCGCCGCGCGCGCTCGAGGCTGCGCGGCGAGCGCCACATCGACCATCACGTCGCCGACCACGATTGCCTCGCCGGCCACCGACTCGCGGCGCAGGTTGTCGGCCGCCAAGGCCGAGGAGCACAGCAGCAGCGAGCTGGCATGGTCGACCAGTACGCGGTTGAGTTCCTCGGGCATCGTCGGGTCGAACGAGCGCATCCCCGCCTCGACGTGAGCCACCGGCACCCCCGCCTGGGCGCCGGCCAAGGCCCCGGCCAGGGTCGAGTTGGTGTCGCCGTAGACGAGCACGAGGTCGGGCGAGACCTCGCGCAGGGAGGGCTCGAGCGCCGAAAGCATGCGCGCCGTCTGGGAGGTGTTGGAGCCGAGGGCGATCCCCAGCTCGCGGTCGGGCGGCGGCAGCCCGAGCTCGCTGAAGAACACGCTCGAGAGCTCGTCATCGAAATGCTGACCGGTGTGGATCAGGACCTCTTCATGGTCGCGGCGCAGGGGTGGCGAGACCGCCGCAGCCTTGATGAACTGCGGTCGGTTGCCGATGACGGTGAGAACCCTCAGGGGCTACGGGCCCTTAGTCCGGGAGCTCCGACTGAATGCGCTCGCTGAGCTCGGCCGTGAGTCGACGAGTGACCGGCCCGGTGTCGGGGAATATGTGCTCGTCGATCGCCGCCACCGGCTGAACCTCGCGGATGGTGGAGGAGAGAAATGCCTCATCGGCTGCGCGGAGGTCGTCGAGGGTACATGGCCGCTCCGTGGCCCCGGCGATCTCCACCACGGCCGCGCGGGTGATCGAGGCGAGGATGTGGTCGTCGAGCGGCGGGGTCAGTACCTCGTCCCCGGTGACCCAAAAGATCGAGCTCGTGGGCGCCTCGAGGACCCGGCCGTGGGGAGTCACCAGCAGGGCCTCGTCGAAGCCCTGCTCACGAGCGAGCCGCGAGGCGAGCATGTTGGCGGCGTAGGACAGCGATTTGACGCCGTCGAGGATGCGGGTCGGCGAGTAGGTGATCGTGGCCAGGCGGACGCGATCCGGCAGCTCGTGGAGCGGCTCGGTCAGCAGTAGCCGCCGACCACCGCGGGTGACGACGATCCGCAGCGCCTCGTGATCCTCGCCGGCGCCCGCGTGCGCCAGCAGCCGGTGGGCGTCGGCGCGGATCGCCTCGAGATCAAGCGGCAGACGGAGGTTCGTGGCGGAGCGCTCCAGCCGGCGTAGGTGCGGCTCGAGCGCGTAGGGGCGGCCGTCGTACACGCGGATGACTTCAAACACGCCGTCGCCGCGCAGCAGGCCCTCGTCGGTGGCGGGGATCGTCGCGTCGACGGCGGCCATGATCTCGCCGTCCACGGACGCGAGCGAACCGCCCGAGCTGGAGTTCATGGCTCCACCTAGCCCGATGCCACGCCGGGCTGGAGCGTGAGCGGGCCCGCGGCGAATTCCGGGCGCGTCCACACCTCGGCGAGCCGCACCACGGTGGCTGCGGCGGCCGCCATGTCCTGGAGCGAGGCCCATTCCCGCACGGAGTGATACTCGTGGCCGCCGGTGAACAGGTTTGGCGTCGGCAGCCCCATCTCGCTGAGCCGCGAGCCGTCGGTTCCGCCGCGGATCGGCTTCAGCGCCGGTTCGAGTCCCTCGGCGCGAATCGCTTCCAGCGCTGCCCCGGTCACCCGGGGTACCGCCACCAAGTACCGATGCATGTTTCGGTACTGGGGCGCAACCGCGACGTCGACCGAGGCGCGCGGCTGGGTGGCGGCGACCTCGGCCACGATCCGTCGCAGCAGGGCCACATGGGCCTCGAGCTGGTCATCGTCGAAGTCCCGCAGGATCAAGCGCACCTGTGCCCTGGCCGCGGTGCCAGTCAGCTCGTAGGGGTGGATGAATCCCTCCCGGCCAGCTGTGGTCTCCGGGGCCAGGTCCGCCGGCAACGCCGCGACGATCCGCGCCGCCAACCGCAGGGCGCTGACGAGTTTGCCGGTCGCCTGGCCGGGATGAACATCGATCCCTTCGACGGTGACGATCGCCTCGTCGGCCGAGAAAGTCTCGTCCTGGAGCTCACCGAGCTCGGAACCGTCGACGGTATACGCGCACCCGGCCCCAAACCGCTCGATATCGAACAGAGTTGCGCCCTGGCCGATTTCCTCGTCGGGGGTGAAGCAGATCCGCAGCGCGGGCCGAGGCAGGGCGGGGTGTGCGGCCAGGTAGGCGACAGCCGCCATGATCTCCGCCACGCCGGCCTTGTCGTCGGCGCCCAGGAGCGTGTCGCCGCTGGTCGTGACGATGTCGTGGCCACGCTTGTCGGAGAGCTCGGGCATCGAGGTGGGGTCGAGCCTGGTCCCCTGCTTCGGCAGCTCGAGCACGCCGCCGTCGTAATCACGATGCACGATCGGCTCCACCCCGGCGCCGGGAGCGTCCGGGCTCGTGTCGACGTGGGCGATCAAGCCGATCACCGGGCCGCTGTCCCCATGGCTGGCGGCCAGCGAAGCGGTGACGTAGCCGTTGGCGTCGAGGCTCGCATCGAGCGCCCCTGCCTCGTCCAACTCGCGGACGAGCAAGCGACCGAGCTCGAGCTGACCGGGAGTGCTCGGCGAGCGGGTCCGCTCACGCGTCGACTGCGTGTCGATCCGCACATAGCGCAGGAAGCGCTCGAGCAGATTCGGCGCCAGCGCCTCGGCTAATTCGGAGGTGTAACGCACATCGCTCATGCGGGCCCAGTATTGCAACCCGACGGTAGTTCCCAACCTGCGGGCAAAACGACGTTTTAAACAAACTGAGGTTTGCTGAACGACGGACCGGTTGTGCTAAAACGAAGGATGTCTGCAATAGGAGGTCAGCCAATGAGTGTGACCCTTGGCGATCGCGCGCCCTTGGTCGTGCCGGCGTCGACCGAACTCTTTCGGCGGTGGACCGAATACGGTGATCGTCGGGCGCGCGATCAACTGATAGAGCGCTATCTGCCCCTGGCGCGAAAGTTGGCGCGACGTTACGCGTCATCGGGCGAACCTTTCGAGGATCTCGTCCAGGTGGCCAGCCTCGGCTTGGTGAAGGCGGTCGAGCGGTTCGATCCGGGCCGTGGGTTCGCCTTTACGTCCTACGCCGTACCCACGATCGTGGGCGAATTGAAGCGCTACTTCCGCGACAGCAGTTGGGCGTTGCACGTCGACCGCGCCGCCCAGGAGCGGGCGCGCAGAATCAGCGAGGCCCAACAGCTGCTCAGCGCTTCCCTTGGGCGGCCGCCGACGGTGGGCGAGCTGGCTCAATATCTCGAGCTGAGCGAGGAGGAGGTCCTCGACGGGCTGCAAACCGCCGAGGCCTACGACACCGTCTCGCTCGATGCCCCGCTTGGTGGCAACGCCGAGCTCGCTCCCAGCCGCCTGGAGGCGCTGGGAGACGACGACGGCAGGCTCGGGCTGATCGATTACCAGGCGACGATCTTTGCCGCGGCCCGACACCTGCCTCACCGTGAACGACAGGCCCTATATCTGCGGTTCAGCGAAGATCTCACCCAGAGCGAGATCGCCGAGCGAATTGGGGTCTCGCAGATGCAGGTATCCCGACTTCTGCGTCGGTCGTTGCAGCGCCTGCGTGAGCTCACCAAGGAGTAGGGCCTGCCCCCCTTCCGCTAACGGCCGTACCACCGCCTGCGGCCACCGACGCCGGACGAGACGCCGCCGACGAAGAAGCCGAGCACCCACAGCAGCAGCGCGGCGATGAGGACAAACCACAGGACGTTAGCGGCGAACCCGAGTCCGCCAAACACGGCCAGAATCAGCAATAGGACAATCAACGCGACCATCTGGGCCTCCTTCTCGCGGTATCCGCTCCCGTCAAGCGCCCTACCGGTATCTACCCGGTTGGCATCGGGCGCACACGCGCGTCGATTGCTCGTGCTCGATGCGGTAGGCTCGCGTCGACACGTGCAGACGCATTTCCGAGTAGAAGCCCACGACGAGGATCGCGCCCGGGTGGTCGCGGTCAGCGGGGAGCTGGATCTCGCCTCGAGTCCGGCGCTCGAGGAGGAGCTCGAGCAGATCTTCTCCACCGATGCGGACCTGCTGATCGTGGACTTGAGGGATCTCGAGTTCATGGATTCGACGGGCCTCAGCGTGCTCGTCAAGGCCCATCAGCGCGCCGAGGAGAGCGGTAAGCGGTTCGCGCTCGTCAAGGGGTCCCAGCAAGTGCAACGCCTGTTGAGCCTCACGGGCGTGGCCCAGCGGCTGACCGTCGTCGACGCGCCGGAACAGCTACTCGCAGGCGACTGAGCTACGGGCGCAGCGCTAGCGCCGGTGGTCGATCATCACGACGCGGAGCACATCGCCGGAGGCGCCGCTTTCCACGTCCAGCTTGTCGCTCAAGCGGACCAGCGGGAGGACCGCGCGGTCGGGCGATGACCCACCGCGTAACCGGTCAGCGCTACCTTGACGGAACGGCCCGATGGTCAACTCCAACCGCCGGGGAGCGGCCACGATGGCGAAGCCGATTCGGGTCCCGGACGCCGCTTGGGCGGCGAGCTCGGACACCGCATCGGTGACGAGATAGACGTCCGAGAAACGATCGAGCGAGAAGCGGGCGGTGGCGGCCATCGCCCGCGCGAGCCGTCCCAGGACGCCGGCCAGAATGGTTAGCGGCGAGACCGAGACGACGGCATCGCCGGTCATTCCGTCCGTCCAGCCGTCGTTGGGAGTCGCGCTGGCGATCGGCTCGAACAACCGCTTGCCTTCCCGGGTGCCGGCGAAGGTCATCCGCACGTCGGTGCCCCCATCCTGCACGGGGAGAAACTCGGCCTCCCGTGCGAGCGCGCGGATGACCGGGATGCCGACCCCCTGCATCCGATCGTCGGAGGGAACGGTGACCGGGATTCCCGGGCCGTGATCGCGGACGTTGACCACGATCGTGTCCTCATCAACGAACAGGCACACCGAGAGCGGTCCCGCCCCATCGGCGTAGGCGTGGAGCACGACGTTGTTGCACGCCTCGCTGACGGCGGTCTTGATGTCGTCGAGTAACTCGGGGTCGATCGTCAGCAGATCAGCGATTCCGCCGAGCGCGGCCCGGACGAGGGTCAGCGTTTCTGGCTTGCTCTCGAGATCGAGACGGACGGTTGGCGCATCGGCGGACACCTGGACGCTGACTTTGGAGGTGCTGGTTGGATGGAAAGGATCGAGGTTATGCCCTTGAACAGAGCCGTATACAGCATCGAAGGCGTTGACGTCCCTGATAAGGGACGCGTTCCCCGTGTGGCCCAAGCGCAAACACTGGTTTGGCGGGCATCGTCCAGACTGGCCGATCCGACCCCCCAGGCCGGGGCCGCACTGCGGTCGCAGGCGGGCCGAAGGCGGACCCCCAGATGGGCGGATCCGCCTTCGGGCCTGCTCCTAACTGGCCTGAGACTGTCCCGGATCGGTCAGCGCGTTTAAACGGGCAAGCGCCCGGCGCAAGATGCGTGAGACCTGCATCTGCGAGACCCCGATCTCTTCTGAGATCTGGGTCTGGGTCAAGTCCTCGACGAAGCGAAGCGCCAGCACGGTGCGCTCGCGGGCGGACAGGTGACGTGCGGCCGCCGCGATCGTGACGCTCGCGTCCACCAGCTCGAACCGTTCGTCCTCGTTGCCAAACGCGTCGGCGAGCGTTCCGGACTCACCCTCGCCATCGTCGCGAGGAGCGTCGAGCGAGGTCGAGTGGTGAGCCGCGGCGGTCTCTAGCGCCTCGACCACGTCCTCGACGCTCAACTCGAGATATTGGGCGATGTCTTGCACGCTCGGTGCCCGACCCGTCTTCGAACTCAGCTTCTGCTGCGCGTCCTCGACCAGCAGCGCCTGCTCCTGCGCGCCGCGCGGAACGTGCACCGACCACCCCAGATCGCGGAAATAGCGCTTCAGCTCGCCGAGAATCGTCGGCACCGCGAACGACGAGAAGGCCGTGCCACGGTCGGAATCGAAGCGATCGACCGCTTTCACAAGCCCTAGGCTCGCGACCTGCATGAGGTCATCGAACGGCTCGCGCGCGCCGCAATAACGACGAGCCAGCTTCCGCGCCAGCGGCAGGAAGCGCTCGACCAGCTCGTCGCGCGCGCTGCGATCCTGCTCTTGTTGCCAGCGGATGAACAGCTCGTTAGATTCGGTTCTCGAGATCGACGCGGTAGTCATGAAGGTTGCGTTACCCGGGTCGGAGGGAACGTAATCGTCCTGGCGACTGTTCGGTAGGCGCACACCCCAAATTGTCAGCCTGATTACCGACGTGGGTTGATGTTTGGGGCGAGGCGGTCGCATGACCGCGGGGCAATTCTGGAACGATCCAGAAAATCTGCCCAACGACCGCGGACGAGCGCGGGCGGCGCGTGTCGGAGGAACCGCGCTCCGAGTGGAACACTGAGTGGAGGACCCGTTATGCCACGCCTGACCGTCGCCCAAGCGCTGGTGCGCTTTCTGTCCGTCCAAGAGGTCGAGCGCGACGAGGTACGCTCCCGCTTCTTCGCGGGCTGCTTCGGGATCTTCGGCCATGGCAACGTCGCCGGGCTCGGGCAGGCGCTCGATCACCAGTCGCCGGACCTGTTGCGCTTCTACCCCGCTCGCAACGAACAGGCAATGGTGCATCTGGCTGCCGGCTACGCCCGCCAGCGCAATCGTCTGGCCACCTTCGCCTGCACGACCTCGGTGGGACCCGGCGCGACCAACATGATCACCGGCGCGACGGCGGCCACGATCAATCGCCTTCCGGTGCTGCTGCTTCCGGCCGACACCTTCGCGACCCGGTTGCCGCACCCAGTTCTCCAGCAGCTCGAGGTCCCCTACGACGCCACCGTGTCGGCCAACGATGCCTTCCGGCCAGTGTCGCGGTTCTTCGACCGCATCCAGCGACCTGAGCAGCTGATCTCGGCCGCGCTCGAGGCGATGCGCGTGCTGACCGACCCGGCCGAGACGGGAGCCGTCACTTTGGCCCTGCCCGAGGACGTGCAGGCCGAGGCGTTTGACGTCCCGGCGCCGTTCTTGGCCCCGCGGGTCTGGACCGTCTACCGCCAGCCGCCCGCGCCTGAGGCAGTGACGCGCGCCGTGGAACTGGTCAGGGCAGCCCGGCGGCCACTGATCGTCGCCGGCGGTGGCGTGATCTACAGCGCCGCCACCGAGGCGCTGCGGCAGCTCGTGGATGCCACCGGCATCCCGGTATGTGAGACGCAGGCGGGTCGCGGCGCGCTGCTCTCCGAGCATCCTCTGAGCCTCGGCGCGGTCGGCGCCACCGGCGGGTCGGCGGCCAACCGGCTCGCGCGTGAGGCCGACCTGGTGATCGGCGTGGGGACGCGCTGGAGCGATTTCACGACCGCCTCGAAGTCGGCTTTCCAGGATCCGGCGGTGCGGTTCGTCAACGTGAACGCGGCGCCGTTTGATGCCGGTAAACACGCCGGCCTGCCGCTGGTCGGAGACGCACGGGCGTGCCTCGAGCAGCTCCGGGGCGCGCTCGAGGGCCACCGCGTAGCCGCAGCCTGGGAGCGGCGCGCGAGGTCGGAGACGGTAGCGTGGGGCGCGGAGGTCCAGCGACTCGTGGCCGACCCGCCGGAGGCCGGCGATGGCCTCCCGTCTCAGGCCCAGGTGATCGGCGCGATCAACGATGCCGCCGGCGGCACCGGCATCGTCGTGTGCGCGGCGGGATCGGCCCCCGGCGACCTGCACAAGCTGTGGCGGGCGCGGGATCCGGCTGGCAAGGGCTACCACGTCGAGTACGGCTACTCGTGCATGGGCTACGAGATCCCGGGCGGGATGGGCGTCAAGCTCGCCGATCCCGAACGCCAGGTCTACGTGCTGATCGGCGACGGCTCTTACCTGATGCTGCCGGGTGAGCTGGTCACCGCGGTGGCGGAGCGAATTCCGATCGTGGTCGTGCTGGTCGACAACCATGGCTACGCCTCGATCGGCGCGCTATCGCGGTCGGTCGGCTCGTCGGGGTTTGGCACCCACTACCGCTGGACGTCGAACGGGGCGCTGCCGCGCGACGCTCCCAGCGGCGACGCGCTGGCCGACCCGGCGGGCTCGGGGCAGCTGCCACTCGACCTGGCGGCCAACGCCGAGAGCCTTGGCGCGCGCGTGATACGGACCGCGACGATCGCGCAGCTGCGCGGCGCGCTGGCGGACGCGCGCGAGGCCGATGGGCCGGTGGTGATCTACATCGAGACGGATCGGTACGCCGGCGTGCCGGGCTATGAGGGATGGTGGGATGTGCCGGTGGCCGAAGTCTCAGGCCAGCCGGAGGTGGCGGCCGCGCGTGACAAATACGAGCGCGGACGGGAAGGGCAGCGGATCTATCTGGAGTCTCTCAATGACTGATCTGCTCGTCCGGCCCGCGAGGACTCCCGCCGCCGACGGCGCGATCCTGTCGATCACGCCCGAATCGGCGGGGTGGAACTACGTCGGCTTCGAGGTCCTGGCGCTCGCCCCCGGGGGGCTCGTCAACCGCTCTTGCGGGGACCGCGAGCTGTGCGTCGTCGTGGTTTCGGGGACCGTCGATGTTCGCTCCGCGCATGGCGAGTGGCGTGGGTTGGGGGGTCGCCCCGACCCCTGGTCGGGGCCGCCCGACGGCGGCTACCTCCCGCCGGGAACCGAGGTTTCCGTCACGGCGGGCGGCGAACCGGCGGAAGTCGCGCTGTGCTGGGCCCCGGCGCGGCCGGCCGATGGCGGCCCGCCCGCACGGCCCCTCCCGGGTTCCGAGGTCACGGTGGAGACTCGCGGGTACGGCAACCAGGAGCGATTCATCGCCCCGATCCTGATGGCGGAGCGTGAGGCGCAGTCGCTACTCGTCTGCGAGGTCCTCACCCCGGCGGGACATTGGTCGAGCTTTCCCCCGCACAAGCACGACCGCGACGATCCCCCGCGCGAGACGTTCCTCGAGGAGACCTATTACCACCGCGTCTCGCCGGCGCGCGGGTTTGCCCTCCAACGCGTCTACAGCCATGATCGCTCGCTCGACGAGACGGTCACGGCCGGGGATCGCGACTGCGTGCTGGTCCCGCGCGGCTACCACACGGTCTCGGCGCCGCCCGGGTACGAGCTTTACTACCTGAACGTGATGGCCGGCCCGACCCGCCTGTGGGCGGTGGCCAACGATCCGGACCACGAATGGACCCGCATGCCCGCGGACGTGGCGCCCACGGGCACAACCAGGAGCACGTGATGACAGCCACCGCAACCCGCTTACTCGACAACTACATCTCCGGGCAGTGGACGCCCGCGGAGGACCCGACCGGCGTGCTCGACGTCACCAACCCGGCCACCGGCGAGGTGCTGGCGCGCGTGCCGCTGTCGGGCTCCGCCGATCTCGACGCGGCGGTACGGGCGGCGCGCGCCGCGCTGCCAGGGTGGCGGGCCGTGTCGGTGATCGCCCGCGCCAGGGAGCTGTTCCGTTTGCGCGAGCGGCTGGTCGCCCGCCAGGAGGAGCTCGCGCGATCGGTGACGACCGAGATGGGCAAGACGCTCGGCGACGCGCGGGCCGAGGTGGCTCGGATGATCGAGATGGTCGAGTGTGCGTGCGCGATCCCGACGACCATGCAGGGACGGATCCTCGAGGACGTCTCGCGCGGGATCGACGCCGAGACCGTCCGCCAGCCGGTCGGGGTGTGCGCCGCGATCGTTCCCTTCAACTTCCCCGCCATGGTGCCGTTCTGGTTCCTGCCGTTCGCCATCGCGTGCGGCAACGCGTTCGTCTTGAAACCCTCCGAACAGGTGCCGCTGACCCAGCAGATCGCCTTCGAGGAACTCGACGCCCTCGATCTGCCCCCGGGCGTGGTCAATCTGGTCAACGGCGGTCGAGAGGTCGTCGAAGGGATCCTCGAACACCCCGGGATCGATGCCGTCTCGTTCGTCGGCTCCGCCCCGGTGGCGCGGATCGTTTACGAGCGGGCTGCCAAAGCGGGGAAGCGCGTGCAGGCCCTCGGCGGGGCCAAGAACCACATGGTCGTGATGCCCGATGCGGTGCTCGACAAGACGGTGGACGGGATCATCGCCTCGGCGTTCGGCGCCGCCGGGCAGCGGTGCATGGCTGGCTCGGTCGTGGTCGCGGTCGGCGATGCGCACGAGCAACTGATGGGACCGCTGGCCGAGGCGACCCGGGCGCTGCACGTCGGTGACGGCCTGCGCGACGGAGTCGACGTGGGACCCGTGATCTCGTGCGCGGCGCGGGACCGGATCCGGGACTGGATCGACCGCGGCGTCGCGGACGGCGCCAAGCTGACCGTCGACGGTCGCCAGACCGAGGGCGTCGATCCCCACGGCTCCTACGTCGGTCCGACGATCCTCGACGACGTCACGCCCGAGATGCAGATCGCGCAAGACGAGGTGTTCGGCCCGGTGTTGTCCGTGATCAGCGCCCCGACGCTTGATCACGCGATCGAGATCGTCAACCGCAGCCGGTTCGGGAACGGCACCTCGATCTTCACCGAGTCTGGCGCCTCGGTGCGCCACTATCGCCACCAGGTCGAGGCCGGCATGGTCGGGGTCAACATCGGGGTGGCGGCGCCGGTGGCGTTCTTCCCCTTCTCGGGTTGGAAGGACAGCTTCCTCGGCGACCTCCACGCCCACGGCCCCGATGCGGTCGAGTTCTACACGCGCAAGAAGACGGTCACCAGCCGCTGGTTCTCGAGCGGGCAGGGCAGCGGCGGCTACTTCGTCGAGCGGTAAGGGGACCGCCTATCGTGTGGCTGCCCGATCGGTCGATCCGACCGACCGACGGGCAGGCGCGGTGCGGCAGTTCTCCGATCAACACATCGCGGCGCTCACCGTGATGGTCCTCAGCACGGGGATCTCGATCTGGGCGGCGCGCCGGCATCCCGGCCCGTGGATCGTGAGCTTCTCCCGCGGCCTCGCCGTGCTGATCTTGGCCGCGTGGGCGGGCGAGTACGTGGCCGACGTGATCCTCGGCCAGTGGTCGGTCCAGTACACGCTGCCGTTTCAACTGACCGACGCCGTCTCGCTGACCGCCGCGCTGGCGTTGTGGACGCGGCGGCAGCTGCTGGTGGAGCTCGTCTACTTTTGGACGTTCACGGCGTCGCTGCAGGCCGTGATAACCCCAGATCTGGCGCAATCGTTTCCGAGCGTGTTCTACTTCACCTACTTCGGCTACCACATCGGGGCGATCGTCGCGGCGGCCTTCCTGGTCTTCGGCTGCCGGCTCTACCCGCGCCCCGGCGCCATGTGGCGCGTCTACGCTGTCACGTTGGCGTGGACGGTGATCGCCGGCACGGCTGACGTGATCACCGGGGGCAACTACATGTACCTGAGCCACAAGCCGGGCCACACCTCACTGGTGAGCGTGCTCGGTCCCTGGCCGTGGTACATCCCGGCCACGGCCGTCGTCGGTCTGTTGATGCTCGGGCTGGTGGCGGCGCTGACCCGCGGCGTGCGGGCCCTAATCGATCCCGGAGTGCGCGTTGCGACATAACGGTGCGGGCGATCCGCCGGCCCGGGCCGCCGGCGCCGGGGCCCGACTCGATCTCGACCTGGTGGGCCGGCTCGAGACTCACGCCGTGCGAGCGTGGCCGGCGACGATCGAACGCCGCGCGCCGGGAGGGTGGGTCCTTCGTGCCACTCCCGGACTCCGGCGGGGGCGCTCGAATCACGCGCTGACGCCGTGCCGCGAGCTCACGGGGAGCGAACTGGAACCCGCGCTGGTGCGCGTGGCGCGATTCGCCGACGAGCAGTCGATCGGGGCGGGCATTCAGGTCAGTCCGACCTTCCTCCACCGACGGCTCGAGCGCGAGCTGGACCGGCGCGGGTGGGCGGCGCATCCGCCCGTGTTAGTGCTCGTGCGCGGCGCCGGCATCCCGGAGCGCGCGCAGCCGCCTAACGCTCTCGTGCTCGAGACGGCCAGCCACGCCTCGCCGGAGTGGCTCGCGACCTGGGGTCGGTGTGAGCCGGGGCGGGACCTTGCCGCCCATGCGGCGACCGTGTTCGCGCGCCTGCGCGGTCGCGCGGTGTTCGCCCGGCTCGGCGAGGTGGCCGTGGGGATCGCGGTGGCCTCGGAAGGGCTGGTGGGCCTGTTTTGTCTAGCGGTCGATCCAGCGCACCGACGGACCGGCCTGGGCACCGCACTCGTCGAACGGCTGCTCGCTCGCTGGCCGGGGTACCTCGCGTACCTCCAGGTGGAGGCGGCCAACACCGCCGCGCTGAGCGTGTACGACCGGCTCGGGTTCGGCGCGCTCTACCGCTACCGCCACCGCACGGTGAGCTGACCGCGGAACAAGCTAGTCACCGCTCCCCGAGCTTCCGGAGTCGACCTGCCGGGGCAGGAAGATGGCGCGGTCGCGGAGATCCTCGACCACGTCGCCGGGCAGGTCGAGGGCCATTCCGAAGTCCTCCAGCGACGTGAAGCCGCCCGTCTGGCCCCGAATTCGGGCGATACGACTCGCGAGCCCGTCGTCGATCCCGGGGAGCTTGCTCATCGCCGCGACCGAGGCGGCGTTGATGTCGACCAGCCCGGTATCGGCGGCGCCCGGGATATCCGGGCGTCCAATCCCCATCTCGCGGGCCAGCGTGGGGTTGCTCCGGGCCAGTTCCTGTGCCTTGCGTCGGTCCCGAAGGCGATCCTGGGCGCGCTCGGAGGCGGCGAGCATCGGCGAGCGCATCCGGCGGTCGTAGGCGGGTCGGATCATGAACGAGCTCGCCGCCGCTCCCGCCCAGGCGAAAATCATCAAGAAACCGGCGAAATCGTTGGCCGTCTGATGGCCGTGGCTGCTGCTGATCGTCGACAACGTCCAACCCGAAACCGCGATCGCGCACCAGAAGATGCCGAGCAGGATCCAGCTCGTCACACGGGCTCGAACGCCCGCATAGAGCGGGGCCCAAGCACCGAATCCGATGGGCAGGAGCGACAGCCATGGCCACCGACTCCGGCCTGGCGGCAGCGCCTCGGTCGACACGCTTCGCATTCTGTCACTAGTCGCTTGCGCGCTCGGCAGCCTGACAAGATCCGGAGGCCGATGCGAGCAGACGAGTACGTCGTGAGGGTCAGAGCGGCCGATGGCGCCGACGCGGAGGCGATCGCCGCGATCTACCGGCATTACGTGCTCACAAGCGGCTCGACCTTCGACGAGACGCCGCCGACGGCCGCCGAGCTGGCGAAGAAGATCCGAGACATCCAGGGCTCGGGGCTGCCGTTCCTGGTCGCCGAGAGCGATGGAGCCGTGGCGGGCTACGGGTACTGCATCCTCTACCGGAGCCGACCCGCGTACCGGTTCACGGCCGAGGACTCGATCTACGTCGACCACAAGCTGCGCGGGCATGGGGTCGGCCGCAGCCTGCTCGAGGCGCTGCTGCCGGCCACGGCGACGGCCGGCATCAGGCAGGTGGTGGCGGTGGTCGCCGATACCGGGGATCCCGCGTCGGTCCGCCTCCACGAGCGGTGCGGCTTCGTGCATTGCGGCCGCCTTCGCCAGGTCGGCTTCAAGCACGACCGCTGGCTGGACACGATCCTGATGCAGATCGACGTCACGGACCTGGCGGTCGCTTAGCGGTGCGCGCGATTCGGCTACTCGCGGGCCCGTTCTTCATCCTCGCCGGCGTAATGCACTTCATCATCCCCAGGGCCTACCGACGGATCGTCCCTTCCTACCTGCCGGCCCACGTCACGCTGGTCTATGCCAGCGGGGTGGCGGAGATCGCCGGCGGCATCGGGCTGGTGTCGAGGACGTGGCGCCGGCCGGCCGGATGGTGGTTGATCGCGACGCTGATCGCCGTGTTCCCGGCCAACGTCGAGATGGCCCTGCACCCGGAGGAGTACCCAAAGGTTCCCGGCGGCTCGAAGGCCCTCTGGGCACGGCTTCCGTTTCAAGCCGTGTTCATCGCCTGGGTGAGGCTCGCGATGGGCGCTGAGCGCTGAGAGTCACCTGAGACAAATTCGATACTCGCGCGGCCGGTCGGGCGGTTAAGGTCGTGGCATGTTCTGGCGCCGCAAGGACCGGGAGGAGGATCCGTTTGCCGCGCTGCGCGGCGGGTCCACCTACCAGAGCAAGCCGACGACGTTCACGGGGCTCGGTTCGAGCGGACTGGAGTCGAACGGATTGCCGTCGAGCGGACTCGCGTCGAGCGGACTCGGGTCGAGCGGACTCGGACCCCAGGGTCAGCCCGCGAAGGTATCCGTCCGGAGGAACCGGGCCACCGCAGCCCCATCCGCCACCACGCCGCCGCGCCCGGCAAGCTCGCCGGCCTCCACCACGGGCCTCCCGGGCGCCGGACGTCCAACCCGGACCGGATCTCGTCGGAGGGCGAGCAGGGCGAGGTTCGCGGTGTTCGCGATCGTGTTCGCCGTGGTCGCGATCAACGTCGTGCGCTCGATTCATACCTCCAGTAGCGGCTCGGTCGTCTCGACCACGGTGCCGCCGACTTCCGGGCCACCCTCGACCTCGACCCCGACCCCGACGCCGGCCAAGACCAAGCCGGTCTCCTACCTGACCCCGAACGGTCTGCGCGCCGGGCTCGCCGAGGTCAAGAAAGCAGCCCCGGGAGCTGGGCTGACACTGCTCCGGCTCGACGCGAAATCGTTCATCGCCAACACAGCGCTGCGCGACGGCAGCGGCAAGTCGATCTCGCTGGGGCCGTCGGGCACGTATGTCTTTACGATCAGCACGGCGGGCGCGCGCCCGGTTGGCCTGTCCGCGGTCAACCCGGATGCGGTCGGACGGCTGACCACCGAGTTGAACCACCGCTTCCACGTGCATCCCAACCAGATCGACTACGTCGTCATGTATTCGGCCAAGGGCACACCGGCGCAGTGGTTCATCTTCACCAAGGTCCGCTCCCCTCAGCAACTGTCGGCCGACCTCAGCGGCGGCGATCTAACCGCGAGCTAGGCGCTAGGCGATCCGGCGGATCGGTGCCCCGTCGAGAAACGCGGCGATGTCCTGGACGACCTCGCCGTACATGACCCGGAACGCCGCCTCGCTCACGTAGCCCAGATGGGGGAGCAGGACGGTGTTGTCCAGTGCGAGCAGCTCGTGATCGGCCGGGAGCGGCTCGCGATCGAAGACATCGAGTCCGGCCGCCGCGATCGTCTTCGTGCGCAGCGCCTCGATCAGCGCCCGTTCGTCGACGATCGGACCTCGCGAGGTATTGATGAGGATGGCCGTCGACTTCATGCGGGCCAGGTCCGCGGCTCCGAACAGCCCCCGGGTGCGCCTACTCAACACGAGGTGGATCGAGAGGACGTCCGCCTGGGAGAGCAGCTCGGACTTGCTGACCTTGCGAACCCCAAGCTCGGTCGTGCGCTGCCCGGTCAGGTTCTCGCTCCACGCGATCACGTCCATCCCGAACACGCGAGCGGGCGCGACCATCGCCCCGCCGAGGCGGCCCAGGCCGGCGAGGCCGAGCGTCGCGCCGGCGAGGTTGACCGGAAGGTCGAGCTGCCACGCCCCCTGGCGCAAAGCGCGGTCCTCGAGCGTGACCCGCTTGGTGACCGCCAGAATCAGCGCCCACGCGACTTCGGCCGTCGGCGGCAGGCCCGGCCGCGACGGCCCCATCGACTCGGTGCCCGACACGACGACGCCGCGTTGCTTCAGGTACTCGACGTCGACCGACGCATTGCGCATCCCGGTGGTGATCAGGAGCTCCAGCTTCGGCAGGCGCTCGAGCAGCGCGCGCGGAAACGCGGTCCGCTCGCGCATCAAGACGAGCACCTCGAAGTCCGCCAGCGCGCCGTCCAGGCGATCCGGCTCGATCGGCTCGTGAAAGTACGTGACCTCGGCCTGAGCGCCGAGCGAGTCCCAGTCGGCGAACTCGCGCGCACGGCGCTGATAGTCGTCGAGGACGGCGATTCGCACCGGGGCCCCCGATCGTCCGGTGGCGGTCAGCTCGTCACCGCCCCCGGCGCGCTCCGGGCGAGCACGTCCACCTCGGAGATCGGCTTCGGCGTCACGGTCAGCGTGCACAGGCCAAGGCGCCGGATCTCGCGCCGGAGCCGGAGACAATGGGCGGTCAGACCTGGGTTGAGCACGAGCAGGTCGTAGATGCGCTGGCCGGCCAGTTGCCGGAGCGCGCTCGGCGTGTCGCGGCCGAGCAGCACGGTCGTCAGCGGCACCGACATCGGTACTAGCTCCGAGGCTCGCGCCAGCTGGTCGCGGGCGAATTCTTCGGTGTCGGTGTCGGCCACCACGGCGACGCGAGACAACATCGCCAGCGGCGCGAACCACTTGGCGAGCCGGCCCGGATCGGTCGTCTTGGCGAGCGTCAGCCGCGCCCGCTCGGCGTCGGCCAGCTCGACCGCCCGATCGAGCACCGACCACATTGCTCCCTCGTCGTGATCCAACAGCGCGAGGACCTCGTGGAAGCTATGGCAGCTCATCTCAAGTCGGGTTTATATTAGTCGCTAATGCATATCGGCGCGAGGGTTCCGGTCCGCGCCGGATGTTTAGGGTGCGAGCGAGAATCAGCGCTCGAATCTGACGAGTGGCTGGGCGTGGATGGCGCCGCCCGCTCGCCACGATCGTACTGGTGGTACATGAGGGCGAGCGGGCGGCGTCAGGCGCGTCCAGACGCCGTCAGAGCGAGCGATCATTCTTGCTCGTGCCCTTAGTATTTGCTGGCCGTAGGCTGCATCAAGTCTTCGCCCCCAAACGGGACACAGGATATGGATCCGGGCGCCCTCCCGAAGGCCGAGCTTCACCTTCACATCGAGGGCACGCTCGAGCCGGAGATGATGTTCCAGCTGGCGACGCGTAACCACGTTCCGCTGCCCTTTGGCGACGTCGAGTCGGTAAAGCGCGCTTATGTGTTCAGCGATCTGCAGTCGTTTCTGGACATCTACTACCGCTCGTGTGCCGTACTGGTCACCGAGCGGGACTTCTACGAGCTGACGCTGGCCTATCTCGAGCGGGCGCGAGCGGATGGCGTCCGCCACGCGGAGATCTTCTTCGACCCCCAGACCCACACCGCGCGGGGGATCGATTTCGGGACCGTGGTCAAGGGGATCACGCGAGCCCTGGAGGAAGGGGGGCGACTCGGGATCAGCTCCCGGCTGATCATGTGCTTCGTCCGCCACCTGTCCGAAGCGGACGCCATCGCGACGCTCGAGGAGTCGCTTCCCTACGCCGAGGAGATCACCGCCGTGGGCCTCGATTCGGCCGAGGTCGGCAACCCACCGGAGAAGTTCCAGCGGGTGTTCGAGCGCGCCGCCCGCCACGGCTACCGGGTCGTCGCCCACGCCGGCGAGGAGGGCCCGCCCGATTACATCTGGCAGGCGCTCGACCTGCTCGGCGCCGAGCGGATCGACCACGGCGTCCGCTGCCTGGAGGATCCCCGGCTGACCGATCGCCTCGTATCTGAGCAGATACCCCTGACCGTGTGTCCGTTCTCGAACATCCGGCTACGCGTGTTCGACACGCTCGAGCACCATCCCCTGGCCCGGATGCTCGAGCGCGGACTGTGCGCGACGATCAACTCCGACGATCCGTCCTACTTCGGCGGCTACGTCGGCGAGAATTTCACCGGGACCCAGGCCGCGCTGCGCTTGAGCGACGACACGCTGGTGAAGATGGCCCGTAACAGCTTCGACGCCTCGTTCATCGACGACGCGGCCAAGACCGCCTACCGAGCCGAGCTCGACGCCTACGTCGCGGCGTCGTCGTAGGCGCCGCCGCCCGCGGGATTCGGGCCGCCGTCGTCCAGGAGTTTTTGAACGACCGTTCTGTTATCGTCAAACACCATGGCCCGACCGCGACAATTCGACCCCGAGCAGGTGCTCGATCGCTCGATGCACGAGTTTTGGCAGCATGGATACCACGACACGTCGGTGGACGATCTCGTCGGCGCCACCGGCGTCCGGCCGGGCAGTCTCTACAACGCGTTCCAGGGCGGCAAGCGGCAACTGTTCCTGGACTCGCTCGAGCGGTATTCAAAACTGGTCGTGCCCGAGAAGCTCGGGGCCCTGGAGCAACCCGGGGCGTCGCTGGCCGAGGTACGCGCCTATTTCGATGGCCTGGTGTCCGATCTGATCAGCCCCGAGGGTCGGATGGGCTGCCTGATGGTCAATTCGACCGTCGAATTGGCGGCCGAGGATTCGGAGGTGGCGACGGTGGTTCGCGGACACATGGCGCGGCTCGAACGCAACGCCACCCGCGCGCTGCGCAACGCCAAGCGTCGCGGCGAGATCCCGGCCGACATCCGGCCGGCGGCCAAGGCGACCCAACTGATGGCCACCGGCATGGGGCTGATGGTGGTCGGCAAAACCAACCCGGGACGTCGGGTGCTCCAGACGATCGTCGACGGTGCCTTTGCCGACCTCGAGCGACCATAGGGAGTCCACCATGGAGTCCGGACCCCGCAGCGCCCTCTCTGTCTAACAGCATTCCCGGGCCTGCCGCCCTGCCCGCCCGTCCGCGTTCACCCGCTTTTAAGAGTTGTTGAGCGATCGTTCTGTAATGTCCGCGTTGTTCTTGAACGACCACTAAACAATCGCCGGAGAATCACCGGCGGGAAGGACAGAGAACGTGCAAGCGATAGTTCTCACCGAGCATGGTGGACCGGAAGTGCTGGAGATCCGAGAGCTGCCCGACCCCGTCCCCGGCCCAGGCGAGGTGCTGATCCGCGTCCGAGCCTTCGGCCTTAATCACGCCGATACCTACATGCGCATCGGAGTATGGGCGTTCGGGATCCCGGTGCTGTGGATCGAGGCCGCGGGCCCGGTGGAGCTGGATCCGAGCGGCAGGCTGGCGCCCGGAACCAAGGTGATCGCGATCGTCGGGGGAATGGCGCGCGAGCGCAGGCGCGCGGCGCGCGCCTGCGGGAGCTCGGCGCCGACGATGGCGCGCTCGCCGCACAGGTGCGGCGCACCCATCCCGAGGGTGCCGACGCCGTGCTCGACCTGATCGGTAACTCGGTGCTGCGCGACTCACTGCGCAGCATGCGCGAGAAAGGTCGGGTCTGCCAGGTCGGGTTCCTGGGCGGACTCGAGCCGGTGGTGGACTTCAACCCGCTCGCCGACCTGCCCAGCGGCGTGCAACTGAGCACCTTCGCGAGCGCGTTCGTGCTCGGGGATGAGCACTTCCCGACCACCGACGTGCCGTTCCAGAAGATCATCGACAAGGCCGACCAGGGCGTATTCGCCGCCCAGCCGGCCCGAGTGTTCGGCTTCGATGAGATCGTCGAAGCCCACCGGGTGATGGATTCCGGCCAGGCCGGCGGGAAGCTCGTGGTGGAAGTCGACCGGCCGCGCTGAGATCGTCCACGGTGGCCGAACGCGGCGGCCTGACGAGAATCACCCCGACCGGGCGATGGCAGACCCGTATGCTTCCGGCGAAGCTGTTGGTGCGATGGGCCAGGTGATCCTCCTGTCGCTGACCGCATCGCTGAACCCGACGCTGGTCGGCGCTACTACCGTGATGCTGCTCCTGCCACGTCCGACGCGGTTGATGCTCGGCTACCTCGTCGGAGCGTTGATGACGAGCATCACGCTCGGCTTGGTGATCGTGTTCTCGCTATCGGACTCGAGTACGAGCAGCACGACCCAGCACACGATCAGCCCCGCCGTCGACATCGCCTTGGGAGGGATCCTGGTGCTCGTGGCCTGGGTCCTCTGGTCCGGCCGCGGCGACCGGATCTCGGAGGCGCGGCGAGAACGTCAAGCGAGCAAGCCCGACAAGGGTCCGCCGCGGTGGCAGCGCGAGCTGAGCAAGGGATCCGCCCGAACGACGTTCATCGTCGGGGCGTTGCTCACCCTCCCGGGCGGGTCCTATCTGGCCGGCCTCGATCGGATCCACAAGCTCCACTACTCGACGGCGGTCACCGTGCTGGTGGTGATCGGTTTCAACCTCGTGATGCTGTGGCTGCTCGAGGTCCCGATCCTCTGCTTCGCGGTCGCCCCTGACTGGACGCCGGACGCGGTCGAGCGGGCCAAGGCCTGGATCGGCCGCCACGCCCGCACGTTCGCCATCCGCGGGTTCGGCGGGATCGGCATCCTGCTGATCATCAAGGGGATCGTCGGGCTGATCGTCTGAGGCCGCTGGGGCGTCGCCCGTCGCGATGACTCTACGATGTGGCTCGAGGCATGAGCGAAGCGTTACCGCCCACCCCCGACGGCGAACAGTGGGCCGCCGACTACGTTTCGAGCAACGGCGCCGGCGGCAAGGTCCGCAACGAGAGCATCCATCGGATGGTCGTGCTCGGCTACATCACCGCCTTCGCGATGCCGCCGATCGGGTTCGTGCTCGGGATCGTGGTCGCCACCCGCCCCAGCAAGGCGAACTCGAAACACGGACTCTGGATCATCGTCATCAGCATCGTCTCCGCGGTCCTGTGGACCCTCATCCTGCTCTCGGGCGTGTTGTCGGTGACGAGCACCGACGTCAGCTACTGACCCGGGCGGAGGGGGCAGCGGACGGCCGCCCCCGGGAGCGAATGGCGTGTGCGAACCTTTTCGGCGGTTGATCGGGTCCGACCGTAAATGAGCAGCTTGTTTCACCGTTGGCGGTTCCAGCGAGACCATCGCTGGGCGCCCGATCGCATGTCGGACTTCCTCGACGGCGACCTCGCGGACGGCGCGCGGCGGCGGATCGAGCGCCACGTCGGCGAGTGCGCCGAGTGCCGCAGGGTGCTTCGCGGCCTGCGTGGAGTGCTGGACGCGCTCCACCGCCTTCCGGCTCCCAGCGGCGCGCCGGACGCGCTCCAGATCGCGGCCGCGGTGCGCTTAAGGCTGAACGAACCACCAGCCCGTTGAGTGAACCGTTGTGGGTGTCCCGCGGGTCAAACGAAATATGAACAAGCACATTCTCACTCCCAATCAGACCGAGCCGCTCACCGTCGAGAAGACCGACAGCGAGTGGCGCGAGGAGCTTTCCCCCGCCGAGTACGAAGTCCTGCGCGGCAAGGGCACCGAGCGGCCATTCACCGGACGCTACGTGCACGAGAAGCGCGACGGAACCTACCGGTGTGCCGGGTGCGGCGCGGAGCTGTTCTCCTCGGGGACGAAGTTCGGCTCGGGGACCGGCTGGCCGAGCTTCACCGAGCCGGCGAACCGGGCCAGCGTGAACCTCCACGAGGACCGCAGCCACGGCATGCGCCGGATCGAGGTGACCTGCGCGGCGTGCGGCGGGCACCTGGGCCACGTGTTTCCCGACGGACCCGGCGAGACGGGCGAGCGCTACTGCATCAACTCCTGCTCGCTCGCGTTCGACGAGAAGTAGGACCACCGAGCCGGTGCGGCGGGCGTCGCGTGCGCGTGCCGCCCGCCGGCGGGGCGGTATAACCGCCCGGTGAACGACGATCGCACCTCCGAGCACGAGCTGATTCGGAGGTCGCGCAGCGGCGATGAGGACGCTTTCGCCGAACTCGTCGCGATCCACGCCGACCGCGTCTACGGCGCGCTGCGGCGCTTCGGGCTCGACGCAAACGAAGCCGACGACGTGGCCCAGGAGGTGTTCCTGCGCGCCTGGCGCGGGCTGCCCCGCTTCGAGGAGCGGGCTCAGTTCTCGACCTGGCTGTACCGGATCGCGTTCAATGAGGCCCAACGGCAGCTCTCGCGCCGCCCCCCGCCCCGCGCCGAGGCAGATCCGGAGCGCGATGACCCGATCGTCTCCGTGCCCGAAGCGCCAAATCTGGGTCCCGAGGCCCAAACGCTCGGTCGCGAGTTCGAGCGCACGCTCGATCAGGCGCTCGAGCAGCTGCCCGCCGATTGGCGAGCCGCCGTCGTGCTGCGCGACATCGAGGGCCTCTCGACGCAGCAGGCGGCCGAAATCGTGGGCGTCCAGCAGGCCGCCTTCAAGAGCCGCCTCCATCGTGGACGGATGCGGCTGAGGGCCCTCCTCGAGCCGTACCTGAGACTCGAGGAGGACTAGTCCGTCAGCCGCTAGTCCTTTCCGTCGCGGCGGGTTAGCGGACCGTGGTCGCGCAGGACGCGCCGCCGTGCTTCTCGAAGTAGCGCTGGTGGTACTCCTCGGCGTCGTGGAACTGCGCCGCCGAGACGATCTCGGTCACGATCCGCCGTTTCAGGGTCGCCTGGTGCTCGTCACGGGAGACGATCGCCTCCCGCTCCTGCTCGGGATCGTGGAAGAAGATCGCGGAGCGGTACTGACTCCCGAAGTCCCAGCCCTGCCGGTCACGGGTAGTCGGGTTATGAATTGACCAGAAGGTTCGCAGTAGCTCGTCGTAACTGACCACGGAGGGGTCAAACCAGACATCCACGGACTCGGCATGGCCGGTCCTGCCCGAGCAAACCCGCTTGTAGTTCGGGTCGTTCGTGGTCCCGCCGGTATAGCCGACGCGGGTCTTCACAACTCCCTCGATCTCGCGGAACGCGGCCTCGACACCCCAGAAGCAACCTGCGGCAAACGTGGCCCGCTCGAGGCTCTCGAGGCCGGCGTCATCGCTCGCGCCTGGGCTCTCGGAGCGCTTCGCGGTGAAGTTCAACATCTGTGGTTCCTTTCCGTAAGTGTTCACGCCTAGATAGACCCGACGTGACACAAAACGGTTCAGCCGCGTGGTCCTCTGGCCATCCGAGCCGCGGACGACGGCTCGGAAGGGCCTACGGCAGTCGGAGGTCGAGCGGGGCGTCGGGCGTGAACTCGCGGGAATAGGCTCGGCAGTGGATGTCCGCGGGGGTCGCGCCTGCGTCACGGGCGGCGAGCAGCGCCTCGGGGTCGACCGTGACGCCAATCGGATTCGCGGTGAACTCGGCGCTCTCCAGCATGATGGCCTTCGACTGCGACCAATCCCCGAAATCGTCGCACTGGAGCTCGACCGAGTTGCCGTCGGGGTCGACGTAATAGAAGGACATCGTCATCCCATGATCGAGGCACGCGTGGGGGACGATCCCCTGCTCGCGCAGCCGCGCGTAGTTGTCCAGCAACTCGTCCATGGACGGGTGCTCATACGCGGTGTGATGCAGCCCCGCGTGCTCGAGCTTGTGCGGGTCCTCGGAGACGGCGGGCATCGTCAGCAGCGCCAGCCGGTGGTTTGCCGCATCGTTCCTCAGCCACGCCCCGCCCACGAACTGGTGGATGACCCGGGTCCCGATCACCAGGCCGTACCAGTCGATCATCTCCTGAAGCCGGGTCGTCTTCAGGTTCACGTGATGCAACACCGGGTTCGATGGGGCCTTAGAACCCATGTTCGAGAACACGATGTCTGTGGGCATCTTCCGGGCGATCCTACTGATGCCGCCCCGAGCAGGAATCAAATCACCCGGGGTGATCATGCGGTGGGGGGTTGACGCGTCATCCTGCCGGTTGGAACGCTTGCATCCCGAAGACCCGGCGCGCACGGGTGCGTGGGGTCTCGTTCCGCGGTCCGGTGCCTGGGCGCACGGCGAGGGGATGGCCAAGTTATCGACTCCTAGGAGGGTGCGGTGAGCGACGATCAGCAGGCGCAGGTCGAGGATGAGAACACCGGGTTGTGGCGTGAGGTGTGGGATCAGCAGGTCGGACGGCGGCCGATATTGCAGGCCGGTCTGGCGTCCGCCGCGGCGCTCGGCCTCGGAGGGATGGTGGGCGCGGCGGACGCGGACGCGGACGCTGGTTCCAAGCGCGGGGCGGCTCCGCTCGCGGTCGTCGATCTCCAGTTCGCCTACGGGCACGTGCACGGGGTGACGGGCTTCACGTGCGTTGCCAACGGTCATCGGTTCCGCATCGCGCGCCACACCAAGGCCTCGCGCGCGGCCTTGCGCAAGCGGGGCGGGCTGTGGGCGCAGATGGACCTGGCCGTGCTCTCGCACTACGCCCCCGGGGTGCAGCTGCCCGCCGGCAGGCCGTCGCTGGTGACCGTCTACGGTCGGCGCGGGACGCGCCAGGTGGTGGTGGGGCAGATGTTCCACGCCCCCACCGCGGCCGTGATGGCGGAGGCGAGGAAGGTGTTGCGGAACAAAGGAGCGGTGCTGGGGTCCCCGCATCGCCTCAAGGCGTTGGGGCTCACGCCCGCGCACGTGCGCACCCCGCGCGCGGCGGTACAGCTCGCCTCAATCGGCGACTCCTACACCGCCGCGACGGCGCTGGTGGGCTGCCACCCCAACATCGCGACGAAGAACTCGACCAACTTCACCACCACCCAGACCCTGCTCAACGCCAACTCGGCCGTCAACACGCTCGGCGGCTACATCGCCAAGATGCAGAACGCCGGCCACGACTACGCGACCCAGCCGGCGGCCAAGAACCCCGACGGCACGCCGGCCAAGATCAACGTCCCCGTCGTCCAGAACGACAAAGTGGTCGGCTATGAACTCGCCGGGTTCACGACCTTTCAGCTCAATCAGAACGACAAGACGTTCCCGCTAGTTACGCAGAACGCCCGGAGCGCGCTGATCTCGGCCATCGGGAACGTGCGCAACACCGCGAGTCTCGGGGCGGTGATCGACAGCCCCCTCGAGCAGAACCCCAGCGCCTCGACGCAGACCTGGGTCCAGCCCCAAGGCCTCATCCCCCAGAGCCTATCGGTCGCGGACGCGCGCAAGAAAGCCGGCCCGGGCTTGTCGATCCAGGTCACTAACCCGGGCGACGACGTGTTCGGGACCAAGACCGAGGTCAACGGCGACTACAACAACGGCCAGGTCCCGCTCAAGCTCTACAACAACTGGGTCCGCTGGGTGTGGGTCTACGTCCAGTACCTCGGTCCTAACAACGAGAACCTCTCCGCCAACCCGAGCCCCAAGTGGCCCGACACCGAGTACTCCCAATCGCTCGGGCTGCTCCCCCAGGTCTTCACGCTCCTCGGCATCCCTCTGTGGGGCACCAACTCGATCACCGTCAACCTCGACTTCCCCGAGAACGCGCACACCGCGCGGCTCCTCTTCTGCGGGCTCGGGTCCGACATCAACGGCGGCGGTTGGCGCCAGTACTTCCCCGCCGACGCCTACCCTGGGCTCATCGCCCCGCAGGACGAGGTACTGTTCCCCGCCCTCATCACCGGGATCCTCACGATCGGTCTGACCGCCTTCGCGATCGCTACGGACTTCGACATCGCCACCACGTGGGACCTGGTCAGAAAGCAGATAACCGGCCAGCTCGAAGTCGTCGAGGAGGCGCTTCAATCGACCTTGTCGTCCACGGCGATCCTGACGGCATTGGAGACGGTGGCCGTGTCGGTGGCCGCGGGGGGCGAGAAATACGAGAGCATCTCTGCCAACGGTGGGAGCACCGAGAACGTCTGGAGCCTCTTGCTTCCGCTGGCTTCGGCGATTCCGAAGCTGCTCTTCTCGCCGAAGCTCGCTCAGGTGTGGTTGGGCTTAGTTGGCGTCACGATCGGCGCCGAAGTGAAGGACAAGCTTCTCCAGGCGATCCCGTTCATCGGTGAGGCGATCGCGGCGATCGAGTTGGCGGGGGACATTGTGACCTTGGCGGAGGTGTGCGCGGAGACGATCGTCGCGCCGTGGGTGATCGAGAACCAGGTGAACTTGACCTATCCGGCGACGGTCACGATCAGTCCCGATCAGACCTTTGGGAGCAATGCGACGTTTCCGGTGGAGGCGGTGTCGTGGCAGCTCGAGGCGAAGGTCGATGGGGCCGTGGTCCTGGCGCCCGTCACGGGCCAGGTCAACCAGGGGGGGCATATCCGCTCCGATCCGTTGGTGGAGGACGTGACGGCGCCGTTCGGGGGATCTGAGATCCAGTGGAGCGTGGTGTTCAAGGACGCTACTGGGGCGCAGGTCGGGACCGGGATGTCGGACCCGCTGCCCAACGATGATCCGAACAACCCGCCTTCGACGGTGGCGTTCGCGATCAAGAACATCGAGATCGTGATCGACTCCACGACCGTCTTCGAGCGCAAGGACACCACCGGGTATAGCCCGACCGCCGGGGGGTACACGTGGTCGGACGCGATCACCGCCACCGGCACGGTACTCAATGCGGGGATTCAGCAGGTTACCGGCGCAGCGGTCTCGACTCTGGCCGGCGCCGCGGGGGTGGTGTGGGAGGAGAACAACCTGTACTACCTGCGCGGAGTGACGGTCGCGGAGAACGGAAACACGATTACGCTCGCGCCGGCGAGCCACGAGGGTTACGCGCGCCGGCCGTTCCTGCTCTACGACGCGTTCGCGAAACTCACCGACCAGGGCAAACACGTGCTGTTGGAGCCCGACCCCAACACGCCTGCCTACCACGTCCGCCAAGTCACGCTGGACCCCACCAGCGGCGCGCCGACGTGGGACTCGACGATCTCCTACGGCACGTTCACGCTGCCCGTGTCCGCCGCCGCGTTGCACAGCTCGGGGAGAATCGTCACGATCCACACCGACACCGGCCGGCTCGGCACCCTCCTCCCCGTGAACACCCCTCGCGCGCTCAGCGCCGGCTACACCGCCGGCGCGGGCAGCCAAATCGGACTGTTGAGCTCCCCGATCGCGATCGCGGTCACCAACCCCGGGATCGTGCTGGTCCTCGACGACGCCACCAACCAGATCTCCGCGTTCGACCTCAACGGCAATCCCTCCCCCTACTTCCTGAACCTCACCCGCCGCTCGCTGTTCACGCCCAGCCGTCAGCTGGCAACCGGCCCCGAACCCTACGGCATTGCACTCGCCACCCCCGGCACCTACCTCGACCTCGCCGTCGACGGCGCCAACCAGATGTACACCCTCTACTACACCGGCGACGGCTCCAACCCCTCCGACTACCACGTCGACGTCTACAACCACGCCGGCGTACCCATCGACACTAACAGCCCGGGCGTCAACGTCCCCAAAATCGCCGTCGACTACTGGCGCAGCATCTACGCCGGCAACTACAGCGCGCTCGCCGACACCACCACCGGCAGACCCCACACCGACCCCAACCTCGGTGTCGTGGAACCGTCGATCAGCCGCTTCGACCCCATCAACACCAGCAAGACCAGCAAACCCCCGCGACGCCAACGAGCCAAAGCCAAACGCCCCGACAAGCTCACCCGCCGCGGATGAGCCGCGAATCGGGCGTGCCATGGATGTGATCGTCGTAGGGGCGGGAGTGGTCGGGCTGGCGGCGGCGTTCGAACTGTCGCGCGCCGGCCATCGGGTCACCGTGATCACCGCCGACCCCCCGGGGGCTCGCCAATCGGCCGGGTTGTCGCGCATCTTCCGCCTCGCGCATGCCGACGTCGAACTGACGGATGCGGCGGCCCGGTCGTTGGGCCTCTGGGAGCGATGGGAATCCCTGGCCGGATGCCCGCTGCTCGATCGTGTCGGTCTGCTGCTGACCGGAGACGTGTCCGAGCGCGAGCCTCACCTCAGACGCTACGGAGGATTGGAAGAGCTGGGCGGGGCGCCGCATCCGCTCGCCGTGGCCGCCGAGCGCTGGTGGTTGGAGCGCACCGGCGCCGAGATTCGCGCCGAGGCGACGGTCCGCTTCCTCCAGACGGGCCTCGACTTGGTGCCCGCCGAGGTCACCGCTCTCGACGGCGCGGGCGCGCAGCTGAGCGACGGCACGCGCGTCGACGGCGAACGCGTCGTGGTCTGCGCCGGAGTCGACACCTACCGTTTGATGGGGCTGCCAGAGCCCGGGCGCCTGAGATCGGTGCGCTTCTCATTTGCCCTCCGCGAGCGACTCGGTTCCGCCGCGCCGTGCTGGATTCAGCGCGATGACCGGCTCAGCGAGCCGTTCTTCGCGGTGATGGACGGCCCCGATCACTACTCGCTTGGGCTCAGCGAGGCGGCGCCGGTCGACGTGCCCGAGGCCGTGCACGTTCGCGATGCCCTCGAGCGGGTCCTCACCATCGTCAGACGACTCCTGCCTGGGCTGACGCCGATCGCCGAACGGTTCATCGCCTGCGAGTACACGATCAATCCGCGGCGCGGGCAGGGCTCGCTGGCTCACGACGGGTGGGACATTCAAGAACATGACGGCGTGCTGGGCGTCAGCGGCCCGAGCCTGTTCAAGTTCGCGCCCATTCTCGGAGAGCTCGTGACTGAACGAGTCCGCGCGCTGTCGCGCAACCGGGATCACACGGTCACGCGGTGAACCTCGACCAGCGCCGATAGCCACGCCGCGACGCAGTGCGCGTGGGCGGGCGGCGCGTGCAGCCTCAGGTTCAGGCGCTCGGGCGCGCCCGCCGGCGAAGGTGCCGCCTCATACTCGACCCCGGTCACGCGACAGCGTCGGCGATGAAGCACGGAGAGCGCCCGGAGCAACGCGGATTCGCCGCCCGGCTCGAGTTCCAGAGTCAACGCGAGCTCCACGTGGCTCGCAACGGCGGCCGTCGGTTTATGCGGGGCGGGGGGCGTGCTGTCGGTCATGGGTTCCCTTTCCTTGGCCTGGGGACCGAGCACGCTTGCCTGCCAGCTCGGTTCCGCAGAACCGGTCTGACCCGCAACTCGTTGAGAGTGGCGGGTCTAGCTGGCAATGACGATGATGATCGACGGCGAGAAGGCGCCCAGACAAGCGGGGGCGATCGCCGGCGGAGTCATCACGCCACACAATGTACCGCGCCTGTCCAGGCGCCTGGCTCTCCTTGCTAATCGGCGTCTCAGAAGTTGTCGCCGTACCCGAGGACCGTCCTCAGCGTTTGATTGCGGCCCAGCACGAGTTGCTTGATGGTGGCCAACCTGAACGCCTCCTGGAAGGCGAGGTAGCTGACTCGGCCCTTCACGACCGCCGGTTTCAGTGAGGCGGGTAGCGGCGCCTCCATCTGGGTCGGTACGTACTGATTGAACAGCTTGTTCACGAGCGGCTTGACCCGCGGGTCGTCGGGGTGGCTCCGTGTCTCGGCGCGCCCGGTCGAGGTTGCGTAGTCGTAGAACTCGAGCTTCATCGTCGCCGGGATCGGCCTCGTCGTTCCTCTCGCCCAGTGGGAATAGGTGACGAGTTTGACCTCGGGCGTGCGCACCGCGAGGATGTGGGTCGGAGCGCGCAGGTAGTTCAGGGCGCCGGGCGCCAGCAGCTCGTCGGTGGCGAACAGGACGTGATCGCGACCGGCCGCATTGGGATCTCTCAGCACGTCGACCAGGTTCAGCCGCTCGCCGTAAATCCGGGCGTACTTCCCACTGCGCCAGGAGATGCTGCCTCGATTGCCGAGCGTCACCAGCATCGGGGCCAGGTCGACGCTCGAGGCCAGCTGCCGGCGGGGAGTGCCGATGTCGCTGACGTAACGGCCGCTCGGGTCGACCACGATCAGCGGTAGGTGGATCGCCTCCTCGTAAGCGCTGCCGATCTTGCCCGACAGGAATCCGTGCGCGCCGGCATACTCGCCGTGGTCGGAGGCGAAGACGAACACGGTGTTGCCCAACTGGCTCTTCGGCACGGCGGCGATCACCTTGCCGATCTGCTTGTCGACCATGCTGAGCACCTGCGTGTACATATCGAGACCGCGTTGCCAGTAGCGGAAGGGCGGGACCCCGACCCCCAGCCGCCTGGGCAGGGTTGGCGACGGCGCCACGGAGAACCCGGTATGCCTCGGATCGTCGGTCGCCCCGCCCCACACGAGCTCCTGGAATGACCGCATGACGAGCTGGGTGTCCGGTTTGCCGTGCCGCACCAGATCGGCGGCGGACTCCCAGTTCGGTGGAACCGTCGGATACCCGAGAGACGGGGGACGATTTTCCGGCGGAACCGACTGATAGGAGCCGATGTACGGCTTGAGCGAGCTGTTCTTGAACAGCCGCTCGTAGTGGTCTCCCTCGGAGCCGGCCCAGAAGAACTGCTTGTCGTGCGGGTTGACGAAGCTGGCGGTGAGGCAGAAGGGAGCGTCGGCCTTGCTGTTCTGCGCCAGCCAGTGGACCGCCTGTGCGGCGATCTTCGGGTCAGCCATCTTGCCCTGGCCATTGGTGCCGGTCGGGTCCGGATTGGTGAGGCCGGTGAAGCCGTAATTCGCCAGGTACCCGCGGACGCCGTGGTCGGGCGGGTTGGACAGATGCCATTTGCCGATGTAGGGCGTCTGGTATCCCATCGCCTGCAGCAGCTTGCCGTAGGTCGGGAACGCGTCCTGGAGCGCGGGGCCCGACTTGGTCCGCGTCGCCAACAACCATTCCTGATGCGGGTACAGGCCGGTCGCGAGCGTCGCGCGTGCGGGGCTGCACGCGTTGCCCGCGCTGTAGTAGCCCTCGAACTTGACGCCGTGGCGCCATAGCTCGAACACGTTCGGCATGAACCGCCGCAGGAAATCCTGGGGACTGTGCACTCCGGTCGGGAACACCGAGGGAAACCGCATCTCGTCGACCAGGATGAAGACGATGTTGGGGCGCCGGTCGAGCTTGGCTCCCGCGCTCGCGGCGGCCTCGAAGATCCCGAGGTCAGCCAGCAAACTGCCGGCGAGGACCCCTCCGCCCGCCTTCAGAAAATCTCGCCGGTTCATGCCATCTCCTCACTTGTGGGTCACTGGGCCACGTCGCTTGGATCTCGAGGGCGATACGCAGGCACGAGCTCCTCAAACACGCGCATCAGCTCAAGGGTCCCTGAGAACGCGTGGACGCCCGATTCGCCACCCACGCGAACGCTGCCGTTGAGGCGGTTGTGTTCGTCGCGCCTCACCTGTAAGACAAGCTCCACCGTCACGATCCGCTTCCCAATGTCCGTTGCGAACTGCGATTGGGAGGCTGGCAGACGCCGCACGGGTCCGCACTGGGAGCACCCCCTAAATGTATCCCTAGGGAGGCCCTAAACCGTCGCCGGGCCGGCCGCCGGAGCCGAGCCCGCATTCAGGCGCGCGGCCAGCTCGCGGCGGGAGCTGACGCCCACCTTGGCGAACACGTTCCCCAGGTGGTACTCGATCGCTTTAGTCGAGAGGTAGAGCTCGCCGGCGACCTCACGGTTGGTCTTGCCGGAGGCGACGAGACGCGCGACCACGTCCTCGCGCGGGCTGAGGCCATAGCGGTTCTCCCCCGTGCGATCCGGCGATCGCACCCCGCAACCGGCCAGCTCGGCTTCACAGCGGTCACTGAAGGGCCGGGCTCGAAGGGTTGCGAACACATCGCGCGCGCTGCTGAGGGCTCGAATCGCCGACCGCCGGCTCCCGTTCCGGCGCAGGAACTGTCCGTGCTCGAGTTCGAGCAAGGCGACCGACAGCGGTGCCTGGACCAAAGCCGCCGCCTCCCTGGCCCGCTCGAAGGCGGCCTCTGCCTCGGCGGGTCGTCGCTGGGCGCGGGCGAGCGCACCGCGCAGCCGATGCAAGTCGACGTTGGTGGGATCCGTAGCCGGTGCGGCGGCGAGTTCCTCCTGCAGCCCGTCGAGCACCGCGGCCGCTTGGTCGAGGTGTCCGCTGAACAGCAGCGCCTCGCCAATCATCGACCGGAATACCCGCGGGGGCAGACCCGCGCTGGCGTTCTCGAGAGGGTTGATCAGCAGCCCGAGCGCTTGCAGGACCGATGCCCAATCGTTCCGCACCCAAGCGAGATGGGCCGTGGCCGAGGCAGCGCAGAAACAGCAGTACGCGAGTGGCGTCCTCTCCGCCGCTCCGCGCGCCGCCTCGACGTGCTTGGAAGCCATGTCCCAGTGGCCGCGGGCGGCATACAGGTAGGTGGCGACGGCGTGAAGGTAGGGCAAATCCCACGCGCGCTCACTGTCTTCGCCGAACGTGACAGCGAGGTCGGCGTACATCAGTCCCGAGTCCCAGCGGCCGAGACGGTACTCGGCCTCGGCCAGCCCGGCATAGGCGTTGGGCACGCCGCGAAATGTGATGCCCTCCCGAGACCAGGTGACCGCCACGGACAAGTCCGCCGCGGCGCCCGCGAGGTCACCCCACCACACCTTGAGGTTGCCGCGCGAGGCGAGCAGCTCGGCTTCGAACGCCTCCGGGTCGGTCCCGGATGTAGAAACATGCGACAGCTTCGCGATGCCCTCGTCGACGCGGCCCGACATCGCCAGACCTATGGCGAGGCCCTGGACCGCTCTCAGCTTCGCCGTGGCGGGCAAGCCTTCGACGCTCAGCGCCCGCTCCGCCCACTGCACCGCCTCCTCCCCGAGCCTGAGCATGCTGCAGACGATGGCCAACAACGCCGTGACGTTACCCACGAGCTCGCGGTCCTCGTCGACGTCTGGTCGGGCAATGACCTCGAGACACGCCTGGCGTGCCTCCGGCAGGCGCCCAGCACCAGCGCTCACCACCGCCACGGTGTAGCTGCGAAGCGCGCTGTCACTGCAGGACAGTACGGCCCCGAGCATGTCGTTGGCCCGGGTGTCTCCGGCATGCGCCAGGCATTCGACCGCCCGGAGGAATGCCGTCTCTCGCGTATCCCTGTCGCTGGCGACGCGTGACGCGGCCAGGAGATGCTCGACTCCGCCGATCAACCGACCGGCGGCGATGTCGGCCTCCGCCGATGCGCGCAGCTCCGCGGCGAGTTCGTCGTCCGTGCCCGGACTCGCGGCGACGCGATGATCTAGCGCCGGCGAGCCCGACAGGAGCGCGGCGCAGCCGAGGTGCAGCTCGCGACGGCGTCTCGGCGAGAGGTCGTCGTAGACCGCCGCGCGCGCGAGCGGATGAGAGAACGCGACCTCTTCCGGATTCCGACCTGGAACGAGCACGAGGAGCCCGGCCGCCAACGCCTCCTCCAGCCCGGACGATGGATCGTCGACCCCGGCGACGGAGGCGGCGAACGCCACCGAACAGCGAGGACCGGCCACCGACGCCGCGGCGACCAAGTTTTGCGCGTCGCCGCCGATGTCGCTCAGCTGGGCGACGATCGTGGCCGCGAACGACCGGGGGACGGGCAGCGCCCCGTCCGCTGAGTTCAGCCGATCCAGCGAGAGCTCCGTGAGCAGCGCCCTGACGTGCAGTGGATGACCGCCCGTGTGCTCGCATAGCCGCTCGCTCGCGGCCAGGCTCAGCCGGCCGATCCCGAGCGACTCCGACAGCTGGCTGACCTCGTGCGTCGCCAGTCCCGATAAGCGGACTCGTGACACCCGCTCAGCGTCGGCGAGCAGTCTCGTCCACCCCGTACCGAGATGGTCGAGACCGGCGACGCGACTGACGATCAAGACGAGCACCCGGTCACCGTGGAGCCGACGCAGGACGAACAGCAGCGTGGCTGCCGAGGGCTGGTCGAGCCACTGCGCGTCATCGATCGTGACCACCACGGGCGCTCGATCCTGGAGCGCGCCCAAGGCGGCGAGCAGCTCGGCGCCGACCGAAAATGGGCTCGCGCGGGCCTGGTCGGCGATCCGGGCGTGCAACGCGTCCCAACCCGTCCCGGGAACGGCCTGGGCCAGCAGCTGCAGAACGACCCCTTGGTTGAGCGTCGTCTCGGATTCCTCGCCGCTCGCCTCGAGCAGGGTCACATCCTCAAACCCGGACACGGCACGGCGCATGAATGCCGTCTTGCCGATGCCGGGTTCCCCTTCGATCCAAACAATCCGGGGGCGGCCGGACCGTGCCGCCTGTATCGACCCCGACAGGGCCCCCAACTCGGGCTCGCGGCCGACAAACACTCGCTCGCGAGGAACCGTCCCCGCGCTCTCCATCCGGCCAGGATATCGACGGCGGCGTCAGACCGGGGGATCGACGCCGAGCTCGGCCATGATCATCGCCGTGCGAGGACCGTTGTTCCCGATCCGCTCCGGGACCGTCGCCCCGGCGGCCAGCAGCATCCGCACGATCTCGGCGTAGGGCTCGGGCGCGATCTCGTCGACGATCTGCATCGTCGGGCCTCCCTCGGGCTCTTGACAGTGACGCGAGCCGTGCAGCGCGGCTCCGATCGCACGCCCGCCGTCGTGGAAGGTGAGCGCCGCGCCGCGCTCGAGCAGCTCGCGCGCCATCTCGACCCGGCCGCGCCAGCACGCGTGGCCGAGTGGGACATCCTCGCCGTCCGGGTCGCCGTCGATCCGCGCGCCCGCGTCGAGCAGCCGCCGCATCGCGTCCAGATGGCCGCCTTGGATCGACAAGCTCAGCATCTCGTCGAGCATCGAGAGCGCCACGCCACCGGGCTCACTGGCGTCCCGCCCCGAGAGGTAGGCGCCAATCGCCCGGTCCTCGTCGGTGACCGCGTCCTCGGCGGCCCCGCGCTCGCGCAGCACCGCGGCTGCCCCGTCCTCGCCCCAGCGGACGGCAACCTGGAGCGCGGTGAGGCCGTGCTCGTCGCGCGCGTCGATCGGCGCGCCGGCGTCGAGCAGCGCGGCGACCGTCCGGGGCGGCCGGCGGCGCCACACCGCCTGATGGAGGTGGGCCCCCCGGGCTCGCGCGCCGTGCGTGCAGAACATCTCGATCATCTCGGGATGGGGGAAATTGAGCGCGCGCCCGAGGTCATAGTCGACCAGATCCTGACGGGCGCCGGCATCGATCACGAGCATCGCGCACGTCGGGTCGGCGAACTCGCACGCGTGGTAGAGAACCTCGTTGCCGTGGTAGCCGTCGCGATCGTCGGTCGGGTCGGCGCCCGCCTCGAGCAGGATCCGGGTCAGCAGGGGGTCACCGGCGATCCCAGCCGCTCCGTAAAGCGCGACCTGGAGCCATTCGCCGGCCTGGATGAACGAGGCATTGGGATCCGCCCCGGCGGCCAGCAGGCGCCTGACCACCTCGCGGATCCCAGCGGCCCGGTCGCGGTCGCCCCGGAGCAAGCGCGAGAAGCAGGCGTAGAGGATCGGCTCCCAACCGCGGGGGCCGGTCGGCTCGCTCACCGCTCCCGGACGCCTGGCCAGCCGCCGCGAGACGTCTTCGGCCTCGCCCGTCGCACACGCGCAGGCCAGGTCGTGGCGGGCGAGGGCCGGGTCGGCTCCGAGCAGCGCGCGCGCGCGCCGCAGGTCATCCGACGTCACCGACGCGATCAGCGCCGACGCGCGCTCCGAGGCGGCGAGGGTAACCGCCTCGACGTGGAACTTCAGTCGCGGCCAGGAGCGGTAACCGTACTCGCGAGCGACGGCCAGCTGCGCGAGCGCGATCGACGGGAACTCGCCCGCCTTGCGCCGACGCTTGGCCTCGTCGCGCAGGCGGCGCAGGTCCGGACGGGAGGGCAGGGTGCGCGGCTCGGACATGTGAACTCCTTTCGGTCTCCGACGGGTCCGCACGCCGGGCCGAAAGTCACGTCCGTCACCGGTGGCAGCAGTCTGTCTCTGTCAGGTGGGCCTGAGGCCCTCTCCGCGGACCGGATGCGTCCTGCACGCCCGCGTGACGATACCGGACTCGGTCTGCGTTCAGGCCCTGCGGCTCACGCGGCGGTGTGCCAGGGTCGCGGCGACGCGAGTGCCGTGATGACCTCCGTCGCGGTGGGCCCCACGATGATGTCCTGTTCGAAGCCGGCGCCGCCGAGGCCGGGCTTGACGAGCAGCGTCTCCACCGCGATGACCATCCCCGGCCGGACCGGTGAGGTGGCCTCAGCGGTCAGATAGGGGGGCTCGCCACCGCCGAGTCCGATGCAGTGGCCCGAGGCGGGGAACATCGCCTCGAGCGCTGCTGACCCCTCGTCGTGAAAGCCGTTGTCTCGCCGCCAGCGATCGCCCACGGCCCACACCTCGCCGAACGTCGTGCCCGGTCTCACCGCATCGATCATCGTGTGCACGTGCTCGATGGCGGCCTCGAGCAGACGCTCCTGCGCGGTCGTCGGTTGCGCCCCCACCACCGTGGAGCGGACGAAGTCGGTCCAATAGCCGTTGACCGCCGGGCCGTAGAGATCGATGTGAATCAGGTCGCCGTCCTCAAGGGGGCGCTCGACGTCCCACGAAGGCAGCCTCGCCCACTGGAACTGGTCGGAATGGGGCCCGGAGGTGATCGCGATGTCGTAGGGGAAGGCACCCCGCTGGGCGGCGACGTTCCACCCTGCTCCGGCCACGTCGCCTTCGGTGCGGCCGGCGCGCGCGACCGCCATCATCGCCTCCATGATCTCGGCGCCGATCGAGGCCGCGCGGCGCATCAGGTCGAGCTCGGCCGGGCTCTTGACCATCCGCATTGCCTCCAGGATCTCGTCGCACGGTGTGAACTGGGGCTCGCGGCCGAGCTCCTCGCACAGGTCTCGGTACGTGCTGAGGAGGAGGCTTTCGCGCGCGATCAGGCCGGCCGGGGCGCAGGCCAGCCCGACCTCACGCAGCACGCTCGCCACCAGCGAGGGAACGTTGATGCCGACGCGGATGTCCTCGACCGCCACGAGATCGAGCCGGTAGTCGACCGTGTCGATGATCAGCACCGGCGGCCGATCGACCGGCATCACGAGCACGCTGTGCCCGCGGCCGGACCACACCGGGGGGTTGTCCGGCTGCTGCGGGAACGGGGTGTGGTGGTTGGTCAGATACATCACATCGCCGTACCAGTCGACGGTTGTCGCGTTCCGAGACCACACGACGAGTCCCGACAGTCCCCGCGCTTGCGCCTGCTCCAGTGCGCGCTGACGACGGGCGGCGAATTCGGTGTCGGGGATCGCGGTGATCATGATTAGTGGGCCGGGAAGGTATCGCGATTGCTCCCCCACACGGCTCCAGCCGCCGGCCTAGTGGCGCTCAGACGTGGTCTTCCAACTCGTAGATCATGCTGCGCGGCGCCGCGTACCGCGAGAGCTCGGCGACGTCGTCGGCGGTCGCCTTGCCGGCCGGCGACGCGAACGCCGCCTTCAGCGAGGCCATGTCGTCCCAGTCGAGCTCGCCCACGAGGTACCAGGGGTCCCCGCCGCGAATCGCCGCGGCGTTCCGGCTCAGCGTGTAGCGCCTCAGCCCAGGAAGGGTCTGCGCCAGCGGTATGTGGACCTCGCGGTAGTGGCGCTCAAAAGCCTCGGGGTCGGTGGGCGTGTCCCATTGCACGAGGAGCCGCGCGGTGGTCGCCATCGGTTCACCTCCATTGATCGTTTGGTTGCTCGTCTCATGGCTAGACACCATGACCTGCTGTAAGTCATCGATTCCTTTTCGCCGCGTGACGCGTCAGACGCCCTGACCGCACTCACCAACGAAAGGACGGACAATGACCACCGCGAACATCTCAGCAGGAGAGCGAGAGCTGTACGAGCACTACTCGGCCAGCAACGCGGCCAGTCAACGCGGGCTGACGCCGGAGACGATCCGCGATCATGATCAGCACTGGGGCGACGTCGCCAGTGAGCCGCGCGGTGTCGACTACCTCGAGACCGTGGCGGGGAGCGTGCCGGCGATGTGGCTGGTGCCTGCTGGGTCCGTCGCGGGCAAGGTCCTCCTGTGCCTGCACGGCGGGGGCTTTATCGGCGGCTCGATGTACTCCCACCGCCGCATGTTTGCCCACATCGCCAAGGGCACCGGGGTACGGGCGCTCGTGCTCGACTACCGGCAGTTGCCGGGCCATCCCCACCCCGCGTCGGCCGAGGACACCGAGGTGGCCTACCGCTGGCTGCTCGACCAGGGCTACGAGCAGGTCGCGGTGGTCGGAGACTCAGCCGGCGGCGGCCTCGCGCTCGGACTCGCGATCACGTCAACGCTTCCGACGCCCGCCGCGGTGGTTGGGCTCTCGCCGTGGACCGACATGACCCTCTCCGGCGATTCCATGGAGAGCAACCGCCCGACCGACGTGCTGTTCGGCGGAGACCACCCGTTCGACCTCGACGGGATGGTCGACTTCGTGCTCGGCGGACCGGACCGCGACCGTCGCGACCCGCGCGTGAGCCCGCTGCACGGCGATCTGACCCGGCTGCCGCCGACCTACCTACAGGTCAGCGGAGCCGAGATGCTGCTCGATGATGCCCGGCGGGTGGCCGACCAGGCTCCGGATGCCGTATGCCTGGACGCCTTCCCCCAGCAGCAGCACACGTTCCAGATGGCCGCCGGCCGCTCCCCCGTCGCCGACGAGGCGATCGCACGGGTGGCCGCGTGGCTGCGCGATCGCCTCGGCGTGGCGGCGCCGTGACCGAGACGCAGTTCGTGCAGGAGGCCGAGCAGCTCCGCCGCGAGCTGCTCGCCCACTGCTACCGGCTGACCGGCTCGGTCCAGGACGCCGAGGACCTCGTGCAAGAGACGATGCTGCGGGGATGGCGTTCGTACGGGCGTTTCCGCGGCGAGGCGACGGTGCGGACCTGGCTCTACCGGATCGCCACCAACGCCTTTCTCAGCCACACCCGCAGGCAACGCCACCTTCCGTCCGATCTCGGCCCGCCCGCGCGAGACATCTCGCTCGACGTCGTGTTGGACGAGGCCAGCGCCTGGCTCGAGCCCCTCCCCGACGCCCTGGTCTCCTCGGACGCTGACCCAGCCACAACGGTCGTGCAGCGCGAGCGGCTGCGCCTGGCGGTGACGGCGAGCCTTCAACAGCTGCCCGCCCGTCAGCGCAGCGCGCTCCTCCTGCGCGAGGCGCTCGACTTCTCGGCGGCGGAGATCGGCGCGGCGCTCGAGATCAGCGTCCCCGCGGTCAAGAGTCTGCTCCAGCGCGCGCGCCTGGCCCTCGAGACCGTCGACGAGCCGCTCCACGAGCCCGACGAGCCGATCGCCCTCGAGTTGCTCGAGACGTACATGCGGGCGTTCGAGACGTCCGACGTCAGCCTGCTCGAGCGCACGCTGCGCGACGACGCGATGCTCGAGATGACGCCAACGCGCACGTGGTTCTCCGGCCGCGCGACGTGCCTGCCCTATCTGGCCACCGTGATCGGCGAGCCCGGAGAGTGGTCGATGCGCCCGACCCGAGCCAACGGCCAGCCGGCGGCGGTGGCCCGCCGGCATGGCGAGCTGTTCGGCGTGGCGGTCCTCGGCCTGCGGGATTGCGGGCTGGCGCGGATCTCGCTGTTCACCGACCCGGCGGTCGCGCGGCGGTTCGACCGCCTGCTCACCCCGTGAGCCGACGCATAGGGCTCGTTGCATGAAGTCGAGTACATATGCTAGGTTCTTCATGCTTGGCGATTGCGTCCACGGTGGACGCCAAGGAGATCAACCGAATCGATGGACTCAGAACCCCGAAGTAGTCGCATCTCCGCGTTCGCCTGCGGAAGTCCTCTGGCGTAGTCCAGATCGTCGAGGGCCGCGGGTGGCCGGAGAGGCGACCCGTAGAGGAAGTGACGTGATGACACTCACCACGTTGTCCCGGGCCGTTCCCGGCTGGGCTGCTGGCACAAACAACTCAACCGAGGAAGCGATGCCTGACCCGGACGCAGGACCGAGTCACAAACCCGGCGCGCGCATCCTCGGCGGCATGTCCTAGCTACACGCAGGACGCTCGGCCTCCCGGTGGGTGCGGCGCACGCCACCTTCGACACCTGAACTGGAGGCCACCAATGAACCCGACAACCCTCGCGCCACCGGGTCGGCGCACGGTCCTCGACGACGCCCACGTCGGGGACATTCACGGCGCCCTCGGCACGATCCGCAGCCACCACGGCCCGCCGCTCGGCGGCCGCCGGCGCCTGCTGGCCCTGCTGGCGATCATGGGACCGGGCCTGATCGTGATGGTCGGCGATAACGACGCCGGCGGAGTCGCGACCTATGCCCAGGCCGGTCAGAACTACCGCCTGACCCTGCTGTGGACGCTGCTGCTGCTGATCCCGGTCTTGATCGTCAACCAGGAGATGGTGGTCAGGCTCGGGGCGGTCACCGGCGTCGGGCACGCCCGGCTGATCATCGAGCGTTTCGGGCGCTTCTGGGGAGCGTTCTCGGTCGGCGACCTGTTCATCCTGAACTTTCTCACCATCTTGACCGAGTTCATCGGTGTCACTCTCGCCCTCGGTTACTTCGGCGTGAGCAGGTACATCGCGGTTCCGGTGGCGGCGGGGGCGCTGATCGCGATCACCGCGACCGGAAGCTTCCGGCGCTGGGAGCGGTTCATGTTCATCTTCGTGATCACGAACTTCATCGTGATCCCGCTGGCGATCGCCAGCCACCCGCACGTGGGCCCAATCCTCGCCGGCTCGGTGACTCCCGGCGTGGAGGGCGGGTTCACCTCGACCTCGATGCTGTTGATCATCGCGATCGTCGGCACGACGGTCGCGCCTTGGCAGCTGTTCTTTCAGCAGTCAAACGTGATCGACAAGCGGATCACGCCGCGCTGGATCAACTATGAGCGCGCCGACACCGTGATCGGATCGGTCGTCGTGATCCTCGGCGCCGCTGCGCTGATGATCGCGGTCTCGTTCGGGCTCGGCGATTCTCGACTCCACGGTCAGTTCTCGGACACCGGAGCGGTCGCGAGCGGGCTCGCGCACACGCTCGGCCCCGCGGCCGGCGACCTGTTCGCGATCGCGCTCCTCAACGCGGCGATCATCGGCGCGGCCGCCGTGACGCTCGCCAGCTCCTACGCGTTTGGCGACGTGTTCGGCCGTCCCCACTCGTTGCACCACGGCGTCGCCGAGGCGAAGCTGTTTCACGGCAGCTACGCGGCCACGGTACTGCTGGCCGCGGGGATCGTGCTGATTCCCGGCGCGCCCCTGGGAACGATCACCACCGCGGTGCAGGCGCTCGCCGGCGTGCTGTTGCCGAGCGCGACCGTCTTCCTGTTGTTGCTGTGCAACGACCGGGCGGTGCTGGGCCCGTGGACGAACCCGGGATGGCTGAACGCGATCGCGAGCCTGATCGTCGGCGTGCTCGTGATCCTCTCCGCCGTCCTCACGGTCACGACCCTGTTCCCGCACGCGGACGTCACGCTGATCACCGAGGTGCTGTTCGCGGGACTGGCGCTCGCGTGCGCGGCTATCTGGCCATCGCGGTGGCGATGCTGATCGTCAAGGCGATCGAGGTCGGCATTGCGCGCTGACCGTTGGATCCTGAGTACGTGTCGTCTCGGTTCACACCCCGTTCACAGGTTACGCTCAAACATGAAGGACCATTCATCGGCATCCTCATCCGAAAGGGGGAGCTTTGACTTCCGAGGAGGTTCTCCACCTCTCGTCGCTGATCGGGAGCCCACTGGTCGATTCGGCGGGTCAACGGCTCGGACGCATCGAGGACCTGATCGCCAAGCTCGGTCCCGGTGACGAGCTTCCGCCCGTCACCGGGCTGAAGGTCCACATCGCGGGACGCGATCTGTTCGTGCCGGCGGAGCGAATCGCCAAGCTCGAGCCGACCGGCGCCAGCAGCTCGACGACGAAACTCGACCTCGGACAGTTCGAACGCCGACCGGGCGAAGTGCTCCTGCGCGGCGATTTGCTCGGCCGCACCGTGATCAACGTCGCCACCGCGCGGCTGATCACCGCCCAAGAGGTCGAGCTGGTGAAGCGGGACGGGACCTGGTACGTCGCCGGCATCGACCCTGCGGTGCGAGCCGGAATCAAGCGGTTTCTCCCTCGCCGCTTTCGCGGCCACGCGGGCGAGCACGCCCAGTTCGTGCCCTGGTCGGAAGTCGAGCCGTTCGTCGGCCACGTCCCCTCGTCCCGACTTCAGCTCGCGTCGCGTCGCCTCCTGCGCCTGCACCCGGCCCAGATCGCCGATCTCGTCGAGGCTGCCTCACACGAGGAGGGACAGGAGATCCTCGAAGCCGTGGGCCAGGACAAGGAGCTCGAGGCCGACGTCTTCGAGGAACTCGACGACGAGCATCAGGTCGAGTTTCTGCGCCACCGGTCCGACCAGGAGGTGGCGGAGGTGCTGGCGCGGATGGCGAGCGACGACGCCGCCGATCTCCTGCTCGAGATCGACCAGGACCGCCGCGTCCCGGTACTCGAGCTCCTCCCGACGGCCAAGCAGACCAAGATCAGGCGCCTGCTGGGCTACAACCCGTCGACCGCGGGCGGGCTGATGAACCCCGACTTCGCGTCGCTGCGAGCCGACGCCACCGTCGAGCAGGCCCGCGCGCTCGTGCGTACGAGCGAGCTCGCGCCGACGCAGCTGTTGGCGCTTTGGGTGCTCGATGACGAAGGGCACCTGGTCGGTGGCGTCTACGCCTCCGAGCTGCTGCTCGCCGACGCGGACGCCACCGTCACCAGCCTGATCGAGAGCCGCGTCCCGACGATCTCACCCGAGACCGAGCTCGCCGAGGTGGCGCGGTTGATGGCCGACTACAACCTGCTCGCGATCCCGGTCGTCGACGATGAGCAGAAGCCGATCGGCGTGATCGCCTTCGACGACGTGCTCGAGCAGCTTCTGCCGACCACCTGGCGCTGGCGCGCCGGAGACGCGCGCGGATGACGGCGGAGCCGGGCCCGGGGCCGGCGGCTCGCGAAGGTCCACCTGCGACGAGCGAGACTGTCAGCGAAGCTCCGCCGCGCGAGCGGTTCGTGCTCGATTCCGCGCACGTCGGCGACATCCAGGGCGCATTCGGGACGATCCGCCAGCAGCAGGAGGGGAGCCGCGACCTGCGCTCGCAGGCCCTCGCGTTGCTGGCGATCATCGGCCCCGGCTTGATCGTGATGGTCGGCGACAACGACGCGGGCGGGGTCGCGACCTACTCGCAGGCAGGACAGAACTACGGCACCAGCCTGCTGTGGGTGCTGCTGCTGCTGATCCCGGTGCTGATCGTCAACCAGGAAATGGTCGTCCGGCTGGGCGCAGTCACCGGTGTCGGTCACGCCCGGCTGATCAACGAGCGCTTCGGACGCTTCTGGGGTTGGTTCTCGGTGGGCGATCTGTTCGTCCTGAACTTCCTCACGATCGTGACCGAGTTCATCGGCGTCAGCCTCGCGCTCGGCTACTTCGGCGTGTCGCAATACGTCGCGGTCCCGCTGGCGGCGATCGCCCTCGTCGCGATCACCATCAGCGGGAGTTTCCGCGCCTGGGAGCGCTCGATGTTCGTGTTCGTGTTCGCGAACTTCCTCGTCATCCCGCTGTTCTTCATGTCGCACCCGAGCGTCAGCCCGATCGTGCACGACTTCTTCATCCCCGGGATTCAGGGCGGCGCCACCTCCGCCTCGGTGCTGCTGATCATCGCGATTGTCGGCACCACGGTGGCTCCCTGGCAGCTGTTCTTCCAGCAGTCGAACATCATCGACAAGCGGATCACGCCCCGGTGGATCAATTACGAACGACTCGACACGTGGATCGGCGCGTTCGTAGTCGTGCTCGGAGCCGCGGCGCTGATCTGCGTCTCGGCGTTTGCGTTCGCGCACACGCGCTACTTCGGAGGGTTCAGCGACGCCGGCGCCACCGCGCAGGGCCTCGACAACACGCTCGGCGGTGTGGCCGGGGCGTTCTTCGCCGTCGTGCTGCTCAACGCCTCCCTGATCGGCGCCAGCGCGCTGACGCTCTCGACCAGCTACGCGTTCGGCGACGTGTTCGGAATGAAGAGCTCGCTGCACCGCAGCTTCGCCGACGCCAAGCTGTTCTACGGCATCTTTGCGGTGCTGATCGCCGGCGCCGCCGCGATCGTGCTGATCCCCGGAGCCCCGCTGGGGGTCATCACGGAGGCCGTGCAGGCGCTGGCAGGGGTCCTGCTCCCGAGCGCCAGCGTGTTCCTGCTGCTGCTGTGCAACGACCCCGAGGTGCTGGGTCCGTGGGTTAACCGCCCGTGGTTGAATGCGCTGGCCAGCGTGATCGTCGCCATCCTGGTGCTGCTCTCGCTGATCCTGATGGCGACGACGATCTTCCCCAGCATCGACGTGACCACCGTCGCCCTGGCCGGCGGCGCCGTGCTGGCGCTCGGCCTGATCGGGTTCGGCGCGGTCACGTTTGGTCCCGGGCGACGACGAGCCGCGGCCGCGAGGGTCGCCGCGGGTCCCACCGTCCCCAAGCAACAGTGGACGATGCCCCCACTGGCGCTGCTGCGCCGGCCGAAGTGGTCGACCGGCCGCAAGATCGCGATGCTCACCCTCCGCGGCTACCTCGCCATCTCGGTGATCCTGCTAATCGTCAAGGCGATCCAGCTGGGCGGCGGATGAGCCGCCACCACCACGCCGCCAGCGCGCTGTCGCCGAAGACCGCGGAAGCGGTCGCGGACGCGATGTTCGCGCTTTCGACCGCGAGTCGGGTCCGGATCCTCAGCCAGCTGCGCGAGCGGCCCCACACCGTCGGCGAGCTGATGGCGGCGGTCGGAATGGAACAGTCGGCGGTATCCCACCAGCTGCGCGTGTTGCGCGAGTACGGTCTTGTCGTGGCCGAGCGCCGCGGTCGCGAGCGGCTCTACGCGCTCCACGACGAACACGTCGCGTCGCTGCTCGACGAAGCCATCGGCCACGTGGCTCATCTCGGGCGAGGCAAGGGGCGCGCGGGCAAGAGGACTCTCCGCGATGCCGGCTGAAGCCGCGCGAGGCAGCGCGGCCACGGTCGTGCGGGGGACGTTCACGCCGCCCAGCGAACGCCGGTCGGTGCTGGATCGCGCCCATGTCGGCGACATCGAGGGCGCCCTGGGGACGGTGATCGCGTTCGACACCGCGCCGCGACGGTCGCTCTGCGCCGGCTCGCGAGCTGCTGGCGATCATGGGCCCGGGCCTCGTCGTGATGGTGGCCGACAACGACGCCGGGGGGTTGTCGATCTATGCCCAGGCCGGGCAGAACTACGGGACCAGCCTCCTGTGGGTATTGGTGCTGCTTGCCCCGGTCCTGTTCATCAACCAGGAGATGGTCGCCCGGCTCGGCGCCGTCACCGGCGCGGGACACGCGCGCTTGATCGTCGAGCGGTTCGGTCGGCGCTGGGGCGCGTTCGCGATCGGCGACCTGCTCGTCCTGGGCGCGCTGACGATCATCACCGAGTTCATCGGCGTCGCCCTCGCCCTCTCGTACTTCGGCATCAGCCGCTACGTGGCAGTTCCGCTCGCGGCCGTGCTGCTGCTCGCCTTTACCGTGACGGGCAGCTTCCGACGATGGGAGCGCGCGATGTACCTGCTCATGGCGGTCAGCGCGGTGGTGATCCCGCTCGCCGTGCTCGCGCATCCGACCGGTCACGCGGTCGGCCTCGGCGGACTGCGGCCGGGGGTCGAGGGCGGCCTGTCGTCGACCTCGCTGCTCGTGATCATCGCCCTGGCCGGCACGACGGTCGCGCCGTGGCAGCTCTTCTTCCAGCAGTCGAACGTCGTCGACAAGCGGATCACGCCGCGCTGGCTGGGCTACGAGCGCACCGACACCCTGATCGGCACGGTCCTGGTCATCGTCGGCGCCCTCGCGGTCATGCTCACCTGCGCCTGGGCCTTCGCGGGCACGCCCGCGCACGGAACCTTCGCCAATGCCGGCGCGGTCGCCTCGCGCCTCAGCACCCATGTCTCGCCCCTCGCCGGGACGCTGTTCGCGATCGGGCTCCTCGATGCATCGCTGCTCGGCGCCGCCGCGGTCACACTGGCGAGCTCCTACGCCGTGGGCGACTACTTCGGCTTCAAGCACTCGCTCCACCGCGACTGGCGTGACGCGAGCACCTTCCACGGCACCTATGTCGCGTTCATCGCCCTCGCGGCGTGCATCGTCCTGATTCCGAGCGTGCCGCTCGGGCTGATCACCACCGGCGTGCAGGCGCTCGCGGGCATCCTGCTCCCGAGCGCCACCGTGTTTCTGTTGCTGCTCTGCAACGACCGCGACGTGCTCGGGCCATGGGTCAACCCGCGCTGGCTGAACGCGCTGGCGGCGCTCGTCGTCGGCATCCTCTTCGTGCTCTCCACGCTGCTCACGATCACCACGATCTTCCCCGGCGTCGACATCACGACGCTCGGCCTCGGCATGTTCGCCGCGCTGCCAATCGTGCTGATCGCCGCCGCAGCGATGTCTCCTGCGCGCCGGGCGGTGGCCACGGCGTCCCGGCAACACTGGACGATGCCGCAACTCGAGAAGCTGCCGCCACCGGCCCCGTCGAGTATCCGCCGGCTTGCGCTGATCGTCTTGCGCTGCCAGCTCATGCTCGCCGCCGCGCTGCTGATCGCCAAGGTCGTGCAGCTCGGCGTCGGCGGGTGATCCGGGGGTCAGAACAGGTTCGCGTGGCCGGAGCTGCCGTCGGTGTACCGCCAGCTGATCGCGTGCCCGGCGAGCGACCGGAGTGAGCTGCCGACGACGTTCTTGGTGTCGTCGGAGAACTGGTCGGGCGGGTGATTGCGACGGTCGGTGCCCTGGACGTAGGTGAATCCACTCCCGGCGGGCTGGGGGGTGGCCGCCCACGCCACGGCCCCGTCGGGCTTGACCACCACTCTGTTGACGCGATCGCCGGTGTCAAACGGGAACCCGTTCGGGATTCCGTGATTGGGAATGTGCATCACGTTCACGGCCGAATGTGTCGCACCGGAGCTGTAGGCGACCCACTGCCCACCGAGGGCGAACCGGTCGCTGGATGGCGAGGCGCCCTTGAGCCGCGTCGTCGCCCCGGTCGATTTCACGCAGACATTGGCGTTTCCGCTCTTGGCGTAGAGGCGCGCGTAGCTGTCGCTCGCCAGGGTCGTCGAACCCTTCGGCTGGCAGTGTTGGCTCGCGGAAGCAAGCGGCACGCCAACCACGAGCCCTGCCAAAACGGCCGCAACGGCTGCCCTCGAGCCCCGGTCCATAAAGGGATTTTATCTGACCTTTAGACTCGAGGGCCAAAAGTCACATGAGAGTTCCCTTCGACGAACGCGGCTCAGGCACGGCGGTGCTGTTCCTTCACGCTGGGATCGCCGACGAGCGCGGGGCACGCGAGATCGCCGGACTCGTGGCCGACGCTGAGTTCGAGCTCATCCCGGGCGCGGGTCACCTCGCGCCTCTCGAGGCCCCGGAGCAGTTCCGCGGACTGCTGCGCGGGTTCCTCGGCCGCCTGCCGTAGCCTGCGCGCGGGCCGCGCGACCGTGGCGCGGGTCAGTCACCGGGGCTCACCGCGTGAAACTCGATTCGGTAGACCAAGGTGTCGTCCTCGATCGGCCCGGCGTGGGCGGCCCGCCGGCGCAGCGTTTCGCGGTCGAGCTCGCCGGCCCGTCGGACGTCCTTTCCGCTGATCGCCGCGAACGGGACAAGCTCGACGGCGTCGACCTCGATCTCGCCGGGACCGACCCGGTAGCGGCCACCCGGCTTGACGCGTGGCCGCTTCCACAGGCGAACCGAGAGCGTGATATCTCCCGCCAAGACGTCGTTGCGCAACTCGCGGCTGAACTCCACCACCGGGACGTTAACTGTGTTAGTGGCCGGTGCGTTCGCGGTGCTTGCACCCCGGCCAGCAGCAGGGCCGGCGCTGGCCTTCCTCCAACTCCTCCTGGGTTCGCCGAATGCGGCGGGCCCGGGTGGTTTCCTGCTTGGCATCCTCGACCCAACAGATGAACTCGTTGCGGGCCAACGGCGTGATGTCCTTCCACGCATCGAGCGCCGTGGCGTTGGCGGTCAGCGCCCGACGCAGGTCGGCGGGCAGTTTATGCACCACTCCTCCCGGCACTCTCTGACCGCTCACACGGCGAGCATAGTGAGCCGGGGCACGTCGGTACGACCGAAGACAGTGGCCCGGGGCCACTGACCTCGATTACCTCGAGCCACGGGGTCACATTCTCGGACCCCGGGGGGTCATACGGATAGAGCCTCGGACGCGCGGCCGGTGACGAGACCGGCCTCCGCGGCCGCGCGCCCACCCCCATTTGAGAGGAGCCACCCGACGTGTCCCCATACCTTGCCCCGATCGACAGGCCTAACGGCCTGGTCCTCAAGCTCCTGTACTGGTTCACTCGCCGGCAGTTCGGCAAGGTGCCCGGCTGGCTGACCGTGTTCAGCGCCCGGATGCCCGTCGCGTACACGAGCTGGATGGGCAAGGTTTACAAGCTCAACAAGAAGCTCAAGCTGCCGCCGGACACCGTGGCCCTCGTCCGCGCGCGTGTCGACGCCATCAACATGTGCACCTGGTGCATGGACGCCGGCCGTTGGTACGCGATCCACAAGGCACCCCACTTCCTGCCGAAGCTCGACGCGCTTGACGATTACCAGACGAGTCCCCTGTTCGGTGACGACGAGCGCGCGGCGCTGGATTTCGCCACCGAGTTGACGGAGCGCAAGCGCGTGAGCCCGGACACGTTCGCGGCCGTGGCGCGCCACTACTCAGAGCGCGAAATCTGCGAGCTGACCTGGCTTGTGTCCACCAATCACCTGTTCAACATCAACAACCTCGGGCTTGGTATCAGCTCAGACGGTTTGTGCGAGATCAGCCAGCAGCCCCGATCCGTGGCGGTCGCCCCTCATCGCGTCGCCGGAAGCTAGTACCCGCTCACGTGATTTCGTTCGGGCGGCTGGAGCGAGTCGGCCGCTGTGATCGAGTCGATCGAGCAGCGCGCGACGGTCCCCAGCGCGCGGTGAGCGCGGCGGTCCGCTGGAATGGCGGGGAAGCGTGGACGAGCCGGCACCTCGGGGCTGTCGAGCAACCCATTCGACCGCCGGTTGGCGGACCGACCGCCGAACTTGTCAAGAAATCACAAAGAACTCACGATCAACTCGGGGGGTGGCGGTGAGATCCGCGGTCGAACCGCCATTGCCTCTGGCTTCGCGCGGCTAGCCGAAACCTCGCGCGCGTCGCGCTCACGGCAGCGGTTCTCGGACGAAGCCGGCGATCGCCGTCCTCACCGCCCTGTGGACCGCTGCTCGCTGGGGTGGCGTGGTCTCGCGGCCGGCGAACAGCAGGTGTCCCGTTCCGATCAGCATCGGCGCGAGCGTGTCGACATCAGCATCCGGCGCAAGCCGACCCAGGTCGCGCTCGCGCGTGAGGTATGACGCGATCATCGCCGCCGCTTCGGTCAGGATCGGGATGCCGGCGGGAGTCGTCGGGCGCAGTCGGGCGAGCAGGTCATGCCGTGAGGTGACCAGGCCGAGGATCCCCAGGGCGACCGACTCGAACAGGGCGATCAGCGCGCCGGTGAGGTTGTCGGCGACGGTGCCGGTTCCAGCCAGAGCGCACAGCGCTGTGGCTTGACGGTCGATTCGAACGATACGGTCGCGCACGAGCTCGGCCAGGAAGGTGTCGAAATCGACGAAGTGCCGGTGCAGGACGCCCTTGGCACAACCCGCCTCGGTGGTGACCGCTCGGCTGGTGAGCGCGCTCGGGCCGTCCCGGAGCAGGACCCGCTCAGCGGCGTCGAACAGCTGCGCCCGCGCGTCGAGGATCGCTACGCCGGTCGGCATCCCGGAGCTCGTGCTACCCCGGTCGGCATCGCCGATCTGGAGCCGGATTGACGAGTGGGCATACGCCCATTAGAGTGGGCATATGCCCACTCTACCGCCCGAACCGGCGTCTACTTCCCAGGCAGAGCCTCATCGACACCGCGAGATGGCGGAGTCGTTCGGCGCGGACCCGGAGCGCTACGACCGGTCCAGGCCGCGCTACCCCGAGGCCATGGTGCGGGCGATCGTCGCCGCCAGTCCCGGGCCCGAGATCGTCGATGTCGGTTGCGGCACCGGCATCGCCGCGCGGCAGTTCCAGGCCGCCGGGTGCGAGTTGCTCGGCGTCGACGTGGATGAGCGAATGGCCGAGTTCGCGCGACGGCGCGGACTCGCCGTCGAGGTGGCGTCGTTCGAAACCTGGGATCCCGCCGGGCGGGTCTTCGACGCCGTCATCTCCGGGCAAACCTGGCACTGGGTGGATCCCGCCGCGGGCGCGACCAAAGCGTCCGAGGCGCTCCGGCCCGGTGGCCGCCTGGCGGTGTTCTGGAACGTGTTCCAGCCCGCGCCGAAAGTCGCCGAGGCGTTCTCGGGTGTCTACCGGCGCGTGATGCCCGACGCGCTTTCCTCGCGACCGTGGACGAGGGGCGACGGCGCGTATGTCACGCTGTGCGAGCGGGCAGCCGACGGGATCCGGGCGACGGGCGGGTTCGAGGATCCGGTGCGATGGCGGTTCAACTGGGAGCGGTCTTACACCGGCGACGAGTGGCTGGACCAGCTGCCGACGAATGGCGACGCCAGCCGGTTCCCCGCGGCCACGCTCCAGGAGCTGCTGGCCGAGATGGCCGTGGCGATCGACTCCCTGGGCGGCAGCTTCACGATGGCGTACACCGCGCTCGTCGCCACGGCCGTTCGGACGGGCAACGTCTGAGGCTCCGCTGGTTCATACCGCGGCAGCCCGGCGACTCCTTACGGCACGAGTACCGTCCGTTCGCCGGGCACGTCTGGCCGCAGCCAGATTTCCTCCACCTCGGCCAGCGGCTTTGGGTTGGCCTTCACCGCGATCGTCCCGGCGTCGATCTCATCCACGAGTGACGGCAGCTCGGCCAGATAGATCTTCGTGGAGACAGCGCCCTGGCCGTTCCCCTGCAGGCGCAGGTTCGCTGAGCGCAGCGCGACCGACGGCAGCTCGATCGTCGGGCCGGCGACCGCGCCGATCTGGATCCAGTCCATGGCCCGGCTGCGGTCCGCGCGCGCCGAGAGCAGCGCCACCATAGCCTGCTGCGCGGGGAGTCCCCACAGGTAGTCGATGACGATGTCGACCTCGGCGGCGGCGGCAAGCGCGGTCGTCGTGGCCTCGCCATCGTCGCTCAGCTGGACCACGTCGTCGGCGCCGACCGAGATGAGCGCGCGCAGCCGATCGAGATCGCGTCCGGCGGCGACCACGCGTCCGGCGCCGAGCCGCTTGGCGACCTGAACCGCCATGGTTCCGGCGTTGCCGGTCGCGCCGAGCACGAGCACGCTCTGTCCGGCCTGGATTGGAACGCGACGGCGCAATGCCACCCAGGCCGACATCGCCGGGTTCATGGCAGCGGCCACCTTCGCGACGTCGACGTCGTCGGGCAGCTCGATCGCGCGGCGAAGATCGGCGACTGCCTTCTCCGCCATCGTGCCGATGACGTCGTCGCTGGCCACGAAGTAGATCCGCTTGCCATCGGGTCGCCGGCCGACGCCATCGATGCCGGGGATCATCGGCAGCGTTCGGCTGCTGGTGTAGTGGGCGCCGGCGGCGCCGCTTCGGGTGCGGGGATGGAGGCCAACGGCGAGGACGTCAACGACGATCTCGTCGTCGGTCGCCGGTTGCGGAACATCAAACCGCTGGTAATGCGGCGGCTCGTCAAACGACGTCACCACCGCTGCGTTCATCTCGTCCATGTTCCCTCGATTTAGTTCGTGTCACGTACTAATTTAGTTGGTGTCACGTACTAAGTCAAGTACACTCCCCAGATGCCACGTCGATCGGTTCGTCGATCCGCCGCCGCGACGACACGGGGTGGGTTGAGCACAGTCGACGGAATGGCTCAGCTCTCGTTTGTCGTGCACGGCCTGCTCGAACACCGAGCCGCCGAGCGGGGCCTCTCGATCATCCAGACGCGCTTGCTCGGCGTTTTGCGCGACCGTCGGCCGACCATGAACGAGTTGGCGAAGCTGCTGGGGCTCGATAAGTCGAGTGTCACCGGGCTGGTTGACCGTGCCGAGCGCCGCGGCCTCGTCGCGCGCATTCCCTCCACGACCGACCGACGCGCGGTTCTGGTCAGCCTGACCACGGACGGCCGATCCCTCGCCTCCCGAGTGGCGAGCCAGTTCGAAGCGGACGTCACGATGCTGCTGGCCCCTCTAGCGCCGCCAGAACGCGACGCGCTGTCCGGACTCATCAGCCGGGTCCTCGTCGCCCACGCAGACGCGCGGGGCGTCGATCTGTTCGCGATCACCGAGAAAGAGGGGGTTTTCTAGTCGGTGTGGACGTGAGGGCTGGCCCCCGCGCGTCGTCGGTTGATCGGGAGTCTTCCGCCGAACTTCGGCCAGGGGGACGCGGCGCTACTGCGCGACCGAACGCGCGCTGCGCCCCTGCTCGAGCCCCCAGCTAATGATCCGCTCCGGATGAATCCGGATCAGCGGCGTCGGCAGCCCGATCGCCTCCGCTCGCCCCCGAACCTCGATCGCCCGCGGCCGCCACGGGTCGGTGCTGGCGAGATCGTCGATGACGATCGCAGCTCGTCCAGTGTGGGCCACGTCGCGGAACTTCTTCGACCGCTCGAGGTCGTGGCCGCCGACGTCGATCGTGTCGCGCGCCGCGTTGTAGATCCATCCGACCGGGACCACGTGCGGCGCGCCGTCCGCCCCGACGGTGGCAAGCCGTCCCAACTGCCGCCCGCCGGTCAGGTAGCGGAGCTCGGCCTCGGTGAAGACGCTCATCGCCACGACCCAAGTGGTTGCATTCAAGCCCCCGCGTTATCCGTAGTCGATGTGTGGGAAGTCCCAGTCGGTTCCCCGGCCGCCGGGGGTCATGTCGAGCACGTTCCAGATCGGCCAGATCGAGTCGACGTGGCGGGGATCCTCGTCGGGTTCTCGGGCGGCGAACATGAGCTCCGTGGCCCACGAGTGGCGGAACTGACCGCCGTCCCGCACGAACACGTTGAGGATCGGGATCTGGTAGCCCTCCGGCGATTCGGCGTGGTAGTCGAGGTTGTAGGCGTTCTTGCGCGACGAGAGCAGCCGGAGGTGCCGCCAGCCGCGGTCGGCGGCGAACGCTCGGATCCGGTCCGGAGCTGACTTGGCGACTACGGCGAGGTTGATCCGCGCGCCGAGGTGGGGCGCTGCGCCGTCGAGCGAGTCCAGAATCGAGGTGCAGGAAGGGCAGGGCGTCTCGGCCAGCGGCAGCCGGGCGGTCCCCCCGTGCGTGGGGCCGGGCCGTGTATCGCCGGACCAGCGCGGAAACATGAAGCTGTAGATGGCCAGCGTGTCCTTCTCGGGGGCGAACAGCTCCGAGAAGCGCACCTCGCTCCCGTCCGCGGCGGCCTCGAACCGGTAGTCCGCGGGAACTGCGCCGCCCGGCGGCAGGGCGCGCCGTTGCGCGGCGACATTCTCGATCGCCCGACGAAGCTCGATCTCCGCCTCGAGCAGCCGGTTTCGCTCGCGGCGATATTCGCTCGACTCGCCAGGAAAACGAATCTCAGGCGCGACAGACACCAGGCGCTGAGTCTACGCCGCGAACGGCCTGCGCCATCAGCATCGTCGAGGTGCCGAGGCCGCACCTTACATCGGCGACCAGCGCCCGCGACTCGAGCTTGGCCTGCACTCCGTCGAGTGCCGGGATCCTGGTTCAGTGGGGTTTGGGTAGGAATGTGAGCGCAAATTCATCCCCCGATCCATATGCCGTCGGCGTATCTTTCGCAGAGCGGGACCATGAATACGAGGGCCGTCAATGCGATCCTGGCGCTGGTCGCCGACGCCGAGTCCGCCGGTTCGGTCGGGACCTATCACGCCGAGCTGCTTGCTGTCCTGGCCCAGGCGCTACCGGGCGACGTGCTCGTCTTCAACGATTTCCTCTTCGACGCTCGACCGGACGCGCTCCTCACTCCAACCGTGAGCTGCACCGCGTCACCCCCGCTTGAGCCGCGGGGGGCGGTCAGCCCGGCCCTGCTCGAGGCGTTCCTGCGCCTGATGCCCCAACATCCGTTGATCTGGCTGCACGCGACCGGCGACCATTGCGCTCATCGGCTCTCCGATGTCACGAGCATGCGCAGCTTCCGGCGCGGTTCGCTCTACGGGGAGTTCTTCCGCCCGGCGGCGATCGGCCACCAGCTGACGGTTGGGTTTGACGCCCCGGCCAGCCACTTGCTCGGAGTCTGGATAAGTCGGACCCGGCGGGACTTCTCCGAGGATGAGGTGCTCCTGGCCGAGCTCTTGCGCCCGCACCTACAGGCCGGCGAGGTGGCGGCGAGACGCGCAGCAGCCCGCGCCGCACTCACGCGCCGCGAGCGAGAGGTGCTCGACATCGTCGCGGCCGGAGCGACCAACGCCACCGTCGCCGAGGCGCTCGTCGTGAGCCCGGCCACCGTCAAGAAGCACCTCGACAACATCTACGCCAAGCTCAGCGTCGGTTCGCGCACCGAGGCCGTCGACCGCGCCACCGGCCCCGCGTCCAGGATCAAGTCGCCCGGCGCCGAACGCCGGTCACGACGACCAGCGCACGGCCAGCGGCGCGAAGACGCCCTGCGCGTTGGCCTCCCAGCCTACGACCTCGCACCTCGTGCTCGACGAACATGACACGCCGTTGAACTGGTCGGGGCCGTAGGGGTAAAGACTGAACGGAGCCGGCACGTTCCGCCAACTCCTGCCGTTCCAGCGCTGAACGATTGTCCCCACCGCGAGGCACGCCGCTGCCGAGGTGCAAGATACGCCCAAGAGATCGTTGTCGCCGGGGGACGAAAACCCTCCCTGGGTGGAGAGATCGCCCCACGTCAGGCCGTCCCAGAACTCGGCCAGCGACCACACGGCGGAGCCGCTGGCCCCCGAGCCGCTTGACCCTTCCACGTAGGCTTGCCCGACCGCGGCGCAGGCGCGCTTCGACGCGCACGACACGGCATTCAGCGGCATATACGCCCCGGTGGTGGCATAGAAGGACCTCAGGCCGGGCTTCTGCGCCGACCAGCGCGTGCGATCCCACCTTTCCACGACGGCATCGGGGCCGGTGATCGAGTTGGCGACGCCGACGGCCGTGCAAGCGGCGGGCGACGTGCACGAGACGCCGAACAGCTCGACATGGTGATCGGAACCGAACGGCTCGGCGGTCGGGCGGATCGACCATTCTGAGCCATTCCACCGCTCGAGCAGCGGATAGTAGCCACGGCTGTCCGACCAATTCCCGACCCCCAGGCAATCCGTGTTCGAAGGGCACCAGACGCCAAATAGGTAGCTCTGCGTGGACCCGGGTTGAGTTGGCGCATGCTGGATCGACCACTTCCGGCCGTTCCACCTCATTACCAACAGGTGATTCCCTGCGACTCCGACGGCGGTGCAGGCAGCCCGCGACGCACACGACACCGCGTTCAGCGTGCTGTCAGCACCCGACGGGGTTGGCAGGTGCTGTAGCGACCATGCTTTCCCGTTCCAACGCTCGACAATCGGCCGCCCCGAGTTGGCAGGCACGTAAACGCCGCCAACCGCGATACACGTCGTGCTCGAGGCACACGAGACTCCGTTCAACGAGTCGTTCGCCTGCCGGCTCGGCGTCGGCTGAAGCGACCAGCTGGGCGCGGCGGCGGACGCCCGCACGGCTGCTCCGGCCAACGCCGCAAAAGCTCCGACCGCCAGCCACCCGAGCCACAACGTGCGGGCCGGAGGCAACAAGCGTCGCACAACTACCCAAACAGCCACCTCAGGACTCCCAATACGGATGCGCTACGGCGACACTACACCACAACCTCCAACCCTAATCGACCGTCAGTGGTGGGCCGAGCAGGGTCATGTCGGGTCGGTCAAAGATCTCGGCGAGCGGAACCTCAGCCCGAGCGGCATTTCCAGATCGGAACGGTGGCCGCCCGCTCCTCCGCCCACGACCTGGCCAGACATCCCGCAGTCGACGGCCTCGACCTCTCCGCGTTGCGTTGGCTGGGGTGTGGCGCGGCGCCGCTGGACCGGCACATCGAGGAGCGGTGCGCGGAGCGGCTGGGCTGCGCGCTCGGCCAGGGCTACGGCATGACCGAGGCAGTCTCAGCGATCGCGCTCCCTAACGTCGCCATCCCCGATGAGATCGTCGCCGGTACGGTCGGGCAAATCGTGCCGGGCACCGAGGCTCGCGTGATCGACGCCGAAACCGGCGCGGACCTCGGGGCCCGGGACGGCGGGCGAGGTTCCGAAGGCGTTCATCGTCGCCCGCGGCGCGGTCACGGCCGACGAACTGATCCCCTGGGTGGCCGAGCGGGTCGCGCCGGACAAGCGCATCCGAGCGGTCGAGCTCGTCGACGAGATTCCCAAGCTGCCGTCGGGCAAGATCCTCCGCCGCGTCCTCCGTGACGGGCCCAAGTGACAGCCCCCACGTCGGACCAAACCTACCCCGCCGGAGAGTTACCGCCCCGCGCTGACGGTTTTCAAGTGGTCGAACGCCTCCCGCACGAGCTGCGGAAACTGCTCCTCGTTAGCCTCGGCGGTCCACCGGGCGAACGCAACCCTGAAGACCGCCATCCCCGCCTCGGCGGCGAGACTCGCGTCCGGCTCGCCCACGCCCCGCCGCCGCAACGCCTCGGCTAGCGCCGAGGCGATCGAGGCGAGTTTGATCAGCTCCCGCTCCCTCAACTCCGCGTTGGCGGCGATCACCGCCTGGCGCTGCCGAGCGAAGTCGCGACGACCCTGAAGAAAGGCGCCGGCGGCCTCGACGCCCGCGGCCACCGCGTCGATCGGGGGCAGAGAATCCGGTGCCCCAGCGGTCGCGCCGACGATTCGATCCTGGAATTCGGCGCCTCCAGCGAACAGAACCTCGCGCTTATCGGCGAAATGGCGGAAGAACGTGCGCTCGGTCAACCCCGCGCGCTCCGCGATCTCGGCGACCGTGGTGTGCTCGAACCCGCGCTCTCCATATAGCGCGAGCGCGGCTTGCTCGAGTCTGCCGCGGGCGTCTGGCTCCCATCTGACCACCCACCCATCGTAGTTGACGACAGCCACTGACATCGGGCCCGGGGCCCCTTGCTCACCGCGGATCGCGGTTTCTCCCGGCCGTCGGCTTGGTGGTCGCGCCAGCGAGCCAGCATCGCGGGCATCTCCGCGCGCAGGAACTCGAAGAAGGCCAGTGATTCCGCGAGCCGGAAACCGGCCGGGGTCTGCGGGCCGACCGCGTCGATGCCGGCGCGAGTGTCGGTGATCCATCGGTCGAGGAGGCGCTCACGGCGGGCGACGAGCTGATCGAGCAGGGGACGCTCACCGAGCTGCGCCACCTGAGCGCTCAGTCGATCGACGTGACCTTCGCCGGGCCGGCACCCGAGCTCGCGCCCATACCCGGCGTGAGGGCGACCCGGACGGGGCCGGATGCCGTCCGCTACGAGGTCCGCGGGCTGGCCGGAGCGTTGATCGATGCCCTCGCCGGCCACCAGGTCGCCTCGATCGACAGTCGCGAAGCCTCGCTCGAGGAAATCTTCCTCCACCACTACGACGGCGCCGGGGATCGTGCCCGGCCTTGAGCTGGCGCCGGCCCGCTCGCGCGGTCGAGCACGGATCGACCGTAGCGACGGCGCCGGCCTCGCCTTGGCGCGCCGATCATTCCTGGATTCGCGGGTCTGGACGATCGGGTTCGCCTACCTGTTCGCCATCTATGCCTACATCCAACCCGCGGGGTATCGCAGCGCCTACCCGACCGCCCCCGACCGGATCGCCTTTGCCGATAGCTTCGCCACCAACAAGGGGCTGCGGCTCCTTTACGGCCAGCCCCATGACGTTGCCGCCGTCGCCGGCTACACGGCCTGGCGGGTCGGCGGTGTGCTGGCGATCGCCGCCGCGCTCTACGGGCTGCTGGTCGCGGTGCGCGCTACGCACGGCGAGGAGGACCCCGGTCGCCTCGAGCTCGTCCTCGCAGGCCCCGTGTCGCGCCACACGGTCAACCTGGCGGCCGTCGCGGCGATCAGCCTCGGCATCGGCATCCTGTGGGTCGCCGAGCTGGTCGGGTTCGTGATCGGTGGGCTGCCGGTCGGCGGTTCGGCCTATCTGGCGCTGGCGACGATCTCCGTGATCCCCGTATGCGCCGGCGTCGGCGCCGTCGGCGCGCAGCTGGCTCCGAGCCGAAGGCTCGCGCTCGAGCTGGGCGGGATCGTCGTCGCGGCGCTGTTCGTGATGCGCGTCATCGCCGACACCGTGACCGGGTTCGGCTGGCTGCGGTGGGCGACCCCGCTGGGATGGGCCGAGGAGCTGCGACCGTTCGCCGGCCCCCAGCCGGTCGTTCTGCTGCTCCCGATCGTGGCCACCGGACTGTTGCTGTTCTTGGCCTCGCGGCTTTCGGCCGCGCGCGATATCGGCACCGGGGTGCTTCCGGCACGCGACACCGCCGAGCCGAGGTTACGGATGCTCGGCTCGACCGCTGCACAGGCGCTGCGCGGCCAGCGCGGCCCGATCGTCGCCTGGGCCATCACCGTCGCCGCGTTCTCGTTCATTCTCGGAACCGTCGCCAAGAGCATCTCCCCGGCGGACGTCTCAAAGAGCCTCCAGAAGGAGATCGCGAAGCTCGGGTCGGGCGCAATCACGACTCCAACCGGCTACCTGGCGTTCCTGTTCAGCATCTTCGCCGTGACGATCTGCGCCTTCGTTTGCCTCCAGGTCGGCTCCGCTCGCCAGGAGGAGACCGACCAACGTCTGGAGACCCTGCTCGCCCTGCCGCTGGACCGCCGCCGCTGGCTGGCCGGCCGGCTGGCGATCGCGCTGGGGGCCGCCGCCGTGCTCGCGCTCGGGTCGGGGCTGCTCGGCTGGGCCGGCGCCACCGCCGGCGGCGCCACGATTTCGCTGCCGCGCGTGCTCGAAGCCGGCGCCAACGCCCTGCCGGTGTCGATCCTCTTCCTCGGGATCGCCGCCCTCGCCTACGCCATCGCACCCCGCCCCAGTCCGGCGATCAGCTACGGCTTGCTTGCGCTCGCCTACCTCTGGCAGCTCGCCGGATCGCTGCTCGCGGCGCCGAAATGGCTGCTCGACCTCACCCCGTTCGCGCACGTCGCGCTCGTCCCGACGCAACCGTTCCGCACCGTCTCCGCCGCGATTCTGATCACGACCGGCGTCATCGCCGCCGCCTTGGCGGTGATCAGATTCGACGCGCGCGACCTCATCGCCGGTTAGCCGCGCGGGGGGACGGCTCAGAGCCCGGTCTGTGCGGTGATCTCGCCCGAGTTGACGGCGTTGACGAGCCGCTGGTAGTCGCGCTCGTTCTGGTCCGCGTAGGCCTTTGAGAACTCGAGCAGCGCCCGGTCGAACGCTGGTCCGTTGCCGAGGTAGGACGCAATCGCGACGCGATCGCCGGTGCGGGCGTGGGCGCGCGCGAGGGTCCAGCCGCACAGCTTGCCGTAGATGCTCATCGCCGGCGGGAGCAGCTGGTCGATCTCCGCCGAGCCCTTCCAATCCTTGAGCTGGCGGCCGTAGAAATCGCGGTGCTTTCCGTCGAGTGGGGATTCGACGTGGATCCAACCGAGGAAGATGTCGCTGGAGGCTTGCATCAGCCGCTGACCGATGACCACGCGCTGGCCGTGGTTCTTGAACTCGCTCGGACCCAGGTGCTCCTCGAACACTGAGGCCTCGGCCTCCTTCATCTGCAAGAACAGAGGGTCGTCGCCATCGCGGCCGAGGAACAGCGCGATCCAGGCCCGCGTGCCGACGCTCCCGACACCGACCACCTTGCGAGCGAAATCCAACAAGCGGAACTGCTCGAGCAGGAGCCGCCTGTCGTAGTCGAGCGATTCGCGGTAGACGCGCACGAGACCCCGTAGCGTCTCGAGCAGCGCGTCGCGTTCACCGCCGGGCGCGAGCTGCGAGAGCGGGACGATCAACGGCGACTGATCGACGATCCGCGCCTCGCCATCGACCACCTCGGTCAGCTTGGTGTAACTGGACATGCTGTCGCGGGTGCGCGCCTTGGCCAGGTTCTTCTCGGTGCGCTTGACCTGAGCCGGCTTGAACTGCGAGGCCCGCTCGGCCAGCAGCACCTCGACCTCCAGGTGTGTGTACCAAACCTCGAGGTTGCTCATCGCCGCGAACTGCCGCACCGCCAGGCGGTACTGCTCGACGGTGTCGAGCACCACCTGGTCTTGATCCTTGACGCGATAACCATTGTCGCGGGCGGCGATCAGCATGCTTACCGCGAGCCGCTTGACGTCCCACTCCCACGGGCCGGGAAGGGTCTCGTCGAAGTCGTTGATGTCGAACACCAGCCGCCGCTCGGGCGAGGCGTAGACGCCGAAGTTCGACAGATGGGCGTCGCCGCAGCACTGCACGTTCATCCCTGACCGCGGAGTGGCCGTGAGGTCGTGCGCCATGATCATCGCGGCCCCGCGATAGAACGTGAACGGCGACACCAGCATCCGGCCGTAGCGGATCGGCACCAGCTCGGGCACGCGCGTCTTGGCCTGGCGCTCGAGCAGCTCGACCGGATCCGGGCGGGTTGCCGCGGGCTCGAAGGTGGCGTGGCTAGAGCGCGGGACTTCGGCTCGGGCGGCTTTGCCCCGTGCCACCCGCTCGGCGACCGTCAAGTGGGGGACCTCGGTGAGTGCCTGCCTGGCGGCCACGCTGACCATCGGACGATCCTACTCGTTCCAGGCCGTCGTGGGTTCATTCCGTTCTCTCGGAATTGATGTCAGCGACTGACATCGGTGTGCTAGAGTCATGTCAGCGACTGACATCGGACCGCCAGACAACGTCAGACAGGAAGGTTTCTCATGCGCATTTTCGTCACCGGCGCGAGTGGATTCATCGGCTCCGCCGTGGTTGTCGAACTCCTCGACGCCGGGCACCAGGTGGTTGGCCTCGCCCGGTCGGATCACGCCGCCGAAGCGCTCGCGAACGCCGGCGCCGAGGTCCACCGTGGATCGCTGGAGGATCTCGACAGCCTGCACAGCGGTGCCGCCGCGGCGGACGGCGTGATCCACACCGCCTATATCCACGACTTCTCGCAGATGGAGAAGGCGGCGCGCGCCGATCTCGCGGCGATCGAGACGCTCGGCGGCGCGCTCGAGGGCTCCGACCGAGCCCTGGTCATCACCTCGGGGGTGGCGCTCGTCAATCCGGGACACGTGGTGACCGAGGAGGACTCGCCCGACCCCGCGCGAGTGCTGCATCCTCGCGCCCCGTCGGAGGGCGCGGCGATCGGACTGGCCGCTCGCGGCGTGCGCTCAGCGGTGGTGCGGCCCGGCGCCTCGGTGCACGGCGAAGGCGATCACGGCTTCGTGCCGTTCCTGATCGACCTCGCGCGCAGTAAGGGCGTCTCCGGCTACATCGGCGACGGGGCCAACCGCTGGCCCGCCGTGCACCGGCTCGACACGGCGCGCCTCTATCGGCTCGGGGTCGAGCAGGCTCCGGCCGGCTCGGTCCTGCACGCGGTCGCGGACGAGGGGGTCCCCACGCGCGACATCGCCGAGGTCATCGGGCGCCACCTGAACCTGCCCGTGGTCTCCATCTCCCCCGAGGCGGCCCGGGACCACTTCGACTGGATGGCGGCCTTCTGGTCGCTCGACGCGCCCGCCTCCAGCGCGTTGACCCGCGAGCGCATGGGCTGGAATCCCACTGACCCTGGGCTGATGGCGGACCTCGAACAAGAGCACTACTTCCGCCAGGCGCAACCCGCGGCCGCCTGATCGGACCGCGGGCGCGCGATGATCGGACCCACGCGGCTAGTGCCGAGCGAGCGACCCAACCACGGGCGCTGCGATGGTGCTATCTCGTTGTGGGGTGGACGACCAAGCCACGCGCGTCCCGCATCACCGCCTGCCGGTCTCGGTGATCCTGGGCATATCGATGGTGGCCGCGGGGGTCGTCTACCCGGTCACCGACGCCGCGCTGCATCACACCTCGCCGATCATGATCGCGACGCTGCGCGCGCTCGGCGGCGGGGCGCTGCTGACGTTGATCCTGCCGCTGCTGGGCAGCCGCCTGCCGCGGACGCGGCGGCTGTGGGGGTGGGCGTTCGGGATCGGGTTCGGTAACACGACCCTGACCCAGGTCGGGATCAGCGTCGGCACCCAGCGCGCGGGCGCGGCCGTGGCATCGGTGCTGCTGAACACCGCGCCGTTCTACGTCGCGCTGATCGCCCGGTTCGCGCTGGCGGAGCCGATCACGCGCCTGCGCGCGGGCGGCTTGGTGATCGGCTTCGCCGGGGTGCTGTTGGTCGTGCTGTCGGATCCGGGTCACATCGCCCACGGCTCGCAGCTGGCGGTCGGGTTCGTGCTCTCGTTGCTCGGTGCACTGGGATGGGCGGCCGGGGGACTCGGGATGCGCGTCCTGACCGAGCGCGAACCCGAGCTCGATATCCCCGGGATCACCGCGGCGCAGTTTCTCGCCGGCGGCATCCCGCTGATCCCGCTCGTCGTGCTGGCGGGTGGGACGACCGACTGGGGTCGCGCCGCGCTGGATGCCCAGCTCGCGTTCCTGGTCCTCGGCGGTCAGGTCCTGGTCTACCTCGGCTTCAACGCCGCGCTCGGCCGTTGGCCGTCGACGCGCGTTTACGCCTGGACTTTCCTCGTCCCCGTGGTTGCGGTGCTCACCGACGCGTTCCTCGGCAAGCTCCCCGGCGTCGGGACGACGATCGGCATCGTGATCGTGATCATCGGCGTGGGGATCGTCAACCACCCCAGAGCCGAAAGCCCGGCCACCGACCGGACCGGGACGCAGTCACCACCTCGAGGGTAGGATGGGCAAGTTGTCAGGCGGCATCGCGTTCCGGGGATGGAGGCGACCATCAGGACCGGCTGTGGCCGGTCCTCGCGTCTGCGCCGGCGAGCGCAAATCCGATAATCGCTCCATGACCGATCGGCGCTCAGTGGCGCTCGGCACGTAGGTCGGGATGCCGCAGCGGATTTCGTCCCCGCTGTTCGTCGGGCGGGCCTCCGAGCTCGCCGCGGTCGAGCGCCTCATGGAGCAAGCGGCCGAGGGCGCGGGGTGCGCGCTGATGGTCTCGGGAGAGGCCGGGATCGGCAAGAGCCGGCTCGTGGCCGAGGTCGAGACGCGGCTGCGGACGGCTGACGCGCTCGTGCTGGCGGGCGAGTGCGTCGAGGTCGCGGAAGGCGAGCTCGCCTTCGCCCCGATCGTGGCCGCGCTTCGACCGGTGATGAACGACGGCGAGGGGGTGCGGGGTCTCGAGGAACCGCTGCGCGGGGCGTTGGCGGCGCTCTGGCCCGCGGTTGGCGAAGCGAACGCCAGCAGCCGTGAGCAGCTGTTCGAGGCCGTGTACCGCGTGCTCGCCCGACTGGCCGAGGATCGGCTCGTGGTGCTGATCATCGAGGACGTCCATTGGATTGATCGATCGTCCCGTGACCTGCTCGGCTTCCTGGTCCGCAACGCCCGTCGCGACCGGCTTCTGTTCGTGGCCACGTACCGGCCGGATGAGCTCCACCGCGGCCATCCGCTGAGGCCGTTTCTGGCCGAGCTCGAGCGCTCGGGGCAGGCGCAGCGGCTCGAGCTTGAACCGCTGGCGCGGACCGAGCTGGCCGCTCAGCTCGGGGCGATCATCGGGACGAGGCTCGCGGGCGGGACGGTCGACCGCATCTTCGCCCGCTGCGAGGGCAACCCGTTCTTCGCCGAGGAACTGCTGGCCACCGTGGACACGGGCCGTCCCGACGACCTGCCCGGGTCGCTGCGCGAGGCGCTCCTGCTCCGCGTCGAGCGGCTGACGACAGCGACCCAGGACGTGCTCAGAGCTGCGGCGGTGGTCGGACGTTCGGTCGATCACCGTCTGCTCGGGCGGATCTCCGGGGTCCCCGAATCCGATCTGCTCGCCGCGCTGCGCGAGGCCAGCGAGCATCACGTCCTCGTGCTGACCGGCCGGGCGATGGCGTACACGTTCCGTCACGCGTTGCTGCGTGAGGCGATCTATGACGACACGTTCCCCGGCCAGCGGCTCCAGCTGCACCGCGCGATCGCCGAGACGCTCGCCACGAATCCCGAGCTCGCCACGACCAGCGCCACCGCAGAGCTCGCGTACCACTGGCACGCCGCCGGGGAACTGCCGGCCGCCCTCGCCACCTCGCTGCAAGCGGCCGAGGAAGCCGAGCGGATGAACGCCTATGACGAAGCCGTCGGTCATTTTGAGCGCGCGCTCGCGATCTGGGACCGGGTGCCGGCGGCCGAGGAGATCGCCGGCCTGGCGCGAGTCGAACTGCTGCTCCGCGGCTCGGATCTCGCCGAGCGCGCGGGAGACGCCGAGCGCGCGTTGACACTCGGCGAGCGCGCACGCGACGCGACGGACGACCGGACGCCGGTGCTGGCCGCGGCGGCCGAGACCCGGATCGGCCGGGCGCTCTGGAACGCCGGACGCGCCCAAGACGCGATCAAGCACCTCGCCGAAGCCCGGAGGCTCGTGCCTCCCGAGCCGCCGTCTATCCAGCGCGCCGAGGCGCTCGCGGAGGAGGGCCGGGTGCTGATGCTCGCCGGACGGGGCCGCGAGGTCCGCGGGCGCCTCGAAGAAGCGCTCAAACTTGCTACCTCGCTGTCGGCCCCTCACGTACAGGCGAGCACGCTCAACACGCTGGCGATCGTGTACGGCCTCGTCGGCGACATGGAGTCGGCGATCGCGAGTGGGCGAAGGGGACTGAGCATCGCCAACGAGTTCGGCTTGGCGATCGAGATCCTGCGGGCATACGTCAATGGCAGCCAGGCGATCGACGACGCGGGACGGCCGCAGGAGGCGCTGACGATGGGTGTCGAAGGCATCGCAGCGGCCCGGCGCCTGGGAATGGACCGCGCCGCCGGCGACCAGCTGCGAGTCCAGGCCGCCTGGCGGCTGGCCCGGATGGGGCGCCTCGTCGAGGCCGAGGAGGTGATCGAGCCGGCGGTGCGGGCGGCGACGACGCCCTTCAACGTCGCGGCGGCGAGGAGCATCGCGGGCCACCTGGCGGCGGAGCGCGGAGAGTTCGACGTGGCCGAGCGCCTGCTGTCCGAGGCGTGGACGCTGATGCAGGGCTCGGGCGGGTTTCAGCTGATCGGCCCCGCGCAGGCGTGGATGGTCTGGCTGGATTTGTGGCGCGGTGAGCTCCTCGCGGCGGAGCAGCGGGTGTTCGAGGGGTTGGGCCGGGTCTCCGAAGCCGAGCCGGACCTCATCTATAACGCTGAGCTGTACTGGCTCGCGGTGCGGATCGAGGCCGATCTGATGGACCGCCAGGAGACCTCCGCGGACCCGACCCGGGTCGAGCGGCTCGAGGCGCGAGCGAGCGCCGTGCTGGCGGACTTCGACCAGGTGATCGCCGGCATCCCTGGCGACGGCGCTCCTCCGGAAGCGATCGCATTTCGCGCGCTGGCCCATGCCGAACTTACCCGCCTGCGCGGGGAGCACGATCCAGAGCCGTGGCGAGCCGCCGGTGAGCGATTCGAGGCCCTCGACGAGGGCTCTCGCGTCGCCTACACGCGGTTCCGCGCGGCCGAGGCGCTGACGCTGGCCGGCGCCGGGGAGGAGGAGGATGCCGCCCTCCTGCGCGCAGCCCATCAGGCCGCGATGGCGATCGGGGCACGACCCTTCCAGGCCCAGATCGAGAACCTCGCGGGCCGGGTCGGCATCACGCTCAGCGGCCACCCGCCACCGAGCGAGCCGGCGACGAGACGTGCCGAACCACCGGTCGACGACGTCCTCGAGCTCCTGACCGGGAGCCGGCGGGGACCGCGGCCCGACCGGCTGCTGGCGACGATCATGTTCACCGACATCGCCCGATCGACGGCGTTGGCGGCGGAGCTCGGCGACTGGCGGTGGCGAGTGCTACTCGACCGCCACGACGAGCTGGTTCTGGCGCAGCTGAGCCGGTTCGGCGGCGTGGCGATCAAGTTCATCGGCGACGGCACGCTGAGCACCTTCGATGGTCCCGGCCGCGCAATCGACTGCGCCTGCGTGTTGCGCGCGGCGGTCAAGGCCCTGGGGATCGAGATCCGCGCCGGCATCCACACCGGCGAGATCGAAGTTCGGGGCGACGACATCGGCGGTATCAGCGTCCACATCGGTGCGCGCGTCGCCGCCCTGGCCGGCCCGTCCGAGATCCTGGTGTCTCAGACGGTCACCGACGCCGTCACCGGGTCGGGGATCCAGTTCGAGCCTCGCGGTGTCCACGAGTTGAAAGGAGTCCCCGGCCGGTGGCAGCTGAGTGCCGTCGTGCGCGCCAGTGACCGGGGCGCGCAATCCTCGCGCTGAGCGACGCGGGCGAAAGTTCGCCCCGCGCCGCCTTGGCCGGCTATCCGCTCGGCGGACGGAAGCTCGCCGTCGCGGCCTTGCGCATCGCCTCCTGAGCCTCGTCCATATCGAGCAGCGGGGTCGCCTCGGTGCTGATCTGCCCGCTCGCTCCCACCGCCATCGACAGCGCGACTACGGTGACGTTGTCTGGCGCCTCGGCCAGAAACACGCCATCGTATTCACCGAACGCCCACCAGATGCCGTGCAGCTTGGCGCCGAGCGACTCCGCGGTTTGCGCGGCGACCGCGCCGCGATCGTGCGGGTTCTCGATCATCGCCCTCATCGCCTCGGCGGAGTATTTGAAGCGACCAAGATAAAGGGGCACGTCAGCCTCCAATGGGTTGGGAAGGGTCGCGTCCATGCGGGGTCACGGCCGAACCTCGTAGTAGAGGTTGGCCGGGTCCTCGAAGTCGTGAACTGTGAACCGAGTGAAGCCGGCGCCGGCGGTTAGTTGCTTGAGCGCTCCCGGCGGAAGCCCGATCGTACCCAGGCCGGCCCCGCCCGGCTCGGACAGCGCCGACGACATACACGTGGCGATGGAGAAGCCGAGAAACATGGCCAGCATCGGGTTTCGGCGGTTACCGCCCCACGTGTCAGCGCAGCGGACCTCCTTGACCAGCCACGTCCCGTCCTCAGCGATCGCGCGCCGGACCGCGGCGGCGGCCGCGGCCGGCCGCGTCATGTCATGCAGGCAGTCGAACGTGAGGACCAGGGAGTAGCCGGCGCCGCTCGGCAGCTCCTCGGCCCGGCGATCGAAGATCTCGACGTTGGTGAGTCCCGCCTCGGCGACGTGAGTCCGGGCGCGCTCGACGGCGAGGCGCGACAGCTCGTAGCCGTGGAAGGTCGACCGCGGATAGGCTTGGGCCAGCGCGATCAGCGCCACGCCGGCGCCGCATCCGACGTCGGCCACGGAGGCGCCCGCGGCGAGCCGGTCGGACACACCGTCGAGCGCGGGCAGGATCACTGGCACCAGGGCGAGGCGAGTCCAGGGGCCGAGCATTCGCTCGGTTTGATGCACCCCCGCCAGGCCCTGGCGATCGTAGGGCAGACCGGTGCCCGTGCGGAACGCGTCGGCGAGGTCGTCCACGAGCGCCGGCTCGAGCGGCGGGCCGAAGCCGCCGGCGGCGAACTCGAGGCTGTCGTCCTCGCGTGCCAGGACCATCGCGCCAACCGCGGTCAGCTCGAACCGCTCCCCGTCCTCCGAGGCGAGCAGGTCGGCCGCCGCGTTGCCTCGGAGCCACTCTCGCAGCCACCGCGGGTGCAGTCCCGTCCGCGCCGCCAGGTCGTTCGCGGTGATCGTCCCGGCGCTGTCGAGGGCCCGATACAGCCCGAGTCGGTCTCCAAGGTGGATCAGCAGCGAGACCATCTCGCCCTGCTTATAGCCCCACACGCGAAACGCGAACTGGGCTACCTCATCCGGGTCTGGCACGCCCACAACCGGAGCCTACACGTGTCCCAGCCTGGCTAACCATCGGTCACGTTTTCGCCGCGCTGCGCGTCATAAGCATTGACACGGCAAATGCCGGCGATGTGACCAATCTAGGAGCCAAGCCATGGACCTTCCCACCGATCAGACACTCGACGGCCGCTGGCGGCTTGACCCACGCCGCTCGAGCGTCGAGTTCCGCGCCGGGCACTTCTGGGGCTTGGCCACCGTCAAGGGGCACTTCGACGAGTACGAGGGCCGGCTCGACCTGAACGGCGGCCCGGCGATCGAGTTGACGGCGCGCGACCAGTCGATCCCGCTCGAGCTCGACGCGCGAGCGCGAAGGGTCGGCGGGGAACTCGAGATCGAGGCGGTGGCCACGTCGATACCACGGACCCGCCGCGTGCACCTGCGCTGCCTGTCAGCACGGTGAACTAACCGCAAACAGCGACCATCGATCCGGAATCTCTGGTAGGAAGTGCTGGCCGCGGTCGGCGAGCACGATCCCGGATCCGACGAGCAGATCCTTCACGGTGCGAGTCACCACGATCTCACCTGGCTCGGCGAGGGCCGCGACGCTGGCCGCGATCTTGACCGCCGCTCCCTGCACATCGTGAGCGGCGATCTCGAGCTCTCCGGTGTGAGCGCCGGTTCGCAGCTGGATCCCGGTCGCGGCGTCGCGCAGCGCGGCTGCGCAACGAAGCGCCCGCACCGTGCCGTCGAAGCTCGCGATCACGCCCTGATCGGTGCTCGCGATGAGGCGACCGCGGTGGGCGTGAACCAGGCGGCTGGGCATCGGCCAGGAACGCCTCGACCTGCGCGAACACCGCGTCGGTGTCGCCGGCCCACAGCATGTGGTCGCCCGCCGGCTCGAAGTACTTGGCCTGCGGTAGGTGCTGCGCGAGATATCGCCCATGACACGGCGGTGTGATCCGGTCATCGAGACGCTGGATGATCAGCGTCGGCACCCGGATCATCTCGAGTATCCCGCGGAGGTCGATGTCGCGGATCATGCGGATGATGCGACGAACGGCGCTCGGGCTGGCGGCCATCCGCTCCCACCGCGCGAACCCCTCACGTACGCGCTGGGACCCGATCCGGCTCGGGGTGTACCACTCGATGCTGTCGCCCCTCCCCCAGCGGTGCGCGGCAAGTTCCTCGAGCGCGTCGAGCATGTGGTCCGCCTCGCGCCCGCACGGGTAGTCAGGCGAGGAGGACCAACGCGCGGCGGCCCCGGCGAGGATCAGGCTGCTCACGCGCCCCGGATACGTCACGGCGAACAGCATGCTCATCGGGCCACCCTCCGAGTACCCGAACAGCACGACGCTAGTCGAGCCACACGCGTCCATCACGGCCCGGATGTCATCCATCCGCTGCTCCAGTGTCTGGTCGCCGTGGGCGCTGTCGGACAGACCGGTGTCGCGCTTGTCGAACATGATCAGCCGCCCGAGCGAGCTCAGCTGCCGCCAGAACGCGGCGGCGGTGGCGTCCTGCCACCAGAGGTCGAGGTGACTGATGAGCCCGGGGACCGCGACGATGTCCCTCGGGCCCCCGCCCAGCACCTGGTAGGCGATGCTCACGCCATCCGACTCGACGTAGCGCGTTTCGGGCGGGTCAAACTTCTGCGCCGGCGCCCGCTTCGCCGGCCGGGTCACCACGCGCCAGCTCACCGCGACTGCCCGCTCGGGCCGATACACGCACACCCGCCCGGTGAGCACCGTGGCCGCCAGGTGCTCACCGAGCGCTCCGTCGTGCTCGGCGAGATGGCCGATCGCCGACTTGATCGCGCGCGTGACGTTGAGCCGGGCCCGTTCCCCCGGGGAACCGACGCGGCGGTCGCGCCCGCCGAGGCCGACGGCCGAGGCGAGCTCTACCGCGACCGTCTCATATTCGGCTTGGGCCCGCGCCGCCCGCTCGGGATCGTTGAACGCCTCGGCCTCGTCGCGCTCGGCTCGCAGCTCGTGGAGCCGTCGGCGGTACGCCGACTTGGCGCGGGCATCGAGCACGGACCCGAGGTCGGCTTCGATCCCGCCGAGATCCTCGCTCGGCCGAGCGACCCACCTCCGACCTCCCGGCGCGGCTGCGAGCTGCACAGCCGGGACCTCCACGCCCGGCCGGCTCAACAGCTCTGCGAGATACCGCGCTCCCTTGGAGTCACGCACGCGGAACTCGCGCTGGTCGAACACCACCTTCCAATAGTCGCCCTCACGGACGAGTGCACCCTCGATCTCGGCCGCGTCCTCGACCCCGGGGTGCATCTGTCAATTCAACCACTCCATCCGATCGTTCAATTGCACCGAACCGCAGGTCACGGCGTTCTCACGCCTCCCGAGCAAACCCAAACCTGGGAGGCACCCATGACTCAATACGTTCTCGACAACGAGGCCCAGCAGACCGAGCAGCGGTTCACCAGCCTCGAGGTCTGCTTCGACCCGACGACGATCCGCCAGCTCGAGCGGATCGGCGTCACGCGAGGATGGCGCTGCCTCGAGATCGGAGGCGGCGGCGGATCGATCGCGCGCTGGCTCGCCGACACCGTTGGCCCTCATGGACACGTCGTGGTCACCGACATCAACCCCCGCTGGCTCGACATCAACCGGCCGAACATCGAGATGCGACGCCACGACATCGCGACCGATGAGCTCGAGCAGGAAGCGTTCGACCTCGCGCATGAACGGCTCGTGCTGGTCCACCTCCCCGAGCGCGACCGGGCGCTGCGACGGATGATCGGCGCGCTCAAGCCCGGCGGCTGGCTGCTGATCGAAAGCTTCGACTGGAGCTGGGTCCCATTCGTACCGGACTGCGAACCCGCAGCCGCCGCTCTCTTCACCAAGGTTCTCGACGCCTTTCACCAGGCCCTCGCGCGAGCCGGGGTCGACCTGGCCTACGGCCGCCACTTCCACCGCCTGCTCTGCGATGCCGGTCTCGTCGACGTCCAGGTCGAAGCCCAGCTCCAGTTCGCCCCCGGTGGATCCCATGGCTGCCGGCTGCACCGAGCCAACGTCGAGCAACTGCGCGACCGCCTCACCGATCAGGGCCTGGTCAGCGAGGCGGAAATCGAGTGCTTTTACGAGCTCATCAAGGACCCCGCGTTCTCGGTGACCTCCTACCCGCTGGTCTCGGCGCGGGGCCGTCGCCCCGACCAGTGGCAGTGACACATACGAGCGCCAATCGGACTGGCGGCGAGCCTCGACGGACGATCGGGCGTTAGGGTGAGCTCCGCTTGATCTTCGCCAGCCACGCGGGCACACCCCGCCGGGCGAACGTCGTCTGGAGGAGATCCGGACTCACGGAGGCAACGGTCCAGCCGGAGTCGTCTCCGAACGCGGCCCGCAACTGCAGCTGACTGACTGGATGCGGGCCAGGATCAGGCCCGAGGTCACTAAAACACAGCACGTACAGGTGACCCCGGGACGACGTCACGGACGCCAGGCTGGCCACGTATTCCCGCCGTTCATCGCGGTCGAAGCTATGGAACAGCCCACAGTCGAGCACCGTCTCGAAGCGTCGGCCCAAACGATGCAGGTGCAAGGCATCGGCAACCCGGAACTCAGCGTCAAGGCCGCGCGCTGCGGCCTTCTCACGCGCGATCGACACTGCGGTCTGGGCCACGTCGACTCCGACAACGTTCAGTCCCAGCGACGCGAGGTGAAGCGCGTTTTCGCCCGTCCCGCATCCGGCATCGAGAACCGCGCCGGCGAATACACCTTCGTCCGCGAGACGCAGTACCGCCGGCTGCGGCCGTCCGATGTCCCACGGCGCCGGGTCACCGGCGTACGACGCATCCCACGGCTGACCCGCCATCCGCTCGTGGCTGGTTGGCTGGCGTCCGCGGTATGGATCGTCGTCGGCGGGGATGCTGGCCCGCTCGGACATCTCTATCCCTCCCCCAATCGCCTTACCCGGGAAGATCCTCGGGCCGCTTCTTGGCGAGTTTGCCGGCGAGCAACCCCGTTGACTGGCCGACCTCGATCATGTAGCCATCGGGGTCGCGGATGTAGCAACGGATCTCAGCCCCGCGATCGATCGGCGGCGTCACGAACTCGGCCCCCTTTGCGCTCCACTCCTCGTAGCACGCGTGGATGTCGGCGACGCGCAAGTTCATGAAGCTGGAGACGGTATTCCCCGGCTCGTAGTTGACGACCGAGATGTCGGGCTTGTCGGGCGTAGGGCCACCACCGGGGTTCATGATCAACCACGAGTTGGCGAGCTTGATCATGCACGGGTTCTCCTCCAGCACGACCTGGCCGCCGAGGACCTCGGAGTAGAACGCGCGCGACCGAGCAACGCTTCTTACGGTAATGAACAGCGTGACGACAAACCCCTCGCTCGGGGCGGGCAGGTTGTCGAAGTCGATGTACGGCGTGTGTTCGCTCACGTTTTCTGCTCCTCGTGCGCGTTCGGGGACTGTGGCGAGGCTCCGATCGAAGCCTACGCTCGACCGCGCCCGCCCTCATCTGAGGCGAGGTTTCTCGCCACCGGGGCGGACGATGCCCGTCTCGTAAGCGAGCACGACGGCCTGGATTCGGTCGCGCAGGTTGAGCTTGTCGAGCACGCGGGCGACGTGCGTCTTGATCGTCAGCGGCGAGACGATCAGCTGCTCGGCGATCTCCGCATTGGAGAGACCGCGCGCGACGTAGACCAGGATCTCGCGCTCGCGCGCGGTCAGCTCGTCCAAGCCGGGAGCGGGCGCCGCGGCTGGTGGATGGTCGCGTACGTAGGCCTCGATCAGCCGCCGGGTGACCGAAGGGGCGAGCAGCGAATCGCCTCGGGCGATGGTGTGGATCGCGGACAGGAGGTGCTCGGGGGCGACGTCCTTGAGCAGAAAACCGCTGGCGCCGGCCACGAGCGCGTCGAACACGTACTCGTCGAGGTCGAACGTGGTCAGCATCAACACGCGCGGGGGTTGGTCGCTCGCGAGCAGTTGCCGGGTCGCCTCGAGGCCGTCCACCACCGGCATTCGAATATCCATCAAGGCGACGTCGGGGCGCGCCCGCCTGCTTGCGTCGACGGCCTGCGCCCCGTCTCCGGCCTCGGCGACCACGCGGATCGCCGGGTCGGTCTCCAGGATCATGCGAAAGCCGGTGCGCACCAATGCTTGGTCGTCTGCGATCAGGACGTTTACGGTCATGCCGGCACCGCGGCCTCGAGCGGGATGCGGGCGTGGAGGGCGAAGCCTTCGCCGGTCGACTCCACGCGGAGCTCGCCGTCGTAGAGCGCCACCCGCTCTGCGAGTGGGGCGACCGTCGCATCGAGGAAACCTGTGGCGGTTCTCGTGGACCACGGTGATCGGCTACCTACCGCTGACCACCGCGGTGGTGTATCTCGGCGCCCGCGCCCAGACGTTGTCGACCAGCGATCCGCTGGTTTGGGTCGCCGTCGCCGTCCTCCTCGCGCTGTTTCTCAGCGAGCGATTCTTCCGCCGGCGCCAGCGGGACAAGGAGATACGGTCAGGTGCGGGATGCGCGCCGAGCGGTCACCAGGCAGGCGACGGTGCTCGAGCGGATCGGCCGGCCTAGCCGCTGGTAAAAGGCGTGGTTCTCGGCGGCCAGAGCGCGTTGCTGGCCGGGCGACAGCCGGCTCCAGAACGACATCGTGCCCAACAGGGCGTTGAGCTCCTCCGACGTGTGCTCCAGCTGCCTCGGCATCGCGGCGACCTGCACGTCATTGAACAGCGCTGCCGCGTACCCGCGCCCGACGTCATAGCTTCCCAGCCACGCCCAGACTTGCGAGACGTTGTCCCGTCGTGCCGCGACGCCCGCGAGCGTCTTGTTGAGGTCGCGGTAGCTCGACCACGAGGCGGCAAGTTCAGGGGCGATCTCGGCCACGGCGGCCCGCAGCGCCTGTTCATCCTGGGCGCTGCACGGCTCCTCCAATCCGAAGTAGGAGACCAGCGCCAGCGTCCCGCCGTCGACCAGCGCGTCAGCCGCGTGGCGCCAGCTCATGTCCGGATTGATCCAGTGGATCGCCGACGCGCAGAACGCCGCCGCGTAGCGCCCGTGCGGCAGTGACACATCCTCCAGACGCGCGTTGATGAACTCGACCTCGCCAAGGTCCCGCAGCTGATCCCTTGCCCGTGCGATCAGCTGGTCACCGGGTTCGACCGCGCAGACCCGCAGGCCCCGCGCCAGCAGGGAGCGCGTCAGCTGCCCGGTGCCGCAGCCGATCTCGAGCACCGGCGCGCCGGGCCCAAGCCCGGCCACTTCGCACGCCTGGTCGATCAGCGCGTCCGGGTAAGCCGGACGGAGTCGGTCATACTCGCCGGCGATCTCATTGAAGACGGTGCCGTAGCTGCGGTCGGTGGCTCCGGTTGCCATGGTGACAGGCTAGTGACCTCCGGGAAACTCGCCGGCGCCGCTCTCGATCGAGCAAATCGTCGACCTCTCGACAGCCGATCCCGCCCTGGAAGAGGCTCTGTTCGAGGAAGGACTGCGCCGCCTCGTCAAGAGCTTCGCCCCGACCTGAGCAGCTGACCTCGTCGCTCGCGCGCTGACGCCTCGGGCGTCGCCAGCTCGCGCGGCCTCACCCCAAGGGGGTGATGACCGGTCCAGGTGGGCCGGTGGATAGTGTCACGCGCTGCCGCTACCCAAGGAGTGTCCATGACCGAACCCGACACGCTGCGAGTCCTGATCGCGTCCTACGACGAGCCCGGCCCCGCCAACTCCGACTACGAGGCCGTCAAGCAGCTCTATGACGAGGTCAAGACGTCACACGGCTTCGACGCCGCGGTCGTGCTGCGCGACGGCGTCGGCAACATGGAGGTGGTCAGGAAGCACGAGGACGCGACGCGCCACGGGGCGGTGCACGGGCTCAAGTGGGGCTTGGCGATCGGCGTTGCCGCCGCGCTACTGCCCGGCGTCGCCCTGGTAGGCGGCCTGGCGGCTGGAGGAAGCGCCGGCGCCGCCATCGGCGCCGTGGCCGGCCACATCAAAGGTGGTCTTGACAACGACGATCTCAGAGGGATCACCGAAACGCTTGAACGGGGCCAGGCAGCCTTGATCGTTGTCTACGCGACCGAGATGGCCGACAAGATTTCCGCTCGCGTCAGCGCGTCGCAAACTTACGTCTCCAAGGACGTCGAGGCGCGCGTCGAGGAGCTGGAGCAGCAGATGCGAGAAGCCGACCACGCACGGTGACCTCGCAACGCCGCCCCGGCGCCCTTCATCGCGGTAACTGGACGGACGGTGGCGCCATGTCCACCCGTCAGTGGGGGATCAGCGGCGGCGCAGACGGGAATGCAGCAGTGCCAGCAGCCCGCGGCGGGACCCGCGGTCCGGTCGGCGAGGCACGGCGTGGCGGCGGCGGGCCGGCCGAGAGATGGGTGCATCGGCCACATGGTCTCTGCGGCGGTTGCGTGACTGGGCGGTCATGGGTCAGTCGATCCGGCAGGCCGCCTGCTGGGCAAGCTGTGCCTGTTCCTGCTCGTAGGTGACAACGCCGGCGGGCAGCACCCACTGCCGGCCGCGGCGCGGCTTCTCCTCGGGCCACTCGCCGTGCTCATCGAAGTAGACCCGGGCCCGCTCCTCCTCCTCGCGGTCGGCCTCGCTGCTGAGGCCTAGACGGAACAGGACGTTGAAGAGGATGACCGAGAGACCGCCGCCCACGGCCATCGCAAACCCTTCGACGCCCAATCCAGCCGGCGAGATGGCGGCCATCACCACGCCACCGAGGACCATCAGACCTCCGAGCCCGTAGCGGACGACCAGCAGGCCCAGCGAGGTTTCCTCGGTCGGTGCGATGGTTTGGTCAGTTGCGGTCTGGTTCATGGCGAACTCCTCGATGGTCACGTCGCGTGGGTTGAACTCATGACGAGCATCGCGCGCCGGTGACCGGCTTTCCATCCGGCGGGCTCCCCGCCGTCGGTGGCGCGCCGTAGCCTCGATGTCCAGCCAGCCCTACCTCCACCGTGACGGTACCGTTGACGTTGTGGCACCCCTGCGAGTCGTGGTGGCCGAGGATCAGTTGCTGCTGCGCGAGGGGCTCAGCCGCCTTCTCACGGACTCAGGCTTCGAAGTCGTCGCCCAGTCGGCCGATGCCGACGACCTACGCCGCAAGGTGGCCGCCCACCGTCCCGACGCGGCGATCGTAGACGTCCAGATGCCGCCCGACCACACCGACGACGGCCTCCGCGCCGCCATCGAGATCCGCCGCACCCACCCGGACGTCGGCATCGTCATGCTCTCGCAGTTCCGTGACGAGGCCTACGCGCTCGATCTCATCGGCGAGAACGCGCGCGGCGTCGGCTATCTCCTCAAGGACCGGATCGCGGACGTCCAATCCTTCGCCGACGCAGTCCGCCGGGTCGCGCTGGGCGGATCCGCGCTCGACCCCGAGATCGTGGCGCTGATGGTGGGACGACGGCGCAAACACGACCCGCTGGAATCTTTGACCGCCCGCGAGCACCAAGTGCTGGCGCTGATGGCCGAGGGCAAGTCAAACCGCGGGATCGCCGAATCGCTGGGCGTGACGCTTGCCGCGGTCGAGAAGCACGTGGGACGGATCTTCGCCAAGCTGGGGCTCGTCGACGAGCCGCTCGAGCACCGACGGGTCCTCGCCGTGCTCACCCTCCTCCGGGCGCGCTGACCACCGCCTCGGAAAGCGGCAGGTCGGCGGTCACCGTGGTTCCAGCGCCGGGTGGAGACTCGACGACCAGTCGCCCGCCGACCGCGGCCACCCGATCCGCCAGACCCGAGAGGCCGGTCCCGTCGGTTAGATCTGCCACCGCGCCGCCGCGCCCATCGTCGGCGACGCTCACCACGAGCCGGTTCGATCGGACCTCGATCGTCACCGCCGCCTCCGTGGCCTGCGCATGCTTGCCGACATTCGCCAGTGCCTCCGAGACGACGAAATACGCCGTGCTCTCGACCAGCGGAGCGAACCGCTCGGCCGGTAGCTCGAGCGCCACCGGCACCGGAGTGCGGGCCGTCAACGAGGTGATGGCGGCCGCTAGCCCGCGATGAGCAAGCACCGTCGGATCCAGCCCGGTGCCGAGATCGCGCAGGTCCCGGATGGCGAGTTGGGTCTCCTCCAGCGCCTCAGCGATGGCTTGGCGCGTCGCCTCGTCTCCAGCGCCGCGCTGCGCCCCCTGCAGCGCGAAGATGACGTTGATCAGGCGCTGCTGGGCCCCATCGTGGAGATCGCGTCCCAGGCGGCGACGCTCATCAAGAGCCGCTTGGACGATACGTGCGCGAGACGCGTGGATCGCATCGGCGCGCAGGCGCTCGGCCTCCGCGCGCTCGCGCTCGCTCCGGTCGCGGAACACCACCACCGCGCCTCGTCTTCCGTGCACCATCACCGGCGCCGACGAGTAGGCCACCGGCACGAACGACCCGTCGCGCCGGATGAACCAGTCCTGCTCCACGCGCACCGGCTCGCCGGTCTGGCGGGGACGCAGCAGGGGGCAGTCGCCCTCATCGAACGGCCGGCCATCCAGATGCAGGTAGTGGATGGTCGCGTGGCTGGGGCGGCCGACGAGTTCGCCCTCCGCCCCGTAGCCGAGGATGGCGAGCGCAGCCGGGTTGGCGAACAGGACGACACCCGAATCGTCCACCGCGTACACCGCGTCGGCCATGCTGTCCATCAGCGCGCCGAGGAGCTCCTCCTCGTCGGACCCTAACCGCCGAGCGATCTCCGGGGGCGCAGCCATCGCCGGCACATGCTCGCAGGGCCCTGGCGCGACGCGCGCGGCCAGACCACCCGTACTACTGGTGACAAGTCTTTCGCGAGCTGCATCTACCAGTCGGATTGGATCGAATTCACCATCGCTCGGCGATCGCTTGGTCAGCGTCGGGCCCGCACCGAAGTTCCCCAGGCGCGCAACTCGTCCTCGTAGGCGGCCGGGGGCTCGCACGAGATGTGTTGCAATACGAGAAAGGCGTTCGAGGTCTCGCCGCCGGGCGGGCGTGCCATTCACGTGACTATGGCAAGGCCGACGCGCTCGCGCTCGATTTGCGAAGCTCCAGCGGATGACCGGGCTAAGCGAGCGCTGCGAACACGTGCTCGAGGCGAGCTGGACGGTCGGTGAGCGGGATGGGGTGCCGTTTGCGTACACGCGTCCGAGCCCTGAGCGTTACCGCTCGCAGTGGTATTGGGACTCGTGTTTCGCGTCGATCGCATGGCGTCACTTCGACCCGGCGCGGTCCCGCGCCGAACTCGAGACCCTGCTCGCTGCGGCGCGTCCAGACGGGTTCATCGGTCACACGATCTTTTGGGAGCATCCTGTCAGCGGTTCGCGGGCGCTGTTTTACAACGTCATCCATCACGACGATTTCATGACCGCGACGATTCAGCCGCCGGCGCTCGCGTTCGCATGGCGGGTGGCGGTGGGCGACCCGGCGCTCGAGCCGCGGATCGTTGCTCACCACGCAGAGGTCACCGCCGAGCGCGACCTCGAGGGCGATGGGTTGCTGTGGATCCTGCAGCCGGACGAGTCGGGTTTGGACGCCTCGCCGCAGTTCGACCCCATCTGGGGGCATGAGGCGCAAGGGTTGCCGGGGTTTGTTGAGCTGGTCCGGCGTAACCGCGAGCGCGAGTTTCGGGTCGAGGCGGTGCGCGCTGACGGTGCGCCGCTGGTCTGCGAAGTGCTGACCAACGTGATCCACGGCCTCTCGCGGCTGGCGTTGGGTCTTCCCTCGATCACACCGGCGCTGATCGCTCGGTGCTACGACGAGGCAAGCGGCCTGTTCCTGCCCGCGGTGATGCCCGCGATCAAGGCGAGGATTCCGCTGACCGTCGCGGCGCTGTCCCCGCTGGCGCTGCCTGATTTGCCGGATGAGATTGGTCACCGGCTGGCGGAATACCTGTTTGACGAGCGTCGTTTCTGGACCGCCGTGCCGCCGCCGTCGGTGGCCCTCGGTGAGCCGACATTCTCGCTGCGCGAGCACTTTGACGGCCTGCGACGCTACTGGCGCGGGCCGTCTTGGATCAACAGCGCCTGGCTGGTGTGGCGCGGGATCGTGCGTCTGGGCTACGAGAAGCAGGCGGGCACGCTCGCCCGCGCCATCACCGAGACGGTTTCGCGAGAGGGGTTGCGGGAGTTCTACGATCCGCATGACGGGCGCGGCATGGGCGCTCAGGACTTCGCCTGGTCCGCGCTCGCGCTCGAGCTCCTGGACCCGGGCAACGCCAGTGTCGGCCTTGCCGCGAGTCCGGCGTGAGCGCGTGACCGTAGACCCCACCGCGGATCAGGTAGTCGATTCGTCGAAGCGCCCTCAGACGCACCAGACGCACCGCGCACTTGCCGACGTGAAGAGTCATCTGCGGAAGTCGGCGCTGAAGCTCGTGGGCTACCTGCTGGTCGCCTATCTTGTGCTCAGGCTGATCCCGACGCTGAATCAGGCGCTGACGAGCCTGAAGCGCGTTTCGTGGGCTTGGGTGGTTGGGGCGATTGCGCTCGAGGTAGTGTCCGAGACCGGCTTTGTCGTGTCATGGCGCCGGATCGTCGACCCGGACAAGCTCCTCCAGCGTGACGGTCGTGGCTGGCGCATGGATCAGCGCGTCGCCTGGGCGCAACTCGGGGGCGGATTGCTGGTGCCCGGGGGCTCGCTCGGTGGGATGGGCGTAGGAGGCTGGATCCTCCACCGCTTCGGCATGCCGACCGAGACAATCGCCGAGCGTCAGTTCAACCTCAGCTTCCTCAATACCGGAGTGAGCGCGCTGGCGTTGATCCTGTTCGGGGTTGGGCTGGCGACGGGGGTCTTCGCCGGCGAGGACAGGCTCCTGCTGACGCTGCTGCCGGCGGCCGTCGCGGCGTGCGGGATCGCTGCCGGGCTCCTAATCGCCCGGCGCGGCAGCGCGTACGCCACTCGGCTGCGGGCAAAGCACACCAAGATCGCGCGCACGATCACCACGCTCGGCGATGCCGTAGACGACACCGAGCATGTCCTCGTTCACCGCAGCGGGTTGACGACCGTGCTCGGAGCGGTGGCTTACCTCGGCTTCGAGGTCCTGATCCTGTGGCTCGCATTGCTCGCGGTGCACACCCACCCGACTCCCGGTTTCGCGATCGTCGTGATGGCTTACATCATCGGCGCGCTCGGTGGAGCGCTTCCCCTCCCCGCGAGCGTCGGCACGATCGGTGGGATCGCCGGCATGCTGATCGTCTACGGCGTCCACCACAATCCCGCGGTCGCCGCGGTGCTGCTTCACCAGGCGATCGGGCTGCTCGTGCCACTGGTCGGCGGCACGATCGCCTACGTGATCATCCGCCGGCAGCTCGGACCGGTGCCCATCGGCACCCGCCACGGATCGAGTTGATCTCGGTCGAGGCCGCTCGCGTTGGTCACAGCCCCGCCAGCCGGTGGGCCAGGAACCGGCGCTCGGGGTCCGTCGCGGCCAGCCGCAGGGCGTGCTCAAACGCCGCCCGTGCCTCTTCCCGGCGGCCGAGGCGGCGCAACAGCTCAGCCCGAGTCGAATGCAGGTAGCGGTAATCGCCGAGGTCGAGCGCGTCGACGAGCTCGAGCCAGTCGACCTCCTGCTCGGCCACCGCGGACGGACCGCCGAACTTATCAAAAAATCACAAAGAACTTACTATCAACTCGGAGGGGGCGGTGAGATCCGCGGTTGAACACGCCGTCGCCGCCGGCTGCGCGCGGCGAGCCGAAACTTCGTGCGCGAACTTTGGCAATTCTCCGCCGGGGGGTGGAGGAAAGTTGCCGAAGTTCGGGCTGGCGGCTCGGTTTGGGCGGAGATCGCTCCTTGTCACTCTGGCGCAAACCGCTACGCCCGTCCCACCGCCCACAGGCTTCGCGCGCCATTGCCCGCGCGGCCGCGTCCTCGCGGCGTGAAATGGAAATGTTGGCGGCGACCAACAGGGCGTATGCCACCTCGACGAGGTGGAGGTGTGGGCCGACGCAGCGGAACGGGCCGCCGTGCGAGTGATGGATGGCCTCGGAATCCAGTCCAACCCGGCGCTGGAACAGCTCCCGGCTGACCACGTCTTGTCCGATCCGCGTGCCCTCGCTGACCAGCTTCAGCCATGACGAGGCGACGAGTTCGCCGGTGATCGCCGCGCAGGGGCATCATCGGTGGCGGGTTCGGCTGCCGGGCCCTACGAACGAGCACGATGTCGACCCCGTTAGCGGCCGCTGCTGACGGCGGCCGGACACGTGAGCGATCATGCTGGTCTCTGTCGCCGCGTCCCCGTCCAACGCGCGAGCAAGCCCACACGGGCACAGCGCGCGCAAACCGACGCTTCGTACCGACCATTCACTGCTGAGCCGAAATCGCAAACGAGAGAAGGTGAGGAGTCCCATGGAGTTGCGTCATCTACGCGTGCTGATCGCGGTGGCGGATGAGCTGCACTTCGGTCGAGCCGCCGAGCGACTGAACCTCACACAACCATCGGTTAGTGCCACATTCGTCAGCTCGAGCAAGAACTCGAAGTGCGGCTCTTAGATCGAGGTCCATGTCAGGTCGCCCTCACCGAGTCAGGACGGATATTCCTGAATGACGCCCGCCGCATTGTCAGGCACGCCGACGCAGCGTCCTCCGGTATCCGGTCCTGGCGGCAGGGCAAGAGCACCCGCCTGCGCGTTGGCTAGGTCGACCACGCGCTCCCTCGTGCGCTTCCCGTTGCTCTACGACGGTTTTCGGCATCCACCGACACTCCCAATGTGCAGCTGACGACGGGCGCGTCGCACGACCTCATCTCGCACGTCCAGGACGAGAGCCTCGACGTCGCGATCGTGTCCCTGCCCGCGCCCGTCAGAGGAATGCACGTGGTTCCGTTCGGCTATGAGGACGCGGCCGTCGCGGTCCGCGCCGGCGTGTTTGACGGGCGCGAGTATCACGTTTTTGTGGATGTGCCCGAAGTGTCGATCGAGGTCGTCGCACGCGAGACGGTTCTCACCCAGCCCCGACGGATGAACCCAGGGTTCCACGACGCAGTGGTCGCGGCGTTCAATACGGCTGGCGTCGCGTTGCCGCTGCTCGAGATCGAGGGCGCCACGGTCGAGCAGCTCCTCCTGCAAGTCGCTGCGGGAGGCGGGATGGCGCTCGTGCCAGGCTCCGTTGTCGACCGGATCCAGCTGCCCGGGGTTGCCTTCCGGCGGCCGCCTGCTCCCCCTCTCGTAGCCGCCAGTCGTCGGGTTGTGAGCGCCGGAGCTCCCACGCGCGGCGGGAGCTCCCGCATCGATCAGTTCGTTGCGGCCGTCGGATCAGGCCGGCTACGCGGCACAAGTGCGGGCGGCGGTCATGACCACCTCCGCGACCTCCTTGGGGTGGGAGATCATGGAGACGTGCGAAGCCCCTTCGATCTCGGTCACCGTGGATCCGGCGCGCCCGTAGCTGAAGTGGTGAACGCCGGGGTCAATAGCCCTGTCAGCGGTCGGAAGGACCGCCCAGCTCGGACGGCTGCGCCACGCCGGGGTCGGCGCCGCCTCGGTGAGTGCAACGCCGGCGAGGGGGCGCTGGGAGATCGCGTAGAACGCGGCGTCATCGGCCGGGATGTCGGCGCAGAACGACTCATGGAAGCCCTGGGGCGCGAGCGTGAACTCGTTCCCGCCTTCAGGCAACTCGTGCTGCACGATGTAGGACGCGATCCCCGGTGGGGGGAACTTGGATTGGAGGTCGGTCAGGTTCTCGCCCTCGTCCGGAGCGAACCCGGAGATGTAGACGAGGCCGACCACGTTGTCAGCCGTGCCGGCCGCGGTGATGACCGAGCCGCCGTAGGAATGACCGACGAGCAGGACCGGCCCGCCGACCTCATCGATCACGCCTTTGAGGTACTCGCCGTCGCCGCCGCTCAGACCACGCAGCGGATTCGGCGGAGCGATGATTGTCACGTCTTCGCCCAGAAGCTCGTCGTATAGAGGACGAAAGCTGGATGCGTCAGCGAACGCGCCGTGGACGAGAACGATGCTTGGATCAGCCATTGCGAATTACCCTTCTAGTCGGGTCAACAGGTACGCGTGCGCGTGAATCCTACGTCGCCCAACCGGGGCTACCATCCCCGATCGCTGATCAATCGATGCTTTTGCGCACGCGACGAGCCGTTGCCAGCAACAGGCTGGAAGCCAGACTCCCGTATGGGCTCCACCGGCGGGCGAGAGCCGCGACTTCATCAGGGTCGGGCAGGTGATCGAGACCGTACTCGACCTGGATTGAGTGGCGTAGAGCGACGTCATCGGTGCGGACGAGATCCGGTCGCTGGAGCGCGATGAGAAGCGCCCCTTTCACCGTCCAGGGGCCGACGCCCTTGACCTCGGTCAGCTGTCCGATCGCCTCTTCATCGGGGAGCTCGCGTAGCTCGGCCTCGGATAGCCGCCCGTCCCTGAAGCGCTGCGCGAGGTCGAGCACGGTACTCGCCTTGCGGGACAGTCCGACTTCGCGCAGCGTCTCCGGATCGAGGCCGACGAGGTCGTCGGGGTCCGGCGCACGGCCGTGGAAGCGCTCGAGGAGGCGGGCGAAGATGGCGGTCGCCGCGATCACCGAGATCTGCTGGCCGATGACCTGAAAGACGAGCGCGCCAAACAGATCGAGGGTGGGCAATCTCTGCCTCCATGCGTCGGGGTCAAGACCAGGGTGCTCGGCGATCACCGTGGCGAGCACTGGGTCAGCCTCTGCTAACCAGGCAAGCCCGAGGCTAACGTCTCCCGGCTGCTGCGGTGTCGTCACCCCTCCAACGGACCTTTACTAGCGTGGCTGGTAAATCGCGATCGGAGTCCTCGTGTCGACATGGCTCATCACTGGCTGCTCAACCGGCCTTGGACGGGCGGTTCGCAAAGACGGCTCTAGACTACGGCCACAATGTCGTCGCCACTGCGCGCGACGCCGCGACGCTCGAGGGCCTGGCGCGTGATTACAGCGACGCCGTGCTGACACTGACGCTCGACGTCGCCGACCACCGGCAGATCCGCGAGGTGGTGGCACGCGCGAGTGACCGGTTCAGCGGGATTTGACGCGGTCGTCAACAACGCGGGCTACCGGATTCTCGCTAGCGTCGCGGTCGACACCTTGGTGCTGCTCGCGGTCCTCGGCACGCAGGGGCGCCTCGTCGCCTGCTGGATGGCGTCAACTGAAGCTTGGCAGACTGCTGTCTGATGACGGGTGACTTTCCTCTGCTCGGGTTCGGCCTTCCGGTATCCGGACGCTGGGCCACCCCGGAAACGATTCGTCGCATCGCCCGCCGCGCCGAGGAGTTCGGGTACGCATCGTTGTGGACCTTCCAGCGCGTGCTCAACCCCATCGCCGGCGCGCTCGGCCCAGCGCATGAGTCGGTGCTCGACCCGGTTGTCCCGCTCGCGTACGTCGCGGGGCACGCCGACCGAATCCGTCTGGGGACGGCCACCGTCTGCGCGCCGTTCACCGCTCCCGCACTGCTCGCGAAGACGCTGACGTCGCTGGACGTGCTGTCCGGCGGCCGCCTCACAGTGGGTCTCGGGATGGGCTGGCTGCCGCAGGAGTACGCCGCCGCCGGCGTGCCGTACGAGCGGCGGGGCGAGCGGATGGACGAGTACCTGCGCTGCCTGGAGGCGCTGTGGACCCAGGACCCAGTCGAGTTCGCCGGCGAGTTCTACACCGTGCCACGCTCGCACGTAGGGCCCCCGCCCGTGCAGCGACCGCACCCCCCGGTGCTGCTGGGTGGCGCCGCTGCGCCGGCACTGCGCCGCGCTGGTCGGCTCGCCCAGGGCTGGATCTGCAGCAGCCGGCAGGACCTCACCAACCTCGGCCCCGCGATCGAGACGGTGCGCCATGGCGCGCGCGAGGCCGGACGCGACCCGGAGGCCGTGCGGATCGTGGTGCGCGGCCTTGTCGACCTGCTCGACGACGACCCCGGGGCGCGGCACCGACCGCTCCAGGGGACGCGTGAGCAGGTTCTCGACGACCTCGCGGCACTGCGCGCGCAGGGCGTCACGGAGGTCTTCTTGGACCTCAACTTCTCACCTCGGGTCAACTTCGCAGACGTCGACGCCCATGCGGCGCTCCTATACGCGGAGCGCGTACTAGACGCATTCGCACCCGGGAAGGTGTCGACGTAGCGCTCGATCGGTCAGCGCTGACGGCGAGGGTCCGCCGGGCTACGCGCCGTTGACCTTCGGCATGATCTCCTCCGTCAGACGCTTGAGGTCGTCTAGCGTCTTGGCGACCGGCACGTCCTGGAACGGCGGCCAGAGGAGAGGCATTGTCAGCCCCGCCTCCTGGTAGCGCTTGAGCATGTCGGTGATCTGCGCAGCGGTTCCGGCGAGCAAGTTGGTGGCCTTGCCCCGCGGCGTCTGGTCGGTTTCCTCGTCGGTGATGACAAACCAGATCATGCTGCTGACCTCGATGTCGTCGATCGACCTCCCCAGCTCCTCGAGCTCACGCGAGATGGCGCCCCGCCACTGCTGCAGCTCCTCAGGAGTGTCCTGGATGCCGATCCAGCCCGACAGGCTGTACTTCGCGATCCGCTTGGCCGAGCGCTTCGGGTCTTTGAGCCCGCTGAAGAAGATTGGCGGGTGCGGTTTCTGAAGCGGCTTCGCGCCGAACCCGCACCGGTCGAAGTCGGCGAACTCGCCGTGATACTCCACCAGATCGTTCGTCCAGATGCCCTGCATGATCTCGATCGTCTCCCGCACGTGCTTGTGCCGTTTGGGGAAGATATGCGTGGCGCTTGCGGCCGCGAACTCCTCGGGCATCCAGCCGGCCCCGACGCCCACGTTGACCCGGCCGCCCGACAGGTGATCGACAGTGGCGAGCTCCGCGGCCAGCACCCCCGGCGCGCGGTAGGGAGTGTCGGTGATGCTCATGCCGATCCGCACCTTCTCCGTCTTTGCAGCGAGCCAGGGGATCAACGGCCAGCCTTGGTACCACTGGCCATGGGAGGACACCGGCAACTGCGTGGGGAACTCGTCCATCATGCCGAACGAGTACTGGAGCTCCGCCCGATCGGATGCCTCCGGGACGACGATCCGGTCGAGCGTCCAGACGGAGTCGAAGTCGAGCTCCTCGGCGAGGCTCGTGAGATCCTCGAGCTCCTTGACGGTCACCTTGTCACGGAAGTTCGGCAGGTAGAGAGCGAGCTTCATGTGAATCGGCCTCCTCAACGTGCGTACATGGGTAACGGCGGCTACTCCGAGCCCGCTCGAGTTAGCGTTCGCACGCTAACAGGTCGCGCAGCTCACGCTTGACCACTTTGCCGTAATTGTTGGTCGGCAGAGCGTCGACGAAGCGGTAGTCGCGAGGCCGCTTGTACCGGGCGATGCGATCGAGGCACGTCCGGTCGAGGTCGTCGATCGGCGGTGGCGCGGCACCGTCGGCGGGCACCACAAAGGCCACCACCGTCTCGCCCCACTCCTGGTCGGGCCGTCCGACCACGGCCACGGACCGAACGCCAGGATGGTGGAGCAGCGCCTCTTCGACCTCCCGGGGGTAAATGTTCATGCCTCCGCTGATGATCAGGTCCCGAGACCGGTCGCGCAGTGTGAGGTATCCGTCGGCGTCGAAGCTGCCGACGTCGCCGGTGTGCAACCAGCCTCCCCGCAGCGCCTCGGTGGTGGCATCGGGCTGTTTCCAGTAGCTGGCCATCACGACGTCGCCCCGGACCACCACCTCGCCGATCTCGCCGACGGGGAGGTCGCGGTCGTCGTCGTCGACGACGCGGACCTCGACCGCGGTGCGGGCGACGCCGACGCTCTGCAAGCGGTCGCGCCAGCTGGGATGATCGTGGTCGGCGTGGTCTGCCTTCGACAGGGTTGTGATCGTCATCGGCGTCTCTCCCTGCCCGTAGATCTGGGCCAAGCGTGGACCAAAGACGTCGAGGGCCACCTCCAGATCAGCCAAGTACATCGGTGCCCCGCCGTAGACGATCGTCTTCAGGTGGGACAGGTCGGCGGCCGCCATGGCCGGGTCGCCGGCCAGCCGCTTCAACATGGTGGGAGCAGCGAAGAACGACACTCCGGACCAGCGCCGTACGAGCGCGGCGATCTCGTCGCCGTCGACGCCGCCGGATCGCGGTACGACGCTGACCGCCCCGCGGGCGACGTGAGGCAGCCCGTATAGCCCAGAGCCGTGCGACAGCGGCGCGGCTTGGATGATGCAGTCCCCCGCCATCACCGGGTCGATGTCGGCGTAGTAGCTGAGGCTCGCCATGAGCAGGTTACGGTTCGTGAGGGTTGCTCCCTTGGGCCGTCCGGTCGTGCCGCTCGTATAGAACAGCCAGGCCGGGTCGTCCGGCTGCCGATCGACGAGCGCCATCAATGACGACGCCGTCAGTCTGTCCCACCGCTCACCGGGCGCTACAACCGCCGCGCGCAGCGACGTGACGGTGCCGACCAGAGGCTCGACGTCGTCGGCGTGGTCCGGGTCGGTCACGACGACCGCCGTCTCGCTGTGCTCGAGGATGTAGGCGATCTCGTCGCGGTGCAGGCGAGCGTTGACCGGCACGGCCACGAGACCGGCGTGCCATGTGGCGAACAGCGCCTCGATGTACTCGGGCCGGTTGCGCATCACGATGGCGACCCGGTCACCGGGGGACAAGCGAAAGCTGTCACGCAGGCCGGCGGCCGCGGCAGCGGTCCGGGCGGCGAACGTCGCCCAGCTCGCGTGGACGCGCTCACCGTCGGCGATTGCCGGGTCGGCACGCCGCAGGCGGCCGTGACGCTCCACCCAGACGGCGGGGTTCATACCACCGTCCCATCCTCGACGACGGTGAACTCACCGACAAGCGGTTGCGTCACCATGCGGCAAGCCTAGAGAGTCGGCCGCGGCCTTGACAACTGCGCGACACCCGACGCCTACGGAACAATCTGCACGATGGTGAAGGGCCTCGCCGAACCCGTGCCTGCAGATCCTGCTCATCAGCGCGTCGCCTGGCTTCACGACGTGCTCGAAGACAGCAGCTTGTGAGGTCATGGATTCGTGTCCGCCCCGGGGCAGATCGCTCCGTTGCGAGGTGCTCTCCCGGTGATTAGGTAGGGGACGACGAGCGGGTCGCACGGTCCGCTGATCCCGGCCGCTGCGGTGTGTCCGCTGCCCTTGTTGGTGAGCAGGACACCCGACGCGAGCTGGTGGGCTACCGCGACCGCGTTTTGATACGGCGTGACAGGATCGCCAGTGGTCCCGATCACCACGATTGGTGGGGCTCCCCGGGCCCGGTCGGGACGCGTAAACCTGACCGAGACAGGTCCCGTAGGAATAGCCGATGTAGCTGATCCGCTCAGCGCCAAGCGCGGCGCGAATGCGATCCAGGTCGCGAGCTGTATTCGCTGTCCCAACGTGACCCAGAATCGCGCCTGCGAGGGTCCCAACTAACCAGATCGAACCGAGCCGCGAGCCGATCAGACACGACGTCCTTGGCCGTGCGCAGGAAATCCACGCCCGACTCACCCGGTCCGCCCGGATTGATCAGCAACACGCCAATACGTCGGTTGGGATCCTTGGCCGGGATCCGAAACAGCGCGAGCTCGATCATCGCGCCATCGGGATTGCCGTAATCAAGCGGCACCGCCAAGGTGGCGCACTGGCCGCCGCTACAACTGCGCTAGCGCAGCGCCTGGCGTGGCGGTGAGCCGGCACTCCCACACGACACAAGACCAGCGAACACAGCACACGAAGCCACCCGGACGATTAGCCAACGCATCCCCGCCCGATCATGGTCTGGCACCGGCGCGAGGCGCGGGCGCCGACGTGGCCGGTGGCGGCGAGGTAGATACAGCCGGTGTCTCGAGTGGCGTGAGCCATCCGGTTGCGCCGAGCTCGTGCAGGAGTCTCCGCGCCTCGTCACGAGCGTCCGCGTCGCCGCGACGACGCACGCGGTCAAGCAACGTCGCGGAGAGAAGCGGCTTGGCGCCGAGATTGCGGAGAATGTCCTCCGCCTGCGCCTCGAAGCCGCGCGCCGCGGCGGCGTCCCCCGCGAGGTGTGCCAGCTCGCCGCGCGCGCGGGCGCAGGCCACGAGCAGTAACGGCAGGCGCCGAGCCGGCGGGAGCCCATCCACCCATCCCGCGAGCTCCTCCATCGCCGCGGTGTCTCCGGTGGCCAAGGCCGCCTCAACGCGGATGCGGACCGCCTCGGCTTGGACCTCGCCCGCGTAGACGAGTTGAGCACCCCGCCGGGCGAGGTCGGCCGCGGTCGCCGGATCGCCGTCGATCAGGGCGCGGAGTCCGAGCGCGACGATGGCCGTACCGCGAACGTCGACGTTCTCGCCCTCGCTGTTGGCCTTGGCCGCAGCGCGGCAGCGCTCCAGCAGCCGCGCGTCGGCACGGGCTGCCGCGACCGACGTCAGCATCAGCGAGCACGTCGCCATGCCGATCAGGTCGTCACTGTCGAAGATCGTCTCGCCGTCCGCCAGCGCCTCGTCCCAGCGCCCGAGTGCCACGAGCGGATAGATGGCCTGGCCGCGGAGGGCAAGGTCCCAGCTGCGGTCGCCTCGCTCGCGAGCCACGGCGAGCCCCTCGGTGACCTCGGCCAGGCACTCGCCCAGCTTGTGGTCGGCGAGCTGCAGCCCGGCGATGTTGTAGCGGGCGCGGAGGGCGTGCTCCGGCAGGTCGCGCTCCTCGGCGATCTGTAGCGCGCGCTGCAGGATCCCGAGGCCCTCCTGGGGTCGACGCGTGTTGACCAGCAGAACGCCGCGGGTCGTCAGCCCGTCGGCCAGCCCGAACCAGTCCTGCTCATCCTCGAGCACAGCCAGACCGCGCTCCACGACGACATTGGCTTCGTCAGGCCGCCCGTCGAAGAGCAGGTTCATCCCGAGGCTGAGGAGCGCGCGCGCCTGCACGATCGGCCCGACGGTGACGTCGGCCGCTCGGAACGGCTCGAGCAACGCAAGCGATTCGCTCGCGTGACCGCCGTGCCGAAGCACCTCCGCGAGGGTCACGGCGGCCGCTCCGCCGGTCGAATCGCCGTCCCGCCGGATGAGCTCCACTGCCTGGCGCAGGCGCTCGAGCGCCAGCTCGGTATCGCCGCTGCGCCGCAAAGCGCCGCCGGCCTGCTCCAGCAGCAGTGCTCGCTCAGCATCGCTCTCGGCGAGCTCGCCCGCGTGCGCCAGATACCTGTCTGCCTCGGGACCGAGAGCCAGCGAGGCGGCGGCACGGCCAGCCGCCGTCAGGGTCTCACGAGCGTGGGTGCGCAACTCGCCAACGTCGGCCGCGTCGGGCTCGGCGCGAATCGCCTCAAGGTAGTGCTCTGCGAGCACCTCGGCGATGTCGCTGATCTCGCCTGGCCACGTGACCCGGAGTTGGCGCGCCGCGGCGAGGTGCAGCGTCTTCCGTCTGCGGCGTCCGAGGGTGCCGTACGCGACGGTGCGAAGCATCGCCTGGAGAAACGCGTACTGGCCCCGCTCCGGCGAGATCGGATCATCGTCCAATTCGAGGATCTGCTTGATCACCAGCCCATCGAGCAGCGGCCTGATCTCCTCCTCCCTACGCTCGCTCACGGCGGCGAGCACCGCCGGCGAGAAGCTCTGACCTAGCACCGAAGCGTTCTGCAGCAGCCCACGCTCATCGGCCAAGAGTCCGTCCAGCCGAGACGCGACAAGCGCGTGGAGGGTCTCGGGCACCTCGAGGTCGTCGACCTCGCCCGCCAGACGGTACTGCTCGCCCTCCTGCACGAGCAGTCCGCGGTCCAAGAGCATGCGGACGGTCTCCACGGCGTACAACGGAATCCCTTCGGCGCGGCGAACGATCTCGTCGGCGAGCCGTTCGGGCAACCCGGGCACAAGGCCATCGAGAATCCCTCGCAGCTCGTCGGACCCGAGCGGTCCAAGCATGACCGGCTTCCACGCCGGGCGACGGTCCCGCAACTCGGTCCGCCCGAGCGCGATCACGTAGATCGGGTGGTCGGCCGACCAGTCGAGCAGATAGTCAATGAAGTCGAGCAGGCCGCTGTCCGCCCACTGCAGATCCTCGAACGCGAGGATCACGGGGTGCTGCTCGGCCATCCGCTCCAAGAACAACCGCCAGCCACTAAACAGGTCCGCACGGTCAGCCTCGGGACGCTCCTCGAGCCGTAGCAGGTGCGCAAGCCGCGGCTCGACGAGCCGCCGCTCGCGCTCGTCAGGAATGTGCAGCTCAACCGCGACCCGAAGCTTTTCCCGCGCCACGGCCGGCGGGTCCTCCTCGAGGATCCGCGCGCGGGTGCGGATCATCTCGGCCAGCGCCCAGTACGCAACGCCCTCTCCAAAGGAGAGACAGCGGCCCTCGTGCCACCAGCGGACCTCTTGGATCCCGTCGAGATATTTGAAGAACTCCCACAGCAGCCGTGACTTCCCGGCGCCGGCCTCGCCGACCACGGCCACGATCTCGGCTCGCCGATCGGCGGCGCTGCGCTCGCCGGCATCGATGATCGCGCCAAGCTCCGCGGTGCGACCGGCCAGCGGGGCCTCGATCCCGACGCCGCGCCGCGAGCCGCCGGCCCCGGCGACGACGCGGAGCGCGGTCCAGGCGCGGACCGGCTGCTCACGCCCCTTCACCTGGTGGCTGCCCGCGTCGGCGTAGGCGATCGCGGCCTCGCTCGCGCGCCGCGTGACGTCGTCGACGAGCACCGTGCCCGGAGCGGCGATCGACTGCAGGCGCGAGGCAGTATTGACAGTGTCGCCCAGCACCATGCCCTCTCTCTCGGCGCCAACCTCCACCGCCGCGTTCCCGGTCAGCACGCCGGCGCGCACTCGCAGCCCGGACACCCCCAACTCCTCGCCCAGCGCGGTGACCGCGGCGGTCAGCGCCAGCGCGGCGCGCACCGCTCGCTCGGCATCGTCCTCGCGGGCAACCGGCGTTCCCCACACCGCCATCACAGCATCGCCGATGAACTTCCCGACAACACCGCCATAGCGAGCGATGATCGCTCGACAGCGCTCGAAGTAATCGGACAGAAGCTCGCGCACCTCCTCCGGATCCCGGTGCTCAGACAACGCGGTGAAACCCACGAGGTCGGCGAACAGCACCGAAACCAGCCGGAGTTCCGAGTTGGAGGCCGCGCGTGACGCCGGCACCGGGTGGACCGCCGCGATGGCGTCGCCGGCAAGACGGGCGCCGCATAGGTTGCAGAACCGCGAACCGGGGGCGACGGACTCGCGGCATTCAGGGCACAACGCATGCTGCGCCGCACCGCATTGGTTGCAGAAGCGAGACCCCGTGGGGTTACGCGCACCACAGGCGCCGCATGGCATCTCTGCTGTGGCGCTCAGAACAACCCCCTCTCATGCATGGCGAACCTTTCCGACCCCGGCTCGACGGAGGATGGCACACCGAGAACGCGCACCAAAGCTTGGACAGGCGAGCGACTGGCACCGCTCCCGCGAGCTGGTGAGCTGGACTACCGCTGAATGGTCATCTCGGTCTGGCGGCCGCTTCTTGCGACCTCCGTCGACGCTTCAGGAACCTCAAATAGAACGCCCCGAATGCCACGACAATCAGGATGTTTGCTATCAGCCGCTCCCAGAACTGGTGCCTGAAGAACAGGATGTCCACGCCGACCACGACGGCTACCAGCGCGAGCACGTAAAGCACGATGGCTGCCCGTCTCTTCATCGTTTCGTTCTACTGCGTGCGACGGAGCGGTGCAAGAGCGGCGCTGGTTGCGCGGAAGATACGAGCCTACCGAGGCAAGGGGGTAACGGTCAGCACGTCTGGGCGTCGCTCGGTTTGGCGGTGGCGGTGGGCACCAACCTCAGCCTGACCTCGCTGATCGGCGGCACGCTGGCCGGCGCGAAGATGACGGGAACGATCTTCTGCAACACGATCATGCCCAACGGCACCATTGCCAACCCGACCAGACGGGCGTGCCCGGGAAGCTCGTAGAAGACCCGATAGCGGCCGCCGGCGTCGAGCAGATCCTGCCCTCGGTGCCGGCGGTCGCTGCACGCCGGCGCACGCTCGTCCAAGCGCAGGCCCAAGCCCGTCGTCACCGGTGCGGCCGGCGCGGTCGGAGGGTCCAGCTTGGTCCCGGAATACCCCCGTCTCGCCACAGCGTAGGATCCGTGACGAGACATCGATCCCAGGGTGGGAGTCAAGGAAATGAGCTCGAACGCGGAGAACCAGCGGTTCAGGATGGGGGTGCGCGTCGATGCGCGGGACGGACATTGCGGACATCTGACTCGAGTGATCATTGACCCAGTCGCGCAGTCGCTCACCCATTTGGTCGTCACTCCCCGGCAGAAGGCCCTCGCGCGGCTCGTGCCCGTTGACGTTGTCGAGTCAGTCGAGAACGACGTCCTACGTCTGGACTGCACCAAACAGCGCTTCAACCGTTTCGACATCGCGGAAGAAGCGCAGTTCCTGCCTGCCGACACCGACTCATTCGGGTACGGAGATGGAAGCATGAAGTGGCCGTTCTACGGCCTCGAGGCCGAGCACAGCCCGGGCTCGGGCAGACACCAACCGATGTACAGCGACCGCGTCCCGACGGGAGAAGTCGAGATACGCCGGGGCGCCTCCGTGCACGCGAAGGACGGGTGGATCGGCTCCGTTCAGGGGCTGGTGATCGAGCCAACCGACCACCACGTCACACACCTACTCCTCCAGGAGGGCCATCTCTGGGGGCGCAAGCAGGTCGCGATTCCGATCGGATCCGCCGCGCGGGTCGGCGATGAAGTACGGGTCGACCTCACCAAGGACGAAGTTGGGGCGCTCCCGGCCGTCCGGCTGAGGGCACCTACTAGCTGACACGCGCAGCCAAGTTGATGGGAAGCCGTTAATGGCGTAGATCGGCTGGGAATGCGTGCGAGAACGTGGGGCGGGTGCTTCATGCTGGCGCTTCTGGGTTTCCTCCCAGGGCGAGCACGATCTTTCTCAGAGCGCTGATCAGTCCGGCCCGTTCGTCTTTGTCGAGGTCGGCGAGCGCCCGATCGGCGATTCGTGCCCGTTCTTGCTCGATGATCGGTTGTAGTTCTCGACCGTGAGGGGTGAGCCAAAGTCGTACGAGCCGTCCGTCGGTCTGGTCGGGTTGGCGCGTCAGGAGCCCCGATGTCTGCATGCGCTCGGTTGAGCGGACGACTGTCGGCGTGGCGATCCCTAGCGCGGAGGCGAGCTCCCCTGGGGTCTGGCCGTCGCGGATCCAGAGCAGCTCGAGGATCACGTTCTGACCGACGCGTACGCCGTGTCGCGACATGGCCTGGTCCGCGGCGGACCGCGTCAGCTTCGCTGCGCGGGTGAACAGGAAGAGGAACTCGTCCATAATGTCGTTAGCTAGCTAACGATACTCTCGTGTGGAATGGAGATAAGCGCATGTCGGTCAGCTTCGGCATCAAGACAACCCAGGTCAACGCGTCCTACGGCGAGATCCTCCGCGTCTGGCAGGAGGCCGACGAAATCGGTGTCTTCGACAGCGCTTGGGTGTGGGACCATCTCGTGCCGATGCGCGGTGAGGTTACGGCTCCGGCGCTCGAGGCGTGGACGCTCCTCGCCGCGCTGGCGGCGGTAACCGCGCGGCTCAGGCTCGGGGTGATAGTCACCTCCAACCGGATCCGTCCACCGGCGGTGCTCGCCAAGATGGCCGCGACTGTGGATCAGATTTGCGGCGGACGTCTGATCTTCGGGATCGGGGCTGGGTACGCGCGGACGGCCGATCCGGCGCTGACCGCGATCGCGGAGCGGGAGTACGGCGCCTACGGAATCGAGGTCGTGTCGGTCAGGGACGCGATCGATGCCCTCAGTGAGGCGCTCACGCTCACGAAGCGCCTGTGGACCGAGTCGACGCCCTTCGACTTTGATGGCGCTCACTATCGACTTGCCGGCGCGATCTGCGAGCCAAAGCCGGTCGCCGTCCCGCAGATCCTGATCGGTGCCGGCGGCGAGAAGCGCTCACTACGCCTGGTCGCCGAGCACGCGGACATCTGGAACTGCCCGTCACGCGGGGACGTCGACGAATACCGGCGAAAGAGCGCGATCCTCGAACAGCATTGCAGCGCCATCGGCCGAGACCCGGGCGAGATCGCCCACCAGGTCCAGATCCTGGTCACCAACGATCCCGCGGCCACGGCCGAGGCCAGAGACCACATCAACGCGCTGACCGACGCTGGCGTCCGCCAGATCGTGCTCACTCCGCTCCCACCCTGGCCGGACCGAATCGCCGAGCGCCTGGCCGAGGACATCGTCGGCCGACTGGACTGACACCCCGCTGCGCGTGCTGCGCCACAGCCTCGACCGGCCCGCGCGCTCGACCCGAACCCTTGGCCGTCGGAGGGCGAAACTCTGCGATCACAACCCCAGATCGTGCGCCTCTGTGGGGACACGTGCAGCGTCCATCGAACAACCCAGTCAAAGAAAAGCCGTGGAAATCCGCAACCTCTGAGTGGGCCGTGGAGGACTCGAACCTCCAACCTTGGGATTAAGAGTCCCCTGCTCTACCAGTTGAGCTAACGGCCCTTGGATCGGCGATGTTACCCGGACCGCGGCGCGGTTCGGCGGTCAGTGGTTGGGGAACGCCGGCGGGGCGGACGTCAGCACTGGGCGGCGAGCTGCTGTGCCGTGGAGGCCGACGACTTGGCCTCGGTGAGCGCGGGTTTCACTGAGGCCTGCTGGGTCTTCGAGAGCAGGCTGAGGGCCTTGGCCGCGGCGAGGTCGCCCTTCCGGGTCTGCCCGGCGCCGTAGGCGGAGACGGCTAAGCATTCGTAGCCGTGGGTGTCGTTCGGCGTGCCGAGGGTAACGACCTCCCAGGCGTTGGCCTCGTTGCCCCACTGACCAAGGCCGGCGTAGGCGCGAGCGGCGAGCACGGCGAGGTTGGGGTCGGGGTTCTTTTCCAGCGCGAGGTAGCGCTGCCAGGCGTCGACGGCGCCTTGGAGCTCCTTCTGCCCTGCGGCCGTGAAGGTGCCGGCGGTGGAGTTGAAGTCGCTGCCCTGGCCGGCCGAGGTCCAGCGCGCCTGGAGCAGGTTGCCCCAAGCGGCGGGATTGTTCGGATCCTGTTGGGTCTGTTTGAGCGCCGTCTTCTCGGCCTGGCTGACCGCCTGCGATTGGGCGCTGCCCGAGCCCGAACCGGTGAACGCGTTGAGTAGGCCGCCGATGCCGTTGCCGGCACCGACCCCGAACAGCACGAGGCCGCCTCCCATCAGTACGGCAAGCCCGAGGTAGACACCCTGGACGGTGCGGCGGCGACCGCGGCCGCGAAGATCAAAAAGCATGGTTTAAGTAGGGTCGAGTTGGTTGCCGATCGAGGATGCCGCCTCGGCTGCGGCTCGCGCGGCGTCGCGGCGATCGGCGATCTTCAACATCACGATACTGGCCAGATATAAGACAACCAGAGGAAGCATCTCGAGCCCGGTGGTCACCGGATCCGCCCCCGGCAAGGTCGCGGCGATGACCGCGATCGCCACCGTAATGTAGCGCCAGTTCTTGGTCAGGGTGCGGGAATTGATCACGCCGATCCGCTGGAGCGCGAGCAAGCCGAGGGGCAGCTGGAAGACCAGGCCGATCCCGAGCATGGTGAGCATCTGGAACGTGTAGTACGCCTTGGCCTGCACGAGCACGTCGAACTGGTCCGAGTTGTAGCCCTGGAGGAAGTGGATCGCCGGCGGGAGGATCACGAAGTACGTGAACGCCACGCCGATGGTGAACAACACCGGCGCCGCGAGCATCACCGGTAGCGCGACCCGGCGCTCCTTCGGGTTCAGCGCCGGCAGCACGAAGGCGTAGGCCTCATACAAGAGAACTGGGAGCGCGAACAGCAGCGCGAACCACAGCGCGACGGCCAGCGTCGTCGTGAACGGCTCGCCGACGCCGATCGTGATCGGTTTCTCCTTCACCGACCCCTCGTCGGGCAGGTACTTGGCGGCCTGGGCCGCACCGACTTGCATCAGCAAGACGGCGCGCCGCTCCGCAGCGGTCAGATTCGGCGAACTGGCGAGCGCGGCCGCGCCTGCCGCCATCTCCTTCAGGCCCTGGCGCTCCTTCACCGTTTCGTCGGGAACAGCGGCCAAGCCGTGCTGGCCTGAGGTGAGCGACACGCTGGGCAGCGCGCGGTTGAGCACATGAATCAGCCTGTTGTTCTGCCAGAAGCAGATCCCGAAGGCGACCACCAGCACCGCGAGGCAAACGAACAGGCGCGAGCGAAGCTCGTCGAGGTGGTCAACGATGCTGAGCCGGTCCTCGTGACCGATCGGTCGAAGGACCTTGGCCATGTGCGCCTCCTAGCTCTGTTCGCTAGGCGTTGCTGTCTACTTCAGCGACGGACCGCTGAGCCGCCGCGGGTGCCGCTTCGGCGGTCTGAGGAGTGGCCTGGGGAGCAGCAGTCGCCTGCGTCAGCTCCGGACGTTCGGCCTCCTCCGACTCCTTGTGTTGACCAGTAATCGAGTCCTTGAACTCGCGCATCCCTTCACCCAGGGAGCGGCCGAGGTGCGGCAGCCGTTTCGGGCCGAAGAACAAAAGAACAATCAACAGGACTATGAGCCCGTCGGCGTACGGATTGCGGAACATGCTGAGTGCCTCCGGATGGGGTGGCCCCAAGGGTAGCGAGGATGCCAAGAACGCGCTCAAGGTCCTGTTCTCCCCGGCCGATTAAGTTCTAGCCAGGGAGAGAGACCCCATCAACCAGAACCCCGAACAGCACTCGATCACCCGTTTTCGGCCACACGGAGAGTCCGCGGCCGCGGGCCTGCACGTCTGTGAAGCGTGCCGTTCAGAGCTCGTGCAACCAGTCTCGTGGGCCGAAGCGTCTGGCGCGCGCTGGCGGCTGACGCTGTCCTGTCCGAACTGCGGCTGGCGCGATGTCGGTCTGTTCGAACGCGAGCAGGTCGACCGGCTGGAGGAGCGACTGGACCGAGGCGTCGCCGGGATGTTGCGCGACCTCAAGCGCCTGCGGCAGGCGAATATGGCCGAGGAGATCGAGCGCTTCGTACACGCCCTGAACGCGGATCTCCTGCTCCCGGAGGATTTTTAGGGGGAGGGGGCGCGCTGGCGCGCGCCTTGTGTTTGCGCCGTCAGGCGTAGCGCTCGACGACCCCGTCGGCGACGAGGGCCAGCGTCGCGCGCTGACGGTCGCCGAGCGCCGGCAGTTCGCGCTTGGCCGCGTCCACCAACTCGAGCGCCCGCTCCTTCGCCGCGTCGAGCGCGCCGGTCGCCGCGATCCGCTCGCACACCCCTACGGCCTGCGCCGGAGTCCGGACCATCCGGAGATCGAGGCGCGCGAGCTCGGGGTCGCGGGCGCGGGCCAAAATCAGCGGCAGCGTCACCGTCCCGTCGAGGAGGTCGGCGCCCTGCGGCTTGCCGGTTCGTGCGGGCGGACCAGAGACGTCGAGGACATCGTCGAGGATCTGGAACGCCAATCCGATCCGCTCGCCGAATGACCCGAGCGCCTCCGCCTCGACCCCCATCCCGAACAGCGCGCCCAGCTGGCAGGCGGCCCGGAACAGGACCGCGGTCTTGAGCCGGCAGCGCTGGAGATAGCGCTCCGGGGAAACGTCGGCGCGCCAGGCGTCGGCGCGCTGCATCAGCTCTCCGGAGGCGAGCTCGACGCTGGCCCTCGCGAGCACGCGCACCGCCTCGACCGACCCTGAGTGCACGAGCGTCGCGAAGGCGCGCGAGAACAGCAGGTCGCCGGTCGCGGTGGCGAGCTCGCGTCCACCGGACGCCACCACGGTCGGCCTGCCGCGGCGCAGCGGCGAGCCATCGAGGACGTCGTCGTGGACCAGCGTCGCGCTGTGCACGAGCTCGACCGCGACGGCGGCGCGGACGAGGCCGTCGTTCTCGGGGGGCGGGACGCCGGCGGCCAGGCAGACCAGCAGCGGACGCAGCCGCTTGCCTCCCGCGGCCAGCGTCTCGCCGGCCGATTGCGCCAGCACGACACCGTGGCCGACCGCGAGCTCGACCATCTGCTCCTCGACGCGCTCCATCAGCCGCGAGGCGGCCGCCCCGCCGGCCTCGACGACCGCCTGCACGGAGGCGACGCTCATCGTACGGTCCCCACGTGCAGGGCGATGATGCCGCCGGCAGTCAGCAGGTAGCGCACGTCATCTAGGCCACAACTCCACATCACGCGTGCGAGATCCTCCGGACCCGGAAAGCGACGTACCGAGTCCGGAAGGTAACTGTAGGCCTGACGATCTCCAGCCAGCCGTCCGAGCGCCGGTACCAGCCGGTCGAACCATAGCCGGAAGAACGTGGAGAGCGGGGGACGTCGCGGCGTCGTGATCTCGAGTACCACCACCTTGCCCCCCGGCCGGACCACTCGAGCCATCTCACTCACGCCCCGATCGAGGTCGCCGAAGTTGCGTGCGCCGAAGCCGACGGTGGCGGCGTCGAAACGGTCCGCCTCGAACGGGAGCGCCAGCGCGTTGGCGGCCTGGAAGCTCACCGCGATGCCCTCCGTGCTCGCCTTCTCCCGAGCGATCTTGAGCATCCGCTCGGAGAAATCGGCGCCCACGACCTCGCCACCGGGACTCACTCTCCCAGCCAGCTCGAACGCCAGGTCGCCGGTGCCGGTGGCCACGTCCAGCGCTCGGTCGCCCGGCCGCAGCGCGGCCAGATCGGCCGCGCGGCGGCGCCACTGGTGGTGCAGACCGGCCGTCATGATCGTGTTCATCCGGTCGTAGACGCCGGCGATGCGATCGAACATCGCGCGCACCTGCGCTTCCTCGAGCGTGCCCGACATGGTCCCCGCCAGAACGCCTACTGGAGCAGCGAGAGGAAGCCGACCAGGTTGTTGAACTTCGTCGGGGACTGTTCCGCGAGGCCCTTGAACGAGGGCATCGGCGCGGTCGGATTCCGCAACGTCGACGCAATCGCCGCGGCCGGTAGCGTGGAGCCGATGTGGGTCAGCGGCGGCCCGGGGCCGTTGTTGCCGTTATCGCCGATCACGTGGCAGGCCAGACAGCCCGACTGGCCGACGACGAGCGCGCCGGCCTCATACGTCGCCTTCTCGGATGCGGTGAGGTTCGAGGGCGGAGCCAGGCTGACCGTGTTCGGCGAGCCCGTGTTGGCGCCGCTGTAGGTCAGATACCCCATCGCGGCGATGGTGACCACAGCGGCTGCGAGGGCGACCGGGCGGCGCTCGATCCGCCGTTCCGGGCTGCGGTCGTAGAACGGCAGTAGGAACAGCAGGATCATGCAGATCGTCGGCACCCCGATCGTCGCCATCGGCGTGAACTTGGGCACGTTCTTCATCACGCGCAGAACCTCGAAGAGGAAGAAGAAGTACCAGTCCGGCCGGGGTACGTAGGTCGTCGTGGTCGGGTCGACCTTGGGTCCGAGCGCCGCCCCGAACTCGAGCGAGAGGAAGATGATGACCACCATCACTATGACCGCCATCAGCGAGTCCTTGGCGACCGCGTAGGGGAAGAATGGGTGGCCCTCGTTCTTCAGTACCGAGTACTCGCTGAGGTAAGCCTCCTTCTCGGCCTGGTTCATACGCTGCCCCTCACACTTCCGCCGTCAGGGCCTCTTGAGGCTCTGTGTTCGTCTTGATCCACGGTGGCGCGCTGATGCCGAGCTTGGTCACCAGGTACAGGTGAGCGCCGATCAGCGCGATCATCGCCCCGGGTATCAGCAGCATGTGTATGGCATAGAAGCGCGACAGCGTGGTCGCCCCGAACTCGGGGCCGCCTCTCAAGAAGTCCGAGAGGAAGGGCCCGATGAGCGGTCCTCCGGAGTTGATGTTGATGCCGACGATCGACGCCCAGTAGGACTGCTGATCGAACGGCAGCAGGTAGCCGGTGAAGCCCATCATCAGGGTCAGGATCACCAACGTGACGCCGATCACCCAGGTCAGCTCGCGCGGGTACTTGTAGGCGCCGAACACGAACACGCGGCCCATGTGGAGGAAGATCAGGATGATCATCACCGACGCCCCCCACTTGTGCATCCCGTGCACGAGCTTGCCGAGGAACACGTCGTCGTTGATGTAACGGATCGACTCGTAGGCACCACCGTTGGCGTTCGGCTGGTAGTACATGGCCAGGAACACGCCGGTGACGGCCTGGTTGAGGAACGCGAACAGCGTCGCCGAGCCGAGCGTGTAGGCCCAGTTGATGCCACGCGGCACCTTACGGAACAGCAGCCAGCGGATCCCGGGGGAGAGCGAGGTGCGCTCGTCGATCCAGTCGACGACGGTGACGCCGGCTTCGACCGGGGTCACCTTGCCGTTGCCGTTCTCCTCGCCCGGCCGCGGCGGCCGCGGCTGGAGGGCCTTGGGGAGCGGAGGGGCAGGGAGCTTGGGCATCAGGCGCCGGGCGGCGGTGCCGGAGTCGAGAAGCGGGACGGGTACAGATACTGCCCGATGCCATCGAGCGGCTCACCGGGGTCACGCGGGGAGAACCGGCGCAGCTCCATGTTGACCGAGTAGCGAGGGCCGACCTCGATGTAGCCGTCGCGATCCCGGGTGTAGAAGCGGTCGAGCGGGCGCACCGGCGGGCCGCCGACCGGGACGCCGCGGAAGTCGTAGACGCCGCCGTGGCACGGACAGATGAATCGCTCGGCGGCCTGTACGTAGCGGACGGGGCAGCCGAGGTGCATGCAACGCGAGGACAGCGCGATCCACTGGTTGTACTGATCGGCCGGCTCGGTGTCGATCGCCGGGTTGCGCTTGCGCATGTAGGCGATCGACTTACCCGCGTCGCCGATCCCGGGGACGATCGTGATGACCTTGGTGACGTAGATCAGGTCGTTGAAATCTGCGGGGGTCCCGACCGTCTGCCAGTTCCAGGTCGTCTGGTGGAACACGGGCGCGAGCGCGAACCCGAGCGCGGGCAGGGTGAAGGCGGCCACCGCCACCATGCCCGCCCCTTGCGTGGTGAGGTTCATGAAGTTTCGCCGCGTGACCGTCTCGCCCTCAAACGCGCCCGGCATTTGCCGGTCAACGGTGAATTTGGATTTGGCGGCTCTACTTCGCTTTGGCACGTGCGCCTCTAACTGGTGCGGCAAGCTGAATTGAACGGGTCGGGAAGCCTATCGTCAAGATCGAGACGACCGTCACTAGCGGACCCACGGAGGGCATTGGCGGCCGCCGGGTCTCCGGTCCGGGCCAGCGCCTTGGCGTGCTCGTGCGCGCTGCTTGCCCCCCAGCCGATGGCCACCCCGCCGGCGTCCCAGGTCGCCTGCGCGAGGGCGGGATCTCCGGCCGCGTGGGCCTGGGCGACGAGCGAGATCACGTCGGCCAGTTCGGCGATCGCCTCGAGGTCCCCGATGTCGGCGAGGCGCTCGAGGCCTAGCGCGTACAGCTGGTCGCCGAGCAGCAGCGCCAGATCGGGCTCGAGCGAGGACGGCGCGTAATGAAGATGCGAGCCCTGGAGGATCAACTCGAGCAGCCGCTCGTACTCCTCGCGACGCGCCGCGGTCCGCGGGCCGGCGGCCGCGGTCTGCGGAACCCGCTCCCCGGCCGGCTGTTGATCGGCCAGCTCATCGGCGAGCTCGGCCAGCAGTCCTCCCTGCTCGCGCAAGGTGCTTCTTAACGCCTCGCTCACCGGAGCTCCGTGAACGCGGCGCCGGCCGCCTCGATCGTCTTCTCCACGTCCTGGCGGGTGTGCGCCAACGACGGGAACCAGGCCTCGAATTGCGACGGGGGCGGGTATACCCCGCGCGCCAGCAAGGCACGGCACCACGCGGCGTGGGCCTCGAGGTCACAGGCCGCGGCGTCCTCGTAGTCGCGTACCTCGGCGCCGGTGAAGAACGGGGTCAGCAGTCCCGGCACGCTCTGGACCTGGAGGGGCACCCCAGCCGCGGCGGCCGCGCGCGCCAGGCCGTCGCCGAGCAGCTCGGTGATCGTCGCCAGGTGCTCGTAGGCGTGGCGGGCGTCGAGCAGCTCGAACGTGGCCAGCCCGGCCGCCACGGCCAGCGGGTTGCCGGACAACGTGCCCGCCTGGTAGACGTCGCCGGCGGGGGCGATCCGCTCCATCAACACGGCGGCGCCACCGTAGGCGGCGGCGGGCAATCCCCCGCCGATCACCTTGCCGAGAATCGTCAGGTCCGGCAGTACGCCATAGCGCTGCTGGGCGCCACCGGGGGCCACACGGAAGCCGGTTATCACCTCGTCGAAGATCAGCAGCGCCCCATTGTGGTCGGCGCGCTCGCGCAGCAACTCGAGGAACCCCGGCGCCGGCGGCACCACGCCCATGTTGGCCGGCACCGGCTCGGCGATGATCGCTGCCAGCTCGTGCTCGGCGGTGGCTTCTCGGACCGCCTCGGGATCGTTCCAGGGGATGATCACGGTCGCCGCCGCAGCCGCACGCGGCACCCCGGGGCTCGCCGGAATCCCCTGGGTGGCGAGCCCCGAGCCGGCCTGGGCCAGCAGGCCGTCGACGTGGCCGTGGTACGCCCCGGCGAACTTGAGCACGAGGTCGCGTCCGGTGACCGCGCGGGCGAGGCGCAGCGCGCTCATCGTGGCCTCGGTCCCGGACGAGGTCAGGCGCATCATCTGAATCGACGGAACCCGATTCACCACCTGTTCGGCGAGCGTCACCTCGCGCGCGGTGGGAGCGCCGAACGTGGTGCCGTCAACCGCGGTCTCGACGATCGCGTCGACCACCGTCGGGTTGGCGTGGCCGGCGATCAGCGCTCCCCACGACGAAACCCAATCGATGTACTCGTTGCCATCGACGTCCCACAGCTGCGACCCTTGGCCCGAGGCGATGAAGATCGGATCGCGCCCGATCGACCCCATCGCGCGGACCGGCGAGTTCACGCCGCCCGGAAGCAGATCGCGGGCGCGCTGATACAGCTCCTCGGACCGGGTGGTGGTGAACGTGGTCACACGCCGGCGTGCTCGCGTTCCCAGGACCGATACTCGTCGGTGAAGTAGAGCAGCCGGATCTTCTTGAACTCGGTCGAGGAGTAGAGCGTCGTCCACTCCGTGATCCCGGTCTCGGCAGAGATCGAGTCGAGGATCGCGTCGCACTCCTGCTTGGAGCGACCGTGGGCCATGGTGAAGATCGAGTACGGCCAGTCGGCGTAGGTGGGGCGCTGGTAGCAATGCGAGATACCGCGGAACGCCGCCATCCGCGGACCCAGCTCCATGATCCGCTCGTCGGGGACCTTCCACACGCCCATCCCGTTGGCGCTGAACCCGGCGCGGCGGTGGTAAAGGATCGCCGCCACCCGCCGCAGCAGCTTGCGCTCCTGCATCTGGACGAGGTGGGTCAGCAACCGCTCCTGCGAGATCCCCAGGGTTTCCGCGGCCGGGGCGTATGGCTCCTCGATGACCGGCATGTCGCCCTGCAGCGCCCGGATCACCGCGATGTCGAACTCGTCGTAGGCCTGGCGCTCGATCTCGGCCGGTTCGGCCGCCTCGGCGGCCTTGGCCAGCGCATCGGTTCCGCCCTCCATCTCGAGGTCCATGCGGATCTTGAACAGCTTCAGCGTGGGCAGCTGGCGGATCGACTCCGCGCCGGCGATCCGCGCCAGCACCTCGAGCGTGCCGTCGAGGCCGAGCGGCGAATCCGGCTCGGTGGCGATCGTGAACCAGATGTTGAACTCGTGATTGCGCAGGTAGTTGTGCGAGACGCCCGGGTGCTCGTTGATCACCTTGGCGGCCCGCCACGGGTTTTCGGGGTCGACCTTGGCCGCCACCAGCATCGACGCGTAACCCAGCGCGCGAGTGTCGAAGATCGGCGTGACCTGGCGGATGATCCGTTCCTCGAGCAGCTCGCTGACGCGGGCCATCACGGCCGGCTCGCTGATCCCGGCCTGCGCGGCCACGTGCCGGTAGGGGCGACGGTCGATCGGGAACTGGCCCTGCATCAGGTTCAGCAAGCGCTTGTCGAGCTCGTCGAGCGGCACGGCCGCGCCCTGCTTGCGGCTGCGGAGCTTCGGCCCGTGCTGCGAACGGGCAGCGGTGGCGTCGTCTATTGCAGCCATTGCGCGGCCTCCTTGGCGTGGTAGGTGATCACGATGTCGGCGCCGGCGCGACGGATGCAAGTCAGCGTCTCGAGCACCGCCGCGCGCTCGTCGATCGCGCCCGCCGCCGCGGCCGCCTTGAGCATCGCGTACTCGCCGCTGACGTTGTAGGCGGCCAGCGGCATCGCCGTCTCGTCTTTGATGCGCCGGATCAGGTCCAGGTACGGCAGGGCCGGCTTAACCATCACGATGTCGGCGCCCTCCTCGACGTCGAGGCGTGCCTCGCGGACCGCCTCATCGCCGTTGGCGGGATCCATCTGGTAGGCCCGGCGGTCGCCGAACGCGGGTGCCGAATCGGCCGCCTCACGGAACGGTCCGTAGAACGCGGAGGCGAATTTGGCCGAGTAGGCGAGGATCGGCGTCTCGCTGAGGCCCTCGTCGTCGAGTGCGGATCTGATCGAGCCGACGCGACCATCCATCATGTCGCTGGGGGCGATGATGTCCGCCCCAGCGCGGGTCTGCGACACCGCCGTGCGGGCCAGCAGCTCCAGCGTGGCGTCGTTGTCGACGGTCCCGTCCGGTCTCACCACGCCGCAGTGGCCGTGGCTCGTGTACTCGCACAGGCACAGGTCGGTGATCACGATCAGCTCGGGATGGGCTTCCTTGATCGCGCGCGTGGCGAGCTGGACGATCCCCTCCTCGTCCCAGGCGCCGGAGCCCTCGTCGTCCTTGGCCGCCGGGAGTCCGAACAGGAGCACGGCGGGGATTCCGAGCTCCGCCGCCCCGCCGGCCTCGCCCACTGCGTGGGCGATCGAGAGTCGGTCGACGCCCGGCATTGACTCGATCGGCTCGCGCCGGTCGACGCCGTGAGCGACGAACATCGGGTAGACGAAATCGCCCGGATCGAGTCGCGTCTCGCGTACCAGGCCGCGGAGCGCGCGGGTGGCGCGCAGCCGGCGCAAACGGGTCTGCGGGAAGGGCATTTCGCTACCCCAGGATACGCGCTGACGGACCGATGCCCGACCACCACGGCCGCGCAGGTAAACGGGGTCTAAATCGCGGTCGACGGCTGGCGCGACGACGGTCGGCTACACCAGGTTCCAGCGGGCGATGCGGTGCGAGGCCACGAGTCCGGCCCGCATGTAGGGATCGTCCTGCACGAACGCCTCGATCGCCTCCGGCTCGACGCCGCGGAACACCAGGGCGCCACCGGCGGGGGGATCCCCGAGCGCGCCGGCCATCACCAGGCGCCCGGCGTCGCGCTCTGCATGGATCCGCGCCAGGTGCTCCTCGCGGTAGGGACCGCGCCGATCGACCATGTCTCCGACGTAGTCGTAAATCAACATGTAATGCACTGCTGTGTCGGGCATGACGCGGTACCCTGCCAGATGTGGCCGATATTCAGAAGCGTGGCAGCTATACACCGCGGCGCGTACGCGAGCGGCGGGCCTATCAGATGGTCGTCGTCGGCGGCGTCGCCGGCGTGGTCGGCGTGGTCGGGATCGTGCTCGCGGTGGCCGGGATCGTCGGCGCTGGTTTGCCGATCATCGCGTTGATCATCGCCGCGCTGTGCGTGTGGGGCTTCCTGCGCACGGTCTCGCGCTAAGACGAGCCCTAGCTGGCAAACCGCTTCAGCGTCAGCCTGGCGAGGCCGGCGAACACGACGGTCAGCACCGCCAGGTGGACCAGTGGCCACCCGATCCCCGGCGCCGCGCCCGTGAAGGCGTTGGTGATCGCCTGGAGCGCGGCCTTGAACGGGAATACGAACGCCACCGCGTCGAGCACCGTCTTCACAGTCCCCGAGACGGCGTTGGCCGGAACCAGCGCGACGAACGCGATCGGCAGCGAGAGCAGAAAGGCCAGCAGCGAGGCCGTGCTGACCTCGCGCCCAACTCCCCCGATGGCGACCCCGAGCGCGCCGAAGGCGAGGCCCGCGAACACCAGGGCGATCACCCACAGCTCGGCTCGCGACCAATCGAGATGCACGAACGCCGACACGCAGGCCGACATCAGCAACGCGAGGATCGCCGCGCACCCGGCCGCGAGCACGATCTTCTCGGACAGCAGCCCCTCCGGCGATACGAGGCCCCTGACCAACCGTGAGTAGGCGTGCTCGGAGCGCTCGATGGCCAGCATCCCAGCCGCCAGCAGCAAGGTCACGAACATCAACGAGACGATCACCGCGATCGCCACCGCGTAGGAATTGGTCGGTGTCGTCTTGCCGGCCAGCTCGGTCTGGTGGACGGTCAACGGCGTGCCGATCGAACCGAGCACGGGGCTCGCGAAGCCGAGGCCGTCGATGGCCAGATTGGCAAAGTTGACGACCTGCCGGAGCGCGACGCGCAGGGGCGAGTTGGCCGGCAGAGACGCGAGCGTGCCCTCGATGATCGCCCGAGAGTTCTTCAGCCCGAGGAGCTGGAAGTTCTGGCCGAGGAGGTTGATCGTGCCCCCATTGAGCACCCGCTGAAGATCGGAGATCGCGACCCGGAGCACCTGCTTGGACACCGCCTGCTCGACCTCGTTCAGCCGGGACGAGATCGCCTGCTCGACAAACTGGCGCTCGATTGGGTCCTTGGAGTTGAGGACCAGCTGGACGGTGGGGTTGCCCACCCCCGTGGTGACCAGGCTCTGGATCTGGGACGGCACATCGGCGGGCACGATCAGCGCCGCCAGCGCGTCACCGTTCTGGACCTTGGCGATCGCCTGCTGCTCGGATTTGACCTTGATCGGATCGATCGATTGGAAAAGCTCCTTGGCGTAGGTGGAAATGTCGATCTGCTGATTGCCGAAGTTGATCTTCCCCTTGCCCGCGGCAACGCCGCTGTAGAACGCGACCTTCGGCTTACCGGGAGGGCTCGAGATCGCGAACCCGATCATCAGCGCGATCGCGATCGGGTAGACCACCAGGAGCCCCACGAGCAACGGCGAGCGCTTGAGGATCTGTAGGTCCTTGACGAGTAACCAGCGCATTGTCGGGGGTGCTCTTGTCGGCTCAGTGGCCGCGCTCGTGCAGGAAGTGCACGAAGGCCGACTCGAAGTCCTCCGAGCCGCGTCCGACGGTCTGCTTGAGCTCGGCCGGAGAACCAGTGAACAGCAGTTCGGCGTCGGCCAGCACCAGTACGCGGTCGGCGTAGCGCTCGGCCTCGGCGACGTTGTGGGTCGAGTAAACGACGGTGGTGCCGTGGCCGGCCAGACCGCCGATGAACTCCCACAGCCGCTCCCGCTGGCGCGGGTCGAGCGAGGCCGAGGGTTCGTCGAGCAGCAGCACGGCCGGCTCGCTCAGCAGCCCGATGGCGATGTTGACCCGCTGCTGGTTCCCACCCGAGAGGCGGCCGACCTCGTCGCCTGCGCGCTCCTCGAGTCCGGTCTGGCGGAGCATTCGCGCCACCGCCTGGTCGGGGTCAGGCAGCCGCTCGAGGCGGGCGAACAGCCGCAGGTTCTCGGCTACCGAGAGCTTTGAATACAGCGCCGGCTGCTGTGGCACCCAACCGAACGGCCGGTCTTGGGAGCGCATCATCCGGCCGTCGCTGGCGGGCAGCACGCCGGCCAGGATCGACAGCAGGGTCGTCTTGCCGGCGCCATTGGGTCCGATGATCGCGACCAGCTCGCCCGGATGGAGCTCGAAGGTGACCCGCTCGAGCGCTACCCGAGCGCCGAACCGCTTGGTCAGCGACTCGACCGCGACCGTGGCCGTGCTCTCACCGGTTGCCGTGCTCACGGGCAAGAGGCCTCAGGCTACCCAGGCGCGTGCACGCGCGGCTCGAGCGAGGCGCCACACGCGCGGCAGAAGGCGTCGTCAGCCCCCGTTTGGGCGCCGCAATCGGGACATCGGTCGGGCTCGAAGGGGAGGATGTCCGAGCGGGGAACGTTGACCGCCCAGGGTTCGAGCACGAGGTGACGACGGAGATAGATCACGGTCTGGCGAACCACCGTCGCGATCGGCAGCGCCAGCAGAGCGCCGGCCACGCCGTAGAGCTGGTAGCCGATCAGCAGCGACAGGATGATCACGATCGGGTTGATCCGGAGCGAGATGCGGAATACCTGCGGGGCCACCAGATGACCCTCGAGCTGCTGGAGGGCGATGAACAGGAGGACGACCCACAGCGCGCTGATCGGATCGTTGAACAGCGCCACGATCACGGCCGGGGCGGGACCGATGATCGGCCCGATGTAAGGGATGAACTCCATCAAGCCATAGAACCCGCCGAAGAACACCGCGTAGTTCTGGCCCTGGGGGAAGATCCCGAGGACGCCAAAGATCCACAGCGAGACGGCGGCACTCGCGCCCATGATCAGGCTGAACAGGATCTGTCCCCGGACGTAGCCGAACACCGCGCGCTGGACCAGGAGTGGAAAGTCGTCGCCCGGCGTCCCGTCGCCCTTGGGCATGATCCGGCGCGCGAGGTCGCCGATCTGCCTGCCGTACACCAACAGGTAGATCGACAAGACGAACACGAGCACGAGATCGAAGCCGATCGTGACGAGCTCTCCCAACAGGTCGCGCGAGTACGAGACCACGCTGCCCGAGCTCTTGACCACGTTCTTCTCGAGCGTCTGCAGCGCGGTCTGGCCCTGCTTCTCGATCTGGACGTGGATGCCATGGTTGTTCAGCCACCTCTGGAGGTCGGCCAGGTCCCGGTTCGCGGTGTCGACGATGTGCGGGAAGTCGTTGGCGAACCGATTGACCTGCGTGCTGATCGGCTGGGACAGCAGGACTCCGACGCCGGCGACGATCGCGAAGATGCTCAGATAGATGGCGAGGATGCCCAGCGCACGCGGGACCCCGAACTGTTGCAGCGTGCGCACCAGCGGGTTGAGGATCAGCGCCACCGTGCTGGCGGCCACCAGGACCAGCAGGACGGTCCCAGCCGCCCTGGCCAGCGCCCACAGACCGAGCAGGGCGAGCGGCAGCAGGACCAGCTGGATCCAACGCGGCACCACCACCGGCGCCACCGGCGTCCCCGGCTCGCCGACGCGATCCTCGGGGGTGGCGCCGCTCGACCCCTCGCCGGTTTGGTCCTCTTCGCGAGCTTGCCCCCGAGCGCCGCTCGTCTGCCAGGGAAGCCTGATTGCCATCTGCATGGAAGTATGAGCGCCCGGAACATGAAAAAAACCTCGAGCATCCTGTTCGTGGGCGACGTGGTGGGCGGGATCGGGCGGCGGACGCTGCTCGCGCTCCTTCCCGAGCTGCAAGAGCGCTTGCACCCCACCTTCGTGGTGGTCAACGCCGAGAACGCGGCCGGCGGGATGGGGATCACGCCCAAGATCGCCGACGAGCTGTTCGCCGCCGGGATCGACGTGATCACGCTCGGCAACCACACCTACCGCCACCGCGAGATCTACGCCTATCTGGACCACGAGCCGCGGATCCTGCGGCCGGCCAACTTCCTGCGCAGCCAACCCGGCCACGGCACGTGCGTCGTCGCGCGCGACGATGTCCGGCTGGGCGTCATCTCCTTGTCCGGCAACCTGTTCATGAACGCGGGCCGGCCCGCCTTCTCCGAAGCCGACGCCGCGCTCCACGAGCTCAAGGGCAAGGCCGACCAGGTGCTCGTCGACATGCACGCTGAGGCGACGAGCGAGAAGGTCGGGATGGGCTGGCACCTCGACGGCCGCGTGACCGCCGTGGTCGGCACCCACACCCACGTCCCGACCGCCGACGCCCGCATCCTCGACCGCGGGACCGCCTACATCAGCGACGTCGGGATGACCGGGCCGCGCGGTGGCGTGATCGGCGTCAAGCGCGAACAGGCCCTCGAGGCGATGATCACGCGCATGCCCATCCGGTTCCAGACCTCAGACGTCGATCCGTGGCTCAACGGGGTGCTGATCCGGGCGGCGGCGGAGCCGTTGAAGGCGGAAGCGATCGAGCAGGTGCTGCTGCCGGCGCGCGGGGTGAGGTAGGCGGCCGCTGGGCGGGCTCCGCGGGCCGCTGGTTTTTGGGGGCTGCCGTGAGGCTCGCCGGCCGGGCGGCTGGCTCGCCCGGGAGACTTTGTGCTTTTGTGATAGCCCCCGATCCCGACAACGATCAGATTTGAAGGGGCCGTAGGGGATTGGTCAGGCTATGTCCGACAGGTCCACATCGCCTCGTCCGCGTAAGGCTCGGAATGTCAGTCTGCTGACATCAGGCCCTGGGATCGGCCGCCATGGAGGCAGCTTTGGGGGTCCGAGCAGCTCTGAGAACTTGTAGGTTTTTGATAATCCGCGACAGCCCTGCACGGAAGCACGACCGCCTCCAGCCGCGAGAGCAAACGCAGCCATCAGGCCGCCGCCGCCACCGTCTCGGACTCGACGATCGTCCCCCGTGGCGCCACCGCCGCCTCCGCCACCGTGGGATGGCTCCCGAAGATCGCCACGATCACTAGGGGGAAGAACCACACGATGTACAGGTAGAACCAGTGGGTGATGCCGAGCTGGAGGGCGATGAGGACCGCGGCGGCGAGCGCGGCGAGTTGGATCAGCGACCGGCTGCGGGGGACGAAGGTGACGGCGATGGCGAGCGCCACGCCGGCGCCCTGGACGATGTGCTGTTCGAAGCTGAGCCCGCCCCAGAGACCCCAGATCGAGAAGGGGGAGCCGCGCCCGGCCTGGTAGGCCACCGTGTCGTGCCAGAACGCGTGCCAGTTGTCGCGGAGGATCACCGGCAGCATCACGATCGCGGCCGTGGCGAGGTAGGCGACGCCGTACGCCAACAGCGACCGGCGACGCGGCCAGGTCCGCCCGATCCCGCGGGCGAACAGCGGCGCCAGGGCGAGAGGGGCGAACTTGGTCAAGCCGGCGAGGGCGGCGGCGACGCCGCGGGCCGGTGCGGAGGAGACGACCAGCAGCATGAGCACGAGCAGCAGCGCCACCAGCGAGTCGTTGCTGTTGGAGCTCAGCACGTAGAGGCTGAACGGATAGGCGACCCACAGGTAGGCGAACACGATGCCGAGGTTCGGGCCCCGGATCCGGCGCCCGAGGAAGAACAGACCGAGGAGCGTGAGTAGATCGAAGGCGACCGCGGCGGCGTGGGCGGCGGGCAGGTCGTCCCACGTTCCGCTCCAGCCGAACAGCTCGTAGGCGGGCACGTAGGCGTAGTAGTTGACCGGCCCGTAGGTGTCACCGTCGGCGTTGTCGGCGGGCCAGTGGCCGTAGAGGGGCTGGCCGTGGACGAGCTTGTCGGCCCCGATCACGCCGGCGTAGCCGACGTCGACCACGTTCGAGTTGGTGACGTTCAGCCCGATCCGGAACCCGACCAGGAAGACGATCCCCACGGCCAGCCACGACACGGGGACGGCGAGCCGCAGCGGAGTACGGGGGATGCCGCGACCGAAGGCCAGCAGCAGCATCCGCACCAGCAGGTAGAGCAGGAACGGATAGGCGAGCGGCACCGACAGCCCGATCGTCCCGTGGTTGAAGAAGGCCAGCGAGATCGAGAAGCCGAGCAGCACGAGCAGATCGACGTGGAGCACCGACCAGGCCCAGCGGCGCTCGCCGGGCCGCCGGCGCCGGCGGTAGGGGATGAACGGCGCCAGGAACACCGCGCACAGCGGGAGCCAGACGTAGAGCGCGTTCACCTGGCGGCCAAACGCGCCGGGGTAGCCACGGGCCATCGTCCAGGCGACCTGGAAGCCCGTCCACGCCTGGGTCACCTTCCCCGTGGCGTCGTCGACGTACACCTGCACGAGCTCCTTGCCCTCGGGCCCGGGGGTGAACCAGCTCACCTGCCACAGACCGTTGCCCTTGGTGTACTCGTAGGGTTTGAGGTTTGGGTGGCGGTGGCGCTCGGCGATGACGGTCGGGTTCAGGGCCGAGATTCGCTCCACCTCCGAGGCGGTCAGCCGGTAACCCCGCGGCGGCTTGTTCAGGTCGGTGACGAGGACCGGCGCGTTCGGGACGGTGGCGGCGATGCTCGTCGTGGCGGCGTCGGCCGCGGCCGGAAGCAGCCCCGCGAACGCAACCAGCAGGGCTAGGAGGAGCGCAATCCGGGTTGCAGCGAGACGGCGGCCTACGCCCGGAAACTCCAAAGCTTCTGTCCCAGGAAGGACAGCGGCGTGGCGGTGGCGATCGCGATCGCCTGGGCGATGATCTTGCTCAGGCCCACCCCTTCGACGAGCGCGATCAGTATCAGTAGCTGGAACCCGTAGGCGACCAGCGAGACGGCGAAGAAGCGCGCCCCCTGGAACATCGGATGCTCGTGCTTGGCGTCGAAGGTCCAATGGCGATTCAGCCAGAAGTTGTTGGTCACCGAGATCACGAAGGCGATCGCCGAGGCGACGACGTAGTGGATTCCGATCGCCACGCAGAGCGCGAACACGCCGAGGTTGATCACGTAGCCGGTGGCGCCGACGGCGACGAAGCGGATCAGCTGCTTCCAGTTGTGGCCGCGCCGCACCCCCGCGCGCACGCGATGGTGGAACGGAAGTTCGAATTCGACGGTTGTGCTGGCCTCTTCTGGCATCGGCGGGAATGTATCGGCCGAGTCTTGGAGCACCCTAAGACCCTATTACAGCTAACACGGTCCTAATCACCAATAGTTGCGTTGAAGTGATCTCTCACCATTGGCGCGACGTCGAGCAGCGACCACTGGGCGCGGTTGTGAGGGGAATCGGGGCCGGTCCCGCACCACAGCAGAGCGCCGAGTGAATCGGTCCGGTGCAGCGACCCGTGGCTACCCCCGCCGACGTGATCGGAACCGCCCCAATCGACGAACTCGAACCCGGGCGCGGCCGAGAGGAGGACGTCGCCCGCGGTCGGACAGTTGAGCGCGGACCAGATCCGGGACAGCGGGTCGGGATACTCCGTGCACAGGAAACGGCCGTCCTGGACCTCCGCCCGCAGGGTGGCGAGCTCGCCCTCGACGCTCCAACGGCCACCTCGAGCATCCTCGACGTCGCTGCCGGGAGCGAACCGGAGCTCGCCGCGGCGGCTACGGACCGCCGCCTCGCCGTTGTCGCGCCACAGCACGAGGTCGACGCCGTCGACATCGGCCACGGCCTCGAGCGACCGCTCGATCAACTCCTCCCGGCGGTCTTCGTCGAGCGCGTAGACCATCGCCGAGCGCTGGGCGGGGGAGAGCGCGACTTCGCCGACCCCCGAACGCGCGGACCGGGGCGTCGCGATCTCGAACTCCGAGAACGCCTCGGCGAGCGGGATCCGATCCTCGACGGCGGCCTGCGAGTGGTCGGAGGTGACGATCACCGCGTACTGCTCGAGGAACGCCTCCGGGCCGCCGGCCGCGTGCATCAGCCGCTCGAGTTGCCGATCCGCGTTGGCGATCGAGGTCACCTGGGCGTGCGGCCCGTTCCGGTGTGACCAGGCGTCGTTGTCGGGGAGTGAGAACAGCATGAAGTCGAACAGGTCGTGCTCGACCAGATAGGAGCCGACGCACCCCGTGTGCTGGTCGCGGACGCCCGGCATCCCAAGCTGGCCGCGGCAGCCGGTCTTGCGGCTCGCGTACAGGTCCGCGTAGAACAGCTCCAGCGGCCCGTAGATCGTGCGCCGGAACAGGGTCGAGGTGACGATCGTGGCCAGCGCCGTCTCGTTGGACACCTCGTGCTGGTGGCGCCCCCGGTAGATCAGATAGGTCGTGCCGGCGGTGCGGATATCGTCGTCGTCGAGCGTCTCGAACACCGTCTCGACGTCGTGCGAAAGGTGGTCGGCGTTCATCCGGTAGACGGTGTCGGTCAGCGAGCGCAGCACCCCGAACTGACGGCTGGCGGAAAAGCTCGAGCCGTACTCGACGTAGCGGGACTCCTCGCGGTGATACCAGTTCATGCTGGGGATCAGGTGCTTGTCGGGTCCGACGCCGGTGGTGATCGTGGCCGCGCACACCGGGGTCACGGAGGGGAACACGGCGACGCAGTCATCGACGTAGGAGCCCTCGTCGCGGATCCGGGCCAGCGCCGGGGCGCGCCCGGTGGCGATCGCGCGGTCGAGCATCGCGGGCTTGAGGGCGTCGATCACGACCAGGACGAGCTTCTTGCCTTGGTAGCTGGGGGCGACTTCGAGATCCGTCTGCTCCGCGCGCTCAGCGCCCGCGTCACCATCCGACTTGCCGGAGCGCTGGGAGCTCACCTCAAGATCCGCAGCCCCGCGTACTTCTGTTCATCCCGGCCGCGGCCGGCGATCAGCAGCCACAGCAGCCCGAGCACGAGGACCAGTCCCACCGGTGGCGCCACCACCGACAGCGCAGCGGACACGACCGCGATCACCTCGGCGTAGTACGGCAGCGTCTTGGCCGTGCCGGCGTCAAGCCGGCCGCGCACCCGGCGCAGCAGCGGCACGCTGGCGCCGATCCCGATCAGCGCGCAGATCCCTCCGCCGACAAACCCCGGCCACACGACGTACCCCCCGCGACACAGCGAGCCGGCGAACATCAGCGCGCCGAGCGCCACCGACGCCGCCCCGAGGACGATCAACGCCGGCCCCTGGTCGACCCGCCACCTGTACTCGACGACGAGCAGGATGACCGCCAATACGCCCATCCCGAGCAGGAACGGGGCCGATTGCAGGAAAGAGTAGTTAGTGCCGTTGAAATGGAGCTCGACATCGCCCGCCGCGAGACCGCCGGCCGCCAACGAGGGCAGGAACGGCCGGATCCCGATCGCGCCTGCGATCCCCATCCCTTGAAAGATGTCGAACACGAGATGCATGGTGCTGTACCGTGATGGAGCGTGACGATAGACGAGACGGCAGCGTGAGCTCCGGCTCCAGGCGACCGCGGTCCACGGCACGGGACATCGAGCGCTACGCAGGCCTGTTCGCGGAGCGGACGAAGGTCATGAAGTCCTCGGCGATGCGCGACCTGATGGCCCTGACCGAGCGCGATGACGTGATCTCGCTGGCCGGCGGCCTGCCCGACACGTCGACTTTCCCGCCCGACTCATATGCATCGCTGATGCGCAACGTGGCCGTCGAGTCGTGTGCGCGGGCGTTGCAGTACGGGCCCACCGAGGGACTGGCGCTGGTCAAGCGCTGCATCGTCGAGGTGATGAGCGCCGAAGGCATGGAGATCCACCCCGACGAGCTGCTGGTCACCACCGGCGGCCAGCAGGTGATCGACCTGGTGTGCAAGACGCTGCTCGACCCGGGCGACGTGGTGGTCACCGAAGCGCCGACCTATCCCGGCGCGGTGCCGACCTTCTCCGCCTATCAAGCCGACGTCGTCCAGGTCCGCATGGACCGCGACGGGATGCGGATCGACGAACTGGCGCAAACGCTCGAACAGCTGGAGCGCAGCGGCCGCCGTCCGAAGTTCATCTACACGGTTCCCAATTTCCACAATCCGGCTGGCGTGACGATGTCGGCCGAGCGCCGCTCGGAGCTCGTGCGGATCGCGTCCGAGCGCGAGCTCCTGGTGCTGGAGGACAACCCGTACGGGCTGCTGCGCTACGAGGGCAGTCCGCTGCCCACGTTGCGCTCGCTGGACGAGGACTTCGTGATCTACGCCAGCACGTTCTCGAAGATCCTCTCGCCCGGAGTGCGCCTCGGTTGGACCGCCGCGCCGGCGCCCGTGCTGCAGAAGATGAACATCGGCAAGCAGGGCTCCGACCTGTGCTCGTCCTCGATCTCGCAATACTTCGTCGCCGCGTACTTCGACTCCGGCCCGTGGCGCGACTACGTCCGCTCGCTGATCGAGATCTACCGCCGCCGGCGCGACGTGATGTTCGATTCGCTCGCCGAGCACTTTCCGCGTGAGGCCGAATGGACCCATCCCCAGGGCGGCTTGTTCATCTGGGTCACGCTGCCCGACTACATCGACACGACCGACCTGCTGGCCAGGGCCCTCGAGGAACACGTGGCGTTCGTTCCCGGCCGCGCTGCGTTCATCGATGGACGCGGCGGGTCGTCGATGCGGCTGAACTTCTCCGGGGTGAGCGAGGACGAGATCCGCGAAGGGGTCCGCCGGATCGGCGAGGTTGTACGCGAGCAGGTCGCGCTGTACGGCACACTTACCGGCGCCACCGCTCCCCGGAGCACCCGGGTTCCCGACGCGCATCCGGCGGCGGAGCCCGAGCCGCGCGCGCCCGAGGCCGCCGAGATCGCCAAGATCCTCAGGCTGCCGACCAAGCGCACGCGCACTGGATGAGCCGCGTCGCAGTGCTGAAGGGCGGGCGCTCGCTGGAGCGCCAGGTCTCGTTGAAGTCGGGGGCGCGCGTGCAGGACGCGCTCGAGCGGCTCGGTCACGAGGTGATCCCGATCGACGTCGGCGCCGACCTCGTCCAGCGACTGACGATTGAGGGTCCGGAAGTCGCCTTTGTCGCGCTTCACGGTCGGGACGGCGAGGACGGAACAGTGCAGGAACTGCTCGAGGTGATGGGCATTCCCTACACCGGATCGGGCGTTTCGGCGTGCATCCGGGCGGCCGACAAGGTGTTGGCCAAGCACGCGATGCGAGATCACGGAATCCCCACCCCCGACTTCTACGCCTTCAGCGAGACCGCCTTCCGCGAGCTGGGAGCCGGCCAGGCCCTCCCCGCGATCGAGCAGCGGCTGCAGTTCCCGATCGTGGTCAAGCCCGCCTCGCAGGGGTCGGCGCTCGGGATCAAGTTCGCACGGACCGCCGCCGATGTGCCGGCGGCGCTGGTGGCCGCGTTCTCGTACGACCGGAAAGTGATGCTCGAGCGCTACGTTCGGGGCCGCGAGCTCGCGGTCTCGATCCTCGAGCAGCGGAGCGTGCCCAGCACACTGCCGATCGTCGAGGCGGTTCCCGAGGAGGAGGACTTCTACGACTTCGAGGCCCGCTACGAAATCGGGCGCACGCGCTTCGAGTGCCCGGCCGAGCTCGATGGCGCGCTCGCCGCACGGGTCAGCGAGATCGCTCTATCGGTGTATGAGTTGCTCGGCTGCTCGGGCTTCGCCCGCGTCGACCTGATGCTCGAGCCCGATCCCGAAGAGCCGTACGTGCTCGAGCTCAATCCGATCCCGGGGTTGACCGAGACCAGCCTGCTGCCCCAGGCCGCCGATGCCGCCGGAATCGGTTTCGACGCGCTGATCGCGCGTATCCTCAGCGCCGCCGGCTGAGGTTATCCTCGGCGGCGCCGTCTGAGGTTTCCCCGGGCGATGAGGATCGAGACCCAGCGCGACATCCTTGCCACGTTCTTCGCGCTCCGCGAGGCGCGCACCACGACGCTCGCCCCGGCGCCATATCGCCAGCGCGCCACCGTGTACACCGACGCCAAGCGCGTCCGCGACGAGGTTCGGGGACTGTTTCGCGACCGGCCGCTGGTCGTCGGCCTGAGCGGCGATCTGCCCGACACCGGGCAGTGTGTCGCCACCGAGGTCGCAGGCGTGCCGCTCCTGCTGATCCGCGGCGAGGACGCCGCCGTGCGGGGATTCCTGAACATCTGCCGCCACCGCGGCGGGCGCGTGTTCAGTGGACGCGGTCGCCCCGGCCGGGCGCTCAAGTGCCCCTACCACTCGTGGGCCTACGACCTCGACGGCGCGCTCCTCGGGCAGCCGCTGGCCCGCGACGCGTTCGAGGGAATCGAGCGCTCCGAACTGGGGCTGCTGCCCGTGCCGGTGGCCGAACGATTCGGGCTGATCCTGGCGCGCCCGGGCGGCGAGGCGACGATCGACGTCGAACGCGAGCTCGCCGGTCTCGGACCCGAGCTGGCCGATTACGGATTCGCCGACTGGCGGTTGCACGAGCAACGCGGCGGCGTGTTCGGCGCCAACTGGAAGCTGATCCACGACACCTTCACCGAGACCTACCACGTGTTCTCGCTACACCGCGACACGCTGGCTCCCGACATGCTCTCGACACCGTTCGTCGGCGAGCAGTTCGGCCCGCATACGCGGGGCGTGGTGATGCGCAAGGAGGTGATCTCCCTGCTCGAGGGCCCGCGCGAGGAATGGGCGCTGAAGCCGTTCGCCTCGATCGTCTACCTGCTGTTCCCGAGCGTCGTGATCAACCTGCCGATGAGCGGTCACGCCGAGCTGTGGGAGATCTACCCCGAGGCCGACGACCCGCACCGAACGCGGGTGTCCGTCCGCTTCTACGTGCCCGCCGCCGAGGCGATCGCGGAGCGGCGCTCGTTCTGGGACGCCAACGTGCGCTTCACCGAGCGGGTGGTGTTCGGGGAGGATTTCGGCCAGCAGCAGGACATCCACCGCTCGCTGCGCACCGGTCTGATGCCCGAGCTCGTCTATGGGCGCAACGAGCCTGCGCTGATCCACCATCATCAGCAGGTGGAGCAGGCGCTAGCGGCCCGCGCCTTGGCTCGGGCGAACGCTTAGGAGTCGCCCGCGGCGAAGTCTTCGGGCGTCACCTGGTCAAGGAAGTCCTTGAACTTCTCGACCACTTCCTCGGTGTCCTCGACCTCGTGTTCGAACTCGATCGCGGACTCGGCGATCACGTCATCGGCGGCGTAGATCGGCGCGCCGGCGCGCACGGCGAGCGCGAGCGCGTCGCTCGGCCGGGAGTCGATCTCCAGGTCGCGTCCGTTGGCGCGCAGGCTGATCGAGGCGTAGAACGTGTTCTCGCGCAGCTCGGTGACCGCCACCCGCGTGCACTCGACCTCGAGCTCGCCGAGGACGTCGGAGAGCAGGTCGTGCGTCATCGGTCGCGGGGTCGAAGCTCCCTGAAGCTTCATGAGGATCGCGGCGGCCTCGGGATGACCGATCCAGATCGGCAGGAACTTGTTGCTTTCGACGGTCTTCAGCAACACGATCGGCTGCTTGCCGACCATGTCGAAGCTCACGCCATAAATGACCATCTCCTGCACGTGCGGCTCCTCGCTACCGGGGTGCGAGCAAGTATAAGCGGCTGCACCTTGCCCCCTGGTGGGTGCACGCTGACACCTGGACGGCTCCGAAAGGCGGCTGTACTCTCACCGCCGAAGTGAGTTTTGCTGGTGAGAGGGGATCGGTCCAACCGGGCGGCCGGCAGCCGGCCCCGGGCCCGCTGGCGCTCGTCCAGGCGTTCGTCAACTCCCACTACGACCTGGTGTTCGAGCACGGGGCCGAGGTGCTCGACAGCCCATCCGCGCTGGCGCGCTGGCTGGCGGACTGTGACCTAATCATCGCGGGCGCCGAGCTCACGGTCGCAGACCTCGAGCGGACGCTGGCCTTCCGCGAGGCACTGCGCGGGCTGGCCCGGGAAACCGGCGACGGCGGTCCCTGCGCCTCGACGCTCGAGCGACTCAACCGCGCGGCGGCGGGCGCGGCCGCCGAGGTCCGCCTGACGCCGTCCGGCCCACGCTTCGTGCCGCCCGACGGCGCCAGGGTCAGCGGCGCGATCGGCGTGCTCCTGGCGATCGTCGCGACCTCGATGCGGGAAGGGACCTGGGCCCGGCTGAAGATCTGTCCCGGCGAGGACTGCGGCTGGGCGTTCTACGACAACTCGCGCAACCAGGCCGGGCGCTGGTGCTCGATGTCGGTCTGCGGCGGACGGGCGAAAGCGCGCAGCCACTACCGCCGGCGGCGGGTGAGATGAGGCTGGCGAGCGGAAGTGCGTCGCTGATCGTGGCTCGCGCGCGCCACCGCCCCGGGCGGTTCGTGCTGCCGGCGCTCGGGCTCGCGCTGGCCACGGCGTTCGCCGGCGCGGTCGCCGGCGAGAGCGTGATCGCCGGCGACCAGGCCGCGCGGTCGGCGCTCGACTCGCTGCCGCCGCTGCAGCGCACCGTAAGCGCGGTCTGGCAAGGCCCCGTGACGGCCCCCGTCGAGCGCGAAGCCCGCCGCATCTTGGGCGGCCTGGGACTCGGGCCGTCGACCCAAGCGGTGCTCCTCAATCCGGTCCGGCTGAGCGGGATCATCGTCCGCCCGGCGGCGATCGAGCCCCTCGGTCGATGGGTCGGCCCGGCGGCTGCCGCGGGAGTGGGCCCGTGCCGGGCGGGCGCGTGCCCGATGCTGCTGGCCAGCGGGCCGGTGACGGCGGAGGTGCTCGCTGCGGCCGGGGTGCGGATCCCGGTCGTCGGCCACGCCCGGCTGAACTCGCCGGTCCCGCTCGGCTTCACGCCGGCGGCAGACGTGCCGCCAGTCCTGCTGACCGGCGACGTCGCCGGTCTCGACGCCCTGGGTGGGCTCAGCGGCGTCTATCGCGCTCACCTGTGGAGCGCCCTGCTGGCCACGAGCACGCTGCACAGCTGGCAGCTGGCGGGGGTCGAGCAACACCTCGAGGCGGCGCAGGCAGCGCTGCTGGCGACCGCCGGCCAGTTCACCCTCGACGCTCCGTTCGACGGGCTCGACGCCGCCCGCAGCGAGGCCGCGGACGCTCCGCGGCGCCTGCTGTTGACCGGCGGTGGAGCGCTGGCGGCGCTCGTGTTGTTCATCGTGCTGGCCGCCGGCAGCCTGCGCCGCGATCAGCACGCCGAGCTCGAGCGGTTGCGGATGGCGGGCGCGCGAAGCTCCCAGTGCGTCGCCTTCGTGTTGGGCGAGGCGGCCTGGCTGAGCGCGCTGGGCCTGCTCGTCGGGGCGCTCGTCGCGGTGGTGGCGGCGAGCCTCCTCGCGCGCGCGGCGGGCGAGCCCGTCGGCGGGGTGCTGGCGCACAGCTTGCTCACGCCGACTGGCGCGATCGCGCTCGCCGTTGGCTGGCTGTGCGCCACCGCGCTCGTGGCGACCACGCTGCTCGCCCCGGGGGCCCGGGCCGCGGACGTGCTCGCCGTCGGCGCCGCGGCCGCGGTGGGGCTGGCCCTGGCCGACGGCGGCACCGGCAACGACACCCTGACGCTCCTGCTGGCGCCGCTCTGCTGCCTGGCCGCGGGGGTACTCGTGTTCCGCGGCGCCGCGCTGCTGCTGCGGACCGGCGAGCAGCTGCTCCGCCGCGGGCCGGTGCTCGGCCGGCTGGCCTTCCTCGGACTCGCCCGCTCGCCCGCCGCGCCGGCCCTGGCGATTGCCTTCATTGCCGTCAGCACGGGCCTCGGCGCGTTCGCGCTGGCCTACCGGGCCACGCTCGTACGCGGCAGCAGCGACCAGGCAGCCAACCAGGTTCCGCTCGACGCGCTCGTGGACGCCGGACCCGACTTCACGACGCCCCTGGAGGTGACGCCCCTGGCCCGCTGGCAGGCGCTCGCGGGCGGGACGGTGTTGCCGGTGCGCCGGACCCAGGCGAGCTACGCGGGCCCCGGCGCGACCGTCACCGTGCCCGCGCTCGGGGTCCCCGCTTCCGGCCTCCCCGCCCTGCGCGGCTGGCGCCGGAGCGACGCGTCGGCGCCGCTGGATGAGTTGGCGCGACGGCTCGTCCTGCCCGGACCGGCGCGCGTGCCCGGCCCGACGCTGCCCGCCGGCAGCCGGTGGCTGACGCTCCGGCTGGCCTCACCGGCGCTCGCCGTCGTCGTCACCGCCGATCTCCGGGCCGCCGGTGGCGAGATCACGCAACTCCAGCTGGGCAGCGCCGGCAGCCGGCCGGCGACGTTGCGGACGCGGATCCCACCCGGTCATTGGGAGCTCGAGGCGCTGGAACTCGACGAACCCTCCGGCGTGGCGGCCACCAACGGGCATCAGAACGCGGAGAACCCCGCGCCGTCCACGCAATTCAGCGCCGCGGTGACGCTCGGCCCGTTGCGCGCGATCGACCGGACCGGCCGGGTGCTGGCCACCGCGCCGATCGGGCGGTGGCTGGCGATCGGAGCGGCGAGCCGGGACGGAGCTGGGGGATCGTCTCGTGCAGCGAGCGCGACGACCGCCATTCTCGGATTTCAGACCACAGGTTTCCCGGGGCTGCTCCGGCCCGCCCAGCCGAGCGACTTCCGGCCGGTTCCGATCCTCGCCGATCCCCAGACGGCAGCGGCCGCCGGGCGTCGCGGGATCCTCGCCCTGACCATCGACGAGCTGCCGGTTCGGGCTCGCGTCGTCGGCATCCTGAACCGCTTCCCGACGATCCCGTCGGGCTCGGCCGGGTTCGTGGTCGCCGACGAGGCGACGCTCGCATCGGCCCTCGACGCCCAGCTCCCGGGGCAGGGTCGCCCCGACGAGCTCTGGATCTCGACGTCGCATCTCGCGCGGTTGCGGGCCGCGCTGGCCACGGGCTCGCTCTCCCAGCTCCAGTCAACCTTCCGGGCCGATATCGAGCACCAACTAGAGACCGCGCCCGTCGCGCGGGGGATGCTGGGGACCCTAGTGGCGGCGGCCGCGGTATGTGGCGTGCTCGCCGTGCTCGGGTTATTGGTGGCGCTGCTGGGCGCCGGACGGGACCGCCGCATCGAACGGGACCTGCTCGGTCAGGGAATCGGCCCCCACGGGCTGCGCGACGAGCTGCGGGTCCGGTTGATGCTCGCGGGCGCGCTCGGCGTGGCCTGCGGGCTCGCGATCGGCCTGCTGCTCACCCGGCTCGCGGTGGCGACCGTCCAGGCCGCCGCCGGGGGCGCCAACCCCGACCCGCCGCTGGTCACGATCGCGCCCTGGGGGGCGCTGGCGGTGTGGACGCTGACCGCGCTCGCGGTGCTGGGCGGCGCGACCTGGCTGGCCACGACGATCCTCCGACCGAGCGGTGAGTGGTCATGAGCGCCAGGCTGATTGATCTCCGCGAGGTGTTCTGCGTCCACCGCACCGATGAGGGCGACGCCGCGCCGTTACAGGGAATGACCATCTCGGTCGCCCCCGGCGAGATCGTCTGCGTGCTCGGCCCGAGTGGCGCCGGCAAGAGCACGCTGCTACGCGTGATCGCGGCGCTGCAGCCGCCATCGGCCGGCGAGGTCACCGTGCTCGGCCGCGACGTCGGACGGCTCGGTCGCCGCGGGCGGGATCGCTGGCGGGCGGAGCACGTCGGCTTCCTCGGCCAGCACGCCCACGCGATGCTGGCGCCCGAGCTCAGGATCGAACAGGCGGTCGGCCTCCCGCTGGCCTTGCGCGGCGAGCGCCGAGAGGGTCGTCGCGCGCGCGTCGCCGAGCTGCTCGAGGTGGCCGGGTTGGCGGGCCGCGGGAGCGCGCTGCCGGGTGAGCTTTCCGGGGGCGAGCGCCAGCGCGTCGCCCTCTGCGCCGCGCTGGCGCACCGGCCGGAATTGCTGCTCGCCGACGAGCCGACCGGCGAACTCGACTCCGCCTCGGCCGGGTCGATGCTGGGCTTGATCGTCGAGCTGGCCCGAGCCCAGGGCACGACCGTCGTCGTGGTCTCGCACGACGATGCCACCGAGGCCATCGCCGACCGGACGGTGAAGATCCGCGACGGGCGGCTCGTCGAGGACGGCCGCGACGGGCTGGTGCTCGGACCCGACGGCTGGCTGCAGCTCCCGGGGGGCCTGCTCGAGCAGGCCGGCATCTCCTACCAGGTGATCCCGCAGGCAGTCGAGGGAGGGCTGTTGCTCCGACCCGCCGGCGTACGACGGTCGTCCGCACCCGATCCGGCGAGGCCGCCCGAGCCCGAACCCGCCACGTGGCGCCCGGCGGCGATCGAGCTGCAGGCGATCGGCCGCCACCGAGGTCACGGCGCCGGCCGCCGCACGGTGCTCCACCAGCTGACGGTGTCGTTCCGGCCCGGAGCGCTGACCGCGGTCACCGGGCGGTCGGGAGCCGGGAAGACGACCCTGTTGCGGCTGCTGGCGGGACTCGACCGTCCGGACGCCGGCGACGTGCAGATCGACGGGCAGCGGCTGGCCGGCTGCGACGCCGAACAGCTGGCCACGTTGCGGCGTGAGCGGATCGGCTACCTCCCCCAGGAACCCTCACCGGTGGAGTTCCTGAGCGCGCGCGAGAACGTGACCCTGTCGCTTCGCATCCGGGGCTGGGACGCCGAGGCGGCGGCCGCGCGCGCGAGCGTGTCGCTCAGCGGGGTCGGGCTCGCCGATCGCGCCCGGCAGCGCGTCGGGCGGCTGTCGGCCGGAGAGGCGCAGCGGGTCGCGCTGGCGCGGGCCCTGGCCTGTGCTCGGGGACTGTTGATCGTCGACGAGCCGACATCGCGCCTGGACCGCGCCAACGCCGGGGTCGTCGCGGAGCTGCTGTCGACCGCGGCGGCACACGACGGACAGACGGTCGTGTGCGCGACCCACGACCCCGAGCTGCTGCGCCGCGCCGATCACGTGGTGGCGCTGGACTAGACGAGTGGTTCCGTTCTTCCGGGATCGGTGGTCGGCGATGATGAAGTGGCGCCCGGACCGTCGGTTTCGGCGCTGACGTGGGGCTCGCCGGCAGGGTGGCACCGACCACAGCGGCGCCGGCGGGTGTGGCCCGGCGGCTTTGTACTTTTGTGATAGGCGCCGATCCCGACAAAACCCTCAGATTCGAGGGGCCGTGGGGGATCCGTCTGCCTATGTCTGACAGATCCCCCAGCGCCCTCGTCCCACCCAGGACAAAAATGTCAGACGACTGACAATCGGCCAGGCATCTGCCCGCAAGGAGGCTCTTCCCAGGTCGGGAAGCCTCTCAGAAGTTGTAGCTTTTTGATAATCAGCCCCGGCGCCAATCGCCCCGAGCCGCCAACCACGACACCCCCCCTCGCGGCGACCGGCCCCCACGACCATTACGACTAGATAGCGCCCTCTTCCTCCAGCACGCGCTTGGCGATCGGAAACGCCGTGTTCACCGCCGGAACGCCGGCGTAGATCGCGGCGTGGAGCAGAATCTCGCGAATCTCATCGGGCGTCAGGCCGTTCCGCAGCGCCGCCCGGACGTGCATCCCGATCTCGTTCTCCGCCCTCACGCAGACGAGCGCGGTGAGCGTGATCGCGCTGCGCATCCGCCGGTCGAGGCCGGGCCGTGACCAGACCGCGCCCCACGCGTAGCGAGTGATCAGTTCCTGGAACGGCTGCCCGTACTCGCCCGCGTTGGCGCTCGCGCGGTCGACGTGTTCGTCGCCCAGCACCTCGCGCCGGGTCTTCATCCCCTCATCGAAGTCACTCATCGAGGAAGCCCCTGATCAGCCCGGTAATCGCCTCCGCCTGCTCGACCGGCGCCAGATGAGCGGCGTCGGCCACCACCTCCAGGCGCGCGCCGGCGACCCGGTCCGCGATCAGACGTCCGTGCTCCGGTGGGGTGGCCATGTCGTCGGCACCGGCGATCACCAGCGTAGGTGCCCGGATGCGCGTGAGGTCGTAGCGCAGATCGACGGTGGCCAGCGCCTCGCAGCACGCGGCGTAGCCCTCGCGCGGGGTGGCGAGCAGGCCGCCGCGCAACCGCTCGGCGGTCTCGGGGTTGGCCTCGGCGAATTCCGGCCTCAGCCATCGACCGAGGACGGCATCGGCGATCGGCGCGAACCCGTGCTCGCGCACGGTCTGGCCCCGCTCGCGATAAGCCGCGCGAGCCTCGAGGTCGAACCGCGCGGTCGTACAGCAGACGACCAGACGATCGACAGCATCGGGCGCGTGCGCCGCCGCCCACATGCTCGCCATCCCTCCGATCGACAGCCCGCACAGGAACGCGTTCTCCACCTCCAGCCGGTCGAGGAGGGCGAGCAGATCGTCGCCAAGATCGGCGACGTCGTAGGGCCCGGCGGTGACCGGCGAGTGGCCGTGGCCACGCAGGTCGTAGGTGATCACGCGGTAGTGATCCGCGAGCGCCTCGGCCTGGGCTCCCCACACCGACCGGTCGGTGCCGAGCGAACCCGACATGACGAGGACCGGTGCATCAGAAGGTCCGATCGCCGTGTAGTCGACGACTACGGTCACGCTCCCCCCCGGTGGGCGCGCAGAGCCCGATCGATCAGCGTGTCGGTCGCGCCGAGATAGCCCCTCGGGTCGAGCGCCTCGTCCAATCTCGATTGACCGAGGCTGTCGGCGATCTCCGGCACCTCGAGTAGCACCTCGCGGAGCGGGCGCCGCTCATCCACGGCACGGAGGCTGGCGGCCTCCACCAGCGCCTGCGCTCGGGGTCGGGGAATCGACTCGGAGACGGCCATCACCACACTTTCGCTCATCAGCAGCCCTCGGGTTATGTAGAGATTGGTATTCATCCGGTTCGGATCGACGGTCAGGCCGGCCAGCAGCTCCCGCAACGACCGCGCCGCCGAACCAGTCAGGCCCAACAGTTCCAGCAGCGTCGGCCACTCGGCCTGCCACGCCCCGGCGGCTCGCTCGTGTTCCTGGACCATGGCCGACATCATCGTGGCTGCCAGCCCCGGACCGCGCTGCGCGCAGGCGATCACCGCCACCGAACCGACCGGATTGCGCTTGTGGGGCAGCGTCGATGAGCCGCCGCGACCGTCACCACCACTCTCCGCGGCCTCGCCGACCTCGGTCTGGGCCAGCAGCACGACATCGTGGGCGATCTTGGCCATCACTCCGAGCGCGGCCGCCAGCGCGCAGGCGAGGCGGACGGGGCGCAGCCGGATCGTGTGCCAGGGCAGCTCGGGCTCGGCCAACTCGAGCGCAGCAGCCACGTCGGCCACCACCTCCAACCCTCGATCGCCCCAAGCGGCCAGCGTGCCCACGGCGCCGCCGAGCTGAACCGCGAGCCCTCGATCGCGGATCACGGCCAGCTCGGCCGCAGCGTCGTCGAGCGCGACCAGCCAGGTCGCTGCCTTCAGCCCGAAGGTCAATGGCAGTGCCTGTTGCAGCAGCGTTCGGCCGGCGGCGAGCGTCGCGCGGTGACGCTCGGCGATCTCGGCGCAGGCGTCGGCCGCGCCGGCGAGGTCGGCCAGGATCGGGCGCAGGGCGCGGCGGGCCACGAGCATCATCGCCGTGTCGACGATGTCCTGGCTGGTCGCTCCTTGGTGGACGTGGATCGCCGCCGTGTCGCTGACGCGCTCGCGCAGCGCGGAGACGAGCCCCGGTACGGGCGTTCCCTTGTCGGCCATCGAGCGGCTCAGGCGATCAAGATCGAAGGCCGTCGCGTCGGCCGCCGCGGCCAGCTCCTCCGCGGCCGTCGCGGGGGCCAGCCCGACTCGCGCCAGCGCTCGCGCGAGCGCCACCTCGACATCGAGCATTGCCTGCAAAAACGCCGGTTCTGAGACCTCCCCGGCGACCTCGCCGCGCTCGAACATGGCGGCCAGCATCGAGGCGGTTTGGCGGTCGCTCACAGCGGTGATTATCCGGTTGTTTCGACGGTAGGTAAGATGTCGATAATAGTTCGACAGCCATCGAATTATCGGGTATAATACGACAAACATCGAACTTGCTTACTCCGAGGAATGAGTTGAACAGCACTGAAACCGGTCGCACCGTTTCCCACGGACGGCGCGATCACACCGACACAAATCAAAAGCCCAAGACAAGAAGAGCCGCCGCCGCCAACAGCCGCGCCCGCCGGCGCGCCGAGCACGGCGACGGGATCGAAGAGCGCGGTCGCGTCGAGGTCGAGCGGAGCTCGATTCCCGACTCGCTCGAGTTGTTCCTGCGCGATGCCCGTTCGCATCCGCTGCTGACCGCCGCCGAAGAGGTCGAGCTGGCCAAGCGGATCGAGCGCGGCGATCTAGCCGCCAAGGAGCGAATGATCAACTCCAACCTGCGGCTGGTCGTCTCGCAGGCCCGGCGCTACCAAGGCCATGGCCTGCCGATGGAGGACCTGGTCCAGGAGGGAATGCTCGGACTGATCCGGGCGGTGGAGAAGTTCGACTGGCGTCGTGGATTCAAGTTCTCGACCTACGGGACGCTGTGGATCCGTCAGGCGATTCAGCGCGGACTCCAGAACCACGGCCGGACGATCCGGGTGCCGGTCCACGTGGCCCAGCGCCAGGTCAAGGTGCGCAAGCTCGAAAGCGAGCTGAGCATCAAGCTCGGGCGCGAGCCGACTGACGAGGAACTAGCCGCGGTAGCTGAGCTCCCGGTGGAAGAGGTGGCCGAGCTGCGCGAGCTGAGTCGCGGACTGGCGAGCCTCGATCAACCGGTCGGCGACGACGGCGAGACCGCCTTCGGCGATCTGCTGGCCAGCGATCGGCCCGGTCCCGTCGAGGAGCTGGCCGAGCTCGAGCGCGAGCAGCAGCTGGGCGAGATCGTCGAGCAGCTGCCCGAGAACGAGCGCAACGTGATCCGGCTTCGGTTCGGACTCGCCGGCGAGGAACCTCGCACGCTCGGCCAGATCGGCAGCCAGCTGGGCATTTCGGCGCAGCGGGTCCGCGAGATTGAGGAACGCGGACTCCGGCGTCTGGCCGCCAGCCCTGAGCTGAGCGGCTTGCGCGAAGCGGCCTAAAGCAGTTTCCGCGCGGCGGCGCTTTACGCTGACGGAATGACACGTCGGCTAGCGCCGCCCCCCGCGGGGCCGTCTCGGCCTGCTCGGAGCGTTCCGCAGGCCGACCCGGGCGAAGTGGACCCCGGCTGGCGCGGCGTGGTGGTGGGACTGCCTCTCGCTGCCTGGGGGTGGGCCGCCGCTGGCCTGGCCGGAGCGATCCTGATCGCCCTCGCCGCCCCCTACCTGGCCACCGGCCGGATCGCCTGGTGGTACGGCTTCCACGTCCCCGGTCGCGAGTACGTGTTCTACACCGGGATGCTCGTGCTGGCCGTGGCATGGCTCGGTCTCGGGTCCGCGCTGCCGAGCTCGGCGCCCGGCTCGGTCCGTGGCCTGTGGCTGATTGGACTGGCGTGGTGCGTGCCGCTGGTCGCCGCGCCGGCGCTGTTCAGCCACGATGTCTACAGCTACCTGGCCCAGGGCGAGCTCGTCCGCCTGGGCCTGAACCCCTATCAAGTGGCGCCGATCGCGCTGGCCCACCACGGTCAGCACGCGATCCTCGACGCCGTGGACCCGTTCTGGCGCCACACCACCGCGCCCTACGGTCCATCGTTTCTCGCCCTGGTGGGCCTGATCGTCAGGGTCACCAGCAGCAACCTGATCGTCGGCGTGCTCGCCTTACGGTTGCTCGACGTGGCCGGGCTCGTGCTGCTCGCGATCTTCGTGCCGCGGCTGGCCACGCGGCTCGGCGCTGATCCGGTGCGAGCGACGTGGCTGGCCTTGCTGAGCCCCCTCGTCCTGCTCGAACTCGTCGCCGCCGGGCACAACGATGCGCTGATGGCGGGAATGCTGGTCGCCGGCGTGGCCCTCGCGGTTCGCGGCCAACCGCTCCGCGCGGTCGCCTTGTGCGCGGCCGCCGCCACGATCAAGTTGCCGGCCGCGCTGGCGATCGCCTTCATCGCCGTGGCCTGGGCGCGGACGCTGCCCACCTCTGGCGCGCGGGCCCGCGCGCTGGTCCAGGCAGGTGCGGTGGCAGTGGCCGTGCTCGCCGCGCTCAGCCTGATCTCGGGTCTCGGAGCGGATTGGCTGACAACGTCGGTCTTCTCGACCCCGGAGCGCGTCCATCTGGCCATCACCCCGGGCACGGCGGTCGGTTGGACGGTCGCCTCGGTGCTGCACGATCTCGGCGCGAACGTCGGGGCGCGCGGACTCGAACTGGCCTTCGGCGATCTCGCCACCGCGGTGAGCGCCGCGCTCGCGATCGTGCTGCTGTGGAAGGTGCGCTCCGAGTCTTTGACGCGGTATCTGGGCTTGGCCCTGGTGGCGATCGCGCTCGGCGGCCCCGCGGCGTGGCCGTGGTACTTCTCGTGGGGCGTCGTGCTGCTCGCCGCCTGCCCGGAGACCCAGCGAGCCCGGGGGCTAGCGCTGGGGCTGGCGGCCAGCGTGTTCCTCGTCCAGCCGAACGGCACGCTGAGGCTCCCGCTGCACACCGCCCCGCTGGTGCTGGTGGCCTACGCCGCCATCGCCGTCTGGGCGGTGCACGGGTGGCGGCGCCGTCCGGGACACGGTCGCTCCGGCGGTCGTGCCGGCGGGGTGGCCGGCGTCCCCGAACCCCGAGCAATCCGATGAGCAGCGGGACCGATCTGACCCTGGCCAGGCGGTCGCGTGGTCCTGGATCGGTGCGGGCGCGGCGCGAGGAGCCGGGTGCCGGTGCGACGGCTGAACGGTGGCACGACTGGCTTGTGATCGCCGGCCCCGCGGCGCTCGCGGCAGTCCTCGGCCTGATCGATATCACCGGACGCAGCCTCGGCTTCGACGAATCCGCGAGCGTGACGATCGCGGCCCAGCACGGTTCGGCTCTCAGCTCGGGGATCGCCCACGACGGCGGCAACATGTCGGGCTACTACCTGTTGCTGCACGTACTGGTCGGGTGGTTCGGCAACGGCACGTGGCTCGTGCGGCTGCCATCCGTCCTGGCCGTCGTGGCGACGGTGGCGCTCGTGTCGGAACTCGGACTACGGATGGGTGGCCGCCCAGCTGCTCTGGCCTCCGGCCTGCTGTGCGCGGTCAGCCTGCCGCTCATCTTCTGGGCCCAGTCAGCCCGGGGATACGCGCTGATGGTGGCGCTGGTCACCGGGTCGTTCTTCGCCTACGCGGCGTTGCTCGAGCGGGTGCAGGACGGGCGGAGGGCGTGGGGGCCGTGGCTGGGCTACGCGCTGTGCCTGGCGCTGGCGGCCTACTGCTCGTTCGTCGCGGTGCTGGCGATTCCCGCCCAACTGGTCCTGCTGGCCCGCAACCGTCGTGCTGCCGGCCGTGTCTTCGCCGCCGTCGGGGTGGCGATCGTCTGCTGGATCCCACTCGTCGCGCTGGCGCTCCGGCGCGGGTCGGGTCAGCTGTTCTGGGTCCCGCGGCCGTCGCACACGCTCGAGAAGCAGGTCTTCGAGCTCGTGACCTCGGCGGGACTCCAGCCGAGTTTCAAGCCGACCGCCGTGATGGCCGTGCTGCTGATCGTGACCGTGTTGGCGCTGCTGGCAATTGGGATTCTGATCGTGTCGCGGATCGTCTCGGGGGCCGGCGATCGCGTGCTGCTGGCACTGGCGTGGCTGGTGGTGCCGGTTGGGCTCGCGTGGATCGAGTCGCTGTTCGGACCCCGCGTCTTCCTGCCCCGCAACCTGCTGCTCGTCGTGCCCGCGGTGGCGCTGTTGCTCGGCTGGGGCCTCACGCTGCCGCAGCTCCCGCGAGTGCTCGGCTGGACGCTCGTAGCCGGGTTCATCGCCTTGCGCGCGGCGGCGCTGGTGCCCAGCTACGGCGTCTCGCCCGAGGATTGGCGGGGCGCCACGGCGTATGTGCTGGCCCACGCGAGACCCGGCGACTGCCTCGCGTTCTACCCGTCCGATGGCCGGATGGCGTTCCAGTACTACATCGGGACCCAGCCCGCCACGGTCGCGCGCGCTCCACGGTCGGTCTTGCCGGTCGCCGCGTGGGGCGAGGTCAAGCCGTTCGTGGAGGATTACGCGACGCTGCCGACCTCGACCGTGGCGACCCTGCCGGCGACGTGTCCGCGGTTGTGGCTTGTCTCGAGCCATGAGGGCCAGCCCGGGGGGCCGGCCGAGTCTCAGGTCAACTACGACCGCTACCTGGCACTGCGCGCGGAGCTGGCTCGTGCGTACGCGCGACGGGCGGGCGCGAGGTTCGGCTACGCGGCGTTGATCCGCGTCGAGCTGTTCTCGGACAGAAGCTGAAGATCAGGCGCTGCTCAGGGGCGTAAGGTGACGCCGACGAAAGTCATGGCGCTGAGGACGCAGAGTGGTACGCACGTGGCCAGCACGAGGAACGTGAACGCCCGCCCCTTCACATAGCGTCCGACCATCATGACCGCGGGGAAGGCGGTGATCAGCAGCCGGGGATTCGGGGGGACGTACTCCGAAGTCAGCGCGAGGAAGCTGATGCCGGCGGTCCACACGATCGCCTCGATCGACACCTGGCGCCGCGATCGGTACAGGAGCACGAGCGCCACCACCAGGAACAGCGCGCCGAGCAGCCCGATCGGCAGGTTGGCGTTGATCGTCGGCTGGTTGAAGTGCTTGAGCGAGATCTGCGACAGCAGGACGGAGAGCGTGTGGACCAACGCGAACGGATCCGTCTTCTCCTTCCAGCCCTCGTGCTGAGCGATCAGGTTCGCGAACGGCGTGCCGGTCCACGCCCAGAAGAAGCTCGCCACGGCCACCACCCCGGTCAGCGAAAGCAGCGGCGCGAGCAGGCTCCGCCTGGCGCGACGGTCACCCCAGCCGAGCCGCCGGAACTCCCGACAGGCCGCCACGAGGCAGACGAGCACGAGCACCAGCGCCTCGGGTTCCGAGGCAGTCGCGATGCCTGCGAGCAGACCGGCCAGTATCCACCGCCGCCGCTCCAGCGCGAGGATGCACCCCGCCGCCAGCGGGATCAGGACGCCCTCGGCGTAGACCATCGAGAAGACGACCGAGCCAGGGAAGACACAGAAGAACACCGCCGCACGCCGCCCGGCCGACTCGCCCCACCACCCCGTGCCCAGCCGCTGCACGAGCACCGTGGCAACCAGCCCGCCGATGGCGGAGATGACCAACCCGACCACCGTGTAGGCCTTGATCGACGCCCCAGACCCCTTGAAGAGGTGCGCCCCCAGCCACATCAGGGCTGGGTAGAGGGGAAAGAACCCGAGCGTCGTCTGCTCATGCGAGACCTGGGTCGGGTAGCCGTGGTTGGCTAGGCGCCGGTACCACAGGCCGTCCCAGTTGGCGAGATCGTGGGTGACGTTGTGATGCCCGATCGCCCCCTGCACGATCGCCACCGCCAGCAGCAGAGCGCGCGTGCCGAAGTAGACCAGGATCGCCAGGCGGTAGGGGTAGATCGCCGCGTACAGGCGGCCGGCCGTCGTCGCCGTGCGCCTCGGCTTGGGTGGGGACTCGATGGCCGGGGCTGGGTCGAGCGCCGGGGCAGCGTCGAGCGCCGGCGGCGGTTCCACCGTTGGGTCCGCTGGGACCGAGGCCGCCAAAAATCGCTCAGAGCCGGGATCCATCGCGCGGTCAGTCTAGGAAGCGCGCGGAAGTCGCGGCGCGATCCTGGGTGCAGCGGGAGGCGTGGGGGAACGTGAGTCCATGGCCGGAGATCGAAGCGAGACTGTTGTTGGTTCCTGATAAATCCGGGGGCGGCAACGAAGGTTGCCTCGACGTAGGATGGCTGGTCGATGGCCATCCCGTACATATGCGTCACGTGCGGCACGCAGTTCCCGCCCTCCGAGGCGCCGGCGGAGACGTGCCCGGTGTGCGAGGACGAGCGCCAGTGGGTCCCACCCGAGGGCCAGCAGTGGACGACGCCGGAGGCGCTGGCCGGGTCGCATCGCAATCGTGTCGAGGAGCTCGAGCCGGGGCTGGTGGGGATCGGGGTCGAGCCCCACTTCGGCATCGGGCAGCGGGCGCTGCTCGTCGACCGCCTGCTGTGGGACTGCGTGAGCCTCCTGGACGCGGACACGGTGGCGTTGATCGCCGAGCGGGGTGGGATCGACACGATCGCGATCTCGCACCCTCACTACTACGCCTCGATGGTCGACTGGGCGGAGCAGCTCGACGCCCGCGTGTTGTTGCACGAGGCCGACCGGGAGTGGATCATGCGCCCGAGCCCGCGCATCGGGTTGTGGTCGGGCGACGAGCTCAAGTTGTCCGAGGACCTGACCTTGATCCGTCTCGGCGGCCACTTCGAGGGCGCCACCGTGTGCCTGTGGCGCGCCGGCGCCGGCGGCCGCGGCGCCCTGCTGTCCGGCGACGTCGTCCAGGTGGTGGCCGATCACGATTGGGTCAGCTTCATGCGCAGCTACCCGAATCTGATCCCGCTACCGGCCCGGGAGATAACGCGGATGCGCGCTGTTCTCGCCGGGCTGCGGTTCGAACGGGTCTACGGCGCCTGGTGGGGCAACCGGGTGATCATGGAGGGCGCGCGGGCGAAGGTGCTGCGGTCGGCCGACCGCTACATCGCCGCCCTCCAGTAGCGCTGATCACCCAGCCGGCGCCGGCAGGAGCGAGATCACGTGGTCGATGTCGGCCGACCGCTCGGCGATGAGCCGGCCCGCCTGGTGCATCAGCCGCCGGAGATTTCTCGGGCTGACGTCATCGAAATCGTCGCGCGCCTCGTCGAGGGTGGTTTCGAACCGCCAGTAGCGCTCGCTGCCGAGCAGAGCGCTCAGCTGTTGATCGATCGCCATGCTGACCCCGTCGAAGACGACGCTGAGGATCGGACGCGCCCACTGGGCCATTCCCCAGTGACGCACCTCCTCGTGAGGTAGTTCCCGCGTGCACGAGCCGGTGCCGAGGGAGACCAGCAGCATGCTGCGACCGAAGCGGCCGCGCTGGGCCTCGGCGAACGCGCACATGCCGGGGTTGTTGGCGAACAGACCGCCGTCAACAAACACGAGATCCTCGCGCAGCGGCCCCGCCTCGATCAGCGGAGGCTCGAAGTAGGTGGGGGCAGCCGAGGTGGCGCGGGCGACGAAGGCGGCCGAGAAGTCGTGCGTCGGATCGGCGCGGGCCTTGGCGCTGTCGAAGAAGAACAGCGCGCGCTTGACCACGTCGTAGGCCGGAATCAGCACGTCGGTGACCGACTGGGCCAGGGTGCTCCCGCCGCAGTACTGGTCGAGTACCTCGTCGAGTCCGCGCGTGTCGTAGCGCTCGTTGATCATCCCGTACAGCGTCTTGATCGAATGCACGAGGTCGGGATCGAAGATGCGGGGGCCACGCTCGAGATAGAGGTCGACCAGATGCTGCGCGGACCATCGCGGGCGACCGTCGGCCCCGGGACGGGTGAGGCCGATCGCGATGATCCCGCCAGTCGAGGTGCCGGCGATGAGGTCGAACATCTCGGCGATCGGCCTCTCGGCGCGGCGCTCGAATTCGGCCAGCACCATCGCGGGAATGATCCCGCGGATTCCGCCGCCGTCGATCGACAACACCGGAGCGAGCTCCGCGGACTCGTCACTGCTCATTGAAATCTCGGGCCCCGACAAAACTTCGGCGGGCTCGCGCCCCGCGCTCACGCCGTCAATCGACCTCGCGCGCCCCCACGTTCACCTCGCGTGATGCGGCGTTACGACTCCTTGTTGGTTCCGGACTCCTCGTCGGCACGGGACTCCTCGTTGGCACCCGACTCCTCGTCGGCCCCGGTCTTAAACGTGCCCTCGGCGACGTTCTGGGGGTTGTCAGCATCCTCTTGGCCCCGCGCGAAGCTGCCGAGCTTCTCGTCCTGTGGGAACTCCTCAGGCTTCTCCTCGCCGGTGGCAAAGCTTCCGACCTGCTCGTCCAAGGCGGTGTCGTCGCATTCGCCCTCGGCAAACCCCCCGCCGGTGGTCCCGAAGGGGCGCGCGGGATGCTCTCCCTGTCGCTCACTAGTCATGTCTGGTCTCCTCGTCTGGCTGATGGAAACGAGAGGGAGCTTAGCGCCGACCGTCAACCGCTGACTAGGAGGTCTGTAACGACTGTCACGTATACGGGTATAACCGGCGGGTGTTACGGATCCGTCGCCAGCGCTCGTGGAAGCGCCGCGTCACCGAGGTCGCTCGCACAGCGCCGCAGCGAGGCCGCGAGCTGCGCGCCGCTGCCGCCCAGCTCGACGTCCCGTGGGCGCGCACGCGAATCGCCGGCTTGGCCCGCGAGAACTTCATGCGCTTCGTCCTCAACCCCGTGATGGACCTCTATTCGCGCCGTCGGGCGACGGGCCGGGACAAGCTCGCGGCGCTTAAGGGTCCAGTGATTCTGGTCGCCAATCACGCCAGCCATCTGGACACCCCGGTGATCCTCTCGGCGCTCCCCCGACGGCTGCGCAAGCGCACCGTGGTCGCCGCGGCGGCTGACTACTTCTACCGCAACCGGGCCACCGCCTGGCTCGTGTCGCTGATCTTCAACACGACGCCGATCGACCGCCAGGGGGGAGGCATGTCGAAGAACGGAAGCCACCTCGACAAGCTGCTCGACCAGGGCTGGAACCTGCTGCTGTATCCCGAGGGGACGCGCTCGCGCAGCGGGGTGCCGGGGAGGGTTCGTCGTGGCGCGGCGGTGCTCGCCGCCTCGCACGGCCTCAAGATCGTCCCGATCCGCGTGACCGGCACCCGGGAGGCAATGCCACCCGGACGGCGGTGGCCGCGACGGCTCCGGCCGAACCGCAGCAGCCACGTCTCCCGACGGCACCGAATCACGGTGTCCTTCGGCGAGCCAATCAGCCCCTCCGGCGACGCGTCGCAGCTGATCGACCGCGTCCAGAGCTTCTTCGACAACGACGGCAACGGCGGCGGGCCGCACCGGTCACCGTACGCGCGCCTGGCCGCCAGGCGCGACGACTAGCTCGTAGCCGCGGTTTTCTCCGCCTGGCGGGGGTGCACCGGGTCAGACGTCGTCGTCGTCGAGCCAGTCGATCGTCCGCGCCACCGCCTTGCGCCACTTGCGATAGCCGCGACCACGCTGGTCGGGGTCCATCTCGGGCAGCCATTCGGCCGCCTTGTGCCAGTTGGCCTCGAGCGCCTTGCGGTCCGGCCAGAAGCCGACCGCGAGGCCGGCCGCGTAGGCGGCGCCGAGCGAGACGGTCTCGGCGACCAGCGGGCGCACCACCGGGACATCGAGGACGTCGGCGAGGAACTGCATCAACAGGTTGTTCGCCGTCATCCCGCCGTCGACGCGCAACATGCTCAGCTCCATCTTCGCGTCGCGGTTGATCGCCTCGACGACCTCGAGGGTCTGCCACGCCGTCGCCTCGAGGACCGCGCGGGCCAGGTGGCCCTTGGTGATGTAGCCGGTCAGCCCGGCGATCACGCCGCGGGCGTCGCTGCGCCAGTGCGGCGCGAACAGCCCGGAGAAGGCGGGGACGAAATAGCAGCCGCCGTTGTTCTCGACCGTGCGCGCCAGCGTCTCGATCTCGGGCGCCGAGGCGATCAAGGTCAGGTTGTCGCGCAACCACTGGACGAGCGCGCCGGTCACCGCGATCGACCCCTCGAGCGCATAGGTCGGCGGCTCGTGGCCTACGCGACAGGCGACGGTGGTCAGTAGCCCGCTGCTCGAGGAGACTGGGCGCGGGCCGGTGTTGAAGAGGAGGAAGCTTCCGGTCCCGTAGGTGCACTTCGCCTCGCCGGGCGAGAAGCAGGTCTGGCCGAACAAGGCGGCCTGCTGATCTCCCAGCGCCGCCGCGACCGGGACTCCTTGCATCGGGCCGGTAAGCGCCTCGCCGTAGATCTCCGCTGAGGGATGGATCTCCGGCAGCATCGCGCGCGGCACCCCGATCGCGTCGAGTAGCGTCTCGTCCCAGTCGAGCGTGTGCAGGTTCATCAGCATCGTCCGGCTGGCGTTGGTGACGTCGGTGAGGTGGCGGCCGGTCATGCGCCAGATCAACCACGAGTCCATCGTGCCGAACAGCACCTCGCCCGCCTCGGCGCGGGCGCGTAGGCCCTCGATGGTGTCCAGCAGCCAACGGACCTTGGGGCCCGAGAAGTAGGTCGCCAGCGGGAGGCCGCTGAGGTCGCGGAAGCGATCCTGGCCGACGTCGCCCCCGAGCTCACGGACCAGCTGATCGGTGCGGGTGTCCTGCCAGTTGATCGCATTGTGGACGGGATCGCCGGTCGCGCGATCCCAGACGATCGTCGACTCGCGCTGGTTGGCGATCCCGAGCGCGACCAGATCGGAGAGGCGGAGCTGCGCGCTGTCGAGCGCGCCCTGCACCACCTCCTCGACGTTGCACCAGATCTCCTCGGGGTCGTGTTCGACCCAGCCGGGACGCGGAAAGATGTGGCGGTGTTCCTTCTGGGCCATCGAGACGAGGCGGGAGGAGCGATCGAAGACCAGGCATCGCGACGAGGCCGTTCCCTGGTCGATTGCCGCCACGTATTGCTCGCCCATCTGGCCCCTAATTCTCTAGTTCTTGCTCATCTTGGGGTAATTCTCTACCAGGGGATCGCTCCGAGCTCCCGAGAAACCGCGCGCGCGCCCTCGCGGACGAACGACAGTAGATCACCTCGCGGTTGGCGAGCCGCGAGCAGACGTTCCGGTGGCCCAAAGATTCCCATCGCCCCCACGGTCACCCCGCGACGATCGACGATCGGAGCCGCGTAGGACACCTGGCCGGGCACTAGCTCGCCGATGTCCGCCCCCCATCCCTGCGCGCGAACGCGGCCCAGCTCCCGTTCGAGCCGTTCGGGATCGGTGATCGTCGAGTCGGTGTACGCCTCCAGGCCGTTCCGGGCCACCTCACTGGCCACGTAGGGGTGGTCCGCCAGCAGCACCTTGCCCAGTCCGGTGGCGTGGGCCGGTAGCAACGAACCGACGTCGAGCGTCTGCAGGCTGTCGTCGGGTCGGAAGACGTGATGGACGATCAGCACCTTGCCTTCGTGCAGGGTGCCGATCCGCACCGACTCGCGGGTCCGCGTGGCCAGCGAGTCCGACCAGTTCAGGGCCCGAGTGCGTAGCTCATTGCCGTCCAGGTAGCTCGAACCCATGTGCAGCAGCGCGGCGCCGAGCTGGTACTTGCCGCTGTCGGGATCCTGCTCGACGAAGCCGACCGCCTGGAGCGTCCGCAGCAGCCCGTGGACGGTGCCCTTCGGCAGACCCAGCTCGCCGGCGAGCTCGACTACACCGAGGCGCGGGGTCCGCCCGGACAGCAGCCGGAGGATCGCCGCCGCGCGCTCGATCGACTGGATGTTGCCCGGCAACCGGCCCTCACCCAGCGCGAACGGCTCGAGCGAACGCCGAACTGCCCGGGGTTCTCCTCATGCGACGCACGGTGGTCGACATTGTCGAACTCGTGACGATTGCTGTCAACCACGTTTGACACTGTCGAACCGCTGTGCATAGGATCTCCTCGGTAATCCATCAACGTCTTTCTTGAGGAGGGAGATCGGCTTTGGGCTCAATACCCATATTGGGCGCGGTTGTGGTGGTCACACACCACTTTCCAACGCTGGGCATCATTCCGTCGGAGATCATCGGGACCGGCATCCTGATCCTGCTCGGCGACGGCGTGGTGGCGGCGGTGCTGCTGGCCCATTCGAAGGCGCAGAACTCGGGGTGGATCGTCATCACGTTCGGATGGGGCATGGCGGTGATGGTGGCCGTCTACTGCGTCGGTTTCTTCGACGGCGCGCATCTGAACCCGGCGGTCACGCTGGGGATTTGGATCCACGGCGGAATAACCGGGTCGCAGGCGTGGAAGTACTTCGTCGGGGAGTTCATAGGCGCGATGGTCGGCGCCGTCCTGGTCTGGCTCGCGTACTACCTGCACTGGTCGGAGACGGAGGACCCGGGGCTCAAGCTGGCGGTGTTCTCGACCGGCCCGGCGATCCGCAACTACGCGTGGAACCTGATCACCGAGATCTTCGGCACGTTCATCCTCGTGTTCGGGGTCCTGGCCATCACCGGCCCGTGGAACGTGTTCACCGGGGCCGACCTGGCCCCGCTGCTGATCGGCCTCCTGGTGTTCAGCATCGGGCTGTCCCTCGGCGGGCCGACCGGATACGCGATCAATCCAGCGCGTGACCTCGGGCCGCGGATCATCCACGCGATCCTGCCGATTCCCGGCAAGGGCGGCTCGGACTGGAGCTACGCGTGGGTGCCAGTCCTCGGTCCGCTGATCGGCGGCGCCCTGGCAGCGATCTTCTTCGACGCCGTGTTCGGCAGCGCTCCCTTCTAAGGAGACAACAACATGAAGAAGCTGATCAACGCGCCCGACGCGGTCGTGCGGGATGCCCTGCGCGGCGTCGAAGCGGCCCATGGCGACCGCGTTCGGGTGATCTATGACCCATATGTGATAGTCCGCATCGACGCCCCAGTACAGGGAAAGGTCGGAATCATCTCCGGCGGCGGCTCAGGCCACGAGCCGATGCACGGAGGGTTCGTGGGGCCGGGCATGCTCGATGCGGCGTGCCCGGGCGAGATCTTCACCTCGCCGACCCCCGACCAGATGCTCGAGGCGACCAAGGCCGTCAACGGCGGCGCCGGGGTCGTGCACGTCGTCAAGAACTACACCGGCGACGTCATGAACTTCGACATGGCGGCCGACATGGGCAAGGCCGAGGACATCGAGGTCGAGACGGTGCTCACCAACGACGACGTCGCCGTCGAGGACTCGCTGTACACGGCGGGCCGTCGCGGCGTCGGCGTCACGGTGCTGGTGGAGAAGATCTGCGGTGGGGCGGCCGAGGACCGCCGCTCGCTGCAGGAGGTGGCCGAGCTCGGACGCCGGGTGAACGCGAACGGCCGATCGATGGGCATGGCACTGACGCCGTGCATCACGCCGGCCTCGGGCGAGCCGAGCTTCGAGCTGGCCGACGACGAGGTCGAGATCGGGATCGGGATCCACGGAGAGCCGGGGCGGTTCCGCGAGAAGATCGGTCCCGCCTCGCAGATCGCCGAGCGGCTCATGACCCCGATCCTGGAGGACCTCCCGTTCTCCTCCGGGGACAACGTGCTCGCGTTCGTCAACGGCATGGGAGGAACGCCTCTGATCGAGCTCTACGTGGTCTACGCCGAGGTGGCCAAGATCGCGCAGGAGCACGGGTTGGCGATTCAGCGCAACCTGATCGGCAACTACATCACCTCGCTCGAGATGCAGGGCTGTTCGATCACGCTGCTCAAGCTCGACGACGAGATGACCCGTTACTGGGACGCACCCGTCAACACTCCGGCCATGCGCTGGGGCGCGTAGCAGTGGCGATCACACGCGACGAGACGCTGGACTGGATCCGCCGGTTCGGTGGCGAGATGGAGGAGCACCGTCAGGAGCTCGTCCGCCTCGACACCGCGATCGGCGACGGAGACCACGGCACCAACATGGATCGAGGGATGCGAAAGGCCGTCGAGAAGCTGGACTCGGCCGAACAGGTCGATCCCGGCGCGGTGCTGAAGACCGTCGCGATGGCGCTCATCTCGAGCGTCGGCGGCGCGGCCGGTCCGTTGTACGGCACGCTGTTCTTGCAGATGGGCGGCGTAATGGCGGGTCACGCTGAGGTCGACCTGCCCACTTACGCCGCCGCGTGGCGCAAGGGCCTCGAGGGTGTCCAGTCGCGTGGTAAGGCACAACCCGGGGACAAGACGATGGTTGACGCATTGATCCCGGCGGTCGCCGCCCTCGAGGCGGCGACGGACCTCGATAGCGGCCTGCGCGCGGCGGCGCAGGCCGCTGAGGACGGCATGAAGGCAACGACGCCACTCGTCGCGCGCAAGGGCCGCGCCAGCTACCTGGGCGAACGGAGCAAGGATCACCAGGACCCAGGCGCGACCTCTACCTATTACCTATTTAAGAGCGCCGCCGAGGCGCTGTCGGGCTGAAAAGGAGAGACCAGGATGGCGCAGTACGCAGCAGCATTGGATCAGGGCACGACGTCGAGTCGGGCGATGATCTTCAATCATGAGGGCCGAGTCGTCTCGGTGTCGCAGAAGGAGCACGAGCAGATCTATCCCCAGCCGGGCTGGGTCGAGCACGATCCGAAGGAGATCTGGGCGCGCTGTCAGGAGGTGCTCAACGAAGCGCTCGAGGCGGCCGGCGCCAGCGCCGGCGACATCGCCGGGTTGGGTATCACCAACCAGCGTGAGACCACGGTGGTATGGGACCGCAACACCGGCGAGCCGGTGATGAACGCGATCGTATGGCAGGACACGCGGACCGACAAGATCGTCGACGAGCTGTCGGCCGACGGCGGCCAGGACCGGTTCCGCGCTCAGGTCGGCCTGCCGCTGGCGACGTACTTCTCGGGACCGAAGGTCCGCTGGATCCTCGACAACGTCGAGGGGGCGCGGGCGCGGGCCGAGGCCGGTGACCTGGTGTTCGGCAACATGGACACCTGGTGCCTGTGGAACCTGACCGGCGGTACCAACGGCGGGCTGCACATCACCGACGTGTCGAACGCGAGCCGCACGATGCTGATGGACCTCGCCACGCTGGCGTGGGATGAGGCGATCTGCTCGACGATCGGCGTGCCGATGTCGATGCTCCCCGAAATCCGGGCGTCGAGCCAGGTGTACGGCGAGGTGCGCTCCGGTGGTGGGTTCCAGGGCGTCCAGATCGCCGGCGATCTAGGCGACCAGCAGGCGGCCACGTTCGGACAGGCGTGCTACTCGGTCGGCGAGGCCAAGAACACCTACGGCACCGGCAACTTCATGTTGCTGAACACCGGAAACGAACCGGTGGCTTCCAAGTCGGGGCTGATCACCACGGTCGGCTACAAGATTGGCGATGACGCGGCTGTTTACTGCCTGGAGGGGTCGATCGCGATCACCGGGGCGCTCGTGCAGTGGCTGCGCGACAACCTCAAGATGATCTCCTCCGCTCCCGAGGTGGAGACGCTCGCCAAGACGGTCGAGGACAACGGTGGGCTGTACATCGTGCCGGCGTTCTCGGGTCTGTTCGCGCCGTACTGGAAGTCCGACGCGCGCGGCGTGTTCGCCGGGCTAACGCGTTACGTCAACGCCGGTCACGTGGCCCGCGCGACGCTGGAGGCCACCGCCTTCCAGACCCGCGAGGTCTCCGACGCGATGGACGCCGACTCGGGCGTCAAGCTCGAGTCGCTCAAGGTCGACGGCGGCATGGTCCAAAACGACACGCTGATGCAGTTCCAGGCCGACATCCTCGGCGTGCCGGTGATCCGGCCGGTGGTGGCCGAGACGACCGCTCTCGGCGCGTCGTACGCGGCCGGCCTCGCCACCGGGTTCTGGGCCAGCGAGGACGACCTGCGCGCCAACTGGGCCGAGGACAAGCGGTGGAACCCGCAGATGGATGAGGCGACCCGGGCCGCCCTTTACAAGGAGTGGAAGAAGGCCGTCACACGGACCTTCGACTGGGTCGACTAAGCCGCGTGGGGTCTGGGAGCGCAGCGGGGCGGCCTTCGGGTCGCCCCGCGACGTTTTGAAATCAGCTTGCCCGGAGAGCTAGGCTTGTAACGATGGTTACCCTCAGCACCGAGGTCCTGGTCATCGGCGGCGGCGCCACCGGGGCCGGCGTGGCGTGGGACGCGGCATTGCGCGGACTCGACGTCGTCATGGTCGACCGCAGCGACCTCGCCGAGGGGACGAGCGGCCGCTTCCACGGCCTGCTCCACTCCGGCGGACGCTATGCGGTCAAGGATGCCCCTGCCGCGGTCGAGTGCATCGGCGAGAACCGCATCCTGCGCCAGGTCGCCGCCGACTGCATCGAGGACACCGGCGGCATGTTCGTCACCACGCCGTGGGATGACCCCAACTACGCCGACCGATTCGCGCAGGGGTGCGCGGACACCGGCGTCGACTGTGAGGAGATCAGCCCCGCGCAGGCCCTGCGCGATGAGCCTCGCCTGAACCCACGGATCACCCGGGCGTTCCGCGTTCCTGACGCCAACATCGATATTTGGAAGACCGTGTGGGCGATGGGCCACGGCGCCCAGCAGCGCGGCGCGCGGATACTTCCCTACCACGCGGTGGTGACGATCCATCGCGAGGGCGATGAGGTCACCGGGGCCCGTGTGCGCGACAGCCGCACCGGGGAGGAGGTCGACGTGATGGCCCGCGCCACCGTCAACGCGACCGGCGCCTGGGCGGGTCAGATCGCCGACATGGCCGGGATCGAGGGCGTCCGCGTGTTTCCGGGCCGGGGAATCATGATCGCGATGAACCACCGGCTAGTCAACACGGTCATCAACCGCTGCCAGATGCCCACCGATGGCGACATCATCGTTCCCATCCGCACCGTCTGCGTGATCGGGACGACGGACGTGCACACCGACGACCCCGACGATCACACGGTGATGGAGACCGAGGTCGACGCGATGCTGGACGATGGCGAGAAGCTCGTCCCGGGCTTCCGCCAGGCCCGCGCACTGCGCGTGTGGACGGGCGTCCGCCCGCTGTTTGAAGACGCCAAGGCGTCCGACACCGACACCCGCGACGTCACTCGGGCGCACGCGCTGCTCGACCACGCCCAGCGCGACGGTATTGGGCGCTTCTTCACGATCACCGGCGGCAAGGTCACCACCTTCCGGCTGATGGCGGAGGAGACCGTCGACGCGGTCTGCCGCCAGCTCGGCGAACCGCGCGCCTGCCAGACCAAGACCGAGCCGCTGCCCGGCTCGGAGAGCCACGAGCCCTACATGCTCGGGGAGCGGCTGGCCCGCAAGGAGGCCCACCTGATCGACGAGCAGCTCGTGTGCGAATGCGAGATGGTCCCGCGGAGCAAGCTCGAAGGCGCGATCAAGCGGACCGGGAGCACCAATCTCGACGACATCCGCCGACAGCTGCGGCTCGGGATGGGCCCGTGTCAGGGCGGCTTCTGCATCTACCGGGCGGCCGGGATCATGCACGAGCTTGACGGTCTCAGCGCGGAGCAGGCGGATGACTCGCTGCGCGGCTTCCTGCAGGAACGGTGGAAGGGCGTATGGCCGGTCCTCTACGGGGATCAGTTGCGCCAAGCGCGGCTCGACGACTGGATCTTCCAGGGCGTGCTCGACGTGGAACATCTACCGGCGCAGAGCGCGGCGCCCGGGTCATGAGAGCCGAGCTTCACTTCGACGCGGTGGTGATCGGCGCCGGCATGGCGGGCCTCACCGCCGCGACGCGTCTGGCTCAGGACGGGGCGCGTGTGTGCGTGCTTGCCAAGGGGGTCGGATCGACCCATCTCGCCCCCGCGACGATCGATGTCCTCGGCTACGCGCCCGATCGCGTCACGGAGCCGGCCAAGGCGCTCGAGGAGCTGATCGCCACCCACCACGACCATCCCTACGCGATCATCGGGGCCGAGGTCGTGGCCGACGCGCTGAAGTGGTTCACCGATACCGTCGCCGCCGGTCCGCTCCCGGGATACGAGTATCTCGGAGGCCTCGAGCGCAACTTCCTGCTGCCCACGGCGGTGGGAGCGTTGCGTCCATCGGCGCTCGTCCCGGGCACGATGGCCGGCGGAAATGCCGAGGGGCTACGACGGGTGGTGGTCGTCGGCACGCCGTCGCTGCGCGATCTGTACCCGACCCTGTGCGCGGCGAACCTGTGCGCGGCGGGCATCGAGGCGCGGGCGATCAACCTCCCGATGAAGCTCGAGCGAGCCGATATGAGCTCGCTCGGCATCGCCCGGCATTTCGACGATCCGGACTGGCGGGCGCAGTTCTGCGCCGAGCTGTCGCTGGCCCTGCGCGCTGAGGAGCACGTCGGCGTGCCGGCGACCTTGGGCCTGAGCGACCCACATGCGGTGTGGATGGATGTCGAGCACCGTCTCGGCCGCCGCGTATTCGAGATCCCCACGCTGCCGCCGTCGGTTCCCGGGATGCGGGTTTACGAGATCCTGCGCTCGACTTTGCGCCAGGCCCGGGGCCGGCTGGTGCTCGGAGGCGAGGTGATCGACGTCGATCGTGACGGCTCGCGGATCGCCGCGGTGACCGCGCACTCCGCCGGCCACGACACGCGGTACGCGGCGCCGTGGTTCGTGCTCGCCACGGGCGGCTTCGCCTCAGGCGCGATCGAGCTCGATTCGAGCTGGGCGACGCACGAGCGCGTGCTCGGCCTGCCGCTGCAAGGACTGCCCGCGGAGGGGCAGCCGCGGTTCGTGTCCACCTACCTGACCGAACAACCGATGGCCCGGGTGGGCGTCGCGGTCGACTCGGAACTGCGAGCCCAGGGCGCCGAGAATGTCGTGGTGGCCGGCGCCGCACTGCCGGGAGCGGTCGCGTGGCGCGAGGGCAGCGGCGAGGGGATCGCTCTGTCCAGCGGTTTCAAGGCGGCACAAGTTGTGGCCGCGCAATCCGGAGCGAAAGCGACGACAACAGCATGAGCGACGGGGTTCTGAACGAATTGCTACTGCTACGCGACTCGCTCGATCACTGCGTCAAGTGCACGATCTGCGAGACCCAGTGCCCGGTCTCGAACGTTACTCCGCTGTTCCCGGGGCCGAAGTACGCCGGACCCCAGTCCGAGCGCTATCGGGTCGCTGGCGACCCGTCGGTCGACAAGTCGGTCGATTACTGCTCGGGTTGCGGGATCTGCTCGATGGTCTGTCCCCAGGGGGTCAAGATCGCCGAGATCAACGCGCAGGCGCGCGACAAGCTCAAGCGCCAGAAGGGTGTCCCGCTGCGCGACCGAATCATCACTCGTCCTACCTGGCTGGGGCGGTTGGGGACACCGGCGGCACCGATTGCCAACGCCACGCTGACCTTCCGTCCCGGTCGGATCCTGGCCGAGAAAACGCTCGGCGTCCACCGCGACGCGCCCGCGCCCAAGTTCGCCGGCCGGCGCTTCTCCCGCTGGGCCAAGCAACACCCGAGCCCGAAGACCGGCCGACGGATCGTCTACTTCCATGGCTGCGGGACGGAGTACTACGAGCCGTGGGAGGGCGAGAAGATGATGGCCATCCTCGAGCACCACGGCTTCGAGGTCGTGGTCCCCAAGCAAGACTGTTGCGGCCTTCCCCTCCAGTCGAGCGGGCTGTTCGACGATGCCCGCAAGGTCGTGCTGCGCTTGGCCCGCGCGCTGGTTCCCTACGTCCGAGATGACGACACGGTGATCGTTGGCAACGCCACCAGCTGCACCCTGATGCTCAAGCGCGAGGCCCGCGAGATCCTCTCGCTCGAGGACGATCCGGACCTCAAGCGCGTCTCCGAGCGAACCTACGACATCTGCGAGTTCCTGCTCGAGCTTCATGACCGGGGCGAGTTGCGGACGGACTTCCAGCCCGTGGACGAGACCATCGCCTATCACGCGCCGTGTCAGCAGCAAGGCCACTGGATGGGCAAGCCGGCGCTCGAGCTGATGGCCCTGATCCCCGATCTCAAGGTCGCAGAGATGAACGCCCGTTGCTGCGGGATCGCCGGGACCTATGGCCTCAAGGCCGAGAAGTACGACATCTCAATGGCCGTCGGCCGCGACCTGTTCGACCAGGTCGCCCATTCGGGGGCGAGCACCGTGGCGTGCGACAGCGAGACGTGCCGCTGGCAGATCACGCACGGCACGCAGCTTCCGTCCGCACATCCGATCGAGTACCTACACCGCGCTTACCGCTTGTAGAACGTCGTGGTCGGGATCGTCGTCGTCTCCCACAGCGACGCGCTGGCCGAAGGCGTGGTCGAGCTTGCGCGCGAGATGGGCGGCGAGGAGCTGGCGCTCGAGCCCGCGGGCGGAATGGACGAACCGGGCGTCTTGGGGACCGATCCGGAACGTGTCCGCGCCGCGGTGGAGCGCGCGATGTCCGAGGACGGGGTGCTTGTGTTGATGGACCTCGGCAGCGCGCTGATGAGCGCGGAGTTCGCGGTCGAGTTGCTCGGCGACACGCCCGGACCGGTGATGCTGAGCGAGGCGCCGCTCGTCGAGGGGACGGTGGCGGCGGCCGTGGCGGCTCGGGGCGGGGCATCGCTCGAAGCGGTCGCGGCCGAGGCGCGCGGGGCATTGGCCATGAAGGCCTCCCAGCTCGGCGCGTCCGAGGCTGCGGCGTCAGGCCCGGAGGACACCGACGGCTGGTCGGCGGACGCCCAAGTGATCCTCGCGGTGCGCAACGCGATCGGTCTCCATGCCCGGCCGGCGGCGCGATTCGTCGAGGTCGCGCGCGGCTTCGACGCCGAGGTGCGGGTCGGAAAGGGCCCGGACGGCGCTCCGGTCCGCGCCACCAGTTTGACCAACGTCGTCGCGCTCGGCGCCCGCCAGGGCGACACGCTCGTCGTCAGCGCCACCGGACCGCAGGCCCAGGAGGCGATCGCGGCGCTCCAGGCGCTGGCCGACGAGGGGTTTGGCGACGGCCTCGCCGTGGCTCCGCCGCCACCGGTGGCCGCTCCCGTTGCGCCGCCGGCGCCGTCTCCGTCCGAGGCCGCGACCGAGGTCGTGCCGCCGGCCAGCGGTGATGTCCTCACCGGCGTCCCCGCCTCGCAGGGACTCGCGGTCGGGACGGCTCACCACCTGCACGGGGCCTTCGAGCCCCCGGAGGACCGTGCCAGCGACACCCCCGACCGCGAGCGCGCGAAGCTCGACGAGGGGATCACGGCGGCGCGGGCCGCGATCGAGCGCGACCGGGAGATCGTGACGCAGCGCGCCGGCAAGGCAGAAGCGGCGATCTTCGACGCCCATCTGGCGCTGCTAGACGATGAGGCGATGGTGGAGCCGGCGCTGGTGGCGATCGACGGCGGCGCCACAGCGGAGCGGGCCTGGTACGACGCCGCTTCGCTGGTGGCGCAGCGCTACCGGGCCCTCGACGAGCCGCTGTTGCGCGAGCGCGCCGCCGATGTCCTCGACGTCGGTCAGCGGGTGGTGCGGGAGCTCACGGGTGAGTCCCGGTCCGGCCCCGCTCACGCCGGGATCGTGATCGTCGGCGAGCTGACCCCGGCCGACGCCGCCGCCCTCGACCCGGCGCTCGTGCTGGGAATCGTCACCGCTCACGGCACCGCGACCGCGCACGCGGCGATCCTCGCCCGCGCCCTGGGACTTCCCGCCGTGGTGGGTCTCGGCCAGACCGTGCTTCGAATCGCCGAGGGAACCTCGCTGCTGCTCGACGGCGAGGCGGGCACCGTCCAGGTCGATCCGCCGCCTGAACTGGTGCAGGAGACCGAGGAGCGACGCGCGCGCGCCGAGCAGCGCCGCGCGGCCGCCTTGGCGCGCGCGGGCGAGCGGGGCGCAATGCGTGACGGAAGGCGGATCGAGGTGTTCGCCAACCTCGGCTCGGCCGCCGAGGCCGCCCGCGCGGTCGAGCTCGGGGCCGAGGGCGTCGGCCTGCTGCGGACCGAGTTCTTGTTCCTCGACCGCGCCGAGCTGCCCAGCGAGGACGAGCAGGTCGACACGCTGCTGACGATCGCGCGCGCGCTCGACGGCCGTCCCCTGATCGTGCGCACCCTCGATGCCGGGGCGGATAAGCCACTACCGGCGCTGCCGATGCCGCCGGAAGTCAACCCGTTCCTCGGTGTACGGGGAATCAGGATCTCGCTGCAGCGACCGGATGTGCTGGCCACGCAGTTCCGCGCCATCCTCCGGGTCGCCGCCGAACACCCGCTGAAGGTGATGCTGCCGATGGTCGCCACCGTCGGGGAGCTCCGTGCCGCGCGCGCCGTGCTCGAGCAGGCGCGGGCGCAGACCGGGATCGACGCGCCGCTCGAACTCGGGATCATGGTCGAGGTGCCGGCCGCCGCGCTGACCGCCGCCCGGCTCGCCGAGGACGCCGATTTCTTCTCGCTCGGCACCAACGACCTGACCCAGTACACGATGGCCGCCGAGCGCGGCGATGAGCGACTCGCGCCGCTGCTGACCGGTCCCCAGCCCGGCGTCCTGCGGCTCGTCCGCGCCACCGTCCAGGCGGCCGAGCCGCGCGGGCGGTTCGTCGGCGTGTGCGGTGAGCTCGCCGGCGACCCCGCCGCCGCGCTGCTGTTGGCGGGCTTGGGCGTGACCGAGCTGAGCATGGCGCCGGCGCTCGTGCCGGAAGCCAAGGCCGCGCTGCGCGAGGTCGATTTCGTCACCGCCCAGGCGGCGGCCCTGGCCGCTTTGGAGGCGGAGGATGCCGCCGCCGCCCGTGCCTTGGCCGCCGCATTGCTGTGATGTAATTGGAGATCCAGTGGAGGCCGGTACCTTGAGCGCGTTGCGTTCATCTCGAATGCTCGCCGCCGCCACCGGCCTGCGGGTCGTTCTCGCGCCCGTGGTGATGGCGCTGGTGCTCGCCCACTCGTATACCGCCGCCGCCGTGTTGTTTGCGGTGCTGGCCGCCACCGATTGGTTCGACGGCCGGCTGGCGCGGCGCTGGGGTGTCACAAGCCGTCTCGGCGCCTTCCTCGACACGACGGCCGACAAACTGCTGGTCGCGACGGCGCTGATCGCGCTGGTCGCGGTCAGGCGAGCCTCGCCGTGGGTGGCGCTGATCATCATCGGGCGCGAGTTCGCGATCCTCGGCCTGCGCGTCGCCGTCGTCTCGGAGGGCCGCCAGTTCGAGACCTCGCTGGTGGGCAAATGGAAGGCGACGGTTCAGTTCGTCGCGCTGTTCCTGGCCATGTTGCGCCCGGACGTGGTGATCGATGGCGTGTACCTCGATCAGTGGGCGCTGGTGGTGGCGGCGATCATCAGCGCCTGGTCCGGCATCGACTACATCCTGCGGTTCTCCGCCGCCCTCCGCTCGGAGGGCGCTTGAGCCAGGTGTTCGTCACCGGGGGCAGCGGACTTATCGGCGGCGCGCTCATCGCCCGGTTGGTCGCGCGCGGCGATGAAGTGATGGCCTTGGCGAGGTCCGACGCCGCGGCGAAAGCCGTGTCCGATCGCGGGGCTGGGGTCGTCCGCGGCGACACGCTGGACGAGGACGCCCTCGCCCACGGGATGGAGGGCTGCGCGCTCGCCTTCCACGTCGCCGGCGTCAACACGCTGTGCGTGGAGGATGTGCGGGCGATGGAGCGCATCAACATCGACGGGCCGGTGGTCGCGCTGCGAGCCGCCAAGCGGGCCGGCGTGGCCCGCGTCATCCACACGTCGTCGGCGGCCACCATCGGCGAAGCATCCGGCACGGTCGGTACCGAGACCAGCCCCCACCGCGGCTGGTACCTGTCGACCTACGAACGGACCAAGACCGAGGGCGAGCGCGCGGCGTTGGCCGCCGCCGAGGCGATCGATCAGGATCTCGTGTGCGTGAATCCGTCCTCCGTCCAAGGACCCGGGCGCACCGACGGCACGGCGCGCTTCCTGCTCGCCGCCCTCGACGGACGGCTCAGGGTGTTCGTCCCCGCCAACGTCAGCCTGGTCGACATCGCCGACTGCGTCGAGGGCCACCTGCTGGCGGCCGAGCGCGGGCGTTCGGGCGAGCGCTATCTGGTGAGCGGGGTCACGATGACGATGACCGAGTCGCTGTCGCTGGCGCGCTCGGTCGGCGGGGTCCGCCACAAGCCGTGGCTGGTGCCGCGACCGGTCGCATCGGCCGGCGCGGTGATCGTCGAGGGAGCGTTTCGGATCGCCCGGCGACGCCCGCCGATCTGTCGCGAGATGGTGCGGACGTTGCTGCACGGCCACCGCTACGACGGCTCGCGCGCGGAGCGCGAGCTCGGGCTGGTCTACACCGAGCCGCGGGAGACGCTGAGGCGGACGATCGAGTGGGCCCGCGCCGAAGGGCTGATACGCGCGGTGGCGTAACCGCGTCGATGGCCAAGGGCGCTCGTCAGAATTCGTGGCGGAATCCGACGAGTGGCTGGGCGCGTCCAGACGCCGTCGGAGCCGTCAGTAACTCTGACGGGTGTCCCAAGCTATCGTGCTCCCATGCCGGTCGGAGCGGACCAGCAGGACCGTTTGAACGTGGCCCTCGCCGCCGTCACCTCGGGCCGCCTGACCCACGCCGAAGAGGTGCTCGCCACCCGCGGGCGGTACTGCGCGCGGGCCGACAAGTACGGGGTGCGGGTCACCGAGACCACGCCGGGCTCGGCGGCACGCCTGACGACCGACGGCAACGGCGAGCCCGTGCTCGAGCTCTGGGGGGCCGACATGCTCGAGTTCAGCTCGCCGCTCAAGGGACCCGCGCGGCGGGCCGAGCCGCTCGAGCGCGCGCGCGTCGCCGCCCGCACCGTCCGCGACCATGACCTCGACTCACTCCAGATCGCCTATCCGAACGGCGAGCAACTCTCGGCTGACCGTGCCCAGCTCGTGCTCTACGGCCCCCGCCGGGGCGCCTTCCGCCGTCGCGACCGCATCCTCTCGGCCGCGCTCGGCGAGTTGCTGTGACCTGGAAGGCGCGCACCGGCGCGGGAACGGTTCGGCGAGAGGTTTAAACAGAGCTGGTTATCCACTTCGCTCCCCCTCTGCCGAACTTTCACGTATCTCATCCGACAGGTGGATGAAAGTCGGGAAGGTTCGCGATCAGGGCCGTCAGGCGGAGCGCCTGTCCGGCGCAACTGCCACCTACCGGCGACGGATTGGACGGGTGCTCACGGGTCGAAGTTCCCGGCGGGCAAATGGCCCCGCCCGCCCGGGTTCAGATCAGGCGATTCAGATCCTCGAATTGATCGCCCGCAACTGCGGACGAATAAGCGACTCCATGACACTGGCGAGTTAGTTCCAGGGGAGCGCGGCGCGGGTCGCCCAGTATCCCTCGGGTGTCTCGCGCACCGCGTCGAGCCGGTCGAGCAGGTTGTCCGGTAGCTCGAGCTCGGCGGCGGCGAGATTGCTGAGCAGCATCTCGGGCGTGCTGGCGCCGCTGAGCACCACATCCACCCACGGCTGCGCGAGCACGCCCGCCAGGGCGAGCGCGTCTGGGGTGACGCCGACCTCGAGCGCCGCCGCCTTGATCAGCGCCACGTCGCCACGATCGGTCAGGCGGCCGTTGGCGACCGCCTCCTTGATGATCACGCCCAGGCCTGCGTCGTGAGCGGCGGCCAGCGCCGGGCCGGCGGAGCGTTCGAGCAGGTTCCAGGTCGCCTGTACGGCGTCAAACCCACCCACCTCGAGCGCCCGATTGATCGTGTCACCCTGCCGCGGCCCAGTGACCGTGAAGCCGATCGCCAGGCCACCGGCGCGCAGGCGAGCCAACTCGTCGAGCACCGCTTGGTCGTCCAGCACGCCGCTGTCAAGTGTGGCCGAGTGGATCTGATACAGGCGCAGATTCGCCCCCAGCAGCTCGCGGCTCTCGGCGATTTGCCGCGTCAGGGTGGAGAGCGACAGGTCCTTGACCTCGTTCACCTTGGCGTCGACCCGCCAGCCGGCGGTGTAGGTGTAACCCCATTTGGAGCCCACCGTGAGGTCCTCGGGGCCGAACCCCCGCTGCTCGAGCCACGAGCCGAGGAACGCCTCCGCTTTTCCGTAGGAACGCGCCGCGTCGAAGTAGCGCACGCCGGCGTCGTAAGCAGCGTCGAGAACGGCGTGGGCGTTGGCTCGCATCGCGTCCACGTCGGTATGGCCGGCGAAGTCAGCCGCGTGCCCGACGTTGATGTAACCCGGCCGGCCCAAAGCGGCCAGGCCGAGCCCGATTCTCGTGACCTGCAGGGTGGTCCGGCCCAGGGCGTGCGTCATGGCCAGCACCCTACCCGTACGCCGAGGCCGCCGCCCCTCGCCCCCAGCCGCCGCCCCTCGCCCCCAGCCGCTACCCCTCGCCCCCAGCCGCCGCCCCTCGCCCCCAGCCGCTACCCCTCGCCGCAGCCGCTACCTATCGCCCGAGTGCGCGACGTATTGTTAGAGGCGGAGAGAGCAAGCCTGCCCGCCGTTCCCGCTCGTACGCCGATAGATGATCATGCGACGCCTCGCCCCAGACCTGCTCCGGCCTTCGACGGCGATGACGGTGGACCTCCGCCACCACCCGGTGGTGGAGCTGATCCGCCGGCGCCGGCGGGAGCGCTCCCGGCCGGGATCTCGCACGGACGGGCGGCGAGTGGCGCTGTCGATCGAGGGCGGCGCGATGCGCGGCGTCGTCTCCGCCGGGATGACCGCGGCGCTCGAACAACTGGGCTTCCGCGACGCGTTCGACGAGGTTCATGGCGCGTCCGCGGGCGCGTTCAACGCGGCCTTTTTCGTCGCCGGGCAGGCTGCCTACCTGACCGCGCTCTATCAATGCGGGTTCGGCGACCCTCGCTTCGTGAGCTTCCGGCGAGCCCTCCGCGGCGGTCCGGCGCTCGACATGGATTACGTGATCACCGACATTTGGACCTACCAGCGGCCGCTGCGCTACGAGGCGATCCTCTCCAGTGCGATCGACCTGCACTGCACGGCCACCGACGCCGACCGGGCCGAGATGGTCGACCTCGCCGCCCTGGGCGACGCGGAGGAGATCCGCTGCGCGCTGCGCGCGACCGGACGCCTGCCGTGGCTGGCCGGTCCCCCGGTTCATTTCCGGGGACGCCGGTTGCTCGACGCGACCCTGGCCGAGTCGATCCCGATTCAATCTCCGCTCGCCCGTGCCACCGACATCCTCGTCCTGCAGACGCGACCCGAGGGGATCCAGCACGCTCCCCTGTCGCGCGCGGTGGCGGGGCTGACTGACCGGTATCTGAAGCGGCTCAACCCCGCGCTGGTGGAGCTGCGCCGGACGCGGTCAGAGCGTTACGACGCGCTCAGCGCCCGGCTGGCCGCACACGCTTCGGATCCCGCCGCCACACCGGCCGTATGTGTGATCCGGCCGCCGGCGGGCTCGCTGCTGATCGGCCAGCTGGAACACCGCCCGGCGGCGCTTCAGACCGCGGCCAGCCACGGCATGCGCGCCGCCTGGATGGCCCTCGAGGGGGAGGATCCGGAGTTGCTGTCGACGCTCCGCGCCTATCCGCGACGCGCCGGCGATCCGGAATCCAAGGACGGTCCCACGGCGCGCAACCACACCGTCTCGAGCGTGGCCAACGCGATCTCACGGTCGCCAACGGGCTCATGGCCGAATTCGCGCAACAGGTAGGCCTCGTTCATCAGATTCAGCGCGCGCGCCATGCCGAGCGGGTCGGGGATCTCGATCTTGCCAACCGCGACCAGGTGCTCGAGCGCCTGTCGGGTCATCTCGATGAACGCGTCGAGGAAGGCGCTGTAGCCGCGCTCGATCTCGTCGTCGGTGACCGCCGCCTCGGCGATCGCGCGAACGAGCGGTCCGTGGGCGACGAAGAAGTCCACGATTCCCGCCAGCGCTTCGCGCGCGGTCGCCGGGTAGTCGACGCCGACGTTGCGCTGCCACCGTTCGGCCACCGCATAGAGCTGCTGCCCGGTGTCATCCAGCAGGCGCATGACGACCTCGGTGAGATCGTCGAAGTGGCGGTAGAAGGCGGTGCGGCTCAGGCCCGTCTGGGCCATCAGGATCTCCACCGAGAGCTCGCGATAGGGCTGCTCGCGCAAGAAGCTCTCCGCCGCGACGAGGATCTCGCGACGGGTGTTGGCGCGGTGCTCACGTTGTCGGGCACGCTGCGACGGAGTGCTCATGGGCCTAATCGTAACGCGCTGTTTGACAGACCGTCACAGACCAGCTAAGTTACCTGCGTCGTGCTGTCAGACACGATGTCATGCAGCCGCAGAATCCGACTCCGCGTCTTCGCAGGGCTCGGGGCGTTGGGGGCGACGGCAGCCGCGGCCACGGGACTGGCCGCGGCGCCGGCCGTAGCGACTCGAAGCCACGCGCCCGTGGGCACGCGAGCGCGCGCGCGGAAGGCGACCGTGCGCGCGGCGCCACCCGCCCCCACGATCTCGCCGCTCCCCGGGACCCCGGACGCCAACCCCGACACCCAGATCAGCATCCTCGGGCCAGCGCCGCGGACGATTCAGTCGGTGAGCGTGATCGGCTCGGTCAGCGGCGCGCATCGCGGCCGGCTCGAGTCCTACCGCGGCGTCATCGGCGCGAGCTTCGTCCTTGACCATCCGCTCACGCAGGGCGAGCACGTGCGGGTCACGGTCCGGATCAAGGGCCGCAACGCCACGCGACAGTCGTTCACGGTGGCGCGGCTCGGCGCGATCCAGCCCGTGCTCAACGCCGACAAGCTCCAGCCGAGCAAGCTCCAGCACTTCGTCTCGCAGCCGAACCTGCTGGCGCCCATGATCAAGATCCGCAAGCACGCCAAGCTCGATGGCGACATCTTCCTCACGCCGTTGCCCTCGCCGATCATCCATCCCGAGAGCAACAACGAGCTGACGATCGACCCGGTCGGACCCGGCGGACCGATGATCATCGCGCCGAACGGGCGGCTCGTGTGGTTCGATCAGGTCGCGCCGCCGGACGTGGCCACGAACTTCCGAATCCAGCGCTATCTCGGCCACCGGGTGCTGACCTGGTGGCAGGGAGGCGTGACGCCGTCGGCGTTCGGATTGGGGGAAGGCGTGATCGCCGATGGCTCCTACGCGACCCTGCGAACCGTGAAGACCGGAAACGGCTATCAGGCGGACCTCCACGAGTTCCTGCTCACCGGCGGCGGCGAGGCGCTGTTCACGATCTACTCGCCGGTGCTCGTCCACCATCCGGGAACCAAGCCTGGCTCCCTGACTCCGCTGCTCGACTCGCTCGTGCAGGAGGTCGACATCCGGACCGGGCTCGTGGTCTGGGAATGGCACGGCCTCGGCCACATCCCCGCGTCGGACTCGTACGCGACGACGAGCACGAGCGCCAGCTATGACGTCTACCACCTCAACTCGATCCAGGTGCTGGCGCACGGTCAGCTGCTCGTGTCGGCGCGTGATACCTCGGCGATCTACGACATCGATCGCGCCACCGGCAGGATCGTATGGACGCTGGGCGGCAAGGCCAGCACGTTCCGGCTCGGGCGGGGCGCCCGGTTCTACTTCCAGCACGACGCGCAACGGCTCCGCGGAGACCGGGTCAGCCTATTCGACGACGAGGGGGGTCCGCCCAGGAAGGCGAAGTCCTCCCGGGGGCTGATCCTCGCCCTGAACGTGCGTCACCACACCGCAACGGTCGTGCGCCAGTTCGTGCCTACCGGCGCGGACACGCAGGCCGACAGCGAGGGAAGCCTGCAGAACCTCGCCGGCGGGAACAAGTTCGTGGGGTTTGGATCGACTCCGTTCTTCTCCGAGTTCTCGCCCACCGGCAAGGTGCTGTTCGACGCCAGCCTGCCGATCGACGATGGCAGCTACCGGGAGTACCTGTTTCCATGGCAGGCGACGCCGCACACTCGTCCGGCGATCGCCGCCCGACGCGCGTCGGCCTCGCGCGTCTCGATCTTCGCCAGCTGGAACGGCGCCACGACGGTGGCGCGCTGGCAGCTCCTCGCCGGCGCTAACCGGTCTTCGCTGAAGCCGATCGGCTCGACCACAGATCGTGGGTTCGAGACCAAGATCACGGTGGCCAGCCACGCCAAGACGTTCGCCGTTAGGGCGCTCAGCTCGACCGGGCAAACCCTGGCCACGTCGCGGGCGGTGCCGGAGCCGTGAGCGTCTCGTCGCGGGACGATGCCCCGACCTTGCCGGGGAGCATCGAGCCGACACCGGAGCAGTTCGCACGTCTGGCTGCGGCCGACGACCGCGGGCCGATCGTGATGCTCAACCTGCTGCGCTTCAGGCCACAGGCCGGCGGGATCGACGCCGAGGACGCCATCACGGGAGCGGAGGCGTACGGACGTTACGGGGTCGCGGTCCAGCGGCACCTGGAGCGCGTCGGTGGCCGGGTCCTGCTGGTCGCGGCGCCCGAACAAGCGGTGATCGCACCCGAGGGCGAGGAGTGGGACCTGGTGATCCTCGCCGAGTACCCGTCGCGGCGCGCCTTCCTCGAGATGACGACCGATCCTGGCTACCTCGAGATCCATGCCCACCGGGCGGCTGCGCTCGCCGACTCCCGTCTGATCGCGTGCAAAATGGTCAGCTCCTGACCCCGCGCGTGGACGCGTGGCGGTCCGGAGGCGAACTGACCACCGTCGACGGCCACAGGCTGTTTGTGCGCCGCCAGGCCGGGAAGGGGCCGCCGGTGGTGTTCCTCCACGGCTACCCGTCGAGCTCCTACGACTGGCGACAGGTTCTGGAGCGGCTGGCTTCGCGACGGCTGACCGCGTTTGACTTCCTCGGCTTCGGGCTCTCGGACAAGCCACCGGACCACCTCTACTCGCTGCTCGGCCAAGCGGACGCCGTCGAGGCGATGGCGGCCCGTTCAGGCTACGAGCGGCTGTGGCTGGTCGCGCACGACATGGGCACCTCGGTCGCCACCGAGCTACTCGCCCGCGATCTCGAGGGACGGCTGAGGTTTGGCCTGGACGGGGTACTGCTGTTCAACGGCAGCATGGTGATCGAGCGGGCCAGCCTCACCACCGGCCAGAAAATTCTGCGGAGCCGATTCGGCCCGCTCGCCGCCCGGCTCACCAGCCAGTGGTCCTTCCAGTTCGAATTCGCGCGCATATTCTCCTCCGAGCATCCCCTGTCAGGAGCCGAGGCCCAGGACCAGTGGTCGCTCCTGACCTATAACCGCGGCCACCGAATCGTCGACCGGCTGATCTTCTATCTGCACGAGCGCGTCGCCTACGCGCGGCGCTGGCACGGCGCCCTGCGCGACTGGCCGGGACGCCTCGAGCTGGCCTGGGCGGGACGTGATCCGATCTGCACCGAGGCGGTACTCCAGGCGGTCCTCGAGCTACGTCCCCGTGCGCCCGTAACCCGTCTGGCGGACCTCGGGCACTATCCGCAGCTCGAGGATCCGTCCCGCGTCGCCGCGATCATCGAACGGTTCTCGGCCGACGGCACGGCGTCGCGGTAAGCGTTACAGCGGCTGCAGTCGCGTTCGCTCGACGTGCTCCAACTTGAGCCGCAGCCGCCGGTACTGGGCCTGTTGGACCGGCGTGCGGTGATACCGACTGTAGGCCAGGTTCACACGCTCGAGCGGATCCCTCAGGAGGTCGTACATCTCGTACTGATCCGCAACCGCCCCATTTGGGTCGTAGTAACGGGCCAGCTTGTAGCGATGCTCCCGGATGCTGTGGACGTGAACCGGGCACGGTTCCAGCGGAGCCTGCCCTGGGTAGGGTGGGGTGTTCTGTCCGGACTGGTAGTCGTCGTAGGTGAACACCGTGTAGTCCTGCGTCGGGCGAGGTGAGTCGGACAGGATCTGATCCGAATAATCGATCCCCTGCCAGTTGTCGCGGGCGCGGCGCGGCGCGCCGACCAAGCTGGCCAGCGTGGGCACGAAGTCGACGTGGGAGACGATTGCCCGGCTGGTGCGCGGGCGCTTGAACAGACGTGGGTTGGAATAGACGAGCGGGACGTGCATCGTTTCCTCGTAGAAGTTGAAGTTCTTCTGGCGCATCCCACCGTGAGTCAAACCCATCTCACCGTGATCCGACGTGACAACGATCAGCGTGTCGTCGAGCAGTCGCCTCCGCTCGAGCGTACGAAGTATCTGTTGCAGGTAATGGTCCGAGGAGCGCATCAGGTTGCCGTAGAAGTTCAGGTAGTTGCGCTTCATCTGGGGCGTCCTGAGCTTGTTGTCGGGCGCGGCGTTGAAGATGTTCAGGAACTGGGTCTGTACGGTCGGCTTCGTCGACAGGTCCTCGTTGACCGTGAGCGGCAAGTGCATCTCGCCGTTGAGCCAACGATCGCCGTAACCCGACTGATCGAACGTCGGTGGATAGAACAGCACGTCGTGCGGGTTGACGAGTGAGACGACCATGAAGAACGGTTCCTGGCGCGAGGCGTGCGACTCGAGGTACTCGAGCGCGCCCTCTTTGCCTGCCGCAGCTCTGCCGTCGTCGTGCATGAAGCGGCCGTCGTTGTCGGGCTCTCCCCCCGGAGGCCCTCCGGCCTCGGGGAGCGTCTGGTCCGCGCCGGCGTCGGGCGGGTCCCAACGCGTGAAGCCGTACTGGTTGACGTCGGAAGGCACCCAGCCTCGCTTGTGCTTCTGCTTGACGCAATGGAACTTGCCTTTGTAAACCGGCGTGTAGCCGGCCGCCTCAACCACGGTGGCGGGGTTCTTGAAGCTCGTCGAGAGCTCGACCTGAGGGTAGCCCTCGGAGGCGGGCATGTTCTCCTCGAGCGTGTACTTGACCCCGTGCTGGGCGGGGAAGTAACCGCTCAGCAGCGTCGCGCGGGAAGGGGAGCACATGCACGAGTTGCAGAACGCGTTCTCGAACGTCAGGCCGTTTCGCTTCAAACGCGTGAGCGCCGGCATGTTGCGTTGAGCCCAGCCGGGCGGGAAGTGCTGGATCGCCCGCTGCTGGTCAGTGATGAACACGAGCACGTTCATCCCGGCCACCCCACGGCCCGAGCTACGACGCGGCCGGGAACGGGGCTGGGCGGCGGCCGACGCGACGGAGCCGGCAAGCAGCACGCCGGGCGCCGCCACCGCGGCGGACTTCAGCAGATCGGCGCGGGTGATGCCGTCCTGATCAACGGGGTCCTCGCGCGGTCCCTGGTCACTTCTCTCCATTTCAAGGCCTCCAGTCTCTTTTGCCCTCGTGACCAACTCTATCCTGTCCGGGGAACTGGCACGCCGTCAGCGACCGCGTAAGGATGCACTTAGGGTGCGTCCGGAAATTAGTTGTGGGAATTGACGCGTGACTGGGCGTGACTGGCGCCGCCGGCTCGCCTCGATAATACCGGGAGTATTTGAGGGCGAGCCGGTGGCGTCAGGCGCGTTCAGACGCCGTCAAAACCGCAAATAATTTTCGGACGGGCCCTTAGACGCAGGTAGAGGTGAAGGTTGTGAGTTATGGGCAGGTAACCGTTCTTCAGCTCAGGGTGGGAGACGCGCCTGGGACGGCGACCGCGATCATCGGGGGCATCACGGCCGCGCCGGGCGAGCGAGACGGCCGTCCGCCCGCTCAGCTCGATACGCGGACGTAGAGATACGCCGGCACGTCGAGGAGACCCGTCCCCGTCGCCAGAAGACGAAAATGACGGTGGAAGTAGCCGAGGATCTCCGGCGTCCAGGGGATCAGGCGGTTGGTCCGGCCGCGCTCGTCGCAGCTCGCCGCGGCCGGAGGCCCACACTGGAGCCACACGAACCTGGCCTGGCGCAAGCCGGACAGCCACACCGACTGCAGCGACACGTCGGCGCCTGAAACCAGGAGTCCATTTCGGCCACCCGCGAGCGCGAGCGACGTCCCGTAGGCGTCGACCATCTTGGAGCAGTTCGGGTTGGTGGCGATGAATCGGTCGGCGGCGATCGTCATCGATGCGTTGTCGGTGACGACGCACGAGCCTGGCGGTACGAGCCGGTCGACCCAAGCGGTCAGCGAAGGCGCGGCGAGGCCAGCCTCGTGGTACAGCCGGACGCCCGCCATGGCCGCGATCGCGATCGCCGCCACGATCGTCACCCGCCGCACGGACGCCGGAGCCAGCCCCCCGACGAGGCCCGTGACGGCGAGCGCGATGGCCAGGGCGAGAAATGGCGCGAAGAAGCCCGCGTAGTGGGGGTAGTAGTCGGCCGGCCACAGGAACGCCACCAGCGCGACCGCCAACGTCCCGATCACGAAGCGATCGAGCGTTGGCAGGGAGCGGGTTCTGGCCAGCGCCGCGTAGGCCACTCGCACGACCATCAGTGCGGCGATAGCCAGGCTGGCGGAGATCACGATCCAGCTCGCGACTTGCGCGCCGGTCGGTGGCCGTGCCCCCCAGGCGCCGAGATCCTGGACCCCCGACAAGCTGACCAGGCGCATGAGCAGCGGGACACGGGCGACGTCGGTTCGCGACAGCTGGGCCACGATGACGCTGCCCCAGAACCGGCTCGGCGCCATGGCGACGAACGGGAGGACCGGGACCGCGAAGCCGGCCGCCACACCACCGAGATACGCCGTCACGCTCCGTCGGCCGCCGGCTCGCCAGCAGAACCACACCAGCAGGACCACGGGAAGAATCGCCCACACCTTGATGGCGCCGCCGATGCCGAAGGCAACGCCGCCGAGCGCAAGTCGCTTACGGCTCGAGGTCAGCTCGTCGCCCTGGAACATGATCAGCGCGCCCAGCAGGCACGCCACCATCAGCCACGGCTCGAGGAACACCGAGCTGGCGTCGAGGATGCCGTCCGGATTGACCGCGAGCAGTCCGCAGGCCAGGGTCGTGGCGAGCACGCCGCGATGTCGCACCAGCAAACCGACCAGCAGGACGCCGGCCGCGCTGGCGCACGCGGTGAGGATCCGGGCCACCGCGAACGCCCCATCGGAACCGATCGCTTTCGCCAACAGCGCCACGGGCGAGAGGAGCAGGGCGATCCCGGGGGGGTGCAGAAAGACGTAATCGCGATAGGGGAGCGACCCGTCAATCAGCCGCAGTGCGGTGCCGAAGTCGGCGCCGTCGTCGTACGTCGTCGGACCGAAGAGGTAGTTGGGCCGAGCGAGCTGGTAAACCCGCAGACCCAGCGCGAGCGCCGTGGTCAGGAGGATGCTGGCCTGCGTCAACGTGAGCTGGCGTCGTCGCGCGAGCGACACCGCGCGGCCGGCGGCGACTGGCAGCGACTGGGCTGTCCGGGATACCGCCGACAATTAGCTCTCGGGGAGCCGGCCCTGGTTGGAGGCCTGGACGATCGCCACGTTCCGCATCGGCGCGGCCATTGTCTGGTACGACCCGGACGTCCACGCCGGCCGCCGTAGGCGCGTGGCCAGCGATCTGGATCCGTGTGGCCCCCCCTAGCTTGCCGTGCCGGGCTTCGCCGGCCTGCTCAGCCTCAGGCGGCGACCGTATTGACCCGCAGGTTGCCGCGGTCCGCCGCCGCGGCGGCCACGAGGTCATCGAGTAGGTGGCTCCGGCGCGGCTCGGATGCATCTAACCGCGCGTCACCGTGGTAGGTGAGCAGGTCACTCGCCCGCGGGAGCTCGATCATCTCCGGCTGTAACTTCGGGCGAAAGGAATGCCAGCCGGCGGCGATCGTCTCCCGCGCGAACGGTCGATGGTGGACATACTTCTCGATTGCTTGCTGGTGGCTGAGAAACAGGTAGTGGCGCATGTAAAGCGATCTGGGCGCCATCGCGAGACCGTCAAAGCGAACCTGATGACCGCCTGACCATGCTAGTTCAATCGGTCCGTCCTGGCGCTTGAAGGCGTTGAGGCGCGCGGGAAAGCGGGGCGCGAACGCGTAGTACGAACGCATCGTGCGCTGAAAGAACGAATGATCATGGTCGGGCGACTCACGGGTGGGCACGAACGTGAACTCGAGAAAATTGACCGCGTTGTAGCCGGCCTCGTCGTATTCGGCCAGCGCCTGCGCGAGCGATCGCCGCGGCGCGACCGCCACCCTGATTTCGTCCGCGTCGTGGTGAATCAGCCAGTCGGCGTCGAGCGTGTCGGCCAAGCCCTCCTTACGCCGGCAGATTTCCCGCCAGTCGTGAACCTCGTGCGGGGGTAGACATTCGATCGCGATCACGCCCCGACCGAGATAGCGCTCGGCGATCGCCACCGTGTCATCTGTCGATGCGTCGTCGATCAGGTACACGTCAACACCCTGGGCGCGCAGATGTTCAATGCAGCCGGCGATGAAGCGACGCTCGTTGTAGGTCTGAATCATCGCGACGACGCGCATCGCGGACCTCACCAAGCCGCGGGGGCGTGCGCTCTGCCGGTCGCGACCGTCACGAACGTAGTATCGGCTCCGCGCCGGACGTACACGCTGTCCGGCGGGCACGGCAATCACCCGCCTCGGGTCAGCCGGTGACCCCGTCCTTCTGGAGCACGATCTCGTAGCGATCTATTACCGGCGGACGGTGACGGTCGACACCAGCCCTGGACACCGCCGCCGCCCTCACCTGGTTTGCCAGGACCTCGCTCGCGTGGAGGTTGTCGAGGGAGTCCCAGTACGTGACAGCGATCGCCCGTCCGCCCACGTAATCGACCCCAGCCCACACGCCGCAATAGCCCTCCTGCTGCTCGAACAACGGGAGATGCTTCTCCCTGAATTCTTCGAGCGTGGCCTTGATGCGCTCTGGCGCCAGGCCCGGAAAGATCGTGACCCTCGCATACATCGGCGCACCTCCGTGTTGGTTTCAGCGCAGCCTACTGCGGTTCCGGAGCGGCGAGGCGGTCACCCGGAGAGATTCGCTTGACGTCGGCCACTCGTAAGCCTACACTTACCGTAAGTGAAGACTTACGGCATCGAGAGGCTGGCGGCGCTCGGCAACCCGACAGTGGGGCGCTCGGCGACCCGACCAGGCGCGCGACCCACCGATCGGCCGTCGAAGGACAAACCGAGGAGGAGATATGACCGTTCAAACGTCGGATACAGCGGTGCGGACGTCGATTACTGTCAAGGCGCCGATCGAGCGCGCGTTCTCGATCTTCACCGACGGGATCGGAACCTGGTGGTCGCCTGACCACCACGTCCTGCGGGGCGAGCTGGCGGAGATGGTGTTCGAGCCCCGTGTCGGCGGCCACGTCTATGATCGTGGCGTCGACGGCAGCGAGTGCCACTGGGCGCGGGTGTTGGTCTACGACCCGCCCGACCGCGTCGTGTTCAGCTGGGACATCAGCCTCGAGTGGCAGATCGAGACCGACCACGAGAAGACCAGCGAGGCCGAGGTGCGGTTCACCGCTCTGGGCCCCGACCGCACGTTGGTCGAACTGGAGCACCGCCACATCGATCGTCACGGGGATGGGTGGGAGCAGATGCGCGACGCGGTTGGATCGCCGAACGGTTGGAGCCTGCGCCGGTTCGGAGAGGCCGCAGAGGCCGCCTGACGGCGCGGACCTCAGCGCCGATCGCCGACGGCCACCAGAACCTCGTCGAGGATTCGGTACACGGCCCGGTTCACCGACATCCCGGAATGGCTCGAGTCGATCTCGACGTGTCTCGAACAGGGATCGAGACACGCGCGCCACGAGACGATGCCGTCGGTACGGGAGTACACCGCCACCGCGCTGACCGTCGACGGCAGCGGCGCGTGCAGGTCCTTTCGAAATTCGGCGCAGCACTCGCCGTCGCCACATTCGCGGGAGAAAATGCCCGGAATCCCCAAGTCGCCGAGCCGGGCCACCGAGCGCACGGCGCGCAGCACGGCCGCCCCGACGTCGAGCGGATCGAGCACCGGCGAGCCCAGCATCACCAGCGCGCTCACCAGATCGGGGTTGCGCACGGCGGCGACGCGAGCCAGCATGCCACCGCGACTCTGGCCGATCACTACCACGCGACGCCCGGCGCGCGACGCGAGCTGCCGCAGACGTTGCTCGATGCCGTTCACGGCCCGCTCCGCGCAGTCGACGTTCAGCCAGATACCGGCCGGCGCGGTGAGCGATCCTCGCCGCCAGAGCCAGGCCCGCAGCGCGGTCAGCGACTGATCGCCGGCCAGGAACCCGGGTACGAGCAGGACCGGCGGTGCGTCCGCGCGACGCTCCGGGCGAAGGAATTCCGGCGCCGCGGCGAGGCGAGCGAACTCCCAGCCGTACCGCAGCTCGCCTCGCAGTGGCACATTGGCCGGCTCGTGGGCAAGGGGGAGCGACGACACCCCCGGAAGCCTACGGGCGGAGACCCCGATTTCGCGCAGTTAAGGCACCAGACCACCCGCGGCGACCGCGGCGCCGGCTCAACCCGGCGGGGCGAACGCGCCAGCCGGCGGCGCGGAGGAGCTGGACGATCCGCTCATCGGTCGTGCAGTCAGGTTCCTCATGTCGCGCGTGTCTTAAGTCGTATGCAGATCACCTACGTCGTCACGACGATTGTGGTGGCCCTGGCCAACGGCTACGCCGCCGCCTTGAACTTCGCCGGCGCCGAGTCGGTCAAGGTCGTCGCGGACCGAGTGCACGTGTCGGCGCGATGGATGATTCCGTTTGGAGTCGTGTTGACCGCTGCTGCACTTGGACTGCTGATCGGCCTCACCGTGTCGGGGCTCGGGACGGCCGCGGCGATCGGGCTCGTCGGTTACTTCATCTGCGCGGTTGCGGCGCACGCGCGGGCGGGTGATCAGCGCGTAGGCGGGGCGGTCAGCTTCCTCGTTCTGGCGGTGGCCGCCCTGACGACAGACCTGGCTTATCGATACCACTGGTGATCGCAAGGATGGACGAGCGCGAGTGGCTGAGCCAACGTTTTCACCAGCACAGGTCGCACCTGCGCGCGGTCGCCTATCGGATGCTGGGGTCACTGACCGAGGCCGACGATGCCCTGCAGGAAGCCTGGGTCCGGATCCACGACCAGGACCCCGAGCGCGTCGAGAACATGCAGGCCTGGCTCACGACGGTCGTCGGGCGGGTGTGCCTGAACATGCTGCGCTCCAGACGCGCGCGCGGGGAGGAGATCTCGGAAGTTCACGTGCCCGACCCCGTGGTGAGCTTGTCCGGCGGCGTCGACCCCGAGCAGGCGGCGCTACTCGCCGACTCGGTAGGGCTGGCGCTGCTCGTGGTGCTCGACGCGCTGACTCCCAGCGAGCGGCTCGCGTTCGTGCTCCACGACGTGTTCGGCGTGCCGTTCACCGACATCGCCGCTGCTCTGCACCGCTCGGAAGCCGCCGCGCAGCAACTCGCCAGCCGCGCGCGCCGGCGCGTACGGAACTCGCCGGAGCCAGACCGTGACCTGGTGCGACAGAGGCGCGTGGTCGACGCGTTCTTCGCCGCCTCACGCGACGGCGACTTCGACGCCCTCCTGCGGGTGCTTCAACCGGATGTCGAACTCCGGATCGACGGCGGCGTTCTGCGCGAGGAAGCATCGCTCATCCTTCGCGGCGCGGACGCGGTGGCCGAGCACACGGCCACGTATTCCCGGCTCTACCCGTTCGTCACCCCCGCGCTCGTGAACGGTGCCGCGGGGGCGGTGGTAGCGCCGCAGGGGCGCCTGTTTTCGGTGATGGCGTTCACGGTCACGAACGGGAGGATCATCGCAATCGAAGCCCTGGTTGACCCCGAGCGGCTCGCCCAGCTCGATCTCGAGACGGCACCGCCGGGTGGTGACACCCTATGAGCCGTTATCGCAGCACGAGTTCGCCGTTGGCGGTGGCGATCCCGAAGGCCGACAGCGCTTGAGGGCCTTCGGTGATCCGTACCGGAAGGTCGTGCTCGCCCAGCCAACCTTGCACCGTCCCCGGTCCTGCGGCAACTTCGATCCAAGCAATCCGGCGCGGACTGACGGCGTGCTCGACTACGGCGGCGCCGGGATGAAGCGCGGGTGGATCGTCCCACTGGATGAAGAATGGCAACGCGCCCGTCGACAGCGCGGTCGCCAGACCCGCCAGCCTCCAGCCCAGGGTGGACCCGTCCGGCCTGGTCCGCGATCCACGCGTGACTTCGAGGTTCAGACGGGTGGCGATGGTCTCGAGATCGTTGGTCGCGACCACCCACCCGAGAAGGTGCTGGCCGTTCGCCACCGCGCCCAACACCGCGCGGCCGAAGTCAGATGTTGCCGCCTGTCCGCGATCGACCACCGCCACCAGCTCCACGTACTCGTGACCGAGGGGCACGATCCGGTTCGCGGTGCCCCAACCTGGGTGGACGCCGCCGGCCACCGACCCCAGGCCAAACTCGTCCGAGAACCGCGCGGCGGCCACGTCGAGATCGCCGGCAGCACAGATGACGTGATCGATCCGAAGCTCAGCCACCGCGAATATGACCGCACCCGACAGTGCGCGAGAGCAGGATCATTGCCCAAGTTCGCGCGAGCGCGCCGCCGCCGCGGTCACGGCGTCGAGGAACGCCGCTCGCACGCCCGAGCGTTCAAGTTCGCGCAGCCCGGCCGCGGTGGTCCCACCCGGTGAGGTGACCGCGGCCCGCAGCGCGGCGGGCCCCAGCCCGCCATCGACCAGCAACCGCGAGGATCCGTGGAGGGTCTGGAAAGTGAGCGTCTCGGCCACATCACGCGGCAGTCCGGCCAGAACGCCGGCTTCGACCATCGCTTCGGCCACCAGGAACACATACGCCGGACCCGAGCCCGACAGACCCGTGACCGCGTCAAGCGCCGCCTCCGGAACCCGGACCACCACCCCTACCGCGCCGAGCACCTCCTCGGCCCACGCCAGATCCTCCTCGTCGGCCGCGGTGCCGGGGCTGATCGCCGCTGCCCCCAAGCCGATCAGCGCCGGCGTGTTCGGCATCGCGCGGACGACAGCGAGTCGCCGCGCCGCCGCCGCCTCAATCGCACGCGTCGTGACCCCAGCCGCGACCGACAGCACGCGACGGGCCCCGGCGTCGGCAACCGCGCGCGCCGCGTCGGCAACGTCGCCCGGCTTGACCGCCAGCACCGCGGCAGGCGCAGGAACGACCGCCTCGACAACTGCCACCCCGGGATGCGCCTCGGCCAGCTCCTCGCGACGCGAGGACGACACCTCAGCGACCGCGAGCTCGCCCTCGGGGCGCCCGGCCGCGAGGAGACCACCAAGCAACGCCTCCCCCATACGCCCGCCGCCGACGATCAGAAGCGTAGTGTCATCCGTGGGCGCGGACATCGCTAAAGCCTACGCACCGCCGCAGCCCACTGCACCGCGATCAGCCACAATCCCACTGGACATGAACGAGAAGATCAATCTTGCCGACAAGCTCGCGCTTCTCGACCGGCCCTACCAGCCGGGCATCGTCGGTTTCCTCAACGACTACAAGCTCCAGGTCGTCAAGGTCAAGGGACCGTTCGTTTGGCATAAGCACCACGACACCGACGACTTCTTCCTGGTGATCAGCGGTCAGCTCACGATCCACCTCCGCGACCGAGATGTCGTGCTCGAGCCGGGGGAGATCTTCGTCGTCCCGCGTGGCGTCGAGCACTGTCCCGACGCACTCGAGGAAACCGAAGTGCTGCTGATCGAGCCGCGCGACACGGTCAACACCGGCGACGCGGACGGCGACATGACCGCGGAGCCGCGTCTTCTCTAGCGATGTCGTCCAGCACGGTGGTGAGTTTGCGTCGCAGTGAGTTGCAGGCGGAGAACCGCGTTATCTAACTGTTGCCTCCCTCGCGACCTTCGGGCCGGTCTCACTCCTCCGTGCCGTTGTGATCACCCGTGATCCTGTAGCCGACCCCCGGAGTGGTTTCGATGATGTTGGGTTCTCCAAGCTTGCGCCTCAGACGGGCGATCGTGACACGGACGGTGTTGGTGAACGGGTCGGTGTTCTCGTCCCACACCTGCTGGAGCAGGCGTTCTGCGCTGAGCCCTCCGGGGCTGGCTTTGAGCAGCGCCTCCAGCACGGCATGCTCCTTGGCGGTCAGCTCGACCTGGCCGCCGTCGCGAGTGACTGCGCCCGTGAGCGTGTCGAGCTCGATTCCCCCCGCCCGCAGCGTCGGAGTGTGGGGCGCGGGCTTGCGGCGGGCGAGCGCTCGGATCCGTAAGACGAGTTCGGGAAAGTGGAAGGGTTTGGGCAGGTAATCGTCGGCGCCCAGCGCCAGGCCGGCGACGCGTTCCTCGGCTCCGCCGGCTGCGGTGAGCATCAGAACCATCGCCGGCTCGTCCGAATCGATGATCATCCGGCACAGCGTGTCGCCATGGATTCCCGGGAGGTCGCGATCCAGGACGACGACGTCGTAAGGGTTGAGGTAGAGCTTCGCCGCCGCCTCGTGACCATCGTAGGCGACGTCAACCGCGATCCCCTGGTCACGTAGCCCCTCGGCGATCGTGTTGGCCAACCGCGGGACGTCCTCGGCAACCAGAACCCTCATCCGTTCACCGTGGCAGCCGGTACGACCGTCGCAGCCGGCAAGCCGATCTCGGCCCGGAGCCCGCCTTGCCCTCGGGCGTGAAGCGAGAGGTCGCCGCCGTGCGCGGCGGCGATCGAAGCGACGATCGAGAGCCCGAGCCCGTGGCCGTTGTGCGAGCCCGTGCGTTCGGCTCCGAGCCGCCGGAACGGCTGGGCGAGCTGCGCGACCGCGCCTTGGTCGAGGACCGGACCGCCGCTCTCGATGACCAAACGGGCCGTCTCACCGTCGGCCGCGGTCGTGACCTTGATGAACCCGTGGCTTTGGTTGTGGCGCACAGCGTTGTCGATCAGGTTGTCGACCATCCGGGCCAGCAGAGTCTCCGAGCCCGTCACCCGCACCGACGACACGGCCGTGTTCAGCTCGATGTGCTTGGCGGCGATCGCCTCACTGCGCCTCGCCAGCGCCTCACCCGTGACCTGCGCCAGCGACACCGACGTCTGGACCCCGAGCTCGCGGTGCTGAACGCGCGCGAGGACCAGGAAGCTCTCGAGCAGCTGGTCGGCCTGGTCGAGGTCCTCGCGAAGGTTCGCATCCAGCGCCCGCAGCTGTGATGGAACGCGCGGTTTGGCGATCGCGACATCCAGCGAGGCGCGCATCGTCGTCAGCGGCGTGCGCAGCTCGTGGGAGGCGTTGGCGACGAACCGTCGCTGGGCTTCGAATGCGGCCTCCAAGCGCTGGAGCAGGCCGTCGATCGTGTCGGCCAGCTGCCTCAGCTCGTCCCGGGGACCACCCATGGCGAGCCGCTCGTGGAGGTTCGTATCCGAGATCCGCTGGGTCGCGCCGGTGATCGTGCGCAGTGGCGCCAGCACCCGCCCGGCCACCAGCCAGCCCAGCACACTCGAGAGGACCGCCATGATCGCCAGCGCGATCCCTGACCAGATCTCCAGCTGGTGTAGGTCCGCAATCCGCTGGCCGTGGCTCACGATCCGGGCAAACACATCGCCGGTCCCCGAGTGCATCAACCGTTCATACGCCTTCGCCGAGAACCTCGTCAGCAGGCTCGGTCGAGCGCGGGCCCGAGCTCGGATGGCGGCCGACGTGGCGAGTCGCTGCGCCGGGAACGGAACACGTGCGACCGACGGGGGCGCGACCGTCGCGTGGGCAACGAGCGTGTAGGTGATCGCAAGCAGGCCGGCCCCACACGCGAGAAACAGACCGCCGTACAGCAGCGTCAGCCGCCAGCGGACCGTCGTCCGAGGGTGGCGTAGCCGGCGGGCAAGTCGGGGAGAAACCCCACGCACCGTCATCACCGATCGGGAGATCGCATCCTCCCGGGCGCTTCTTGTTCGCAGAGCGGTCATCTCGCTTGGTGGCAGGCCAATCGGCGGCCCACGGATCGGGTTTCAGGCGACCACGATGCCCAATCGGACATAACAGCGAGTTAACAGCGTTTGCACCTGAGCTGACCCTTGGGGAGAAGTGCCAAACATGTTGGGGCGGTTTCATCCGGTCATCGCAACACGATTGTGTTTTCGTGTTGATTGGAGGCGATTGGATGGCGAGGAAGCGGGTTCGGTGGTTGTGTCCGGCTGATCGTGAGCGGGTGTTGGAGCGGTTGCGGGCGGGTGATCGCGTCGCGGATATCGCTGCGGCGTTCGATGTTGGGCTGATGACGGTGTATCGGGTGCGGGATCACGCGGCGTTGGTCGGTGGGCGGGTGTCGGATTCGGGGTGGCGGCTTTCTTATGAGGAGCGGGCGCGGATCGCGGCGCGGTTGGAGTTGGGGCAGGGGGTGCGGGAGATCGCGCGGGCGTTGGGTCGCTCGCCGTCGACGGTGTGTCGCGAGTTGGCGCGTAACGGGGGCCGGGAGCGGTATCGGTCGGTGCGGGCTGAGCAGCGTGCGCAGCGGTGCGCGCGGCGGCCGAAGGCGGGCAAGCTGTCTGGCTGTGCGCGGTTGTTGGCGGCGGTCGAGGCGGGGCTTGAGGGGTTCTGGTCGCCGCAGCAGATCTCGGCCAGACTGAAGCGCGAGTATCCCGATGATGGGGAGATGCGGATTAGTCACGAGACGATCTATCGCTCGTTGTTCGTGCAGTCCCGCGGGGAGCTGCGCCGGCAGTTGACCGCGCAGCTGCGGACCGGGCGCGCGACGCGCCGGCCGCGGGGGCGGGTGGAGACGCGGGGGCGGATCGCGGGGATGGTGATGATCTCCGAGCGGCCGGCCGAGGTCGAGGACCGCGCGGTGCCCGGGCACTGGGAGGGTGATCTGATCCTCGGCGCGCGGGGGAAGTCCGCGATCGCGACGTTGGTCGAGCGGCACACCCGGTATGTGCTGCTGGCCCGCCTGGGGTATGACCGCTCGAGCGATCTGGTGATCGATGCGCTCAAGGCCCGCATCCGGGAGCTGCCCGATCACCTCGTCCGCTCGCTGACCTGGGATCAGGGCAAGGAGCTCTCCGCCCATCAGCGCTTCACGCTGGAGACTGAAATCCAGGTGTACTTCTGCGATCCGCATAGCCCGTGGCAGCGCGGCAGCAACGAGAACACCAACGGGCTGCTGCGCCAGTACCTCCCCAAGGGCACGGACCTCGCGCTCCCCAGCCAGGACCAGCTCGATCGAATCGCTGCGTCGCTCAACGGCCGGCCACGCCAGACGCTGGGGTGGATGACTCCGGCCGAGAAGCTGGCCGAGCTGCTCGGCGAGGAGGGGGTCGCCAGGAGCGCTTAAGCGCTGTTCGCCGCGCTCGCCTCGGCCTCCGGGCTCGGCTCCCGCGACGAACAGCGCTCCCCCCCCCCCGGGGGAGCTCCACACCGGAAGCGATGCCAGACTACGAGCACATGTTGCGCTGACCGCCTGAGGCGGCCTGGCCAAACATCCCAAGGGTCCCGGTTCGGGTCGCTCAGCGCGCCGCGGCGCTCGAGCTCCCATCGCCCCGCGTAGGCGCCTCGGATCGCCTCGCGCGAGCGGTACTCGTCGGGCGCGCGCTTCCGTATCTACGGACCGGGCTCGGCAGCGTTCGACGGGTCCTGGAAGCCGGGCGATCTGCAACCCACCTGACGCGGAGCTAGTGGCTGCGGCTCACGATCGCACCGCGTCCAGCAAACGCCGGAACAGGTGAGGCTTGACGTACTCAAACCGGACCCTCCGGATCCGGGCATTGCGCCAAGTCAGGGTCACCCGCACGGATTGGGTGCCATGAAGAGGAGCAAGCCGTGTCATGAAACGAGGCATGAAACGAACAGTCGCCGCCGTCGCCTCGGAGCGCATCGCCCGAATCGGATGATCGCGCTTAGAGGTCGCGGCGATCGTTGATCCCGAGCTTCTGCATCCCCCGGTACAGATGCGTCTCCACGGTCCGGACCGAGAGCACGAGACGGTCGGCGATCTCGGCGTTGCTCAGCCCTTCGCGGGCGAGCCCCACGAGCTGCGCTTCGCGCGGGGTGAGATCGATCGCGATGGCGTCGAGACCGTCGATCACGGGCAGCTCGGCGCCCTGATCGGGAACGTGCAGCTGGCGGGCGCGAGCGGCCGCGCGCCGGGCCGAGTCCTGCCTTCCCCGTGAGACGAAGGATGCGGCGGCATCGCTCGTGGCCTCCACCGCGTAACGCAGCGCGCCGATCGCCGTCACCTCCTCGGCTACCTGCATCAGGGCAACGCCATCGCGCGCCGCTTTCGCCAAGCCGTGCCGTGCGTAGGCGGTGATCAGCCGTGACTGACAGCGGGCGGCGATTCGCTCGAGCCAGGGGGCGGCCGGCGCTCCCACTCTGAGCGCCTCGTAGGCCAGTTGGGCCGCCGGGCCAACCATGTCCTCCTCCATCGATGCCGCGTCCTCGAGCAGCTGACGGCCGGCGTCGCTCGCATTTCGCATCCGCAATGCCCAACCTTCCGCCCGGCGGACGGGCGCGCGTTGCCCGGGCAACGGTTCGTGGCTTTCGGAAAACGTCCGCAGCCGATCGAGGGCCACCATGGTGGCATCGAAATCGCCGCGGAAGCACGCGATGCCGACCCGCCGCGCCTGAACCGACAGCATCGCGTTGAACTGGTCGTGGTGCTGGAAGTGGATCTCGGCCTCGACCAGCCAGCGCGATGCGTCTTGGTACTGCCGAGCGGACCTCGTCCGGCACCAGCTCCGCAACGGCGGCGAGTGGAACCGCGGCCGCGCTTTGCGTCGCTTGGACCCAACCGGTGTGGGCGCCCTCGCGTTCGGCGGCGGCTCGCGCCTACAGGGCCAGGCGCGACTTCCCTACTCCAGCGTCCGCGAAGACAACCACACCCGGGCGGGTTGGCCCGAGCCGATGCGATCACCTCGAGCTCGCGGTCGCGGCCGACGAGCGGCCATGCACCCATGAGAGCGGAAGCCGGGCCTAGATTCCCAGTGCTCATGCCCGGTCGGACACACGAAGGGGCGTGGTGATCTGCGCCACCTCATCGCCGAGCCGGAACTCGCGAATCCGCCGCGCCAGGTCGTATAGCGGAAGCCCCGACAAGTCGTACCCGCGGCCCAGGCGTCGCAGGCGGTCGGGAATCTCGGGGTTGAACAGCGCCGCCAGATGCAGCTCGCGATCAAACCAATCGCGGTCCTCGTCCCTCAGCGCTGCACGCGCGGGCGCGGGGAGCACATCGAGCCAGGGCCGGGATGCGTCCGACGATTCCGGGGGCGAGCACCGCAGCGGCGAACCGATGCTCGAACGCCAAGGCTCATGGCACCCCGTATCCGGCGTGGTCGAGGCCGATGACCGCGATCCGCGCCGAGTCGACGTCCGCGCGTGCGGCCATCGCGTCCACGACCGGACGGAGCACGGCCTCCCAGTCGGGGCGCAGAACCATGCCGTGCCAGCGCAGAGCCGCCTGGCGACCCGGCCCGTCGAACGTCATCCAGTGATATCCGGACGCGCGGGCTGCGGCCCCGCCCGCGGCCCGCGCCTCGGAAGTAGCGACCCGGCCGCCGTGATCGATCACCACCAGTGGCCGGACGCCGGGGCCAGCGGCAAAAGGAGTACCCGGGCAACGTCGCGTGCCCGTACGAGATCGATAGTCGCTCGCCGCCGAGCAGCCCGACTGCGCGGTCCCAGCACTCCCGCTGGCGCTCCCAGAGCCGATCCTGATCGACCAAGCCGTCGCTCTCGTCGATCAGCGCCAGCGCGGCCGCGTAGCGAGACGCGGCGTGCAGGTACGCCGAAGCGCTCGGCGCGCGCTTCGCTGACGCCCACGCTGCGCCTCCGCCGGCCGTCCACTCGCCCACCCACGCGCCATCATCACCAGCGCCGACACGAGTCGCGATCGTCTCCACCGCCTCGGGATCAGCGGCCCCCAACGTCTGGCCGCCACCAGCGCTCGCAGCTCGTGCTCGCGCCGGTCGGTCACGGGGACCCTCGGCGGCTGGACAATCATGTCGTCCCCTGCGCGACCCGCTGAACCGTGCTCGCGCGATCCACGGGATCAGGGCGATGAAGATGCCCTTGCCCCCCGCGCCCGACTCGGAGCGCTGGGGGTGAGTTGACATGGGGTCCTCCTTCAAGTTGACGTGATCGGTGATCGACACGTCGACAATCTCCCACCGCGCCCTCGACCTGTCCTGCGGAGCCGACTACGTAATCTCGTCGGCCGGGAGGCCCGAAGGGGTTGAACAGACCCGACCGATGGTGGTCTAATCGGTGCATGGCCGCGAGAATCGAAGGTCGCGCCAGGGCGGTGCAGTCCTGGCTCGCGGAGCGCGCCGACACGCCGATCGGGCGGCTGGCCCTGCAGTGGTTTCACAGGTACTTTGAGGCCAGCCGGAACTCAGGATCCGCCGCGACGATCTACATCTTCCTCTCCGTCGGCCCGCTGATGCTCGCAGCGACCGGTCTCTTTCACGCGGCCGGCGGCGATACCAACGTCCTCGCCAGACAGTTGATCATGCATCAGGATCTGACCGGGGATACGGCCAGCCTCGTTCGCCAGACGTTCGGTACCGCCTCGAGCAACGCGCTGGCGGCCTCAGTCGCGGCCGTCATCGGGTTCCTCGTCTGGGGTATCGGGATCGGCCAGCTGTACCAAGACGTCTACGCGCGCGCCTGGCGCATCGAGATCCGGACCCTATCCGACCAGGCGCGGTTCACGATCTGGTTCTTCGTGCTCAGCGCCCTGCTTGGCTTGTTCTTCGTCTCCTCGGGAACGCTGAAGAAATCCAGCTTCGCGCTCGCCATTCCCCTCTATCTCATCATCTCGACGGCGTTCTGGCTGGGAACGCCGCGCTACCTGCTCCGCGGCAAGATCGGCCTACCGGCCCTGGTGCCCGGCGCGGTCCTCGCCTCGGTCGCGATCGGCGGCGCCTCGGCGGTATCGCCGTTGTTCCTCGGACCCTGGCTGAACTCCGACGGGAAGCATTTCGGCTCGTTCGGCGTCGTGGTCGCGCTGCTCACCTGGGGGTTCATCCTCACGACGCTCTCGATGGTGTGCGCGGTCTTCTCCCCCGTGTGGGCCGAGTGGCGAGCGGGCGAGCGAGACCTGTCGAAGCACGACGGAAGCCCGACCGCGACGCTTCCAATGTAAGAGAAGTTTCACTGATCTTGCCCGCCCATTAGACTGGATCCGGCGGCGTAGCTGCGGTAGCGTTGGCGTTAACAAATAGCGTCAGCCGGCTGGCGCGCCGATAGAGTCATTAATGCAAGGCCGAAAGGGGTGGCTATGGCTTTTGCGCCAAAACGCTCTCTCGCCCGCCTGTCGGTTGTCTTCGCGGGCGCCATCTTGTTAGCGATAGTGTGTGCCGGGTTTGCGGCTTCCGGAGCCCGGGCTGCGGGCGGCGTGAACGTTTTCGTGGGCTACGCGGACAACCTCCGCGCAAATCCGGTGAACTTCCCGACGCCATGGCAGGGCGGCACGGGCGTCATCTACGAGGGTTGCTCGCCGTCGTCGAGTTGTGTGTTTGACGCCGGCGCTGTCCGCGTCGTCAACAACACACACGGTGCGCTCACCGTGAACTCGGTGGTCCTTCACTTCAGCGCCGCGTGCACTTACAATATCTGGCCGCATAACGTCGCCTTGCCGGCGGGCCACGAACTGATCGTCACTCAGACCAAGAGTGGCTCCGGTGACGGGTGTTCCCCCAGCACCGGTCACATGGACAGCTCGGACATCGGTCCCGGCGGTGTCAAGTGGTCCGGCAACTGCCATCAGTCTGGCGTCATTCCGAAAGTGGATGTGACGCTCGACGGCACGGACTCGACGTTCACCGACAGCGGCAAGGTGTTGAACACGGGCGGCGTCGACCGAGCTTTCTGCGGACCGCACAAAGGAAACGAGTCGACGCAGTGGACCTTGATTGGCAACCAGCCGTGCCCAGGTGCCAATCTGACCCTCGTGCCGCCGAGCCAAACGCATATGGTCGGGACTACGGCGACGGTGACGGCTAGATTGACCAATGGCTGTGGGACTGGGTTGCAGGGAGCCGATATCAAGTTCAAGGCCACCGCTGGGCCCAACGCCGGCACCACCGGTAGCGGCGCTACGGACGCAACAGGACGTGCCAGTTTCAGTTACAGCAGCGTCAAGGTAGGCACCGACACGCTGCAGGCATCGACGTCGAACCCGGCCGGAACGATTACCTCGAACACCGTGCAGGTGACCTGGACCGTTCCGTTCGCGCCGGGCGGCGGATCGTTCGTCATCGGTGATGAGAACAGCACCGTCGGGACGAACGTTACGTTCTGGGGCGGGCAATGGTCGAGACACAACTCATTGAGCGGCGGCCCAGCGCCCAGGAGCTTCAAAGGATTCGCGCTGAACCCGCGGACGCCGGCGTGCGGAGTGATGTGGAACACCGGGGCGGGCAACAGCCCGCCGCCGCCCGCTGGTCCGTTGCCGGCGTACATGGCGGTGATCGTGACCAGCTCGGTAAAGAGGTCTGGCCCCGGGATCTCGGGCAACACGGTGCACATCGTGGTCGTCAAGACCAACCCGGGATACGCGCCGAATCCGGGACACGCCGGGACGGGAATGGTGGTCAGCCAGGTCTGCTGATCGACGAGGCCATCGTCGCACGATGCGTGCGGGGGGAGCTGACAAAGGCTCCCCCCCGGCGTCGCGTTCGCGGCGTCCCACGTCCCCGAGGGCGACGGAACGGTCGGCCGAACGCGGCGATCAGTGCCGCTGAGCCGGCCGCCAGCGTCGGCGATCGGCGCGTCGGTCAATAGTCCGTGTGCCGTATGGCAGGCCGGCAGCGTTGATCTAAGCGCTGATCCCGGCGGCGACGGCGTCGGCGCTGCCGTGATGATGTAGCTGCTCCTCGTCCTGCTGAGTGCCGGGTTTGAGGTCGAAGATGACCTTCTTCACGGTGCCGGTGAATGGGTAAGGTGAACGGTCTCTGTACGCGCGGTCGACCGGTAGGCCGTTGTCGCGGCCGATGTCCATCCCGGCGTAGCCGGAGAAGCGAAAGCGCACGGTCTTGTCGAGCCGGCCTTCGCCGATCTTGGCGTTGTTGGCGTACAGCGAGACGGCACCGCCGGACCCGCGCTCTTGGCGGCCGGCGTCGAACTGCATCCGGACGGTCACCTCGCCGGTCGGGATCGGCTGGTCCGAGACCGGCTTGTAATGCTCTACGCCCATCAGCGAGTAGCTGAAATGCAGCAGTCGCTCGCTATCGACCCACAACGAGAAGCCGCCCATCTCGTCGGCTTCGGCGACGATCACGCCCTCGGCGCCCTCGGCGGGCACCGAGAGCTCGGCCTCGATCGCGTACGAGCGCCCGGCGATCCGCGGGATCATGCCTGAGGCGATGTTCTGCACGTCGCCATGGAAGGTTTGGATGGTCTTGGTTGGCATTGGGGGCAGCATCCCGAAGAACACGGAGAAGCCCGCGAGCAGCGGCAGCACGTTGTGCTTGGTGGCCTCCTCCCAGAAGAGCTCTTTGAGCTCGGCGAGCTTCTCGGGATGCACGGCAGCGAGATCGTGGGCCTGTGAGAAGTCGTCGGGGAGGTAGTACAGCTCCCAGGTGTCGTGCTCTGGATCGTAGGCGCCGGGCGCGAGCTTGGCCAGCGCTTCCCGTGTGGCGTCCCACGGGATCCGGTCGAGCCTGCACGCGGCCCACCAGCCGTCCTTGTAGATCGCGCGGTTGCCGTAGATCTCGAAGTACTGCGCCGTGTGGCGCTCGGCGGCGTCCGCGTCGGCGAACGTGTAGAGGAAGCTGGTGCCCTCCATCGGCTTCTGCGTGGTGCCGTCGACGCTCGTCGGTTGCGGGAGGCCGGCCGCCTCCAGGATCGTCGGTCCGATATCGATGCAATGTGTGAACTGGGTGCGCAGGGCGCCTGCTGGCTTGATCCGTCTGGGCCACGCGGCGACCATCGGGTTGCGCGTCCCGCCGAGGTGGGATGCGACCTGCTTTCCCCATTGGAACGGCGCGTTACCGGCCCAGGCCCACGCGGCGGCATAGTGCGGCGCGGTCGCGTCGGTCCCCCAGGCGTCGACGCCGCCGTACTGTTCGATCAGCGAGAGCTGCTGCTCGAGCGTAAACACGAGCCCGTTCTGGAAAGTGAGCTCGTTGAACGATCCGGTGACGGTCCCTTCCAGGCTGGCCCCGTTGTCGCCGAAGATGTAGATCACGAGCGTGTCGTCGAGCTCGCCGATGTGCTCGATCGCGTCGAGCAGCCGCCCGACATTCCAATCGCAGTTCTCCGCGTAGCCCGCGTACACCTCCATCTGCCGGGCATACAGACTCCGCTCGTTCTCAGACACCGAGTCCCAGGCCGGAAGCGCCTCGGGACGAGGTGTCAGCTCGGCGTCCGGCGGGATCACACCCTGCTGCTTTTGGCGCTCGAACGTCTCCTCGCGCAGCTTGTCCCACCCCTGATCGAACTTCCCGCGATACCGATCGCTCCACTCGCTCGGCACGTGGTGCGGCGCGTGCGAGCACCCGGTCGAGTAGTACATAAACCACGGCTTCGTCTCATCCTGCGCGCGCACCGCGTGCAGCCACTGCACCGCCTTGTCGGTCAGGTCGTCGGGCAGGTAGTACTCGGCGCCGTCCTTGCCGTCCGGAACGCCGATCGTCGTGTTGTCCTGCGTGATCACCGGGTCGTACTGGCCCGACTCGCCACCCAGGAACCCCCAGAAGTGATCAAACCCCCACCCCGTCGGCCAGCGGTCGAACGGCCCCGCGGCCCCCTGCACGTGATCCGGGGTGAGGTGCCACTTGCCGAACCCGGCCGTGCTGTAGCCATTAGCCTGCAGCACCCGCACGAACGAAGCGCACGACTTCGGTACCGACGCGGCATACCCCGGAAACGGCGCCGGCAGCTCCCCGATCGACCCGAACCCGACCGTGTGGTGGTTGCGACCCGTCAGCATCGCCGCCCGCGTCGGCGAGCACAGCGCGGTCACGTGGAAGCGGTTGTAGGTCAACCCCTGCTCCCCCACGCGCGTCATGTTCGGCGTCGATATCGGACCGCCGAACGTCGACGGGTTACCGAAGCCGGCGTCGTCGAGCAGCACCAGCAAGACGTTTGGCGCGCCGTCGGGCGGCCTCGGGGTCATGTTGATCGTCCAGTCCGCAACCGACTGATCCAACGTACGCCCGATCGCACCGCCGAAGTTCGGATCCGGAATCGGCAGCACGGTCCGATCCGGGCTGAACTTGCCCATCGCCTCCTCCAACGACCCCTTCAGCGCCTCGAGCCCCGACTTATCGCTGTGCACCACAGATCGCAGCATCGCCCCGCCCAGAGCCTGCCCGATCGCCACCCGCTGTGAATCGTCAAACACCACGATGATCCCCGCCGAGCCCGGCGGCAGGTTCTCGCCGATCTTCTCCTGCAACTGATCCTTGACGCGGCGATCGGCGAACTTGCCAACCACCCCGCCCGCGGCCGCGCCGACCACCACCGAAGCCAGCAAGGGCGGCGCAAACAAGCCAATCGCCAAGCCGACCCCGCCACCCCAGCCCGCCCCCTTGCGGCCGAGGTGATCACCCGTCTGGCGCACGCTCACGCTGCCATCGGTCGCGTGCGCGACCAAGATCATCCCCTCGATCTCCACCTGGCTACCCTTCACGAGCTCGGCCAAGGCGTCGAAATCATGCGTCGCGGTGTCGATGTCCTGATAACCGGCAACCAGAACGTCCGTCAACGTCTCAGCCACGATGGTCTCCTGTCGTCAATGTCGGGAAGCGCCGCACCGATCCCCACCGGTGGATGAAAACCCGCGCCGCTGCCCGCCGCATCATCCATTTGGGGTGACGGGGTGCAGAGTGGGCGAGAACCAGTCGGCTGACTCAAGCGCCCCGGGACCGCTGGCCTCAAGATGTCGCATGATTTCGGGATTGCCAACCCAGACAAGCCCACACTGGTGGACTGGAGAGTTCGATGAACGATGACGTGATCACCGGTTACGACGGCAGGCCGCGTTGTGGCTGGGCTGGGACCGGTGATACCCCGTCGGTTCGCTACCACGATGAGGTCTGGGGCACGCCCACGGACGACGAGTCGGCGTTGTTCGAGGCGCTCACCCTCGGTGTGTTTGAAGCCGGACTCAGCTGGTCGATCGTGTTCGGCAAGCGGGATGCGTTCCGACGGGTGTTCCACGACTTTGACGTCGCGCGGGTCGCGGCGATGACGGGGCGGGACGTCGAACGGCTCGTGCAGGATCCCTCGATCATCCGCAACCGCGCCAAGATCCATGCCACTCTCGACAACGCTCGCGCGATGAGAGCCGCATCCCCCACCCTTTCGGCGCTCGCGAGGTCCTTCGCGACGACCCGCAAGCGTGCGCCGAGGTCGCGCGCGGAGCTCCCTACCTCGACACCGCAGGCCGAGGCGTTAGCCAGGCAGCTAAAGGCACAGGGCTACCGGTTCGTGGGTCCCACGAGCGTCTACGCCTTCATGCAGAACGTCGGCATGGTCAACGACCACATCCACGGCTGCTTCCGAGCCACCGACTACGTCCAGCCACCAAGGGCCGGCGGCCACTGAGGATCGCGTCGGCGACCCCGGTTAGATTAAGATTAGGGTCCGTCCGGAAATTAGTCGTGGGAATTGCCCGGGTGCAGCAGCGGGTGGTCGAGTCCGTGCTCTGTGCACAGCCGCGGGACGCTGCCGGGGTCGAACTCGAGCCCGTAGCGGGCGCCGAGCTCGCTCATCTCGGCTGGATCGAAGTCCGGGCGCGCCATCAGGACGGCTAGCTCGTCGAAAAAGTGCTCGAACCCTCCGGGCGAGATGACCTCCAGGATGCGGGAGGGGGTGTCGTCGGGATTCCAGAAGGTGTGCCACTGGTGGCGGGCTTGAACGCAAGCTCCCCGGCCTCGGCGTAGATCACGTCCTCGCCGAGCAACGCGCCCATCCGGCCCTCGAGCACGAAGCTGTACTCGTCCTCGTTTGCATGGCGGTGCACCGGCGCGACCAGGGTCCGGGGCGGGATCGGGTGCTCGACGAGCGAGAACCCTCCGCCGGTCTCTTCGCTCCAGGCCATGAACCGGACACCGACCGAGCCGAGATCGACCGCCCTGCCCGCGTCGGGTCCGAGCTTGCGCGGCCCCCGCGCGGCATCGAGCCGCGCCAGCTGTTCCGTGGTCCTCGCCGACACGTCGAACCTCCTTGACAAATTGATCGAACGTGACTGTGCGACGAATTTACCCGCCTCCGGCTCGGCTGTCAATATTCGCTATACGTGAATGAGTAGTGAAAAGAGCCCACCGCGTCGGGCGTACCACAAGCGACGCCGCGCTGAGCAGGAAGCCGAGACGCGTCTGCGGATCACCGAGGCGGCCGTGAAGCTGCACGGAACCATCGGCCCGGCCCGCACGACGATCGCGGGCATCGCCGCCGAGGCCAGGGTCCAGCGCGCCACCGTTTACCGCCACTTCCCCGACCTGGAGTCGCTCTTCCTGTCTTGCTCGGCTCACTGGGCGAGCCGTAACCCACCACCTGACCCCGCCAACTGGCGTGAGACCGCCGATCCGGACGAGCGCCTTCGGCACGCGCTCGGCGAGCTCTACTCGTGGTATGACTGGGCCGAGCCGATGCTCACAAACGTCTATCGAGATGCGCCGCTGGTTCCAGCCAGCGCGCAGGCCGACGAGAACTTCCAGCACCACTTCGACGCGCTCCACGCAGCACTGATGCAGGGCCGCCACACCCGCGGGCGACCACGCGTCCGGCTCGCGACGGCGATCGCCCACGCACTCGACTTCGCCACCTGGCGCTCGCTTGTGCGCAACGGCAGTCTCGAACCCGACGAGGCGGTCGACCTGATGATCGGGCTAGTCGCAGCCGCCGATCATCGCTAGCCCTGCGCCCATCCCTGGGCGGAGTCTCGTTATCGACGTTCCTCGAGGAGTCCGAGGTCGCGCAGGCTCACGGCGGTGTCAACGATCGTCGTCTCGGCCGGGCGTGGGCGCCATCCGAGCTCCTGCTTGGCACGATCGTTATGGATGATCAGTCGCGGCGGCTGCGGTCCGGGTGCTTCTTCGGTCGGTACCCGCTCAGCGAGCGTTCCGAGCCGCTCGCGCAAGGTCTGGGCGATCTGCAGAAAGCTGACGGTTGGTCCGTCGGCCAGGGCTAGGTACCGCTTGCCCGCGGCGTCGGGACCGGCCATCGCCCGGAGGTGCAAATCGGCTACATCGCGCACGTCCGCGATGCCGAACCGCTGGCGGCGCACGACGGGCATCGTCCCGTCCAGCATTGCCTTGACGATCTGCACCGACGAACGCGCGCGCGTCGTCAGCGTCGGGCCGAGGATGAAGGTCGGGTTTACGACCACCAGCTCGGTCCCGGCGCCTTCGCGTTCGATGAACTCCCACGCGGTCCGCTCGGCGATCGTCTTGGACAGCGGATAGGCCGGCAGCCCCGGGGTGTCGGGGTCGGTCCAATCGGCCTCGGTGTACTCGGCACCCGGCTTGGGGGTGTAGCCGACCGCAGCGAACGACGAGGTCAACACGACCCGCCTGACGCCCGCGTCGCGCGCAGCGGTCAGGGCCCGCAGCGTTCCGTCGCGGGCGGGAACGATCGCCTCGTCGGGATTGTCGGTCTGGATCATCGGCGAGGCGGTGTGGTGGACCTCCTCGCGGCCCGCCGCCGCGGCCGCCCACCCCTCGTCGGTGGTCAGCTCGGCGGCGACGATCTCCAGGCCACTGTCGTCGGCACCGCCGCGGCGCACCGCAGCACGGACGTCGCCCTCGCGATCCAGGGAGCGAACCGTCGCCCGCACCGGACGGCCATCGCCAAGCAACGCAGCGATCAGCCGCGTGCCCAGATAGCCCGATCCGCCCGTCACCAGCACCGGGCTCATCGCAGCACCACCTCCTCGAGGCGGGGGATCATGTCCTGCACTCGCAGGTTCGCCTCAGACTCCGGGTCGCGATCACCTCGCTCACGGGCATCCCACAGCGCCGCCTTGGCGTGGAGGTAATCAAGGTGGGTGCGCAGCGTCGCGATCTGAGCCTCGATGCGTTCGGCATGGCCCAACAGCAGATCGCGCTGCTCGCCCGCCGCCTCACGGCCGCGGGCCCGGTTGGCCTGGTAGGTCCGCATGTCCTCGATGCCCACGCCCATCGCCCGCAGGCACGCGAGCGCCTGCAACGTATCGAGGTCCTCCTCGCGGTACCGGCGGTGCCCGCTGCTCTCATCGCGAGCCACCGGGCCAATCAGGCCGACCTGTTCGTAATAGCGCAACGTCGGCTCGCTCAGCCCGCTGCGCCGAGACATGTCCTGGATGGTTAGAGCTGTCATGGATGCAGCAAAACACACTTCAAGCGCTTGAAGTCAAGGGCGCGGGTCATGAAGTGGCCTGGCGAGTCGCTCCCGAGATCGTGGGCGGTCCGCCCGCGGATTTAGGCGCCGCCTTAGCGCTGCGACCGGCTGACGATCTCGTCGACCACCCAGCGGGCGATGCCGTCTGGGTAGGGGTTGCTCAGGCCGAGAACGATGTGGCTGAATCCAGCGTCTGTGGCCGCGCCGACTGCGTCCCGCGTGGCGGCGGGATCGCCGTAGGAGACCGGCACGTGGAACGAGCGGATGATCGAGGCGGGATCCCGGTCGATCTCGGTGCAGTAGCGGTCGAGTAGTTCGCTGCGGGCCGTGGCATCGTCGAGGTCGACGCCGGCGATGTTCCAGATGTCCGCGTGCTCGGCGACCACGCGCAGGACCCGAGCGGTTCGCCCGGCGATGAGGATCGGCGGGCGTGGCCGTTGAACGGGCTTGGGGTTGCCGAACGCGCCGACCAGGCGGAGATGGCGGCCGTCGAAGTCGAACGGTTCGCTCTCGGTCCACAGCAGCTTGATCACCGTGCACGCCTCCGCAAGAGCATCGACAGAGGCTGCGAAGTCGACGTAGGGCAGACCGTAGGCGTCGTACTCGCGGCGGGCCTCGGGCACGCTCGTCCGGGAGCCGGCGCCGATGCCAAACACCAACCGCCCGTGGGAGACGACGTCGACGGTGGTGGCGATCTTGGCCAGCATCGCCGGTGGACGGAAGCGGTTGCTGGTGACCAACAGGCCGAGGCGCAGACGGCTGGTCTGCCCCGCGAGCACCGACAGAAGCGTCCAGCCCTCGAAGATCGGGCCGAGGCGGTCTCCTCCGATCGGCATGAGGTGGTCGAACAACCAGGCGTGCTCGATCTCGGGAACGGTGTCGGCTTCGCACCACACGCGCAAGATGTCGGCGTAGTCAACGCGCTGGGGCGCGGTCGCGATCCCGAAACTGACGTGCGGCATGCTGATCGTCAGCATAGCTGACGATCAGGGCCTCGCGGTACGCTCCATCCGTGTCCATCGACCTCGGCCCAGGTCCCGCAGCCAGCCGTCGCCTCGGCTACCTGTTCAAGCACGCGACGATGCGAATGGAGGTACTCAACGCGTCCGCGCTGGCGTCGCTTGGCATCGACCCGCGCGAGTTGGGGGTCATGTTCCTGGTTGGCGACCATGAGCCAACCTCGCAGCAAGAGTCGGCGCAGCGCCTGGGCGTCGATCGCACGACAATGGTCGCCCTCATCGACACGCTCGAGCGCAAAGGGCTCGTGACGCGACATCCAGACGCCGATGACCGCCGCCGCAACGTCGTGGCGCTCACGGACACCGGCCGCGACGTGCTCCGTCAGGCGACGAAGGCAAGCGACGAGGCCGAAAGCGCGTTGCTTTCGCCCCTGAGCGCCGCCGCGGCGGACGATCTCCGAACCGCGCTGCAGCAAATCTTGCTGGAAAACCGAGACAGCGGCGCGCTCAAGGAGACTAATCAGGGCTCGGGTTGATCCAGCTGGCTCGTGCCGAGCGGCAGGCGCCGGCGCACGTCGTCGTCGAGCGCCGGCGGCGTCGGGTTTGTCGGGTGGCGCTAGCTCTCGAGGGCTTCCTGCAGGTCGCTGGCGATTTCGTCGGTCGAGGCGTCGAGCGATCGCTTGACGACGCGCGCAGCACCTGCGATGGCCTTGTCGAGACCCTTCTCTATGGTCGGCTCGCCGACGACGATCAGTCCGGCCTGGCTGGCACTGAGCTCCCTGGCGGCATCGTGGAGCTCTTTGCGCGGCAGCGTTCCGTCCCCGAACACCTCGGGAATCACACGAATTCGCGGTCGATCAAGTCTCTTGGCGATATGTGGCTTGCCGTTTTCCTGATCGATCACAGCCGCGTCGAACTTCCCGAGCAGCTCGTCCTGATGTAGCTGCTCGACGGCGCTCAGGTCGGCCAGCGCGGTCGACAGGTCGTCGTAGACCGCCGTGTAAAGCAGCGTGTCGTCGTTAGCCATCGTTGCTCCTTTTCAGTTCGCTGTTTGGGGGCTTAGAGCTCGCCCCTCTCCCGCTTGGTCTCCACGGCCTTGCGGGCGGACTCGCGTCGATCCTCGGCGGTCCGTCCGGTATGCGGCTGGCTACCGAGGTCCTCCCAGTCGCTCTCACTCATGTCAACGCCGTAATAGTCGGCCGCCTGCTTGAGGTTCGCGAACGCCAGTGCGCGCTCTTCGTCGGACACGCCGATTACTTGATCGAAACGCGCGATCGCGTTTCTGACGTGGGTCGCATCGGTCAGTGGCTCTTTCCGTTCGTTCGGAAACGCGAAGACGCTGTCGGGCAAGTCGCTCCGTCCGGTCAGCTCACCATGCTTTTCGTGCGGTTTCCAAGTCGGATTCATGGCATAGACCTCCTGTGGTTATTTGAGCTGCTTGGCTCGCATCTGATCCTGGCTAGCCCACCCGCCGCCTCATGCTAGATACCGATGCTCAATGGCTTCTCAACCGGGGGCTACCTTGGCTCACTCGTCACCGGCACGACGCGTTCAACCCGCCGCCAGAAGCAGCGCGTGCACGCGCTGCTCGATCTTGAGCCGGGCCGCGTCGCCGTCGACGTCCGTCGGCAGCTCCATGACGACGTCGTCACCGGCCAGTTCTATCTCCAGTGTGGACGCGACGGGCCCCGCCGCCTCGGGAAGCTCGATGACTTGATCGCTCTCGAACAGCGTGATCACGCGTGGGTCGATGTAGCTGGCACGGGCGACTGCCGGCGTATTGCCAAGCGCGGAGCTCACCTCGCGCACGGCCCGGCTGACCGCCCTCGGGCCACGTTTGCCAGTTTTGTGCTCGCGAGCCAGAGCGACGGCCGCGAGCACGGTCGCCGACCAGGTGCGGAACTCCTTGGCCGAGTACGGGCCCTCCCCCCAGGTGCGTAGCGCGTTGTTCACGTCCGGAGCGTGGATCCGCTGCCAGCGTTGCTGGGATCGATACACCAGAAGCTCATCCGGTACGCCGCGACGGCGCTTGAGCTCGGCCAGCGCAGCGACCGACTGCGGATCGCGCACCGTCATCCGGCGACGCTTGCCCGACTTCGCGACGAAGTCGAAATGAACCTCAGGCCCTCGCAGGGTCACGTTCTCGCGCCGCAGCGTGGTGAGACCGACGTGACCGTTGTCGCGAGCGTAGCGGTCCCAACCGACCCTGAACAAGCCGATGTCGAGCAATCGGACCGCCAGAGCGAGGGTCCGATCGCGCTCGCCGCGGCGCGCGCCGAGCAGGCTCCTGGTGGTGGCCCGGATTCGCGGCAGCTTACCCGCAAACTCGAGCATGTCGATGTATTTCTCGTGGTCTCGCCGCGCGCGCCACAGCGGGTGATACAGGTACTGTCGGCGCCCTTTGGAATCAAGGCCGGTGGCCTGCAGGTGCGCGTTTGGGAGACCGGCGATCCAAACTTGCGTCCAAGCCGGGGGGATCCGCAGCGCACGAATCCGCTCCAACGTCTCCGTCTCTGCTACTGGCTCCCCCAGCGGGTCGAGAATTACCCACTCTCCGTCGCGGCGCTCGCGGCGCAGACCGAGCTCACCCCCGTGGACGTACACAAGCTGATCCACCGCTCCCGCCGTGAGTTGATCAGATGCACACCGACTCGTCACTAGCCACTGCTTTGTACACGGTTATGTCCAGCCCGACCACTCCCGATCGCCTTGGCTAGTACTCGTCGGAACCCGCCGGGGACGAAGCCTGATCAACCAAACGATTGGTGGGTATACTGCGCGTCCCGCACGACTCTGTTGGTGATCGCGTTCGCACGATGCAGCGTATCTACAGCGGCGAGATGACGCTTTCCGCGCTCTTGGAGGACCGGGCGGAGCGGTTTGGCGAGGACGTGTTCGCATCGGACCCGACCGGCTCGGTGACGTTTGATCAGCTACGCGACGCGGCCGCGCGAGTAGCCGGATGGCTGGTCGAGGCGGGCATCGACCCCGGTGATCGGGTGGCGACGATGCTGGATGCCGGACTCTCGTACCTGGCGGCGTGGTTCGGCTGCGCCTGGGCGGGGGTGGTCGAAGTCCCGATCAACACGGACTACAAGGGAACCTTTCTCAGCTACGTTCTCCAACAGTCGGGGGCTCGGGTGCTCTTCATCGAGGAGCGCTGGTTGTCGCGGTTAGCCGGTCTCGAGTTGCCGCAGCTGGAGCAGCTGGTCGTGGTGGGGTCGGACGCGGAGCCCGCAACCGCCGCACTTCCAACTCATGTTCTCGCCGAGGCGCTGGCGCACGAACCGATGGCAAGATCGCCGCGCGAGCCAACAGATCTGGTCTACATCCTCTACACGTCGGGAACGACCGGACCGTCCAAGGGCGTGATGCACTCGTCTCGGAGCGCGATCACGAGCAACGTCCTGCCCTGGCTGCGCGTCCTCGAGCTCACCTCGGAGGACGTGGCGTATTCGTTCTTTCCGTTCTTCCACGGGACCGGGCGTAATGCCGTCGTGACAACGACGCTGTTCCTCGGTGCGCGAGTTGAGCTCCGCCGCCGATTCTCGGTCCGCGCCTTCTGGGACGAGGTGCGAGCCTGCGGGGCGACCTGGTTCCCGTACATGGGGACCGTGATCCAGCTGCTGTACGCCGCCGAGCCCCGCGCCGATGACATCGACAATCCCGTGCGGCGTGCGTTTGGCGGCGGGGTTCGCGCCGAGCTGATGGAGGCCTTCGAGCGGCGGTTCGGACTGCGGATGTACGAGGGCTACGGCTCGACGGAGCTCGGGCAGTCGACGCTCAGCTCGGTGGCCCGCCGCGCGCCGCAGACGATGGGACCCGCGCTCTCCCACCTGGAGTTCGAGATCCACGACGATCAAGACCGCCGGGCCGCTCCCGGCGAGCCGGGCGAGATCGTCGCTCGCCCCACCGGTCCGGACTCGATCTTCAAGGGCTACTGGCGCATGCCCGAGGCCACCTTGGAGGCGACGCGCAACCTGTGGTTTCACTCGGGGGATCGAGGCATGATGAGCGCTGACGGGCATCTGATCTTCCTCGACCGAATCAAGGACACGATTCGCCGCCGCGGGGAGAACATCTCATCGTTTGAAGTGGAGGCCGCGATGTCGCAACATCCCGGCGTCGTCGAATGCGCTGCCTACGCCGTCGATTGGCACGGAGACGAGGAGGTGGCGCTGGCCGTGGTGGCGCGTTCGGATTCGGCCACCAGCGCGCGCGAGCTGTTCGAGTTCGCGATCGGGCGACTACCTCGGTTCGCCGTGCCCCGGTACATCCGGTTCCTGGAAGTGCTTCCCAAGACGCCCTCCCAACGGGTTCAGAAGTACATCCTGCGGGAGGCCGGAGTCGCGCCGGACGCGGTCGACCGCGAGACGCTCGGGATCGTCATCGCCCGTAGCTGAGCGGCCCGCCGTCTCCCTCCGGCTCGACGACCACTCGAATCGCTCCCGCGCCACGATCGGCGGCGACGGCAAACGCCTCGTTGATGGCCGCGAGCGGCTTGCGGTCGGTGATCAGCGCCGCCAGCTCCGCGCTCTTGCTGACCAGGTCGACCGCGATGTCGAAGTCACTGCGACCCCGCGCGCTGCCATAGCTCATCGCGAACGTGATTCGCACCTCGCGAAACCCGGCCCGGCGCAGGTTGAACGGCTGCGGCGCCGCCAGCATTCCCAGCACCAAGATCTCTCCGCCCGGCGCGACCGCGTCGACCGCCGTCGAGAGCTGGGATCCCGAACCACCAGCGGCCATCACCACGATATCCGGCCTGAGCCTCGCTAGCCCATCAACGTCGACGACGGACGTCGCCCCGACCTGTTCGGCGACGCCCGCCTGGTGCGGGTAGCGGGCAACCACGGCGACCTCGCGCGCGCCGAAACGACGGGCGGTGAAGGCCGCCAGAATCCCAAGGGCGCCCGCCCCGATCACGGCGACGCGGACCGGCCTGCTCAACGCGACGCCATAGCCGGCGGCCTCGCTCATCCGCAAAGCATGCACCGCGCAGGCAAGCGGTTCGACGAGCGTGCCCCGGAGTGGATCGAGCCCCGCGGGGAGCTTGATGGCTCCCGGAGCGCGAATCGTCATCCGGTCCGCGAACCCCCACGTCGGCAAGGTGGCGAGGTTCTGGCAGTGGAGGGCACGGTCCGAGCGGCAGGGCGAGCAGCTGCCGCAGGCGGCGGCCAGGTTTGGCTCGATGCACACCCGGTCGCCTGGGGCGATGTGGCTGACGCCGCTCCCGACCGCCTCGACCGTCGCCGCGATCTCATGTCCCGACGCGCCCGGAGGCGGCGTTGCCCCCGTGGGCCCTCGTTCCCACAGGCTCAGGTTGCTGGCGCAGATCCCGCAGGCGAGCACGCTCACGCGTATCTGATCCGGGGCCGGTGGAGCGAGCTCGACCGGCTCCAGCTCGAGCCGGCGTGAAGCGGTCAGCACCGCGGCGCGGGACGCCACCGAGCCGGGGACCGAGGCGCGTTCAGGTTCGCAGGCGCGCGAGCTGGTCATCCAGCTGCCAGTCGAGGAAAGCCCGCACTTCCTGCGCGAGCAGGGCGAGCTCGGGATCGTCCGCCGGGGCCGCCCCGGCCAACCACGTCTGCACGGACGCGAGCTCTCGGAGAGCCGCGATCCGGCGAGCGACGAGCGCGCCCGCGTCCGTCTCCGCCGCCGGAGCCCGTGCTCCGGGGTCGAGCAGGTGCCGCGGTGCGATGCGCGCGGCGTGAGCCAGGATCGGCTCCAGTCGACCCAGCTCAGCCTGGAGCATGTCGGGCCGCCACTGGACGCGCGTCGCGAGGTTGGCGATCAGATTGGCAGCCGCTTCGGCCTGAGAGCGCGCGTAGGAATCGGAGAGCTCGGGTACGACCGCCTCGCGCAGGGCGGCAGCGATGCCCTCCATCAGCCTATCCAGCGTGATCTGGATCATCGGACGGCCGTGTCGGAGATGGCGTGCGATAGGTGGCGTAACAGATAGATCGTGCGGTGATCCATAGCGGCCAGGCGCAAATCGGAAGCCCGGCCGTCTTGGAAGGCGCGACAGCCCCGGACGTGCGATGCGGTCGCCTTGAGCAGACCGTGCACCGTCCAGAACTGGAACACATCATCCGCCACCTCCAGGCCGGTTCGTTCGGCATAGCGATCGAGGTACTCCTCCTTGTCGAGCAGATGGGAGAGTCGGGGATCCCGGCCGCGGAACAGCGGCAGACCGGCGTAAGCAAGATCTTGGACCGGATCACTCAAGTCGGCGAGTTCCCAGTCGAACACGGCCACGATGCGCTTTCGCCGCACCATGAAGTTACCGATCCTCCAATCGCCATGACACAGGCCGAGCCGCCCCGAGCAACGGACATTGGCACGTAGCCAGAGAATCGCCTCGCGCACCAGGGGTAACTCGACTAGGCAGCACTCCTCGTAATAGGCGGCCCACCGCTCGAGTTCCTCGGCTGCCGCCTGCTCGGCTGATCCGGGATCCGCAAACAGGCCGGGGTCGGCCCCCCGCCAGTCGATGGCATGGATGCGCGCCGCGAGGTCGACGAAGTGAAGGCCGATGGCCCGACGGACCTCATCACTGGGAAAGATGGCTGGATCGTTCGGCCGCCACTGGACGGGCACCTGACCGGCCACCCGTTCCATCACGTAGAACGGCATGCCGAGCGGATCCGGATCGAGCTCCAGCCAGAACAGCTTCGCCATCGGCACGTCCGAATGGTCGAGCACCAGCCGATGAGTCCGATACTGACGGACGATGTCGTACGGCGCGAGCAGTCCGTCCACGGGCTCGATCCGGACGGCGAAGCCCTGGACGCGATCCGCATCCGTACCGGGATCGCGCCACCCGGCGCGGAGCGTGTACGTCTGCCATGAAAAACCCTCATCGTGGCGATGCAGTTCGTCGACGATGACGGAAGTGACACCGAGCTTGCCGGCGAGCCAACCGCCGATCCGGTGCCCGACGTCACCCGGTCGTTCACGCACGCGAGGCGGTCCGTCGCCAGGTATCGGCGACGCCGGGGCCGGCGCCAATCGCGCCGACCTCGAGCACGCCGGTTCCGCGTTGTCCGGTCTCGAGGAGAGTGACATCGCAGAAGATCTGGACGTCCTGGTAGATCAGGGATCGGTCGGGGTGACGTAGGTCGAGATGGAGTCGGCCGTAGTCGTCGGCTAGGTGAGCCACCACCGTCGCTTCCTGACCACCCACGGTCCGGACGGCGTAGCGCACATCCTCGATTACGGTCGGCAGCGGTGTCATCGGCCTCACGCGATACCCGGCGAGGGTGTCGACCACCACAACCGGGTCATTACCGGCCGGGGACGAAATCCACCCGCCCTGCTTGGGACCGTGGGGGTAATGCTTGTCCTCGCACACCGATGCTTCGACGAACCGATCGTCGAATGAGGCGCATAGCCAGTGGTGATGCGAAAATGCGAATTCCGAACGCCAGCCCCACGAATGGTCGCGGTTGGCATAGCCCGAGAGCGTCAGGGTCTCACCGGCACGCGCGCCCTGCTTGAGGAGGATCGTACCCTCGTGTGTCAACGCCTGTTCATAGTGATGGAACGGAAACACCGCTCGGCCGATGTCGCCAAGCTCCGACTGGCCCGGAGCCAAGGGTCCATCGGCGAAGTCGAAAGGTGGGAAGCGGGCTGTGTATTTGAGCGCGGCATCCAGCTCGGGACCGGAGTACTTGAGCGCGAACCGTTCGCCCGGCTTCACGACCTCAAAGCGGACCCGCTCGTTCTCGACCGGACTCATCGTCTGGATGTCCGAGGGAATCGAGCTGCGCCCGACGTACCGGTATTCCTCGCCGTCGACACAGAATTTCGCCGTGAAGATGCCCTCCCCGACGGCCGGGCGCAACGAGAAATGGAACAGACAGGCGGTTCGATTCCGCGGGTCCACCGCCGGGAAGACCCAGTTCTCCTTCCAGGTCATGAACGCCTGCGGCGGGACCGGATGCGGGAGGTCGTCTCGGGGAGAGATCATCGCTGGCGGCCTGCGAGGTCTGAGTGCTCCACAGCCGCAGAATACCTACCAAACGTTTGATCGTTTGATCAGCGGGGGCCTCGGAGCGCGGCTGCTCATACACTACGCACGCTCGGCAACATGCAGATCGTTGCCGACCCCGGGACGGAGAACGTGATCGTGTACGTCTAGAGCCCGCGGCTACGGGCGTCCTTGGCGAGGGCCGCCCCCATCGCTCCAGGCTGAATCTGAGCCTGGAGCTCGGCGATCAGTTTGCCGTATCGGTCCGTTTCCCGGTGCACGGAGTCCTGCAGTCCCTCGACCAAATTCTCGAGGTGTGCGACGCGCGCTTCGAGCGCCTGCATCCGATCGTCCTGTGGGTCGATGGTCGGGTGTCTGGCCGACGACTCTGCGGCCGCGGCCCGGCGGCGGAGTTGGCGGATCCGTGCGATCAATCCTTCGCGCTCACGGATCGTCATCCCTGTCGCGTTGGCGGGCTGGTCCGGCCCGGGTTTCACCTGCGCTCCTGGTCGGTGGCGTCGGGCCCGGGGTCACTGCTGACGTTGGTCGACGGGTCGTCGGGCTGGACGGGGCGATCTGCCGCGGCCTCCTTCCTCGCGTGCTTTCTGGCCTGTTTCTCCAGCCGACGCTCGCGGAGTCTGCTCTCGCGGCTCAGCTTTGCCATCGTCGTTCTCTTCTTGCCGGTTGAGGCCAATCTTTGTCCGTTCTCTCGTGGGTGTGAGCTCGCCGATGACGCGCTATCCAGCTGAGGGACAGGAAGCCCGGGCGGTGCAACCCTCCCGTGCTGGTTGGTCGGGCGACTCTAGAGCTTGTGGACGTTGGCGGCCGCCGGGCCCTTGGGGCCCTGCTCGGCGTCGTAGCTCACCTTCGCGCCCTCGGTCAGCGACCTAAAGCCGTTGCCTTGGATCGCGCTGTGGTGCACGAATAGATCCTTGCCTGACTCATCGGGTGTGATGAACCCAAAACCCTTCTCGTCGCTGAACCACTTCACGGTTCCTGTTGCCATCTTGTTCCCTCCTGGGGAATGTGCACTGCGAGACGCGGAGGGTGCATCGATGCAACAACTGCGAAAACGCGGGGCACCGCTTTGGTCAAACCTATGCTCGACCCGTACTACCAGTCTACTGATCCAGCGACCGGGCCCGGAGTGCCGAGCGGATCGTTTCTAGCGAGCGTCGTCCCGGCGACGCGTCCGAACCTGTTCCTGCTCACGCGCGGTGCGCACCTTGCGCCCCTCCTTTTGCGCCTGCTCGTTCCGTTGGGCTACCTGCTTCTTGAGTTCGGCGAACGCTGCGTCGGACGTCGATCGCCCGGGGCCGGGCTGTTGAGTCTGCTTCGTCATGCGACCCATACTCCTCGTCGCTCCCTAGAGAATTGAGCCACGGGACGTATGCGGGAGCAAGACACCGAGCGGTGGAGACTGCCTCCACACTGTAGCGGCGCACGCTGCTGATCAGGGATAGTTTCGGACTGCGCCGGCTAGCACGTGCTCCGCTCGGCGTCCGCTCTCGTGATGAGCGGCGGTCCACGGACAACCAGAGGGCTACGTGACTCTCAGAGCTTCTATCGAAAGGGTCGGCGATAACCCACGTTTGCTGTCCTAGCTGCCGGTTGCGCTCCACCTCGGCCGGGGCGGCGTACCTTGTTGCTTGTCCGAAGTGCGGCAGGGCGCCGCAAGGGATCGCGGGCGCGGCGGGCGTCGTCGGGTTCAGGCTCTTCATGGTGGAGGACGTGCCGCACGAGTTGCCCGATGCAGTTGCCGTTTCGCTTCCGCTCCGAACCCGTCCGGCACCATCCTGCTGGTGACGGTAACTCCAAACCGGCCCGAACGACTCCGACACTTACGTGACCGGCCAAACTGCGCTCAACATCGACACCTCAGCGACCTCCTCGAGTGCGAGCGGCTCGCCCAGAGCCAGTAGCTCGACGGCCCGCCGGTGGTCGGCCGTCAGCCCATCATCCGCTGGGCGACCAGGTCGACGAGCGACGGACTCGCGGTGCGACGGGCCTCGAGCCGCCAGAATCCCGGCGTATGGACGAGGGCGCGGGCCTCGACGGCGCCGCGCGGCCCGAACTGCCGGCGCTCCGACGATCCCGAAACGACGACCCAGGGCCGCGAGGGGTTGGACGAGCGTGCCCAGCAGCTGCTCGACCGCACGCCCGACTTCGTATCCACCGCCTCGGGGCCAGTCCACGTACTTCGCGATCTGGGCTACCTGGCCTTCAACTTGAGAGTGCCCGACGGCCGCGTCCACCGGCTAGGACGTCGCGCTGGTACGCGACGGACGGATCGCCGTGTTGTACACGCTGCTGAACGGGTTCACCGACCGGACTTAGCAGAACTCGCGTTGTAAGTGCGTAGGCTCGATCCGCAATAACGTAGAGGTCACGTGATCGAGCCCCGCGAACACCGCCAGCGCCAAATCGCCGAGGTCCTCGCCCGGTACGGCCTCGACTACCTTGCCAACGCGGTCGGACTCGGGCGTCTCATCGCGCGCGAGAGAGCGCTGCGTGGGCGAAAACCACGCGAGGAGCACACGCCGCCGGAGAATCTGCGGCTGGCGCTCGAGGAGCTCGGCCCGACCTTCATCAAACTCGGCCAGGTCCTCTCGACGAGGGCGGATCTGCTGCCCCCGGAATATCGGACCGCGCTGGCCAAGCTGCAGGACGCGGCTCCGGCGATTCCGACCGAGGTGGTCCAAGAGATCGTCGCGGCCGAACTACACACCAGCACGTCGGATGCGGTTGTCGGCTTCGACGCCGTACCACTTGCGTGCGCATCCGTCGGGCAGGCGCACTTGGCGACCCTCCAAGACGGGACCGAAGTCGTCGTGAAGGTACGCAGACCAAACGTCGTCGAGGAGATGAACCAGGACCTCGAGATCATCCAGAACTTCGCGGCACGGGCGAGTCGTCGCTCGAAAGCAGCGGCGCGCTACGACCTGGGTGGGCTGGCCGACGAGTTCGTGACGACGCTCCGTGCGCAGCTCGACTACCTGCAGGAGGCGCGCAACGCCGAGCAGTTCGCCGCCAACTTCGCAGGCGACTCGTCCGTGCAGATCCCGCGCGTCTTCTGGGACCTGACGACCTCCCGGGTGATCACGCTTGAACGAATCCGAGGGATGAAGGTCACCGATATCGCCGCACTCGACGAGGCCGGACTCGATCGGCACGACCTCGCGCAGCGCGCCGCGCGGATCGTCGCCAAGATGGTGTTCGAGGACGGCTTCTTTCATGCCGATCCGCATCCCGGGAACTTCTTCATCGAGCGCGACGGGCGAGTCGGGATCGTCGACTTCGGGATGGTCGGCACCCTCGATGACGCGCTCCGCGAGCAGCTGAGTCGACTGCTGATCGGCTTCGTTCGGCAGGATCCCGACCGGCTCGCAGACGCGTTGCTTGCGCTCGACAGCTCGACCGAACCCGTCGAACGTGCCCGCCTGCGCGAGGACCTCGCGGCACTGCTCGCCCGCTACGTCGGCCGCACCATCGGCGAGATCTCACTCCGCACGGCGCTCGGCGATGTGCTGGTGATCGTCCGCCGCCATGGCCTCAGGCTGCCGCGCGAGCTCGCGCTACTCCTGACCGTGCTCCTGGTGGCCGAGGGACTGGTCGCCGTGCTCGACCCCGACTTTCGGTTCGCCGAGGCGCTCGCGCCATACGCCCGTCGCCAGCTCATCGCACAGGTAACTCCGGCCGCAGTCCGACAGCGTGTCGAACAGTTCGGCGCCGACCTCGCGGAGCTCACGGTCGACTTCCCGGGGCGGCTTGACCGCCTGCTGAGGTCGGTCGAGTCCGGCGGGCTGGAGGTACGGCTGCGAGCCGATGAATTCGAGTCCATGCTCACGCGCGCCGAGCGCATAGGCAACCGGATCGCGGCTGCCGTGCTCGCCGCCGCGACGGTCGACGGACTCGCCCGGCTGGTCGTCGAGCGCAGCCGCCGTAGACGCAAATCGTCAGGGAGAGAGCTCCCAGCGTTGGGCGCGGTGACGGGCTATGTAGCGCGGAGGCGCCGCGATCGTCGATAAGACGCTTGCTCCGATCACCCGGCCGGCAATGGCGTGTGTTCCCCGCTGATCTCGGACTATCACCTGACGTGGATGGTGGGAGCGCCGGTCGAGGACACGATCTCCATCATGCACCTCATCACCCACGGCGTCCCGACCCGCTACCCCAACATCAAGATCATCAACTCACACCTCGGCGGCGCGCTGCCGATGCTGCTCCAGCGAGCCGACAATCAGTATCAGCGGGAGGCACCCGACGCCCCCCCCGAAGCACCGAGCGTCGCGGCGCGTCGGACGTGGTACGACAGCGTTGGACACGGGCACGTTCCCGCGCTGCGCTGCGCCATTGACTCATTCGGTCCAGATCGGCTCGTCCTCGGTAGTGACTTCCCATACGAAAACGGAGACGCGTTCGTTCGCGCGATCGACTACATCAACGATCACCAGATCGACCCACAGACCTCCCGGGCGATCCTCGATCACAACGCGGCCACAGTGCTCCATCCGCTCCCGCTCGGTGCGAGTGAGCGGCCCCGGCTTGTCCCAGATGGAGTTGGGGACGCATACACGGCCCAGGTCGCGGACGAGCGCGGCTCGGCGCAGCAGCGTGAGGTCGTCCGCTGCCGGACCGCTCGCGCGCCCGGCCTCGGTCGCCAGCTGGGCGACTCCACGGGAGTGTCCGGGGGTAAACGGTGATTTCAGATCGGCGAAGTCCGCCACGACCTCGAATGCACGGTCCAGCGTTTCCCCGTCGAGCTCAGCCGCCCGCGAGTCGTTCGCCTGCAGCCACGCGTCCCAGGGGTCGGTGGGCTCGGCAGCCGTCAGGAGAACGTCGGCCGACTTGAGAAAGGCCGCTACGACCTCGGGGTCGTAGGCGCGGCCCGAGCGGCGGCGAAGGGTTCCGAGCGCATGCTCTCGCCCTTGGACTCGGTCGAGCACCTCCGCGTCGCAGGCAACGTGGATCACGCGCATCGGTAGTGGAATCGCCTCACCTTTGACGCCGTCGGGGAAACACGGCCGTTCCAACGCTCGAAACCGAATCGCAGCGCTCCACGTGGGGCCTCCGGAATGCCCAGCCGGGCGGCGAGCTTATCGCCCACCTCGCAGGCTGTGCGGAAGCTCAGCGCGACGGGTCCGCGTCCGCCGGCAAGGGTCGCGAGCACCGTCCGCACACGGTCGACCGGCGAGCGGCCTCCGCCACCTCGGGTCACGATCCGGTTGGCCGAACGCTCCATCCTGCGCGAGCGCGAGCGTGCCGACGATCTCAGCCAACCGGACCCGGGGCAGATCGGTCATTGCCGCGCCCACGGTACCCGAGATGGGGAGTTTTCCCGATGGTCGCCGGCGCTCCGTGGCGAGATAGTCGTCACGTCCACACAACAAACCGAACGGAGTCAACAATGACCGCCGAACACAACATCGAGACCGTCAAGAGCATGTACGAGGCGCTCGGTCCCGGCGATGTCGACGCGATCCTCGCCGCCGTAACCGACGACGTCGACTGGTCAACCGATGCCATGATCAACTCGGCACCCTGGTACGGAGCCCGGCACGGCAAGGATCAGGTCCGCCGTTTCTTCGACGGCGTCGTGCAAACGGGGCCGATCAGCGAGTTCACACCCCTGAGCTTCACCGGCAACGACGAGGGCGACGTGATGGTCCTGATCCGCTGCGCGTTCACTGTGACTGCCACTGGCAAGGACGGCGCGATGAACATGCACCACTACTTCCGGTTCCGCGACGGCAAGGCCTGCTACGTGCGCAGCGCCGAGGACACAGCCCAGGTCGCCGCCGCGCTGGCACCTTGACACCCGACAGTCGATCTGACAACCGAAAGACGGTTCCGATGCCCGCGATCGCGAAACCAATGACCGACGCTAACCGACCCGACGCCGACACCGACCTGGCTTTCGCCGGACTGGCGAAGCTCGCGGAGCTCCTCGCCAGGGGTCAGCTCACACCGCGGGAGCTGACCGAGCTCTATCTGCGCCGCATTGCGCGATTCGACGTGCACCTGCGTGCGTTCGTCTCCGTCCGCGCCGACGCAGCGCTGGCCGAAGCCGGTGCGGCGCTGACTCGGCTGCGGGCGCGCGAGCGCGGGCCGCTGCTCGGTATTCCCGTCGCGATCAAGGACAACCTCGACGTCGCCGGCGAGTCGACCGGCCACGGCACGCTCCGCTCCACTGTGCCGGCGGCGTCCGACTGCGAGGCCGTGCGGCGCCTTCGCGCAGCGGGCGCGATCGTGCTCGGCAAGACGGCGTTATGCGAGCTGGCCGTCTGGGGTCACTTCACCGCCTCGGAGTCGTTCGGCATCACCCGAAACCCGTGGAACCTGGAGCGCAGCCCCGGCGGTTCCAGCGGCGGGAGCGCTGCCGCGGTCGCGGCCGGCCTGGCGCCAATCGCACTCGGATCCGACGGCGGTGGCCCAATCCGCATCCCGGCAGCGTTCTGCGGACTGTTCGGCCTCAAGCCGCAGCGGGGGCGGATACCGCTCGCACCCGCTCGCGACCACTGGCACGGCTGCACCGTACTCGGCGGGCTCGGCGAAGACGTCCCACACGGCGCAGCGGCGATTCGTCAGCGCTCTGACGGTTTTCCTTTCGTCTCGATCGTGATCGGGCACCCTGGAAAGGGTGCCGGTGACCATCAAGGATCGTCGATGGATCGCGCCGGTACGGATCGCGCGCGGGTGGCTGGGGGGCTCGCGGCTGGGGCTGGTCGCGATGGCGCTGGTCGTTGGTGCCGCGGCGGGTCTCGGGGCGGTGGTGTTCCGCGAGCTGGTCTACGGCTTCACGTGGTTGGTGACCGGCTACGAGCAGTTCGGCCAGCAAGGGCATGCGCCCAGCCTCCACCTTCCCGAGCTGGGGGTGTTCTTCGTTCTCGTCGTACCAGTCATCGGCGGGCTGGTGTATGGGCCCCTGATCTATCGCTTCGCGCGTGAGGCGCGCGGTCATGGTGTTCCCGAGGTGATGCTCGCCGTGGCCGAGAACGGGGGCAGAATTCGCCCGCGGGTGACGATCATTAAGGCGCTTGCGTCGGCGATCTGCATCGGTGTCGGAGGATCGGTCGGGCGTGAAGGCCCGATTGTGCAGGTCGGCTCCGCCCTGGCGTCCTCGCTCGGGCAGCTGGTTCGAATGTCCGAAAGCCGATTGCGAATCATCGTGGCGTGCGGCGCGGCGGGCGGGATTTCGGCGACCTTCAACGCGCCGATCACCGGTCTGTTCTTCGGCTTCGAGATCGTGCTGCGCGAGTTCTCCCTCGACGCCCTGTTTGCTACCAGTCTGGCTGCCGTCACCGGCGATGTGATCAGCCGCGCATTTTTTGGCTCCGCGCCGTTCTTCACCGGCGTTCCGAAGGGTCTACTGGTGTCGAACGATCTGACTTACCTATTGGTCGCGGTCCTCGGGGTGACGGCGGGCTTGATCGGTGTCCTTTTCAAGACAGTGCTCTACAAGCTGGAGGACGTCGCCGATCAGCTTTGGGAGGGGCGAGCCGAGTGGGCTCGCCCGGCCGTCGGCGGCATTGTCCTGGGCGCGATTCTGCTGTTGCTGCCGCAGATGTACGGTGTCGGCTATCCGGTAATGAACGATGTGTTTGCCGGTCACTACGTTCTGTGGTTCATCGTGGTCCTGGCGGTGGGCAAGATCGTCGCTGCCAGCGTCACCCTGTCGATCGGCGGCTCGGGCGGCGTGTTCGCGCCCTCTCTGTTCACCGGAGCTGCGGCCGGAACCGCCTTCGGCCTGGTCGCACAGCATCTCTTCGGGCCGGCGATCGGCCCTCCCGCGCTGTACGGGGTGGTGGCGATGGGCGGCGTGTTCGCCGGCGCCGCGCAAGCGCCCCTTACAGCGATCGCCAGCGTCGTCGAGATGACCGGCAACTACGGGCTCACCGTGCCAATCATGCTCGCCACCGGGATCGCTGCCGCGCTGGCTAGGCGATTCACCTACGGCAGCATCTACACGACAAAGCTGCTTCGGCGGGGCATTGACATCGAGCGCCCACGAGCACCGAGCATGCTGCAAACGGTGACCGTGGGTGACGTGATGCAACCGATCGCCCGGACAAACGGTCATGCGTCGCTTGACACATCCGAGCGACAAGCCGACGTCAGTGAGCAGAGCTGGAGGGCACTGGTCGGACCGGTGGCTGACGCGCGGCAGCCGCAGGCGCTATTCGCAGATGAGGATTTGGAGCGGGCGCTTCGCCAACTGGTGCTGCTCGGGCGTGACGGGCTGCCTGTGATATCTCACGACGGCCAGGAACTCCAGGGGTGGGTCAGCCGGACTGAGGTGCTGCACGCGATCGCCGAACGCGTGAGCTCGTCGTCGCGCGAGATCGAACGCGGCGCCGCGGCGGCCGAGGTCGCCGCCAAGGACCCCGACGCGCGCGCGCACACGCCGGGCACTCCGCTGGTCGGTTACCGGATCGTCGAGCTGGCGATCGACAGTCACTCCCCCGCGCGCGACAGGCGCATCGACGAAATCACCTGGCCGCCCGGTTGTCACGTCCTTGCCGTGACGCAAGGACGGACAGTGCGGGCCGCTTCGCCCAATCTCCGGCTGCGCGTGGGGGAGCGGGTCATCGTGCTCGAGCCGGCACCGGCTAGCAGCAAAGACGGGCAGCAGCGGTGAGCTCAGGGTCGTCGGCTATCCGGGTAGGCTCGTCCCCCCGTGAGCACCGGCGTCGTCAGATTGCTCGAGGCGGATCCCGATCTGGGCATCCATCTGGACCCAGTGGCCCGGGAACGGGCCGGCGAGCTCGTCCGGGCGCGCGTCTACCGCATTCCGAAAGGGGTATGGCAGCCTCCGGCGCTGGGCAGCGACGCAACGGGACTGATGGTGCTGAGCGGGCTGATGGTCCGCACCCTTCGCCTCGGGCCAGTGGCCTCCGCCGAGCTGTTGGGTCCGACCGACGTCCTTCGCCCGTGGGAAAACGATCTCGTCCCCAGCCTGATGCCGACACTGACCGATTGGCGCGTGCTCGCCGAGGCCCGAGTCGCGCTCCTGGACGGACAGGCAACGAGCGCGATCGGTCAATGGCCCGAACTCGTGTCAGCGATTGCGGCGCGCATGCTGCGCCGTGCTCGCTCGCTCGCTTACGTGATGGCCGCCCAGCACTTCATCCGCGTCGAGGACCGAGTGCTCGCGACCCTGTGGCATCTGGCCGGAATGTGGGGACGGGTCACGCCCGAAGGGACCGTCGTTCCGTTCCGGCTCACCCACGAGATGCTCTCGCAAATCGTCGGTGCCCGACGTCCGACGACGACAACAGCCATTCACTCGCTAATCCGCCAGGGACGACTAGCGTCGAACGCCAACCGGCACTTCGTGCTCCTCGGCGATGCGCCGGATTGGCGTCGCCAGCCGACGCCCATCGCCGAGCTCGAGACGTAGAGGCCACATGCCGTTCTCCGGGGACGACACCATGAATCAGTAACGCTTCGGGCTCAACCGGAGTGCCTGCGATCAGAGCAGCGCCGCGCGGACCACGGCGAGCACGGTATCGGCGGCGATGCGCATCTGCCCGGCGTCACGGCGGACCTGCGTCAGAAGCAGCCCCCCTTGAAGGATCGTCAGCGTCTGCGTCGCTAGCCGAGACGGATCGGCCTCGGGTTTGAGTTCACCGCGGGCGGCCATCGCTTCGAGTCCCTTGCGCAGCCCCAGCTCCCAGCGACCGAGTCCGTCGGCGAGGATAAGACGCGTCTGCTCGTCGTGGTCGGCCAGCTGCCCGGCGAGCGAAGCGATCGGGCAGCCGATCGGAGTCTCGCGTTCGACCTGAAGGCCGACGATCGCGTCCAGATACCGCTCGAGCCCCTCGACCGAGTTAAAGCCCGCGAGGACCTCCGCCTGGCTCTCGATCACCGTGTCGCACGTCAACCCTGCGACCTCGCGCAACAGCGCGTCACGATCGGGGAAATAGAGATAGAGCTGACTCTTGGATGCGCGGGCGAGCTCGCGCATGTCATCCAGCGACGTGCCGGCAACGCCTCGTTCTGAGATCAAGTCGGTCGCCGCCTGCAGGATCCGCCCGCGTGTCGCCCGGCCCCTGGCTGTTCTAGGCGTCGTTGGCATCAAACTGATCATAGCTCGACGTGGACCATTCGGTCCATGTAGCTGCTACGCTTCCCTCGATCAACTTGGACTGTTCAGTCCATGTCCAGCTAGGAGAACCATGAGCTTCGAAGAAAAGACCGCGCTTGTCACCGGCAGCACGTCAGGAATCGGCCGCGCAGCCGCCGAGCAGTTCGGGCGCGCAGGCGCCGAGGTCATCGTCACCGGACGTGACCAAAGACGAGGGAGCGAGGTCGTCGCCACGATCGAAGCGAACGGCGGCAACGCGCGGTTCATCGCCGCCGACCTCTCGGAGCCAGACGGCGCCCAACGACTGGCAGCCGCAGCAGGCACGGTCGACGTGCTCGTCAACAACGCCGGCATCTTCCCGTTCGGGGCCAGCCACGAGATACCAATCGACCAGGTGCGGGCCGTGTTCGACTTCAACGTCATCGCTCCGTTCGTGCTCACGGCGGCGTTCGTCCCGGCCATGATCGAGCGTGGCGGCGGCGCGATCGTCAACGTCTCGACGATGGTCGCCAGCTTCGGCAATCCAGGCATGTCAGCCTACGGCGCCTCCAAGGCCGCCCTCGAACTGCTGACCAAGGCCTGGGCCGCCGAGTACGGCCCCCACGGCATCCGGGTCAACACTGTCGCCCCCGGCCCCACCCGCACGCCCGGAACGGCCGGCGCCGGCGAGCTCATCGACCAGCTCGCCGCAACGCTCCCTCTACGCCGACCGGCGACCGCACCGGAGATCGCCGCCGCGATCGTCTACCTCGCCTCCGACGACGCGAGCTTCATCACCGGCGCGACCGTCCCCGCAGACGGCGGGCGACTAGCCGTCTAACCGCTTCTGGCGGATAGCCGAACCGAGGAGGTCACGCGCGACCACGTGCCGGTGTACCTCGGATGGGCCCTCTCCAATGCGTTTGATGCGCAATTCCCGAAACCAGCGCTCGAGTGGTAACTCCTTAGCGACGCCCATGCCGCCCAGGATCTGCACGCAGCGATCGACGACGCGGAATGCAGTCTCCGTGGCGAAGACCTTCGCGATCGACGCGTCGACGGCGAAATTCTGATCCAGGTCGGCCTTCCAGGCGGCCTGCCAGACGAGCAGCCGCGCCGCGCGGAGTTCGATCTCCGAGTCCGCAAGCATGAACTGGATGGCTTGTTTCTGGGCCAGCGGCCCCCCAAACACCTGCCGGTCCTTAGCGTAGGCCACCGCAAGGCGGAGCGCCGCCACCGCAACGCCAATGGTGCCTGCGGCGTACGGAATGCGGTTGCGGTTCAGCCAGTACTGGCACACCTGGAACCCCTTGCCCTCCGGGCCGAGCAGATTTTCCTCTGGAACTCGGCAGTCGGTCAGGAAAACCTCGGTAGGCGACCAAGAACGGATCACGCGGATTGGCGCCGCCTCGAAGCCCGGCGTGTCGCGCTCAACGATGAACGCCGAGATTCCGGCCCGCCCCTCACTGGTCCGGGCGAAGACGATGCCCCAGGAGCTGTCCAGCGTGTATGAGATCCAGAACTTGGTCCCGTTCAGGACGTAGTGGTCGCCGTCGTGCCGCGCTGTCGTCCGTATGCTCCGTGCTGGGTCAGAACCGCCGGACGGCTCGGAGATGGCGACAAACGTGTGCTCACCACTCTCGACCGCGGGGATTGCGTAGCGGTCGATCTGGTCAGGCGAGCCGGCCGAAAACAGTACGCTCGGAGGGTCGTACCCGAAGGCGCCACACGCCGGTGCGTAGGCGCCCATGCGGCACTGCGCGGCCTCCTCGGCGACGAGCGCTTGGGCGAGCCAGCCGAGCCCACCGCCGCCATACTCCTCCGGCGAGGCGAGGCACCACAGGCCCGCGCGCCTCGCCTTCTTCTGCAAGGGTTCGAGCTTCTGAGGCGGCAGCCGGTACGCGTCCGGATCCTCACCGTCCTCGGCGGGCCGAGCGTCGCGCTCCATGAAGTCGCGCACGGTGTCGCGCAGCAACTGCAGCTCTGCTGGCAGCTCGTACGCGCCGGGCTCTGTGCTGGGTACAGCCATAATCCTCCAACCCTATGCGTTTGAGAGGTCGACCATAATCCAGAAACGCCGGAGGACGCAACCTTCGGGCCATCCGGTGGTAGAGCGTGGTACGTTGCCACCATGCCCGTCCTTCTGGAGCGGGAAGGCAGGGTCGCGAAGGTTGTCCTGGATCGGCCCGAGAAGCTGAACGCGATCGATCCGGTGATGGCGAGCGGTCTCGAAGCGGCGTGGCGCGAGGTCGCGGCGGATGACGGCGTCCACGTGATCGTGCTCACTGGAAGTGGGTCTCGCGCTTTCTGCGCCGGCGCGGATTTGGCGACGCTGCTGCCCGAGGTGACCGCTGGAGGGTGGCAGGAGGGCGTCGGTCCGGAGGGCAACGTCTTCTTGAAGTCCCTGCCTCTCTATAAGCCGATCGTCGCCGCGGTCAATGGAGATGCACTGGCGGGAGGCACAGAGCTGCTGCTGGCGACCGACATCAGGGTCGCCGTCGACGAGGCCCGCTTCGGCCTGCCGGAGCCGCGTTCGGGCCTGCTTCCCGCCGGAGGGGGGACCGTGCGGCTACCGCGGCAGATCCCGTACTGCCGGGCGATGGAGATCCTGCTGACAGGTCGATTGCTCTCCGCTCAGGAGGCTCTCGAGTTCGGCCTGGTAAACCGCGTCGTGCCGCGCAACCAACTTGACGACGTCGTGGGCGAGTACGTCCGGTTGCTGCTGGCCAACGGTCAGGTTGCGATCCGCCGCATCAAGGAGTCGGTCCTGGCCACGCACGGCCTTCCACTCGCGTCCGCGTTCCACACCGAGGCCCGACTCGGGCAAGAGGTCTTCGCTACCGAGGATGCTCGGGAAGGCCCGCGTGCCTTCACCGAGAAGCGCAGCGCTAGGTTCGTCGGGAGATGACGTGCGTCTGACGTTGACCGAGGCGCGCCGAAGGTGATCGGCAACTGCTCGGTGTCTCTGTTCGCCCGGGCATGTGGGCCTGTGTGACCGATCGAGTCGAGTTCGAGACGGCCTTCTACGAGCGCCCGGCCGCCGGCGTTGCGCTGCTCACCATGAACCGTCCGGAGGATGCCAACGGCGTTGTACCGGAGTTGGCCGCAGATCTGCTCGACGCCATGGGTCAACTTGAAGCCGACCGTTCCGTGCGCGTGCTGGTGCTCACAGGCGCGGGACGTCAGTTTTCCGGCGGGGCTGACCTCAACGCCATGAAGCAATACCTAGAGGACCGCCTCGACGAGGACGAGGAGGCGATGAACCTGCGGTCCGTGCTCCAGGTGACACAGCGCCTCGTGACTTCCAGACTTCCAGTGATCGCAGCCGTCAATGGGGGTGCCACCGCGGGCGGCCTTGACCTCGCTCTCGCGTGCGACATCCGCATCGCCGCCACGCGGGCAAAGTTCGGTGAGACCTACGTCAAGATCGGGATGGTGCCGGGCAACGGCGGCACCTACTTCCTGCCCAGGCTGCTCGGCGCCGGCATGGCAGCTGAGTTGGCCCTGACAGGAGAGGTCATCGACGCTCAGAGAGCACTTGACATTGGCCTGATCACGCGACTCGTCGCGCCTGACGAGCTTCTCGAGCAGGCGATCGCGCTGGCGTCATCGATCGCTCGCCACCCAGCGCATGCGGTGGAAGCCACCAAGCAGGCGTTGCGCAACAGCTGGCACATGGATCTGCAGGCTGCGCTGAACACCTCGTTCTGGGCGGCAACCGCGCTGCACTATTCGGCGGACTTCGGCGAAGGCGTCAACGCGTATCTTCAGAGGCGCCCGCCAAGGTTTCGCCACGTCGAAGCGGAGGAGCGACGGGATGACGAGCACTGACCAGGGTCCCCTCCAAGGCCTTGTCGTGGTCGACCTCGGCCACTTCTATATGGCGCCGTACACCACCCTCTTGCTTGCCTTGGCGGGCGCCGACGTCATCAAGGTGGAGCCGCTCGGAGGCGAACACCTGCGCTTCCGGGGTGAGAGCCGAGGAGCGATCTATCCGTTCCTGATGCTGAACTCCAACAAGCGGAGCGTCACGCTGGACCTAAAGCAATCTCGTGGGCGGGATCTTCTGTGGAAGATGATCGAGAAAGCCGACATTCTCGTCGAAAACTTTGCTCCTGGTGTGATGGACCGCCTCGACCTGAGTCCCGCCGTGGCGCTCGAGGCGAATCCTCGTCTGATCTACGCGACCGGATCCGGCTTTGGCCGAAGCGGACCATACCGTGACTTTCCCGCGGCCGATATCACCGTGCAGGCGATCGCTGGAATCATGAGCATCACAGGGTTCCGTGACTCTCCGCCGGTCAAGACCGGACCCGCCATCGCGGACTTCATGGGCGGCATACATCTGTACGGCACCATCCTCACTGCGCTCTACGAACGTGAGCGGACGGGGAAAGGCCAGCTCGTCGAGACCGCGCTGTTCGACAGCGTGTATCCGTCAATGGCATCGACTCTCGGGCTCTACTTCGGATCGGGAGAAATGGTGCCGGAACGAACTGGCAATCGCCACGGTGGCCTATCCGTCGCGCCGTACAACGTGTATCCGACAAGTAATAGCTGGATCGCGATTATGTGTTTCAGCGACGCCCACTGGCGATCACTGACACTGGCCATGGGCAGCCCGGAACTCGCCGACGACTCCCGGTTCGTGAGTGTCGCCGACCGCGCCGACCACATCGACACCGTGGACGAGATCGTCACCAGATGGACATCGACGCTCTCCATCGCAGAGCTCTGGACGACCTTGCGCGAGCATCGGATTCCCTCCGCGCCCGTGCGCGATCTGTCAGAGGTGGCATCTGATCCGCATCTGCTCGAACGCGGGATGCTCCAGCGAGTCGATCACCGCGACTTCGGTCCGGTGACACTGCCACATAGCCCGATACGCCTCTCTAAACACGAGCCAGTGAGCTTGCGTGACAGCCCGAGATTGGGAGAGCACAATGTCGAAGTGCTGCGCGATTGGCTCGGCCTCGATGAAGCACAACTCGAGGCGCTCGCCGCCGACGGCGTGATCGGGCCAGAGTCATAGGTGCAGCGGCGGGTGCTGGCCGGCCCCCGGGGACGTCTTAGGGCGGAGGCGGTCACGCACGACCTCATATGATGCCCCTGGAGGCGGCGCTGCAGATGCCGCTGCGGAGTTCAGCCGACCGCGAAAGGGAGGGGTCTGATGACCAAGCCGTTCAAAGGCGTGGTGAACGTCGATGTGACGGAGTCGGTTCCCGACTGGGAGCCGTACACGCAGCCGATCGCGCCGGAGGGGACCCCGAGCGTTCTCTACATCGTCCTCGACGACGTGGGCTTCTCGGCGATGGAGCCGTTCGGCGGGTTCATCAAGACCCCGAACATCAACCGGATCGCCGAGCGCGGGCTCACCTACACCAACTTCCACACCACCGCGCTGTGCTCGCCGACGCGCTCGTGCCTGATGACCGGTCGCAACCACACGACCAACGGGATGGGGACGATCACCGAGGCCGCCTCGGGCTTCCCCAGCTCAAACGGCCACGTTCCGCACGAGTGCGGAACGATCGCCGAGGTGCTGGGCGAGCGTGGCTGGAACACGTATATGACCGGCAAGTGGCATCTCACGCCCGAGGATGAGATGAACCTGGCCTCGATCAAGAACCAGTGGCCCGTGGGCCGCGGCTTCGAGCGCTTTTATGGGTTCCTGGGAGCCGAGACCAACCAGTGGCATCCGGACCTGGTCTACGACAACCATCCCGTCGAGCAGCCGGCGTTGCCTGAGGACGGCTACCACCTGACCACGGACCTGACCGACCACGCCTTGTCGTTCATCCGTGACGCCAAGGCGATCGCGCCCGACAAGCCGTTCGTCCTTTACTTCTGCCCGGGCGCGTGCCACGCGCCCCACCACGCCCCCAAGGAGTGGGCCGACATGTACAAGGGCAAGTTCGACATGGGCTATGAGACCTACCGCGAGCGGGTGTTCGCCAACCAGCAGAGGCTGGGGATCCTGCCCGAGCACGCGGAGCTGTCGCCGATCAACCCCTACATCGATGAGCGGAGTCCCAACGGGGAGAAGGGCTGGCCGGAAGCCGACACGGTGCGCCCGTGGGACTCGCTGTCCGAAGACGAGGAGCACCTGTTCGCGCGCATGGCGGAGGTCTACGCCGGCTTCCTGAGCCATGCCGACCACGAGATCGGACGGCTGCTCGACTATCTGGAACACAGCGGGCAGCTTGACAACACGATGATCGTGCTCGTCTCGGACAACGGCGCCTCGGGCGAGGGCGGGCCGAACGGATCCGTGAACGAGAATGCCTACTTCAACGGCATCCCCGACCAGATCGAGAACAACCTCAAGTACCTCGACGTACTCGGCAGCCCGCAGACCTACAACCATTACCCAACCGGATGGGCATGCGCCTTCAACACGCCGTTCAAGCTGTGGAAGCGCTACGGCAATTGGGAGGGCGGCACTGCGGATCCGATGATCGTGTCGTGGCCGGCGGGGATCAAGCAGACCGGGGTCAGGCGGCAGTACACCCACGCCGTCGACATCGTGCCCACCATCTATGAGGTTCTCGGCGTCCAGCCGCCCGAGGTCGTCAAGGGCTATACCCAGTATCCGATCGAGGGGGTCAGCTTCGCGTCAACGTTCGATGACCCCGAGGCCAAGACCGACAAGCAGACGCAGTTCTACTCGATGGGCGGCACGCGCGGGATCTGGCACCAGGGCTGGAAGGCGGCGGGGATCACGCCGGCCGCGCCCGACATGTGGGCGCATTACGCGACCCAGCGCTGGGAGCTGTTCGACACCGAAACCGATCCCAGCGAGTGCCGCGATCTGGCCGAGGAGCACCCGGAGAAGTTGCAGGAGCTGATCGGCGTGTGGTGGCACGAGGCCGGCCGCTACCAGGCGCTGCCGCTGGAGAATCGCAACGCGCTCGAGATCCTGACGACCGAGCGGCCGCAGCTGTCCAAGCCGCGCAACCGCTACGTGTATTACCCCGGCGGGTCGGAGGTGCCCGAGTCGGTCGCGCCCAACATCCGGAACCGCTCGTACACGATCGGCGTCGAGGTCAACATCGATTCCGAGGAGGTCGCGGGGGTCCTGTTCGCGCACGGCTCACGGTTCGGGGGTCACGCGCTGTACATCAAGAATCGCAGGCTTAAATACGTCTACAACTGGGTCGGCCTCGACGAGCAGATCATCGAGTCGACGGAGCTGGTTCCGACCGGGCACGTGGTGCTATCGGCGTCGTTCGAGCGCGAGGGCGACGCGATGCCGGCCGAAGGTACTCTGACGCTCCATATCCGCGACGAGGCCGTCGGCGCGGGCCGGATCAGGACCCAGCCAGGCAAGTTCTCGATCGCCGGCGAGGGGCTCAACATCGGCAAGGAGGGCGCCGAGCCGGTCACCGACGACTACCCGGGCGAGTACCCGTGGCCGTTCGTGGGCGGCACGATCATCCAGGCCGCGGTCGACGTCAGCGGCCAGCCCTTCGTTGATCTGGCACAGGAGGCCCGGATGGCCTTCGCGCGCGACTGAGCCGGGCCGATGGCAGAGCACCTGAAGTCCTGGAACGACACCCCGACCCGGCAGGCGATCGTCGACTTCGTCGGCCGGGTCACCGAGGAGGGCGGGGCCGCTACGTCCCGTTCCCCGAGCGGGTCGCGGTGTTCGATAACGACGGCACGCTCTGGTGTGACGTGGGACCGACAGTGTCGCCGTGTCCGGCACAATCGTGGTCCACTCGTGCTTGCGCAGGCGGAGCGGCACTACTGTCATCGCGCTCCGCCTTCCGTTGTGGAAATCGGCCGATCCACAAGCCTGCCCGAGGTCGTCGACGACTTCTGCTTCGACTCGCTACGCCAGTTGCTGGCGGCACCGTCTTCGCGGGTCGAGCACGCAGACGGCAGGCGCGGTCACGACTGCCCGATTCGGCCGATTGCGGAAGCCGGATCATCCTTCGTTACGCCTCCTGAGACGCCTCCCTCTTCGTGGAAGGAGAAGCGTCGCCTCGAGTGCTGTCGGGTCGCCTGCTGGCGAACGGCGAGCCCCATACTCGACGGCACTGTCACTCTTTGTGCGGACGCCGGTGCATAGGCAAAAGTAGGACGTCGGCGAGTCGCTAATCACTGTTGAGATTCGGTGATGGATCGGCGGGGTTACCGAGACCGCGTGACGGTAGACTGGATGTATCGTCGACGATCCGGCGACGGGATAGCACGGGCGAGTTTGGCTTGAGGTGCGACCCAGAACTCAGACCCGTTTCCAGAGTGACGACCTCTGCCTATGCGGCTGCACCCTCGGTCATCCGCGCTATCACACCCAAGGGACGCGCCCTGCGGTGGTGGTCGTGTGTGCTGACGCTGCGCTCGCCGTCGCACGGGAGGGCGATCAGACTCTCATCGGGAGGGTCGGCGCGCTGGGGACTGGGCCGGAACAGCAGCATCACGCCGGCCGCGGCCACACGTTGTTCGCCTTGGAGGCCGCCAGTCGCCACGGCGACCTGTCCGCGTTCGCCTCGCATCCCAGCCGCCGGGACTGCGCGAACGCGTGACCGGCGCGCGCGACTCGGTGTTGGAGGGCGTCAGGCTTTTGGCAGAGTGGGCGTAAGCCGGTTGATCGTCGCGACGAGGAGATCGCGAAGCTCACGCGGAAGCTGGAGCGCTCCGAGGTGGAGTTTGCGAAGGCACGTCGGGTGATCGAGATTCCGGTAAACGTCTCAGCGCTGTTGGAGGAGATGCGAGGGTCGCCTCAGCCCAGGCCTTGTCGGCCGCCGCCGACGCCTGAGCGGGCTCGGCATCACAAAAACACATTCGCGGCCGTACACCTCGCGTGACAACCCCTACTCGGAGTCGAACTTCAAGACGCCTCGCTCTTCGCTGGCACGGCCATGCGCATGGCTCTTACTCCCCCCCGCGTCCGCAAGCAGCTCGGCGCTCGCCCTGCCCGCCGCCGTCCAGCGGCCGCCCGCGGGCAGCTCTGCGTCCGAGCGCTCGGCCGACCCTCCATCGTCAGGTGCTTCCCGCACGACTGCGTGAGCCATTTGCATTGAGCCGGGGTGACGTGCCAGGGAGCCTCGAAATATCACCCGGGGTGATTCGCTCCGGGGCCCTTGAATTAGCCGTTCTCACTCGTTTAGACTCGACCCGGTCGATGCGACCTCCCGATCGTTGGGTGGCATGCGTCGTTAGGCAAAGGCAGACGGCGGGGTCGCGCAGACCCGATGGCTGCATCGGCCATACCGCTGACTGCTGTCGTGGTTGGTGCTATTCGGGAGGTAGCGAGATGAGTACTTGTAGCGAGTCGTCGGACGAATCGGCCCGGCGCGCTGGTGATGAGGACGGGTCGTCGTTGGGTGGGTGGTGGGAGGCCCAGGTCGGCCGCCGGCCGGTGATTCAGGCCGGTTTGGGTTCCGCGGTGGGGTTGGGGTTGGGATCGCGGGCGCTGTTGGGGGCGGGGGACGCGGCGGCGAAACCGGCGTCGCAGGCGAGGAAGGCGCCGCCGCCGATGGAGTTCGTCGATTTGCAGTTCGCTTACGGGCATGTCCATGGGATCTCGAGTCTGGCCTTGATCGTCAACGGGGAGCGCTTCCAGCTGCGCCGGCACACGAAGGCCTCGCGGGCGGCGTTGCGCAAGCGGGGTGGGCTGTTCGCCGCGATGGACCTGGCGGTGCTCTCGCATTACGCGACCGGGGTGCAGGTGCCCGCCCACCAGACCTCGCTGGTCTCGGTCCAGGGCCGCCACGGGCGGCGGGAGGTGCTGGTGGGGCAGATGTGGCACGTTCCCAAAGCCGCGGTCCGGGCCGAGGCGCGCAAGCTGCTGCGCCGTAAGGGGGCGGTGCTGGGCAGCCCGCACCGTCTGAAGGCGCTGGGGTTGCATCCCTCGCAGGTCCGCTCGCAGCTGGCGGCGGTGCAGCTTGCTTCGATCGGCGATTCCACCGCGACTGCGATGACGTTGGTGATGTCCCACCCCAACGTCGCGACCAAGAACCCGACCAACGCCGCGACCACTCAGACGCTGCTGCAGACCGGGCCGGCCGAGCCCGCGGTGGTCAAAGATCTGGGCGGTTACATCCTGAAGATGCAGCTCGGGGGCCACGGGTACGCCAAGACCGTGCCGGCCACGGACGAGAACGGAAACCCGGCGTCGATCAAGATTCCGATCGTCCAGGACGGCGTGGTCACCGGCTATCAAAGCACCGGCTTCAAGACGTTGCAGCTCAACACGAACGACACAGAATTCCCCCTCTTCCAGTCGATCCTGAAAGCCGCCCTGGTCGAGGGGATCACGCAGGTGCGGAACACCGCGAGCCTCGGGGCCGTGATCGATACGCCGGTGGACCAGGCGCCGGCCGCCTCCACCCAGACCTGGGTCCAGCCGCAGGGGATCGTCCCCCAGCCCCAGACCCTGGCGGCCGCCCGCAGGAAGCGGGGGGCGGGGCTCTCGATCCAAGTCAAGAATCCGGGCTGCCTGTTCGGGACCACGACCCAGGTCAACGGCGCCTACAACAACGGACAAGTACCGCTCAAGCTGTACAACAACTTCGTCCGCTGGGTGTGGGTCTACGTCCAATACCTCGGCGCCAGTGACACCAACCTCTCTCTCAACCCCGGCGCGTCGTTCCCCGACACCAAGTACTCCCATTCGCTCGGGCTGCTGCCCCAGGTTTTCACGATTCTCGGCGTCCCGATCTGGGACACCAACACGATCGACGTCACGCTCAACTTCCCCCAAGGCGCCCACACCGCGCGGATCCTCTACTGCGGACTGGGCAGCAACCTACTCGACGGCAGCTGGCGCAACTACTTCCCCACCGGCGCCTACCCCGACATGATCGCCCCGTCGGAGGTCAACGTCGCGGCGGTGCTGACCGGGATCCTCAGCATCGGCATGACCGTGTTCGCCCTCGCCACCGACATCGACATCGCCACCACGTGGGCGGCGATCAACAAGATCATCGAAGACGAAGCTCTATTCAACATTGACGCCTTCGAGGAACTAACGAGTTTTGTCAGTAGCAACGTGGCGCTGTCGGCGACCGAGACGGTCGCGGCCACGGTCGCCACGGGCGGCGCGACCTACGAGTACATCAAGGCAAACGGCGGAGACACGACGAATCTATGGAGCCTCATGCTGGCGCTGGCTTCGGTGATTCCCAAGCTGCTGTTCGCGTCAACCGTCCAGTTGTGGGCCAGAGTTGCCGTAGCCGTTCTCGGCGAGGAGACCGCCGACAAGATACTCGAGGCTATTCCGTATCTCGGTCAGGTTATCGCTGTCATCGAGGCGGTGGGGGATGCGGTGACGCTGGCGGAAACGTGTGCGGAGACGATTGTGTCGCCGTGGGTGATTGAGAATGAGGTCAACCTGACGTATCCGGCGACGGTGACGATCAGTCGTGATATGGCGGATGGCGCGGCGACGTTTCCGGTGGAGGCGGTGTCGTGGTCGTTGGAGGCGAAGATCGACGGGGCGGTAGTGTTGGATCCGACCACGGGGACGATCAATGAGGGGGGCCATATCCAGTCCGATCCGTTGGTTGTGCCGGTCACGGCGCCGTTCGGGGGGAACACGATTCAGTGGAGCGTGACGTTCCTGGATGCTTCGGGGGCGCAGGTGGGGACGGGTGTCTCGGACCCGTTGCCGAATGATGATCCGACCAACCCGCCCTCGACGGTGTCGTTCTCGATCAAGAACATCCAGATCAGTATCGGTGCCTCCACGGTGTTCAAGCGCGCCGACGCTACCGGCTATGACCCGACGGCCGGGGGGTACACGTGGTCAAACCAGATCACCGACGCGGGGACGGTGCTCTCGGGTGGGATTCAGCAGGTCACCGGCACGACGATCTCGACCCTCGCCGGGGTGGCGGGGGTGGTGTGGGAGCAGGGCAACCAGTTTTATGTCCGCGGCGTGCCGGTAGCACAGAACGGCGCCACGATCGATCTCGGCGTGGCGAGCACGGAGGGCTATGCGCGCCGGCCGTTCCTGCTCTTTGACGCGTTCGTGGATCGTGCCGCGACGGGCAATCACGTGCTGTTGGAGCCCGATCCGGTCACCACGGCTTATCACGTGCGCAAGGTCACACTGGACCCGACCACGGGCGCGCCGTCGTGGGACTCGACGGTGTCCTACGGCACGTTCGTGCTCCCAGTATCGGCGGCGGCGTTGCATTCCTCCGGACGGGTGATCGCGATCAGCACCAACACCGCCCGGCTCGGGCAGCTGCTGCCCGCGGCAACCAACGCACCCCAGCCGGTGCAGGCCAGCTACACCGCCGGGTCCGGCACCCAGATCGGGCTGGTCGGATCCCCGATCGCGGTCGCGGTCACCAACCCCGGGACCGTGCTCATCCTCGACGCCGCCAACGCTCAGATCGCCGCGTTTGATCTCAACGGGAACCCCGTCCCCTACTTCAGCGAGACGCTGACCCGCCGATCGCTGTTCACCCGCTCGCGGCTCGGCGCGAGCGCAGGCGGGCAATACACGCTCCCGCTCGCCACCACCGGCACCTACCTCGACCTCGCGGTCGACGGCGCCGGACAGATCTACACGCTCTACTACACCGGCGACGGATCAACGCCCACCCAATACCACGTCGACGTGTACGCCCAAACCGGGGCGGTGCTCGACACGGCCAGCCCCGGCGTCAACGTTCCCCACATCGCCGTCGACTACTGGCGCAGCATCTACGGCGCCAACTACGACGCGCTCGAGAACACCGCCACGGGCAAAGCACAAATCGACCCCAGACTCGGCGTCATCGAACCATCCCTCAGCCGCTTCGACCCGACCAACCCCACCACCCGCAAACGCGGTACCAACCATGACACAGCCGCCGGCCGACCCCGCCACCCCGACACCTACAAACCAGGAAGAAAAAAGTGATGCTGAATCGCCGAGGCGCGGTCGGGTGTGGAGGCCGGGGCCTCGAGTCTGGAGCCCAGCAAATGAGCCGCGCCCGCCGACGGTTCATCGGTCTGGCGATCCTGGTCGCGCTTCCGTGCGTGGCGCTGGCGGCCGCCGCGGTAGCGCCGGCCGCGACCCCGGCGCGACCAACGGCCAAGGCTCACGCGGCCCCGCTGGCCGACCCATCGACTCCGTCGCTCTACTGGGATAACCCACAAAACGGCACGATCGGAACCGCGTCGATCACCGGGAATCCCCCCACCGTCAACCAGAGCCTCGTCACCGGGATCAGGCAGAACTTCGGCCTCGGGGTGGCCGCCGACCGCCAGTACCTGTACTGGACGAACGGATTGTTCATCGGCCGGTCCAACCTCGACGGTACCGCCGTCGACCAACAGTTCATCCACGTCACCGCAGCCGCCCGCTATGTGGCGGTCGACGATCGCTACGTGTACTGGTCGAACGCTGGCGGGATCGGGCGGGCGAACCTCGACGGCAACGACGTCATCAACGATTTCATCAACCTCCGCGGCGAGCAGGCGTCCGGGCTTGCGGTCGACAGCTCTTACATCTACTGGGGTAACCGCATCAACAAGGCAATCGGACGGGCGAACGTCGACGGCACGGGCGTCAACCCGACCTTCATCACCGGCGCGAACAACCCGACCGATGTCGCGGTGGACGGCCAGTACGTGTATTGGACGGCACAAACAGGTACCGCGCTCCCACCGGCGGGCGCGATCGGCCGAGCCAATCTCACCGGCACCGGCGCGAACCCGAGCTTCATCACCGGAGCGGCCGACCCGTTCGGGATCACCGTCGACTATTCGCATATCTATTGGACGAACTACTACGACTGCGACTTCCGGAACATCCCGCCGACCTCGTGCGCGGGCGGTACGATCGGGCGCGCGAACCTCGACGGCTCGGCGGTCGATCAGAGCTACGTCACCGCTGATCAGCTCGCCGGTCCGGGTTGCGACAGCAGCCCGGAGACGCGGTGCGGGCCGAGCACGGTCGCGGTCAGCGGCCCCACCCAGCCGGACTGCCTGCGCACGGCGACGACACCGGCTCCTCCGCCCGGGGGGGCCGTGTTCGCCCAGCCACTCAACCCGGCGAGCTCGGACGCGAACGTCGTCGTGATTCCGGCGGGCGTGAGCTGGATCGGTCCTGCGTCGTGCGCCGGGGTCGCGGCCGGTTCTGATCAGGTGATGACGCACCCGAGCACGATCTCGGTCGCGCCGGATGCCGCGGTGCTGCTGCGTGACCAGCCGGCCGGGTTGGTCTCGGCCTGGGGAGCGCGGGACGTCGGCGCCGGCGATCCAGCCCCGGTGTTGTTCCCCGGGCGATCGGACTGGCAGACGACCGAGGCCGATCTGATCACACCCCAGCAGCTGCTCGAGACCGAGAACGGATGCCCGCTATGCGTGCTGCCGAACAACCAGCAGCTCACCCCCGGGGCGTCGAGCGCCGACGTCGGCTATCAGGGAGACGTCGATCATGCCGTTTTGAACGGTGCGGTGCTGAGCGGCAACTTCGACGGTTGGAACTTCACCGGGGCGCAGTTGGGAGGCGCGACGCTGAACGGCGGTCAGGTGAGCGGAGCCGATTTCGACGGCGCGGACCTGCGTGGCGCGCAGCTGGGGTCGCTGCAGTTCACCACGCCGCCGAGCTTCGCGAGCGTGCGGATCGGTGCGTTGAACGGCGCGTGCACGTCGTTCGCGGACACGAACCTCGTCGGTACGGGTCTGACTGCGGTGAAGGCCGACCTGCTCGTACCGGGGTGCGCGACGACGCCGCTGCTCCCGGGGGGCACGGCGCCGCTGGACTTGATCGCGCAGCTGACGGTCACGGACGGGGCGACGGTCGATTACTCCAACGCGAACTTCCTGGTCACGGCCAGCAACGACGCCGCTCTGGCTGGTGCCAACCTGACCGGCATCGATCTGGCCGGCGCGAGCTTGCTCGGGTTCCCCGCCGACCTCGAGTCGACGAACTTCGACGGCGCCTCGCTAGCAGAGCACTTCGCTGCAGCCCACGGACTTCGCGCTGGCCGACCTCGACCAGGCGATGTTCGAGGGCGCCAACGCCTCGGGCGCGTCCTTTGAGTACGCCACCCTCACCGGCGCGCACTTCTCCGGAGCCAAGACCGTGCTTGAGACCACCGACTTCATCCACGCCGATGTCAGCAACGCGACCTTCCAGGACGCCGACATCACGGGAGCGAGTTTCGACCACGCGCTGGCGGTCAGCACCGACTTCAACTCGGTGATCGGCACCGGCGCGAGCTTCGTCGGCGCCCACATCTACGGTGACGGCAACGCGTTCGACGGCGCCCGTCAGCTGAGCGGGGCCGACTTTACCGGCGCGGTCCTCGCGGGAAGCGTGGATGGCACGGGCGGTTTTGACCTGACCGGCGCGGATCTGGACGGGGCCCATTTCGACAACGCGCAGTGCATCGCGTGCAACTTCACCGGGTCGAACCTGAACGGCGCCTTCTTCTCGGGGGCGTTCCTGCCGGGAGCGACGCTCGTCACCGTCACCCTGCAGGGCGCGAAGTTCGATGGCGCCTGGTTGTACTGCGGCGATACCGTCCGACGACTCGTGCAAATCAGGCAGCCCCCCGCAGACGACGTGGCCGCTGGCGCTCGGCTCGCAGGAGAGCTACGGCCCCGTCCCGTTCACCACGACCCAGCTCAATGAAGGGCGAATGGACTGACGTCTCCGTTTGCCCCAACGGGATGCCACCTAACGCCAACAGCGGGTGCACGAATCGGCTGTTCCCCTCGGGATCGCTGACGTTGCCCGCTCCGTGCTCGGCCGTGGCGCTCGACGCCTGCCTGACGACGACCTCGACCGTGTTCGACGGCACCGCCTCGACGGCTGGAGCGCCGTTGGCGGTCGTGCCCGCCACGCCGCCCACGTGGGGCAGCACGGTCACCACGCGCGGTGACTACGTCGCCCTGTCCGACGGCACCGTGCTGCTCGTCGGTACCGGCGGCCCCTCGCAGGTGGTGGCTGGGACCCACGACCAACTCTGCCCCGCGCCGACGCAGGCGTGCGGGGACGGCGGGCCGGCCACCAAGGCGCTCCTGGGCAAGCCGAACGGGCTCGCCGTCGGGCTCGACGGATCGCTGTACATCGCCGACCCCACGCTGCACCGCGTCCGGCGGATCGACCCGTCGGGAACGATCACCACCGTGGCCGGCGACGGCCAGGCCTGCGCCAGCACGACCGCCGCGTGCGGCGACGGCGGCGCGGCGACGTCGGCGAGCCTCGGTGGGCCCTACGGGGTCTGGGCCAGCCCCAGCGGCGCGCTGTTCATCGCCGACGGGACACGCGGGATCCGCGAGGCGCTCCCCGACGGGGACATCACGACCCTCGGGGCGGGTTCGGTGACCGGCACCGTCGTCAGCGTCGCCGGCGACTCGATGGGAAACCTCTACGCCGCGGCCGACAACCCCGACTACATCTACCAGCTCCCGATCACCGGCGGCCAGGCCACCCAGGTCGTCGGCACCGGCACGAGCGGCTACAACGGCAACATCGACCCCAACACGCAGCTCTTGCTTTCGGGAACCGAGGTCCAGATCGACCATCCCGCAGGCCTGTCGGTCGCCCTCAACGGCGATGTCGTGTTCGCCGACACCGACAACGATCTGATCCGCGCCTACGTGCCATCACAGGGCACCGTGATCAACGACCTCGCTGGTTTGATCTCGGGCAGCAATCCCGGGGTTCCCCAACCGGGCTTCACTCCCGACGGCTCATACGCCGACGCAACCAAGCTGAACAGCCCAGCCGACGTCACCGTCACCCGCGGCTCCCTGTTCCTCGTGGCCGACACCGGCAACTCCCTGCTGCGGCAGTTCGGACCCAGCCCCTCGGCGAGCGGGCTCGGAGCCAAACCCCCGCCCCCACCCCCACCCCCACCCCCGAAACACAGACACAAACGCCACCACCATCACCGACCCCGGCACCATCGCCCGCGCCGGCTCAGAACCCGCGGCCACGGCGCCCGAGGCCACCACCGGCCCTGAGCCCGGCGCGAGCGAGCTCTTTTCGGTGTTCGAGTCGACGCGAGCTTGAGCACGTTCTGGACGGCCTCTATGCCGGAGCGCCCGAGTTCCACGGATGAGCAGCCAAGGGATCATTTTCCCGTGAGATCGACGTGCTGATCGCGGCCGCAAGTCTCAGGCGCACCGGAAAGTGGAACGCGGCCGGCTATACGCCGCGGCGCAAAGCCGGGGCCACTCCACGCTTGTACGCAATAGGGCTGTTTCGCGCCCCAGCGGCAGCCGGGCTGTCGGTCCGCCAGAATGCGACGGCGGCCGCCGTCGAAGTCGACGCGGCGACAGCGCATCCGCATCCAAATCGCGGGGCATCAGAGCCGACGACCGTCGCGCTGGCTTCTGCTGCGGACGACAAGCAATTGTCACCGGCGTCTCCCGCCGGCGACGCCGCAAGACACATGCTTGTCGTCCAGAGGGGCAGCGGCCGGGCCGGCGGTTCGGGTGCCATCCGCATGTACGGATCGCACACGTTCGGGGCTTGGTGCCGGCGGAGGACGGCGTCACAGAGCGGGACTTCCGCAAACGTAACGAGCAGAAGCCCGGCTCCGTCTCGATGTAGTTCCCCAGCTCGTCCTTCTCGACACCGACGCCGCCGCTGGCGTGGACGCCTGCATCTCCAAGGGAACGACAGTCAGCGCGTTTACTGAGGATCGGCTCGACGCCGACCGAGCAAGCGGAGCCCTTGCAGCCGTGCCCCAGAACTGTTGCGAGCGAGGTACCGCGATGGGGCGTAGGCTCCCCCACACCTAGACTGGTGTTACGGCGCCCGCGATTTGGATGCGGAATCGAGCGAAGGTTGTGTGGACGCGGAGTGGAGCGATTTTACTCGGGCATTCGCGGCGACCTGTCGGCCCAATCAGTTGCTCGGGTAACCGTGCCCGTTCAACGGCGGCAGTGGCAGACTGGGTCGTGTCGACGGCGTCTTGCGGACCGGATGTCCGGGGCTCGCTCGGCTCAGCGTCGCCGGGCCGGCAGCGTGCGGATGGCCGCGCAGGAGGTCGCGGTCGCGGGTGCGGCGAAGCTGGCGGTCGCGAGCAGTGAGACACACACCTTGCGCATGGCGACCTGCGCGTCACGGCGGGGGTCTGGATCGGGATCCGTAGCGTCTTTGCCGTGCTCCGGGGCGGCTGGTTGGGCGACGTACGAGCGGAACCGAGCCAGCGATCTTGCCGACCGGAAGCCGCCGCGCTGAACCCGCACATTCCACGGCGGTGAGATCGCGCGGTTGACCGGTCCGCGCGGGGTGTTGCGGACCCGAACTCTGTCGGTGACACCGATCCGGAGATCACGGTTCGGGATCCAACGATCGATACGGCCAGGCCCGGACGCTGCGCCGGGCCCTGAAGCATCGCTGTGTGCATGCCCGTGACCGCGCCCGTCATCTTCGGAATCGTGGGGTCGATCGCCGGCGTCGTCGCGCCGGAGGCCGGCGCGGCGCTGTCAGTGGCGTCTTCTGTAATCGTCATGATCCTGTCGGCGACGCCCGTTGACCGCTCCCTCGTTTAACGGGACATTCGCCGATCTTCAGAACCGGTTTGCCTCGGTGGTAGGCGAAGCCGATGAGGCCGAGCGGGAGTAGAGCTATGAGGTGCGTCAGAACTGGGGTCTGCTGAGCCTGGTCGGCGAGCTGACGGGACCGACCCGGCGCCTGGGACACGGTCGACGATGTCGGAATCAAGCGCGCGATGGAGGAAGGCTACGGGCTCTCCGTAGTTGCCGCATCACGTCCGAGTGCCTTCTCGTCTGCGGCGCAATGTGATGTCACCCGGGTGATTTTCCGGGGAGGCCTTGACTCGTCATCCCGGGTCGCGCCATCATCGCCACCGACTTTTGGGCCCGATGGTGGCGATGGCGGATCTAGTTTCATGGCTGGATGAGGGAGGAAGCGCGCGGATGTTGTTCCGGATGTTGTTCGTGTTTGCAGGCGTGGTTGTGGATGGTGCGGAGCGAGGGCGTGGTTGGCGGGGCCGTCGTGTCGGGCGCGCGGGCTGGGTGCTCGGCGCCGTGTTGGCTGTCGTTGGCGTGATGTTGGCGATGTCGGTGTCGGCGAGTGCGGCGGATTGCTCGCTGGCGGACTTCTCCTATAACGGCGCGTGTGGTCCGGAGTTCGAGAGCCCGGCTTGGGGGGATACGGCGGGGTGGACGGATCCGTCGAAGTACTCCACGATCAAGCTGGCAGACATCACTGGCAACGGCACCGATGAGCTGATCGCCCGCAACGACGATGGACTGGAGATCTGGACGTTCGATACGACGGTCGGCCAGTGGCGTCCGGCGATCGGCGCCAACGGCCTGCCCGAGGTGCTCAGAGATCTCCGCTCGCCGGGCCCGACCGGCGATGTGCGAGGGAGCTGGCGGGACCCGGCGGCCTTTAGCACGATCCAGACCGCCGACCTACAAGGGGACGGCGAGCAGGAGCTCATCGCCGATGGCCCGAACGGCACGCAGGTGTGGCGCTATACGCCCCCGGCCGGCACGAAAAGCATCAATGGGGGCACGTGGTCGCTCTTCAGTACGGACAACAACCCGGTCCCTGCGTCTGCGCCCAGTCAGTATTTGAGCCTCCACGCCCTCGCACCGGCCGGTGGTGTGGCGAGCCTTACCGAGCAGAATTCGTACTGGGCGTGGGACCCAAACGGTCACAATTTTTTTTACGCGGCGAACGGCACATTGGCGCCAAATTCAACCGAGCCCCAGTATTACTTGGACAACATGTCGGGGCTTATGCCCGTGCTGCAGGGCGCGAGTAAGACTCCCGTGCTGGTGCCGGCGAACGTGTATCGCACTCCGAACGGGGTCGCGGTGCAGACACCGAAACCCTTCTTGGCCGGATGGAGCCAGCTGGGGCCGCCGCCGGGCCAGGGAGGTTCTCCGTTTCCTGACGCCTCGGGCTTTGGCTCGAACCCAGCGTACTATGAGACGATGCGGCTGACAAACCACTTGCTTGGGCGCAACGACACAGGTGGGTATGTCCTTGGACGTCTGGGCGATGGTCTGCACGTGTACGACCTCGGGCCGAGGTACCCGAACTGGGAAGCGGCCGGTCTCCCGGTGTTGGCAGATTTGAAGGATCCCCCTAATGGTTTCCCGCCGCCAGGCGAGTGGTCATCGATCCGGACGGGGGACGTCACCGGCGACGGCCAAACCGACGTGCTGGCCCTGGTGAATGGCCAGTTGCGGGCATGGGAGCTGGAGTTGAACGGGTCGGAGTTCGCGTGGACCGAGCTTCCGGCCACTGTGACGTTGAACCTAGGGGGGTCGATGTGGGAGAACAACGCCTCCTACTACTCGACGATCCAGGTTGGACCGGTGGCCGGTCCTGGGTATCCCGACGCGGTGATCGCCCGTGGCCCGTTCGGGATCCGGACGTGGTTCTACTGCACCGGCGGCGCCTCATCGGTCCCGGGATGCGCGAGTCTCCAGGGCCAGAGCGGCTGGACGAGCTGGCTGCCCCAGAACATCAGCTCCTTTCCGCAGTTCAGCGGCGGGCAGGCGGCGGCGTGGACGGAGCTGAACACGCTGGCGCGGCAGGCGAACCTGATTGGGCCGGCCTCGACCAGTACGGTCCGCGACGCGTGGACGGGCACGACCGCCCCCACCGACAGCGATCTGTCGAACCTCGAGAACGGAGTGCTGGTGTTCGCCGGCTGCACCGGGGAGACGTCCGCGAACCCCCCCACCTACAGTTCGTGCGCGGTGCCGTCGGGCGGCAGCGGGTTCACGGCGACCGACTGGACATCGGTGGTCAACGAGACGCTGGCCGAGATCTACGACGCCAGCCAGACGAATGACTTCTTCGCCCAGCTCGCGGGCCTGAACAGCGATACGTTTCTGGCCAAAGAAGCCGAGCTGCCGGCGATCGGCGACTCGGTCGCCGCGCTGGGCCAAGCTGCCGGCGACAACAGCTCTGAGGTTAGTCCGCAGGCGATCTGGGCCGCGGGGTTAGGGATCGCCGGCGCGGCCGCCGGGATCCTTGCTCCCGAGCTCGGTGCCGCGCTGGGTATCGCGTCTTATCTCGCGGGGATCGTTCCCTCCGCGACGTCCGACGTGAACGGGCCTTCGTTTAATGCCACGCTCAACCAACTGCAGGACGACCTCGCGACTGCGGTGAGCGATGCGGCCAAGGCGGTCGACACGCAGAGTTACGAGGTCAGGCAGAACTACGGCATGCTGCGGCTCATCGCCCAGCTGACAGGACCGAGCGGTCCGTGGCACGCGGTCAACGCCGCGGGGCTGAGGGGCAGCATGGAGGAGGGCTTTGCGCTGTGGGCATACAAGCAGCTGCTGCCGACAGTCCTGGAGCGCGATGTGATCAGCAACTGTGACGGTAACGGCTCGCACGACAGCAGCAGTAATGATTGGGTCGTGTGCGACGTGAGCTCCTTTAACGGTTCCGTCGGCGGGCCACCGAATTTCACCTATCTGAACTCACCCCACACCGTCGGCCAGGCCGTCACGAATTCATGGCCTTGCTGGGGCTTCTTTACCTTTATCTGCCATTACGAACATCCACCGACCGACACGGTCAATGGTGTGCCGGGTTCAGACATCGCCACCAAGGTTTGGGGGCCGCTCTCTGACACTTGCAACTTCAATGGCGATCCGCAAACCGAATGGACCTTTGACTGTGACCTCGGCATCAACCCGCTGCTAAGCACGGACGCTGTCGGCGGTCCCGCCAACGGCTGGAACTTCACGACCTGCACGGGACAACCGATGTTGTACTTCCCGGGCACATCCACCGGTACCGTTGGTTCGTGCTCGAGCTCGACGTCGTCCCAGGTGAGCACGGGATCGAACGGCAGCGTGAAGCTGACAGCACGGGTGGGGTTGCCGGCAGGCTTCAAGTTGCGCACCGCGACGCTCAGCGCCAGCCGGCTGCTGTATGAGCCCCGCGGCCGTGGCATCCTCCTCACCCGCAGTTCGGGGGCCTCGCTTGGCACGGTCAGGCTCACGGTCGCCGGCGGCGAGCTCCGCGGCGGTGGCGGTGGCACTATGCTCGGTAGCTCTCGTAGTGAGCCGCCGATCACCCTGGCCGTGAAGCGCACTCCGGATCGCCTACCTCAGCTTACGCTGAGCTTGAGCCGGCTCAGTGTGGCGGTTCCCTACGCCTGCCAGCAGTTGCCCGCCTCGGTCTCGCTGAGTACCCAGCCGTTCACGCTCGAGACCTCGCTCAAGCTGAGCAACGGCCGCGACACGCAGACCTTGTCACTGCCCGCACAGTGGACCTGCGTGCGCAACCGGGGGGGCACGGTCACCGGCCTGCGCACCGTCGCCCCGCCGTCACCTGCTCAACACCCCGGCCTGACGCTGTCAGTCAAGGGGCCACGGAGGGTGACCCCCGGCTCCCACGCCACTTACACGGTGCGCGTGCGCAACACTCGCCGCGGTCCCAGCAACCCTTACATCTCGTCGCTGTGGCACATCCTTGTGCACGCAGGCCTCAGCCCAGTCACCGTCCAGAAGAAGCCCACGCGCCGCGCTCCTCAGCCTGTCACCCTGCGGCTCGCTCAGCTGCGTCGCGGCGAGACCAAGGTGCTACGGATCCGGATCGCCATCCCCGGACGGGTGTTACTGCCCGCGTCGGTCCACCGGATATGCGTGGCATTCGGTGCGATCGCGGACTCCGCGCGACCAGCCGGCGCGCAAGCCTGCTCCGCCACCTGAACGCGGCCACAAGCACGCGGAAATGCCATAAGGACCGTGCAGCGATCCAAACAGCCGCCTGCCGCGTCCGCCATCGCGGGCTTGGAAACTCCGGCGCCGGATGGACGGCCATCCGGGGGCGACGTGACTTGAGCCTGCCGTTTCTATCCTCGACTCCCGTCCGGCTCGCCGCATGACTTCGTCACGCGCGGAAACGGAGCGCCTGCTTAGCCTGCCCGAGCGCGTACGCAGCGCGGTCGCGGCTCACCTGCTCCTCAGGACGAGTTGCAGAGAACTGTCGTGCCGCACCGTCTCGCTGACTCGGTCGGCGCCGTTTAGGGTGCGCGCATGGAAGCAGCTAGGCATGGGAGTAGTCCGGCGTCTCCGAGAAGATGGGCGACCAGGTTCGGTGGCTTCTGGCGAGGGCGCCGGCGATCCGCTCGAGCCTCCGCGCTGTTCTCCTTCGACTGTGAGCCGGCTGCGCAGCTTGCCTCCAGGCTCTCCTTGGTACGCTCGATATAGGTGGGTCATGCCAACGTGGGTGCTCGTTCGAGAGGCAAGCGGCAGCCGACCGTCGCCGACCACGCTGCTAGCTCATCGCCTGTTCGCCGCACGTCTGCAAACGACGGGGGCCGCTTCCGTTAAGACGACACGCAGCAGCGCCGGGCGCGACGCCTATGCCCAGCCTCTGCCTACGTATGGGCGCGCGACGTCTACCGCGATCGCAGCATCGCCGCCGCTGCCGGATTCACGAAGATCCGGAAGCCAGCGCCGACGGCTGAGTCGGGGTCGGCGATCGGCGCCGACACTCACATTCGTACAAATCGGCGCCGGCCGCGCCGGGTCAGGGATCGGCTCGGCGCCGCTGCCCGTTTGGACGACAAGCACGTGTGTCTGGGACCGACCGTGCCACACTTCTGCTCGTCGATTGAGTAGCAGCAGTCGCTGAGATCGGCTTGATTTGCAGCCCGCGGGCCGGACTTGCAAGACGTCCTGTGTCAACCTCCGAGCGGGATAGCGGATGTCGGCTTGCCGTCAAGCGCTTCGCGCTCGGCCCTTCGGGCCGCCGGCTCGGTGACGGTGGCGCCGAGCATCCGCTGGGTGGCAGCGAGGTCGGGCAGGGCGCCCGACGATGTGGGGATCGTGACCGTGCAGTGCTGTTGCAGGGCGCGATGCCGAGCGGGGTCATACGGTGTGCGGTCTTGCCAGCAGCGCCAGACGATGCGGCACCAGGCGCGGCCGAGGGAGCGGATGGCGCGCTGGTGGTCGTGGCCGCGGGCTCTGGCGGCGGCGTAGTGCTCGGCGGCCCATGGGTGCCAGTGGCGGGTGGTGTCGGACAGCGTGCTGAACGCTGAGCGCAGCCGCTTGTTGCACGCCGGCTGCCTTGCGCTTGCCGGATTCGAGCGCGACCGCGGCTTGGCCGGCGTCGCCGGCGAGCGCGTCGCGGTTGGGGTAGCGGGTGCGGCAGTCGCCGATCTCGGCGAGCATCGTCGCGGCGGTGAGCGTGCTGTCTGGTGACTTGAACAGCGACAGGAAGATCTTGCCGTCGGGATGCGCCCTGACCGCGGCGGCGATCTGCCGCTCGAGCTGGCGGACCTGCTGAACGAGCGGGGTAAGCGTCGCGACCAGCGCGAGCACGACCTGGCGGCGGGCGGCCATCTCGGTCTCGCTGGCGCGGCCCTCCGGTGCTGAGCGGAGCTTTGCGAGCAGCTCGCCCGCCGGCTTGTGGCCGCTGTAGCGCTGGCGGGCAAGGAACGCCTCCAAGCGCTTGGGCCCGAGCGCTCGCGCATCACGCGGGCTCGGATACTTCGCAAGGAACGCCAGCGAGATCGGGCTGTCGAGATCCTTGAACAGGCCGATCGGCCCGGGCCAGAACCGCTCGAGCTCTGCGCGTAACTGGTTGCACAACGCGACCCGCGCGCCGACCAGATCCTCACGGGCGCGGGTCAGCGCTTTCAGCGCCTTGGTCTGGTCGGTGTTGGCCTCGAGCACCCGGAAGCGGTGGTTGTCGGTTCTGGCGAGCTCGCACAGCACGAACGCGTCGAACCGGTCCGACTTCCCGCCCGCCGCGCGGAAGCGCGCCCGGGTCGCCGCGACCTGGTTCGGGTGCAGCGCCAGCACCCGCAGCCCCGCGTCCAGCAGCCGCTCGACCAGCAGCCCGTCCGGCCGCTCGATCGCGACCAACGTCACGTTCAGGCGAACCAGCTGGCGGCACAACGACCGCAGCCCGGCCTCGTCGTGCGCGAACGACGCCGCCAACAGCTCCTCGCCCGCCGCATCCTGCACGATCACGTCGTGCTTCTCCGCCGCCCAGTCAACGCCGGCGTAGTTACTTCCCATCTTTGTCTCCTCGTCGGTCAAATCTTCACAACGCTCCGACCGCGAGGTACCGTTGCGGGTGCTTATAGACAGGCCCTCACAACGGGGCTACGTCCTGTTGCCGCTAGTCGGCACCTCACCTCCGCCGGGAGGGGCTGGTCTTGCAATGGCCCTCAAGTGGGGCAAGCGCACCAAGCCCTCTCCCGGCGGCGGTCGAGGCAACAACTAGGATGACCTATAAGCGCCCTCGCCGACGAGCTCCAAAGCGGAAGTGACGCTCCGTCCGGACCGTGGTGTCGCTTGGGACGAATCTCAACAGCCCCGGTCAACTCGCCGATGCCGACCTGCACCTAGGCAACCCGTGTCCAACGACGACTGCGACGCTCTCGAATCCCACGCTCGCAATCGCCTCCATCAGACCGCGGCGATCGCCGTCAGGACAGCCCGCGCTTCTTCCCCCGTGTCGCCGGAGCGACCGTCCGGGTGCGACTGCTGCTTAGGCTGAGTCCGTCGTTGTGAGTTGGTCTTGAACTTCGGGGGAGAGCTCGCAGCGAAACGGCAGCGCGATCAGTTCTGGTTCTGACACTTGGACGCCCTCATCGGCCAAGAGTTCGATCAGGGGGCTCCAGCTCAGCCGGGGCGGCCGGTGCTGGTCGGGGTCGCGGCCCAGCATCTGGTTGACCGCGTCCTCGATGTCCTGGCGGCCGAGTCGCTCGCTCTCCAGGAGACGGTCACGTTGTGTGGGGTCTTCGGGCAGGGGCGGCGGCCCGACGTAGCGCTTCCAGATCGCTGATCGCCCACGCCGCCACAAGCCGATTCCCATCGCAAGCCGCTCGCCAGTGAGCCGCTCGCCCGCCGCGGTTTGAGCAAACAGGCGGCCCGTGACCGCGAGCCGATCAGGCTCACCGGGAACCAAAAGCCGGACGCGACCGTCCTTGCTGGGGACGTCGCACGGTGCCTGCAGTTCGACGACGGCGCCGACGCCCACGATGATCGGTCGGTCGACCACAGCTGCGATCGTAAACGTGATCGGCAACGGCCATCTCAGACTTCTGGTCCGTCGCCCCAGCAGCCACGCGGTCGGTGCTGCTGCTTCCTTTGGTCGTCGGCCCGGAGCAGCAGCCAGAGCGCCGGCCGGCCCAGCCAATGACGCGCCTGCTGGTTCGTGGAAGCAGGTCTCGTGAAAGCGCGGTAGAGGTCGTCGAGCCGGTTCTGCTTCTGAGGCGAATCTCAGGACTGCGACCCCCGGAGGCCGTCTGTCCTGCTTCACTGGTTCGGCGGGTCTGCTGACGGCCGGACGCGCCCGATGCCAACCGTACCCGAGCGATCCTCGACAGTGGTCGCGCGTGACGCGTCCTGCGTTGCCCAAGGCATCATCCGCACCGGCGGCGCCGCCCGGACGATCGGATTCGTGGCTCACCACTCTTCCGGTGCTCGCGCTCCGTCGTTGCTCCCGTTCGCCGGAGGAGTCGCCGCTCCGGCAATCTCCTTCCCTGAACGGTCGGCGCCGCTCCTCGATCGTCACGCCAGTCGGGTAGAAGCCGCGGCCGGGGCGGCTTCTAGCGGCTCTTGTCGCGTCTGTGGCTCGCGGGCGTGCATAGGGAGCTTGAACAGGAGCAGGAAGGTGATGGCGAGCGGTGCCAGGCACGCCCACGCGGTGATCGCGAGTGCGTGCGTTGGGAGATGGTGGTCGAAGGCTGAGAAAAAGATCGTCCCCAGCACCGCCACGCCGAGTGCGCTGGAGAGCTGCTGGACGGCCTCGAGCACACCGGAGGCCGATCCGACCTCGTCCATCGAGACGCCCGCGAGGATGAAGTCGAACAGCTGGCCGATGCTTGAGCCGGCGCCGACGCCGATCAGAAACAGTCCGGGGGCGAGGTCCAGCGTCGACGCGGCGCGTGCGCCCGTCACGGTCACGGCCAGAACAACGGTCCCCGCAGCGACGATCGCGACGCCGATGTGGAGCAGATGGCGGCCGAGCCGCCCGACGAGCGCGAACCCGGCGCCCATCCCGGCGATCATGCCGATGACCATGGCCATCAGCGTGAGCCCGGCGTGGATCGGTGAGAAGCCCTCGCCGAGCTGGGCGAAGAGCGAGACACATAGCAGCAGGCCGCCGAACGCGCCGAAGAATGCGAGCGCGACGAGGATGCCGCTCGTGTAGCTGCGGTTGGTCAGCAGTCCGGGCTCGATCAGCGGATCGCCGTGACGGCGGCGCCCCCACAGCACGAACACTCCGAGCAGCACCGCTCCGGCGGCGAGCGACACGAAGGTCCAGGCGGGCCATCCGGCCGTGCGGCCCTGGATCAGCGGGTAGATGATTGCGGTCAGCGCGACGCCGATCAGCATCATCCCGCCAGTGTCCAAGCGCATCCCAGGATGCGCGACGGTTCGCGGTAGCACCCTGACCGCCCCGGCGAACGCGGCGATGCCGACCGGCACGTTGATCAAGAACACCAGCCGCCACCCGATCCCCCACAGATTAGCCTCCACCAGCGCGCCCGCGAGGATCGGCGCAGCGAGGATCGAGAGACCCATCATCGGGCCGAACGCGCCGAACACCTTGCTCATCTCGTCCTCGGTGAAGACCTCTTTGAGCATCCCGAACCCTTGAGGGATCATCAGTGCCCCGAACGAGCCCTGCAGCACCCGGAAGATGATCAGCACCGCCATTGAGGGGGCGACCGAGCAGGCAGCGGACATCACGGTGAAGCCGGCCGAGCCGACCAGGAACAGCCGGCGGCGGCCGAACATGTCCCCGAGCCGGGCGCCGGTGATGAGGAACACGGCGAACGCGAGCGTGTAGCCGGCGGTCAGCCACTGCAGGGTGGAGGCGCTGCCGCCGAGCGCGGCCCGAATCGACGGTCCGGCGACGTTGACGATCGTCGCGTCCATGAGATCCATGATGTTGGCGGCGATTACAACGGCGAAGACGAACCACCGCAGCGGGTTGCGGGAAGCTGTCGGCATGGCGGCGCCGAGGGTCTTCGCCACGCCTTTGGTCTGGACCATCGTTCCTACGTCTGCACTCGTTCCCATCGTCGCTCCTTACTGAGTACGCCGTTCGCAGTAATCGTTGACGGGACCGTAGCAGACTGAGTACACTGTTCGCAATGAGTTCGAGTCGTGGGGTCATCTGGGAGCGCCCTGAGCGGGCCGCCCGCGGCCCTGCACCGTCGCTCTCGCGCGAGGCGATCAGCACAGCCGCCGTGAGGCTCGCCGACGCCCAGGGAATCGAGGCGGTCTCAATGCGGGCCATAGCGGTCGAGCTCGGGGTTGGAGCGGCATCGCTCTACCGCTACGTCGCCCGCAAAGACGAGCTGATCGAACTGATGGTCGACTGGGTGATGGGTAACGACCTGCAGTTCGAGATCCGCGGGGAATGGCGCAAAGACCTGCGCTCGGTCGCTCACGGTCTACGGGCGATGACCCTGCGCCACCCCTGGATAGCCGTCCCAAGCGCCGGCCTGCGCAATTTCGGACCAAACACGGCTCAGTGCTACGAGAAGGTGCTCAGCGCGATCGACGGTCTTGGCCTTGAGATCGACGACATGCTCGTGATGGTCGAAACGCTCGACGCCTTCGTCCGTGGTCGTGCACTCGAGGAACTCTCCGAGCAGGAAGCGGTCCGTCGCTCCGGTCTCGATCAGGAGGAATGGATGCGGACCCAGATTCCCTACATCGAGAGTCTGATGGAGAGCGGCCGCTATCCGCTCCTAACTCGCGTCGTCCTCGACGCGCGCGCGCCGCACGATCCCGACCGTCTCAAGCACGGCTTCGACCTAGGACTCGAGCGAGTGCTCGATGGCCTCGCGACGATGCTCCCCGAATAGCTGCAGCGCATGGTCGCAACGCGCCCGGCGAGGGGAAAGCCGTACAACGGCCGAGACATATTCGCTTCGCCTCCGCCCGGACGACTTCTCTGTCGCCACCGACCGGTAGCGAGGCCGAGTCCGACGAGCCGATCGGATTGCCACCCGAGCGATCCTGCGGGCCCGGACCCAATGTCCGCTTTCATGTCCAGACGCGGCGCTCCGCGGTGCCGCGCGCGGTCTCGTTATGCGCGGGAACCAGAAGCCGGGGTTGGTTGAACCTCGGCACCTGCTTTGTCGCCAACCCGGCCGTGTCGGCGGCACTGCCGCCTTCAGGCGGCGACCCAACCCAAGCGGAAGCCGGTGTACGCGGTCGGTAGAGCGCAGGCCGGCAGCCGGCTGCAGCTCAGCTGCCGGATGTTCGCCTCTCCCGTCTATGTGACGGCCGCTGCGACCGCGTAGTCGATCATCGTCGTGTACCGGTGATCGTTATGCAGCGCCCAGTACCGATCCCGGATGCGGGTCGTGATCTCGCCAGGGCGACCGTCGCCGACCGGATCTCCATCGAGGGTGCGGACCGGCATGATGCCGCCCGCGGTGCTGGTAAGAAAGATCTCGGTTGCGTGGTAAACGGCGTCGACTGGGATATCTGTGACGCGGGCTGGGATGCCGAACTCTTGAGCGATCTCGAGCACCGTCTGGCGTGTGATGCCTTCCAGCACCCCGCGCGAGGGGGTACTCAGCGTGCCGTCGAGCACGGCGAAGATGTTGAAGCCCGGGCCTTCGGTCACGTTTCCTTTGCCGTCTGGTAGGACCGCGGTCATCGCACCGCGATCGAACGATTCGAACATGCCGCGGGTGAGATCACCCCAGTGGAAGTTCTTGACCGTCGGGTCGACCGAGGCGGTCGGAATCCGGATCGTGTCGCGTGCTATGACCAGATCGGTCCCGACCGTCTGCTGATCGGGCTCGGAGATCCAGACGTAGGGGACCGCGTAGGCGTAGAACTGCGCCTTGTATCGGCGGGGGTCACGCACGCCCCGTGGGGCAAGCCCGCGCGTGACTATCGCCTCGACGTATGACTCACGCAGCCCGCTGCGGCGCACGCATTCAATCAGCACGTCGCGTATCTGTTCGCGGGACAGCGGTGGCGTGAGGTGGATCCGCTCACATCCGCGCAGCAGCCGGTCGATGTGATCATCGAGCCGGAAGAACCGTCCCTCCCAGACCGCCGCAACATCGTACGTGAGGTCAGACCGAGCGATTCCGGCGTCGGTGAGCGGCATACCGGCCTGATCTATCGGTAGATATCGGCCCGACACCCAGGCACACCCATCGCTGAACTCGTCACCGTTGGCGGCCTGTGGCGGTCCTACAAGGTCTTCCGGCTTGGTCATCGGCGGACCATAGAGCGCGAGGACCGCAGGCGCAATCGGTTCAGAGCCGGGCTGGCCCCACGATCAGTCGGGGCCGAAGAGGACACAGCTCCAGACTTCTCCTACGTCGCCGCTCCAGCCACGTGCGCCGTACTTCCGCTCGGGGCGCAATCGGGCAGTCGTGACCGCGCCCGACTCTGCTTGCTCGACCCGCCAGACGCCTGCCACCAGCAACCTCCGCCTCCGCGAGCGGCAGTCGGAGCGGATATAAGCCAGCTTGACCGAGACTGTGGGTTGGCTGACGAAGCAGGCGCTGCGGCGGCGGGGTGGTCGGCCCGCTGGTGCTCGCACCGGTCGTGAGCGTCGCTGTGGCTAGCGCGATTCGGGACGGCGCCCTCCGAGTTGCCCAGGGGACGACTGCAGTACGGCATTCGCAGCGGAGCGAGCCTCGCGTCGCCACGATGACACCACCGCCGTGAACCGTTTCCTCCGACGAGCCGTACCGGGATAAAACAGCGATGCAGCACCCCCGGGGCTGGGAGATAGGAGCGGGTGAGATGAAACGGATTGTGAGCAAGGGGATCGCGGTGACGGTGCTTGCGGTTCTCGCGATGAGCGGCCCGGCGGCTGCGTTTACCCCTGTGCCTATCCCGACGCCGCGCACGGGCAGCGCCGTCGCGGCGCCTGTCGCGCACGATCAAGCGCACGTGATCCTCGAAACGTGACGCGAAGTGAGCCAGTCACTGAACCGACCGGCCGGCGATCGCTCCGAACCGGACGCCAGCATGATGATGCTGAGCGGGCTGCTGGACGGGTCGCTCCGCGGGCTTGCGACCTACCACCTGCTCAAGGCGGACCTGCTCGCGATCCGCGGGCTTCCCGAGACGGCGAGTCGCCCGATCAGCAACGGCCGTTGAAGGGAACCGGCGGCCGCGCCACCATCAGGCGTGAGTGTGCCCATCGCCCAGGGTTCGCCCAACGGTAGGCGCGCGCCGCGGTTCGCCGGCATCCTGTCTCACTGCCTAGGCGATCGCGCGCCAAACGACTCGTCCAGTAGGTCCGCGAGCGGATGATCGCGGGCGTGGCAAAGCGGTCGCGCCGGTCCTGCGGGCTTGGCATCACCAAAGCGCTCGTCCTGGGCGGCGGTCGGACAACGAAGGGGATCGTCAGAGGCGACGAGCGGCCGGGCGCGCGAGTCGCCGAAGTCGCGCTGTTGTCAGCGGCGAACGTCGAGCATCAGTTCGGATGGGCAGCGGATCTGTGCGAGCGGCTCGCGCCCAGCCGAGCCAGCTTGGAGCTCAACTCGTCATCGGCCGGATCGATCGTTCCTGCGCTGGCCTTGGCCTTCATCCATGGCCTTGAGGGGGTTGAGGTGCTCGCGGAGTCTGAGCAGCTGGGGCCGATCCTCATCGGTATCGATGAGCACAGCCGTACCCGGCCAGGCGTTGTGCAGGTAAGCCATATACGCGCGTTGAGAACTCAGGTCGGGCTCGTAGATCCACGAGCCGGTGTTCCAGTAGCGACACCTGCCGCTGGGGCCGGAGACATCATCGAGTGGTTGATGCGTGTGCGCAAACACGATCTTATTCGTGTGCTCCGCCCAGCCGAGGTTCGTCACCACTTGATCGAAAGCCGCAACCGCAGCCTCGGTCGGGTCGCTGGGATGGATCCTACGTGCGAATACGAAGCTCGACGCCTCGCCCCCGGCGGGTGCACCGGTACGCCGTCGCCGCTCCGCCTCATGTGATCGGGCGCCTGCATAAGTCTCGGCTTCACCTGCGCGCCGCCGGTCGATGCGCGAGCTGACCGCCCCCAGCCTCTCCCTGGCCGAGTCTGCTACGGCCTCGAGCGCTCTTCTCGGAGCGGTTGTCCGCCGAACCGCGCGTCCCAGCATTTCGAAGCTCTTGTAAACGCTCCTCTCGGTGTTCGTTCCATTTGGAACTTGGGCGATCGTGAACAACAACTCGGTCAGGAGCGTGGTCGTCGCTTCATAGTCGTTCAGCGTCGGGGAGTGCTCGCTACCCACGGCGATCTTCCAGATCGCCTGTCCCAGGAGCCGGTCCATCCCAGATCCCGCTCGTTGGGCGTGCACGTCCAGATAGTGGCCGTGGGTGCAGAGCACGCCGCCAAACGCGTACGTCGGATACCTGAAGTCGACTTCGACGCCTTCGAGTCGCTGCTCGAAGAGCCGGTAGACCGGATCCAACTCGACTACCTCGCGCTGGCCGGGTCGCTGCGACGGGCTGGCCAGCTGCAACTCGAGTCGGGTCTCGCCTTCCGCGGAAACCACGTGGTGATCGTGGTTCCCTGCCAGACAGACCAGCCTCTTGCCCTGAAGCTTCTCACGGAGCAGACCCAGCAGCCCAGCGGCGGCGTCGAACGTGTCTGACAACGAGCCAAACAGGAAGTCGAACATGTCGCCGAGAACGATCACCTCGTCCACGTCGAGGTGCGGTTCGAGCAGGTCAAGGTTTGCCTGCTCGCGCAGGAGGTCCTCTCCCGTCCAGGCCCCGAAGTGGGTGTCGGATATGACAAGGGCGCGCATGCTGAAACTCGAGGGTGCCTCAGGCCAGCGACCAGTCCCCGGCCATCCCTGCATCTTTTCAATGTTAGGCCCGTTGCCGGGCAAACATTCGAGGGCTTCCCTCAACTACGGAGAGTTCGGCCCCCAATCTCGCTCCACGATCCCGGGGAGTAGCCGAGCTGCCCATGGCCGTGGCGACTGCATTCGCCTGCTCGCCTGTACGCCGCCCGCGAGCTCTTCGGTCGCCATTGCGATAGCCCAGCCCGCGCTCGGGCAAAGGACAAGCAGGCGCGCCGAGCCCAGGGTTAGGTGACGGGCGCGCAGTAGCGAGCGTGCGCCCCGTTTGCGTGTTTGGCAGCCGCGCTCGCCGCGATGCAGAAGCTGCGGCGGGTGGCGCTGGGCAGGACGATCTTCAGCCTCACCGTGTGTGGCTTGTCGGGTGCTAGGGTCGCGAGTTCCCAGCGGCCGACGGGACGGTTGCCGACGGTGCTCTGGACCGCCAAGTCCTTGAGCGCGTAGGAGAATTTGCCGGCGGGCTGGCTGCGGCGCAGCGTGATCAGGTAGCTCGCGTCCTGCCCCGGGGTTAGAGCGTGGGGGCCGACGATCGCGAGGTGCAGCGTCGGTCTCGCGATGTGGCTGGCATCGAGGTCGCGGGGGATGGTGTAGGTGCCCGAGAGCACCTTCGGCGAGCGCGTACCGCCCAGCTTGAGCCCGACGTTGGCGCAGCCCGGGTCGCCAAGCATGCAATCGTCGACGATATACGTGCCGCTGCCGTTGGGGTCTGGGCTGTCGAAGTACACGTCGTGCAGCTGCCAGGTCGTGTTGCCCAGCGTCATCGTGAAATCGCCCGTGTCGCGGAGCATTGGATCGACGGCGTCGATCCAGCACTTGTGATGCGGTGGGCAGTGAACCGTCACATCCTGTGTGAACGTGTGCTCCTGCGTCCACTTGTGCTCGTACTTGGCCTCCACCGAAACCTCGACCACCCCGGCGATCTTCGCCCCAACCTTCAGCGCCACGCCGACGCTATCCGACGTTTCGACCGTATCCTGGGTCGAGATCCTGGTGTCCTGATCCTCGTCGGTCGGGTTGCTCAGCGCGTCGCCGACCTGATGCGAGGGAGAGTCGACCTTTGCCTCGCTGTTCGCCGTGAACGTGCACGTCGCCGCGTTGTCGGCCGCGCAGAACTGCTTCAGCGCAGCCGCCTGCGCCTGTCCCTGCCCAGCCGGAATATCAAACACTGTGCCCGGCTGGTCATAAAGGGTGAGCGTGCCCCCGCTCGACAAGCCGTTCCCCGGCGTGCACACACCGTATGACGTAGTGCACCCCGAAAAGGCCTGGTTAACATCGTCCACGGCCATGGTGGCGTTGAAATACGCCCACCCCGTCTGGCCGTTATCGCCGACCAGCGCGTACACCGCCGTCCCCTGGTCGCTCTGAAGGAACTTATAGACCTCTTCGAAGTCCTGATAGCCCTCGCCGGGCTGCAGCACCGAGCCAATCGGAGGAGTCCCATCGAACTGCCCGCCGGTGATTTTGATCAGCTTGATCGGATACCGGCTGAGGTCATAGACGTGAAAGCCCTGAGTGAGATCCGCGCTCGCAGCGGCCGGAAACAACGTCGCGACGGCAAAAGCCAGCGGGACGAGGCCCGCAATCAGTACGCAGCGGGCGGCCCGAAACCGCCGCTGGTGCCGACGCCGCAATGAGCCGTGTTGCCGGCGATCTCGAGCCATCAGTCCGAAGCTGTGGAAAGATCCGTCTTTCATCAGTACGACACCTCCAAAATGGGTTCGATGCAAGCAGCCCCCGGTATTTGGGGCAGCGCCGTGGTCCTAGTTGATCATCACGCCAGCCGGGATGACCCGTCAAGAGCTCCGCCAAAGATCACCCCGGGTGATTCCGAAGCTGGTGGCGGCACCGATCATCCGAGCACGGAAGGACACCAACGAACTCGGGCTAAGCAACCGGAGAATCGTCAGCATCCATCAGCTCGACGCGAGCGCCGGCGTGCGTCTGGACGATCAGATGCATCTAGCCGGCCTGGACGCTGCGCCGCACGGGCGCACCTCGCCAATCCCGGTGATCTCATCGAGCCTGGCGACGAGGTCGGTCCCGATCAAGATCCGGAGGAACTACGTCTCCAAAGACCGTGGCGAGGAGTTCGCTCGGCTCGACATCGGGAATGGTCGGCCCAGCCGTGTGTTCAGTTGGGTCGATTCGAGAAGAACTGCGCCTCGGCCGCCTCGCCGATACCGTTCCATCGTTCACTCACCCAGCCGAATAGGGGGAACGACGGTCGGCAACGTCAGATTTGACCAGGCCGAGTCGGAAAAGTACCGGCGTTGCAAAGCCGAGCGGCGCGGGGGACACCGGTCCCCCGGCAGGCTGGCGTGGCACTCGGGCCACCATTGCACAAGCCAAGTCCGCCGACCGCTCATCGCCCGGACCCTTGTTCGGAGGCGAGGCGGCAGGCGCGCCGAGCCGCTTGGCGGCGGCCGTTTCCCAGTTGGGGACCTACCCGAACGGCGGAGCGGTCAGGAGGTCTTGCGGATCCCGGTGCACCCCAAACGCACCCTAAGCGCTGTCTCCGGCGCCCCGCCGCCAGGGCGTGTGGAGCGCCAGCCAGCCGGGGCTGTCTGCGTGCGCGGCCGGGGTCGCCAACGCCAGGGCAACGGTTGCGAGGTAACTGGTCAGCAGATGGGACTTAGTTCCTGCTCTCATCTCGCGGCCCCGTTTCAGGTCGTGGCCCGAGCGTCTGGCGGGCGGGCCGGTGTCGCGATCAAAGCTAGGTTTGATGAGGCCGGGCCCGCAACGGGGCCAGCCCTGTGCCGCCCCGGGGTTATCCCTGGTTTGGTGTGCACCGGGAGCAGTGGCTCACGACCATCCGCCCGACGATCACAATCGCCGCGACGCGGACGGCGAACACGGACGAGGCTGAATACCGTCTGACACACACCCGCTGCCACCCACGCAGAGACCCGGCACTTCTGCTCGCCTAGAAGCCAACCGGGCTTGCTTTAGCGGATGCATCGAAAGGTGCACGTCGTGGTTCTGAAAGGCGCGGCGTCGCAAGGCGCCAGGCCTACCTGACGACAGGAGGGGCGCACGCGAAGAGATTTTCGCCCGCGAAGCACATTGAAGGCATGGCATCGCCCTGACCGGCAAGACCGTGGCAGACATGGGTCATCGTCGGCTGGGGTGCCTGGTTTGTGCTGGCGGTGGTATTCCCTCGAGCTGTTACGTGCTCGACGCGCTGACCGGACCGCCGCTCGGAACGCCCGACGGCACGACGAGGGCGAAGCGAAGGTGACGCCCGCCCGGCAGGCGAAGCGCCGTCGGCGCAAGGCGCAGGGAGTCGCGGCAGATCTTCGGTCGAACGAAGTCAGTACGGGAGCTCGACACCGCGGGCGGGCCTGAAGGTGCGCTTCTCCGGGTAGACGCAGACGTCGCCGGGAATCAGGTCGCCCATCGTCAGGAGCTGCATCCCGTCCGCCCCGACCTCGATGCGGTGACCGACCCCGGTGTTCGCGCGGCACAGCCAGAACGAGCCAGCCCGCAGCGGGTACCCGGCCTCGCCGAGGCGGGCCGTACCAGAGCCGCTGCGCACGAACCACGCCTCCTCACGCGCCGAGTGGAAGTGCAGGTCGGTGTTGTGGGTCTCGGGCGGCATCTCGTCCTGGGCGAGGACGATCTTGTCCGAGCCCATCTCCCGAGCGTCGCGGGTGGCGTAGGCAAGCCGGCCGTCGCGGCCTTCGTTCAAGGACAACTCGCCGAGGTTGCGGATCGTGGCCGGCCGCTTGGTGGTCGGCTCGGGAAGCTCGAGCGGGCCGAGCCGCTCGTCGGCGACAAACGGAGGTGGCGTGTCGGCCGGCGACCAGCGCGGGCCGAGCCAGAACTGACGGGTCCGCGGCAGGTAGGTGATGTGGGTCCGAGAGCCCTCGGCCACGACGAGCACGGTGAGCCCAGACTCGCCAGCGATCAGCGTGTGCGCGTCACCGCCAGCCGGGTGCCAGAGCAGGTCGTCGACGCCGATCGGGTACGTGCGGACGTCTCGCGAGCCCGAGGTCTGATAGCTGAGACCGCTCCCCGCGAGCACGAGGAACAGCTCGTCCTCGTCGGCGTGGCTGTGAGGCGGAGTCGAGCGCTTCCCCGGGTCGATCTCGATCAGCGCAACGCCGAGTCGCTTCGCGCCGGCCGCGAACCCCAAGCGGCGACGCGCGGCGGCGATCTCGCCGAACTCCCGGCGGGGGCTTGGCACCTCGTCGATGTGGATCGGAAGATCGCCCGGCATCCCCGCAAAGGATGCCAGCCCGACGCCGCGCATCCCTCGACTACGTTCCGATCATGTCCACTCGACTCGCCTGAAGAACGTCGCTGCGGGAGCGGTCAGCACGAGCTGGCAGCGCACTTCTGCGACCAGGCAATAGTCGGGATCTACGCCGCTGATGTCCTGGGCCGCGCGCAACAGCTCGGTCGGCGACGAACGGGCGGTAATGCGCAAGCGGATAGATGATGTTCGAGCGGCCTCGGACGGCGTGGATGAACCGCCGGAGTTCGGCCATCGGCACGCGGTGAGACTGCCGGTACTCCCGCAGCCAGCCGGCCTCGATGAACTCGGCCCCTGTCACGGCGCACGGCCGCCCTTGGCTTCCATGCGAATGATCGGCCTGTAAGTCCTGCCGCTTCGCTCGCCACTCCACTGGCTGAGCGGGCGCCAGCTCGGGCGCCCGCCGTGCTGCCGGTCTGGACGCTTTCGCCGGTCTGGCGACGGCCGGGCGCTGGCTTGCCGAGAGTTGTGACGATCGTCCCTTGCGGCAGCGACGAGGGCGTCTGGGAAGGCGGCTGCTCCGCCACGTGAGCGACAGCTAGGTGCGTCTTGCAAGTCACCGCGGATCAGGCCGACAGCAAGCACATCGACGACTCCCGCAACCCCGGCGGAGCGCTCGTCCGGCGCCCGGCGCGGCAGACGACTGGTCCGTCGCCATTGCGCTCGCGCGAGCCGCCGTGGCGGAAGAATGAAAGCAATCCCGGTGAGTATCCGGGCCAAGTGGGCAGTCGACGCGATTCCGTTGAGCCCCGCTGGCGTGCCGCTCATCCGATTCGGGTGATGACGCCGAGGTCGTCGTCTCGCAAGCTTCGCTGAGGAGGCGGCTCATTGCCGCCACCGAGCGATACACGAGGCGGTCTTGGGAACATCTTCGACAAACATATCCCGACCGGGTGTCAGCGTTGGCTCGACAAGCGAGTTCAGCCTGTTTTTCCGGATCAAGCCGGGACACGCGCCGGCCCTGCGGGAGGCGCTGCGAGCGTTGCAGAACACCCCGGGCTATCAGTCGGGGGATTACAACATGGCGGTTGCCACGATTCACGAGGCTCGGTTCGTGCCTTTCGACGACGACACCGGGCTGCTGTTCGCGACGAGCTTCGATGGTCCGTGGGACGCCTACATGGAGGATTTCCTTACGTCGGGGTCGACGCTGGCGCTGTTTGACGCGGTCTTCCAGCACGTCGAGGGGTACGAGGGGCTTCCCGACCTCGCCGCCCTGAAGGCGTTCATTCTCGGCGCTCAGCGCACCGCAGCCGCGTACGCCCGCAACTACCCCGGCACCGTCAAAGAGATCCGCAAGGCCCTGCGTGTGAACGACGCGTTCCAACGGGTGCTGGACGATCCCGCGGCCGCCGAGGCTCTGCAGCACCCGGCACTGAGGCCGTTGCTCGACGAAGCTAGCGACTAGCCCGGCGCGCCCACGCACCGGCCGACGAGGACACGCAATGTCCCACCACATTTCAGGGCCCCGAGCGGTCGCTGAGCCGATCGCGGACATCACCGACCTGTACGCGTTCCCGAGCCCGGAGCGTCCGGATTCGCTCGTGCTGGTGCTGAACACGCTGCCGTTCGCGCCGCCGTCGGCGCAGTTCTCGGACGGGCTGATCTACCGCTTCCGGCTGCGCCCGCTGACCGCGGCCGGTCGCGACGATCCAGCGCCGTTCGCCGCGGGCGGCGAGGAGCTCGTGTTCGATTGTGTGTTCTCAGAGCCCCGGGGCAGCGATGGCGCGCCCGCGCTTGAGCAGGAGGGCACATGTTCGACGCCGGCTGGCGACACGGTTCCGTTCAGCGTGCACGACGACCGGGGTGCCCGGGCGGATGGAGTCCGCGTGTTCGCTGGCGTGCGGTGGGACCCGTTCATCCTGGATGCCCCGGCGGCGCTCAACACGATCGCGACGCGGAAGCTGGCGTTTACTGACCCGGGCTCGATCTATCTCGACGGCAAGAACGTGCTCAGCCTGGTAGTCGAGGTCGACCGCAAGCGCCTGATTGACGGCGGCGATCTGTTAGGCGTGGTCGGCGAGACGCTGACCCGGGGCAAGCTCCACGTCCGGCTCGAGCGGGTCGGCCGACCCGAGGTGCCGAACCTGATGTTGGCGCCCAAGGAGTTCGACCCCGTGAACCGCGATCTCGAGATCCGCGACCTCTACAATATGGACGACGCGTTTCACCTTGCCCAGCCCTACGTGGGGGCGTACCGCGCCAGGTTGAACGCGAACCTTGCGTTCTGGGACGGCCTCGACGGCAACACTGACTGGCCGATTAGCGCGGACGGGACGCATCCGCTGACCGAGTTGTTGCTCGCCGACTATCTTGTCGTCGACGTGGCCAAGCCGTACGCCGAGCAGGGTTCGTTCCTCGAGATCGAGCTGGCGACTCGGCGCGGGAAGGCGCATAGGACCTGTGGCGGCCGCGCGCTGAACGACGACGTGATGGACACGATCCTCACGCTGCTGGTGAACGCCGGAAACGGACCCACGATCCGCGATGGCGTCGATCAAGCTACGCGGCCGGCGTCGCAGACGTTCCCCTACCTGGCGCCCCCGAATCCGGATCCCCCCAAACCTCCAGAGCACCTTTAGAGGTTCGAGTCATGAGCGCCCCGACCGCGACGGCAGGCTTGACCCTCGAGCTGGACGACATCCAACGCGGCCTGCTCCACCAACGACCGTCCCCGTACGTCGGGACCTACCTGCTGCTTCGCATCGACGATCGACGGGCAGGACGGGAGCTCATCCGGCGGCTGCTGCCGGCGGTCGGCTCCGCCAGCGCGTCGTCCGACCCGGCGCAGAACGCTTGGGTGACGGTTGGGTTCACATATCAGGGATTCAAGGCGCTGGGGATGCCGAAAGCCTCGCTCGACAGCTTCGCGCCGGAGTTCCGGCAGGGCATGGCGGCTCGCGCGGCGGAGTTGGGTGATCGCGGCGAGAGCAGCCCCGAGAACTGGGAGAAGCCGCTCGGTACCCCGGAGGTCCACGTCGCGCTGGCGGGCCTCTCACCCGACGCCGCGCGGTTGGAGGCGAGGCTCGAGCGCGCACACCGAGCGCTCGAGGAGCTATCCGGAGTCGAGGCGATCTGGCGCCAGGATTGCTACCAGCTCCCGACCGGCCGCACCTCGTTCGGCTTCAAGGACGGGATCGGCCAACCGGCAGTCGAGGGGAGCGGGATCCCGGCGTCCAATCCGCTGGAGCGGCCGATCAAGGCCGGCGAGTTCATCCTCGGCTACCCCGACGAGACCGGAGACCTTCCGCCCATGCCCAGCCCGACAGTGTTCGGGCGCAACGGCACGTACATCGTGTTTCGCAAGCTGCACACCCGTGTCGCCGCGTACCGCCGTTACCTCCGAGACAGGGCGGCGGATCGCCAGGAGGAGGCGTTGCTTGGCGCCAAGATCGTCGGGCGCTGGCAGAGCGGGGCCCCTCTGGTTTTGGCGCCTGACCATGACGACCCGGAACTCGGCGGCGACGAGAACCGGAACAACGCCTTCCTCTACGGCCACGATCGCCGCGGGCTCAAGTGCCCTGCCGGTGCGCACGCTCGGCGCGCCAACCCCCGGGACGCGCTTGACGAGGACGGTAGCGTCGCCGTCCGCCTGCACCGAATGATCCGGCGTGGCACCAGCTACGGCCCGATACTCGCGGACGGCGTACTCGAGGATGACGGCGCAGACCGCGGCATCATCTTTGTGTTCGCAGGCTCACATCTGAAGCGCCAGTTCGAGTTCGTCAAGACCCAGTGGCTGAACGACGGCATCTTCATCGGTGCGCCGCAGGAGCAGGATCCGATCGTTGGAAGACCGGCCGGGAACGGAGTCTTCACCATCCCCACGCAACCCATCAGGCGCCGGCTACAGGAGATGCCGCCGTTCGTCGTTACGCGCGGCGGCGAGTACTGCTTCGCGCCCGGCCTTCGTGGGCTGCGCTGGCTCTCGGAACTCACCACCTAGGACGATCGACCCAGACCGGAGGCGCCGTGGCAGCAAGCTCGACAAACACAGACCGGTGGAAAGCGCTCGACTTCGGGCCGCCGCCTTCCGAGGGCGAGGAGCCCGACAACCCGGTGCTCCTGGAGTACGCGGCCGGCGACTCGATCGCCGTGATCACGCTGAACAGGCCGCACGCTGACAACGCCATCACAACAGAGATGGGTGCGAGCCTCACCGAGGTCCTCGAAACGATCGCCGTCCGCCCAGCAGTGCGGGTGGTGATCATCACCGGCGCTGGGAGCCGCGCATTTTCCGTCGGAAGCGATCTCCGGCAGCGCAAGAACATGACCAAGGAGGGGTGGCTTCGGCAGCGCCAGGACTTCGACCGGACGTTGTACACCCTGCGCGAGCTGCGGAAGCCCATCTTCGCTGTCGTCAACGGTCTCGCGTACGGCGGCGGGTCGGAGATCGCGCAGAGCACCGACTTCATCATCGCGTCGGAGAACGCCTCCTTCGGTCAGCCAGAGGCAATGATCGGGCTCGCCGCTGGCGGCGGCTCACCGGTGTTCCTGCCGCGCGTCCTCCCACCGGGCAGGGCGCTGCAGATGCTGATGACAGGCGATCCGATCAGCGCCCAGGAGGCGCACCGCCTGGGCATGGTCAACGAGCTCTACCCGCAGACCGAACTGATGAAGGCCGCGCACCGGATCGCGGAAAAGATCGCGAGCAACTCACCGACGGCGGTTCAAGCCGTGAAACGGGCAGTCCGGCTCGGGCAAGGACAACCGACCGAACAGGCGATCTCGATCATGATGGAAGCCCACTGGCGCTCCGCAGTGCATCCAGACCGCATTGAGGGGATCGGCGCATTCAACGAGAACCGCGACCCAAGCTTTAACGACCCCGACTACTGAACCGACGAGGTTCGATTGAGGAGGCTGACAAGATGGCTGTAGCCGACGACTTGGAACGGCAGCGCGCAGCGCTGACCATGATCCATGCCCAGCCGTTCAACGCCAAGGCCGCCCGAGGCACTCGACGGTGACTTACCCCGACTTTGCTGCACTACGTGCGCAGCAACTTTCCCGTACTCGCTCGCGACGGCACGCTCGACATCGCCGGCGCGGTTGAGAACCCCCTCACGCTCACGCTCGACGACCTCCGAGCACTGCCGCCGGTCGAGCGCGTCGTCACGCTGACCCCACGAGCTCCTCGAAGCGCCGGTCGCCGCGGCGACCCTCGATCACAACGGTGCGGTCCTCAGCCGACCAGGTCACGTCGCCGCTGATGAGCGGATGTCCGGCGAAGAGCCCGAACCGGTCCCAGACCGGCGCCTCCAGGGCGTAGCAAAGCTCGTCCCGGCCAGTCCACCGCTCGACCCCCACCAGCTCCTCACCCTCGAGGCAGGGCGAAACGGACGGACCAGGCAGTGCTCGTTCCGCCCGCTGCTGCCTGCGCCGACGGTGGGCGCGTCAGAGCGACCCCCAAATCCTGGTGCACCCCAGATGCACCCAAAACGCCCCCTGCCGCGTCCGTTTTCTAGATCGCCGCTCGGTGGAAATCTCGCGATTTCCAGGCGCTTCGTGCGAGTGGGCGATCCAGGACTCGAACCTGGGACCTCTTCCTTATCAGAGAAGTACTTGAACAATCTCCAGTGGTGGTGAGTCGTGAAAGTGCCTGCATAGAGCAAGCTTTTACGCATTGCCTGTCGACTGGCTTCGACGTGGTGCGGCGACCTGATGGACCCTAGATGGACCCTCGGTCGGTTATGCGTGGCCGTCATGACGTGCTTCCGGTCGCAAGAGAGACCTTGGTGTGCTCTCGGGTCAGCGCCGCGCGCGCATCGTTGATCGCTGTCTCAGCTTCCACGCGGGGCTGATCCTCCAGTTCGTCCATGACGTGGCCGTACGTGCCGAGCGTCAGCCTGGCATCGTGGCCTAGCTGGCGCGCGACGTAGATGACTGAGCGTCCCTCGTGCAACAACAGCGACGCAAAGCTGTGGCGCATGTCATAGGGCCTGCCGTCAACCTTGGGGCGCTCGCGAGCTACGTGCGGCTTCTTGAGCACGCGGCCCGTCGGAGTTTTGCAGGGTTCGCCGGTCGCCGCCTTGCAGCCAGGGCATTCCAGATCCAGCGGCTTTGTGTCAGGGTCCGCCTTGGCACGTGACAGCGCCCGCTTGAAAGCACGCCGACGCCAGGACTGATAAGCGGAAAGTGTCCAGGGCTTGCAGGCGCGCGAGGGGAACATGAGGCTGTCGTCGGCGGGACGACCGCTGCGCAGCCGCCATTCCTTCAGATCGGCTGCGAGTGGTGAGAGCAGACGAACCGTGCGGTGGGCGTCGGTCTTCGTGTCCTCCTCCTCGCCGAGCGCCAGTGCGCGCTCGATCAGGATGGTGTTGTCTCGCACGTCGTGCCAGCGCAGCGCGAGCGCCTCGCCAGGTCGGAGTCCGGCGTAGGCAAGGATGCTCAGCAGCGCCGCGTCCCGCGGGCTGGCGAAGCTCCGCATCCGCTCGACGGTTATCGGTGCGAGCGGCCTGACCTCCTTCTTTCGCGGCAGTTGCGCCTTCCTGACCACCCGGGCGGGGTTCGCCTGGATGTGTCCGCTCTCCAGTGCCCGCTGGAGCATCCCGCCCAGCAGCACGCCGGCATCGTGGACGGCGACCGGCCCGCCGCCGCGGGCGAGGCGCTCCGTCTGCCATCGGGAGATCACCTCCGGCGTGATCTCGTTGAGCGCGAGCGGACCCAACTCGGAAAGGATGTGCTTGTCGTACAGGTATCCGTAGCGTCGGCGCGTGTTCTCAGCGAGGGTGGACCGATAGGCCTTGGCCCAGGTATTCGCGATGTAGTCCGCCAGGGTCATCCGCCCGCTGTCGAGCGTCGCCAGCGCGCCGACCTGCTGGCGGCGGCGGACCTCAGCCTCGAAGTTGACTGCATCCCCTTTGCGGTCGAATGTGCGCGAGCGGTACTGACCGCCCTGACGCCAGCGCACCTTCCATCGAGTGCTGCCGTCGCTCAGGATGCGCTTTTGGATGTTCACCGTCTATCCCTCCTTGAACGCCTCGCGCAGGGACTGTTTCGCCAGAGGAGATTGTCTCCGACTGACCCGACGCCGCGGGCCGGTATCGGTCATCTCGATGGTGTTGGTGAGCCATCCGTCGATCGCTTCGCGACGCATCCGCGGCGACCGGCCAATTCGGGCCGCCACGCGCAGATCGCCGGAGCGGATTGCGCGCCGCACGGTTTCGACGTTGACGCCGACGAGTTTGGCTGCCTCGGCGGCTGTGTACAGCCGGTCGCCGGCTTCCGGGGCCTCGCCACCCGGCAGGAACGGCTGCAGACGAGCGGCGAGTTCGTGAAGGGCCGGCTCGTCGAGCACGGCAGGCAGCAACCGGGCCAACTCTGCCAGGGGGTCGCGAGCAGCTTCCGTCATGGCCACGGGATCTCCAGGGGGCCGGCATCAGTGAGTCGATCAGTGAGGTCGTACCCATCGTCACGGTCGGGATCTAGGTCAACAATCGAACTGCTGCGGGGTGAGAGGTCTCGTGTAATCGTCGCTGCCGCGGCGCGCCCCTGCTTGTCGCAGTCCATGACGACGGCGACTCGACGGCCGCAGAGTAGAGACGCCCACGCGGCTCGCCATCCGCCGACGCCAGGCACAGCGATGGCGGGTAGCCCGTGGGACCGTGCCGCAATCATGTCGGGCTCGCCTTCGACGAGCAGCACCCGTTCGGAGGGTTCGGCGGCGGGGTGTGGCAGCAGCGCCCGCCGCGAGCCTGAGGCGGCCAGCATCTTGGGCTCACCGGCTTTCGGCCAAGGCTGGTAGCGAAGTAGCCCTACGAGCCCTCGGCTGTCGTCGCGTACCGGGATGGTGATCCGGCCGCCGCCAGCGGACGACTGCGCCTTCGATCTCGCGAAGCGCCGTCGGGCGAGGTTTTGCCGGCCGCTGCGGTCGGGACGGCGCAGACGGCCGGGATCGGGATTGGCAGCGTCGGTACGGCCGGTGCTCAGTCAAGCCATAGGCGATCATCAGCTCGATCGCGGCGCGGTCGGAGTAACCGTGTGCGGTGGCGGCGTCGAAGGCGCCGCCACTGGCGCCGCAGGCGTGGCAGTGCCATGCGCCGTGCTCGAGGTTGACAGAGCAGGATGGGTTGCGGTCGCCGCGTTGGTGAGCGTGCGGCTCGGCGAAGCATCGGACGGATGCTTCGGTGCGCGCCCAGCCGGGGATCTGGACGCCGAGCGCGGCGTAGTAGCCGCGAATGTCGGCGTCGGCGAGCGTCCGGGTCATCGCGCACCCCCAATGCCGGCATCCGCGTCGGGTGCGATCCGTTTGTAGAGATGACAGGCCGTGATCCAGCGAAGGAAGTAGAACTCCTCGAACGCGGACTGCAAGCCGACCTCTGAGTTGTTGCGGTCGTTCCAGACGTGTGCGACCCAGCGCCGCACCGCGTGCTCGCTCGATGACCGCGGACGGCGGCCGCGCTCGAGCCCGTGGACCGCAGGCGAGATCGAGCGGTCCGCACGGACTCTGGGACCGAGCGCTGCCCAGATCTGCTCACAGCCGCTGAGCAGGTAGAGAGTGGCCTGCCACTCGCGCCAATCGTCTGCGTGGAGCACCGATGCTTGGGCGAACGTGGGATCGGTGTCTTGGAGACCGTCGAGCCAGAACAGGAACTGCGTGTCGCGGCCGCACGAGCGAGTGAGGATCTCGTCGATCGGTTGATCGTCATGCGGCTGCACGGTCCGTCCTCCTTCTCTGCGGGAGCTGCACGAGGTTCGTGTCGCGCGCGACTCGGGGCTCGTCCCATCCCGGGGTGCGCATCACGATGTACGCGAGCTCACCGCCGAGGCGCGGTACCTCGTCGGGCCGGCGGCCGCTCCACTCGGTCAGCTGGGACAGCGTCAGGCAGCCGTTCCACATCGCGTCGATCCGCTCGGCGGGGGTCATTGCCCACAGCGCCGCGGAGTCCTCGGCGTTGTCACGGATTACCAGGGCCGTCGGGAGCGGCGCCCAGGTGTTTGTCGCGGCGATCATCGTTCAACCCCTCGCGACAGCGAGCTCGAGCGAGCGGCGGTGGGTGAGGTAGGCGTGCTCCGCGAGCCGGTCGATTGGGTCCGGGCCGGCGGGGAGGTATGGCGTGTCGTTGAGCAGCGACACGTTGATCAGCTGTGCGAGTAGCTGCTGACGCGTGATGTGATGGAGGTCGGCGAGGTGGTCGAGTTCCTCGATTGTCGAGAGCGGCAGGTCAACACCGATCAGGCGGGTGTGACACGGGTGGTGGAGAACGTCAAGCGGGTCCGGGGTGGTAGAAGTGGTGTGGTTCATGGTTGCCTCGGGTTCGTGGTGACATCGGGCCGTTGCTGTTACGCCGCGTCCGCGGCCGCCTCTGCCTCCTGCTCGTCGGCCTTGCGGGGTCGAGGAACTGGACGTCGTCGGCGATCACCTCGAGCTTCTGCCGCGGCCGTTCTCGCCGTTCCACTCGGAGTCCTGCAGGCGGCCGGAGACGCCGACGCGGCGGCCCTTGGCGAGGCACTTGGCGCAGGTCTCCGCCTCGCGCCCGAAGACAGTGACGTCGACGTAGTCGACGTCACTGTCTTCGCCGTTCTTGCGGGGCCGCTGGATCGCGAGTCGGAGGCCTCCGACGATCCTGTCGGTGCGAGCGGTTCGCAGCTCGGGATCTGAGGTGAGACGGCCGGTGAGGTTGATTGGTTGGAACTGACGCGGAGGGGCTTCTGCGACGGCGAGCGTAGTCATGTCGTTGCCTTTCTCGGGGCGGATGCACGGATCGACTCGGGTTGATGAGCCAGGTAGCGCCGGCGGCGATCTGCCGCCGGCGCCGGTCGTTTGATCAGGCGACGTCCTCCCGCTGGTCGCCGTTGGTGGGCTCGTCGCCGTTCGGCTTGCCGCCGAACTGCACGCGACCGACGACGTGGTGGCGGGAGCGGCGGGTGCCGTTGTCGTCCCACTCGCGGTAGACGAGCCGGCCCGTGACGGCAACGGCGCGGCCCTTGGTGAGGTATTTCGCGCAGGCGTCGGCCTGGGCGCCGAAGGTGGCGACGTCGATGAACATCGGTTCGTTTCTCTGGTCGTTGACCGCGAGCCGTAGCTGGCAGACCTTGCGGTCGTCGTCGAGCTGCTTGACGACCGGGTCGGCGGTCAGGTTTCCGACCAACGTGACCTGGTTGACGGCGGGTGCTGATGCGCTCATCTTTGGTTCCCTCCTTTTGTGGGATCCGGTGGTTGACGGAGCCCGAAACGCCGGGCGGGCGGCCGAGCGGAACCGAGCCCGTAGGGCGAGGGGAAGGGAGGCGAAGCCGACCTTGAAGCGACTGGGCCGCGGGCCGGCGACACTGGGCGACGGCAACCACCGGGCTCTCCACAAGCGGGCAGCAGCCTGTTTGCGATCACTCCGCCCGTCGACCGATCGCGCTTCTTATTCGGTCCGACGGGAGGCCCAGTTCGCCGCGCCGGCGTCACGGTCCGAGCCGCGGCTGCGCCTGCTGGACTGAACACGGTGTGCGGCGTGGCTGGGAGCTTGCGCGTGTCACGGGGCGCTGGGATGCTTGGCTGATGTTCGATCGGTTCATGCCAGAAGCGCGCGGGGTGGTCAACGAGGCGCAGGCCGAGTCGCGAGAACTGGGGCACAGCTACATCGACACCGAGCACCTGCTGCTCGGGTTGCTGCGCGAGCATCGCAGCGCCGCTGCGCAGACCCTGCGCTCGATGGGGTTCAGCACCGAGCTCGTCCGCGCGCGCGTACTTGAGATCGTCGGCGACGGCAAGCACACCGCGCCGCCCGGAATGCACGCGCCGCGTACCCCCAGGGCGACGAGGGTGCTCGAGTATTCGCTGCGCGAAGCGTTGAGCCTGGGACGGCGCCAGGTCGCTCCCGAGCACATTCTCCTCGCGCTCACGCGCGAGGATGAGGCGGTTGCGATGCGGATCCTTCGCGCAGGCGGCGTCTCGTCGGAGAGGCTCCGCACGGCGCTGTTCGAGTCGATGTCTGACCACCGTCCGGTTGACACGCAATCGGGCAGACGACTCGGGCCGCGCGTCCCTCCTATCCGCGTCGACCATTCGCCGCAGGTCTTGCGACTGTTTGAGGCCGCTCGGACCAGCGCGCGTGAGGACGGGCGAACGCAGGCTGAGATCGAAGACCTTCTCGTCGCTCTGGTCCGCGACCCAGCAGCCGCTCGCCTGCTCGCTGAGCTCGGTGTCGACGAGGACGCGGTCCGGGCAGCGATCAGGCGCGAGCAGGGGCGGCGGTCGTCCGAGGACCCACCCCGGGCGTCGATCTAACCACTGGTCGCGCGACGGCACTGTCCCGGGGCGCTGGCGCCTCCAGGTAACGCCGCTAGTGTGGCCAGCCCGATCGCGATCGATGCCAAAGCGAGCCCGCGGGTTGCGTCGCAGCCGACCAGCAGGCGCCTGCGGTTGAGGCGGTCGGCGTTCGCTCCCGCCGGAAGCGCGATCGGCAACTGCTGGGCGAATCTGATGATGCCCGCCGTGGCGGGCGACCCGGTCACGGCCAGCACCGACAGCGGCTAGGCGACCTGCGAGATCTGTGAGCCCAGCCCGGATAGCGCCTGGCCGCTGCAGAGCAGCATGAAGCCGCGGTTGCGGTGCAGCGACCCGGACACCACAGTCGTCCGAGCATAAGCCCCGGCTGGCCGCCCAGGCCTGGGGCACATTCGCCTCGTCAGGGTGTCGCTTGCGCATCGCGCTTCCCCTGGTCGGGTCGTTCGTGCGCAAGTCCGATGCTGCTGCGCTAACGACGAGCATGCGTGTATGATAACGCGTAATCGTCAATGACATTGTTTTACGTCAATAACGATGGAGAAACATAGATGGTCGCGAGTGGTCGCCGCTCGCTGGTCGCGGCATCCCGGATCCGCGTAGCCGGGGCCGGTGGGCAGGGGGGCGTGGTTCTGCCGGGCCCGCGGGAGCGGCTGTCCCGCCGGTTAGTGGACGACGACGAGCAGGTGGCGGTGTGGTGGGTGGGTGCGCACGGCGGGGCGGGCGAGTCGACGCTGGAGGAGTTGTTTTTGGGTTCGCGCGCCGCTGATCACAGATGGCCGCTGACCGGCGAGAACCTGCCGGCGGCGCGGGTGGTGCTGGTAGCGCGCACTCACGCGCACGGGCTGAGTGCGGCGCAGAGCGCGATCCGTGAATGGGCAGCCGGCGACGCGCGAGTGCTCCTGCTCGGCCTGGTGCTGATCGCCGACGCGCCCGGACGGCTTCCGCATGCCCTGCGCCGCCTGGCGGATCTGATCGCCGGAGGGGTGCCCGCCGTGTGGTCGGTGCCGTGGATCGAGGCTTGGCGGGTCGGGGAGCCGCCGGCGCCGCACAACGCACCGAAGGTCGTCCGCGAACTGCTTGAGGACCTGCGTGCCATGACCGAGGCCGAGGTCTCGGGAAACGTCGAGTGAAAGGACCTGAAGATGTTGAAGCTGCTCGCCCTCGCTGTCGTCAATCCCGGGCAGGGTGTTGCGCCGCCGGGCGCGGACAAGCTGACGACGATCTTGCAGTGGACGGCGTGGGGCGTTTTCGCTCTGTGTGTCGGTGGCGTGCTGATCAGTGCCGCGAAGCTCGCGCACTCTCACCAGCAGGGGTATGGCGGCGCGAATCAGCACACGACCAGCCTCGTGTGGACGTTGGTCGCGTGTGTGATCGCCGGTTCCTCCGCGGCGATCGTCGGAGCGCTCAGCTAAACCGCAAGGTCGACGGGCTCGAGCGCGGTGATCCGATGAGCGATCGATCTTCGAGCGGAGACCTCTGCCGAGCGCTCGCCGTGGAGTCGCCCGAGCGTGCTGCTGTCGGGCGCGTTCCTGCTCGCGCTCATGTTGCTCGGCGTCGTCGTATCGACGAGCGGCAGCAGCAGCGGGGGCGCCCAGCACTCGAGGAGAACGGCAACGACCGCCGGTCGCGCCGGCATGCCGTCAGCGAGCGCTCCGGCGAACGGCTGCAGCCTTCCGGCCGGCAGCCAGACGGTGCCATGGAACAGTCCGCCGCAGGCGCGGTGGGGAACGGTCGGCGCGATGCAGGTGCCGCAGAACCCGGCCGTGTTCGGACCGGAGCGCTCGGACGGGCCGTGGGAGACGTGCTTTGCCGACGATCCCTCCGGCGCTCTGCTGGCCGCGATGAATCTCTGGGCGGAAGGAACGGCCGTACCGCCAAGCGAGCTGTTCGAGCGACTGGCGATCGGCGCGCCGGAGGATCTCGGCAGCGCGCAGCAGCTCGATAGCGATGGTCCGATCCAGTTCGCCGGCTACCGCTATGACTCCTACGCACCCTCGGACGCTGAGATGGTGATCGTCTTCCAGGGCCCGGAGGGGAAGCTGCTCGCCGTCGTCACAACGATGGTCTGGCACGACGGCGACTGGAAGTACCTGTTTCCGCCCGCCGGCGCTCCCGCCATGCAGGTGATCGCAGATCTGTCGGGGTACGTGCAGTGGAGCAGCTTCGAATGAGCAGCACGATCCGGCGGTGCGTGCTGTGCGCAGTGCCGCTGGCCGCGCTGCTGCTTGGGGTCATGGCTGCGCCGGCGGGGGCGCTGTTCGGGTGCGGGATCAATCCGCTGTGCATCATCGGCAAGGGCGCGAGCGGGGTTGTGTCCTCCGTGGCCGCGGATGCGATCACCACGTTGGCGCACGCGGTGCTCGGTGCGCTGGGGCACGCGGTGGAGTGGGCCTCGACGTTGTGGGTTGGGATCGGCACGCCGCAGGTGGCGGACGGTGCGGGTCAGCCGACCGGGACGGTCGCGTTTCTGCAGCAGAACTTGCTGGTGTTCACGACTTCGCTGGCTGTGTTGTGCACGCTGTTGGGCGCGGGGCGGATCGTCTACCACGAGCACAAGGCTGCGCAGCTACGCGAGCTCGGCCGCTACCTGGCGACCTACGTGCTGGTCTCGAGCGCGGCGGCTGGCGCGGCGAGCGTGCTGATTGGCGGCGCTGATCAGATGGCGTCCTGGTTCATCAGCCGCGCGAGCAGCGGCTCGGGGTTCACTGATCATCTCGCCAACCTGCTCGGCCTCGCGACCGCGGGGACCAGTCACGTGGCGGGGGCTCCGGCTGGATTCACGGTCGGCTTGGCGGGGACGGTCACGACGGCGTTTATCGCGATCGTGCTGGGGATCATCGCGTTCCTCGCGACGGTGATCCAGATCATGCTGATGCTGGTCCGCGGCGGGATGCTGGTGCTGCTGGTGGGCACGCTGCCGCTCATCGCGGCGTTCTCGAACACCGAGATGGGGCTGCAGTGGTTTCGTAAAGCCAGCGCGTGGCTGCTCGCGTTCGCCTTGTATAAGCCGGCGGCGGCGATCGTGTACGCGGTCGCGTTCGATCTCGCTGGCCAGCAGGGCGCATTGGCGCTGCTGGACGGGGTGATGATGCTCGTCCTGGCGATCCTCGCGCTACCGGCGCTGCTGCGGTTCGTGGTGCCCGCCACGACCGCGCTCGCGGGCGGTGGCGGGGCCGGAGGAATGCTCGCCGGCGCCGCAGGCGGCGCGATCGCGATGCGGGCGCCGACCGGGGCAGCCGCGCTCGCCGCGACGCCGGCGAGCGCCTACGGGCAAGCTCACACCCGCGGCGGCCCGTCCGGTTCCACGCCGCCCGCGAGCGGCCCCACGGCAGCTGCCGGCTCGAACGGGGCGGCCGGCAGCAACGGCGGCGCCGGCCACCCGGGTGAGGCCGGCCACCCGGGTGAGGCCGGCCGGCACGGGCGGTCGGGCGCGTCGGGCAGCACCGGCCCGGCCGCGCCCGCGACTACCGACGCTGGCACGGGCGGAGCGGGCGCGCGAGCTACCGGCGGTGCAGGAAGCCGCGATGCAGGCGGCGGTAGTGCGGGCGCGGCGGCTGCTGCCGGCGGTGCGGGAGCGACTGGAGCGGCCGGGGGTGCGGGTGCGGTCGTTCGGGGCTACCAGGCGGCAAGGGACGCTGCGGGTGGCGTGGTCGAGTCAAACAACGGCGACGGCGACGGTGACGGGCCGACGGGCGCGTCAGGGGCGCCCAATTAGTGGAGGGGAGCGGGATGGCGAGGCAAGGTCAGGTGGAGCGTACGTACGGGAACTGGCGGCGTCCGCGGCCGCCGGGCCTGTGGCATCTCGGGCTGATCTCGACCGTGCTTTTGATCGTCGGGTTGATCGCCGCGATCATCGTGATCGCGCTTGTCGGCCTGATCCCCGGTCTCGTTGTGCTGGCCGTGTTGCTGCCGTTGTTTCTGGTCACGTTGCGACCCGATCCGCATGGGCAGACACCGATGCAGCGCGTCGGGATGAAGCTCGGGTGGCGTCGCGCCAGGGCCAGCCGCGCGCACTTGTATCGCTCCGGGCCGCTGGGCCGGACACCGTACGGCACCTTCCAGCTGCCGGGACTGCTCGCCGCAAGCCAGCTCTCGCAGGCGCGGGATAGCTATGACCGGCCGTTCGCGGTGCTCTGCCACCCGTGGTGCCAGCAGCTGACGGTCGTGTTCGAGACCGAGCCGGACGGCGCGGCGCTGGTTGATCAGCCGCAGGTCGATCAGTGGGTGGCGCACTACGGGCACTGGATCGCCGGCCTCTCCCAGGAGCCGGGGCTGATCGCCTGCCAGGTGTCGGTCGAAACGGCGCCTGATCCGGGCAGCCGTTTGCGTCACGCGATCTCCAGCCGCCAGGATCCGAACGCGCCCGACCTCGCCCGCGAGACGCTGTCTGAGATCGTGCGGTTGTACCCGGCCGGGGCGGCTGATCTGAAAGCCCGGGTCGCGCTGACGTTCAATATGCTCGCCGCGGGTCGGCGCCGCAGCGCGAGCGAGACGGCGCATGAGATCGCGACCCGCCTCGGCGGGATCACCCAGCGGTTGCACGCTACCGGTGCCGGGGTCGCTGTCCCGGTCGACGCGCAGCGCCTGTGCGAGATCGTTCATGGCGCGTATAACCCGCGGGCGGCGGAGCTGCTCGAGGAAGCCCGCGCTTCCGGCGAGCCGGCCCGGCTGGACTGGGATGATGTCGGCCCGGCGGCGGCGGACGCGCGGGCGGAGAGCTATTGGCACGACGGCGCGGTGTCGGTGACGTGGGCGATGAGCCAGGCACCGCGTGGCGAGGTGCGCGAGAACGTGCTCGCCCGCCTGATCGCTCCGCACGCTGATATTGCTCGCAAACGGGTCACGCTGCTCTACCGGGTGATCGATCCTGGTGAGGCGGCGCGGATCGTTGAGCGTGACCTGCATAACGCGGACTTCCGCGTCAACTCCGCGGCACGCCCGACCGCGCGCGCGGTGGTCGAGCAGCAGGCCGCGCGCGCGACCGCGCAGGAAGAGGCCCATGGCGCGGCATTGGTGAACTTCGGGATGCTCCTCACCGCGACGGTGTTGGACTCCGAGGACCTTCACGGGGCCATGGCGGCGGTGGAGAACCTCGCTCCCACCGCGCGGATCAACCTGCGGCCGGTGTGGGGCTCCCAGGACTCCGCGTTCGCCGCCGCGCTGCCGCTGGGGCTGTTCCTCCCCGCCCATCTGAAGATCCCCGAACAGGTTCGCCAAGCGCTATGAGAAGCCAGGCGCCACAGAAAGCGTTCGAGCGCGCGCGGACCGTCGCTGCCGGGTCCGCGCGGCTGGCCTGGGCCGGGGTGCGGTCGCAGCGTGTACCTGCAGCCACCGAACGAGTGGCGCGCCACCAGCGTGCAGGCGTGTGGGCTGTGGCCGTTCTCGGTCGGCGCCGGCGCCCCGTTGATCGGAGCGCCGTTGGGTAAGCACCTGTTGACCGGCGCGACCGTCTGCGGGGACCCGATCAGCTGGTTTCAACACGCCAGCCTGCTGACCGCCCCGACCGCGTTCGTGATGGGACTCCAGGGGTTCGGGAAGAGCTCCTGCATCCGCCGGATGGCCTTGAGCCTGGCCGGGTTCGGGGTGCTGCCGCTCGTGCTCGGCGACCTGAAACCCGACTACGTCGACCTAATCGCCGCGCTCGACGGCCAGGTCATCAGGCTGGGCCGCGGCCGCGGGTACCTCAACGTGCTCGACATCAACCTCGCCAAGCGCGCCGCCGAACAACTCGGGCAGGGCGAGCACTCCAAGCTGCGGCGCGAGCTGCTCGCGGACGCGGTCGGGCGGCGGCACACGATGGTCTCCGCGCTCATCAGCATCCAGCGCGGCCATCCACCGAACGACCGCGAGGACTCGATCCTCGCCGCCGCGCTACAGGTCCTCGACGAACGCCACCGAGAGCACCCCAGTCCTCTCCGATCTGCTAGAGGCGATCGAGAACGCCCCCGAGCGGGTGCAGGACCGCCGCATTCGATCGCGGCTCGATCGACCGCTACCGCGAACTCGTCGAACCGCTACAGGTGACCTTGCAGGCGCTACTCGGTGAGGGACGGGTCGGCGAGATGTTCTCCCGCCAGAGCACCGTTGCCCTGGACTTGGATCGGCCGGCGGTGTTCGACGTCTCCTCGATCCCCGAGGATGAGACGGAGCTCGTCGGCGCCGCCCTCTCGGCGTGCTGGGGGATCGGGTTCGGGGCGGTCAACGTAACCCACGCGCTGGCCGAAGCCGGCCTGGCGCCGATCCGCCACTACCTGATCATCCTCGACGAGCTGTGGCGCGTGTTGATCGCCGGCCGCGGGATGGTCGACCGCACCAACAGCCTCACGCGCCTGAACCGACAGTGGGGGGTCGGGGTCGTGATGTGCTCGCACACGATCAAAGACCTCCTCTCGCTCCCCGACGAGCACGAGCGGATGAAAGCACTCGGGCTGATCGAACGCTCCGGAATGCTGATCTGCGGCGCGCTTCCACCGGAGGAAATGCCGCGCCTCGCGTTGGCCAAGGATCTGAGCGTCGCCGAGCAGCGACAGCTGATCTCCTGGCAGGACCCGCCCGCCTGGTCAGCGGCGGCGAGCAATGACGCGCCGCCGGGCCGCGGGAACTTCATGATCAAGATCGGCGGGCGGCCGGGGATCCCGTTCCGCGTAACGCTCACGAGAGCCGAAGAGCGGCTGCACGACACCAACAAGCTCTGGCACGAGCGCAGCCGCCGCGGCGCGCTCGCCCCCACGACGCCGATCGCGGCCGCCGGTGCCCCGGAGGGCTAGGGGTATGGGACGCCAGACAGATCGGCACGCGACCGGCCCCTCGACGCTCTCGCCGCTGCTCGCGGGGACACTCGCGCTCATCGCCTTGGCCGCTGCGGCCGGGGAGGCGGCCGCGCAGGCCGGCGCCGCGCTCGACCACTGGCGGCATCGCCCACCCGTCGATCCACTCGCCCTCCTTTTGGGCCTCGCGGACGGCCGGACCCGCTGGCCGCCCGCGGCTACGCCGATCCTGATCGCCGCCGGGACCGTTTGCGCGCTGATCGCGATCGGGTTCGTGCTGGTTCGAATCTGGCGGCCGGCGATCGCTGCCGATCGAGCGGCGCGGCTGCTCGCCACCGGCCGCCACGTGCATCCCGTGTCGCTTAGGAACGCACGGGCGACCGCAGAGCGGTTCGGGGTTGAACAGGCCGGGCTGCCTGTCGCGCGCGCGATCGCGGGCGGCCAGACGCTGTACGCGACCTGGGAGGACATGCAATGCGACATCTGGGGCCCGCGCAAAGGCAAGTCGAGCTCGCGGGCGATCCCGACCCTGCTCGCCGCACCAGGCGCCGCGTTCGCGACCTCGAACAAACCTGACCTACACGCCGCCACCCGCTCCCTGCGGGAGCGGCACGGTCGCGTGTGGAACTTCGATCCCGAGGCGATCGCCGCCGGTGAGGCTGATTGGTGGTGGAACCCGCTCAGCTACGTCACCTCCGACCGCCGCGCGCTGGAGCTGACCGACGCGTTCGTGGGCGCCTACCGCGACCCCGACGCGCGCCCCGACCCGTTCTTCGATCCCGCCGGACAAGAGCTCGTGTCGCATCTACTGCGGGCGGCGGCGATCGCCCGGAGGCCGGTGACCCAGGCGTTTCTGTGGTCCACCCGCCCGAACGACGACGAGCCCGCCCGGATCCTGCAAGACCACGGGCTCGAGCTCGCCGCCGCGTCGGTGCTCGACCACGTCCACGCGCCGTTTGAACAGCGCGGTGGCGTGTTTGGAACCGCCCGCCAGATCCTCTCGTTCCTGCGCGACCCCGATATCGCTCGCTGGGTCACCCCCTGCGGCTCCACCGATCGCCGCCGGCAGCTGGACCTGGCCGCGTTCGCGCACTCGCGCGACACGCTGTACCTGCACAGCAAGGAGGGACAGGGCTCGAGCGCCGGCCTGGTGACGGCACTGGCGATGGCGCTGTGTGACGCCGCCGAACAGCTCGCGAAGCGATCGGCGGGCGGGCGGTTGGCGGTGCCGTTGGTCGGGGTGCTCGACGAGGCGGCGAACATCTGTCGCTGGCGCCAGCTGCCCGACCTCTACAGCCACTACGGCTCGCGGGGGATCCCGCTGCTGACCCTGCTTCAGTCCTGGTCCCAAGGAGCGCAGGTGTGGGGTCAGACCGGGATGCGCAAGCTGTGGGGCGCCTCCAACGTCCGCGTCTACGGCGGCGGGTCAGCCGAACAAGAATTCCTCTCCGACCTGGAAAAGCTGATCGGCGAGTACAACCGAATGGTCGCGAGCCCGAGCAGCCAGCGAAGCGCGGGCGGTGCGAGTGCCAGCACCAGCTGGCAGTTGACCCCCACGCCGATCCTCACCGTCGCCGAGCTCGCCGCCTTGCCGCGCGACCGGATCATCGTGATGCCCTCGGGCGCGCCCGCGGTGCTCGCCGAGCCCGTGTACTGGTGGAACACCCCGCAGGCGCCACAGATCCGCGAATCGATCGCGACCCACGACCCCGCCGCTCTCCTCGCTCGCCGCCACACCCCCACACCCCCACAGCTCTCCGGGCCATGGACGACACCAGGCTGAGCAACGACGGGCCGCTCGGCGACCCGGCTCCGCTCGCCGGCGCCGAACCGCTGGTCCAGGAGACCGTCCGCAGCGTTCTCGAGCAGCACATCGCCTCGCTCACCCGCAAGGCGCTCGACCGTCGCACACCCGGACTGCTTGACAGCGAGCGGATCGAGCGGCTGGCTGTAGCAGCCGCGGAGCGCCAGCTCGCCGAGCTCGCCGACCCGCCCGGCCTCTACTACCTGACACTCGAGGAATGGGTCGGGGTATGGCTGTTCCCCGTGTACCGCCGCTCGGTACTCGGCCACGACCGGATCTGGTGCCCGCAATGGTGGCGTCACGCCGAGGCCGTCGCCCGCCTCGAGTCGATGTGGCGAGCGTGGGAGCACCTCCGCCAAGACCCCGCGACCGGCCTGTCGGTCTGGTTTCGCGATCACGCCGATCACCACATGACCGTCCTGCTCGACGCCGACGGGCCGTTCAAAGGCTGCGACGGCCGCCCCTCCGACCGTCCCCTCGAGCAGCTCCCGCACGACCCCCCGCCGGTCGGCATGTTCGAACCCGAACAGCTTCCCGACACACCGCCACCGGGCGGCCGCGCGAACGGGCCGCCAGCGGCCCGGGCTGCTGGGAGGCTGCGTGAGCACACGATCCGGCACACGCGATGAGCCCGCAACTGCGGCTCGCCGCCGCGCTCAGCGCCGCGATCGCAGCCATGCTCGCGATCGCGCTCCCGCTCTCGATCCTGCTGCTTCTCGATCCCGCCTCCTCAGCCGCGTGTGGCGCCAGCGCGACCGGTCCGGGACCCACCAGCGTGCCCGGTGTGCCACAAAAGTTCCTGCCGATTTACGAGGGGGCCGCACAACACTTCCAACTGGGCGACGACGGCTGGGCGTACCTCGCGGCGCTCAACGACGCCGAGAGCAGCTTCGGGACCGACAACGGCCCCGGCACCGGCGTGCTATCGGGCAGCAACTACGCCGGGGCCGCAGGCCCGATGCAAATCGGGATCGGCGGCGCCGCGACCAACACCTGGTCAACCATCGTCGACCAGATCCCACCCAACCTACCCGGAGGCGCGCAGCCACCCAGCGTCTACAACGAAACCGACGCCGACTACGGAGCCGCCGCGCTGCTCAAGCGCTTGGGCGCGCCCGGCAACTGGCAGGCGGCGCTCGTCGGCTGGAACGACTACCCGCCCGAGATCGCCCAAGTCACCCAACTCGTCGCGCAATACACCAGCACCGCCCGCGGGCAAGGCGGCGCGCCCGCCAGCGCAACCACGCCCGTGGCCACGGGTGGGCAGGCGTGCGCGCCGATCAGCGGCCCCACCGTCCCCGGCGCGGTCGCACGGATCGAACCCGACGGCATCGCGGAAATTCCCGCCGGCGCCCCAGCCCAGGTGCAAGCCGCGATCGCAGCCGGCAACCGGATCATCGACACCTCCTACAGCACCGAACGCAACCCCAACATGCTCACCACCCTGATGACGTCGTATGACTGCTCCGGGTCAACCGACTACGTGCTCTACAACGCCGGGCTGAACGCTCCGCAGGTGGATGTCGGTAATGGGGTCGCCGGCGATTCCTCGCTGCTGGAGTCCTACGGGCAACCCGGTCCCGGGCAGTGGATCACGATCTACGCCAACCCCGGCCACGCGTTCATCGAGGTCGCCGGGATCGTCATGGACACCGTCTGGTTAGCGCCCGTGCAACCCACCAACCCCAACAGCGGCCCACGGTGGCAACCCGCGTCGATCATCCAACCACAAATCCACGGCGACACCTACGGCTGGTTCATCGAACGACACCCCCCAGGCCTATGACCCCAACCCGACCCCTCCCTCTTGTTCTGATCGCCGCCGCGCTCACCGCCGGCTGCGACGGCCACACCACCACCAACAACCCCTCCACCCCCGAGGCTGCGAGGGGTTCACCAGCCCCTAGAGTAAGCCGCCGCCAAAACGGCGCAACAATCGCTCGCCGCTTCGCGACCGCATACGGCCGCTACCTCGACGGTCAGCTGCCCGCCACCGCGCTGCCGGACGCCACTTCAACCGCGCGTACACAAGCAGGTCCGACGATCCCGCCCGCGCGGCGGACCGGACCCCTAGCGGTTAAATCGATCACCCCGATCCCCGCCACCGCAACGTTCATCGTCGCCTGGCGGGACCGGGCGCATGTCTTTACCGCTCAGCTCACATTGCGTTGGAGGAGCGAAGGATGGCTGGTGGTGTCAGTCCAGTCGCCAGATCTCGACACGATTCTCGCCACCGCACCGTCGCCGGTTCCGCAGCCTGCGGGCTCCGGTTCGGCCGAGCACGCCGCAGATATGTTCATCGGTGCATACCTCGCATGGCTCTACCGACACATGCCGCTACAAGCCATCACAGCGGCAACCGCCGCGCTGCTGACCGGCCTCAAACTGTCCCCGCCGCGAGTACCGCGAACGATGCAAGTGCGGCACCCGAAGGTTGTGGCGATCGCGATGCAGCGCCGCGGACGCGGCTGGCAGGCGCTCGCGAACATCGACGACGGACTGGAGACCTACGAGCTCGTGGTCCTGGTCCTACAGACCCACCGGAGGTGGCTTGTGAGCAACGTGAGCCTGCCGCAATGAGCACGCGATCCCGGTGAGCCACACCGTCGACGGGCACCAGAAGCGGACGCGTTCAAAGGAGGTAGGTAGCAATGCAGGAGCCCTCAGACGGAATCGCCGAGGAACTCGAGCGCCAACTCCAACTCGCGCTGGCCGCGGCCACCGTCGCAGCCCGACGCGCAAACGCCACCCGGCGCCACACGATCGAGCAGGCGCAACGCGCCAGCGCACAACGCACCCACGCCGTGCGAGCTCAGATCGAGGCCGAGCGCGAGCTCGCGACCGCGCGGTTAACGCCGGTATTCGATCCCGGATGGTGGGAGACAGCCGGACCCCAAGACGTTGCCGACATGTGGCAACAAGCCAACAGCTGGCGAGAGCCCGACACCCCGGTCAACACGCCGACGATCTTCGACCATGCCGCGGGCCGGATCGCGCAAGAAGTACGCGAACGCACCGGCCTTGACATCACCCAGATACAAGCCCTTGCCGCGATCCAGGAACTCGAACACGAACACCACACGATCACCGGCGAACCCGACCCCATCCGCCAGGCCGCGCAGTTCGAGCCGACGAGGCGCGAGGCAGTCTCGCGGTGAGAGTTTGATGATCCGGAGCGTCGCGAGCGGCTACGCGAACGACTGGCGGCCGCCGGCGTACCCGAAGCGGCGATCGAGGCGCGAACACTCGCCGATCTCGGTCAGGCCCGTGAACCCGCCGAAGCCGCGGACACGCCGGCTGTCGCCGCGCTCAGGCAGCGACCCAATTCTGAGCGCAGCGCCAGGCACGAACTGCAGCGCCGCGGTTGACCTGGCCCAAACCAAATGTAGACCGAGCCCCGAGATCGCCGGCTGTCCGGACATTTCACGCGCACTGGCCCCTGCGCGCGTTAGGGCACGGCACGGCCCGACGACATTGGAATGACGAAAGCATACGTGCGAGATCCACCCCCGGAACGCGCTTCTCGCCGATTGCAGGGCTGGCGTAATGGGGGGTGAACACTCGCGCCTTGCATAGGCAAGCTGGTTGTGCATCGCCTCGCCCGACCAGAGCACCAACGGAAGGCGTGCTACAACGGCGCGCATTGTCGCTTCACGCCTGAAGCACTCGTGGCGACGTGGCTGCTGCTCTGGTGCATGAGGGTCAGCGCGGCCGCCGCCTGGACCTCATCCTTGTCGCGGGAGCAACGGCCACGCGTCGACCCTGTCGACTTCTGCTTCGATCGGCAGCCGCCCGGCGCCGCTGCTGCGCATCGCTCAGGAGAGGAGCACGGCGATCGCGCTGGTCGCGGTGCATCACGAACGAGGCGATCGCAACGAGGACCAGCGAGCTGCCCGGTCCGGCGCAGGCGGCGGGTCGTCTGCGTACGACGGCGGTGATGCCGGTGATGCCGGCGGCGATTCGCATTCGCGCTCGAGGGTAGGCCGGCCGTTGCATTGGCGACGCACTCACAGCGACCAAGCCCATGAATACGCGCTGCGTGATGCTTGGCCGACTAGACAAGCGCCGCCGGCGATCTTCGACCGATGCTCTAGCACGGACGCAACGGCCTGAGCGGTGCCGGACCAAGTGGTCGAGCTGGATGACGCTCGGACACTCGACCGGCTCAGGAAGCAGCCGTTGAAACGCGGAAGGCGGTTGAGGCGCTGATCCTGCTGGATGCCGTCTCCTCGTGTGCGACCGCGCGGTCGAAGATGGTCGCCTCGATGAGGCTGGTGGCCGATCGGACACATCGAAGCGGCTAGCGGCATAGACGCGTTCGGCCTCAGGCGCGGCGTCCGTAACGACGCGCGATTGGAGCTCGCCCGCTATTGAATTGCCACGCACGACGCGAGCGTGGTAGCGTGGCGTCGGAGCTGTTTGGGCGACATGAGCGATGGGATCGGCGAATGTCTGGCGTGACTGATCGGAAGGGGCTGGACGCACGTTGGCTCTTGCCGTTGCTTGTGCTGGTCGCCGCGTTGTGGTCATCGGCGTCGGCGGTGGCTGCGGAATCCCTGCATTGGACGGCCGGATACACCAGGTCTGGATACTCCATGAGCGCAGTGGCGTGCCCGGCGCGGACGCTCTGTGTAGCGCTCGACGGGCTCGGCGACGTGCTGGTCTCGAAGGATCCAGGAAGCGGCGCGAAGACTTGGGGGACGATTCGCGGTCTGTCCCTAGGGCCGGACGAGGTAAGCCTCGGGGAGTACCAGCTGTGGGATCTAGCGTGCCCATCGGCCCACCTGTGCCTAATCGGGGACCAGGGCAAAATCGCCTATTCGACGAACCCGGCCGAAGGCGCGTCTGCTTGGCACGAGGTCGCGCTTGACTCCAGCAACCTCGGGTTTATCGCTGCAATTTCGTGCTCGTCAACACACTTTTGTGTTGCGCTCTATGACATACGTCCGCCCGAGATGTCCGGCATCGTTCAGGCCGAGGCGCCGTTCAACGGCAACGTCGTGGCGTTCACCAGCACTGACCCGGCAGGCGGAGCGCATACCTGGAAGCGGGGCGCGCCGATCGCCGGCGACTACACCGACGGCGTGTCCTGTCCAACACCGGGCCTATGCGTCGCTGGAGGGCAGGGCGGGGTCCACTGGACCACCCACATCACCCAGGCCCACGGGTCATGGCGCGCCGAGAACTTACACGAGGGCCGCATGGACACGGTGGCTTGTCCGTCGACCAGGCTCTGCATCGCCCAGCCCGACCTCGAAGGCACCGACTTCATTTCAACCGACCCACTAGCGGGGAAATGGCGCGCGATGTCGGTCTCAACCGGTGCGGTGTCGTGTACCTCGAACTCGTTTTGCGTCGCCACCGGGATTGCGGGACTGGCCGTCAGGGTCTCGGCCCAACCAGCTGGAGGTAAGCACGCCTGGCATCTCATCCGCATCAAGCAGACCGGTATCGATAGTCTTCTCGCGGTTTCGTGCGCGTCGAAATCGTTCTGCGTCGCCGTTGGGGACGAAGGAGCGGTCGCCGTCGGACAGTCCACGCCCCACCACCAGCGAACGTGACGGCCACAAGAGATCTTGGACCTATTCGAAACCCGCGCCCGGGGTCGCATGCCTACGAGCGGGAACTCGTGCCTGTGCGATCGACGCTCACGTGAGCGTGTCCGGGATTGCTCGACTGCGCTCGAGCTGTGATTGCCGAGCACGCGCTGCGTCGCGCGCTGCGTGGCTGTAACCGCAGCGAGTGTGCTATTGCTTGCTGTGCCGAGGCGGCTGCGGCGGCGCTGCCGTGGTCTAGCTCGACCGCGGTGCCGCCCTGTATGGGTTGAGTACCCGTCGCGGAGCCAGTGCACTGCGGTCGCGTAGGGCCAGATGGTGACGTTCGACCCACCGCGCCCAGACGATTCTTCCCTCCTTCGACGCTCGGACGCGGCGGCGGCGACCTCGTTGGGGTCGCGTGTCCGTCGGTGACCAGCGCACAAGGAGCTTGCCTATGCAACACGCGAGTGTTTGACTCGGTCACGCCAGCCCTGGTATCGGCGATGAGCGGAGGCGTCAAGGTCATGAGTGGCTTCGCCACCAACGCTACGGGCAGAACCGTCCAGGCTCGGCGACTTACGGGCGGTCCTACCGCCGCCTCGGCCTCCGACCGCGCAGCGGGTTGATCAACCGCCGGGCATCCTGCGCGTCTCCTACGCTGCCCGGTCGAGGTTTCCGAGTCGGCGGCGCCTGCGGCTCGCGGGCCCGGCTCGCGGTCCGCGACTCGGCGTCGAGGTTCTCGTCTGACTGCGGCCGCTCGTGCTCAAGCGCCAATTCGATCTGCGCGAGCTGAGCGCCGAGCTCGCTCTCGATTTGTCGCGCGCGCTCGAGCTCGCCGCGGGCGCGGTGCGCGCGGCTGAGCTCTGTGGCGAGGAGCGCGATCTCGCGTGTGACGATCATCCACCCGACTGGCGCGTCGGGCTTGCCGGCGGCGAGCATGAACAGAGCTAGCCCCGACGCACGCGATGCCGGCTTGGCTGGAACGGGGGTGTGGGCGGGCAGCTCGGCCGAGCGTGCGAGCTGGCGGGCCGCGCGCGCCACTGCGCCGGGCTGGCCACGCTCTATCGCGATCGACCACGCGGCCAGGACGCCGGCGCCTTCGCGGGCGGCGTGGGCGATCGTCGCGGGGTTGCTTCCGGCAGCGCGGAGCTGCTGGCGGGTGCGCTCGAGCTCCATCGTGCAGCGGTGCCACATCAGCCCGCGCTGCTCGAGTTCCGGCTGGCGTTCTTTCCACGGCCGCGGCCTCCGTGGCGTCGACGAGCTCCATTCGCCTACTGCTCGGCGCTGCGCATCGAGATCTTGGCTCCATCCGCGCCGTAGGGCCGGCAGCGTCAGGTCGCGCGCGAGCCGCCCGCCGCCATACCACACGCTTCGCCGCGGACCTTGATCGGCGCCGGGGAACCGAACGGAGTAGCCGACGACCACATCGGTGCCGCCCACGGCGTAGCGGGGGCGGCAGCGGATGCCGTGGTCGCGAAGTCGGTGGATGAACTCGGTCTCGTCGCGGCTCGCGGTCGCGCAGGCGCGGACGATCCGCTCGAGCGTCTGCCGGCTCGAGCGCTCGGGGTGCTCGCCGCGTTCGCCGAGCGGCCGCCCGCGACGGCGGTCGGCGGCGAGCTCGCCGTGTTTTAGCCCACGGCTGCCCGCCTGCCGGGCGCGCGCCTCCAGGCGCCGCAGCCCGAAGGTCTGCTCGAGCTCTCGGCACGCTTGCTGCGCGCGCGGCCGGTCGTTATGGACGCTCGCCTTGCTGCCGTTCTCAGCCACCAGCGTTACGACCACGTGCACGTGGTCCGAACCGCCAGTCGAGCGACCGTGACGGATCGCGACCCACCGACATTGCGCCCCGGCCCGCTCGCCGGCGAACCCCATCTGACCGATGAACTGCTCGCAGATCTCCGCCCACCGCTCATCCGCCAGCTCGGGCTCCTGCGGATGCAAACTCAGCGAGCAGTGCCACACGTGCGCATCCCGAGCACCAGTGACGCGCCCAGTTATGTTGTCGCGCTCCGCGATCGTCACCCGTGTGCCGAACGCCGCGCGCGGCTCATCGAGAAACCGCGCCAACGCGATCGCGTCCGGGCGCTCGAGCACCCTCCCCGCCCCGAGCCGGATTGCCTCCGGCGCGCCAGCCACGAGGTGCGGGTTCTCGTGCTCCTCGCGCTTGCCCCTGCCTACCAGGTACAGCAGCACCCCGCGCGTCTTGCCGCCGCGGGTGACGTTCGGGATCACCGCCTGACCCCGGTCAGCCCGCGCAGTTCCGCGACGAGCTCGTCAACCAGGACGAGCGTCTGCTCCAGCCGCCGGCCCTCGTGCACCTGACCGGAGATGTTCGCCGACCGCGCGAGCTGGTTCACGTTGTTCGCGACCGTCGCCAGCAACCGGCGCGCCTCGAACAGCTCCGCCATCACGTGCCGCCGGGCAGACGGCGTCTCCACGCCGGACAGTGCCGACTCGACCATCAGCCGCGGCACCGACACCCGCAGCGCCGCTGCCCTCGCTCGCAACTGATCACGCTCAGCCTTCGTGAGCGTGACCTGCTGGTACACGTCCCGCGGCTCGACTTCAGAACGAGCGCGGCGAACGCGTCCGTTCGGGCCTACGTCTACGCCGACGCTCACCGCAACTCGCCCCCAAAGCCAGCGCAGCGACCCGCCCCCAGGGCGGGACCGAACCGGTCCGCCAAGCGACAAACCACACGTGAGAGCCCACCGGAATCACTGGATTAGTCTATAGCTTGCTCCGCGCCGATGACGTCAATAACATTTGTTTACGCCATTAATCACTAATAACAGTAACGATCCCCGTTTACGTCAGAAAAGGAGCCGATCGTGCGGGCGGCTGGCGCTGACGAGTCGGGTGCCGATGGGGCGCGCAGCCCGCTTCGAAGAGCGTCAGACCGGGGGAGATCAACGCCGCGTATTCACGGCGCATCCATCACCCCGTCGTGGCTGCGGTTCCCGGCGCCTGGGATCACGCGCGGCAGATCGTGTGCGTTCGATGAGATTTCCGGAGGGAGAGGCAGCTTGGCTGCGGGGATGTGCCGCGTTCGGCCTATCCTGAGCGCGATGACGATCGTCGGTGACATCTGCACGCGCGAGGACTGCGAGCGGCTCGTGCGTGCGTTCCACGGTCAGGCGCTTAACGATCCCATCATCGGATACCTGTTCACGGAGATCGCGAATCTGGACCTCGAGGCGCACGTGCCGAAGATCACGGCGTTCTGGGAGACGGTCCTCCTTGGAGCCCACAGCTATCGGGGCGGTGCCTTTTGCGTCACATGCGGTGCTGCACATGAAGGCGCCGCTGCGGCGCGGGCACTTCGAGCGCTGGCTGTGGCTGTGGCGCACGACCGTGGACGAGCTGTTCGCCGGCGAGCGCGCTGAGCTGGCTAAAAACCACGCCAACCGAGTGGCAATCGCCTTCCACGGCAGGCTGCAGGCGATGTCAGCGGTGGTGGCAGTCCGGAACGGTGGGCTTCTCGTCACCCAACATGCCTGACCTGCGCCAGGTTTCGCCGAGGCGAGAGGCTTGTCCAGGCCCACCAAGCCAACAACCCGAGCGGACGCCGATTGGGAATGTGGAGACAGGCTCGACTCATGTCGGCGCTTCGACCCATATTGGCCGCGATCGCTCTGGCGCGTCGTTCGTCGCTAAGGCGATCACCGCTTTGACACCGGTCGGGAGATGAAAGGGACCGTCCCGCGCGAGTCGTGCTTTCCGCGCGAAGGAGGGCGCGTGGCTCTCCTCCCTGCTGAGCTGGCGAAGCAGGGCGCGCAACGAGGCCAATCTGAGGCTGACGCCGCCCTGCTCTCGCGAACTTGCAGGTCTTCGGCGTCGTCGGCCACGACGACGAGCGGGCCGACGTCGCGGCGGGCCGCGCTCCTGGCGACAAGCACGTCTCTTGCCGTCGCGGCCATCTGTCCTGCGTTCCTGTTCGTGCGGGTCTTCGCGGCGACGCCGCCGCGTGGCCGCATGTGTCCGTGACAGCAGTCTCAGGGTCGAATTCGTAATGGGCCTCGCTGGTGCTCTTAGCCGAGGCTGTCGCATAAAGGGTTCTGTCCGGCACGATTCACACAATTCCGGTATGCCGCAGAACTTCATCGAGAGTTGTCGTGAGCAGGGGTTTTTGTTGCCGCTGGACGTGAGGGATTGGTTGCCGGAGGATCATTTGGCGTGGTTTGTGATCGACGCCGTGTAGGGGATGGACCTGTCGGCGTTCTACGCCGCGCATCGGGCTGATGGTCACGGTCGCGCGGCTTATGAACCATCGATGATGGTGACGTTGGTCCCGTATGCGTTTGCGACTAACGTTCGGTCGTCGCGGCGGATCGAGTGTCATTGTCGCCAGGACGTTGCCTACCGGGTGATTACCGGCAATCTGGTGCCGGATCACGCCACGATCGCGCGGTTCATTGATCGTCATCAGGTGGCGTTGGGTGGGCTGTTCACTGGCGTGTTGGAGGTGTGCGAGAAGGCGGGACTGGTGGAGTCGGGGGTGGTGTCGATCGATGGCACCAGGATCGCGGGGAACGCCAGTCCGGAGGTGAACTGCACTTTCGAGCAGATCGCGCAGGAGATCATCGCCGACACGGTCGCGACCGACGACGCCGAGGATGAGGAGTTTGGCGAGGCGCGGGGTGATGACCTATGAGCTTCCTGAGCAGCCGCGGACACCGGAGGGCCGGCGTGAGTTCTTCCGTCGCGTCCGTCGGCAGCTACTGCCCGAGGAAGAGCGCTCAGAGCCGGCCGGTGAGAGCGAGGCCGAGGCGAGCGAGGAGCTGGTGCTGGAGCTCGACGCGGAGGAGATCGTCGGGCGCGGGCGTCAAGGCCGGGACGCCTGGTTGCGGGAGGGCAAGCGTCAGCTCGAGCAGCATCGCTGGGATGACCCGGATCCGGTTCCGCGCTCGCGCGAGGAGCGTCTGTTGATCGCGGCCGAGCGTCTGGAGGAGGAGCTTTCGGTCCAACGCCGCTCCAACGAGGCGTATGAGAGCTACCGGGCGCAGGGGCGGATGAAGGATGGTCGGCGGTTCGGTCGCCCGCCGAACCCGCATCAGCCGCCCCAGGTGCCGGAGGGGAAAGTGAACATTACCGACCCGGACTCGAGGCCGATCCCGGTCGGGTTCGGGTTCGTGCAGGGCTACAACGCCCAGACCGCGGTGAATGAGCAGCAGATCGTCTTGGCTGCTGAGATCACCAACATCTCTACCGACTTCTCCCAACTGGCTCCGGTCGTCGACGCCGTCCTGAGAGAACTGGAGCGGGCGGGGATCCGGTGGCGGCCCGACACGATCGCGGCCGACGCCGGCTACTGGAACGAGCAGCAGATGGACGAGGTCGTGGCCGACAGGCACATCGCGGTGCTGGTCGCACCCGACAAGGGCAGCCGCGACACCCCGAAGCGGTGGCTGACCAGCGGGCGTGCCACCTGGATGCGAGCACTGCTGGCTTCCGAGCACGGCCGCGAGCGATACGCGAAACGAAAACAGACGGTAGAGCCATTATTCGGCGACACCAAACACAACAGAGGTTTTATCCGCTTTCACCGACGAGGCAGGACGAAGGTGCGCACCGAGTTCCGGTTAGTGATGATGGCCCACAACCTCACCAAGGTCCACCGCCACCACCTAGCCATCCTGGCGGGCTACAGCCGCCGTTACACAGCCACACCGCGAAATCTCGCAGTCCCGCTCCCAACGACCCACCCACCACCGAACCCGCAGGCCAGCCGTCGCGCCGGCTTTGAGCGACGGCCTCAGCCCTAAGCGGAAGTAAAGAGCTCTCGGTTGGGTTGTAGTTTCAACGGCATGACCGAGCCGTTCGTCAAGAGTGTTCGGCTGCTTGCTGGGCCCGGCGAAGCCCGCGTCGGGTATCCGTGGGATCTTCCGGCCATCGCCCAGCTCACCGAGGGTCTGGAGCTCGATCCCAAGGTCACCTACTTGATCGGCGAGAACGGCAGCGGCAAGTCCACGCTGCTGGCGGCGATCGCGATGGCTGCTGGGATCAATCCGGAGGGCGGCTCCTCCAATTACGCTTTCCCGACGGAGGGCACTGAAGCGGAGCCTTACGCCTTCTCGCAGCGCGCAGAGCGCAACCGGCTGGTCGACTCCATTCGCCTCGTCCGGGGCGGCCGTCGGCCGAAGACCGACTTCTTCTTGCGGGCGGAGAGCCTGTTTGTCGCGTCGACGTATCTGGAGCAGCTGGCGCAGGTGGACCATGACGCGCTCCGGGCCTACGGCGGCAAGTCGCTACATGAACAGTCCCACGGGGAAGGGTTCCTCGCTCTGATGATCCACCGGTTTGGCGCTAACGGCTTCTACTTGCTGGACGAGCCAGAAGCGGCGTTATCCACGCAGAACTGTCTGACGTGCCTTCGCCGCGTCCATGAGCTAGTCCAAGAAGGCTCCCAGTTCGTCATCTCAACCCACTCGCCGATCATCCTGGCCTATCCAGACGCCACCATCTACCAATGCACCGACTCAGGTCTAGAGCGCACCAACTACGAAGATGCTGAGCCGGTGCGATTGACCACAAGCTTCCTCTCCGCACGCCAGCGATTCCTCGACGGGCTTTTCAGCGACTGAAGCAGCCGCCGCCGCCGGCTCGATCGAAAGTAGCCGGCGCTCAGGGAGAGCGCCGGCCGGTCCGGTGGCGCCATATGAAACTCCGGCCGCTCTATTCCGATCCAGAACGTGACGGTCGCCGGGTTCACATACACCTCTGCTCGACCTCTCGCGGGGGTCAGGCGAAAGGGCTGACCATGCGCGGCGTTCCACGCGTCGAAAACTCGCCGCGGTGGCCCACTTGTCACACGGGTATCTCGGCGCTGTCGCCCGCAGACGTGCTTAGCGCGGAAGGCGCGTCCACGCGATCGGGCGAGTCCAGCCGAGACCGCTCCGTGTCGTTCCGATCGCGGGCTCGCTTTCTGCTCAGGCTCCGGGGTGGGGCGCATCAGCCAGCAGCGCGTCGATGAGCGCGCCGAGGTCCTCGCGGTATGTGTCCCGGTCGTGCGTCCCCGTCCACGCCGCGGCGGCGGCCGCCAGCATCGGGTAGCGCTCGGGATCCGGGGCACCGCGAAGCTCCCGCTGCTGGCTCGACCCCTCGGAGCTCGCGCCGGCGCGCACGAGCAGCGAGCCGAGGGTGAAGTTCCACATCAGACGGTACGCGCGCACCGCCGCCTCGATCGACAGCCCCGCATCGCGCAGCGCGGCGTGGATCTCCTCGATCGCGCCGAGCACCGAGGGCGCCATCATCCGGCGGCGCGCCAGCACCTCTGGGACCCATGGGTGCGCCGCCAGGCTGTCGTAGATCGTCGACCACAGCGCCAGCATCGCGCCCTTCGGGTCCGGCGGGCGCGGCGGGTATACGAGCCGGGCCGCGAGACGGTCGACGAGCACCATCAGCAGCTCGTCCTTGCTGCCCACGTGGCGATACGGCGCCATCGCGGATACTCCGAGCTCGCTCGCAACCCGACGCATCGTCAGCGCCTCGGCGCCCTCGGCGTCGAGCAGCCGGATCGCCGTGTTGAGCACGGCTTCGCGATCGATCGTCGGCGGGCGACCACGGCGATGCGCGGCGGGCTGCCCGCTTGGCGACCGTTCCGAGCAGCGATCTGCGGGTGATCTTGCGGACATTTGATTTACATGTATATTAATCCGCGTGGCACACGGAACCCCCACACTCGCAACCGGCAAGATCTGCTACCTCGAGATCCCCGCGGCCGACGTCGAGCGCTCGTCGCGCTTCTACCGTGACGCGTTCGGCTGGGAGCTGCGCACTCGCGGCGACGGCGCGATCGCATTCGACGACGCGGTCAAGGAGGTGAGCGGCTCATGGGTCACCGGCCGGCCGCCGTCAGCCGAGCCCGGGATCATGGTCCACATCATGGTCGCCGACCTCGACCCGGCGCTCGCGGCCGTCCGCGCCGCCGGCGGCGAGGTGCTGAACGAAGACGCCGCCCCCGGCGAGCGCGTCGGACATATTCGTGACCCGGCCGGCAACGTGATCGGGATCTACCAGCAGCCCGGCCTGGCTGAACGCGAACGGACGGTCAGGCCAGTCCCCGAGCACCTCCACACCGTCACGCCGCGGCTCGCGCTGAGCGACGCCGCGGCCGGGATCGACTTCTACAAGGCCGCGTTCGATGCCAAGGAGCTCGGCGAGCGCTACCACATGCCCGACGGGACGCTCGTCCACGCGGAGCTGCTAATCGGCGACTCGGTGGTGATGGTCAAGGACGCGCAGGACGACGAGTTCAACGCGCTGCTGTGCACGTACTGGCCAGACGTCGACGCCGCGTGGGATCGGGCCATGCGCGCCGGCGCCAACGTCATCTACCCCCTCGCCGACCAGTTCTACGGCGAGCGCGGTGGCCGTCTCGGCGATCCGTTCGGCAACCAGTGGATGCTGGCTGCCCGGATCGAAATCGTCACGCCCGCCGAGCTCGCGGCGCGAGACCCGGCGTAGAGCCGGACCCGCCTTCACTCAGCGACGGGCATCTCGCCACGGACGACGAGCGCACCCGCCTTGCGCGGCAAGCGCGGCTGAGCGGTCGCCAGCCGCGTCGCGTCGAGCGCCGGAGCGGCGACGTTCTCGAGATCCGCGCGATGCGAGTCCGTCGCCGTCAAGCCTCGGAGACGCGTTGGAGAGCGATAGCGGGTCCTGTCCATCGCGCGCATCCAGTCCCTCCGGGGTGTTTCTCTGCGAGGGGGACGCGCTGGCCACTGCGTTGGTACGAGGGCCTATTGCTGTGTCCGGAGCCTGGCCGGGATCCGTTGGTGGAGAATGCGTCGTGATGGGTTCGCATGGCTGAGCTCGAGTCGCTCTCCGCGATGGCGCTCGCCCGCTTGATCGAGGGGGGCGCCACGACGGCGGTTGTGCCGTTCGGCTCGGTCGAGCATCACGGCGGGCACCTGCCGCTTGGCGCGGACACTGTCGTGGCCGACGCGATCGGCCGGGAAGTTGCTCGGCGTTTGAACGCCGTGCTCGGTCCGACTGTGCGCGTCGGGGACTCCAGCGCGCGCCTGAGCCTCCCCGGCACGATCAGCGTGACCGCCGGCACCCTCACAGCGCTCGCACGCGAGGTGTCGCGAAGTCTTGCCAGAGCCGGGTTCGCGATGATCGTTCTTCTCTCGACCCACGGCGGCAACCGCGCCGCGCTTGATGCCGCCGTCCTCAGCCTGTCCGCCCAGAGCTCGATCGTGTCCGCTCCAATCGGTGAGCTCGGTCCGGCGCCGGGCTCGTACTCGGGCGAATGGCTCACCTCAGTGATGTTGGCGGTCAGTCCGGAGCTGGTGGATCTTCGCGCCGTGTCCGAGGAGCTGCGTGCCGAGGTCAACGCCGCGAGCGCCGAACGCGGCCGCGAGCACGTTGAACGTTTCGTCACCGGCTGCGTCAAAGAGGTGCTCGCCCTCAGGCCGTGACAAAGCTAGCTGTCTCCGCAAGCGCCCGGGAGAGACGACCTGCTCGCCGCGCATTTCGCGACTCCGAGACCTGTCCTCGGGATGTACGTGCTGATGTGGAATGGGGTCACGCTGGTTGCCTGATCGGTGCCACCGCCCGGTATCGGGATCGGTTGACTGCGGCGAGGAGAAAGGCTCGCTTGGATCGTTAGATGCTGCTGGTGCTGGGTGCCGGTCGCAGGCCGGCCGCGATCTTAAGGACCTGGTCTCGCGTGAGGTTGTCGGACATGAGGTGCACGAACGTGCCGTCACGTTCGAGTTCTACCTGTGCCTGACCCCATCGTGCGGGTCGGGTCTTCATCTCGATCCCACCGCGTGTGACGGTCTCCCAGCCCTCTCCATCGCCTAGCTCTCTGTACGGATTGGAGCCGCCAGCGGGGAACTGGCTGAGCGAGATGCTTTCGTGTCCATCGGTCGAGCAGTAGATCAGCCCGATCTGCATTGGTGAGGGTGGGCGCTCGGAGGGCCGGATGAGTCTGCACTGCACCTGCCAGTTGGCAGGGACGGTGTCGGGCATCAGCACTGTGAACGGAGCCCGTTGCTGCGCCTCAACGAGCGTGACGTGCTCGACACGCTCCTCACCCCACCTCGATTGGATCTGTTCACCGGCCGGCGGCTCAAACCGAAATCTCTCATCCGGGATCGGCTGGCCGAATGCGGCCGCGAGCGTCGTGATCCTGTGGAACGGCTGCTTATCCCGGATAGCGGTCACAGCGAGCAGAACACCAAGCTGCCGATCGACCTCTAACTCGTAGAAGTCGGCACCCGAACCGAGCTCGTGGAGCTCGAACGCCCGCCCTTGACGGGTGTCTTGCGGCCGCGGGATGCCGTGCGCGCTGATCGTCGGCCTGCCAGCAACCTCGGAGCTCCCCGTCGGCTGAAATCGCAGCGAACTCAGCAGCGGTACCGGGTTCAGCATGATCTGAAGCTCCTCCCCGGTGCCACTCCCCACGCTGGGATCGTCCTGGTTGCTGTGGGCACCGTTTCGCTCATCCCACACCCACCACAGCGGCCCGTCAGTGACGGCGTAGTAGCCATCCCGCTCGCCGCCGTGATGCTCAACACGAACTCGCTCACCAGCACGCCAGATCCGCACCGTCTCCTCAACTTCGGCCGGTTGCGGCCGGCTCTTACCGATGCCGAACGATGTGATCGACCCACCCCGACGCTTCTGCTCCTCCGCATCGGCCAAGAACGCCGCGTGCGCACGCTCGCGGTGCAGCCAAACCCGGTAGACCACCTCGACCGTGCCTACCGATGCGTCGGCACCATGAAGGAGCACGAGCAGAGACCCAAGCCCGACCGCATCAGCGCTCGCATCATGAGACTGTGCGGTCATCGCCGCAGCGTAACCGTTACCGGAACGCTCGACTTGAGCATGTGCCGCGTTCCGCGACCAGCGGGGCCAGCCCGGCTGGTTGCCGGATGCGCGTCCTGACGCCAAAGTGGAGTCTGCCTGAAAGTCGCGGGAACCGGAGATCTCGCTTCCCAGATCTCCGCGGAGACGCGCTTACGGCGTCAGACATATGTGGTTATCCCTTCTCGCCCCGCCCTTCGGTCGGAGGGGTCACTTCGTATCGTCTTCGGATCCGAACCGCTACAGGGCAGCCATTCGCGCCTCGAGATAGCGTCGCTCCGGAATGCTCGTGGTGAGGCGAGCGGCGCGCTCGTACGCCGCGCGGGCGCCGACCTCGTCGCCGGCCATCTCGAGGAGATGGGCGCGCACGGCCGCCAGACGGTGGTGGTCGCGCAGCGGCTCGTCGAGCGTCTCCAGCAACTCCAGGCCCGCGCGCGGACCCTGGACCATCGCGACCGCGACGGCTCGGTTGAGCATGACCACCGGCCCCGGCGAGACGCGCTCGAGGACCTCGTAGATGGCAAGGATCTGCCGCCAGTCGGTCTCCCGCGCGCTTGGCGCCTCGTCGTGGATCGCGGCGATCGCGGCCTGAAGCTGGTAGGGGCCTCCCGGCTTGCTCGCCAGCGACCCCTCGACCAGCGCGACGCCGTCGGCGATCTTGGCGCGGTCCCACAGCGAGCGGTCCTGCTCGGCCAGCGGGACGAGGCTTCCGTCCTCGCGGGCACGCGCCGGACGGCGGGCGTCGGTCAGGAGCATCAGCGCAAGCAGCCCTGCCACCTCGCCGTCGTCTGGCAGCCGGCGGTGGACCTCGCGCGTCAGGCGGATCGCCTCGGCGCTCAGTTCGACGCGGGCCACGCGCTCGCCGGAGCTCGCCACGTAGCCCTCGTTGAAGATGAGGTAGAGCACCTGGAGGACGACGGGCAGCGCCTCGGGGGCGGGAGGCGCGAACCGAGCGCCCGCGGCGCGGATCGTCGCCTTCGCCCGGCTGATGCGCTGCGCCATCGTGCTCTCCGGAACCAGGAACGCACTCGCGATCTCTGCGGTGGTCAGGCCGCCGACGGCGCGCAGCGTCAGCGCGACCTGCGAGGCCGGCGTCAGCGATTCGTAGCAGCACATGAAGAGGAGCTCCAGCGTGTCGTCCTCGTCGGCCGCCTCGCCCCGCGGCGGCTCGCGCGCCAGGCCCTCCTCGCGCCGCCGCCGAGCGCTCTCGCTGCGCTGCTCGTCAATCAGCCGCCGGTGCGCAGCGGTGAGGAGCCAGCCGCGCGGATTGGCCGGCGCGCCGTCGCGCGGCCATTGCAGCGCCGCGTCGAGGAGCGCCTCCTGCACGGCGTCCTCGCACGCGTCGAACCTTCCGTAGCGCCGGACGAGCGTCCCGAGGACGCGCGGCGCCAGCCCGCGCAGCTGCTCCTCGATGCTCACATCTCCTCTCCGCCGAGGGTCATCACCGGCCGCACCTCGATTCCCATCCAGCGTGCGTCGGGCCACGTTGCCGCGACCTCGAGCGCGCGGTCAAGCGAGTCGCAGTCGATCATGCAGTAGCCGGCCAGATGTTCCTTGGCCTCGAGGTAGGGCCCGTCGGTCACGGCCGGGACGCCGTCGCGCATCCGCACGACCTTCGCCTGCGAGACGTCGGCGAGGCCTTCGCCTCCGACCCATTCGCCCGAGGCCGTCAGCTCGTCGATCAGGCGCCCGACCTCGGCCCCGATCTGGTCCATCGGCTCCGGTGGGTCGTCCATGAAGTTGGGGTTGTGGTGGATCAGCAGCATGTATTTCACGACGTCGCTCCTTTCGGGGGTTCGCGGTGAGATCGGAGCCGATTTCTCTTTCTCGACATGTCGAGCGATGAGGTCTGGCTCCGACTCCGGTCTGAAAGTTCAAGTGCCGAAGGAAAGGACCGACATGACCGCCGACCGTTCCCGCTGGATCGCTCTCTACGTCCTCTGCGTGGGGATGCTGATGATCGTCCTCGACGTCACCGTCGTGAACGTCGCTCTTCCGTCCATCCAGGACGACCTCGGGATTCTCGACCTCCAGCCTCGCGTGGGTCGTTAACGGGTACCTGATCTCGTTCGGCGGGCTCCTGCTCCTCGCCGGGCGTCTTGGTGACCTGCTTGGTGGCCGGACCATCTTCCTGGCCGGGCTCGCGCTGTTCACTGCCGCCTCGGCGCTGTGCGGCATGGCGCAGAGCGAGGTGTGGCTGGTCGCGGCGCGGTTCGTGCAGGGCATCGGCGGCGCGATGACCTCGGCCGTCATCCTCGGCATGATCGTGACGATATTCCCGGAGCCCCGGGAGCAGGCGAAGGCGATCGGGGTCTACGCGTTCGTCGCCTCGGCGGGCGGCTCGGTCGGCCTGCTTGCCGGCGGCGTGCTCACCCAGGCCATCGACTGGCACTGGATCTTCTTCATCAACCTCCCGATCGGCATCGGGACGGCGATATTCGGCCGCCGGATGCTGGCCGCCGACGAGGGCATCGGCCTGAGCAAGGGCGCCGACCTGCCGGGCGCCGCGCTCATCACGGGCGCGCTGATGGTCGGCGTCTACACGATCGTCAAGCCCGCGGCCGAGGACGGCTGGGGCGCGTCGACGACGCTGATTCTCGGGGCCGTCTCGATCGCCCTGCTGGCCGCGTTCGTTGCCCGCGAGGCGAAGGCCGCCACGCCGCTGATGCCGCTGCGGATCTTCCGCTCGCGCAACGTAACCGGCGCGAACCTCATCCAGGTGCTGACCGTGGCCGCGATGTTCGGCATGTTCTTCCTCGGCTCGCTCTACCTGCAGCGGGTGCTCGGCTACGACGCGCTGCAGATCGGCCTGGCGTTCCTGCCGGTGACGATCGTGATGGGCACGCTGTCGCTGCGCTACTCGGAGAAGCTGATCCAGCGATTCGGCGCCCGCACGATGCAGTTCCCGGGGCTGGGCTTGATGGTCGCCGGCATGGTCGTGTTCGCCCAGGCGCCGGTCGACGGCTCCTACGTGCGCGACGTTCTGCCGGCGCTGCTGCTGACCGGCACCGGCGTGGGCCTCTGCTTCCCCGCCCTGATGGGGCTGGCGATGTCGGGCGCGACGCCGAGCGACGCCGGCCTGGCCTCGGGCCTAGTCAACACCGCCGCGCAGGTCGGCGGAGCGCTAGGCCTGGCGGTCCTGGCGACGGTGTCCACCTCGCGCAGCAACCACCTGGCGCACGCCGGCACGGCGCACGCGCAGGCGCTGACCAGCGGGTACCACCTGGCGTTCCTGATCGCCGCCAGCCTTGTCGCCGCCGCGATCGTGGTCGCCGCGGTAGTCGTGCAGTCCGAGAAGCGCGCGGCCGCGGCGACGGCCCGGGCCGGCGAGCTGGCCTACGAGGGCTGCTGAGTCAGGCGCTCGAGAGCGGCGAGGTCGAGCGGGCTTGTGTGCCGCTCGCCCGCCGCGAAGCGCGGTGCCGTCGTCGCCACCCCTGCCTTGACCTCACCCCGGAAGTCGTCTCGGACGCGGTCACGCACCGCGTCCGAGCGTCTGTCGGCCTCGAACCGCTGACGTCCAGGCTAGGTGCTCGGCGCGCGTCCACAGGTGCGGGTCCTCAAGCCGGCCCTGGTCGGCGAACAGCGCGTCGTGCATCTCCCAGAACGCGTCTTGACGCGCCCCCGCCTCGGCCGGCGACCGCCCGGCCGAGACAGCCACGCGCTGCCGGTGGCCGCCACATCGACCAGGTCGGCTGTCGCCTGAAGTACCGCAACCTCAGGGAAGCAGGTGCGAGCGAGGTACTCCGTCAGCTCCCGCAATTCGCCACAAGCGCCAACGACGCACGGGAGCAGCGGGGCGCCCCCGGGTGCTCTGCCTTCCGCGCTTAAGAGGTCTCCGCGCGACGCGGCTTGAAGTACCGCGAGAGAGGCAAACCAGGTCTCGATCCGTGGCTTTTGCTGTCCGAGACGCTCGGCTTCGGGATCGCCGGGAGGAACCAGCGCTGTCGGTGGAGCGAGCTGGCATCGAAAATGCCGTCGGTCAACCTGGTTCCGGGGCTATCCCGGCTTTGAAGGCCCAGGCCACCGTTTCGCTACGCCCGCGCACACCGAGGGTTTGATAGATGGCGACGGTGTGGTGCATGACGGTCTTCGGCGTGATGCCGAGCGTTTGGGCGATCTCTTTGTTGGTCAAGCCGCGGGCGAGGAGCTTCACCACTTCGCGCTGGCGGTCAGTGAGCTCGGGGTGGCGGCTGTGGTCGTGAACGGTGGCTGGCGAGGCGGGCGTGGTCGGCTGGGGATGCCCGGTTCGTGCCAGGTAGGAGTCCAGTTCCCGGAGCAGCAATGGCCAGGGGACGGTGGCCCCTTCAGCGATATGAGCAGCGAAGCTGTCCGCGGGCAGTGCGTCGCGCAGCCCGGTGACGACGCTCCGGTGGGCGGTGGCGAAGTCGGGCGGGATGACAGCGTCCACGAGCCTCTCGGAGTCGAGGAGCCTGCCGTGGAGGCGCGCCGCCAGCTCGTGATCACCTTTGCGCGCCGCGATCTCGACCGCTGCGAACACGGCAAAGACGGTGAGGAACGAGGAGGGGTCCAGACCTGAAAGCTCGAGACCCTGGCGGCACCATCGGGCGGCTAGCGCGACGTCGCCGGCAGCCACTGCCTGGACGGCGAACGTTGGTAGTAGCAGTGCCGCGATGGCTGTCTGGTGGGTGGTGCGGGCCATGTCGAGCAGCTGCTGGGGCGGGGGGAGAGCGGCGGCGGCCTCGGGCGATCGAGCCGCCATCGTTTGGAGCTGCAACGCAGCATCGAGAGCGGCCGCGGTGTCGCTGGCCTCGCGGGCATGGGCCAGGCCCGACAGGCACGCGGCGAGAGCCGCGTCGTCGTCGCCTGTGATGGTGAGGAACCGTCCCCACTGCACTTCGAAGCGGGCCAGCCAGCCGGTCGCGCCGGACCGCCGGGCCAACTCCAGCCCTTCGGACAGCGCCGCTTTTGCCCGTTGCAGCCCTTCGGACAGTGCCGCCTTCGTCTGGTCTGCCTCATCCGCCGGGTCGTTTTGTGCCCAGGTAGACCGCCACGCCACAAAAGCGACGAGCTCCAGGACGCGCAAGAGCCGGTCGCGGTCGCCGAGGGACCGGGCCAGCGCTTCGGCGCGACGCAGCCGTTCCACCAGCACGTCGGCCCGGTCAGGTGTCGGTACCTGCAGCCCAAGGCGCGCCGACCAGGTCCACGCCTCAGCCAGCGCGCCAGTATGGTCTCGCGCCGTTCTGCCATCTCGATCGCGCGTTCGAGCAACTGGCGGTACGCCGGGTCCAGCGCCCGGAGCACCCACTGCGGTGCCAGGGCGGCGAGAAGGTCGAGCGCCTCATCGGCCCGTTCGCGGGCCAGGCAGGCCTGAAGCGCGCCGAGCAGACGATCGTGCGCGCGGTCCAGCCAGTCCCACCAGGCGTCGGGGTCGGGGGCGTGCAATCCGTTGGCGGCCGACCGGGCTCGCCCGGCCAGCCACGAGTCCCAGGTCATCTCTGTCGCTTCGAGCTCGCCCAACGCGATCAGCTCTTCACGAGCGAAGTCACGGATCGACGGCGTGAGCTCGAAGCTGGCCGTGTCGCGCACCGGCATGGCCTCTACCAGGTGCAGGTCGACCAAGGTGGATAGGCCGTCCAGGGCATCGACGGGCTCGTCCCCGGCGAGCGCTTCGGCGTCGTCGAGCTCGAACGGAGCACCTATCACCGACAACCCTCGCAGCAGCCCCTGTTCGGCGAGGGACAGCAACTGGTAGCTCCAGCCGATCGCAGCGCGCAGGTCCTGGTGGCGGGCCGGAGCGTCGAGCCGGGATGAACGCAGCACGTCGAGCCTGGCGCCCGGCAGCCGCGCCAACACCTGGGCAGCCGGCACCGTGGCGGCCCGAGCAGCCGCCAGCTCAATCGCCAACGGCAGGCCTTCCAGCTCACGGCACAAGGCAGCCACCGCGCCGGCGTTACCGGAGTTGAGACCGAACCGGTGGTCAACCGCCCGCGCCCGGTCGCAGTAGAGCGCCACCGCGGGCTGGTCAACAACAGCGGCCAGGTCGGCAACGCCAGGCTCGGGCACCGGCAGTGGCCCCAGGCTCAGCGCGCGTTCGGGTCGCAAAGACAACCGAGCCTGGCTGGTGACCAACAGTTTCAGGTCCTCGCAGGCGTCGAGCAAGTCGCTCAAGCGCTTCGCGGCCCCCAGAATGTGCTCGAAGTTGTCGACCAGCAGCACCAGCGGGAAGCGACCCAGCCAACGGATAACGGCCGCGGCCAGCGGTTCTCCCGGAAGCGTTAGCACCCCCAGCTCGGCCGCGACCTCAGCCAACACCAGCTCCGGCTCCTGGACATTCGCCAGCGAGACCATTGCGACCGAGCCCGGGCGCGCGGCATCGAGCGCCCAGCACGCCTCCAGCGCCAAACGCGTCTTGCCGACGCCACCACGCCCGGTCAAGGTCACCAAACGGACCGATGGGTCCTCCAGCAACTCCAAGACCGTGGCCAGCTCAGCCTCGCGCCCGATCAACGGGGCGCCCTGCAGCGAACGCTGCAGCAGGATCTGAGGCCGCGCCGGCGTGAAGCCCGGGTGACTGGCCAGGGCGACAACACGCCCGCCCCCCTCGCCTGTGCCGTCGGCAGCGCTGGTCATGCCCGACCACACCGCTCAGACGGTCGAGCGCCACAGAAAAACAGACACCGTCCCATCGCACCACGCCCCTCGATAGCGATCACCCCAAACCTGACATCGGTACGCCTCACCGCGACCAAAGGTCCCAACAAGGCGCCGCCGGCAACCTAGCAAAATCGCGCCGCATCGGGCATTTGCCCGATGCGCACATGACCAACGAGGGAGATACTTCCACAACCTGGCGCGCTCGACGCTCGGCAGCACACCAACAGGCGCAGTTGCGCCGTTAGCCAGGAGGAGATGAACACTCGCACCCGCTGAGACGGACGCTGCTCTGCGGCTACCAAGTCCGGCTCGGCGCGGCGACAAGCGACTCAGATTGCAAGCCCTAACGAGGATCAACTATGAGTGCAGCGCAGACCACATACGTATCGAAGACAGGGGCATGTCGATAAAAGCAGTCGAGTCCATGGACGCTGTCCTTACCCAGACGAATGTTCGGAGCCTCAGCGTCGGCGGTGATGGTTCGGTCTTCGCGGCCGACGCGCAGGGCCTGATCCTGCAGAACACGGAGAGTGCGAGCGCGTGGACCCCGCTTGCTCAGTCCGCGACTTGCGTCTCGGTGAGCCACGCGGCCGGCTACGCGTGCGCTGTGTCAAACGGCGACGCGGCGCTGATGGACCTCAAGAGCGGCGGCTGGACACCGCTGGGCACGACGGGCACCAAGCTCACGATGGTCTCAGTCGGGCAGGAGGGACCCGGCGCGGCGGTGGTCTGGGCGGTCGACACCGCGCGTGGGCTGTGGCGCGCCGCGCTCCCGTTCACGAGCTGGCAGCGCGCGCCGGCCGGGATTACCGCCGACGCGATCGCGGCGACCGCCGACGGGGACGTGTACCGGCTCGATGGTGGAGCTCTGTGGTCCAGCACGGGAACAGCGTGGAGCCCGATCGCGACCCTGGAGAGGGCGAGGAGCGTCGGCGCGAGCATCCTCGGGTCGCCATGGATCGTCGGGCATAGCGGCGCGGTCTACCGGTACGACGGCAGCCGCGGCTGGAACAGGCTTCCATCGCCCGTGGCCGGCAAAGTCGGTCAGATCTCCGCCGGCGAGGACGCGACGGTGTGGCTCGTGGTCGCAGGCGCGCTCTACGCGTTTGATCCGAGGACGGCCAGCTTCGTCGAGCTCGCCGGCCCCAACGGCGCCACGCTTGTGCAGGCCGCCGTGTCCACGCAGGAGCAGGCCTTCGCGGTCGATGCCAGCCAGCGGCTCTACCGTTACACGGAGAACCTCTCGAGCTGGAATCCGCTCACGGTCAATGGGTTGCCCGCGATCGAGCAGGTGGCGACGGTCGGTGGCTCCTGGTTTTACGCGCTCGACGGCAACTCGGACGTGTGGATGGCGAGCGTGGTGAATGGGGCCTGGACCGCGCACCAGCTCGCCGGCCAGCTGAGGGCGATCGCCCCCGCTCAGGACGGCACGGTCTGGGGTCTCGACGCCGCCGGCGCCGCGCAGGAACTGGTCGCCGGCGCCTGGCAGACGCGATCAACACAGCTACAACACGCGGGCGTGTCGGTCGCCACCCAGGACGTGGTTGCAGCGCTTGACGCTGCCGGAGCGGCGTGGGAGTCAGAACGACCCGGTCGGTCTCAGGGCCAACCGACGTCGCCATCCGGGTCGAGCGGACCAGATCCGCCAGATAGATCGTCCACAGTTCGACAGTCTCAGCCGCCATCCGGCCCCCCGGTGCAGTCCGCCCAGTCTATCGGGAGACACTCAGTTATTGGCTGTGTAGACACCCAGAACTGGGTGGATGACCGCCGCCGCATCCTCGAGCCTGTATGGCGTCGCCAACCATTCATGGGGGAATCCGATGAACGTTCAGTTGACACACGTTCGCGCCCAGCAGCACATCGCTGACCCGCAGCGCGCTGAAGCTGCGGTCGGTCGGCGCGGCTGGGGCGCGGCTTCCTCCGTCAAGCCCGGCCCGGCTCAGGGGGGAGCGGAATGCGTTCGGCGCACCCTTCGCATGTTCGGAGCGGCGGAGCGCACAATGGGCCAACCGAGGGGGAGGGCCATGCGTACGCGTGCGAGCGTGGGGCGGCCGAGCGGGCCGGTATCGTCGCCAGTCATCCGTTTGACGAGGTGGGCGTTGCGCGCGGGCGTTGTCCGCGTGGCAGCCAGACCCGTCAGATCCCGGTGTGCACGGACAGAGCGCAACACGCGGGCTTACAGCGCAGTCGGTGCCTTCGTACGGGGCGACTCATCGTCCCTGCCGCCGCATCGCCTCAGGACGTCCGCGCTCAGCGCTGTCTCCCCGGCTGTGGCAACCGTCGGCGCGCTGTTGGTGGTGACGGCCGGGGTCGCCCTCGGCACCGCACCACCGGCCTCCGCCGACGCGGCGCCGCTGCTAAACATCGCCCTCCTGGCGGGAGGGGCGCCGGAGGGAACCCAGTCGCAAGGGTTGTTCGCCGCCACCCAGGCCCAGGAGACCTCGCTCGGGAACCTTGAGGGACAGGCCGTCGAGGACACTGTCGCCGACCACGCGCTTGACAACCCGGGTACGAGCGCGGCCGACACCGCGGCAGCGGCCCAAACCTGGGGGCGCGATGCGTCTGAGATCGAACTCTGGGGCCTTGTCGTCCAGGCCATCCAGACGCCGGCGGCGTCACGCTCCACCGATCAGGCCAATGTCGTTGCCTGGCTGGAGGATGTCGTTACGCGAGAACGCGTTATCGAGGCCCAGGACGCCGCGCTCGAGTACGTGAAGTGGGCCGGGTTAGGGGTCAGCAATTACGAATCCCTGCTTGCCAGCAACCCCAGCGAGTCCGCGCTGGAGAGCTTCCTCAGCCAGACCCCGAACAATTACGGTGCGGGGTTCTCGGTCAACTCTCCCAAGTCTACGTCGAACGAGGGTTACTGCGACTATGTGTCGCCGACCCAGGACACCAAGAACGTCTACGCCGAGAACATCTACCATGGCACCTGGTCCAACAGCGCCTCGGAATCGTGCTATGCGCCCTGCTCCGGCCAGGCCGGCTGCAATCCCGACCCGCCGCCCATCGCAACCCTCATCGAGTGGGGGATTTACGACTCGCTCGTGCCGCTTGTGAGCCAGCAGTCAACGAGCGACACGCTACTCGGCATGTCCAAGCAGTTCGCGTTCGCCGCCGCGGCAACGCTCGGCGCCCCACTGCCCCGCGGCCCCGGCGCTGGGCCGGCCTTCTCCGTCGGCAGCTCGGTCAGTGGCGAGCTCACGGCGTTCAATACTTCTGCCTACCCTGTCGAGGTGGGAGCGGGGGCCGATGCTGGCGTTGACGTCGCGGAAAAGGCCATCGGCGCCATTAACGTAGTTGCGGACGAAATCCCCGTTGTGGGCGAAATCACCAGCCTCGTGTCAATCTTCATAGAGTTCTACAACTTCACCGTGACTGACTCGGTCCCGTACAACCTCGCGACGGCCATCACGGCGGCGCCCGCGGGGTACCTCTCCCTGACGCTCGATGATGATCCTGGATTGCTGTACGGCCTGTTCGCGGCCGCCACCGGGCCCACCCCGCAAGTGACAGCCTGTGACGCCAACGCCGTCCTTGACCCCACCGCGACGCCGTGCCTCAACGCGCCCCCGGCTCTGGACAAGTCTGCGGCCATGCCGGTCACGGTCACCCCGCAAGGTGGCGCCAGCTCCTCCGCGACCACGGTGGCGTGGACCGACAGCGCCGCGAAGATCAATAACAGTGCGTACTTCGTGGGTGACTGGGCGGTCGACACGGCCACGACGGCTCAGGGGACAACCCCCTACCAGACGCTGGACATCAATTACACCGACTGGAACGGCAAGGAACAGACCGCATGGCTCGTCCCCTCGGGGTCCGCGGGCTACCAGTTCCTGACCGCCCAGGTCACGGCCAACGGGTTCGACCCCTCCACGTGCGGCAACTCCGGTCTCTGCAAGCTGACCGACTCGCTCCAAATGGTCGACACCACCGGCAACGACTTCACTCTCGGGGTGAACTTCGGTAACGGCGTCCCGGCCCTCCCTGCGGACGGCTGCGGCGTTCGCATCTGTCTCGATCCGGAGCTGACCGAGACTGCCTCACCCGCGGTGGGAGAGGTGGGCCAGCCGATCACCCTGACTGCCAGCATGCTGGCCAGCGCGGGTCTCGGCACGGCGACCTTCGTCGAGGACGTTGCCGGAAAGGACACCACGCTGTGTCAGGACGTGCCCCTGGTCGCCCTTAACCAAACCTTCTCCTGCAGCTGGACACCGACCGCTCCGGTAGACGACGCCCAGATCTACGCGACGTTCGCGGGGACCTCTGGCATCGCTTCCGACCAAGCGTCGGTGCAGGTCCAAGTGAGTACCAAGGCGGCGACGACGACGACCCTCATCGCGTCGGCGCCCACATTAGCGCTCGGAGCGCCGATCACCTACACCGCGACGGTCGCCGACCTCTATCCCGGCGACGCTGCCGTCCCGGGCGGCACGGTCGACTTCTCCTCCGACACCGACTCCGAAGGTGCCGTGTCTAACCTCTGTACCGACGTCCCCATCCTCGCCGGTCCAGGTGGTATGACGGCGACGTGTCCGACCACTCTCACCGGGGCCGGCACCCAGACCGTGATGGCCAGATTTGTCGGCGACGCGGCAACCAGCCCCTCAACCGGATCGACACAGACCACAGTCCCGCCCGGACCGACCGTCATTGACCTCGATGCGGCCTCAGGCCTGACTGTCGGCACGCAAACATCAATCACGGTAACCCTGTCTGCCGCGGGCGTTCCTTCCTCGGCCTTCATGGGAGCCATACAGATACTGTCGACGGACGGTGGCAGGTGCGTGACGGGCAACGGCGAGGATGCGAGCGTGACCGACGGGTCCGCCACCTGCCAGTACACGCCCTCGGCCACGGGAACCGTCACGCTCTCCGTGACTTTCGAGAGCGTGGTCCCCGTGTTCCCACCGCCGCGGATCGCGTACGGGCCCCTGGGGAGTCAGACCACCGTGACAGCGAATGTTGCGCCGGCCAGTCCGGCGATCGCGACCAGTCAGGACCCGGCGGCGACAACGGTGGGCGGCTCGATCGCCGACCAGGCCACGGTGTCGGGGGGTGATAGTCCGACCGGGACGGTGACGTTTAGCCTGTACAGCAACCCCAACGCTACCGGTACGCCGCTGTTGAGCGATACCGAACCGCTGAGCAATGGCAGTGCGACGAGCAAGGGGTACACGACCAAGACGACCGGGACCGTCTACTGGGTCGCGACCTACAACGGCGACGCCAACAACACCCCGGTGAGCAGCGGTAACGGTGCGGAGTTGGTGCGCGTCGCGCCGGCCAGTCCGGCGATCGCGACCAGTCAGCAGCCGGCGGCGACAACGGTGGGCGGCTCGATCGCCGACCAGGCCACGGTGTCGGGGGGTGATAGTCCGACCGGGACGGTGACGTTTAGCCTGTACAGCAACCCCAACGCTACCGGTACGCCGCTGTTGAGCGATACCGAACCGCTGAGCAATGGCAGTGCGACGAGCAAGGGGTACACGACCAAGACGACCGGGACCGTCTACTGGGTCGCGACCTACAACGGCGACGCCAACAACACCCCGGTGAGCAGCGGTAACGGTGCGGAGTTGGTGCCTGTCGCGCCGGCCAGTCCGGCGATCGCGACCAGTCAGGACCCGGCGGCGACAACGGTGGGCGGCTCGATCGCCGACCAGGCCACGGTGTCGGGGGGTGATAGTCCGACCGGGACGGTGACGTTTAGCCTGTACAGCAACCCCAACGCTACCGGTACGCCGCTGTTGAGCGATACCGAACCGCTGAGCAATGGCAGTGCGACGAGCAAGGGGTACACGACCAAGACGACCGGGACCGTCTACTGGGTCGCGACCTACAACGGCGACGCCAACAACAGCCCGGTGAGCAGCGGTAACGGTGCGGAGTTGGTGCGCGTCGCGCCGGCCAGTCCGGCGATCGCGACCAGTCAGCAGCCGGCGGCGACAACGGTGGGCGGCTCGATCGCCGACCAGGCCACGGTGTCGGGGGGTGATAGTCCGACCGGGACGGTGACGTTTAGCCTGTACAGCAACCCCAACGCTACCGGTACGCCGCTGTTGAGCGATACCGAACCGCTGAGCAATGGCAGTGCGACGAGCAAGGGGTACACGACCAAGACGACCGGGACCGTCTACTGGGTCGCGACCTACAACGGCGACGCCAACAACACCCCGGTGAGCAGCGGTAAGGGTGCGGAGTCGGAGTCGGTGATCATCACCACGGCTTCCAAGCTCGCCGATCTGAGCATCGCTATCAGCGGGCCGGCCAGCGCGGCCGACGGGAGCAGCTTCACCGAGAAGATCACGGTCAAAAACGCCGGGCCCGCGACCGCCGGTATTGTGCTCACGGCCGTGCTTGTGCCGGCTCGACTGACGGTCACGAACACCGGCGGCGGGCACCTCCTGGCCGGCGTCGTGTACTGGACGGCAAGCCAGCTCGCCGCCGGCGGGCAGGCTACCTACACGGTCGCGTTCAAGGTAAGGCCGCACGCGAGCGGCACTGCCCTGATCGCCGCGGGCACCGCGTCGTGGGCCAACCTCGACCCCCACTACGCTAACAATGTGGCCGCGACCACGGTCGGACTAGGGCGGACCGGACCGCAGGCAGGCATCGCCCGCCGACTGCGCAACCCGATCCCGCGGAACCGGCGGCTGGCCGCTTACCTACGGAACCTCACCCGCTCGCAGCACAGCACCGAGCGTCAACATCAGAGCAAGCGCTCGAGCGTGGTGCGCGCAGGCGGCGGCAAGCGACACGGCGTACCCCGCTAGAGCACTGGATCACGACTGGGGCGACGGTCTGCCCTGATTCCGTCCGGGGGCCGGATCGGGAATGCTCGCGTGTGAGGCGACTTCGGCGTAGTGTGCTCGGAGATGGGAAAGAGGAGATTGCGCCGCCCGTTCGTTGTGGTCTTGACGAGTGTGGTGGTGGTGGGTGTGGCGGCCGCTGCGGTGGCCGTTGCGTCTGGGACCAGCAGGTTGGCGTCCTCGGGAACCGGCACGCGCGGATCGCGGATCGCGTATCGGTACGGCGTGGACATCCAGGCCGTGTATACGGCCGCTGGCGAGCCGCTCCTCGGCGCGAGCTTCTCTCCCAACGGGGCCCTGGCAACGCCCGCTTGGTCGATCTGCAGACCACCGGACGTGAGTGTCTGTACCCCGACCGGCGCAGAGCCGCTGTTGCGTCCCGGGCCGACGCGCCCGGGCACGGTCTTCGAGGCCATCGCGACCTACGACGGGAGGACGTATAGCGCGCGATCGGCGGTGTGGCTTGGAACCGTTCGGGCGATCGCTCCGCCGCGCCTGACCGGCCGGCCCGCTGTCGGCGCGACGGTCACAGCACGCAAGGCCCGCTGGTCCGGTGGATGGCAGACCGATCCCGCTTGGCGACCTCACGACGGACCTGACTCAGGAGGTCGAGGCGCGAGTTTCGACTACCTGCGGATCGAGGCGTGCCGCACGCGTGGCGGCGAGCGGTGCGTGACGATCAGCGCACCGAACGAAGGCTACGGCTTCAGCAATCGCCCGCCGATCATCGCGGCCCGCTTCGCCGGCTGGTTCCTTTTCTCCTTCGATCTGCGGTTCGCGCACGACACGGCCTTCGCCGGTGTCGGCCTCGCCTCTCCTGAAGATCTCCCGCCAGCCAAGGTCGGCCCAACCATCGCCCGCTCGGCTCCGGCCGGCCCCGTCGCGCCACTCCGTAGCCGCTGATCCGTCCACGCGAAACTCAGGCGACAGACGGCTGGTCTGCGTCGGAAGGCTGAGAAAGAGGACCATACACCCCGAGAACGTGCACGCAGCGCGTGAGTTACACCTAGGCAAGCGCCGCAACCTGCACGGCCGCGAGTCAGCCCTGGTATCGGCGATGAGCGGAGGCGTCAAGGTCATGAGTGGCTTCGCCACCAACGCTACGGGCAGAACCGTCCAGGCTCGGCGACTTACGGGCGGTCCTACCGCCGCCTCGGCCTCCGACCGCGCAGCGGGTTGATCAACCGCCGGGCATCCTGCGCGTCTCCTACGCTGCCCGGTCGAGGTTTCCGAGTCGGCGGCGCCTGCGGCTCGCGGGCCCGGCTCGCGGTCCGCGACTCGGCGTCGAGGTTCTCGCCTGACTGCGGCCGCTCGTGCTCAAGCGCCAATTCGATCTGCGCGAGCTGAGCGCCGAGCTCGCTCTCGATTTGTCGCGCGCGCTCGAGCTCGCCGCGGGCGCGGTGCGCGCGGCTGAGCTCTGTGGCGAGGAGCGCGATCTCGCGTGTGACGATCATCCACCCGACTGGCGCGTCGGGCTTGCCGGCGGCGAGCATGAACAGAGCTAGCCCCGACGCACGCGATGCCGGCTTGGCTGGAACGGGGGTGTGGGCGGGCAGCTCGGCCGAGCGTGCGAGCTGGCGGGCCGCGCGCGCCACTGCGCCGGGCTGGCCACCCTCTATCGCGATCGACCACGCGGCCAGGACGCCGGCGCCTTCGCGGGCGGCGTGGGCGATCGTCGCGGGGTTGCTTCCGGCAGCGCGGAGCTGCTGGCGGGTGCGCTCGAGCTCCATCGTGCAGCGGTGCCACATCAGCCCGCGCTGCTCGAGTTCCGGCTGGCGTTCTTTCCACGGCCGCGGCCTCCGTGGCGTCGACGAGCTCCATTCGCCTACTGCTCGGCGCTGCGCATCGAGATCTTGGCTCCATCCGCGCCGTAGGGCCGGCAGCGTCAGGTCGCGCGCGAGCCGCCCGCCGCCATACCACACGCTTCGCCGCGGACCTTGATCGGCGCCGGGGAACCGAACGGAGTAGCCGACGACCACATCGGTGCCGCCCACGGCGTAGCGGGGGCGGCAGCGGATGCCGTGGTCGCGAAGTCGGTGGATGAACTCGGTCTCGTCGCGGCTCGCGGTCGCGCAGGCGCGGACGATCCGCTCGAGCGTCTGCCGGCTCGAGCGCTCGGGGTGCTCGCCGCGTTCGCCGAGCGGCCGCCCGCGACGGCGGTCGGCGGCGAGCTCGCCGTGTTTTAGCCCACGGCTGCCCGCCTGCCGGGCGCGCGCCTCCAGGCGCCGCAGCCCGAAGGTCTGCTCGAGCTCTCGGCACGCTTGCTGCGCGCGCGGCCGGTCGTTATGGACGCTCGCCTTGCTGCCGTTCTCAGCCACCAGCGTTACGACCACGTGCACGTGGTCCGAACCGCCAGTCGAGCGACCGTGACGGATCGCGACCCACCGACATTGCGCCCCGGCCCGCTCGCCGGCGAACCCCATCTGACCGATGAACTGCTCGCAGATCTCCGCCCACCGCTCATCCGCCAGCTCGGGCTCCTGCGGATGCAAACTCAGCGAGCAGTGCCACACGTGCGCATCCCGAGCACCAGTGACGCGCCCAGTTATGTTGTCGCGCTCCGCGATCGTCACCCGTGTGCCGAACGCCGCGCGCGGCTCATCGAGAAACCGCGCCAACGCGATCGCGTCCGGGCGCTCGAGCACCCTCCCCGCCCCGAGCCGGATTGCCTCCGGCGCGCCAGCCACGAGGTGCGGGTTCTCGTGCTCCTCGCGCTTGCCCCTGCCTACCAGGTACAGCAGCACCCCGCGCGTCTTGCCGCCGCGGGTGACGTTCGGGATCACCGCCTGACCCCGGTCAGCCCGCGCAGTTCCGCGACGAGCTCGTCAACCAGGACGAGCGTCTGCTCCAGCCGCCGGCCCTCGTGCACCTGACCGGAGATGTTCGCCGACCGCGCGAGCTGGTTCACGTTGTTCGCGACCGTCGCCAGCAACCGGCGCGCCTCGAACAGCTCCGCCATCACGTGCCGCCGGGCAGACGGCGTCTCCACGCCGGACAGTGCCGACTCGACCATCAGCCGCGGCACCGACACCCGCAGCGCCGCTGCCCTCGCTCGCAACTGATCACGCTCAGCCTTCGTGAGCGTGACCTGCTGGTACACGTCCCGCGGCTCGACTTCAGAACGAGCGCGGCGAACGCGTCCGTTCGGGCCTACGTCTACGCCGACGCTCACCGCAACTCGCCCCCAAAGCCAGCGCAGCGACCCGCCCCCAGGGCGGGACCGAACCGGTCCGCCAAGCGACAAACCCACGTGAGAGCCCACCGGAATCACTGGATTAGTCTATAGCTTGCTCCGCGCCGATGACGTCAATAACATTTGTTTACGTTATTCATGCGTCATAACATCAACGATTTGTTTACGTCATGAAGGGGAGCCGAGCTCGTGCCAGCAGACGCCACCACACAGCCGCTCGTGCCCCAGCTCGAAGCGATCGCCGCCGCCGCCGAACAACAGCTCCGCGGGCTGGCCAACGAGGGACCTGCGAACGCAAGCGATCTCGGCCAGGCACTCGCTGACGCCGCCACCGCCGCGATCGCCTCAGGCCACCCGACCGCCGCCGTGGCCGACGCCGAACAATGCGGACAGCACCGTGCCCGCGCCGCGCTATCGCGCGAGCTGCTCAACCGGGTCGAGCGTACCGCTCGGCGCCGGCGGGAGGCAGAACACGATCTTCACCAGGAGATCGCCCGCGCCGCCCGGCTCGGACTCACCCACCGCGACATCGGCGCCGCCGCACAGGTCGCGCACGGCACCATCCGAGCGATCCTCGCCCGCGCCAGCGACAACACCACGCCCGCCCCACCCGACCCCGAAAAGACCTCGCCGGCGAGCGACCCCACGGACACCCCATCGCCGTCCTAACGCTCAGCTGAGCCTCTGGCCAGCTCGAAGCCATACCTGCGGCGGATGAGGCATCGCTCCGCGTGGACAGCTTCTATCCACTCTGCGGTGGGAGATCGGGGCCGAACACTCTCAACCTCGCCCGCCTGCTCCAGCGAGATCCCGTCCCGAGATGCTTCGGCAGCGCGAGCGCGCTCGCCAGGAACCAACTCCGCAGCGTGACGCATGGAGAGCCGCTCGGTCACAGCAGGGAATCCTCAAGGCGGATCGTCACAGCCCAACAACTGCGACGCCAGGCGACGGCGCGCAGCGCGTCAAGCAGCCGCGGCGACGGGCGACTCGCCGAAGGCCCGTGCGTCCATCGCCGAACTACCGCTCGACACCACCTACCGATCGAAAACCGACCAGTCTCAGCAGGACCAGCTGGTCGCGGCTCCTCTCGCCCAGAGGACCCAACCGACGCCCGCTCCACCCCGTGCGCCGCTACCTCGATGCGACTGGCATAAACCGCCGGCTGGACGGTCCGACAGACACGCCGGGGCGACAACGTCCCCGAGCGTTGCCTTCTCACACCAGGTGTGCAGCGGGTCGTCGTCGACCCTCCGGGCTGCCGGCGTCGAGGACCGCGAGATTGCCAAACGACACGCGCCGCAGCAGCCCATCGATGCCGCGCGGCAGTATCCGCAAGGCGATCACGTTCCACGACGTCGACGAGCCTGTACGGCCGGCGACGCCTATCACATGCGCTGCGGCCTGGCGCCGACTGCGGCAGCGGAGCATCACCGCTGCGCGTAGACGCATCAAGCGCATGGAAGTCGGCCGGCTGCGGCGCGTCTGGCGACTGCTGCTGGACGAACGCGATCGTGACCTGTGGCGTCGATTCTGGCGGACCCGAGCCACTTAGTTGTCGCCAAGGGAATCGTAAACTACGTGCGGGAGCCGACGATCGGGTTCGTGGACGTCCTGTGTCATCCATGAAGGGGCGGGTGTTGTCAAGGGGCGATTGGCCGTTTTTGAGGTTCGTTTGCGGGATTGGTGTGGTGATCATCGAGATCCGCCGTCGTAGAAGGGGTTCGGGGCTCTGCCCCGGGGAGTTCATTGCAGAGTTGGCGGGCTCGGTCTGTCGGGTCAAGCGCTGTGCCTGCGGGCAGGGGTTCTCGGCGTCGGTGGTGGCGCTTGACGCGGCGGGTCGAGTCTGGCATCGGGGGGGTTGAGGGTTGGGTTCAGGGGGCTCTGGTGGTTGGGGGCCGGTTCGCTGACTGCGTTCCGGCTGGGGAGGAGGCTCCAGTCATCCATCCGGTCGCGCGGGGCGGACCAGAGTGTCGTGCGGGGCTCGGGGGCTCAATCAATCCGACGGCCGTCCTGCTCGATTTGGTCGGGGAGGAGGCCAGACACAGGAGCGAGCTCGCCCGAGCATGCACCTCGCGCCCTGGTGGTGCGCGCGAGTCTGGTGTGAGCTGGCGTTGGTCATGCGGCCTCGGCCGGCTCGTTGTCGTGGTTGTCGTTGGCGGTCTTGGTCAGGCAGCGGATCTCGCCGTCGCGGAGTCCGTAGTAGCAGAGCGTGAGGATCTGGCGGGCGATCGCGACTTTGGCGATCTTGCGTCCGCGGCGTTTGGCGATCCGCTCGAACATCGCGCGGAGTGGTCCGCCGCCGGTGGGGATCTTTTGCGCGGCTTCGGTCAGCGCCCAGCGCAGCGCGGGCGAGCCCTGGCGCGAGATGTGACCGAGACGCGCTTTGCCGTCGGAGCTGCGGACGGTCGGCGCCAAGCCCGCCCACGCACACAGGTGCCGGGCGGTCGGGAAGCGCTTGACGTCGCCGACCTCAGCGATGATCAGCATCGCGGTGTAGCGCCCGACCCCGCGGATCTGGCACAGCACGGGCACGCGATCGTCGGTCTTGGCCCGCTGGTCGATCTCGCGGGTGGTGGCGGTGATCTCGCGGTCGAAGTCACCGATCAGCGCCATCAGGCTGTCCAGCCGCTGGCGGGATCCTTCGGGCAGCTCGAGGCCGGCGAGGAACTCGCGGCCTGCCTTGCCGAACAGGTCGGTGTGCTCAGGCAGGATCCCCTGACGGGCCAGCAGCGCGTGCACGCGGTTCTTGACCGCGGTGCGCATCCTGGTCAGCACGGCGCGGTGGCGCAGCAGCTCGCGCAGGTCGCGCAGCTCGGGCGGCGCGATGTACGCCTCGGGCAGAAGCCCGGTGCGCAGCAGGTGCGCGAGCGTCTTGGCGTCGACCGCGTCGGTCTTCACCCGCGCGGCGGCGATCGCCTGCGTGCGCAGCGGGTGCGCGAGGTGCACGTCATAGCCGGCCTCCTCGAGCAGCTCCGCCAGCCACTCCCAGCCGTAGGTCGCCTCCAACGCCACGTGCGTACCGTCCGGGTCGCCGAGCAGCTCACGGAACGTGTCGCGATCGTTAACGATCCGCCGCGAGGCGGTCAGCTCGCCGTGCTCGTCGATGATCGCGATCTGCGAGCGGCGGCGGTGCAGGTCGATCCCGACCCAGCGCGTAGGGTTACTCACGGTCGGTCCTCCTCTCGAATTGTCCGGCCGCGCGGCCGGAATCCGCGCGGTCTCGAAGCTTGCAGTTCGGGACGGAGGGCCGACTTCCTGCCACCCGGGCCAGCGCACGCGGCCCGGGCCGCCGAAGCCCGCCCGGCCCTTCATGACATCAACCTCCGAGTGCGTTAGCGGATGTCGACTTGCCGTCAAGCGCTGCGCGCTCGGCCCTGTCGGGTCGCCCTTTGGGTGACGGCGGCGCCGGTCATCCGCTGGGTGGCCGCTAGGTCGGGCACGGGGCCCGACGCAGTGGGAATGGTGACAGTGACGTGTCGTTGCAGCGCGCGGTGACGGGCGGGGTCGTAGGGCACGCGATCCTGCCAGCAGCGCCACACGATTCGGCACCAGCCACGGCCGAGGGTGCGGATCGCGCGGGGGTGGTCGTGGCCGCGACCGATTGCGGCGGCGTAGAGGTCCTGCGCCCACGGGTTATGGTGGCGGCTGGTGTCCGCCAACGTGACGAACGCCTGGCGCAGACGCTTGTTGCATGCCCACCGGAAGCAGGCTGCCCTGCGTTTGCCGGACTCGATCGCGACGGCGGCTTGGCCGGCGTCGGCGGCGAGCGTGTCGCGGGTGGGGTAGCGCCCGCGGCAGTCGCCGATCTCCGCCAACAGTTCCGCGGCCGTGATCACGCTGTTTGGCTGCTTGAACAACGAGAGGAAGATCGGACCGTCGGGGTGCTCGCGGATGGCGGTGGCGATCTGCCGCTCGAGCTGGCGGATCTGCTCGTTGAGCGTCTTGATCATCGTGACCAGCGTGCGCACGAGTTCTCGGCGGGTGCCGAGCTCGAGCTCGCCGACCCGGGCCTCGGGAGCGCGGCGGAGCTTTGCCAAAAGCTTCACGGGCTTCTGGCCACCGGAATATCGCTGGCGCGCCAGGAACGCCTGAAGGCGCTGCTCGCCCAGACCGCGCGCGTCCGCGGGGCTGGGGTAGCGCTCAAGGAACGCGAGCGAGATCTGGCTGTGCAGGCTCGTGAACAGCCCGAGCGGACCGGGCCAGAACCTGGCGAGCTCAGCGCGCAGCTGGTTGACCAGGGCGGTCCTGGTGCCAACCAGATCCTCTCGTGCGCGGGTCAGCGCTCTGAGCGCCTTGGTCTGATCCGAGTCGGGCTCGAGCACCCGGAAGCGGTGATGATCGGTCCGCGCCAGCTCGCACAATACGAACGCGTCGAACCGATCGGACTTCCCGCCCGAGGCGCGGAACCGATCACGCGTCGCCGCGACCTGGTTGGGATGCAACGCCAGGATCCGCAGCCCCGCGTCCAACAGCCGCTCGACCAGCAGCCCGTCGGGCCGCTCGATCGCCACCAGCGTCACCCCGTGACGCACGAGGGCGCGGCACAACCCCCGCACCCCGGCCTCGTCGTGGGCGAACGTCGCGGCCACGATCTCCTCGCCCGTCTCATCAGCGATTAGCACGTCGTGCTTCTCGGACGCCCAATCGACGCCCGCATAGGTACTTCTCATCACTTCAACTCCATCTTGGTCAGGGGTCTTCACAGCGCCCCGACCGAGAGGTACCGTCGCGGATGCCTATAGACAGGCCCTCAAACCGGGGCTACGTCCTGTTGCCGCTTGCGGCACCTCACCACCGCCGAGAGGGGCTGATCCACGAAAGGCCCTCCACACGGGGGCAGGCAAAGCGAAGCCCTCTCCCGCCGGCGGTCGAGGCAACAACCAGGATGACCTATAGGCATAGCAGTGGCGCGCCTGCGCGGGCGCCGACGGCCGAAGCGATCGTGAGGGTCGGCCGCATGGCAGCTTCGGGTGCGCCACTCCTATCCGCGCAACGCGATGGTGTGGTCGCCCGAGGCGGGACGATCGTTCCGGCCGAGGTCGACGCGGATTGTCTTCCTTAACGATCAAGAGACGGCGGTCACCGGGACCGAGGACGAGGTGGTCCAGGTGGTCAGACACGGCCATCCCAAACAGGTCAAGCTGGAGGGCGTCGACGGCGTGGTCCTCTACGTCACATCACCTCGGCCCCCGGCCCTCGCCCGGTACCCTAGGCCGACGGTCAGCCGCGATCACCGAAGGGCCATGCCCAAGCCACCCCTCCCGCCGGACCTGGTCGCCTTTCTCGCTGAGCCCAACCCGTCGGTCATCGCCACCATCCGACCGGATGGCAGCCCGCATACCGCGGCGAGCTGGTACCTGTGGGTGAACGGCCGCGTGCTCGTCAACATGGACGAGGGTCGGCGGCGGCTGGAGCACCTGCGCCAGGAGCCCCGGGTCTCGCTCACTGTCCTCGGCCGTGAAGACTGGTATCACCACGTCACGCTGCGCGGACACGTGGCCGAGCTGATGCCGGATCCGCAGTTCAGCGATATCGACCGCCTGTCTGAGCACTGCACCGGACGGGCCTACCCTCAGCGGGACCGGGGCCGGGTCAGCGCCTGGATCCAGGTGACGTTCTGGCATGCCTGGGCGGTGATCGCGCCGTGGACGAGCGGGCGCTGACAGGCGCGCGCGTTGACGTCGGCGCGCGATGGCGGCCGGAGCCGGTCCGGGCCCGGCTCCGCCACCCCAGTGCGGCCGACCGGCGGGAGCTCGGCAAGGCGGCCCGGGCGGCGGTTCCGCGCTCGAGGCACGGCGGTTGGGAACCGCACCCGTCCAGGCCGGATCCGATTGAGCTGCTCCAGGAGCAGGCGAGCACCCGGGTGCCGGAGCTGATCCCTATCCGGTACGGCCGCATGCTCGTCTCGCCGTTCACGTTCTATCGGGGGGCCGCGTGTGTGATGGCCTGGGACCTCGCCCAGGAGCCCCGTACGGCCCTGAACGCCCAGCTGTGCGGTGATGCCCACCTCTCCAACTTCGGCACATTCGCCGGTCCGGACCGTCGGCTCGTGTTCGGGATCAACGACTTCGACGAGACGCTCCCCGGCCCGTTCGAGTGGGACGTCAAGCGCCTGGTCGCCAGCTTTGAGGTCGCCGGACGCGATCGCGGCTTCGATGGGGTTGCGCGGCGGTCCCTCGATCTAGCCGTCGCGCGCTCCTACCGGGAGGCAATGCGCAGCTTCGCGGAGCTGAGGCCACTGGAACTCTGGTACGTCCACCTCGATCGTGACCTCGAGGAGATCGTCCGGGGGTGGGCATCGCGGGTCAGCCGGAAGCAGCTCAGGTACTTTGAACGCAACATCGCCAAGGCGCGGGCGAAGGACTCACTGCGTGCGTTCGCCAAGCTCACACGGGTGGTGGACGGGCATCCGCGGATCGTCCACGATCCGCCGCTGGTCGTCCCCATCGAAGCGCTCGCCCGCGCGGATGACCCGGAGACACTCGCGGCGGCGGTCGACGCCGTTTTGCACTACTACCGGCGCACGCTGCCACGGGACCGGCGGAGGCTTCTTGAGCGATACCGGTACATCCACGCCGCCCGCAAGGTCGTGGGGGTGGGCAGCGTGGGTACGCGGGCCTGGATCATGCTGATGCTCGGCCGCGATGACCGCGACCCGCTGTTCCTGCAGATGAAGGAGGCCGAGGCGTCGGTGCTGGAGCCGTATCTCGGCCGCAGCGAGTTCGGGAACCACGGCCAACGCGTGGTGGAGGGCCAGCGGCTGATGCAGGCGGCGAGCGACATCATGCTGGGGTGGGTCCGGACAACCGAGTGGATCGACGGCGTCAACCGCGACTTCTACGTTCGCCAGCTGTGGGACGGCAAGGGCTCTGCTCCCGTCGACGTGCTCGACCCGGACGCCCTCGGCCGCTACGGCGAGTTGTGCGGCTGGGCCCTCGCCCGTGCTCACGCACGGTCGGGCGACGCGGTCGCGATCGGCAGCTACCTCGGCGCCGGGAACACGTTCGACCGGGCGATGTGCGCCTTTGCCGACGGATATGCCGATCAGAACGAACGGGATTATGAGGCTCTCAGGCATGCCGCCGACGCCGGCCGGATCACCGTTCGGCCTGGGCTGTGACGAGCGGGCCGGGGGCGCGGGCGGCGACGAGCACGGCGCAGCAGTCTCGCTCGCACGCGACCCGGACGATCGTCTCTGAGACGGCGATCTGGTAGCTCGACGACAGCGAGAACCTCCGTCTCCGAACCCGCGCTGCGGGCGATGGCGCCGACCGTTCGGTCGATCCGGCGTGCGGTCTCGGCCTGCGCCTCGTCGATCTCCTGCGCCGTGCGGATGTCGATCTGGGCCGGCGGGAGTCCCGGGACAGGTGGGACCTCAAGCAGTTCGCGTCCGAGTCCCCTCTTCCAACGACCAGCGGCAGGGTGCGGCGCTCGGCGAGCAGCCGCGTCGCCAGGACGGGGGCGCGCAGCGCCGCCGGTGAGCCGTTGTAGGTGATCAGGATCGGTCCGGCCCGCTCCTCCGGCTCGGACGGTGTGACGCCGTCCAGACCCGCGGCTCTCGGAGCGCGGCTGTCGCTCGTCCGGCTGAGCCCGGGAGATAGACCGGGCCACTGGGAGGCACGCGTCTCCGACCACACCCTGTTCCTGGAGCATCCGGAGCTGCCCGAGCACTGGCGAGCCCGGAGCCGGCGCCCGTAGTAGCCCCACCCACCGCTGGGCTTGTCCGGGCATCGCCCTGTGCCGTTGGTCCTGCCTTGCCCGGGTGCCGACCCGGCCTAGGACAGGTGTGGACGCTCGATACGGGAGATGCCTTTGGGATTTGAGCTGAACCACGTCGAAGATCTGCGCGCCGCGCCGGTGGTTGACCGGGAGGGCGCCAAGATCGGGACGATCGAGGACATCTTCATCGACCGCCAGACCAAGTGCCCCGCCTGGGCCGCGGTGAGCACTGGGCTCCTCGGACGGCGCACACCCTGGTTCCGCTCTTCGACGGGTTCTTGAACTTCGACGGGAAGGTTCAGCTCCCGCTGGCCAAGGCACAGGTCAAGGATGCGCCGAGCACCAAAACTGGGAGAGGAGCTCATGCCCGCGCTGGAACGCCGAATGTGGAAGCACTACGGGCTTGACGGCTATGACGAGTGGCAGGGTGAGGACCGCAGCCACGGTCTCTCCCTGCCCGATGACGCGGAGGACGCAGTCGCCCAGGAGGCCGCCCCCTGGGCTGCTGCGCCTGCGCCGGGTGGTCCTCGTGGTGGTGCCCGCGGCGCCGGACGAGACCTGAGCCGGAGCGGACGAGTGAAGGTCACGATCATCGGCACCGGACGTATCGGGCACGCCGTCGGGTCGCGCCTCCTGGCCGGTGGGCATGAGGTCGAATTCGTCGGGACGCACATCAGCAAGGCGCAGGAACTGGCCGACGAGCTCGAGGGGGACGGAGCGGTGGGCGCCACTGAGACTGTCCGGGGCGAGGTGGCGATGCTGGCGTCCCCTACACCGAGGCGCCGCACGTTGTCCGGCAGTACGCCGATCAGCTGGAGGGGAAGGTGATCGTCGATCCCACCAATCCGGTCGACTTCAGCAGAGTGAGCTACTCGATCACGATTGGATCAGCTCGTTCGGGTCCGGCGCGGAACTGATTGCCGCAGAAGCTCCCGAGGGAGCCGGATTCGTGAAGGCTTTCAACACCAACTTCGTCGGGCCGCTGCTGGCCGGGCCAGGTCCACGGACAGCCTCTGGACGTCTTCCTGGCCGGCGATAACGAGGAGAGCAAGGCCAAGGTCATGCAGCTGGCCTCCGATGACGGCCTGCGCCCGATCGACTCAGGCCCGCTGCGGTGTGCTCGCGAGCTGGAGGCAATGGCCCTTCTGCACATGCAGATCCAGGGCCCGCTGAGCGGCCAGTTTGCCTCGGCGATCCAAGGTGCTGACCGCACCGTAGGCGACTCGGGCACCTGCCCCCAGGTCCCCGCGCCGCAACCACGCTCCGGGCTGCGCTGTTCGGCCCCGCCCCGTCTCCTCGTCCGTTCCTTTCTCTGAGAAGCGCGGCTCGGACTACACAGGTTCGCGCGATCGCATTCGCCTGGAGGCCGCCGCGCAAGCGGACGAGCGCAACGGCGACGTAGGAGCCCTTCGGACCTGGCTCGGCGACGCCGGAATCGGACGAGTGCAATCGCCCACATCCAGGCGTGCGAGGCCTGGGCGCACCACGACTGCTTCGGCTCTTGCAGGTGCTCCGGCATCGCTACGCCTTTGCCACGGCTGCGGTAACGGCGGCGGGCGACTGCGGGCGACTGCTCCTCCCGGATGCGGTATCGGAACCTTCTTCCAATGACTGCCCCCCGGCTGAAGGAGTAGCGCGCTCTCACGACTGCCGCCGTGGAAAGCGCTCGTCCGGTCGCCGCGCTTCTGACGATTCCTCTTGGCGAACGGCGCGGCGCGGCGTCCCGGTTGGCCGCTGATGCTTGCGCACCGCCGGCGCGAGCCCGTCGGCGCGCGCGCGCCTGCGGACGGCGCCGGGCCGGGTCCGTGCAAGCACTTGGCAACGCTGCTGCTCTACCTCTCCGAGCAACACGGGAGGGTCGTGCCGACGTGCGGTCTTCCGCTCTGCCGGGCAGATGCAGCGGTCTCGGCGGCCGCCGCAACAGCGCTGCTGCTCGTCCTGAGGGGCAGCGACGGGCCCTGTCGATTCGGGCGTAGTCCGGGTGTACGGATCGCACACATCAGGGGACGTCGATGCCCCTGAGGTCGGCCGTATCCCGCGGGACTTGCGCAAATGTTGCGAGGAGAACGGAGCCGACGTCTCGGTGTAGTTCTCCGCCTCGTCCACAGCGGAAGCGGACCTCTGTTTGCGAGGGTGCGGCGGACCCGGCCGTTGAGCGAGCGCCGTGGTCGGCGACTGGCTACTTCCGCTCCGCCTCGCGAAGGAGCAGCGACCCAGCTATGACCTGGGATCAGTGCTGGAAATTGTCCAAACGGGCAGCGGCGCCGAGCCGATCTCTGACCCGGCGCGGTCGGCGCCGATTGGTACGAATGTGAGTATCGGCGCCGATCGCCGACCCCGACCCAGCCCTCGGCGCTGGCTTCCGGTTCTTCATGGAAGCGGCAGCGACCGCGATGCGGCGATCGCGGTAGGCGTTGCCCGCTCGTACGTAGGCAGAAGTTGTGAACCGGCGTGGCGCCCCGGTGCTGCTGCGAGTCGTCCTTTCCGCATTGAGTGCCGAGCGTGACGAACTCTGCTGCCTCCCCGAACGCGCGCGCATATCGCTATCGAGCGCCTCGGCCGGCGGGTCGTAGACCGCCGCGCTGCCGCCCGTCTAGCGTGAGCGGTCGTGTGATCGGCGACTGTCGGTGAGACGGCTCCCTTTCGTCGTTGCGAGGGCGTCGCTGGGTTTCGACCGGGTGCATGCTTTGCCGAGTGAGTCCGCAATCCAGTCCGTGAGGTTTGTGACGCGGCCCGGCTTCCCCGTTAGACGGTGAGCCGGAAGCGGCGGTCTGCCCGATGGCCGGTGGCTGCTGCGGCGGCGATTGCAGATGCTGGGGCATTGGCCAGCTGTTGGCGACCCGGGGGCGTCCGCCTGCTGGCTACCGGCGTCAGCTCGCCCATGGAGGGTGGGAAAGCCCCGGTCGATCGAGTCGGCCGGAGCTTTCGTGTGTCGGAGCGCAGGGAGTTCTACGGGAGCGGCGGGATCGTGTTGAACACGCCCGACGGGGTGAGCGCACCCGCTCCGTAGATGCCCTGGGTCCCGACTGGGCTGGCGCCCCCGATATAGGCGTCCTTGTTGAATAGGTACAGCGGCCGCCCGTGGTAGGTCACCTGCTGGCTGCCGTCCGGCCTCATGATGACCCCGATGGCACGCTGGTCGACCCCCGGCCCGGCTTCAGGCCGTCCCGAGGTGAGGACCGGTGGCCAGAAAACGGCGCAGGTCCCCTGACAGGCGCTCTCGCGGCGGCTCTCATGGCTTCTAGAGTGGCCCCACCATCTGCCGTGGTCCCGGCTTAGGGTGTAGACCGGGAAGGGCTGGTTCGGGAACGGGCTGTAGTCATTGTTCATGCTTGCGCCCAGTACCGTCTCGTCGGGTCCGGTGCCGTCGAGGGGAGCGGTCTCGTGCTCTAATTTAGCCTGACCAGTGGCAGGAATGCCGCCACGCGGATTGAGCAGGTACCAGATGCCCGCGGGAGTGGTCACTGGATCGTTCAGGTTGGCGCCTACCGTGTCCCCTGGGCTTATGTCCCGAAAGAACCGGTACAACGGCGAACCGGCGTAGGTCACCTCCTGCACCGTCCCCAAGCCAGGCAAGTCGGTGCGGGTCACCGTCCCGAGAAGCCTGGGGTTGACCCCCGGCCCTGCGATCGGAGCGCCCTTGGTGAGGAGCGCCGGCCACAGGACGGTGTCGCACGGCTTGTTCTTGACGTTCGGGTTGTCGCTACACGCGAACGGCGCGCCGGTCAGCGCGTGCAGCTGGTCTGAGGTGAGCAGATACATAGAACAACCCTGGTAGGGCCCCGAACCGATGACCAGCACCCTGCCATAGTCCGGCGCCCATGCGGCCGACACGGTCGCAGGACCGCTCGGTGCGCTGGTCACCGGGTCAGAACAAGGACTGGTTGCGGCGCTAGCGGGCGAGGTGAACAGAAGGGCCACGCCCAGGTAGGCGCCAGTACTGACCAGGGCGATCAGGACTGCGCGTCCGATCTTGAACCTCATCATGCCCTCCGATCGCGTGGCGGGGTCGAGGTGGTCACGGCGCATGCGGGCGGCGACCCGGCCACCGCCGGTGGCCAACATCGCGATCGCGATCCCGCCCACGGCCCTGATCCCCGCGTCGCCCCAGTTGACGCCATCGTGCGATGAGACGACCGTCGGGGGCGGGGGTCCCGACGCGTTCGGCGGGATGTAGGCGTCGCCGCTGGGGTGGCGGGAGCGATCGCGGCGAGCGGCAGGCTGACCGCCACCCCGGTCTTGCTTGGATGGTTGATACGACTCATGAGAGAACCTCTACTTGGTTGGTAAACCGTCGGTGGACTACGGCTGGTTCGACGAAGCGGCTGGCCGTCAGCTGCTTGCCGCCGGATGCACGCTGTCTGGGAGAGCAGCGCCTGCTGGTGCCCGATGGTTCGGGCGCCTGACCGAGAGATGGATGTGGCGATCGATCGGGCGCTTAGCCGGCGATCGTCGCCCGCTGTGACCTGTCCTCGCGCGAGCGGCGGCGAACGGTCACGGCCGCGCCGACTCCGATCAGCACGAGCGCGGCGGCGCTTGAGGCGATTGCGATATAGCCCCATTCGATGCCGGTGCCGCTGGTCGCGGGATTGGCCCTTGGAGAGGCGCCCGGGGCTGGCTTTTGAACGTGCGAGCCATTTGAGTTGAGAACGAGCGAGCCGCTGGAGTTGAAGTCGAAGGTTCTGGCCGAGGCCGGGCCGGCGGCCGTGGCTAGTGCGAGCGCCACCGCCACGACCGCGACGATCCGGCGGAAGAGGATGGTGCGGGTCATTGAGAGGCCTCCTGTTGGGTGGATCGCCCGGTGCGATCCGGTCGGCAGGGAGCTTTCCGCGGCTGTGTGACGTGCTCGTGACATTCGCCTAACAGGTCTTGTCACATCAGGTTGCGTGACGGCCTGAGCGCGCGGATAATCGTCTGCCATGGGGGACGAACCCCGGGGGTTGCTGCAGTTTCGGATGCTCGGTCCGCTTGAGGCGTGGCGCGGCGGGACGCTGTTGCGACTCGGGGGAGAGCGCCAGCGGGCGCTCTTGGCGTTGTTCCTGGTGCACGCGAACGAGCTGGTCCGAACCGAGCAACTTGTCGACCAGCTGCTCGGCGAGGAGTCGTCCGACAGCGCGCTCAACACAGCGCGCGTCGCGGTCTCGCGGCTGCGGCGCCTGCTGGAGGACGGCGACCCGGGCGAGCTTCTTTTGACGCAGGCGGGTGGTTACGTGCTGAAGGCCGGGCCTGAGCAGCTCGACGCCGCCCGCTTTGAGCGCCTGCTGTCCGCCGCGCGAGGGCTGCTCGGGGCGGGCGATGCCGCGTCTGCGGCTGCGCGGCTGCGAGAGGCGCTGGCGTTGTGGCGCGGCCCGCCGCTGGCCGATCTCGCGCTGCTCGAGTTTGTTCAGCCCGAGATCCGGCGCTTGGAGGAGTTGCGCTTGCTGGCAGTGATGGAGCGAATCGATGCCGATCTGGCGCTGGGCGCCGATTCAGAGCTGATCGCCGAGCTCGAGGGGCTGGTCGCGTCCAACCCGTTGCAGGAGCGGCTGCGCGCGCAGTTGATGCTGGCGCTGTATCGGGCGGGCCGTCAGGCGGAGGCGCTTGAGGTCTATCGGCGGACGAGTGAGCTGCTGCGCGGAGAGCTCGGCCTCGAGCCGAGCCGCGGGCTCCAGGAGCTGGAGCGTCAGGTACTGCGCCAGGATCCGGCGCTCGAGCTGGCGCCCGGGCCGGTCACGATCCCGGCGAGCGCGACCGATGAGCAGGCGGTCTGTCCGTTCAAGGGGCTGGCTTCGTTTGACCGCTCCGACGCTGAGTATTTCTGCGGGCGCGAGCGGATCGTGTCCGATCTGGTTGCCCGGCTGGCGGAATCGACGCTGGTCGGGATCGTGGGTCCCTCGGGGATCGGGAAGTCCTCACTGCTGCGCGCGGGGCTTCTGTCGGCGTTGAGCCGAGGCGCGCTGCCGGGCAGCGCGAGCTGGCGGCAGCTGTTGGTCCGCCCTGGCGAGCGGCCGTGCGCCCAGCTGGCGCGAGCGCTTGGGGGTGAGGAGCTGGACGTGGTACTGGCGGGGCTGAAGCCGGGCGATCGGCTGGTGGTGGCGGTGGATCAGCTGGAGGAGGTGTTCACGGTCTGTGAGCGCGAGGACGAGCGTGCGGCATTCCTGGATCAGCTCGCGTCGGCGGCGTGTGACCCCGAGCGGCGGTTGTTGATCGTGGTGGCGTTGCGCGCGGACTTCTACGGCCGCTGCGCGACCTACACCCGTTTTGCGGAGCTGCTCAGCTCGCGCCATGTGCTGGTCGGGCCGATGCGACGTGAGGAGCTGGCGCGGGCGATCGAGTTGCCGGCGGCTCGCGCGGGGTTGGACGTCGAGCGAGCGCTGGTCGACGATCTGGTCGACGATGTGGCCGGTGAGCCCGGTGGGCTGCCGCTGCTGTCAACGATGCTGCTCGAGTTGTGGCGGGCGCGCGACGGGCGCGTGCTGCGCCTTGCGCAGTACGTGGTAAGCGGCGGCGTTCGAGGAGCGGTCGCTCGGCTCGCCGAGGATGCGTATGGACGGCTCGACGAGGCGCAGCGGCGGGTTGCGCGCGGCCTCTTGCTGCGGCTCGCGCACGGCGAGGAGGGCGCGCTTGTCCGTCGGCGCCTGCCGCTTGCGGAGCTCGAGCGAATCGATGGAGCCGAACCGGTGCTGGCGGCGCTGACCGACGCCCGGCTACTCACTGCAAGCGACGGTGAGGTCGAGGTCTCGCACGAGGCTTTATTGATGGAATGGCCGCGCTACCGCGGGTGGCTCGAGGAGGATCGGGTCGGGCGGCGGCTGCACGCGCATCTGACGGAGAGCTCACGAGAGTGGGATGCCGGGGGTCGGGATTCGGGGGACCTCTACCGCGGCGCAAGACTCGCCGCGGCGCTTGACTGGTCTGCTCAGCATTCGGATGAGCTGAGCCCGGCCGAGCGGGAGTTTGTCGGGGCAAGCCGATGCGCTGCGGGGCGCGCTGCCCACAGGCTGCGAGGTGTCCTTGCCGGGGTCGCCCTGCTGCTGGTCATCTCCCTGATCGCAGGGGTGATCGCGCTGGTGCAGAAACAGCACGCGACGACCGAGGCTCGCGTTGCGCTCGCACACCAGCTCGGGGCCCAGGCCGTGATCGAACCGCAGATCGACCTCGCGATGCTGCTCGCACGCGAAGCCGTCAACTCGGATCGCAGTCAGCAGACCGAGAGCACGCTGTTGGCCACTCTGCTGCGCAGCCCTGCCGCGATCGCCAGCCTCAAGCTGCCGATCGGGGCGGGGCCCATATCGATGACCCTCAGCCCCGACGGGCGGACGCTGCTCGTCTTCGGGGGGAATAACGACACCCTGTACGTCTTTGACGCCGCGACCCTGCGCCAGCAGCACCCCCCGATCCCCGGCTTCAACGGCGACGACGAGCCGGTCTACTCGCCCGACGGTTCGTTGCTGCTGCTGGCCGACGCCGCCCTCACCGCGATCGACGTCCTGGACGCTCATACCTTCCGGCGCGTCGCGCGCCTGCCGTATGACAGACGGTGGCTGAACTCGCTGGACGCTGACAACTCCACCGAGAGCCTGCTCATGTCACCTGACGGCAGGACCGTCTACTACGCGTACGCTGTCACCAGCCTCTCCGGCCAGCCGGGACCGGGATATTTGGATCGCTGGTCGCTACCAAGCGGGCGGCTCATCTCCAGCAAGCGGGTCAGCACGCGCGGGCTCGTGGCGATACGCCTCATCGACAATGGAACCCGGCTCGTCGTGCTCGGCGACACCGCAGCTGAGACGCTCGACGCGCGGACGCTCGCGCCGCTGCGGAAGGTCGCGGTCAAGTTGCCGGCGCGGCTCGGCGTCGTGGGCGGAGCCTCATGCTGCGTTGAATCCGTGGCCGCCATCAGTCCCGACGGCACGAGCGCCGCCGACGCGCCCCCCGGCGGAACGATCTTGTTCATCGACCTGTCGACCGGTGCGATCCACGCCGCGGCGGGCGGGCACACCGCGAGCGCGCAGAGCGTGCGGTACTCGCCGAACGGGCAGAAGCTGGTGAGCACAGCCGACGATGACAACGTGGTGGTGTGGGACCCGAGGACCGCGCAACCGCTGGAGACGCTCGTCGGTCATGCCGGCCGCCCGACGGACAGCGCGTTCAGCGCCGACGGCCGCACGCTCTACACCAGCTCCCTCGATGGCACCGTGATCGAATGGGATCTCGGATCCCAGCGCCGCTTCGGACGCCCGTTCACGACCGGCGCGTACGCACCCGCGGTCGTCGCTCCGCTAACGCCGCCGCTGGCGATCTCACCAGACGGATCCCGGTTCGCCGCACTGACGGCGGCCGGTGCTGTCGGGATCTTCTCGGTCCACACACCGCTACCCCAGACCTCCTTGACGATCCCGAAAGCAGCAACGATCACGGCGCTCGCCTGGTCGCCAGGCGGTTCGGAGCTGGCCGTCGGACACGACGACAACCGGCTGCAACTCTGGGACGTGAAAGGCGCGCCACGTCTCGTGCGGACACTCACCATGGCGCCACCAATAAGGCACGTTCCCGGAGTGATCTACTCCGTCGCCTTCTCAGCCGATGGTCGACTGATCGCGGCGAGCGACGTCGGTAATAACCTCGCAACCGATGCGACGAACGGACGGATCGCGATCTGGCGTACCCGCACGGGCACACCCATCACGATGGCCTTTAAACGTGGGACCGGCGCCAACGCGGTCGCGTTCTCCCCCGTAGGCCGGGTGCTCGCGGTCGCGCTGGGAGACGGCCGGGTACTGGTCCTCGACTCCTCGAACGGAACGCAACTCCGCGCGCTTCATCCGCTCGAGAGCGACAACGGCGGCACCACCAGCCTCGCCTTCGCCCCAAACGGCACGCTCGCGACGGGAACCTACGCCGGCGTCGTCCAACTCTGGAACCCGTCGACCGGTGCTTCCATCAGCCATCCCGTGCTCGTCGCGGCGGCGCCCGTCGCCAGTATCGCGTTCGACCCCTCCGGGCAACGCTTCACGACGGCCGGTGGACCCGAAGGCGGGGTGAAGCTGTGGTTCACCTCCAGCCTTCAACAAGACGGCACGACCCTCGACCCCGAAGAGGGAACAGCGGGCAACGCGCAGTTCACTCCAGACGGGCGGCTCCTGCTCGCCGTCAACGCCAACGGCCACGGATCCCTCTGGCCCGTCAGCACCCCCGCCCTGGCGAACCACGCATGTGCCGTCGCCGGCCGCAACCTCACCCGCGAGGAATGGTCGCGATTCATCACCGGCTACAGATACAGCCAAGTCTGCCCCTGACGCACCGCCGCGTGCCGACAACCAGCACCAGCTGGACGCCATCTCCGACAGTCCCCGTTCGCGAGGCGAACACGAGAAGCCCGGACCTAGTCATTCGCTCAGAGCCAACGCTGATGCCGCGACTCCGTCACGAACGACCTGCTTCCGCGCGCAGCCGAACCTTCCGCGATATCCGCCACCCTTTCCCGCGGATTCGAGGGACGACGGCGACCGTGCTGAACGCGCCAGCTGACCGACGCCAGGAGGGATCTCGCCCGCGGCTCCAACCTCGCCGGCGTCGCGATCGACGTCCGACCCGGGTTGTGCCGATCACACAACCCCCCGGGTGGTCGCCGCGTCGTGACCGTTCGCCGCCGCCCTGCCAGGAGCCGCGCAAACTCGGGACGGCCGCGACTTTACGCGGCTGATGCGGACGACACGCAACAGCGCCCGGGCGCCACGCCGGCGACGACATCGACGCTGGCGACCGGCGCTTCTGCATCGTCGCCCACGGGGCCGTAACGACTTGACTGCTGCTCACTGAGCTCACCGGCCCGAAGCGGGACTCTCCGATCCGGCGTTCGAACCCGGCGACATAGGTTAGGATTTGTGGATGCGGCCGCGCCGGGAGGACTATCGTCGCTCCGGCGCCGGCGTCTTGTGCGGCTTCTTCGGATCCGTTCGGCGTCTAGGCTTGTGGTCTCGCCCGGGGGTGAGGTGGATGCGGTCGCGATCGGGCCGAGCAGGAGGATCGCCGCCAGCGCGATCGATGCATGGTGCTGGGCCGGGGGACAGGAGATCGACTGGGTTACGCCGCGTTCATGAGGCAGCGGGCGCGCGCCTGTGCGCTGGTGTGGCGCCTGGGTTGGTCGTCGCGCGGTCATCGAGTAGCTTGAGGGCGGTCTGCGCGCCGCGGGCGAGGAGTTGATCGGATAGGTCGCGGTCGGTCAGCGTCCTGGCGAGCTGCAGTGTGCCGACCATCAGTCCGAAGACCGTGAGCGCGTCGGTTCGAGCGGCCGCGACGTGTGTCGGGTCAAGGCGCGCGGCGATGTCGTCGATGACGCCCATCAGTTCGTCGGTGAAGACCTGTCGGGTAGCGGCGGGGCGGCGGGCGATCTCGTCGAGCAGCGCAGCGGACGGGCAGCCGTCGGCGCATTGGTCGCGGTGTTGCGCGGACAGGTAGGAGCGGACGAACGCCTTCAGTCCGTCGCGATCCGGTGACTGGGAGTCGAGGCTGTGGCGTTGGGCGTGGAGCTGGTCGGCGAGGACGTGCGCGACGAGGTCCTCCTTGGAGTCGAAGTGGGCGTAGAAGGCGCCGTTCGTCAGGCCGGCGTCGGACATCAGGGTCGCCACGCCGGCGCCGTCGATGCCGTCTTGCTTGAAGCGCCGCGCGGCCGTTTGGAGGATGCGTTTTCGGGTGGCCTGCTTCTGGTCCTTGCCGTATCGCATCGCGAACCTCTCTCTTCAAACTGGTCTCGATCATGCCGTGGGCGCCGCTGTGCGGGGCTCTGAGCCTGGGGCCCCGGCAACTCGCGGGGTCGCTATTGCATTATAGTCGTACTTTAGTATTATGGCCGTAATGTAATCCTGCCGGCACGTACAAGGAGAGAGCATGACCACGGTCCACGCACTCACGGATACGGCTCTGAACGCGACGTGGAGGAACGCGCCGACGCACACCATCGACGTCGGCGGCGTGGAGTTCGTCTACCGCCAGCTCGGCCCGAGCACTGGGGTGGCCGTGATCTTCCTCACCCATCTCGCGGCAGTCCTGGATAACTGGGACCCCCGGGTCGTGGACGGCATCGCCGAGGAGCATCGGGTCATCACCTTCGATAACCGGGGTGTCGGCGCCTCCGGCGGGTCCACGCCGACGAGCATCGAGGAGATGGCCAACGACGCCGTCACCTTCATCCACGCCCTCGGGCTCGATCAGGTCGACCTGTTCGGTTTCTCGATGGGCGGCATGATCGCCCAGGTCATCGCGCAGACAGAGCCGCAGCTCGTGCGCAAGATGATCCTCGCCGGAACCGGACCCGCGGGGGGCGAAGGGATCGACAAGGTCACCCGGATCTCCTGCCTCGACACCGCGCGAGGACTGCTCACCCGCCAGGACCCCAAGCAGTTCCTGTTCTTCACCAGAACCCCGAACGGGCGACGAGCCGGGCAGGAGTTCCTGGCACGACTCGAGGAACGCACCAGCGATCGCGACAAGGCCATCTCCGTCCGCTCGTTCCGCGCCCAACTGAAGGCCATCCATCGATGGGGTCAGCAGAAGCCCACGGACCTTTCGAGCATCCACCAGCCGGTGCTCGTCATCAACGGTGAGAGCGACAAGATGGTGCCCACAAGGAACACCGTCGACCTCGATCGACGACTCCCGAACAGCCAGCTCGTCGTCTACCCCGACGCCGGGCACGGCGGGGTTTTCCAGTTCCACGAGGACTTCGTCAAGCGGGCTCTGGAGTTCCTATGAGAGCTCCCGCGCCGCCCCACACCCCCGCGGATGACATGTCGATTGACGTTCGCATGAACTCCGCGCCGCGGCGGACCCGGTGGTGTCCTTCCACGCTCTGCGAACGGCTGGCAAGCTCCCGCCGGGGAGAACGGTCATGAAGGCGTTCGTCGTCGAGCACTACGGCAAGGACGGTCTCCGCGCCGCCGACGTACCCGAGCCCGCGCTCGGCGACGGTGACGTGCTGGTCAAGGTGAGCGCCGCCGGCATCAACCCGCTGGACAAGATGGTCCGCGATGGTGAGTTCAAGCGGCTCCTGAAGTACCAGACCCCGTTCGTGCTCGGCCACGATGTCGCCGGCGTGGTGACCAGCGTCGGCTCGGCCGTACGCGATTTCCAGGTAGGCGACGAGGTCTACGCTCGCCCGCGCGACCTGCGGATCGGGACCTTCGCGCAGTACATCGCGATCGACCAGGACAATGTCGCCCCCAAGCCAGCCTCGCTCACCCTGCACGAGGCGGCCGCGCTGCCGCTGGTGTCGCTGGCCGCGTGGCAGGCCCTCGTCGACCGCGCCCACGTGCAGCCCGGCCAGAAGGTCCTCATCCACGCCGGCTCCGGCGGGCTGGGGTCGACCGTCATCCAGCTCGCCACGCACCTCGGCGCCACGGTGGCGACGACCGCCCGCGGCGAGAACGCGGAGCTGGTTCGCAGCCTCGGCGCGGACGTCGTCGTGGACTACACCAAGGAGGACTTCGCCGCGGTCCTCTCCGGCTACGACGTCGTGTTGGACTCGCGAGGGGGCGAGAATCTCGAGCGGTCCCTCACGGTCCTCAAGCCGGGCGGACAGGCGATCAGCGTGACCGGCCCGCCGGACCCCGGGTTCGCGAAGCAGCTCGGGGCGCCGAAGCTCATTGGCGTCGTGATGGGGCTGCTGAGCCGCAAGGTCCGCAAGCAGGCACGGAAGCTAGGCGTGAGCTACTCGTTTCTGTTCATGCAGGCAAACGGCCGGCAGCTTCGCGAGCTGGCCTCCCTCTACGACGCCGGCCACCTCCGCCCGCTTATCGACAAGACGTTCCCGTTCGACCACACCCTCGAGGCGCTCGCGTACGTCGAGCAGGGCCGCGCCAACGGCAAGGTCGTCATCACGCTCGACTGACAACACCGCCCGCCGCCCAACGCCTGCAATGGTCCGACAGCGAAAGCGAATCGGCGGCAGGCAAGACGCCTGTCTTGAACGATGAGCATCGGTGCCGCTCGCTCGCTCCGTCCGGTGTCTCGCACAGGCAGGAGTGGCGCACGGTGACGATCCACGCCGACCCCGAAGCCAGCAGGCCAGCTGGCGCAATCGCCCAAACCTGATCGCCCACATTGGACCAAAGCGCGCCTAGCACGGCTTCCGCAATATCGCCCCAGCAGCCACGCGGTCGGTGCTGCTGCTTTCTTTGGTCATCGGCCCGGAGCAGGAGCCAGAGCGCCGGCCGGCCCAGCCAATGACGCGCCTGCTGGTTCGTGAATCCAGAACTGCCGCTGCGGGTAACGCGCTCGCCATCGAGCCCGTCACTCATGCGTAGGCAGAGGTGGGCGCTGGCGAGGCGCCGGGGCGCTGCGGCGTGTCGTCCCTTGCGATCTCCCATCGCGATGCGGAAGCGCGCCCGTCGCGGTGTCGGTCGGGGAGGAGCGTTTAGCCACGCGACGCGAGCAAGCGGGCGCTCGCGCCCACTGCTGCTCACGGCTGGCGGCGAGCGTGTCGATGCTCTGGACGCCCTTTTGGTTCACAAGCGCGAGCTGGGAGGCTTCGAAGCTGGCCGCGAGTTCTCGCGCCGACCGTGGACCGGCGTCGGCTCCGCTCTGGCTGCTCACCGGCTGGGGTCGGTACCACACCGGCGCCTCGGCCTTCCCTGGCGGCGATTGCGGACGTCGCCTCGCGCTGCGGATAGCGCCTCGACCTGCAGCCAGATCCGCCTGGCTCCTCGACCTGCTCGTCGTCGACTTCTATCGCTGCGGCGATCCTCTCAGCGTGGTGGACGCGCTTGGCCAGGGTCGGTGCTTGGTTTGCCGCGCGGCCGAGGGCCGCCGGGAGTACCGGCCCCGATTTTCCCGATTTGGGATCATGTTTCGGCATGCCTGCTCGATCATCTCGGCTCAAACAATTTCGAGATCTGTCGGCACGCGAGCTGCCGGGGCGGACACCTGGGCCGGGTCACAAACGAGATGACTGCTACCGCTAACGGGCAAGACCAGGCAACGCAATCCCGACCGACCGGCGCGTCGTGGCTCACCCGCGATCAGAGCACGGCGCGCGGCAAGCAGGCGCGAGCGGACGTGCCGCGCGCCAGCCACGCGGGTTGGGTGCCGTGGGGTGAACGTCCGGATCCGATTGGGCTGCTCGAGGAGCAGATACCCAGTCGGGAGGCGGAGTTGGTGCCGATCCGCCACGGGCGGATGCTGCACTCGCCGTTCGCTTTCTTCCGCGGAGCGGCGTACATCATGGCGTCGGACCTCTCCCGAACGCCGCAGTCGGGGCTTCGGGCGCAGTTGTGCGGCGACGCGCATCTGTCCAACTTCGGGGGGTTCGCTTCGCCGGAGCGCGAGTTCCTGTTCGATCTGAACGATTTCGATGAGACCCTCCCGGGGCCATGGGAATGGGACCTGAAGCGGCTCGCCGCGAGCTTCTGCGTCGCGGGTCGCCACCGCGGCCTTTCGACCAAGCGCGCCCGCGAGCTGGCGCGCATTTCGGTCCAGGCCTACCGCGAAGCGATGCTGCAGTTGGCGGGAATCAGCGAGCGGGAGGTCTGGTACTCGAAGGTCGACGCGAGCGAGCTTGAGCGTGCCGTCAGCTCGCAAGGGACGAGCAGGCAGGTCAAACGACTGCACAAGATTCTCGAGAAGGCGCAGCGAAAGAACAGCTCGCGCGCGTTCGAGAAGCTCGCCGCGGACGTCGAAGGGAAGCCGCGGATTATCGCCGACCACCCGCTGATCGTGCCCGTCGAGGACCTGCTGCCGGACATCGAGGTGCAACAGGTCGAGTCTTGGGTGCGCGGCATGAGCAGGATCTATCGCTCGACCCTCCAGAATCATCACCGCCGACTGTTCGATCGCTATTCCTACGGGGACCTTGCTCGCAAGGTCGTCGGGGTCGGTAGCGTCGGCACGCGCGCCTGGGTCGTGCTATTCGTCGGACGGGGTAACGGCGAGCCTCTCTTTCTGCAAGTCAAGGAGGCACAGCCGTCCGTGCTCGAGCCTTTTGTCGGCAAGAGCGAGTACGCCAACATGGGCCGGCGGGTCGTCGAAGGGCAGCGGTTGATGCAGGCCGCAAGCGACATCTTCCTCGGCTGGATGCGTGTGACTGGGATTGACGGCGAGGAGCGCGACTACTACGTTAGGCAACTGTGGGACTGGAAAGGCTCCGCGGACCCGGAGCAAATCCTGCCCTCCAGCTTTGACATTTACGGGCGGCTGTGCGGACAGGTGCTCGCATGTGCCCACGCCCGCTCGGGTGACAGGATCGCGATCGCCTCCTACCTCGGCCGCGGCGACACGTTCGACCGAGCGATCGCGGACTTCTCCGCCCGGTACGCAGACCAAAACGAGCGCGACTTCGAAGCGTTCGTCAAAGCCGTCAAATCGGGGCGGATCACCGCGATGAGGGACCTGTAGCGGCCACCCACCAAGAAAGCTGCCCCAACCGACCGTCCACCACCTCGGGAGCGCCCAGGAACGCCGAACGGCCGCGGCCCGCGACAGCCCTCGCGGACCCAGGACGAACTCCGGAGGGTCTGGCCTGACAGTGGCTAGGCCTTCGTCTCCACGGATCCGGAAGCCTCGACATGTCCGCGCAGGGTCGTCGGCAGTACCCCTGCGAATACGATCGCGAGCGCGAGTCGACGGCGACAGCTCAACGGCCGGTCCGTCGCACCCCGCAAACAGACGGCCGCTTCCGCTCGACGGCGTGCGCATGGCGGAGTTGGTGTGGCGCGAACCGCCGCCGCACCCCAGCCTCAACCGCGAGGTGGCGTAGCTCGGCGCGGACCGCGGTGGCTGACCACGCCCGGCCGCGGGTCGGCCCGTCGATTACGCAGAACAGCGGTCCCGGCGGGAACGCGGTACGGGTCGAGGTCCAGTCATCCAAGACGGACCAGGCCCAGGGATCCATCCCGACCTCGCGACGCCGGTCACCTTTCCCGTGCCGGATGAGCAAGCTGCCTCGCCGCTCGTTCAGATCCGTCTCAGCGAGCGCGAGCGCTTCGTGGATCCGGAGACCGGCGCGCCGCAGCACGACGATCAGGCCTCGCATCCGCCGGCCGTGACGATCGTCTCCGGCATGGCGCATAACGGCGACGATCTCGTCAACCGTAGGCGGATCTGCCGGGTACCGGCGACCCTTGTTCGCGGGGATCCGGCCGACGTGATGACCGGGCAGCGTTGCCGGCGAGCGCGGGCGCCCGGCGGCGTCCAACAACTGGTGAGCAGGCATGGCTCCCTCCTCTGGAGAGCGGACTGGTTTGGCGCCTGCTCTAATCGATTGCGCCCTCCGAGACCATGGGCGCTCGCGCGCTCGACGCTCGCGCATCCCCGGCCTGTTGCGGAAGCGAGGCGACCAGCGCTCCTCGTCGTCCGAGGGGACACAGATTTTAGGCGCGGCCAGGCTGGTGCTCGCCCTGCGATTGCGACACTTCAGGGTCGCGATCGCCTCCAGCGCTGCCGCTTGCCTGGACACCGGCACAGTATGTAGAGTTGGCTGGCTCGTTCGCTCGATCACGTCGCCGTCGGGCCGCTGCTCGCTTAGCCAAGCGCGCATGGCTCTGTGCCCAGCGCCGGTTGGGGTTAGCCCGCGGCAAGCGTGCCTGCGTCTCTTCCGGTCACTCGCTCCTGTGTTGGGAGCGTCCCGTGGACCGGCCGAGGTGACGTTGAGTGCCGTGCTCGAGTTGGGGAAGGCGGGGAGGTCCCTGAACTGAGGCGGAGGGTCATGGAGCGGGTCCCAGGTTCCCGGGAGCGCCGGGGTCCCGTCGTCGTTTGTCGGCGCCGGCTGTGCGTCGTAGAGTGGTGTCGTGGGGAGGCTGCTCGAACGCGATCGTGAGCTGGCGGCGGTGGGTTGGCTGCTGGGGCAAGGCGGCGCGGTCGTGGTCCAGGGCGGGGTGGGTATCGGCAAGACGGCGATTCTGGAGGAGGCGTGCCGACGCGCGGCGGGGCTGGGTCACGCGGTGCTGCGCGCGCGTGGCTCGGAGCTTGAGGCTGGTTTCGCGTTCGGGGTGGTGCGTCAGTTGTTCGAGCGGCGTTTGGCGAGCGCTGAGGCAAGCGAGCGCGACGTGTTGCTGGCGGGACAGGCGGGCGCGGTTCGACCGCTGCTGTTGGGAGAGCGCGTGGGCACCTCGGCGTACGACATTTCGTTTGCGCTGTTGCACGGGCTGTATTGGCTGACGGTCAATCTCGCGGACCGCCAGCCGTTGCTGATCGCGGTCGATGACGCGCATTGGGCGGACGAGCCCTCGCTGCGCTGGTTGGCTCATCTCGCTCCGCGGCTTGAGGGTCCGGCGGTGGCGCTGCTTGTCGCGGTTCGGCCGGTTGAGTCGGCCTCGGCGGACGCGTCTCTTGGGGCGCTGCTGGCTGACGCGCGGGCGGTCGTGCGCCCGGAGCTGTTGAGCGAGGACGCGGTCGGCGCGATTGTCCGCCTCGCTCTCGGCGGCGGGGTGACGGATGAGGTTTGTGCGGCGGTGTGGACGGCGAGCGGCGGCAACCCCCTGTATCTGATCGAGCTGCTGAGAGCGGTCGAGCTGGAGGGCCGGCCGCTGGCCGAGCTCGATCCAGCCGAGCTGGTGGCGGGCGGGCGCGAGGGGGTGGCGCGGCGAGTGTTGGCCGGGGTGCGCGGGCTGGATTTGTGCGCGCTGTCCCTAGCTCAGGCGCTTGCGGTGCTCGGGGATGGCTGCGAGCTGCGCTACGCGGCGGCGATCGCGGGGTTAGAGATGGCAGACGCGATTCATCTGGCTGCCGGCCTGGTTCGTCTGGAGGTGTTGGCAACTGACGATCGTCCGCGCTTTGTTCATCCTGTTGTGCGCGATGCGGTCGAGGGCTCGTTGGCGAGCGATGCGCGCGACGCGTTGCATCGCTGTGCCGCCCGCGTGCTTCATGCTGATGGGGCCGCGCCGGGGCAGATCGCGGCGCATCTGGTGGGGCTGCGCCCTGCGGGCGATGGCTGGGTGCTCAAGCGTTTGCGGGAGGCGGCGCGGGCGGCGATGCAGAGTGGGGCACCGGGTGCGGCGGCCGGCTTGTTGGGCCGTGCCCTCGCGGAGCCGCCCCCGAGGCAGGAGCGAGTCGACGTTCTCCGTGAGGCCGCTCAAGCGGAGGCGAGCGCTGGGCGCAAGACGGCGTGCGTGCTGCTGGAGGAGGCTCTTCGCCTTGCGACCGATCCGCGTGAGCGGGCCGATATCGCGCTTGAGGTCGCGGAAGCGTACGCAGCTCTGTTCCGTTGGGTTGACGCGGTCGATGTCATCGAGCGCGCGCTCGCGGAGCTGGGCGAGGCTGACGAGGAGCTGGCGGCTCGGCTGGAGGGCGAGCTCGTGGTGTGCGGCTTACATGACGCGCGACGCGCGGCGCGGGTCGCTCCGGTGCTTGATCGCCTGTCTGTCCGTTCGCTGTCGGGAAGCGCGGTGGAGGCGCTCGCGGTCGCCCGGGGGATGGCGATGGTTCTCGCAGGGCGACCCGTGGCGGAGGCCACCGCCCCGTTGGAGGAAGCTATCTCGCGCGCGGACGCTGCCGCGGAGAACTGGGATACGAGGGCCGCGCTGCTGTGGAGCCTGGTCACAGCCGAGCGCTTCCACGCGGCTGAGGTCGCGCTGGGGCCGATGGTCGCTGAGGTTGACCGCTCCGGGAGCGCGCGTGGACTTGTCGCCGTGTACAGCACACTCGGCCTGCTCCGGCTTCGTCTTGGAGCGCTTCCCGAGGCCGACGTGGCCGCGCGGGTCGCCCTGCGCGTGCTGCAGGAGGGCGATTTCGCGCCGGGGCTCGCATTCGCAGCGACTGTGCTGGCCGACGTCGCGATCGAGGCCGGCGAGCTCGACGAGGCGCAGGCGCTGATCTCGCTCCTGCCCCAGGACGGGTGGCCTGCGGGCGTCGGCACCGTCTTGATCCCTGCCGCGCGGGGACGGCTGCGGCTGGCCCAAGGCCAACCGGCGGACGCGCTCGCGGACTTCCAGATGTGCGCGGAGATGTTCAGTCCCGACGCGTGGGGCACGGAGATGCGTGACGTTGGGTATCTGCACGCGCGCGCCGGCGCTGCCCAGGCGCTGCTGCGGTTGGGCGAGCGCGAGGCCGCGCGCCAGGTGGCGCAAGACGAGCTGGCCGACGTGCGGGTGTTCGGCGCCCCACGGGCGCTCGGGATCGCCTTGCGCGTCACAGGACTTGCCGAGCGCGGCGAGGAAGGGCTCGCGCTGCTGCACGAATCTGTGGCGAGCCTCACGGACTCGCCGGCGCTGCTCGAGCTTGCGCATTCGCTGACCGAGCTCGGGGCGGCGCTCCGGCGCTCGGGCCAGCGCGCCGCGGCGCGTGAGCCGCTCGCTGAGGCGCTTGAGCTCGCCGTCCGCTGCGGCGCGCGCCGGCTGGCCGGACGCGCGCGCGAGGAGCTCAAGGCCACCGGCGCCCGCCCGCGACGCGAGTGGCGCACCGGGGTCGAGGCGCTGACCCCCAGCGAGCTGCGCATCGTGCGCCTCGCGGCCGGCGGCCGCACCAACCGCGAGATTGCCCACGAGCTTTACGTGACCCTCAAGACGGTCGAGGGCCACCTCTCGCGCGCCTACAACAAGCTCGGGATCGAACGTCGCGACCAGCTAGCCAAGGCTCTCGAAGGAGAAAAAACCAGGGTGCCAACCCTCTAGCGAACGACCAACCGCCCGCGCGACCCTGCGGCTTGCACGTTCACCGACCGGAGGGAGCTATTCATGACCATGACCACGCGCCAGGCGTTCGAGACAGGGACCGACACCTTCAACGCCCACGACATCGACGGGTTCGCCGAGGTGCTCGCGGACGACGTCGTCTTCCAGGCATCAGGCGGGACGCGCGGCCAGGGAAAGCCGGGCTGCGTCGAGTTCTACGGCAGCTGGCTGTCCGCCTTCCCAGACGCGCACGTCGAGGTCCACGACGTGTATTTCATCGACGACGTCGCCGTCGAGAAAGGCACGTTCAGCGGCACCCACAACGGCGTCCTTCACACCCCGACGGGCGACATCCCCCCAACCAGCCGCGCAGTCAGCCTCGACTACATCCAGGTACTCCGCTTCCGCGACGGCCAGCACGTCTCACTCAACCTGATGTTCGACCGGCTCCTAATGCTCGAGCAGCTCGGCCTGATCCCCGCCCCCACGCCTGCGCACTGACCGAGAACGACACGCGCGCGACCGTCTCGAAGACCAGAACGGAATCAAGCCCGACGTCAGCCTCGCGATCACCAAGATCGTTCCTGCTAGCTCCACGATCTGCGAAGGGTTCGCGCGGTAACGAGTTACGGGCAGTCGCGCGGCGCGAATCCATAGCCGGCCTCACGCGAGAGCGGAGTACAACGGCGGTGGCACGACCGGGCGAAGGACGGTTAGGGTCGGGTCGTTCGTGGCGCTGAAGGTGGAGTCCGTATGCGCGAAAGTCGGATAGGAACGGGTGAGCGAGCCCCCGATCGGGCGCACGCGACCGAGGTCTGTGTCGTCGGCGCCGGCCCCGCCGGACTGGCGCTGGCGCTCGTCCTACAGCAGGCCGGGATCCCGTGCATCGTGCTCGAGCGACTCTCGAGCGAGGCCTTCCACCGGCGTGCCGGAGCCGGCCTGATCGAGTACCGGACCGTGCAGCTGCTCAACGCCGAGGGTCTCGCGGATCCGATCCTCGAGCGCGGCAGCACCAACAATGTCTGCGAGTTCCGGTGTGAGAGGCGGTCCTACGCGCTCGACTACGGAGCGCTGACCGGCGGGCGCGGCAGCTACGTCTACGCGCAACACGAACTCGTGGCGAGCTGGGCGGAACGGCTGCGCGACGAGGGCGGGCATCTGTGGTTCGGAACTCGCGTAACCGGAGTTGAGCACGACGAGCATCGAGCAACCGTCTCGGCAGTGGCGGAGCCTGCCGGAGAGGTGGTCCGCGTGCAATGCCGGTTCGTCGCCGGATGCGACGGCGCCCGCAACGCGCTCCTCGACGCGATCGCCGGCGCTTGCGCGAGCGAGCTGCACCACCCGTTTCGCTGGCTTACGCTGATTGCCGACGCGGCGCCGTCGAAGCCACGGACGCTGTACGGGCTGCACCGCCGCGGCTTCGCCGGCCAGATGCGGCGCGGGCCGCACATGACGCGCTACATGCTCGAGATCCCGCGCAGCGACACGATCCAGGACTGGCCCGATAATCGCATATGGGCCGAGCTGCAAGACCGGCTCCACGCCCATGGCGAGCCGGAGCTCGCCCAAGGTCCGCTCATCGAGCGCGACCTACTCGACCTGCGCGTCCGCGTCGTCGCGCCGATGCACCACGGCCCGGTCTACTTGGCCGGAGATGCCGCGCATCTGATCACACCCGCGGGCGGCAAAGGCATGAACCTAGCGATCCAGGATGCGCTCGAGCTCGGATGCGCGTTGCGAGAGCGATACGCGCGGCCTGGCGATGAGCGGCGGCTGACCGGCTACTCGGCAACCCGGCTACCGGCGATCTGGCGAACGCAGGAGTTCTCGAACTGGATGCTCGCCCTCCTGCACGCCCGCACCAGCCGGTCACAAGCTGACGCACAAGATAATCCCGGCAATGAGCCGAATGACTTCGCGTATCAGCTCAGGCGAGCGCGGCTGCAGGAGCTGACGCACAACCTGCGCCTGGCCCGCTGGTTCGCCCATGCTTACGCCGGCGTCGACCCGTGACCGCACCCTCCCCTCGAGAACATCCGGCCGCGGCTCCCCATCCCCGCCCCCGGTCCGAGCCGCACCAATCCACCTGCGCCCTCCGATTTGTGACAGCTCACATGCTCGGTGGTTGTCACGTTCATGCCGTCGGCCGACCTCTCGGTGTAGTTCCCCAGCTCGTCCGAAGCGGGCACGTCGTGAGCCAGGTCGCTGGCTAGCGCTCACGCCGGCGAAGCAGGCGTCGTCCGTCTGGCGAGGGCCAGGTTGGGCTGTTGGCGATCGGTGACCCGCTCTCACCTAGCTCCGTTCACTGCCTGTGGGCTCTGTCGCGATCCTCTTCGGGCAGCCCTTATCGAGGCGTGCGAGCTCGTCGGCGGTGAGCTTCAGCTCGGCGACCGCGATGTCCTTCTCGGAGTGTTGGACTGAGCCCGTGCCGGTGATCGGCAGCGTCACGGGATTACGTGCAAGCAGCGAGGTGCGCGCCACTTGACCGGGTGTGGCGTCCCCGGTGGCACATCCGGCCGGGCGACATACCACTCACCCCACACGCCGCGATCCTCCTCGTAGTCGGGCCACGCGTCCCGCCATACACCTCCTTCACCTTTCCACCCGGCATCTGAACCGGACCGGAAAGCCGCGCCCAAAGCCAGATCGCCACCATACGCGCATCCGGCCGGCGTGACCCGCGAGGGGCTCGTCGGGCCGGCTCCAGCGGCTGGCGTTAGCCGATTGTCAGCATCGCGGCACTCAGGGCGGGCATGCCCACGACGTAGTCGCCGCCGTCGGATTTGACGATCGCGGTGCGGCGCCGGCCAGCGAGCCGCCCGGTCGAGGTCTCTGAGCCGAAGGTCTGACCGCCCAGCTTTACACCATAGGTGGTGGTAAGGCTCGATCCCTCAAGCCGCTCGAGCGTCCCCGGACCGGACGCCGTGCCCGTGTCCAGCGCCACCGTATGTCGGTGATTGCCCAGGTTGATGATGACGACCCGCACAGTTCCGTCGACGGCGCGGGTTGCCCATGCCTGAATCTTCGCGGTCCCGGATTTCGAAAGTCGAACCAGGCGCGCCCCCGGCCGGGCAGCCTGGGCGAACATCAGCAATCCGTAGTATTCGGGTTGCACCGCCACCTGCCAGCCTTGGCTGCTATGCGTCGGAGTGAACAGATCGTCGGTCGCGGCAGCGGTGGTTTGGATGTTGACCCCATCCGCCCCCACATCGGCCAGCTCGAACAGCGAGCGCAGCGCCCACAGCGACTCCGCGAAGGTTCGCAGGACGATCGCCGCCCCCGGGCACTGGGTGGCGTTCATCTCATCGATCCGGATGGGCACGTGATGGGCGTGCGCGATCTTGATCCACGGGATGCTGCCGTGCGCGAGTCCATACGTGGCCCGAACCGAAAGGAGGTGGCTGACCGACGGAAACGCAGGGTTCGGCGACTGGCACCGGAACAGCGGATATCGGTGCAGGGTCGCGATCTGCACGAGCGGCTCGTGGCCCAAGAAGGTGGAAAAGTGGTCGAACCAGTGATCGCTGGTAAATGCGGGGCCGGCGATCGGGACGGGCGGCATCGCATCGGCGATCCGCGTGAAGGCGTGTAGAAACGTCTCGAAGTTGTACGTGGGCCGACCGGGACCGGGGGCCGTGGGGTGTCCGCCAAAACTGCTGAAGATATCGGGCTCGTTGCCGAGTTCAAACGCCTCGATCGAACCTTTTCCGATCCTCGCCAGCAGCTGTCGCGACTCAGTCACCGCCACCTTTACGCTGTCCGCCTTGATGTTGATGCCCATGATCAGACGGGCGCCCAACGCCTGGTCCAATGCCCGGGCGACCGAAACCCAGTGAGGGGTCAAGGTAAGATAGGTGGTGGGTGGTGGGGCCAGACCCGGCACCGGCCACCACGTCCAGTCAGAGGTGCTGCCGCCGATTCTTAACTGTGGCGGCTGGCCTGGAGAGAGATTTCGAATCAGCTGCTCGAACACCGGATCGATCGCGTGTGCGTCATCGCCCACGTAGCGCACAAGCGTCTGATATTCGACCCCCACCCCAAGGAACCCAGCGGGGACCACACGCGGCCAAGCGGCCTGGGGCAAACTCAGAACGGTGCTCCCGGCGGACAGGTGCACGTTTCGCTCGGCTGCGGCTACCTGCTTTGCCGTGGCGCTCGGGATTTGGTGCTGGGCGGTGCTCGGGCCGTTACCAGTCGCGCTGGTGGCAACGGCACCCCCGACAGCCAGAACGGCGAGCATCGCTGTAGCGAAGGCGAAACTGCGTCCGCGGATCGCTACGCAAAACATGCTCGACGTTTTAGCGTGCATCAGCCTCCACGACTGGAGAAGGCAGAGAAGCTGCGTGTGGAAGGAGAGCATCGCAGAATACGAACACCAGTTGGAGTTTCTAACTTGTGGATTGCGCAGGTGGGAGGACCAGCTCGAGTTTGATCTTGAGCGTGAGGTTGTCGGTGACTATCTCATCGAGGCGCGAGTTGTCCTAACCGACTCGCTCACGGAGTCGCTCGCGAAGTCACGTCCGCCAAGCCGGTCACGCAGCGTTGGCGGTCCGGGCCCCGGGCGCTGGGTCTGGTCAACGCCGACGGAGACGAGCACTGCTTTCGGTGCGGCCGGCTCGTGGCGCGGCTGGCTCGAGGACGGACACCGCGCCGGACCAGGCTCTTGTGCTCGACCAGCAGCAGCTACCAATGCCCCCTCCGAGAGACAGCTCCGGCGCGATAGTTGGGGATGACGCTTGCGAAGTCAACCGGTTCCAGAACGCTTCCATATGCTTGCACGACGGCGATAAGCGACCCGGACCCAAGAGCCGACTCGCCCGCCACCAACCGCATTCAGCGAGTGAGTAGAGGTCTTCACGTTTGGGCGTTTGCGGGCGTTTTGGCTGGTGTGCTGGTTGCACGGCCCCCTTCGCGAGCGGATCTTACGCACAAGGAGGTCTGACGATCTGGCTGTGGCAGCGGTGAGGAGAATTTTCCCACCGCCAGAGTTCTTTCGAGTAAGTTTGCCGATGTTGGCTTCACGCGCCGGGGCCGGTCCGTTGCGCGTGGCGTTACCAGCGAAGGAGAAGACGACGCCCTCTGCAGAGTCTGACACTGCGATGCTCGGGGTATGCCCGACAACGCCAGAGCGCTTGCGGCTGCGTGGGCGAGGCGGCGTTCGAACCCGCATAGAGTTGCCCATGAAGATCGGCCCATGCTCCTCTCGTCGCTCGCCTGCATTTACGGCTTTCACGATGACGTCTGTCGAGCCGTCCCTATTGGGCTCGCTTTTGGTGGTTCTCGGGGCCGTCTTAACCGGTGCTCTTCCCGCGCCGGCCGTGGCTACGACCGTGTCCGCGTTTCCGATCCCTGGCAGCCGCGATAACCGGCCGGAACGCAGATTGCATTTCGGGGTATTTCACCCGCCGCGCTCGGCCCGGTCACGGTGGTGGGGTCCCTGAGCGGGCGTGCACACCAGGCGCATCGAGGCTGACTCTGAGGGCGATGGCGCCAGCTTCCTGCCGGATAGCCCGGTTTGCGACGAGTGAAACGGTCACGGTCACCACCCACCTGAACGTCCTTTGCAGCCGGGGGCGCCGGTTCGCCTTCGCGATCGCGAACGTCGCTCCGCCGATCACGACCGGGAACCTGACCTCAACGCTGGCTCACGACGGAGACGGAAAGCCATCATCGCAATTCACGCTCGGTGGGCGGCCGAGCTTGGTACAGCTTCGAAGGGCTGGTGATTTTGGTCGGACGCTGCTCCCCAGCGACTAAGAGAAGTTCGCATTCAACTCAAACGAGGCGATGCGTCCACATGTCTGATCTCTCGAAGAGGCGAACCTCGTTCAGAGCGCGGTCGACGACACGGACCACCGACGGAAAGCGATAGCCATTACCCCCAGAGGATGCCCATCTGGGTAGTCTTGAGTGTGGTCGAGATTGACTGGTCACGAGCGTGCCTTATTTGCTGCCGGCTAACGGCGCAGTGAGGGTTCAAGTCGGTGAACAGGGGCTTCCAAGATTTGACTTGACCTCACAGAGGGTGGAGGTCCGTCAAAAGGATTATTTGGGGCCGCCTCCGATAGGGATTGCACCCTGAGAAGATCGCGGTGGGGTGCCTCGGCGGGCTGTTTCGGCGGAGGCGACCCAAACGTCGTTAGATAAATGCACTCGCTCTTCGAGCGAGGCTTCCGTCAGGAGGGTCTAACCCGCCAAGGCAGATGCCTCAGCCACGAATCGCTCGAACGCCGAATCGCCAACCGCGCGAGCCGCGCGAGCCGCGCCTTCCCCTCCGCGGGCGACAGCGCTTCCGCATCCAAATCGGGGAGCATCACTGGCGATGCCACCGATACTGGCTGCCGCTTCGGACGACAAAGGGCGCTGTGTTCCGGGCTTCTCCTTAGTGACCGAGCGATCACCGGGGGATCGGCTATCCGGGATGTCTGGGCGGTGAAAGAATGCGGCCATGATGGAGTCACAGCACAACTGGGAGCAGCGGGTCGCCGAGGTCTGGGTGGCGGCCGCAGGTCAATCGGACGCTGATGTCGTCGCGGCCGTCACTGCGCTTGTCGCCGAGAGGCCTGCGAACGATCCGGCCGCGCTTTACGAGCAGGCGTCCGCCTTTGATTTCGCCGGCCGGGAGGTCGAAGCCGAGCCGCTGTACCGCCAAGCCCTCGCTATGGAACTGGACGAACAGGAAGGCCGCGCGCGGTGATCCAGCTGGCGAGCACGCTCCGAACTCTCGGGCGGATGCAGGAGAGCATCGACCTGCTCCGCGACGAAATCGCGCTCGGTGCTCAAGACGGCTTGGAGGACGCCCGCAGCGCCTTCCTCGCCCTTGCGCTCGTCGACGCCGGACGCTCGGAGGAGGCAGTCTCACTGCTACTTACCGCCCTGGGGCGCCACCTAATCGAATACGGTCGCGCAGTAAAGCACTACGCCGCAGAACTCCGAGCGCCAGGTCACTAACTGCGTTTCCGGCGGTATACGCTGGCGGTGAGTCCCGCAGACCGAACCTCCGGGCACCTTGCCCGCATCAGAGCGGTTTGCCACGGCTGCGGGCCCGCAGTTGTCACCTAACCGGCGCGCCTGTGAAGTGCCCGGTGATGGAGCGTCAACCGGACACGCTGTCGCTCCAGCTCGCTCTGGGAATGCACGGTGGGCTCCGGCTCTTCCGCACCGCTGCACAGGACGACCGAGCAGCAGCAGCTTGCTCGCGAGAAGCACTGCGCGCGCTTTACCGCGGCGAAGTGCCAGATCAGGGTGATGGGGTCGGAGCGTCGCGACCTTGCGGATCTTCCCGGCGATCGCGTCGCCGGTGGCGATGATCATCGAGGTGTCCTCATCGATCCTCCCTTCACCCGCCCGCTGGGACCCCGTGATGCGGCGTGGGCGATGCCGACGTCCGGCCGCGAGGACACTTGCCGATCGCTGACTCGCGCCGGCCAGCAAGCACCCTGGCGCTGCCGCTCTCCTGACCGACCAGGCGCCAGCTCCAGCGCTCGGATCTCTGCCGGGTTGGACGGTGCGACGCCGGTCGCACGAAACGAGTGAACTACCGGACGGGAGGATCAACTGATGTGATCGAGTAGTTCCGGGTCCGTGCTCAACGACCTGGCCCCGCCCTCGACGTGCGCCGCCGGTAACGGCGAGGTGCGAAGCTCGAGGGGAAGCCCAAGGGCGCCCGACTCATCCGGGGGCTACAGGCGAGGGGCAGGTCGGACGGGTGAAGAACCTAAACCTCCGACTGATGCCTCGTAACTCGGAGCCTCGCGTGGATGGGAAGGTTGGAGCGGGGTTGAAGGACTCGCCGCGGAAGAGCGGCAGGCGCCGGCCGAGCACGTCCCTCGGTCGGGAGGAGCACCGCCGTCCTCGGGGTATAGGAGGCACCCACCCCGGCCGCAGCTCGAACGTGCGGAAAGCGGTAACCCCGTCGAGGTCCGGGCGCGTCCTTGGGCGTGCTCGGTAAGCCGACCGTGAGGAGAGCCCAACTCCTCGGCGGGCAGCGGATGACCGAGAAGCGAATGCCGGCAGCGGAAACGCAACGGGAAACCGGGACGTCATGGCCACCCCCTCCAGGCGGTCGTCCCGCATAACCGGCCGGACACGGACCCTGGTGGTCCGGCGCGAAAGCGCGCTGACGCGGTCAGGTGAGCCAGCGAGAAGAAGATGACGACGGCACCCGAACCAACGGACAAATTAGACGCCGCGGCCAACGTCGCGGTGAACGGACCCGCGGACGACACGCTCCACGCTGTTGAGCGGATCGTAGGAGGTCACGCCACCAGATCTCAACGGCTTGCTCGAGCCGGATGCGCTGAAAGGTGCCTGTCCGGTTCTCAGGAGGCCCCTGGCGCAGCGATGCGCCAGGGGCTATCCGACAGCTGGGGAACTACACCGAGAGGTCGGCTCCGTTCTCCTCGCAACATTTGCGGAAGTCCCGCGGGATACGGCCGACCTCAGGGGCATCGACGTCCCCTGATGTGTGCGATCCGTACACCCGGACGACGCCCGAATCGACAGGGCCCGTCGCTGCCCCTCAGGACGAGGACCATCAGTGAGGCCTGAGTGCTGCTTCCTGGTGGAGCGGGAGTGTTCTCATTCGGCCGCACCGGCGCTCCTGATGGGTGAGGAAGTCCGGCTTGGTGGCCGTTGGGGCACCGCACTTCTGCTGTCGGATTTACAAGGAGGAACTCGGTGAGCGGATCGACCCGGGGTCCTCGGCAACCTGGGCTCGCGGAGCCGCGTACGGCCTCTGCGGGCGCGGGCGATCGGCTACCTCGACGTGCCGCCGGTCATCGAGATCGATCGGTAGCGCGCGGACATCCTCGAGCATCGCCCGCACCATCGAGGATCGCCGAGGGTCTTAGGGTCGAGCGACGACCGCCCAGCTTCTGGGCCGAGGTGGACACCGAGGGCGTGTAGCGTGCCGGTCGTGCCCCGTGGTCCTGGCGGCAAGCTCGAGCAGCGTGTGGTGCGGGCGGCCGGGGCCGCGCTCGCGCAGCGGAGGTTCGTGACTGCGATCGACGTCCTGGTCGGCCTAGGCTGGCTCGAGCCGCGGCGGGTGGATGAATGGCGCCAGGGCCGGGTTCCGTACCTCGAAGCGGTCGTGATCGCGAGCTTGGGGAAGATCTCGACCGCGATGAAGGCGTTTCGCGGCTGGGCTGCGGCGCGCGGACTCAACCCCAGCGAGACCCCGTATGTGGCGCGCACCCGGGATCGGCGCCGGCTGTGGTTCTCAAGTCCGGCGACCCAGCGATTGAGCAGGCATATCGCACGCACTGGGTCTCTCCTGAGCTGTCCGAACGCAAGCGGGAGCGGCTGGCCGACCGCCAGAGCCGCGCGCCCGATCTGGTGGTCGTCTCGCCGGTCAAGGACTGGACGTGCACAGTGTGCGGTAGCGAGCAGGGCGGGGTGGCCGATCATGGAGGACCCAGGGGCGGTATGCATGGCCTGCGCGGATATTGACCATCTGGTGTTCTTGCCAGCTGGCGACGCCGCCTTGACGAGGCGCGCGAAGCACAACAGCCGCCTGTCAGCGGTCGTGGTGCGGTTTAGCCGCGCGCGCAAGCGCTACGAGCGCCAGGGGATCCTGGTCGAGGAGGACGCGCTCGAGCGCGCCGAGCAAGAGTGCCTGTCCGATGAACAGGTGCGAGCGCGGGGGCGCGAGCGGGATGCCGCAGGCCGCGCCGGAGCGGACCTCGAGCTTCAGGCCCGAATGGCGGTCGAGATCCGCAAGCTGTTCTCTGGGTGCCCGGCCAAGCGGGCTGAGGCGATCGCCCAACACGCCGCACAGCGCGGCAGCGGGCGGGTGGGGCGCAGCACGGCCGGGCGAGCGCTCGACCCCGAGGCGCTCGAGTTGGCCGTGCTGGCGTCGGTCCGCCACCAAGACAGCGAATACGACCAGCTGCTGATGTCAGGAGTTGACCGCGTTACGGCCCGCGAGCGCGTCCGCGACCAGGTCAACGCCGTTCTGGACGGGTGACGTCGCGGCTGAGCCGCCGGCGCGCCGGGCACGCCCAGAACTGTCGAGTCTCCCCGGCCCCCGCGTCGCGAACGCCAACTCGCCGGCAACGAGTCCGGCTGCGCCAACGCGCGTGCCGCATACCGCAGCACTGAGGGTGGAAGCAACCCCGGACAACTACTGCGCAGGCGCGAGCGAGGAGGCTGCGATGGCCATGGGCCTGATGCTGAGATCAACAGTTCGAGCTGGATCGCGTTCTTCTGCTCGCACTGGAAGCGGTCGTCTGACAACAGCGGCCGTTCTCGTCCACTCCGGAAGCCACGCGCCCAGTCGGCCAGGTGCTCGCTCCCCCACGAAAGCACGAGCGCCGTACGCTTGCTCGCCGGCACAGATGAGGCGATCGGCGAGCGCCTTCGGGCTGCGCCGTCGGCGCCCGACGCGCACCCGAGTTCATGCCAAAGCGGAACTCCGCCCGATCGGCAATGACGGCCGGAGCGCTGACGGCACGCCGCGTCTTGAGATTGGCGAGTCCGGGACTGCGCGCGCCGACCCGGCTCCGCCCTGTTTCGGTGATTCCGCGGGTATCGCGGCAGTCGACCTCCGAGCGCTCAGGGGCGAGCGGAACCGTGGCAGAGCACTCGCTCGGCGGCGGCGACCGGGACGATCGAGTTGTCGCCTTATGTGCAGGTGGTTTGTGAACGAGCGGTAGCCGCTGGGGATTGACGTCGTTCGCATGTGATCGACGTGAGGCGATCGGCCGGCCGGATTGACGCGCTGGTTTTGTACGACCGAAACGACCGAAGTCGCGGCCAGGCCGACGGCAACGTCAAAGGCGCCACGAAGGGAGGGAGCGACGTCCACGGTATCGACAGCGCGGTGGATCGCTCTTGCCCCGTCAGGCGGTTGGCGTCGTCTGAGACGCTGTGCGCCCGGAGGATGCGAGGCGAAGATCTGGGCGCGGGTACGCGCGAGCTCCACGGTCCGCCCTCGGCATCGCTCCGTCGGCGGATCGCGGGGGTCGGTCGGTTCACACCGTTCACGTCGTGCACCAACCTCACATATCGCGTCGGCGGGTCCCGTCTCGAGGCGGTTCGTTCACGTCGTTCACAGGCTCGGAGCAGCCTCACATAAGTCG